>NZ_CP109480.1:3640000-8440000 GCF_036227505.1 Streptomyces sp. NBC_01450 | reverse complement strand
GGCTGACCCGCGGCCCGGGCCTGATCCAGAAGACGGGTCCTAGCTTCCTCCGGTGTGGACCTGGAAGGCGGCGCGGCGTACGGCCTTGGCGAGGGCGGGGTCCGGGTGGGCGGCGGCGAGCGCGACCAGGACCTGGACGGTGCGGGGGTGGCCGACGGCGCGCACCTCGTCGAGGAGTGCGGGCACGGTGGGCTGCACCGCGGACTCCAGATGCCGTACGAGGAGCGGCGCCTCACCGTGGTCGGCGACGGCGGCGGCGGTGTCGACCCAGAGCCAGGTGGACTCTTCGCGGGTGAGCACCTCGTGGGCGTCCTCCGGATCGTGGCCGTCGTGCTCGGCGAGCCACAGCAGGGCGTAGGGGCGCAGCCAGGACTCCTCGGCCACGGCGCGTACGTCGGGCTCGGCGGGGGCGCCGACCACGCGCAGCGCCTCGAAGGCGAGGCCGCGGGTGAGGGCGTCCTCGCCGCGGGCGGCTTCGAGGAGTTCGGTGACGGCGCTGCCGACGGGGCGGGCGGCGAGCCAGGCGCGGTACTCGGCGCGGGCCGCGTTCGGGCGCAGCTGGGCGCAGCCGCGGAGCATGTCCGAGGCGGGCTGCTCGATGTTCCCGGCGGGGCTCTGCGCGGCGACGCAGATCTGCTCCAGCTTGACCCAGACCGCCCAGCTGCCGAGCGGGGTGAGCGTGGCCTGTCCTTCGGCGCAGGTGAGCGCGCCGACGGAGGCGAGCGCGTGCAGGGCCCAGTCGAGGAGGGGCGCGAGGGGGGCGTCCGCGATCTCGGTGGCCTCCGGGGCGGGCTCCGGCTGGGGACCGTAGGGGATCTCACAGCGCTCGGTGCGCAGTTCGATGACGCGCTGCTCGAGGAGGTCGAGGAGCTGCTCCATGGGGACGGGCCCGGCGGAGAGCTGGAGGAAGGAGAGCACCTGGGGCATCGCGGAGACGACCTCGGCGACGGCGGACGCCTCGCGGTCGGCCGGTTCCGGGTGGGCGAGCGACCAGGCGTCGAAGAGGGCGACCCAGCCGCGCAGAACGGCGCTGTCGTCGCGGTTCCAGGCGCGCAGTCGCCAGCCGGGGCGGGCGATGTCGCCGTGCACCTCGACGAGGCCGGCGAGGCGTGCGGTGTCCCAGTCCGCGCGGACCTGAGCCGGGGTCAGGCCCAACTCCTCGGCGGCCCGTTCGGCGGTCGCGTCGGCGAGGGTGCCCTGGCCGTCGGGGGTCGCGCCGTCGCTCCCCGGGCCGAGCGAGGCGTCGGCCCAGCGGGCGACGCGGGCCGCGGCGGCGAGGCCGGTGCGGGCCATGCGGGCCAGTTCCGCGGGCGGCGGAGTGCCCTCGGGGGGCCGGGGTGCGGGTCGGCGCGAGCTGCGCTGGGTCACCGCTCGGGGGGCGGAAGCCAGGGTGCGCGGGCGGACGAGTCGGAGCCTGGAGTCGCGCGGGTTACGGGACGTCACGGGTGCAGTCTTCCGGTTGACGGTCCGAAAACCCAAACGGAATGTCACAGCAGGCGACAGGGGTGGCCAATGGACGGGGTTCCGAGGGGGCTCGACACGTGTGAGCGAGGCCTCGTACGAGTTGACCGGATCCCAACCGGAAGGCTTGGGGGGCAGCTCCGCCGGGGGTGCGGGGCATGGTCGCGCGGGCGTGCGCGGGGCCTTCGCGGGGTCTGGGCCCGGAGGTCGTCGTGGAGCGGGGTGGCTACGTCAGCGGGGTGGCTACATCGGGGGTGGCTACATCAGGGGGGTGAGGAAGCGGCGTAGGGCCTCTTCGTAGTTCGGGGCGGCGTTCCACATGGCGCCGTGGGAGGCGTGCGGGACCGTGTGGAGGGTGACCAGGTCCGGACGGCGCTCGGCTAGGCGGCGTGAGGGGCCCCAGGGGGCGATGGTGTCGTCCGGGCCGTGCACGATCAGGGTCGGGATCTTGAGCCGGCCGGGGTCGGCGGCCTCCCGGATCCGGTCGCCGTGCAGACCGGTGCGGCCCTGGGCGGCGCGGACCGCGAGGGGCAGCAGGAC
The DNA here is from genome assembly GCF_036227505.1 of Streptomyces sp. NBC_01450. Taxonomy (NCBI): domain Bacteria; kingdom Bacillati; phylum Actinomycetota; class Actinomycetes; order Kitasatosporales; family Streptomycetaceae; genus Streptomyces; species Streptomyces sp. NBC_01450. The sequence goes on along the minus strand of NZ_CP109480.1, from coordinate 8,437,999 downwards.
GCTGGGGGTGCGGCGGGCCGAGGCGAGGGCGCGCAACGTGGCTCCCCAGTCGAGGACGGGCGAGTCCAGGATCAGCCCGGAGATCCGGTCGCGCAGGGCGGAGTGCGCGGCGGTGCGCAGGGCCATGGTGGCGCCGATGGACCAGCCGTACAGGACGACCTCGTCGGCGCCGTAGCGCACGGCGTAGCGCACGGCGGCGTCCAGGTCGCGCCACTCGGTCTCGCCGAGGTGGCTGAGGCCGTCCGGGGAGCGGGGTGCGCCGAGGTCGCCGCGGTAGGCGAGGTCGAGCACGGGGAGCCGGTTTCGGTGCAGGAACTCCATCACGTTCATGGGGTGCTCGCGGGTGGTGCCGAGCCCGTGCACCGTGATCACCCAGGTGGTGCGGGTGCCGGGCACGAACCAGGCGGGCAGCGGGCCGAGCTCGCCGGGGATGTCCACGTCGGCGTGGTCGAGGCCGAGGGCGCTGCCGGGGTTGCCGATGTGCAGGTTCGGGGTGAGCCACGCCTTGTCACCGGCCTCCAGGGTGCCGTGGGTGACGCGTTCGAGGCGGCGTACGACCGTGTCGGCGGTGTGGGGTGCGGCATCCAGGACGGGGCCGACGACCGCGTGCGAGCCGTCGCCCGTGAGGCCGTACCTTCCCGGGCGCAGGGAGGCCAGGTCACGGGTGAGCGTGATCCGGCCCGCGGCCGTGGAGTGCACGGTGAGCCGGGGCTCGGTCGGCAGCGGCCTGCCGGGCGGCGCCTTCAGCGCGGCGTCGCTGGCGAACCGGCCCGCCGCCACGGAGGCCGCGCCCGCGGCCAGGGCTACGGAGACGGCCGCGGCCGTCGCTTTGACAGTACGCACGGGTTCAGTCTCCCGGCGCGGCGCCGGGTCGGCCAGCGGGAGCGGGCGACGGACTCCCGCCTCCGGGTCGCCGCACCGCGCCGGATCAGCGGGGACCGGCCCCGCCGTCCTGCCCGTAGCGCCGCAGCCGCTCCCCCGCCTCGCCCACCTGTTCCGGCGAGAGCAGCGTCGGGGAGAGGCCGGGCACGGAGGACGCCAGGAGCCAGACGCGGGACATCCATTCCAGTTGGGCGGTGCGGTCGAACGCCTGGGCCAGTGAGGCTCCGTAGGCGATGGTGCCGTGGTTCTGGAGGAGGCAGGCCGTGCGGCCGGTGAGGGCCTGGAGCATGTTCTCGGCCAACTCCGGGGTCCCGTAGGTCGCATAGGGGGCAACTCGGACCGGTCCGCCGAGCGCGCCCGTCATGTAGTGGATGAGGGGGAGCTCGGTGACGAGGGTCGAGACGGCCGTCGCGTGCGCGGCGTGGGTGTGGACGACGGCCCGCGCGTCGGTGGCGCGGTGGATCGCGAGGTGCATCGGCAGTTCGCTCGTCGCGGCGAGCGAACCGAGGACCTGCCGGCCCTCGAGGTCCACGCCGACGGCGTCTTCGGGTCTCAGCCGGTCGTACGGCACTCCCGTCGGCGTGACCAGGACCATGTCGCCGACGCGGACGGAGACGTTGCCCGACGTACCGACGACCAGTCCGTCGGCCACCGTCCGGAGGGCCGTCGCGACGAGCTCGTCCCACGCGGCCGCCACCTCCCGCTGGTGCGCGCCCGGCGCGCTCTGCCTCGCGTCCCGCACTTCCCGTGCGTCCCGCCGCTGCTCAGCCATGCGGCGATCCTGCCAGGCGCGGGCGTCAACCGGCTGTCGGCGAGGGCACTTTAGGGCGGAAGCCAAACGTCCGTAAGGGCACATAGCGGGACATAGCACCCTCTCGGGGTGATTGGCTGGCGATCGATGGCCTTTCAACGATCTTCCAATAGCCTCTGGGGGATTTGTCACGCACGTCGCCATTCCGGGGGGAAATATGGCCCGTGATCACAAACCACTCCTTCGTCGTGCCCGCGTCCTCGCGGCGGCGGCAGCCGTCGCGGCACTCACCGCCGCGGGGACCGCTCTCGCCGGGGCCCCGGTCGCGGCGGCGGCCAAACCCAAGGGCCACGACGTCTCCTCGCACCAGAAGAACGTCGACTGGCGGGGCGCGAAGGCCAAGGGCGCCCGGTTCGTCTATGTGAAGGCGACCGAATCCCACACGTACCGCAATCCCTACTTCGGCCGGCAGTACAACGGGGCGCGCGACGCGGGGATCCTCCGCGGCGCCTACCACTTCGCGGTGCCGGACAAGTCGTCCGGCGCCACCCAGGCCGCGTACTTCGTGCGCAACGGCGGCGCCTGGCGCGCGGACGGCTGGACGCTGCCGCCCGCGCTCGACATCGAGTACAACCCGTACGACAAGAAGCACAAGTGCTACGGCCTCAGCAAGGCCGGGATCGTGAGCTGGATCCAGGCGTTCAGCGACGAACTCGAACAGGAGACCGGCCGCCGTCCGGTCATCTACACGACCACCCACTGGTGGAACACCTGCACCGGCGGCAGCAGCGCCTTCGCCGCGAACCACGCCTTGTGGCTCGCCCGCTACGACTCCGCGGACACGGGCGCGTTGCCGGCCGGCTGGTCGATGTGGACGTTCTGGCAGTACGACAACAGCGGCACGCTCCCGGGTGACCAGAATCTCTTCAACGGATCCCTGACCCAGCTCAAGCGGTTCGCCAAGGGCTAGGCACCCTCGAAGACCCCTCGGCGGAACCCGAAATTCCGCCTCCGTTCGAACATCTGGTAAACCATCGGGCCGCCCCTCCCGCACACTGACCCTTACAAGCGGAGGGGCGGTCCACCGTTTGATACACCCCAACGCCCGCCCCAGTTCATCTTCCGTTCACTCAGGTTGCCTACGGTCCACCTGCCACTGACGCCAAACAGAAGCCTGGGTAAATGGAACACATCACGCTCCTCCTCGGAATCGTGATCGTCACCGCTCTCGTGTTCGATTTCACGAACGGTTTCCACGACACTGCCAACGCGATGGCGACGACCATCTCGACCGGCGCTCTGAAGCCCAAGACGGCGGTGGCCATGTCCGCCGTGCTGAACCTCGTCGGCGCGTTCCTCTCCGTGGAGGTCGCCAAGACGATTTCCGGCGGGATCATCAACGAAGAGGGCATTCGCGTCCAGGTGATCTTCGCGGCGCTCGTCGGCGCCATCCTCTGGAATCTGCTGACCTGGCTTCTGGGTCTGCCCTCCAGCTCCTCCCACGCACTGTTCGGCGGCCTGATCGGCGCCGCGGTCATGTCGGCCGGCTGGTCGTCGGTGAACGGCTCGACCGTCGTCACCAAGGTGCTGATCCCCGCGGTCGCCGCGCCCATCGTGGCCGGACTCGCCGCGATGCTGGCCACCCGGCTGACGTACCGGATCGGCAACCGCGCCGACGAGAAGGCGACCGCCAAGGGCTACCGCGCCGGCCAGATCGCCTCCGCCGGCCTGGTCTCCCTGGCACACGGCACGAACGACGCCCAGAAGACGATGGGCATCATCACCCTCGCGCTGGTCACCGGCGGCGTCATAGCCCCGGGCTCGAACCCCCCGCTGTGGGTCATCGTCTCGGCCGGTACGGCCATCGCGCTCGGTACCTACCTGGGCGGCTGGCGCATCATCCGCACCATGGGCAAGGGCCTCACGGACCTCGCGCCGCCGCAGGGCTTCGCCGCCCAGACCAGCGCCGCGACGGCCATCCTGGCCTCCTCGCACATCGGCTTCTCCCTCTCCACCACTCAGGTCTGTTCCGGCGCGGTGATGGGCTCGGGCATCGGCCGCAAGGGCGGTGTGGTCCGCTGGTCGACCGCGACCCGGATGTTCGTCGCCTGGGGCCTGACCCTGCCGGCCGCCGGCCTGGCCGGTGCCTCCGCCGAGTTCCTGACCAAGCAGGGCACGTGGGGCATCGTCCTCACCGGGGCGCTGCTCGTCGCCGGCGCCGGCACCATCTGGAAGCTCTCCCGCCGCCAGCCGGTCACCGTCGACAACGTCAATGCCATCGACTACGGGGCCGCCGAGCCCGCGGGCGTCGTCACCACCGCGATGGCCGCCGTCACCCCGCCGCCCGCGGGCCCCGTCACCGGCGACCTGTCCGGCGACCTGAAGACCACCATCCCGTCCCCGGACGCGGAGCCCACCCGCCCGGCCACGGTGTAAGGACAGAACAGCATGCACATCGACTGGGCAGCCCTCGGCTCCGTCTTCGGAGTCAGCCTCGTGACCACCGTCGGCCTCGTCGGCCTCTTCACCCTCGGCATCGTCGGCCTCTCCAAGCGCGAGTCCGCGTCCGCCCAGGGCGGCTCCGCGACCCTCGCGGTCACCGGCGCGTACGTCTGCTTCGCGGCGTGCGCCGCGGCGGTGGCGTACGGCATCTTCCTGATCGTCGGCAAGTAACCCAAAACGGGCACCACTTCGAGTGGGGTGCGGGACGGATCACCGTCCCGCACCCCACCTGTATGTGGGCCTTCGCACACTCTCCCCGTGCAGGTCAACAGCAAGTTGACGGGTCTTCCAACCCGTGGTGGACTGCCGGAGCCAAGTACGGCGACAGAAGAGGAAGCCGGTGTGAATCCGGCGCGGTCCCGCCACTGTGACCGGGGAAGTAACTCCCCGGGAGCCAGGAACTCTCCCCGCCGGTCTCGTCGAACCAGGGCGTGGACACCCTGAGTGAGGACATAACGCCATGCGCGGCTGCCCAAGTGCCCTGCGAGCGACGGTTCCACCCGACCTGACGGTCGGCTGACCCCGTGCGTGCCGATCGCGTCTTCGCGTACGGCGCCGCCGCCGGCCTCCTCGGCGATCTGCTGCTCGGCGATCCCCGCCGGGGGCATCCGGTCGCCGTGTTCGGGCGGGCCGCGGGAGCCGTGGAGCGGGTGCTGTGGCGGGACCACCGTGGGTGGGGCGCCCTGCACACCGCCGTATGTGTGGGCGGTGCCGCCGGACTCGCCGCCGTCGCGTCCCGTGCCGTACGCCCCTCACGTGCCGCGTCCGTCGCGCTGACGGCCGCCGCCACCTGGGCCGTCGTCGGGGGCACCACGCTCGGGCGGGAGGCCCGGGCCATCGGTGACGCCCTCGCGGACGGGGAGATCGAGACGGCCCGGGAGCGGCTGCCGCATCTGTGCGGGCGGGATCCCCAGGCCCTGGACGCCGACGGCATCGCACGCGCCGTCGTCGAGTCCGTCGCCGAGAACACCTCCGACGCCGTCGTGGGCGCCCTGGTGTGGGGGGCCGTGGGCGGAGTCCCGGGGCTCGTGGGCTTTCGGGCCGTCAACACCCTTGACGCCATGGTCGGTCACAAGTCCCCCAGGTACCGGCGGTACGGGTGGGCCTCCGCGCGGCTCGACGATGTCGCCGGATGGCCGGGGGCACGTCTCACCGCCGTGCTCGCCGCCCTCGCGGGTGACAGCCCACGCGGGGCCGCGAGGGCCTGGCGCGTCGATGCCGTCAAGCATCCGAGCCCCAACGCCGGGCCCGTGGAGGCCTCGTTCGCGGGGGCGCTCGGGGTGCGCCTGGGCGGCACCCTCTCCTACGGCGGGCGCGTCGAGCACCGTCCCGAACTCAACGGCGCCGGGCGCGCCGTGCACGTCGACGACATCGAACGAGCCGTACGGCTGTCACGGCGCGTCGGCTGGCTCGCCCTCGGCGTGAGTGCCGGCGGGCGGCTGCTCGTACAGAGGCTTCTCAGGAAGGGGCGTACGTCATGAGCGGCGGGCTGCTCGTCGCCGGGACCACCTCCGACGCCGGCAAGAGCGTCGTGACCGCCGGGATCTGCCGGTGGCTGGTGCGGCAGGGCGTCAAGGTCGCGCCCTTCAAGGCGCAGAACATGTCCCTGAACTCGTTCGTGACGCGCGAGGGCGCCGAGATAGGGCGCGCGCAGGCCATGCAGGCGCAGGCCGCCCGGGTGGAGCCGAGCGCGCTCATGAACCCCGTGCTGCTCAAGCCGGGCAGCGACCGCAGCAGTCAGGTCGTCCTCATGGGAAAGCCCGTGGGCGAGATGACCGCCCGTGGCTACCACGGCGGGCGGCAGGAAGCCCTTCTCACCACGGTGCTGGACTGCCTCGCCGAGTTGCGGGGCACGTATGACGCGGTGATCTGTGAGGGGGCCGGCAGTCCTGCCGAGATCAATCTGCGGCGGACCGACATCGTGAACATGGGGATCGCGCGCAATGCGCGGCTGCCCGTGCTCGTCGTCGGCGACATCGACCGCGGGGGTGTGTTCGCCTCGTTCTTCGGGACGGTCGCGCTGCTGTCGCGCGAGGACCAGGAGTTCGTCGCCGGGTTCCTCGTCAACAAGTTCAGAGGGGAGGTCTCCCTGCTGGAGCCGGGACTCGACATGCTCCACGGCCTCACCGGGCGGCGTACGTACGGCGTCCTGCCGTTCCAGCACGGCCTCGGCATCGACGAGGAGGACGGGCTGCGGGTGTCGTTGCGGGGAGCGGTCCGGGAGTCCCGGGTGACCTCCCCCGTCGGCGAGGACGTGCTGCGCGTCGCCGTCTGCGCGATCCCGCTCATGTCCAACTTCACGGACGTGGACGCGCTGGCCGCCGAACCGGGTGTCGTCGTGCGGTTCGTGGACCGGGCCGAGGAGCTGGCCGACGCCGACCTCGTCGTCGTCCCCGGAACCCGGGGGACGGTGAAGGCGCTGGAGTGGCTGCGCGAGCGTGGACTCGCGGACGCCGTCGTGCGCACGGCCGCCGAAGGCCGGCCCGTACTGGGCATCTGCGGTGGCTTCCAGATCCTCGGCGAGCACATCCAGGACGAGGTCGAGTCACGCGCCGGTCATGTCGACGGGCTCGGACTCCTCCCCGTCCGCGTGCGGTTCGCACGCGAGAAGACCCTGACCCGGCCCGTCGGGGAGGCCCTCGGCGAGCACGTCGAGGGGTACGAGATCCATCACGGTGTCGCCGAAGTCATGGGCGGTGACGCGTTCATCTCCGATGACGACGGACACGGTCTGGACGGGTGCCGGGTCGGTGCCGTCTGGGGCACGCACTGGCACGGGGCGCTGGAGTCGGACGGCTTCCGGCGTGCCTTCCTGCGCGAGGTGGCGGCCGCCGCGGGCCGCCGATTCGTGCCGGCCGCCGACACGTCGTTCGCCGCGCTGCGCGAGGAGCAGCTGGACCGGCTCGGCGATCTGATCGAGGAACACGCGGACACGGACGCGCTGTGGCGGCTCATCGAGTCGGGCGCGCCGCAAGGACTGCCTTTCATTCCACCGGGAGCGCCCGCATGAGCACAGTGTTGTTGTTGTCGACCGCCGACACCGATCTGCTGGCGGCACGTGCCTCCGGCGCCGCGTACCGCATCGGCAACCCGACCCGGGTGGACGTCGAGGGCGAACTCCCCTCTCTCGTCGAGGGCGCGGACATCGCCGTCGTACGACTCCTCGGCGGCAAGCGCGCCTGGGAGGAGGGGCTGCGGAAGCTGAAGGCCTCGGGCATCCCCACCGTGCTGCTGGGCGGGGAGTCCGTGCCCGACGCCGAACTGATGGCCGAGTCGTCGGTGCCCGCCGGTGTCGTCGCCGAGGCGCTGCGCTACCTGGTCCAGGGCGGCCCGGACAACCTCACCGAACTGGCCCGGTTCCTCTCCGACACCGTGCTGCTCACGGGTGAGGGCTTCGAGGAGCCCCGGAAGATGCCGGAGTACGGCGTCCACGGCGAGCGCGCGTTCGTCGAGGGCCGCCCGACCGTCGGCGTGCTCTTCTACCGGGCCCACCAGCTGTCCGGCAACACCGCGTTCGTGGACACGCTGTGCGACGCGATCGAGGCGCGCGGCGCCAACGCGCTGGCCGTGTACTGCGGTTCGCTGCGCGGCGCCGACGCGGGCCTGTACGAGATCCTCGGCAAGGCCGACACGCTGGTCGCCACCGTGCTCGCGGCGGGCGGCACGCACGCCTCGGAGGCCTCCGCGGGCGGCGACGAGGAGGCCTGGGACATCGGCGCGCTCGCCGACCTGAACGTCCCCGTGCTGCAAGGACTCTGCCTGACCTCGTCCAGGAGTGCCTGGGACGCCTCGGACGCCGCCCTCTCCCCCATGGACGCGGCGATGCAGGTCGCGATCCCCGAGTTCGACGGCCGCCTGATCACCGTCCCCTTCTCCTTCAAGGAGCAGGGTCCCGACGACGTCCCGGTCTACGTCGCCGACCCCGAGCGCGCCGCGCGGGTCGCCGGAATCGCCGTACGGCACGCCCGGTTGAAGCACAAGCCGAACGCCGACAAGAAGCTCGCGCTCGTCTTCACCGCCTACCCGACCAAGCACTCCCGGGTCGGCAACGCGGTCGGCCTGGACACACCCGCCTCGGCGGTACGGGTGCTCGACGCGCTGCGGGACGCCGGGTACGCCGTCGAAGGGCACCCCGACAACGGCGACGAGTTGATCCACCGGCTCATCAACGCCGGTGGCCACGACGTCGAATGGCTCACCGAGGAGCAGCTCGCCGCCGCCCCCGCGCGTGTGCCGCTCGCCGACTACCGGGCGTGGTTCGACAAACTCGACCCGGACCTGCGGGGCGGGATGCTGGAGGCGTGGGGCGAGCCGCCGGGCAGCCTGTACGTGGACGGCGACGACATCGTCCTGGCGTCCCTCCAGTTCGGGAACGTCGTCGTGATGATCCAGCCGCCGCGCGGCTTCGGTGAGAACCCGATCGCGATCTACCACGACCCGGACATGCCGCCGTCGCACCACTACATGGCGGCATACCGCTGGCTCGAAAACAGCTTCGGCGCGGACGCCGTCGTGCACATGGGCAAGCACGGCACGATGGAGTGGCTGCCGGGCAAGGGCCTCGGGCTCAGCGGCGGCTGCGCGCCGGACGCCGTCCTCGGCGAGCTCCCGCTCATCTACCCCTTCATCGTCAACGACCCCGGCGAGGGCACCCAGGCCAAGCGCCGTGGCCACGCCACGGTCGTCGACCACCTCGTACCGCCGATGGCCCGCGCGGACACCTACGGCGACCTCGCGAAGCTGGAGCAGCTGCTCGACGAGTACGCGCTGGTGTCCGACCTGGACCCGACGAAGGCACCGGCGGTCCGCGCGCAGATCTGGACGCTGGTCAAGGCGGCCGAACTCCACCACGACCTGCATGTGGAGGACCAGCCGGACGACGCGGCGTTCGACGAGTTCGTGATGCACATCGACGGCTATCTGTGCGAGATCAAGGACGTGCAGATCCGCGACGGACTGCACATCCTCGGCGGCGGCCCGGAGGCCGAGCCGCGCGTCAACCTCGTGCTGGCCGTGCTGCGCGCCTCCCAGGTGTGGGGCGGCACCGCGAACGCGCTGCCGGGACTGCGGGCCTGCCTCGCCGAGTACTTCGGCCTGGTCGAGAAGGAGCTGCTCGCCGAGCCGGGCGCGCCGGTGAAGGTGCCGGTGGAGCTGACGGACCTCGTCGAGGGCCCGGCGCGGACCGGGGCCGACGCGATCGACCTGCTGGAGCAGCTGTGCCGCCGGATGGCGGAGGGCATGGAGGCGAACGGCTGGGTGACGTCCGAGAGCACCGCTCTCGTACGGGAGGTGCTGGGCGTCGAACTCCCCGACACCGTCGCGGTGCTGGAGTTCGCCTGCCGTGAGGTCGTGCCGCGCCTGGCCCGGACGACGGATGAGATCACCCACATCCTGCGCGCCCTGGACGGCGGTTACGTCCCCGCGGGCCCGTCGGGCTCACCGACCCGCGGGCTGGTGAACGTCCTGCCGACCGGCCGTAACTTCTACTCGGTCGACCCCAAGGCCATCCCGTCCCGGCTGAGTTGGGAGGTCGGGCAGGCGCTCGCCGACTCCCTGGTGCAGCGGTATCTGCAGGACACGGGCGAGTACCCGAAGTCCGTCGGTCTGACGGTCTGGGGCACGTCCGCGATGCGTACCCAGGGCGACGACATCGCCGAGATCCTCGCGCTGCTCGGCTGCCGCCCAGTCTGGGACGACGCCTCGCGCCGCGTGACCGGTTTCGAGGTGGTGGGTCTGGAGGAGCTGGGCCGGCCCCGCATCGACGTCACGGTCCGTATCTCCGGCTTCTTCCGGGACGCGTTCCCGCACGTCGTGGGCCTGATCGACGACGCGGTGCGCGCGGTGGCCGAGCTGGACGAGCCCGCCGACCGCAACTACGTCCGCGCGCACGCCGACGAGGACACCGCCGAGCACGGCGACCGGCGCCGCGCCACCTCCCGCATCTTCGGCTCCAAGCCGGGCGCGTACGGCGCCGGGCTGCTTCCCCTCATCGACGCCCGCAACTGGCGCTCGGACGCCGACCTCGCCGAGGTGTACGCGGTGTGGGGCGGCTACGCCTACGGGCGCGGGCTCGACGGGCGGGCGGCGCGGGGGGACATGGAGATCGCGTTCCGGCGGATCGCCGTCGCCGCGAAGAACGTGGACACCCGCGAGCACGACCTCGTCGACGCCGACGACTACTTCCAGTACCACGGCGGCATGGTCGCGATGGTGCGGCACCTGACGGGCGCGAGCCCTGAGGCGTACGTCGGCGACTCGGCCGTACCGGACCAGGTGAAGACCCGCACGCTGGGCGAGGAGACGCACCGTGTCTTCCGTGCCCGGGTCGTCAACCCGCGCTGGATGGCGGCCATGCGGCGGCACGGCTACAAGGGCGCCTTCGAGATGGCGGCGACCGTGGACTACCTGTTCGGGTACGACGCCACGGCCGGGGTCGTGGACGACTGGATGTACGAGAAGCTCAGCGCGGAGTACGTCTTCGACGCGGAGAACCGGGACTTCATGAAGAAGTCCAACCCATGGGCGCTGCGCGGCATCACGGAACGGCTGCTCGAGGCCGCCGACCGGGGGCTGTGGGCCGAGCCGGACGCGGACACGCTGGAGCGGCTGCGCGCCACCTATCTGGAGCTCGAAGGCGACTTGGAGGGCGACGACCAGTGAGTACCCCGTTCCCGTTCACGGCCGTGGTCGGCCAGGACGATCTGCGGCTCGCGCTGCTGCTGAACGCCGTGTCGCCCGCCGTGGGCGGTGTGCTCGTCCGCGGTGAGAAGGGCACGGCCAAGTCCACGGCCGTACGCGCCCTCTCGGCGCTCATGCCGGGTGTGGACGTCGTCGCCGGGTGCCGGTTCTCGTGCGATCCGGCCGCGCCCGACCCGGCCTGTCCCGACGGGCCGCACGAGCCGGGCGCCTTCGAGACCCGGCCGGCCCGCATGGTCGAGCTGCCCGTCGGCGCGTCCGAGGACCGGCTCGTGGGCGCGCTCGACATCGAGCGGGCGCTCGCGGAGGGCGTGAAGGCCTTCGAGCCGGGACTGCTGGCCGACGCACACCGCGGGATCCTGTACGTCGACGAGGTCAACCTCCTCCACGACCACCTGGTCGACCTGCTGCTGGACGCCGCCGCCATGGGCGCCTCGTACGTCGAGCGCGAAGGCGTCTCCGTACGGCACGCGGCCCGTTTCCTGCTCGTCGGGACCATGAACCCCGAGGAGGGCGAGCTGCGGCCGCAGTTGCTCGACCGGTTCGGGCTGACCGTCGAGGTGGCCGCCTCCCGGGAGCCCGATCAGCGGGTGGAGGTCGTGCGGCGCAGGCTCGCCTACGACGACGACCCGACGGGCTTCGCGGCGCGCTGGGCCGACGAGGAGTCCGCCGTACGGGCCCGGATCGTGGCGGCACGGGAGCTGTTGCCGTCCGTGCGGCTCGGGGACCCGGCGCTGCGGCAGATCGCGGCGACCTGTGCCGCCTTCGAGGTGGACGGCATGCGGGCCGACATCGTCATGGCACGGACCGCGACCGCGCTCGCCGCGTGGGCGGGGCGCACCGAGGTGCTCGCGGAGGACGTACGGCAGGCGGCGCTGCTCGCGCTGCCGCACCGGCGGCGACGCAATCCCTTCGACGCGCCGGGGCTCGACGAGGACAAGCTCGACGAGACGCTGGAGGAGTTCGGGGAGCAGGACGGCGGCGGTGACGACGATCCTGACCCGGACGGGCCCGGTGGGGGCGGGCAGCCGCCTCAGGACGGGCCGGACGGCGACTCCCCCGCCGGTGACGTCCCGGCGCAGGGCGAGCCCTCGGACGACGGGCGGGCGCCGGCCGCACAGGGCGCCGGCGAGCAGTCCCCCGTACGGGCCGCCGAACCCTTTCGTACCAAGGTGCTGAGCGTGCCGGGGCTCGGCGAGGGCGCGGCCGGGCGGCGTTCGCGGGCGCGCACCGAGCACGGGCGGACCACCGGGTCGCGGCGGCCCCGGGGGGCGCTCACCAAGCTGCACCTGGCGGCGACCGTGCAGGCGGCGGCGCCGCATCAGCGGGCGCGGGGGCGGTCGGGGCGCGGTCTCGTCGTACGGCGGGACGATCTGCGCCAGGCCACCCGGGAGGGGCGTGAGGGCAACCTCGTGCTGTTCGTGGTGGACGCCTCCGGGTCGATGGCGGCGCGGCAGCGGATGAGTGCCGTCAAGGGCGCGGTGCTGTCGCTGCTGCTCGACGCGTACCAGCGGCGGGACAAGGTGGGGCTGGTGACCTTCCGGGGATCCTCGGCCGACGTGGCGTTGCCGCCCACCTCCTCCGTGGACGCGGCTGCCGCCCGTCTCGAGTCGCTGCCCACGGGCGGGCGGACGCCGCTCGCGGCGGGGCTGCTGCGCGCGCACGACGTGCTGCGGGTCGAGCGGCTGCGCGATCCGGCGCGACGGCCGTTGGTCGTCGTGGTGACGGACGGCCGAGCCACCGGCGGCCTTGAACCCGTCGCGCTCGCCGAGCGGGCGGCGCGGCTGTTCGCGGCCGACCAGGTCGCCTCCGTGGTCGTCGACTGCGAGGCGGGGCCCGTGCGGCTCGGGCTCGCGGGGCGGCTCGCGGGTGAACTGGGCGGCACCGCGGTGACGTTGGACGAGTTGCGGGCCGACGCGATCGCCGGGCTCGTGCGCGATGTGCAGGGGACTTCGAGGAGGGCCGCGTAATGCCGCAGGGGCAGCCGAGTGTCGTACCGGAGGACGGGCTGACGACGCGTCAGCGCCGCAACCGGCCGCTGGTCGTGGTGCACACGGGGATCGGGAAGGGCAAGTCCACCGCCGCCTTCGGGCTGGCGCTGCGCGCCTGGAACCAGGGGTGGCCCATCGGGGTGTTCCAGTTCGTCAAGTCGGCGAAGTGGAAGGTCGGGGAGGAGAACGCGCTGCGGGTGCTGGGGGCCAGCGGCGAGGGCGGGTCCGTCGACTGGCACAAGATGGGCGAGGGATGGTCCTGGGTTCAGCGCGATGAGCAGCTGGACAACGAGGAGAAGGCCCGCGAGGGCTGGGAGCAGGTCAAGCGGGACCTCGCCGCCGAGACGTACAAGCTGTACGTGCTGGACGAGTTCGCCTACCCCATGCACTGGGGATGGGTGGACGTCGACGAGGTCGTCGCCGTGCTGCGGGACCGGCCCGGGACCCAGCATGTCGTGATCACCGGGCGCAACGCTCCCGAGAAGCTCGTCGAGTTCGCGGATCTCGTGACGGACATGTCCAAGGTCAAGCATCCGATGGACGCCGGCCAGAAGGGCCAGAGGGGCATCGAGTGGTGATGTCCGTCCCTCGGCTGGTCATCGCCGCGCCCTCGTCGGGGAGCGGCAAGACCACCGTTGCCACGGGGTTGATGGCGGCCTTCGCCTCAAGGGGGCTCGCCGTGTCCCCGCACAAGGTGGGGCCCGACTACATCGACCCCGGGTACCACGCGCTCGCCACCGGGCGCGTGGGGCGGAATCTCGACGCGTATCTGTGCGGTACGGAGTTGATCGCGCCGTTGTTCGCGCACGGGGCGCGCGGGTGCGATCTCGCGGTCGTCGAGGGTGTGATGGGGCTGTACGACGGGGCCGCCGGGGAGGGTGAACTCGCGTCCACGGCGCAGGTGGCGAAGTTGCTGCGGGCGCCGGTGGTGCTGGTCGTCGACGCTTCGTCGCAGTCCCGGTCCGTGGCCGCGCTGGTGCACGGGTTCGCTTCCTGGGATCCCGAGGTGCGGGTTTCCGGGGTGATTCTCAACAAGGTGGGGTCGTCGCGGCATGAGGAGATGCTGCGGGAGGCTCTGGACGAATCCGGGGTGCCGGTGCTCGGGGTGCTGCGGCGCGCCACGCAGGTGGGGACGCCGTCGCGGCATCTTGGACTGGTGCCCGTTGCCGAGCGGCACGCGGCAGCGGTCGAGTCCGTTGCCGCCATGGCCTCGCAGGTGCGGGAGGGGTGCGATCTCGACGGGCTGCTCGCGTTGGCGCGGAGCGCGCCCGCGCTGTCGGGTGCGGCCTGGGACGCGGCTGCGGCTGTCGTTTCCTCGCCCCCGCCGCCCCTTCCCGTCCCGACCCTGGGGGCTGCGCCCCCAGACCCCCGCCATCGGCCTGAACGGCCTCGTCCTCGAACGCCGGACGGGCTGAAGGATCGCGGGACCGGGCTGCGTGCGGCGCCCCGAATCGCTGTCGCCGGAGGGGCCGCCTTCACCTTCTCCTATGCCGAGCATGCCGAGCTGCTGACCGCCGCGGGAGCCGAAGTCGTCACCTTCGACCCGCTGCGGGACGAACAACTGCCCGACGGTACCGACGGGTTGGTCATCGGTGGGGGCTTCCCCGAGGTGTACGCGCCCGAGCTGTCCGCCAACGAGCCGCTGCGCAAGGCCGTGGCCGAGTTGGTGTCCGGCGGGGCGCCCGTCGCCGCCGAGTGCGCCGGGCTGCTGTATCTCTCGCGTGAGCTCGACGGGCAGCCCATGTGCGGGGTGCTCGACGTCTCGGCCCGGATGAGCGAGCGGCTCACCCTGGGATATCGGGACGCCGTGGCCGTGAGCGACAGCGTGCTCGCCGCCGCCGGGACCCGGATGCGCGGCCACGAGTTCCACCGGACCGTCGTGGAGCCGGGCGCAGGGGCGGCTCCCGCCTGGGGGGTGCGCGCCCCTCAGCGGCGCGTCGAAGGTTTCGTACAACAAGGTGTGCACGCGAGTTATCTGCACACGCACTGGGCGTCACAGCCCGGTGTGGCCCGTCGGTTCGTGGAGAGGTGCCGGACGTCATGAGCAGCAAGCTGATCGGAATCGGGGTCGGACCCGGTGACCCGGAGCTGGTGACCGTCAAGGGCGTCAACGCGCTGCGTGCCGCCGAGGTCGTGGTCGTACCGGTGATGGACACGGGAGAGCGTGGGCGGGCGGAGGCCACCGTCCTGCACTACGTGCCCGAGGAGAAGGTCGTCCGCGTCGTGTTCGCGCTCAACGAGCGGACCGACCGGGGGCGGCGCGAGGCCGCCTGGGACGCCGCCGGCGCGCGGGTCGCGGAGCTGCTCCGGCGGCACACGGCCGTCGCGTTCGCGACCATCGGCGATCCGAACGTGTACTCGACCTTCACCTATCTCGCGCAGACCATCGGGGAGCTGGTGCCCGGCACGGTCGTCGAGACCGTGCCCGGGATCACCGCCATGCAGGATCTGGCGGCGCGGTCCGGGGCCGTGCTCACGGAAGGGACCGAGCCGCTCACCCTCGTGCCGGTGACCGCCGGGGCCGCCGTGCTCAAGGACGCCCTGAACGGGCCCGGGACCGTCGTCGCGTACAAGTTCGGCCGGCAGGCGCACGAGGTCGCGGAGGCGCTGCGGGTGACAGGCCGGCTCGAGGACGCCGTGTGGGGGTCCGCACTCGGGCTGGAGGGCGAGTCCATCCGGCCCGCGGCCGACCTCGGCGGCGAGCCGCTGCCGTATCTCTCCACCCTCATCGCGCCCGCCCCGCGCGACGGCAAACGCGGCGGGAAGCTGTGAGCCCCGGAACATCACCCGCTTCCGGCCAGACCCACCACCAGCCAGATGAACCCCGCTCCCACGATCGTGCACAGCAGGGTCGAACGGGCCGGGTGCTCGTGGTGCGCCTCGGGGAGGATCTCGGCGGCGGCCAGGTACAGGAGCACGCCGCCGAAGAGGCCGAGATAGCAGCCGAGCACTTGCTCCGGGATGGTGAGGAACAGGGTCGAGGCGGCGCCGATCACCGGGGCCGCCGCGTCCGCGAACAGCATCGTCAGGGCCTTGCGGCGCGCGTTCCCGTACAGGCTCGTGATCGTGTACGTGTTGAAGCCGTCCGCGAAGTCATGGGCGATCACCGCGAGCGCGACCGCCAGGCCCATACCGCCGCCGACCTGGAAGGCGGCGCCGATCGCCACACCGTCCATGGCGCTGTGGCCGACCATCGCCGCGGCGGCCGTCAGGCCCACCTCGGGCGCTCGTCCGTCGTGCTCCTCGCCGCCGTGCGCGGCCTGCCGGGCGGCCAGCAGCCGTTCCACCAAATGGGCCAACAGGAACCCGGCGACGAACAGCAGCAGGGCGGCCGGTACGCCGAACACCTCTTCGCCCGCCGCGCTCAGCGCCTCCGGCAGCAGGTCCAGGCCGACCACGCCGAGCATCAGCCCGCCCGCCAGGCCCAGCACCAGGTGGCGACGGTCGGTGACCCGCTGTGCCGTCCAGCCGCCGGCCAGCGTCATCAGGAACGCGCCGAGCGCGACGAAGACCGCCATGAACCCTTCGTATCCGATCGCACCCCGTTCGCGCACATCCGGCGACGGCCTCGCGCCCACTGTCGCGCCCACTGACTTCTCGCAGCACCCGATTCATCCGTAGGAGAGGACCGATTCCCATGGCCGATGCCCCCACCGGCAAGGTGACCATCGTCGGGGCAGGGCCCGGCGCCGCCGACCTGCTGACGTTCCGCGCCGCGCGCGCCATCGCCGAGGCCGACGTCGTGATCTGGGCGGCCAGCCTGGTGCAGGCCGAGGTCCTCGAGCACGCCCGCGAGGGGGCGGAGATCCTGGACTCGGCGACGATGTCCCTGGAGGACGTCGTGGCCGTGTACGAGCGGGCGGCCGCGGAGGGGCTGAAGGTGGCCCGTATCCACTCCGGCGACCCGGCCCTGTGGGGCGGTACGCAGGAGCAGCTCGACCGGTGCGCCGGCATCGGCGTCGAGACCGAGATCATTCCCGGTGTCTCCTCCTTCTCCGCCGTGGCCGCGCTCGCCCAGCGCGAACTGACGATCCCCGAGGTCGCCCAGTCCGTGATCCTCACCCGGCTCGGCGGCGGCAAGACGCCCATGCCGCCCGGCGAGGAGGTTCGGGAGTTCGCGCGGCACGGGACCACCATGGCGCTGTTCCTGTCGGCCGCCCGCAGCGGCCAGCTCGTACGGGAGCTGCTGGAGGGCGGTTATCCGACGTCCACGCCGGTCGTGGTCGCCTACCAGGCGACCTGGCCGGAGGAGCTGATCGTGAAGTGCACCATCGAGACGCTGGAGGAGACCGTCAAGGAGCACAAGCTCTGGAAGCACACCCTCTTCCTGGTCGGCCCCGCCCTCGACGCCACCGGCACCCGCTCGCACCTCTACCACCCCGGTCACTTCCACGGCTTCCGCAGGGCCGATCCGCAGGCGCGCGCGGAACTGCGCGCGGCACGCAAGGGCAGTCCTTCGTGATCACCGTCTTCGGTACGGGGACGGGGGCACCGCTCTCCCCGGACGCCTCGGACGCGCTGGCCGAGGCGGGGCTCGTGGTGGGCGCCCGACGGCATCTCGCGGCCGCGCGGCTGCCCGACGCGGTGGAGCGGATCGTCCTCGGGCCGCTCGCGCCCGCGCTGGACGCGATCGAGGGATGCCTGGAAAAGGAGCGGCCCGTCGTCGTGCTCGCCTCCGGTGACCCCGGGTTCTTCGGGATCGTGCGGGCGCTGGCGGAGCGGTTCGGGGCCGAGCGGCTGGACGTGCGCCCCGGTGTCTCGTCCGTGGCGACCGCCTTCGCACGGCTCGGGCTGCCCTGGGACGACGCGGTGGTGGTGAGCGCCCACGGGCGCGCGCTGCGCACGGCCGTCCAGGTCTGCCGCTCCCACCCGAAGGTGGCGGTGCTGACGGGACCCGGTTCGGGGCCCGCCGAGCTGGGCGCCGCCCTCGCCCACCGCTCCGCCGGGCGCGTCCTCGTCGTGGCGAGCGCCCTCGGCGACCCCGCGCACGAGCGGGTCGAGCGGGTCACCCCGGCCGAGGCCGCGGCCCGCGACTGGGGCGCGGCGGTGAGTGTCGTGCTGTGCCTGGACGAGTCGCGCGCCCTCGCCCCCGTGCGGACGGTCGCCGGACCGCCGGCCGGACCCGACCGGTGGGCTCTGGACGAGCGTGAGTTCACCCACCGCGACTCGATGATCAGCAAGTTCGAGGTGCGGGCGCTGGCGCTGGCCCGGCTCGGGCCGCGCCTGGGCGAACTGGTCTGGGACGTCGGCGCGGGCTCCGGGTCCGTCGCCGTGGAGTGCGCGCGGTTCGGGGCCGCCGTCACCGCGATCGAGAAGACGCGGGACGGCTGCGACCGGATCCTCGCCAACGCCGAGGCGCACGGCGTGGACGTCCGTGTGGTGCACGGGGCCGCGCCCACCGTGCTGTCCGACCTGGACGATCCGGATGCCGTCTTCATCGGCGGCGGGGGCCGCGAGCTGCCCGCCATCGTGACCGTCTGCGCGCGTCGGGCCCGGCGGTCCGTCGTCGTCGCCATGGCCGCGCTCGACCGGGTGCCGGCGGCCCGGGAGGCGCTCACCGCCGCCGGCTTCGACTGCGACGGCGTGCTGCTGCAGTCCTCCCGGCTCGCGCCGCTGCCGGGGAACGTCACCCGGCTCGCGGCCACCAACCCCGTTTTTCTGCTGTGGGGCGTCCGGCCTCCGGCGCGTACTACCGAAGGAGTCCTCCAGTGATCGGCCTGATTTCCGCCACGGCGGCGGGCGCGGCGGCCCGTGACCGACTGGCCGCGGCCTGGCCCACCCGTACCCGGGTGTACGACGGGTCCGCCGAGTCCGTCGGGGACGCCGTGCGGCGGGCCTTCGCGGAGTGCGACCAGCTGGTGTGCTTCCTCGCCACGGGCGCGGTGGTGCGGCTGATCGCGCCGCTGCTGGGCGACAAGACGTCCGACCCGGGGGTCGTGTGCGTCGACGAGGCCGGGCGGTTCGCCGTGTCGCTCGTCGGCGGACATGGCGGCGGGGCCAATGAACTCGCCCGCGAGGTGGGCGAGTCGCTCGGCGCCGAGCCAGTGGTGACGACAGCGACGGACGCCGTCGGGGTGCCGGGGCTCGACACGCTCGGCTTCCCCCTGGAAGGGGAGGTCGCGGCCGTGACCCGGGCGCTGCTGGACGGCGAACCCGTCGCCCTGCGGACCGAGTTGGCCTGGCCGCTGCCACCTCTGCCGGTCGCGGAGGAGGGCGCGTACGGCATTCGTGTCACCGACCGGGCCGTGGCCCCCGGCGAGCGCGAAGTGCTGCTGCGGCCGCCCTCCCTCGTGGTGGGGGTCGGTGCGTCCAAGGGCGCTCCGGTGGCGGAGGTCCTCGGCCTCGTCGAGGACATACTGCGTGACGCCGGTCTGTCCCCGAAGTCCGTCGCGGAGCTGGCCACCGTCGACGCCAAGGCCGAGGAGCCCGGCATCGTCGAGGCCGCCGGGCGCCTCGGGGTGCCCGTGGTGACGTACACCGCCGAGGAGTTGGCGACGGTGGACGTGCCGAACCCCTCGGACGCGCCGCTGAGCGCCGTCGGCACACCGTCCGTGGCGGAGGCCGCCGCCCTCGTACACGGGGGTGAACTGCTCGTCCCCAAGCGGAAGTCGACGCGTGCGGACGGGCAGCCGGCGATGGCCACCTGCGCCGTCGTGCGCCGCGTGGCGCGCGGGCGGCTCGCGGTGGTCGGGCTGGGGCCCGGCGCCCGTGACCTGCTCACCCCCCGGGCGAAGGAGGAGCTGCGGCGGGCGTCCGTGCTCGTCGGGCTCGACCAGTACGTCGACCAGATCCGCGATCTGCTGCGCCCCGGCACCCGGATCCTGGAGTCCGGCCTCGGCGCCGAGGAGGAGCGGGCGCGCACGGCGGTCGCCGAGGCCCGGCGCGGGCAGGCCGTCGCGCTGATCGGCAGCGGCGACGCGGGCGTGTACGCGATGGCGTCACCGGCGCTGGCCGAGGCGTCCGACGACATCGACGTGGTCGGGGTGCCGGGCGTGACCGCCGCGCTCGCGGCCGGGGCGATCCTGGGCGCGCCGCTGGGCCACGACCACGTGTCGATCAGCCTCTCCGACCTGCACACACCGTGGGAGGTCATCGAGCGCCGGGTACGGGCCGCCGCGGAGGCGGACATCGTCGTGACCTTCTACAACCCGCGCAGCCGGGGCCGCGACTGGCAGCTCCCGAAGGCGCTCGCGATCCTCGCCGAGCACCGGGAGCCGACGACGCCGGTCGGGGTCGTCCGCAACGCCTCCCGGCCGGACGAGTCGAGCCGGGTGACGTCGCTGGGGTCCCTGGATCCGGCGATCGTCGACATGATGACCGTCGTGACCGTGGGCAACACGGCGACGCGGGAAGTCGCGGGGCGCATGGTGACGCCCCGCGGCTACCGCTGGCAGGAGGACCCCAATTGAACCCTCCTCCTCGCGGACGAGGAGGATTCCTGGCTCACGCTGCTCGGTCGCTCAGCGAGCGATCGAGTCTTCCGCGATCAACACCAGCCGGGTTGGAACCAGCCCGGTTTCCCCAAGGATTGGAGGCTGCTGTGCTGGCTTGGTTCTCGCTCAGCACGCGGCGACGCTACCACCGGGAGGCCCAGTGAATCGCGTGATTCACCCGATCGAGCTGGAATCCTTCCGGCGGCTGCGTGCCCGTCTGGACACCTCGCACTTCCCGCCGCTGACGCGGGCGGTCGTGGAGCGGGTCATCCACTCCGCGGCCGACCTCGACTACGCGGACGACCTCGTCACCGACGAGAGCGCCCTGGAGAAGGCGCACGCGGCGCTGCACGCCGGGGCACCGGTCGTGGTGGACGTGGAGATGGTCGCGGCGGGCATCACGCGCCGCGACACCGTCTGCCGCCTCAGGGACGCCAAGTCGGGCCCCGGTCTGACGCGTTCGGCGCACGCCGTCCGGCTCGCGTACGAGGACGTCGGTCCCGGCGCCCTTTGGGTGATCGGCTGCGCGCCGACCGCGCTGGAGGAGTTGCTGACCCTCGACGCCGACCCGGCGCTCGTCATCGGGCTGCCCGTCGGCTTCGTCGGCGCGGCCGAGTCCAAGGCCGCGCTGCGCGAGAGCGGGCTGCCCGCCGTCAGCAACGTGTCCGAGAAGGGCGGTTCGGCGGTCGCCGCGGCCGCGCTCAACGCCCTGCTGTACCACCCCGTGACCAAGGAGTTTTCGTGACCACCCCGCCCCCCGCCCTGCTCATCGCCGGACACGGCACCCGGGACGAGGCCGGGGCCGAGGCCTTCCGCGACTTCGTACGGGAGCTCGGCCGCCGTCACCCCGAACTGCCCGTCGCCGGAGGGTTCATCGAACTGTCGCCGCCGCCGCTGGGCGACGCCGTGACCGAACTGGTCGAGCAGGGGGTACGCCGGTTCGCCGCCGTCCCGCTGATGCTGGTGTCCGCCGGGCACGCCAAGGGGGACATCCCGGCGGCGCTGGCCCGCGAGAAGGAGCGGCACCCCGGGATCTCGTACACGTACGGGCGCCCGCTGGGCCCGCACCCGTCGCTGCTGGCGGTGCTGGAACGGCGACTGGACGAGGCGCTCGGCTCCTCGGTCCGTACACCCGCGGACCGTGCCGACGTCACCGTGCTGCTCGTCGGGCGCGGCTCCACCGACCCGGACGCCAACGCGGAGGTGCACAAGGCGGCGCGGCTGCTGTGGGAGGGGCGCGGGTACGCGGGCGTCGAGACGGCGTTCGTGTCGCTGGCGGCGCCGGACGTCCCGTCGGGCCTGGACCGCTGCGTGAAGCTGGGCGCGCGCAGGATCGTGGTCCTTCCCTACTTCCTGTTCACGGGCATCCTCCCCGACCGGGTGCGGCAGCAGACCGAGGGCTGGGCGGCCGCGCACCCCGATGTCGAGGTGCGGTCCGCCGACGTCATCGGCCCCGAGCCGGAGCTGCTCGACCTGGTCATGGAGCGGTACCGGGAAGCCGTCAAGGGCGACCTGCGGATGAACTGCGACTCCTGCGTCTACCGCATCGCGCTGCCCGGCTTCGAGGACAAGGTGGGCCTCCCCCAGCAGCCGCACTTCCACCCCGACGACGACGGGCACCACCACGACGGACACCAGCACGGGCACCACCACGGCGGCCACGCACATGCGCACTGAAGGCGCGCACGGGGGCGACGCGCACGAGGGCGACCCGCACGATCTGCGGCACCACGGGGACGCCGAGATGCGGGACGACGGTTCGGCACTCACCGATCTCGCCGTGAACGTACGTGCGGACACGCCTCCGGCGTGGTTGCGCGAGCAGATCGCCGCGTCGCTGGACGGGCTCGCGGCCTACCCGGACGGGCGGGCCGCGCGGGCCGCGGTGGCGGCACGGCACGGGGTGCCGGTGGAGCGGGTGCTCCTGACGGCGGGTGCGGCCGAGGCGTTCGTCCTCATCGCACGGGCCCTGAAGGTCCGTCGACCGGTCGTGATCCACCCGCAGTTCACCGAGCCGGAAGCGGCGCTGCGGGACGCGGGCCACACGGTCGACCGGGTGCTGCTGCGTGAGTCGGACGGCTTCCGGCTGGACCCCGCGGCCGTTCCCGAGGACGCGGACCTCGTCGTGATCGGCAACCCGACCAACCCGACGTCCGTGCTGCACCCGGCCGGCACGATCGCCGCGCTCGCCCGGCCGGGGCGGACGCTGGTGGTCGACGAGGCGTTCATGGACGCGGTGCCGGGTGAGCGGGAGGCGTTGGCGGGGCGGACGGACGTCCCCGGGCTTGTCGTGCTGCGCAGCCTCACGAAGACGTGGGGGCTGGCGGGGCTGCGGATCGGATACGTCCTCGCCGCGCCCGACACGATCCACGAGCTGTCCCGTGCGCAGCCGCTCTGGCCCGTCTCCACGCCCGCCCTCGCCGCGGCGGAGGCGTGTGTGTCGCCCCGGGCGCTCGCGGAGGCCGCCCACGCGGCTCGGCGGGTCGCCTCCGACCGGGCCCATCTCGTGGCCGGGCTGCGGGAGTTCGAGCCTGACGGGTTGCGGGTCGTGGAGCCCGCGGACGGGCCGTTCGTACTGGTCCGGCTTCCTCGGGCGGCGGTCGTACGGCGTCAGTTGCGGGGGCTCGGGTTCGCGGTGCGGCGTGGGGACACGTTTCCGGGGCTGGGCGACGACTGGCTCCGCCTGGCCGTGCGCGACCGGGCCACCGTCAATGGGTTCCTGCAGGCGTTGGATCGGGCGGTGGTGGTGGCTGGGCGATGAGGCGCGGGCACGGCAAGGCCCTTCCTCGCCCCCGCCGCCCCTACCCGTCCCATCCTCAACCTGGGGGCTCCGCCCCCAGACCCCCGGGGCGGGTTCTTCGAGTGCGGTGCGTGGGGGCTGGTCGCGCAGTTCCCCGCGCCCCTGGAGCGGGGGCTTCGCCCCGCATCTTCAGCCCGTCCGGCGTTTGAGGACGAGGCCGTTCAGGCCGATCGGGGGTTCGGGGGCGGAGCCCCCGACTGAGGATGGGACGGGTAGGGGCGGCGGGGGCGAGAACGGGGCGGGGTCAGGAGCGGCGGCGGCGTCCCAGGGCGACGGCCGCCCCGCCCGCCGCCAGGAGCACGACCGCCGCACCCACCACGAACGGAGTGGTCGACGTGCCGCCGGTCTCCGCGAGGTCCGACTCCGCGGGTGCTCCCTGGGGCTTGATGTCGGGGGCGGAAACTGAGGCAGGGGCAGAGGCAGGGGCGGAGACAGGCGCCGCGGCCGGGGACTCGCAGCTGACGGATCCCAGGTTCAGGGTGCCTTCCACATCCGCCACGTTCAGCTTCAACGGGTTGACGGAAACCCTGAGTTCGAGCGCGGACGCGGCCGCCGTACGGGACGTGGTCAGTGTCTTGGAGAAGTCGATCCGGACCTCACCGACCCCCGGCACCTTCACCTCCGTCGGACCGCCCACCGTCAACGTCACCTTCTTGCCGAGGACGGTCACCCCGCCCAGGAGGGTGGCGGAAGCCACGGGCTTGCGACCCGCCTCGCAGGTCGCCTTCGAGGTCACCTGCCCGACCTCGATGAGGGACAGCAACGGCAGCCCGGGGACGTGGATCCGCGCGTGGGTGAGGTTCGTGGACGCCTCCGCCCCCGACGCGGTCACCGTCGCCTTCGCGGAGGCGACATCCGCCCGCAGCACACTGAACGGCTGACCGCCGTCGACCCCGTCCAGCCTCGCCGTCAGCGCGGTCCGCTCCGCGCTCCCCGGCGCCCGCACCTCGTTGAGGGAGACCGCCAGCGGGACGTTCACGGTCTTGTCGAGCAGCGACACGTCGAGCCCGGTGCGCAGCACGACGGCGCTCGCGCGACCGTGGTCGGGGCTCGCGTGCGCGGAGCCCGCACCGGCCAGCACCACGGGACCGGTGGCGAGGACGGTGGCCGCCGCGGTGGCGGTGAAACGGCGTGCGGGCATGCGGAAGTTGGTGTTGGCGTTCAAGGGTGGGACCCCCAGGAGAGAACAGCTTGGGACCCGGCAAGAATTACGCACCGAGAGTGAACAGTCAGCAACCTGACGCGACTTCACTCCAACGTGGGGTTTCCGGGAGTTCGTTCGAATCTCGCGGCGTCTCTGGGCACGAGTGTTCCCCGCCGTCACCCACTCACCTGCCCCGCCCCGAACGCGCCGGTCGACGCTCCGGAGCGCGGGCGGTGGTGCGTAACGAGGCGAACGGCGGACGCGTAACGCTCCGTCAACCGGACGACACCTCCGCCGCTAGCCCACGACCCGCCCGTTCAGCACCACCCGGCGTGGAGCGGCCAGCACCCGTACGTCCGCGCGCGGATCCCCCTCGTACACCACGAGGTCGGCGGGCGCGCCCTCGTCGAGCCCCGGGCGCCCGAGCCACCGCCGGGCACCCCAGGTCGTCGCGGACAGCGCCTCGACCGGCGGGATGCCCGCGGTGACGAGTTCGGCGACCTCGCCCGCGACCAGACCGTGGGCCAGCGAACCGCCCGCGTCGGTACCGACGTAGACCGGGACTCCGGCGTCGTAGGCGGCGCGCACGGTGTCGTAGCGGCGTTCGTGCAGTGCCCGCATGTGCGCCGACCAGCGCGGGAACTTCGCCTCTCCCCCGGCGGCGAGCTGCGGGAAGGTGGCGATGTTGACGAGCGTGGGGACGATCGCGACCCCGCGGGAGGCGAAGAGCGGGATCGTCTCCTCGGTCAGACCGGTCGCGTGCTCGACGCAGTCGATGCCCGCCTCGACCAGGTCCCTGAGCGAGTCCTCCGCGAAGCAGTGCGCGGTCACCCGTGCGCCGAGGCGGTGCGCCTCGGCGATCGCCGCCGTAACCGCCTCGCGCGGCCAGCAGGCGCCGAGGTCGCCCGTCTCGCGGTCGATCCAGTCGCCGACCAGTTTCACCCAGCCGTCGCCGCGCCGGGCTTCCTGGGCGACGTACGCGACCAGGTCCTCCGGCTCGATCTCGTGTGCGTAGTTGCGGATGTAGCGGCGGGTGCGGGCGATGTGCCGCCCCGCACGGATGATCTTCGGGAGGTCGGCGCGGTCGTCGATCCAGCGGGTGTCGGAGGGCGAGCCCGCGTCCCGGATGAGGAGGGTGCCGGCCTCGCGGTCGGTGAGGGCCTGCTTCTCGGAGACGTCGTCGGGGACGGGACCGTGCGCGTCGAGGCCGACGTGGCAGTGCGCGTCGACGAGACCGGGGAGGGCCCAGCCCTCGACGGTGCGGACGTCACGGGCGCCGACGGGACGCTCGTAGGAGACCCTCCCGCCGACGACCCACAGTTCGTCCCGGACGTCGTCGGGCCCGACGAGCACCCGCCCCTTCACGTGCAGCACCGCGCGATCGCTCATGCACCGCACCTTAATTCGTGCCGAACGGCCAGGGCCTACGGGCCCTTTTCGCCGTCTTCCTCCACGTCCGCCATCGCCGGGTCCAGCAGCCGGGACAGGAAGTGGCGGGTGCGCTCGTGGCTCGGGTCGCCGATGACCTGGGCGGGGGCGCCCTCCTCGACGATCACGCCGCCGTCCATGAAGACGACCCGGTCGGCGACCTCGCGCGCGAAGCTCATCTCGTGGGTGACGACCATCATCGTCATGCCCTCCTGGGCGAGCCTGCGCATGACGGCGAGTACGTCGCCGACGAGCTCCGGGTCGAGCGCCGAGGTCGGCTCGTCGAAGAGCATCACCTCGGGGCCCATGGCGAGCGCGCGGGCGATCGCGACGCGCTGCTGCTGGCCGCCGGAGAGGGAGGAGGGGTAGGCGTCGGCCTTCTCGGACAGACCGACCCGTGCCAGGTTCTCGGCGGCGACCGCGGCCGCGGCCTCCTTGTCCCGCTTCAGCACCCGGCGCTGCGGGAGGGTGAGGTTCTCGGTCACCGACAGGTGCGGGAAGAGGTTGAACTGCTGGAAGACCATGCCGATCCGGCGGCGTACGGCGTCGATGTCGACGTCGGGGTGCGTGACCTCGGTACCGCCGACGAAGACCTGGCCCTTGGTGGGTTCCTCCAGGAGGTTCACACAGCGGAGCAGGGTGGACTTGCCGGAGCCGGAGGGTCCGATGACACAGACGACCTCCCCCTGTCCGATCTCCAGGTCGATACCGCGCAGGACGTCGTTGTCGCCGAAGGACTTGTGCAGGTCCCGGACCTGGATCTCCGGAGTACCGGTGCTGGTGCTGGTGCTGGTCACTTGGTGGCCTCCCCGGCCTTGGCCTCCAGGCGGCGTACGACGAATCCCAGCGGCACGGTGACGAGCAGATAGCACAGGCCCGCGACCAGGATCGGTGTGGAGTTGGCGGTCTGGCTCGCCAGGTCGCGCCCGAACTTGGTGAGCTCGCGTTCCTCCAGGGTGACCCCGAGGAACAGCACCAGCGAGGAGTCCTTGAAGAGAAGGACGAGCTCGTTGGTGAGCGGCGGGATCACGATGCGGAACGCCTGCGGGACGACGATCGAGACCATGGCCCGGGCGTGCGAGAAGCCCAGCGAGCGGGCCGCCTCCATCTGTCCCTTGGGCACCGCCTGGATGCCCGCGCGGATCGTCTCGGCCATGTACGCGGCCGAGACCAGACCGAGCGCGAGCGCCACCTTGCCGTAGGTGCCGCCGGGGATCTGTGTGCCCGGGAAGGCCAGCGGTACGGCGACGCCCACGAAGACGAAGATCAGCAGGGCGGGCAGGCCCCGGAAGATCTCGATGTAGATACCGGCGAGCCAGCGGTAGGGGCCCACCGGAGACAGTCGCATCAGGGCGATGACCATGCCGAGCACGAGGCCGAAGACGAACCCGGACATCGTGTAGAGCACGGTGTTCTTCAGCGCCAGCGTGATGACGTCCGGGAACATCTGCTTGACCAGGTCCCACTGCGCGAACTGGTTCTTCAGACGCCCCCAGTCCGCCGTGACCGCGAAGGCGATCACGACGGCGACGAAGACGACGTACTGCGCGCCGCGCGAGAGGGCGCGCTTCTGGCGCCGGGTCAGGCCGGACCTGCGAGGCTGGAGCTGTGCGTCGGCACGGCTCATGAGG
Organism: Streptomyces sp. NBC_01450; assembly: GCF_036227505.1. NCBI lineage: Bacteria > Bacillati > Actinomycetota > Actinomycetes > Kitasatosporales > Streptomycetaceae > Streptomyces > Streptomyces sp. NBC_01450. The sequence goes on along the minus strand of NZ_CP109480.1, from coordinate 8,410,741 downwards.
CGGACGGCGAAGCGGTGGCCGCGGACGCGGAGTACGGGCCGATCCACTTCTCGTAGAGCTTCTTGTACGTGCCGTCGGCCTTCGCTTCCTTGATCGCCTTGTTGACGGCGGCGAGGAGCTTGGTGTTGCCCTTCTTCACCGTGAATCCGTACTGCTCACCGGTGTTGAGGTTGTCGACCACCTTGAAGGCGTCGGCGTTCGCCTTGTCCTTCAGCCAGCCCTGGACGACCGGGTTGTCGATGACGACGGCCTGGACCTGCCCGGTGCGCAGGCCGTTGAGGACCGCGTCGGAGGACTCGAAGGAGATCGGGTCGAAGCCCTGCTTCGTCACGTACTCCTCGCCCGTGGTCTGCGCCTGGGCGCCGAGCTTCTTGCCCTTGGACTTCACGTCGGCGAGGGAGTTGATGCCGCTCTTCTTGTCGACCAGGACGGCCTGGGTCGCGTCGAAGTACGGGTCGGAGAAGTCGACGTTCTTCTTGCGCTCCTCGGTGATCGTCATGCCGGCCGCGGCGAGGTCGCACTGGCCGGAGTTGAGGAACGCGCCCGTCTTGAAGTTCTCGAAGGGCGTGTCGACGACGGTCTGCTTGACACCGAGGTCCCCCGCGACCAGGTCGATGAGCGAGACGTCGAAGCCCTGCACCTTGCCGTCGATCTCCGACTGGAACGGCGGGTACGGGAGGTGGGTGCAGGTGGTGAGCTGGCCCGCCTTGACCAGGGGAACCCCCTTGGCACTGCTCTGACCCCCTCCGTTGCCTGAGGAGCAGCCGGCCACGAGCAGCAGCCCGACCGTGGCGGTGGTGGCGGCCAGAATGCGCGTCCGGCGTCCGGGGACCGAGTTCACGGAGACCTCCTGTGGGGGGAATGGAGGATTCCGATTATAAGGAAAGGTTTGACTCACTCAAACCAATCCGATGGCTGTTGCGCCGTTCGGCCTCGGAAGTCATGCCTCGCGGAGCCATCTGGCCGTAAGAACTAGGGGTGTCCGCCCGTACGACCGAGGATCGCCGCTGCGCCACAAGGCCGCCGGATACGCTCGGGGCTGCGCATTGGAACCCGTGAGCGAAGAGAGCACCGCCGTGACCCACCCCTTCCTGGACCTCGCCCCGCTGAGCGCCGCACACTTCGCGGCGATCGAGGACCGCGTGGCGCGGCTGCTCTCCACCGAGCAGGACGTCGTGATCATGCAGGGTGAGGCGCTGCTGCCCCTGGAGGGCGCCATTCGCGCCACGGCCGGGCCCGGCACCACCGCGCTCAACGTGATCACCGGGCCGTACGGGCAGACCTTCGGGGACTGGCTGCGGGACTGCGGTGCGACGGTGATCGACCTCACGGTGCCGTTCCACACGGCGGTCACGGCCGCGCAGGTGCGTGACGCCTTCGCCGAGCATCCGTCGATCGACTTCGTCTCGCTGGTGCACGCGGAGGCGGCGACGGGGAACACGAACCCCGTCGCGGAGATCGGCGAGGTGGTGCGTGCGCACGGCGCGCTGTTCTACCTGGACGCCGTCGCCTCGATCGGCGCGGAGCCGGTGCTGCCGGACGCGTGGGGGGTCGACCTGTGCGTGATCGGGGCACAGAAGGCGATGGGCGGGCCCGCCGGGGTGTCGGCCGTGTCCGTGAGCGAGCGGGCGTGGGCCCGGATGGCCGCCAATCCCGGGGCGCCGCGTCGGTCCTACCTCTCCCTGCTGGACTGGAAGGAGCGGTGGGTCGACGGCGGCCGCAAGGCGCTGCTGCACGCGCCGGCGCAGTTGGAGATGCTGGCGCTGGAGGCGTGTGTCGAGCGGATCGAGTCGGAGGGGCTCGACGCGGTGATGCGCCGACACGCCCTGGCGGCGGCGGCCACGCGGGCGGGGGCGGGCGCGCTCGGTGGCGGGCTGGAGCCGTATGTGTACGAGGCGGGGGACGCGGCGCCGGTCGCCACGACGCTGCGGGCGCCGGCCGGGGTCGATGCGGGGGTGTTGGTCGCGAAGGCGTTGGCCGCGGATCCGGTGTTGCCGTTGGTCACGGGTGGGGGTGCGCTGGCGAAGGAGATGATCCGGGTGAACCACTACGGCCCCGACGCGACGCCGGGGGTCGTACGCTCCTGCCTCGCGGCGCTGGGGGCGGCGATGGCCGAGTCCGGCCTCACGGTGGACCTGGAAGCGGCACACCGCGCCGCGACGGAGGCGTGGGCCTAGCCCCCCAGACCCCCGGGCGAGTGTGTCGGCTGCGGGTGGGTGGGTGGGGGCTGGTCGCGCCCCGCGGCGGAGCCGCATATGCACACAGCCCCGCGCCCCTGAACTCACCCACCGCATCAATTCACGAGACCTTCTCCACGCTTATTCTTATATAAATTCGCAGGGTAGCTTCCCGTATTCTTCTTCCCGCTTTCCCTGCCTCTAAACGCAAAGATTTCGCGAACGCCAACCAACATAATCCGCGCACATCTCGTGGCGATTATGTGGCTGTGACGCACTCCACAGCGCGTCCACTTCCTCCCTTATTTTCCGGTCGAAAGCGGTCATTTACCGCTCGCGGCGCGAGGTGCTCACGGGCGCGTGATAACACAACGGCACGTCGTACGTAACCCCGGCCGACGATGCAATTTAAGATTTCCATCGGTAAATTCAATCCGCATGACCGCCGCACAAGCAGACCTGCAAGCGGAATTCCTGGAAATGCCGGAGGGCCTTCGGATCGACCGCCCGAAGGTGGCGGACGGAGCCGCACTCTGGCGTATCGCCAAGGACTCCGGAACCCTCGACCTGAACTCCTCGTACAGCTATCTGCTGTGGTGCCGTGACTTCGCCGGCACGTCAGCGGTGGCGCGTGACACGGACGGAGCACCCGTCGGCTTCGTCACCGGGTACGTCCGGCCCGAGCACCCGGGCACCCTGCTCGTGTGGCAGGTGGCCGTCGACGCCGCCCACCGCGGACGCGGGCTGGCCGCGGCCCTGCTCGACGGGCTGACCGCGCGGGTCGCGCGGCAACGGACGGTCACCGCCGTCGAGACCACGATCACGCCCGGCAACACCGCCTCCGAGCGCCTGTTCACCTCGTACGCGCGACGCCACGGCGCGACCGTCGAGCGCGAGGTGCTGTTCCAGGCGGGGCTGTTCCCCGACGGACCGCACGACCCCGAAGTGCTCTACCGGATCGGTCCGCTCCCCCGCTGACCCCGGGCCGCTGACCCCCGGGCCGCTGATCCCGCGCCCGGGCCCGGGGCCGGGCTGACCCGGACATCCCCCCTGACATCCCCCTCCCTCCCCCACGCACCGAGGAGCGATTCGCCGTGACCATCATCCAGCCCGACCTGAGCGTCTTCGAGACCCTGGAGTCGGAGGTGCGCAGCTACTGCCGCAGCTGGCCCACCGTCTTCGACCGGGCGCGCGGCAGCCGGATGTTCGACGAGGACGGGCACGAGTACCTCGACTTCTTCGCCGGTGCGGGGTCCCTGAACTACGGGCACAACAACCCCGTACTCAAACGGGCCCTCATCGACTACCTGGAGCGCGACGGCGTCACCCACGGTCTCGACATGTCGACGACCGCCAAGCGCGCCTTCCTCGAGGCCTTCCAGAACCTCGTCCTACGGCCGCGCGACCTGCCGTACAAAGTCATGTTCCCGGGGCCGACGGGCACCAACGCCGTCGAGTCCGCGCTGAAGCTGGCCCGGAAGGTGAAGGGGCGGGAGGCGATCGTGTCCTTCACCAACGCCTTCCACGGGATGTCCCTGGGCTCGCTCGCCGTGACCGGGAACGCCTTCAAGCGGGCCGGTGCCGGGATTCCGCTGGTCCACGGGACACCGATGCCGTTCGACAACTACTTCGACGGCCAGGTGCCGGACTTCCTCTGGTTCGAGCGGCTGCTCGAGGACCAGGGGTCGGGGCTCAACCAGCCCGCCGCGGTCATCGTCGAGACCGTGCAGGGCGAGGGCGGTATCAACGTCGCCCGGCCCGAGTGGCTGCGCGCCCTCGCCGACCTGTGTGCGCGGCGCGACATGCTGCTCATCGTCGACGACATCCAGATGGGCTGCGGGCGGACGGGGGCGTTCTTCTCCTTCGAGGAGGCGGGGATCGTGCCCGACGTCGTGACCGTGTCCAAGTCCATCAGCGGGTACGGGCTGCCCATGTCGCTGTGCCTGTTCAAGCCCGAGCTGGACATCTGGGGGCCGGGCGAGCACAACGGCACCTTCCGCGGCAACAACCCCGCGTTCGTCACCGCCGCCGCGGCCCTGGAGACGTACTGGTCCGACGGGTCCGCCATGGAGAAGCAGACCCGTGCTCGCGGCGAGCAGATCGAGCAGGCGCTGATCTCCGTCACCGAGGAGAACCTCGCCGATGTGAAGGAGTACCGGGGGCGCGGGCTCGTCTGGGGCCTCGAGTTCCACGAGAAGGAGCGTGCGGGGCGCGTCGCGGGGCGCGCCTTCGAACTCGGGCTGCTCATCGAGACCTCAGGGCCGGAGAGCGAGGTCGTGAAACTCCTCCCCGCGCTCACCATCACCCCCGACGAGCTCGACGAGGGCCTGCGCACCCTCGCCCGCGCCGTACGCGAAACCGTCTGACAGATCTGACAGAAAGGCACGGCAGCACCGTGATAGTCCGTTCGTTCAAGGACATCGAGAACACCGACCGGCATGTGAAGGCCGCGACGGGCACCTGGGAGAGCAAGCGCATCGTCCTCGCCAAGGAGAAGGTGGGCTTCTCCCTCCACGAGACGGTCCTGTACGCGGGTACGGAGACGTCGATGTGGTACGCGAACCACATCGAGGCCGTGCTCTGTGTGGAGGGCGAGGCCGAGTTGACCGACGACGAGACCGGTGAGACGCACTGGATCACGCCGGGCACGATGTACCTGCTCGACGGCCACGAGCGCCACACCCTGCGTCCCAAGACCGACTTCCGGTGCGTCTGCGTCTTCAATCCGCCCGTCACCGGACGGGAGGACCACGACGAGAACGGCGTCTACCCCCTGCTCACCGAACCCGAGGAGGTCTGAAGCCCCATGACCACGACCACCACGACCACCACGAGCAAGACGACCGGCACGACCACCGTCACCGACCTCTACCCCAGCCGCGGCGCCGGCGAGGTGTCCGTGCCCCGCCAGGACCCGGTCGTCTGGGGCGCGCCCGGCACGCCGGGGCCGTTCTCCGTGCCCGACCTCCAGGCGTACGAGCGTGACGGCTTCCTCGCGGTCGAGGAGCTGATCGGCGAGGACGACGTCGCCCTCTACCGGGCCGAGTTGGAGCGGCTGGTCACCGATCCGGCGATCCGCGCCGACGAGCGCTCGATCGTCGAGCCCGCCACGCGGGAGATCCGGTCCGTCTTCGAGGTGCACCGGATCAGTGAGGTCTTCGCCGCGCTCGTACGCGACGAACGGGTCGTCGGGCGGGCCCGGCAGATCCTCGGCTCGGACGTCTACGTCCACCAGTCGCGGATCAACGTCAAGCCGGGCTTCGGGGCCAGCGGGTTCTACTGGCACTCGGACTTCGAGACCTGGCACGCCGAGGACGGGCTGGCGAACATGCGGACCGTGTCCGTGTCGATCGCGCTGACCGAGAACCACGACACCAACGGCGGCCTCATGATCATGCCGGGGTCGCACAAGACGTTCCTCGGCTGTGCGGGGGCCACCCCGCGGGACAACTACAAGAAGTCGCTCCAGATGCAGGACGCGGGCACCCCGTCCGACGAGGCGCTCACCCGCTTCGCCGACCGGCACGGCATCAAGCTGTTCACGGGCCGGGCCGGCTCGGCGACCTGGTTCGACTGCAACTGCATGCACGGCTCCGGGGACAACATCACCCCGTTCCCGCGCAGCAACGTCTTCATCGTGTTCAACAGCGTGGAGAACGCGGCGGTGGAGCCGTTCGCGGCGCCGGTGCGCAGGCCCGAGTTCATCGGCGCCCGTGATTTCACGTCCGTGAAGTAGCCGCGGGCAAGGCGTAACCCCGAACGTGAAGGAGCCCCCGCCGGGGTCAGCCGGACAGGACGTCCAGCAGGCGGTCGACGTCGGCGGGGGTGTTGTACAGGTGGAAGGCCGCGCGCAGGTTGCCCGCGCGGTCGGAGACCTCCACCCCGGCCTCGCTCAGCTCCGGCTGCCGTCGGCCGAGTCCGGGCACGGACACGATCGGCGAGGCGGGGGCGGGGACCGGTGCGTGGCCGAGCCGTTGGAGTCCGGCGCGGAAACGGTCGGCGAGGGCGAGGTCATGGGCGCGTACGTTCGCCACGCCCAGCTCCTCGACGAGTTCCAGCGAATGCCGGGCGCCCGCGTACGAGAAGAGGCTGGGGCTCTCGTCGAACCGCCGCGCCGAGTGGGCGAGTTCCTCCACGGGGCCGTAGCAGCTGTCCCAGGGCGCCTCACCCGCGACCCAGCCGGCGAACACCGGAGTGAGCCCGCCGAGGTCCTCCGGGACGACCAGGAAGGCCACGCCCCGCGGGCAGACGAGCCACTTGAAGGCGACCGAGGAGACGAAGTCGTACGTGTCGGCCTCCACCGGCAGCCAGCCGGCCGCCTGGGACGCGTCGATGTACGTACGCGCCCCGTGCTCGCGCGCGGCCCGGGCGATGCCCGCCAGATCGGCGACCCGCCCGTCCGCCGACTGCGCGGCGCTGACCGCGACGAGCGCGGTGCCGGGGCGTACGGACTCGGCGATCCGTTCCAGCGGGACGGCGCGCGTCTTGAGGTCGCCGCGGACGTGGAAGGGGTTCACGACGGAGCTGAAGTCGTCCTCCGCGGTGAGGACTTCGGCGCCCGGCGGCAGTGAGGCGGCGATCAGTCCGCTGTAGACGGCGACCGAGGCCCCGGCCGCCACCCGGCCCGCGGGGACCCCGGCCAGCCGGGCGAAGGCGGCGCGGGCGGCCTCCACGTCGTCGAACATGTCGGACGGCCGTCCGTCGGCGACGGACTCGACGGCGGCGCGCATGGCCTCGACCGTGCGCGCCGGCAGGAGTCCGCAGCTCGCGGTGTTCAGATAGGTGTTCTTCGGGGCGAACTCGGCTCGTACGAGGCTCTCGAAGGTCTCCATGGCACCACTCTGCGGCCCCGGGCACCCCTCGTCCATTACGGACTTCTACGTGGTACCGCCAAGGACTGCTTATACGTCCGCCCCGACCTGCGCTTTCACCGCTGTGCCGGACGCGCTCACGGCTGCGGTACGGCGCATCCGTCCGGGCCGCAGACCTCCGCGTCGGCGGAACCGCTCGGGATCAGCTTCACCGGCGGGCGCTCGCCCCACGCCTGGGTCAGTGCCTGCGCGAAGACCTCGGCGGGCTGGGCGCCGGAGACGCCGTACTTGCGGTCCAGGACGAAGAACGGCACACCGTTCGCGCCGAGCTCGGCGGCCTCGCGCTCGTCGGCGCGCACCTCGTCGGCGTACGCCTTCGGGTCGGCCAGCACCTCGCGGGCCGCGTCGGCGTCGAGCCCGGCGGCGACGGCCAGCTCGACGAGCCGCTCGTCGTCGTTGAAGACCGTCCGCTCCTCGGCGAAGTTCGCCTTGTACAGCAGGCCGATCAGCTCGTCCTGACGTCCCCGCTCCTTGGCGAAGTGGAGGAGGCGGTGCATGTCGAAGGTGTTGCCGTGGTCGCGGTCCCGGGTCCGGTAGTCCAGGCCCTCGGCGGCGGCCTGCGTGCCCAGGTTCTCCTCGCCGGCCTGCGCCTGCGCCTCACTCATGCCGTACTTCTTGGTCAGCATCTTGATCACGGGCTGGATGTCGCCCTTGGCGCGACCGGGGTCCAGCTCGAAGGAGCGGTGCACGACCTCGACCTCGTCACGGTGCGGGAAGGCGTCCAGCGCCTTCTCGAAGCGCGCCTTTCCGACGTAACACCAGGGACAAGCGATATCCGACCAGATCTCGACGCGCATGTCTTCGGCTCTCTCCAGGTCGTACGGATACGGGCCCCTCCGAGGGGCAGGAGTATGTGAACGTTCAAACGGCCGTTTTCATTCCCCGGCGACGGCGTACCGCAGGTAGAGGTGGTGATCACCCTCGGCGGGCGGGTTCTCCGGGTCCGGGACCCAGCCCTGACCGGCGTAGAAGGCCTGGGCGCGGGCGTTGTCGACGTGCACGTCGAGGGTGGCCGTGCGCTTGCCGTCGGCCCGCCACTGTTCGAGGCAGGCCGCGTGCAGTTCCCGGCCGATGCCCTGGCGCCAGCAGTCGGGATCGACGTGGAACTGGAAGAGCTTCACGGTGTCGGTGGGCGCGTCGTCGTCCGTGCGGAAGGAGGCGATGCCCACCAGGTGTCCGTCGCGTACCGCGCACAGGACGTGGGTCTCGGGACGCTCGATGCTGCCCCGCCATGCCGCGACCCAGTCGACGTCACCGAAGGGCAGACCGTCCGGGTAGTACGTGGAACGGGCCCGGACGTGCAGGTCGGTGATGGTGGCGGCCTCGCTGGGCAGCGCGCTTCTGATGACGAGGGGGCCCGCGGTGTGGGGAGTGCTGATCATGCAGCGGAAGACGTGGTGGAGGTGGCCACGGTTCCCGCCGCGCGGCCGGCCCCCCACCCGCGGTCAGCTGCCGTCTCTCAGGTCCTGGGGCCAGTTCGGGCGGAACTCGATGCCGTCGTACGTCACCACGCACCCCTCCCCCATCGGCGACTGCGTCATGAAACCGACGAGCGCGTCGGAGGTCTCCTTCTCGTCACCCAGGGTGAAGAGGCGGATGAAGGTCCAGCGCTTGCCGTCGCGGGAGGCGTGGAAGGCGAACGCCCGCCCCGTGCGGCTGATCCGCAGCCAGACGGAACTGCCGTCCACGGTGAAGGAGTTGGCGTCGTCGGAGTGCCCCCGGGTGACCACCGTGCAGACGGTGGGCACGTCCGGGGAGTACTCCAGGCAGAGCTTCGCCCAGGCCCGTTCCCCCACATGGACGTAGAGGACCCCCGCGTCGAAGGCCGCGCCGAAGCCGACCGTGACGCGGGCGATCAGCTGGAAGTCCCCCTCCGGCGCCCCCAGGAGGCGGGGCGCGTCGGAGGCGGGGTCCAGTGCCTCGTCGGTGGGCGGTACGAAACGGTCCTGGCGGGGGCCGGCCCAGCCGGTGAGGATCCCGTCCTCGTGCGACCAGTGCCCGTCAGGCCCGTAGGTGCGGAGAGGGAAGGGAAGTTCGGGAAGTTCGACGTCCATTCACCGAGTCTCTCAGGTCCGCTCCCGCGCCCCGAAGGGGCGCGGGGCTGTGACACATGCGGCTTCGCCGCGTGGGCGCGATCAACCACGGCGAGCCCGCAGCCCGCGAACAACCACAACCCCAACGGCGCTGCCCGCGGAGCGCTACCGCTCCAGGTGACCGTCGTAACGTCGCGGCAGCCCCAGCGGATTGTCGTCCCGCAGCTCCGGCGGCAGAAGCGCCTCCGGCGTGTTCTGGTACGCCACCGGCCGCAGCCAGCGCTCGATCGCCGTACCGCCGACCGACGTGGAGGTCGAGGTCGTCGCGGGGTAGGGACCGCCGTGGTGCTGGGCGGGGGCGACGGCGACACCGGTGGGCCAGCCGTTGACCAAGACGCGCCCGGCGAGGGGCGTCAGCTCGGCGAGGATCTCCGCGCCGCGGCCTTCGCCCGCCGTCTCCTCCGTCGACAGCTGCACGGTCGCGGTGAGGTTGCCGGGGAGACGGGAGAGGACCGCGCTGGCCTCGGACTCGTCCTCGTAGCGGGCGACGACCGTGAGCGGGCCGAAGCACTCCTCCAGGAGCAGGTCGTGCTCGCCCTCGGTGGCGAGCTTGTGCGCGGGCACGGTCAGGAAGCCGGGGCTCACCGTGTGCTCGCCGCCCGCACCGGGGGTCACCGGCGACTCCACGTCGGGGAGTTCGGCCCGCTCGGCGACACCCGCGATGAAGTTGTCGCGCATGCGGTGGTCCAGCAGGACGCCCGCGTCGGTGTCGCTGACGGCGTCGGTCAGGGACTTCACCAGGCGGTCGCCCGCCGCGCCCGCGGGGGCCAGGACCAGGCCCGGCTTCACGCAGAACTGGCCGACGCCCAGCGTCATCGAGCCCGCGAGCCCGGCGCCGATCGCCTCGCCGCGCTCGGCCGCCGCGGCCTCGGTGATCAAGACGGGGTTGAGGGAGCCCAGCTCGCCGTGGAAGGGGATCGGCGCGGGGCGCGCGGCCGCCGCGTCGAAGAGGGCACGGCCGCCGCGGACGGAACCGGTGAACCCGGCCGCCGCGATCAGCGGGTGCTTGACCAGCTCGACGCCCGCCTCGAAGCCGTGCACGAGGCCGACGACACCGGCCGGGATGTCGTGCTGGGCGGCGGCGCGTCGCAGTACGGCCGCGACCAGCTCGGAGAGCGCCGGGTGGTCGGGGTGCGCCTTGACCACGACCGGGCAGCCGGCCGCCAGCGCGCTCGCGGTGTCGCCGCCGGCGACGGAGAACGCGAAGGGGAAGTTCGAGGCGGAGTAGACGGCGACGACACCCAGCGGCACCTTGTAGCGGCGCAGGTCCGGGATCGGCGGGGCCGCCGTGTCGTCGGGGTGGTTGATGACGACGTCGAGGAACGCGCCCTCGTCGACGATGCCGCCGAAGGCCCGCAGCTGGTAGCAGGTGCGGGCGAGTTCGCCGGTGAGCCGGACCGGGCCGAGGGCGGTCTCCGCGTCGGCGGCCTCGACGAGCTGTTCCTTGGCCGCTTCGAGCAGGTCCGCGGCGGTCCTCAGGAAGGCGGCGCGCACGGTGCGGTCGGCGAGGGATCCCCGGGCGGCGTGCGCGGCACGGACAGCCTCGTCGACCTCCTGGGCTGTAGCCTCCACCGCAACCTGCTCGCGCTGCTTCCCGGTACGGGGGTCGACACTCCAGACTGGTGCTGCTGCCACCGCGGGTCCCTCCAGATGTAATGCCGTAGTTCTCGTGTCACTCACCAGCGGTGTTCGATATACTGAACGCTGTCTCTGATGGTGAATATGATGCGGAGACTATTTCCAGTCGAACAAGGGGGTCAAGGGCGATGTCGGCAGGCGAGACAGGCGGCGGAGCGCAGGTCAAGTCCGCGGTACGGACCGTGGAATTGCTCGAGTACTTCGCGGGCCGGCCCGGTATGCACTCCCTGGCGGCGGTCCAGGAGGCCGTCGGTTATCCGAAATCCAGCCTCTACATGCTGCTGCGCACCCTTGTGGAGCTCGGCTGGGTCGAGACGGACGCGACGGGCACGCGGTACGGCATCGGTGTGCGGGCCCTGCTGGTCGGCACCTCCTACATCGACGGCGACGAGGTGGTCGCCGCGGCCCGCCCGACCCTGGACCGGCTCTCCGACGACACCACGGAGACCATCCACCTGGCGCGTCTGGACGGCACGAACGTCGTGTACCTGGCCACCCGCCAGTCGCAGCACTACCTGCGCCCCTTCACCCGGGTGGGCCGCCGGCTCCCCGCGCACTCGACCTCGCTAGGCAAGGCGCTCCTCGCCACCCACACCGACGAGCAGGTCCGCAAGATGCTGCCCGAGACGCTCCCCGCCCTGACCGAGCACACGATCACCGACCGGGAGAAGCTCGTCGAGGAGCTGCACCAGGTCCGGGAACAGGGTTTCGCCGTGGACCGCGAGGAGAACACGCTGGGGCTGCGCTGCTTCGGCGTCGCGATCCCCTACCGCACCCCCGCCCGGGACGCGATCAGCTGCTCGGTCCCGGTGGCCCGGCTCACCCCCGCGCACGAGCAGATGGTCAAGGACGCCCTGTTCGACGCCCGCGACCGGCTGACGCTCGCGACCCGGAGGCTCTGACCATGGAGATCGCGCTCCGCCCGGTCCACGACAGCGACCTGCCGGTCTTCTACCGGCAGATGAACGACCCCGAGTCCCTCCGGATGGCCGCGTTCACCCCCGAGGACCCGGCCGACCGGGACGCCTTCGACGCCCACTGGAAGCGTGTGCGCGCCTCGTCCGCCGTCCTGCGCACGATCCTCGCGGACGGCGATGTCGTGGGCAGCGCCGCGGTGTACGGGGAGCCCGGCGAGCGCGAGGTCACCTACTGGATCGACCGGGCGTACTGGGGCCGGGGCATCGCGACGGCCGCGTTGCGGGACCTGCTGGCCGTGGTGCCCGAGCGCCCGCTGTACGCACGGGCGGCGAGCGACAACGCGGGGTCGCGGCGGGTCCTGGAGAAGTGCGGATTCCGGGTGACCGCGAACGACCGGGGGTACGCACACGCCCGCGGCGAGGAGACGGACGAGGTCGTCCTCACCCTTCAGGGCTGAGCCGGGCTTCATGAAGGGCGTATGAGAAATACGGGCGGAAGGGAACGTTTCACTCCCGCCCGCCGTCCTTCTGGGCGGGATGAACAAGACGATCAGGCGTGCCGCCGTCTTCACTCTGCTGCTCGTGCTCTCCCTGCTGATCAGGGCGACCTGGGTGCAGTTCTACGACGGCCAGGCACTCGCGGACGACAAGCACAACCGACGGAACGCGATCGAGCAGTACGCGAACCCGCTCGGGAACATCATCGTGGCCGGCCGGTCGATCACCGGCTCCGCGCAGACGAAGGGCAGCGACCTCAAGTACAAGCGGACGTACACCGACGGCAGTCTGTACGCGGCGGTCACGGGCTACAGCTCCCAGGTGTTCGGGGCCACCCAGCTGGAGGGCGTCTACAAGAATCTGCTCGACGGTACGGACACCCAGCTGAAGAACCCCCTGGACACGATCACCGACAAGCGCGCCAGCCCTGGTGACGTGGTCACGACCATCGACCCGGACGTGCAGAAGGCGGCGTACGCGGCGCTCGGCAGCAAGAAGGGCGGGGCCGTCGCGATCGACCCGACGAACGGGAAGATCCTCGCGGTCGTCTCCACTCCGTCGTACGACCCCTCGCAGCTGAGCGCCGGTGACTCCGCCGCCTGGACGAAGCTGACGAAGGACGCGGACAAGCCGATGACCAACCGGGCGCTGCGCCAGCCGCTGCCCCCGGGGTCGACGTTCAAGCTGGTGGTCGCCGCGGCGGCGCTGGAGGACGGGCTGTACAAGGACGTGGACGCCGGCACGGACAGCCCGAACCCGTACACGCTGCCGAACACGAGGACCGACCTGTCGAACGAGAGCGCCTCCGCGCCCTGCAAGAACGCCTCGATCCGGGTGGCGCTGCAGTACTCGTGCAACAACGTCTTCGCGAAGATGGCCGTCGACCTCGGGCAGGACAAGGTCAAGGCGATGGCGGAGAAGTTCGGCTTCAACGACAACTCGCAGGACGTGCCGGTACGGGCGTACCCGAGCGTCTACCCCTCGGACATGGACGAGTCGTCCACGGCGCTGACCGGCATCGGCCAGTACGACGTCACGGCGACCCCGCTGCAGATGGCCATGGTGTCGGCCGCCATCGCCAACGGCGGCAAGCTGGTCTCGCCGCACATGGTGTCGCAGACCAGTGACGCGAGCGGCGATGTCGTGAAGAACTACGACGACAGCACCGAGACCAAGGAGATCGTCAGCTCGACGACCGCCGAGCAGCTCCAGTCCGCGATGCAGACGGTCGTCACCGAGGGCACCGGCACGAACGCGAAGATCTCCGGTGCGACCGTGGGCGGCAAGACGGGTACGGCCCAGCACGGCGAGAAGAACAGCAAGACGCCGTACGCCTGGTTCACGTCGTACGCGAAGTCCGACTCGAACGGCAAGGAGGTCGCCGTGGCGGTCATCGTCGAGCAGTCCGACGCGGCGAGGTCCGAGGTCAGCGGCAACGGCCTGGCGGCGCCGGTGGCCAAGGCCATGATGCGGGCGGCGCTGAAGAACTGAGGCACCGCGCACGACGAAGGGCCGCCCCGCACCCCTGGGGGCGGCCCTTCCTTCGTACGGTCACTTCACGGCCGTACGATCACGCCACGGCCGTACGGTCACTTCACGCCGAACAGTTGCCTCACGGGATCGATCGCGAAGTACACCAGGAACAGCGCCGACACGGCCCACAGCAGCCAGTGGACCTCGCGGATCTTGCCGAGCACCGCCTTGATCACGACGTAGGCGACGAAGCCGGCCCCGATGCCGTTGGTGATCGAGTACGTGAACGGCATCGCCGCGATGGTCAGGAACGCGGGGATCGCGATCTCGTAGTTGTCCCATTCGATGTGCTTGACCTGCGTCATCATCAGGAAGCCGACCGCGACCAGGGCGGGGGCGGCCGCCTGGAGCGGAACGATGGTGAGCAGCGGGGTCAGGAACAGGGCGAGGGCGAACATGCCGCCGGTGATCAGGTTCGAGAAGCCGGTGCGCGAACCCTCGCCGACGCCGGCGGCGGACTCGATGTAGGCGGTGTTGGACGAGGCGGAGGCCGCGCCGCCCGCGACCGCCGCGGCGCCGTCGATGAACAGCACCCGGCCGATGCCGGGCACCTTGCCCTCCTCGTCGAGCAGTCCGGCCTCGGCGCTGATGCCGACGATCGTGCCCATGGCGTCGAAGAAGTCCGACAGGATCAGGGTGAAGATCAGCAGGACGACGGTCAGGGCGCCGGTCTCGCCGAAGCCGCCGAACAGACTGAAGTGACCGACGAGGCCGAAGTCCGGGGTGGCCACCACATCGGAGGGGATCTTCGGCGTGGTCAGGCCCCAACTCTTGATGTCCGCGGCCGAGTTGATGATCACGGCGACCACGGTCATCGTCACGATGCTGATCAGGATGGCGCCCTTGACCTTGCGTGCCATCAGTCCGATGGTGAGCAGCACGCCGAGACAGAAGACCAGCACGGGCCAGCCGGTCAGCGAACCGGTCGCGCCCAACTGCACCGGCACGGTGGTGTTCGCGACATCCGGGATGCGGCTGACGAAACCGGCGTCCACGAAGCCGATGAAGGCGATGAAGAGTCCAATGCCCACACCGATGGCGTGCTTCAGCGGTTGCGGGATGGCGTTCATGACGGCTTCGCGCAGTCCGGTGAGCACCAGTACGCAGATGATCACGCCTTCGATGACCACCAGGCCCATCGCGTCGGGCCAGCTCATCAGCGGGGCGATCTGGAAGGCGACGACGGCGTTCAGGCCGAGGCCCGCGGCGATCGCGAGGGGCAGATTGCCGCCCACGCCCATGATGACGGTCATCACCGCGGCCACCAGGGCGGTGGCCGTGACGAGTTGGGCGCTGTCGAGCTGGTGGCCGAACTTGTCCTTGGCGCTCCCGAGGATGATCGGGTTCAGGACAAGGATGTAGGCCATGGTGAAGAACGTGGCGAATCCGCCACGTATCTCCCGGCCGAAGGTGGAGCCCCGTTCGGAGATTCTGAAGAACCGGTCGACGCTGTTCGCCGCTGGTGGCACGGCACTTGGCCGGTCGGCCACCTTCTGCGATTCGGACATGGCTGATACTCCTTGTGACCTGCGTGCTGGGTGTGCGGATGCTGGCTGGATTGTTCCCGCGTTGAACCGCTTTCAGGTTTTCACCGTGTTACGGAATCAAGTTCGGCCCGCCATACGCTGTTCGAAGCCCTGTACGGATCGCTGGTACGCTCACGCATCTCGCCCCACAGGGGCACCATTTCTTCACGGGTGGCGCACGGGGCCGTATACGCACGCACCCGCACGGGTCGCTCAAAAGCCGCAGCAAGGAGAGGTATCCCGTGGGCACTGTCGTCGACGACGCAGCCTCCGTGGAGTTCCACGCCTTCTTCGAGCGGCACCACGCCGAACTCGCCCGTTTCGCCCATCTGTTGACCGGCGAGGCGGACGCCGCCGACGACCTGGCGGCCGACGCGCTGCTCGCGCTGTGGCACCGCTGGGACCGGGTGCGCGCGGCCGACCACCCGGTGGCCTACGCCCGCGGTGTCGTCGCGAACCTGGCCCGCACCCGGATCCGCGGCGCGGTGCGCGAGCGCAGACGGATCACACTGTTCTGGTCGCAGCGCGAGGACAAGACCGAGAACCCCGACATAGCGGGGAAGATCGATGTCCAGGAGGCGCTGCGCCGGCTGCCGTTCCGTAAGCGCGCGTGTGTCGTGCTTCGGCACGCCTTCGACCTCTCGGAGAAGGACACGGCGCTCGCCCTCGGTGTTTCCGTGGGTACGGTTAAGTCCCAGACGTCGAAGGGCATGGCCGAACTGAAGCGGCTCCTCGGCACCGACGAGGCGCCGATGCGGGTGCACGCCGGTGTGCTGCCCACGGGTGGAGCCGGAGGAAGGGACCGATGAGGAAGGCGCAGGACGTGCCCGACGAGCTGCGCGCCAGGCTGCACGAGGCGGCCGAGGCGCACGAGCCCGACCGCGCGCGCATCCTGGCCCGGGTCGAGCGCGGGATGTCCGGCGCCTCCGAGCGTCGTCCCCGGCGCGCGGCGCGTGGGCCGGTGCTCGGCTGGGCGCGGGTCGCGGGCGCCACGGCCGCAGTCGCGGGCGTCCTCGCGGTCGGCGGCTACTGGGTGGCCGCGGCGGTGCAGGAGAACAGCCCGCCGCAGCAGACGGTCGCGGTCTCGCCGACCCCGGTCGTCTCCCCGGACGCGACGAGCCGCGCGCCCGTCGTGCCGCACCCCTCGCACACCTCGGGCGCCGCGAAGCCGTCCGGCAGGGCGAGCGCCTCTCCCTCGGACACCCCCTCGGCCGCGAAGTCCTCGCCCGCCGCGCCCAAGGCGCCCGCCTCGGGCGACCAGGACGGCTCGCTGTGGTCCGACGGCTCGGTCGATCCGCACAGCAACGACTTCTGGGCGCAGAGCGACGTGACCCTGAAGAACGCCGGCAAACTCACTTCGCTCACCGTCGAGTTGAAGATCAGGCAGACCGGCGAGGTCAGCGACGCGGGCTCCTGGCGCTCGGCACCCGAGAGCGACTTCACGACGACGGTCGCCGAGAAGGACGGCTTCCTCGTCTACACCTGGGTACTCAAGGACGGTCACACCCTCGCGGCCGGCCAGTGGGTCTTCGCGGGCCAGTACAACCACACCCGCGGCGGCCGGGACGCCAAGGACGACCGCTACTCGGCGGACGCGAGGACCACCGACGGCACACTGTCGGTGGCGGGCGACTTCGCCGCCACGAGCGGCACCGACGGCGACTCGTAGAAAATCCCCTCGAAAAAACCTGCGGACGGCGGCAACCCTTTCCTCACCCGCGGCGACCAGGAGACGAACACGTCCCCTTCCCGCAAGGAAGTCCGCTTCATGACTGCACGAGTTGAACAGCGCGTCCGGCACCGTCGTCGCCTCACCGGGCGGCGGACCGTGATCGGTGGCGTCACCGCCCTCGGCATCACCGGGGCCGCGCTCGTCACGACGTCGCTGCTGAGCACGGCGGGCGCGAGTTCCGTCTGGCCGACGGCCAGCGGCAGCAAGGCCGTCTCGAAGACGATCTCGGTCTCGGGCACCTACGACGGCAAGCTGACGAAGTTCTTCGGCAGCGGCTCTCTCGGCACCTCCGACCAGTCGGAGAACCAGGGCCCGGTCTTCGAGCTGAAGGACGGCGCGGTCCTCAAGAACGTCATCATCGGCACCCCGGCCGCCGACGGCGTCCACTGTCTGGGCAGCTGCACGCTGCAGAACGTGTGGTGGCTGGACGTCGGCGAGGACGCGGCCACCTTCAAGGGCAAGTCGTCGTCCGCGCGGTACACCGTCATCGGCGGTGGCGCGCAGAAGGCCTCCGACAAGGTGTTCCAGTTCAACGGCGCCGGCAAGCTCTCCATCAGCGGCTTCCACGTGGAGAACTTCGGCAAGCTGGCGCGCTCCTGCGGCAACTGCAAGACGCAGTACAAGCGCACGATCGTGCTCAGCGACATCGACGCGACCGCCCCGGGCAAGGCGCTGGTCGGCATCAACTCCAACTTCGGTGACACGGCGACGCTGTCGAAGATCCGTGTCACCGGTGACACGAAGAAGAAGCTCAAGACCTGCGTGCGCTTCAAGGGCAACAGCACCGGCAAGGAGCCCACCGAGATCGGCACCGGCGCGGACGGAACCTTTTGCAGGTTCACGTCATCTGACATCACGTACAAGTAAGGGATCTGCTGGCCTGAGCCCCCCTCGGAGCCAGACAGAGGAACGCCCCCGCCGGTGACGACCGGCGGGGGCGTCTTCCTTCCCTCGTGCGTCAGTTCATGGTCGAGCCGATGGTCGTCGAGCCCGTCGTCAGGAACGTGGTCGCCGGCAGCGAACCGCTCGACGAGCGGGCCCCGTACGCCGTGGTCGCGTCCGTCGACCTGAAGGACGGCGTCGAGGTGCCGCTGTCCCAGTTGTTGGCCGCGGAGACCGTGGCGGAGCCGAGCTTGTCCAGGCCCCCCTTGTTGCTCACCGCGAGGTTCCTGGCCAGCCGCGCCTTGCCCGTCGCGAAGAAGAAGCCCGCGTCGGTGTTGGCGTAAGCGGTGTTGCGGTTGAGGACGATGGCACCGGTGTTGGAGTTCTCGGTGAAGCCGTTGCCCGCGTTGTCCCAGGCGGCGTCGTTGTTCACGACATGGGCGACCGAGGCTCCGCCGCCGCCGAGCTTGAAGCCGTTGCCGTTGCCCTCGAAGGCGGAGTCGTTCCAGCGGTTCTTGCCGTTGCCGTACGACCACGAGTGCTCGATGGTGATCGGCGAGGAGAACTGCCAGAGGTCGAGGCCGTCGTCCGCGTTGTTGTAGAGGCGCGCGCCGGTGACCTTGTTGCCGGTGCCTGAGCCGAACTTGATGGCGATCCCGTCGGCGTTCTGGCCGTGGTTGGCGGCGTCGTAGTTGCCGTAACTGTCCAGGTTCTGCACGAGGTTGCCGGTCGTGCCGTCGCCGCGCAGCGTGAAGCCCGAGTCGCCGTTGTTCGCGGTGACGAGGTTCTTGAAGACTCCGCCGACGGAGGAGGTGGCGACGAAGCCCTGGGCGGGCGAGTTCTGCCAGGTGATGTTCTGGACGGTCCAGTAGTCGCCGTAGATCCCGGCCAGCCAGGAGCCGGCGGGCAGCTTGGAGCCGTCGATCCTCACCTTCTCGCTGCCGTACGCGGTGAGCGTGATCCGCGCGGAACCGGTGCCGTTCGCCGTCGACTTCAGCGTGGCCGTCGGGTAGTACGTGCCGCCGCGCACCTGGATGGTCGTGCCCGCGGCGGCATCGGCGACGGCCGTCTGGAGCTGCGCGGTGGTGGACACGGTGACCGTGGTGCCGGCCGCCTGCGCCGAGCCGTTGTTCGCGAGGCCGAGGTAGACGCCACCCGCCCCCGCGGCGACGGCCACCGCGGCGGCGATCGAGAGCGTACGAGTCCTGCGGTGGCGTCCGGTGCTCACAAGCACGGGGGCGTTCCTTTCCTGGGGGGACGGGAGACGAAGCGGGCCGGAGGGGCCGCTTCGGCCCGCTTCTGCTGCCTGGTCGCCGCCGTGGCGGGAAAAGTTGCCGAGGGCTCACGAAAGAGGTCGAAACTTTCGCTGGCCGTCGTGCCACCTTCATCAATTGACGCGCTGTCCCCCACTGGCAACACTCCGAGAGCGCTTCCCCCACAGAATCCACCAGACTCCGACAGGATGTGTCATGCGACGCCGCACCGCCCGCGCGCTCCTGATCCCCGTCCTCGCGCTCCTCCTGGGCCTGCTGGCCGCCCCACCGAGCCCCGCGTCACCGTCACCTTCGGGAGCACCGCACGTGAACGAACCCAAGTACGCCGGCTATCTCTTCGCCTACTTCACCGGCGAGGGCACCGCCGACGGCGAGCAGATCCGCTACGCCCTCAGCCGCGGCAACGACCCGCTGCACTGGCGGGAGTTGAACGCGGGCCGGCCCGTCCTGACCTCCACCGTCGGCGAGAAGGGCCTGCGCGACCCGTTCGTGATCCGCTCCCCCAAGGGCGACAAGTTCTTCCTCATCGCCACCGACCTGAAGATGTACCAGAACTCCAGCGGCAGCTGGGACTACGTGCAGCGGCACGGCAGCAGATCCATCATGATCTGGGAGTCCACCGACCTGGTGCACTGGACCGACCAGCGCCTGGTGAAGGTCGCCCCCGACAACGCGGGCAACACCTGGGCGCCGGAGGCCTACTGGGACGACTCCCTCGGTGAGTACGTCGTCTTCTGGGCGTCCAAGCTGTACGCCGACGACGACCCGGACCACACCGGATCGACGTACAACAAGATGCTGTACGCCACCACGAAGGACTTCCGCACCTTCAGCGAACCGAAGGTCTGGGACGACCCGGGCTACTCGGTGATCGACTCGACGGTCATCAAGAACAAGGGCAGTTACTACCGCTACACCAAGGACGAGCGCGATCCGAGCTCCTCCAGCCCCTGCTCGAAGTTCATCACCGGCGAGAAGTCGACCTCGCTGACCAGCACCACGTACGACTTCGTCTCGGACTGCATCGGCAGCGGCTCGATCGACCGCGGCGAGGGCCCGACGGTCTTCAAGTCCAACACCGAGAACAAGTGGTACCTGTTCATCGACGAGTACGGCAGCCGCGGTTACGTCCCCTTCGAGACGACCGACCTCGACTCGGGCAAGTGGACCATGTCGACCAACTACCAGTTGCCGGCCAGCCCCCGGCACGGCACGGTGATGCCCGTGACCCAGGCGGAGTACGACCGCCTGCTGGCCGCCTACCCGGTGACCGGCACGTCGGTCGTGGACGCGACCGCGAAGGGCCAGAACGGGTACGCGATCGTCACCGAGTCGGCCTCGAAGGTCGTCCTGCCGATGAAGCCGGACGCGGACCTCAGGCACCTCGCCCCCACCCTCGCGGTCGGCGCGGGCGCGAAGATCAGCCCGGCCTCGGGCACACACCGGGACTTCCGCACCCCGCGCACGTACACCGTGACGGCCCCGGACGGGACGAGCCGGACCTGGACGGTGGAGGCGGTACCCACCCGCAGCCCGGTCCTGCCCGGCCTCAACGCCGATCCGGACGTCCATTACCTCGACGGCCAGTACTGGATCTATCCGACGACGGACGGCTACGCGGGCTGGAGCGGGACGAGCTTCAAGGCGTACTCGTCGAAGGACCTGGTCCACTGGAAGGACCACGGTGTGATCCTGGACCTGGGACCCGATGTGTCCTGGGCGGACAAGAACGCCTGGGCCCCGGCGATCGCCGAACGCGACGGCAAGTACTACTTCTACTTCTGTGCCGAGCAGCAGATCGGCGTGGCGGTGGCCGACTCCCCGGCCGGTCCCTTCAAGGACGCGCTGGGCAAACCCCTTGTCGCCAAGGGACAGTTGACGGGCCAGATGATCGACCCGGCGGTGTTCACGGACGACGACGGTCAGTCGTACCTGTACTGGGGCAACGGCCACGGGTACGTGGTGCCGCTGAACGCCGACATGGTGTCGTTCGACGCCTCGAAGGTGCGGGACATCACGCAGCCCGGCTTCCGTGAGGGATCCTTCGTCGTCAAGCGGCAGGGCACGTACTACTTCATGTGGTCCGAGGACGACACCCGCAGTGAGGACTACCACGTCGCCTACGCGACCGGACCGTCCCCGCTCGGTCCGTGGACCAAGCGGGGCACGATCCTGTCCAAGCGCCCGGAGTACGGCATCAAGGGCACCGGACACCACTCCGTGGTGAACGTCCCCGGCACCGACGACTGGTACATCGTCTACCACCGGTTCGCCCTGAACGGCCCCGGGAAGGCGGGCGGGGACGGCACGCACCGGGAGACCACCATCGACCGCATGGAGTTCGCGGCCGACGGATCGATCGAACCGGTAGTGCCGACCCTGGGGTCGATCCGCCCCGTGCGGACCGAGTACTGAGTACTAGCTGACGAAGTACGTCGGGTTCGGGACCTTGAACGTCTTGTCGGCGTAGCCGCCGTCGAGGTCGGAGTACTGGTCGCCGAAGTTGGCGACGATGTCGTACCCGAGGGACTCGATGTGCTGACGGGTGCCGGACTTGTACTGCACGGTGGTGCAGTTCCAGGCGGCGGCCGTGGCGCAGGCGCTCAGGTAGGCCGGCGGGTTGGCCGCGTCCTTGAGGAACATGTGGGCGGCGTCGAGGTTGATGTCGGCGCCGACCTTCTTCAGGTTCGTGACCGCGTCGACGCGCTGCGACTCCTTCAGGCCCGAGTTGTAGAAGACCTCGACACCCTTGGACTTGGCGTACGCGACGAGTTCGGGGGTGCCGAAGACGGCCGGACGGTCGGCCTGCGCCACGTACGCCGCCCAGGAGGCCGAGTTGTACGTGTAGTTGGTCTTCTTCTCGTAGTCGAGGGAGAGCAGCAGCGTGTCGTCGATGTCGAAGACGACGGCGGGCTTCTGGCCCCGGTGCTTCGCCTTGTGCGCCGCCTTGTCGAGGTAACGCTTGGCGTCCGACTCCAGGCGCGACAGGTCCTTGGCGTACTGGCTGTCCTTGGACGCCTGGTACACGCCGTTGCTGTCGAGCGTGGTGCCGTAGTAGGTGTCGATGTCCTTGACTAGGAGCCCGATGTTGTAGGGCTCGTGGGTCGAGTTGGCCGTCGACTGGCCGGCCGTGGCGACGCCCGTGCCGTAGAGGGCGCCACCGGCGACGGCACAAGCGGCAGCGATGGCTGCCGCTCTGAGGGATTTCCGCATGGATTCTCCGAATCTGAGTGATGGGTGACCAGGTCATTCCAGACCAGGTCAGGGACTGTCTACGCGCATCACGCATGCCATGCGAGAGGCTTTATCCGATCGAGACCTCACTCACGGGTGACGTCTCCCGAGTTCGGGGACGCCTACTCGCCGATGCACTGGAAGACAGAGAGCGCGGCGGCCACCTTCGTACTCGAGCATCCACGAGGCCATGAACGACCTGGCGGCAACGGGAACCTTGACCTTCTCCCACGACGCGGCGGGCCGCGAGACGGAGCGCCGTGTCGGCGCGGACGTGACGCTCGCACAGAGCTGGACCACGACGCAGTCCCTGACGTCGACGTCGGGGGCGACCGTAGCGGACCACCATCTCCAGCACCGCACCTATGCCTACCGGGCCGACGGCTATCTCACCCTGGCCGAGCGGACCGCACCGGACGGCCGCGTCAGCACCTGGGACTACGCACCGGACAGCCACCGCCCGGTCGGCACGCCCACGGAACTGGTCTCGGCGACCGGGGACTTGGCCTGGCAACGGCGTACCCCCCTCTGGGGCACCGGCTTCCCGTCTCCGCAGGACGACGAGGCGACGGTCGACTGCCCGTTGCGTCTCCCGGGGCAGGACCAGTTGCAGGGTGACGCCACATCGATCGAGGCCACGTTGAACGAATTCCGGCTGTGGGAGTGCATCGACATTCCGGAAGACGGCGAATCCGAGGCCGGCGGCCTCGCTCTCGCGGAGGAGATCGCGGTTTCCTGGCGCCGGTGCCTGAGCGAGACATTCCCGGACCGCGCATTCACCGTCGTGGCCTCCGCGACGGAGGACGGCCCCGTCGTGAGTTCCGTGACGATCCGGTGAACCCGCACGGCCCCTCGCCGGTCCTCCTCGCCGTGTTCCTGCTGGGTGGCCTGGTCGCCCTCTGGTGCGGGGTGGGCTGGGCGGCGATGGGGCGCCCGGGCGGGTCGCCCACCCTTTTCGCGACGCCTGACCATCTCCGTTTCCTGGGGGACGTCGGCGTAGGTACGGGAAGCGGTCGGCCCTGCCGCTTCCCGCACGGAACGGTTGCCGAGAGCTAGTTCATCGTGGCGCCGATCGTCGTGCTGCCCGTCGTCAGGAACGTCGTCGCGGGCAGTGAGCCGTCGGACTTACGGGCGTTGTACGTCGTCGACGCGTCCGTGGAGACGAAGGACGGGGTGGAGATGCCCGAGTCCCAGTTGTTGCCGGAGGACGTGACCGAGGAGCCCTTGGAGACGGCCGCGCTGCCGTTGCCGACGGCCAGGTTCTTGCCGAGCTTCGCGGAGCTGGTGGCGAAGTAGTAGCCGTACTTGCCGTTGGCGTACGCGGTGGTGCGGTTGATCACGATCGAGCCGGTGTTGGAGTTCTCGGTGAAGCCGTTGCCCGCGTCGTCCCAGGCGGCAGAGTTGTTGACCACGTGCGCGACGACCTCGCCGTCGCCGCCCAGTTTGTAGCCGTTGCCGTCGCCCGCGAAGGCCGAGTCGCCCCAGCGGTTCTTGCCGTTGCCGAAGGACCAGGTGTGCTCGACGGTGACGGGCGACGAGAAGGACCAGAAGTCGATGCCGTCGTCCGAGTTGTTGTACAGGCGGGCGCCGGTGATCAGGTTGCCGGTGCCCGAGCCGAACTTCACCGCGACGCCGTCCGCGTTCTCGCCATGGGTGGCGGCGTCGTAGTTGCCGTACGAGTCGAGGTTCTTGACCGTGTTGTTGACGGTGCCGTCACCCGTGAGCGTGAAGCCGGAGTCGCCGCCGTTGATGGTCTTGATGTTGTTCCAGTTCGTGCCGGTGCAGGACTGGCAGACGACCGCGCTGTCCGGGGAGTTCTGGAAGGTGAGGTTGGAGACGTTCCAGTAGTCGGCGGTCAGCTTGAAGATCCAGTCCCCGGCGGGCAGCGACGAGCCGTCGATCTTCACCGTCTCCGAGCCGTACGCCTGGAGGGTGACGGGGCTCGACGAGGTGCCGTTGGCGGTCGACTGGAGGGTGGCCGTCGGGTAGTACGTGCCGGCGCGCACCTGGATGACGGTGCCGGCGGTGGCGTTCTTGATGGCGCTGGTGAGATCGGCCGTGGTGCTGACGACGACGGTCGCCGCCTGGGCCTGGGTGGGCAGGACGGCGAGTCCTGCGCCGAGCGCCAGGGTGGCGCCCAGAGCGAGAGCGGTTCGACGAGACATGGAGTGCGGTCCTTTCGTCGATGCGGGTGGGTGGAGCTAACGGGGTGGTCGGTGCGGGGACATCACGGGCGCCAGTCGCCGAGATACACCGCACGCGTGTGCGACGCGGCTTCCGTGTCCGTGAGCTGGGGACGGTTCTCCGGGACGGTGATCTCCGCGCCGGGGCCGGTATCGCGGTACTCGCGAAAGCGCATGGACTGCCAGGGGTAGGCCGCGCGCATGTCGACGTAGGGCGCCACCGCGTCGATGCCGGGGCCGAGTTCCGTCTCCCGTACGACCAGGGACGGCCAGGCCGTCGTCTCGTACGACGGCACCCACGGCCGCGCGATCTTGTACGCCCCGTCCTCCGCGCCGGAGGTGACCCGGCTGCGGACCGCCAGGAAGCCGTGCGGGTTGGCGCGGGCCGTGGAGGGCGCGAAGACCATCCCCTCGGGCTTGAAAGCGACGTCCCGGTCGAGGGTGTGGAAGTGGCAGCGCTCGAAGACGGCGGTGGCCCGCCCGAAGACGAAGTCGACGTCGCCCTCGATGTAGCAGTCGCGGTAGTACTGGCGGTCGAAGGCGGTCAGGGCCGTCGTGTCCGCGAACAGGGTGTCCTGGTGTGCCAGCAGACGGACGCGGGTGAAGGACGAGCGGTCCCCGGTGACGTACGCCGCCACCGCCTGCGTCCCGGTGATGTCCGGGTGGTCCGCGCGCAGCCAGTCGTTGGCGAGCGTCAGCCCGTGCACCGTGAGCCCCGGCGCCGCCGAGGTGAAGGTGGCGGAGCCCGCGGTGCCGTACGTCCCCGAGCCGTCCGGCTTCCGGGTCCCGTTGGCGCGGTCGAAGACGATGACGGCGTCGCGCGGGTCGCGGGTGGCGCCACGCACTGTCAGGCCGGCCTTGTCGGCGGGGATGTTCACGACCTCGCGGTACGTGCCCGGGTGCACGACGATCGTCCAGCCGGCTCCGGTCACCGCGTCGACGGCGGCCTGGACCGAGTCACCGGGGCGGACGTGCAGCACCCGGCGTCCGCCCGCGAAGGCGGGAGTCGCACCGAGGACCGTGAGAGCACCGGCCGTGGCGAGGAAGGCGCGTCGGCGCATCTTCAGCACCCCTTCCACGGCGTCCACTCGCCGAGGTACGCCTCGCGGGTCGCCGACTCGGCCTCGTCGGGGCTCAGTTGGGGACGGTTCTCGGGGATGGTGATCACGGCCCCCGGACCCGTGTTCCGGTACTCGGCGAAGCGCTGGCGCTGCCAGGGGTAGGTGTCCGCCATGTCGGTGTAGGGCGCGACCGCGTCGATCCCGGCGGCGAGGCGGGTGTCGCGGACGGTCAGCATCGGCCGGGCGGTGGTGTCCGAGCCGGGCACCCAGGGGCGGGCGAGCTTGTAGTACGCGTCGGGGGCCGCGCTGCTGACACGGCTGTGGGTGACCAGGTAGCCGCGCGGGTTGGCGAGGGCGGTGGAGGGGGCGAAGACGAAGCCGTACGGGGCGGATGCGAGGTCGGTGCGGTCCAGGGTGCGGAAGTGGCAGCGCTCGAAGACGGCGGTCGCCCGGCCGAAGACGAAGTCCACGTCACCCTCGACGTAACAGTCGCGGTAGTACTGGCGGGCGAAGGTGCCGAGCGCGATCGAGTCGGCGTACAGCGTGTCCTGGTGGCCCAGGAACCGGCACCCCACGAAGGCCGAGCGGTCGCCCTGGACCTTGATGGCGACGGCCTGGGTGCCGGTGATCTCGGGGTGGTCGGCGCGTAGGAAGTCGTTGGCGAAGGTGACCGAGCGGGCGGTGAACCCGTCGGCCTGCACGGTGGTGGTGGCCGACCCGGTGGTCCCGTAGGTGCCGCCGCCGGGTTTCGGGGTGCCGTTGGCGTTGTCGTACACGACGACGACGTCACGCGGGTCCCCGGAGGCGCCGATCCAGGTCATCTCCGTACGGGCGACGCTGACGGCGACCGTCTCGCGGTACGTTCCCGGCGCGATGACCAGGTTGTATCCCGCCCCTCCCCCGGTGCTTGACGCCTGGGAGGTGCCCCCGGCGGCGCTGACGGCGGCCTGGACGGTGGTGTGGTCGCCGAGGCCGCCGGGGTGGACGTACAGGGTCCGCTCGGTGAGACGGGCCGACGGTGAGCCGTAGCGCCCGAAGGGGGAGCGCCCCTGGGCCCGCGCGGGGGCCGTGAGGCCGAGCGCGAGAGCGGCTCCGGCACCGGCGGCGAGGAAGGTTCTGCGACTGGGGGTGGTGCGGGAGAGCATGACGATGCTCCTTCGCTGTACGGCGGCTCAAGAGCCCCGCGGGCTCCGCGGGGAAAGGGGCCGGAGCGGCGCGCCCTGGGTGATGGGCGGGTGCGGAGCCGCTCCGGCCTGACCAGGAGATGGGTCGCAGGTGGGTCGGTCAGGCGTGGGTCCGGCGAAGGTCCGACGTGGGTCAGCAGATCTTTCCGGCGCCCGCCCCGTGGTCCACGATCCGCGGCACCGCCCTCGGTGAGTCGACGTTCGTCCGCAGGGTCGGCGTCCATCCGGCCCCGGACTGCAGCGTCTCCGCGGGGATCTCCGCGTTGTGCACGGCGATCAGGTCGGTGGCCACCCCGTTGACGTAGTTGTCCGCGGCGGTGAGCGGCGCCTCCTTCCACTTCTTCAGGACGGTCGCCGCGCTGACCCCGGCGGGCAGCGTGAACGCGTTGTGCTCGGCGACGAGTTGGGACTCCATGCCGATGCCGTAGCTGTAGGAGTAGCCGTCGTCCGCGACGAAGTGGTTGTTGTACGAGTCGACCTGGCCGAAGCGGACGCGGGGAGCGCGCTCGACGAGGTTCGAGAACAGGTTGTGGTGGAAGGTGACCTTGAGGTGGCCCCGGTCGACCGCCGCGGTGGACGCGCTGTCGCTGTTGCCGATGAGGATCGTCTTGTCGTGGTCGGTGAAGACGTTCCAGGAGGCGGTCACGTAGTCCGCGCCCTTGACGATGTCCAGCTCGCCGTCGTGCTGCTCGAAGATCCGGCCGAAGTACGTGGGCAGCGTGCTGTCGGGGTGGTCTCCGTCGGTGAAGGTGTTGTGGTCCAGCCAGATGTGCGTGGAGCCGTAGACCACCGCGCTGTCGTACTCGGAGTTCCAGTTGCCGACGGAGGTGTCGGTCGGGTCCCACTGGGGGAAGCAGTCGAGCGGGCTCTCGAAGGTGAGGTTGCGGACGATGACGTTGTCCACGGCCTTGATCTGGAGGCTGGCGCCCTTGAACCCCGCGTCCTCGCCGAGGCCGACGAGGGTGGTGTTGGCGGGGATCTCCGCCTTGATGGCGGTGTCCTGGTTGGCGGCGGAGGCGCGGCGCAGGCCTTCGGGGCTGTCGTCGGGCTCGGCGTCCAGATTGGTGCCGTATCCCCAGTTCTCCGGCGAGTACTTCCGCAGGTAGGCGTCGAAGTCGTAGCCCGGCGCGGCGAAGGATTCGCAGCCCTCGGCGTTGGCGTCGATCGTGCCCTTCACCCGGATGATCTTCGGGGCCGTGCCGCCGTCCTTGAGCGCGGCCTTGAACTCGGCCCAGGTGGTGACGGTGTACACGTGAGCGGCGTCGGCCGCCGCGCCGCCGGAGGTTCCCGTGCCGTCCGAGGCCCAGCCGTCACCGGCGGCAAGGGTCCCCCGCCCGAGGTCGCTCGACCGGGCCTGGGCCTGGGCGGTGGTGCCGGTGACGGCGAGAGCCAGAGCGGTGCAACCGACCAGCAGGGCCGTCGCCGCCGGTCTCACTTTGGCACGTCCTGTGGCATGCGCATGCCATATCTGTGTGTTCATTGTGCGGCTCTCCTTCTGGCGGAGGTTCTGTGGAAGGGGGTTACGCCGGGGCGTCGGGCCAGGTGATCCAGGACTCGGGGACTTCCTCGTCGAGCCGGCGCACGTCCCGGTGTGCCAGCACCCGGCGGTGCAGCAGCTCGGCCGCGACGAGCCGGGCCACGGCGATCGCACCCGGCGGGTTGAAGTGGGTGTTGTCCTGCTCGGTCGCGGTCCAGTTGAAGTACTTCTTGGTCTCCTCGACGCCGAGCCCCTGCCACAGGGCGATCGACAGGGCCTGGATGTCGAGCAGCGCCACGCACTCCTCCTCGGCGAGGGCGCGCACCGCCGCCGGGTAGTCGCCGTGGGTCGGCACGGCGTTGCCGTCCGCGTCGAACTTTCTGCGCTCCACGGAGGTGGCGAGCACCGGCCGCGCGCCACGGGCCCGCGCCCCGTCGACGTACTGCCGCAGGTAGTCCTGGTACGTCGTCCAGGGCTCGGTGTAGCGCGTCGGGTCGGCGCTCTTCTCGTCGTTGTGCCCGAACTGGATGAGCAGGAAGTCGCCGGGACGGATCGCCCCGAGGATGACGTCGAGCCGTCCCTCGTCGACGAAACTCTTCGAACTCCGCCCGTTCACGGCGTGGTTGGCGACGCCCAAGTGCTCCCGCAGGAAGAACGGAAGCGCCATGCCCCACCCGGTCTCGGGCGCGGCGTCCGCGTACTTCTGGGCGGCGGTGGAGTCACCGGCGATGTAGAGGGTGCGGCGACGCTGGGCGGCTTGTGCGGTGCCGGTTGCCGCAAGGGCGACCGGAACGGCGGCAAGGGCCGCCGAGGTGACCTGTCTACGCGTAAGGGACACGAACGTGCGCCTTTCAAGCAGAGGGGGGACCCGCGCCCCGTCTTTCAGGGGCGCGGGGCTGTATCAATGTGCGGCTCCGCCGCGTGGGCGCGACCAGCCACACCCGGCCCGCGGTCGCCACACAACCTCGAAGACCACGAACCGACCGCACCCGGCCCGACCAGCGGAGCTAGTGGTTCGCCTTCCAGTCCGCCTGCGCCTTGTTCAACTGGTCGGCCACCGTGTCCAGGAACTGCTTCGCGCTCATCTTCCCGAGCAGCAGCTTCTGGAAGTTCGGCTCGTTGTCGGACTTGGAGATCGTGTTCCAGTCCGGCAGGTAGTACGGCAGCTGCACGATCTTGGTACCGGCCCCGTTCAGCGCCTCCGCGGCCAGCTTCGTGGGCTCGGCCTGCTGGATCCACGCGTCCTTCGCGGCGTCGGTGTTCGCCGGGACCTGCCCCGCCGACTCGTTGAACTTGGAGTTCTCCGCCGCCGAGACGGCGAACTCGATGAACTTCCAGGCGGCCGCCTTGTTCTTGCTGGACTTGAACAGGCTCATCCCGTCGACCGGGTTGGACACCTGCACGCGCGCGCCGCTGTCCAGCGTCGGGTTCGGGATACCGCGGAACTTCTCCGCGCCCAGCGCCTTCACGTGGTCCTGGTAGGAGCCGAGGTTGTGGCTGAGCATGCCGATGGTGCCGCTGTCCCACTGGGCGACCATCTTGGTGAAGTCGTTGTTGACGTCGGCGGACGGGGTGTCCTTCTTGTACAGGGCGATGTACTTCTCGAGGGCGGCGACGTTCTTCGGGTCGTTGACGGTGGTCTTGTCGCCGTTCCAGAACGAGGTGATACCGGTCTGGCCGTAGACCGCGTCGAGCGCCGGCGCGATGGCCCCCTCGCCGCCCCGGATGGTGAAGCCGAACTTGTTCTTGCCCTTGTCGGTGAGCTTGTCGGCGGCGTCGTAGAACTTCGACCAGGTGGTCGGGGCGTCCAGGCCCGCCGCCTTGAACAGATCCGTGCGGTACCACAGCGTGCCGTTGTTGGCGGAGGTCGGCACCTGGTAGAGGGTGTCACCGCCGCCCGCGGACCGGCTGACGTCGAGCAGGTTCTGGCTCAGCTTGCCGTTCAGCGAGCTCCCCTTGAGCCGGCTGTCCAGCGGCTCCAGCGCTCCCTGGACGGCGACCTCGGCGAGCATCGCGGTACCCACGCCGCCGACGTCGGGCAGGCCGCCGCCCTGGATGGCGGTGTCGTACTTCGACTGGGCGCTCGCCGCCGGGATGCCGACGTACTTGACCTTGATGTCCGGGTACTTCTTCTCGAAGTCCGCGATGATCTGCTTCCAGATGTCGGTGCGGACGCCGCCGTTGTTGTCCCAGAAGGTGATCTCGCCCTTGCCGGAGCCCTCGGTGCCCTTGTCGCCCGCCGCGCCGCTGCCGTTGTCGCCGCAGGCGGTGGCGGTGAGCGCGAGCACGGAGCCCAGGGCGACGACCGTCGCGGCACGCCCGGTTCTGTGAATGGTGATCTTCATTGATCGGCTCTCTTCTTCTGGCTGACGGGTGAGCTGGCTTCAGGAACTGGTGATGCGGAACTGCGTGAACGAGGCCGCGCCGGCGTGTCCCCCGCCGACGGGCGCGAGCGCGAAAAGTCCGAGCAGCGCGCCGACCCAGCGCCAGGGGGTGGCGGCGAAGACCTGGCCGGAGGGCTGCCGGCCGCCCCCGACGTCGTACGAGAACCGGCAGCGCGCCCCCGCCCCGCTCTCGATCCACAGCCGGACCCGTCCCTCGGGCGCCTCTCGTGGATGTGCGGCGTCGCGTTCGTGGTCGGCCACCGACTCGGCGAACCGGTGTACGAGCCGCACCGATCCGTCCGGCTCCCGCTGGAGCCCGATCCAGCTGAACGCGTCCCCGAGCACCGCGAGCCCCGCCCGCGCCCCCGGCTCCTCGCTGTCGAGCCGCAGCTCCACCTCGACGGTGGCGGGGCTGCCGGGCAGCCGCTGGGTGAGGACGTTGGGCAGTTTGCGCAGGTCGTGCGCGTCGACCGTCCGTACGCAGCTCAGCCGCAGCCCGTCCCCGGAGTGCTGGGTGGCCCAGCCGTCCTGCGGGTTGGCGGTCCACTGCCACTGCCGTCCGAACCGGCCGCCGGGGAAGTCGTCGTCGGTGGCGGGCGCGGACGGCGGCTGCGGCGGCAGTCGCGGCTTCCTGTGTACGGCGACGGGGGCGCCCTCGTCGCCGATCACCGGCCAGCTGTCGGCGCCCCAGCGCATCGGCTGGAGGTGGACGACACGCCCGTAGGGCCCGCGCTGCTGGAAGTGCGCGAACCAGTCCTCGCCGGCCCTCGTGCGCACCCAGCCGCCCTGGTGGGGGCCGTTGACCTCGGTGTCCCCCTGCTCCAGCACCACCCGCTCCTCGTACGGGCCGAAGAAGCCGCGCGAGCGGAAGGCGCCCTGCCAGCCGGTCTCCACTCCCCCGGCGGGTGCGAAGATCCAGAACCAGCCGTCGTGCCGGTAGGCCTTGGGACCTTCGAGGGTGAACCAGCCCGGGATCCGGTCCGCGTCGATGATCACCTTGCCCTCGTCGAGCAGCCCGGTCCCGTCGGGGCGCATACGGTGGCCGGTGAGCCGGTTCTTCACGCCCGCGCGGGATTTGGCCCAGGCGTGCACCAGATACGCCTCGCCGGTCTCCTCGTCCCACAGCGGGCAGGCGTCGATGAGGCCCTTGCCCTCCTTGACGAGGTGCGGCCGGGTCCAGGGGCCGCGGATCTCCGGGGCGTTGACCTGGAAGACGCCGTGGTCGGGGTCGCCCCAGAAGATCCAGAAGCGGTCGTCGTGGTGCCGCAGGGACGGCGCCCACACCCCGCAGTCGTGCCGGGGCTTCCTGAAGTCCCTCGCGGGTTCGAGGAGTTGGAGGGCGTGTCCGACGAGCGTCCAGTTGACCAGGTCGCGGGAGTGCAGGAGCGGCAGGCCGGGCACGCGGCCGAAGCTGGAGGCGGTGAGGTAGAAGTCGTCGCCCACGCACAGGAGGTCGGGGTCGGACCAGTCGGCGTCGAGGACGGGGTTGCGGTAGGTGCCGTCGCCGAGGTCGGCGGAGATCAGCGCCATCAGGGGCTCACCGCCTTCCGTACCAGCGCCGCGGCCTCGCTGCCGCCGAGGGTGCCGTCCGCGACGACGGTGACGACCCGGCGTACGACCGTCTCCCCGGCCGGGACCGGCAGCCGTTCGGTGTGCGCGAGACAGGATCCGACGCCCGGGTACTCGGCGGTGCGCACGAACCACGGGTCGCGGCGGGTCGCCGCGGTGGCCCCGGCGAAGACGAGGGTCCAGCCCGCGCCCACGAGGGCGAGCCAGTCGGCGCGGGCCCCGTGGACCGCCTCCTCGCCCTCGGTGTCGGCGGTGAAGACATGGGGCGCCCGCGCTTCCTTGCGGGCCCGCCAGAAGAAGCCGCCGTAGGCCGCGCCGGGCCGTCCGTTGGTGGCTGGGCTGCCGATCGAGAGGGGGCGCGTGGTCGTGTTGGTGAGCGAGAAGGTGAAGTCCAACGCCCAGGCGGAGTCGGTGAGTTCGGTGACGGCGACCGTACGGCGCTCGCGCAGCAGCTCGCCGCCCGCGGCCACCCAGCGCAGTTCCTCCACGAAGCCGTCCGGGTCGCGCAGCTGGAAACCTGAGTGCCGCTGGGCGCCGTGGTTGGCCAGCTCGGTGGGGCCCTGGTCGCGGACGTAGGTGCGCCCGCCCCAGAAGTTGTGCCCCTCGACGTCGGGAACGGCGACACCGACGCCGAGGTGGTGGGTGTGGTCGGCGGGGCTGAGCTCGGTGACGGCCGTGCCGGCCAGGGTGGTCACCGGGTGGAGGTAGGGGCGCGGCGAGAACCGGGGCGCGAGTTCGGGCCGGGTGACGTACCGGCCGACCGGGCGGCCCGCGACGCGCAGGACGAGCGAGTCGGTGCTCTGTGCGTGGTTCATGGGGTGCTCACCTCGTTCGGGACCTGGTTCACGGCCGTGTTCGGGAGCTGGTTCGGAGCCTGGCTCGGGACCTGGTTCGGCCTGGCCCAGGAGGCGCCGAGCTCGGAGTAGAGGGCGAGGGTGTCGGCGGCGGCCGCCACGAGTCCGTCGATGCCGTGCACGACCCTGCGGTTCTCCCCGGGGAGCGGCTCCCAGGCGTCGGCGGGCAGCGCGAGCGGGTCGGGCGCCCGCCGGATCGCTTCCACCACTTTCATGAAGGCACCCGTCGCATCCGGCGCGACCAGCGGTTCGGCGCCCTCCGTCAGCTGCGCGACCAGGTTCTCCAGCAGGTCCGTACGGCCGTACTCGATCTCCTCCGGGCCGTGCCCGGACCGCTGCACCAGCACGCGGTCCTGCTTGTACCAGAAGGTGATCCGGCCGCTGCTGCCGTGCACCACGACGTACGGTTCGCCGGGCCGCTCGGCGCAGAGCGTGGCGGCGACGGTGACCCGGCCCCGCACGGTGGTGATCCGCACGCAGGAGGTGTCGTCGGACTCGATGTCGTTGGCGCGCAGCAGCTCGGTCTCGATCGCGGTGACGTCCTCGGCGCGCGTGGATCCGTTCAGCGCGAGGGCGGTGGCGACGGCGTGCGCGAGGGGGTTGGTGAGCGCCCCGTCGATCACGTCCACGCCATTGAGACGGCGTTTGCCCGCCCAGGGCGCCCGCCGGTAGTACGCCTCGTCGCGCGCCCAGGCACCCGCCCCGCCGACCCCGGTCACCTGGCCGATCACACCCTGCGCGATCAGCTTCCGGATCGCGGGCACGGCGTGCGAGCCGAGCGACTGGAAGCCGATCTGGCAGACGACCCCGGCCGCGGCGACCCCGTCGGCCATCCGGCGGAACTCGGCGTACGACGGCGCGGGCGGCTTCTCCAGCAGCAGGTGTACGCCCTTGCCCGCGGCGATCAGCGCCAGGTCGGTGTGGGTGGGGATGGGCGTGCAGATCACGGCGATCGCGGCGCCGGTGGAGTCGAGGAGGGCGCCGAAGTCGGCCGACTGCTCGACCTCTTGCCCGTTCAGCTCCTCTTCGCTGAGCGGGGTCAGCTCGCAGATGCCCGCCAGCCGTACGAGCCCCTTGTCCTGGAGCCGACGGATGTTCTCCAGGTGCCAGCGGCCGTGACCGCGCGCACCCGCGAGCACGACGGGCAGCGGCAGTCGTCCGGTGGTCGTGCTCGACGCGACTTCCTCGGCGGGCCTCATCCCTTCACCGCCCCCGCGCTGAACCCGGTGATCAGCCACTTCTGGATGAAGGCGAAGACGATGACGACGGGGACGGCCGCGATGATGCCGCCCGCGGCGAGTGCGCCCAGGTCGACGCTGTCGGAGCTCATCAGCGTGTTGAGGCCTACGGGGATGGTCTGCTTGCTCTGGTCGCTGAGGAACATCAGGGCGAACAGGAAGTGGTTCCAGGCGTGCACGAAGGCGAAGGAGCCGACGGCGATCAGCCCGGGCCGCAGCAGGGGCAGGACGACGATCCGGAAGGCGGTGAAGCGGTCGCAGCCGTCGACCCAGGCGGCCTCTTCGAGCGAGTACGGGACGTTCCTGATGAACCCGCTGATGAGGATCATCGACAGCGGCAGCTGGAAGACCGTCTCGGCGATGATGACGCTGCCCAGCGAGTTGATCATCTGGAGCTTGGCGAAGATCTGGAAGAGCGGGACCAGGAGGAGTGCGCCCGGCACGAACTGGGAGCAGAGCAGCGCCAGCATGAAGCCGCGCTTGATCCTGAAGTCGAAGCGGGCCAGGGCGTACCCGCCGGCGAGGGCGACGAGGGTCGTCATCACCAGGGTGGCGACGGCGATGAGCACGCTGTTCTGGAAGTAGGTCCCGAAGCTGCGGTCGTTCCAGACCTTGTCGAAGTGGTCGAAGGTCATGGGCCACGGCACGAGCGAGGTCGAGCCGGCGGGGCGGAGCGCGAAGAGCAGGATCCAGTAGAAGGGGATCAGGGTGAAGAGGAGGTAGAGGGAGAGCGGGAGGTAGATGTGCCAGCGCGGGACCTCGTCCCAGGCGCGTCGCTTCCCGCCCGGGCGCTGCGGAGGCTCCTCGGTGAGCGGGGCGGGCGCCGCGGGGGCGCTGATCGTGGCGTCCTCGGTGATCACTTGTCCCCGCCTCCGAACTTGCTCAGCCGCAGATAGACGACCGAACAGAAGAGCAGAATCACGAACGCGACCGTGGTGAGGGCGGACGCGTAGCCGAAGTTGTGGGCGTCGACGCTGGTGTTGGCGATGTAGAGCGGGAGGGTCGTCGTCTCGCCCGCGGGGCCACCGCCCGTCAACGTGTAGAGCAGGTCGACGTTGTTGAACTCCCACACCGCGCGCAGCAGCGTGGACAGGATGATGGCGTCCTTCAGGTGCGGCAGTGTGATGTGCAGGAACTGCCGGAAGCGGCTGGCGCCGTCGACCTCGGCGGCCTCGTGCAGGTCCTTGGAGACGGACTGGAGATCGGCGAGGATCAGGATCGCGAAGAAGGGGACACCGCGCCACAGGTCGGCGACGACGGCCGCCGGGAAGACGGTGGAGGTGTCCGAAAGCCAGCTGGTGCCGTACTGGCCGATGCCCGCGTCGGCCAGGTAACGGGTGATGCCGGTCTGAGAGTTGTAGAGCAGCACCCAGATCGCGGAGGTCAGCACACCGGAGACGGCCCAGGGCGAGAAGACCAGCGCGCGGCCGACGGCCCGTCCCACGAAGGTCTGGTTGACGATCAGCGCGAGCGCGAGCCCGAAGAGCAGTTGCAGGCCGACCTCGACGAAGACCCACTTGGCGCTGAAGGTCAGCGTGTCCCAGAACTGGGGGTCGCTGGTGAAGGCGTGGGTGAAGTTGTCGAAGCCCGCGAAGCCGTTGCGCCACGGTTTGGTGGGGTTGTAGTTCTGCAGGCTGTAGTAGAAGACGCTGATGACCGGGTAGGCGATGAAGCCCAGCATCAGCAGGCCCGCCGGGGCGATCAGCAGATACGGGAGCTTGCGGGGCGTCGCCGAGCCACGGCGCCGCCGGGGTGGCGCGGGCTGTTTCGCCACGACTGCGGCTTGGGCCATGACTGTTCTCCGTTCTGGCGGGTGCCGTGGAACGCTTGCCGTGCTGACAGGAAGCGCTTGCTACGTACACATGGGTGAAGCGCTTGCTGTTCGCTGATCACTGCTTGCTGGTCACTGCTTGCTGTTCGAGACGTCGATCAGGTGAGACTCGAAGAGGGGCGGCCCTCGTGGGCACCCTCAGCCCGCGTACGGGTCCGGCACCTTCCCCGGCCGGGCCAGGAACGCGAAGTCGCATCCGGTGTCCGCCTGGGTGATCTGCTCGTTGTAGAGCGCCCCGTACCCGCGCTCGTACCGCTCGGGCGGCGCCGTCCACTGCGCCCTGCGCCGCTCCAACTCCTCGTCGTCCACGTCGAGTCGGAGCGACCGTGCCTCGACGTCGAGGGTGATCGTGTCCCCGGTGCGCACCAGGGCGAGCGGTCCGCCGATGTGCGACTCGGGCGCCACGTGCAGCACACAGGCGCCGTAACTCGTGCCGCTCATCCGGGCGTCGGAGATCCGCACCATGTCCCGTACCCCCTGCTTCAGCAGATGGTCGGGGATGGGCAGCATCCCGTACTCCGGCATGCCGGGACCGCCCTTGGGCCCGGAGCCCCGCAGCACCAGCACACTGTCCGCCGTGATGCCGAGCGACGGGTCGTTGATGGTCCGCTGCATGGTCCTGTAGTCGTCGAAGACGACCGCGGGACCGGTGTGCTCGAGCAGGTGCGGCTCGGCGGCGATGTGCTTGATGACGGCGCCGTCGGGGCAGAGGTTGCCGCGCAGTACGGCGACTCCGCCCTCGGCCGCGACCGGGTTGTGCCGGGTGCGGATGACGTCGTCGTCGTGCACCTGGGCGCCGGCCAGCTGCTCGCGCATGCTGTCGTACGACACCGTCGGCCGGTCCAGGTGCAGCAGATCGGTGATCCGCGACAGGAACCCGGGCAGACCGCCGGCGAAGTGGAAGTCCTCCATGAGGTACTTCTGGCCGCCGGGCCGGACGTTGGCGAGCACCGGAACGGTCCGCGCGATCCGGTCGAAGTCGTCGAGCGTGAGGGTGACGCCCGCCCGTCCCGCCATGGCGATCAGATGGATCACGGCGTTGGTGGAGCCGCCGAGTCCGAGGACGGTCGTCACCGCGTCCTCGAACGCGTCCGCGGTGAGGATGTGGGACAGCTTCCGGTCCTGGCGGACGAGTTCGACGATCCTGAGGCCCGCCGCGGCCGCCATCCGGTCGTGCCCGGAGTCGACGGCGGGGATGCTGGACGCGCCGGGCACGGTCACCCCGAGCGCCTCGGCGGCGGCCGTCAGCGTGGACGCCGTACCCATGGTCATGCAGTGCCCGGGAGAGCGCGCGAGCCCGCTCTCCAGCTCGGTCATCTCGCAGTCGCCGATGAGTCCGGCGCGCTTGTCGTCCCAGTACTTCCACATGTCGGTGCCGGAACCGAGGACCTCGCTGCGCCAGTGCCCGGGCAGCATGGGCCCCGCGGGCACGAAGACGGCCGGCAGGTCGACGGACGCGGCGCCCATCAGCAGGGCGGGCGTGGACTTGTCGCAACCGCCCATCAGCACCGCGCCGTCGACGGGATACGACCGCAGCAGTTCCTCGGTCTCCATCGCCAGCAGGTTGCGGTAGAGCATCGGGGTCGGCTTCTGGAAGGTCTCGCTGAGGGTGGAGACCGGGAACTCGAGCGGGAAGCCCCCGGCCTGCCACACCCCACGCTTCACGGCCTGCGCGCGGTCGCGCAGATGGACGTGACAGGGGTTGATGTCGGACCAGGTGTTCAGGATCGCGATGACCGGCTTGCCGAGGTGCTCCTCGGGAAGGTAGCCGAGCTGACGGGTGCGGGCCCGGTGGCTGAAGGAGCGCAGTCCGTCGGTGCCGTACCACTGATGGCTCCGGAGCTCCTCGGGGCGCCCCCGCTCCTTTCCTCCCTGGCTTCCTCCCTGGCTCATACGGACCACCCCGCGGCGATGGCCGCGACTTCCGCCCGCTCGGACTCGGGCAGTTCCCTGCTCGGCGGGCGCACCTCGCGGCGGCACAGGCCGAGCGAGGCGAGGGCCTCCTTGACCACGGTGACGTTGTTGGCGGAGGTGTTCGCCGCGCGCAGCTCCTCGAAGCGGCGGATCTGCTCCCAGACCTTCATGGCGGCCGGGTAGTCACCGGATCGAAGCGCTTCGATCATGTTCAGGGAGACGGCCGGGGCGACGTTCACGAGCCCCGAGGTGAAGCCCGTGGCACCGGCCGAGAAGTACGAGGGCGCGTACGGCTCGGCGAGCCCCGCGACCCACACGAACCGGTCGAGCCCCGCGTCCCGGGCGAAGGCGGCGAAGCGGGCCGCGTCCGGGACGGCGTACTTCACCCCGATGACGTTCGGGCAGCTGTCGGCGAGGTCGGCGAGCCGGGCGCCGGGCAGCACCGGGTTGCGGATGTAGGGCACGACGCCCAGCTCCGGCACGGCCTCGGCGATGGCCCGGTGGTAGTCGACCCAGCCGCCCTCCGAGACGTAGGGGTGCACGGGCTGATGGACCATCACCATCTGCGCCCCGAGCTCCCGGGCGTGCCGGGCGGAGGCGACGGCGGTCGGCACGTCGTGCCCGACCCCGACCAGGATCGTGGCGCGGTCGCCCGCCTCGTCGATCGTCAGCTCGGTGACGAGCCGCCGCTCCACGGGGGTCAGGGCGTAGAACTCGCCGGTGTTGCCATTGGGGGTGAGGGTACGGACGCCGCCGTCGAGCAGTCGACGCAGCAGGGCCCGGTGGGTGTCGCGGTCGATCGTGCCGTCCTCGGCGAAGGGGGTCACGGGGATCGCCACGACCTCGGCGAGCGCCGCCCGCTGGGTCTCGTACGTCGCTGTCATTCCTGTCCGACCTCTTCCTGGGCCGCGGGGAAGGCCCGTCGCACGAACGACTCGATGTGGGCGTGCAGCGCGCGGGCCGCGCCGTCGGCGTCACCTTCGAGGGCGAGGCGCAGGATCTCCCGGTGCTCGCCGGCCTCGCGCTCCCAGGACGGGTCGGCGGCCCAGGCGACCGCCGACACGAGAGCGGCCTGGTCACGCACTTCGTCGAGCATCCGGCCGAGCAGCGGGTTGCCGCAGGACACATACAGGGCTCGGTGGAACTCCCGGTTGGCGAGCGAGCGTTCGGCGGTGTCGGAGGCGTCGTCGGCGCGGGTCAGCGCGTCGCGTGCGGCGTCGAGCGACGCCGCGCGCCGTACGGTGCGGCGCAGCGCCTCCGGCTCCAGCAGCAGCCGCACGTCGTACACCTCGCGCGCCATGTCCGCGTCCACCATGCGCACCGTGACGCCCTTGTACTGGCTCATCACGACGAGACCGGTGCCGGCCAGGGTCTTGAGCGCCTCGCGCACGGGCGTCTTCGACACCCCGAACTGCGTGGCGAGCTCGGTCTCGACCAGAGCCTGCCCCGGGGGCAACTGCCCGGTGAGGATGCGGTGTTTGATCCCCTCCAGCACGAACTGGGTGCGGGACGGAATCGGAATGGGCACAGAGGTCATGCGCGCCTCTCGGATCTGTATCTGATCTCGTGTATCGCGTCTCATATATGACGTATGAAGTACGACGCGTTGAAGGTAGGAGCGCGGCCGTGTTTCGTCAACGCTTCCGACAAAAGAAGTTCGAGTCGATGTACTTCCGCGACGTGGCGAAGGTGCCGGGCTACGGCTTCCAGCCGGGGTCGCGGCCGCTGAGGCCGATCACACGGTCGAGGAGAGGTGCGTCGTCCAACACCGGCACCACGGGGCCGAACACGCCCTCGCCCGGGCCGGAGTTCACGGCCGCGCGGCCGGGTCGCGCCAGGCCTCGGCGAGCTCGTCGCCCTGCCGCGGGCTCGCGGTGCACAACATGCTCGGGCATCTGGGCGGGCCGGCCGTCGCCTTCCGTGACGCCGGGCGCGAGGACCTGGGCGTCACAACCGACACGCGGCCTGCGCATGACGGCGGGCGAGGGCATGAAGTTCCTGGCTCCGCCGACGGGGGCGGGCCTGTACGCGGCGTACGGCGGCGTGCGGGTGGCCGTCCTGGACACCGTCACGTTCGCCCTCGCGGCTGGGCTGTACGCCCTGCTGCGGATCTGGGCTCAGGTCGCCCCCGTCAACACCGTCCGCACAGCGTCCAGATCCCCGTCCGAAGCCAACCCCGCGTGGTACAGCCGCAGTTCGGTCGCGCCCGCCGAAGCCGCCCGAGCCGCGTCCTGCGCCAGCGTGCCCGGACCACCCCCCATCCCCGCCACGACCGTGAAGTTCGCGGCCAGTACAGCCCCGTCCCGCCCCTGTTCCGCGAACGGCGCCAGCAGCCCCACCCCGCCCGTGCACGGCACGACCACTCCGTCCGCCACGGACAGGATGTGCCCGGGATCGACCCCGGCGTTCGCCCCGCAGTGGTAGGAAACGGGATCGGCGTGCAGCAACACCTGGAAGCCGGCCGGCGCGGCCGCCCGCACCGCCGCGACCACCGTCTCCTGGAGCGAACGGGCCACGCCGTCACGCCACGCGCGCGTGGCGGCCGCCGTCTCCTCCCCGAGCAGCTTCTCGATCGCCGGCCGATCGCCGTCCGACGGCACGTCCCCCCGCCACACCGGCTCCAGCGCCTCCCGGACGGCCGCCGCCAGGTCATCCGCGTCGAGCCCGTGCCCGGCGTACCCGTCCCGGCAGGCCGCGCAGAAGCAGAGCGACATCAGGTACTGCCCGGCGTCCCCGAGCCCCACCCCGCCGATCTTGTCGTGCGCGTGCAGATGAGCGAGCCCGTACCAGCCGAGCGACTCCAGCTCCGTACCCAGCGCCCCGGGCCGCACCGCCGCCTCCACCGCGAGGTCGACGAGATACGCCCGCGTGTCGGCCTGCGCGATGCACGGCGCCCACGCGTACCGGTCCCCGTAGGCGTTGACGACGGAGGTGGACGGATGTTCGGCGCCCATCCGGGAGTTGTGTGCGAGGACCACCCACGTGTGGACGTCAAGACCGGCCTCCGCGAGCGCGCCGGCGGCCTCCCCGTACGCGTCCCCGGGCGCCCACTCCCCGGCGGCGTACGGCCGCAGCGCACGCCCCTCCCACCGTGCGTCGTCGACCGGGTACAGGACGGCGGCGTGCGAGGCCGTGACGATCCGGTGCCGGGGGTGGCGAGGGGTCAGCGCGCGCGTGGAGTGGTACGCGGAGGCGAGCGTCACCTGTCGTACCCCGAGCCCGGCGATCCACTCGGCCGCCCCCGGATCCCCGACGACGTCCCACGGATAGACGAAAGCGGACGCCTTCACCGGCCCTCCCCCGCGGCACCGGCCGGCTCCAGCAGCGCGTAGCCCCGCTCGATCAGCTGCGCGAGCTGCTTCACATGGTCCTCGGTCGGCTCGTGCAGCGGCGGCCGCACCTCGCCCACGTCCAGCCCCCGCAGCCGTACCCCCGCCTTGACCAGGGAGACCGCGTATCCGCGGCCCTGGGCCCGCAGGTCGACGAAGGGACGGTAGAAGCCGTCCAGCAAGCGGTTGACCACCGCGTCGTCACCGGCGCGCAGCGCCGCGTGGAACGCCAGCGCGATCTCCGGCACGAAGCAGAAGACCGCCGACGAGTACAGCGTGATCCCGATGCCCCGGTACGCGAGGCAGGTCAGTTCGGCGGTCGGCAGCCCGTTGAAGTAGAGGAAGTCACCGGGGACCTCGCTGCGCACCGCGCTCACGATCCGCTGCATCAGGTCGAGATCGCCCACGCCGTCCTTGAAGCCGATGATCCCCTCGGTGCGGGCCAGTTCGACCACGGTCTCGGGCGTGAACACGGCGTTGTCGCGCTGGTAGACCACGATGTCCAGCGAGGTGGCGGCGGCGAGTTCCCGATAGTGCCGCAGGAGTCCCTCCTGGCTCGCCAGCACCAAGTACGGCGGCATCGCGAGCAGTCCGTCGGCCCCGGCCTCCTCGGCGAGGCGAGCGAACCGTACGGCGAGCGCGGTCCCGTACCCGGCGCCCGCGACGACCGGAACGCGCCCGGCGGTCGCCTCCACGGCCGCCCGCACACACTCCTGGAACTCCTCGGGCGCGAGCGCGTGGAACTCCCCGGTGCCGCAGCACGCGAAGACGGCCGCGGCACCGTTCTCGACGCCGCGCCGCACATGGGCGCGGTAGGTGTCGAGGTCGAGGGCGCCGTCGGGGCCGTACGCCGTGACGGGGAAGAACAGCGGCCCGCTGGGGACGCTGAGCCGAGCAACAAGGGGGGCTGGCGTCACGGACTCTCCCTGGGGCAGGTGCTCACGCACACAACAGCGGGTACATGTTTCTGATCCATGTCTATATTTCTGAACGCGACCACGCTAAAGCGCGACCTCGGGGCCGGTCAAGCGCACAAACCCCAATACAGCAGCGAATTCCCCGCCTTCGCGTGACACTTGACGGAGAGGGTCGGCGCTCTTTAGCGTGTCCACGGATGTGAATGCTGTACACACATACGGCCGCCCGCGTGGCCATGAGGAGACACTCGCATGCCCGCTCCCCGCACCGTTCTGCTCACCGGCGCCGCCGGCGGACTCGGCACCCTGATGCGGGGACTGCTGCCGGACTACGGCTATGAGCTGCGCCTCCTCGACCTGCTGCCCGTCGAGGGCGAGCCGGACGCGCTCACCGCGGACCTCGCGGACAAGGCCGCCCTGCGCGAGGCCGTACGGGGCGTCGACGCGATCATCCACCTCGCGGGCATCTCCCTGGAAGCCTCCTTCGACAAGATCCTCAAGGCGAACATCGAGGGTACGTACAACCTGTACGAGGCGGCGCGCGAGGAAGGCGTACGACGCATCGTCTTCGCCTCCTCCAACCACGCCGTCGGCTTCACCCCGCGCCCCCAGGGTGAGGCCCCCTTCGACGACAGCGCCCTGATCCCGATCGACACCCCGCGCCGCCCCGACACCTTCTACGGCCTCTCCAAGTCCTTCGGCGAGGACCTGGCGCAGTTCTA
Source organism: Streptomyces sp. NBC_01450 (assembly GCF_036227505.1). NCBI lineage: Bacteria > Bacillati > Actinomycetota > Actinomycetes > Kitasatosporales > Streptomycetaceae > Streptomyces > Streptomyces sp. NBC_01450. The sequence continues at coordinate 8,367,703 of NZ_CP109480.1, read as the reverse complement.
CTGGGACAAGCACGGCCTGGAGACGGTCTCGGTCCGTATCGGTTCCTGCTTCGCGGAGCCCACCAGCGTGCGCATGCTCTCCGTCTGGATGAGCCCCGAGGACGGCGCACGCCTCTTCCACGCGGCACTCACCGCCGAGGACGTACGGCACACGGTCGTCTACGGCTCCTCCGCCAACACCCGGCTGTGGTGGGACCTCTCGACGGCCCGGGCGCTGGGCTACGAGCCGCGCGACGACTCCGAGCCGTACGCCGAGAAGCTCATCGCCGAGCAGGGCGAGCTCGACCCGGCCAACCCGGACCACGCCTGCCTCGGCGGCCCCTTCACGACGCACCCGCCGATCTGGCCGTACTGACGACCGAACGGCCAAAAGACGACCGCGGGACAAGAGCGCAAAAGAGCGGGCGGGCACCGAACGGGCCCGCCCGCCGCCGTGTTCGGGCACGAACCCTGCCCGATCCCACCCCGCCCACCGCTGCGCCCCAGGTCCGACGCGGTCACCCGCCGCGCCAAACGGTCACAGCCGGGCACCATCGGTCACGCAACAGGCCTGGTCAGTGCCGCGCACCCGCTGTAGAACTTCCCCCAAGGCCCACACCGGGCCCGAACGGGCAGTACGCACGGAACGCAGGGAGCAGGTGTCGGCCATGACCGCGGAAGAACGCCAGCGGGAGATCGTCAGGGCCGCCCGCCGTACCGGCGCGGTCGACGTCACCGCGCTCGCCGCCGAGCTGGGCGTCGCCAAGGAGACCGTACGGCGCGACCTGCGCGCCCTGGAGGACCACGGCCTGGTCCGCCGCACCCACGGCGGCGCCTACCCCGTGGAGAGCGCCGGGTTCGAGACGACGCTCGCCTTCCGCGCCACCAGCCATGTGCCCGAGAAGCGCCGGATCGCGAGCGCCGCGGCCGAGCTGCTCGGGGACGCCGAGACCGTCTTCATCGACGAGGGCTTCACCCCGCAGCTCATCGCCGAGGCACTCCCCAAGGACCGGCCACTGACCGTGGTCACCGCCTCCCTGGCCACGGCGGGCGCGCTCGCCGAGGCCGACCACACCAGCGTCCTGCTGCTCGGCGGCCGGGTCCGCCCCGGCACACTCGCGACCGTGGACCACTGGACGACGAAGATGCTCGCCGGCTTCGTCATCGACCTGGCGTACATCGGCGCCAACGGCATCTCCCGAGAACACGGCCTCACCACCCCCGACCCGGCGGTCAGCGAGGTCAAGGCCCAGGCGATCAGGGCCTCCCGGCGCACGGTCTTCGCAGGCGTGCACACCAAGTTCGGGGCGGTCAGCTTCTGCCGCTTCGCGGAGATCACCGCCCTGGAAACGATCGTCACGAGCACGCTGCTTCCGACATCGGAGGCGCACCGGTACTCCTTGCAAGGCCCCCAGGTCATCCGAGTCTGAAAACCCAACTCACTCACTACAAGGGCACACTCACACCCGAAGGCGCCCTTTATCTCCCTATACGTCCAGGAGCGATCCATGCGAACCCAGAGCCGACGGAGGTCGCGCGCACTCGCCGCGGCCGCCGCAGGGACGCTGCTCGCCCCGCTGCTCTCCGGCTGTTGGGTCGGAGCGGGCGGGTCAGGGTCAGGCGGCGACTCCGTCAACGTCCTGATGGTCAACAACCCGCAGATGGTGGAGCTGCAGAAACTCACCAAGGCGCACTTCACCAAGGAGACCGGCATCAAGGTGAACTTCACCGTGCTGCCGGAGAACGACGTCCGCGACAAGATCAGCCAGGACTTCGCCAACCAGGCCGGCCAGTACGACGTCGCCACGCTCTCCAACTACGAGATCCCGATCTACGCCCGCAACGGCTGGCTGCACGAGATGGACTCCTACGTACGCCAGGACAGCGGCTACGACGAGCAGGACATCCTCGCCCCCATGCGGCAGTCCCTGACGGCCGACGACGGCAAGCTCTACGGGCAGCCGTTCTACGGCGAGTCGTCCTTCCTGATGTACCGCAAGGACGTCTTCGCCGAGAAGGGCCTGACGATGCCCGACCACCCCACCTGGGATCAGGTGGGACGGCTGGCCGCCGAGGCCGACGGCGCCCGGTCCGGCATGAAGGGCATCTGTCTGCGCGGCCTGCCCGGCTGGGGCGAGCTCATGGCACCCCTCACCACCGTCGTGAACACCTTCGGCGGCACCTGGTTCGACAAGAACTGGAAGGCCCGCCTCGACTCCCCCGAGTTCGAGAAGGCGACGAAGTTCTACGTGAACCTCGTACGCGAGCACGGCGAGTCCGGCGCGGCCCAGTCGGGCTTCGCCGAGTGCCTCAACAACATGACCCAGGGCAAGACGGCCATGTGGTACGACGCCACCTCCGCTGCGGGCTCCCTGGAGGCGTCCGACTCACCGGTGAAGGGCAAGATCGGCTACGTACCCGCGCCCGTCGAGAAGACCAAGTCCTCCGGCTGGCTCTACACCTGGGCCTGGGGCCTGCAGAAGGCCTCCCACAACTCCGACAAGGCCTGGAAGTTCATCTCCTGGGCCTCCAGCAAGCAGTACGAGCAACTGGTCGGGGACACGATCGGCTGGTCCAACGTGCCGGCCGGCAAGCGCGCCTCCACGTACACGAACGCCGCGTACACCAAGGAGGCCGCCGCCTTCCAGGAGATGACCCGCGAGGCCATCGAGGGCGCCCGGCCGCGTGACCCGGGAGTGCAGCCGCGCCCCGCGCCCGGCATCCAGTTCGTCGGCATCCCCGAGTTCACCGACCTCGGCACCAAGGTCTCGCAGGAGATCAGCGCGGCCGTCGCCGGACGCCAGTCCGTCGACTCGGCCCTGAAGAAGTCCCAGAAACTCGCCGAGAAGATCTCCAAGGAGTACGAGGGACGATGACCGCCACGACAACGGCCCCCGTGGCCGCCACTCCCGTACGCACCCTGAAAAAGCCGTCCAACCGGCTGCGCGCCTGGGCCACCCGCGCCCCGCTGCTCCCCGCCCTGATCTTCATGATCGCCGTGACCCAGCTCCCCTTCGTGGCCACGCTGGTGATCTCCTTCTTCGACTGGAACGCGCTCTACCCCAAGGCCCGCCACTTCACCGGCCTCTCCAACTACTCGGACGTCCTCACCGACCCCGACCTGCGCCACTCCGTCTGGACGACGATCCTCCTGACGGCGGCCGTGGTCATCGCCAGTCTGATCATCGGCCTGGGCCTGGCCCTGCTCCTGGACCGCAAGTTCCGCGGCCGGGGCATCGTCAGAACCCTCCTCATCGCCCCCTTCCTGGTGGTCCCGGTGGCCGCGGCCCTGCTCTGGAAGCACGTGCTCTACAACCCGGAGTACGGCCTGCTCAACGGACTGCTGCACTACGTGGGCGGCCCCCAGCCCGACTGGATCTCGGGCACCCCGCTGCTGGCGGTCGAGGCCTCCCTGGTCTGGCAGTGGACGCCCTTCATGATGCTGATCCTCCTGGCCGGCCTGCAGAGCCGCGACCACCAGCAGATCGAGGCCGCGCGGGTGGACGGCGCGAGCGACTGGCAGGTCTTCCGCCACCTCACCCTCCCCCACCTGCGCCGCTACCTCGAACTCGGCGCCCTGCTGGGCTCGATCTACATCGTCCAGAACTTCGACGCGGTCTTCACCCTCACGTCCGGCGGCCTGGGAACGGCCAACCTCCCCTACACCGTCTACCAGAGCTTCTACCAGGCCCACGAGAACGGCCTCGCCTCCGCCGCGGGCGTCCTGGTCGTCATCGGTTCGATCATCATCGCGACCTTCGCGCTGCGCGTGGTCTCGTCCCTGTTCCGCGAGGAGGTGTCCCGCGCATGAGCGCCACCACGATCCGCGTACGACCCCGGCGTGCCCGGGGAACGGGCCTGGGCCTGCTGGCCTGGCTGCTCGGTGTGCTGTTCTTCCTGCCCATCGCGTGGATGGCCCTGACGTCGTTCCACTCCGAGTCGGACGCGGCGACCAACCCACCGTCCTTCGGCGCCGCCCTCACCCTCGACGGCTACCGCGACTTCTTCGGCACGGGCGGCGGCGCGAGCCCCTGGCCCGCGCTGCTCAACTCGACCGTGGCCTCGGTGGTCTCCACCCTCTGCGTCCTCCTGCTGGCCCTCCCCGCGGCGTACGCGCTCTCCATCCGCCCGGTGCGCAAGTGGACGGACGTCCTGTTCTTCTTCCTGTCGACGAAGATGCTGCCGGTCGTGGCCGGACTTCTCCCGATCTACCTCTTCGCGAAGAACACCGGAATGCTGGACAACATCTGGCTCCTGGTCATCCTCTACACCTCCATGAACCTGCCGATCGCGGTGTGGATGATGCAGTCGTTCCTCGCCGAGGTACCGGTGGCGGTGATCGAGGCGGCCCAGATCGACGGCGCGAGACTGCCCACGATCCTGGCCCGCGTCGTCGCCCCCATAGCCCTCCCCGGCATCGCGGCCACGGCCCTGATCTGCTTCATCTTCAGCTGGAACGAACTGCTGTTCGCCCGCGTACTGACCGGTGTGGTCGCCGAGACGGCCCCCGTCTTCCTGACCGGCTTCATCACCAGCCAGGGCCTGTTCCTGGCCAAGGTGTGCGCCGCGTCGCTCGTCGTCTCCCTGCCGGTGCTCGCCGCGGGGTTCGCCGCCCAGGACAAACTGGTCCAGGGCCTGTCCTTGGGAGCCGTCAAATGAAGGCCGCCGTCATCGAGTCCGTGGGCCGCGCCGTCGTCACCGAGGTCCCGGACCCGACGCCAGGCCCCCGTGAGGTCGTCGTCGAGGTCGCCGCCTGCGGCCTGTGCGGCACGGACCTGCACATTCTCCAGGGCGAGTTCGCGCCCAAGCTGCCGATCGTGCCGGGCCACGAGTTCGCCGGCGAGGTGGTCGGGGTCGGCGCCCAGGTCACCGAGCTCGCGGTCGGCGACCAGGTGGCGGTGGACCCGTCCCTGTACTGCTACGAGTGCCGGCAGTGCCGTTCGGGCCACAACAACCTCTGCGAACGCTGGGCCGCGATCGGCGTGACGACGGCCGGGGGCGCCGCCCGGTACGCGACCGCCCCTGTGGCCAACTGCGTCAAACTTCCGGACCACATCCGCACCCAGGACGCGGCGCTCATCGAACCGCTCTCCTGCGCGGTGCGCGGCTACGACGTCCTGCGCTCCCGTCTCGGCGCGCACGTCCTGATCTACGGCTCCGGGACGATGGGCCTGATGATGCTGGAGCTGGCCAAGCGCACCGGCGCGGCGAGCGTGGACATCGTGGACCTGAACCCGGCCCGCCTGGAGACGGCCCGCACGCTCGGCGTCTCCGGGTCGGCGGCGAACGCGGACGAGCTGGACCGGCCGCAGGGCTGGGACCTCGTCGTCGACGCCACCGGCAACGCGGCGGCGATCCAGGACGGCCTGGACCGGGTGGCGAAGGCGGGCACGTTCCTCCAGTTCGGGGTCGCCGACTACGCGACCCGCGTGACGATCGACCCGTACCGTATCTACAACCAGGAGATCACCATCACCGGTTCGATGGCGGTGCTGCACAGCTTCGAGCGGGCGGCGGAACTGTTCGCGAACGGCGTGCTCGACCCGGAGGTCTTCATCAGCGACCGGATCGCACTGGAGCGGTATCCGCAGGCGTTGGAGCAGTTCGCGGCGGGCGTGGGCAGGAAGATCGTGGTGGTTCCGTAGAAAATCAGAGGGATTCGGGCCGGGGTTTCGGGGTTCCACCAATTGGCCGCTTGGTAAGGGAACGGCAAAATAGTCTCGCTCGTTCACCCGGCATGACAGCTATGACCCCCGGCTCGAACATCCCTCTCTCCGCCGCGCGCGTGACGGTGGACGTCGCCGCCCCGGTGCGGCTCGACGTATCGGGCCTGCTGCTCACCGCCGACGGCAAGGTGCGCTCCGACGACGACTTCATCTTCTACAACCAACCAACCGGCCCCGGCGTGACGTACCGCTCCGGCGGCGGTGCGGCACCCGACGCGATCACCGTCGACACCGGCGCCATCCCCCCGGGCATCGAGAAGATCGTGGTCACCGCGAGCCCCGACGCCGCGGGCCAGACCTTCCAGGGCATCGAACCGACAGCCACGATCCGCAACGCGGACGACAACAGCGTCCTGGGCACGTTCACGCCCCCGCAGCTAGGCACCGAGACGGCACTGGTGGTCGTGGAGGTCTACCTCCGTAACGGCGCGTGGAAGGCCCGCGCGGTGGGCCAGGGATACGCGAACGGCCTGGCGGGCATCGCCACGGACTTCGGCGTCTCGGTGGAGGAACCCGCACCCGCCCCGGCGGCCCAGCCCGTAGCCGCACCCGCGACCCCGCCCGCACCCCCCATGCAAACCCCCGTGACCCCTCCGGCCCCTCCCGCCCCGCCCGCCCCGCCCGCCGCACCGCCGATCGGCGCCGGAAAGATCAACCTCGACAAGGGCCGCGTCAGCCTCCAGAAGAACCAGACGGTCTCCCTGGTCAAGGGCGGCCGCCCGCTGCTCTCCCAGGTCAAGATGGGCCTCGGCTGGGAGCCCGCATTCCGCGGCAAGGACATCGACCTGGACGCCTCGGTCATCGCCTACGGCCCGCAGCGCAACCACATCGACAGCTGCTACTTCGGCAAGCTGTCCATCCTGAACGGCGCGATCAAGCACTCCGGCGACAACCTCACGGGCGAGGGCGGCGGTGACGACGAGGTGATCGTGGTCGACCTCGGCCGCATCCCCCCGGAGGCGACCGGCCTGGTCTTCACGGTCAACTCCTTCTCCGGCCAGAAGTTCACCGAGGTCGCCAAGGCCTACTGCCGCCTGCTGGACGCCGCCACCGGCGAGGAGCTGGTCCGCTTCGACCTCACCGGCGCCGAGGCACAGACCGGCGTGATGATGGCCAAGATGATCAAGCAGTTCTCCGGCGAGTGGGAGATGACGGCCATGGGCGACTTCGTGAAGTCGCGTACGGTCCGCGGCATGGTGAAGCCCGCGGCCCAGGCCCTCTGACCCGCGGCCGCCCACCCTCCGAAGGGGCCGTGGCGGTGCGTCGCAAGCCCGTCGCTTACGTTCGGATCGAGCAGCGGCTCCCTTGCCCGGCCCACGTCTGATCCAGCGGCGACGGGCTCGACGCACCGCCACGGCCCCGACCCACCCACCGGAGGCAGGCACACCACCGGACAACGCACCGCCGGACAACGCACCGCCGGAGAACCCACCGTCGCTACGGCCGCAGCCCCTCCGTCAGCAGGGACAGATACCGGCGGATCTGCTTGCCCTGGCCGTTCGCCAGCTCCGAGGCCGTGGAAACCCCGTGAGCCAGCCGCAGTACCTCGATCGGCTCGATGTCCTGCCGCAGGGCCCCCTCCCGCTGCGCCGCCTCGACCAGCCGCTGCGCCGCCCCCTTCATGGAAGTGCCGCAGGCCGTGAGCGCGGCCCTGCTGCCGTCCGTGACGGCCGAGCCCAGCAGGGCCTTCATTCCGCGCACCTGGATCGTGCCGACGCACAGCTCGTAGAGCCACTCCGCCAGCGCCTCACCCGGGGGCAATTCCTTCGCGATCTCGTCGGCCCGCGCCCCGAGCGCCTCGATCCGGTCGACGTACGCCGCCTCCAACAGCGCCTGCCGCGTGGGGAAGTGCCGGTACAGCGTGCCCGACCCGACGCCCGCCCGCTTGGCGATGTCATCGAGCGACGCGCCTTCCCCATGTTCGGCGAACGCCTCGGCCGCCACCTTCAGCAACCGCTCATAGTTGCGCCGAGCGTCCGCGCGCATGGGCTTGACCTGCGTCATTCAGATACTCCTTGCGAACCGGGGACCCCCTCCGTATCTTAGCGAGGGTTAAACGGAGACAGTCCCCGCTTATCTCGCGGGCAGTCCGTGCTGCCCGTGTACACCTTCATCCGGGGACGCCAGACCGGGAGAACACCGTGTCCACCTCGTCCGCACCGTCCACCACCGCCGACACTCTCTCCGCACCACCCCAACGCGCCAGGCTCGGCGCCGTCCTGTTCGTCATCGTCACCGCCTACCTGATGGTCGGCGTGGACTCCACCGTCGTCAACGTCGCGTTACCCGACATCCAGAAGGACCTGGACTTCAGCAGGACCGGCCTCTCCTGGGTCCTCAACGCCTACACGCTCACCTTCGGCGGCCTGCTCCTCCTCGGCGGCCGGGTCGGCGACATCGCCGGCCGCCGCCGCACCCTGACCATCGGCGTCCTGCTCTTCGCCGGATCCTCCCTGCTCGGCGGTCTCTCCACCGAAAGCGCCTGGCTGCTCACCGCCCGCGCCCTCCAGGGCGTCGGCGCCGCCCTCACCGCCCCCAGCACCCTCGCCCTGATCACCACGAACTTCCCCGACGGCCCGCGCCGCCACCACGCCCTGGGCATCTACGCGTCGATGGCGGGCATCGGCGCCTCCATCGGCCTGGTCCTCGGCGGCATGCTCACCTCCTGGGCGTCCTGGCGCTGGGCCCTGCTGATCAACGTACCGATCGGCGTCGCGGTCGCCGTCGCCCTGCCCCGCTTCGTCACCGAGACCCCGCGCCACGCGGGCCGGTTCGACGCGGCGGGGGCACTCGCCGGCACGGCCGGGATGACATCGCTGGTGTACGCGTTCATCCGGGTCTCGGAGGCGGGCTGGACCGACACCCAGGCGCTGCTGGGCTTCAGCTCGGCGGCGGCCCTGCTGGTGGGCTTGACCCTGATCGAGTCCCGCGCGGACCAGCCGATCATGCCGCTGCGCCTGCTCGCGAACCGCAACCGCGCGGGCGGCTACGCGGGCGTACTGCTGCTGCCCGCGGGCATGTTCGGCGCGTTCTACTTCCTCACCCTGATCTGCCAGCAGGTCCTGGGCTACAGCCCGCTCCGCGCGGGATTCGCCTTCCTGCCCATGACCCTGGCGATGTTCACGGTCGTACGCTTCGTGCCCCGGCTGCTCGCGCGGCTCGGCGCCAAGCCGGTACTGCTCACGGGGATGGCCCTGCTCGTCGTCGCGACCGCGTGGCTGTGGCGGCTGCGGCCCGACGACGGCTACCTCACCGGCCTGTTCGGCCCGCTGGTGCTGATGGGTCTGGGCGTCGGCCTGAGTTTCATGCCGCTCAACGCGACGATCCTCGCGGGTGTCGAGCCACGGGAGGCGGGCGCCGCCTCCGGCCTGCTGCAGACCCTGCAGTGGCTCGGCGGCACCCTCGGCCTCTCCATCCTGGTCACGGTCTTCGGCACGGCGACCCGGCACGCGCACGGCTCCCCGTCCGACATCCTCACCGAGGGGGCGGCCCGCGCGTTCGGCATCGGCTCACTGGTCGCGCTGACCGCCCTGCTGGTGTCGGCGTTCGTGATCACCGGCACCAGGCCGAAGCACACCACCTGAAGAATCCCACCACCTAGAACAGCGCGCTGTACGCGTTCAGCGCCGGCTGTCCGCCCAGATGGGCATAGAGCACCGTGGACTCCCGCCCGATCTCCCCCCGCGCCACCAGATCCACCATCCCGGCCATCGACTTCCCCTCGTACACGGGGTCGGTGACCATCCCCTCGGTACGTGCGGCGAGCCGCATCGCCTCCAGCGTGACCTCGTCCGGAATCCCGTACGTGCCCGCGTGGTACCGCTCGTCCAGCTCGACGTCCGCCTCCGTCAACTCCTTCTGCACGCCGATGAGCTGCCCCGTGCCGTGGGCGATCCGCGCGATCTGCTCACGGGTGCGGGCGGGCGCCGCCGACGCGTCGATCCCGAGGACGCGCCGCGGCCGCCCGCCCGCCTCCTCCAGGGCGGCGAACCCGGCGACCATGCCCGCCTGGGTCGACCCGGTCACGGAGCACACCACGACGGTGTCGAAGAAGACCCCCAACTCCCGCTCCTGCTCGGCCACCTCATAAGCCCACCCGGCGAACCCGAGACCGCCCAGCGGATGGTCGGAGGCCCCCGCCGGAATGGCGTACGGCTTGCCGCCGCCCTCCTCGACCTCCCGCAGCGCCTGCTCCCAGCTCTCCTTGAAACCGATCCCGAACCCGGCCCGCACGAGCCGTACGTCGGCCCCGGCGAGGCGGCTGATGAGGATGTTGCCGACCTTGTCGTACACGGAGTCGGGCCACTCCACCCAACTCTCCTGCACCAGCACGCACTTGAGCCCGGCACGGGCGGCGACGGCCGCGACCTGGCGGGTGTGGTTGGACTGCACGCCACCGATCGAGACAAGGGTGTCGCAGCCCTGGGCGAGCGCGTCGGCGACGAGGTACTCCAGCTTGCGGGTCTTGTTCCCGCCGTACGCGACACCGGAGTTGCAGTCCTCCCGCTTGGCCCACAGGGAGGCACCGCCGAGGTGCTGGGTCAGGCGCTCCAGCGGGTGCACGGGCGAGGGCCCGAAGAGGAGGGGGTAACGCTCGTACGAGGAAAGGGACATGGGTCCTCCCGTATCAGGGTTCGACATCGGCCAGGTCTTCGAGCGCGCCCCAGATCTCCGCCGTGACGCGGACGGCGGCGGCCGCGTCCCCTTCGGCACAGGCGTCGATCAGCTCGTCGTGCAGGCCCGCCGAACGGCAGTTGCCGCCCTCACCGAAGCGGCGCCGTTCCAGACGGCGGATCAGCGGGGTGTAGCGGGCGACGGTGGCGGCGGCGGCACGATTGCCGCTCACCCGCATCAGTACGTCGTGCAACTCGTCGTCGGCCATCAGGGCGGCGTCCACGTCACCGGCGCGCACAGCGTCCGCGAAGCGCACGTTGGCCTCGCGCATCACCTCGAGATGCGGCGCTTCCAGCCGGGGGACCGCCGTGCGCGCGGCGAGCTCGTGCATGGCGCCGACCACGGCCGCCGCGTCCCGTACGTCGGCGGCCACCAGGGGGGTCACCCGCGTGTAGCTCTGCGGCTTGGACTCCAGCAGCCCCTCGTCGACCAGCCGGGAGAAGGCCTCGCGCACCGGCGCCCGCGACAGCCCGAGCAGCTCGGCGAGCTCCGCGTCACGCACCACCGCGCCCGGCGCGAGCTCACCGGCCACGATGGCGTCCCGTATCGCTTCGTACGCGCGTTCCCTCAGCAGGGTCCGGCGCACGGGTCGTATCGCCTCCATGAACTGAAATGTTAGATATCAGTTCCCGCTCCGCACAAGAGTGCGGCCCGCACCGAAGTACGGGCCGCACTCACGCACGATCGGCTATCCGGCCCACGGCCAGTCGGCGTCCCGCGCCGACTCCAGCAGGGGCACCATCCGGAAAGCCGCGTCCGAGAGGCCGCCGAAGGTGTGCCTGTTGGCCTTCCCGGAGGGGCCGTGGCCCGCCTGGTAGCCGGCCAGGTTCCAGGTGTAGACCGGGACGTGCGCCGGGACCTGCTCGGTCGGGTCGCCGTAGTGGCTGTAGGCGGCCTGCTCGTCGGTGACGATGAGCACCCGGTCGTGCTTCTTGTAGTGCGCGCGCACCGCCTCGCTCGTGTTGGTGCCGCCGAGGTCGCCGAAGCGCTCCAGCACCTTCAGCACCGACTCGCCCCTCTTGAACTTCACGCGCTTGCTGCTGGTGCCGAACTCGACGAGATCCGCGTCCGCCGCCCGCAGCGCGAGCGCCGTTCCGAAGATCGCCGCCGCGTCGGCCCGGTTGAGCTCCGAGCGCTCCGACAGCCGCGAGTAGAACATCGACCCGGACCGGTCGACGAGCACGAGGGTGCGTCCGGGCAGCGCCGGCACGTTGGCCAGCGAGTGGCCGAGCGCCTGCTCCAGCGGGTACGACCAGCGCAGCGAGGGCGCGTGCTGGTACGCGGCGAGGTAGCGGAAGGGGAACTGCCGCGAGCGCGCCACCTCCGCCGGGTCGCTGATCCTGGCGGCGACCTGAGCCGCCACCTCGTCGCTGACCCCCGCCTCGTCGAAGTTCCGCAGGTTCCGGACGAGCGCCATCGCGCCCATGGACGGGATGACGGCCTCCCAGGCCGCCTTGTCCATCGGACCCTGCAGCCAGCCGGCCAGCGCCTCCCAGGTCATCCCCGCGTCCGCGAGGCGCCGCGCGCCGTGCGCACCGGTGACGACCTTGCGCCGCTTGGCGGGCCGCAGCGCCATCAGGTCACGGTGGGCCACCACGACGGGCAGCGACTTGGGCACCACCGCGGTGTCCGGGTGGTGGCGCCGGTCGAGGGCGTACTGGAACAGGTCGCCCTGCCACGGCTTCGCCGGGTCGGGCGCCGCGTGCACCAGGTTGAGGATGTCGCCGAAGCGGTAGCCCTTGGCCGCCGTGTCGTACTTCAGCAGCGACTTCTCGCCGTAGAGACGGCGTACGGCGTCGGCGATGCCCCGCTTGACGGGCTTGGGCACGTTGCGGCCGTACCGGGAGGTCCAGTAGGCGAGCAGCTCGCCGGGCTCGTCCGGGCGGCGCAGCACGGAGGCGATGACCTGACGGTTGGCGGGGCCGTCGGTGGCCCCCGCGTCGAGGCGTGCCTTCACGTACTCGGCGGCGCCCACGAGCGAGGCCGTCCGCAGGTTGCCCTCGCCGCGCAGCCAGCCCAGCAGGCCGGCCGTCCACGCGGGGTCGGCGACGGCGAACTCGCGCACGAGGGCGGCGAACCGGTCGTCGCGGGCCTCGCCGGTCTCGTAGAAGGTGTTCTGCGAGACGAAGTCGGCGATGGCCAACAGGAAGAGCTCGGAGTGCGCGTCACGCTCCTGACCTCGGCCGCCCTGGTGCGTGCGCAGCACGCGGCCGGTGGACGTCACTCGTGAGGTCGGCTGTGCCTTCGCCGCACGGGTGTTGAAGCGTGCCATGGTGAATTCCCCCGAATTCATGAGTATTTCGGAGGGAGGCACAGCAAATGGAGGGGGCCCGAGATCAGGAGTCGGCGACGGTTCCTATTCACCCGGCGCGTCTGCCAGTTCCGCCACATCGACCCGGAGTCGATGACGGGATTCGAACCCGCAACATACCGTGTCCCGAAGTATCCGCTGCCTGCGCACCGGGCACCCACCATGAGCTGCGCCTCCCGAGATCAAGTCGGCGGCGGCGTGGATTCCTTGAAAGAGAAGTAGCCGCAGCACGCGCACCGGGAGGTGCATGAAGTTGTGGTGTCCAGAGTTCAAGGCCGGCGGAACCGACGTAGGTGCTCTAACCCCTGAGCTACACCGGCGCGTTGTACCGGTGGCGGGACTCGAACCCGCGGCCGCCCCATTATCAGTGGAAGTAGGTCCTGCCTTCGCACCTGGACGTGCACCACTTTAGGAGGGCGGCCGCGGTTCGAGCCATTGAATTAACTACCCGCGCTTCTGGCGCTTCCAGGGGCCGGTGATGGCGAGCATGATGCCGGGCTCCTGGATGTTGGCGAAGAGGGTCCTGCCGTCGGGCGAGAAGGTGACGCCGGTGAACTCGCTGTAGGCCGGTTCGGCTTCGGTGCCGATGTTGAGTTCGTTGCGGGCGATCGGGTACGTACGGCCGCTGTCGGTGGCGCCGAAGAGGTGCTGGACGCCCTCGCCGTCCTCGGCGATGACGAGGCCGCCGTAGGGGGAGACGGTGATGTTGTCGGGGCCGTCGAAGGCGCCGTCGACGGCCGGGTCGGGGTTGACGCCGATGAGGACCTTCAGGGTCAGGGTGCGGCGCTTGGGGTCGTAGAACCAGACCTGGCCGTCGTGCTGGACGGGGCTCTCCTCGCGGGCGTACGAGGAGACGATGTACGTGCCGCCGTCGCCCCACCACATGCCTTCGAGCTTGCGGGCGCGGGTGACCTGGCCGTCGGTGAACTGCTTGCGCACGGAGGTGGTCTTGGCGTCGCGGTCGGGGACGTCGACCCAGTCCACGCCGTACACCGTGCCGATCTGCGTGGCGCGGGAGAGGTCGTCGATGAACCGGCCGCCGGAGTCGAAGCACTTGAAGGCCTGGAGGGCGCCGGCGTCGTCGGCGAGGGTGGCGAGCTGTCCGTGGCCGTGCTCGAAGCCCTGCGGGGGCGTCCAGCGGTAGAGGAGGCCGTTGGGGCCCGAGGCGTCCTCGGTGAGGTAGAGGCGGTCGCGCTTGGGGTCGACGACGACGGCCTCGTGGGCGTACCGGCCGAGTGCCTTGATCGGCTTGGGGTTCCGGTTGCGGCGGCGGTCGAGGGGGTCGACCTCGAAGACGTAGCCGTGGTCCTTGGTCATGCCGTTCTGGCCGGCCTTGTCCTCGGTCTCCTCGCAGGTGAGCCAGGTGCCCCAAGGGGTGTTGCCGCCCGCGCAGTTGGTGGAGGTGCCGGCGACGCCGACCCACTCGGCGACCTTGTCGTGGCGCACCTCGACGACCGTGCAGCCGCCGGACGCGGCCGGGTCGTAGACCAGGCCCTCGGTGAGCGGCACGGGGTACTTCCAACTGGCGCGGGGGCCCTTGAGCTCGTGGTTGTTGACGAGGAGGGTGGCGCCGCGCGGGCCGTCGAAGGTGGAGGTGCCGTCGTGGTTGGACGGCGTGAACTCACCCGAGTCCAGCTTGGTACGGCCGCTGTAGGTGATGACGCGGTAGGAGAATCCGGCGGGCAGCGCGAGCAGGCCCTTCGGGTCCGGGACCAGCGGTCCGTAGCCGACTCCGCCGTGCCGGTCCGCCGACTCGCCGTCCTCCCCCACGCTCTCGGTGTCGGTGGACGCGAGGGCGTTCGGGGCGGTGGCGAGGGCGCCGACACTGCCGGCCAGGGCGATACCGGCGCCGGTCAGCGCGGATCGGCTCGCGAAGTCCCTGCGGGTGAGCGACATGGGTGTCTCCCGTGACGGTGGAGGATGACCGTGGAGGGTGGCCGGGGGCATTGCGGCCATACCGTCCCGCCCACGCCTGAACGGCGGTTGAACACGGGGCGACTTCACCGCATTCGCTTCCATGAATCCGTAAGGACTCGGCCACAGGGACCAAAAGTCCTCCGGACAGGGGAACGGGGGAAGCCCCCCGGGACCGGGGACGAGCGCCCCTCCCGGGGCTGAGACGGGCGCTCGGGGCTGGGGATCGGGCGCCCCCGAGGCCGGGGAACGGGCGAAGCCCCACCGGGGCCGAGGAACGAGCCCCACTCCCGGGGCCGAGGAACAAGCGCCCCCCCCTTCGGACCCGGGGAACGGGCGAAGCCCTCCCGGGGCCGAGGAAGCACCCCTCCCGGGGCTGGAGAACGGGTGAAGCCCACCGAGGCCGAGGAACGAGCTCCACCCCCGAGGCCGAGGAACGAGTGCTCTCCCTCGGACCCAAGGAACGGGCGAAGCCCAACCGAGGCCCGGGAAGCACCCCTCCCGGGGCTGGAGAACGGGTGAAGCCCACCGGGGCCGAGGAACGAGCTCCACCCCCGAGGCCGAGGAACGAGCGCCCCCCTCGGACCCGGGGAACGGGCGAAGCCCAACCGAGGCCGGGAAAGCGCCCCTCCCGGGGCTGGAGAACGGGTGAAGCCCACCAAGGCCGAGGAACGAGCTCCACCCCCGGGGCCGAGGAACAAGCGCCCCCCTCGGACCCGGGGAACGGGCGAAGCCCTCCCGGGGCCGAGGAACGAGCGCCCCCCTCGGGGCCGGGGCGAGGGAAGCCCCCCGCGACCGGCCCCGGCCCGCTCAACCCCCTTGCTGCGAGCGTGCCTTGAACGCGGCCTTGCGGGCTTCCTTGGCGACCTTCTTGTCGGGGTGGAGGCGGCCCATCGCCTCCAGGACGTCCGGGGTGGCCGGGTGGTCGACGCGCCAGGCCGCGGCGAAGAAGCCGCCGTGCTGCTGGGCCAGGCCCTCGACCAGGCCCTGCAGCTCGGCGGAGTTGCCCTCGGCGGCGAGCTGCGCGGCGATCGTGTCGATGGTGAGCCAGAAGATCATCGTCTCGGACGGCGGGGGCACGTCGGCGGCGCCGTGTTCGGAGAGCCAGACCCGGGCGAGTCCGCCCAGTTCGGCGTCGTCGAGGACCTCGCGCAGCGCGGGCTCGGCCTCCAGCCCGACGAGCGAGAGCGCCTGCTGGCAGTGCAGCCGGCGCAGCGGCGCCCCGGCATCGCCCCCGCGCGAAGCGGCGAGCAGCTCCCGGGCGGCGGCGAGGGGTTCACGCCGGGCGAGCCACTGCTCGGTCTCGGCCTGGGCGGCGGTCGGCGGGAAGGTGGCGGTGCCGTCCAGCAGCGCGTCCGCGCCCTTGTCCGCCAGGTCGCCCACCGCGGGGGCGGTGAGGCCGGACTCCAGCAGCCGCGCCCGCAGCCCGTACAGACCGAGGGGTGTCAGCCTCACCATCCCGTACCGCGTCACGTCGGTGTCGTCGGCGGCGGCCGAGGGCTCCTCGTCGGTGTCCGCCATCAGCGTCTCGTCGACCGGCTGGAAGTCGACGAGGCCGACGGGTTCGAGCAGCCGGAACTGGTCGTCGAGCCGCATCATCGCGTCCGACACCTGCTCCAGTACGTCGTTGGTGGGCTCCCCCATGTCGTCGGGCACGATCATCGACGCAGCGAGGGCCGGCAGCGGTACGGGGCCTTGGCCCGCCCCGCCCTCGCTCACGGTCAGCAGGTACAGATTGCCGAGCACGCCGTCCAGGAAATCGGCCTCGGCCTCGGGGTCCCAGTCCAGCGAGGAGAGGTCGACCTCCCCGTCGCCCTCCACCGCGTCGACGAGGCCGTCGAGGTCGGGGACGCTCGCGTCGGCCAGTACGGTCTCCAGGGCGGCGAGCCACACCCCGAGGACGTCCTGCGGCGCTCCGGAGGTGAGCAGCGCGAGGTCCGCGCCCGCGGCGACCGTGCCCTCCTCCTCGTCCACGATCTCGAGGAGCCCGGTGTCCACGGCCACCCGCCAGGCCTCGCCGGCGAGGGCCGCCGCGTCGTCGCCGGTGAGGCCGAGTACGTCGGCCGCCCCGGGAAGCTGGTCCTCGACGAGTTCGCCCCCGGCGCCGACCCGCGTGTCCGGGCCGGCCCAGCGGGCCAGCCGTGCGGCGCGGGAGAGCAGCGGCGTGGCGAGCGCGTCCCGCGCCAGCTCCGCTTCGGAAGTCAGCCGCACCGGCGGCAAGGGGGAGCTCTCTGACATCGGCTGGATTCTCCTCCGAACAATCAGGACCCGGAGAGCGGGATCGAACGGCCCGAACCAGCGGAACCGGGCGACCCGACCAGCGGGACCGACCAAGCATGACAAGCGGGAAATGCAGAACAAGCAGAACAAGCATGACGAGCGGAACAAGCGTGACGCTCACCGGGGTCCGGCAAGGCACCCACAGGGCTCCGGCGGCACACCCCCGGCTCCGGCAGGGCACCCACCCGAGTCCGGGCACGACACCCCCGGCTCCGGCGGAACGCCCACCCGGGTCCGGCCGAGCATCGCCCTGACCCGGCGGAACGCCCACCGGGGTCCGGCAGCGCATCCACCTGCCCCGGCAGTACGTCCACCGAGCCCGGCGGCACGTCCACCCGACCCGGCGGGACACCCACCGAGTCCGTGAGGACATCGTCCCGCGGGACATCCGGCGCGCCCCGCGGACCGGACCGGACCGGACCGGACCCGAGGGTCCGGACGCCGCACCGGAAACCCGTGTGGACGGCTCAGCCTAGACGGATTTCCACCCATGCCGCCCGGTTCATGTCCCTGTCAGGAGTTGTACATCACTCCGTCCTTGACAACTCCCCTTCCCACACACGAGATTGACGCGCGTAGAAGTTCAAAGGGGCACCCGTCCCACCAGCTTCTACGCGCGTCACCGGCCCGCACACAGGTCGCGCTACCCCCACACGCTCCACCCTCGTCCCGGCGCTCATGTATGTCCCCGGAGGGATTCCCTTGCCGAGCAAGAGAACCGCGCGCATCGGCGCGCTGACCGTAGCCGCGGTCTGTTCCACCGTCTCCGCCGTGGTGCTGACCGCACCCGCCCACGCGGACACCGTCCACATCCACGACATCCAGGGCACCACCCGGACGTCCCCCTACGCGGGCCAGAAGGTCACGGACGTGGCGGGCATCGTCACGGCCCTGCGGACCTACGGCTCGTCCCGGGGTTTCTGGATCCAGGACCCGAACCCGGACGACAACCCCGCCACCAGTGAGGGCGTCTTCGTCTTCACCAGCTCCACCCCGAAGGTCGCCGTCGGTGACTCGGTCACCGTCACCGGCACCGTCTCGGAGTACGTGCCGGGCGGCGCCTCGACCGGCAACCAGTCGCTGACGGAGATCACCAAGCCGACGATCACGGTGCTGTCGTCCGGCAACGCGGTGCCCGCGGCCACGGTCGTCAACAGCCGTTCCGTGCCGGCCGCCTACGCCCCCGCCGGTGACACGGCCGCGAGCGGCTCGATCAACGCCCTCACGCTGCAGCCGAAGAAGTACGCCCTGGACTACTACGAGTCCCTCGAGGGCATGAACGTCCAGGTCGCCGACGCCCGCGTGGTCACCGCCACCGACCCGTACAGCGAGCTGTGGGTCACGGTGAAGCCGCACGAGAACACCACCCGCCGCGGCGGCACGATCTACGGCGCGTACACCTCGCAGAACACCGGACGCCTGCAGATCCAGTCCCTCGGCTCGACCACCGACTTCCCCGTCGCGAACGTCGGCGACCAGCTCGCCGGCACCACCGCGGGCCCGCTCGACTACAACCAGTTCGGCGGCTACACGCTCGTCGCGAGCCAGTTGGGCACCCTGGAGAAGGGCGGCCTGCAGCGCGAGACGACGAAGAAGCAGTCGCGCGGCGAGCTGGCCGTGGCGACGTACAACGTCGAGAACCTGGACCCGGGCGACGGCACGTTCGCCGCCCACGCGGCCGCGATCGTGAACAACCTGCAGTCGCCCGACATCGTGTCCCTGGAGGAGATCCAGGACAACAACGGCGCGACGGACGACGGCACGGTCGCCGCCGACCAGACGGTGAACAAGCTGATCGACGCGATCGTCGCGGCGGGCGGCCCGAAGTACGACTGGCGTTCCATCGACCCGGTCAACGACAAGGACGGTGGCGAGCCCGGCGGCAACATCCGCCAGGTCTTCCTCTTCAACCCGGAGCGGGTCTCCTTCACGGACCGGGCGGGCGGCGACTCGACGACCGCCGTCGGTGTCACCAAGGTGCACGGCAAGGCCCAGCTGACGGCCTCCCCCGGCCGGATAGACCCGGCCAACACGGCCTGGACGTCCAGCCGCAAGCCGCTGGCCGGCGAGTTCGTCTTCCGTGGCAAGACGGTCTTCGTGATCGCCAACCACCTCAACTCCAAGGGCGGTGACCAGGGACTGACCGCGCAGTACCAGCCCCCGGCCCGCAGCTCGGAGACCCAGCGTCATCTGCAGGCGACGGCGGTGAACTCCTTCGTCAACGAGATCCTCAAGACGCAGAAGAACGCCGACGTGCTCGCCCTCGGTGACATGAACGACTTCGAGTTCTCGGACACCACCAAGATCCTCGAGGGTGACGGCGAGCTCTGGTCGGCGATCAAGTCGCTGCCGAAGAGCGAGCGTTACACGTACGACTACCAGGGCAACCAGCAGGTCCTCGACCAGATCCTTGTCAGCCCGTCGATTCGCCAGGGCTGCGACTTCGACTACGACAGCGTGCACATCAACTCGGAGTTCTCCGACCAGATCAGCGACCACGACCCGCAGGTGCTGCGGTTCCGGCCGTAGGCCTGTAGGGGCCGCGGTTGAGGCCGCGGCCCTGAAAAGGGGAAGGGCCCGGCCCCGTCGTCCGGGGATGCTGTTGGTTAATTCGGGCCTGGTTGCTTCGCCCCGTCGTTATGCGGCGGGGCGGAGTGCTGTCAGGGGGGCTGGTGCGGGTGCGGGCTCTTGGTGTGCCGGTGAGCCAGGCATTGATGCGGATGAGGTTGACGGCGGCGCCGGTGAGCTGGTGCTGGAGACTGGTCTTCGCCAGGCCGCGGTAGCGGGTTCTGCGCAGGCCGCAGGCGTTCACTGCTTGGGAGATGGTGCCTTCAACGCCGGCACGGATCTTATAGCGGTCCTTCCACCCGTCGGTCGCCTGGAGCTTTCGCGCCTGCTGGAGTGCTTCATATTCGTCGCGGGGTCGGAGGTTGATCTCCCGCCGCCGAGGCTTGGCGGAGTTGACGCATTCCCGCAGCTGGGGACAGGTGCCGCAGTCGGCCGGAGAGAACCGGACCCGGATGGTCGGCAGTCCCTCCTCGGAGTTGCGCTGGGCCCATTGCGTACTGACAACGCCGTTCGGGCAGGTCACGTGCTGGTTGTCCCAGTCGATGGTGAACGCGTCCTGGCCGAAGGCGGCATCGCCGCGGGCGTGCGGCACGGTCACCGCTTTCAGCGGTCCGTGCAGGTCGACCCGATGGTCACGGCCGGCCGTCACCAAGGCGCCACCGTTGGCATAGCCGGTATCCACCCAGTGCTCGCCCGGCAGCAGATCCCGCCGGGCGAGTTCTGCGTGGACCGGGGCGGCCATCCGGTCGTCAGAGACACTGCCCAGGGTGGTCACCACGCCCGTGACCAGATGCGGGGTGTCGTCCTCACACGTCTCGGTGAGGTGGACCTTGTAACCGTCCCAGTTGATGTCGCGCTTTCCGCCGGTGCGAACTTCCAGGTCATAGGGGGTCACCAGGCGCATCAGGCCCGGTGGCCGGTCTTTTGGGTCCCGGCGGGCCACCTCCCCGTCAACCAGGTGGAAGTACTGCACCCACACCTGCCGCAGCACCTCGACTTCCGGCAGTTCCCGCAGGCCCGGTGGCGCGTCCTGGGCCCAGACGTTCCGCAGCAGGTGCATGCCGTCGTCGCCGACCCGCCGATACGTCTGGTCCCGGCGAGACCGGTCCTTGGGGAAACGGGAGTCCTCGGCCCGGGTGGCGTAGTGCTTGAACCATTCCGGCCGGGCGCACGCGCTCAGCCGGCCCGGCTCGGCCAGAGCTACGGCATTCAGCGCGGAGCGCAGGGTTTCCGCGACCAGTTCCAGCTGGTTCAGCTCGCGCACCGCGGACAGCACGTGGGTGGAGTCGGTCCGTGCCCGGCCCCGGGCGGTGATCAGTCCCTGTCGCCGGGCGGCCGCCAGGACCGTGTCCAGGATCTCCCGGCCGCCGTCGGCTCCGACGAGCCGGTCCCGGAACTCCGAGAGCACCGAGTAGTCGAATCCGGCATCGGCCAACTCCAGCCCGAGCGCGTACTTCCAGTCGATACGAGCCCTCACCGCCTCCGCGGCCTGCCGGTCGGTCAGCGCCTCCACGAACTGCAACACCAGCACCATCGCCAGTCGCCCCGGTGACCAAGCCGGTTTCCCCCGCGCAGGAAACAGGCCGGCGAACTGCTCGTCGCTGAACAACGACCCCAGTTCGTCCCGCACCCGGATCGCCAGGCTCCCTTTTGGGAACGCGGCCCGCGCCACCCGCACCGTCTCCGCCGGGATCTCCCCAGACCCCTTCGGCTGCATCGACATCCGCACCCACCCCATACGACAACGTCGGCCTTCAAGACCACAACCGGGTCTTGAAGGCCGACGTCACGCACAGGCCCGAATTAACCAACAGCATCCGTCGTCCGGGGGGCCGGGCCCTTCCCTTGCCCAGTTGCTCGGTGTCGGCTGTCCGGGCCGGTTGCCCGGCGTCGGCTGCTCGGCGTCGGCTGCTCGGCCTCAGGCCGCGAACACCTCGTTCAGCCAGCCCCGCCAGGCGGTCTCGTTGTGCTTGGCGTCGGCGTCGGACGCGAAGTCGTGGACGCTCATACCGACCGGGGCGCCCCAGTGGTTGCGTCCGAAGAAGCGGATGAGGGCGTTGTCGGTGCGCAGTCCGACGAAGTACGGGTTGCGGTAGTCGACCACGGCGTCGAGGAGCCGCCCTTCGGGCCCCCGGGCCTGGACCCGCGCCCCCTCGGCCGTGTCGTCCCCGAGGCCGAGCGCACGCCCGACAGCGGCGAAGGCGTCGGACGCCGTGGACGCGCCGGGCCCGTCGAAGGTGGCGAAGGCGACCGGGCGGCCCGCGAAGTGCGTCACGTACTCACGCAGGGTGTGCAGGTAGAAGTCCGTGTGCTTGCTCGCGCCGTCGTACTGGTTGTCCCAGTCGTCGACGAAGATGCCGCTGTGCACGTACCGCACCCACGACCGGCGGCCGTCGTCACGCGGTTCGATGGTCTCGTCGATCTGGTTGAGGGTCTGCTGGGAGATGCCCTCGACGTCCTCGACCAGGCTGGTGAGGCGGTGCGGCGGGTCCCAGTTGGTCAGCGTGGAGCCGAAGGGCCCACTCCCGCCCTGGCGCGGCTCGAACTCCATCGGCCACAGCCAGCCGCCGGTGCCGGTGGTGATCGCCTCCCACATCTGCTCCGGGGTGGCGTCGACCTCGAACTCGCGGGCGATCTCGAATTCCTTGGACATGGTGGTGGTTCTCCTGGGGTTCAGTCCTGGGCAGGCGGGGTCGGGGCCGCCGCGAGGGCGGACTCCGGCGCTGCGACGGCTTCCGGCGCTGCGACGGCCGCCGGCTCGACGGTGCCTTCCGTTTTGACGGTGGCTTCCGGTTTGAGCGTCGGGTGGACGGCGACGACGATCCGGTGGTCACGCCCGCCCTCCGCGTTCCCGTCGTGGTACTTGCGGATGAGCGCGCCGACCCCTTGCGTCAGCTCCTCGATGAACGCGGCGCGGTCGGCGGCGGAGGCGAAGGTCACCTCACCGTCGAGCGCGTAGGTGGCGAGCCGCTTACGGGCCTTCGCGGCGCCGGTGATCAACGCCCCCACGTCCCGGACCAGCCGGGCGCCGAGCGCGAGCAGCCAGCGGGCCGAGAGCTGGTCCCGGAAGCGGTCCGGGTCGGGCTGTACGGCGGCGAGGGCGAGCGGCGAGATGACGTACGACGCCGCCGTCGCGCGCATCAGCCGCTCGGTGACGTTCCCCTTGCGGCGCTCGCCCGCGAGCTCGACCAGGCCGTGCCGCTCCAGCGCCTTCAGGTGGTAGTTCACCTTCTGCCGCGGCAGCCCGACCTTTCCGGCCAGCATGGCGGCCGACGCGGGGCCGGCGGCCAGCTCGGCCAGCAGCCGGGCCCGTATGGGGTCCAGCGAGACGGCGGCCGCCTCGGCGTCCTCGATCACGGTCACATCCAACATGACCCCACCGTCTCACCGAACACTTTTTTTGTCCAGACGGATCGAGTTGTCGGTAAGGAGGCATGGGAGCCCCTTGACTGTCGCGAGGACTCATCGACAGCCGCGCGTCAGCCCTGCGGACCACCCTCGTCGAGACGTGCCAGCTGGGTCTGGAACCAGTCCAGCCGGGCCTGCAGCAGTGCCGCCTCGGCGACGAGTTCGGACACCCCGAGCCCGGCGGGCAGATCCCCGGCCGCGACCCCGCCCCCGGCGCGGACCCGCAGCCCGTCACCGGCCAGTCGCGCGAACCCCGCCGGCGACAGGGCCGTACGACCGCGTACGCAGCCCGCACAGGTCGCCGCGAGACCGCGCCAGCCGGGTCGCCCCCAGCCCGCGTCCGCGAGCGCGGCGGCCACCGCTCCGCACGCACAGGGACCGATCGTCGCGGTCCGCACCCGCTGCCGGGCGTACCGGAAGCCCTGCTCGAAGCGGATGTAGGCGCCGAGGACGGAGACCTCCAGGAGGACGGCCGCCCGGTGCTCGGCGGTGCACAGCATGGCCTCGGCCGTGGCCGGGTCGTGCACGCAGTGGAAGCCGCAGTCGCAGCGGCGGTGCGGCGTCCGGTGCCGCAGCCCGTAGACGCAACGCGCCTCGTCCAGCACTCCGTACGGCAGCGCGCCGCCCAGTGAGACACCGGTGAACCCGGCCCGGGTGCCGTCCTGGGACAGCACCGGGTGGGCGATCTTGTATCCGGTCGGCGGCTCCGTCGGGCGTTCCTCGGGGAGCCGCAGCCTCATCGGGCGACCGGGACCTCTTCAGGCACGGACGCCTCCAACTCCTCGATTTCCTCGGGAAGTTGGAGATTGTCTTCGTCCGTGCGCGTCCGCTCTTCCGCGACTCCGGTGGCGAGTGCCTTGCCCAGCCTCATGACGCCTCCCGCGATCTGCCGTCGACTTCCGTCCTCGCCATGGTGACCCATGAGGGGCCGGGTTGGCATCAGGGCCTCGGGAAAGCGGTCACCTGGTAGCAATGCTTCGCTTTACCTCGTAGAAGAATTAAGTGGAGCTTCACAGTGCGGGTGTCGAGACTACTCGCATGAAGACCTCAGCCGCCTCCGCCTCTCTCCCCACCCCTCCCCCCGCTCCGCCCTTCGGTCGCGCGCTCTGTGCGATGGTCACGCCCTTCACCGAGGCGGGCGCGCTCGACCTCGACGGGGCGGGGCTGCTCGCCGACCGGCTGGTCCGCGCGGGCTGCGACGGTCTGGTCCTGTCCGGCACCACGGGCGAGTCCCCGACCACGACGGACGCCGAGAAGTCCGCGCTCGTACGCGCCGTGCGCGAGGCGGTCGGCGACCGGGCCGCGATCGTCGCGGGCGTCGGCACCGCCGACACACGCCACACCGTCGAACTGTCCCTGGCGGCTGAAAAGGCGGGCGCGGACGGCCTGTTGGTCGTGACGCCGTACTACAGCAGGCCTCCGCAGGACGCCGTCGAGGCCCACTTCCGGGAGATCGCCGACGCCACCGGACTGCCGCTCACGCTGTACGACATTCCCGGCCGCACCGGCACCCGCATCGAGCCCGACACCCTGATCCGGCTCGCCGAGCACCCCCGGATCGTGGCCGTCAAGGACTGCGCGTACGACCTCCTCGGCACCCAGAAGGTGCTGGCCCGCACCGAGTTGGCGTACTACGCGGGCTGCGACGAGCAGGTGCTCGCGCTGCGGGCCGTCGGAGGGACCGGTTACATCAGCACGGTGGCGAACGCGGCCCCGGGCCCCTTCCGCGCGATCCTCGACGCGTTCGAGGCGGGGGACACGGCGGAGGCGGCCCGCCGACAGCAACGCACCATCCCGCTCGTCGAGTCGATGATGTCGTCGGGACTGCCCGGCACGGTCACCGCGAAGGCCCTGCTCGGCCGGCTCGGCCTGCCCGCGGGCCCGGTCCGCGCGCCGCTGCGGCCCGCCGGCCGGGAGGTGACCGACGGACTGCTGGCGGCGTACGAGGAGTTGGCGGCCCCCTGATCAGCGCCCCGCGAAGACCGGTGTCCAGCGCCCGGCGGCGCCGTCCTCGCCACCGCGGAAACCGCTGAGCGGCACCTCCTTGTCGCTGCCCAGGGTGACGACCACGAGCCGGTTGTGGAACTCGTTCGAGCCCGGCGTGATGTCCCAGGCGATCAGGCGCTTGTTGTCGATCCAGGAGAGCAGTTGCTGCCCACGTACGGTGGTGATCCGCTTGCCGGTGGCGGGGTCCAGGATCTCGGAGGCGGTGGTCTTCTTCCCGCCCGCGAAGTCGCCCGCGGCGAGTCTGCCGTCCGGGGACAGCCGTGCGTCGACGTACCAGGGCAGGTGCGCCTCGTTCGCGGGTGCCTGGACCCGCTTGCCCCGGAAGTCGTAGAAGCGCTGGCCCGGTGTCGTGGTGAACCCGGTGTAGATCAACGTGCCGTCGCGGCTGAAGCCGAAGTCCTGGCGGTCGTTGAGGCCGGTGCCGTCGCCGGACGACACCTCGCTCCAGGACGCCACCGTGCCGGAAGCGACATCGACTACGTAGAAGCCGGTCCGGCCCGGCTCCTGGTAGTTCGGCCAGCGGCTGGACCGGTTGCCCGACAGCGTGACATGCAGGTCGGGGTTCTTCTTGTAGGTCGTCGCGACGAGCTTGCGGCCGTCGGGCGAGAACGCGACCGCTCCGACCGTGCGGTCGACCGGAATCCAGCGCTCCACCTTGCCGGTGAGCAGGTTGAGCAGACCGATCCGCCGGGCGGGCAGGTTCCGCTCCAGGACGGCGGCGGTCCGCAGGCCGGGAGCGACCGCCACGAACGACCACTTCGTCTTCTCGTAGGTGCGGGTGCGCGCGTCGAGGAGCCAGTACGTGCGGACGTCGACGTGGTCCGTGGCCGACAGCTTGACGTTCGCGGTCGTGTAGTACGCGGCCAGCGCGACTCCCCCGGCCGCGATCAGATCGCGCGGTGGGGTCTGGCCGGGGTGGGCGACGATGTCGTTCTCGTTCAGGACGTTCGCCGGGCGTACGTCGTCCTTGCCGGTGTCCAGCACGGGCACCGCGACGGCGACGGCGACCGCGGCGGCGGTGGCCACGGCGACAGAGGCGATCGTACGGATCCGGCGGCGCCGTCGGACGGCCAGTACCCGGTCGGCGAAGTCCACGGGCGGCGGGGCGACATCCGCGACCTGCTCGTGGAAGGAGTCTCGGACGAGGTCGTCGACGTTCATGGGCGCACCTCCAGCGGCAAGAAGTCACGGGACGACGGCTGCTCGTCGTCGCCCCGGCCGAGTGCGGCCAGTTCGGGGGCGAGGGCGCGCAGCCGGGCGAGCGAGCGGTGGGTGGTGGACCGTACGGTCCCGACGGAGCAGCCGAGGAGCCTGGCCACGTCGGCCTCGGGCAGATCCTCGAAGTAGCGCAGGACGAGCACGGTGCGCTGCCGGGCGGTGAGCCGGTCCAGCGCCCCCCGCATCACGACCCGTAGCTCCGCGGCGGACGAGACGTCCGCGTCATGCGGCCCGCCCTCGGGCGGCTCGGCGACGCTCAGCTCCCGTCGGGGCCACTTCAGCCGCCAGCGGCTCACCTGCTGCCGGTACAGCACCTGCCGTACGTACGCCTCGGGTTCGTCGATCCGGTGCCACCGCCCCGCGGCCTTGATCAGGGCGTTCTGCAGCAGGTCCTCGGCGGCGTGCCGGTCCCCGCCGCTGAGCAGCACGGCCGTCTTCAACAGCGCGGACGACCGATTCGCCACGAACTCCCGGAAGCTCTTCTGCGCTTCGGCATCCATCGTCACCTTCGTCTTCCCCGAGGGTCTGCTCCGGCGGCCCTGCCGGCCCGCCCCTGTACCCCTTGTGACGCGTGCGCCCGCCCGCCGCTATGCCCCGGGGCCGCGATGAATCTCGAGCAATCTCAGGGAGGTTGTCCGTCCAGAGCGGACGGAAAAAGACGAAGGCAAGGAGGTCACCCACTCCTTGCCACTCTCAACTTATAGCGCACCGGGGGGCTTGCGGCAAGGCCCCGGTCGTGCCGCAGAATCTCCGGCCTAGGCCGGAATCCGCGGAAATCGGGAGTCGCTGGTGCGTGTGTTGTTGTCGACGTATGGGTCGCGCGGGGACGTCGAACCGCTGGCGGGACTCGCGGTGCGGTTGCGGGAACTCGGCGCGGAGGTGCGGGTGTGCGCGCCGCCGGACGAGGACTTCGCGCGGCGGCTGGCCGGTGTCGGCGTGCCGTTGGTGCCGGTCGGCCGGTCGGCGCGCGCGCTGACGACCGCGGCGCCGTCGCCGGCCGACCTGCCCCGGCGTGCGGCCGAGTTGATCGCCGACCTGGTCGACGTGGTCACCGCGGCGGCCGAGGGATGCGATGTGCTGGTGGCGACCGGCGTGATGCCGGCCGCGGCCGGCGCGCGGTCGGTGGCCGAGAAGCTGGGCATCCGCTCCGTGTCCGTGACCTTCCAACAGCTCACCCTGCCGTCGCCGCACCACCCGCCGCTGGCGTATCCGGGCCGGCCGTTCCCGCCGGAGGTGACCGACAACAGAGTGCTGTGGGACCTGGACGCCCGGAGCATCGACGCGCTGTTCGGCGCGGCGCTCAACACGAGCCGCGCGTCCATCGGCCTGCCACCGGTGGACAACGTCCGCGACTACGTCATCGGCGACCGGCCGTGGCTGGCGACGGACCCGGTCCTGGATCCGTGGCGGGAGCCTGCGGACCTCGACGTCGTGCAGACCGGCGCGTGGATCCTGCCGGACGAACGCCCCCTCCCGGACGAGCTTGTGGCGTATCTGGAGGCCGGCGCACCACCGGTGTACGTGGGCTTCGGCAGCATGCCCATGCACACCTCGACGGACGTCGCCCGGGTGGCGATCGGGGCGATCCGCGCGCAGGGCCGCCGCGCGGTCGTGGCCCGCGGCTGGGCCGACCTGGCCCTGATCGACGACCGGGACGACTGCTTCGTCGTCGGCGAGGTCAATCAGCAGGCACTGTTCGGCCGGGTGGCCGCCGTCGTGCACCACGGCGGCGCGGGCACCACGACGACGGCCGCCCGGGCCGGCGCGCCCCAGGTGGTGGTACCCCAGGCGACGGACCAGCCGTACTGGGCCGGCCGGGTGGCCGACCTGGGCCTCGGCACCGCACACGACGGTCCGACTCCGACCTTCGAGTCCCTGTCGTCCGCGCTCAGGACGGCCCTGGCCCCCGAGACCCGCGCACGAGCGACCGCCGTGGCCGCCACGGTCCGCGCCGACGGTACGACGGTGGCCGCCAAGCTGCTGCTCGACGCGGTCAGCGGGGAAAGGCCGCCCGCGTCCGCGTGAACCACGCGGGGCGGACGTCGCCTGTCGCGGCGCCGGCCAGGACCCCGACCACGAGAACCCGCACACGCCGGTCCGGACGCCTTGCCGCGCGCAAGGGTCACGAGCGACCTCACCTTCGGAAACATGCGGAGCC
Source organism: Streptomyces sp. NBC_01450 (assembly GCF_036227505.1). Lineage (NCBI taxonomy): Bacteria > Bacillati > Actinomycetota > Actinomycetes > Kitasatosporales > Streptomycetaceae > Streptomyces > Streptomyces sp. NBC_01450. The sequence goes on along the minus strand of NZ_CP109480.1, from coordinate 8,339,460 downwards.
AACGACGTGAACCCCCTGACCACCAGCGCGTTCGACCTTCCCGACCGCCTCTCCCCCAAGGCCGACCCGGCGCTGATCGCCGGCGACGAGCAGCACTTCACGGCCGTCGCGGAGTGCCTGGAGCAGTCGATCGCCGAGCTGACCGACCGCCTCGACGCCGCGCGCAGGACGCCCGGCGGCCTCGGCCAACAGGCGATGGACCGAGACATCGAGATCCACCGGCTGACCGCTCGCCTGCGCGCGCTGCGTCGCTTCGGCCTGGACCTGTGCCTGGGACGCATGGTCGGCGCGGACGGCGCGGAGCCCGTGTACGTCGGACGACTCGGCCTCACGGACAGCACGGGGCGTCGGCTGCTGCTCGACTGGCGCTCCCCCGCGGCCGAGCCGTTCTTCGGAGCCACCCACGCCAACCCGATGGGGCTGGCGAGCCGCCGCAGGTATCGCTGGACCCGCGGCCGGATCGGCGACTACTGGGACGAGGTGTTCACCCCGGACGGGTTCGCCGGGCACGCCGCGCTCGACGACCAGTCCGCCTTCATCGCCAGTCTGGGCAGCAACCGTTCGGGCCGGATGCGCGACGTGCTCGGCACCATCCAGGCGGACCAGGACGCCATCATCCGCGCGGGATCCCGTGGCGCGCTCGTCGTCGACGGCGGTCCGGGCACGGGCAAGACCGTCGTCGCCCTGCACCGCTCCGCCTACCTCCTCCACTCCGACCCCCGCCTCGGCCACCGTCGGGGCGGCGTGCTGTTCGTCGGTCCGCACCGGCCCTACTTGGCCTACGTCGCCGACGTCCTCCCCAGCCTCGGGGAGGAGGGCGTGCAGACCTGCACCCTGCGGGACCTCGTCGCCGAAGGGGCTGCGGCGACGATCGAGGCCGACCCGGAGGTGGCCCGTCTGAAGTCGTCCGCGGAGCTGGTGCGGGCGATCGAGACGGCCGTCCGGTTCTACGAGGAGCCGCCCGCCAAGGGGATGACGGTCACGACCCACTGGTCCGACATCCGGCTGAGCGCCGGCGACTGGGCCGTGGCGTTCGAAGCGGCGGAACCCGGCATTCCGCACAACGAGGCGCGCGACCAGGTCTGGGAGGAACTGCTCACGATCCTGATGGACAAGCACGACGGCGACGCCTCGGCCCAGGACGGCGACGTCTCGCCCGAGCTGCTCCGCAGGTCACTGCTGCAGAACAGGGAGCTGCTCACGGCCTTCAACCGCGCGTGGCCGCTGCTCGAAGCGGCCGACCTCGTCTCGGACCTCTGGTCGGTACCCGCCTACCTGCGGATGTGCGCTCCCTGGCTCGGCCCCGGCGACGTGTCGCGGCTGCAGCGCGAGGACCCCCAGGCCTGGACGGTGTCCGACCTGCCGCTCCTGGACGCGGCACGGCAGCGGCTCGGCGACCCGGAGGCGGCGCGGCGCGAGCGTCGGAACAAAGCCGCCGTCGCCGTCGAACGCGCACGCAGGGCCGACGCCATCGACGGCCTGCTGCAGAACGTCGTGATCGACGAGAGCGAGGGCGCGTTGGGGATGCTGCACGGACAGGACCTGCGGGACACCCTGGTCGACGAGAGCGCGCTGTCCTCCCCCGAACCCGACCTGCTCGCCGGTCCGTTCGCGCATGTCGTCGTGGACGAGGCCCAGGAACTGACCGACGCGGAGTGGCAGATGCTGCTGCTCCGGTGTCCGTCCCGGAGCTTCACCATCGTCGGGGACCGCGCCCAGGCCAGACACGGGTTCACGGAGTCGTGGCGGGAACGGCTGGAGCGGGTCGGGCTCGACCGGATCGACCTGGCCTCCCTGAGCGTCAACTACCGCACGCCGGAGGAAGTCATGGCGGAAGCCGAGCCGGTCATCCGGGCCGTGCTCCCGGACGCCAATGTGCCGACGTCCATCCGCAGCGGCGGCGTCCCCGTCGTACACGGATCTGTCGCGGACCTGAGCTCGGTCCTCGACACCTGGCTCGCCGCGCATGCCGACGGGATCGCCTGCGTCATCGGTGATCCCGCATTCCGGACGACGTCCCGCGTGCGGTCGCTGACCCCGGAACTGTCGAAGGGGCTCGAGTTCGACCTGGTCGTCCTCATCGACCCGGAGGCGTTCGGCAGGGGCGTCGAAGGAGCGGTCGACCGCTATGTCGCGATGACCCGGGCGACCCAGCGACTCGTCATCCTCACGAGCTCCTGACACCACCCCGCGCCCCTCAGAGGCGTGGGGTGGTGCGCGACCAGCCACGTGCGGCCCGCGACCTCGACCGGCCTCGGACGAACTCCTCAGTTGTGAGCGTTCCGAGGGAAGCGCAGGCCACGGGGTCATGTTGCCTCATGGGCCGTCTCGGGGCCGTCGTCGGTGTCCCCCGGGTTCCGGAAGACCCGATCCACGGCGGCCCGGGGGCGAGCCTCGCTGTTCGGCATCAGGTGCGTGTACGTGCGGAGCGTGAAGCTCGGGTCATGGTGACCGAGGTACTCGCTCAGGGCCTTGATGCTCTCTCCCGCGTCCAGGAGCACGGAAGCGTAGAAGTGGCGGAGGGCGTGCATGCCGTTCTCGCGTCCTAGGGGTACGCCTGCGGAAATGAGGGCTGCTGGCGCCCCGCCGGTGCCGCCAGGGCCGCCGTGGTCGTGGCCCTCCTGGTGGCGCTGCCCGTGCCGAGGACCGTCTCCCCGCGCCGCAGCGCCAGATACCTCCGCAGGCCCTTGTTGGCTTCCCGTCGTACCCGGCGCAGCACCGGGACCTGGGTGGCCCTGTGCAGCTGGTGGTGCCACGGCGCCTGGGCCCCCTGCCGTACCGACATCGCGTAGGCGAAGTCCACCAGATCCTGCTCAAGGTAATGGTCGAGACGCTCGAACCAGGCCATGCTCGTGCGGGCCGCGGCCTGCACGGGATGGAGCGCGGCCCGGCGGCGCTTGTCGTAGGCCTGCAAAGCGGCAGGCAGCTCTGCCTCCGTATACAGGCTGTGCGCGAGCTCGATCGCATCCAGCAGCGCCAGCCGGGTGCCCGAGCCCAGGGTGTAATGGGTGGTGTGGGCGGCATCCCCCAGCAGCACCACGTTGTCGTGGCACCAGGTGGCGTTGCGTACCTCGGTGAAGTGCTGCCAGCGTGCCGGTTCCCCCCGGGACTGGCCGAGCAGCGCGTGGCCGTCCAGAGCGGAGGCGAAGATCTGTTCCAACAACCGCACACCGTCGGCGGTGTCGAGCGTATCGAGCCCCAGCCCCCGCCAGGTCTCTGGGGCGCACTCGACGACGCAGGTGCTGATTTCCGCGCTCGAGGGGTAGGCGTAAAACCAGATCCACCCGGCCGGGGTCGGTTCGAAGGCGAAGGTGAAGCGGGGGAACACCTTGTCGGTGCCCAGCCATATGTAGGGGTTGCGGCCGACTTCCAGGCGGGTGCCGAAGTGGTCGCCGTGCAACTGGCGCACCCGGCTGTTGGCCCCGTCGCAGGCGACGATCAAGTCGGCGTCGGCGAGCTCGGCCAGGTCGTCGACCTTGCGGCGGTGCTGGACATCCACCCCCAGCTCGGTTGCGCGTCGGGTGAGGATGCCGAGCAGGGTGGCGCGGGCGATGCTGTAGCCGTACCGGCTCAGATACGCGGTCTGTTCCCCGCGGCGGACCTCTTGGTCTTGCCACAGGGCCGAGGCCGTACGCACCGCCTGGGCGCTGTCGGGGTCGTTGCGGTAGAGGTGGTCGAGCAGGTTGTCCCCATACCCCACGCCCCAGCCGTAGGTGGCCCCCGGCGGGTCGCGTTCGATGACGGTGATGTCATGGCCGGCATCGCGGCGCTTGGCCGCGATCGCGAAGTACAACGCGCCCGGTCCACCGCCGGCGCACACGATCTTCATGGCGTGTCCCGTTCTGGCTGCACGGCCGGGCGACCGCATCGCGGCTGCGGCACCCTGGTGCGCGGTCCGTGTCGGGTTAGGGCCGCCCAGCTGCGGAAGGGCGGTCCCGGCCGGCGTCCCCTGCCGGTCGGGGCCTTGGAGTAGTGGTCGCATGGGTTCCTCTTCCCTGGGTTGAGTCTCTGGGTTGAGTCTCTGGGTTGACTCGGTGGGTGGGGTCTTGGTGCCTGTGGGTCGGTGCGCGCCCGAGGGCACAGAAGGGGGCTGGGCCTGTGCCCGGCACCGGGCGCGCGGGTGCGGCGATCTCACACCTGAGGTGTGTCTGCCGCACCCGCGCCCGGGCCTTGGCGATCTGACCGGGGGCTCCTCGTGGCCGGTCAAGCGCCGCCTCGGGATGCCGCGGGGGTCAGGGCAGCGTCGGTGCCGCCTGCCCCGGGTCGGCTACCCCCAGCTGCCCCAGCCACCCCAGCCGCCGTCGTCACCCCAGCCGCCGTCGTCACCCCAGCCGCCGTCGTGACCCCAGCAGCCGTCGTCACCCCAGCCTCCGTCGTGACCCCAGCTGCTGGCGCTTGCCACGGTGGTGGCGTGCGTCGTGGCGGGTGCGGCCTGGGCGGCGGCGCCGCCGCCCAGGAGCGCCCCTGCGGCGGCTACAGTGATGGCCGCGACCTTGGCGATCTTCCTTCTCGATCGAAACACGACCTGTCCTTCCTTTCGGTGGATGAGCCTCACTCCGAATCGGTGAGGTCGTGTTTCGAGTAAGCCCGAACGGGTCATGCGTCGTCACGCCACTGAATACCGTGACTTGACACCCGCAAATGATCTTGATAAGAGTCCGCGTCCCGCCCAGGCCAGCCCGGTGCCCAGCCCCGTGACAGCCCTGCCGGCCCTGGGACGAGCCCCTTGAGGCGCCGGCCCCGTAGACCAGCCGGACGGTCACCGCGACCTACCCGTACGCGGCCAGACCGAAGCTCGTGAAGCGGATCATGAACCTGGTGCTCGCGGGCGTGGCCCTGGCGATCTCCAGCTTCTGGTGGGACGGCGGCCGCGTCCACTGGTGCCCGCCTCGGAACGGCCGTACATCGGCGGCTCCACGGACGGCACCGCCTGAGACCTGATCACGGGCTACAACGACCTCAGCCGGGTCTTCGGCGGCAAGGGCAACGACGGAGGCGGCGGCGGAGGAGGCGGCGGAGGCTTCTCCGGCGGCCAGCAGGGCAAGGGCGATGAAGAGTTCCAGACGTAGCCATTCGCACGAGCGTGCGAAACTGCTGCGCGGGAACCAACTCGTCAAGTTGCTGGAGCATTTGACCATGTCGCCGTCGTTTGCGATCTTCCTGCTGCCGCTCGTGCTGTTGGTGGGGACGCTCTGGCTCGCCTGCGCTGTTCTCGGCGTGCATGGCTTGCTGCTCGGGCGGATGCCGGGCAAATGGCTACAGCGCCACGTTCGACAGCCAAGACTCTGGGGAGCGGGGGCGCCGCTTGTGGCGTGCGGCGGTTTCAAACACCCGTCGTTGGTCGTAGTCGGGATCGGCCTCATCGCCCTGGGCCATGCCGTGAAGCCAACGTCGTGATTCCCCAAGGCCGAGATGTGAGGCCTTCGGCTGACGCCCCAGTGTTCCCCGTGGTTCCCCGCCCGATCTGGCACGCGACTGGCACGAGTGGCGAGCGTTCCGTCCCAGGTCAACAGGGCAACAGCTCTAGGACCACCTAAGCTTCCCAAGCTGATGGCTCAGGTAGTGCGCTCCGGACCGGCCAAGGTGCCGACGCCTGCCGACATCGCCGCGCGGCTCGGTATCGCCGAGGGCGAGCCGTGCGTCCGGACCACGTACGAGTTCCTGGCGGACGGCAGACCGGTGCAGCTGTCGGCGAGTTGGGAGCCGTACGACCTCACGGCCGGCACTCTCGTCGTACTCCCGGAAGGTGGGCCCCACGCGGGCGCCGGAGTCGTGAACCGCATGGCCACGATCGGAGTCACCGTCAGCCACGCCGTGGAGCAGCCGGAGCCGCGACAGGCGAGCACCGAGGAGGCGTCGCTACTCGGCATCCAGAAGGCCGCGCTCGTCACGCACATCCGACGGACGTACTACAGCGACCAGGGGCGGCCCGTGGAGACGGCGGACATCGTGGTGCCCGCCGCTCACTGCGAGATCGTCTACGAGATCCCGATCAACCGCTAGCCGACGCATGCATGACGACAACTGAACGGACGCCTACCAGCCAGCCGCGCTCTCAACTCTCCTGGTCCTCGACCATGCCGATGGCGAAGGGGAACGACTTCAGGAAGTCGCGCCTCGCGGGGTCTTGCTCCGCTTCGGCCAAGTCCGCGAGCACCTGCAAGAGCCGCTCGCGTTGGCCGGAGGGCAGGCGCAGCAGCTCCCCGCCGACGCTCTCCATCATCTTCACCGCGGAATCGGGATCTACTTCCTCGTCTCCGCAGCTCTCCAGCCACCACACGACATCGACGAGCAGGCCGGTGAGCGCCGGCACGAGCGGATCCCTGTCAGTCATGCGTGCAACGTAGCCGCGCCCTACGACAGCGCCTCGTGGGTCGGTGAGCGCCTGACTGCCTGACAACTCCAACGCACAGCAGGGGACAACCGCAGTCACGCCCATGGACCGTCACCGCGGGTGGGAGGCACACAGGCCCAGGGTGGAGCGACCGACCACGTTACTTCGGGATGCAGCGGTCACTCCCCTAGGGTGCGCCGCATGAGCAACGACGCCCCGGCCTGTCCTGACTGCGGCCAGCCCATGGAGTCCGGTGGCTTCGTACTGTCCAGGCGGGAGGACGACGGCCGGCGGGCCTGCCGATCGCTGTGGAGGTGTGCCGGTCGGCATGTCTGGTGGGGCTGGGCCGACCGACCGGATGAGGCTTTGGATGCCTGCTCAGTGCCAAAGCTGTTCCGCTGACATCCAGCTGCACCCGGGATGCGTGGCCGTAGCCAAAGCATGTTCGTATCCACGTCTGTCGAATGCGTGTCGAAGTCGCCGAACGCCCGAACTCGGCGCCCGGAAACGGCGGGCCGCTGACTGAGCTGGCGCGAGAGCCGGAGCGACCTGGACGTTCCCGCCGCTGATCACGTCCGCCCTTACAGAGCGGCTGCCTCCCCCAACGCACGGGCGCCCTCCCGGGCCGTCCTGGGGCCGTGGAAGGGCGCTCGATGGTGACCAACGTCGACAACTGCCGACAGCTCAGCAGCAGGTCAGAGTGTTGATCGATTAGGCGGTCGCAGGTCACGGCCGCCGGTGATCAGTTGTGAGCGTGCAGAACCTCGTTCAGGCCGCCCCACACCGCGTTGTTCGGCCGCGCCTCGACCGTGCCGGTGATCGAGTTGCGCCGGAAGAGGATGTTCGACGCCCCGGACAGCTCACGGGCCTTGACGATCTGCCCGTCGGGCATGGTGACGCGGGTGCCCGCGGTGACGTACAGGCCCGCCTCGACCACGCACTCGTCGCCGAGTGCGATACCCACGCCCGCCTCGGCGCCGATCAGGCAGCGCTCGCCGATGGTGATGCGGACGTTGCCGCCGCCGGACAGGGTGCCCATGGTGGAGGCGCCGCCGCCGATGTCGGAGCCGTCGCCGACCACGACGCCGGCCGAGATGCGGCCCTCGACCATCGACGTGCCGAGCGTGCCCGCGTTGAAGTTCACGAAGCCCTCGTGCATGACGGTGGTGCCCTCGGCGAGGTGCGCGCCGAGGCGGACACGGTCGGCGTCGGCGATCCGGACGCCCTTGGGGGCGACGTAGTCCGTCATGCGCGGGAACTTGTCGATGGACGTCACCTGGAGGTGCAGGCCCTCGGCGCGGGCGTTGAGGCGTGTCTGCTCGACGTCGTCCACGGCGACCGGGCCGAGCGAGGTCCAGGCGACGTTGGCGAGGTGACCGAAGATGCCGTCCAGGCTCTGGCCGTGCGGCTTCACCAGGCGGTGCGAGAGCAGGTGCAGGCGCAGGTAGGTGTCGTACGCGTCGATCGGCTTGTCGTCCAGCGAGGCGATGACCGTACGGACCGCGACCACTTCGACGCCCCGGCGGGCGTCGGGCCCGATGGCTTTGGCGGCGCCCGCACCGAGCAGCTCCACGGCACGCTCGGCGGACAGCCGCTCGGTGCCGGCCGGGCCGAGGCCCTCGGCATGCGCGGCGGACAGTTCGGGCGCGGGGAACCAGGTGTCGAGGACGGTGCCGTCGGCCGTGAGGGTGGCGAGGCCGGCGGCGACGGCGCCGGTGGTGCGAGTAGCAGTCGTGTCGGTCATGGGTGAAACCTAACGCGGCCCGGGGCGCACGAGCGAACCGGTACACGCGCCGTCTCACGTGCCGGGCGCCCCGCACGCCCCCCGGCGAGCCGCCTGGCAGGAGGCCGCCCTCCCACCCCGCACACCCTGCTTACCGGGTACCTGCCACGGCTGCCCCTCAGCCGATCACCCGGCCCAACACCTCCCGCGCATACCCCTCGTCGTACGTCGCCCCCGTCAGCAACACCTGCAGACAGATCCCGTCCACCAGTGCGACCAGTGCCCTCGCGGTGACGGGGTCGGTGCGGCGGGCCAGGGGCTCGGCGAGGTTCTGGACCCATTCGGCGGCGACGGGGCGCAGGGCGGGGCGGCGCAGCGCCGCGAGGTAGAGCTCGTACTCCAGCTCCACCCCCGTACGGTCGCCCGCGAGCCACTCGCCCATCAGCCCGGCGAGTTCGCCGGCGAGGTCGACCCGGGGGTCCTCCAGCGCGCCGCGCGCGGCGACCACCTTGGCGAACCCCTCGTTCGCCTGGCGCAGCGCGGCGACCATGAGTTCGTCGAGGGTCTTGAAGTGGTACGTGGTGGAGCCGAGCGGCACATCGGCCTCGGCGGCGACGGTGCGATGGCTCAACCCGGCGAGTCCCCTGGCGCCCACGACCCGGATCGCCGCGTCGATGATCCGCTGTCGCCGCTCGGGGTCGTAGCGGCGCGCCGCCATCAGTGGGCCCCGCCGAGGTTCAGCACCACGACCCCGCCGATGATCAGCAGTATCCCGGCGACCTTGGTGAGGCTGAGCGCCTCGCCGAGGAACACCATGCCGATCGCGGCGATGACGGCGGTCCCGACGCCGGCCCAGATCGCGTAGGCGGTGCCGACCTGAACCGTCTTCAGGCACTGGGCGAGCAGCACGAAGGCGATGACGTATCCGAGAACGGTCACCAGCGAGGGCCAGAGCCTGCTGAAGCCCTCGCTGTACTTCATGGCGGTCGTGGCGGCCACCTCGGAGGCGATGGCTCCGGCGAGCAGTGCGTACCCCATGTGTACGAGTGTACGCATGGATGCGTACGTGCGTACACAAGGAGCCCGGCCCCACCCCGGCGACTCCGCCCGCCCCGCCCCCTTCTCCTCACTCACTTCACGGCTCACCCCGCGACCGGCCGACAGGCCACCGGCCCGGGTTCACGCACCCGCGCCAGGCGGTCGAGCATCCGCCGCTTGCTGTGGGCGGCCCGGCGCAGCATCTCCACCCGCCGGTAGCGCAACAGCTCCGCGGGGTCGGGCCGGACCGCTCCGGCCAGGTCGTAGCCGTACGAGATCAGTCGTTCTCCCAACGCGGCCTCGCGCAGACGTATCTGATTGGGCGTCAATCTTGTGGTCCAGCCGCCCGCCCGGGAGGTGTCCAGCGCGCCGTGGGTCCGCCGGTGCCAGGTCTTGCGGGCGGGTACGGCCATCCCGGCGACGCGGTACGGCTCGGTCGTCCCGGGGGCGTACTCCTCACCCAGGAACCCGCACACGCCGCGGAGTTGACCCTCGGGATCGGCCACGAGGTCCTCGAAGCGCAGTTGGTACCAGCTGTCCGGTCCCAGCCCACGCGCGTACTTGCGGGTGGCGTCCATGACCTGGGCCCAGGTGGCCACGGCCTCGTGGAACCCGCGGTGCCACCAGGGCATCCCGAGCAGCGAGGCGACGCAGTCCCGGCCGTCCCGTACGAGGTGGACGAACTGCGCGTCGGGGAACAGCCGCAGGATCTCCGCCACGCGCAGGGCGTACGCGGGCCGCTTGTCGCCCCAGCGCGCCTTGCCGTGCTCCTCGGCGTAGGCACGGGGCGCGATGCCGAGCACCGAGCCGAGGGTGGGCGGCCCGTCGGTGATTCGCTCGGCCACGCGTCCGGCGTCCAGCCCGAGTTCATGGAAGCGGGTCTCCTTGCGGCCGGTGATCCAGCGCGCGAGCCCGGCCCGGTTGCCGCGCTCCACCAGATCGCCGAAGGCCAGCCGGCCTTCGTAGGCGGGGAGCACGATGGGGGTCCCCCCATGCCCTTAAGGCTATGGGGGAGTGTTTCGGGCGGCAGGGCGATCCGTGGATGCGCGTGCAGCATCAACTGCAGCAGCGTGGTGCCTGAGCGGGGGCAGCCGAGGACGAACACCGGTCACGTGGAGGCGAGTTGTACAGAAACAGACACGACCTCACGCTGTCGCACCCCGATGAGCCCGGACTTGGATCACACTGAGAATGCAATGTGAAGCCACCACGCCCATGAATTCGCATGAACCCCCATGAATCCCCGTGGGGCCAAAGGATCAGTGGGGGAAACGGCTGCTCAGAACTCACCAAGTCCACTACTGTTTCACCAGTCGCGCACCCGGTCTCCACGGCTACCGCCGTTCCGTGTGTCCGCGCTCCCCCCTTCTTGTGCTGAGACCAGTAGACGAATCCGCGTGCGCCTTGGGCGACGCTGGAGGAACGCGCATGCCAGAAACAACGCCAGAGCCCGAACCCGAGCCCGGGCCGGACCAGCCCGCGCCCACTTCGGAGGAACCCGCCTGGCGCCCCACCCCCCAAGGCACTCCCTATCCGCTGGAACTGCCCCCCTTCGCCGAACCGCCGGCCCCCTGGGAGTCCGGGGAGTTCCCGGACGAGGGACGGTTGCCCGGAACCCGACGGCTGTGGATGGCCGGCGGACTCGCGATCGCGGTGCTCATCGCCACGGCGACCGCGATCGCCGTACTCGACAGCAACAGCGACGCCGCGTCGAAGGACCGGGCGAACCACACCACCTCCGACACGGACGTCCCGTTCATGCCCGGCCTCTCCGCCTCGGGCAGCACCACGGCCCCGGTCGGCAAGGACGCCCTGTCCTCCCCGCGGCACGCCGGCTCCACCACCACCTCCACCGCGTCGGACTCGGCCTCGCCGAAACCCTCGGAACAGGGGTCCGACGACAAGCCCGTCCCCGACCCCACCGAACCGTCGAAGGCCGCCTCCTCCAGCAAGCCGGCCGAGTCCAAGCCGGTCTCCTCGCGGAAGTCGCTCCAGTCGGTCAACTACCCGGACCGCTACTGGCATCTGAGCAACGGCTTCGTACGACTCGACCCGGTGGATTCGGGCAGCTCGAGCTCGACCAAGCGGGACGCCAGTTTCAAGATGGTGGAGGGGCTCGGCAACGCCGACTGCTACTCCTTCACCACCCCCGACGGCGCTTATCTGCGTCACCGCAGCTTCATGCTGCGCGCCGACCGCAACGACGGCTCCGACCTCTTCCGGAAGGACGCCACCTTCTGTCCCCGGACGTCGCCGTACACGGGCGCCGTCATGCTGGAGTCGATCAACTACCCGGGCCGCTATCTGCGCCACCGCAACTTCCAGCTCCGCCTGGACAGAGACGACAACAGCCGGCTCTTCCGCGCGGACTCGGCGTTCCGCGTGGTGAACGGCTGGTCCTGACCTCAGGAACAACTTCAGGAACAACTGTGGCCCCCGGCGAGCTGCCGGGGGCCACAGACGTATGCGGAGCTGTGCGCGGACTCAGACGTTGAAGCCGAGCGCCCGAAGCTGCTCACGTCCGTCGTCCGTGATCTTGTCCGGGCCCCACGGCGGCATCCAGACCCAGTTGATGCGCAGTTCGTTGACGAGGCCGTCCGTGGCGGACTTGGCCTGGTCCTCGATGACGTCGGTGAGCGGGCAGGCCGCGGACGTCAGGGTCATGTCGATCGTCGCGATGTTCGCGTCGTCGACGTGGATGCCGTAGATCAGGCCGAGGTTGACGACGTCGATGCCGAGCTCCGGGTCGACGACGTCGTACAGCGCCTCACGGAGTTCTTCCTCCGAGGCCGGCTTCGTCGTCAGGCCCTCTTCCGATGTCACAGTGTTCTCGCTCATGCCGTCTTCCTCTCGGCGCTCTCGCCCAGAGCCTGGGCCGTCGCGTCCTTCCACGCCATCCAGCTCAGGAGGGCGCACTTGACCCGGGCCGGGTACTTGGAGACACCGGCGAACGCGACCGCGTCCTCCAGCACCTCCTCCATCGCGTCGTCGGGCTCGATCCTGCCCTTGGACTGCATCAGCTCCAGGAAGGTCTCCTGGATCTTCTGCCCCTCGGACACGTCCTTGCCGACGAGGAGCTCGTTCAGCACGGACGCCGAGGCCTGGCTGATGGAGCAGCCCTGACCCTCGTACGAGATGTCCGCGATCTGCTCGCCGTCGTACTTCACGCGCAGCGTGATCTCGTCGCCGCACGTCGGGTTGACGTGGTGCACCTCGGCATCGCCATCCCGCAAGCCCCGCCCATGGGGGTGCTTGTAGTGGTCCAGGATGACTTCCTGGTACATCGAATCAAGCTTCACGTCTCAGCCAGCCCCTCAGCCGAAGAAGTTCCGGACGTGCTCCAGGCCGTCCACCAGTGCGTCGATCTCGGCCGGCGTGGAGTACAGATAGAAAGACGCTCGCGTGGTCGCAGGAATTCCGTACCGCAGGCAGACCGGGCGTGCGCAGTGGTGACCGACCCGGACCGCGATGCCCTGCTCGTCCAGGACCTGGCCCACGTCGTGCGGGTGGATGTCACCGAGCGTGAACGAGATCGCGGCGCCGCGGTCCTCGGCCGTGGTCGGGCCGATGATCCGCAGGTCGGGGACCTCGCCGAGCCGCTTCACCGCGTACTCGGTGAGCGCGTGCTCATGGGCGAGGATCTTGTCCATGCCGATCGCGTTCAGGTAGTCGATCGCCGCGCCGAGGCCGACCGCCTGCGCGATCGGCGGGGTGCCCGCCTCGAACTTGTGCGGCGCCGGGGCGTACGTCGACGAGTGCATCGACACCGTCTCGATCATCTCGCCGCCGCCGAGGAACGGAGGCAGGTCCTCCAGCAGCTCCTGGCGGCCCCACAGGACGCCGATGCCGGTCGGACCGCACATCTTGTGGCCGGTGAAGGCCACGAAGTCGGCCTGGAGGGCCTGAACGTCCAGGGGCATGTGCGGAGCGGCCTGCGAGGCGTCGATGCAGACCAGCGCGCCGACCTCCTGGGCGCGGCGCACTATCGCCTCGACCGGGTTGACGGTGCCCAGGATGTTCGACACCAGCACGAAGGAGACGATCTTCGTCTTCTCGGTGATGATCTCGTTGATGTTCGACAGGTCGAGACGGCCGTCGTCGGTCAGGCCGAACCACTTCAGCTTCGCGCCCGTGCGCTGCGCCAGCAGCTGCCACGGCACGATGTTGGAGTGGTGCTCCATCTCGGTGATGACGATCTCGGTCTCGTGGTCGACCCGGTACGGCTCATCGGCCCAGCCGAGCATGTTGGCCACGAGGTTGAGCGACTCGGAGGCGTTCTTGGTGAAGATCACCTCGTCGCGGCTCGGCGCGTTGATGAACGCGGCGACCTTGTCGCGCGCGCCCTCGTACAGCGCCGTGGCCTCCTCGGCGAGCACATGGACACCGCGGTGGACGTTGGCGTTGTAGCGCTCGTAGTACTCGTTCAGGGCGTCGAGCACCTGGCGCGGCTTCTGCGAAGTCGCCGCGTTGTCCAGGTAGACGAGCTTCCTGCCGTCGTGGACCTGACGGTCCAGGATGGGAAAGTCCTTGCGGATCGCCTCGGTGTCGAGGAGGCCCGGCAGCTGTGTCACGCGGATACGCCACCCTTCGTGGTGTAGGCCTCGTAGCCCTCGTTCTCCAGCTTGTCGGCGAGCTCGGCGCCGCCGGACTCGACGATCTTGCCGCCGGAGAAGACGTGGACGAAGTCGGGCTTGATGTAGCGCAGGATGCGCGTGTAGTGCGTGATCAGCAGGGTGCCGACCTCGCCGGTCTCGCGGACACGGTTGACGCCCTCGGAGACGATGCGCAGGGCGTCGACGTCCAGGCCGGAGTCGGTCTCGTCGAGGATCGCGATCTTCGGCTTGAGCAGTTCCAGCTGGAGGATCTCGTGGCGCTTCTTCTCACCGCCGGAGAAGCCCTCGTTCACGTTGCGCTCGGCGAAGGCGGGGTCCATGGAGAGGCGCTCCATGGTCTCCTTGACCTCCTTCACCCAGGTGCGCAGCTTGGGGGCCTCGCCGCGGACGGCCGTGGCGGAGGTGCGCAGGAAGTTGGAGACCGAGACACCGGGGATCTCGACCGGGTACTGCATCGCCAGGAACAGGCCCGCGCGGGCGCGCTCGTCGACGGACATCTCCAGGACGTCCTCGCCGTCGAGGGTGACGGTGCCGCCGGTGATCGTGTACTTCGGGTGGCCCGCGAGGGAGTAGGCGAGGGTCGACTTGCCGGAGCCGTTGGGGCCCATGATGGCGTGCGTCTCGCCCTGCTTCACGGTCAGGTCGACGCCCTTGAGGATCTCCTTCGTGGCGTTGTCGGCCTCGACGGTGACGTGCAGGTCGTGGATTTCAAGCGTTGCCATGGGTTCCTCAGGACTCCTGGGTGAGGGAGACGAGCACGTCGTCCCCTTCGATCTTTACGGGGTATACGGGGACGGGGCGCGTCGCGGGAAGGCCGGACGGCTTGCCGGTGCGGAGGTCGAACGCGGAGCCGTGCAGCCAGCACTCGATCTGGCAGTCCTCCACCTCGCCCTCGGAGAGCGAGACGTTCGCGTGCGAGCAGATGTCGTTGATCGCGAACACCTCCCCCTCGGTCTTCACGACCGAGACCGGCGTGCCGTCGAGTTCCACCCGCTTCGGGGTGTCGTCCTCCAGCTCGCTCAGCCCGCAGGCGCGTACGAACGTCGACGAGGCAGTCATCAGACCGACGCCTCCAGCTCCTCGTCGATCTTCACGAGGAGCCGCTCTTCGATGTCGTCGACACCGATCTGCTGGACCAGCGCGGCGAAGAACCCGCGGACCACCAGTCGGCGGGCCTCCTCGGCGGGGATGCCGCGGGCCATCAGGTAGAAGAGCTGCTCGTCGTCGAAACGGCCGGTCGCGGAGGCGTGGCCGGCGCCGACGATCTCGCCGGTCTCGATCTCCAGGTTCGGCACGGAGTCGACGCGGGCGCCGTCGGTCAGAACCAGGTTGCGGTTCATCTCGTACGTGTCCGTGCCCTCGGCCTTGGCCTCGATGAGGACGTCACCGATCCACACCGCGTGCGCGCCCTCGCCCTGGAGCGCGCCCTTGTAGGCGACGTTCGACTTGCAGTGCGGGGTGTTGTGGTCGACCAGCAGACGGTGCTCCTGGTGCTGGCCCGCGTCCGTGAAGTACAGACCAAACAGCTCGGCCTCACCGCCGGTGCCGGCGTAGGCCACACGCGGGTGCAGGCGCACGAGGTCGCCGCCGAAGGTGACCACGAAGGACTTGAACGTGGCGTCCCGGCCGATCAGCGCGTTGTGCTGGCCCACGTGCACGGCCTTGTCGTCCCAGTCCTGGACGGAGACGACGGTGAGCTTGGCGCCGTCGCCCAGGATGTAGTCGACGTTGGCGGCCAGCACGGCGTCACCGGTGTGGTCGATGACGACGACGGCCTCGGCGAAGGCTCCGAGCTCCACGACCTGGTGGCCGTAGGCGACCCCGCCCTCGCCGTGCACCGCGATCCGGACGGGCTCGGTGAGGACCATCTCCTTGGGGACGGTGATCACACCGGCCTTCTCGAACGCGGAGTACGCCTGGGCGGCCACGCGGTCCACCGGGGTGCCCGCCCGGCCGAGGCGCGCGTCGTCACGGCCGACGGTCTCCACGATGACGCCCGCGGGCGCCTCCACGTCGACCTTCAGGCCGTCGCCGGTCGCGACCGCGGTCCCGTCGTGCAGCCCGCGCAGGCGCTCCAGCGGGGTGAACCGCCACTCCTCCTCGCGGCCGTGGGGGACCGGGAAGTCCGCCACGTCGAAGGACGGGGGCGCGCTCATGCGCGTGGCGACGGTCGACTCGGCGGCCACCGCGATCTGTCCGGCGGTGGTGGAACCCACCGGGATGTTCTGAGCCTCAGCCATGGCTGTCGGTCTGCTCTCTTTCCTGCGTCGGTTGAGATCCTCGGGCCCGCCGGAAGGGGCGGGCCACCAGCTGTTTTCCGGGCGGCGGGTCTTAGCCGACCGCGCCTTCCATCTGCAGCTCGATCAGCCGGTTGAGTTCAAGCGCGTATTCCATGGGCAGTTCCTTGGCGATCGGCTCGACGAAGCCGCGCACGATCATCGCCATCGCCTCGAACTCCGTCAGACCGCGGCTCATCAGGTAGAAGAGCTGGTCCTCGGAGACCTTGGAGACGGTCGCCTCGTGGCCCATGGACACGTCGTCCTCACGGACGTCGACGTACGGGTACGTGTCGGAGCGGGAGATCGTGTCGACGAGCAGCGCGTCGCACAGCACGTTCGACTTCGAGCCGTGGGCGCCCTCGCCGATCTCGACCAGACCGCGGTAGGACGTACGACCGCCACCACGCGCCACGGACTTCGACACGATGTTCGACGACGTGTTGGGCGCCATGTGGACCATCTTGGAGCCGGCGTCCTGGTGCTGGCCCTCGCCCGCGAAGGCGATGGAGAGGGTCTCGCCCTTGGCGTGCTCGCCCATCAGGTAGACGGCCGGGTACTTCATGGTGACCTTGGAGCCGATGTTGCCGTCGATCCACTCCATGGTCGCGCCCTCGTACGCCACGGCGCGCTTGGTGACCAGGTTGTAGACGTTGTTCGACCAGTTCTGGATGGTCGTGTAGCGGCAGCGGGCGCCCTTCTTCACGATGATCTCGACCACCGCGGAGTGCAGGGAGTCCGACTTGTAGATCGGCGCCGTACAACCCTCGACGTAGTGGACGTAGGCGTCCTCGTCGACGATGATCAGCGTCCGCTCGAACTGGCCCATGTTCTCCGTGTTGATACGGAAGTAGGCCTGGAGCGGGATCTCGACGTGCACGCCCTTCGGCACGTAGATGAAGGAGCCACCGGACCACACGGCCGTGTTCAGCGACGCGAACTTGTTGTCGCCGACCGGGATGACGGTGCCGAAGTACTCCTTGAAGAGCTCCGGGTGCTCCTTGAGGGCGGTGTCGGTGTCGAGGAAGATGACGCCCTGCTCCTCCAGGTCCTCGCGGATCTGGTGGTAGACGACCTCGGACTCGTACTGGGCCGCGACACCGGCGACGAGGCGCTGCTTCTCCGCCTCCGGGATGCCGAGCTTGTCGTACGTGTTCTTGATGTCCTCGGGCAGGTCCTCCCAGGACTCCGCCTGCTTCTCCGTGGAGCGCACGAAGTACTTGATGTTGTCGAAGTCGATCCCGGACAGGTCCGAGCCCCAGTTGGGCATGGGCTTCTTCTCGAAGAGGCGCAGGCCCTTGAGGCGGAGCTTGGTCATCCACTCCGGCTCGCTCTTCTTCGCGGAGATGTCGCGGACGACGTCCTCGTTGATACCGCGCTTGGCAGAGGCACCGGCCACGTCGGAGTCGGCCCAGCCGTATTCGTACGTACCCAGACCCTCGAGCTCAGGGTGGGCAGTCTCCTCGATGGGGAGCGTCATGCGGGGTTCCTCCCGGCGGTACTTGCAGATGCGTTATGGGTGGATTCGGACATCTTGGAAATCTTGGGAATGAACGTGGTGCACACACCGTCGCCGTGGGCGATGGTGGCCAGCCGCTGCACATGGGTGCCGAGCAGCTGAGAGAAGAACTCTGTCTCCGCCTCGCACAGCTGCGGGAACTGCTCGGCGACATGAGCGACCGGGCAGTGGTGCTGGCAGAGCTGCTCGCCGACCGGTGCGCTACGCGCTGTAGCAGCGTACCCGTCCACACTCAAGGCCTTGGCCAGCGCTTCGGTGCGCTCCTCCGGCCCGGCGGCCTCGACGGCCCGACGATAGGCCTCGGCCTGCGCGGCCATCCGGGCGCGCGCGAAGGCCACGACGGCCTCGTCCCCGCCCTCGCGCGCCGCGATCCAGCGCATCGCGTCCGCGGCGAGCTTGTCGTAGGACTGGTCGAAGGCGTCCCGGCCGCAGTCGGTCAGGGCGAACACCTTGGCGGGCCGGCCGCGCGTACGCGCTCCGTAGACCCGCTGCTCTCGCGCTTCCACCACGTCGTCGGCGACCAGCGCGTCGAGATGACGGCGTACGGCGGCCTGGGTCAGACCCAGACGCCCCGCGAGATCCGCGACGGTCGACGGGCCGTGATCCAGGATGGATCGCGCGACACGGTTGCGCGTCGAACGCTCACCGGTCGCGAGTTCCTCCTGAGGGGCCCCCGTGGGGGTCTCCCGAGCCTCGCCAACGTTTTTCACAACGCCATTGTTGCGTAATTCCTCAGAGCCTGACAAGCCGCACCCCGGCAGGTGGACGGTGCCGTGCATCACTTAGGTATACCTAAGATGACCTGCGGAAACGATCTTTGATCGATCAATTCACTGGCCTCGGGACCGGGTCTCCGCAAGACTCGGGAACCATGTCGACACCCCCTCCGACCGGCCCACTCGTCACCCGGGACACCCTCGCCGCCCAGCTTCTGGAGCTGGGCGTCCAACCCGGAGAAACGCTTCTCGCGCACTCCTCCCTGAGTTCCCTCGGCTGGGTCAACGGCGGCCCGGTCACCGTCGTCCAGGGACTGCTCGACGCACTCGGCCCCGACGGCACCCTGGTGGTGCCCACCCAGTCCGGGGACCTCTCCGACCCGGCGCTGTGGAGCGATCCGCCCGTACCCGAGGAGTGGTGGTCCCCCATTCGGGCGACAATGCCCGCGTACGACCCCCTCGTGACGCCCAGCCGCGGGGTGGGCGTGATCCCGGAGACCGTCCGCACCTGGCCCGGCGCCCTGCGCAGCACCCATCCGCAGACCTCCTTCGCCGCCCTCGGCCCCCGCGCGGCGGAGATCGTCGAGGGGCACGCCCCCGACTGCCGGCTCGGCGAGCGCAGCCCGCTGGCCCGCCTGGAGGCCCTCGGCGCCCGGGTGCTCCTGCTCGGCGCGGGCTACGACGCATGCACCAGCTTCCACCTGGCCGAATACCGCATACCGTCCCCGCGCGTCGAGGTGGGACGCCCGGTGCGCACCCCGCAGGGGACGACCCGCTGGGAGGTCGTCACGGAGGTCTCCGTCGACTCCGACCGCTTCGACGTGCTGGGCTCCGACTTCGAGCGGGACCGCCCCGTCACGCGGGGCCGGGTGGGCGCCGCCGACGTACGCCTCTTCCCGGTGGCCGACGCGGTGGCGTACGCGGAGCGCTGGCTGGAGTTGCACCGACCCCGAGAGGAATGGGTCATCCCCACGACCGGCTCCTGAACCCCGCCCACCCGATCACCCGACCGGCTCCCTAGACTTGCGCCTCATGCGAAGCGAGCCCGTGGTCCAGGTCCAGGCCCTGGTGAAGCGGTACGGCACGAAGACCGCGGTGGACGGCCTCGACCTGGTGGCCGAGGCGGGCATCACCGCCGTACTGGGCCCCAACGGGGCGGGCAAGACGACCACGGTCGAGACCTGCGAGGGGTACCGGAAGCCGGATTCCGGCACGGTACGCGTCCTGGGCCTCGACCCGGTGAGACAGTCCGGGCCACTGCACTCCCGCATCGGCGTGATGCTCCAGTCCGGCGGGGTCTACTCCGGCGCCCGCGCCGACGAGATGCTCCGCCATGTGGCGAAGCTCCACGCCCACCCCCTGGACGTGGACGCGCTCATCGAACGGCTCGGCCTCGACAGCTGCGGCCGCACGACCTACCGGCGGCTCTCGGGCGGCCAGCAGCAGCGCCTCGCGCTCGCGATGGCCGTGGTCGGCCGCCCCGAACTGGTCTTCCTCGACGAGCCGACCGCGGGCCTCGACCCGCAGGCCCGCCGCGCCACCTGGGACCTGGTCCGCGATCTGCGCGCCGACGGCGTCTCGGTCATCCTCACCACGCACTACATGGACGAGGCCGAGCAGCTCGCCGACGACGTCGCGATCATCGACGCGGGCAAGGTCATCGCACAGGGCTCCCCCGAGCAGCTGTGCCGCGGCGGTGCCGAGAACACCCTGCGCTTCACCGGCCGTCCAGGACTCGACGTCGGCTCCCTGCTCAAGGCCCTCCCCGCCGACTGCACGGCCGCCGAGCTGACGCCCGGCTCGTACCGGGTGGGCGGCAAGGTCGATCCCCAACTGCTGGCGACGGTCACCTCCTGGTGCGCGCAGCACGGCGTGATGCCGGAGAAGATCTCCGTCGAACGCCACACCCTGGAAGACGTGTTCTTGGAACTCACCGGCAAGGAGCTGCGTTCGTGACCACCGCCGGTACCTACACCCCGAAGCCGGGGGCGGCCCCGCTGCCCCGGATGATCGGCGCGCAGGCCGCGCTCGAGACGAAGATGCTGCTCCGCAACGGCGAGCAGCTCCTCCTCACGGTGATCATCCCGACGCTTCTGCTGGTCCTGTTCAGCTCGGTCGACATCATCGACACCGGCAAGGGCGAGGCGGTCGACTTCCTGGCCCCCGGCATCCTGGCGCTCGCCGTGATGTCGACGGCGTTCACCGGGCAGGCCATCGCCACCGGCTTCGAGCGGCGCTACGGGGTCCTGAAGCGGCTCGCCGCCTCCCCCCTGCCCCGCTGGGGCCTGATGACCGCGAAGACGGCGTCCGTGCTGGTCACGGAGGTCCTCCAGGTCGTCCTGCTGACGGTGATCGCCTTCTCGCTGGGCTGGTCGCCGCACGGCAACCCGTTCGCCGTCGCGCTCCTGCTGATCCTGGGCACGGCCGCCTTCTCGGGCCTGGGCCTGCTGATGGCCGGCACGCTGAAGGCGGAGGCGACGCTCGCCGCCGCGAACCTGGTCTTCCTGCTGCTCCTCGTGGGCGGCGGCGTGATCGTCCCGATGGACAAGTTCCCGACGGGCGCCCAGGACGTGCTCGGTCTGCTGCCCATCTCGGCGCTCTCGGACGGGCTGCGGGACGTGCTCCAGCACGGGGCGGGCATGCCGTGGGGCGACCTCGGGATCCTGGCCGTGTGGGCGGTCGTGGGCCTGGGGGCGGCGGCCAAGTTCTTCCGCTGGGAGTGACCCCCGGGGTACGCCGCCCGAGGCGTGCCGAGGCGGCGATTTGCGTAGGTGCGGGGGCCTCGTGAAGCGGTGCACAAGCGGCGGCCTACGATGGGGCCCGTGCCAAACGTGACCCGAGCCGACGCCGTAGCCTTCGCGCGCAACCCGCTCGCCCTCATCGCCGAACGCTGGACCCCGACCGCCCGGACGGTGCGACGAGCGGCCCTCGCCGCGCTCGTCATGTCGGTGGTCATCGTGGTCACCGGCGGCGCCGTACGGCTGACCGGCTCGGGCCTCGGCTGCCCGACCTGGCCCAAGTGCACCGACGACTCGCTCACCACGACGAGCGCGATGGGCTTCCACGGAGTCATCGAGTTCACCAACCGCATGCTGACCTATGTGCTGTGCGCGGCGGTCGGCTGGGCGATCATCGCCGCGCGCTCCCAGAAGCCGTGGCGGCGCGACCTCACCCGGCTCGGCTGGGCGCAGTTCTGGATCGTCATGGGCAACGCGATCCTCGGCGGCATCGTCGTCCTGGTCGGCCTCAACCCGTACACGGTCGCCGCGCACTTCCTGCTCTCCACTGCGCTCATCACGGTGGCCACGGTGATGTGGCAGCGCACCCGCGAGGGCTCCGCCGAGCCGCGCCCGCTGGTCGGCAAGGCGGTGCAGCAGCTCGTGTGGTGCCTGGTCGTCGCCTCCGTCGTGCTGATCGCGGTGGGCACGGTGGTCACCGGCGCGGGTCCGCACGCGGGCGACTCCAGCGAGGTCGAACGCATGGCCGTCAACTGGGAGACCGTCACCAAGCTGCACGCCGTGCTGGCCTGGATCGTGGTCACGTTGACCTTCGCCCTGTGGTTCGTCCTCAAGGCCGTCGACGCCCCCAAGGGCCCGCTCGACCGCACCCGCGACCTGTTCCTGATCCTGCTCGGCCAGGGTGTCATCGGCTACGTCCAGTACTTCACGGACCTCCCCGAGGCCCTGGTCGGCCTCCACATGTTCGGCGCCTGCCTGGTGTGGATCGGCGTCCTGCGGGTCCTGCTGTCGCTGCGCGAACGCCCTCAGGCGGCGTCGGAACTGCCGGGGGCGGCCGCGGAATCGGCGCTCACGCGCGCGTAGTTCCGTTCGTAGGGGATCCGGCACCGGCTCACTCCACCCCGTACACCCGCCGCGCGTTCCCCGCCGCGATCAGTCCCGCCACCCGCTGCGCGTCCGCCAGCGACCAGGCTCCCTCGGCGACCCAGGCACCCAGCACCCGGGCGAGCGCCTCGCGGAACAGACGCGCGCCGACGACGTGCAGCTCGGGCAGGCCGTGTGCCCCGCTGGAGAACAGGAGCTTGCCGAAGGGGGCCAGCTCCAGGATCTCGGAGAGGACGGCCGCCGCCCGGGCTCCCGTACGCACCAGCGCGGCACCCAGGTCGGCGTAGACGTGCGGGAAGACCCCGGCGAGGTGCGCCGCGTGCCGGTGATACGGGTAGCCGTGCAGAAGGACGAGGTCCGTGCCGAGCCCGGCCGTGGCACGGGCGAAGTCGGTGAGCAGCACGGGGTCGGTGCGGTCGATGCGCAGACCGGGTTCGCCCAGACCGGCGTGGAGCTGGAGGGGCAGGCCCGAGGCGACCGCGATCCACAGCAGGTGGCGCAGCAGGACCGGGTCGCTCAGCGCCCCGCCCACCCGGCGGTCCGCGAGCCAGCGCCCGGCCGCGCCCCGTACCTCTCCCGGTCCGGGCGGCTCGGGCGCGAGCGCCAGACCGTGCCGTCCACCCGCGACCGACGTGAACGCGACGGCGTTCGCGGCGGCTCCGTGGACGGACTCGGCGAGGTTGGCGAGGAAGGACTCGACCGTGCCGGAGGTGTCCGCGACCTGCTCCGCCAGCAGCTCCAGGCGGACGATCTCATGGGCGTGGGCCGCGCCGGTCGAGGCCATCTCACCCGGTCCCGTCAGGTCCCCGGGCAGCCCCGTGTCGACGAGATACGTCGTGATGCCGCTGCCGCGCAGGAGTCTGCGGCCCGACTCCAGGACGCCGAGTTCGCGGCGCCGGGCCAGATAGCGGGCGGGCGGACAGTGCGGTTCCAGGCCGAGCAGGGGCGGGCACCAGCGGCGTACCGCGAAGCCGGTCTGGGTGTCGAAGAAGGTGGTGCCGGGGGCCGGGGGGCCCTCGGTTCTGGCGAGGTGGGCCTCGAAGGTGCCGAGGCCCAGCTCCGTCCTCAGTACGCCGTGGCAGTACTGGTCCACCAGGGATGGCGTTTCGATCATCCGGACTCCCCGCGACTGGACCGTTGCGTTCTTCAGGTCCTAACGGGTGAGGCGGGCGTCAGGTGTTGGTGAAGCGCAAGCCGTACCAACACCTGACGGATGACAGCCGACAGATGACAGCTGACGAATGACAGCCGACGGATGTCGGATGACAAATGACAGATGGCAGATGACGGATATCAACTATCAGGCGACAGATAACAGATATTGTCAGCCGTTACTCGGCGCCCCCAGCTGGATCCCCGCCATCCTCTTCCACTCGTACGGCCCCGTCTTGACCTTCGCCGCGAACTCACCGTCGAACGTCTCGTGAACAGTGATGCCGGCCTTCTTCACGGCCTCTTCGGCGATCACATAGGTGGGCGCCACCAGGTCGCCCCACCCACCGTCCGCGCCGACAAGGACGATCCGGGCGCCGCGCTGCCCGATGTACTCGACGTGCCCCTCGGTCCCGCCGTGCTCCTTGGCGAAGGCGTTGATCCGCTGGGCGAGCTTGGCCGCTTTGCGCTCGGCCTTGACGTCCTGGGCGGCGCCGGTGGTCTCGTCAACCTGCTGCGTGTCTGCCATGGCCAAAATGCTACCGACGGGTAGATCAAACGGCGACGGGCGGGGTACGTGGCTTAGCCCACGTACCCCGCCCGTCAAGGATCAGGGAGTCGTACTAGCGCAGGAAGGGGTCCACCGCGACCGCCACGAACAGGAGCGACACATAGGTGATCGACCAGTGGAACAGCCGCATCTCCTTGAGCTTCCCGCCGGCCACCTCCGCCTTGGCGCGGCTTTGCAGACCGTGCGCCTCCCACAGCCAGAACCCGCCCGCACCGAGCGCGACCAGGGTGTAGAACCAGCCCGTGTAGCCGAGCGGGGTGAGCAGCAGCGAGACCGCGACCATCACCCAGCTGTAGATGACGATCTGACGGGCGACCACCTTGTTGGAGGCGACGACCGGCAGCATCGGCACGCCCACGCGCGCGTAGTCGTCCTTCACCTTCATGGACAGCGGCCAGTAGTGCGGCGGCGTCCAGAAGAACATGACGAGGAAGAGGATGACCGGCGCCCACGACATGGAGTCGGTGACGGACGACCACCCGATGAGCACCGGGAGGCAGCCGGCGATGCCGCCCCAGACGATGTTCTGGGAGGTACGCCGCTTGAGGATCATCGTGTAAACGACGACGTAGAAAAGGAGCGCTCCGAGTGACAGCCAGGCGGACAGCCAGTTGACGGTCAGCCCGAACAGCAGGGTCGAGACCACCGCCAGCGTGATCCCGAAGGCCAGGCACTCACGCGGGCTGACCATGCCGGTGACCAGCGGGCGCTGCGAGGTGCGCTCCATCAGGGCGTCGATGTCGCGGTCGATGTACATGTTCAGCGCGTTGGCGCCGCCCGCCGACAGAAAACCACCGAGGCAGGTGAGCAGGACCAGCTTGAGGTCGGGTACACCCTGCTGCGCCAGGAACATCACCGGAACGGTGGTGATCAGCAGCAGTTCGATGATTCGCGGCTTGGTCAGCGCCACGAACGCCTTGACACGGGCCCCGAACGGCCGGTGGCTTGGGCGGCTGCTCGTCCCGAGCACCCCCGCTGGACGGGATTCGACGGCCGTCACGCACACCCCTGACAGAGACATCCCAGCAAGCCCCCGGGTGTGAACTCCCCGTAAAGGCTCGCGCGTACCACGCCACTGTAGACGTTGCCTATACCTCGGCCTTCGCGGGGGTGGGGTCGTGTTGGCAGCGGCCGCGCCAGGGAGCGGACGGGGCGTGCGCAACGGGCGTGACGAAGCTCGATTGAGCACTCTTACGAGCGGCTCCGTATTCAGTTGCCGAACATGGAACGGACCAGTCGGGAGGCGGATCCCGGAGAGTCCCGGCAGTCTGGAATGACTCGAAAAAACGCACGTACCTACGGGGGTAGGCTCGACAACGGCCGGTGGGCGCCCAGTGCACCGGCAACGACATGCGTGACATGTGGAGAGGAGCCCTGACCCAGGGTGAGCACCAAGCCGACCACCACAGACCTCGAGTGGACCGAGTTGGACCAGCGGGCCGTCGACACCGCCCGCGTCCTGGCCGCCGATGCCGTACAGAAGGTCGGAAACGGCCATCCCGGTACGGCCATGAGTCTGGCGCCTGCCGCGTACACCCTCTTCCAGAAGGTGATGCGGCACGACCCGGCGGATCCCGACTGGACCGGACGCGACCGCTTCGTGCTGTCCGCGGGCCACTCGTCCCTGACCCTCTACACGCAGCTCTACCTGGCCGGGTTCGGCCTCGAGCTGGACGATCTGGAGTCCTTCCGGACGTGGGGCTCCCGCACCCCGGGCCACCCCGAGTACGGACACACCCCCGGCGTGGAGACCACGACCGGCCCGCTCGGGCAGGGTGTCGCGAACGCGGTGGGCATGGCGATGGCCGCCCGCTACGAGCGCGGTCTGTTCGACCCGGACACGGCGCAGGGCGAGTCCCCCTTCGACCACTTCATCTACGCGATCGCCGGTGACGGCTGCCTCCAGGAGGGCATCTCCCACGAGGCGTCCTCCCTCGCCGGTCACCAGAAGCTCGGCAACCTCGTCCTGCTGTGGGACGACAACCACATCTCGATCGAGGGCGACACCGAGACGGCGGTCTCCGAGAACACCGTCGAGCGCTACGAGGCGTACGGCTGGCACGTGCAGCGCGTCGCCCCGAAGCCGGACGGCGACATCGACCCGCACGCCATCTACAACGCGATCGAGGCCGCGAAGAAGGTGACGGACAAGCCGTCGTTCATCGCGATGCGCTCGATCATCGCCTGGCCCGCCCCGCATGCGCAGAACACCGAGGCCGCGCACGGCTCCGCGCTCGGCGAGGACGAGGTCGCGGCCACCAAGCGCGTCCTCGGCTTCGACCCCGAGAAGTCCTTCGACGTCGCCGCCGAGGTCCTCGCGCACACCCGCAAGGCCCTCGACCGCGGCCGTGAGGCGAAGGCCGAGTGGGAGAAGGGCTTCCAGGAGTGGCGCACCGCTCAGCCCGAGCGCGCCGCCGAGTTCGACCGGATCGCCGCGGGCGAGCTGCCGGCCGGCTGGGAGGAGAAGCTCCCGGCGTTCGAGGCGGGCAAGGGTGTCGCCACCCGTGCCGCGTCCGGCAAGGTGCTGCAGGCTCTCGGCGCGGTCATCCCCGAGCTGTGGGGCGGCTCCGCCGACCTCGCGGGCTCGAACAACACCACGATCGACCCGAACTCCTCGTTCCTGCCGGCCGACAACCCGCTGCCGGGCGCGAACCCGTACGGCCGCACGATCCACTTCGGCATCCGCGAGCACTCCATGGCCGCGGAGATGAACGGCATCACCCTGCACGGCAACACCCGTGTCTACGGCGGCACCTTCCTGGTGTTCTCCGACTACATGCGCAACGCCGTGCGTCTGTCCGCTCTGATGCACCTGCCGGTGACGTACGTGTGGACGCACGACTCCATCGGTCTCGGTGAGGACGGCCCGACCCACCAGCCGGTCGAGCACCTGGCCTCGCTGCGCGCCATTCCCGGCCTCAACGTCGTCCGTCCCGCGGACGCCAACGAGACCGCGATCGCCTGGCGCGAGGTCCTGGGGCGCTACACGAAGGTCTTCGGCAAGGGCGCCCCGCACGGCCTCGCGCTGACCCGTCAGGGCGTGCCGACGTACGAGGCCGACGAGAACACGGTCAAGGGCGGTTACGTCCGCTTCGAGGCCGAAGGGCCCGACGGGCAGACCGCGGAGCCGGAGGTCATCCTCATCGCCACCGGTTCCGAAGTGCATGTCGCCGTCGAGGCGCGCGAGCAGCTCCAGGCCGCGGGCGTCCCGACGCGGGTCGTGTCCATGCCCTGCGTGGAGTGGTTCGAGGAGCAGGACCAGGCGTACCGGGACAGCGTCCTGCCGCCGTCGGTGAAGGCGCGCGTCTCGGTCGAGGCCGGTATCGGTCTGACCTGGCACCGGTTCGTCGGGGACGCGGGACGCATTGTTTCGCTGGAGCACTTCGGTGCTTCGGCCGACGGCAAGGTCCTCTTCCGTGAATTCGGCTTCACTGCCGAGAACGTCGCCAATGCCGCCCGGGAATCGATCGCCGCAGCCCAGCGCTGACGCTGAAATACGACACGTAGGAGATGCAATTTCCATGACAGACGCACTCAAGCGCCTCTCCGAGGAAGGCGTCGCGATCTGGCTGGACGACCTGTCGCGCAAGCGGATCACGTCCGGCAATCTCGCCGAACTGATCGACCAGCAGCACGTCGTGGGCGTCACCACCAACCCGTCGATCTTCCAGAAGGCGATCAGCAGCGGCGACGGCTACGAGCAGCAGCTCGCCGATCTCGCCGCCCGCAAGGTCACCGTCGACGAGGCCATCCGCATGATCACGACGGCGGACGTCCGTGACGCCGCCGACATCCTGCGTCCGGTCTTCGACGCGACGCAGGGCCAGGACGGCCGGGTCTCCATCGAGGTCGACCCGCGCCTGGCCCACAACACCACCGCGACCATCGCCGAGGCCAAGCAGCTGGCCTGGCTGGTGGACCGCCCGAACACGCTCATCAAGATCCCGGCGACCAAGGCGGGCCTGCCCGCGATCACCGAGGTCATCGGCAGGGGCATCAGCGTCAACGTCACGCTGATCTTCTCGCTGGAGCGCTACCGCGAGGTCATGGACGCCTACCTGGCGGGCCTGGAGAAGGCGAAGGCCGCGGGCCTGGACCTCTCCAAGATCCACTCGGTGGCGTCCTTCTTCGTGTCCCGCGTGGACACCGAGATCGACAAGCGGCTCGACGCCCTGGGCACCCCCGAGGCCAAGACCGCCCGCGGCAAGGCGGCGCTCGCCAACGCCCGGCTCGCCTACCAGGCGTACGAGGAGGTCTTCTCCTCCGACCGCTGGGCCGCCCTCGACAAGGCGCAGGCCAACAAGCAGCGCCCGTTGTGGGCCTCGACCGGCGTCAAGGACCCGGCGTACAAGGACACCCTGTACGTCGACGATCTGGTGGCGCCGAACACGGTGAACACCATGCCCGAGGCCACCCTGCAGGCCTCCGAGGACCACGGCGAGATCACCGGCAACACCATCGCCGGTACGTACGAGCAGTCCCGCGCCGAGCTCGACGCGGTCGAGAAGCTCGGGATCTCGTACGACGACGTGGTCCAGCTCCTGGAGGACGAGGGCGTCGAGAAGTTCGCGGCGTCCTGGAACGACCTGCTCAAGTCCACAGAGGCGGAACTCAAGCGCCTCGCCCCTTCGGAGGGCTGAAACCTTGTCAAGCAGCAACCCGCTGCGTGACCCCGCAGACCGACGGCTCCCGCGTATCGCGGGGCCGTCGGGCCTGGTCATCTTCGGCGTCACGGGCGATTTGTCACGTAAAAAGCTGATGCCCGCCGTGTACGACCTCGCCAACCGCGGACTGCTGCCGCCGGGCTTCTCGCTCGTCGGCTTCGCCCGCCGCGAGTGGAAGAACGAGGACTTCGCCCAGGTGGTCCACGACGCCGTCAAGGAACACGCCCGTACGGAGTTCCGCGAGGAGGTCTGGCAGCAGCTCATCCAGGGGATGCGCTTCGTCCAGGGCACCTTCGACGACGACGACTCGTTCGAGCGGCTGCGCGCCACGATCGACGAGCTGGACAAGGCGCAGGGCACGGGCGGCAACTTCGCCTTCTACCTCTCCGTGCCGCCGTCCGCCTTCCCGGTGGTCATCCAGCAGCTGAAGAAGCACCACCTGGCCGACCAGTCGAACGGCTCCTGGCGGCGCGCGGTCATCGAGAAGCCCTTCGGTCACGACCTGAAGTCGGCCGAGGAACTCAACGCGATCGTGCACGAGGTCTTCTCCTCGGACCAGGTCTTCCGCATCGACCACTACCTGGGCAAGGAGACCGTTCAGAACATCCTGGCGCTCCGCTTCGCCAACACGATGTTCGAGCCGATCTGGAACCGGTCCTTCGTCGACCACGTGCAGATCACCATGGCGGAGGACATCGGGATCGGCGGCCGGGCCGGTTACTACGACGGCATCGGCGCCGCGCGCGACGTCATCCAGAACCACCTCCTGCAGCTGATGGCCCTGACCGCCATGGAGGAGCCCGCCTCCTTCGACGCGGACGCCCTCGCCGCCGAGAAGACCAAGGTCCTCGGCGCGGTCCGGATCCCCCGGGACCTGGGCCGCGACACCGTCCGCGGGCAGTACGCGGCCGGCTGGCAGGGCGGCGAGAAGGCCGTCGGCTACCTCCAGGAAGACGGCATCGACCCCAAGTCGAAGACCGACACGTACGCGGCCATCAAGGTCGAGGTGGACAACCGCCGCTGGGCGGGCGTCCCCTTCTATCTGCGCACCGGCAAGCGGCTCGGCCGCCGCGTCACCGAGATCGCGGTCGTCTTCCAGCGCGCCCCGCACTCCCCGTTCGATCACACGGCGACGGAGGAGCTGGGCCAGAACGCGATCGTCTTCCGCGTCCAGCCCGACGAGGGCGTCACGGTCCGCTTCGGCTCCAAGGTGCCCGGCACCTCCATGGAGATCCGGGACGTCTCGATGGACTTCGCCTACGGCGAGTCGTTCACCGAGTCGAGCCCGGAGGCGTACGAGCGCCTGATCCTGGACGTCCTGCTGGGCGACTCGAACCTCTTCCCGCGCACGGAGGAGGTCGAGCTGTCCTGGAAGATCCTCGACCCGATCGAGCAGTACTGGGACAAGCACGGCAAGCCCGCGCAGTACCCCTCGGGCACGTGGGGCCCTGTCGAGGCCGACGAAATGCTCGAGCGAGACGGACGGAGCTGGCGTCGCCCATGAAGATAGACCTCACGGACACCACGGCCAGCAAGATCAACAAGGCGCTGGTGCAGGGCCGCCGCGCCATCGGCACCCCCGCCGTCGGCATGGTGCTCACCCTCGTCATCGTCACCGACGAGGAGAACGCCTACGACGCCCTGAAGGCCGCCAACGAGGCGTCCCGCGAGCACCCCTCGCGCACCCTCGTGGTCATCAAGCGCGTCTCCCGCTCGCCCCGCGACCGCACGAAGTCCCGCATCGACGCCGAGGTGCGGGTCGGCGCGGACGCGGGCACCGGCGAGACGGTCGTACTGCGGCTGTACGGCGAGGTCGCCGACCACGCCGACTCGGTCGTCCTGCCGCTGCTGCTGCCGGACGCGCCGGTCGTCGTCTGGTGGCCGGTGGGCGCGCCGCTCGACCCGGCCAACGACCCGCTCGGAAAGCTGGCCCAGCGCCGCGTCACCGACACCTACGCCGCCGAGGCGCCGGTACGCGAGCTCAACGCGCGTGCCGACGCCTACACCCCCGGGGACACCGACCTCTCCTGGACCCGCATCACGCCCTGGCGCTCGATGCTGGCCGCCGCCCTCGACCAGGTCATCTGTGACGTGAGCGCGGTCGAGGTGGAGGGCGAGGAGTTCAACCCGAGCGTGGAGCTGCTCGCCATGTGGCTCGCGGACCGGCTCGACGTCCCCGTCAAGCGGTCCAAGTCCGCCGGCCCCGGCCTCACGGCCGTCCGCCTGGACACGAGCTGCGGCCCGATCGCGCTGGACCGCGCCGACGGCACCCTGGCGACCCTCTCCATCGAGGGCCAGCCCGACCGCGCGGTGGCGCTCAAGCGCCGCGACACCTCGGAGCTGATCGCGGAGGAGCTGCGCCGGCTCGATCCGGACGACACCTACGCGTCGGCGCTACGGTACGGGGTGGACCGGCTGAACGGGTCGGCGGCCGAGGCCGTCGAGGCGGAGCCGGCCACGGCGAACGCGGCCACCAGGACCGCCGCCGCCAAGGCGCCCGCGAAGAAGGCGCCTGCGAAGAAGGCGGCCGCCAAGTGAACACTCCGCAGCTCGTCGTGCACCGCGACAAGGAGCTGATGGCCCAGGCCGCCGCTGCCCGGCTGATCACCAAGATCGTGGACGCGCAGGCCTCGCGCGGCTACGCCTCGGTGGTCCTCACCGGCGGGCGCAACGGCAACGGGCTCCTCGCGGCGCTCGCGACCGCGCCCGCCCGGGACGCCGTCGACTGGGGTCGTATCGACCTGTGGTGGGGCGACGAACGGTTCCTGCCCGAGGGCGACCCGGACCGCAACGACACCCAGGCTCGTGCGGCGCTGCTGGACTCGGTGCCGGTGGACCCCGCGCGGGTCCACTCGATGCCCGCGTCCGACGGTCCGTACGGCACCGACGTGGACGCGGCGGCGGAGGCGTACGCGGCCGAGCTCGCGAAGGCCGCGGGGCCCGAGAACCACGGTTCCGTGCCCACGTTCGACGTCCTGATGCTGGGTGTCGGACCGGACACCCACGTGGCCTCGCTCTTCCCGGAGCTGCCCGCGGTCCGTGAGACGGAGCGGACGGTGGTGGGCGTGCACGGCGCGCCCAAGCCCCCGCCGACCCGGGTCACGCTCACCCTGCCCGCGATCCGCTCCGCCCGCGAGGTCTGGCTGCTGGCTGCGGGCGAGGACAAGGCACAGGCCGCGGCGATCGCCCTCTCGGGCGCGGGCGAGGTGCAGGCCCCGGCGGCCGGCGCCCACGGCCGCTCCCGCACCCTGTGGCTCCTGGACTCGGCGGCGGCCTCCCAACTCCCCCGCTCGCTGTATCCCCCGGCTTCGGCCTGAGCCGTGGTTCGCGCGGTTCCCCGCGCCCCTGAAAAGGGGCGCGGGGAACCGCGCGGTCTTTTTTGGCGGGGGTCTGGGGGCGCGGCCCCCGGGAACGGGACGGGACGGGCAGGAGCGGCGGGGCGAGAAAGCCCCTCACTTCACCGACCCGGCCATCACCCCCTGCACGAAGTGCCGCTGGAAGGCGAAGAACACCGCCACCGGAACGATCAGCGACAGAAACGCCCCCGGTGCCAGTACATCGATGTTGCTGCCGAACTGCCGTATCTGGGACTGGAGTTCGACCGTCAACGGCTGCGAGGAACTGTCGGCGAACAGCAGGGCGACCAGCATGTCGTTCCACACCCACAGGAACTGGAAGATGGCCAGGCTCGCGATGGCCGGACGTCCGACCGGCAGCACCAGCCGGGTGAAGATGCGCCACTCGCTGCCTCCGTCCATCCGGGCGGCCTCCAGCATCTCCTTCGGCATCTCCGCGAAATAGTTGCGCAGCAGGAAGATGGCGAACGGCAGCCCATAGGAGACGTGGAAGAGCACGACACCGGGAATCGTGCCGAACAACCCCAGCGCGCCGAAGAGTTTGGCGACCGGCAGCAGCCCGATCTGAACCGGCACCACCAACAACGCCACCACGACAAGGAAGATCGTGTCCCGGAAGGGGAACTCCAGCCAGGCGAAGGCGTATCCGGCGAGGGCCGCGATCACCACGACGAGGACGGTGGCCGGCACGGAGATCAGCACGGTGTTCCAGAACGCCCGTGTCATCCCCGCATTGCCCAGGAGGGCGGAGTAGTTGTCGAAGGAGAGCTGACCGGGGCTGGTCAGCACCGTCCACCAGCCTCCTTCGGCGGTGTCCCGCGCCGAGCGCATCGAGGAGAGGAAGAGCCCTGCGAGCGGGGTGACCCAGACCAGGCCGACGACCACCAGGAACGCCTGCACCAGGCCGTTGCCGAGCCCCCGCCTGAGCGCGTTCATCGTTGACTCCTTCTAAAGCGGCGGACGTTGAAGACCATGGCGGGGACGACCAGGAGCAGGAGGAGCACACCGAGTGCGCTGCCCAGGCCCTGGTTGTTGCCTCCGCCGAAGGACACCAGCCACATCTGGGTGGCCAGCACGGTGGCGTCCTCCTGCACGGGGCCGGGCGCGATGATGTAGACGAGGTCGAAGACCTTCATCACGTTGATCACGAGCGTGACGAAGACCACGGTGAGCACGGGTGCCAGCAGCGGCACGGTGATCCGGCGGAAGATCTGCCACTCGTTGGCGCCGTCCATCCGGGCCGCCTCCAGCGCGTCGCGCGGCAGGGCGGCGAGTCCGGCGCCGATCAGCACCATGGCGAAGCCGGTCCAGATCCACAGGTACGCGCCGATGATGGCGGGGGTGACCAGCGCCGGACCGAGCCAGGACACACCCTCGTACGGCGGGCTGAAGTTCGACGCGGGCAGCCGCACGGTGTACGAGCCGGAGTCCAGCCCGGGGAAGCGGAAGGAGCCGTCGGCCGCGGTGGTCGTGCTCGCGACCGTCTTCCCGTCGCGCGCCGCCTCGACCTTCATCTCGGGCAGTCCGCTCTCCCCGCGGTCGACCCGGCCCTGTTTCCCTCCCCCGCCGGGTGTGAAGTCCAGGTAGACGACACCGCGCAGCTCGTCCCGGGCCGCCTTCTGCCCTGCGGCCGTGTAGGCGGGCTTCGCCTCCTTCGGCAGGTCCTTGGGCAGGACGCCGACGAGGCCGAGGCCGACCGTGTGGCCGGGCGAGGCGGAGGCGGTCGTACGGTACGAGCCGTCGGCGCCCTTGGTGAGGCCTCGGCCGTCGCGGGTGCGGGCGGTCGGATAGGACGAGGTTCCCTCGAACGCGTCGTGGACGCCGACCACGGCGGCGTTCAGGACACCCTTGTCGGGGTCCTCGTCGTACGCGAGCCGGAAGATGATGCCGGCGGCCAGGAAGGAGACCGCCATGGGCATGAACAGCAGCAGCTTGAACGCGGTGGCCCAGCGGATCTTCTCGACCAGGACGGCGAGCACCAGGCCGAGTCCGGTGAGCAGCGTCGGCGCGACGACGACCCAGATGGCGCTGTTGCGTACGGCCTTGAGCGTGGCCGGGTCGCGGAACATCTCGGTGTAGTTGTCGCCGCCCACGAACCGGCTGCCGGAGGCGTCGAAGAAGCTGCGCCCCACGGAGAAGACCACGGGGTAGACGACGAGCGCGCCGAGCAGGAGCAGGGCGGGGAGGACGAAGACGAGGGCGACGATCCGGCCGCGGCGTCTGGCGCGCCGTCTGTGGTCGGCCATGCCGGCGGCCGGAGGGCTCGCCTCTTTCACGAGGGTGGCGGTCATGGCGATCAGCCCTGGTACGCCTTGGCCGCGGCCTTCTCCAGTTCGGCCGCGGTCGCCTTCGGGTCCGAGGGGTCACGGAGGAAGTCCTGGAGGATCTTCCACTCGCCGGCGCCCTTGGTGCCGCCGAACGCGGCGGGGGCCTGGTCGGACATGTCGAAGCGGACCGAATCCCCGGCGGCGACCAGGGACTTGGCGGTCTCACGGGCGATGTCGTCGCTGTAGGAGGCGAGGTCGAGCTTCTTGTTCGGGGAGAGGAAGCCACCCGCCCCGGCCCAGACGGCGGCCGCTTCGGGGGTCGCCAGGTACTCCAGGAACGTCATGGCGGCCTTCTGGTTCTTGCCGTCCTTGAGGACCACGGCCGCGTCGCCGCCGCTGACCACCGGCGCCTTGCCGCCGTCGACCGCGGGGAAGGGGAAGAAGTTCGCGTCCTGGCCGATCTTCTTGCCGAACTGGTCCTTGGCGACCCCGGCGACGAAGTCGCCCTCGTAGACCATGCCCGCCTCGGGCTTGGGCCCGAAGACCTTCTCGACGGAGCCGGGGAAGTCCGTGTTCAGGGCCCCCTTCTGCCCGCCGGCCATCAGTTGCTTGTCCTTGAAGAGCTCGCCGAGGGTGGTGAGCGCCTCGACCACGGTCGGGTCGGTCCACTTCAGCCGGTGGGCGGCCAGGGCGTCGTACTTCTCGGGGCCCGCCTGGGAGAGGTAGATGTTCTCGAACCAGTCGGTGAGGGTCCAGCCGTCCTGTCCGGCGACGGAGAAGGCGGCGAGACCCGAGTCGGAGACGGTGTGTCCGGCCTTCAGCATGGCGTCGTACGTGGTCGGCGGCTTGACACCCGCCTGGTCGAGCGCGGCGGGGCTGTACCAGACGGTCGACTTGTGGGCGGCCTTGAAGTACAGGCCGTACAGGGTGTCGCCGACGCTGCCGTACTTCTTCCAGACGCTCGCGTAGTTGGTGTCGACGGACTGCTCGGTGGTCTTGGAGAGCGGCTTGAGCCAGCCCTCCTTCGCGAACTGCTGGAGGACGCCGACCTGCGGGACCATCACCACGTCGGGGGCGTTGCCGCCCTCGATCTTGCTGCCGACGACCGTGGAGACGTTGTCGCCGGTGGAGACGAACTGGGTCTTGGCGCCCGTCTTCGCGGTGAAGGCGTCCAGGACCTTCTGGAAGTTCTTCTGCTCGCTGCCGGACCAGACACCGGCCACGGTGATCGTCTGGCCGCTGAGCGACTTACCGCCGCCTCCGGCGGCCACGGGCCCGCCTCCGCAGGCGGTGGCGCCGAGGGCCAGGGCGAGGGCGGTGCAGCTCGCGAGCAGGGTCGTACG
Source organism: Streptomyces sp. NBC_01450 (assembly GCF_036227505.1). Taxonomy (NCBI): domain Bacteria; kingdom Bacillati; phylum Actinomycetota; class Actinomycetes; order Kitasatosporales; family Streptomycetaceae; genus Streptomyces; species Streptomyces sp. NBC_01450. The sequence goes on along the minus strand of NZ_CP109480.1, from coordinate 8,304,046 downwards.
TCGTCGCATCATCGTTGATGTCCCTTTCAGGGCAGGGGAATTGACGGAAACCAGAGGAATCGACGGAAACCGGGGGAACGGAAAGCAGAGGAGGGGACGGTCAGGGATTCGTGCAGTCGCTGATCCACCAGGCGGCCGTCGAGCCGGGCAGGACGCCGGCCGGACAGGGGCCGCTGGACAGCAAGGGGGTGCCGGAGACCGGTGCGGGCGTCGGGGCCGCGTCGAAGTTGACCGCGCACACCAGGCCGTCGCCGCGGACGAAGGCGAGGACGCCGGGCGGCGCCTCAAGCCAGCGCAGCGCGCCCTCGCCCAACTGCGGGAGCCCGGCACGCAGTTGGAGCCCGTCGCGGTAGAGGTGCCAGAAGGAACGGGTGTCGGCGAGCGCGCGGTCGGTGGCGTACTCGGCGAAGTAGGCGGGCTGCGGCAGCCACGGCTTGGCGCTCTCCGCGCCCGAGGTGAAGCCGAACGGCGAGGTGTGCCCGGACCAGGGCAGCGGCACCCGGCAGCCGTCGCGGATACGGGCGCGGCTTCCCGTACGGCGGAAGATCGGGTCCGTCAGCACGTCGTCGGGCAGGTCGACGACCTCGGGCAGCCCGAGCTCCTCGCCCTGGTAGATGTACGCGGCTCCGGGCAGCGCCAGCATCAGCAGTGCGGCGGCGCGGGCACGGACCGTACCGAGGCCGCTGCCCTCGGTGCCGAGCTCGCCGTAGCGGGTGACGGTGCGGACCTGGTCGTGGTTGTTGAGGACCCAGGTGACCGTCGATCCCGTGCCGGCTATGTCCTGCATGGCCTCGGAAATGACCTTGCGGAAGGCGTCGGCGTCCCAGGGCGCGCTGAGCAGGTCGAAGAAGAAGGCCTGGTGGAGCTCGTCCGGGCGTACGTACTGGGCGTGTTCGCGGGCCGTCGGTACCGAGACCTCGCCGACCAGCAGCCGGTCGCGGCCGTCGCGCCCGGTGTACTCCTCGCAGACGGACCGCCAGTGGCGCCACACGTCGTGCACCTCGGGCCGGTTCCAGGCGAGCGGGTTGACCGAGTCGCGGGTGCGGGCGTCGGCCTCCGGGTCGGGCGAGTCCGGCAGGCCGGGGTGCTTGAAGAGACCGGCGGCGACGTCGATGCGGAAGCCGTCGACGCCCCGGTCGAGCCAGAACCGCAGCACGTGGTCGAAGTGCGCGCCGACCTCGGGGTTGCGCCAGTTCAGGTCGGGCTGCTCGGACGTGAACATGTGCAGGTACCACTGGCCGGGGTTGCCGTCCGCCTCGGTGACGCGGGACCAGGCGGGTCCGCCGAACATGGCGTGCCAGTTGTTGGGCGGCTCGGCGCCATACGGGCCGCGTCCGTCGGCGAAGTGGAAGCGGGCACGGGCCGGGCTGCCCGGCTCCGCCGCGAGCGCGGTACGGAACCACGGGTGCTCACTGGAGCAGTGGTTGGGGACGATGTCCAGGAGCACCTTGACGCCGAGGCGGCGGGCGTCGGTCATCAGCAGGTCGAACTCGGCGAGGTCGCCGAAGAGCGGGTCCACGTCGCAGTAGTCGGCGACGTCGTAGCCGTGGTCGTGCTGCGGCGAGGGGTAGAAGGGGCTCAGCCAGATGCCGTCGACACCGAGCTTCTTGAGGTACGGCATGCCCGCGCGAACCCCGGCGAGATCGCCGATGCCGTCACCGGTGCTGTCCAGGAAGCTGCGGACGTACACCTGGTAGATCACTGCGTCGCGCCACCAGCGGTGCGTGTTGAGGGTCACCCGTTGGACCTGTCTGTGCGTGCCTGTGGTTATGCATGCATGTTAGGTAGGCGTGTCGCGCGAGTGTCAACGAGTAGGCAGCACGAACCGGGAAGTTGGGAAGTTATATGCGGACTTTTCGGGCGCGGAACCCGGAGATGGGATGCTCCCGTTACCTAACAAGTAACTATCAGCGGGCCAACCAGGGCACCGCCGGGGTGCTACCGGCGCGCTACCGGCGTGAGATGGCCGCCAGCTCGCGCGCCAGCCGCCGTACCGCCGCGGAAGGCGTCTCGTGCCCCGTCATCGCGTCGTGGACCACGGCCTGCACGACCAGGCTGACCTGGTCGTAACGCGGGCTCTTGGGGCGCGGGGCGGCCGCGAGGACGCTGGCGCGCAGCGTGGGCAGATAGGGGAACTCCCGGATCAGCTCCGGGTCCTGGTACAGCGCCGCCCGTACGGGTGGCAGCGCACCCTTGGTCAGGACCTGGCGCTGCGCCCGCTCGGTCGTGAGGTACGCGATCAGGCGCGCGGCCGAATCGGGGTGCCGCGCATGCGTGTTGACGGCCAGGTTGGAGCCGCCCAGCACGCTCGTGCCCGGTCCGTCGGGTCCGGGCAGGGGGACCGCGCCGACCTTCCCGGCGACCGCCGATCCCTTGCCTGAAGCACCGACGTAGGCGTAGGGCCAGTTGCGCAGGAAGAGGAGGTGGCCGTCCTGGAAGGCCTGTTTCGACTCCTCTTCCTTGTACGTCAGCGCCTTCTTCGGAATCCAGCCGTCACGTACGCCGTCGGCGAGGAACCCGATGCCCTCTCGGGCCGCCTCGGAGTTCACGGTGACGCGCTCGCCCTCGTCGCCGAGGATCGTGCCGCCCGCCGAGTAGACCGCCTCCGCCGCGTTCACGGTGAGACCCTCGTAGGGCAGGAACTGGCCGGCGTAACCGTCGAGTCCGTACTTCGGGGCGATGGTTCTCGCCTGTCGCTCCAGCTCGGCCCAGGTCCGCGGCGGCGCGACGCCCTCCTTGGCGAGGACGTCCTCGCGGTACAGGAGGAGTCCCGCGTTGGTGACATACGGGACCGCGTACAGCCTTCCGTCGTACGTCGCCGTGTCCACGACCGGCGGCAGGAAACTGTGGAGCGGGAAGCGGCCGGGGTCCAGCGGGGAGATCCAGCCCGCGGCGGCGAACTCCGAGGTCCAGGCGACGTCGATGTTGAGGACGTCGAAGCGGCTTCTGCCGCCGCCGCGCAGGTCGGTCGTCATCTGCGCGTGCGTCTCGTCGGCGGAGTCCGGGAGTTCGACGAGGGTCACCTTCTCGCCGGGGTGGGTACGGTTCCACCCTTCGAGCAGTGGCCCCAGATAGCCGGTGAGATCGCCCGCGGTCGCCAGGGTGAGCGGGCCGCGACCGGCGCCGTGCGCCCCGTCGGCGGGGGTGCCGGAGGCGACGTAACCGGTCAGGACCACCGCTGTGACCAGGAGGCCCCTACCGGCGGCACGTATCCACCGCATAGGTTCCTCCCTGTACACCGGCGTCGGGCACCTTCGCCCGACGTCAGTGGCCATGTATACCTGTTAGGTATGGGCGATACTAGGGCCTGCGACACATTGGTCTCCGGCCACATCGACCGGGCGACGACCTGACATCGGTGCGCGGCACATAACGAGGATGCGGGGAGGAGAGCACGGGTGCGGCTGCCCCTCCTGGCCCTGCTGGCGCGAGGCCCGGCCCACGGGTACGAGCTCAAGCAGGACCTTGAGCAACTGCTGGGCTCCGCGTACCCTCAGCCCAACGTCGGCCAGATCTACGTCACGCTCGGCCGCCTCGAGAAGACGGGACTGATCGAGGGCGAGGAAGTCGAACAGTCGAGCCGACCCAACAAGAAGATCTACCACCTCACCGACGCCGGGCGCGAGGCGCTGCAGGCCTGGTACCAGGAGACGGCGGACGAGCCCCGGGTACGGGACGAGTTCTTCATGAAACTCGCACTCGCCCCGACGACCGGCCTGGCCGACCAGATCGCCCTGATCAACAGGCAGCGGCGGCAGTATCTGAACACCATGCGCAACCTGTCGAAGCTCGCCGCGGCCGAGGACCGGGACAACCGCATCTCCCAGTTGCTGATCGAGGGCGCCATGCTGCACCTGCAGGCCGATCTTGACTGGCTGGAGCGCTGCCAGGAGGAACTGGAGGAGCTGGAATGAGCCACACCGGTCCTTTGCTGCGCGCCGAGGGCCTGGTCAAGACCCACTACGGCGAGGGCGCCCCTGCGTATGCCGTACGCGGAGTGGATCTTGCCGTGCGCCAGGGCGAGTTCGTGGCCGTCACCGGCCCGTCCGGCGCCGGCAAGTCGACGCTGCTGCACCTCCTCGGCGGCCTCCAGCGGCCCGACTCCGGCAGCGTCTGGCTGGACGCCGAATGCACGGACGGGTACAGCGAGGCGCGCTGGGCGGTGGAACGGCGACGGCGCATCGGCATCGTCTTCCAGTTCTTCAACCTGGTCTCCAATCTGTCGGTCGCCGACAACGTGGAGCTGCCCGCCCTGCTCGCCGGGGTCTCCCCCCGGCAGGCGCGCGCCGAGCGCGAGCGGCTGCTGTCCGAGCTGGGCCTGGAGGGCAAGGGGCGGAGCATGCCGGGTGAGCTGTCCGGCGGCGAACAGCAGCGCGTCGCCCTGGCCCGGGCGCTGGTCAACCATCCGCCCCTGCTGCTGGCCGACGAACCCGCGGGCAGCCTGGACAGCAAGGGCACCCGCGAGGTGATGCGGCTGCTGTCCCGCTTCCACCAGCGCGGTCAGACCATCGTGCTCGTCACCCACGACGCCCGGCTCGCCAGCGCCGCGGACCGCGTGATCAGCTTCTTCGACGGCCGCATCGCCGACGACGCGGAACTCGACGGCACGCCGTCGCGCGGCGCCGGGATATCCGGTGTGCTGGAACTGAGGGACTGAGCGGCGTGCGGGCCACTCTGCGCTGGGCGCATGCCGATCTGCGCACGCATCGGGGCGAGGCGCTGTTCATCGTGCTCGCCACCGCGGGGATCGTCGCCTCGCTGCTGCTCGCCGCGGCACTCTTCGGATACGCGACGAACCCCTGGCAGCGCGTCTTCACCCAGTCGCGCGGCGCCCATGTGTGGATCCACACCGGCGCGTCCGCCGACGCCGGGCAGCTCGCGCGGCTGGACGGCGTCGAGTCCGTGGCGGGTCCGTACCGCACCGCGTCCGCCACCGTCGAGTCACGCGGCACCCGTGCCTATGTCGAGCTGCGCGGCGCCGTCGAGCCGCCCGCCACCGGTCGGCCGCTGCTCGTCTCCGGTCACTGGCTCGACCAGGACCGGCCCGACGGAGTCGTCCTGGAGGACAGCCTCGCCCGTGCGCTGTGGGCCGAGCCCGGGGACACACTCACCGTGCCCGGCACCGCACGCACCCTGACCGTCCTGGGCGTGGCCGACAGCGCCGAGCCCCGCTACCGCCCCGGCGAGCGGTCGGGGGTCGTCTGGGCACTGCCCTCCGCGGTGCGAGGCGCGGACGGACGTACGGGCCAGGTCATCGGTCTGCGTCTGACCGATCCCGGCGACACGGACTACGCCGTGCAGCGCGCGGTGACGGCGCTCGGCTCCGGCGCGGTCACCCAGGTGTCGAACTGGCAGCAGGCCCGCGCCGAGGCCCAGGGCGACAACCGGCTGCTGGGACAGGTCCTTGGCCTGTTCGGCCTCGGCGCGCTCCTCGCCGCCGCGCTCGCCGTGTACGGCGCGATCGGCACCCGTATCCGCGGCCATCTGCGAGACATCTCGGTACTGAAGGCGATCGGGTTCACGCCCGCCCAGGTGGTACGCATCTTCCTGATCCAGCACGTGGTGTACGCGTCGCTGGGCGCCCTGGTCGCCGCCACGCTCACCCAGGCGCTGGGGAGCCGGATCCCCGGCCGCCTGGGCGACGCCTTGGGCGTCTGGCAGGGACTGCCCGGGCACACCGCGGCACTGTTGGCGGTACCGGTGGCCGCGGTGCTCTTCATCGGCGCGACGACCGGGATCGCGGCGTGGCGGGCGGGCCGGGTGCCCCCCGTGCCGGTGCTGCGGGCCGCGGCACCGCCGGCCGGCCGCCTGTCGGGCGTGGCCCGCCGGGCGCTCGGACTGCGGCTGCCCCCCGCGCTCGTGCTGGGCTGGCACCAGGCGTTCCCGCGGCGGCCGCGCTCGCTGGCCACGGTCGCCCGGCTCGCCCTGCCCCTGCTGCTGATCGTGGTCGCGCTGAGCGCCTGGACCACCATCGACCGCTTCCACAGCGAACCCGAGCGGATCGGTCTCGCGGCCGCGCTCACGGCGCACCCGGACGAGAGTCTCGGCGATCCGGCGGCCCGCGCCCTGCTCGCCCGGAACGCACAGGTCACCGCCGTGCACCCGGGCGCCGAGGTGGCCGCTCTGGTTCCGGGCCAGACGGCGACGATCGCACTGCGCGGACTCGGTACGCACCGGGACCCGTACCCGTTCGCGCTGGCCGAGGGCCGCCCGGCCCGCGGGCCCGACGAGGCGGTGGCCGGTCAGGGGCTGCTCGACCTGCTGGACGTGCGCGTCGGGGACTGGGTGCGGATGACCGTCGGCGCGCGCCCGCAGATCCTGCACATCGTCGGCCGCAGCATCGAGCCGGAGAACGGCGGCCGCGTCATCTCCACCTCGCTCGACACCCTGCGCGAGAACGACCCGGAGCTCCGCCCGACTCTCTACCAGCTCCAGTTGCGCCCCGGCGCCGACCCGGGCAAGGTCGCCGCCGAGCTGACCGCGGCCGGGCACGGGCACCTGGACGTGCACGCCGTGACCAACCCGGCCGACGGCCTCTCGCCGCTGCGTGGCGTCGTCATCGGGCTGATCGCCGTGCTGGCCCTCATCGGGCTCATCGAGCTGCTGACCGCGATCGGCGGCACCGTGCGCGAGGGCGAGCGGGACCTGCTGGCGCTCAAGGCCATCGGGCTGTCCCCGCGGCAGATCACGGCGGTCACCGTCACGGGCACCGCCTGTACCGCGCTGGCAGCGGTCCTCGCGGGTACGGCGCTGGGGCTGCCTCTGGCGCACTGGCTGATCGACGCCCAGGGGAAGTCGAGTGGGATCGGCGCCGGTATCGCCGGGGGGCCGTCCCCCCTCCTGCTGTCGCTGTTCGGTCTGGCCGCGGTCCTGGGTGCCGCCGCCCTCGCCGCGTTCCCCGCGGGCCGCGCCGCCCGACGCCGCCTCGCGGACACCCTGAGCGCGGTGGCCTGAGCCCGAGCCTGCGAGCGCCGTCAGAACCCGTGCGGGTCGTGTTGGTTGTACGGGTTCCGCGGTCCTTGGTGGTACGGGTTCCGCGGCCCCGGCGCATAGAGGTTGTCCTGGTTGTACGTGTACGCCGGACCCGGCCCGTACGGGTTGCCCCGCGGCGGCACATACCCGGCCCCCGGCGCGTACGTGGGCCGCGGCGGCGGCACCGACGCCGGATGCGCCCTCAGCCGTATCCCGTGCCGCCTGCGCAACCGGTACATCTCCAGCGCGGCGATCCCCGTGACCGTCACCGGCGCCCCCAGAATGAAGACGAACCCCATCCCAAGACTGAGCCCGTGCAGATCTCCCGTGGCGAGGTCCGGAATGGCCATCAGCCACGTCGTCACGGTGGCGAGCAACGGCGGCAGACAGCGATGCACCGCGGCCGTACCGAAGAAGTTGCCGGACACCTTCACCGCACCCGAGCCGACGAACCCGGTCAGCCAGAGCGCCACCAGCCCCAGCACCAGGGCGAACCACCCGGCCCCGGCCGCGAGCCACCACATCATCACCGTCAGGACGATGGACCCGACGAAGGCCAGCAGCAGCTTGAACGAGTTGCCGAGCGGCACCCGCAGCTGGCGAACCGTCCCGGTGCGCCGCCAGACGAAGAGCATCGCCCCGACGGTCAACGGCGTGATGAACAGCAGTACGGCGGACGCCGTCAGCATGTTCTGCAGCATCTCCGTGAAGGCGAACCCGCCTTCCACGAAGGTGTAGACACCGACCGCCGCGACGGCCCCGGCGATCACCCGAACCCGCTTGAGCCGCTCCACCCCCGGATCGACCGCCTCCGGGATCCACGCCGGATGGAACACCGCCTCCGCCACCCGCTTCGGCCTCAGAAACGACCTCGCCGTCAGCGTGCCACCCGTCCAACTTCCTTGCGAACCAGCCAACTTCCGCTCCCCCGAGCCTTCTCCTGCGTGATCGCCCGGGAGTCTACGGGAAGCGGACGGACTCCCGCCGCCCGCTTTCCGTGACCCTCGCGCGCCCGCGTCTAGCGGCCGCGCAGCTCCCGGTACTTGGCGACCAGCGCCTTCGTGGACTCGTCCAGGCCCGGCACCTGAGCCCCCTCGGTCAGCGCGGGTTCGACGCGCTTGGCGAGGACCTTGCCGAGCTCGACACCCCACTGGTCGAAGGAGTCGATGTTCCAGATCGCGCCCTGGACGAACACCTTGTGCTCGTAGAGGGCGACCAGCTGGCCGAGCACCGACGGCGACAGCTCCCTGGCGAGGACGGTGGTCGTCGGGTGGTTGCCCTTGAACGTCTTGTGCGGCACCAGTTCCTCGGGCACGCCCTCGGCGCGCACCTCGTCCGGCGTCTTGCCGAAGGCGAGGGCCTGGGTCTGCGCGAAGAAGTTCGCCATCAGCAGGTCGTGCTGGGCGACCAGGCCCGGCAGCAGATCGGCGACCGGCTCGGCGAATCCGATGAAGTCCGCCGGGATCAGCTTCGTGCCCTGGTGAATGAGCTGGTAGTACGCGTGCTGCCCGTTGGTGCCGGGCGTCCCCCACACGACCGGGCCGGTCTCCCACTCCACCTCGTGCCCGTCGCGCTCCACGGACTTGCCGTTGGACTCCATGTCCAGCTGCTGCAGATACGCCGTGAACTTCGAAAGATAGTGCGAGTACGGCAGCACCGCGTGCGACTGGGCATCGTGGAAGTTGCCGTACCAGACGCCCAACAGGCCCATCAGCAGCGGCACATTGGTCTCGGCGGGCGCGGTGCGGAAGTGCTCGTCGACGAGGTGGAACCCGTCGAGCATCTCCCGGAAGCGGTCCGGCCCGATCGCGATCATCAGGGACAGGCCGATCGCCGAGTCGTACGAGTACCGTCCGCCGACCCAGTCCCAGAACTCGAACATGTTGGCCGTGTCGATGCCGAAGTCGGCGACCTTCTCGGCGTTGGTCGACAGCGCCACGAAGTGCTTGGCCACGGCCTCCTGACCGGCCTTCAGCTCGGTCAGCAGCCAGTTGCGCGCGGAGGTCGCGTTGGTGATCGTCTCGATCGTGGTGAACGTCTTCGAGGCGATGACGAAGAGCGTCTGCGCGGGGTCCAGGTCACGGACGGCCTCGTGCAGGTCGGCGCCGTCCACGTTCGACACGAAGCGGACCGTGAGGTCGCGGTCGGTGAACGAGCGCAGCACCTCGTACGCCATCGCCGGACCGAGGTCGGAGCCGCCGATGCCGATGTTCACGACGTTCTTGATGCGCTTGCCGGTGTGGCCGGTCCACTCGCCGGAGCGGACCCGCTCGGAGAAGGCGGCCATCTTGTCGAGCACGGCGTGCACGGCCGGGACGACGTTCTCCCCGTCCACCTCGATCACCGCGTCGCGCGGGGCCCGCAGCGCGGTGTGCAGCACGGCCCGGTTCTCGGTGACGTTGATCTTCTCGCCACGGAACATCGCGTCCCGCAGCCCGAAGACGTCGGTCGCCGCGGCCAGCTCCCGCAGCAGCCGCAGTGTCTCGTCGGTGACCAAGTGCTTGGAGTAGTCGACGTGCAGATCGCCGACCTGGAGGGTGTACCCCGTTCCGCGCCCGGGGTCGGTTGCGAACAGGTCCCGCAGATGGGTCTCGGCGAGCTCCTCGCGGTGCTTGGCCAGAGCGGTCCACTCGGGCGTCTGGTTGAGCCTGGCACGGCTGTCTGCGTTCATTTCTGGCTTCCGCCTTCTTTCCTGCGTGTGCTGCTGCTTGCCTCGCCCCACTGCCGGTCCCAACCTAATTGATCAGGGCTTGACGTGAGCTGTCGTAGCGCCGTCGTCCGGCTCAACAACAGATACGTCCGCCAGACGCGCGGGTATCAGCGAGGTGGCGGCGAGCGCGAAGAGGACGGCCGCGAACAGCGCGGGCGCGTTCAGCCCGTAGGCCCCCGCCACGGTGCCGCCGAGCAGGGCGCCGAGCGGGGCCCCGGAGGTGGAGGCGGTGCGGAACGCGGAGCTGACGCGGCCCATCATCGCCGCCGGGCTGCGCTGCTGCATCAGCGTGACCTGGTTGACGTTCCACACCATGCCCATCACTCCGAGCAGCGCGATGCCCACGAGGAGTGCACCCAGGTGGCGGACGGTGCCGAGGAGTACCAGGGCCGCCGTCTGGACGCATCCGCACAGGAACAGGCTCCGTACCCGTCCGATCCGGCGCGCGATCCACTGGGCCGGCACTCCCCCGGCCAGGGACCCGGCCGAGTAGGCCGTCATCGCGGCCGCGAAGCCCGCGTTTCCCGCGTGCAGCCAGCCGGTCACGTGCAGGACCAGCGTGGCGATCAGGGCGCCCATGCCGATGTTGCACAGGAGTGTGGCCACGCAGACCGCGCGCAGCGCCGTGTCGTGCCACAGGGTGCGCACTCCTTCCGCCACCTCCGCCCGCAGGGTGCTCCCGGCGGGCCGGGGCTCCCGCTCGGGCGCCCGGATCCGCAGGGAGGCCACGAGGGCCGCGGCCAGCAGATAGGTCGCCGCGTCGGCGGCGAACGGCGCGGCGGCCCCGAGAGTGAGCAGCAGCGGCACGAAGGGGCCCGCCAGGAAGCCGCCGGCGAACTGCTGGCCGGTCATCAGCCGGGCATTGGCGCTGCCCAGCGTCTCTTTGTCCACCAGGGAGGGCAGCAGGGCCGTGGACGCGTTGTCGAACAGCGTCTGGAGGGTGGTCAGGGCGAAGGCGAGCGCGATCAGCAGGCCGATCGTGGCGTGCCCGAGCCCGACGGCGAGGGCGAAGCAGGCCACCAGCCCGCCACGTACGGTGTCGACGGCCCACATCGCCCGCCGCTGGTCCACCCGGTCCGCGACCGCGCCGCCCAGCAGCCCGAAGAGGAGCCAGGGGAGGTAGCCGCAGGCCGTGACGGAGGCGATGACGAGCGGATCGTCCGTGAGCCGCACGGCGAGCAGCGGCAGCGCGGCGGTGCGCAGGGCGTCCCCGAAACGCGACACCACCGCCGCGCTCCACAGCCGCCCGAACCCCCCGCGCCACGCGGGTGCCCGCACCCCCGCCGCCTCGACCGTCGTCACAACGCCCCCTCCGGTTCCGCCACTTCAAGAACCGTAGAGCGCACCACTGACAATCGGCCTCGCGGCGGCGCCGCGGACACTCCGCGAGCCGGTCGGCACGGCGGTACGCCCCGGCGGCGCGCCCGTGCGCGGCCCGGCGTACGAAATACATCCGGCCAGGCACCTCGGTGCCCGGCCGGTTCTCAATTCCTAGATCTCGCCCCGCAGTTTGGCGAGCGCCTCGGCGAGGATCGCCTCGCCGTCCGCGTCGCTGCGCCGCTCCCGTACGTACGCGAGGTGCGTCTTGTACGGCTCGGTGCGCGGCGGGTCCGGCGGGTTGTCCTGGTCCTGTCCGGCGGGAAAGCCGCAGCGCGGGCAGTCCCAGGTCTCGGGAACCTGCGCGTCGCTGGCGAAGCTGGGCACCGTCTCGTGCCCGTTGGAGCACCAGAAGGAGATGCGAAGCCGCGGCGCGGACTCGCCGCGCTCGGCCTCGCCCATCGGCCCCGCCCCGACCCGGCTTCCTCGGATCGCGTTGCCACTTGCCACGGTCGTAACTCCCTGCGTGATGGTGCCGCGAAGCGAGTCGGCGTGACGCTTCGCTGCGAGCGCCTCAGTCTACGTAAGGCCCAACGCGCGTCCAGTGATTGGAGTTACACCCCCGCCCCTAGACGCAAGCCCCATGATAGGCCGCGCCTGGGGGCGCGTACCGGACATGGGGCCTTACGTGCGGAATGTGCTTGCCTAATGTGCAGTTGTGCTGCCGTACCGAAGTCGGTCGGTGATCAGTTGTTGACCTTCATCAGGATGCCGAGCACGACAATGCACGCGAACCAGAGCAGACCGAGCACCACGGTGATGCGGTCGAGGTTGCGCTCGGCGACCGAGGAGCCACCGACGGACGACTGCATGCCGCCACCGAACATGTCGGAGAGGCCGCCGCCCTTCCCCTTGTGCATCAGCACAAGCAGCATCAGCAGCAGGCTGAAGACGATCAGGGCGATCGAGAACCCCAAAACCACGGCTGGACCAACTTCCTCGGAACTGAACGGACGACGGGGGCCGAAGCCTACTGGGTGAGCACACCGAGCCCACTCCGAAGGCCACGACCCCCGCAAGGGTACGACGAATCGCCGCTAGCGCATACTTACTGGTCGCGGAAGCGGACGATCTTGACGAACTCGTCGGCGTCCAGGGAGGCACCGCCGACCAGGGCGCCGTCGATGTCGGGCTTCGCCATGATCTCGGCGACATTGCCGGACTTCACGGAGCCGCCGTACTGGATGCGGACCTGGTCGGCCACTTCCTGGGAGTACAGCTCGGCCAGCCGGGCACGGATCGCCGCGCAGACCTCCTGGGCGTCGTCGGAGCCGCAGACCTTGCCGGTGCCGATGGCCCAGACCGGTTCGTACGCGATCACGATCGACTCGACCTGCTCGGCGGGGACGTCCTTGAGACCCCCGTCGACCTGGGAGAGCGTGTGCGCGACGTGGTTGCCCGCCTCGCGGATGTCCAGCTCCTCGCCGACGCACAGGATCGGGGTCAGGCCGTGCTTGAAGGCGGCCTTGACCTTGGCGTTGACGATCTCGTCGGTCTCGTTGTGGTACTGCCGGCGCTCGGAGTGGCCGATCGCCACGTACGTGCACTTCAGCTTGGACAGCATCGGGCCCGAGATCTCGCCGGTGTAGGCACCGGAGTCCTGCGCCGAGAGGTCCTGCGCGCCGTACTTGATCTTGAGCTTGTCGCCGTCGACCAGGGTCTGCACGGAGCGCAGGTCGGTGAAGGGCGGCAGGACGGCGACCTCACAGGCCTCGTAGTCCTTGTCGGCCAGGGCGAAGGCGAGCTTCTGGACGTGCGCGATGGCCTCGAGGTGGTTGAGGTTCATCTTCCAGTTGCCCGCCATGAGCGGCATACGGGTCGTCATGCGGGGTCAGTCCTCCAGTGCGGCGAGGCCGGGGAGCGTCTTGCCCTCGAGGTATTCGAGGGAGGCGCCGCCACCGGTCGAGATGTGACCGAATGCCTTCTCGTCGAAGCCCAGGATGCGGACGGCCGCGGCGGAGTCGCCACCGCCGACGACCGTGAAGGCCGGGGATTCGACGAGGGCCTGGGCGACCGCCTTGGTGCCCTCGGCGTAGTCGGGGTGCTCGAAGACGCCCATCGGACCGTTCCAGAAGACGGTGGCCGCGTCGGCGAGCTTCGAGGCGTACAGCTTGCGGGTCTCCGGACCGATGTCCAGGCCCTCCTGGTCGGCGGGGATGGCGTCCGCGGCGACGGTGGTGGGGTTGGCCGGGGCCTTGGTCTTCAGGTCCGGGAACTCCGGGGCGACCAGGACGTCGACGGGGAGGACCAGCTCGACGCCGTTCTTCTCCGCGCGGTCCATGTACTCCTTGACGGCCGGGACCTGGTCCTCCTGGAGGAGGGAGATGCCGACCTCGTAGCCCTTGGCCTTGAGGAAGGTGTACGCCATGCCACCGCCGATGAGCAGACGGTCGGCCTTGCCGAGCAGCTGGTCGATGACGGCGAGCTTGTCGGAGACCTTGGCGCCGCCGAGCGCGACGACGTAGGGGCGCTTGACGTCCTCGGTGAGCTTCTTCAGGACGTTGACCTCGGTGGCGATGAGGTAGCCCGCGTAGTGCGGAAGGCGCGCCGGGAGGTCGTAGACGGAGGCGTGCTTGCGGTGCACGGCACCGAAACCGTCGCCTACGTAGACGTCGGCCAGGGCGGCGAGCTGGTCGGCGAACTCGCCGCGCTCGGTGTCGTCCTTGGACGTCTCGCCCGGGTTGAAGCGCAGGTTCTCGACCACGGCGACCTGGCCCGGCTGGAGGCCGTTCACGGCGTCGTGGGCGGCGGGGCCGACGGTGTCCTGGGCGAACGCCACGGGGGCGCCCAGCAGTTCACCGAGGCGCTCGGCGGGCTGCAGCAGGGAGAACGCCGGGTCCGGGGCGCCCTTGGGGCGGCCCAGGTGCGAGGCGACGACCACCTTGGCGCCCGCTTCGGTCAGCGCCTTGATGGTGGGCAGGACGGCGCGGATACGGCCGTCGTCGGTGATGAGGCCGTCGGCCAGCGGCACGTTGAGGTCGGCGCGGACGAAGACCCGCTTGCCGTCCACACCTTCGGCGAGAAGTTCGTCGATCGTCTTCATGAGGTGACTCCTAGGAGGGCTCTGTTGTCCGGGAGGGCTGGATCGATCCGTGCACAGAGCAGGGCTCGGACAACGCGGCTGTGCGCTGCCCGAGCCCTGCTCTCACATCAGAGGTGCCTGCTCCGGGACTTAGAGCTGGCCGCCGACGAAGACCGTGAGGTCGACGAGGCGGTTGGAGTAGCCCCACTCGTTGTCGTACCAGCCGAGGATCTTCACCGAGTTGCCCTCCTGGACCATGGTCAGGGAGGAGTCGAAGGTGCAGGAGGCCGGGTCGCCGACGATGTCCGAGGAGACGATCGGGTCCTCGGTGTACGACAGGTAGCCCTTGAGGTCGCCGTCGTCGGAGGCCTTCTTGAACGCGGCGTTGACCTCGTCCTTGGTGACCTCGCGCTGCAGCTGCACGACCAGGTCGGTGGCCGAACCGGTCGGGACCGGGACGCGCATGGCGATGCCGTCCAGCTTGCCCTTGAGCTGCGGGAGGACCAGGGCGGTGGCCTTGGCGGCGCCGGTCGTGGTGGGGATGATGTTCTCGGCGGCGGCGCGGGCGCGACGCAGGTCCGAGTGCGGGAAGTCCAGGATGCGCTGGTCGTTCGTGTACGCGTGGACCGTCGTCATCAGGCCCTTGACGATGCCGAAGTTCTCGTCGAGCACCTTGGCCATCGGCGCCACACAGTTGGTGGTGCAGGAGGCGTTGGAGATGACGTGGTGGTTCGCCGGCTCGTACTTGTCCTGGTTGACGCCCATCACGATGGTGATGTCCTCGTCCTTGGCCGGAGCCGAGATCAGGACCTTCTTGGCGCCGCCGGCGATGTGCTTCTCGGCGTCGGCCTTCTTGGTGAAGATGCCGGTCGACTCGATGACGATGTCGACGCCCAGCTCACCCCACGGGATGTCGGCGGGGTTGCGCTCGGAGAGCACCTTGATGGTGTGGCCGTCGACGGTGATCGTGTCGGCGGTGTGCGACACCTCGGCCTTGAGGCGGCCCAGGATGGTGTCGTACTTCAGAAGGTGAGCAGTGGTCGCGGTGTCACCCAGGTCGTTGACAGCCACGATCTCGATGTCAGCACCCTGCTCCAGCAGCGCGCGGAAGTAGTTACGACCGATGCGGCCAAAGCCGTTGATGCCTACGCGGATCGTCACGAACCGATCTCCTCGTTGGTACGCCGACTCAGTGCCGGCGAGTTGTATGGGATGTCCCCGACCGCCTACGACCCTACCTCCCTGAAGCGTCTGCGGTGACATCGAGATGCCCCATACACGGCAGGGTGTTCCGTACCCACCAGTAGGGGTACGGAACACCCTCGATGTTGACGAGATAGTCACACAGGGTTAGTCGTTCAGCGCCCCGAGCGCCTTCTTGACGAGGGCCGCACGGTCGGCCGCCGCGGTGACATGCTCGAGGCCGAAGCCCAGCAGCACCGTGTCGTCGGTGGTGATACCGCCGTACGTCTTGAACAACTCTCCGTAGCGCGCCCAGTCCTTGAGCAGGGCGGGGCTGCCCGGGGGCGGCCCCGAGGCGCTCCAGGGTCCGAGGGAGGACTCGAAGCCCTCGGTGTCGGTGGCCGCCCCGCCGACGACGAGGGAGGCGTTGTCCGCGAGGACGCCGTGACCACCGGTGTTCGGGTCGGTGATGTAGCTCAGCGACACCTCGACCGACTTGCCGGCGTACGCGCTGAGGTCGAAGCCGACCTGCTGCCAGCCGCTGGAGGCGCCGGTGAAGCTGTTCCACGCCCCGCTGGTACCGGTGTTGGCGCAGCCGGCGGAGCTCACGGTCAGGTAGTGCTTGAGGAAGGGGTGCTCCCTGACCAGGAATCCGGCCTCGCACTCCGCGGGCACCGTGGCGCTGGTGGCGCCGCCCGCCTCGGGGAGCGTCGTCCAGTCGTCGGCCCCGGTGGTGTGGGCCTCGAGCACCGCGTGGTCGTAGCCGGGCTCGGTGTCCCACAGGAGCTGGGTGCGCAACGTCGGCTTGTCGGCGGCGCTGACACCGGTGAGGTCGATGGTCCGGGTGAGGCGCTTGTAGGCGTCGTCGGTGTGCACGGCGGCGGCCATGTACGAGCCCGCGTAGGGCCCGTACGGGTTGACGGTCCCGGCGAACTGGCCCGCTCCCGCGCTCGACGCGAACTGCGGGTACTGCGCGGGGGCCAGCGAGTCCGAGGTGACGCCGTAGGTACCCGCGGTGTTCAGCGGGTTGCCGGGCGCGTCACCGAGCGCCCCCGTGAAGCCGGTGAGCTTCCCGGAGCCGGTGAATCCGTTGGCCCCCGGGGTGGACGTGCGGGAGTAGGCGCCCAGGTAGTACTGGCTGAAGTCGTTCGAAAGGGTGCCGCCGCCGAGGTCGACGTTGCCGCCGGCCTGCTCGCCCGCCTCGATCAGCTTGCCGCCCTCGTTGAGGAAGGCGCGCAGCTGGAGCTGGGTGGCGTTGCCCGGCCGGGCGGCGCCGGTGTAGTGGACGACCGTCCTGAAGTGGTCGAGCACGCCGAGCGCGTCGGGTGCGCCCAGGGTCGCCACGTCCCAGACGAGGGGCTTCTTGCCGTTGGCCTTCAGGGCGTCGACGTAGGCCTGGGACTGTGTGGCGGTCGCGCCCTCCTCGGCGACGACCAGCGTGTCGGCACTGGGCCGCTGGGCCACGGTGTACGTGAAGTGCGTGCTGGATGTCTTCTTGCCGCTCTTGGTCTCACCGGTGAACCACACCTCGACCTTGTCGCCGGGGTCGCCGTCCTTCACCTTGGCGCGGTACTCGTCGAAGTAGAGGTTGTCCGTGCCGCCGTAGGTCTCGCCGCCCTTCCAGGCCTTGAGCGCCATGTCCAGCGTACGGCCGCCGTTGACGCGGTACTTGAGCTCCTTGTCGCGTACGGACTTGCGGACGACGACGGAGACCTCCTGGTCGGCGCCGCGGGAGTACGACGTCGTGAAGGGGGCCGGGGTGAAGTCGGGGGCGTCGAGGCCCACCGAGGACGACGGCCGGTCGGGGTGGGCCGCGGTCTCGGCGACGGAGAGCGCGAACGGGACGTTCTTCTCGAACTCCTGCTCGATCAGCTTCTCGTCGTCCGGGAAGGTGAAGACCGAGGCGCAGTCGGCCGCGTTCCAGGCGTCGTTCGGGTCGATGTCCGAGGCGGTCTGACAGGTCGACATCTCGGGGGTGAACATCGCCATGCCATTGATGTTGCCCGCGTGGCCGTCCGCCTCGCCGTTGGTCGTGTAGAGCTCCGAGGAGACCTGGGGGTGGTAGCCCGGGATCGCGGAGTTCTCGGGGGTTCCGGCGAGCGCCTTGTAGAGCACGTCGTCCGGGGTGGGCGTCGCCACCTGCCAGCCCACTCCGTAGAGGAGCAGTTCGGCGGCGGAGTGGTAGTTGATGCCGTACGTGAAGCCGATCCGCTTCTCGAAGGCGTCGAGCGCCTTGGTCTCGGGCTCGGAGCCGGGGCTCGTGCCACGGTAGGTCTCACTGGTGGGGTTGGGTGACGAACCCTCGTCGTCGTAGCCCCACTTGTAGGCGAAGTTGCGGTTGAGGTCGACGCCGTCACCGGTGGAGATGACCCCGTCGCCGTTCACGTCCCGCAGGTTCTTGCGCCACTGGCGGGCGTCGGCGTCCTTGAACGTGTAGTCGTAGCCGTCGGGGTTGGCCGACAGCACGAACCACAGCTCGGTGGAGTCGACGATCTTCTTGATGCGTTTGTTCGTGGAGTAGTTGTCCAAGTAGTAGTGCATCAGACGCCGCGTCATCTCGGGCGTGATCCACTCGCGCGCGTGCTGGTTGGACATGTACAGCACGGAGGGCTTCGAGCCGTCCTTCGTCTTCTTCGCGCCCTTGGTCAGTTTGAGCGCGAGGATGTCCTGGCCGTTGACCGTCTTGCCGATGGAGACGACCTTGGTGAGGTCGGGGTGGGCGGCGCCGGTGTTGACGATCTCCTCCTGGAGATTGCCCTTGCCGCTGTACGGGCGGAACACGCCCTGGGCCGCGTCCTCCACCCGCGCCTCGGCCTTGGCCGTCAGGGTGTGCTCGGTGAGCTCGACGCCCTGTTTCTCCAGCTTCTTGGCCTGCTGGTCGGTGACGTAGACCTCGACCGTGCTTCTGCCGTTCTTCCACGTCGTGTCGCCGAGTTCGTGGCCGTCCTGCCCGGCCGCGAGCAGCAGGGGTATCTGCTGCTTCGTGATCTCGGCGTGGAACACCTTGACGGCGTTCGCGTCGGGCTTGGGTGAACCGCCGTTCTGCGCCTGGGCGATGGGTGCCATGCCCGCACCGCCCAGCACGAGCGCGCCCGTAGCGAGGATCGCTCTCGCTCTTCGACTCATGAGCCCCCCTTGCGTCAGTCCGCCACAGCAGCGAACAGATGCCAGGCTCATGACACTTCATGGTCAAGTCAAGGGCGCCTCACAGGAACACGAACGCCGGTGCCGATGCCCCAAGTGGGCATCGGCACCGGCGTGTTGAGCTTCTGACGATCGATCGGACAGGTCAGCCCGCGAGGTTGTCCGCCATCTCCTCGGTGAGGTTCGACTCCGTCCCGGGAATGCCGAGGTCCTGGGCCCGCTTGTCGGCCATCGCGAGCAGCCGGCGGATCCGGCCGGCGACGGCGTCCTTGGTCAGCGGCGGGTCGGCGAGCGCGCCCAGCTCCTCCAGGGAGGCCTGCTTGTGCTCCATGCGCAGCCGTCCGGCGGCCGCGAGGTGCTCCGGCACCTCGTCCGCGAGGATCTCCAGGGCGCGCTGCACACGCGCCCCCGCGGCGACGGCGGCGCGGGCCGAGCGGCGCAGGTTGGCGTCGTCGAAGTTGGCGAGCCGGTTCGCCGTGGCGCGGACCTCGCGGCGCATCCGCCGCTCCTCCCAGGCCAGCACCGACTCGTGCGCTCCGAGGCGGGTGAGCAGCGCGCCGATCGCGTCTCCGTCGCGTACGACCACGCGGTCCACGCCGCGCACCTCGCGGGCCTTCGCCGCGATCGACAGCCGACGGGCGGCGCCGACGAGGGCGAGCGCGGCCTCCGGACCCGGGCAGGTCACCTCCAGGGAGGAGGAGCGACCCGGCTCGGTGAGCGAGCCGTGCGCGAGGAAGGCCCCGCGCCAGGCCGCCTCGGCGTCGCAGGTGGCCCCCGAGACCACCTGCGGCGGGAGGCCCCGGATCGGGCGCCCACGGCCGTCCACCAGCCCCGTCTGGCGGGCCAGCTGGTCGCCGCCCGCGACGACGCGTACGACATACCGGGAGCCGCGGCGCAGACCGCCGGGCGCCATCACGATCAGTTCGGAGCTGTGGCCGAAGATCTCCAGAATGTCCCGCTTCAACCGGCGCGCCGCCATCGCGGTGTCCAGCTCCGCCTCGATCACAATCCGGCCGCTCACCAGGTGGAGGCCGCCGGCGAACCGCAGAATGGCGGAGACCTCCGCCTTTCTGCAGCAGGTCCGGGTGACGGGGAGCCGGGAAATTTCATCCTTCACCGCTGCCGTCATCGCCATGGGCCGATCCTTCCATGCATCCGAAAAATACGGTCGTACGCGGCGGCCAACAGCTCCGGGTCGTGCCGCGGAGATCCGTCGGTCCGGGCCACCGGCGCCAGCTCGACCGCGGCGCCGAACCGCTTGGCGGCGTCGGTGAG
This sequence comes from Streptomyces sp. NBC_01450, assembly GCF_036227505.1. Classification (NCBI taxonomy): domain Bacteria; kingdom Bacillati; phylum Actinomycetota; class Actinomycetes; order Kitasatosporales; family Streptomycetaceae; genus Streptomyces; species Streptomyces sp. NBC_01450. Next base: position 8,284,364 of record NZ_CP109480.1, on the reverse strand, counting down.
TGAGTCGCGATCGGGCACGGCGGCCTCGTCGGCCAGCACCACGTCCAGGGCGAGTTTAGGGGCGTGTCGTCCCAAAACCTCCAAATGACGCTGCGGGGAGAAGCCCTCGGTTTCTCCGGGCTGCGGGGCGAGGTTCAGGGAGAGTACCCGGCGCGCCTTCGTCTCGGTGAGCGCATCGAGGAGCTCGGGCACGAGAAGGTGCGGAATCACCGAGGAGAACCAGGAGCCGGGGCCGAGCACCACCCAGTCCGCGTCGAGGACCGCCGCCACGGCCTCGGGGACGGCGGGCGGGTCGGCGGGGACGACGTGCACGGACTGCACCTCGCCGGGGGTGAGGGCCACGGTCGCCTGTCCCCGTACCGTGTCCACGTCCTCGGGCCGCTCCGGGTCGTGCCCCTTGACCAGGGCCTGGAGCTCCAGGGGTACGGCGGACATGGGCAGCACCCGGCCGTGCGCGCCGAGCAGCCTGCCGACCAGGTCCAGGGCCTGGACGTGGTCGCCGAGCTGTTCCCACAGGGCCACGATCAGCAGATTGCCGACCGCGTGCTCGTGCAGATCGCCCTGGGACTGGAAACGGTGCTGGATGACGCGGGCCCAGGTCTGGCCCCAGTCGTCGTCGCCGCACAGCGCGGCCAGGGCCTTGCGCAGGTCGCCGGGCGGCAGCACGCCCAGCTCGTCGCGCAGCCGCCCGCTGGAGCCGCCGTCGTCGGCCACGGTGACGACGGCGGTGAGGTCGCCGGTGATCCGGCGCAGCGCGGCGAGCGAGGCGGACAGCCCCATGCCGCCGCCGAGGGCGACGACCTTGGGCTGGGCGCCGCGGCGGCGCGGCTTCCCACCGCGCGCCTCGACGGGCCTGTCGCCGCGTCCCTCGGAGGCGACCCGGCGCAGCCTGCTCAGCCGCAGTGCGGCACGTCCGGTCACTCGCGCCCCATGTCCCGGTGAACGACCACGGTCTCCACGCCCTGCGAGGCGAGGCGGGCGGCGAGCTTCTCGGAGGTGGCGACCGAGCGGTGCTTGCCGCCGGTGCAGCCGACCGCGATGGTCACATAGCGCTTGCCCTCGCGGCGGTAGCCGGCGGCGATGAGCTGGAGCAGCTCGGTGTAGCGGTCGAGGAACTCCTTGGCGCCGGGCTGGTTGAAGACGTACGCCGAGACCTCCTCGTTCAGGCCGGTGAAGGGGCGCAGCTCCGGGACCCAGTGCGGGTTGGGCAGGAAACGCATGTCCACGACCAGGTCGGCGTCGACCGGAAGGCCGTACTTGAAGCCGAAGGACATGACGGTGGCCCGCAGCTCGGGCTCCTCCTCGCCGGCGAACTGGGCGTCCATCTTGGCGCGCAGCTCGTGCACGTTCAGGCTGGAGGTGTCGATGACCAGGTCGGCGTCGCCGCGCAGCTCGCGCAGCAGCTCGCGCTCGGCGTCGATGCCGTCGACGATGCGGCCGTCGCCCTGGAGGGGGTGCGGGCGGCGCACGGACTCGAAGCGGCGCACCAGGGCCTCGTCGGAGGACTCCAGGAAGACGATCCTGCGGGTGACGTTCTTCGCCTCCAGGTCGGCGAGGGACTCGCGGAGGTTGTCGAAGAAGCGGCGGCCGCGTACGTCGACGACGACCGCGATCCTCGCCACGTTGCCCTGGGAGCGGGCGCCGAGCTCCACCATGGTGGGGATCAGCGCGGGCGGCAGGTTGTCGACGACGAACCAGCCGAGGTCCTCCAGACACTTGGCGGCCGTCGACCGGCCCGCCCCGGACATCCCGGAGATGATCACCAGCTCGGGGATGGCGGCTTCGGGCACCGCGGGCGTCTCCATCGTCGTACCCCCCTGGGTCTCGTCGTCGGCCTGTGGTTCGGCCGTCTGTCCGGTCTGCGGCCCGGTCGGTTGCCCGGCCGGTTGTCCGGTCTGTGGTGGGTTCTCTTGTCGCTCGTTGTCGCTCATGTCTCCTGCCCCCGTCGCTCGTGTGAGGCGCCCGCGGACACGGGCTCCTCCGGGGAGTCCGTGGTGGTCCCGGGCTCCTCGTCTTCCATGATCTCTCCAGTCGCCGTGTTCACGGCGGGTGCGGCCGGAGCCGCCTGGGCGAGGGCCACGGCGACCGCCTCGGCCGTCTTGCGGCCTATGCCGGGGACCTCGCAGATCTGGTCGATGGTCGCGGATCGCAGCTTTTTCACCGAGCCGAAGTGCTTGATCAGCGCCTGCTTGCGGGTCTCGCCGAGGCCCGCCACCTCGTCCAGCGGGCTCGCCCTGAATCGCTTGGCCCGCTTGGTGCGCTGGTAGGTGATGGCGAAGCGGTGGGCCTCGTCACGGACCCGCTGGAGCAGGTACAGGCCCTCGCTGGTGCGGGGCAGGACCACCGGGTCGTCCTCGTCCGGCAGCCAGACCTCCTCGAGACGCTTGGCGAGGCCGCAGACGGCGATGTCGTCGATGCCCAGTTCGTCGAGGGCCTTCTTGGCGGCCGCGACCTGCGGCTGGCCACCGTCGACGACGACGAGCTGCGGGGGGTAGGCGAAGCGCTTGGGACGGCCGTCGTCCTCGGTGAAGGCGTTCCCCGCGAAGGCGTTCCCCGTGGTGTCGCTCTCCAGGACGGCGCTCTCCGACGTGGCGTTGCCTTGGGTGGCTCCTTCGGCGGAGGCGCCTTCGGTGGAGGCGTTCTCGCCGTCCGTCCACTCGCCCGTGCGCTCCTTCTCGGCGAGATAGCGCCTGAAGCGGCGGGTGATCACCTCGTGCATGGAGCGGACGTCGTCCTGACCCTCGAAGCCCTTGATCTGGAAGCGCCGGTACTCGCTCTTGCGCTGCAGTCCGTCCTCGAAGACGACCATGGAGGCGACCACGTCGTCACCCTGGAGGTGCGAGATGTCGTAACACTCGATCCGGAGCGGAGCACTGTCCAGGTCGAGGGCTCCGGCGATCTCCTCCAGGGCGCGCGAGCGGGTGGTCAGGTCGGAGGCGCGCTTGGTCTTGTGCAGGCCGAGCGCCTGGAGCGCGTTGCGCTGCACGGTCTCCATGAGCGCCTTCTTGTCGCCGCGCTGCGGGATACGCAGGGAGACGTGCGACCCGCGGCGCTCGGTCAGCCACTCCTGGACGGGCTCCACGGGGTCGGGCAGTGCCGGGACGAGCACCTCCTTGGGGACGGAGTCGCCCGTCTCCTCTCCGTAGAGCTGCTGCAGCGCGTGCTCGACCAGGTCACCGGTGGTGACGGCCTCCACCTTGTCGGTGACCCAGCCGCGCTGGCCGCGCACCCGGCCACCCCGCACGTGGAAGATCTGCACGGCGGCTTCCAGCTCGTCCTCGGCGACGGCCATCAGGTCGGCGTCGGTCGCGTCGGCGAGCACGACCGCGCTCTTCTCCATGGCCTTCTTCAGGGCCTCGATGTCGTCGCGCAGGCGGGCCGCCCGCTCGTACTCCATCTCCTCGGCCGCGTCCGTCATCCGCTTCTCGAGGCGACGGATGTACGTCCCCGTACGGCCCGCCATGAAGTCGCAGAACTCCTCGGCCAGCTCACCGTGTTCCTCGGCCGAGACCCGGCCGACGCAGGGGGCGGAGCACTTGCCGATGTAGCCGAGGAGGCAGGGGCGGCCCGTGCGGGCGGCGTTCTTGAACACGCCGGCCGAGCAGGTGCGGACCGGGAAGACGCGCAGCAGCAGGTCCACGGTGTCGCGGATCGCCCACGCGTGCCCGTACGGACCGAAATAGCGCACGCCCTTGCGCTTGTGGCCGCGCATCACCTGCACACGCGGGAACTCCTCGTTCATCGTCACCGCGAGGTAGGGATAGCTCTTGTCGTCGCGGTACTTGACGTTGAACCGGGGGTCGTACTCCTTGATCCAGGAGTACTCCAGCTGGAGCGCCTCGACCTCCGTGGACACCACCGTCCACTCCACGGACGCGGCTGTGGTGACCATGGTGCGGGTGCGGGGGTGGAGGCCGGCCAGGTCCTGGAAGTAGCTGGCCAGGCGCTGGCGCAGGCTTTTCGCCTTTCCGACGTAGATCACCCGGCGGTGCTCGTCGCGGAATTTGTACACCCCGGGAGAGTCCGGGATCTGTCCCGGCTTGGGGCGGTAGCTGGAGGGGTCGGCCATGTCACACACCCTACTGGCGAGGGCTGACACCGCGACGACCTCCCGGCCCGCCCGTGGACTCGGCCGCCGGGACCGTGATCGCAGATCGGCCAGAGCGCGGTACGGCGGGTTGAGTAGGTTGCGTATCAGGTGTTGTCGGGGCTTGGTCAACACGCTTCAATGCGGGGGAACTCGGGGTCGTGGACGGCGACAGGCGCGTGTGAACAAGCCCCGCGCGCCGGCCAGGCGCCCCCGACGACCCACATCCAACGGTCTGACCAGCCGTTGTGAACATTCACAGAAAGGCCCCTGCATGCGGCACGGCACACAGCACGCGGACGTCGCCACGGCGGAACTGGAGACGGCCTTGGCGGGCGGCCCCTTCCATGTCGCGCTGCGCGCCGCGATCACCGCACGCGGCCTGCCCCTGCAGCGCGTGCAGCACCATCTGTCGCGGTACGGGGTCAAGGTCGGGGTCACGAGCCTGAGTTACTGGCAACAGGGCGCCCGGCGCCCGCAGCGCCCCGAGTCGCTGCGCGCCGTACGCGCCCTGGAGGAGATCCTCCAGCTCCCGGACGAGTCACTGATCCGGCTGCTCGCCAAGGCCGACGAGCGCTGCGACCCGCAGCGTCCCACCGGCCGCTCGTACCGCTCCCTCGTGGAGGCCTCCGGCGTCCTGGAGCGGCTCCTGGCCGAACTGGAGTCACCGCTCGACGGCGGGCTGCACACGCTCGGCCACCACGAGCTCGTCCGGATAGGCGCGCACCGCGAACTGCTCGCGCGTGAGTCGCACCACATCGTGCGGGCCTACAAGGACGGCGTGGACCGCTATGTGGCCGTCCACCACGGCGATCCGGACTGCGCCCCGGAACGCACGGCGGTCCGGGCCCTGGAAAACTGCCGGACGGGACGGGTGCGCTGGCACCACGACACCGGAGTGCTGGTCGCCGAGCTGCTCTTCGACACGCGGCTGCGCGCAGGAGATACGTTCCTCTTCCGCTACGGCTTCGAGGACGGCACGGCCGGCGCGTCCAGCGAGTACGTGCGCGGGTTCGGCTTCCCGGGCGGGCAGTACGCCCTTCAGGTGCGGTTCGCCGAGGAGACGCTGCCCGTGCGCTGCCACCGGTTCACCCAGCACTCGGCGGCGGCGCCGCGCAGCGGCCGCCAGGAGCTCTCGCTCAGCGGGCGCCATCGCTCGGTGCATCTCGTCGAGCCGCGGGTGCGGTCGGGCATCGTGGGGATCGGCTGGGACTGGGAGTGACCCCGACCTGCCGGGGACGCGGCGTCACCGCACTCCCCGTCAGGGACCCGCGACGATCTTGCCGCCCTTGGCCTCCACGGACAGCTCCTTCAGCGGCGCGGTGGCCGGGGCCTGCAGCACCTTGCCCGTCGCCGCGTCGAATTCGCTGCCGTGGCACGGGCAGATCAACGTCGTGCCCTGAAGCTTGTTGATGGCACACCCGGCGTGCGTGCAGATCGTGCTGAACGCCTTCAGGGAGCCGTTCTCGGCACGGCTGACCACGACGTTCGCTTCCCGGTACAGCTGGGCGCCGCCCTTGGCGATCTCGCTCTCCGCGCCCAGCTCGACCGGCGCGGTCGGCGTCGCCGGCGTCCCGCCACCGCTGCCGCCGGAGCAGGCGCTGAGGGCGATACCGGCGACGGGGGCGAGCGCCGCTCCTCGCAGGACGGTACGGCGGGCAGGCATGGCGTCTCCACAGGTCGGGGCCGTGTGCGTGTCGACGATACCGGTACGTCTCATTCCGCATCGCGGGGGTCCGCACAGGTGCGAGTGACCGGACGTAAACGTTTGCGCAAGCGTTTACGTCCCGTACCGAATGCGATACGTTCCCGCCGGAGCAAGCCGAGAATTCGGGGCAGGCCCAGAGTTCGGAGCGGGCCCGAGAGGGCCGACCGGGGAGAGGTGAGGCAATGGCGACGATGGTCGACGTGGCGGCGCACGCCGGGGTGTCCGTGGCGACCGTCTCGCACGTGCTCAACGACACACGCCCCGTGCTGCCCCACACCCGCCAGGCCGTCCTGGACGCCATCGACGCGCTCGGCTACACACCCAACACCCTGGCCCGTTCGCTGGTCACCGCACGCACCCGGTCCATCGGGCTCGCGGTGTCGGCGATCAGCAACCCGTACTTCACGGAGATCCTCCAGGGCGTCGAAGCGGGCGCCCTGGAGCACGGATACGGACTGCTTCTCGCCGATCCGCACGATGATCCCCAGCATGAGCGGAAGGTCGTCCAGCTGCTGCACGAGCGACGCGTCGACGGTCTGATCGTCGCGCCCTCGGCCGATCCGGACGCACTCCTGCGCTACCTCGGGCAGCGCGACGTGCCGACCGTGTTCCTGGACCGCCTGGTCGAGGCCCCGGCCGACCTCCCCTTCCGCTTCGACCAGGTCTGCGCCGAGAACGCCGAGCCGATGGCCCAGCTGGTCGGGCACCTCGCCGAACGGGGTCACCGGCGCATCGGGCTCGTCGCGGGCCTGCCCGGGCTCAGCACCACGAACGAGCGGATCTCCGGCTACCGCCACGGCCTCGCGGGCGCCGGGCTCCCGTACGACGAACGGCTCGTGGCACACGGCGACTCCGAGGCGGCGGCGGGCGAACGTGCCACCGACGCACTCCTGTCCCTGGCGGCACCCCCGACCGCGCTGGTCACCGGAAACAACGCGATGACCATCGGCGCCCTGCGCGCCCTGCGCGAGCGCGGGCTGTCCGTGCCGGACGACCTGGCGCTGTGCTGCTTCGACGACTTCGCCTGGGCGGATCTGTTCGCGCCCCGGCTGACCGCGATCTCCCAGCCCAGCAAGGAGATCGGCGCGCAGGCGGTCCGGCTGCTCCTGGAACGGCTGGACTCGCCGGACCACCCCGCCCGCACCGTGCGGCTGCCCTGTGCCTTCGTCCACCGCACCTCGTGCGGCTGCTCCGAGCCCCCCGGGGCATCGGGGGCCTCCCGCACCGACCCGAGTCAGAAGAGTCCCGCGAAAGGATCCCCGTCGTGATCGTCGTAGCCGGTGAGGCCCTGATCGACCTGGTACCGCAGGGCGCGGGCGCGCTCGTCGGCCTGCGGCCCGCACGCGGCGGCGGCCCCTACAACACGGCGCTGGCGCTGGGCCGCCTCGGCTCCCCCACCGCCTTCTGCTCCCGGGTCTCGTACGACAGCTTCGGCGAGGCGCTCCTGGACGGGCTGCGCGAGGCGGGCGTCGATGTGTCGTCGGTGCAGCGCGGGACGGAGCCGACGACCCTCGCGGTCGCCTCCATCGACCCGGACGGCTCGGCGGCGTACTCCTTCTACGTCGAGGGCACGGCGGACCGCCTGTTCGCCGCGCCGGACGGCCTCCCGGACGCCACCCGGGCGGTGTCCTTCGGAACCTGCTCACTCGTCCTGGAGCCGGGCGCGAGCGCCTACGAGCAACTGATGCGAACCGCCGCCGCGCGCGGGGTGTTCACCACACTCGACCCGAACATCCGGGCCGGGCTCATCCCCGACGCGGACGCCTACCGGGCCCGCTTCAAGAGCTGGCTGCCGTCGGTGTCCCTCCTCAAGCTCTCCGAGGAGGACGCGCTGTGGCTGGGTGGCACCCCAGGCGAGTGGCTGGCATCCGGTCCCGCGGCCGTCGTGATCACCCAGGGCGGCGACGGCCTGACGGTGTTCACCCAGGACGGCTCCGTCCACTCCGTGCCCGGTGAGCCGGTCGAGGTCGTGGACACCATCGGCGCCGGAGACACCGTGAACGCGGCCCTGCTGCACGGCCTGGCCGCACGCGACGCCCTGTCTCCGGCGGCGCTGGCCGAGCTGGGCCCCGACGGCTGGAGCGAACTGCTGCGGTTCGCGGCCCGCGCGGCGGCGATCACCTGCTCACGAGCGGGCGCGGAACCTCCGTTCGCCGCGGAACTCGACGCCCCCTGAGGCAAGTGAATCCCCCCTGGAACCAGGGCGGTTGACTGCGCGACGGACGGTGCCCCACGGGGAGTTCCCGTGGGGCACCGTACTTTTCGCGACTTGCCGGGCCTGGGCCGGCCGGCCGGATCAGGCCTTGCTTGCCCGCGTGGTCTTCTTCGCGGGGGTCGCCTTCTTCGTGGCCGTCGTCTTCGTGGCCGCCTTCGTCGTGGCGGTGTTGTTCACGGCCTTCGTGGTCGTCTTCCTCGTCGTCGACTTGGCCGCGACCGCCTTCTTGGCCGCCGTCTTGCGGGGAGCCGGTACGGAGGCGGCGTCGCTGATCCGGTCAGCGCCCAGGATCTCGCGCAGGAACTTGCCGGTGTGGCTGGCCGGAACCCCGGCGACCTGCTCGGGCGTGCCCTCGGCGACGACGAGACCTCCGCCGTTGCCTCCCTCGGGGCCCATGTCGACCACCCAGTCGGCGGTCTTGACGACGTCGAGGTTGTGCTCGATGACGATGACCGTGTTGCCCTTGTCGACCAGGCCGGAGAGCACCGTGATCAGCTTGCTGATGTCCTCGAAGTGCAGACCGGTGGTCGGCTCGTCCAGCACGTACACCGTGCGGCCCGTGGAGCGCTTCTGCAGCTCGCTGGCGAGCTTGACGCGCTGGGCCTCGCCGCCGGACAGCGTCGGCGCGGACTGGCCGAGCCGGACGTAGCCGAGACCGACGTCGTTGAGCGTGCGCAGGTGACGGGCGATCGCGGGGACGGCCTCGAAGAAGCCGAGGGCCTCCTCGATCGGCATGTCGAGGACCTCGGAGATGGACTTGCCCTTGTAGTGGACCTCCAGGGTCTCCCGGTTGTAGCGCGCCCCGTGGCAGACCTCGCAGGGGACGTACACGTCCGGCAGGAAGTTCATCTCGATCTTGATGGTGCCGTCGCCCGAGCAGTTCTCGCAGCGGCCGCCCTTGACGTTGAAGGAGAAGCGGCCGGGCAGGTAGCCCCGCACCTTCGCCTCGGTGGTCTCGGCGAACAGCTTGCGGACGTGGTCGAAGACTCCGGTGTACGTCGCCGGGTTCGACCGCGGGGTGCGGCCGATGGGCGACTGGTCGACATGTACGACCTTGTCGACGAGGTCGTCGCCGTCCACGCGCGTGTGCCGCCCGGGAACGTTTCGGGCGCCGTTGAGCTCGCGCGCCAGGTGCGTGTACAGGATGTCGTTGACCAGCGTCGACTTGCCGGAGCCCGAGACACCCGTGACCGCCGTGAGCACGCCCAGCGGGAAGGACACGTCGATGTCCTGGAGGTTGTTCTCACGGGCGCCGTGCACGGTGAGCCTGCGGCTCGGGTCGGCGGGGCGGCGGATGTCCGGGAGCGGGATCTCCCTCTTGCCCGACAGGTACTGGCCGGTCATCGACTCGGCGTTGGCGAGCAGCTCCTTCAAGGGGCCGCTGTGCACGACCTTGCCGCCGTGCTCGCCCGCGCCGGGGCCGATGTCGACGACCCAGTCGGCGACCTTGATGGTGTCCTCGTCGTGCTCCACGACGATGAGCGTGTTGCCCATGTCGCGCAGCCGGACGAGGGTCTCGATCAGCCGGTGGTTGTCGCGCTGGTGCAGGCCGATGGACGGCTCGTCGAGGACGTACAGGACGCCGACGAGTCCGGAGCCGATCTGGGTGGCCAGGCGGATGCGCTGGGCCTCGCCGCCGGAGAGCGTGCCGGCCGCGCGATTGAGCGACAGGTAGTCGAGGCCGACGTCGACCAGGAAGCGCAGCCGTTCGTTGACCTCCTTCAGGACGCGCTCGGCGATCTTCTTGTCCCGCGCGTCGAGCCTCAGCTCGCCCAGGAAGTCCGCGCAGTCGCTGATCGACATCGCGGAGACCTCCGCGATCGACTTCTCCATCACGGTGACGGCGAGGATGAGCGGCTTGAGGCGGGTGCCCTCACAGGTGGGGCAGGGCACCTCGCGCATATAGCCCTCGAAGCGCTCGCGGCTGGCGTCGCTCTCGGACTCGCTGTGCCGCCGCTTGATGAAGGGGACGGCCCCTTCGAAGGGGGTGGTGTAGACACGCTCGCGCCCGTACCGGTTGCGGTAGCGCACCTCGATCTGTGTCTTGTGGCCGTAGAGCAGGGCCTTCTTGGCGCGCTGCGGGAGACCGGCGAAGGGGATGTCGGTCCGGAATCCCAAGGCGTCGGCAAGGGCTCCGACGAGGCGGCCGAAGTAGTCCTTGGTGTGCCCGTGCGACCAGGGGTGGATGGCGCCCTCGTCGAGTGACTTGTCCTCGTCCGGGACGATCAGCTCGGGGTCGACCTCCATGCGCGTACCGATACCGGTGCACTCGGGACAGGCGCCGAAGGGCGAGTTGAAGGAGAAGGAGCGGGGCTCCAGCTCCTCGAAGGAGAGGTCGTCGTACGGGCAGTACAGGTGCTCCGAGTACATGCGCTCGCGCTCGGGGTCGTCCTCGGGGAGGTCGACGAAGTCGAGGACGACCATGCCGCCGGAGAGCCCGAGCGCGGTCTCCACGGAGTCGGTGAGACGGCGCTTGGCGGAGTCCTTCACCGTGAGGCGGTCGACGACCACCTCGATGGTGTGCTTCTCCTGCTTCTTCAGGGTGGGCGGCTCGGTGAGCTGGATCGTCTGACCGTCGACCCGGGCCCGGCTGTACCCCTTGGTCTGGAGATCGGCGAAGAGGTCGACGAACTCGCCCTTGCGCTCGCGCACCAGCGGGGACAGCACCTGGAAGCGGCTGCCCTCCGGCAGCTCCAGAACCCTGTCGACAATGGCCTGCGGCGACTGGCGCGTGATGGGGCGGTGGCACTCGGGACAGTGCGGCTTGCCGATGCGCGCGAAGAGCAGACGCAGGTAGTCGTAGACCTCGGTGATGGTGCCGACCGTCGAGCGCGGGTTGCGCGAGGTCGACTTCTGGTCGATGGAGACCGCCGGGGAGAGGCCTTCGATGAAGTCGACGTCCGGCTTGTCCATCTGGCCGAGGAACTGCCGGGCGTACGAGGAAAGTGACTCCACATAACGCCGCTGTCCCTCGGCGAAGATCGTGTCGAAGGCCAGCGAGGACTTGCCCGACCCCGACAGGCCCGTGAAGACGATGAGCGAGTCGCGCGGGAGGTCGAGCGAGACATTCTTCAGATTGTGCTCGCGCGCTCCACGGACGATGAGACGGTCGGCCACGCCGGTCCGCACCTTTCTTGAGAGAAGTGACAGGGGCCGAGGCCCCCGTCTTTCTCAGACTAGGGGGAGCCACTGACAGCGCCGGTTGCTTTCCCTGGTTCACAACAATCCCGGGCCATCCAGCATGCCCGACGCCATACTCGAGGGTATAGCACGTGCATTCGATTTGCGGGCGTGCCCGACCACCTTCACCCGAACGTGTGCCGGGGCTAGGGTCGGCCGCATGATGGATCATGTGCGCGACCTGGCGTCTGTACGCGACGCGACCGAACGACTGCTCAACGCAGCCGCCGAACTGGACAACGCTTCCGTGGCCGAGCCGTCACGGCTGCCCGGCTGGAGCCGCGGCCATGTCCTCGCCCACCTCGCCCGTAACGCGGACGCGCTCGTGAACGTCCTCGACGGACGCCCCATGTACGTCTCCGGGGATGCCCGGGACGCCGACATCGAGCGGGACGCGCCGCGCCCCCTGGACGTACAGCTGGCGGACCTGCGGGAGAGCACCGCCCGGTTCCAGAAGGCGGGGGAGGCGCCCGCGGACTGGTCGCGCACGGTGGAGCTGCGCAACGGGGTCACGGACTCCGCGGCCCGGGTGCCCTTCCGGCGCTGGGCCGAGGTCGAGCTGCATCACGTGGACCTCGGGGTCGGGTACGAGCTCGAAGATCTTCCGGAGGAGTTCGTGGAACGGGAGATCGAGTTCCTCGCCGATCGCTTCACGGGGCACCCCGAGGTGCCGTCCACACGGATCACCGACGCCGCGCGCGCGTGGAGCACGGGACGCGACACCGAGGGCCGCCCCGAGGTCACCGTGACCGGTCCCGCACCGGCGCTGCTCGGCTGGCTCTGCGGCCGACGCGACGGCTCGGGACTGAGCACCGATGGCGGGCCACTCCCCGCGCTCCCCCCGCTATAGGCTGCCGTCATGACGTACAGCGGAGCGGTGAAGGTCGGCGGACCCGCCGATGTGCACGAGCTGCAGAACCTGATGATCTCCAAGGTCGCGGTCGGCCCGATGGACAACAACGCCTATCTGCTGCGGTGCCGGGCCACCGATGAGCAGTTGCTGATCGACGCGGCCAACGACGCCGGCACGCTGCTCACGCTGATCGGTGACGACGGCATCGCGTCCGTCGTCACCACGCATCAGCACGGCGACCACTGGCAGGCGCTCGCGGAGGTCGTGGCCGCCACGGGCGCCCGCACCTACGCGGGCCGGGACGACGCCGACGGCATCCCCGTGCCGACCGACGTCCTCGTGGGCGACGGAGACACGATTCGGGTGGGACACGTGGAACTCACCGCGCGCCATCTCGTGGGGCACACGCCGGGCTCGATCGCCCTCGTCTACGACGACCCGCACGGGCACCCGCACGTGTTCACCGGGGACTGTCTCTTCCCCGGCGGTGTGGGCAACACCCGTAAGGACCCGAAGGCGTTCGCCAGCCTCATCCACGACGTCAAGACGAAGATCTTCGACGTACTGTCGGACGAGACCTGGGTCTACCCGGGGCACGGCAACGACACGACGCTGGGCGCCGAGCGGCCGCACCTTCCGGAGTGGCACGCGCGCGGCTGGTGACGCGGGGGCGCATGACGAACCCCGACCGGTCCGGGTCGCACGACGAACCCCGACCGGTCCGGGCCATGTGATGCCCCCGGCCGGGGGCGTGAACTCCGCGAACACGCGCCCCGTGTGAATGAAGCGCACGCGCCGGTGCCCCGCGCGCACTCCCGGCGCGCGCGGTGGCGCAGTCCACTGGAGGCAGCCCCGCTCAGGTTGACGGCTCCTGACGCGGAACGGGCCGCCGGCCTGTCGATCCCGCCCTCGGCCGGCGGCCCCGGCGAAATCCCCGGTGGGGGGATCGGCCGACTCCTCGGTACGACCGTCACGAGAGCCTTCGGTAAGACAATCGTCCAGGCTTCTCATCGAGCGTTCACGGGATCGCAACACACGTTCCCACTATGCGGATATTCGCCGCTGTGACCTCGACAAACGGCATGCCGCACTGCCACTCTCCCGCCATGCATCTCGCCCAACGCACCCTGCGCCGCGCCGCGTCCGCCGCCACTGTCGCCCTGCTCGCCGCCGCCGTGGGCTGTGCCCCGCAGCCGGAGGACAAAGCCTCCGCGAAGGGCTCCGGGACAACCGGGGAAGCCTGCGCGAAGGGCGCGTTGGGCACCCGGACGTCCGGCAAGCTGACCATCGCGACCGACGAGCCCGCTTACGAGCCGTGGTTCAAGGACGACAAGCCCGCGAACGGCAAGGGCTTCGAGTCCGCGGTCGCGTACGCCGTGGCCAAGCGGCTCGGCTACGACAAGAGCGACGTCGTCTGGCAGACCGTCCCCTTCAACAAGGCCTTCGCGCCCGGCGCGAAGACCTTCGACTTCGACATCAACCAGGTGTCGATCAGCGCCGAGCGCAAGAAAGCGGTCGACTTCTCGTCCGGCTACTACGACGTCCGCCAGGCCGTCATCGCGCTCGAGGGCTCCAAGGCCGCGAAGGCGAAGAGCATCGCGGACCTCAAGGGCGTCAAGCTGGGCGCCCAGGTCGGGACCACCAGCCTGAACTACATCGACGACGTGGTGAAGCCGACCCAGCAGCCGGCCGCGTACGCGAAGAACGACCAGGCCAAGTCCGCGCTGAAGAACGGCCAGATCGACGCCATCGTGGTCGACCTGCCGACCGCGTTCTACATCACGGCGGCCGAGGTGACCGACGCCAGGATCGTCGGACAGTTCGAGAACACCGGCGGCACGCCCGAACAGTTCGGACTCGTCCTCGACAAGGGCAGCGCCCTGACCCCGTGCGTGACGAAGGCCGTGGACGCCCTGCGCCAGGACGGCACGCTCGCCTCGATCGAGAAGCAGTGGCTGTCCGAGGCCGTCGACGCTCCGGTGCTCAAGTGACCGTCACCAAGGCGGAGTCGGAAGAGGAGCCGGGAGAGGAGCCGGGAAAGGGCTCCGGCGAGGGCGACATGCCCGAGACGTACGTCCCGTCGCGGCGCCGGATCGAACGGGAGCGCCACAAGCGCGCCCGCGCCCGCCGCGCGACGGCGATCGCCGCGCTGTCCACCCTGGTCACCGGCGTCGTACTGTACCTCGTCGTCGTCAACGCGCCCGGCTGGTCGCGCACCAAGGAGACGTTCTTCAACGGGCAGTACGCGCGCGAGGGGTTCCCCAAGGTCCTCGAAGGACTGTGGCTGAACGTACGGCTGCTCCTGATATGCGGCGTCGCGGTCCTCGTCCTGGGCATGCTGATCGCCATCGCCCGCACCCTGCGCGGCCCGGTGTTCTTCCCCGTGCGGGCGCTGGCCGCCGCGTACACGGACTTCTTCCGCGGCCTCCCCCTCATCATCAACCTGATGATCGTGGTCCTGGGCGTCCCCGCGCTGCGGCTGCAGGGCGTCACCGTGGACCCGGTCCTGTTGGGCGGTACGGCGCTGACACTGACGTACTCGGCCTACGTCGCCGAGGTGTTCCGCGCCGGCATCGAGTCCATCCACCCCTCGCAGCGCGCCGCGGCCCGCTCGCTCGGGCTCACCAACCAGCAGGCCCTGCGCTACGTCGTTCTCCCCCAGGCGGTACGCCGTCAGGTGCCGCCGCTCCTCAACGACCTGGTGTCCCTCCAGAAGGACACCGGGCTCGTGTCGATCGGCGGCGCGGTCGACGCGGTGCGGGCCGCCGACATCATCGTGGGCCGCAGCCTCAACTACACGCCGTACATCGTCGCGGGACTGGTGTTCGTCGCGCTGACCATCCCGATGACCCGGTTCACGGACTGGATCACGGCCCGGATGGACCGTCAGCGGGCTCAGGGAGGGACCATATGACCGGCACACCGGTGCTGCGGATGGAGTCCGTCCGCAAGACCTTCGGCGACTCGGTCGTGTTGCGGGACGTCGACCTGGAGGTCGCCCCGCACACGGTGACCGCCCTGATCGGCGCCTCCGGCTCCGGCAAGTCGACCCTGCTGCGCTGCGCGAACCTGCTCGAGGAGATCGACGACGGCGCGATCTGGCTGGACGACGAGGAGATCACCGACCCACGGGCCGACCAGGATGCCGTACGCCGTCGGATCGGCGTGGTCTTCCAGGCGTACAACCTCTTCCCGCACATGACCGTGCTGGAGAACATCACACTGGCCCCGCGCCGCGTGCACGGTGTGGGCCGCGCGGAGGCCGAGGCACACGCGCGTGAACTGCTCGACCGGCTCGGCCTCGGCGCCAAGGCGGGCGAGTACCCCGACCGGCTGAGCGGCGGCCAGCAGCAACGGGCCGCGATCGTCCGCGCCTTGGCCGTACGCCCCCGGCTGCTGCTCCTCGACGAGATCACCGCCGCCCTCGACCCGGAGCTCGTGGGTGAGGTCCTGTCCGTCGTCCGGGACCTGAAGGACGAGGGCATGACCATGGTGCTGGCCACGCACGAGATGGGCTTCGCCCGCGAGGTCGCCGACCAGGTGTGCTTCCTGGACGGCGGTGTGGTCCTCGAACGCGGCACGGCCCAGGAGCTCTTCGGGAGCCCGCGACAGGAGCGCACGCAGCGGTTCCTGCGCCGGATCGTGGAGGCGGGGCGGCTCTGAGTCAGGCTTCCGCCTGCCCCGTCCCCGCCAACGCGGCGACCCGCTCCACCGCGAACGCGTACCCCTGCACCCCGCACCCCGCGATGACCCCGTCGGCCCGCCGCGAGACGTACGAATGGTGCCGGAACTCCTCGCGCTGGTGGATGTTGGAGATGTGGACCTCCACCACCGGAAGGCCGTCGCAGGCGTTGAGCGCGTCCAGGATCGCGACGGAGGTGTGCGAGTACGCGGCCGGGTTGATCACGATCCCGGCGTGGTTCAGGCGTGCCTCGTGGATCCAGTCCACCAGCTCGCCCTCGTGGTTGGACTGGCGGAAGTCCACCGTGCCGCCGTGTGCGGCGGCCGCCTTGGCACACAGGGCCGCCACGTCCGCGAGCGTGTCCGAGCCGTAGATCTCCGGCTGACGCTGCCCGAGAAGGTTCAGATTGGGCCCGTTGAGGATCATGATCGGGGCGTTGGCGAGGGTGCGGGGCACGGTTCCTCCGGTCCTTCCAGATCTGCCGGCCCGTCGAGGACCGCTGCTGCGACCCGGTCTATCACGGCCCGGCGCGGCGGTGACGGCCCGTCCATTCCGTGATGCGGCCCCCTCCGGGCCGTACGAGGCCGCGGGCTGCCCCGGCGCATCACGAACGACCTCCGACGCGCACCCTGCTCCCGCGCGCCCCCGTAACCGTCGGTCACCGTGGGTAGTTGACGCGGCATGCACGACGTACGCACCGTAAGGACGCCCTCCATGCTCCGCCTCGCCGCCGCCTCGCTCGCCGGGACAGCCATCGAGTTCTACGACTTCTTCGTCTACGGGACCGCGGCCGCCCTGGTCCTGGGACCGTTGTTCTTCCCGACCTTCTCACCGCTCGCGGGGACCCTGGCGGCCTTCGCGACGTTCGGCGTCGGGTTCGTCGCCCGCCCGCTCGGCTCGGTGCTGTTCGGGCACATCGGGGACCGGCGCGGACGACGGCCGGTGCTCGTCGCCTCGCTGTTGCTGACCGGCGCCGCGACCGTCGCGGTCGGATGCGTGCCGACGTACGACTCGATCGGTATCGCCGCTCCCCTGCTCCTGCTTGTGCTGCGTTTCCTGCAGGGGCTCGGGCTCGGCGGGGAGTGGGGCGGGGCGGTGCTGCTGACCGCGGAGCACGCGCCCGCCGAGCGGCGCGCCCTGTGGTCGAGCTTCCCGCAGATCGGCCCCTCCGTGGGGTTCGTGCTGGCCAACGGCGTGATGCTGATGCTGTCGGCGACGCTGTCCGACGCGCAGTTCGCGGCATGGGGATGGCGGGTGCCGTTCTGGGCGGCGGGCGTACTCGCGGCGGCGGGACTGTGGCTGCGCAGCTCGCTCGCGGAGAGCCCCAGCTTCCTGGAAATGGAGGACCACGCGCGCGTGCCGCTCGCCGAGGTGGTGCGCGACCACTGGCGGCTCGTCCTGCTGACGGCCGGCGGACTCGCGGTCGGCTACGCCGTGTTCTACGCGGTGACGACCTGGGCGCTCGCCTACGGCGTCGAGCGGCTCGGGGTGAGCCGTACCGTCATGCTGTCCTGCATCATGGCGGCCGTGGTGGTGAAGGGCTCCCTGACGCCCTTGGTGGCCCTCCTGGGCGACCGCTATGGACGGCGGCCGCTGTGCCTGGCGGGGTGTACGGCCATCGCCCTGTGGATGTTCCCGATGATCGCGCTGCTGTCGACCGGCGAACCCCTGTTGATGTTCCTGGGCTTCCTGGTGGCGCTGCTCGCGTTCATCATGATGTTCGCCGTGATCGCCGCGTACCTCCCCGAGTTGTACGAGCCTCGGGTGCGCTGCACGGGGGCGGCGGTGGGCTACAACCTGGGCGGGGTCCTGGGCGGCGCGCTCACCCCCATCGTGGCGACGGCGGTGGCCGAGGGAGAGCGGGTGCCCTGGGGTGTGGCGGCGTATCTGACGGGGATCGCGCTGTTCAGCCTCGGGTGCTTCGTGCTGCTGCCGGAGACGCGTCCGGTGCCCAGGGTGGCCGTCGCGCCCGCCACCGAGTGACTGGCGCCCGGGGAGAGAGTGAGCCCCTTTCCCCGGTCGGCGTCGGCCAGGAGGTTGGCCAGGGGTCGGCCAGAGGTCGGCCAGGGGTCGGCTAGGGGTTGACCGCCAGCTCCAGGTACGCCGCGAACACCACCAGATGCACGCCTCCCTGAAGGGGCGTCGCGCGTCCGGGGACGACCGTCAGGGAGCTCACGACCACCGTGAGCGCGAGCAGCACCATATGGGTGGAGCCCAGGCCGAGTACGAGCGGTCCGGAGAGCCAGACGGACGCCAGGGCGACCGCGGGAATCGTCAGGCCGATGCTGGCCATCGCGGAGCCGAGGGCGAGGTTCAGGCTGGTCTGCACCCGGTCGCGGCGGGCCGACCGGACCGCCGCGATGGTCTCCGGCAGCAGCACGAGCAGCGCGATGATCACACCGACCACCGACTGCGGCATACCGGCCGCCTCCACGCCCGACTCGATGGTGGGCGACACGCCCTTGGCGAGGCCGACCACTCCGACGAGGGCCAGGGCGAGCAGCCCCAGGCTGATCCCGGTGGCACGGGTGGACGGGGTGCCCGCGTGCTCGTCCACGTCGATCACCTCGCCCAGACGGGTGATCGGGAGGAAGTAGTCGCGGTGCCGCACGGTCTGGGTCGTCACGAACAGGCCGTACAGGACGAGTGAGGCGAGCGCGGCAAAGGTGAGCTGGGCCGTGGAGAACTCCGGGCCCGGCTTGCTGGTGGTGAAGGTCGGGAAGACCAGGCTGAGCGTGGCCAGTGTCGCGACGGTCGCCAGGGCGGCGCCGGTGCCCTCCGCGTTGAAGACGGCGAGCCCGTGGCGCAGGGAGGCGACGAGCAGGCACAGTCCGACGATGCCGTTGCATGTGATCATCACGGCCGCGAACACCGTGTCCCGGGCGAGTGTGGCGCTCTTGGCACCGCCGTCCGCCATCAGGGTGACGATGAGGGCCACTTCGATGATCGTGACGGCGACGGCCAGGACGAGGGACCCGAAGGGTTCGCCGACCCGGTGGGCGATCACCTCGGCGTGGTGGACCGCGGCCAGCACCGCCCCGGCCAGGACCAGGGTCACCAGTGCGACGATCGCGCCGGGCAGGTCGCGTCCCCAGGTGAAGGCCAGCAGGACCACCGCGATCACGGGCACGACGGCCGTCCACTGTGCCAGGAGCGACCGGAGCCGAACGATCATGCAGTGATCGTCGCAGGCGCGGACCGGCCCCGCATTCCGATGGTCGCCCGAGCGGATACGGGGCGGGGCGCGCGTCCTTGCGTCGCGCACCCCGCCCCGGGGCGGTTGTTGCCGCCTCCGACGTGATCAGACGTCGATGCTGCTCGTCGGAGACTTCGGGGTCTCCGACGCTCCTTCGGACGCTTCCAGCGCCGCCTGCTTCTTGGAGGCGATCAGACTGGTGATCGTCGTGACGACCAGGACCGCGCAGATCACTCCGAGCGAGACCGGGATGGAGATCTCGGGAACGTGGACGCCGGACTCGTGCAGCGCGTGCAGCACCAGCTTGACGCCGATGAAGCCGAGGATGACGGACAGGCCGTAGCTGAGGTGGACCAGCTTCCTGAGCAGGCCGCCGATGAGGAAGTACAGCTGGCGCAGACCCATCAGCGCGAACGCGTTGGCCGTGAAGACGATGTACGGGTCCTGGGTCAGGCCGAAGATCGCGGGGATGGAGTCGAGCGCGAAGAGCACGTCGGTGGTACCGATCGCGAGCATCACGACCAGCATCGGCGTCATGACGCGCTTGCCGTTCTGCTCGATCCACAGCTTGGTGCCGTGATAGCGGTCGGCCACGCCGAAGCGCCTCTCGGCGGCCTTGAGCAGCTTGTTCTCCTCGAACTCCTCCTCCGGCTCGTCGGCCCGCGCCTCCTGGATCAGCTTCCAGGCCGTGTAGATGAGGAACGCGCCGAATATGTAGAAGACCCAGGCGAAGTTGGAGATGATCGCGGCGCCCGCGGCGATGAAGATCGTGCGCAGGACGAGCGCTATGAGGACGCCGACGAGAAGTACCCGCTGCTGGTACTGCGTCGGCACGGCGAACTTCGCCATGATCAGGACGAAGACGAAGAGGTTGTCGACGCTCAGCGACTTCTCGGTGATGTAGCCGGCGAAGAACTCTCCGGCGGGCTGGCCGCCGGAGAAGACGAGCAGTCCCAGGCCGAACAGTCCGGCCAGGGCGATCCAGACGATCGTCCAGATTCCGGCTTCCTTGATCGATACGTCGTGCGGCTTGCGGCCGATGAAGAAGTCGACCGCGATGAGGGCGGCGAGGCCCACGATCGTGAGGACCCAAAGGGTCACGGAAACATCCACTGCGCCTCCGGCAGTCGTAACGGCAAATACCAGCGTCATCGCTGCTGGAGGTCTCTTCCACCCGTGACCGGTGCGACGCGTGATGCGTCCGCGGTCCGCGGGCCGACGCCCCGGGATCTGGTCGGATCCGTATTGACGGGTACGTCGCTATAGGTAGGGAGTACTCCCCTCCGTGCGGAAAACAGTACCCGAAACACCAAGGGAAGGTAAAGCGATTAGTAAAAGAAAGGCCAAACTCCCTGGTCAAATGGCTTTACCGATGCTTGGCAAAGCGCTCCGCGGGTCAGCGGTTCCACGAGCGGCGGGCCGCCGCCACCTGGGAGAGCACCTGCTGGAGCACCTGACTGCCCGGCGGGACGAGCGCGGGCTCGTACGTCCAGGCATGCCCCACCCACGGGTCGGCGAGATGGTCGTCGGGCACCGGGGTGATTCGCAACAGCGAACGCCAGAGAGGATCGAGCAGTGGCCCGTAGGCGGCGGCGTCCTCCCGGTCCGCGACCATCATCAGATGGACGCCGACGGCCGGTCCCTCGTCCGCGAGATAGCGCAACCCCGTCACGGCGCGGTCGTCGAAACCGTGCGGGAAGTCGTTGACGATCAGCAGCTGTTCGGCGGTGTCGAGGTCCGGCGGCAGCGAGTCGGCCACTCCGCCGCGCACCGCCATCTGGACCAGATCGACCCGCTGGGTGAGCCGGGCCAGCACCTCGCCCACCCCCGCGGCGCCGGCGGCGGGCGGACCGTCGAGGACTCCGGAACGCACCAGCGGCGCGAGGGACGAGGCTCCCGAACCGGCAGGGTCGATCACATGCACCGAGAACTCGCCCGCGGGGTGGACGGCGAGCAGCCGGGCGGCATGCGCCACCGCCGTGTCCATGGCAAGGCGGCGCAGTTCGTCGGAGTCGGCGAGCGGGTCGTCGAGGCCGGCCCGTCCGCTGTCGATCCACAGGCCGCGTTCGAGCGGGAGCCGGACCAGCATCGGGATGCTCAGGCCCTCGCTCTCGGGCAGCCGGAGATCGCCGAGACGCAGGCCCATGGGGATCTCCATGGGCACCCGGTAGCCGTGCCAGACCGGGTTGTCCCAGGCCGCGTACGCCGCGGGCAGCGCGGGCTCGACCACCTCGGCCTCGGCGGCGAGCTGGGCGAGGTCCCGGTCGAGCGCGGCGCGGGCCTGCTCCACCAGGCCCGCGCGCTTGGCCTGGGCCGCCTCACGCGCGGCATCGCCCTGCCCGCCGATCCTGCTGCGCGGATCGGACAGGACCTTGTCGAGCTCCTGCTCCATGCGCGAGTCGGCGAAGTCGACGGCGCTGCGATACGCGGCCGTGGTGCGCGCCAGGTCCTCGAACATGCCCCACACCTGGTTGTAGAGCCGCTCCTCCATGGACCAGCCGGTCGCGTCACCGGCGACGGGTCGCGCGGGCTGCCCAGGCGCGGTCGGAGGTGCGGTCGGCGGGGGCGGGGGCGGCGCGGCGGTCTGCCGGCCGGGGTGGCTGTAGTCGACCGGGCCGCCCGTGGGGGCGGACGGCTGGGTGACGGCGGAGGGGTCGGGCTGCGCGGGGCCCGCCGGGTAGCCCGTCTGCGGGACCGTCGCTCCTTGCGGACCCGGCGCGTCGTACGGGGACTGCGGCGGTACGCGCCCGGAGGCGCCCGGCGCTCCGGCGTACGGCTGGTCCGGTCCCGAGGCCGAGGCGGCCGCCTGTCGTGAGCGGTCCGTGTCCGCCGTCCGCGGCGGGGGTGCCGACACCGAGCGGGCCAGCCCTTGGGCCACCGCTTCGTTGATGCCGCCCGCGAGCTGCTGGGCCTCGGGCAGGCCCTGGTCGGTGAGGAGTTCGGCGAGGCCGCCCGCGTACCCCTGGCCGACCGCGCGTACCTTCCAGGCGCCCTGTCTGCGGTAGAGCTCCAGCGCGACGACGGCCGACTCCGTGTCCAGGCCGGTGATGGTGTAGCTGGCGACCTCAGAGCCGTCGAGGCCGGTGACGGCGACGAAGGGTGCGGCGACGGCCCCGAACCGGACAGGGCCGCCGACACCGGTCGGCAGTGCGAGCAGCACGCTGACGCGGTGCACGGTCCCCGGCAGGGCGTCCAGGTCGAACGCGAGACGGTGGTCGGCCGCCGCCTGCTTGGAGACCTCGAGTCCTGGCAGGGTCGGTGCGCCGGGGTGAGCCACCCATTCGACGCCCCGCACCCTGCCCTGCTCGTCGCTGAGCGTGGCCCCGGCCACGACCGGCCGACCGGCCGATACGCGGACCTCAAGACGGGCCTGGGAGAGCGGGTGGTTCTGCCCCCGGACCAGCTCGGCCGTCATCGCCTTGTCCCCCCGTGTCGCTTCGTGTGCCGGGCGCCGCGCTGCCTACAGGTGCGGCAGGATCGCGGGCATCAGGTCCTGGAAGGTGCGGCCGTTGGCCGGTGTGCCCAGCGCCGTCATCTGCCAGCCGGGGCCCGCGCGGTGCACCTTCGCCATGATCTGCGCCGTGTACTGGCCGCCGCCCGCGAGCGTGTAACGGGCGAGCTCCTGGCCGTTGGTCTCGTCGACCAGACGGCAGAACGCGTTCTGTACTTCCTGGAACGTCTGGCCGGTGAAGGAGTTCACGGTGAAGATGATCTGGTCGATGTGGACCGGGACGCGCTGCAGGTCGACGAGGATCGCCTCGTCGTCGCCGCCCTGGCCCACGCCACCGACCAGGTTGTCACCGGTGTGCCGTACGGAGCCGTCGTCGCTGACGAGGTGACGGAAGAACACCACGTCGACGGGCTGCTTGTCCGCGAACAGCACGGCGGACGCGTCGAGGTCGATCTCCCGGGTGCGCGAGCCGAACAGCCCGCGCCGGGGAGCCGCCTGCCAGCCGAGCCCCATGCGCACCGCGGTCAGGGTGCCCCCGTCCTTCTTCTGCAGACTGATGGCCTGACCCTTGGTCATGTTGACCGTCACGCGCTGTTCCCCTCTCGAGCTGTCCCCTGTTGCCGCGGAATCCGCGGATGTCCAGAACCCTACGCAGCGCCGCCGACCGTGCCGAACCCTAGGGCGCGCTTTGTGTCGGTGTTGCAACACAGTGCGTATCCGCCGAGGTCCGGCATGGTCCATGGGGGCCTCAGGCCAGGCCCGCCTCCTTCATCTGGCGCAGCTCCTTCTTCATCTCCGAGACCTCGTCACGCAGCCGCGCCGCGATCTCGAACTGGAGGTCGGCCGCGGCCGCCCGCATCCGCTCCGTCATCTCCTCGATCTGCTCGGTGAGTTCGGCCGCGGGGCGGTCGGTCGGCACCGTCTCCTTGGCCTTGCCCTTGGCGGACCTGGCCGCCTTGCCGCCGAGCGAGGGCACGGGGGCCTTGGCTCCCTTGCCGTCCTTGCCCTTGCGGTATCCGGAGCCGAGCAGCTGCTCCGTGTCGACGTCCTCGCGGGCGATCTGCGCCACGATGTCGTTGATCTTCTTGCGGAGGGGCTGCGGGTCGATGCCCCTCTCCTCGTTGTACGCGACCTGCTTCTCCCGGCGGCGGTTGGTCTCCTCGATGGCCTTCTCCATCGCCGGGGTAATTCGGTCGGCGTACATGTGGACCTGGCCGGAGACATTGCGCGCCGCGCGGCCGATGGTCTGGATCAGCGAGGTGCCCGAGCGCAGGAAGCCCTCCTTGTCGGCGTCGAGGATCGACACCAGGGAGACCTCCGGCAGGTCGAGGCCCTCACGCAGCAGGTTGATGCCGACCAGGACGTCGAACTCGCCGGCGCGCAGCTCGCGCAGCAGCTCGACGCGGCGCAGGGTGTCGACGTCGCTGTGCAGATAGCGCACCTGGATGCCGAGTTCCAGGAAGTAGTCGGTGAGGTCCTCGGCCATCTTCTTGGTGAGCGTGGTGACCAGGACGCGCTCGTCCTTCTCGGTGCGCTTGCGGATCTCGTGCACCAGGTCGTCGATCTGGCCCTCGGTGGGCTTGACGACGACCTCGGGGTCGATCAGGCCGGTGGGGCGGATGATCTGCTCGACGAAGCCGTCCCCACGGGAGAGCTCGTACTTGCCCGGAGTCGCCGACAGATAGACGGTCTGGCCGATGCGCTCCTGGAACTCCTCCCACTTCAGGGGGCGGTTGTCCAGGGCGGAGGGCAGTCGGAATCCGTGGTCGACGAGGGTGCGCTTGCGGGAGGCGTCGCCCTCGTACATGGCACCGATCTGCGGGACCGTGACGTGCGACTCGTCGATGACGAGCAGGAAGTCGTCCGGGAAGTAGTCGATCAGCGTGTTCGGCGGGGAGCCGGGTTCGCGGCCGTCGAAGTGCATCGAGTAGTTCTCGACGCCGGAGCAGGAGCCGATCTGGCGGAGCATCTCGAGGTCGTAGGTGGTGCGCATGCGCAGGCGCTGGGCCTCCAGGAGCTTGCTCTGCTTCTCCAGTTCGGCGAGGCGCTCCCCCAGCTCCTTCTCGATGTCGTTGGCGGCGCGCTCCAGGCGCTCGGGACCCGCGATGTAGTGGGACGCCGGGAAGACGTAGACCTGGTTGTCGTCGCTGATGACCTCGCCGGTGAGCGGGTGCAGCGTGGACAGTGCCTCGATCTCGTCGCCGAACATCTCGATGCGGACGGCGAGCTCCTCGTAGACCGGGAAGATCTCGATGGTGTCGCCGCGGACGCGGAAGGTGCCGCGGGCGAACGCCACGTCGTTGCGCGTGTACTGGATGTCGACGAAGCGGCGCAGCAGGTCGTCGCGGTCGATCTCGTCGCCGACCTTGAGGCTGACCATCCGGTCGACGTACTCCTGCGGCGTGCCGAGGCCGTAGATGCAGGAGACCGAGGCGACCACCACGACGTCGCGGCGGGTGAGCAGCGAGTTGGTCGCGGAGTGGCGCAGGCGCTCGACCTCCTCGTTGATCGAGGAGTCCTTCTCGATGTAGGTGTCCGACTGCGGGACGTAGGCCTCGGGCTGGTAGTAGTCGTAGTACGAGACGAAGTACTCGACCGCGTTGTTCGGCAGCAGCTCGCGGAACTCGTTGGCCAGCTGGGCGGCCAGTGTCTTGTTCGGTGCCATCACGAGCGTGGGGCGCTGGAGCTTCTCGATCATCCACGCGGTGGTGGCGGACTTGCCGGTGCCGGTCGCGCCCAGCAGGACGACGTCCTTCTCACCCGCGCGGATGCGCTTTTCCAGGTCGGCGATGGCCGCCGGCTGGTCACCGCTCGGCTGGTAGGGGCTGACGACCTCGAAGGGCGCCACCGAACGTTCGATCTTTGATACGGGCCGCATGGGTTCCACCGTACGACCCCGCACTGACAACCGACCCTGATCACCAGTTCTGGGGGGTGCGGGAGCTGCGGTGGCCGCGGTCCCGGCCGGTGCGCGGCAGGGGGCGGCGGCCGCCGTACGGGGCCGTGGAGTGGGCCGGGACGCCGGGCCGCTGCTGCGTGGGCGTCCAGTCGGGTTTGCCCATGACCATCAGCGGGTCGAACATCACGACGACCCCCGCCAGGCAGAGGAAGGCCAGCGGGCCGATCATCATGGGCGCGAGCAGCGTGGCGGCCGAGTCGCCGCCGGGGCTGCTGGACGCGCCGTGGAGATGGACGCTGAGGGCCGCCATGCCCGTGTAGTGCATACCGGTGACGGCGAGCCCCATGACGAGACTGGCGCCCACGCTCCAGAGGAATCCCCGGACCTGCCCCGCCGCCCACAGAGCGGTGGTGGCGGCGACGACGGCTATGACCACCGAGGCGGACACGGTGAGGGTGTTGTACTCGAGGTTCCCGTTCAGGCGCATGCCGGCCATACCGAGATAGTGCATCGAGGCGATTCCCAGACCGGTGATGGTGCCCCCGGTGAACAGCGCCGT
This sequence comes from Streptomyces sp. NBC_01450, assembly GCF_036227505.1. Taxonomy (NCBI): domain Bacteria; kingdom Bacillati; phylum Actinomycetota; class Actinomycetes; order Kitasatosporales; family Streptomycetaceae; genus Streptomyces; species Streptomyces sp. NBC_01450. Next base: position 8,258,534 of record NZ_CP109480.1, on the reverse strand, counting down.
TCCGGTGGCGCCCCGGTAACCCACGATGAAGATCCCGATGCCGACCATCACGACGGCCACGCCGAGGCTCGCGAACGTCGTCGGCTTGTCGTAGTGGACCGGGGTCTCGCTCACCGAGAACCCCATCATGGCGATGAAATGCATGGTCCATATGCCCGAGGCGATCGCCACCGAGCCGAGCGCCAGCCAGCCCGCCCGCCAGGAGTGGGCGACGAGCATCGATCTGGTGGTGCAGCGCAGGCCGAGCGCTCCGCCCAGGCAGGCCATGAAGTACGCCACCAGCGGTGTGACGAGTCCGTAACTGAAGCCGTCGACCGTGCCCTGCATGCGCGGCTGTCCTTCCCGCCCTTTTACACGCGAAATTCCCGGAAATGCCCCCACCCTTGATGCCGCGACAACGGCCAGGGTCGAGGCAGAGAGTATGACCCTCACCTGAATGGTCGAACGATTTTCCGGCAAAGAATCACGACCTCGCCGCACCTGTGTGATGTCAGTGAGCGGACTTGGTCAGCCCCATTCGATCCGCGTCCATCCGCACCCCTCCGTCGTTGACTCTCTGCTGTCACTCTTGAGCTGTCTGTGATCGCTCGACCTGAGGAGTACGTATGCACGCGCGCGTTGCCGCCGCCACGACCGCCGCGTTTCTCGGGGGAACCGTCCTGATACTGCCCACCTCCCACGCACAGGCCGGCTCCCTGCGCAGGACTCCGGTGGTCGTCTCGCACCGCGGTGCGTCCGCCTACGCGCCCGAGAACACCCTCGCCTCCATCGACAAGGCCGCCGCGATGGGATTCAGCTGGGTCGAGAACGACGTCCAGCGCACCAAGGACGGCGAGCTCGTCGTGCTCCACGACGCGAGCCTGGCGCGTACGACCGACGTCGAGAGGGTCTACCCCCACCGCGCGCCATGGAAGGTCAAGGACTTCACCGCCGCGGAGATCGCGCGCCTGGACGCGGGGAGCTGGTTCGGTCCCCGGTACGCGGGCACACGTGTGCCGACGCTGAAGCAGTACATGAACCGCGTCTCGCACAATCACCAGAAGCTCGTGCTGGAGATCAAGAACCCCGAGCTCTATCCGGGTATCGAGCGGCAGACCCTCAAGGTCCTGAGCAACGAAGGCTGGCTCGATCCGGACCATCTCAGGCACCGGCTGGTCGTCCAGAGCTTCAGCGAGCGGAGCGTGCGGACGGTCCACGAGCTGCGTCCCGGAATCACCACGGCCTTCCTGGGCAAGCCCTCGGTCGCGCGCCTGCACGAGTACGCGCGGTTCGCCGACCTGATCAACCCGGACCACACCTCCCTGTCGTCCGGCTACGTCTCCGCGGTCCACACGTTCGTGGGACCGCACCGCAGGCCGATGGAGGTCTTCGCCTGGACCATCGACGACGCCGACACCGCACGGCGCCTGGCGGGCTACGGCGTGGACGGCGTGATCACGAACAAGCCCGATGTGATGCGGATCGCTCTGCAACAGAGCTGAACGGGCCTTGGCGGGCCTCGCGCCCGTGGTGCGGACGCCGGGCGGCGCCCGTGCCGCGGGCGTTGTCAGTGGCGGATCGTACGGTGGGTCGCATGAACAGCGATGGGCAGGACGAGCGGCGGGTCGTGTGGGCCGTCGTCGGCACGGACATCGGTCCGCTGCTGCTGGCGGCGACACCGGACGGCCTGGTGAACGTGGTCTTCCACGCCACGGAGGCGGTGCGTGACAAGGCACTCGAGCGGCTCGCCGCGCGGCTGGGCACCGAGCCGGTCGAGGCGCCCGACTCCCCGCTCCTGGCCGAGTCGATGCGTCAGGTCGCGGCGTACTTCGCGGGCGAGCGGCGGGACTTCGAGCTGCCGCTGGACTGGTCGCTGATCTCCGGGTTCAACCGTCAGGTGCTGCGCGAGCTGGCCGCGGGAGTTCCGTACGGGGCGGTCGCGGGCTACGGCGACCTGGCCCGGCGGGTCGGCCAGCCGGGAGCGGCGCAGGCCGTGGGCGTGGCCATGGGCTCGAACCCGCTGCCGGTCGTCGTGCCGTGCCACCGGGTGGTGGAGAGCGACGGCGGCATCGGGGGGTTCGGGGGCGGCCTGGAGACCAAGCGGAAGCTGCTGGCGTTGGAAGGGGTGCTCCCGGAGCCGTTGTTCTGACGGGCGGGGGCGATCGAGGGTCCCTGATCCCTTGTCCAGGTGGGGGCGCGGGCTGGAAACTGCGCCGGTGACCCGAGCCGATTCCAGCGCGTACGAGTGTTCGCCGTGACCTCCGTCGAGCGGCGGCTCGCCGTGCCCGTGGACGCCGAGCAGATACCGGCGCTGCGGCGCCGTATCACCGCCGTGCTCATCGCCGGTCAGATCCTCGGCGGGCTCGGTGTCGCCACCGGCATCGCGCTCGCCACAGTGCTGGCCAAGCAGGTCAGCGGCACCGAGTCGCTCTCCGGGCTCGCACCCACCGCCACGGTCAGCGGAACGGCGGTGCTCTCCGTGCCGCTGGCCGCGCTGATGACCGCGCGAGGACGCCGACCGGGCCTGGTGCTGGCGTACCTCATCGGCGCGTCGGGAGCGGGCGTCGTCGTGGTCGCCGCGTGCGTGGGGAGCTTTCCGCTGTTGCTGCTGGGCATGGCGGGCTTCGGTGCGGCCTCGTCGGCGAACCTCCAGGCGCGGTTCGCGGCCGCCGATCTGGCCGAGCCGCAGCGGCGTGCCCGGGCCATCTCGAACGTGGTGTGGGCGACCACGATCGGAGCGGTGCTGGGACCCAACATCGCCGCGCCCGCCGGACGCAGCGTCTCCGGGCTCGGGATACCCGCGGCCGCGGGGCCGTTCCTGTGGGCGGCCGGGGTCTTTCTCCTGTCCGCGCTGCTGGTGGCCGTACTGCTGCGTCCTGATCCCCTGCTGACCGCCCGGGCACTGGCGCCCGTCGAGGAACAGTCGGCCCAGGCGCGTTCCATCCGGGCCGGTTTCGCCGCCGTCGCCGCCTCGCCGCGGGCCCGGCTGGCGCTCGTGACGGTGGCCGTCTCGCACACCGCGATGGTCTCGATCATGTCGATGACCCCCGTCGACCTCGGACACCACGGGGCGAGTATCGATCTGATCGGACTGGTGATCAGTGGCCACATCGCGGGCATGTACGCGTTCTCGCCCCTCATGGGGCGTCTCTCGGACCGGTTCGGGCGGCTCTCCGGGATCGCCCTCGCCGTGGGCCTGCTGGCCTGCGCGGCGCTCCTGGCGGGCACGGCGGGCGGCAGCCACGGGCAGATCGCGGCGGGGCTCTTCGTGCTGGGCCTCGGCTGGTCGTCCGGGCTCGTGTCCGGCTCGGCGCTTCTGACGGACTCGGTGCCCCAGGCCGCGCGGGCCGCCGCCCAGGGGGTGTCCGACCTGACCATGAACACGGCGGCCGGTGTCGGTGGGGCGAGCGCCGGTCTCGTCGTCGCGCAGGCGAGCTACGGATGGCTCAACCTGCTCGCCGCGTGCCTGCTGGTGCCGCTGGGCGGGCTCGCGCTGTTCACACGGAGCCGACGCCGCCGCTGAGAGCCGAGGGGCTTCAGAGGCTGATAGGGGCTTCAGAGACTGATGTGGTAGGCCTTGCGGAGCGTCTCGTGCACGGTCCACGTCGTACGGTCGCCCTCGCGCAGCACGGCCGCGTCGCCCGGGCCCACCTCGATCACGTCACCGCCCTCGACCTCGATCGTGGCGCGGCCACTGACGACGACGAAGAGTTCGTCGGCCTCGGTGTCCGTCACCACGCCGGGCGTGATCTGCCAGATGCCGCGCAGTTGCTTGCCGTCGGCCGACTCCCACAGCACCTTGCCGGTCACCACCGGGTCGCCGGAGACGATCTGGGCCGGGTCCAGGGGCTCGGGTTCCAGCTCGGCATCGGGGATGTGCACGGCGAAGGACGGGGTGGCCTGCGTGTTCGGGGTCATGAGCGGTCACCTTAAAGGCATTCGCGTTCGATTTCTCCCGCGCGCGGTCTACTCGTAGTGGCGTGCCTCGAAGACGTTTCCGTCCGGGTCCTGGAAGTAGAAGCTGCGCTTGGCCATGCCACGGGCGCCGAACGAGTCGTACGAGAAGCCCGAGAGGGGGACGGACCGTTCCTCCAGACGTGTGTGCAGCGCGTCGAAATCGGCTTCCTGGAGGGACAGGCACACGTGGTTGACCGGGTGCCCCGCGCTGTCCGCGGCTCCCGGGATCATGTTCATGTAAGCCGTCATGGGGAGGGCCATGAGATCGAAAATGGTCTCTTCATTGAGGCGCACGGAGGGGAACGGCGCTTTCCCCTGCGCGTATTCGCCGACCCTCACTGGTTCGAGACCGACCGTCTTCGCGTAGAAGTCGGCCGAGGCGACCGGATCGCGCACCCAGAGAACGACATGGTCAAGACGTGCCGAGTTGTCCGTCATGCCCCCAGGCTGGTGCCGTACGCCGCAGGTCGCAAGGGTTTGACCGGGCGCGCCGCCCGCCAGAGATGAGGAGAGGCGACAGACAGGAGGCAGGCGCGTGATCGTGGTGTCCGAAGAGGTGCGGGAGGCGCTCGGCGCGCGCCGGCCGGTGGTGGCCCTGGAGTCGACGATCATCGCGCACGGGCTGCCCCGCCCACGCAATCTGCAGGTCGCGCTGGAGCTGGAGGACGTCGTACGGCAGGAGGGTGCCGTACCGGCGACGATCGCCGTGCTGGACGGACGGCCGCATGTCGGGCTGGACAAGGAGCAGCTCGAGCGGGTCGCCAACGAGGACGGGATCCGCAAGCTGGGGCACCGCGATCTGCCGCTCGCGGTGGCGGCGGGCGCGAGCGGTGCGACGACCGTGTCCGCGACGGCGCTGCTGGCCGCCCTCGCGGGCGTCCGCGTGTTCGCGACGGGCGGCCTGGGCGGGGTGCACCGCGAGTGGACGGTGACGCAGGACGAGTCGGCGGACCTGGGCCTGCTGGCGCGCACCCGGATCACGGTGGTGTGTGCGGGCGTCAAGTCGATCCTGGACGTGCCGGCGACGTTGCAGCGCCTGGAGACGCTGGGCGTCGCGGTGGCCGGGTACGGCACCGGTCACTTTCCCGGCTTCTATCTGTCCGACTCGGGACATCCCGTGGACTGGACGCTGGACTCCCCCGGGCAGGTGGCGGACGTCATGCGCGCGCAGGACGCACTGGAGGGCCCGGAATCGGCGCTCATCGTGGCGAACCCGGTCCCCGAAGAGGAGCAGCTCGATCCCGCGCTCCACGCGCGCGTGCTCGCCGAGGCGTTGCGGGCGTGCGAGGCGGAGGGCGTGAGCGGGCAGGCCGTGACGCCGTTCCTGCTGGACTATCTGGTGCGGCACACCGACGGCGCGTCGCTGAGCGCCAATCTGGCGGCGGTACGCGGCAACGTTCGACTCGCGGGACGGATCGCGGCGGCCTGGGCCGGGGCGTGAACGGGACGGATCGCGAGGGTGGTCCGGGCCGGGGCCCGAGCCGGGCGGACCGCGACGATGGTCCGGACCGGGACGGCGCCGGGCGAGGCTCGGGCCCCGCGGCGGGAGCGCTGCTCGTCGTCGGTGACGTGGTCACGGACATCGTCGCCCGGCATCGCGGGCCGCTCGCGGCGGGCACCGACACGGCTGCCGCGATCCGGACCCTGCCGGGCGGGGCCGGCGCCAACGTCGCGTGCTGGGCCGCGCATTGGGGATGCGCGGAGGTGCGGCTGCTGGGCCGGGTGGGAGCGGACGACGTCGCTTGGCACGAGCGCGAGCTGGAGGCCTGCGGCGTACGCCCCCTCCTTGTCGTCGATCCGCAGGCGCCGACGGGGACGGTGATCTGTCTGGTGGACCAGGGCGCCTCGGCCGAGCGGACGTTCCTCACCGACAGCGGGGCCTCCCTGCGGCTCGGCCCCGACGACTGGTCGCCCGCGCTGCTCGACGGTGTCGCGCGGCTGCATCTGTCGGGCTATCTGTTCTTCTCCGATCCGAGCCGGGCGCTGGTGTCGGTGGCTCTGGAGTCGGCACGCGCGCGTGGGGTACCCGTCAGCCTGGACCCCGCGTCGGCGGGGTTCCTCACGGAACTCGGCGTGGACCGCTTCCTCGCGCTCGCCGAGGGCGTCGACCTGCTGCTGCCCAGTCGCGACGAGGCGGTCCTGCTGACGGGCCTGCCCGATCCGGCGGACGCGGCGGCCAAGTTGAGCCGCCACGTCCCCCTGGTCGTCGCGAAGCAGGGCCCCGACGGGGCCCTGGTGGCCCGCTCGGGCGCCGTACGGGCCCACGTCCCGGCGGTGCCCGCGAACCCCCGCGACACCACGGGCGCCGGTGACGCCTTCACCGGAGCGTTCCTCGCCGCTCTTCTCGCGGGCGCCGAGCCCGAGGCAGCGGCGGCGGAAGGGTGCCGGGCGGGGGCGAGGGCGGTGGAACGGGTCGGGGGCAGGCCCGCGGGGGCGAGGGCCCGGTAGCGGCGCTACTTGCGTCCCCAGGCCGAGATCATCGGCGCGGTCGCCAGATCCATCGAGCCGGAGGCCACGTTCACCAGATGGCGGTCGACGTCCTCGTTGGTGGCGAGTCCCGCGGTGACGAGCTGGTCGCGGATCTGACGGATCGTCGCCGCCTCGAGGTCGGCGCAGGCCGTCGAGGTGACGGGGAAGTACGCGTCGGCCTCAACCTCGCGCAGTCCCGCCTCCCGCAGCAGGCGCGGGAGTTTGCGGCCGTAGGAGAGGTCGGCGCCGCGCTCGGAGAGCAGCTTGCGGAAGCCGTGCCTGAGCCGGTTCGCGAGCTGTTGGTCGGGGCCGTGCTCGTCGGGGCAGAGCAGGGGCTGCAGCGCGGGGTCGGCGTCCTCGAGGAGCAGCCGCCCGCCGGGCCGCAGCGCCTTGATCATCGACCGCAACGCCCGCTCCCGGTCCGGCACATGGACCAGCACGAGCCGTGCGTGCACGAGGTCGAAGCCCTCCCCCGGCGGCTCCTCGGCGGCCACGTCGTGCACCTGGATCTCGACCGGTGGGCGGGCCGCCGAGGCCGCCCACGACGTGTCGATGTCGGTCGCCACGACCCGCCCGGTCGGGCCGACCTTCTTGGCGAGCCAGGACACCACGGATGTGCCGCCCGCCCCGACCTCCCAGCAGCGCCAGCCGGACCCGATGCCGAAGCGCTCGATGTGCCGGAAGGTCGTGGGGTCGAAGAGAGTGGCGAAGGCGTCGAAGCGCTTTCCCGCCTCGGTCTGCCGGTTGTCGAGGAGATAGCCGTCGGTTTGCGTCATACAGCGATCATCCCAGTTGACCCGCTTGTCCGGAATCGCCGACGCTCCCGTTCTCCCCACCCGTGCGTCACCGCGGGCGCCGCCCGCCTCTGACACTCGGACAGGAACCCTGCCCGATCCGGTCCGATGCCGCCCGGCACCCCTGAAACGAAGTGGAACGTTCCGTTCCCACAGGCTTTCCCGACGGCCGCGAAGGACTGGCAGACTTGCACGCCAGGGCGCAAAGCGCGGCGCGGGGAGATCCACGCAAGGAGATCCGGATGTCCATGGCAGGGAATCTGCGGAAGGTCACGAGCCTCGGCAAGGTCGGCGGCCTGCGGAAGGTGGCGCGGCTGGCCCGGCGGCGTACCCGTGTCGACCTGAGTCACCCCGCGCGGTCCCCGCTGGGCACGGCGGTGGTGAACTGCGTGGCGTACCAGGACGGCGCCAGGGTCCCGGCCGGCCGCGATCTCGTCGAGACCGTGGAGCGGATCCGCAAGAGCGACGAGGGCTTCGTCTGGCTCGGGCTGCACGAGCCGACGGACCAGGAGTTCGCCGGCATCGCCGACCTCTTCGACCTGCACCCGCTGGCCGTCGAGGACGCGGTGGAGGCCCATCAGCGCCCGAAGCTGGAGCGGTACGGCGACACACTGTTCGCGGTGTTCAAAACGGTCTGCTACGTCGAGCACAAGGAGTTGACGGCGACCAGCGAGGTGGTGAACACCGGCGAGATCATGGTCTTCGTCGGGTCCGACTTCGTCATCACCGTGCGACACGGACGGCACGGGTCGCTGGGGCCGCTGCGCGAGGAGTTGGAGGCCGACACCCGTCAGCTCGCCAAGGGCCCGGCCGCGGTGCTGCACGCGATCGCGGACCATGTGGTCGACGACTACGTGCATGTCACGGACTCGGTCCAGGAGGACATCGACCATGTCGAGGCCGACGTGTTCGCCGAGAACGGCGCGCGGGCGGACGCGGGCCGCATCTACCAGCTCAAGCGCGAACTCCTCGAACTGAAGCGGGCGGTGATGCCGCTCGCCCGCCCCCTCCAGGAGCTCGCCACCCGGCCGATACGGGTGGTCGCCCCGGAGATACAGGCGTACTTCCGGGACGTCTCCGACCATCTGCTGCGGGTCACCGAGCAGGTCGCCGCGTTCGACGAACTGCTCAACTCGATCCTGCAGGCACACCTCGCGCAGGTGACGGTGGCGCAGAACGAGGACATGCGGAAGATCACGGCATGGGCGGCGGTCATCGCCGTGCCGACGATGGTCTGTGGGGTCTATGGCATGAACTTCGACCACATGCCGGAACTGCACTGGCGGTTCGGCTACCCCATAGTCATCGGCGTGATCACCCTCGCCTGCCTCGTCCTGTACCGGGGGTTCCGGCGCAACGGCTGGCTGTGAGAGCGGTGAGCCGCCCCTCGCCCGGCACGGCCGGCCGGGCGGGAGTGCGTGCTCATGGTCCTGCCGGTCGGGAGAGTCCGCGCGGTCAGCGCAGCGCGCTCCTCGCGTAGACGCTCTCGACCCACGCGGCGAGCTGTTCGTCCGTCAGGTGTTGGGCCAGGTCGGCCTCGCTGATCATGCCGACGAGGCGCTTGTTCTCGATCACGGGAAGCCGGCGGATCTGGTGCCCCTTCATCTCCTGGAGCACCTCGCCGACGTCGGCACCCGACTCGATCCAGCGCGGGGTGCCCTGGGCCATCTCGCCCGCGGTGACCCGGGCAGGGTCGTGGCCCATGGCGACACAGCCGACGACGATGTCGCGGTCGGTGAGGATGCCGCAGAGCCGTTCGTTCTCGTCGCTGATGGGCAGCGCGCCCACGTTGAGCTCGCGCATCAGCTGGGCGGCGCGGTCCAGGGTCTCGTGGGCGGGGATCCACTGGGCGCCACGGTGCATGATGTCTCCGGCGGTGGTCATGAAGTACCTCCCGGTGCCGGACGGCCGGCGCGGCGCGGAACACACCGCTAGTCCCGGCGCCCTTCATTCTTGCCGTGTCCCCAGGGACGCGCACCCGGAAGTCCCGAATGTGCTTGCGTGGCCGGCGCTCAGCCGTTCCACGCCGGGTGGCGTGGATCGTCGGCGCGGACCAGGACGTCGGCCGTGGCGCCCGGGTCGACTTCGGTCTCGTAGCGCTCGAAGGCGGGCAGGGTCCAGTGTTCGGGTTCCGGAGTTCGGCGGCGAAAGGCGCCCGGGGAGAGGAGGACGTGGACGCTCAGGTCGAACGGGAACCAGTGCCGTAGCAGGAAGGGGCCGTGGAGCAGCAGCAGCCCGCCGGGCGGGAGCTGGACATAGGGGTTGCGGGTGGCGCGGTCGGTGACCGGGTCCCAGAGGTCGGGCAGGACGCGGCCGTCACCGCCCGGGTCGAGCGGACCGAAGACCTCGCGCCACAGGGCGCCGGTGTCGGCCCAGCCGTTGTAGTACGCCTCGGCGTCCTTGTGACCGTATTCGAACCGGAGCGACGCGGGGCGCAGGAAGCCCTCCGTGCCGACGACGAGCGAGGACCGGCCGCGTATGCGCAGTGCCTCACCGACGCGGCGCGCGAGGTCGCCGGGCCGGGCGGCGGGGGCTCCGTCGAAGGCGATCCGCGGCCACGGACTGCCGTCGTCCGGCTTCAGGTCGAGCAGGCGCTCGGCGAGGAGGTCGCCGAGCCGTTCCCAGGTGATCGCTTCGAGTCGCACAGGCCCATGATGCCGCGACCACGAATCGTTCCCGTGGGCGTGGCGGGCGGCGAGGCGGTGCGCAAGACGCGCGCGGCACGGGGGGCGGGGACGGGGGGGCGGGGGATCGAGGAGGCGGCGGCATCGAGAAGGGGGCGGCATCGCGTAGCAGGCCGCCCCGGGCGGGGGAATGAACCACTCATGGCACCGATCGCAACTCCCCCGCCTCGTAGCGGACTTCTCGTCATCCAGCCGCTCAAGAAGCGGCGCTGTGCCGAGTGCCGGAGCGGGCCGCTGGCACTGCTGGTGCTGGAGGAGGGGGAGCCGCGGTGTCTGGACTGCGCGGACCTGGGGCACCTGGTGTTCCTGCCGCGGGGCGACACCGCGCTGACGCGCCGGTCGCGGGAGGGCGGCGCGCTGTCTGCGGTGGTGGTGCGCTTCAACCGACGGCGGAGCCGCTACGAGCGGCAGGGCGTCCTCGTCGAGGAGGCGGCGCTCGCCAGAGCCGAGGAGCGGTGTCTGGCGGACGCGGAGGCGCGACGGCGGCGCCGCGCACGGGACGCGCGGCGGCGGGAGGCGGAGGATCTGCGGTTCACGGAGGTGTTCGCGCGGGAGATACGCCGGCTGTTTCCCGGGTGTCCCGCCGACCGGGCGCACGCGGTCGCCGCGCACGCCTCGGTGCGCGGGAGCGGGCGGGTGGGGCGCAGCGCCGCGGGCCGTGCGCTGTCCGAGGCGGCGGTGACGGCGGCGGTCCGTGCCGCCGTACGGCACACGGACACTCCGTACGACCAGTTGCTGATGAGTGGTGTGCCGCGGCACGAGGCGCGTCGGCGGATCGCGGCCGCCGTCGAGGCGCGGCTCCAGGGGTGGCGCGACGAGCTCACGGCGGGCGCGTGACCCCGCCGTGGAGCGGTGCGACCGCTCCCCCGCACCACCCGGTTCCGGACGCGCGCGCATGCCCCCGCGCCCTTCGGCCATGGTCACTGCGGCAGTACGCGATTTCACTTGTGGTGACGGTGGGCGCCGTGCAGGATCTTTGGCTTCGGGGAGCGACGGGGAGTTGTCATGATCGATGGACCGTATTTCGTGCTGACCGTCCTGGGGGTGCTCGGCTGCGGGCTGGTGGCCGGGGTGTTCTGCGGGTTCTCGACGTTCGTGATGCGAGGGCTCGCCGAGTTGCCGCCCGCGCAGGGCGTGGCGGCGATGAACGCGATCAACGTGGCCGCGGTGCGCCCGCCGTTCATGCTCGTGTTCGTCGGGTCGGCGGGGCTGTGTGCCGTGCTCGCCGTGGTCACCTTCGTGCTGCTGCCCGACGAGGGGACGGTGGAGCTGTTGCTGGGCAGCGCGCTGTATCTGTTCGGGACGTTCGGGGTGACGGTCGTCGCGAACGTCCCGCGCAACGACGCGCTGCTGAAGATGGACCCGGGCACGCCGGAGGCCGCCGTGTACTGGCGTTCGTACGTGCGCGAGTGGACGAGGTGGAACCACATCCGCGCGGTCGCGTCGGCCGCCGCGGCGCTCTCGTACACGCTGGCCCTCACCTGAGGCGCCCGAGGCCGGCCGTCACCCGCGTTCGAGGCCCTCAGCTGAGCGGCAGGGCCCCAGGAGGCGACGTATCGTGGCGGGAAAGGAGTGCCGCCGAAGGCCGTGGGCCGAAGAGGCTCGATGGTCGCGCGGTCCCGTACCGGTACGCGTAGGTGAGGGAGACGGCCATGGCCGATCCCAAGGGATTCATGACCACTCCGCGTGAGGAGTATCCCCGTCGGCCCGTCGAGGAACGGGTGCGGGACTGGAACGAGGTGTACGTCCCCGGTGCGCTGTTGCCGATCATCAGCAGGCAGGCCGACCGCTGTATGGACTGCGGCATCCCGTTCTGTCACGACGCCTGCCCGTTGGGCAATCTGATTCCCGAGTGGAACGACCTCGTCTCACGCGAGGACTGGCGGGCGGCGAGCGACCGGCTGCACGCGACGAACAACTTCCCCGAGTTCACCGGCCGGTTGTGCCCCGCGCCCTGCGAGGCGGGCTGTGTCCTCGCGATCAACCAGCCCGCGGTGACCATCAAGAACGTCGAGGTCGCCATCGCCGACCGCGCCTGGGAGGACGGATTCACGCCACCACGCCCACCGGACCGGCTCTCCGGCCGGACGGTCGCGGTGATCGGGTCGGGGCCCGCGGGGCTCGCCGCGGCGCAGCAGCTGACCCGGGCCGGGCACACCGTGGCCGTGTACGAGCGGGCCGACCGGATCGGTGGGCTGCTGCGGTACGGGATCCCCGCGTTCAAGATGGAGAAGCGGCATCTGGACCGGCGGCTGGAGCAGATGCGGGCGGAGGGCACGAAGTTCCGGACGTCCACGGCGGTCGGCCGGGACCTCGGGGCGGCCGAGCTGCGGGCGCGCTACGACGCGGTGGTGCTCGCGGTGGGCGCCACGGCCTGGCGGGAACTGGACGTTCCGGGGCGGGAGTTGGCCGGGATTCATCAGGCGATGGAGTATCTGCCGCTGGCCGACCGGGTGTGCGAGGGGGATCTGGAGGTCTCGCCCCTGTCCGCGGCCGGGAAGCATGTGGTCATCGTCGGCGGTGGTGACACGGGCGCCGACTGTCTGGGGACCGCCGTGCGCGAGGGCGCCGCGTCCGTGACCCAGCTCGACATCTATGCGCAGCCGGAGGCCGAGCGCGACGAGGACGTCGAGCCGTGGCCGACCTACCCCAAGATCTACCGGCTCTCGGCCGCGCACGAGGAGGCCCGTGACCTGGAGACGGCGCCCGCGGCGGACGCGGACGCGCGGCTCTTCGCGGCGTCCACGCTCCGCTTCACCGGGGACGCGCAGGGGCATGTGCGCTCTCTGCACCTGGTCGAGGTCGACGAGCGGCGCCGCCCCGTCCCCGGTTCCGGGCGGACGCTCCCCGCCGACCTCGTACTGCTCGCGCTCGGCTTCTCGGGGCCCGACCGCCGCGACGGGCTGATCGACCAGCTCGGCCTGGCCCTCGACGCCCGCGGCACGATCACCCGTGGCATCGACTTCTCGACCAACGTGCCCAAGGTGTACGTCGCCGGGGACGCGGCGCGCGGGCAGTCCCTCATCGTGTGGGCCATCGCCGAGGGGCGGGCGGTGGCGGCCTCGGTGGACCGCGCCCTGGCCGGGACGTCGCAGTTGCCGACGCCGATCGGACCGTACGACCGCCCGATGACCGCGTAGGGCTCCGCCGGCCGGTGCGGGGGCACGGGCCGGCGGAGCCGGGCGGGTCAGCGGCGCCCGTCCGTGCCCGCCACCTTCGCCGTGGACAGCGCGACCCGGTTCCATGTGTTGATCGTGAGGATGAGCGCCAGGACGTGAGCCAGTTCCTCGTCGTCGAAGTGGGCGGAGGCCTCCGCGTAGACGTCGTCGGGCACGCCTCCGTCGGCGACGCGTGTGACCGCCTCCGTGAGGGCCAGGGCCGCGCGCTCCTTCTCGGTGAAGAAGTGCCGGGCCTCGCGCCACACCGCGACCATGTGCAGCCGGTCCTCGCTCTCGCCGGCCTTGCGGGCGTCGTTGGTGTGCATGTGGAGGCAGTACGCGCAGTGGTTGAGGTGGGAGGCGCGGATCTGGATCAGTTCGACGAGGGCGGGGTCGAGTCCGTCGCGGGCCGCCGCGTCGAAGCCGACGAGGGCGCGGAACACCTTCGGGGCGGACTTCGCGAAGTCGAGGCGGGTGGGAACGGTGCTCGTCGCGTTCACCGTGGTCGTCGCGTTCGCCGTGCTCGTCGTGTTCGTGTTCGTCGTCATGCCCATGAATCTACGAGCTCCAAAGACCGGCTGTAGGGTGCATTTCCATGGCGGAATCATGGGTCAATTCTGCGGAGCGGATCGGCGCCGACCTGCATCTGGAGCTGTCCGGGCCGGGCGGGCGGCGGGCCGCGCTGATCCGGGCACTGCGCGAGGCCGTACGCGGCGGCAGGCTCGCCCCGGGCACCCGGTTGCCGCCCTACCGCTCACTCGCCGCCGACCTGGGCGTGGCACGCAACACGGTCGCCGACGCGTACGCCGAACTCGTCGCCGAGGGCTGGCTGACCGCCCGGCAGGGCTCGGGCACCCGGGTCGCCGCGCGCGCCGAACCGCCGGGTGTCCCCGAGCGCGTACCGAAGAAGGCGCCGCCACGCGCGCGTGGGCCCCGGCACGATCTGCGGCAGGGCACACCGGACGCGTCGTCGTTCCCGCGGACCGCCTGGCTCGCCTCGTACCGGCGGGCGCTCCAGCAGGCGCCCAACGAGGCCTTCGGGCCGGGCGATCCCGCGGGCCGTGTCGAGCTGCGCGAGGCCCTCGCCGAGTACCTGGCACGCGCACGTGGCGTGCGCACCGAGCCGGGACGGATCGTGATCTGCTCGGGCTTCGCGCACGCCCTGCGGCTGCTCTTTCCGGGCGTTCTGCGCGGGCCGCTGGCCGTGGAGTCCTACGGTCTCGGTTTCCACCGTGAGCTGCTGGCCGCCGCGTCCGTGCGGACCGTGCCGCTGCCGCTGGACGAGGACGGCGCCCAGGTGGGCGAGTTGGGCCGGGAGCGGGCGGTCCTGCTCACGCCCGCGCACCAGTTCCCCACCGGTGGCCCGCTGCACGCGCGGCGGCGGGCCGCCGTCGTCGACTGGGCACGCGCGCGTGGGGGCGTGATCCTGGAGGACGACTACGACGGCGAGTTCCGCTACGACCGCAAGCCCGTCGGCGCCTTGCAGGGACTGGACCCGGAGCGGGTCGTTCACATCGGTTCGGTCAGCAAGAGTCTGTCGCCCGCGCTGCGGCTCGGCTGGATGGTCCTTCCGGGGCGGTACGTCGACGCCGTCCTCTCCGTCAAGGGCGAACGGGAGGCGTGGGCCGGCGTCCTGGAGCAGCTGACGCTCGCGGACTTCCTCGCCTCCGGGTCGTACGACCGTCATGTGCGCCGGATGCGGCAGCGGTACCGCGGTCGGCGTGACCGGCTCGTCGCGGCGCTCGCCGAGCGGGCGCCGCATGTCGAGGTGACCGGGATCGCGGCCGGGCTGCACGCGGTGCTGCGGCTGCCGCCCGGGGCCGAGCGGTCGGCCGTCAAGGCCGCGATCTGGCAGGGTGTGGCGCTCGACGGGCTCGCCGAGTTCCGGCATCCGGAGGCGACGATGTCCGCGCCGGACGGACTGGTGGTGGGCTACGCGACGCCCTCGGAGCATGCGTACGGGGCGGCGTTGGAGGCGTTGTGCGGGGCGCTGCCGCCGGGCCCTTGAACGGCGGGAGGCCCCGAATCCCCGCGTCGGCGGGGCGTCGGGGCCGGTGTTCGCGCACTGTGTGCGGGAGTCGTGCTGTGGTGGTCCTAGGGTCTTCTGTCGCGGAGAGTCATCAAATCAGCACCATTTTTAAGGGAGTTCAGGGAGTTCAGGGAGTTCGGACCGTTCAGGTAGCACAGGTGATTCAGGCAGTTCAGGCAGTTCAACGGCATTCAAGAGTCACGATGGTTCAGGTCGGTCAGGAGAGGAGGAAGTCCGCCACCCCCTCCTTGGCGCCCTGGATGAACGCGGTCATCTCGCCGGGTGTGTAGATCAGCGCGGGCCCGTCCGGGTCGGCCGACTGGCGGACGGCGATGCGCCCGTCCGCGAGTTTCATCGCCTCCAGGCAGTTGCCGCCGTTGCCTCCGCTCCACGGCTTGTGCCAGCCCTCGCTGCCCAGTTCGCGGGCGGGCATCCCGTTGTAGATCCGCTCATGGCGTATCCGCTGTTTGATGTTGTCCATTCACAGCTCCTTGCGGAAATCCCGGAGGATCTCCTTCGTGCGATGTGCCGTAGCGGCCTGAGCCGCCATGCGGTCCATGACCTCGAGGTGCGTCGCCACCTCGGTACGCTCGTCCAGATAGACGGCGCCGGTCAGGTACTCGCTGTAGACCATGTCTGGGAGTTCCGGCATGGCAAAGCGAAACAGCACGAAAGGCCCGTACGTGCCGGAGTGCGGCCCCGTGGAGAACGGGACGACCTGGAGCGTCACGTTGGAGAGTTTCGTGGCCTCGATCAGCTTGTCGATCTGGGCGCGCATCACCTCGGGACCGCCGACGGGGCGGCGCAGGGCCGTCTCGTCCATCACGGCCCAGATCCTGGGTGCGCCCTCACGAGTGAGCAGATTCTGGCGTTGCATGCGCAGCGCCACATGGCGCTCGATGTCCTCGGGTCTGGTCTGGCCGATGGCGCCCGACTTCAGGACACCACGGGCGTACTCCTCGGTCTGCAGGATTCCGGGCACGAAGTGGGGTTCGTACGAACGGACGAGGGTGGCCGCTCCCTCCAGGCTGACGTACATCGAGAACCAGCCCGGCAGGATGTCGTGGAAGCGCTGCCACCAGCCGGGCCGGTTGGCCTCCTCGGCCAGTTGGACGAAGGCCTCGGCCTCGTCGTCCGACACTCCGTACGACTTCAACAGGAGCTGGAGGTACGGGATTTTGAGGGCGACCTCCGCCATCTCCATCCGGCGGACCGTGGCGGGCGCGACACGCAGGACGCGTGCCGCCTCCTCGCGCTTGAGACCCGCGCGTTCACGCAAGTCGAGTAGGCGCCGGCCGAGGACGACCTGGCCGACCGTCGGCGCGGATCGCGGTTCGCTCACGTCCCACCTCCACTGAGTCCCGAACAGACGCCGCTCTGAACGGTTCTGAACAGGTACTGCGTCCTGACAGACCGGACGGCGCCGTCCGGGGTCCTCTTCGTCTCCTTCGACGATCCCAACTGGCGCCGCTCGGCGTGCTGTTGCCAGCAGTGTGCCACGGCCCTTCTCGGAGTCACATGGCACTCTGCAATTTTCAGAGTGACACTTGCCAAGTGTTCACGGCGGGGAGATAGTGGCAAGCGTGATTCCGTCCGCGCCCTTAGGAACAGACGCCGCCGAGGACCGCTCCGGTCTGCGTGCCGCCGCAGGGGTGCGCCCTGGCGCCGCCGCCGTGCGCCGGTTCCGCTTCGAGCTGGCCGCACACCCGGGTTCCGTGGCTCAGGCCCGGCACCTGACGCGCGCCCGGCTCTCCGGCTGGGCCCTCTCCGACGACACCTGCGACACGGCGGTCCTCGTCGTCTCCGAGCTGGTCACCAACGCCATCGTGCACAGCGCGAGCGCGCGTGTGGTGTGCGAGCTGCACGACGGTGACGACCTGGTGCGGATAGCCGTACGCGACGAGGGATGCGCTCCCGGTGAGCCGCACCCCTCGCCGCAGCGCCCTGACGAGGAGCACGGCAGGGGGCTGCTGCTCGTCGCGGCCGTGTGCCGGTCCTGGGGTGCCCAGGACACCGCGCCGGGGCTGCTGGTGTGGGCGGATCTCCCGCGCTCCCCGGCGGACTGTGCCACGGGGGCTTCGGAGGCCCGATCCGACCTCGGATGGGGCGCGAGGAAGCCGACGACCGACGGCCGGGGCACCGCGACGGAAGCATCCTGGGGGACGGAACGATCCCAGGAGACGGAACGATCCTGGGGAGCGGAACGACCCTGGGGTACGCGGACCATGGGGATCCCTCCGAGCAGGCGGAGCAGGGACCGGGGGAGGCTGTGACGGGTACGTCGGCGACACGACCCGGGGCTCAGGTCCTGAGCCTGGACACGCTGGTCCGCCTGAAGCGTGAGCGGACGGCGTCCGGGGCGCCACGACGTCTCCCCGTGCCCGAGGGCATGACGGTACCGCTGGGCTGCGACGCGGTCGCGGTGCCCGCCGGCTTCGGACCCCTGCTGATGACACGGCTCCCCCGGGTGGGCTGTGTGTACGCCGACGGCGCGCACTGGTGGTGGCTCGTGCCCTCCGAGTCCGACGTCGTCCTGGACTGGCCCGCGCCCGCCCACTACGCCGCCGGGGCGGTCGTACCGGACGCCCCGCACGCCCCCGGACTCATCCACAAGCCGGCCGGCACCCTGCCCTACACCCCGCCGATCCCCCTCTATCTGGCCCTGTGCCGGGTCACCGGTACGACACCCGTCTGGTCACGTCCGATCAGCGCGTGACCCTCCGGTCGGCGGACAGCGCGTGACCCTCCGGTCGACGATCGGCGCGTGATCCTCCGGCCCCGGGGGGCTGGCGGGCGTGTCCGAAGTGCGCCGGTAGCCACCCGTCCTCCGCCGTCATCACGAGTGGAGCGCCGCGTTCCTGGGGAAGGCACCGTTCATCCGTTCCCGGGGAGGCCGTTGGTGGGGAAAGCCACAGGGAATGCCCGCAAGAAGAAACGCCACGACGAAGAACCGGCGCCGTCCGCCTCCGAACACCTGCTCTTCGGCGGCCCCTTGCGTTACGACATGGGCTGGTCGCAGCACTCCGAAGCGTTCCTGGAGTTGAACTTCCGCGCGATGGTGACGCGGCTGCCGTCCCTGCTCGCGTCCAGTTTCCGGCTCGCCTGGACCGCGGACCGCCGCGCCGCCCGGATCGTGATGTCCGCCGAACTGGCCAGGGGCGCCGCACAGGCGGTGAGCCTGCTGGCCGTCAACAGCGTCCTGGGCCGGCTGATGACGAGCGGTCCCGTCGCGGACCGGCTGCGCGGCGCGGTCCCGGCGCTGATCACGGTCGCCGCCGTCATGCTGCTCGGCGCGCTGCTGAGGGCGGCCTCGACGTACGCCACCGGGCGCCTGGAGCCCAAGGTGGAGCGCGTCGCCACCGAGCTGTATCTGGAGCGCGCGGCGGCCGTCGAACTGTCCGCGATCGAGGACGACGCCTTCCACAAACTGCTGGACACCGCGCAGTACGGGGCCTCCTCGGCCCGCCGCATGATCGCGATCGCCACCCGCGTGGTGAACGCGATGATCTCGCTGATCGCGGCCGCGGGCGTGCTGACCGTGCTGCACCCCGCCCTGCTGCCGCTGCTCGTGACGATGACCCTGCCGAGCGCCTGGAGCTCCCTGACCATCGCCCGGCGCCGCTACGAGTCCTTCCACACCTGGGTGCAGCACGCCCGCGCCGGGCACCTGATCAGCAACCTGCTCTCCGAGCCCGCGGCGGCCCCGGAGATCCGCGTGCACGGCGTCGGCCCGTTCCTGCTGCGCCACTTCCGCTCGATGTCGGAGACCGCCGAGGCCGAACAGGCCCGGCTGGCCCGGCTCTCCGCCCGCACCGGCCTGATCGCGGCGGCCTGGACCGGCATCGCCACCGTGGCGACGTACGCGACGCTCGGCGCGCTGCTGCTCACCGGTGCGATGGCGCTCTCCGTCGCCGGTACGGCCGTGATCGCGATCCGCACCGGCTCCGCGAGCCTGGACACACTCGTCCTGGAGGTCAACTCCCTGCACGAGGAAGCCCTGTTCGTGGGCGATCTGCAGCGCCTGTACGTGGAGGCGGCCGAGCGCGCGATCCCGGTGGGCGGCGAGCCGCTCCCCGACGATCCGAGCGAGATCCGCTTCGAGAACGTCACGTTCACCTATCCGGGCGCCTCGACCCGGCCGGCGCTCGCGGACGTCACCCTGCGCCTGCCGCTCGGCAAGATCGTGGCGCTCGTCGGTGAGAACGGCTCGGGCAAGACGACCCTGGTGAAGCTGCTCGCGGGCCTGTACGCGCCCGAGCGGGGCCGGATCCTGTGGGACGGCGTCGACGCGGCGGCCGCGGACCGGCAGCAACTCGCCGAACGCATCGCGATGGTGGCGCAGGACTTCAAACGCTGGCCGTTCACGGCCCGCGTCAATATCGCGGTCGGCCGTGCCTCGGCGCCGCTGACGGACGAGCGCGTCAACTCGTCGGTCGCGGAGGCCGGTGCCGAGGACGTGGTCGCCGACCTGCCCCGCGGCCTGGACACGCTGCTGGCCCGCGGGTTCAGCGGCGGGCACGAGCTGTCGGGCGGACAGTGGCAGCGGCTGGGCATCGCACGGGCCGCGTACCGCCGTGGTCGCATCCTGATCGTGGACGAGCCGACCGCGGCGCTCGACGCCCGGGCCGAGCTGGAGGTCTTCGACAAGATCAGGGCCCTGGCGGGCAGCGGCCAGACGGTCGTCCTCATCACCCACCGGCTGGCCTCGGTCCGCCACGCCGATCTGGTGCACGTCCTCGATCAGGGCCGCCTGGTGGAGTCCGGCAGTCCGGACGAACTGCTGGCCAAGGGCGGCGTCTACGCGGAGCTGTACTCCTTGCAGGCCGAGCAGTTCACGACGAAGGTGTCCACGAAGGCGCCTACGAATGTGCCCACAGAAGCGTCCACGAAAGTGCCCGCTCCGAAGGCGGGCTGACCTCGGCCGGCCTCACTCGACGAGCTCCCCGGCACGCACGATCACCAGGAACGCGTCCGAGGCGAGGTCCATGACGACCTCGGCGGCCTGCCCCTGAAGGCGGCACGCCTGCGCGAACTCCTCGGCGGGCCACGAACCGCGCGGCCCACCGGCGGGAAAGCGCTCCAGCACCATTCGCCCGTTCACCCTGCACCTCCATGTAGCGCCGTACTCATGACGCGTACTCATAGAGTTAAACGCCAAAGGCGGGGTGAACGGCTCGGTCAGTGACGGTACTGAGACATAGTCAACACTCGTTCACTACCCCGATGTGGGGGAACTCTCGGCCGGTGCGCGTTTCATTCCGTGAGTTTTCGTGAGTTTCCCTTTCCCGTATTTTCTTGTCAGTCCTCGTACTCGTCGTGATACCGGATCCGCTCGCTGCCCGCCGGCGCCCCGAGTGCCGAGGCGCGCCCCCGCGGCTTCTCCCACTCCTCCTGTCGGCCGAGTGCGGTGAGATCCAGCAGGGTGGTCGTCGAGCCGAGCCCGTCGAGGCCGCGCTCATACGTCGAGTAGGTGTGGAAGACCCGGTCGCGGTCCCGCAGGAAGCAGCTCACGCCCGGCCGCTCGTAGGGCTCGTCGTCGACCTCGACGGACACCCGGAAGTCGTGGTTGAAGTCGCTGTCGTACGACGAGTACCAGGGCACCGTCCAGCCCATCCGGGCCTTGAAGGGCAGGATCTTCGTGTACGGCGCCCGGGACACGGCGGCGAACTCCGTGTCCCGGGCGCGCAGATGGGCGAGGTGGCCGATCTGGTCGAGGAAGGCCGAGCAGCTGCGGCAGCCCGCCTCCCACTCCGGCGCGAACATGAAGTGGTGGACGACGAGTTGGTGGCGCCCCCCGAAGAGGTCGAGCAGCGTCGCCTTGCCGTCGCCGCCCTCGAACACGTACTCCTTGTCGATCTCGACCATCGGCAGCCCGCGCCGCTCCGCGTTGAGCGCGTCCCGCGCGCGGGTCGCCGCCTTCTCCTTGACCAGCAGTTTCGCGCGCGCGGCGCGCCACTCCTCGCTCGAGACGATCTGCGGAAGCGTCATGTGCCCCTCCTACGCAACGGTGCCTTCGCAGTGGTGACCGGGCGTGGGAGCGGAACTCATCGGTGCCGGCGGAGAATTCCTGGATTCAGTACGTCACCGGGAGCGCGAGCAGGCCGCGGGCGCGCAGGGAGGGCCGCCACCGCAGCTCGGCCGGGTCGGCGTCGAGCGCGAGGTCCGGAAGGCGTTCCAGGAGCGCGGACAGGGCGATCTCCGTCTCCAGGCGGGCCAGCGGCGCGCCCACGCAGTAGTGGATGCCCCGGCCGAGGGCGAGATGGCCGGAGGCGTCCCGGTCGAGGTCGAGGCGCTCGGGGTCGGGGAAGCGGGCCGGGTCCCGGTTGGCCGCGGCCAGGGACAGCAGGACGGTCTCACCCACGGGCACGGTGACCGCGCCGATCGTCACGTCCTCGACGGGGAAGCGCCGGATGGCGAGCAGCGCGGGTCCTTCGTGGCGTGCGAACTCCTCGACCGCGTGGGGGAATCGCTCCGGGTTCGCGCGCAGGGCGGCCAACTGGTCGGGGTGGGTGAGCAGCCCCAGGATGGCGTTGCCGATGAGCTGCACGGTGTTCTCGTAGCCCGCGAAGAGGATGAGGAAGGCGAGTGACATCAGCTCGTCCTCGGAGAGCCGGTCGCCCTCGTCGCGCACCGCGATCAGGTCGGAGAGCAGGTCGTCCGCCGGTGTCTTCCGTTTTTCCGCGAGGAGTCGGGTGAGGAACCCGAGCATGGCCACGACCGCCTCCTTGGCGGCCCCGGGACGCGCCGGGTCAGGTGCGACGAGCACGTCGGTCCAGGCCCGGAAGTCGCGGCGGTGCTCCACCGGAATGCCGAGCAGGTCGCAGATGACGGTGATCGGCAGGGGCGCGGCGTACGCGGCGATCAGGTCGGCGTTGCCGTGCGGTCCGAGCGCGTCGAGGAGTCGGTCGGCGGTTTCCCGTACGGGAGTGCGCAGTTGTTCGACGCGGCGCGAGGTGAAGGCGCGGACCACCAGGCGTCGGATGCGGGTGTGGTCGGGCGCCTCCATGTTGAGGAGGTTGGCGTCGAGAGCGGGCGGCAACGATAACCCCTGGTAACTCCCGGGCAGCGCATGCCTCTTGTCCACCGAGAGCAGTGGGTTCGCGAGCGCCTCGCGGACGTCGTCGTACCGTGTGACGAGCCAGGCGGGGTTGCCGTCGGTACCGGCGACGCGATGTACGGGCGCGGTGTCGCGCAGGCGGTCGTAGACGGCGTACGGGTGATCGATGAGGCCTTCTGCGGGGTCCATACCCTCCACCCTAGGCAGAGTGGATCAGGTGTCGTACTCCTGAATCCGTCTGTCGTGGTCCCGGTCGACGAGCGCGGGCGATCGCTCCCCCAGCTCCCAGGTCGGCCTCCCGCTGCTCAGCCCGCGAGCGAAACCGTGGGCTCCTGCCCCTCCTTCGCCACCAGCCCCGCCCGTTCACGTGCCTCGGCCAGTTCGTCGAGGAGTTCGGCGATGCGTTCGGTGTGCTGGGGGGTGAGCCGTCCGTTGTCGTCGAGCTGTACGGCGCACGCGGTCGTGGTGTCGACGAGGCGTTCGAGGGTGGCCGCGACCTCGTCCGTGCCCTCGGCGTGCCGGGCCAGTGCGGGGAGTTCGGCGGCGGCGAGGTCGATCGCGGCGCGGGCCTCGGCGAGCGCGCGGTAGGCCTCGCGGCGCAGGGCCCAGCGGCCGGACCGGTCGTCGGTCGTGCCGTCGTCCAGTACGTGGGCGAGGTACGTGTGCGCGGCCTCGGTGGCGCGGGTGAGGCGGGCCCGTACCCCTCCCCCGCGCTGCCCGAGCGCCGGCAGGTGTCCGACGAGCAGCACGATCGCGCAGGCCAGCAGCGTCTCCCCGATCCGGCTCCAGGAGGCCCCCGGCTCGCCGCCCACCATGACGAGGGAGAGTACGAGGACGGTGACGACGGCGGTCTGCGCCGCGAAGTGCCGGGTGGCGACGGGGATCAGGGCGCCGCACAGCGCGACCAGGGCGACCAGTCCGGCGGGGCGCGGCAGCAGCGCCGCGAACCCGGCGAAGAGGACGGCGCCGAGCACGGTTCCCGCCGCCCGGCAGATCACGCGCGAGACGAGCGGCCCGAGGTCGGGCTTGACCAGGAAGACGGCGGTCGCGGGGAGCCAGTACCAGTGGGAGTGGTTGCCGTACCAGCGGGCGTGGTGCAGGGCCTGCGCCACGGCCACGGCGGTGCCGAAGCAGAGGGCGACGCGCAGCCCGTACTCGCGCCCTCCGGAGCCGAGGGCCGTGCGGGCGAGGGACGCGGCGGTACGCCGCCGCGTGTGCAACGCGTTGTCGTCGCCACCCCCGTCGAAGGCGTCGGCGGCGTGCAGGAGTGCGTCGTCCAGGGCTCGCAGGGCCGGTGCCGAGCGGGCGGGCGCGGGCAGCGGCCCGGTGTGCGTGCTGGTCCGTACGGCGACGGCGAGCCGCCGCGGCCCTTCGGCGGCCCTCGCGGGCACCGCCTCGCCCGCCCAGGCGAGCGCGGTGGCGGCTTCGGCGAGCGGGAGCGCGGCGGCGTACTGCGCGTGCAGCCGCCGCTCGGCCGCGGAGCCGGCGTAGCGCCGCAGCCGGGGCCCGCCGAGCGCGTCCTGGGCGTGGTCGAGCGCGGCGGTGAGGGCGACCCGGCGAGCGGGCGCGTCCAGCCCCCCGACCGCTTCGAGCAGCGCGGCGACGGCGTCGTACACGCCCCCGACTGCGTCCCGCTCCCCGTCGAAGCGGTAGTCCCCGGCGGTGGCCCCGGGCGTGGGCAGCGCGAGCCGCAGCACGAGCAGCCAGCCGGCCCCGCCGACGAAGAGGAGCGCACGCTGCCAGCCGGGCTCGGGCAGCGGCATCCCGGCCCCGATGGAGGCGGCGACGAGCAGTTGCGTACCCGCGCCGCTCGCGACGGGCCCGACGGCGCTGACGGCTCCGGCGAGCAGCCCGAGCACGGTGAGGAGGAGGGTGAGCGTCACCGCGCCGACCTGCTGTCCCGCGTACGACCCCACGAGCAGCCCACCGGCGCCCGCGAGCGCCGGCACCCCGAGCCGCCTGACCGCGGCTCTGCGACTGCCCGGCCGGTCGTTGATCCCGGCGAGCATGGCGCCCAGAGCGGCGACGACACCGACGGACGTACGCCCGCTCAGTACCGCCACGAGCAGCAGCGGCCCGGCGGCCAGGGCGCCCCGCACGACCGCGCTCCAGGGCACGGGGCCGTGCTGTGCGCGCAGGGCATGGGCGAGCCAGGGCGGTACGGCGGCACTGAGGCGGGACACGGGGCTCCTGTCGGGCGAGGGCGGGGCGCCTTCGGGCGACGTCGGCCGGGCGGTGTACTGCCTACGGTAGATCGCGTTGCTGGAGGAAATGGAACGTATGTATTTCCGGAAGGTGACACATCACGGGGATGCCGCGTTCTTTATGAACGCAACTGCCGGTCGGCCGGGAACGAACTGTCGGCCGGGAACGAAAGGGAGCGGGTCCGAGGGCGTAGCCGGCCCCCGGACCCTTGTGATGCCACCCATGTCACACGCCGGCACGCTTGAGAACCCAGGTCAGTCGTTATGTCGCCGCGTCCTGCCTTTGGACCACCACGCATCGAGCTGCGCGGACTGGACTTGAACCAGCATTTCGGCGTACTGGGGCCTGGGCCCGGTCGATCCGGCGATCGGCGGCGAATGCTGAGTCTGGAGCAAGAGTCTGAGATTGATCACGGTCTGCCTCTGCCGAATTGGGCTACCGCGGCGCGTGGGCACTCGGTGGAGTGCCGTGTGGTGCCGCGGGGAGGACTCGAACCTCCACTGGAACCGTGCATTCACGACAAGCTTCAGGTTCAGCTTGCGCTCCTCGCGCACCCCGGCCGTGGTGCGTTGTGGCCGGGGAGTTCTTGAGGCTACCCGAACAGGTAGCCGAACACGGAGTCTCCGACACGCTGGTCGACGACGTCCACGCCGTTCGCCTCTTCCCGGGCGAACTTGACGGCCTGCTGCAGCTTCTCGACCCGGTCGAGCAGCTCGTTCACACGCCGCGCGGGCAGGGCGCCGGAGAACTTCACGGTCGTCCAGTACCCGACGGGAATGTCCTCGTAGTACACCTCGACCTGGGCGGGATGCTTCTCCGTGGCCTCGGCCTTGACGTGGTTGCGCGGCACCTTCTTCGTCCGCAGCGTCCGCACGGGCTCGGTCTTCCACGCGTCCGTCGACGGGTCCTGCACCCATGACTCGGAGGCGTCGAGAACGGGCAACTTCCGCACGAAGGTGTTGAGATCGGTGAGCTGCTTCTCGAGGAACAGCAGATACGAGACGGGCACGTCGGCGACGAGGACCCGTCCGTCCACCTTCACGTCCGCCCGGGCCGTGCAGTTCGCCCAGTCCTTGGTGGCGGTCACGTCGAACAGCCGGGTGAGCGTCCCCGCGGTCTCCCGCAGCACGTCCTCGGCCTGCACCTGCACCCGCGTCGACTCGGTCGGCAGCTGCTCGCCCTCCTCGTCCTTCGGCTGATAGGTCCGCGAGATGCCGGCCAGCAATGCGGGCTTCTGCAGCCCGTGATGAGCGGCCGTCAGGTCCTGATGGGACTTGGACTTGATGCCCTTCTCCACTGCGATGATCTGATTGAGTTTCGCCACGTCGGTGACGGTAGCAGTGACAACAGGCGCTTTTCGAAGGGTTATTCGGCGCCGGATTCCCGGGCCCGGGCGACCGCGGCGTCCAGGACCTCCTCCGCCCGCCCGAGCATGTGCACCAGCCCTTCCGGCTCGTTCACCCCGCCGCGCACGACCTCGTCGATCCCTCTCAGCCCGGCCCGCTCCAGCAGCCGCTTCTCGTTCGTCACCCACTCCCCGCGCGCCGCGAGCACCGCGTGAGCGGTCTGCAGGGCGGCGGTCGCCAGTGCTCCCACGGCCTCGGTGAGGCGACCGGCGGGTGCATGGTTGGCCTTGGCGTAGGCGAGAGTGGCGTGGGCGGTGCCGTGCCAGTGGGCGGTGGCGGAGGCGCGGAGTTTCGCCGGGTAGGCGGCGGGTCGGGGCAGTTCGCCGCGCAGGACACCGTTGACGGCGAGCTCGGCGACGACGAGATAGCTCGGGATGCCGGCGAGATGGAAGAGGAGCGGCTCCACATGGAACCGTCCCTGCTCCGCCCTCGCCAACTCCCCTTCCACCACGTCGAGATCGCGATAGTGGACGTCGACACGACGCTCTTCGACGGTCAGCCAGGCCCCGCCGTTGAACACACCGCCGCCCCAGCCGCCGATCTCCGAGACCTCGCCCTGCCAGCCGACGGCCCGCAGGTCGTCGGGGTCGAAGGCGCCCCGGTAATAGATCGCCACGTCCCAGTCACTGCCGGGACCGTGGGTACCTTGCGCGCGGGAGCCACCGAGGGCGACGGCCCGGACGGCGGGGAGGGCGGCCAGGCGGTCGGCGACCTGGTCGAGGAACTTCTCGTCGTCGATGTGCGGCGGTCGGGTCGGTGCGGGCATGGGGTGAGGATGCCGTGGGATGGCGGGTCTGTCGAGCCGATATCCCGCGGTGGGGGTCCACCTACCGGTCGACCGTGCGGCACCTCTTCGGCGAAACAAAGGCTCCCAGAGCCTGAAGTCGCCTAGCGCTGGGCGTACTTGTCCGTCGCCGCCACCAACGCGCCCACCACACCACTCGCCCCCATGGTGTGCCCCACGTCGTCCACGACGACCAACTCGCTGTCGGGCCAGCCGTGGTGGAGCCGCCACACCGTGCCCAGCAGGTTGCCGAAGTCGAGGCTGCCCTGGACGAGGGTGCCGGGGATCCCCTTCAGCAGGGGCGCCTCGCGGATCACGACGCCCTCGTCGTTGTCCTCCCCCAGGAAGTGGTCGTTGCCGAAGTAGTGGGTGACGGTCCGCGCGAAGCCCATGCGGAACTCCGGGTTCTCATAGCGCTCCACCGACCTCGGCGGCGCCGGGACGATCGCCGTCTCCCAGTCGGTCCAGGCCCGCGCCGCCCGCGCCCGCACCTCGGGGTCGGGCGATTCGAGCAGCCGGTTGTAGGCGGCCGCGAGGTTCCCGTCCCGCTCCCCGTCGGGCAGTTCGGCGAGGAACCGCTCGAAGGCCTCGGGGAAGAAGTGTCCAAGTCCCCTGGTCAGCAGGGCCGCTTCGGCGTTCGAGCCGGTGGCCACCGCGGTCAGCACCAGTTCGGAGACGACGTCCGGATGCGTCTGCGCGTACCGCAGCCCCAGCACCGACCCCCACGACACGCCCCACACCAGCCACCGCCGGATGCCCAGGTGCTGTCGCAGCAGCTCCAGGTCGCCGATCACATGCGCCGTCGTGTTGACGGCCATGTCCGTCCCGTACACGGCGGCGTGCGGCGTGGAGCGTCCGCAGCCGCGCTGGTCGAGCAGCACGATCCGGTACTTGGCGGGGTCGCAGTAGCGCCGGAACCAAGGGCCGCAGCCGGACCCCGGGCCGCCGTGCAGCATGACGGCGGGCTTGCCGTCGGGGTTCCCGCAGACCTCCCAGTACACGCGGTTGCCGTCGCCGACGTCGAGCATGCCGTGGTCGTACGGTTCGATCTCCGGATACAGGCCCATCGGGCGAGGTTAACCGTCGTACGGTCGTGTCGTCAGCCCCGCCGCCCCGGCCGCCGTACGCAGCACGTCCCGCAGCATGGCGGGCGTCAGCCGTCCGGTGAACGTGTTCCGCTGGCTGACGTGGAAGCACCCGAAGAGCTCGAGGGAGCCCGACGCCGGACCGTCCCGCGACTCCAGAGAGGCCCTCGCCCCGTGTGCGAACACCGGCCTGGGCCGGGGCACCGTCCACCCCGCCGCGGCGAAGGCCGGCAGTGCGGCCTGCCAGCCGAAGGCTCCCAGCACGATCACCGCCCGCAGCGTGGGCCGCATCAGCTCCAACTCCCGTACGAGCCACGGTCGGCAGGTGTCCCGCTCGCCGGGTGTCGGCTTGTTGGCGGGCGGGGCGCAGCGCACGGGCGAGGTGAGGCGTACGCCGTACAGCTCCAGTCCGTCGTCCGCGCTCACCGAGGTCCCGCGTGAGGCGAGCCCCACGTCGTGCAGCGCCGCGTAGAGCACGTCTCCGGAGCGGTCCCCCGTGAACATCCGCCCGGTGCGGTTCGCGCCGTGCGCGGCGGGTGCGAGCCCGACGATGAGCAGCGAGGCGTCGGCGGGTCCGTAGCCGGGGACCGGGCGGCCCCAGTACGTCTGGTCGGCGAAGGCCGCGCGCTTGGTGTGGGCGACCTCCTCGCGCCAGGCGACCAGTCGCGGACAGGCCCGGCACCCGACGATCCGTGCGTCCAGATCACTCAGTGCGCCCACCGCACCCAGGTCGTCACGATCACCGGATGCACCCGGGTCGTCCAGGCCCCCGCCGATGCCGGGATCGCTCCTGCCGGCCGAGCTGTTGTCCATGCCCCCACCGTACGAGCCTCGACGCCGCATACCGAGGGTGCAGGCGGTGACTCCCACCCCGATGCCGACGCTCTCTGTCGCAGCTTCAACCGATTCGCGGTACAGCCACCGGGACATGCCGGGCCGGGACTCTTCTAGAGTCGAGGCATGGCTTCTGAGGGTGCGGACGTCGAGCGCGACGACGACAAGATCGACGAGGAGAGGGCGGTGGCGGCCGCCGAGGCCGCCCGTCCGGCGGGCGGCGAGAGCGTACGGGTCGACAGCTGGATCTGGTCCGTACGTCTGGTCAAGACCCGCTCGATGGGCGCGACCGCCTGCCGGGGCGGACACGTCCGGGTGAACGGGGAGCGTGTCAAGCCCGCGTACGCCGTGCGGGTCGGTGACGAGGTGCGCCTGCGCCAGGGGATCCGGGAGCGGGTCGTCGTCGTGAAGCGGGTGATCCGCAAGCGAGTCGGCGCGCCCGCCGCCGTCGAGTGCTACGTCGACAACAGCCCGCCGCCCCCGCCGCGCGAGGCGGTCGCCCCGGCCGGCGTCCGCGACCGTGGAGCGGGCCGCCCGACCAAGCGCGACCGCCGCGAGATGGAACGCCTGCGGGGCCTCGGCGGCCCCGAGACCCCCTGAACCCGGGTCCCCCGAGCCCGAGGGTGTCGCGTACGGCGTCGAGGGCTCCCCGTGTCACTCGGGGAGCCCTCGACGCCGTAGGGCCGTCATGCGCGGTCATCGGTCATGCCCGCCGCCGCAATCGCCGGACCAGAGCGGTACGCGTTGCTGTCGCAGGGGTGGACCGGGGGCGCGTTCGGAACTCATCGCCGTGGACCGGAAACGGGCTACAGCGCGAACCAGCCGTGCCCGACGTACCAGTGCCCGCCCCCGCGCAGATGGTCCCCCACCGCACGCTCCACCGCGCTCCGCCGCGGCAGTGCCCGCGTGGGCAGCTCCGGATCGCCGAAGACGAAGCCGACCGGCACCCCGTCGTCCGGGGTCGTCTCCTGGTACGCGATCCGGAAGCGTTCCTGGAAGCGGACGATGTTCGAGTCCGCCGGGAGATACCGCCCGAGCTGCGGATCGAGCAGCCAGGAGTGGCAGACGGCGATCTCGTAGCGCTCGTCGGGATAGTGCCGGGCGAAGAACTCCCGGGCCAGCGCGAGCGACCGTTCGCAGGCGGCGGGTGCCAGCGGCCCGCGGAAGTCGGATATGTGCAGGCTCAGACAGGGGTCGCCGGGACCGGCGTCGAGGCCCGCCGCCGCGACGGCCCGCCCCGTGCGCCGGCCGAGCCGCGACCGCTGGAACTGCAGCCGGCCCAGCTGGAACAGCTCTCCGTGGAAGTGCAGGGCGATCCACCAGGGGAACAGCAGCCCCGGCGTCCCCAGCCGTCTGTGGTGCACGGACACATGCCGTCCGAGGTCGGCCAGGGTGCGCCGGGACACCTCGTCGGGGATGCCGCGTCCACGGTGGTAGGCCCGTACGTAGGGGAGCGCCGCGACGAAGACGTACAGGTGGAAGCAGCGTCCGAGCGGCCCCGCCGACTCGGGGAAGGCGGGCGGCTCCCAGCCCTTGCCGATCTCCCCCATGTCCCGTACGAAGCGGCCGACGCACCGGGCGAGAAGCGTCATCGCCTCCGGGTCGGCCACGAGTCGGCCGCGCAGCGCGACGAGTTCGTTGATGTGCTCGTGGGCCACGGTCAGGTCGAGCAGGACGTCCGGCAGCTCGTCCGCGTCCGGGAGCACCGCCTCCAGCCGGGGAGCGCCCTCGCTCTCCAGGTCCCTCAGCCACTCGGCGAGCCTCGCGTCCGCCCGCAGCGCCTCCAGCAGCACCCGCGCCTCCCGTCGGTCCGGCCGCTGCCCGCTCGCGGCCCCTTGGTCAACGTGCACGACGAAGAGTACGTTTCCCGTAGGAGCGATGGTCACGGATCAGCGTCACGGAGTAGTGATCCGTATGCGTACAGGCAGTGAACCGACGACAGCGCGCAGCGCGCTGCGCATGCGCTTCTGGCTGAGTGTCTGGGGCCTGGTCTGGACGATCTTCGGTACGGCCGCGTTCGCGCTGGTCGGACGCCCCGGCTGGGCGGCCGCGTGCGGGGTGCTGTGGCTGGTCGTCACCGTCGACATGACCATGATCCTGCGCCACATCCATCAGGGGCCGCACTACCAGCCGGGCCGCGACGTCCCGCCGTACCGGCCTCCGGAGCACCGTCACCCGTAGCGGGCCGGCGACGGCCACGACTAGTGCCGCGGCAGGCAACGTTTGCCCGTCAAGGAGCGGCGTCCGGTGCGTGCTCTCGGCGTGCCGGCCGGAACTCCTCGTACTGGACGTACTTGGGCTTTCGGCCGGTGCGGCGAGTGGGGGCACCGCCCACGCCCTTGAGGCAGTGGGGGAGCGTGCCGGGCGTCGCGACGGGGCGAACGTTGCCTGCCGCGGCACTAGCCACGCGTCACGAGTCGAAGCACGCCGCTTCCAGGTACTCGGGGTTGGGGTCGAGCGCGGCGGCCAGCCGGAAGTGCCGCTTGGCCTGGTCGGGGCGGAGCTGGCGCTGATAGGTGCGGGCGAGCGCGAAGTGCGCGAACGCGTTGTCCGGCTCGCGCTCCAGGACGATCGTGAACTCCAGCTCGGCGGGCCGCAGTTGCGCGGCGGCGAAGAAGGCACGCGCGCGCAGCAGCCGGGCGGCGGTGTTCTCCGGATGCGCGGCGATCACTGAATCGAGGAGCTTCACCGCACCCCGCGGGTCCCGCGCGGCGAGCAGTTGCTCGGCGGCGCGGAAGTCGATGACATGCGTCTCCGGAGTACGTCCGGTCGATCCGCTGGTCTCGGGCACGGCAGAGTCCTTCCCTCACTGAACGGGTTCAACGCGCCCGCCGAGGGCGGCTATTCCTTTCGAGCGTGCGCCCGGCGGACAAGATCCGCCCAAACCTCCCGTACCCGCCCCTCGAGCTCTTCCAGAGGTACGTCGTTGTCGATGACGACGTCCGCGATGCTCAGTCGCTTCTCGCGGGTGGCCTGGGCGGCCATGCGGGCGCGGGCGTCCGCCTCCGTCATGCCGCGCAGCCTCACGAGACGGTCGAGCTGGGTCTCGGGGCTGACGTCGACGACGACCACGAGGTCGTACAGCGGTCCGAGGGCGTTCTCGGCGAGCAGCGGGACGTCGTGGATCACGATGTCGTCCTCGGCCGCGGCGCTCTCGAGCTCGCGGGAGCGGGCACCCACCAGGGGGTGCACGATCGAGTTCAGGACGGCGAGCTTCTCGGGGTCGGCGAAGACGACCGAGCCCAGTTTGGGGCGGTCCAGGCCCCCGTCGGCCGCGAGTACGTCCGGCCCGAAGGCCTCCACGACAGCCTCGAGCCCGGGAGTGCCGGCCGCGACGACCTCCCGCGCGATCAGATCCGCGTCGATCAGCACCGCGCCGTGCCGCACCAGCAGCCGTGACACCTCGCTCTTGCCGGCGCCGATACCGCCGGTCAGGCCAACCCTCAGCATGACCGAGAGCTTAGGGCCTGCCGGTGACAAGTCCCCCAGGGCCCCCGAAGGGACCACGCCTCGCCCTCGCCTCGTGCGTCGCTCGCCCTAGGAGTCGCCCTCGCGCTCCGCCAGGAAGCGCTCGAACTCCAGCCCGATCTCGTCCGCCGACGGGATGTCCACCGGTTCCGCGAGCATGTTGCCCCGCGTCTCGGCGCCCGCGGCGGCGTCGTACTGGTGCTCGAGGCCCTGGACCAGGGCCACGAGCTCCTCGTCGCCCTCCTGGATCTGCCGGTCGATCTCCGTCTGGGTACGGTGCGCCTCGGTGCGCAGGGAGTGCGCGATGCCGGGGAGCACCAGGCCGGTGGCGCCCGTGATGGACTCCAGGACGGTCAGCGCGGCGTCCGGATACGGAGAGCGGGCGATGTAGTGCGGGACGTGCGCGGCGACGCCCAGGACGTCGTGCCCGGCCTCCATGAGGCGGTACTCGACGAGAGCCTCGGCGCTGCCCGGGACCTGCGCCTCGTCGAAGGGGCTGCGGTGGCCCGGCACCAGGTCGGTGCGGTTGCCGTGCGGGGTGACGCCCACGGGGCGGGTGTGCGGGACACCCATGGGGATGCCGTGGAAGGTCACGGACAGCCGTACGCCGAGCCGCTCCACGATCTGCTGGACCGCGGCGGCGAAGCGCTCCCACTCGACGTCCGGCTCGGGTCCCGACAGCAGCAGGAAGGGCGCGCCCGTGGCGTCCTGGACGAGCCGCACGTCGAGCGTGGGCTCCTCGTAGTCGGTCCAGCGGTCGCGTTTGAATGTCAGCAGCGGGCGGCGCGCCCGGTAGTCCACGAGCCGGTCGTGGTCGAAACGGGCCACGACCTGGTGGGGCAGTGAGTCGAGCAGGCGGTCGACGATCTGGTCGCCCGTTTCGCCCGCGTCGATGTATCCGTCGAAGTGGTAGAGCATGACCAGACCGGCCGACTCCTGGGCGAGCGCCATGTCCACCACGGCCAGGCCCTTCGGCTCCCATGCGTACAAACCCTGCGGATCAAGCACTGTGACCGCTCCTCCTCGTGTTCGTACTCCACAACATGGTGCGGAGCGCGGGCATTCCCCACCCGCGCTCGATCACCAGTGCTTTTTGCCGAAGTGCTGCTTACCGGCCTCTCGGCCCCTCAGCCACCAGCAGAAGCCTGTTCGCACACAGGGAGCATGCTCGTTCTACGCCGACAGCACGCGTGCGTGCAGCGCGCTGACCGCCTTGCGGGCTGAGGTGAACGCGCCGTGCTGCCAGGCGTCGGTGTAGCTGAGCCAGTCGCCCGCGAAGTAGACGCGCCCCATGGGCTCGTTCAGCGGTTTGTAGCGGACGTCGTCGGGGCCGCCGGGGGTGCTGTGCCAGGCGGCCTCCAGGTGCGGCGTCTGACGCCAGTGGTGCGAGAAGGAGGACGCGAGTTCCGTGCGGTACTTCTCGCCGTAGATCTTCACTCCGGCCGCCACGGCACGCTTCTCGCGGTCCTTGGGGGTGAGCTCGGCGTACGAGTCGGCGTCGTCGCCGTAGTTGTAGTAGCCGATCATCACGCCGCGCGCGCCGTGGAAGCCGTACGAGGGGTGCCAGATGTGCGTGACGTCCTGGTCGGTCTCGGTGATACCGCCGTAGATGTGGTGATCGAGCTCCCACCAGCGGGAACGGTATTCGAGCCCGATCTTCGCCGCCGACGAGGGAGTGATCGCCTCCAGGGCGCTCTGCACTCCGGAGCCGAGGTTGTGCGGGATCCTGGCGAGGATGTTGGGCGGGAGGGCTCCTATGCAGTAGTCGGCGTCGATCACCTTCGTACGGCCCGACTGGGTGTAGGTGACCGAAACTCCGCTCCCCTTGTCGGTGATTTTGGAGACCACGGCCCCTGTACGGATGCGGTGGGCGCCTATCGCCTCGGTGAGCGCGTGCGGTATCCGGTCCATGCCGCCCACCGGCTGGAACATCAGCATCGCCTGGTCGAAGCCGAACTCGAAGGAGAAGTAGCGGCCGACACCGGACGCGAGGACGGCGGAGGCCGAGGGGACGTCGCCGAGGAGCACTCCGGGGGTGCCCGCGGCGGCCGGGACGGTCGTGTACCCGCGGCGCTCGCCGCCCTCGTACGTCAGTTTGTCGCCCAGTTCCCCCCAGTCCTTGAGGAACTCGACGAGCTTCTCCTGGTCGGTGGCGGTCAATTCCTTGTCCAGGGCGCCCTTGTCGGTGGCCTTGGCCAGCAACTCGGAGACATAGCCGTACACGTCGGCCTTCGCGGTGCGGTACCGCACGGGCTTCTTCATCCCGGTGGACTCGTTGAAGAGGTACGCGTCCGCGTTGACGTTGGTGAACACCTCGATGGGGACGCCGAGTTCGCGACAGTAGTCGAGGGTGATCATCCACTGGGGGATGCGGGCGGGGCCGCAGTTCATGTACTGGCCGTCGCTGAAGCGGGCCGTCTGTATGGTGCCGTGGAGGTCGGTGGTGGTGTCGCCGCCGCGGACCGTGAAGTTGCGGCCACCGGTGCGGCCTCTGGCCTCCAGGACCGTACAGTCGTAGCCCGCCTTGCCGAGTTCGTACGCGGAGGCCAGGCCGGCGATGCCGCCGCCGACGATGACCACCTTGGCGGCGCCGCGGCCGGTGAGGGTGAAGTCGCCCGGCCGCGGGGCGCGGAAGGGCTGCTCGCGCTGGGCCGCCTCGGCCGTGGGCGCGAGGCCGAGGGCTCCCATGGTGGCGAGCATGGTGCCCGCGCCGCCCGTGAGACCCACGTTGCGCAGGAAGGAACGCCGACTCGTACCAGGACCGCTCTGAGGTTGTGCCATGACGGGGGCTCCCCTTTCGATCTTGAACGACCGGGGAAGCCTCCCAACGACGGGTTACGGCCCGTCAGTTACTCGTGTATCCCGCACGTTTCTGCAACCGCACACGTGCAGCCCGCTGGACGCCCAAGGGGACGACAGGGGACGACGGGGAACAACTGGGGAGGAAACGCGCTGAGGGCCCGCACCCAGATGAGTGCGGGCCCTCAGTCATGCACTACTGCCCGGCAGTCACGTTCGACTGCCTAGCGGTGAGCTGCGTTCAGCTCTGGCCGCCGGCGAGCTTCTCGCGAAGCGCGGCCAGGGCCTCGTCCGACGCCAGGGCGCCGGAGGTGTCGTCCGACTCCGAGGAGTACGAACCGCCACCGGAGGCGGCCGGAGCCGCACCCGTGGAGGTGGCACCCTCGGCCTCGGCCTGAGCGTCGGCCTCGCGGGACTTGATGACCTGAGCCTGGTGCTGCTCGAAGCGCGACTGCGCCTCGGCGTACTGGTGCTCCCACGCCTCGCGCTGGGTCTCGTAGCCCTCGAGCCAGTCGTTGGTCTCGGGGTCGAAGCCCTCGGGGTAGATGTAGTTGCCCTGGTCGTCGTAGGACGCGGCCATGCCGTACAGGGTCGGGTCGAACTCGACCGAGGCCGGGTCGGCACCGAAGGACTCGTTGGCCTGCTTCAGCGAGAGGCTGATGCGGCGGCGCTCGAGGTCGATGTCGATGACCTTGACGAAGATCTCGTCGTTGACCTGGACGACCTGCTCCGGGATCTCCACGTGGCGCTCGGCCAGCTCGGAGATGTGGACCAGACCCTCGATGCCCTCGTCCACGCGGACGAACGCACCGAACGGAACGAGCTTGGTGACCTTACCCGGGACGACCTGACCGATCTGGTGCGTACGGGCGAACTGCTGCCACGGGTCTTCCTGCGTCGCCTTGAGCGACAGGGAGACGCGCTCGCGGTCCATGTCGACGTCGAGGACCTCGACGGTGACTTCCTGGCCGACCTCGACAACCTCGGAGGGGTGGTCGATGTGCTTCCAGGAGAGCTCGGAGACGTGCACGAGACCGTCGACGCCACCCAGGTCCACGAAGGCACCGAAGTTGACGATCGAGGAGACGACGCCGGAGCGGACCTGACCCTTCTGGAGGGTGGTGAGGAACGTCTGGCGAACCTCGGACTGGGTCTGCTCCAGCCAGGCACGGCGGGACAGGACCACGTTGTTGCGGTTCTTGTCCAGCTCGATGATCTTGGCCTCGAGCTCCTTGCCCACGTAGGGCTGGAGGTCGCGGACACGGCGCATCTCGACGAGAGAAGCCGGCAGGAAGCCACGGAGGCCGATGTCGAGGATGAGACCACCCTTGACGACCTCGATGACGGTACCGGTGACGATGCCGTCTTCTTCCTTGATCTTCTCGATCGTGCCCCAGGCACGCTCGTACTGAGCGCGCTTCTTGGACAGGATCAGGCGGCCTTCCTTGTCCTCCTTCTGGAGAACCAGGGCCTCGATCTCGTCGCCGACGGCGACGACCTCGTTCGGGTCGACGTCGTGCTTGATCGAGAGTTCGCGGCTCGGGATCACGCCTTCGGTCTTGTAACCGATGTCGAGCAGGACCTCGTCCCGGTCGACCTTCACGATGACGCCGTCGACGATGTCGCCGTCGTTGAAGTACTTGATCGTCTCGTCGATCGCGGCGAGGAAGGCTTCCTCGTTACCGATGTCGTTGACCGCTACCTGCGGCGTGGTAGAGGTGGTCTCGGTGCTGCTCGTCATGTGGGAAAGGGCTCCGGTACGGACAGAGAGTCGTAGGTACTGCTTACGCCGGGAGCCCGTTTCGCCCTGTAGAAGCCGGACAGCCAAGGAAGCGCCGATCCGGTGACCCGGAGGCGCCTCGAAAACCGAGGGGACATACATACAGATGCGAGCGCAGCCTGCTACGTCTGAGGAGCGCAGGCCCGCAGCGCAACTTGTAGCATACGGGGGCAGCCGGGCAGGGTCAATGCGCGAAGGCGCACACCCGGGGCGGATCGCCGCATACCCGGCACAAAACCTGTCTCACGAGGCCACGCGGGCCATAGGCAGCCCCTGCCGTGACACTCCCGAGACCGGTTGGAGCCGCAGACTAATACGAGGGAGCCGATCATCCAAGAGCCCCAGATCCAAGAACCGGACCACTCCGAGGACCAGAAGCCGGATTCCGCCGAACCGGAGGCGACACGGCGTGTCGCGGGCGTCACGGAGAGCTCCCGCGCCAACCGCGGCTGGTGGGACCGGAACGCGGACGACTACCAGACGGAGCACGGCACGTTCCTCGGGGACGACCGTTTCGTGTGGGGCCCCGAGGGCCTCGACGAGGTGGAGGCCGAGCTGCTCGGCCCGCCGGAGGACCTCAAGGGCAAGGACGTCCTGGAGATCGGCGCCGGCGCGGCCCAGTGCTCGCGCTGGCTGGCCGCCCAGGGGGCCCGTCCGGTCGCCCTGGACCTCTCCCACCGCCAGCTCCAGCACGCGCTGCGCATAGGCGGCCGGGTGCCCCTCGTGGAGGCCGACGCGGGCGCCCTGCCCTTCGCGGACGGCTCCTTCGACCTCGCGTGCTCGGCGTACGGCGCGCTGCCGTTCGTCGCCGATCCGGTGCGCGTCCTGAAGGAGGTCCACCGGGTGCTGCGCCCCGGCGGCCGCTTCGTCTTCTCCGTGACGCACCCCATCCGCTGGGCCTTCCCGGACGAGCCCGGCCCCGAGGGGCTGTCCGTCTCCTCCTCGTACTTCGACCGCACTCCCTACGTCGAGCAGGACGAGGAGGGCCGCGCGGTCTACGTCGAGCACCACAGGACGGTCGGCGACCGGGTGCGGGACGTGGTGGCCGGGGGCTTCCGGCTGCTCGACCTGGTCGAGCCGCAGTGGCCCGCCTGGAACACCCAGGAGTGGGGCGGCTGGTCCCCGCTGCGCGGAAACCTGATCCCCGGTACGGCGATCTTCGTGTGCGTACGAGACTGAACGGGTGATCCGTTACGACGCCCTGGACGCGCTGCCCGTACGCGGCGCCCTGCCCGCCCTGGACGACGCCCTGGAGGGCGGCGGCAGCGCCGTGCTCGTGGCGCCGC
The DNA here is from genome assembly GCF_036227505.1 of Streptomyces sp. NBC_01450. Lineage (NCBI taxonomy): Bacteria > Bacillati > Actinomycetota > Actinomycetes > Kitasatosporales > Streptomycetaceae > Streptomyces > Streptomyces sp. NBC_01450. The sequence continues at coordinate 8,220,760 of NZ_CP109480.1, read as the reverse complement.
CCGGGACCGGCAAGACGACCCTCGTGCCGCTGGCGCTCGCCGGGCTCCTGGACGGCGCACGGCCGGGGCGCAGGGTCGTGGTCGCCGAGCCGCGTCGGATCGCCGCCCGGGCCGCCGCACGGCGGATGGCGTGGCTGCTCGGCGAGAAGGTCGGCGAGAGCGTCGGGTTCACCGTGCGCGGGGAGCGGGTGGTGGGGCCACGCACGCGTGTGGAGGTCGTCACGACGGGCGTCCTCCTCCAGCGGCTCCAGCGGGACCAGGAGCTCGCGGGCGTCGACGTGGTGGTGCTCGACGAGTGCCACGAACGTCATCTGGACGCCGACACCGTCGCCGCGTTCCTCCTGGACGTACGGGCCGCGCTCCGTCCCGAGCTGCGCCTCCTGGCCGCGTCGGCGACGACGGACGCGGCGGGGTGGGCGCGGCTGCTCGGCGACGCGCCCGTCGTCGCGGCGGAGGGCGTCTCCTATCCGGTGGAGGTGGAGTGGGCGCCTCCGGCACGTCCGGTACGGCCGCCGCACGGCATGCGTGTCGATCCGGCGCTGCTGACGCATGTCGCGTCGGTGGTGCGGCGCGCGCTGGCGGAGTGCGAGGGGGACGTCCTGTGTTTCCTCCCCGGGGTCGGGGAGATCGCGCGGGTGGCGGGTCTGCTGGGAGATCCGGGCGGCCGGGTCGACGTGCTCCAGGTGCACGGGCGGGCGCCCGCCGCCGTCCAGGACGCGGTGCTGTCACCGTTGACCGGGGACCGGCGCCGGGTGGTCCTGGCGACCTCCGTGGCGGAGTCGTCGCTGACGGTTCCGGGGGTACGGGTGGTCGTCGACTCCGGGCTGGCACGGGAGCCGCGGGTGGACCACGCGCGCGGGCTGAGCGCACTGACGACGGTACGGGCCTCGCAGGCGGCCGGGCGGCAGCGGGCGGGGCGGGCCGGGCGTGAGGCGCCCGGACGGGTGTACCGCTGCTGGACGGAGGCCGAGGACGCCCGCCTGCCGCGTTTCCCCGCTCCGGAGATCAAAGTGGCCGACCTGACGGCGTTCGCCCTGCAGGCGGCCTGCTGGGGCGATCCTGGGGCGACGGGGCTGGCACTGCTGGACCCGCCGCCGGGCGGGGCGATGGCGGCGGCGCGGTCCGTCCTGTCGGCGGTGGGTGCCGTGGACGCGGCCGGCCGGGCCACGGAACGCGGTGTCCGCATGTCCCGGCTGGGTCTGCACCCCCGGCTGGCCCGCGCGCTGCTGGACGCGGCCCCCGTGGTGGGCGCCGACCGCGCCGCCGAAGTGGTCGCCCTGCTGAGCGAGGAGCCGCCCCGCGAGTACGGCGACGACCTGGCCGGGGCCTGGCGCCTGGCCCGACGCGGCGGCGACCCCTACGCGGCCCGCTGGCGCACCGAGTCCCGACGCCTGCGCTCGGCGTCGACGGGACTCTCCAGCCCGTCCGCCCTGGACAGCGCCCGCGGTGGCGGGATCGAGGGTGGGCCGTGGCCCGCCGGTGGCGGCGATGATCGCGTGGTCGGGCTTGTGGCTGCCCTGGCGTACCCCGAGCGGCTCGCGCGGTCGCAGGGCGGCTCCTGCCTCATGCTCAACGGCACCCGTGCCGACATCGGCGACGGCTCGGCGCTGCGCGGCGCGCCCTGGCTGGCGGTCGCCGTGGCCGATCGGCCCGTCGGGGCCGGGCACGCGCGCGTGCGACTTGCCGCCGTGGCCGACGAGGAGACGGCACGGCGGGCCGCGGCGCCCCTGCACAGCGAGGGCGACGAGGTCCACTGGGCCGACGGCGACGTCGTCGCGCGGCGGGTCGAACGGCTCGGGGCCGTGGAGCTGGCGGTGCGTCCGCTGAAGAACGCCGACCCCGGGCTCGTACGGGAGGCGTTGCTCGAGGGGCTGCGGGAGGACGGGTTCGGGCTGTTGCGGTGGTCCCCGGATGCCGAGGGGCTGCGGCGCCGGCTCGGGTTTCTGCGGCTGCACCTGGGTGAACCCTGGCCCGACGTGTCCGACGACGCGCTCCACGCGCGCGTGGACGAGTGGCTGGAGCCGGAGCTCGGCCGTGCCCGGCGGCGGGCCGATCTGGCGCGGATCGACGCCGGGCAGGCGCTGAACCGGCTGCTGCCCTGGGCCACGGGAGACGCGGCCCGGCTGGACGAGCTCGCGCCCGAGCGGATCGAGGTGCCCAGCGGGTCCAGGATCCGGATCGACTACGCCGCCCCCGAGCAGCCGGTGCTCGCCGTCAAGCTGCAGGAGATGTTCGGGCTGCACGAGTCACCGACGGTCGCGGGTGTGCCCGTGCTCGTCCATCTGCTCTCGCCCGCCGGGCGCCCCGCCGCCGTCACCGCCGACCTCGCCTCCTTCTGGAAGGACGGGTACAGGGCGGTGCGGGCGGAGCTGCGGGGCCGCTACCCCAGACATCCGTGGCCCGAGGACCCGGCGATGGCCGAGCCGACCCGGCACACCAACGCGCGGCTCAGGCGTTGACCGGTTCCGGTTCCGCCGCCTCCGTGGGGGCCGGGTCGCCAGGGCGGCGGCTGCGCGCCTCCAGGTAGAGGGAGAGGGACAGCAGGGCCCCGCCCAGGAGCAGGAAGCCCCAGGGGAGGTACGACGTCAGCAGCAGGATCAGGGTGCGGTTGGACTTGACGAGGGCGACGGTGTGCTTGATGTAGTCCTCGCGCATCTTCACGTGCCCGGCGAAGGCGGTCACCTTGTCGCGGTCCCCGAGGAGCGTGCCGCCCCGCAGCTCCTCCTTGTGGATCTCCTCGCCGTAGACCGGCGCTCCGGTGACGGGTTCCACCCAGAACTTGCGGACGGTCGTGTACCAGCGTGTCGTGCCCGTCTTGGCGACCGACTCCGGAGTGATGCCCTGGACGGGCATGACCTTGGGGAGCTTGACCTTCGTCCAGGGAATGGTCTGCTCGAAGTAGTACACCTTGACGCCGCGGAAGGTCTGGGTGCCCTTGTAGTGGATGGGCGCCGAGGTACGGGTCTGCGCGTCGAAGTACTCGTAGTCCCGCTTCTCCGTGCGGAAGGGCCACTTGAACTCGATGCCCTCGCGCGTGACGGGGTCGCCGTCGACGGACTCCCCGGTGGCGTGGACGGGGTCCTGGCTGTGCGCGTCGAAGATGTAGCGCTCGGGGAGCTTGGAGACCATCTTCCCGTCGGGGCCCTGCACGTAGGAGAGGCTGTCCCAGACGACGACGTCACGGCCCGCGGTCTTCTCGATGCGGTCGGAGGCCTCGACGTTGCCCTTGAGGGTCTGCACGATGGTGACCTTGGGGACCTTCTTGGCCTGCATGGTGCCGTAGTCGAGCAGGGTCGCGTCCTTCGCCTCCAGGACCATGTCCTGGTACTGGTTGGCGGGGATCTTCGCCAGCCGCGGGAAGGCGTACCAGCGCAGCAGCGGGGACAGCGCCGCGAAGAACACGGCGAAGGCGAGCAGGATCAGGCTGGCCTTGCGACGCATCTCGGCGTCCCTCCCTGAGAGTTACGGCTGCCCTGCGGGCTAGGGGTGCGCGGGCACGGTCGTCAGCATCGGCTTGGGCGAGGTCTTGCCGGCCGGTGAGCCCATGGCCGTGATGGTGAGCACCAGGGCGAACGCCACGGCGAGACCGGTCGCGGCGGCGATGAGGGCGCGCATGCGGGGCCTCCCCGGGGGACGGTGGATCGAGAACTGATACCTCGTCAGATCCGGCACCGTAGCAACGGCGGGGCGAGATGAGAACACCTTGCGCACACAGACGAGGGCGCCCCTCCGCCGGGAAGCGGAGGGGCGCCCTCGTCTGTCTGCGCGTACGGCCTACGAGGCGGCCGCGGCGACCGTCAGCTCGACCGTCAGCGCCGCGCCGCCCGCGGTGTTGATGCGGAGCAGGAACGTGCCGGCCGTGTCGTCCGCGTACAGCTTGGGGAGCTTGAGCACGCCGTCGGCGTCCGTCGTGAGGTCCGTGAGGGTGCGGATCACCTTGCCGTCCGCGTCCTTGAAGTACGGGCCCTTGTCGTTCTCGGTGACGTCGTCCGCCGACTTGATGAGCGTCGCGGTGGCCGCGACCTTGCCGGCGACGGCGCCCTTGTAGGTGGCCTTCACCTCGACCTGGTCGGCGAACTCGCCGCCCGGCACGCAGGTCAGCGCGGTGTCGCTGGTGCGGGTGAGGGTGTCGGCCGGGCGCGGGGTGACGGTGGCCGCGTAGTCGAGGCCGGCCAGGACGCGGCCCACGACGGTGGCGCGGACGGTGAAGTCACCGGTCTTCTCGCCCGCCACGAGTGCGGGCGCGGTGGCCGTGCCCGTGCTACTGGTGACGACCGTGGCGACGCTCTCGCCGCCGCTGAAGGTGGCGTCCGTGTCGCCGATGATCGTGAACCGTACCCGGACCTTCGCCACGGCCTTGTTCGCCTTGGACTCGGCCCGCACGGCGACCTTGGCGTCGAAGGCGCCGCCCGCGGTCGCCGTGAGCTTCCCGGTGTTCGCGTCCTCCAGATGGTCGACCGTCTGGGTGGGCGTGGGAGGCGTCGGGGTGGGTGAACTCGGCGGGGACGACGGCGGGCTGGGGCTCGTCGAGCCGCCACCGCCCGGCTTGGGGGTGCCCGGCTTGGACGTGCTCGGCGCGCTCGGGGTACTCGGCGTGCTCGGCGCACTCGGCGTCGAGGTCGCGGGCGTGGACGGACTCGGGTTCGCCCCGGAGTCGTTGCCGCTGCTGTGCGAGGGCAGCGTGCCCGTGCCGTCCGGGACCTCGTGGGTGCCCTTGCGGTAGTACTCCAGCCACGACAGAACCGTGTTGAGGTACGCCGTCGAGTTGTTGTAGTTCAGGATCGCGGCGTTCATCTGCGACTGCACGGACAGATCCCGGTCGAACCGGCACAGGTAGTGGCCGGCCGCGAGCGCCGCGTCGTAGACGTTGTTGGGGTCCTTCTTGCCGTCGCCGTTGCCGTCGCGGCCCGCCCACTCCCAGGTGGAGGGGATGAACTGCATGGGACCGATGGCCCGGTCGTACGCGGGGTCGCCGTCGTACGCGCCGTTGTCGGTGTCGGCGATCAGCGCGAAGCCGTTGCCGTCGAGCTTGGGGCCGAGGATCGGCGAGTACGTCGTGCCGCTCGCGTCGACCCGGCCGCCGCGGGCCTGACCGGACTCGACCTTGCCGATGGCGGCGAGGAGTTGCCAGGGCAGGTTGCAGCCCGGCTTGGAGGCGCGCAGCTCCGCCTCGGCCTTCTTGTAGGCGTCGAGGACGGTCGCGGGTATGCCGGCCTCGGCCTCGCCCACCGAGACGGACGTGCCTGTGGTCGGGCTCGACGACGGGCTCGGGTTGGGGCTCTTCAGCGGCGGAAGGTCGGTGTAGTACGGCGAGTCGCCCGTCGCGCCGCCGCCTTCGCCGCCGGTGCTCGCATCCGCGGAGGGCTGGGCGCCGGCGGCCTGTCTGCCGAGGTCGTCGGTGGTCACTCCGGGTGCCTGGGAAGCGGACAGGGCCGCCACCGCGGCCGCGGCCACGGCGGTGGTCGCCGCTCCCTTGCGCAGTCTGCCGAAATGCGCCGCCATTGAGTGAACCCCTCCCGTGGACGACCGTCCGCGCTCCGCGCGTTCGCTGGCTCTGTGACCCAGGCGACCCTACGACAACTTCCGTCGCCCGGGCACCCGTTCGTGCCCGTTTTTCACCGGTTGGCCATGTGGGATTGTCCGAGAGAACACGCACCCCGGGGTGGAGCCCGCGGACATTTTCATGCGTCCCTCATACTGGGCGTCGACGATCAACGGGGCCGACATATCCGACCAACGTCTGCCACAGGGGGATGCTTTGCCCTTCACCCTCAGCCACGCGGCGGCCGTACTGCCCGCCCTGCGCGGCGACGGAAGCGGCCGTGGCCGACTGGTTCCCGCGGCACTTGTGGCCGGTTCCTTCGCCCCCGACATGACCTACTACGCGGCGAGTGTGGTCCCCGGGGCGATGGAGTTCGGCGATTTCACGCACTCCTTCACAGGTGTCTTCACCTTCGACGTGCTCGTCGCCTGGGCGTTGGTGGGTGCCTGGCTGATACTGCGCGAACCCTTGGTGGCGCTGCTGCCGCGGACCCGTCAGGGCCGTCCCGCGGTTCTGCTGCGCTGCGGGAGCCCGCGCGGGCAGGCGCGTTCCTCGGCGGCAGCGTGGTGGTACGCCTCCGCGGTGCTCGGCGCGCTGACGCACGTCGTGTGGGACGCGTTCACGCACCACGACCGGTGGGGGGTGCGGCTGATCCCCGTCCTGTCGCGCGACGCCGACGGCACGCCGGTGTTCACCTACGCGCAGTACGGCAGTTCGCTGGTGGGGGCCCTGGTGATCGTGGCCTTCGTGGTCGTCGCGCTGCGCCGGACGCCCTCGGCCGAACCGGTGGGGGTGCCGGTGCTGTCGCGTTCCGACCGGTGGCTGGCGGCCGCCGTCATCGGCGGCTGCGAGCTGATGGGCGCCGTGCAACGGGCTTCGCGCTGGTGGGCCTACTGGGGCACCCGCGCGAAGCCCTGGGAGTTGATCCCGGCACTGTGCTTCGGCGCGGGAGCGGGTCTCGTGCTCGGCCTCGCGCTGTACGCCGTCGGGGTCAGGGTGTGGCGTCCCGCTCCGGCTCGTCCCAGCCCGGCACCGGCCCGTACGGCGCCGAAGCGTCCGACGCCTCGCTGATCCTGTTCTCCGGAGTGGCGCCCTGGACGGCGCCGCGTCCGGGGTTGAGGCCGCGGTGGACCGCCTGGGCGATGCGCTCGATGGTGCGGACCCCGTACGCCATCGTCGGGTTGTCGTGCGACAGGACGACGATGCGGTACGTGCGGTCGGAGCCGGTGAACACGCCGACGCTGTGGACGCGCCAGCCGTGGGTGGACCGGGGCAGCCAGCCGTTCTTGATGTGCGCCTTCAGGCTGCGCGGCATGCCGGCGGGGACGCCCCAGCGCTGGTCGCTGCGGACCTTGCTGAGCAGTTTCAGGCCGAAGGTGCGGCTCTTCAGGAAGGAACCGGCGTCTGTGAGCACGCCCAGCAGCCGCATCTGGTCGGCGGCCGTGGTGCGCGTCAGGCCCCAGTAGCCGGCCGGGCCGAGCTCGGTGCGGCGGGTTCCGACGCGGTCCAGGAAACGGCCGAGGCAGGTGCGGCCCAGGTCGTTCCACAGATGCTGGGCCGCGGTGTTGTCCGAGGCGGTGATCATGGGACGTACGTTGGCTAGCTCCCAGTCCGTGAGGGTGCGCTGCAACTCGTCCGCGCGGCGCAGGGCGGCCTCCATGATCGTGACCTTGACGACGCTCGCCGCGTCGTACCGACGCTCGCTCGCGAGGGCGCAGGTCAGGTCGCTGTTGTCGTCGCGCACCGCCACGGCGACGGTGCCCCGGCGTGACGACAGCGCCGCCCTGATGTCGCGGGACATCCGGGCGGCGAGGTCCGGGTTCTGAGTGGAGCGGCAGGCCGCGGGCACCTGGGCGGTGCTCGCGCCCGCGGCGACTGCGGGTACCGGCGCGAGCAGCGCCGAGACGACGGCTGTGGCCATGGCTGTACGACGGTTGAGCATGCGTATACCCATGCCCGCATCCTTACGGTCCCCTTGCACAGGGGGCGTCTTTGCGGGGGCCACGCGAGTGAACGGTTCCCTCCGGGGGGCGAGCGGAACCCCCGCCCCCTGCGTCTCCGGCCCACCGGAGAGACCTCGCGCCTACGGCCACCCGACAAAAGATCTCCGCCCCGCGGACGGCTCGCGAGGCGGGCGGGCGCCGCCTGACGCAAGGCGGGGCAGAGCCCGACTCTCCCCACGGGCGGCGCGCACGACGAAGCGCGGACCAGCTTTTCCCGCGGCCGGCGCGCACGGCAGAGCGGGGCCGACTTTCCCCACGTCCGACGCACGGCGCCGAGCCACGGCGCCGAGCCACGGGGCCGCTTTCCCTGCGGGCGGCGCGCACGGCGGAGCCACGGGGCGGCTTTCCCCGCAAGCGACTGTGAGGCGGACGCCCAGTGGGCTGGGGCTTCCCCGAGCGGCGCAGGACGTCGGTCCACCCCGCCGCACAAGCCGCCCGCAGGACACCCGCCACCGGGCCGGTCGGAGCCGCAAGCGCCCCACCCGGAACCGAACCGGCCCGAAGCCGGGACGGGGATCCAAGAGGCCCGGGATCCAAGAGGCCCGGGACCCGAGGCCGGGGCCCAAGGCCGGGGCCCGGGGCAGGGCCGGGGCCCGAGACCAGAAGCCGGGGCCGGAGCTAGAAGCCGGAGCCCGAGGCCCGAGGCCGGAGCCCGAGGCCCGGGACCGGAGCCGGGGTGCGGGATCGGGGGCCTCGTTCGCCGGGGGCTAGTGGGCTGCGGATTCCCAGTCGGGGCCCGCCCCGACGGACACGTCGAGGGGTGCCCGGAGATGGACGGCGGACGCCATCTCGCGGCGGACGAGTTCCTCGGTCCTCTCGCGCTCCCCGGGGGCGATCTCCAGGACGATTTCGTCATGGACCTGGAGGAGCATGCGGGACTTGAGGTCCGCCTCCCGCAGCGCCCGGTCCACGTTCAGCATCGCGATCTTGACGATGTCCGCCGCCGTGCCCTGGATGGGCGCGTTCAGCGCCATGCGCTCGGCCATCTCGCGGCGCTGACGGTTGTCGCTGTTCAGGTCGGGAAGGTAGCGGCGACGGCCGAAGAGGGTCTCCGTGTACCCCGTGGCGCGGGCCTCGTCCACGACCCGGCGCAGATAGTCCCGTACGCCTCCGAAACGCTCGAAGTACGTGTCCATCAACGCACGCGCCTCACCCGCGTCGATGTTCAGCTGCTGGGACAGACCGAACGCCGACAGCCCGTAGGCCAGGCCGTACGACATCGCCTTGATCTTGCGGCGCATCTCCGCGTCGACCGCCGAACGCTCCACCGAGAACACCTGCGACGCCACCGTCGTGTGCAGGTCCTCTCCCGACGCGAACGCCTCCAACAGGCCCTCGTCCTCGGACAGATGGGCCATCACGCGCAGTTCGATCTGGCTGTAGTCGGCCGTCATGAGGGACTCGAAGCCCTCGCCGACCACGAAGCCGCGACGGATCGCGCGGCCCTCCTCCGTACGCACCGGGATGTTCTGCAGGTTCGGGTCCACCGACGACAGCCGGCCGGTCGCGGCCACCGTCTGGTTGAACGTGGTGTGGATGCGGCCGTCCGCGGCGATCGTCTTGATCAGGCCCTCGACCGTCACCCGCAGCCTGGCCTGCTCACGGTGGCGCAGCATGATGACCGGCAGCTCGTGGTCGGTCTGCGTGGCCAGCCACGCCAGCGCGTCCGCGTCCGTCGTGAAACCGGTCTTCGTCTTCTTCGTCTTGGGCAGGTCCAGCTCCCCGAAGAAGACCTCCTGAAGCTGCTTGGGCGAGCCGAGGTTGAACTCGTGCCCGACGGAGGCATGGGCCTCCTTCACCGCCTGCTGCACGGCGCCCGCGAACATCTGCTCCATGGCTTCCAGGTGCGCCCGGTCCGCCGCGATGCCGTGCCGCTCCAGCCGGGCCAGCAGCGCCGACGTGGGCAGCTCCATGTCACGCAGCAGCTCGGCCGCGCCGACCTCCTCGAGCTTCTCGCCGAACGCCTCGCCCAGGTCGAGGATCGTGCGGGCCTGCACCATCAGCGCCTCGGCCTCGGCCTGGTCGTCCGCGCCGAAGGCCAGCTGACCGTCGGCCGCGGCGGCGGGCCCCAGCTCCCGCCCCAGGTACTCCAGGGACAGCGCGTCCAGCGCGAAGGACCGGCGGCCCGGCTTGACCAAATACGCGGCGAGCGCGGTGTCCATGGACACGCCCTCGATCGTCCACCCGTGCTCGGCGAAGACCCGCATCGCGCCCTTGGCGTTGTGCAGCACCTTGGGCTTCTTCGGGTCGGCGAGCCACTTCGCGAACGCGTTCTCATCCGCCTCGTCCAGCTGCGCGGGGTCGAACCACGCCGCCGCCCCGTCCGCCGCGGCGAGCGCGACCTCGGCGACCGAGCCGGAACCCAGCGCCCAGGTGTCGACGGTGGCCAGGCCCAAGACCGCCTTCCCGTCGTGCTCGGCGAGCCACGGCTTCAGCTCGCCCGCACCCAGCACCACCCCGTCCAGCTCGACACCCTCGACGACCGGAGCGGCCGCCTCGGCCTCCCCCGTCCCGGGGTCGACGGCGTAGAGCCGCTCACGCAGGGAGGGGTTGCGGATCTCCAGGGTGTCCAGGACCATCGCGACCGCCGTACGGTCGTACGCCGCGCGCTCCAGGTCGGTGACCGTCTTCGGAAGCTCGACGTCCTTCACCATCTCCGTGAGACGGCGGTTGAGCTTCACCGCCTCCAGGTGGTCGCGGAGGTTCTGCCCGGCCTTGCCCTTCACCTCGTCGACGCGCTCGACGAGGTCCGCGAACGAACCGAACTGGTTGATCCACTTCGCGGCGGTCTTCTCACCGACCCCGGGGATGCCCGGCAGGTTGTCCGACGGGTCGCCGCGCAGCGCCGCGAAGTCGGGGTACTGCGCCGGCGTCAACCCGTACTTCTCGACGACCTTCTCCGGAGTGAACCGGGTCAGCTCCGAGACGCCCTTCGTCGGATACAACACCGTCGTGTGCTCGGACACCAGCTGGAAGGAGTCACGGTCACCGGTGACGATCAGGACCTCGAAGCCCTCGGCCTCGGCCTGCGTCGCGAGCGTGGCGATGATGTCGTCGGCCTCGAAGCCGTCGACCGCGAACCGCTGCGCGTGCATCGCGTCCAGCAGCTCGCCGATCAGCTCGACCTGCCCCTTGAACTCGTCCGGGGTCTTCGAACGGTTCGCCTTGTACTCGGTGAACTCCTCGGAGCGCCACGTCTTGCGTGAGACATCGAACGCCACCGCGAAATGCGTGGGCGCCTCGTCGCGCAGCGTGTTCGCCAGCATCGACGCGAACCCATAGATCGCGTTCGTCGGCTGACCCGTCGCGGTCGTGAAATTCTCCGCGGGCAGCGCGAAGAACGCGCGGTACGCCAGCGAGTGCCCATCCATGAGCATCAGCCGCGGACGGCCCGCACCCGTGGTTTTCTCGGTCTTCTTCGATGCTGTTTCTGCCACGCCCCCGATCCTGCCACGCCCCACTGACAGTGCGGACCTCCCGGGACCGGCCACCCTCGCCGTCACCGGCACGTGCGAGGATCGCCGACGTACTTCACACGTGTATGCGAGGGGGTCCCCTGATGGCCAGCAAGCCGCCCAAGAGCGATCCGGTCCAGGACACGCCGCAGGTCGCCGAGCCGAAACGCGCCGCGGCCGGGCTGCCCGCCATCGGACACACCCTGCGCATCGCACAGCAGCAGATGGGAGTGAAGCGCACCGCGCTGACCCTCCTGCGCGTCAATCAGAAGGACGGCTTCGACTGCCCGGGCTGCGCCTGGCCCGAGCCGGAGCACCGGCACACGGCGGAGTTCTGCGAGAACGGCGCGAAGGCGGTCGCCGAGGAGGCCACCCTGCGCCGGGTCACCCCGGACTTCTTCGCCGCGCACCCGGTAACCGACCTGCACGGCCGCAGCGGCTACTGGCTCGGCCAGCAGGGCCGCCTCACCCACCCCATGTACCTGCCCGAGGGCGCCGACCACTACGAGCCGGTCTCCTGGGAGCGCGCCTTCGACATCGTCGCCGAGGAGCTCGCCGCCCTCGGCTCCCCCGACGAGGCCCTCTTCTACACCTCGGGACGCACGAGCAACGAGGCCGCGTTCCTCTACCAGCTCTTCGCCCGCGAACTCGGCACGAACAACCTGCCGGACTGCTCGAACATGTGCCACGAGTCCTCGGGCTCCGCGCTCTCCGAGACCATCGGCATCGGCAAGGGCAGCGTCCTGCTCGAGGACCTCTACAAGGCGGACCTGATCATCGTCGCCGGGCAGAACCCCGGCACCAACCACCCGCGCATGCTCTCCGCCCTGGAGAAGGCCAAGGCCAACGGCGCGAAGATCATCAGCGTCAACCCGCTGCCCGAAGCGGGCCTGGAGCGCTTCAAGAACCCGCAGACCCCCCAGGGCATGATCAAGGGCGCCGCCCTCACCGACCTGTTCCTGCAGATCCGCCTCGGCGGCGACCAGGCCCTCTTCCGCCTCCTCAACAAGCTCATCCTGGAGACCGACGGCGCGGTCGACGAAGACTTCATCGCCGAACACACCCACGGCTACGAGGAGTTCGCGGCCACCGCCCGCGCCGCCGACTGGGACGAGACCCTCACCGCCACCGGCCTCACCCGCGAGAAGATCGACGAGACCCTCCGCCTCGTCCTCTCCTCCCGGCGCACCATCGTCTGCTGGGCCATGGGACTCACCCAGCACAAGCACTCCGTGCCCACGATCCGCGAAGTGGTCAACTTCCTGCTGCTGCGCGGCAACATCGGCCGGCCCGGCGCCGGCGTCTGCCCGGTCCGCGGCCACTCGAACGTGCAGGGCGACCGCACCATGGGCATCTTCGAACGCCCCGCCCCGGCCTTCCTGGACGCCCTGGAGAAGGAGTTCGGCTTCGCCCCACCCCGCGAGCACGGCTACGACGTCGTACGGGCCATCCGCGCCCTGCGCGACGGCGACGCGAAGGTCTTCTTCGCCATGGGCGGCAACTTCGTCTCCGCCTCCCCCGACACCGAGGTCACCGAGGCCGCCATGCGCCGCGCCCGCCTCACCGTGCACGTTTCGACCAAGCTCAACCGCTCCCACGTCGTCACCGGCGCCCGCGCCCTGATCCTGCCCACCCTCGGACGCACCGAGCGCGACCTCCAGGACAGCGGCGAGCAGTTCGTGACCGTCGAGGACTCCATGGGCATGGTCCACGCCTCACGCGGCCGCCTGAAGCCCGCGAGCGAGCACCTCCTGTCCGAGCCCGCCATCGTGTGCCGCCTCGCCCGCCGTGCACTCGGCGAGGCCTCCCGCACCCCCTGGGAGGAGTTCGAGAAGGACTACGCGACGATCCGCGACCGCATCGCGCGCGTGATCCCCGGCTTCGACGACTTCAACGCACGCGTCGCCGACCCCGCCGGCTTCGCCCTCCCCCACGCCCCCCGCGACGAACGACGCTTCCCCACCGCCACCGGCAAGGCCAACTTCACCGCCGCGCCCGTCGAGTACCCGAAGCTCCCCGAAGGCCGCCTCCTCCTCCAGACCCTCCGCTCGCACGACCAGTACAACACCACCATCTACGGCCTGGACGACCGCTACAGGGGCATAAAGAACGGCCGCCGAGTGGTCCTCGTCAACCCCGAGGACGCCCGCGCGCTGAACGTCACCGACGGCTCGTACGTCGACCTCGTCAGCGAATGGCAGGACGGCATCGAGCGGCGCGCCGCCGGCTTCCGCGTCGTGCACTATCCGACCGCCCTCGGCTGCGCCGCCGCGTACTACCCGGAGACCAACGTCCTCGTCCCGCTCGACGCCACCGCGGACACCAGCAACACCCCGGCCAGCAAGTCCGTCGTGGTCCGTCTGGAACAATCGACCACCGACTGAGCGTTTGCTCAGCCAGTCAGAGAGACCGACGACGATCGGAGCCGGACCCCATGGGCGAGCAAAGCCAAGTGCAGTTCCCGCAAGAGGTCATCGACGAGTACGCCGCACTCGGCGTCGACCTGCCCGCCCTCTTCTCAGCAGGCCACCTCGGCACCCGCATGGGTGTGCAGATCGTCGAGGCCTCCGCGGACCGGGTCGTCGGCACCATGCCGGTGGAGGGCAACACCCAGCCGTACGGCCTTCTGCACGGCGGCGCCTCCGCCGTCCTCGCGGAGACCCTCGGCTCGGTCGGCTCCATGCTCCACGGCGGCAGCTCCAAGATCGCCGTCGGCGTCGACCTGAACTGCACCCACCACCGCGGTGCCCGCTCCGGCCTCGTCACCGGCGTGGCCACTCCCGTGCACCGCGGGCGCACGACAGCGACGTACGAGATCGTCATCACCGACGAGAACGACAAGCGCGTCTGCACCGCCCGCCTCACCTGCCTCCTGCGCGACGTGACCCCCACCGACGCCGACCACGTACGTCAGGCCTGACCCCGCCCCCAGAGCGACCCCCACTCACCGGCAGCCGCGTACGGCGACCAAGGGGGCAGGAGACAACTGCCCCCACTCCGCGGCACTCGGGTACGGCGGGCAGGGGACGGGGCGGAGGTGTCCGCCCGCAGCGGCTGGCGCGTCAACACCGGCTCCTTCCTGGACCGACCGATTCCGCGCCTGACCGAGGACGGATACCTCCGCCCCGGCCCCGCCCCCCCACGCACCCTTTCCGCACGCCCCCGGCCCCCGCACGCCGCAACCGCACTCCAATACGCCGGAGTTAGCAGAAACCATCGGCAACTCACCACCCTTTCGGGCGACTTAACGCGCCTTCACGAGACCGCACGCCCGGACCGCACCTCATGCGCCCTAATACCGCGCACGCCGACCGAACTCCGAGTTCCCTTTTCTCGACGTAACGCTGCGTAACACGCACGCAATACGGCATCAGGGCTCCATCCTTCGACGGCCCGTACTCCCGCGACCTCTCCCGGCTCCTCCACGCGACCTGCGGCGGCGTCCGACGGCGACCTTCGCCCACGCACAACCGGAAGTGCGGATTCTCAACATGTGGAACGAGAAGAATTTCCGCCAAATCGGCTGAGAATACCCGTCCCTGAAGCCCATCAACCGGCACGTCATAACAAGAAAGTCACAAGCCAGCCCACGGAGATGCCCGGGCCCACAGACAGGCTTAGAGTCACGGCCAGTCACCGCGCCGCCGGGCGCGTCTGCAGCACGGCTCGGTATCACCCAGTACGGCCCGGCGAGACACACGGCAGCTCAGCAGGGCTGCTGCGCCAGGGAGAGGATTCAACGTGCGACAGCGTTCTTTGGTCATACTCACCTCCGTGCTCACCACCGGAGCACTCACGCTGACCGCCTGCGGTTCGCGTGATGACAGCGGGGACAAGAGCAGCAGCAGCAAGACCGAGATCATCATCGGCGTTGACGCTCCGCTGACCGGTCAGAACTCCGCAACCGGCCTCGGCATCCAGGGCGGTGTGCAGATCGCCGTCGACGACGCCAACAAGAACAACACCGTCCCCGGCGTGACCTTCAAGGTCCAGGCGCTCGACGACAAGGCCATCCCGGCCAGCGGCCAGCAGAACGCCACCGCCCTCGTCAACAACGAGAAGGTCCTCGGCGTCGTCGGCCCGCTGAACTCCGGTGTGGCCACGCAGATGCAGCAGGTCTTCGCGCAGGCCAACCTGGTCGAGGTCTCGCCCTCCAACACGGCGCCCGAGCTCACCCAGGGCAAGAACTGGCAGACGTCCAAGTCGCGCCCGTTCAAGACGTACTTCCGCACGGCCACCACCGACGCCCTCCAGGGCGGCTTCGCGGCCGAGTACGCGACCAGCACGCTCAAGAAGAAGAACGTCTTCGTCGTCGACGACAAGCAGACCTACGGCGCGGGCCTGGCCAAGCTGTTCAAGGCCGGCTTCACCAAGGGCGGCGGCAAGGTCGCCGGCGAGGACCACGTCAACACCGGCGACACCGACTTCTCCGCCCTCGTCACCAAGATCAAGAACTCGAAGGCCGACCTGGTCTACTACGGCGGCCAGTACGACGAGTCGGAGAAGCTCACCAAGCAGCTCAAGGACGGCGGAGTCAAGATCCCGCTGTTCGGCGGCGACGGCATGTTCAGCGACACCTACATCTCGACCGCCGGCAAGACCTCCGAGGGTGACCTGGTCACCTCCGTCGGCCAGCCAGTCGACTCCCTGCCCTCCGCCGCGGACTTCATCAAGAAGTACAAGGCCTCCGGCCTCAAGGGCGACTACGGCACCTACGGTGGCTACTCCTACGACGCCGCGACCGCCATCATCAAGGCGATCGCCAACGTCGTGAAGGACGGCAAGGTCCCCGACGGCGCCCGCGCCAAGATCGTGGACGAGGTCCAGAAGACGAAGTTCGAAGGCATCGCCGGCCCCGTCTCCTTCGACGAGTTCGGCGACACCACCAACAAGCAGCTCACCGTCTACCAGGTCGTGGCCGGCAAGTGGAAGGCCGTCAAGAGCGGCACGTTCAACGGCTGATCCGATCCGATCCCAGCTGAGCTCAGCCGATTCCAGCTAACCCCAGCTGATCCCAGCCGATCCGAGATCCGCCGCTAGCTACACCCCAGGGCCGCGCGGCCAAGACCACACGTCACCGCGCGGCCCGTCCCATCTCCCCCCGTTCACTCTCCCCACCCACATGGAGGCCATGCGGTGAACACCCTGCCGCAGCAGCTGGCCAACGGGCTGTTCCTCGGCTCGATGTACGGGCTGATCGCCATCGGCTACACGATGGTGTACGGCATCGTCCAGCTCATCAACTTCGCCCACGGCGAGATCTTCATGACCGGAGGCTTCGGCGCACTCACGGTCTACCTCTACGTCCTGCCCGACGGCACATCCATGTGGATCGCCCTCCCAGCGATGCTCATCGGCGGCGGACTCGTCGCCGTCCTCATCGCCGTCGGGGCGGAACGGTTCGCCTACCGACCACTGCGCGGCGCGCCACGCCTGGCGCCCCTCATCACCGCCATCGGCCTCTCCCTCGCGCTCCAGCAGGCCGTCTTCAACTGGTACCCGGACGCCAAGACGGACCGCAACTTCCCCCAGATCGACGCCGGACCCTGGCACATCGGGTCCATCAGCATCAGCAGCGGCTCCCTCTTCGTCATCGTCGCCGCCCCGCTCTGCATGGCGGCCCTCGCCCTCTTCGTCAGCATGTCCCGCACCGGCCGCGCCATGCAGGCCACCGCCCAGGACCCTGACACCGCCCAGCTCATGGGCATCGACACCAACAAGATCATCGTGATCGCCTTCGCCATCGGCGGCTTCTTCGCCGCCGTCGCCGCCGTCTCCTACGGCCTGCGCTACGGCTCGATCCAGTACAACATGGGCTTCCAGATGGGCCTCAAGGCCTTCACCGCCGCCGTCCTCGGCGGCATCGGCAACATCTACGGCGCCATGATCGGCGGCCTCGTCCTCGGCCTCGCCGAGACCATGGCCACCTCCTACATCGACGGCATCCCCGGCATGCAGCAGCTCGGCGGCGGCGGCTGGTCCTCCGTCTGGGCCTTCGTCCTCCTCATCCTCGTACTGCTGTTCAGGCCACAGGGCCTGGTCGGCGAACGCGTCGCGGACAGGGCGTGACCACCATGGCAACCACCGAGAACACCGCCGAGATCACCGCCCCCGCACGCGGCCTGATCGCACTCCCCCAGACCACCGCCCGCGCCCTCATCGCCGTCGGCGCCGTCGCCACCATCGCCAGCACCTTCATGTCGTGGACCTACACGGCCGACTTCCCCGGGGACCTCACCTACTACGGCTCCCCGGCCGGCCTGCAGATCCTCGACCTCGTCGCCGGCGCGATCACCCTGCTCTTCGCGCTCACCCTCTTCGGCGTCCGCGGCCTGCGCTGGCTCAACCCGGCAGGCGCCACCGCGCCCGTCGTCCTCGCCGCCGCCTCCGCGTTCGCCGTCAGCTGGTTCAGCGCCATCGCCATCGCCGTCGACCTCAAGGGCCTCGTCGCCCTCGACCCCGGCGCCTACGTCACCGCCATCGGCTCCCTGATCGCCCTCCTCGGCGCCCTCGCTCTCCCGAGCCCCGGCGACACCTTCAAGGACTGGGTCAGCAAGCCCGACCGCATCCCCGCGGCCCAGAAGCTCCCCGGCTGGGCCGAGCGCCTCGTCATCACCGCCGCCACCGCGGTCGCCCTGATCGTCTTCACCTACGGCATCGGCGTCGACCCCGAGGCCAGCGAGACCTTCATCGGCTACCTGCTGCTCGTCATCTTCGGCACCTGGGCACTCCAAGCCGCCGGACTCTTCGACCGGTTCGCCACCCTCAACGTCCGCCACAAGGGATTCGCCACCTCCATGGCGTTCCTCGCCGCGGCGGTCTTCCCCTTCGTCGAGAACAACGAGCACAACGCCAACCTCGGCGTGAACATCCTCGTCGTCGCCACCGTCGCCCTCGGCCTCAACATCGTCGTCGGCCTCACCGGACTCCTCGACCTCGGATACGTCGCCTTCCTCGGCGTCGGCGCCTACGCCGCGGCCCTCGTCTCCGGCTCCGAGTTCTCCCGCTTCTCCGGCGTCCAGTTCCCCTTCTGGGCCGCCATGCTCACCGGCATGGCCGCATCGCTCGTCTTCGGCGTCCTCATCGGCGCCCCCACCCTGCGACTGCGCGGCGACTACCTCGCCATCGTCACCCTCGGCTTCGGAGAGATCTTCCGCATCTCCGTCAACAACCTCGACGGCTCCTCCGGACCGAACCTGACCAACGGCCCCAACGGCATCTCGATGATCCCGGACCTCGACATCTTCGGGTTCAACCTCGGGAACTCGCACGACATCGGCTCGATCACCCTCGGCCGCTTCGCGAACTACTTCCTGCTGATGCTGATCATCACCGGCATCGTCGTGATCGTCTTCAACCGCGCCGCCGACTCCCGTATCGGCCGCTCCTGGATCGCCATCCGCGAGGACGAGACCGCCGCCACCGCCATGGGCATCAACGGCTTCCGCGTCAAGCTCATCGCCTTCGCCCTCGGCGCCTCCCTCGCCGGCCTCGCCGGCACGGTCAGCGCCCACGTCGGCTACAGCGTCAACCCGGCCCCGTACCAGTTCGCCGGCTCCGTACCGCCCAACTCCGCCTTCCTGCTCGCCGCGGTCGTCCTCGGCGGCATGGGCACGGTCAACGGCCCCATCCTCGGCGCCACCCTGCTCTACCTCCTCCCCGAGAAGCTCGGCTTCCTGAAGGAGTACCAGCTCTTCGCCTTCGGCATCGCGCTCGTGATCCTCATGCGCTTCCGCCCCGAAGGCATCATCGCCAACCGCCGCCGCCAGCTCGAATTCCATGAGTCCGACGACAGCGTCGACATCCCCGAACAAGGCCTGCCCGACTCCACCGTCGGCGTCACCAAGGCAGGGGCGTGACCCACATGACCACCACCACGGCCACCAGCCCCGTACTCGAGGCCAGCGGCGTCACCATGCGCTTCGGCGGCCTCACCGCCGTCCGCAGCGTCGACCTCACCGTCAACTCCGGCGAGATCGTCGGCCTCATCGGCCCCAACGGCGCGGGCAAGACCACCTTCTTCAACTGCCTCACCGGCCTGTACGTGCCGACCGAGGGCAAGGTCTCCTACAAGGGCACCGTCCTCCCGCCCAAGCCCCACCTCGTCACCAGCGCCGGCATCGCCCGCACCTTCCAGAACATCCGGCTCTTCGCCAACATGACCGTCCTGGAAAACGTGCTCGTCGGCCGCCACACCAGGACCAAGGAAGGCCTCTGGTCGGCCCTCCTGCGCGGCCCCGGCTTCCGCAAAGCAGAAGCCACCTCCCGCGAACGCGCCATGGAACTGCTGGAGTTCATCGGCCTCGACCACAAGGCCGACCACCTCTCCCGCAACCTCCCCTACGGCGAACAGCGCAAGCTCGAAATCGCCCGCGCCATGGCGAGCGAACCGGGACTGCTGCTCCTGGACGAGCCCACGGCCGGCATGAACCCCCAGGAGACGCGCGCGACCGAAGACCTCGTCTTCGCCATCCGCGACAGGGGCATCGCCGTACTCGTCATCGAGCACGACATGCGCTTCATCTTCAACCTGTCCGACCGCGTCGCCTGCCTCGTCCAGGGCGAGAAGCTCGTCGAGGGCACCTCGGACGTCGTCCAGGGCGACGAACGCGTCATCGCCGCCTACCTCGGCACCCCCTTCGAGGGCGCCCCCGGCGCGGAAGAGGTCGCCGAGGTCGAAGCCGCCGAAGCCGCCGAGGCGGCGGTGGCCGCGGAGACCCCGGAGGCCGCCGAGACCCCCGACGCCACGGAGACTCCTGAGCCCACGGATGCCCCCGAGGCCGCCGACGCTCCTGAGGCTTCTGAGGCTTCTGAGGCTTCTGAGGCCGAGGAAACCCCCGAGGCCGCCGAGACTCCCGAGGCCGCCGAGAGCGACGCCGCCGCGGAGGGCACCACCAGCAAGGAAGGAAACGCCCAGTGACCGCACTGCTCGAGGTCGAAGACCTCAAGGTCGCCTACGGCAAGATCGAAGCCGTCAAGGGCATCTCCTTCTCCGTCGAAGCCGGCCAGATCGTCACCCTCATCGGCACCAACGGCGCCGGAAAGACGACCACCCTGCGCACCCTCTCCGGGCTCCTCAAGCCCACCTCGGGCCGCATCACCTTCGACGGCAAACCCCTCAGCAACATCCCCGCCCACAAGATCGTCTCCCTGGGCCTCGCCCACTCCCCCGAGGGACGCCACATCTTCCCCCGGCTGACGATCACCGAGAACCTCCAGCTCGGCGCGTTCCTGCGCTCCGACAAGGCGGGCATCGAGAAGGACATCCAGCGCGCCTACGACCTCTTCCCCATCCTGGGTGAACGCCGCAAGCAGGCCGCGGGAACCCTCTCCGGCGGCGAGCAGCAGATGCTGGCCATGGGCCGCGCGCTCATGTCCCAGCCCAAGCTGCTCATGCTCGACGAACCCTCCATGGGCCTCTCGCCGATCATGATGCAGAAGATCATGGCCACCATCGCCGAACTCAAGTCCGACGGCACGACCATCCTCCTCGTCGAGCAGAACGCCCAGGCGGCGCTCTCCCTCGCCGATCAGGGACACGTCATGGAGGTCGGCAACATCGTCCTCTCCGGCACCGGCCAGGACCTGCTGCACGACGAGTCGGTACGCAAGGCCTACCTGGGCGAGGACTGACACCAGGCTCCGGCCGTACGACCGTACGGCCGCTGTACGAAGAGGCCCGCGCCCCCAGTCGGGGGGCGCGGGCCTCTTCGTCACTCACCCATACCGCTCGCCCGGGGAATCAGCCGGCGAAATTCTCGATCGGCCTGGTGAAGTCGGCACCGAGCTGCGACATCGCGTGGCCGAACTCCGTCTCACTGATCGCCTCACGGAGCGTGACCAGTACGGCACGGACGCCGCTGTCGGCCTCGTCCGGCTTGAGCACGTTGCGCTGGGCCACACGCCGCACGAGCTCGTCGTAGTCGAAACGCTCGATCTCGGCGGTGGCACCCCGCCGCACGGACTCCGCCAGACCCTCCGGGAGCTCCAGCGCCAGATTCCGCGCCTCACCCGAGCTCAGCCGATGCGCGAGCGCCTCCAGCGTGGCACGCGTGAGGTCGGCCGACTCCTGCCGGGACAGGCCCGTACGTTCCGACACCGCTTGGACGAACGCCTTCTCTTCCACGCGCTGCCTCCTTTGCCGCCCTGCCGGTCCGAAGGCCACACGGCCCCAAAACCAGCCTGACACGCCGTCGCCGGGCTCGCGCGGGCAAGCGACGGCACCCCGGCACCGCCCGCACTTACCCCTTGGAGGACTTCTTCTCCTCGGCGTCCGCGATGACCGCCTCGGCGACCTGCTGCATCGACATACGGCGATCCATGGAGGTCTTCTGGATCCACCGGAACGCGGCGGGCTCCGTCAGCCCGTACTGCGTCTGGAGCACGGACTTGGCCCGGTCCACCAGCTTCCGCGTCTCCAGACGCTGACTGAGGTCCGCGACCTCCTGCTCCAGCTGCTTCAACTCCGTGAACCGCGAGACGGCCATCTCGATCGCCGGTACGACGTCGCTCTTGCTGAAGGGCTTCACGAGGTACGCCATCGCGCCCGCGTCACGGGCCCGCTCGACGAGGTCGCGCTGCGAGAACGCGGTGAGCATCAGCACGGGGGCGATGCTCTCCTCGGCGATCTTCTCGGCCGCCGAGATCCCGTCCAGCTTGGGCATTTTGACGTCGAGAATCACGAGGTCGGGCTTGTGCTCACGGGCCAGTTCGACGGCCTGCTCCCCGTCCCCCGCCTCGCCCACGACGGCGTAACCCTCTTCCTCGAGCATCTCTTTGAGGTCGAGGCGGATCAGGGCCTCGTCCTCGGCGATGACGACACGGGTCGTCAGCGGAGGCACGTGCGACTTGTCGTCGTCGGCGACGGGCTGGGGCGACTCGGGGGCGGTCACGGGGGCTCCTCGTTCAGGGGCGGGTACTGCTCCCAAGAGCCTACCTAGCTGCGATAAGGTAAGGGCACGGCGGGTGAACGCCAGCCTTTGTTTTACAGGAAGCCTCGGTAGTCCAGCGGTAGAGACACGGTGCTCAAACCACCGACAGCGTGGGTTCGAATCCCACCCGAGGCACTTTTCCTTCGATTCGAAGGCCTACCCTAAGAAGCGGATGCCCACGTTCTCGTGAACATCCGCTTTTTGCTGCATGCGGTCACGATTGGTGACGCAGAGTGTTCACATGGAACAGCACAGCCCTTCGATTCGCGCCCAAGCAGTCGCACTCATGCGCCAAGGCATCCCCAACCGTGCAGTCGCGGAGCGCCTCAACGTCCCGCGCGGGACCGTCGGCTGGTGGCGCAGCGAAGACCGCAGTGCTCGCGGTGAAACCTACGAGCAGCCGACGGACTGCCCCCGGTGCACGTCCCGTGACTTCAACACAGTCGCGTACTCCTACCTACTCGGCCTCTACCTCGGCGACGGCCACATCATCTCGAAGCGCAAGCAGCACCACCTGTCCATCTTCTGCAACGCCACGCAGACCGGGCTGATCGCGTCTGCCGAAGAGGCCATGCGCAAGGTGATGTCCCTGCCAAACGTCAGGCAGCGCCACAAACCCGGCTGCGTCGAGGTGAAGTCGTACAGCAAGCACTGGCCCTGCCTGTTCCCGCAGCACGGCCCCGGCAAGAAACATGAGCGCCCGATCGTTCTCGAACCCTGGCAACAGGAAATCGTCGACGCTCATCCCTGGGAATTCGTCCGTGGCCTCATTCACTCCGACGGATGCCGGATCATCAACTGGACGACCCGGCCGGTCGGCGGTGTGGGCAAGCGTTATGAGTATCCCCGGTATTTCTTCACCAATATGTCCGACGACATCCGCCGGCTCTACACCGAGACACTGGACAAGCTCGGCATTCAGTGGACGCACTGCACCCGCAACGGAAACCCGTACAACATCTCCGTCGCCAAGAAGGCCTCCGTCGCTCTCATGGACGCCCACGTAGGACCCAAATACTGATCCCCTCCGACTTGGGTGCTACTTGGGGCTGTCGTCCTCTCCGACGTGGTGGACGCGGACGAGGTTCGTGGTGCCCGAGACGCCGGGCGGGGAGCCGGCGGTGATGACGACGATGTCGCCCTTTTCGCAGCGGCCGTGCCTCAGGAGGAGTTCGTCCACCTGGTCGACCATCGCGTCGGTGGAGCCGACATGCGGCCCCAGGAACGTTTCTACGCCCCAGGTCAGGTTCAGCTGGGAGCGGGTCGCCGAGGTGGGGGTGAAGGCGAGGAGGGGGATCGGGGAGCGGTAGCGGGAGAGGCGGCGGACCGTGTCGCCGGACTGGGTGAAGGCGACGAGGAACTTGGCGCCGAGGAAGTCGCCCATCTCCGCCGCCGCGCGGGCGACCGCACCGCCCTGGGTGCGGGGCTTGTTCCGGTCGGTCAGGGGCGGCAGACCCTTGGCGAGGATGTCCTCCTCGGCGGCCTCGACGATGCGGGACATCGTCCGGACGGTTTCCACGGGGTATTTGCCGACGCTCGTCTCGCCGGAGAGCATCACGGCGTCCGTGCCGTCGATGACGGCGTTGGCGACGTCGGAGGCCTCGGCGCGTGTGGGGCGGGAGTTGTCGATCATCGAGTCGAGCATCTGGGTGGCGACGATGACCGGCTTGGCGTTGCGTTTGGCCAGTTTGATGGCGCGCTTCTGGACGATCGGGACCTGTTCGAGGGGCATTTCGACGCCCAGGTCGCCGCGGGCGACCATGATGCCGTCGAAGGCGGCGACGATGTCGTCGATCGCTTCGACCGCCTGGGGCTTCTCGATCTTGGCGATGACGGGGAGGCGGCGGCCTTCCTCGTCCATGATGCGGTGGACGTCTTCGATGTCGCGGCCGCTGCGGACGAAGGAGAGGGCGATGACGTCGAAGCCGGTGCGCAGGGCCCAGCGGAGGTCTGCTTCGTCCTTGTCGGAGAGGGCGGGGACGGAGACGGCGACGCCGGGGAGGTTGAGGCCCTTGTGGTCGGAGACCATGCCGCCTTCGACGACGGTGGTGTGGACGCGGGGGCCGTCGACGGCGGTGACCTCGAGGCAGACCTTGCCGTCGTCGACGAGGATGCGTTCGCCGGGGGTGACGTCGGCCGCGAGGCCCGAGTACGTGGTGCCGCAGGTGAGGCGGTCGCCTTCGGCGCCTTCTTCGACGGTGATGGTGAAGGTGTCTCCGCGTTCAAGGAGTACGGGGCCTTCGGTGAAGCGGCCGAGTCGGATCTTCGGGCCTTGAAGGTCGGCGAGCAGTCCGACGCTGCGGCCGGTCTCCTCGGAGGCCTTTCGCACGCGCTGGTAGCGCTCCTCGTGTTCGGCGTAGGTGCCGTGGCTGAGGTTGAAGCGGGCTACGTCCATTCCGGCGTCGACCAGGGCTTTGAGCTGGTCGTACGAGTCGGTGGCGGGGCCCAATGTACAGACGATTTTTGCTCGGCGCATGGTTTGAGCCTAGGCCTTACCGGTCGGTAGAGAATTGGTCCAGCGTGACTACTCAACAACCTTTGCGTGAAGCCTTATTGACAACAGTTGAATTGTGCGCGGGGGTGCTCTGATGAGCGGGTCGGTGCTTTATGGCGGCCGGTCCGCGCTTTAGAGTTCCGGCGGTGCCATCGTGAATCGGGCGTTGACCTGGGCGTAGACGTGTTGGCGTTGGGGTTCGAGGTCGAGGGGGGCGGCTTCTTCGGGGGCGGCGCCGGCGAAGGACATGGAGCGCATGGCGCGGCCAGGGGCGGCGGGGTAGGGCTGGGTGTTCTCGGCGCCGATGTCGGCGAGTTCGACGAGGGCGGCGAGGGTGGTGCCGAGGGCGTCGGCGTATTCGCGGGCGCGTTGGACGGCTTCGCGGACCGCTTGTTGGCGGGCTTGGCGGTGGGAGGGCGAGTCGGGGCGCAGGGCCCACCAGGGGCCGTCGACGCTGGTGAGGTCGAGGTCCGCGAGGCGGGTCGTGAGTTCGCCGAGTGCGGTGAAGTCGGTGAGTTCGGCGGTGAGGTGGACGCTGCCGTGGTAGGCGCGGATGCGTTCGCCGCGGCCGTGTTTGGTGAGTTCGGGGCTGATGGAGAAGGCGCCGGTTTCGAGGTGTTCGACGGCGTCTCCGTAGGACTTCACGAGGTCCATCGCGGTGGCGTTGCGGCGGGTGAGGTCGGCGAGCGCGTCGCGTCGGTCGGTGCCGCGGGCGCTGACGGTGATGCCGATGCGGGCGATCTCGGGGTCGACTTCGAGGTGGGCTTCGCCGCGGACGGCGATGCGGGGTGCTGCGGGGGTTCCGTAGGGGACTGCGGGTCGGGGTTCCTCTGAGGTGGGGGTCATACGCCCCACTCTGTCACCGGAAGGGTGGTCGTGGTGCCCGGTGGTCACCAGATGGAAACCTCCAGGACCTGTTCTGGAGTGTCATGTGTGGGTCAGAATCTACGCGCGTCGTTGACCATTCCCCAAGGAGCCATAGACATGCCGTTGAACCGCCGGAAGTTCCTGAAGAAGTCCGCCGTGACGGGTGCGGGGGTGGCGTTGACCGGTGCGGTCGCGGCTCCGTCCGCGCAGGCGGCGACCTCGGCGGCGGCAGGGGGTGGGAAGAAGCCTGTGAAGCGGTACTCCCTCACCGTCATGGGCACGACGGACCTGCATGGACACGTCTTCAACTGGGACTACTTCAAGGACGCGGAGTACAAGGACACCGCGGGCAACGCGCAGGGTCTGGCGCGGATCTCGACGCTGGTGAACGAGATCCGCAAGGAGAAGGGGCGGTGCAACACGCTCCTTCTGGACGCGGGCGACACGATCCAGGGCACCCCGCTGACGTACTACTACGCGAAGGTGGACCCGATCACCGCCAAGGGTGGTCCGGTGCACCCGATGGCGCAGGCGATGAACGCGATCGGCTATGACGCGGTGGCGCTGGGCAACCACGAGTTCAACTACGGCATCGAGACGCTGCGGAAGTTCGAGTCGCAGTGCCGCTTCCCGCTGCTGGGTGCGAACGCGCTGGACGCGAAGACGCTGAAGCCCGCCTTCCCTCCGTACTTCATGAAGACGTTCCATGTGCCGGGTGCCCCGTCGGTGAAGGTGGCGGTGCTCGGTCTGACGAACCCGGGTATCGCGATCTGGGACAAGGCGTACGTCCAGGGGAAGTTGACGTTCCCGGGTCTGGAGGAGCAGGCGGCGAAGTGGGTGCCGAAGCTGCGGTCGATGGGTGCGGACGTGGTGGTGGTGTCGGCGCACTCCGGTTCGTCCGGCACGTCCTCGTACGGTGACCAGCTGCCGTACGTCGAGAACTCGGCGGCGCTCGTCGCCCAGCAGGTGCCGGGGATCGACGCGATTCTCGTCGGGCACGCGCATGTGGAGATCCCGGAGCTGAAGGTCACCAACGCCGAGACCGGCAGGACGGTGGTGCTGTCGGAGCCGCTGGCGTACGCGGAGCGGCTGTCGGTGTTCGACTTCGAGCTGGTCTTCGAGAAGGGGAAGTGGCGGGTCGAGTCGGTGGCGGCGTCCGTCCGCAACTCGAACTCGGTCGCCGACGACCCGAAGATCACCCGGCTGCTGAAGGACGAGCACGATCTGGTGGTGGCGTATGTCAACCAGGTCGTCGGCACGGCCACGGACACGCTGACGACGGTCGAGGCGCGTTACAAGGACGCCCCGATCATCGACTTGATCACCAAGGTGCAGGAGGACGTGGTCAAGGCGGCGCTGGTGGGTACGGAGTACGCGTCGCTGCCGGTGATCGCGCAGGCGTCGCCGTTCTCGCGGACCTCGGAGATCCCGGCGGGCAAGGTGACGATCCGGGATCTGTCGAGCCTGTACGTGTATGACAACACGCTGGTCGCGAAGGTGCTGACGGGGGCGCAGGTGCGGGCGTACCTGGAGTACTCGGCGAACTACTTCGTGCGGACGGCGGCCGGTGCGGTGGTCGACACGGAGAAGCTGACGAACGCGAACAACCGTCCGGACTACAACTACGACTATGTGTCGGGGCTCCGGTACGACATCGACATCGCGCAGGCGGAGGGTTCGCGGATCAAGAACCTGACGTACAACGGTGCGGCGCTGGACGACGCGCAGCAGTTCGTGTTCGCGGTGAACAACTACCGGGCGAACGGTGGCGGTGCCTTCCCGCATGTGGCGTCCGCGAAGGAGGTCTGGTCGGAGTCGACGGAGATCCGTACGCGGATCGCCGAGTGGGTGACGGCGAAGGGTGTGCTCGACCCGAAGGAGTTCGCTTCGGTGGACTGGAAGCTCACGCGGGACGGCACGCCGGTTTTCTAGGCCGCCCGTTTGCTCGCACGCTTGTTTTCTGGACCCCGGACGTGTGTCCGGGGTCTTCTTCTTACCGTCCGTCGACGAGCGGGCTGAGGGTCTGGGCGATGTGGCGGGCGGGCGGGACCTGGGACTGGGGTTCGAGTCCGAAGGCGGTGAAGGCGGTGCGGCGCGGGAGCGGGTAGGGGTCCTTGCCGGTCAGCGAGTTGAGGATGGTGGCGCTGCGCCAGGCGGCGAGGCCGAGGTCGGGGGCGCCGACGCCGTGGGTGTGGAGTTCGGCGTTCTGGACGTAGACGCGGCCGTTGACGCAGGGGTCGAGGACCAGGCGGAACTGGTCGTCGATGCGGGGGCGTTCGGCGCCGTCGCGGCGCAGGTAGGGGTCGAGTCCGGCGAGGATCTGGCCGAGGGGGCGTTCACGGTAGCCGGTGGCGAGGACGACGGCGTCGGTGATGAGGCGGGTGCGGGTGCCCTGTTGGCCGTGTTCGAGGTGGAGTTCGACCTGGGTGGCGGCGACGCGGCCCGCGGCGCGGACGGTGACGGCGGGGGTGAGGACGGCGTCGGGCCAGCCGCCGTGGAGGGTGCGGCGGTAGAGCTCGTCGTGGATGGCGGCGATGGTGTCGGCGTCGATGCCCTTGTGGAGCTGCCATTGGGCGGCGACGAGCCGGTCGCGTACGGGCTCGCTGAGGGCGTGGAAGTAGCGGGTGTAGTCGGGGGTGAAGTGTTCGAGGCCGAGCTTGGAGTACTCCATCGGGGCGAAGGCCTCGGTGCGGGCGAGCCAGTGGATCTGCTCGTGTCCGGCGGGCCGGTTGCGCAGGAGGTCGAGGAAGACCTCGGCGCCTGACTGTCCCGCGCCGATGACGGTGATGTGTTCTGCGGTGAGGAACTGTTCGCGGTGGGCGAGGTAGTCCGCGGCGTGGATGACGGGGACGCCGGGGGCTTCGACGAGGGGTTTGAGGGGTTCGGGGATGTGGGGTGCGGTGCCGACGCCGAGGACGATGTTGCGGGTGCATGTCCGGCCGAGGGCCTCTGCTTCTCCCCCGTTGTCGAGTTGGGTGAAGTCGACCTCGAACAGGTTGCGTTCGGGGTTCCAGCGGACGGCGTCGACCTGGTGGCCGAAGTGGAGTCCGGGGAGGCGGCCCGCGACCCAGCGGCAGTAGGCGTCGTATTCGGCGCGCTGCATGTGGAAGCGCTCGGCGAAGTAGAAGGGGAAGAGGCGTTCGCGGTCCTTGAGGTAGTTGAGGAAGGACCAGGGGCTGGCGGGGTCGGCGAGGGTGACCAGGTCGGCGAGGAAGGGGACTTGGAGGGTGGCGCCGTCGATGAGCAGGCCCGGGTGCCAGTCGAAACCGGGGCGTTGTTCGTAGAAGACGGTGTCGAGTTCGGGGAGGGGGTGGGCGAGGGCGGCGAGGGAGAGGTTGAACGGGCCGATGCCGATGCCCACGAGGTCGCGGGGCGCGTCGGGCTCGTGGGGTGGGGGGAGGGGCGTCGGGCTCATCGGGGTGTGTGTCCTTCCACCAGTTTCAGGAGCGCGGCCAGGTCGCCCGGCCGGGTGTGGGGGTTGAGGAGGGTGGCTTTGAGCCAGAGGCGGTCGTCGAGCAGGGCTCGGCCGAGGACGGCGCGTCCTTCGTGGAGGAGGGTGCGGCGTACGGTGGCGACGGCTTCGTCGGAGGCCTCGGCGGGCCGGAACAGGACGGTGCTGAGGGTGGGCGGGTCGTAGAGCTCGAAGCCGGGGTGTGCTTCGACGAGGTCCGCCAGCTCGACGGCGCGGGCGCAGACCTGGTCGACGAGCGCGCCGAGTCCGGTTCGTCCGAGGGTTTTGAGGGTGACGGCGACTTTGAGGATGTCGGGGCGTCGGGAGGTGCGCAGGGAGCGGCCGAGGAGGTCGGGGAGGCCTGCTTCGGTGTCGTCGTCGGCGTTGAGGTAGTCGGCGCGGTGGTCCAGGGCGTCGAGGTCGTGGGGGTCCTTGACGGCGAGGAGGCCTGCGGCGACGGGCTGCCAGCCGAGTTTGTGCAGGTCGAGGGTGACGGTGTGGGCGCGGTCGAGTCCGTCGAGTTTGCCGCGGTGGTGGTCGCTGAAGAGGAGGCCTCCGCCGTAGGCGGCGTCGATGTGGAGGCGGGTGCCGTGGGCTTCGCAGAGGTCGGCGATGTCGGGCAGGGGGTCGATGAGTCCGGCGTCGGTGGTGCCGGCGGTGGCGGCTACGAGGAGGGTGCTGCGGGAGCCGCGGGGGCCCTGCTCGCGGCGGAGCCGCTGCTCGCCACAGTCGGTGAGGGCTTCGTCCAGGGCGGCGAGGTCCATGACGCCGGCGGGGGCGGGGACGACGACGGGGTCGGGCAGGCCGAGGAGCCAGGCGGCGCGGAGCAGGGAGTGGTGGGCGTTGGCGCCGCAGATGAGCCGCACACCGGCGTAGGCCTCCCGGGCGAGGAGGAGGGCGAGTTGGTTGGACTCGGTGCCGCCGGTGGTGACGAGGGCTGTGCTCTTGTACGACTCGTTGCTCTTGCGCGGCTTGTTGCTCTTGTGCGGCTCGTTCGCCCTTTTGTAGACCTCGGTGGCCAGGGCCTCGGTGACGAGTGCTTCCAGTTCCGAGGCGGCTGGGGCCTGGTCCCAGGAGTCCATGGAGGGGTTGAGGGCGGAGGCGGCGAGGTCGGCGGCGGTGGCGACGGCGAGGGGTGGGCAGTGCAGGTGGGCGACGCACAGGGGGTCGGCGGGGTCCGCGGCGCCCTCCGCGAGGGCCTGTATGAGGACGCGTAGGGCGTCTTCGGTCCCCTGTTCGGGCAGTACGTCGGCGACCGCGTCCCGTAGGCGTCGGGCCACGCTCTCCGGTCCGCCGGCGGGCAGGGGGCCTCCGCGTACTTCGCGGCCGTCTCGCAGCGCGTCGAGGACGGTGTCGAGCAGCGGCCGCAGCGCGCCGGGACCTTCGGGGCCTGAGGCGAGGGGCGGCGTGCTCATGAGGTGTCCTCCGGTGGGCGCGCGGCAGGGGGTAGTGCCTACCAGCCTGTACGGGGATGGGGTCTGCGCGCCCTGAAAGGTCAACGATCCGACCCGAAAGGGGGTACTGGGGGGTGGAGGAAATGTGGGTGGGGGGTGGAGGTGCTAGACGCCGCGCTGACGCCGGACCGGGTTTTCCTCGCCCCCGCCGCCCCTACCCGTCCCATCCTCAGGGGCTCCGCCCCTGCACCCCGCCAGGGGCTGCGCCCCCGCACCCCCGCATCGCCCGAAGGGCTCGTCCTCAAACGCCGGACGGGCTGAAGATGCGGGGCGAAGCCCCGGCCTCAGGGGCGCGGGGAACTGCGCGACCAACCCCCACCCACCCGCAGCCGAGACGAAACGGGTGGTGGGGGCGTGGGGAACTGTGTGCGTGGTCCCCGCCGGACCGGGGGCGGAGGGCGTGGTCAGGCGGTTCGTACCTTCAGTGCCCTTGCCAGGTCGTCGAGTTGGTCGACGAGTTTGCGGCGGAGGGCGGGGATGGGGTCGGCGTCGCGGAGGCAGGCTTCGCCGAGGGCGAGGGTTTCGGGGGTGACCGCGTGGACGGGGAACGCGTAGCGCCCGGCGGCGTCGGCGATGGCGGGGCCCCGGCGCGCGGCGAGGGCGACGGCGTCGGCCCAGTAGCGCTCGACGTACTCCCGGACGAGGTCGGTCTGTTCGGGCTGCCAGAAGCCCTGGGCGGTGGCGGTGAAGAGGTAGTTGGAGAGGTGGTCGGAGGTGAACATCTCCTCCCAGGCGTGGCGTTTGGCCTCGGGGTCGGGAAGCGCGGCGCGGCAGCGGGCGGCGCCTTCCTGGCCGGTGGCGCTGGGGTCCTGGACGAGTTCGGCGTCGATGACGGCGTCGTCGATGGCGCCGAGGACGGCGAGCCGGCCGAGGATGCGCCAGCGCAGCTCGGGGTCGAGTTCGGGGCCGCCGGGGACGGTTCCTTCGGAGAACCAGGCGCTGATGGTGTCGGGGTGGGCGGCGACGTCGATGAAGTGGCGTACGGCGGTGAGGCGCAGGCCGGGGTTGGAGCCGTCCTCGGTGCGGCGGATGAGGTCGCGGCAGAGATCGGTGAGGGTGGCGAGGGCGGTGGGGCGGTCCTCGGGGGCGAGGTAGCGGTCGGCGACGTGGGCGGCCGCGAAGGACAGGACGCCTTGGACGAGGGCGAGGTCGGTCTCGTGCGGGAGGTGGGCGCGGACGGCGTCCACGTAGGCCATGGCGGGGAGTTCGCCGTCGCGGACGGCGTCGCGCAGGGCGTTCCAGACGACGGCGCGGGTGAGGGGTTCGGGCAGTCCGGAGAGGCGGGCGCGGACGGCGTCGAGGGACTCGGCGTCGAAGCGGATCTTGGCGTAGGTGAAGTCGCCGTCGTTGAGGAGGACGAGGGCGGGGCGTGGGCCGGCGGCGCTGATGCCGGTGTTGCCGGTGGTGGGGAGGTCTGCCTCCAGGCGATGGCGCGGGGTCAGGAGGCGCGCGTCGTGGAGGTCGTGGTCGTAGACGCCGATGGTGATGCGGTGCGGGCGCTTGCCGCCGAGCGACTCGAGGGTGGTGAGATGGGTGAGGCCGTCGCGGTTCTTGGTGGGGTCGGGCTTGGACCAGACTCCGGGGCTGGGCTCGTGCCGGATGTCGAGGTGCCAGTGCCCGTCCTCGGTTCGGACTTCGGGGGTGAGGGTGTCGACGCCGGTGGTGCGCAGCCAGGAGTCGGCCCAGGCGTGGACGTCGCGTTCGGTGGCGGAGGCGAGGTTGTCGATGAAGTCGGCGAGGGTGGCGTTGGCGAACCGGTGGCGGGCGAAGTGAGTGTTGATGCCGGCCAGGAAGTCCTTCTCGCCGAGCCAGGTGACGAGTTGGCGCAGGGCGGAGGCGCCCTTGGCGTAGGAGATGCCGTCGAAGTTGAGCATGGCGGACGCGGTGTCGGGGACGGCGTCCGGGTCGGGGGCGACGGGGTGGGTGGAGGGGCGCTGGTCGGCGTCGTAGCCCCAGGGTTTGCGGGTGACGCCGAAGTCGGTCCAGGTGTCGGTGAAGCGGGTGGCTTCGGTGAGGGTCTGGTAGCCCATGTACTCGGCGAAGGACTCGTTCAGCCAGATGTCGTCCCACCAGCGCAGGGTGACGAGGTCGCCGAACCACATGTGGGCCATTTCGTGGGCGATGACCATGGCGCGGGTCTGGCGTTCGGTGTCGGTGACGGCGGAGCGGTAGACGAACTCGTCGCGGAAGGTGACGAGGCCGGGGTTCTCCATGGCGCCGGCGTTGAATTCGGGGACGAACGCCTGGTCGTAGGAGTCGAAGGGGTAGGGCTCGTCGAACTTCTCGTGGTAGCGGTCGAAGCAGGCGCGGGTGATGTCGAGGATCTCGTCGGCGTCGGCGTCGAGGTAGGGGGCGAGCGAGCGGCGGCAGTGGATGCCGAAGGGCAGGCCGCGGTGCTCGGTGCGGACGGAGTGCCAGGGGCCGACGGCGACGGCGACGAGGTAGGTGGAGATCAGCGGGGTGGGGGCGGCCTGCCAGCGGCCCTCGCCGAGGTGTTCGGTGACGCCGTTGGCGAGGACGGTCCAGCCGTCGGGGGCGGTCACGGAGAGTTCGAAGACGGCCTTCAGGTCGGGCTGGTCGAAGGCGGCGAAGACGCGCTGGACGTCCTCCATGAACAGCTGGGTGTAGAGGTAGGTCTCACCGTCGGTGGGGTCGGTGAAGCGGTGCATGCCCTCGCCGGTGCGGGAGTAGCGCATCCGTGTGTCGACGCGCAGTTCGTGCTCGCCCGCGGTGAGGCCCTTGAGGGGCAGCCGGTTCTCGTCGAGGGTCTCGGGGTCGAGGGGGTGTCCGTCGAGGGTGACGGAGCGCAACTCTGCGGGCTTCAGCTCGACGAAGGTGTCCGCGTCGGCGCGGGCGGTGAAGCGGATGACGGTCAGGGAGTCGAAGGTCTCGTCCCCGCGGGTCACGTCGAGTGCGATCCCGTAGTGGTGGACGTCGAGGAGCTGGGCACGGGTCTGCGCTTCGTCGCGCGTCAGTACGGACATGGGGGACATGCTGCCTGATGGCTCGGGCAGGGCACAGGGGTGGCCCCGTATGCGGCTTTTGCGTGGCGTCAGTGCTACGTCGGTGGGACGTTGGTTCGGCGTGGTCACGGCGGGAGCGGCGTGGTCATGGCGGCAGCGGCGTGGTCAGGGGGCACTCAGGGGTGCTCGGGGGTGTTCGGGGTGGGGGCGGCCCGGGGCGGGCGGTGCGGCGCGTTTCTTGATCTGGGCGCGTAACTCGCGTAGCTCCGTCTCCAGGGCGTGGTGGCGCCGGTGGGTGTCGTACAGGTAGCGGACCTTGGTGCGCAGGGTCCAGGGGTCGACGGGTTTCATGACGAGGTCGGCGACGCCGAGGGTGAACGCGGTGGCGGACAGCTCGGTGTCCGGGCCGAAGCCGGTGAGCAGGATGACCGGGATGTGCTGGGTCTGTTCGACGCGGCGCATGTAGCGCACGACGTCGAGGCCGCTGACGCCGGGCATGCGCACGTCGAGGAGGAGCAGTCCGATCTGGCCGCGCAGTACTTCCTTGAGGGCGTCGTCGCCGTTGGTCGCGCGGGTCACGGGGTGGCCCAGCGGGGCGAGGGCGCTTTCGAGCGCGTACAGCGTGTCCTCGTGGTCGTCGACGATGAGGATCTTGGCATCCGACGGCATGGCCCGACGTCCCCTCGATCGGCCACACGCCTGCCCGGGCCGGTACGGGCGGGTGGCGGGTGCCACGGAGGGCGGGCGCCCTGGGGCCCGTACGGACGGACGGCCGGCATGTGCCATTGGCCTGACACCTGACAGGGAGTGCTCACGCAGGATGCACGCTGGGGCGCCCGGTGTCACTCCCCCGTGGCCGCGGTGCCGCGTCCGGTGCCGTCCGCGATGCTCTCGTGGTGGCGGATGACCTCGGCGATGATGAAATTCAGCAACTTTTCCGCGAAGGCCGGATCCAGCTTGGCGCTCTCGGCGAGGCGCCGCAGCCGGGCGATCTGGTGGGCCTCGCGGGACGGGTCGGCGGGCGGCAGCTGGTGGGCGGCCTTGAGGTGGCCGACCTGTTGGGTGCATTTGAAGCGTTCGGCGAGCATGTGGACGACGGCGGCGTCGATGTTGTCGATGCTGTCGCGCAGCCGGGCGAGTTCCGCGTGCACGGCGGGGTCGACCTCGTCGCCCGTCCCGTCGCTCGTGTCGTTCGTGTTGTTCGTGTCGCTGGTGTTGCTGGTGGTCATGGGGACCAACCCTACGTGGCGTTCCGGGGCTCGATCATGGGCGGATCGTCGGGGTCGGGCATGCGGTCGCTCCAGCCGCCGGAGGGGGTGCGGCCCTGCTGCTCGCGGAAGCGGACGGGGGCCATGCCGACACGGCGGGTGAACAGGCGGGAGAAGTAGGCGGGGTCGTCGTAGCCCACGCGTCGGGCGACCGCGGCGACGGGGAGTTCGGTGGCGGCGAGGAGTTCCTTGGCGCGGCTCAGGCGGATGCCGAGGAGGTAGTCCTTGGGGCTGCGGCCCGCGCCGCGGCGGACGGCGGCGCGCAGTTCGGCGAGGGTCATGCCGTGCCGGGCCGCGTGCTCGGCGACGGACAGTGGCTGGAACGCGTCACGGGCGAGGGCGTGCAGGACGGGGTCGCCGTCGGGGGCGAGGTCGGCGCGGGCGCGGCGCAGTGCGACGAGGAGTTCGTGGACGGCGGCGCCGGTCTCGACTTCGAGGAGGGGGTTGTCGCGGCGGGCGGCGCGGGCGATGCGGCCGACGGTGGCGCGGGCGCCGGTGGCGTCGCAGAGCGGGACGACGGGGCGGTCGGGTTCGATGTAGCCGAGTTCGGTGTATGTGGCGGTGGCGGGACCGGTGAAGTCGACGAAGCACTCGTCCCAGCTGGGGTCGGGCCCGTAGTGGTGGGGTACGCCGGGGGTGAGCCAGAGCAGGGCGGGCGCAGTGACGGTGTGGTGGCGTCCGTCGGGGCTCTCGAACCAGCCGCCGCCCGCGCTGACGACGACGGCCACGTGGTGGTCGAGGGTGCGGGGCCCGACGGTGGGCAGTTCGCCGTGCTGCAGGCCCACGCCGAGGCAGGCGAGGCCGAGCCGGTGGTGGACGGGAGCGGGAGAGAAGTAGCGCATCCAGGTGTGGTACATCCGGGCGCTCCTCCTCTCCTCCGCGTTCTCGCCGCCGGCGTCACTCTTTGGTCCAACCAGAGCTGATCTTTGTCCATGGACGCGGCCGCCGCCAGGGGTGAGAGTCGGCGCATGAGCGAGTTCACGGTGGGGGACACGGATTTTCTGCTGGACGGGCGCCCGGTGCGGCTGCTGTCCGGGGCGCTGCACTACTTCCGGGTGCACGAGGAGCAGTGGGGGCACCGGCTGGGGATGCTGCGGGCGATGGGGCTCAACTGTGTGGAGACGTACGTCCCGTGGAATCTGCACGAGCCGCGCCCGGGCGAGTACCGCGACGTCCGGGCACTGGGCCGGTTCCTGGACGCGGTGCGGGAGGCGGGCCTGTGGGCGATCGTGCGCCCCGGCCCGTACATCTGCGCGGAGTGGGAGAACGGGGGGCTGCCGCACTGGCTGACGGGGAGTCTCCGCACCCGGGACGAGGAGTACGTGGGGCACGTGGAGCGCTGGTTCCATCAGGTGCTGCACGAGATCGTGCCGCGGCAGATCGACCGCGGCGGGCCGGTGCTGATGGTACAGGTCGAGAACGAGTACGGCAGTTACGGCTCCGACCAGGTGTATCTGCGGCGCCTGGCGGACGTCCTGCGCGCCGAGGGCGTGAGTGTCCCGCTGTTCACCTCGGACGGCCCCGAGGACCACATGCTCACCGGCGGTTCGATCCCCGGTGTCCTCGCGACCGTCAACTTCGGCTCCCGCGCACGCGCGGCCTTCGAGGTACTGCGTCGGCACCGGCCCGAAGGGCCGTTGATGTGCATGGAGTTCTGGTGCGGCTGGTTCGACCACTGGGGCGGCGAGCACGTCGTACGGGATGCGCAGGACGCGGCACAGGCACTGCTCGAGATCCTGGAGTGCGGGGCTTCGGTCAACCTCTACATGGCGCACGGGGGTACCAACTTCGCGGGCTGGGCGGGCGCGAACCGGGGCGGGGGCGCGCTGCACGAGGGCCCCTTGGAGCCGGACGTCACCTCCTACGACTACGACGCGCCCATCGACGAACTCGGGCGCCCCACCGAGAAGTTCTGGCGCTTCAGGGAGATCCTGGCCGCGTACGCGGACGGGCCCCTGCCGGATCCGCCGGCCACGCCCGCGCCGCTCGGTGCGTCGGCGGCCGTGACCCTTCGGGAGTGGGCCGCCCTGGACTCCGTGCTGGAGACGCTGGGCAGCCCGGACGCCGAATACCCCGTACCGCCCACCTTCGAGGAACTGGACGTCGACCGGGGCCTGGTGAAGTACGAGGTGACCGTCCCCGGCCCGCGGCAGCCGTACCCCCTCCTCCTGCGCGGGCTGCGGGACCTGGCGGTGGTGTACGTCGACGATGTGGCGGCCGGTGTGCTCACGGAGGACGACCCGGTGCTCAAGGAGCCCGTCGCGGGGCACGCGCGTGTGGAGGCGTGGGTGGAGTCCCTGGGGAGGGTCAACTACGGGCCGCGCTCGGGGGAGCCGAAGGGCATCACCGGGGGGATGTTGCACGAGCGGCAGTATCTGCACGGGGTGCGGGCGCGGGGGCTGCGGCTCGACGCGTTCGACGGTGGGGGTGTGGGACGGGTGCCGTTCGGGGGGTTGCCGGCGGAGGGGGGCCGTGGGCTGTACCGGGGCAGCGTGGAGGTGCGTGGCGTCGGGGACGCCTTCCTCGAACTTCCCGGCTGGACGCGAGGGTTCGTGTGGATCAATGGGTTCGGGATCGGGCGGTACTGGTCGGTGGGGCCGCAGGGGGCGTTGTACGTTCCCGGGCCGGTGTTGCGCGAGGGCTCCAACGAGGTGTGGATCCTGGAGTTCCAGGAGGCGTCCCCGACAGGGCCGGTGCTCCGCGTACCGGACGCGGTTTCGCCTGCGGCGGGCCGGTGACGCTCGGCTGACCGGCGCGAGGCAGCCACCTTCCCTCGCCCCCGCCGCCCCTACCCGTCCCATCCCCAGGGGCTCCGCCCCTTCGACCCCGCCAGGGGCGCTGCGCCCCCTGGACCCCCGCATCGGCCTGAACGGCCTCGTCCTCAAACGCCGGACGGGCTGATGGTGCGGGCCGGCCGGGTTGGGTAGGGCATCGGCCCCCAGCCTCGCCCTCAAGGAGGGTGCGCGCAGCACCCCTCCAGGGGCGCGGGGAACTGCGCGCTCAGCCCCAACTGACCGGCAGCCGATCGAATCCGGGCGGGCAGGGGATCCGGGGCGCAGCCCCGGCCTCAGGGGCGCGGGGAACTGCGCGACCAGCCCCCACCCACCCGCAGCCGAACGAACCCGGGCAGGCAGGGGATCCGGGGCGCAGCCCCGGCCTCAGGGGCGCGGGGAACTGCGCGACCGGCCCCCGCCCGCCCGCAGCCGAAGAGCACACCGGGGATGGCGGGGGCGCAGCCCCTACAGGGTGGACGCCGCTCTGGCTATGTCGGCGGCGAAGGTCGAGACCTCGGAGTACACCCCGGGATACCCCGGCTCCGCACAGCCCTGTCCCCAACTGACGATCCCGACCTGGATGAACGCCCCGGAGTCGTCCTTGCGGAACATCGGGCCGCCGGAGTCACCCTGGCAGGTGTCGACCCCGCCCTGCTGGACGAACCCGGCGCAGATCTCGTCACCGGGCACGAGATCGCTGCCGTACGCCTGCTGACAGGTGGCGTCGCTCACGAAGGGAACGGTGGCCTTGAGGAGGTAGCGCTGCTGGGCGCCGCCCTCGCGTGCGGCGCCCCACCCGGCGATGGTGAAGTTGCCGTTGTTGTACGCGGTGGTGGTGGCGATCTTCAGTGTGGGCTGGTTGACGGGCGAGGCGAGCTTGATCAGCGCCCAGTCCTTGCCCTTGCCGTTGTAGCCGGGCGCCTGGAGCACCTTGGTCGACTTGACCTTGGTCGCGCTGCTGCTCTGCAGGTCGACGACGCCGGCGGTGGCGGTGATGGAGGTGTTGTTGCCGGAGCCGCTGACACAGTGTGCGGCGGTGAGGACGATCTGCTGGGTGTAGAGCGCGCCGCCGCAGCCCATGGAGAGCCTGACCATGAACGGGAACTCTCCCTGCGCCGCGCGGGTGCCGCCGACGACGGGAGTGGGCGCGGCCTGTGCGGAGACGGGCTGGAGCGAGACGGTGGCGAGGGTGACGGCGCCGAGGGCGAGGACTCTCTTGAGGCCCGTGAACTTCATCGGAGACTTCAACGTGCTTCCTCTCGTGGGGGGTTGGAAGCCGGGCGGGGTCGCACCGAGGCCGCGTGACGCGACGTTCACCGCGCACATCGAGTGACATGCACCCGCCAAGCCTTTGCGAATTATTTAGAGACCGGGGCGCCCCGGCAAGGACCCCGTTTCGGCCAGCCGCACCCCGCCACCCACCGGAACCGCGCTTAGAGTGGAGTGCAGGAGGGCCGGCGTCTTCAGGGGGTACGGACGTGGCGAACGGCGGACCCGTCGAGCACGGCTTCCCGCATCTGGACACGGTGCGGGCATCGATCACCGCGCTCTACAAGCGGCTCTCGTACGACACCATCCACACCTTCGCGACCAGCGTGGCCCCCGCCGACGTGGCCTTCGGCGACATCGACGACCTGCATCTGGGCGCGCAGCGCGTGGCCCGCGAGATGGTGCGCCACTACCACCTCCCGGACGCCCGGCTGATCATCGACTTCCGCGAGATGACCCACGCGGCCAACGTCGAACTCACCGCGGGCCCGGAGTACTTCGTCGAACTGAACGACCGCTTCCGCTCCCACCGCCGGGACATCGGCGCGGCCCTCGCCCACGAGGTGATGCACGTCTATCTGCACCGCCTCGACCTCTACTTCCCCGGCACGCGCGACAACGAGATCCTCACCGACACCGCGGCGACCTACCTCGGCGCGGGCTGGCTGCTTCTCGACGCCTACCGGGAGGACGCCGCCTCCTCGCAGAAACTCGGCTACCTCACCCCGGAGGAATTCGGCTACGTCCTCGCCAAACGCTCCCTGGTCTTCGGCGAGGACCCCTCGATCTGGTTCACCAGCCCGCAGGCGTACACGGCGTACACGCAGGGCATGGCGCGGGCCCGCCGCGACGAGCAGCAGCCCCCGCTGACCGCGGCCGGCTGGGCGGGCCGCCGCCGCTACGCGAAGGACCGACGGCACGCCCAGGACCAGCACACCCCGGGCCCGCACGCCGGCGTCCCCTACGCGTTCAGCCCCGACAGCCGCGGCCCCCTGCGCGTCTCCTTCCCCTGCCCGACCTGCCACCAGCGGATCCGGGTACCGGTCCGGGGCCGGGTACGGGCGCGCTGCACCCTGTGCAGGACGGTGCTGGAGTGCGACACGTGAGACGTGGGAGGTGAGGGACGACACCCCAAAAGGCTTTGCCTCCCGCGTCCTTCGCGAGCGAGGGTCGAAGGATGAGCACGAACGACCCCGCGGCACACCTCTTCACGGCTGTGTACGAGGGGGACCAGGACGCGGTGGTGCGGTTGCTGCGCTCCGGTGTGAGCCCGGACGCGGTGGACGAGGACGGCCAGACGGCCCTGTATCTGGCGGCGGTGAGCGATCGGCCCGGCGTCGTACGACTGCTGCTGGCCGCCGGGGCCGCGCCCGACCGGCTCAGCCAGGGCACGGACGCGCCGCTGTGCGGGGCGGCGTGCGGTGGGCACACGGAGGTCGTACGCGCCCTGCTGGCGGCCGGGGCCGCGCCGGACACGGTGGAGGAGTTCGGGTTCACGGCGCTGACGTGGGCGGTGCGGCTGGGGCGGGTCGCGGTGGTGACGGAGCTCCTCGCGGCCGGTGCGGACCCCGACCGCCCGGGCCCGACGGGTGAGCCCCCGCTCGTCGCGGCCGCCCGCCGCGGCTCGCCCGGCTGTGTACGCGCCCTCCTGCGGCGCGGAGCGCGGGCGCGCTCGGCGGCGCTCGCCGAGGCCCACCGCAGGCTCACCCTCGACGTGGAGGCCGAAGTGCGCGCGGGCCTGGAAGAGACCTGGGGCCCCGGCCGCCCCTCCGTCACCCACCGCCATCGGGAGGACGGCGGCATCACCGTCGAGGTCCAACTCCTGGGCCCGGCCGGGGACCCCGTCGCGGGCAACGACCAGCAGACGGGCCACGCCGCGATAGCGACCCTCCTCGAATCCGCCCTCGGCATCGCCGCGCCCGTCGCCGAACTGGCCGCCCGTGCCCTGCGCCCCGCCGACCCCGACAACGACGACTGGACCGAGGCGGCGACGGCACTGGGCCTGCGCGGTGACGAGGAGACGTTCCGGGCGGCGGTCCAGTGGTGCGCCGACCCCGACCCCCTGCGCCAGGCCTTCGGCGCGGACGTACTGGGCCGCCTGGGCAACCCCCACGGTCTGCCGGTCCTGCGCGCCCTCACCCGCGGGAGTGACCCCGTGACCCGCACCCGGGCGACGAGCGCGCTGGCGCGGCTGGACTCCCCCGGCCCGTCCGGCCCTTGAGTCACGCACCCTCAGGGCGAGAGGCGCCGCCTACCCCGCCCCGTACACCGCCCCCGGAACCTCCGCCTCCGCCAAGAGCTTCAGTGCCGTGTCACCGGCCTCGGACGGGGTCCAGCGGGCGCCCTTGTCCGCGGTGGGGCCCGGACGCCAGCCCTCCATGACGGTGATCCGGCCGCCCTCGGTCTCGAAGACGCGGCCGGTGACACCGGTGCTCGCGCTCGCGCCGAGCCAGACGACCAGGGGGGAGACGTTCTCGGGGGTCATCGCGTCGAAGGAGTCGGCGCCCGGGGCCGCCATGGTGTCCGCGAAGGTGCGTTCGGTCATCCGGGTGCGGGCCGCGGGGGCGATCGCGTTGACCTGGACGCCGTAGCGGCCCAGTTCGGCCGCGGCGACCAGGGTCAGCCCGATGATCCCGGCCTTGGCCGCGCTGTAGTTGCCCTGTCCGAGCGAACCCAACAGACCTGCCCCGCTACTGGTGTTGACGACCCGGGCCCGGGGTGTGCGGCCGTCCTTCGCCTCCGCCCGCCAGTGCGCCGCCGCGTGTTTCAGTGGCAGGAAGTGGCCCTTGAGGTGGACGCGCAGCACGGCGTCCCAGTCGTCCTCGTCGAGGTTGACGAGCATCCGGTCGCGCAGGAACCCCGCGTTGTTGACCAGCGTGTCCAGGCGTCCGTAAGCCTCCAGGGCGGTGCGTACGAGGGAGGCGGCGCCCTCGGTGGTGGCGACGTCGCCTCCGTGGGCGACCGCTTGTCCGCCCGCCGCCCGGATCTCCTCGACGACCCGCACGGCCGGGCTGCCCGGGCCGGGTGTGCCGTCGAGACCCACCCCGAGGTCGTTCACCACCACCCGCGCGCCCTCGGCGGCGTACGCGAGCGCGTGCGCGCGGCCCAGTCCGCGCCCGGCGCCCGTGACGATCACGACCCGCCCCTCGCACAGCAGCGGTCCACTCATCTCAGTCCCCCAGGTCGGACGTGCCGGGCTTGTTGGCGGTCGCCGCTTCCAGGAAGGCGGGCCGCTCGCCGCCGCCGTGGACGAGCAGCGAGGCCCCGCTGATGTACCTCGCCGCGTCCGAGGCGAGGAAGACCGCGGCCTCGCCGATGTCGGACGGGTCGGCGAGGCGGCCCAGCGGGACGGTGCGGGAGACGGCGGCGATGCCGTCCTCGCCTCCGTAGTGCAGATGGGAGAGTTCGGTGCGGACCATCCCGACGACGAGGGTGTTGACCCGGACGTCGGGAGCCCACTCGACGGCCATCGAACGGGCCAGGTTCGCGAGGCCCGCCTTGGCCGCCCCGTACGCCGCCGACCCGGGCGAGGGCCGCGCCCCGCTCACGCTGCCGATCATCACGATCGATCCCCGGGCCCGTCTGAGGTGCTCGTACGCGGCGAGGGAGGCGGTCAGCGGCACGATGAGGTTCAGCTCGATCACGCGCGCATGGCGCCCGGCGTCCGCCTCCGTCAGTGGACGGTAGGGCGCGCCGCCCGCGTTGTTCACCAGCACGTCGAGCCGGGGCAGCGCGGCGAAGAAGGCGTGCACGGCGGCCGGGTCGCGGAGGTCGACGGGCACGAACTCCGTGCCGTCCAGCGGTACGTCGGGGGGTCTGCGGGCACAGACCACCACGTCCGCGCCCGCCTCGACGAACGCCCGCGCGATCCCGGCCCCCACTCCACGGGTGCCCCCCGTGACGACGACGGTCCTGTCCCCGAGATCCAGGTTGTCCACAGGGCCTCCCGCCCGGATGCGTTCACTGCTAGCTTCGAGAGTGCGCCTAACAAACGTTTGGTGGATTGGTCCTGAGGTGGAAAGGTAGCTGATGCGTCCATGGGTGTCTCCACCTCGTCCCCGGAAAAGGGGATTTCCGTCGTCACGGTCGACTTCCCGCCGGTGAACGCGCTGCCGGTGCGCGGCTGGTTCGACCTGGCCGACGCCCTCCGTGCGGCGGGCCGCGACCCCGGCGTCCGGTGCGTCGTGCTGACGGCCGCGGGGCGCGGTTTCAACGCGGGCGTGGACATCAAGGAGATGCAGCGCGAGACCAGGGAGAGCGGAGGCCATCGCGCGCTGATAGGGGCCAACCGCGGCTGTTTCGAGGCCTTCGCCGCGGTCTACGAGTGCGAGGTCCCCGTCGTCGCGGCGGTGCACGGCTTCTGCCTGGGCGGCGGAATCGGGCTGGTGGGGAACGCGGACGCGATCGTGGCGAGCGAGGACGCCACCTTCGGCCTGCCCGAGCTGGACCGCGGCGCCCTCGGCGCGGCCACGCATCTGGCCCGGCTCGTCCCGGGCCACCTGATGCGCGCGCTGTACTACACCTCACGCACCGCGACCGCAGCCGAGCTGCACGCGCACGGCTCGGTGTGGCGGGTCGTGCCGCGCGAGGAACTCCCGGGCGCCGCGCTGGAGTTGGCGCGTGAGATCGCCGCCAAGGACGGCGAGCTGATCCGGCTCGCGAAGGCCGCGCTCAACGGCATCGACCCCGTCGACGTGCGCCGCAGCTACCGCTTCGAGCAGGGCTTCACCTTCGAGGCGAACCTCAGCGGGGTCGCCGACCGCGTCCGCGACACCTTCGGAAAGGAGGGGGTCGGCACGTGAGCGACAAGACCATGACCACCGACGAGGTGGTCTCCCGTCTGCACAGCGGAATGACCCTGGGCATCGGCGGCTGGGGCTCGCGCCGCAAGCCGATGGCCCTGGTGAGAGCACTGCTGCGCACCGGGATCACCGATCTCACCGTGGTCTCGTACGGCGGCCCGGACGTCGGCCTGCTCGCCGCCGCGGGCCGGATCCGCCGGCTCGTCACCGCCTTCACCACCCTCGACTCGATCCCGCTCGAGCCGCACTACCGGGCGGCGCGCGAGCGCGGGGCGTTCGAGCTGATGGAGGTCGACGAGGCGATGTTCATGTGGGGCCTGCACGCCGCCGCGAACCGTCTGCCCTTCCTCCCCGTCCGGGCCGGGCTCGGCTCGGACGTGATGCGGGTCAACCCCACTCTGCGCACGGTCACTTCGCCGTACGCCGATGCCTCCTCGGGGATCCGGGAGGAGCTCGTCGCCATGCCCGCCCTGCGCCTGGACGCGGCCCTGGTCCACATGAACCGCGCCGACCGCCTGGGCAACGGCCAGTATCTGGGCCCGGACCCGTA
Organism: Streptomyces sp. NBC_01450; assembly: GCF_036227505.1. Taxonomy (NCBI): domain Bacteria; kingdom Bacillati; phylum Actinomycetota; class Actinomycetes; order Kitasatosporales; family Streptomycetaceae; genus Streptomyces; species Streptomyces sp. NBC_01450. The sequence continues at coordinate 8,176,937 of NZ_CP109480.1, read as the reverse complement.
CTTCGACGACCTGTTCTGCGAGGCGGCCGACGCCGCGTACGTCTCGTGCGAGCGCGTGGTCGACACGGCGGAGCTCACCAAGGAGGCCGCCCCGCAGACACTGCTGCTCAAGCGGTCGAGCGTGACGGGCGTCGTCGAGACTCCGAACGGCGCGCACTTCACGTCCTGCGCCCCCGACCACGGACGCGACGAGCCCTTCCAGAAGCTGTACGCCACCACGCCGTACGCCGAGTTCGCCGCGCGCTTCCTCGCCGGCGACGAACAGGCCTACCAGTCCGCCGTACGGGCCTGGCAGGAGGAGCAGCGATGAGCCCAGCGTCCGTACCCGCCCCAGGCGCCCCCGCACCCCCGGTCACCCGGGCCGAGTACTGCGTGATCGCCTGCGCCGAGGCCTGGCGGGACAACGGCGAGGTGCTCGCCAGCCCCATGGGCCCCATCCCCTCCATCGGCGCCCGTCTCGCCAAGCGCACCTTCTCCCCCGACCTGCTGCTGACCGACGGCGAGGCGATGCTCGTCGGCCTCGACGGCACCCCGGAGGGCTGGCTGCCGTACCGGCAGCACCTGACCATGGTCACCGGTGGGCGCCGGCACGTGATGATGGGCGCGAGCCAGCTCGACCGCTTCGGAAACCAGAACATCTCCTGCATCGGCGACTGGTCCAGGCCCACGCGCCAGCTCCTCGGGGTGCGCGGCGCACCGGTCAACACCCTGAACAACCCGACCAGTTACTGGGTCCCCAGGCACTCGCCGCGCGTCTTCGTCGAGCGGGTCGACATGGTGTGCGGGGTGGGGTACGACCGTGCCGCCGCCGCGGGCCCGAGCGCCACCCGCTTCCACCGCGTCCCGCGTGTGGTGAGCGACCTCGGCGTCTTCGACTTCGCCACCCCCGACCACTCGATGCGTCTCGCCTCGCTGCACCCGGGCGTCACCGTGGAACAGGTGCGGGAGGCCACGGGATTCCGGCTGTCGGTCCCCGACGAGGTGCCCCTCACCCGCGAACCGACGCCGCGGGAGCTGAGACTGATCCGCGAGGTCATCGATCCGGGCGGCGCCCGGGACCGGGAGGTGAGGAGCTGATGGAGACCGCGCTCACCCGCCTCGTCGGGGTCCGTCACCCCATCGTGCAGACCGGTATGGGGTGGGTGGCCGGACCCCGCCTGGTGTCCGCCACGGCGAACGCGGGCGCGCTGGGCGTCCTGGCCTCCGCGACGATGACCCTCGACCACCTGAGGGACGCCATACGCGAGGTCAAGTCCCGTACGGACGCGCCGTTCGGGGTGAATCTGCGCGCCGACGCCGGGGACGCGGGCGAGCGGGTGCGGATCATCGTCGACGAGGGGGTACGCGTCGCGTCCTTCGCCCTCGCGCCCTCCCGTGAGCTGATCGCCGAGCTGAAGGAGGCGGGCGTGGTCGTCGTCCCGTCCATCGGGGCGCGCCGGCACGCCGAGAAGGTGGCCGCCTGGGGCGCGGACGCGGTGATCGTGCAGGGCGGCGAGGGCGGCGGCCACACCGGCGAGGTCGCGACGACGGTGCTGCTGCCGCAGGTGGTGGACGCGGTGGACATCCCGGTGGTGGCGGCGGGCGGCTTCCACGACGGGCGGGGGCTGGTCGCGGCGCTGGCGTACGGGGCGGCGGGCATCGCGATGGGCACCCGTTTCCTGCTCACCTCGGACTCGACCGTCCCGGCCGCGGTGAAGGCGAAGTACCTGGCGGCGACGGTCAGGGACGTCACGGTCACCACGGCCGTGGACGGCCTCCCCCATCGCATGCTGCGTACGGACTTCGTCGACTCCTTGGAGAGGTCCGGCCGTACGAGGGCCCTCGCGCAGGCCGTCCGCCGGGCCGCGGGCTTCCGGCGGATCTCCGGACTGTCCTGGTCACGGATGGTCCGCGACGGCCTCGCCATGAAGCACGGCAAGGACCTGACCTGGAGCCAGGTGCTGCTCGCCGCGAACACACCGATGCTCCTCAAGTCGTCGATGGTGGACGGGCGTACGGACCTGGGGGTGATGGCGTCGGGGCAGGTCGCCGGGGTGATCGACGACCTGCCCTCGTGCGCCGAGCTGGTGGAGCGGGTGATGGCACAGGCGGACGAGACCCTCTGCTCGCTAGGGCCTGTCCGGCGGATCGTGCCGGAGACGCGGGGCTTGCCTGTGCTTAAGAGAGACGGTCGCTTCCCTCCGACTTGATCCGCCGGACAGGCCCTGGGCCTCAGAGCCGTTCGATGATCGTCACATTGGCCTGGCCGCCGCCCTCGCACATGGTCTGGAGGCCGAACCGGCCGCCGGTTCGCTCCAGTTCGTGAAGGAGCGTCGTCATCAGCTTCACGCCCGTCGCCCCCAATGGATGGCCCAGCGCGATGGCGCCGCCGTTGACGTTGACCTTCTCCGGGTCGGCGCCGGTCTCCTTGAGCCAGGCGAGGACGACCGGGGCGAAGGCCTCGTTGATCTCGACGAGGTCGATGGCGTCGAGGGACATGCCGGTCTTCTTCAGGGCGTACGCGGTGGCCGGGATGGGCGCGGACAGCATGCGGATGGGGTCCTCGCCGCGTACGGAGAGGTGGTGGACGCGGGCGCGCGGGGTCAGCCCGTGCTCCCGTACCGCCCGCTCGGAGGCGAGCAGCAGCGCGGCGGCGCCGTCGGAGACCTGGGAGGAGCAGGCGGCGGTGATGGTGCCGCCCTCGACGACCGGCTTCAGGCCCGCCATCTTCTCCAGTGACGTGTCCCGGCGCGGGCCCTCGTCGACGGTGACCTCGCCGTAGGCCACGGTCTCGCGGGCGAAGCGGCCCTCGTCGACGGCGCGGATCGCCCGCCGGTGCGAGCGGAGGGCGAACTCCTCCTGGTCGCGGCGGCTGATGCCCCACTTGGCGGCGATCATCTCGGCGCCGAGGAACTGGTTGACGGGCCGGTCGCCGTAGCGGGCGCGCCAGCCCTCGCTGCCGGCGAAGGGGCCTTCGGTGAGGCCGAGGGGTTCGGCCGCCTGGCGGGAGGCGAAGGCGATGGGGATCTGGCTCATGTTCTGCACGCCGCCCGCGACCACCAGGTCCTGGGTGCCGGACAGGACGGCCTGGGCGGCGAAGTGCACGGCCTGCTGGGAGGAGCCGCACTGCCGGTCGACGGTGACGCCCGGCACCTCCTCGGGGAGTCCGGCCGCCAGCCAGCAGGTGCGGGCGATGTCCCCGGCCTGCGGCCCCACGGTGTCCAGACAGCCGAAGACGACGTCCTCCACGGCGGCCGGGTCCACTCCGGACCGCTCGACGAGCGCCTTGAGGACATGCGCGCCGAGGTCGGCCGGGTGGACACCGCTCAGGCCTCCCCCGCGCCGCCCGACGGGCGTACGGACCGCTTCGACGATGTAGGCCTCGGCCATGACAACTCCCTCACAGACATGGGCTGTCGCAGAGATGGGCTATTCGCGTACGGAGATGCCGTCCAGCACCATCGACAGGTACTGCCGGGCGATCTCCTCGGGGCTGTGCTGTCCGCCGGGCCGGTACCAGGACGCGGCGACCCACACGGTGTCGCGCACGAAGCGGTAGGTGAGCCGGATGTCGAGGTCGGCCCGGAAGACCTCGGCGGCGACGCCGCGCTCCAGCGTGCTCAGCCACGCCTTCTCGAAGTTGCGCTGTGACTCGGCGAGGAAGGCGAAGCGCTGCTGGGCGGCGAGGTGCCGGGACTCCTTCTGGTAGATGGCGACGGCGGCGCGGTGCCGGTCGATCTCCCGGAAGGACTCGGTGACCAGGGCCTCCAGCGTGCGGCGCGGGTCGAGTTCGGCGTCCAGGACGGCGTCGTAGCCGTGCCAGAGCTCGTCGAGGAAGGTCCGCAGGATCTCCTCCAGCATCGATTCCTTGGAGTCGAAGTGGTAGTAGAGGCTGCCCGCGAGCATCCCGGCCTCGTCCGCGATCTTGCGTACGGTGGTGGCGTTGTAGCCCTGCTCGGCGAAGACCTCCGCGGCGGTGTCGAGGAGTTCGCGGCGCCGCTCGGGGGTGGCGGTCACCTGGGGCTTCTTCTTGGTAGGCACGGTTCCATTGTGGTCCCAGGGGTGCCGGCCGACGGCGCCCTACGCATGTTGGCTGCTGACGGAGACGACTTCGCCGGTCATGTACGAGGAGTAGCCGGACGCCAGGAACACGATCACGTTGGCCACCTCCCAGGGCTGCGCGTACCGGCCGAAGGCCTCGCGGCCCGTCAGTTCCTCCAGCAGCTCGGGGGTGGTCACCTTCACCAGGTGCGGGTGCATGGCGAGACTCGGTGACACCGCGTTGACGCGCACCCCGTACTCGGCGGCCTCGACGGCCGCGCACCGGGTGAGCGCCATGACCCCCGCCTTGGCGGCGGCGTAGTGCGCCTGACCGGTCTGGGCGCGCCAGCCGATGACGGAGGCGTTGTTGACGATCACGCCTGCGCCGGTTTCCTTCATGGCCCGCAACGCCGCCCTGGTGCACCGGAACGTGCCGTTCAGTGTCACGTCCAGCACCCTCGACCACTGTTCGTCGGTCATGTCGACGAGGGCACAAGTGCCGCCGAGGCCCGCGTTGTTGACGACCACGTCCAGGCCGCCGTACAGCCCGGTCGCCGTGTCGAAGAGGGCCTGGACCTGGTCCTCGTCGGTGACGTCGCAGGGCAGGGAGGCGATCCGCGCGGAGCCGAACTCCTCGGCCAGGGCCGCCGCGCTCTCCTTGAGCCGCCGCGCGTGCGCGTCGCTGATCAGGACGCGCGCGCCCTCCTCCAGGAACCTGCGCGCCGTCGCCCCGCCGATGCCCGCGCCCGCGGCGGCGGTGATGACGGCGGTGCGCCCGGTCAGCAGTCCGTGCCCGGTGACGTACGCCGGACTCTCGACGTCGCTCATACCACCACGCTAACCTACCAAACACTTGTTAGGGAAGGTGCTGCCGATGGATCTGACCCTCTCCCCAGCCGACGAGGCCTTCCGCGCCGAGGCCCGCACCTGGCTCGCCGCCCATGTGCCGCAAACGCCCCTCCCGTCCCTGGAGACCGAGGAGGGCTTCGCGGCGCACCGCGTGTGGGAGGCCGAACTGGCGGCGGACCGCTGGTCGGTGGTGTCCTGGCCGGAGGTGTACGGGGGCCGGGGCGCGGACATCGTGCGCTGGCTGGTGTTCGAGGAGGAGTACTACGCGGCGGGCGCGCCGGGCCGGGTCGGCCAGAACGGCATCAACCTCCTGGCGCCCACCCTCTTCGACCACGGCTCGGAGGAACAGCGCGCCCGGGTCCTTCCCTCCATGGCTACCGGGGAAGTCGTCTGGGCGCAGGCGTGGTCCGAGCCGGAGGCGGGGTCCGACCTGGCCTCGCTCACCTCGCGTGCGGTGCGTACGGACGGGGGCTGGCTGCTGAGCGGGCAGAAGACCTGGTCGTCACGGGCCGCCTTCGCCGACCGCGCGTTCGGCCTCTTCCGCAGTGAACCGGACACGCCGAGGCCTCATCAGGGCCTGACCTATCTGATGTTCGACCTGCGCGCGCCCGGGGTCACCGTGCGTCCCATCGGCCGCCTCGACGGCAGACCGGCCTTCGCCGAGGTCTTCCTCGACGAGGTCTTCGTCCCGGACGAGGACGTGATCGGCGAGCCGGGCGGGGGCTGGCGGGTCGCCATGTCGACGGCGGGCAACGAGCGGGGGCTGACGCTGCGTTCACCGGGCCGCTTCCTCGCCAGCGCGGACCGGCTGGCGGCCCTGTGGCGCGACCGCGCCGACCCCTCGGACACGGCGCTGCGCGACCGGGTGGCCGACGCGGTGATCGGCGCCCGCGCCTACCAGCTCTTCACGTACGCCAACGCCTCCCGCTTCCTCGACGGCGGGACCGTAGGCCCGGAATCCAGCCTGAACAAGGTCTTCTGGTCCGAGTACGACATCGCGCTGCACGAGACGGCCCTCGACCTCCTCGGCCCGGACGGCGAGTCGGCGGACACGGACTGGTCCGAGGGGTACGTCTTCTCGCTCGCCGGTCCGATCTACGCCGGTACCAACGAGATCCAGCGCGACATCATCGCCGAGCGCCTGCTCGGCCTCCCGAAGGGCCGCCGCTGATGCGCTTCCTCCTCGACGCCGAGCAGCGCGCGTTCGCCGACTCGCTGGACGCGATGCTGACGGCCGCGGACACCCCGTCGGTCGTACGGGACTGGAGCCGCGGCGACCACGACAGCGGCCGCGCGCTGTGGTCCCGTATCGCCAAGGTGGGTGTGTTCGCGCTCGCCGTGCCGGAGGCGTACGAGGGGATGGGTCCGCGTCCGGTGGAACTGGCCGTGGCTTTCGTCGAGTTGGGCAGGCACGCGGTGCCCGGCCCGCTGGTGGAGACGGTCGCGGCGGCCGCGCTGCTGGCCGAGCTTGCGGAGCCTCTCCCCGCCGCGCGGCTGCTCCCGTCGCTGGCCTCGGGCGAGGCGTCGGCGACGCTGGCCCTCGACGGGGCGTACGCGCTGGACGGCGACGCGGCGACCACCCGCCTCGCCCTGGCGGCCGACGGACTGCGTCTGGCGCCCGGCCACGGCCCGGTACGCACCTGTCTGGACCCCGCCCGCCGCCTCACGCCCCTCGCACCAGACGGTGAACTGCTCTCCACCGCGCCTCCCGTCGCCCATGCCCTCGCCTGGGCCCGGCTCGCCACCGCCGCCCAGGCCCTCGGCGTCGGCCTCGCACTCCTCGACCGGACCGTCGCCTACGTCAGGCAGCGCACCCAGTTCGGTGTCCCCGTCGGCTCGTTCCAGGCGGTCAAGCATCGCCTCGCGGACGCGAAGATCGCCCTGGAGTTCGCGCGGCCGCTACTGTTCGGCGCGGCCCTGACGATGGCGCCCGCCGACGTGGCCGCAGCCAAGGTCACGGCCTGCGAGGCCGCGTACGCCACCGCGCGCACGGCGCTCCAGCTGCACGGCGCGATCGGCTACACCGCGGAGTACGACCTGTCCCTGTGGCTGGCCAAGGCCCGTGCCCTGCGCACCGCGTGGGGCACCCCGGCCGAGTGCCGGGCCGAGGTCCTCAGTGGTGGTGCTCGCCGCTGGTGAGTTCCCGGTACTCCTCCGGTGTCGGCTTCGGGATCTGGGTGTCGGGCCCGTACATGGCGCGGGCGAGCCGGGCGCGCAGCCTGCGGCCGGGGCCGACCCGTCGGACGACGCCGTTCGCGTCCACGAGCGGTCCCACCTCGTACGGCGGGGGCTGCTCGTGCTGGGTGAGTGTGAACCGCTGCGCCGGTGAGAGCGGTTCGTGCACCTCGACGTACTCGCCGTGCGGAAGCATCCGGATGATCCCGGACTCCCTTCCGTGCAGCACCTTGTCGCGGTCCCGTCGCTGAAGCCCCATGCAGATCCGGCGCGTGACGACGAAGGCGAGGGCCGGGGCGACGAAGAAGGAGACCCGTACGAACCAGGTGATGGCGTTGATGGAGAGGTGGAAGTGGGTGGCCCACAGGTCGTTGCCGCCGCCGACCAGGAGCACTCCGTACAGCGTCAGCCAGGCGACACCGAGCCCGGTGCGGGTGGGCACGTTGCGCGGCCGGTCCAGGATGTGGTGTTCCCGTCTGTCCCCGGTGACCCACGCCTCGATGAACGGGTAGACGGCGATGGCGGTCATGATGAGCGGGAAGAGGGAGAAGGGGATGAACACACCCAGTTGCAGGGTGTGGCCCCAGGCGTTGATCTCCCACCCGGGCATCACCCGGATCAGCCCCTCGGAGAAGCCGAGGTACCAGTCGGGCTGTGCGCCGGTCGTCACCAGGTCAGGCCGGTAGGGGCCGAAGGCCCAGACGGGGTTGATCGTCGCGATCGCCCCCATCAGCGACAGCACCCCGAAGACGAGGAAGAAGAACCCGCCCGCCTTGGCCATGTAGACCGGCATGAACGGCATCCCGACGACGGACTTCTGGTCGCGTCCGGGCCCCGGGTACTGCGTGTGCTTGTGGTAGAAGACCAGGATCAGATGGGCGACCACCAGGCCCAGCATGATGCCCGGCAGCAGGAGGACGTGGATCGGGAAGAACCGCGGAATGATGTCGTGGCCCGGGAACTCGCCTCCGAAGAGGAAGAAGGAGAGGTACGTTCCCACGATCGGGACCGACAGGATCGCGCCCTGGGCGAAGCGGACGCCGGTGCCGGAGAGCAGGTCGTCGGGGAGCGAGTAGCCGGTCAGGCCGGTGATCAGGCCGAGCATCAGCAGGGTCCAGCCGAACAGCCAGTTGACCTCGCGGGGCTTGCGGAACGCGCCGGTGAAGAAGACGCGCATCATGTGCACGAGCATCCCGGCGAGGAAGACGATCGCCGCCCAGTGGTGGATCTGCCGGACCAGGAGTCCGCCGCGCACCTCGAAGGTGATGTGGAGGGTGGATTCGTAGGCGCGGGTCATGAGGACGCCGTTGAGCGGTTCGTACGGGCCGTGGTAGACGACCTCGGAGGCGCTCGGCTCGAAGAAGAGCGTGAGGTAGACGCCGGTCAGGATCAGGATCAGGAAGCTGTAGAGGCAGACCTCGCCGAGCATGAAGGACCAGTGGTCCGGGAAGACCTTGCGCATGTTGGCCTTGGCCATCGCGTAGAGGCCCAGCCGTCCGTCGGCCCAGTCCGCGAGGCGCTCACCCTTGGGTGCCTCATCTCGCCGCCCCGCACGTGAAGTCTCTTGCCCTAGACCGGAGTTGATCTCTCCCGCGCCCATACGCAACCCCCTCGGCCCACCAGGGTGGCACGACACCTCCGCGAAGCCAACGGCGCGTCACCCACCACCCGGATCTCTCGCCCCCGCCGCCCCTACCCGTCCCATCCCCAACCTGGGGGCTGGTCGCGCAGTTCCCCGCGCCCCTGGAGCGGGGGCTTCGCCCCGCATCTTCAGCCTGTCCGGCGTTTGAGGACGAGGCCGTTCAGGCCGATCGGGGGTTCGGGGGCGGAGCCCCCGAGTCGGGATGGGACGGGTAGGGGCGGCGGGGGCGAGAAACCTCGCGGGGCTCAGGCTCTCGGCGGGAGGGTGAGCACGGCGGTGTGGCCCGTCGCGTGGAGGGTCGCCTCCTCGTCCGTCAGCAGCACGGCGTCATGACGCCCGAGCGTCACCCCGGCCACCTCGGCCGTGCCGTCGAGGGCGACGATCAGGACGGGCGGGCCCGCGGGGAGGGCGAGGGACCGCCCGGGAGCCGCGACCGTGACGGTGGGGGCCGCGACGGCGCCCCTGTGCCACATGACGTTGAGGTTCACCACCGGCCCCCCGAGAAGCCGGCAGCCGGTCGGCAGGTCGCCGGGGAAGCGTTGTGGGACGAACCGCGTGTCGACCCGACGGTGTTCGCCGCCGACGGTCAGTTCCATCCCCTCGCCCTCGACCATGGTGAGGATCCGGTCGACGTCGGCGAACGCCGAGAACGGCCCGTCGGCGCCGACGTCGGCCAGGCTCACCCGCCAATCGAACTCGCCCATGCCCGCGCCCTCGGGCCGGGCGACGATCTCGCGCGTCACCCCGCCGCCGTTCTTCCACGGCACGGCGACCCGCCCGGCGGCCGGCAGCGCACGTACGGTCACCGGACGATCCCCCGCTCGCGCGCGGCCGTCAGCCACTGGGGGAAGTCGCCCACGATCCGGTCGTACAGCTCGGCGTCGGAGACCTTCCGAGGGTCCGAACCGGCGTGGAAGAAACCGGCGTTGTCGACGACCCGCGTCCGCGGCACCGGCAGCTCGTCGAGTCTGCGCAGGAACTCGAACTGCTTGCTGTCCGGGTCACCGAACCCTATGAACTGCCAGAACAGCGGAAGTTTCGCCGCCTTGCACAAGTACCGTTCGGCGGCGAGCTTGTTGATCGGGCCGCCGTCGGTCTGGAAGACGACCAGCGCGGGATCCTCGCAGCCGCTGTCGAGGTAGTGATCGATGACCGCGTCCATGGCCAGGTGGTAGCTGGTCTTCCCCATGTGACCGAGGCCGGCCACGATCTTCTCCACCCGGCCCTGGTGGTTGTCGAGCGCGATGTCCGTCACCGCGTCGATGTCCGTGGAGAAGAAGACGACCGGGACGGTGCCGTCGTCGTCGAGGTGCGCCGACAGGCCGAGCACCCGGTCCGCCAGTGCCTGCACGCTGCCGTCCTTGTAGTACGGCTTCATCGAACCGGAGTAGTCGACGACCAGGTACACCGCGGCCCGCTGCCCGCTCAGCCCGTGCTTGGTGAGGGAGACACCGGCGCTCTTGTACAGACTGACCAGCGCGGGCGCGGTCTCCTCCACCTTGGTGAGGCTGATTCCGGCCATGCGGAGCTCCCATCGCGCGAGAGGTACGGAAACGCCGAGATTACGCCACCCGTAACCGTTCCTAGAGACTGAGCGGGAGTGAGTCCTGTTGCCAGGACTGTTGCTCAGCCGCGTGTCCCGAACGGTGTTGGGCACGCTGGTCGCCCGCTTTCGTGCCACTGCCGGGCGGCGCGCATCTGGTGCGTGGTCCGGGTAGGTGGGGGCGGGTTTCCTCACGCCGTCGGGTTTCCGGTCGGGCCTGGACACTCCGATGCCCCGCACGATCACTCTGGTCGTGCGGGGGCGGTGGTGTCCGTCGCCGGATCGGATGCCCGAGGGCGCGTCGTCCGATCGCCACGGCTGCCGCGTCGTGGCGGGTGGTGGTACGGGTGGGGGTGGTGAGGGGCTGCTGCCAGTGCTGGGCACCCCACCGGGAGGTGTAGGCCGGGTCCACCGCGACGATCGCGAGGTCCTGCTCGGCGGCCATGGACACCAGCCGGGCCTTCAGCCGGGCGGTGGGGAAGCGGGAGATGAGACGGCGGAAACGCTTGTTGCGGCCGTGCTTCTCCCTGGATGTGCCGTCGGTGAAGTCCAGGTCTTCGATGGCGATCGCGGCGGCCCCGCTGTGGCGGGTGTGGTGCAGCAGCCGGGTCAGGGCGTGCCGGATCTGGGCGTCCCGGTGTGCGGTGGTGCCTGACAGGTCGTAGACGAAGCGCCGGGGTTCGCCGACCGGGTTGCCGTGCACGTCGAGGTGCCAGGCGGCGAGGTGGTCGTCGTTCATGTCCACCGCGACCACGCCCTTGGCGAGGTCCGCCTGAAGGGGCAGGACCGGGACGGCGGCGCGCTGCCAGGACGCCGTCACATACCAGCGGCCCCGCAGCGGGTCGTGGTGGATGCGGTAGGCCACCGCCCGGTTCGCGGTGACCCGGTCCAGCCACTCCTGGCCCCGGTGCTTGAACGCCACGGTCGCGTCAAGGACGTAGCGGCCGTGCGGGGCGTTGGCCAGATGGGCCAGGGCGGCCGGGAGGCGGAGGGAGATCCATCCGCTGGTGGTGACGCGGATGGTCTCGTTACCGCAGCGTTTGCCGGACTCACCGTCGGCGGACAGGAACATCCGCGCTGCCCGCCACCGCTCCCGCCACCCCGGCTCCTCCAGCCCGGCCTCGCCGAGGTGGTGGCGCAGATGCGCGAGCCGTTTCCCGCCGCGCACCACGCGCACCCGGCCCGCCGCCCAGTCCGCCTCCACCGTCGCCAGCCGGCCTTTCAACGCGTGCAGGCGGCGGGACTTGGCATGCCACTCGGACCGCGACCCGTATCCGCGTACCAGCCCCTCCCGCCTGCTCGCCTTCGCGCCCAGCGGGCGGGCCAGCCGCGCCTGGATCTGTCCGATCTGCCCGCGCAGCCACGTCATCTCCGCCGCCTGGCCGCGCCGGGCCAGCGCCCACTGATCGTGCGTGGCCTTGGTGATACTCCCCGCCCACCGCGCGGACGAGCCACCGGTCAGCTCCCGCTTACGCGCCGCCCACCCGGCCGCGTCATGCGCCAGCCCCTGCTGGGAACGGACCGCGAGATCCCCCGCGGCCAGCGACCCCAGAAACACACCCACCTCACGCAGCACCGCCGCATCCGCCTCCGAGACCCGCAGCCGGTCCCGCACCGCCACCCCCGAAGGACCCGGCACCACGAACGACGGCCTCAGCTCCCGCAGCCCGCCCACCCCGTCACCCCCCGCGACGCCGAAATCCCGACGCCGTATCCAACGAGCACCACCCACAGAGGTCACCCATTCGACACAAGAACTTCCGTTCCCTCCCGAAAGAGCCCCCCACGCACCATCACAGCCAGACCGCTGACACACACTCCCGCTCACCAGAGCGCACTCAAACCCAGCCCAGAGGGAGCAGTTCACAACCCCTGCCGTCCCACCCCCACATGGGCGTTCGCTATTTTGTTCGCCGCCGCCCCCATCGGCTCATCGTCCCCTTGATCTCCGTACCCGCGAGGAGCCGGTCGTGGAATCCGAGTCCCCCGAATCCAGCAGACCCACCGAACCCACCGAACCCACCGTCACCACCTGCTATCGCCATCCCAAGGTGGAGTCCCATGTGCGCTGCACCCGGTGCGACCGCTACATCTGCCCGGACTGCATGCGCGAGGCGGCCGTCGGTCACCAGTGCGTGGAGTGCGTGAAGGAGGGCTCCCGGACGATCCGGCAGGCCCGCACGGCGTTCGGCGGCCGGATCTCGACCGTGCCCCTGGTGACGTACGTCCTGATCGCGCTCAACGTGCTGGCGTACGTGGGCGAGGTGGTGCGTCCGGCGATCGTGGACCGGTTCGAGATGCTGGGCGCGGGGCTGGCGGGGCCCGACGGCGGGCACTACGTCTGGCAGGCCCACTACCCCTACGACTTCCACCCGGAGGGCGTGGTCGACGGGGAGTGGTACCGGATGCTGACCGGCGCGTTCCTGCATCTGCCGCCCACCGAGGGCACGTTCGGGATTCTGCACATCGTGATGAACATGGTCTCGCTGTGGAACCTGGGCCGGGTGGTGGAGGCCCAGCTCGGCCGGATCCGCTTCGTCACGCTCTACCTGCTCTCGGCGCTCGGCGGCTCGGTCCTCGTGCTGGTGATCGCGCCGGACACACCCACGCTCGGGGCGTCGGGCGCCATCTTCGGGCTGGGTGCCGCGTACTACGTCATGGCCCGCCGGCTGGGCGCCGACATGAACGCCGTCAACCGTTTCATCGCGGGCCTGCTGCTGTGGCTGCTCATCTCGGCGGGACTCACCTCCTGGCAGGGCCACCTCGGCGGACTCCTGGCGGGCGGCGTGGTCACCCTCGCCTACGCGTACGCGCCCCGGGACCGTCGCCGGACGCTCGTCCAAGCGGCCGCGTGCGCGGTGCTGTTGGCCATCCTCGTGATCACGGCCGTCGGAAAGGTGTCCGAGCTGACGGGCGGAGCGACCTGAGCGCTCCCTAGGCTGAGCCCATGAAACGTGCCCGGCTCCTCCTGCTCGCGGTCCTCCCCCTGGTCGCGGCGGCGGTCTACTTCCTCGCCCCGGGACTCACGGACGCGAGCGGAGCCGCCGGTCGGGACGCCGAGCGGCCGGCGGGCGCGGGCCTCGCCGCCCCGGACAAGAAGGAGCTGGCGCAGAAGCTCGTGGCGAGCGCGGAGAACTCCACGCTCGACTGGCGCGGCGCGTACGCCTACGTCGAGGACATCGGCGACGGCCAGGGCTACACGGCGGGCCTCATCGGCTTCTGCACCGGCACCCACGATCTGCTCGTCCTGGTCGAGCGCTACACGAAGGACCACCCGGGCAACGGCCTCGCCCGCTACCTCCCCGCCCTGCGCAAGGTCGACGGGACGGACTCGCACAAGGGCCTCGACCCGGGCTTCGCGGCGGCCTGGCGCAAGGAGGCCTCGGTGGCCGCCTTCCGTGAAGCTCAGGACGCCGAGCGGGACCGCGTCTACTTCGACCCCGCGGTGCGCCGCGCCAAGCTCGACGGCCTCGGCACACTGGGCCAGTTCATCTACTACGACGCCATGGTCATGCACGGTCCCGGCACCGGCGCGGGCGGCTTCTACGACCTGCGCACCCGTGCCATGGCCCAGGCCGACACCCCCGCCGAGGGCGGCTCGGAGAAGGCCTACCTCGACATCTTCCTCGACATCCGCCGCGCGGCCATGAAGGCCGAGAGCGCCCACCGCGACACGACCCGCATCGACACGGCCCAGCGGAAGTTCCTGTACGACGGGAACCTGGACCTGCGCACACCGCTGGAGTGGAAGGTGTACGGGGAGACGTACAAGGTGCCCTAGGTGTATTGCCCTGCGCCGTCAGTGCTCGACGACCTCGCCGTCGCTCAGCTCCAGTACCCGGTCGGCCAGGCCCAGCAGTTGGGGGTCGTGTGTGGCGACCAGGGCCGTGACGCCCTCACTGGCGACCACCGCCCGCAGCAGTTCCATCACCGCCAGGCCGGTCTGGGCGTCCAGCTGTCCGGTCGGCTCGTCGGCGAGCAACAGGGCCGGGTGGTTGGCGAGGGCGCGGGCGATGGACACCCGCTGCTGCTGTCCGCCGGACAGCTCCGCCGGGCGCTGGGCCTTGTGGTCGGCGAGCCCCACCAGGGCGAGCAGCAGGGCCACACGCTCGTCACGTTCGCGCGGGTCGGCTCTGCGCAGCCGCAGCGGCACTCCCACGTTCTCGGCCGCGGTGAGGATGGGGATCAGCCCGAAGGACTGGAAGATGTAGCCGACGCGGTCGCGGCGCAGTTCGAGCAGCTCGTTCTCGCCGAGTGCGGACAGGTCGGTGCCGTCGATGACGACGCGTCCGCGGTCCGGACGGTCCAGGCCGCCGATGAGATGGAGCAGTGTCGTCTTGCCGGAGCCCGACCGGCCCTTGAGGGCGACCAGTTCACCGCGCCGCAGCTCGAAGGAGGCGCCGCGCAGCGCGTGCACGGCCACGGCGCCCGTGCCGTACGAGTGGTGCAGGTTCTCCACCCGCACCATCGGCTCGTCGGCGGGTTCGCCCACGAGGGCGGCACCGGATCGCGTGCTGGTGTTCTCCGTCATCGACGCACCCCCTGGTCATGGCCCTCACCTGCCCCAAATCGGGAGCCCCATGATATTCATATCGGGTTGGCGAGGGGTGGCTCGGCAATCGGGTGGGGGACGAGTGACGGGCTTCTTGTTGCTGCGCGTTCAGGCGCACCGGCTGCTTCTCGGCGCTGCCCTGCTCGCGGTGCTGCTGACCACCTCGGTGCTCGCCGCCCTCGCCGCGTTCTCCGCCTCGGTCGGCGACGCGGCACTCCGGCAGAACCTGAGCGGCCCGGCCGCGACCTCCGCCTCCCTCGTCATCAGCGCCGATGTGCCCCGAGGCCGCGAGGAGGCGGCCCAGGACGCGGCGGTCCGCGGCGCGCGCCGGACCTTCGCCGGGCTTCCGGTGACCGTACGCACGCTGCGCGGCTCGGGGCCGTACGCGCTGCCCCGCTCCCTCCAGAGCGCCGATGCCCGCGCGGGGCAACCGGACCTCACCCACTTCGCCGCCCTCGACCGGTCGCGGATCAGGCTGGTCTCGGGCACGCTGCCCGGTCCGGCCCCCGCGGCGCGCACCGCTCCCGTGCCCGTCGCGCTGCCCGAAGTCGCCGCCGACCGGCTGAAGGTGCGGCCCGGAGCGCGGATCGCCCTCACCGACCGGCTGGGCGGCGCACCCCTGACGGTCCGGGTCACCGGCGTGTACCGGGCCGCCGACAGCGCGGATCCGTACTGGCAGCTGGACACCCTCGGCGGTCACGGGGTGCGCACCGTCGACTTCACCACCTACGGCCCGCTGCTCGCCGACCCGTCCGTGCTCGCCTCCCGCACCTCCTCGGGCACCACCGGGTGGGTGGCGACGGCCGACTACCGGAGCCTGACCACCGACGGCATCGACGCGCTGCGCGAGGCCTCGGCGCGCGAGCCCGAAGCACTGGGCAAGAACCCGGCGTTCGGAGCGGGAGCGACCGTGCGGACGGCGCTGCCCGCCGTGCTCGACCGGACCGGGCGTGCGCTGCTCGTGTCCCGGTCCACGCTGATGATCGTCTCCGTCCAGCTGGTGCTGCTCGCCGGGTACGCGCTGCTGCTGGTGGCCCGGCTGCTCGACACCGAGCGGGCGGGCGAGACCGATCTCCTGAAGGCGCGGGGTGCCTCACGCCGCCGGATCGTGGGCCTCGCCGCGCTGGAGGCGCTGCTGCTGGCGCTGCCGACGGCGGTGGCCGCCGCGCTGTTGTCCGGCCCGCTGGTGCGGCTGCTCGCCCGGTGGTCGTCCCTCGACCGGACCGGGGTGCGGCTCGGGGACGCTCCGGTGCTCCAGGTGTGGCTGGTCGCGGCCGGGGTCGCGCTGTGCTGCGCGGCGGCGGTCGTGGCGCCCGCGCTGGCCGCGACGGCGGGTGCGCCGCCGCGGCTGCGGCGGGTGCGGGCCGCGGCGGGCGCGGCGTCCGTGCGCGCCGGCGCCGATGTGGGGCTGCTGCTGATCGCGGCGGTGGCGTACTGGCAGCTCGACCGGCAGACCGGCTCGTCCGGTGGCGGCGCGCTCAGCCGTGACCGGGCGGGCGGTCTGGGCATCGATCCGCTGCTGGTCGCGGCGCCCGCGCTGGCGCTGCTGGCCGGCACGGTGCTGACGCTGCGACTGCTGCCGCTGGGGGCGCGGCTCGCGGAGCGGCGTGCCGCGGGCGGGCGGGGTCTTCCCGCGGCGCTGGCGGGCTGGCAGTTCAGCCGGCGTCCGCTGCGTGGGGCGGGACCGGTGCTGCTGCTGGTCCTCGCCGTGACGACCGGGATGCTGGCGATCGGGCAGAGCGCGTCGTGGCAGCGGTCGCAGGGCGACCAGGCGGACTTCGGGACGGGTGCTTCCGTACGGGTCCTGGACGGCAGGCCGGGCAGCCCGGGCCAGACCGGTCTGTACGCCGCGCTGCCCGGGGTACGGGATGCCGCTCCCGCCTATCGCGCCACCACGGACCTCTCCGGCGGCCGTAGGGCGACGGTGCTCGCTCTGGACACGGCGCACGCCGGGGAGGGGATGCTGATGCGCGGCGATCTCGCCGACGAGCCGGTGGAGCGGCTGCTGGGGGATCTCGCGCCACGGGAGAAGGCGGCCGGGCCCTCGGTGTCGTTGCCCGAAGGCACCCGGCGGCTCACGCTCGACCTGCGGCTCACCGACGAGACGGCGACAACGGACAAGGGGACGAAGGCGGGCGAAGGGGCGAAGGCGGGGCGTTCGCCTTCCGGGCTCGCGCCGCTGGTCACCGTCGTCGTGGAGGACGGATACGGCATCGCGTACCGGCTGAGCGCCGGGAACCTGCCCGTCGACGGCCGACTCCACCGGGTCGCCCTCGACCTGGACGTGTCGGCGTCGGGCGCCCGTGCCGCGCCGGCCGGGCCGCTGCGGCTGACCGGGCTGCAGCTCGACGGCACCGTTCCCGCCGACAGGCCCGAACAGCACCGGTTCACCGTCGAACGGATGCTGTCCACGGGCCCCGACGGGGCCGCCCGCGCGGTCGCGGTGCCCGCCGGGGTGCGCTGGCAGGGCAGCAGGACCGAGACGGCGGACGCAGCGGCGTACCCGTCGACGGCCCTGCGTCCGGCCGCGTCGCCGACGGCGCCGCTGACGGTCTCGTACGGGACGGGCGACGCGCCCGGGAGCGACGAGTGGGCCTCCGGTCCGCCGGAGTTCACCGTCCGTCTCGACGCCGCGCGGGCCACGCCCCCGGCACGGATCGCGGCCGTCGCCACCCGCGGCTTTCTGCGCGCGGCCGGAACCGAGCCGGGCGAGAGCGTCGACGTGACGCTGGACGGGGAGCGACTGCGGGTGACGATCGTGCGGTCGGTGAGCGAGCTGCCGACGACCGGAACGGGCACGGCCTGGGCCGGGCCCACCACGGACGCGGCGGCGGACGGAGGCGCGGCGGGAGCGGCGGACGACGGCGGGGCTGGAGCGACGGACGGGGGCGCGCTGTTGCTGGATCTGCGCGCCGTGAACGCCGTGTTCGCGCAGCGCGCACGCGCTCCGCTCGCACCCGCCGAATGGTGGCTGAGCACCGCCCCCGGCGGGGCCGCGAAGGTCGCGGCGGCGCTGCGGGCCCGCCCCGACATCGAGCCGGACCAGGTGCTCGTCCGGGACGAGGCCGCGGACCGGCTGCTGGGCGACCCGCTCGGCGCCGGGCCGCGCGCGGCGCTGCTGGCGGTGGCGGTGGCCGCGGCGGCGCTCGCCGCGGGCGGCTTCGCGGTGGGCACCGCCGGTTCCCGGCGTGAGCGGTCCGCGGAGTTCGCTGTGCTGCGGGCCCTGGGCGCGGGCCGCCGGGAACTGGCCCGGCTGGTCGCCGTGGAGCAGGGCCTGCTGATCGGGGCCGGTCTGCTCGCCGGTCTCGGCCTCGGCACCGTCCTGACCCGGGCCGTCGTCCCGCTGATCGTGCTGACGCCGGAAGCCGCACGGCCGGTGCCCGGCGTCCTGGTCGAACTCCCCGTGTCCCAGGTGGCCCTGCTCCTCGTGGGCGTCGCGGCCCTGCCCCTGCTGATCAGCGCCGCGACGGCCGTCCGGCGCGCCGACCCGGCGGTCGCGCTCCGACACCAGGGGGAGAGCTGAGATGACCTGGTGGAGGCAGCGCACGGAACGCGGTGTGGCGCCCTGGGTGCGTACGCGCCTGCGGACCGCCCCCGGGACGGCGGTCGCGTTCGGAGTGCTCGTGCTGGTCACGGCGTTCCTCGCGGCGGCGCTACCGCGGGCCCTGGACGCGTACGAGACGAAAGGGCTGCGGCAGGAGATCGCGAGCGCGCCCCCGGCCGCCACCTCGGTGGAACTGAGCGCACCGCAGCCGGGGCTGGAGATCGCGCAGTCCACCCGGGAGAAGGCGGTGCGGCCCCCGGCACTCGCGGCCGTCCGGCGCGCGGCGCTGGCCGGGCTGCCCGCACCGCTGCGGGCGGACACCACGGAGTCGGCCTATGGGGTGCGGACCTCCAAGAGCCTCACCGGGCTGAACTCCTGGCTGCCGGTCATCGACGCGCCGCCCCATTTCACGCTGGCCGCGCAGTCGGACCTCGCCGCCCACTCCACCGTGCGCGGCGGACGGCTGCCCACCGCCGCCGGGAAGGTGACGGCGGACACCAGGAAGATCGAGGCCGCCGTGACCGAGGCGACCGCCCGGACGCTGCGGCTGCGGGTCGGTTCCGTC
This sequence comes from Streptomyces sp. NBC_01450, assembly GCF_036227505.1. Taxonomy (NCBI): domain Bacteria; kingdom Bacillati; phylum Actinomycetota; class Actinomycetes; order Kitasatosporales; family Streptomycetaceae; genus Streptomyces; species Streptomyces sp. NBC_01450. The sequence goes on along the minus strand of NZ_CP109480.1, from coordinate 8,158,047 downwards.
ATCGATGTGGACGGCTTCGGGGGCGCGCCGCTGGCCGTGCGGATCACCGGGATCGTGGAACCCCGGCGGCCGCAGGGCGGTTACTGGTCCGCGCAGCCGGTCCTGCGTACCCCGGGCGTGGCCGCGGACCCCTCCTCCCGCCCGCCGCAGTTCTACTGGGAGGCGGGCCTGCTGCTGGCGCCCGGCGCCGCCCCGGTGCTGCTCGGCAGCCAGGGGCAGCCGGAGCTGTACTGGCGGTTCGCCCCCGCCACCGGACGGCTCACCGCTAGGGACGTCCCGGCGCTCGTCGCGCGGATCGCCTCCCTTGAAGGCGGGCCCGAGCTGCTGCGGATGCGCGAGGCCGCCGGGAGCACCGCGGCCGTCAGCACCGACCTGGAGACGGTCGTCGGCTCCTACACGACGACCCGTGCGGCGATCACACCCGTCGTGGCGGTCGGCACGTTCGGGATCGGCGCGGTCGCCGCCGTCGTCCTGGTCATGGCCGGCGGGCTGATCGCCGTCCGCCGCGCCGCCGAACTCGCCCTGCTGCGCGCGCGGGGCGGCTCGCTGCGCGGGATCGCCGGACGGCTCCTCGCCGAGACCGCGGTCGTGGCGGTCCCCGCGGCCGGCGCCGGTCTGCTGCTCGCCGTGCTGACGGTGGACGAGGCCCGGCTGGGGCCCGCCGTGCTCGGCGCGTCCGCCGTCGCGCTCCTCGCCTGCGCGGTGCTGCCGGTGCGGGCGGTCGTGGCGCACCGCAGGCCGCGGGCGAACGCGGAGCGCGACGATCTCGCCCAGGCCAGGCCCGGCAGGCGCCGCACGGTCGCCGAACTCACCGTGCTGGTGCTGGCCGTCGGCTCGGTCGTGGCGCTGCGGCGGCGCGGCGCGTCCAGCACGGGCGACTTCCTGGTGAGCGCGGCTCCGGTCCTGGTCGGGCTGATCGCGGCACTGGTGCTCGTACGGCTGTATCCACTGCCCCTGCGGTGGGCGGCCCGCCCGGCCGCGCGAGGGCGTGGGGTCGTCGGTTTTCTGTCGCTGGCGCGCGCGGGCCGCTCCTCGACGGTGGGCGTCGCGCTGCCGCTGCTGGCGTTGTTGTTGGCCCTGACGACGGCGGCGTTCGGAGGTTCCGTGCTCGCGGGCGTGTCCGACGCCCGGGACCGCGCCGCGCTGCTGGCGACCGGCGCGGACGCGCGGATCGCGGGGCCGGGCGAGGCGACGGAGCTTCCGGCGGGAGTGGAAGGGGCGGTACGGAAGGTCGCGGGCGTACGGGAGGTGACGGCCGTGCGGACCGAGCACACGGCGGAGCTCGCGTCCGGCGGGGCAGGGGGGAAGGACGGCCTGACGCTGATCGGGGTCGAGCCGGAGTCGTACGCCCGGCTGGCCCGGCAGACGGGCCTCGGGGCCTTCCCCGCGGATGTGTTGAAGCCGAAGGGGACCAAGGGTGCGGGGACGGGGCGTGTGCTGGACGCCGTCGCCTCCCCCGGCCTCGCGGAGCGCCTGGGCCGCGCACCGCGTCGGATCACGTCCCCCGCCGGTGAGGTCACGGTCCGGATCGCCGCCGTACGCTCCCGTACCCCCGCCGCCCCCGGCGCCGACTTCCTGCTGGTCGACGCCGCGGGCCTCGAGCGATCCGATCCGACGACGCTGCTGGCGACCGGTGCCACGCTCGACGGACCGGCGCTGCGGGCGGCCGTGCGCGGCGCCGGGAAGGGCCTGACCGTGACGGTGCGCGCCGAGGAACGGGCGGCGCTCTCCGATGCGCCGTTGCAGGCGGGCGCCGAGCGGATCTACACCGCGGCCGCCCTGGCCGGTGCGGGGTACGCCGTGCTCGCCCTGCTGCTCTCCCTGCTGCAGACCGCGCCGGAGCGGGCCGCGCTGCTGGCCCGGCTGCACACCATGGGCCTCACGCCCCGCCAGGGCCGTCGGCTGCTCAGTCTGGACGCGCTGCCCCAGGCGCTGCTCGCGGCCTCGGGCGGAATGCTCGCCGGCTGGGCCACCGTCCGGCTGCTCGCTCCCGGTATCGACCTGGAGCGTCTCGCGCTGGCCGCCGCGGCGGGCCGGGCGCCGGTGGTCGGGGCGTCGCTGCGTACCGACGTGTGGTCGCTGGTCCTGCCCGCGGCGGGCACCGTGCTGCTGGCCTGGGCGGTGGCCGTCGCGCAGGCCTGGTGGGCGGGGCGCCGTACGTCGATCACCGAACTCAGGACAGGAGGCATGCGATGAGCCGTACCACGACCTCGCGGACGAGCCTGGCGGAGCTGGAGCAACGGGCGGCGGCGCGCCGCGACCGGCCCGCGTACGGGCGGGACGCCCTGATCGCCTGCGACCGGCTGGTCCGTATCTTCTCCGGCCGGGGGGCCGACGGCGGCTCCGCCGGGGTGGAGGTACAGGCACTCCAGGGGCTCGATCTGCTGGTCCAGGAGGGCGAGTTGACGGCCCTGGTCGGCGCCTCCGGCAGCGGCAAGTCGACCCTGATGAACATCCTCGCCGGCCTCGACGTGCCCACGGCGGGCGCCGCGCGGGTCGCGGGCCGCGATCTGCTCACGATGAACGCGAAGGACCGGCTGCGCTACCGCCGCGAGGTGGTCGGTTTCGTCTGGCAGCAGACGGCACGCAATCTCCTCCCCTATCTGACGGCAGCTCAGAACGTGGCGCTGCCCATGCAGTTGACGGGCGGCCGGGGCCGCGGGAAGCGACGGGCCGAGCGGGCGCGGGAGCTGCTCGCGATGCTCGGCGTCGCCGACTGCCGCGACCGCCGGCCTCAGCAGATGTCCGGCGGGCAGCAGCAGCGCGTCGCGATCGCCGTGGCCCTCGCCAACTCGCCGTCCGTGCTGCTCGCCGACGAGCCGACCGGCGAGCTGGACTCGGCTACCGGCGCGGAGGTGTTCGCGGCGTTCCGCCGGGCCAACGAGGAGCTGGGCACGACGATCGTGATCGTCACGCACGACCAGGCGGTCGCGGGGGAGGTCCGCCGCGCGGTCGCGATCCGTGACGGCCGGACCTCGACGGAGGTGCTGCGCCGCACGGAGGTCGACGCGGAGGGCCAGGAGGCCCTGGTGGCACGGGAGTTCGCGACGCTGGACCGGGCCGGCCGGCTCCAGCTGCCCGCCGAGTACACCGCGGCCCTCGGCATGGAGGACCGGGTGATGCTGGAACTGGAGCAGGACCACATCGGGGTGTGGCCGGACGACACCGGCCGCCCGGCCGACTGAGACCGCTACCCACGACACCCCGCCGCCCGGCCGGCTGAGACCGCCACCCACAACACCCTGTCGCCGGCCGACTGAGGACGCACCACGGCGCCCACCACCGTCCGGTCGGGGACAAGGCAGGCGCCGCGTTCAGTTCCGTACGCCGTTGTACGGGACGTTTGTTGGGGTGGAGCGTCAGACCATCAGCGAGCGGTCCGTCGGGCGGATCGGGGCCGGCAGGTCGCTGGCACCGGTCAGGAAGCGGTCGACCCCGCGGGCGGCCGAGCGGCCCTCCGCGATGGCCCACACGATCAACGACTGGCCTCGGCCGGCGTCACCGGCGACGTACACGCCGGGCACGTTCGTCGCGAAGTCGGCGTCGCGGGCGATGTTGCCGCGCGCGTCGAGCTCCAGGCCGAACTGGGAGACCACGCCGTTCTCGACGTCGGTGCCGGTGAAGCCCATGGCCAGCGTCACCAGCTGGGCGGCGATCTTGCGCTCCGTGCCCGACTTCTGGTTCAGCTTGCCGTCGACGAACTCGACCTCGGTGAGGTGCAGCCACTGGACGTTGCCGTCCTCGTCGCCCTCGAAGTGGGTGGTGGAGACCGAGTAGACGCGGTCGCCGCCCTCCTCGTGCGCGGAGGTGACCTTGTAGAGCATCGGGAACGTCGGCCAGGGCTGGCCCGGGTGCCGCTCCTCGCCGGGCTGCGGCATGATCTCCAGCTGCGTGACCGAGGCCGCGCCCTGGCGGTGGGCGGTGCCCACGCAGTCCGCGCCCGTGTCGCCGCCGCCGATGACCACGACGTGCTTGCCCTCGGCCGTGATCGGGGGCGCCACGTAGTCGCCCTCCTGCACCTTGTTGGCCAGCGGCAGGTACTCCATGGCCTGGTGGATGCCCTTGAGCTCGCGGCCGGGGACCGGGAGGTCACGCGCGGTCGTCGCACCGGCGGCGATGACCACGGCGTCGTACCGCTTGCGCAGGTCCGTCGCCTTGAGGTCGCGGCCGATCTCGATGCCGGTGCGGAAGCGGGTGCCCTCCGCGCGCATCTGCTCGATGCGGCGGTTGATGTGCCGCTTCTCCATCTTGAACTCGGGGATGCCGTAGCGCAGCAGGCCGCCGACGCGGTCGGCGCGCTCGTACACGGCGACCGTGTGGCCGGCCCGGGTGAGCTGCTGGGCGGCGGCCAGGCCCGCCGGGCCCGAGCCGATGACGGCGACGGTCTTGCCCGACAGGCGCTCGGGGATCTGCGGGGCGACGTCGCCCGTGTCCCACGCCTTGTCGATGATCGAGACCTCGACGTTCTTGATGGTCACGGCGGGCTGGTTGATGCCCAGCACGCACGCCGACTCGCAGGGAGCGGGGCACAGGCGGCCCGTGAACTCCGGGAAGTTGTTCGTGGCGTGCAGACGCTCGGACGCGGCCTGCCAGTCCTCGCGGTAGGCGTAGTCGTTCCACTCGGGGATCAGGTTCCCCAGCGGACAGCCGTTGTGGCAGAACGGGATCCCGCAGTCCATGCAACGGCTGGCCTGCTTGGAGATGATCGGGAGCAGCGAGCCCGGAACGTAGACCTCGTTCCAGTCCTTGACGCGCTCCGCGACGGGACGGGTCCTGGCGACCTCGCGGCCGTGGTTCAGAAAGCCCTTGGGATCAGCCATTGGTCGCCGCCTCCATCATCTTCTCGGTGATCTCGGACTCGGGGAGTCCGGCTCGCTCGGCGGCGTCCTTGGCGGCGAGCACTGCCTTGTACGTGCTGGGGATGATCTTGCTGAAGCGGTCCACCGCCGTGTCCCACTCCGCCAGGAGCTTCTCGGCGACGGTCGAGCCGGTCTCCTCCTGGTGGCGGCGCACCACGTCGTGCAGCCACTGCTTGTCGGTGTCGTCGAGCTCCTCGACGGCGCCCACGTTGCCGGCGTTGACGTTGTCGCGGTTCAGGTCGACGACGTACGCGACGCCGCCGGACATACCGGCCGCGAAGTTGCGGCCCGTCTCGCCGAGGACGACCGCGTGGCCGCCGGTCATGTACTCGCAGCCGTGGTCGCCCACGCCCTCGGAGACCACCGTCGCGCCGGAGTTGCGGACGCAGAAGCGCTCGCCGGTGCGGCCGCGCAGGAAGAGCTCGCCGCCCGTCGCGCCGTACGCGATGGTGTTGCCCGCGATGGTCGAGTACTCGGCGAGGTGGTCGGCGCCCCGGTCGGGACGGACGATCACCCGGCCGCCGGACAGGCCCTTGCCGACGTAGTCGTTGGCGTCGCCCTCCAGGCGCAGCGTGACACCGCGCGGCAGGAAGGCGCCGAAGGACTGGCCCGCGGAGCCGGTGAAGGTGATGTCGATGGTGTCGTCGGGCAGGCCCGCGCCACCGAACTTCTTCGTCACCTCGTGGCCGAGCATGGTGCCGACCGTGCGGTTGATGTTGCGGATCGCGACCTGGGCGCGCACCGGCTGGGCGTCGGCCTGGGTGTTCGCGGCCAGCGCGTCGGCGGCGAGCTTGATCAGCTCGTTGTCGAGCGCCTTCTGCAGGCCGTGGTCCTGCGCGACGACCTGGTGGCGCACCGCGCCCTCGGGCAGCTCGGGCACGTGGAAGAGCGGGGACAGGTCCAGGCCCTGCGCCTTCCAGTGGGTGATCGCCCGCTCCACGTCGAGGTTCTCGGCGTGGCCGACGGCCTCCTCGATGGTGCGGAAGCCCAGCTCGGCGAGGATCTCGCGGACCTCTTCGGCGATGAACTTGAAGAAGTTCACGACGTACTCGGCCTTGCCGGCGAAGCGCTCGCGCAGCACCGGGTTCTGGGTGGCGATGCCGACCGGGCAGGTGTCCAGGTGGCAGACGCGCATCATGACGCAGCCGGAGACGACGAGCGGCGCGGTCGCGAAACCGAACTCCTCGGCGCCGAGCAGCGCGGCGATGACGACGTCACGGCCGGTCTTCAGCTGGCCGTCGGTCTGTACGACGATACGGTCGCGCAGGCCGTTGAGCAGCAGCGTCTGCTGGGTCTCGGCGAGGCCGAGTTCCCAGGGGCCGCCCGCGTGCTTCAGAGAGGTCAGCGGGGAGGCGCCCGTACCGCCGTCGTGGCCGGAGATGAGCACCACGTCCGCGTGCGCCTTGGAGACACCCGCGGCGACCGTGCCGACACCGACCTCGGAGACCAGCTTCACGTGAATCCGCGCCTGCGGGTTCGCGTTCTTGAGGTCGTGGATCAGCTGGGCCAGGTCCTCGATGGAGTAGATGTCGTGGTGCGGGGGCGGAGAGATGAGGCCCACGCCGGGGGTGCTGTGCCGGGTCTTGGCGACCCAGGGGTAGACCTTGTGGCCGGGCAGCTGGCCGCCCTCGCCGGGCTTGGCGCCCTGCGCCATCTTGATCTGGATGTCGTCGGCGTTGACCAGGTACTCGGACGTCACGCCGAAGCGGCCGGAGGCGACCTGCTTGATCGACGAGCGGCGGGCCGGGTCGTAGAGCCGGTCCGCGTCCTCGCCGCCCTCACCGGTGTTGGACTTGCCGCCCAGCTGGTTCATGGCGATGGCGAGGGTCTCGTGCGCCTCCTTGGAGATGGAGCCGTACGACATGGCGCCGGTGGAGAAACGCTTGACGATCTCGCTCACCGGCTCGACCTCGTCGAGCGGGATCGGCTGCCGGTCGGACTTGAAGCCGAACAGGCCACGGAGCGTCATCAGGCGCTCGGACTGCTCGTTCACCCGGTCGGTGTACTTCTTGAAGATGTCGTAGCTGCCGGAGCGCGTCGAGTGCTGGAGGCGGAAGACCGTCTCCGGGTCGAACAGGTGCGGCTCGCCCTCGCGGCGCCACTGGTACTCGCCGCCTATGTCGAGGGCCCGGTGCGCCGGGGCGATGCCGGAGGCCGGGTAGGCCTTGGCGTGCCGCGCCGCGACCTCCTTGGCGATGACGTCGAGACCGGCGCCGCCGATCTTGGTAGCCGTGCCGTTGAAGTACTTCTCGACGAAGGCCTGGTCGAGGCCGACGGCCTCGAAGACCTGGGCGCCGCGGTAGGAGGCGACGGTCGAGATGCCCATCTTGGACATGACCTTGAGGACGCCCTTGCCGAGCGCGTAGATCAGGTTGCGGATGGCCTGCTCGGCCTCGATGCCGGTCAGGAAGGTACCGGCGCGGACCAGGTCCTCGACCGACTCCATCGCCAGGTACGGGTTGACCGCGGCGGCGCCGAAGCCGATGAGGAGGGCCACGTGGTGGACCTCGCGGACGTCGCCCGCCTCGACCAGCAGGCCCACCTGGGTGCGCTGCTTGGTGCGGATGAGGTGGTGGTGGACGGCCGCGGTGAGCAGCAGCGAGGGGATCGGCGCGTGCTCGGCGTCGGAGTGGCGGTCCGACAGGACGATCAGACGGGCGCCGTTGTCTATGGCGGCGTCGGCCTCCGCGCAGATCTCGTCGATCCGCGCGGCGAGGGAGTCGCCGCCACCGCTGACCCGGTAGAGACCGGACAGGGTCGCGGCCTTCATGCCCGGCATGTCGCCGTCGGCGTTGATGTGGATGAGCTTGGCCAGCTCGTCGTTGTCGATCACCGGGAAGGGCAGGGTGACGCTACGACAGGACGCGGCGGTCGGCTCCAGCAGGTTGCCCTGCGGGCCCAGGGAGGAGCGCAGCGAGGTGACGAGCTCCTCGCGGATCGCGTCCAGCGGCGGGTTGGTGACCTGCGCGAACAGCTGGGTGAAGTAGTCGAAGAGCAGACGCGGGCGCGCGGAGAGGGCCGCGATCGGCGAGTCCGTGCCCATGGAGCCCAGCGGCTCACCGCCGGTGTTGGCCATCGGCGCGAGGATGATGCGCAGCTCCTCCTCGGTGTAGCCGAAGGTCTGCTGGCGGCGGGTGACCGAGGCGTGGGTGTGCACGATGTGCTCGCGCTCGGGGAGGTCGGAGAGCTCGATCTCGCCGGCTTCCAGCCACTCCGCGTACGGCTTGTCGGCGACGAGGGCGGCCTTGATCTCGTCGTCCTCGATGATGCGGTGCTCGGCGGTGTCGACGAGGAACATCTTGCCGGGCTGCAGGCGGCCCTTGCGGACGACCTTCGCGGGGTCGATGTCGAGGACACCGACCTCGGAGCCGAGGACGACGAGGCCCTCGTCGGTGACCCAGTAGCGGCCGGGGCGCAGACCGTTGCGGTCGAGGACCGCGCCGACCTGGGTGCCGTCGGTGAAGGTGACACAGGCCGGGCCGTCCCAGGGCTCCATCATCGTGGAGTGGAACTGGTAGAAGGCGCGGCGGTTCGCGTCCATGGAGTCGTGGTTCTCCCACGCCTCCGGGATCATCATCAGCACGGAGTGCGGAAGCGAGCGGCCGCCGAGGTGGAGGAGTTCCAGGACCTCGTCGAAGGAGGCGGAGTCGGACGCGTCGGGCGTGCAGACCGGGAAGACGCGCTCCAGGCCCTTGTCCCCGAAGAGGTCGGAGACCAGCTGGGACTCGCGGGCCTTCATCCAGTTGCGGTTGCCCTTGACCGTGTTGATCTCGCCGTTGTGCGCGACGAAGCGGTACGGGTGGGCGAGCGGCCAGCTCGGGAAGGTGTTGGTGGAGAACCGGGAGTGCACGAGCGCGATCGCGGAGGCGAAGCGGCGGTCGGACAGGTCCGGGAAGAAGGGCTCGAGCTGGCCGGTGGTCAGCATGCCCTTGTAGACGATGGTGCGCGCGGAGAGCGACGGGAAGTACACGTCGGCCTCGCGCTCGGCGCGCTTGCGCAGCACGAACGCCTTGCGGTCCAGCTCGATGCCGGTCGAGACGCCGTCCGTGACGAAGATCTGGCGGAAGGCGGGCATCGTGGAGCGGGCGGTGGCGCCGAGCAGCTCGGGGGCGACCGGGACCTCGCGCCAGCCGAGGACGGTCAGGCCCTCTTCGACGGCGATCGTCTCGATGTGTGAGACAGCGTCCTCGGTGCCGTCCTTGGGCAGGAAGGCGATGCCGACCGCGTACGCGCCGGCCGCGGGCAGCTCGAATCCGGCCACCTCACGGAGGAACGCGTCGGGCACCTGGGACAGGATGCCCGCGCCGTCGCCCGAGTCGGGCTCGGCGCCGGTGGCACCCCGGTGCTCCAGGTTGCGCAGCACGGTGAGCGCCTGCTCGACCAGCGCGTAGCTCGCCTCACCGGTGAGGGTGGCCACGAAGCCGACGCCACAGGCGTCGTGCTCGTTGCGGGGGTCGTACATACCCTGCGCAGCAGGGCGAGCATCCATGAAGGACCAGTTCTGGCCATTCGTGGAGTGCTGGGACGGCTGGCGCGGCGAACGCATCGGCTCTCCCGTCGTCGTCGTGGCATATGCATGTGCCGAGGGACGACGTTGGCCCTCTGCTGGGGGTGCAAAATTTCGTGCAGGTTACATGATGGAATGGTTCTCGGGAACCGGATACTCCGTTCCAACATGCGGACACCGAGGGGTGGCGTGGGGGTACCGCGCACGACGGTGGAGTTAAGGGGACCTAAGCGGACAGATCAGTGTCCGTGGGTCCAAGGTACGGCGGGCAACGTCACCCACCGCACTGACGCGGCGCAGGCCTCATTGCCCGCAGCGCTTACGGCTCATTCCCAGTGGTTAAGCAATCGAAACCAGGGAGTAACGGCTACTTATGCAGTCCCTTGCATAAGTGCGCGAGACATCATCCTACGGCGGTACCGAACAGACTGCCCAGGGCGTACGTCACACCCGCCGCGGCACCGCCGAGCGCGAGCTGCCGGATTCCGCTGTACCACCAGGTTCGGGCCGTCACCCGGGCCACGATCGCACCGCACGCGAAGAGCCCGATCAGCGCGAGCAGCAGCGCGGGCCACAGGACGGTCGCGCCGAGCAGATACGGCAGTACGGGGAGCAGGGCGCCCAGGGCGAAGGAGCCGAAGCTCGACACGGCGGCGACGGCCGGGGAGGGCAGGTCGCCCGGGTCGATGCCGAGCTCCTCGCGGGCGTGTATCTCAAGAGCCTGCTCGGGGTCGCGCGAGAGCTGCTTGGCCACTTCCCGGGCGAGCGCGGAATCCACGCCACGCGACTCGTACAGCGCGGCGAGCTCACGCTCCTCGTCCTGCGGGTGCTTTCTCAACTCCCGGCGCTCGACGTCGAGTTCGGCCTCGACGAGTTCGCGCTGCGAGGCGACGGAGGTGTACTCGCCGGCGGCCATGGAGAAGGCGCCGGCGGCCAGGCCCGCGAGCCCGGTGATGACGATCGTCCGGTGGGAGACGGACCCGCCGGCGACGCCGGTCATCAGGGCGAGGTTGGACACGAGCCCGTCCATCGCGCCGAACACGGCCGGGCGCAGCCATCCGCCGGTCACGTCCCGGTGGGTGTGGTTGTCGCGGTGCGCCTCGTGCAGGGTCGCTTCGGTCTCGATGATGGACATACCGGTCCCCCAGGATCGTTCGTTTGGACTTTTTCTACTTTTTGACAACCACGAAAGTACGCCTGTAATTTCCCCTCCGCCAGCAAGGAAAGGCTGGGCTAACCTGCGGTTTTACCCTCACGCGCTCATCCGTGATGGATTATGCACAGATGTCGACCGGGTGAATGAGGAGCCGCGGACGGCTCTCCCCGCCCCCTCCCGTGGGACACATCCCCAAAGGGCTCTGCGCCCTGAGAGGAGAGGCACCGTATGGCTTCCATCGCCTGCATTCCCTCCGTCCCGGCGCCCGGGGACTCGGCCGCTCTGCGCGAGCGGGCCCGCGGCGCGCTGCTCGGCCTCGCCGTCGGAGACGCGCTGGGCGCGCCCGCCGAGAACATGAGGCCGTCGCAGATCCGCGCGAAGTGGGGACGGATCACGGGGTACGTCGCCGAACACCCGGCCGGGACGGACGACACGGAGTACGCGATCTTCTCGGGGCTGCTCCTCGCCCGGCACGGTTCGGCGCTCACCGTGACACATGTCGAGGCGGCCTGGCACCAGTGGATCGCCGACCGCGACGAGGGGCCGTTCCGGGGCGCGGGCTTCAGCGAGCGCGGCACCCTGGAGAACCTGCGCCGGGGCCTCGCGGCACCCATCTCGGCCCAGCACCGGCACGCCTGGAGCGACGGTCTGGCGATGCGCGCGGCGCCCTTCGGTGTCTTCGCGGCGGGCCGCCCGGCGGAGGCGGCCCGCCTGGTGGCGATCGACGGCTCGGTGAGCCACGACGGGGAGGGCATCTACGGCGGCCAGGCGGTCGCGGCGGGCGTCGCGGCGGCGATGGCGGGCGCGGCCACGATCTCGGTGGTCGCCTCCGCGCTCGCCGTGATCCCGGACGACTCCTGGACGGCCCGCTCCCTGCGCCGGGCGGTGGCCGTCGCCCACCGCGGGGAGCGGGCGGTGCGCTCGGCGGTCGTCATCGGCGGCTACCCCTGGACGGATCTGGCCCCGGAGGCCGTCGCCCTCGCCTTCGGCGCGTACGCCGCCGCCGACGGCGACTTCACCGAGTCCGTCCTCACCGCCGTCAACATGGGCCGCGACGCCGACACCACGGCCGCGGTGGCGGGCGCGCTGGCCGGGGCGACCCGGGGCGCCGCCGCGATCCCGGCGGACTGGGCGGCGGCCATCGGCCCGGCACGCGGCAGCTGTCTGCCCTCCATGGCTGGCCACCACGTGCTGGACGTGGCGGAGCTGCTGACACCGGGGGGCGACGGGAAGTGGGGGACGCGGAGCACGGCGCCGCCGCCACCCGACCCGTACGCCCTCACCAGCGACTACATCCTCGCCGCCGACGACGACGAGGTGCAGCCATGAGACCCGGCCTGGTCGGCGACGAACCGGGCGCGGGATCGGCCTCGGCACCGGAACCCGGGGGTTCGGTCTCGACGTCCGACCTCGGGGACCCACCCTCGGCACCGGACATCGGGGACCCACTCCCGACGGATGCGGACCTCCGTACGGAGCGGGGCGCCGCCGCCGTACCCGCCTCGCGCCCCCGTCGGATCGAGGGCCTCCTGCTCGGGCTCGCCGCGGGCGACGCCGCAGGCTGGCCCGCCGGCCGGCACCGCGCGGCCCGGATGCCCGAATGGACCCGGCGGCTGACCCGCGAGCTGGACACCTTCGCGGAGCAGAACGCGACGACCACCCTGCCCGTGCCCATCGCGCTGAACCAGCCGCCGGAACCCCTGCGGCTCGGTCCGTCGGACGACGCGGAATGGGCGGCGTTCGCGGCGGAGGCCGTGCTGCGCGCCGGGGACCGCAGCGCGCTCGGCGACCTGAGCCGGGAACGCCGGATGCGGGCGTCCATCGACCTGTCCTGGAACGCCGTCGCCAGCGAGGTCGCCGCGGCCGCCGAGCGCGCCCCCGAGGTCGAGTCCGCGCTGCTCCCCCTGCGCGCCCGGATCTCCGTACGGGCGGGCCTCGGCAACCTCGCCACCGGGCTGCGCCCGCCCGCCACCGGCCACGACAACCCGCACTACTTCGACGACGCGGCCTGCGTACGGGCCTGTGTGCTCGCCGTGGCGCACCCGGGCGACCCCCGACTCGCCGCCGAACTCGCCGAGTTCGACGCCCGCTACACCCAGGACGGCGACGGGGTGCACGGCGCCCGTGCGATGGCCGCGGCCCTCGCGCTCGCCCTCGCCGGGGCCGACGTCGACGCCTGCGCGGACGCCGCCCTCGCCGAGCTCCCCGAGTCCACGGAGATCGGCCGCAACGCCCGGCACGCACTACGGCTCGCCCGCGCCAGCGAGGACACCTTCGCCCTGGTCCCGCTCCTGGAACACCAGATCGTCGACCACGTCTACAGCTACGGCATCGCGGCGGCGGAAACCGTGCCGGTCGCCCTCGCCCTGGCCACCGCCGCACGCGGCAGGATCGCGGAGGCGGTACCCGCCGCCGCCTGTCTGTCCCGGGTCGCGGACTCCGCCCCGGCCCTCGCGGGCGCGCTCACCGGCGCGCTGGGCGGCGGCGCCGCGATCCCCGCCTCCTGGCGCGACGCCTGCCGCATCCTGTCCGGCTGCGCGCTGCCCCGGCTGACGGGCACGGACCTGATCGGACTCGCCGACCTCCTGGAAGCGACGGAACTGGCCACCCCAGAGGGATGATTCGGGCATGACGCCCAAAGGAGAAGGATCGGGAACCCTCGGCGAACGCATCACCGGAGCCCTCGTCGGAGCCGCCGTCGGCGACGCGCTCGGCGGCCCCGTCGAGGGCTACACCCCCGAGCAGATCGTCGAACGGCACGGCGGCCGGATCCACGGCATCGTCGGCCCCTGGAACGGCGACGCCTGGCGCACCGCCCGCCCCATCGCCCCGTACCACAAGGGCGACGGACACGTCACCGACGACACCCTGATGACCCACGCGCTGGTACGGGTGTACGCCACCGTCCGCGACCACCTCGACGCGTACGCCGTCGCCGAGCACCTGGTCCCCGACCTCATGACGGGCCCGCGCTGGATCCCGGAGCTGGAGGCCGAGGCCATCCCCCTCCAGCGCATCTTCCTCGCGGAGAAGTGGCTGGTGGCCCGCCTCCACTACGGCCATGTGGAACCCCGGGAGGCCGGTACCGGCAACATCGTCAACTGCGGCGCCGCGATGTACATGGCACCGGTCGGCCTGGTCAACGCGGCTGACCCGGCGGGCGCGTACGCCGAGGCGCTCGACATCGCGGGCGCCCACCAGTCGTCGTACGGGCGGGAGGCGGCGGGCGTCTTCGCGGCGGGGGTGGCGGCGGCGTGCGCGCCCGGGGCGAGCCCGGACTCGGTCGTCGCGGCCTGCCTGTCCCTGGCCAAGGACGGCACCCGGTCGGCCATCGAGGCGGTCTGCGAAGTCGCCGCCCGCCACACGGACTTCGAGTCGGCGCTGATCCCGCTCCGCGAGGCGGTGGCCCCCTACGACACGGTCGGCCCCGACTACCGCTCCCCCTCCCTCGCCGCCCGCCGCCCCTCCCGCCTCCACGCGATCGAGGAACTCCCCGTCGCGCTGGGCATGTTGGTGGTGTCCGGCGGCGACTACCGGCACGCGGTCCTCGGCTCGGTGAACTACGGTCGCGACTGCGACTCCATCGCCACCATGTCCGGCGCCCTCGCCGGCGCCCTCGGCCGCGAGGTCCCCCACGACTGGGCCAAGACGGTCGCCGAGGCCAGCCGCCTCGACCTGCACGCCCCGGCGGCCACCCTCACCGGGGTGACCCGGGAGATCTTCGCCCGTGACGTGAGCCGTCGCCGTGCCCACGAGTCGGCGTACGCCGAGCTGACGGGGATCCCGCCATGCTCCGACTGACCTGGGTCCAACCGGAGGACCTCCTCGGCCACGAACTCGCCCAAGCACACCAGGACGGCCGAGAACCGGGCGCGATCGCCGCCCGCTGGCACGCGGCGGGCGGCCCGGGGGCCCCACCGCGCGCAGGCGCGTCCGCGACCGCGGTCTCGCGGTACCTGCGGGCACTGGCGAGAGACCTCTTGGACGAACTGGCTGAACTGCCCAGCAAGTTGGCGGACGCGGAGCCGACGGAACTGGGGCGGATCAAGGCCCACTGCCCCGACTGGCCCGCCCGGTCCGTGCCCACCCCGGCCCCGGCCCCCGCCCCGGCCCGCCTGGAAGCCGCCTGGCTGGGCAGAGCGGTCGGCTGTCTCCTCGGCAAACCGGTGGAGAAGCTCCCCCTGGACGGCATCCGACAGCTGGCCCGGGCCACCGGAAACTGGCCCCTGCGCACCTGGTTCACCGCCCGGGGCGTACCCGACGACCTCCTGCGCGCCCACCCCTGGAACAGACGCTCCGCCCCCACCTCCCTCGCCGAGAACATCGACGGCATGCCCGAGGACGACGACCTCAACTACCCCCTGCTGAACCTCCTGTTGCTCCAGCGGTACGGCAGGGACTTCACGACCACCGACGTGGCCCGCCTCTGGCTGGACGAACTCCCCGCGGGCCGCACGTTCACCGCCGAACGCATCGCCTACCGCAACCTCCTCACCGGCATCGAACCCCCGCACACGGCCCACCACCGCAACCCCTTCCGCGAATGGATCGGCGCCCTGATCCGCGCCGACGTCCACGGCTGGACCAACCCGGGCGATCCGGCCGCCGCCGCGGAGGCCGCCCACCGGGACGCCACCCTCACCCACACCGCGAACGGCGTGTACGCCGCGATGTTCACGGCGGCCACCATCGCCGAGGCGGCCACCGGCCACGCCGACATCCACGCCTGCCTGCGCACCGGCCTCACCGTCGTACCCCCCGCCTCCCGCCTGGCCGGGGCGATCCACCACGCCGTCCACCTCGCCCGCACCACCGAGGACTTCGACACGGTCGTCGACGCACTGCACACCACCCACCGCGCCTACCACTGGGTCCACGCCCTCCCCAACACCGCCCTGATCGCCGCCGCCCTCACCCACGCGGACGGCGACTTCTCCGGCTCCGTCTGCCGCGCGGTGTCCGGCGGCTGGGACACCGACTCCAACGGCGCGACGGCGGGCAGCGTCGCGGGCCTGCTCACCGGCACCCCCACCGCGCTCCCCGACCACTGGACCACCCCCCTCAAGAACCGCCTCGCCAGCTCCGTCGCCGACTTCGACGGCATCGGCTTCGACACCCTCGCCCAGCTGACCCACCGGCTGACCCACCAGCTCACGCACCGGGAGACCCGTCACCCATGACCCATATCGCCGTGCTCGGCAGCACGAACATGGATCTCGTCGCGTACGTCGCCAAGGCCCCGCAGCGCGGAGAGACCGTGACAGGCCGGGAGTTCCGTACGATCCCCGGCGGCAAGGGCGCCAACCAGGCGGTGGCCGCGGCCCACGCGGGCGCCGACGTCTCGATGATCGGCGCGGTGGGCGCCGACGCCTTCGGCTCCCAGCTCCGTACGACCCTGGAGCACTCCGGCGTGGACACCGACCACCTGCGCACCACCGAGGGCCCGTCCGGCACCGCGCACATCGTCGTGGACGACGAGGGCGGCAACGAGATCGTCGTCATCCCCGGCGCCAACGGCACCGTCGACCACCTCGCCCCCGGCGACGAGGCGCTCATCACCAGCGCCGACGCCCTGCTGCTCCAGCTGGAGATCCCGCTGGCCGCCGTCCTCGCGGGCGCCGAGGCCGCGCGCCGCCACGGCGTCCGGACCATCCTGACCCCCTCCCCCGTACAGTCCCTGCCGCCCGAACTCCTCGCCTCCATCGACCTGTTGGTGCCCAACGAACACGAGGCCGCCGCGCTCACGGGCCTCACCGACCCCCGCGACGCGGCCACCGCCCTGCTCGACCAGGTACCCGAAGTCGTCGTCACACTGGGCGCGGCGGGCAGTCTGTACGCGTCCCGCGGCGCCGACCCTTTCACCGTGCCCGCGCCCCGGGTCACCGCCGTGGACTCGACCGGCGCGGGCGACACCTTCGTCGGCACCCTCGCGGTCGCGCTGGCGGAGGGCCGGCCGATGCGCGCCGCCCTCGCATGGGCGTCGACGGCGGCGTCCATGTCGGTGCAGCGCCCCGGCGCCTCGTCCTCGATGCCCTACCGCTCCGAGATCGACGCCCAGGCCGCCTCGAACACCCGGCACACCTCATGAACGGGCACACCGACCACGAGGCGGGGACGGATCGCGGCCCCCTCAGCGGGCTGCGCGTCCTCGACCTCGCCACCCTCTTCGCCGGGCCGCTCGCCGCCACCATGCTCGGCGACTTCGGCGCGGAGGTCGTCAAGGTCGAGCACCCGGCCAAGCCCGACCCGTCCCGGGGCCACGGCCCGTCGAAGGACGGCGTCGGCCTGTGGTGGAAGCTCCTCGGCCGCAACAAACGCACCATCACCCTCGACCTGTCCAGGCCCGGCGGCCGCGCCACCCTCCTGCGCCTCGCCGCCACCGCCGACGTGATCATCGAGAACTTCCGTCCCGGCACCCTGGAGAAGTGGGACCTGGGCTGGAAGGAACTGTCGGCCGCCAACCCCCGCCTCGTCCTCGCCCGTGTGACCGCCTTCGGCCAGTTCGGCCCGTACGCGCACCGCCCCGGCTTCGGCACGCTCGCCGAGGCGATGAGCGGCTTCGCGGCGATCACCGGCGAACCCGACTCCCCGCCGACCCTTCCGCCCTTCGGCCTGGCCGACTCGATCGCGGGCCTGGCGACGGCCTACGCCGTACTGGCCGCGCTCCGCGCCCGCGACACGTCGCACCGCGGCCAGATGATCGACATGGCGATCATCGAGCCGATCCTCACCGTGCTCGGCCCACAGCCGCTCTGGTACGACCAGTTGGGCCACGTCCAGCCCCGTACCGGCAACCGCTCCGCGAACAACGCGCCCCGCAACACCTACCGCACGGCGGACGGCTCCTGGGTAGCCGTCTCCACCTCCGCCCAGTCGATCGCCGAGCGGCTGATGCGGCTGGTGGGACGCCCGGAGCTGATCGAGGAACCGTGGTTCGCGACGGGCGCCGACCGGGCCCGCCACGCGGACGTCCTGGACGAGGCGGTGGGCACCTGGATCGCCCGCCACAGCCGCGCCGAGGTCCTGGACGCCTTCGAGAAGGCGGAGGCGGCGGTGGCCCCGATCCAGGACGTACGGGACGTGATGGAGGACCCGCAGTACGCGGCCCTGGACACGCTCACCACCGTCGCCGACCCCGAACTCGGCCCCCTGCGCATGCAGAACGTCCTCTTCCGGCTCTCCGCCACCCCCGGCGCGATCCGCTGGGCGGGCCGCCCCCACGGCGCCGACACGGACGCCGTCCTCACCGAACTCGGCCTGTCCGACACCGAGATCACCACCCTCAGGTCGGAAGGCGCCCTATGACGGTCCCGGCCCTCCCGCTCACCTGGCTCTACGCCCCCGGAGACCGCCCGGAGGTGGTGGCCAAGGCCCTCGTCTCCGGCGCGGACATCGTCCTGATCGACCTGGAGGACGCGGTCGCCCCGCATCGCAAGAAGTACGCCCGCGCCGCCACCGCCGAGTTGCTCTCGGACCCTCCCCCGGTCCCGGTCCATGTCCGCGTGAACGCACTGGACGGTCCCGTCGCCGAGGCCGACCTGAGCACGCTCGCCCCGCTCCCCGGCCTCTCCGGCCTCCGGCTGCCCAAGGTGACCTCCCCGGCCGATGTCGTCCGGGTCGCCGAACACGCCGCGCCCGCCGAGCAAGGCGCGACCCCCCTGTACGCCCTCCTGGAAACCGCCCTCGGCGTCGAACACGCCTTCACCATCGCCGCGGCCCACCCGGCGGTGCGCGGCATCGGGCTGGGGGAGGCGGACCTACGGGCCGACCTGGGCGTACGGGAGGACGCGGGCCTGGACTGGGCCCGCGCCCGGATCGTGGTCGCCGCCCGGGCCGCCGGCCTCGCGCCGCCCACGCAGTCGATCTACCCGGACATCCGGGACCTCGAAGGGCTGGCCGCCTCCTGCGCCCACGGGCGCACCCTGGGCTTCCTCGGCCGCGCGGCCATCCACCCCCGCCAGCTCCCGGTGATCGAACACGCCTATCTCCCGACCCCGGCCGAGGTCGAGACCGCCGAGCTCATCGTCAAGGCCGCCGCCACCGAGCCGGGCGCCCAGGCCCTGCCCGACGGCCGTTTCGTGGACGCGGCGGTCGTGGCGTGCGCCCGCCGCACGCTGGCGCTGGCCTGCCGGAAATGAGTGAAGGGGGCGCCGCGTCCTCGGACGCGGCGCCCCCTTCGACGTACCGGGGGAACTCAGACCTTCTTGGCCGACTCGGCCTCGCCCTTCGCCGACCCCACGGGCTCCTCGGATTCCTCGGATTCCTCGGACTCCTCGGATCCCGAGGGCTTCACGGACTCCGAAGGCTTCACGGACTCCTTGGACTGCGCGGGTTCGTCGGACCCGGTGTCCGTCTTCGCGTCGAGCTTCTTCGCGTCCGGCTTCTTGCCGTCGAGCTTCTTGGCGTCGGACTTCGGGTCGGTCGTCTCGTCGCCCTCGCCGTCAGCCTTGCTGTCGGCCTCGTCGTCAGCCTTGTCGTCGGCCTCGTCGTCAGCCTTGTCGTCGGCCTCGTCGTCAGCCTTGTCGTCGGCCTTGTCGTCGGCCTTCTTGTCGAGGGCGACGCCATCCCCGTCGGGGGTGTCCCCGTCCGGCTCGACGACCTCCTCGCGTCCCGGCCGCAGCCGCGCCGACACCACGATGTAGATCACCGCGAGGAGGAAGACCACCATCGCGGTCCAGTCGTTGAGACGCAGACCCAGGATGTGGTGGGCGTCGTCGACGCGCATGTACTCGATCCAGCCGCGGCCGACGCAGTACGCGGCGACGTACAGAGCGAACGCCCGCCCGTGACCCAGCGTGAAGCGGCGGTCCGCCCAGATGACGAGGAGGCCGACGCCGACGCACCACAGGGACTCGTACAGGAACGTCGGGTGGTAGTACCCCGGCACGCGCCCGTCCGTGGCGGACGTGATGTGCAGCGCCCACGGCACGTCCGTGGCCTTGCCGTACAGCTCCTGGTTGAACCAGTTGCCCCAGCGCCCGATGGCCTGGGCGAAGACGATGCCGGGGGCGAGGGCGTCGGCCCAGGCGGGGAGCGGGATGCCGCGTCGGCGGCAGCCGATCCACGCGCCCACCGCACCGAGCGCGATCGCGCCCCAGATGCCGAGGCCGCCCTGCCACACCTTGAAGGCGTCCACCCAGTCACGGCCGTCGCTGAAGTACAGCTCGTAGTCCGTGATCACGTGATAGAGCCGGCCGCCGACGAGACCGAACGGGACGGCCCAGACCGCGATGTCGGCCACCGTGCCGGGCCGCCCACCCCGGGCGATCCAGCGTTTGTTGCCGAGCCAGACGGCTACGAAGACGCCGATGATGATGCAGAACGCGTAGCCGCGCAGGGGGATGGGGCCGAGGTGCACCACACCGTGCGACGGGCTGGGAATGTAGGCGATATCCATGGCAGGGTCGACGCTACCCTGCCGGACCGGACCCACGGCAAGCAGCCCGGCTACGGGTCCATAACAGGGGCCGCGAGACGAGCCGCCCCCGGCCCGTGTCCGGGCCGGGGGCACAGGGCCGACACCGGGCTCAGGCCTTGTTCTCCGCCTCCACCATCTGCTTGAGCTTCGCGGGCGTCATCGTCTGGTCCTCGTAGATGTTCTTGCCGCCCAGCAGCACGGTCGGCGTGCCCCTGAAACCGCTGTTCTGGAAGGCCGCGTTCGACTTCACGACCCAGCTGTTGTGCGTGCCGTCCTTGACGCACTTCTGGAAGGCGGGGGTGTTCAGCCCGTCGACCTTGCCCGCCAGCTCGATGAGCTTGCCGTCGTTCGAGAAGTCGTCGTTGGCCTCGTTGGGCTGGTTCTCGTACAGCACGTCGTGGTACTGCGTGAACTTTCCGGCGTCCTGGGCACAGGCCGCGGCGTTGGCCGCGTGCCGGGAGCCGCTGCCGCCCCTGCCGTCGTCGATGAGCGTGACCAGGTGGTATTCGACCCTGAGCTTTCCGACGTCCACCAGCTCGTGGATCGTCGGGCGGTACACCGTCTCGAAGGCCTGGCAGGCCGGGCAGCGGAAGTCCTCCCAGACCGTGAGGGTCGACTTGGCGCCGTCCTTGCCGACGGGGATGGCGAGGCCGTCCTTGCCGGTCGCGCCCGAGGGCGACACGGCCGGGCCCGACGTGGCGCTCTTCTTGTCCTTGCCCGAGTTGGCGGCCAGGACGCCCACCACCCCGGCAAGAACCAGGACGCACACCACCGACGCGCCCACGATCAGCGCCCGCCGGCGCTTGTCCGCGGCCTTCTGCTTCTCTCGCTCGACCGCCATCCGCTCGCGGGCGGTGCGCTTTCCGTCACGGTTCTTCTCGCTCACAACCGGCAGAACGAACCGGGGAGGCGCAGCGCGCCTCCCCGGTCCCAGGTCCACCCGTTCGAGTGAGCGGATTGTCCGTTACGCGCGCAACAGGACGCGTACGCGACGGAAGGTGTCTCAGGCCGTGCCGCGCACGCCCTTCGCCAGATCGCCCGCGAGGGCACGTACCGCGTCGAGACCCGCCGCCTCGTCCGCCGCGTCCAGCATCCGCTTGACGAAGGCCGAGCCGACGATCACGCCGTCGGCGAAGCCGGCGACCTCGGCGGCCTGGGTGGCGTTGGAGACGCCGAGCCCGACGCAGACCGGCAGCTCGGTGGTGGCCTTGGTGCGCCGCACCAGGTCCTGGGCCTGGGCGCCCACCGACTCCCGTGTGCCCGTGACGCCCATCAGCGAGGCCGCGTACACGAAGCCACTGCCCGCCGCGGTGATCTCGGCGAGCCGGGCGTCCTTGCTGCTGGGCGCGACGACGAAGACGGTCGCGAGACCGTGCTTCTCCGCGTGCTCACGCCACAGCGCCGACTCCTGGACGGGCAGGTCGGGCAGGATGCAGCCCGCTCCGCCCGCCTCCGCCAGCTCGGCGGTGAAGCGCTCGACGCCGTAGCGGTCGATGGGGTTCCAGTACGTCATGACGAGCACCGGCTTCCCGGTGGCCCCGTGCGCCTCGCGGACCGTGCGCATGACGTCGGCGATCTTGACGCCGCCCTTGAGGGCGATGTCGTCGGCGGTCTGGATGACGGGACCGTCGAGGACGGGGTCACTGTGCGGCAGACCGACCTCGACGATGTCCGCGCCGCCCTCGAAGACGGCCTTGACGGCCGCGATCCCGCCGTCCACCGTCGGGAAGCCGGCCGGCAGATAGGCGATGAGGGCGGAGCGCCCCTCCGCCTTCGCGGCGGCGAGGGTGTCGCTCAACAGCTGGATGTTGCCGCTCACTTGGCGTCCCCCTCGATCTCGGCGGTGTCACTGCCGGCGTCCGGCTCGACGACGGCGTCGGCGGCGGTGTCGTACAGGCCGAAGTAGCGGGCGGCCGTGTCCATGTCCTTGTCGCCGCGCCCGGACAGGTTGACGATGATCAGCCCGTCCTTGCCCAGCTCCCTGCCGACCTCCAGAGCCCCGGCGAGCGCGTGCGCGCTCTCGATCGCCGGGATGATGCCCTCGGTGCGGGAGAGCAGGCGCAGGGCCTGCATGGCCGCGTCGTCGGTGACCGCGCGGTACTCGCCGCGACCACTGTCCTTGAGGTAGGAGTGCTCGGGTCCGATGCCGGGGTAGTCGAGGCCCGCCGAGATGGAGTAGGGCTCGGTGATCTGGCCTTCCTCGTCCTGGAGGACGTACGACCGCGACCCGTGCAGGATGCCGGGTTCGCCGGCGGTCAGGGTCGCGGCGTGCTCCCCGGTCTCCACGCCGTGCCCGGCGGGCTCGCAGCCGATGAGGCGTACGTCCGTGTCCGGGATGAAGGCGTGGAAGAGACCGATGGCGTTGGAGCCGCCGCCGACGCAGGCGATGGCGGCGTCGGGGAGCCGTCCGGCGCGCTCCAGGATCTGCCGCCGGGCCTCGACGCCGATGACGCGGTGGAAGTCGCGGACCATGGCGGGGAAGGGGTGCGGCCCCGCGACGGTCCCGAAGAGGTAGTGGGTGTGGTCGACGTTGGCGACCCAGTCCCGGAAGGCCTCGTTGATGGCGTCCTTGAGGGTGCGGGAGCCGGACTTCACGGCGATGACCTCGGCGCCGAGCATGCGCATGCGGGCCACGTTGAGTGCCTGGCGCTGCGTGTCGATCTCACCCATGTAGATGGTGCACTCGAGGCCGAAGAGAGCGCAGGCGGTGGCGGTGGCCACACCGTGCTGACCTGCGCCGGTCTCGGCGATGACGCGGGTCTTGCCCATCCGCTTGGTGAGGAGGGCCTGACCGAGCACGTTGTTGATCTTGTGGGACCCGGTGTGGTTGAGGTCCTCCCGCTTGAGGAAGACGCGCGCTCCACCGGCGTGTTCGGCGAAGCGGGACACCTCGGTGAGTGAGCTCGGGCGCCCGGTGTAGTGGACGAGCAGGTCGTCGAGCTCGCGGGCGAACTCGGGGTCCGCCTTCGCCTTGTCGTACTCGACGGCGACCTCGTCCACGGCGGCGACCAGCGCCTCCGGGATGAACTTGCCGCCGAACGCGCCGAAGTACCCCTCGGCGGTGGGAATTTGACCCTCGGGGTCGGGAATGAAGAACTCGCTGGGCATGCGGTTACCTCGCAGGGGCGACAGCCCCGGTTACAGGTCGGACTGGGGTCACGTCGGTCGCGCACGCACAGGTCGCCCCGAGGACACCCGGAGTCGGAGCCGTCAGCTCACCGCGAGGTGCGGCGGGCCCGGAGCGGCGCCTGTACGCGTGCGCCGGCGGGCCATCGCATGCCGTTGACCTGGCCCGGTTCGTCACCGATGACATAGCGCACCCGGCGCCCGTGGACGCGACGGGCCGGTGCCCGGCAGCCACGCGGCCGACAGCCGCGGGCGAGGCGCGCGTAGGGATTGCGCGCCCCGGCGGCAGCCGCCCGCACGCACGCCGGTCCCCCGTCGGGGCACTGGCCCGGACGGGTGACGGCGGTGGCGTGGGGCGCGCTGTTCACCGAGGTGTCAGCTCCGTCCGTGGCGCAGCGCGGGGTGGGCCCCGGCCGCGACGAGGTCGGCGACCGCCGTCTTCGGGTCGCGGCCGGTGACGAGGGACTCGCCCACCAGGACCGCGTCGGCGCCGGCGTTGGCGTACGCGATGAGGTCGTGCGGCCCGCGGACGCCGGACTCGGCGACCTTGACGAGGCCGGCCGGGATCTCGGGGGCGACCCGCTCGAAGGTGGTGCGATCCACCTTGAGGGTCTTGAGGTTGCGCGCGTTGACACCGATGACCTTCGCGCCGGCGTCCACCGCCCGCTCGACCTCGTCCTCGTCGTGCACCTCGACGAGCGGCGTGAGTCCGATGGACTCGGCGCGCTCGATGAGGGACTCCAGGGCGGCCTGGTCGAGGGCGGCCACGATCAGCAGCGCGAGGTCGGCGCCGTACGCGCGGGCCTCCCACAGCTGGTACGACGTGACGATGAAGTCCTTGCGGAGCACGGGGATGTCGACCCGGGCGCGGACGGCCTCCAGGTCGGCCAGCGAACCGCCGAAGCGGCGCTGCTCGGTCAGGACCGAGATGACGGCCGCGCCGCCCGCCTCGTAGTCCGCGGCCAGCGCCGCGGGGTCGGCGATCGCTGCGAGCGCGCCCTTGGACGGGCTGGAGCGCTTGACCTCACAGATGACCTTGACACTGTCGCCGCGCAGGGCGGCCACGCCGTCCTTGGCCGCGGGAGCCTTCGCCGCGCGCTCCTTGAGCTCGTCGAGGCTGACGCGCGCCTGCCGCTCCGCGAGGTCGGCACGGACTCCGTCGATGATCTCGTCGAGCACACTCACGCGAGCGGCCCCCTTCCCTGACGGTGAACGGTTGAAGCGGTTGAGCCTGTCGACCCCGGACCGCCGTCGCGACGGTCATGGTGGGTCACTCCGATGGTATCCGGAGGAAGGGCTAGGCCTCACATCCGGTTGACGCCGGTCCCACTACCTGGACGTTTGCCATTTGATCAAGGGTGCAGCCAGCCACCGAAGGGCAGGTTCCGGACAACGGTGAAGACCAGGAGCAACACGCCGACGCTCCACAGGTGCACGGGCCCCAGGTCGATCCGCAGCGGCCGTCCGCGCGCCGAGCGGACCGCCCAGACGGTCCACACCACCGCGAAGACGAAGTAGCCCACGACGGCGAGCGCGTTGTCCGTGAGCGCCGTCGCGAGGTCCCCGTGCACGAGGGCGTGCGCACTGCGCAGACCGCCGCAGCCGGGGCAGTACACGCCCGTGTAGCGCAGCAGCGGGCAGACGGGGTAGTGCCCGGGCTGGTTGGGATCCACGGCCCCGACGAACGCGAAGGCGCCGGCGACGGCCGCGAGCGCCCCCACGGGCACGACCAGGCGCCGCGGCACGAACCGCTCGACGGGCCGGGGCCGCGTCACCCTCTGGGTTTCGGCGTTCACCCGTCGCATTCTGCCCGCCCCGGGCGCGGCGCGCTCGTCACGAACGCGCGAGAGGCGGTCCCGGCAGGAGTTGCCGGGACCGCCTCTCGAGAAGCCCTACGGGGTCAGCTCTCGGCGCCGACGGCCTCACGGACCGGGTGCGCGACCGCCGGGTGCGCGGTCCTTTTCGGCTGGCCGAGGCCCGCCGCGCGCATGGCCATGCCGACGACACCGCCGAGAACGACGATGACCATGCCGGCCCAGAAGCCCAGCGGGTTCGCCATCACCATGAAGGCACCCGCGACGCAGAAACCGATGAAGGCGATGATGACACCGGTCCAGGCGGCCGGGGTGTGACCGTGGCTGCTGCCCGCCATGACTTGCTCCTCGTTGCTGTTTGCGTGTGTGAGTCGGATGCTCACCGTCCATTGTCCCGTACGCACCCTTGTGGCGGGAGCGCGGGGTGGCGCCTAGCGCGTCACATTCTGCACGTCACGACCAAGGTCCCGGGCCATAAGGACCTGGTCGGGTCCGCCCGTTTCCGGACCTAGGTCCCGGCGGGGTCGGGCCCCGTCGGGTCCTCGCCCCGGTCGAGCGCCTTCCAGATGTCCTCGGGCCGGTCGGGGTCGACCGGCCTCGCCTTGCGCGGCCGGGGCGTCCCGTCGCGCTCGTAGCGGCCGGACATCGCGGGCCACAGTCGTCCGTAGCGCAGCGCGAGCAGCCCCGCGAGGAGGATGAGCGCGCCGCCCGCCGCGGCCGCGTAGGGCCAGGCGGTGTGGCTGAGGGCGCTCGCGGTGGCGGCGGTGTCGCCGGAGGCGGCCGCGGCCTTCTCGTCGAGGGCGGAGCTGTCGCTCGCGCCGAGCACCGCCGCCACGACCGTACCCGCGCCGGAGAGCGCGAGCAGGGCGGAGACGAGGAAGCGCCCGGAGCTGCGGACGGCGAAGACGGCGACGAGCGCGGCGAGGCCCACTATGGCGAGCGCCGCGGGCACGCCCGTGACGTCGCTGCCCTTGACGGTCAGCGGGAAGGCGCCGCCGGCCACCGTCGCGGTGCCCTCCGACCAGCTCTGCCGGGTGGAGAGCAGCGCCACGGCCGCGCCGAGGGCGCCGCTGAGCAGGGCGACGGCAAGGCTGCGGCGGCCGGACCCGGCGGGTCCTGCGGCTTCGGATCGGGGGTGCGGTACAGCTGTCACGTACTCCACTATCGCCTGAACCCCGGGCGAACCGTCACCCGGGGTTCACGTGAGCCTCGTCCTATTTCCCGAACTCGTGGGGCCGTACAGGGCCGTACGGGGCCCTACCGGCCGAGCCGGTTGGCCGTGTGCACCGCGCGGAGCACCGCGGCGGCCTTGTTGCGGCACTCGTTGTCCTCGGCGACGGGGTCCGAGTCCGCGACGATTCCGGCGCCCGCCTGGACGTACGCGGTGCCGTCGCGCAGCAGGGCCGTACGGATGGCGATGGCGGTGTCGGAGTCGCCGGCGAAGTCGAGGTAGCCGACGCAGCCGCCGTACAGCCCCCGCCTGGACGGTTCGAGTTCGTCGATGATCTGCATCGCGCGCGGCTTGGGGGCGCCGGAGAGGGTGCCGGCCGGGAAGCAGGCGGTGAGCACGTCGAAGGCCGTACGGCCCGCCGCGACGCGTCCGGTCACGGTGGACACGATGTGCATCACGTGCGAGTAGCGCTCGATGGACATGAAGTCGACGACCTCGACGGAGCCGGGCTCGCAGACCCGCCCCAGGTCGTTGCGCCCCAGGTCGACGAGCATCAGGTGTTCGGCGCGCTCCTTGGGGTCGGCGATCAGCTCGTCGGCGAGGGCCTGGTCCTCCTGGACGGTGGCGCCGCGCGGCCGGGTGCCCGCGATGGGGTGCACCATCGCCTGCCCGTCCTCAACCTTGACCAGGGCCTCGGGAGACGAGCCGACGACGTCGAAGCCGTCGAAGCGGAAGAGGTACATGTACGGGGAGGGATTGGTCGCCCTCAGTACGCGATAGACGTCCAGGGCGCTTGCCGTGCACGGCGTTTCGAAGCGCTGGGAGGGGACGACCTGGAAGGCCTCGCCCGCCCGGATGCGCTCCTTGATGTCCTCGACGGCGTCCTGGAAGTCCGGGCCGCCCCACAGGGCGGTGTACTCGGGCAGTTCGGAGGGCGGGAGCGCGGCGGGCGGCTGGGAGATCGCGCGGGAGAGGTCGGCCTCCATGGCGTCGAGGCGGGCGACCGCGTCCGCGTAGGCCTCGTCGACGCCCGTGTCGAGGTCGTTGTGGTTGATCGCGTTGGCGATCAGCTGGACCGAGCCGTCCCAGTGGTCCATGACCGCGAGATCGCTGGTGAGCAGCATGGTCAGCTCGGGGAGCTTGAGGTCGTCCCGCTCGCCGGGGCCGATCTTCTCCAGGCGGCGCACGATGTCGTAGCCGAGATAGCCGACCATGCCGCCGGTGAAGGGGGGCAGGCCCTCTCCGTGCGGTGTGTGCAGGGCCTCGATGGTGGCGCTCAGAGCGGCCAGCGGGTCGCCGTCGACGGGGACGCCGACGGGCGGGGTGCCGAGCCAGTGGACCTGCCCGTCGCGCTCGGTCAGGGTGGCCTGGCTGCGGACGCCGATGAAGGAGTATCTGGACCAGGAGCGGCCGTTCTCGGCGGACTCCAGGAGGAAGGTGCCGGGGCGCTCGGCGGCCAGCTTGCGGTAGAGCGCGACCGGCGTGTCGCCGTCGGCGAGGAGCTTGCGGCTGACGGGAATGACACGGCGGTCGGTGGCCAGCTTGCGGAACGTCTCGAGGTCCATGGCGGCTGACCTTACTGATCCAGTGCCGGTACGACGCCGGAATCGGCGCCCTGGGTGTGCGCGGAGGCGGCCTCCTCGAGGAGCACGTCCTCGTCGAAGCAGGTGCGGGCGCCCGTGTGGCAGGCGGCGCCCACCTGATCCACCTGGACCAGGAGTGTGTCGGCGTCGCAGTCGAGGGCCACGGACTTCACCCACTGGAAGTGGCCGGAGGTGTCGCCCTTCACCCAGTACTCCCGGCGGCTGCGCGACCAGTACGTGCAGCGGCCCGTGGTGAGCGTGCGATGCAGCGCCTCGTCGTCCATCCAGCCGAGCATCAGCACCTCACCGGTGTCGTACTGCTGGGCGATGGCCGGGACGAGTCCGTCCGTGCTGCGCTTGAGGCGCGCGGCGATCTCGGGATCCAGGCTGCTGGGGCTGCTGGGCGGGGGCGTGCTGGTCATGCCGACCATTGTGCCGCGCCCGTGGGACGCATCTCGCCGGTTGTCCACAGGCCGGACGCGCGCGGCGACGGGTGGGCGGACTCCTGGGGCGGCCGTAGGCTTGCTGGCATGTCGACCCATGCCAAGCGTGAACGACTTCTCCTCGCCGACCTGTTGGAGGCCGAGGGCCCGGACGCCCCGACCCTGTGCGAGGGCTGGAACACCCGTGATCTCGCCGCGCACGTGGTGGTGCGCGAGCGCCGCGCGGACGCCGCGGGCGGGCTGCTGCTCAAGCAGCTCGCGCCCCGTCTGGAACGGGTGCAGGCGGAGTTCGCCGAGAAGCCGTACGAGGAGCTGATCCAGCTGATCCGTACGGGCCCGCCGCGCTTCTCGCCCTTCGCGCTGAAGCAGATCGACGAGGCGTCGAACACGGTCGAGTTCTACGTCCACACCGAGGACGTGCGGCGGGCCCAGCCGGACTGGACGCCGCGCCCGCTGGACCCGGTCTTCCAGGACGCCCTGTGGTCCCGTCTGGAGCGCACCGCCCGCCTCGCCGGCCGTGGCGCCCCGACCGGCCTGGTGCTGCGCCGCCCGGACGGCCAGACGGCGGTCGCCCACCGGGGCACCCCGGTCGTGACGGTGACCGGCGAGCCCTCGGAGCTGCTGATGTTCGCCCTCGGCCGGCAGAAGACGGCCGACGTGGAGCTGGAGGGCGACAAGGACGCGATCGCGAAACTGAGCGAGACGAAGCAACTGGGTCTCTGAGCGGCCTGCTCAGCGCGGTAGCTCGGCGCGGCGCAGGTCGCGGACGCACAGCGCGAGGACCCCGCCGAGGCCGCAGACCGCGGCGCTGGCCACGAAGACCGGTCCGGTGCCCCACCAGCCGATCGCGGCGGCGGCCACCGGCATGCTCAGCGGGGCGAGACCGAGGCTGACGAGGCCCGCGACGGCGGTGACGCGGCCCAGGTAGGCGGGGTCCGCGTGGGTCTGCAGCAGGGCGCCGCACAAGGCTCCGCCGAGCCCCGCGAGCAGCCCCACGAGCACGGCGACACCGACAGCCGCGGCGGCACTCGGCGCATAGGCGAGCGCGCCGATCGCGACCGAGCCCCCCAGGATCGCCACCCCGGCCAGACGTCCCGCGTGCGGCAGGTGCCCGCGCACGGTCAGCAACAGCGCGGCGGCCCCCGCACCGGTCCCGAACCCGGCGACCACCCAGCCCATCCCGGCGGAGCCCCAACCGCGCTGGTCGGCCAGCAGGGTCAGGCCCACGTTGAGCGGCCCGGCGAAGCCGAAGTCGCCGAGGGCGATGGCGGCGATGAGCGGGGCGAGGACGCGGTGCCGCCTGATGTAGCCGAGGCCGTCACGGAGGTCCCGCCGAGCGGGGCGCTCCGCGGCCTTGTCGTCGGTGGGCAGTTCCCTCATCCGTACGGAGATCAGCAGCGGCACGGACACGGCGATCAGCACGCCCGCCAGGCCGAACGCCGTCGCCGAGCCGCCGAGCGCCACGGCGAGGCCGCCGAGCGGCGCCCCGACGACATTGGCGAAGCGGCTCGCGAGGCCCCGCATGCCCTGGACGCGGGCGAGCTGTCCATGGCTGGTGACACGAACCGGGAGTGCGCCCACGGCGGGCATGAAGACGGCGTCGACGGTGCCGAAGACGACGGCGAGCAACGCCAGCAGCCACAGCCCGGGACCGGCCCCGAACAGCAGTGCGGCCACCGCGAGGACGGCCGCGCAGCGCACGGCGTCGCTGCCGATGACGACCTTCCGCGGCCCGAACCGGTCGGCGACCACTCCCCCGCCCAGCATCAACAGGGCCCGCGGCACGGCGCTCACGGCCATCACGAGCCCGGCCTGCGAGGGCGTTCCGGCCTGGACGGCGGCCCAGGACAGCGCGAGGTAGTAGACGTTGTCGCCGATCATCGACGAGGTGTAGGCGCCGAGCCAGCGCAGCACGTTGCCGTCACGGTGGGCCGGACGGTCGGTCTCTGCGGGGGCGGATCCTATGACGGTCGCGGTCACTGAAGTACGTCCTCTCAGGGGCGGAACGGGAAGCCGTACACATGCAGCGCCACGTTCTCGCGGCCTTCTGTGGCACCGGCCGCCTCATCGGCGCGGCCCTTCTCCTCGTACTTCTTGATGAGAGCCATCAGCTCCGCGCCGAGCTCGGACAGTTCTGTCGCCGTCAGTCGCAGCAGGGACTCGTTGTCCGGAGCGGCGGTATTCCACTCGGGGGCCCAGGTGGGACGCTCGTCGAGGTAGCGCCGGTACATGTCGCTGCGCTGCTCGTGGAAGAGCCGGGTGGCCGCCAGATGCGCGGCCCTCTTCTCGGGCGCGTCCCGGAAGTCCTCGTCGTGGATGCTCACGCCCTCCGAGGCGGGCTGCCACCAGCGCTCGCGGCCGTCCTCGCTGCGGGGCTCGGCCTCCTCGATCAGCCCGTGCTCGGCGAGCTTGCGCAGGTGGTAGCTGACCAGCGAGGGGGCCTCGTCGACCTGGTCGGCCAGCTGGGACGCGGTCGCGGTCCTGGCTACGTACAGGGCCCGGTACAGCTTCATCCGCAGCGGATGGGCTATCGCCTTGAGCGTGCCCATGTCCGCGATGCGACGGAGGTTCTCCTTCTCTGCCATGAGCTCACCGTAGATACGAAAGAAAAATTGCACAATATATTTTGCGCAACTTATCTTTCACATCTGCCCCGAAGTGAGCCCCGGCCACTCAGTGACCGGGGCTCGGGGCGCGGGCGCCGTCAGGCGTCAGGCATCAGGCGTCAGCGGACGGGGCGGCCCGCCGCCCGGAGCGTCTCCTTCACCTGGCCGATCCGCAGGTCCCCGAAGTGGAAGACGGACGCGGCGAGCACCGCGTCGGCGCCCGCCGCGACGGCGGGCGGGAAGTCGGCCAGCCGGCCCGCGCCACCGCTGGCGATGAGCGGCACGGTGACGTGCCTGCGGACGGCCTCGATCATCTCGATGTCGTAGCCGTCCTTCGTGCCGTCCGCGTCCATCGAGTTGAGCAGGATCTCGCCCGCGCCCAGCTCGGCGGCCTGGTGCGCCCACTCGACCGCGTCGATCCCGGTGCCCTTGCGCCCGCCGTGGGTGGTGACCTCGAAGGTCCCCCCAGGAGTGCGCCGGGCGTCCACCGACAGCACCAGCACCTGCCGCCCGAACCGCTCCGCGATCTCCCTGATGAGCTCGGGCCGGGCGATCGCGGCCGTGTTGACCCCGACCTTGTCGGCGCCCGCCCGCAGCAGCTTGTCGACGTCCTCGGCCGTGCGCACGCCGCCGCCCACGGTGAGCGGGATGAAGACCTGCTCGGCCGTGCGGCGCACCACGTCGTAGGTGGTCTCCCGGTTGCCCGAGGACGCGGTGATGTCCAGGAACGTCAGCTCGTCGGCGCCCTCGGCGTCGTACACCTTGGCCATCTCGACGGGGTCGCCCGCGTCGCGCAGGTTCTGGAAGTTGACGCCCTTGACGACCCGGCCGTTGTCCACGTCCAGGCAGGGGATGACTCGTACGGCGAGGGTCATGCTGCGGACACTCCCGGTTCTCCGCTGGGGCGGAACGCCTCCACCTCGACCTCGACGACCAGACTGGGGTCCACGAAGCCGGAGACGATGATCATGGATGCGGCGGGCCGGACGGCGTCGAACAGCTCTTTGTGAGCGCGCCCGACGTCGTCCACGTCCCGGGCATGGGTGACGTACATGCGTGTCCGTACCACGTCGTCCCGGCCCAGACCCAGCTGCTCCAGCGCCGCGAACGCGACGTTGAACGCGTTGATCGCCTGCTCGTACGGGCCGCCCCCGGCGATCTCGCCGTCCACTATCGACGTGCAGCCGGCGACCAGCACCAGGCCGTTCGGCAGCTCCACCGCGCGGGAGTAGCCGAAGGCGTCCTCCCAGGGCGCGCCGGTCGTGACGCGTCGTACGTCGCTCACTTGGCTACCGCCTCCAGGGCCTCTTCCAGGGTGAACGCCTTGGCGTAGAGGGCCTTGCCGACGATGGAGCCCTCGACGCCCAGCGGCACGAGCTCGGCGATGGCGCGCAGGTCGTCCAGGGACGAGACCCCGCCCGAGGCGACGACCGGGCGGTCCGTCGCGGCGCACACATTGCGCAGCAGCTCCAGGTTCGGGCCCTGCAGCGTGCCGTCCTTGGCGATGTCCGTGACCACGTAGCGCGCGCAGCCCTCGGAGTCGAGGCGCTCCAGCGTCTCGTAGAGGTCGCCGCCGTCGCGGGTCCAGCCGCGGCCGCGCAGCGTCGTACCGCGTACGTCGAGACCGACCGCGATCTTGTCGCCGTGCTCGGCGATGACCTTGGCGACCCACTCCGGACTCTCCAGGGCGGCGGTGCCGAGGTTCACCCGGGTGCAGCCGGTGGCGAGGGCGGCGGCGAGCGTGTCGTCGTCGCGGATGCCGCCGGACAGTTCGACCTTGATGTCCATGGCGCCGGCGACCTCGGCGATCAGCTTGCGGTTGTCGCCGGTGCCGAACGCGGCGTCCAGGTCGACGAGGTGCAGCCACTCGGCGCCCGAGCGCTGCCAGGCGAGGGCGGCCTCGAGGGGGGAGCCGTAAGAAGTTTCCGTCCCGGACTCGCCGTGCACGAGCCGGACGGCCTGGCCGTCGCGGACGTCGACGGCGGGGAGGAGTTCGAGCTTGCTCACAGTGTTCCGATCCAGTTGGTGAGGAGCTGGGCTCCGGCGTCGCCGGACTTCTCGGGGTGGAACTGCGTGGCCCACAGGGGGCCGTTCTCGACGGCCGCCACGAAGGGCTTGCCGTGCGTCGACCAGGTCACCAGGGGTGCGCGCAGTGCCGGGTTGGCGACTTCCAGGGACCAGTCGTGGACGGCGTAGGAGTGCACGAAGTAGAAGCGCGCGTCGGCGTCGAGTCCGGCGAAGAGCTGTGAGCCGGCGGGGGCCTCGACCGTGTTCCAGCCCATGTGGGGCACAATGTCGGCCTGGAGCGGTTCGACCGTGCCGGGCCACTCGTCGAGGCCCTCGGTCTCCACGCCGTGCTCGATGCCGCGCTCGAAGAGGATCTGCATGCCGACGCAGATGCCCATCACCGGGCGGCCGCCGGACAGGCGGCGGCCGATGATCCAGTCGCCGCGGGCGTCCTTGAGGCCCTTCATACAGGCGGCGAAGGCGCCGACGCCGGGCACCAGCAGCCCGTCCGCGTTCATGGCCTTGTCGAAGTCGCGCGTGATCTCGACCTCGGCACCCGCGCGTGCGAGGGCACGCTCGGCGGAGCGCACGTTCCCGAAGCCGTAGTCGAAGACGACGACCTTCTTAGGAGCGGTCAATTCCACACCTCCAGCCTCATGACGCCCGCGACCAGACACATCGCGGCGCCGAAGGAGAGCAGCACGATGAGGCTCGCGGGCATCTTCTGCTTGACGAAGGAGTAGACGCCGCCCAGGAGGAAGAGCCCGACGACGATCAGCATGGAGTTGAGACCTGTCATGGCTTTACAGAGCGCCCTTCGTGGAGGGGAGGATGCCGGCGGCGCGCGGGTCGCGCTCGGAGGCGTAGCGCAGCGCCCGGGCGAGCGCCTTGAACTGGCACTCCACGATGTGGTGCGCGTTGCGACCGTAGGGCACGTGCACGTGCAGTGCGATCTGGGCCTGGGCGACGAAGGACTCCAGGATGTGCCGGGTCATCGTCGTGTCGTACTCGCCGATCATCGGCGCCATGTTCTCGGGCTCGGTGTGCACGAGGTAGGGGCGGCCCGACAGGTCGACCGTCACCTGGGCGAGGGACTCGTCCAGGGGGACCGTGCAGTTGCCGAAGCGGTAGATCCCGACCTTGTCGCCGAGTGCCTGCTTGAAGGCGGCGCCGAGCGCGAGGGCGGTGTCCTCGATGGTGTGGTGCGAGTCGATGTGCAGGTCGCCCTCGGTCTTCACGGTCAGGTCGAACAGACCGTGCCGGCCGAGCTGGTCGAGCATGTGGTCGTAGAAGCCCACGCCCGTCGACACCTCGACCTTGCCGGACCCGTCGAGATCTATCTCGACGAGGACCGACGTCTCCTTGGTCGTCCGCTCCACTCTTCCGACGCGGCTCATGCGCTCTGCTCCTTCTTCAACTCACGGACCGCGTCCAGGAACGCGTCGTTTTCGGCCGGGGTGCCGGCGGAGACCCGCAGCCATCCCGGTACGCCGTTGTCCCGGACCAGGACGCCCCGGTCGAGGATCTTCTGCCAGGCCTCGTGGGAGTCCGCGAATCGCCCGAACTGGACGAAGTTCGCGTCGGACTCGGTCACGTCGTACCCGATCGCACGCAGCTCGGCGACCAGCCGGTCCCGCTCGGCCTTCAGCTGCTCCACGTACCCGAGCAGCGTGTCGGTGTGCTCCAGCGCGGCCAGGGCGGTGGCCTGCGCGACGGCCGACAGGTGGTAGGGCAGCCGTACGAGCTGGACCGCGTCCACGACCGCGGGGTGCGCGGCGAGATAGCCGAGGCGCAGTCCGGCCGCGCCGAACGCCTTCGACATCGTCCGCGAGACGACGAGATTCGGCCGCCCCTCGATCAGCGGCAGCAGCGAGTCGCCGTGGCTGAACTCGATGTACGCCTCGTCGACCACGACCATGGACGGCCTGGCGGCCTGCGCGGCCTCGTACAGCGCGAGGACCGTCTCACGCGGCACCGCGTTGCCCGTGGGGTTGTTGGGGGTGGTGATGAAGACGACGTCCGGGCGGCTCTCGGTGATGGCCCGGGTGGCGGCCGCCAGGTCGATCGTGAAGTCCTCGTTGCGGGGACCCGAGATCCAGGCCGTGCCGGTGCCGCGTGCGATGAGCGCGTGCATCGAGTACGAGGGCTCGAAGCCGATCGCCGTACGGCCGGGTCCTCCGAAGGTCTGCAGCAGCTGCTGGATGACCTCGTTCGAGCCGTTGGCCGCCCAGACGTTCTCGACGCCGACCCGGTGCCCGCCGGTCCTCGTCAGGTACTTGGCCAGCTCGGTGCGCAGCTCCACCGCGTCCCGGTCGGGGTAGCGGTTGAGGTTGCGGGCGGCCTCGCGGACCCGCTCGACGATCCGCTCGACGAGCGGTTCGGGCAGCGGGTACGGGTTCTCGTTGGTGTTCAGCCTTACGGGCACGTCGAGTTGGGGCGCACCGTAGGGGGACTTGCCGCGCAGCTCGTCCCGTACGGGAAGATCGTCGATACCGGTCACTTGCTCTCTGGAACCTTCCACCCGAAACGAGCCTTGATCGCCGCCCCGTGGGCCGGCAGGTCCTCCGCCTCCGCGAGCGTCACCACGTGGTGCGCCACCTCGGCGAGGGCGTCGCGCGTGTAGTCCACGATGTGGATGCCGCGCAGGAAGGACTGGACGCTCAGCCCCGAGGAGTGGCAGGCGCAGCCGCCGGTGGGCAGCACGTGGTTGGAGCCCGCGCAGTAGTCGCCCAGCGACACCGGCGCCCAGGCGCCGACGAAGATCGCGCCCGCGTTCTTCACCCGGTCGGCGACGGCGGCCGCGTCCGCCGTCTGGATCTCCAGGTGCTCGGCACCGTACGCGTCGACGACCCGCAGGCCCTCGTCCACGCCGTCGACGAGAACGATCGCCGACTGCCTGCCGCTGAGCGCCGGGACGATCCGGTCCTCGATGTGCTTGGTGGCCGCGACCTGCGGCTCCAGCTCCTTCTCGACCGCCTCCGCCAGCTCGGCGGAGTCCGTGACGAGGACGGCGGCGGCGAGCGGGTCGTGCTCGGCCTGGCTGATCAGGTCGGCGGCCACGTGCACCGGGTCGGCGGTCTCGTCCGCGAGGATCGCGATCTCGGTGGGACCGGCCTCGGTGTCGATGCCGATCTTGCCGGTGAAGTAGCGCTTGGCGGCGGCGACCCAGATGTTGCCGGGGCCGGTGACCATGTCGGCGGGCGGGCAGGACTCCGTGCCGTACGCGAACATCGCGACGGCGGTCGCGCCACCGGCCGCGTACACCTCGTCGACGCCGAGCAGCGCGCAGGCGGCGAGGATCGTCGGGTGCGGCAGGCCGCCGAAATCGGCCTGCGCGGGGGAGGCGAGGGCGATCGACTCGACGCCCGCCTCCTGTGCCGGGACCACGTTCATGATCACGGACGAGGGGTAGACGGAGCGGCCGCCGGGCGCGTACAGCCCCACCCGACCGACCGGCACCCACTTCTCGGTGACCGAGCCGCCCGGCGCGACCCGGGTGGTGTGCGCGGCGCGGCGCTGCTCGCGGTGGACCAGGCGGGCGCGGCGGATGGACTCCTCCAGGGCCGCGCGCACGGCCGGGTCGAGCTGCTCCAGGGCGGCGGCGAGGGCCTGGGCCGGAACCCGCACGGATTCCAGCCGCACCCCGTCGAACTTCTCCGCGTAGTCGATCAGCGCCGCGTCCCCCCGATGATGCACGGCCTCGCAGATCGGACGCACCTTCTCCAGGGCGGCCTGTACGTCGAAGTCGGCTCGGGGCAGCAGGTCGCGCAGGGCGGAGCCCTCGGGGAGGGCGTCGCCGCGCAGATCGATTCGGGCCATACGAAGAGATTGCAGCACGGTGCCAATTCTCTCAGACGGCGATAAGGCGCCGGACGCCTGTATCAATGGCTGATACAAGCCGTCCCAGGCTCCCCCCGCAGATCTCCGTCACCAATAGCGTTCGGTCCGTCACACAGCGGGCATGAACGGTTGTACTAAACCCGCGAGTAGTTGGGGAGGAAGGGAAGAACCGTGACCGAGGGGGCCGGCCCGCGCGCCGGGGACCTGCCGGACGAGCTGACCGCGGCCGAGGCCGGGATGTGGCAGGCCTTCCGCAACGGCAGCGTGTACGACCTGCGCAGCGGGGACATGACCGTGGACGATCCGCACGGCGGCCATCCCTGGGGGCCCGAGCGCAGTGTCCGGGCCCGGATCGTGGCGTGGCTGCTGCTCGACGGGCCGCCGGCCCTCCAGGGGCGGGTCGCCTCCCTGAAGCTGACCGGCGTGCGGATCACCGACGTCCTCGACCTCGCGGGCGGCACGGTGGTGCCGTACGTCGAGCTGAAGGGCTGCCGGTTCGAGAAGGAGATCCTGCTGCCGGAGGCGCGCTTCACGACCGCACGCCTGGTCAACTGCTCGGTGCCGCGCCTGGAGGCGGCCCGGGTGCACACCGAGGGCGATCTGCACCTGCCGCGCTGCCGCTTCCACAACGGCGTACGGCTGACCGACGCGCACATCGGCACGGATCTGCTGCTCAACCAGGCCGTGGTCTACCGGGACCGGCGCGGCCGCTCGCTCACCGGGGACGGCATGACCGTGGGACAGGACCTTCAGGCCGAGATGCTGGAGTCGCACGGCGAGCTGAGTCTGCGCGGCGCCACCGTCGGCGTCTCGCTCAGCCTGCGCGGCAGCAGGCTGAACAACCCGTACTCACGGCTCGCCCTGAACGCCCCCCAGCTGACCGTCAACCGCACGCTGTACATGACCCCCGCGGGCCTCGGCAATCCCCTGCTGACCAGTGGCACCACCCCGGCGCGCGGGACGCTGGTGCAGCGCTTCGAGTGCCGGGGCGGCATCCGCCTCGACGACGGGCGGTTCGGGGACGCCCTCGACTTCGAGCGGGCCCTTTTCACCTTCGACGACGACCAGGAGCTGTCCCTGCTGCGGGTGCAGACGCCCGAGCTGCGCTTCCTCGGGGAGCGCCCCGAGCGGGGCAAGGTCGTCCTGTCGGGCGCGCGGATCGTCAATCTCGTCGACCGGGCGGACAGCTGGCCGGGCCCTGGCAACCTCCACATGGGCGGATTCAGCTACGAGAACCTCGTACCGCAGGGCGGGTTCCCGCTGATCCGGCGGCTGGAGTGGGTGGCGGCGGCGACCGCCGAGTACAGCCCGGAGCCGTACGAGCGACTGGCCACCGTGCTGCGCGACTCCGGTGAGGACGAGGACGCGCGCGAGGTGCTGCTCGCCAAGCAGCGCCGCCGCCGCGAGACCCTGCCGCTCGCGGCCAAGCTGTGGGGGTACGCGCAGGACTGGACGGTCGCCTACGGGTACCGGCCCGGCCGGGCGGCCCTGTGGATGGCGGTGCTGTGGGCGGCGTCCTCGATCGCCTTCTCGCACGCGACCCACACCCCGACGGGCGGCGGGCGTCCGCCGTGGAACGCCGCGCTGTTCGCCCTCGACCTGCTGCTGCCGGTGATCGACCTCGGCCAGGTGGACACCTGGCAGCTGCGCGGCGGCTGGCAGTGGCTGGCCGCGGTGGTGATCCTCCTCGGCTGGATCCTGGCGACGACGGTGGCGGCGGGGGCGACGCGGCTGCTGCGCCGCAGCTGAGAGGCCCTTGGGGCAGCATCCGGCCGTGTTGTTGACAGGCCTTCAATAGTAGAACAACAGTCACTTTTTACTCACCCTTGACTGTTCGGCGCACAACCAAACGAGGGTTACGAAAGTGTCACCGCACGCCTCTGGTACAGCTCCGACCTGCGGTTTTCAATGGTCGATACCATGGCACTGCTGCGCGCGTTCATCCGTACGGCCCGGATGGTCAAGAACACTTCGCGCCTCGCCGCCGGACTGCCCGCCGACGACGAGGTACTGCTGGACGCCCCGGACGAGCGGCTCGCCCCCGCCCTCGTCGCGGCGGCCCGCGGCGAGTACGACATCGCGGCCAAACTGCTCGCCGCCACCCGCGAGGCCGCCGAGTGGGAGAACCGCGACCGCTACGCGATGCGCCTCGCCGCCTTCGCCCGCACCCGCGACGAGTGGCTCCAGACCTGGCAGAGCGAGTCCCCGCACGACCCGGACGCGCTCCTGGTCAAGGCCGAGCTCGCGGTGCGCCGCTGGTGGGAGTCGCCCGCCCGCGCCGAGCTGCTGCGCGAGGCCGGCCCGCTGATCGGCGCCGCCGCCGAGGGCGACCCGCGCGACCCGGTGCCCTGGCGGATCGCGCTCGACCACGCCCGGGGCACCAACGCCGGGCACACCGAGTTCGAGAAGCTGTGGACCGAGGCCGTACGCCGCTCCCCGCACCACTATGGTTGCCATGTGGCCGCACTGAAGTACCTGTCGGCCGCCTGGTACGGCTCGCACCGCGAGTGCTTCGACTTCGCCGAACGGGCCGCCCAGGACGCGCTGCCCGGCTCACTCGTACAGGCGTTGCCGGTGCGCGCGGCCTTCGCCTATCTGACCGAGGGCGGCCGGGCCGTCGTACCGCGTGAACGGCTCGACGCGGCGGCCGACCTCGCGATCGCGGTCTCGGCGGCGTACGCGCCCGCCGACCCGTGGCCCGCGGAGGTGCGCAATCTCCTCACCTACGTCCTGATCAGGCTGGAGCGCTGGCAGGACGCCCTGGACCAGCTCCGTCTGATCGGCCCGTACGCGACCTCGTTCCCCTGGGACCGGGTCTCCGACGACCCACTGAGCCAGTTCCTGGAACTGCGCGACGGAGTCCGCCTGGAGGTCGCCTCGAACACCCCCCTCCATCCACGGAGTGAGCACGGCGGACGTGCCCGCTCCGGCGACCATTAGGCTTGCGCGTCGTGACCACCGTCCGGCTCCCGCTCTTCCCCCTGAACTCGGTTCTGTTCCCGGGGCTCGTGCTTCCACTGAACATCTTCGAGGAGCGCTATCGCGCCATGATGCGCGAACTGCTGAAGACCCCCGAGGACGAATCGCGCCGATTCGCCGTCGTCGCCATCCGCGACGGCCACGAGGTCGCGCTCTCCGCACCCGGCATGCCGGACCAGACGGCGTTGCCGCAGCGCGGGCCCACGGCCGGGTTCGGCAACGACCCGCTGAAGGCCTTCCACGAGGTGGGCTGCGTCGCGGACGCGGCCACCGTCCGGGAGCGCGCCGACGGCAGCTTCGAGGTCCTCGCCACCGGCACCACGCGGGTACGACTCCTGTCGGTGGACGCCTCCGGGCCCTTCCTGACGGCCGAGCTGGAGGAGCTGCCGGAGGAACCCGGCGAGGAGGCGGGCGCGCTCGCCGAGGGCGTCCTGCGGGCCTTCCGGCAGTACCAGAAGCGGCTGGCGGGCGCCCGCGAACGCTCACTGTCCACCGGCGCGGACCTGCCGGACGACCCGGCGGTGGTCTCCTACCTCGTGGCGGCCGCCGTGATGCTCGACATCCCGGCCAAGCAGCAGCTGCTCCAGGCCCCCGACACGGCCACCCGCCTCCACGAAGAGCTGAAACTCCTGCGCGCCGAGACCGCCATCATCCGTAACCTGCCGTCGTTGCCCGCGGCGGAACTGACGCGCAACCCGACAAGTCTCAACTGAAGGCATCGACACCTTGGCGAAGAAGTCGAAGAAGCAGCAGCCGGGGGGCACGCCCGCGACGGTGGCCCTGACCGCGGCGGGCGTCGCGTACACGGTCCACGCCTACGAGCACGACCCCGCGCACCCCTCCTACGGCGAGGAGGCCGCCGAGGCGATGGGCGTCTCGCCCGACCGCGTCTTCAAGACCCTGGTCGCGGACGTGGACGGCTCCCTGGTGGTCGCCGTGGTCCCCGTCGCGGGCTCCCTGGACCTCAAGGCCCTGGCCACGGCGGTGGGCGGCAAGCGCGCCGCCATGGCCGACCCGGCGGCCGCCGAGCGCACCACGGGCTACGTCCGCGGCGGCATTTCCCCTCTGGGCCAGCGCAAGAAACTCCGCACGGTCCTGGACGCCTCGGCCCACCACCACGCCACGATCTGCGTCTCGGCCGGCCGCCGGGGCCTGGAGGTGGAGCTCGCCCCCGACGACTTGGCGAAACTCACGGAAGCGGTTGCCGCGCCGGTCGCCCGTGCGTGACCCCTCGACGGATGCGTCATCCTGCGTTAAGCACGAGAGGCATGTCGAAGCGAACCCGCAAACGCAAGTGGCGCACGAAGAAGGGCCGCTCGAACCACGGCCACCGACCTCCATGACCTGGGCGCCCGGCCCCCCGAAGTCGTCCGACCGACGGCCGGCGGGGGCTGAGCGCGCAGTTCCCCGCGCCCCCAGGGCGGGGCTCCGCCCCGCATCCTCCAGCCCGTCCGACGCTTGAGAACAAGGCCCCTCAGGCCGATACCCCACCCACCCCACAGACCCGCACCCCCAGCCCGTCCGACGCTTGAGGACGAGGCCCTTCAGGCCGATACCCCACCCACCCCACAGACCCGCGCCCCCAGCCCGTCCGGCGTTTGAGGACGAGGCCGTTCAGGCCGGTGCGGGGGTCTGGGGGCGGCAGCCCCCAGTGGGGTCGAAGGGGCGGAGCCCCTGGGGATGGGACGGGTAGGGGCGGCGGGGGCGAGAGAAGCCGGCCGTGTCCCCCGTTCAGACCGCCGGAGGCGCCGGTGGGGCCCCGTACGGGCTCGCATAGGGATCCGGATCCCGGGGACCGAACAACGCGGTCAGACCGAGGTGAACCACCAGCCCCGCCAGGGACCACGCCAGCAACGCCCCCTTCGCCCCGAGCTTCAACGGCGCGGAGAAGGTCACCCCCTTGCCCACCTGCTTGGCATGGGCGACCACGTTCTGCGTCGGCCCGAGCCAGATCCCGATCCGCCACGCGAGCAGCGACCCGAGCACACCCCCCACGGCCAGCGCCACGACGAGCGGCACACCCCCACGCCGCCGCACCAGAAACACCACCACCGCGCTGACCGCACCGAACGCCAACGCGAGCAGCGTGAACGTTCCGTCGACCCCGACGGCCTGCTCACCCTCGGTGTCCTTCAGATACACCGCGCTGTCGTCCGCGACCAGCGGCACATGCGGCGCCAGCCACCACCACAGCACCCCGAGCAGTACTCCCGCGAGCGCCACCGCCACCGTGACGACGGCGGCCTCCTTCACTTCGGTCTTCATCCCGGGCCCGTCCTGTTCGTACTCGACGGTCCCCGCGACGCCCCCGGCGGGCGGAGCCTGCCAGGCATGGGCGTCGTCGGAGGGAGGTTGATGCGGCGGCGGAGGCGGAGTCAGCGGTGCGGTCACCCTGCCATCGTGCCAGGCCCGGCTGTCAGCCGCGTCACCGGACGGCCGCCCGGCGGTACGCCCAGGTCGCCACCGCCAGCGAGGCCACCCCGACGCCCGCGCAGACGCCGAGGTCACCGAGGACGAAGGCCCAGTCGGGGTGCTCCCCGAAGCTCCGCGCGAAGGCCTCGACGCCGTAGGTGGAGGGCAGCAGATCACGGCCGTACTGCACCACCGTAGGCAGCCGGTCCGCCGGCAGCACCCCGAGCAGCAGTGCCGCCGACATCCCCAACTGTCCGAGCAGCGTGGCGAGTTCGGGTCGAGGCGCAAGCAGTCCGAGTGCCGCCCCGAGCCCGGCGAGCGCGGCGCCGGCGAGCGGGATCACCGCGACGAGCACCCACAGATGCGCCATCGGCAGTCCGAAGAGGACACAGCCGACGAGGGCGGTGACCACGGTCCCGGGCACGGTGAAGGACGCGTACGCGCCGGCCACGCCCAGCACGACGGCGGCCGGCGGCACGGGCAGGGTCGCGTAGTGGTCGAGCCCGCCGCCGGCCCGCAGCTGTCCGAAGTACTGCGCCAGCAGGTTCAGCCCGACGAAGGCGACGACCAGGACCGACGCCCCGGCCACGATGGAGCGGGCCTCGCCCCCGCCGTCGACCACGCCACGCATCATGACCATGATGCCGACGGACTGGACCGTGGCCACGAACAGCAGCGGAATCCGCGCCACGCGCGCGCGGGAGAGCTGGGCCCGGTACATGGCGGCGAGGGAGGGCCACAGCCGCGCCCGCGGCCCGAGTTCGGCGGCGTCGCCGGCGCCCTCGGTCACGGACAGCGCACTGCCCGACAGCACCTCAGCGGGTACGACACTCACGTCGAGCTGCTCCTCTTCACTCCGGCAGCCGTCCTGTCCCTGTTTCCGACGCCGATTCCCACGCCGTCTCCCACACCCACGACGCCCCTCCCCGCCCGTACGGACTCACCTACGGATTCCGGACCCCGCGCGCTCATGCCTTCACCAACCCCTGCGCGTTGCCGCCGAGCGCGAGGTACACGTCCTCCAGGCTCGGCGTGGCCAGCGTGAAGTCGTCGAGCGCGGCGAACGCGGCGCCACCGGTGACCGTGGCGACGGCCGCGCGGGCCTCCTCCGGGGCGAGCCGCAGGGTCCAGCGGCGTCCCGACTCGACGGCCCGGGCGCGCAGCGCGGCGACCTCGGGCACGTCCAGCGGCGCGTTCTCGCGCCAGACGAGTTCGACCCTCACCTCGCCCGCGACCCGCTCCTTCAGACCGGCCGGTGTGTCGCAGGCGATGACGCGGCCCCGGTCGAGGACGGCGACCCGGTCGAGGACGGTCTCCGCCTCGATGACGTTGTGGGTGACCAGCAGCACCGTGGCGCCGTGTTCGGCCCGGCGCCGGTCGACGGCGCTCCACACGGCCCGCCGGGCCACGGGGTCCATGCCGGTGGTCGGCTCGTCGAGGACGAGCAGCGGCCGCCGCCCGACCAGCGCGGTGGCGAAGCAGGCCAGCCGCCGCTGGCCGCCGGACAGCTTCTTCAGGGGGCGGGAGGCGATCGGGGTGAGCCCCAGCTCGTCGAGTACGGCGTCCCGCTCGGCCCGCGCCTCGCGCAGTTCGAGCCCGCGCAGCCGCCCGGTCGTCTCCGCGGCCAGCGACACGGTCAGCTCGTCGAGGGCGGTGGACTCCTGTCCGAGGTACGCGAGGATCCGCGCCGCCCGCTCGGGGTGGCGCACGATGTCGTGCCCGAGGATCTCGACACTGCCGCTGTCGGGTCGCATGAGCCCGGTCAGCTGGCGTACGAGGGTCGACTTCCCGGCACCGTTCGGCCCGAGCAGCCCGAAGATCTCACCGCGCCGGATGTCCAGCCGTACCCCGTCGGTGGCCCGCACCTCGGGCGTACCGGGGCTGCCACGGCGTCCGCGGACGGCCGGGTAGGTCTTGGTCAGCGCGCGCGCCGAGCACACGACATCGCCCCTGTGCCCGTTCCGGACTGCCTGTGCCGTGCGCGTACTCACGAAGGACGAGCCTAC
Organism: Streptomyces sp. NBC_01450; assembly: GCF_036227505.1. NCBI lineage: Bacteria > Bacillati > Actinomycetota > Actinomycetes > Kitasatosporales > Streptomycetaceae > Streptomyces > Streptomyces sp. NBC_01450. Next base: position 8,114,120 of record NZ_CP109480.1, on the reverse strand, counting down.
GGGGTCCGATGCCCCGTTATGCGCCCGGGGCCGTCACCCGGGCCCACTCACAAGCCGCTCATGAGCGTATCTCGCGCCCCGCCCGGCCAGGGGCGCGGGGCTGTGACCTCGTGCGGCTCCGCCGCGTGGGTGCGACAAGCCCCCACCCACCCGCGCCCGAGAGACACACCCGGGATTCAACCGCTCCCCCGGTTCACTCCCCGGCAGGGGCGTGCTCCGCCGCCGTGCGCACATCGATCTCCCGCCAGAACCCCGCCCTGATCGCATACCGGTCGTGCTCGTCGATCTGGTCGTCCTTGTGGGCGAGCAGCCCGAAGCGCGCGGCGTAACGCAGCAGCTCGCCGTCCACGCGGTGCGGCACCCGCGGATACATCGTGGACAGCTTCTGCAGATGGCCCGGGTCGGTGAGCCGCCCCATCCAGCGGCGCGCGAAGACCTGCCCGACCTCGTACGGATCGCCGCCGACCGTGGTGATGTCCTCCTCGCGGTCGGCCCACCGCTGCTCGGCGGAGGTGAGCTGGGCGAGCGTGGGCAGCGCGGCGGCCTCCGCGGACTCGGTGGCGCCCCCGGGCCGCTCGATCCACCCCTTGTCGGACGACCACCGCAGCGTCGCGCTCGCGGGCTGCTGGGGGGCCTGTACGCCCGGTGTGCGCAGTGCGGCCAGGTCCTTCGGCGTGGGTACGCCCTTGGGGGTGGGAACCCGCTCCTCGGCCCCGTTCTGCGACTCGGCCACGGGGCTGTGCTCCGCGGACTCGGGGGGTCGCTCGGCCGCGCCGGCGAGCGACGAGTCGGGCAGCGGCGCGGAGAGGATCGCGGCGATCTCGGGGCGCGGCACGGGCTGCGGCGCGCAGATCCCGCCGAGATCCTTGGCCCGTACGGCCTTGGTGATCCACGCCCGGTCCAGCACCCGGCGCTCGTCGGCCTCGGCGACCAGGTCCTCGGACTGGTTGTAGTCGCCGTCCGCGGCCTGCACGGCCCACAGGTGTACGGCGACGCCGTGTTCCTTGGCGGCCATCATGCCCGGCAGCAGGTCCCCGTCGCCGGTCACCAGGACCACGTCGGAGCAGGCGCGGTTGCGGGCCAGCTCGGTCAGCTCGGCGTGCATGGCGGCGTCGACGCCCTTCTGCGCCCACCGCCCGTCGCTACGGGTCAGCGCGCCCAGGCGCACCGTGACCCGTGGCATCACGCGCAGCCTGCGGTGCTCCGGTTGCGGTACGCGGTCGGGGGCGCCGTCGAACCAGTAGATGCGCAGCAGGGGCCGCTCCGTGTCGGACTCGGCGCGCTCGCGCAAGCCCTGGATGAGGGCGGCGTGGTCGACGGTGATCCGGGATCGCGAGGGCTCCCCGGCGAGGAGACTGGCGGCAGCCCCGAGCAGATACCCGGCGTCCACCAGGACGATGCAGCGGTCCACGCGGTCCACCCTCTTTCCGGTTCCGGGAGGTTTGCTTCGGGCTTGCTTCGAGTCTGCCCGACGGCGCGGAGGTTAACGGCCCGAACTCGATCTTCGGCGTGGCGAATCGGGGGATAACGCTCCGACAGGGCTTATCACACACGGTAATTCTCCGAAATGCACTGCTTGTCAGGCTATGTGAATCTGGATCCGGCCCTGACCCCTAGGGCCCCACAGGAGGCAATCAGCATGGCCAAGAACAAGAACCGCAAGCAGGGCGGCCAGCAGGACCGCTCCTCGCAGGCCGAGCGTGCGCAGGAGCAGGCGCAGCGGTCCTCGACGGAGGCCCACACGCCGATATCGCAGGTCCAGGGCAGTCCCGCGGACGTCGCCCGCAAGCACCAGAAGCGCTTCGGCCACAACTGAGGCCACGCGTAAGGGCCGTTGAAGCCCAGGCATACACCGAGGGGCGCATCCGACAACGGATGCGCCCCTCGCGTAGATCATCTGATCGTGTCAGCCCGCCAGGCAGGACGGGCCCAGCAGCACCTTCAAGTCACCGAAGAGCGCCGGATCCGGCTTCACCCGGTGCCGGTCGAGCCGCAGCACCGTGGTCTTGCGCGGGCCCTGGAGCCTGATGCGGACCTCGCTCTCGCCCTTGTGGTGGCTGAGGATCTCGCCGAGGCGGCTCACCATCGGCGGGGTGACCTTCAGCGCCGGGATGGTGAGGATCACGGGCGCGTTGGTGCCCGCGTTCGACAGGTCGGGGACCTGGAGCTCCATCGCGACCAGCCGCGGCACGTCCTCACGCTTGTCGAGGCGTCCCTTGACGAAGACGACGGCGTCCTCGACGAGTTGGGTCGACACCAGTTGGTACGTCGCCGGGAAGAACATGCACTCGATGGAACCGGCCAGGTCCTCCACCGTGGCGATCGCCCAGGCGTTGCCCTGCTTGGTCATCTTGCGCTGCAGGCCCGAGATGATGCCGCCGATGGTGACGACCGCGCCGTCCGCGTGCTCACCTCCGGTGAGCTGGGAGATACCCGCGTCGGCCTTGTCGGAGAGGACGTGTTCCAGGCCGAAGAGCGGGTGGTCGGAGACGTACAGACCGAGCATCTCCCGCTCCTGGGCGAGCAGATAGGCCTTGTCCCACTCGTCGGTCGTGAACTCGACGTCGAGTCCGAAGCCGGGCTCGCTGGTCTCCTCCTCGCCCATCCCGCCGAAGAGGTCGAACTGGCCCTCGGCCTCCTTGCGCTTGACCTGCACCACGTTGTCGATCATCGGCTCGAACTGCGCGGTGAGGCCCTTGCGGGTGTGCCCCATCGTGTCGAAGGCGCCCGCCTTGATCAGCGATTCCGTGGTGCGCTTGTTGCAGGCGACGGCCTCGACCTTGTCGAGGTAGTCCGGGAAGGAGGCGTACTTCCCCTTGGCCTTGCGGCTCTTGATGATCGACTCGACGACGTTCGTACCGACGTTACGGACGGCGGAGAGGCCGAAGAGGATCACGTCGTCGCCCTGCGCGGCGAAGTTCTGCTCCGACTCGTTGACGTTGGGCGGGAGCACCTTGATGCCCATGCGCCGGCACTCGTTCAGATAGATCGCGGACTTGTCCTTGTCGTCCTTGACCGAGGTGAGCAGGCCCGCCATGTACTCGGCCGGGTAGTTCGCCTTCAGGTAGGCGGTCCAGTACGAGACCAGGCCGTACGCGGCCGAGTGGGCCTTGTTGAAGGCGTAGCCGGCGAAGGGCACCAGGACGTCCCACAGGGCCTGGATGGCCTCGTCGCTGTAGCCGTTCTTCTGGGCGCCGGCCTGGAAGATGGTGAAGTTCTTCGCCAGCTCGTCGGGCTTCTTCTTGCCCATCACGCGGCGGAGGATGTCGGCCTCGCCGAGCGAGTACCCGGCGATGATCTGGGCGGCCTTCTGCACCTGCTCCTGGTAGACGATCAGGCCGTAGGTGACGGCCAGGACCTCCTGGAGGGGCTCCTCCAGCTCCTTGTGGATCGGCGTGATCTCCTGCAGGCCGTTCTTACGCAGCGCGTAGTTCGTGTGCGAGTCCATGCCCATCGGGCCGGGACGGTAGAGCGCCGAGACGGCGGAGATGTCTTCGAAGTTGTCGGGCTTCATCAGGCGCAGCAGCGAGCGCATGGGGCCGCCGTCGAACTGGAAGACGCCGAGGGTCTCACCGCGCTGGAGGAGTTCGAAGGTCGTCGGATCGTCGAGCGGGAGGGCCAGCAGGTCGAGGTCGACGCCCTTGTTGGACTTCACCATCTTGACGGCGTCGTCCATGATCGTCAGGTTGCGCAGGCCGAGGAAGTCCATCTTCAGCAGGCCGAGCGACTCGCACTGCGGGTAGTCCCACTGCGTGATGGTCACGCCGTCCGTGTGCCGTACCCAGACCGGCGCGTGGTCGACGATGGGCTCGCTGGACATGATGACGCCGGCGGCGTGCACGCCCATCTGCCGGACCAGGCCCTCGACGCCCTTGGCGGTGTCGATGACCTTCTTCACGTCCGGCTCGTTCTCGTACATCGCCCGGATCTCGCCGGCCTCGCTGTAGCGCGGGTGCGAGGAGTCGGTGATGCCGCTGAGGTCGATGCCCTTGCCGAGGACGTCGGCGGGCATCGCCTTGGTGAGGCGGTCGCCCATGGCGTACGGGTAGCCCAGGACACGCGCGGAGTCCTTGATGGCGTTCTTCGCCTTGATCTTTCCGTAGGTGCCGATCATGGCGACCTTGTCGGCGCCGTACTTCTCGGTCACGTACCTGATCACTTCGACGCGCCTGCGCTCGTCGAAGTCGATGTCGACGTCGGGCATGGAGACGCGCTCGGGGTTCAGGAACCGCTCGAAGATCAGACCGTGCGGGATCGGGTCGAGGTCGGTGATGCCCATGGCGTACGCGACGATCGAACCGGCCGCCGAGCCACGGCCCGGGCCCACCGCGATGCCCTGCTTCTTGGCCCACATGATGAAGTCGGCGACGACGAGGAAGTACCCCGGGAACCCCATCTGGATGATGACGTCCATCTCGTACTCGACCTGCTTCTGGCGGTCCTCGGGGACGCCGCCGGGGAAGCGGCGCTCCATGCCGAGCCGGACTTCCTCCTTGAACCAGGTGACCTCGGTGAAGCCGTCCGGGATGTCGAACTTCGGCATGAGGTTCTTCGCCTCGAACATGCCGGAGGTGTCGATCTGCTCGGCCACCAGGAGGGTGTTGGCGCAGCCCTGCTGCCAGGCATCCGAGGAGTCGACGGCGTACATCTCGTCCGTGGACTTCAGGTAGTAGCCGGTGCCGTCGAAGCGGAAGCGGTCCGGGTCGGAGAGGTTCTTGCCGGTCTGGATGCACAGCAGGGCGTCGTGGGCGGTCGCCTCGTGCGCGTACGTGTAGTGCGAGTCGTTCGTCACCAGGGGCGGGATGCCGAGCTTCTTGCCGATGTCCAGGAGTCCGTCGCGCACCCGGCGCTCGATCTCGATGCCGTGGTCCATCAGCTCCAGGAAGTAGCGGTCCTTGCCGAAGATGTCCTGGTACTCGGAGGCCGCCTTCAGGGCCTCGTCGTACTGGCCCAGGCGCAGGCGGGTCTGGAGCTCGCCGGAGGGGCAGCCCGTGGAGGCGATGAGCCCCTCGGACCACTGGGAGATGGTCTCCTTGTCCATGCGGGGCCACTTCTGCAGCCAGCCCTCGGCGTACGCGTCCGAGGAGAGCCGGAAGAGGTTGTGCAGGCCCGTCCGGTTGGCCGCCCAGATCGTCTTGTGGGTGTAACCACCCGAACCGGACACGTCGTCGCGCTTCTGGTGGGGCTGACCCCACTGGATCTTGCGCTTGTTGCGCCGGGACTCGGGGGCGACGTACGCCTCGATGCCGATGATCGGCGTGACGCCCGCCTTCTTCGCCGTGTGGAAGAAGTCGTACGCCCCGTGAAGGTTGCCATGGTCACTCATGGCGATGTGCGTCATGCCCATCTCATTGCAGGCATTGAACATGTCCTTGAGCCGCGCGGCACCGTCCAGCAGCGAGTACTGGGTGTGGACGTGCAGGTGCGTGAACGGCGGCTTTGACACGGCTTCGGCCTCCAAGAAGAACAATTGCCGACAGGCTGCGGACAGTCTGGGGGGACAGCGTCGAAGTCTATGACGCTGGACTGACACTCCGCGGCGGACGACCCGTACCTTCGTGCGGGGCGTACCGGCGCGCGGGCACTCCCGCGTACCTTCGTCCGTTGGGACAGGACGGAAGCAACCGTCCCGGCGGACGGACACGTCCTTCCCTCATGTCACGCACCACCTGCACCAGGAGGCACCCAGCGATGTCGGTCCCGCAGCTCAGCGCCGAGCAACGCGGCGAGCAGATCCTCGCCGTCTTCGACACCGCCTTCGGCGAGCTCCTGGCCGCCGACCCGGCCGCGTTCCGCGTGAAGTTCCGCAAGATGGCGGCCTCCGCCTTCGCGTTCTACCGGGGCACGGCGGGCCTCTTCTACCACGACCTCACCGCGGACATCGGGTTCGGGTCGAAGCGCGGCGGACCGTATCTGGACGAGCGCACCTCGCGCGTCTGGATCCACGGCGACCTGCACGCCGAGAACTTCGGCACGTACATGGACGCCAACGGCCGCCTGATCTTCAACGTGAACGACTTCGACGAGGCGTACGTCGGCCCCTTCACCTGGGACCTCAAGCGCTTCGCCGCCTCCGTGGCCCTCGTCGGGTACGCGAAGGCGCTCAGCGACGACCAGATCACCGAGCTGGTCAAGGTGTACGCGGCCGCCTACCGCGAGCGCATCCACGCCCTGGCCACCGGCGCCAAGAGCGACGAGGTGCCGCCCTTCACGCTGGACACCGCCGAGGGTCCGCTCCTGGACGCGCTGCGTGACGCCCGCTCGCTGACCCGCTTCGGGCTGCTCGACTCGATGACCGAGATCCGTGACTTCGAGCGCCGCTTCGCGCCCGGCGGCGGCTCCATCGAGCTCGACGCGGCCACCCGCTACAAGGTGCTCGCGGCCTTCGACGGCTACCTGGAGACGCTCCCGGAGTCCTCCCTGACCCGCCCGGACTCCTACCGGGTGAAGGACGTCGTCGGCCGCCGCGGCATCGGCATCGGCTCGGCCGGTCTGCCCTCGTACAACATCCTTCTGGAGGGCAACAGCGACGCCCTGGAGAACGATGTGGTGATCTACATCAAGCAGGCCCAGACCCCGGCCGTCTCCCGGCACATCACGGACCCCTCGATCCGCGAGTACTTCCAGCACGAGGGCCACCGCACGGTGATCTCCCAGCGCGCCCTGCAGGCACACGCCGACCCGTGGCTGGGCTGGACCGAGCTGGACGGCGCGGGCCAGCTCGTCGCCGAGGTCTCGCCGTACGCGGTGGACCTGGACTGGGGCGACATCGACGACCCGGAGGAGATCGCCTCGGTCGTCGCCGACCTCGGCCGGGCCACGGCCACCATGCACGCCGCGGCCGACGACGAGAGCGGCCACTCGGAGCTGGTCCCGTTCTCCACCGAGCGGGCCATCGACGCGGCGATCGCCGCCGACGAGGACGGCTTCGCGGGCCTCCTGGTGGACTTCGCGCACAGCTACGGCGCACGCGCACGTGCCGATCACCAGATCTTCGTCGACCTGTTCCGCAACGGCCGGATCCCGGGCCTGTAGGCACCCCTGATGGCTGGGCAGCCCTGACGACGGACTCACAACGCTCCCGTAACGCATAGGAACCCTTTAGGGGGCCCTTACGGGAGCCCGTGGGACACTCGGCTCCGCTATGGACATATCCGGGACCCAGCTCAGAGCCGTGCGCGCGGCACTGTTCACGGCTGTCGTCGTGACGCTCTCCACCGCGTCGCACGTGCTGCTGTCCCGGGTCGCCCTGCCGCTGGGCACGGTGGCGGCGGTCGCCGCCACCGTCTTCGTCCTCGCGTACGCGCTGGCGGGCCGCGAACGCGGCTTCGGCCGGATCGCCGCCCTGCTCATCCCGCTGGAGCTGGCCGCGGACACCGTGTTCACCACGGGCCAGCACGTCTGTTACGGCAGGGCGGGCGGCCCCGTCGCGGGTCCGCTGCGCTCGGTCGGCTTCGACGTGCTGTGCGGCGGCAGCGTGGGCACCCCGCTGGCCCGCGTCACCGGCGGCAGCGGCGACCGCGCCGCGGCCCTGCTCGCTCATGCCGACCCGGCCGCCGCCTGGCTGCTGCTCGCCGCCCATGTCACCGTCGGGCTGCTCGCGGCCGCCTGGCTGCGCCGCGGTGAGCGCGCCCTGGACCAGTTGCTGCGCGCGGTGGCCGCGGCCACCTTCCGCCCCCTGCTGATCGCGGTCGCCGCGGTGACCGTACGGCTCGCCCCGGTGCGCCGGCTGCCGCGCCCCGCACGCCGGAGCACCGGCGCCCGCAACCGCCTGTTCGTGCACTCCCTGGGACGGCGTGGACCGCCGCTCTCGGCCGCTTTCGCCTGAGCCATCGCTTCCGCGCGACAGCCCCTGAGCACCAGCAGTCCCCCTACGTATCCCGCGTACGACGTATGCGCGTCCCCCATGGAGATCACCAACATGAGCAAGCGAAACAGCCTGGCGGCGAAGTCGGCGGCCCGAGAGAAGCTGCGCCTCGAACGCGAGCGCCAGGCCAAGCGCGACAAGGTCAAGCGCCAGGCCGTCGTGGCCGGCTCCCTCGTCGCCGTCCTCGCGATAGCCGGCGGCATCGGCTACGCGGTCGTGCAGAACAACAAGCCGAGCTACTGGGAGTCCGCCGCCAAGGACGCCAAGATCGTCGCACCGGCCAACACCACCGGCACGAACGGCACGACCGTCGTGCTCGGCAAGAGCACCGCGACGAAGACCCTCAAGCTGTACGAGGACCCGCGCTGCCCGATCTGCGCCCAGTTCGAGCAGACCGTCGGCTCCACCGTCAAGACGGACCTCGACAGCGGCAAGTTCAAGATCCAGTACATCGGCGGTACGTTCCTCGACGGCGACTCCGACAAGAACGGGAAGATCACGATCGGCTCCCGCGGCGAAGGCTCCAAGAACGCGATGAGCGCTCTGGGCGCCGCGCTGAATGTGAGCCCGGAAGCCTTCCTGGAGTACAAGACCGCCCTCTACTCGTCGAAGTACCACCCCGACGAGACGGTCGACAAGTTCAAGAGCGACGACTACCTGATCAAGGTCGCGAACACGGTCGGCACCCTGAAGAACAACACGAAGTTCCAGAACGCCGTCAAGAACGGCACGTACGACGCCTGGGCGCTGGCCATGTCGGAGACGTTCAACACGAACAAGGACGGCGTCAACGGCACGCCGAGCCTGGTGATGGACGGCAAGAAGCTCACCGGCTCCGACAGCCAGAGCGCGCCCATGACGGTCGCCGACTTCAACACGGCGATCAGCACGGCGCTCAAGGCCTAGTAACGCATCGGTTCTAGAGACGCTTCCCGAAGCGCAGCCCGTCGGCCGGCACCCGTCACAGGGGCCGGCCGGCGGGCTTTTTCCGCGCCGCCGAGAACTCCTGCGCGACCGGGCACGTACGTGTTCGCGAGGCCGGGCGCGCCGCAGGGTCACGCCCTTGCGGTTGCCGCAACCGACGGTCCGGATGAGGCTGGACTCGGACAGGACCGTGAAGTGGTGGGTCATGGTGGACGTGCCGGCCGGGCCTCGGAAGCAGGGGTTCCGCGATCGGCCGCGACGCCGGACGGAGGGAACCCATGGCCGAGGGAAACCACGCCACGGTGGCGGTCACGGGGGTGACCGGGGCGCTGGGCAGCCGGATCGCGGCCCGGCTCGCCGACCGTGGCGTCCCCCAGCTCCTCGTCGGACGCGACCCCGACCGCATACCCGAACTGCCGGGCGCCCAGCGGCGCGGTCCGGCCGCCTACGGCGACGCCCCGGCCATGCGCAGGGCGCTCAAGGGCGCGTCGACCCTCGTCCTGGTCTCCGGACACCGCACGGGGCACCGGCTGGAGGAACACGCCACCGCCGTCGAGGCCGCGATCGCGGTCGGCGTGGACCGGGTCCTTTATGTGTCCCTCGTCGGCGCTTCGCCCGTCGCCACCTACCTCAACGCCCGCGACCAGTGGGAGACCGAACAGTTCCTGGCGGGGGCCGGGGTCCGCCACACGGTGCTCCGGGCGGGCTTCTACACGTCGACGCCGGCCGCCCTCGCCGACGAGGAGTTCGTCGTGAGCGGCCCCGCGAGCACCGGCCGGGCCGCCTTCGTCACCCACGAGGACATCACCGACGTGATCACGGCCGTCGCCCTCGACGAGGGTCCCCGCTCCGAGCACGACGGCGCGATCCTCGAGATCACCGGGCCCGAGGCGCTGACCCTCGACGAAGCGGTCACCCGGATCGCCGCGGCCACCGGCCGGCCCTACCGCTTCGAAACCGAGACCTTCGAGGAAGCCTTCGCGCGGCGATTCCGGCTGGGCATGAGCGGGGAGCAGATCGAGACCTGGATCTCGTGGTTCCAGGCGATCGAGAAGGGCGAGGTCTCCGTGGTCACCGACGTCGTCCCCCGGCTCACCGGCTCACCGGCGACCCCGATCTCGGACGCGGCCTGGTGGCCCGAGCCGAAGACGGCGCGCGGTACCCGCTGAGGACCCCTTCCACATCCGTGATCGTTACGCGGATCCGGTTGCGGCGCTAGGGACCGCTTTCCGGCCGGTCCGGCAGCGACTCGAACGAGCCGTGAAGGGCGGGCGAACATTTCCCGGTTCGCCCGCCCGTCGCTGTACTGATCGGTAACCTGATCGCTCGTGACCAGTCGTCTCAGATCATCCGACTCCTCGGGCGCCGTCAACTCCCGCGCCCCGCGCCGCCGTACGGTCGTCAAGGCCGCGGCCGCCACCGCCGTCCTCGCCGCCCCGCTCGCGGCGTCGCTTCCGGCCCGCGCCGCCGAGGCGCCCACCTTCCTGCACGGCGTCGCCTCCGGCGACCCGCTGCCGGACGGCATCCTGCTGTGGACCCGGGTGACGCCCACCTCCGCGGCGATACCCGGCTCCGGCGTCGGCCCGGACACCGAGGTCAGCTGGACCGTCGCCAAGGACAAGGCGTTCACCTCGATCGTCGCCAAGGGCTCCCTCACCGCGACGGCCACCTCCGACCACACCGTGAAGGCGGACATCCGCGGCCTGGAACCGGCCACCGACTACTGGTTCCGCTTCTCCGCGGGCGGCACCGACTCGCCCGTCGCGCGCACCCGCACCGCCCCGGCCGCCGACGCCGCCGTGACGGGCCTGCGCTTCGGCGTGGTCACCTGCGCCAACTGGGAGGCCGGCTACTTCTCCTCGTACCGCCACCTCGCCGCGCGCGGCGACCTGGACGCCTGGCTGCACCTGGGCGACTACATCTACGAGTACAAGTCCGGCGAGTACGCGGCGCGCGGCACGGTCGTCCGGCCGCACTCCCCCGCGAACGAGATCATCACCCTCGCCGACTACCGCACCCGGCACGGCCGTTACAAGACCGACCCGGACCTCCAGGCCCTGCACCACAAGGCGCCGGTCGTGGCGATCTGGGACGACCACGAGTTCGCCGACAACGCCTGGTCGGGCGGCGCGGTCAACCACACCGAGGGTGCCGAGGGCACCTGGACGGCACGTCAGGCCGCCGCGAAGCAGGCCTACTTCGAGTGGATGCCGGTGCGCCCGGCGGTCGAGGGCACCACCTACCGCCGACTGCGCTTCGGCAAGCTCGCCGACCTCTCCCTCCTCGACCTTCGGTCCTTCCGCTCCCAGCAGGCGTCCACGGGCAGCGGCACGGTCGACGACCCGGACCGTACGATCACGGGCCGGGCCCAACTCGACTGGCTGAAGGCCGGACTGAAGGCGTCCGACACCACCTGGCGGCTGGTCGGCAACTCGGTGATGATCGCGCCCTTCGCGATCGGCTCGCTCTCCGCCGACCTGCTGAAGCCGCTCGCCAAGCTGCTCGGCCTGCCGCAGGACGGCATCGCCCTCAACACCGACCAGTGGGACGGCTACACGGACGACCGCCGCGAACTGCTGGCGCACCTGCGCTCCAACGCCATCCGCAACACGGTCTTCCTGACCGGCGACATCCACATGTCGTGGGCCAACGACGTGCCCATGGACGCCGGTACCTACCCGCTGTCCGCGTCCGCCGCCACGGAGTTCGTCATCACCTCGATGACCTCCGACAACCTCGACGACATCGTCAAGGTCCCCGAGGGCACCGTGTCCGCGATCGCCTCGCCGATCATCCGCGCCGCGAACCGGCACGTCCACTGGGTCGACACCGACCGCCACGGCTACGGCGTCCTGGACATCACCGCCGACCGCGCGCAGATGGACTACTACGTGATCTCCGACCGCACCAGCCCGAACGCCACGTCGTCCTGGGCCCGTTCCTACCGCACGCCCAGCGGCACACAGAAGGTGGAGCGGACGTACGACCCGGTGTGACACCCGTAGCGGCGCCGGACGGGCCCTACGGGCTGCCGGTCGGGGCCTACAGGCTGTCGAGGAAGCCGAGCGCCACCTTCCAGGTGGCCTCGGCCGCCTCCGCGTCGTAGTCGGGCAGGTCGGGGTCGGTGTAGAGGTGCCCGGCTCCGGCGTACCGGTAGATCTCCACGTCCGCCCCCGCCCGCTGCATCTGCAGATACCAGGCACTCAGCCAGTCGTCCGTCTCGAACGCGTCGGGCTCGGCGACGTGCAGCTGGACCGGCAGTTCATCCACCGACGCACTCTCGGCGATGTCCGACGTGCCGTGCAGGAGCAGCAGCCCACGGGCCTTCTCGTCGCCGAGCGCCAGGGTCTGCGCGATGGAGGCGCCGAGCGAGAACCCCGCGTACACCAGGCCACGCTCGGAATAGGGAGCGGCGGCCAGAACGGCGCGTCTGAGCAACTCCTCCTTGCCGATCCCGTCGTTGAAGGCCATGCCCTCCTCCACGGTCTCGAAGGTGCGTCCCTCGAAGAGGTCCGGCGTCCACACCTCGTGCCCCGCGGCACGCAGCCGGTCGGCCGCCGCGCGCACCGCGGGCCGCAGCCCGTAGGTCGAGTGAAAGAGCATGATGTTCATGCGCTCCATGGTGCCAGCCAGGACTGACAACGCCGGATCGAGTCCCAGAGACCCGGGCGACATGTTCAGGGCGGCCCCTGGCCGGTTACGGTCTCAGGCATGGAGAACGTACTGCGTCCCCTGATCGTCGTCGGTGGCTCGGTCGTGCTCACGCTGCTCATCGGGTGGGCCGTGGACCGCGTACTGCGCAAGGCCGACGCCCGGCACCAGGAAGACTCCCTGTGGGGCCTGCTGCGTCGCGCACGGGTCCCCTTCCAGCTCGTGCTGTTCGCCGCCCTGCTGCGCGGCTCGTACGACCAGGCCAAGCTGCTCGTGGAACACCGGGTCGGCGTCGGCCGCACCCTGACCCTGATCCTCATCGGGTCCGCCGCGTGGCTCGTGATCCGCATCGCGACAGCGATCGTCGAGACCTCCTACACCCGCTACGCCAACGCCCACCGCGACCCGGCGCGGGTCCGCCGGGTGCGCACACAAGTGACGCTGATCCAACGGGTGGTGTCCGCGATCGTCACCGTGGTGGCCGTCGCCTCGATGCTGCTCACCTTCCCCGCGATGCGCGCGGCCGGTGCCTCGCTGCTGGCCTCGGCCGGCATCCTCGGCATCGTCGCCGGTGTCGCCGCCCAGTCCACCCTGGCGAATCTCTTCGCCGGGCTGCAGATCGCCTTCGGCGACATGGTGCGCCTCGGTGACACGGTCGTGGTGGACGGCGAGTGGGGCACCGTCGAAGAAATCACACTGACGTTCCTGACGGTACGCACGTGGGACGAACGCCGGATCACGATGCCGGTGTCGTACTTCACTTCCAAGCCCTTCGAGAACTGGTCCCGCGGCACCCCCCAGATGACCGGCATCGTCTTCTTCCACCTCGACCACTCGGCGCCGGTGGAGGCGATGCGCGAGCAGCTCCGCGACATCCTGCGGGAGTGCCCGGCCTGGGACGGCCGCGACTACGGCCTCGCCGTCACCGACTCCACGCCCAACACCATGCAGGTGCGCGCCCTGGTCACCGCGAAGGACGCTGACGACATCTGGACGGTACGGGTCACGGTGCGCGAGCGCATGATCCGCTGGCTGACCGACGTACACCCCTACGCCCTCCCCCGCGTCAACACGGCCGAGGCGATCCTGCCCCTGGGCCGGCCCGACGGCCACCCCCGCCGCCCGGCCCACGACGACACCGACGCCGCGGTGACCGCCCCGACAACCCCCCACACCCCCGACCCCCCACGAACGGGCCCAGGCCGAGGCTGATCCCCTCCAGCCCCCCACCACCCACCACCCGCAGGCCGCAGGCCGCAGGCCGCAGGCCGCAGGCCGCAGGCCGCGCAGCGTATCCGCCTGCCTCTCCCCGCAGTCGCCGACGGCGAGTCACCCCCACAGGCGACGGTCACTTGTCAGCGGGGTGGAAACGGGCGGTGCGCGGGCGGGAGAACAGGCCCGGCCCAGGCCCAGTGCAACGTCACCGCAAGCTGCGAACGTCCAGGTGCCTCAACACCCGGTCCACGATCTCCGGATCCGCCCCCGGCTCACTCCGCGCCGACAACACCTCGTGCCGCGCCGCACTCAACATCTCCCCCTGAATCCGCCGCATCCGCTTGATCCGCCGAACCCGCTGCTCATGCGCCTCCCTCCGCTCCTCGTCCCCCAGATCCGGACTGATCCGCGTCCCGATGTCGAAGGCCCGCCGCAGCAGCTGCTCGGAGACCTCCTCCGGCAGCTCCTCCACCTCCTCGATCTCCTTGAGCCTCCGCTTCGCCGCCTTCGCGGCCCGCACCGCCAGCTCCTTCTCGAACGCCTTCTCGACATCCTCATCGGCCCGCACCCCGAGCCTGCGCACCAGCCACGGCAGGGTGAGCCCTTGGAGCACCAGCGTCGCCATGATCACCCCGAACGCGATGAAGACGATCTCGTCCCGGTCGGGAAACGGCGACCCGTCGTCCATCCTCAGCGGAATGGCCAGCGCGAGGGCCACGGACGCGACCCCGCGCATCCCCGACCACCACATGATCACGGTCTCCCGCCACGAGGTCGGGATCTCCTCGTCGTAGTCCCGCTTCGCGTGCAGCCGCTTCGTCAGCCACGTCGCCGGCAACAGCCAGACCAGCCGTACGAGCACCACGACGGCGACGATCGCAGCGGCCCACCCCGACATCTCCGCCCACCGCCCCGACGCCGTCCTGATCGCGTTGTGCAGCTCGAGCCCGATCAGCCCGAACGCGACTCCGGTGACGAGCGTGTCCACCACGTCCCAGAACGTGTGGCCGGCGAGCCGCATCACGAAGTCGTCGGCGTCGGTGGCGTACTCCGCGAGGAACAGCGCGGTGGTGAGCACGGCGAGCACCCCGGACCCGTGCAGCTCCTCCGCCAGGACGTACGACGCGAAGGGCACCAGCAGCGTCATCCCGATCTGCAGCGTGGCGTCTCCGAGCAGCGACATCAGCTTGTTCGCCGCCCATCCCAGCGCCAGCCCGACGGCCACCGCGACCACGGCGGACAGCACGAGATCCAGCCCGGCCCGCCACGGCGAGAAGGTGCCACTCACCGCGGCGGCGATCGCGACGTGGTAGAGCACGATGGCCGTCACGTCGTTGAAGAGCCCCTCGCCCTCCAGGATCGACACCAGTCGACGCGGCAGCCCGAGTTGCCCCGCGACGGCGGTCGCGGCGACCGGGTCGGGCGGCGCCACCAGCGCGCCCAGGGCAACGGCGGCGGCGATCGGCAGCCCCGGCACGATGGCATTGGCGACGAAGGCCACGGCCGCCGTGGTGACGAACACCAGCGCCACGGCCAGCAGGAAGATCGGCCGTTTGTTGGCGGCGAACTGTCTCCACGAGGTGCGCCGCACCGAGGCGTACAGCAGCGGCGGCAGCAGCGCGGGCAGGATCAGGTCGGGCGGGATGTCCACGTTGGGCACGAAGTCCAGCACGGCCAGCACGATCCCGAGGAGCGTCATCAGCACGGGCGCCGGCAGCCCGAACCGGTCCCCCACCGGGACGCTCACCAAGGCCCCGAGCAGCAGCACGAACAACAGGGCCAACTGGTCCACGGTCAGCGCTCCGGCGAGGTCTAGGCGATCAAGGAAGAGCCACACCCCAAGCCTGCCACGCGCCTACGACAATGCCTTCCCGGCAACCCGCGTGCGATGAGCGCCGTCTCACAGAGCCTTGCGCATCGCCCGGTGGTCGATCCCTGCGTCGAGGAACTCCTCGCCGTACGCCACGTACCCGAGCCGCTCGTAGAACCCCAGCGCCTGCGTCTGCGCGTGCAGATCCACCGCGGCGAGCCCACGCGCGCGTCCCGCGTCCTCGATAGCCCGTACGAGGGCGCCGCCGACGCCGAGCCCGCGCGCCGCCTTCGTCACGGCGAGCCGCCCGAGCGAGCCGACCGTCAGGTCGCCGTCGGTCTTCGCGGCCGCCTCGGGGCCGTACAGGAGCCGCCCGGTGCCCAGCGGCACCCCGTCCTCGCGGATGGCCAGCACATGCAGGGCACCGGCGTCGTAGGCGTCGTACTCGATGTCCTCGGGGACGCCCTGTTCGCTGACGAAGACCTCCTTGCGCACCGCGAAGCACGCCTCGCGGTCCGCGGCGTCCTCGGCCACCCGCACCACGTAGGAGCCGCCCCGGCCCCCGTCCGAGCCGCTCACGCGTTGCTCTCCTCACGCACCTTGTCGAGCGCCTTCTGCAGGTCCTCGGGGTAGTGGCTCTCGAACTCCGCCCACTGCCCGTCCCCGGGGTGCTCGAAGCCGAGCCGCACCGCGTGCAGCCACTGCCGGGTCAGACCGAGCCGCTTGGCGATCGTCGGGTCCGCGCCGTAGGTCAGGTCGCCCACGCAGGGGTGCCGGTGGGCCGCCATGTGGACACGGATCTGATGGGTGCGGCCGGTCTCCAGCTTGATGTCGAGCAGGCTGGCCGCGCGGAACGCCTCGATCAGGTCGTAGTGCGTGACGGACGGCTTGCCCTCGGCCGTCACCGCCCACTTGTAGTCGTGGTTGGGGTGGCGGCCGATGGGCGCGTCGATGGTGCCGCTCATCGGGTCGGGGTGCCCCTGGACCAGCGCGTTGTACCGCTTGTCGACCGTGCGTTCCTTGAACTGCCGCTTCAGCGAGGTGTACGCGCGTTCCGACTTGGCCACGACCATCAGCCCGGAGGTACCGACGTCCAGCCGGTGCACGATGCCCTGCCGCTCGGCGGCACCCGAGGTCGAGATCCGGTATCCGGCCGCCGCGAGGCCGCCGATCACCGTCGGACCGCTCCAGCCGGGGCTCGGGTGGGCGGCCACGCCGACCGGCTTGATGATCACCACGATGTCGTCGTCGTCGTGCACGATCTCCATGCCCTCGACGGGCTCGGCGACGATCTGCACGGGAGCGGGAGCCTGCGGCATCTCCACTTCCAGCCAGGCGCCGCCGTGCACCCGCTCGGACTTGCCGACCACCGAGCCGTCGACCGTGACCTTCCCCGCCGCGGCAAGCTCGGCGGCCTTCGTGCGGGAGAAGCCGAACATGCGAGAGATGGCGGCGTCGACGCGCTCGCCCTCCAGGCCGTCGGGCACGGGCAGGTTACGGATCTCGGGAATCGTGCTCACCCGTCGAGTATGCCGGACGGGTCGGACACCGCCGGACCACCGCCCGAACAACAGTGCCCTTGGACCCGCTTTCCCGACGTCCGTCCGGACGTCCCCCGTACGACGATCCGTGCAGGCCGGTCAGTCCTTGTGGACCGTGCCGTCCGGGTCGAGCCCGCGGAAGGACAGCAGCACGATCAGGATGCCGCCGCAGACGATCGCCGAGTCGGCCAGATTGAAGACCGCGAAGTGCTTGGGCGCGATGAAGTCCACGACCGCGCCCTCGAAGATCCCGGGCGAGCGGAAGATCCGGTCGGTCAGGTTGCCCAGCGCACCGCCCAGCAGCAGACCGAGCGCGATCGCCCAGGGCAGGCTGTAGAGCTTGCGCGCGAGCCGCGCGATCACCACGATCACGGCCGCGGCGATCACCGTGAAGATGATCGTGAACGCCTCGCCGAAGCCGAAGGCCGCGCCCGCGTTGCGGATCGCCTCGAACCTCAGCCAGTCCCCGACGATCTGGATCGGCGCGTGGTGCTCCAGCTTCGCGACCACGATCAGCTTGCTGACCAGGTCGAGGGCGTACGCCAGGGCGGCGACCGTGAACAGGACGGCGATCCTGCGCTTGCCCCTGGGCCGCTCGGCCGCGGCCCCTTCCACGCCGGACTGCTCCGGCTCGGCGCCCCCCGCTTCTGGGGTGTCCGGCGTACCGATGATGCGTTCCGCCTCTGCCACGTGAGTGAGTCCCTCGACCTAGGTTCCTGACTGAGGACGAGGGTACGGCACACCCCCCGGCGCCCACATGCTCAGGAGTCCTCCCGCGCCGTTCAGGAGCGGCGTTCCTGCTTCTGCTTGCACTCGACGCACAGGGTGGCGCGCGGGAAGGCCTGCATCCGCGCCTTGCCGATGGGGTTGCCGCAGTTCTCGCAGAGCCCGTACGTGCCCGCGTCGAGCCGCTCCAGCGCACGCTCGGTCTGCTCCAGCATCTCGCGCGCGTTGGCCGCCAGGGCCATCTCGTGCTCGCGCGTGATGTTCTTCGTCCCGGTGTCCGCCTGATCGTCACCGGCGCCGTCACCGGAGTCGCGCATCAGTCCCGCGATCGACTCCTCGGACGACGAGATCTCGGTGCTCAGCCGCAGCGACTCGGACTGCAGTTCGGTGCGCGCCTCCGCGACCTCTTCCGGGGTCCAGGGGTCCTCACCGGGGCGCACCGCGAGCTCGCCGGGCTCCACCGCGGCGATCCGCGCCTTGGGGACCGCGGTGGGGTTCTGAGCCGCCGTGGCCGTGCCAGGAGTCTTCTTCGCAACCACCGTCGTGGCTCCCGTCGTCTTCGCGGCCTTGGCCGCGCCTTCGGCCGCGGAAGCGACCGTCTTCTTCGCCGTGCCGATGCTTTTCCTTGCCGTGCCGGCGCTCTTCTTGGCCGCGCTCTTCCCGTCGGCCCTCTTCGTCATGCCGCCCTTCGCCGTGTCGGTCCTCGTCGGGTCCGTCCCTTCCGGGACGGTCTCCACGCTCGTGGTCTTCTTCCCGACGGCCTTCTTGGCCACCGCTTTCCTGGCGGCCGTCTTCGTGGCGGCCACCTTTCCCGTGGCGGTCTTCGTGTCGGCCGTCTTCTTGGCTCCGGCGGCCTTGCCGGCAGCCGCTTTCCTGGTGGCCGCCGCCTTCTTGCCCGCGGCGGATTTCGTGGCCGTCTTGGTGGCCGTCTTCGTGACGGTCTTCACCGGCTTGGCCGTGTGCGCCACGGGTGCCCCCGACGCGCTCTTCTTCCCACCCACGTCCTTGGCCGCCGGACCCGTGGATCTGCTGGACGCCGACTGCTGTACGGCGGTCTTCTTCGCCACCATGGCCGCGGCCCCTTCACATATTGTGATTTTGCGCGCAAATCGTGCTGGGACGATAAATCGACTTCCGGCCCGCGGCAACGGGGCGCACCAACGTTCCGTCCGCCCCGCGGGCCCCGCGCGACGAACCTGCATGCGTTGTGCCCAACTCCCCGCCGGGTAATCCGCCAGGTCGGACGTCCCAGGATCCGGACGCCCACGCCTCGCCATTCGGGTCACCGCGCAGGCCGTGGCACCACCCCGGCGCCCCCGGCGGCGCGCCCCGGAAAACCGGTCGGCCGCTGTCCGCACGGCGCCGTACACTGGGCGCAGCGAGAAGCGTGGATGGGGACGAGTAGCGGCGTACGCAGCCAAGAGCGACCCGGGGACGGTGGAAGCCCGGGGGCGAGCGCGACGCGAAGATCACCCCGGAGCCGCCGGAAGAAAGCCGCAGCGAGCGAGCAGCGGCCGGTAGAACCGGCATCGCGACCCCAATGAGGGGGCTCACTGGTGCACACAGCACGCACCGGGGAGCCAAGGAGGGTGGTACCGCGGGAGCGCGCCGCGCACGGCGTCCGCAGCATCCAGGAGATGGCTGCTCAGGCTCTCGTCCCTCCGGACGGAAGGCAGAAAGTCCGCCGGAGGAAGCTCGCTGATGACAACGCCGACGTACCGCCAGGTGCCCGCCCAGGTCGACCTGCCCGCCCTCGAGCACGCCGTGCTCGATTTCTGGCGCGAGCAGAAGGTCTTCGCCAAGAGCCTTGAGCAGTCCGAGGGCCAACCGGAGTGGGTGTTCTACGAGGGCCCGCCCACCGCGAACGGCATGCCGGGCGCCCACCACATCGAGGCGCGCGTCTTCAAGGACGTCTTCCCGCGCTTTCGCACCATGCGCGGCTATCACGTGGCCCGCAAGGCCGGCTGGGACTGCCACGGCCTCCCGGTCGAGCTCGCGGTGGAGAAGGAGCTCGGCTTCACCGGCAAGCAGGACATCGAGGCGTACGGCATCGCGGAGTTCAACGCCAAGTGCCGCGAGTCCGTGACCCGTCACACCGACGCCTTCACCGAGCTCACGAACCGCATGGGCTACTGGGTCGATCTGGACGACGCGTACCGCACCATGGACCCCGAGTACGTGGAGTCCGTGTGGTGGTCGCTCAAGGAGATCTTCAACAAGGGGCTGCTGGTCCAGGACTACCGCGTCGCCCCATGGTGCCCGCAAGACGAGACGGGCCTGTCGGACCACGAGCTGGCGCAGGGCTACGAGACGATCGTCGACCCCTCCGTGTACGTCCGTTTCCCGCTCACCTCCGGTCCGCTGGCCGGCCAGGCCGCGCTCCTGGTGTGGACGACGACCCCGTGGACGCTGGTGTCCAACACCGCCGTCGCCGCGCACCCCGAGGTCACCTACGTCGTCGCGACCAACGGCGAGGAGAAGCTCGTCGTCGCCGAGCCGCTCGTCGAGAAGGCCCTCGGCGAGGGCTGGGAGACCACCGGCGAGACCTTCACCGGCGCCGAAATGGAGCGCTGGACGTATCAACGTCCGTTCGAACTGGTGGAGTTCCCGGCGGACGCGGAAGCCCACTACGTGGTGAACGCGGAGTACGTGACGACCGAGGACGGCACGGGTCTGGTCCACCAGTCCCCCGCCTTCGGTGAGGACGACCTCAAGGTCTGCCGCGAGTACGGCCTGCCGGTGGTGAACCCCGTCCGCACGAACGGGACCTTCGAGGAGGACGTCCCCCTCGTGGGCGGTGTCTTCTTCAAGAAGGCGGACGAAAAGCTCACCGAGGACCTCCAGGACCGGGGTCTGCTCTTCAAGCACATCCCGTACGAGCACAGCTACCCGCACTGCTGGCGCTGCCACACCGCGCTCCTCTACTACGCGCAGCCGTCCTGGTACATCCGCACCACGGCCATCAAGGACCGCCTCCTCCAGGAGAACGAGAAGACCAACTGGTTCCCGGACTCGGTCAAGCACGGCCGCTTCGGCGACTGGCTGAACAACAACGTCGACTGGGCGCTGTCCCGCAGCCGTTACTGGGGCACCCCGCTCCCGCTGTGGACCTGCGCGGAGGGCCACCTCACCTGCGTCGGCTCCCGCGCCGAGCTCACCGAGCTGACCGGCACCGACCAGTCGAACCTGGACCCGCACCGCCCGTTCATCGACGAAGTCACCTTCGCGTGCCCGCAGGACGGCTGCGGGCTGACGGCGACGCGCGTGCCGGAGGTCATCGACGCCTGGTACGACTCGGGTTCGATGCCGTTCGCGCAGTGGGGCTACCCGTACAAGAACAAGGAGCTCTTCGAGAGCCGCTACCCGGCGCAGTTCATCTCCGAGGCCATCGACCAGACCCGCGGCTGGTTCTACACCCTCATGGCGGTCGGCACGCTCGTCTTCGACAAGTCGTCGTACGAGAACGTCGTGTGCCTGGGCCACATCCTCGCCGAGGACGGCCGCAAGATGTCCAAGCACCTGGGCAACATCCTGCAGCCGATCCCGCTGATGGACCAGCACGGCGCGGACGCGGTGCGCTGGTTCATGGCGGCCGGCGGCTCCCCCTGGGCGGCTCGCCGCGTCGGCCACGGCACCATCCAGGAGGTGGTGCGCAAGACGCTCCTCACCTACTGGAACACCGTCGCCTTCCAGGCCCTCTACGCCCGCACCTCCGACTGGGCCCCCTCCGAGGCCGACCCGGCCCCGGCCGACCGCCCGGTCCTCGACCGCTGGCTGCTCTCCGAGCTGCACGCGCTCACCGACCAGGTCACCCAGGCGCTGGAGGCCTACGACACCCAGCGCGCCGGAAAGCTCCTCTCCGCGTTCGTCGACGACCTCTCGAACTGGTACGTGCGCCGCTCGCGCCGCCGCTTCTGGCAGGGCGACAAGGCCGCGCTGCGCACCCTGCACGAGGTCGTGGAGACCATCACGCGGCTGATGGCCCCGTTGACCCCGTTCATCACCGAGCGGGTCTGGCAGGACCTGATCGTCCCCGTGACGCCGGGCGCCCCCGAGTCCGTACACCTGTCCTCGTGGCCGGAGGCGGACCTGTCCGCCATCGACCCGGAGCTGTCCCGGCAGATGGTCCTCGTCCGCCGTCTCGTGGAGCTGGGCCGCGCCACGCGCGCGGAGTCGGGCGTCAAGACGCGCCAGCCGCTGTCGCGCGCGCTGGTCGGGGCGATCGGCTTCGAGTCCCTCGACGGTGAGCTGCACGCGCAGATCACCGAAGAGCTGAATGTCACATCCCTCGCCTCGCTCTCCGAGGTGGGCGGCTCGTTGGTCGACACCACGGCCAAGGCGAACTTCCGCGCGCTGGGCAAGCGCTTCGGCAAGGGTGTCCAGGCGGTCGCCAAGGCGATCGCCGAGACCGACGCGGCGGCTCTCTCCCTCGCCCTGCGCGAGGGCACGGCGTCGGTCGAGGTCGACGGCGAGACGGTGACGCTGGCCGCGGACGAGGTCATCATCACGGAGACCCCGCGCGAGGGGTGGTCGGTGGCGTCCGACTCGGGTGCCACGGTCGCCCTGGACCTGGAGATCACCGAGGAGCTGCGGCAGGCGGGCCTCGCCCGTGACGCGATCCGGCTGATCCAGGAGGCTCGCAAGAACAGCGGCCTCGACGTGGCCGACCGGATCGCGCTGCGCTGGACGTCCACGGATCCTGCGGTCATCGCCGCGCTGAGCGAGCACACCGAGCTGATCGCCGACGAGGTCCTCGCCACGGACTTCGCCCAGGGCGAGGCCGACGACACCTACGGCGCCCCGTTCACCGACGAGGGCCTGTCCCTCACGTTCCGGCTCCGCAAGGCGTAGCCCCGGGCGGCGGGGCCGTTTCCACGCCCCCGCCGGCCGTCAGCCAGACGAATCAGGGCGGCCGGGGGGCCGGGGCGCAGCCCCGGCCCAAGGGGCGCGGGGCTGCGCCGTTGTGCGGCTCCGCCGCGTGGGCGCGCCCAGCCCCCACCCACCCGCAGCCGAGGAACAACCCGGCCGGGGCCCACCAAAGATCCCAAAGATCTTGGTGGGCCCCGGCCTTCGGCGTTGCGTACCCCGTACAGATGCCCCAAGGAAACCGCACGCCCGCCCGAAACAGCACAGCAAAAGGGCGGAGCCCCGGAAGAGATCCGGGGCTCCGCCCTGAACGCTGCCGACGCCTACGGCGTCCTCAGGCCGTCAGTTGTCGTCCTCGTCGATGAGGAACCCACGCATCGGCGAGGGCGCCTGCTGCATCGGCGACGGCCCCTGGGGCCGTACCGGAGCCATCGGCTGGGTCATCGCCGGCGACATCTGCTGCTGCCCACCGTAGGAGGGCGCGGCCGGTGCCGGGGCGCCGCCCATGCCCTGACCGCCGTACGACGGCGCACTCGCGCCGGCCGGAGCCATCGAGGGCGCGGAGGGCGAGGGCAGCGAGGCCGTGGCCGGAGCGCGCGGCGGGGCGAGCGAGTCGTCCGCCTGCGTCTCCAGCTGGCGCAGCTGCGACTCCAGATAGGACTTCAGACGAGTGCGGTACTCGCGCTCGAAGCCACGCAGGTCCTCGACCTTGCGCTCCAGCGTGGCGCGGGCGGACTCCAGGGAGCCCATCGCGACACGGTGCTTCTCCTGCGCGTCCCGCTCCAGCGCGTCCGCCTTGGCGCGGGCGTCACGCTCGAGACCCTCGGCGCGGCTGCGGGCCTCGCCGACGATCTTGTTGGCCTCGGAACGGGCCTCCGCGATCGCCTGGTCGGCGGTCTGCTGAGCCAGCGAGAGGACACGCGCGGCGCTGTCGCCACCGGGGCCCTGCTGCGGCATCTGCGGGCCGTGACCGCCCATGGGGCCACCCATGGGTCCGCCCATCGGGCCACCCATCTGCTGCTGCATCTGGGGCTGCATCTGGCCCGGCATCTGCTGCTGCATCTGCTGGCCGGGACCCTGGCCCATCGGACCCTGACCCATCGGGCCCTGACCCATGGGGCCCTGGCCCATCGGACCCTGACCCATCGGGCCCTGGCCCATCGGACCCTGACCCATGGGGCCCTGGCCCTGCTGGCCGCCCTGGGCACTGGGGCCCGCGGGCAGCTGCGGCGCACCGCTCGGCAGCTGGGGCGGACCACCCATGGGGCCACCCATCTGCTGCTGCGGCGGGCCCGATATGCCGGCGGGTACGGGAGCGCCGGGACCTCGCATGCCCTGCGGCGGGCCCTGCTGCTGGTCCTGCTGCTCGGGCGGCTTACGCATGCCCTGCTGCTGGTTCTGCGCAGCCGCGCGCGTGGCCGCCGCCAGTTTGGCGCGCAGGTCCTCGTTCTCGCGGAGCAGGCGAGTCAGTTCGGCTTCGACCTCGTCGAGGAAGGCATCGACCTCGTCCTCGTCATAGCCTTCTCGGAGGCGGACGGTCGTGAACTGCTTGTTCCGCACGTCCTCGGGGGTCAACGGCATCTCTTCACCTCAACGTAGTCGTCGGCATTCGGCAAGACCGTATCGTTCACAGCCGGCTCACGACGGAGATCAGGATGTAGACGATGATCATCAGAACGAAGAAGGACAGGTCTAGCGCCACGCCCCCGAGACGCAGCGGCGGAATGAACCGCCGCAGAAGCTTGAGCGGTGGATCGGTGACAGTGTAGGTGGCCTCAAGAACGACCACCATCGCCTTGCCGGGTTGCCATGAGCGGGCGAACTGGAAGACGTAGTCCATGACCAACCGGAAAATCAGCACGATGAGGAAACACATCAGCGCGATGTAGAGAACCTGCCCGACCACGCTCATGATCCGTGCTTCCCTCTCCCCTGTTTCCGTGCGTTGTTCCCGGTCCTGCGTCTCAGCTCTGGTTGAAGAACCCGCCCTCTGCGATGCGGGCCTTGTCCTCCGCCGTGACATCGACGTTAGCAGGCGACAACAGGAACACCTTCTGCGTCACCCGCTCGATGCTGCCGTGGAGACCAAACACCAAACCGGCCGCAAAGTCGACAAGTCGCTTCGCGTCTGTGTCATCCATCTCAGTCAGATTCATGATCACCGGGGTGCCCTCACGGAAGTGTTCCCCGATGGTACGGGCCTCGTTGTAGGTCCGCGGGTGAAGTGTGGTGATCCGGTACGGCTCTCGTTCCGACACGACCTTGGGCATGATCACCGGTGCGTTCTTCTCCAGGCTTGCGCGTTCTTGTGTGATGGATGCCACGGGCGCGATGCGCGCCGGACGGCCGGATTCCGCGGAGAGTGAAGCGGAATGAGGCACCGGATCGCGAGGCGCCGGAGGTTGCACCACTCGTACCGATTCGTCCCTTAGGGACTGATGCGCCTGATGTGACTGATGGGGCGGCTCGTGCCGCCGCCGGTCACGCTCGGGCTCCGGGTCGAGCTCGGGCTCGAACTCGTCATCGGGGTCGAATCCCCTGCCGTCGTACCCATCGTCCTCCACGAGGCCGAGGTAGACCGCCATCTTGCGCATCGCGCCGGCCATGCTCTGAGTCCTCCGCTCTGTGGTGGATCGGCTGACGAATTGCCAAGTGCCCGCGATCCACGAGGTCGTTATGCCCGCTATTGGCGGTAATGACCATATTTTCTGCTGTGGTCCGACTTCTTGGCGACGTTACCCGAGCCCGGGTCGGACTCCGAGTACCGCCGTACCGACGCGTACATGTGTCGCTCCGGCCGCCACGGCCTCCTCGAGGTCCGCACTCATCCCTGCAGACACCATGTTCGCAGCCGGATGCGTGCGGCGCATAGCAGTCGACAAATCCATCAGCCGCTCAAACGCCGCTTGTTGGCGTCCGGAGTACACCCCGGTGAGCGGTGCGACGGTCATCAACCCGTCGAGCCGGAGCCCGGGCGCCTCGGCGACGAGGTCGGCCAACTCTTCGATTCCGCCGACTCCGACACCTCCCCGCTCGCCCCGGCCGCTCTCCTCCGCGTCCAGGGCGACCTGGATCAGGCAGCCCACCTCGCGCTCCACCCGCACCGCTTCCTTCGACAGGGCCGCGACAAGCCGGGCACGGTCCACGGACTGCACCACATCCGCATAACCGACCACAGAACGCACCTTGTTGGTCTGCAACTGACCGACAAAATGCCACGAGAGGGGCAGATCCGAGCAAGCCGCGGCCTTGGGCGCGGCATCCTGGTCCCGGTTCTCGGCAACGTGGCGCACACCGAGCTCCGACAGCAGCCGCACGTCACCCGCGGGGTAGGTCTTGGTGACCACGATCAGGGTCACCTCTTCGCGCTTGCGCCCGGCGGCCACACACGCCGCCGCGATGCGCTCTTCCACTTTCGCCAGATTTCCGGCGAGTTGAGCCTTACGGTCCGTCATGCCCCATCAGTCCAGCCAGACATAGCCTGCGAGCCGCCCGGTCGTGCGGTCCCGTCGGTACGAGAAGTGGTCGTCCGACTCCAGCGTGCACACCGGCGACTGCGCCCGGTCGCACACCCCGAGTCGTTCCAGCTGCGCGTGCACTCCGGCGGTCACATCGACCGCGGGCGTGCTCCAACTGGTCTCGGCATACGCCGCCGGCTCGACGGCGGCGACTTCGGCGCGCATCTCGTCCGGCACTTCGTAGCAGCGGCCGCAGACAGCGGGTCCGGTGCGGGCGACGATCCGCTCGGGTTCGGCGCCGAGTTCGATCATGGCCCGTACGGCGGCGGGGACGACCCCGGCGACCATGCCGGGCCGTCCCGCGTGGGCGGCGGCCACGATCCCGGCGACCGGGTCGGCCAGCAGCACCGGCGTGCAGTCGGCGGTGAGGACGGCGAGGGCGAGCCCGCGTCGCGTGGTGACGATCGCGTCGACGGACGGGATCTCCGAGGAGAGCCACGGTCCGTCGACCACCGCCACGTCCGGCCCGTGCACCTGGTTCATCCAGACGATCAGGGCCGGGTCCAGTCCGAGCGACTTGGCCGCCAGTTCACGATTGGTCCGTACGGCCTCGGGGTCGTCGCCGACCGCTCCGCCGAGGTTGAGCTCCTCGTACGGAACGGCGCTCACCCCGCCCCACCGGTCGGTGAAGGCGAAGTGCGCGCCGCTCACGGTGCTCGTTTCGGAGCGATGTCCTATCACTTCAGGAAGTCCGGCACGTCCAGTTCCTCGGCCGCGCTGTCCGAGTAGGCGCGGGACGGCGGGACCGGCGGAGCGACCTGGACCTCGTTGACCGGCTCCGGGACGGGCTCCGGGGCCTCCTTCGGCGTGACGCTGCCGAGCGAGCCGAAGGACGGACGGCTCTCGGCGGCCCGCACCGGCACGGGCTCCTCGCGCTGCTTGGCCGAGGTGGAGCCGAGGATGTTGTCCCGCTTGGCCGGCGGCTGGCCGCCGTCGAAGCCGGCGGCGATCACGGTGACCCGCACCTCGTCACCGAGCGCGTCGTCGATGACCGCGCCGAAGATGATGTTGGCCTCGGGGTGCGCGGCCTCGCTGACCAGCTGGGCGGCCTCGTTGATCTCGAACAGGCCGAGATCGGAGCCGCCGGAGATGGAGAGCAGGACGCCGCGTGCGCCGTCGATGGAGGCTTCCAGGAGCGGCGAGGAGATCGCCATCTCGGCGGCCGCCACCGCGCGGTCGTCGCCGCGGGCCGAGCCGATGCCCATGAGCGCGGAGCCCGCCTCGGACATCACGGACTTGACGTCGGCGAAGTCGAGGTTGATCAGACCGGGCGTGGTGATGAGGTCGGTGATGCCCTGAACACCCGACAGCAGGACCTGGTCCGCCGACTTGAACGCGTCGAGGACCGAGACCTGGCGGTCCGAGATGGACAGCAGTCGGTCGTTGGGGATGACGATGAGGGTGTCGACCTCTTCGCGGAGTTCCGCGATGCCGTCCTCGGCCTGGTTGGCGCGGCGCCGTCCCTCGAAGGTGAAGGGGCGGGTGACCACGCCGATGGTGAGGGCGCCGAGCGAGCGGGCGATGTTGGCCACGACGGGCGCGCCGCCGGTGCCGGTGCCGCCGCCTTCACCGGCCGTCACGAAGACCATGTCGGCCCCCTTGAGGACCTCCTCGATCTCCTCGCGGTGGTCCTCGGCCGCCTTGCGGCCGACGGCCGGGTTGGCTCCGGCGCCGAGTCCGCGCGTGAGTTCGCGGCCGACGTCGAGCTTGACGTCGGCGTCGCTCATCAACAGAGCTTGCGCGTCCGTGTTGATGGCGATGAACTCGACGCCCTTGAGACCGACCTCGATCATCCGGTTGATGGCATTGACACCACCGCCGCCGACACCGATGACTTTGATGACTGCGAGGTAGTTCTGCGGTGCTGCCACGTCGAAGGCCTCTCGCCTCGAGTTACGTGTCGTCGCCTCGCACGCTCGCGATCCGACGACTGATGCCGAATGGGACGGTCCGAACGCCGACCCGAACCCTAACGCTGAAGTTTAGGGTTACCAGTGTGCCTGTTCTTTGGACTCTTCCGAACAGGACACTAAGTCGACAAGTGGCGCACGTTCAACGAACACGCCGAACCTCCCGTTTTTCTTTTCACCCTATGTGATCAGCCGTAGCGCTGCCCAACCAGGGTGCTGGCCTGCGCTGATGTGCGTCAACTACCCGATGACGCGGGTGCGATGGGGGCACTCACATCGAAGTGCCGGGCCCCCGGAGCTGCTTTCATGAGAGCGGTGAGCGTCCTGGCCTTCGCGCGGCCCTTCTCGCCGCTCCCCCACTCGACGGTGCGGCCACCGCTCAACTCCAGCGAGATCGAGTCGTACGAGCGGACCTTGACGACCCGGGTGTCGCGACGGACGGCGGCCGGAATGTCCCCCGCCACCCCCACCGCCTCGCGCACCAGCCGGTCGACGGGGAAGCGGCGCAGGACGGCCGACCTGGACACCGCCAATTCCAGTGCGGGCACCCCCTTCGGGGCAGCCGAAACCGTCGCGAAACGCACGCCCTTGGCGTCCACTTCGACGTACTTGCCGCCGTTTCCGGTGTTTTTGAGAATGAGGACCGGGGTACGTTCGGTCACTTTCAACCCGATTCCGTGCGGCCAGGAACGGACGACATCAACCGCGTCAATTCGGGGCAATTTACGGCGCAATCGCGCCTCAATGGCGTCGGTGTCGACGGAAATCAGCGGCGATCCGATCGACACGTCGGCCACGTCCCGCACTTGCTGGTCGGTCAGCACCCGCACCCCAGAGACCGACACCTTCTCGACCCGCAGCCACGGCGAGCCGTAGAGCAGCCAGATGGTGGCGGCTCCCGCCAACACCACCGCACTCAAAAGGATGATGAGCATACGAAGACGGCGCAGCCGCCTGAGGCGGGGCGAGCCGGACTCCAACTTCTGCCGTTCACCGCGCTCGGCGGTCGTCGGTCCGGCCACGCTCCCTGCCTTCCCTCATGCGGTCCTAGGGGGTGTTTTAGAAGTCCCGCACAGCACCCGCGGCACCCGGCACGCACCCTCGCCGCACCGGCCAAAGACCCTAGTAGCTCCGCTACGAGGACCTTCGTCCGGCACGCCGAGGGCACGCACCGAACACCGCGGGCACCGCACTGGACTTCTCAAACACCCCCTAGCGGTGGCGAGAGGCGATCGCCTCGTACACCATGCCGACGAGCAGGTCGTCGGCGTCCCGGCGGCCGAACTCGCTGGCGGCGCGGGACATCTCGTACAGCCGGTGCGGGTCGGCGAGCACGGGCAGCACGTTCTGCTGCACCCACTGCGGGGTCAGCTCCGCGTCGTCGACCAGCAGTCCGCCGCCGGCCTTGACCACCGGCTGGGCGTTCAGCCGCTGTTCACCGTTGCCGATGGGCAGCGGGACGTAGGCGGCGGGCAGCCCGACGGCGGAGAGCTCGGCGACGGTCATCGCGCCCGCGCGGCAGAGCATCATGTCGGCCGCGGCGTACGCGAGGTCCATCCGGTCCACGTACGGTACCGGGATGTACGGGGGCATTCCCGGCATCTGGTGGACCTGCGGCAGTTCGTTCTTCGGGCCGACCGCGTGCAGGATCTGGATACCGGCCTGCTGCAGGTAGGGAGCCGCCTGCTGGACGACCTCGTTGAGGCGCCGTGCGCCCTGCGAGCCGCCGGAGACCAGCAGGGTCGGCAACGAGGGGTCGAGACCGAACGCGGCGCGCGCCTCGGGGCGTACGGCGGCCCGGTCGAGGGTGGCGATCGAGCGGCGCAGCGGGATGCCGATGTAGCGGGCGCCGCGCAGCTTGTTGTCCGGGGTCGAGACGGCGACCTGCGCCGCGTACCGGGAACCGATCTTGTTGGCGAGGCCCGGCCGGGCGTTGGCCTCGTGGATCACGATGGGCACGCCGAGCCGCTTGGCCGCGAGGTAGGCGGGCAGCGCCACATAGCCGCCGAAGCCGACGACCGCGTCCGCCTTGGTGCGCTCCAGGACCTGCTCGGCCGCCTTGATCGTGCCGCGCAGCCGTCCAGGGACGGTGATCAGCTCGGGTGTGGGCTTGCGCGGCAGCGGGACGGCGGGGATCAGCGCGAGTTCGTAGCCCCGCTCCGGTACGAGCCGGGTCTCAAGTCCGCGTTCCGTGCCCAGGGCCGTGATCCCCACGGTCGGGTCCTGCCTGCGCAGGGCGTCCGCGAGGGCGAGCGCGGGCTCGATGTGGCCGGCGGTCCCCCCGCCGGCGAGTACGACATGCACCGAAATTCACCGCTCTCCGGACGAGCGCGCCGCCGAGGCACGCCGTCGCATCGTGTTCCATCTCCGAGGCCCCGCGGCCCCCGCGGAGCCTCTCACCGCAGCACGCTTTCTACCAAAGCGGGGTTGCCGCATCGCAAGCGCCGCCCGCGCACCGGGCTCGTCGCGCGCGAAGGCGATCAGCAACCCGATGGCGAACATGGTCGGCAGCAGGGCGGACCCTCCGTAGGAGAACAGCGGGAGCGGGACACCGGCGATCGGCAGCAGACCGAGCACCGCACCGATGTTGATCACGGCCTGGGCCGTGATCCAGGTGGTCACGCCTCCCGCGGCATACCTCACGAAGGGGTCCTCCGTGCGTCCGGCCACGCGGATACCCGCATAGCCTAGAGCCGCGAAGAGGGCGAGCACCGACAGCGTCCCCGCGAGGCCGAGTTCCTCCCCGGTGATGGCGAAGATGAAGTCGGTGTGCGCTTCCGGGAGTTGGCCCCATTTTTCCACACTGGCACCGAGGCCGGAACCGAACAGTCCGCCGGAGGCGAGAGCGTAGATTCCGTGCACCGCCTGCCAGCAGGTGTCGTTCGGGCCGGGTTCGGTGGCGCCGATGCAGGCGAGCCGGGACATCCGGTTGGGGCTCGTCTTGATCAGGATGAAACCGATCGTCACGGCGACCGCCAGCACGCCCCCGAACAGCCGCGTGGGCGCTCCGGCCAGCCACAGCAGCCCGAAGAGGATGGCGGTGAGGATGATCGCCGTGCCCATGTCGCCGCCGAGCATGATCAGTCCGAGCAGCAGGAAGGTGCCCGGGACGAGCGGCACCAGCATGTGCTTCCACTGCGCCAGCATGCCCCTGTCCTGTTTGCGGGCGAGCAGGTCGGCGCCCCACAGCACGAGCGCGAGCTTGCCGAACTCGCTGGGCTGGATCTGGAACGAGCCGCCGAGGGAGATCCAGTTCTGGTTGCCGTTGACCGCCATTCCTATCCCCGGGACCTGCACCAGGATCATCAGAAAGACCGCGCCGGCCAGGATGGGATACGCCAGCGCCCGGTGCAGCTTCACCGGCATCCGCATGGCGATCAGGAGCAGCACGGTGCCGATGGAGGCCGCGAGGAACTGTTTGCGGAAGAAGAACGATCCCGGCAGCGAGAGCTGCAGCGCCGTGATCATCGAGGCCGAGTAGACCATGACCAGGCCCAGCACGGTGATCAACAGGCTGCTGCCGAAGATCAGGTAGTACGCGGTGAGCGGCCGGTCCCAGGCCTTGCGGGCGCGCGTGTAGAGCAGGCGCAGGGGGTTGTCGCGCGGGGGACGGGGGCGTCCGGCGGGGCGCCGTGGGGCACGCTGGACGGGGGGACGGCCAGTACGGCTACTGGCCATCACCGGCTCCGTTCGCCATGCCCCGGTACGGCGTCCCCGGGGGCGATGGGGGTCCCCACAATGGCGTCACGCGTCCCTCCCAAAGGTCCCGGGCGCGCCCGGACCGTCCGAGACCCGCCGTCAGGCGCTCGCGCCGAGTTCGCGAACCGCCTCCGCGAACGCGTCCCCGCGCTTGTTGTAGTTGGCGAACATGTCCATGGAGGCGCAGGCCGGCGCCAGCAACACCGTGTCGCCCTCGCGGGCGAGCCTCCGCGCCTCCTGAACCGCCGCGAGCATCGCCCCAGTGTCGGTCCGGTCGAGGTCGACGACGGGTACTTCCGGCGCGTGTCGCACAAGGGCTTCACGGATCAGCGCCCGATCCGCGCCGATGAGCACGACGCCCCGAAGTCGCTTCGCCGACTTGGCGACCAGCTCGTCGAAGGTCGCGCCCTTGGCGAGCCCGCCCGCGATCCACACGATGGACTCGTAGGCCGCCAAAGAGGCCTCCGCGGCATGCGTGTTGGTCGCCTTGGAGTCGTCGATGTACGCGACGCCGTCCACGTCGGCGACGTGCGCGATGCGGTGGGCGTCCGGTGTGAAGGCCCGCAGCCCGTCCCGTACGGCCGCGGCGGGCACCCCGAAGGCGCGCGCCAGGGCCGCCGCCGCAAGGGCGTTGGCGATGTTGTGCGGGGCGGGCGGGTTGACGTCGGAGACCTCGGCGAGTTCCTGGGCGTTCTTCTGCCGGTTCTCGACGAAGGCGCGGTCGACCAGGATGCCTTCCACGACGCCGAGTTGAGACGGTCCGGGGGTGCCGAGGGTGAAGCCGACCGCCCGGCAGCCCTCCTCGACGTCCGCCTCGCGCACCAGGTCCTCGGTGGCCTTGTCGGCGAGGTTGTAGACGCAGGCGACCCGATTGCCTTCGTAGATACGGCCCTTGTCGGCGGCGTACGCCTCCATGGAGCCGTGCCAGTCGAGGTGATCCGGTGCCAGGTTCAGGACGGCGGCCGAGTGCGCGCGCAGCGACGGAGCCCAGTGCAGCTGGTAGCTCGACAGCTCCACCGCCAGGACGTCGTACCGCTCCTCGCCGAGGACCGCGTCGAGCAGCGAGACCCCGATGTTGCCGACGGCGGCCGTGCGCAGCCCGGCCGCCTCCAGGATGGAGGCGAGCATCTGCACGGTCGTGGTCTTGCCGTTGGTGCCGGTGACGGCCAGCCAGGGAGCCGCGTCGGGGCCCCTGAGCCGCCAGGCCAGTTCGACGTCGCCCCAGACCGGGACGTCCGCCGCGGCGGCCGCGGCGAACAGCGGCTTGTCCGGCTTCCAGCCGGGCGCGGTGACGATGAGTTCGGTGCCCTCGGGCAGGGTGGCGCCGTCACCGAGGCGCACGGTGATGCCGAGCGCCTCCAGCTCCGCGGCCTGCGCCCGGGAGCGCTCGTCGTCGCCGTCGTTGACGACCGTGACGACGGCACCGAGACCGTGCAGCACCTTGGCCGCCGGGATGCCGGAGACGCCGAGCCCGGCGACGGTGACGTGCTTGCCCTGCCAGTTGGTCACTTCTTGGCTGCCCATCCTGCGTAGAAGAGGCCCAGACCCACGATGACGCACATTCCCTGGATGATCCAGAAGCGGACCACGACAAGGACTTCGGACCACCCCTTTAGTTCGAAGTGGTGCTGCAGTGGTGCCATGCGGAAGACGCGCCTGCCGGTGAGCCGGAAGGAGCCGACCTGGATGACGACCGACATGGTGATCAGGACGAAGA
Organism: Streptomyces sp. NBC_01450; assembly: GCF_036227505.1. Lineage (NCBI taxonomy): Bacteria > Bacillati > Actinomycetota > Actinomycetes > Kitasatosporales > Streptomycetaceae > Streptomyces > Streptomyces sp. NBC_01450. The sequence goes on along the minus strand of NZ_CP109480.1, from coordinate 8,080,676 downwards.
GGCCGCCGAGGAGCGCGACCAGCAGCTCCGTGCGGGAGCAGATCGCGAGGCCGGCGAGCGCGCCGCCGAGGGCCAGCGAGCCGGTGTCACCCATGAAGATCTTGGCGGGCGAGGTGTTCCACCACAGGAAGCCGAAGCAGGCTCCCATCAGGGCGGAGGCGACGACCGCGAGGTCGAGTGGATCTCGTACCTCGTAGCAGGCGGCCGGGTTGGTCAGGGTCTGCGCGTTGGCGCAGGACTCCTGGAACTGCCAGACGCCGATGAAGGTGTACGCGCCGAAGACCATGGTCGCGGCGCCGGTGGCGAGACCGTCCAGGCCGTCCGTCAGGTTCACGCCGTTGGACATGGCGAGAATCATGAACAGGGCCCAGACCACGAAGAGCACCGGGCCGATGGTCCAGCCGAAGTCCTCCACGAAGGAGAGCCTGGTGGAGGCCGGGGTGTTGCCGTGGTTGTCCGCGAACTGCAGCGCGAGGACCGCGAAGGAGATGCCGACGATCAGCTGACCGGCCATCTTCGCCTTGGCCCGCAGACCGAGCGAACGCCGCTTGACGATCTTGATGTAGTCGTCCAGGAAGCCGACCAGGCCCATGCCGGCCATCAGGCCGAGCACCAGCAGGCCCGAGAAGGTCGGCGGTTTGCCCGTGATCACCTTGGACAGGAAGTACGCGATGATCGTCGCCAGGATGAAGGCGATACCACCCATGGTCGGCGTACCGCGCTTGCTGTGGTGCTCCTTCGGGCCGTCGTCGCGGATGTACTGCCCGTAGCCCTTGCGGGCGAGCAGCTTGATCAGCAGCGGCGTACCGATCAGGGTCAGGAACAGACCAATGACTCCTGCGAACAGGATCTGGTTCATCATCGGGCCGCGACCTCACCCTCGGCACCGCCGTCGAGCAGCGCCTGCGCCACCCGTTCGAGCCCCACCGACCGGGACGCCTTCACGAGCACGACGTCCCCCGGGCGCAACTCGCTGCGCAACAGGTCGACAGCCGCCTGTGCGTCGGACACGTGCACCGACTCCTCACCCCACGAACCCTCGTTATATGCGCCCAGTTGGAGCCAGGAAGCTTCCCTGCCCCCGACCGCGACGAGCTTGCTGACGTTGAGTCGGACGGCGAGCCGCCCGACGGCGTCGTGCTCGGCGAGCGCCTCGTCCCCGAGCTCGGCCATCTGACCGAGCACCGCCCACGTACGACGTCCCTGACCCATGGCCGCGAGCGCCCGCAGGGCGGCTCGCATGGACTCGGGGTTCGCGTTGTAGGCGTCGTTGACGACCGTCACGCCGTCCGGGCGCTCGGTGACCTCCATCCGCCAGCGGGAGAGGGTGCCCGCCTCGGAGAGCGCGAGGGCGATCTCGTCTGCGGACATGCCCAGCTCATGGGCGACGGCGGCCGCGGCGAGCGCGTTCGACACGTGGTGCTCACCGTACAGGCGCATGGTCACATCGCTGCACCCGGAGGGTGTGTGAAGCCTGAATGCGGGCTGTCCGGCGTCCGTGAGACGGACGTTCTCGGCACGTACGTCCGCTTCGCCGGACTCTCCGAAGAGGATCACGCGCGCCTTCGTCCGGGACGCCATGGCGCGTACGAGGGGATCGTCGGCGTTGAGGACGGCGACGCCGCCCGCTTCCGCCGGCGGGAGGCTCTCGACGAGCTCGCCCTTCGCCTGTGCAATCTGTTCGCGGCCGCCGAACTCGCCGATGTGGGCGGTCCCGACGTTCAGGACGAGGCCGATCCTCGGTGGCGTGAGGTTCGTGAGGTAGCTGATGTGGCCGATGCCGCGGGCGCCCATCTCCAGGACGAGGAACCTGGTGTCCTCGGTGGCGCTCAGCGCGGTCAGCGGCAGTCCGATCTCGTTGTTGAACGAGCCGGGCGTGAAGACGGTCGGCGCCTTGCTCCGCAGGACCTGGGCGATCAGGTCCTTGGTGCTGGTCTTGCCCGCGGAGCCGGTGAGGGCCACGAGGGTCGCGCCGAGCCGTTCGACGACGTGACGCGCGAGGGCGCCCAGCGCCGCCTGCACGTCCGCGACGACGATCGCGGGCACGCCGACGGGCCGGGAGGCCAGTACGGCGACGGCGCCCGCGGCGACGACGGCCTCGGCGAAGTCGTGGCCGTCCACGTGCTCGCCGGCGAAGGCGACGAAGAGGCTGCCTGGCTCCACTTCACGGGAGTCTCTGACGACCGGTCCGGTGACCTGTACCGCCGGATCCGGTATGTCGTACGTCTGCCCGCCGACGACTGCTGCGATCTCGGCGAGAGAGAGGGCGATCACAAGTTCATCCCTGGGTCTTCTGGATAGCTTCGCGGAGCACCTGGCGGTCGTCGAAGGGACGCACCACCCCGGCGATGTCCTGGCCCTGCTCATGGCCCTTGCCCGCGACCAGCACGGTGTCGCCGGGCCGCGCCCGGGCGACGGCGGCGGCGATGGCGGCGGCCCGGTCCTCGAAGACCTGGACCTCGCCGCGCTCGTGCGCCGGCACCTCCGCGGCGCCCGCGAGCATCGTCGCGAGGATCGCGAGGGGGTCCTCCGAGCGGGGGTTGTCCGATGTCAGTACGGCGGTGTCGGCGAGCCGTGCCGCGGCGGCGCCCATCGGCATCCGCTTGGTCCTGTCACGGTCGCCGCCGCAGCCGAGCACGACGTGCAGCTTGCCTTCGGTGACCTTGCGCAGCGCGCGCAGGACCGATTCGACGGCGTCCGTCTTGTGGGCGTAGTCGACGACCGCGAGGTAGGGCTGGCCCGCGTCCACGCGCTCCAGGCGGCCCGGCACGCCCGGGACGGCGGCGATGCCGTCCGCGGCGGTCTGCGGGTCGATCCCGGCGGCGGCGAGGGCGACGATCGCGGCGAGGGTGTTCGCCACGTTGAAGGGGCCCGCGAGCGGCGACCTGGCGGTGATCCGCTCGCCCTTGGGGCCGACCGCGACGAACGCCGAGTCCATCGGGCCGACCTCGACCTCCTCGGCGCGCCAGTCGGCGTCCGGGTGCCCTTCGGCGGAGAAGGTGACGACGGGGACGGTGGCCTCCTCGACGAGCCTGCGCCCGTACTCGTCGTCGAGGTTGACGACGCCGAGTTTGCTGCGTTGCGGTGTGAACAGCTGCGCCTTGGCCCGGAAGTAGTCCTCCATGTCGGAGTGGAACTCCATGTGTTCCGGGCTGAGGTTGTTGAAGACGGCGATGTCGAAGACACAGCCGTCGACCCGCCCGAGGACCAGCGCGTGGCTGGAGACCTCCATGGCGACCGCGTCGACGCCGCGCTCGCGCATGACCGCGAACAGCGCCTGGAGATCGGTTGCTTCGGGGGTGGTGCGCTCCGACTTGATGCGCTCCTCGCCGATGCGCATCTCCACCGTGCCGATCAGGCCGGTGGAGCGGAGCGTCTTCAGCCCGCCCTCGACGAGATAGGCCGTGGTGGTCTTGCCGGAGGTACCGGTGATGCCGATCTGGAGCAGGTCGCGCCCGGGGTGGCCGTAGATGGTGGCCGCGAGCTCTCCCATCCGGCCGCGCGGGTCGTCGACGACGAGGACCGGCAGCCCGGTGGCGGCGGCGCGGTCGGCGCCGGTCGGGTCGGTCAGCACGGCGACCGCGCCGAGACCGGCCGCCTGCGTCACGAAGTCGGCGCCGTGCATGCGGGCGCCGGGCAGCGCGGCGTAGAGGTCTCCGGGGCGCACCGCGCGGGAGTCATGGGTGATGCCCGTGACCTCCGCGCTCGACGCCGGGGCGGTGACACCCAGCTGATCGGCGAGCTCCGCGAGGGGTGTGGCGGAGTTCTGGACCGGTCGCGGCGGCCCCGGATATGTCACAGGAACGCCCTTCTGGGTGGTTTGGGACTGATCAGCGTGTGGCACGGCGGTGAGCGTACCGGGCTCACCCCCGCCGGAGCGAAGCGAGGGGCCCGGCGGGCCGTGGTTCCCGGAATCCGGGGTGATCGTTGTCACGAGCTGGTTCCTGGTTCCGTCGTACGTGCGGTCTTGTCCGGGGCTGAGCCGGACCTGATCAAGGCCTGATCAGGGGATAAGGCCGGAATGGATCACGGCGTGAAGGTCACGGGCAGATTGGCGGCCCCCGCCCCGGTGGGTGGGATCTGGAGGGTCTTGAGCGCGAACTCCATGACCTGCTTGTAGATGGGTCCGCAGATCTGGCCACCGAAGTAGCTGCCCTTGGTGGCGTTCTGGATCGCGCAGTAGACGGTGATCCGGGGCTTGTCGGCGGGGGCGAATCCGGCGAACGACGAGGTGTAGCCGTGGTATTTGCCGGTGGCCGGATCCACGCGGTTGGCCGTACCCGTCTTGCCCGCGACCCGGTAGCCGGGGATACGCGCCTTGGCGCCGGTGCCCTGCTCGTCGTCCACTACGGACTCCAGCATCTGGGCGAGCGTCTTCGCCGTCTTCTCGCTCACGACCCGCGTCTTCTTGGGCTGGGCGGCCGGAGCGAACCGGCCGTCGGGCCCCTTCGTGCCGCGCACCAGCGTCGGCTCGACGCGTACACCGCCGTTGGCGATCGTCGAGTAGACGGAGGCCGCCTGCATCGCGTTGATCGACATGCCCTGGCCGAAAGGAATCGTGTACTGCTGGGAGGTCGACCACTTGTCGGCGGGCGCGAGGATGCCCTTCGTCTCGCCGGGGAACCCGAGCCCGGTGTAGCTGCCGATGCCGAACTTGCGCAGATACGAGTAGAGGACCTGGTTCGCCTCCTCCTGCGTCTTGCCAAGTTGGCCGGTGGCCAGGATGGTGCCGATGTTGCTGGACTTGGCGAGCACGCCGTTGAGCGTCAGGTTCCAGGTCGCGTGGTCGACGTCGTCCTGGAAGAGGCGGTCACCGCGGTGCAGCCGGTTGGGCACGACCACGTGCGTCGCGGGGGTGGCGACGTTCTCCTCCAGTACGGCGGCCATCGACATGACCTTGGCGGTGGAGCCGGGCTCGTACGCGTCCTGGAGGGCCGCGTTGCCCAGGGCCGCCGCGTTGGCCTGGGTGAGGTCGTTGGGGTCGAAGCCCGGCGAGTTCGCCATGGCCAGGATCTCGCCGCTGCGGGCGTCCTGCACGACCACGTACCCGCGGTCCGCCTTGGACGCCTTCACCTGCTCGGTGATGGCGTTCTGCGCGGCCCACTGGATGTCGCGGTTGATGGTCAGCTCCACGTCGGAGCCCGCCACGGCGGGTGTCTCCGTCGACCCGACGGTCGGCACCTGACGGCCGCCGGACTGGGCGTAGCGGATCTTGCCGTCCTTGCCGGCGAGTTCCTTGTTCAGCACCTGCTCGACTCCGCCGCCGCCCTTGCCGTCGGCGTTGACCCAGCCCAGTATCCCGGCGGCGAGATCGCCGTTCGGATACACCCGCTTGCTCGCCGGGACCGCGAGGACGCCCGCGAGGAAGTTGACGGTGCTCTTGTCGGTCTCCGCCTTGACCGCGAGCGTGGTCCTCAGGTCCTTGATCTGCTTCCAGACCTGGGGGGTCTGGCGGTGCGCGAGCAGGGTGTAGCGGGTGTTCTTCGTGCGGAGCTTCTTGGCGACGGTGTCCATGTCCTGGCCGAGGATCGGTCCGAGCAGCGCCGCGGCCTGCTCGGGTGCGTCCGTCACCTTCGTCGCTTCCCGCGTGAACATCGTGGGGTCGGCCGTGATGTCGTACGCGTCCACGCTCGTCGCGAGCTCCACGCCGTTGCGGTCCGTGATCCCGCCGCGGGTGGCGGCCAGGGTGCGGCCGACATACCGGTTCTGCTCGGCCTTCGAGACGTACGCGTTGGCGTCCACGGCCTGCACCTGGAGCAGACGCACCACGAAGGCGATCATCACCAGCGTCAGGGCGAGGCTGACCATGCGCAACCGGGGCCGGGGGCTGCCCAGCCGCAGGACCTGCGGAGCGCCGGGCCGGGGCGCGCCCGGGCGGCGTGCGGGACGGGCGCCGGGGCCCGGACGCCGCTGGCCGCCGGGGCGTACGGGCCTGGCGGGGCCTGGCACACGGCGACGCGGCGGTTCCCTGTCGGACACTTCCGTCACCTGCCGGGGGTCGAGGAGGGCTGCGCGGACGGGGTGGGGGCGGGGGGCTGCGGGGTCGGGATCCGCGGAAGCACGGTCTGCGGGGACAGGGACCGCGGGGGCACGGTCTGCGGGGTGGCGGCGCCGACGGAGGGGACGGCGGGGACGGCGGCCGCCGGGGCGCTGGTGGCCGGAGCCGGGCTCGCGGTCCGCGGACTCGCTGTCCGCGGAGTCGCGGTCCGCGGAGTCGCGGTCTGCGTGAGAGCGAGGACTTCCGGCGGGCGCACCACCGGGTTGCGTGCGGAGGACTGCTGGGCGGCCGTTCCGGGGACGCCCTTGACGCTGCCGTCCGGGTTGAGGAAGGCCGGGTCGCCGCCGGGCACCATGCCCAGCTCGCGGGCGCGGCGCTGGAGGGCGTCGGGCGCGGAGTAGGTGTCCACGTCCCGCTGCAGCGCCTGCTCCTCGTCGGTGAGGCTCTTGGTGTCCCGCTGGAGGTCGTCGAGGCGGAACGAGCCCTCGCTCAGCGCGGAGTTCAGCACGAGGAGGCCGATCAGGCCGCCGCCGAGGAGGAGCACGACGAGCAGGACGAAGGGGGTGCGGGCGGCTCGGGCCCCGCCGGCGGGGAGAAGCCGGGCGAGCCGGGCGGCCCGCCCTCTGAGTTCGGGTTTCCTGCTCACTCGATCTCCCCCTCCTGGCGCCTCACTCGGCGTCCTCCCGGATGCGCTGGGCGCCGCGCAGCCGTGCGGGAGCCGCTCGCCGGTTCTCGGCGACCTCTTCCTCGGTGGGAAGTTCGGCACCGCGGGTGAGCAGCTTGAGCCGGGGCTGGTAGCGCTCGGGCACGACCGGCAGACCGGGCGGCGCGGTGGTGGCGGCACCCGCCGCGAACACCTGCTTGACCAGCCGGTCCTCCAACGAGTGGTACGACAGGACGGCGATCCGGCCGCGGACGGCGAGCGCCTTCACGGCCGCGGGAATCGCCCGCTCCAGAACGCTGAGCTCCCCGTTGACCTCGATGCGCAGCGCCTGGAAGGTGCGCTTGGCGGGGTTGCCGCCGGTGCGCTTGGCAGCCTGCGGCAGGGAGTCGCGGATCAGCTCGACGAGCCGTGCGCTGTTGCTGAAGGGTTCCTTCTCGCGTTCGCGCACGATGGCGGAGACGATCCGCTTGGCCTGCTTCTCCTCGCCGTACGCGCGCAGGATCCGCACCAGTTCGCCCGGCGGGTAGGTGTTGAGCACCTCGGCCGCGCTGATGCCGGTCGTCTGGTCCATCCGCATGTCGAGCGGGGCGTCCTGGGCGTAGGCGAAGCCGCGGTCGGCCTCGTCGAGTTGCATGGAGGAGACACCCAGGTCGAACAGGACGCCCTGGACATGCGGGATGTCGAGGCGGTCGAGCACCTCGGGCAGTTCGTCGTAAACCGCGTGCACGAGGGTCGCACGGTCGCCGAAGGGGGCGAGCCGCTCCCCGGAGAGGCGCAGCGCCTCCTTGTCGCGGTCGAGGGCGACGAGACGGGCCTCGGGGAACCGGGTCAGCAGCGCCTCGCTGTGGCCGCCGAGTCCCAGGGTGCAGTCGACGACCACGGCGCCCGGCTCGGTGAGGGCCGGGGCCAACATGTCCAGGCACCGCTGGAGCATCACCGGGACATGTCGACTCTGACTCAAGGGGCCCTCTCAGGTCCGGCGCGGCCGTACGCACCGCCGGGTCCCCACCCGCTCGAGAAGGGGAGGCCTGCCGGCGCCGGGTGAGTGGCGTCAGCCGACCGGGAGCGGGAGGAGGCCGAGCCGTACGTACGCGCCGAGCACGTGGGAGGAGACGCCGGAAAATCGCCGGGTCTCCAGGGGAAAGCAGTCCAGCAGGGAGAGTCTCGCCTCCCGCTTCGCGTCACTTTAGTCCACGGTGTCTCGCGGTCAATCAACTGGCCTGCGCGTCGCGGACCACTCCTCCACGAACCCCCGATCGAAGCTACGAATCGGCAAAAATCACCTATCCGGGCGATGTCTGAGTGCCCATGTGGGTTACCTCACAACAAGACACGATGACGTTCTTTGTCCCCTCTCACAGCAGGACTACTTCATATGTGACCAGTACCGTCATAGCTATGACGACTTCTGCATCCGTACCCACAGAGCCCGAAGACGCCATAACCACGGGCGGCAGCGTGACCGACCGCCTCGTCGAGGCGAACCAGCGGTACGCGGGCGCGTTCACCGATCCCGGGATGGACGCCCGCCCCGTGCTGCACGTCGCGGTGGTCGCGTGCATGGACGCCAGGCTCGACCTGCACGCCGCCCTCGGCCTGGAACTGGGCGACTGCCACACCATCCGCAACGCGGGCGGCGTCGTCACCGACGACGTGATCCGTTCCCTCACCATCAGCCAGCGGGCGCTCGGCACCCGCAGCGTCGTTCTCATCCACCACACCGGCTGCGGCCTGGAGTCCCTCACCGAGGACTTCCGGCACGACCTGGAGATGGAGGTCGGCCAGCGCCCCGCCTGGGCGGTCGAAGCCTTCCGGGACGTCGAACAGGACGTACGGCAGTCGATGCAGCGCGTGCGCACCTCGCCGTTCCTCCTCCACGCGGACGACGTGCGCGGCTTCGTCTTCGACGTGACGACGGGTCTGCTGCGCGAGATCGACCCCGCCTGAACGCTCCCACCGGGCCCCTCGTAAGACTTCCTGGGGCCCTCGTGGGACCCTCACTTCACGAAAGAACCCCGACCCGCCGGCGCCCAAAGGGTCGCAAGACCTGACATATCGCAGCCAGTTATCCACAGGCGAGTGACACGAACCGGTAACGGCAACAAGAATGCGGTTGTGGCGTCACGCGGAACCACTCTCGCGTGGTGTCCGTGTTTCGGGGTGGGCCGGTCCGCACAGGGCGTCGGCCCGAGAACGGGCCGAGGAGGGCCGGGTGACGACCTATGACGATCGAGCGAGCCTTACAGATCTGACCGCCACTGTGGAGCGTGTCCGCAGTTCGGTGGAAGGAGTGATCGAAGGCAAGCCTGAGGTCGTACGGCTTTCGCTGACCGTGCTGCTCGCCGAGGGACATCTTCTGATCGAGGATGTCCCAGGCGTCGGCAAGACCATGCTCGCCAAGGCACTGGCGCGGTCCATCGACTGCTCGGTGCGGCGTATCCAGTTCACGCCCGACCTGCTGCCCTCGGACATCACGGGTGTGTCCATCTGGGACCAGCAGCGCCGGGACTTCGAGTTCAAGCCGGGTGCGATCTTCGCGCAGATCGTGATCGGCGACGAGATCAACCGCGCCTCTCCCAAGACGCAGTCCGCGCTCCTGGAGTCGATGGAGGAGCGCCAGGTCACCATCGACGGGCAGACCTACGAACTGCCCAGTCCCTTCATGGTGGTGGCCACACAGAACCCGGTCGAGATGGAGGGCACCTACCCGCTGCCGGAGGCCCAGCGCGACCGCTTCATGGCCCGCGTCTCCATCGGCTACCCCAGCGCGGAGGCCGAGCTGCAGATGCTGGACGTGCACGGCGGGATGTCCCCGCTGGACGACCTCCAGCCGGTGGCGCACGCGCACGAGATCGTGAAGCTGATCGACGCGGTCCGCACGGTCCACGTCGCGGAGGCGGTCCGGCGGTACGCGGTGGATCTGGTCGCCGCCACGCGCACCCACCCCGACCTCAGACTCGGCGCCTCGCCGCGTGCCACGCTGCATCTGCTGCGCGCGGCGAAGGCCTCCGCGGCGCTCAGCGGCCGGGAGTACGCGCTGCCGGACGACGTCCAGGCGCTCGCCGTGGCGGTCCTGGCCCACCGTCTGCTCCCCACCGCCCAGGCGCAGTTGAACCGTCGTACGGCCGAGCAGGTCGTCCAGGAGATCCTGCAGCACACCCCCGTTCCCGCGGCGCCCCAGCAGCAGTCGGGGTCGGGCTTCACGATGGGCCGCGGCGCGCCCGCGTACGGCCAGCAACCGCCCCGGAGGCTGTGATGGCGTCCGGGGGGACGGGCGACGCCGAGGAGGACAAGGGCGGGCTGCGCACCGCGCTCGCCGGACTCACCACCCGCGGACGCTCGTTCCTGGCCGCCGGCATCGCGGCCGCGATCTGCGCGTACGTCCTGGGGCAGAGCGATCTCCTGCGGGTCGGCCTGCTCCTCGCGGTCCTGCCACTGGTCTGCACGACCGTGCTGTACCGCACGCGCTACCGGGTGGCGGGCACCCGCAGGCTCTCCCCCGGACGGGTACCCGCCGGTTCCGAGGCCCGCGTCCATCTGCGGATGGACAACGTCTCGCGGCTGCCCACCGGCCTGCTGATGCTCCAGGACCGGGTGCCGTACGTCCTCGGCCCCCGGCCCCGGTTCGTCCTGGACCGGGTGGAGGCGGGTGGCCGGCGCGAGGTGTCCTACCGCGTGCGCTCCGACCTGCGCGGCAGGTATCCGCTGGGTCCGCTGCAACTGCGCCTGACGGACCCGTTCGGGATGTGCGAACTGACCCGCTCGTTCTCGACGTACGACACCCTGACGGTCATCCCGCGCGTGGAACCGCTGCCGCCGGTACGGCTGAGCGGTGAGGCGAAGGGGTACGGCGACGGGCGGCAGCGCTCGCTGGCGCTGGCCGGCGAGGACGACATCATCCCGCGCGGCTACCGCTACGGCGACGACCTGCGCCGGGTGCACTGGCGCCTGACCGCGCGCTACGGCGAGCTGATGGTCCGTCGCGAGGAACAGCCGCAGCGCTCCCGCTGCACGGTGCTGCTCGACACCCGGGGCATCGCCTACGAAGGCGCGGGCCCGGACTCCGCCTTCGAGTGGGCGGTGTCGGGCACGGCGTCGACGCTGGTGCACATGCTCGAGCGGGGCTTCTCGGTGCGGCTGTTGACGGACGACGGCAACTCGGTGCCCGGCGAGGGCGCCGACGGGTTCGCGGGCGCGAGCCAGGAGTCGGCGGACGCGGCCGGACTGATGATGGACACCCTCGCGGTCATCGACCACTCGGACGGCGCCGGGCTGTCCCGGGCGTACGACGTCCTGCGCGGCGGCAACGAAGGGCTGCTGATCGCTTTTCTCGGCGACCTCGACGAGGAGCAGGCGACGGTGCTCGCCAAGATGCGCCAGCGCAGCGGCGGGGCCGTCGCCTTCCTGCTGGACAGCGAGACATGGGTGCGGGAACCGACCGACGTCCCCGGCCCGTTGGACAGGAGCGAGGATCGACTGCGCATGCTGCGTGAGGCGGGCTGGACAGCCGTGACGGTGCCACGGGGGGCGGAGCTCGCCGATCTGTGGCGGCAGGCGGACCGGCAGCGCACGGGTGCCGCGTCGACGGGCAGTACGGCAGGGGGTGGGCGCTCATGAGCGGGCGGGCTCGGCTGACGCTGTACTCGGCGGCGGCCACACTGATGGCGGCGTGCGCGCTGCTGCCGCTGGTCAAGCCGGCCACATGGTTCCTCCAGGCGGCGTTCCTGCTGTCGCTGCAGTCCGGTGTGGGCGCGCTGACCCGGCGGGTTCCGCTGGCCCGGCCACTGACGGTGGCGGCGCAGGCGCTGATGACACTGATGCTGCTCACACTGGTCTTCGCCCAGCAACAGGCCCTCGCCGGCTTCGTCCCGGGACCGGACGCGTTCCGGCACTTCGGCGATCTGCTGCAGGCGGGCACGGACGACGTGGGGCGGTACGCGATCCCGGCGCCGCTGTCCGACGGCATCCGCCTGATGCTGATCGGCGGCGTCCTGGTGATCGGGCTCGCGGTGGACACGCTCGCGGTGACGTTCCGCAGCGCGGCCCCCGCCGGGCTCCCGCTGCTCGCGCTGTACTCGGTGGCCGCGGGACTGTCGGGCGGCGGCTGGGCCTGGCTGTGGTTCCTGCTCGCGGCCGCCGGCTATCTGATGCTGCTCCTGGCGGAGGGCCGCGACCGGCTCTCGCAGTGGGGTCGGGTCTTCGGCGGCGCACCCCGCTCACAGGGGCTGGACGCCTCTTCCGGCACGGTCGCACCCGTCCGTACGGGGCGGCGCATCAGCGCGGTCGCGCTGGGCATCGCCCTGGCGGTGCCCCTCGCCCTGCCCGCGCTCGACGGCGGTCTGCTGGGCGGCACGGGGACAGGCGTCGGCTCGGGTTCCGGGGGCGGCACGATCTCCGCGGTGAACCCGCTGGTCTCGCTCCGCGACAGCCTGAACGTGGACGAGGACCGCCAGGTCCTGTCCTACCGCACCAACACCGACGACACCCAGGACATGTATCTGCGGATCGTGTCGCTGGACGACTTCGACGGCACGGCGTGGAAGCCGGCCCAGCGCCATATCGAGGACGTGCCGGACACCTTCCCGACACCGATCGGCCTCGGGGCCGATGTCCAGCGCAGCGAGATCCAGACCCGCGTCGCGGCGGCCGACTGGTACGCGCAGGACTGGCTCCCGATGCCGTACCCGGCCAGCAAGGTGAACATCAACGGCAGTTGGCGGTACGAGCCGGTCGGGCGCACGCTCGTCGGTGACCACGGCCAGAACACGCGCGGCGTGCAGTACGAGGTGACGAGCCTGATCGTGCAGCCGACCGCGGAGCAACTGGCGAACGCTCCGGAGCCGTCGAAGGCCCTGAAGCGCGAGTTCACCAAGGTGCCGTCGTCGCTGCCCGCGGTGGTGGCCGACACGGCGCGCAAGGTCACCGCGGGCTCGACGAACCACTACGAGCAGGCGGTCAAACTCCAGGACTACTTCGCGGTGAACGGCGGATTCACCTACAACACCCAGGTGCAGGTGGGCAGCGGCTCGGCCGCGATCGCGCGGTTCCTGAAGGACAAGCAGGGTTTCTGCGTCCACTTCTCCTTCGCGATGGCCTCGATGGCCCGCACGCTGGGGATACCGGCCCGGGTCGCGGTGGGCTTCACGCCCGGCTCTCCGCAGGCCGACGGTTCGATGTCGGTGGGGCTGCGGGACGCGCACGCCTGGCCCGAGCTGTACTTCGAAGGGGTGGGCTGGACCCGCTTCGAGCCGACCCCCAACCGGGGCTCGGTGCCGGAGTACACGCAGACGCAGACGCCCGGGTCGGACTCGCCCACCGTGCCGAAGCCGTCGACGTCGACCTCCGCCGCGCCGTCCACCGCCCCCTCGGCCAGCGGCAACTGCCTGGCCGAGCAGAAGAAGCTGGAGGCGTGCACGAGCCAGTCGGCGCTGGCCACGGTGGGCTCCAAGGACGACGGCACTCCGTGGTTGCCGATCCTCGGGTACACACTGGCCGGGCTCCTGCTGCTGGTCGTGCCGCTGCTGCCGATGCTGTGGCGGATCCGGCAGCGGTCCGTGCGGTTGGGCGCGCACGGCCGCAGTGAGGCGGACGCGCCCGCGTACACGCTCGCGACGTGGCTGGAGGTGACCGACACGGCGTGGGACTACGGAATCGTGCCGGACGAGTCCCAGACGCCACGGAAGGCCGCGGCGCGGATCGTGCGACTCGGGCACCTCGACGCGGAGGCGTCGGAGGCGGCGGAGGCGGTGCACCGGATGGCCGCTGCGGTGGAGCAGGTGCTGTACGCCCCGCACCCACGGCTGACGACGGGGCTCGCGGAAGACGCGCGTCGCGTCGCGGACGCCCTGCACGCCAGGGCGAGCCGTACGGCCCGCCTGCGCGCGCTGCTGGCGCCCCGCTCAGCCGTCCGGGTGGTCTGGGCGACGTCGGCCTACTGGGCGGCTCTGTCGGCCCGGCTGGCGGCGCGCAGGGAGACCCTGCTGCGACGTCCTTCGGGACAGAACAGCTGACGTCGCGTTGAACCGTGTGGCCCGTTTCCCCGGCCGGGGAAACGGGCCACATGTGGTTGGTGCGCGCACCGGGGCCGGCTCCGGTGGTTACCGCACCGGCGGTGCCGGCCCGGCGTCCCACAGGCGAGGGAGATGCCTCGGGGTACGGCTGAGGGGGTGTCCCACCCGGCCCGGGTGGGACACCCCCTCACGCGTTGTCTTCGACTGCGGGCGCCCGCAGGGCTACTGACCCTGCTCGTCCCGGCGTCGCTGCCAGCGTTGTTCGATGCGGTCCATCATGGAGCGGCGCTGTCGGCCCTGGCGGCGCGCGGCGGCTGTGCCGGGCGCGGCCGGTTGCTCACCCGGCTTGGGAGCCTTGCGCCAACCGGTCACGGCGAGCACCGCACAGCCCAGCATGACGAGAAAACCCACCACGCTTACCCAGATCTGCTTCGAGACCATTCCGGCCATGAGGAGCGCGATACCCACCAGGAAGCCCGCGACCGCCTGGTAGACCCGTCGCCGGGTGTACGTACGCAGCCCGCTTCCCTCAAGCGCTGTCGCGAACTTGGGATCTTCGGCGTACAGCGCTCGCTCCATCTGCTCGAGCATTCGCTGCTCGTGCTCCGAGAGCGGCACGGCGTCCTCCTCATCGTGCAGTCGCCGGGGCGACCGGGGGTCCCCTTCAGGATAGGCAGGGAATCGCCCCCGTGAAACCCGCCCCTCTGCGCCAATTCGCCAACCGGAACCCGCCATGGCACCCCGATTCACTGAGGCGTGCATTCCCCAGCGACCGGCCCGTCATGCCGGACGGTCTCCCTCGATCATACGGCGCCGAGCGTCCGATCGGGTGGCGTGTGGCGTACTCCATCTGCCGCCCCGCCCCTGATCAGGGGCGCAACAGGAGAGGCGGCTCACCCCTCGTCGGCCCCCCGCGTCTCACCCAGCACATGAAGCTGCGTGGCCACGGAGTGGAACGCGGGCAGTTCGGCGGCCGCCGCCTCGAGTTTCAGGAGGGCTTCCACGGCACCCGGCTCGGTGTCCACGAGGACGCCGGGGACCAGGTCCGCGAAGACCCGTACGCCGTGCACGGCGCCGACGCGCAGACCCGCGCCCTCGACGAGCGCGGTGAGCTGGTCGGCGGTGAAGCGGTGGGGTACGGGATCACCCTCGCCCCAGCGTCCGTCCGGGTCGTCGAGCGCCTGCCTGGCCTCCTTGAAGTGCCCGGCGAGGGCGCGGGCGAGCACGGCCCCGCCAAGGCCCGCCGCGAGAAGGCTGAGGACGCCCTCGGGGCGCAGCGCGTCCACCACGTTGCGCACGCCGTCGGCGGGGTCGTCCACGTACTCCAGGACCCCGTGGCACAGCACGACGTCGTAGCCACCGCGCTGGACGACGTCGAAGAGGCCGTGGGCGTCGCCCTGGACGCCCTTGACCCGGTCGGCGACTCCGGCCTCGGCGGCCCGGCGTTCCAGCGCGAACAGCGCGTTCGGGCTGGGGTCGACGACGGTGACGCGGTGACCGAGGCGGGCCACGGGCACCGCGAAGTTGCCGCTGCCGCCTCCAGTGTCGAGGACGTCCAGGGACTCCCGCCCCGTGGCCTTGACCCGGCGGTCGAGGGCGTCCTTGAGGACCTCCCAGACCACGGCGGTACGGAGAGAGGCGCGGGGGCGCATCGAGTCCGGCACGGCAGTTGACTCCTCGGAGCGGCACCGCCTCTTGCGCGGCGGAGCGATCGGGGGGCCTCCCGGCAGGAGGCTTCAGGCGCCTCCACCCTATTGCCTCCGCCGTCATACCCGACCCTCCGTCTCACGCAGCGGATCATGCGTCGGATCAGGCCTCGGACCAGGCCTCGGACCAGGCCTCACCTCGCGCGGCGGATCACGGGGTCAGCCCGCGTCCGGGACTTCCCGGACCTCCATGTCCTCCATGTCCTCCCTGTCTTCGTCCCCTTCCTTCCCGTTCCGCCGGGGCTGGGGCAGTACGGGTTGCAGCACCAGCATCCGCTCGACGAGGCGCAGGAACATCGCCACGTCGCGTATCAGGTCGTCGGCGTCACGGGTGCCGGCCGCGCCCCGGATACCCGCCTCGGCGCGGGCGCGCCGGTCGGCCCCGGAGGCGAACAGGGCGCTCCACTCGGTGAGTTCGGGTGCGATCTCGGGGAGCACCTCCCAGGCGCTGCGGATGCGGGCGCGGCGTCGCGGTGTGGGCTCCGGGCGGCCTCGTGCGGCGAGGACGGCGGCGGCGGTGCGCAGGGCCGCCAAGTGCGCTGTCGCGTAGCGCTCATTGGGCGTTTCCAGGGCGATCGCCTCGTCGAGGCCGGCGCGGGCCTGGGCGAGCAGGTCGAGGGCGGCGGGCGGGGCCGTGGCCCGGCGGAGCACGGGGTGCACATCGCTCGCCGGGCCGGTCAGTGAGGGGGCAGGGCCGGTGGCGCGGCGCCGGTGTGCGGCTGCTGCGGAAGAGGTGGCCATGACGAACCTCCTGTCGTCTGTGTGACGGCACTGTGGCCGTATGTGCCCATAGTGAGGTATGCCACTGACAATCCGTTCTGACCTGCGCCTTTGCTTCGATCGAAGGTTCGGGTTAGTTTTTGCACTGACCAGTCAGTTCAAAAAATGTTCAGGGGATGGGGACGCTGTGGACGGTCCGCGCGGATTCGGTGTCACGGCAAGGGACTTCGGACTCCAGGGCCCTCGCGGCTGGGCGTTCCGAGGGATCGGTGTCGATGCCGAACCCGGCTCGCTGATCGCGATCGAGGGGCCGTCCGGCTCGGGCCGTACGTGTCTGCTGCTCGCGCTCTCGGGCCGGATGCGCTCCACCGAGGGGACGGCCACCGTGGGCAGGGCGACGCTGCCGCGGCAGATGGCCGCGGTGCGTCGCGCCGGTGCGCTCGCCCATGTCCCGGGTGTCACCGACCTGGACCCCGCCCTGACCGTCGGGGAGCACCTGCTCGAACGGGCGCTGCTGCAGCGGCGGTTCGGGGGTTCCCTGAAGAACTCGCTGCGCGGACTGGCGCGTCCGCGCAGCGAGCGGGCGGCCGAGGGGAAGCCGCGGATCGACTCCGCGCTGGCCGCCGCCGGCCTGGACCGGGAGTCCCTGCCCAAGGGCTCCCGGACCGCCGTACGTGACCTGGAACGCCTCGAAGCCCTGCGGCTGTCCGTCGCACTGGCTCTCGTCGGCCGCCCGGGACTGCTCGGCGTCGACGACACCGACCTCAAGCTGTCGGCCGTCGAACGGGCCGAGGTCTGGGCCCTGTTGAAGTCGATCGCCCAGTCGGGCACCACGGTCGTGGCGGTGTGCAGCGAGGCCCCCGAGGGGGCCGTCCTCGTGTCCACCGGCCAGGCCGACCACACCAGCGAGACCGACGACAAGGAGACGGCCGATGCGCTCGCCGAGACTGGCCGCTCTTGAACTCAGGCGCTTCGGCCGGGGCAAGCTCCCGCGCGCCGCGCTGGCCGCGCTCCTGTTGCTGCCGCTGTTGTACGGCGCCCTCTACCTGTGGTCGTTCTGGGACCCGTACGGCCGACTGGACCGTATCCCCGTGGCGCTCGTGAACGACGACAAGGGAGCGAGTGTCGCGGGCAAGAAGCTCTCGGCGGGCGAGGACATCACCAAGGGACTGCGCGACAGCGACACCTTCGAGTGGCACGAGGTGAGCGCTGCCGAGGCCCGCCGGGGCGTCGAGGACGGCACGTACTACCTGTCGCTGACCATGCCGTCCGACTTCAGCAGGAGGATCGCCTCCAGCTCCGGAGAGGCACCGCAGACGGGCGCCCTCCAGGTGCGCACGAACGACGCGAACAACTACATCGTCGGGCAGATCTCGCGGACGGTGTTCGGCGAGGTGCGCACGGCGGCGTCCACGAAGGCCTCGCGGTCGTTCCTCGACAAGATCTTCATCTCGTTCTCGGACATCCACGGGGCGACCGAGAAGGCCGCCAAGGGGGCCGACCAGCTCAGCGGCGGGATCAGCCGGGCGCGGAAGGGCTCCGAGGACCTCGCCGACGGCCTCAAGGACGCCAAGGAGGGCAGTGGCGAGCTCTCCGGGGGCCTGAGGAAGCTCGACAAGGGCGCGGGCGACCTGGCCGACGGCTCGCGGCAGGTGGCCGACGGCACGCAGGCGCTGGCCGACAAGGTCAACGGGGTCGCCGACAAGGTGGGCCCCTTCCTGAAGGACAACGAGAAGTCGATCGGCGACACGGCCCGCCTCGTCGCCGACTCCGCCGCGGGGATCCGCCACAACCTCGACACCCTGGTGACGACGGCCCCGGCCGCCGCCAAGGGCGCCCACACGGCGTCCGACGCGCTGAACGCCGTCTACAGGGCGCGCTGCGAGACCCTGCCGGTGCCCGACGCCGCGTGCCCCGACCTGAAGAAGGCCCGGCAGGCGGCCGCGGACGTGGCCGAGGTCGCCGACGACGTGAACACGCTCATCGGCGATCAGAACGGCGATCTCGACCGGCTCGACAAGAACCTGGGCACCCTCCAGAAGCAGGCCCAGGCCCTCGCCGACCGCTCGCCGCACCTCTCCGAAGACCTCGCCGACGCCGTCTCCAAGGTCGACAAGCTGAACGAGGGCGCCGAGAAGGTCGCCACGGGGGCCAGGAAGCTGCGCGCCGGGCTCGGCACGGCCAGGACCGGCGCGGCGGACCTCGACACGGGTGTCGGCGAGCTGAAGACGGGCGCGAGCACCCTCGACGAGGGCATGTACAAGCTCGTCGGCGGCTCGGGACAACTCGCCGGCGGACTGCACGACGGCGCCGGGCAGATCCCCGACTACGACCGGCAGGACCGCGACCTGCGCACCCAGGTCATGGCCGACCCGGTGAAGCTCGCCTCCAAGGACCTGCACAAGGCGCCCAACTACGGCACCGGCTTCGCCCCGTACTTCATCCCGCTGTCCCTGTGGGTGGGCGCGATGGTGGCCTACATGCTGATCCAGCCGCTGAACCGGCGCGCGCTCGCGGTGGGTGCCTCGGCCTGGCGTGTCGCGCTGGCGGGCTGGCTGCCGGTGGCCGCTCTGGGCGTGCTCCAGACGGTGGCCCTGATGTCCGTGCTGCACTGGGCGATCGGCCTGGAGATGGTGCGGGCGGCCGGGACGGTCGGATTCCTGTGCCTGGTGACGGCGTGCTTCGCGGCGCTCGTGCAGTGGCTGAACGCACGCTTCGGAGCGGCGGGCCGGATCCTCGTGCTCGCCCTCCTGATGCTCCAGCTGACCTCGGCGGGCGGCACCTACCCCGTCCAGACCAGTCCGGGCTTCTTCAACGCGATCCACCCCTTCTTGCCGATGAGTTACGTCGTCGAGGCCCTCCGCAGGCTCATCACGGGCGGCGGCCTCGGACCGGTCTGGCAGGCGTGCGCCGTCCTCGCGGCGTTCACCGCGGGCGCGCTCGCGCTCACCGCCCTGTCGGCACACCGCAAACAGGTGTGGACCCTCGACCGTCTGCACCCCGAGCTGAGCCTGTGACAATCATGGCCATGGAAAGCAGCAGCACCACGGCAGGCGGCGGTCGTCGCGAGGCGACCCGGCAGAAGCTCTACGAGGCGGCGGTCACCCTCATCGCGGAACAGGGATTCTCCGCCACCACCGTCGACGAGATCGCCGAGCGGGCCGGGGTCGCGAAAGGCACGGTCTACTACAACTTCGCGAGCAAGTCCGTCCTCTTCGAGGAGCTCCTGCGGCACGGCGTGGGACTCCTCACCGCCTCCCTGCGGGAGGCCGCGGAGCGCACCGAGCGGGACGGCGGCACCAAGGTCGACGCGCTGGACGCGATGATCAGGGCCGGGCTCGCCTTCATCAACCGCTACCCCGCCTTCACCCAGCTCTACGTGGCCGAGCTCTGGCGCACCAACCGTGCCTGGCAGTCCACGCTCATGGTGGTCCGGCAGGAGGCGGTCGCGGTCGTCGAGGGCGTGCTGCGCGAAGGGGTGGCGAACGGCGAGCTCAGCGACGAGATCGACATTCCGCTGACGGCCGCCGCGCTGGTCGGGATGGTCCTGGTGGCCGCCCTGGACTGGCAGGCCTTCCAGCCCGAGCGTTCCCTGGACGACGTCCACGCGGCGCTGTCGCGGCTGCTCCAGGGGCGCGTGAGCGGCAACCGGTGAGCTCCGCGGGGGCGGCAGGGAAACGGAGCACGGCGAAGCGCCGGTCCGAGGTGGCCGCGTCCCCCGCGGGCTACCTCGAACCGGCGCTTCGCCGTGCTCCCCCCGTCGTTTCCCCCGTTGGGCCCCGTTCGGTCGTCCCCCGGGTTCCCCCGTGCCTCACTCCCGCCGACGGCGTCGGCGGAAGGAGCGGCCAAGGGCGCGAGGACCGTTCCGCCGCCCCGTGTCGGCGGTGCCGGAGCCGCGCCCCCTTCCGTGCCTCCACTCTCTCGTCCGCGCAGGTCGGGCCCATCCGCGCGCGTACTCATCTCACTCACTAGGTACGGATACTCAGTCGTACGCACTCATCCCCAGGACGCACTGTCGTCGACTGGTTACGATCGCGTCCGTGTCCGTACTCCCCCTGGTCTTCACCAGCGGCTGGGCCAGCGGCATCAACGCGTACGCGGTGGTGCTGCTCCTCGGCGTCTTCGGAGCGACCGGTCTGAGCGACGACGTCCCGGAGTCCCTGCAGCGCCCTGAGATCCTGATCACAGCGGGCGTTCTCTTCCTGTGCGAGGCGGTCGCCGACAAGATCCCGTACGTGGACTCGGTGTGGGACTCGGTGCACACCGTGATCCGGCCGGTGGCGGGAGCCTGGGTGGGGGCGCTGCTCGCCGGACAGAGCGGCTCGCTCTCCGATCTGGCCGCGGGCGCGATCGGCGGTTCTACGGCGCTGGCGAGCCACACGGTCAAGGCCGGGACGCGGATGGCGATCAACACCTCGCCGGAGCCGTTCAGCAACTTGGTCATGAGCACCGCCGAGGATCTCGGGGTCGCCGGGATCCTGACCTTCGCGATGTTCCACCCCGAGGCCGCGGCGATCATCGCGGGCGTGCTGCTGCTCGCGGGGCTGCTGGCGCTCTTCTTCCTGATCTCACGGATCCGCCGGTTCCTGCGCCGCAGGGCCCAGCGCCGGGAGGAGAAACACATGGCCGAGCGGGTGGGACGGCCTCCCGACTGAGCACCGCGGGCCGGGTTGTCGGTGGCGGCCGATAAAGTCGCCGCCATGGGACGGATTGCGGTGATCGGCGCCGGGATGGGCGCGATGGCGGCCGCCGCCCGGCTGGCCGTCGCGGGCCACCGGGTGGTGGTGTACGAGCGTGCGGAGACGTACGGCGGGGCGGTGCGCCGCTTCGAGCGCGACGGCTTCGTGTTCGACACGGGCCCGGGGCTGCTCCCGCTGCCCGCGGTCTACCGCGATCTGTTCGTCAAGACGGGCAAGGAGCCGCTGGAGGCGTGCGTCGAGCTGGTCCAGGTGGACCCGTCCTCGCGGCATGTGTTCGCCGACGGTACGGAGGTGGCTCTGCCCAACGCCTCGCGCGCGGGCGTCGTCACCGCCCTCGACGAGGCGCTCGGGGCGGGCGCGGGCGCACGGTGGGGCGACTTCCTGGTGCGGGCGCGCGAGGCCTGGGACCGCACCCGCAGACCGCTCCTGGAGGAGCCGCTGTGGCCGAACTGGTCGGTGCTCGCCGAGCGCGAGCCCTACCCCTCGATGCCGCACAAGAAGCTGCTGCGCACCCGCCGCGCCACGACCCTCGCCGAGGTCGGCGCCTGGGAGCTGCGCGACCCGCGCCTCACGGCCCTGCTGGAGTGCCACGCCCTCGCCTACGGGCTCGATCCGCGCGCCACCCCGGCGAGCGCGGCCGTGCTGCCGTACATGGAGCACGCCTTCGGCACCTGGTATGTGCGCGGCGGCATACGGGAGTTGGCGCGCGCGGTGTACGAAAGGTGCGTGGCCCGCAGGGTGGAGTTCCGCTTCGGCGCCCCGGTCGAGCGGATCGTCGAGAAGGACGGCCGGGCGGCGGGTGTGGAGCTGGCCGACGGCGAGGTCGCGGACGCGGACTTCGTGGTCGCCGGTGTCGCGCCCGGAGTGCTGGACGCCCTGGCCCCCGGGACGGCGCTACGGGGCGGTGACGAGGTCGCGCCGCAGCGCGGGGCGCCGAGTCGGCTGACCGTGCTGCTGGCGCTGCGTGGAGGGCGTCCCGAGGGGGCGGCACATCGGACGGTGGTGCACGCGGCGGACCGTGCCGAGGAGTTGGACCGGCTCTTCGGTGAGCGTCCGGGGTTGCCCTCCTCGCCCACCGTGACGGTGTCGCGGCCGGACGACCCCGCTCTCGCGCCGGACGCGGGGCACGAGGCGGTCACGCTGAGCGTCACCGTGCCGTCCGGCCTGCCGGTGTCCGAGGCGGACGTGGAGGGGGTGCTCGGCGTCGCCGAGCGCGCGATACCGGACCTGCGCGACCGTCTGCTGTGGCACGAGGTCCGCACCCCGGCCGACATCGCGCGGGAGACGGGCGCGGCGGGCGGTGCCGTCCCCGCACCGGCGCTCGCCGCGGCGGAGGGGCGGCTGCTGCACGCGCCGAACACCACCCGTACGCAGGGGCTGTTCGCGGTCGGCGGCTGGGCCCACCCGGGCGGTGGCCTCCCGCACGCGGGCATGTCGGGCGCCCTGGTGTCCGGGTTGATCGTGGAGGGACCGGAGTTCCGGGGCTCTCAGTGAGCGCACCGGTGTGCCGAAGGCCGCCCGGGGAGGTCAGCCTTCAGTACCGGTACCGCTCGTCGTACCCGGCGCCGTTGGCGTTTCCGTTGCCGTTGTCCTGGTACGGGTAGGGCTGCTCCGGCGGGAGTTCACCACCGTAGGGGTCGTCGGTGCTGCGCTGCTGCGGGACCCAGACACCGCCGGCCGGGGTCTGGGTCTCCCCGGCGTAGCCGTTGGTGGCGTACTGGTCCTGGCCGTAGGCCTGCTGCTGCGTGTACTGCTGGTCGCCGCCACCGTAGGTCGTGTCGTACGAGGCTCCGCCGTAGGTCTGCGTGCCGGTGTACGGGTCGGAGTAGGCGGCGTACTGCTGCTGGCTGTTGTCGTAGCCGTACTGCTGCTGGTCGTAGCCGGTCGAGTAGCCGTCGTACGCGTACGCCTGCTGGTCCTGGGACTGGGCAGCGGCGGCGTAGGACTGGTCGGTGGCGGCCGCGTAGGCGGTGGCGCTGTAGACGCCGTACGAGCCGGTGTCGTCGGGCAGGGGCTGGGGCTCGTACACGGCGGTGCTCTCGGCGGCCGCCTGGTGGCCGGAGCCGGGCTGCGTGAACCGGTCGGACTGCGCGGGCGAGAACACGTCGTCATCGCGGGCGTAGTCGTCGTCCTGGAGGTACGCCGCGCTGCGGACCGGTGCTTCGGCCATGGCCTCGGAACCCTCGGCCGTTTCGAGGCCGGAGTCCTCCGGCCCCAGTTCCTGGTCGTCCTCACCGCGGCGGCGCTTGCTCTTGCCGAAGCCCTTGCCGGCGCCGCTGTCGGCACCCTGACGGTTGCCCACGGCCCAGCCCTCCGCGAAGCCGCGGCGGAACGACAGGGTGACGTAGGTCTGGCCGACCGCGAAGGCCGCCGCGCCGAGCGCGATGACGATCACCGAAGGGATCAGCACGCCGAAGACGACACCGAGGAAGCCGACGAACGCGAGCAGCCGCCAGCGCAGCCGCGCCTTGTACTGCAGCAGCACCTCGCCGAGCAGCCACAGCGCGACGACACCGAACGCGATATAGAGGACCGTCCAGCCCATGTACGCCCCTCTCCCAGTGGCCGCTACGCAGTGTGTCGTACGTGGGTGCGACCGGTCTAGGCCTGCTGCGGGTGGTGCAGGCCCAGATTCTCGTAGATTTCCAGCGTCGCCGTGGAGTTGTTGAGCGTAATGAAGTGCAGACCGGGGACTCCCTCGTCCAACAGCCTCGCGCAGAACTCCGTTGCGAACTCGATGCCAATGGAGCGTACAGCCGCCGGATCGTCTTTGGCTGTGAGGATCCGCTCTTTCAGGACGTCCGGGAATGAAGCGTTGCTGAGCTTCGGAAGTCGTTCCAGCATCTTCACACTTGTCACCGGCATGACTTCCGGGATGACCGGCGTCGTACATCCCGCGGCCACCACCCGGTCACGCAGGCGCAGATACGAATCGGACTGGAAGAACATCTGGGTGATCGCGTAGTCCGCGCCGGCCCGGCACTTGTCCACGAAGTGCGCGACGTCCACGTCCCAGTCCGCGGAGCGGGGGTGCATCTCGGGGAAGGCGGCGACGCCGACACAGAAGTCGCCGGACTCCTTGATGAGACGGACGAGTTCGGCGGCGTAGGTCAGGCCCTGGGGGTGCGGGACCCACTCGCCCATCGGGTCGCCGGGCGGATCGCCGCGGACCGCGAGCATGTTCCGGATACCGGCGTCGGCGTACTGACCGATGATGTTGCGCAGTTCGGCGATGGAGTGGTTGACCGCGGTGAGGTGGGCGACCGGGGTGAGCGTCGTGTCGGCGACGATCTGCTCGGTCTCCTTGACCGTGCCCGCGCGGGTGGAGCCACCGGCACCGTAGGTGACGGAGACGAAGTCGGGGGCGACGGCCTCGACGCGGCGCAGCGCGTTCCACAGGTTCCGCTCGCCCTTGGGGGTTTTCGGCGCGGAGAACTCGAACGAGTACGTCGCCTTGCCGGTGGCGAGCATGTCGCGCACGGTGCGTGCGCGATCAGTCCTGGTGGAAGCAGATCCGAGGGCCATACCCGCAGGTTAGTCAGGGGGCGGCGGTCACCCAACCGAACCGACGACAATTGTCCGATTTGTCGAGTTCTTGTCCACCCCTCGGACACCTGTGGGACAAGCGGTCCGACCATTGATCGGACCATCGAAACGCCCGCTGTGCCTGACGCGGCCGCGGCTTACGCCTGACGCAGCCGCTTCGCGAATTCCCCCGCCGCCGCCCCCGGATCGGCCGCCTCGGTGATCGCCCGAACGACGACGACGCGGCGGGCGCCCGCCTCCAGTACCTCGTCGAGGTTGCCGAGGTCGATGCCGCCGATGGCGAACCAGGGGCGGTCGGTGGCGAGGGACGCCGCGTAACGGACCAGGTCGAGGCCCGGGGCGTGGCGGCCGGGCTTGGTGGGGGTGGGCCAGCAGGGGCCGGTGCAGAAGTAGTCCACGCCGTCCTGGACGGCGGCGGCCGCGGCCTCGGACTCGGCGTGCGTGGAGCGGCCGATCAGGACCTCGTCGCCGAGGATCGCGCGGGCGGCGGGGACCGGGAGGTCGCCCTGGCCCAGGTGGAGTACGTCGGCGCCGATGGCGTGGGCGACGTCCGCGCGGTCGTTGACCGCGAGGAGCTTGCCGTGGCGGGCGCAGGCGTCCGCGAAGACCTGGAGGTGCTCCAGCTCCTCGGCGGCCTCCATGCCCTTGTCGCGCAGCTGCACGATGTCGACGCCGCCGGCCAGGACCGCGTCCAGGAACTCGCCGAGGTCGCCCTGGCGCTTACGGGCGTCCGTGCAGAGGTAGACGCGGGCGTCGGCGAGGCGGGTGCGGGCGGCGTTCTCGGGCATGGGTGTGTCCCCCGTGGTGCGGTGCGTACGGATGTCGTACGCACCCTACGGACGTGGTGCGGTGCGTACGGACCGCGGCGGCCGGGGTGGTCCGGGGCCGGCCGTGGTCCGTACGCCGGACGGTCGGTCGAATCAGACGGCGAGCGCCTGGGCGCGGCGCTTCACCTCCGTGCCGCGATTCTCGCTCAGAGCCTGCGCGGGGGTGCCGGGCAGGCTCGGGTCGGGGGTGAAGAGCCACTCGAGCATCTCTTCGTCGGTGAAGCCGTCGTCCCGCAGGAGCGTCAAGGTGCCGGTCAGGCCCTTGACGACCTTCTGCTCGGCCCCGTCGATGAAGTCGGCGGGGACGTGCAGCGCGCGGTTCTCACCACGGCGTACGGCGATCAGCTGGCCCTCCTTGACCAGCTGCCGGACGCGGGTCACCTCGACGCCGAGCTGTTCGGCGATGTCGGGGAGGGTGAGCCAGGCGGGGACGAGAGCATCGATCTTTGCGTCAATCTCGGTCACGGGACAAGCCTGCCATCCCGGACTGACACTCGGTACCCGAGCGCCCCCCGGACCGCCGTCCGGGCGACGGAAACCGGGCCGTCATGCCGTGGCGTCATGCCGTGGCGTCCTTCAGGGGGCGGGACGAGTCGGACAGGATGTCCGGGTTCATGGGCATGCCCGCCTCGATCAGGCGGCGGCCCTGGGCCAGGTCGCGGGGGCGGCCCACGGCGAGGAGGGCGACGAGGCGGCTCTCGCGAAGCCAGCAGACCGACCAGGCCGCGCCCGACGGGTCGCCCCGCCAGATGGTCGTATCGGCGGGGGCGTGGTGGCCGACGTACTGGACGAAACGGCCGAACTGCTCGGACCAGAAGTACGGGACCGGGTCGTACGCCGCGGGGGCCTCGCCGATGATGTTCGCCGCGACCGTGCGCGGGCCCTGCAGGGCGTTGTCCCAGTGGTGGACGAGGAGGCGCTCCTCGTAGCGGCCGGACGGGAAGGAGGCGCAGTCGCCGACCGCGTAGATGTCCGGCACGGAGGTGCGCAGGTGGTTGTCGGCGACGACCTCCCGGTGGTCGCCGAGCTCGATGCCGGAGCCGGCCAGCCAGGCGGTGGCGGGACGCGCGCCGATACCGACGACCACGGCGTCCGCGGGGACCCGCGAGCCGTCGTCCAGTACCACCGCGCCGGGCTCCACGCGCTCCACGCGCGCGTGGGTGCGCAGCGAGGCGCCGCTGGCCGCGTACCAGGCGGTCATCGGCTCGGCCACCTCCGCGGGCAACGCCCCGGCCAGCGGCCGGTCGGCGGCCTCGACGACCGTCACCACGCACCCGGCGTCACGCGCCGCCGTCGCGAACTCCGCACCGATCCAGCCCGCCCCGACGACCACGATGTCGTGCTGCTGGGCCAGCACGGGGCGCAGCCGCTCGGCGTCGTCCAGGGTCCGCAGCAGATGGACGCCGGGCACTCCCTGCGCGCCGGGCAGCTGGATCGGCTCCGCGCCGGTCGCCAGGACCAGGACGTCGTAGGGCACCGGTCCCGCCTCGGTGTCCAGCTCATGGTCCGCGGGGCGCACACCCAGCGCCTCGCAGCCGAGCCGGAGTTCGATGCCCAGTGCCTCGAAGTCGATGTCGAAGGCGGAGCCCTCGGCCTTGCCGAGCAGCACCGCCTTGGACAGCGGCGGCCGGTCGTACGGCTGGTGCGGCTCGGCGCCGATCAGCGTCACGTCCCCGGTGAACCCCTGTTCGCGCAGGGCGACCGCCGTCTGCACGCCGGCCATGCCCGCGCCCACGATGACGACCCGCCGTGCCGTACGCCCCTGTGCCCGCGTCTGCTCGCTCACCTGATCACCATAGACAACTGACAATCTGTCAGTCAGGGGACGTGCGCAGTGACCTGTTCCACAACGCTCGTCCCGCTCCCGTCCTGGGACTCCCACGCCCAGGTCTCCTCCAGGCGCACCCGTCCGTCGGTCAGCTCCACGACCACGGACACGCAGTGGCCCGACGAGGTGCTGCCGTCGTGCTTCAGCTGCACGTACCGGAAGTCGAGGCGGTCGCCCTCCCGCGTCCCCACGAGGTGACCGCGTACGACGTCCCCGCCCGTGTACTCGGCCCAGATCTCGCCGTCCTTCTCGTGGTACGTGAACCGGGTGCGCGTACCGACCTGCCCGGGGGCCTGGTCGGCGACCGGGGCGAGGACGAGGCCGTCGAGCGAACGGGCCATGGACGGAGGCTCCCTTACTGAGACATACGGCGTGGGGCTAGGGTGGCCAACGTAAAGCACTCGCGGGAGCCCGGACGTACCGGGCTGAGAGGGAGGCTGGCGGCCTCCGACCGTACGAACCTGATCCGGGTCATGCCGGCGAAGGGAGGGGCTGGACGCCCATGTCGCCTACGCGTACACCTGCACGTTCATCGGATGCGCCGTCATCGGACGCACGTGCTTCAGACGTCCTCGTCATCGGCGGCGGGATCATCGGTCTCGTGACCGCCTGGCGGGCCGCGCAGCGCGGGTTCACCGTCACGGTCGTGGACCCCGAGCCGGGCGGCGGGGCCGCACGGGTGGCCGCCGGAATGCTCGCCGCCGTCACCGAGCTGCACTACGGCGAGCAGACCCTGCTGGGCCTGAACCTGGCCTCCGCGCGCCGCTATCCCGACTTCGTGGCGGAACTCACCGAGGCGAGCGGCCAGGACCTCGGCTACCGCCGGTGCGGCACGCTGGCCGTCGCGATGGACGCCGACGACCGCGCTCACCTGCGCGAACTGCATGCCCTGCAACACCGCTCGGGGCTCGAGTCGGAGTGGCTCAGCGGCCGGGAGTGCCGTCGTCTGGAACCAATGCTCGCGCCCGGCGTGCGCGGCGGGCTGCGGGTCGACGGCGACCACCAGATCGACCCGCGCCGGCTCGCGAAGGCCCTGGTCACGGCGTGCGAGCGGGCCGGAGTGGAGTTCCACCGGACGTGGGCGGAGCGCCTGACCGTCGTGGGGGACCGGGCCGCCGGGGTCGTCACGACGGGTGGTGAGCGGCTGGCGGCGGGGCAGGTGGTGCTCGCCGCCGGGAGCCACAGCGGGGAGCTCGCGGGCGTTCCCGACGCCGTACTGCCGCCCGTGCGGCCCGTGAAGGGGCAGGTGCTGCGGCTGACCGTGCCGAAGCGGTACGCGCCGTTCCTGAGCCGGACCGTGCGGGCCGTGGTGCGCGGCAGCCAGGTCTATCTGGTGCCGCGCGAGAACGGTGAGCTCGTCGTGGGCGCCACCAGCGAGGAGCTGGGCTGGGACACGACGGTGACCGCGGGCGGGGTGTACGAGCTGCTGCGCGACGCGCACGAGCTGGTGCCCGGGATCACCGAGCTGCCGCTCACCGAGACCCGCGCCGGCCTGCGGCCCGGGTCGCCCGACAACGCGCCGCTACTCGGCCCGACCGCGCTCGACGGGCTGCTGCTGGCCACCGGGCACTACCGCAACGGCGTCCTGCTCACACCCGTCACGGGGGACGTCATGGCGCACGTCCTGACCACCGGGGAACTCCCGGAAGAGGCCCGCCCCTTCACCCCCGGGCGCTTCAGCACAGCACTCACGGAGCAGACCGTATGAACATCTTCGTCAACGGAGAGCGACGGCTCGTCGCCACCGACACGGCCCTCGACACGCTCGTCGCCACCCTCACCGTCGCGCCCTCCGGCATCGCCGCCGCGCTCAACGAGACCGTCGTCCCACGGGCGCAGTGGTCGTGCACGGCCCTCTCCGAGGGAGACCGCGTCGAAGTCCTCACCGCAGTCCAAGGAGGCTGAACCATGGCCGACGATCCGTTCGTCCTCGGAGGTACGTCCTTCTCGTCCCGGCTGATCATGGGTACGGGGGGTGCGCCCAGCCTCGACGTCCTGGAGCGGTCGCTCGTCGCGTCCGGCACGGAGCTGACGACGGTCGCGATGCGGCGGGTGGATCCCGCGGCGCACGGCTCGGTGCTGTCCGTGCTCGACAAGCTGGGCATCCGGGTGCTGCCGAACACGGCCGGGTGTTTCACGGCGGGCGAGGCCGTCCTGACCGCGCGCCTCGCGCGCGAGGCGCTCGGTACGGAGCTGATCAAGCTGGAGGTCATCGCCGACGAGCGGACCCTGCTGCCGGATCCGATCGAGTTGCTGGACGCCGCCGAGACCCTCGTCGACGACGGGTTCACCGTGCTGCCGTACACCAACGACGATCCTGTGCTCGCACGGAAGCTGGAGGACGTGGGGTGCGCGGCGGTCATGCCGCTCGGGTCGCCCATCGGGTCCGGTCTCGGCATCCGCAACCCGCACAACTTCCAGCTGATCGTGGAGCACGCGCGTGTGCCGGTGATTCTGGACGCGGGGGCCGGTACGGCGTCGGATGCGGCGTTCGCGATGGAGCTCGGGTGCGCGGGGGTCATGCTGGCGTCGGCCGTGACCCGGGCGCAGGAGCCGGTACTGATGGCCGAGGGCATGAGGCACGCGGTGGAAGCCGGGCGGCTCGCCTGGCGTGCGGGGCGGATTCCTCGGCGGCACTTCGCCTCCGCGTCGTCCCCTGCGGAGGGGCTGGCGCGGTTGGATCCTGAGCGTCCTGCTTTCTAGGCATCCGGCGCCGGTGTGTTCTTTCTCCCGCCCGCGCACCGCCCGTTTCCAGTCGGCTGGAAAGTGTGCGTCGCCTGTGGGGGTGGAGCGTCGTTGGCGGCTGCGGGGGGGGCGGAGGGGGCGGCTGCGGGGGCGGGGGCCGCTCGGTTTGCGTCTCTGTGCACCGCGTGTGGAACCCATCGATCACCCGTACGAGATGCGTCACAGGTCGGCTGCAGTCCCGCTCCGGAATCGGCCGGAAGGGTGGGGGTGACAGTGGCGGCTCGTAGACTCGCCTGCGTGGATACGACCCTTCAGGACCCGCTTGTCGGGCAGGTGCTCGACGGCCGCTACCGCGTGGACGCGCGGATCGCGGTCGGCGGGATGGCCACGGTCTACCGGGCCCTGGACACCCGCCTCGACCGCGTGCTCGCGCTCAAGGTGATGCACCCGACGCTGGCCGCCGACGGCTCGTTCGTCGAGCGTTTCATCCGGGAGGCCAAGTCGGTGGCCCGGCTCGCGCACCCCAACGTGGTGCAGGTCTTCGACCAGGGCACGGACGGGTCGTACGTCTATCTGGCCATGGAGTACGTCGCCGGCTGCACCCTGCGCGACGTACTGCGGGAGCGCGGGGCGCTGCAGCCGCGGGCCGCCCTGGACGTCCTGGAACCGGTGCTCGCCGCGCTCGGCGCCGCGCACCGCGCAGGGTTCGTACACCGCGACATGAAGCCGGAGAACGTCCTGATAGGGGACGACGGCCGGGTCAAGGTGGCCGATTTCGGCCTCGTAAGGGCCGTGGACACCGTCACCAACACGACCGGGGCCGTGCTCGGCACCGTGTCGTACCTCGCCCCCGAACAGATCGAGCACGGCACCGCGGACACCCGCGTCGACGTCTACGCCTGTGGGGTCGTCCTCTACGAGATGCTCACCGGCGGCAAGCCGCACTCCGGGGACTCCCCCGCCCAGGTGCTCTACCAGCACCTGCACGCGGACGTGCCGCCGCCCTCGGCCGCCGTGCCCTCGATGCCCTACGCCCTCGACGAGCTGGTCGCCTCGGCGACCGCCCGCAACCCCGAGGTGCGCCCGTACGACGCGGTGGCGCTGCTCGGCCAGGTCCTCCAGGCGCGGGCCGGGCTCACCGCCGAACAGCTCGACGCCGTACCCCCGCAGGCGCTCGCCGTAGGACATGACAACGCGGGCGACCGTACGAGCGTGATCCCGCGCTCGCTGTCCGTGCCGCGCCTGCTGCCGGTGAACGAGGACTACGAGAACGGCGGCGACCCGCTGAACCGGACCAGCCGGTTCGAGCAGACCAGCCCGTTCGAGTCCGAACCGCCCGCTCCCCCGCGGCGCGGCTCACGGCCCCGGCGCGGAACGCTGGCGATCATCGCCGCGGTCGTGCTGGTGCTCGGGCTCGGAGCGGGCGTCTGGTACATCAATTCCGGCCAGTTCACCAAGGTCCCGCTGCTGCTGGCGAAGACCGAGACGCAGGCCAAGGCGCGGATCCAGCAGGCCGGACTCGATGTCGGGCAGGTCAAGCACGCCTACAGCGACACCGTGACGCGCGGCACCGTCATCCGCAGCGACCCGGCGCCGGGCACGCGTATCCGGGACAACGACTCCGTGACGCTGACCATCTCCGACGGCCCGGAGACGGCGAAGGTGCCCGACCTGACGGGCTTCGCGCTGTTCAAGGCGCGGGAGGTCCTGAAGGGGGCCGGACTGGCCGCGGGCATGGTCACCCGGGAGTTCGACCAGGACGTTCCCAAGGGCTTCGTGATCCGTTCGGATCCGGGCGCGGGCACGGAGCGGCACGCCGGTTCGGCCATCGCCCTCGTCGTCAGCAAGGGCAGCCCGGTGGAGGTCGCGGACGTCACGGGCGCGTCCGTCGCGGACGCCACCTCGGAGCTGGAGCAGGCGGGCCTGAAGGTGAAGATCGCCACCCAGCAGGTCAACTCGGAGTTCGACCAGGGCCAGATCGCCCGGCAGTCGCCGAAGGCCGGCAGCCAGGTGGCCGGGGGCGACACCGTCACGCTGACGGTCTCCAAGGGCCCCGAAATGATCTCGGTGCCGGACGTGGTGGGCAACAGCGTGGACGACGCGAAGAAGACGCTGGAGGACGCCGGGTTCCAGGTCGACGAGGACCGCGGGCTGCTCGGGCTCTTCGGTGATCACGTCAAGAGCCAGTCGGTGAAGGGCGGCAAGACCGCGCCCAAGGGGTCGACGATCACCATCGTGATCCGCTGAGGGCCGAGGCGGTGAGGTCCGCCGACGGGCCGTCCGGGAGCGCGTGACACCCTGAAGGGTGTGACCAGCAAGCAGCTCCGCAATCCCGTCGGCGGCCATGTCCCCGTGGCCGGCGGCCTCAACTCCGTCGGCCTGACCTACGCACGTGAGATGGGCGCCGAGACCGTCCAGGTCTTCGTCGCCAACCCGCGCGGCTGGGCGACGCCCGTCGGCAGTCCCCGCCAGGACGAGGAGTTCCGGGCGGCCTGCGCCGCCGAGTCGATCCCCGCGTACGTCCATGCCCCGTATCTGATCAACTTCGGCTCGCACACCGAGGCGACGGTCGAGAAGTCGGTGGAGTCACTGCGGCACTCGCTGCGGCGGGGCCGGGAGATCGGCGCGCTCGGCGTGGTCGTGCACACGGGGAGCGCCACCGGGGGACGGGAGCGGGCCGTCGCCCTCAAGCAGGTACGTGAGCATCTGCTGCCCCTGCTGGACGAGCTGACCCATGACGACGACCCGTATCTGCTCCTGGAGTCGACCGCGGGCCAGGGCGCCTCGCTCTGCTCACGCACCTGGGACTTCGGGCCGTACTTCGAGGCACTGGACGCCCACCCGAAGCTGGGCGTCTGCCTCGACACCTGTCACATCTACGCGGCGGGGCACGACCTGACCGGGCCGAGCGGGATGCACCAGACGCTCGACCTGCTGGTGGACACGGTCGGCGAGGGCCGGCTCAAGCTGATCCACGCCAACGACTCCAAGGACGTGGTCGGCGCCCACAAGGACCGCCACGAGAACATCGGCTCCGGTCACATCGGGGAGGACCCGTTCCGCGCGCTGATGACCCACCCCGCCACCGAGGGCGTCCCGCTGATCATCGAGACGCCGGGTGGGAAGGAAGGGCACGCGGCGGACGTGGAGCGCCTGAAGAAACTCAGGGACGGCTGACACCGAGGGCTCAGAGCTCGGGGCCGTCCCCGGGCTCCTCCTGGTAGGAGTAGCGCTGCTCGCGCCAGGGGTCGCCGATGTTGTGGTAGCCGCGCTCCTCCCAGAAGCCGCGGCGGTCGGCCGTCATGTACTCGACTCCGCGCACCCACTTGGGGCCCTTCCAGGCGTAGAGGTGGGGGACGACGAGGCGGAGCGGGAAGCCGTGCTCCGCGGTGAGGAGTTCGCCGTCCTTGTGGGTGGCGAAGATCGTGCGGTCGGAGGCGAAGTCGTCGAGGCGCAGATTCGAGCTGAAGCCGTACTCCGCCCAGACCATGACATGGGTGACGGTGGGCGCGGGTGGGGCGATCTCGAGGATCGTGCGCGCCGGAACGCCGCCCCATTCGGCCCCGATCATGCTGAACTTCGTGACGCAGTGCAGATCGGCCACGACCGAGGTGTACGGCAGGGCCGTGAACTCCTCGTGGGTCCAGCAGTGCTTCTCACCGTCGGCGGTGGCGCCGAAGACCCTGAACTCCCAGCGCTCGGGACGGAACTTGGGTACGGGACCGTAGTGCGTGACCGGCCAGCCGCGCTGCAGTCGCTGTCCCGGCGGAAGCTCCGACTGTGCCGCTTCTCCCGTTCCACGTTCCACCGGCTGACCCATGACTCCATCCTGACAGACCCGGGACAGTGCACATGACCAGCCCAAGCCGAATCGGGCAACTCGTACTAAGCGTGCACTTACTGGACGGCCAGGGGTGCCGATGCGAGGATGCGGCGCAACCTGCCCAGTCCCCCGCTTGGAAGGAGCCTCTGCGATGCAGGGCGACCCCGAGGTCATCGAATTCCTCAACGAGCAGCTGACCGGCGAGCTGACCGCGATCAACCAGTACTTCCTGCACGCGAAGATGCAGGAGAACTTCGGCTGGACGAAGCTCGCGAAGTACACGCGCCACGAGTCCTTCGACGAGATGAAGCACGCGGAGGTGCTCACCGACCGGATCCTCTTCCTGGAGGGGCTGCCGAACTATCAGCGGCTCTTCCACGTCCGGGTGGGTCAGACGGTCACCGAGATGTTCCAGGCCGACCGGCAGGTGGAGGTCGAGGCGATCGACCGCCTCAAGCGCGGGATCGAGGTGATGCGCAACAAGGGCGACATCACGTCCGCGAACATCTTCGAGTCGATCCTCGAGGACGAGGAGCACCACATCGACTACCTGGACACCCAGCTGGAGCTGGTGGAAAAGCTCGGCGAGGCGCTCTACATCGCCCAGCTGATCGAGCAGCCGGAGAGCTAGGACTGCCGTCCCGCGCCCCGCGGCATGATCCGCCGGACGGGCTAGGCGGCCTCTTCCAGGCCCCGCGCCGAGGACAGCTCGGCCAGCACCGGCTTGCCCTGTTCTGCCAGCTCGCGGCGGGGGCAGGCGCCTCGGCCGAGGATCGCCTGGATGCGGCGGACGCAGGAGCCGCAGTCCGTGCCGGCCTTGCAGGCGGAGGCTATCTGGCGGGGCGTGCAGGCGCCGTTCTCCGCGTGCTGCTTGACCTGCTGCTCAGTGACTCCGAAGCAACTGCATACGTACACGCGGTTCACCTCCCGGCGGGGATCGATGTCTGGCGCCGTCCCGTTAATCGGTGAGGCTAACCTAACCTTACCCATCACCCAGGAACCGCAAAAGTGGGAGGGGGCGCGGATCGTATGTGATCCGCGCCCCACTTCACTCAGGTGTAACAGGCGAACCCATCACTGGTCCCTGTACATCTCCGCGACCAGGAAGGCCAGGTCGAGGGACTGGCTGCGGTTCAGGCGCGGGTCGCAGGCCGTCTCGTAGCGCTGGTGGAGGTCGTCGACGAAGATCTCGTCGCCGCCGCCCACGCACTCGGTGACGTCGTCACCGGTGAGCTCGACGTGGATGCCGCCCGGGTGCGTGCCCAGACCCTTGTGGACCTCGAAGAAGCCCTTGACCTCGTCGAGCACGTCGTCGAAGCGGCGGGTCTTGTGACCGGAGGCCGCCTCGAAGGTGTTGCCGTGCATCGGGTCGGTCACCCAGGCCACCACAGCGCCCGACGCCGTGACCTTCTCGACCAGCTCGGGGAGCTTGTCGCGGACCTTGTCCGCGCCCATCCGCACGATGAACGTCAGCCGGCCGGGCTCGCGGTCCGGGTCCAGGCGGTCGATGTACTTCAGCGCGTCCTCGGCCGTCGTCGTCGGGCCGAGCTTGATGCCGATCGGGTTGCGGATCCTCGAGGCGAACTCGATGTGCGCGCCGTCCAGCTGCCGGGTGCGCTCACCGATCCACACCATGTGGCCCGAGACGTCGTACAGGTGGCCCGTCCGCGAGTCGACCCTGGTCAGCGCCGACTCGTAGTCCAGGAGCAGCGCCTCGTGGGAGGCGTAGAACTCGACGGTCTTGAACTCCTCCGGGTCGGTCCCGCAGGCCCGCATGAAGTTCATCGCGTTGTCGATCTCCCGCGCCAGTTGCTCGTAGCGCTGGCCGGACGGGGAGGACTTCACGAAGTCCTGGTTCCAGGCGTGCACCTGGCGCAGGTCGGCGTAGCCGCCGGTGGTGAAGGCGCGCACCAGGTTGAGCGTGGAGGCGGACGCGTTGTACATCCGCTTCAGGCGCTCGGGGTCCGGGATGCGGGCCTTCTCGTCGAAGTCGAAGCCGTTGACCGAGTCACCGCGGTACGTCGGCAGGGTCACGCCGTCGCGGGTCTCGGTCCCCTTGGAGCGCGGCTTGGAGTACTGGCCGGCGATGCGGCCGACCTTCACGACCGGCACCGAGGCGGCGTACGTGAGCACGGCGCCCATCTGGAGCAGGGTCTTGAGCTTGTTGCGGATGTGGTCGGCCGACACCGCGTCGAAGGCCTCGGCGCAGTCGCCGCCCTGGAGAAGGAACGCCTCTCCCTTGGCGACGGACGCCATCCGGGCGCGCAGCTGGTCGCACTCGCCCGCGAAGACGAGCGGCGGATACGACTCGAGGTCCGCGATCACATCGCGCAGAGCCTCGGCATCGGGGTACTCGGGCTGCTGCGCCGCGGGCAGGTCTCGCCAGGTGTTGCCAGCGCTCGCGCTGGGCTTAGCGTTCACGGTCACCCTGACAACATTACGGGGTCGTGTCGGGCGTCCATCCCAATGCCCATCAATTGAGACGGACCGCGCTCGATCGGGAGGCGCTCCGGGCGGCCGGACGACAGGTCCCTGCGGCCGCCCGGAGCGGGCGGGGAGCGACCTACTCCACGTCGAGTCGGTCCCGGTCGATGGAGATCCGCACGCCGCCGTGCGTCTCGGTGGTGTCGCCCATGTACTGGTGGATGCGCTGGTGGTCGGCCCAGAGGTTCGAGGGGATGGTCGAGTCGGTGGTCGTCGACTTGCCGTTCCAGCGGGCGAAGTGGAGCACGTCGGGCAGGGTGACGCGGCTCTTGTTGGCCACCAGGTCGGTGACCAGGGACGAGGTGTTGCCATAGGCGCCGGAGCGGTAGCCCAGTGTGTGCAGGCGCTTGGTGTACGCGTCGAGGTAGGAGAGCACCCGGTTGGTGACGGTGGAGCCGGGTGTGTAGTTCTCCAGGTCGTTGTAGATCACCGTGCCCTTGGGGAAGCCGAGCGTGGTGGCCTGCTTGACCGCGTCGTCGGCGGCCTCGGTGCCCTGTGGCACGGGGTCGGTGATCGCCGCGCAGCCGCCTGTGCAGCTGCCTCCGTCGGTGGTGGGCTGACGGCCGACGTACAGCGGGAAGAACCGCCAGCCGTTCGCGTACTGCGTCCGCAGCCAGGCGGCGGTGAGTCTGCTCTGGGCGCAGGCGCGGTTGATCCCGCCGATGTAGACGCCGATGGCCCCGTAGTCGGAGTCGTCCCGCCAGGCGTCCATCGCCGTCTGGCCCGGCGCGGTACAGGCGTCGAAGCCCTCGCCGCTGAAGGACGTCGCGTCGGCGGGCAGCGGCGCCGCGGCGGGCGCCCCCGCGGTCGGCTCGGTCCCGGCGGCGGCGACGGACAGACCCGCGCCGCGCAGGATGTCCTGGATCCTCGTACGGTCCTCCGCGTACGCGGCGGTCACCGCGATCCGGTCGGCGGTGACCCGGAAGATGCGGGCCGTGCGGTTCTCGGTGGCGGTGCGGCCTTTGACGGCGGACGGCTGGATCAGGAACGCCTCGGTACGTCCCCTCGCCCCCGCCGGACAATGCTGCTGGTCGCCGGGCGTGCCGACGTACACGGCGTGCCGGTCGAAGCGGACACAGACGTCCGGATGTTTCTCCAGGTCCACGATCGGCCAGGAGGCCGGAACGGTGAACTCGTGGCCGCGGTAGGTGACCTCGGCGGTGTCGTCGGTCCCGGTGGCGCGTGCGGTGCCGAGCGGGCCCGCGGCGAGGACCGCGGCCGCGGCGCACACTGTGAGGGTTCGGACGCCGCCTCGGCGATGCCGGGGTGAACGGGCTGCGTACATGGTTCTCTCCTCGGTCGGGCTTCCTGGCCATGCCATCCATGGCCGGTGACCGAGCGGTAGGAACGCCGCGCGCGGACGGTTCACGCTGTTGCCCGCCCCCTGACGTCGGGTAGGGTGCGGCGCATGTTCGCGCATTCGACCCAGAACTGGTGGTGGACCGCTCATCCGGCGGCCCACTGACTGCGCGTACGCAAGACTTCGCGAAGGCCGCCCGAGGGGCGGCCTTCGGTGTTCGCGGACACGGGCCGTTCCTCTCCGGGATTTCGAGAATCCGAGAATCCGAGAGAAGGACCAGGACCGATGAACCTGCTCGACCTGCTGGACGATCCCCGTCCGTTCGCCCTGCTGCGCCGCCGCACCCCCGGTCACGACCACGACACCGTCGAACTGCTGCTCGGCCCGGTCCGCACCTGCGACCGCCTCGCCGGCCTTCCCGACGAGGGCCTCGCGCTCATCCCCTTCCGCCAGATCCGGGAGCGCGGCTTCGATGTCCGCGACGACGGCACACCGCTGGCGGTGCTGGTTCCCGAGGAGACGCACGTACTGCCGCTGGAGCGGGCGCTGGCGGAGCTGCCGACGCATGAGGTGCGCGTCACCGGCGGGGGCTTCGACGTCGCCGACGAGGAGTACGCGGGGATCGTCGGACGCGTGCTGGAGGAGGAGATCGGGCGCGGCGAGGGCGCGAACTTCGTGATCCGGCGCACGTACGAGGGCGGGATCCCGGGGTTCGGGAGGGCCGACGCCCTGGCGCTGTTCCGGCGGCTGCTGGTCGGTGAGCGGGGCGCGTACTGGACGTTCGTCGTGCACACCGGGGAACGCACATTGGTCGGCGCGAGCCCCGAAGTCCACGTACGGATGTCCGGCGGGACCGTCGTGATGAACCCGATCAGCGGCACGTACCGCTATCCCGCCGAGGGGCCCTGTGCGGACGACCTGCTCGGCTTCCTCGCCGACGGCAAGGAGATCGAGGAGCTCTCGATGGTCGTCGACGAGGAGCTCAAGATGATGTGCACGGTCGGTGACATGGGCGGCGTGGTGATCGGTCCGCGGCTGAAGGAGATGGCCCACCTCGCGCACACCGAGTACGAGTTGCGAGGCCGGTCCTCGCTGGATGTGCGCGAGGTCCTGAAGGAGACGATGTTCGCGGCGACCGTCACGGGGTCGCCGGTGCAGAACGCGTGCCGGGTGATCGAGCGGCACGAGGTCGGCGGGCGCGGCTACTACGCGGGTGCGCTGGCCCT
This sequence comes from Streptomyces sp. NBC_01450, assembly GCF_036227505.1. Taxonomy (NCBI): domain Bacteria; kingdom Bacillati; phylum Actinomycetota; class Actinomycetes; order Kitasatosporales; family Streptomycetaceae; genus Streptomyces; species Streptomyces sp. NBC_01450. Next base: position 8,042,159 of record NZ_CP109480.1, on the reverse strand, counting down.
CATCGGCCGGGACGCGGGCGGCGCCCAGACACTGGACTCCCCCATCCTCATCCGGACCGCCGACATCGACGTGGACGGGCGGCTGCGGGTGCCGGTCGGCGCCACCCTCGTCCGGGGATCGGATCCGGCGGGCGAGGTCGCCGAGACGCATGCGAAGGCGGCGGGGGTGCTGGCGGCGCTGGGGGTCGTGGAGGCCAGGGCGCGCGTGGAGGGCGTACGGCCGAGGCTGGCCGACGATCCGCGGGTGCGGGCGGCGCTGGACGGGCGGCGGGCCTCGCTCGCGCCGTTCTGGCTGCGGATGCGGGAGCAGGCGCGCGAGCTGGAGGGGCACGCGCTGGTCGTGGACGCCGAGGACACCTTCACGGCGATGCTCGCGCATGTGCTGCGGTCCTCGGGACTCGAGGTGACCGTGCGGCGGTACGACGAGCCGGGTCTGCGGGAGGCGGTGCGGGCGCACGAAGGGCCGCTGGTCCTGGGCCCCGGCCCGGGTGACCCTTCGGACGTGGACGATCCCAAGATGCGCTTCTTGCGGGAGCTCACCGCCGAGGTGATCAGGGGGCATGAGCACGGGGTGCTCGGCGTCTGTCTCGGGCACGAGCTGATCGCGGCGGAGCTGGGCCTGGAGATGGTGCGCAAGGAGGTCCCGTACCAGGGCGCGCAGACGGAGATCGACCTCTTCGGGCGGGCCGAGACCGTCGGTTTCTACAACAGCTTCGTGGCGCACTGCGACGAGGAGACGGCGGTCGAGCTGTCGGCCCATGGCATCGAGGTCAGCCGTACCGGAAGCGGTGAGGTGCACGCGCTGCGCGGGCCCGGGTTCGCGGGCGTGCAGTTCCACCCGGAGTCGGTGCTGACGCTGAACGGTACCGCCGTCGTACGGGAGCTGATCGGTCAGCTGCGGGGCGTCGGTACGTTGGCCGAGCGGCGGCCCTCCGTGTAGTCGGGGACGGTAGCCGGGGACGTTGCGCGGCGTGGTGTCACCAACCCGCGGCGACCAGGGCGATCGGCAGCGAGAGCGCCGATCCCGGCGGACACGGGGACGCCGGCCGCACGGGTGTCGGGAGGCCCGTGCGGCCGGCGGGATCGCGGGGAGGGGAACGAGCGGGGAGGGGGAACGTCAGCCGAAGAAGACCCCGACCTCCTCGTACAGCTTCGGGTCGACCGTCTTCAGCTTGGCCGTGGCGTCCGCGATCGGGACCCGGACGATGTCCGTGCCGCGCAGGGCGACCATCTTGCCGAAGTCGCCGTCGCGGACGGCCTCGATGGCGTGCAGCCCGAAGCGGGTGGCGAGCCAGCGGTCGAAGGCGCTGGGGGTGCCGCCGCGCTGGATGTGGCCCAGGACCGTGGTGCGGGCCTCCTTGCCGGTGCGCTTCTCGATCTCCTTGGCCAGCCACTCGCCGACCCCGGAGAGGCGTACGTGGCCGAAGGAGTCGAGGGACTCGTCCTTGAGGACCATCTGGCCGTCCTTGGGCATCGCGCCCTCGGCGACGACCACGATCGGCGCGTACGAGGCCTTGAACCGCGAGGTCACATAGGCGCACACCTGGTCGACGTCGAAGCGCTGCTCGGGGATGAGGATGACGTTGGCGCCGCCGGCCAGGCCCGAGTGGATGGCGATCCAGCCCGCGTGACGGCCCATCACCTCGCAGACGAGGACGCGCATGTGCGACTCGGCGGTGGTGTGCAGGCGGTCGATCGCCTCGGTGGCGATGCCGACGGCGGTGTCGAAGCCGAAGGTGTAGTCGGTGGCGGACAGGTCGTTGTCGATGGTCTTCGGCACGCCGACGACGGGCACGCCGTACTCGTCGGTGAGACGCGCGGCGACGCCGAGCGTGTCCTCGCCGCCGATCGCGATGAGCGCCTCGACGTCCTGCTTGGCGAGGTTCTCCTTGATGCGGCGGATGCCGTTCTCCTGCTTGAGCGGGTTCGTCCGCGAGGAGCCGAGGATGGTGCCGCCGCGCGGCAGGATGCCGCGCACGGCGGGGATGTCCAGCCGGACGGTGTCGTTCTCGAGCGGTCCCCGCCAGCCGTCCCGGAAGCCGACGAAGTCGTATCCGTACTCCTGCACGCCCTTGCGGACGATGCCCCGGATGACGGCGTTGAGTCCGGGGCAGTCGCCGCCTCCGGTCAGTACTCCGACCCGCATGGAAAAGTCCCTTCGCCGCGGTTGCCTGATGGGACTCACGCTAATAGTGACCCAGGTCACTTCGGCATGGGGCGGAAGGTCAATTCCGGTGAATTGTGCGGGTGTTGATCACACGCCTTCACTCGATGGTGGGTCAACCAGGGTTTACGCCGGCCACTCGTCGGGGTCTACGCCTCGTCGAGACCGCGCTCTATGGCATAGCGCACCAGCTCCACCCGGTTGTGGAGTTGAAGCTTGCCCAGGGTGTTCTGCACATGGTTCTGGACCGTGCGGTGGGAGATGACCAGACGCTCGGCGATCTGCTTGTAGCTCAGGCCCTTGGCGACCAGGCGCAGCACCTCGGTCTCGCGGTCGGTGAGCTGCGGGGCCTTGGGCTCGTCGGCGCCCGCCGCGGGGGCGGGCTCGGAGGCCAGCCGGCGGTACTCGCCGAGGACCAGGCCCGCGAGGCCCGGCGTGAACACCGGGTCGCCGACCGCGGTGCGGCGCACGGCGTCGATCAGCTCCTCCGTGGACGCCGACTTCAGCAGATAGCCGGTGGCACCGGACTTCACCGCCTCCAGCACGTCCGCGTGCTCACCGCTGGCCGACAGCACGAGGACGCGCAGCGCCGGGTTGGCGCCGACCAGCTCCTTGCAGACCTGGACGCCGGGCTTGGCGGGCAGGTTCAGGTCGAGCACCAGGACGTCGGGCGCGGCGGCCTGGGCGCGGCGCACCGCCTGCTCCCCGTCGCCCGCGGTGGCGACCACGGCGAAGCCGGACGCGTCCAGGTCGCGGGCGACCGCGTCGCGCCACATGGGGTGGTCGTCCACCACCATGACCTTGATCGGATCCTGCCCCACCACGTCCGTGACCTCCGTCATCGCTGCTCCGCCTTCCCCCGTGAAACCCTGGAAACCTTCGGTACCTTCAGCTCGACCTCCGTGCCCTGGCCCGGCACCGAGATCAGTTCGGCCGCGCCGCCGAGGTCGCGCAGCCGGCCCCGGATCGACAGGGCCACACCGAGCCGCCCCTCCCCCTCGGCCTGGGCGAGCCGCCCCTCCGGGATGCCCGGGCCCTCGTCGCGTACGGTCACGATCACCTCGTCCGGCTCGTCCTCGACGAGGATCCAGGCCCGGGCGTCCTCGCCGACGTGCCTGCGGACATTGTCCAGGGCGGCACCGACGGCGGCGGCCAACTCCCGGGCAGCGGCCGGGGGGAGCGGAACCGGGGCGCCGGGCTCGGAGAACGTCACGCGCGCGGTGGCGTACGGGGCGAGCAGTGCGCGCAGGTCGACAGGGCCCCGGGAGTCCTGGTCGTCGTCCGGTTCCTCGACGGCCCGTACGACCGCGCCGAGCGCGGCGTCCTCGGACACCCGGGAGACGGGCACCAGGCCGCCCGAGACCAGCGTGCGCAGCGCGACCTCCTGTTCGCCGGCCATCCGGCCCAGCTCCGCGGCCTCGCCGCCGAGCGCGGAGGCCCGTCGCTGCACCATGGCGAGGACCTGCAGGACACCGTCGTGGATGTCACGGGCGAGGCGCTCGCGCTCACGGGTCGCGGCCTCGATCTCCAGGGCGCGGGCGAGGGTGAGTTCGGAGGCGCGGGCGACCTGGACGACGTAGCCGATGGCGATGGAGGCGACCCAGACGAGGATCACGTTGTGGATCGTGTCGCGGGTGGGGGCGCCGCGCTCGACGAGATTGGCGACCGCCACGAGCGTAGAGGCGAAGGCCGCCCAGCGCCAGCCGCCCTTGACGGCGAAGGCGAGGACGGAGCCCGCGGTCCATATCGACGGGAGCGTGGGGCCGCCGCTCACCACGCGGTGGTGGGCGTCCGCGACGGGCGTGAGCATGATGCCGGTGAGCGCGATGGTCAGGTCGACGGCGAGGAAGCGCTTGGTGCAGCTCGCCGCGTTCGCGACCCTGGGCAGGGTGGCGAGCGTCCACACGAACAGGACGGCGAAGTACCCGACGGCCACCCAGGGGTGGGCGAACTTGCGGAACGCGGTGGCGAAGAGCCCGATCGCGTACAGCATCGTCAGCACGCGGTAGCCGCTGAGCGCACGCCACAGCGGCTGCTCGACCGACATCCTCATGACTCTCTCGCGCTTGGCCATGTCCCCCACCCCACCAAGCCCCCCCCGACATAAGCGTCTAGGAGCCGGCCCGTCCTTCTTCGGTTTCGGCTTCGGCCGCCTTCGCGGCCTCCTTGTGCGCCTGTTCGGCTTCCTTGAGCGCCTGCTTCTCGGCCTTCGCCGCGTCCGCGATCTGCCGCTTGGCGGCCGTCGCGTAGATGTCGACGTACTCCTGGCCGGAGAGCTTCATGATCTCGTACATGACCTCGTCGGTCACCGCGCGCAGCACGAAGCGGTCGTGCTCCATGCCGTTGTAGCGGCTGAAGTCGAGCGGCTCGCCGATGCGGATGCCCGGGCGCATCAGCTTGGGCATCACCTTGCCCGGCGGCTGGATCTTCTCAGTGTCGATCATGGCGACCGGGATCACCGGGGCGCCGGTGGCGAGCGCCACGCGCGCGAGGCCGCCCGGCTTGCCGCGGTACAGCCGACCGTCGGGCGAGCGCGTGCCCTCCGGGTAGATGCCGAAGAGCTCACCGCGCTCGATGACGTCTATGCCGCTCTTGATGGCCGCCTCGCCCGCGCCGCGCGCGCCGGAGCGGTCCACCGGGAGCTGGCCGACGCCCTTGAAGAAGGCGGCTGTCATCCGGCCCTTGACGCCGGGCGTCGTGAAGTACTCGGCCTTCGCGATGAAGGTCACCTTGCGGTCGAGGACCGCGGGCAGGAAGAACGAGTCCGAGAAGGACAGGTGATTGCTTGCCAGGATGGCGGGGCCCTCGGCGGGAATGTTCTCGAGGCCTTCCACCCAGGGCCTGAAGGCAAGCTTCAGCGGCCCTCCGATGGAAAACTTCATGGCGCCGTAGATCAACCGAATGCCTCCTGTGTAGTCGATGAGACCTTATCCCGGAGCACGGTCAAAGGCCCCGACGACCCTGGTCGGTGTCAGTGCGGTCGCGTACGGTGAAGTACGCCTCGAACCCTCGGGGTCGAGAGCGAGATGCGTTCCGTGTCCGTTCCGTATCCGTTCCGTCCGTCCGTCTTGTTCCGTTCCGCTCGCATTCCGTCCGTCTGATGAACAGGAGACCGAAGGTGCCGGTCCTTCCTGGAGCCGAGCCGTTCCGCCACGAGGGCGGAGAGGTCGGTGTCCTTCTCTGCCACGGCTTCACCGGTTCCCCGCAGTCACTGCGCCCCTGGGCGGAGTATCTCGCCGAGCGCGGTCTGACCGTCGCGCTGCCCCTGCTGCCCGGGCACGGCACGCGCTGGGAGGACATGCAGCTCACGGGCTGGCAGGACTGGTACGCGGAGGTGGACCGTGAGCTGCGCGCCCTGCGGGAGCGCTGCACCCAGGTGTTCGTCTTCGGCCTGTCCATGGGCGCGGCTCTGACTCTCCGGCTCGCCGCGAAGCACGGGGACGAGGTGAGCGGCATCGTCGTCGTCAACCCGGCGAACAAGGTGCACGGGGCAGCGGCGCAGGCCCTCCCGGTGCTCCGTCACCTCGTCCGGACGGTGAGCGGCATCACGAGCGACATCGCCAAGGAGGGCGTCGCGGAAGTGGGCTACGACCGGGTGCCCCTGCACGCCGCCCACTCCATGCGGAACTTCTACCGGATGGTCGACGGTGAACTGCCCCAGGTCACCCAGCCGATGCTGCTGCTGCGCAGCCCCCAGGACCATGTGGTGCCGCCCGTCGACTCGGCCCGCGTCCTGAGCCGGGTGTCGTCCACCGACGTGACGGAGATCCTGCTGGAACACAGTTACCACGTGGCGACGTTGGACCATGATGCGGACCGGATCTTCGAGGAGAGCTACGCGTTCATCGCCCGGCTCGCGCCCGGTGTCGGCAAGCCGTCCGGTACGGGTCAGGTGGGTCAGCAGGAAGGGACGGCCACTGGTGGCTGAGCACGACGCGGAGCGCGGCGAGCCCGACGAGAAGGGCGTACCCGTCGGCGAGCCTCTCGGTGACGAGCAGAGTGTGCCGTTCGACGAGGACGCCGCGTGGCAGGCGATCGTCGCGGGGTACGGCGAGGAACCGCCGGACCCGCCCGGCGCGAAACCGTTCAAGTCGATCGAGGACCTTGCGCTCCTCGACCCGGTGACGAACGACGCCCCGGGCGGCGGTGACGCACCCGAGAAGCCCGAGAAGGGCAAGAAGAACGAGACCGGCGGGACGGACGAGAAGGACGCGAAGAGCGACGAGGCCGGGGAGCCGCCCACCGCGGCGAAACCCCTCGGCAGCTCCGTCGCGTTCGCGCCCGGCGTCGGCGGCCCGCGTGACTACCAGGCGCCCGAGCCCTCCGAGGATGACTTCGACGCGGACGACGAGGGCCACTTCGTTCCCCCGGAGCCACCCCCGCTGCCCACCGCCGACACCACGGCCAAGTTCGCCTGGCTCGCCGTCGTCGGCGGCCCGATCCTGCTCCTTCTGACCATCCTCCTCGGCTGGGACATGACGTGGTGGATCGCCACGGTCGGCATAGGAGGTTTCCTCGGCGGCTTCGCCACCCTCGTGGCACGCATGAAGCCCGACGACGAGGACGAGGACGATCCCGGACGGGGCGCGGTGGTCTGATCCGGCCCGCTACACGGCGGGCACTCTGAGGGCGGCCAGCACGGGCAGATGGTCCGTGGCCGCCCTCAGGTCTGTCTCCGTGACCCCCGGGTGACCGTACGGGACCCCGCAGCCGAGGACTTCGATGCCGCTGGTGGCGAAGATCGCGTCGATGCGCTGATGGGGGTCGGTGGGCGTCGACGTGTGCTCCGTGCCCCAGGGGGCGGTGGCCCAGCAGTCCTGGAGCTCGGCGGCGAGGCGGGTGAAGGTGGGGCCGTCGGGGCGTTCGTTCAGGTCGCCGCCGACGAGGGCGTGCGGGGTGCCGAGGGTCGCGAGGCGGTCGAGGAGCAGCCCGCCCTGCGTGTACCGCTCGTCCTTCTGGAGCGAGAGATGGCAGCTCACCACGCCGAGCCGGGCGGCGCCGAAGCGGACGACGGCGGTGGCGAGGCCACGGCGATGCAGGCCGGGGGTGAGGGGCAGCAGGACGTCCTCGGTGCGTTCGACGGTGGCCCGCATCGAGCACAGGAGCGCGGGGCCCGCGGCGGTCGCGCCGCCGGACAGGATCGTCTGGCCGGACGCGGCCGCGAGCCGGGCCAGCTTCTTGCGCCAGCGGAAGAAGCGGGGGGCTTCCTGGACGAGGACCAGGTCGGGGGCGCAGGCCTGGATGACGCGGGCGAGGGCGCGGGTGTCGTCGCGCATCGAGCGGATGTTGTAGCTGAGCACACGGATGACGGCGGAGCCGTCGGATTCGGTGTGGGAGCGGGGCAGCGGGGTCGTCGCCATGTGGATCAACATACGTGGATGCGCTGCTGGGGGGAGCCGGAACGCTGCGGGTGCTTTGTCGGCTGCGGGCCGGTGGGGGCTGGTGGGGGCTGGTCGCGCCCACGCGGCGGAGCCGCAAGATGTCACAGCCCCGCGCCCCTGAGGGGCGCCATTCGCGCCCCCCGCCGAAAGGGGCGCGGTACGACCTCGCCCGCCGTACCCCTGAAGGGCGCGGCGGGCGAGGTGTGTGTACTGCGTGATCAAGTCGGTTACATGATCGGGTCGGGCTCCCTGGCCAGGTCCGCCGCGCCCACGAGACCGGCTTCGTTGCCGAGCTGGGCGGCGATCACCTCGGCCACGGGGCGCCAGTTGCCGCCGACTAGCCAGCGCTTGTACGACTTACGGATGGGGTCGAGGACCAGTTCGCCCTCGTCCGAGAGGCCGCCGCCGACGATGAAGGCGGAGGGGTCGAAGAGCGAGGCCAGGTCGGCGAGGCCGGCGCCGGCCCAGCGGGCCAGCTCGCGGTAGGAGTCCACCGCGACCGGGTCGCCCTGGCGCGCGGCCACCGAGATGTGCTTGCCCTCGATGCCGTCGGGGGAGCCGTTGCCCAGCGCGAGCAGGATCTCCGCGTTCTCGGGGGTGGCGTTGGCCCGCTGCTTGGCGTAGCGGACGAGGGCGCGCCCGGAGGCGTACTGCTCCCAGCAGCCCTGCGAGCCGCAGCCGCACATCAGGCCGTCCGGCACCATCCGGATGTGGCCGAACTCGGCGGCCACACCGAAGTGCCCGCGGCGCAGCTTGTTGCCGATGATGATGCCGCCGCCGAGGCCGGTGCCCAGCGTGATGCAGATGACGTTCCGGTGGCCCTTGCCCGCGCCGAACTTGTACTCGCCCCACGCCGCCGCGTTCGCGTCGTTCTCCACGACGACCGGCAGCCCCACGCGCGCCTCGACCTCGGCCTTGAGCGGCTCCTGCCGCCAGTCGATGTTGGGCGCGAAATACACGGTCGAGCGCTGGCGGTTCACGTATCCGGCGGCACCGATGCCCACGCCGACGATGTCGTGACCCGCGCGCGCACCTTCCACGGCGGCGGCGATGGCGTCCACAATGGCCTGCGGCGTGGTGGGGGTCGGCACCTTGTGGGTCGAGAGGATGTTGCCTTCCTCGTCGACCACACCGGCCGCGATCTTCGTGCCGCCGATATCGACGCCGATGGTGAGTCCCATGAATCCCTCAGTTTCGGTCGAGCCCCGCTACGGCCAACCGTACCCGAGCGGCCTTTAGTCCAAGTCAATCCGCTCCCCCGGACCGGTCCCCTCGCCACGGGGGCCACGCTCCCGGGTGGTCCAGCGCCGTTCCTGGGCCTCGACGGCCGAGCGGTAGGCGGCGAGCAGCTCGTTGCCCGCGGCCGCGAGGTGGTCGAAGACATCGGGGTTGCGCTCTATGACCGGTTCGACGGCCGCCTTGGCCTGCTGTACGACCTGGTTGACCATCTGGTGCGCGGTGCCGGAGGCGACCACGCCGAACAGCGGCGAGTTCAGTCCGGAGAGCTTGTCGGCGACCGCGTCGACCAGCTTGCGCAGCTCCTCCGCGGCGGAGCCGGGCGGCGGGCCGTACTGGGCGCGGCGGCGGGCCTTCTCCGCCGCGAGGTCCTCGGCGCACGCCTTCGCCCAGGCGTCGGCGTCGCTCGCGCGCGCTTCGTCGTTCGCCTCCTGAGCGGCGTCGGATGTGGGGCGCTCTTCGCTCATGGCGGACTCCTGCCTACGGTTCTTCCTTTCGACGGTACCCGAACGGGGGTACGCCGTTCACCGTGCGCGGGGCCACAGATCCGGGTCCGGCGCGAAACGGACCCTGAGTTCCCCCTCCCGCAGGGCGGCGCCGGCCACGGTGCAGCGGCGCAGCGCGGACGGCAGCGGCACGATCCTGCGGAACTGCCCCACGGTGATGACGAGTTCGTCGCCCCGGCGGATCAGGTCCAGTTCCTCGCGTATCGCGCCGGGCAGCGGGATGTGCCATACGAGGACGCCGTCGTCGGCGAGGTGGTCGAGGACCGGCCACTCGACCGGGGTGGGCACCCGGTTGACACCGGGCACGGGGAGCGCGCCGAGGTCGTCGGTGCCACGCGGGTCGCGGCCGAGGTGCAAGACCTCGTGGACGGTGTACGTCTCCTGCCACTCGTCCAGTGCCTTGCGCTGCTGGGCGGCGAGGGCGCCCAGCCAGGCGTCCGCGCTGGCGGCGGGCAGCACCCGGCTCGCGACCAGCGCGTCGACGCGCAGACCGTGCAGGGCGAGGGCGGTGGTGGCGGCGTGTACGGCGTCGGTGCCGGCCGGGCCGGGCTCGGCGACCAGCCGTACGGTCGTGGCGCGGTCCTCGACGACCGCCGCGACGGCGGCCAGCTCGATGTCCCAGCGTGCCGCCGTCTCGTACAGCCACTCGGCGGGCATCGGGACGCCCGCGAGACGGCCGAGGACGGGGCGCAGGGCGCGGGCCGCCTGACGCTCCGGCGGGAGCAGCCGGCGCAGGTAGCGGCGCAGCTCCTCCGGGAGGGCGAGGAGGGCGAGTGCCTGCGGGGTCGGCGGGAGGTCCACGACCAGCAGGTCGTACGTGTCCGAGGTCGCCGCGTCACGCAGGGCGCGCAGCAGGGCGAGTTCCTCGGCGCCGGGCAGGGGGGTGAGTTCCTCGGCGTCCAGGCGGGCGGCGCCGAGCAGGTCCAGCGCGGTGGTCGCGCGGTCCTGGAAGGCGGTGAGGTCCTCGCGGAAGCGGGCGTTCGCGTCGGGGCGCCAGGTGGTGAGGTGCGGCGCGGCGTCGGTGGGCGCAGCCCCGGTGGACACGCCGAGGACGGCGCCGAGGGTGTCGGTGCGGTCGGCGGTGAGCAGGAGGGTACGGGTGCCCTCGCGGGCGGACTTCAGCGCGGTGGCCGCCGCGACCGTCGTACGGCCCGTGCCGCCCTGGCCGGTGATCAGGATGGTGCGCATTACATGAACGCTACCTGCGTCGAGCGCCCCCGCCGCCCCTACCCGTCCCATCCCCCGGGGGCTGCCGCCCCCGGACCCCCGCATCGGCCTGAACGGCCTCGTCCTCAAACGCCGGACAGGCTGAAAACGCGGGCGCACCCCGTCAGGGGCGCGGGGAACTGCGCGACCAGCCCCCACGGGCCCGCGGCCAAGACACCGCGGCCGGACCGCGCTCCGGGGCGAAGCCCCGACTTAAGGGGCGCCCCGTGGAGCGGGGTCAGCTCGCCTCGCCCGACTCCACTCGCTTCTTCAGCCCCGCCAGCGCCCGGTCGATGATGACCTTCTCGGCCTTGCGCTTGATCATGCCCAGCATGGGGATCTTGACGTCGACCGTGAGCCGGTAGGTGACCTCGGTGGCGCCGGCGCCCGCGGGCTTGAGGATGTACGAGCCGTCCAGGGAGCGGAGCATCTGGGACTTGACCAGGGTCCAGGAGACCTCGTGGTCGCCGGTCCAGGTGTAGCCCAGGGTCTGGTCGTCCTTGATCGCACCGGCGTCCATGACGAGGCGTACCTGCTCGGCGCGGCCCTGCCCGTCCGTGGCGAGTACCTCCGCCTCCTTCACCTCTCCGGTCCAGTCCGGGTAGCGGGCGAAGTCGGCGATGACCGCCATGACGTCAGCCGGTGCCGCCTCGATCGTGATGCTCGAGCTGGTGTGTTCCGCCATCGCCGTGGCTCCTCCAGATGCGGTCCGGTGAGGGAGGGTGGTGCGCACGTGTGTGCAGCGTGAAGGCTACCGCGCGCCCGCCGACCCATCGCCACCCCACCTGGCGTTCACCACTCCAGGACCCACGGGCGGCCCGACGCGGCGAAATGGCCGACGTTCACGCACTCGGTCGCCCCGATGCGCATCCGGCGCGCGAGTGGCTGGTGGACGTGGCCGAAGAGGGAGTAACGGGGGCGGGTGCGGCGGATCGCGTCCAGGAGGGCACCGGACCCGCGTTCGAAGCGGCGCGCCACCGTGTCGTAGACCAGCTCCGGTACGTCCGGCGGGATGTGCGTGCACAGCACGTCGACCTCGCCGACCGCCTCGATCTTCGCCGCGTACTCCTCGTCGTCGATCTCGTAGGGCGTCCGCATGGGGGTGCGCAGGCCCCCGCCTACGAAGCCGAAGACCCGGCCGCCGATCTCCACCCGCTCACCGTCGAGCACCGTCGTACCGGGTCCGGCGTACTCCCCCCACAGCGGCGGCATGTCGACATTGCCGTAGGTCGCGTACGTCGGCGTCGGGAACGCGGCGAACAGCTCGGCGTACTGCTTGCGCACCGCCTTCTCGACGGCCACGGGATAGTCCATCCCCACCTCGGCCCGCAGCTGCCGTCCGAACTCCCGTGCCTCGGCGAAGCGGCGGGCGGTGCGCAGCTCGACCAGCCGGTCGGCGTTCTCGGCGCCGAAGAGGTCGGGGAAGATGCCGCGCGAGTGGTCGGCGTAGTCGAGGAAGAGCACCAGGTCACCGAGGCAGAGCAGGGCGTCGGCGCCTTCGCCGGCCCGGGTCAGGTCACGTGCGTTGCCGTGCACGTCGCTGACCACATGAATACGCGTCCTGCGGTTACCGCCTGGTGTGGGTGCCATGACGATCAAGCGTAGGCGTGTGGGGCAAACGTGAATAGAGGCGGTCGGACCTGCGGTTACTGGCATGGCAAGAAGGGCGTGGACTACTGTGCGTGAAGGAACGCCAGCCGGTGTGGCGAGCCAACCCGTGTGACGCAGGGAACATCTCGCCGGGACCCCCTATCGAAACAGCCGTACCGGTGGGTAACGTCCGGGCAGTCCAGTCGTACTCAGGATTTCAACAATGATGTTCCTGGGTACCTGCCCGAGCCTTGGACCCGCTCCGTCGCATCACACACCGTCGTGGCGTCGGCGCCCTATGAGGAGCAGCAGTCTTGCGCGAGTTCAGCCTTCCGGCTTTGTACGAGGTCCCTGCGGACGGAAATCTGACCGACATCGTCCGCAGAAACGCCGCGCAGCATCCCGACGTCGCCGTCATCGCCCGCAAGGTCGACGGCACGTGGACGGACGTCACCGCCACCGCCTTCCTCGCCGAGGTGCGGTCCGCGGCCAAGGGTCTGATCGCCTCGGGCGTACAGCCCGGCGACCGGGTCGCCCTGATGTCCCGTACCCGCTACGAGTGGACGCTGCTCGACTTCGCGATCTGGAGCGCGGGCGCGATCACCGTGCCGGTGTACGAGACCAGCTCGGCCGAGCAGGTGCAGTGGATACTCGGCGACTCGGGCGCGACCGCCTGCATCGTCGAGCTGGACACGCACGCGGCCTGCGTGGAGTCGCTGCGCGACCGGCTGCCCGCCCTCAAGCACGTCTGGCAGATCGAGGCCGGCGGGGTGGAGGAACTGGAGCGCGCGGGCAAGGACGTCAGCGACGCCACCGTCGAGGAGCGCAGCTCGCTCGCCAAGGCCGACGACCCGGCGACCATCGTCTACACGAGCGGTACGACCGGCCGCCCCAAGGGCTGTGTCCTCACCCACCGCGCCTTCTTCGCGGAGTGCGGCAACATCGTGGAGCGGCTGCGCCCCCTGTTCCGTACGGGCGAGTGTTCCGTCCTCCTCTTCCTGCCGCTCGCGCACGTCTTCGGACGGCTGGTGCAGGTCGCGCCGATGATGGCGCCGATCAAGCTGGGCTGCGTCCCGGACATCAAGCACCTCACCGACGAGCTGGCCGCGTTCCGGCCGACGCTGATCCTCGGTGTGCCGCGCGTCTTCGAGAAGGTCTACAACTCGGCGCGCGCCAAGGCGCAGGCGGACGGCAAGGGCAAGATCTTCGACAAGGCGGCGGACACGGCGATCGCGTACAGCCGCGCCCTGGACACCCCCTCCGGCCCGTCGCTCGGCCTGAAGATCAAGTACAAGACGTTCGACAAGCTCGTCTACAGCAAGCTGCGCGCGGTGCTGGGCGGTCGCGGTGAGTACGCGATCTCCGGCGGCGCCCCGCTCGGCGAGCGCCTGGGCCACTTCTTCCGCGGCATCGGCTTCACGGTCCTGGAGGGCTACGGCCTGACCGAGTCCTGCGCGGCCACCGCGTTCAACCCCTGGGACCGTACGAAGATCGGTACGGTCGGCCAGCCGCTGCCCGGCTCCGTGATCCGTATCGCCGACGACGGCGAGGTGCTGCTGCACGGCGAGCACCTGTTCAAGGAGTACTGGAACAACGAGGCCGCGACCGCCGAGGCGCTCGCGGACGGCTGGTTCCACACGGGTGACATCGGCACCCTCGACGAGGACGGCTACCTCCGTATCACCGGCCGCAAGAAGGAGATCATCGTCACCGCGGGCGGCAAGAACGTCGCCCCGGCCGTGATCGAGGACCGTATCCGCGCGCACGCGCTGGTCGCGGAGTGCATGGTGGTCGGCGACGGACGCCCGTTCATCGGCGCGCTGGTCACCGTCGACGAGGAGTTCCTGGGCCACTGGGCCGAGGAGCACGGCAAGCCGGCGGGTTCCACCGCGGCGTCGCTGCGCGAGGACCCGGATCTGATCGCTGCGATCCAGGACGCGGTCGACGACGGCAACGCCGCGGTGTCGAAGGCGGAATCGGTGCGGAAGTTCCGCATTCTGTCCTCCCAGTTCACGGAGGAGTCGGGCCACCTCACGCCGTCCCTGAAGCTCAAGCGCAACGTGGTGGCGAAGGACTACGCGGACGAGATCGAGGCCATCTACCGGGGCTGACGGCCCGACCCGGCGGTTCTCATGGCGCGGTGTCCTCGGCGAGGATCCGCGCCATTCCGCGTTCGGCGAGCGCGGTGATCGTGAGGAACGGGTTCACCCCGATCGAGCCCGGCACGAGCGAGCCGTCGGTGATGTACAGGTGCGGGTAGCCCTTCACGCGGCCGTAGCTGTCCGTGGCCTTGCCCAGCACGCAGCCGCCCAGCGGGTGGTAGCAGAAGTCGTCGGCGAAGGTCTTGTTGTTGCCGAAGAGGTCGTAGCGGTAGATCGTCGCGTTGGCCGAGTTGATCCGGTCGAAGAGCTTCTTGGCCATGCTGACGGAGACCGCGCTCTGCGCCGCGGTCCAGCCGAGCTTGGCGGAGTCCGTCGCCGCGTCGTACGTGAAGGACGCGCGCTCCGGGTTCTTGGTGATCGCGAGGTAGAGGCTGATCCAGGTCTCCAACCCCGTGGGTATCGGGGCGATTTCGGCGAAGACGGGATTGGCCGTGTTGGCCCAGTCGTCGATGCCCATGACGGGCATGGTCGCCTGGTTGGCGCCGACGGTGTCCCAGATGTGGTTCGCGCGGCCGGTCATCACATTGCCGTTGGTGCCCCAGCCGGTGCCGACGCTCGCGTCCAGGGCGGGCAGGGTGCCCGTCTCCCGGGCCCGGACGAGGAGTTCGGTGGTGCCGAGGCTGCCGCCGCCCAGGAAGAGGTACGTGCAGCTGTACTGCTTGGTCTCCACGACCGCGCCGGTGGTGTCGATCCGATCGGCGGTCAGGGTGTACGTGCCGTCCGTGGCCCGGCTGATCGCCCGGACCTTCTCCAGGGTGTGGATGGTGACGTTGCCGGTGCCGAGCGCCGCCGCGAGGTAGGTCTTGTCGAGGCTCTTCTTGCCGTAGTTGTTGCCGTAGATGACCTCGGCCGCGAGTGCGGACTTGGTGGCGGTGCCGGCGGCCTCGCGCTGCATGTAGGCGAAGTCGTAGACGTTGGGGACGAAGGTGGTCTTCAGGCCGGTGTTGGCGGCGGCCTTACGGGAGGTGCGGGTGAACTGGTACCACTCCGTGGACTCGAACCAGGTGGGGTCGACCGTGTTGACGCCGAGCATGGTGCGGGCGCGCGGGAAGTAGGTGTTGTACATCTCGGCGGCGTCGACCGTGGGGAACTGCTCGGAGAAGTACGTCTGGAGGGGCGTGACGGCCATTCCGCCGTTGACCAGCGAGCCACCGCCGACGCCTCGGCCGACGTAGACCGACATGTTGTCGTAGTGGACCCGGTCCAGGACTCCGGGGTAGAGGCCGATGTCCTTGTTGACGACGTCCAGCCAGAGGAAGGTGGCGAGCGGGGCCTCGGTGCGGGTGCGGAACCACATCGAGCGCTCGTCGGGGGCGCTGGTGGAGCAGAACACCTTGCCGTCGGAGCCGGCGGTGTTCCAGAGCTTGCCCATCTCTATGACGAGGGTGCGGATGCCGGCCTGGCCGAGGCGGAGGGCGGCCACGGCGGCGCCGTAGCCCGATCCGATGACGATGGCGGGCGCGGTGTCGACCGCGGCGGGCTCCGCGGCGTGGGCGGACTGGAGGCCTACGCGGGTGAGACCGGCGGCGGCGGCCGTCTGGAGGGCGACCATGCCCAGGATCTGGCGTCTGGTCAGGTGACGGTTTGTCAGCTGACGGTTACTCATCTGATGATGAGTCAGTTTTTCTGTCATGTGCGCAGCATCGGCGGATTATTTGCTTCCGCCTAGGCTTTTTGCCGGGTTTTCAGGGGGCGCCGCGCTGAGCGGGGAGAGTACGGGTGGTTTGTGGCCGGTCGCGCGCCTAGAGCAACTCTTTCAAGCCCTCCGCCAGCAGGTCCCAGCGCCATTTCTCCTCCACCCAGCGCCTTCCCCGTTCGCCCATGTGGCGGCGGAGTTCGGGGTCGCCGAGGAGGGTGATGATGCGGTCGGCGGAGTCGTCCGGAAGATCACCTCGGACCACCCAGCCCGTCTCGCCGTCGAGGACCGCGTCGGGGGCGCCGCCCGAGTCGCCCGCGACGACCGGCAGGCCCGTCGCGGAGGCCTCCAGGTAGACGATGCCCAGGCCCTCGACGTCGAGGCCGCCCCGGCGGGTGCGGCAGGGCATCGCGAAGACGTCGCCCGCGCCGTAGTGGGCCGGCAGCTCCGACCAGGGCACCGCACCGGTGAAGCGGACCGCGTCGGCGACCCCGGTGTCGTACGCCAGCTTGCGCAGGTCCTGCTCGTACGGCCCGCCGCCGACGATCAGCAGCACCGCCTCCGGCTCCTTGGCGAGGATGCGGGGCATGGCGAGGATCAGCGTGTCCTGGCCCTTGCGCGGGACCAGGCGGGAGACACAGACCACCACCGGGCGGTCGGTGAGGCCGAGGCGGGCACGGACCACGTCGCCGCCCGAGCCGGGGTGGAAGGTCTCCTCGTCGACCCCCGGAGGCAGCTGGACCATACGGGAGGCGGCCTCGGGCGTCAGCGCGGACGCGATACGCGAGCGCGTGTACTCACCGAGGTAGGTGATCGTGTCGGTGGACTCGCCGATACGGCGCAGCAGCTGCCGTGCGGCGGGCAGCTGGGCCCAGCCCGCCTCGTGGCCGTGCGTGGTGGCCACCAGTCGCTCGGCGCCCGCCCTGCGCAGCGCGGGCGCCATCAGGCCGAGCGGGGCCGCCGCCCCGAACCACACCGACGTACAGCCGTGCTCGCGCAGCAGCCCGACGGCGCGCCGGGTGGCGCCCGGTGTGGGCAGCAGCATCGTCGTACGGTCCCGGACGACGGTGAAGGGCTGCTCGGCGTCGAAGGCGGCCGTCGCCTCGATGCCCTCCGGGCTCCGCTTCCACGTGGATGCGTAGACTACGAACCGCTCGGGATCGAGTCGTAGCGCCATGTTGTGCAGGAACGCCTGGATGCCGCCGGGGCGGGGCGGGAAGTCGTTGGTCACGATCAGGGTCTTGTGCATCGCGTTCGACACTACCGAAACCTTCGAATCCCCACGCGAGCGGTCCACAGCGGCGAAGCTGTATTCCGTCGGTGGTCACAGCCGCGTACGGCCGTGCTTCATGGGCCTCGCACAGCCCGGCGCGTCATCATGCTTCCGCACAACCGCACTGCGTCTCCACCGCACGACCGCACGACCGCACAGACAGCCGACGAACGAGGGCCAGGTGAGCATGAAGGGCACACGGGGGGAAAGGTTTCCGTACGCGTTGCTGGGAACCTGGGGCCTGACCAGGCTCATGCTTCTGCTCTTCGTCTTCAAGGTGTTCGTCTTCCCGGGCCCGGACGTCACGAGTGACGTCTCGGTGATCTACCAGGGCTGGTACGAGGTCCTGCGCACCGGCACCTTCCCGCTCGACGACGTGACCTGGCAGTACCCGCCGGCCGCCGCGCTCGCCATCCTCTCCCCCGGCCTGCTGCCCTTCCTCGACTACGCGCACGCCTTCTTCCTGCTGGCCTTCGTCGCCGACCTGGTGGTGTACGCGCTGCTCCACTACGCCGGCCGGCGCCCCGGCAAGACGCTGCGCGGCGCGTGGGTGTGGGTGATCGGCGTCCCGCTGCTCGGACCGACCGTCTACGCACGCTACGACGTGATGGTCACGGCCCTGGCGGTCGCGGCGCTCCTCGCGGGAGCCCGCCATCCGCGGGTGATGGGCGCTCTGGTGGGCTTCGGGGCGCTGGTGAAGGTGTGGCCGGCGCTCCTGCTCCTGGGGGCCGTGAAGCGGCGTGCGTGGGCCGCGGCGGCGGTCACCGCCGGCGGGATCGCGGTGCTGTTCGGGCTGTCGATGCCCGGCGCCTTCTCCTTCCTGACCTTCCAGCGCGACCGGGGCACCGAGGTGGAGTCGCTGGGCTCCCTCGTCTTCCATGTGGGCCGGCACTTCGGCTGGGACGGTCAGGTGCTGCTCAACTACGGCTCGGTGGAGTTCCTGGGCCCGTACGTCGACGTGGTGAGCAGGCTGGCCCTGGCGCTCACCGCGATCGCCTTCGCCTGGCTGCTGCTGTGGCGGCTGCGCGCCCAGCGCTTCCGGCCGCACACGCTCGCCGACGCCGCGTTCGTGGCGGTGCTGATGTTCACGGCCACGAGCCGCGTCATCAGCCCCCAGTACATGGTGTGGCTGGTCGGGATCGGCGCGGTCTGCCTGTGCTTCCGGCGCAGCCGGATGACCGTGCCGGTCGGTCTGGTGCTGGCCGCGTGCCTGGTGACCGTCCTGGAGTTCCCGATCTGGTTCTCGCACGTCGTGGGCAGCGACCGGCTGGGCATCACCCTGCTCTTCCTGCGCAACGGTCTGCTGGTGATCGCGGCCCTGCTCGCCGCCCTCGAACTGTGGCGGGCCACGGTGTCCGACCCGGCTCCGGCCCTGCCCGCTCAGGCCACCCGCACCAAGGAGCCCCTGACCTCCTCCTGACGGCGAGCCGGGCGCCCGGCGAGGCGCGGCGGGAGTGGCCGGCCCGAGTCCGTCGCCCAACGGGACACCACGGGGCGCTGATTCAGCCGAGCTGCGCCTTCAGGTACGCGCGCCACTGCTGCGTGAACGCCTCCGGCGTCGTGTGCAGCACGTCCCGCAGCGCGCCCTCGACGGCCCCCGCCCGCTTCTTGTGGTCGCCGACAGCCCGGTAGAACTCGTTCAGCCGGACCTCGCCCCAGTGGTCGGCGATCAGCCGGCAGGCCATCCAGCCGCCCTCGTACGCCCGCGCCAGCCGTGCCGCGTCCCCGGTGAACCCGAAGTCCTTGTCGTCCGGCAGCGCGGCCGGTACGTGCCCGTCCAGCACGGCCCGCTCCAGCTCCGGCGCCGCCTGCGTCGCCGTACGGCCGCTGCCGCGGTAGCCGACCCAGTCCGCGAAGCCCTCGGAGAGCCACAAGGGCGTGGCGGCGGTGGTGTGGGCGCGGGTGGCCACGTGCGTCGTCTCATGGGTGAGCACGACCTGTTTGCCGAAGTCGCCGAGGAGGCCGTACGCGTCGGGATTGACGATGATCCGGTCCGCGGGCGCGCCTGCCGTGCCCCCCGCCTCTCCGGTGGTGACCGCCGCGATGCCCCGGTACCCGGACGCGGGCGCCCCGAGCAGCCCCGCCATGCCCTCCAGCGACTTCGGTACGAGGACGACGACATGCCCCGACCAGTCCGCGCCCCAGGCCCCCGTCACGGCGGGCACGGCGTGGTCCGCGAGGCCGGCGTACGCGCGCAGGCGCTCACCGGACTGCCCGACCCCCAGGACGAGGCTGTGCGCGCCCCGTACGACCGTCACCGCCCCCTGCTCCCACAGCTGCTGGCTGGCGCGCTTGGCGGGCACGTCGGAGGAGACCCGCCAGGTCCCGCCGTCGCGCACCAGGATCAGGGTGCGGGCCGCCGTGACGGGCGCCTTGTCGTAGCCCTCGATGCGGTAGCGCAGCTGGGCGTCCGCGGTGGCGCGGTCGCCGGAGTGGCGCAGGTCCGTCAGGCGGTACGACCAGGCGGCCAGCGGGACGGCGCGCAGCCGGGTGAACTCCGTGGTCGAACCGGACGGTTCCCCGGTGGCCCGGTACGCCGACTCGTCGTGGTCCAGGACCGCGGCGGCCCGCCGGTCGAGGACCCGCTGCACATCGGCGGACGCGGTGTCCGGGGACGGCCCGCCGCCGCAGCCCGCCAGCACGGCGAGCAGCAGCACCAGAGAGCACCCCGCCCGCGACGCACGCCTTCGACCAGCCACGTTCCCGATCGTACGGCGCCCGGGCGCGGGGGTCAGACCCGTGTCACGGACGAGATGGGCATCATGCCCACCGGGTCGTAGCGCACCGGCGCACCCGGATAGGGCGCGTGGATCACCTGGCCGTTGCCCACGTACATCGCGACATGGCTCGCGTCGGAGCGGTAGGTGATGAGGTCGCCGGGCTGGGCCTGGGAGAGCGACACGTGCCGTCCGGCGTACCGCTGCTCCTGGGAGGTGCGTGGCAGACCGATGCCCGCCTGCCGGTACGACCACTGCATGAGGCCCGAACAGTCGAATCCGCCGGGCCCGTTGGCACCCCACACATAGGGGCGGCCGAGTGCGGAGCGGGCCGCGGCGAGGGCGGCGGCGGCGCGCCCCGAGGCAGGAGTGGCACCGCCGAGTTCGGGCACGTCGGAGCGTTCGGTACGGGAGGCCCGGTCGTAGGCGGCGCGCTCGGCGGACGGCAGCGAGTTGAGCAGTCGGCGCGCCTTGGCCAGTTTCTGTTCGACGGTCCGCTTGTGCAGGGCGACGGCCCTGGTGCTCTTCTCCAGCTCGGCGAGCTTGGCGGTCGCCTCGTCGCGCTCCTGGGCGAGGTCGCGCATGGCGAGCTGGAGGTCCGTGAGTTCGCCCGCCTGGTGGGCGTTGATCCGGTCGAGCGCGGCGGCCTTTTCGAGGTACTCCGCGGGGTCGTCGGAGAAGAGCAGCGCCAGGGAGGGATCGAGGCCGCCCGCGCGGTACTGGGCCCCGGCGAGCGAACCGAGCGCGTCCCGCATGGTGTTGATGCGCTCCTGCTGCCGGGCGATGCGGTCCTGTGCCGTGCTCACCTCCTTACGCAGGGCGTCTGCGCGTTCATCGGCCTTGTTGAACGCCTCGGTTGCCTTCTCCGCCTGGATGTACAGGCGGTCCACCTCGGCCCGGGTGTCGTCCTTCGGTGCTGCGGCGGCCGGTACGGCCCCGAGGGCGGCGGCCGCGACGGACATCACGGTCACGGCGATGCCGGCGATGCCCGTGGCACTGACGCCCCGGTCGAACCCGGACGGTGGACGGCAGCGATGGGACCCCACGAGTAGCCGCTCTCCCTTTCCTTTGACGGATGCTGACGGTCCCCCGAGTTCCGGGGGAAACGCGCCAGACATTGACGCCCTCGCCAACCCCGCAGGCTGGAGATTCCGGTCCGCACCGCTACGCGGCACCACCACGGGTTCCTGCTTCACGGGCCCTTGCCGGTCTCCAGGGAGATCGGTCTTACGCGGGCCTCCACAGGCGTCACTTCCCGCCCGTCCGGCGGTAGGTCCCACGACTCCGCCGCAGGACGCAGCGACTCTAACCCTGGTTCCGCGCCTCTCCGGGCCACTCGAAGCGAAAAGCCCGCACCTCCACCCCGAAGGATGCAGCTGCGGGCAAGTGTTCGGTGGATCAGACCCGGACGCCGAACTGGAACGCTCCGCCGATGGTGCTCATCGACTCGTAGCGCACGACCGTTCCGGTGCGCGGGGCGTGCAGCACCTGGCCGTTGCCCGCGTAGAGACCGACGTGGTGCAGGTCGCCGAAGAAGAAGACCAGGTCGCCGACCTGCAGATCGCTCTGCGAGTAGATCCGGGTGCCGTAGTTCGCCTGCGCCTCCGAGGTACGCGGTATGGAGACACCGGCCTGGGCGTACGCCCAGGAGGTGAAGCCCGAGCAGTCGAAGGAGCTGGGGCCGGTGGCACCGTAGACGTACGGCGTACCGATCTTGGTCTGGCCCGCGGAGAACGCGGCGCCGGCCCGGCCGGAACCAGTCGGCGTGTTGCCGTCGAGGACCGTGCGCTCGCTGGCGCGGGTGGCACGGTTCTGCTCCGCGTCGAGAGCCGCCTTCTCCTTGGCGGTCAGGGAGTTGAGGAGCTTCTGCGCCGCGGCGAGCTTGGTCTGGACCGTCTTCTTCTGCTTGGCCAGCTCCGCGCGGGTGTCGGAGAGGTCCTTGAGCTTCGCGGAGGCTTCCTGCCGCTGCTGGGCGAGCGAACGCTGCTTCTCCTGGACCTTCTTCAGCGCCTCGACCTGCTGACTGCTCAGCTGGTCCATCGCGGACGCCTTGTCGAGGTAGTCGTCCGGGTTCGAGGAGAGGAAGAGCGCCACGGAGGGGTCGATGCCGCCGGTGCGGTACTGGGCACTGGCCATCGTGCCGAGGCCGTCGCGCAGGGCGTTGAGCTCGTCCTGGCCGCGGGCCACGTTGTCCTGCAGGGTGCTGATTTCCTTCTCCAGCTTGTCCTGCTTCTCCTTGGCCCCGTCGAGCTTCTCGGTGGCCTGCTCGGTCTCCTCGTAAAGCTTGTCGACCTTGCTCTTGACCTCGTCCTTGTTCAGCTTCTCGCTGGGCGCGGCGTTGGCGGCGTTGGCGCTGAGGACAACGGCAGCGGCTGCGGCGGTGGTGAGCACGGTCACACGGGTGCGGCTCGGCTGCTTGGGTCGACGGTGGGACGCCACGAAGGCGAGCTCCTTCTTCCTTCAGCCGCCTGCCGAGACGCCGACGGGCGGTGTCCCCCCACCGTCACTCCCAATGAGTGATCACCCGAGTGGAGGTTCGAGCCCAGACCCTAGTGACCTTCCTGTGATCAGTTCAAATCCAAACCTGAAAATTCTTTGTCCCCCAGCGCATTCTTTGCACTCAACTCACATGCAGTGATGCGGGGCTGACGCTACGTTGCGTGAAGGTTTCGCCAATTCGGGCACAACGCCTGGATGTTGCACATGGTGCGTACGGGCTTATTGGGACACACGGCGCAGATCGCCGACCGTCGGTTCAGTCGCCGGTTCGCCGCTGGTTCAGCCGCGCGAAAAGCGCTTGAGAAGCACCACGGAGGCCACCGGACGGGCCCCCGCCTTGGCGATCCCGTCGGCCACCTCACGGTCGGTGGAGACGACGATGACGGGCCGCCCGGGCGGCTCGGCGCGCACCAGCTGGCGGATCAACTCGTCCGCCGTGACACCCGCTTTGGAGAACAGCACCCGCACCCCGCGCGGCGGTGCCAGCAGCACGGGCGCCGCCAGCTCGGCCCCGTCGAAGACACACGTCACCTCGGCCCCGCTCTGCGCCGCGAGCTGCGACAGCTGCCCCAGGAGTCTGAGTCGCTGCTTCTCGAGCGGCATCTGCGGATAGCCGGTCTTGGTGACGTTGTAGCCGTCGACCACCAGATGCGCCTGCGGCAGCGCGAGCAGCTGGTCGAGGATCGCGGGATCGTTCTCGGACAGGGCGCGTGCGGCGATGTCCTTGGGCGTCATGCGCCCCGGTTCGACCGCGTCCACGGTCTCCGCGGGCCGTACGGACACGGGCGGCAGCGCGAGCTCACGGCGCAGCCCCTGCGCCGCGTCCAGCACGGTGTCGAGCAACAGCCGTACGCGCATGTCCTCGACGCTGCGCCCCTCGCGCGCCGCCTTGCGGGTGGCCTCCAGGGCCGCCTCGGCCTCCGAGAGCCGCGCCTTGAGCCGCCGGGTCTCGCTCTCGGCGGCGGACACCTGGGCCTGCCCCTCCGCCCGCGCCGTGTCCATCTCGCCCTGCAGCTTGCGCAGCGCGGCCTCGCCCCGCTTGACGTCGCTGAGGGCTCCGCGCAGCTTGCGGTGAAGCGATTCCGCTTCCTTCTTCGCGGACTCCAACTCCGTGCGCAACCGCTCGGTTTCGGCCTTGGTCTGCCCGCGCGCGTGCGCGAGCTCCTCGCGCAGCCGCTCCAGCTCCGCCCGGCTCTCGTCGTCGGCGCGCTCGGCGTCGGCCCGCAGGGCCTCCTCGCCCGCGGCGGTCACCAGCTTCACCCAGCCCGTGGGGCGCAGCACATAGGCCGCGGCCGCCACGTCCAGGGGATCCGCGGCCGGCGGCGGCGCGCCCGAGTCGAGGGCGCCGGTGAGCTCCGGCTGCGCCTCTCTGAGCTTCTCGGCGATACGCTGACGGAACAGCGGGTCGGTCTCCAGCGCGGCGGCCATGGCGTTGCCTGCGAACTTCGCCCGCCGGTTGGGAGCGAACCGCGCATACTGCCGCAATTGGGCGGGCAATTCCGCGACGGTCAAACCGCCGAACCCGTCCGACACGATCTGCACGACCCGTCGGCGCACGCCGTCGGGCAGCGGACGGTCGAGCACCTCAGCGGCGCCGTCGTCCGGCTCCCCGCCTGTGGTCTCCACCATCCGTCACCCCAATGTCTGTGCGGAGCCCGCTCCCTCAGGAGCCGGCGCCCGGCCTGTCCACCAGTTCCACCTGATCCACCGCGTTGCACCACCGGCAGCGCACCGACTCGATGGTCTCACTGACCACCTTGCGCTCCTCGACGTTCGGCTCACCGGCCAGGTCGAGGTGCACATACTCGACGACCTTGGACGAGCGGGTCACGTCGAATCGCGTGAGGTTGCCGCAGAGTGTGCAGCGCCAGCGAGTCTCGGCGGTCGGGAGGGGAACCGTCATGTGGCAGTCGCTTTCCTTCTAGTGTCCGTCCAGCGCCAGTCTCTGGTGCGTGTGGCTCGTTACCCTACGGCCTGGCGGGTACTCGACGCTCGGCCGTCCACAGCGGCGAGGCACTCTGTGTACATCGGTCCGGTTACGTCATGCTCTGTTCCATGATCAGTACCTGGGGTACCGCGGTCGGCAGGACGATGCGCGGCCAGTCCGCGCCGGTGACGTACGGACTGATCTTCGTGTGCTGCCTGATCTTCCTGATCGGCCCCGCCTCGGGACTCAATCCGTCGTTCGGCACCGGGGACGCGCTGGTGGTCGCCCAGCGGACCTACTTCCGGCGCTGGGGCGTGATCCCCGTCGAGCTCTTCGACGGGATCCCGAGCGCCTGGCTCACCCCGGCCACGGCCCTGTTCATCCACGGCAGCTGGCTGCACCTCCTGGGCAACATGCTCTTCTTCTACGTCTTCGGAGCGATGACCGAGGAACGCATGGGCCACGTCCAGTTCGCCGTCTTCTACGTGGTCTGCGGATACCTCGCCCTGCTGGGTTACGCGATCGCCAACTCCGGCTCCGAGCAGACCCTGGTCGGCGCCTCGGGGGCGATCTCCGCGGTCCTCGGAGCGTTCCTGTACCTGTTCCCCAAGGCCCGGGTGACCAGTCTCTTCCCCTTCCTCTTCTTCCTGCCGCTGCGCTTCCCCGCCTGGGTCGTGCTGCCCTTCTGGGTGACCCTGCAATGGCTGGCGGCGGGCCGCAGCCCCTCGGGCCCCGGGGTCGCCTATCTGGCCCACCTGGTGGGCTTCTCGCTGGGGTTCGTCTACGCGTGGGTGCGGTTCGGGCGGCCGACTAGAGTGAAAACCCCAGCAGCAGCCCCCGAGGGAGAAAACCAGCCGTGATCACCGCGATCGTGCTCATCAAGACCAGCGTGGACCGGATCCCCGAGATCGCCGAGTCGATCGCCGCGCTGGACAGTGTCAGCGAGGTCTTCTCCGTCACCGGTACGTACGACTTGATCGCCATGGTCCGGGTGAAGGCCCACGACGACCTGGCGGACGTCATCCCCGGCAAGATCAGCAAAATCCCCGGCGTCGAGGGGACCGACACCCATGTCGCCTTCCGCACGTACTCCCAGCACGACCTGGAGGCGGCGTTCGCCATCGGCCTCGACAGCTAGGCACGGCCGCGCGGTCCTTCGGGGGATGTGGGGGCGGAGCCCCCACGCACTCCCACGCACCCCGAGCCAACCTCAGACCGCCGGAACGCAGCGGCCTTCCTCCGTGCGGTAGTTCCACTTCGCCCCGTCCCGCACCAGTTCCTTCACGGCCCGGACGAACCGCTCCACGTGCTCGTCGGGCGTACCGGCCCCGAAGCTGACACGGATCGCGTTCAGGGACTTCTCCCCCGGCGCCGCCTCGGGCGCCCCGCACTCCCCCTGCGTCTGCGGATCACTGCCGAGCAGCGTCCGCACCAGCGGGTGGGCACAGAAGAGACCGTCCCGCACCCCGATCCCGTACTCGGCGGACAGCGCGGCCGCGAAGTGCGAGCTGTTCCACCCCTCGACGACGAACGAGATGACACCGACCCGGGGGGCGTCGTCGCCGAAGAGGGAGAGGACACGGACCTCGGGGACCTCGGCGAGACCCTCGCGGACCTTCTCGATCAGGTACCGCTCGCGGGCGACCAGGGTGTCGAAGCCGGCCTCGGTGAGCGCCTTGCAGGCGGAGGCGATGGAGTAGGCGCCGATGACGTTCGGGGAGCCGGCCTCGTGGCGGGCGGCGCTCTCGTGCCACTCCACGTCGACTCCCCCATTCGTCCGCCGCGTGACCTTGCGGCTGGCGCCGCCGCCCGCGAGGTACGGCTCGGCCTCGCGCAGCCAGTCGGCGCGGCCCGCGAGCACGCCGGAGCCGAACGGCGCGTACAGCTTGTGCCCGGAGAAGGCGACCCAGTCGACGTCGAGGTCCCGGACCGACACCGGGTGGTGCGGGGCGAGCTGCGCGGCGTCCAGGACGATACGGGCGCCGTGCGCGTGCGCGGCGGCGGCGAGCTCACGCACCGGCCACAGCTCGCCGGTGACGTTCGAGGCGCCGGTGACGCAGACGAGGGCCGGGCCGTAGGGGTCGCGGTCGGCGAGGGCCCGCTCGAGGGCCGTGACGGCCTGCTGGGGCGTGCGGGGCGCGTCGAGGTAGGTGACCCGGGCGTCCTTCCACGGCAGCAGGGAGGCGTGGTGTTCCGTCTCGAAGACGAACACCTGGCAGTCGGCCGGGAGGGTGGCGGCGAGCAGGTTGAGGGAGTCGGTGGTGGAGCGGGTGAAGACGACCTGGTCGTCGCCTCGGCAGTCGAGGAACTCCGCGACGGTCCTGCGGGCGTTCTCGAAGAGGTCGGTGGACAACTGGGAGAGGTACCCGGCGCCGCGGTGCACGCTGCCGTAGTACGGGGCGTACGCGGCGACGTCGTCCCACACGCGCTGCAGGGCGGGGGCGCTGGCGGCGTAGTCGAGCGCGGCGTAGGTGACCTCGCCGCCGGTCACGAGCGGGACGGTGACATCCCGGCCCAGAACGGGCAGCGGGGCACAAAAGGTCTGGTCGGCGGCAGCGGTGGAGACAGACATGGCGAGGCTCCTGTGAGAGGCAGGCGGAATCGCTGCGCGGGCCGGGTGCACGGGGGTATCGCTGTGCACCCGCGCGGCTCGGCGCAGGGAGGAAAGGCAAAAGGGGTACGCGGAAGCGGGGCTCTACGCCCTATCGCATTCGCTTGCTCACAGAAGGCTCCCTCGAACGACCAGGACCCCTGGGATTCTCGAGGGGTCCGCGCTTGCCGTAGACCTCGCTGCCTACGGCCTGGTCTTCACCCGGGGCACCCCGCCACGGACGGAGGGTTGCCGGACAGCCGGCCGGGGCCTGATGGCTGTCGCTCATGACCTGATACCGCATCCTGCCATACGATCTTTCGCCCGCAACCCGGCGTCCGTATACCGGGACGCCGGGTCGTGGGGACGCCACCCACGTTCCTCGCCCCCGCCGCCCCTACCCGTCCCATCCCTACCTGGGGGCTCCGCCCCCAGACCCCCAAAAGATCGCGCAGTTCCCCGCGCCCCTGAAGGGACGGGGAAATGGGGGCGCAGCCCCGCCTCAGGGGCGCGGGGAACGGCGCGAGCAAGCCCCACCGGCCCGTGGACGGAGAACCGGGGCTCCGTCGGACGCCTACGCCTGGCTGGCGGCCACCCAGCGTTCCAGCGTTCGTTTCGCCGCCCCCGAGTCGATCGCCTCCGCCGCCTTCGCCATCCCGGCGCGGAGCTGGTCCGCGAGCGGTGCGTCGGTCGGGGACAGGGCGACGAGGGCCGCCGCGGAGTTCAGGAGCACGGCGTCCCGTACGGGCCCCGTCTCGCCGTTGAGCAGCCGCCGGGCGATGTCCGCGTTGTAGGACGCGTCGGCGCCACGCAGGGCCTCCACCGGGACGAGCTCGAGGCCGACGTCACGCGGGTCGAAGCGCTCCTCGGTGACCTTGCCGTCGCGGACGATCCAGACCCGGGACGTCGCGGTGGTGGTCAGCTCGTCCAGGCCGTCGTCGCCGCGGAAGACGAGCGAGGAGTTGCCGCGCTCGGCGAACACGCCCGCCACGATCGGCGCCATGCGCAGGTCCGCGACTCCGACGGCCTGTGCCCTCACCCGTGCCGGGTTCGTCAGCGGACCCAGCACGTTGAACGTGGTCCGGATCCCCAACTGCCCCCGCGCCGCAGCGACATGACGCAGCGCCGGGTGGAACTTCACCGCGAAGCAGAAGGTGATCCCGGCCTCCTCCGCGACCTCGGCCACCCGCTTCGTCGTCAGGTCCAGATTGACGCCGAGCTTCTCCAGGACGTCCGAGGCGCCGGACGCCGAGGACGCGGCCCGGTTGCCGTGCTTGACGACCTTGGCACCGGTACCGGCCACGACGATCGACGACATCGTGGAGATGTTCACCGTCTTCGCGCCGTCACCTCCCGTGCCGACGATGTCGACGGTGTCCCCCGGCACCTCGATCACATTGGCGTGCTCGTACATCGTCCGGACGAGACCGGAGATCTCCTCGACCGTCTCGCCCTTGGCCCGCAGCGCCACCGCGAACCCGGCGATCTGCGCGTCCGTCGCCTCGCCGCTCATGATGCGGTCCATCGCCCAGGCGGTGTCGTCCGCGCTCTGGTCGCGGCCCTCGAGCAGGCCGTTCAGCACCATGGGCCAGGAACGGCCCGCCGCGGTGTTGCCTCCAGCGGGGTTCACAGCGCTCATAAGCCGCTCCTGGGTCCGTCCCGGAAAGGGACTCCGTGTAGATGGGAACACCCTATCCAGGCCCGGAGACGGCAAAGAGCCCCCGTCCAGGCAATGGACGGAGGCTCTCGCCGTGGCGATCAGTAAGGACCGGTCAACCGGTCGGAAGATCAGTGGTGGCCGTGGCCGCTCGTGATCTCCTTGAACTCCTCGACCGTGGGCTTGGGGATCTGGCTTTCCTCCCCGTAGAAGCCCTCGCTGAGCTTGGAGCGGAGCCTCTCCGTGCCCTTCACCCTGCGCTCGACACCGTTCTCGTCGACCGTCGGGCCGATCTCGGCGGGCTTGTACTGCTCGTGCGCGGTGAGCGTGTGCAGGGCCTCCTGGCTGAGCGGCTCGTGCACCTCGATGAACTCACCGTGCGGCAGGCGCTTGATGATGCCCGACTCGCGGCCGTGCAGCACCTTGTCCTTGTCGCGGCGCTGGAGGCCGAGGCAGATCCGCTTGGTGATGACGAACACGATGAACGGCACGATGAAGAAGCTGACGCGCACGAACCAGGTGATCGAGTTGATCGACAGGTGGAAGTGCGTGGCCCAGATGTCGTTGCCACCACCGACGAGCAGCACGAAGTACCAGCTGATCCAGGCGGCGCCGAACGCGGTCCGGGTCGGGACGTTGCGCGGGCGGTCCAGGATGTGGTGCTCGCGCTTGTCGCCGGTGACCCAGGACTCGATGAACGGGTAGACCGCGATCGCGACCAGGACCAGCGGGAAGATCACCAGCGGGAGGAACACGCCCAGGACGAGTGTGTGACCCCAGAGGTTGATCTCCCAGCCCGGCATGACACGGATCAGGCCCTCGGAGAAGCCCATGTACCAGTCGGGCTGCGCGCCCGTGGACACCATGTCCGGACGGTAGGGGCCCATGGTCCAGATCGGGTTGATCGAGGCGATCGCCGAGATGGCCGCGATGACACCGAAGACCAGGAAGAAGAAGCCTCCGGCCTTGGCCGTGTAGACCGGCAGCAGCGGCATGCCGACGACGTTGTTGTTCGTCTTTCCGGGGCCCGCGAACTGCGTGTGCTTGTGGTAGAAGACCAGGATCAGGTGGGCTACCAGCAGGCCGAGCATGATGCCCGGCAGCAGCAGGATGTGGACCGAGTAGAACCGCGCGACGAAGTCGCCGCCCGGGAACTGTCCGCCGAAGAGGAAGAACGACAGGTACGTGCCCACGATCGGCACGGACAGGACCGCGCCCTCCATGAAGCGGACACCGGTGCCGGAGAGCAGGTCGTCCGGGAGCGAGTAACCGGTGAAGCCGGTGAACATGCCCAGGACGAACAGCAGGAAGCCGAACAGCCAGTTGACCTCACGCGGCTTGCGGAACGCACCCGTGAAGAACACGCGCATCATGTGCACGAACATGCCGGCGAGGAAGATCAGCGCGGCCCAGTGGTGGATCTGCCGGACCAGCAGACCACCGCGCACCTCGAACGAGATGTGCATCGTCGAGTTGAACGCCTCGGACATCAGCTGTCCCTGCAGCGGGACGTAGCTGCCGTGGTACGTGACCTCGTTCATCGACGGGTGGAAGAACAGCGTCAGGTACACACCCGTGAGGATGATGATGATGAAGCTGTAGAGGCAGACCTCACCCAACATGAACGACCAGTGGTCGGGGAAGATCTTGCGCATGTTGGACTTGGCAAGGGAGTAGATCCCGAGCCGTCCGTCGGCCCAGTCGGCGACCCTCTCGCCGGCCGGGGCCTTCTCGCGCGAGGAGCCCGAGTCGGAAGTGGTGGTAGTGCTCATCCGCGCTCCCAGAAGGCAGGACCGACGGGCTCTTCGAAGTCGCCGAGCGCTTCGAGGTAACCCTGTTCGTTCACACCGATGCGCAGCTGCGGCAGGGCGTGACCGGCCGGGCCGAAGATCACTCGGGCACCGTCGGAGAGGTCGAAGGTGGACTGGTGGCAGGGGCAGAGCACGTGGTGCGTCTGCTGCTCGTACAGGGAGATCGGGCAACCGACGTGGGTGCAGATCTTCGAGTACGCCACGATGCCCTCGTGTGACCAGGCGAGCTCGCGCTTGTCCTTGATGTTCTCCGGCTGGAGCCGGACGATCATCAGGGCCGCCTTGGCGATCTGGAGCTGGAAGTCCTCGTCGTGCTCCTCCAGGCCCTCGGGCTTGGCGAAGGTGAGCGAGCCGACGGCGACGTCGGAGGCGCGCAGCGGCTCGTTCGTGTTCATGTTGACGAGCAGCTTGCCCTTGGACCAGAGCGTGTGGCGCAGCTTGGTGCCGGGCAGCGGGCCCAGGTCGCGCAGCAGCATGACGCCGGAGAGCGGGAACAGGGCCAGCGCGCCGAACATCGTGTTGCGGATCAGCTTGCGGCGGCCGAGCGCGGACTCCTTGGCGCCCTCCTTGAAGTCGGCCATGACCTTGGCCTTGACCTCGGGCTCCGCCTCGATCGGGTGACGCTGGTCGGCGATCTCCACGTCGGACATCAGGGTGCGGGCCCAGTGGACCGCTCCCGCGCCGATCGAGAACAGCGCCACACCGAGGGTCATCCCCAGCGCGAAGTTCAGCGCGCTGATGTGGCCG
Source organism: Streptomyces sp. NBC_01450 (assembly GCF_036227505.1). NCBI lineage: Bacteria > Bacillati > Actinomycetota > Actinomycetes > Kitasatosporales > Streptomycetaceae > Streptomyces > Streptomyces sp. NBC_01450. The sequence goes on along the minus strand of NZ_CP109480.1, from coordinate 8,011,057 downwards.
AGGGGGAACACGAAGATCGACTTGTCCGGCGGGATCGCCACGTACGAGGCGATGAAGCCGACAGTGGCCAGCATCGACAACGTGAACAGCATGGCGACGACGCGCTCGGACCGCTTGGCGGCCCGCTCGTCGATGTCCTGGATGCGGTGCTCGTGGGGCGGCAGGCCCGGGTCCGCGAACGGGTTGGTCTCGTCCGCGACGGCTACCGCGCTGTGACCGTGCTCGTCGACCTGCTCAGCGGGCAGGTTCTCTTCTGGAATCTCTTTGCTACTCATGACTTCTTGGCCTTTGCGGTCCGAGCGGCGACCCAGACGGCGACGGCGACCAGGGCGCCAAGACCGAAGATCCAGCCGAAGAGGCCTTCACTGACCGGCCCGAGGCCGCCCAGATCCAGGCCGCCGGGGCTCTCGGTGTCGTCACCGTTGACCGCGTTGAGGTACGCGATGATGTCCTTCTTGTTCTTCTCCGACAGCGTGGTGTCGGGGAAGGACGGCATGTTCTGCGGGCCGGTCTGCATGGCCTCGTAGATGTGCTTGGGGTCGACACCCTCAAGGCTCGGCGCGAACTTGCCGTGCGTCAGCGCGCCACCCTTGCCGGTGAAGTTGTGACACTGCGCGCAGTTGGTACGGAAGAGCTCACCGCCCTTGGCGATGTCCGCGCCCTCGGGGCTGACCTGGCTCTTCGTAGGCACCGTGGGACCAGCGCCCAGCGAGGCGATGTACGCCGCGAGCTGGTCGATCTCGGCCTGCGAGTAGATGACCTTCTTCTTCGGGATCTGAGCGCCCGGCTGCTGGGCCGGCATACGGCCGGTGCCGACCTGGAAGTCGACCGCCGCGGCGCCCACGCCCACCAGGCTCGGACCGTCGGAGGACCCCTGACCGCCGGTTCCGTGGCAGCTGGCGCAGCCCACGGCGTAGAGCTTCTTGCCCTCGTCAATGGCAAGGGACTGGGCGGTCGTATCGGCCTGCGCCTTGCTCGCGGGTGCGAACGCGGCGTACAGCCCCCCGGTGGCCGCCAGCGCGAGGAGTAGGACGACGACCGCCGCCAGCGGATGGCGTCGTCGTGCGGAGAGCTTTTTCACGGATTACCCCGGTGTCAGGATCTTCTGCGTCGATGCTTCTGGAAATGGATCGGTTCGTCGCGTGCGATCGGTTCGCCGCGGACGCCGCCCGGTTACTTGATCAAGTAGATCGTGGCGAAGAGGCCGATCCAGACGACATCGACGAAGTGCCAGTAGTAGGACACGACGATGGCGGCGGTCGCCTGCTCGTGAGTGAACCTCTTGGCCGCGTAGGTGCGGCCGAGGACGAACAGGAAGGCGATGAGGCCACCCGTCACGTGCAGGCCGTGGAAGCCGGTGGTCAGGTAGAACACCGAGCCGTACGGGTCGGAGGAGAGCGAGATCCCGTCCTCCCTGACCAGATTGGTGTACTCGAAGATCTGACCGCCGATGAAGATCGCACCCATCACGAACGTGACGATGAACCACATCCGGAGCTTCTTCACGTCCCCGCGCTCGGCGGCGAAGACGCCGAGCTGGCAGGTCAGGGAGGAGAGCACCAGGATCGTGGTGTTCGAGGCCGAGAACGGGATGTTGAGATGGTCGGCCATCTCTTTCCAGTGATCCGGCCCGGTCACCGATCGCAGGGTGAAGTACATCGCGAAGAGGGCCGCGAAGAACATCAGCTCGGAACTCAGCCAGATGATGGTTCCGACGCTGGTGAGGTTCGGTCGATTGACCGACGGGTGCGCGTGCCCGGTTTCTACTGTCGTTGCTGTCGCCACGACCGACATTATGTCGGTCGCTTATCCCGCCCTCACGCCCGGGGGTGCCGTTCGGGGTGTTGATGGGGTGTGTCCAGCCCGTATGGCCCATCGAAGCCCTGTCCGAACCGGTGTTGACGAGGTGTTTGAGGGAGTAGCATCCGCGCCATCGGTACCAGGAGTTCCCGACCAATGCTGTGCTTCTTAGATGCGTGGAGGAACAATGCAGCCGACCGCCACGGTGCTGGTCTACAGCGACGACTCCAACACCCGGGGGCAGGTGCGGCTGGCGACCGGCCGCAGACCGGCCCCCGACGTTCCCCAGGTCGAGTTCATCGAGTGCGCCACGCCCGCCGCCGTCCTGACGGAGCTCGACAAGGGCGGCATCGACGTCTGCGTGCTGGACGGCGAGGCGGTTCCGATGGGTGGCATGGGCGTCTGCCGGCAGATCAAGGACGAGATCTTCAACTGCCCGCCCGTGCTGGTGCTCATCGGGCGGCCCCAGGACGCCTGGCTGGCCACGTGGAGCCGTGCGGACGCGGCGGTGACCCTTCCGGTGGATCCGGTCGAGTTCGCCTCCGCGTTGGCCTCCCTGCTCCGCCGCAAGGCCCTCCTGGGCGCCTGAGAGTTCGGAGCCGCGGAAGGACACAGCCCCGCGCCTCTCTCGGGGCGCGGGGCAGGTCGTTCTCAAACGCTCTCCGGGCGTAGCCTCGCCCGGTCCGTCAGTTTCGGGCCCTCCGGGACGCCCGCTGTCAGGGCGCTGCCGTTGCGCCAGTCCTTCCAGGCGACGTTCCAGTCGCCGAAGCCGTTGTTGAACGGGGTCATGGCGTCGCCGTTGGAGTTCTGGACCTTCACGATGTCGCCCTGGCGGACGTTCTTGAAGAACCACTCGGCGTTGCTGGTGCTCATCCCGGTGCAGCCGTGGCTGACGTTGGCGGAGCCCTGCTCCCCCACCGACCAGGGCGCGGCGTGCACATACTCGCCGCTCCAGGTGACCCGGGTCGCCCAGTAGACGGGCAGGTCGTAGGAGTCCGCGCTGCCCTCGGCGATGCCGACGGTGGTGCCGCGCATCCGTACGAAGGGCTCCTTGCCCAGTACGACCTTGACGCCGTTGCGGGTCTCGAAGCCCGGCTTGCCGGTGGTGACGGGGATCTGATTGATCACCTGGTCGTTCTTGTAGATCGTCATGGAGTGCGCGGCGGCGTCCGTGACGGCGACGAAGCGGTCCCCGGTGGTGAGCGTCAGGGGCTTCGCGTCGCCGCCCCAGAGCCGGTCGGCGATCTTGATGCCCTTGAGGTTGCTGTGGGCCTGGATGGTGGCGTGGGTGGGCCAGTACTCCTTGGGCCGATAGTGCAGCGTCTTGTCGTCCACCCAGTGCCAGGCGCCCTCCGCGGCGGGCACGGAGTCGACCCTCAGGGCGCCCTCGACGATCGCGCGTGCGGCCTTGTCCTTGACCGGGGCGCTGAGTTCGGCGGTGATGGGCTGACCGACGCCGTACTCGCCCGCGGCGGGCCCCAGAGTCACGTTGAGGGGCTTGTTCGTGGTGGGCGCGGTGGTCTCGAAGGCGACGATCTGCCGGCCGGGTGCGCCGTCCTCGTCCTCCGTGCTCACATGCACCGTGTAGTGGGCGCCCGCGGCCAGCGGTGAGGTGCTGTGCCAACGGGTGCCGTCGGCGGCGAGTTCGCCCGCCACATAGCGCCCCGACGCGTCGACGGCCGTCACATCGGTGATGCGCTCGTCGTCGCCCTTGGCGGTGATTTCCAGGGGCTTGTCCGGGTCGACCTTGCGGCTGTCGCCGACCACGTCGGTGAAGGAGAGCTGACCCGCCGCGTCGTACGGCCGGGCGGAGAGCGGGTGGCCGCTTCCGCCGCAGGCAGCGGCGGCCGCGCCGAGGGCGACCACCAGCGTGGTGCGGCTGACGACCGTGCGGATTCGCGGTGCGTGATTCATGGACTCACGCTATGAACACCCGTCAGCCTCGGCGCGGCGAGTGAGCCGTGCGGGGGATGTGGCGTACGGCAAAAGAGGAAGCCCGGACTCTCCGTCAGGAGAATCCGGGCTTCCCGGGTGTCCAGCGATCGCTACGGGACCGTGAGCGTGCTACTGGGTGCGGTTCTCACCGTGGTAGTACTCGAAGACCCAGCCCCACAGGCCGATCAGGATGATCGGGAACCCGAAGTACAGCAGCCACCAGCCGAAGACGACGGCCATGAAGGCGAGCGCCCCACCGAAACCGAGCGCGAGCGGCTGCCAGCTGTGCGGGCTGAAGAAGCCCACCTCGCCGGCCTCGTCCGCGACATCGGCCTCGTCGTTGTCCTGCGCCAGCTGGTCGACCCGCCGGGCCGTGAAGGCCAGGTAGTAGCCGATCATCACGCTCAGGCCGAAGGCCAGGAAGAGCGCCGTGGTGCCGGCCGGCTCCTTCGACCACACGCCATAGACGATCGCCATGACGAGGATGAAGGCAGCCAGCCAGAGGAACATCTTGCCTTGGACCTTCACTTGCCGGCCTCCTTGCCACCGGAGAGGGCCTTCTCACCGTGACCGGCGTTCTCGAGCTGGTCGAGAGCGGCGATCTCCGGGTGGTGCAGGTCGAAGGCCGGGGATTCGGAACGGATCCGCGGCAGCGTGAGGAAGTTGTGGCGCGGCGGCGGGCAGGACGTGGCCCACTCCAGCGAGCGGCCGTAACCCCACGGGTCGTCGACCTCGACCTTCTTGCCGTACTTGGCGGTCTTCCACACGTTGTAGAAGAACGGCAGGATCGACAGGCCGAGCAGGAACGAGCTGATCGTCGAGATCGTGTTCAGCGCGGTGAAGCCGTCGGCGGCGAGGTAGTCCGCGTAGCGACGCGGCATGCCCTCGACACCCAGCCAGTGCTGCACCAGGAACGTGCCGTGGAAGCCCACGAACAGCGTCCAGAAGGTGATCTTTCCGAGGCGCTCGTCGAGCATCTTGCCGGTGAACTTCGGCCACCAGAAGTGGAATCCGGAGAACATCGCGAACACGACCGTACCGAAGATCACGTAGTGGAAGTGCGCCACCACGAAGTACGAGTCCGAGACGTGGAAGTCCATCGGCGGCGAGGCCAGGATGACACCGGTCAGACCACCGAAGGTGAAGGTGATCAGGAAGCCGACCGCCCAGAGCATCGGGGTCTCGAAACTCAAGGACCCCTTCCACATCGTTCCGATCCAGTTGAAGAACTTCACGCCTGTCGGTACGGCGATGAGGAACGTCATGAAGGAGAAGAACGGGAGCAGTACGCCACCGGTGACGTACATGTGGTGCGCCCACACGGTCACGGACAGACCGGCGATCGAGATCGTCGCGGCGATCAGGCCCATGTAGCCGAACATCGGCTTGCGGGAGAACACCGGGATGACTTCGGAAATGATGCCGAAGAACGGTAGCGCGATGATGTACACCTCTGGATGGCCGAAGAACCAGAAGAGGTGTTGCCATAGCAAGGCTCCGCCATTGGCGGCGTCAAACACATGCGCACCGAATTTTCGGTCCGCCTCCAGCGCGAACAGCGCCGCCGCCAGCACGGGGAAGGCCAGCAGCACCAGCACCGCGGTGAGCAGCACGTTCCACACGAAGATCGGCATGCGGAACATCGTCATGCCGGGGGCGCGCATGCAGATGATGGTGGTGATGAAGTTGACCGCACCGAGGATCGTGCCGAAGCCGGAGAAGGCCAGACCCATGATCCACATGTCGGCGCCGACACCCGGCGAGCGGACCGCGTCCGACAGCGGGCTGTAGGCGAACCAGCCGAAGTCGGCCGCGCCCTGCGGGGTGAGGAAGCCACCCACCGCGATGGTCGAGCCGAACAGGTAGAGCCAGTAGGCGAACATGTTCAGCCGCGGGAACGCCACGTCGGGCGCGCCGATCTGCAGCGGCATGATCCAGTTCGTGAAACCGGCGAACAGCGGCGTCGCGAACATCAGCAGCATGATCGTGCCGTGCATCGTGAACGCCTGGTTGAACTGCTCGTTCGACATGATCTGCGTGCCGGGGCGCGCCAGTTCGGCACGCATCAGCAGCGCCATGACGCCGCCGATGATGAAGAACGCGAACGACGTGACCAGGTAAAGCGTGCCGATCGTCTTGTGGTCGGTGGTGGTGAGCCACTTGATCACGACGTTGCCCGGCTGCTTGCGCCGCACCGGCAGCTCGTTCTCGTACGAGTCTTCGGCTGCCCCGGCACCCTGAGGTTCGTTGAGGATGCTCACAGGTTGTTCGTCTCCCGGTTCTTCTCGTGGCCCGTCTGCTCAATGCCGGCCGGGACGTAACCGGTCTGTCCCTGTGCCGCGAGCTGCTTGAGGTGGGCCTCGTAGCGCTCGGGGGAGACGACCTTCACGTTGAAGAGCATCCGGGAGTGGTCGACGCCGCACAGCTCGGCGCACTTGCCCAGGAAGGTGCCCTCCTTGTTGGGGGTCACCTGGAAGGAGTTGGTGTGGCCCGGGATGACGTCCATCTTCATCAGGAACGGCACCACCCAGAAGGAGTGGATGACGTCACGCGAAGTGAGGACGAAGCGGACCGTCTTGCCCTTGGGCAGCCAGAGGGTCGGACCGGGGTTGCCCGTCTGCGGGTTCCGCTCACCCGGCGTACCGACCTCGTAGACACCGCCGGCGTTCGCCGGGAAGTCCTTCTTGAACCGGTCCGGGATGGCGGCCAGGTTCGGGTCGATCTTGGCGTTGCCGGTGACACCGGGAACGTCCTCGATGTAGTTGAAGCCCCAGCTCCACTGATAGCCGACCACGTTGACCGTGACGTCCGGCTTCGGCTTGAGGCTGAGGAGCTTCGTCTCGTCGCGGGCGGTGAAGTAGAACAGCACCGAGACGATGATGAGCGGGACTACCGTGTACAGCGCCTCGATGGGCATGTTGTACCGGGTCTGCGGAGGAACTTCGACCTTGGTGCGGCTGCGCCGGTGGAAGAACACACTCCACAGGATCAGGCCCCACACCAGCACGCCAACGGCGAGCGCGGCCGCCCAGGACCCCTGCCACAGGGAGAGGATCCGCGGACCCTCTTCCGTGGTCGGGGTGGGCATACCAAGGCGGGGGAAGTCCTTGTATGTGCAACCGGTGGCGGTCGCCAGGACCAGGCCCGCAGTCAGTGCCTGCAGCAGCTTCCGCCGCATCGGGCGCCGCGGCGAGCGGTCGGAGCCGTTGGGACTCACGTAGCGCCTTCCCGAGAGTCTCGCCCGCGCGGTCGGCTGCGGCCTTCTCGCTGGTCGGTCGCCGCCCTGCGTCGGGCAGGGGTTTGGATGTTTATGCGGACCAAACCCTACTGGACGCTATTTGGGGTCGCGCGGGGAGGGTGCCCAACGCGCCGCTGGGTCAGCCGAAGGGGGTGGGTTGCCCTGCTCCGGGCTACTTCTGACGGAGGTTTGGGGCGCCCAGGAGCTCGGGACGGGGAGACATCAAGGCGGCTGCGGGCTTGTTGTGGCTTGTCGCGCCCCGCGGCGGAGCCGCAGCTGTCACCGCCTCGCGCCCCTTTGCGGCGCTGGGCCGACCGGGGCTTTAGCGTTGGGGGGTGGTCTACTTCGATGCTGCTTCCGCTGCTCCTCTCCACCCCGTCGCCCGGCAGGCCCTGCAGGCCTCGCTCGACGAGGGATGGGCCGATCCCGCACGGCTCTACCGGGAAGGGCGGCGGGCCCGCATGCTGCTCGACGCGGCGCGCGAGGCGGCGGCCGAGGCGGTGGGCTGCCGCCCGGACGAGCTGACGTTCACCTCGTCGGGCACCCGGGCGGTGCACTCCGGAATCGAGGGCGCCCTGGCGGGCCGTCGGCGCGTCGGACGCCACCTGATCGTGTCATCGGTCGAACATTCGTCGGTACTCCATTCGGCGGAGGTCCACGAGGCGGCGGGCGGCTCGGTGACGACGGTGCCCGTCGACCGCGCGGGCAGGGTCTCTCCTTCTTCCTACGCCGCCGCCCTGCGCCCCGACACCGCGCTCGCCTGCCTCCAGTCCGCCAACCACGAGGTGGGCACGGAGCAGCCGGTGCGGGAGGTCGCGGAGGCGTGCCGGGTGGCGGGGGTGCCGCTGTTGGTGGACGCGGCGCAGTCACTGCCGTGGAGCCGGGTGGAGGGCGACTGGTCCCTGCTGACGGCAAGTGCCCACAAATGGGGCGGTCCTTCGGGGGTCGGACTGCTCGTCGTGCGCAAGGGGGTGCGGTTCGCTCCCCAAGGACCCGTGGACGAGCGGGAGTCGGGCCGGGCGGCGGGCTTCGAGAACATCCCGGCCGTCGTGGCCGCGGCGGCGTCACTGCGCGCGGTTCGGGCGGAGGCGGCCGCGGAGGCCGCGCGCCTACGGGAACTGACGGAACGGATCCGCGTACGGGTGCCCGAACTGGTCCCGGACGTCGAGGTGGTCGGGGACGCGGTTCACCGTCTGCCGGGGATCGTCACCTTCTCCTGTCTGTACGTCGACGGGGAGACGCTCCTGCACGAACTGGACCGGGCGGGCTTCTCCGTCTCCTCCGGCTCCTCCTGCACGAGCAGCACACTGACCCCGAGCCATGTCCTGAAGGCGATGAGTGTCCTGAGCGAGGGCAACGTCCGGGTCTCGCTGCCACCGGGTACGCCGTCCGAGGACGTCGACCGGTTCCTGTCGGTACTGCCGGACGCGGTCTCGGACGTACGCGAGAGACTCGGCGCCCCGACGGCGCCGGCGCCGCCCTCCCCGTCCCCCTCCGACGCGCTGGTGGTGGACTCCCTCGGCAAGCGCTGCCCCATCCCGGTCATCGAACTGGCCAAGGTCATCGGGGACGTGCCGGTGGGCGGCACGGTTCGCGTCCTCTCGGACGACGAGGCGGCCCGGCTGGACATCCCGGCGTGGTGCGAGATGCGGGGCCAGGAGTACGTCGGGGAGGAGCCGGCGGACCACGGCTTCGCCTATGTGGTCCGCCGGGTGTCCTGATCAGGCCAGGTGGGCCCGGACCTCGATGGCCGCGTCGTCGCCGTACGCCTTGGTGAAGCGGTCCATGAAGTGGGCGCGGCGCAGCTGGTACTCCTGGGTGCCGACCGTCTCGATGACCAGCGTGGCGAGCATGCAGCCGACCTGGGCGGCGCGCTCCAGGGAGACGCCCCAGGCGAGGCCGGAGAGGAAACCGGCGCGGAACGCGTCGCCCACGCCCGTCGGGTCGGCCTTGCGCTCCTCGTCCGGGCAGCCGACCTCGATCGGGTCCTCACCGGACCGCTCGATGCGCACGCCCCGTGCGCCGAGGGTGGTCACACGGTGACCGACCTTCGACAGGATCTCCTCGTCGCTCCAGCCCGTCTTGGACTCGATGAGCCCCTTCTCGTACTCGTTGGAGAAGAGGTAGGTCGCCCCGTCCAGCAGTATCCGGATCTCGTCGCCGTTCATACGGGCGATCTGCTGCGAGAAGTCCGCGGCGAAGGGGATCGTGCGGGAGCGGCACTCCTCCGTGTGGCGGAGCATCGCCTCCGGGTCGTCGGCGCCGATCAGGACGAGGTCGAGGCCGCCGACCCGGTCCGCGACCGACTTGAGCTCGATCAGCCGGGCCTCGCTCATCGCGCCCGTGTAGAAGGAGCCGATCTGGTTGTGGTCGGAGTCCGTGGTGCACACGAAGCGCGCGGTGTGCAGCACCTCGGAGATGCGGACCGAGCTGGTGTCGACGCCGTGGCGGTCCAGCCACGCCCGGTACTCGTCGAAGTCGGAGCCCGCGGCCCCGACCAGGATCGGCCGGGTGCCCAGCTGTCCCATGCCGAAGGCGATGTTCGCGCCGACGCCACCCCGGCGTACGTCGAGGTTGTCGACCAGGAAGGACAGGGAGACCGTGTGCAGCTGGTCCGCGACGAACTGGTCGGCGAAACGGCCGGGGAAGGTCATGAGGTGGTCAGTGGCGATGGAGCCGGTGACTGCGATACGCACGGCGAGGACACGCTCCTGCGACGGAAGGGGATTGACAGTTCACGCTACCCGGTCGACACGTGCCCTCTGAAGCGGTCAAAACTACCCGATAGTAGGTCTTTCTTCGTAACACTCGGCGTGCATACGGTTCCGTCATGACGAACCGCAAGATCCACGGCTCCGCTCCGCACGACCTCGAAGGCGATCTGGCGTCGCTGCGCGGCGACGGCGCCATGGCCCGGGACTGGGCGGCACCGGACCCGATCATCTCCCGTCCCGACCTTCCCGTGTCCCCTTCGCGCATCCACGGGGTGACCGTGCCGCCCGCGTCCGCCCGCCTGCTGGACGCGATGTCCGACTACGGCGACTGACAGGGCCCGAAAGGACCTCGAAAAGGGCGGCCACGAACGGCGCCCGCAGGGAACCGTGCGCTCCCCCGCTGCGTCCCATCGCTGTCCCCCGTATAGGGGATGCGGTGTACGACCAGAAGGAGCGATGCGGTGAGCACCGAGCGACCCGACAGCGAAGCGACCCAGCCCCCCGAGGACGGCGGCGAGACGGTGAAGCCGCACCGCCGCCATTCCCCGGTGGCCGTCGCCTCGGTCGCCGCCGCCGTGCTGATCGTCGGAGGCGGCGGGGCGTATTTCGCCGCGACCGCATCCGGCGGCGGGAGCGACCGCGGCCACTCCGCGACCCCCGGCACCGACGGCACTCCCCCGCCGCTGGCCCTCGACGGCTCCACCGAGGGCGGCACGAGTGGTACGGGCGGCATCGCGCCCGGTGAGCCCAACCCCTACGGCACGACCTATCACGCGGACGGCAAGCTGCCCGGCGGCCCGGACTCCGCGCCCGTCTACGCGGCGAAGGGCGAGGTCACGGCCGCCGAGGTGACCCGCCTGGCGAAGGCCCTCGACATCGCGGGCACCCCGAAGCTCACCGGCGAGACCTGGAAGGTCGGCCAGGACAAGGACGGCTCGGGACCGAGCCTCCAGGTGAACCAGCGGGCTCCCGGGACCTGGACGTTCAGCCGGTACGCGCCCGGCACCGACAACTGCAAGGGCGCCGTGTGCAGGAGCGACCCCGGCTCCCCGAGCAGCCACGCGGTGAGCGAGGCCGCCGCGAAGAAGGCCGCCGCGCCCGTACTGAAGTCGTTGGGCCAGGACGACGCCAAGCTGGACGCGAGTCAGCTCATGGGCGCCGTGCGGGTGGTGAACGCGGACCCGAAGGTCGGGGGCCTGCCCACGTACGGCTGGACCACCGGCGTCCAGGTCGGCCCGGACGGCCAGGTGGTGGGCGGCAACGGCCAGGCGAAGACGCCGGTGAAGGGGGACACGTACCCCGTGCTCGGTGCACAGAAGACCCTGGACCTTATGAACGGCTCGGCCTCTGTGGCGCCGCCGGGCGGTGGGCGCATGGGACCCGGCGGCTGCGCCAGTGCCGTACCGCTGAAGGACCGTGACGAGACGCCGTGCGGCGCGTCGACGGTGGTGCCGAAGCGGGAGTCGGTGGCCGTCGAGAAGGCCGTCTTCGGGCTGGCCTCGCACTTCGTGTCCGGACACCGGACGCTGGTGCCGTCCTGGCTGTTCGAGGTACGGCCGAAGGGCACGGACTCCGCCTTCACGGTGACGCATCCGGCGGTCGACCCGGAGTATCTGACCTCATCGGAGCCCACCCGGGCGCCGACCGCCACCCCCAGCCCGCGGCCGTCCGCGGCGCCGACCTCCCACGACGTCCAGGTGCAGGGCTACACGGCCGACGGCAAGGACCTGACCGTGAGCTTCACGGGCGGGGTGTGCGCGGACTACTCCGCCTCGGCGAGCGAGACCACGGACAAGGTGACCGTCAAGGTCACCGCGACGCCGTGGCAGGGCAAGATCTGCATCCTGATCGCCAAGGTGTACGAGAAGACGGTGCGTCTCGACCAGCCGCTCGGCGACCGGAAGGTCGTCGGCACGGACGGCAGGCCGATCCCGGAGGGCAAGGTGGCCGGCGCCTCGTTGAAGACGCCTCAGGCGCGGTAGGCGCGGGAGCGGGAGCTCTGCGGACGGTCGGTCCCGAACACGCGAAGGCGGCGTCCCTGTCGGAGGGGGACGCCGCCTTCGTACGCGTTACGCGTTCAGCAGTCGGCCGGGCTCAGCTGAAGGAGTCGCCGCAGGCGCAGGAGCCCGTCGCGTTCGGGTTGTCGATCGTGAAGCCCTGCTTCTCGATGGTGTCCACGAAGTCGATGGACGCGCCGCCCAGGTACGGAGCGCTCATGCGGTCGGTGACGACCTTGACGCCACCGAAGTCCTTGACGACATCGCCGTCGAGGGAACGCTCGTCGAAGAAGAGCTGGTAGCGCAGGCCGGAGCAGCCGCCGGGCTGAACGGCGACGCGCAGTGCCAGATCGTCGCGGCCTTCCTGGTCGAGCAGGGCCTTGACCTTGGCCGCGGCGGAGTCGGACAGCACGATGCCGTCGCTCACGGTGGTCTTCTCGTCCGATACGGACATCTGCTTTTCTCCCGGGTTGTACGGAGACTGCTTGCCGACGTCTGCAACCGTCGGGGCCGCGGATTCATTCCGGGCCGAGAGTCTGCCTTTCCGTGGTCGCCTCGTTCTCTCCTCTCATGCTCGCACATGCTCCAGAGCACGGACAGCGGCCTGTGGACAACCTCCGGGATTCACGTCACATCGACGCTATGGGCGTCGTCAATATGACGTGAAGCAGTTATGATAGATAGCGTCAATTCGACGAAAAGGCATGTTCCGCTGGATCGCCCCCGTGATCCAAGCGAGCCGCAGAACAGAAAGGGTGCGTGTCGTGACCACCGCCCAGACCCAGGAGCTCGACGTACAGCCGACGCCCCTCGCCCTGCTGCTGCTCGGCCGTGAGGCCGACCCGAGGAGCGAGCGCGGCGTGGAGTGTCCCGGAGACCTGCCCTCGCCGTCCGACCCGGATCTCGTGGAACGGGCCCGCGCGGCCAAGGAGAAGCTCGGGGACAAGGTCTTCGTGCTCGGCCACCACTACCAGCGCGACGAGGTCATCCAGTTCGCCGACGTCACGGGCGACTCCTTCAAGCTGGCCCGCGACGCCGCCGCGCGCCCCGAGGCCGAGTACATCGTCTTCTGCGGTGTGCACTTCATGGCGGAGTCCGCGGACATCCTGACGTCCGACGACCAGAAGGTGGTCCTTCCCGACCTCGCCGCCGGCTGCTCCATGGCCGACATGGCGACGGCCGAGCAGGTCGCCGAGTGCTGGGACGTGCTGACCGAGGCCGGGGTGGCCGAGCAGGTCGTACCCGTCTCGTACATGAACTCCTCCGCCGACATCAAGGCGTTCACCGGCAAGCACGGCGGCACGATCTGCACCTCCTCCAACGCCCAGCGGGCCCTGGAGTGGGCGTTCGAGCAGGGCGAGAAGGTCCTCTTCCTGCCCGACCAGCACCTCGGGCGCAACACCGCCGTCCGTGACATGGGGATGAGCCTGGAGGACTGCGTCCTCTACAACCCCCACAAGCCGAACGGCGGCCTCACCGCGGAGCAGCTGCGCGACGCCAAGATGATCCTGTGGCGCGGCCACTGCTCGGTCCACGGCCGCTTCTCGCTGGACTCGGTGAACGACGTCCGCGAGCGCATCCCCGGCGTGAACGTCCTCGTCCACCCCGAGTGCAAGAACGAGGTCGTGTCGGCGGCGGACTACGTCGGCTCCACGGAGTACATCATCAAGGCCCTGGAGGCCGCCCCGGCCGGCTCCAAGTGGGCGATCGGCACGGAGCTGAACCTGGTCCGCCGCCTGGCGAACCGTTTCGCGGCCGAGGACAAGGAGATCGTCTTCCTCGACAAGACGGTCTGCTTCTGCTCCACCATGAACCGCATCGACCTCCCCCACCTGGTGTGGACCCTGGAGTCCCTCGCCGAGGGCAACCTGGTCAACCGCATCGAGGTGGACAAGGAGACGGAGGCGTTCGCGAAGCTGGCGCTGGAGCGGATGCTGGCGCTGCCGTAACCCGGGGATCACTCCGCCCTGGGGCGTACCAGGCCCGACTCGTAGGCGATGACGACGAGTTGGGCCCGGTCGCGGGCGCCGAGCTTGGCCATGGCCCGGTTGACATGCGTCTTCACGGTGAGCGGGCTGACCTCCAGCCGCTCGGCGATCTCGTCGTTGGAGTGTCCTCCCGCGACCTGGACGAGCACCTCGCGCTCGCGCCCCGTGAGCGCCTCGAGCCGCTCGGCCCGGGCGGAGTCCCGGCCCTCGTCGCAGCCGTCGCCCTGGGCGAGGAACTTGGCGATCAGTCCCTTGGTGGCCGCCGGGGACAGCAGTGCCTCGCCGCCCGCCGCGATCCGGATGGCGTTCAGCAGCTCCTCCGGCTCCGCGCCCTTGCCGAGGAAGCCGGAGGCCCCCGCCCGCAGCGACTGCACCACGTACTCGTCGACCTCGAAGGTCGTCAGCATGACCACCCGCACGTGCGCGAGCCCCGGGTCGGCGCTGATCAGCCGGGTGGCGGCCAGGCCGTCGGTCCCCGGCATCCGGATGTCCATCAACACCACGTCGGCGCGGGCCTCCCGGGTGAGCCGCAGCGCCTCCGCTCCGTCGGACGCCTCGCCCACGACCTCCATGTCGGGCTCGGAGTCGACGAGGACACGGAACGCGCTGCGCAGCAGCGCCTGGTCGTCGGCGAGCAGGACACGGATGGTCATGCGGAGTCCCCCAGGGCGGGCGCGGCACGGTTCTTGACCGGAAGGATCGCATGGACCCGGAAGCCGCCTCCGTAGCGGGGACCGGTCGTGCAGGTGCCGCCGAGCGCGGTGACCCGCTCGCGCATCCCGAGCAGACCGTGCCCGCCGCCCTCCTGCGGACCGCCCTCCTGCGGACCGTCGTCCTGGCCGGGTCCGTCGTCCTGGCCGGGTCCGTTGTCGAGGACGGTCACTTCCACGTTCGGTCCCACCCGGACGACGCTGATCTCGGCCTTCGCCTCCGCACCCGCGTGTTTCTGCACATTGGTGAGGGCTTCCTGGATGACTCGGTACGCGGCGAGGTCGACGGCGGCGGGAAGGGTGGTGCCGTGGTCGGCGCGGGCGACTTCGACGGGAAGTCCGGCGTTGCGGAAGGTGTCGGCGAGTTCGTCGAGGCGGGCGAGGCCCGGAGCGGGTTCGGTGGGTGCCTCGGGGTCGCCGGACTGGCGCAGCAGGCCGACGGTGGCACGCAGTTCGTTGAGGGCCGAGCGGCTGGCCTCGCGGACGTGCGCGAGGGCTTCCTTGGCCTGGTCGGGGCGCTTGTCCATCACATGAGCCGCGACTCCGGCCTGCACGTTGACGAGGGCGATGTGGTGGGCGACGACGTCGTGCAGGTCGCGGGCGATGCGCAGCCGCTCCTCGGCGACCCGGCGGCGGGCCTCCTCCTCGCGGGTGCGCTCGGCGCGGTCGGCGCGTTCGCGGATGGCGTGCACGAAGGCACGACGGCTGCGTACGGCGTCGCCCGCGGCGGCGGCCATGCCCGTCCAGGCGAAGATCGCGAGGTTCTCCTGCGCGTACCAGGGCAGGGGGCCGACCAGCATCGCGCAGGCCGTCAGCACCGTCATCGTGAGCAGGCCGACACGCCAGGTGGTGGGGCGGTCCGTGGCCGACGCGACGGTGTAGAGGGCGACGACGGCGGACATCACCACCGGGGCTCTGGGGTCGCTGGCCACCAGTTCCAGGGCGGAGAGGGCGCCGGTCGTGGCGAGGATCGTTCTGGGGGCGCGGCGGCGGAGCACGAGGGCGGCGGCGCTGAGCACCATGAGGGTGAGGCTGAGGAGGTTCGGGGTGTGCGCGCCCCAGGTCGCTCCGTCGTCCCCGTGGGGGTCGATGAAGGAGCTGGCCATCATCGTCACGAGTACGCCGGTCGCCAGGGCGGCGTCCAGGGCCATCGGGTGCGCGCGGAGTCTGTACTTCGTGCGCTCTAGGGTGCTCACCCGGTTTACGGTACGGGGCCCTCGCAGGGGGCGGAACGGGGCTACTGGCTACCGTCGGCCGGTTCCTCGATCGCCGGACGGGCCGGAGCTTTCAGGGGCGCGGGGAACCGCGCGACCAGCCCCCACCGGCCTGCGGCCAAGGCACTTCCGAAGCTGAGGAGGTCCCCCCGCTCAACCCCCGGAGGGAACCGTCAGCCGGGGATCAGGCCCTCGTCCGTCAGCATCTCGCGGACCTCTTCGAGGGTCGCGTCGGGGGACGGGAGGATGAGGTCCGAGGGTTCGAGGGCGTCGTCGGGGAGCGGAGCGCCGAGCCGCCGTACCTGGTCCAGGAGAGTGGTCAGGGTGCGCCGGAAGCCCGCCCCGTCACCGCTCTCCATCTCGGCGAGCAGCTCGTCGTCCAGCTTGTTCAGTTCGGTGAGGTGGCTGTCGTCCAACCTCACCTGCCCCTCCCCCATGATCCGTACGATCATGTCGCCCTC
This sequence comes from Streptomyces sp. NBC_01450, assembly GCF_036227505.1. Taxonomy (NCBI): domain Bacteria; kingdom Bacillati; phylum Actinomycetota; class Actinomycetes; order Kitasatosporales; family Streptomycetaceae; genus Streptomyces; species Streptomyces sp. NBC_01450. The sequence goes on along the minus strand of NZ_CP109480.1, from coordinate 7,995,000 downwards.
CTCAGGCGCCTTAGGTGTGGGTCACTGCTTGTCGAAGCGCGGAGTGTCCTGCGGCCGGGACTGCGACTGGGACTGTCCGCTACCGCCCTCGATCGCCTGCTGCGGCGAGGAGCCGCCGGCGAGCTCGGCTTTCATGCGCTGCAGTTCCAGCTCTACATCCGTACCACCTGAGAGCCGGTCCAGCTCGCTCTGGATGTCGTCCTTGGCCAGACCGGACTGGTCGTCGAGCGCACCGGAGGCGAGCAGCTCGTCGATCGCGCCGGCGCGGGCCTGCAGCTGCGCGGTCTTGTCCTCGGCACGCTGGATCGCCATGCCGACGTCGCCCATCTCCTCGGAGATGCCGGAGAAGGCCTCTCCGATGCGGGTCTGCGCCTGGGCCGCCGTGTAGGTCGCCTTGATGGTCTCCTTCTTGGTGCGGAAGGCGTCCACCTTGGCCTGGAGCCGCTGCGCCGCGAGGGTGAGCTTCTCCTCCTCGCCCTGGAGGGTCTGGTGCTGCGTCTCCAGGTCCGTCACCTGCTGCTGGAGCGCCGCCCGGCGGGAGAGCGCCTCGCGGGCCAGGTCCTCCCGGCCGAGCGCGAGCGCCTTGCGGCCCTGGTCCTCCAGCTTGGTGGACTGGTTCTGGAGCTGGTTCAGCTGCAGTTCGAGGCGCTTGCGGCTGGTCGCCACGTCCGCGACGCCGCGGCGCACCTTCTGCAGCAGCTCCAGCTGCTTCTGGTACGAGTAATCGAGGGTTTCGCGCGGGTCCTCGGCCCGGTCAAGGGCCTTGTTCGCCTTCGCGCGGAAGATCATCCCCATACGCTTCATGACACCGCTCATGGGCTTCGCGCGCCCCCTTCTGACGGACTCCAGCTCCAGGTACTGCAACAGAACCCACAGTACGGGCCCTGCATCCATTACCGCACTGTTCGGGGACGGATGCGCTCATCCCCAAGGACGACTGCGTACGGCACCGCTCCGGCGTAGGGAGTAGGTGGGACTCGGGGTCCACCCGTGCACAACGTCCCCTCTGTCCCACTACAGACGCGCGGTGTTGCCGGATCGTTCCCCACTCGAACGACGTCCATGCCGCCGCACCCCGTACCCTTGGGTTTTGTGTTCCGTAGCCGTGCCAAGGAAGAGAAGGCCCCCGCCGACAAGGCGCCGGTGACCGACTCCAAGCAGACCCGTGACCCGCAGGCCCCTAAGGGCCGCCCCACGCCCAAGCGCAGTGAGGCCCAGACCCAGCGTCGCAGCGTCGCCCAGACGCCGACGACGCGCAAGGACGCGGCCAAGCGCCAGCGCGACGAGCGTCGTGTCCAGATGGAGAAGCAGCGCCAGGCCCTGGCCAGCGGCGACCAGCGCTATCTGCCCGTCCGTGACAAGGGGCCGGTGCGGAAGTTCGCGCGCGACTTCGTGGACTCGCGCTTCTGCGTCGCGGAGTTCTTCCTGCCGATGGCCGTGGTCATCCTCGTACTGAGCATGGTGCGGGTGGGCCCGCTGCAGAACATCGCGCTGCTGCTGTGGCTCGTGGTGATCGTGATGATCGTGGTCGACTCGATCGTCATCGTGATCCAGCTGAGGAAGCAGCTGCCCGCCCGCTTCCCCGACGTGCCCACGAAGGGCGCGGTCAGGTACGCGCTGATGCGCACTCTCCAGATGCGTCGCCTCCGGCTGCCCAAGCCGCAGGTCAAGCGCGGAGAGCGGCCCTGAGCACGACATCGTTCTCCGGAGGTGCGGCGGATGCCTGGCTGAGCAAGCTGGGCGGGCTGCGTGATGTCGTACGACAGGAGCTGGTGGCCCGGCAGCTCGACGAGCAGATAGCCGGGCGCTTCCCGGTCGGGCAGCGGTTGCGGGTGCTCGACGTCGGAATGGGCCAGGGCACGCAGGCGCTGCGGCTGGCCCGGGCCGGGCATCAGGTGACCGGCCTGGAGCAGGACGCGAAGATGCTCGCGGTGGCCCGGGAGGCGCTGGCCGCCGAGCCCGAGGGCATCCGGAGCCGGGTGCGGCTCATCGAGGGCGACGGACGCGAGACGGGCGTGCACTTCCTGCCCGGCAGCTTCGACGTGGTGCTGTGCCACGGCGTACTCATGTACGTCGAGGAGCCGGACCCGCTGCTCGCGGGGCTGGCGCGGATGCTCGCCCCGGGCGGGCTGCTCTCGCTGCTGGTACGGAACGCCGACGCGCTGGCCGTGCGGCCCGGCCTGTCCGGGGACTGGCCGGCGACCCTGGCCGCGTTCGACACGGACGCCTACGTCAATCGGCTCGGCCTCGCCGTCCGCGCGGACCGGCTCGCCACGCTCACGTCCACTCTCGCGGGCATCGGGGCGCCGTTGCACGCCTGGTACGGCGTACGGGTCTTCACGGACACGGCGCCCGACGGGACCCCCGTCCCCGAGGACGTGGAGACTCTCCTGGCCGCGGAGGAGCGGGCCGGGCGGACGGACCCCTATCGCCAGGTCGCGGCCCTGCTGCATCTCTGCGGCGTACGCGGCTGACGCGGCTGACGTATCTCCGCGGCGTACGCGGCTGACCGGTTCCTGCGGCGGACGCGGCCGACCGCCGCCCGATCCCCCTGTTCGGCCCTGCACCACAAGCCGGAGCGGAGCCGCGAAAGGGACACTCGGGACATGGCTGCCACCCGTGTCCACGTGCCGCGCCCGTCGCTCCCCATAACCGCCCTCGGCTGCGCCGCCGTCCTGATCTGCGGCTGTTCCGGCTCCGGGGCGCCGGCCGAGAAGGGCGCCACGAAGGAGGGGACGACGCAGGCCGTCGCCCCGCTCGCGGCCGAGGATCTGCAGAACGCGTACCTGAAGGTGATCAAGAACGTCCTGCCCTCGGTGGTGCAGATCCAGGCGAGCGACGAACTGGGCTCGGGGGTGGTGTACGACGACCGGGGACACATCGTCACCAACGCGCACGTGGTCGGGAACGAGACGACGTTCAGGGTGACGACGGCCAACAGCCAGAACGTGCTGACGGCCAGGCTCGTGTACACCTACCCGGGCCAGGATCTCGCCGTCATCAAGCTGGACAAGGTGCCGAGCGGGCTGAAGGCGGCCACCATGGGGAACTCGGAGAAGGTCGAGGTCGGCCAGATCGTGCTGGCGATGGGCTCGCCCCTCGGGCTGTCGTCCAGCGTGACCCAGGGCATCGTGTCGGCGACCGGGCGCACCGTCAGCGAGGGCAGCGCCGACGGCGGGACGGGGGCCACCATCGCCAACATGGTGCAGACGTCGGCCGCGATCAACCCGGGCAACAGCGGCGGCGCGCTCGTCGGCCTGAACGGTCAGGTCATCGGCATTCCCACGCTGGCCGCGACGGACCCGAGCCTCGGGGGCGGCACGGCGCCCGGTATCGGATTCGCGATCCCCGCCTCGATGGTGCGGACGATCGCCGACCAGATCATCAGAACCGGCAAGGTCACCGACTCGGGACGGGCCGCGCTCGGCATCACCGGCCGTACGGTGCTCGACGCGACCTACGCTCCCGCGGGTGTCGCCGTGGTCGAGGTGCAGCCCGGCGGCGCGGCCGACACGGCGGGCATCCGGCCCGGCGACATCATCACCCGGATCGGCACGAACGACATCACCACCCTCACCTCGCTCGCCGAGGCGCTCGCGGCCGACAAGCCCGGCCGGCGGACCCGGGTGACGTTCCTGCGGGGCGGGACCGAGCGGACGGTCGGCGTGCGGCTGGGCGAGCAGTAGGCACGGGGTGAAGGCGGCGGCGAGGGGTTGACGCATGGCGAACGGGGTTGCCGGGAGCAGTCCCGGCAACCCCGGCCGGCCTACTCCGGTTCGGCGTGCAGGCTCATCGGCCCGTAGATCTTCGTGCTGTCCTCGAAGAGGAACACCTGGTCCGCGCCGCCCTCCAGGAGGTCCTTCCAGACCTCGCCGATCCAGGACTCCGCATCCCCCTGCGTGGTGAACTCCTCGGGCTGCACCGCGGGTTGGACCTCTGTCCCGTCGGACTTCTCGAACCGCCACGTCCATGCCGCCATGTACGCCTCCCAGGTATGAGCACACTGCACAGCGGAAACCGCACAAGATCCGGCTCCCGTCCGAAGCCTAGGCGCTGAGCCGGGCGCGGAACAGAAGATCGCGAGTCGCGGCACGGGGCGCGGGTCGTGAACGGCCCCACGCCCCTCCAGGTGCTGTACCCGAACGCGCGCCGCCCACGACGACACGGGAAAATCAGGGCGTGGAACTCACTCTGCTCGGCACCGGCGCCCCCGAGGGCCTGCCCCGTCCCGACTGTCCCTGTGCGGCCTGTGCGAGTGCGCTCGGCGAGGACGCGCGGGCGGCCACCGCGCTGCTCGTGGACGGCACGCTGCTGCTCGACCTCACGCCCGGCGCCGCGTTCGCCGCGGCCCGCGCCGGGCACTCGCTGGGCGGCGTACGGCAGGTACTGCTGTCGCATCCGCACGACGGGCCCGCGGTCGAGGTACCGGCGGGGCTGCCGCAGCCCGTACGCGTTCCGGACGGCGGCGAACTGGCGCTGCTGACCGGGCACCGGGTGCGGGCGGTGCCGATGGACTCGCCCGGCACCGGATACGCCGTCACCGGGCCGGACGGACAACGGCTGCTGTATCTGCCGCCGGGCGCGGCGCCCGCGGGACTGGAGGAGAACGGCGACTCGTACGCCATGGTGGTCGCCGATGTGGTGGGGCGGCCGGACGCCCTGGCGAAGCTGCGCGCGGTCGGGGCCGTCGGGCCGACGACGGACGTGATCGCGGTCCACCTCGACCACGACGTGCCGCCGGGCCCCGAACTGCGGCGGCGGCTCGCGGCGGCGGGTGCGCGGGCGGTCCCGGACGGGACGACGCTGGACGTGGGCGTCTACGAGGACGCACCCGACGTACCGCGCCGCACCCTCGTGCTCGGTGGGGCGCGCTCGGGCAAGTCCGTGGAGGCGGAACGGCGTCTGGAGTCCTTCCCCGAGGTGCTGTACGTCGCGACGGGCGGATCCCGCAGCGGCGACAACGAGTGGGCGTCGCGCGTGCACGCCCACCGTGAGCGGCGGCCCGGCTCCTGGCGCACGGTGGAGACCTGCGACCTGGTGCCGCTCCTGGAGGACTCCGGCCCTCCCCTCCTCATCGACTGCCTCTCCCTCTGGCTCACGGACGCGATGGACTCCGTGAACGCCTGGGACGACGCGGAGTGGGGCGGCGGCGGTGAACGCGCGCTGCGCGGGCGCGTCGAGGAACTCACCTCCGCCGTCCGCTACACCCGCCGCACCCTCGTCGCCGTCTCCAATGAGGTCGGCTCCGGCATCGTCCCCGCCACCGCCTCCGGACGCCGCTACCGCGACGAACTCGGCCGCCTGAACGCGGGGTTCGCGGCGGAGTGCGAGCACGTGCTGCTGGTGGTGGCGGGGCAGGCACTGGTGTTGCGGGGCTGACCGGGGCTCACGGTTGCCTGCGGGCGATGATCCGGTACGCGTTCGAGAAGCGGGTGCGGCGGAAGACCGGGGCCATCGCGTGGTCCAGGGCGGAGGCCGAGGCGAGCAGCGGAACGCTGGCCCGGGCCAGGACCGTGTGCAGGGTGCGCTGGAGCGGCGTCGGCGGGGTGGGGCGCCAGGGGGCGTCGAGGTCGGGCAGGACGCGGCCGAGGGCCAGCGCGAGGGCGCCCGCGAGGTCGTACGGGATGTGCGGTTCGCGGCGGTCCGTCGCGACGATCTCGCAGCCGAGGGACTCGAGTTCGCCCAACAGGTTGGGCAGCGGCATCAGGTGCAGATGGCGCGGCTGGCCGTACGACACCCACCATCTGCCCAGCAGCGCGCCGAACGCGCAGTCGGGGTCCGGGACTTCGACGAGGAGGTGACCGCCCGGCCGCAGGACCGTCAGCGCGGCGCGCAGCTCTTCGCGCGGGTCGCGGGTGTGCTCCAGATGGTGGAACATGCTCACGACGTCGTAGCGGGCGCGCAGCCGCCCGGTGATCCGAGAATCGGTGAGCCGGCCGCGGTGGGCCTCCTCGATGTGCCCGGCCGCCCGCGCCTTCTCGACCCGCCGGGTGGGGTCGAGGCCGTCGAAGGACGTGTACGGGTGGACCTCCCGGGCGACGGCCGGGAAGTGCCCGTGCCCGGTGCCGACGTCGAGCCAGCTCTCCGGCTCGGCGTGCGGGAGCAGCGCGCGGGCTGCGGCGCGGTGGCGTCCTCTGCTGCCGCGGGCGCCGAGGAGCCGGTCGGTGAGGCCGTCGAGTCCCTCGTGGAAGTCCCGGTGGTAGAAGGCCAGTCCCTCCGCGCTGAGCCGCGGGTTCTGGAAGGCGTGGGAGCAGTCCGCGCACTCGTCGACGACGAACGTGCCGGGCTTGCGCTGCACCTGGTCCGGCGTCCGCAGCCGGGTGCGCAACCGCTTCGAGCCGCACCAGGGACAGTCCTCCCGGCGCGGCTCGTGGAACCGGTCGGTGCCTCGGGCGAGTTCGGCCGCGTAGGCGGCGCGGCGCTCGGCGCTCGGGGGTGGCGTGGGGGGCATGGGCGCTCCTGGGGACGGCAGGGTGGGGGGACGGTGGGGTGCGCGAGCGAGCCGTACGACAATCCGACACAAACGGTACGTAGCGGATCGTGATCCGGGGCGCAACGACGTGGCGCGGACGTGTTCGATCGGTGCCGGTACTGTTCGGCGAATGAGCTCGCTTAATCTCGACGACTTCACCGATCTGATCGAGCGCCCCGACGGAGGCGTGCGCCGGGAGGCCGAGGCGCGCCGGGAGCGCCAGATCGTGCCGCCCGGGGCACTGGGCCGCCTCGACGACCTGGGTGAGTGGCTGGCGGCGGCGCAGTCCGCGGTGCCGGTGCGGCCGATCGAGCACCCGCGTGTGGTGCTGTTCGCGGGCGACCACGGGGTCGCCGAACTCGGCGTGTCGGCGCGGCCCGCGGGTACCGCCGACCAGTTGGTGCGGGCCGTCCTGGAGGGCGCGAGCCCCGCGGCGGTACTGGCCCGCGGGCTCGGCGTGCCGGTACGGGTCGTCGACATGGCGCTGGACTGCGATCCGGCGCAGCTTCCCGCGGACGTCGTACGGCATCGGGTGCGGCGCGGTTCGGGGCGCATCGACGTCGAGGACGCGCTGACCTCGGAGGAGGTGGAGGCCGCGTTCCGCGCGGGGGTCGCCGTCGCGGACGAGGAGGCGGACTCCGGTACGGATCTGGTGGTGCTCGGCGATGTGAGCGTCGGCGGGACCACCGCGGCGGCCGTGCTGGTCGCGGCGCTGTGCGGGACCGACGCGTCCGTGGTCACCGGGCGGGGCGGGCGGCCCATCGACGACCTCGCGTGGATGCGCAAGTGCGCGGCCGTGCGGGACGCCTTGCGGCGGGCCCGGCCGGTGCTCGGGGATCAGCTGCAGCTGCTCGCGGTGGTGGGCGGCGCCGACCTCGCGGCGATGACCGGGTTCCTCCTGCAGAGCGCGGTGCGGAAGATGCCGGTGATCCTCGACGGGGTCGTCTCGGCCGCGTGTGCCCTCGTGGCGCAGCGGGTCGCCTTCCGGGCGCCGGACTGGTGGCTGGCCGGCCAGAACAGCGGCGAGCCGGCCCAGGCGAAGGCCCTGGACCGGATGGCCCTCGAACCCCTCCTCGACCACGGCGTCACCGTCGGCGAGGGCGCGGGAGCCCTCCTCGCCCTCCCTCTCGTCCAGGCCGCCGCCGCCCTCTCCGCCGAACTCCCGGAAACCCCGACCCCCGACCCCGAGGCCGCCCCCGAGGCCGAGGCCTCCGGCGAGGACGAGAAGTAACCCCCGCGGGCCGGGGTGGGCGGGGTACGCCCACCCCGGCCTCGCCCACAAACGCCGCCCGCCCCAAGGCTCTTGAGGGCGCGGGGAACCGCGCGATCAGGTCCCTTCCGGCCGCACCCGCGAGATCACCCCCGGCCGCCGAGGAAACCCACTCGACAACACAACCCCGGCCCGCATCACCCGCACCGCCCCTCCCCCGCCCGACGCGGCCCGCCCCATATCATCGCCCTTTATGGGAGATGCCCGAATTGCCGCTGATCAGGAGCGGGTCCCGGCCCGTCAGGGTGAAGGGGACCGCCTGTCCACGGGAGCGTCGCGCAGAGCCGCCGCCTTCGCGGTCTGGTACTTGCGGGCCGTCGCGTTCATCAACTTCCTGAGCGCCGTGTGGGTGTCGCTCGGGCAGGACGTACGGCGACACAACACCGAGAACTTCTTCACCCCGTACCTGCTGACGGCAGGATTCGCGTCGGGTGTCTTCACCATGTTCCTGGCCATCACGATGCGTCGCCGCAAACGGGCCGCGTGGATCCTCAACTTCGTGCTCAGCGGACTGTTCCTGATGCTGTTCGCCGTCGCGATGACGTTCCCGGAGATCCGCCAGTACGCCCAGAACTGGGTCTCGCTCGCCCTGACCGCCGCCTTCGTCATCACGCTGGTCGTCGGCCGCCGGGAGTTCTACGCGAAGGGCGACCGCTCGAACCCCAGGCTCGCCGCGGCCGTCGCCGTCGGTGGTCTGCTCGTCGCCTCCCTGCTCGCCGTGCTGCTGGTGACGGTCACCAACAGCGCACGGGACGCCTACCGTTCGACCTTCTGGGAACGCTGGCGCTACGGCGCCCTGCGCCTGGTGTCGGTCGCCGCCGACGACTCCCGCTTCCACGGCCTGGAGATCGCCAACTGGGTCAACGTCACCATCAACGTGCTCAGCACCCTGCTGGTCCTCGCCGTGTTCTACGCCGCCTTCCGCTCGCGCCGCGCCGTCGACCCGCTCACCGAGGACGACGAGAAACGGCTGCGCGCCCTGCTCGACCGGCACGGCGACCGCGACTCGCTGGGCTACTTCGCGCTGCGCAGGGAGAAGAGCGTGGTCTGGTCGCCGACCGGCAAGGCCGCGGTCGCGTACCGCGTCGTCGGCGGGGTGTCACTGGCCTCCGGCGACCCGATCGGCGACCCGGAGGCGTGGCCCGGCGCCATCGAGCCCTGGCTCGCCGAGGCCCGCGCGCACGGCTGGATCCCGGCGGTCATGGGCGCGAGCGAGGAGGCGGGGACCGTCTACTCGCGGCACGGTCTCGACGCCCTCGAACTCGGTGACGAGGCGATCGTCGAAACCGCCGAGTTCACCCTCGATGGACGCGCCATGCGCACGGTCCGCCAGGCCTACAACCGGGTGAAGCGGGCCGGGTACGAGGTGCGCATCCGCCGGCACGAGGACATCCCGGCCGACGAGATGACGTATCTCCTGCGGCGCGCCGACGACTGGCGCGACGGGGCCACCGAGCGCGGGTTCAGCATGGCGCTCGGGCGGCTCGGCGACCCGGACGACGGGCAGTGCGTGATGCTGGAGTGCACGGACGGGCAGGGCGAGTTGAGGGCGCTGCTGTCGTTCGTGCCGTGGGGGCCGCAGGGGCTCTCCCTCGACCTCATGCGGCGTGACCGTGACTCCGAGAACGGGCTGATGGAGTTCATGGTGATCGAGCTCCTGCGCCGCGCCCAGGAAATCGGGATCACCCAGGTCTCGCTCAACTTCGCCATGTTCCGTTCCGTCTTCGAACGTGGCGGACGCCTCGGCGCCGGGCCGGTGCTGCGGCTGTGGCGTTCCCTGCTCAGCTTCTTCTCGCGTTGGTGGCAGATCGAGTCGCTGTACCGGGCCAACGCCAAGTACCGGCCGATCTGGGAACCCCGGTTCCTGATCTTCGAGAAGAGCGCGGACCTGCTGCGCATCGGCGTCGCGGCCGCGCGCGCCGAGGGGTTCCTCGAGGCACCCGGACTGCCGAAGTGGCTGCACCGCAGGCACCTGGACTCGCACAGATGAGGACGGCCGGACAGTCGGGGAGAGTCCGGCGGACGGGGACGGGGACGGGGACGGGGACCGGGACGGCAGGACAGATGGGGACCGCTGCATGAACACCCTCGCCCGCCTCGCCCGCGCCGAATGGGGACTGATCTACGTCACCGTGCGCGAGGCACTCGCCAGGAAGCGTTGGCGGGCGATTCCGGTGACGCTCACGGCCGTCTGTCTGACGGCCGTCCTCCAGTTCGTCCAGAACCAGCCCTGGGGCTTCCGGTTCGTCCAGGACATCGGTTCCGTACGGGCCGAGGAGCCGCTGTGGCTCGACCTGCTGCGCACACCGCTCTCCCTGTTCGTGCCGGCCCTCGACCTGCCGGTGTGGGGCGCGCTGCTGCAGCTCCTCGTCGTGTTCGGGATCGCCGAGATCTGTCTGGGCTGGTGGCGGATGCTCGTCATCGCGTACGTCACCACGCTGGCCGGCACGCTCTACGCGCGCGTGGCGATCTCACTGGGCCCGGACACTGTGCTGGGGCTGCCCGTGACGGACGCGCAGGTCGTGGACACCGGTCCCTCGGCGGCCGTGGTCGGCCTCGCCGTCTTCGTCGCCTGGCGCTATCACGCGTACTGGACGGCGTGGGGGGTGATCGCGGCGATGGTGATCGAGGTGGCGTTCAAGGGGAACCTCGCGGGCAAGGAGCACATCGCCGCGCTCGTCGCGGTCCTCGTGCTCTACGGGATCTCGATCCTGCGTCACCGCCGCCGCCACCGTCATCGGCGGCCGGGCAGCGGCCGGACGGGATCCGGTTTCCCGCCGATCCAGTCCTGAAGCCTGCGGCGCGGGCCCAACCAGCGCCGGTCGTGGTGGTAGGCGCGCAGGACCGACCTGGCCCGGGCGCGCGGCCTGCGGCGGTAGAAGCGCCTGGCCCACGGCGAGACCGGGCGGGCCAGCCGGACGGCGCCGATGAGGGCGACGAACGGGACGATCACGCCGAAGATCGCCATGCGGGCCTTGCCCTTGCTCAGGGCGAGCAGGGCGAAGAGGAAGTTCACGGCGACGCTCAGGATGACCCCGCCGCGGTCCTGGAGTTCCTCCTGGGTCATGTCGTTGACCCCGAACGGCAGGAAACCGCCGAGCACCAGGCCGACGAGGGCCGCCGTGACCAGGACGACCTCGACGCTCTTGCGGCCCTCCTCGCTCCAGTACACGTCGTCGAGGTGCAGGATCAGCGCGAACTCGTCGAGCACCAGCCCGGCGCCCATCCCGAACACCACCGCGAACAGGGCGGCGCCGAAGCCGCCGTGCCGGGAGCTGGCCACCGCGCCGAAGCCGCCGATCACGGTCAGGACGACACCGGGCACGACGTGGTGGATGTGCAGACCGCCCGCCTTGACGTTGCCGAACGGGCCCTTGCCGGCGCGGATGAGGCGGACGATGACACGGGTGATCACAAAGGTCAGCACGAAGGAGGCCAGTGCCAGCAGAAGTGGCAGCTTTCCCGGTTCGATGATGTTTCTGTGCAACCAATGACCCATATTGCGCACTTTATCCGCGGCTCTCGTGCCCGGCCGCCACACCCGCGCCCGGTCGGCCCGCCACCTCCCCGGGTAGCCTGCGCCGGTGTTCAGGACCCTTCTCCCCCACGGCCTCCGCTTCGCCTTCGGCACCCTGACCGTGCTCCCCGTCACGGTCACCCGCTGGGACCGTGAGGCGGCGCGCGGCGGAATGCTGTGCGCCCCCGTCGCCGGGCTGGTCGTCGGGGCGGGCGCGGCCCTGGTGGGCGTGACGCTGCTCGCGATGGGCGCGGGCCCGCTGCTGGCCGCCGTCGCCACCGCCGCCGTACCGGCCGCGCTCACCCGCGGTCTGCATCTCGACGGGCTCGCCGACACCGCGGACGGCCTCGGCAGCGGCAAGCCCGCCGAGGACGCACTGCGGATCATGAAGCAGTCCGACATCGGCCCGTTCGGCGTGATCACCCTGCTCTTCGTGCTGATGGCGCAGGTCGCCGCACTCTTCCAGGCCTACGAGGACTCGTGGGGCCGGGGTGTGCTCGCGGCCGTCGTCTCGGCGACCGCGGCCCGTCTCGCGCTCACCCTGGCCGCGCGTACCGGGGTGCCCCCGGCCCGCCCCGAGGGCCTGGGCGCCGCGGTCGCGGGCACGGTGCCCGTGCGCGCGGCGCTGCTGGTGACCCTCGCCGTCGTCGGCGCGGCGGCGGGCGCCGGCGCACTCCTCGGCTCGTACGACCTCGTACGCGCCCCGCTGGCCGTTCTCGCCGGCTGCGCGAGCGCCGAACTGCTTCTGCGTCACTGCACACGCCGCTTCGGCGGCATCACCGGCGACGTCTTCGGCGGCCTCGCGGAGATGGCAGCGACCACCGCCCTCGTGGTGCTTTCCCTCGGCTGAACTTCCAGCGAGCGTAGGAATGAGCGAAACCCGGCGGCGCGCGTAGGCTCGTCACGAATATGTGGCACCCAGGTAAAGACACTCCCTGAGGCCGGATCTAGGGTCATTCGTCAGGGCCCGGTCGACCCATCCCTATTCGGCCGCAGCAAAACAATGGAAGCGAGATCTCACCACAGTGACTGCTCTGACTCTCAGCACCGCCGCGGCGTCCGGCCTGCGGGCCGACGCGATCGTCGTCGGTGTAGCGAAGGGCGCCAAGGGCCCGGTCGTCGCACCGGGTGCCGAGGCCGTGGACAAGGCGTACGACGGCGCACTCGCCGGAATCCTGGAGACCCTCGGCGCATCCGGCGGCGAGGGTGAGGTGACGAAGCTGCCCGCACCGACCGGCTTCAAGGCGCCCGTCGTCGTGGCCGTCGGACTGGGAGCCGTCCCGGAGAACGACGACACGTTCAGTGCCGAGGCGCTGCGCCGCGCGGCCGGTGCCGCGGCCCGCGCGCTCGCCGGTGCCAAGAAGGCCGTCTTCGCCCTGCCGATCACCGACGCCGCCGACGCGGGCGTCCTGGCGGAGGGCGCGGCGCTCGGCGCGTACGCCTTCGACGCCTACAAGGAGAACGGCAAGGACGCGAAGAACGGCAAGACTCCGCTCGCCGAGGTCACGCTGCTCGGCGGCAAGCCCCGGGACGCGGCGTACAAGGCGGCCCTCGCGCGCGCCACCGCCGTGACCGAGGAGCTCAACCGCGCCCGCGACCTCATCAACACCCCGCCGAACGACCTCTACCCCGAGGCCTTCGCCGCCGTCGCCACCGCCGCCGGCAAGGAGCACGGCATCAAGGTGCAGGTGCTCGACGAGAAGGCCCTGCAGAAGGGTGGCTACGGCGGCATCCTCGGCGTCGGCGCGGGCTCGGCCGCCGCTCCCCGCCTGGTGAAACTGTCGTACACCTCCCCGAAGGCGACCAAGCACCTCGCGTTCGTCGGCAAGGGCATCACCTACGACTCGGGCGGCATCTCCCTCAAGCCCGCCGGGCACAACGAGACGATGAAGTGCGACATGAGCGGCGCGGCGGCGGTCTTCGCCGCCGTGGTCTCCGCGGCGCGTCTCGGCCTCGAGGTCAACGTCACCGGCTGGCTGGCGCTCGCCGAGAACATGCCCTCCGGTTCCGCCACCCGCCCCGGTGACGTGCTGCGCATGTACAGCGGCAAGACCGTCGAGGTCCTCAACACCGACGCCGAGGGCCGTCTCGTGCTCGCCGACGCGCTGTGGAAGGCGTCGGAGGAGAAGCCGGACGCCATCATCGACGTGGCGACGCTGACCGGCGCGATGGTGCTCGCGCTCGGCAACCGCACCTTCGGTGTGATGGCCAACGACGACGCGTTCCGTACGGCGATCGTCGAGGCCGCCGAGGAGGTCGGCGAGGAGTCCTGGCCGATGCCGCTGCCGGAGCACCTGCGCAAGGGGATGGACTCCCCGACCGCCGACATCGCCAACATGGGTGAGCGGATGGGCGGTGGTCTGGTCGCCGGTCTGTTCCTCAAGGAGTTCGTGGGCGAGGGCATCACGTGGGCCCACCTGGACATCGCCGGGCCCGCGTTCAACGAGTCCGGCCCGTTCGGCTACACGCCGAAGGGTGGTACGGGGTCCGCGGTGCGGACGCTGGTGCGGCTCGCCGAGCTGACCGCCTCGGGCGATCTCGGCTGAGCGAGTTCCGCGGTCGCGGGTGATTCGCGGCCGACGCGCGGTACCCCCGGGCCCTGACAAGGGCGCGGGGGTACCGCCGTATTCGGACAGTGCGACGTCTCACACACGGGCCCGGCGTCTCGAACGCTCCCGACAAGTGCGAAGATGGGTTCTCGGCAGGACAGGGCCCCCACCACAGGGCCGAAGAAGAGCGGCCGGACACCAGCCGCCGACCGGTCACTGGAGACCGGCGTGGCGCACATGCATGGAGGACGTGACGTGGCGAACGACGCCAGCACCGTTTTCGACCTAGTGATCCTCGGCGGTGGCAGTGGCGGTTACGCCGCGGCGCTCCGCGGGGCGCAGCTGGGTCTGGACGTCGCCCTGATCGAGAAGGACAAGGTCGGCGGTACCTGCCTGCACCGGGGATGCATCCCCACCAAGGCCCTGCTGCACGCGGGCGAGATCGCCGACCAGGCCCGCGAGAGCGAGCAGTTCGGCGTCAAGGCCACCTTCGAGGGCATCGACGTCCCGGCCGTCCACAAGTACAAGGACGGGGTCATCTCGGGCCTGTACAAGGGTCTGCAGGGTCTCATCGCGTCCCGCAAGGTGACGTACATCGAGGGCACGGGCCGCCTGTCGTCCCCGACCTCGGTCGACGTGAACGGCCAGCGCATCACGGGCCGCCACGTGCTGCTGGCGACCGGCTCCGTGCCGAAGTCGCTGCCGGGCCTGGAGATCGACGGCGACCGGATCATCTCCTCCGACCACGCGCTGGTCCTGGACCGCGTCCCGCAGTCCGCGATCGTGCTCGGCGGCGGCGTCATCGGCGTCGAGTTCGCCTCCGCGTGGAAGTCCTTCGGCACCGACGTGACGGTGATCGAGGGCCTCAAGCACCTCGTCCCGGTCGAGGACGAGAACTCCTCCAAGCTTCTTGAGCGCGCGTTCCGCAAGCGCGGCATCAAGTTCAACCTGGGCACCTTCTTCTCGAAGGCCGAGTACACCCAGACCGGTGTCAAGGTCACCCTCGCCGACGGCAAGGAGTTCGAGGCCGAGGTGCTGCTCGTCGCCGTCGGCCGCGGCCCGGTCTCGGCCGGTCTCGGCTACGAGGAGCAGGGCGTCGCGATGGACCGCGGCTATGTCCTGGTCGACGAGTACATGCGGACGAACGTCCCGACCATCTCCGCCGTCGGTGACCTGGTCCCGACGCTCCAGCTCGCGCACGTCGGCTTCGCCGAGGGCATTCTGGTGGCGGAGCGTCTGGCGGGGCTCAAGTCCGTTCCGATCGACTACGACGGAGTTCCCCGGGTGACGTACTGCCACCCCGAGGTCGCCTCCGTGGGCATCACCGAGGCCAAGGCCAAGGAGATCTACGGTGCGGACAAGGTCGTCGCCCTGAAGTACAACCTGGCGGGCAACGGCAAGAGCAAGATCCTCAACACCGCCGGCGAGATCAAGCTCGTCCAGGTGAAGGACGGTGCCGTGGTCGGCGTCCACATGGTCGGCGACCGCATGGGCGAGCAGGTCGGCGAAGCCCAGCTGATCTACAACTGGGAGGCGCTGCCCGCCGAGGTCGCCCAGCTCATCCACGCCCACCCGACGCAGAGCGAGGCGCTCGGCGAGGCCCACCTGGCCCTCGCGGGCAAGCCGCTGCATTCGCACGACTGATCCAGTCCCCGGCTGATTTCAGTCACCGCGTCGCCCCTGGGCGCGACGACGACCACAGACTTCCGCACCATTCGTAAGGAGCAACAGAAACCATGCCGGTTTCCGTAACCCTTCCGGCGCTCGGTGAGAGCGTCACCGAGGGCACTGTCACTCGCTGGCTGAAGGCCGAGGGCGAGCGCGTCGAGGCCGACGAGCCGCTGCTCGAGGTGTCGACCGACAAGGTCGACACCGAGATCCCCTCCCCCGCCGCCGGTGTGCTCGCGTCCATCAAGGTCGCCGAGGACGAGACGGTCGAGGTCGGCGCCGAGCTGGCCGTCATCGACGACGGCACGGGCGCGCCCGCCGCCGCCCCCGCTCCGGCCGCCGAGCCCGTGGCCGCCCCGGCTCCGGCTCCGGCCCCGGTCGCCGAGGCCCCCGCGGCTCCGGTCGCTCCGGCCCCCGCCGCCACCCCCGCCGCCGCCCCCGCCGCTCCGGCCGGTGGCGCCTCCGGCACCGACGTCGTGCTGCCCGCGCTGGGCGAGTCGGTCACCGAGGGCACCGTCACCCGCTGGCTCAAGGAGGTCGGCGAGGAGGTCGCGGAGGACGAGCCGCTGCTCGAGGTCTCCACGGACAAGGTCGACACCGAGATCCCCGCGCCGGTCGCCGGCGTGCTGCTGGAGATCGTGGTCGCCGAGGACGAGACCGCCGAGGTCGGCGCGAAGCTCGCCGTCATCGGTGCCCCGGGCGCGGCTCCGGCCGCCGCTCCGGCTCCCGCGGCTCCGGCCCCCGTCGCTGCCGCCCCGGCCCCGGCCGCCCCCGCTGCTCCGGCGCCCGCCCCGGCTCCGGCCGCCCCGGTCGCCCCCGTCGCTCCCCCGGCTCCGGTCCAGGCCGCCGCCCCGGTCGCGCCCGCCGCGCCGGCTCCGGCCCCCGCGCCGGTCGCCGCGCCCGCCCCCGTCACCCCGGCTCCGGCGCCCGCCGCCGCCGCTGTTGACGACGGCGCGTACGTGACCCCGCTGGTGCGCAAGCTCGCCGCCGAGAACGGCGTCGACCTGGCCGCCGTCAAGGGCACCGGCGTCGGCGGTCGTATCCGCAAGCAGGACGTCATCGCCGCCGCCGAGGCCGCGAAGGCCGCCGCCGCTGCCCCGGCTCCGGCCGCTGCCGCCGCCCCGGTGGCCAAGAAGGCCCCGACCCTGGAGGTCTCCCCGCTCCGCGGTCAGACCGTCAAGATGACCCGCATCCGCAAGGTCATCGGCGACAACATGGTGAAGGCCCTGCACGAGCAGGCCCAGCTGTCCTCGGTCGTCGAGGTCGACATCACCCGCCTGATGAAGCTCCGCGCGCAGGCGAAGGACTCCTTCGCGGCCCGCGAGGGCGTCAAGCTCTCCCCGATGCCGTTCTTCGTGAAGGCGGCGGCCCAGGCGCTGAAGGCCCACCCGGCCGTCAACGCCCGGATCAACGTGGACGAGGGCACGATCACCTACTTCGACACCGAGAACATCGGTATCGCGGTGGACTCGGAGAAGGGCCTGATGACCCCGGTCATCAAGCACGCGGGCGACCTGAACATCGCCGGTATCGCCAAGGCCACCGCCGACCTGGCGGGCAAGGTCCGGGCGAACAAGATCACTCCGGACGAGCTGTCCGGCGCGACCTTCACCATCTCCAACACCGGCTCGCGCGGCGCGCTCTTCGACACGATCATCGTGCCGCCGAACCAGGTCGCGATCCTCGGCATCGGTGCCACGGTCAAGCGTCCGGCCGTCATCGAGACGGAGGAGGGTACGGTCATCGGCGTCCGCGACATGACGTACCTGACGCTCTCCTACGACCACCGTCTGGTGGACGGCGCCGACGCGGCCCGTTACCTGACCGCGGTCAAGGCGATCCTGGAGGCGGGCGAGTTCGAGGTCGAGCTCGGCCTGTAACAACCCCCGCTCGCGCGAAGCCCCCGTCCGGAACCTTCCGGACGGGGGCTTCGCGTTTCCCCTCCGAGTCACCGCGGCTTCAGAGCGCCGTCCGACCACAGCACCAGCGTCTCCACCCACATGTTCGGGATCTCCGTCTGGTACGCGGGGGTCAGGTGCCGCGTCCGGTACGCCTTGAGGACGTCGTACGTGGCGTCCAGGCAGTCGCGCGAACCGAGGTCCCCCGTCGCCGGGTCGACGCCGACGAGGAATCCCCGCTTCTCGACCGTACGGATCATGGCGCGGGCGGCCCGCACGTCACTGGTCGACGAGCCGGTGCAGCGGTAGCGGCTGTACGGATGCGTGGACTTCCCCGGATACTCCGCGTCACGTGACATGTCGCCGAGCATCCGGGCGTACGTGCCCTCCGCGTGCCAGGCGCCGATGTCACCGCCGGGCGGGGTGTAGAGCGCGTTCGACGGGTTCTCCACCGCGCCGTACACCCACCGGTCGGTGCCGGTGATCCGGAAGCCCCAGCCGACGTGCCCGAACTTCTGCGCGCCGTCCGGCTTGACGAAGACACACGCGCCGCCGGAGGCGTCCGAGGTGCCGTGGGCCCGCGTCACACCCGGCTGCGCGGCCGCCCCCGTGTCCACGGGCCCGCACGCTGCCACGGCCACGAGCGCCCCGGCCGCCACCGCCCAGCGAAATCCCCGCTTCCGTCCCCATCCGCCCATGCCGACCCCCTGCCGTTCACGCGAGCCCCGGGGAAGCCCCCGCGCCGAAACCCCTGTGTCGACCCACACACCGTGCGGGGTCCGCGGGTTCTCCGGGTGACACGGACGTGACGCCTCCGGATCCCACCCGGTACGGGTCTTGACAGCCGCGGCCGCTCTGACAGCGTGTAAGTCTCGTCTCACCTGCGGGAAAGCGCCCCCGTGCGCCTCTCCCCGACAGGGCTGCGGCCTTATTGTCTAAAGGTCAACGCCCTAGGGGCCGGCCCGCCCCGAGTGAAGGAGCCCGTCATGACCGCGCCCGTCGTCCACTCGCTGCGCGAACAGATCCGCCAGCACATCGTGGAGGGGATCGTCAGCGGGCGCTGGAAGCCGGGCGAGCGGATCGTCGAGCGGCGGATCGCGACCGAGCTGGAGGTCAGCCAGACCCCGGTCCGGGAGGCGCTGCGCGAGCTGGAGTCCCTGCGGCTGATCGAGTCGGCGCCCAACAAGGGCGTACGCGTGCGCAACCTGACGGCCGCCGATCTGGAGGAGAGCTACCCCGTACGGGCCGGTCTGGAGGCCATCGCGGCCGAACTGGCGGCCGAGCGGCTCGCCCAGGACTGCTCGGCCCTGGAGCCGCACGTCGCGGCGCTGTACGAGGCCGACCGGCTGTCGGACGGCACCGGCCAGGTCCGCCACACCGTCGCCTTCCACCGCGAACTCGTGCGCGCCGCGGGCAACTCCGTCCTCCTGCACACCTGGGAGGGCCTGGGCATCGAGGTCTTCACCGCCCTGTCCATCCGCTGGCTGGGAACCGTCCAGCAGTCGTACGCGGAGGAGCACGAGGCGCTCGTGGACGCCTTCCGGCGCCGGGATCCACTGATCGCCGACCTGGTGAAGGCACACGTGCTGGGCTGCGCGCCGCGCCCGTGACACAGCCGAGCACACCCACGCTCACCTGGGGAAACCCTGGGAATCCAAGGCACCCGGTGCCTACCGTCAAGGCACCCCGTGCCGACTTTCGCGATACGAAGAGGTTTTCGGCTTGAACCCTTTGATCGATCATCGATCAGGGAGTTAGAGTCATCGGTGGGCTTTCACCAGAGCCCGCCGCCCTGTCCTGCCAAAGACAAAGGGCACCCGAACAACCCTCGTAGGGAACCCCTTCGACTCCGGAAGGCGGCGCAATGACCGACCCCACCGCTATCCAGCCGAGCGAGCTCGACCAGCTCCCGGACCGCGACCCCGAGGAGACCGCCGAATGGCAGGCCTCCCTGGACGCCGTCACCCAGGCGGCCGGGCCGCACCGTGCCGCGTACCTGATGCGCCGCACCCTGGAGCGCGCCGAGGGCAACGGTCTCGCGCTGCCCAAGCTGCTTGAGACCGACTACGTCAACACCATCCCCACCGCCTCCGAGCCCGTCATGGACGGCGACGCGGCGATGGAGGCCCGGATCACCGCCTGGAACCGCTGGAACGCGGCGGCGATGGTGACCCGGGGCGCGAAAGCCGGCGTCGGCGGCCACATCGCCACCTTCGCCTCCGCGGCCTGGCTCTACGAGATCGGCTTCAACCACTTCTTCAAGGGCAAGGAGGGGGACGGCTCCGGCGACCAGCTCTACATCCAGGGCCACGCCTCCCCCGGCATCTACGCCCGCGCCTTCCTCGACGGCCGGCTGAACGAGCAGCAGCTCGACAACTTCCGCCAGGAGGCGGGCGGCAACGGCCTCCCGTCGTACCCGCACCCGCGGCGCCTGCCCTGGCTCTGGGAGTTCCCGACCGTCTCGATGGGCCTCGGCCCGCTGTCGGCGATCTACCAGGCGCGCTTCAACCGCTATCTGACCAGCCGCGGCATCAAGGACGTCTCGCAGTCCCACGTGTGGGCGTTCCTCGGTGACGGCGAGATGGACGAGCCGGAGTCGACGGCCGCACTCACGCTCGCCTCCCGCGAGGGCCTGGACAACCTGACCTTCGTCATCAACTGCAACCTGCAGCGCCTCGACGGTCCGGTCCGCGCCAACTTCAAGATCGTGCAGGAACTGGAGGCCCGGTTCCGCGGCTCCGGCTGGAACGTCGTGAAGTCGCTGTGGGGCTCGGCCTGGGACGAGCTGTTCCAGCTCGACACCACGGGCGCTCTCGTACGCCGTCTGCGCGAGGTACCCGACGCGCAGGTACAGACGTACCAGACCCGCGACGCCGCCTACATCCGCCAGGACTTCTTCGGCTCCGACCCGGCCCTCGTCGAGATGGCGAAGCTGATCGGCGACGACAAGATCCTCGAGTGCTTCCACATCTCCCGCGGTGGCCACGAGCCGCACAAGGTGTACGCGGCCTACCGCGCCGCCCTTGCCCACAAGGGCGCGCCGACGGTGATCCTGGCCCAGACGGTCAAGGGCTTCACCCTCGGCAAGGGCTTCGCGTCCAAGAATGCCAACCACCAGATGAAGAAGCTGTCGGTGGACGAGTTCAAGCAGATGCGTGACCTGCTCGAACTCCCCATCTCCGACAGCCAGTTCATCGACGGCGTGGTCCCCTACGGCCACCCGGGCGCCGACGCCCCCGAGGTCCGTTACCTCCAGGAGCGCCGCGCGGCCCTCGGCGGCCCGGCCCCGGCCCGCCGTACGCACGCCCTCGCCCCGCTGCCCGCCCCCGCGGACAAGGCGTTCGCGTCCTTCGACAAGGGCTCCGGCTCGCAGAACATCGCGACGACGATGGCCTTCGTACGCCTGGTCAAGGACCTGGTCCGCGACAAGCAGACCGGCAAGCGCTGGGTGCCGATCGTCCCCGACGAGGCGCGCACCTTCGGCATGGAGAGCCTCTTCCCCTCCCTCGGCATCTACTCGCCCAAGGGCCAGACGTACGAGCCGGTCGACCGCGACCAGCTGATGTACTACAAGGAGGCCACGGACGGCCAGATCCTCAACGAGGGGATCACCGAGGCCGGCTCCATGGCGGACTTCATCGCCGCGTCCACCGCGTACGCCACGCACGGCGAAGCGATGATCCCCTTCTACATCTTCTACTCGATGTTCGGCTGGCAGCGCACTGCCGACCAGATGTGGCAGCTCGGCGACCAGCTCGGCCGCGGCTTCCTGGTCGGCGCCACGGCCGGCCGTACGACGCTGACGGGCGAGGGCCTCCAGCACGCCGACGGCCACTCCCCGGTCATCGCCGCGACCAACCCGGCCGCCCTGTCCTACGACCCGGCGTTCGCGTACGAGATCGCGACGATCGTCAAGGACGGTCTGCGCCGGATGTACGGCGAGGCGACCCCGGGCGAGGACCCGAACGTCTTCTACTACCTGACGGTCTACAACGAGCCGATGCCGCAGCCCGCCAAGCCGGGCGGCCTCGGTGTCGACGAGGGCATCGTCAAGGGCCTGTACCGCTTCAACACGGCCGAGTCGGCGGGCCTGTCCCCCGTCGCCAACGCCCCGCGCATCCAGCTGCTGGGCTCCGGCACGGCGATCCACTGGACCCTCGAGGCGCAGAAGCTGCTCGCCGAGGAGTGGGGCGTGGCCGCCGACGTGTGGTCCGCGACCTCCTGGACGGAGCTGCGGCGCGACGCGCTGGAGGCCGACGCGGCCCTGCTGCGCGGCGAGGAGCGGGTGCCGTTCGTCCGCCGGGCGCTGCAGGGCGCCGAGGGCCCGGTCCTCGCGGTCTCCGACTACATGCGCCAGGTCCCGGACCAGATCGCGCAGTGGGTCGAGCAGGACTACTCCTCGCTCGGTGCCGACGGCTTCGGCATCTCCGACACCCGTGCGGCGGCCCGTCGCCACTTCGGCGTCGACGCGCAGTCGATCGTCGTCGCGGCGCTGGCGCAGCTGGCACGGCGGGGCGAGGTCAAGGCGTCCGCGGTGAAGGAAGCGCGGGAGCGCTACGGGCTCTGACGGTCCGCCTGTTTCATGAGGGGCGCGGTGGCCACGGCCGCCGCGCCCTTCGGCGTTCCGGCTCGCTCCTCGGCCTTCCGGCGCGCCCCTTCGTTGTCAGTGGGGCCCGGCATCATGGCCGTATGCGCGCTGCCCGCCTGATCAAGATGGTGCTGCTGCTCCAGTCGCGGCCGTCGATGACCGCCGCCGAGCTGGCGCGGGAGCTCGAGGTGTCCGAGCGGACCATCACGCGGGACGCGCAGGCGCTGTCGGAGGCGGGCGTTCCGGTGTACGCCGATCGAGGCAGGACCGGGGGCTATCGCCTGATCGGCGGCTACCGCACCAGGCTCACGGGCCTGGCGCGGACGGAGGCGGAGGCGCTGTTCCTGAGCGGTGTGCCGGGGGCCCTGCGGGACATGGGTCTTCAGGACGCCGCCTCGGCCGCCCGCCTGAAGGTGTCCGCCGCCCTCCTCCCCTCCCTGCGGGACGCCTCGCGGGCGGCGGGACAGCGGTTCCATCTGGACGCGCCCGCCTGGTTCGACGAGCCGGAGACGCCCGAGCTGCTGCCCGCGATCGCGGAGGCGGTCTGGGACGACCGTCGGATCACCGCGGGGTACCGGCGCGGGACGGCGGAGGTGGAGCGGGTCCTCGAACCGTACGGGCTCGTGCTGAAGGCGGGGATCTGGTACCTGTGCGCGCGGGTGCCCGAACCCGGGCAAGACGGACCCGGGCAAGACGGACCCGGCCCCTTCCGGGTCTACCGCATCGACCGCTTCACCGAGGTGCGGCCCGCCGCGGAGTGCTTCACCCGGGAGGCGGGGTTCGACCTGCCCGGGTTCTGGGCCGAGCGGGCCGGGCAGTTCGCGCGGTCCATCCTGCGGGCGCAGGCCGTCGTGCGACTGTCTCCGGAGGGCGTGCGGAGACTTCCGTACGCCGTCGACCCCGCGTCCGCGAGGCAGGCGCTGGGCGGGTGCGGTGACCCCGACGGGCGGGGCTGGGTGACGGTCACCCTCCCCGTCGAGTCCGAGGAGGTCGCCCATGCGCAACTGACGGGGCTCGGGCCGGAGGTGGAGGTGCTCTCGCCCGCGGCGCTGCGGGGCCGTTTCGCGGGGGACGCGGTGCGGCTGGCGGCGCTGTACCGGGAAAACGCCTCGTAGCCCGCGGTTTTACCGTCGGCATGTGCACGCATAACAATCTGCGGCACTCCGCGTGCGTCACTCCCGTTCAGGCCCGATGCTGGACCCGTGATGGACGAGACGGAGTTCTGGGAGCTGGTGGACACGACCCGCGAGGCCGTCGAGGGCGACCCCGAGGACCACGCCGACCTGCTCGTCGAGCGGCTCGTCCAGCTGGACCCGGACGCCGTGCTCGACTTCGCCCGTCACTTCGAGGCCCGCTACAACCGCGCCTACCGCTGGGATCTGTGGGGCGCGGCATGGGTCCTGCTCGACGGGGTGAGCGACGACGCCTTCGACTTCTTCCGCTGCTGGCTGATCGGCCAGGGCCGGGAGGTCTTCGAGGGCGCGATGCACGATCCCGACGCGCTCGCCGACCTCCTGGAGGACTTCGACGAGGATCTCGACGGGGACGGTGAGGAACTCGGTTACGCCGCGGACGAGGCGTACGAGCAGCTGACCGGGGTCGTCGCGCCCGACCTCGGCATTCCGCCGGCGCCGCCCGAGCCGGAAGGTACGCCGCTCGACTTCGAGAACGAGTCCGTGCTCTCCGAGCGCTATCCCAGGCTGTGGGAGCGCTTCAGGGGCTGAGGCAGTGTGGCGTACGGGGTGACGTACGGGAGGTGTGTCCCGTGGTTGTCGTGGGCGTGGTACGGGGGTGCGGCGTTGGCTCGGTCCAGTGCCGAGGCGGTGGCCGCGGCGGGTCCCACGAGGACCGTCACCACGGCGCACGCCACGGTCCACGGGGTCCGCAAAGCGGTGTTCCAACCCCCCGCACCGGCCGCCTTGTTCGCCTTGCCCGTCTTCTCAGTACGCCTGCTGCTCATCTTCCCCACCTCCAGTCGGCTGTTACGGGAAGAACGCTAGAGAGCGGCGATCTGAGACACCGTTGACCCGACTGTGGCCTGTCTGTGAACGCGTTCGTGGTCAGCGGCCCTGGAGGTGGGCGGCTCGGGCTCGGATGTGGGGGAGTTGGGACGTCAGCGCGGCGCCGGGGCAGTTGGTCATGAAGCCGGCGTCGTGGCCGGCCAGCGTGGGCAGGAGCGCACCCGTACCGGCGGAGTACCGGCTGAGGTTGTTGCTGGAGACGAGCCGCACCGTGGCACGGGGGTCCACGTCGGACAGCCCCAGCTTCCACGCCGCCAACGCGGCGATCGCCTCGGTCAGCGCCCGCGGCACCGGCGTCCCCGCCCCGAACGTACCGATGGCCGCGATCCCCGCGGTGCCGTGGTTGAACCCCTGCGTATGCGCACCGGTGACGGCCCGCTCGACCCCTCCCGCCCGCCCTTCGTAGATCGTGCCGCAGCGGTCGACGAGGAAGTTGTACCCGATGTCGTCCCACCGCCGGACACCGGTCTGACCGTCGTAGAGGGAGCGGATGATGCGGGGCACGTCGGCGCACTCGTACGCGTTCGGCGAGTCGGTGTGGTGCACGAAGACCGCGACGACGTGGTCGTCGTAGCGGGCGGGCGGCTGCGCGCGCGTGCTCCTGGCGTCCAGCCACCGCGACCGCGGCACGATGACCGGCCGCACCGCGCGATGCATGACCGTGGGCAGCGGCGCGGCCGCCGGCCGTTCGGATCCGGGTTCGGGTTCGGGTTCGACGACCCTCCGGTCCACCCCGGCCGCACACACCACCAACGTGAGCACGGCGAGCAGACCGGGCACGCACCCGAGCACGACGGCGGCGCGCCGCGCCCGCCCTCTCGGCGTGGGCCGCGTCCATGCCCCCCACGCTTTTCGGAAGACACGCATGGAGCCACCCTGGCCCGGTTCCGATCCCCCCGCGATGTGTGCTGTGCCACCTGGTGGAACCATCGTCCTGGTCCGGGACGTTTTTACAGGTCCACGCGCGCGCGGCCGTTTCCCGGCTCCCCGCGCGCGTGCCTGATCACTGGGCCCGCCCCACACGTACTAAGGGGCCCAAGAGAAAGGCGGCTCCGTGGACCTGCTCGACATCCTGCTGTTGCTGGTGATCCTTGCTTACGCGGCGTCCGGCTACCGGCGCGGCCTGGTCGCCGGCTGTGTCTCGCTGGCCGGTTTCGTCGGCGGTGCCGTCATCGGCGTATGGGTGTTGCCGTGGATGATGGACCTGGTCGCGGCGGGGACGTCGGCGGCGACGGTGACGGCCGTGCTG
Source organism: Streptomyces sp. NBC_01450 (assembly GCF_036227505.1). Taxonomy (NCBI): domain Bacteria; kingdom Bacillati; phylum Actinomycetota; class Actinomycetes; order Kitasatosporales; family Streptomycetaceae; genus Streptomyces; species Streptomyces sp. NBC_01450. Next base: position 7,969,768 of record NZ_CP109480.1, on the reverse strand, counting down.
ACGGTGCTGGTGCCTGCTGTGGTGGGCCACGAGCTGGCGGGCCGGCTGGCGCTGAAACTCCGCCGCGAACTGGACCAGGGGCCGCTGCGGGTGGCCGACGGGATCGGCGGCGCGGCGGCGAACACGGTGGCGGTGCTGCTGGTGGCCTGGGTGGCCGCGAGCGTCCTGGGAGCCTCCTCGTCCACCCTCATCACCCAGTCGATCAGCAACTCCGCGCTGCTGGGCGCGGTACAGAACGCGATGCCGGACACCACGCCCACCTGGTTCTCGCGGGCCACCTCGGCGCTGACGGAGGCGGGTTTCCCGCAGGTCTTCAACCCGTTCGAGAACGAGCCGACGACGAGCGTCGCGAAGCCCTCCGGCGACAGCGTCACCGCGGCCGCGACGAGCGCCGCCAAGCTCAGCACGGTGAAGATCGAGGGCGCCGCGGGCAACCAGGGCCGGGAGGGCAGCGGGTTCGCGTACGCGGCGCAGCATGTGATGACCAACGCCCATGTGGTCGCGGGCATCGACAACCCGACCGTGCGGGTGGGCGGTGTGGGCCGCGCGTACCCGGCGCGGGTGGTGTTCTTCGACCCTCGCAAGGACGTCGCGGTCCTGTACGTACCGGACCTCAGGGTCCCTCTTCTGCGCTTCGACGACAGCGCCGAGCGCGGCGACTCCGCGGTCGTCGCGGGCTATCCGCAGGACGGCGGTCTGGATCTCCAGGCGGCCACGGTCGCGAACCGGATCAACGCGCGGGGCCAGAACATCTACAGCTCGAGCATGGTCACCCGGGAGATCTACTCGATCCGATCCACCGTCCGCCCCGGCAACTCCGGCGGCCCGCTCCTCACCACCGACGGCAGGGTGTACGGCGTCGTGTTCGCCCGCTCCACCTCGGACAACGAGACGGGTTACGTCCTGACGGCCGACGAGGTCGCGGGCGACGCCCGGCGCGCGGCGACCGCGACGACCCAGGTGGACACGGGCGACCTGATCACCTCGTAGCCATCGGCCCCGAGGTGGTCGGCTCCGGGGCGGTCGGCTTCGGGGCCGCTCAGAGAAAGCGGCCCATGAACACGTCGTCGACGTACTCGCCGTCGAGCAGGAACTCCTCGGGCAGGACGCCCTCCACCTCGAAGCCCTCGGACTCGTACAGCTTCCGTGCCGGGGTGTTGTGGCCGAGGACGCGCAGGGTGATCCGCCGGGCACCCTGGCGTCGGGCCTCGTCCCGCACGGCCCGCAGCAGCGCCCGTCCGACGCCCGTGCCGCGCGCCTCCTCGGCGACGGCGAGTCCCTGGATCTGCCGGACGTGGGAGTTGGAGACGAGGGGCGTGGGATAGCCCAGCTTGATGTAGCCGACGAGGACGCCGTCGAGTTCGGCCACGTGGTGGTCCCGGGGGCCGAACCGCTCGTTGTAGAAGGATTCGTACGGCGGCTGGGGGCGCGGCTTGACGGCGTGCAGGGTGGACCAGGTGGCACGGTCGAGACGGCCGAGCGCGTCCTCGTCGTCGAGGGTGGCGATGCGTATCTGTGGTACCGGCATGAAGGTCACTGTACGGCGGCCCCGTGGAGTCCCGGCCGGTGTTTCCCCCGTGCGCGCGGCAGGATGGGCGCATGAACGACTCACCGCTTGCCCCGGATTCCCGTAGGTCCCGTATCGCGATCGCCGGCGCGTCCGGCCTGATCGGTTCGGCACTGACGCGCTCCCTGATCGCGGACGGACACGAGGTGGTCCGCCTCGTACGGCGTGCGCCCCGCGGGACGGACGAGCTGCGGTGGGACCCGGACGGGCAGCGGATGGACGCCGGGGGGCTCGCCGGGTGCGCGGCGGTGGTCAACCTCGCGGGGGCGGGGGTCGCTTCACGGCGGTGGACGGAGGCGTACAAGCGGAAGATCCGGGACAGCCGGGTGCGGGGGACGGCGACGCTGGCCGAGGCGGTGGCCTCGCTCGACGAGCGGCCGCGGGTGTTCGTCAACGGGAGTGCGATCGGGTTCTACGGCGAGACGGGCGACCGGGTGGTGGACGAGTCGGCGCCGCCCGGGGAGGGTTTCCTTCCCTCCGTGTGCGTGGCGTGGGAGGGGGCCGCGGCGCCGGCCCAGGAGGCGGGTGTCCGTACCGTCTTCGCCCGTACGGGGCTGGTGGTGGCGCGGGAGGGCGGGGCGTGGGGGAAGCTGTTTCCGCTCTTCAAGGCGGGGCTCGGTGGGCGGATGGGAGACGGCCGGCAGTACTGGAGCTTCATCTCCCTCCATGACGAGGTGGCCGCGATCCGGCACCTCATCGACACGTCGTCGGTGTCCGGGCCGGTGAATCTCACCGCGCCGACGCCCCTCACCAACCGGGAGATCACCGAGGCGATGGGGCGCGTCCTGCACCGGCCGACCGTCTTCGCCACCCCGGCTCCCCTCCTGCGCCTCGCCCTCGGCGACATGTCCGGCGACATCCTGGGCAGCCAGCGTGTCCACCCCTCCCGCCTGCTGTCCTCGGGCTTCACCTTCGCGTTCCCGTCGATCGAGGGAGCGTTGCGAGCGGCCCTGCGCTGACAAGCGTCTTTCGCCCCCGCCGCCCCTACCCGTCCCATCCTCGACCTGGGGGCTCCGCCCCCAGCCCCCCGATCGGCCTGAACGGCCTCGTCCTCAAACGCCGGACAGGCTGAAGATGCGCGCAGCGCCCCTTCAGGGACGCGGGGAACTGCGCGACCAGCCCCCACCGGCCGTCGGCCAAAAGACAACGGCGGACGGGGATGCGGGGCGAAGCCCCCGCCCCAGGGGCGCGGGGAACTGCGCGCCAAGCCCCCACGCACCCGCAGCCAAACGAATCGGGCACACGGGGGATGCGGGGCAGAGTCCCGCCCCAGGGGCGCGGGGAACTGCGCGATCAGTCCCCACTCGCCCGCAGACAGGGAACCCGTGCACCCCCATGCGACCGTGCACGCCCGACGCGCGACTGTCCGCGGCCCTCCGCGCACCTACCTTCGAACCGAACTCGGGTATCCCTAGAGCCCGTTGGGGGCATGACGTCTCCACCGGCCGCGCAACCTCGAGGAGGGGCACGTGCTAGAGCCCGTAAGCAAGGCGGACGTGGACGTCGTCATCGTCGGGGCCGGAGCCGCGGGACTCGCGGCCGCCCAGCACCTGACCAGGGCGGGCCTCACGACGAAGGTTCTGGAGGCCGCCCCCACCGTGGGCGGCCGCATGACGACGGAGAAGGTGGACGGCTTCCGGCTCGACCGCATCGGCCGGCTCCTGTCCACCTCGTATCCCGAACTGCACCGCACCCCGGGGCTGAACACCCTGGCCCTGCGCCCGTTCTCCCCGGGCGTGCTGCTGCACAGCGACGGCCGTCACCACCGCGCCGCCGCCCCCGTCATCCCCCGGAGCGCAAGGGGCGCACTCACCGCCGCGCGCGCCCTCGCAAGCGCCCCCCGTCTCCCCCGGAGCCAAGCCTCCCGCCCCGGCCCCCTCGGCGGCCACCTCGACCAGACCCGCCTGGCGACCGCTCTCGCCCGCCTGGCCGTCACTCCACCCGAACGCCTGCTCACCCGCCCGGATCTCCCCACCGCACAGGCGCTGACCACCCGTGGTCTCCCGCCCCGTACGGTCGACGGTTTTCTGCGCCCCCTGCTCGCCGCACTCCTGTGCGACCCCACCCTCGCCACCTCCAGCCGCGCCGCCGATCTGGCGCTGCATTCGTTCGCGTCGGGCCGGCTGTGCCTGCCGGAGGGCGGCGCGGACACCCTGCCCGAACTCCTCGCCGCCTCCCTGCCCCCGGGCACCGTCCACACCGGTGTCGAGGTCACCGCGGTCTCCACGACCACCGTGACGACGAAGGACCACGGCGAACTCACCTGCCGGGCCATCCTGCTGGCGACCGGAGCCCGCGCCGCGGCCCGGCTGCTGCCCGGTCTGCGCGTCCCGGCCTTCCATCCGGTGACGGTCCTGCACCACACCACGGACGAGCCCCCGTTGACCGACCCCGCCCTGCTCCTGGACGCCGACCGCAGCGGCCCGGTGGCGCAGACGGCGGTCATCAGCCAGGTCGACCCCTCCCGCGCCCCCGCCGGACGGGCGCTCGTCTCCTCGACGGTGCTGGGCACTCCCCCGGCCGCCGCCCATCTGGACACCGCGGTCCGCGCCCAACTGGCCCGCCTCTACAGGACGTCGACGACCCGCTGGGAACTCCTCGCGGTCCACCACACCCCTGACGCGGTCCCCGCGATGCCCCCTCCGCACGACCTGCGCCGCCCTGTACGCCTCCTGGCGGGCCTGTACGTCTGCGGGGACCACCGGGACACCGGAACGGTCCAGGGCGCCCTGCATTCGGGCCGCCGGGCCGCCCACGCCCTTCTCATGGACCTGGGCGCCCGTCCGGCCGCCGCGGAGGAGCGTCTGGAAACGGCGGCGTGAGTCAGCCCAGGGCCGCCACCCGATCCCGGTAGCCCCGTACGGGTGCCGCGTCCCGGTACGGTTCGAGCCGCCGCTCGAAGTCCCGTACGTACTCGACGGCCCGGACCGACCGCATCTCCGCCGCCTGCCCCGCGGCCTCCGCACCCAACTGGCAGGCCTGGTCGAGCTCCCCGAGCCCGAGCCGTGCCGAGGCGAGCACCACCCGGCAGAACAGCCGGCTGCGCGCGAACCCGGGCGCCCGCAACTGCAGCGAGCGCTCGGCGTGCTGCGCCGCGGCCCGGTACTGCTGCAGATCCCGGTGGCAGTGCCCGAACTCGTCGGCGAGCTGCGCCTCGTCGAAGAACCGCGCCCAGGGCGGGGCCTCGTCCCCCGGCCGGGCGGATTCGAGGGCCCGCTCGGCACGCACCAGCGACGCCGTGCAGGCCCGCACCTCCCCGAGGACGCCGTGCCCGCGCGCCTCCACGGAGTGCAGCAGCGCCTGGACGACGGGCGGCACGGACGAGCCGACGCCCTGCTGGGCGACCCGGGCGAGCTGCACGGCCTCCCGCCCGTGGCCGAGGTAGACCGCCTGCCGGCTCATGGTGACCAGGACGTACGAGCCGTACGCCCGGTCCCCGGCCGCCTGCGACAGCCGCAGCGCCTGTACGAAGTAGCGCTGCGCGAGCCCGTGCGCGGCGATGTCGTACGAGGTCCAGCCGGCGAGGCGGGTGAGGTCGGCGGCGGCCGCGAACAGACGCCGTCCGGTCTGCTCGCCGTACACGCCGCGCAGCATCGGCTCGGCCTCGTGCTCCAGGTAGCGGACCAGGGCCTGGCGGGCGTGGCCGCCGCCGTAGGCGTGGTCGAGGGCGCGGAACAGTTCACCGACCGACCGAAGGGCGGCGATGTCCCCGCCGGTGACCTTCTGGCCGGGTCCGCGTTCGGTCTGGCCGCGCTGGCGGGGGACCGCGGGGCGCCCCTGGGCGGGGATGCGCGCGGCGGACTGGTCGCCCCGGCTCACCCGGTCGTCGGCCCGTCCGATGAGCCAGTCGCGGCTGGGCACGACGAGTCCCGCCGGGGTGAAGGCGATCTTGCGGAGTTCGGCATGGCTGCCGGAGTCCTTGCGCCACAGGCCGCTGACGATGTCGACGGCCTCCTCGGGGGTCGCGGCGAACTCGAGGCCCGCGTAGACGGGTGCGCAGGCGTCGAGCCCGAGGTCCTGCGCGGTGAGGCGGCGGCCGAGGCGTCTCGTGAACACCTCGGCGATGAGGGCGGGCGTGGTGCCGCGGGGCTGCTGCCCGCGCAGCCACCGCGTCACCGATGTCTTGTCATATCTCAGGTCAAGTCCGTGTTCGAGGCCGAGCTGGTCCACGCGACGGGCGAGACCTGCGTTGGAGAACCCCGCTTCTGCGATGAGCGCGGCGAGCTGACGATTGGGAGTGCGCTGCGCGGGTCGTTCCGTCATCTGCGGTGCGGTCTCCTGCCTTCCGGACATCACTGGGTGCCCGGATTGCCTGTGAGCAGCCCTTATGGCCTCGTGGACGGCGCGAATGTAGCGGAGAGTAAGCACCCGATCGCACATTTCGACATACATTCATCCGATCGTGTGAGGATTGACCGCTGGGCTGACGCGTGCGGCCCGGACGTACAGTGGCGTGGGCGCGTTACGTACCTGACGAAAGGTTCTTTCGCCTGCCGGACAACGGGCCCGTCGGATGCCGTACCAAAGGTTCTGAAGGTTCTGAGGCTTCTTCTAGGGAGGCGCTTGCCGTGAGTGAGTTGCGGTTCGTCCGCATGGGATTCGGTGCCGAGGCCGTGGAGTACCAAGAGGCCTGGGACGAGCAGCGCCGTGTGCATGCCGCCCGTTTCCTGGACGAGGTCCCCGACACCTGCCTGCTCCTGGAGCACCCGCCGGTCTACACGGCGGGCCGGCGCACGGCGGAGAACGAACGGCCCCTCGACGGCACGCCCGTGGTCGACGTGGACCGCGGCGGCAAGATCACCTGGCACGGGCCCGGACAGCTCGTGGGCTACCCGATCCAGAAGCTGCCGCGCCCGGTGGACGTGGTGGCTCACCTGCGGCGGCTCGAAGAGGTCATGATCCGCGTCTGCGCCGAATTCGGCGTCGAGACCAGCCGGGTGGAGGGCCGGGCGGGCGTCTGGGTCCTGGGCGACCCCGTCGACTCACGCCCCTCGCTCGGCGGGCTCTCCCTCGACTTCGACCCGCGGCTGACGGACGAGGAGTTCGACCCCCGTCTGAACGGGCCCGAGTACGCGCCCTCCAACGCCGGGCAGCGGCGCGAGGACCGGAAGATCTGCGCCATGGGCATCCGGGTCGCCAAGGGCGTCACGATGCACGGCTTCGCCCTGAACGTGAATCCGGACACATCCTCCTTCGACAAGATCATCCCGTGCGGGATCCGGGACGCGGGGGTGACGTCCCTGGCGTACGAGCTGGGGCGCGACGTCACCATCGCGGAGGTGCTGCCGGTCGCCGAGAAGCACCTGCGCGACGTCCTGGAGAACGCGGACCTGCGCCCCCGCGAGGTCGAACGGGCCTCGGCCTGACGCATGCCGCGTAGCCCTGATCCCCCGCCCGTCCGAAGTGGCCCGGCCGCGGGCCGGTGGGGGTTGCTCGCGCAGTTCCCCGCGCCCCCAGAGCGGGGCTCCGCCCCGCCTCCCCCGCCCGGCCGATTCGTTCGGCTGCGGGCGGGTGGGGGCTGGTCGCGCAGTTCCCCGCGCCCCTTCAGGGCGCTGGCGCGCATCCTTCAGCCCGTCCGGCGTTTGAGGACGAGGCCGTTCAGGCCGATGCGGGGGTCCGGGGGCGGAGCCCCCGGGAATGCACCCCCGGTCCGCAAGGTTGCCCACCACGGGGACCGAGAACCATACGGGCGTACCCTGGTGTACGCCGAAGAATCGAAGCTACAGGGAGCCGATGTGTCCGCAGTCGCACCCGACGGACGCAAAATGCTGCGCCTGGAGGTCAGGAACGCCCAGACCCCCATCGAGCGCAAGCCCGAGTGGATCAAGACCCGGGCGAAAATGGGCCCCGAGTACACGAAGATGCAGAACCTCGTGAAGAGCGAGGGCCTGCACACGGTCTGCCAGGAGGCGGGCTGTCCCAACATCTACGAGTGCTGGGAAGACCGCGAGGCCACGTTCCTCATCGGCGGCGACCAGTGCACCCGGCGCTGTGACTTCTGCCAGATCGACACGGGCAAGCCGGAGGCACTCGACCGCGACGAGCCCCGTCGCGTGGGCGAGTCCGTGGTCACGATGGACCTGAACTACGCCACCATCACCGGCGTCGCCCGCGACGACCTGGAGGACGGCGGGGCGTGGCTGTACGCCGAGACGGTCCGCCAGATCCACCGGCAGACCGCGGAGCGCGAGGAGGGCCGCACCAAGGTCGAGCTCCTCGCCCCCGACTTCAACGCCGAGCCCGCCCAGCTCGCCGAGGTCTTCTCGTCCCGCCCGGAGGTCTTCGCGCACAACGTCGAGACGGTCCCCCGGATCTTCAAGCGCATCCGCCCGGGCTTCCGCTACGAGCGCTCGCTGAAGGTCATCACCGAGGCGCGGGACTACGGTCTGGTCACGAAGTCGAACCTCATCCTCGGCATGGGCGAGACCCGCGAGGAGGTCAGCGAGGCCCTCACGCAGCTGCACGAGGCGGGCTGCGAGCTGGTGACCATCACGCAGTACCTGCGTCCCTCCGTGCGCCACCACCCCGTGGAGCGCTGGGTCAAGCCGCACGAGTTCGTGGAGCTGAAGGAGGAGGCCGAGCAGATCGGCTTCTCCGGTGTCATGTCGGGCCCGCTGGTGCGTTCCTCGTACCGCGCCGGCCGGCTGTACCAGATGGCCGTCGAGAAGCGGGGCGCGTACGTCGCCTCGCAGGCGGTCTGAACACCCGTACAGACCAGTGCGGGCGACACAATTGGAAACGTCGTAAGACCCGAGCGGTGGCACTCAGTGCCACCGCTCGCGTGTGAATCGGCGCACAAGCAACTCCCCTCACAATGTGGCCAATTCACCGCGCTGCCGACTGTCCGCGCAGATGGGGACAGGAGTCAGGACGGCGTCAGGACGGAGGCCCGACGCATCAAGGCTTCATTGGTGTTTGACCGGTCGGTCACGCCCTGGTAACACCAATCAGTGACCCTGGTCTTACGCCACGTACCGCCCCGTCCAGAGCCGCTATCCCGAGGGGGGACCTCCATCATGCAGGCCGCGCCCGTACGCGCCACCGCCATCCCGTCGTTCACCGATGCACTCCGTGCCGTCGAGTCGCTGCTCATGAGCAGTGGCCAGCGCACCGCCCGCCGCAACGCCTGGACCTCCGTCCTGGAGGACCGCCGCCGCGCCAAGGACCGGGTCGAGGCACAGCGCGTGCTGGAGTCCGTGGCGACGCGTTCGTAGCCGTCGCCGGACCCTCCGTGCGGGCACTGCCGCCGCCCGCCCGGACACTGCCGTCGTCGGCACTTGTCGGGCCACGTAGACTTCGTGGCATGGCGAGGAAGGAAACTGCAGCGGACGCTGCGAACCCCGGGCGACTCAAGCAGATCGCCCTGACCTACAAGATGACTCGCAAGGCCGACTCCAAGATCGGTCTTGTACTCGCGGCAGTCGGAATCGTCACCTTCGGTGTCTTCCTCGCGATCGGCCTCTTGATCGACCACCCGTACTACCTGGGCATTCTCGGCCTTCTGCTCGCCTTCCTCGCGACGGCGATCGTCTTCGGGCGCAGGGCCGAGCGAGCCGCCTTCGGACAGATGGAGGGCCAGCCCGGCGCCGCGGCGGCCGTGCTGGACAACATCGGCCGGGGCTGGACCACGACTCCGGCGGTGGCGATGAACCGCAGCCAGGACGTGGTGCACCGTGCGGTCGGCAAGGCCGGCATCGTGCTGGTGGCCGAGGGCAACCCGAACCGGGTGAAGAGCCTGCTGGCGGCCGAGAAGAAGAAGATGGCGCGGATCGTCGCCGATGTGCCCGTGCACGACGTGCTCGTGGGCACCGGTGAGGGTCAGGTGGGGCTCAAGAAGCTCCGCACGACGATGCTGAAGTTCCCCCGCGTCCTGACCGGCCCGCAGGTGACGGCCACCAACGACCGGTTGCGCGCGATGGGCGACCTGATGAGCAACATGCCCCTTCCGAAGGGTCCGATGCCCAAGGGCATGCGGATGCCGCGCGGCGGACCGAAGGCCCGCTGACACTCCTCTGAGCAGAGTTACGACGATGGGGGCGCCCGGATCACTCCGGGCGCCCCCATCGTCGTACGACCTGCTGGAAGGACGCTAGATCCGGACCTCGATCGTGCGGGCCAGGCGGTCGTGCAGGCCGCGGCCGTCGCGGTCCCAGATCAGGGCGGGGACGGCCACGCACAGCAGGGCGGTGCGCAGCAGGGCGCGCAGCGGGTTGAGGTGGCCGCCGCCCTCCGGGACGACCCGCAGGCCGAGGAGGCGCTTGCCCGGGGTGAAGCCGACCGTGCCGACGGTCAGGACGCCCAGGACGAAGAAGACGAGGAGCGCCCAGTTGCCGGTCGCCCCCGGCTTGTAGCCGTGGGTGAGCAGTCCGTATGCGATCAACAGGCACAGGGCCCAGTCGATCGCGAGGGCGCCGAGACGGCGGCCCGGGCGGGCGATGGAGCCGGGGCCCTGTTCCGGCAGGCCGAGTTGCTTGCCCCGGTAACCGAGGTCGGCACCCGCGTCCTCCATGGCCGCGCGGGGTCCGGAGAGCCACGATCCGATTGCTTGCCTATTGTCCACCCGTCCACGGTACTGCGCCCGTTTTGGCATACGGACAGGAGGGGCCCGACTGCCCCGGGTCGGTTAACTTGGGCGAAACAAATGGGTCACGCTGGAGAAATCCCCCATCCCTATGGTCGGCTCCAGCGTGTGCCACCGCACTGGCCGCACGAACGAACTACCACCCCGGTCCACTGTGGGCGGGAGTAGGAGGAGCTGGATGTTCCAGAACGCCGACGAGGCCAAGAAGTTCATCGCGGACGAGGACGTCAAGTTCGTCGACGTCCGCTTCTGCGACCTGCCGGGCGTGATGCAGCACTTCACGATCCCGGCCGAGGCCTTCGACCCGGCCGAGGAGCTCGCGTTCGACGGTTCCTCGATCCGCGGCTTCCAGGCCATCCACGAGTCCGACATGGCGCTCCGCGCCGACCTGTCCACCGCGCGCGTCGACCCCTTCCGCCGCGACAAGACGGTCAACATCAACTTCTTCATCCACGACCCGATCACGGGCGAGCAGTACTCCCGTGACCCGCGCAACGTGGCGAAGAAGGCCGAGGCCTACCTCGCGTCGACCGGCATCGCCGACACCGCGTTCTTCGGCCCCGAGGCCGAGTTCTACGTCTTCGACAGCGTGCGCTTCGACACCAAGTCGAACGAGGCCTTCTACCACATCGACTCCGAGGCCGGCGCCTGGAACACCGGTGCCCTCGAGGACAACCGTGGTTACAAGGTCCGCTACAAGGGCGGCTACTTCCCGACCCCGCCGGTCGACCACTTCGCCGACCTGCGTGCCGAGATCTCCCTGGAGCTGGCCAAGTCCGGCCTCCAGGTCGAGCGCCAGCACCACGAGGTGGGCACCGCCGGCCAGGCCGAGATCAACTACAAGTTCAACACGCTGCTCGCCGCGGCCGACGACCTCCAGCTCTTCAAGTACATCGTGAAGAACGTCGCCTGGCGCAACGGCAAGACCGCGACCTTCATGCCGAAGCCGATCTTCGGCGACAACGGCTCGGGCATGCACGTCCACCAGTCGCTGTGGAGCAACGGCGACCCGCTGTTCTACGACGAGGCCGGTTACGCGGGCCTCTCGGACACCGCCCGCTACTACATCGGCGGCATCCTCAAGCACGCCCCGTCGCTCCTCGCCTTCACGAACCCGACGGTGAACTCGTACCACCGTCTGGTCCCCGGCTTCGAGGCCCCGGTCAACCTGGTGTACTCGCAGCGCAACCGCTCCGCTGCCATGCGTATCCCGATCACCGGTTCGAACCCGAAGGCCAAGCGCGTCGAGTTCCGTGCGCCCGACTCCTCCGGCAACCCGTACCTCGCCTTCTCGGCGCTGCTGCTCGCGGGCCTCGACGGCATCAAGAACAAGGTCGAGCCGGCCGAGCCGATCGACAAGGACCTCTACGAGCTCGCTCCCGAGGAGCACGCGGGCGTCGCCCAGGTCCCGACCTCCCTGCCGGCCGTCCTCGACCGCCTCGAGGCCGACCACGAGTTCCTGCTCGCGGGCGACGTCTTCACGTCCGACCTGATCGAGACGTGGATCGACTACAAGCGCACGAACGAGATCGCGCCGCTGCAGCTGCGTCCGCACCCGCACGAGTTCGAGCTCTACTACGACGTCTAAAGAGCACGGCGTCTAAAGAGCACGGCAGACGCAACGCCGAGGGCCGCCACCTGTGAGTACAGGTGGCGGCCCTCGCACGTGGTCCGTCAGGGAACCACAATCACTACGACTCCACCACGGTTGAAGCCGTTGTTGAAGCCGTTGTTGAAGCCGAAGCCGTTGTTGAAGCCGAAGCCGTTGTTGAAGCCGAAGCCGTTGTTGAAGCCGAAGCCGGTGTTGAAGCCGTTGTTGAAGCCGAAGCCGTTGTTGAAGCCGAAGCCACAGTTGCCCCGGCCACCCCAGTTGGAACAGCCATGGGTGATGACTTGCGTCGAGGCTTGAGCCGGGGCGGCTGCTGAGGCCGTGCCTGCTGCGCCGACCGCGGCGCCACCGGCCATCAGAACGCCGATTGCGGATACAGCGAAGAAGCGCCTGGCGCGTTGTGCCTTCATGGATGAATCCTCCTTCCACCCTCTCGTGCCGTCTTTCGGGGGCGCGAGACGGATGGCAGATGGCCGCGACCGCAGTGGATTGGTCCGGCGCGGTGCTCGCCCGAGTACGAGGAGTACGTTCAAACCGTCGACGCGTCGAGCGGGCGTACCCCAATCGCGGCTCTCTTCATTGAGAGCTGGTCGCGAGTAAAGGCTAGTCCGTGATCGACCACTCAGCATCTTGGACTAGAACGGGGCGCCGAAACGTGGGCGGGAACGGGTGCGGACGGGTGCCGGGCGCACCCGGGAACACACGGAAATCCCACAGGCTGCCTTTGCACCTCCTAGGGCTCTTCGGAACCGCTTCATGGGCATCCGCAGGTGCACACTGGGCAGTGGGACGAGTGCCCTACTGCGGGGGTGATACACATGCAGAGCCGTTTCCGGAGCGATCCGCGATTGACCATGCGCATGACGGTCACGCTGTTCCTGCTCGGATTGTTGTACGTGGCCTTCGTCGCCGCGTTGATCGTGCTGCTGAAGTCCTGGGTGCTCGTCGTGATCGTCGCGGCCCTGGTGCTCGGCGCGCAGTACTGGTTCTCGGACCGGATCGCGCTCTACGCGATGCACGGCCGGATCGTGGAGCGCGAGGAGTATCCGCAGCTGCACGGGGTCGTCGACCGGCTGTGTGCCGTCGCGGACATGCCGAAGCCGCTCGTCGCCGTGTCGGACATCGACATGCCGAACGCGTTCGCGACCGGGCGGAACGCCGATCACGCGGTGCTCTGCGTGACCACCGGGCTGCTGCGGCGGCTGGAGCCGGACGAGCTGGAGGGCGTGCTCGCCCACGAGCTGTCGCACGTGGCGCACAAGGACGTCGCCGTGATCACCGTGGCCTCCTTCCTCGGGGTGATCGCCGGGCTGATCGTGCGGTTCGCCTTCTACTCTCAGCTCTTCGGCGGGCGCGGCCGCAAGGACCAGAACACCGTGGCGATCTTCATGGCGGTGATGGCCGTCTCCGCGGCCGTGTACGCGATCAGCTTCCTGCTCATCCGGGCCCTGTCCCGGTACCGCGAGCTGGCCGCCGACCGGTCCGCCGCCCTGCTCACCGGCCGGCCCTCGGCGCTGGCGTCCGCGCTGACGAAGGTCTCCGGGGACATCGCGCGGATCCCGACCGAGGACCTGCGGACGGCACAGGCGTTCAACGCGTTCTACTTCACGCCGGCCCTCGGCGCCGAACCGGGGATCGCGAAGCTCTTCTCGACCCACCCCAGCCTGGAGCAGCGGCTCGAACAACTGGGCAGGATCTCGGCGGAGCTGGGCGAGGCGGCGACTCCCGAGAACACGGCCTGACCCGTCCTGAGCCGTTTCCCTATCGTCCTTTCCCGAGAGGCAGCCGACTGTATGGGGTTCCTGGACATCCTGCTCGGGCGCACCAAGGCCGTCGCGCCCGATCTCGACCAGCTCTTCGGGCTGCCGTCGGCGGCCGTGACCCTGGAGGCCGCCGCCGGGTTCAAGCCGACCGGGACGGGCGCGGTGTGCTTCGCGAGCGTCGAGGGCGGGGCCTTCGCCCAGGCACACCGGGAGGTGCAGGAGCTGCTCGACGCGGATGCCGAACGCACGGGCCCGCCGGTGGAGGTCAGCCGGGACGAGTACGGGTACTCGTGGCTGGTCTCGCGGCGGGAGCCGGACGATCTGCCCGCGCTGGTCAGTGATCTGCACGCGGTCAACAGCGCGCTGGAGGGCAGCGGCTTCGGACCGCAACTGCTCTGCTCCGTGGCCGGCTTCCAGGACGGCGGACCGCGACGGCTCGGGCTCGTCTATCTCTACAAGCGCGGCACCTTCTATCCCTTCGCGCCGCTGGCCGGCGAGACCCAACGACGCGACAACGCGCTGGAACTGCAGGTCAAGGCCGCACTCGCGGACGATCTGCGGATCGAGCAGGACCTCAGCCGCTGGTTCCCGATCTGGGGCGCCCCCGGCCTGTGACCGGGCCGGGGCCGTCGGTACGTGGAGAGTGGAAGAGCGGGCGTGGGTAAATGGGGGGATGCTCGCCTCCTTCGCACACGATCATGACGGTGAACGACTGAGCTGCGTCGGCGGCGGCGGTGACGACGGTCCTGGCACCGCGGCCACCGTCGTCCTGCTGCACGGCGCGGGCGTCGGCAACAAGGAGCGCCTGCTCCCGCTGCTGGAGGAATTCGTGGCGCGCGGCTGCCGGGGCCTCGCCCTCGACTTCTCCGGACACGGCGAAAGCTCGGGCGAACTCAAGGACTTGAGCCTGCGCCGACGCTTCGAGCAGGCCGTCTCCGTCATCGACGCGTCGGTCCCGGCGGACGGTCCGCTGATCCTCGTCGGATTCAGCATGAGCGGCCAGACGGTGGCCGATCTCGCCGGGCACTACGGGCGGCGCGTGGTGGCGCTGGGCCTGTGCGCGCCCGCGGTGTACGGCGCCGAGGCCTGGCCGGTTCCGTTCGGGGAGGGCGCCGGGCGCTTCAGTGAGATCATCCGGGCGCCGGACAGCTGGCGGCAGGCCCCCGCGCTCGATGTGCTGCGCGGGTACGACGGCCGTGCCGTCCTCGCCGTACCCGGCACGGACGCCGTCATCCCGCCCGCCGTCACCGAGGCCGTGACGGACGCGCTCACCGCCCGTGCCCAGTTCACCCGGCTCGAATTCCCCGACGCCGACCACATGCTGGGCCTGTGGCTGCGCGAACACTCCGCCGACCGGGCGCGGTTCGTGGACTCCGTGCTCCTGGGACTGGGCGAGCGCGGGTGGACCGCGACCCGGAGCTGGGTGGCCAAGCAGCTTCCGGCCGGCAGGAGCATCCGGGAGTCCACGGCCCTGCGCGGCGGCTGGAGCTCCCAGATGCGCCGGCTCACCCTCGACGACGGTACGGGTCTGGTGCTGCGGTCGTTCGTGAAGCCCTTCTACCGCCGGCACGCGCCCGGCCTGCTGGCCCGCGAGGCATCCGTCCTCACCCTGCTCGCCCCGTACGAGGACGTGCCCACGCCCGAGCTGCGCGCCGTCGACGCCGCCGCCGAACACTGCGACCACCCCTCCCTGTTGATGTCCTCGCTGCCGGGCGGGGTACGGGTCGACGAGGAGGACCTGGACCGCCGCATCGACCTGCTGGCCCGCCAACTGGCCCGTATCCACGCGGTGGTTCCGGCCGACCGTCCGCGCACCTACCAGGCATGGACCTCACCCGAACGCGTCCGTACGCCCCGGGGCGCGCTGTGGGAGCGGGCCGTGGACGTGATCCGGCGCGAACCCCCGGCGTACGAAGGGTGTTTCCTGCACCGGGACTTCCATCCCGGCAACGTGCTCTTCGACGGAGTAGGTGACACGCTGCGGATCAGCGGGGTGATCGACTGGGTGGAGACCTCGTGGGGACCCGCCGACCTGGACGTGGCCCACTGCTCCACGGCCCTCGCGCTGCTGCACGGGGAGGAGTACGGCCTGGGGTTCCGCGCACGGTACGAGGCACACGGCGGACGTCCGCCGGCCGACGCCGAAAGTCACTTGTACTGGCGGCTGCTGGACGCGCTCGCCTACTCCCCCGATGCCGAGAAGCTCGCGGTGCCGTGGCGGGAGCTGGGACGCACGGACCTGACCCCCGAGCTGCTGGGCGAACGGCTGACGGCGTATGTGACCGGGTTGTTCGAGCTGTACGGCTGAGCGACCGCGGGGCTGGCCGCGTTCAGACTCCGGGGGCCGAGGTGCCGTTCCGGTGCACGGCCGTCAGATCCGCACGGCTCGGGAGACGTCGGCGGTGACGTCCCCGGAGAGGGCCCGGTTGCTGCGGGCGGTGGCGTCCTTGGCGGCGCCCGCCGGGACGTCGTTCAGGGTGACGACGACCGTGTCGAGGAGGTTGCCGCCCTTGTCGCGGAAGTCGACCTGGACCGCGTACTTCCTCGCCGAGGACGTCGGGTTGGTGGCGGTGACCTTGACGGTGGCCCGCCCCGCGGAGTCGGTGGTCACCTGGTCGCCCACCTTCACCTCGTCCTTGGCGTCCAGGCCGCTCTTGAACTCGTCGAGCCTCCGCCCGGCCTCGGCGGTCGCGGAGGCGAGGGCGTTGCCCGCCTCGGACGCGAGGGACGAGGCCACGTCGGAAGGGGTGGCGCCGTTGGAACAGCCGGTCAGGGACGCGCCGACGGCCACAAGGAGGACGAGAGCCCCCGCCCCCGGAACGCCGAGCCCTCGCATCCCGCGTATCCGTTGCGTCGCGTGCCGCGCCATGTCGTCTCCCCACGTTCCGCTGTGGATTCCCGTTTCAGTCAAGGCTGTGAGCAGGGCGTACGCATGCCAGGGGCGTCGATCGGGTGAGGCCGACCGACTGCGGGTGGGTGGGGGCTGGTCGCGCCCACGCGGCGGAGCCGCACAATGTCACAGCCCCGCGCCCCTGAAGCGGGGCTTCGCCCCGCATCTTCGGGATGGGACGGGTAGGGGCGGCGGGGGCGAGGAAAGCCGCCCCGCCGCCCCGGCGCTCAGCGCGCGTAACGCATCAGCGCGCGTAACGCATCAGCGCGCGCACCATGTGGCACGTGGTGTCCGACGGCGGATGAACACCGATCGCTTCCGCGGTGCTGCGGATCTTCTCGTCGCGGGCCTGGTTCGGAACGTACACACCGGAATCGAGCAGAGCGATCGCGAGACGCATCGCCTTGAGCCGGCGGTTGTGCGTGACGTACCACTCGCGAGGCCGCCCCGGCGGCAGCGGGCGCTTCGTCACGGGCTCGTACGGCAGGTCCATCAGGACCGCCCTCTTGGACGTGGACTGAGTGGGCAGCGGCTTCAGTGCGGCAGCGGGCACAGGCATCCTCCTGTCGCGGTCAGGGCGCCATCCGGACCCCCCGGCGACACCCTCGAACACTGCTTCTATTCTACCGCCCGGCACTGACAAAAGCCCCTGGCCACAGGGCCTTTGGGGGTGGCGTGACGCCAGTGGAAAAGGGCGTCTCGCGTAACGTGTACGGCATGGAGATCTGGATCAATCCGGCCTGTTCGAAGTGCCGCAGCGCCATCAGCCTGCTCGACGCGGAAAGTGCGGAGTACACCGTCCGCCGCTATCTGGAGGACGTACCCACGGAGGACGAGATCCGGGACGTACTGGACCGGCTGGGCCTCGAGCCGTGGGACATCACCCGGACGCAGGAGGCCGTCGCCAAGGAGCTCGGGCTGAAGTCGTGGGCGCGGGACGACAGCGCGCGCGGGCAGTGGATCAAGGCCCTGGCCGAACACCCGAAGCTCATCCAGCGCCCGATCATCACGGCGGACGACGGGACGGCCGTCGTGGCACGCACGGAGGAAGCGGTACGGGAAGCCTTGTCCCGGTAGTCCCGGTAGTCCCGAGAGGCGCGGTGGTCCCGAGAGGCGCGGTGGTCCCGGTTTTCTCGGCGCACGTCCTCTCCGCCGCCTCCCCGGCCAACTCCCCGTGTGATCCAGGCCACTTCAATGACTGGTGTCGACCATTGAGCAACCCTGTTCGGGATCTCGTACTTAGCGGCATACGGATCACGACAGGCCACCGACGGAGGCGGCCACGGACAGGAGGCGCGCATGTCGCGTAGGAGAACTCTCAGCGGCAAGAAGAAGGTCGCGCTGCTGGCCGCTGCCGCGGCCGTGGCCGGAGGCGGCGCCTTCGCCATGGCGGCCACCTCGAACGCGGCGCCGAGTTCGAACGCCCGGACTCTGTCCGCCGCGGACTCGACGGTCTGCCAGGGGCTCGCCACCGCCCTCGGCAACAACCAGAAGTTCATCGACGGCCAGCGGGCCAATCCCGACGCGCAGTCGACGGCACGCATCGCCAACCGCGAGGCGGTCATCGCTCAGATCAAGGTGCAGCAGAAGGCGTCCGGTTGCGCGGTTGGGGAGTCGGCTCAGGGCTCCCAGACCACGCAGCCCGCGCAGTCCGCCCAGCCGGCGAAGACCCCGCCCGCGCAGCAGCAGACCACCGCACCCGCACAGGGGGCGGGTGGGGGTGGCGCCGCCACCGGCCAGCAGGTCTGCAACGGCTCGACCGTCACCCTCTCGGGTGAGGCCGGCGCCCCGGCCGCGTCCAGCAACCAGTTCCCGGCCGGGACCAAGCTCAAGGTCACGAACCTGGACAACAACAAGTCCACGACCGTGCAGGTCACCTCCGTGTCGGGCAGCTGCGTACTGCTCAACAACGCGGCGTTCGAGCAGGTCCGGGAGCCGGGCAAGTTCCTGATCCGCCGGGCCCGGATCGAGAAGGTGGGGTGAGCGCCTCAGACTGACGGCTGAGGAACTCCGCCACCCGGCGCGGCGTGCCGGTCCCGCTGTTCGCGGCCACGAACAGCGGGACCGGCGCGTCGAGGCGCGACCGGTACGCCGAGGCACGACCGGCACATAGAGGTGGAGCCCGGTGCGCGCCCGCAAACCCATCGCATACGAGCCGCCGCGACCGGGGCCGGGAGGATCACGATGGGCCGACGCGTATGATCGCGGGCTTCGCGAACGGGCCGCTGATAGCGGTCGCGAATCGCTCTCGGCGAGTGAGTCGCAGCACAGAGGTACCCGGTAACACGGGGTTCACATTCGAGCAATGATCGGGAAATCGCCTGTTGACAGGCTGCCGGGCAGTACCGCGGCGCCCCAGTGCCGCAGCGCCGCAGCACCCGCAGTGCGCCCAAAGACACACCCCGAAGGATGTGGCCCGTGACCTTCAAGGCTGAGTACATCTGGATCGACGGCACCGAGCCGACGGCCAAGCTCCGTTCCAAGACGAAGATACTGGCGGACTCCGAAAAATCAGCCAAGGGTGCCGAGCTGCCGATCTGGGGCTTCGACGGGTCTTCCACGAACCAGGCCGAGGGTCACGCCTCGGACCGCGTACTCAAGCCTGTCGCCGTCTTCCCGGACCCGATCCGCGGCGGTGACGACGTCCTCGTCATGTGCGAGGTCCTGAACATCGACATGACGCCGCACGAGTCCAACACCCGTGCCGCGCTCGCCGAGGTGGCGGAGAAGTTCGCCGCGCAGGAGCCGATCTTCGGCATCGAGCAGGAGTACACCTTCTTCGACGGGGAGCGCCCGCTCGGCTTCCCCGTCGGCGGCTTCCCGGCCCCGCAGGGCGGCTACTACTGCGGCGTCGGCGCGGACGAGATCTTCGGCCGTGACGTCGTCGAGGCGCACCTCGAGAACTGCCTCAAGGCGGGCCTCGGCATCTCCGGCATCAACGCCGAGGTCATGCCCGGCCAGTGGGAGTTCCAGGTCGGCCCGCTGGCGCCGCTCGAGGTCTCCGACCAGCTGTGGGTGGCCCGCTGGCTGCTCTACCGCACCGCCGAGGACTTCAACATCTCCGCGACCCTCGACCCCAAGCCGGTCAAGGGCGACTGGAACGGCGCCGGCGCGCACACCAACTTCTCCACCAAGGCGATGCGCGAGGGCTACGACGCGATCATCACCGCGTGCGAGTCGCTGGGCGAGGGCTCGAAGCCGCTCGACCACGTCAAGAACTACGGCGCCGGCATCGACGACCGCCTGACCGGCCTGCACGAGACCGCCCCGTGGAACGAGTACTCCTACGGCGTCTCCAACCGTGGCGCCTCGGTCCGCATCCCGTGGCAGGTCGAGAAGGACGGCAAGGGTTACATCGAGGACCGCCGCCCGAACGCCAACGTCGACCCGTACGTCGTGACGCGCCTGCTCGTCGACACCTGCTGCGCCGCCCTGGAGAAGGCCGGCCAGGTCTGATCCGCCCCGCACTCGAACGAGGAGGCGCTCACCGTCACGGTGGGCGCCTCCTCGCGTCGCGACGGCGACCTCGTAGAACGACGTCAAGTTCACGCCAAGGACGCGTCCGACCTGTGAGAGGACTCTCCTGCCCGGCCCCGGTGTCTGCTTCAATGGAGACATGGCCAGCTTCCAGAGGTACACCGCGACGGGTCGCCCCGACCTGGAGCCCTTCTGGCCGTCCCGTCAGCATCACGACTTCGACCGGGTGTGTTGCCGCGCGACGAACGCGCGGGCCCTCTAAAGCCGTACACCCCGGCCTTCGGCCAGCGCGCACGACGTACGTCCTCGACGGCCCCGACCACGAACTCGCGGTCGTCGACCTTCCCGACGAACTTCTCGCGCGAAAGAGCTGACCTCTCATGGCGACCACTCGTTCCTTCACATCCGTCGCGGCCCCCTCCGCACCCGTGCCCACCCCCGCACGGCACCGACTCCGTGCCGTCCACCGGGACGAGGTGGCCGACGTCGCGGACTTCCTGCCGCCGGGCGCCACCTGGCTGCCCGCTCCCCCGCACACCCTGCCGGTACTGCCGGGCCAGCCGCCGATGATCGGCTACCTGGTCCTCGTACCGGCCGACCAGCAGCCCCCGCTGCCGGTCGCCGTCCCGAACTCGCCGGCCCCCGCCGACGCCGCCGTCGGGGCCGACCCGCTCGTGCGCATCGACCCCGTGCAGCGCACCGCCGAGGTCGACGGGCAGTCGCTCGACCTCACCTACCTGGAGTTCGAGCTGCTCGCGCACCTCGTCGCGCATCCGCACCGGGTGCACACCCGTGACCAGTTGGTCACCACGGTGTGGGGCTACGGGCACGTGGGCGACGGGCGGACCGTCGACGTCCACGTCGCGCGGTTGCGGCGCAAGCTGGGGGCGCAGCACCGGCAGGCGATCCAGACGGTACGGCGGGTCGGGTACAAGTACGCGCCTCCGACGGGGCGTTGACCCACCCCGCCGCTCAACGACTCTTCTGTCAGCAGATTCCCGTTCCGCCCGGCGGACCGTGCGGGCAGAGTCGTCCGTATGAAACCCAAGAAACTGCTGATGCTGGGCGGTACGGACTTCGCGGGGCGGGCCGTGGTGGAGGCGGCGCTCGGCCGTGGCTGGGAGGTGACCGTCTTCCACCGGGGGCACCGCGAACCGCCCGCCGGGGTGCGGTCGTTGCTGGGCGACCGCACCGCCCCGGACGGGCTCGCGGCGCTCGCCGACGCCTCCGCCGAGGGTGAGTGGGATGTCGTCGTCGACACCTGGTCGGCGGCGCCGCGGGCCGTCCGCGACACGGCACGCCTGTTGGCCGACCGGGCCGGGCGGTATGTGTACGTGTCGAGCTGCTCGGTCTACGCGTGGGCTCCGCCCGCCGACTACGCCGAGGACGCGCCGCTCGTGGAGGGGGCGTCCGAGGACGCCGAACAGACCGACTACCCGCAGGACAAACTGGGCGGCGAGCTGGCCGCCGTGTCCGCGTTCGGCGCGGAGCGCTCGTTGCTCGTACGGTCCGGGCTGATCCTCGGGCCGTACGAGAACATCGGCCGACTGCCGTGGTGGCTGACCCGGATCGCCCGGGGCGGCCCCGTGCTCGCGCCCGGACCCCGGTCGCTTCCCCTCCAGTACGTCGATGTCCGTGACCTGGCGGAGTGGATTCTCGGGGCGGCGGAAGCGGGGGTGAGCGGGGCGTGCAACCTGATGAGTCCGCAGGGGCATACGACGATGGGCGAGCTGCTCGACGCGTGTGTTCGCGTCACGGGGGCGCGGGCGGAACTCCGTTGGACCGAGCCTTCCGTGGTCCTCGACGCCGGGATCCAGCCGTGGACGCAGTTGCCGGTCTGGGTGCCGGTGGGGACCGACATGCATGACGCTCTTCATCGGGCGGATGTCTCCCGGGCGGTGGAGGCGGGTCTGCGGTGTCGGTCCGTCGCGGAGACGGTCGCGGACACGTGGGCCTGGCTCCAGGACATCGGCGGGGTGGCCCCTCAGCGGCCGGGGCGCCCGCCGGTGGGGCTGCCGCCGGACGTGGAGGCCAAGGTGCTCGCCCAGTAACCCCACTCCTTGTCCTCGCCCCCGCCGCCCCTACCCGTCCCATCCCTGGGGGCTCCGCCCCCAGACCCCCCCGGGGTGTGTTCTTCGCTGCGGGTGCGTGGGGGCTGGTCGCGCAGTTCCCCGCGCCCCTGGAGCGGGGGCTTCGCCCCGCATCTTCAGGCCGATCGGGGGTGCACCTGGCACCACCCTCCGCCCGGGGGTTCGGCCCAGTGACCGTGCGGGGTGGGTCGGCGAGACTGGCGGTATGGAGATGTGGAGCGGCAGGGGCATACGGGCACGCGGGCCGGAAGTGCTGGTCGCCGGGGGGCGAGGGCTGGTGCTGGCCGTCGGGGGGTTCACCGGCGCGGTCGTTCTGTTCGTGCTCTCCGTCGTGTCGATCCTGCTGGTGCCCGTGGGGGTGGGGATCGTCACGACCCCCTGGGTCCTGACCGGCGTACGGGCCTTCGCGGACCGCCGGCGGATCAGCGCCGCCGAGTGGTGCGGGATACGGATTCCGTCCACGTACAGGAGTCTGCCCGCGGGTCTGAGCCCATGGACGCGCTGCTTGCGGATGCTGGGAGACCCGGCGACCTGGCGCGACCTCGGCTGGCTGGTGGTCGACATGACCGCCGGGTTCGTGACCGCGCTGCTGCCCGCCGCCCTCCTCCTCTACCCCCTGGAGGGCTTCGCGCTGGCGGCCGGCCTGTGGCGAGTCTTCACGGACGGGACCCACGTGGGGTGGTGGTACGGCTTCGTGCCGGTGTCGGGGCAGGGTTCCGCCCTCCTCGCGGGGGTACTCGGCGCGGCGCTCCTCGTCACCTCCTACTTCCTCTCCCCCGCCCTCCTGCGGGTCCATTTCCTCCTCGCCCGCTCCGTTCTCGCCTCCGGCGACGGCGAACTCGCCGAGCGGGTCCGCGTCCTCACCGAGACCCGCCGTGCCGCCGTGGACACGTCGGCTGCCGAACTACGCCGTATCGAGAGGGACTTGCACGACGGAGCACAGGCGCGACTGGTCGCCATGGGGATGGATCTGGGGACCGTCGACGCCCTCATCGAGAAGGACCCGGCCAAGGCCCGCCGGCTGCTCACCCAGGCCCGCCGGTCCTCCGCCGAGGCGCTCACCGAGCTGCGCGACCTCGTACGGGGTATCCATCCCCCCGTGCTCGCCGAGCGTGGACTCTGCGACGCCGTAAGGGCGTTGGCGCTTCGGCTGCCTCTCGCGAGTGAGGTGGACGTCGACATGGACGGCCGCGCGGAGGCACCCGTCGAGTCCGCCGCGTACTTCGCCGTCAGCGAGGTACTGACCAACGCGGTCAAGCACTCCGGTGCCGAGCGCCTCTGGGTCGACCTCCAGCACAGGGACGGAATGCTCCGTATCACCGTCACCGACGACGGGGAGGGCGGCGCCCGGGTCGGCGCGGGCTCGGGGCTCACCGGGGTCGAGCGACGGCTCGGTACATTCGACGGCGTCCTGGCCGTCAGCAGCCCCGCGGGCGGTCCCACCATGGTCACCATGGAGATCCCTTGCGCGTTGTCCTAGCCGAAGACCTGTTCCTGCTGCGCGACGGGCTGGTCCGGATGCTCGAGGCGTACGACTTCGAGATCGCCGCCGCCGTCGAGAGCGGGCCCGAACTCACCCGGGCCCTGGCCGAGTTGGCGCCCGACGTCGCCGTGGTCGACGTACGGCTGCCGCCCTCGCACACGGACGAGGGGCTGCAGTGCGCGCTCCAGGCCCGCCGGGAGCGGCCGGGGCTGCCGGTGCTCGTGCTCTCCCAGCACGTGGAGCAGCTGTACGCGCGGGAGTTGCTCGCGGACGGCACCGGCGGGGTCGGCTATCTGCTCAAGGACCGGGTGTTCGACGCGGAGCAGTTCATCGATGCCGTACGGCGGGTGGCGGCGGGCGGGACCGCGATGGATCCGCAGGTCATCCAGCAGCTGCTGGCGCGGCGTTCGCACACCGGCCGGCCGCTCGGGCGGCTCACCCCGCGCGAGCTCGAGGTGCTCGAACTGATGGCGCAGGGGCGCTCGAACGCGGCGATCGCGGCCCAACTCGTGGTCACAGAACGGGCGATCGCCAAACACACCTCCAACATCTTCACCAAACTGGGGCTGGAGGTATCCGACGACGACAACCGGCGCGTACTCGCCGTACTGGCGTATTTGGATCGCGGCGGCCACTGAGGGAACACCGAGCGGCAGCGGATGGATACCGTGAGAGAGGGGCCACCGACACCGTTGAATATCATTCAAACCTGTTTTTCGAGATCAACTCCCCGAAAAACATGCACTTCTGAGCCCATTGCGCCGGAAATGACCTCACGAACTTCTAAGATTTTCCTGGGTTTCTGAACGCCTCAGGAGTCACCTGCGTACTGATGGACGCCGCTTCACTCCTGTCGGGCGCCTCGATGCCCCGCAAGGAAGTCAGAGGAGTTCCATGGGACGCAACACTCGCAAACGACGTTCGCCACTGGCTGTTCGCGCCGTTGCCGCATCCGCGGCGCTCGCGATCGGTGGGGGCGGATTGATCTGGGCGAATTTCTACGCCTCGGCGCACGAGACCAACTCGAGCCCGAACACCGTCAAGGCCGCCGCCGCCCAGGTCGCCACCATCTCCTGCCCCGACATCGGGCAGAAGCTCACCAACGTGCCCGCCAACGCCAAGTCGAATGTCGACGCGGAGCTGGCCACGCTCGACAAGCAGATCACCGAGGCATACGCCCGGCTGGCCTCGTCGCGTCAGGCCCAGGCCAATGACGCGGGCTTCGTCCAGAACGCGATCCTGTCTCCGCTCCAGGAAAAGCGGAACGCGGTCATCGGACGAATCAAGATCGACTTCACGCGGGTGGGCGCCGCCGCCCCCACCACGCTGGACGGTCTCGCCGCCTGCACCGGCACCACCGCCGCCCAGGCTCAGACCACCGCCGGTGGCCAGAACAACGGCGGGCAGAACAACAACGGCCAGAACAACGGTGGCCAGCAGAACAACGGCCAGAACAACGGCGGCCAGCAGAACAACGGTGGCGCCCAGGCCAGCGCGGCTCCGAGCGCGAGCGCGCCGGCCAACATCGGCGGTCAGGCCGGAAACGGCCCCGTCGCAGCCGACTTCGTCGACATCACCAAGGTCGCGGCGAACGTCCAGGGCAAGCCGCAGAAGGGCGCCAACGCCTCGCGGGGTACGTTCACCACGCAGTGCGGTGTGAACGCGAACAAGAACTTCAACACCGACAACGTGATCGTGGCGCCCGGCGTGACCAACGGCGCGCACCACCTGCACGACTACGTCGGCAACCAGAAGGTCAACGCGTTCTCCAGCAACCAGACGTTCCTGCAGGGCGGGACCAGCTGCGCGAACAAGAACGACCTGTCGTCGTACTACTGGCCCGTGGTCCGTATCCAGAACGGCACGCAGGACTTCGACCAGAACAAGGACGGCGGCGGCAAGGAAGGCAACGTCGGTAAGATCCTGACCCCCGTCTCGGCCCAGATCAAGTACGTGGGCAACCCGGCCAGCAAGGTCGTCGCGATGCCGCAGTTCCTGCGCATCATCACCGGTGACGCCAAGACCACGACCAACGGTCTGGCGAACGCCAACGCGCACTGGAGCTGCACCGGCTTCGAGAACAAGGTCCAGCTGACGTCGCAGTACCCGATCTGCCCGCAGGGCAGCAAGGTGGTGCGCACGTTCGCCTTCCAGAGCTGCTGGGACGGTCAGAACATCGACAGCGCCAACCACCGCACGCACGTGGCCTTCGCCGACCCCGCGAGCGGTGTCTGCGGCAACGGTTTCAAGGCGATCCCGCAGCTGACGATGCGCCTGACGTACAACATCGCACCGCCGACCATCCAGAACGGCGTGGTGAAGAACGCGTACGCGGTGGACGGCTTCCCGGAGCAGCTCCACAAGGCGGCGACCGACCACGACGACTTCATCAGCGTCACGACCGGTGGCCTGGCGAACAAGATCGCCAACTGCGTCAACTCCGGCCAGCAGTGCAGGTAGTAGTCGCTTCACCGAAGGCAGTAGTCGCTTCACCGAAGAACTAGCACGGCACTGAGAAGGCCGGCGGTGGGATCTCCCGCCGCCGGCCTTCGCTTGGAGCTCCGAACAGAACGAGAGTCCGATCAGCTCACGGCGCCCGGTGCGTACGATCGCAAGGCGCCAAAAGGCCCTCGTAGCGGAGAAGCTACGAGGGCCTTCCGGCAACGCCACGAGCATGTGTGCCGGGCGTCGCGAGCCGGGCGCTGATTCCGATCGGAGCCCCTACCCCAGATCCTGCGCGGTCAGCCGCTGTGACCGGAGTGCGCGGTCTCGGTTCCCCCACCACCGCTCCCGCCCGAGTGGTGCGAGACCCCCTCCTCCAAGGTCCCGCCGAGCTGGCCGCGCAGCGACGTGACCACCTTCTGGTCGGCGACGGCGACCCACTTGGCACCGACGAGATAGAACCCCCCGTAGTCCTTCGCGTCGTTGATCCACTCACGCTGGCCGCGATCGGTGGCGAAGGTGGCGAGGACGAACTTGCCGTCGGGGTTCTTGCAGATCGCCTGACGGATCTCGTCGGCATCCGTCTGAATGCTCGGCTTGCACTTCACCTCGGCCGCCAGATCCTCCAGACTGCCGGTCGCGGTGGCCGGGACCTGGTCGGCCGAGTCGCTCTTGGTCCCTCCCCCGCCACCCGACCCGCCGCAGCCGGTCAGCGCCAGCAGGGCCGCGGCCGCGACGACCGCCAGACCGTGCCCGCTCAGCTTTTCGCGTGTCAACCTCATACGTTCCTCCGGTGCCTGTCGGCGCCCACGCCGTGGGGAGCCCCGGCGAGGGCCCTGGCCTTCGATACGGCTCCGGCACGCCAAGTGCTCAATCGCCCCCGTTACGGACGGAAAGACACCCTGTGGGAGTGCCGATGCCGCAACGGGCACGTGCGTGCGAAGGTGTGGCCGTGACCGAAGACTGGGAAGAGCGTACGGCGGCGGCCTGGGCCACGTTCGACGACTACGAAGAAGCGGACGCGGCGGACTTCCGGGCGGTGATCGACGCGCCGCCCAAGAACAGTTCAGTCGAACGTAGGCCCACTGCGTCACGCCCTGGAGCGGAAACCGGCACACTCGTAAGCCCGTAGGCTCCGAAGTCGATCAACTCACGCTACGGTCATGCTGTCCGATCAGCACAGCTGGCGGACTACCGCCGGACGGGGCGAACGTTGCCTGTCGCGGCACTAGACGAGTCATTCCGAATGCTGACGGTGTGTCTGGGAACGCAGACAGGGCGTCCAAGATCGTTGTGTGACGAACAACCTAGACGCCCTGCTGACCGCACTGTACGTGAAGATCGACGACGAGATCGGAGGTAGCCGATGGCTTGGCCGACCGCCGCAGCTGGCGGATTCTGAGCTGGTCACCCTTGCCGTCGCCCAGGCGCTGCTGGGCTTCACCTCGGAGTCGCGCTGGCTGCGGTTCGTGGACTCCCGACTGGGAGCGATGTTCCCGTACGTGCCCAGGCAGCCGGGCTGGAACAAGCGGCTGCGGGCAGCGTTGCCACTGGTCAAGAGGGCAATACGACTGCTGGCCGTCGATACGGACTTCTGGTTCGACAACCACTGGATCATCGACTCCACACCGGTGGAGTGCGGCCGCTCGCGTCCGACGGTGAAGCGGTCGGACATGGCCGGCTGGGCCGGATACGGGTACTGCGCCTCGCACTCCCGGTTCTTCTGGGGCCTGCGCCTGTTCCTGGTATGCACCCCGACCGGGATGCCCATCCTGTGGGCACTGGCGAACCCGAAACTGGATGAGCGGGAGGTGCTGTCGGCGATGCTGGACCGCGAACCGCACCTGTCCACGGACCGGCCGAGCCTGCTGGTGATCGCAGACAAAGGCTTCGCCTCCAAGGAGTTCGAGGCCGATCTGGCCTTCCGGGGCGCGGAGTTGCTGCGTCCTTCTTTCAAGCGCGAGAAGAAGCGCAGGGGCGAGAGCCTCCTGAAGTCGGTGCGGCAGCTGATCGAGTCGGTCAACGACACCCTCAAAGGCCAGCTCGACCTGGAACGGCACGGTGGACGGACCTTCGAAGGTGTCGCCGTCCGCGTCGCCCAACGCATCCTCGCGATGGCCGCCGCGATCTGGCACAACCACAAGACCGGCCAGCCCGTCATACGATCCTTGATCGCTTATGACCACTGACCACATCGGAATGACTCGTCTAGTAGTGCGGACCGGAATCTCCCGCCTCTGGCGGGGGAGGGCGTCAACAGGGGTCGATGGCGAACCTCACTCGACCAACGCTGGCCCCGGAGGCGGAACGCGCCCCCTCCGGGCTTCCTGCCCCCGGGGTGACCATCGACCGATTCGCTCGTTTTGCTGAACGTGCAGTCACAGGATGTAGCCCAGCGCTCCGCAGCCTCCCCAGGACCGGTCGTCGACGTCGAGCAGGCCGAGGCCGCCCTCGTCGAGCACTACCCGCGGCTCG
The DNA here is from genome assembly GCF_036227505.1 of Streptomyces sp. NBC_01450. Classification (NCBI taxonomy): domain Bacteria; kingdom Bacillati; phylum Actinomycetota; class Actinomycetes; order Kitasatosporales; family Streptomycetaceae; genus Streptomyces; species Streptomyces sp. NBC_01450. The sequence goes on along the minus strand of NZ_CP109480.1, from coordinate 7,941,391 downwards.
TCCGGCTCGCCTATCTGGTGCTGCCGCCGAGCCTCGGCCGCAACCGGCGGGTACTGACCGCGCACGCCCTCACCCAGCGCGCCCTGCCCCGGGGCCGCAGGACCGCCACCCTGATCCCGGCCCAGGCCACCGGCCGCGACGGCGACCTCGGCTACGCCCTGGTGCGCCTCCAGGTCGTGCGTACGGCACTGGAGGCGGGCGTACCGCTGCGGCGCGCGGCCTGGCCCAAGCGGTCCCAACTGCCGCCGCTGCTGCCCCAGGTGTGGGGCCTCAGGCTCTTCCCGCGCTCGGGCGGCGCCGACGAACTCGCCCTGGACCAGCGGCTGTCGGCCCTGTCCGCGGCCGCCCGCGCGGCGTACGTCCTGCGCGGCCTGGAAAGGCTGCCCGAGTCCGACGTGCGCAAGGTGCTGACGGCGGCGGGCGTCGACGATCCGGGCGCGGCGCTGAAGGAGGCGGGCGGCGTCGAGGCCAAGGACGCCCTGCTCCTGTCCCCCGAGTTTGACCCCTGTTCGCTGCACGCCCGGCCCACCGACCTGATGCGGCGCAGGCAGCACATGAAGGCCGCGCTCGCCGCCGGCGTCGCGGCGGCCGTCTGCGGCGCGCTGCTCGCCCTGCCCAGCGGCGGCTGGGGACCCGACGGCGCCGCGGCCCCGCCGTACGCGCAGAACCCGGCCGCCGAGGCCGCCCTCGACCCCGGGAGGCTGACACGGATCGCCCCGACGGCGTGGCGGTCGTCCGCACGCACCGACTTCTCCGTCTGGCCCGCGCGCGGCAACCTCGCCGGGGACACCGCGCTGCTGCGCCGCGCGCTCGCCGTCTGGGCCCGGCCCGGCGAGTCCGTGCAGGTCTCGGCCACGCCCGGTACCCCCTCGGGCGCCCCGGCCGGGCCACCGCAACTGCTGTACGCCGGTGACGTGGACCAGGCGCGCGTGGTGCTGTTCTACGACGGACTGCGCATCGCCCGGTACGCCGAGCCGCGCGACGGCACGGGTGGCGCGGCCCTCGACTTCGCCCGGGTCGACGGCGCGACCGGTGCCGAGGCGGAGGCGCTCGTCCTGGACAGGGCCGACGGCAACGTCCGCTATCTGACCGCCCCCTGGGTGACCAAGGCCGCCGAGCGCGACCTGCTGAAGCCGACCGCGGGCCCGACGCCCCTCACCCTCTCGGCCGACGGCGTCAGCACCCCGCTGGCCGGTCCGGCCCCGACCGGCAGCTGCACCTCGTGGAACGTCATGGAGGTGACCGACACCTCGGGCCCGCACCTGCTGACCGACCTCGGCGAGCTGATCCCGGCCCATCTCACCTCGGGACCGCCCGCCGCACCCCACGAGGCCGCGGGCCCGGCGGCGCTGCGGAACTGGGCACCGTTCGCCTGCTCGCTGGCCGCCGTGCGTTCCGAGGGCGTGCGGTCCGTGAACGCCTGGCAGTACGCGCAGCAGCCGCTGCCCGACGCGAGCGGGCAGGCCGCGTGGGTGTGCACCCGGGCCGACACCTGGCGGGGCGACGGCACCCGTGTCCTGGCGCAGTTCCACACGCCTGGCGGGCCGTACGGCGCGGTCGCGGCGAAGGCCCAGAACTCGCCCGCGTGCGGCCCCCGTGACCCCCATGTGCTGGCGGGCGTGCTGTGGAAGTCGGGCACGGGCGACTGGTACCTCCTCGCGGCGGGCAGCAAGGACACCGCCTCGATCAGCACGACGGGCGGGGTGAGCGGGTCGGCGCGCGGCGCGCTGCTCGCCGTACGCACGAAGCAGGGGGATCAGGCCGGGCTGGAGGGAACCCTGACGGACGGGCGGACGGTCAGCGGACTGCGCTAGGTCCGGGAGCCTGATGGCGAGCAGGGATTCCGCGGGACCTGCCAAGGCGCGCGGTGACCGCATCGTGTGGGACCTGTGAACGACCATGGCCGGACCGGCCCGTTCGGGGCCGGATTCGATCGGTAAGGTGTTCGCATGACAACCCGGGTACGCCGCAGGATGGGTGTCGAGGAGCGGCGGCAGCAGTTGATCGGCGTCGCCCTCGACCTCTTCAGCCGACGCTCACCCGACGAGGTCTCCATCGACGAGATAGCCTCGGCCGCGGGTATCTCGCGGCCGTTGGTCTACCACTACTTCCCCGGCAAACTCAGCCTGTACGAGGCGGCGTTGCAGCGCGCCTCGGACGATCTCGCGAGCCGGTTCGTGGAACCGCACGAGGGCTCGCTGGGCTCGCGGCTGCTGCGGGTCATGCGCCGGTTCTTCGACTTCGTGGACGACCACGGGCCCGGTTTCGCGGCGCTGATGCGCGGCGGTCCCGCGGTCGGCTCCTCGAAGACCAACGCGCTCGTCGACGCGGTGCGGCAGGCCGCGTACGTCCAGATCCTGTCGCATCTGATGATCGAGGATCCGCCCGCCCGCCTGGAGTTGGTGATCCGCTCCTGGATCTCGCTCGTCGAGTCGACGGCGCTGATCTGGCTGGACGGGCGGCGGATTCCGCGCGGCGAGCTGGAGGTGCAGCTCGTGCAGGACTTCGCGGCGCTGGCGGCGGTGAGCGCCACGCACGACGAGGAACTCGGCGCGCTGCTGCACCAGGCGCTCAAGGGCGAGCCGGGCGACGGGCCGTTCACCGACCTCGCCGTCCGGTTGCTCGCACTGGCCTCACCCCCGGTCGCCTCATAGCGGTTACTGCACGTACTTCCGGTACGACGGGTCGAGGTCGCGCACCTCGGCGGACACGTGCAGCGTGAGCCCGTCGGTGGGATCGATGTGCTTGCGCAGCAGCTCGAGGGTGGCCTCGGTGAGCTTCGCCTTGGTCTCCTCGGTGCGGCCGGCCAGCAGGGCGAGCGTGACGTGCACGATGGCGTGCGCGTCCGGGTCCGCCTCCGCTCCCACCACCTCGTCCTCGGTGCGCAGCGTCCGCGTCTTGCACGCCTCGATCTTCGCGGCGGCGGTCTCGACGACCACCGGGTGCAGCGCGAGGGCGAAGGCGCGCCAGTCGACGTGGTCGAGAGCCGGGGAATGCTCGACGGTGATGTTCGGCATGGGCACTCCTGTTCTAGGGATTCCCGGTCACCCTAGTCGCAGCGCCAGCATCGCGATGTCGTCCTCGCGGTCGTGGCCGAAGCAGGCGAGGAGCGTGTCGCACAGGGCGTCCAGGCCGGGCAGGGCGCCGATGGCGGCCGCGCGGAGGTGCTCCATCGACACCGCCAGGTCGGTGCCCCGGGTCTCGATCAGGCCGTCGGTGACCATGAGGAGCCGGTCGGTGGGTTCGAGGAACAGCTCCGTGGGCGGCGGGTGGGGCAGACCCACTCCGAGCAGTGGGCCGGCGGCCTTGGCGTAGTCGGCGCTGCCGCTGTCCCGGACGATCAGCGGCGGGATGTGGCCCGCGTTGGCGATACGGGTGCGTCCGGTGGCGGGGTCGACCAGGACCAGGCAGACGGTGACGGTGACCTCGGCGTGGTAGCGCTGGAGCATCCGGTCGAGGCGCTCGGCGAGCACGGCCGGGTCGCTCTCGTCGACGCTGTAGGCGCGCAGCGCGTGCCTGATCTCGACCATGACGGTGGCCGCCTCCAGCGAGTGCCCGACGACGTCGCCGACCGCGGTGAGCACGCCCTCGTCGGTGCGCAGGGCCGCGTAGAAGTCGCCGCCGATCTCCGTCTCCTGGGACGCGGGCACGTACCGGACCACGACGTCGACGCCCGGCAGTTCGGCCAGCCGGTGCGGCTGGGGCAGGAAGCTGCGCTGGAGGGTGAGGGCGACATGCCGTTCGACCTGGTACATGAGCAGCGGCTCGGCGGCGAGCGCGGTGGCCTCGGCGAGCCGGGCCAGCAGCGCCTCGTCGTCGGGGTCGACCCGGCGCACGCCGCGGGTGGGCGTGGCGAGGCACACCGAGGCCCGGCCCTCCTGGATGGGGATCAGCGCCATACGGGCGTCGTGCTGCACTCCCGGCCGGAAGAACCCGGCGGGCCACAGCGGCGCGGGCACCGTGGTGATCTGGACTCCCGACTGCCCGCGGACGAGCCGTCGGAGCAGACCGGCCACGGTCTGGTGAGCGCCCTCGTCGGGCATCGCGAGCGAGGTACGGTCCCGTGAGGTGCCGCGGTACAGCTCGTCGTCCGGGCCGAGGACGAAGACGGCGGCGGGAGAGCCGGTGAGGCGCGCGGCGCCGTCGGCGGCGGCGTTGGCGAGTTCCTGCGGGGAGCGCGCGGTCTGGATGGCGACGACCGTCTCCGCCAGCCGCGTCAGCCGCCGTGCCAGCGCCTGGTCGTCGGCGCGCAGCCGAGCCGAACGCACGGCGGCCCGGACCACCGCGTCGATCTCCTCGGGCTCGGCGGGCACCGTCAGATACGCCTCGCCGCCCACGTCCAGGCCCCGGCACCGGTCGCCGGGAGCCATGGCGGCGGCCGAGAAGTGCACGACGGGCAGGCCGGCCATGTGCGGCCGGGCCTTGAGCCGACGGCACAGTTCGAAGCCGCTCATGTCCGGCAGGTCCACGTCGATGAGCGCCACGTCGGGCAGGGCGCCCTTGCGCAGCCGTACGTCGAGTTCGACGAGCGCCTCGGAGCCGGTGGCGACCGGGACGACCTGGTGACCGGCGCGGCGCAGCACGGCGCTCATGGCGTACCGACTGGCCGCCACATCGTCCACGACCAGCACGGTCGCGTCAGTCCGCTTGCCGTTGACGTCCATCTGCCAGCCCTGGGACACACCGGTGGGGCAGACCGGGGTTCGAGGTCTGCCCCACCAAGGTAATGCCCTTTCAGGAGATCCGGGAGAATACCGCCACAGTGCGCCCCGGAACGGCGAACGTGCCCGATTTCGCCGCGTACGAGGAGGATTTGACGATAGGGTCGGCGCCCGCCGCCTGCACCGGGTGCAGCGCGTACGCCGTCCCGGCCAGGGCGCCGACCGTCTGCTCCTGCGCCTTGGGCGTCGCGTTGAAGACGACGACGAGGTCGCCGAGCTCCATCGTGATCACGCCGGGTGTCTCGTCCTTGCCGGATAGCGGGAAGGAGAGCTTCGACTGCACCTGGCCAGCGGTGGACAGCGAGAAGACGCTCTCGGTCGTCCGGATCCGCTGCAGGTCCTGGTACGCGTCCGAGCTGCCCTGGATCTGCGGGCATCCCACCTTGACGGTGCTCAACAGGGGTGTGGCGTAGGGCCACTTGGACGCGTTGTCGGCCGCCATCGGCAGTCCGCGTCCGAAGCCGTTGCCGTCCCGGCAGTCCCAGTGGATGGCGTTGAACCAGTCGCCGCTGTCGAACGAGTTGCGGTCGAGGGACTTGGAGCGCAGCAGGTCGGAGCCCGCCTGGGAGAGCGACGGACCCTGGGAGAGGGTGGCGGTCGCCATGGCGAGGACCTGCATCCGGGCCCGGTCGCTCGCGCTCGTCGCGGCGGGCAGCTTGTAGGTGAGCGCGTCGTACAGGGACTCGTTGTCGTGCGCGTCGGCGTACGCGAGGGCGTCGCCCGGTGCCGCCGCGTATCCGGCCGCCTGGCCGTTGTAGTCGATCTCCGAGCCCTTGACCTCCTTGCCGTCGGTGTCGGTGAAGCGGTACGCGGCGAGGTTGCCGCTGAGCCCGACCTTGATGAGGTCCTGGTAGTGCAGCAGCCGGGCCTTCTGCTCGGCCGAAGTGCCGTTGGAAGGAGAGGAGTTTGGGTCGGTGTACAGCCCCGAGGCGAAGCCCTGGACGCCGGGGTCGGAGTCGAAGGGGCTCCCGCCGCGTACGGCGTCGCGCGCCCGGTCGGAGAAGGTCGCGATGCCCGTCCCGGCCATGTTCTTCTGGGTGGCCTGCACGAATCGGGCGTCGTCGGCGACCTCGCCGAAGTTCCAGCCCTCGCCGTAGAGGATGATCTTCTTGCCGTCGACCCCGTCCTTCGCCGGGGTCAGCGCGTCGAGGGCCTTGCGGACGGCCAGGATGTTGGCCTTGGGGTGGTGCCCCATGAGGTCGAAGCGGAAGCCGTCGACCTTGTACTCCTTGGCCCAGGTGACGATCGAGTCCACCACCAGCTTGCCCATCATGGCGTTCTCAGTGGCCGTGTTCGCGCAGCAGGTGGAGGTGGCGACGGACCCGTCGGCGAGGAGCCGCTGGTAGTAGCCGGGCACGATCCTGTCGAGCACGGAGGTGTCCGCCTGACCACTGGCGGCGGTGTGGTTGTAGACCACGTCCATGACGACCCGCAGGCCGTCCTCGTTCAGCGACTTCACCATCCGGCGGAACTCGACCGTACGGCCGGTGCCGTCCGGGTCGCTCGCGTACGAGCCCTCCGGGACCGTGTAGTGGTAGGGGTCGTAGCCCCAGTTGTAGGCGTCCTTGGCGGCGATCGCGGCGACGCACTCCTGCTGCTTCTGGGAGTCCGCGGGGTAGGAGGCGAGGTCGCAGCCTGCGGTGGCCTGGTCGGACTTCTTCTCGGGGATGGTGGCGATGTCGAAGGCGGGCAGGAGGTGGACGTACGAGGTGCCCGACCGGGCGAGGGCCCGCAGGTGCTTGGACCCGTCGCTGTTCTTGTCGGTGAAGGCGAGGTAGGTGCCCTGGTCCTTCGCGGGGACGGTCTTGTCCGCCACCGAGAAGTCCCGGATGTGCAGCTCCTGGATCTGGGCGTCCCGCAGCGGTACGGCCTTGGGCTTCTTCAGCGAGGACCAGCCGCTCGGGGCGAGGGACTTGTCCGTCAGGTCGACGACGAGGCTGCGCTCGGAGTCGGTGGTAAGGGCGAGCGAGTACGGGTCGGTGACCTTGTTGGTGACGACCTTGCGGACGGTGGGCGCCCACACCTTCACGACGTACCGGTAGGGCTTGTTCCGCCAGGACTTCGCGCCGGTGACGGACCAGACGCCGGTGGTGTCGTTCCTCTTCATGGCGACCGTGGAGCCGTCGAGCTCCAGCGCCACGCTCTGCGCGGTCGGCGCCCACACGGCCAGCGTGGGACGCCCGTCGCGGAACGTCGGACCCAGCTGTGCCTCGGTCGCGTCGTACAGATCGTCCAGTACGCCGGCGATCTGGACGCCGGTCGCCGCGAGCACGGCGCCGTTGGCGGCCCGCCCGGAGGCGACGAGCTGACCGTTCAGGGCCTCCTTGACCCGGCCTCGGTCGCGCGGGTCGACGGACCAGGCGGTGTAGTCCTTGAGGTACGGGAACGCGGCCTTCTGGGCGTCGCTGAGGGTGGTCTTCGACAGCCGGAGCCACCGCTCGTCGTCGCTGGTCAGCGTCCCGTCCTTGACGGCGATCGAGCCGTCGTGGGAGTACAGCAACTGGGTGGAGGCCGCGGCCTCGGAGCCGTTCCAGGCGACGGTGTTCCGGTCGATCCAGACCGCCTTGGAGGTGGTCAGGTCGAGCGCGGCCGCGCTGCCCGCGGGCTGTGGGAGCAGGTACTTCTCCTGGCCGTTCACCAGCCACACCTCGTGGCCGTTCGCGGCGAGGTCGAGGGACTGGTCGGTCGGGAGGTCCTTGTCGTCGCCCTTGTGGAGGATGTAGCTGAGGCTGGTGGCACCCTCGGCGAGCGGCACCTCGAAGACAGCGCCATAGGCGTCGGTCTTCACCGGTTCCAGGGGCTTGGACCAGTCCGTGGGCGTCGCGGCCCCGGTCCAGACGTGCAGTCCCCAGCCGGTGTAGTCGCCGTCGGCGCGGTGGTAGTGCAGTACGGCCTTGGTCGTGTCCTGCGCCGGGTAGTCGGGCCGCTGGGTCTGTACGGCCTCCTTGCCCTGCTCGACCCAGACCTCGCCCGTCTTGGTGACGTCGATCGTACGGTCGGTGGCGACGTCCTTGTTGCCGTCCTTGTCGATGACGAGGAAGCCGACACTGGACGCGCCCGGCTTCAACTTCACGTAGGCGAAGGCCCCGTAGGCGTCCCGTCCGATGAAGTCGTGGCCCACGGGCCAGGTCGTCGACTCGCCGTCGGCCAGGTCGCCCCAGGCGTAGAGGCGCCAGTCGGTGTAGTCGCCGTCGGTGCGCTTGTAGTGGACGATCGCGTAGTCGCGCGAGGAGGCGGTGGGGACTTCGGCGGTGGGCGGTGTGCCACTCGTACTCGTGGCCGTCGCGCTCGCCGTGTGCCCGGCCGAGTCGACGACCACCGCCTTGTAGCGCAGGGCGGTCCCGGCGGGTACGTCCTTGCCGATGACCTGGGTGACCTTGTACGGGGCGTGGTCGGCGGAGCCGAGCGTCCGCCACCTGCCGTTGCCCACCTGGGCGGCGAAGACGACACGGTCGAGCTGACCGCCGGTGACGTCGGCGCCCAGCTCGACGGTGCCGGTCGCGCCCGCGTCCGGTGCCTTCAGGGTGAGCGAGGGCTTCGCGGCGGGGGCGCCGAGCGGGCGGGCCGCCTTGAGGACGAGGGCGGAATGGGCCGGGACGGTGATGGTGACGTTCTTGTCGGCGTCGCTCGTCAGCCGGGAGGAGGTCCCGTAGATCCCCCGGAAGGTCATGTCGGCGGAGCCGGTCGCGAAGGTCGCCGTCTTCGCCTCGTCCGCGTTGTTGAGCGCGACGAGGTACTCGGTCTTGTCGCCGCCCGTGCGGGAGAAGGCGTAGACGCCCGCCCCGTCGGCCGCGTAGCGCTCGGTCTGCACCCCGTCCGCGAGGGCCGGGTTGTCCTTGCGGAGCTTCGAGAGACCGGCGATCTCCTTGTAGAGCGGTGCGCTCGTGTCGTAGGCGTCGCTCGCGTGCGTGCGGTCGGTGCCGAGTTCGTCGTCGTCGAGGTAGTCGGCGACCTTGGAGGCGAACATCGTCTGACGGGCGTCCTTGTCGCCGCCCGCGCCGGTGAAGCCCTGCTCGTCGCCGTAGTAGACGACCGGGTTGCCGCGGCCGAGGAACATCAGCTCGTTGGCGAGCTCGTCCTTCTTCACCAGCTCGGCGTCGGTGGCCTTCGGGTTGTCCTGGTTCAGGAAGTACCCGAAGCGGCCCATGTCGTGGTTGCCGAGGAAGGTGACCTGCTCGTACGCGTTGGCCTTGTCGGTCGTGTACTTGTAGTCGTCACCGAAGACCGAGGCGAGCTTCTTGGCGCTGCCGCCCTGGGAGGCGTACGAGCGTGCCGCGTCCTGGAAGGGGAAGTCGAGGGTGGCGTCGAGCCGGCCCTGGGTGACGTACGGGGAGGTGATCGACGTGTCGGCGGAATAGACCTCGCCGAACATGAAGAAGTTCTTCCGGCCCCGCTCGGCCGCGTACGTGTCGAGCGCGGTGGCCCACTGCGTCCAGAACTCCATGTCCACGTGCTTCACGGTGTCGATCCGGAAGCCGTCGACGCCGAAGTCCCTGACCCACTTCTCGTAGATCTTCTCCATGCCGCTGACGACCTCGGGACGCTCGGTCCACAGGTCGTCCAGGCCCGAGAAGTCGCCGTAGGTGGTGGACTCGCCGGCGTAGGTGGAGTCGCCGCGGTTGTGGTACATCGTCGGGTCGTTGAGCCAGGACGGCACCTTGGCGTTCTTCTTGGCGGCGGGCACGACGGGCGTACGGGGGAAGGAGCCGGCGCCCACGGACGGGAAGCCGGCGCCTCCCGCCGCGTAGTCGGCGTCGTCGAAGGGCTTCCCGTCCTTGGTCAGATACGGGAACGCCCCCTTGGAGAGGTAGTCGTAGGACTTCTGCTCGTAGTCGACGACATCGGCCGTGTGGTTGGTGATGACGTCGAAGAAGACCTTCATGCCCTTGGCGTGCGCCTTGGAGATGAGAGTCGAGAGGTCCTTGTTGGTGCCGAAGTGCGGGTCGACCTGGGTGAAGTCGGTGATCCAGTAACCGTGGTACCCGGCCGAGGCGTTGCCGCCCTCGCCCTGCACGGGCTGATTCTTGAAGATCGGCGCCATCCAGATGGCGGTGGTGCCGAGCCCCTTGATGTAGTCGAGCTTGCCGGTCAGCCCCTTCAGGTCGCCGCCCTGGTAGAAGCCCTTGTCCGTGGGGTCGTACCCGGTGGCAAGGCGCGAACCGGACAGCCCTCCCCGGTCGTTGGACGTGTCGCCATTGGCGAAACGATCCGGCATCACGAAGTAGAACTGCTCGCGCGTGTCGTCGTGCCGGGCCGGTTCGGCGGCGAGTTTCGCGTCCGAGGGCGGCGCGGGCGGGGTCTGCGCCCGCGCCGCGATCGGCTGAAGGAACGCCGCCGCGAGGGCGGCCACGGCGACGGCCGCGATTCTTCGCTGGTGCGGGGTACGGCGGCGCGCCCCGGGCGCCGGCCATCTCGGTATCAGGGCCACAGGCGTGAACTCCTAGTGAATACGGCTCAGTACGGCTACGGCTCGAACAGCTCGTCCGGACCGGCTTCAAGCCGAGACACGGCCTCGATGCCGGGCGACCGGCGCGACGGTATCGCCCACGCAAGCCTTACAGCAAGAGTCTTGAAACTTCGAGCAAGAACTTTCAGCGCCAGGTGTCGCTGACGCTGTAGCCCGTTCCCGAACCGGTGCTGTAGGAACGGTTGCTGCCGGACTCCCAGGTCACGTTTCCGGAGGAGTCCTTCTTTATGTACTTGTACGCGAACGACGTCGACTTGGGCACGATGACCAGCCGCCCCCAGTACGGGTACGACGCCGAGGACAGCGGGATGGCGTCGGCGGTGTTCCAGGAGCCGAGGGAGGGGAGGGAGCCGACGACGTACACGTTGGTGCCGTAGTCGGTGGTGGCGTTCACTCCGAAGGTCACGTCCGTGGCGTCGGCGGCGGCCACGTTCCAGGAGCTGTTGACCTCGACCGCCGAAGTACCGGTGGTGAGCGTCCTGTTGGCGTTGGACTCCCAGGTGACGTTTCCGGACGAGTCCTTCTTGATGAACTTGAACTCGATGCTCGTGCTCGCCGGAACGGAGACGTCGGCCTTCCAGGCCGGGTAGCCCGACGACGACAGTTTCACCGCGTTCGCCGTGTTCCAGCTGCCCAGCGCGGCGACCGAACCGACCACGTACACATCGGTGCCGGTGGTGGTCGAGGCGTACTCGTCGAAGGTCGCGGTGACGTTGGTGGAGCCACCGCCGCCTCCACCCCCGCCGTCCCCGCCGCAGTTCACCGTGCAGATGTAGTCGGGGTCGTAGAAGGCGACCGCCGACTTCGCGGGCACGGTCAGGGAGGCCCTGCCACCGGTGACCGTGACGGTGGTCGCGCCACCGTCGATCACGTTCGGGTACGTCCCGTCGGCCAGGCCGGTCGTGTACGTGTACGTGTTGGCGCCTGAGCTGTTGTTGAGGGCGACGAAGCCCGCCCCACCACGGCCGAAGCCGATGACGTTGGATGCCGGGGACTGCCAGTTGGCGACCGCGTAGCCGCTCGCCGCGTTGTGCCAGCCGATCATGCCGGAGACGGCGGTGTTGCGGTCGAGGCAGTACCAGCGGCTCGCGCAGTCGGTGTCGGTGACGAAACCGGCGGAGTTCGGCGGGGCCTCGTCGCTCTGGCTGAAGGTCCAGCCGGAGTAGACGGACGGGCGGCCGTAGCCCCGGGCCAGCTGGAAGACGTTGGCCAGGACCGCGGTGTCGCCGTCCTTGTAGCTGAGCGAGTAGCCGTTGCGCTCGGTGTCGTGGTTGGTGACGAAGGTGTTGGAGCTGTCCTCGGCCGCGAGGCCCCAACTGCTGCCGAAGCTCGCGAGGTTGGCGATGTCGCCCTGGAACTGCGACTTCACCTGCGCGGCGAAGGTGAAGTCGAGGACGTCACCGGTGCCGTAGTACTCGCTCTGCGCGGGCGGGGTGCCGGGGTAGATCTCCTGGGTGAGGTACGGCGCCGCACCCGAGGTCGTGGTGTGCAGTCCGGCGACGATGGCGCTCAGGTCGGCGGCGTCGATGTGCTTGGCCGCGTCGACCCGGAAGCCGTCGACGCCCAGGTCGATCTGCTGGTTGAGGAAGCCGATGACCTTCGTGCGGACGCCGCTCTCGGCGGTGTCCAGGTCGGGCAGGCCGAGCAGCTCGCAGTGCTGGACCTCGTACCGGTCGGACCAGTTGGAGATGGTCTTCGTGCAGTCGTCGCTGTCGGCGGGGTCGTAGTCGGGGGTGTCGTACTTGCTGGTGAGGACCGTGCCGTTGTAGCCGGTACCGGTCTGGGCGGCGGTGTGGTTGATCACGGCGTCCGTGTAGACCTTGATGCCGGCCGCGTGACACGTGTCGACCATGGTCTTGAACTGGGCCGCGGTACCGAAGCGGCTGTTCAGGTTGTAGGCGTAGGGCTGGTAGACGTCCCACCAGTAGTAGTTCGTCTGCTTCAACGACTCCGCGGGCGGGGCGACCTGGACCGCTCCGTAGCCGGCCGGGTCGAGGACGTTCGTGCACTCGGCGGCGACCGACTTCCAGTTCCACTCCCACAGGTTGGCGATCACATCGCCGTTGGGGATGCCGGTGTCGGAGACGGCGGCGCGGGCGGCCGGGGCGGGCAGCGCGGCGGCCCCGCCGAGGGCCAGTAATCCGGCTGTGGCCAGGGGTAACGCCCGTGATCTGATCCAGCGCATGACAGCAACTCCTTGCGGGGGACGGAGGTGCGGGATCGCGGCCAACTGGGTTGCTGGGGAAGCAAGTTGACCGCGGTGCGAGAGTGGGCGCGGTCAAGGGGCCCCGTCAATACACGCGTTGGAAGTTCTTTCGACATCTTGCTGAAACCCGAACCAACGGATAGCTTCCGTTCCCCCCACCCGCACGACGAAGTGCAGGAGCACCCACATGGCAAGAAACATGGCCAGGAAAACACTTGCCGCCTCGTTCGCCCTCACGGCGGGCCTGGCGGTCTCGGTGGCCCTCCCCCCGGGTGTCGCGGCGGCCTCCCCGCCGGGCACGAAGGACGTCACCGCCGTTCTGTTCGAGTGGAAGTTCGACTCGGTCGCCAAGGAATGCACCAACACACTGGGCCCGGCCGGTTACGGCTATGTCCAGGTCTCGCCACCCGCCGAGCACATACAGGGCTCGCAGTGGTGGACCTCGTACCAGCCCGTGAGCTACCGGATCGCCGGGCGGCTCGGTGACGCGACCGCCTTCCAGAACATGATCAACACCTGTCACGCGGCGGGCGTGAAGGTCGTCGCGGACACGGTCGTCAACCACATGGCGGCGGGTTCCGGCACCGGCACCGGCGGATCCTCGTACACGAAGTACAACTACCCCGGCCTGTACTCCTCGTACGACATGGACGACTGCACGGCGGCGGTCAGCGACTACACCAACCGCGCCAACGTCCAGAACTGCGAGCTCGTCGGGCTCGCCGACCTGGACACCGGCGAGGAGTACGTCCGCAAGACCATCGCCGGATACATGAACAGCCTGCTCGGGTACGGCGTGGACGGCTTCCGCATCGACGCGGCCAAGCACATCCCGGCGGCCGACCTCGCCAACATCAAGTCGCGGCTGACCAATCCGTCGGTGTACTGGAAGCAGGAGGTCATCTACGGCACCGGGGAGGCGGTCCAGCCGACCGAGTACACCGGCAACGGCGACGTGCAGGAGTTCCGGTACGCCTACGACCTCAAGCGGGTCTTCAACAACGAGAACCTCGCCTATCTGAAGAACTACGGCGAGGGCTGGGGCTATATGAGCAGCTCCGTCGCGGGGGTCTTCGTCGACAACCACGACACCGAGCGCAACGGCTCGACGCTCAACTACAAGGACGGGGCGAACTACACCCTCGCCAACGTCTTCATGCTCGCCTACCCCTACGGCGCCCCGGACATCAACTCCGGCTACGAGTGGTCGGACGTGGACGCCGGCCCGCCCAATGGTGGCACCGTCAACGCCTGCTGGCAGGACGGCTGGAAGTGCCAGCACGCCTGGCCGGAGATCAAGTCGATGGTCGCCTTCCGCAACGCCACCCGGGGCCAGTCGGTCACCGACTGGTGGGACGACGGCAATGACGCGATCGCCTTCGGCCGCGGCGCCAAGGGGTACGTGGCCATCAACCACGAGTCGGGCTCGCTGACCCGGACCTATCAGACATCCCTCGCGGCGGGGATGTACTGCAACGTCCAGAACAACACCAGCGTGACCGTGAACAGCTCCGGGCAGTTCACGGCGACCCTTGGCGCGAACACGGCGCTGGCGCTCTACGCGGGCAAGACCAGCTGCTGAGCGAGGTCCGCCGACCGCGCGAAAGCCCGTACGGGAGGGCGTGCGGTACCCCGCACAGAACCCGTACCGAAAGCGCCGTATCGGACATACCCGATACGGCGCTTTCCTCTTTGCGACCTCTTCGCGACACCTCGCGGTAACGGGAACGTCACGCTTGCGGGATCTTGTGGAAATTTCCTTGCAACGTCTTTCGCAAGGACTTGCAACGCTGTTAGTTTCCTCCCCAGCCCGGCGGCCGTCGATGGGACAGACGGCACCCGCGGTCCTCCCAAGGGAAGATCCGGGCAAACCCTCTTCTAGGAGTTCATATGCGACGTGGCATATCGATCGCCGCCGCGGTGACCGTCATCGCGCTGACCGCGACCGCCTGTGGTGGTTCCGACGACGACTCGTCGAGCAAGCCGAAGGCCGTCGGCGACATTTCCGGGACGATCACGTACTGGGACACATCGGACGCGGCGACCGAAGCCCCGACGTACAAGGCTCTCATCAAGAAGTTCGAGGCCAAGTACCCGAAGGTCAAGGTGAACTACCAGAGCGTCCCGTTCAGCGACGTCGAGCAGAAGTTCAAGTCGGCGGCGAAGAGCGGCAAGGGCGCCCCGGACGTCGTCCGCACCGACGTCGGCCTGATGGCCGAGTACGCCTCGCTCGGTTACATCGCGCCCCTCGACGGCACGATCGCGCTGAAGGACACCTCGGACTTCAACTCGGGCCCGCTGAACACCACCAAGTACAACGGCAAGACGTACGGCGTCCCCTCGGTCACCGACACCCTGGGTCTCCTCTACAACAAGGACCTCCTGAAGAAGGCCGGCATCGCGCAGCCGCCGACCACCTGGGACGAGTTCATCACCGACTCGAAGACCATCAAGAAGAAGACCGGGGCGTACGGCACCTACCTGAACCCCGACTCGTACTTCCTGCTCCCGCTGCTCTACAGCAACAACGCGGACATGGCCGACACCTCGGCCAAGAAGATCACCATCTCCGACGCCAACGCCGTCACCGCGATCACCACGGCGAAGAAGATCCAGGACGAGGCGTCGATGAAGGTCGACTACGCCAACGCCTACCAGAACATGCAGACGGCGTTCAAGACCGGCAAGGTCGCCATGCTGATCCAGGGCCCCTGGTCGGTCAGCGAGGACCTGAGCGGCAGCGCCTTCAAGGGCAAGGAGGCCAACCTCGGCTACGCGCCCGTCCCGGCCGGCCCCGGCGGCAAGGCCCAGGCCCCGACCGGCGGTCACAACCTCGCGGTCTACCAGGGCTCCAAGAACCTGGACGCCGGGTACCTCTTCACCCAGTTCATGACCTCGACCGACAGCCAGGTCGAGATCGCCAAGGGCACCGGCACCCTGCCGACCCGCAAGTCCGCCTACACGGCCGAGGTCACCGCGGACGCCAAGATCGCCGGCTTCAAGCCGATCCTGGAGCAGACCGCCCGCCCGCGCGTCGCGCTGCCGCAGGTCGGCTCGCTCTTCACGCCGCTCGCGCAGAACTACGTGAAGATCCTTCAGGGCAGCGAGGACGTCAAGGCCGGTCTCGACGCCACCGCCAAGGAGTTCCAGAAGCTCCTGCCCGGCTACACCATCGGCTGACCCGGCACCCCCTGACCCACCGGTAACCGAAGAACGCGCAGCCCCGGGGAACGCTTTCCCCGCTGCCGCCCCGAACGGGGCTCCCCCGGGGCTGCGATCACCGGTTCCCTCAGGATCTCAGGGCCCACCAGACCCCCCGGGGGTTGACCAGACCCCGGGTCACCGGACCCTAGATCCACCGGGGCCCCAGGGCCCTGGCCCCGCGGGTCGACCGAGTCCCGGATCCCGGATCCACCAGGCCCGGACCCCGGACCCCGGGCCCACCGGACCTTGGATCCGAGCCCACCAGCCACCAGACCCCCCGAGCCACCAGACCCACCGGAACCCGGATTCCGGATCCCGGATCCCGGGGCCACCGGGTCCCAGACCCCCGAGCCCCCGAATCCCGGATCCACCAGACCCCAGGTCACCAGACCCCGGGTCACCGGATCTCCCGCCCCCCAGACCTCCGCATTTCCGCCGCGAAAGAGCCGATGAGGATGACGACCGCAGCGAGCACCGAGAAGACCGACCAGCCAGCGCCCGGCAAGAACGCCGCGCGCCCCCCGCGCGTTTCGGCGCTCCGGCGGTCCTGGGACAAGTACTGGTACGCCTGGGCCATGGTGACCCCGGTCGCCATCGTCCTCACCGTCCTCGTCCTGTATCCGCTCGGGTACGGCATCTACCAGTCGCTGACCGACGCCAACGAGTCGAACGTGGCGTCCACCATCGGCGCCTTCCACCGCCCGGCCACCTACAAGTTCGTCGGCCTCGACAACTACTGGCACGTGCTGTCGGGCGCGGACAGCGACTTCTACCCCCGCCTGCTGTGGACGGTCATCTGGACGGTGTCCTGCGTGACCCTCCAGGTCGGCATCGGCATGGGCCTCGCGGTGCTGCTCAACCGCAAGGTCCGCTTCCGCGGTTTCTACCGCGCCATGCTGATCCTGCCCTGGGCCGTCCCGTCGTTCATCGGCGTCTTCGCCTGGCGGCTGATGCTCAACTCCCAGTACGGCGTCTTCAACGAGATCATCACCGCGTTCGGCCTGCCGGCCCAGGACTGGCTCGGCACCCCGCTCGCCCAGAAGATCGCCGTCATCATGGTGAACGTCTGGATCGGCGTCCCCTTCAACATGGTCGCGGTGCTCGGCGGACTCCAGTCCATCCCCAGGGAGCTGTACGAGGCCGCCGAGATGGACGGCGCCTCCCCATGGCAGCGCTTCGTCAACGTGACGCTGCCCGGTCTGCGCCCGGTGTCGAACACGGTGATCCTGCTCGGCTGCATCTGGACGTTCAACATGTTCAACGTCATCTATCTGCTGCTGGGCAACAACACGAGCGGCGACGCCGACATCCTCGTCACCTTCGCCTTCCGCAAGGCGTTCACCGGCATCTCGGACTACGCGGGCGCGGCGACGTACGGGATCATCATCCTCGCCCTCCTGCTGGCCTTCTCGACCTTCTACCGCCGCAGCACCCTGAAGTCCGAGCAGGCGTAAGGAGCCCTCGCCATGACCGCAGCAACCCACGAGTCCCCCGCGACCGCTCCCGTCGACCGGTCCGCCGTGACCACCCCCCACAAGGTGCGCGGCCGCGAGGAGCGCGGCCTCGGCTCCTCGATCGCCCTGCACGGCACGCTGATCGTCGCCACGGTGATCGCGGCCTTCCCGGTGATGTGGATCCTGTTCATCTCGCTCGGCCCGAAGAACGCCTGGCAGCAGCCGGGCGAGGTGTTCTCGCACCTCAGCCTGCACAACTACAGCGATGTGCTGTCGCAGACGGACCTGCCGAAGTGGTTCCTGAACACCGTCGTCGTGGCGGGCGGCACCACCGTCCTCGGTGTCTTCCTCGCGGCGACCGCCGGATACGCGGTGTCCCGGATGAAGTTCCCCGGCAGCAGGCAGCTGATGTGGACCTTCCTGGTCACGCAGATGTTCCCCAGTATCGTGCTGATCGTGCCGCTTTATCTCCTTATGTCCGAGCTGAACCTGCTGGACAACTACCTCGGTCTGATCCTGGCGTACGCGACGACGGCGGTGCCGTTCTGCGCCTGGATGATGAAGGGGTACTTCGACACCATTCCCAAGGAGATAGACGAGGCGGGCCGGGTCGACGGGCTCACCCCGTTCGGCACGTTCTGGCGCCTGATCGTGCCGCTGGCCAAGCCGGGCCTCGCCGTGACCGCGTTCTACAGCTTCCTCACCGCCTGGGGCGAGGTCGCG
Organism: Streptomyces sp. NBC_01450; assembly: GCF_036227505.1. Lineage (NCBI taxonomy): Bacteria > Bacillati > Actinomycetota > Actinomycetes > Kitasatosporales > Streptomycetaceae > Streptomyces > Streptomyces sp. NBC_01450. The sequence continues at coordinate 7,923,616 of NZ_CP109480.1, read as the reverse complement.
TACGCCACGCAGTTCATGCAGTCCGACCACTACACGCTCGCCGTCGGCATCCGCACCTTCGCGCAGGACCAGCGGCCCGACTGGGCGTGGACCTCGGCCACCGCGATCATCATCACCATTCCGGCGGCCCTCGTCTTCATGCTCGTGCAGCGCAGCCTGGTCTCCGGGCTGACGGCCGGCGGCACGAAATCCTGACGGCCCGCCCGCACTTAGCGGGCCCCTCGTACTTAGCAAGCGCTTCTGTCGTTCCCCCCGCACCCCTAAGGGAATCCATGACCCAGCACGTCACCGACGCACTCCCCACCGACGCCTCCTCCGCCGCCTCCGGGCGCCGGGAGTGGTGGCGCGACGCGGTCATCTACCAGGTCTATCCGCGCAGCTTCGCGGACGGCAACGGCGACGGCATGGGTGACCTGCCGGGCATCCGGGCCCGGCTCCCCTACCTCAAGGGCCTCGGTGTCGACGCGGTGTGGCTGTCCCCCTTCTACGCCTCCCCGCAGGCGGACGCGGGCTACGACGTGGCCGACTACCGTGCGGTGGACCCGATGTTCGGCAACCTCACGGACGCCGACGACCTGGTACGGGACGCGCACGGCCTGGGGCTGCGGGTGATCGTCGACCTGGTGCCCAACCACTGCTCGGACCAGCACGAGTGGTTCAAGCAGGCGCTGCGCGAGGGCCCGGGTTCGCCGATCCGGGAGCGCTTCCACTTCCGTCCCGGCAAGGGGGAGAACGGCGAACTGCCCCCGAACGACTGGGAGTCGATCTTCGGCGGCCCGGCGTGGACCCGTGTCGCGGACGGCGAGTGGTACCTCCACCTGTTCGCGCCCGAGCAGCCCGACTTCAACTGGGACCACCCGGCCGTCCACGACGAGTTCCGCTCCATCCTGCGCTTCTGGCTGGACCTCGGTATCGACGGCTTCCGCATCGACGTCGCCCACGGCCTGGTCAAGGCGGCGGGTCTGCCCGACATCGGCCACGACGAGCAGGTCAAGCTGCTCGGCACCGAGGCCGTGCCGTACTTCGACCAGGACGGCGTGCACGAGATCTACCGCAGCTGGCGGCGGATCCTCGACGAGTACACCGGTGAACGTATCGCCGTCGCCGAGGCGTGGACGCCGACCGTCGAGCGCAGCGCGCTGTACCTGCGCCCGGACGAGCTGCACCAGGCCTTCAACTTCTCCTACCTGACCACCGGTTGGAACGCCCCGGACCTGCGCGAGGTCATCGACCGCTCGCTCGGCGCCATGAACGCCGTGCACGCGCCCGCGACCTGGGTGCTCTCCAACCACGACGTGGTTCGGCACTCCACGCGTCTCGCGGAAGGGGACGAGGCGCGTGGTCTGCGCCGGGCCCGGGCGGCGACCCTGCTCATGCTGGCGCTGCCGGGCTCGGCGTACCTCTACCAGGGCGAGGAGCTCGGGCTGCCCGAGGTCGTCGACCTGCCCGACGAGGTCCGCCAGGACCCGGCGTTCTTCCGCAGCGCGGGCCAGGACGGCACCCGCGACGGCTGCCGGGTGCCGCTGCCGTGGTCCGGCGAGGTCGCGCCGTTCGGCTTCGGTCCGGTCGAGGGCGGCCCGAGCTGGCTGCCGCAGCCGGCGTCCTGGAAGGACCTCACGGTCGAGGCGCAGGAGGGCGACCCCACCTCGACACTGGAGTTCTACCGCAGCGCGCTCGCCGTGCGCCGCGAGCACCCGGCGCTCGGCGCGGGCCGCCAGGTGACCTGGCTGCCGACGCCCGACGGCGTCCTCGCCTTCCGCCGCGACACCGCCGAGGGCTCCTTCGTCTGCACGGTGAACCTCACCGCGGCCCCTCTCACGCTGCCCACCCCTGGCACCCTGCTGCTGGCCAGCACGGACGTCGAGCCGGGTGCCGAAACGACCGAACTGCCCGCGGATTCAACGGTCTGGTGGGCAGTCTGAGATGCGACCGGTACAGTCCAATCCTGTGACCACACGGCTTGCCGACATCGCAGCCCAGGCGGGGGTCAGCGAGGCGACTGTCAGCCGCGTCCTGAACGGGAAGCCGGGCGTCGCCGCGACCACCCGCCAGTCCGTCCTGGCCGCGCTCGACGTCCTGGGCTACGAGCGCCCGGTCCGGCTGCGGCAGCGCAGCGAGGGCCTGGTGGGCCTGATCACGCCGGAGCTGGAGAACCCCATATTTCCGGCCCTGGCGCAAGTCATCGGCCAGGCCCTGACCCGCCAGGGCTACACCCCGGTCCTCGCCACCCAGACGCCGGGCGGCTCCACCGAGGACGAGCTGACGGAGATGCTGGTGGACCGGGGCGTCGCCGGGATCATCTTCGTCTCCGGTCTGCACGCCGACACCTCGGCGGACATGCAGCGCTACGAGCAGCTGCGCGCCCAGGGCGTCCCGTTCGTCCTGGTCGACGGGTTCTCGCCGAAGGTCCAGGCGCCCTTCATCTCCCCGGACGACCGCGCGGCGATGGCGCTCGCGGTCACGCACCTCGTCTCGCTCGGGCACACCAACATCGGACTCGCCCTGGGTCCGAAGCGGTTCGTGCCCGTGCAGCGCAAGATCGAGGGCTTCGTGCGCACGATGCAGGAGCAGTTGGGGCTGAGCCCGGCCGACATCGAGGAGCGACTGGTCCAGCACTCGTTGTACACCCTGGAGGGCGGTCAGGCCGCGGCCGCCGCCCTCATGGACCGGGCGTGCACGGCGGTGGTCTGCGCGAGCGACATGATGGCGCTGGGCGCGATAAGGGCGGCGCGTCAGCGGGGCCTGGAGGTCCCGAAGGACATATCGGTCGTCGGCTTCGACGACTCCCCCCTGATCGCGTTCACCGACCCGCCTCTGACGACGATCCGCAAGCCGGTCCCGGCCATGGGACAGGCGGCCGTGCGGACGTTGCTGGAGGAGATCGGTGGAACTCCGGCGCCGCACAGTGAGTTCGTGTTCATGCCGGAACTGGTGGTGCGCGGTTCGACCGCTTCGGCCCCTGGGGACCGAAATCGTCCCTAAGGAGGAGTGACTACGTTCATCGTAGGACTCCTCCCGTCGTAGAACGTGCGGCCGGCACCCAACCAGGGGATGATCGGTCGCGGAACGCTTTTCTGGCAGACTTTGTCCCTATGGGTGAGACGACCGTGACGACACTGGAAGGCCAGGACCGGGCCGCTCCACGCCCCGTCGCGGAGGAGAACGCGGGGAAGGCGTTCCTGCGCCGGCTGCGCACCCCGCGTCGCCCCCGCGTCTGGTTCGAGGTCCTGCTCATCGGCGTGAGTTACTGGACGTACTCACTGGTCCGTAACGCCGTGCCCGAGCAGAAGCAGGAAGCGCTGCGCAACGCCGACTGGCTCTGGCGTACGGAGCACCACCTCGGGATCGCCGTCGAGCAGTCGGTCAACCACGCCGTGAACTCGGTGTCATGGCTGATCATCGGGATGAACTACTACTACGCGACGCTGCACTTCGTCGTGACGCTCGCTGTCCTGGTGTGGCTCTATCGCAGCCATCCCGGCCGGTACGCGGCAACACGCCTCACGCTCTTCGCCACCACGGCGGTGGCCCTGCTCGGCTACTACTTCTTCCCGCTCGCCCCGCCCCGCCTGATGAACGGCGGGGACTTCGTCGACACGGTGGTCGTCCACCACACCTGGGGTTCGATGGCCTCCGGGGACCTCAAGCACATGTCGAACCAGTACGCGGCGATGCCGTCGATGCACATCGGCTGGTCGCTGTGGTGCGGTCTGACGATCTTCGCCCTGGCCTCGGTGCCGTGGGTCCGCGTCCTGGGCCTGCTCTACCCGGCGGCCACGCTGCTGGTCATCGTCTCCACCGCCAACCACTTCTGGCTGGACGCGGTGGGCGGCTTGCTCTGCCTGACCTTCGGCTTCACGGTCACCCGTCTCTGGTACGGCGCCCTGCCGTACGCCCTGCCCCGCTGGGTTCCCGGGACGCGTGGCGCGCCCCTGGTGCCGTTGGAGGCCTGACATCGCCGCCGTTCCGGTCGCAGCGATACGTCCCGTCTCGCGGCTCTCCCCCGCGGCGAGGGCCGCGTGCGTCGCCCGCCGGAGCTACCGGTCGGCGTGGGCCGCGTCCCGGAGCGCGGCCAGCAGCCCGCGCAACGCCGGCCGGTCCGCCGCACCGGGAGCCGTCTCCCGCACCGCCGCGTAGAGGACCCGCACCGGCTCGGGAGCGCGCACTTTGCGCACCGCCACATCGGGATGCCGGCTGCCCAGCCCGAGCAGGGGGATCAGACTCAGCCCGAGCCCGGCCGCCACGAACCCCTGAGCGGTGGCGTAGTCCTCGCTCTGCACCGCGAACGAGGGCCTGAAGCCCGCAGCCGCACAGGCGTCCAACTGCGCGTCGAGGCAGGGCCCCGGCCACTCGCTCCCGACCCACGGCTCATCGGCGAGTTCCGCCAGTTCGAGCAGCCGCCGCCCCGCGAGCCGATGCCCCCTGGGCAGCACGACCCGGTACGGGTCGTCGAGCAGACGCACCAGGTGGATGCCCTCGGGCCCGGCGCCGTCGGCCCGCACCACGAGCGCGAGATCGGCCCGCCCCTCCTTCACGTCGGGCAGCGGATCCTCCGTGTCGATCAGCCTCAACTCCACCCGCACGCCGGGATGCTCGCGCCGGAACCGCGCGATGGCGGGAGCGACCAGCGCGGCCCCGGCCGTGGCGAAGTACCGCACCGAGAGCTGTCCCGTCCGCCCGGCCCGCAGATCCGCGAGGGCGGTCTCCGCCTCGGCGACCTGCCGCCCGATGGCGTCCGCGTACTCGGTCAGCAGCAGCCCCGCCGCGGTGGGCCGCACCCCGCGCCCGACCCGCTCCAGCAGCTCGGTCCCCGCCTGTTTCTCCAGCGCCCCGATCTGCTGGCTGACGGCGGACGGCGTGTACCCCAGATCCGCCGCGGCCGCCGTCACCGACCCCCTGCCGACCACAGCCCGCAGAACCTGCATACGCCGCACATCAAGCATGAAGCACACCTTAACAGTGCATGCAAAACACTTCACTTGTCCTCAATCCAAAACCCACCGACCGTAGTACGCATGCCGAGCCCCGTCTCCACCTCGCCCCCTTCCCCCCTCCGTTCCTCTCTCCGCATGGCCACCCTGGCGCTCCTCTGGGGTTCCGGCTTCCTCTGGATCAAACTGGCCCTGGACCACGGCCTGTCCCCCGCCCACCTCACCCTCGCGCGCTGCGCCCTGGGCACGACGGTCCTCCTGCTCCTGGCCGGCAGGGCGCACCAACGCCTCCCCCGCTCCCGCGCCCTCTGGGTCCACGTGACCGTCGCGGCCCTGTTCTGCAACGCGATCCCCTTCGCCCTCTTCGCGCTGGGCGAGCAGACGGTCGACTCGGGGATCGCCGGCGTCATGAACGCGACCACTCCCCTCTGGTCGCTCCTGCTCGGCGCGGTCCTGGGCACGGACCGCTCCCTCCACCCCCTCCGCCTGACCGGCCTGCTCCTGGGCTTCGCGGGCGTCCTGCTGATCTTCGCCCCCTGGCAGCACGACGGCCTGGCCGGCTGGGGCGCCGGAGCCCTTCTGGCCGCCGCGGCCAGCTATGCGATCGCCTTCACCTACATGGCCCGCCACCTCACCCCCCGCGGCGCCCCCCTGGCCGTATCGGCGGCCCAACTCCTCATGGCCACGGCCTGGGCCACCCTGGCCCTCCCCACCGCGGCCCCCACCCACCCCGACACCACGGCCCTGCTGGCGGTCACCGTCCTCGGCATCTTCTCCACCGGCCTGACCTTCTACCTCAACTACCGCATGATCGCCGAAGAGGGCCCCACCAGCGCGGCCACGGTCGGCTACCTGCTCCCCGTGGTCTCCGTGACGCTAGGCGCACTGGTCCTGAACGAGACGCTCGGCCTCCGCACGCTGGCGGGCATGGCGGTGGTCCTGGCCGGAGTGGCAGCCACCCGCACCCGCCCCCGGACGGAAGGGGCCGTGCCGGTACGTCAAAGCCCGTCGCTTACGTCCGGGTCTGGAAGCGGCTCCCCACAGGGCAACGCCTGATCCGGCGGCGACGGGCTGACGTACCGGCACGGCCCCGCCACCCCCACCGGACCGCGGGCACGCCACCGAACCACAGGCCACAGACCACAGACCACAAACCACAGGTCCCTCAAGGATCACGCCCCGTAGAACAGCACCTCCACCACGGCCCGAGCCCGCCGAGTGGTCCGCCGATAGTCCTCGAGCATGTCGCCGACATGACCGGGCCCGTACCCCAAGTACCGCCCGACCGCGGCGAGTTCACGCCCATCGGAGGGAAAAGTGTCCCCGGCCCGCCCCCGCACCAGCATCACCGCGTTACGCACCCGCGTGGCCAGCACCCACGCCTCGTCCAGGATGGCCGCGTCCTCTCCGGACACGAGCCCCGCCGCACACGCCGCGCCCAGCGCCTCCCGCGTCCGAGTGGTCCGCAGCCCCGGCTCCGCCCACCCGTGCTGCAACTGGAACAACTGCACGGTCCACTCCACGTCGGACAGCCCACCCCGCCCCAGTTTGGTGTGCAGCGTCGGGTCGGCCCCACGGGGCATCCGTTCCGATTCCATCCGGGCCTTCAGCCGCCGGATCTCCCGTACGGCATCGTCTCCGAGCCCCTCCATGGGATACCGCAACGGATCGACCAGTTCGATGAACCGCCGCCCCAAGTCCTCTTCCCCGGCCACCACTTCGGCCCGCAGCAGGGCCTGCGACTCCCACACCAGCGACCACCGCCGGTAGTACGCCTCGTACGAGTTCAGCGTCCGTACCAGCGGCCCGGACTTCCCCTCGGGCCGCAGATCGGCGTCGATCAGCAAGGGCGGATCCGCGCTGGGCACCTGAAGCAGCCGCCGCATCTCGGAGACCACCGCGCCCGCGGCCCGGGACGCCTCCTGCTCGTCGACTCCCTCGCGAGGTTCATGTACGAACAGCACATCCGCGTCGGACCCGTAACCGAGTTCGTGCCCCCCGAACCGCCCCATCCCGATGACGGTGAACCGGGTGGGCAGTGTGTCCCCCCACCCGTCCCGCACCACGGCCCTCAGGGTCCCCGCCAGCGTCGCCGCCGTCAGGTCGGACACCGCACCGCCCACCTGGTCCACCAGCGCGCCCTGATCGGCGACGGCCGGCGTCTCCTCGGTGCCGTACGAGGCGACGATGTCCGCGGCGGCCGTACGGAACAGCTCCCGCCGCCGCACACCACGCGCGGCGGTCACCGCCTGCTCGCCCCCGTCGGCCCGGCGCACCGCGGCGAGGATCTCCTGCTCGAGATGGGCACGGCCGCGCGGTCCGAGTCCGCCCGCGTCCCCGTCACCGAGCAGCGCGACGGCCTCCGGCGCACGCATCAACAGGTCGGGGGCGAGCCGCCCGGCCGACAGCACCCGCGCCAGGTTCTCGGCCGCGGCTCCTTCGTCCCTCAACAGCCGCAGATACCAAGGGGTCTTGCCCAAGGCGTCCGACACCTTGCGGAAGTTCAGCAACCCGGCATCGGGATCGGCGGAATCCGCGAACCACCCCAACAACACGGGCAGCAAGGTTCGCTGGATCGCCGCCTTCCGCGAGACCCCGGAAGCCAGCGCCTCCAAATGCCGCAACGCCGCCGCCGGATCGGCATAGCCAAGAGCGACCAGCCGCTCCCTGGCCGCTGTCGGGCTCAACCGGCTCTCGCCCGGCGCGAGTTGGGCCACGGCGTCCAGCAGCGGCCGGTAGAACAGCTTCTCGTGCAGCCGCCGTACGACAGCCGCGTGCCGCTTCCACTCACGGTTCAACTCGACGACGGGATCGGCCCGGAGCCCGAGCGACCGCCCGATGCGCCGCAGATCGGCGTCGTTCTCGGGCACCAGATGAGTCCGCCGCAGCCGGTAGAGCTGTATGCGGTGCTCCATGGACCGCAGGAACCGATAGGCCTCGTCGAGCTGTACGGCGTCGGCCCGCCCGACATACCCACCGGCCGCGAGCGCCCCCAACGCGTCCAGCGTGGTCCCGCTCCGCAGCGAGGTGTCGGCCCGCCCGTGCACCAACTGGAGCAGCTGCACGGCGAATTCGACATCGCGCAGTCCCCCCGGCCCGAGCTTCAGCTCACGCTCGATCTCGGCGGCGGGAATGTTCTCCACGACCCGCCGCCGCATCTTCTGCACGTCGGCGACGAAGTTCTCCCGCTCGGCGGCGTGCCACACCAGGGGCGCCAGCGTGGCCACGTACTCCTCGCCGAGCTCAAGGTCCCCGGCCACGGGCCGGGCCTTCAGCAGCGCCTGGAACTCCCAGGTCTTGGCCCACCGCTGGTAGTAGGCGAGATGGCTGCTCAGGGTCCGTACCAGCGGTCCGTTGCGCCCCTCGGGCCGCAGATTCGCGTCGACAGGCCAGATACTGCCCTCGACGGTGGTCTCGGAACAGATCCGCATCATGTGGGAGGCGAGCCGGGTGGCGGCCTGCAGCGCCTTGCGCTCGTCAGCCCCTTCCACGACCTCCCCCACGAAGATGACATCGACGTCGGACACGTAATTGAGCTCGTGTCCCCCGCACTTGCCCATCGCGATCACGGCGAGCCGGCACAGCGCGGCGTCGTCGGGCGCGGCGCTCCTGGCGATGGCGAGCGCGGCGCGCAGGGTGGCCGTGGCGAGGTCGGCGAGTTCGGCGGCGGTCTGGGCGAGGTCGGTGGTACCGCACACGTCGCGCGCGGCGATGGACAGCAGGCAGCGCCGGTAGGCGACGCGCAGCAGGACGGGATCGGTCGCCTGCGCCAGGCCCCGTTCGAACTCCCGCACCCCGGGGTGGAGGTCCTGCGGCTCGTACGTCACGAGCTCCTGCCAGTCGCTCGGATGCCGGGCGAGGTGGTCGGCGAGGGCGGCGGAGGCACCGAGCACACCGAGCAGCCGGTCGCGCAGCGGCTTGGCCGCGATCAGGGTGTCGAGCAGTTCCCGCTCGGCGATGTGACCGTCCTGCGCCTCGACGAGCCGGACGAGCCCGAGCAGCGCGAGGTCGGGATCCGCGGTGGCGCCGAGTGCGTCGAGGAGTACCGGATCGGACCGTACGGATGCGAGCTCGGCGCCGTCCAGGAGCCGCTCGGCGGCGGAGGGATCGGTGAAGCCGTGCCGCAGCAGCCGCGTGAAGGTACTGCTCCTGCGCCCCGGCACCATCATCCTGGGCCCTCCCGTCGGATCAGGTCGCACGACCGGTCCGATCAAGGTCGTACGAGGCTGAGCCTAACCCCGGTCCCCTCGGTGGCGCCCCGCGCCGGATTCGGCTTCCGTAGGAGGTGCCCTTGGAAGTGCCCCATGGCCATCAGTTCATCCGGTCTTCATCCCGCCGGTTGGGGCGCTTGGGCCAGGGGAATGTTGGCGTGTGCATGCTCTGTCCGCACCGCCACCGCCACCTTCCCCCCCACCGGAGGTCTGAAGTGTCCGGCAGAACCGTGTACCGCCGCAGTCGTACCCTCGTGGCGACCGCCCTCGCCTTCACCGCGGCCGCCGTGGGCCTGTGGACCGGCCTCGGCGGCTCCACGACCGCCCAGGCCGCGGCCGGGGTACCCACCCCGGACCACGTGGTCGTCGTCGTCTTCGAGAACCACGCGTACAGCCAGGTGATCGGCTCCTCCAGCGCCCCGTACATCAACTCGCTCAAGACCGGCGGCGCCAACCTCACCTCGTCGTACGCCGAGACGCACCCGAGCCAGCCCAACTACTACGCCCTCTTCTCCGGCTCCACCCAGGGCGTCACCGACGACAGCTGTGTCACCCCCGGCTTCTCCTCCGCCGCGAACCTCGCCTCCGAGGTGATCGCGGCGGGCAGGACCTGGGCCAGCTACAACGAGACGCTGCCCAGCCAGGGCTCCACGACGTGCAGCAGCGGCAACTACGCGCAGAAGCACAACCCGTGGTTCGGCTTCAGCAACGTACCCGCGTCGACCGCGAAGACCTTCACCCAGTTCCCGACGGACTACACGACGCTTCCGCAGGTCTCCTTCGTGGTCCCCAACCTGTGCAGCGACATGCACGACTGCTCGGTGTCGACCGGTGACACCTGGCTGAAGAACAAGCTGGGCGCGTACGCGACCTGGGCCAAGACCCACAACAGCCTGCTCGTCGTCACCTTCGACGAGGACAACCGGCTCAGCGGCAACAAGATCCCGACCGTGTTCTACGGCCAGCAGGTGACCGCGGGATCCACCAGCTCGACCACCTACAACCACTACGACCTGCTGCGCACCCTGGAGGACTCGCAGGGCCTGTCGACACACGCGGGCAACGCCGCCTCCGGCAAGGACATCACCGGCATCTGGACGTCCTGAGATGTACGTGGCGGACAGCCGCGCCTCCACCAGTGCGGTGTCCGCGGACGGCGCCGTCCGGCCTCGTGCCGGGCGGCGCCGCGCCGCGGTCGCGCCCACGGTGCTGGCGCTCGGCACGGTCAGTCTCATCACCGACGTCTCGTCGGAGATGGTCACGGCGGTACTGCCCCTGTACCTGGTGACGGGCCTCGGCCTGTCACCGCTGGGCTTCGGTCTCCTGGACGGCATCTACAACGGCTTCTCGGCACTCGTACGGCTCATCGGGGGCCACCTGGCCGACCGCGGCGGCGGCCGCCACAAGTGGGTGGCGGGCTTCGGCTACGCCCTCTCGGCGGCCTGCAAGCCCCTGCTGCTCCTGGCCCACACGCTCACCCCGATCGGCCTGATCCTGGCCGCCGACCGCACCGGCAAGGGCCTGCGCACGGCCCCGCGCGACGCGCTGATCTCGCTGTCGAGCACGCCGGAGACACGGGGGCGCGCGTTCGGCGTACACCGGGCGATGGACACGGCGGGCGCTCTGTTCGGTCCCCTCGTGGCCTTCCTGATCCTGCGGGCCACGGTCGACGGGTACGACGCGGTGTTCACGGTGAGCTTCTGCGTGGCGGTGGTGGGCGTACTGGTCCTGGTGCTGTTCGTGCCGAACGGCGCTCGTACGAAGGCGGAAGCGACGGGGACGCCACCGAAGGCAGCCTCCGGGGGCACCGCACCTCGCCCCACCCTCCGCGCGGCCCTCGCCCTGCTCACCCGTCCCGACCTGCGCCGCGTCACGCTCTGCGCGCTCCTCCTGGGCCTCGCGACGGTCAGCGACTCCTTCGTCTACCTGCTCCTCCAGCGGCGCCTGGGCGTACCGGACCGCTGGTTCGCGCTACTGCCCCTCGGCACGGCGGCGGCCTTCCTCCTCCTGGCCGTCCCGCTCGGCCGCCTCGCGGACCGGATCGGCCGCTGGCGGGTGTTCCTGGCCGGCCACGGCGCCCTGCTGCTCGCGTACGCGCTCCTGCTCACGTCCTGGCACGGCACGGCGCTGCCGTACGCCGTCCTGCTCCTGCACGGCTGCTTCTACGCCGCCACCGACGGCGTACTGATGGCCGTGGCCTCGGAGAGCGTGCCCGAGGAACTGCGCTCGTCCGGTCTCGCACTCGTCCAGACCGGGCAGGCCCTGGCCCGCTTCGTCTGCTCGCTCGGCTTCGGCGCGGCGTGGACGGCCTGGGGCGACCGTACGGCGCTCACGGCGTCGACGGTGGCACTGGCGCTCTGCGCCCTGTTCGCGCTCACGCTCCGGCGCCCCACCCCCTCCGCCCCTTCAGAAGGCCTCGCATGACCCTCCGTACCCGCATCCTGGTCCTGATCTCGGCGCTGGTCGTCCTTGCGGGCGTGGCCACCGCTTCCGTCCTGCACGCCTCGGCCCGCGCGGACCGCAAAAACGAGCCGCAGCCGGGCGGCCCGAGGATCAGCGCGGGCACGGTCGCACTCACCACCGGGGCCGGGAGCCGCATGATCTTCCGGAACATGGCCTGGGGCCCGCACCGCGACGAACTCACCACGGTCCCGGCGTCGAACCCGTCGGGCCCGAGAACAGCGTCCAAGGTCAAGTGCCTCCGCTTCTACACGGCCGCGGGCACCGGCGTCTGCCTCCAGTCGGTTCACGGCCCGGTGCAGGACACCTACCGGGCCGTCATCCTCGACGCGCACCTGCGCGAGACGGCCCGCTACGACGTCCCCGGCATCCCGTCCCGCGCCCGCGTCTCCCCCAGCGGCCGGTACGCCGCGTGGACGGCGTTCGTGGGCGGTGACTCGTACGCGGGGACGAACTTCTCCACACGCGCGGCGATCGTGGACACGCGGACAGGGAAACTGACCCCCTCCTTGGAGGCGTTCCGCGTCGTGAAGGACGGCAGGACGTACCACGCGGCGGACGTCAACTACTGGGGCGTGACGTTCGCGGCCGACGATCGCACGTTCTACGCGACCCTGGCGACGAAGGGCAGGACGTACCTGGTCCGAGGAGACCTCCGGGCCCGCACCCTCACGACCCTCCACACCAACGTCGAGTGCCCGTCCCTCTCCCCCGACGGCACACGCGTCGCCTACAAGAAGCGCGTGCCGGGCCTGTCGAAGGACGCCCCCTGGCGCCTGTACGTCCTCGACCTGCGCACGATGCGCGAAACCCCGCTGGCCGAGCCGCGCAGCGTCGACGACCAGGCGGTCTGGCGCGACGACCGCACCCTCGTCTACGCCCTCCCCGGCGACTACGGGGCCGACCTCTACACCGTCCCGTCCGACGGCACGGGAGAGCCGCGCCGTGTAAGCACCGCGGCGGTGTCTCCCGCGTACGTGGACTAGGGCCTGGCTCGGGTGCCCGATTCACCCGGAGGGACGATCAGGACGCTGTTGCCGCTGTCGAGGCTGTCGCGCTCGCGGGCCAGTTCCGCAGTAGCGCGTCGAGGGCGTCCAGCATCCGTACCCAGGTCTCCTGTGTATCGGGGGCGCTGTGGCTGAACCCTCCCCCCATCTCCAGACTGACGTAGCCGTGGAAGAAGCTGCCCAGCAGCCGAACGGCGTGTGTCTGGTCCGGCTCCGTCAGCGCGTAGCCACGCAGGATCGCCCGCGTCATCTGCGCGTGCCGACCGCCGGCGCTGGCGGCGGCCGTTTCCGGGTCGAGCCTGAACTGGGCGGCGGCATAGCGGCCGGGATGCTCCCGGGCGTAGTCCCGGTAGACGTTCGCGAGAGCGGCCAGCGCGTCCTTGCCGGCCCGCCCGGCCAGCGCGGCGGCGCCCCGGTCCGCGAGTTCCTCCAGAGCGAGCAGGGCGATCCTGGTCTTGAGGTCCTGGGAGTTCTTCACGTGCGAGTACAGACTCGCGACCTTCACGTCGAACCGTCGGGCGAGCTCAGAGACGGTCACCTGGTCGAAGCCGACCTCGTCGGCCAGCTCCGCCCCGGCAAGGGTCAGACGTTCAGTGGTCAGCCCGACGCGAGCCATACCCTCTCCCTCAGTCTCAACCTCAGCCTTTATGGCGGATTATGCATTTACCTAACACCTTTAGGCAAATTGCCGTACCCCTAATGAAGCCGAGCCGCCCCTCACAGGACGGCGTCGCGGTGTCGAGGAACTGACGGTGCGCCGCACCGTAGGGCGGTGTGCTCCTGCGATTCCCGGCCGTAACGGTGAGGTGCGTTTCCGCCATGACTCACACCGGCCCACTGACTCCGGTTTCCACAGCAGACGCATGGGGAACCTGGATGCTCGACGGTTCCGCTTACGCGTCGGCATGCATCGTTTTTTCGCCATGTGCCCTCTTATGCCCTTGCGTCTGCTGTGAGTTATGTGGCTAAAGTGACGACCTGCTCCCGGTTCAGTTGGGGAACTGCCTGCCCGTCACATCCGGGCCGGACGGGAGCGGACGACCACTACACACTCAGCGCAACGGGGACCACACAGGCGCGTGCCGCCGCAGGTCGGTCTCCTTGCGCCTTCAACACGGGGGATCACTGCCATGCGCAAGTGGCTACCTGCTCTCGCCCTGTCCACAGCTTTCATCTCCTCGGTTCTGGCAGCTCCGCAAGCCTTGGCCCAGGACTCGAAGCCGGTTTCCGAGAAGGTGCCCGGCACCAGTGTGGAGTTTTCGCCGAGCGCGGCGCGCGATTCGCAGACGCGCGCCCTCGCGGCGGCCAATCCCGCAGCGGTACAGGCCGCCGCCACGTTGTGCGGAAGCGGATACAAGCTGTCAATCGCGGAAGTTCTTCCGGATTCCCGCCGGTTCGGAACCCTGTTCACGTACACCAAGTACGTGAGCGGCGGGGCGGACGGGGCATGTGCCGTCTTCGACAACAACGTCGGGGTCAAGAAGCACATGAAGCTGAAGCTGTGCTGGACCACGTGCAAGGTCGATGAAGGCACGTTCCTGGAGTACGCGGGTCCGGTCAAGTTCGAGAGCAGCGAGAGCCACTTCGATCCCGCCTGCGCCGTGGTGAACGCGCTGATGTGGGAGGGCAGCGTGGCGATCATCGACCGGCAGACGCATGTCGGTGCCTGCGACTGACCATCGCCTGTCTCTTCCCTTCTCCGAGGGACCCCGGCCACATGCCTCCCGCGAACCCGCGCATCACCATCGTGAGCGTCGAGCGGGATGCGCATAGGCCCGGGTAGACGACGCGCGACTCACATCGCGGCTCTGCGCCGTTCCAGCAGGGCCGGTTCGGCTTCCCGGCGACAAGAACCACAACGACGGCTACATGGCCGGCCACGCCGGCGGCAAGTGCGTCCGCCTCCTCTTCCACGACGAGACCGGCGACGCAGCGAACGTCATGCACTTCACCGTGCGCCCCGGTTCCTCCGAGGCCGACTGCCCCGACTCACAACGGCGGGGGCAGTCGGCCTCTCTGCTCTCACCCGTCAAGCAGTCGATCTGGAAATTCGGCGGCGTGCCCACCCTGATGCCGTATCTTCTCCCAGCGGTCAACTCGACGACTGGTGCGACGCGTTCGGCAACTACCTGGTACAGCCCGCCGCCACGGAGACGATCCGACGGGCTGAGTACCAGGCGAACCAGTAACGGTTCCTCAGCTCGAAATAACGTCAAGGTGCATGGTGTCTCTCTTCGCACTCTTCGGCCCGCCCGCGATCACGGTCGTCCTCTTCGCCGTCGGGACATTGCCGTACGCGTTGTGGGTGGCCTGGAGGAAGCCCTCCAGGCCGGCCCGCTGGGCCGTGATCGGGATCGCGGCATCGATCGCCGCCTATGGGGCTGGGACCGTCTACGGGCTCGCCTTCACGAACCCGCTCGACGTGTGCGGGGACAAGACCGGCAACGGCGTGTACATGGATGCCGGGCGGGACTACAGCCTGACAGCGGTGAGCGTGGACAGCTTCCCTCCGTCCATCACCTGCCACTGGACCAGCGGCTACAGCACCCAAGAGGTGTGGTTCTGGGCCGCGCCCCTGCTGTACGCGGGGCTGGCCTGCTGCGTCGTCTGCTCCGCCCTGCTTCTCATCAACCGCCACTAGCGCGGAAAGGCCCCTCGCGACAACCGGCTTGACGCGTAGCCAGGGTCGCGGGCATCGATTCAGCGCCCGACGGCCCACAGACGGCCCAGGGCCCGTAAGGCGCCGTAGGGCCGACGGTCAGCGACCGTCGGCCCTACGTGCCGTTGTACCGGGATACCCGAACCGGCCTGCGCCTACAGCACCGGCAGGTTCTTGCGGAGCTCGAAGGCCGTCACCTCGGAGCGGTACTCCTCCCACTCCTGCTTCTTGTTGCGGAGGAAGAAGTCGAAGACGTGTTCGCCGAGGGTCTCGGCGACCAGTTCGCTGCGCTGCATGAGGGTGAGGGCCTCGCCGAGGTTCTGGGGCAGGGGCTCGATGCCCATCGCGCGGCGCTCGGCGTCGGAGAGGGCCCAGACGTCGTCGTCGGCGCCGGGCGGGAGCTCGTAGCCCTCCTCGATGCCCTTCAGGCCCGCGGCCAGGAGCAGGGCGTACGCCAGGTACGGGTTCGCGCCCGAGTCGATCGAGCGGACCTCGACCCGCGCGGAGCCGGTCTTGCCGGGCTTGTACATCGGGACGCGGACGAGGGCGGAGCGGTTGTTGTGCCCCCAGCAGATGTACGAGGGTGCCTCGCCGCCGGCGCCCGCGGTGCGCTCCGAGCCGCCCCAGATGCGCTTGTAGGAGTTGACCCACTGGTTGGTCACGGCGGAGATCTCCGCCGCGTGCTTCAGCAGGCCCGCGATGAAGGAGCGGCCGACCTTCGAAAGCTGGTACTCCGAGCCCGACTCGTAGAACGCGTTGCGGTCGCCCTCGAAGAGGGAGAGGTGGGTGTGCATACCGGAGCCGGGGTGCTCCGAGAACGGCTTCGGCATGAAGGTGGCCTGGACGCCCTGCTCCAGCGCGACCTGCTTCATGACCAGGCGGAACGTCATGATGTTGTCGGCCGTGGAGAGCGCGTCGGCGTAGCGCAGGTCGATCTCCTGCTGGCCGGGGGCGCCCTCGTGGTGGGAGAACTCGACCGAGATGCCCATCGACTCCAGCATGGTGATCGCCTGGCGGCGGAAGTCCATGCCGACGTTCTGCGGGGTGTGGTCGAAGTACCCGGAGTTGTCGGCCGGGGTCGGGCGTGAGCCGTCCAGCGGGCGGTCCTTCAGCAGGAAGAACTCGATCTCCGGGTGGGTGTAGAAGGTGAAGCCCAGGTCGGAGGTCTTCGCGAGGGCGCGCTTGAGGACGTAGCGCGGGTCCGCGAAGGACGGGGAGCCGTCCGGCATCAGGATGTCGCAGAACATACGGGCCGTGCCGGGGGCCTCCGCGCGCCACGGCAGCACCTGGAACGTCGACGGGTCCGGCTTGGCGATCATGTCGGACTCGTACACACGGGCGAAGCCCTCGATGGCCGAGCCGTCGAAGCCGATGCCCTCGTCGAAGGCCTGCTCCAGCTCGGCCGGGGCGACGGCCACCGACTTGAGGAAGCCCAGCACGTCCGTGAA
Organism: Streptomyces sp. NBC_01450; assembly: GCF_036227505.1. Lineage (NCBI taxonomy): Bacteria > Bacillati > Actinomycetota > Actinomycetes > Kitasatosporales > Streptomycetaceae > Streptomyces > Streptomyces sp. NBC_01450. The sequence continues at coordinate 7,906,900 of NZ_CP109480.1, read as the reverse complement.
CCACAGGCGTACGAAGCGGATGTCCCGCTCCTCCAGTGTCCGGAGCACGAACTCCTGCTGCTTGTCCATCTTCCGCTTCCACCCATCCTTGCTGGTCAGGCCGCCTGCTCCCACGCCTCGGGGACGGTCGGGGCACCTGAGCATCCCACCACAACACCATTTCATGCGCGTTGCGGACCATGATCGCCCGGGCGACCACGGTCTGAACGCCTCGCGTACGCCAGGTGTCCTGCTCTGGTGCCCATACTGCCTGCTCATCCGCCTGTCTGTAATGGCCGACCCCGAGACTCTCTCCACCAGGGCTTTAATTTGCATCTTATATGCAAGTTTTATTACCCTGCGGGGCAGACACGGGGACCGCAACCCCCCGTTCCGTCCTAGGTGCTTGAGGAGTCCCCATGCTGTCCGAGCAGTCCGCCGCCACCGTGCGCGCCACCCTCCCCGCCGTCGGCGCGGCCATCGGAGAGATCGCCGACCGCTTCTACGAGCGGCTCTTCGCCGCCCACCCGGAGCTGCTCCGCGACCTCTTCAACCGCGGCAACCAGGCCTCCGGCACCCAGCGCCGGGCGCTCGCGGGATCCATCGCCGCCTTCGCCACCCACCTCGTCGAGCGGCCGGACGAGCGCCCCGACGTGCTGCTGAACCGCATCGCGCACAAACACGCCTCCCTGGGGATCGCCCCCGAGCAGTACGCGATCGTGCGCGAGCACCTCTTCGCGGCGATCGCCGAGGTCCTCGGCGACGCGGTCACGCCCGAGGTCGCGGCCGCCTGGGACGAGGTCTACTGGCTGATGGCGAACGCCCTCATCGACATCGAGCGGCGGCTGTACGCACAGCACGGCGACGGCAGGGGCGGGTGGCGGCTCTGGGAGGTCGTGGAACGCGTCGAGGAGACCGCCGACGTCGCCACCTTCCGGCTGCGCCCGGCCGACGGGGGGCCGCTGCCGGACTTCCGGGCGGGCCAGTACGTGTCCGTACGCGTCGAGCTGCCGGACGGCGCCCACCAGATACGCCAGTACAGCCTCTCCAGCGCCCCCGGCTCCCCCCTACGACAGATCGGCGTCAAGCGGATACACGGCAGCGTCCCGGAGCCCGACGGCGAGGTCTCCAACCACCTCCACGCGCGTGTACACGTCGGCAGCACGCTCGAGCTCTCCGCGCCCTACGGCGATCTGGTGCTCGACGACACGGACGCGCCGGTACTGCTCGCCTCCGCCGGCATCGGCGTCACCCCGATGATCGCCATGCTGGAGCAGCTCGCGCTCACCGGACACCGCGCCCCCGTCACGGTCGTCCACGCCGACCGCTCCCCCGCCGACCACGCCCTGCGCGCCGACCACGAGGCGTACGCGGCGAAGCTCGCGGACGCCGCCGTCCACTTCTGGTACGAGCGGGACGCCGAGGGCGCCGGCCGCCCGGGGCGCGCGGACCTCTCCTCCGTGGCCGTCGCGTCGGGCACGCGCGCGTACCTGTGCGGGCCGCTGCCCTTCATGCGGGCGGTGCGGGGGCAGCTCATCGACAAGGGTGTGGCTCCGGCCGACATCCACTACGAGGTGTTCGGGCCGGATCTCTGGCTCGCGCAGGGGTGAGGCGGTTGACGGATGACGGATACCTGACGGCAGGCGGCAGATGGCAGGCGGCGGACTTCAGGTAACAGATATCAGACGTCAGATAACAGATGACGGATGACAGATGACAGATTTCGTCAGGTGTCAGCCGTCATCCGACGTCAGAGCCGAGGTCGGCCTGCCGGAGATCCCCAGCAGCAGCGGCCCCGTAGGCGCCGCGACCACGTCCGCCACCGTCAGCGGGTCCAGCGAGGCGAAGAACGCCTCCTGAGCCTGCCGCAGCGCACCCCGCAGTCGGCAGCCGGAGCGGAGCGGGCAGGGCGTGGTCCCCTCGCAGTCGACCACATCACCGTCGCCCTCGAAGGTGCGGACGATGGCACCGACCGAAGCCGTGCGCCCCGCCTCGGTGAGGCCGAGGCCGCCGCCGCGGCCGCGGCGGGCCGCGAGCAGTCCGAGGTGCTGGAGTTCGGCGACGACCTTAGCGGCATGGGTATAGGGGACATCCATGTCCGCGGCGACCTCGCGGGTGGTGGGGGTCGCCCCGTCGGCGACGGCGAGCCGCATCAGGACTCGCAGGGCCAGGTCGGTGGAGCGCAGCAGCCTCATGCCGGCAGCCTACTTAATACGCATCTGCGGCTCAAATTATCCATATGGATCATTCGGACAGGGGGCGCGTCCCGCCTCCGTGGCGCTCCGCCGCAAGGCTGTCCTTTGGACATTCTGTGACCTCCCTTCGTGCTGAGCACCCTCGCCCCATTACGATCAGCGGACCCGACCGTCCCATCCCCATAAGGACTCGCCATGGGTTCCGCCAAGAACACCACCTCCGCGCAGCGCAAGGCGCGCATAGAAGAGATGCGTAAGGCCGAGCGTGCCCGGGAGCGTCGTAACCGGATCCTCACGATCACGGCCAGCACGGTCATAGTCGCCGGTCTCGTCGTCGGCGGTGTCGTCCTGGTCCGGTCGCAGTCCGACGACAGCGGCACCTCGGCCAGCGACTCGAAGGGCGGCTCGGGGCACTTCGTCACGGGCAAGGACGGTGTGGAGACCTGGTCGGGGACGCTGTCCCGCAACCACGTCACCAAGACCGTGAAGTACCCGATGGAGCCCCCGGTCGGCGGCAACCACAACCCGGTGTGGATGAACTGCAACGGCGACGTCTACGGCAAGGCGATCAACAACATGAACGCCGTGCACTCGCTGGAGCACGGCGCCGTGTGGGTGACGTACAACAGCAAGGCCTCCGACGCCGACGTGAAGGCGCTCGAAGCGAAGGTCAAGAAGACGCCGTACACCCTGATGAGCCCGGTCGAAGACCAGAAGGACCCGATCATGCTGAGCGCGTGGGGCAAGCAGCGCACGGTGACGAGTGCGAGCGACCCGAACGTCGACAAGTTCTTCTCGGAGTTCGTGCAGGGCAAGCAGACGCCCGAGCCGGGCGCCGCCTGCACCAACGGTCTCTCGCAGTGATCCAGATGCGACAGATGGGCTGGATCGCGGGGACCACGGCGGCCGCGCTGGTCGCCGCCGGCGCGATCACGTACGCGGTCGCCGAGAGCGACGGCTCGGGGTCCTCCGGGACGAAGGTGCCGTCGGCCGACTCCGCGGACGCGGGTTTCGCGCGGGACATGGCGGTCCATCACCAGCAGGCCGTCGAGATGTCGTACATCGTGCGCGACCGTACGAACAACGTGGAGGTACGGCGGCTCGCGTACGACATCGCGCAGACGCAGGCCAATCAGCGCGGCATGCTGCTGGGCTGGCTCGACCTGTGGGAGCTGCCGAAGGTGTCGGCGGACGCGCCCATGACCTGGATGGGCATGGGCGACATGGCGTCCGGCAAGGACGGCGCGCTGATGCCCGGCATGGCGACCAACACCGAGATGAAGAAGCTGAACACGCTGAGCGGCAAGCAGGCGGAGGTCTTCTACCTGCAGTTGATGACCGACCACCACAAGGGCGGCATCCACATGGCCGAGGGCTGCGTCGCGAAGTGCACGGTCGGCGTGGAGAAGAAGCTCGCGCAGGGCATGGTCGACGCGCAGCAGTCGGAGATCCAGCTGATGGCGGACATGCTCAAGGAGCGGGGCGCCAAGGCCCGCGACTAGGACCTGCCCGGCGGACCATGCCGGACGGACCCCACGCCGGACAGACCCCAGGAATATTGACCCGCAGGGTTGTTCACGCGGCGGATCGGTGGTCGGCCGCCGATGCCGTCCTCGCCAGGCGTCGACTCGGCCTTCGTGGCGCGGTCGACGCCTGGGGCCTTCGCATGGCCGCACCGGCGGAACCCTTCGTGTCGTATGAATCCAGCCGCTTCAAAGCCCCCGCACGCTCCGAGCCGGGATGCGCCCACCAGCGCCGGGACCAACCACGAACCCGCCGATGTCGCAATACGCCGACGAATGTGGGGAACCCCTTTACAAGATAACGAGGGATATCCCTACATCGAGGGCGAGGGTGCCGCCATACCGCCCCAAATGCCCTTCAATCACAGCCACTTGGTGTTTCCTTGGCTTTCTCATTCCCCTGGCATGAACGGATCATCGCCAGAGTGACCCCCAGCGTGATCCAGTCCCTGTGCCCTCAATTCCGGCACACGGTCTCGCACATCACGAACGACCGGACATGCGACGAACCGCATCGCAGGGGGTTTTATGAGATCCAATCGCGCCATCGTGCGCGCCGGGGTGAGCATGGCAGCGACACTGCCGCTGCTCGCCGGTGCGCTGGCGCTCGGTATACCCACGGCCAACGCCGCGGACGGCCCCAGCCGGGACACCCTCACGGGCACCAAGCCCGCGTGGGCCACGGCGAAGGCGGACAAGGGAGCCGCGTCCGACAGTTCCCAGGTCTCCGCCCGGGTCTACCTGGCCGGCCGGAACGCCGCCGGTCTGGCCGCGTACGCCAAGGCCGTGTCCGACCCGAACTCGGCCTCGTACGGCAAGTACCTCAGCGCCAAGCAGACGCAGGCCCGCTTCGGCGCCACCAAGGCGCAGGTCGCCGCGGTGACCTCGTGGCTGAAGTCGGCCGGTCTGAAGGTCACCGGCACCACGCAGCACTACGTCTCCGTCACCGGTGACGTGGCCGCCGCCGAGAAGGCGTTCGGCACCCAGCTGCACAACTACACCAAGGGCAAGAAGACCTACCGGGCGCCGTCGAAGACGGCCTCCGCGCCGGCCGCCCTGAACGGCGCCGTCCTGACCGTCACCGGCCTGGACAACGCCCCGCACAAGGCGACGCACGACGACACGCTGCCGCCCCCGGACGCGGTGTTCAAGAACTCCGGGCCGTTCTCCTCGTACTACGGCTCGAACACCGCGAGCACGCTGCCGAACGCGTACGGCAAGAAGATCCCGTACGCGATCCAGGGCTACACGGGCAAGCAGCTGCGCGCCGCCTACGGCGCGGGCAAGCGCACCGGCAAGGGGGTGCGGGTCGCCATCACCGACGCGTACGCCTCGCCGACCATCGCGTTCGACGCGGCCACGTACGCCAAGAAGCACGGTGACGCGGCGTACAGCAGCAGCCAGCTGCGTCAGGTGCTGCCCGGCACCTACACGCAGACCGAGGCGTGCGGGGCGGCCGGCTGGTACGGCGAGGAGACCCTCGACGTCGAGGCCGTGCACGCCGTCGCGCCGGACGCGAGCATCACGTACGTCGGTGCCGCGTCCTGCTTCGACAACGATCTGCTCGACTCGCTGAACAAGATCGTCGACAACCACCTGGCCGACATCGTCTCCAACTCGTGGGGCGACATCGAGGCCAACCAGACGCCGGACCTCGCGGCCGCCTACGACCAGACCTTCCAGTTCGGCGCGGTCGAGGGCATCGGCTTCTACTTCTCCTCCGGTGACAACGGTGACGAGGTCGCCAACACCGGTACGAAGCAGGTCGACACCCCGGCCAACTCGGCGTGGGTGACGGCGGTCGGCGGTACCTCGCTGGCGGTCGGCAAGGGTGACAAGTACCAGTTCGAGACCGGCTGGGGCACCGAGAAGGCCTCGCTCGCGGCCGACGGCAAGAGCTGGACCGGCTTCCCGGGCGCGTTCACCTCGGGCGCGGGCGGCGGCACCAGCAAGACCGTGGCGCAGCCCTTCTACCAGAAGGGTGTCGTGCCCGGCGCGCTCGCCACGGCCAACGGCACCACGGCCATGCGCACCGTGCCGGACATCGCGGCGGTCGCCGACCCCAACACCGGTTTCAAGGTCGGCCAGACGCAGACCTTCCCGGACGGGTCCCAGCAGTACAGCGAGTACCGGATCGGCGGCACCTCGCTCGCCGCGCCGGTGATCGCGGCCGTCCAGGCCCTGGCCCAGGAGGCGCGTGGCGGCAAGGCGATCGGTTTCGCCAACCCGTCGATCTACGCGAAGTACGGTTCCAAGGCGTACCACGACGTGACGGACACCCCCACGGGCTCCGAACTCGCCGTGGCGCGCGTGGACTTCGCCAACTCCTTCGACGCGTCGGCCGGTCTGCTCACCTCCGTCCGCAGCCTCGGCAAGGACAGCTCCCTGAAGGCCGTGCGCGGCTACGACGACGTCACCGGTGTGGGCACGCCCACCTCCGGCTACATCGAGTCGTTCCGCTCGAACCACGGTCACTGACGGTCCCCCGTCACCACTGCGCCCGCCCCTCGTCGAGGGGCGGGCGTCGCCGTCTCCGGGCATGCGGCTGCGTGGTACGGATACCCGGTGGGGGTAAGCTGCCGAGCATGACGACGAGGAGCCGGGCACGGTGGGGACAGCTGACGCTGCTCGCCGCGCTGCTCTTCGGGATCGTCACCATGCACACGCTGGGTCACCCCTCCGGACACGGCACGGGCACGGGCATGAGCGCCGCCATGAGAACCGGCGCGGGCACGAGCGCGGACAACGGCTCCGACCATTCCGCGTACGCCATGCCGGCCCCGTCCGCCATGTCGGCCCCGTCCGCCGCCCCTGAACCCAAGATGCCGCCCATGAGCGGCATGGACCCGCTCTCCGTCTGTCTGGCCGTGCTCGGGGGCCTCACCCTCGTACTGCTGCTCGCGGTGGCCCCGGGCCGCCCAGGGGCCGACCTCCTCCGCCCACCCGCGCGCATCCGCTTGCCGCACGCCCTGTGGCCGAACGCTCCCCCACCCCGAACCCTCCTCGCCCGTCTGTCGGTGCTGCGCATCTAGGCCGGCGCATCGGCCGCTTCGTACCGGAAGCGGCGGACGCGCCCATCAGCACGCCGCATCATCACGACATCACCACGACGAGGTGTTACTCAGTCATGCGCATACACACGCGCCGCACCGTTCTCGGTGCGTCGATCGCCGTCGCCGGGACGGCCGTCGGCACGGGAGTTCTGTCCGCCTGCTCGGGCTCGGACTCCGGCCCGGGTTCGGGACATTCGGGCCACGAAGGAAACGAGGGGAACGAGGGAAGCGGGAGCGTACCGAAGGGGTACGTCGATCCGGCGGGCCCGGAGGTCGCCGCCGCCGAGAGGAAGCGGGGCTCGGGCCCGGTCCGCAAGGTGCGCCTCACCGCCGCCGCGACCTCCCTCGACCTCGGCGGCCGTACGGTCAGGTCCTGGGCGTACGGCGGCGAGCTGCCCGGCAAGGAGGTCCGCGTGACCGCGGGCGACACGCTGGACCTCACCCTCGCCAACCACCTCCCCCAGTCCACGTCCCTGCACTGGCACGGCATCGCCCTGCGCAACGACATGGACGGCGTGCCGGACGTCACCCAGCGGGCGGTCAGGCCGGGCGCGGAGTTCGCGTACCGCTTCACGGTGCCGGACCCGGGGACGTACTGGTTCCATCCCCACTCGGGCACCCAGCAGGACCGCGGACTGTACGCCCCGCTGATCGTCGAGGACCCCAAGGAGCCGCTCTCGTACGACAAGGAGTGGGTGGTCGTCCTCGACGACTGGGTCGACGGGGTGGACGGTTCCACGCCGGACGCCGTGCTCAAGGAGCTCAGCGGCGGCATGCACGAGGGCATGGACATGGGCATGGACATGAGCGGGTCGCACATGCTCATGGGTGCCGAGAGTGAGCTGCTGGGCGGCGACGCGGGGGATGTCGCGTACCCGCACTACCTGGTCAACGGGCGTACGGCGCAGGCCCCTTCCACCTTCGGCGCCCGCCCCGGTGACCGTATCCGCATCCGCATCATCAACGCGGCCGGGGACACCGCCTTCCGGGTCGCCCTCGGTGGGCACGAGATGACGGTGACGCACACGGACGGCTTCCCGGTACGGCACGCGACGACGGACGCGCTGCTGCTCGGCATGGGCGAGCGCTACGACGTCCTGGTCACCGCCGAGGACGGGGTCTTCCCGCTGACCGCGCTGGCCGAGGGCAAGAAGGCGTCCACGCGGGCACTGCTGCGTACGGGCGCGGGGACGGCGCCCGCCGCCTCCGTACGGCCGAAGGAGCTCGACGGACGGCTGCTGACGGCCGAGAAACTGACGGCGGACGAGTCCGTGGCGCTGTCGCGAAAGGAGCCGGACCGCACGGTGAAGTTGCAGCTCACGGGCGGTATGGAGAAGTACGACTGGGCCTTCGACAAGAAGCCGTACCGCGCGGATCAGCGGCATCCCGTGCGGTCCGGGGAGCGGGTGCGACTGGTGTTCGCCAACTCCACGAGCATGTGGCACCCGGTGCATCTGCACGGGCACACCTTCGCCCTGGCCGGCGGGGCCGGTGGCACGGGCGGAGCGCGCAAGGACACCGCGATCGTGCTGCCGAACGGGACGCTGACGGTCGACTTCGACGCCGACAACCCGGGGCTGTGGATGATCCACTGCCACAACGTCTACCACTCGGAGGCGGGGATGATGACCATCCTCGGCTACCGGAGCTGAGGACCTGGAGGCCTGAGGGGCCGGGGCGTCTCCACGTGGGGCGCCCCACACCCCATTGTGTCGCTCTGACGATTACACTGGGCCCGTGCCTCAACTACGCCTCGCCCTGAATCAGATCGACTCGACGGTCGGCGATCTCGCCGCCAACGCCGAGGCGATCGTCCGTTGGACCCGGCACTCCGCCGAGCAGGGAGCGCATCTGGTGGCGTTCCCCGAGATGGTGCTGACCGGGTATCCCGTCGAGGACCTGGCCCTGCGGTCGTCCTTCGTCGAGGCCTCCCGCACGGCGCTGCGCGCGCTGGCCGCGCGGCTGGCCGACGAGGGCTTCGGGGAGCTGCCGGTGATCGTCGGCTACCTCGACCGGTCCGAGACCGCCCAGCCGAAGTACGGGCAGCCGGCCGGCGCCCCGCAGAACGCCGCCGCCGTGCTCCACGGGGGCCGGGTGGCGCTGACCTTCGCCAAGCACCACCTCCCGAACTACGGCGTGTTCGACGAGTTCCGCTACTTCGTGCCCGGCGACACCATGCCGGTCGTGCGGGTGCACGGGATCGACGTGGCCCTCGCCATCTGCGAGGACCTCTGGCAGGACGGCGGGCGCGTACCGGCCGCCCGGTCCGCCGGGGCCGGGCTGCTGCTCTCCATCAACGCCTCCCCCTACGAGCGCGACAAGGACGACACCCGCCTCGAACTGGTGCGCAAGCGGGCCCAGGAGGCCGGCTGCACCACCGCCTACCTCGCCATGATCGGCGGGCAGGACGAGCTGGTCTTCGACGGCGACTCCATCGTGGTCGACCGGGACGGGGAGGTCGTCGCGCGGGCGCCGCAGTTCGCGGAGGGGTGCGTCGTACTGGACCTGGAGCTGCCGGCGGGCGCCGCCGAGCCGGTGACGGGTGTGGTGGACGACGGGCTGCGCATCGAGCGGCTGGTGCTCTCGCAGGAGCCGCTGCCCGCGTACGAGGCGGAGGTCGCCGGCGGGTACGCGGAGCGGCTCGACGCCGACGAGGAGGTCTACTCGGCGCTGGTCGTCGGGCTGCGGGCGTACGTCGCGAAGAACGGGTTCCGGTCCGTACTGATCGGACTCTCCGGTGGCATCGACTCGGCGCTCGTCGCGGCGATCGCGTGCGACGCGCTCGGCGCGCAGAACGTGTACGGGGTCTCGATGCCGTCGAAGTACTCGTCCGACCACTCCAAGGGGGACGCGGCGGAGCTCGCGCGGCGGACCGGGCTCAACTTCCGGACCGTGGCGATCGAGCCGATGTTCGACGCGTATATGTCGTCGCTGGGGCTGACCGGGCTGGCCGAGGAGAACCTCCAGTCGCGCCTGCGGGGCACCATGCTGATGGCCATCTCCAACCAGGAGGGGCACATCGTGCTGGCGCCGGGGAACAAGTCCGAGCTGGCGGTGGGGTATTCGACGCTGTACGGCGACTCCGTGGGGGCGTACGGGCCCATCAAGGACGTGTACAAGACGTCGATCTTCCGGCTGGCGGAGTGGCGCAACCGGGCGGCGGCCGAGCGGGGGCAGACCCCGCCGATCCCCGAGAACTCGATCACCAAGCCGCCGAGCGCGGAGCTCCGTCCCGACCAGGTCGACACGGACTCCCTCCCCGACTATCCCGTGCTGGACGCGATCCTCGAGCGGTATGTGGACCGGGACGAGGGCGCGGACGGGATTGTCGCGGCGGGGTTCGACCGGGAGCTGGTGGTGAAGACGCTGCGGATGGTGGACACGGCGGAGTACAAGCGCCGGCAGTATCCGCCGGGCACCAAGATCTCCGCCAAGGGGTTCGGCAAGGACCGGCGGCTTCCCATCACGAATCGGTGGCGCGAGCACGCGTGACGCCGTGGGGGGCGGGGGTGAGTTCTTTCGCCCCCGCCGCCCCTACCCGTCCCGTCCCGTAACCGGGGGCTCCGCCCCCCAGACCCCCGGGTGAGTTCCTTGCCTGCGGGACTGTGGGGGCTGGGCGCGCAGTTCCCCGCGCCCCTTGGGCGCGGGTCCTTGCGTCAGTGATGGGCGTGTTCCGGGTGCGGGGGGACGTGGGTCGCCACCAGGCGGCCCGGCGTGGGTGCGAGGACCTCGGCGCGGCGGTGGTCCACGGCGTACGCCGTCGCGGCGACCGCGAGGCCGAGGACCGCGAGCAGCGCTCCCGCCAGCGCCGGTGACGTCGCACCGAAGCCGGCGGCCAGCGCGACGCCGCCGATCCACGCACCGCCGGCGTTCGCGAGGTTGAACGCGGCCTGGTTGGCGGAGGACGCCAGGGACGGCGCCGCGGAGGCCTTCTCCATGACCATCAGCTGGAGCGGCGAGCCGGTGATGAAGGCGGCCGTACCGAGGAGGGTGACGGCGACGGCCGCACTCCACTGGGCGCTCATGAGGACGGGGAAGAGGGCGAGGACCGTGACCAGCGAGGCGAGTCCGCCGAAGAGGGTGCCGCGCAGGGAGTGGTCCGCGAGGCGGCCGCCCACGAGGTTGCCGGCCGTCGCGCCGACGCCGAACAGCGCCAGCAGCAGCGTGACGCTGGAGTCGGCGTACCCGGCGGAGTCCGTGAGCATCGGCGTGATGTAGCTGTACGCGGAGAACAGGGCGCCGAAGCCCGCGACCGTCGTACCGAGGGCCAGCCAGACGGGGAGCGAACGCAGGGCGGCCAGTTCGCCGCGCAGGCCGCCCGTGGGGGCGTGCGTGTGGTCGCGCGGGATGAGCGACGCGAGCGAGGCTATCGCCGCCAGGCCGATCGCGCTCACGCCGAGGAAGGTCGCCCGCCAGCCGAAGTGCTGGCCGATGAAGGTGGCGACGGGGACGCCCGCGATGTTCGCGACGGTCAGGCCGAGGAACATCAGCGAGACGGAGCGTGCCTTGCGCTCGGGGGCGACGAGGTTGGTGGCGACGACGGCGCCGACGCCGAAGAACGCGCCGTGCGGCAGGCCGCTGACGAAGCGGGCGGCGAGCAGCCAGTGGTAGTCGGGGGCGAAGGCGGAGAGCGCGTTGCCGGCCACGAAGAGCCCCATCAGGGCGATGAGGACCTTGCGGCGGGACATCCGGGCGGTGGCCGCGGCGAGCAGCGGGGCGCCGATCACCACGCCGAGGGCGTAGGCCGAGACGAGGTGTCCGGCGCTCGGGATGGATATGTGGAGGTCGTCCGCGACGTCGGGCAGCAGGCCCATCATCACGAACTCGGTGGTACCGATGCCGAAGGCGCCCACGGCTAGGGCGAGCAGGGCCAGTGGCATGAGGGGCCTTTCAGAAGAGCGGAGTGCAAAAGGGAGAACCGGACGGGCGGGGACGAGCCCGGCTTCGTGGGCGTGCACCACCGTGGCCGGGAGCACACACACGCACGGACGCGCCCGTGCACACCGGTGTGCACGGGCTCCATAAGTTCACCTGTGGAACAAAGTCTCGCAGGCCCAGTATTCCAGGAGGTTAAGACCCGGTTGCCGTGACCTTGACGCGGGCGGCGATCGGAAGGTGGTCGCTGCTGGTCTCGGGCAGGGTCCACGAGGTGACCGGCTCGATGTCCCTGACCATGATCTGGTCGATCCGGGCCATCGGGAACGACGCCGGCCAGCTGAACCCGAAGCCGCTGCCCGCCGCGCCCTGGGTGGAGCGCATCTGCGAGGTGACGGCGTTCAGCGCGCGGTCGTTCATCGTGCCGTTGAGGTCGCCGAGCAGGACGACCCTCTTCAGCGGCTCGTCGGCGATCGCCTCGCCGAGCGCGTCGGCGCTCCGGTCGCGCTGGCGGGCGGTGAACCCGGCCTTCATCTTCACCCGGACCGAGGGCAGATGGGCGACGTACACCGCGACCTGGCCGTTCGGGGTCGTCACCGTGGCGCGCATCGCGCGGGTCCAGCCCAGCTTGATGTCGACGGGCTTGATGCCGGTCAGCGGGTACTTGCTCCACAGCCCGACGGTGCCCTGCACGGAGTGGTACCTGTACGTCGGGGCGAGCGCCTTCTCGTACGTGGGGACCGCCCCGGCCTTCAACTCCTCCAGGGCCACCACGTCGGCGCCGGACGCGGCCACGTCACGGGCGGTGCCGGCGGGGTCCGGGTTCTCCGCGTTGACGTTGTGCGTGGCGACGGTCAGGTCGCCGCCGGCACCGGTCCGGTCGATGAGCAGTCCGCCGAACAGGTTCAGCCAGACGATCGCGGGCAACAGGACGGCGATCAGGGCGGTCGCGGACTTCCGTACGAAGCCGAGGACCAGCAGGACGGGGATGAGGATGCCGAACCACGGCAGGAACGTCTCGGTGAGACTGCCCAGGTTGCCGATCCTGTTGGGGATCCGCGCGTGCAGCAGCATCACCAGGGCGAGGATCAGGGCGAGCGCGGCGAGGATCAGTCCGCGGCGCCAGATGCCGCGGTCGCCCCGCCAGGCGGCCAGCCGGCGCCGGAACTTGTCGAGCAGACGCCGAAGCCGGGGACCTCGGCGCTCGGGCCCTGAGCCGTCGCTGCCTGTCTCCGTCATGTACGCCTGCGCCATACCGTCGCCTCACAACCTGCCGTGCACACCGTCAGCCCCTCGGCTACGACCCTAGGGGATGATCGGCGTCGTTCTCGCCGTACCGGGACGGCCGTACGGGCACGAGGACGAACAACTCGGTGTCCGGGGTTCCGAATACGGGGTCGGAGTGCGGCCTCTGTGACGAAACGCGCACATTCGCGCCGCCCGCCGAGCGGGTGAACCAGGTCTGTGGCACGGTCCGCCGGACAGGCCCTAGGTTCCGGCGGGGCGCAGTCCCGCGAGTACCGTGTCGACGATCTGTTCGGCCAGGTTCTCGGGGAGTTCGGCGTCCGGGCGCATGACGGCGCGGACCAGCATGGGTCCGACGAAGAGGTCGTTGATGACCTCGATGTCCACGTCGTCGCGGAGTTCACCGTCCCGCTGTCCGCGGCGCAGGACCTCGAAGGTGGTCAGGCGCCGCGGTTCGATGACGATCGCCTGGTACGCGGCCCAGATCTTGGGGCTGGACTTGATCTGGGCGTAGACGTTGTGCAGGAGCGCCGAGGAGCGGCTGGCCAGGCCCCGCTGGCGCAGCGGCTCCAGAAGGGCTATCAGGTCGTCGCGCATCGAGGTGCCCGGGAGTTCGGCGTCCGGAGGCTCGGTGGCGCGCATGACGTCGACGAAGAGTTCCTCCTTGCCGCTCCAACGGCGGTAGATGGTCGCCTTGCCGACGCCCGCGGTCCGGGCCAGGCGCTCGATGGAGATCTCCCCGAGGGGGACGCCGTCCTCCAGGAGTTTTATCGCGCCCTCGATGATGGAGCGCTCCACGGCCTCGCTGCGGGGGCGCCCCCGGGGGGCACCCTCCTGCCTGGTTCGGCTGTCCGCGAGGCTCATGTGTCGCTCCCTTCCTTGGTGGTGCTGGCGCAATTCTCCCTGCCGCGCCCTGTCAGTGCTCGGCGGCCACCAACTCCGTCTCCTCCTTGCCCTGTTCCGGGGTCGAACTGCGGCCCGGCAGGAACAGGGCCACGATCACGGCGCCGACCAGCGCGATACCCGCACCGCACAGGGCGGTGACGTGCATGGCGTGCAGGAAGGCGTCGTTGGCCGGGGTGACGAGGGCGTCGCCCCGGGGGCCGAGCTTGGCGGCGACGCCGAGCGTGGCCTCGATGGACTCGCCCGCGGTGTGCCGCAGGCCGGCCGGGAGGACGGTGAGCTTGTCCTCGATGCCGTTGCGGTAGGCCGAGGACAGGACCGAGCCGAGGACCGCGATGCCGAGGGCGCCGCCGACCTGACGGAAGACGTTGCTCAGGGCGGAGGCGGAGCCCGCCTTCTCGCGCGGCAGGGCCTGCATGATGACGACGCTGGTCGGGGTCATGATGTGCGCCATGCCGGCGCCCATGAGGAAGAAGATGACCTCGAGGAGCCAGATCGGCGTGTCCGCGTCCAGGGTCGCGAAGGCGCCGAGCATCGCGCCGAGCAGCAGCAGGCCCGCCGTGCAGGTGGCCCGGTTGCCGAAGCGGTCGACGACGAGGCGGGCGCGCGGTGCGAAGAAGAGCTGGGCCGCGGCGAGCGGCAGCAGCAGCACACCGGTCTTCAGCGGCGAGTAGCCCCGCACGCTCTGGGTGTAGAAGACGGAGAAGAAGGTCACGCCCATCATCGCGAAGAAGACGAGCGCGATGGCGGCGATGGCGGCCGAGAAGACCTTGTTCTTGAAGTAGGTGATGTCGATGGACGGATGGTCGCTGCGCTTCTCGTAGATGACGAAGCAGGCGAGGACGGCGATTCCGGCGCCGATGGTCGCGAGGACCGCCGCGTCGGTGAAGGAGGCCAGCTGGCCGCCCTTGATGATGCCGTAGACGAGCAGGACGAGCCCTATGACCGAGAGGACCACGCCGACGAGGTCGATGCGGCCGGGGTTCGGGTCGCGGGAGTCCGGGACCAGCCAGAACATCAGGCCGAGCGCCAGCAGCACGATCGGCACGTTGATGAGGAAGACCGAGCCCCACCAGAAGTGGGCGAGGAGCACGCCGCCGGTGATCGGGCCGATGGCGATGGCGATGCCGACGCCGCCGGCCCAGATGCCGATGGCCTTGGGCTGCTCCTCGCGCTCGAAGACGTTCATGAGGACGGCGAGGGTGGCGGGCATCACGAAGGCGGCGCCGAAGCCCATCACCGCGCGGAAGACGATGAGCTGGACGGGCGAGCCTGCCTCCGCGGCCAGCGCCGACCCGGTGCCGAAGACGGCGAGTCCGGCGAGCAGGACCTTCTTGCGGCCGAACCGGTCGCCGAAGAGGCCCGCGGTGAAGAGCAGCCCCGCGAAGACGAGCGTGTAGGCGTTGATGGCCCACTCCAGCTCGCTCTGGGTGGCACCGAGTCCGGTGGGCGCCGGCGTCGAGATCGTCTTGATCGCGACGTTGAGGATGGAGTTGTCCAGCACCACTATCAACAGGCTGAGCATGAGCACGCCGAGAATGGCCCAGCGGCGCCGATGGACCTCTTCGGGCACGCGCCGTTCGACGTGAGCTGCGGGAGTTGTCATGGGGCGGAGCCTATCGATTTCCGATACGGGACCGTCTCGTATCGAAAATACTTTACAGAGACCTTACGAAGAGATGGCCTCCGACCGCCCGTGTCCCCGCGGAGCACCGGTGGAGCACCGGCGGACGGGAGACGCACGCCGCTCGCCCCGGTCTGGCACGCGGTGGCACGAGGTGCCACCATGTAGGGGATCCGGGGACGCCGTCAGGGCGCCTCGAGATGACAGAAGGAGCCGTTGCGATGACGCAGCTTTCGGCTGCCCCGAAGCAGTCCGCGGAGGGTGCGCGGGCGACCACCGACAGCAGCAAGGCGCTGTACGGAGGCAAGAGCACCCGCCGCATCACGGTCCGCGACATCACCACAGCCAAGGAGCGCGGCGAGAAGTGGCCGATGCTCACCGCCTACGACGCGATGACCGCGTCCGTCTTCGACGAGGCCGGCATCCCGGTCATGCTCGTCGGTGACTCGGCGGGCAACTGCCACCTGGGGTACGAGACGACCGTCCCCGTCACCCTCGACGAGATGACCATGCTCTCCGCCGCGGTCGTACGCGGCACCAGCCGCGCCCTGATCGTCGGCGACCTGCCCTTCGGGTCGTACCAGGAGGGCCCCGTCCAGGCGCTGCGCTCCGCCACCCGGCTGGTCAAGGAGGCCGGGGTCGGCGCGGTGAAGCTGGAGGGCGGCGAGCGCTCGCACCGCCAGATCGAGCTGCTCGTGGAGTCCGGCATCCCCGTGATGGCGCACATCGGCCTGACCCCGCAGTCCGTGAACTCCATGGGCTACCGCGTCCAGGGCCGCGGCGAGGAGGCTGCCCAGCAGCTGCTGCGCGACGCCAAGGCGGTCCAGGACGCGGGCGCGTTCGCGGTCGTCCTGGAGCTGGTCCCGGCGGAGCTCGCCGCCGAGGTCACCCGCACCCTGCACATCCCGACCGTCGGCATCGGCGCGGGTCCGGAGACCGACGCGCAGGTCCTGGTGTGGACCGACATGCTCGGCCTCACCGGCGGCAAGATGCCGAAGTTCGTGAAGAAGTACGCCGATCTGCGCGAGGTCATGGGCAACGCGGCGCGCGCGTTCGCGGACGACGTCGTCGGCGGAACGTTCCCTCTCGAGGAGCACTCGGTCCACTGAGCGACTGAGGCCCACTGAGCCACTGCGGCACCAAAGACAGCCCGCCGAATTCCCCCATCGGCGGGCTGTCGCCGTGCGCGAAGCCCACGCACCGCAGTGATACGCGCGAACGTCTGTCGGCGATATATCGGTGAGCGTCCGGCGCTGTAGGTGAGCTGTAGGTGGTTTGTCGGTGGGGGCTGGCACCTTGATGGGCATGACGCGAATCGACAAGAACCCCGACAGCGGCGCCCGCAGCGCCGTCTCCGTGCGGGGGCTGGTCAAGCACTACGGCGAGACCAAGGCACTGGACGGCGTGGACCTGGACGTCCGCGAGGGAACCGTCCTCGGGGTGCTCGGTCCCAACGGTGCCGGCAAGACCACCCTCGTCCGTATCCTGTCCACCCTCATCACCCCCGACGCCGGCCGGGCCACCGTCGCCGGCTACGACGTGCTCACCCAGCCCCGCCAGCTGCGCCGAGTGATAGGCCTGACCGGTCAGTACGCCTCGGTCGACGAGAAGCTCCCCGGCTGGGAGAACCTGTACATGATCGGGCGGCTGCTCGACCTGCCCCGCAAGGACGCCCGCCGGCGCGCCGACGAGCTCCTTGAGCGCTTCTCGCTCACCGAGGCGGCCAAGCGCCCGACATCGACGTACTCCGGCGGTATGCGCCGCCGTCTCGACCTCGCCGCCTCCATGATCGGCCACCCGTCCGTCCTCTACCTGGACGAACCGACCACCGGGCTCGACCCGCGCACCCGCAACGAGGTGTGGAAGGAGGTCAAGCGGATGGTCGCGGACGGCGCCACCGTGCTGCTCACCACCCAGTACATGGAGGAGGCCGAGCAGCTGGCCTCCGAGCTCACGGTCATCGACCGCGGCAAGATCGTCGCCAGCGGCCGGATCGACGAGCTGAAGGCCCGGGTCGGCGGCCGTACGCTGCGCATCCGCCCGGTGGACCCGCTGGAGCTGCGCCCGCTGGCCTCGCTCTTCGACGAGCTGGGCCTCACCGGTCTCGCCGCCTCGGTCGTGGACACCGAGACCGGCACCGTGCTGGTGCCGATCCTCAGCGACGAACAGCTCACCGCCGTGGTCGGCGCGGTCACCGCGCGCGGCATCACGATCGGCTCCATCTCCACCGAACTGCCCAGTCTGGACGAGGTGTTCCTGTCCCTCACCGGCCACAAGGCCAGTGCCCCACAGGACGAGACCCCCGCCCGTGTCTACGAGGAGGTCTCCGCATGAGTACCGCCGTTGTCGAAGCCCCCCTCGCCGCGAAGGGCGACCCCCGTATCTCGCCCCGCGCGCACGCGCGCCACATCGGCGCCCTCGTCCGCCGCAACCTGCTGTGGATCCGCCAGGACCCGGAGTCGATGTTCGACGCCGTCCTGATGCCGGTCATCTTCACCCTGCTGTTCGTGTACGTCTTCGGCGGCTCCATCGGGCAGTCGCTGGGCGGCGGACAGGACGCGTACGTCCAGTACGTGGTGCCCGGTCTGATGGCCATGACGGCCATGAACATCGCGACGGCCGTCGGCACCGGCTTCAACGAGGACTTCCAGAAGGGAGTGATGGACCGCTTCCGCACCCTGCCGATCGGCCAGGGCTCGGTGCTCTTCGCCAAGATCGTGGTGGAGCTGATGCGGATGCTCGTCGCGACGACGGTCCTCATGATCGTCGGCGTGCTGGTCGGCTTCGACATCACGAACTGGCCGGGTCTGTTCGCCTCCGTGGGGCTCTCCGTCCTCTTCGCCTCGTCCCTGATGTGGATCTTCCTGGTCCTCGGGGTGACGATGAAGAACGCGCAGTCCGTGCAGGCGATGGGCTTCCTGGTGCTGATGCCCCTGCAGTTCGGCTCGTCCATCTACTCGCCGACCGGAACCATGCCCGGCTGGCTGCAGGCCTTCACCGACTACAACCCGCTGTCCGCGCTCGCGGACACCACACGCGCCCTGATGGTGGGCGGACCGGTCACGCACAACCTGTGGGTGACCCTCGCCTGGACGGCGGGACTCACCTTGGTCATGGCGCCGATCGCGATCCACAAGTTCCGCACCAAGAGCTGACGTTCGTCCACAGGACACGGAAACCCCCGGTCCGCGTCATACGAGGGCGGCGGCCTCCTCCAGGGAGAGCCCGCCGCCCTCGGCGTACGCGGCCTCGTACGTCGCGTCGTCCAGCACGGCCCGTACGTCGGCCTCCGCCTGCGCGCGCACCTCGTCCTCCATCGGGCCCACGAAGTGCCCGGGCGGCAGCAGGTGGTCGGCGGCCCCGAGCAGCACGGCCGCGTCGCGCACACGGCGGCCGCCGTCCAGGCCGGTGAGGGCGATGGCGGCGGTGGTCAGATGCGCGGAGGACATGTGCGGGGCGAGGATCTGCGACAACGGGTCGCCCGCCCGCGCCAGCGCCTGCCGCACCTTCTCCAGGGCGGACTCGTGCAGGCCCTCGATCGCGTCCAGCCAGGCCTCGATGCCCACCACGAAGCCGTCGAAGACCACGAAGGTGACCGCTTCGAAGTTCGCGCGCAGCAACCGCATCTGTTCGCGCGCCTCGGCGACCCGGCCGCTGCGGCCCAGCCACATCGACAGGAACAGCCGGGAGGCGGGCATGGCCTCGTTGTAGGCCCCCTCGCCGCGCTCCAGGACCTCCCGGAGCAACCGTTCACCGCGTTCGGTGTCGCCGGACTCGATGAGCACGGTGCCGAGCCGGGTGTTCAGGACAGCCGTCTGGGCGTGCGCGCCGAGCCCTTCGGCGTGGGTCATGGCCTCCGTGTAGTCCGCGGCGGCGAGCGCGAACTCGCCCCGGCGCTCGTGGGCCTCACCACGTGCGGAGAGGGCCTCGGCGGCGCCCCAGGCGTCCCCGAGCCGGGTGAAGAGTTCCAGTGCCTCGTCGGCGTCCCGGGTCGCGTCGCCCGCCCAGGTGGCCCGGTTGGCGAGGATGTTGGCGCGCATCTGGAGGGAGACGGCGAGTTCCCACCCGTAGCCGAGTTCGCGGCAGGTCTGGACGGTCGCGTCGATGACGGCGCGCATCCGCTCCATGTCGCTGGTCAGGATCAGGGCGTAGAACCAGAGGTTGCCGGGGCTGCGGCAGGTCTGCGGCTGGCCCGGGCGGTAGGTCTCGCTGATGACGCGCAGCTTCCGCTTGGCCTGCGGGGTGTCCCAGGACGCCATGTCCATGTCCATGCAGGAGAGATGGACCAGGTGGGCACCGCGGCGGGCCTCCTCGAGGACCTCGGGGCGCATCGGCGGCGGGGCGTCGGTGCAGCTCTCCACCAACGGGGCGGCCGGCCGTACGGGCCCGTCGAAGGGGTCCGGGCCGAGGGCCATGACCTCGCGGGACCAGTGGCGGGCCATCAGCCGCAGATCGCGCATCTGCCAGTACCAGGCCAGGGAGAGGACCAGGCAGAGCGCCTCCTGCTCGTCGCGGGCGGCGACGGCGTGCTGGAGGGCGGCGCGGATGTTCTCCGACTCGGTCTCCAGCCGTTCGATGGCGGCGCGCTGGCCCCTGCCGCGCAGCTGGGGGTCGGTGGTGCGGGCCAGTTCGCGGTAGTGCGTGAGGTGGGCGCGCTCGGCGGCGGGGCGCTGCCCCGACTCGTCGAGGCGCTCGCCCGCGTACTCGCCGACGGTCTCCAGGAGCCGGTAGCGCATCTCGCCGTCCCCCGAAGGGGCGGCCACGACGAGGGACTTGTCGACGAGCGAGCCGAGCGCTTCCAGGGCGGCCGGTCCGCAGACGGCCTCGGCGGCGGCGAGGTCGCAGCCGCCCGCGAAGACGGACAGCCGCCGCAGCACGTCCCGCTCGTCCTCGTCGAGGAGGTCCCAGGACCAGTCGACGACGGCGCGCAGGGTCTGCTGGCGCGGCAGGACGGTACGGCTGCCGGAGGTCAGCAGGCGGAACCGGTCGTCGAGCCGGTCGGCGATCTGACGCGGGGTGAGCATCCGCAGCCGGGCCGCGGCGAGTTCGATGGCGAGCGGCAGCCCGTCGAGGCGGCGGCAGATCTCGGCGGTGGCCGCGGGGTCGTCCTCGACCCGGAAACCCGGGCGGGCGGCGGCCCCCCGGTCGGCCAGCAGCCGCAGCGCGAACGGCTCCGGCAGCGGCTCCACGGGACGCAGCAACTCCCCCGGTACGCCGAGGGGTTCACGGCTGGTGGCCAGCACCGTCAGTCCCGGGCACCGCTCCAGCAACGCCTCGACGAGACGCGCGGCGGCGTCCACGACGTGCTCGCAGTTGTCCAGGACGATCAGCATGCGGCGCTTTGCGCAGTGCTCGGCGAGCCGCTGGAGGGGGTCGTCGTGCCGGTCGGCGGCGGCCCGCATCTCCTCGGCACCGGCGCCGCGCAGCACGGTCTCGCGGGCTCCGACGGCGGTGAGCACGGCCTCGGGCACGGCCTCCGGGTCGTCGACCGGCGCGAGTTCGGCCAGCCACACCCCGTCCGGCGCGGTGTCCGCCATGGTCTCAGCGGCCTCCTGCGACAGCCGTGTCTTGCCGGCCCCACCGGGCCCGAGCAAGGTCACGAGGCGTGCCGCCGCCAGATCCCCCCGGATCGTGTCGATGTCCGCCGCCCGCCCGACGAAGGAGGTGAGCCGGGCGCGGAGGTTGCCGGGGGGCGGGGGTACGGAGCGGCCACGCCCGGCCGGTGGCGGGTGGCTCCCGGTCCGGCCCGCGGCGCCGGACCGTGGGCCCTGGGCGTGCGCCCCGCCGCCACCGTCGGCGGGGCTGAGCAGCTCCCCGTGCAGGGCGCGCAGCTCGGGGCCCGGGTCGGAGCCGAGGCGGTCGGCCAGCAGCTCCCGTACGGACTCGTACGCGGCGAGGGCCTCGGCGGGGCGGCCCGCGTCGCGCAGGGCGCGCAGGCGCAGGACGTGCAGAGGCTCGTCCAAGGGGTGGAGGTCGCACAGGGCGGTGAGCTCGGGCAGGGACTGTTCGGCGTGGCCGAGGGCGAGGGCCGCGGTGAGCCTCGCGCGCCGTACGTCGAGGCGGCGGGTCTCCCAGCGGGCCGACTCGGCGGTGCGGTCCGGGAGGTCCGCGAGGGCCGGCCCGTGCCACAGGGCGAGGGCGTCGTCGAGGGCCTCGGCCGCCTTCGTGGGGTCGCCGTCGGCGAGCGCGCGTACGCCCTCGCCCGCGAGCCGCTCGAAACGGTGCAGGTCGATGTCGTCGGCGCCCGCGGCCAGCCGGTAGCCGCCGTCCCCCGAGTCCACCGCGTCCGGCCCGAGCGCCCTGCGCAGCCGTCCCACCAGTGCCTGCAGCGCGCCGGATGCGTCCGCGGGCGGATCGCCGTCCCACACCTCGTCCACCAGAACGGCCGCGGGCACGGTCCGTCCGGACCGCAGCGCGAGCACGGTCAAAAGGGCGCGCAGCCGCGCCCCGCCGAGCACGACGGGCGTGCCGTCGGGGCGGAGTGCCTGGGTGGTGCCGAGGATGCGGTAGCGCACGGGGTCCATTGTCTCCGGTGGCATGACTGTCTCAGGCCCCCACCCTCTCCGGAACCAATGACCGATCGCGAGACGTTTTCCCCGTGAGCCCGGTACGGTCGGGCAGTCCCAGCACCATGCGTACCAGTCCAGGGAGCCCCATGACCACCGCCGCTTCCCGTCGCAGCAGCGACCGGAGGATCAGCCCCGTCTTCGTCGGGATCGTGGCCGTGATGGCGGTGACCGGGTGGGCGACATGGACCGGGTTCGCCGAGGAGCCCGGTGTGGCCGTGTTCCTCTTCGTGACGGCCGCGTGGATCGTCTCCCTGTGTCTGCACGAGTACGCGCACGCCCGCACCGCCCTGCACAGCGGCGACATCTCGATCGGCGCCAAGGGCTATCTGACCCTCAACCCGCTGAAGTACACCCATGCCCTGCTGAGCATCGTGCTCCCGGTGATCTTCGTGATCATGGGCGGGATCGGTCTGCCGGGCGGGGCGGTCTTCATCGAGCGGGGCAGGATCCAGGGCCGCTGGAAGCACAGTCTGATCTCGGCGGCGGGTCCGCTGACGAACGTGCTGTTCGCCGTCCTGTGCACCGCGCCGTTCTGGCTGCACACCCTGGACGGCGTCCCGGACACCTTCCGCTACGCGCTGGCGTTCCTCGCGCTGCTCCAGGTCACGGCCGCGATCCTGAACTTCCTGCCGGTCCCGGGCCTGGACGGCTACGGCGTGATCGAGCCCTGGCTGTCGTACAACATCCGCCGCCAGGTCGAGCCGTTCGCGCCGTTCGGCCTGCTCGCCGTGTTCGCGGTGCTGTGGATCCCCTCGGTGAACACGGCGTTCTTCGACGCGATCTACTCGATCCTGGGCGCCCTGGGCATCGACGACGTCCAGCGTTACTGCGGTCAGAACCTGTACCGCTTCTGGGACGGCGTCAACGAGTACTGCACCGTCAGCCGCTGACCGAGGACCCGCTGCGGCCGCGCCGCGCGTAGTACCAGGTCATGTTGGACGACAGTCCGGCCAGCAGCACCCACACGATCCCCAGCCAGCTGCCCTGGACGAAGGAGACGACGGCCGCGGCGACGGAGAGGACGCAGACGACCAGGGTGTAGAGGGCGAGGCGGGGCATGGGGGTCGGCTCCTGTCGGGAGGGTTCGAACGAGGTCGTACGAGGTCTACGAAGTCGTACGGCGTCCAGTGTCCCTCATGTCCCCCATGCCCGTACGCCCGCTATACGTCCGTCACCCGCAGGCCGGCGTGGGCCTTGTAGCGGCGGTTCACGGAGATCAGGTTCGCGACCAGCGCCTCGACCTGGTGGGCGTTGCGGAGCCGGCCCGCGAAGACGCCGCGCATGCCGGGGATACGGCCGGCCAGCGCCTGCACGATCTCGACGTCCGCGCGCTCCTCGCCGAGGACCATCACGTCGGTGTCGATCTCGTCGATCTCCGGGTCCTCGAGGAGGACGGCGGAGAGGTGGTGGAAGGCGGCCGCGACCCGGGAGTCCGGCAACAGGAGGGCGGCCTGCTCGGCGGCGCTGCCCTCCTCCGGCTTCAGGGCGTAGGCGCCCTTCTTGTCGAAGCCGAGCGGGTTGACGCAGTCGACGACGAGCTTGCCGGTCAGCTCCTCGCGCAGCGATTCCAGGGTCTTGCCGTGCCCCTCCCACGGTACGGCGACGATCACGATGTCGCTGCGCCGCGCGCACTCGGCGTTGTCGGCGCCCTCGACACCGTGGCCCAGCTCCTCGGCGGCGGCCTGGGCGCGTTCCGCCGCACGCGAACCGATAATCACCTTCTGGCCGGCCCTGGCGAGCCGGTAGGCCAGGCCCTTGCCCTGGGGGCCGGTGCCGCCGAGCACGCCGACGACGAGCCCGGACACGTCCGGAAGGTCCCAGGGGTCCTTCGCGGGGGCCTTCTGTGCACTGTCAGTAGAGGTCATGGGCCGACCTTACGTGGCGCGGTTCCCGCCTCGGGGGCTTCGGCGGCCCGGGTGAGGGTCGTCACTCGGAAGCTCGCGTAGCCCTCGCGGCCCGCGTGGAAGGGGGTGCTGGTGACCGCGGTTGTTGCCGTGGGGGTCTGGAGCTGCTACCGCTGGAGTGTGTTCAAGAGCGTTCTGGTGAGTGGGAGTGAGCGTGCGTGTTCAGCGTCGTGTCGCGCGCCTCGGCCGTGGGGTTGGCTCTCCGTGGCGAACTGACGTTCTTTCATCGAATGCGTGACCTTCATGGGCGACGCTCGTTTCCCATGGCGACGAGATCTTCAGGTGTGGCCGGGCGGGGGTGACGGGGTGGGCGAGCTGAGGAACATCGCGCCGTCGTTCGTCGCGTCCGGCCCGAGTGGTGTGGCCGTCCGGACCCGTCTCAAGCACCTGACGCCGGACGATGAGAAGGTGTTGCGCCTGGTGGGCGCGCATCTAGGTTCGCTGGCCTCGAAGGACCTCAAGGCCCGCTGCCGGGACGGCCTGGAGCACTCCGGTGAGACGTGGGCGGCGCGTAAGCGGGAGTTGACGCCGCTCTCCTCGTCGCGGTGGGCGGGCAGTATCACCAAAGCCACTCACGACCAGTGGGCGCTGGCCCGCCGCTGCCGGTTGGCGCACATCCAGAACCTGGAAGCCGGTGTCCGCACCATTGAGGACCGGCTGTCCCTACCGGTCGGGCAGAAGGGGACGAAGAAGGCACCCGGAGGTTACCGGTCCCAGCGGGAATGGCATGCCAAGTCACGGCGGCTGCGGGTGCTGGAGGACCGGCTGGCCGCCGCGCGGGCCGACCGGGAGGCCGGAGTCGTCCACGTCGCACGGGGCGGCAAACGTCTGGCCCGCACCCGCCATCACTTGGAGGCGGCCCAGCTCACGGAGTCCGCGTGGCGCGGGCGTTGGGAGGCAGAGCGCTGGTTCTGTCAGGCGGACGGGGAGTCCGGCAAGCGGTACGGCAACGAGACGATCCGTATCAGCCCGGACGGTGAGGTGAGCCTCAAACTCCCCGTACCGCTGGGTCATCTGGCGAACGCCCCGCACGGGCGATACGTCCTGACATGCCGGGTCACGTTCGTGTACCGGGGCACCGAGTGGGCCGACAGGGTCGCGGCCAACCAGGCGACCGCCTACCGCATCCACCTGGACACTGGCCGAGGCCGCTGGTACGTGACCGCGTCCTGGCAGATACCACCCACTCCCACCCTGCCCATCGAGGCGGCGCTTGCGCACGGTGTGATCGGCGTCGACATGAACGCTGATCACGTCGCCGCCTGGCGCCTCGACATCCACGGCAACCCCATCGGCGCCCCGCGCCGCTTCTTCTACGACCTGACCGGCACCGCCGAACACCGCGACGCCCAGATCCGCCACGCCCTCACCCGCCTCCTGCACTGGGCCCGCATCTGCGGCGTGAAGGCGATCGCCGTGGAGGACCTGGACTTCGCCGCGGAGAAGACCCGCGATAAGCACGGCCGCCGCAAACGATTCCGGCAGCTCATCTCTGGCATGCCCACCGGGAAGCTCCGCGCCCGGCTGTCTTCGATGGCGGATCAGACGGGTGTCGCGGTCATCGCCGTCGATCCGGCCTACACCAGCCGATGGGGCGCCCAATACTGGCAGAAACCCCTTACCAGCACGACTCGCAAGACCACTCGCCACGATGCTGCTGCCGTGGCGATCGGAAGGCGCGCCCAGGGACACCCGATCCGGCGACGGACGGCACCGCCCCCTGCTCACCGGAGAGATGAGCAAGGGCATCGGACCGTCCAGGCCGGACCAGGCGTCCCTGGGCGTGAGGGAACCCGCCCCCGCATCCCCGGACCACGGACACAATCCGTCGGGCCCGGGCGCGGAGCGAACGCGGGCAATCAGAACGCCCAACACCGTCCGGGGCGTTCGGCCGAGCATGAGACCTGGCAACAGGACTCACTCCCGCTCAGTCTCTAGGAACGGTTCCGGTTGTTTCCGTCATGCGCCGGGATCTGCCCCACTTGGGCGAATTCATGGTGAACTCCGCCTGATCAGTTGCCGATTGCGGCAGGATGCGTGCGCATGGATGCCGTACGGGTCGCGTTGCTGCGCGAAGTCCTCGCCGGAACCGAGTGGTTGGGGGCCACGCGGCGGTTCGCGGAGGGCCTGAGGGGGTCCGTGGTGTCGTACGGGGGCGGGCTGCTGCTCGTGGGCACGGCGGAGTACGAGCCGTGGCACCTGGCCGCGCACCTGGTGGACGAGGCGGCCTGGTCGGGGACGCCGGAGCTGTCGCCGACGCTGGTGCGGCACGGGGCGCGGGCCTCGGACCCGGCCCATCTCGCCGTGGGCCTCGGCCGAATCGAGGCGGCGCGGCGCGGCGAGACGCTGCTCGTGGTGTCGCCCGCCGCACCCGGGGCGCCGCTCCTGGAGCGGATCCACGACGCGCGGCGGGCCGGGGCGACCGTGCTCGCGCTCGACGCCGGTGACCGTGAGCTCGGGGCGATGGCGCACGAGTCGCTGACCGTACCGCCTGATCAGGAACTCGACCTGGACACCGTGCAGCACCTCGTCAGCGCGGCGGCCGGGGAGAACTCCCTGCCCTCGCCGCGGGGGCGGCGCCGCCTGCGCGACCGGCTCTCCCGCCTCGCCGACCAGCTGACGGCTCCGCCGGCGGCGCGGTGGTAGGCCACGGCGGGCGGTGAGCCGGCGGGGCGGTCGGGAAGTGGGACGGCGGGGCGGTCGGGAAGTGGGGCGGTCCCGGGCGGTGGAAAAGCAGTTGCCGCCGAGGAAGGACGCCGCTCAGCATGAGCCGTCGTGACCGACGACGCCCCCGTATCCCCCGCCGCGCTGCCCACGCACACTGAACCCGGTGCCGCTACCGCTGCCGGTGCCGGTGCCGGTGCGCGACTGCGGTCGCTGCTGCCCGATCTCGCACCCTGGCGGGCGTCGGCCGACTTCCGGCGGCTGTGGCTGGCCGGGCTGATCACCAACTTCGGCAGCTTCCTGACCTTCGTCGCGCTGCCGGTGCAGATGAAGGTGCTGACCGGCTCCGCGGTGGCCGTGGGGGCGATCGGGGCCGTGGAACTCGTACCGCTGATCGTGTTCGGGCTGTACGGCGGGGCCCTCGCCGACGCCCTCGACAAACGGAAACTGATCCTCTACACGGAGGCCGGGCAGGGGCTGCTGTGCGGCGGACTGCTGGTCAACGCGCTGATGCCGCGACCGGCGGTGTGGCCGCTGTACGTCGTCGCCGCGCTCTCCTCCGCGCTCGGGTCGGTGCAGCGGCCCGCGCTGGACTCGCTCGTCCCCCGGATCGTGGCGCACGAGCACCTGCCCGCCGCGGCCTCCCTCAACTCCCTGCGCTGGTCGGTCGGCGGGGTCGCGGGGCCGGCCCTCGCGGGCGTCGTGGTCGCGTACGCCGGGCTCGGCTGGGCGTACGCCGTGGACCTGGTGACCTTCGTGGTGTCGGTCGTACTGATCGTCGGACTCGCCGCGTCGCCGGCCTCGCACGAGGCCGCGAAACCGTCGCTCGCCTCCATCGCCCAGGGCGCGCGGTACGCGTGGAACCGCAAGGAACTCCTCGGCACGTACGTGATCGACCTGGCCGCGATGTTCTTCGCGATGCCGCTCGCCGTACTGCCGTTCCTCGCCGACGAGCTCGACGCGGCGTGGTCGCTCGGGCTGATGTACGCCGCGCTGCCCGCCGGGGCGATGCTGGTGACGCTGACCAGCGGGTGGACCTCGCGCGTGCACCGGCACGGGCGGATGGTGGCGTTCGCGGCGGCGTGCTGGGGGCTGGCTATGGTGGGGGCGGGAGCCGTGCACAACGTGTGGCTGGTGCTGCTCTTCCTCGTCCTCGGCGGCTGTTTCGACATGGTGAGCGGGATCTTCCGGGGCGCCATGTGGGACCAGACCATCCCGGACGAGCTACGGGGACGACTCGCCGGGATCGAACTGCTCTCGTACTCCGTCGGGCCCCAGCTGGGGCAGGTACGGGCGGGCGGGATGGCGGCCTGGACGGGGGTACGGGCGTCGATCTGGGCCGGGGGTGTGATCTGCGTGGGAGCGGTGGGGGTGTTGGCACTGTGCTTGCCGCAGCTGATGAGGTACGACGTGCGGACGAATGAGCACGCCGTCCGGATGCGCTCCGCCCGGGGCCACGCCACGCTCTCCCACCCGCACCACCCGTGACGGTCACTTGGGTGGTGCGGGTCCCCCTCGGGGCCGGCCACCGTCGGCGCCCGCGGGCCGTCGCGCCCACGCGAGCAGACGCCCCGACGCCTCGATGCCCCGCGCCCCGGCATCGCGGCACCCCGGCACCCCGGCACCGCAAAGCCCCGCCGCTCGCCCCGCGTCCCGCCCGCTCAGTCGTCGGTCTCCTGGGCCGGGCCCGTCGCGTCGTGCCACTTGGGGTCCGTCTCCCACTCGAGGTTGCGCTCCTGGGCGGTCTCCATCGCGTGTTCGGCCTCCTCACGGGTGGTGTAGGGGCCGAAGCGGTCCTTCGCGGGGCACTCGGGGCCCTCTTCCACCTTCTGGTGGACGAGGCAGTAGTACCACTCGCCCGGCTTCCCTACGGTCCGCTTCTTGAAGAGGGCCATGGCCTGCTCCTTTCGCCACGGACATAGTGCCCCCATGCCCGCTGGTTAGACTCGCTGGCATGTCTGGCCAGTCGCTGCTCGTACCAGGAGAGCTCTCTCCCACCCGTCCCGTTCCGGGAAACATCAGGCGCCCCGAGTACGTGGGAAAGCCCGCCCCCACGCCGTACACCGGTCCGGAGGTACAGACCCCCGAGACCATCGAGGCGATGCGGATCGCCGGGCGGATCGCCGCGCGGGCGATGGCCGAGGCGGCGAAGCTCATCGCGCCGGGCGTGACGACGGACGAGCTGGACCGGGTCGCGCACGCGTACATGTGCGACCACGGCGCCTATCCGTCCACCCTCGGTTACCGCGGTTTCCCCAAGTCCCTGTGCACCTCCGTCAACGAGGTCATCTGCCACGGCATCCCCGACTCCACGGTGTTGCGGGACGGCGACATCGTCAACCTCGACGTGACGGCGTACATCGGTGGCGTCCACGGCGACAACAACGCGACGTACCTGGTCGGGGAGGTGGACGACGAGTCGAGGCTCCTCGTCGAGCGGACCCGTGAGTCCCTCGAGCGCGCGATCAAGGCCGTCAAGCCGGGACGCCAGATCAACGTCATCGGCCGTGTGATCGAGTCGTACGCCAAGCGGTTCGGGTACGGGGTCGTGCGGGACTTCACGGGGCACGGGATCAACTCCTCGTTCCACTCAGGACTGATCATCCCGCACTACGACAGCCCGCACGCGACGACCGTCATCCAGCCCGGGATGACCTTCACGATCGAGCCGATGCTCACGCTCGGTACGCACGACTACGACATGTGGGACGACGGGTGGACCGTCGTGACGAAGGACCGCAAGCGGACGGCGCAGTTCGAGCACACGCTGGTCGTCACGGAGAGCGGTACGGAGATTCTCACGCTGCCGTAGCCGCGTGCGTGGCCCGTAGCCCGTGATCCGTGGTCCGTAGTCAGTCCGTCGTCCGAAGCCCGCCCTGATCTCTGGGCGGGCTTCTTTGTCGTCCAGCGGGGTACGGTTTTACCGACAGGATGTCGGGAACCTGTCGAGAACCCATTGACTTAGGTAAGCCTAACCATACAAACTTTTGAGTGACTCGCGTCCGCTTCGGCACCGGAGGTCCCATGAATGAGGCGTTCTCGACGCTGCTCCGCACCGCGTCGCACGAGCAGCACGTGGAGACGAACACCTCGACGTTCATGACCGACCTGCTCGGCGGCGGGCTCGGGGTCGAGGCGTACGCGCGCTACACCGAGCAGTTGTGGTTCGTGTACGAGGCGTTGGAGACGGATGCCGAGCGGTTGGCGTCCGATCCGGTGGCCGGGCCGTTCATCCGGCCGGAGTTGCTGCGTCGCGGTGCGCTGGAGCGTGACCTCGCGTATCTGCGGGGCCCGGACTGGCGGGCGACGCTCAGGGCGCTGCCCGCCACCGAGGCGTACGCGGCGCGGGTGGCCACGTGTGCGCGCGAGTGGTCCGGCGGGTACATCGCCCACCACTACACCCGCTACCTCGGTGATCTCTCCGGCGGTCAGATCATCCGGGGTACGGCGGAGCAGACCTGGGGCTTCGCGCGGAAGGGCGACGGCGTGCGCTTCTACGTCTTCGAGGGCATCGGTAATCCGGCCGCGTTCAAGCGGGGTTACCGTGAGTCGCTGGACGGGGTGCGGGCGGACGATCTGGAGAAGCAGCGGATCATCGCCGAGTGCAAGCGGGCGTTCGCCCTCAACACTGCGGTCTTCCACGCCCTGGGCGAGGAGTTCCCCCTCACGGCCTGACCCGCCCCACCCCCACTCGGGGTCTCCGCCCCCAACCCCCGATCGCGCAGCGCCCTTCAGGGGCGCGGGGAACTGCGCGACCAGCCCCCACCGGCCCGCAGCCGACAAACCAAGCCGGGGGTCAGGGACGGAGCAGTCGTACTCGGCCCCCCACCTCCACCCACCCACCCGGCTGCGGCGCCGTGAGAATCTGGGAGCCCGCACCCTGGACGATGTTCAGCGCCCGGCCCAGCCGGTCGGTGAGCAGCAGCGCCGCCGCCCCCGTCGCCTCGTCCTCCACGATCCCGTCGTCCCGCCCGGGAAACCCGCGCGCCCGCACCCGCCCGGCCAGCTCGTCCTCCCAGGCCCAGGCGTACACCCACTCCCCCGGCGCCGGCACGGCCAGCGCGTCGACCTCTTCGGCGGACCCGTACTGCCGCAACGTACGCCCCGGCGCCCACTCCGCCCGCGCCTCGATCCAGCTGAACTCCCCGTCCAGCCGCACCCCCACCACCCCGGCGGGCGTGACCAGTTCGGGGATGTCGAGCAGCCAGCCCACCCCGACACAGGGATGCCCGGCGAACGGCAACCGCAGGGTCGGCGTGTAGATGTCGACGACCCCGCGCTCGGGGTCGTCGACGAACACGGTCTCGCTGAACCCGAGCTTCGCGGCGAACGCCTGCCGCTCCTCCGGATCCGGCATCACCGAACCCTCGCGCACCACACCGAGCTCGTTGCCATGCTCACCACCGGGCCCGCAGAAGACGCGCAGTACGTCGAAATCATTCACCGTTCCTATGCTAATCGGCCGGTGTTGGCCTATCAGGCATCCCGAACAGCTTGAGTTGCTGGTCTGGAACGCTGGGCCCCCGAACGGTGGTGGGGCCGTGGGGCGGGTGCTTTCCGGGCGGGCGCGCTCGCGTCTGACGCACCACGGGTGTGGTGCCGCGCGTCGTCCTGGCCGGAGCTGTCCGCTCCGTACGGCCCAGGGTGCGGTGACTCGGCGTTTCGGGGACGGCTGGCCCGGCGCGATCCTCCGGTCGCACGGCCCCCGCCTCAACACGCCGTGAGGCGCTGCTGGTGGGGGTTTGGCGGGCTCCGTCTTTCCTGCGCCGGGCCGTACAGCCCAGACCGCGTCTGCCGACGACCACCGCGGCGGCATGATGCCCCGTGACGGTGGTCGAACCGGTAGAGATCTCTTTCAAAGCACCCAGCCAGTGCGGGGCGCCCCACTTGCTCGAATACGCCGGATCCACCGCGATCACCGAAAGACCGGCATGATGGGCCATCCCGGCGAGCCGATCGCGGAACTTCGCGGTCGGGATCCCGGCCACCGTGCGGCGGAAGGCTTTGCCGCGCCTGCCCCGGCCCAGCTTCTCCCGTCCTGTGGTGCGGACGTCGGCGAAGTCCAGATTCTCGACCACCAGCGCCGCACAGTCATGGACTTGGGCAAGATGGATGAGCTGTGAGATGGCCTCGCGCAACCGGGCATCCCGGGTCGTGGCGGGAAGGCCCGCCAGTTCCAGGGGGAGGGTACGGGGCGCGCCGACGGGGTTGCCGCACGGGTCGAGGATCCAGGCGGCCAGGTGGTCGGCGTTGACGTCCACCGCCAGGACCGGGTGCGCGCGAAGGACGTCCAGCGTCGGGACGGGAACCTGTCGCCCCTTCTTCACCGTGGACCAGGATGCGTCGAGGTACCAGCGCCTCCGTGCGGGGTCGTAGGTGATGTCGTAGCGCACCGGGGCACCCACGCCGACCCGGTCGGCCCACTGCTCACCGCGATGGTTGAAGGCCGCCGCCGCATCCAGGACATAGCGGCCGCGCGGTGCGTTCGCGTGCTGCCGGCGCAGGGGTTCGGGCAGGACAACAGTGATGGTGCCGTCGGTGGGGGTGATGCTGATGGTGTAGTTCCCGAACGGCGCCCCCGCCTCCCCGTCTGCGGTCAAAAACATCCGTCGCGCCGACCACTCCTCACTCCAACTGTCCAACTCTGTTTGCCAGTCGGCCTCGGTCAGGGGCTTCGGTCCGGTCATGGTGTCGTAGAGGTGGTGGCGGGAGTTCAGCAGTCGCCGCCCGCCCCGGGTGACCCGCACCCGGCCGGAATCCAGCTCCCGCACCGCCTGCGGCAGATGGCCTTTCAGGATCTGCAGGCGCTGCTGCTTCGCCCGCCGCTCTGCATGGTCCGCGTACCCGCGCACTGCCTTTCGCCCCTGGCGCACGCAAGTACCTGGCGGGACGGCGAGGCGGGCCTCGATCGCACCGATCGCCCGGCGCAGGGACCCGATTCGGGCGTTCAACGCCCGCCTGCCCAGCTGATACTGGTCCTCGGAGGTGCGAGTGATCGCCCCCGCCCACCGCGACGACGACTGCGCGGTCAGAGCTTTCTTGCGCTCCGCCCGACGGGCATAGGCGGCGGGCACGTTCCCGATACGCACACGGACCGCAAGGTCCGCACCGGCCAGCGCCCCCAGATGCTCCCCAACTGCTCGCAGCACCACCGCCTCCGCGGGCGACACGTGTAGCCGCGTCCGGATCCGACACCCGGAAGGCGGGGCAACCACGAACGGGGCGGCCAGCGTGCGAAAGGGACGCAGCTCACGCGCTTCCCCGCCCCGCACCCGCTTCCCCATGCCGTACACCCCTGGCCCATGCGTGATGATCTCGACCAGCCAAAACTAACGCCGTCGCCTCACCCACCGGGGCACATGTCAACGATTGGCAAACAAGTGATCCATTCCGTACACGAATGCCCGAAGGCGATCACCGACCAATCCAGGGCCGTTCCCCACCTGCTGGACATCTGGCGGCGACGGTGGACGCGGCAGTACGACGCCAATGGATTGGGCCAGGACGCACTAAGCCGAGACGGATCACACCGTGCGCCGCCTGCGCACCGCGACCACACGCCCGCGGCCGCCGCACCGGGCGCGCCGACCGGGACTTCCGAGCCGATAGAGGCGAGCGCCCCGCTCACGTCGCTTGCCGTAGATCCAGTCGACCCGGTGCCGCCCGTGATGCCCGACGTGACGGAGAAACCCGCCCGAGCCACTGTTGTCCGAATCGCCACCCCCACCTGACAGTTGGGTTCCCTCGCTCACCCGGCGACCGGTTCACGGGGTCCAGCCCGGTGCCGGCCGGGTAGCAGCTCCGATCCCTGGACCCCCGCGCTGGTCAGGGTGACCGCGGCATCACCGGAGGAGTTCACGTCACCCCGCACGAGACGATTGACCAACGCTTGACTATTCCATGGCGCCTACTTTTGGCCACCGCGATCAAGCCGTGGCTGTGCGTCAACTGTGAGAGCTGAATCACTGTAGGGGTGGGTAGGACTGAGGTAAGCCTCAGGTAAGTTAGGCCAGCCTCACCATGCCAGCGGGGACCTTCCGCCTGGTTTGTCCGTCGTTCTCTTGGAGCCTGAATGCGAGCCGTCCGACTCTCAGTTGTCACCGCCGCCGCGACCGCGGCCGCTCTGGCCGCCGTCACGGGCTGCACCGAGAAGAGCGACGCCGGGGCAGGCGACGCGATTCAGGTGACCGCCGCCGACTCCAAGTGCGACACCTCCACGAAGTCCGTTCCGGCCGGCCAGGTCACCCTGAAGATCGAGAACAAGGGCTCGAAGGCCACCGAGGTCGAGATCCTCTTCCCGGACGACCGGATCGTCTCCGAGAAGGAGAACATCGGCCCGGGCACCAAGTACACGCTGACCGCCGAGGTCAAGGCGGGTTCGTACGAGATAGCCTGCCGCCCCGGTATGAAGGGCCTCGGCGTCCGCCAGAAGCTCACCGTGACCGGTGGCAAGGTCGCCAAGCGCGACCCGCGCCTCGACAAGGCCGTCGCCGCCTACCGCGAGTACGCGCAGGAGCAGGCCGACGCGACCATCCCGAAGGTGGAGACGTTCGCCGACGCCATCAAGGCCGGCGACATCGAGGCCGCCAAGCAGGCCTACGCCCCCTCCCGCTTCGGCTGGGAGAGCACCGAGCCGATCGCCGAGTCGTTCGGGGACATCGACCCCAAGACCGACACCCGCGTCAACGACCTGGAGAAGGGCCAGAAGTGGACCGGCTGGCACGCGCTGGAGAAGGCCCTCTGGCAGGACAAGAAGATCGGCGCCGAGCAGAAGACCCTCGCCGATGAGCTGGTCACCGACCTGAAGGACTGGCAGAAGCGGGTCGGCAAGGCCGAGATCACCCCGACCTCCATGGCCAACGGCGCCAAGGAGCTGCTCGACGAGGTCGCCACCGGCAAGGTCACCGGCGAGGAGGACCGCTACTCGCACACCGACCTCAGCGACTTCAAGGGCAACGTCGAGGGCGCGCAGAAGTCGTACGAGTTGCTCAAGCCGGTCGCACAGCAGAACGACAAGGCGCTGACCACCGAGCTCGACAAGCAGTTCACGGCGCTGAACACGCTGCTCGACAAGTACCGCACGGACAAGACCTCGGATGGGTTCGTGTCGTACGACAAGGTCACCAAGGACCAGCGCAAGGAGCTCTCGGACGCGGTCAACGCGCTCGCCGAACCCCTGTCCAAGCTCGCCGCGGCTGTTGTGAAGTAGGCGGGACACATCATGACGACGGACACCACAAAAACCACCGACGGACCCACGCCCTCCCGGCGTTCGCTGATCGGCTGGGGCGGTGCCGGGCTCGCGCTCGGGGCCGCCGCGGCCGGCGGCGCCGTGGCGATGACCCGTACCGGCAACGACGTGGACCCCGCGGGCGCCGAGACCGGCGCCGCGATCGCCTTCCACGGCGCGCACCAGGCGGGCATCGCGACGCCGGTGCAGGACCGGCTGCACTTCGCCTCGTTCGACGTGAAGACGGACGACCGCGCCGAGTTCGTCCAGATGCTGAAGGACTGGACGGCCGCCGCGCGCCGGATGACCGCGGGGCACGCGGTCGGCGAGGGCGCCTACGGCGGACTGGCCGAAGCGCCGCCGGACGACACCGGCGAGGCGCTGGGCCTCAAGCCGTCCCGGCTGACGCTCACCATCGGCTTCGGACCGTCGCTGTTCGAGAAGTACGGCGAGAAGTTCGGGCTGACGGGCCTGCGCCCCGAGGCGCTCGTCGACCTGCCGGAGTTCCCGGGCGACAACCTGGAGAAGGCACGCAGCGACGGTGACCTGTGCATCCAGGCCTGCGCGGACGACCCCCAGGTCGCGGTGCACGCGATCCGCAACCTGGCCCGGATCGGCTTCGGCAAGGTCGCCGTCCGCTGGTCGCAGCTCGGCTTCGGCAAGACCTCGTCGACGACCCCCGACGCCCAGACCCCCCGCAACCTCATGGGGTTCAAGGACGGCACCCGCAACATCGCGGGCACCGAGCCGGACCGGCTGAAGAAGTTCGTGTGGGTGGGCGAGGACGAGGGTCCGGCCTGGATGGCCGGTGGCTCGTACCTCGTGGCGCGCCGCATCCGGATGAACATCGAGACCTGGGACCGCACCTCGCTGCAGGAGCAGGAGGACGTCTTCGGCCGGGACAAGGGCGAGGGCGCGCCGGTCGGCAAGGCCAAGGAGCGCGACGAGCCGTTCCTGAAGGCGATGAAGCCCGACGCGCACGTGCGGCTCGCGCATCCCGACTCCAACGGCGGGATCACCCTGCTGCGCCGCGGCTACTCCTTCACCGACGGCACGGACGGCCTCGGCCGACTGGAGGCCGGGCTGTTCTTCCTCGCCTACCAGCGTGACGTGCGCAAGGGGTTCATCCCGGTGCAGCGCTCTCTCGCGCGCTCCGACGCACTCAACGAGTACATCCAGCATGTGAGTTCGGCGGTCTTCGCCGTCCCGCCCGGCGTCCGCGACAAGGACGACTGGTGGGGGCGCGCGCTGTTCTCCAAGGAGGCGTAGCCCGTGTTCGGGAACTATCTGATCGGCCTGCGCGAGGGACTGGAAGCCAGTCTCGTCGTCTGCATCCTCATCGCCTACCTGGTGAAGACCGGCCGCAAGGACGCTCTGAAGCCCATCTGGATGGGCATCGGCGTCGCGATCGCCCTCGCCCTCGGCTTCGGCTGCGCGCTTGAATTCGGCTCCCAGGAGCTGACGTTCGAGGCGCAGGAGGCGCTCGGCGGTTCGCTGTCGATCGTCGCGGTCGGCCTGGTGACGTGGATGGTCTTCTGGATGCGGCGCACCGCCCGTCATCTGAAGTCCGAGCTGCACGGCAAGCTGGACGCGGCGCT
The DNA here is from genome assembly GCF_036227505.1 of Streptomyces sp. NBC_01450. Lineage (NCBI taxonomy): Bacteria > Bacillati > Actinomycetota > Actinomycetes > Kitasatosporales > Streptomycetaceae > Streptomyces > Streptomyces sp. NBC_01450. The sequence continues at coordinate 7,870,538 of NZ_CP109480.1, read as the reverse complement.
GGCGATGGGCACGGGCGCGCTGGTCGCGACCGCGTTCCTGGCGGTCGGCCGCGAGGGCCTGGAGACCGCCCTGTTCGTGTGGGCGTCGGTGCACGCGGCGAGCGACGGCACCCCGCGCCCGCTCATCGGCGTCGCCCTGGGCCTGGCCTCCGCGGTCCTCCTCGGCTGGCTCTTCTACCGGGGCGCCCTGAAGATCAACCTCGCGAAGTTCTTCACCTGGACCGGCGGCATGCTGGTCGTGGTCGCGGCGGGTGTGCTCGCGTACGGCGCCCACGACCTGCAGGAGGCCGACTGGATCCCGGGGCTGCGCGACCTCGCCTTCGACATCAGCGGCACGATCCCGCCGGACAGCTGGTACGGCACGCTCCTCAAGGGCGTGTTGAACTTCCAGCCCGACCCGACGGTCCTTCAGGTCACGGTGTGGGCGCTGTACCTGGTCCCGACACTCGCGATCTTCCTCGCCCCGGTAGGGTTCGCCTCCGGGAAGGGGAAGGTGAAGGTACCTGATGAGCAGGGATCGCGCGGGTCGCAGCCCACGAAGGCTTCGTAGTCTCAACCGGTTCGCCCTGGCGACGGGGTCGGTGACCGTTCTGTCCTTGACGGCGAGCGGCTGCGTGGTGGTGCACGGGGAGCGGGAGGTCGTACCTACGGCGACCCGGTCCGAGGCCGCCCGTGCGCTCAAGGACTTCACCGCCGCCTACAACAAGGCGGACAAGGCGAACGACAGTTCCCTGGACGCGGACCGGGTCACCGGCGCCCTCGGCGCCATCGACGGCGCGAAGCTGACGGCCGGGCAGAAGAACAACCCGGGCGGCAACCCGTCCTATTCGCCGCTGTCGCTGTCCGACGCGAAGTTCTCGATCCCGGCGAAGGCGGGCTGGCCGCGCTGGTTCGTGGCCGACGCCGCGGCCAACAAGGGTGTGGCGGGCTACCGTTGGATGCTCGTCTTCACCCGGGGCAGTGCGAACGAGGTGTGGCAGGCCTCGTATCTGACCGTCCTCGCCGCCGCTGACATTCCGAAGTTCCAGCAGGACAAGGACGGTTGGGCGCAGCCCGTCACCGGGGACGACACGGCCCTCGCCGTCGAGCCGAACAAGCTGAGCCAGTCGTACACGGGCTATCTGCAGAGTGGCGGCGACACCTTCGCGCCCGGCCTGCACACCTCGCAGTGGCGGACCCTGCGCGCCAAGAACGCCACCAAGCCCGGTCTCGCCCGGCAGTACATCGACGAGCCGCTGACCTCCGGCGACTACGCCCCGGTGGGGCTCCGTACCGCGGACGGCGGGGCGCTGGTGTTCTTCACCACGCGGCGCTACGAGAAGCAGACCGCCGCGCGGGGCACCGAGATCCCGGCCCAGAACGCGGACGTCAAGGCCCTGACCACCGGTGACATCAAGCAGTCCCTCACTCTGGAGTTCGTCTCCAACCAGGCGGCCCTGGACCCCGGGAAGGGTGCGCAGAACGCGCGGGTCGCGGTGCTGGGACGGATCGAGGGGCTGACGGGCGCGAAGGGCGGATAGGCCGACCCTGTCCCGTAGGTTCCCGTAGGTTCCCGTAGGTTCCCGTAGGTTCCCGTAGGTTCCCTGGGCTAGTTCCGGTGGGGCCAGGCCGCCAGCTCGTCGTCCGGCTCGTTCTCACCCGCGTAACGGGCGCAGGCGTCCGTCAGGGCCTCGAGCAGGCTCAGGGGGTCGGGGAGGGGGTGTTCCGGGCCCCGCACCCAGTCGACCGTCAGTCCACCGGGGAGCTGGGCCGGCGGCACGAGAACGTACGAGCCGCGGCAGTGCCAGCGCAGACCGGGGTGCTCGTCCGTCGTCTCGGGGTGCGAGTCCAGCTCGCACGGCCACCACTCGTCCTCGTCCTCGGGTGTACCGCGGGTGAGTGTGAAGAAGAACATGCGGCCGTCGCCGCTCTGCGCGACGGGCCCCACCTCCACACCGGCGGCGAGCAGCCGCTCCAGCGCCTCGCGGCCCGCGTCGACGGGCACGTCGAGGACGTCGTGCACCATGCCGGTCGCGGTGATGAAGTTGGCCTGCGGCTGGTGGCGGACCCATCGCTCGATCTGGGCACGGTCGGTCGTGGACTGGGTCTGCCAGGCGAAGGAGACGGGATGGCGCGCGGGGGTGGGACAACCGACGCGGTCACAGGAACAGCGGTAACCGGAGGGATACGCGGCCTGCGCGAGCGGCAGCCCCGCGGCGGCAGCGGCGATCAGCAGGGCCTCGCGCCCGCCGTCGGCAGCGACCTCCGTCGCACCCTTCGGACGGCGACCACGCAGCCACTGGGAGATCCTGCCCTGCGCGCCGGAGCGGCGGCCGAACTCTGCGCTCATCAATCCCCTCGCCAAGCGGTTGTGCCGACAGCGGTCGTGTCGCGGCGTCTGCGTCCATCAGATTGACGTCCATCAGGTGGACGTCAGTCAGGTGGACGTCCGTCACGTTCACGTCGACCCATCGTGCCGACGAACGCCTTCGACAACCTCTATGGTCCCACCCTCCCGCGCCCCGGATGGACAGAGCCCCCCATCCGGGGCGCTTTGGCATGATTCATCCCCGCGGGGCGAGGCCGTACAGCGCGTAGTCGACGAGGGTGTCCGTATACGCGTACGAGATGGGGCCGGTGTGCTGGAGCCAGCGCTGCGCGAGCGGGGAGACGAAGAGTTCCAGGGCGATGCGGGGATCGATGTCCGGCCGCAGGTCGCCCTTGTCCTGGGCGGACCGCAGCCGCTTCACATACAGCTGGAGCTGGGGTTCGAGGAGCTTGGACACGAACTCGGTGCCGAGCGCCTCGTTCACGAGGCCCTCCGCTGCCAGGGCCCGCGAGGGGATCTCGAACTTGGGGTTCAGGAGTTCGTCGACGGTGGCGCGCAGGACCTGCTTGAGGTCGGCCGCGAGATCGCCGGTGTCCGGGATGCCGTACTCCGCATGCTCCCCCAGCACCTCCGGCCGGCCCGCCGCCTGCGCCGCCTGGGCGCTCAGATCGACGAACGCCTCCAGCAGGACGTCCGCCTTCGACGACCACCACCGGTAGATCGTCTGCTTGCCGACGCCGGCGCGGGCGGCGATGCCCTCGATCGTGGTCTTGGGGTAGCCGACCTCACCGACGAGGGCGAGGGCGGCGTCGAAGATCGCGCGACGGGACTTCTCGCTGCGGCGGGTGGAGTCGGGGGTGGGTTTGGCGGAAGGGCGGGGCGTGTCGGCCATGCGGCGAATTTAACAGGATGACAAGACGAGGCGTCTCGTGGCGCCTTCAGCTCGTCCGGCGTTTGAGGACGAGGCCGTTCAGGGCGATCGGGGGTTTGGTGGACTTGCGAAGTCCACCCGTTCGCCAGGCGGCCGACGCGGCCCGCAGACCGCACCATGGGCATCACCTGCCCCTGCGGTACGTGAGGAGCCCTCCTTGCAGCCTCCCCGCCGCGCCACACCCCGGCGCTATCTGATGTGCCCACCCGCACACTTCGCTGTCACCTACGCCATCAACCCGTGGATGAACCCATCCAAACCGGTCGATGTGCCGCTCGCCGTCGCCCAGTGGGAGGACCTGCGCGGCCGGTACCTCGCGCTCGGCCACACGGTCGAGGAACTCACCCCGCGCCCCGGCCTGCCGGACATGGTCTTCGCCGCGAACGGGGCGACCGTCGTCGACGGCCGGGTGCTGGGCGCCCGGTTCGCGCACCGCGAGCGCGAACCGGAGGCGGCGGCCCACCTGGAGTGGTTCCGCGCACACGGCTTCCCGCACGTCCACGAGCCGGTCCACGTCAACGAGGGCGAGGGCGACTTCGCGGTCACCGCCTCCTACGTACTGGCCGGCCGCGGGTTTCGCGCCAGCCCCCTCTCGCACGGCGAGGCCCAGGAGTTCCTCGCGCGACCGGTGATCGGACTCGATCTGGTCGACCCCCGCTACTACCACCTCGACACCGCCCTCGCCGTCCTCGACGACACGACGGACGAGGTCATGTACTACCCGCCCGCCTTCTCCCCCGGCAGCCGGGAGGTGCTGCGGCGGTTGTTCCCCGACGCGCTGATCGCCGGTGCCGAGGACGCCGCCGCGTTCGGCCTCAACGCGGTCTCGGACGGCCTGCACGTGCTGCTGCCGCAGGCCGCGACGGGGCTCCTCGGTCCGCTGCGGGAGCGTGGCTTCGAGCCCGTCGGCATCGATCTGAGCGAGCTCCTCAAGGGCGGCGGCAGCGTGAAGTGCTGCACACAGGAGCTGCGGTGCTGAAGGGCTGAGGCGTTGAAGGGGTGCGGTGTTGAGAGGTGGGGTGTTGAGGAGCCGGCCCCGGCTACTGGTCCTCCGCGGGCGGCGGTGGCCAGGGGTCACCCCAGTCCGCGTCACGGGCCGCCCGGTACAGCGGCCCATGACGCTTGGTCACCGTCTCGCGGTGCAGGGCCTCGTCGGGGCCGCACAGGTCCAGGAGTACCTGGCCCTTGCGGATCTGCGGCTTGCGTACGACGCGGGAGGGGGCCGGGGTCGACGGGAAGCGGGTGGCGGCGACGTAACTGAACTTCTCGTCCTCGTACGGCAGGGAGCCGCCCTTGACCTGACGGTGCAGGGAGGAACGCGCGACGCGGGCGGAGAAGTGGCACCAGTCCTCGCCGGGGACGATGGGGCAGGCCGCGCTGTGCGGGCAGGGGGCGGCGACGTGGAACCCGGCGGTGATCAGACGGTCCCGCGCCTCGATGACTCGGGCGTAGCCGTCGGGCGTACCGGGCTCGATGATCACGACGGCCTGGGCGGCGGCCGCGGCGGCGGTCACGACAGAGGCGCGGTCGGCGTCGGTGAGCTCGCCGAGGACGTAGGAGACGGTGACGAGATCAGTGCTCTCGATGGTGAGCGCCGATCCGATACGAGAGCGGTGCCATTCGGCGGGCTTCAGCTCCGGGTTGGCCGCGGCGATCTCGCGGCCCAGCGCGAGGGCGGGTTCGGCCCAGTCCAACACGGTCACGGGGCGGGCGCCCGCCCAGGTCGCGTTCACCGCCCAGGTCGCGGCGCCCGTGCCGCCGCCCACGTCCACATGGCTCGCCGGCGTCCACTCCGGTACCGCGTCCGCGAACGCCTCCAGCGCCGAACGCACCGCCTCGAACGTCGCCGGCATCCGGTACGCGGCGTACGCGACCACGTCCGAGCGGTCGCGGAGGATCGGGGTGTGGGTGGGGGTCGTTCCCCGGTAGTTCGCGATCAGCCGGTCGACCGCCTGGGTGGCCGCCTTCGGCGGGAGGCCGTCGAGGAGGCCGGCGAGGGCGGTACGCAGGGTCTCGGCGGAGGAAACGGGGACGTTCACCCACCGATTCTACGGTCGCACCTCGCCCTCGAACGCCGGACGGACTGAAGGTGCGCGTCAGCGCTTTTGAAGGGGCGCGGGGCTGTGACATATGCGGCTCCGCCGCGTGGGCGCGACCAGCCCCCACCGGCCCGCGGCCGAACAACTACCGCCAGATCAAGACGCTCCCCGTACCGCCCGCGCGAGCCTCGTCGCCGCCTCCGCTCGCGGCGCGCTGTCCGGCGGGCGTCGGCGGGGATGCACCGTGTTCGCGAGGAACACCAGGAACGTGTCCGTCGCGGGGTCCAGTACGAGGGACGTACCGGTGAAACCGGTGTGGCCCGCGGCGCCCCGCCCGGCGAGCGCGCCCATGAACCAGGGCTGGTCGACCGCGAAGCCGAGACCCGGCGGGGTGAGCATCAGCTCGACGAAGTCGGGGCCGAGGATGCGGGCGGGGCCGTAGGAGCCGCCCGCGAGGAGGGTGCGGCAGAAGACCGCGAGGTCGTGGGCCGTGGAGAAGAGGCCCGCGTGCCCGGCCACCCCACCGAGCGCCCACGCGTTCTCGTCGTGCACGACCCCCCGCAGCATCCCCCGGTCCACCTTGCCCCACGGCCGCCGCTGGTCCTCGGTCGCCGCCGCCCCCGCGCACGGTCCGAAGGACGTGGCGGTCATCCCGAGCGGCCGGGTGATCCCGTCCCGGACGAGGACGTCGAGCGTGTGGCCGGTGATGCGTTCCAGGATGTGCTGGAGGAGGAGCAGGTTCAGGTCGGAGTACACGTATTCGCCCGGCCGGGACGAAGGGGCCTCGGCCCGCAGCAGGGCGAGGCGCGCCGCGTCGTCCGGGCAGTCGTACAGCGGGAGTTCGGGGCGCAGCCCGGAGGTGTGCGTGAGCAGCTGTCGTACGGTGATGTCGTGGGCCGAGGCCGCGCGGAACTCCGGCAGATACGCCCCCACCCGCGCGTCGATCCCCAGCGTGCCCCGCTCCAGCTGCTGCACCACGGCGACCGCCGTGAACAGCTTGGTGAGGGAGGCCAGGTCGAAGGGGGTGTGGACGGTCATCGGCCGCCGGTCCCCGGGCGGCAGTTCGACCCCGGTGTCGGTCTTCTCGTCGTAGGAGGAGTAGCGCACCGCCCAGCCCGCCGCCTCCTCGACGGCGATGACCGGGCCGCGCCCGGCGACCAGCACGAGGCCCGCCGTCCAGGGGCGCGGTCCGCGGGTGAGGGTGCGGACGTCCCGTACGAGGTGGCGCAGTTCCGTCGGGTCGAGGCCGGCCCGTTCCGGGGTGTCCACGCGCAGTCTCGGTGCGCTCAGCTGTCCGCCGCCTTTCCGTCCACGGTGTGTCCCGTCTGCCAGGGACGGCACAGTCCCACGAAGAAGGCGATGGCCACCAGTACCGCCGCCAGTTGGACGACGGCCATCGGGGCGGCGGTGTGCTCCCCGGCGATGCCGACGAGCGGGGAGACGATCGCGCCGATGAGGAAGGAGGTGGTGCCGAGCAGCGCGGACGCGGAGCCGGCCGCGTGCCGTACCCGCATCAGGGCCAGCGCCTGGGTGTTGGGCAGGGCGAGGCCCATGGCGGACATGAGGACGAAGAGCGCCGCGGCCACCGGCACGAGGCCCGCCTTGCCGAAGACCCCCGTGGTGAGCAGGAGCAGCGCGGTCGCGGCGAGGGTGATGAGGGCGAGGCCGGTGGCGAGGACCTTGTCGAGGCCGACCCGGCCCACGAGGATCTTGCCGTTGATCTGGCCGACGATCACCAGGCCGACGGAGTTGATCCCGAAGAGCAGGCTGAAGGTCTGCGGGGACGCGCCGTAGATTTCCTGGATCACGAAGGGGGAGGCGCTGATGTACGCGAACAGTGCCGCGAAGGCGAAGCCGCCCGCCAGTGTGTAGCCGGTGAAGACGCGGTCGGCGACCAGTGCGCGCATGGCACGCAGCGCATCGCCGACTCCGCCGCCGTGGCGCTGTGCGGGTTCGAGGGTCTCGGGGATCTTCGTCCAGACGAGCGCGGTGAGTGCGATGCCGACCGCGGTGAGGAGGACGAACACGCCCCGCCAGTCGGTGGTGCGCAGGATCTGGCCGCCGATGAGGGGCGCGACGACGGGGGCGACGCCGGAGATCAGCATGAGGGTGGAGAAGAAGCGGGCCATCGCCATGCCGTCGTACAGGTCGCGTACGACGGCTCGCGCGATCACGATGCCGGCGGCGCCCGCGAGGCCCTGGGCGAGGCGGAAGGCGACGAGGAGTTCGACGTTCGGGGCGAGGGCGCACAGGGCGGTGGCGACGACGTAGACGACGAGGCCGACGATGAGCGGGCGCCTGCGGCCCCACTTGTCGCTCATCGGTCCGACGACGAGCTGGCCGAACGCCATCCCCGCGAGGCAGGCGGTCAGCGTGAGCTGGACGGTCGCGGCGGGGGCGTGCAGTGAGCGGGTGACCTCCGGCAGGGCCGGGAGGTACATGTCCATCGACAGCGGGGGCGTGGCGGTGAGTCCGCCGAGGATCAGGGTGACGAGGAGTCCGGTGCGGCGAAGGGCCCCGGGGTCCGGCGCTTCCCGCGGCTCCGGTACGTCGGCCACCGCCGTGTGCGGTATGTGGCCCTCCGGGGAGGCCTGGGGGCCTCGCCCCTCCCGCTTGGTGTGCCCGCGCTCGGGCATGAGCCCCTCCCTCTTCGAGTGATCCGCCACCTATGCTCTCAGTTCGAACAGCGTGTTCGGGGTCACAGAACTTCAAGTGGCAGAGCGAAGGGCCGGGAATGACGGGCGTGGGCGAGCGAGTGCGGTGGGGGATTCTGGCGACCGGCGGGATCGCGGCGGCCTTCACGGCGGATCTGGTGGACATGCCGGACGCCGAGGTCGTGGCCGTGGCCTCGCGGACGGACGCCTCGGCGAAGGCGTTCGCCGAACGGTTCGGGATTCCGAAGGCGTACGGGGACTGGGCCTCGCTCGCGGCGGACCAGGATGTCGACGTCGTGTACGTCGCGACTCCGCACTCGGCGCACCGGGTCGCCGCCGGGATGTGTCTGGAGGCGGGGCGCCACGTGCTGTGCGAGAAGGCGTTCACGCTGAACCTGCGCGAGGCCGAGGAGCTCGTCGCGCTCGCCGAGGAGCACGACCGCTTCCTGATGGAGGCCATGTGGATGTACTGCAATCCGCTGGTCCGGCGGCTCAAGGGGCTCGTCGACGACGGCGTGATCGGTGAGGTCCGTACGATTCAGGCCGACTTCGGGATCAATGGCCCGTTCCCGCCGTCGCACCGGCTGCGCGACCCCGCGCAGGGCGGTGGCGCTCTGCTCGATCTCGGCGTCTATCCGGTGTCGTTCGCGCACTTGTTGCTCGGGGAGCCCTCGGGCATCACCGCGAGAGCGGTGCTCTCCGACGAGGACGTCGATCTCCAGACGGGAGCACTGCTCACCTGGGAGAGCGGCGCTCTCGCTTCGGTGCACTGCTCCGTCAACGGTGGTACCCCCGTCTCCGCCTCCGTCACCGGCTCCCAGGGCCGCATCGACATCCCGGGCGGCTTCTTCTTCCCGGACCGTCTCGTACTGCACCGCGACGGCCGCGACCCCGAGGAGTTCACGGCCGACCCGGCGCACGGCCCGCGCACCAGCCTCAAGCACGAGGCCGCCGAGGTGATGCGCGCCCTGCGGGCCGGCGAGAGGGAGTCCCGGCTCGTCCCCCTGGACGGCAGCCTCGCCGTGATGCGGACGCTCGACACGATCCGCGACCAGATCGGCGTCCGCTATCCGGGAGAGACCAACTAGGGCGCCGCCAGGGACACCCTCCTCGGAAACCGTGAACACTTACACGTTTAAGTGTTCACGGTTTCCGGCACCAATGGGGTCCGACCGACATCACCGAACGGATTCGCCGACAGCGTCCGATTACGCTGCGGGCCCATGAATGCCCTCAACGACTCGAACGCCACGCATGCCGCGCATGCCGCGCATGCCACGCAGACGAAGATCGCGGTGGTGACCGGGGCGGGCTCCGGCATCGGCCGCGCGGTGGCCGTCGAACTGCTGCGCACCGGCTGGTCGGTGGCGCTCGCCGGACGCAAGCCGCAGACACTGGAGGAGACGGCGGCCCTCGTCTCCGAGGCGCCCTCCCTCGTCGTACGCACCGACGTCTCGCGTCCCGACGACGTGGCGGCCCTGTTCGACGCGGCGCGCGAGTGCTTCGGGCGGCTGGACCTGCTCTTCAACAACGCGGGGACGTCCGGACCGGGCGGCGTCCCGCTCGAGGAACTGCCGTACGAGGCATGGCTGCACGTCGTGAACACCAACCTCAACGGCGCCTTCCTGTGCGCGCAGGCCGCGTACCGGCACATGAAGGAGCAGGACCCGCAGGGCGGCCGGATCATCAACAACGGCTCGGTCTCGGCGCACACACCGCGCCCACTGTCGGTGGCGTACACGGCGACCAAGCACGCGCTGACGGGGCTGACCAAGTCGCTGTCCCTGGACGGGCGTCCGTACCAAATCGCCTGCGGTCAGATCGACATCGGCAACGCGGCGACCGACATGACCGAGCGCATGCGGACCGGAGCGCTGCAGGCGAACGGGGAGACGGTGGCCGAGCCGGTGATGGACGTGGCGAACGTGGCACGCACGGTGCGGCACATGGCGGAGCTGCCGTTGGAGGCGAATGTGCAGTTCGCGACGGTACTGGCCACCGCGATGCCGTATGTCGGGCGCGGCTGAGGCCCTCCCGGACGGCTCGTCAACGGCTCAACCTACACAAACGGAAGCTGAACCTCCGTACCGTTCGGGCCGGTGGCGGGCTTATGCTCGTGGCACCTCCACCAGAACTTCACACTTGGAGTGGAGGACTTCGGTACGACCACGGTCCACACCGAGGGGGGTGGTGGCAGCCGTTCCGCGGCCGGGGTGGGGGTGGACCTCGCGCGGGACCGCGAGGTGAGCTCCGGGCCTCGGAACGGCTGCCCCGATAACGGCCGGCCCCCGACAGCCGCCACCGTCAGCCCTGGTGACGGCCCCCACGGCCTCGCTGGTCCTGACCGTCCTGACGGTCCTGACGTTCGTCCGGGGCCTCGTCCCCCACCACACGCCGCCGCCTGCGCCACACGTACGCCCCGCCCGCGAGCAGCGCGACCGCTCCCCCGGCCCCGCCGACCAGTCCCCACGACGACGAGCCGCCGCTCGCGGCCGCCGCGGGCGGCCCGGCCGCCGCCTTCGCCGCCGCCTTCCGGGTGGGGGTGGCGGAGGCTCCGCCCTCGCTGAGCGGATCGACGAGGGTGCCCACGGACTGGGCCTTCGCACCCTCCTTGAACCCCCAGTCGAGCAGCGCGGCCGTCTCCTCGTAGACGCCGCTGCCGCCGCTCTTGGGGTGCATCACGGTGACGAGGAGGGTTCGCCCGCCGCGGGTCGCGGCGCCGGTGAAGGTGTTGCCGGCGTTGCTGGTGTAGCCGTTCTTCACGCCGATGAGCCCGTCGTATGTCGGCACGCCCCACGCGCCCGTCAGCAGGCGGTCGGTGTTCTGGATCTGGAAGGTCTTCTTGCCGCCCGCCGGGAAGTTCGCGGTCTTCGTGTGGCAGTAGGCGCGGAAGTCGGCGTCGGCGAGGCCGTGGCGGGCGAAGAGCGTCAGGTCGTACGCGGACGACACCTGCCCCTTGTGGTCGAAGCCGTCGGGGCTGACCACGTGGGTGTCCAGAGCCTGTAGGTCCTCGGCCTTGGCCTGCATCTGGGCGACCGTCCTGGCGAGGCCGCCGTTCATGTGGCTCAGGACGTGCACCGCGTCGTTGCCGGAGCGCAGGAAGACGCCGAGCCACAACTGCTCGACGGTGTAGGTGATGCCGGGTTTGACGCCGACCATGCTGGAGCCTGCCGGGATGTCGGCGAGGTCGGCGTCGGTGGCCTTGTGGCGCTGGGTCCGCTCGAACTTCTTCAGCACGGTGTCCGCGAAGAGCATCTTCAGCGTGGAGGCCGGCGCCAGGTGAGTGTGTGCGTGGTACGAGGCGAGCACCTCGCCGCTCTCGTGGTCGGCGACGAGCCAGGAGCGGGCGGTGAGCCGCTTGGGCAGTCCCGAGGCGCCACGCACCTGGACGCCGGTGCGGGCGAGCCGCTCACCGCCGATCACGGGCGTGGCGGCGGACGCCGGGGCGGCCGCGGCCAGCGGGACGGCCGCGGCCAGGCCGAGGGCGGCACGACGGGACAGCTGAGCGGCACGCGGGGGGACGGGAGAGGAATCGCGCATCCCGGGACCGTACAAAAGGAGTTCGCGACGCCGCACGGCGGGGTCGCGAACTCGCCACACGACGAGGCCTCAAAGAATGGGCACCGCGCACACAAAGGCGTGACAAAGGTACGCCCCACCCCGTACGTGCGGCCTCCTCCTGCCCTCAGCACCCCATCCAACAGGGCTTTCCTGGCAATAGCCCCTCCGGATCTTAGGAATCAGCTGTCTTACGCAATATTGATTCCGGACCTCACTTTCTCAGCTCTCACACATCTCTTACTCAGCCCGGCTCAAAGGTTTCTCCATAGCTTGTGGCCGCGCCCACAGCGGGCGCCAAGAACCTTTGGGGAACGGGATGTTTGGCATCTATCTCAAGCGTGAGCTGAGCCGGCGCAAGAAGGCGGCCCTGGTGATCGCCATGGGTCTGGCGCTCGGTATCGCGCTGGTCATCACCGTCAACTCGGTGTCGGCCGGCATGCAGCAGGCGCAGGACAAGGTCCTGAAGTCGCTGTACGGGCTCGGCACCGACATGACGGTGACCAAGGCCCAGGCGGCGCCTTCGAGCAACTCCTCCGGCAGACCGAAGTTCGACTTCAACGCCAAGTCGAGCAGCTCCACCAAGCAGAGCTCGGACCGCGTGATGACGCAGGGCGGGCAGTCCCTGGCCTCCTCGCTCGTCACCAAGGTCGCCTCTCAGAAGGGCGTGGCGAGCGCGGTGGGCGCGCTGACCCTGAACGTCACCAAGGTCGACGGCTCCTTCACCCAGGGCACCGCGAAGTCCTCGACGTCCTCGGGGTCCTCGGGGTCCGGCGGCTCCTCCCAGCAGGGCGGTCCCGGCGGCAACCAGGGCGGCGGCAACACGGGGGCGCCCCAGGTGCAGGGCGGCGGCGCCTCGTTCGACGTGAACTCGTACTCCGTCGCGGGCGTCGACGTCACCGACCAGGACCTCGGCCCGCTCGCCACCTCGAAGATCACCTCGGGCAAGACCTTCACGACGGCGCAGACCAACGCGAAGGTCGCGGTGGTCAGCAAGTCGTACGCCAAGGAGAACAAGTACACGGTCGGCAAGACCTTCAAGATCTCCGGCACCAAGTACACGATCATCGGGATCGCGACGCCGGACAGCAGTGAGTCGACGACCGACGTCTACCTGCCGCTGAAGCAGGCGCAGACGCTGGGCGACGCGAAGAACAAGGTCACCACGATCTACGTCAAGGCGACCGACTCGAAGCAGATCACCGCGGTCAAGGCGACCATCCAGAAGAACATCTCGGGTACGACGGTCACCACCTCGGCCGACCTCGCCTCCACCGTCTCCGGCTCCCTGTCCACCGCCTCGAACCTGGCGACCAGCGTCGGCAAGTGGCTGTCCATCGCGGTGCTCGTGGCCGCGTTCCTGGTGGCGGCGCTGCTGACCTCCTCCGCCGTGTCCCGCCGGGTGCGTGAGTTCGGCACCCTCAAGGCGCTCGGCTGGCCCTCGCGCAAGGTCACCCGGCAGGTCGTCGGCGAGTCCATCGTGAACGGTCTGATCGGCGGCGCGCTCGGCATCGCCATCGGCCTCGGCGCGGCGTACGCGGTGACGGCGATCAGCCCGAAGCTGACGGCCGAGCTCGGCAACACCGGCGGCGGTGGCGGCATGGGCGGTGGCCCCGGCGGTGGCGGTCCCGGCCGGCAGGCGGTCAAGAACACCATGGAGATCGCGCTGTCCGCGCCGGTCTCGGTGACCACCATCGCGCTCGCCGCGGGTCTGGCCATCACAGGCGGTCTGATCGCCGGTGCGATGGGCGGCTGGCGCGCCTCGCGGATGCGCCCGGCGGACGCGCTGCGCAGCGTCTCCTGACCCCTTCCGGGAGTACCTCTTCCGCATCTTCATCTTCTGCATCCTCGGAGAACCTCATGTACAAGCTCACCGGCGTCACCAAGCGCTACACGCGGGGCAAGGAGACGGTGGAGGCGCTGCGTGGCATCGACCTCACCATCGAGGACGGCGACCAGCTCGTCATCCAGGGCCCCACGGGCGGCGGCAAGTCCACCCTGCTCCAGATGATCGGCGGCCTGGACCGTCCCTCCTCCGGCAGCGTCGAGCTGGACGGCGTCGACCTCGCCTCCATCAGCGAGGCCAAGCTGACCCGGCTGCGCGCCGAGAAGATCGGCATCATCTTCCAGTCGTTCAACCTCATCCCGACGCTGACCGCGCAGGAGAACGTCGAGACGGCGCTTGTCCCGCTCGGTGTGAAGCCCAAGGAGCGGCGCGAACGGGCCGCCGAGGCGCTGAACTCGGTCGCTCTCGGTGACCGCCTGGGCCACGCCCCGTCCGAGCTGTCCGGCGGCCAGCAGCAGCGCGTCGCGATCGCCCGCGCGCTGGTCAAGAAGCCGAAGGTGCTCCTCGCGGACGAGCCGACCGGCAACCTCGACGAGGGCACCCGTGACGACATCATGGGCCTGCTGGAAGGGCTCTGGCACGAGTACGGGCTGACCTTCATCATGGTCACCCACGACTCGTCGATCGCCCGCAGGGCGCCGCGCCTGGCGACCATCAAGGCGGGGCAGATCACGCTCACCGAGCAGGGTGCGCGGAGCGCCGTGTCCCAGCAGTACGCCCCGCGGTAGTCGCGCGGCCCCCGGTCGATCGCGCCCGTGTTCTCCTCGGCCCGGGCGACCGCGGGGAGCCGGGGATCGGGACGGTTCGGCTACGCCTGGCCGGTCTCGAAACGGGTGATCCTGCCGTCGTCGACGGTGAAGCTCCACCTCGTCTTCATCTCGCCCCAAGTGTCGTTGCTGTAGCGGGCGATGAGGGCGCGGCCGCCGTTCGACTCGTTGTCGACCTCCATATGGCCGCGGGAGGAGAAGATCTCTCGATCGGTCCAGTCGGCGAGGTCGCGGTCGGCACCGTCGTCGGACATGGTCGCGTCGGGCGCGAGGACGGCCTGGAAGGCGTCACGGTCATGGGCGTTCACAGCGGTGACGAAGGCCCGGACGGCCGGGTCGCTGAGTTTCGCTACCTGAATCGTCATGGCAGCCACCCTCACACCGGTCCCGGGTACCCGCCACCCGAACGGCACCCCGAACACGTCGGGCACGCGCCTTCGGTGCGACGGTGGACACACGGGAGGGGCCGTTGACCATTGCCGCCGTCTGTCTGCTCCGGGAGCCACCGTGACCTGTTACGACCGAAGTGATCTGGGACTGCTGCTGCTCCGTCTGGGCACGGGCGGAGTGCTGGCCGCGCACGGGGCGCAGAAGCTGTTCGGCTGGTTCGGCGGGGGCGGGCTCGAGGGGACCGCGGTCGCAATGGAGGCCATGGGCTACAAACCCGGCAAGGCGAGCGCGGCGGCGGCGGGGCTGGCCGAGGCGGGCGGGGGCACCCTGCTGGCGCTGGGCCTCGCGACCCCCGCGGCGGGTGCGGCGGCGGCCGGGGCCATGGTGGGCGCGGCCGCCGTGAACCTGCCCCAAGGGTTCTTCGCGATGGAAGGCGGCTACGAGTACGCGGCGTCGCTGGCCCTGGCCGCGGCGGGTCTCGCGGTGGCGGGTCCCGGCCGCCTCTCCCTGGACCATGCGCTCCGCCACGCCGTGAACCGGGGCTGGATGGTCCCGGTGGCGCTCGGCGTCACGGCGGCGGCCACGCTGGCCGTGGTGGGCACCCGGAACAAGAGGGTGCGCGAGGCGGCCGAGGGCAAACAGGAGGCCCTGTTCGAGGAGTAGGCGCGGGAGCGGAAGTACGAGTGGGCGTGGGGCACATGGCCGGTGGGGGAAGCTTGCCCCATGGCTGATGAAGACCTCTGGGAATCCATCGACCGCCTGCGCGCCTGGCTGGACGCCAACCGGGCACAGGGCGGCCAGGAGGGCCTGCTGCTGCGCATCCTGAAGCTGTCGGAGGAGGTCGGTGAGGTCGCCGAAGCGGTGATCGGCGCGACCGGCCAGAACCCGCGCAAGGGCGCGAGCCACACCTGGGACGACGTCCGCTCCGAGCTCTGCGACGTCGTCATCACGGCCCTGGTCGCCCTGCACACGCTGACGCCGGACGCCCGCGAGGTCTTCATGGCCCATCTGGCGGGCGTCACGGAGCGCTCGCTCGGGACGAACCCGACTCCGTGAGGCGGGGGCGTAGGGCTGCCCGGGCGGCCGCGTCCCTCGTGACGCCGTCTGAGAAGGTGACCCCATGCGCCTGATCCTCATCCGCCATGGCCAGACCCCGTCCAACGTGGCGTTCCTCCTGGACACCGCCGTCCCCGGCCCGGGTCTGACCGCCCTCGGCGAGAAGCAGGCCGCCGCGCTGCCCGAGACGCTCGCGGACGTGGACATCGACCTGCTGTACGTCTCCACGCTGACCCGCACACAGCTGACGGCCGCCCCGCTGGCGGCCACTCGCGGACTCGAGATGGTCGTACGGGACGGCATCCGTGAGCTGGAGGCCGGGGATCTGGAGATGATGCGCGGCGACACCGAGGCGGCCAGGGCGTACTTCACGACGGCGTTCGCCTGGGTGGCCGGGGACACCGAGCTGCGGATGCCGGGCGGGGAGAACGGCACCGAGGCGCTGGGCCGGTTCGACGCGGTGGTCGCGGAGGCCGCCGCGACCGGCGTCGGCAGCGTCGCCATGGTCAGCCACGGCGCCGCGATCCGGGTGTGGACGGCGGCCCGGGCGCACAACGTCGACATGTCCTTCGCGGCCGCCCACCGGCTGGACAACACCGACATCGTGATCCTGGAAGGATCCCCCGAAGAGGGCTGGACGGCGCTGTCCTGGGCGGGCACGGACATCGGAGGCGCGGCGCACGCGCGGGAGAGCGGCCCCGCGGGACAGCCGTTGGGCCCGAACGCGTAGCCTTCCGCCCCCGTTCTCACACCGGCGGCATGTTGTACGGCGTCACCACCTGGATCGCCGACGGCAGGAAGGGACCCTCGTCCGGCAGCGCCTGCTGGGCCCGCATGATGCTCTGACAGGCGCGCCGCATGTCCTGGCGCAGGTCGTGGTGGAGCACCGCGGACAGCTTGCCCTCCGCCAGCAGCCGGGTGTTGTCGTGGTCCAGGTCGTGCGCGACGAAGGCCAGCACCTTCCGGCCGAGCGCCGCGAAGGCGTCGATGGTCGCGGTGTTGCCGCCGCCGATGGAGTAGACGGCGTTGATCTCCGGATCCCGTTCCAGAGCCGCCAGGACCAGGGCCCGCTGGGTGGAGTCCAGCCCGTCGCTGTCCGTGATCTCGACCAGTCGGCGTGCGGGTCCGCCGACCCGCATCTCGCTGCGGAAACCCATCTCGCGCTCCTCCTCGTTGCGGAAGGAGCCCCGGCTGATCGTGACGAGCACATGGCCCGGGCGGTCACCGAGCCACTCCCGTATCAGGTAGGCGGCGGTGGCTCCGGCGGCCCGGTTGTCGATCCCGACGTACGCGAGGCGCGGGCTGCTGGGCAGATCCGTCACCAGGGTGACCACCGGGATGCCGGCCGCCACCAGCCGGCCGACCGCGGCGGTGACCTCGGGGACCTCCGGGGCCTTGAGGATCACCCCCTGCGAACCGCGCGCGGCGATCCTGTCCAGGTCCTTCACCAGTTCCGCCGCGGGGTCCGTCTCGCGGAAGTGGAACCGTGAGCGCACGATGGCCGGGTGCAGGGACGGCAGTTCGGCCTCCAGGGCTTCGCGCACCGCCGAGGAGAACCGCTCGGGGGTCTGCATCACGATGTCGATCATGAAGGTCCGGCCGCCGATGCGGACCTGGGTGCGCTGCCGGTCCAGGTCCTTGATGGCCTGCTGCACTTCCCTCGCGGTGCTCTCGCGCACCCCGCCGCGATGGTTGAGGACCCGGTCGACCGTCGCCTCGCTCAGGCCGGCCTGCCGGGCGATCTCGCGGATCGTATACGGATGTCCCATGGGTTCCCTTGCTGCGTCCCGTGATCGAAGAGATCAATGAGGGCTTTTTGATGGTTCTCTGCGGATTGATTGACGGTCCCAACGTCATGAGACTGGCAGAAATGTCACCGCGCCGGAAGGAGAGGGACCCCACATGTGGTCCACCGAGGACGACGGCCGGCCGGTGCGCGCGGGGCGGAAAAGGACGGCAGCACGCTCATGAACCAACTGCTCGAGGACAAGGTCGTCCTCGTCAACGGCGGCAGCCAGGGCGTCGGCGCGGGCATCGTGCGCGCGGCGCTGCGCGAGGGCGCCACGGTCGCCTTCACCGGGCGCCGCGGCGAGTTCGGCGAGAAGTTCGCCGCGCGGACGGGTGCCACGTTCGTACGGGCCGATCTGAGCGATCCCGCGCAGGCGCGCGGCAGTGTCGAACAGGTCGTGGCCGCCCACGGGCGAATCGACTGCCTGGTGAACGCGGCCGGGCTGACGTCACGCGGCTCGCTCCTGGACACCACGCCGGAACTGTTCGACGCGCACGTGGCGATCAATCTGCGCGCGCCGTTCTTCGCGATGCAGGCCGCCGTCCAGCACCTGGTGGACCGCGGGGCGCCGGGCACCGTCGTCAACATCATCACGTCCGCCGCGCACGGCGGGCAGCCCTTCCTCGCCCCGTACGTCGCCGCCAAGGCCGGACTCATGGGCCTCACGCGCAACGCGGCCCACGCGCACCGCTGGGACCGGGTCCGGATCAACGGCCTCAACATCGGCTGGACGGACACCGAGGGCGAGGAGGAGATCCAGCGCACGTTCCACGGCGCGGGCGACGACTGGCGCGAGGAGGCGGCGAAGTCCCAGCCGATGGGCAAGCTGGGCCAGGTCGACGAGATCGCCGACTTCGTCGTCTTCCTGCTCTCCGACCGCAGTGGGGTGGTCACGGGCTCGGTCATCGACTGGGACCAGATCGTCCTCGGCGGACTCGACTGATCCCCCCTCTACCCCCCCATTTCTCCCTTCTCCTCTCCCCTCTCTCCTCCCTTCCCCCTCTCCACCCTCAGCGGGCCTTCCCGCACTGGCTTTAGGAGCAATCTCATGCGTATCGGCATCCTGGGACTGGGCCGGATCGGCGCCTTCCACGCGGCGACCCTTGCCGGGCTCGACGCGGTGGACACCCTGGTCGTCAGCGACCCGGTGGCGGCGGCCGCCGCGTCGGCGGTGGAGCGGTTCGGGGCGACGGCGGTGGACTCCCCCGAAGCCGTACTCGCCGCCGGGGTCGACGGCATCGTCATCGCGGCCGCCACCGACGCGCACCCCGCGCTCATCCTCGCCGCGGTCAAGGCGGGCATCCCGGTGTTCTGCGAGAAGCCGGTGGCACGGACCGTCGAGGACAGCCTCGACGTGCTGGAGGCCGTCCGGGACAGCGGTGTCGAGGTGCAGATCGGCTACAACCGGCGCTTCGACGCGGGCTGTGTGGCCGCCCGCAAGGCCGTGGTGAGCGGCGAACTCGGCAAGCTGCACACCGTACGGTCCACCACGCTGGACCCGGCGCCGCCGCCCGCCGCGTACGTGGCGGTCTCCGGTGGCATCTTCCGCGACTGCAGCGTGCACGACTTCGACATCGTGCGCTGGGTGACGGGCCGCGAGGTGGTCGAGGTGTACGCGGTCGGTGGCAACCGGGGTGCCGAGTACATCGCCGAGGCGGGTGACGTCGACACCGCGTCCGCGATCCTCACCCTCGACGACGGCACCATCGCCCTGGTCTCCAACTCCCGCCACAACGCGCGGGGTTACGACGTCCGCCTGGAACTGCACGGCATGCGCGACAGCATCGCCGTGGGCCTGGAGGACAAGCTGCCGCTGCGTTCCGTCGAACCGGGCGCCACCTTCCCGGCGGGCCCGCCGCACGACTTCTTCATGGACCGGTTCGCCCCCGCCTACCGCGCCGAACTCACCGCCTTCACGGAGGTCGTCGCGGGCCGCGCCACCTCGCCGTGCACGGTCGCCGACGCCATCGAGGCCGGCTGGATCGCCGAGGCCTGCACCCTCTCGCTGGCCGAGCACCGGCCCGTACGCCTGGAGGAGGTACGCCAGGGCTGACCCACTCCCTGCGTGGAGGCCGGACGGTGGGGGCTTCAGGGGCGGGTGCGGGTGCTTGGGCCAGGCCGCCGAGCCGGGCAACGGCCGTCAGTCCAGGACGGGTGTCAGAACGGCCGGCTTGAGGATCTCCTCGCACCACTGGCGGAACGTGGTGGGGGTGCCGGCCTGCGGGGTGCGTGGCTCGGCGTTGTCGAGGCCACGCTCCTTGGCCGCCATCATGTCGGCCATGCCCTGCGCCATCGCCTCGGACATCCCCCGCCGCGCCAGCGTGTCCCTGAACGACTCGACGGGCACGTACTGGAAGCGCACCGGCTTCCCCAGCACCTCCGACATGATCCGCGCCATGTCCTCGAAGGACAGGTCCTCGGGCCCGAGCACCGGCACCTCGCCCTGTCCGCTCCAGGAGTGGTCGAGCAGCAGCCCGGCGGCCACGGCGGCGATGTCACGGGTGGCGCAGGTCGGCGCCTTGAGGTCCCCGCTGACCGGCTGGAAGAACACGCCCCGACGCACCGGGCGTACTCGCCGCCGCGCAGGCCGCCACCCGCCGGGTGCACGGCGCCGCCCGCGCCGGCCGACTGGTCGTCGGTTTCGCCCCCGGGCTGAGCGTCTCCCCCGCGGTCCGCGCGTTCGCCAGGACCCACCCCGCCGTCGAGATCGAACTGCTCCAACTGAACTGGCATGAGAAGGCCGAGGCGCTGCGGGACGGCCGGGTCGACGTCGGCTTCCTGCGCCATCCCTTCGACGCGGAGGGGATCCACACCGTCCCGGTGGGCAGCGAACCGAAGGTCTTGTGCCTGCCCACCACGCACCCCCTGGCATCCCGCCGCCGGCTGACCCTGGCCGGCCTGGACGGCGAGACGGTCCTGGACTTCCAGGCGCGCCGCACCGCGACGGTGGAGGAGAAACTCGAACTCATCGCTGCCGGGCGAGGCATCGCGCTGCTGCCGCGCAGCGTCGCCCGCTCCTACTCGCGCCCCGACCTCGTACACCGACCGGTGACCGACGTCCCGCCCACCGAGATCTGCCTCGCCGTACTCGAGGGTCGCCGTGACGAACACCTGGACGACTTCCTGACCACCGCGGCACACGTGCTGTCCGAACACCGCTCTTGAAGCCCTTCCCGGACGCCACCCGGGTTCCTGTGAAAGTTGCGAAAATAGGGGCCATGACGCGCAACACATCCACCGAACTGGGCGAATTCCTCAAGGCCCGGCGCGCGGAGCTCAGCCCCCGTTCCGTGGGGCTGCCCGGCGGTGCCGTGCGGCGGGTGCCGGGTCTGCGCCGGGAGGAGGTCGCCATGCTGGCCGCGATCAGCACCGACTACTACGCCCGCCTGGAACAGGGCCGCATCCAGGCGTCCGAGCCCGTCCTGGACGCCGTCGCCCGCGTCCTGGACCTGGACGAGGACCAGCGCGCGTACGTGTTCGAACTGGCCGGCAAGGAACCCGCGCGCCCGTGCCCGCAAGCCGTACAGACGGTCCAGCCGCAGTTACGGCGACTGCTCGACGACCTCGGCTCCCTCCCCGCCATGGTCCTGGGCCGCCAGATGGACGTACTGGCGTGGAACCCACTGGCCGCCGCCCTGGTGGGCGACTTCGCCCAGATCCCGGCCGAGGAACGCAACTACGCCCGGATGATCTTCTCCCCCGCCATGCGAAAGCTGTACGCGGACTGGGAGAGCACGGCCCGCACCGCGGTCGCCCAACTCCGCATGGAGGCTGCCCACAACGCCGGCTCCCCCCGTCTCACCACCCTCGTGAACGACCTGTCCGCGCAGGACCCCGACTTCCGCCGCTGGTGGGCCGCCCACCACGTGGCCGCCCGCACCATCGCCGCCAGGACCCTCAACCATCCGATCGCCGGCGAGCTCGTCCTCGATTGGGACACCCTCACCGCCACCACCGACCCCGACCAACAACTCGTCATCTGGACCGCGGCCCCCGACACCCCCACCCACGAGGGCCTGCGTTTCCTCGCCTCTTGGGCGGCGGACAACCACGAGGCCGGCCGCCGCGCCTCGGGCTGACCGCACCCCCCTACCCGCGAGAGGACGCCTCGACCGACCGGTCGTGCAGGATCGCGTCGGCCCGGGCCACCGCGCCGAAGTGCAGCAGCACCTGGTGGACCACCGGCTTCCGGCCGACGGACGAGACCACCAGGCTGATATATCCCTCGGGCAGACCGG
This sequence comes from Streptomyces sp. NBC_01450, assembly GCF_036227505.1. Lineage (NCBI taxonomy): Bacteria > Bacillati > Actinomycetota > Actinomycetes > Kitasatosporales > Streptomycetaceae > Streptomyces > Streptomyces sp. NBC_01450. The sequence goes on along the minus strand of NZ_CP109480.1, from coordinate 7,848,962 downwards.
TCACGGCATAGTCGCCCCGCGCGTTCGTCGTGGTGTGCACCAACTGTCGGCCGTTGGTGTCCATGACGGTCACCGCGGCATGCTGGACGGGCTGTTGCGCACCGTCGCGGACCGTGCCCACCAGCATCGGCACCAGCTCGCCGAAGTGGTGGTGGTGGACCGGAAGCGCGGTGGGCGTGGGCGCCTCGAGGGACGGGTCCTCCACCGGCGGCTCCTCGACGTCCTCCTGCTCATCCTCCGAGACCGGGCGTGCGGCCATACGGTGGTGCCGCCATGTGTCGAGGCCCAGCAGGGCGAGACCCGCCGCGAGCCACGCGCACAGCACGAGGACGGGCTTGAGCACCCCCGCACCGTCGAAGTACAGGACTCCTCGCAGGGCGTCCACGCCGTTGGCCAGCGGCATGACGGCGTGCAGGCCCCGGAAGAACGTCGGCAGCAGCGGGGCGGCGGTCAGACCGCTGACGGGAACGCTCAGCACGATGAACAGAGTCATCCCCACCGCGGGGAGGAACTGCTTGGTGAAAGGCGCCAGGCCGGAGGAGACCGTGGCCACCGCCGTGGTGAGCAAGAAGCCGATCGCCATGGCCGAGGGCTCGTTGGGGAGGTAGTCCAGCCCCACGCCGATGAGGAAGCCCACGGCGCTGAAGACGGCAGCCGCGCCCGCGATCGTCAGCAGTCTCTTGCGACGGTTGAAGGTCACCGCCCGCAGCAGGGTCGTCGCGAGTATGTAGCCGGGGACGCTCCAGGCGACACCGAAGTAGACGACGACCGTGCCGTTCTGGTCCTTGCTCGCGGGGGGCGCCACCTCCGTGACCGTGAGCGTCTGGTGGTTGTGCGCCGCGAGCGCGGTGAAGCCCTTGGTCAGAGCCTGCTCGAGGGACATCCCGTTGGCCTTGGACACGTACAGCACACTCTGCCGGGGCCCGGCGACGTAGCCCGCCACGGCGTCCCGGTCCAGCACCGCCTGGCGGGCTCCTCGGGCGTCCGCCACGGCGGTGACATCGAACCCACCGGGATGCTGCTGCCGCAGAGCGGCGTCGACCTTGCGTTCCACCGCGGAGTGCGCGACCACGATCTTCGCATGGTGAGGCTGAGGCGCGTGCAGGGCCGTGGAGAAGGAGAGCAGAAGCCCGAGGAACAGCACCAGCGGAAACATCACGGCCTCGGCCAGAGTCCTGACCAGGCGTATGCCGTCAGGGCGCTCGATCTGGTCGGTCACCGACCCACCCCTTGGCCGCCACGGTGATCCGCGCCGTACCGCTCGCGGGACACGCCGCCGACCGGATGGACCGCGGGATCAAGTCCTCCGACCTCGCCTCCCGCAACCCTCACTCCCGATGCAACCAGCTTCACGGCGCCCCTCCCCATTGCTCGCACCCGGCCATCCCCATGGCGTCGGCGCTCTTTCGTTAACGTACCGATCGGCACAACTACGCCTGATGGACCCTATGTGTACCGGCCGGTACAGTCAAAACCGTGCCTCGCCCCATCAATGCCGAAAAGCGTGCCGAGCTGCTGCAGCAGGTCGTGCACTCCCTCCAGCAGCACGGCCTCGCCCAGATGTCGCTGAGCCCGCTCGCCGAGTCGATCGGCACCACCAAGCGCATGCTTTTGTACTATTTCGGCAGCCGCGAGAATCTGCTGACCCAGGCGCTGGCCGCCAACCGTCCCGACGCCCACGCGATGTTCGACGACGTCCACGACACCGCCGGCCTGCGCAGGGCCGCCCACACCCTGTGGGAAGCGATGACCGTCGGGGAGCAGTCCGTGGCGATCCGCATGCTGCTGCAGCTGCTCAGCCTGGCCACCACCGATCCGGAGCAGTACGGCAACCTCGCCGCCGAGACGGTGGAGGTCATGGTCGCCCCGATAGCCGCCGCCTACGTCCGGCTGGGCCACCCGCCGCAGCGGGCTCGCGCACGGGCCACGCTCCTCGTCTCCGGCCTGCGCGGGTTGTGCCAGGACCGCCTGGTCACCCACGACATCGCCCGCACGGACGCGGCCGCCCACCTGCTCATCGAGGGCGCGGTCGACGCGACGGACTGACGCGCGCAGGGTCGCGTTGGACGGCGGGTCAGCCGTTGGAGTGCGGGGGTCGTCCTGTCGTAGGCATCGACTGCCGCGCCGACCGAGCACAACACCCCGGTGGGGCACTGAGCCATGGCCGCCGTCCGGCAAGGTCGTGTGGGCGGAGATCGGTCCGCCCCACCCTGTGCCCACTGCTTCCGCGTCCGGCGCTCAGCCCTCTCGCGCGCACGTTCACGGAACTCCCGGGGGCTCCCAGTCGGCAGCGGCAACCGCGCACCCACGGGAAAGGCCCCGCGCAGGCCATAAGACCTGCTCAGGGCCCAGCCGGCAGACGAGTCGGGCTGTACGCCGGGGAGAGTCACCACAGCGCTATGACCTGCGCAGGCGCACAGGAAGGACGTTTCCGTGGCTACCTTGATGGCTACGCAAGGCCCGGCGCCCTGCGCCGAGCGGTCCGGACGGGGGCTTGGTCGTTCTCGGAGGGGCCGGTTCTGGTGGCCACCGCGGCGGACGGCATCGCCGCCGACATGGGCGAGGACCTCGCAGTCTCGGCTGGTGGCAGCCTCAGGGACGGGGTCAGGGACACCTCCAGGACCGCCCAGGGCGGGACACTCACCGGAATCCGTACTAGAATCTGTACAGAATCAAGCCTCTATATAGGTACGGTGACAGCATGGAGATCCCTGAGGTCGTGACCGTCAGCGACGCGCGCGCGAGACTGTCGCGGATCCTGACCGACCTGTCGGAGTCCGGCGCGGACGCCAGCCCGGTCCTGATCGGCGCCCACCGCAAGCCCCAGGGCGTCCTCCTGTCCATCGAGGCATTCGAGGCCCTGAGCGACCGAGCGGCACGACGTGCAGCCGTCGCCTCGGCCACCGGCTCCATCGAGGCCGAGGGGCTCCATGCCTCCCATGCCTCCGATCGCGACACCGAGGCGTACGTGAAGGGCGACCTCGACGCGGACACCCTTGTCGCCCGCGCGATCGCCCGCCACCGACAGACGTCGGAGCGGCAGGCAGGGTGAACGATCCGTACGCCATGCCCAACGGCGTGCTGCGCAACAAGCTCGGCATCACCGACCATCAGCTGCTCGCGGCAGCGGAGGCGGACATCACCCGGGCGCGCCTCGTCATGCTCGCCGAACGCCCCCTACCCGGCGCGTACGACCTCGGCCACCTCCAAGCGTTCCATGCCGCGGTCTTCAGTGACATCTATCCATGGGCAGGCGAGTTACGCACCGTGAACATCGCCAAGCGCACACCGTTCTGCCCCGCGAGAAACCTGGTGCCCTACGCCGGAGAGGTCTTCGGCCGTCTCGCCTCCTCCGGTTGGCTTCAGAATCTCCCCCGGCAGGAATTCGTCATCCAACTGGCAACGTTGTACGGCGACCTGAACGTCCTCCACCCGTTCCGCGAGGGCAACGGCCGTACCCAGCGGGCGTTCCTTGCCCAACTGAGCACCGCCGCGGGATACGCCCTGAACTGGTCAAGCATGGACCCTCAACGCAACGAGGACGCCTCGGTGAAGAGCTTCCTCGGTGACAACAATCTGTTGGAGCAGCTACTCGACGAGCTCATCACCACCGCTGGGTGACGCCGCCGTCTCCCGGCCGGCAGGCGCGGTGCCTGCTGTTTGGCGCGTGTCAGGCCAAAATAGGGTGCGCCGGTTCCGTGACCAGGCCCCTCCCGCTCTACAGCCGGTAGACGATCTCCCCGTCGAAATCGGCGAAGCCGAGCTCCCGGTAGAAGGAACTGCATCTGGAGCCAGACGACCCCGAATGCGACACCCCGACTCACCAAGCTGAGCAAGCCGCGTAGGCCGGGTCAAGGGCGCACCCTCGGGCCGTGCCGTACGCGGCCCACGCCGCTGGAGACGTGGACGGCCCGAATGCCGTCAGGGTGGTCTCAGTTCAGCTCGTCCCAGCCGCTCCCAGGCGGTGGCCACGTTCTAGCCGTGGACAGTCTGCGCTTGCTTGGAGTCCACGTCGCGAGCTCCTGTGCTACCGCGGATGAGGCCGGACTACGGGCTGGACACCGTGATGAAGTTCACCCTTGATCATAGGTAGCGTCCTTACGCAGAGGTGAGGTCTTGCTGCGAGAAGGTCCGGGCTTCCGGTCAGCCACCCGCGACGGCGAAACGCCTGGCGCCTGAAGACCCCCGGCGCTAGGCTCAATGATCCCTTCAGTGCACTTCGTACAGCAGCCCAGGAAGAGCGGTACCCCTCTGATGAGCGCAGGTGGCGCGGCACAGACGCCGGACCCCAGACTCGCCGAACTCGCCCGCACATCACGCAACTTCGGGTTCCTGTACGACCATCTGCCGCTGCTTGTCGCCTACGGCTCGGGCGCCGAGGCCAACGTGTTCACCGACCCGAACACGTCACTCATCAAGTCCCGGCAGTTCGGTGAGGCCCTCGCTTCCGATCTGGTGCGCCGCGGTCGCGTCCAGTTCACCGGGACCAAGCAGATCGATCGCCTGGCCGCCCTCGACAGGGAAGGCTATCTGCACGGCAACGTAGGACCGGCCTTCCACGAGGTTCGCGTGCTCGGCAACAAGGCCAACCACGACGACTACGACGACCCGGACGACGCCTTCCGAGCCCTGCGAACCTGCCACCGGCTCGGCGTCTGGTACCACCGTCTGATCACCGGCTCCCGGGAACAGCGGACCTTCGTTCCGCCGGACCCGGCCCGGACACCTGCCGCCCAGAACTTGGCCCTGCGCGCGCAAGTGGAAGAGACACGGCGTGCGCTGGAGGAGGCCCGTCTCACGTTTGAGGGCAAGGCATCCCAGGCACAGGCAGAGCAGGCCGCCCGCCTCGCGGCGGAGCAGGAACTCGCCGACGCCGCGGCGGAGCGCGAGGAACTGGCCCGCCGAGTTGCCGCCATGCACGATCGGCTCACGGCGCTCCAGCAAGCCCAGTCCGCAGCCGACGCCCGGCTGCTGCGCGAGCAGGTCACGAGCCCCGCCGCCGCGTCCGAGGCCGTCGCCGAGCGCGCCCGTCTCCTGGAGAACGCCGAGCAGGCGGCCCGCGAGCCCCTCACCGAGGCACAGGTGCGCACCCGCCTCGACCAGATGCTCGCCGAGGCGGGCTGGAGCGTCCAGGACGCGGGCGGCAGCCTCAACCTGTACGTGCAGGGCGACCGGCGCGGCAGCGGTGTCGCCGTCCGCGAGACGACCACCGCCACGGGCCGCGCCGACTACGCCCTGTACGTGGAGCGCAAGCTCGTGGGCGTGATCGAGGCCAAACGCGAGGGCGCCGACCTGACGGCCGCCGAGGCGCAGGCCGACCGGTACGCCGACCACCCCACTGAGGCACAGCAGCGCCTGATCGCCTGGCGTACCCCGCTGCCGTTCCGCTACGTCTCGGACGGCGGCGAGACGCGGTTCCGCAACACCCTCGACCCCGACTCGCGCAGCAGGCGGATCTTCTCCTTCCACCAGCCCCGCACCCTGGCCCGCTGGATCCGCCAGGCCGATCAGGACCCCCAGGCCCCCTCCTACCGCGCCCGGCTGCGCCTGCGCATGCCCGAACTGGACGAACGCCCGCTGCGCCCCGCCCAGATCAAGGCGGTGCTCGGCGTGGAGAAGTCCGTCGCCCTGGGCAAGGGCCAGCAGGGCACGGGCCAGTCCCGCTCCCTGGTCCAGATGGCGACCGGCGCCGGCAAGACGTACACGGCGGTCACCTTCTCGTACCGGATGCTCAAGTACGCGCAGGCCGAGCGGGTCCTGTTCCTGGTGGACCGCAACAACCTGGGCGCCCAGGCGCAGAACGAGTTCGAGAACTTCACCACACCCGACACCAACCGCACCTTCGCCGACCTGTTCAACGTGCAGCGCCTCGGCGCCGACGGCATGAACCCCTCCGCGAAGGTCGTCGTCTCCACCGTGCAGCGCCTGTACATGGAGCTGACGGGTGCGACCGTCCCCTCCACTCCGGGCGAGGACGGCGAGGAGGAGTACTCGTACGACACCCCGGGCGAGATCTCGGTCGGCTACAACCCCGGCATCCCGCCCGAGTCGTTCGACCTGATCGTCGTCGACGAGTGCCACCGCTCCATCTACGGCAAGTGGCGTTCCGTCCTGGAGTACTTCGACGCGCCCGTGGTCGGCCTCACCGCGACCCCCGTCGCCCAGACGTTCGGCTACTTCAACGGCAACCTGGTCAGCGAGTACACCTACCCGGAGGCAGTCGCCGACGGCGTCAACGTCGACTTCCAGGTGTACGAGATCGTGACGCGGATAACGGGCGAAGGCGGAGTCATCGCGCGGGGCGTCATCCCGGTCCGCGACCGCCGCACCCGACGCCAGCGCTACGAGGACTTCGACGAGGACGTCTCCTACGGCGCGACGGAAGTCGGCGTCGGCGTGATCAGCAAGGACCAGCTACGCACGGTCATACAGACCTTCCGCGAGCGCCTGTTCACGGAGATCTTCCCCGCGCGCGCGAAACGCGACCAGGAGACCGGCGAACTGCTCTGGGACGAGATGTACGTCCCCAAGACCCTGATCTTCGCCAAGAACGACAACCACGCCGAGGAGATCGTCGAGGTCGTCCGTGACGTCTTCGGTAAGGGCAACGACTTCTGCGCCAAGATCACCCACGCGGCGAAGAAGCCGGCGGAACGGCTGTCCGACTTCCGTAACCTGCCGCAGCTGCGCATCGCCGTCACCGTGGACATGATCGCCACGGGCACGGACGTCAAACCGCTCGAATGCCTGCTCTTCCTGCGGGACGTCAAGAGCTGGGCCTACTTCGAGCAGATGAAGGGCCGCGGCGCCCGCACCCTCTCCCTCACCGAGTTCGAGCGCGTCACCCCGGGCGTCGGCCCCAAGACGCACTTCGTGATCGTCGACGCGGTCGGTGTGACCCGGAAGCCGAAGGTGGACGCCGGTCCGCTGGAGCAGCACACGGAGAAGGACCTCAACCTGGAGAAACTCCTCCGCCTCACCGCCCGGGGCGTCGCGGAGGACACCCACATCTCCACCCTCGCCTCCCGTCTGGCCAAGCTCGACCTCCAGATGACCGACGACGAGCGCGCCGAGATCGAGGGCCTCACCGGCGGCGTCCCGCTGAAGCACATCGTCCACAAGATGGTCGACGCCGTCTCGATCGACGAACAGGGCAAGACCCGCGAGGCCGCCGAACGCCTGGGCCTCGACCCCGACCGAGCCGTGAAGGACGTGACCGAACGGGCCCTGCGCCCGCTGGCATCGAACCCCGAGCTGCGCACCCGACTGCTGGAGATGCGCCGCGCGAAGGACATCCTCTACGACGAGACCAGCCGCGACGCCCTCGTCTCGGCCGGCGCGGTCCCGGAGGACGAGTCGACGGCGCGCGAGACCGTCCGCGACTGGCAGGCGTACGTCAAGGACCACCGGGACGAGATGGCGGTGCTCGCCATCGCCTTCTCGGCCCAGTCTCCGGTACCGCCGCGTGAGGCTCTGCGGCGCCTGAAGGACCTGGCGCGAGCCGTGGCCCGCCCGCCGCGCGCCTGGACGGCGGACAAGCTGTGGCGGTCGTACGAGCAGGTGGGCGAGGCCGTGACGGCGAACCGTTCCGCCGCCCGCACGGCGGCCGACCTGCTGGCCCTGCTGCGGTACGAACTGGAGGGCGGCGCGGACGGGGGCGCCACCCCGCCGCGCCCGCACGCGGAGGCGGTGGAGGAGCGGTACGCAGCCTGGCTGACCAGGCAGGATCAGGCGGGCGTGGCCTTCACGGACACCGAACGGTGGTGGCTCGACCGCATCGCCGAGGCCACGATCCAGCGTGTACGCTTCGACACCGCCGACCTCGACTACGCCCCGTTCACGAAGATGAACGGCACGGACGGATTCCTCGCGGAATTCGGCGAGGAGCGGGCGGAAGAGATCCTCGACGAACTGGACAGGGAGCTGGGCGCGTGACGCTGGGGCTGGGGCTGGGTTCGGATTCCGGTGACGGCGGCGAGGAGCTTCCGGGCCGGGTTGGCGGGGAGTTGCCTGGGGGGTGGGTTCGGGCAACGTTGGGGGAACTCGGCGTGGAAGTCCAGCCAGGCTTCGCGAGCGGTAAACACAATCGCGACGGTGACGGCATCGTGCATCTTCGGCCGATGAACATCACGCGCAACGGTGTCATCGACTTGTCGGACGCACGGTACGTGAATGACGAGTCGGACCGGCGAGTGGAGTACGGCGACGTCCTCTTCAACAACACGAACAGTCCTGCGCTTGTGGGGAAGACGGCTTGGGTCGACTCTCTTGAGCCGGTCGCGTTCTCGAATCACATGACTCGGTTGCGGGGGCCGGAGGGCCTGGACAGTAAGTTCCTGGCCAGGCAGCTTCACCATTTTTGGTCCACTGGCTATTTCAAGACGGTACTCAACAACCACGTCAACCAGGCGAGCGTATCCCGAAGAGTACTGCTTGACACGGAGATCGTGGTTCCACCGCTTGCGGAACAGCTGCACATCGTGGCCGAGATTGATCTACAGATCAGTCATATCGAGGCAGGCGAAGAGGCCCTGCAGGTCGGACTGCAAAAGGTTGACGAGTTCCGCAAGTCAGTCATCTGCTCAGCAATTCCTACTCCTCTTCCTGATGACTGGTCTGAAGTAACCGTCGAGGAAGCCGGAAAGATCGATCTAGGGCGTCAGCGACACCCATCCTGGCATACCGGGCCAGAGATGAAGCCCTACCTGCGTGTCGCCAATGTCTTCGAAGATCGCATCGACATCTCCGACGTGAAAGCGATGGACTTCTCCGACACAGGAGACAGATACACCCTGAAAGACGGCGACGTACTCCTCAACGAAGGGCAGAGCCCTCACCTTCTTGGACGTCCAGCGATCTACCGCGGCATCCCCGAGGGGGCAGCCTTCCAGAACACCCTTCTTCGATTTCGCCCGAACTCCTGGGTAACTTCCGAATGGGCACTACTCGTTTTTCGTCGACACATGCATACAGGAAGATTCACAAAAGAGTCGCGCATTACGACTAATATCGCGCACCTCTCAGCTGCACGCCTGAAGACTGTCGAGTTTCCGTACCCACCTGTGGACAAGCAGGAGATGATCGTCAAGCAAGTCCGACGCCAGTTGGAAGACGCGGACAGGATGGATGCTGAGCTGCGAATCGTGACTACAGGGTCCGGCGAACTCCGCGCCGCCCTCCTCCACGCCGCCTTCACCGGTGCTCTCGTCCCCCAGGACCCCGCCGACGAGCCTGCCTCCGCCCTGCTCGACCGCATCCGCGCCGCTCGCGCGACCGCGAAAGCGGCACCCCGCAAGCGCACCACGCGCAAACCGCGCCCCGCCCCGCCCGGTCAGGGAGAACTGCCCGAATGAGCACCACCCCCGCCCTCATGAACAGCGCCACCACCCCAGCCCCCCGCCGCTCCGCCGGAGAGACGACCTCGACGCTCGTCAACCGCCTCTGGTCGTACTGCGAGCTGCTGCGCCACTCCGGCGTCTCCACCCTCGACTACGTCGAGCAGCTGACGTACCTCCTCTTCCTGAAGATGGCGGACGAGCGCGCCAACCGCCCGGCCAGGTTCCGCAAGAACATGCCGGAGGAGGCACTCGTCCCGCCGGGCCTGGACTGGCCGAGCCTCACCAGCCGGTCGGCCGAGGATCTGGTGGACCACTACGAGCACGTCCTGCGGGAACTGGGCCGCTACGGCGGCACGATGCTCGGCGAAGTGTTCACGAAGGCGCAGAACAAGATCCACGAGCCCGCCGTCCTGGAACGTCTCATCAAGGACCTGATCGACCCGTACATCTGGACCCGCGAGAACCAGGATCTCAAGGGCGACGCCTACGAGGGCCTGCTCCAGCGCGGCGCCGAGGACCGCAAGACGGGCGCCGGCCAGTACTTCACGCCCCGCCCGCTCATCGACGCCATGGTCGACTGCCTGCAACCACGTCCCGGCGAGTCGATCACCGACCCCGCCTGCGGCACCGGCGGCTTCCTCATCGCCGCGCACGCCCACATCGTCGAGCGTTACGAGGAGCAGCTGTACGGCGACGAGGCCCGCAAGCTCCAGACGGGTGCCATCACCGGCTACGAACTGGTCCGGGAGACAGCCCGGCTGGCCCTGATGAACATGCTGCTGCACGGCATCGGCACGTCTGAGGCCCGCCCGCTGATCACCATCCAGGACTCGTTGGCGAAGCCGCCGCACAAGTTCTACGACATCGTGCTCGCCAACCCGCCCTTCGGCGTCGGCTCGGTCACCGGCGAGGCGTACACCTCCCGCAAGGACTTCTGGACGCAGACCACGAACAAGCAGCTCAACTTCGTCCAGCACATCTACACCCTGCTGAAGACGAACGGCCGGGCCGCCCTGGTCCTCCCCGACAACGTGCTGTTCGAGGGCGGCGCGGGCGCGGAGATCCGCCGCCGTCTGCTGGAACTGACCAACGTCCACACCCTGCTGCGCCTGCCCACCGGCATCTTCTACGCCAACGGCGTCAAGGCGAACGTCCTGTTCTTCGACAAGCGCCCGCCCCGCCCCGGCGGCAAGCCCGCGACCAAGCAGCTCTGGGTCTACGACTTCCGCACCGACCAGCGCTTCACGCTCAAGCAGCGCGCCCTGCGCCGCGAGCACCTCGACGAGTTCGTGGCCGCCTACCACTCGGGCGGCACGGACTACTCGGCCCGAAAGCCAAGTGAGCACTTCCGCGCATACGAGTACGATGAACTGATCGCCCGTGACAAGGTCAACCTCGACCTGACGGTCCTCCAGTCGGCCTCCGCTTCCTCCGCATTGCTCGCGCCACCGGACGTGATCGCCCAGGAGATCGTGGAGGACCTTGAAACGGCCCTGGCCGAATTCACCGCCGTAGCACAGGCGTTGAAGAAGGCCGCGAACGCCAGGGCGGCTGACGGCTCCACCGGCACCATCACCAGCACCACCAGCGCTCCCGAAGACGGCACCACGGACGACAGCACACCCCAGGAGCGGTAACCCGGCCTCCCTCCCAGCCGAGCCTCACACGGGCTCCGGTGGCCCCGAGGGCCTGCCGGAGCCCGCTCCCGGTAACGGAAGGCATGGCCCCTGTATCCGTGCGGACGGCAGGGACACGGACGGCCAGGCCAGGGACTCACACAGGGACTGGATGACACATGGCCAACGGGTTCGGTCGAAGCAACGGCGCGGCGGCGGCAACCGTACGACCGGAGAAGCTCTGGGACAGCGACGAGATAGCGGCCCGCTTCTGGAAGTTCTACCGCGAGGAGACCAGCACCCGGGCCATCACCCGCCTCCAGTTCGTGGAGCACGTCGGCTATCTGCTGTTCCTCAAGCTGGACCACGAGCGCGCCCAGCGTTCGGCCCGCTTCGCGCACCCGCCCGTCGCGCCCGCCGGCGCCTGGCCGGACCTCGCGCTGCTCAGCGGTGACGCCCTACACACCGGGCTGACCGCGCTCATGGACGATCTCGGAGACCAGAGCCTCACCGGCCGTCCCGACCGGCAGACCGCGAGCGTCGTCTTCCGCGACGCCCAGCCCTGGGACCTCGACCGCATGGCCGAGCTGAACAAACTGATCGTCGAGCAGATCGACCCCTACCAGTGGCTGACGGTCCGCCAGGCCGAGCTGGGCGGCGCCTTCTCACGGATGCTGCGCGACTGCAGCGACGACATCGACCTCAAGATCGACACCGGTCAGACCCTCACACCCCTCCCCATTGTGAACGCCATCACGAAGGTGCTCGGCGTGGGCCCCGAGGACATTGTGATCGACCCGGCATGCGGTACGGGCACGACGCTCATCGCCGCCTACAACGCCATGCTCGCGGCCAACCGTCAGATGCCGCCGACCGCCCTCGCGGGCGCCGACCTGGACGCGCAGATGTGCCGACTGGCCATGCTCAACATCCTGCTGCACACCGGCCGTCCGTTCGCCGCCCCCGCCCCCGTCCAGCTCGCGGATACACTCAAGCGCCGGAGCCCCGTCGTCCGATCCGTGCCCAGTGTCGTGCCCACCGTGGCCATCTGCAACCCGCCGTTCAAGAGCAACGGTGTCCAGCCCGACGCCACGATGCGCGACGACTTCTGGGCCTACGGGGACTTCCCCACCAACTTCCTCCAACACCTGGCGATCACCCTGCCCCAGGGTGCGCGGGCGGCCGTGTTCGTCCCGGACAATGTCCTCACCCGTGGCGGCGCGGCGGCCACCGTACGTCAGAATCTGTTGAGAAACTGCGATGTTCACACCCTCCTACGGCTCCCGACCGGGCTGTTCCACCGCAAGGGTGTGAAGTCGAACATCCTCTTCTTCACGAAGTCCGCTCCCAAGCCGAACGGCGATCCCGCCACGAAGGACCTGTGGGTGTACGACGCCCGCACGGGTAACCACCACACCGACACCGGAAACCCGGTCACCGAGGCCGACTTCGAGGACTTCATCGCCTCCTGCCTCCCCGAGGGCGGCTTCACCGCACGGACCGAGTCGGCGTCGAAACGTTTCCGTCGCTACCCGGTGGCGGACCTCCTCGCCCGCCCGAAGACTAGCCTCGACCTCAAGGCCCATCTGGCCCCGGAACTCGGCGACTTCGGCTCCCCCAAGGAGATCGCCTCCGAGGTGGCGGACCGCCTCGACGAGGCCGCCGCCCACTTCCGCCAGGTCGCGGAGGCGCTGCCGGGGCAGTGACGCGAAGGCGGGTCGCCGCCGGTAGGGACTCGGTCCGACCGACGACGACCCGCCCACCGGATCACCCCGGTGAAGCAGCCAAGGACTGCTCACTCCCGCGTGCCCTCCCCGCTGTCCCGCGCGGAGAGCGCGCTCCGGTCAGCGGCCCGGTCGCGTCCCGTACAGGCCCAGGCCGACCGTGGACAGATCGCCGCCGAGCTCGGCGGGCAACGGCACCTCTTCGCCGTACTTGCCGTGGACGACGCTCCGGTACTCGCCTTCCCCAGGCCGGCCGAACAGCGACCACGTGCCCGTCCGCGGGTCGACCTGCAGCAGACGAACGACGCCCGCAGCCGCGTACCACGCGGTCTTCTCGTTGATGCCCTTGAGCCGCTCGGTCGGAGAGATGACCTCCACGGCCAGTTCGACCGCATCGGCGTCCAGGAGCCAGCTGTCGTCGTCCTTGAACGCGCGAGGGCCGATGGTCAGATCCGGTGTCGCGTAGTCGTCCGGATCACCAGGCATCGGGACGGACACGTTCTCGAACGCCTCGTACGCGGCCGAAAGCCCGGACCGAACGGCATCGCGCAGGTCGATGATGATCCCGGCGTGCCTGCCGCTCGGGCTGGGGGACATCACGAGTGTTCCTCCGATGATCTCAACACTCATGCCCGTCGCCTGCTCGATGCTCTCCGCGGCCTCGCGCAGGTGCCCACGACGGACGGGAATGGGGTGATGAGCCGGGGTGCCCAAGGTGCCACCTCTCTCCTTGCCTGGCTGGAGCTCCTGCCGGGAGCGTCTCAACACTCACGCGACGTGGATTTCACTGTACGGCGGAGAGGGAGAACAGGTTGGCCCGGCTCACTCCCGGTTGCCTTCTTGATCTCGGCGATGAGGTCGAGCCCTTCCTGCACCGCATCGTCGAAGCCAGGGTCGCTGAAGGCGCGGATGCTGTCCACATACGTCATGATGACGTCGGCGACCCGGTGGAGGTCGGTCGCCGTCGCAGTGTCCAGGGCGCGAGCGAGGTCGGCCTCGAAGCTCTCGGCGTCCCCCGGGAAGCCCCGCCCGTCCCGCAGCGCGGCACGGATGTCAGCCACAGTCCTGAGGTGCGGCGGTCCTGGGTGCGGTGTCTCGGCGCGCTGCGCACTCATATGTCCGCCTCGGGCCGGGGATCCGCTGACGACCACCACGCGCCCGACCGGCGCCGCGATGTCCGGTGCCTTCAGCTCGGCCCACACCGTCTTCCCGATCCCACCCGCGCGCTCCTCAACGCCCCACCTGTGAGCCAGCGCCTCCACGAGCAGCAGCCCGCGCCCGCAGGTCTCCTCGTCACGGGGGACCCGAACTTCGGGTTTGCCCGCGCCCGCGTCGCTGACCTCCAGCCGCAACAGCCCGTCTTCCAGCGATCGCGCGATCCGTACGCCCACCTGCCGGTCGCGCGGCACGGGCACGCGCAGCGCGTTGGTCATCAGCTCGGAGAGCACCAACTTCGCCGATTCCAGGACGTCTTGGCTTACTCCCCAGCCGCCGAGTACGGCATGTAAGACGGCCCGGGACCTCGGCACGCTCTGACGGGACCGGGAGAGTCGAAAGGTGACTTCGTTCGGTGCAGCCATGGCAGCCCCCAGAGGGTCGACGCGCGGCCGGAGCCCCATAGAGACAGCAAGTCGAGCCATGGGACGCCGATGTCCATGGCCAGCAGAATGCACGCGCAGCATCTGAATCTGCAACGTTGCCAACTAGGATGGTCTCAATCTTCCCCCTTTCGAGTTGATGCCGCCCCGGCGCTTCCACAGCTCTGTTAAAGGTGTGAGCATGCTTGCGAAGAGCACCACCCCGAACCCGTCCACTGTGCTCGGCCGTCAACTCGGCGTCGAACTCCGCCGGTTGCGAGAGGCCGCCGGTCTGACCACTGCCCAGGCAGCTGAGGCCCTCGACTGCACCAAGGGCAAGATCAGTCGGATCGAGAACGGTCGGGTGGCTGTACGGCTCCCAGACCTGACCGCGATGCTGCACGCCTACGGAGCGGCGGATCCTGAGCTTCGCGAGCGACTGAGCACTCTGGCCCGCAAGGCCAACCGCCGTCGCAGGCAGGGGTGGTGGAACCAGTACGCTTCCGTCCTCGCCGACACGTATCGCGACTACATCGCGCTGGAAGCCATGGCCGGAGAGATCCGCACGTTCCAGGCCCAATTGGTCCCGGGCCTGCTTCAGACCCCGGACTACATCCGTGCCGTGACAGTGGCCTCACGGCAGTGGCAGACGGCCGACGAGATCGAAAAGTTCGTCCAGGTTCGCCTCGCCCGACAGGAACGACTCGCCAGCGACTCCCCCTTGCGTCTGTGGGCCGTGCTGTCGGAAGCGGTCCTTCTCCAACAGGTCGGCGGCCCCCAGGTGATGCAAGCGCAGTTGGAGCACCTTCTGACCAGCTCCGAGCATCCGCACGTGACCATCCAGGTTCTGCCGTTCTCGCGCGGAGCACACGCGAGTATGTTCGGCCCGTACGTCGTTCTGGGTTTCCCAGAGGAGGCAGCGCTTGACGTGGTGCTGGCGGACAACCCGACCGGCTCCATCTGGCTGGAGCGGGAGACGGAAGTCGCCCGTTACCAAGATCTGTTCGATGCAGCTCGCACGTCCGCGCTCTCTCCGATGGAATCCCGCACCATCATCCGACGCAGGGCCAAGGAGCACAGAACATGAATCGCGCACACCACAGCCCGCCAGACCTGTCGGGCGCGAAGTGGCGCAGCAGTACCTACAGCGGCGGCAACAACGAGTGCATCGAGGTCGCCGACAACCTCCCCGCCCTCGTCCCCGTCCGCGACAGCAAGCGCCCCAGCGGCCCCGCACTCGCCTTCTCCTCGCGCGCCTGGGCTGCCTTCGTCGATCACCTCCGCTGAGAACGGCCCGCCAACGCGCCGAGGTCGGCCCCGGCAGCCGTACATCTGCCCGTCACCCCTCCGCACCAGGCGGGCGCCACCGCCCCGACGTGAACGCGCTCAGCAGTTCCCGGCCGGCAACCGTGAACGGATGGTCGGGCCCCAGGCTGTGTTCCCGTCGGGCCACGACATCCGTCATCAGCTCTGCCCCCGCCTTCACATGGCCGAGCGCGGCCCGGGTGCGGGAGAGGAGTTGCTGGGCCGAGAGCGCAGTCGGGTAGTCGGGGCCGAGGCGTCGGCGGTAGGCCTCGGTGACCTGCCGTATCTCCTGGTCGGCCTCGTCGAAACGGCCCGACAGGTACAGCGCCCAGGCGCGGTTGTGGTGGGCGCCCAAGGTCACCGTGTGATCCGGGCCGAGGAGGCGGTCGCATTCCGAGGGAAGGTCGAGCAGTGCGCCGTCTTCTTCTGCTACGACCTCGGAGGCGGACAGCAGGACCAGCAGGCTGGAGCGGGAGCGCAGGGTCAAAGGGTGCGTGGGGCCCAGCGTCCTGCCTCGGCCGACGACCACGGACCTGAGAAGCGCGAGTGCGTCGTCCTGTCTGCCGAGATTCCCCAGCACGAGCTGAAGGCCATGAGCGCTGTCCAGGGTGTCGGAATCGTCGGCCCCGAACAGACGGTTCTGAGCCGCTCGGACGCGCTCAAGCAGCGCCTCGGCCTCGGCGTATCTACCCAAGCGGAAGAGCGCGCGGCCCGCCCTGGAATGGGCAGCCAGTACGGAACGGTGCTCCGCGCCGAGTTTCCGCTCACCGATGTCCGCTGCGGCTCGGGCGGTCTCCCAGGCGGAGACGTAGTCTCCGGTGCGGTGCAGGGCGACGGCCAGCCTGGTCGCCACGGCCAGCGTGTCCGCCGAGGTCGGCGGGTCGTCGACGCGTCGTAGCAGAGCGAGGGCATGGGGAACGAGCAGACGGAGCAGCGGATCGTGCGGGCCGGCGTCGGGGAGTGCGGGAAAGCCGACGTCGAGCAGGCGGACGGCCGTCGTGTCGAGTACCGGGACCGATGCGGCCGGAGTCGCCGCCGCCACGCTGTCGAGCAGCACCCCGTGGCTCTGTGCGCATCGCGCACCGACGTCGACCAGCTCGGTCAGCGACTGGTCGAGCAGTGCTCTCAGCGCTGCCTCGCAGCGTGCGCGAGGCAGCGCGGCGTCGATCTCGGGTCGGTTGAGCAGAACCAGCGGCAACGGTTCGGGCGCGAAACGGGCCAGCAGTCTCAGCAGCGCGGTCGCCTCGGGCAGCCCTCGTGCCTC
Organism: Streptomyces sp. NBC_01450; assembly: GCF_036227505.1. Lineage (NCBI taxonomy): Bacteria > Bacillati > Actinomycetota > Actinomycetes > Kitasatosporales > Streptomycetaceae > Streptomyces > Streptomyces sp. NBC_01450. Next base: position 7,832,138 of record NZ_CP109480.1, on the reverse strand, counting down.
GAACGCGTCGAGTGTCAGTTGCCACGTCAGCCCCACCATGTGCCGGGGGTCCTGTGGGGACAAGGCATCGGCTCCTTGGTCGATGAGCCCGACCCGTTCCCTCTCGTCCTCGTCGAGACGGCGGCCGTAGGCCTCCAAGGTCCAGGGATCGAGCACTTGTTGGGAGAGAAAGCCGCCCGCCAGGGTGAGGGCGAGTGGCAGCCTGCCGAGTCGTTCCGCGATCCGCTCCGCCTCCTCCTGGGTACCGCTGTGCGGGGCGAGGTCGCGCAGTACACGCGCGGCGTCCTCACTCGGCAGTACGCCGATGTGCTGTAACTCCGCCCCCGGCCACCAACGGGCGGCCGACCGGCGTGTGGTCACCACAACCGTGCCTCCGGGACTGGTGCGCAGCCAGCTGCCGTCACGGAGGATCTCGGGCTGGTCGGCGTTGTCGAGCACCAGCAGCCAGGGCTGGGCGGAGCGGTCGAGGTAGTGCCAGACGAGATCGGAGGCGGCGCGGAGTCCGTTGCGGGCGGCGAGCAGTTCGCCGTCGCGGGCGCCTCGGTCGGCCGCGACCGCGAGCATGCCGGCGCGCAGACTCGCGCGGTCGGATGCGCTGACCCATAAGCCAACCCTGCCGCACTCGTTGATGGCCGCCTGGAAGAACGTGTAGGCGACCGCGGTCTTGCCGCAACCCCCCATGCCGTACAGCACAAAGGCTTCACCACCTCGTCCCGCCCGTACACCCGCTTTCAGACGGTCCAGCACTTCGACGCGGTCGCGCAGAACGACCGGGGGCCGGCCGACTGCCGGACGGCGAACCGAGTCGGGGCCGCCTGGCGTGGAGGCTTCATCGCCGTAGTGGTGGTGTTCGCTGATGTGCTGGTCACCCGACGCCTGGTAGACACGGCCGCGATCCTCTGCGTGTCCGTCCATCGCGCCCGTCATCGCTGCGCGTTGTGCTGGTCTCGTCCGGCCTGGTAGATCCGGGCCTGGCCCGACGCACTGGCGTGCTGGGTGATCACGGGGCCGGTCGCGCCGCTCGGCTCAAGTTCGTCGAGGAGCACGCGCAGTTCCACAGCGGCGCCCGGGTGGGCCGCGAGCAGCCGCCGGAGCCGTCCCTGCCACTCCAGGTGCAGTTCGCCGAGTGTCTCCCGGTCGTCGGCCTCACCGGCCGCCAGGGCGTCCTCGCGGGTGGCTTCCAACTCCGCGACGACAGCGTCGGCCCGGTGCGGCTGCGCCCGACGCCATAGTTGCGTGATTCCTTCCCGGGTGCGATGCCAGGCGTCGGTTGTCATCAAGGTGACCAGCGTGACTCCCGCGCTCTGCGCGAGTAAAGCTGTCTCCGGGTCCACAGTTCCCCCTGAGCAAGGATTATGCATCTTACGACCATATGCCAAATAGGTAGAATTCTCAGCATCTGCCGGGATTTGATAGCTTGCCGTTTCGTGACCACTCATCGTCGCACTCCCGAGCCGGATGGAACAGCATGGGACCATCCGCGCGATCATCGGCCAGTCCGGTTTTGGCATGGCCAAGCCGATTCGCCGAGTGCTAAATTGGTAAGACTTTGGCCTAATCGAGGGGGCGATGGCAATGCGTAGGCCTTGGGAAGCCGATGCGGCCACAAAATTCAAGCGGCGCCTGGGAAAGTCGCCACAGGAACTGGGAAACACCACTGACAACCCCGACTGCCCCGACATCTGGGAGCTCGAGAACGGAGACATCGCCGTCATCGGCCGGGACCTCACGGAGTCACTCGGCGGGAAGCTGCCGCCGGGCGTATCGATAGGGTCCGACGAGCGACTCGTTGTCATCCCAAGGAACATGTTGGTCGCGGCGAAACCGGATATTCCCAGTGTTTGATTCCTTCCCAAGCAGTCCTTCCGAACGCATGGACCGCCCCGCATACCACGCGGATTTCCACCGAACCCGCAGTAGCGGCATTCGTTTCCAGAACAAGCTCGAACGGGGCCAGAACTTCAAGGAACGAGGGTTTGCCAGCTGGGAGGCCTTCGCCGCCGGAGAATGGGAAAGAGCGCTGTCCCTCGTCGAGGAGAAGCGCGAGACCTACGCACGGCAGTTTCGCGAAGCGGCACAGCTGAACATCCTGGAACGCCGCCTTCGCGTGGTGGAATTTCCTGTCACCCCCTACGTCCAATGGGAGATGTTCGTTCTACGCCTGCGTGTGGAGCTGGGCGACAACATCCGGGTGCTCGATGCCCGCAAGATCTCGGACATCGAGAAGGAGCGCCCGGTTCCGGAGGTGGTGATCCTCGGAGACGTCGTCATGTACGAGGTGTGCTACGACGACGGAAACGCGGCGGGGGCCAACCGCTTCGCCGACCGCGCACTGATCCGGGAAACGTCGGCCGGATTCGACGCGCTGTACGGACGCGGGGAAGACTTCCACAGCTTCTTCGACAGGGAGATCTCTCCTCTCGCCCCGCCCACAGCCGCCCACTGAGCCGAGCGCCTGGCTCCCCGTGTTCGGCGGCACCGCTCCGGCACCCTCGGACACCGGCACGGAGTGCGGCCCACCGGGCCGTCGGAGGCTGCTGGCGGCCGACGGAAGTGTCCTGCCCGTCGCTCGACGGCGGGCAGGCCGTCCCGGACGCTACGCCGGGCTCTCCTCCCCCGGCTCCCCCGGCTCCCCCGCGTCCGCGATCTCCTGCCAGAGCCGCTCGGCGATCTCCACCAACGTCCCGTCGCCCGGCACCCTCCACTGCTTGGGGCCCTGGACCGCGCTCCACTGTTCCTTCCAGTCGGCCGCGTTCCACATCTGGGAGACCAGTCCCGTCGGCGTGTACCGCTTGCCGTCGGCCTCCCAGAGAATGGGGGTCCTTCGGTCGTTCACCCATGTCGCCCTGCGACGGCGGGGGTCCTCGTCGAGCCAGGCGCCGATGGCCAGTTCCTCCACGGTGCTGGGAGCGTAGACGAGAGGCGTACCGTCGTTGATGGCGTCATGGTCGACGAGCAGGCGAACTGTCTGGGGGCGCCGCTGCCGCTTCGGCCCCGCCCCCTCCATGAGGGCCTTGAGGTTCATCGGGGAGTCCGGACCGGTGCCGCGTTCGAGGACCCCGAGGACCGCGGCGACCAGCCGCGCGCAGCGCTCCTCGTTGGCGAAGGTGCTGGTGACGTAACTCTTGCTGGTGAAAAGGGTGTCGACCATGGTGATGAGGCACAGGAGTACGGCGCTGACCTGACCGGGCACCCCGGCGAGCACCGCCGCCCACTCGTCGTCCGGCTCGTCGAACTTGTCCCTGCCGATGCGCTGGAACACGAGGTGGACGACCAACAGGGCCCCGCTGTCCACGACCGCGGCCCGTCGCCCGGTGAACTTCGCCCGCAGTTCCGTCAGTTGGTCCCGCACCAGCCGGAACACCTGCACCGCGCGCCAGATCTGCTGGGCAGACGGCTGCTGACCGAACAGCAGGGTGTACGCGCCTCCCCGGCCCTCTTCCCACAGCGCGTTCGTGGAGCCCTTGACCCGTACCGCGAGCGACGAGTCCCGGTGCATACAGGCCAGGGCCGTCGCCGCCTCCGTCACCGAGCAGCCGGACTCGGGCGCCGGGTCCAGCTCGCCCCGCCGGAAGACGTACTCCTTGTCCAGCGAGAGGCTGAAGTCCTTCTGGATCTCGCTCTGGACGGTGTCGATGGCGATGAAGTCCCGGCGCTCCATGTGGTTCTGCGTGTTGGTGGCCTTGGTGATGGATCGCCCGAAGCCCTCCGGTGCCCCCTCCAGGCAGATGATCCGTACCAGGACGTACGCCTCCGCGACGACCTCGGGGTCCCTCTCGTACGCCCTGAAGGCCGAGGACACCGTCTGGGCGCCGTTGACCACGCTGGCGTTGTGCAGGGTGAGGGTGGTGGGCTGGCCGACCGCTCTCTTGGCGTGGTACTCCTGCTCGACCCTGTCGCACTGCACCGTGATGCCGTTGTGGCGGTAGAGGAACCCTTCCGGGTCCCCCAGCATCGACTCCACCATGGTCTGGTTGACCCCGGTGAGCCCCAGCGACTTGCGGACGTTGCGGTCGTAGAGACGCTCGCCGTGTCCCTTGTCGTGATCCTCGCCATCGCTCCGGCCGCCGTACCAACGGGCCAGCTGGTCGGCGCTGACCTCGCCGATCACCGCCTTGTACGGGGTCTCGCGGCTGTACCACTCCCGGTCCATGGTTGCCTTGAGAGTGATCGGCTGCGGCTCCAGGTCCTCCTGAATCGCCCGGTGGAAGTCCCTCTGGTCCAGGACCCGGTACTCCACGCTCCGGCCGCGTCCGCCGAACTCGTTGGCCGCCTCGTCCAGGATGTTGCGGGTCTCCACGGAGAGACGGCCGTCCCCCATGAGCGCTACAACGAGGTTCACCTTGCAGGTGGGGAGCCGGAGGACGCCGTGCACGCGGTCCGCGAGCAACTGCAGCCGCTCGTTGAAGTGGTCGAGGTCACGGTTGTCAAGCTTCTTCAGTCCGTGTACCAGCTTGAGTGCCGCCTCCGTGTCGAAGCCGGCCGTCCCCTTGTCCTTCCACTTGGCCTGGATCAGCCAGAGTTCGGATCCCGAGGCGGAGAACGCGACGCAGTCGATACCGAAGTCGTCCCGGCCGTCGATCACCCAGGCCGCCGCCTCGTCCGAGGTGCAGTCCGCGAGGATACGGGCGGCCTTCGCGGACACGGCCCTGGACAACAGGGCCGTCTCGCGTTCCGTGGGGTCCTTCTTCTCGAAGTCCTCCATGGAGATCCGGTCCTGGAACTCCCGCAGCAGCGCCCTCTTGATGTGCTGAACCTCAAGAGGCATGTCCTGCGCGCCCTTGCCCATCCGTACCCCCCACGACCTCTCTCGACAGAACTGTTCAGACTATCGAAGCGACGTACAACGTGCCTCCACCCCTGCGTCAGCATATGTAGCCGATCCGATTGTTCCGGAACCGGTTTGGGCCAGCGGCTGGCTGGGGTTCAGCTCGCGCCCACTGTCCGTAGCTCGTGGGTGAGTCGTGCCTTCGTCAGCACCCGGTGGAAGGGAATCGGCACGAGCCGAGGGCGGGCAACCCCGCCAACGTGCCGCGATCCTCCGTCTTCTCCCAGGAGCAGCCGGACGCCCCCATATAGAGGTCGCTCGCGGAGACCAGCAGGATTCTGCTGACGTGGGCTCCGCACTGTACGGGCTGCTGAGCATCTGCCCGCACCGCAGTCGATGGCTTTACTGGAACGCCGATTCGCAATCCGGTGCAGAGAGAAAGCAGGCCCTGACCTGTATAAACACAGAGCGGCAGACGAGTCGGGCTGTACGCCGGGTTCTGTCGCCCGGCTGCCTCGCGGCGGCCGGGGAGACGGCCATCCATCTAGGACCGGCGTTGCCGCCGGTCTCGTGCGGTCTACCCGCGGACTCGGGCGGGCAGCCCTCGAACGTCCGCGCAGGGCCACCTGTCACCAAGCGGCCCCTTTTGACCTTGCTCCAGGTGGGGTTTACCTAGCCGCCTGAGTCACCTCAGGCGCTGGTGGTCTCTTACACCACCGTTTCACCCTTACCGAGGACCGAGGTCCCCGGCGGTCTGTTTTCTGTGGCACTGTCCCGCGGGTCACCCCGGGTGGCCGTTAGCCACCACCTTGCCCTGTGGAGCCCGGACGTTCCTCGGGAAGGTCCGCAAGGACCTCCACGCGGCCGTCCGCCCGGCTCGTCTGCCGTGTGGACCATGGTACCGGGCGTGGGGTGCGCCTTGGTCCGGCCGTCGCCGTAGCCGTCGCCGTCGCCGTCGCAAGGACCGAGCCCGCCAGGATCAGGGCGAAGGCCGCGACGGTGCCTGGGGTCAGGCGTTCGTCGAGGAAGAGGGCTCCGGCGGCGACGGCGACGGCCGGGTTGACGTACGTGATCACCGTTGCCCGTGTCGGGCCCGCCTCCTTGATCAGTTCCAGGAAGGCCACGAAGGCGACCGCGGTGCAGATGACGCCGAGGCCGGCGAGGGAGGTGAGGACCTGGGCGGAGGGGGTTGAGGAAGGCCAGGTGGCGGCTGCCGCGGGGGCGTAGACCAGGGCTGCCAGGGTCAGGCAGGGGGCCGTGAGGTGGAGTGACGGGACGTCCCTGAGGTGGCGGGCGACTATGACGGGGGCGGTCGCGTAGCCGACCACCGTCAGCAGCACCTCGGCGAGCGAGCGGGCGTCGCCGCCGGTCAGGTGCGGGACGGTGAGGACCGCGACGCCGGACAGGCCGAGGGCCAGGCCGGTCATCCTGCGGGTGCCGAGGCGTTCCGTGTCGCCGAAGAGGCGGGCGGCGGCCACGCCGACGATCGGTACGCCCGCGATCAGCAGGCCCGCCGTGGAGCTGGAGAGATGGCGCTCGGCGTCCGTGAGGGTCCACCACGGGACCATGATCTCTATGCACGCGAAGGCCAGCATGGGGCGCCAGTGGGTTCGTACGGTCCGGGCGAAGCCGGCAAGGCCCCCTTGGCGGATCGCGAAGGGGAGCAGCAGCGCGGCGCCCACCGCGCAGCGTGTGAACACCACCATCGACGGGGACACGCCGTCCACCGCCACTTTGATCATCAGGTAGGGGATGCCCCAGACCACTCCCATCAGGGAGAACAGGAACCAGCCGCGTGCAGTCATGGGGGCAGTCTCGGCGGCGTCAGCGTCCGCCGTCTTGAACGCTGTTGCGGTACGCCGCCGGGGTCACCCCCAGCACCCTGCGGAACCAGCGCGTCAGGTGCGCCTGGTCCGCGAAGCCCACGAGCGGGGCGACCTCGGCGGGGCGCAGGCCGCTCTCCAGCAGGGCGCGGGCCCGGTTCACCCGGTACTGGGCCAGCCAGGCGTACGGCGGTATCCCCATCGTCGTACGGAAGGCGCGCAGGAGCTGGTAGCGGGAGAGGCCCAGGTCGATGGCGAGGGAGGCGAGTGACGGGGGTGCCTGGAGTTCGTCGGCGAGACGGTCACGTACGGCGTGGGCTATGTGGGCCGCTCCCGGGACCGTGTCGCATGCCGGGCGGGCCGTGGAGTGGCGGCGGGCGAGGGCGGCCAGCAGCCAGGGGAGGCGGGACTCGGCCTCCAGGGGGTCGGGGCAGATGCTCAGGTCGGTGTGGGCGATGCGCAGGGCGGCGGCCAGCTCGGGGTCGTCGAGGACGGGGTCCCGGAAGTGCGGGGGGCTGCCCAGAACGCCCTCGGTGAGGAGGGAGGGCTCGGCGTACAGGGCCCGGTAGGCGTAGCCGTCGGAGGCGGCCGGACCGCCGGTGTGCATCTCGCCCGGAGCCAGGACGACGATCGAGCCGGGGCCGGTGTGGATGCGGCCGCCCCGGTAGTCGATGATCTCGGAGCCGCCGACGCAGACTCCGATGGTGAACTCTTCGTGGGCGTGGGGTGCGTAGCGGTGCCGGTCGAAGCGGGCGGTCAGCAGGTCGACGGGCCGGCCGCCGCGGCCGAGGGTGGCCCGGGTCCAGCGGGCCTCTTCACGTCGTGCCCCCATGGCCGCCTCCCCGGTCGTCTCGTCAGAGGTGCAACGCCGGCGGCCCGCGTTTCCATGCCGACAAGGATCTGGTCGCTTGACCTTGCCGCAACGTCAACGTTTCTACTGGAGGCATGCGGATCGGAGAACTCGCCGTCGCCGTCGGTGTCACCACACGGACGGTGCGGCACTACCACCATCTCGGGCTGTTGCCGGAGCCCGAGCGGCTCCCCAACGGCTACCGGGACTACACGCTGCGGCACGCCGTCGTGCTCGCCCGGATCCGGCGGCTGACGGAGCTGGGACTGGGACTCACCGAGGTGCGGGACGTGCTCGCGGACGACGCGGGGCGCGATCTCGCCGAAGTGCTGGAGGAGCTCGACGCGGATCTCGCCCGGCAGGAGGCGGCTGTCCGGGAGCGGCGGGAGCGGCTGCGCGCCCTGCTGGACCGCGAGGGGGGCCTGCCCGCCGAGGGCCCCGTCTCTCCCGAGCTGGCCGCGCTGCTCACGGAGATGGCGCACGGCCCCGCGTCCCCCATGGCCACGAAGGACCGCGAGATGCTCGCTCTGATCGAGACCATGGCCACGCCCGAGGACCGGGAGCGGCTGATGACGGCGCTCGGCAGCGCCTTCCGAACGCCCGCCGCCGTGGCACGGGCGCACGAGATGTACGCGCTCCTCGACGCGCTCGCCGACGCGGACCCGGACGACCCCGACGACCCACGCGTGGACGAGGCGGCCCGGGCACTCGCCGACTGCCTCCCCGAGTCCCTGCTCCCGGAGACCGGCCTCGCTCTCAGCCTGGACAACGGCGTTCTGCGTGCCTTGTACGCCGATGTCGCCCCGGCCCAGGCGGAGGCGATCCGGCGCGCGATGCGGATGTTCACGGAGCGCGGGCGATGAGGATCGCGCGGGCCCTCGTACGGCATGAACTGCGGCTGTTCGCGAGCCTGTTGCTGTGGGTGACGGGTCGGACGGACGGCACGCGCGACGGCCGCCCCTTCGGTTACGCGCGGGGCCAGGGCGCCATGATGTGGGGGCTCGCCTTCGTGTGCGTCGTCGAGACGGTCGGCATGGGGGTGCTGCTGCGCGGGTGGCCGGTCGTGCACGCGGTCGTCCTCGTCCTCGACGTCTACACCGTGCTGCAGGTCATCGGCATGCACGCGGCCTGGGTGACGCGCCCGCACATCCTCGACAGTACGGACCTGCGTGTCCGTCACGGCGGGCAGGTGGATCTGCGGATACCCCTGGCGGACATCGCGGCGGTGCGCCGCGAGCTGCGCGCCACGCACGTGCGCGCCGAGGGCGAGCTGAACCTCCCCGTGGGCGCCCAGACCGACATCACTCTCGAACTGGCCACCCCTGTACCGCACTTCACCTTCCTGGGCCGGGAACGCCGACTGCGTCTCGTACGGCTGCACGCGGATGACTCCGCCGAACTCGTGCGGGCCCTCACGCAGGCGCGAACTGCACCCGCGCCACACCCGGGTCGGCCTGGGTGAGCCGCACCCGCAACCGCTCCCCCAGCGGCAGCCTTGCCGTGCCGCCCGCAAGCCGGGCCACGACCGCCGGGGACTCCAACTGGACGGTCCCCACGGTGGGTTGACGCTCCTCCACGTCCACCACACAGCCGTCGAAGATGTCCCCGACCCGGTCCTTGAGCAGTGCGGCCTCGACGATGTCGACGCATTCGCGTTCCACGGTGCTCGCGCGCCGGGAGCCCTCGGCCATCTCCTTGGGGAGGGTGTCGAGGGCGGTGAGGACCCAGTCGGGGGGTGGTTCGTCCGCGGCGGCGGCCAGGCAGAGTTCCGAGGCGTACCGGTCGACGAGTCGCCGCAGGGGGGCGGTGCAGTGCGCGTAGGGCGCGGCCACGGCGGCGTGGGAGGTGACGTCCGGGAGGGCGCCGCCCCGGAACACCGTGTAGCCCGCGCCGCGCAGCAGCGTCGTGCACTCCTGGAGGAAGGCGGCGTGGCGCGGCAGGTGCGGGTCGAGGGAGCGGACGAGCTGCGCGTACGAGACGTGGTGCGGCCAGTCGATGCGCAGCGCCCTGGCCGTGCGGCGAAGGCGGCCGACCGCGCCGTCGGGGGCGGCGGGCAGTGTGCGCAGGACGCCCGTGCCGTGGGCGAGCATCAGGTCGGCCGCCGCCATCCCGGTGAGCAGGGAGATCTGCGCGTTCCAGGCGTCGGTGGGGAGCGGGGCGCGGTAGACGAGTTCGTACGTCCCGTTCGTCTCGACGATCTCCTGCTCGGGGACGTTGAGGGAGATCCCGCCGCGCTCCACCTCCAGGCGTTCACGCAGCGTCCCGATGTCCTTGAGGAGGGCGAGCGGCTCCTCCGCCGTGCCGTCGTCGATCCGCTTCTGTACGTGCGCGTAGTCGAGCTTGGCTCGGCTGCGGACGAGGGCCCGGCGTACGCCGACGGCCTCCGTGCGGCCGTCGGTGTCCAGGTCGATCGTCCAGAGCACGGCCGGGCAGGTCTGGTCGGGGAGGAGGCTGGCGGTGCCTTCGGAGAGCGGGGTCGGGTGGAGCGGGACCTTCTCGTCCGGGAAGTAGAGGGTCGTCACACGGCGGTGCGCCTCGACGTCCAGGGCGCCGCCGGGGGCGACGAAGGCGGCGACGTCGGCGATCGCGTACCGGACGCGGTAGCCGCCGCCGTTGTCGCGGCGGGACAGGTGCATCGCCTGGTCGAGGTCGGTGGACGTCGGCGGGTCGATGGTGAAGAAGGGGATGTCCGTCGCGTCGTGGGCGGGCAGCCGGGGTGGCCGGGCGGCCTCCTCCAGTACGCCGGGCGGGAAGCTCCCGGGCACGCCGAGTTCGGTCCGCAGGGCGCACAGGGCGGCCTGCAGCGGAGCCCCCGGTACACAGGTGGCGCGGATGTGGCGGCACGGCATGCGTCGAGCGTAGGTCGCGGGCCTTCGGGCGGCACCCCGAGCGCGTTCGACGCCCGGGAGGACCCCTTAGGCTGGCGCCGGGCCACACCCACCGTTAGGAGAACACCACCGTGCTCGTGCTGCTGCCGCCCTCCGAGGGCAAGGCGTCCTCCGGCCGGGGAACCGCGCTGAAGCTGGAGTCGCTGTCCCTGCCCGGGCTCACCGAGGCGCGTCAGGCGGTCCTCGACGAGCTGGTCGAGCTGTGTGCGGGCGACGAGGACAAGGCTCGCGAGGTGCTCGGGCTGAGCGAGGGCCTGCGCGGCGAGATCGCCAAGAACACGGAGCTGCGCAGCGCGGGCGCGCGCCCGGCCGGGGAGATCTACACGGGGGTGCTGTACGACGCCCTGGACCTGGGCTCGCTGGACACGGCGGCCAAGCGGCGCGCGGGCCGCTCGCTGCTCGTCTTCTCCGGGTTGTGGGGCGCGGTCCGGGTGACGGACCGGATCCCGTCGTACCGCTGCTCGATGGGGGTGAGGCTGCCGGGGCTCGGGGCGCTGGGCGCGCACTGGCGTGCGCCGATGGCCGCCGCGCTCCCCGAGGCGGCCGGCGACGGGCTGGTGCTCGATCTGCGGTCCTCGGCGTACACGGGTGCGTGGAAGCCGAAGGGCGAGGTCGCCGGGCGGACGGCGACGGTACGGGTGCTGCACGCGCCCACCCGGAAGGTGGTCAGCCACTTCAACAAGGCGACGAAGGGGCGGATCGTACGGAGTCTGCTGGCGGCGGGCGCGGCTCCCGCGGATCCGGCGGAGCTGGTGGAGGCGTTGCGGGACCTCGGGTACGAGGTGGAGGTGCAGGCGCCCGCGCGGGCGGGGACGGCCTGGGCGCTGGATGTACTGGTGAACGAGGTGCACTAGATCAGCCGGGCAGCCGAGCAGCCGTACAGGGCGCTCGGCGCAGCCGTTGCAGCATGCGCAACACCCTTTGCGCATGCTGAATGACGAGGGCACGATGAGGCCATGAGCTCACCGCTGCCCTCCGTTCCGGCCGCCTCCGTGCTGGATCTCGCCCCCGTGGTCCCCGTCGTCGTGGTGAACGAGGCCGAGGACGCCGTGCCCCTGGCCAGGGCGCTCGTCGCGGGCGGGCTGCCCGCGATAGAGGTGACCCTGCGGACGCCGTGCGCGCTCGACGCCATCCGGGCGATCGCGGACGGGGTGCCGGACGCGGTGGTCGGCGCGGGCACCGTCATCACACCGGCGCAGGTGACGGAGTGCGTGGCCGCGGGCGCCCGCTTCCTGGTCAGTCCCGGCTGGACCGACGTGCTCCTCGACGCCATGAAGGCGTCCGGGGTGCCGTTCCTGCCGGGGGTCTCCACGACGTCGGAGGTGGTGGCGCTGCTGGAGCGCGGGGTGCGGGAGATGAAGTTCTTCCCGGCGCAGGCGGCGGGCGGCACGGCGTACCTCAGGTCGCTCGCCGGACCGCTGCCGCAGGCCCGGTTCTGCCCGACCGGCGGCATCGGCCCCACCTACGCACCGGACTACCTCGCCCTCCCCAACGTCGGGTGCGTGGGCGGGACATGGATGCTTCCCGAGGACGCGATCGCGGCGAAGGACTGGGGGCGCGTGGAGAGCCTGGCCCGCGAGGCGGCCGCGCTCAGGCCGCGCGGATGACGGCAGGACTGTCGTAGCCTCGCGAACCCGTGCCGCTCAGCGCAGGTGAGAGGTGTCGTTGAAGAGGCGCAGGCTGGCGTTGCCGTCCGCGTAGTACGCCACCGCCGACAGGGAGGCCGCGGACAGCTCCATCCGGTACAGGGACTCCGGCGGGGCGCCGATCGCGAGCCGTACGAGGCTCTTGATCGGGGTGACGTGGCTGACGAGCAGGACGGTGCGGCCCGCGTAGGAGGCGATGAGCTTGTCGCGGGTGGTGGCGATACGGCGGGCGGTCGCCGCGAAGCTCTCGCCGCCGCCGGTCGGTTCGGCCTTCGGGGAGGCGAGCCAGGTCTTCAGGTCGTCGGGGTGGCGCTCTTGCACCTCGGCGAAGGTGAGGCCCTCCCAGGCGCCGAAGTCCGTCTCGCGCAGGCCGTCCTCGATGACCACGTCCAGTCCCAGGCGAGCGGCGACGGCGGCGGCGGTCTGGCGGGTACGGGTGAGCGGCGACGCCACGATCGCCTCGACGGTGCCGCGCGCGGCCAGCGCGGCGGCGACGCGCTCGGCCTGCTCCCGGCCCACGTCCGAGAGTGACGGGTCGGTGCCGCCGCTGCCGGAGAAGCGCTTCTGGGGGGTGAGCAGGGTCTCGCCGTGGCGCAGCAGGACGAAGGTGGTGGGGGCGCCCATGTCGGGGGCCGCGCCCCAGCCGGTCGACGGCGCCGGTGTGGCCACGTTGTGCGCGGCCCGCGCGTCGTCCTCGGCCTTCACGGCTTCGCCGCCTGGAGTCGACAGGCTGCGGATCTGTGGGTGCTGGTCGCGCAGTTCCGCCGTCGATGCCGACGGGGACCACTGTTCGCCGCGCCGTCCGGCGTCCATCGCCTCGTTGGCCAGTCGGTCCGCGTGCTTGTTCTGTTCGCGCGGCATCCACTCGTAGGTGATCCGGTCCGGCGGGAAGACGCGGGCCGCCTCCGCGGCCAGGGGCTTCATGTCCGGGTGCTTGATCTTCCAGCGGCCGGACAGCTGCTCGACGACGAGCTTGGAGTCCATCCGGACCCGGACGCGCGCGGCCGGGTCCAGTTCGTGGGCGGCACGCAGGCCCGCCACCAGGCCCCGGTACTCGGCGACGTTGTTGGTGGCGATGCCGATGTACTCGGCACGCTCCGCCAGCGTCTCCCCCGTGGCCGCGTCGATGACCACGGCACCGTACCCCGCGGGTCCCGGGTTGCCCCGGGAACCGCCGTCGGCCTCGACGATGAACTCCCGCACGCCCCGCTCCCCTTACAGGCCGGACTCGGACGTACGCACCAGGATGCGGCGGCAGTTCTCGCAGCGCAGCACGGTGTCCGGGGAGGCCGCCTTCACGTCGTTGACCTCGGTGATGTTGAGCTCCAGGCGGCAGCCCTCGCAACGGCGCTGGTAGAGCCGCGCGGCGCCGACACCGCCCTGCTGCTCGCGCAGCTTGTCGTAGAGCTTCAGCAGGTCGGCGGGGACGGAGGCCGCGATGACCGCGCGCTCCTTGGTCGCCGTGGCCGCTTCGCCGTCGAGGGACTCGAAGGCGGCGTCCCGGCGGGCGGTCGCGTCGTCGATCTTCGACTGCACGGAGGAGGTGCGCTCGGTCAGCTCGGCGACCCGCTCCTGCGCGGACTCGCGGCGCTCCATGACCTCGAGGACGACGTCCTCCAGGTCGCCCTGCCGCTTGGCGAGGGAGGTGATCTCGCGCTGGAGGTTCTCCAGGTCCTTGGGGGAGGTGACGGCACCGGAGTCCAGGCGCTGCTGGTCGCGGGAGGCACGCTGGCGCACCTGGTCCACGTCCTGCTCGGCCTTGGTCTGCTCGCGGGAGCAGTCGCTCTCCTCGGTCTGCGCGGCGACGAGCAGGTCGCGCAGCTGCGTGAGGTCCTTGTTCAGCGACTCGATCTCGGCGTGCTCGGGAAGCGACCTCCGCTTGTGCGCGAGCTGCTGCAGGCGTACGTCGAGGGCCTGGACGTCGAGAAGTCGGATCTGGTCGGCAGGCGCGGCGTTCAGTTGGGGGCTCCCATTGCGTTAGAGGTTTCGGTGGACGCCGCGTGGGCGGTCCAGGGGTCGGTGACCGTCTTGGAGACGTGGACCCTCAGGCCCCATCCCTTGCGGTCGGAGATCTCGTCGAGCTGGGCGGCGGCCAGCTCGCACCAGGGCCACTCGGTGGCCCAGTGCGCCGCGTCGAGCAGCGCGAGAGGACTGTGGGCGCGGGCCTCCGAGGCCGGGTGGTGGCGCAGGTCCGCGGTGAGGAAGGCGTCGACGCCGGCGGCACGCACGTCGTCGAAGAGGCTGTCGCCGGAGCCGCCGCTGACCGCGACGGTCCGTACGACCGCCTCGGGGTCACCGGCGACGCGGATGCCCTGCGCGGTGGCGGGCAGTCGCCCGGCGGCGCGCGCGGCGAGCTCACGGACGGTCAGCGGGTGATCCAGCTCACAGACGCGGCCGAGGCCGCGGCGGCCCTCGGGGTCGGTGGGGTCCGGCACGAGCGGCCGTACGACCCGCAGGTCGAGCGCCCCGGCGAGGGCGTCACTGACCCCCGGGTCGGCGCGGTCGGCGTTGGTGTGGGCGACGTGCAGCGCGATGTCGTTCTTGATGAGGGTGTGCACGACCCGGCCCTTGAAGGTGTCGGCCGCGACCGTCGTCGTCCCGCGCAGATAGAGCGGATGGTGGGTGACCAGCAGGTTCGCGCCCAGCTTCACCGCTTCGTCGACGATGTCCCGAACGGGGTCGACGGCGAACAGGACGCGGGTGATCTCCTGGTCGGGGTCGCCGCACACGGTGCCGACCGCGTCCCATCCCTCGGCCCTCTCGGGGGGCCAGAGGGTGTCGAGCGCGGCGATGACTTCAGACAGACGGGGCACGAGGAAAGGCTACCTGGATTGTGCCGGTGCCCCACCGGCCGCGGGCCGTCCCGGAACGCGCGACCAGCGCACTCGCCGGCGGGCGGCCCTAGGTGACCCGGGCCCCACCCCTCTTCCCCGACCCCGCCAGCACACGCGTCCCCGTTCCCTCAGGCGAATCGCGGCGCGGCCATCCTTATGTGTGAAGCGCCCGCCCGCCGGTCCCACGTCTGTGCGTGCGAAAACTACCTTCGTCGCCGGAGGTGACCGAACGATGACGGTCTGTGCCACCGAGCCTGCGGCGGAACCCGGGGACGAGCGGGTCACTCGCCCCTCAGATGTGACCGCCCTGCCCGCAGACATGATCGCCCGCCCCACCTGCGTGATCGCCGCGGACGGAACCTACGCGGCCCGCCTCGCCCTCGACGGCGAGTGCTGGTTCCCGGAGCGCTGGACCCTGGACGGCCCCGAGCCCTACGCCGTACCGCTGCCGTCCCACCAGCCGGAGGAGCCCGGCACCGAGGTGCTGCCGATGACCGACGGGCGGGTGCTGATCCACCGCGTCGTCGACGGGCGGCACACGTTCTGCCTGCTGTACCCGACCGGGCCCGGCACCGGGGAGCTGCTCCTCGGCGCGGTGGAGTGCCCGGACGAGGACACCCGGCTGTGGCTGCTGCCGCCCGCGCCGGACGGGGAGCACGCGTACGCCCTCGCCGTCGGCCGGGACTCCACGGCGGTGTGGCTCGTGGCGGGCGGCGCCTTCGGGCCCGAGCTCCTGGCCGAGTTGCCGGGCCGCTGTTCGGGCGGCGTCTGGCTGGACGACACGGGGCGCCTGCTGGCCCTGGACCGCCGCCGGTACGGCCGGACCAAGACGGTGGTCGTCGACCTGGGGCGCGGCGGTGAAGTGACGCCACTGCTGCAGATCACCGAGGACAGCGACGACCGGCTGCTGCTCGCGGACGCCGACAGCGGACTGCTGCTGATCCGCTCGGACGCGGCGTCCCCGGGCCAGGACCGTCTCGGCTGGGGCGTCCTCGGCAGCACCCTGCCGATCCGCTTCCCCGACTGTCTGCGCGCGACCGACTGCGCGGTGACGCCGTTCGCGATCCAGCCGGGGCAGGTGCTGACGCCGGAGCGCTGCGCGGTGGCCCTGCGCATCGACGGCCCGGCCGGCAGCTGGGTCGGCGTGTGGCGGCCGGCCGAACGCCAGGTCCACCATCTCCCGGCACCCGAGGGATGGCTGGCGGGCACCGGCCTGTGGACCAGGGAGGGGGTCCTCCAACTGCCGTACACGACGGGGACGGTGCGGTGCGGGGTGACGAAGGTGACGGCGCCCGCCGTTCCGGTGGCGGCGGAGGCGCCCCGTCCACTGGAACTCACGGCGGCCCGCCCGGTTCCCCTGCAACAGGCGCCCTTGAACGGGCCGTCACCTCTGAAGAGACGGCCGCTCTCCATCCGTCCGGCGTTCGAGGACGAGGCCGTCCGGGCCGAAGGGGGGTCCGAGGGCGAGAACTGGTCACCCGCCCCCGTCCCCGCGTGAGCGAACGGTTAGAATCCCCCGGCTGCAAAGAAGGATCTTGTTGACGGGGTGAACACTTCCACATGAGCGAAACCAGCACCATGGAACCGCCGGCCACCGACGCCCACCAGGCGACGACCCTGGCCGATGGCCACGGCAAGCACCGCGGCCCGGTCTCCGGCCAGGACGACGAGGCGACCCCTCACGGCCGCCACCGCAAGCCGTCCGACCAGCAGAACACATCGGCCTGAAGGTAGGTCGGACCAGCGATACGGCCCCGCTCGCGCACAGCGCGAGCGGGGCCGTTCCGTAGGGGGAACCGCGGGCACTAGAGGTGCTTGAGTCCCAGTACCTCCGCCGCCGCGAACGTCTCCCCTCGCGGCCGCTCCGCGTAGTACGGGCCGAGCAGCGCGTCGAGCTCGTCGTAGGTGAAGGCGTCCTGCTTGGTGTCGAACTTGGCGGCCACCCGCGGCCGTTCGACGACCGCGACCATGCCCCCGTGCACGACGAGCAGCTGCCCGTTCACGTGCGCGGCGGCGGGCGAGGCCAAGTAGCCGACGAGGGGCGCCACATGCTCGGGCGCGAGCGGGTCGAGGCCCTGCTCGGGCACCTCGAACCCGTGGAACACGTCCTCGGTCATCCGGGTCCGGGCGCGCGGGCAGATGACGTTCGCCGTCACGCCGTACTTCGCCAGCGCCAGCGCGGTCGAGGTCGTCAGCCCGACGATCCCGCCCTTGGCCGCCGCGTAGTTGGGCTGTCCCGCCGAACCCGCGAGGAACGCCTCCGAGGAGGTGTTCACGATCCGCCCGTACACCGAACCGTCCGCCGCCTTGGCCCTCGCCCGCCAGTGCGCGGACGCGAAGTGGGTCGTGTTGAAATGCCCCTTCAGATGCACACGGATGACGGAGTCCCACTCGTCCTCGGACATCGAGAAGACCATCCGGTCGCGCAGGATGCCCGCGTTGTTGACGACGATGTCCAGCTTCCCGAACTCGCCGATCGCCAGGTCGACCAGCGCGCGGGCCTGTTCGCGGTCGGCGACGTCCCCGGTGTGGGCGAGGGCGTGGCCGCCCGCGGCGCGGATCTCGGCGGCGACCTCCTCGGCGGGGGTGGCCGAGGCCGCGCCGGAGCCGTCCCGCCCGGGCTGCCCGTAGTCGTTGACGACGACGGCGGCACCCAGGCGGGCCAGTTCCAGAGCTTCGGTCCGGCCGAGCCCGCGCCCCGCGCCGGTGACGATCGCGGCGAGCCCTTCAAGTGGCAGTGACATCGAAGTCCTCAGCAATCGTGGCGGCAATCGTGGGGGAAATCGTGGGGACGATCGTGGTGGGTCAGATCTCGATGCACGTACGCAGCGCGGTGCCCGTGCGCATCTGGTCCAGCGCCTCGTTGATCCCGGACAGCGGCACCCGGTGGGTGATCAGGCTCTCCAGGTCGATACGGCCCGCGCGCCACAGGGCGACCGTCCGCTCGTACGACCGCAGGACGTCTCCCCCGCCGTACATGGACGGCAGGATCCGCTTCTCGTCGAAGAACAGCTCGAACATGTTGAGCTGCAGGAAGTCGTCCATGGCGCCCGCGCCGACGATGACGAGGGTGCCGCCGCGGCGGGTGTTCTCGTACGCGGTGCGGGCGGTGGCGGAGCGGCCGACGACCTCGAAGACGTAGTCGAAGCCCTCGCCGCCGGTCACCGACTGCTTCGCGCCCGGCAGTTCGTCCGGCGAGACCGCCTTCGTGGCGCCGAACCGCAGCGCGGCCTCCCGGCGCGAGGCGACCGGGTCGACGGCGACGATCTCGGCGGCGCCCTTGAGGCGCGCGCCCTGGATCGCGGAGATGCCGACGCCTCCGCAGCCGATGACGGCGACCGACGAACCGGCCGCCACGTCCGCGGTGTTGAGGGCGGCGCCGAGGCCGGTCGTCACTCCGCAGCCGATGAGGGCCGCGATGTCGAAGGGCACGTCGTCCGGGATCGGCACGGCGCAGCCCGCGTCGACCACGACCTCCTCGGTGAAGGTGCCGGTCCCGGCGAAGCCGAAGACGTCTCCGCCCGGGCGCCTGAAGTTGGGCGTGCCTGCGTTCATGAACCCGGCCAGGCACAGCTGGCTCTGGCCCCGCTTGCAGGCGGGACAGACGCCACAGGCCGGCAGCCAGCAGACGACGACCCGGTCCCCCGGCTTGAGGTGGGTGACGCCCTCGCCGACCTCGACGATCTCCCCGGCACCCTCGTGGCCGGGTACGAACGGCGCGGGCTGCGGCAGTACGCCGCTCATCGCGGACAGGTCGGAGTGGCACAGCCCGGTGGCCCGTACCCGGATCCGCACCCTGCCCGGCCCGAAGCCCACCGCCTCGATGTCGTCGAGGACTTCCAGCTTGTCCTGGCCTATCTCGTGCTGTACGGCTGCGCGCATGGTGCGGCTCCCCTCGACAACGGGCTGGTCACTGATGGGCTGGGCTCAGGAGTGTGTGACGTTCCGGGCTCAGGAGTGTGAGACGACGGTGTCGGCGAGGACCTGCGCGTCGTCCCGCTCGACGGCGCTCACGGCCACCTGGACGCTGCCGTCCCGCCGCCACATACGGATGCGCAGGGTCTCCCCCGGGTACACGACCCCGGCGAAGCGCGTGGTGTACGAGCGGACGCGCGCCACGTCCCCGCCGAGCAGCGTGTCGACGACCGCCTTGAGTGTCATCCCGTACGTGCACAGCCCGTGCAGGATCGGCCGGTCGAACCCGGCGAGCTTGGCGAACTCGGGGTCGGCGTGCAGCGGGTTCCAGTCGCCGGAGAGCCGGTAGAGCAGCGCCTGCTCCTCGCGGATCGGGCGCTCGACGGTCCGGTCCGGCGGACCGGCAGGCTCCTCGAGGCGGGTCGAGGGGCCACGGTCGCCGCCCCAGCCGCCCTCTCCCCGTACGAAGATCTGGGCGTCGTTCGTCCACAACGGTCCCTCGGCGTCGGCGACCTCGGTGCGCATGACGAGGACGGCCGCCTTGCCCTTGTCGTACACGGCGGCGATCCGTCCGGTGGCCACGGCCTTGCCGTCGATCGGGATCGGGCGGTGCAGCTCGATGGTCTGGCCGCCGTGCAGGACGCGGGCGAGGTCGACGTCGACGCCGGGCATGGACAGGCCGCTGATCACTCCGGGGGAACCGGCGCCCGCGACGGTGGCGAAGCTCGGCAGGACGTGCAGCTTCGATTCGAGGGTGTAGCGCAGCTCGTCGGGATCCGTCGCCGGGACGCCCGCTCCGAGGCCGAGGTGGTAGAGCTGGACGTCCTTGCGGTCCCAGGTGATCTCACCGCTGCGGGGTTCGGCGGCGAGGGCCTTGGCGGCGTCGATGGGCATGGGGCTCCTGATCAGTAGCGCGAAAGACCTCGGTGCGGCCGTCCGCACCGTCGGCCGCACCGAGGTCGACACTGGCCGATCTAGAACGCGTTCCAGTCCGGCGACCCTTGTATAGCCCAGCACTCGGCAGTTGTGAAGGCTCCTGACGCCGTGTCAGGTCAACGGTCCGTCCGCCCGGCCGTGACATTTGTCCTGCCGGAGTCCGTACAAGCGCATCTGCCGGGCAGGGGGCGCGGATTCGTACCGTCTGAGGCATGACACAGATAGGTGGGACAGAGCGTGCCGTGTCCTTCGCGGGGGCCGTCAAGACGTTCGGCGCGGTGCGCGCGGTGGACGGGGTGGATCTGGAGATCGGGCGCGGCGAGACGGTGGCGCTGCTGGGGCGCAACGGCGCGGGAAAATCGACCACGATCTCCCTGCTGCTCGGCCTGAACGAGCCGGACGAGGGGACGGTCGCCCTCTTCGGCGGGCCCCCTCAGGCGGCGGTGCGCGCCGGGCGGGTCGGCGCGATGCTGCAGGAGACCCGGCCGGTGCCCCGCGTGACCGTCGGCGAGCTGGTCTCCTTCGTCGCGGGCCGCTACCCGGCGCCGCTGCCGGTGGCGGACGCGCTGGAGCTCGCGGGGATCGCGGATCTGGCCGGGCGGCGCGTCGACCGGCTCTCCGGCGGACAGGCGCAGCGGGTGCGGTTCGCGGTGGCGCTCGCCGGGAACCCCGACCTGATCGTGCTCGACGAGCCGACCGCCGCGCTGGACGTGGAGGCGCGGCGCGCGTTCTGGGACTCGATGCGGGCCTATGCGCGGCGCGGCCACACCGTGCTGTTCTCCACGCACTACCTGGAGGAGGCCGACGCGCACGCCGACCGGATCCTCGTCATCGACCACGGCCGGCTCGTCGCCGACGGCACCGGAGAGCAGCTCAAGCGGTCGGTGGGCGGCAACCTGGTCTCCTTCGACCTGGCGGGGCGGGGCACCGAGGGGCTGACCCTGCTGCCCGGTGTGGTGTCGGTGGAGGTGCGCGGGGACCGGGCCCGGCTGCGCACGGACGACTCGGACGCGACGGTGGTCGCGCTGGCTGAGCTGGGCGCCGTCCGCGGCCTGGAGGTCGCCCCCGCATCCCTGGACGACGCGTTCATGGCGCTCACCTCGCGTGTTGTGGAGGCGGTGTGATGCTGGACTATCTGCGGCTCGAAGTACGCCGGACGCTGCGCGACACCGGCTTCGTCATCGGCGGCATCGCGATGCCCGTGATCATGTACCTGCTGTTCACCAACCTCGGTGACGACGGTGACGGCGGCTGGAAGACCGGTTCGATGATCGGCATGGCCGCGTACGGGGCGGTGGGCTCGGCCCTGAACACGGGCGGCGGGGTCGCCGAGGACAAGGGGATCGGCTGGCTGCGGCAGCTGCGGGTGACGCCGATGACACCGCGCGAGGTGGTGCTCGGGCGGGCGCTCACCGGCTCGGTGACGGTGCTGCCCTCGATCGCCGCGGTGCTGGCGGCGGGCGGCCTCGTCAACGGCGTACGGCTGGACGTCTGGCAGTGGGCGGCGATCACGGTACTGCTGTGGCTCGGCTCGATACCCTTCACCCTGCTCGGCCTCGGCAACGGCTACCGCCTCACGGCCCAGACGACCGGCGTCGCGAACATGGTGTGCAATCTGGGGCTCTCGGTGGTCGGCGGCCTGTGGTTCCCGCTCGCGCTCTTCCCGGGCTGGCTCCAGTCCCTGTCCGTCTGCACACCCACGAACCGCATCGCCCAGCTCGGCACATCCGTCGCCGACGGCAACGCGCCGACGCTCGGTGCGGTGGCGGTTCTCACGGCTTGGCTACTGGTCTTCGGTTCGTACGCTGTGGTCTCGTACCGCAGGGCCGCGCGGACCATCTGAAGCGAACCATCTGAAGCAAACCATCTGAAGCGGACCGTCTGAAGGGGGAGCGGGGACATGTCCTGGACACGAGAGGTCACCTGCCAGGTGAAGGAGTGGCGGGTGGCGCGGGCACGCTGGCGGGCCGACACGCAGCGCTTCAAGGTCGAGCAGCGGGCCGCCCGCAAGAGTGGGAAGTGGCCCGAGAACCCGGGCCCGCCGCCCACCGGCTTCGCGCTGCTGCCGTGGCTGCTGATGGGGATGGGCTCGTTCTCCAACCTCCTCCAGGGCGAGACCCCCAACCCCTGGATCGGCGGCCTGGGTCTGTTCACCTTCAACTCCCTCTACATCTACGTGACGTTCCGCTCCTTCGTGAAGGAGGCCCGCGAGGCCCGCTCCACCAAGGTGGCGCTCGTCCTGATGGGCCTGGTCACCTGTGGGCTGGCTCTGGGGTACGGCGGTAGCTGGCTGTACTTCTTCCCACTGCTCGGCCTGGCCACCGGCGCGGTGCTGCGGGGCCCGCGGGTCGGTCAGTTCGGCCTCGGCCTGACCGCCCTCGCGGCGGCGGTCTCCATCGTCCGCGCGGGCTGGGACGCGGTGAACGTCGCGTACGGCACCTTCCTTTCCACCATGGTGACGGCGGCGATCCTCTCCCTCTCCGAGGCGGTACGGGAACTGCGCGCCGCCCGCGAGGAACTGGCCCGCCGCGCGGTCGAGAAGGAACGCCTGCGCTTCTCCCGCGACCTGCACGACCTGCTCGGCCACACGCTCTCCGTCATCGTGGTGAAGTCGGAGGCGGCCCGCCGGCTGGCCCCGCGCGACCTGGACGCCGCCCTCACGCAGATCACGGACATCGAGTCCGTGGGCCGGCAGGCACTGACCGAGATCCGCGAGGCGGTCACCGGCTACCGCGAGGGCAGCCTCACCACGGAACTGGACCGGGCCCGCTCGGCCCTGTCCGCGGCGAGCGTCGACCCCGTGGTCCGCCAGTCCGGCGCCCCGCTGACCTCGCAGAACGAGGCCCTGCTGGGCTGGGTGGTCCGGGAGGCGGTGACGAACGTCGTACGGCACAGCCGCGCGACCCGCTGCGAGATCACCGTCGAGGGCGTACGGGACCACCACGTCCGCCTGACCGTGACGGACGACGGCACCGGCCCGGGCGACCCCGCGACCGGCCTTGCCGAGGGCATCGGCGGCACCGGTCTGAAGGGTCTGACGGAACGCCTCGCGGCGGCGGGCGGGTCGCTCAGGGCCGGCCCGTCGCCGCGCGGCGGCTTCACGGTCACCGCCGAACTTCCTGTGGACTCGGTGGACTTGGCGCCTTCCGCGGTGGCTACGGAGCCCAGGGAGCCGTGACCGCCCAGCTCACGTCGTCCGTCCACGAGGTGGCGCTGTCGAAGGTGTTCGAGCCGCCGTCACTCGCTATGTAGACGTTGTAGTCGTAGTGCCGGAGGTATCTCGTCGGGTAGTTGTACGACGCGAACGAGGTCCCCGTCCCGCTCTTGCCCGTCCCGGCGCAGAACGTGGCGTCCTGTCTGAACTGCGTGGTGCCGACCATGGGTTGTCGGTAGAGCTGGTAGTTGTAGTGCCGCAGGAAGTCGCCCGGGTAGTTCCGCGACTCGAAGGAGTAGCAGGAGCTGTCGGCGAGGCCCCTGCGGACGATCCAGGTGGCGTCGCCTTTGTCGAGCGCCGAACTGCTCGACGTGACGGCCGAGATGACCGCCGCGTTGTTCTGGTGGCGGATGTAGTCGGTGGTGCAGCACGAGGTCGTCGCGCGCAGCGAGATCTCCGACCCGGCCGTCAGCGAGCCGGTGCTGCCGGTCGCACCGCCGTAGCCGACGGAGACGATGTTCGCCTGGACGGAGTCGTCGGCGGCGTCAGTCGGGATGCCCGAGGTCATGACGCCCTCGAAGAAGGACCCGATGGAGCCGTTGCTGTTGTCGCCGCCGGTGCCCAGGACGATCGCGCCCTCCTGATGCATGGGCGAGTAACCACTGGTGGTGGGCTCGCCCCCGGAATAGGTGGTCATGAGACCGCCCGATTGGGCGTTGCCGTATTTCAGCGCGAAATGGTTCTGACCGTTGTTCTTCAGCAAAGCGGTCACGAACGGCATCGCCCCGGTACCGGTGTTCGCCGTGTTCTTGCTGTAGCCGGAGTCCGACTGGAACAGCCCGTTCTCCAGATCGGCCTGCACCCAGGGGCCCTGGCCGTAACAGGGCGAGAACCAGCACTCGGTGCCGAAGTTGATCGCGTCCATATGGCCGTTGCCGGTGTCCTTGTTGTTGGTCTCGGCGTTGCCGTAGTCGAAGCAGCAGCTGCCGTTCACATGGGTGCCGGAGGTCACCATGTACATCCCCTCGGCCGCTCCGTTGGTGGCCACGCCCGAGGTGGAGTTGTCCCGGTAGCCCATGCCGGCCGAGATCTCCAGGCCGTAGACCTGGTGGCCGCCGACGGTCACCGGCAGCGCGTCCGCGGGCGCCCCGACGTCGGCCGCGCCCGCCCCGCCCGCGCCCTCGACGGTGAGGTCGTTGTGGCGCGACGACTGGTCGTAGATCTTGGTGATGATGCAGGTGGTGCCGGTACAGAAGGAGTCCTGTGCCGCCGCGTTCGCGTACCCGCCGGCCGCCAGGAGACCGATGTTCGCGGTGGCGCTGTCGGAGGCGCGCTGCACCTGGTAGAGCGATCCGTTGTACGACGAGTAGAGCGCTCTGACGAGGCTGTGCGCGGCGACGCAGGGCGTGCCCGCGGCGGCGTAGACGTCACAGGGCAGCGATCCCGCGGCGGTGGCCGCCGGGGCGCCGACGGCGAGTGCGACAACGGCCGCCAGCACCGACAGCACGGCCAGCACGGCACTTCTCAAGCGCGACGATCTTGGTAACACGGTGCACCTCTTCCGTTCCTGGTAGGACAGTGCGGGTACCCGGTCGAAATACCGGACATCGTTCGATCGAAATACCGAACCCATTCCAGGTCGAAATGTCGAACGTTTGCGAAAATCGGCCCGGCACAGGAATGGCGAAGGCGATCACGGAATGTCGAGGCGATTGTTTGCCCGGAATCAAGGGCCGTCAAGACGCGCGGAGTCGAACCATGGAGAGTTTTTAATGACCGGCCGGGTGACCACCCCGACGGCTCACGCGCCTTCCCCCGCCTTACGCTTGGCCCCGTGAACGAGATGCCCCGGGACCACCGGCCCACGAAGTCCGTGCGTGTCCTGCTTGCCGAGGATCAGGGAATGATGCGGGGCGCGCTCGCCCTGTTGCTGGGGATGGAGCCGGACATCGAGGTCGTCGCCCAGGTGGCGGCGGGCGACGCCATCGTGGACGCGGCGCTGACGCACCGCCCGGACGTGGCCCTGCTGGACATCGAGCTGCCCGGGATGAGCGGTCTGGACGCCGCCGCCATACTGCGCGAACAGGCCCCCGACTGCCGGGTGTTGATCCTGACCACCTTCGGCCGGCCCGGGTATCTGCGGCGCGCCATGGAGGCGGGTGCCGCCGGGTTCCTGGTCAAGGACGGCCCCGTGGAGGACCTGGCCGAGGCGATCCGGCGGGTGCTGACCGGCGAGACCGTCATCGATCCGGTGCTCGCCGCCGCCGCGTTGAGCGCCGGGCCGAATCCGCTCACCTCCCGTGAGTGCGACGTCCTGAAGGCCTCGACGGACGGCGCCACCGTCGCCGACATCGCCTCGAAGCTCCATCTCTCCGAGTCGACCGTCCGCAACTACCTCTCCTCCGCGATCGGCAAGACGGGCACCCGCAACCGCATGGAGGCGATGCGGGAGGCCCGCCAGCAGGGCTGGCTCTGACCGCCGGCCGCCCGCCCCGGCACGCGGAGATCTTTCGTCTCCTCCTCAGCGGGCGGAGATCTTCGAGGGCAGCCACAGCAGCATCAGCACCGCCCCGCCGAGCAGCACGTACCCGCCCGTGCGGAAGGCCAGCGCGTATCCCTCCGTCAGCGCCTGGGCCGACGAACCGCTCCCCGTACGCGACGCCGCGATGGTCGACATGACGGCGAGTCCGAGTGAACCGCCCATCGTGCGGGAGGTGTTGACCAGCCCGGAGACAAGACCGGCGTCCCCCGGCGCCGCGCCCGAGGTCGCGAGCGAGGCGAGCGGAGTGGCGGCCAGTCCCGCGCCCGCCATCATCAAAATCCCGGGGAACATGATCGCCGTCAGGTACGAGCCGTCGGCCGTCATCGTCGACTGCCAGCCGAAGCCCGCCGCGGCGACCAGCGACCCGATGACGGCGACGTTGCGCGCCCCGACCACCGGCATGAGCCGCGGCGCGAGCTTCGAGCCGAGGACCACCGCGAGCGAGCTCGGCACCAGCGCGAGCCCGGCGCCCAGCGGCGAGTAGCCGAGCACGTTCTGCGCGTACAGCGTCATGAAGAACCACATGCAGAACATCGCGGCGCCGCACACGAACATGGCAGCGTTCGCCGACGCCACCGCCCGCACGCCGAGCAGCCGCAGCGGCATCAACGGCACCCGCGCCCGCGCCTCGACCAGGAGGAAGCAGCCGATCAGCGCGAGCCCGGCGCACAGCGGTACCAGGGTCGCGGCCGCCGCCCACCCCTCCGCCTCGGTCTGCACGATCCCGTACGCGAGGGTCGCGAGCCCCGCCGTCACCAGCAGCGCGCCCGGCAGATCGAGCCGCCGCCCGTCCCCCGCCCGGCTCTCCACGAGCCACCGCGCGGCGCCCGCCAGCACCACCGCGCCCACCGGCACGTTGATCAGCAGCACCCACCGCCACGACAGCCCGTCCACCAGCAGCCCGCCGACCAGACCACCGACCGCCCCGCCGCCGGCGCCGACCGCCGTCCAGGTCGCGATGGCCCGCGCGCGGGCGGCGCCCTCCGGGACCGCCGAGGTGAGGATCGTCAGCGTCGAGGGCGCGAGCACCGCCGCCCCGAGCCCCTGCGCGGCCCGGGCGACCAGCAGTTGCCAGCCCGCCTGGGCGAGCCCGCCGCCCAGCGAGGCCCCCGTGAACAGCGCGAGCCCGACCAGGAACATCCGTTTACGTCCGTACAGGTCACCGGCCCGCCCGCCGAGCAGCATGAACCCGGCGAAGGCGATCGCGTACGCGTTGACGACCCACTGCAGCCCCGGCGCGCTCAGCCCGAGGTCGGTCCGCATGGACGGCAGCGCCACGTTCACGACGGACACGTCGAGCACCACCAGGAACTGTCCGGCGCAGGCCAGCGCCACCACCAGCCAGGTGGGCGGTGCGGCGCGACCTGATATTCGGGTGTCTTCCGCGGCTCGCAGCATGGGTGTCATGCTCTCAACCGCCCTATGGTCCTTGCATCGGGATTTCGCCGCACTCGCTCCTCGGCCACGGGACCTAGTACCGCGGCACCAGGACCGGCCGCGTCGGTCGGGCCTCGGCTCAGCCCGTCGCCCGCAGCAGCGTGACCACCGCCGCCCCGCCGAGCCCGATGTTGTGGGCGAGCCCGACCCTCGCGCCCGCCACCTGCCGGGGCCCCGCCTCTCCCCTCAACTGCCACACCAGCTCGGCCACTTGGGCGATCCCGGTCGCCCCCAGCGGATGCCCCTTGGAGATCAGCCCGCCGGACGGGTTCACCACCCACCGCCCGCCGTACGTCGTGGCCCCCGACTCGACGAGCTTGCCGGACTCCCCCTCCTCGCACATCCCGAGCGCCTCGTACGTCAGCAGCTCGTTGATGGAGAAGCAGTCGTGCAGTTCCACGACGTCCACGTCGTCGATGCCGAGTCCCGACCGCTCGTACACCTGGCGTGCGGCCTCCCGTGACATCGGCTGTCCGACGACGTCGACGCAGGAGCCGGAGGCGAAGGACTCCTCGGTGTCGGTGGTCATGGCCTGCGCGACGATCTCGACGGCCCGCTCCGCCAGCTCATGGCGCTCCACGAACCGTTCGGACACGACGACCGCGGCGGCGGCCCCGTCCGAGGTGGGCGAGCACTGGAGCTTCGTCAGCGGCCGGTGCACGACCCGGGCGGCGACGATCTCGTCGACCCCGTACACGTCCTGGAACTGGGCGTACGGATTGTTCGCCGAGTGGCGGTGGTTCTTGGCGCCGACGGCGGCGAGCTGCGCCTCGGTGGTCCCGTACTTCTCCATGTGCTCGCGCGCCGCGTCGCCGAAGATCTGCGCGGTGGGCGGGGACATCTCGAAGCCGTGCCGGGCGGCCATGACGCCGTAGTGGCGGGCCACCGGGGACGTCGAGAAGTCTCCCCCGTCCGCCCCGCCCCCCAGCGCCCCGCGCTTCATCTTCTCGAAGCCCAGTGCCAGTACGCAGTCCGCGACCCCGCCCTCGACGAACTGCCGCGCCAGCATCAGCGCGCTCGATCCGGTGGCGCAGTTGTTGTTGACGTTGTAGACGGGAACGCCGGTCAGGCCGAGTTCGTACGCGGCGCGCTGGCCGGCGGTCGAGGGCTGGAAACAGTAGCCGACAGGAACCTGTTCCACCTCGGCGTACGTGATCCCGGCATCCGCGAGCGCAGCGCTCCCCGCCTCCCTCGCCATGTCCCAGTACTGCCATTCACGGGTCTCGGGCTTCTCGAACCTGGTCATCCCGACCCCGGCGACGTAGGCCTTCATGGCGCGCAAGGCTAGAACACGTTTCATTTACTCACCAGACCTGACGCCGGATCAGATCCTCACGGGAAGGTCAAGATTTCGTTAGTACGCCGAAGCATCGGAATAGTTGCCTGGGCACACCGGGTTCCTCTTGCACGTATCCCGCACGGATCGACCACCCCCTGCTCCTCCCTCCCTCTCTCTTTTGGCCTGGAGGCCTCACGCAATGACGCACACGACGACCGACCAGCCCACCCGGAGGCCCGGCGGCGCGATCGTGCCGGTACTGGCCTTCGCGGGCATCGTTGTCGCGGTGATGCAGACCCTGCTCGTTCCGGTCATCAAGGACCTGCCGGAGCTGCTGGGCACCGCACCCAGCAACGCCACCTGGGTGATGACCTCGACGCTGCTCGCGGGAGCCGTCGCGACGCCGATCATGGGCCGGCTCGGTGACCTCTACGGCAAGCGGCGGATGCTGCTCGCGAGCCTGTCCGTGATGGTCGTGGGCTCGCTCATAGCCGGTTTCACCAGCCAACTGCTGGTGATGATCGTCGGCCGTGCCCTGCAAGGCTTCGCCATGGGCGCGATCCCCCTCGGCATCGGCCTGATGCGCGACATGCTGCCCCGCGAGAAGCTCGGCTCGGCGATGGCCCTGATGAGCTCCTCGATCGGCGTCGGCGGCGGACTCGCGCTGCCGGTCGCGGCCCTGGTCGCGCAGCACGCCGACTGGCACGCCCTCTTCTTCCTCGCCGCCGGTCTCGGCGCCGTCTCGATCGTCCTGACCCTCGTCGCCGTACCGGAGTCCCCGATGCGCGCCGAGGGCACCTTCGACGTACTGGGCGCGATCGGCCTCTCCGCGGGCCTCGTCCTCTTCCTGCTGCCGATCACCAAGGGCAGCGACTGGGGCTGGACCTCGACCACCACGCTCGGCCTGTTCGGCGCGGCGGCGGTCGTCCTCCTGCTGTGGGGCGTGATGGAGCTGCGCGTGAAGGCGCCGCTGGTCGACCTGCGCACCACCGTCCGCCGCTCGGTGCTCTTCACCAACCTCGCCTCGATCATGGTCGGCGTCTCCTTCTACGTCGTCTCCCTCGTCCTGCCGCAGCTGCTCCAGCTGCCGAAGGCCACCGGCTACGGCCTCGGCCAGTCGATGGTGGTCGCGGGTCTGTGCGTGGCGCCGCTCGGTCTGACGATGATGCTCACCGCCCCGGTCTACGCCCGGATCTCCGCCAAGTACGGCCCCAAGGTCACCCTGATCCTCGGCATGCTGATCATCGGGATCGGCTACGGCGCCGGCCTCGGCCTGATGAGCGCCGCCTGGCAGACCATCGTGATCTCGGTGGTCCTGGGCGCGGGCATCGGCCTCGCCTACTCCTCGCTGCCCGCGCTGATCGTCGGCTCCGTCCCGGCCTCGGAGACGGGCGCGGCCAACGGCCTCAACACGCTGATGCGCTCGATCGGTACGTCGGTCTCCAGCGCCGTCATCGGCATGGTGCTCGCCAACACGGCGAACGACGTCGGCGGCCTCGAGGTCCCGACCATGCACGGCTTCCGGGTCTCCTTCCTGATCGCCACCGGCGCGGTCGCCGTCGGTCTGCTCTTCGCCCTGCTGCTGCCGGGCCGCCGCCAGGCGACCAAGCCGCAGCTGCGCGCGAGCAGCGAGGAGGACGCGGCTCTGGAGCGCGCCCACGAGATACTCGGAGGCTTCCGCGGCCGGGTGCTGGACTCCGACGGCAGCACGGTCGCCCGGGCCAAGGTCACCCTGATCGACCGGCGCGGCCGCCAGGCGGGCGCCAC
Organism: Streptomyces sp. NBC_01450; assembly: GCF_036227505.1. Classification (NCBI taxonomy): domain Bacteria; kingdom Bacillati; phylum Actinomycetota; class Actinomycetes; order Kitasatosporales; family Streptomycetaceae; genus Streptomyces; species Streptomyces sp. NBC_01450. The sequence goes on along the minus strand of NZ_CP109480.1, from coordinate 7,802,299 downwards.
GCTCTCCGAGGCGGACGGCAGCTACGCGCTCGCCGTGCCCGCCGAGGGCGCGTACGTCCTCGCCGCCAGGGCGCCGGGCCACGGCCCGCTCGCCTCCTCGGCGACCCACTCGGGCGACGACCGCCCGGTCGAGCTGGACCTCGCACTGCCGAGCGCGACGGTCTCGGCGTAGGCGCGACCGTTTCGGCGCAGGTACGAGCCCACCCACACCCACACCCTCGTCGCCGATGCGGCGGGGGTGTCAACTGCTCTCCGAAAAGGGTGCATGAGGTCGGTTTAACTCGATCGTGTGATGGTCGGCTTCCGGGCTTGCGGCGCCCTGGGCCGATCGGGTTAACGTGATCGTGCGATCTGGGACGCCGGGTACGGTGCCAGCGTGCGGGGCCCCTGCTCCACCGGAGTGATGGTTCAGGGCCTCCCCGTCGCCTCTGACCGTATCCACATGGCCAGGTCGCGCAGGGAACTGGCCTCCCGGGATCGGACCACGCACAGGATGCGTGTCGCCGCCCCGGGGTCGAGTACGCCGGGGACCAGTACGCCCAAGACCGTTCGGGGCGTGCCAGTGGACGGACTCACCCCCACCCACTGTCCAGGAACGGTGTGGTGCACCATGGGGCGCTCACAGTCACGTACACGCGGACTCGCACAGGCAGACGTGCGGCGCTGTCGTTCGCACCCGATGGAGGACCCCATGCCCGCGGCACCCAAGCCGGAGATCCTGGCCGCCTTCGAGGCCGCGAAGGGGTTTATGCCACTTCGTGAGGGGCTCGCGCTGTACGAGGCCGCGGTCGAGGCGGGCCGGCTCCAACTGCCCCTCCTGGAGGTCGGCACGTACTGCGGGCGCTCCACGATCCTGCTCGCGGACGCGGCGTGCGCGGCCGGTGTGACGGCGATCACCGTCGACCACCACCGGGGCAGCGAGGAGCAGCAGCCCGGCTGGGAGTACCACGACCCGGCCACGGTCGACCCCGAGATCGGCCGGATGGACACCCTTCCCACCTTCCGCCGCACCCTCCACAAGGCGGGCCTGGAGGACCAGGTGGTCGCGATGGTCGGCCGCTCGCCGCAGATCGCCGCCTTCTGGCGCTCGCCCCTCGGTTTCGTCTTCATCGACGGAGGCCACACGGACGAGCACGCCTCCGGCGACTACGAGGGCTGGGCGCCGCATGTCGCCGAGGGCGGCCTTCTCCTGATCCACGACGTGTTCCCCGACCCGGCCGACGAGTTCACCGGCCAGGCCCCCTACCGCGTCTACCTCCGGGCCCTGGAGTCCGGCGCGTTCACCGAGATCTCGGCGACCGACTCACTGCGCGTGCTGCGGCGAACGGGAGCGGGGATCTGAGAGCGCGGTCGGCGCCGTGTTCCGGCACGTGCCGCAGTACACGGGCGCGAGCCAGTCTTCGCGAGAGCACCCCTGGCTGACATCCCATCAGGCCAGGGCGCCGAGGCGCTGCATGATATTGCTCACGCGGACAAGCCTCAAGTTGCAAGGTCCATCAGGGTGATTAGAGTAGTAATGACCGTATTCGGCCTATATGACTAAGGGGCAAGGCCGTGAACGCCAGACACTGGAAGCGCTCCGTTATCTTGGGCTCGACCCTCATTCTCGCCCTCGCTCCGGTTGGCCTGCCGCAGGCTTCGGCGGCCACGCCGAACGAGACCCACGCGAGTGCGCCTGCATCCGTTTCTGGTCAACGTGAGTACCGGCAGGGCTTCAAGGATGGCTTCCGGGACGGCTATGCGGATGCCAGAGACGACTGCCGTAAGCACGGCGGCAGGTATGGATGGAGCCACTCCAAGGGCGACTACGTCCGCGGCTACAGCGATGGCTTCAGCGCCGGGTTCACCCGGGCCGAAGACCGCTACTGCTAAGCCCGCCGGAGGTTCGATGCGTGTGGTGCGGGCGACTGTTCGGCAGCTCATCAGTCACTGCCCACTGCCGCGCCACTGAGCCTCTGCAAGTTCTCCGCCGTCTCACACATGTCTCACAGACCCAGCGGCCGGAGCCGATCCCCGAGGCTCCGGCGCGCCCGTTCCGCACTCTCCATGGACCGTGTGGACACCACGGACGGCCGCTAGGGTGGCAGGCGTGTCGTACGTAGGCCCTGACTTCGATCCTCCCGGCCCCCGCCGTTCCCGGCGCGGGCCGATGACCGTGGCGGTCGCCGCGCTGGTGCCTGGGGCGCTGGTGGGGTGGCTGGTGTGGCAGGCGGTGGGGGACTCGGGCGGCGGAGGCAGTACGTCGGCCCGGTCGACCGCCTCGGCCGGCGCACCCGGGTCCTCGTCCGCGGCACCAGGGTCCTCCTCCGCGGCGCGGACACCGACCGCGTCCGGGACGGACGACGGCAAGCCGCCGAGCTCGACCCTCTCCGGCCCCGCCACTCCCGCCGCCTCGGACCTGCCCGCCGCCGCGGGCCCCCTCAAGGGCAAGGTCGTCGTCATCGACCCGGGCCACAACCCCGGCAACTTCCAGCACTCGGCCGACATCAACCGCAAGGTGAACATCGGCACGAACTGGAAGGAATGCGACACGACCGGCACGTCGACCAACGCGGGTTACTCGGAGGCCCGGTTCACGCTCGACGTCGCCCGCCGGCTGCGCACGCTGCTGCAACAGGAGGGCGCCACGGTGAAGTTGACCCAGGACGGCGACCGTTCCTGGGGCCCGTGCGTCGACGAGCGGGCCCGGATCGGCAACAGCGCGCACGCCGACGCGGTCGTCTCCATCCACGCGGACGGCTCCGCGGCCGGCAACCGCGGCTTCCACGTCATCCTTCCCGCGTCCGTCCACTCCGGCGCCGCCGACACCCGCGCGATCGTCGCCCCGTCCCGCGATCTGGGCGAGCGCATCGCGGGCAACTTCGTCCGCGACACCGGCAGCGCGCCCTCCAACTACGTCGGCGGCGGCACCGGACTCGACGTCCGCAGTGATCTCGGCGGTCTCAATCTGTCAACGGTTCCGAAGGTGTTCATCGAGTGCGGCAACATGCGCGACAGCAAGGACGCCGCGTTGCTGACCAGTGGCGGATGGCGGCAGAAGGCCGCGCGTGGGATCTCTGAGGGAATCGTGAGTTTCCTGCGCGGGTAGTGATCGGCGCATCGAACCCGACGGACACCCTGATCGGACGGGCGATAGTGTCGCCCCTACGATGAGGGGCCACCCCCCGAGCGCTTCACACCAGGGCCTGACGGCGACATGGTGTCAGCGACGCCTCCACCGACGACGAGACGACTGACGAAGGACCTGAAGTGAATATCCGCTCCCTCACTCGAGGCGACGGCGTGGTGATCGGAGCAGCGGTATTGCTGTTCATCGCGTCGTTCCTCGACAATTTTTCGGTCGACGGGGTCTCGAGCAGCGTCGACATCCCCAGCGCCTGGTCGAACGGGCCGCTCCTGCTGAGCGTGGTCCTGGCCGGCATAATCGGGGCCGCACTGGTCGTCGTCTCCCACGGCCTGCCGCAGGTACCCAAGATCGTCGGACTCGACCTCGGTCAGTTCGGCGTCGCCTTCACGGTATTCGCCGCGTGGAGCGCGCTCGGGAACCTCTTCGACCCGGTGGGCGGCGCCGCCAGCGGGGACAATGTCAGCGCCGGCAGCGGCCTCATCCTCGCCTTCATCGCGACGCTGATCATGGCCGGCGCCGCGATCGCCACCCCCCTCGTCCCGGCCCTGCAGGCCGCGCTCGTGCCCGCCCCCAAGCCTGCCGCGCCCCAGCCCTACGGCGCCCAGCCGCCCGCGGGTTACGGCTACCCCGGTGCCCAGCAGCCGGGTCAGTCCTTCGGTGGTCAGCCGCAGCAGGGGCAGGTGTTCGGCGGTCAGCCCAGCCAGCCGCAGCAGGCGCCGACCCCGCAGGCACAGCCGCCCGCCGCTGACTTCTCGCCGTTCTGGTTCGCCGTGCCGGTGCCGCGTCCGCTGTTCTCGGAGGACGGTTCGCAGGCGCCGATCGCCGAACTCGCGCCGGGCACCTGGTATCTGGCCGTGGAGCAGCGCGGTGCGAACCTGGTGGCGCAGACGCAGGACGGCCGTCGCGGTGTGCTGCAGGACACCTCGGGGATCCAGCGCGGCTGACCTGCCGCGTCCGCTCCCATGCGGCCTCCCACGGCCCCTCGTCCTTCCGGGCGGGGGGCCGTTGCCGTACAGTCGGCTGGCGCGTGCACGTGACTGACGCATGACTGACGCATCGTCAGAACCTAACTCCTGGAGGGTTCATGCGGCTCGGCCTCGCACTCGGCTACTGGGGGCGCGGTCCCTCCGCGGACCATCTGCCGCTCGCCCAGGAGGCGGAGCGGCTCGGGTATCACTCCGTGTGGACCGCCGAGTCCTGGGGCTCGGACGTCTTCACCCCGCTGACCTGGATCGCCGCGCACACGACCCGCATCCGGCTCGGCACGGCCGTGGCGCAGATGGCCGCCCGCTCCCCCACCACCACCGCGATGCACGCCCTCACCCTCGACCATCTCTCGGGCGGGCGCGTGATGCTCGGCCTCGGGCTGTCGGGGCCGCAGGTCGTGGAGGGCTGGTACGGGCGTCCGTTCCCGAAGTCGCCGCTGACCGCGACCCGGGAGTACGTCGATGTCGTACGCCAGGTCCTCAGGCGGGAGGGGCCGGTCGAGCTCGACGGCCGCTTCCACCAGCATCCCTACCGGGGCGACGACGGCACCGGGCTCGGCAAGCCGCTGAAGCCGATCACGCATCCGCTCCGCGCCGACCTGCCGATCCTGCTCGGCGCCGAGGGGCCGAAGAACATCGCGCAGACGACCCGGATCGCGGACGGCTGGCTGCCGCTGTACTGGTCGCCGACCCGCCCGGGGGCCTACGAGGCCGCGCTGAGCGATCTGCCCGCCGGCTTCCTCGTCGCGCCCATGGCCCATGTCCGGGTCTGCGACGACGTCGCCGAGGGACTGCTGCCCGTGAAGGCGATGCTCGGCTTCTACATCGGCGGTATGGGCCACGCGGCGCGCAACTTCCACGCCGATCTGATGGCACGGATGGGGTTCGAGGAGGAGGCCCGGCTCATCCAGGAGCTGTTCCTCGCCGGACGCCGCCAGGAAGCGGTGCTCGCCGTCCCGGACGCCTTCGCCGACGAGATCTCCCTCGTCGGGCCGCGTGAACGCATCGCCGAGCGGCTGGAGCTGTGGCGCAAGGGCCCGGTGACAGACCTGCTGGCGCTGTCACCGGACCCTCACTCGCTACGAGTTCTCGCCGAGCTCAACTCCTAGGCACGGCAAGGCGATCGGGGCTCAGCCCTTGGCCAGCTGCGAGGAAGACGGCACCTTGTCGGTGACCGGGGCGCCCGCGCTCTTGCCCGCTTCCTTCACCTTGTTGATGATGTCGTCGAAGGAACCCGCGGTCTCGTCCGTCGAGTCGCCCTTGCGGAGCTTGGACGGCAGGTTCTTGAGGGAGTCGATGCCGGCGCTGAGCGGGGCGAGAGCCTTGGAGAGAGTGGGGTCGCCCTCGGCGTTCCTCTTCGCGGCCTTGAGCCGGTTGTACGCGAACGTGCCGGCGAGGGCCGCCTTGACCAGGGCGAGTTTGCGGCCCTTGGCGCCCTTCTTGAACTTGCCGGCCTTCCAAGGCTTCACGATCCACTGGTAGGTGGCTCCGGCGGCGAGGCCCGCGTTCGCCACGAAGCGGGTCTTGGAGAGCTTCTGTTTCTCCACGGTGCTGCTGCTGGACGGGGTGGCGGCGGCCGCCGCGACGGCGGCGGTGTCCTTGGTGGCCCTGCTGCCACTGCCGCAGGCCGTGGCGCCGCCGAGCAGGGCGCAACAGACGGTGAGCGCCACGACGAGGCGCCGTATCGGTACGGGCACGATCGGTACGGGCACGAGGTCCTCCGGGGAAGGGAACGGTTCTCCCGTTTCCGGGAGACCGGCTCTTCCAGCAGGCTCACCCGAACGCGGTCGCCGCGCCACTCGAGCGACGCGTTCGGGTTCCGCCCCCCGCGGGTTTCATCCCTGGATACGCGGCAACCCGGAGGGCATGTCCCCTCGATATCGCAACGGTTCCAACCAAGCGGGCACGGTCATCGCGATCGTCGCCGACGTGATGGCCGTCATCCTCGGCCTGTGGATCCTGATGTACCTCCTGGACGCGAACCGGGCCAACGACCTGGTTCAGTTCGTCCACGACGCGGCGAGCTGGCTGGCCGGCTGGTCCCGCGACCTGTTCACCTTCGACAGGGCGTGGGCACGCGTGGTCGCGGGTTACGGCCTGGCCGCCGTCGTGTACCTGTTCATCGGCCACGCCATCGCCAACCGCATGCACCGCCACTGAGCCGGCACCGCCCGGCTGCGAACAGGGCTCCCCGCCCGGCTGCCGACAGAGCTCAGCAGCACTCCGCTTCGAGTCCCGGCGGCAGACGCTCGCCGCCGAAGACCGCGCAGGTCGGCTCGTCGCCGCCGAGCGCGGCGACGGCGAGGAGCAGCGAGCCGGCCGTCCAGCTGGTGAGTTCCTCGGGCCAGATCGTCCGGGCGTCGAAGACGTAGCCCGTCCAGTAGAGGCCCGTCTTCGGGTCGCGCAGGTGCTGGATGGACTGGAGGATCTCCAGGGCACGGTCGGACTCGCCCACGGCCCACAGCGCCAGGGCGAGTTCGGCCGACTCTCCGCCGGTCACCCACGGGTTGGGGACGACACAGCGGACGCCGAGCCCGGGGACCACGAAGCGGTCCCAGCCCTCCGCTATCCGGGACTTGGCCTCGGCGCCGGTCAACGCGCCGCCGAGCACCGGGTAGTACCAGTCCATCGAGTAGCGGTCCTTGTCGAGGAACCGCTCGGGGTGCCTGCGGATCGCGTGCCGCAGCGCGCCGACCGCCAACTCCCAGTCGGGCTGCGGCTCTTCGCGTTGCTCGGCAATGGCGAGCGCGCAGCGCAGCGCGTGGTGGATGGACGAACTCCCGGTCAGCAGGCCGTCCTCGACCGCCGTGCCGTCGTCCTCGCGCTTCCAGCCGATCTGCCCGCCGGGCTGCTGGAGGCGCAGCACGAACTCCACGGCCGCGTAGACCGCGGGCCACATCCGGTCGAGGAAGGTGTCGTCGCCGGTGGCGAGGTAGTGGTGCCAGACGCCGACCGCGATGTAGGCGCAGAAGTTGGTCTCCCGGCCGCGGTCGGTGACGTCGTCCGCGTCCCCGTCGGCGTAGGCCGCGTACCAGGATCCGTCCTGGTTCTGGTGCCGGGCCAGCCAGTCGTACGCCCGCTCGGCCGCCTCGTGCTCCCCCGCCGCGTCCAGTGCCATGGCCGCCTCGGTGTGGTCCCACGGGTCGAGGTGGTGCCCGCGGAACCACGGTATGGCGCCGTCGGGTCGCTGCACCCCGAGGATGGCCCGCACCGTGGCGGCGGCCTCCTCGGCGGTGAGGACCCCGGGCAGGACGAGGTGTTCTGTCCGGGGCGTGGTCACGAAGCGTCCACCGCGGCGGTGTCGAGGGGCAGGTGGGGCTTGGTCGCGTACGCCACGAAGCTCTTGCCGATCAGCGGGTTCAGCGCGTTCTCGGCGACCCGGGTGGCCAGGGGCTTCTTCATGATGTCCCAGACCAGCAGCTTGTGGTACGCCCGCACGGGCAGCACCTTGTCGTTGTCGACGCCGAAGGCGCACTTCAGCCACCAGTAGGGGCTGTGCAGGGCGTGGGCGTGATGGGTGCCGTACGGCTTGAGCCCGGCCTCCTTCATCTTGCCCAGCAGTTCGTCCGCCTTGTAGATGCGGATGTGGCCGCCCTCGACCTCGTGGTACGCGTCGGACAGCGCCCAGCAGACCTTCTCCGGGCCGTAGCGCGGCACGGTGATCGCTATGCGCCCGCCCGGCTTCAGCACGCGCACCATCTCGGCGAGGACGCCCTTGTCGTCCGGGATGTGCTCCATGACCTCGGAGATGATCACGACGTCGAAGGAGGCGTCGGGGAAGGGCAGTGCGAGCGCGTCGCCCTCCATCGCGGTCGCGGTGGCGCCGGCCGGGGCCTCGCCCGCCTCCTTCATCGCCGCGAACCACTTGGCGACCTCGCGGATCTCCTCGCCGTTCTGGTCCAGCGCGACGACCTGGGCGCCGCGCCGGTAGCACTCGAACGCGTGCCGGCCGGCACCGCATCCGAGGTCCAGTACGCGGTCGCCCGGGGCGAGCGGGAACCGGGAGAAGTCGACGGTCAGCACGTGGCCCTGCTTTCACGGTCGGAGGTGGGGGTGACGCCCGTCGCCGGGCCGAAATCTACGGGGCCGTGGGTGGGAACACCGCCCGCGACGGTGCCCGCGGCGACCGTGGCGCCGTCCGACGCGGCGGCGCTCGACACGGCCGGGCCCGACACGGGGACGACCGGCGCGGTGGCGGGGGCTGCCGTGGCGGCGGGCGGCGTGCCGTCCGTCCGGTCGGTGGTGGTCTTGGCGGGCGCGGGGCGGACGGGAGTCGGGGCCGCGGCGCGGCCCGGGGTCCTGGCCGCCGCGAGGGCCATCGCCTCCCGGTAGTGGGCCACCGTGCCCTCGGCGGCGCGGGCCCAGGTGAAACGGTCCAGCACCCGCGCGCGTCCGGCGGCGCCGAGCCGGACCCGCAGTTCCGGGTCGCCCAGCACCCGGCTCAGCGCGGCGGCCAGCGCCCCCGAGTCGCCGGGCGGAACCGCGAGGCAGGTCTCGCCGTCGGGTCCGGCGACCTCCGGGATCGCCCCGCCGGTGGTGGCCACCAGCGGCGTCCCCGTGGCCATCGCCTCGGCGGCGGGCAGGGAGAACCCCTCGTACAGCGAGGGCACGCAGGCGACCTCGGCGGACCGTACGAGGTCGACGAGTTCCGCGTCCGAGATGCCCTTGACGAACTCGACGGCGCGCTCGAGGCCGTACCGCTCTATGGCCTGGGCGACCGGGCCGTCCTCGGCGCGCTTGCCGACGACCACGAGATGCGCGCCGGGGTGCTCGGTGCGCACCTTGGCGAGCGCCTCGACGAGGTGGATGAGGCCCTTGAGGGGGACGTCCGCGCTGGACGTGGTGACGATGCGGCCCGGTACCTGCGGCACGGACGGATCGGGCGAGAAGAGGTCGGTGTCGGCGCCGATGTGCACGACGTGGACACGGTCCTGGTCGACGCCCAGGTGGTCGACGATCTCCTGTTGCGAGCTGCCGGAGACGGTGAGCACGGACGGCAGGCGGCGCGCGACGCGCTTCTGCATGCGCGTGAAGGCGTACCAGCGGCGTACGGACGCGCGGCGCCGACGCCCCTCGGCCGCGTCGAGCTCCAACTGGCGGTCGACGGTGATGGGGTGGTGGATGGTGGTGACCAGGGGCGCGCCGACGTCGCCCAGCAGCCCGTACCCGAGCGTCTGGTTGTCGTGCACCACGTCGAAGTCCCCGCGGCGGGCGCGCAGATGGCGGCGGGCGCGCAGGGAGAAGGTCAGCGGTTCGGGGAAGCCGCCGGTCCACATCGTGCCGACCTCGACCGCGTCGATCCAGTCGCGGAACTCCTCGCGCTTGGGGGTGCGGAAGGGGTCCGGCTGGCGGTACAGGTCGAGGCTGGGCAGTTCCGTGAGACTGAGGTGCTGGGCCAGCTCGGGGAGGTTCTCGTCCAGCACGGGGTACGGCTGGGAGCCGATGACCTCGACCCGGTGGCCGAGGCGGGCCAGTTCGCGTGACAGGTGCCGTACGTACACGCCCTGACCGCCGCAGAACGGGTTCCCCTTGTACGTGAGGAGCGCGATGCGCAACGGTCCGTCGCCGTCCGTGGCCGCACCCACTCCGGGGCCCGCCTCCATGGCCTCAGCGGTCACTTACGGCCCCCTTCTCCCTGCACATTCCCGCGAGATTACGTCGGGACGCTAATCTAGAACAAGTTTCAGACTTGATCGTTCGAGGAGGACTGAATCTACCGGCAGGTAGCGCCTCTGTGAGCAGTGGATCAGGTGATCCGCGCCACGACGGAAGCGTCGGGACGAATGTGTTCTGACCCACGGAAGTGTCTGCCATGCTGTCTCGTCGCTCCTCCAGCTGAACCACGGAACGGGACCCATGCCTGCGGAAGTCAAGGTGGAAGCCAAGTCCGCGCGACCCGCCGCGCAGCCGGCCTCTCCCCCGCTCACCGAGCGGCAGGAGGCACGCCGCCGCCGGATCCTGCACGCGAGCGCGCAGTTGGCCAGCCGGGGCGGCTTCGACGCGGTGCAGATGCGCGAGGTCGCGGAGTCCTCGCAGGTCGCCCTCGGCACGCTGTACCGCTACTTCCCGTCGAAGGTGCATCTGCTGGTCGCCACGATGCAGGACCAGTTGGAGCACATGCACGGCACCCTCCGCAAGAAGCCGCCGGCCGGGGACACGGCGGCGGAGCGGGTGGCGGAGACGCTGATGCGGGCCTTCCGCGCCCTGCAGCGCGAGCCGCACCTCGCCGACGCCATGGTCCGCGCGCTGACCTTCGCGGACCGCAGTGTGAGCCCCGAGGTCGACCAGGTGTCCCGGCAGACCACGGTGATCATCCTGGACGCGATGGGACTGGACGACCCGAACCCCGCCCAGCTCTCCGCGGTCCGGGTCATCGAGCACACCTGGCACTCGGCCCTGATCACCTGGCTCTCGGGCCGTGCCTCGATCGCCCAGGTCAAGATCGACATCGAGACGGTGTGCCGCCTGATCGACCTGACGGAGCCGGCCGAGAAGTAGCCGTGGCGTCGGCTCACGAAGGCATGCGAAAACCTACGAGACGGGTTCCCTTCGCCGGCATGGTCCGGATCAGGTGATGGAGGTCGCCTTCCGGTCCGACTACTACCTTCAGGCCTCTCAGCCCGACCGTCGACGTCGGCCCCGGCGGAAGTTGCTGCCTCTCGCCAAAGTCGGCTACTCCGGTTGAACTCCCTCACTCGCCTCGTAGGCCACTACCAGGATAGAACGCCCATAGCCGGATGGAACCACCCAGAGGGAAGTTTTTCTCGACTTTTTTCGCGGCCGCGCCCGGCCTCGGTCTCGGCCTCGGTCCCCGCCTCAGTCCTCCGGTGGAAACACCGGCTCCCCGCTGCCCAGCAGCGTGATCATGATCGCCTCCACCGGACAGCTCTCCGCCGCCTCCAGGATCTTCTCGTTGGCGTCGGTCTCCGGTTCGACGGGGTGGGACTGCATGGCGGTGTCGAGCCGGAAGGCGTCCCCGGCACGGTGGACGCACTGGGCGGAGCCGATGCAGACGGAGCGGTCGACCTCGACCCCCCAGCGGTCGCCCATCCTCACGCCTCCCAGCCGGCCGGCAGGTGGATCATCTTGTGTTCCAGGAACTCGCCGTACCCCTCGGGTCCGAACTCCCGGCCCAGCCCCGAGTTCTTGTAGCCGCCGAAGGGGCCGAGCATGTCGAGGCTGAAGGTGTTCACGGAGTACGTGCCGGTACGGACCTGCCGCGCGACGTCGATGCCGTGCGCGACGTCCGCCGTCCAGACGCTGCCGCTCAGCCCGTAGTCGGAGTCGTTGGCGATCTTCACGGCCTCGTCCTCGTCGCCGTACGGGAGGAGACAGATCACCGGCCCGAAGATCTCCTCCCGGGCGATCCGCATGGAGTTGTCGACGTCTCCGAAGAGGGTCGGCTCGACGTACCAGCCCCGGTCGAGGCCATGCGGACGGCCACCGCCGGTGAGGATCTTGGCGCCTTCCTCCTGGCCGATGCGGATGTAGTCGAGGTTGCGCTGCTGCTGGCGCCTGGCGACCAGCGGGCCGACCTGGGTGGCCGGGTCCAGCGGGTCCCCGACGACCAGCGCGCCCGCCGCGGCGGCGAAGGCGTCCGCGAACTCGTCGTAGCGCGAGCGCGGCAGCAGGATCCTGGTCTGCGCGACGCAGGCCTGCCCGTTGTTCATCCAGGCCGCCGAGACGATCCCGGGGACGGCGGTGGCGAGGTCCGCGTCCGGCAGGACCACCGCCGCCGACTTCCCGCCCAGCTCCAGCGTCACGCGGGTGAGGTTGCGCGAGGCCACCTCCATCACGCGCCGGCCGGCCGCGACCGACCCGGTGAAGGAGACCTTGTCGATGCCGGGGTGTCCGACCAGGTACTCGCTGACCTCGCGGTCGGCGGGAAGGATCGACAGGACACCCTCCGGCAGCCCGGCCTCCTTCGCGATCTCGCCCAGCAGATAGGCGTCCAGGGGCGATTCGGGCGACGGCTTCAGTACGACCGTGCAGCCGGTCAGCAGCGCGGGCGCGAGCTTGGCGGCCGCCACGAACTGCGGCACGTTCCACGGCACCACGGCCGCGACCACGCCCACCGGCTCGCGCCGGACGAGGATCCGCCCGAGGACGCCGTCGCGCGTCTCCTCGTACGTGAAGTTCCGCGCGACCGTGAGCGCCGCGTCCCACACCATCATCGCGCCGAGGGCCTGCGCGAGGACGCTCCAGGAGTACGGGGAGCCGTTCTCGGAGGAGATGACCCGGGCGATCTCCTCGTGCCGTACCGCGATCCCGTCCTTGATCCGGGTGACGACCTCGATCCGCTCGTCGAGGCTCATCCGGGGCCAGGGGCCTTCGTCGAACGCCTTGCGCGCGACGGCGACCGCCCGGTCCACGTCCTCGGTCGACGCGTGCGGGACGCGTCCGATGACCTCTTCGGTGTGCGGCGAGATCACCTCGATGACGTCCTTGCCCAGCGGGTCCGTCAACTCCCCGCCGATGAACAGCTGTCCGTGTTCCACGAGCTCGGCCATGACCGCCGCCTCCCCGAGGGGCTTCCCCGACACCGGAACTGCATCCGACACTTCAACCGACACTTCATCTGACGCTTCATCAGATACGAGAACTGATACCAGCTCCCGTCGGCGGAGTCCACGGGCAGGAGCCGGAGGGTGAAGGTTGGTTCGAGCACCCAATGGAATCGGTTCTAGTTATAGTTGCGGCAACACGGCGATTGGTGGGAACCCATGACGCAGGTGACCGATCACGGCGGGGGCGTACGGTCGATCAGCGTCCCCATCCCGGACAACCCACTCGGAACGACGCTGGTCCACCTGGTCGACACCGACCTGGGCCCCGTGCTGATCGACACCGGCTGGGACGACCCGGCCTCCTGGGACGCCCTCGCCGCCGGGCTCACCGCCTGCGGTGTCTCCGTCGCCGAGGTGCACGGCGTGGTCATCACCCACCACCACCCCGACCACCACGGTCTGTCGGGCAAGGTGCGGGAGGCGTCCGGGGCGTGGATCGCGATGCACGCGCTGGACACCGCGATCGTGCGGCGGACCCGGGAGAACCGGCCCGAGCGCTGGTTCTCCTACATGGCGGACAAGCTGGCGTCCTCGGGCGCCCCCGAGGAGCATGTGGCCCTGCTGCGCGAGGCCCGCGCGGCCCGGCTCTCCACCGGTCTGCCCGCCTTCGCCCCCGCGCTCCCCGACCGTGAGATCGTCCCCGGCGAACTCCTGGACCTGGCGGGCCGCCGCCTGCGCGCGATCTGGACCCCCGGCCACACACCCGGCCACGTCTGCCTCCACCTGGAGGAGACCCACCCGGCCGCTCTCCCCGGCAACGGCCGCCTCTTCTCCGGCGACCACCTGCTCCCGCGGATCACTCCGCACATCGGCCTGTACGAGGATCCCGACGACGCCACCGTCGCCGATCCTCTCGGCGACTACCTGGACGCCCTGGAGCGCGTCGGCCGCCTGAACCCGGCCGAGGTGCTCCCGGCCCACCAGCACGCCTTCACCGACGCGCCGGGCCGCGTAAGGGAGTTGCTCGCACACCACGAGGAGCGGCTCACCGGCCTGCTCGCCCTCCTGTCGACCCCGCTCAACGCCTGGCAGCTCGCCGAGCGCATGGAGTGGAACCGTCCCTGGGACCAGATCCCCTTCGCCTCCCGCAACATCGCGGTGTCGGAGGCCGAGGCCCATGTGCGCCGCCTGGTGAAACTGGGCCGGGCGGAGGCGGTGACGGGGAGCGATCCGGTGACGTACGTGGCGCTGTAACACGGTGGCGCTGCAATACGTTGGAGAGGGCAAGCCCGGAGCTGATAGCAACAGCTCATGGACCCTCTCGAACGGCTTCTCGCCGAGCGCGCCTGCGAGCGCCTCGTCCTCGACTTCGTCCACCGCCTCGACCTCGGCGAACCCGCCTCCGTCGCGGAGCTGTTCACCGAGGACGGCGTCTGGCGGTGGCCGGCGGACGACCGGCTCGTCGAGGGCCGGACGGCACTGCGCGCGTACTTCGGCGCGCGCCCCGCCGACCGGCTCTCGCGCCGCATGATGGCGAACGTCCTGGTCACCGTGGACTCACCGACCGAGGCGCGGGCCACCTCGTACTTCACCACCTACCGCGTCGACGGTCACACCGGCGGCATGGTCCCGGCCGGACCCCCCGTCCAGATCGGCCTCCCCCACTCTCGGCTTCGCTCGAGCGGGGGGACCCCCATCGAGGACACCTTCCGCAAGCTCGACGGGCAATGGCTCCTCTCCACGCGCACCCTGTTCCTGCCCTTCGGTGGCCCCACCCCCAGCCTGGACGGATCATGACCGGCTCCGGCGGCTGTCCGGGAACTCGGGCAGAAGAGCGTCGGCACCACGACAGATCCGGGCACCTTTCGACGAGATGCGATCAACTCCCTGTTGGTGAGGGTGCGGCGGCCGATGTTCGGAGATCGTCGGGTGATGGGCACGAGGGAGCAGGGCCGGCAAGATCGACGAGAACACCAAGAACACCTTGGACACCTTGGACACCTTGGACGCCAAGAGCAGCGGGAGCAGTGGAATCGGCAGGAACGGCAGGAGCGGCGGATACTGCTCGCGCCGTTCGTCGCCTGTCTGCTGATCGCCGTGCCGGATCTGCTCTTCGACCAGGTACCGCGGCTCATCACCCTGCTGCTCATCGGCCCGCTGCTGGCCTGCGCCCGGCTCGGCGTCCGGCACACCGTGCTGGTGTGCTGCTGGTCGGCGGCGCTGGGCCTGGCGATCGGACTCGGCAACGACGCGGTGCCGAGCACCGGCTTCGGCGTCCGCTGGGGCGGACTCCTCGTCGGCTGCGTGCTCACCGTGTACGCGGCCCGGCAGCGCGACCGGCTCCGGGACCGGCTGGCGCGGGCCCGTGAGGTGGCCCGGGTCACCCAGACGGCGATCCTGCGGCCCATCTCGCGCACCTTCGACGGCACCCTGGTCTGCACCCGGTACCACAGCGCCTCCCACGAGTCGGCCGTCGGCGGCGACCTGTACGACGTCGCGATGACGCCGTACGGCCTGCGGGTCCTCGTGGGCGACGTACGCGGCCATGGCGTCGAGGCGCTGCGGCTGTCCGCCGACACCCTCACGGCCTTCCGTGAACTCGCCTACACCACACCGGACCTGACGACTCTCGCCGTCGATCTCGACGCCCGGATCACTCCCGAACTGGGCCCCGAGGACTTCGTCACCGCGGTGCTCGCCGAGTTCGCGCCCGGCGAGGTGCGGCTCGTCAACTGCGGCCATCCGCCCCCGCTGCGCTCCGGCCACCGCATCGAACTCCTCGAACCCCTCGTCCCCACGCTGCCGTTGGGACTCGGTCCGGACCCGAGCCAGTACCGGGTCCGGCTCCAGCCCGGCGACCGGCTACTCCTCTACACCGACGGCCTCACCGACGCCCGTGACCCGCAGGGCGCCCCGTTCCCGCTGCTCGGCGAGGCCGCGCTCGCCCTGCGCGAGCCGCTCCCCGACGACGCCCTGCGAGCCCTGCACGCCCGTCTGCTCGCCCACACCGGCACCGCACTCGCCGACGATCTCGCCCTGGTGCTGTGCCAGCCCACGGAGGCGACGGTTCCGGCGCCCGTGCCGTGACCGTGCACCGCTCAGTGAAGCAGCGCCCGGATCAGCTCCTCGGCGTCACCGAGGAGCTGGACCTCACGGGCACTCATGGTCGGATTGACGGCCCGCCGTGCCCGCGCCTCGGCGAGCCCCTCCTCGGTCACCCGGTCCGCGTTCCCGTCGAGCATCGCGACCAGCGTCTCGCGGGCCACCTCCGCGTAGTCCTCGCCGCCGACGGCGACCTGCGCGAAGATCACGGCGGACATGCCCCAGTCCAGACCGGGTGGCCCGTCCTCGGCGTTGGACCAGTCGATGACCTTGGGGCCGTCCGGGGTGAGCATCACGTTGTCGGGGTGCAGATCCAGGTGCAGTACGCGGACGCCGGCGTCACCGGAACCCCGGCCGGGCACGGCGTGCAGCGCGCTCAGCAGTCCGGCGAGTACGCCACCGCCCTCCCGCGCGCCGATCTCCCCCGTCTCGAACGCCTCCAGCATGGTCGGCCCCGAGAGCCGTTCCATCACCATCTCGGCCCGCGTCGCCGCCCGCACGGCGGGCACCGGATACCCGTGCCCCCGCACGTACTCCATCACCGCCGCCTCGGCCGCCGCGTCCCCCCACCCGTCCCGGTCCCGCCGCACCACCCAGCCCCGCTCCCCCTCCACCTCGAAGACATCCGCCGAACGCCCCGAACCGATCAGTCGCCCCGTCCGCATGGCTCCGAACCTATCCACCGTCACAGCCACTCCTCAGGCGATTCCTACGGGCCGGTACAGTAAGCAGGTCGTCATCACACCCGTACGCGGAGAAGCCGGTGCAATTCCGGCGCTGTCCCGCAACCGTGAGCCACCCGCTGGGTAGTAAGCCGGATCGCCTCGTCCGGGACGTGACCGGCTCGTGCCACCGGCAGCCCGTCGGTGGCCGGCACCGTCGAGGCATACGGGGCCGGAGCCGCTCGGGGCCAAGCCTGCGCCCGGTGCTGCCCGCTCCCCGCAGGGAGAGTCATGATTGTTCGCCGCAGCGCCGCGGTACTGGCCGCCACCGTAGTGATCGGTACGGCCCTCACCCCGGCCGCCCTGGCCGAAGGCGCCTCGCCCTCGCCTTCCCCGGCGATGCCCTCCGGCCTCTACGGCACCACCGACCCCACCTATGACGGCGTCTGGCGGCAGTCCCTCGCGCTGCTCGCCCAGCACACCGTCGGCGTGCGGCCCGCGGCGAAGGGCGTCGACTGGCTGGCCGGGCAGCAGTGCGCGAACGGGGCGTTCGCGGCGTACCGCGCCGACGCGTCGGCGAAGTGCGACGCCAAGACGATGGTCGACACCAACAGCACCTCGGCGGCCGTGCAGGCCCTCGCCGCGCTCGGCGGCCACGACGGCGAGACGGGCAAGGCCGTCGCATGGCTGAAGTCCGTGCAGAACGAGGACGGCGGCTGGGGCTACACGCCGGGCGGCGCGAGCGACGCGAACTCCACGTCCGTGGTGATCGGGGCGCTGACCGCGGTGGGCATGAAGCCGAACGATGTCTCCAAGGGCGGCAAGTCGCCGTACGACGCCCTCGCGAAGCTGTCGATCCCGTGCGGCGAGGCCGACGCGGGCGCGTTCGCCTACCAGCCGGACAAGAAGGGCAAGCTCGCGGCCAACGCGGACGCGACGGCGGCGGCCGTGGTCGGAGCCCTGGGCAAGGGCCTCGCCGGTGAGCCCCTGAAGCCCACCGCCGATCCTCTCTCCTGCGAGACCGCCGACAGCGCCGGGCGGGCGGCCCAGAACGGCGCCGCGTACCTCGTCAAGGCGCTCGGCAAGGACCAGCACCTCATGTCGGTGATGCCCGGCGCCAAGAACCAGCCCGACTACGGCAACACGGCGGACGCGGTCGTCGCGCTCGCCACCGCCGGGCACGGCGACAAGGCGGCCGGCGCGATGCGCTGGCTGGAGGCCCACTCCGCGCAGTGGGCCGAGCAGAGCGGACCCGCCGCGTACGCGCAGCTCATCCTCGCCGCCGACGCGCAGGCGTCCGACCCGCGCGACTTCGGCGGCCGGGACCTCGTCGAGCAGCTCAACGCCACCGGCCCCGCGCCCGCGTCCCTCCCCGCCGAGCCCACGGCCTCCGCATCCGCCGGGGAACACGCGAAGAAGGACGACAAGGGCGGCGTCAGCGTCTGGTGGATCATCGGCGTCGGTCTCGTCGGCGGCATCGGCATCGGCTTCCTGATCAGCGCCCGCAACAAGAAGCAGCAGCCGTGAGCCGTCGCCGGACGTGCGTTCTGGTCCTGTCCCTGCTCCTCCTCGTGCTCGGCACGACGGTGGGGCAGGCCCAGGCCGTCGGCTACCGCTACTGGTCCTTCTGGGACCTGACGGGCGGGAAGTGGACGTACGCGACCCAGGGCCCGTCGACCGCGCGGCCGTCCGACGGCGACGTGCAGGGCTTCCGTTTCGCGGTGAGCGCGGACTCGCAGGACGCCTCCAAGCCGCGCGGCGACGCCGACTTCGCGTCCATCTGCGCGAAGACGCCGGCCCAGGCGGGCCGCAAGCGGGTGGCCCTCGTCATCGACTCCGGCACGGCCGCGGACGCCCCCGGCGGCGAGACGCCGCCCGCGCCGCGGACGGTCTGCGCCCGCGTCCCCGCCGACGCGACCACGGCCGAGGCCCTCGCCACGGTGGCCAAACCCCTCCGCTACGACACCAACGCGCTCCTGTGTGCCATCGCGGGCTACCCCGCAACGGGCTGCGGCGACCAGGTCACGACGTCACACACTCCGAGCCCCACCACCGCCAAGGCCAAGGTCAAGGCCGATTCGGCCCGGCACGGGCCGTCGCTGGGCCTGCTGGCGGGAATCGCCGCGGTGGCAACGCTCGGCGGGGCGGCAGTCTGGCAGACCCGCCGCCGCCGGTCCTGAGCACGGGGACCGCCGATGACACGCACGCCGCGGGCGAACCGTTCCAACGCCCTGCCCCCGGGAGCCTGGTGGATCTGGGCCCTGGGCCTGGGAACCGCCGCCTCCCGCACCACCAACCCCCTCCTGCTCGCCCTCCTCATAGCCGTGGCCGGATACGTGGTGGGCGCCCGCCGGACCGACGCCCCCTGGGCCCGCTCCTACGCCGCGTTCGTCAGACTCGGTATCGCCGTCCTCGGCATCCGGCTGGCGTTCGCCGTCTTCCTCGGCTCCCCCGTCCCCGGCACCCACCTCCTCATCACCCTCCCCGAACTCCCCCTCCCCCACTGGGCCCAGGGCATCCGTATCGGCGGCCGGGTCACCGCCGAGGGCCTGCTGTTCGCGCTGTACGACGGCCTGAAACTGGCCACGCTCCTCATCTGCGTCGGCGCGGCGAACGCCCTCGCGAACCCGGCACGGCTGCTGAAGTCACTCCCCGGCGCCCTGTACGAGGCGGGCGTCGCGGTGGTCGTCGCGCTGACGTTCGCGCCGAACCTGATCGCGGACGGCCGGCGACTGCGCGCCGCCCGCCGCCTGCGCGGCCGCCCCGACCGTGGGCTGCGCGGTCTGCTGCACGTCGGACTCCCCGTCCTGGAGGGCGCGTTGGAACGTTCGGTCGCCCTCGCGGCGGCGATGGACGCGCGCGGCTACGGCCGTATCGCCGAGGTTCCGCCCGCCGTCCGCCGCACGACCACCGCCTTGACGCTGGGCGGTCTGCTCGGCGTCTGCGCGGGCACGTACGGAGTGCTGACCGCCGAGGGCGGCACCTACGGCCTGCCCGTGCTGCTCGCGGGAGTGGCCGCGGCGCTCGGCGGGCTGTGGCTCGGCGGCCGCCGTTCGGCCCGCACGCGCTACCGCCCGGACGTGTGGGGCGTACGGGCCTGGCTGGTGGCGGGGTCCGGAGTCGCGGTGGCCGCCGGACTGATCGTCTCCGCCGCGTACGACCCCGCGGCCCTGAGCCCCGGCGTCCTCCCCCTGGCCGCCCCCGCCCTGCCCCTGTGGCCCGCGGCGGCGATCCTGCTCGGCCTGCTGCCCGCCTTCGTGGCCCCGGCCCCCCACTCACCACCCCGCTCACAGGAACCCTCCACTCCCAAGGACCCCTCATGATCCGCTTCGAGGATGTCTCCGTGACGTACGACGGGGCAGCCGAACCCACCGTCCAGGGCGTGGACTTCGAGGTCCCGGAGGGTGAACTCGTCCTGCTCGTGGGGCCCTCCGGCGTCGGCAAGTCGACCGTCCTCGGCGCGGTGTGCGGCCTCGTCCCGCACTTCACGGGCGGCACCCTGCGCGGCCGGGTCACGGTCGCCGGACGGGACACCCGCACCCACAAGCCGCGCGAACTCGCGGACGTGGTCGGCACGGTGGTCCAGGACCCGCTGTCCCATTTCGTGACGGACACGGTCGAGGACGAACTCGCCTACGGCATGGAGTCGTTGGGCATCGCACCGGCCGTGATGCGCCGCCGTGTCGAGGAGACCCTGGACCTGCTGGGCCTGGCGGACCTCCGTGACCGCCCGATCGCCACGCTCTCCGGCGGCCAGCAGCAGCGCGTCGCCATCGGCTCGGTCCTGACCCCCCACCCTCAGGTCCTGGTCCTCGACGAGCCCACCTCGGCCCTGGACCCGGCCGCCGCCGAGGAGGTCCTCGCCGTTCTGCAACGCCTCGTCCACGACCTGGGTACGACCGTCCTCATGGCCGAGCACCGCCTCGAACGCGTCATCCAGTACGCCGACCAGGTCGCCCTGCTTCCGTCCCCGGGCGCCGCGCCGCTCCTCGGCACGCCGTCCGAGATCATGGCCGTGTCCCCGGTGTACCCGCCGGTGGTGGACCTGGGCCGGCTGGCCGACTGGTCCCCGCTCCCCCTCACGGTGCGCGACGCACGGCGCAGGGCGGGATCCCTGCGGGAGCGGCTCGCGGAGCTCGTCCCGAAACCGAGGACCCCGCAGCCGAGGACCCCGCAGCCCACGCCCTCCCGCCCCACGCCCTCGCACCCGGCCTCGATCGAGGCCCTCGCCGTCCACCACGGCCGCGTCGAGGCGCTCCGGCGCGTCGACCTCACCGCCTCCCCCGGCGAGATCATCGCGCTGATGGGCCGCAACGGGGCCGGCAAGTCCACCCTCCTGGGCACGCTGGTCGGCCTGGTCCGGCCGGCGGCCGGTTCGGTCCTGGTCGGGGGCGCGGTCCCGACCAGGACGGCACCGCGGGACCTCGTACGCCGGGTGGGTCTCGTCCCGCAGGAACCGCGCGACCTGCTGTACGCCGACACGGTCGCCGCGGAGTGTGCGGCGGCCGACGAGGACGCGGGGGCCGAGCCCGGTACCTGCCGGGCCCTGGTGTCCGAGCTGCTGCCGGACATCGGGGACGACACCCACCCCCGTGACCTCTCGGAGGGGCAGCGGCTGGCGCTCGCGCTGGCCGTCGTCCTGACGGCCCGCCCCCCGCTCCTGCTCCTCGACGAACCGACCCGCGGCCTGGACTACGCGGCGAAGGCCCGCCTGGTCACCGTCCTGCGCGGCCTGGCCGCCGAGGGACACGCGATCGTCCTGGCCACCCACGACGTGGAACTCGCCGCCGAGCTCGCGCACCGTGTCGTCGTCCTCGCGGACGGCGAGATCGTCGCCGACGGCCCCACGGCCGAGGTGGTCGTGGCCTCCCCCTCCTTCGCCCCCCAGGTCACGAAGGTGCTCGCGCCGCAGCCATGGCTCACGGTCACCCAGGTCAGGGAGGCCCTCGCATGACGACACCGCGAGCCCGTCCCCAGGCCGGAGCCGTCCGCCTCGGGCCCCGCTCCCTCGCCGCCCTCTGCCTCGTGAGCGCCGTCGGGGTCGCCGGGTTCGGCTGGCCGCTCTTCGCCGATCCCACCTCGCAGGTCGCCGCGCACGCGCAGGACGCGCCCTGGCTGTTCGCGGGGCTGCTGGTACTGCTCGTCGCCGTCGTCACGGCGACCATCTCCGAGTCCGGGCTCGGCCCGAAGGCGGTGGCCATGCTCGGGGTGCTGGCCGCGACCGGCGCCGCGCTGCGGCCGATCGGCGCGGGGACGGCGGGGATCGAGCCGATGTTCTTCCTGATGGTGCTGAGCGGCCGGGTGCTCGGACCGGGGTTCGGGTTCGTGCTCGGGTCCGTGACCATGTTCTCCTCCGCGCTGCTCACGGGCGGGGTGGGACCGTGGCTGCCGTTCCAGATGCTCGCGATGGGCTGGTTCACGATGGGTGCCGGGCTGCTGCCGGGCCCCGACCGGCTGCGCGGGCGCGGGGAACTGGCCCTGCTCGCGGTGTACGGATTCTGCGCCGCCTTCGCGTACGGCACGGTCATGAACCTGGCCGGCTGGCCCTTCATGGACGCGCTGGCCTCGAACGTCGCCTTCGACCCGCACGCCGACGTGCCCGCCAACCTGGCCCGTTTCCTCGCCTACTGCCTGGCCACCTCCCTCGGCTGGGACCTGGGCCGGGCCGTCGTCACCGTCGTCCTGACCCTCGCGCTCGGCGCGCCCCTCCTCAAGGCGCTGCGCCGGGCGACGCGGCGGGCCGCCTTTGAGACCCCGGTCACCTTCGAACCCCAGTGACGTGCGACCCAGGTCACACCACTCGGACGCGCCCCGTATCCACCCGCACACCTTCTGTCAGGCGCGGGGTGAGGCGGCCCACAGGGCCCACGTCACATACGAAGCGGGTTCGTAGTGCCAGACGTGTGGCATGGACGCGTCGCCAACCCCTCTGACCTGGGGTTTGAGACCCAGGTCACACAAGGGACGTTTCCCTCGGATGCGACCACCACTAGTAAAAGGGGTCATTGCGGACGCCCCCCTGAGCCTGTTTCTCTGGAGCAGTCGTCAGGCGCCACGAGCCCACCCGGGCCGCGGCGCCGATGTACGCCCCCACCACACATCGTGTGGTCACGGCGTACCGCGGCAGCCCTGTTCCCGAAGAGAGGTTCTCCGCGTGTCCGTCTCCTTCATCCGCCGCTTCGCCACCTCCCCGAAGAAGGTCCTCACCACCGCCGCCGTGGCTGCCGCCACGACCGGCATGGTCCTGGCCGCGGCCCCCGCCCAGGCCGCCACCAGCCAGGCCTCCTCCGCTCAGGCCGTCGCGCACCGGATGATCCCGGACGCCGCGCAGTTCAGCGCCTTCAGCAAGATCGTCGAGCACGAGAGCGGCTGGAACCCCAGCGCCACGAACTCCGCCTCCGGCGCGTACGGCCTGGTCCAGGCCCTGCCCGGCTCGAAGATGTCGGCCGCCGGTTCCGACTGGAAGACGAACCCGGCCACCCAGATCAAGTGGGGGCTGGACTACATGAACTCCCGCTACGGCAGCCCTGCCGCCGCCTGGAACTTCTGGCAGGCCCACAACTGGTACTGAGCGGCCCCCCGGTAACCCCCGGCGCCCCCAGCACCGCATACGCGAAGGCGGCGGCCCCCCGATCCCCGGGGCCGCCGCCTTCGCCATGCCCATCGAACTCGATCGATCCGCTCGAACCGATCGATCCGCTCGAATGGATCGATCCGCTCGGTCTAATCGCCTTGCTCGGTCTGCGCGCTCTGCTCGTAGAAGTGCTGCCGTCGGCCGACGAGCCGCTCGTACATCTTCCGCTGCTCGGCGACGTCGTCCTTGTTCTTCTCCAGCTCGTCGAGCCACTCCCGTTTGATCTGGTCCAGGAACGCGCGCCAGTCCCCGCTTCCCTGGGCCTTCCCCAGCTCCCGCAGCTCCACGAGGCGCTCGTTGTGCTTCAGGCCTCCGGTGCCGACCTTGTCCCCCTTGTGACCGTGCAGGACCGACTCGGGGTTGGCCGTGGCCTCGGTGGACCGGAAGTTGTGGACATAGCCGACCGGGCTGTCGGCGTGGGGTTTGATCGTCTCGATGCCGACCAGCAGGGAACCGTCCTTGCTCGCGGTCGGCGGGGTGAGAATCAGCAGCATGTGGCCGTACGAGCCGTTCGGCAGGACCACGTCGCCGTTCCAGTCCCGCGAGCCGAACCCGCCGCCGGAGATGTCCATGCCCATGAGCTGCGGACGCTCGGGCCCGACGTGGGGCACGCCCGGCGTCAAATAGTTCGTGACGGACGCGCCGAAGCCGCCCTTCTCCTGGAACTTGCCCGGCTCGCCGCCCTCCTTGTTCTTCTCGATGGTGGTGCGGTGCGTGGCGAAATCGCGCTTGTCGACGAACTGAGCGCGTCGGCCCTGATCCGTGACGCCCAGGAAGTCCGTCAACGACTGGGACGACTCGCCCCCGCGCAGAGCGGGGATGCGGATGTTGACCCGGCCGCCGTGGGCGAGCGCCCGCACGACGTCGCCCTCGCGGTAGTCGACGTGCGCCGCCACGCCCGCCCCCGGGTCGTAGGTCTTCAGCCCGTGCTGCAGCAGGAGCAGGACGGAGGTGAAGACGTCACGGGCCTTGGCGTCCTTCGCGGCGTGCTTCGCCGTCGCGGGCTTGTCCGCGTCGGGGTGCCGGCGTTCGGCCGCGAGTCCGGCCGGGTGCAGGGTGTCGACCGCGGTCTGCCGAATCTGCTCGTCCCGTTCGGCGCGCAGAGGCCGCTTCTCCTCCTCCGTGACTCCGGGAGCCTTGGTGGTCATGAAACGGCCGAGGGTGTAGTCCGGGGAGATCGGGGCGGGCGCGCCGGCCGCGCGCGTGCCCGGCGCGTGCTTCTGGAAGGCCAGGGTCGCGGCGAGGATGCGTTTGCCCGGGGCGTTCCTCAGCCAGTCCTTGTAGTCGCCCTCGATGTAGTCCTCGGACTCCTTGAAGGTGCCGATACCCACCTTCGCGAGCCACTGGGGGTTCACCTCGGAGAGCGTCCTGATGTCCTCCAGATCCTGGGCACCGAACAGCTCGCCACTGATCACCCGGCGCTCCAGGGTGCGCTTCAGGCGCATCGGGCCGTCCGGCATCCAGTGCTCCGGCCACCACGTGCCCGGCGCCAGCAGATTCGTCTTCATCTTCGCCACGACGACATGGCCCTCGATCGACCGGCTCAGCCGTGTGATCACGGC
Source organism: Streptomyces sp. NBC_01450 (assembly GCF_036227505.1). NCBI lineage: Bacteria > Bacillati > Actinomycetota > Actinomycetes > Kitasatosporales > Streptomycetaceae > Streptomyces > Streptomyces sp. NBC_01450. Next base: position 7,777,719 of record NZ_CP109480.1, on the reverse strand, counting down.
CGCGCCCCGGCGGTCCTCCTGGGCGGACTCCTCGACAGCGGGAGGCGCGCTCGTGCTCGCCTCCCCCGCCCTCTGCACGGTCACGGACGCCGCCCGGTTGCCCGCCGTGCGCTGGATCGCCGCCATCTCGGCGGGGGTCCTGGGCGCGGCGTCCGACCCGGTCCGGGTCCGGTGGGGGCCCGGGGAGGCAGGGCGTGGCAGCGGCGCGGTACGTACCGGTGATCCCGCCCTTGAGCGCCCGCCCTCGCCGTACTGCCGCCTGTCCATACGCCTCTCCACCCACCTCTTCATCCACCGGGCTCCCGTCGTCTGCCTGAGCGCCCGCTTCTGTTGTCCCCAGAGGTATAGAGAGCCATGGTGACTTCGGGGCGCCCCGGGACGGAAGGACACAGGGGGCAGCACGCGGGACCTGACGGGCACGGTTGCCCCGGGGCGCGGCGCACCGGACTGACACGCGGAGCCCCCCGATGTCCGGGAGTCCCCCGTGCCCGTGGTGGACTTGAGCACACCGTGCCCTTCCCTCCCACCGGAGCCCCCATGAGCGAGCAGAGCGCAGAGGGCACCGAGAACACCGAGCCGCAGGCCCACGACCCCGAGGCACGCGGGGTGCGTCTGGTGGTGGTGCTGTTGTCGCTGACCGTGGTCAGCGGGCTGATCGACGCGGTCAGCTATCTCGGACTCGGACATGTCTTCACGGCGAACATGACCGGCAACGTGGTGGTACTCGGCTTCGCCGCGGCGGGCGCCCCCGGCTTCTCGATCCCGCACACCTCGACCTCGCTGGCCTGCTTCCTGGTCGGCGCCGCGGCCGGGGGCCGGATCGCGGGGCGGTACGGCGGCGGCTCACGCCGGACCTGGGCACGGGTCACGCTCACCGCGGAGGCGGTGTTCGTGGGCGCGTCCGCGGTGGTCGCCTTCGTCGCGCCGGGCGCCACCGGGACCACCTACGCCCTGATCGCCCTCACGGCCTTCGCCATGGGCCTGCGCAACGCGACGGTCCGCAAACTCGGCGTGCCGGACCTCACGACCACCGTCCTGACGATGACCCTGACCGGCCTCGCCTCCGACTCCGCGGCCGGCGACGGCTCGGGCCACCGCTCCCCCCGCCGCACGGCGGCCGTCCTCGCCATGCTGGCGGGCGCGACGCTCGGCGCCTGGCTGGTGAGCCACCACGGCCTGGCCATCCCCCTGCTGCTCGCGGCACTGCTGGCGGGGGTACTGGCGGTCGCGACGTCCGGTCGGGAGTGACGGGGTCCGTATGGGCTCAGCAGTCCGTGACCAGAGGGACGCGGACTCCCTCAACGCGCGAACAGGCCCCGGGCTCCGTCACGGAGTCCGGGGCCTTCGAGCAGGCCGGACTACAGCTGGTCGAGGAGCCAGGTGCACAGCTCTTCGGTGACCTTGGTGTGCTCCTCGTTCCGGGAGGCGCACAGGAACGCGTCGAGTTCGCTCTCGCCGGGGTCGAGGGCGCTGATGTCGGTGTTCAGCAGCGCGGTGGTGTCCACGTCGCGGACGGCCACCGCGCTGACCGAGGGCACGAAACAGATCTCGGGGACCGGGGCCACGGCGCTGCCGGGGATCAACTTGTTGAGGGTTTCGGCGGCGATACCGAAGGACGCCAGGGTGCCGCCGGGAGCGCCGTCGATCTCCGGGAACCCGTCGGTGGTGATCGTCTCGTTCTTCCCGAGGGTCGCTTTCAGTTCGGCGACCAAGGCCTCGTCGCCCTCGGACTGGGTGTAGATGGTGGTGCCGGGGAACAGCAACCCGGTGGCGCGGAACGCCTTCACGCCGGGCTCGATCCCCGTGCCCTGGCCGTTTCCGGTGCCGTTGGCGACGCCGATCTTCCGCGGTCGCCTCGGCCAGTTACCGACGCGCTCCAGGGCGGCGAGGAAGTCGGAGCGGGCCTTGTCCTGCCCGGGAGTGCCGTCCACCGTCTCGATGTGCCGCCACATCAGCTCGCGGGAGGCCGGGCTGTTGATCTGGTCCGACAGCGCGCTGTTGGCCGGGTTGCCGCGCTTGATGTAGTGCGCGAACGCCTGCAGACCGATCGGCACCCACGCGCCCCGGTGGGGGCTGTCCCAGGAGAAGTACACCTCGGTCTGGTGGTCCATCTTCTGGGTCTCCATCCGCGCCAGGGCATAGCGGGTGACCAGACCGCCCATGCTGAACCCGCCGACCACCAGCGGTGCCTTGCCCTCGCGCTCGTCGATCAGCCTCGTGATCGCCTCGATCACGTACCCGGCGTTGTCGAGGATCGACGCGGAGCGCTCCCCGTAGCCGAAGATGACCGCGTCCCGCCCGCGCTCGCGCAACTGGCTGATCAGCGGGTACTCGCCCCGCTCGAAGCCGTCGTAGAGCTCGTCCAGGCTGCTCGGCCCCACGTTGAAGCCGTCGGCCAGCACCACCGGCCGTTGCAGACCGCTGTGGTCCTTGCCGTAGTACACCCAGGCGGTGCCGTCGTAGACCGGCACGTAGCCTTCCTGGCCCTCCTCGTCGGCGTTCAGGTGCCGTCCGAAGTGCCACGTCTCGTCCGGCGCCGGGGCCGGTGGCGGCTTCGGCTGGTCCAACGGGGCCATCAGCCCGATCGAACCGACGAACTGCTGCTCGCGGGCCGCCTTCTCTTTGCTCACTGCGGTTGATCCCCTTCCTTCAGGCCGCACGAAGACCCCGGTGCATACGCCCCGGGGTCGTGCGACTTGGATGTGAGGCTCATCATCAGGGGACAAAAACGGATGTTCGGGTTCCCTCGCACGATCATCATCACCATGAGTGATTGTCAGCCCCATGGGTTTGGCCCTGCGGTCGAGCCGGTCGACACTCGAACCAGACCGTCTTGCCGCCCCCGAGCCCCGGCCCCACACCCCACTTGTCGACCACCGCGTCGAGCAGCACGAGCCCGCGCCCACCCTCCGCCTCCGGCGGCAACTCGTCCGGGGTGAGGGGTACTTGCGGGGATCTGTCCGTCACCTCCACCCTCACTCCGGCCGTCTGCCGCAGCATCAGCAACGCACAGCGCCGGTCCGGGACATGGCGTACGACGTTGGCGACCAGCTCGGTCACGGCCAGCTCCACGGAGTCGGCCAACTCCGCCAGGTCCCACTCGTCCAGCAGCGACCTGACGATCCGCCGGATGTGCCGGGCCGAGTGTGCGCCGACGGTGATCCGCATCGCGTACTGGGCGGGGCGGGAGCCCAGGAGGGTGGGGGGAATGTGTTCGTTCACGCTACGAGACTGACCTCGCGCGACTACGCTCGGCTACGGAACGAATACAACGGGTCCCGGAGTGGACCGAGTTGCGCGCGAGAGGGGCCGTACGTGACCCATATCAACATCCTCGACCCGGGCGCGTCCCCGCTCGACTACTACGGGTTCGAGTTGCGGCGGTATCGGGAGGCAGCTGGGCTCACCCAGAAGCAACTGGGCGCCGTCATCAATTACACCGGCTCCCTGGTCGGACAGATCGAGACGGCACGGAAGCTGCCGACACCGGAATTCAGCGAACGCACGGATGCGGCGCTCGGGACGGATGGGCTGCTGTCCCGGCTCGTGGATCTGGTGCTGCGCAGCCAACTCCCGGCCTGGTTCAGGCAGGTGGCGGAGCTGGAAGCGCGGGCGGCAGAGATCCATGTATTCCAGCCCCAGTTGGTACACGGGCTGCTCCAGACGGAGGCGTACGCGCGCGCGGTACTCAGCGCCGTGGACGACAGCGACCTGGACAACCGGACCACCGCACGTCTGGCGCGACAGCGCATCCTGGAGAAGGCCAAGCCGCCAGTATTGTGGGCGGTTTTCAGCGAGACGGTGCTTTACCAGGAGATTGGCGGCCCGGAGGTCATGCGCGGCCAACTGTCGCGACTGTTGTCCTTCGAGAGGAGCCCGCGTGTGAACATCCAGGTACTGCCGTTCAAGGTGGGCACTCACGCAGGATTCCCGGGATCGTTCGACCTCTTCCGCTTCTCGAACGATCCCACCATCGTCTATAGCGAGGACTACGAGACGGGGCATGCGACCGCGAATCCTGACTCAGTCGAGTCCCGGTCGCTCCGTTACGATCATTTGCAGGCTGCGGCCCTGTCCGTCAAGGACTCGGCGACGCTGATCCGGCACGTGATGGAGGAACGCTATGGAGAGCAACTCACGTCTGACCAGCGCCCAATGGCGTAAGTCGAGCTACAGCACCGACACCGGCGGCTCCTGCGTAGAAATCGCCGAAACCCCTTGCGCTAACACCATCGCCGTACGCGACTCGAAGAACCCGGCGGGACCGATCCTCACGATCGCCCCCGCCGCCTTCGTCGCCTTCGTCTCCTGGACTACAACCGCTGGATGATCGTGCCGGTGGCCAGTCCACCGCCCGCGCACATGGTGATCAGCGCGAACTCCTTGTCCCGTCGCTCCAGTTCGTGCAGGGCGGTGGTGATCAGCCGGGCACCCGTCGCTCCGACCGGGTGCCCGAGCGCGATCGCACCGCCGTTCACGTTGACCTTCTCCAGGTCCTGCTCGAAGACCTGCGCCCAGCTCAACACCACTGAAGCGAACGCCTCGTTGATCTCCACGAGGTCGATGTCCTTCAAAGACATCCCGGCCTTGCCCAGCACCGCACGCGTCGCGTCGATCGGGCCGTCCAGATGGAAGTGCGGGTCCGAACCCACCAGCGCCTGCGCCACGATCCGCGCCCTCGGGCGCAGCTTCAGCGCCCGGGCCATCCGCTTGGAGGCCCAGAGGATCGCCGCCGCACCGTCCGAGATCTGCGAGGAGTTGCCCGCCGTGTGGACGGCCGTGGGCATCACCGGCTTGAGGCCCGCCAGCGCCTCCATGGACGTGTCGCGGAGTCCCTCGTCACGGTCGACGAGGCGCCACATGCCCTGTCCGGCCCGCTGCTCCTCCTCGGTGGTCGGCACCTGCACGGCGAAGGTCTCGCGCTTGAAGCGTTCCTCCGACCAGGCGTTCGCGGCGCGCTCCTGCGAGACCAGGCCCAGCCTGTCGACGTTCTCGCGCGTCAGCCCACGATTGCGCGCGATGCGCTCGGCGGCCTCGAACTGATTGGGCAGATCCACGTTCCACTCGTCCGGGAACGGCTTCCCGGGGCCGTGCTTGGAGCCGGAGCCCAGCGGCACCCTCGACATCGCCTCGACCCCGCACGAGATACCGACGTCGATGACGCCCGCCGCGACCATGTTGGCCACCATGTGGGAGGCCTGCTGCGAGGAGCCGCACTGGCAGTCGACCGTCGTCGCCGCCGTCTCGTACGGCAGGCCCATGGCGAGCCAGGCCGTGCGCGCGGGGTTCATGGACTGCTCGCCGGCGTGCGTCACCGTGCCGCCGACGATCTGCTCGACGCAGTCGGCGTGGATGCCGGTGCGGCCGAGGAGTTCACGGTAGGTCTCGCCCAGGAGATAGGCGGGGTGGAGGTTGGCGAGTGCGCCACCTCGCTTGCCGATGGGGGTGCGTACGGCTTCGACGATCACGGGTTCCGCGGCCATGGGGGCTCGTCCTCTCCTCAGGCCTGCCCGGCGGCCAGGCCCTGCTGACCCGCGCAGCGCGGGGCGTCCCGGCCCACCCACCGCGCAGAACTAGAACGCGTACCAGTTCTGTGTGCAGTCTGCGGATCCAAGCCCCCACGCCGCAAGGGTCGTGCAGCGCTCGAAGTGGTGATCTGCACGAACTCCCCACGGAATTCGGGGTGCCGTACCCCTTGCGACTTGTAGAACCCGTTACTACCTTCACGGCAATTCCGGATTCCTGATGGACCGTCAGAATGGTGGGTGGTCGCCGATGCCCTGTCCCGCGCTGCCCGACGGGTTCGACTTCACCGACCCCGATCTGCTGCACCACCGCGTGCCCCTGCCGGAGTTCGCCGAACTGCGCCGGGCCGAACCCGTCCGCTGGATCCCCCAGCCCGCCGGTCTGGCCGGCTTCCAGGACGAGGGGTACTGGGCGGTCACCCGGCACGCGGACGTCAAGTACGTCTCCACGCACCCGGAGATCTACTCCTCCTACCTCAACACCGCGATCATCCGCTTCCACGAACACATGCAGCGCGACGCGATCGACGCCCAGCGGCTGATCCTGCTCAACATGGACCCACCCGAGCACACCCGCGTCCGCCAGATAGTGCAACGCGGTTTCACGCCAAGGGCCATCCGGGCGCTGGAGGAGCGGCTCCGCTCCCGTGCCCTCTCGATCGTCGAGGGCGCCCGCGCCCATTCGGGGCCCTTCGACTTCGTCACCGAGGTCGCCTGCGAACTGCCTCTCCAGGCGATAGCCGAGCTGATCGGCGTTCCCCAGGACGACCGCATCAAGATCTTCGAGTGGTCCAACAAGATGATCGCGTACGACGACCCGGAGTACGCCATCACCGAGGAGGTCGGCGCCGAGTCGGCCGCCGAGCTCATCTCGTACGCCATGAACATGGCCGCCGACCGCAAGCAGTGCCCGGCCAAGGACATCGTCAGCACGCTGGTGGCGGCCGAGGACGAGGGCAACCTCGGTTCCGACGAGTTCGGCTTCTTCGTTCTGATGCTGTCGGTCGCCGGCAACGAGACCACCCGCAACGCCATCACCCACGGCATGCACGCCTTCCTCACCCACCCCGAGCAGTGGGAGCTGTACAAGAGCACCCGTCCGGCGACCACGGCCGAGGAGATCGTGCGGTGGGCGACCCCCGTCGTCTCCTTCCAGCGCACCGCCACCCAGGACACCGAACTAGGCGGCAAGCAGATCAAGAAGGGCGACCGGGTCGGGATCTTCTACGCCTCCGCCAACCACGACCCCGAGGTCTTCGAGAACCCGGACTCCTTCGACATCACCCGCGACCCCAACCCCCACCTCGGCTTCGGCGGCGGAGGCCCCCACTACTGCCTCGGCAAGTCCCTGGCCGTCCTGGAGATCGACCTCATCTTCAACGCGATCGCCGACGCGATGCCGAACCTCACCCTGGCCGGCGACCCGCGCCGACTGCGCTCCGCCTGGATCAACGGGGTCAAGGAGCTCCAGGTCGACGCCGGCTGACCGCACCGCACGCTCGGGCCGACGGACTCCCGGTGCCCGTCGGCCCGTCCCGCGGGAGGCAGGGGCATCCCTCCTACGCCCCGCCCCTGCCTCCCCCGAGACGGGACACGCGTCCCTCCGTCGCCAAAACCCGCTCCTGCGTACCGACCCCCACGGGCTGCGTCAGCCGCCTCGGCCGCGGCCCCTGGAGGAGGTAGGTCAGCCCGAAGCCCACGCTGACGACGGCCGCGCCGCCCACCGCGTCCAGCACCCAGTGGTTGCCGGTCGCCACGATCGCGGAGACCGTGAACAGCGGGTGCAGCAGGCCGAGCGCCTTCATCCACCACTTGGGGGCCAGGACCGCGATGACGACTCCGCACCACAGCGACCAGCCGAAGTGCAGTGAGGGCATCGCCGCGTACTGGTTGGTCAGCGCGGTCAGCGTGCCGTAGTCCGGCTTGGAGAAGTCCTGCACGCCGTGCACGGTGTCGATCATGCCGAGGCCCGGCATCAGGCGCGGCGGGGCGAGCGGGAAGAGCCAGAAGCCGACGAGCGCGATCAGGGTGGCGAAGCCGAGCGCCGAGCGCGCCCAGCGGTAGTCGCCGGGGCGGCGGACGTAGAGCACGCCGAGGACGGTGAGCGGGACGACGAAGTGGAACGACTCGTAGTAGAAGGCGAAGAAGTCCCGCAGCCACCCGACCTTGAACACGGCGTGGTTGACCCAGTGCTCGATGTCGATGTGCAGGAACCGCTCGATGGAGAGGACCTGGTCGCCGTGGTGTTCGGCGGTGCTCCGGCCGCCCGTGTTGGTGCCGCCCGTCGCGGCGAGCCTGACCTGCTGGTAGGCGGAGTAGCCGACGCGGATCAGGAGCAGTTCGAGCAGCAGGTTCGGGCGGGTGACGACGCGGCCGAGGAAGGGGAGCAGCGGCACCCGCTTCCAGGCGGTCGGCACCGGTGCCGCGTAGTCGGTGGGGATCGGCGCCCGGTAGTACTCCGAGGTGCGGGACACGAACGGCACCACGACGGCGGCGGCGAGCGCGGCGAGCAGCACCACGTTGTCCCGCAGCGGGTAGAGCGTCGCCATGTTCGGCAGCATCATCTTCGCGGGCAGCGTCATGACGAGGATGACGGCGACGGGCCACATATAGCGGTCCGAGGTCTTCTTGCCGACCTTGCCGACCAGTGCGAGCAGCACCCACAGCAGCTGGTGCTGCCAGGCGGTGGGCGAGACGGCGACGGCGACGCAGCCGGTGACCGCGACGGCCAGCAGGAGCTGCCCGTCCCGTGCGTAGCGGATGGCGCGGCGCAGGCCCTGGGCCCCGACCGCGGCGCCGAGCAGCAGGAACAGGGTGATCTCCAGCGGGCCGTCGAGGCCGAAGCGCAGCAGCGCGCCGTGCAGCGACTGGTTGGAGAGGTCGTCGGCCTCCCCGCCGAGGCCGACGCCCGCCAGGTGGTGCACCCAGTAGGTGGTGGAGTCGTGCGGCATCACGACCCAGGCGAGGGCGGTGAGGCCGGCGAAGGTGATCCCGGTGGACTGGACGGCGCGGCGGCGCCCGGTGAACCAGAGAAGCGGCGCGAAGAGCAGCATGGTGGGCTGCAGGGCGGCGGCGAGGCCGATCAGAACGCCGCTGGCGCGCTCACCCCGGACGGCGAAGCAGCCCAGCAGGACGAGCAGCACCGGGAGGATGCTGGTCTGGCCGAGGTAGAGGGCGTTGCGTACCGGCAGCGACAGCATCAGCAGGCTGATCGCGACGGGCGCGGCGAACAGGGCGGTGCGCCGGGTCACCGGCTGCGGCAGGGCGCGCGCGACGACCAGGCCGAGCACGACGACCAGCGAGAGGCTGCCGAACGTCCAGCCCCAGCCGATCGCCTGTTCGGCGGCGCGGGTGAGTGGTTTGAGGACGAATCCTCCGAAGGGCGTGCCGGTGAACTCCGTCGAGTCGTACAGCGATCCCTTCACATGCAGGACGCCGTCGGGTCCGATCCAGGTCTCGAGGTCCGTCAGCCGGTCCCCTTGGGGGGTGCTCAGCACGGCGGCGATCTGCCGTACCGCGAGCACCGCGACGATCAGCCACAGCCCGATCCGGATCGTGCGCAGTCTCGCTCGCGCGGATTCCGCCGCCTCCGCCCCGAAGGCACCACCTGCTCGTCCGCCGCGCTCACCGTTCACCACGCCCCGCCGACCTTCCCGCCCCGTTCACCCTTTTCATCCCGTACAGCCGTGCTTCGTCCGGCCTCTAAGAGGCTCGCATGCCCAGATTGAGAGACGCGGGCAACCCCCCCTTCACCTGACGGCCTCCCGCCTTTTGCCCGCACGACGGTGGTGCGCGCGCACTTCCGGTTCCCCGCTTCGTTGGCGACTTACCTCACAGCGGAGCCTCGGAAAAGCGACGCGCGACCCAGCCGTCACCCCTGCGTACGACGCATTTGCATGCACTATGCATCGAGACACCTACGGTACGTAATGCGGGCGAGTGCCCCTATGGTCACTTTTCGGCCCGCCTCCGGGCGAGCCGCGTCCCCGTCCCCTACGAAGGGCATGCCCTTGCCGTCCGCCACAGCAGTCGCCCCCGCCGTACCCCGACCCCGAACCCCCGCGCCGCCCGAGGCGACGGTCACCGATCCGGCCCTGGTCAAGCGCGCCGTCAAGGCGGCAGCCCTCGGCAACGCGATGGAGTGGTTCGACTTCGGCGTCTACAGCTACATCGCGGTGACGCTGGGCAAGGTCTTCTTCCCCTCCGGCAACCCCACCGCGCAGTTGCTGTCCACCTTCGGCGCCTTCGCCGCGGCCTTCCTCGTCCGCCCGCTCGGCGGCATGGTCTTCGGCCCGCTCGGCGACCGCGTCGGCCGCCAGAAGGTCCTCGCCCTCACCATGATCATGATGGCGGCCGGCACCTTCGCGATCGGCTTGATCCCGTCGTACGCGACGATCGGCGTCGGCGCTCCCCTGCTGCTGCTCGCGGCCCGGCTCGTCCAGGGCTTCTCCACCGGCGGCGAGTACGCGGGCGCCTCCACCTTCATCGCCGAGTACGCACCCGACAAGAAGCGTGGCTTCTTCGGAAGCTGGCTGGAGTTCGGCACGCTCGCCGGATACATCGGCGGCGCCGGTCTGGTCACCCTCATGACCGCCTTCCTGTCCACCGAGGACCTGCTGTCCTGGGGCTGGCGCGTGCCGTTCCTGATCGCGGGCCCCATGGGCATCATCGGCCTGTATCTGCGGATGCGCCTGGAGGAGACCCCGGCGTTCGCGGCGGAGCTGGCGAAGGCCTCCAAGAAGGAGGCGGACCGCCCCAAGGTGCGGCTGCGCGAGATGGTCGCGGGCCAGTGGCGCGCGCTGCTGCTCTGCGTCGGCCTCGTGCTGGTCTTCAACGTCACCGACTACATGCTGCTGTCGTACATGCCGAGCTATCTGACGAGCGAGCTGAAGTACGACGAGACGCACGGCCTGCTGGTCGTCCTCGGCGTGATGGCGCTGATGATGATCGTCCAGCCCTTCGCGGGCGCGCTGACCGACCGGATCGGCCGCCGTCCGATGATCGCCGCGGGCTGTGTCGGCTTCCTCGCCCTGTCCGTCCCGGCGCTGCTGCTGATCCGCGAGGGCAGTCTGCTCGCGGTCGCGCTCGGCATGGGCGCGCTGGGCCTGCTGCTGGTCTGCTTCACCTCCGCGATGCCCGCCGCGCTCCCGGCGCTCTTCCCGACGAAGGTCCGCTACGGCTCGCTGTCCATCGGCTTCAACGTCTCCGTCTCACTGTTCGGCGGTACGACACCGCTGGTGACCACGGCACTCATCGGGGCGACCGGGAACATGATGATGCCCGCCTACTACATGATGGGCGCGGCCGTGATCGGTGGCGTCGCGGTGTGGTTCATGACCGAGTCGGCGGGGCAACCGCTGCCGGGCTCCGCGCCCGCCGTGTAACTTTGCCCGTGGGACTAGTTAGGGCATCTAACTAGGTATACGAAAGGCATGGTTCATGAGCGAGTCGCAGCTCTGGAACGAAGTCGACGACTACTTCGCCACCCTCCTCTCCCCCGCCGACGAGACCCTGACGGCGGCCCTGCGCGACAGCGACGCCGCGGGGCTGCCGCCGATCGCGGTCGCGCCGAACCAGGGCAAGCTGCTCCAGTTGCTCGCCCAGATCCAGGGCGCCCGCCGCATCCTGGAGTTCGGCACCCTCGGCGGCTACAGCACCATCTGGCTGGGCCGCGCCCTCCCGGCCGACGGCAGGCTGATCACCTTCGAGTACGACGCCACGCACGCCGAGGTCGCCCGCCGCAACCTCGCCCGTGCGGGCCTCGACAAGATCGCCGAGGTACGGGTGGGCCCCGCCCTGGAGTCGCTGCCGAAACTGGCCGAGGAGAACCCGGAGCCGTTCGACTTCGTGTTCATCGACGCCGACAAGGTGAACAACCCGCACTACATCGAGTGGGCCCTCGAGCTCACCCGCCCCGGCAGCCTGATCGTCGTCGACAACGTCGTGCGCGACGGGCAGGTCACCGACGCGGGCAGCGCCGAACCGAGCGTGCGGGGCACCCGGGCCGCCCTCGAACTGATCGCCGCCCACCCGAAGTTGACCGGTACGGCGATCCAGACGGTGGGCAGCAAGGGGTACGACGGGTTCGCGCTGGCCCGCGTGCTGGCCTGACGCACCTCTCCCCTCCGGGGCGCTCAGGCCTCGTGGTAGAAACCCACGTTCACGCTCTGCGGTCCCGTGCGGTCAAGGATGACGATCTCCCCCGAGCCGCCCGCGGGGAGCTTCACCGTCCCGCCGTACGGGACCGGCTGGGTCGGTGCTCCGGCCAGCGTCAGCCGTACCTCGGCGGAGGGCTCCGGGCGCGACCCGTGCAACCAGGTGACCTGCCACGTGCCGTCCGGGCCGCACAGGAACTCCAGGTGGACCCGGGAGACGAACAGCCAGTCGTCGGGGGTCGCGAGCCGGCACACCGCCCGGTCCCGCCCCACCCGCAGCACGGCTCCCGGGTCGCTCGGCGCGTCGGCCATCAGCATTCCGGCCGTCGCACCCGCGTCCGCCCCGGTGACCGAGGCCATGGTGAGTTCGAGCACGTGCGCTCCTTCGAGTTACAGCGTTCGTCCGGTCGCGGCGCGGTGGTTCAACCGTCCAGGTGACGGATGTGGTTGACGCGCCGCCGCCGCATGATAAATCGCCCCGTCGTCCGACCGGGTGTCCTCCTGCACAATGGACGTATGACCGAACGGAAGCCACCCGGGGTCAGCTTCGAGACCTGGGTCGACCGACAGATCCGTGAGGCGGAGGCCCGCGGCGAGTTCGCGGACCTGCCCGGCGCGGGCAAGCCCATGCCCGCCGTGACCGACACTCCGTACGACGAACTGTGGTGGATCAAGCGGAAGATGGCCCGCGAGGGGCTGTCGGTCCTGCCCCCGACACTGGCCCTGCGCAAGGAGGCCGAGGACGCGCTCGCGGCGGCGTCGGCGGCGCCCTCGGAGCGGGTCGTGCGCCAGATCGTCGAGGACATCAACGTCAAGATCCGCGAGGTCATGTTCAAACCGCCGCCGGGTCCTCCCCTCGGCCTCAAGCCGTACGACGTGGACGAGATCGTCCGGGAGTGGCGCGAGCGCCGGGCCGGATGACCCCGTCGACGGGTGAGGCCGCGCCCCGGAACATGGTCCGGGGCGCGGCCTCATGGTGGTACTCGACGACAGGGCCTACGGCCTCCTACAGGTGCAGGAGCCGCTCCGTGACCTCGCGGTAGTCACGCAGGGCCAGCCGCAGCTTCTCGGTGTCGGCCGTGTCGCCCTCACCGGCCGCCTGCCAGGTCGTCCGCAGCGTGCGGCGACGCCGGGTCATGGCGTCGGTGAACTCGGTGGTCAGCTCCTCCAGGACATGGTCCGCCTCCTCGACGGACGCCCGCGGACCGTCCACGAACCCGCCGACGGCGTGCTGCAACCGCAGCGCGTACTTGTCGCACTCGTCGTGCGACAGCAGCGCCCCGTCGCCGTTGCCCTGCGGCCCGGTGTCACGCTGCCCGGCAGCCGACTCCTGCCGCCCGGCACGGGTACGGTCACCCTGCCCGGCGCGGGTGGACTCCGCCTGCCCGCCACGCAGGGATTCCTCCTGCCCGGCGCGGATGTCCCGGTCGCCGGCGGGCATGGTCGCCGCGCCGCCCGCCGTCGAGCGGGACGGGTTCGCGGTCTCACGGGACCGCATGCCGCCGCGGGCCTCCGCCTCGCCGGGCGCCGCCCTGTCGACGGGACTCCGGGGCGCCTCCCCGGGGTCGTAGGCGGCCGGGTCGGCGGGGGTGCCGGGTCCGGGCGGCTGAGCGACCTGGGCGTCCTGGGCGTGCCGGTGGACGAGGGGGTCGACGTCCCCGCGGCCCGTCATCGCCTCACGACGCGGACTGTTCTCACTACCGTTGTCCGATGTCATCTTCTTCACTTCCTCAACTCCGCTTCGCGTGACGACTGGTCATGGCCCACGGCACATGGGCCCGGTGGGAACGCTCGTCCGGGGCGGAGTCCCCGGCAGGGGCTGTGTCGGCGGTGTCCTGGCGGGCGTCCTGGCGGACCGGGGCCAGCAGCTCCTCGAAGAGGGCGCGGGCCTCCACCACGGACGCGCGGAGCTCCTCCGTACCGCCGTGGGCGTCCGAGACGGGTGCGTACGTGGCCTGGTGCACACGCCGGTAGCCGTGCACATGGTGTCCGTGGTGGACGGAGAGCGCGTCGAGCTGCTCCTCGTAGCGCTCGCCGTCGGGGAAGCCGCGTGCGCCGGCCAGCTCGGCGACCAGCCGGTCCGCCTCGGCCACCGCCTCCTGCGGCGAGTCGACGAAGCGTTCCTGAACGGCCCCCCAGCGGGCGGCGTACTCGTCGCGCGCGGCCGGTTCCAGCGGCCGTTCACGCAGCGCGCCGTGCCGCTTCACCCGCTCGGCGAGGTCGCGCTCGGCGGCCCTGGCGTCGCCGTCGTGCTGGGCGACGGCCCGGTCGTACTCGGGCCCGAAGCGCCGCCGCAGTGTGCGCCCGCCCTGCGGCCTGCGGGCCAGGAGGATCAGCGCGGCCGCGACGACGGCGACCGCCACGATCACGATCAAAGCGATGATGAGGCCTGTGGACATGGGTGCCTTCCGGGGTTCTCGACCCGACGGGCCGGTTCGAGAACCGGGTTGCCCGGAAGCCCGCACTCAAACGAACCCACCACGGTCCCGGACGCCGTCCTCACCCGCGGCCCGCGGAAATCCGCTTGCGGACCGCAGGCCGTACCTCCCGACAATGACCGCCATGACCTGGACCATCGCCCCCGAGCCCTTCGACTCGTCCGTCGCCTCCGCGCTGTGGCGCGCGTACTACACGGAGGTCAGCGACCGCTGGTACCTGCTGCACGAGGGGCACCCGACCGACCCCGAGGAGCTGGAGCGGGAGATCGCGGCGACCGCGGGTGCCGAGTTCCAGGCACCCGGCGGGGTGCTGCTGGTCGCACGGTACGGCGGCGAACCCGGTGGCACGGCCGGGGTGCGGATGCTCGACGCCACGACGGGTGAGCTGAAGCGGGTGTTCGTGCGCGAGCGGCTGCGCGGCAAGGGCGGCGCGGCGCTGCTGCTCGCGGCGGCCGAGGAGGAGGCGCGCGGCCTCGGCGCCGAGCGGCTGATCCTCGACACCCGCGGCGACCTGGTGGAGGCACGATCCCTGTACGCGCGGCACGGCTACGCGGAGACCGAGCCGCACAACGACGACATCTACGCCGACCACTGGTTCACGAAGAAGCTGACGCCCTGAAGGCCGCCGGAGGAGTCACGCCGCTCTCCCGCGCGGATGCGCACGCGGCACCGTCCCGTCGTGCGGCCGCTCGGCGTCGGAGCCGCACAGCTCGCCGTTCAGCTCCTTGACCAGCTTGGTCAGATCGGTCGGCCGGTCCGGTCCCCACCAGTCGCCCAGCAGCTCCGCCAAGGACTCCTCGCGGGCCTTGGCCAGCTTCTCGGCGACCTCGCGGCCTTCGTCCGTGAGGACGAGGTCGAGCCCTCCGCGGGCGGCGAGGCGCCGCTCCTCCAACTGCCGGGCCGCGGCCAGTACGACGGGCAGCGGTACGGTGCTGCGTTCGGCCAGCAGCGCGGGCTCCGCCCAGCCGTACTTCTTGATCCGCAGCAGCAGCCAGCTCGCGGCGGGCAGCAGGTCGCAGCCGGCCCGCGCGGTGATCTTCTCGTAGATCTCCCGCTGCCCCTCCCGGGTGCCCAGCACGGACAGCGCACGGCACACCTCGTCGTGCGACGACCGCTCCACGGGATTGGTGGCGAGCGTCTCGCTGATGTCGGGTGCCGTGACCGAACCCCGCAGCTTGTCCTCGCGCAGGAACCAGGCCAGGACGAAGCCGAGCAGGGCGACCGGGGCGGCGTACAGGAACACGTCGGTGATCGACGAGGCGTACGCGTGCAGGACGGGCTGGCGGAGCGCGGACGGCAGGTCGGCGATGCCCTTCGGGTCGGCCTTGAGACTGTTCGGCGTGATGCCGGCGGGGAGTTGCCGTCCGCTCAGCACGGCCACCAGGTTGTCGCCGAGGCGGCTCGCGAAGACGGTGCCGAAGATGGCCACGCCGAACGAGGCGCCGATGGAGCGGAAGAAGGTGGCGCCGGAGGTGGCGACGCCCAGATCCTCGTACGAGACCGCGTTCTGCACGATCAGGACCAGGACCTGCATGACCAGGCCGAGACCCAGGCCGAAGACGAGGAAGTACACGCTCATCACACCGGTACTGCTGTGCTCGTCGAGCTGGTGGAGCAGCAGCAGACCGAGCGCCGTGACACCGGTGCCCACGATGGGGAAGACCTTCCAGCGGCCGGTACGGCTGACGATCTGCCCGGAGACGGTCGAGGACAGCAGCAGCCCGAACACCATGGGCAGCATGTACACGCCGGACAGGGTGGGGCTCACGCCCCGGACGACCTGGAGGAAGGTCGGCAGATAGGTCATCGCGCCGAACATCGCGAAGCCGACGATGAAGCTGATGACGGCGGAGAGGGAGAAGGTGCGGACGCGGAAGAGCCTGAGGGGCAGGACGGGTTCGGCCGCCCGTTGCTCCACCGCCACGAAGGCCACGGCGAGCAGGACACCGAGCACCGCGAGTCCGATGATCTGCGGCGAGCTCCACGCCCAGGTGGTGCCGCCGAGCGAGGCGACGAGCACGAGACAGGTGGCGACCGCGGCGATGAGGAACGTGCCGAGGTAGTCGATGACGTGCTCGGCGGACTTCTTCGGAGTGCGCAGGACCGTCGCGATCACGACGAGCGCGACCACGCCGACCGGCAGGTTGACGTAGAAGACCCAGCGCCAGCTGAGGTGCTCGGTGAACAGCCCGCCGAGCAGCGGCCCGAGCACACTCGTCGCACCGAAGACAGCCCCGAACAGCCCCTGGTACTTCCCTCGTTCGCGCGGCGAGACGATGTCGCCGACGATCGCCATGGACAGCACGATGAGCCCACCGCCACCGAGGCCCTGAAGGGCCCGGAAGCCGATCAACTCGCCCATGTTCTGCGCCATTCCACACAATGCGGACCCGACGAGGAAGATCACGATCGCGGCCTGGAACAGCTTCTTCCGGCCATACTGGTCGCCGAGTTTGCCCCACAGTGGAGTCGCCGCGGTCGACGCGAGCAGATACGCGGTGACCACCCACGACAGGTGCTCGAGGCCACCCAGGTCGCTGACGATGGTGGGCAGCGCGGTCGACACGATCGTCTGGTCGAGGGCGGCCAGCAGCATGCCGAGCAGCAGCGCGCCGATCGAGACGACGACACCGCCGTGCACCGGCGCCTCCTGGGCGTCGACGGCGGCCGCCGAGCGCCTCCGCACGACCGTCTCGTTCACGCCGTACGGGGGGTCGTGCGGCGGCGTGTCCGAGTCGTGCACATCACCGGGTGTCTCGCCCGTCATGCGGACCTCCCATGAACCCCTGGGGTCTCGTCACCCTCCATGGTGGTCGGTATGGCCGGTTATGGCCTGTTGAAGCTTGTAACAGGTGCGGAAGGAGGGATTCCGGGGGCTCCTGGGAGAAGGTGTGGTGGATGTGGATAATCTCGGGAGTTCCGAGGGGGCGAGTCTCAGGGGGAGGGACCCAACGCGTGACTGAACCGAACGGGCATGTCTGCCCCGAGTGCGCCGCGCCCCGGACGCCGGACGGCACCCCGTCCTGCGCCTGCACCCGGCGCGCGTCCGACGCCCTGCGCGACGCGCGCACGGCGGAGGCGGCAGCGGCGGAGGACTTCGATCCCCTACGGATACGCCCGTACGTGGATCTGGTGGCGAACGAGTCCTCGCCCGCCACCATGCGCCTGCGTACGGTGCCGCCGGAGGCCGCCGCCACCGTACGACTCGCCGCCGTACGGGACGCCGACTCCGGAAACGGGACTCCGTACCCGCCCCCGGAACCACCCCCGTCCCCCCTCACCGAGGAACCGCCCCGCCGGCGGCGGCGTACGGCCCTGCTGGTCGTGACCGGGGCCGCGGTGGCGGTCGTGGCGGCGGCGGGGTTCGCGAGCGGGCTGTTCTCGTACGACACCCCCGCGCGGAACGGGGCGCTGCCGGACGACGTACGGGCGAGCGTGCCGGAGGCGTCATCGACGCCGACCTCGGTGCCGCCGTCCCCCTCGTCACGATCAGACTCGGGGTCGATTCCCGAACCCGGCGCATCCCCCACGGCGACGGCCGCGCCGCCCCCGTCGCCCAGCGAGAGTCCATCACCCTCCACCTCGGCGACCTCGACGCGACCGTCCGACCCCTCCCAGTCACCCACACCCACCACCACACCGACCGTGGCCGCCTCGTTGGCGCCGGACCAGGGCTCCGCGGGCGACGAGCCCGCCCCGACCCTGCGCCGCGGCGACAGAGGCCCCGAAGTCACCGAACTCCAGCTGCGCCTACGCCAGTTGTCCCTCTACACGGGCGACGCCGACGGCAGGTACTCCGGCCGGGTCGAGGACGCGGTACGCCGCTACCAGTGGGCGCGGGGCATCACGGGCGACGAGTCCGGGGTGTACGGGACGGCAACCCGCACGAGCCTGGAGAACGAGACGACGACTCCGTAGGGTTCGGCGGGTTCTGTCGGTGCGGGGGTTCTGTCGGAGCGGGGGGTTCTTCGGCTGCGGGCCGGTGGGGGCCGGTCGCGCAGTTCCCCGCGTCCCTGAAGGGGCGCTGCGCGCATCTTCAGCCCGTCCGGCGTTTGAGGACGAGGCCGTTCAGGCCGATCGGGGGTCTGGGGGCGGAGCCCCCAGGGATGGGACGGGTAGGGGTGGCGGGGGCGAATCTCGCACGCGTCAGCCGAGGTGCAGGCGTATCGTCCCGCCCCCGACAACCTCCACCCGCACCCGCGTCAGATCAGGCACAACGGCATCCGGACGATGAAAGCCGGCCCGGGGCCCCACCCCGACCACCCGCATCCCAGCAGCCCGCCCAGCGGAAATCCCGGCCCCCGAATCCTCGAAGACGACACAGTCCTCAGGCGCCACACCCAACTCGGCGGCGCCCTTCAGAAAACCCTCGGGATCGGGCTTGCTCGCGCCGACGGACTCGGCGGTGATCCGCACATCGGGCAGCCCCAGCCCGGCGGCAGCCATCCGCGCGGTGGACAGCCCCACATCCGCGGAGGTGACAAGGGCATGCGGCACCCCGGCCAGCGAGGCGAGAAACTCCCCGGCACCCGGAATCGCGACGACCCCGTCCATGTCGGCGGTCTCCTCGGCGAGCATGCGCGCGTTGTCGGCGTAGTTCTGCTCCATGGGCCGGTTCGGCAGCAGCACCGCCATCGACGCGTACCCCTGTCGCCCGTGGACGACCTTCATGACCTCGTCCCCGTCGAGCCCGTGCCGCTCCGCCCAGCGGCGCCAGCAGCGCTCGACCACGGCGTCCGAGTTGACGAGGGTGCCGTCCATGTCGAGCAGGAGGGCGCGGGCGGTCAGAACGGTGGTGGCCGTCATCGGCAAGCTCCAGAGCGCGGGGGAAGGGGCCGGGGGCGTCCATTGGATCAGCACCGGGTCCCCCGGGGACAAGGCGGCCCCGCCCGCCGGTCAGGGAGTGCGGACGGGAGCCACTTTGTTTCTCTACGATACAAAATGAGGGAGGCCGGCGCCACCGCTTCCGACCAGGCGGAGCCTCGGACCCTTCGACGACCCGCCGACGAGCGGGGCGCCGGCGGCTCAGGCCGCGACCGCCTCGTACAGACTCCAGGCCCCCAGCGCCAGCATCAGCATGGCCGCGACCTTGGTGATGAGCTCCAGCGGAACCCGCTTCATCAGGGCCTTCCCGCCGACGATGCCGAGTCCGGCCACCGCCCAGAGCGCGAGCACCGCGCCGAGGCCGACCGAGAGCGGGTCGTCGTACCGGGCCGCGAGGTTCGCCGTCATGATCTGCGTGAGGTCACCGAACTCGGCGACCAGGATGAGCATGAAGCCCGCCCCCGAGACCTTCCAGAAGGTCTGGTTCTCGGGCTTGCGGATCTCCTCCTCGTCCTCGCCCTTCTTCAGGAGCAGCACGGCGGCACCGGCGAGGAACAGCACACCCGTGAGCGCGTGCACGATCTGCTGCGGCAGCAGGGTCAGCACACTGCCGGCCGCGACGGCGAGCGCGACATGCACGGCGAAGGCGGCGGCGACGCCCGCGAAGACGTACGAGGCGCGATACCGGGTGCCCAGGACGAGCCCGGCGAGCGCGGTCTTGTCCGGCAGTTCGGCGAGGAAGACGACGCCGAAGACGAGCGCCATCACGGTGATGCTGATCAAAATCCCTCAATCGGTCGGGGCTGCCCCACCGAGAGTGCTGTGACTGCGACGCGACACCTCGGCGCGGCAGCACACGTCGGCGCCCGCACGAGGACATACGCGCGGACAGTGCACTGCTCTGCCGAAGGTCTCGCTGGCCGACCGTGAAGGTCTGCCTCCGGGCGCCGGCTCAGACGAGCTGAGCAGTATGTCGACGGTCCGGCGAAGAGCTACTCCCCTTCTGCACCACTCATCCTACGGGATGCCGAAATGCGCCGGACAGGGCCATAGGTCCCGAGCTCCTCGCACCACACCGGACGATCCCCTCGCACGCCACACGCCGGAGCCCGCCCCCCGATCCACAGAAAACGGTTGCCCCAGACCCCTTGGCATGTCATGCGCACGTCACTAGCTTCTTACCTGCGCCACACCTTCCGGAAATGCGCCACCGCGAGCATGGGCCCGCTCGCCCCAACGTCCCCCCACCTCAAGGGAGTTCGCATGCCAAAGGTCTACGCGCGTCGACGGCTGAGCATACTCGCAGCCTTCACCGGCCTGATAGCCATGGTCGGGATATTCAACGGCCCGACCGCCTCCGCGGCGCTGCCCACCCCGGTCAGCGCCGCCACCGCGCGCACCTACCTCGCCTCGCTCACCGTGGCGACGGAGAACCGCACCGGCTACGACCGTGATCTCTTCCCCACCTGGATCACCATCAGCGGCACCTGCAACACCCGTGAGTACGTCCTCAAGCGCGACGGTTCGAACGTCGTCACCAACTCCGCCTGCACCGCCACCAGCGGCACCTGGTACTCGGTCTACGACGGCGCCACCTGGACCGCCGCCTCCGACCTGGACATCGACCACCTCGTCCCGCTCGCCGAGGCCTGGGACTCCGGCGCCAGCGCCTGGACCACCGCCCAGCGCCAGGCCTTCGCCAACGACGTGACCCGTCCCCAGCTCATCGCCGTCACGGACAACGTGAACCAGCAGAAGAGCGACCAGGACCCGGCCGAGTGGATGCCCCCGCTCAGCTCCTACGCCTGCACCTACGTCCGCGCCTGGGTCCAGGTGAAGTACTACTACAACCTCTCGGTCGACTCGGCGGAGAAGAGCAAGCTCAGCTCGGTCCTCAGCGGCTGCTGATCCCCGTACCGGTCCCCACCCCCCACAGATACCGGCGCAGTTCCCGGAACCTCCCCGCTCGTCTCCGTCGTTCCGTACCGTACGGGGCGACGGAGAGGGGTGATCACCTTGGCGGAGCTGAGCCTGGGACCGCTGCTGAGGTACGTCGACGGCTCGTCCGCGACCTTCTGGGTCGAGGTGAGCCGTCCGTGCACCGCCGAGGTGCGCTGCGCCGACGGTGCCGGCGGCTCGGCCCGCACCTTCCAAGTCGCCGGACACCACTACGCGTTGGTGCCGGTGAGCGGTCTGACCCCGGGCACGGACACCACCTACGAGGTGCTGCTGGACGGCGTCGGCGTCTGGCCGCTGCCCGACTCCCCCTTCCCGCCCTCGCTCGTGCGCACCCCGGGCGAGGAGGACGCCGTCCGGGTCACCTTCGGCTCCTGCCGCTGGGCCGCGCCGCCCGCGGACGAGAAGGACCCGGTCGGGCCCGACGCCCTGGACACGCTGGCGGCCCGCATCGCGACCGAGCCCGAGGGCGAACGGCCGGACGTCCTGGTGCTGTTGGGCGACCAGGTGTACGCCGACGAGACCTCGAAGGCCACCCAGCGCTGGCTCGCCGCCCGCCGCAACCTCGAAGACCCCCCGGGCGACCAGGTCGCGGACTACGAGGAGTACACCCGCCTCTACTACGAATCCTGGCTCGACCCGGAAGTCCGCTGGCTGCTGTCGACCGTGCCCAGCTGCATGATCTTCGACGACCACGACGTCATAGACGACTGGAACACCAGCGCCTCCTGGCTCGCCGACATGCGCGCCACGCTGTGGTGGCGCGAGCGGCTGCTCAGCGGCCTGATGTCGTACTGGGTCCACCAGCACCTCGGCAACCTCTCACCGCGCGAACTCGCCGACGACCCCCTGTACGCCGCCGTCCGCGAGACTCCCGACGGCACCGACGTGCTGCGCGCCTTCGCCGCCCAGTCCGACACCGACCCGGCCTCCGTCCGCTGGAGCTACCGCCGCGACTTCGGCCGCGTACGGCTGCTGATGGTGGACACCCGGGCGGCCCGGGTGCTGGCCGAGAACGAGCGGGCGATGCTCGACCCGGGCGAGGAGCGGTGGCTGCGCGAGCAGGCGCTGGACGCGCCGGACTCCCGCGACCACCTCCTGATCGGCACCTCACTGCCCTGGCTGCTCCCCCACCTCGTGCACGACGCCGAGACATGGGACGCCGCCCTGTGCCGGGGTGAACGGGGCGCGCGCTGGGCCCGGTTCGGGGAGAGGCTGCGCCGCCGGGCCGACCTGGAGCACTGGGCCGCCTTCCCCGCGTCCTTCGCCGCGCTCACGGAGCTGATCGCCGAAGCCGGTTCCGGGCCGGACGCCCCGGCGACGGTGTCGGTGCTGTCCGGAGACGTCCACCACGCCTACATCGCCGAGCCCGAGTGGCCCTCCGACGCCGCCGGCTCCCCGCGCTCCCCCGACGCCCGCGTCCTGCAGCTGACCTGCTCCCCCGTCCACAACTCCATCCCCCTCTCCATACGGCTCGGCTTCCGTTTCGGCTGGAGCGCGGTGGGCCGGACGATCGGGCGCCGGTTCGCCCGGCACGGCAAGTGCGCCGAGCCGCCCGTCAACTGGCGCAAAACGGGCGGCCCTTGGTTCGGCAACCAGCTCATGACTCTCACCTTGAGCGGACGTTCGGCCCGGCTGCGGCTGGAGCAGGCCCGGGTGGACAAGGGCGGGCGCACCGTCCGGCTGCGGACGGTCACGGAGTCCGAGATCGCTCCGTGAACGCCCGCGGTCGTCCACAACGCGTGTGTGGAGCAGGCGTGATGGACCTGCGCGGGGCGCGTGTGGGGTGCGTGAGACACCCGTGACGCACCCCACAGCGGGCGGCGATCCTCCCGCCCGGGGCTCGGTTCGCGTTCTCGCCGACGGCATGATGAGGCGGACCGTCCGCTTCCAAGGAGCCTTCGTGTGGGCCTCCCCGCGGGCGGTCAGCCGTCATGCGCCCTCCATGCCCGGGAGTCACACCTTTGTCTGCAGTGAGCGCCGCCGCGCCCTCCGGGACCACCCGTGCCGTCGACATGTCCCTCGCCGTCGTCGGCGCGGGACCGCGGGGCACCAGCGTCCTTGAACGCCTGTGCGCCTCCGCGCCGGAGCTGCTCCCGCCCGGGGCACGGCTGACGGTCCACGTGGTGGATCCGTCGCCGCCCGGCCCCGGCCGGGTCTGGCGGACCGCGCAGTCGCCGCATCTGCTGATGAACACCGTGGCCTCGCAGGTGACCCTCTTCACCGACGACAGCGTGGACTGCTCGGGCCCGGTCCGCACCGGGCCGAGCCTGCACACCTGGGCGGACGGCGAGCTGGGCCCGGACGACTATCCGACCCGCACCCACTACGGCCGCTATCTGGAGTGGGTGTTCGCCGAGGTGGTGCGCGGGGCGCCGCCAGGGGTGCGCGTCGTGGTGCACCCGGCGCGCGCGGTACGGCTCGACGACGGCCCCGACGGCCGCCAGAGCCTCACGCTGGACAACGGGCGCACCCTGCCGGAGCTGTCCGCGGTCGTCCTCGCCCAGGGGCATCTGCCGGCGGCCCCGGACCGCGCCCAACGCGACCTCACGGCGTACGCCGAACGGCACGGCCTGCGCCACATCCCGCCCGCCAACCCGGCGGACGTCGACCTCCGCGCCCCCGCTCCCGGCGAACCGGTCCTGCTGCGCGGTCTCGGCCTCAACTTCTTCGACCACATGGCCCTGCTCACGACGGGCCGGGGCGGCCGCTTCACCCGCACCGCCGGGGGCCTTCGCTACCTGCCCTCCGGCCGCGAGCCCCGCCTGTACGCGGGTTCGCGCCGCGGTATCCCCTACCAGGCCCGCGGCGACAACGCGAAGGGCCCCTACGGCCGTCACCTCCCGCTCGTCCTCACCGACGAGGTCGTCGCAGGCTTCCGCAAGCGTGCCGACTCCGGTGAGGCGCCGGACTTCCTGGGCGAGATATGGCCGTTGATCGCGAAGGAGGTGGAGACGGTCTACTACGAGGGTGTGCGCGCCGGACGGTGGGAGCGTCCGCGGCTGCTGGAGTTCCGCCACCGTTTCCTCGCCGCCGGGCACCGGAGCTCTCAAGAGGCCCGCGTCCTCGACGAGTTCGGCGTCCCGGAGGGTGAGCGCTGGTGCTGGGACCGCGTTGCGCGCCCGTACGCCGGCCGCGACTTCACCACGCCCGGCGACTGGCGTTCCTGGCTGCTGGCGCATCTGCGCGAGGACGCCGAGCAGGCCGCGCTCGGGAACGTCGACGGTCCCCTGAAGGCCGCCCTGGACGTGCTGCGCGACCTGCGCAACGAGGTGCGGCGGATCGTGGACCACGGGGGCCTGCCGGGCGGCTCGCGGCGTGAACACCTGGACCGCTGGTACACACCGCTCAACGCCTTCCTCTCCATCGGGCCGCCCCGCCGCCGCGTCGAGGAGATGACCGCGCTGATCGAGGCGGGCGTCCTGGACGTCGTGGGCCCCCGGCTGGAGGTGCGGGCCGAGGACGGGGCGTGGGTCGCGCACTCCCCCGACGTGCCGGGTTCGACGGTCCGCGCGACGACGCTGATCGAGGCGCGGCTGCCGGAGCCGGACCTCAGGCGGACGGGCGACGAACTGCTCACCCGGC
Organism: Streptomyces sp. NBC_01450; assembly: GCF_036227505.1. Classification (NCBI taxonomy): domain Bacteria; kingdom Bacillati; phylum Actinomycetota; class Actinomycetes; order Kitasatosporales; family Streptomycetaceae; genus Streptomyces; species Streptomyces sp. NBC_01450. Next base: position 7,753,236 of record NZ_CP109480.1, on the reverse strand, counting down.
TGCTGAGGACGGGCGGGTGCCGCCCGCACACGAGCGACGGTTACGAGACCGGAGGGCTGGACGTGACACCGCGTCCCTACCGTCTGATCGACCGTCAAGGGCGCCCGCACGCGAGGCGGTTCGCCTTCGGGGTCCCCACGGAGGGCGTGCACTGGGTGACCGCGGCCGGGGCCCGGCCGGGGGTGGATTCGGTCACGCTTTCGGACGCCGACGCGGTGGCGCGGGCCGCTCTACGTGCGGCGACAGCCGAACCAGAGGCCCCGTCGACACCTGGCGCATGGCTGAATGCTGAACTCGCAGGCATTGATTAGCGGCCCGGCGCCCACCACCTTCACCCGGAGGTGGGCGCCGTCCCGAACCGCCCTCGCTCAGGCCGTCCCGGCGACCCATCCGAACGGGACGGTGAAGCACGCCACCCGCGTACCTTTCGCGCCCGGCCCGTCGTAGAGCACCACGGAACCGACCCCGCCCGGCCTGAAGCCCCAGTCGTGCCGGGTCCTCGCCTCCCCCCTCCCGTTCTCGTCGGCGGTGAAGTCCAGCCACACCTCGTTGTCCGGATCGGTGTGAGCCGGGTCCGCGCGGTGCTGGTAGACCCCGCCCGCCGCGGCCGGATCGGCGGCGCAGGACTTCTGGTGCACCCGCGCCCCGAACGCGTGGCCCGACTTCACTCCGGTCACCCGCAGCCGTACGGTCGTGGCGCCCCGCTCGTCCATCAGCTGACTCACCTCGATCCCGTCGGCCGCCGGAACGACCTGCGTGTCGTACGTCAGTGCCGTCGACGGGACGAAGGCGCCGGGCGGCGCGAACCTCGCCTCCGTCGTCATCCAGTAGCCGTCCGTTCCCGCGCCGCCGCCCACCGTCAGTACGGCCGACGCCAGGGCCCCGGCGATCATCCCTGCCACCATCGCTGTCCCACTCCTTCAACGCTCGTCCCCGCCCTGACTTCGCCCCTCCCTTACTCGCTCCCGCCCTGAAGGGCACATGAACCCCCAGTGACCCTCCTGTCACACCCGCCGCGTACGCTGTATGGCTGTCACAGGCCGCCTGCCGCTCCCTCGCGACGTAGCGGCGAGGTCGTGCCAACGGGGGAGTACAGGGGAGTTTCGGTGTTGGAGAGTGTGGGGCCGCTGACCGGCAGTCCATGGATCTACGCGGCGGTGGCCGTCTCGGTCCTGCTGGACGTCTTCCTGCCGGTACTGCCGAGCGGCGTCCTCGTCATCACGGCGGCCACGGCCGCGGCGGCGGGCTCCGCGGGGGCGGCCGTCGGGCAGGCGGTGCCCAACATCATGGCGCTCACCCTCTCCGCGGCCACCGCCTCGGTCCTCGGCGATCTGGTGGCCTATCGGCTGGCTTGGAGCGGCGGCGAACGCCTGGACCGGGCCATAGCCCGCTCGCGCCGGCTGTCCAGCGCGCAGGAACGTCTCGGCGCGGTCCTCTCGCGCGGCGGCGGTGCCAGGGGCGTGCTGGTCGTCCTCGCCCGCTTCGCGCCCGCCGGGCGCTCGGTCGTCTCGCTCGGCGCGGGCGCCGCCCACCGCCGGGTCCGCGAGTTCCTGCCGTGGTCGATCGTGGCGGGTCTGGCCTGGGCCGTCTACAGCGTCGCCCTCGGATACTTCGGCGGCCAGTGGCTGGGCGCGAGCTGGCTCGCCACCGGGGTGTCGCTCCTGGCGCTGTTCGGCGCGGGGGCGGGCGCGGCGTTCGTGATGCGGCGTCCCGCGCCCGAGGAGTCGGGCACCGGCGCCTGACCGCGTCCGCGCGGACCCGCGGGCGTGTGAACGCGCGGGATGCTATCCGGCGCGCTGCGGCTGAGCGGCCCCGCGTACTTCCAGGCCGCCCAGCAGCTCGGCGGTGGCGGCGGCGATCGCCTCGACCGCGTGGTCGAACACCTCACGGTTGTGGGCGGCCGGGGCGCGGAAGCCGGACACCTTGCGGACGTACTGGAGGGCGGCGGCGCGGATCTCCTCCTCGGTGGCCTCTTCGGGGAGCACGGGCGGACGGAGTGTCTTGATGCTGCGGCACATGCGACCAGTCTCGCGCGTACGCCACGGTCGTGGGACCCCGTCGGGATTACGTCTCCGGCCCAGCGGGATGATCTATGTCGAGGCGGCCACCTCCCGGGGCCGACCGACGAGAGGATCGAACAGTCATGACCAAGGACCACTCGAAGGCACAGGATCAGGACCAGGCCCAGGCCGAGAACCAGGCCGAGAACCAGGCTGGGGAACGGTCGACCGTGGCGGTACTGGGCCCGGGCGGCGTCGGCGGACTGCTGGCGGCGCTGATCGCCCGGGCCGGACACCGGGTGATCTGCCTGGCCGGGGACGAGACGGCGCGGGCGCTGCGCACGGACGGCATTCGCGTCCGCAGCCGCCGGTTCGGCGACTTCACGGCGACCGTGGAGGCCGACACCGAACTGCGCGAACCGGTCGACGCCTGCCTGATCAGCGTCAAGCACACGGCGCTGGACGCGGCCCTGGAGCGGGTACGGCCGGAGGTGCTCGGTGACGGGCTGCTGGTCCCGTTCCTGAACGGTGTCGAACACCCGGCGGCCCTGCGCGCCCGCTACGGTGCCGCCCGCGTCGCCCCCGCCGTCATCCGCGTCGAGTCGACCCGGACCGCGCCCGGGGTGATCGAACACGGCAGCCCCTTCGCCGAGATCGACCTGACCGGCGAGAGCGTGCCGCGCGGCCGGCTGGACGCGCTCGCCGGGGTGTTGGCGGCGGCCGGCCCCACCGTCCGTGTGCTGGACGACGAGGCGGCGACGCTGTGGGCGAAGATGTCGTTCCTCGCGCCGTTCGCGCTGCTGACGACCCGTTACGGGGTGCCGCTCGGCGAGGTCCGTACGCGCCACCGCGAGGAGTTGACGGCCCTGGTCGCGGAGACGGCAGCCGTCAGCCGCGCGTGCGGAGCCCCGGCGGACCCGTCCGTGGCCCTCGCCCGCTACGACGCCTTCCCGCCCGAGGCCAAGTCCTCCATGCAACGCGACGCCGAGGCGGGCCGTCCGCTCGAACTGGACGCGATCGGCGGCGCGTTGCTGCGGGCCGCGGACCGGCACGGGGTGGCCGTGCCGGTGGCGCGGGCGCTGGTGGAGGAGCTGGCGGACAACCACCGCCGCTGACCCCGGCTACGGCTCAGCCGTGGGTCTTGGACATGGCTCAGCCGTGGGTCTTGGCCAGCACTTCCAGGATCTCGTCCGTCGTGCCCGTCTCACCGAGACGCGGGAAGATCCGCTCCACGCTGTTGCGGTGGGTCTCGGCCTCGATGTCGGACATCGCGTCGGTGGCCAGGGTGACGTGGTAGCCGTGCTCGTGGGCGGCGCGGGCACTGGACTCGACGCCGATGCTGGTCGCGATGCCGGCCAGCACGATCTGGGTGACCCCGCGGCGGCGCAGCTGCAGGTCGAGGTCGGTGCCGTAGAACGCGCCCCAGTTCCGCTTGGTGACGACGATGTCCTCCGGGTGACCGGCGAGCTCGTCGACGAGGACGTCCCAGCCCTCCGGCCAGACACGGGCGGCGCGGGCGGGGCCGTCGATGCGCCCGGGCACGCCGTCCGCGCCGTCGGCGGCGGCGGTGACCCGGACGAGGACGACGGGGAGGCTCTGCTCACGGAACGCGTCCGCGAGCCGGGCCGCCCGCTCCACGACCTCGGCGGCCGGGTACGGGGCGAGGCCCGGGTTTCCGGCGATGCCGTTCTGCAGGTCGATGACGACGAGCGCGGTGTTCGGGTCGAGCGTGGTGACAGCCATGGTCAGGCCTTTCGGGAGGTACGGGGCGCGGGGGGCGCAGGGATCGGTCGAACGGGGTCGCGCGAGGGCCGGTCGGAGTGAGCGAGTCCGGAGATCTTGGGCATCACGGCCTGGTGAGCCGGTCCAGCACGGCCATCGCCTCGATGACGGTCTGCCGCTCGGCCTCCGTGCAGCGGTCCTCGAAGGCCCGGGCCAGCCACTCCACGCGGGCCTGCCGGGTGCCCTCGACCCGCTCGCGCCCGGCGTCGGTGAGCGTGACGAGCTGCCGCCGGCCGTCCCCGGGGTCGGGGTTGCGCTCGATCAGCCCGTACTGGTCGAGCGCGGCGAGCGTGGCGGCCATCGACTGCGGGCGCACACCCTCGGACGCCGCCAGCCCACTGGCCGTCGCGGCCCCGCTCTTGCTCACGAGCGTGAGCGCGGACACCTGCGAGGGTGAGAGATCCTGCGCCTCCCCCTCCGTCTCGGCGACCTCTCGGATCCGCCGCCGCAGCCGACTGAACGCGACCCTCAGGTCCCGCGCGGCACGGGCGGCGGATCCGGAGGCACCGTCCACAGCTTCGGTGCCGTCCCTGCTGTCGTCCATGTCCTCACGCTAAAACCTTCAGTCCAGACTGTCCAGCTGAACTGCGCAGCCTTGACTGCACAGTCTGGACTGAGTAATGCACATCGAGCGGTCGGCGCCGTCGCGGACACCCCACCCGTTCGCGTGAAGTCCCCGAAGGAACTCGCACCCCAAATTCGAACAGGCGTACCATTGTCGTGTGGCTGCGACCTATGACTTCCCGAGTGACCTCCTGGCTGGTCAGGAGGAGCTGCATCAGGTCCGGGCGGAGCTCCTGGCCCTGCTCAAGAAGCTCCCCTGGTCGGTGGAGCCCCTGGACGGCTTCAGCGACGACAAGGGCTGGCGCAAGGTGGAACGCCCCGCTTCGCCCGGCTGGACACCCGACGAACAGGCCGAGGTCGAGAAGCTCCGCCAACGCGAACGAGAACTCGCCGTCTTCGTCACCTGCCACCGCTTCTGGTCGCAGGTCGCCCCACCGGACACGGTGGACGCCCGCGCGAAGCTGAAGCACGCCTACGACGACCCGCCGCAAACGCCGTAAAGCCGGGTCACTCCGGGTACGAAAGAGCCCCCGCGCGGCAACAATGAGTCACCGGCGTTGACGCGGAGGTACTCATTCCCATGCTCCTCATCGAAGGCGACTACCGGATCCTGAACGCGAAACCGGACGGCGACACCGTCCGCTTCGACCCACACGACGCGGCCTTCTGGTACGAGATCCCCGGCCGGCACAAGATCGACAAGACCCACCGGAACAGCCGCGGCGGCGCCAACCTGCGGCTCGACGCGATCGACGCGCTGGAGACCCACTATCTGGGCGCGGGCCCGCACGAGGTGCACCAGCCGCCGGACCTCGCCCACGCCGCCCGGGACGAGCTGCTGAGCTGGCTCGGTTTCACCACCGTCCAGCACGCCGGCGAGAAGGTCACCGCCAGTACCCCGGAGAGCGTGCCCGGTTTCATCCTGGCGAGCGCCATCGACGTACACAGCCGCTGCGTCGCGCTGGCCGGGCGCGGCGCGCCACCCGCGGGCAAGAAGAGCGGCGACTGGATCACCGTCGACGTACCGCTGCTCCGCACCACCGCCAACCACCATCTGCTCGCGCTCGGCCTGGTCTTCCCGACCTTCTACGCGAACCTCTTCCCCGACCTGCGCACCGAACTCACCACGGTGGCCCAGCAGGCGAGGTCGGCGGGTCTCGGCGTATGGGCCAAGGACGCGACGACCGCCGGGGCGGCGATCACCGGCCTGTCCTCCCTCACGGACGACCTCGTGCTGCTGCCGAAGCTCTTCCGCCGCCTCGCGGACCACCTGCGCTTCGCACCCGACTCCTCGCTGGACTGCTTCCCCAGCTACCTCTTCGGCGGCGCCGACCGATTCCGCGTCCTCTCCCAGGGCCCCACCGCCAAGACCCTCACCGGCCTGCACCACGTGGTCGAGGTCAACGGCGGAACCGTACGCATGACCCACCCGATCGAGGACCTCGTCTTCGCCGAGGAATGACGAGCCCGGCAGAGCCTTCGGTTCGGCTGACCCTTTACTTCTCCGCGATGCCGGGCCGAGAATGTCCTGCTCCCACCTGAACCAGACGGAATAGCGCACCCCTCCCCCCACTCCCCTGACCACCCCGTCACCGGAGCCTCGGAGAAAGGTGCGCCATGCGACGTACCACGGTCCTTACCCGCTTGTGCGGCGGTGCCGCGCTCTTCGCGGTGGCCGCCGCGGTCGGTCTCGCCCTCGTACGGCATGGCGCGCCCACTCCCAGGTGGGACATCATCGAGCTCCTCGGGGTCGCCGCCCTGGCCGCCGGCGGATGGATACTCGCGTGCCGGGCGGCGCCCACCGTGCGGGTCGAGTCGCCTGTGCCGGCGCAGGCCTCGATCCCGCGCTCGCTGCGCCGACCGCCCCACGACTGGGGCCTGGCGGCGGGCGTGGCGCTGACGATCGTCACTCCGCTCGCCGCTCTGTGGTTCGGGTTCACTCTGCACGAGGGGGCGCTGACAGTCTTCGCCGCCGCCACAGGGACAGCCTTCGGCTTCTGGCTGCTCGTCTACGTCGCGACCGACCTGTTGGGGCGTCGGCTGGGCCCCCGCCAGCGCGTCCTGTGCGCGGACGCCGCCGAGGGGCAGGTACACGCCGTGCGCGTACGGATCGGGGCACCCGTCTGGAAGCGGTACGAGAAGCGCGGCGACAAGCCCGGCACGATCAAGGCCGAGCACACGCACTGGCTCGAAGCGTCACCGGTCGGGGGTGGTGTCCCCCTGCAGATCTACCCGATGTATCCGGCGGGCGGAGGCACCGGCCTGACGCGCACCACCACGGACCTGCTCCAGGCCGGACTCCAACTCGGCGGCCACCAGGCCTGGTTGTGCCTGCCGACGCGCTGGAAGCTGATCGACAAGGGACTCCCCGTAGCCCTCGTCGCCGACACCGGGCACGTGGTGTGGGGCGAGCTGTCCCGCGATGCCGCCCGCCAGTACCTCGCCGACCCCGTCAACGGCGCCCCCATCAACCTCCATCCCACCTCCCCCGACCGCTCGAGCCTCGCCCTGCCCGGCCGTGCGAAGTTCCGCCGGGATCTGCACGGACGCCAACTCGTCTGGCTGCCGGCCGCGTTCGCGCTTGCCGCACCGGCCCTGCTCGGCGCCGTGACCGGCTTCCCCGGCTCGTTGCTCTGCCTCGGCACGGCGGTGGCCGTGGCCGCCTCCGGCCTCGGCGTCACACGCCGCGCCGGGGAACTCCCGGGCGTGATCGGCTGGACGGTACGCGAGGGCCGGGACCCGGCGATTCGGTAGACGACTTCCCGCTATGCCGGAAGATTGAAGGTCACAGGGCCGCCGCTCGCGGGCTTCTTGACCGGGAAATCCTTGGTCTTGTACGTATTCGTGTCGCCATCACTGTCTTCACAGACAACCTTGGCGGTGGCGGTCGTGCCGGTACTCGGAATGCCTGTGAGCTTGATCGTGTACTTTTCGACCTTCTCCTCGCCGGCCGGTTCGTCCGAGCCGGGAGTCCCCTTCTTGGGGGTTATTGTCACCGTCTTCGGTGTTGACTCATCGAATTTGGCACAGCTCACCGTTCCAGTGATAGTGACCTTCACAGCGGCGTGCGCCGTGCCGATTGCTGCCACGGATGCAGCGAGCGTCAGCGAGGACGCGACCGCCACGGAACTGAGTGCATTTCTTTTGATGCTGCCGAAATTCCGCATTTCAGACTCCCGCTACTGACTGTTCGACGTGCGCCGTCATGCGGATCCGCACGCCTGCCACTGAGGGCTGCACCCGGCCTGATTCATGCGTGATTCATGCATGTGGGGTCGGCCGTGCATCGCGCCGAATGACGCTGATTGTCATTGATGATCCGGGCGAGTCAGTCTTTTCGACGCCGACTTCCTTGCGCTGCGATTGCCGCTTCAGGCGTGACATCCATCAATCGAGCGTAGCCAGGGGCGAGCGCCGTGTCCACTTTTGCCTCAATACACCTGATTGACAGCTAAATCACCACGGTAGCGCCGCGGGTTGTCGGCGAGAATTTCCTCCTTTTGGGGATGCGCCCGTATCTACGCTAGGAAGCGTTCCCCGGTGCGCTCACGGCTTCCAGCAGCGCGGTGACGGTGTCGTTGTAGGGGGTGGGGATGCCGAGGCGGGCTCCCGCGCGCACCACCGCGCCGTTGCGGGCGTCGTATTCCAGCTCACGGCCTGCCAGCCGGTCCCACAGCATGCTGCTGCCGGACTCGGGCGGCATCGCTCGCAACCGGGCGATGACCTGGTCGGCCAGATCATCGGGAAGGCGCGCGCCCGACCCGACGGCGACCTGCCGCGCCTCCTCCACCAGTGCCCGTCCCAACTGGGCGATACGCGGATTGGCGAAGACCGGCATCCGTTGCATCGTCAGCGCCGTAACGGCACCGTTCGCCGCGTTCAGGCACAGTTTCGTCCAGGCAGCGGTGACAAAGTCGGCGGTCGGCGTGACCTCGATACCGCTGTCCTTACACAGGGCCGCGAAGTCGGCGCCGTCATCGCCCTCGGGCACGGTGAGCCGTGGCCGGCCGAACAGCCGGATCCGGCCGCGGTGTTGCGACTCGGCCGAGATCTCCACCACGGCCGGAAGGACGCGAGCGGCGCCGACCAGCGGCGCGACGCGCTCACGGTGCTCGACGCCGTTCTGCAGCACCACGACCCGGGTCCCCACACCGCACAGTCGGCTGAGCCACGGGCCCGCTGCGGCCGTCTGGTAGGCCTTGGTCGCCAGCGCCACCCACTCCACCGCCGACACCTCGGCGGGGTCGGTGACCTCAGGAACAGACGCCTCCAGAGCCGACCCGTCGGGCCGTACGATGCGCAACCCGCCCAGCGGCGAACGCACGCAAGCGGTCACCTCTACCCGCCCGGTCGCCATCAGCCCCGCGGCCACAACGCCGCCCACCGCCCCCACGCCCACTACCGCAACCCGTGTCATGCCCACTGAACCTACCCCCGCACCAAGACCGACTCGAAGAACGCCGCCGCACAGAAGGAGAGAGCCACAAAGGGGCCTGGGACCAAGGGGTTTGCATCCTTCACGCTCGCCGTCCCGAGCGTACGGAGGGACGCGTCCGCCAAGTGGCGTTTGTCCTCTCAGCCAAGCGGTCATATCGAACAGGCGCTTGATCGACACATCCCTCTTGGTTAGCCTCTTGAGTTCGCCAACACCTCATTGGACACGCCTAGTTGGACACCTCCCACAGAAGGAACCGTGTGATCAACAACCACCACCTCAAGCGAATAAGCACCGTCGCAGGCACCCTCTCCGCTGCCCTCCTCCTCACCGTCACCCAGGCAAACGCCGCCGGCGAAGTCGAGCGCGCGACCGCCACTGATTTCTCCAATGAGGTCGAGTGGGTGAAGTGCGCCACCAAACAGGAGGATGGCGGCATCGTGTACCGGGCCTGCTTCTCTCCCCCCGGCGACTGGTTCTCGGTCTACGACGGGAAGCCGGATGGCTCTTCCGCCGTCGTGGACTGGGAAGTCGGGAGCCGCTTTGGCTCCATTTTCAACGCTGACGGCGCCGGCACCGATCGCTACAAGAACAAGGACTTCACCGAGAGCGTCACCATCCGCTTCCGCGTCTGCACGGGCCACTGGGACACCAAGACGATCACTGCGGGTACATGCTCCGGCTGGGTGAGCAACCTCACCTGACGAGACCCTCGATGAGCCGGGCGTGATGCGGGCTTTGCCGACCCGCTTGTTCGAAGCGCCGCCCGCACCCGAGGCATGGGGTGCGGGTCTCCCGGCGCAGTCACGGTGCGTCGACGGTCGGCCTGCTGACACTCTCCACGTGGACTTTCCGGCACGTAAGTGGCACGGCGCCACCTGGCCGCCGAGAAAGATCAAGGCCCAGGCCTCCGGGTATCCACCCGCCGACCTGGGCCTTACTCGCGTCCTGAGACTGGTGGGCGCGGACGGTTTCGAACCGCCGACATCCGCCTTGTAAGGGCGGCGCTCTACCGCTGAGCTACGCGCCCAGGACGAGTCGACAGCCTACATTGCCCGGGGGGATGCCCCGCAAACCCGTATCCGGGGGTTAACCCCACCTCCGGTCCGGGAGCGGCCCGGATCCCCCGGCGCGCCCCGCAACCGTACGGTCGAAAGGCGTCGAGGGGCATCGGCGCGCGTCGGTGTGCTTCTCAGGGGGAGATCTTCATGGCTCGGACTCAGTCACCGGTACGGGCAGCGGCCGTCGCCGGTGCCGTCGTCGCTCTCGCCGCGACCGCCGCCGGCTGCGGGGCGAGTGCCGGGGACGACCGGCATCCGGACCGGCGGGCGTTCGCGCTGCACGGTCGTACGCTCACCGTGGACTCGGACGACTCCGCGCTGGAGTTCGTGGTCGCCGAGTCGGCCGAGGCGGTCAAGGTCGAGGTCACTCGGTGGTTCCAGGGGCATGTCGTCGTCGGCGGGAATCCACGGGTGACCTGGGCGATGAAGGACGACCGGCTGACGCTGCGGACGAAGTGTTCGGGCATGGTCGCGGACTGCAGCGCCAGGCACCGGATCGTCGTGCCGCGCGGTGTCGCCGTGAAGGTCGTGGACAGGGACGGCAGCGTACGGGCCGACGGGTTCAAGGAGTCGCTCGGGATCCGTACGTCGGACGGGAGTGTGCGTGTGACGAACTCATCCGGCGCACTGGACCTGCGCAGCGTCGACGGCTCGGTCCAGGCGCTCGGCATCGGCTCGCGCCGCGTGCGCGCCGAGTCCTCGGACGGGTCCGTACGGCTCGAACTCGACGTCGTGCCCGACCTGGTCGAGGCCCGCAGCCAGGACGGTTCGCTCACCATCGGGCTGCCCCACGACACCTACCGGGTGACGGCCGAGAGCGGCGACGGCTCCGTGCGGGTGTCCGTGCCCCGGGACCCGGCCAGTTCCCACGTGGTGTCCGCTCACGCGAACGACGGAAGCATCACAGTACGAACAGCGAACTAACCGGCCCGTGTGTTCGTCCTTAACCGGTGGGAGAATGACATCGGGCAAGGCGGATGACAGCACGGGAGAGGGATGTGACGGCGACACCTTCAGAGCCGTACACGCCGTTCGCGCCACGCGCGCAGTCGGTACGCCGTCAGCCTCATCCGTACCGTGACGTACTGACCCTCGTCACCCTCCCCCTCCTCGCCGCCCTCGCCCTGCCCGCCGCCTTCGCCGGTGGCGGCACCCGGCGCTGGTTCGGCGGGCGCGCCGAGAGTCAGCGGGCCGAGGCGCAGGCCGCGAAGGACGCCGCCGCGGCCGCCTTCTACGAGCTGGACACCGCCCAGCGCGATCTGCGGATCTCGATCGAGACCATCACCGCCGTCGACGACACCCCCGCGGCCCGCCGCGCCGTCTCCGACTTCGAGGCGCTGGGCCGGCGCATCGACGAGGCCAGTCAGAAGTACATCGAGGCCGTCGACGCCCACGACCTCGACCGGGACGAGCTCGAGGCGTCGGTCGCCGCGCGCGCCCGCGCCGAGCTGATCGCCGCCAAGGACCAGCTGGGGCGGGTCAAGCAGGACCTGGACCGGTTCGGTCAGGGGCTCGGGCCGCTGCTCGGGAAGGCCGAGACGCAGCTCGCCCGGCTCGCGCCCGCCGTCGAGCGCGCCCGGCAGGCCCTGCTCGCCGCCTCGAACGCCCTCGACGGTGTACGGGAGACAGGGCTCAGAGCCGATGATCTCGCCGCTCGGCTCGCCGCGCTCGGGCCCGAGCTGACCAAGCTCAACCAGGGGGCCGGACAGCACGGCGTACCGGAGACGCTGGAGCGCGCCGAGCGGGTCTCGCGGGAGGCCGGGGCGGTGCGCGCGGAGGCCGAGCGGCTGCCGGAGCGGGCCGCGGAGATCGACCACCGGCTGGTGTCCCTGCGCACCCGCGCCCAGGCGCTGACCACCCGCGCCGGGCAGGTGGAGCCGGTGCTGAGCGAGCTGCGGCGCCGGTTCTCGGCCGCGTGCTGGCAGGACCTGCAGCATGTGCCGGAGCAGGCCGCCGAGAACGTACGGCAGGCCGAGCTGAAGCTGAAGGAGGCGCAGGCCGCGCGCGACGCGCAGCGCTGGCCGGACGCGACCTCGCTGCTGTCCACCGTGCGCGCGCTGCTGAACGGCACCGACGAGGCCGTGTCCGCGGCAGGTGACCGGCTGCGGCGGCTGAACGCCGTGTCCAAGGACCCCCAGCAGGAGATCGACCGCACCCGCTTCGCCATCCGGGACGCCCAGCGCCTGGCCATGTCGGGCCGCAACACCCCGGATCCGCGGCACGCCCGCCCGCTCGACGACTCCGTCGCCCGGCTCGAGCGGGCCATCGCCACGCTGGAGGGGCGCCACCCCGACTACTGGCACTTCCTGACCGAGACGGAGGCGGTGCGGGCGACGACGGCCCGCGTGGTCTCCCAGATCCGCGAGGAGCGCGGCGGCCCGGCCTGAGCTTCTCCGGCGCCGGTCAGCCCTGTCCGCGGCGCCCGGTGCCGGCGGTCCCCGGTCTCCGGTGTTGGCGGTCCCCGGTCTCGTGGCGGATGCTGGGTTGTACGTACGGCCTCCGCTAGCTGGAGAGGGAGGCGGACATGGCCACGCACGTAATTCGTCCCGGATCCCGACGACGCATCGCCTTCGACGACCATCTGCCGGTCGATCACCGGCTGAACACGTTCTACCGGATCGGCGCGGGCCTGATGGGCCTCTTCCTGCTCGCCTTCGGCATCCTCGGCCTGGCCAACAGGGTCGGCTACTTCACCACCCACGGGGACACGGTCATAGGGCTGAACACCAACGGCTCGCTCAGCGTGCTGTCCATCTGTGTCGGGCTGCTGCTGTTCGTGGGCATGGTGATCGGCGGGAACTTCGCCTCGACGCTCAACATGGTCTTCGGCGTCCTGTTCATCCTCAACGGCTTCCTGAACCTGGCGCTGCTGGACGGCCGCTACAACTTCCTCGCCTTCCGCATCCAGAACGTGCTGTTCAGCTTTGTGGTCGGCGTCCTGCTGATGTTCTTCGGGATGTACGGGAGGGTCGGCTCGGCCCTGCCGCACGACAACCCGTACTACAAAGCCCGCCACCCCGAGGAGGCCGAGCGGGCGGAGCGGATCCAGGCGCTGCGGGAGTCGGCCTCGGCAACGGCCCTGCAGCAGTCGCACAGGGCCGCGCCGACGCCCGGGGCCGTGGGCGGCACGGGAACCAAGGCCGTGGAGACGGAGACCAGGTCGTCCGAGACCAAGTCGTCCGAGTCCAAGCCCACCGAGCCGCCCGGGACCACGGATCCCTAGGTCACCTCAGGCGCTGAGGTGACCCGGTGATCAGGTGCGGTACGCGTAGTACGCCGAGGTCGGGTACGACGCGATGAGGCTCGACAGCGACCGGCGGTAGGTGTCGGCGTCGTGGTACGTCAGGTACGGGATGCCGCTGGAGCTGCGGTAGGACGTGATCATGGTGTGGTCCTTGGACCCGTCCTTGTCGAAGTCCATCTGCAGGACGTCACCGACGTCCATCTGGTAGACGTTCGCCAGCGGTGTGGTGCGATTGGCGGTCTGGGTGAACCAGGACCACTCGTTCACGCCCGCCCACGAGTCGGACTGGCCGTTGGCGACGTAGTACCAGGTGTCGTACTCCTCCGGAGTCACGGTGCTGATCGGCTGCCAGCCGCCCGCCAGCAGGCTCTGGCTCACGAAGTTGGTGCAGTCACCGCCGACCCCGTTGAACTTCCGGTAGGCCGTGTTGTAGTTCTTCCAGTACTTCTCGGCGTAGGTAGCCATCGCCGCGTAGTCGTACGTGCCGCCGGTGAGCTTCTTGGGGTTGGCGGGCGCAGGATACGAGGTCGCTGCCGGGGGGGCGTCGACAACGGCCATCGGACGCATGCGCGCGGGCGCGGCGGTGACGGGCTGGTTGACCTGGGGAAGGCCCTTGTCCGTCGTGCGCAGGTCCGAGAGCTTCCAGGTGCCGTCCGACTGGGCGGCGAAGGTCAGGACGTGGTGCGCGTCGAAGCCCGTGGTGTCGGGCTCGTCGCCGTGGATCTTCTTGTACGTCAGGACGGTGGTCTCGGTGACCCAGGCGGTGGCCACCTTCCCCAGAACCCGCGTCCTGTCGACGGTGACCTTGGTGTCGGCGGCGGTGTAGGCCTCACCCAGCGCCGCGAGGCGGGAACGGGTGCCGCGCAGGGAGGTCACCGCGGTGTCCTCCGTCTTGGTCAGCGCGGCGGTCAGCTTGACGCCTCCCTTCGACGCGAGGGCCGTGCGGGGTGCCGTCTGGCTCTTGTCGAGGAGGGCGGCCGTACGGTCGGTGAGCACGGCGTCCGCCATCCGGCCGAAGGCGTCGCTCGTCGCCCGGTTCACGGTGCCGGGCGCGGTCGCCGCATGGGCGGCGGACAGGGGCAGCAGGACAGCGGAGACGGCGATCGCCGTCAGGGTCGAGCATCGGCTCAACGTCTTTGATCTCACTGATGATTCTCCTTATCCCCGATCAGGCACCGGGGAGGGAATCTTTACACGTCCTCCTCAACTGTGGTGAACCCGGGTGGATTTCGTGCACGGCGAGGTCAACTCTCTTACGCAAACGGTAAGTTGACGCACCGACAGTCAGGACGCCCTCCACGGCTACTTCACCACCGTCGACCAGTCCGGGGACTGCGCGGGATCCAGACCGCGCAGGCGCTCCAGGGTCCCGGGCTTCTGCACGTCGAGCCAGTCGGAGAGTTCACGGAAGGACACACAGCGAACGCCCTTCTTCGTGCACACGTTCTTGACGACCTGGTCGACGGACTTCATGTAGATGCCACCGTTCCAGTCCTCGAAGTGGTTGCCGATGAACAGCGGTGCGCGGCTGCCGTAGTACACCCGGTTGAAACCGTTCATGTACGACGCGACGGTCTCTTGCTCCCACTCGAGGTACCGGGCCGGATCGCCCTGGGTCGAGTCGCCGGACTGGTTGGCGAGGAAGTTGAAGTCCATGGACAGGCCTTGGAACTTGCCGCCCTCGTAGGGGAGCTGCTGGAGCGGGAAGTCCCAGACGCCCTCCTTCTTGGTGGGCCATATCTGGAGGCCGCCCGGGGAGCTCGCGTCGTAGCGCCAGTCGTAGTCCTTGGCGGTCGCCTTCATGGCCTTGAGCAGGTTCTCCTGGCCCTCCAGACAGGGCGCGCGCCCGCCGCTGACCTCACGTACGGGGTCGAACGGCAGGGCCGGCAGGTCGCTGTCGCCGGTGTTGGTCTTCCACTTCTCGACGAACGAGAAGAACTGCTTGATCTCGCTCTCCCACTCCGCCACGCTCCAGTCCCCGCCGCCCTTGTCACCGCAGAAGTGGCCGTTGAAGTGGGTGCCGATCTCGTTGCCGTCCTTCCACGCCTTGCCGAGCTCCTCCACCGTGTCCCGGATGTGCTCGTTGGTGGCGTAGTCGATCGCCGCGGAGCCGGGCGCGTGCATCGGCGGTTCGTAGAGCGTCTTCTTGTCCTTGGGCAGCAGATAGATGCCGGTCAGGAAGAACGTCATATGCGCGTTGTACTGCTTGGCCAGCTCCTGGTAGTGCGAGAAGAGGTTGTCGTCGCCCTGGAGGGCGCCGTCCCAGGAGAAGACGACGAACTGGGGCGGCTTCTCGCCGGGTTTGAGCGGGACGGGCTTCAACTGGCCCTTCTGCGGCCCGGTGTAGGACGTGGAGCCGTCCCCGAGCACCTTCGTCTTGCCGTCCCACGGGGGTTCTTTGGTCGTCTTGGTGGTGCTGGTCCCGGAGCGGGGCCCGCCGGCCGAGGCCGCCGGTGTGGTGTCGTCCGAGTGGTTCAGCGCCAGGAAGGTGGCGGTCGTCGACGTCACGACGAGGAAGGCCGCCATGGCCACGAAACCCTGGCGGGCGGAACCAGGAGCGGGTGCGGGGTCGCGGCGGCGGCGACCGCTGTGCTTCGAGTTCATACGGGGCACATTCTGCGAGGGGGGTGGAAGGAGCGGGCGGGGGCCTCTCGGCCGTCGGGGTGCGCGGTGGCCTGTCGGCCGTCGGGGTGGGCGGCCTCGTGGCCGTCGCGGTCAGCCGAGCGGGCTCATGGCGCCGGCCCAGATGCCGTACGGGACGTCGTCGGCGGACGCGCCCGCGAGCCCCTTGAGCGGCAGTGGTTCGAGGCTCTTGGTCAGGTCGATGCGGTAGAGGACGACCGCGGTCGACACGGAGTCGTTCGTGCCGACGTACCAGGCGGCCGTGTCGTCCGCCGTGGTGCCGGCCTTCCCGGCCGCGTCCGGTGCGCTGCCGGCCACTGCGGGATGCGCTCTGCCGAAGGCGTCCGTGAGCGCCTCGGTGACCTCACGGGCCACCTCGGCGCTCACCGCGCGCTCGGGGCGGGGCGTGGCCAGGGCGACCTGGGAGCCGTTGCGGGTGAGGCGTCGCACGGAGTACGGCTCGATGTGCGACCCGCCCGCGGCGAAGGTGGCATAGGCGTTGGCCATCCGGATCGCGCTGGGCGTGGAGTTGCCCAGGGACAGCGCGGGCACCTGGGGTCCCATGCTCGACGAGAGCAGCCCGGCCGCTTCCGCGGTCTGCCGCACCTTGTCCAGGCCCGTGTCCATGCCGAGCTGCATGAACGGCACGTTCACGGACTCGGCGAGCGCCCGGCGCAGGCTGATCCGCCCCCAGGACTTGTTGCCGTCGTTGTGGGCGGCGACCTTCTTGTTGGCGCGGTCCCAGTAGGGCCCTTCGGGTGTGGTGACAGGGATGTTGTCGTTGCCGTCGTAGAGCGTCTCCGGCGTGACCGGTGTCGCCGTGCTGTCGCGGGTCTTGTGGATGCCGTGTTCAAGACCGGCCGCGTAGACGAACGGCAGGAACGCCGAACCTGCGGGCACGGTGGTCGCGTTGGACTCGTTGTAGCCCTGCGTACGGTGGTCGGGGCCGCCGTAGACGGCGAGGATCTTGCCGTCGGCGGCCACCGAGGAGGCCCCGTAGTGGGCGGCCTTCGCCGTCTTGGGGTCGTCCTTCAGAGCCTTCTTGCGGGCCTTGGCGACGGCGTCGGTGAGCGCCGTCTCCCGCTTGCGGTCGAAGGTCGTGTAGATCTGGTAACCGCCCAGGTCGAACTGCTGGTCCGAGATGTGCCCGGCCTTCTTGGCGTACTGGGTCGCGAGCTCCACCAGGTAGTCGCTCTGCTTGCCGGTGTCGAAGGTCTGGGACTGCGTGGTCGGCTCGGGGAACTTCGTGTACTTGGCCCGCTCGGCCGGCGACAGTTTGCCGATCTTGACCATGCGGTCGAGGATCCAGGACCAGCGTTCCACGGCGCGCTTGTGGTTCGCCTGGCTCAGCGTGGGGTCGTACAGGCCCGCGCCCTTCAGCAGGGACGCGAGCATCGCGGCCTCGCTGGCGTCGAGTTGGCCGACGTCCTTGCCGTAGTACGCCTGGGCGGCGCGCTGGATGCCGTACGTGCCGCGGCCGAACCAGCTGGTGTTGAGGTAGCCCTCGAGGATCTTGTCCTTGCTCATCTTCTGGTCGAGCTTGAGGGAGATCATCGCCTCGGTGAACTTGCGGCTCACCGAGCGGTTCTGGTTCAGGTAGACGTTCTTGACGTACTGCTGGGTGATCGTCGAACCGCCCTCGGTGTTCCCCTCGCCGACCGTGCGCACCAGGGCGCGGCTGATGCCCTTGAAGGAGATGCCCGGGTCGGAGTAGAAGCTCTCGTTCTCCGCGGCGAGCACCGCCCAGCGCACGTCCTGGGGTATGTCCTTCAGCGGCATCGCCTGCCGCCGCACCCACCCGGTACGGGCCATGGGCGTCCCGTCGGACCAGAAGTAGACGTTGTCCTGCTGGGTGGCGTACGTGTTGAGGTTCTGGGGTATGTCTGTCGCGGCGTAGGCAATCACCAGAAACGTTCCGCTCAGCCCGATGGCCAGGCCCCAGGCGCCCAGCCACTGGCGCCAGGAGGGCACCCAGCGCCGCCAGCCGGTGCGGCCGGGACGCGGGTACGCCGGTCTCAGACGGCGGGCGACGCGCGCCCAGCGTCCGGCGAGCGCGGAGGGCACGGCCGGTTTGCGGCGAGCGCCACGATGGCGTGAACTCGTCGCTCCATCGGCTCGTTGTGTACTTTCCTCCGCTCCGGGGTGCGTCTCATCGGCATCCTCGGAGGGAGACGGGATGCGTAGCCGGGTGGTCAGCTCGGCGGGGGACGGGACACGGAGCTGGGTGGTCAGCTCGGCGGGGCTTTCGGGCTGGGGCGGTACGCGCAGCTGGGTGGTCAGCTCAGCCGGGCGTTCGGGCGGGGGCGGCACGCGCAGCTGAGTGGTCAGCTCAGCCGGGCTTTCGGCCTGCGGCGGCACGCGCAGCTGAGTGGTCTCCTCAGCGGGGCTTTCCTTCCGCGTACGGCGGCTCGCGGGCTGTTCGGGTTCGCCCCCGCGGCGACTGTTCGAGCGGTCGTCGCGCTCCCCGCTAGCCACGGCGGGCTCCGGCGCGTGGACGGCCCAGGGGATACGGGGCATCTGTTCGATGCCATGCCTCGGTCACGACTGCGTCTCCCTCCGCACTTCGGAATTGCGCGCGCGGGTAGATGCAGCGGCCGCACATGCGGCTGCGAGCCCCCCATCCCCGACCTTGCGGCTCGTCGCGGCCCTCTTAAATTATCAGCGACTAATACGATCTCCTCGCTCAGGAACCAGACAGAAATGTTCGGCAGGTCAAGTCGGCCCTCTGAAGGCACCGGGCGGGAATCGAGGAGGAATCGAGGAGGTCCGCCTCCGGGACCGCGGCGCCGATCGGTGCACGACGGGGCCGCGGAAGGCTTCGGTCGTCGGCTCCCGGCCGCTAACCTGTGCGTATGCCTCGCTACGAGTACCGCTGCCGGACCTGCGGCGACACCTTCGAACTGAGCCGTCCGATGGCGGAATCCGCCGCTCCGGCGGACTGTCCCGCCGGGCACGACGACACCGTGAAACTCCTGTCGACCGTCGCGGTCGCCACCGGCGTGTCGGCGTCCGCGCCCGCCCCACGCCCCTCCGCAGGCGGCGGAGGCGGGTGCTGCGGCGGCGGTTGCTGCGGCTGACCGACCGGGATTTTTCAGGAAGTCTTCAGCTTTTCTTCGCCCGAATCCCCCGTTCGGCCCGGGCGTGTCGCGCTCTCAGACCGTACGTGGCCGCCGCACAGGCCGGGCACGGCCCGCGCTCAGGCCGCGCCCGGTCTCGCGCTCAGGCCGCGCCCGGGCGACCGCAGGCGTGCATGAACTCCCGCAGGATCCGCTCCCCCGCCGCGACCCCCCGCTCAGGGAGGGCGGTGATCGCCGGTGCCGTCCAGTCGGCCTCGGCGAGTTCCCCGTGGCCCGGCCGCCAGCCGCGGTCGGCGGCGAGCAGCAGGTCGGCGTCGAGGAGTGAGTCACCGGCGGCGAGCGTGAGGAGGGCGCCGGTGCGGCGGGCCACCTCGCGCACCGCCGCGCTCTTGGTGAGCGGCTTCGGCACGGCGTAGATCTTGCGGCCCTGCAGCGACACCGTCCAGCCCCGGCTCTCCGCCCAGACGGCGAGCTCCTTCACCCACTCCTCGGGCAGCAGCTCGCGCTCCACCACCAGATACGCGAACAGGTCCTCGGCGACCCGGTGCTTGCGGACCCAGACCGGGTCGGCGGTGGCCGCCAGATGGTCCCGCACCTCGGCCAGCGGCGCGCACTCGTCGGCGAGCCGCGCGGTCACGGCCGCGTGCCAGTCGGGGTCGGAGACACCGTCGACGAGCAGATGCCCGCCGTTGGCGCAGATCGCGTACTCGGGCGCGGGGCCCGGCAGGTTGATGCGCTGGTACTGCTTGCGGGTGCGGGTCGTGGTGGGCACGAAGTGGGCGGTGTCACCGAGCTCGGTGAGCAGCGCGGCGGCCGTCTCGGTCATGTACGACAGCGGCTTGGCCTCGTGCACCTCGACGCAGAGCAGCCGGGGTGCCCGCGCGTCCGGCATGGTCAGCGCGAGGGCGGCGGAGGAGTAGATCAGCGTACGGTCGAGATCGCTGGCGACGAGCACCTTGGGCGCGGACATCAGACCGTCACCGCCTTGCCGTCGGCGCCGGTCGCGCCGCGCGTGTACTTCGGGTGGATCAACCCCACGCAGGTGTAAGGGAGTTCGTCGACCTCCTCGACGGGCACCCCGCGCTGCTGGGCGAGCAGGCGTACGTGGTCGAGGTCGGCGCCCGCTCCGGCGCGCGCGAGGATCTTCCAGGGGACGCGGCGCAGCAGCACGCGGGTGGTCTCGCCGACGCCCGGCTTGACGAGGTTCACGTCGTGGATCTCGTACTCCTCGCTGATCCGCTCGACGGCCGCCCAGCCCTCCCAGGTCGGGGTGCGGTCGGCGGCGAGGAGCTCCTTGGCCTGGGCGCAGGCCGCGTCGGTGACGTCGGGGAAGTGGGCGGTGACGGCGTCCAGGAAGTCGACCGAGACGTCGGAGCCGGCGAGCTCGCGGTAGAACTTCGCGCCGTGGAAGTCGTACTCGCCTACCAGGTCCGAGCGCAGCACGGTACGCGAAATCAGGCCGGAGACCGTCGAGTTGAGGCAGGCGGAGGGGATGAGGAAGTCCTCGCGGGTGCCGTACGTCCGTACGCACGAGCCCGGGTCGGCGAGGACCGCGATCTCCGGGTCGAAGCCGGTGACGCCCTCGGCGGACTCGAACTCCCTGATGGCGTCGGCGAGTTCGCGGGTGATGGCGCCCTTGCCGGTCCAGCCGTCGACGAACACGACGTCGGCCGGGTCGTGGTGGGCGGCCAGCCAGCGCAGCGCGTTGGCGTCGATGCCGCGGCCGCGGACGATGGAGACGGCGTAGTGCGGCAGGTCGAGACCGTGCCGGTGCTGGGCCCAGCGGCGCATCAGGACGCCGACGGGGGTGCCCGCGCGGGCCAGCGAGACGAGGACCGGACGCGGGGAGCGCTCGGCCAGCACCAGCTCGGTCACCGCGCCGACGGCCTGGGCGATCCGGGCGGCCGAGGTGCCCAGGGCCGCCTGGAACAGCTCCTGGTACTGGGGGCTGGGCTGGTACTCGACCGGCAACGACTCCGCGTAGTGGGCGCCGCCGCTCTGGATCGCCTCCTCGCGCTCCTCGGTCGGCGCCTCCAGCGTCACGTCCGAGAGGTCCTGCAGCAGCCAGCCGACCTCGTCGGGCGCGTACGAGGAGAAGGCGGGGCCGCGGAGGGGCTCGGGGAGCATGGAGGGCCTTTCGGTGGACGGCCGTGCGGGGACGTACGACGGGACGACGGCGAGCAGGACGCTCGGAGTGTGCTCCGCGAGCCGGGCCAGCAGGCCGTCGGGGGCATGCAGGTCGGGGGTGTCGCCGGTGGAGTCCACCACGGCCACGACCGCGTCGAAACCGGCCTCCGCGACGTTGTAGGCGTACCGCTCGCCCGGTCCGTCGTCGGGGTCGTCGTGGGCGGGGAACACCAGGCGCGTCCGTATGGCGTAACCCGGGTCGTCGAGGGCGAGCACCGGGGAGCGGGTGGTCGTGGAGTACCGCACCTCGGCGGACACCGTCCGCTCCAGCTCCGTGGCCAGCCTGAGCGGCGCGTACATCAGCTCCTCGAAGCCGAGCACGAGGACGCGCCGCGCCCCGTCCGGCAGCGCGTCGGCGATCCGCGCGGCCATGGCGGGCAGCGCCGCCTCCAGCCGTATTCGGTGCCCGGGCGTGAACCCGTGCCGTCCCCCGTCGGGCAGGTCCTTGGGCCAGTCGAGCTCGACGCGGACGGCGCCGGGACGGCGCGCGGTGGGCGCGGTGGGCTCCCCCGGGCCGTCGGCCGCGGCCTTCTCGTACCGCGCGACCAGGGCCTGGCCCTTCTCCAGGACACCTTCCGGGAGCTTCACGGTGCCCGTTGCCGCGGCGACCAGGTCCACCCGTGCGCCGATCTCCGTCGCGAACTCCTCCAGACGGCCCAGGTCCGCGGCCGAGCGCATGTCGACCAGGGCCACGATCACGTAGTGGTCGCGCGGATGGCGGGCGTGGAGGTCGCGGATGGTGTTGAGGACCGTGTTGCCGGTGGAGAACTCGTCGTCGACGAGGACCAGGGGGCCCGGGCCCGCCAGCAGACCGGGGTCCTCCGGCAGCAGGAGGTGGGAGGTGGCGTGGGAGTGGGACTCCTCGAAGCCGCCCGCCGTGTCGACGCCGGGGACGGGGCGGCGGGTCGAGTGGAGGTAGGGCGCGAGGCCCACGCCGTCGGCGACGGAGTGGCCGAGGCCGGTGGCCGTCTCGGCGTACCCGAGGACGACGGCCGCGCGGGCGTCCTCGGTGCCGAGCAGCTCCCGTACCCACCGGCCGAGCGCGAACCCGTGTCCGTACACCACGGACGGCGACTGCGGGACGTGCTTGCCGAGCACGTTCGACACGAGCAGATGCGCCCGGCGGGGGTTGCGCCGCAGCGCGAGCCCCAGCAGGTCGGTCAGCCTCTCGTCACCGACGAGCTCGACTCCCAGCCGCTCGGCGACCCAGGTCCCCGTCCACACCACGTTCTTCATCGATTCCTTGTCGGTCGGTCGAGGCCGGTCGGTCGAGCCGGCGCGGTTCACGCAGGCAGGGCGGCCGCGAGCAGTTCCACGAAGCCGATGTCCTCGTTCGCCACACCGAACACCTCGGCGCGCTGGAGGGTCCGCTCGGCCCAGGCGCGGTGCGGCTTCACTTCGTTCATTTTGTTCGTGTACGCCGACCGAAGCACACCCCCGCCGCCCCGCTCGGGCCTGAGGATGTCCTGGGCGTCGCTGTACTCCTCGTGGCTGACCACGGACAGCGCGTGCACCGCCGGGACGTGCGAGGGGTGGATGCAGGTCTTGCCGAGCAGACCGTTGGCCCGGTCGAGGGCGATCTCGCGCAGCAGCCCGTCCAGGTCGTGCTCGATCAGCGCCTGACGCAGCTCCTCGACCTCACCCTCCTGGAAGGGGCTGCGGCGCAGCTGCGGCTTGAACATGCGCTCCTGGACCCGGAAGTACTCCCACACGGGCCCGGTCACCGTGAACCCGGTGCCGTCCGAGCGCCCCAGCATGTTCACCACGTCCGCGATCACGGAGGCGACGATCTGGACGTCGTACGCGGTCATGTCGGGCGCCCTGCGCAGCCCGTACGCCGAGCAGAAGTCGGTGACGCCCAGGCGCAGCGCGAGGACGCGGTCGCGGTACTTGTCGACGACCCGGGAGATGCCCTCCAGGGTCTCCCGGCGGCTCTCCAGGTACAGCAGCCCGGGCGACTCCAGGACCGGCATCGCGAACAGCCGCCGGCCGCTCGCGGACTCGGCCGCGGTGAGCGCCTCCAGGAACGGAACGCCCCGCTCCTCGGTGAACTTCGGCAGGACGAATCCGGACAGCAGCCGTACGGACGCGCCGAGCCGCTGGACGAGGTCCGGGATCTGCGCGGGCTCGCGGACCCGTACGAACAGCAGCGGGAGCAGCCCGTCGCTCTCCGGCCGTCCGGCGAGGTCGGCGAACTGCCGGACCAGGTTCTCCTCGGCACCCACGACCTCGGCGTCGTCGATCGAGTCCTCCAGGCACAGCACCATGGAGACCACGCCGCGCCCGGCCTGCTTGATGACGTCGTCGGCGAGGTGGGGTCTGGTCGCGGGGCTGTACAGGGTGGCGCCGAGGGCCGCCGCGAGCACGCGGGCGGGCGAGTCGGCGGTGAAGACGCACGGCTCCCGATGGAAGAGACGCTGCCGCTCTTCAGGGGCGATGTGCCCGAAATGACGCATGAAACTCCCCCGTGGCGGCTAGATGGACCTATGTGAGGTGGCCGGTAATAGTACGTACAAATCCATGTCAGTCGTTCCCACCAGGCGTGAAGTTCAGGTAACTCGGCCGTGTCGGTTGCCTGCACATCCCGACCGGCAATCCTTACCCCCGCGTTGTCGTGACCAGGACCGAGAGGGCAGGATGACCGCATGACGCACGCGATGCTGAAGGGGTCGAACGTCCCGCTGGACGCCACAGCGGTACGCGCCGTGCTGCGCTGGACGCCCGGACAGGGTGTCCCCGATGTCGATGTCTCGGCGCTTCTCCTCGGTCCCGACGGTCGTGTGCGATCCGACGAGGACTTCGTCTTCTACAACCAGCCACGCCATCCTTCCGGCAAGGTGTGGCGCCTCGGCAAGAAACGTGTCGCCGAGGGCCTCACCGACACCATCCAGACGGATCTGGCGGGTGTCGAGTCCGGCGTAGGACAGATTCTGCTGGTCGCATCGGCGGACGGCGTCACCTTCGACCAGGTGAGCGCCCTACGCATCCTGCTGTACGACGCGTCCGGCACGACCAGCGCGACCGGCTCGGACGGCGAGCCGCTGGCCCACTTCGACATCAAGCCGGAGACCGGTACGGAGACGGCGCTGATCTGCGGCGAACTGTACCGGCGCGGTCAGGGCTGGAAGTTCCGCGCACTCGGCGAGGGCTACCCGAACGGTCTGGAGGGGCTCGCCTCCGACTTCGGGATCACGGTGGACGAGTCGGATCCCGAGGCCGCCGCACCCGTACCCGACGCGACCGCCTGGGCGGACCCCGCGGGCTCCCCGGAGACCTCGGTGCCACTTCCGCCCGAGCAGGCCCCTCCGGTGCCCCAGCAGCCCGCCTACGGCTATCCGGGGCCCGCGCAGACGGCTCCCGTCCAGCCCGCGTACGGCTATCCCCAGCCGACCAGCCAGCCCGCCTACGGCTACCCGCAGCCCCAGACGGCCCCGGCCGTCCAGCCGGCCTACGGATTCCCCCAGGCGGTCGGCTCCCTGCCCGACCCGGATTTCAGGCTGCCGCCGCAAGGGCCACAGTTCATCGGACGCTAGGGCGTGACAGGCGACGTCAACGGTCCGCCTTGGACTTGTACCCGCGCCCCCACTGCAGCCCCCACCCGTACAACCGGTCCAGCTCCGCCTGGAACCCGTACACGAACTTCACCTCACGCCGCACGGTGATCTCGCCCTTGTTGTTCTCGATCATCACCACCGCGCAGGAGCGGGCCTGCGGATGCCGCTCATCGAGGCCGATCTCGATCCGGGGCCCGTTGCTCGGGTAGAGCGTGATGATGGCGTGCGTGCGGTCGAAAGCGGGCGTCTGGTCGTAGATGTAGACGAAGACCAGGAGCCGTTTGATGTCGTCGCGGTGGTCGAGGTTGACGTAGGCCGTCTCCCCGGACGCCGAGCCGAACCGGTCGTCACCGCTGAGCTTCACGTACGGCGGGTCGTTGATGTCGCCGAGGAAGTTGCCCAGCGGCTGCACCACGCCCTTGGAGCCGTCCGTGAGCTCGTACATGACGCCCAGGTCGAGGTCGACGTTCACCATGCTCTGGGTGTGCGCCTGGACCACGTCCGGCTTGAAGGTCTTGAAGGGGTGCCGCAACAGGCTGCCGCCCTGCTGGCCGCCGCCGATGTCCGACGTACGCATGCGCCAGGACAGGTTGATGCGCAGGTTGCCGGTGGCCGCGCCCTGTCTGGTGAGCGAGACCGTGTGGTTCCGCTTGGTCAGTTCTATGGAGTTGGTGGCGGCACTGCCGGAGTCGAAGTCCGTCGAACGTCCGCGCCACAGGTCGTCCCAGAAGCCCATCGCCTTGTCCCGCCCCCTGTTGTCCGGATGTGCGGCGGGGCGGCCACGAGGACTCGTCCTCGACGGCCGCCCCGCTCAGAGCGTTCCTCAACCGGAGGGGTGCCAACCCCCGTGCACCGAGGGTGCGCCGCCTCTCCCCGGTCCGGAGGGCGTCTCACACCCCGGACGAGATCTCAGTCTTCTCGTCCGAGGCCGTCGCTTTTCCCTCGGCCTCCGCGAGCGCCTTGTTACGGCGCACCGAGGACCAGAAGGACCAGGCGATCAGGATGACACCGACGAGACCGGTGATGACCTCGTGGATCTGGTACTGGATGGTGACCAGGAGGATCACGGCGAGGGCGCCGATCGCGTAGTGCGCGCCGTGCTCCAGGTAGACGTAGTCGTCGAGGGTGCCCTGGCGGACCAGGTAGACCGTGAGCGAGCGGACGTACATGGCGCCGATGCCGAGGCCGAGCGCCATCAGCACGATGTCGTTGGTGATGGCGAAGGCGCCGATGACACCGTCGAAGGAGAAGGACGCGTCCAGGACCTCGAGGTAGAGGAACATGAAGAACGCGGCCTGGCCGGCGAGGACGACGGCCGGCTTCTTCTTGCCGGTCCGCGCCGCCTCCTCCTCTTCCTCGTGCTCCCGCTCCTCGTCCTCCTCGAGTTTGTCCTCGAAGTATCCGGAGAGTCCGCCGACGACCATGTACGTGATCAGGCCGGCGATGCCGGAGATCAGCACCGTCTGCGCCTTGTCGATGTGCGCGCCGCCGTGCTGGTGGGCGTGGACCGCGAACGTCATGGAGGAGACCAGCAGCACGACCAGCGCGATGCAGACCGACAGCATGTCGACCTTGCCGAGCTTGGCGAGCGGGCGCTCGATCCAGCGCAGCCACTGGATGTCGCGCTCCTCGAAGATGAAGTCGAGGAAGATCATCAGCAGGAACATGCCACCGAAGGCGGCGATCGCCGGGTGGGCGTCCGTGACCAGCTGCTGGTACTGGTCCTTGTCGGTCAGCGCGAGGTTGACCGCCTCGATCGGGCCCTTCTTGGCCGTGACCGCCACGATCACGACGGGGAAGACCAGGCGCATGCCGAAGACGGCGATCAGCACACCGACCGTGAGGAAGATCTTCTGCCAGAAGGCATTCATCTTCTTCAGGATTCCGGCGTTGACCACCGCGTTGTCGAAGGACAGCGAGATCTCCAGGATGGCCAGGATCGCCACGATGCCAAAGGCGGTCCACCCCCCGTAGATCACCGCTGCGACCAAGCCGAGCGCGGTGACCGCAAACGACCAGCCGAAGGTTTTCAGAAGCACTGGCTACCCAATCATCGTGTGTGTACGGGTCTCCCCCGCGCCGCACTCGGCTTTACCTACTGTTGACCACGAAGTCTAGAGGGCCGCCCCTTCGGCTGACTCGGGCGGGCCCTAAGAGACATTGACTCCGAAGTCGAGCGCGATGCCACGCAGACCGGACGCGTACCCCTGACCGACCGCTCGGAACTTCCACTCCTGGTTGTAGCGGTAGACCTCGCCGAAGATCATCGCCGTCTCCGTCGAGGCGTCCTCGGAGAGGTCGTAGCGGGCGAGCTCCTGGCCGTCGGCCTGGTTGACCACACGGATGAACGCGTTGCTGACCTGGCCGAAGGTCTGGCCACGGTTGTCGGCATCGTGGATGGAGACCGGGAACACGATCTTGTCGACGTTGGCCGGCACCTTGGAGAGGTCGATCAGGATCGACTCGTCGTCGCCCTCGCCCTCACCCGTGAGGTTGTCGCCGGTGTGCTCCACGGAGCCGTCCGGGCTCTTGAGCTGGTTGTAGAAGATGAACCACTCGTCGCCGAGCACCCGGCCGGAATTGCACAGCAGGGCGCTGGCGTCGAGGTCGAAGTCGGCTCCGGTGGTGGAGCGCGCGTCCCAGCCGAGCCCGATCATCACGTGCGTGAGGTTGGGTGCGGCCTTGGAGAGGGAGACATTGCCTCCCTTGGCGAGCGTGACGCCCATGATGCTGGTCCTCCCCGAGGTCAGACTTTCAGTTGTGCCGCGCGGCCAGCGCGCGGTGGTCCAGCGGGTCCGGCGCCGCCCATGAAGGGTGCGGCGCCGGACCTGGAGCCGAAGGCCGTACGGCTCAGACGTTGACGCCGAAGTCCTGCGCGATACCGCGCAGGCCCGAGGCGTAGCCCTGGCCGATGGCGCGGAACTTCCACTCCGGGCCGTTGCGGTACAGCTCTCCGAAGACCATCGCGGTCTCCGTCGAGGCGTCCTCGGAGAGGTCGTAACGCGCGATCTCCGCCTCGCCGGCCTGGTTCACCACGCGGATGAACGCGTTGCGGACCTGGCCGAAGGACTGCTGACGGTTCTCGGCGTCGTAGATGGAAACCGGGAACACGATCTTCTGGACGTCGGCGGGAACGGCGGCGAGGTTGACCTTGATCTGCTCGTCGTCGCCCTCGCCTTCACCGGTGATGTTGTCCCCGGTGTGCTCGACCGAACCGTCCGGGCTCTTCAGATTGTTGAAGAACACGAAGTTCTGGTCGGTGCTCACCTTGCCTTCGGTGTTCGTGAGGATGGCGCTGGCGTCGAGGTCGAAGTCGACGCCGGTGGTCGTTCGGGCGTCCCATCCCAGACCGACGATGACCGCGGTCAGTCCCGGGGCCTCCTTGGTCAGCGATACGTTGCCGCCCTTGCTGAGGCTGACTCCCACGAGTCCTCCCAATGGTGTCCAGGGGCGGGGAGCCCCGTCGTGCGTTGGTATCGGATCAACGTGTCGATCCTAGTGACGGGTTCCCGCACCCTGCAGGCCCTGCGACCGAACAATCACAGGGTGTCGGGCTCACAGAGTGTCGAGCGCCTTCACGTACTCGTTCAGGTCACGCGCGTCCGGCAGACCGTTGACGACGGTCCAGCGGACGACGCCCGCCTTGTCGATGATGAAGGTGCCGCGCACGGCACAACCCTTGCCCTCGTCGAAGACGCCGTACGCGCGTGAAGTGTTGCCATGCGGCCAGAAATCGGAGAGCAGCGGGTATTCCAGGCCCTCCTGCTCGCCGAAGACGCGCAGGGTGTGGATGGAGTCGTTGGAGACGGCCAGCAGCTGGACGTCGTCGTTGACGAACTTCGGCAGTTCGTCGCGCAGGGCGCACAGCTCTCCGGTGCACACGCCGGTGAAGGCGAACGGGTAGAAGAGCAGCACCACGTTCTTCTCACCGCGGAAGTCGGACAGCTTCACGGTGGCGCCGTGGTTGTCCTTGAGCTCGAAGTCCGGTGCCTCGGTGCCGACCTCGATCGCCATAGTCACACGCTTCCCTTCCAAGGGCCTGTTCGGGTGAACCCCACCCTACGCAGCACCCCCCGCCCCACCGGCCACGCCCCGACGCACGCCGCGCGGGATGCCCCGGGGCATGGGGGAGGCCCCCGACGGCGGGACGCCGACAGGGGCCTCTTGGGTGGTTTGGTGCGGCAGACGGAGCGAGAGCTCAGCGCTTCGACTTGGGTGTGGCCAGACGCGTGCCCGACCACTCCTTCCCGACCGAGATGCTCTTCGTCTGGGAGAGGCCGGCAGTCTGGACGGCGTCACTGATGTCGCTGGGCTCGACGTAGCCGTCCCGGCCGGTCTTCGGGGTCAGCAGCCAGATCATGCCGCCGTCCTCAAGGAGACCGATGGCGTCCACCAGAGCGTCCGTAAGGTCGCCGTCCTCGTCGCGGAACCACAGCAACACGACGTCAGCGACGTCGTCGTAGTCCTCATCGACCAGATCCTGGCCGATCAACGATTCGATACCTTCACGGAGCTCGTGGTCGACGTCGTCGTCGAAGCCGATCTCCTGGACCACCTGTCCGGGCTCGAACCCCAGCCTGCCGGCCGGGTTGGTCCGCTCCTCCGCGTGGTCCGCGGTCGCGCTCACGGCTTGCCTCCTGATCATGTTTCGGTAGATGTCTCAGCCACGCGCGTACGCGCAGCATTGGCCGTAGTCCACACGGGCGGGACGGATCGCGCAAGTACCCGGCCGTCGAGACCGCCGAAACGGTGACGATCCCGGCGGTGTCGGCGCAACCTCAGGCGAGGATTCAAGGCCATAAGTGACGCACACCACACACTTCTGCCCCATTTGCGGATTTCGGAACCCTTGGAGCGTACGAGACCCGAACGGCTTTGCGGAACGCGTCACGGAGTGAGCGTATCGTTGCGTTTTGGTCGGGCACGTCCCAACCAACTGCAGGAATGTGTTGGTTACCTCTCGGTAGAGATGACGATTCCGTTCCCGAGGTACACGATGGGCAACGGTGCGGACAGACCGAAAACCCGCCCCGGACAGCCTCCCAGACAACCCCTCGGGCAGCCCTCACACGGCCCTCTGACAGTGAAGGAACAGCGTGGTTTCCGGATCCGATCGCAATCCGATCATCATTGGCGGCCTTCCCAGTCAGGTCCCGGACTTCGACCCCGAAGAGACCCAGGAGTGGCTCGACTCCCTCGACGCCGCCGTCGACGAGCGCGGCCGTGAGCGCGCCCGCTATCTGATGCTGCGGCTGATCGAGAGGGCCCGCGAGAAGCGCGTGGCCGTGCCCGAGATGCGCAGCACGGACTACGTCAACACGATCGCCACCAAGGACGAGCCGTTCTTCCCCGGCAACGAGGAGATCGAGCGCAAGGTCCTCAACGCCACCCGGTGGAACGCCGCCGTGATGGTCTCGCGCGCCCAGCGTCCCGGCATCGGCGTCGGCGGTCACATCGCCACCTTCGCCTCCTCCGCCTCGCTCTACGACGTCGGCTTCAACCACTTCTTCCGTGGCAAGGACGAGGGCGACGGCGGCGACCAGATCTTCTTCCAGGGGCACGCCTCCCCCGGTATCTACGCCCGCGCGTTCCTCCTCGACCGGCTCTCCGAGCAGCAGCTCGACGCGTTCCGGCAGGAGAAGTCGAAGGCTCCGTACGGCCTGTCCTCGTACCCGCACCCGCGGCTGATGCCGGGCTTCTGGGAGTTCCCGACCGTCTCCATGGGCCTCGGCCCGCTCGGCGCGATCTTCCAGGCGCGGATGAACCGCTACATGGAGGCGCGCGGCATCGCGGACACCTCCAAGTCACACGTCTGGGCGTTCCTCGGGGACGGCGAGATGGACGAGCCGGAATCGCTCGGACAGCTGTCCATCGCCGCTCGGGAGGGCCTGGACAACCTGACCTTCGTCGTCAACTGCAACCTCCAGCGCCTCGACGGCCCGGTGCGCGGCAACGGCAAGATCATCCAGGAGCTGGAGTCACAGTTCCGGGGCGCCGGGTGGAACGTCATCAAGCTGGTCTGGGACCGCACCTGGGACCCGCTGCTCGCGCAGGACCGCGACGGCGTCCTGGTCAACAAGCTGAACACCACTCCGGACGGTCAGTTCCAGACGTACGCCACCGAGACGGGCGACTACATCCGCCGGCACTTCTTCGGTGACGACCACCGGCTGCGGGCGATGGTCGAGAACATGACCGACGACCAGATCCTGCACCTGGGACGCGGCGGTCACGACCACAAGAAGATCTTCGCGGCGTTCTCGGCGGCCAAGGCGCACAAGGGCCAGCCGACGGTGATCCTGGCGCAGACGGTCAAGGGCTGGACGCTCGGTCCGAACTTCGAGGGCCGCAACGCCACGCACCAGATGAAGAAGCTGACGGTCGCCGACCTCAAGGGCTTCCGGGACCGTCTGCACCTGCCGATCTCCGACAAGGAGCTGGAGTCCGGCGCGCCGCCGTACTACCACCCGGGCCGGAACTCGGAAGAGATCCAGTACATGCACGACCGCCGCAAGGGGCTCGGCGGATACGTCCCCACGCGCGTCGTACGGTCGAAGCCGCTGGCCCTGCCGGACGACAAGGCCTACGCGGGTGTGAAGAAGGGCTCCGGCCAGCAGTCGATCGCCACGACCATGGCGTTCGTGCGACTGCTGAAGGACCTCATGCGGGACAAGGAGATCGGCAGGCGGTTCGTGCTGATCGCGCCCGACGAGTACCGCACCTTCGGCATGGACTCGTTCTTCCCGAGCGCGAAGATCTACAACCCGCTCGGCCAGCAGTACGAGTCCGTGGACCGCGATCTGCTCCTGGCCTACAAGGAGTCGCCGACCGGCCAGATGCTGCACGACGGTATCTCCGAGGCGGGCTGCACGGCCTCGCTGATCGCCGCGGGTTCGGCGTACGCCACGCACGGCGAGCCGCTGATCCCGGTCTACGTCTTCTACTCGATGTTCGGTTTCCAGCGCACCGGCGACCAGTTCTGGCAGATGGCCGACCAGTTGGCGCGCGGTTTCGTACTGGGCGCGACCGCCGGTCGTACGACTCTGACCGGTGAGGGTCTTCAGCACGCGGACGGCCACTCGCAGCTGCTCGCCTCGACCAACCCGGGCTGTGTCGCGTACGACCCGGCGTTCGGGTTCGAGATCGCGCACATCGTCAAGGACGGTCTGCGCCGGATGTACGGCTCGTCCGACGAACACCCGCACGGCGAGGACGTCTTCTACTACCTCACCGTCTACAACGAGCCGATCCAGCACCCGGCCGAGCCCGCGAACGTCGACGTGGACGGCATCCTCAAGGGCATCTACCGCTACTCGGAGGGGACTTCGGGTTCCGTCCCGGCGCAGATCCTGGC
Organism: Streptomyces sp. NBC_01450; assembly: GCF_036227505.1. Classification (NCBI taxonomy): domain Bacteria; kingdom Bacillati; phylum Actinomycetota; class Actinomycetes; order Kitasatosporales; family Streptomycetaceae; genus Streptomyces; species Streptomyces sp. NBC_01450. The sequence continues at coordinate 7,721,356 of NZ_CP109480.1, read as the reverse complement.
CTCCGGTGTCGCCGTGCCGTGGGCGGTCGAGGCGCAGCGGATCCTCGCCGAGGAGTGGAACGTGCGCGCCGACATCTGGTCGGCGACCTCCTGGAACGAGCTGCGGCGCGAGGCCGTCGACGTGGAGCGGCACAATCTGCTGCACCCCGAGGAGGAGCAGCGCGTCCCCTATGTGACGCAGAAGCTGAGCAGCGCCGAGGGTCCGTTCGTGGCCGTCTCCGACTGGATGCGATCGGTTCCGGACCAGATCTCGCGGTGGGTGCCGGGCACGTACCAGTCGCTGGGCGCGGACGGCTTCGGCTTCGCGGACACGCGCGGCGCGGCCCGGCGCTTCTTCCACATCGACGCGCAGTCGATCGTGGTCGCGGTGCTGACCGAGCTGGCCCGCGAGGGCAAGGTCGACCGTTCGGTGCTGAAGCAGGCGATCGACCGCTATCAGCTGCTCGACGTGGCGTCGGCCGACCCGGGCGCCGCGGGCGGCGACGCGTAGGCGCTCCGCGCGAGCGCCGGTGGGCGCGCGGGGAGCCGGTCGCCCGGTTTCCCGCGCCCCTTACGGGGTGCTGTGTGCACCTACGATGCGGACATGAACGAGCAATCGGTGCAGGTCCGTTGGGAGCGGCGCACGCAGCGGCCCCTGTTGGGACTCGCGGTGGCCTTCGCCATCGCCTATGCCGTGCCGATCGTGGACAGCGACGCGAGCCGTGGCCTGACGGGCGTGTGCACGGCCGTGGAGTGGACGGTGTGGGGCGCGTTCGCCGCCGACTATCTCGTGCGCCTCATACTCGTGCGGGACCGCAAGGACTTCGTCCGTACGCACTGGATGGACCTGTGCGCGGTGATCCTGCCGATCCTCCAGCCACTGCGGCTGCTGCGGCTCGTCGCGACGCTCACGCTGGTCGGGCGGCGGGCTCGGATGGACCAGCAGATCCGGCTGACGACCTACGTCGGGGGCGCGGTCGTCGGGCTGCTGATGTTCGGCTCGCTCGCGGTGCTGTCGGTGGAGCGGGAGTCGCCGAACGGGAACATCAAGACGCTGGGTGACGCCGTGTGGTGGTCGTTCACGACGATGACGACGGTGGGGTACGGCGATCACGCGCCGACCACCGGTCTCGGGCGCATGATCGCGGTCGGGTTGATGCTCTCCGGGATCGCGCTGCTCGGTGTCGTGACCGCGAACATCGCCGCGTGGTTCATCTCACGGTTCGAGAAGGACGACGTGGAGGAACGGCGGCAGACGGCGGCGATCGAGTCGCTCACGGAGGAGGTGCGGGCGCTCCGGGCGGAGGTGGCTGCGCTGGCTGGTGGGGTTCGGCACCCGGTGCCAGGGGGTGCGGAAGAGCATTCGCGCTAGCGCGCGGGGGGTTCGTTGTCGGGTGCGGGTCCGATGTGGCTGGGCGCGCAGTTCCCCGCGCCCCTTCAGGGGCGCCCCATGAAGGGGCGCTCCCGCCCCCTTCGGACTGCGGGCGCGCCGCCCCCCTCCGGCAGCGCGCCGCAGTTCCGGTGGTCCTCCCATGTCGTGCGGAGGACTTGACCCACTGTGACGTGCGACGGCTGCCGGGCGGGAGGGATCTTCGGCGGCGTCACCCAGATAGGTGAAACCCGCACGAAAAGGTGCTGGTCATACGGATCGGCTCAGATATGGCCGGCGCCCGCACCCGCCGCGTCCGCGTTCTCGCCCCGCTTGGTGAGGAGCGCGACGAAGACCGCCACGACGGCGACCACGGCGGCGACCAGACAGGCCAGGCTCATGCCGGAGATGAAGGTGTCGTGGGCGACGGTCGTGATCTTCTCGGCGAGTGCGGCCGGGGTGCCCGGGGCGACCGGCGCGGCGCCGACCTGGACGGCTTCCGAGGCCTGATCGAGCTGGGCCGGGGTGAGCGGCGGCAGCTTGGCGTCGGCCCAGTTGCCGGCGAGGTCGCCGTCGACCTTGGAGGCCATCACCGCGCCCAGCACGGCCGTACCGAGGCTGCCACCGATCTGCATCGCGGCCTGCTGGAGACCGCCGGCCACGCCGGAGAGCTCCATCGGCGCGTTGCCCACGATGACCTCGGTGGCGCCGACCATGACCGGCGCGAGGCCGAGGCCGAGACCGGCGAACCAGAGCGACATGACGGCGCCGCTGGTGCCCGTGTCCAGCGTGGACATGCCGTACATGGAGATCGCGGTGAGGGCCATGCCGCCCGCCAGCGGGATGCGCGGGCCCGTCTTGGTGATGAGGGCGCCGGCGAGCGGTGAGCCCACGATCATCATTCCGGTGAGCGGGAGCAGGTGCAGACCGGCGTCGACCGGGCTCATACCGTGCACGTTCTGCAAGTAGAACGTGACGAAGAAGAGGCCGCCCAGGAAGGCGATGGCCATCAGCACCATGAGGACCACACCGGCCGACAGCGGTACGGAGCGGAACAGCGCCAGCGGGATCAGCGGCTCCTTGACACGCTTCTCCCAGAGGGCGAAGAGCACGAAGCCGAGCACCGAGGCGGCCAGGAACGTCCAGGTCAGGCCGTCACCCCAGCCCCAGGCCGGGGCCTTGATGAGCGCCCAGACCAGGCAGAACATGGCGCCGGAGAGCAGCGCGATGCCCAGGACGTCGAAGGAGCGGGGGGCGTTCTCGGCGCGGTGGTCGAGGAGGATCATCAGGCCGAGGACCAGCGCGATGACGCCCACCGGCACGTTGATGAAGAACACCGACTGCCAGCTGACGTGCTGGACCAGCAGACCGCCGAGGATCGGGCCGCCCGCGGTGGAGGCGCCGATGACCATGCCCCAGATGCCGATCGCCATGTTCAGCTTCTCGGCCGGGAAGGTGGCCCGCAGCAGGCCGAGGGCGGCCGGCATCAGCAGCGCGCCGAACAGGCCCTGGAAGACACGGAAGGTGACGACCAGGGCGATGCTGCTGGAGAAGCCGATCGCGCCGGAGGCCGTGGCGAAGCCGACCACGCCTATGAGGAAGGTCTGGCGGTGGCCGAAGCGGTCACCGAGCTTGCCCGCGGTGATCAGGGTGACCGCGAGTGCGAGGAAGTACCCGTTGGTGATCCACTGGACGTCGGCGAAGCTCGCGCCCAGGTCCTTCTGGATGGCCGGGTTGGCGATGGCCACGATGGTGCCGTCCAGGGCGACCATCATGACGCCGACGGCAACGGTGAACAGGGTGAACCACGGATGGCCGCGCAGCCCGTCGGACGGCGCCTTGTCCGACGGAGTGACCGGAGCCTTGTCCCCCGAACCCGTCGTGTCGATGGTGGTCTGACTAGTCATACCTCGAGGCTAGTGACAGCCACTGACAATTGACAAACCAATTCACAAGTCGGTAACTGTCACGTCACCCACCGGTACGCTGAGCTGGGCTGAAAGGACAGAAGAGGACCTCATGGAGACGACAGCGTCCCAGGCGTCGCCCCGGCCGAGCCTGCGCGAACGCAAGAAGCAGCGCACCCGGGAGGCGCTGCTGCGGGCCGCCCTCGAGCTGTTCACCACCCAGGGGTACGACCGGACGACCGTCGACGAGATCGCGGAGGCGGTCGACGTCTCGCAGCGCACCTTCTTCCGTTACTTCGCGGGCAAGGAGGAGGTCGCCCTGTTCACCCAGGGGGTCGCGGAGGCGCGCTTCCTCGCCGCCGTGCGCGAACGCCCGCCCCAGGAAGCCCCGTTGGAGGCGCTGCGACGCGCCGTCCTGGAGGGCTGGGACACCATCGGCGAGTCGATCGCGTCCGTCGTGCCGCTCGAACTGCACATGCGCGCCTACCGGTTGATCGAGTCGACACCCGCCCTCCTCGCCGCCTATCTGCGCCGCTCCGCGGAACTGGAGGAGGAGATCGCGCGAGTGATCGCCGAGCGCGAGGGACTCGACGTGGACGCGGACCCGAGACCGCGCGTCGCGGTGGCCGTGTTCGGCGGAGTGATGCGCATCACGGGCCGTCTGTGGAGCGAGGGCGCGGATCACAGCGTCCCGGCGATCCGCGAGTTGACCACCCTTTACCTCGACCAGGTGGGCCCGGCGTTGGCGGAGAAGTGGCGCACGGAGTGAGGAACGGAACGATCAACTCCGGGCACACACCGTCACTATTTATCTGAAACTGAACCCGGTTTGCCCCAATTACCCCGTGAGAAACGTGATACCAGTCACTCATGTAACGGGAGGCGCCAACCTTCTCCTAGGGTGTCCTCTCAGTGACTTCCTTCGACACATCCCCCCAACTGAACGTCTGGCGCGCACTGCTCGCGCTGGCCGTGGTGTTCGTGATGCTGGCCACCAGTGGCTGGACCGCACTCCAGGGCCATCGGGGGGCAACCCCTCTCCAGGCGTCCCGCTCCGCGTGGGAGCACGGCAGCGTCGCCGGACAGCGACTGCCCACCCCTGACTCCACGCCGAGCCGCCTCGCCCGCTTCTTCGCGTCCCTCGACGCCCACGAGCGCACCCGTCTCGCCCACCGCTATCCGCTCGCGGTCGGCAACATGAACGGCGCGCCCGTGGCGCTGCGCTACGCGGCCAACCGCGTCGCCATCGACCAGCAGCGCAAGGTCGAGAAGAAGCGCATGCACGACAACCGGCTCTCGTCCCTGGGACAGCAGCAGGCCGGACGCCGCATGCACCGCTACGAGGCGATGCTGCAGAAGGACCGCGACTTCCTCGCCTTCGACCCCATGGGTTCGGGCCGGGTCGCCGAGGTCTTCGGAAATCTCGACCGGGCCGAGCGGGTCTCCATCGTGGTGCCCGGTGTCGACACCGACCTGCTCACGTTCCAGCGCACCAACAAGAAGTACTCGGCGCCGGTCGGCATGGCGCAGGCCCTGTACGGGGCGGAGAAGGCCGCCGCCCCCCTGGCACGTACGGCCGTGATCGCCTGGGCCGACTACACCACACCCAGCGGACTGGGCGTGGACGCGGCCACCGGCAGCCGCGCCGAGGAGGGCGCGGTCCGGCTGAACGCGCTGCTGCGCGCCCTGCCCGGCCGTGCGCCCGTCGCGCTCTACTGCCACAGCTACGGCTCCGTGCTGTGCGGCCTCGCCGCCCGCGACCTGCCCTCCCGGGTCTCCGACATAGCGGTCGCCGGCAGCCCCGGCATGCGGGCCCAGAAGGCGTCCTCGCTGCACACCACCGCCCGGGTCTGGGCGATGCGGGACTCCGGCGACTGGATCCAGGACGTGCCGTACCTCGAATTCGGCGGGATCGGACACGGCGCCGACCCGGTGTCGAAGGCGTTCGGAGCACGAGTGCTGTCCGCTCGGGGCGCGAACGGCCACGGCGGCTATTTCGAGCCGGGCACCGAGAGCCTGCGCAACTTCGCCGAGATCGGCGTTGGCGCGTACGAGGCGGTGCGGTGCGCACACGAGGATGACGCGTGCCGACAGGGTTTGTCCGACGCCCCGGCGGCGGGACGCGCGTAGAGGACGAAAAACTGCGGTCCGCCCGGGGAGGCGACGCAGACGTGCGAGCCGCTTACGATGGCCCGCATGGGTGACGTACTGGCCGGATTTCATGCCGCCTGGGAGTTCGAGTCCGACTCCGTGCTCATCCGCTTCGAACGGGGGATCCGTACGCCGAAGCTGTTCCAGGCGCTCGGCGAACGCCGCATCCCCCTGGAGGCGATAGCGGGGGTCACACTGACGCCGGGCAAGCGCGGCACGGTCGTCCTGCACGCCGTGCCGAGAGCGGGCGCCGATCCGCTGATGGAAGCGGCCGCGGGGCAGCTGAAGGAAGGGGGCGACCCCTATCGGCTGGTGCTGCCCGCCGACCGGGAGACCCTCGCCGAGTACTACGCGGACGAACTTCGCGCCGCGCTCACCGAGGACGCCGAACCGCCCGAGCGCTACCTCGTCGCGCCCCCCGAGGCGCCGCTCCACTTCAAGGCGTACGACGGGAAGGCATCCTTCGACGGCAAGGCCGTGTCCTTCCGCTGGTTCTGGACGGGCGCGTCCTCCACCAAGTGGAAGGCCGGCGACCAGAGCTTCCCGGTCACCGGCCTCAGCGGGGTCGAGTGGCGCTCCCCCGAGGTCTTCGAGGGCCATCTGCGGCTGCTGCGACGCGAGCCCGCCGCCGCACAGCCCGCGCAGGCCGACCAGGACCCGGCGGCGGTCGTCTTCGGCCTCGGTTACGGCCCCGTCCACGAGTCCCTCCCGTTCGCCGCCTCGGTCCTCGCGGCCGTACGGGCCTCGGGCCCGGCCCCGGTGACCGCGGCCGCGGTTCCCCGCCGCGACCCGGCCGACATCGCCGACCGCATCCGCCACCTCGGCGAACTCCACCAGGCGGGCCTGGTCACGGACGAGGAGTTCACGACGAAGAAGGCGGAGCTGCTGGCCGAGCTCTAGGGCGAGAGCCGCTACTCCCGCCCCGCCGACGAGAACGACATGTCCGCGTACCGGTCCCCGGCCACCTTCGAGGCGATCGGCTCCAGCACCCCCAGCTCGTCCTGCGTCAGCACGATCCGCGTGGCCGCGGTGTTCTCCTCGACCCGGCTGCGCCTCTGCGTGCCCGGGATCGAGACCACCGGCAACCCGTGCACCGCCGCCTGCTGCTGCACCCAGGCCAGCGCGATCTGCCCCGGCGACGCCCCGTGCGCCTCGGCGACCGCACGCACCGGCTCCAGCAGCGCGGCGTTGGCGGCCGCGTTGTCGCCGGTGAAGCGCGGCATCGTACGGCGGAAGTCGTCCGAGGTCAGATCCTCGGCGTTGACGAACGAACCGGTGAGGAAACCGCGCCCGAGCGGCGAGTACGGCACCAGAGCGACGCCCAGCTCACGGACCACCGGCACCACGCCCGCCTCGATGTCCCGGCTGAACAGCGACCACTCCGACTGCACCGCCGCGATCGGGTGCACGGCGTGCGCGGCGCGCAGCTCCCCGCCGGTGACCTCGCTCAGCCCGAGGTGCTTGACCTTGCCCTCGCGCACCAGCTCGGCCATCGCGGCGACGGTCTCCTCGATGGGGATGTTCACGTCACGGCGGTGCATGTAGTAGAGGTCGATCACCTCGACGTCCAGCCGCTTCAGGCTCCCCTCGACGGACTGGCGGATGTAGGCGGTGTCGTTGCGGATGGCCCGCTTCGTCGGCTCGGCGGGATCACGGAAGATGCCGAACTTCGTGGCGAGGACGACTTCGTCGCGGTGGGCCTTGACGAAGGGCGAGATGAACTTCTCGTTCTCCCCCAGGCCGTACACGTCGGCCGTGTCGAAGAGCGTGACGCCGAGTTCCAGCGCCCGTTCCAGGGTGGCCCGGGCCTCGTCGGCGTCCGTGGGCCCGTACGCGGCGCTCATGCCCATGCAGCCGAGGCCCTGCACACCGACCTCGGGGCCGGCCGTGCCCAGTTCCACCTTCGCGATCCTGCTGTCCGTCATCGGGACCTCTCCGACGCCAGGGCACGCCCTGCGTCCGCGTAGAAGCTGATCTTGTGGTCGAGAACCGCCAGGGTGTCCTGGAGCTCGGCGATCCGCGCCTTCACGTCCCGGCGGGTCGCCTCCAGGAGCTCGAAGCGCTCGATGTAGGTGTCGTCCCCCTCGCGCACCAGCTCCGCGTACCTGACCATGTCGGCGACCGGCATACCGGTGAGCCGGAGCTTGCCGACCAGGTCGAGCCAGTTCAGGTCGCGGTTGCTGTAGCGGCGCTGGCCGGTGTGCGAGCGGTCGATGTGCGGCATCAGCCCGATCCGCTCGTACCAGCGCAGGGTGTGCGCGGTGAGGCCGGTGAAGGCGACGACCTCGCTGATCGTGTAGCTGTCCTCGCCGTCCGGACGCCGGCGCCGCTGGGGCGGGGCGGCGCAGTCCCGGGTACGCGTACTGGTGCCGGTCTCGGCGGCCTCGGCCGTGGTCTCCATCACCGTCATGACCTCCACGCTAAAACCCTGGAGTGCACTCGAAGCAAGCGGATTCGGGTGAGAACCCGTCCGGCGACGTCCGCGAGCCCGACCCGTCGATGCGACGGCGGCCGTGAGCGGCTTAGGCTCATGAGCATGTCTTTGCAGAACAGCCTGGCGTTGATCGAGAACTGGCCCGTTCCCACGGCGGCCGCGGCCGTCGTACGCGCGGACGGGGTGGTACTCGGGACCCACGGGCCGGTCACCCACCGCTTTCCCCTCGCCTCGGTCACCAAGCCGCTGGCAGCGTACGCCGCGCTCGTCGCGTACGAGGAAGGGGCGATCGAGCTCGACGAGCCTGCCGGGCCGCCCGGGTCGACGGTTCGTCATCTCCTCGCGCACACCTCCGGGCTCGCCTTCGACGAGCACCGGGTGACGTCCGTGCCCGGGGAGCGGCGGTTGTACTCCAACGCCGGGTTCGAGGTGCTCGGGGACCATGTCGCCAAGGCGACCGACATTCCCTTCGGGGAGTATCTGCGGCAGGCGGTGCTGGAGCCGCTGGGCATGACGAGGACGTCGCTGGACGGCTCGCCCGCGAAGGACGGGGTGTCGACGGTGGCGGACCTGGTGCGTTTCGTGGCCGAGGTGCAGGCGCCGCGGCTTCTCGACCCTCGTACGGTCGCGGAGGCGATGACCGTGCAGTACCCCGGTACGAAGGGAGTGCTGCCCGGGTTCGGGCACCAGAGCCCCAACGACTGGGGGCTCGGCTTCGAGATCCGCGACTCCAAGTCCCCGCACTGGACGGGGGGTTCCTCCTCGCCCCGGACCTTCGGTCACTTCGGGCAGTCCGGTACGTTCCTGTGGGTCGACCCGGTGGCGGGCGCGGCGTGCGTCGCCCTCGCGGACCGGGCGTTCGGGCCCTGGGCGGTCGAGTCCTGGCCCCCGTTCACGGATGCCGTGCTGACAGCCCTACGAGGCTGATCCCCCGTTTTCCTCGCCCCCGCCGCCCCTACCCGTCCCATCCCCGCTCGGGGGCTCCGCCCCCAAACCCCCGACCGGCCTGAACGGCCGCGTCCTCAAACGCCGGACGGGCTGAAAGATGCGGGGCGAAGCCCCCGCCTCAGGGGTGCGGGGAACTGCGCGACCAGCCCCCACCCACCCGCGGCCGAAGAACTGCCCGCCGGGGTCAGGGTGAGGGGGTCATCTCCCACAGGAGCAGCTCCGCCGGGGCTCCCGCCACCGCCTCCAGGTCCTTGGGCTCGGTGATGCGGGCCGCGTCGCCGGGGCCCAACTCCTCGCCGTCCAGGAGCACTTCGCCCCGTACTACATGGACGTACACGAGCCCGGCATCCGGCACCGCCGTCCGCTCCCCCGCCACCAGCCTCCGCACATGAAGCATCGCGCCGGCCTCGGGGACGGCGTACGGCGTGGAGTCGGCGATGCCGTGGACGACTTCGTAGGACGGTTCGCCGCCGGGTGAGAGCGGGGCCAGCCACATCTGGACGAAGGTGAGGGGGCCCGGGCCGTCGTTGCGTTCCACGTGGCGGACGCCGCCCGCGGAGCTGAGTCGCTGGACGTCTCCGGGGCGGACCACCGACTCGTGGCCCGCCGAATCGCGGTGGGTCAGCTCGCCCTCCACCACCCATGTGACGATCTCGGTGTGGCTGTGCGGGTGCTCGTCGAAGCCGGCGCCGGGCGCGAGCCGCTCCTCGTTGCAGGCGATCACCGCACCGAAGCGAAGGTTGTCGGGGTCGTAGTGCGGTCCGAAGGAGAAGGCGTGGAAGGAGGTGATCCCGGCGTCCGGGTCACCTCCGCGGTAGCGCTCGTCGGCGCGCCGTACGTCCGTCACAACGAACACCGTAGCCCCGCCCCAGGACCTCCCCCCGCCTACTTGTGACCCGCCGCCGCACGCCTCCGTCCTGATAAGGCAGTCTTGTCCCGTGCCCGAACCCGAATCCAGCAACACCGAGCGCCCAGCGCACGACATCCATACACACTCCGCGACCCTGAAGCGGCTGGAGAAGTCCTCCGGCACTCTCGCCGCACAGGCCATCGCGCGGATGGACGAGACGCTGCCGTGGTACCGGGCCATGCCACCGGAGAACCGTTCCTGGATCGGGCTCGTCGCCCAGGCCGGTATCGCGGCCTTCACCGAGTGGTTCCGGCACCCGGACGCCCCGCAGGCCATCTCCACCGATGTGTTCGGGACCGCGCCGCGCGAGCTGACCAGGGCGATCACCCTGCGGCAGACGGTGGAGATGGTGCGCACGACCATCGAGGTCATGGAGAGCGCGATCGACGAGGTCGCCGCCCCGGGCGACGAGTCCGTACTGCGCGAGGCACTGCTCGTGTACGCGCGGGAGATCGCCTTCGCCACCGCGCAGGTGTACGCGCAGGCGGCCGAGGCGCGGGGCGCCTGGGACGCCCGCCTCGAATCGCTCGTCGTGAACGCCGTGCTGTCCGGCGAGGCCGACGAGGGTGCCGTCAGCCGGGCCGCGGCCCTCGGGTGGAACTCGCCCGAACATGTCTGTGTGGTGCTGGGTACGGCGCCCGACGGTGACAGCGAACTGACGGTCGAGGCGATCCGGCGGGCGGCCCGACACGCCAAGCTGCAGGTGCTCACCGGTGTGCTCGGGGACCGGCTCGTGGTCATCGCGGGAGGTAACAACAATCCGCTCGGGGTCGCGAAGTCGTTGATCGGGCCGTACGCCGCCGGGCCCGTCGTCGCGGGGCCGATCGTGTCCGATCTGCTCGCCGCGACCCGCTCCGCGCAGGCCGCCGCCGCCGGGCTGAAGGCGTGTTTCGCCTGGCAGGACGCCCCGCGCCCGGTTCTGGCGGACGATCTGCTGCCGGAGCGCGCTATCGCAGGAGACCCCTCGGCCCGCGAGCAACTGGTGGAGGAGATCTACAGACCGCTCGAGGAGGCCGGCTCCGCGCTGCTGGAAACGCTCAGTGTCTATCTGGAACAGGCGAGCAGTCTCGAAGGCGCGGCCCGGATGCTCTTCGTTCACCCCAACACCGTTCGCTACCGGCTACGACGTGTGACTGACGTCACCGGTTGGTCGCCTTCGGATGTACGATCCGCGTTCACACTGCGGATCGCGCTGATCCTGGGGCGTCTGGCTGATGGGGATCCTCAAGCCTAGCCTTTTGTCGGGGCCCTACAATTCCCCTTCGTGTTCTTCGTCCCTGTCCCCACGGGCGGCCGTGGCCGTCCACAAGAGAGAGTGTGAGAGTGCTCGTACTCGTCGCTCCCGGCCAGGGCGCTCAGACGCCTGGCTTCCTGACCCCTTGGCTCGATCTCCCCGGTGCCGCCGACCGCCTCGCCGCGTGGTCGGACGCCATCGAGCTCGACCTTGCCCGCTACGGCACCCAGGCAGACGCGGACGAGATCCGGGACACGGCTGTCGCGCAGCCGCTCCTGGTCGCCGCCGGTCTCCTGTCCGCCGCCGCGCTCGGTGATGTCTCCGAGCTCGGCCCCGGCGCCGTCGCCGGTCACAGCGTCGGTGAGATCACCGCCGCCGCGTTCGCGGGCGTGCTCGACGCCACGGCCGCGCTGAAGCTCGTGCGCACCCGGGGCCTGGCGATGGCCGAGGCCGCCGCGATCACGAAGACCGGCATGTCGGCGCTGCTCGGCGGGGACCCCGAGATCACGGTCCCGCACCTGGAGAAGCTCGGTCTGACCCCGGCGAACGTGAACGGCGCGGGCCAGGTCGTGGCCGCCGGCACGCTGGAGCAGCTGGCCGCCCTGGAGGCGGACAAGCCCGAGGGCGTCCGCCGGGTGGTGGCCCTGAAGGTCGCCGGCGCGTTCCACACGCACCACATGGCGCCCGCGGTCGCGACGTTGGCGCAGGCCGCCGAGGCCCTGAACCCCGCGGACCCGAAGGTCGCGTACGTCTCGAACAAGGACGGCAAGACCGTCACGACCGGTGCCGAGGTCGTACAGCGACTGGTCGGCCAGGTCGCGAACCCGGTCCGCTGGGACCTGTGCATGGAGACCTTCCAGGAGCTCGGCGCGACCGCCCTGATCGAGGTCTGCCCGGGCGGCACCCTCACCGGGCTCGCCAAGCGTGCGCTGCCGGGTGTGAAGACCCTGGCGCTGAAGACCCCCGACGACCTCGACGCGGCTCGCGAGCTCATCGCAGAGCACGCCTCCGCATAAGGAGCCGACAGAGCATGTCGAAGATCAGGCCCAGCAAGGGCGCCCCGTACGCGCGGATTCTGGGCGTGGGCGGCTACCGTCCCGTCCGGGTCGTGCCGAACGAGGTGATCCTCGAGACGATCGACTCCTCGGACGAGTGGATCCGCTCGCGCTCCGGCATCGAGACCCGGCACTGGGCCTCCGACGAGGAGACCGTCGCCGCGATGTCGATCGAGGCGTCCGGCAAGGCCATCGCCGACGCCGGGATCAACGCCGAGCAGATCGGCGCCGTGGTCGTCTCGACCGTCTCGCACTTCAGCCAGACCCCGGCCGTCGCGACGGAGATCGCCGACAAGCTGGGCACGCAGAAGGCCGCCGCCTTCGACATCTCGGCCGGCTGCGCGGGCTTCGGCTACGGCCTCACGCTCGCCAAGGGCATGATCGTCGAGGGTTCGGCGGAGTACGTCCTCGTCATCGGCGTGGAGCGGCTGTCCGACCTGACCGACCTGGAGGACCGTGCGACGGCCTTCCTGTTCGGTGACGGCGCGGGCGCGGTCGTCGTGGGCCCCTCCCAGGAGCCGCACATCGGCCCGACCGTGTGGGGCAGCGAGGGCGACAAGTCCGGCACGATCAAGCAGACCGTGCCGTGGGACGAGTTCCGCGCCTCGGACCTGTCCCAGCTGCCGCGCGACTCCAAGGGCGAGATCAAGTTCCCTGCGATCACGCAGGAGGGCCAGGCGGTGTTCCGCTGGGCCGTGTTCGAGATGGCGAAGGTCGCCCAGCAAGCGCTGGACGCGGCCGGAATCACCGCGGACGACCTGGACGTCTTCATTCCCCACCAGGCCAACGAGCGGATCATCGACTCGATGGTGAAGACGTTGAAACTGCCGGAGCACGTCACGGTCGCGCGTGACGTACGCACCACCGGCAACACCTCGGCCGCCTCGATCCCGCTCGCGATGGAGCGGCTTCTGGCGACCGGCGAGGCGAAGAGCGGCGACACCGCGCTCGTCATCGGCTTCGGGGCGGGTCTCGTGTACGCCGCGACGGTCGTTACTCTCCCCTAGGCACTCCGTGCCGGATCATCCGGTCCGTACGGAACACCGCCAACCCTCTCTGGATACACACCGAAGGAGCGCCTGACATGGCCGCCACTCAGGAAGAGATCGTCGAAGGTCTCGCCGAGATCGTGAACGAGATCGCCGGGATCCCCACCGAGGACGTCCAGCTGGACAAGTCCTTCACCGACGACCTGGACGTCGACTCGCTGTCCATGGTCGAGGTCGTCGTCGCCGCCGAAGAGCGCTTCGACGTCAAGATCCCGGACGACGACGTCAAGAACCTCAAGACCGTCGGCGACGCGACCGACTACATCCTCAAGCACCAGGCCTGATCCTGCGATCGGGCCCGGTTCGCCCGGCCCGGTCCATCGATCAGTCCGTTGCCCCGCCACCCGGCGGTGGCGCCGCTGAATCCTCGTATTTGGAGAAAGAATTCCCGTGAGCTCGACCAATCGCACCGTGGTCGTCACCGGTATCGGCGCAACCACACCGCTGGGTGGCGACGCAGCCTCTACCTGGGAGGGCCTGATCGCCGGCAAGTCCGGTGTCCGCCCCCTGGAGCAGGACTGGGCCGCCGACCAGGCGGTCCGTATCGCGGCGCAGATCGCCGTGGAGCCGGGCGAGGTCATCCCCCGCCCGCAGGCCCGCCGTCTCGACCGCTCGGCGCAGTTCGCCCTGATCGCCGCCAAGGAAGCCTGGGCCGACGCCGGGTTCACCGACAGGGCCGGCGACGACCCCTCCGTCGACCCGGACCGGCTCGGCACCGTCATCGCCTCCGGCATCGGTGGCGTGACGACCCTGCTCGACCAGTACGACGTGCTGAAGGAGAAGGGCGTCCGCCGCGTCTCCCCGCACACCGTCCCCATGCTCATGCCGAACGGCCCGTCCGCCAACGTGGGCCTGCTCGTCGGCGCCCGCGCCGGCGTGCACACCCCGGTCTCCGCCTGCGCCTCGGGCGCCGAGGCCATCGGCTACGCCATCGAGATGATCCGCACCGGGCGCGCCGACGTCGTCGTCGCCGGTGGTACGGAGGCGGCGATCCACCCGCTGCCCATCGCCGCGTTCGGCAACATGATGGCGATGTCCAAGAACAACGACGACCCGCAGGGCGCCTCGCGCCCCTACGACGTCGCCCGTGACGGCTTCGTCCTCGGTGAGGGCGCCGGTGTCCTCGTCCTGGAGTCCGCCGAGCACGCCGCGGCGCGCGGGGCCCGGGTGTACGCGGAGGCGGTCGGCCAGGGCATCTCCGCCGACGGCCACGACATCGTGCAGCCGGAGCCGGAGGGGCGTGGCATCTCCCACGCCCTGCAGAACCTGCTCGACAACACCGACCTGGACCCGGCCGAGATCGTGCACGTGAACGCGCACGCGACGTCGACGCCCGCCGGTGACGTGGCCGAACTGAAGGCGCTGCGCAAGGTCTTCGGTGACGACGCGGACCACATGGCGGTCTCGGCGACGAAGTCGATGACCGGTCATCTCCTCGGTGGCGCGGGTGGTGTGGAGTCGGTGGCGTCGGTGCTGGCGCTGTACAACCGGATCGCTCCGCCGACCATCAACGTCGAAAACCTCGACCCCGAGGCCGAGGCGAACGCCGACATCGTGCGCGGGGAGGCTCGCAAGCTGCCCGTCGAGGGCCGTATCGCCGCCCTGAACGACTCGTTCGGGTTCGGTGGACACAACGTGGTGCTGGCGTTCCGTACGGTCTGAATTAGGCCGTAGTTGTACTGAACGGGGTGTGGCCCCGGGCTCCTTCTGGAGTCCGGGGCCACATCTGTTGTTCGTCGAGTGCGGGTGCGTGGGGGCTGGTCGCGCAGTTCCCCGCGCCCCTAAAAGCTTCCCCTCACGCCCGTTTGTCAGGTCAGACCACCTGGTGGAGCCAGCGGACCGGGGCTCCCTCGCCCGCGTAGCGGAAGGGTTCCAGCTCGTCGTCCCAGGGCTTGCCCAGGAGTTTGGCGAGGTCGGACTCCAGGTCGCTCTCGCCGCGCTGGGAGCGCAGGAGGGCGGCGCGCAGACGGTCCTCGGGGATCAGGATGTCGCCGTGGATTCCGGTGACGGCGTGGAAGATGCCCAGTTCGGGGGTGCAGCTGTAGCGCTCGCCCTCGGCGGTGGGGCAGGGCTCGGCGGTGACCTCGAAGCGCAGCATCTGCCAGCCGCGCAGCGCGGAGGCCAGCTTGGAGGCGGTGCCCACCTCACCCTTCCAGGAGAACTCGGATCTCCAGGTGCCCGGCGCGGCGGGCTGCCGGATCCAGTCGAGGTTGACGCGGGTACCGAGCACGCCCGCGACCGCCCACTCGACGTGCGGGCACAGCGCACGGGGCGCGGAGTGCACGTAGAGAACTCCACGTGTCGTCACTGGGGCCTCCGGACAGAGCGAGACATCTTGTAACTTAGCGGCACGGCAGTGGCAGGGCGGCCACGTGGCGAGGCTACCGTGCGGCGGCGCAAGGAGTGTGACGTACCGTCGGTCCCAGCGCCCAGAAACATTGAGGTTTCACCCAAGGGGACGCGGTGCGACCGGTTGTGTACCGCGGGGTGTAGGCCGACCGGGGCGGACGGATGCCGAGCGATCGTGCTCAACCAACGAGGGGACCAGGGGATGCGTCACAGGAGTCACCGTTCGCGGGTCGTCCTCTCCGTCGCGTCGGCGGCTCTCCTGGGCGTCGCCGTCGCCGGCTGCGACGCCGTCGGTGACAACTCCCCGGCCCCCCAGGACACGACGGCCAAGGCGCTCCCGAAACCGACGCCCACCTGGAACCGCAGCCCGAAGTCGGTGGCCGCCGTCGGGGACTCCATCACGCGCGGCTTCGACGCGTGCACCGTGCTGTCCGACTGTCCGGAGGTGTCCTGGGCGACCGGCAGCGACACGAAGGTCAAGAGCCTCGCCGTACGGCTGCTCGGGCGGACCGGGGCCGCCGAGCGCAGCTGGAACTACGCGGTGACCGGCGCCCGGATGGCGGATCTCCCCGATCAGATGGCACAGGCCGTCACGAACAAGCCGGAGCTGGTGACCGTGATGGCGGGCGCGAACGACGCCTGCCGCTCGTCGGTGTCGGCGATGACCTCCGTCGCCGACTTCCGTGCCGAGTTCGAGGACGCCATGGACACGCTGCGCGGTGCGCTGCCCAAGACCCAGGTGTACGTGTCGAGCGTGCCGGATCTGAAGCGGCTGTGGTCCGAGGGGCGGAGCAACCCACTGGGCAAGCAGATCTGGAAGCTGGGCATCTGCCCCTCGATGCTGAGCGACGCGGACTCACTGACCACGGCGGCGATGCGGCGGCGCACGGCGGTGCAGGACCGGGTGGAGGCGTACAACCAGGTCCTGAAGGACGTGTGCGCCAAGGACCTGCACTGCCGCTTCGACGGGGGCGCGGTCTTCGACTACCGCTTCGGCACGGACCAGCTGAGCCACTGGGACTGGTTCCACCCGAGCAAGGACGGGCAGGCGCGGCTCGCGGAGATGGCCTATCGGGTGGTGACGGCGACGAAGCCGGTGAGCTAGGACCTGCCCGGCGGATCCTTGGCCTAGGCTTTCGATCATGCACAGCGAATTCTTCGGCACTCTTCCCGACGGCAGCTCGGTCCACCGCTGGACGCTGGAGCGCGCCGGGGTGCGGGCGCGGATCCTGCCGTACGGCGGGATCGTCCAGTCGGTCGAGGTCCCCGACCGGGACGGGGTGCGCGCGGACGTGGTGCTGGGGTTCTCCGACCTCGAGGGCTATCTGACACACACGGGGCCGTACCTCGGGGCGCTGGTCGGGCGGTACGCGAACCGGATCGCCGGCGGCCGCTTCGTCCTCGACGGTCTCACCTACCATCTGGCGCAGAACAACCCGCCCAACTCCCTGCACGGCGGGGAGCGCGGCTTCGACAAGCGGGTGTGGGACGTGGAGCCGGTCGAACACGGACTGCGCCTCACCCGGGTCTCCCCGCACGGCGAGGAGGGCTTCCCGGGCCGTCTGGAGGTCTCGGCGACGTACACGCTGGACGAGTCCGGTGCGCTGCGGATCGCGTACGAGGCGGTCACGGACGCGCCGACCGTGGTGAACCTGACGAACCACACCTACTGGAACCTGGCCGGTACGGGCAACGCGGGTGGGCACGAACTCCGTCTGGACGCCTCACGGTTGACGCCGGTGGACGCCGATCTGATCCCCACCGGGGCACTGGACCCCGTGGACGGGACGCGGTTCGACTTCCGTACGGCGCGGAAGGTCGGCGCCGGCTACGACCACAACTTCGTGCTCGACAAGGGGCTCACCCAGAGCCCGGTCGAGGTCGCCGAGCTGCACGACCCGTCCTCCGGGCGGACGCTGACCGTCGCGACCACCGAGCCCGGGCTCCAGCTGTACACCGCGGACCACCTGAGCGACCCCTTCGCTCCCGGCGACGGCATCGCGCTGGAGACCCAGCACTTCCCCGACTCCCCCAACCGGCCGGAGTTCCCGAGCACGGAACTGCGGCCGGGCGAGGTGTACCGGTCGCAGACCGTGTACGGGTTCGGCGTACGGGGCTAGGGCCCCTCCGGAGGGCTGGAGACGACGAACCCCGATCCGGATGTCAGGTTCCGGACCGGGGCTGTCTGGGGTGGTGGACTCGTCCCACGTCAGACGTTAACCGTCGCCGCGACCCGACGGTCGATGATCGAGCGACTGGCCGCAACCTCGTACGAACCCTTCACAAACACCCAGGTGCCGGTGGTCTCGTCCCAGATCTCGAAGGCCCGGCGCGGGATCTCGAGGACGACGTCGACGCTGTCGCCGGGGCCCGCCTCGACGCCCGCGAAGGCGGCGAGCCATCGGGCCGGGCGCCCGGGGTCGGCCTCGACGGGCGCCAGATACACCTGGACGACCTCGCGCCCGGCACGCGCACCGGAATTGCGGACACGGACCGTGGCCGTGGTGACGGCACCGCCGGCGCCGCGGCCGAGCTCGATCGACTCGTACGTCCAGTCGGTGTAGCCGAGGCCGTGTCCGAAGGCGTACGAGGGCGTCCTGCCCTCCTTCGCCCAGGCGCGGTAGCCGATGAACACGTCCTCGGTGTAGGGGAGCTCGCCGTCGGCCGGGACCACCTGGGTGACCGGGGCGGCCGTGAGGGAGCCCCAGGTGGTGGGCAGGCGGCCGCCGGGCTCGTGGGCGCCCGTGAGGACGTCGGCGAGGGCCGCGCCGCCCTCCTGGCCGGGGAACCAGCCGAGCAGGACGGCCGCGACCTCCTCGCGCCACGGCAGCTCCACCGGGGAGCCGGCGTTGACGACCACGACGGTGTTCGGGTTGGCGGCGGCGACGGCGTGCACCAGCTCGTCCTGGCGGCCCGGCAGTCGCAGGTCCCTCCGGTCGAAGCCCTCGGACTCGACGCGTTCGGTGGTGGCGACCACGACGACGGCGGTGTCGGCGGCGCGGGCGGCTTCGACGGCCTCGGCGATGAGTTCGTCGGGGTCGCGGCGCGGGTCCTGGTGGGCGAGCGCGAAACCGATCGTCTTCAGTGGCGCGCCCTCGGGGACCACGATGACATGGCGCAGCGACACCTCGTACGTCTCACCGGCGACGAGGTCCACCCGGGCGCGCTCGACGGGGGCGCCGAAGAACGTCAGGAAGGGGTCGTCCTTCGTGCTGCGCTGGATGCCGTCGAAGTGGACCGTGCCGTCGACGGTGAGCGTGAACGGGCCCAGGCCTTTGATGCCGAGGGTGTGGGTGCCGCTCTCGCGCGGGGTGAAGGTGCCGGTCAGTTCGACGCTGTGGAGGGTGGCGTGGGTGACGCCCTCGGGGAGGTCGTTGCCCATCCACTGGATCTGCCCGTTGGGTGCCGAGCCGGTGCCGATGACCGTGCCGGACCGGTCGCGGCAGACGGCGCGCAGGGTGAACCCCCTGTCTGCGATGGGGAGTTCCTCGTTCGGGTCGGCGCCGACGGCGTACGTCAGGCTGCCCTCGGGGAGGGCGGCGGTGAGGCCGTCGAGGGGCGTGACGACCCGGGACGGGAAGACGGTGGCGGAGCCGCCGCCCAGGACGCGGGCGTCGCGGGCGGCGGCTCCGATCAGAGCGACCTTGTGCCCT
Source organism: Streptomyces sp. NBC_01450 (assembly GCF_036227505.1). Taxonomy (NCBI): domain Bacteria; kingdom Bacillati; phylum Actinomycetota; class Actinomycetes; order Kitasatosporales; family Streptomycetaceae; genus Streptomyces; species Streptomyces sp. NBC_01450. Next base: position 7,702,318 of record NZ_CP109480.1, on the reverse strand, counting down.
TCTCCGAGCGGCAGAGCCCCCTGGTTGCGCACGAGGACGAAGGAACGGCGGGCGATCTCGCGGGCCAGGGCCTCGCCGTCCACGGTCGCGGGCAGCTCGGTGACGACCGGCTCGGCGCCCTCCAGGACGCCGACGCGGGCGGCGAGCCGCAGGACGTTGCGGACGGCCCGGTCGACCTTCGCCTGCTCGACCTCGCCCGCGCGGACGGCGGCGGCGAGCGCCTCCCCGTACACGGTCCGGGGGCCGGGCATGGCGACGTCGAGGCCGCCCTCGATGGCGCCGGCCGTGGCGCGGGCGGCGGTCCAGTCGGAGACGTTGAAGCCGTCGAAGCCCCACTCGCCGCGCAGGATCTCGTTCACGAGGTGGTGGTGCTCGGTCATCGTGGTGCCGTTGACCGTGTTGTAGGCAGTCATGATGCCCCAGGGGTGGGCATGGGCGACGATGGCCTCGAAGGGGGCCAGGTAGAGCTCGCGCAGGGCGCGTTCGGAGAGCAGGTTGTTGACCGTGAAGCGGTCGGTCTCGGCGTCGTTGGCGACGAAGTGCTTGACGGTGGTGCCGACGCCGCCCGACTGGACGCCCTGGACATAGCCGGAGCCGATCTCGCCGGTCAGATACGGGTCCTCGCTGTACGCCTCGAAGTGGCGGCCGCCGAGCGGGGAGCGGTGCAGGTTGACGGTGGGCGCCAGGAGGACGTGCACGTGTTTGCGGCGGGCTTCCTGGGCGAGCAGGATCCCGGCCCGGCGGGCGAGGGCCGGGTCCCAGGTGGCGGCGAGCGCGGTCGGTGAGGGGAGCGCGATGGACGGGTCGTCGGCGGTCCAGTGGACACCGCGTACGCCGATCGGGCCGTCGGACATGACGAGGGACTCGAGGCCGATCTCGGGCAGCGCGGGCAGCGACCACATGTCCTGCCCGGCGAGCAGCCTCGTCTTCGCGTCCAGGTCCAGCTTGCCGAGGGCTGCCTCGACGACCGCCTCGCGGGCCTCGTCGGCCGGTGTGCGCGTTCCCGCCATCTCGGTGCCTCCTCGCTGAAGTCCGTGGACGCCTCCATCCTGCCTCGGTCTCCGGCAAAGGAATCGGAACCGCACCCATCAATTGCGCGCCTCCGGTCAGCCGTTGGCGAGCCCCGGCGCCGAGGGCGGGTTGTCGAGCGTGATCTGCGGGGGAAGCCCTCTCAGGCGGAGCGGCGGATGTGTTCGACGGCCATCGCGATGTCGGCGTCGGCGACGGCCGGATCGGCGGCGGCACGCTTGAAGTGGTCCAACACCGCGTCCAGTACGGGGAGTTCGGCGACCTTCGTGGCGAGGGCGACGTCCTTGGCGGCGAGCGCGGTGGCGAAGTGCACGTCCTCGGCGAAGGCGCGGCCGACGGCGCCGCCGAGCGGGCCGCTCGCGAGCGCGGCGCGCGCGACGCTCTCCTCGATGCCGAGCTTGTCCGCGAGGGCCATGGACTCCGCGACGAGGGCGACCCCGCCGAGCACGGCCGTGTTGACGACGAGCTTGAGCGCGGCGCCGGAGCCCACCGGGCCGGTCCGGGTGACGGTGCCGAGATGGACGAGCACGTGCCCGACGCCCGTCACCTCGCCGCCCGCGAGGATGCCGAGCTGCCCGGCGGCCGCCTTGTCCGTGCTGCCCGCCACGGGCGCGTCGACGAACGTCACGCCCTGCCCGAGCCGGGCGGCCAGTTCCTTGACCACGTCGGGGCCGACGGTCGACATCTCCACCCAGGTGGTGCCCCGGCGCAGCTCCGGCGCGATGGCGCCCGCGACCGCGTCGAGCGCGACCGGGTTGGCGAGCATCGTGATCACCACGTCCGCGTCCCGTACGGCCTCGGCCGGGGACGCGGCGAGAGTGGCGCCCTCCGCGACGAGCGGCTCGGCCTTCTCTGCGGTGCGGTTCCAGACGGTCAGCGGGAACCCCGCGGCGAGGAGTCGGCGCGCCATCGCGGCGCCCATGTGCCCGAGGCCGAGGAATGCGATCTTTTCCATACCTTCAACGCTAGGGCCTGTCCGGCCGATCATGCCCTAGGCGGGCCCGCGTGATGCGACAAGCGAATGTCTGACATGGCTCTCATGCCCAACCCACATGTCGTGGCCGAGTGGACGGCCAGGCAGGGGTAAGAGGCAGCGCCCCACGTGCCCACCTGCCCACCTGAGCAACACCTCATGGCGTAGGTCCCCTCCGTCGCGCGATACTGCCGCCGTCCGGCAGCTCCCCACGGCAACGGAAGGCATGAACTCCCTTGACCTACATACGCGTTCGGCTCGGTGCAGGCGTACTCGGACTGGCTCTGGTGGGCGGCCTGGCCGCGGCGCCCACCGCGTCGGCGACAGCGACGGCGCCCGCCACCGTCGAGGAACAGCGCCTCGACCAGGCCGCTCCCCAGGAGATCCTGCGGCGCTCCGGATTCGACACGGTGGCCCCCGGGTTCGCGCGGGCGCTGGAGCGGGCGGGCTCGTTCGGGCAGGCCGAGCGTGTCGTCGTACGGCAGGGGGCGCGGCTGTGGCAACGGGCCGTCGACCGGGCGCAGGGGCGGGGCCCGGCGGGCGGCGACCTGAGTCGCGACGACGACCGGCCGCTGTACTGGGCACGCCTTGGCATGACGCGCGAGGTGCGGCAGTGGCAGCCGGAGTTCGGCCTCACGGACGTACAACGCACCCGACTGCTGGCCGAGTTGGAGGAGAACTCGCGCGGCGAGAACACCATCCGCTATCCACGCGCCAAGGGCGTGAAGCGGATCCTGCTCACCGGGTTCGACCCGTTCACGCTGGACCGGGACGTCCGGATCTCCAACCCGTCCGGAGCCACCGCCCTCGCCCTCGACGGCACGACGATCCAGACCGCGGACGGCCCGGCGCGCATCGAGACCGCCGTGTTCCCGGTCCGCTGGCAGGACTTCGCTGGGGGCACGGTGGAGCGCACGCTGCGGCGCCAGCTCCCGCGCGTGGACCTGTTCACCACGGTGAGCCAGGGCCGCGTCGGCCGCTTCGACGTGGAGCGGACCAACGGGGCCTGGCGGGGCGGCTTCCCGGACAACGAGAACGTCTCCCGCACCGAGACGATCCCTGTGACCGACCCGGCCTCGCAGCCGCAATGGACGTCGACGACGCTCCCGTACGCGCGGATCGTGGCCGCGGCCACAGGCCGCTTCCCCGTGTACGACCACACCTCGGTGACCGAGATCCCGGCGGGAGGCACCGACGCGGTCGTACGCCCGGACGGCCCGACCCCGGGCTCGACGGCCCGCGCCGGGGGCGGCGGCGACTACCTCTCCAACGAGATCGCCTACCGCGCCACGCTGCTGCGTGACCGCCTCGGCCTGCACGACAGCCTGCCCGGCGGGCATGTCCACACGCCCGTACTGCAGTTCGGCACCGGCAACACGGACCCGGCGACGGGGACGGTCACCGACCCCGAGTTCGTTCGGAACCGGCTGGACATCATCGCCCAGGTGCGGGCGATCGTGACGGTGGCCGCGGACGCGAGCACGTCGGTCGTCAGTGGGACGGGGCGAACGCGGGGGTGATGCCGGTCACGCGGTGGCGTGCTGTTCGTGGTTGCCGTGGTTGTCGTCCGGCTCTTCCGTTTCCTCGTCCAGCAGGTCGCGGGCCATCAGCGTGGCGCCCGCCACCGCGCCCGGCATCAGGAAGACGGCGACGAACGGGACCAGGAAGGCGAGGCCCAGCGGGGTGCCGAAGCCCCAGACCAGCATCTTGCGGGAGCGGAGCAGGGCGAGGCGGTCGCGGAGCTCGACGCCCCGGCGCTGGAGGGCGACCGCGGCCAGTTCCTCCGTGAGGAAGAAGCCGGTGACGAAGAAGCCGATCACGGGGACGACGGTCTGGCCGATGAACGGGACGAAGCCGAGGGCGAAGAGGAGGACGCCCCAGACCGCGGCCCGCACGAGGATACGGAGGCTGTCTCGCGCGGAGATCCACAGCTCGCGCCAGAGCGGGAGGCCCGACTCCGGGGCCGTGCCGTCCGGGGAGACGTCCCTGTCGACCTTCTCCGAGAGGGACTCGTAGAAGGGCTGGCCGATGAGGAGGGTGACCGCGGTGAAGGTGAGGACGGCGAGGAGGAGGGCGAGGGCGAACAGTACGGCGGTGAGGAAGCCGCGGAAGAGGCCCAGCCAGGGGCTGGACCAGTCGTCGGCGAAGGGGGTGGACCAGGTGACGAAGTCCTCGCCGTAGAGGGCGAGGGTGACGAGTGCTGCCGCGTACAGAACGAGGGTGATCAGGCCCGGCAACAGTCCGAAACTGTACTGTTTTCCGTGCCGTGCCACCCATCGCTGGCCCTGTATGAGGTAGTTGAACCCCGCCCCCAGATCACGCATGTGCCGAACTTTACCCGGGCTTTGACTCGCCCCCGCCGCCCCTACCCGTCCCATCCCCGGGGGCTCCGCCCCCGGCCCCCCGCATCGGCCTGAACGGCCTCGTCCTCAAACGCCGGACGGGCTGAAGATGCGGGGCAAAGCCCCCGCTCCAGGGGCGCGGGGCCGTCACATATGCGGCTCCGCCGCGTGGGCGCGACCAGCCCCCACCGGCCGTCACGCTGGAGTCACCCCCACCACAACGCCCCGTTCCGCCCTCCTTCGGCCCGTCGGCGATGCCCCATCCGTGGCATCCATGGCGCCCGGGGGAGCCACTGTGGCTCCAAGGCCCTCTTGTTGCGGAAGAGTCGAACAGGTACACCTCGCCCTACCGACGTGTGCCCTACCGACGTGTGCCCTACCGACCTGTACCGATCTCAGGCCCCCCACCGGAGGTACGACGCGTGCGCCTACCGAGACCTGTCCTGATCGCCACTGTCATCGCCACCGCGACCGGATCGCTTCTCCTCGCCCCGCACAGCGCCACCGCGGACCGCGAAACCCCGGTCCGTGAAGGAGCGGGCCGTGCAGGGGCGGACCATCCGCAGGGTGCTGCCAAGGGCCCGGCGAACGCTGCCCGCAACGCCCTCACCAGCCCCGTCATCGACCTGTCCGACTCCCGCCTCGCCTCCGCCCGCCAGGGGTACCCGCGTGAGCAGGTCCTCTCCCCCGACCCGGAGAACCCGGCGGACAAGTCCATCAAGCTGGGGCTCACCCCGTACCACGCCATCGCTCCGAAGCTGAACGTCCTCCAGCGGCTCGGCGACCGCGTCAGCGTGGAGGTCGCGGGCCGCTCGGCCGGCGGTCACCGGCTCTACCTGGTCACCGTGACCGCCCCGGAGTCCGCCGGCCAGGCCCTCGCCCAGGAGCGGATGCGCGAGCTCATCGAGAACGCGCCGGGGGCCGCGGCGAAGGACCCGGCCGTCAAGGCGACGTACAAGACGCCGGTCTTCTTCAACAACAACATCCACGGCGACGAGTGGGAGGGCACCGACGCCGCCCTCGATCTCATCGAGCGGCTCGCGAGCGCGAAGGACGCCCGGACGGCCGACCTCCTCGCCCACAACCGTCTCTACTTCAACATCACGGCGAACCCGGACGGCCGTATCGCGGGCACCCGCGCCAACGCCAACGGCTTCGATCTGAACCGGGACTTCATCACCGCCTCGCAGCCCGAGGCGCGCGCGATCCGCCAGATCGCCATCGACAAGCAGCCGGCCGTGATGCTCGATCTGCACGGGTACGTCAACGGCACCCTGATCGAGCCGACGACGCCGCCGCACGGCGAGAACTACGAGTACGACCTCTTCCTCAAGAACACCTACGCCAACGCCCTCGGCATGGAGGCCGCCGTCAACGGCCTCGGCTACACCCCCGCGAAGGACGGTGTCGAGCCCGCCCAGATCCCCTTCCGCGACCAGCGGGAGGGCTGGGACGACTGGCCTCCGGTCTTCACACCCCAGTACCAGGCGTTCCACGGCGCGGTCGCCGCGCACACCGTGGAGATCCCGCTGACGGTGAACAACTCGGCGTACGACACCCTGCCCGTGGCCGAACTCCGCCGTCGCTCCGCCATCAACGTGGACGTGGCCGGCGCGGCCATGCGCGCGACGCTCACCTACGCGCAGACCCACCGCGCCTCGATCATCGCCGACCAGATCGAGGTCTTCCGGCGGGGCGCGACGGGCGCGGCCCAGGTACCGGTCTCCGCGGACACGGTGCCGGGGGTGCCGGGCATCGGTCCCGAGGACGTCTACACGACCGACTTCCCGCGTGCCTACGTGATCCCGGCGGGCGGCGCCCAGCGTTCGGCCACGGCCGCCGCCCGTCTCGTCGACCACCTGCTGGCGGGCGACGTCCGCGTCACGCGCGCGACGCGCGACTTCCGGCTGGCCGGTCGGTCGTACGCGAAGGGGTCGTACGTCGTCGACCTGCACCAGCCCAAACGTGGTCTGGCCAATGTGATGCTGGCCGACGGGCGGGACATCAGTGACAAGGTGTCGGTGATGTACGACATCTCGGGCTGGAGTCTGGGGCGGTTGTGGGGGGCGACGGTCGTTCCCGTGCGCGCCGGGGAGTTGTCGGCCGCGGCCGCCCTTCGGGTCGAGGCCGCCGCGCACGTCGGGTACGTCGCCCCGCGCGGCGATCTGCGGCTGCGTCTCGACACCCCGCAGGAAATCGCCGCCCTCAACTCCCTTCTGGATCAAGGGGTTTCGGTGCGGCAGCTCGCGGACGGCAGTGTCGTCGTGCCGGGGTCGGCGCGGGCTCGGGCCACCGCTCTCGCCCGTACGCACGACGTGGCCTTCGACGCGACGGAGGTGACCGGGGGTGGCCGGGAAACATCCTTGCACCGCGTGCGCGTCGCCGCGGCCGTCACCTCGGGTGAGCTCTTCGCGCTGCGGGAGATGCACTTCGACGTCGTGCCGGTGTCGACGGCCGTCCTGAACGCGGGCTTCGACTGGTCGTCGGTGGACGTGCTGTTCGTGTCGTCGGGGCTCGACCACGCCCGTTTGGACGAGGGCGCGCGGGCGGCGCTGGACGCCTTCCTCCACACCCACGGTCTCGTCGGCCGCGGGGCCGTCGGAGCGGCGCTCAACTCGGCGGCCGGGCTGCTGGCGGCGCGGCCGGTGGAGGGCAACGGTGACGCCAACGGCGTGGTGCGGGTGGTGAATTCGGGCGGCCCGCTCACCGCGAACACGCCCGATCACGGCTTCGTCTACGCGCCGGTCTGGTTCACCGATCTCGGCCCCGGAGTGCGCGTCGAGCAGGCGTACGCGCCGGGCGATCCGCTTGTTTCCGGCCATTGGCGCCCGCTGGCCGACGGGACCGGCGGGCCGACGGCCGCGGGCGGGCAGGCCGCTGTCGTCAGCGGTCCGCATGCCGTGCTCTTCGGTACGGAGCCGCTCTTCCGTGACCATCCGAAGGGGGAGTTCCCGCAGGTGGGAAGGGCACTGCTGACCGTGTCGTAAGACACCCCCGGCCGTGTCACGAGACAGGGCAAAGGCCGCACCCCACGTCCTAGGGTGCGGCCTCCGTCACGTCCAACGAGCGTCGTCAGACGAGCGTCACGGTGCTGCCGGTCAGAGCTTGACGATCATCTTGCCGACGTTGTCGCCGCGCAGGACGCCGAAGAACGCCTCCAGGTTGTTCTCGATGCCCTCGACGACCGTCTCGGCGTACTTGAGCTCGCCGGAGCGGACCCAGGCGCCGACCTCCTCGACGAACTGCGACTGCAGGTCGTAGTGGTCGCCGACCAGGAAGCCCTCGATGCGGCCGCGGGTCTGGATGAGGCGGGCGAGGTTCTTCGGGCCGGAGACGGGCTCGGTGCTGTTGTAGACGGAGATCGCGCCGCAGATGGCGATGCGGCCGTCCCGGTTGAGCTGGCCGATGGCCGCCTCCAAGTGGTCACCGCCGACGTTGTCGAAGTAGACGTCGACGCCGTCGGGGGCGGCGGCGCGCAGCTGCTCGCTGACCGGGCCGTTCTTGTAGTTGAAGGCGGCGTCGAAGCCGTACTCCTCGACGAGCAGCTTGACCTTCTCGTCGGAGCCGGCGGAGCCGATGACGCGCGAGGCGCCCTTGAGCTTGGCGATCTGGCCGACCTGGCTGCCGACGGCACCGGCGGCGCCGGAGACGAAGACGGAGTCGCCCTCCTTGAAGGAGGCGGTGCGCAGGAGGCCCGCGTAGGCGGTGAGGCCGGTCATACCGAGAACGCCGAGGTACGTCGACAGCGGCGCGGCCTGCGGGTCCACCTTGACGGCCTGCTTGGCGTCCACGACGGCGTACTCGCGCCAGCCGAAGAAGTGCAGGAGGTGGTCGCCGGCCTCGATGCCCTCGGCGTTGGAGGCGACGACCTCACCGACCGCGCCGCCCTGCATGACCTTGCCCAGCTCGAAGGGGGCGACGTAGGACTTGGCGGCGCTCATACGGCCGCGCATGTACGGGTCGACGGACACGTACGCGTTCCGGACGAGGACCTGGCCCTCCCCCGGCTGCGGGACCTCGGCCTCGACCAGGGCGAAGTCCTCGGGCTTCGGCCAGCCGACCGGGCGGCTGACCAGGTGCCATTCGCGATTGACGGCGGGAAGCTGGGTCTCGGTCATGAGGAGGTGCCTTTCCTACGTGCATGCACGGGTACGTGCGACTACGGCTCTAATACTTCAGTACCTGAAACAACCATGCTCCTCAATATTTCATGATGTCAAGCAACGGAGTAGCCTGGAACCCATGGCCACGCGAAGAACACCCCGTATCGACCCACTGACCCTTGAGGTCGTGAACCTCATCGGCACGGTCGTGGCCCGCTACCACGAGGAGTACGAGGACGCTGCCGCCGAGCATGCCCTGACCGGCGCGCAGGCGCGACTTCTGGGCCTGCTCTCGCTGGAGCCACTGCCGATGCGACGGCTCGCCCAGCAGCTGAAGTGTGAGCCTTCGAACGTGACCGGGATCGTGGACCGGCTGGAGGCGCGGGGCCTGGTCGAGCGGCGTCCCGACCCGTCCGACCGCCGGGTGAAGCTGGCCGCGGCGACGGAGGAGGGCCGGCGTGTCGCGCGCTCCCTGCGCGACGCCCTGAACTTCGCCCGCGAGCCCCTGGCGGGCCTCTCCCACGAGGAGCGCCTGTCCCTCCGGGACCTCCTGCAGAGAATGCTCACGCCGTAGTTTTCGGGTGCGGGTGCGTGGGGGTTGCTCGCGCAGTTCCCCGCGCCCCCAAAAACTCGGGGCGAAGCCCCGTCTCAGGGGCGCGGGGAACTGCGCGGCCAGCCCCCACGCACCCGTAGCCGACAAAAGCACCCGCGGGGGTCTGGGGGCGGAGCCCCCGGTTGGGAACCCCTTACGTGCACCACCACAGGAAACGGTTGCACTTCGAAGGCGAGGCCGCCGGCGTCGGCGCGCTCGAGGTCGGCGCGGCCGTCGGCGTGGGGGACGACTTCGGAGGAGTCGAGGACGCCGGGTCGGACGTCGCGGACGGCACCGTACCGGAACCCGTCGTCGCCGACGGCCCCTTCGTGCCCTTGTCCTCGTCGTCCTTGGACTTGTCCCCCTTGGCGGACTTGGAGGCGGACGGCGAAGCCGACGCGTCCGGAGAGGCCGACGCGGTCGACGTACCACCGGACGCACCCCCCTTGCCGGAGATCGGCCGCGCCGTCCCGGCGTCCGAGGTCGCCGACCCGTCCGCCGACTCACCCCCGGCCGCGGCCGGCCTCGGCAGCAGCCCCGGCCCGTCTATGCCGAGCTCCGCGAGGCTCAGCCCGCCCGCCGCCAGCACGAACCCCGCGGCGATGAACAGCACCCGACGCCGCCGACGACGGTGCGCCGCGGCCTTCCGGTCACGCCGGCTCGCCGCACCGGGACCCTCCGAGTCACGGCCCCGGCCCCGGCCACGTCCACGGTTCCGCCGCCGGGCGGCGGCCCGCCCGGACCGCTCCCCCTCACCGTCCCCGTCTTCGTCGTCCCCGTCCTCGTCGTCGTAGTCCTCGTCACCGTCATCGTCAGCGCGGTTGTCGCTCTCATACAACGAGCCGCCACCGGCATCGACCGCCCCCGCGCCCGTTCCGCCACGCATGTCGGTCTTCTCCGCATGCGCGCGGAGCTGTTCGGCTGAGGTGCCGCACCCCGGGCAGGCAAGGGCGCCATTGAGGTGCCGTCGGCACGGGTCGCAGTAGTCCATGACGCCGGAAGACTAAGTTCCTCCTAGGTAACGTGCATAGTCACAGCTGTGAAAGTTATGTAGGGAACCGCCCGTTCCGGCGCGCCGCGCCCCCCGTTCGCAGCATCGCGCGCGCGACGAGCCGAGGCATACCGGCAAAATCCGTCGCCGACCGATGCGTTCGACCCATTGACACTCCAGGGGCCACGTCTTTACTGTCACGCCAGCATTTCGAACGTGTGACGAAATTTCGAACAGAGCCGCAAGAGCACAGGGGGCAACTGCCGTGCGCATCACGGGAATCAGCACACACGTGGTCGGGACGCCCTGGCGCAACCTGACGTACGTCCAGGTGCACACCGACGAGGGCCTGACCGGAGTCGGCGAGACCCGCATGCTGGGCCACACCGACGCACTGATCGGCTATCTGCGAGAGGCGGAGGCCAATCACATTCTCGGTTCCGACCCGTTCGCTGTCGAGGACCTCGTCCGACGGATGAAGTACGGCGACTACGGGCGCGCCGGCGAGATCGTGATGTCCGGCATCGCGGTCATCGAGATGGCCTGCTGGGACATCAAGGGCAAGGCCCTCGGCGTCCCCGTGTGGCAGCTGCTCGGTGGCAAGGTCACCGACAAGGTCAAGGCCTACGCCAATGGGTGGTACACGACCGAGCGGACTCCGGAGGCCTACCACAAGGCCGCCCAGGAGGTCGTGGCGCGCGGGTACAAGGCCCTGAAGATCGATCCCTTCGGGACCGGGCACTTCGAGCTCGACCACGAAGCCACCCTCTACTCCGTCTCGCTGATCGAGGCCGTGCGCGACGCGATCGGCCCCGAGGCCGAGCTGATGCTGGAGATGCACGGCCGCTTCTCCCCCTCCACCGCCGTCCGGCTCGCCCGCGAACTCGCGCCCTTCAAGCCCGCGTGGCTGGAGGAGCCGGTCCCGCCGGAGAACCTGAAGGCCCTGGAGAAGGTCGCCGCCAAGGTGGACATCCCGGTCGCCACCGGTGAGCGCATCCACGACCGCATCGAGTTCCGCGAGCTCTTCGAGAGCCAGGCCGTGGACATCATCCAGCCCGACGTCGGTCACATCGGCGGCATCTGGGAGACGCGGAAGCTGGCCGCCACGGCCGAGGCGCACTACGTCCTCGTCGCGCCGCACAACGTGGGCGGTCCCGTCCTCACCGCCGCCTCACTCCAGGTCGGCTTCACCTCCCCCAACTTCAAGATCCTCGAGCACTTCAACGACTTCGCGGACGCGGAGATCAAGAAGGTCGTGAAGGGTGCCCCGCAGGTCGTCGACGGCTACTTCGAGCTGTCCCACGAGCCGGGTCTCGGCGTGGAGCTGGACGTCGACGCGGCGGCCGAGTTCCCGCAGCAGCAGGCCCGCTTCGACCTGTGGGCCGACGGCTGGGAACAGCGCAAGCCCAAGGGGACCCAGTGAGCACCGCGGTCGTCATCGAGGCGCCGGGCGAGCACCGGCTGATCGAGCACGAGCCGGTGCGGCCGGGTGCCGGTGAGGCCCTGGTCCGGGTCCACGCCGTGGGTATTTGCGGCAGCGACCGCGAGGTCTATCAGGGCAACCGGCCCGACGGGTACGTCCGTTATCCGCTCACGCCCGGCCACGAGTGGTCCGGGACCGTCGAGGCGGTCGGGGCCGGGGTGCCGGAGTCGATCGTCGGCCGCAAGGTCGTCGGTGAGGGCTTCCGCAACTGCCAGGTCTGCGACCGCTGCCACGCGGGCGAGACAACGCTGTGCACCTCGGGGTACGAGGAGACCGGGTTCACCCAGCCGGGTGCGATGGCCACCACGCTGACCCTCCCGGCCCGGCTGCTGCACGTACTGCCGGACGACGCCGACCTGACGGCGGCGGCCCTCCTGGAGCCCGCCGCCTGTATCGCGGCCGCCGCGCTGAAGGCGAACGCCCAGCCCGGTGAGCGGGTCGCGGTGGTCGGGACCGGCACGCTCGGGATGTTCGCGATCCAGTTCCTGAAGGCGAACTCCCCGGCGGAGCTGCTGGTGGTCGGGACCCGGCCGGACCGGGCGGCGCTGTCGAAGGACTTCGGCGCCACCGACTTCCGTACGAAGGACCAGGAGCTGCCCGACGACTTCGATGTCGTCATCGAGACCGCCGGGTCCGCGTCCGCCGCGCGCTCCGCTGCCTCCCTGCTGAGGCGCGGCGGACGCCTGGTCCTCACGGGGATCCCGGCGCCGGGTGCGGAGGGGCTCGACCCCACCGATCTCGTCGTACGGCAGCTGGAGGTGCACACCGTGTTCGGGGCGCCGCCGGCGGCCTGGGCGCACACCGTGCGGGTCTTCGGGGCCGGGCTGCTCAGCCCGTTGCCGCTGGTCACGCACGAGCTGCCGCTCGCCGAGTTCCCGCAGGCGATCGAGTTGGTGGGGTCCGGCGATCCCAAGGTCGGAAAGGTCCTGCTGAAGCCGTAGTTCCGCGCCCCCTGAGCCGTACGCCGGTACGGAGTCACCTGACGGCTCCGTACCGGCGTACCACCCGGGCCCCGCACTCCCAAGGTCACGAACCTTGTCCGAAATATCGAACATATCTGTACGCGCACCACATATGTACGCGCCACCCTCGAACGCGAAGGACAGCCAGTGACCGACGCCGCCCCTACGGCAGCCCGTCGACCCGGCGAGCAGGCGCTCGCCGCGCTCGGCCTGGGCGCGCCCGCCCTCTCCCCCGCCGACGCCTCGCCGCACACCTTCCCGGGGGGCGGTCGCTGGCGCACCGAGGTTCCCTCCGTGGAGGGGCCCGAGGCCCTGGCCGTGGTCCTCAAGGAGTCCTCGCGGCTCGACGTACCGATCCACCGGATCAGCCAGGGCAGCGGTGTCTGGATGCTGACCGACGCCGAGATCACCGAGATGGTCGAGGCCACCGGTGAGCGCGACATCGAGCTGTGTCTGTTCACCGGGCCGCGCGGCACCTGGGACACCGGCGCCTCCGTGCGGACCGACTCGCGCGGCGCGGGCCTGCGGGCCCGTGGCCATGACGCGGTGGCCGGCTGCGTCGAAGACGCCGTCAGGGCAACGGAGTTGGGCGTAAAGTGTCTCCTCGTCGCCGACGAGGGCGTGTTGTGGACCCTGCACCGGGCACGCACCGCCGGGATCATCCCGGCCGACACGACCCTCAAGCTCTCGGCACTGGTGGGGCCGGTCAACCCGGCCTCGTACGCGGTGTACGAGAACCTCGGCGCGGACTCCATCAACGTTCCGAGCGATCTGACACTTGCTCACCTCACAGAAATACGGCGAGTTTCGGCCGCTCCCATGGACATGTACATCGAGGCTCCCGACGATCTCGGCGGCTACGTGCGCATGTACGAGGTCGCCGAGCTGATCCGTCGCGGCGCGCCTCTGTACCTCAAGTTCGGCCTGTCCAAAGCCCCCGGAATCTACCCGTACGGGCACCACTTGCGGGACCTGACGCTGAACACCGCGAAGGAGCGGGTGCGGCGCGGCCGGCTCGCCCTGGACCTGCTCGCACGGCATGGAGCGGACGGCGACATGGCTGCGCTCGGTTCACGGATGCCCGGATCTCTTACCCGCTTTGACACTCCCTCATAACGTTCGCACAAACCCTCTTCACACAAGCCGACACAGCCGCGCACAATCCCACACACCTCTACTCGGTTTTCCCTCGCAACGCTCTCGGAGCATCCCCGTAACGCGAGGCCGAGCCGGTCCAAGACAAGACATCAAGGATGATGATCATGCGTAACCGCAGAGCTGCCCTCACCGCCATCGCCGGCGCGGCCTCTCTCGCCCTCACCCTGACCGCCTGTGGCCAGAACAGCGACGGCGGCAGCAAGGACTCCGACAGCAAGGACGCCAAGGGCGGCACGATCGGCATCTCCATGCCGACCAAGTCCTCCGAGCGCTGGATCGCCGACGGCAAGAACGTGGTCAAGGACCTTGAGGCGAAGGGCTACAAGACCAAGCTGGCCTACGGCGAGGACGACCCGGACACGCAGGTCTCGCAGATCGAGAACATGATCACGCAGGGCGTGAAGGCCCTGATCATCGCGGCCATCGACAACAAGTCGATGAACAACGTGCTCCAGCAGGCTGCCGACGCCAAGATCCCGGTGATCTCCTACGACCGCCTGATCCTCGGCTCCAAGAACGTCGACTACTACGCGTCCTTCGACAACGAGAAGGTCGGCACGCTCCAGGGCAACTACATCCTGCAGAAGCTCGGTCTCGCGGACGGCTCCAAGAAGGGCCCGTTCAACATCGAGCTCTTCGCCGGCTCGAACGACGACAACAACACGAAGTACTTCTTCGGCGGCGCGATGAAGGCTCTGCAGCCCTACATCGACAAGAAGCAGCTCGTCGTCAAGTCCGGCCAGACCGCGCTGAACCAGGTCACCACCCTGCGCTGGGACGGCGGCACCGCTCAGAAGCGCATGGACGACATCCTGACCTCGTCGTACAAGAGCGCCAAGGTCGACGCGGTGCTCTCGCCCTACGACGGCATCTCCATCGGCATCCTCTCCTCGCTGAAGTCGGACGACTACGGCTCCAAGAACAAGCCGCTGCCGGTCGTCACCGGTCAGGACGCCGAGCTGGCCTCGGTGAAGTCGATCATCTCGGGTGAGCAGACGCAGACCGTCTACAAGGACATCCGCAAGCTGGCGCAGGTGGCCACGGACATGGTCGACGCGGCCCTCAACAACAAGAAGCCCGAGATCAACGACGACAAGACGTACGACAACGGCACCAAGGTCGTCCCCGCCTACCTGCTGCAGCCGGTCAGCGTCGACAAGACCAACTACGAGAAGGAACTCGTCGCCACCGGCTACTACAAGGACAGCGACCTCAAGTAACCGCCACCCTCTAGTGATTGGAAGGCACGACCATGGCGGGACCCGTCCTGGAAATGCGCTCGATCGTCAAGACCTTTCCCGGCGTCAAGGCGCTGTCGGACGTCACTCTGACCGTCCAGCAGGGCGAGGTCCATGCCATCTGCGGGGAGAACGGCGCCGGCAAGTCGACCTTGATGAAGGTCCTCTCCGGCGTCCACCCGCACGGATCGTACGAGGGGGACATCCTCTTCGAGGGAGAGGTCTGCTCGTTCAAGGACATCAGGGCCAGTGAGCACCACGGCATCGTGATCATCCACCAGGAACTGGCCCTGGTTCCCTACCTCTCCATCGCGGAGAACATCTTCCTCGGCAACGAGCACGCCACGCGCGGACTCATCAGCTGGACCGAGACGCTGCGCCACGCCACCGAACTGCTGCGGCGGGTCGGGCTCGACGAGAACCCGCAGACCCGTGTCGCCGACATCGGCGTGGGCAAGCAGCAGCTCGTCGAGATCGCCAAGGCGCTGTCGAAGCAGGTGAAGCTGCTCATCCTGGATGAGCCGACGGCCGCCCTGAACGACGAGGACAGCGGCAAACTCCTGGATCTCATCCTGGAGTTGAAGAAGCAGGGCATCACCTCGATCATCATCTCCCACAAGCTGAACGAGATCGAGCGGGTCGCGGACTCGGTGACCATCCTGCGCGACGGCCGGACCATCGAGACACTCGACGTGAAGGCCGCGGAGACCACCGAGGACCGGATCATCAGCGGCATGGTGGGCCGCGACCTCGAACACCGCTTCCCGGAGCGGACGCCGCACACGCCGGAGGAGGGCGCCGCGCCCGCCCTGGAGATCCGTGACTGGACCGTGTTCCACCCGATCGACCAGCAGCGCAAGGTGGTCGACGACGTGTCGATCTCCGTGCGGCGCGGCGAGATCGTCGGCATCGCGGGGCTCATGGGCGCCGGACGCACCGAACTGGCGATGAACGTCTTCGGACGCACCTACGGCCGGTACGCGGGCGGCACGGTGCTCAAGGACGGCAAGGAGATCCGTACGAAGACCGTGTCCGAAGCGGTCGGACACGGGATCGCGTACGTCACCGAGGACCGCAAGCACTACGGTCTCAACCTCATCGACACCATCAACCGCAACATCACGCTCAGTGCCCTGGGCAAGGTGGCCAAGCGCGGGATCGTCGACGAGCACGAGGAGCGGCAGGTCTCCGAGGGCTTCCGCAAGTCCATGAACATCAAGGCGCCGACCGTCTTCGAGCCGGTGGGCAAGCTGTCGGGCGGCAACCAGCAGAAGGTCGTCCTCAGCAAGTGGATCTTCGCGGGCCCCGAGGTGCTGATCCTCGACGAGCCGACCCGCGGGATCGACGTGGGCGCCAAGTTCGAGATCTACACGGTCATCGACAAGCTGGCGGCCGAGGGCAAGGCGGTCGTCTTCATCTCCTCCGAGCTCCCGGAGCTGCTCGGAATGTGCGACCGCATCTACACCATGGCCGCAGGACGGCTGACGGGTGAGTTCTCGCGGGCGGAGGCCTCGCAGGAATCGCTGATGCGCCAGATGACGAAGGACAAAGAGGTAACCCGATGAGCACGGATGTGACCGCCAAGACGCCGGCCCCGGCGCCGCCCGGCAAGAGCGGCTCGGCCACGGGCGAGGGCCTGCTTCAGCTGATGCTGGACGGCATGCGCCGCAACATGCGGCAGTACGGCATGCTGTTCGCCCTCGGTCTGATCGTGGTGCTGTTCGCCGTATGGACCGACGGAGACCTGCTGCTGCCGCGCAACGTCTCCAACCTGGTGCTGCAGAACAGCTACATCCTGATCCTCGCGATCGGCATGATGCTCGTCATCATCGCGGGCCACATCGACCTGTCGGTCGGCTCGCTGACGGCGTTCGTGGGCGCGATGGGCGCCGTGCTGATGGTCAACCACGACATCTCCTGGCCGATCGCCCTGGTGCTGTGCCTGGCCATAGGCGCGGCCGCGGGCGCCGCGCAGGGGTTCTTCATCGCGTATCTCGGCATGCCGTCGTTCATCGTGACCCTGGCGGGCATGCTGACCTTCCGCGGTCTGACCGAGATCTTCCTCAAGGGCCAGACGATCGGCCCGTTCCCGGACGGTCTGCAGAAGGTCGCCAACGGCTTCCTGCCCGAGGTCGGTCCCGACACCAACTACCACAACCTCACCCTGCTGCTCGGCATCGGTCTGATCGTGTTCGTGGTGTTCCAGGAGGTCCGCGACCGCAAGCGGCAGCAGGAGTTCTCGCTCGACGTCCTGCCGACGAACCTCTTCTACCTCAAGATCGTCGCGCTGGTCGCCGCCGTGCTCACCGTCACCATGCTGCTCGCCAGCTACAAGGGCGCTCCGGTGGTCCTGCTGATCCTCGGCGTCCTGGTCGTCGGCTTCGGCTACCTGATGCGCAACTCGGTCATCGGCCGGCACGTCTACGCGATCGGCGGCAACCTCCCGGCGGCCAAGCTGTCGGGTGTGAAGGACAAGAAGGTCGTCTTCCTGCTCTTCCTGAACATGGGCATGCTCGCGGCCCTGGCGGGTCTGGTCTTCGCCGCCCGCTTCAACGCGGCCTCGCCCAAGGCCGGTCTGAACTTCGAACTCGAGGCGATCGCGGCCTCGTTCATCGGCGGCGCGTCGATGAGCGGCGGCGTGGGCACGGTTCTCGGCGCGATCATCGGTGGTCTCGTCCTGGGCGTGCTGAACAACGGTATGAACCTCGTCGGCATCGGCTCCGACTGGCAGCAGGTCATCAAGGGACTGGTACTGCTGGCCGCGGTCGGCTTCGACGTGTGGAACAAGCGCAAGGTCGGTTCGTAAGTCTCGTCAAGGCCCCCACTCCGGTGGGGGCCTTCCTCTTCCAATGGAGCCGCACATGGAAACGAGCAGACGTACGGTCATCGCCGCGGCCGCGGCCACGGGTCTCACCGCCGCCACGGTCGGCACCGCCCACGCGAGCACGGGAGGCAGGAAGCCGGTGAAGGAGCTCTTCGGCAAGCTCGCCGACGGCACCAAGGTCTACCGCTGGTCGCTGGAGAACGGCGGCACGCGGCTGAAGGTCATCTCCTACGGCGGCATCGTCCAGTCCCTGGAGATCCCCGACCGGCACGGGCGCTACGCCAACGTCTCCCTCGGCTACGACAACCTCGCCTCGTACGTCGCCGGGACGACGTTCTTCGGGGCGACGATCGGCCGCTACGGCAACCGTATCGCCAAGGGAAAGTTCACCCTGGACGGCAAGGCCTACCAGCTCTCCGTCAACGACGGCGTGAACAGCCTGCACGGCGGCGCCAAGGGCTTCAACACCAAGGTGTGGGACATCGAGGGCTTCACCTCGGGCTCCGACGTCGGCCTGCACCTCCACTACACCAGCGTCGACGGCGAGATGGGCTACCCGGGCACGCTCAAGGTGAAGGTGACGTACACCCTCACCAAGCACGGCGACTGGCGCATCGACTACCAGGCCACCACCGACAAGGCCACGGTCGTCAACCTCACCAACCACACGTACTACAACCTCGCCGG
This sequence comes from Streptomyces sp. NBC_01450, assembly GCF_036227505.1. Classification (NCBI taxonomy): domain Bacteria; kingdom Bacillati; phylum Actinomycetota; class Actinomycetes; order Kitasatosporales; family Streptomycetaceae; genus Streptomyces; species Streptomyces sp. NBC_01450. The sequence goes on along the minus strand of NZ_CP109480.1, from coordinate 7,683,936 downwards.
TGAGGGCAGCGGCGGCATCTACGACCACGAGCTCCACCTGGCCGCGGGCCGCTTCACGCCCACCGACTCGGGGCTGATCCCCACCGGTGAGCTGGCCAAGGTCGCGGGCACCCCCTTCGACTTCCGCAAGGCCAAGCCGATCGGCCGGGACATCCGCGTCGGCCACCCCCAACTGGTCACCGCCAAGGGCTTCGACCACAACTGGGTCCTCGACAAGGGCGTCACCGCCCGCCCCGAGCACATCGCGACCCTGCGCGACCCGAAGTCCGGCCGCACCCTGAAGATCGCGACGGACCAGCCGGGCGTGCAGTTCTACTCGGGCAACTTCCTGGACGGCACCCTGGTCGGCCCCTCCGGTCACACCTACCGGCAGGGCGACGGCATGTGCCTGGAGACCCAGCACTTCCCGGACTCGCCGAACCACCCGTCGTTCCCCTCGACGGTGCTGCGACCTGGGCAGACCTACCGCACGACGACGGTCCACTCGTTCAGCGCGTGACGTCCGTCTGACTTCCGCATGACATCGGGGCCTCGGTGGGTGACGCCACCGGGGCCCTTTTGGTTGCCGGGAAAAGTCGACCCTTACTCAATCCTCACGAGTTGAACAGCGCCCCCTCCGCATCCGTATGAGAGGGCGGCCCGTGCTCCCCCGCGCGGGCCACCCAGAGACCGGAGGTTCCATGGCCGACAACGTCGCCTCGCTGTTCCGCGGTACTGCGGCGCACAGCCCCTCGATGGCTGCGCTGGCCCGCGAGAGCGATGGAGTCGGCCCGATCGACTTCTGCATCCCGTGCAACCCGTACTTCCCCACCCCCGGCATGTTCGACGAACTGGCCGGGCGGCTGCGCGAGATCATCACGTACTACCCGAGCAGCGCCGACACGATCACGGCCGAGCTGTGCGCGCTGCTCCAACTCCCGCCGAGCTGCGTCGCGATGGGCAACGGCTCCACCGAGCTGATCACCTGGATCGACCACCTGCTCGTACGCGAGTCCCTCGCCATCCCCGTCCCCACCTTCGGCCGCTGGACCGACCAGCCCATGGAGACCGGCAAGCGGGTCGACATGTTCCCGCTCATGGAGTCCAACGGCTTCGCTCTGGACCCGGCCCAGTACATCGAGTTCATCCGCGCCCGCGGCACCCGTGTCGCCGTCATCTGCAACCCGAACAACCCCGACGGCGGCTTCCTCACCCGCCGCGCGCTGGTCAACTTCATGGATCAGCTCCAGGACCTGGACCTGATCGTCATCGACGAGTCGTTCCTGGAGTTCGCCGACGCCGAGAGCGACCCGAGCGTCGTGGAAGAGGCCGTCCTGCGGCCCAACGTCATCGTCCTGCGCAGCCTCGGCAAGAACTTCGGCCTCCACGGCATCCGCTTCGGCTACCTCGTGGCCAACCCCGCGCTCGCCGGCAAGGTCCGCTCCATGCTGCCCAAGTGGAACCTCAACTCCTTCGCCGAGACCGTGGTGTTCATGCTCAAGGAGCACGGGCAGGAGTACATGGAGAGCCTGCACATGGTGCGCCGCGACCGCCTCGACATGGCCCGCCAGCTCTCGGCGCTCCCCGGCCTGACGGTCTACCCCTCGCAGGGCAACTTCCTCTTCGTACGGCTTCCCGTGGGCGCCGAGGGCACCGTCGTCCGCGACCGGCTGCTGAGCGAACACCGGATCCTGGTCCGTGAGTGCGGCAACAAGATCGGCTCGTCCAGTCGCTTCCTGAGACTCGTGGTGCGCCCCGAGACGGACGTGCGTCGCCTGGTGTCCGGAATGGAACAGGTGCTCTACGGATCCAGGAGGGGAGCCGCCGTACCCGAGCTGGGCACAGGGACCAGCTACAGCTCGGGTACGGCGGCGGTGGACCGTCTGATCAGCGAGACGAACGGTGTCGGCATGCCGCTGGCCGCGCAGGCCGCCGCGATGCCGAGCCTGCCGCCCGCCCAGACCTGGCCGGGCCCGGCCCCGGCGCAGGCCCCCACCGGTATGCCGGGCCTGGCCCCCGCCCCGGCCGCCGCGATGATGCCGCCCCAGCAGCAGCCCGCGGCACGGATGCCCGCGCCTGCCCCGCAGCAGCAGCCCATGCCGGCGGTCGCGCAGATGCCCGGCGTCGCCCAGATGCCCGGGGTGGCCCAGATGCAGCCGGCCGCCCAGATGATGCCGCAGACGCCGCAGATGTCCCCGGTCGCTCAGATGTCCCCGGTCGCTCAGATGGCGCAGATGGCCCAGATGGCCCAGACCGCACAGGCCCAGGCTCAGGCACAACGACAGCAGGCGCCGATCCCCGCCGTCGCCCAGGCCCCGTCACCGGCGGCCCAGGCGCAGGCACGGTCGATGCAGCCGCCACCCCAGCCCCCGGCGATGCCCGCCATGTCCCCCGCCCCGGCCGCGGGGCTGGGCCAGACCGGCATGCCGGGTCTGCGCAACCGGGGCCTGACCGCCGCCCAGGTACGGGGCCGCACCGAGCCGGAACCGGCACCCGCACCCCAGCCCACGGGCTGGCCGGCGGCGGGCGCGATGTACAACCAGGTGGGCTAGGGCCTGTCCGGCGGATCATGCCGCAGACGCGGTGAGGCGCCGCCTGTTTCCTGCGACTTGATCCGAACGACAGGCCCTAGGGCCTGTCGTTCGGATCAGGTCCGGGCCGCGGGGCCCTGCTCGGGCGACCCGCTCGGCCTCCTGAGCAGGGACAGCCACCCGGGTAGATCGACCTCGGCGCGGACGGTCTTGCCGGGCGGCTCCCGGTCCAGCACTTCCCAACGGTCGGCGACCGCCTCGACGAGCACGAGCCCCCGCCCGCCTTCGTCGAGGGGACGCAGGGGCGGTACGACACCCGGTCCCGGCGGGCGCGGCCCACTGCGCGTGTCGGTGACCTCGACGCGGACGCCGCCCGTGACGAGGGACAGCCGCAGCTCGAAGTCCCGCCCCGGCACCCGCCCGTGGGTGACCGCGTTGGCGGCGAGCTCGGCGACGATCAGGGCGACGGCGTCGGAGGCGTCCGTACCGTGCGGGATGCCCCAGGCGTGCAGCTGGTTCAGGGCGAGGTGACGTGCGAGGCGGGCGCCGCGCGGGGTGGCGCTGAGCCGCTGGGTGAACACACGTACGGTAACCGGGTGTTGCGGGGTGGATGGTGCGGTCATGCGCCCAATCTGGCGGTGACCACGCCCGCTTCACCAGGTCCGCGCCGCGTACGCTGCGCGAGCGTACGCGGTAACGGACTGGACAGTACTGGTCACTGGGCGTGACCATGGGGTGCGGGAGGTGACCCATGGTGGTCGATGGTGCGGTGGGGACGGGTGGAGAACCCGAGTCGTCGGACAGTCTGCGGACGTTCGGAGCGGTCGTACAGGCCCTGCGGGAGCACGCGGGGCTGAGCCGGGAGGAGTTCGGGGAACGAGTGCGGTTCTCCAAACACACGGTGGCGTCCGTGGAGTTGGGGCGCAGGATGCCGGATCCGACGTTCGTGGAACGGGCGGAGGAGGTGCTGGGCAACACTGGGGCGTTACGGAAGGCGGCGGGGCATCTGGCTCGCCAGCCGGGGTTGGCGGCGTGGTTTCGACAGTGGGCGAGGCTGGAGACGACGGCGATCACCCTCTATACCTATGAGTGCCGGTTGATTCCAGGTCTGTTGCAGACGGAGGCGTACGCGCGGCAGTTGTTCACCGATCGATTGCCATCCCTGGACGACGAGCAGATCGAGGCCCAGTGGGCAGCGCGGGCCGAGCGTCAACGACTGTTGCGGGAGCGGCCGAACACCGCGTTCAGCTTCATCCTCGAAGAGCACTTGTTCCTGCGGCGCACAGGCGGAGTCGAGGTCACGCGCGAGCTCATCGACCATGTACTGGAGATCGCCACACTACGGAACGTCGAGGTCCAGATCATGCCGTTGGTGCGGGAGTCGCACGCCGGGATGGCGGGCCCTCTGCAACAGTTGGAGACCCCCGACAACAAGTGGTACGCGTACAACGAGGGGCAGCGCGGCGGCCTGTTCTTCTCCGACCCAAAAGAGATCAGCGTCCTCCAGCGGCGATATGCCAGGATGCGTTCGCAGGCTCTCACCCTTCACGACTCCGTGAGCCTGCTGGAGCGGATGCGAGGAGCGCTATGAGCACGTCCGAACTGGCCTGGTTCAAGAGCAGCTACAGCAGCAGCGGCGACGGCGACTGCGTCGAGGTCGCCCTCTCCTGGCACAAGTCGAGCTACAGCAGCAGCGCTTCCGGCGACTGCGTCGAGGTCGCCACCTGCCCCCAAACCATCCACGTCCGCGACTCCAAGAACACGGACGGCCCCCACCTCACCCTCTCCCCCACCACCTGGGCCGACTTCCTCACGTACGCCGCAGGCGCGCGCCGCTGACCGTGAACCCGACCGCGGCCCCACCCCCCAACCGCGTGCCCGCGAACACCGTGCCGCCGTGGGTCTCGGCGACGTCCCGGACGATGGCGAGGCCGAGTCCGGAACCTGGCAGGGCGCGGGCGGTCTCGGCCCGGTAGAACCGGTCGAAGACCCGCCCGGCGGCCTCCGCGGCGATGCCGGGACCGCGGTCGGACACGGTGACCACGCCCTCGCGGATCCGTACCTCGATGGGCTCGCGTTCGTCGGGGTCGAACTTGGCGGCGTTCTCCAGCAGGTTGCCCACCGCGCGTTCAAGACCCTGGGGGCGGCCCTGGACGACGCTGCCGTCGGCGTCGATGTGGACGAGGCGCCGGGTACGCCGGTGCACGCGCCGCGCGGCGCGGCGGGCCACCTCGGCCAGTTCCACGGGCTCCTCGGGCTCGTCGCGGCCGCGTACGAGGGCGAGTTCGACGAGTTCGTCGACGAGGTGGCCGAGTTCACGCGTCTCGCCCTCGACGTCGTCGAGGAGCCGTTCGCGGGCGTCCGGGGAGAGTTCGGCGGCGCGGCGCAACACCCCCGCGTTGGTGCGCAGGCTGGTCAGCGGGGTGCGCAGCTCGTGGGCGGCGTCCTGGACCAGCCGGTCCTGGGCGTCACGGGCGGCGGCGAGCCGGGCGACCATCCGACCGAAGGACGCGGAGAGGCGGCCGACCTCGTCCCGTCCGCCCGCCGGACCGTCGTACGTGATCCGTCCGTCGAGACTGACGTCCTCGGCGGCTGCCGTCAGCCGTACGAGCCGCCGGGTGATGCGCCCCGCGAGGAGTCGTCCCGCGACGGCCGCGGCGAGTGCGACCAGGAGACCGGCCCCGGCGATCTCCCTGGCCATGCCGACGAGGACGTAGTGCGTCTGGTCGACCTGCACGGCCACCTGGAGGGCTCCCCGGTCGCCGCCGAGGGCGGTGGTGAGCAGGCGGTGCGTGGCGTGGTCGGCCTTGACCTCGGTGGTGTACGACTCCCCCTGCGCGCCGGAGGCGGCGAGGGCGCGGGCGGTGTCGGAGACCGGCAGCTTCACGGTGGGGCCGCCGAGGTGGGTGGGGGTGCCGTCGGGTGCCACGGCCTGCATGACGATCTGTCGCTCCTCCTCGTCCCCCGGTCCGGGCCGGTCGGGCCCGGGGAAGAGGTCGGGGCCCTCGGTGACCGCCTCGGAGAGGGCGACCGCGCGGTCCTGGTCACGGACGAGGGCTGTCATGGCCGAGCGCAGGGTCCGGTCGGTCTCGGCGGTGACGCGGTCGGCGGCGGCGCCGTAGCTGAGCATGCCGACCAGTACCGCCACCACCGCGCCGACGGCGGCGAAGGCGAGCGCGAACCGCGAGCGCAGGCTCATGGACGCCGTACCGCGTAGCCCACGCCCCGTACGGTGTGGATGAGGTCGGGCGCGCCGGCGTCGGCGAGCTTGCGCCGCACGTAACCGACGTAACTGGCCAGGTTCTTGGCGTCCACACCGGCGTCGGGCCCCCAGACCCGCCCGTAGACCGTCGCGTGGTCCAGCACCAGCCCCTCGTCGCGCACCAGGAGCTCCAGCAGGTCGAACTCGGTCTTGGACAGCCGTAGTTCGGCCTCCCCCCACCAGGCGCGGCGGGCGGCCGGGGCGAGCCGCAGTGCGGCGATCCGCAGTACCTCGACGGCCCGGGGCGGTGGCTCGGCGGCGTCCGGTGCCAGATCGCCACGGCGTCGCAACGCCCGTAATCGGGCGAGGAGTTCGGGTATCTCGAAGGGCTTGGGGAGGTAGTCGTCGGCGCCCGCGTCGAGGCCGGTGATCCGGTCCGGGGTTCCGGCCCGCGCGGTGAGCATCAGTACCGGGGTGCGGTCGCCGTCGGCGCGCAGTACTCGGCAGACGCCCACTCCGTCGACGTACGGCATCATCACGTCGACCACCAGCGCGCTGAAGGTGTCGCGGCGGGCCCGGGTCAGGGCCTCCACTCCGTCGGCGACCGTGACGACGTCGTAGCCCTCCAACTCCAGTGCCCGTGCGAGGGATTCACGGACGGCGCGATCGTCGTCGACGACGAGGACTCGGTTCACCACGCCCACATGATGACCCACGGCCCCATGTGCGACCGTCGTTTCTCGGCCTCCCTCGCGCCGCAGCTCTTACCTCCCTCCGGACTTCCTCCCACCGGGGTCTGAGATCACACACCCACGATGGGAGCTTCTGACCGCCCCCCACGGGAGTCCCCCCATGTCGACCGTCACTGTCCGACGCACGCGCCGCGCCCTGGTGCTCGCCGTGTGCGCCGCCCTCGCCGCCACCGGCTGCACGGCCCTCAACTCGGCATCCCCCACGGCCGAGTTGGCGGCGAAGGCGCCGATCCCGGCCTCGGCGGCCCGGCACGGAGCCGGCGGCGCGAACACCGCCCAGGTCGTGGCCGCCGCCAACGCCTTCCTCGCCACGCTCTCCGACGAGCAGAAGGACACGGCCCTCTACGACTTCGACGACGCGGCGAAGAAGACCGGCTGGTCGAACTTCCCGACCCCCGTCGTCGCACGCAACGGCCTCAAGCTGGGCGACCTGACCGACGAGCAGCAGGCGGCCGCCCTGAAGGTCATGGAGGCCGCGCTCAGCAAGAAGGGCTACGAGGAGCTCGTGGAGATCCGCAAGGCGGACGACTATCTCGCCTCGTTGCCTCCCCGCACGCCCACCCCGCCGACCGGCACACCGACCGCCACACCGACCGGAGGCGGCGGGCGTCCCCCGGGCGGGGGCGGCGCCAACTTCGGCTCGCAGTGGTACTACATCTCCTTCTTCGGCAAGCCCAGCAGGACCGGGGAGTTCACGGTCCAGTACGGCGGCCACCACGCGGCGTACAACCTCACCTACGCCGGGAAGAACGTCAGCATCTCGCCCACGCTGACGGCGGTCGAGCCGATGCAGTTCGACTGGGAGGACATGTTCTACGCCCCGCTGGAGGACAAGCGGACCGCCACCATCGGCGCCATCCAGTCGCTCACCGCGGACGAGCTGACGGCGGCCGAGATCGACGGGAGCTTCGACGACCTGTATCTGGGTCCCGGCCATGACGGCCCGTTCCCCGCGCAGCCCGAGGGCGTGCTCGTCTCCAGCCTCACCAAGAAGCAGCGGGCCAAGGTCACCGCGATGCTGAAGGCCTGGGTCGACGACCTGGACGAGAAGGCCGCGGGGCGTCTTCTCGCCAAGTACGTCTCGCAGTACGACAAGACGTACATCGGCTGGAGCGGTGGCACGACCCTCGACAACAACCAGACGTATGTGCGCCTCGACGGCCCGTCCGCCTGGGTCGAGTTCTCCAACCAGCCCGGCGCCTCGACCGACGGGGTCCACCAGCACACGATCTTCCGGGACGAGACGGCCGACTACGGCTGGAAATGACGGAGTCCCCCGCCGTGCGCCGCCGTCTCCTCCCTCTGCTCCTGCTCACGGTGTTCCTGCTGGCCGGCGGCCTCGCGTCGCCGGCCGGCGCCCACCCGATGAGCACCTCGGCCGTCCTCCTCGACATCGGCGAGGACCGGGTCGAGGGGGAGGTGCAGCTGCCCATCGACCGCCTGGCGATCGCCGTGCACCGCGATCTGACCCCGGACAGCGTCCTGGGCGCCGACCGGGCGTTCCTGGCCGACTACACGGCCGCGCACATCAGCGCGACCGGCACCGAAGCCACGGGCGGAGCACCCTGGACGGTCGCGCTGGGTGCGGCGAGGGTCCGCACGATCGACGCGTCCCCGCACCTCGTCTACCCCCTCACCATCCGCCCGCCGCACGGCGACGACGTCACCGACTTCCGTCTGCGCTACGACGTCATCGTCGAGGAGCTCCTCACCCACAACGTCATCGTCACCGTCCGCCACGACTTCGACCGCGGCATCCTGAAGACCGACGACGCCGAAACGCTCGGGATCTTCGACTTCGACACCAAGACCCTCGAAGTCCCCGCGGGCGAGGGCTCATGGCTCCGCGGCTTCGCGACCACGGCGGGCCTCGGCATGAAGCACGTCGGCGAGGGCGCCGACCACCTCCTGTTCCTCCTCATGCTGCTGGTCCCGGCCCCGCTGGTGGCGGCGGGCGGCGGCTGGCGCACGGCCGCCGCCCCGTCGTCGCGCCGGAGCGTCGTCCGGGTGGTGCACGTGGTCTCGGCCTTCGCCGTGGGCCACTCGCTCACCCTGGCGCTGGCGGCGACCGGGCTGGTCGACGTGCCGTCCCGTCCGGTGGAGACGCTGATCGCGTTCTCGATCGCGGTGTCGGCGGCGCATGCGATACGGCCGCTGGTGGCGCGCGGCGAGGTGCTCATCGCGTCGGGCTTCGGCCTGGTCCACGGGCTGGCGTTCGCCTCGCTCATCGACGACCTGGGCCTCGGCCGAGGCTCTCTGGTCACCACTCTCCTGGGCTTCAACCTGGGGATCGAGCTGACCCAACTGTTGGTCGTGGCTCTACTGATGCCCTCACTTCTCGTGCTGGCCCGTACGGCCGTGTATCCGGCGTTCCGCGTCGGCCTGGCCGTGGTGGGCCTCCTCTTCGCCACCTCCTGGATGCTGGAGCGCGCGACGCTGACGTCGTCCGATCCGTTCGAGGGCGTACAGACGTGGCTGGTCGGTCACCCGTTGCTCGTGGCCGTGGCGCTGGCGGTGCCGGCCGCCGTCGCCCGCCTGTCTCACAAGGAACTTGACGGGCCGTCACTTTGCCGTACTGACAGCTGACCGACAGCAACCGTTTCTACGGTGCCGTGTTCATGACAGACACTTCAGAAACCCCACTCGGGCGTCGCACCGTACTGATCGCCACGGGAGCCACGGCCGCAGCGCTGGCCGTGGGCGCCGCAGCACCTGAAGCCCCCACAACCGACACGGCGGACGCGACCCCCGTCGCCGCGGCGGCCGTCTGCACCCTCACGAAGGAGCTGACCGAAGGCCCCTACTACCTGGACGGCGCCCTGGTCCGCGCCGATGTCACCGAAGGCAAGGCCGGAATCCCGCTCAAACTCGCGCTCACCGTCGTCGACGACGACACCTGCGCCCCGCTCTCCGGCGCCCTCGTGGAGATCTGGCACAGCGACGCGCTGGGCGAGTACTCCGGCTTCGTCGGCAACAACGGCCACAGCGAACCGGACGACGGCACGTTCCTGCGGGGCGGCGTGCTGTCCGGCACCGACGGGGTGGCGCACCTGACGACCATCTACCCCGGCTGGTACCGGGGTCGCTGCGTCCACATCCACGTCAAGGTGCACACAGGAGTCACGCTCACCTCGGACGGCAGCTTCACCGGCGGCCGTGAGATCCACACCGGCCAGCTCTTCATCAACGAAACGATCACGGCGGCGGTGGCCAAGCTCTCCCCGTACTCCACGAACACGGTCACCCGCACCACCCTCGCCCAGGACTCGATCTACGACGACGGAGGCGCCGCGTCCGGCCTCCTCACGCTGACGGCCCTGGGCAGCACGACGTCATCGGGCTACACGGGCACGCTGACGCTCGGCGTGGAAACCAGCTGACCTCGCACGACGGCCCCGCCGGAAGTCCGGCGGGGCCCTCATCGATAACAGCACGATCATCTCAATTGATCTGTGGATCTATGGACGCACATTCCCCTGAATGCCCGAATGCCTTACACCCTATGGTGCTCGTTATTCAGACGTGACTCCAAAAGATATGCACGCAAACGACTGGCTCGACACCGTCGACGGGAGGACACGGCTGGAGCACTGCGCGGACCTGCTCGAGGAGTTCCTCAAGGCCATGAACCGCATGGAGACCGAATACCTCCGGGCCGCGTGGGACGGACACACCGCAGACGGATCCCTCTGAGCCGGGGCGCGAAGGAGCCGCAGACAGCATGGACTGGACTCAGGACGATCCGACCCTCCGCGACATTCAGCTCGATCCGCGAGCCACCCCCTACGATCCGCTGAACCCGCACCTCAACGGTGTTGACCAGCTCGGCACGCAACACTTCTGGCACGTCTCCGAGCCCACGATCGCGCCGGACGCGTGGGATCCGGACGAAGAGCTGGCGCAGATGCTGTACACGACGTCGAGCGCGGCGCCCACCGTTCCGGGGCCGCCGCACAGCCATGCGATGCCGCGCCGCACGATCAACCGGCGCAGGCCCAGGCCAGGCTTTCAGGCCATTGCCGCTAAACACAGGATCATCACGGTTGTTTTCCTGGTCGTAATGATCATTGTATCCGCGGTGATGATGTTGGGATGGTCCGTCTCTTATTCATACAACCAACTGCGCGGTATTTCTTTGCTGGTGGTTTCGGCGAAGTTGGCACGATGGTGGCCGCTGATGGTGTACGGACCGTGGCTCGTGGCGGGTCTGTCCATCCTGCGGGCGACCGTTCAGCACCGGAGCGCGCGGCGGTCCTGGGCCGTGATGCTGATCGCCTCCGCCACCGCGGTGGCCCTCTGCGTCGGTCAGTCTCCGCGTTCCCTGCTGGCGATGGTGGTCGTCGGAATCCCGCCCATCACCGCCCTGATCTGCTTCCGGGAACTGGTCGGCCAGATCTCACCCCAGCACGGCCCCCGACACGCCTGCCACACCGCGAAGCGGTCCAAGCACCCAAGAACGTAACCCGTGGGCCCCGACCGGCTGCACGGAAGTATCCGGAAGGGCCCGCCATGACACTCTCCACCGAAGACCGCCTGGCCATCGCCGAGTTGATCTCCCTGCACGGCCACTTCTTCGACGACGGACGCCTCGACGAACTGACGGAACTGTTCACCGAGGACGTCGTCTACGACGTGTCCGCGTTCGGGCAGGGCGAGTTGGTCGGGATAGAGGCGATCCAGGACGCGGCCCTCGCGCTCGGCGCCGCGAACGCCGTCGCCCATCACGTCACCAACATCGTCATCACCGACGACCTTGGTGACGGCCGCGCGCGGGTGCGGTCCAAAGGGCTGGCGGTCATGGCGGACGGCCGGTGCGGATCGGTGTCGTACGAGGACGTCGTGGTGCGGCGTGCCGAGGGGTGGCGCATCGCGCGGCGGGCGGTGGAAGCGCGGCGCGTGCCGTTGAACGGGGTGACGCACGCGCGGCGCTGAGCGCCGGCTAGGGCCTGTCCGGCGGATCAAGTCGCAGGAAACAGGCGGCGCCTCATCGACGCTGGTGAGCGGGGCTTGGTGCGTGCAGCTGCAAGGCGGAGGAGGGAGTCGACGCGGAGCGTCGGCGAGTGACGACAACGCCGCAGATGGGCGTGCCAAGCCCCGCGTCTGCGGCATGATCCGCCGGACAGGCCCTAGCCCAACTCCCCGCGCTCCACGCAGAATTCGTTCCCCTCGGGGTCGGCGAGGGTGACCCAGCCGCCGCCGTCCGGACGGGTGTGGTCGGCGATCTGGCGAGCGCCGAGGGAGAGGGCGCGGGCGACCTCCTGGGCGCGGGTCCGACCCTGCGGCTGGAGGTCGAAGTGGATGCGGTTCTTGGCCGACTTGCCCTCGGGGACGCGCACGAAGAGCAGCGTCGGGCCACCCGACGGGTCGCGCAGCAGCGCCTCCGGGTCGCCCGGCTTGTCGTCGTCGTCCAGCGGGCGGCCGAGCAGCTCGCTCCAGAACAGCCCGAGATCGTACGGGTCACCCGTGCAGTCGAAGGTGAGGGTTCGGATGGTGGGGTTCAGCCCACTTGTTTCGCTCATGAGTTCAGTACCCCGTCACGCCGTCGACGAGTTCCCGGACGATGTCCACGTGCCCGTTGTGACGGGCGGTCTCCTCGATCAGGTGGAGGAGGATCCAGCGCAGGTCGACGTGGCGGCCGTCGCGGATCGGGCGCTTGGCCGTGGTGTCCAGGTCGTGGCCGGCGACGAGGAGACGGTGGCGGGCACTCTGCTCCTCGTACTCGTCCAGGAGTTGGGGCAGCGGAACGTCGACGGCGATCCGCATCTCGGGATCGGGATCCTCCTCGGTCGCGGCCGCGATCGGCCCCGAGTCCTCCTCGCCGAGGAACACCACCTCGAACCAGTAGTGCTCGACCCAGCGCAGATGGCTGATCACCCCGCACAGCGTCATCAGGGGGGATCCGGGCAGTGGGGCCTCGCGCGCGTGCTCCGGGGAGACCCCCTCGCACTTGGCGCGGGCGGTGGCGCGGGCGTAGTCGAGGAAGGTGGTCAGCTGTGTGCGCTCGTCCCAGGCGGGAGGCGTGTCGGTTCGCGTCATAAGGGTGCAGCATCGCCGCCCCACCCGTACGGTGTCGAGCGAATTAGACCGCCGAGGCGGCTGCCTGGGGCACCCTTGCTTCGTCGTACCGTACGACGAAGGGATGTCAGGTGACAGACATCGGTCGCTGGATGGACGGTCTCCAGGAGCGCGCCGCCGAGGTGCTGCCGGAGGACGTCTACGCGCACTTCCGGCGCGGCTCCGGTCGCGGCATGAGCGTCGCGGAGGCGACCACGGTCTGGGACCAGTTCCGTTACCGGGCAAGACTGTTGCGGGACGTCTCGACCTGCGACGCCTCGACGACCGTACTGGGCACCCCCGTTCGTACGCCCGTACTCGTCGCGCCCAGCACCTTGCAGCGCAAGGCCCACCCCGACGGGGAGGCCGCCACCGCGCGGGGCGTCGCGGCGGCGGGATCGCTGCTGGCGGTGACCTCGAACACCGCGGTGCCGTTCGCCGACCTGGTGCCGAGCCGGGCGCCGTGGTGGGTTCAGGTGTACGTGGCCCGGGACCCCGTCCTGACCATCGAAACACTGGAACGGGCCCTCGCCGCCGGGGCGCGGGCGGTCGTACTGACCGCCGACACGCCGGTCATCGGGTCACGGGGCAAGCGTGGCGCGCACGTCGGTGACTTCGTGGGGCCGGAGGACCTGTACGGCAACGTCACCGGCGTCCCCTCGCCCGAGGCCGCCGAGCACGCGCCCGATCTGACCCCCGACGTCATCGGCTGGCTGCGCGAGCGGTCCGGCGGTCTGCCCATCGTCGTCAAAGGTGTACTGCGCGGCGACGACGCGCGGGAACTGGTGGCGGCGGGGGCGTCGGGCCTCATCGTCTCGAACCACGGCGGGCGGCACCTGGACGGGCTGGTACCCACCGCCTGGGCCCTGCCGGAGGTCGTCGACGCGGTGGCGGGCTCCGGTGCCGAGGTCTACGTGGACGGCGGACTGCGCCGCGGCACCCACATCCTCGCCGCCCTCGCCCTCGGCGCCCGCGCCGTGTTCGTCGGCCGGCCCGTCCTGTGGGCTCTGACCGTCCGCGGCGCCGCCGGCGTGACCCGCCTGATCGACGACCTCACCGACGAACTCATCGAGGCGATGAGCCTGACCGGCACACCGAGCGTGCTCGAACTGACCCGCGACCTCCTGTGGGCGGCTCCCCAGCCGTCTCCGAACGGGTGGGCGGCTCCCCACGCACCGCTCATTTGATCGTCCCGAAATGCACGGTAAGACCCGCTGTGTCACCGTCATGTCACAGACAGCCCAGCAGGTGAACCCCGGAAACCGATGACGCGCTCTGAAGCGACGAGTGTCGGTGAGAGACCGGCGCCTGAACCACTTCGGGGGACTTCATGTACGGAATCGGTGTCCGCAGGGTCGCGACCGCGCTGGTGACCGCGTCGGCGGCCACCCTGCTCATGACCGCGTGTCAGCCGGGCGGGAGCCCGGCGGGCGCGGGCTCTTCGCCGCCCGGCGCTCCGGTCAAGCCGGCCGCGTCCACCGGGACGAAGGCCTGCGGAGTGTCGGATCTCAACGCCTCCATGCGCCAGGCCGCGGTGCGGCCGGACGGTACCGGGACCGGCGCGACGGTCGTCGAGTTCACCAACGTGTCCGGCAAGGCGTGCACCGTCCGGGGGTATCCGACCGTGGCGGGGGCGGGCAACGGTTCCCCGCAGAAGAACCGTCCCCTCAAGGTGACCACGACCGGGGCCGCGTCCACGGTGAAGATCGCGCCGGGCGGGAAGGCGTGGACGAAGCTGACGTTCGTGCAGGTCCAGGGTGAGGCCGACGGCTACTGCAAGTCCGGAGCCACACCCGCCGGCTATCCGACCCTGGTGATGGGTGTCCCGGGTGCCGGAGCGCACCAGGTCGCGCTGACGGACGGTGTCATCGCCGAGTGCGACGACAAGGTGACGGTCACCGCCCTGTCCTCGGTCAAGCCCTCCTGACCCACCTGCCCGGCCGTTCTTCAGGCCGCCGCGGATCTGCGAGGATCCCCTCCTGGAATGTGTGGGATGTCCTGTGCGCAGGCGATCGTCTCCCTGTGGACAATGGCCGCACCCTCCCCCAAGTTCTCGGCTTCGCTCGAACAGGGGGGACCCCCATCGCTGTCCTCGAAAGGCCCCGCATGGTGTTGAGCAGACGTACCTTCAGCGCACTCGTCGGCACCACCGCGCTCGGCCTCTCGCTCGGCGGGTGCGACGGCGCCTTCGCCCACACGACCGCCCCCACCGGCCCAGCGCCGGGGCCGCCCGCCGCCGACGGCACCCGCCACACGGTGGGCTTCGACAAGTACTCGATGCTGGTCGACGGACGCCGGGTCGTCCTGTGGTCCGGCGAGGTCCACCCCTTCCGGCTGCCGAGCCCCTCCCTCTGGCGGGACGTCCTGGAGAAGCTGCGCGCCCACGGGTACAACACCATCAGCGTCTACGTCTCCTGGAACTACCACTCCCCCGCGCCCGGACACTACGACTTCACCGGCGTCCGCGACCTCGACCTGTTCCTGCGCACGGCCGCCGAGACCGGCCTGTACGTGATCCTGCGGCCCGGCCCGTACATCAACGCCGAGGTCGACGCGGGCGGCTTCCCCGGCTGGCTGACCGCCACCCGGGGCACCGCCCGCACCTCCGACCCGACCTATCTGTCGTACGTCGACGAGTGGCTGACCGCCGTGAACCGGATCGCGGCCCGGCACCTCTACACCCACGGCGGCGGCACGATCGTCCTCTACCAGCTCGAGAACGAGTACGCGAACAACGTCACCAGCCCCCGCGGGCGCGACTACATGGCCCACCTCTACGCCAAGGTCCGCGCCGACGGTATCGACGTGCCGCTCTTCCACAACGACAAGGGGCGCAACGGGTACTGGGCCCCGGGAACGTTCGACACGGGCGGGGAGACAGGCCGCTACCTGTACGGCTTCGACGGGTATCCCTCCCCCTTCGCGCCGCCGCCCGACTGGGGCTACTACGGCATCGGCGGTACGAAGGGCGGCTCGACGGCGAGTCCCGACACCCCGGGGCTGCTGGCCGAGTTCGGGGGCGGCTGGTTCGACCCGTGGGGCGGGGTGGAGTTCGACGGCAAGGGGTACGCGGAGTCGGCGCGGACGCGTGACGCGGCGTACGAGCGGCGCTTCTACCTCACCAACCTCGCCAACGGCATCAAGGTCCACAACGTCTACATGACGTTCGGGGGGACCTCCTGGGGCTGGCTGCCCGCGCCGGTCGTCTACACCTCGTACGACTACGGGGCCGCCCTCGACGAGGCCCGCAGGCCCACCCCGAAGCTGGTCCCGATGCACCAGCTCGGGCAGCTCCTGCACTCCGTGCCCGAACTCGCCAAGCTGGACCGGGCGGCCGACATCGAGGTCGGCGCGAGCGGCGGCGCGGCGGGGGCGGACGCCGGGATCACGGCGTACCACCTGGTCAACCCGGACACCAAGGCGCACTTCCACATCCTGCGCAACGACCGGACCGACGACGTCCTCGCCGCCGTCCCCCTCGCCGGGGTGAGCGTTCCGGTACCCGTCCCCGGCCTCGACGCCCGGCTGCTCGCCACCGGTCTCCCGCTCGGGCGGCGGACGTTGCGGTACTCCAGCGCCCAGCCGATGCTGTGGCTCACCGCCGGGCGGCAGGACATCGCCGTGTTCACGGGCCGGAAGGGCGAGTCGACGCGGACGGCCGTCGAGTGCGCGAGCGAGCCCACGGTCACCGTGCTGGAGGGGAAGGCCGACCACACGTACGCGTCCGGCGCGCTGCGGATCGATGCCGAACTCGGCGGCCTGACAAGGGTTCTGGTGGAGGGCGGCGGCACCGGGGCTCCCCTCCTCCTCCTGCTGGCCGACGACGAGACCTCCGTACGACTGTGGCGGTACGACACCCCGTCGGGGCCCGTGCTCGTCCACGGCCCGGCGCTCCTGCGCACCGCGGCCCTGCGCGGTACGACCGTCCATCTCACCGGGGACACGGTCGAGGCGGCCGATCTGGAGGTGTGGGGGCCGCGCGGGATGAGTCAAGTGGCGTGGAACCGGCGCACGTTGAAGGCCCGGGCGACCACTTCCGGGAGTCTGCGGGCCGAGCAGCGGCTGCCGGGGGTCGCCGCCGTCCACCTTCCCGAGCTGGGCGACTGGCGCTTCCACGCCGAGAACCCCGAGTCGGCCGCCGCGTTCGACGACTCGGCGTGGAAGGTCGCGAACAGGACCTCCTCGTACAGCACCACCCCCGTACCGGCCGGGCAGCCCGTCCTCTTCGCCGACGACTACGGCTTCCACTACGGAGACGTCTGGTACCGGGGACACTTCGAGAACACCCGGGCCGCGGGCGGCGCCGCCGGGTCGGTGTCCCTCTCGTACGTCACGGGCACGCAGGGGATGCTGATGGCGTGGCTGGACGGGAGGCCGCTGGGCACGCACCGGATGCCGGTGCCTGACAAGTCGACGGTACGAAAGGGGACTTGGTCGGCCACGGCCACGTTTCCCGTGCGGTACGCGAACGGGCCACACGTCCTCTCCGTCCTCGTACGCCGGATGCAGCACGACATGGACGGCGCGGCGAAGGACACGCACAAGGTCGCGCGGGGCCTCACGGCGGTGACGTTCGCCGGGGCGAGCCCGGCCGTCACCTGGCGGATCCAGGGCGAGGCGGCGCCCGACCCGGTGCGGGGGCCGCTCAACCACGGCGGGCTGTACGGGGAACGGCAGGGCTGGCATCTGCCGGAGTTCGCCGACAGCGGCTGGAAGGTCGTGGACTTCCCGCGGGCGGCGCGCGGGCAGGGAGTCGTCTGGTACCGCACCGGGTTCCGGCTGGCGGTCGACCAGGGCGTGGACGCCTCGATCGGGCTCACCCTCACCGACGACCCCACCCGCGCCTACCGCGTCCAGATCTTCCTGAACGGCTGGAACATGGGCCAGTACATCAACGACGTCGGCCCCCAGCACACCTTCGTCCTGCCCAACGGCGTCCTGCGCACCCGGGGCGCCAACACCCTGGCCCTCGCCGTACTGTCCGACGGCACCACCCCGGCCGGTCCGGGCGAGGTGAAGCTGACGCTGCTGGGCAGCGCGGCCGGCGGAGTACCGGTGACCTTGGTGGACTCCCCCGGTCGCGCACACGTCCGCTAGCTGAGCCGGATCATGTTCCAGGAGAGGGGTTCCAGGACGGTGGTCAGGGTGCCGTCGTCCTGGAGGGTGGCGCCCTGGACGGGGTGCGGGGTGACCCGTTCCTGGTCGTCCAGGGTGTTGCGGGCGTCGGGGTCGGCGTCGGCGATCGCGGTGTGCTCGACGACCGTCGTCAGTCCCAGGCGGTTCAGGGCGACTTCGAGCGGCAGGGGCTCGGTCTGGCTGCGGTTGACCGCGAAGACGGTGACCGAGCCGTCGTCGGCGCGTACGGCGGTGGCGTGCAGCAGGTCGACCTCGCCGTACTTCTTCGTCTCGTAGGTCGGCGACACCGCGCGGACGTCGAGGACCTCTCCGCGCCCGTACTTCGCCGCCTGTGAGAAGGGGTAGAACGTGGTCTGGCGCCAGGCGGGGCCGCCGGGTTCCGTCATGATCGGGGCGATGACGTTGACGAGCTGGGCGAGGCAGGCGACGGTCACCCGGTCCGCGTGCCGCAGCAGCGCGATGAGCAGGGAGCCGAAGACGACCGCGTCGGTGACGGTGTAGACGTCCTCCAGGATGCGGGGGGCCTCCTGCCAGTCCTCGACCGGATGCGGGTTCGGGCGGCTCTGGTACCAGACGTTCCACTCGTCGAAGGAGAGGTTGATCTTCTTCTTCGACTTCAGCCGGGCACCCACGTGGTCGCAGGTCGCCACCACGTTCTCGATGAAGGACTCGGTGTCGACGGCGGAGGCGAGGAAGGAGTCGCGGTCGCCGTCGGTCTCCTCGTAGTAGGCGTGCAGGGAGATGTAGTCGACGAGGTCGTACGTCTCGGCCAGCACGGTCGCCTCCCACGCGGCGAACGTCTCCATGTCCTGTCCCGAGGATCCGCACGCGACGAGTTCGAGGTCCGGCTCGATCTGGCGCATCGCGCGGGCGGTCTCGGCGGCCAGCCGGCCGTACTCCTCGGCCGTCTTGTGGCCGGTCTGCCAGGGCCCGTCCATCTCGTTGCCCAGACACCACAGACCGATACCGAACGGCTCCTTGTCGCCGTGCGCCACCCGCAGGTCCGAACGGGCCGTCCCGCCGGGGTGGTTGGCGTACTCCTGGAGCTCCAGGGCCTCGGCGACCCCACGCGTGCCGAGGTTGACCGCCATCATCGGCTCGGCCTGCGGGCCGAGCTTCCGCAGGAACGCGATGTACTCCGACAGGCCGAAACGGTTCGACTCGGTCGAGCGCCAGGCCAGGTCGAGGCGGCGGGGCCGCTCCTCGACCGGGCCCACCGAGTCCTCCCAGTTGTAGGCGGAGACGAAGTTCCCGCCGGGGTAGCGGATGGTGGTGACGCCCAGTTCGCGGACCAGTTCCAGGACGTCCGTGCGGAGGCCTTCGGCGTCTGCGGAGGGGTGGCCGGGTTCGTGGATGCCGGTGTAGACGCAGCGGCCGAGGTGTTCGACGAAGGAGCCGAAGAGGCGGGGGTTGACCTCGCCGATGGTGAAGGCGGGGTCCAGGGCGAAACGGGCGGTACGCATGCTTTCCTTTCGAGTGTGCCATTGGTGGGGGGTGGCTTGTGTTTTGTGGGCGCGTGCGGGTCTGTTGTGGCTGGTCGCGCCCACGCGGCGGAGCCGCACAATGTCACGGCCCCGCGCCCCTAGCGCAAGCTTGGCCAGCCGTTTGGGTTCCAGTTCAGGGTGTTGAGCCCCAGCTTGGGCGTACCCGAGTCCTCTGCGTCGTAGTAGTGGTACGCCAAGACGTCTCGCCCCTTGTCCTTGAAGACCGACTCGCCGCCCGGGCCTACGAAGCGGCCGTGGCCGGCGAGCAACAGGTCGCCGCCGCCCTCCAGCAGCGGCTTGCCCGTGCTGTCCACGTAGGGGCCCGTCACCGATGCCGATCTGCCGACCCGGATCTTGTACGTCGAGTTCACGCCCGCGCAGCACGCGTCGTAGGAGGCGAAGAGGTAGTAGTAGCGGCCGTGTTGGACGATGTACGGGCCCTCTACCGCGTACGGGGCGTCCGGGCGGGTCGCCAGGTGGTGGACCGTGGCTTCGGGCAGCGCCTTGCCGGTGCTCGGGTCCAGTTCGACCATGCGGATGCCCGTCCAGTACGAGCCGAACGCCATCCACAGCTTGCCGTCGGCCCGGATCACCGCGGGGTCGATGGCGTTCCAGGCGTCGGTGGTCGCCGAGGTGAAGGCGGCTCCGTGGTCGGTCCAGGTGCCGGGCATGCCCGTCTTCGACGTGGCCACGCCGATCGCCGAGTGGTTGGTGCCCCAGGAGGAGACCGCGTAGTAGAGCCAGTAGCGGCCGTCGCGGTAGGAGAGGTCGGGGGCCCAGGGGTCGGCGGTGGAGTTGTAGTCGTACCACCAGGCCGGGGGCGTGGTGAAGGCGTTGCCCGCGTCGTCCCAGTGGTGGAGGTCGGTGGAGAGGCGGGCTCCGATGACGCCGCCGGTGGAGTAGGCGACGTAGCGGCCGTTCTTGAGGTGGGTGACCGTGGGGTCGTGGATGATCTGCTGGCCGGTGAGGGGGAGGGGGTCGGGGTAGGTGACGTCGGCCGACGCGGTGGCCGGGAGCAGGGCGATGGTGGCCGCGGCGAGCAGCGCGGCGAGTCTGAAGCGCTTCAACTCACACTCTCCTCATGGCTGTTACTGGCCGGCCAGACCCGTGTGGGCCACGCCCCGCACGATCTGGCTCTGGAAGAAGACGAACACGACGATCAGCGGGAGTCCCGCGATCAGACCGCCCGCCATGAGCTGCGGCCAGACGATGCCGAAGGCGTTCTGCACGGTGGCGATGCCGTTCGGCATGGTCATCAGGTCGGGGTTGTTGGTCACCATGTACGGCCAGAGGAAGTTGTTCCACGAGGCGATGAAGGTGAAGATCCCGACGGCCGACAGCGAGGGCTTCGAGAGCGGCAGGACGAGGGTGAAGAAGATCCGCCAGCGGCCCGCGCCGTCGATGAACGCGGCCTCCTCCAGTTCGCGGGGCAGCGACTGGAAGAACTTGTAGAGGATGTAGACCATCGCGGCGGGGGCGCACTGCGGCAGGATCATGCCCCAGTAGGTGTCGACCATGCCGAGCGACTGCACGGTGGTGAAGAGCGGGACCCCGAGGATCGCCGGGGAGAACATCAGGCCCGCCATCGTCACGGCCATCAGGACGGACTTGCCGCGGAACTCGGTGCGGGCGAAGCCGTATCCGGCGAGGGAGGCGACCAGCAGCACGATGAAGGTGACGCAGACCGACACGACCAGCGAGTTCACGAACCAGTTGGGGATGTTGCCGGCCGCGAAGACCTTCTGCCAGGAGTCGAGGGTGAAGTGCTCGGGGATCCAGTGCGGCGAGGCCACCGATTCGGCCGGGGTCTTGAGCGACGTGGACAGGGCCCACGCCAGCGGCGCCATCCAGATCACGGACAGGGCGAGGGCGACGACCGTCAGGGCGATCTGCGCGGGCGTCCAGGTGCTGCGGGGTTTGCGGAGGGTGGGAGACGGCGTGGTCATCGGGAGATGCCCTCCTCTCGGCTGCGGAGCAGCCACATCCGCCCGAGGGCGACGGCCGCGATGATGAGGAACAGGACGAAGGAGATCGCGGAGGCGTAGCCCACGCGGTAGCTGGTGAAGCCCTGTTCGAGGGTGTACTGGACGAAGGTGCGGGTCGATTCCTCCGGCCCCGGGCCGAACTGGTACATGACCACAGCCTGGTCGAAGACCTGCAGCGAGGCGAGGATCTGCAGCGCGATGACGAGGCCGGTGATGTTGCGCAGGTTCGGCACGGTGATGTGCAGCATGCGCTGGAAGGCGTTCGCTCCGTCCAGCTCGGCCGCCTCGTAGAGGTGCTGGGGGATGTTCTGCAAAGCGGCGAGGAAGAGCAGGAAGGAGAACCCGACCGTCCACCACAGGGTCGCGACGACGACGGCGAGCAGGGCCGTGGACTTCTGGGTGAGCCAGGGCGTGGTGAGGCCGAGGACGTGGTTGACCATGCCGTTGGTGGGCTGGAACAGCCACCACCACAGGTTGCCGATGACGGCCGAGGGCAGCAGGAACGGCGCGAAGAAGCACAGCCGCCACAGCCACTTGAAGTGCACGGTGTGGTGGGCGATCAGCGCCATCAACAGGGCCACGACGACGATGCACGGGACGACGTACAGGGTGAACTGGACGCTGTGCCACAGCGAGTTCCACACCAGGTCGTCCTTGAGGGCCTCGCGGTAGTTGGCGAGGCCGACGAAGTTGGTGTGGTCGCCGGAGATGTTGGCGTCGGTGAAGCTGAGGTAGAGGCCGCGGACGACCGGCAGCAGCACGAAGAGCCCGTACAGGACGAAGAACGGGGCGACGAACCAGCCGCCGTGCTGGAAGCGGCGGCTCCAGCGCAGGCGGGCGGAGTCGGCGGCGGTGGTCGCACGGGGGCGCGGGGTGGTGGCGGCGACCGTGCTCGTGGCGCTGCTCATGCGCCGGCTCCCTTCAGCTCCTGGGCGGCCGTCCTGCCGTCCATGGGGTTCTTCATGGCGAGCAGTTGCTCCAGGACGGACTTCATACGGCGGGCCGCCGCGGCCGGCTTCGTGGAGCCGAGGTTGGAGGAGGCGACGACCGGGCCGACGCGCTGCGCGAGGACACCGGTGGAGCCGGCGAACCAGATGTGCGGTTCGGTGGCGGGGTGTTCCATGGCGGGCCTGGAGTACTCGCTCTGCGGGCTGAGCTTGAGGTAGGCGGGGTCCTTGAAGGTGGGCAGATAGGCGGGGACGTGGCCGCCGATGGCCCAGGTGGTGGCGTGGGTGACCATGTAGGCGGCTAGCTGGTAGGCGCCCTCGTCGGCGGCGCCGCCGCGGCCGGACTGGTGGGGCAGGATGAAGGAGTGCGACTCGGCGTGGGTGGCCGGTCTCCCGAACACCGGGGGCAGCGGCTGGGCGCCGAAGTCGAGCTTCTCGCCGTTGAAGTACGGCACCGACCAGTTGCCCTCCCAGGTGAACGGCGACCCGGCGAGGAAGGCCTCGCCGTCGGCCTCTCCGACGGTGACGTAACCGTCGGTCACGTGCTTGCGGAAGAACTCCAGGACCTCGGTGGCCTTGTCGGTGTCGAAGGTGACGTCGGTCTGGTCGTCGTTGAAGTAGCCGCCGCCGAGTTGCTGGTAGAAGGCGACGAAGAACCACCAGGCGAAGTTCTGGTCGTTGGCGTGCAGGCCGAGGGTCTGCTGCCCGTTCCTCAGTTGCTTCTTGGCCGCCTTGAGGAGGGCGAACCACTCGTCGGTGGAGCCGGCGGACGGCAGCCGCCCGTCGGCGTCGAGCAGGCCCGCCTTCTTGCACACGTCCTTGCGGTAGAAGCAGAGCTGGACGTGGATGTCGAGGGGCAGGGCGTAGAGCTTGCCGCCGACGATGCCGCGCTTCCACAGCACGGGGTTGAAGTCGGCCTCCCGCACGCCGTACTTGGCCAGGAGGTCGATGTCCCAGGGGTCCAGGAGGCGGCCCGGCGCGAACCCGGGGACGCGGCCCTGGTGCATGACGGCGAGGTCCGGTGCGCGGTTGCCGGCCGCGGCCATGGCGAGCTTGGTGTAGTAGGGGCCGCCCCACGTCAGGGTGGAGTCCTTGACCGCGATGTCCTGATGCTCCTTGCGGAAGGCATCCACCATCGCGACCTGGTTGGTGCCGTCGCCGCCCTGGAAGAGGTTCCAGTAGCGGACCCGGGTGCGCGCGCTGGAGGCGAGCGCGTCCGCGCCGGTGCCGAGGGCGGCGAAGCCCAGGCTGCCGGCGACGGTCAGGCCGCCGAGCGCAGCCAAAACGTTCCTGCGGTTCAGGTTCCCACGGTTCGGATACCCGTCGTTCAGGTCAGGTCGTCCCATGCCCTGCCCTCACTGTTCGAGATTCTTTGTTCGAAATTTCGGTGATCGCTCGTAACTTCGAACGGGACCGTAGATAGGAAGCGCTTTCTCGTCAATGGTTTGCGCAAAAATCGAAGGCCCCCGCCCAGTAGTCGATGACCGGACGGGGACCTGCGAGAGGAAAGACGGGGACCTGCGAGAGGAAAACCGTCAGCCGGCGAACGGCGGCTGCGGCAGGCCCTTCCCCGCGCCGGGGACGACGAGCACCGAGCCGGAGAGCGGATGCGGCGCCTCCAGACCCGTACGTGCCGTGGTGATGTACAGGTCGGTCAGGTCCGCGCCGCCGAAGCCACAGGCGGTGGGACGCGGAACGGGGAGTTCCACGACCCGGTCCAGCTCGCCGTCCGGCGTGTAGCGGCGGACCGCTCCACCGTCCCAGAGGGCCACCCAGACGCAACCGTCGGCGTCGACGGTGAGCCCGTCGGGCCACCCCGCGCCTTCTTCGATCACCGTCAACGGACGCCTGTTGACAGGCAGTTGACCGTCACCCACGTCGAAGACGTCGACACGGCGGGTCGGTGAGTCGATGTAGTACATCAGCCGGCCGTCCGGGCTCCAGCCCGTGCCGTTGCTGACGGCGACGTCGTCGAGGACCGCGGTGACCGTGCCGTCGGCGGTGATCCGGGACAGGGTGCCGCCGCCCGGGGCCTCGTCGTAGCGCATGGTGCCGAAGAGCAGCGAGCCGTCGGGGGCGACCGCGGCGTCGTTCGCGCGGCGGCCGGGGACGGGGTCGCGGTGCAGCCACCGGAAGCCCTCGGGGCCGTACGTCGCCACGCCGTCCCGGAGGTTGACGACCAGGCCGCCGCCCGCGCGGGGCTTGGCGGCGCCCACGTGCTGCTCGGTGACCATGACCGTGCGGCGCCCGGAGACGGGGTCGTACGTGTGGACCCGGGAGCCGAGGATGTCCACCCAGATCAGCCGCCGCGCGTCCGGATCCCAGGTCGGACCCTCCCCGAGGGCCGCCTCGGCGCGCACCGCGACATCGAAGGCCGTGTTCCCCGTCACCCCTGCCGCCCCCGTCATCCCCCCACGCTCCGGTGGCCGAGCCGCTCGGACAGATCGACGGCGCCCTTCGCGGCGAGCTGCTCCAGCTCGACACGGCGCTCGTCGCTCCAGCGGATCATCGGTACGGAGATGGAGAGCGCGGCGACGACCTGGCCCGTGCGGTCGCGCACCGGAGCGGCGACACAGCTGACGTCCGGGTTCGACTCACGGTTCTCCACGGCGACGCCGCGGCGGCGGATCTCGGCGAGGGCCTCGCGCAGGGCGCCCGGCTCGGTGATGCTGTTCGACGTCATCGCGACCAGGTCCGCGTTGTCCGGGATGCGGGAGGTCAGCTCGGCGTCGGGGAGCGAGGCGAGCAGCATCTTGCCGACGGAGGTGCAGTGGGCGGGCAGGCGCCGGCCCGCCGCGGACACCATGCGCACGGCGTGCGTGGAGTCGACCTTCGCGATGTAGATGACGTCGGTGCCCTCCAGGATCGCCACGTGGACGGTCTCGTCGCAGGTCTCGGCGACGGAACGGGCGACCTGCTGGCCCTCGGCGGCGAGGTCCAGCTGCTCGGCGTACCGGCTCCCGAGCTGGTACGGGCGCACCCCGAGGCGGTAGCGTCCCGGCTGGCCGGGCACCTGCACGATGTACGCACGGGCGGCGAGCGTGGTGACCAGCTCGTGCACCGTCGTGCGCGGCAGCTGGAGCTTGCGCACGATGTCGGGGGCGGAGAGCGTCCCGTCCCCGTCGAGAAAGAGCTCGAGTATGTCGAGAGCTCGGGTCACGGCAGGCACCAGGCGTCCCACGACCGGCCCCCTCTCCTGTGTTCGAAATTTCAACAGCCGATCGGCATGACGAACGTAGGCTACTCATAGTGCTCTTGGGCGGGCAATGGGTGGGCAACGGCGAGGTGTCGGGGGTGAGACGTCGGGGGTGAGGTGTCGGGGGTGAGGTGGGTGACGGAGGCGGGGGTGGGGAAGGAGGCGGGAGGTCAGCGGCGGGGGCGCGGGTCCCCGAGTTCACCCCTGAGGCGTTGCGCCCGCAGTACCAGCTCCAGCTCGAACCGCCGGTCCGGGTCGTCGATCTCGTCACCCCACAGCTCCCTGATCTGACGGAGGCGGTAGCGGACGGTCTGGGGGTGGACACCGAGCCGCGCGGCAACCTCCGGCGCGCCCCCGCGCGTCTCCAGCCACGCCAGCAGCGTCTCCGCGAGACGCCGTCCGTGCGTCGGCCCGCAGTGCCCGAGCGGCGCGAGGCAGCGCAGGGCGAGATCGTCGATCAGCTCCTCGGGCTGGAGGAGCACCAGGGCCTCGGTGTGCTCGGTGCAGTGGAGCACCTCCCCGCCGGGCAGCAGCCGCCGCTCCATCAGCCGTACCGCCGCATCCGCCCAGCGCAGCGACTTCGCCGCGTCGGCGAGCGGCACCGGCGGCCCGATCGCCCCGGACCACCCGGTCAGCGCCCGGTGCAGCAGTTCCGGGCGCCCGGCGGCGTCCGGCTCGGGCACGACCATCCGCGGCTGCTCGTACTCCATGTCGAGCAGCACCCCCTGCCCCACGGCGGGCGCCACGGCCTCCCGGGCCGGCCGCAGCAACACCCCGACGGCGACTTTGTCCGGCAGTGGCCAGCCGATCCGCGCGGCCCGCTCGACGAGCGCCTCGGCGGGATCGCCCCGGTGGTGCTCGGCGAGCAGCAGCTCCATCAGACGGCGCTGGAGACGCAGGCGCTCCCCCGCCTGCCGGGCGGCGGCCTCGGCGTAACCCCGTACGGATTGATCCACCAGACCGTCCAGGTACTCGTATCCCGCGTCGACGAGCTCGTACATCGCCGGCGGCGGGATCTCGACCCGCTGCCCGATCTCCGCGAACCGGCGCCAGGCGAGGCGGACGCCCAGCCGGTAGATCGCCTGAAGCGAGTCGAGGCTGCGCCCGTGCAGTCCCTCGCCGCGGCCGAACTCCTGGAAGACCTCGGGGTGGACGCGGGGCCGGCCCTCCGCCGTCCCCAGGTGCTGCACGAAGACCTCGATGGCCCGGCGGATGCCGACGAGGGCCATCGGCTCACCGGAGTCGTCGACGACGAGGGGCAGGTTCGGGTACTCGCGGCGGATCTCCCGGAGGATCTCCTCGGCGAGATCCGGCGCCTCGGCCAGGGCGATCGCCGCGAACCGCCGCACCTGAGGGCGAGGCACGTCGTGCCAGGCCGAGCGCACGCCGACGGCTCCGTGGCCGGCCTGCGCTTCCGCGTCCGCCTCCGGGGCGCTACCACCGGTGCCGGGAGGGTGGCCGTGCTCAGCGGGTCCTTCGCCGGGTCGGTCGGGTTCGTCGGGGCCCGCGCGCTCCCCCACGCTCTCGGCCTCGTCCGAGCAGGGGAGACTCGCGTCCCCTCTCGATACCGGCGCGCCCCTGCGGCTGGGCACGGTCAGTGCTCCTGGTCGGCATGTTCGTATGTGATCAGTGGGGTGTTCGGCTGGTCGGGGGTCGCGTCGAGCAGCGCGACGACGCCGAGCGCGGCACCCACGGCGAGCGCGGCGGCGGCCGCGACGGTGAGTACGGCGGCGAGCAGTCTGGACATCGCAGGGTGAGCCTCTCTGTCGGAGGTCGTCCCCACCCGTTCCCGTGATCCGCGCAGCCCGCCACGCCGGTCCCGTCCGGCAAGTCCTCAGTCTCGACAATGCATTGACACTCCGTCAAGGGTGCCCGTACGGTTCCCGGCCCATACCGCACGTGCACTTTCCCTCCTGGTGTCGACGCACCCGTATCGCCGCGTTCCACCTGCATCACCCGTATCACCCGTATCACCCTTATCACCCGTGGTCACTCGTGGTCACTCGTGCGTCGAGCCTCCTCACGCCCCTGGAGTGCCCGGATGCGCCGGAAACCCTCACCCTTCGCACTGGTCCTGCTCGGTCTCGGCACCTTTCTGCTCGTGCTGGCCCCGATGCTCGCGTGGTACGTGGAACCGCGGGCCGCCGTGAACCCCGTCGACATCGACACGACCGCCGTCTACACCGGCACGGGCGCCTACTTCGACACCGCACAGGTCCAGACCCTGTTCGACAAGCGGATCACCGTCACCCAGCAGGTCAGAGGCGATGTCGCCGACAGCGAGCACAGCGGGCGCGCCGTCTGGGACGTGACGACGACGGTCGACACGGACAAGTCGCTGCCCGCGGCCGACCCGTACGACGCGCTGGAGTTCTTCCCGAACCGCTGGGTCACCGACCGGAAGACCAACCAGCCGGTGCACTGCTGCCAGGAGAACCCGCGCTTCGCGGGCGACGCCTACCTCAAGTTCCCCTTCGACGTGCGGAAACACGCGTACCGCTGGTGGGACAACTCCCTCGGCGCACCCGTCACCCTGGCCTACCGGGGCACCAAGAAGGTCCAGGGCTACACGGGTTACCGCTTCACCGGCACGGTCCCCCCGACGAAGATCGGCACCCGGCTGGTGCCGGGCAGCATCGTCGACCTGCCGGGTCGCCCCCAGGTGCTGGCCGAGGAGTGGTACTCCAACCACGGCATCGAGCTGGTCGTCGACCAGCGCACCGGCCGGGTGCTCTACGCCCAGGTCGGCCCGCGCAGGACGCTGCGCGCGCCCGGTTCCACGTACGACTCGACGCTCCTCCTGGACGCCGACAAGCTGGCCTTCACCACGGCCACCCAGAAGGACCAGGTGAAGCAGGCGAAGAAGGAGAGCGGTCAACTGCGCCTACTGGGCGAGACGTTGCCCATTGGTGCCGGTGTGATCGGGTTCGTTCTCGCCGCCGTGGGGGGCGTTTTGGTGGTACGAGGGCGACGGGATCCCGGTTCGCCCGGTAACTCCCCTTCAGCACTCACGATGTGATGCCCTGTCAGCTCCACAAAGCCCGGAATTTGTCACCTCGGTGAGTAGCAGCTTCCCAGCGCCGGGCGAAAACTATCCACCCCCACCCGAGCACAGCCCGCCCGCATTCCCGTTACAGCCGGTACCCACATCCCCCACGCTGAGTTCCGCACCCTGAGACGAGTTGGAGCACCCATGCCCCAGCACGTGCCCTCCCCGCTGCGCGCCGCGGTCCCGCGCGACACGCAGTCCCTCCCGGCGCTTCCCCCACAGCCGCGCCGTATCGTCTTCCTCGCCCATCGAGACCTCGGCAACCGGTCCGCGGGCGGTTCCGAGATCCTCGTCGACCGGCTCGCCGAGGGACTGACCTCGCTCGGCCACCAGGTCACCCTGGTGTGCGGCGGGCCCGCGGCCTACCACGACTACCGGGTCGTCTCGGCGGGCGGCGACCTGGGCCACTTCCTGCGCGCCCGCTCCGCCTTCCACCGTCAGGTCGGCGACTGCGATCTGCTGGTCGAGGTCTGCAACGGCATGCCCTACCTGGCCCCGCTCTGGCATCACGGCCCCACCCTGTGCCTGGTCAACCACGTCCACACGGACCTGTGGCGGATGCGGTTCGGCGGACCGCTGGCGCCGGCCGCGCGGATCGGCCGAAGACTCGAACACTGGGCACTGGCGGGCGCACAGCGCCGCAATCTGCTGGTCGCCGTCTCGCCGTCGACGGCCCACGCGCTGCGTGCGATCGGGGTGGAGCGGGAGCGCATCCGGGTCGTGCACAACGGGGTCGAGGAGCCGGGGCCGCTCGCCGAGCGCTCGCCGGAGCCGCTGTTCCTGGCGATGGGACGGCTGGTCGAGTACAAGCGGATCGATCTGCTGCTGCGGCTGTGGGAGCGGGTCCGTCCGGTCACCGGGGGCCGCCTGGTGATCGTCGGCGACGGTCCCGAGCGGGAGAGACTCCAGCAACTGGCGGGCCCCGGTGTGGAGTTCGCCGGCCATGTCACGGAGGCCGAGAAGCACCGGCTGCTGTGCGCGGCGTGGCTGCTGCTGCACCCCTCCGCCGTGGAGGGCTGGGGCCTGGTGGTCACGGAGGCGGCCGTGCGCGAGACCCCGGCGATCGCCTTCGACGTGCCCGGTCTGCGCGACTCCGTGGTCGACGGCGAGACGGGTGTACTGGCCCGCGGTGAGTCCTCCTTCGCGGCGGCCTGGTGCACCCTCGCCCTGTCCACCCACCGCCGCACCCTCATGGGCAAGTCCGCCCGCGACCGCGCGGCCCAGTTCCGCTGGAACAACACGGTCCGCCAGTTCAGGGCGGTGGCCACGGAGGCGGCCACCACCTGGCGGAGGTGACGTCCATGGACGGCGACCCCGAGATACCCCGGCGAGCACCCGCCGAAGACGCGCCCCCCGTATGGAAGGACCCCTCCTTCCGGCGTTCGTTCGCACTCTTCCGGGCCTTTCTGCGCGAGCAGGAAGATCCCGAGGGCTGCTACTCGTTGCTGGCCCGAGACGCCGCCGACCAGGTCGAGGCGTACGGCGGCGTCGAGGGACGTACCGTCGTGGACGTCGGGGGCGGCGGCGGGTACTTCACCGCGGAGTTCCGGCGGCGCGGCGCGCACGCGTATCTCTTCGAGCCGGACGTACGGGAGTTGGGGGTGAATCCCCCCGACTCGGCGGTCGTCGCGGACGGTTATCTGCTGCCGCTCGCGGACGGCGTCGCCGACGTCACCTTCTCCTCCAACGTCCTCGAGCACGTGGCCGATCCACAGACGTTCCTGAGCGAACTGGTGCGTGTCACCCGGCCCGACGGGCTGATCTACGTCTCGTTCACCAACTGGCTCTCCCCATGGGGCGGTCACGAGTGGGCGCCCTGGCACTACCTCGGCGCGGAGCGGGCGCGGGCCCGCTATCACCGCCGTACCGGAAAGCCCGCCAAGCACACCCTCGGCGAGAACCTGTTCGCCGTGCACATCGGCCCCACCCTGCGGCAGGTGCGCGCCCGCGACGACGTCACGGTCGTCTCGGCGCGCTCCCGCTACTGGCCGCTCCTCGCCTCCGCCGTCACCAGGGCGCCGGGGCTGCGGGAGTTCGCCACCTGGAACCTCCTCCTCATCCTCCGGCGGTGTCCACCATGACGACCACGGTCCAGGCTCCTCCCCCGGCAGCCGTCCGCCCCGTGACGACCACGTCCGGCCCCCCGCACGGGCCGCGGTCCAGGCGCTGGCTGCTGGGGTTCTGGGCCGTGGTGTTCGTGCTGTTGCTGGCCGTGCACCCCGGACGCATGACGTTCGACACCAAACTCGGTGTCGCACTCGACCCGTGGCAGTTCCTGTCCGACCTGGGCCAGTTGTGGCACGACCGGGGCGGCTTCGGCGGCATCCAGGACCAGTACGCGGGTTACCTCTGGCCGATGCTGCCGTTCTACGGCCTGTGCAAGCTGATCCACCTCCCGGTGTGGCTCGCGGAACGGCTGTGGCTGTCGATCGTCGTGTCCGTCGCCTTCTGGGGCGCCCTGCGGCTGGCCGAACGGCTGCGGATCGGGAACGGTTCCTCCCGGCTGCTCGCCGCCGTCGCCTACGCGCTCTGGCCGGTCTTCACGACCGTCGTCGGCTCGACCTCGGCCGCCGCGCTCCCCGGCGCCTTCCTCCCCTGGGTCCTGCTCCCCCTCACCGACGAGCGCTACAGCGCCCGCGTCGCCGCCCTCCGCTCGGCGCTGGTCGTCCCCTTCATGGGCGGTGTGAACGCGGCGGCGACCCTGGCCTCGCTGCTCCCCGTCGGGCTGTACCTCCTCTCCCGTCCGCGCGGACCCCGGCAGCGCAGACTGATCACCTGGTGGGTGCCGGGCGTGATCCTGGCGACGGCCTGGTGGGTGATCCCGCTGCTGTTGCTCGGCGTCTACGGCGAGAACTTCCTCCCGTACGTGGAGACCTCGGCGACCACGACCGCCACCATGTCCGCCACCGAGTCCCTGCGCGGCGCCGGGAACTGGGTCGCCTACCTCCACTTCGGCGAGGCCTGGCTGCCGGCCGGCTGGACCGTCGCCGCCTCGGTGATCGTGATCGTCTGCTCGACGCTCGCGGCGGGACTCGGTCTCGCCGGGCTCGCCAGACGTGACATGCCCGAGCGCCGCTGGCTGGTCCTGACCGTGCTGTCGGTCGCGCTCCTCACCCTCGCCGGGTACGGCGGCGCGTTCGGCGCGCCCTTCCACGGCGTGGTCCAGGACTGGCTGAACGGTTGGCTGGTCCCCTTCCGCAACATCTACAAGTTCCAGACGGGCCTCGCCCTGGCCCTCGTGTTCGGCCTCGCGCATCTCGTCGGGATCGCGGCACAGCCACGCGGCGCCCGTCCCGTACGCGGCCGCCGCTACGCGCCCCTCGTCGCCGCCGTACTGGTCCTGCCGGGCCTCGCCTGGCCGTACCTGAACGGATCGATCCTCAACCCGGGTTCCTTCCAGCAGCTCCCCAAGTACTGGCAGACCACCGCCGACTGGCTGAAGAAGTACTCGCCCGACTCCCGTGCCCTCGTCGTCCCCGCCACCGCGCACGGCCTCTACACCTGGGGCTCCCCCATCGACGAGCCCCTCGACGTGCTCGCCGACTCCCGCTGGGCCGAGCGGGACTACGTCCCCTTCGGCACCCCCGGCAACCGGCGCGCCATGGACGCCGTCGAGCAGGCGCTCATGACCGGCAGTGACGTCCCCGGCCTGGGGGACTACCTGAGCCGCGCCGGGCTCTACTACGTCGTCGTCCGCAACGACCTCGACCCCGACCAGGTCGGCTACGTCCCGACCCAGACCGTGAAGCGGACCCTGGAACAGTCGGGCTACCAGCGGGTCACCGGCTTCGGACCGGTCGTGACCGGCGGCCGGATCGCCCACCACACCCCGCTCCAGGTCGAGGGCCTCTACCCGCGCGAGCGCGCCGTCGAGATCTACGAACCAGCGGGCAACGGCGCGCCGCGCCCCGGGCAGGCCGCCCTGAGCGCCATCGCGGACACCGCCGTCGTCTCCGGCGGCCCCGAGGCGCTGCTGCCGCTGGCCGCCGACCCCTCGATGCGCGGCCGCCCCGCCGTCCTGACCGGCGACAACCATCCCGGCCTCGGCACCGCCGCCGTCCAGGTGGTCGGCGACGGGCTGCGGCGCGCCGACACCCGCTTCGGCCTGGTCAACTCCAACACCTCATACACGTACACGCCCGACCAGCGCAACGACAGCGACAGCGCCCAGGACGCCGGCAAGAAACCCCACCAGATCCTGCCGACCAAGGGCATCCAGCACCAGACGGTGGCCGAGCTGCGCGGCGCCCGCTCGGTGACCGCCTCCTCCACCGGCAACTGGCTGTTCCATCTCCCCCAGTACGACCCCGTGAACGCCTTCGACGGGAACCCCGACACCGCGTGGGCGGAGGGAGCGCCCGGTTCCGCGAACGGGCAGTGGCTGCGGATCCGCTTCGAGGGGTCCCTGGACCTGCCGAAGTCCTTCAAGGTCACCCCACTCCCGCAGGACGGCATGCGGTCCGCGGCGACCCGGGTCCGGGTGGAGACGGAGAAGGGCTCCGCCACCAGCTATCTCGAACCCGACGGCACGACCCAGTCCATCAAGGCGCCCGCCGGGTCCACGAGCTGGCTGAAACTGACGATCACCGACTCCACCGCGCGGCACGCCGGACTCACCGGCGCGGGCTTCTCCGAGATCGCTCTCCCGGACGTCCAGGTCACCCGCCTGCTGAAGCTCCCGACCGACGCAGCGGGGTCGGACGCCTCCGCCGAGATCGTCTCCCTGCACCGCACCGCCGACCCCACCGGCCTCGCCCCCACGGGCACGGAGGCGGGCCTGCACCGCACCTTCTCCACCTCGGCGGCGGGATCGTACGAGGTGAAGGCGAGCGCCGTCGCGATCAGCGGCGACGCACTCGACAAGCTCCTGTACGACGTCTCGCCCCAACAGCCGAGCCGGATCGTCGCGACGGCCGACTCCACCACGGACCTCGGCCCCGGCCTCGACGCGCGCAATCTCACGGACGGCAATCTGACCACGGCCTGGATCGCCGGGGACAGGCCGACGATCCATCTGAGCTGGCCCGACAAGAAGCCCGTCTCGTCCATGGTCCTGGCCGCGGCGGGCGGCCTCTCCACCCGACCGACGAAGATCGAGATCCGCTCCCCGGACGGGGACACCGTGGCCGGGGTCGACGAGAACGGCTGGGCCCGCTTCGACCCGATCACCACGAACCACCTCGACATCACCGTCACCGAGACCGCGCCGCTGACCCTCCACAACCCGGTCGCGGGAGCCGACCTGCAACTGCCGGTCGGGCTGACGGAGGTGTACCTCCCGGCCCTCGCCGAGTACCGCACCGCGCAGGCCGTGGAGACACAGGAGTTCTCGCTCGCCTGCGGAAAGGGGCCGACGCTCGCGGTCGACGGGAAGCTGTACGCGACGAGCGCGAAGGGGACGGTGGGGGATCTCGTCGAGCGGCGGCCGGTTGAGCTGATGCTGTGTCAAGAAGACTCCACGGAGTCCGCGTTGGATCTCGGTTCCGGCTCGCACCGGGTCGAGGCGGGCGACGCCGGACCCCTCGCGATCACGGACGTCACCCTCACCCGTGGAACCGTCGAGGCCGTCGCCGGGGCCGGACGCACCCTGCGGATCGTGGACTGGCTGGGCGACCGCCGCGAGGTGAAGGTCGGCTCCGGCGCCGCCTCGTACCTCACGACGTACGAGAACTACAACGACGGCTGGCAGGCCACGCTGGGCGGCAAGAAGCTGACGCCCCTGCGGCTCGACGGCTGGCAGCAGGGCTGGCGGATCCCGGCCGGCGCGGGCGGCACGGTCAAGTTGTCCTACGAGCCCTCGACGACGTACGAGGCCGGGCTGATCGGCGGCGGGGTCGGCGTGGCGGCGCTCGCGGGCCTCGTGCTGTGGCGCCGCCGCGAGGCGGGCCCCGACGAGCCGCAGCCGGCGGCGCCGGACGCCGGGCTCTGGCTCGGCACGGTGGCGCTCACGCTGGTGGGCGTGGTCATCGCGGGACCGTTCGCGCTGCTGGTCCCCGCGCTGGCGCTGCTCGCGTGGAAACGGCACGCGCTGCTCGTACCGATCGCGTTCCTCGCGCTCGCCGGGGCGGGGATCGCGGCCGCCACGGGCGCCGGGTCACCGCCGGGCGCGAGCGAGGGCGCGTTCGGGCCCGCGGCGCAGTTGCTGGCGTTGATCGGGTTGTTCGCGGGCCTGGTGAGCGTCCAGGAGCCCGGGACCCGGCCGGCACCCCGGGCGTCCGTCCCGGTCCCGGGCTCCGAGGCCCCGGCCTCACCCCTGCCGCGACGCCGCCGCGGCGAGAACGGCGGCCCCGGGGCCGCACTGGGTACGGGGACCAGATCGGTCGGGGAGGCACCGAGCGGCGAACCCGGCTCGTCCGAGCCGACCGGAGCCGAGCCCCCCGCACCGGCCCCCGGGCCCGACCGTGCCTCCAGCCAGACCATCTCCGCACGCGGCCCGGGTTCCGCCCCGCGCGAGGCGGGTGCGGGTGCCGCGGGTGCGGGCGCGGGTGACTCGGGCACAGGTGCGAGTGACTCGGGCGCGGGCGAGGTCGCTCCGCCCACCGCACGGATCGCCTTCCGCAAGGCGGGGAACCCGGCGGACGACGACACGGGAAGGGGCGAGCCTCGATGACCGCGCTCGAGCACCCGGCACGGGACGGTACCGACGGGCCGTCCCGGCCCCCAGCCCGCGTGCCGTTCCCCGTCGTGGACGAAGTCGCCCGGCACTGTCTCCAGGAGGAGGAACCCGAGACCGTCCACATCGAGGTCCACCTCCCCGGCCGTCTGGACGCCGCCCGACTCACCGTCGCGTTCACCCAGGCCCTGC
This sequence comes from Streptomyces sp. NBC_01450, assembly GCF_036227505.1. Lineage (NCBI taxonomy): Bacteria > Bacillati > Actinomycetota > Actinomycetes > Kitasatosporales > Streptomycetaceae > Streptomyces > Streptomyces sp. NBC_01450. The sequence continues at coordinate 7,648,816 of NZ_CP109480.1, read as the reverse complement.
ACCGTCACCCCCGCATCCTGATGCGCGAGGCCGCGGGCCCCTGGTACCGCCGCCGCTACGAGTGGGAACTCACCCCCGATCCGGACGTGGAGGTCGTCTCCTTCCCGCCGCCGGGCCCGGGCGCCCTCCAGCACGCACGGACCCGCGCCCTGCTGACCGCCCCGCCGCTGTCCGCCTCGCCGCCCATCCGTCTGGAGGTGGTCGACGGGGCGGGCCCGCCGGTGGGCAGCGAGGCGACGGACGCGGTGGGTACGGCGCCGCCTCGAAGCGCCGCGCCACGTCCCCACACCGGCCCCCGCCCCAAGGGCACCGTCCTCTTCCTCACCGTCAACCACACCGCCCTCGACGGCCCCGCCTGCCTCCGCGTCCTCGCCACCGCCGCGCAGCTGTACGGCGGCAAGGACAACTCCCCGGCCGCACCCCCGGTACGACCGCCCGAGGCAGCGGCGAAGGCCGGGCAGGTCAACACCCCCCCCACCTGGACCCCGCCCGCCCGCGTGGCCCACGGCACCCCGGAGCCCTCGCCCGGAAACGGACTCCTCGTCACCGAACTCGGCGTCCCGCACCGCCCCAAGGGCTCCCCGTACACCGTGAACGACCAGCTCATGGCGGCCACGGCCCTGATGATCACGCACTGGAACAGGGAACACGGCGCCCGCCCGCGCCCCCTGCGCATCACGATGCCGGTCGACGACCGCCCCCGCGGCACGGACATGCCCATCGGCAACGGGACACGACTCGTCGAAGTCCCCTTCACGGTCGAGGAGCTGGACGCCGGGCGGATGGGCGAGCTGCTGCGCCGCACGGCGGAACGCACCCGCGCCCTCAAGTCGCTGCCCCGGCCCCAGCTCGGCCACGGCGCGGCCCTCCTGACCGCCCCCGTGGTCCCGGTCGCCTGGCGCGCCGCCCTCACCAGGGGCCTGCGCCGCGCGGCCGGCCCCTGGACGTCGACCACGCTGCTGAGCAACATCGGCCGCATCCCGTACGCCCTGGACTTCGGCACGGAGGCGGGCCGCGCGCACGCCGTGTGGTTCTCGGCGCCCGCCCGGACGCCCCGCGGCCTGACCGTCACCACGGCGTCCACCGCGGGCCGTCTGCATGTCGCCCTGCGCTGGTCGCGCACCCTGCTCAGCCACGGCGACGGCGCCCACCTCCGCGACCTCTTCGAGCACTATCTGCACGCGACGGAGGAGGACGGCAGCCGATGACACCCGCGACCTCGACCCCGACCACTGCCCCGGTGACGCCAACGGCCCCCGCCCGCCGGGGACTTCGCGACTTCTACGAGGATCCGAGCGTCCCCGTCGCCTCCGGCACCCCCCGCAGCCTGCGCCAGGCCCGGATGCTGGCCGCCGCGCTCGGCCCCGCCACGGCCGGCGCGCGGACCGTGCTGGACATCGGCTGCGGCGACGGCACCGCCGCCGCCACCGCGGCGCCCCTGCTCGCCGGGCACCGTCTCGTCGGCGTCGACTGGTCGCAGGACGCCCTCAGACGCGCCCACGTCCGGCTGCCGTACGCGATCCGCGGCGAACTCACCGACGGCGGACTGCCGTTCGCCGACGCCTCGGCCGACGCCGTCCTGTTCAGCGAGGTGATCGAGCACCTCGTGGACCCGGACAGCGCCCTGGACGAACTCCGCAGAGTCCTGCGCCCCGGCGGCCACCTGATGCTCTCCACCCCGAACCTCGCCGCCTGGTACAACCGCGCCCTGCTGCTCGCCGGTGTCCAGCCCGTCTTCTCGGAGGTGAGCCTGCGCGCGATCCACGGCCGCCCGGGGCGCGAGGTCGTGGGCCATCTGCGGCTCTACACCGCCCGCGCGCTGCGGGAGTTCGTCACCGCGGCGGGCTTCGAGGTCGTACGGCTGAGCGGGGCGCCCTTCCACGGCGTACCGCGTCCACTGCGCCCCCTGGACCGGCTGGCCTGCGCGGCACCGGCCCTCTCCTCCATCCTGCTCCTGCACGCCCGAAGGACGTAGCCCATGTGGTGGGGAGTGGCCGCGGCCCTGCTGGCGAACGTCCTGTACAGCACCGGATTCGTCCTGGAGAAGCGCGCGCTCGCCGCACTGCCCGAGGTCGACATCCGCCACCCCGCCCGGCTGCTGCGGCTGGTGCTCGGCAGCCCGCTGTGGATCGGCGGTTCACTGGCGCTGGCCTCCGGCTTCGGCGCCCAGCTCGCCGTCTACCGCACCCTGCCGATCGCCGCCGCCCAGGGCATCTTCGTCTCCGGGCTCGTGCTGCTGGTGCTGCTCTCCGCCCGGCTGCTCGGCGAGGAGACGTCGGGCCGCGAGCGGTACGCGCTCGGCGCGATCCTGCTGGCCCTGCTGATGGTGGTCCTCTCCCTGCGCGAGGGCTCCGACCGGGTCAGCCGCGGCGCCCCCGCGCCGCTGATCCTGACCGTCTGCCTGCCGTCGCTGGCGGCGGGCCTGTGGCTGTACGGGGCCGCCGAGCGCCGGGCGCGGCACCGGCACCGGATGCCGACGACGGGCGTCGAGTACGGCGTGGCGGTGGGCCTGCTGTACGGGGTGAGCTCGCTGGCCATCAAGGGCGTGTCGAGCTATCTGACGACCAGTGACCTGGCGGGGGCGGTGGTCGACGTGCTCCGCTCCCCGTACCCCTATCTCCTGCTCTTCACCGGCGCGTTCGGCCTGGTCATGTCCCAGGCGGCACTGCAGCGCTGCCGGGCCTCGCTGATCGTGCCGGTCTGTACGACGGTGACCAGTCTGTTCACGGCGGTGCTCGGCACGCTCGCGTTCGGCGAGGCGCTGCCGCACGACCCGGTGCGGCTGACGCTGCGCCTGGCGGGTACCGCCCTCGCGGTCTCCGTGCTGCTGGTCATGCCCAAGCACGACGCGGCACCCCCACCCTCCACCGTGGCCAAGGAGTTGACGCCACCATGAACCCCGACGACCCCCTGCTCAAGATCCTGGCCTGCCCGCTGGACAAGGGCCCACTGCACCTGCTCGCGGCGGACGAGACGCAGAGCACCGAGGAGGCGCAGAGCGCTGAGGAGACGCTGTACAACCCGCGCCTGCGTCGCCGCTATCCGATCGTGGACGGCATCCCGCAACTGCTGCCGTCCTCCGGGGAGCAGGTCACGGAGGACGAGCACGAGGAACTCCTCAAGCGGATGGCCCCGTGACGACGGCCGCCGACCGGACTCCCTCCCGATGCGCGACCATGGACCCCATGCCCGCCAAGCGACCCGCCAGCCCCTTCACCCCGCTCGACTTCCAACTGGTCCTGCTGCGCCGCATGGCCGACCACAACCCCGGCCTCGTCGAGGACGCCCGCCATGAGCTGGGTGTCTCGATCGCGGACATGCGCGAGGCGAACCGCCGCTGGCAGGCGATGCTGCACGCCCCCCGCTCGCGGTCGGCGACCTCCCGCTACCGCTCGATCCTCGGCGCCCCCGAGTCCGTCACCCCCCGCCGGATCGGCGACCTGTCCTGCGAGGCCCTGCTCTGGCCCGTCCCCCTCTGGCCCGACCTCCGCTTCGAGGTCCTCGTCGCCCCGAACGGCGTCGCCTGGAACGAGTGGCTGGTCCGCGCACCGGGTGCCGCGGGTGCCGAGCCGCGCACTCTGGACGACCTCCGCCCCTGGTCCTGCACGGTCGACGAGGTCGCCCGCGCCTTCGCCCCCGCCCGCCCCCTGGAGGGCACCGCCCCGACCCGCTGGGGCCTGGCGTTCACGGCCCCGGACGCGTCGGGGGTGCCACGGGAGTGCGCGGCGGAGTTCACCTGGGGGTTGCTGCAGCGGGTGGGCGTCAGCGGAGAGCGGCCCTGACGACGGCCTCCGCGACGACGGGCACGGACTCCGGGTGCAGCCACAGAAACAGGTTCGGTTCGACGAGCTCCAGTTCCATGACACACGGGTTGCCGTCGTCGCCGTCGACCAGGTCGACGCGGGCGTAGAGCAGCTCGGCGCCGCCCGTCCGCTCCGGTACGGCCGCCAACGCGCGCTCCGCGACGGCGAGTTCGGCCGGGGTCGGCTGCCAGGGCTCCAGGCGGGGGTGCGCCACCTTGTCCGCGTCGTAGGCCGTGCCGGGTGCCAGGACGGCGCCCTTGCGGCTGGCGTGCAGGAGGCGGCCGCCGTAGAACTGGAGGGCGCGTTCACCGGCGGTGTCGATGCTGGTCAGGTAGGGCTGGACCATGGCGGTCAGTCCCCGGTCGTGCATCCGCTCCAGCTGTCGTAGGGCCGTCTCCCGCTCCTCGGACCGGTATCGGGCGGCGAGCCGCGCCCCCGCGCCGGAGGTGGGTTTCACGACGTACTCGCGGTCGTCGGGGAACTCGGCGGGCTCGCCCGGCGCGAGATACCGGGTCGGCACGGTCGGCACCCCCGCCTCCGCGAGGTCCCCGATGTACCGCTTGTCGGTGTTCCACCGCACCACGGCAGCCGGGTTCGCGAGCCGCGTCAGCTTCGCGCACCGCTCGGCCCACGCCACGAACTCCGCCACCCGCCAGCTGTAGTCCCAGGTGGACCGGATCACCACGAGGTCGAAGGCCGCCCAGTCGACGTCCGGATCGTCCCAGTACGCGACGACGGCCTCCGCCCCGGCATCCTCCAGGGCCACCCTCAGCACGGGCAGATCCCGGTCCGCGCTCTCCTCGCCCTCCTCGGGCCGGTAGGTGGCGAGCGCGATACGTGCGCGGGCGGCGGCGGTGCGGGCCACGGCGGACTCCATCCTCTTGACGTGCTCCGCCCGTCCGGCGGCGACGATGCGGCGTCATTCTAAGAAGACGTTGCGGCATGCGTTGTGGTCGCGGTGCCCTGGGGCTCATTCACGTCTTCTTGCCGATGTCGTCGGAGCGCGCCACGAAGCGGGCGGCTCCCCCGGTCACCCGGAACAGGAACCCTCCGTTGCCCTCGTCGACCTGGAAGTACTACGTGGCGGCGTCGAAGCTCATGCGGCGGGTGATGCCCTGCCAGGAGCGGCGCAGGAGTTCCGAGCGCAGGGTGGTGCGACCGTCGTCGCCGACGGAGGCGAGGCCGTGGGCGGCGAACCGGACGGCGTCGTACGCCTCGGCCGCCCAGGGGCCCGGCGCGTGTCCGTGGCGGGCGCGGAACGCGGCGGCGAACGCCTTGGTACGGGGGTCGGCGCTCGCGTCGGTGTAGCACGTAGCGATCCTCCAGTCCTCGCCGACGGCGAGGAAGGAGGCGCCGAGGACGTGCTCGCCCGCGACCCGGGCGCCCCGGTGGCCCGCGTCCCGCAACGCGCGGGCGCAGGCGGCGGCACGGTCGGGGCTCACCCCGGCGAAGAAGACGGCGTCGCGGGGGCGGGCGGCGATACGGCGGGCGGCCCCGGTGAAGTCCTCGTCCGCGGCGACCTCCTCCACCGACGTCTCGCCGTCGAGCTTGCCGTAGACGGTGGCGATGCGGACCGTGGCCAGGCTCTCCACCTCGGTGGCCAGGTCGTGCACGATCACCGTGCGGGCGGGTTTGGCGACCCGGTTCAGATAGATCATCACCGCCGCGAACGGGCCGACGGTCCGGGTGGCGCGCAGCACGAGCGCGGTGGTGACGTTGACAGTGTCGAGGCTGTCGGTGTCGGCGCGAGTGACCAGCAGGGTCAGCCGGGCCTTCGTGCAGGGGGCCAAGGCCGCGGGCACGGTCTCGTTCGGGCCGGCGGCGATCACCACGGACACGTCCGGGTCGGCCGCCAGCCGGGTGGCGGCCTCGGCGGAGCCTTTCGCGGTGCCGCCGTCGTCCGCGGTGCGCAGGGCGAGGTCCACGGTGCGCCGGGCGTCCTGGTTGTGCTGCTCGACGGCGAGGAGGGCGCCGCGCTGGTGGTCGGTGAAGAAGGGATCGCTGGGGCTGCCGAGCAGGGCGACCACGTGGCGGGAGCGCCGTACGGAGCCGGTGTTCGCCGACGCGGCGGCCCGGCCCCACTTCCACCACGCGCCCGCACCGGCCGCCGCGGTGACACCGAGCGCAGCCCCCGCGACGAGGAGGCGCCGCCGGGTGGGCGAGGGCGGCGCGTCCTCGAAGGAGGGCCCGGCGATCTCGGTGGGCTCGGGAACGGGCAGGTCGAGGACGCGTGCGGCACGGGCGGCGACCAGGGCCGGCAGCCCTTCGGGCAGCCACTCGTCCACGGCGAACTCGCCGAAGATGTCGAGGAGTTCACGGGCGCTCGGGCGGCGCTCCGGTTCCTTCGCCAGACATCGCCGTACGGTCCGGCCGAGGTTTTCCGGGATGCCGTCCAGGTCCGGTTCCTCTCCCACGGTCCGGTACAGGACGGCCGCGGCGCCGCCGGTGCCGAACGGCGGCCGGCCGGTGGCCGTGTGGGCGAGGACGCAGCCGAGCGAGAAGACGTCGCTGGGCGGACCCACGGTGTGCCCGCGGGCCTGCTCGGGCGAGAGGTAGCCGGGGGAGCCCACGACGGAGCCGTCCGTGGTGAGCGCGGTCGCGCCGACGGCCCGCGCGATCCCGAAGTCGATCAGGCGAGGCCCGTCCGCGGCCAGCAGCACGTTCGCGGGCTTCACGTCCCGATGGACCAGCCCGGCCGCGTGCACCCCGTCCAGCGCCTCGGCCAGCACGGCACCGAGGCTGCGGAGCTGCGCCTCGGGCCAAGGTCCGTGCAGCGTCACGGCCTCGGCGAGGGACGGGCCGGGCACATAGGCGGTGGCCAGCCACGGGGAGCGGGCGTCGGCGTCGGCCGCGACGACCGGCACGGTCCACCGGCTCGTGAGGCGTGACGCCAGCTCGGCCTCGCGGCGGAAACGGGCGCGGAAGCCGGGGTCGTCGGCGTACTCGGCGCGGATCACCTTCAGCGCGCACCAGGCGCCGTGCGGCGAGCGCGCCAGGTAGACGACGCCCATGCCGCCCGCGCCGAGCCGGCCGGCGAGCCGGTGTCCGCCGATCAGGGACGGATCGGCGGGCAGGAGCCGTTCCACGTCAGCCGCCTCCGTTTCCCGGTCGTTCCCGCCCGCCGGCTCCGGGCTTTCGTCAGCCCTGGGGCTTTCGTCAGCCCTGGCTCTCCGCCGCGCGCTGCAGATCGCCGAGCGATCCCAGTTGCCGGAACCGCCCACCGCGGACCTCGTGGACGAAGGTCGCGTCCGCCCAGCCCGTCGAGCTGTTGTCGTACTGGTGGAAGTCGCCGAAGGCGTACGTCCGGGCGATGCCCTGGTACTTCACCTTCGCCAGCCGCACGGCGAGATCGGCCCGCACCGGCCGCCGACGTGCCCCGGCCGGGACCGTGCGGGCGAACTCGGCGAGCAGCATCCCCACGCTGTCGTACGCCTCGGTGGCGTACGGCTCCGGAGTGCTGCCGTAGCGCTTCCGCCAGGCCGCGGTGAAGTCCTTGGCCCGTTTCGTCGTCAGTACGGAGGGGTCTACGGCGTCCGTCACCACGTACCAGCCCTCGCCCGCCGAGCCCGCGAGGCGCGGGAAGTCCGAGCCGTACAACTGGTGCTGCATCCAGCGCTGCCCAAAGAAGCCGGCCGCGGCCAGGTCCTGGGCTGTGCGGACGGTGGCGTCCAGGGGGCCCAGGTACGCGAAGGCCTTGACACCGGCGGCGAGCAGTTCACGCACCGCCTTCGGGCCGTCGTCCGTCTCCTCCGCGACGACGCGGGGCACGACCTCGCTCTTGAGAATGGTGCGCCAGTTGTTGACCACCTGGGTGCCCTGGTCCTGGATCGCCGAGCCTCCGGCCCGGTCGATCACGACGCCGACCCGCACCACCTGTCGGGTCACGTAGGCGTGCAATGCGATCCAGCTGCCGAGCGCGGCGTGGGCCGGGCCGCTCTGGAACGAGCTCTTCGGCGACGTGAGGAAGTAGTCCTGCTGGCCCGTGGTGCTGGAGACATGGGTCAGCCCCGCCGCACCGTAGACGGCCGCGGCCCTGTGCATGGGGAGCTCGGCGACCGGTCCCAGTACGGCGACGACGTTCCGGTCGACGGTGAACTTACGGGCCACCTCCTGGGCGGTGTCCGCGTCGCCCCGGTCGGTGAGGACCTTCACCTTCAGGTCGTAGGAGCGCTTCGGCGTGGCGTTGTGTTGGGCGACGGCGAGGCGGGCGGCGCGTTCGGAGGCCCGGCTGACGGCGGCCTCGGCCGTGCCGGAGGTCGTGTGCACACCGAGGACGTACACGGGACGCCCTACGCTCGCGGGCGGTTTCTCGTCGTCCCCCGACGCCCACACCGCCGCTCCGGTCCCACCGCCCGCGAGCAGCAGCGCACCGCCGGCCAGCAGCAGGCGGCGTCGTCCCGGGTGCCGGGCGGGGACGGCCGGATCGTCCACGACCGTGGGCTCGATGTCAGGGAAGGCGAGGCTCTCGGCGGCCCGGGCGGCGACCATCCGGGCGACGGGATCGGGGAGCCAGTCGCCGGAGACGTCCGGAGCGTCACCGGCGAGCAGGCCCCGTATCTCCTCGGCCGTGGGCCGCTCGGCCGGGTCCTTGGCCAGGCAGCGCTCCACGAGGGTCCGCACCTCGCCCTCCACACGGCCGAGTTCCGGCTCGTCGTGGACCGTGCGGTACATCAGGGCATCCGGTGTCCCCGTACCGAAGGGCGGAGTGCCGGTCGAGGCGTACGCCAGCACACAGCCGAGCGCGAAGACGTCGCTCGCGGACGTGGCGGGCTGCCCCTGGGCCTGTTCCGGGGCGAGGAAGCCGGGGGTTCCGACAACGATCCCGGACGCGGTCAGTGCCGTGTCGTCGGCGGCGCGCGCGATGCCGAAGTCGATCAGGCGTGGTCCGTCCAGGGCGAGCAGTACGTTGCCCGGCTTGACGTCCCGGTGGACGAGCCCGGCCGTGTGCACGGCGTCCAGCGCATCGGCCAGCAGCCCGCCCAGGACGCGTACGGCACGCGACGGCAGCGGGCCGTGCGCGGCGACCGCTTCGGCGATGGAGGGCCCGGGGACGAACGCGGTGGCCAGCCACGGCTCGCGTGCCTCGGCGTCCGCGTCCAGGACGGGAACCACCCAGGGGCTGTCCACCCTCCGCGCCAGTTCCACCTCCCGAGCGAACCGGGCCCGGAAGCCGTCGTCACCGGCGCTCTCCCCGCGGATCACCTTGACCGCGACGAGTGCCCCGGAGTCGGTGCGACCGAGGTAGACGACGCCCATGCCGCCCGCGCCGAGCCGCCGCAGCAGCCGGAAGCCCGCGATGCGGGACGGGTCGGACGACCGCAGCGGTTCGCTCACTGCCCCGCCCCCTTCGTCTCGGTCGGTTCGGGGGATGCATCCGCGTCGCCCGCCTTGCCCCGGCTGTCGATGCTCGCCGCGACGAAGGTCATGCCCTTGCCCATGTCGGTGGTGACGGTGGAGTCCTCGGCCTCGGTCCGGCCCGCGCCGTGCCGCGCGGTCGCGGCCACGGTGATCGGCCCCATCCGGAACTTGTACCAGTCGAAGGGATGCGCCTTGCCGCCGTCGGCGGCCCAGTCCCCGGTCTCGGTCAGGTCGTCGTCGGAGATCACGGACCGCCCGTCGGCGAACGCGTCGACCCGGGAGAACAGGCCGAGCACCCGGTCCGTGGCGTTCAGTTGCTGCTCGGGGCAGCGCAGCGCCTCCTCCAGCGACCCGGCCATGTCGCGCCGCGCCGCCACGGCGTCCTGGTGCACGGTGACGGTCATCGACACGTACACCGGCCCCTTGCCGCCCTTCTCCGGCAGCTCGAACGCCCGAGTGAGACTGGCCAGTACGGTGTCCGGCAGCGCCTCGCGCCGCCACAGGCAGTCGTCGCCGAGTACGGCCCACTCGGCCGGATCGCTCTCGAAGGGATCACGTTTGCGGTACCCAGCGCCGAAGTAGTCGGGGCGCACGACGAGTTGACGAACGAACTCGACGGCCTCGGCCCGCGTCCTCGGCGCCCGGTCCTCGGCGAGCGTGTACGGCTCGTTCACCGGTGACGCCGAGGCCGAAGGCGACGCGCCGGAGCTCTTCTTCGGCGTCCCCTCCGCGTTGGGCTCGTCGCCCGGCCCACTGGTACACCCCGCCAGCAGCAGCACTCCCGCCGCCGTGGCTAAGGCTGGTCTCCACCCGGCCATGCATCACTCCCACCCGTAGGCCCGCGTCCTCGAAATCAGTGTGGCGCACGTAAGCGCCCTGGAATGCCAACTGCCCTTATAAACATGAGCAGTTAAGGGCCACGGAGGTCCGAACTCCGGCAACCTCATTGACCTTCACCCTCGGTGAAGCCGCAGCATCGATGGCGGAACGAGGAACGACGTACGAGGAACGACGTACGAGGTACGAAGGACGAATGACGGGGCACGACACGACCACGGGTGGGCGCATGGAGATGCTGACGATCGGGGCGTTCGCGAAGGCGTGCCGGCTGTCGCCGAAGGCGCTGCGGCTCTACGACGAGCTGGAGCTGCTGCGGCCCGCCCGGGTCGACCCGGAGACCGGGTACCGGTACTACGCCGTCGCGCAGCTGGAGCAGGCACGGCTGGTGGCGTGGCTGCGCCGGATCGGGATGCCGCTGGCCCGGATCCGGCGGGTGCGCGCACTGGACGACGTGTCCGCCGCCCAGGAGATCCGCGCCTACTGGGCACGGGTCGAGGCCGAGACCGCCGCTCGACGCGAACTCGTGGCGTTCCTCGTGGACCACCTCTCGTACACACCGAGGAAGGACACCACCATGCTCGAACTCCGCTACTCCGCACTCTCCGACACCGGTCTGGTCCGCCCCGCCAACCAGGACACGGCCCACGCGGGCGCCCGCGTCCTCGCCGTGGCCGACGGCTTCGGACCGAGCGGCGCGCCCGCCAGTACGGCGGCCGTGGAGGCCCTGAAGTTCCTGGACGGCGAGCCCCTTCCGGGCGGGAGCGTCCTGAACCTTCTGGAGGACGCGGCACGGGGAGCCGCGCGGGCCGTCCAGGACGCCGTGGGCGCGGACGACGGCACCACTCTCACCGCCCTGGTGTGGACCGGATCCCAGCTCGGACTCGTCCACATCGGCGACTCCCGCGCCTATCTGCTGCGCGACGGCGAGCTGTTCCGGGTCACGCACGACCACACCATGGTCCAGTCGATGATCGACGAGGGCCGGCTCACACCGGAGGAGGCCACCGTCCATCCCCAACGCACCCTGCTGCTGAAGGCGCTCACCGGCGCCGCCGACACCGTCGTACCCGATCTACGGCTGTGCGACGCCCTGCCCGGGGACCGCTACCTGCTCTGCTCGGACGGGCTCTGCACCGTCGTGCCGGACGAGGAGGTCCGCCGGCTGCTGGACTCGGCCCCGGCTCCCGACGCGGCGGTACGCTCCCTCGTCGAAGCCGCGATCGACGCCGGCGGCCCCGACAACGTGAGCTGCGTGGTGGCGGACGTGGCCGAGGCCACCGGGGGTCATCGGCTCGGCTGAGTCAGGGTGGGGCCCGGCACGCTCTGCGCCGCGGCGGCCGCGGCCTCCCGTACCGCCCTGATGTCGGCCGGGTGGCGCAGGGCCCGGGACACGGCATCGATCTCCGCCAGCAGATCAAGCGTGTCCGGGGTGTTGAGGGGCGCGGCGGCGGCGTCCTGGCGGGTCCGCTTCCTCGTCTCGATGGCGTCCTGGACGGTGACGGCGTGGGCGAGGGCCCCCGCCCGCCCGGCCTCGAAGCCGAGGCCGAGGGCCGCGTCGTACGCCTTTTGCCGGAGGTCCTCGTCGATGAACCGGGACAGGTGCAGCAGCGCGTCCCGGATGAACGTCTCGCGGCGCGTCAGGCGCAGTTCGGGGGTGGCGCGGAGTCTGAAGGGGACGCGTCCGCCGCCCGTGACGGTCCCCATCAGGCGGTACAGGGGTCGCAGGTGCCAGTACCCGAGCCGGGTGCGAGCCCGGCGGTGCAGATACTGGCCGGTGTGCGGAAGGATGAAACCGACCGCGATGAGGATGGCGGAGAGGCTCGCGACCGGCGGGGCGACCTCGGTGCTGAGCCAGTCGAGGTCGTGGCCGGTCCAGCGGGCGACGACGGCGCAGAACTTGCAACTGTCGTAGACCAGGTTCATCACGTAGCCGACACCGAGGAACTTCAGACCGCCCCGCAGCCAGAGGTCGAGTCCGTCGGTACGGATCCAGTTCCAGATCACCTTGGACGTGATCAGGGCGGCCACGGTGTGCGCGAGCAGGTACAGCACGATCTCTTCGCGCATGAAGGGGGTGTTGGCGTAGTACGTGTCGAGGTCCCGTATCCGCTCGACGGGGGCGTCGGCGAGCGCGAACAGCACCCACAGCGCGACGATGACACCCGCGTAGACGGTGACCACCCAGCGGATCGTGCGGCGGGTCGCGCGACGGGTGGCGCCGGAACGGTCGGAGATGCCGTCGCGCCACGTGGTGATCAGCAGCAGGCAGGAGCCGCAGAACGCGGTGATCAGGCTGTAGACCAGGGGGGCCGAGATGTTCGGTACGCCGGTGACGTGGTTGGTCCGGGCGATGGTCGCCGGGGCCGCGAAGACGAAGACGCCGCACGCGAGCACGAGCAGGCCGCCGACGGCACGCAGCAGCGGGTCCTTCCACAGCTTGAGGATGCTGGGCAGTTTGATCGCCAGCGCGGCGGTGAGGACCGCCGTCGGGATCCAGAAGGAGATGTAGAGCCCGGCGAAGAAGCGGGAAGGATTCATCGCCGGTCAGCCCTGGGGTCCGCGGTAGCCCAGGGAGGCCTGGATGGCCCGTCCGACCGGGTCGGCGGGGCCCTTCGTACGCGGGCCGGTCACCCAGGAGCGGAAGACGCTGGCGAGGTGCAGGCCGAAGTCCTCCGCCTCGGCCTCGTCGGCCTCGTGCGAGCCGTTGCGGGCGGCGACGGTGAGCGCGATCTCCTGCCAGCGGGGGTCGTCCGACAGCGCGCCGGCGGCGGCCGCCGCACCCGCGTAGTGGTGGTGGGAGTGGGAGTGCCCCGCCATCATGTGCCACAACTCGTGGCCGAGGATGACGAGCTGCTGGACCGTTTCGGCGCGTTCCTCGACGATGACGAGGTCGAAGTCGTGGAACTCCATCCACAGCCCGGTGACTTCGATCTCGTCCGGGAAGCGCTCGAAGCGGAGCTGGATGGGGCGGTCCTCGCGGCGCCGGCTCATCTCCTGGCAGAGAGCCTCGGCCAACTCCCGTACGTCCACGGGCGCGTCGAGTCGTTTCTTCAGCGCCCGGGTGAGCTCGACGGCGAGGCCGCGCATCTCGGAGTCGGCCCGGCGGGAGAGCCGTGCCGAGGCGCGCTTCCACACGGTGTGCAAAGGCCTCATCGTTCCACCTCCTCGCTCTCGCCGCTCAGCAGACTCTCGAGCATGAGCGCGAGCGCCTCCTGCTTGCGGGGGGTCAGCCGATGGCCCCGCAGGGCGAGGGTGACGACCCCGTGCTCGAGCGTGAACCTGAGCAGCGGCCCGTCCTCGACGCCGCCCTCCAGCTCACCGACGACACGCTGAAGTGCGCCGTTCAGGACGACGGGGGCCGGATCGGTGAAGAACTTCGTGCCCTCCTCGATCCGGAAGAACTCCGCGAGCCGGGTGAGGTCGGGCACGTTCGGCATCTTGTCGCCGTTGAGCAGACTGCGGGCCCATTTGTCACTGATCCCGAGCTGCCCGGCGACCTCCCGGCACACATCGGCGGGCCGCTTCCCGCTCTCGTCGAGATACGCCCCGTACAGCGCGCGGACGCGTCCGCGGATGCGGTCGTCGACCTTGTCGTCGAGCACCCCCGTGCCATCGAGGAGCGCCCGGACCTCCCCCTCGGCCAGCGCCGTTCTTCTCGACAACTCCCGTACGTCGAGGAACTCCCCGCGATCGAGGCCCTTCTCGGCGAGGTGCGCGTCGAGACGCGCGAGTGTCTTGTGAAGAGGAGGCAGCGACGCACTCACCCATGCGCTCCCGGCAGTTGACCCGTCAAATTGTCACGCTGAGGGCCGAGACTACGGTCCCCGGCGGGGCCCGCGCCATGCTTTCCGAACGATCGTTCCCGATTCAAGAACGATCGCTCCCGTGCGGCGGAAGAACCGGAATCGCTCCGGTCAACGGGCCATGGAGCGACCCAGTTCTCGTGACCTCTCCCGCAGTCGTGACTCCCAGGCACCGCCTTCCGGCAGGGCGGACATCCCGGTACAGGCCGAGATCTGCACATTCTCCCGCGGGCCGACCAAAGCGGCACCGAGCCGTGCCCAGTCCACCGCGACCCCGCCGCGCTCCGCGAGCACCAGCACCGTGGCGGCGAAGCCTTCGGAGAGGGCCAGCATGATGGCGTGACTCGTTCTTCGATGCCGTGCCAGCAGCGCGTCGACGAAGACCGCGAAGGTGTCCCGGTCGATCCGGCTCTCGTCGTTCACCATCGGCCCGATGCCCGACGGGAGTTCCAGCTCCGCTTCGAAGAGGGCCACTTGACGCAGAAACAGCCGGGACGCCCCGTTGGAGGGATTCCAGAGAGTCTCGTCATCCATGTAGTAGTCCTGGCTCATGCCGGCTCCTCGTTCCGTCGCGGCGGGCCAGCGTAATCAGCCCCGGGCGATACCGTCGCGGCAATAACGGCATGATCCTCTCCATGTCGATCTCAGGAACGGACGCCCACGCCGCTGCGGACCCCGCCACCCTCCCCCCGCTCGTCCGACGGGCCCTCGCCGCCGCGCGTCGTCACGGCTTCGCGTACGCGTGCCGTCCGGAGCAGGGCCGTCTGCTGCACGCGTTGGCGGGCGGTGCCCGGGAGCGGATCGGTGAGACGGGTACGGGGTGCGGGGTCGGGCTCGCGTGGCTGGCGTCCGGGGCCCGGGAGGGCGTACGGCTGTTCAGCGTGGAGCGCGACGCCGAGCGGGCCCGGGTCGCGGCCGAGGTCTTCGCCGACCGGCCCGAGGTCGAGGTGATCCACGGCGACTGGCGGCGGATCGAGGAGCACGGCCCGTACGACCTGCTGGTCCTGGACGGCGGCGGCATGGGCAAGACGCCCGGCGACGACCCGGCCGACCCGGCCGACCCGGCCGGGCTGCTGACTCCGGGCGGCACGGTGGTGGTCGACGACTTCACCCCGGCCACCGCCTGGCCGCCCCTGCACGAGGGCGCTCCCGACCGGGCCCGGCTGCACTGGCTGGAGCATGTCGCCCTGGACACGGTCGAACTCCGGCTCGCCGAGGACCTCGCCACGCTGGTGGGCACGCGGCGACGGTTCGCCTCGACGGGGACGAGCGCGTCATCGGAGGCATCGGAGTGAGCGCGTCGACCTGGTTTCTCCCGGGCTGGTGTAGGAACGGTGGTGACTGTCACCGCCAGCACGTCCTCCAGCAGGCCCCTACGGCAAGGAGTACCCCGCGTGTCCTCCCTCTTCCCCGCCCTGGTCAGCGGCTCGACCGCACGGCGGCCCGCCCTGCGTTTCGGCGACCGGTCCCTGACGTACGCGGAGCTCGCCGCCTCGGCGGGTGAACTGGCCGCGCGGCTCGACGGCCGGGGGAGGGTCGCCGTGTGGGCGACGCCGTCCCTGGAGACCGCCGTCGGGGTCGTCGCCGCGCTGCTCGCCGGGGTGCCCGCCGTGCCGCTCAACCCCAAGTCGGGGGAGGGTGAACTGGGGCACATTCTGGGCGACAGCGCGCCGTCGCTGGTACTGGCCGAGCCCGGCGTCGAACTTCCCTCGCCCGTGAGCGATGTGGAGCGCCTCGACGTCCAGGTGGACGTCGCCGGTCAGGACGCCCAGGCAAGCCCTGGCGCCGCCGCGCGCCCCGGCACCGAACCGGACGACCCCTCCGCCCCCGCCCTCATCGTCTACACCTCCGGCACCACCGGCCCGCCCAAGGGCGCCGTCATCCCGCGGCGCGCCATCGCCTCGACTCTCGACGCGCTGGCCGACGCCTGGCAGTGGACCGGCGACGACGTCCTCGTGCAGGGGCTGCCGCTCTTCCATGTGCACGGGCTGATCCTCGGCATCCTCGGCCCGCTGCGGCGCGGCGCGGCGGTGCGGCATCTGGGCAGGTTCAGCGCGGAGGGCGTGGCGCGGGAGCTGGGCGAGGGCGCGACGATGCTGTTCGGGGTGCCGACGATGTACCACCGGCTCGCCGAGGCGCTGGCCGAGGACACCGGGCTGGCCAAGGCGCTCGGCGGGGCGCGGCTGCTCGTGTCCGGTTCCGCCGCGCTGCCGGTGCACGACCACGAGCGGATCACGGCCGCGACCGGACGCCGGGTCGTCGAGCGGTACGGCATGACCGAGACCCTCATGAACACCAGCGTGCGGGTGGACGGGGTACCCCGGCCCGGCACCGTGGGCGTCCCGCTGCCGGGCGTCGACGTGCGGCTCGTCGAGGAGGACGGGACGACGATCGCCTCGTACGACGCCGACGGCACTCCCACGGGTACGCACGACGGCGAGACCGTCGGGGAGATCCAGGTCCGGGGGCCGAACCTCTTCACCGAGTATCTGAACCGGCCCGACGCGACCGCCGCCGCGTTCACCGAGGACGGCTGGTTCCGCACCGGCGACATGGCGGTCGTCGACCCCGACGGCTCCGTACGCATCGTCGGCCGCAAGGCCACCGACCTGATCAAGAGCGGCGGCTACAAGATCGGCGCCGGGGAGATCGAGAACGCGCTGCTCGAGCTTCCGGCGGTGCGCGAGGCCGCCGTCACCGGTGAGCCCGACGAGGATCTGGGCGAGCGGATCGTGGCCTGGATCGTGCCCGTCGATCCCGAGGACCCGCCCGCCGCCGGGGAGCTGGCCGACCACGTGGCCCGCCGCCTCGCCCCGCACAAACGTCCGCGGACCGTGCGCTTCCTCACGTCGCTGCCCCGCAACGACATGGGCAAGATTCTCAAGCGAGCCCTCCCTGATGCCGTCGCGAAGGCCCCCCAGCATGACTGAGCGTTTCTCCGCCCGCGAGGCCGTCGCCCTGGCCGGCGACGACTTCCGTGAACTTCCCGTACCCATGCGGGTGTTCAAGCCGGATGGTCCGCTGTCCTGGCAGGGGTACGACGACTCGCGCCGCCGCGCCCTCACCCGCACCGGCGAGGACGAGTCCGTCGTCTGCGGCACCGCGGTCATCGGCTCCACCCGCGCCGTACTGATCGCCTTCGAGTTCGGCTTCCTCGGCGGCTCGCTCGGCGAACGCACCGGCGACCGCGTCGAGGCGGCCTACACCCACGCCCGTGAGCACCGCCTGCCCGTCGTCTCGCTCGTCGCGACGGGCGGCAGCCGGATGCAGGAGGGCATGCTCGCGCTCACCCAACTCCAACGGGTGGCACGGCAGTCGGCGCTCGCCCGGGAGGCGGGGCTGCCCCAGATCGCCGTACTGCGGGATCCGACCACGGGCGGCGGCTGGGCCACGCTGGGCGCGGGCGCGGACGTGATCCTGGCGCTGCCCGGCGCCCAGGTCGGCTTCGCCGGCTCCCGGGTCCGCCCGCCCGACGCGGACCCGGCGGCGTACACGGCCGAGGCCCAGGTGGCGTCGGGCGCGGTGGACGCCGTCGTACGGGAGGAGGAGCTGCGGGAGACGCTGGCGCTGTGGCTGGACCTGCTGACCACTCCCTCCACCGGGCCCGTCGCTCCCCCGCCCGCCCTCGGCGCCCCCGGCCTCCCCGCCACCGGCTGGGACGCCGTCCGTCGCGCCCGCTCCCCCGAACGTCCCCGGGCCACCGCGTACTTGGACGCCTACTTCTCGCGGCGCGCCCCCATCAGCGGCGACCGCTGCGGCGGCAGCGACGACGGCATGCTGTGCGGGTTCGGTTCCGGACCCGGGGGGCGGACCGTGGCGTACGCGGCCCAGTGCGGGACCGCGACCCGACCCGCCGGATACCGCTTGGCAGCCCGGCTGATCCGGCTCGCCGGCCGGCTCGGCATCCCCGTACTGACGCTGGTGGACACCCCGGGCGCCGCCAACGACTCTCAGGCCGAGCGGCAGGGCGCGGGCTCGGCGATCGCGGATCTGTTCGCCGCGGTGGCCACCGCCCGAACGCCGGTCACCACCCTGGTGATCGGCGAGGGCGGTTCGGGCGGCGCGCTCGCGCTGGCCGCGCCCGGCAACACCTGGGCCACGCCGGACAGTTACTTCTCCGTCATCGCGCCGGAGCTCGCGGCCGCGATCCTCAAGCGCCCGGCGAACGAGGTGCGCGCCACGGCGGACCAACTCCGCATCCGGCCGCAGGACCTGGTGGAGCTGGGCGTGATCCGGGGCATCGTGTAGTCGTCTCGGGCGGGGGCGGGACGAGTCAGGAAAACCGGGACAGACTCCTGCACCGTCCGTAACAATGAGGAGGAACGGGCCGCGACACAACGGGGGTTGGCCACTGCATGGACGGCGTGATGGAGTTCAAGACCGGCGACGGCGCCGTGATCCTGATCGAGGAGGGCGAGGACGAGTCCGGCTCCGGTTCCCGTCTCGTCTCGCGCGGCGAGAACGGCGTGGTCCAGGCGACCCGCACCTTCGAGGGCGCCCTGGAGGGCGTACGGTCCGCGGCGGAGTCCGCGCTGCGGGTGTTCCGCGACGGAAGCCTGCGCCCCGGCTCCGTGGAGATCGAGTTCGGCGTCAAACTCACCGCGGAGGCGGGCGCGTTGATCGCCAAGAGTGCGGTCGAGGGCCATCTGGTGGTCAAGCTCTCCTGGTCCCCGGGGCAGTCCGACGGTCCCGCGGAGACCGCCCCGCGGTCATGAGCAGTACGTTCTGGCACGCCCGGATCGTCTGCGGGGGTGAGGTCGGAGCGGGGTTCCTGGTCTCCGACCGCAAGGTGCTGACCTGCGCGCACGTCGTCCGCCGCAGCGAGGCGTCGGGGGTGCGGGTGTCCTTCCCGCAGGACCGGGGGCTCGGGGAGCTGGCCGCCACCGTGGTCGTACGCGGGGGCTGGGCGGGCGGCGTGACGGACCCGGGCGACCTCGCGGTCCTCGAACTGGACCGTGCGGTGCGGCTCGCCCCGGCCGTGTTCGCCCCGCCCGGCGAGGCATACACCGAGCCGTATCCCAGGCTCCTCGCGTACGGCTTCCCGAAGGGCTACGACGAGGGCACGCTCGCCGAATACCGGGCCGCCTCGGACCAGTTGATCGCGGACGAATGGGTGCAGCTGGAGGCCTGGAGCGGACACGGCCAGCCGCTGGCGGCCGGGTTCAGCGGGGCGGCGGTGACCCTCGCGGACGGCAGGGTGGTCGGCATGGTCTCGGCGGCCTCGGGCGCCAAGGACATTCGCAACGGCCGGATGCTGCCCAGCCCCGTCATGGCCCGCTACTGGCCGGCGCTCAGCGCGCTGATCCCCACACCGGAGCACCGGCCGGCCGCGAAGGACCGGTTACGCGTCCTGGTGCAGCGCGCGGAGCGGGCGGGGCTCGCCCACGATCCGAACCGGTTGTACGTCGACGCCGTGGGCCCGTTCGGCCCGCAGCTGCCGGCGGAGGGGTTCGGCTCGCTGTGGGCGGCGGCCTGGTACGTACTGTGGGAGGTGGCGGACGCGCAGGCCGTGGCCCGGTTCGCCGGCCGGTTGGAGGAACTGCTGAGCGCGCCGCCCGACGAGGCTTCGCACAAGGCGTCCGGCCGGTCGCCGGGCAAGGCTTCGGACGAGTCGATGCCGGGCGGGAGATCGGACGAGCTGATGCCGGGCGGGAGATCGGACGAGCTGATGCCGGGCGGGAGATCGGGCGTGCCGATGCCGAGTGGGAGGTCGGCCGAGCTGTCGGACACGCCTCGTGGCCGCTCCCGCTCCCGCACCCGTACCTCCCCTTCCTGGTCCCCGATCCTCGTCGAGATCGACCACAGCGGCGCGGGCGGCGACCAGGTCAATGTCGAGGTCTCCGCCTACCGCGACGGACTGCGCCGCCCGGTGGGCGCCCGTCGGCTGCCGCGGTCCGGCGTACGGGCCTTCATTCAGGAGCACATAGACGAGGCGTTCAGCCAACTGGAGCCCGGTGCCGAGGAGTTGATCGCCTTCGTGCTGCCCCGTGAGTGGCTGAACGAGCCCGTGGCGCACTGGGCACGCGGCGTCGACGACGAGACGCCGCTCGGCTGCGCGTACCCGCTCGTCGTCACTGACCGGACCCGGCGCCGGGGCGGCGTCCGGCACCAACTGACCCGCAAGTGGGAGGAACTGGAGAGGAAGGCGAGCACGTCCCTGCACCGGATCGGCTGCTGGAGCGACGAGAAGCCGACCAAGCTCCGGTTCCGACTGCGGCAGGAGGACACCCAGCTGGCCGCCTTCTCGCTTCCGCCCGCCCGCACCGGTGCGCTCTTCGACGTGACCCTCAACGCCCCGGTCCCGGTACTGCTGTGGACACGCACGGGCTGCGCGGGCGGCCCCGAGCACGAGGGCGGCTGTGTCTTCCTGGACGAGCTCGCCGGGTATGTCGAGGGGCTGGCACCCGCCGAACTCCCCCGACACGTACTGGCGTTGCGGGAGCGGGTGTACGCCTCGGACGAACCGGAGCGGCACTGGGCCAAGGACGTCCAGCTCCTGTGGGACGATCCCCGCCGTTTCCCGGAACCCGCCGCCCCTGTGCGCTCGCCCGTCGCCTGAAGCCGCCTGTCGCCCGAACTCGGCCATACTAGTACGAACTCCTCCGAACTCGTCCGAAGCCCGCACGCCCTCGATCCCACGGAGATCCGCCTCATGCCCCTGTGGCCCGTCTACACCGGTGCGAACGAGCCGCACGACGGCATCACCCAGCTGCCGCCGCCCCCGCCGTGGCGGGCCTTCGACGGCGGACCGGCCCTGAAGACCCCGGCCGACGGCGACGACAGCTCGGCGACCTCCCCCGACCGCAGACATCGTGCCCGCACCTACCAGGCCACCGAGCGCAGCGTGCAACTCGTCAACGCGGCCCTGTACTTGCGCCGCCCCCTGCTGGTGACCGGCCCGCCCGGCACCGGGAAGTCGTCGCTCGCGTACGCGGTCGCCCGCGAGCTGCGCCTCGGCCCGGTTCTGCGCTGGAACATCACGAGCAGAAGCACACTGCACGACGGGCTGTATCAGTACGACCCGTTGTCGCGGCTGTACGCGGCGCGGCGAACCGGGAAGCCGCAGGAGGAGTCCGAGGCGGAGTCACAGGCCGAGACGGGGTCGAAGTCGGCGGCGGGCCCGGGCCCGAGACCGGATTCGGGCCTCGAGGACCATCTGCGGCTCGGCCCGCTCGGCACCGCCCTCCTCCCCTACGGCCGCCCTCGCGCCCTCCTCATCGACGAGATCGACAAGAGCGACCTCGATCTGCCCAACGACCTGCTGAACATCCTGGAGGAAGGCCAGTACGAGATCCCCGAACTGGTGCGCGCGGCCCGGCACACCCCCGAGGCCCGGGTGATGGTCGACGGCACCGACGAACGCGTCCCGGTGGCCCGGGGCCGCGTGCGCTGCCGGGCCTTCCCCTTCGTCGTGCTCACCAGCAACGGCGAGCGCGAGTTCCCGCCCGCCTTCCTGCGCCGCTGTGTCACCCTGCGGCTGCGCCAGCCCGACGACGGCCATCTCGCCGGGATCGTCCGCGCCCACCTGGGCGAGCCCGACGACTACGCGCAGACCCTCATCACCCGCTTCCTGTCCCGGTCGTCCGGCGGCGACCTGGCCACCGACCAGCTCCTCAACGCGATCTACCTGGCGGGCGCGTCGGGCCTGGCCCCGGAGTCGCTCGACGAACTCGCGGAGGAGCTGATGCCGTACCTGAGCGAGGCGCCGGGGACCGATGCGTTCTGAACCGGCCGGACCGCTCGGCGCGCGACCGCTGAGCCGCCTCGCCGAGATCCTCGCCGAGGCGGGCGACGGCGCCCACCCGACGCCGGTCGAACTGGCCGAACTCCTGTGGCTGGCACGGCAGATGGCGGACCCGGCCCCCGCGCCCGCCGCCCCCGACGCCGCACAGGAGCCAGGGACGTCACCCGCGCCCACGCCCTCGGCGGAGGAGTCGCCGCCCGAGAACGCCCGCCAGGAGGAGCCCCGCCAGGAGACGGAACCCCACCCACCGAACGACGACACCCGGGTCCCGCTCCACCTGCCGGCCTCCGCCCCCTCCCCCGTCGGCGACACGCGACCCCACGCGTCCCTGCTGGCCCCCGCTCCCCCGATGCTGCGCGGCCCGCTCGCGCTGCAACGCGCCCTGCGCCCGCTCAAGCGCCGCAGCGACGCCCCGGTCCGCCGTGAACTCGACGAGCGGGCGACCGCACACCGCATCGCCCATCTGGGCGGCCGGCCCGAGTGGTGGCTGCCGGTCATGCGCCCCGCGCGCGAACGCTGGCTGAGCCTGCGCCTGGTCCGCGACGCGGGTCCCACGATGCCCGTCTGGCACCCCCTGATCCGTGAACTGCACACCGCGCTGGCCCAGTCGGGCGTCTTCCGCACGGTGACGACGCATCGCGCCCGCCCCGACGGCACGGTCACCGGCGACGCGGGCGCCCATGTGCCCACCGACGGACGCACCGTCACCCTCCTGGTCAGCGACTGCATGGGCCCGCAGTGGTGGGCGGGCCCGGCGGGCGACCGCTGGTACGCGACGTTGCGCCGCTGGTCCCAGCGGATGCCGCTGGCCCTCGTCCAGCCCCTCCCGGAACGCCTGTGGCGCGACACCGCGCTGCCCACGACCCCCGGGCTCCTGTCGGCACCCTTCCCGGCCGCCCCTCCGGTGTCCCTCGCCTTCACGCCGTACGACACCTCGGAGGAGGCGCGTCCGAGGGCCGGTACGGTCCCCCTCCCCGTACTGGAGCCGGACGCGCTCTGGCTCGCGCACTGGTCGGCCCTGGTGGCGAGCCAGGGCGGCAGCCAACTCCCCGGGTCAGTGGCTTACTTGACGCCCCGGCCGCCGCTCCTGGACGAGACGTCCGGGAACCGGAGCGACGTCACCCGGCTGCCCGCCGAGGAACTCGTCCTCCGCTTTCGCGCCGGCGCGTCCCCCGAGGCCTTCCGCCTGGCCGGCCACTTGGCCGTCGGCCCCCCGCACCTGCCCGTCATGCGCCTGGTGCAGGCGGCGGTCGAGCCGCACCCACGCCCCCAGCACCTCGCCGAGATCATCCTCAGCGGCATGCTCACCACGGCCCCGGGCCCACCGGGGTCGTACGCCTTCCGTCCAGGTGTGCGAGACCTCCTGCTCCGGGGCCTGCCCCGCACCGCTCACGGCCGGACGACCCGCCTGCTGGCCCGGGTGGGGGCGTCGATCGACGAACGGGCGGGGCGGGCGGCCGGGGAGTTCCGGGCGAGCACACCGATGGCGTCCGGCACGGAGGCGGCGGCCGCGAGCGAACCGATCGCGACGGTCAGTCCCGACAGCGCGCGGCGGCTGCTGGGGACGGCGGCGACGGACCGCACCCGGGCGCTGCGTGAGCGCTACCGCTTCGTCGAACAGCTCGGGTCCAGCCGGTCGCTGTGGCGGGCCGAGGACACGGAGTCGGGGCGGACGGTGGTGGTGCGGCTGTATCCGTCGGGGGCCGACGACCAGGTCTTCCTGCGGGACGCCCGTACGCTGGCGGGTGTCGATCACCCCAACGTGGTGAAGGTCCACGACTACGGAGTCGACGCCGGGACGCCGTACGCCGTCATGGAGCACGTGGACGGCATTTCCCTCAACTCCCTTACTGTGGAGGGTATTTACCGAATCCCGGCGCCTTTGTTGGTGTCGCTGGGCCGACAACTCGCCGACGCCCTCAGGGCTGTCCACGAGGCCGACGTCACACACGGCGGACTCCTCGATATGGCCGAGGTCCTGATCCTGCCGGACGGGACGGCCAAGATCACGCTGTTCCACCTCCAGCAGACGGGGGGACAGCGGGAGTTCGGGGTCGATCTGCGAGCACTGGGCCGGCTGCTGTTCCATCTGTCGTCGGGCGGGCCGTGGCGCCCCCTCACCGACGTCACCGCCGGACAGCTCACCGCCCTCCCGGCCCGGCTGCGCCGCCCGTACGCCTCGGCCCTCCACCTGCTGCTGACCGGCGAACTCACCGCACAGCGACGGGGCGCGGCCCAGCTGTGGAGCCGCGACCTCGCCCTCGTCGCCAAAACGGCCCACACCCCGCTGCACTACTCCCTCCTCGGCCCGCCGACGGTCACACGCGGCACCGCCCCCGTCGCCACGGGCTCCCCCCAGGAGCAGGCGATGCTCTGCATGCTCCTCCTCCGGCACGGCCGCGCGGTGACCCACGCCGAACTCGCCGAGGGCATCTGGGGCGGCACACCGCCCGAGCGCGCCCAGGCCGTCCTGGGCACCTACGCGTCCCGGCTGCGCAACGCCCTGGGACCGGGAGCGCTGGCCACCCTGCCCGACGGGTACGCCCTGCACACCAGCGCGGACGTCGTGGACGTGGTCGACTGCCGACGCTCCGTGGCGAGCGCCGAGGCCGAACGCGGCGCCGGACGCCCCGAGACCGCCCTCGCCCACGTGAACAACGCGCTGTCCCTCTGGTACGGGACCGCCCTCGACGGCGTCCCGGGCCCCGCCGCCGGCACCGCTCGCACCCGCTTCGACCGACTCCGTCTCTCCCTCCGCGCCACTCGTGCCGAACTCAACCTGGATCTCGGTGAGTTCGAGAACGCCGCCACCGACCTCGCCGCCCTCGTGCGCGCCCACCCCGCCCGCGAGGACTTCCGCCGGCTGCACCGGATCGCGCTCCGGTACCTGGGCCGTACCGAGGAGGCGGGGGAACCGGACGAACAGCCCCGCGAGGAGGCGTACGACGAGACGGCGGACACCGGTACGCCCGACAGCTCCATGGCCACGCCGGTCCGGCAACCGCCCGGACCCCGGACCGGACACCAGCCCGACTCCGCGTACCGCACCTGCGTCTTCTTCGACTTCGCGGACGGCCCACAGGAACCGGACACGCTGGCCGCACTGGGCCGGGCGGTCACGCGGCTGGTGACGGCGAGTGGCATGGCGGGGCAGGAGTACCAGCTGCTGCGGCGGACCGAGGGGTACACCGTACTGACCGAGGAGGGCGTCTCCGCGTTCCCGCTGCTCTCCCTGACACTGCTCCAACTCCACGACCGGCTGGTCGAGTTGGAGGGCCTCCGGTTGTGCGTGACCTTCTGGCGGGCCGACGCGCGGGGGAATGCCGAACGGCCCGATCCGGGGGCCGTACGGGCGGCGCTGGACGCGTCCGAGGAGGCGCGGGGCATCGTCGCCGTGCCCCGCCACTTCCGGGACGGCCTGCGCGAGGAGTCGGACTCCGCCCCGTTGCTGCGGCCCCTCGCCCCGGGTCCGGACGGCGACCCGCCCACCGGCTGGCACCGCCTCTACCTCCTTCCGCGCATGACGTACGACGGCACCCTCCCGCCACCCGCCGTACTCGGCCCCTACCCCCTGCCCACCACCCGGACCGGACTCCCCCAGCCCCAGGGCAGAACCAGAACCGTCGTCTACGCGAGCCCCGACGGTGAACTCGGCACCACCCCGAGCCGCACCACGGCCAGCTACTACGAGGTGAGTCTCCGCGAACAACGCACCGCGCTCGACGTCCCCGGGCCGGACACGGAAGAGGTACCCGTCTTCACCGCGCGAGGCGAGGTGACCTGGCGCGTCACGGACCCGGTCGAGGCGGTGCGGCTGCGCGCGGCCGATGTCGCCGACGAACTGCGCCACCAGCTGCTGGCCCGCATCCGCCGGCTCGCCCTCGACTTCCCGCCCTCGCACGCCTCCCAGGCGGCCGCCGCTCTCCACAAGCGGCTGAACGTGCGCATGTACGGGTGCACCTTCCGCTGGAACGTCACCCTGAGCGCGACCACACCCCCTCCCGGGCCGGCCCGCGCGGACAATACGGCCCGCGCGGACAACGCGGTCAGCGCGGCGCTCCGGACGGCTCAGGCCGTGATCCTCGGCTTCGACGGCCCCCTGGCCGAGCTGTACACGCCGGACGAGCCGGCCACCGTACTGCGCGAGCTCGCCCAGTTCCTCACGGAGGCCCGCGACCCCGAGGACGCGCTGTCGGGGCAGCCCCTGCCGCACGGCGACCCCGTGGAGGGGTACGCCAACCCGCTCGACCTGCTGCGCACCTTCGCACGGCACGAGCTCGCCGACGAGCTGCGGCTGCGGCTCGACACCATCGAGACGCGGGCCGCCCGCACCGCGCGGCCCCGGACCGGCGCCGACCTGCTGGTACGCACCCTGGAGGCCCGGGGCACGGGCCTGGCCGTGGTGACCGACCACGCCACGCTCGCGGTCCGGACCTATCTGCAACGGCGCGGGCTGGACGACGCCATGAACGGCGGCGTCCACGGCCGTCCCACCGACCTCGGCCGCCTCATGCCGCACCCCCACAGCCCGCGCCAGGCCCTCGACCGGCTGGGCGTGCCCCCGGCGCGCTGCCTCATGATCGGCTCCACCGTCGCGGAGCAATCGGTGGCGCGCTTTCTCGGCGTACCGTTCCTCGCCTTCGCGCCCGACGAGCGGACCAGGACACGGCTGCTGGCGGCCGGAGGCGAACAGATCCTGGTAGGGGATCACACACCTCTGCTGAACTCACTGCGCGCCTTCGGCTCCCCCTGACAGCTCCCTCCCCTCAAGTCACTCCCCTCAAGTCACTCCCCTCAAGTCACTCCCTCAAGACCACCCGTCCGGCACCCCTCCCACGACCACCCGTTCAGCGGCACCCGCCCGGCCCCCCACAAAAGGCGCCCGGTGCGGCTCCCGCCGACGATGCGAGTAAGGACCGCCACCCGGCGGAGCCCCGACGGTCTGCTCTCGGGAGGACCTGCCATGACCGCCACTCTCGAGCGGTTGCGCCGCTGCCACCTCGCCGTCGACCTGGGCGCGGCCCGGACCCGGGTGTACGTGAAGGGCGCGGGCCTGGTCGTCGACCAGCCGAGCGTCGCCGCGATCAACACCAGGACCGGCGCCCTGATCGCAGTCGGCGAGTTCGCGGAGCGGATGACGGGCCGTACCCCCGACTACATCCGCGTCATGCGCCCGGTGTCCGGCGGCACGGTCGTCGACATCGAGATGGCCCAGCGCATGCTGCGCCAGTTGCTCGGCGACAAGGTCCGCCGCGCCCTGCGCCGCAAGCCCCGGCTGCGCGCCGCGGCCTGCACCCCGCACGACGCGGACCCGCTGGCGCAGCGCGCCGCGATCGAGACGCTGGTCGGGCTGGGGGCGCGACGGGTCGAGCTGGTCGACACGCTGATCGCCGCCGCCGTCGGGTGCGGTCTGCCCGTCGAACAGCCGGAAGCGACCATGATCATGGTGTGCGGGGCGGCCGCCACCCAGGTCGCCGTGCTGTCCCTGGGGTCCATCGTGACCGCCGAGCGCGTTCCGGTGGGCGGCGAGGCCGTCGACCGCGCGATCGTGCAGCATCTGCGCCACCAGCACGAGCTGATGCTTCCCTCGCAGTCGGTACGGCCCCTGCAGCTGGCCCTCTCCGGCAACGGGCTCACCCCGCACGGCCCGACGTCCACGGAGATCCACGGCCGGGACGTGGCGACCGGCCTGGCCCGTTCCGTGCAGGTCGACACCGCCGCCGTTCGGGACGCCATCCAGACCCCGCTGACCGC
Organism: Streptomyces sp. NBC_01450; assembly: GCF_036227505.1. Lineage (NCBI taxonomy): Bacteria > Bacillati > Actinomycetota > Actinomycetes > Kitasatosporales > Streptomycetaceae > Streptomyces > Streptomyces sp. NBC_01450. The sequence continues at coordinate 7,621,514 of NZ_CP109480.1, read as the reverse complement.
CGTACTGGACGGGATCGGGAAGGTGCTGCGGGCCTGCCCGCCCGACCTGGTGGCCGACCTCGCCGACCGCGGCATCATGATGGTCGGCGGCAGCGCGCTGCTGCCGGGCCTGGACCAGATGCTGCGGCAGGCGACGGGCATGCCGGTGCACATCGCCGAGCGTCCCGACGTGTGCGCGGTGCAGGGCCTGGGCTACATGCTGGAGGGCAAGATCGAGCCGCTGCTGCTGGGCCCGCTGGCGTTCTGACGACCGGGCCCCGGAAAGTCCCCGGTATGCACGATCCGCGCCCCCGCCTGCCGGCGCTCCTGGAAGCCGTCCTCAGCGTCGGCACCGACCTCGAACTGCGGGCCACGCTCCAGCACATCGTGGACGCCGCCGCCGAACTCACGGAGGCCCGGTACGCGGCGCTGGACATGACCGATCCCGGACGGGACGGACTCGCGGAGATCCGCACGGCGAGACGGGCCGATCTTCCCGATTCCGCGGGGCCGCCCGGACGCCCGGAGCCTCCACAGCCGCCGGAACTGCCGGAGCTCGCCGTGCCGATCCAGGTCGACGACGAGGTGTTCGGCGACCTGTGCCTCGCGGGGAAGCGCGACGGCCCGTTCACGGACGAGGACGAACAGCTGGTACGGGTCCTGGCGACCCACGCGGGCATCGCGATCGGCAACGCCCGGCTGTACGAGACGGCGCGGCAGCGCGAGCGCTGGATCGAGGGCGCGGCGGCCGTCACCACCGCGCTGCTCTCCGGCGAGAGCGCCGACGACGCGCTGATGACCGTCGCCGAACGGGCCCGGCGCCTCGCCAAGGCCGAGGCCGGCATCATCCTGCGGCCCACCGAGGACGGCGGCATGGAGATCGTGACCGCCTCCACGCTCGACGACTCCGACGACGTCCTCGGCACCACGATCGAGCCGGGCAGCCCGGTTCTCGATCAACTCCTCGGCGGTGAACCGGTGTTCATCGACGACTCGGCGACCGACCCGCGGATGACCACGCATGTGCGGCACCGGTTCGGGCCGAACATGATGCTGCCGCTCCAGGAGGGCGGCCGCCTCATCGGCACGCTCGCCCTCCCTCGCCGGCGCGGCGGCCGTCCGTACACCGCGGTGGAGCGCCTGCTCGCCACCCAGTTCGCCTCACAGGCCGCGCTGGCGCTGGTCCACGCCGCGGCCCAGCACAGCAGGGAGCGGCTCGCGGTCTACGAGGACCGCGACCGGATCGCCCGCGACCTGCACGACCTCGTCGTCCAACGGCTGTTCGCGACCGGCATGATGCTGGAGTCCACGCAGCGCAGAAGCGCCGGAGCGGGCGAGGTGGACGACGACGTGCACGCGACCCTCGGCCGTGCCGTCGACGAACTCCAGTCCACCATCCAGGAGGTCCGCACGGCGATCTTCGCACTCCAGCAGCCGCCGTCCGACGCCCCCACCACCTTCCGCGGCAAGGTACTGCGCGAGACGGCGGGCGCGGCCGCGGTCCTCGGCTTCCAGCCGTCCACCCGGTTCACCGGCGCGGTGGAGAGCCGTATCGCACAACCCGTCGCCGGCCGGCTGCTCACCGCACTGCGCCGCGCTCTGACCGCCGCCTCCCGCCGCGCCGGTGTCTCCCGCGTCGAGATCACGGTCGACGCGACGGCGATCCTCCCCGGCGGACGCCCCGGGGTCCGCCTGACGGTCTTCGACGACGGCGATACGGAGAGGGACTTGAAGGACGGCGACTCGGAGGGCGGCGAACCGGAGGGCGGCTCGGGCACGACGGTGACCTGGCAGTCGCCCATGTGAGCCGCTCCCACAAGCCACTTGACGTCCCCTCAGGGCCTCCGTAGCGTCACAGCCCGTACGCCCACATGACCGATATTCACATCCGAGGACGGGATGGCCATGGCTCAGCGACGTGTGGTGGTGTCCGGCGGCGGTACCGGGATCGGCCTGGCGACGGCGGAGGCGTTCGCCGCGGACGGGGACCGGGTGGTGCTCCTCGGTCGCCGCGAGGACGTGCTGCGCAAGGCGGCCGACGCCCTGAACGGCCAGTACGGCGAGGCCACCACGAGCTGGTACGCGGCGGACCTCGCCGACCCCGAACAGGTCGGCGCGGTAAGGGAGTTCATCACGACGGACGAGACCCCGGTGGACGTGCTGGTGGCCAACGCGGGCGGCAACGTGGCCCGCGAGCACGACGGCACCCTCGCCTCCATCGCGGACAGCTACCGCGACAACTTCGACGCCAATGTGCTGACCGCGGTCCTGCTCACCGAGGCCCTGCTCCCCCACATGCGCCGCCCCGGCGGCCGTATCGTGCAGCTCTCCTCCATCGCCTCACTGCGCGGGCCCGGCTCCTACGGCGGCTCCAAGGCCTGGGTCAACACGTACACCTACGCCCTCGCGCAGCGCGTCGGTCCCGAGGGCATCACCGTGAACGCGATCGCCCCCGGCTTCGTCGGCGACACGGAGTTCTTCGGCGCCCGCGCGACGCCGGAGTTCATCGCCTCCCGGGTCGGCCAGACCCTCACCGGCAAGCCGGGTCACCCCTCCGAGATCGCCGCCGCCGTCCGATACGTGGCGTCACCGGAGGCGGCGTACCTGACGGGGCAGCTGCTGCACATCAACGGGGGTGCGGCGCTGGGCCGTTAGGGCCTTCCTTCTAGATCAGGCCTGGGACGCCTGGGCCCGGGCGGGCGGGCGCGGCGTCACCGTCACCTCCGGGACGGTGCCGCCGCAGCGCAGTACGACGTCGAGCACACGGAGGAACTCGTCCACGTCCAGCAGAGCGCCCGTCAGATAGCCGCGCTGTCGCCAGACCGGGTGGACCTGGGCCGCGTACTCCCGGTCCCAGCCGTCGGCGAACCCGGTCCTGGAGTCCCCTTCGCCGCCCGCGCAGTCCCCGACCACGAACCGGGTGAAGCCCACGCTCGGGTGCTCGACGCGGAAGGCCTCGACGAGCTTCTCCAGGGCCGCCTTGCTCACGTGGTAGGCCGCGAACCCGGGCCAGGACGGCGTGAGCGAGCCGCCGATGGAGGACAGGTAGGCGGCGACCCCGCCCGACCTCGTCAGATGCGGCAGCGCGGCGCTCGTGACCAGCGCCGCGCCGATCACATTGGTGTCCATGGCGCGGCGCCAGGCGTCGGCGTCGAGTTTCTCGACCGGGGCGAGGGGGCCGATGCCGGTGGCGTAGACGAGGGCGTCGATGCCGCCCAGCCCGGCGGCGGCCTCCTCGATCGCCGCCCGGCAGGACGACTCGTCGGTCACGTCACAGGCGACGGCGAGCGCGTCCGGGCCCGCCTCCTTCGCCGCGTCGACCAGCCGGTCGTGCCGGCGCGCCAGCAGGGCGACCTGGTCACCGCGGCGCCCCAGGTCGACCCCTATGCACCGGCCCAGTCCACTCGACGCCCCGACCACGACAGCCTTCATGCCAGAACCCCATTCTCAGTATCCGACAATCCTCTTCCGCCGCTTCTATCACGAGTCGGGGTCGATGGGCAGACCCCCCGCGCCGCAACGCCTCTCTACGCACTCGCGCGCAGATACCCCGAGTTCGCCACCTGCCCGAGGAACGTCAGCCGGGTGTCGGTCGCCATGTGCTTGTCGAAGGCCTCCTTGATACCGGGCCACTTGGGGTGCCCGAAGTCGTCGAGTACGACGATCCCGCCGGGCGCGACGATCTGCTCGGCCCACTCCAGGTCCGCGGCGACACCGGAGGCGGAGTGGTCGCCGTCGACGATGATCACCCCGTAGGAACGGTCGGCGACCAGGGCGCGCACCTCGGGATCCTCGGAGAAGCCCTGCTGGACACGGGCCGCGGCGCCGGCCGCGCCGACCAGAGCCAGATTGGCGCGCACCGCGGCCCCGCGCACGGGAGTGCCCGTCGGGTCCGCCCCCTCGGTGGTGCCGGGCTGCAGCTGCAGGCCCGCGAGCGGGTCGACGATCGTCAGACGCGGGTCGCGTCCCGCGCGCTCCATCATCCGGATCAGGGCCGCGCCGAACATCCCGTACAGGGTGCCGATCTCGAGGATCTCGTCGTTCGGCGGGTCGAGCAGCGGTACGGCGGAGAGCTTGCCGCAGATGTTCATGGTGCCGCCGGCGATCCGGCCGACCCCGAGCGCCTCCAGGGCGATGAGCAGCCGGAACGCCTGGGCGATGTTCCGCTCCGCACCGCTCCTGTCCCCACTCACCTGCGCCAGCTCCTCGATGGCACGGTCGAGATGGACCTGGGCCGGCATGCGCGACACGCCTCGCCCCGTCCCGTCGAGCAGCAGCTCGAGCGGGCGCTGACGCTGGCGCAGCGCCGTCAGCTCGCGCTGCAGTCCGCCTTCGGATCCGCCCCCGATGGAGCGGCGGATCTGGCGCTCGATGCGCTGATCGATGAGATCGGCGATCGGACGCAGGACGCGCCTGGCGGCCTTGGTGGTGAGAAACGTTCGCATGGTTCTTGGACCCTCACAGGTAGGGGAGAAGTGCTGCGTACGCGGGGGGACAGAAGGTGCGCACACCCTGATGACGACCGGCTGCGCAGTGGGGACCCAACGCCCAAAGGACGGTAAAGCGTAAACGTCCCACAGCTAAAACACAGCGAACACCGGCCCCCCAAAGGGGAACGCCTGAATGATGCTTGGGCCACGAGAGGGTTACGCACGTCGTGATGTGCCGCGCCGTCAGCTGAATGGCGGGTCAGGAGGGCGCGAGGGCCACGGAGCGCGGTCGCGCCGCGACACCCCGCACCGGGCGGATCTTCGTCGTAACGTGAAGCCCTCTCGCGTCGCCCGCCTCCACCTGATCCATCTCCCCGACTCCACGAGGACCGTTCACGACGACCGTGACACTCCTGCACCCCGGCGCCATGGGCGCGGAGGTCGGCGCCCAGGCACGCCGCGCCGGGGCCCGAGTGCTCCACGTCCCCACCGGCCGTGGTTCCGCCGGCGTCGAGCGGCCCGGAAGGCCGGCCTGGAGGCGGCCGAGTCACTCGGGTCCGCCTTGGCCGTCAGCGACTTGGTCCTGTCGGTCTGTCCACCGCACGCGGCGGAGGACGCCGCGTACGAGGTCCTCGGGCACGCCTTCCGCGGTGTCTACGTGGAGGCGAACGCCATCAGTCCTGAACGGGCCCTCCGTATCGACGGAGCCTGCCGCGACCGCGGCATCGTCATGGTCGACGGCTCGATCATCGGCGCTCCTCCCGGAGGAGACAGTGCCCCGCGGCTCTACCTGAGCGGCGACCCGGAGGCCGTCGGCCGGGTGGCCGCGGTGTTCGAGGACACCGCCGTACTGCCAGACCGCTCGAGGCCGGGGTCGCCGCGCGTCACGGCGTAGGTGACGAACTGGCCCTGGAGGCCGAGTCGATCACCTCCAGGATTCTCGCCGAGGTGGACTACTTGCCGAGCCTCGCGGCCCGCGCCTGGCGCTGGGCCCCCGAGATGGAGGAGATCGCCGCCACCCTCCGCTCCGCCGGCCTTCCGCCCGCCCTGGCCGAGGCCGGCGCCACGGTTCTGCGCCACTGGACCGCCGACAAGGACCGCTTCGACCTCCCCTTGGAGGAGGTCCTGGCCCACCTCCACGCACCCGACGACCTGGACTGACGTCCAGTTCCGCCACTTCGCCACCTCTCACCTCTTTCGGCCCGGTGCCGCGAATTCACACCAGGAGCCCAACGGCGTTACGTGCGGGAAACCTTGACGATCACTGCCCCGGGTGCCACGATTCCGGCGCCGCCATGTTTACGTAAACATCGCCACCGACCCAGCCCCGGCCACGAGATCAGGCCTCGCCGTGCCGGCCGATGTTTACGTAAACACAGCGTTCCGGTCGAACCGACAAGAACCGTGCCCCGCACCTGTCTTGAGTACGCCAAGCCCCACCCGCACCACCGATACAGCACCACCGATCGTCACCGGACCCACGACGGCGAGCCGACGCACCACGCGTCCCGTCCGGCCCGGCGAACCTTCCGACGGCCGCTCAGCCCCGCGCAGGCTCCGCCGGGCACCGAGTCGCAGTCACCTGAAAGGGCAAGTCGATGCGCAACACCCCCGCCAGAACCCGCCTCACGCCCCGTCTGCGCGCCGCCTTCGTGGCGCTCCTGATCGCCGGCACCAGCGGCACGGCCCTCGCCGCGACCAGCGGCACGGCCGTCGCCGGCAGCCCCACGCACGCCGCGCCGAGCAAGGACACGACCCAGTTCAAAGGCGTGAACTGGGCCGACCCGCGCGACAACTTCGCCGACGACCCCGTCGTCCTGTCCGGCCTGTCGACCTCCGACAGCTACGCCCAGACCTACACCAAGGCGAGCCGGATCATCTCGGCGTTCCGCGCGAACCTCGGCGCCAACACCGTTCGGCTGCCCATCAACCCGTACACCGTCAACGGCTCGTACTGGAAGTCGTACCGCGGGGTCATCGACGCCGCGTCGGACAAGGGCTTCAAGGTCATCGTCTCCTACTGGGAGGGCACGGGCGCCCGCAAGGACGGCTTCATCGACGACCCCGCCACCTTCTGGCCCATGTGGAACACCGTGGTCAAGACCTACAAGAACGACAAGCGGGTCTACTTCGAGCCGATGAACGAGCCCCACGGCTACACCGACGCCCAGTGGGCCGACATCGCCGCCCAGTGGCTGGCCACCTACCCGTCCGTCCCGCGCGACCGGGTGTTCGTCAGCGGCGCCGGCTACAACGACCACGTCACCTCCGTCTGCGCCGACCCCCGCCTGAAGGGCACCTACCTCTCCCTGCACCACTACGGGTTCTGGAAGGACTACGCCACCTACGACCAGTGGGTGTCCGACCTCAAGGAGCGCATCGGTGACTGCGCGGGCCGTACCGTCGCCGACGAGTTCGGCGCCCCGATGACCACCGGCCTCGACTACGACAAGCCGGACGCCTCCAACAACTTCGTCAACTACGTCCAGGCCGTCACCGACACCTTCCGCGAGCTGAAGATGGGCTCCGTCTACTGGCCCGGCCTGCGCACCGACGACACGTACTCGCTGCAGACCCTGACCGGCACCTCCGCCCGCCCCTGGCTCGCCACCACCAACCAGTCCGGCGCCGACCGCCTCGCCTGGGCCTGGGGCCGCGGAAAGCCCGTCCAGCCCTGACGCGGCCTCAGGGCCCGTCCGCCCCGCACGGGGCCGATCGAGCCGCTCTTCGTTCGAACTGATTTCGCGCCGAGGAACGGCCGTCCCTCGGCGATTACCCCGGACGAGTGCAAAGCGAGCGAAACGCACGACTGCGGCCCCCGGATCAGCTCCGGGGGCCGCAACCTTGTTGCTGGCGAACCATGAACGCGCAGGCGGCATCGATTCTTCACGCGTAGCGCGGGGTGGGGCGGGTGGGACTCGAACCCACGGCCGACGGATTATGAGTCCGCTGCTCTAACCGGCTGAGCTACCGCCCCTTACGGCGCGTCGCGCACATTTGTGCGCGCCGTCTGCCGCAGCATAGCCGCTCATACGATCTCCTGCTTCGGATGGTCGGCAACGCATGACCATGAGGACTTCGGCATGGACTGCGCGGTTCCCCCGGACATGAAAAAGGACCCCGGAGGGGTCCTCTTCCGTTGCTCTCCCGACTGGACTCGAACCAGTAACCTGCCGGTTAACAGCCGGCTGCTCTGCCAATTGAGCTACAGGAGACTGCGCTCCCCCGACTGGACTCGAACCAGTAACCTGCCGGTTAACAGCCGGCTGCTCTGCCAATTGAGCTACGGAGGATTGCCTCGTTGCATCGAACGCACCTACCCGGGTATTCGCCAGGGGGCGTGCGCTCGCTGCGACACATACATTAGCGCAAGCAGGGGGGTGCTCCGCCAATCGGTTCCCCCCGCACCGATGCCGACGCAAGGGAAGGGTGGCCGCCATGCGCTACCGGCTCACATTCGTCGCCGGACTGGCTCTGGGTTACGTGCTCGGCACACGCGCCGGGCGCGAGCGCTACGAGCAGCTGAAGAAGTCCGCGCGCCAGGTCGCGCAGAACCCCGCGGTGCGCAACACCGCCGAGACCGCCGCCCAGCAGGGGCGCGAGATCGCGGGCAAGGCGTTCCACACGGTCGGCGAGAAGGTGGGCGACCACGTCCCCGACTCGGTCACCGCCCGCGTCCGCTCGCTGCGCGAACGCAACACCAACGGCACCCGTGAGGACGACTGGGGCACCAGCAACACGTAGTGACCCCGCGAGGAGCTCGAGGAACCGCGCACCCGGCCCCCACCGGCCGAAAACCGAACGACTCCCGGCGGGCGGGGCGAGTGATCCCGGACGGGGTCCGGCGGGCGCGTCACCCGGTCCGACCTGCGCCCCCGGCCCGGCGCGCACCCCGCGTCCCGCTCGGCACCGCCCCGCCCGGCGCGCCCATCCCCCGCCGTACGGCAGAATTTCCGCCATGGGGATAGTCGCCGGGTTGGACAGTTCGCCCGATTTCACTCGTATCGTCGTCTGCGACACGGACACGGGGGCCGTGCTCAGGCAGGGGTATGCGCCGCATCCGGTGGAGAACACCGAAGGCGGCGGCCGTCCTTCCGATGTCGATCCGCAGGCCTGGCTGCTGTCCCTGGGCGAGGCGGCCGGCGGTGGGCTGCTCGAAGGCGTGCAGGCCATCGGCGTCTCCGCGCAGCAGAACGCGCTCGTTCCGCTGGACACGCAGGGCAACACGGTGCGGCCGGCCATGGTCGGCGGTGACAAGCGGGCACAGGTCGCCGCCGCCGATCTCATCGACGCGCTCGGCGGGCGCGAGGCGTGGGCGCAGGCCGTGGGCTGTGTACCGCAGGCCGCCCAGCCGGTGACCAAGCTGCGCTGGCTGAACAGGACCGAGCCCGACGCCGCGCTGCGCACCGCCATGCTGCTGCAGGCGCACGACTGGCTGGTGTGGCAGCTGCTCGGGCGGCCGCTGCGGCGGACCACCGACCGGGGCGGGGCCTCCGGGACCGGCTACTGGTCGGCGGCGACCGGCTCCTACCGGCCGGATCTCGTCGAGCTCGCGCTCGGCCACCAGGCCGCGCTGCCCGATGTGCTGGGCCCGTCCGAGGCGGCGGGGACGACACCCGAGGGGCTGCTGATCTCCGCGGGTACCGGAGAGACCATGGCGGCGGCCTTCGGGCTCGGCATCGGGCTCGGGGACGCGGTCGTGTCCCTCGGTGCCTCCGGGTCCGTGATGGCCGTACACCCCGAGGCGCTGGTCGACTCCTCCGGCATGATCACCTCACTGGCGGACGCGACCGGCATGCATCTGCCGGTGGTGACCACCCTCAACGCCGTACGGACCCTGCGCGGCGCCGTCGAACTGCTCGGCCTGCCCGACCTCGAGAGCCTGTCCGAGCTCGCGATGAAGTCCACGCCCGGCTCCCACGGGCTGGTCATGCTGCCCTACCTGGAGGGCGAGCGGACCCCGAACCTGCCGCACACCGCCGGGACCCTCGCCGGGCTGCGGCGCGAGTCGATGCGGCCCGAGCACCTGGCGCGGGCCGCCTTCGAAGGCATGCTGTGCGGGCTCGCGGACGCGCTCGACGTGCTGCGCGGGCGCGGCGTGGACGTACGGCGGGTGTTCCTGCTCGGAGCGGCCGCCGAGCTGCCGGCCGTGCAGGCCGCGGCGCCCGCGCTGTTCGGCGCGCAGGTCATCGTCCCCCAGCCGGCGGACTACGCGGCACTGGGCGCGGCCCGCCAGGCGGCCTGGGCGCTCGGCGTCTCGCAGGGCACGCTCGACCCCCAGCTGCCACCGGTCTGGCAGGGTGCGGTCGCCCAGATTCTGGAGCCCGGCGAGGAACTGGCCGTGGGTCAGGCCGTACGGCAGCAGTACGTGGCCGTACGGGAACAGACGCATCCGGGGGCATTCCGGTCATAGGGGGCGTAGAGGGAGCGCGGAGGGAATGCGGAGGGATGTCCCGGTGGGCGTACAGGCCCGCATGGGTCCTATGACGTACGTCTCAAGGTCCTGTTCCGGTCCGCTCTTGGTCTGCTCTTGGATTAATCGGTTGAGGTAACGCGGGTGGAGTGTCCGACGATAGGGGGTGGTGCACCACCGACCGCACTGCCGTCGACGACTCCGAGAGAAGCCGCGTGCTCATACGACTCCTTCGGACCTACCTCAGTCCGTACAAGAAACCCATCGCTCTCCTCGTGCTGCTGCAGTTCCTGCAGACCTGCGCCACCCTGTACCTGCCGACTCTGAACGCGCACATCATCGACAACGGTGTCGTCAAGGGAGACACGGGCTACATCCTGTCCTTCGGGGCCCTGATGATCGGGATCTCGCTGGTCCAGGTCTTCTGCAACATCGGCGCCGTCTACTACGGCGCCCGTACGGCGTCCTCCGTCGGCCGGGACATCCGGGCCGCCGTGTTCGACCGGGTGCAGTCCTTCTCCGCCCGCGAAGTGGGCCACTTCGGGGCGCCGTCCCTGATCACCCGCACCACCAATGACGTCCAGCAGGTGCAGATGCTCGCCCTGATGACGTTCACCCTGCTGGTGTCCGCGCCGATCATGTGTGTGGGCGGCATCGTGCTGGCCCTCGGCCTGGACGTACCGCTCTCCGCGGTCCTGGTCGCCGTGGTGCCGGTACTCGGCATCGGAGTGACCCTGATCGTGCGCCGGCTGCGCCCGCTGTTCAGGACCATGCAGGTGCGTCTGGACACCGTGAACCGGGTGCTGCGCGAGCAGATCACCGGCAACCGCGTCATCCGCGCCTTCGTCCGGGACGACTACGAGAAGGACCGCTTCGAGTCCGCCAACTCCCAGCTGACCGAGGTGTCCCTCGGTACGGGCCGGATGCTCGCCCTGATGTTCCCGATGGTCATGACCGTCGTGAACCTCTCGTCGATCGCCGTGGTCTGGTTCGGCGCCCACCGCATCGCCGGCGGCGGCATGCAGATCGGCGACCTGACCGCCTTCCTCGCCTACCTCATGCAGATCGTGATGTCCGTGATGATGGCCACCTTCATGTTCATGATGGTGCCGCGCGCGGAGGTCTGCGCCGAGCGGATCCAGGAGGTCCTGGACACCTCGTCCAGCGTCGTGCCCCCGAGCGCGCCCGTCGTGGAACTGCGGCGCCACGGCCACCTGGAGATCCGCGGCGCCGGGTTCCGCTATCCGGGCGCCGAGGAGCCCGTCCTGAAGTCCATCGAACTGGTGGCGCGGCCGGGTGAGACGACCGCCGTGATCGGGTCGACGGGCAGCGGCAAGTCGACGCTGCTCGGGCTCGTGCCCCGGCTCTTCGACGCCACCGACGGAGAAGTCCTCGTCGACGGCGTGGACGTGGCGACCGTCGAGCCGAAGCTGCTCGCGAAGACGGTCGGACTCGTCCCCCAGAAGCCGTACCTCTTCGCGGGGACGGTCGCCACCAACCTCCGCTACGGCAATCCGGACGCGACCGACGAGGAACTGTGGCACGCGCTGGAGGTGGCGCAGGCCAAGGGCTTCGTGGAGCGGCTGGAGAACGGTCTGGACTCGCCGATCGCGCAGGGCGGCACCAATGTCTCCGGCGGTCAGCGCCAGCGCCTCGCGATCGCCCGCACCCTCGTCCAGCGGCCCGAGATCTACCTCTTCGACGACTCCTTCTCCGCGCTCGACTACGCGACCGACGCGGCGCTGCGCGCGGCGCTCTCCCAGGAGACGGCCGAGGCGACCGTGGTGATCGTCGCCCAGCGCGTGTCGACCATCCGTGACGCCGACCGGATCGTGGTCCTCGACGAGGGCCGGGTGGTGGGCACCGGGCGTCACCACGAGCTCATGGCCGACAACGAGACCTATCGGGAGATCGTGCTCTCCCAGCTGACGGAAGCGGAGGCCGCCTGATGGCCGGGCCCATGGGACGCATGATGGCCGGGGGCGGCCCCGATCAGCGCTCAATGGATTTCAAGGTGTCCGGGAAGAGGCTCCTGGCCCAGTTCAAACCCGAACGCGGCACCATGTACGGGATGCTGGTCGCCGTCGTCCTGAGCGTGGGGCTCTCGGTGGTCGGGCCGAAGATCCTCGGCAGGGCCACCGACCTGGTCTTCGCGGGCATCATCGGGCGGCAGATGCCGGCCGGCGCCACCAAGGCCGAGGTCCTCGCGGGTATGCGGCGGCGCGGCGAGGGCGGCGTGGCCGACATGCTCGCGGGCACGGACTTCACCCCCGGCAAGGGCATCGACTTCGACGCCGTCGGCAACGTACTGCTGCTCGCGCTCTGTACGTTCCTGCTGGCCGGCCTGCTGATGGCGGTGGCGACGCGCCTGGTGAACCGGGCCGTCAACAAGACCGTTTACCACATGCGTGAGGACCTGCAGGCGAAGCTCTCGCGCCTGCCGCTGTCGTACTTCGACAAGCGCCAGCGCGGTGAGGTGCTCAGCCGCGCCACGAACGACATCGACAACATCCAGCAGACCCTGCAGCAGTCCATGGGCCAGCTGGTGAACTCCCTGCTGACCATCGTCGGTGTGCTCGCGATGATGTTCTGGGTGTCGTGGCTGCTCGCGCTGGTCGCGCTCGTCACGGTCCCGCTCTCCTTCTTCATCGCCACGCGCATCGGCAAGCGCTCGCAGCCGCACTTCGTGCAGCAGTGGCGCACCACCGGCAAGCTCAACGCCCATATCGAGGAGATGTACACCGGGCACACGCTGGTGAAGGTGTTCGGGCGGCAGGAGGAGTCGGCGGCTCAGTTCGCCGAGCAGAACGAGAAGTTGTACGAGGCCGGGTTCAAGGCGCAGTTCAACAGCGGGGTCATGCAGCCGCTGATGATGTTCGTGTCGAACCTGAACTACGTGCTGGTGGCGGTGGTCGGCGGACTGCGTGTCGCGTCCGGTTCGCTGTCGATCGGCGACGTCCAGGCCTTCATCCAGTACTCCCGCCAGTTCTCGATGCCACTGACGCAGGTCGCCTCGATGGCGAACCTCGTGCAGTCCGGTGTCGCGTCGGCGGAGCGGATATTCGAACTCCTCGACGCGGAGGAGCAGGAGGCCGACCCGGTGCCGGCGGCGCGCCCCGACGAGCTGCGCGGGCGGGTGGCGCTGGAGAACGTGTCCTTCCGCTACGACCCCGAGAAGCCGCTCATCGAGGACCTGTCGCTGAAGGTCGAGCCGGGCCACACGGTGGCGATCGTCGGCCCGACCGGCGCCGGCAAGACCACGCTGGTGAACCTTCTGATGCGCTTCTACGACGTCACCGGCGGCCGGATCACCCTCGACGGCGTCGACATCGCGTCCATGTCCCGGGACGAACTGCGGGCCGGCATCGGGATGGTGCTCCAGGACACCTGGCTGTTCGGCGGCACGATCGCGGAGAACATCGCGTACGGGGCCTCGCGTGAGGTCACGCGCGGGGAGATCGAGGAGGCGGCGCGGGCCGCGCACGCGGACCGTTTCATCCGTACGCTCCCCGAGGGCTACGACACCGTCATCGACGACGAGGGGACGGGGGTCAGCGCGGGTGAGAAGCAGCTGATCACCATCGCGCGGGCGTTCCTGTCCGACCCGGTGATCCTTGTCCTCGACGAGGCGACCAGTTCCGTCGACACCCGTACAGAGGTGCTGATCCAGAAGGCGATGGCGAAGCTCGCGCACGGGCGGACGTCGTTCGTGATCGCCCACCGGCTCTCCACGATCCGGGACGCGGACACCATCCTGGTGATGGAGAACGGGTCGATCGTCGAGCAGGGCGCGCATGCGGAGCTGTTGGCGGCGGACGGTGCGTACGCGCGCCTCTACAAGGCCCAGTTCGCCCAGGCGGTGGCGGAGGTCGACTAGCGGGTGGGGTTGGGTAGGCGGGTGCGGGGAGGTGCTTCCTCGCCCCCGCCGCCCCTACCCGACCCATCCTCAACCTGGGGGCTCCGCCCCCAGACCCCCCGGGTGGGTTCTTCGGCTGCGGGTGGGTGGGGGCTGGTCGCGCAGTTCCCCGCGCCCCTTGAGGGCGCTGGCGCGCATCTTCAGCCCGTCCGGCGTTTGAGGACGAGGCCGTTCAGGCCGATCGGGGGTTTGGGGGCGGAGCCCCCAAGTAGGGATGGGACGGGTAGGGGCGGCGGGGGCGAGAGACGTCGGGTCAGTCCAGGTAGCCGCGGAGTTGGTCCGCGAAGGCGTGGTCCCTCAGTTTGTTGAGGGTCTTGGACTCGATCTGGCGGATGCGTTCGCGGGTGACGCCGAAAATGCGGCCGATCTCCTCGAGCGTGCGGGGGCGCCCGTCCGCGAGCCCGTACCGGAGCTGCACGACCTTGCGTTCACGCTCGCCGAGCGTGGACAGCACCGCTTCCAGGTGTTCCCGCAACAGCAGGAAGGCCGCGGACTCCACCGGCGAGGTGGCATCCCCGTCCTCGATCAGGTCGCCGAGCGCGACGTCGTCCTCCTCCCCCACCGGCGCGTGCAACGACACCGGCTCCTGGGCGAGGCGCAGCACCTCACTCACCCGCTCACCGGGAAGGTCGAGGTGCGCGGCGACCTCGTCCGGCGTCGGTTCGTAGCCGCGCTCCTGCAGCATCCGCCGCTGGACACGCACGACCCGGTTGATCAACTCGACCACGTGGACGGGGACTCGGATCGTACGGGCCTGATCCGCGAGCGCCCGTGACATGGCCTGCCGGATCCACCAGGTCGCGTACGTCGAGAACTTGTACCCACGGGCGTAGTCGAACTTCTCCACCGCCCTGATCAGACCGAGGTTGCCCTCCTGGACCAGGTCGAGCATGGTGAGCCCGCGGCCCACATAGCGTTTCGCGACCGAGACGACCAGGCGCAGATTCGCCTCGATGAGGCGGCGCTTGGCCATGCGGCCCATGACGACGAGTTTGTCGAGGTCGAGGGCGAGCTGACTGTCCAGGTCGGGGGTGAGGCGCAGCTTCTCCTCGGCGAAGAGCCCGGCCTCGACGCGGCGGGCGAGTTCGACCTCCTCCGCCGCGGTGAGCAGCGGAATGCGGCCGATCTCGCGCAGGTACTGGCGGAACAGGTCCGAGGAGGGGCCTCCGGTGTCCGTACCGCGTCCTCGGGGCAGTTCGACGGGCTCCGGGACCTCGGCCTCGGTTTCGACCTCGACGGGCTCGGCCTCGGCCTCGACGGCGTCCGCCGGCGGCCCGTCCGGCTCCGTCTCGGGGTGGTGCGCCACACGGCTCTGCGGGGGCACCGCCGCGACGACGTCGGGCTCGGCGTCCGTATCCGTGTCCGTGAGGTTCTCGGTCTGTGTGAGGGTCTGGGTCTGCACGGGGGCGACCTCCAGGGATGTCGCTGCTGAGGCGTGCGGCAGCGGTACGTCGGGGATGGGGTCGACGGCCTCGCCGCTGTCCATCCCGTAGTCGTTTGGCGGAACCGCGGGAATCGGAAACCCGTCGCGTGCGGGTCGGCCGCGCTCCGAGGACTCAGGCACCGCAACCCAGTGTGGAGTACGACACATCGCCGCCACGAGGGGCGTGCGGTGACTTTTTGCTTCCGGTCGGTGACCCGGTGGTTACCGTGCCGTCCGAGTGCGCAGCTCAGCGCGCGCGAAACCGATTGAACGGCGTACGGGATTGGCATGTGCGCCGGGCCCATCCGGGCAGCCCGGGCCTTGGACCGGGCAGGGCGGCCTCAGAGCGCCTCCGCGCCCCGCTCGCGCAGCGCCTGACCGTACTGCTGGAGCACCCACAACTCGTTCTGCACGGCCGCCAGCTGGGCCGGGTCGCCGTGGGCGCTCGCGCGGGCCAGGGCGCCCTGGACGTCCACGATGCGGCGCTCGACGGCGCGGCGGCGGACCATGACGAGCTGGTCGCCCGCGTAGGTCTCGTCGACGGTCTTGCGCATGATCGCCTCGACGGCCAGCTCGGTGACCATGGAACGGACCACGTCGTCCGGGGCGGCCTCGCGGACCCGGACCAGATACTCCTGGGGGTCCTGCGTGCCGTAGTCGGCGCCGCCCGCCTCCATGATCGCCAGGCGTACGGCGGCGTAGGGCGAGGCGGTGAACTCGTCGATCCCGTAGGCGTCGAAGGCCGGGGAGACCAGCTCGGGTCGCTGGAGGGCGAGCTTGAGCAGCTCACGCTCGGTGGCGAAGACGGGGTTGCGGAGGTTGAGCGCCGGGCCGCCGGCGGAACTCTGGACGGCGCCGTACGCCGGCTGGGGGCGCTGCCCGTTCGCTGCCGGGGCCGGGCCCTTGCCGCCGCGGTCGCGGGCCCAACGGGCCAGCTGGGCCACCCGCTTGACCACGAACTGGGTGTCGAGGATGCCGAGCATGCCGGCGAGCTGCACGGCGACCTCGTGCTGGGCGCCGCTGTTCTTGATGCGGGCGACGATCGGGGCCGCCTCGTCGAGCGCGGCGGCGCGCCCCGCCGGGGTCTCCAGGTCGTAGCGCAGGATGATCTGGCGCAGGGCGAACTCGAAGAGGGGCGTGCGGGGTTCGACGAGGTCGGCGACCGCCTCGTCGCCCTTGGCGAGGCGCAGGTCGCAGGGGTCCATGCCGTCCGGCGCGATGGCGATGTACGTCTCGGCGGCGAACTTCTGGTCGTCCTCGAAGGCGCGCAGGGCGGCCTTCTGGCCCGCCGCGTCGCCGTCGAAGGTGAAGATCACCCGGGCCGAGCCGTTGTCCATCAGGAGGCGTCTGAGGATCTTGATGTGGTCGCTGCCGAACGCCGTGCCGCAGGTCGCGATCGCGGTGGTGATGCCGGCCAGGTGGCAGGCCATGACGTCGGTGTAGCCCTCGACGACGACCGCGCGGCTGGCCTTGGCGATGTCCTTCTTGGCGAGGTCGATGCCGTAGAGGACCTGGGACTTCTTGTAGATCGCGGTGTCGGGGGTGTTCAGGTACTTCGGGCCGTTGTCCGCCTCGTAGAGCTTGCGCGCGCCGAAGCCGACGACCTCGCCGCCGATGTCGCGGATCGGCCACATCAGGCGGCCCCGGAAGCGGTCGATGGGGCCCCGGCGGCCCTCCTGGGAGAGGCCGGAGAGGAGCAGCTCCTTGTCGCTGAAGCCCTTGCCGCGCAGATGGCGGGTGAGGTGGTCCCAGCCCTGGGGGCTGTAGCCGACGCCGAAGTGCGCGGCGGCGGCCTGGTCGAAACCGCGCTCGGCGAGGAACTTGCGGCCCGCGTCGGCCTCGGGGCTGGTGTCGAGCTGCTCGACGTAGAACTGGGCGGCGATCTTGTGCGCCTCGACCAGGCGGATCCGCTCGCCTCGCTGGTGGGAGGGGTTGTACCCGCCCTCCTCGTAACGCAGGGTGATGCCGGCCTGCCCGGCGAGGCGCTCGACGGACTCCGAGAAGGTGAGGTGGTCGACCTTCATCACGAACGTGATGGTGTCGCCGCCCTCCTGGCAGCCGAAGCAGTGGAAGAGGCCCTTGCTGGGGCTGACCTGGAAGGACGGGGACTTCTCGTCGTGGAAGGGGCACAGCCCCTTGAGGTTTCCGCCGCCCGCGTTGCGCAGCTGGAGGTACTCGGACACGACGGCGTCGATCGGGACCGCGTCCCGAACCGCCTTCACGTCCTCGTCGTTGATCCTTCCAGCCACGAGGTGATTCTACGGGGCCGGACTGACACTCCTGGGCGAGGCGAACGCCCCGGCCGGGGGTCCGGGGGTTGCCCCCCCGGGAATCACAGCCGGGGGTGGTGTGACAGTCGATGACCGCCGTCCGTCGCAGGGACCTCTGATCGGTCAGGGAACGAGGCTCTCCAGCGGTACGTGCGGGTTCGCCAGTGCCTCGGTGTCCACCCGCGCCCGGGACCGGATCAGCCGCTGGACGGGTTCCGTGACGTCCCACACATTCACGTTCATCCCGGCCAGCACCCGTCCGTCCTTCATCCAGAAGGCGATGAACTGCCGCTTGCCCGCGTCGCCCCGGATCACCACTTCGTCGTACGTCCCCGGGGGCGCCCAGCCCGAGTACTCGAGCCCGACGTCGTACTGGTCGGAGAAGAAGTAGGGCACGCGGTCGTACGCCGTCCCGCGGTCCAGCATCGAGCGGGCCGCCGCCGGTCCGCCGTTGAGGGCGTTGGCCCAGTGCTCGACGCGCAGCCGGGTGTCGAAGAGGGGGTGGGGGAAGGCGGCGACGTCACCGGCGGCGTAGATGTCGGGGTCGGAGGTGCGCAGCCGCTCGTCGACCGCGACACCCCCGCCGTACGCCCGGTCGGCGATCTTCAGGCCCGCGGCCTCGGCGAGGCCCGTGCGCGGCGCGGCTCCGATGGCCGCCAGGACGTCGTGGGCGAGGTGCTCCTCGCCGTCGTCCGTGCGGGCGGCCAGCACCATGCCGTCCTGGCCGACGATCTCGGTGAGCCGGGCCCCGAAGTGGAAGCGGACGCCGTGCTCGCGGTGCAGTTCGGCGAAGAGCTGGCCGAGCTCGGGGCCGAGGACCCCGTGCAGCGGGGTCGGCCCGTGTTCGACGACGGTGACCTCGGCGCCGTACTCACGGGCCGCCGCCGCGACCTCCAGGCCGATCCAGCCCGCGCCCGCGATCACGATGTGCCCGTTGTCACGGCCGAGCGCGGCCAGGACGCCCTTGAGACGTTCGGCGTGGGCGAGGCGGCGCAGGTGGTGGACGCCCGCGAGGTCCGTCCCCGGAATGTCGAGGCGGCGCGGCTCGGCGCCGGTCGCGAGGAGCAGCTTGTCGTAGTGGACGAGGGTGCCGTCGTCGCCGAAGCGGACGGTCTTCGCCGTGCGGTCGATGGCGTCGACGGTCTGACCGAGGTGCAGCTCCACGTCGTTCTGCGCGTACCAGGCGGGTTCGTGCACGAAGACGCTGTCCCGCTCCTCCTTGCCCAGCAGATAGCCCTTCGAGAGCGGCGGGCGCTCGTAGGGGTGGTCACGTTCGTCGCAGATCAGTATCACGCGGCCGGTGAAACCCTCCGCTCGGAGCGTCTCGGCCGCCTTGGCGCCGGCCAGGCCTCCTCCGACGATGACGAATGTCTGATCCGCGTCGACCACTTGATGCCTCCTCGTAACGTTGTCGCCAAGCGAGCGTCCCGCACGCAGCGTGATGCGGGAAGAGGGTGTGGCCCGATCAGGCCACGCAGGGTCACACTCCGCCGCCGCCTGTGGGGCGGGTGGTGAGCCCGTGGTGCAGTGAGCGTGCCGAGGCGTCGGTGAGCGAGGCGATCTGGTCGACGATCACCCGCTTGCGTGCGCGGTCGTCCCCGGCGGCGTCGAACAGCGCCCGGAACTGCGGGTCGAGACCGTCGGGGGCGCGGGCGGTGAGCGCCTCGGCCAGCTCGGCGACGACGATCCGCTGATCGGCGCGGAGCCGCTCCTGCTCGGCGCGTTGCATGACGTACCGGTCGGCGACGGCCTTGAGGACGGCGCACTCGTGGCGGGCTGCGCGCGGGACGACCAGTTCCGCCGCGTACCGGGTGAGCCGGCCGGCGCCGTACCGTGCGCGGGTGGCGCCCTCGGCGGCCAGGCAGAAGCGGCCGATGAGCTGGCTGGTGGCGTCCTTCAACCGGGCCTGCGCGACGGCCGATCCGTCGTACCCGTGCGGCCACCACTCCTGTTCCAGGAGCCGGTCGAGGGCCTCGGAGAGTTCGGCCGGGTCGGTGTCCGCGGGCACGTACCGGCCGATGGCGACCTTGAAGATCTCCTCGCGTTCCGGTTCCGCGTGCAGGCAGTTGGGGTCGATGTGGCCGGCGTGCAGTCCGTCCTCGACGTCGTGCACCGAGTACGCCACGTCGTCGGACCAGTCCATGACCTGGGCCTCGAAGCACGTACGGGTGCCGGGGGCGCCCTTGCGGACCCAGTCGAAGACCGGCCGGTCGTCCTCGTAGGTCCCGAACTTCGGCGAGGCGGGGTCGATGGGGTGGGCGCCGCGCGGCCAGGGGTACTTGGTGGCGGCGTCGAGGGCGGCGCGGGTGAGGTTCAGTCCCACGCTGACGAGTTCGTCCCCCGCCGCCCCACCGGCTGATGCAACGGCGTCGGAGCGGACGAAGCGCTTGGGCTCGATCCTGGTCAGCAGGCGCAGCGACTGCGCGTTGCCCTCGAAGCCGCCGCAGTCCTCCGCGAACTCGTTCAACGCCTGTTCGCCGTTGTGCCCGAAGGGCGGGTGGCCGAGGTCGTGGGAGAGACAGGCCGCCTCGACGAGGTCGGGGTCGCAGCCGAGGGCGTCGCCGAGTTCGCGGCCCACCTGCGCGCATTCCAGGGAGTGCGTGAGGCGGGTGCGGGCGCTGGCGTCCCAGGCCTGACTGCGGGTGCCGGGGGTGACGACCTGGGTCTTGCCCGCGAGGCGGCGCAGCGCGGAGGAGTGCAGCACGCGGGCGCGGTCGCGCTGGAAGGCGGTGCGGCCGGGACGTTTGTCGGGTTCTACGGCCCAGCGCTCGACTGACGTCGGGTCGTACTCGTCGGAGAGGGGTGCGGTGCCGTCCATGTACCCGACAGTAAACGCAGGCAGTGACAAACGGGGCGCGGCCTACCGCCGGGAGTCGTGGATCAGGCCGAGGCCAGCTCGCGTTCGGGGGCCGGTTCGGGGGTCGCCACGGCCTGGTCGTAGCGGTGCAGGACCAGTCGGGCCATCGCGGCGTGGGTGCCCAGGGGGGCGGCGGCGATCCAGGGGGCCGCCGCGGCGCACTCGGTGGCGAAGCGGCCGGGGGCCGTGAAGTAGGAGGCGACGGCGATGCGGTGGCGGCCGCGGGCGGCCAGGGCGCGTACGGCGGCGGAGACGGTGGGCGCGGCGGCGGAGGCGTAGGCGGGGACGACGGGCACGCCGAGGCGTTCGGCCAGCAGCTGGGCCGTGCGGCGGGTGTCGACGATCGACTCCGGGTCGCGCGAGCCCGCGGCGGCGAGCACGACCCCGCCGGCACGCCGGGCCGCGTCGCTCGTCCCGGCCCGCCAGCCGGCCTCGACGAGCCGGGCGTACAGCGTCTCGACGAGCAGGGGGTGCGGGCCGAGCGGGGCGGCGATACGGGCCCGCAGTTCCGGTACGGCGGCCGCGGCCTCGGGGATGTCCCGCTTGACGTGGTAGCCGCGGCTGAGCAGCAGCGGCACGAGAACGGCACCGTCCTTGGGATCCAGGGAGGCGAGCGTGTCGGCCAGCAGCGGTTCGTTGAGCTCGATGTGGCCGAGGTGCACGGGCAGGTGCGGGCGCAGCTCGCGGACGCGCTCGATCAGGGTGCGTACGGTGTTCAGCGCGCGCGGGTCGCGGCTGCCGTGTGCGACGAGGACGAGCGGCGGGGGCGCGGGACGGCGGGCTCCGTTGAGCGAGACGAGACTGAGCTGACTGCCGAGCTGGCTGGTGATCGCGTTCATGAGTTGCGCCGTACTGTCGAGGTGGGCGCCACCGAGCGGCTGCCCGCCGATGGGGGTCCCCCCGCTCGGGCGAAGCCGAGGGCGGGAGAGGTTCCTGGACTCGTCGTGCTCGTCGTGAGAGGGGTTCGACGCCGTCATGAACCGATGGTGACGGTACGAGGTTGCCGCGCGGTTGCACGGGCGTGTCAGGTGTTTTCCGGGGGTTCACGGCGTGGTGCGGTGGCGGTGTGAGCGTCTCCCACCTGGGGTTCCGTGGCCCCGAGTGAGCCCGGTCACGATATCGGTGCGAACCGAACGGGCTTACGCTGCGTCCCCATCTGTCGAATACCGACGCGATCGGACGCCACCGGGGGGACGAACGACCATGCCGCGCCTGCCGCACCCGAGGATTCTCAGACCGCGGCTGCCCCGCCTGCCGCGCACCCGCGCCGGGCAGCGGCGGGCCGTACAGACGATCATGCTGCTGTGCGTGCTGGCGCTGCTTCCGGTGACCTGGCTGTACGTGAGCACGGCCGACGGGCTGCGTACGACGGCCGACGCGCCGCGCACCGAGGTCGCGGTGGTGTTCGGGGCCGGGCTGTGGAACGGCGAGCCGTCCCCGTACCTCGCGCACCGGCTGGACGCGGCGGCGAAGCTGTACCGGGCCGGGCGGATCGAGGCCGTGCTCGTCACCGGGGACAACAGCCGCAAGGACTACGACGAACCGGACGCGATGCGGGCCTATCTGACGAAGCGTGGGGTGCCGGACCGGCAGATCGTCAGCGACTACGCCGGGTTCGACACCTGGGACTCCTGTGTACGGGCCCGGAAGATCTTCGGCGTCCACGAGGCCGTGCTGATCAGCCAGACCTTCCACATCCGGCGGGCCGTCGCGCTGTGCCGGGCGGCGGGTGTGCGGTCGTACGGCGTCGGGGTCGACGCCACCCACGACGTCACCTGGTACTACGGGGGCACGCGCGAGGTGTTCGCGGCGGGCAAGGCCCTGCTGGACGCGGTGTTCAAGCCCGATCCACAGTTCCTGGGGCGGAAGGAGCCGGGGGTGGCGCGGGCCCTCGCGGCGGCGCGGAAGTGAGCGCGGTCATCGATCCCGCCGGTCTGACACCCGCGGAACGCCGTGTCTGGGAGGCCTTTCCGCTCGGCGAGGGCGTCGACTTCCGCGAGGAACCCGCCTCCGGAGGGAACCCCGCCGACGACCCCGCGGGCGGCGCCTCCTGGGGTCCCGAGCGGACCGTGCGCGCCGAGGTGCTGCGGGCGCTGCTGATCGACGGACCGGCGCACGACGGTGAGATAGCCGGCCTGAAGCTCACCGGCGCGCGCATCACCGGACAGCTGGATCTCGTGTACGGGACGGTCGAGCAGGCCGTGCGGCTGCGGTTCTGTCATTTCGAGCGGGCTCCGACGCTGTACGGAGCACAGCTGCGCGCCCTGGTGCTGAGCGACTCGTGGCTCCCCGGGCTCACGGCGGGGAACCTGCGCGTCGACGGGGTGCTGCGGCTCAGCTGCTCCCGGGTCACCGGCCCGGTGCGGCTCCAGGGCGCGAAGATCTCCGGCGCCGTCTTCGTCAACGGAGCGCGGCTCGGCTCCCCGGCCGCACCGGACACCGACGCGGGGGACACGACCGCGGAACCGGTTCTCCAGCTCAACCACACGGCCATCGGCACCGACGTATGGGCCGTCGGCCTCGTCGCGCACGGCCAGGTACGGCTGAACGGGGCCACGGTCGGCGGCCAGGTGAACCTCGACGACGCCGACCTGCGCGTGCCGCCGGGCGAGACCGCCCTGCACGCCGAGACCCTGTCGGTCGGCACCGACCTGCGGGCCACGCGGCTGCGTGCGCGGGGCCGGGTCAACCTGAGCGGGGCGCGCATTCCCCACCAGCTCAATCTGGCCTACGCCCGGCTGGCCAACCCCGGGGGCCCGGCCCTGCGCGCCAGCAGTTGCGTCATCGGCGAGTTGTGGCTGCGCGAGGCCACGCCGATCGTGGGCACCGTGAACCTGCGCCGCTCCCAACTGGACCTCCTGCACGTCCCTCCGCACGTGTGGCCCGACCGCGTCCGGATCGACGGCCTCAGCTACCGCACCCTCGCCCCGCATCTGCCCGCCGAGCAACGGCTGCCGCTGCTGGAACGCGAGGAGGGCGGCTATCTCCCGTACGCCTACGAGCAGTTGGCTGCCGCGTACCGCACCGCGGGCGACGACGCCGCCGCGCGCACGGTCCAGCTGGCGAAACTCCGCCGGCACCGGCGCGCCCTCCCCCGCTACGCCAGATTCTGGGGCCGGCTGCAGGACGTGGCCGTCGGCTACGGCTACCGCCCGATGCGCGCGGCGGGCTGGCTGCTGTTGCTGCTGTGCACCGGCGCGACCGCCTTCGCGCTGCACCGTCCGCCCGCCCTGAAACCCGCCGAGGCGCCCGGCTTCAACCCGGTCTTCTACACCCTCGATCTCCTGCTGCCCCTCGTCGACTTCGGTCAGGAGACGGCCTTCGCGCCGCGCGGCTGGTACCAGTGGCTCTCGTATCTGCTGATCGCCACCGGCTGGATCCTGGCCACGACGATCGCGGCGGGCGTCACCCGCTCCCTGAACCGTCAATAACGCCTCCGGCCCGGCAGCCCCGCGGTGAACGGCTCCTGGGAATGTGCCCGTTGGCAGGTGCCTCCGGCACTAACATGAACCCCTGCCAACCACCGCGCCGTGGCTTTGGACCGGTGCGGGAACGACTCGGCGGCGGGGGATCGCGTGACGCAGGAGTTCAGCTACCGCTGGGGCCATTCCGCACTCACGGCCGACTTCGACCTGGACGGCCGCACACCCCGTCTGGTCCGGCTGACCGTGCCCGGTGAACCGCGGCCCGAGAACGTCACCGAGACCGCGGGCGCCGCGCTGCCGCTCGTCGACGTGACCCTCCTCGGGCAGGGCACCGGCTGGTCCGGGCCGCGTTTCACCGGTACGGCGCTCGGGCAGCGCCTGACCCATCGCGCCCACCATGCGGCGTACGGCGACGGCTGGCACCACCTCACCGTCCAGCTCCAGGACCGGCGGGGCGGCCTGACCGTCTTCGTCGAGTACTCCTCGCCGGACGCGGTGCCCGTGCTGCGCGCCCGCGTCCGGCTCCGCAACGACGGTGACACGCCCGTCACCGTGCGCTCCGTGAGCAGTCTGCTGCTGGGCGCGCTGCCCTCGCCGGACGTACTCGACGTGCACCGGGCGCGCAACGACTGGCTCGCCGAATGCCGTTGGTACGCCGAGGAGTTGCGGGAGTCCGTGCCCGACGTCGGCCGGGCGTTCCACGGGCACGACGGGCGGGCCGGGGTGCGGCTCGCCGGGCACGGGAGCTGGCCCACCGACGGGCATCTGGCGATGGGCGCGCTCACCGACCGCACGGACGGGCGCTGCTGGCTCTGGCAGATCGAGTCCGCCGCGAGCTGGCTGTGGGAGGCGGGCGAGGCGGACCACCACACGTATCTCTCCCTGAGCGGCCCGACGGCGGACGACCACCAGTGGCGTCAAGTCCTCGCCCCGGGTGCGGAGTTCACCTCCGAGTACGCGGCCCTCGCGCTCGGCGACGGCTTCGACGGGGCGCTGAGCGCGCTGACCGCGTACCGCCGCCGGATCCGTCGCCCGCACCCCGACCACGACCGGCTCCCCGTCGTCTTCAACGACTACATGAACACCCTCATGGGCGACCCGACCACCGAGAAGCTGCTGCCGCTGATCGACGCGGCGGCCGAGGCGGGCGCGGAGTACTTCTGCGTCGACGCCGGGTGGTACGACGACGAGGGCGGGGATGGGGATGGGGAGGGGGAGGGAGACGCGGGCGGGGGGTGGTGGGACAGTGTCGGCGCCTGGCTGCCCGCGACGCGGCGCTTCCCCGGCCCCGGCGGCCTCCAAGCCGTGCTCGGCCGGATCCGGGAGCGCGGGATGGTGCCGGGGCTGTGGCTGGAGCCCGAGGTGGTCGGCGTCCGCAGTCCGCTCGCCGCCGAGCTGCCGGACGAGGCCTTCCTGCGTCACGAGGGCGGGGTGCGCGTCACCGAACAGGGTCGCCACCAGCTGGACCTGACGCATCCGGCCGCCCGCGCGCACCTCGACCGGACGGTCGACCGGATCGTCGTTGAGTGGGGCGTGGGCTATCTCAAGCTCGACTACAACATCACCACCTCCGCGCCGGGGCTCCTCGACCACACGCGCGCCTGGCTGTCCTGGCTGTCGGCCGTCCTGGACCGCCACCCGGGGCTGGTCGTCGAGAACTGCGGGTCGGGCGGCCTGCGCATGGACGGCGCGTCGCTGGCCGTGGCCCAGCTCCAGTCCACCTCGGACCAGCAGGACCCCCTGCGCTACCCGCCCATCGCGGCCTCCGCGCCGACCGCGGTGCCGCCCGAGCAGGGGGCCGTGTGGGCGTACCCGCAACCGGAGTTCACGGACGAGGAGATCGCCTTCACGCTCGGCTCGGCGCTGCTGGGGCGGGTTCATCTCTCCGGCCACCTGGACCGTATGACGTCACGTCAACTCGGTCTGGTGCGGGACGCATTGGTGACATACAAGGCCGTCCGGGTTGATCTGTGCCAGTCGGTGCCGTTCTGGCCGCTGGGGCTGCCGGGGTGGCGGGACGCCCGGGTGGCGCTGGGGATGCGGGTGCCGTTCCTCGACACCACGTATGTGCTGGTGTGGCGCAGGGCGAGCGACGACGCCGAAGTCGCCCTGCCCATCGTCCACTTGGCGGGGCGCGAGGTGCGGGTCGATGTGCTGCACGGGGCGGTGGGGCCGGTGGCATGGGACGGGGTGGCGCTGCGGGTGACGCTGCCGCGGGCTCCGGCGGTGCTGCTGACACGCCTCACCGTGTAGCGGTCACCTGGGCGGGGCGCTCCTCTTGCCCACCCGCACGAGTGCGCTCCTCGATGACAGGTGTGCCGGCGCCCTCGGTGACGGACGTGCCCGTGCCCTCAGCGACGGACGTGCCAGTCCCCGCCCTCGATGAGCGTGCCGCCGGCCCGCAGTCGTGCGGCGACCGCGGGGGCGGCCACGTACACCCAGGCCCGTACGGCGGTGCCGTCCGAGCGGGTCACCTCCCGCGCCACCCGCTCGTACAGGTTGCGGGGGTCGCCCGGCACGTACTCCTCCAGCCGGTCGAGCGCGCCAAGCAACTGCCCGTACGCCTCCGGGAGCGCGGTGACCAACTCCCCGTGCACGACACCTCCGGGCGCCTCGACGGCGTACGGATACCCGGGCCCTTCGTACAGCACGGCTCCCCGCATCCGCCCCGGCTCCTCCGACTCGGTACGGCCACGGAGGAACAGGTCGTGGTTGTGCCCGCCGGGGCGCAGGGTGCCGTAGACGAAGAAGGGGACGGTCACTCGGCGGTCTCCTCGTCCACGGCCCTCTGAACGACGGGCGTCTCCATGATCGTCTCTCATTCGTGAGGGTGCTGAAACGATTCTCTCCACACCTCGCGGAATCGCGCATGAGCTATGGACATGACATGTCGTGGACCTTTAAACCTGAGTCGACATCAGCGCCCCCACGCGTCTGAGCGCCCCTCCCCGAGGAGACCGATGAGTCGGATCCGGATACGGCAGACCCGAGATACCCGCCGGCACACCCGAAGCTCCCGCCTGGCCACGGCCGGTATGGCCGCGGCCGCCACCGCCCTGCTGGCCGCCGCCCTGACCCCCACCGCCGGCGCCACCGACCGGCCCAGCCGGACCACCGCGATCGACAACGCCGCCGCGGCCCTCGTCAAGGAAGCCGCCCGGCTGGGCCTGACCTCCACAGAGGGCACCAGTGTCCGTGACGTCGTCGTCGACGCGGACGGCGGCCAGCATGTGCGCTACGACCGCACCTACCGAGAACTGCCGGTCCTGGGCGGCGACTTCGTGGTCCACCTCGCCCCCGACGGCTCCTACCGCGGCGCGAACCGCGCCACCACCCGCGACCTCTCCGTCCCCACCACCACACCCGCGCTCGCCGCCCCGAAGGCCGCCGACCTGGCCACCGCCGCGCTGCGCGCCGCGCACCTCGGCGAGACGCTGAAGAAGGTGACGGCCGCGCCCCAGCTCGTCGTGGACGCCCTGCACGGCGCGCCCCGGCTGGCCTGGCGCACCGACGTGGCGGGCCAGGACTCCCTGGGCAACCCGGTCGCCCGCACCGTGCTGACCGACGCCCGCACCGGACGGCAGATCGACGCGTGGGACAGCATCGAGACGGCGACGGGTGACGGCCAGTCCCTCTACAGCGGCACGGTCGCGCTGGAGTCGACCCAGTCAGGATCGACGTACCAGCTCAAGGACCCGACGCGCGGGAACACGTACACGGGCGACGCGGCGAACAAGACGGACCTGTGCATCCTCGGGATCTGCGTCAGCCGGGCCCCGGCGACCCTCTTCACGGACACCGACAACCACTGGGGAACCGGGGCGGCTTCGGACCGTTCCTCGGCCGCGGTCGACGCCCAGTACGGCACGAACGAGACCTGGGACTACTACAAGAACATGCACGGCCGCACCGGCATCGCGGGCGACGGCAAGGGCTCGTACAACCGCGTGCACTACGGCAGCAACTACAACAACGCCTTCTGGGACGACACCTGCTTCTGCATGACGTACGGAGACGGTGACGGGACGACGCTCGGGCCGCTGGTCGCGCTCGACGTCGCCGGTCACGAGATGTCCCACGGTGTCACGTCGAAGACGGCGGCGCTGACGTACTCGGGCGAGTCCGGCGGGCTGAACGAGGCGACCTCCGACATCTTCGGCACGCTGGTGGAGTTCTACGCGAACAACTCCACCGACCCCGGGGACTATCTGATCGGCGAGAAGATCGTCCGCTCCGGCTTCGGCAAGCCGGCCCTGCGCTTCATGGACCAGCCCTCCAAGGACGGCAACTCGGCGAACTGCTGGAGCTCCTCGGTCGGCAATCTCGACGTCCACTACTCGTCCGGCGTCGCGAACCACTTCGCGTACCTGCTCGCCGAGGGCAGCGGCGCGAAGACGATCAACGGGGTCAGCTACAACTCCCCGACCTGCAACAACTCGACGGTCACCGGCATCGGCCGGAACAAGCTCGGCGCGATCTGGTACCGGGCCCTGACGGTCTACATGACGTCCTCGACGAACTACGCGGGCGCGCGGACGGCGACGCTGAACGCGGCGAAGGACCTGTACGGGGCGGGGAGCACGGAGTACAACGCGGTGGCGGCGGCCTGGTCCGCGGTGTCCGTGAGCTGAACCGACGGTGGTAGGGGGTCGGCCCGGGCCTGTCGTCCCGCATCGGGTCCCGGGTCGGGTCCCAGGTCGGGTCCCAGGTCGGGTCCCGGGTCGGGTCCCAGGTCGGCCCCACCACCCCCGGCCCCATACGTCAGGCGCGCCGGCCGGGCCTCGACCGGCCGGCGCGCCTGCGGCACACGCTCGCGCCGGGGCGGCAGGAGCGGGGTGGCAAGGAGGATCAGCCCGGCGAGCGCGATCGCGGCGCGGAGGCCGACGAGAGTGCCCAGCAGGCCCCACAGCGCGGTCATCGCCGCGGTGGCGAGCTTGCTGGTCACCGACCAGGCGGACAGGGTACGCGCGACCCGGTCCGCCTCGGTCCGTTCGAGGCGATAGGTGGCTGATCGACGGCCGGCCGCTCACTCCCCGTACGGCCGCCGCTCCCCGGCCTCCCGCAACGCCCGCCCCCGTCACCCGTTCGCACCCCCTCCCCCCGCTCTTCGGGTTCTTTGCCACGACACACCAGCCGTACGCCGATGACCTGCTGGAACGCCGTCGATACGACCCCTCCGGCACCCCCGTCCGACGCCCTTTCCCCACATTTATGACGCTCCGTCAGGAAGCGGGCCCGGCCGACTGCCACTTACCTCGGAAAGGCAGGGGCACGACCGACACAGCGGCACTTGGGGGTGCCGCCGGCCGCGCCCCCTCGGAGGAGCACTGCCATGCGACGCACAGCCCGTCTGCTGACCGGTACCGCGCTCGCCGTCGCCGCGGCGAGCCTCGCCACCGCGCCCGCGTACGGCGGGTCCACCGAGAGCCTGGAGGTGTTCCCCTCCACCGTCGTCCCGGGGGCCGACGTCACCGTCAACACGGCGGCGTGCGGCACGGACGGCACCGCGACGGGTGACGCCAGCGCGGTCGGCGCGGGCATCTTCATGCTCGCCGCCAGCACCCACGAACAGGACGTGATCGGCCAGTTCAAGGTGCCACCGAGCGCCCAGCCGGGGACGTACGAGATCGTCGCGAAGTGCTCCCGCGGCCGACAGGTCACCGGCGACCTGATCGTGAACCTGACCGCCACACGCGAACAGATCCATCTGCCGCGTGGGCATGTGAACACGGGGGTCGGCGGCGCACTCGGCTCCGACCCCGTACAGACCGCGGCGGGAGTGGCGGCCCTGGCCGTCGCCGCCGCGGGCGGTACCTGGCTCCTGCATCGCCGGGCGAGAGGCGACAGGATCTGACGGACACCCTCCGCTGTCCGTCCGCCGGTACCGCCGTCCCCTCCCCCTCCGTGGCCCGACGCCCCTCGCGGCCCGGAGGGGGAAGGGGACCCACGACCACCACCGCGGTTGCGACCACGGCGACCGTCACGACCACAACCGAGCAAACCCTGACCCCGAGAGGAGGCTCACATGCGCCGGGTCAGCAACACCGCGATAGCTTCCGTCACCGTGGTCGCCCTCTGCTCAGGCACCTGGCTGCTGCACAACGGCACCCAGGTCCACCCGCCACCCCAGCCCTCCGCCGCCCAGGCGGGCACCGGCGACGCCCGCCGGCAGGGCGCCCCCGCGCTCCGCCACTCCCCGCCCGAGCGCATCCGCATACCCACCATCGGAGTGAACGCCCCTCTGATGGGCCTGGGCCTCACCCCGCAGGGCAGCCTGGACGTCCCGCCCGCCGAGCAGAAGAACCTCGCGGGCTGGTACCAGGCCGGAATCACCCCCGGCGAGCGGGGCACCGCGATCGTCGCGGGCCACGTCGACAACGCCAAGGGCCCCGCCGTCTTCTACAACCTCGGCGCCCTCAAGAAGGGCAGCGCCATCGAGGTGTCGCGCCGCGACGGCGGCACCGCGCTGTTCACCGTCGACGCCGTCGAGGTCTACGCCGCCCGCGACTTCCCGGACGAGAAGGTGTACGGCGCCGCGTCCCGCCCCGAACTGCGCGTCATCACCTGCGGCGGCGACTACTCGAAGGCCACCGGCTACCAGGGGAACGTGGTCGTCTTCGCCCACCTGACGGGGAGCCGGGCCGAGGCCGTTTGACCCGCGGTCCTGCTTCACCGCGACAGGCGTTTGCAGGAGCATTAGCCTGAAAGGGGCAGATTTTCTCCCCGGCTTGAGTGTTGGGGCCTCCAGCCGGGAGCTGGGAGCGCCTTATGCAGCCGATAGCGCGAACGGCCGTCACCGCCGTGTCAGCCATTTCTTTGAGCTGTTCAGTCATGGCGACCGGGGCGAGAGCGGACGACTCACCGAAGGAGATCTTCGAGAAGGTGGCGCCCGCGACCGTGCAGGTACTCGCCGGCGATATGGCCGGCACGGGAGTCATCTACGACGCCGACCAAGGCCTTGTCGTCACCAACGACCATGTGGTCGCCGGTCAGACCTCCATCCAGGTCCGCATAAAGGACGGTACGCCCGTTCCTGTACGGGTGTTGGCCAGCGACCCCTGCGAGGACCTGGCGGTCATCAAACTCGCCACGCCACAGGACGACCTCCAAGAGGTGCAGTTCGGCGACAGCGGTGATCTCGGGCAAGGGGACGAAGTGACCGCGATCGGCTATCCGACGGGGGCCGGCGACATCACTCACGAGAAGGCCGTACTCACCACCGGTGTGGTCCAGTCGCCGGACGTCCCCCAGGAGGGTCAGGTCAGTGCGCCCAACCTGCCGTCGGCCGTGCAGCATTCGGCGACGCTCAACCAGGGCAATTCCGGGGGCCCCCTGCTCAACGACAAAGCGGAGCTTGTCGGAATCAACACCTACAGTCTCGAAGGCGCCGAGGGGCAGTACTACTCCATCAGCAGCGACCACGCCAAACCTCTCCTCAAAGGGCTGGCCGACGGAAAGAGCAAGAACAATCCGGGATGGCAGAACCTCCTCGCGCTCAGCGACCCCAATTTCGTCTCCTACTTCGTCGAGGAGGACCAAGCCACCCAGAAGAACCTGCAAAAGCGCCTCACCGAGAAGGGCATCGACGGTCTCTACGTGTCGAGCGTGACGAGCAACTCTCCGGCCAGTGTGGCAACCCTTCAGGCCGGTGACGTCATCACCCACATCAAGGACACTCCGGTCACCAGCTTCCCTCAGATGTGCGACATCCTTCGGTCGTCCGCGCCGGGCGAGAAGCTCAAAGTCAGCGGCGTGTTCACGGCCGCAGGGAAAGATGTCAACGGGGTGCCCGTCAACGTCGGCGACCCCTGGGAAGTCAACATGGCGCTGAAGAATTGACGTCCACCCGCCGCTACGCGATCCACTGCTGGTACGCCAGATTCGCCACCAGCGCGAAGACCACCGTCAGCAGCACCACCCGGACGAACCCGCTGCCCTTCTTGAGCGCGGTGTGCGCCCCCACCGTGCCGCCCACCAGGTTGAACACGGCCATCAGCGCGGCCAGTTGCCAGTACACCGTGCCCTTCCAGGCGAAGGTCGCGAGGGCGCCCGCGTTGGTGCAGCAGTTGACGATCTTCGCCGTGGCGGAGGCGGTCACCAGGTCGAAGTGGAGCAGCGCGGTCAGCGCCAGCACCAGGAACGTACCCGTGCCGGGGCCGATGAGCCCGTCGTAGAAGCCGATCCCGAGCCCCGCGAGCCCGATCGCGGCCAGCACGCGCCGCGGGGAGACCGGCTCGGTCGAGGGCGCCGTACCGAAGGCGGGCCGCAGCATGACGAAGGTCCCGACGCCGAGCAGCACCACCATGACCACCGGCTTCAGCACGTCCGTACTCATCCCGGCGGCCACGAAGGCGCCCGCCGTGGAACCGGTCAGCGCCGCGAGCCCGATCCGTACGGCCAGCCGCACATCCACCGGCGCCTTGCGCGCGTACGTCACCGCCGCACCCGTCGTCCCGACGATCGCGACCGCCTTGTTCGTCCCGAGCGCGTACGCCGCCGGTGTGCCGCCCGGCAGCCCGAGCAGCATCGCGGGGAGCAGCAGCAGCCCGCCACCGCCCACCACGGCGTCGATCCAGCCCGCCGCCAGGGAGGCGAGGCAGAGTACAACGACGGTGGTCAGCGATATGTCGGGCATGATCGCGACCCTATGTGACGGGATAGATGCGCCGTCCATGGATTGTGTGAAGCCTGAGCGTCTTCTGAGGTTCGGCGTCCTCCGTAGTTCGGTGTCCTCTGCGGTTCGGCGTCTTCCGCGGTTCGGCCCGGGGCCCGGGGTCCCGGGGGTTCGGCTGACCCCACCAAACCCTCACAACCGGGCGCCGCTCCCGCTGAGGGCAGCGTTCCCCCCGGGAAACAGCCGTGATGCGACCGGGTAACACCGGCATCGCAGGCTGCGGTGCATGACCTCGAATGCGCCCGCTCCCTGACCCGGATCGCCCTCGCCCTCGGCCCGGGAGGGAACCGCACCGCTCCCCCGCGGACAGCGCCCCGCTGCTCCACCTGCTCACCAACGACGGAGGCTCCTAAATGTCCACGGACACGACGATGACGGCGGCGGCGAACGCCACCGACGGCAGCGCGCACACCATCGTGCTCGTCGGCCATGGCATGGTCGGCCAGCGCTTCCTCGAAGCGCTGGCCGAGCGCGGCCTGACCGCCACGCACCGGGTGGTCGTGCTGTGCGAGGAGCCGCGCCCGGCGTACGACCGCGTCCAGCTCACCTCGTACTTCTCGGGCCGCACCCCGGAGGAGCTCTCCCTCACCGACGCCGCGTTCATCGCCGAGCACGGCATCGAACTGCGCCTCGGCGACCCGGCCGAGACGATCGACCGGGAGGCCAGGCAGGTCACGGCCCGCTCGGGTCTGGTCATCACGTACGACACCCTGGTCCTGGCCACCGGCTCGTACCCCTTCGTGCCGCCGGTGCCCGGCAAGGACGCCGAGGGCTGCTTCGTC
Source organism: Streptomyces sp. NBC_01450 (assembly GCF_036227505.1). NCBI lineage: Bacteria > Bacillati > Actinomycetota > Actinomycetes > Kitasatosporales > Streptomycetaceae > Streptomyces > Streptomyces sp. NBC_01450. Next base: position 7,588,345 of record NZ_CP109480.1, on the reverse strand, counting down.
TACCGCACGATCGAGGACCTGCTCGCCATCGAGGAGTACGCGAAGGCGCGGGCGACGACCGGTGCGGTGGTCGGCGGCGGCCTGCTCGGGCTCGAGGCGGCGGGCGCGCTGAAGGGGCTCGGACTGGCCACGCACATCGTGGAGTTCGCGCCGCGTCTGATGCCGGTCCAGGTCGACGAGGGCGGCGGCGCGGCGCTCCTGCGCACCATCCAGGACATGGGCCTGAGCGTGCACACGGGCACGGGCACCCAGGAGATCGTCACGGGCGACGACGGCGCCGTGACCGGGATGAAGCTCTCCGACGGCTCCCAACTCCCCACGGACCTGGTGGTGTTCTCGGCCGGCGTCCGCCCGCGCGACCAGCTCGCCCGCGACACCGGGCTCACGGTCGGCGAGCGCGGCGGCATCACGGTCGACGACCAGTGCCGCACCTCGGACCCGCGCGTGTTCGCGATCGGCGAGTGCGCCCTCGCCTCGGACGGCCGGGTGTACGGCCTGGTCGCACCCGGCTACGAGATGGCCGAGACGGCCGCCGCGACGATCGCCGCGGACGAGGCCAGCTTCACGGGCGCCGACCTGTCCACGAAGCTGAAGTTGCTCGGCGTCGACGTCGCGTCCTTCGGCGACGCGCACGGCACCGGCGCCGACTGCCTCGACGTCGTCTACTCCGACTCGCGCTCGGGCACGTACAAGAAGCTGGTCATCGGCCGCGACGGCGAACTGCTCGGCGGCATCCTGGTCGGCGACGCGGAGGCGTACGGCACCCTGCGGGCCTTCACCGGCTCCGTGCCGCCGATCGCCCCCGAGCAGCTGGTGCTCCCGGCGGGCGCGGGCGCCCCGGTGGCCCTCGGCCCCTCCGCGCTCCCCGACTCCGCGGTCATCTGCTCCTGCCACAACGTCACCAAGGGCACCATCCGCGGCGCGGTCACCGAGCACTCCTGCACCACCGTGCCCGAGGTCAAGAAGTGCACCAAGGCCGGTACGGGCTGCGGGAGTTGCGTCAAGGTCCTCGGCCAGCTCGTCAACGAGGAACTGGAGGCGAGCGGCGTCGAGGTCGACCACGGCCTGTGCGGCTGCTTCTCCCAGACCCGCGAGGAGCTGTACGAGATCGCCCTCGCGCTGCGCATCCCCTCGTACCGCGTCCTGCTGGACCGCTACGGCCGTGAGAGCGCCCGGGGCGGCGAGGGCTGCGAGACCTGCAAGCCGACCGTCGCCTCGATCATCGCCTCCCTCGCCCCGGCCATCGGCGCCAGCGGCTATGTCCTGGACGGCGAGCAGGCCGCCCTCCAGGACACCAACGACCACTTCCTCGCCAACCTCCAGAAGAACGGCTCGTACTCGATCGTGCCGCGCATCCCCGGCGGCGAGATCACCCCCGAGAAGCTGATCGTGATCGGCGAGGTGGCCCGGGACTTCGGCCTCTACACGAAGATCACGGGCGGCCAGCGCATCGACCTCTTCGGCGCACGCGTGGAACAACTCCCCCTCATCTGGGCGAGGTTGGTGGACGCGGGCTTCGAGTCCGGGCACGCGTACGGAAAGGCCCTGCGGACCGTCAAATCCTGCGTCGGCCAGACCTGGTGCCGCTACGGCGTCCAGGACTCCGTCCGCATGGCGATCGACCTGGAGCTGCGCTACCGGGGTCTGCGCTCCCCGCACAAGCTCAAGTCGGCGGTCTCCGGGTGCGCCCGCGAGTGCGCCGAGGCCCAGTCCAAGGACTTCGGCATCATCGCCACGGCCGCCGGCTGGAACCTGTACGTCGGCGGCAACGGCGGCGCCACCCCGCGCCACGCGGACCTGCTCGCACAGGACCTCTCCGACGCCGAACTCGTCCGCCTGATCGACCGGTTCCTGATGTTCTACATCCGCACGGCGGACCGCCTGGAGCGCACATCGACCTGGCTGGAGCGGATTCCGGGCGGCCTGGACCACGTACGCGAGGTGGTCGTGGAGGACTCGCTCGGTATCTGCGAGGAACTGGAGTCACTGATGACCGCGCATGTCGCCGCCTACCGCGACGAGTGGGCCGAGACCATCAACGACCCCGAGAAGCTGTCCCGGTTCGTGTCCTTCGTGAACGCCCCGGACACCCCCGACCCGGTCGTCGGCTTCGTCCCCGAGCGCGACCAGATCAAGCCGGACCTGCCGCTGCTGAGCATCGGCCGCCGCCCCCTGGAAGCCCTGGACACCATGGAAGCCCTGGAAGGAAGTGCCCAGCGATGACCCTGGCACCCGAGACGATCGCCCTCAAGGTCCAACTCCGGCTGGGCGACACCTGGTTGGCCCTCTGCGACCTGTCCGCACTGACGCCGGGCCGCGGAGTCGCCGCCCTGCTCCCGGACGGCGGCCAGGCGGCCGTCTTCCTCGACCGCGTGGGCCGGATGTACGCCATCGACAACCGCGACCCGTTCAGCGGCGCGGCGGTCCTCTCCCGCGGCCTGATCGGCTCCCACCAGGGCCGCCCGTTCGTGGCCTCGCCCCTGCTGAAGCAGCGGTTCGACCTGGAGTCGGGCCGGTGCCTGGACGACGAGACGGTACAGGTGACGACGTACGAGGTCCGGACTTCCTGACGTCCGGGGTGACCGGAACCTCCTCGCGCCCCCGGTCACCCCGGCTTGTCGGGCCTCACTGGCCCGCGTCTCGAAGACCGAGGAGATGGCGGCGGCCGTCCTCTACCTGGCATCGGACGACGCGGCGTCGATCGTGGGCACCGACCTGGTGGTGGACAGCGGAAGCGCCCTCTGACGCGAGCCGGGGCGGGCCGGACGCGAACCGGGGACTCAGGTCACTTCAGACCTTCGTACGTCACGCCGGTGAGCTGCTCGGAGGCGCTCCAGAGGCGCTCGCCTGCGGTGTCGTCGCGCGTCCACCCGGCCCGCCAGGAGCTCGCGGGCGCGCCGCGCCACATCGCGAACGAGGGTCCGGTGAACGAGTCGGGCCGTACACCGGGCGCGGTGGCGGCGTACAGCGTGGGCAGCGCCCCGGCGTCCGGGCTCTGCGCGAGGATCCGGTTCCCCATCTCCATGACCCGCTCGGCGCCCTTGCGCCCCGCGAGCTTCGGGCCGGCGGTCTGCAGGTTGGTGGAGGCGTACCCGGGATGAGCGGCGGCGGCGACGACATCGGACCCGACAGCGGCCAGCCGCCGCGCCAACTCATGGGTGAACAGAAGGTTGGCGGTCTTTGAGCGCCCATAGGCGACCCAGCGCCGGTAGCCGCCGCGCCGGCTGTTGAGGTCATGGATGTCGATATTGGCGAGCACGTGGAACATGCTCGACACGGTCACGACGCGTGCGCCCGGGGTGGCGAGCAGCGCGGGAAGCAGCAGGCCTGTGAGCGCGAAGTGCCCCAGATGATTGACCCCGAACTGGGTCTCGAACCCATCGGTGGTACGCGCGAACGGCAGAGCCATGACGCCGGCGTTGTTGACCAGCACATCGAGCCGCTCGCCATACACAAGGTCGAACATCGCCGCGAACTCCGCCACGGAGTCGAGATCCCCGAGGTCCAGCCGTACGAACTCCACGTCCGCACCCGGCACTTCGGAGGCGATCCGGTCCCCCGCCTCACTGCCCCGCGCCTCGCTCCGACAGGCGAGCACGACCCGCGCCCCCCGCCGCGCCAGCTCACGCGCCGTGACGAACCCGATCCCGCTGTTGGCCCCGGTGACTACGGCCGTGCGGCCACGCTGATCAGGGATATCACTCACATTCCACGCAGTCATACCCAGACCCCTCTCAACCACTGTCCGTCACTCACCGTACGCTCACCGTACGCTCAGTCTCGCCTGATCAACTCGGGATCAATCCTCCGCCCCACCAGCGGCAACGCGCCCACGGCGGCGACGACCAGCACCCCGAGCGCACACGCGAGCAGCAGCGGAACTCCGTCCCCGTCCCAAAAAACGGCGCCACCCCCGGTGACCAGATAGCTCGACTCGGCCATCTTCCCCACCACCACCGCCAATACCAACCCCACAGTCAACGGCAACACCACCTGCACCACCTGCACAGCCAGCAAGGTCCGCGCCCGCGCCCCCAACAACGCCAACGCGGTAACCTGCGGCCGCCGCTCGACGGCGCGGTCGGTGGCAGCGACGAGATAGGGCCTTTGGCCTGTGAATCGCCATCCCATCAGGTGATCCGGGAGCACGAGAGCACGAGCGGGCGCCGACCTCGACGTGCCGTCTGATCACTGTCCGTGACATGCGGACGGCTGGCCCCGGACGCACGACGGGGCGGCACCTCGCACAAGGTGCCGCCCCGTTTCTTTCTTACGCCGGAGCCGTCGGCCGTCGGTGAGGGTCGGGGTGACCGTCGGCGGCTCCGGAGTTCCGGCGAGCTAGCGGTGGTCGCTGCCCTTCGCCGTCGAGGCCGCGCGGCCCGCCTCCAGGCGTGCCACCGGGATCCGGAAGGGGGAGCAGGACACGTAGTCCAGTCCCACTTCGTGGAAGAAGTGGACCGACTCGGGGTCGCCGCCGTGTTCGCCGCAGACTCCGAGCTTCAGGTCGGGGCGGGTGGCGCGGCCGGCCTGCACGGCCGACTTCACCAGGGAACCGACACCGTCCCTGTCGATGGTCTCGAAGGGGGAGACGCCGAAGATCCCCTTCTCCAGGTACGCGGTGAAGAAGCTCGCCTCCACGTCGTCCCGGGAGAAGCCCCAGACGGTCTGCGTGAGGTCGTTCGTGCCGAAGGAGAAGAACTCGGCGGCCTCGGCGATCTGACCGGCGGTCAGGGCGGCCCGCGGGAGTTCGATCATCGTGCCGATGGCGAGCCTGAGGTTCGTGCCGGCGGCCGCCTGCACCTCCGTGATGACCTGGTCGGCCTCCTCGCGGACGATCTCCAGCTCCTGGACCGTGCCGACGAGGGGGATCATGATCTCGGCCCGCGGGTCGCCCTTGGCGTTCTTGCGTTCCGCCGCCGCCTCGGCGATCGCCCGTACCTGCATGGTGAACAGGCCGGGGATGACCAGGCCCAGACGTACGCCGCGCAGACCCAGCATCGGGTTCTGCTCGTGCAGGCGGTGCACGGCCTGGAGCAGGCGCAGGTCGTTCTCGTTGGCGTCGCCGCGCGACTCGGCCAGCGCGACCCGTACGGACAGTTCGGTCACGTCGGGCAGGAACTCGTGCAGCGGCGGGTCCAGGAGACGGATCGTCACCGGGAGGCCGTCCATCGCCTCGAAGAGTTCGACGAAGTCCCGCTTCTGGAGGGGGAGGAGTTCCTTGAGGGAGTCCTCGCGCTCCGCCTCCGTGTCGGCCAGGATCAGGCGCTCGACCAGTTCGCGCCGGTCGCCGAGGAACATGTGCTCGGTGCGGCACAGGCCGATGCCCTGCGCGCCGAAGCGGCGGGCGCGGAGGGCATCCTCCGCGTTGTCCGCGTTGGCGCGGACACGCAGTCGGCGGACCCGGTCCGCGTACGCCATGATCCGGTGCACGGCCGCGACCAGCTCGTCCGCGTCGTCGGCGCCCGCGTGCATCCGGCCCTCGAAGTACTCGACGACCGGGGAGGGCACGACCGGGACCTCGCCCAGGTAGACCTTGCCCGTGGAGCCGTCGATGGAGACGACGTCGCCTTCCTCGATGACCACTCCGCCCGGGGCGGTCATACGGCGGCGCTTGGTGTCGACCTCGAGTTCCTCGGCGCCGCACACGCACGTCTTGCCCATGCCGCGTGCCACGACGGCGGCGTGCGAGGTCTTGCCGCCGCGCGAGGTCAGGATGCCCTCGGCCGCGATCATGCCGTCCAGGTCGTCGGGGTTCGTCTCACGGCGGATCAGGATGACCTTCTCGCCCGAACGCGACCACTTGATCGCGGTGTACGAGTCGAAGACCGCCTTGCCGACCGCCGCACCCGGCGACGCCGCGATCCCCCGGCCGATCTGGTCGACCTTCGCCTGGTCGTCGAAGCGCGGGAACATCAGCTGCGCGAGCTGGGCGCCCGTCACACGCTGGAGGGCCTCCGCCTCGTCGATCAGACCCTGGTCCACCAGCTGGGTGGCGATACGGAAGGCCGCACCCGCCGTGCGCTTGCCGACGCGGGTCTGGAGCATCCACAGCTGGCCGCGCTCGATGGTGAACTCGATGTCGCAGAGATCCTTGTAGTGGTTCTCCAGGGTCTCCATGATCTGCATCAGCTGGTCGTACGACTTCTTGTCGATCGACTCCAGCTCGGCGAGCGGGACCGTGTTGCGGATGCCCGCGACCACGTCCTCGCCCTGGGCGTTCTGGAGGTAGTCGCCGTACACGCCCTGGTGGCCGGAGGCGGGGTCGCGCGTGAACGCGACGCCCGTGCCCGAGTCGGGGCCGAGGTTGCCGAAGACCATCGAACAGACGTTGACGGCGGTGCCGAGGTCGTGCGGGATGCGCTCCTGGCGGCGGTAGAGCTTGGCGCGGTCGGTGTTCCAGGAGTCGAAGACCGCGTGGATCGCGAGGTCCATCTGCTCGCGCGGGTCCTGCGGGAAGTCCCGGCCGGCCTCGGCCTTGACGATCCTCTTGAACTTGGTGACCAGCTTCTTGAGGTCCGCGGCCTCCAGCTCCGTGTCGACCGTGGCCTTCTTGGCCGTCTTCGCCGCGTCCAGCGCGTCCTCGAAGAGCTCGCCGTCGACGCCGAGGACCGTCTTGCCGAACATCTGGATGAGACGGCGGTACGAGTCCCACGCGAAGCGGTCGTCGCCGGCCTGCTGGGCGAGGCCCTGGACCGACTTGTCGGAGAGGCCGATGTTCAGGACGGTGTCCATCATGCCCGGCATGGAGAACTTCGCCCCGGAGCGAACCGATACGAGCAGGGGGTCATCGGCCTGGCCGAGCTTCTTGCCCATCGTCGCCTCGAGGGCCTCGAGGTGCGCACTCACCTCGTCACGCAGTGCCGCGGGCTCCTCGCCGCTGTCGAGGTAGGTCTTGCACGCCTCAGTGGTGATCGTGAAGCCCGGAGGGACGGGAAGGCCCAGGTTGGTCATCTCGGCGAGGTTCGCACCCTTGCCGCCGAGGAGGTCCTTGAGGTCCTTGTTGCCTTCGGTGAAGTCGTAAACGAACTTCGCCCCCTCGGCGCCGCTGTCGCCGCTCTCAGCTACGTGGGGATCTTTGTTTTCCGACACGAGTCTCGACTCCTCGACGTCGCGGTGGCTGCCCTGACGGCGAGGAACATACCCAGATCGAAGGCGTCTGGGTACGTCTACTTGCACGTCATGCGCCTGTAACCACCCGTCCGCCACTCGATTGAAAGTCAAGCCTTGGCAAGCGGTGACGGAGAGATGTTTTCACTTCTTGAACGGATCGACGCCCTCAAAAGGAAGTATACGCTCAGATGAGCGGCAGCCAACACGTCTGAGTTTAATCGATGAACGATCAAGGGGTGGCACTGAGTGCCACCCCTTAGGGAAGTGCAGTCGCTCAAGATCCGCTCATCTGAGCATCACCCCTATCAAGGGTGGCGAGAATCACGCAGTAAAGACGGGCGGAATTTCATCATGCGGACCACGGTGTGGACGCGACGCGGATACGACACACGGATGTCATACGCCCCGCCGTCCATGGGCGCCACACGGGCGTCACACACCCAGCGCCGCCAGCCGTTCCTCCACCCGCTCCGGCGCGTACAGGTACTCCACGACCAGCGCCCCGGCCCCCACAAGACCCGCCCGCTCCCCGAGCCGCGAGGTCACCACGTCCAGATGAGCGGTCGAACGCGGCAGCGCCCGCTGGTACAGCAGCTCGCGCACACCCGTGAGGAACGGAGTTCCGGCCAGATCCCCGGCGATCATCAGCACGCCCGGGTTCAGCAGGGTCACCACGGTCGCGAGGACGTCCCCGACCTGCCGCCCCGCCTCCCGCGCGAGCGCCATCGCCTCCGGGTGTCCGGCCGTCAGCAGGTCACGCACATCCGATCCGGAGGTGGCCGGGACGCCGGACTCGGCGAGCCTGCGCGCCACCGCGCCACCGCTCGCGACGGCGGCCAGACAGCCGTACGAACCGCACCGGCACAGCGCGTCCGCGCCCACCCGGATGTGCCCGATGTCGCCGGCGCCCCCGTCGACGCCCCGGTAGACGGAACCGCCGACGACCATGCCCGCACCGATACCGGTGGAGACCTTGACCAGGGCGAACGCCGAACAGTCCGGATACCCGGTGCGCTGTTCGCCGTACGCCATGAGGTTGGCGTCGTTGTCGACGAGCACGGGGATCCGGGTGCCGCCCCTGGTGATCCCGGCGCTCCCGGTGATCCCCGCACCCCCCGCGCCCTCGACGCCGGCGTGCTCGGCGAACGCGCGTCCCAGGCGCCCGCGTATGTCGTAGCCGTCCCAGCCTGGCATGATCGGCGGCTGCACCACCTTGCCGGTCTCGGTGTCGACCGGGCCCGGCACGGCGAGTCCTATCCCGCACACCGCGTCCGCGCGCTGCCCGGCCTTCTCCAGCAGCTCGGCGAACCAGCGGCCGAGTTCACCCAGCACGGCGTCCGGGCCGTCCTCTATGCGCAGGCTTCCATGGTGCTCGGCCTGGATCTCGCCGCTCAGCGAGACGACGGCGGCCCTGCCGTGCCGGGTGTCGAGGTCGGCGGCGAGGACGACGGCGTGTTCGTCGTCGAACTCCAGGGTGATCGAGGGCCGGCCGCCCTGCGGGGAGTCCACCGGGCCGCCCGCGCCCTCACGCAGCCAGCCCGCACGGAAGAGCCGGTCGAGACGCTGGCCGACCGTGGCCCGCGACAGACCGGTGGCCTGCTGCAGCGCGCCGCGCGTCGTGGCACGCCCGCTGCGTACCAGTTCGAGCAGATCTCCGGCGCTCGCCTGATGCCCGGCCCTCATGGCCTTCGCCGCCCTTCCCGCCGTCCCCGCCATGCCTGTCATGCCCAACCCCTTGCGCTCACCAACTCTGCATTACATATTGAGTTTTGCGTGTTAAATAGACGTAACCCTACGGTACCTAGTGCCGAACCGATCGGCCGGACGTCTTCGGGGAGACCTGAGTGGACAGCACAACCCAACTCACCATCCGCCGCACGGGGATCACCGCCCCCGTGCGCACCTCGGGTTCCCCCGCTCCGCCCGGTTCCCCCGAGATCACCCACTCCGGCGCACACGTATACGATCCCGACCGGTCCACCGGGTCGCTGCACCTCAGGGCCGCCCGGGTACTCGAAGGCAACTGGACGGGAACGTCCACGGTTCCCTCACGCGGCCTGTATCCCCACCAGTGGTCCTGGGACTCCGCTTTCATCGCGATCGGCCTGCGCCACCTGTCCCCCTTGCGGGCACAGACGGAACTGGAGACGCTGCTCGGCGCCCAATGGGGTGACGGCCGGATCCCGCACATCGTGTTCAACCCCTCCGTTCCGCTCGACGCCTACTTCCCGAGCCCCGACTTCTGGCGCTCCTCGACCGCGGGGCGCGCTGCGGGCGCCCCGCGCACCGTACAGACGTCGGGCATCGTGCAGCCACCGGTGCACGCGCTCGCCGCCTGGCTGGTGCACCAGGCCGACCCGGGCCTGTCCCGGTCGCGTTCGTTCCTCTCCCGGATGTATCCCCGGCTGGCCGCCTGGCACCGCTACCTGTTGCACCGCCGGGACCTGGGCGGCGGCGGGCTCGCCTCCGTGGTCCACCCGTGGGAACAGGGCATGGACAACAGCCCGTGCTGGGACGCCCCGCTGAGCCGTGTCACCCCGGCCGCGCCGCGCTCCTTCCGCCGCGCCGACCTCGACCACGGGTCCGCCGAGGACCGGCCCACGGACCTCGACTACGGGCGGTACGTGCGACTGGCGACGGACTACCGGGACGGCGGGTACGCCGACGGCGCCGGCGAGTTCGCCGTCGAGGACCCGGCGTTCAACGCGCTGCTGATCGCCTCCGAGCACGCGCTCGCGGCGATCGCTCAGGAACTGGGCGCGGCGGGGACCGCGCGACACACCCGCGCGGAACGGTTGACGGCGGCCCTGGTGGAGCGGCTGTGGGACCCGACGGAGGGGATGTTCTTCTGCCGGGACGTGTACGGCGGGGATGCGGGCGGTGGGCATGCGCACGGCGGAGGCGAGAGCGGTGCTCTCGGTTCGGAGCGGCGCTCCCGTCGGAGCGGTGATCTCGCTTCAGAGCAGCGCTCTCGTACCGGCGCGCTCATCCCCGAGCGCAGCGTGGCCGGGCTGCTCCCGCTCATCCTCCCCGCGCTCCCCCGCGACATCGCGGCCACCCTGGTCCGCACGGCGGGCGGGCCGCACTTCGGGCTCGGCGGGGTCGCCCGACTGGCGCCGAGTTACGACCTGACCGGCCACGCCTTCGACCCGCACCGCTACTGGCGCGGCCCGGCGTGGTTCAACACGAACTGGCTGCTGGAGCGCGGCCTGCGGCTGCACGGGGAGCACGGGCGCGCGGAGGAGTTGCGGGCCGCGCTGCTGGAGACGGCCGACTCGTCCGGGTTCGCGGAGTACGTGGACCCGTACACCGGCGAGGCCTGCGGCGCGCTCGGCTTCAGCTGGACGGCCGCGCTGACGCTGGATCTGCTGCACGAGCCCGCGCGGGCCGACCAGACACACGGCACACCGCCGCACACGTCACACACATCGCACGCATCAGGCACGCCGCATACGCCACACAGTTCATTCGAGACGGGCGCCAAGGGAGGGGACCGGGGATGACGGACCGGCATCATCTGCTCGTGCACGGTGGGACGTTCGCCGCCGTGGGCGACGGCGGGGACATCAGCGGGGTGCGCAGTGGCAGCTCCCCGGACGGGTTATTCGTACGGGACGCCCGGCACCTCAGCCGCTGGCAGCTGACCGTCGACGGCGCGGTGCCCGAGGCGCTGACGCCGGTCGCGGACGGCGACACGGCGCGCTGTGTGCTCGTCCCGCGCGGCGGGCGCAACGAACCGCCCGCGTACACGCTCTTCCGTGAACAGGCCGTCACCGACGGCGCGTTCGTGGAGGCGCTGCGCGTCACCAGTAACCGCCCGTCACCCACGACCGTGCGCATCGCGCTCACCGTGGACGCCGACTTCACGGACCAGTTCGAGCTGCGCTCCGACTACCGTACGTACGCGAAGATCGGCGCCGTACGAGGGCGTCAGGTCCTCGACGACGGGGTGGAGTTCAGCTACCAGCGCGGGGAATGGCGCTCCTGTACGACGGTCACCTCCGAACCGCCGCCGGACGGGGTCGAGGAGACCGGTACCGGCGCCCGGCGCCTCGTATGGACCCTGGACCTCGAACCGCACGCCTCGGCGGAGCTGGCCCTGCGCGTGGCGGCCCGCCCGCACGGGGCGCTGAAGGACCCGGAGGTGCCCGCCTCGCCCTCCGCGGCGAACGCACGACTCCTCGCGCTGGAAGGCGAGTTCGCGGAAGGCGTGCCCTTCCCGACCGGCTGGCCGGAGCTGGCCGCGGCCTGTGCGCGCGGGCTGTCGGACCTCGCGGTGCTCCAGGTCCCGGCGACGGGCCCGGACGGCGAGGAGCTGCGGGTGCCGGCGGCCGGAGTGCCGTGGTTCCTCACGCTCCTGGGCCGCGACGCCCTGCTGACCTCGCTGTTCGCGCTCCCCTACCGCCCCGAGCTCGCGGCCGCCACGCTGCCCGCGCTCGCCGCGACGCAGGCGGTGGAGGGGGGAGCGGGTGCGGTGGCCCAGCCAGGCAAGATCGTGCACGAGGTGCGGCACGGTGAGCTGGCGCACTTCGGGCAGGTGCCGTACGGGCGGTACTACGGTTCGGTGGACGCCACGCCGCTGTTCCTGGTGCTGCTCGGCGCGTACACCGAGCAGACGGGTGACCCGACCCTGGCCCGGCGTCTGGAGGCCAACGCCCGGGCGGCGATCGGCTGGATGCTGGACCACGGCGGTCTGACCTCCGTCGGCTATCTCGTCTACCGCGCGGACGGCGGCGGCCTCGCCAACCAGAACTGGAAGGACTCCCCCGGCGCCATCTGCTCGGCCGACGGGAGCCGTCCCAGTGGGCCGGTGATGGCGGCGGGCGCGCAGGGGTACGCGTACGACGCGCTGCGCCGCACCGCCCACCTGTCCCGTACGGTCTGGGGCGACGAGGTCTACGCGGCGCTGCTCGAACAGGCGGCGGGCGACCTCCGTGACCGTTTCCAGCGGGACTTCTGGATGAGTGAACGCGCCTTCCCCGCACTGGCGTTGGACGGTGACGGCCGCCAGGTCGACGCCCTCGCCTCGGACGCCGGGCACCTGCTGTGGTCGGGGCTGCTCGACAAGGAGTACGGCGAACTGGTCGGCCACCGCCTCCTGGAGCCGGACTTCTTCTCCGGCTGGGGTGTGCGCACGCTGGCCGCCGACCAGCCGGCGTACCACCCGTTGTCGTACCACCGCGGTTCGGTCTGGCCGCACGACAACGCGCTGATCACGCTGGGGCTCGCCCGCTACGGCCTGCACGACGAGGCCCGGACGGTCGCCCACGCGCTGGTCGACGCGGCCACGGCCGCCGGCCACCGTCTGCCGGAGGTCCTCGCGGGGTACGGCCGCGACACCCACACGGAGCCGGTGCCCTACCCGCACGCGTGCGTACGGGAGTCGCGGTCGGCGGCGGCTCCGCTGGCGCTGCTCACGGCGGTCGGGGGCGCTTGAGGGCCCCCGACAGAAAAGTCAGCCGCCGGACGTGTCCAGTTCCGCGTCCTCGCTGATGCCCGCGCAGTCGTACGGGTCCTTGAGCCAGCCGTCCGGCAGGACGACCCGGTTGTTGCCGGACGTGCGGCCGCGCGGCCCGTCCGCGCCCGTCGGCCAGGGCTGGTCGAGGTCCAACTCGGCGAGTCCGTCGGAGAGTTCGGCGAGGGACGAGGTGATCGCGAGCCGCTTGCGCATTTCGGAGCCGACCGCGAAGCCCTTCAGGTACCAGGCCACGTGCTTGCGGAAGTCGATGACGCCACGTGCCTCGTCGCCGATCCACTCGCCGAGCAGGGTGGCGTGGCGGACCATGACGGCCGCGACCTCGCGCAGGGTCGGGCGGGCGTAGGTGTCCGGGCGCCCCTCGAAGGCGGCCACCAGGTCGCCGAACAGCCACGGCCGGCCGAGGCAGCCGCGCCCGACCACGACCCCGTCGCAGCCGGTCTCGCGCACCATCCGCAGGGCGTCCTCCGCCGACCAGATGTCGCCGTTGCCGAGGACGGGGATCTCCGGCACGTGCTCCTTGAGGCGCGCGATGGCGTCCCAGTCGGCCGTGCCGCCGTAGTGCTCGGCGGCGGTGCGGCCGTGCAGGGCGATGGCGGTGACGCCCTCCTCGACGGCGATGCGGCCGGCGTCGAGGAACGTCATGTGGTCGTCGTCGATGCCCTTGCGCATCTTCATCGTCACGGGCAGGTCCCCCGCCCCGCTGACGGCCTCGCGCAGGATCGCCCGCAGGAGGTTGCGCTTGTACGGGAGGGCGGAGCCGCCGCCCTTGCGGGTGACCTTCGGGACCGGGCAGCCGAAGTTCAGGTCGATGTGGTCGGCGAGGTTCTCCTCCGCGATCATGCGGACGGCCTTGCCGACGGTCGCCGGGTCCACGCCGTACAGCTGGATCGAACGCGGCTTCTCGGTCGCGTCGAAGTGGATCAGCTGCATGGTCTTCTCGTTGCGCTCGACCAGCGCCCGTGTGGTGATCATCTCGCTGACGAACAGGCCCTTGCCGCCACTGAACTCGCGGCACAACGTACGGAACGGCGCGTTCGTGATCCCGGCCATGGGAGCGAGGACGACGGGCGGCTGGACGGTGTGGGGGCCGATCGACAGCGGGGCGGCGGGGGCGAGGGCGATCGTGGACATTCCCCCATTGTCGCGTACCGGAGCAAGTGCTCGTCGCGCACCGGAACAGTGCTTGTCGCGTACGGGAAAGGGTGCGGTGACCGTCAGGGACGGGTGGTGATTGTCAGGGGCCGGTGCGGGAAGGGTCATTAGTTAGACGCACTATCGATACGGGCGTAGGCTGGAGGAATGCTCGAGCTCAGTCCCCGCCACCGTCTGCTCGTCCTCGCGATCTGCTGCATGAGCCTGCTGATCGTGAGCCTCGACAACACGGTCCTGAACGTCGCCCTGCCCTCGATGCAGAAGGAACTGCACGCGAGCGTGGCAGGCATGCAATGGACCATCGACGCGTACACGCTGGTCCTCGCGTCGCTGCTGATGCTCTCGGGCTCGACCGCCGACCGCATCGGCCGCCGCCGGGTCTTCCAGGCGGGCCTGGTGATCTTCACGATCGGCTCGGCCCTGTGCTCCCTCGCCCCGAACCTGGACTCGCTCGTCGCCTTCCGCATGGTGCAGGCGGTCGGCGGCTCGATGCTCAACCCGGTCGCGATGTCGATCATCACCAACACCTTCACGGACCCGCGCGAGCGCGCCCGCGCGATCGGCGTCTGGGGTGGCGTGATCGGCATATCGATGGCCGGGGGCCCGATCGTCGGCGGCCTCCTCGTGGACTCGGTCGGCTGGCGGTCGATCTTCTGGATCAACCTCCCGGTCGGCCTCGCCGCGCTCCTGCTCACCTGGCGCTACGTCCCCGAGTCCCGCGCCCCCAAGGCCCGCCGCCCCGACCCGGTCGGGCAGCTCCTCGTCATCGCGCTGCTCGGCTCCGTGACGTACGCGATCATCGAGGCGCCCAGCTCCGGCGCCCCCAAGACCCTCGCCTTCGGCGCGATCGCCGTCGCCGCGCTGGCCGGCCTGCTGTGGTACGAGCCCCGGCGCGCCGAACCCCTCATCGACCTGCGCTTCTTCCGTTCGGCGCCGTTCAGCGGGGCCACGGTCGTCGCCGTCAGCGCGTTCGCCTCGCTCAGCGGGTTCCTGTTCCTCTCGACTCTCTATCTGCAGAACGTGCGCGGCCTGGACGCACTGCACGCGGGCCTGTGGATGCTGCCCATGGCGTTCATGTGCTTCGTGTGCGCGCCGCTGTCGGGGCGGCTGGTCGGCAGCCGGGGCCCACGGCTGCCCCTGCTGATCGCGGGGGTCTCGATGACCGTGAGCGGGATCCTGTTCGCCGCGTTCGAGGCCGAGACGTCGAACGTCACGCTCGTCATCGGTTACGCCCTCTTCGGCCTCGGCTTCGGCTTCGTGAACGCCCCCATCACCAACACCGCCGTCTCCGGCATGCCCCGCACCCAGGCCGGGGTCGCGGCCGCCGTCGCCTCGACCAGCCGCCAGATCGGCGGCACCCTCGGGGTCGCCGTGGTCGGCGCGGTCCTCGCCTCCGGCATCCACGCCTCGGCGTACCGGGAGACGTTCGTGTCGGCCGCCCGCCCCGGCTGGTGGATCCTCACCGGCTGCGGTCTCGCGGTCCTCGTCCTGGGCGCGCTGACCAGCGGACGCTGGGCACGCGGGACGGCCGAGCGGACGGCACGGCAACTGGAGTCGGCGGAGGTCCGGGACCCGGTGAGCGTCCGGGCCTAGGCGGCTTCCGTCTCCGCCGTCAGCGCGATCTCGTGCAGCGCCCTCAGACGTTCGCGGCTCTGCTCGTCCGTCGGGGCGTACGTCACCATGCGGGCGCCCATGTCGGGGGCGAGCCACAGATCGGTGTGGTCGACGGTGAGCAGCCCGACGTACGGGTTCAGGAACTGCTTGGTCTTGCTGCGCGAGCCGCCGTACACCTCGTACCGCTCCCAGATCTCACGGAACTCCGCCGACTCCGTACGCAGCCGTTTGACCAGCAGCTTCCAGGCGGGCTCGCCGAGGTGGCCGGCCATCGAGCCGCGCAGCTTGGCGGCCATCACGCGCATGGTCTCGTCGAGGAGCACGATCGACTCGCGCCACTCCGGGTGGGTGTAGGCGAGGATCATGCAGTTGCGGTCCTCGGGCGGTACGGCGTCGAGGTCGCGCATCATCAGGCGGGCGTATGTGCGGTTGTACGCCAGGATGTCGTAGCGGCTGTTCTGGATACAGGCCGGGACCGGCTCCAGCTGGGACAGCACCTCGAGCAGGGCCGGGGTGAGGGTCGGGCACGGCGCGGCGGGCGTGGGGTCGACGGCTCCGGCCAGCCGGAAGAGGTGGGCGCGCTCGCTGGGGTCGAGCCGCAGGGTGCGGGCCAGGGCGTCGAGGACCTGTTCGGAGACCTGGATGTCACGGGCCTGTTCGAGCCAGGTGTACCAGGTGACGCCCACGGCGGAGAGCTGCGCGACCTCCTCGCGGCGCAGGCCGGGCGTGCGCCGGCGGCGACCGCGGGGCAGTCCGACCTGCTCCGGAGTGATGCGCTCGCGGCGGTTGCGCAGGAAGGTCGCGAGCTCGTGCCGCCGGATCTCGCTGCCGCGGGGGGCGGCGGTGCCGTGCGGCTCGGGGTCGACCGGCCGCGGAGAGGTCACGGACACCGCCTGCGGAGCAGGGGCCATGTCCTCCACCGGCCGGGGAGCGGTGCTCTCCTGCGCCATCGTCGTCATGCCTCCAGCCTGCCGTTCACCGGAACCTGTTGCCAGGTACTGCTTCTACCAGGATAAGGACACTCTGGTACCAGTCTGAGGTCAGGAGAAGTCTGGAGAACGTGACCGAAACCGGAACCGTCAGGACTCCCGTCCACCTGCCCCCCGCAGCCCCCGTGCTCGGAGGCCTCGGCCTCTTCACCGTGCTGCTCGGGGCAGCACTGCCCCTCATCGACTTCTTCATCGTCAACGTAGCCCTCCCGACCATCGGCCGAGACCTGAACGCGAGCGAAGCCGTCCTCGAACTCGTCGTCGCCGGGTACGGAGTCGCGTACGCCGTCCTGCTCGTCCTGGGCGGCCGGCTCGGCGACCTGTTCGGGCGACGTCAGTTCTTCCTCGGCGGCATGGCGGCCTTCGGTCTGACCTCCCTGGCGTGTGGGCTCGCGCCCAGTGCCTGGACGCTGGTGGCGGCGCGCGTCGCGCAGGGCGCGGCGTCCGCGGCCATGCTGCCTCAGGTGCTCGCCACCATCCAGGCGGCGACGGCGGGCCCGCGCCGCGCCAAGGCCATGGGCCTGTACGGGGCCACCGCCGGCCTGTCCATGGTCGCCGGGCAGATACTCGGCGGCCTCCTCGTCGCGGCGGACATCGCCGGCACCGGCTGGCGCGCGGTGTTCCTCGTGAACGTGCCCGTCGTGCTCCTCGGCCTGATCCTGGCCACGCGTGCCGTCCCCGAGACACGCTCGCAGCGCCCGGAGCCGATCGACGCCCCCGGCACGGTACTGCTCGCCGTGTCCCTCCTCGCGCTCCTCGCCCCGCTCACCGAGGGCAGGGCGGCGGGCTGGCCCCTGTGGACCTGGCTGTCGCTGGCGCTGTTCCCCCTCGCGGCGGCGGCGTTCTACTTCGTCGAACGCCGCGAGGACCGCGAGGGCCGTACGCCCCTGGTGCCGCCGAGCCTGTTCGCGCTGACCCCGCTCCGCCGGGGCCTGATCATGATCGTGCCGTTCTCGATCGGCTTCAGCGGCTTCATGTTCGTGATCGCGGTGGCGCTGCAGCGGGGTGCGGGCCTCGGCCCCGTCCCGGCGGGCCTGGCCCTGGCCCCGATGGCCCTGGTCTTCTTCGTCGTCTCCCTCTGCGGCCCCCGGCTGATCGTCCGCTACGGCACCCGGATCGTCACCGCGGGCGGGCTCATCCAGGCGGTGGGCGTGGCCCTCATCGCGCTGGCCGCGTGGCGGTCCTGGCCGGACCTGGGCGTGTGGCAACTGCTGCCGGGCGCGGCGGTCGCGGGCGCGGGCCAGGCGCTCCAGCTCCCCGTCCTCATCCGGATCATCCTCTCCGAGGTCCCGCCCGCCCGGGCAGGCGTCGGCAGTGGCGTCATGGCCACCACCCAGCAGTCGGCCCTCGCCATCGGCGTCGCCACCCTGGGCACCCTCTTCCTGTCCCTCAGCTCGAGCCACGGCATGCGGGACGCCCTCGTCACCACCCTTCTCGTCCAACTGGCGGGCGTGGCCCTGACGACGGCCCTGAGCCTGCGCCTGCCGCGCGCGATCAGCTGAGCGGTCGGAGCAGTCGGAGCATCCGCTCCATGACGGGGACGGGCAGGGCGGGGTGCCGGGTCGCGGACTCCGCGGTGTCGGGGTCGCGCAGCAGCCGGACGACGACCCGAGCGGGAAACCGCGGGTGCCAGAAGGCCGCTCGGCGTATGTGATCGTGCGGGTCGTCGAGCAGTCGTACCGCGGACACCGTCGTCAGCCGCGGGTCCTTCGCGGCCCGGTATCTGACCTCCTCGTCCGGGTCGCGACTGAACCGCTCCACCAGTTCGGACGTCGACTCCGGGTCGTCCAGGGCCAGTTGACGCATCCGCGGGTTCGGGTCGTCGGCATGGCGGAGGAGGTCGTGGCGGGGGAAGTTCGGGTGGCCGTGGGGGCGGTCGGGGGTGCTGAGGCTGCCGGTCCACCACTGCCACACCCGTAGCAGCATGTCGGCGGGCGCGTCGTCGCAGGACTCGGCGAGGAAGAGCTGGACGACACGGTCCTCGTCCCGGGCGAGGAGTTCGACGACGTCCGGCGGAAGGCTCTTGGCACGGGCGACGCTACGGCGTACGAGGGGGTGGGCGGAGGCGGCCAGGCGGCGCAGGGCGGCGGGGTCGTCATGTAGGTCCAGGACCCAGTCGAGCGGGTAGTGGTGCAGGCGCGGATCGAAGTCGATGTCGATGCCGGCTCGTTGTTCCTCGGTGAGGTCGGGGCGCGTGGAGATCGCGAAACGGACGGACTCGTCCTGGTCCCGGCCGAGGAGGGCCACCAGGTCCGGGTCCAGGCCCGGGTTCTCCGCGAGGGAACGGCGCAGGGCCGGATCACTGTCATGGGCGCAGTGTTCGGCGAGGTCGCGCTCCAGGCGGCAGGACTTCACCGCACGATCGCGGTACCCCCCGTAGGCGGTGTCGGAGGCGAAGTCGGCGCCGGCGAAGACGGACCGGGGCAGCGGATGATCCTGGTGGTGCCGGAGCAGGGCCTCCGCGCGGACCTTGCCGCTGGGGTCCCCGAGCAGCTTGTGCCGGGTCCCGCTCGGGAGGTGGGGCCAGGCCCGTGGGCAGGCCTCGGCCCGTACCACCCACTCGGGGTCGACGGCCAGCACGGTCAGCAGGTGCGCGGGCACCCCGGACAGGCGGGCGGCCTCCGCACGGACCCGGGCGGACGGATCCACGGCGAGCCGCTCATACGCGGGTTCGGTGAGCTCGGCACGCCGGTCCGCCGCGAGCATGGTGAGGAACCACCGGTGCCGCTCGTTCCGCTCGGCGAGGACCAGGCGGGTCCACTGGTCGGCCGTGATGTTCTGCTGGACCTCGGCCAGCCGCGCCCGTATCCGCCAGTCCGGGTGAACCATGGCGGCCTCCACGACCGCCGTCGGCATCGCGCCGTACATGAAGTAGGTGGACAGGCCCAGCAGTCCGGTGCGCAGGTCATCGGGGACTGCCGGGTTGAGCGCCAGCCCGTTCGCCCATGACGTGCGCAGTCGCTCCGAAAGGTCCAGCCCCTCGAACAGCGACTCCCAGGCGGCCGCCCGCTCCTCAGGAGTCTCCCGGGCCGTCTCCCGCGCGGCCGCCTCCCGCCGCTCCCTCATCCGCTCCACGGCGACGAGCCGGATCCCGTCGTCCTCGGGCGTCGTCGCCAGCAGGCTGTCGCCGTCCGTGGAGAGCGCGGCGAACTTCGGCTCGCCGGGCCGCTCGCCCAGTACTCCGGCGAGGTCCCACCGGTCGGTGAGCCGGACCGGCGTCCAGGCCCAGGGCGCGCTGCCCGTGCGGTGGTCGCCGACGTCGACGAGGAAGACGCCGTCCTCGCCGAGGATCCCGCCCTCGGCCGCCAGCCGGTGCCACCGCGCGTTGAACTCGCCGATCGGGTCCGGCCGGTCACCGGCCACGCACAGCACCCGCTCGGCGTCACCCGGGACGGCCGCGCGCCACGCGAACCGGGGCGACGGCACGTACTCGACCCACCGCTCCCCGACGACTTCCAGCCCCGCCCGCCGCAACAGCTCCCCGAGCTCGGCTGTCCCCCGCGTCATGAATGCGACTCCTCAGTGACGGACCAGACAGAAGGGATGTCCTGCCGGATCGGCGTAGATGTGCCAGGGCCGCCCGTCGGAGACGTCCAGCGGCGTCGCGCCCAGAGCCAGGACCTGTTCCCGCGCCCGGTCCAGGTCGGGGACGCCGAAGTCCAGGTGGAACTGCTGGGGGCGGGCGGGATCGGGCCACTGCGGAGGGCGGTACTCCGTGGCCGGCACGCGCTGGAAGGCGAGCACGAGACCGGACGGCGTGTGCAGCGTCGACCAGGTCTCGCCGAGCGCCCAGCGCCGGTCCGGCCGGTTGACACTTCCGCCGAGCAAGGCCTCGTAGAACTCGGCGAGTCGGAGCGGCTCGGGGCAGTCCAGCACCACGCACTGCAGTTCGGCGATCACGCGCCGATCCTAGGTCAGCTCCCGGGGCGGGCAAGAGGGGCGAGCAGGGTCTGCGACTGCCGGGCGCGCCGCAGGGCGTTCGCGACGAATCCGTTCGCCTTCAGTTCCTCGATGAGGTCTCGGAGGAAGCGGACGGTCTCGGGGCGGCGCGCCCTCGTCGTGCCGACCGCCTGTTGGATCCGCATGAAACGGTCCTCGATCAGGCGGAGTTCGGGGCGCGCCGCGACGAACTCCGTCATCGGCTGCCTGATCCCGGCCGCGACCTCCAGCCCCTCGGCCAGGAACGCCTCGACCCCATCCTCCCCACGCACCACGCTCGCGTGCCGAAGCGTGCGGGAGAGGAAGAGGTCGTAGGCGGAACCGCGCTTCACACCGATCCGTACGCCGGGACGGTCGACCTCGGCGACGGTCGTGAGGTCCGAGTCGCGGGGCACGGCGTACACACCCTCGATGACGACGTACGGCGCCGTGAACGCGACCTCGGCCTCCCGGGCGGGCTCGACGGCCAGGAAACACAGGTCGGCACGGCCCTCCGCCATCGCCTCGTACGACTTGCGGGCCGCGTCGAAGCAGAGGAGTTCCACGGGAACGTCCAGACGGGCACCGATCTCCCGCGCGAGGTCGACGGTGATACCGGCCGGGGCCGTCGGTGTGCCCTGGGCCAGCACGGGGTTGCCCAGGTTGATCGAGGCCCGCAGGGTGCCGTGCGGCGCGAGGTCCTTGGCGATGGCGGGAGTTCCGGTCGTCATGGAGCGGAGTGTAGATCGGGGCGGCGCGGGGGCGCGGAGGATGGACGGGCGGCGACGGATCGTGATCGCGTACGGCCACGCGGTGAACTCGCGGCCGAAGAACCCCCGTTGATCTTCCCGATGCTGCACACTCCTTGCTGCGTAAGCCTTGCCGCCAACGCCTTGCCGCGCGAGCGGAGCGGTAACACCTGGAGGTGTCATGCTGCAGATCAACACGAGCAAGGTAAGCCGCTGGGACCAGCACGGTCGCGAGCATGTCGTCCATGTCCAGCGCGCCGGTGTACAGCGCACAATCAGATGCGACACCTGCGGCTGGCGCAAGGGCGCCCAGTTCCTGCCGTGGCTGAAGGCGGAGGAACACCTCGCCGAGGCGCATCAGGCGACGGTGGACCCGGCGGAGGGTTAGGGCCTGTCCGGCGGATCCATTGGCTCGCCCGTTCGTCGGGGCGTGGACTCAGTCGATTCGGCGGCGCAGTCCGCGCAGGACGAGGGTGACGAGCGTCGAGAACTCGGCCTCGATGCCCGGCTGTTCCCATTCGTGGGCGTAGGCGGGGTCGTGGAAACGGTTCGTGGCGTGGAAGACGGCGCGGGCCGTCGCGACGGAGTCGCCGTCCACGGCCATGAAGTCGCCCTCCATCACGCCGCGATGAATGATGTCCGAGAGCTGCTCGACCAGCTCGGCGATGTGCTCCTCGACCACCGCGCTGGCCTCGGCGAGCAGCACCGAGTAGGTGGCGAACAGCTCGGGATCGTCGCCCGCCTTGTGCCGCTTGGCCGTGAACAGCGTCCCCAGCCAGTGCTGGAGCGCCTCCGGGGGTGTCGCGGACGACGGACCGGCGATCTCCGCGAGTATCCGCGACGTACGGTCCAGCCAGCGCTTCGTGACCGCCTCCCGCAGCGCCGCCTTCGTACGGAAGTGACGGTAGACGCTGCCGTGGCTGACGCCCAGCGCGCGGGCCACGTCCACCACGGTGGCCTTCGCGGGGCCGTGGCGGCGCAGCACCTCCTCGGTCGCCTCGAGGATGCGCTCGGCGGTCAGTGCTTCGGTGGTCGGTGCCATGTCGAAAACCGTACCTGTCGGCACTGTCAGCGGTCGGTGCCGAGATGTGCCATCTGCGCCGCCGGGTAGCGGTCGCCCGCTGCGGCGTCCGCCGGCACGGCCTGCTCGATCGCGGCGAGGTCGGCGTCGTCGAGCGTGACGTCCAGCGCGCCGAGCGCCTCCGTCAGCCGCTCCCGGGTCCGCGCACCGACCAGCGGCACGATGTCCTCGCCCCGCGAGAGGACCCACGCGATCGCGATCTGCGCCACGCTGACGCCCTTCTGTTCGGCGATCTTCCGCAGCGCCTCGACGAGCGAGAGGTTGTGCTGGAGGTTCTCGCCCTGGAAGCGGGGGCTCATGGAGCGGAAGTCGGTCGGGGCCAGCTGTCGGTCGGCCGTGAAGTGACCGGAGATCAGCCCGCGGGACAGCACGCCGTACGCGGTGATCCCGATGCCCAGCTCGCGGGTGGTCGGCAGGACCTCGTCCTCGATGCCGCGCGAGATCAGCGAGTACTCGATCTGCAGGTCGCAGATGGGGGCGGTGGCGGCGGCCCGGCGGATGATGTCGGCGCCGACCTCGCTCAGGCCGATGTGCCTGACGTGCCCCTTCTCGACGAGCTCGGCGATCGCGCCGACCGTCTCCTCGATCGGGACGTTCCGGTCGAGCCGCGCGATCCGGTACACGTCGATGTGGTCGACGCCGAGGCGCTGCAGCGAGTACGCGGCGAAGTTCCGCACCGCGGCGGGGCGACCGTCGTATCCGGCCCAGCCGCCGTCCGGGTCCCGCAGGGCGCCGAACTTGACGCTGGTCAGCGCATGCTCGCGCAGGGCCGCCGGAGCCGCGCGCAGGGCCTCGCCGATCAGCATCTCGTTGTGGCCCATGGCGTAGAAGTCGCCGGTGTCGAGGAGCGTCACGCCCGCCTCCAGGGCGGCGTGGATGGTCGCGATGGACTCGGCCCGGTCCGCCTCGCCGTACAGCGCGGACATGCCCATGCAGCCGAGGCCCAGGGCGGAGACCTGGGGGCCGGTGGTTCCGAGGGGGCGGGTTCGCATGAGGACTCCCTGGTGTTGCTTGGAGGGGTGGTGTCCGTTCACGATGGCATGACAGATGACAGATTTCAATATCTGTCATCTGTCATCTGATACCTGTCACCTGATACCTGTCATCTGTTATCTGTCATCTGCCAGCCGACACCCACTCTGGTCCAGACCTATTGACGACAGGTCTGGACCGCAGGCACTGTCATGCCTACGACACCTCGCCGCACCCCCCACCGGGAGGCCTCGCATGATCCGTCGGAAGCTGCGCCTGCTCGCCCTCGCACTGACCGCAGCCGTCCTCACCCCACTGTCGGTCGCCACCGCCCCCACCGCATCCGCCGCCGACACCTGCGCCGTGAAGTCCCGCCCGTCCGGGAAGGTTCTCCAGGGCTACTGGGAGAACTGGGACGGCTCCTCCAACGGGGTCCACCCGCCCTTCGGCTGGACCCCGATCACCGACTCCCGTATCGCCGCCCACGGCTACAACGTGATCAACGCGGCGTTCCCGGTCATCCGCTCCGACGGAACGGCCCTGTGGCAGGACGGCATGGACGCGGGCGTGAAGGTCGCGACGCCGGCGGAGATGTGTGCGGCCAAGGCGTCCGGGCAGACGATCCTGCTGTCGATCGGCGGGGCGGCGGCGGGCATCGACCTCAGTTCCTCCGCCGTCGCCGACAAGTTCGTCGCGACGATCGTGCCCATCCTGAAGAAGTACAACTTCGACGGCATCGACATCGACATCGAGACGGGTCTCGTCGGCAGTGGCAGCATCGGTCAGCTCTCCACGTCCCAGGCCAACCTGACCCGGATCATCGACGGTGTGCTGTCGCAGATGCCGGCCAACTTCGGGCTGACCATGGCGCCGGAGACCGCGTACGTCACGGGCGGCAGCATCACGTACGGCTCGATCTGGGGCGCGTATCTGCCGATCATCAAGAAGTACGCGGACAACGGCCGCCTGTGGTGGCTGAACATGCAGTACTACAACGGGAGCATGTACGGATGCTCCGGCGACTCCTACTCCGCGGGCACCGTTCAGGGCTTCACCGCGCAGACCGACTGCCTGAACAAGGGACTGGTCGTGCAGGGCACCACCATCAAGGTGCCTTATGACAAGCAGGTGCCGGGGCTGCCCGCCCAGTCGGGCGCCGGCGGCGGCTACCTGGCACCGAGCCTGGTCTCCCAGGCGTGGCGCCACTACGGCACCGGCCTCAAGGGGCTGATGACCTGGTCGATCAACTGGGACGGCTCGAAGAACTGGACGTTCGGCGACAACGTCAAGGCGCTGCAGGGGCGTTGAGCGAGGGTCGTTGAGCGGCTCCAGCAGCACTCGCCAAAACGCGTCCCGCACGCACCCGGAACGCGCCAGGAACGCGCAGAGCCCCCGGCTCCCACATCGGGGAACCGGGGGCTCGAGAAGGCAGGTCAGCAGCCGATGAGGCGGGCCGCCAGGTAGCCCTCGATCTGGTCGAGGGAGACGCGCTCCTGCTTCATCGAGTCGCGCTCGCGCACCGTGACGGCGTTGTCGTCGAGGGTGTCGAAGTCGACCGTGACGCAGAACGGGGTGCCGATCTCGTCCTGACGACGGTAGCGGCGGCCGATGGCACCCGCGTCGTCGAACTCGATGTTCCAGTGCTGGCGCAGGGCCGTGGCGAGGCCCTTGGCCTTCGGGGACAGCTCGGGGTTGCGGGAGAGCGGAAGGACCGCGACCTTGACCGGCGCCAGGCGCGGGTCGAGGCGCAGCACCGTGCGCTTCTCCATCTTGCCCTTGGCGTTGGGGGCCTCGTCCTCGACGTAGGCGTCCAGCAGGAACGCCAGCATCGCGCGGCCGACACCGGCAGCGGGCTCGATGACGTACGGAGTCCAGCGCTCGCCGGCCTCCTGGTCGAAGTAGGAGAGGTCCTGGCCGGAGGCCTTGGAGTGCGCGCCGAGGTCGTAATCGGTGCGGTTGGCGACACCCTCCAGCTCGCCCCACTCGTTACCGCCGAAGCTGAAGCGGTACTCGATGTCGGCAGTGCGCTTGGAGTAGTGGGAGAGCTTCTCCTGCGGGTGCTCGAACCAGCGCATGTTCTCTTCGCGCAGACCGAGGCCGGTGTACCAGTTCCAGCGCTCCTGCATCCAGTACTCCTGCCACTTCTCGTCCTCGCCCGGCTTGACGAAGAACTCCATCTCCATCTGCTCGAACTCGCGGGTGCGGAAGATGAAGTTGCCGGGCGTGATCTCGTTGCGGAAGGACTTGCCCATCTGCGCGATGCCGAAGGGCGGCTTGCGGCGCGAGGTCTGCTGGACCTGGCCGAAGTTGGTGAAGATGCCCTGGGCCGTCTCGGGGCGCAGGTAGGCGACGGAGCCGCTGTCCTGCGTGGGGCCGAGGTGGGTGGAGAGCAGGCCCGAGAACTGCTTGGGCTCGGTGAAGGTGCCCTTGTTGCCACAGTTGGGGCAGTTGAGGTCGACGAGGCCGTTCTCCGGGGCGCGGCCGTGCTTCGCCTCGTAGGCCTCCTCCAGGTGGTCGGCGCGGTAGCGCTTGTGACAGGAGGTGCATTCGGTGAGCGGGTCGGTGAAGGTGGCGACGTGCCCCGACGCGACCCAGACCTCGGTCGCCAGGATCACCGACGAGTCGATACCGACGACGTCCTCACGGGAGGTGACCATGTAGCGCCACCACTGGCGCTTGATGTTCTCCTTGAGCTCGACGCCGAGCGGACCGTAGTCCCAGGCGGCACGCTGTCCACCGTAGATCTCGCTACAGGGGAAAACGAAGCCACGGCGCTTGCTCAGGCTGACGATGGTGTCGATCTTGTCGGCGGCCACGGTGCTCTCTTCATTACGAACGGACGGCAGCGAATGATTCAGGTTACCGGCGCCGCCCACCCTCGTATCAAATCGGTTCGGGGACACCTCGCCTCATCGTGCCCCTTACCGGCTCATTCGCCGCCTCGTTTACCCAGGGCATACCCAAGGCTTGTTGACAATCGTTTCCAGGTTTGTTGAAAATGACTGTCATGAACGTACGACGGCGCCTCGCCGCTTCTCGAATAGGCACAGCCGGATCCGCGGCCCTGGCGGCCACGGTCGGCCTCGGCGCCCTCACCGGCTGCTCGGTCTCCACGGCGGCCGGCGGCACGAGCGACGGGAAGCTCGACGTCGTGGCGTCGTTCTACCCCATGCAGTACCTCGCCGAGCAGATCGGCGGGACGCACGTGCACGTCACGACCCTGACCCAGCCCGGTCAGGAGCCGCACGACCTGGAGATCAGCGCACGGCAGACCGCGCAGCTCCAGTCGGCGGACGCCGTCGTCTACCTCAAGAACCTGCAGCCGGCCGTCGACGACGCCGTGGCGCAGTCCGAGGTCAAGACCAAGATCGACGCCGCGTCGCTGACCACGCTGGAGAAGCACGGCAACGAGGTCGGCGGGCACGCGGCCGCCCATGACAGCTCCAAGGGCGAGGAGAGCGGCGCCACCGACCCGCACATCTGGCTCGACCCGGTGAAGTACGCCGAGGTGGCGAGCGGCGTCGGCAAGGCCCTGGAGAAGGCCGACCCGAAGCACGCCGCCCAGTACGAGAAGAACACCGCGACCCTGCTGAAGAAACTCTCCACCCTCGACACCCAGTACAAGACCGGGCTGGCGAACACCAGGACCAAGGTCTTCATCACCACCCACGCCGCCTTCGGCTACCTCGCCGAGCGCTACGGCCTCACCGAGGAGGCCATCAACGGTCTCGACCCGGAGTCGGAGCCCAGCGCGAACCGCGTGAGGGACCTTGAGAAGATGGCCAAGGCCGACGGCGTCTCGACGGTCTTCTACGAGACGCTCGTCAGCGACAAGACCGCCAAGACCGTCGCCGGCGACGCGCACCTGAAGACGGACGTCCTCGACCCGATCGAGGGCATCACCGGCAAGTCCAAGGGCAGCGACTACCTGCAGGTCATGGAATCCAATCTGACGGCGCTGCAGACGGCGCTGGGCGCCAAGTGACCCCCCGGTTCCAGGTCGGGCGCCAAGTGACCCCCAGTTCCAGGAGGACAGCGTGAGCGAGCCCGTCATATCCCTGCGCGGCGTGACCGCCGAGCTCGGCTCTCGCCCCGTCCTGCGCGGCATCGATCTCACCGTGCACCGCGGTGAGGTCGTCGCACTGCTCGGCGCCAACGGCTCCGGCAAGTCGACGGCCATCCGCAGCGTCATCGGCCAGGTCCCGGTCAGCGGCGGCGAGATAGAGATCTTCGGCACCCCGCGGCGCCGCTTCCGCGACTGGCGGCGGGTGGGGTACGTGCCGCAGCGCACGACCGCCGCGGGCGGCGTGCCCGCCACGGTGACGGAGATCGTCGCCTCCGGCCGGCTCTCCCGCGCCCGCTTCGGCGTCCTGCGCAAGGCCGACCACGAGGCCGTACGGCACGCCCTGGAGCTCGTCGGCATGGCCGACCGCGCCAAGGACTCGGTGAACGCCCTGTCGGGCGGCCAGCACCAGCGCGTACTGATCGCCCGCGCCCTCGCCTCCGAACCCGAGCTGCTGATCATGGACGAGCCGATGGCGGGCGTCGACCTCGCGAGCCAGGAGGTGCTGGCCCAGACCCTGCGCGAGCAGGTCGCGGCGGGCACCACCGTGCTGCTCGTCCTGCACGAGCTGGGACCCCTGGAGCCGCTGATCGACCGCGCGGTCGTCCTGCGTGACGGCTGCGTCCTGCACGACGGCCCGCCCCCGCAGGCGGTCGGCCAGCACGCCCTGCCCGGCCACGACCACGTACACCCGCACGCGGCTCACGACGCCGAACCGATCCGGACGGGACTGCTGAGCTGATGGACCTCCTGAACTACGACTTCATGCAGCGGGCCCTGCTCGCCGCCGTCCTGGTGGGCATCACCGCGCCCGCCGTCGGCATCTACCTCGTCCAGCGCCGCCAGGCCCTGATGGGCGACGGCATCGGCCATGTGGCGATGACCGGTGTCGGTCTCGGCTTCCTGCTCTCCACCAACCCGGTGTGGATGGCGACGGCCGTCTCCGTCCTCGGCGCCGTGATCATGGAGCTGATCCGCTGGTACGGCAAGACGCGCGGCGACATCGCGCTCGCCATGCTCTTCTACGGCGGTATGGCGGGCGGCGTGATGTTCATCAACCTCGCGCCGGGCGGCTCCAACGCCAACCTCACCTCGTACCTCTTCGGCTCGCTGTCCACCGTCTCCGAGTCCGACGTGACGGCGATCTGCGTCCTCGCCGCCTTCGTCGTCCTGGTCACGCTCGGCCTGCGCCGACAGCTCTTCGCGGTCAGCCAGGACGAGGAGTTCGCGCGGGTGACGGGCCTGCCGGTGCGCGCCCTGAACCTGCTCACCGCCGTCACCGCGGCCGTCACCGTGACGGTCGCGATGCGGGTGGTCGGCCTGCTTCTGGTCAGCGCGCTGATGGTGGTCCCGGTGGCCGCGGCCCAGCAGCTCAGCCGCAGCTTCGCCGCCACCTTCGCGATCGCGGTGGCGATCGGGGTGAGCGTGACGATCGGCGGCACCGTGACGTCGTACTACCAGGACGTGCCGCCCGGTGCGACGATCGTGTTGCTGACCATCGGCGCGTTCATCGCGCTCACCGTGCTGGCGACCCCGCTGGCCCGGCGCCGGGCCCGGGCCCTGGCCGCCGCGCAGGGGGCCGGAGACCCCGCGGAGTGTGCGATTCCGGCCACCCGCGGCCCGGAACGCAAGGTCGGCGTCTGACCACGCACAGTCCGGGCTGGCACAATGGCCGGGCAAGGGCAGACGCGAGGAGGCAACGGTGACAACCGCTGGATCGCCCGTTCGGGGCCGTTCCACCCGGCAGCGTGCCGCCGTGGCGGCGGCACTCGACGAGGTGAACGAGTTCCGCAGTGCGCAGGAGCTCCACGACATGCTCAAGCACAAGGGTGACTCGGTCGGACTCACCACCGTGTACCGCACGCTGCAGTCCCTCGCCGACGCCGGCGAGGTCGACGTGCTGCGCACCTCCGACGGCGAGTCCGTCTACCGCCGCTGCTCCAGCGGCGAGCACCACCACCACCTCGTCTGCCGCGTCTGCGGCAAGGCGGTCGAGGTCGAGGGCCCGGCCGTCGAGAAGTGGGCGGAGGCGATCGCGGTCGAGCACGGCTATGTGAACGTCGCCCACACCGTCGAGATCTTCGGTACGTGTGCGGAGTGCGCTGCCGCTAAGGGGTAGCCGGGGGGTTCGTTGTCATCTGCGGGCTCGGTGGGGGCTGGGCGCGCAGTTCCCCGCGCCCCTGAGGGGCGCCCCTTCGGGGCCGCCCCGTCCGAGGCCGCCCCGGTCCATCGGGCGTCAGGCGCCTTCCGGGCGGCCCCTCATCGCGGCTTCCATGGCGAGCAGTTGCTCGTTCGGGACGGCGCCGCCGAAGCGACGGTCGCGCGAGGCGAACTCGACGCACGCCCGCCACAGATCGCGCCGGTCGAAGTCCGGCCACAGCACGTTCTGGAAGACCATCTCGGCGTAGGCACTCTGCCAGAGCAGGTAGTTGGAGGTGCGCTGCTCGCCGCTCGGCCGCAGGAACAGGTCCACGTCCGGCATGTCCGGGTAGTAGAGGTACTTCGCGAAGGTCTTCTCGTTGACCTTCGACGGGTCGAGCCGGCCGGCCTTGATGTCCTGAGCCAAAGCCTGCGCGGCGTCGGTGATCTCGGCGCGACCGCCGTAGTTCATGCAGAAGTACAGCGTCAGCCGGTCGTTGTCCTTGGTCTGCTCCTGGGCGATCTGGAGCTCCTTGGCCACCGACTTCCACAACTTGGGCATCCGGCCCACCCAGCGGACCCGGATGCCGAGTTCGTCGAGCTGGTCGCGGGTCTTGCGGATGAAGTCGCGGTTGAAGTTCATCAGGAAGCGCACCTCGTCGGGCGAGCGCTTCCAGTTCTCGGTGGAGAAGGCGTACAGCGAGATCGCGCCGACCCCCATCTCGATCGCGCCCTGCAGCACGTCGAGGACGCGCTCGGCGCCGACCTTGTGCCCCTCGGTGCGCGGCAGCCCGCGCTCCTTGGCCCAGCGGCCGTTCCCGTCCATGACGATCGCCACATGGTTCGGGATCAGCTCACCGGGGAGCTTGGGCGCGACGGCACCGGACGGGTGCGGTTCCGGCGTCTTGTACTCGCGGCGCTGGCGTCCCAGGATCCCGCGTACGACCATGTGCTTCTCGTCTCCCTCAGTCTTACTTTTCCACGTACCGGAGTGAACGCAGCCCGCGCTCCAGATGCCAGTGCAGATAGGCCGACACCAGCCCGCTGCCCTCCCGGACGTACCGCGGCTCGCACGCGTCCGCGGTCTCCCAGTCTCCCGTCAGCAGCGCGCCGAGCAGTTCGAGGGCCCCCGCCGAGGGTACGACGCTGCCGGGCACCCGGCAGTCCACGCAGACGGAACCTCCCGCCGCGACCGAGAAGAACCGATTCGGTCCCGGCATCCCGCACTTCGCGCAGGCGCTGAAGCTGGGCGCGTAGCCGTTCACGGCGAGGGAGCGCAGCAGGAAGGCGTCGAGGACGAGGTGCGGCTCGTGCTCGCCCCGGGCGAGGGTGCGCAGCCCGCCGACGAGCAGCAGATACTGCTGCACGGCGGGCTCGCCCTCGTGATCGGTGAACCGCTCGGCGGTTTCGAGCATGGCCGTACCGGCGGTGTAGCGCGCGTAGTCCGTCACGATCCCGCTGCCGTACGGAGCGATCGTCTCGCTCTGCGTGCACAGCGGCAGGCCGCGTCCGATCAGCTCGCTCCCCCGCGCGAAGAACTGCAGGTCCACGTGCGAGAAGGGTTCGAGCCGCGCCCCGAACTTCGACTTGGTGCGCCGCACGCCACGGGCCACGGCCCGTACCCGGCCGTGACCGCGGGTGAGCAGCGTGATGATCCGGTCCGCCTCACCCAGCTTCTGGGTGCGCAGCACGATGCCGTCGTCGCGGAACAGACTCATGGGCCCATTCTCGCGTACGCGAGGACATGCGCCGCAGGGTGCCGTACTTCTTGCTCCTCACCGCGGGCGGCCTGCCCCTGGCACCCGCACCGGTCGAGGCGGGACGGCGCCCGCTCATGGGACGTCACCGTGGCCGCGTGCGTTCGCATACGCCGTGGCCGCGCCGAGCCGCTCCTCCGCGGTGGCCCGCCGGACGGCGTCGGGGGCGACGTCCCACTCCTTGCCCCCGCCCAGCGCTCTCAGCTGTACGTACGGTCCCTCGTGTCCCATCACCATGCCCACCTTCCCTGTGTGCGTGTCGACGACGTACGAGCCGATCGGCGGCTTCGTCGGTGGCCTCATCGCAGCGCCGCCCGCAATTCCCTCACCGTTACCTCCGCCTCTTCGACGCAGAGCGCCGAGTGTTGTGCCTTCACCCTGTTCCCCCGACTTCCCGGGTTTCACTCTTCGTGTCTCCAAGGTGACTCTCCACAACTACACTCGTCCGCTCCCTCGTCCGGACGGCGTTCCCCCGTACCGTCGCGAAGTGAGCCTGACGCGCGGCCCCCTGTGGCGTAGGTACTAATGTGATGCCGCGGAACAGGCGTGCGACACAGGGGATTTGGGAAGGGCAACCGGCCATGCCGCTGAGCACCGGGGAATCGGAGTCCATCGGGTCCATAGGCGGCTACACGCTCGTCGACCGGCTCGGCAGCGGCGGCATGGGCGTCGTGTACCTGGGACATTCGGCCTCGGGACGGCAGGTCGCGGTCAAGGTCGTGCACGCCCAGTACGCGCAGGACGAGGAGTTCCGGGTCCGCTTCCGGCAGGAGATCGCGGCGGCCCGCCGGGTGAGCGGGGCGTTCACCGCCCCCGTGGTGGATGCCGATCCGGATGCCGAAGTGCCCTGGATGGCGACGTTGTACGTGCCGGGCCGGACGCTGGCCGAAATCGTGGCGGAGGAAGGCCCGTTGGGCGGGCCCGCGCTGCGTACGCTGGCGCTGGGGCTCGCCGAGGCGCTGCGGGACATCCACGAGGCGGGCGTGGTGCACCGGGACCTGAAGCCGAGCAACGTCCTGCTGGCGCAGGACGGTCCGCGCGTCATCGACTTCGGCATCTCGCGCGCCGCCGACAACCAGACCCTCACCGTGACGGGGCGGCTGATCGGCACCCCGCCCTTCATGTCCCCGGAGCAGTTCGCCTCGCCCCGGGACGTCACCGCCGCCTCGGACGTGTTCTCGCTGGGCTCGCTGCTGGTGTACGCGGCCACCGGCAACCGTCCCTTCGACGGCGGCAGCCCGTACATGACGGGCTATCAGGTGGTGCATGAACAGCCGGTCCTGGACGGCGTACCGGAGCCCCTCAGGAGCATCGCCGAGCGCTGCCTGGACAAGGACGCGACCGCCCGGCCCGACCTCACCGAGCTGCACCGGCTGTTCAGGGACCTGCCGGACGTGCCGACCGCCCCGGCCGCGTCGGGACCGTCGACCGTCACGGGAGGGCGCGGGCCCGCCCGCGAGCGCGGTGACACGACGGCCCCGGACGGTGCCGGCCGCCGCGGTCGCCGGGTGCGTCTCCTCGTCGCCCTCGGCTCGGCCCTGGCCGTCACCATGGTGTCCGCGTCGGTGTACTACATGGTGGCGCGCCCGAAGAGCACCGAGGGCACGCCCGGCGGGCGGACGGCCGCGTCCCGCGCCGCCGCTTCTCCCGCCGCGGCGCTCCCCGTCGGCTGGAAGCCCTGGCGCGCGAACCTCACCCAGGTCCCGGACAAGGCGTACGCGGACATCTCCATCAGCGGCTCGGAGTCCGGCTGTGTGTCCGGCGGCTCCGCCCTGTACTGCGCGGGGTCCGGCTTCACGGTCGCCAAGCTCGACGCCGCCTCCGGCCGCGTCCAGTGGCGGGCCGGCCACACCCCGCAGACCACGCTGCCGGTCGGCGTCCGGGACGGGATCGTGTACACCTACGAGAAGCCGGGCCTGAACGTGCGCGAGACCTGGCGGCTTGTCGCCCTCGACGCCGGCACCGGAAGACGGCTCTGGTACCGCCCGATCAACGAAGTCCGGCCCGCCGTCCTGTTCGACGGCGGCGTCCTGGCCAAGTCGGACGACGGGGACGACGGGACGGAGTTCGTCGCCATCGACGCCAGGACGGGCAAGGACCTGTGGCGGACACCGGCGAAGTCGTCGGCGGGCGACTCCTGCACCCCGCTGGCCCTGGACGGCGTCCCCTACGGCCTGTGCACGCCGGAGAACACCGACACGGGCTCGACCGGCCTGGTGCGCCTCGACCCGGCCGACGGCACGGCGCACGACCTCGCCACACTCCCCCGCGGGGCGGTGCCGCTCGGCACCGTCGCCGGGCAGCCGCTGTTCGCGGTGCCGAGGAACGCGGCGCAGGACCAGTACGCCGACGACACGGACACGCCGTTCTCAAGCCTGCTGAGGGTGAACCCGGCCGGCGGCGCCCTCGTCCGGACCCCCCTGGCGGGCCCCCCGCGCGGCTCGGTCACCCTCCTCGACGGCGTCGTGTACTTCGTGCGGCCCGACGGGACCGTCACCGCGATCAGGGTCACCGACGGCGCCCGGCTCTGGCAGCGGGAGACGCAGATCGAGAACCTGTCGAAGCCGGCGCTGTCGACGACGTACCACGACCTCTTCTTCGCCAACCGCTACGGCCGGCTGCTCGCGCTCGACCGCGCGTCCGGCGCCGCGCGGTGGAGCACGGACAAGCTGGACGACCCCGGGAACTCGCCGGAGACCACGGTCCCGAGCCTGCTGCTCGTGAAGGACGCGATCGTCGCCGTGGCGGGCGACACCGCCTTCTCCGTACGCCCGGACCGCCCCAAGGCCAGACCGAAGCCGGCCGCGACCAAGAAGTGACGCACGTCGTCGGCCGACCGCTTCACCGGCGCTTCACCGGCGCGCCGAGACCAGGCCCGCCTCATACGCGATGATCACCAACTGCACCCGGTCCCGTGCGTCCAGCTTGGACAGCAGGCGGGTCAGGTACGTCTTCGCCGTGGCGACGCTGATGAAGAGCCGTTCGGCTATCTCGGCGTTGGACAGGCCCGAGCCGACCAGGGTCAGGACCTCGCGTTCGCGGTCCGTGATCGCGGTCAGGTCGCGGCGTGGCCGCGGTGGTTCGGCGGAGCGGGCGAAGGTGAAGTCCTGGATCAGGCGGCGGGTGACGCTGGGGGCGATGAGCGCGTCGCCGGCCGCCACGACCCGTATGGCACCGATGATGTCGTCCAGGGCCATGTCCTTGACCAGAAACCCCGACGCGCCCGCGCGCAGCGCCCCGTACACGTAGTCGTCGTCGTCGAAGGTGGTCAGGACGACGATCCTCGACTCGCCCGCACCCGCCGTGATCCGACGGGTCGCCTCTATGCCGTCCACGCCCGGCATGCGGATGTCCATCACCACGACGTCGGGGCGGAGTTCCTCGGTACGGGTCACCGCCTCCTCGCCGTCCGCGGCCTCCCCCACCACCTCCACGTCCTCGATGTCGGCGATGACCATCCGCAGCGCCGTGCGGATCAGCTGCTGGTCGTCGGCGAGGACGACACGGACCGGCATCAGGCGGCCACCCCGGTCGCCGCCGCCGTCGCCGGGACCGGAAGGCGGGCCGTCACCCGGAAGCCGCCCTCGGGACGGGGGCCCGCCGTGAACTCGCCGTGCAGCAGGGCCACCCGCTCGCGCATCCCGACCAGTCCGAAGCCGGTGTCGGTGGTGCTGCCCCGGCCCCGGCCGTCGTCGGTGACCTCGACGGCCACGTACTCCTCCAGGTGGTCGACCGTCACCCGGCAGGCCTTCGTCTCCGCGTGGCGTACGACGTTCGTGATCGACTCCTGGACGATCCGGAAGGCGGAGAGGTCGATGTCCGGGGGGAGTTGACGGCGCGCGCCCTTCCAGTGGACGTCGACCCGGACGCCCGCCGCCGTTGTCGCGGCGGCCAGCCGGTCGAGGTCGGCGAGGCCCTCGGCCGGGTGCAGTTGAGGATCCCCCAGGGCCAAGGCCCGGTCCTGGTCCGCCTGCCTCAGCGCGACCAGCATCCGGCGCAGCCCCGCCAGGGTCTCCCGCCCGGCCGTCTCCACCGCCGTCATCGCCTCACCCGCGGCGTCCGGCTGGGTGTGCACGACGCGGGCCGCCGCGCCCGCCTGGAGGGCGATGATGCCGATGCTGTGGGCGACCATGTCGTGCATCTCACGGGCGATACGCAGACGTTCGTCGGTGACCGCCTGGGTGGCGGCCTGCGCGCGGAGCGTCTCGCCGTACGCGCGGGTGCGGTGCGAGGCGTCGCCCAGGAGCCAGGCGACGACGGCCGTCAGCGCCACGGTCAGCTCTTCCAGCGTGCCGATGCCCCACCCGCGCAGCAACCGCAGGGACTCCCAGGCCACCAGGACGGCGAGCGCCACGCAGAGGGCGGCGACTCCGGTGCGCCGGGGGCGGCCGGCCGCGATGAAGTAGAGGGCGAGGTCGACGGCGAGGAACTGGGCCAGTTGGATCGCTCCCACGGCCAGGTTGGTGGTGAGGAAGGCGGCGGCCGTCAGGAGCAGGCCCAGGGCGGTCAGCGGCCGTCGGTGCAACCACATGCTGCCGAGCAACGCCAGGGCGCAGGCGACGGTCAGGATCAGCAGGCCGTCCCAGCGGTAGAACTGGACGGCGGCGAGCACGTTGGCCGTCTCCTCACCGGGGAGCCGTACACGGGCGAGGAAGGTGAACACCGTGCTCGCGCACCAGGCCAGGGCCACCCAGGCACCGGGCGGCACGAGCTTGAGGCGGGGCGGGAGCGGCATGGCATGCATGCGGCGATCGTAGGCAGGGGAGCCGTGGACGGGCATCGGTCCTGGGACGTACACCCCTGGTCGACACCGGCCGGGGAGAGTGTCGGCCAGGGGGCGATACCGCGCGGCGGGGCGCCGACGAGACGGTGGTCCGTGTGATCGAAGTCAACGAACTGACCAAACGGTACGGCGACACCACCGCCGTACGGAATCTGACGTTCCAGGTGCGCCCGGGGCACGTCACCGGGTTCCTCGGCCCGAACGGCGCGGGCAAGACGACGACGCTGCGCATGCTGCTCGGCCTGATCGGGCCGACCGGCGGGAGCGCGACGATCGACGGGCAGCCGTTCCGGCGTCATCCGCGCGGACTGCGGCACGTGGGCGCGCTGCTCGACGCGGGCGATGTGCACGGCGGGCGCAGCGCGCGGGCCCATCTGGAGGCGCTGGCGCGGAGCAATCGCATCCCCCGGAGTCGGGTGGACGCGGTGCTGGAGGAGGTGGGGCTCGCGGGGGCGGCGGCGCGGCGCCGGGTCGACGGGTTCTCGCTGGGCATGCGGCAGCGACTCGGCATCGCCACCGCGCTGCTCGGCGAACCTCCGGTGCTGCTCTTCGACGAGCCCCTCAACGGGCTGGATCCGGAAGGTGTGTTGTGGGTACGGGAGCTGTTTCGCAGGCTCGCGGCCGAGGGGCGCACCGTGTTCGTCTCCAGTCATCTGATGTCCGAGATGGAGCACACCGCGGACGAGCTGATCGTCATCGGGCGGGGTGAGCTGATCGCCGCGGAGAGCGTGCGCGAGTTCGCGGCGCGCGGCACCCGGCCGACGGTGACCGTGCGGACGCCGGACCTCGCGAAGCTCACGGCTGTGCTGTCCGAGGAGGGGGCGGCCGTGGCGCCGTACGACGAACGGACCCTCAAGGTGACCGCCCTGAGCGCGGCGCGCATCGGTGAACTCGCCTTCCAGCACCGGATCCTGCTCGAGGAACTGACTCCGCAGACCGCGTCCCTGGAGGCCGCCTTCATGGAACTGACCGCCGAGAGCACCGAGTTCCTCGCGGGAGACGCCCGATGACCACCCTCGCCCTCACCCCGGCCCCCGCGCGGTTCACCGATCTCCTCGCCGCCGAGTGGATCAAACTCCGTTCCCTGCGCTCGACCTACTGGGCACTCGGCGCGGGCGCCCTCGCCGTCATCGGCTTCAACGCCAACGCGGCACGGGTGCACGCGCACGACTATCCACGCTTCAATCCCCACATGCGTTCCTTCGCGTGGGAGTTGGCCCTGCGTGACGCCTTCACCGACGGATCGGCGCTGATCCTGATCCTCGCGGCGGCGAGCATCGGCGCGATCACGGTCGTCGGGGAGTACTCGACGGGCCTGATCCGTACGACCCTCGCGGCCGTCCCGGACCGGCGCGCCCTGATGGCGGCGAAGGTCGTGGTGGTGACGGCGGTCATGACGCTGTACGGCGCGTTCGTCGCGAGTGCCTCCTTCGCCTCGACGCAGGCGATCCTCACCACCCGTCACGCCGCCGTGTCGATCGCCCACTCCGGTGCCCTGCGCGTGGTCGTCGCCTCCGCGCTGCTCGCTCCGGTCTGCGCGCTGGCGGGCATGGCGTTGGGGGTCCTGATCCGGCACAGCGCGAGCACGATGGTCGCCGTCACCGCCGTCCTCCTCCTCGTCCCCAGCTTCATCACCGATCGCTACCGCTGGACGGCCGCCGTGCGGCACGCCATGCCCGTCAACGCGTGGACGCGGCTGACCGACATCGCCTACGGCCGCGATCCCTTCACCCGGCTCCCGCGCTACGGGGCGACGGTGACGGGCAGTTGGGTGGTGCTCGCGGCGTGGGCGGCGGTGTCGGCGGTGATCGCCGTGGTGGCGGTGGACCGCCGGGACGTGTGAGAGGTCGTACGGGACGGGCGCGTACGGGATTGTCAGTGGGCGGCCGTACTGTGCACCCCACGCACACAACGCCGTACGGCATCACGCGCACTGGAGGAACCATGTCCGCGAGCGCCCGTCTCGTCACCACGCTCGCAGGCCCGCTGGAGTCGGCCACGGCGAGCCTGCCAGGAGAGCGGTGCCTGCCGGGCCGGACGCTGATCCTCCAGGGCGACGACACCCAGCTGGCCGCGTACGACCTGGCCGCGGCGCTCGCGGGTGAGGCCTCGGTGGCCCGCTTCCCGAGGCCGTGGCCGCGCCGCTTCGGGACGTGCACCGTGTCGCCGGGACTGGACGTCGCGGTCTTCGCGGGCGTGCACGCGGTGCGGGCGGTGGACCGGCGGGGCACCACCCTGTGGGAGGTGCGGCACGGCTGCTGGGAGGGGAGCTGCCAGGAGTCGCACGCCTCGTTCGACGAATACGGCGAAAACACCGACAGTCGCGGGCACTTGTACGCCGACAGCGGCTCGGTGGTCTTCTCGGCGGACGGCGAGCTGGTCTGGGCCCATGTCCGCGGGCCGCTCGCGGAGGGGGACGAGGACCCGGGCGTGATCGACGAGTGGCTGGTCCTGGACGCCACGGACGGGAGGGTGCTCGGGCAGGCGGACATCCTGACCGCGGCCGCCGGTTCGGGTCATGTGTCGCACCCGGACCCCGGTCAGATGGGGCTGAGCGTCGGCGAGGGGCAGGACGGGGTGCCGCTGCTGTGGGGGCGCTGGGACGGCGAGCGGCTCACGGTCGACCGGATCGGCGACGACGACCGCTGTCTGATGGCGGTGAGCCCGTCCGGCGAGCACTTCCTGACGGTGACCCACTACCAGGAGGCCCTGGCCCTGCACCGGGTCGAGGACGGCTCGGTGGTCTCGGAGCTGGACGCGGAGGAGGTCATACCCGATCACCCCGCACTGCACCCGGACAACGACGAGCCCGAGGTGCGCTGGGACTACTACGGTGGTTTCCTCGACGAACACACCGTCATCGCGGGCACGAGCGAGGCCGACGAGGAGTACGGGGCGGGGCGGCACTGGCTGGTCGACGTGCGGGACATGCGGCTGCTCGGCGAGGTCACGTACCCCTTCCCGACATCCGGCGTGCCGGGCACCCTGGGCGACGGCAGCTGGTACACGATCGCCGAGGACACGAAGGAACTCCAGGTGTGGCGCCTGGCCGGGATCTAGTACCGCGGCAGGCAACGTTTGCCCGTCAAGGAGCGGCGTCCGGTGCGTGCTCTGGGGGTCCCCCCGGCCGAAGGCTGGGGGAGTGCCGGCCGGAAGACCCCGTCGACGGACCGGACGTACTTGGGCTTTCGGCCGGTGCGGCGAGAGGGCGTGCCGGGCGTCGCGACGGGGCGAACGTTGCCTGCCGCGGCACTAGACGAGTCATTCCGATGTGGTCAGTGGTCATAAGCGATCAAGGATCGTATGACGGGCTGGCCGGTCTTGTGGTTGTGCCAGATCGCGGCGGCCATCGCGAGGATGCGTTGGGCGACGCGGACGGCGACACCTTCGAAGGTCCGTCCACCGTGCCGTTCCAGGTCGAGCTGGCCTTTGAGGGTGTCGTTGACCGACTCGATCAGCTGTCGCACCGACTTCAGGAGGCTCTCGCCCCTGCGCTTCTTCTCGCGCTTGAAAGAAGGACGCAGCAACTCCGCGCCCCGGAAGGCCAGATCGGCCTCGAACTCCTTGGAGGCGAAGCCTTTGTCTGCGATCACCAGCAGGCTCGGCCGGTCCGTGGACAGGTGCGGTTCGCGGTCCAGCATCGCCGACAGCACCTCCCGCTCATCCAGTTTCGGGTTCGCCAGTGCCCACAGGATGGGCATCCCGGTCGGGGTGCATACCAGGAACAGGCGCAGGCCCCAGAAGAACCGGGAGTGCGAGGCGCAGTACCCGTATCCGGCCCAGCCGGCCATGTCCGACCGCTTCACCGTCGGACGCGAGCGGCCGCACTCCACCGGTGTGGAGTCGATGATCCAGTGGTTGTCGAACCAGAAGTCCGTATCGACGGCCAGCAGTCGTATTGCCCTCTTGACCAGTGGCAACGCTGCCCGCAGCCGCTTGTTCCAGCCCGGCTGCCTGGGCACGTACGGGAACATCGCTCCCAGTCGGGAGTCCACGAACCGCAGCCAGCGCGACTCCGAGGTGTAGCCCAGCAGCGCCTGGGCGACGGCAAGGGTGACCAGCTCAGAATCCGTCAGCTGCGGCGGTCGGCCAAGCCATCGGCTACCTCCGATCTCGTCGTCGATCTTCACGTACAGTGCGGTCAGCAGGGCGTCTAGGTTGTTCGTCACACAACGAATCTTGGACGCCCTGTCTGCGTTCCCAGACACACCGTCAGCATTCGGAATGACTCGTCTAGGGGCGGACAGGCACCAGGGGCCGGACAGAGGACCCCGTACTCAGCCCACTCCCCTGGACTCCTGGGCCGCCCTCGCCTCGATGCCGCGGAAGTGGTCGGCCATCGCGCGTTGGGCGGCCTCCACGTCGCGGGCGCGCAGGGCGGTGACGATGTCGCGGTGGCGGCGGACGGTCAGTTCGGGGGACGGGTCGTCGGTCCAGCCGCGTATGCCGGCGACCCGGCTGAAGACGGTCCAGAAGGCGCCCAGAAGCTGTGGCACGAGTGCGTTGCCGAGCGAGGCGTACAGCAACTCGTGGAATTCGCGGTCGAGTTCGGGGAAGGGGCGGCCTGAGCGGCTCGCTTCCTCCATCTCCGCCACGACCGCTTCGAGGCGGTCGAGTTCCGGCTCGGTGAGCACGGCCGCGACCCGGCGTATCAGCCCCTCCTCCAGTACTTCCCGTACCTGGAGGATCTCGGCGAGCGCCCCGGTCTCGTTCTTGTCGTCGGGCTGGGCGAGCGTGCGGAAGGTGAGGCCGTCGACGAAGGGGGTCAGCGAGGCCTCGCCGACGTAGGTGCCGTAACCGTGCCGGATGTCGACTATGTCGAGGGCCTGCAGGGCCTTGAGGGCCTCGCGGACGGAGTTGCGGCTGACGCCGAGGTCCTGCATCAGCTCGGTCTCGGTGGGCAGCGGGGCGCCCGCCTGAAGTTTGCGGTCGAGGATCAGCTGCGTGACCTCGCGCTGGATCTGGCTGCTCACCCGGCGCTCGGACCTGCGCTCGGGCCCGCGCCGGTTCCCGGTCTCCTCAGACATGCGCCGCATCGTACGCTCACTGGACATCCGACGTCCCGCCTCCGGGCGGATTCAGCACCAACTACCCCTGTTTCAGGGCTTCATTGATCGCACCTCTACTAGCACGTCATATCTCCCGTCCCTCTCTGTCGAGGAACCGTGCGCGACTTGAATGCTCCCGCTTGTGAACGAGGGGGATTCCTGGCTCAGGCGGCCTTCCGGACCGGCGGTCCGGGAGGTCTTATGCCCTCGACACCAGCCGGGTTCAGACCTGCCCGGACGAGCATCACGCGGGCGGAGTTCTTGTCCCTGGGAGAGACGACTCCGCACGCGGTGCAGGTGTAGGTGCGCTCGGACAACGGCTGGGGGTCCCCCCACGTCCTTAAGACAGTGGGGGAGCGTGCTTGGTTCTCGCTCCGCAGCGTCCGCAGCCCATGGTGGTGTGCGCGGGGTGCACCAGGCGCACGTCCCGTGCGTGCTTGCGGCCCATCTCGGTCAGGGCCCGCTTCGTGGCGCCGATCGCGGCGTCGGCGGCCTTGCGGGCCATCGACGTCCTGGCGAGGAACTTCGGGCGGAAGTCCTCCACGGCGACCGCGTCGTGGTCGGTCACCACACGTTTGGCCCACTTGCGTCCGGTGTCCTGCCGCTGCCGGGCCACCTTCTTGCCCACCTTCGCCCGCAGGTGCTTCGCCTCGCGGTAGCCCTTCGAGGCGGCCTGCCCCTTCTTGGGTTTGCGACGGGCCATCATCCGGTCGTACCGGGTCAGCTTCTGCCGGGCCTTCTTCCCATGCTGGGCGTGCGGAAGGTCGTGCTCGTCTGAGGTGGTGGTCGCGGTCTCGCGCACGCCCCAGTCGACACCGATCACCCGGCCCGTCAACGGCAGGGGACGCACCTGCGCCGGGACGACGAACGAGGCGTACCAGTGCCCGACGCTGTCCTGGTACACACGCACACTCGACGGGTCAGCCGGAATGTCACGGGACCACACCACCGCCAGTACGATTCCGCCCGCCAGGTACAGGTGCCCGTCCTTCAGGCGGAACCCGCGCCGCGTGTAGTTCAGCGTCGGGTCCGCTTCGCGCTTCTTCTTCCACCTAGGCATCCCGGCCCGCTGCCGCGGGGGCAGCCGGCGGTCTTTGATGTCTTTCTGTGCCTTCGCGCGGGAGCGACCGAAGTCCCGGATGGTCTGCTGCTGCGGGACCGAACTTCCTTCACGCAGCCACGGCGTACGCTCGCGCGCCTCCGTCAGCATCCGGTCCAACTGCGCCGGGCCGCACGTCCACCCGTCCATGGGGTGCGCCTTGTTGTGCGCGTACACGGCCTTCGACTTGGCCACGCACTCGTTCCACACCCACCGGCACCGGTCCCACTCGCCCAGCAGCCGCGCGCGGGCGGTCGATGACACACGCAGCCGGTAGGTGTACCGGGCATGCCGGGTCCCATCGACTTCCACTGGCGTCGTCATGATGCCAAAAAAGCGTCATGATCCGCTTCTCGCTCCGCATTCCGGAAGACCTACACGAACGGGTGATCGCCCGCGCGGCCACGGACCGGCGGTCCCTCAACTCCGAGATCCTCCACCTCATCGAGGTCGCCCTCAACGCCGCAGGAGCGGACGCCGGATCATCCGGCGGCGATCCGACTCCTCCTGCCCCGCTACACGGGGAACCGGAATCCTCCCCGACCTGAAAGCCGCGGCATCCTCTGGGACCTCAAGTGCCCCCTACCCCGGCGACCCCCCTCACCCCGGCGCACCCGCTCATCACCCTCTCCGGCGCCCATGTCGTCCACAAGGCCCGCTCCGGCGGCCTGTTCACCCGCGACCGGGTGTACGCCCTGACCGGCGCCGACCTCACCATCGCGCCCGGCGAGACGGTCGGCGTCGTCGGCGAGTCCGGCTGCGGGAAGTCGACGCTGGCGAAGGTGCTCGTGGGCGTACAGCGACCCACGTCCGGCACGGTGCGCTTCCGTGACCATGACCTGTGGTCGATGAAGCCCGCCGAGCGACGAGCGTCCGTCGGCGCCGGCACGGGCATGGTCTTCCAGGACCCGTCGACGGCCCTGAACCGGCGCCTGCCCGTACGCCGGATCCTGCGGGACCCCCTGGACGTGCACCGGCGCGGCACGGCACGAGAACGGGAGGACCGGGTGCGGGAGCTGATGTCCCTGGTGGGCCTCCCCCACGCCCTGGCGGACGTGCTGCCCGGTCAGCTGTCCGGCGGTCAGCGCCAGCGGGTGGCCATCGCGCGCGCCCTGGCCCTGGACCCGGACCTGGTGGTGGCGGACGAGCCGACGAGCGCGCTGGACGTCTCGGTCCGCGCCCAGATCCTCAACCTCCTGCTGGACCTGAGGGAGCGCCTGAACCCGGCTCTGGTCTTCGTCTCGCACGACATCCAGACGGTACGCAGGATGAGCGACCGGGTGATCACGATGTACCTGGGCCGGATCGTGGAGGAGTCCCCGGCCACCGAGGTCACCGACCGCGCCCGGCACCCGTACACCCGGGCCCTCTTCTCCGCCACGCCCGGTCTCCTGGACCCGATCGACCCGATCCCGCTGGTGGGCCCGGTGCCCTCGGCCACGCACCCGCCCACCGGCTGTCCGTTCCGCACCCGCTGCTGGAAGGCCGACGAGGAGTGCGTGAGCGTGATGCCGGACTTCACGGCCGCGTCGACGCCGGACCACCGCTTCCGGTGCCACCATCCTGTGCAGGAGGACCAGTCGACGCGCGACCTGGTGGCCCAGGCCGGGTCCGCCGCGCCCGCCGTGGCCGACATCCCCGCCCAGCAGCAGCCTTGATCGTCCCGAGGGAGCCTTCATGCCGATCCCCACCCCGCTGACCGGTGTCGTTCCGCCCGTCTGCACGCCCCTGACACCGGACCGCGAGGTGGACGTCCCTTCGCTCGTCAGGCTCGTGGACCATCTGGTGGAGGGGGGCGTCGACGGCCTGTTCGTCCTTGGTTCGTCCTCGGAGGCGGCGTTCCTGACGGACGCCCAGCGGCGGCTGGTGGTGGAGACGGTGGTCGCCCATGTGAGCGGCGCGCTCCCCGTGCTGGCCGGGGTGATCGACATGACCACGCCGAGGGTGCTGGACCATGTGGCGTATGTGACGGCGGCGGGCGCGGACGCGATCGTGGCGACCGCCCCCTTCTACGCCCGCACCCATCCGGCGGAGATCGCGCGCCACTTCCGCCTGGTCGCCGCCCGTTCGGCCGTGCCCGTCTTCGCCTACGACATCCCGGTGTCCGTCCACACCAAGCTGGACGCGGAGCTGGTCCTGTCCCTCGCCGCGGAGGGCGTGCTGACCGGTCTGAAGGACTCCAGCGGCGACCTCGCCGCGTTCCGCGCGATCGTCACGGGCGCCCGCGCCCGCCCCGACATCACCGGTTTCACCGCTCTCACCGGGTCCGAACTCGTCGTCGACTCCGCGCTCGCCCTCGGGGCGGACGGGGCCGTACCGGGTCTCGCCAACGTCGACCCGCACGGGTACGTACGGCTCGACCGGCTCTGCCGAGGGGGCGACCGGGAGCGGGCGCGGGCCGAACAGGAGCGGCTGTGCGGGCTGTTCGGGATGGTCGGGGTGGGGGACCCCGCCCGGATGGGCGGCGGTTCGTCGGCGCTCGGGGCGTTCAAGGCGGCGCTGCACCTGCGGGGCGTCATCGCCTGTCCGGCGACGGCGGAGCCGCAGGTGCCGCTGTCGGAGGCGGAGGTGGAACGGGTGGGGAAGTACCTGGCGGGGGCGGGCCTGCTCTGACGAGAGCGGGTTCGAGGACGGGGCCGCGTTCACCTGACGGATGAGGCCGTCCAGCGCGGACGGCGGAACTCGATCCTGTCGTACGGCCGTGTCGAGCCCGTCTCGTACAGGATGCCGACCCGGTCGTGCCCGAGGTCCACCAGGTCCGAGTAGGCGGCCCAGGCGGAGGAGAGCGTCATCGCCTTGGTGAAGGTGGCGCCGCCGTCCGTGCTTCGCCACAGCGCCATCGAGCGCCGGGCGTTGGCCACGGAGGGGGCCGAGAAGAGCAAGGGGGCGTGGGCGCCGCGCAGTTG
The DNA here is from genome assembly GCF_036227505.1 of Streptomyces sp. NBC_01450. Classification (NCBI taxonomy): domain Bacteria; kingdom Bacillati; phylum Actinomycetota; class Actinomycetes; order Kitasatosporales; family Streptomycetaceae; genus Streptomyces; species Streptomyces sp. NBC_01450. Next base: position 7,543,486 of record NZ_CP109480.1, on the reverse strand, counting down.
GAGGACGCTGCCCTGGACGACGGGTACGGCGTCCAGGGTGGGCTGGATCGCGTAGGGGCGGTCCAGGGTCTCGCCGCCGTCGCTGGAGTAGGTGTCCAGGCGGTTGCCGGGGGTGGTGCCGCCCTGGTCACGGGCGCTGAAGTACAGCCGTCCGTCGGGGAGTTCGGCCACGCCGCTCTCGTTGGCGTCGACGTGGCCGTCATAGGTGCGGTCGGTGAAGCCCAGGTGCCAGGTGCGGCCGCCGTCGTCGGAGTAGATCGCGTGCGCCCCGTAGTACTTGGCCTCCCGGCCCGTGTCGCTCGAGCCCTTGGGCGGGGCGGCGGAGTGGTTCGCGGGGACGATCAGACGGCCGGCGTGCGGGCCGTGACGCAGGGCGATCGCATGGCCCGGGCCCGTCGCGTACCAGCGCCAGCCCGGCGGCTTCACCTCGGCCGTGATGTCCCGGGGAGCGGAGAACCGCACGCCGTCGTCGCGGCTCGTCTGCACGAACACGCGGCGGCTCTGGCGCGCCGCGACCTCGCCCCGCATGATCCGCGCCTCGGTCGCCGCACCGCTGTTGTAGGACGTCACCAGCACGATCCGGCCGGTGCGCGGGTCCACGACCGGCGCCGGGTTGCCCCGGGTGTCGCCGCCCCCGGCCGTGACGACCCGCGGCGGCCCCCACGTACAGCCGCCGTCGGTGGAGCGTCTGAGGACGACGTCGATGTGGCCGCTGTCGCCCGCGCCGTCGTGCCGCCCCTCGGCGAAGGCGAGCACCGTGCCCGCACGGGTGGTGAGGACCGCCGGGATGCGGTAGGTGTCGTAGCCGCCCTCGCCCGCGGTGTACGGCACGGAGGAGGCGCAGTCGGTACGGGGACCGGGGGCGGCGGCGAACGCGACGCCGGCGCCGGAGGCGAGGAGGCCGATGGCCAGGGCGGCGACGAGGCTGCGTCTCAGGGGATCCTCGCTCTCCCCCGCGCGACACGAGGGCCTCGTTACGGTGTGTCGCTCACACCGTACCCTGAGTCACCGCTCGCCACTCCCGCCCCGTCACTACGACGGCGTACGCGCCGCCGCCAGCAGTCGCGTCACGTCGTCCGCGCAGATCGTCAGCGCCGCGCCCACGGTGGCGAGGACGTCCCGCTCGGCGGTCGTGTACGGGCCGTCCGCCAGGGCGATCCGGGCACCCTGGAGCAGGATCGACTCGCGTCCCGTCGCGGCGAGGTGCGGCGCCAGCGGGTCCAGGGCCTCGTGCAGCTCTATGGCGAGGCCCGCCCCGCACGGCTCCCCGAAGATCCGGCCCGTGTCCGCGGCGAGCGCCTCGACGAGGGCGCCGAGCTGGTCCTCCGTGCAGTCGTCGAAGCCGGCCGAGCGCACCGCGGTCGCCGCGGTCTCCAGGGACGTACGGGAGCAGGTGCCGCCGGCGGCGAGCACGGCGAGCGCGACGGTGTGGACGGCGTCGCGGAGCATCGCCGAGAAGCGGGTGGTGGTCGGATGGTCGAGGACGTCCGCGCCGTAGTGGTGACCGCAGGCGGCGCACTCGACGACGGGCCCCGTGTCGCCGCGCGGCAGGACGGGGACACCGAGGAGGGTGAAGCGGCGGCGGCCGGTGAGCCGCTGGTAGTTGCGGTCGCCCCCGCAGCCCGGGCAGAAGAACTCGCCGTCCCCCATGGTGGTCCACGCGGTACGAGTGCCTAGGATGCGGGAAATCTGCACTGCACGACCGTTTCGTCCCCATCCTGGCAGCACGCTCGCACACCTCCGTAACCCCGCGGCAACATCGCCGCGCTGGCGTGATGTTAGCCACATTGTTGATGCGGAGTCAGTACCTTGGACGAGACCTTTCCGTGATCTCCACGGCTATTGGCCGGTATACGACGGGGCCCCGCCCGCCTCGAAAGGCGGACGGGGCCCCGAAAGTGCCGGTCAAAGTCCTCAGCGGGCCGCGCGGTTGACCGCGGAGACCACGGCCTTCAGCGACGCGCGTGTCGTATTCGCGTCGATGCCGATTCCCCACAGGACCTTGTCGCCGATCGCGCACTCGATGTACGAGGCGGCCTGCGCAGAGGCGCCCTCGCTCATCGTGTGCTCCTGGTAGTCCAGGAGGCGTACGTCGATGCCGACGGACTGCAGGGCGTCGAAGAACGCGGAGATCGGACCGTTGCCGGTACCGGTCAGGACGGTGTCGGTGCCGTCCACCGAGGCCTCGACGGTCAGCGAGTCGACGCCGTCGCGGTCGGTCGTGGTCTGGCCGGCCTTGACCTGGATACGGCCCCACGCGTTGCCGGGGTTCGGCAGGTACTCGTCCTGGAAGACCGCCCAGATGTCCTTCGGGGTGACCTCGCCGCCCTCGGCGTCCGTCTTCGCCTGGATGATCTTCGAGAACTCGATCTGCATCCGGCGCGGCAGGTCCAGCTTGTGGTCGTTCTTCAGGACGTACGCGATGCCGCCCTTGCCGGACTGCGAGTTGACGCGGATGACGGCCTCGTAACTGCGGCCGACGTCCTTCGGGTCGATCGGCAGGTACGGGACGGCCCACTCGATGTCGTCGACGGTGACGCCCTTCGCGGCGGCGTCCGCCTCCATGGCGTCGAAGCCCTTCTTGATGGCGTCCTGGTGGGAGCCGGAGAAGGAGGTGTAGACGAGGTCGCCGACGTACGGGTGGCGGGCGTGGACCTCCATCTGGTTGCAGTACTCGGCGGTGCGGCGGACCTCGTCGATGTTCGAGAAGTCGATCTGCGGGTCGACGCCCTGCGAGAACAGGTTCATGCCCAGCGTGACCAGGTCGACGTTGCCGGTGCGCTCGCCCTGGCCGAACAGACAGCCCTCGATGCGGTCGGCGCCGGCCATCAGGGCCAGTTCGGCGGCGGCGACGGCCGTACCCCGGTCGTTGTGCGGGTGGACGGACAGGCAGACGTACTCGCGGCGGGACAGGTTGCGCGACATCCACTCGAAGCGGTCCGCGTGCGTGGACGGCGTCGAACGCTCCACCGTGGCGGGCAGGTTGAGGATGATCTCGCGGCCCGGGCCGGGCTGGTAGACGTCCATGACGGCCTCGCAGACCTCCAGGGCGAAGTCCAGCTCGGTGTCGGTGAAGATCTCGGGGCTGTACTGGTAGCCGAACGTCGTCCGCTCGTCGAGCAGCTTCTCGGCGTACTCCATGACCAGCCGCGTGCCGTCGACGGCGATCTGCTTGATCTGGTCCTTGGAGCCGCGGAAGACGACCCGGCGGAAGACCGGGGCCGTCGCGTTGTACAGGTGGACCGTGGCGCGCTTGGCGCCGATCAGGGACTCCACCGTGCGCTCGATCAGGTCCTCGCGGGCCTGGGTCAGTACGGAGATCGTGACGTCGTCCGGGATCGCGGTCTCGTCCTCGATGATCGAACGGACGAAGTCGAAGTCGGTCTGTCCGGAGGCCGGGAAGCCGACCTCGATCTCCTTGTAACCCATCTTCACGAGCAGGTCGAACATCTCGCGCTTGCGGGCCGGGGACATCGGGTCGATGAGTGCCTGGTTGCCGTCCCGCAGGTCCGTCGACAGCCAGCGGGGGGCGACGGTGACACGGTTGTCCGGCCAGGTGCGGTCCGGGATGTCCACCTGCTCGTACTTGCCGTACTTGTGAACCGGCATAGAGGTGGACTGCTGGAAGTTCGGCATGATGCGTGGGCTCCTCAGAGGGTGTCCGGAAGGACGGCCGACGGCGCAACGCCGAACTCCGCGGGGAGGGGGTCGGCCTCGACTACAGGCCCTCGCCGCGGCAGCTAAGGAGAAGCAGCCCGATACGCATGATGCTCCGCAGCCTAGCCGAGCCTCACTCTCTCCGGAGGGCTGTATCAGTATGCGGGATCCCGACCACATAAGGAAGAAAACAGACAAAAAGTGCGGCACGCCACTCAGAGTGAGGCCTCATACCACTGACGAGCGGACTCCGAGGATCCTTATCGCCGCATTTCACACGATCTTGGTCGCCAGTAGTGACAGTGGCGTCACTCAGTGCAATTGTGCCGGGCATGACCGCGAACCCGGCAGGCTTCGAGCCTGTCTTCTGCACCATCGTGCCGCCCCACGTCCTCGACACGCTGGCCCAGCACGAGGACCCCTCGCTCTCCGGGCCCGCGCGCCGCACCCTGGAGCGCGACGCCTTCGAGCGCACCCACCGCCGGCTGACCACGGTCATCGGCGCGCCCGCCCTGGCCCCGCCCCAGGGCGCGCCCGCGGACAAGCCGCAGCGCACCATCTACGACGCCAAGCACCACCAGGACCTGCCGGGCAAGAAGGTCCGCGGCGAGGCCGACAAGCCCGGCAAGGACGCCACCGTCAACCGCGCCTACGCCGGGCTGGGCGCCACCTTCGAGCTCTACCTGAACGCCTACGCCCGCAACTCCATCAACGGCGAGGGCCTGCCCCTCGACGCGAGCGTGCACTTCGACGTCGACTACAACAACGCCTTCTGGAACGGCGAGCAGATGGTGTTCGGCGACGGCGACGGCGAGATCTTCCTCGACTTCACCATCCCGGTCGACGTCATCGGCCACGAGCTGACCCACGGCGTCACCCAGTACACGGCGAACCTCACCTACTTCGGCCAGCCGGGCGCCCTGAACGAGTCCATGTCGGACGTCTTCGGCTCGCTGATCAAGCAGTACACACTCGGCCAGACCGCCGCCGACGCCGACTGGCTGATCGGCGCGGGCCTGCTCGCCCCGCGCGTCACCGGCAAGGCGCTGCGCTCCATGAAGGAGCCCGGCACGGCGTACGACGACGACGCGCTCGGCAAGGACCCGCAGCCCGCGACGATGGACGGCTATGTGAAGACCGGCCGCGACAACGGCGGCGTCCACATCAACTCCGGCATCCCCAACCACGCCTTCTACCTGGTCGCCCAGGCCCTCGGCGGCCACGCCTGGGAGCGCGCCGGGCAGATCTGGTACGACGTCCTCACCGGCGGCGAGCTCCAGTCCCAGGCGAGCTTCTCCGACTTCGCGGGGCTCACCGTCGCCCAGGCCAGGAGCCGGTACGGCGAGGGCGAGGAGCTCCAGTCCGTCACGAAGGCCTGGGAACAGGTCGGGGTGCCGACGTCGTAGCTTCGGCGTCCGACTAGTACTAGACAGGACCCATGCGTATTCAGGTGAGGCGCACGGGCGGATTCGCGGGCATCGAGCGCCATGCCGAGGTGGACACCTCGGGGCGCCCCGACGCCCACCAGTGGCACGCCCTGGCCGAGCAGGCGATCGCCTCCGGCCAGGGCACGCGCCCCGCCGGGGTCCCCGACGGCTTCAGCTACGAGATCACGGTGGACGGGAAGACGGTCTACGCCGCCGACCCGAGACTTACGGAGGAACAGCGAAGTCTGATTTCGAGGGTCCTGAAGGAGGGCGCCTAGCTTTCGAAGCGAGGGGCGCGGTCCTGATCTTTTAGGGGCGCGGGGAACTGCGCGCCCAGCCCCCACCGCCCCGCAGTCGCGAAACACTCCGCACCGCCCCTCCCCTGGCGCCCCAAGAAGCCGTAACTCCCGGTTCACACCAACCCGTTGACTTCCCTTACTGCCGGTAAGGATGATCGCGCGCATGGCGACGAACCCCCTACCGCAGTTCCCGCCCGGCTTCCTCTGGGGCGTGTCCACCTCGGCCCACCAGATCGAGGGAGCCGCGGACGAACGCGACCCATCGGTGTGGGACGCCTTCACCGCCGAGCCCGGCCACATCAAGGACGGCTCCACGGCGGACGTGGCCTGCGACCACTACCACCGCTACCCCGAGGACGTGGCCCTCCTCGCCGACCTCGGCGTGGACGCGTACCGTTTCTCGATCTCCTGGCCCCGTGTGAACTCCCCCGGCGGCCTCGACTTCTACGACCGCCTGGTGGACGCGCTCGTCACGGCGGGCATCCGCCCCGTACCGACCCTCTTCCACTGGGACCTCCCACTGAAGTCGCAGGAGGCGGGGGGCTGGCTGAACCGCGACACCGCGGAGCGCTTCGCCGAGTACGCCGGCACGGTCGCCGCGCGCCTGGGCGACCGCGTCAAGAAGTGGATCACCCTCAACGAGCCCGCCGAACACACTCTGCTCGGCCACGCGCTCGGCGCCCACGCCCCCGGCAAGCAGCTCCTGTTCGACTCGCTGCCGGTCGCCCACCACCAGCTCCTCGCCCACGGCCTCGCCGTCCGGTCCCTGCGCGCGGCCGGCGTCACGGACATCGGCATCGCCAACTCGCACGGCCCGACCTGGGCGGCTTCGCGGCAGCCCGAGGACGTGCAGGCCGCCGACTTCTACGACCTCCTCCTCAACCGCCTCTTCGCGGACCCGCTGCTTCTCGGCCACTACCCCGAGGGCATCGGGGAGTTGATGCCGGGCGACGTCGAGGCGGACCTGAAGGTCATCGCGGAGCCGATCGACTGGTACGGGATCAACTACTACCAGCCGACCAAGGTGGGCGCCCCCGAGGGCGCGGAGATCGAGTTCAGCGGACTGACCCTGCCCGCCGAACTCCCCTTCTCCGTAAGGGAACTGGAGGGCTACCCGGTCACCGACTTCGGCTGGCCGGTGGTCCCCGAGGCGCTGACCGAGCTGCTCGTGGGCTTCCGCGAGCGCTACGGGGACCGCCTTCCGCCGGTCGTCATCACCGAGAACGGCTGCAGTTACGAGGGCATCGACGACCAGGAGCGGATCACGTTCCTCGACGGCCATGTCCGGGCGCTGCACCGGGCGTCGGAACAGGGCGTGGACGTTCGCGGGTACTTCGTGTGGTCGTTGCTGGACAACTTCGAGTGGGCGGAGGGGTACGCGCGGCGCTTCGGTCTGGTCCACGTCGACTACGACACGCTGAAGCGGACCCCGAAGGCGTCGTACGGCTGGCTGCGCGACGCGCTGCGGGCGCGGGGATGACGGCGGCGGACCCCGTCGCGAACGTGGGGGCGCTGGCCGAGCCCGTGGAGCGGGTCGGCCGGGGCTGGACCTCGGCGCTCTCGCTCGCCAACGGGGCGATCTGGGTGGGCTGGTACGGCCCGCTGCAGATCCTGCTGGCCTCCCAGGCGGAGGACTTCGCGCCCGGCACCGGCATGTCGAAGGAGACGATGCTGGCGTGGGTCACGGGCGCGGGCGCGGTGGTGTCGCTGTTCGCCAACCCGTTCTTCGGCGCGCTGTCCGACCGGACGACGGCGCGCTGGGGCCGCCGTACGCCGTGGATCGTGGCGGGCGCGGCGGGCGGCGCCCTCTCCCTGCTGCTCCTGGCGGGCGCGGGCGGGGTCTGGACGATGGCGGCCGGCTGGTGCCTGGTCCAGCTGACCCTGAACGCCGCCTTCGCCGCGATCACCGCGGCCGTCCCCGACCGCGTGCCGCGGCTCCAGCGAGGCTCCGTGGGCGGCTGGCTGGGCGCCGCGCAGATCCTGGGCGTGGTGGGCGGAACGGGCCTCGCGACGGCGGCGGGGGGTGTGGGCGGCGGCTACGCAGCGTGCGCGGTGTTCACGCTGGTGGGCGTACTGCCGTACGTACTGCGCTACGAGGATCTGCGGCTGCCGGCCGCGGCCCGGCCCGCCTGGTCCTGGCGCTCGTTCGCGGCCTCCTTCTGGCTGAGTCCGCGCCGCCACCCGGACCTGGCCTGGGCCTGGCTGACCCGTTTCCTGATCAACCTGAGCAACGCCCTGGTCCTGCTCTACCTCCTCTACTACCTCCGTGACCGGCTCCACTACGACGACCCCGAGAACGGCGTACTGATCCTGACGGCGGTCAACGGCGTCACCCTCCTCGCCACGGTCGTGGTCGGCGGGGTGTGGTCGGACCGGGTGGGCCGCCGCAAGCCGTTCGTGATCTGGTCGGGCGTGCTCATGGCGGTGGCGACGGCGGTCCTCTCCGGGTGGCAGACCTGGCCGGGCGCGCTCGTCGCGGCGGCGGTCCTCGGCATCGGCTTCGGTGTCTTCACCTCCGTCGACTTCGCCCTGATGACGGACGTCCTGCCCAAGGCCCTGGACCGCGGCAAGGACCTCGGCGTCATCAACGTCGCCAACGCCCTCCCCCAGGTCGCCGCCCCCGCCCTGGCGGCGCCGATCGTGACGTATCTCGGCGGCTACCGGGTGCTGTACCTGGTGGCGGCGGTGATCGGGCTGGCGGGGGCGCTGCTGGTGGGGCGGATCAGGGGGGTCGACTGAATTCGGGTGCGACCGGCATCGGTGTTCCTCTTGGATGGCGCCATGACGACTGTGCACGCGCCCCTCGACCGCCTTGAGCGCTACTACGACTCGGTACCGCGCACCGCCGCGCGGGCCGAGGACTTCGGCCCGCTCACCCTCTTCGTCCGGGAGGCCACGGGCTGGCCGTACTACGCGCGCCCCACCCTGGGCTGGACGGGCCCGGCGGCCACCGCCGAGGACGTCGAGCGGGTGCGGGCGCGGCAGCGGGAGCTGTGTGTGCCGGAGGCCTTCGAGTGGGTGGCGGAGGTGACGCCGGGCCTGCGGGAGGCGGTCGAGGCGACGGGGCTACGGGTCCACGCGCATCCCCTGATGATCCGCGACGCGGACACGCCGCTGCCCGAGCCGCATCCCCTCGTCCGCGTCCTGAACCCCGAAGACGCCTCCCTGGCGGGCGCGCTGGCGGTGCCGCACGTGGCGTTCGCGGCGCCGGGCACGGCGGTGGGCGAGGCCGGGCCCGCCGAACTGGCCGCCGAGATCACCGCCCGCGCCGGTGAGCTGCCCGCCGCCGCGGACCGCGTCCGCGCGGGCCGCACCGTACTGGCCGCGGCGGTCGAGAACGGGGTCGTGGTCTGCTCCGGGATGCACCTGCCCGTCGGTCCCGTGAGCGAGATCGCGGGCGTCGGCACCCTGCCCACCGCGCGCCGCCGCGGGCTGGCGTACGGCGTCACGGCCGCCCTCGTGGCCGACGCACGGGAGCGGGGCGTCGACACGGTGTTCCTGTCGGCCGGGGACGAGGACGTGGCGCGGATGTACGGCCGCCTGGGGTTCCGGCCGGTGGCGACGGCGCTGATCGCGGAACTGGCGGAGTAGCGGGCCGGCCGGGAAAGGGGACGAACTTCGGCCACTTTCGACAACCCTTGAAGAAACCGCCCGGCGTGCCTTGCAATCCCAAGCCGCTCGCGCATCAATGGAACCGCAAGTTCCGACGGACCGTCAGATACGCCTCCGCTGGCGTCCCGCACCCCGCTCGCGGACGGTCCGTGTACACATCTCTCCGCACCCGCACCGGCGTTCACCGGTGACGCGTCCGTGTGCCCGGCCCGGCCCCGGCCTCTGAGCAGACGGTTCCGTCCCTCCATCCCCACATGGCAATTCCCGTACAAGGGAAGGGAACCCGATGAAACGCAAGCAACTCGGAATCGCCGCGGCGTTAGCCGCCGGCACCCTGGCCGCGACCGGACTGGCCCTCGCGCCGACCGCCGCGGCCGTCACCCCGCTCACCGCCACCATCAACGCGACCTGCACGATCGGCGGCGGTGGCGCGGCCACCCTCACCGCCACCCAGACCGGCACGGCCGCGACCATCACCCTCAGCTCCACCTCCATCACCGCCCCGATCGCGCTGGCGAAGGACTCCATCGCCTCCACCTTGACGATGGCCAAGACCGGCGGCGGCACCGTCGCGTTCACCGGCACGAAGAATCCCGCCATCCCGCTGGGCGGCGGGGTCACCGTCGGCCCGCTCAGCGGCACCGTCGCCTCAGGCGACAGCCTCGACGCGTACGGGGGGTCGCTGAAGATGGTCGTCTTCGGCATCACCATCACGTGCACCGCGAGCGCGGCGCAGTCACCGGGCCCGTTCGTCTTCAGCTGAGCCCCGGCACGGCACATACGTGAAGACCGGTGTCGCCAGCGCGCGGCGGCACCGGTCCTCGTACTGCCCGGACACAACCAACTGACCTACAGGGGAGATCAGTTGGTGATATTGACATGACCTGATGGCCCATCAGTTACCGTCCGGGCCCTCCATTGACTTCTCACACAACCCGCACATCAATGGCCCCCTGTCGGCGCAGACGAGCCGCTGCGCCCGCATCCCTCAGGAGGGGGCACATGGCAACGCACAGGGGAACCAGGGGTTCGCACGCCCGAAGACGCCGCTGGGCGGCACTGCTCGGGGTGACCGCGCTGGCGGTCACCGCGGGAGGCGCGCTGGCGGCCCCGGCAAGCGCCGCGGCCGCGGACTCCCAGAACGTGGACTTCGCCACGCACTGCATCCCGCCGGCGATCGCGGGCATCCCGCCGATCGACGGCACCACCACCGCGATCATCACGGTGGACAACCCCAGTCCCAAGGTCGGTGACACCGTCACCGTGACGTACAAGGTGGTCACGCCCGCAGCGAACAACCCGACCGCCCTCGCGCTGCCCGCCGACATCATGACGCCCACCGGCAAGGTCGCCCTCGGCGGCGCGCAGACGGGGGACGTCACGGTCGCGGGTCCCAGGAAGAACGACCCGGTGGCGGGCAACGCGCCCTTCCCGGGGTTCAGCATGACGGGCACCTTCACCGTCACCAGCCCGGGCGCCATCACCCTCGCGCCCGGCGACTACAACATCCACACCAGCTACATCCTGGAGCTGGACACCCCCTGCACGGTCACCAACCCGCCCGCCCCGGTCTCCGGGACGATCACCGCGACGGACGGAACCCAGACCAACAACCGTGCCATCTCGCTCGGTTCGGCCTCCGGGAAGCCCGGTGACAGCGTGACCGTCACCGGCAGCAACTTCACCCCGGGCGCGAGCGTGACCCTCGCCGGACGGTCGGGGGCCACCCAGACCGCCGACACGGCCACCACGACCGCGGACGCGCAGGGCTCCATCAACGGCACACTGGCCGTCAACGACAAGACGACGACCGGTGTGGTGGCGTACGAGGGCGCGAGCTGGAGCGACACCAAGGGAGCGGGGCCGACGGCGTACGTGGTCGTCGACGACACTCCGATCCCCGCGGGCTCCCAGAAACTCACCACCACGGTGAAGGCGGGATCCCTGTCGATGTCCCAGGCCGGGGACGCCGTCCAGCTTTCGGCGGTGGACTTCGGCAAGGGCGGGGCCTCGACCGGGGCCCTGCAGACGGTGACCGTCAAGGACTTCCGCGGCGGACCCGCGGGCTGGTCCCTGACCGGCAAGGTCACCGACTTCACCGGTCCCGGCGCCAAAATCGATGCCGGGAAGCTGAGCTGGACCCCCGCCTGCGCGACCAAGGCGGGCAGCCCGAGCACCTGCCAGGCCGGTTCGTCCGGCACGGTGGGCGGTGCGGGAGCGACGCTGGCGTCCACCCCCAACGGGGCGCTCACCGGTGGTGAGTTCACCGTCGACGCCGGGCTCTCGCTGGACGTACCGACGTTCACCCCGCCGGGTTCCTACTCCGGCGTGCTCACGCTGACGCTCACCTGATCCACCCCTCCGCACCCCGGTGGCCGGGCGCGCACCCGCCCGTCCACCCAGGGCCTGTCCACCACGTCAGCGGGGGTCCGCACCCATGCGCAAGCTGTACGTCCTCATCCTGTCCGTATTCCTCTCCGCATTCCTCCTCGCGCTCGCCTCGCCCGCCTCGTACGCGGCCGACAACGGCAGCTGGTCCGTCTACCCCGTCTCCACCAAGATCGCGGCCCGCCCGTACTTCTACCTCTCCGCCGACCCCGGACAGACCCTCCGGGACAAGGTCACCGTCGCCAACAAGACCGGCGCCCCGCTGACCTTCCGGCTGTACGCCGCCGACGCGTACAACACCGCGCGTGACGGCGGGTTCGCGGTGCGGACGGTGAAGGAGAAGCAGCGCGGGGTCGGCGCCTGGGCGCACCCCGCCCGCTCCCGGGTGACGGTGCCCGCGCATGGTTCGGTGACCGTGCCGTTCACCCTCCGGGTGCCCGAGAAGGCCGAACCCGGCGACCATCCGGGCGCGCTGGTCGCACTCGACGAGCGCCTCGACCGCGGGGACGCGGCGACGTCCGCGGTGGCGGTGCAACGCGCGGTCGGCGCCCGGATCTACCTCCGGGTCGGCGGCCCCACCGTCCCCGCCCTCGCCGTCGAGAAGGTCCGCATCAGCCACCACCAGCCCCTGGTCCCAGGCCTCGGCGCAAGCGGCGCCACCATCTCGTACACCCTCCACAACACCGGGAACGTGACCCTGAACCCGAAGGTGCGGCTGCGGGCCGAGGGCCTGTTCGGGCGTACGTTGCTGTCCCGGGAGCTCACGAAGATCCCCTCCGAGCTGCTGCCGGGGCAACGGGTCCGGCTGACCGAGCCATGGCACGGGGCGCCCCAACTCGACTGGGGCGACGTGACGTTGACGGCCACCGCGCCCGGCACCCGTGAGTCCGCGAGCACGTCGTTCCTCGCGCTGCCGTGGCTGATGGCGGTGCTGGTGGGCGCGGGGCTCGTCGCCGCCGTGGTGGTGATCAGGGCGCGCAGGGGCGGGACCGGCCCGTGGCCGCTCACCGCCCGCAGGGGCGGGACCCGCCCGCGGTGGCTCAGAGTGCGTCGGGGCCGCGCTCGCCCGTCCGTACGCGTACGACCGTCTCGACCGGCACGGCCCACACCTTCCCGTCGCCGATCTTCCCCGTCTGCGCGGCGTTGACGATCGCGTCGATCGCGGCCTCCGAGTCCGTGTCCTCGACGACGACCTCGATACGGACCTTGGGGACGAGGTCGACCTGGTACTCGGCGCCGCGGTAGACCTCCGTGTGGCCGCGCTGGCGCCCGTACCCGCTGGCCTCGGTGACGGTCAGCCCGTGCACGCCGAGCTCCTGGAGAGCGGTCTTGACCTGGTCGAGACGGTACGGCTTCACGATGGCGGTGATGAGCTTCATGCCTGGGCCTTGGCCTTCTGAGCGGTGGGGACGGACGAGGAGACCGGGGCGCCGTGGCCCAGGACCCCGTGATCGTAAGCGGTCTCGGCGTGCACCGTAAGGTCCAGGCCGGTGTGCTCGTGGTCCTCGTCCGCCCGCAGCCCCATGACCTTGTCGAGCACCTTCCCGATGCCGTACGTGACGGTGAAGGCGTACGCCCCCACGGCCACGACCGCCACCAGCTGCTTGCCGAGCTGCCCGAACCCACCGCCGTACAGCAGCCCCTCGGCGCCACCCGTCATCGTCGCGTCGGCGAAGAGCCCGATGAGGACCGTGCCGATGATGCCGCCGACCAGGTGAACGCCGACGACGTCCAGCGAGTCGTCGTAGTTCAGCTTGAACTTCCAGCTCACGGCGTACGAGCAGACGACACCGGCGGCGAGACCGACGACCAGCGCGCCCAGCAGCGACACGGATCCGCAGGACGGGGTGATGGCCACCAGACCCGCGACCGCGCCCGATGCGGCGCCGAGGGTGGTGGGGTGGCCGTCGCGCTTCTGCTCGACGAAGAGCCAGCCGAGCAGACCGGTGCAGCCGGCGGCGAGGGTGTTGAGGAAGGCGGCGGCGGCGAGTCCGTTGGCTCCGAGCGCGGATCCCGCGTTGAAGCCGAACCAGCCGAACCACAGCAACCCCGCGCCCAGCATCACCATCGGCAGGTTGTGCGGCCGCATGGCGTCCTTCTTGAAGCCGAGCCGCGGACCGAGGACGAGACACAGGGCCAGACCGGAGGCACCGGACGTGATCTCGACCGGCAGCCCGCCCGCGAAGTCCAGCGCCCCCAGCTTCGCCAGGACCCAGCCCCCCGGCCCCCACACCCAGTGCGCGACGGGAACGTATACGAGCAGCGCCCAGACCGGCACGAACACCAGCCACGCCGCGAACTTCGCCCGGTCGGCGATCGCCCCGCTGATCAGCGCGGCGGTGATGATCGCGAAGGTGAGCTGGAAGGTGGCGAAGAGGAGGGTGGGGACGGTCCCGTGCACGCTGTCCGGCCCGATACCGCTCATGCCGGCGTGCCGCAGCCCGCCGATGAGCCCCCCGAAGGCGTCGTCCCCGAAGGCGAGCGAGTAACCGCCCGCCAGCCATACGACGGTGACCAGGGCGATCGACACAAAGCTCATCATCAGCATGTTGAGGACGCTCTTCGTGCGGACCATGCCGCCGTAGAAAAGGGCCAGGCCCGGCGTCATCAGGAGAACGAGCGCGGTGGCGGCGAGCAGCCAGGCGGTGTCGCCGGTGTCGAGATGGGGGGCGGCAGCCAGGTTCACGGTATCCACGGTCTCCACGGACGGCACTCCTCGGTTCTCCCGGGTACGGGGGCGTCGTCAGAGCGTCACGGGCTCGCGTTTCCGGTTGTGCACGTGTGCGTTTCCGGCGTGTTTCGTATTGCGTGGGGGTTTCCGAAACCTCACGGGGGTCGCGCGGGAGCGGTCCAGGGCAGATGGGGTACGGCGCGGGGTTGTGGATCAGGGACAATGGGCGCCATGAGCGTTCGTACCCAGTCATCCGAGCCGCCGGAATCCTCAGGGGCTCCCCACCGCGCCGGCTTCGCCTGCTTCGTGGGCCGCCCCAACGCGGGCAAGTCCACCCTCACGAATGCTCTGGTCGGCCAGAAGGTGGCGATCACCGCGAACCAGCCGCAGACCACGCGGCACACGGTACGGGGCATCGTGCACCGCCCCGACGCCCAGCTGATCCTGGTCGACACCCCTGGTCTGCACAAGCCGCGCACGCTGCTGGGCCAGCGTCTGAACGACATCGTGCGCACGACGTGGGCCGAGGTCGACGTCATCGGCTTCTGCCTCCCCGCGAACGAGAAGCTCGGTCCGGGTGACCGTTTCATCGCGAAGGAACTGGCGTCCATCAAGAAGACGCCGAAGATCGCGATCGTCACGAAGACCGACCTCGTGGACAGCAAGACGCTCGCCGAGCAGCTCATCGCGATCGATCAGCTCGGTCAGGAGCTGGGGTTCGAGTGGGCGGAGATCGTGCCGGTGTCGGCGGTCGGCGACAAGCAGGTGGACCTGCTGGCCGACCTGATCGTCCCGCTCCTTCCCGAGGGCCCGGCGCTCTACCCGGAGGGTGACCTCACCGACGAGCCCGAGCAGGTCATGATCGCGGAGCTCATCCGTGAGGCGGCGCTGGAGGGCGTGCGCGACGAGCTCCCCCACTCCATCGCCGTGGTGGTGGAGGAGATGCTCCCCCGCGAGGACCGCCCCGCCGACAAGCCCCTCCTCGACATCCACGCCTTCGTCTACATCGAGCGCCCCAGCCAGAAGGGCATCATCATCGGCCCCAAGGGCAAGCGCCTGAAGGAGGTCGGCATCAAGTCCCGCAAGCAGATCGAGGCGCTGCTGGGTACGCCGGTCTTCCTCGACCTCCATGTGAAGGTCGCGAAGGACTGGCAACGAGACCCTCGCCAACTCCGCAAGCTCGGTTTCTAAGAGGTTTCCGCCCCCGCCGCCCCTACCCGTCCCATCCTCAACCTGGGGGCTCCGCCCCCGGACCCCCGGGTGGGTTCTTCGGCTGCGGGTGGTGGGGGCTGGTCGCGCAGTTCCCCGCGCCCCTGAAGCGGGGCTTCGCCACGCATTTTCAGCCCGTCCGGCGTTTGAGGACGAGGCCGTTCAGGCCGATCGGGGGTCTGGGGGCGGAGCCCCCAAGTGAGGATGGGACGGGTAGGGGCGGCGGGGGCGAAAAACGCGGGCTCAGCCTGCGGGCGTCGTCAGGTGGACCGTGCCGTCGGGGCCCGCCAGCAATACCGGCGTCGCCGCACCACCGAGGTCCCGGACCGCCGCCCGGTCCTCCGAAGAGACCTCCCCCGCCTCGGACACCACCGCCGCCGCCTCAAGAGACTTCGCCCCGGACGCCACCGCCATCGCCACCGCGGTGCGCAACGCGCTCAACCGCAGGGACGGAAGATCCACGCTCCCCGCGACATACGTGCGGCCGGTCTCATCACGTACGGCCGCCCCCTCCGGCACCCCGTTGCGCGCCCGCGCGGAACGGGCCAGGGTGACGATCTTGCGGTCCTCGGGGTCAAGCGCGCTGCTGTCGGTCATGTTCAGAGCATACGAAGGGATCGGGAGCCGCACGCACGCACCCGCCCACCGGCGCCTACCCGGCCACGGGGTACATCGAGCCCCGCCGGCCCTCCGGCGAGGCCAGCCACTCCAGCTTCGCCGCCGTGTTCGCCTCCGGCAGCGGCGTGTGCAGCACGATCGTGAGGTCGGGCCGTGCCGGCACCTTCATCGCGGTGGACTCGACGGCGAGCAGCCCGACGAGCGGATGGTCGAGCTCCTTGCGGATCTGCCCCGCGTCCTCGATGTCCCGCTCCTCCCACAGCGCGGCGAACTCCGCTGAGGCGGCGCGGAGTTGATCCAGTACCTCCTGGTATCCCGCGTCGTCCGGTGCCGCGGCGCACGAGGCACGGAACTGGGCGACGACCGTACGCGCGTTCTTCTCCCAGGTCCGTGACTGCCCCCGGTACAGCGGGTCGGTGAAGAAGTCGATGACGCAGTTCTGCGTGTTGTCGGGCCGCATGCCGAGGACCATCCCGGCGGCCTCGTTGTACATGACGCAGTTGTAGTAGGGGTCCATGATGTGCGCCGGATACGGCATCCACGTGTCGATCAGCCGCCGCAGCCCGTCGCACATGTCGCGGACCTCTGGGGCGACCTCCGGCGCGGGCGGGTTCAGCCCGGCGAGCAGGTAGAGGTGGCGTCGCTCGGCGTTGCTGAGCCGCAGGACGCGGGCGACCGCGTCGAGCACCTGGGGCGAGACGGAGATGTCCCGCCCCTGCTCCAGCCACTGGTACCAGGACGCGCCGACGCCCGCGAGCACGGCGACCTCCTCGCGGCGCAGCCCGGGCGTGCGGCGGCGGGCCCCGCCGTCCGGCAGTCCGGCCTGCGCCGGTGACACCCTCGCCCGACGGCTCATCAGGAAGTTCCGCAGTTCACGCCGTCGTTGGGTCCTGAGCGCGTCCTCCGTCACGTGTGAAGCCCCCTGTTGGTGACTGGTGGTGCGACCACCAGCATAAGTTGCCGCTCCCCACGGATATTCCGACGGCCGCACGCTCTTGCCATGGCGATCGACACCACCGAAACCACATCCGCTTCCCCAACTCCCCACTCCCCGCTCGGCACCCGGCTGTCGACCCGCGACAAACTCGTCCTCTTCGTGCTGTGCGCCGCGCAGTTCATGGTCGCGCTCGACTTCTCCGTGCTGAACGTGGCGCTGCCCGTGCTGGGCCGGGACCTGGGCATGAGCCAGTCCGCACTGCAGTGGGCGGTCACCGCCTTCGCGCTGCCGTCCGGCGGCTTCCTGCTCCTCTTCGGCCGCATCGGCGACCTGTACGGCCGTCGCAGGCTCTTCCTGACCGGCCTCGCCCTCTTCGGTACGGCCTCGCTGCTGGCGACCTTCGCCTGGGACCCGGCGTCGTTCCTGACGGGGCGGGCGTTGCAGGGCCTCGGCGCGGCGGCGATCGTGCCGACGGGCATGTCGCTGCTGACGACGACGTTCCCGGAGGGCCCGGCGCGTGACCGTGCGCTCGGCATCTCCGGGACGCTCCTGTCCCTCGGCTTCACGGTCGGCATGGTGGCCGGCGGCGTCCTGACCGACGTACTGAGCTGGCGCTCGACGATGGGCCTGCTGTCGGTCTTCGCGCTGATCGTGCTGCCGCTGGCGCCTGGCCTGCTGCCGGAGTCCCGCACCCCCGACCGCCCCCGCCTGGACGTCCCTGGCGCGATCACCGTGACCGGCGCCCTGCTGGCCCTGATCTACGCCCTGTCGACGGCCGCCGAGCGCGGTTTCGGCGGCGCGGACGTCATCGCGACGCTCGCCTCGGGTGTGTTCCTGCTCGCCGCCTTCGTGTACGTCGAGTCCCGCGCCCACGCCCCGCTCGTCAGCCTTCCCATGCTGCGCCGCCGCACGGTGGCGTGGGGCAACCTGGGCGGTCTGGTCACCTTCTCGATGATGTCGACGGTCGTCTTCGTGCTGACGCTGTACCTGCAGGAGACCCTCGGCCTGTCCGCCTTCGAGACCGGGCTGGTCTTCGGGGTCCAGGGCGTGATGTCGGCCGTCGCCGGGGTGTACGCCCCGAAGGTCATCGGCCGCTTCGGCGCCCGCCGCACGCTGGTCGGCTCACTGGCCGGCCAGGGCCTGTTCGTGGCGGCGCTGGTGCTGCTGAACGCCCACACCTGGTCGGTCTGGCTCGCCACCGCCGCGATCTCGCTGGCCAGCATGTGCCACCTCGGCGCGATCATCTCGTACGGCCTGACCGTGACCTCGGGCGTCCCCGACGAGGAGCAGGGTCTGGCCACCGGCCTGGTGACCTCCACCCAGCAGGTCGGCATCACCATCGGCATCCCGCTGCTG
Organism: Streptomyces sp. NBC_01450; assembly: GCF_036227505.1. Lineage (NCBI taxonomy): Bacteria > Bacillati > Actinomycetota > Actinomycetes > Kitasatosporales > Streptomycetaceae > Streptomyces > Streptomyces sp. NBC_01450. The sequence goes on along the minus strand of NZ_CP109480.1, from coordinate 7,525,312 downwards.
GGTGTCCTGGCGACGACGTCCAGCGACCTGCTGGCCGGTGTCCACACGGTTCTCGCCCTGGACGCGGTGATCGTCCTGGCGGCGGCGGTGCTGGTCGCGACCGGGCTGGGCCGCGACCGCTCACGCCCGGTCGAGGCGCAGGCGCTCGGCCTTCGGTAGACCGGCGACGACGAGATCGTACGAGTCCTCGGCGAGCTCCCGGACCAGCCGGTCCGGGAGCTCGCCGTCCACCGTCACCGTGTTCCAGTGCCGCTTGTTCATGTGATAGCCCGGGACGATCAGCCCCGGGTGCTCGCCGCGCAACCGGACCGCGTCCTCCGGGTCGCACTTGAGGTTGACCGTGAGCGGGCGCGCGTCCAGTCGGGTCAGCGCGAAGAGCTTGCCCAGCACCTTGAAGACGGAGATGTCCGGGGCGAAGGGGAAGTCCTCGACGGTCGCGTTGAAGGACAGGCAGAACGCGCGCAGTTGCTGCGGTTTCACTCCGGCTTCCTCTCCTCCTCGGACGGCTCCGGGTCCGCCGGGCCGACCGGCTCGACGAGCACCGTGACGATCTTGTTCCGGCGTCCGGCCGCCGCCTCGGCGGTCAGCCGCAGCTCGCGCCCGTCGGGCAGCTCGACCACCGAGGAGGCCCCGGCGATCGGGACCCGCCCGAGCGCCTTCGCCAGCAGCCCGCCGACCGTCTCCACGTCCTCGTCGTCGTACGCCTCGAAGCCGTACAACTCCCCGAGGTCGCCGATGTCGAGACGGGCGGTCACCCGGTAGCGGTCCTCGCCGAGGTCCTGGACGGGCGGCAGCTCACGGTCGTACTCGTCGGTGATCTCGCCGACGATCTCCTCGAGGATGTCCTCGATGGTGACGATGCCGGCCGTGCCGCCGTACTCGTCGATGACGACGGCGACGTGGTTGCGCTCCTGCTGCATCTCGCGCAGGAGATCGCCCGCGTTCTTGGTGTCGGGCACGAAGGTGGCGGGCCGCATGGCCGTCGAGACCAGCTCGGACTCGGCGTCGCGGCTGATGTGCGTCTTGCGGGCCAGGTCCTTCAGGTACACGATCCCGACGATGTCGTCCTCGTTCTCCCCGGTGACCGGGATGCGCGAGAAGCCGGACCGCAGTGCCAGGGTGAGGGCCTGGCGGATGGTCTTGTACCGCTCGATGACGACGAGGTCGGTCCTCGGCACCATCACCTCCCGTACGAGGGTGTCGCCCAGCTCGAAGACGGAGTGCACCATGCGGCGCTCCTCGTCCTCGATCAGGGACTCCTTCTCGGCGAGGTCGACCAGCGCGCGCAGCTCGGCCTCGGAGGCGAACGGACCGCGCCTGAAGCCCTTGCCGGGGGTCAGCGCGTTGCCGATGAGGATGAGGAGGGGCGGGATCGGGCCCATGATCCTGGCCAGCGGCAGCAGGACGTACGAGGCCGCCGTCGCCGTGTTCAGGGGGTGCTGGCGGCCGATGGTGCGCGGCGAGACGCCCACGGCGACGTATGAGACGAGGACCATGACCCCGATGGCGACGACGAGCGCCTCCCAGGTCTGCTCGAACTCCTTCAGGCAGGCGTAGGTGACGAGCGCGGCGGCGGCCATCTCGCAGGCCACGCGCACCAGCAGCGCCACGTTCAGATAGCGGGTCGGGTCGGCGGCGACCTGGGCGAGCTTGGCGCTGCCGCGCCGCCCGGACCGTACGGCCTCCTCGGCGCGGAAGCTGGAGACGCGCGCGAGGCCCGCCTCCGCGCAGGCGGCGAGCCAGGCGACCACGACCAGGGCGATGGCGCCGATGACGAGCTGAGGACTCATGACACGGTCGGGGCCGGAGAGGGACCCGTCATGCCCTTCTCCGCGCGCCAGCCGTCCACGATGGCGGCCTGGAGGCCGAACATCTCGGCCTTCTCGTCCGCCTCCTCGTGGTCGTAGCCGAGCAGGTGCAGCACTCCATGGACGGTGAGGAGGTGCAGTTCCTCGTCCATGGAGTGCTGTGTGGGAGCTTCCTTGCCCTGCCGTTCGGCGACCTCCGGGCAGAGCACGATGTCGCCGAGGAGTCCCTGCGGGGGCTCGTCGTCGTCCTTGGACGGCGGCCGCAGCTCGTCCATCGGGAACGACATGACGTCGGTGGGCCCCGGCAGGTCCATCCACTGGATGTGCAGTTGCTCCATGGCGTCGGCGTCCACGACGATCACCGAGAGTTCGGAGAGCGGGTGGATGCGCATCCGCGCGAGTGCGTAGCGGGCGATGTCGAGGATCGCCTGCTCGTCGACCTCGGTTCCGGACTCGTTGTTGACGTCGATCGACATGGTGCTCGCTTGTCTACTTCCCCTTGTGGCCGGCTTTGCCGCGGCTCTTGTGGGAGCCGTTCTCGGTGCCGTTCTCGCTGTCGTACTTCTCGTACGCGTCGACGATACGGCCGACCAGCTTGTGCCGTACGACATCGTGGGACGTGAGCCGCGAGAAGTGGACGTCGTCGAGGCCCTCCAGGATGTCCTGGACCTGGCGCAGCCCCGACTTCGTACCGGTCGGCAGGTCGACCTGGGTCACGTCGCCCGTGACCACGATCTTCGAGTCGAAGCCGAGGCGGGTGAGGAACATCTTCATCTGCTCGGCGCTGGTGTTCTGGGCCTCGTCCAGGATGATGAAGGCGTCGTTGAGGGTGCGACCACGCATGTAGGCGAGCGGCGCGACCTCGATGGTCCCCGCCGCCATGAGCCGCGGGATGGAATCCGGGTCGAGCATGTCGTGCAGCGCGTCGTAGAGGGGCCGCAGGTAGGGGTCGATCTTCTCGTAGAGCGTGCCGGGCAGGAAGCCGAGCCGCTCGCCCGCCTCCACCGCGGGGCGGGTGAGGATGATCCGGTTGACCTGCTTGGACTGGAGCGCCTGTACGGCCTTCGCCATGGCGAGGTACGTCTTGCCGGTGCCGGCGGGGCCGATGCCGAAGACGATGGTGTGCTTGTCGATGGCGTCGACGTACCGCTTCTGGTTGAGCGTCTTGGGTCGGATGGTGCGGCCGCGCGAGGACAGGATGTTCTGCGTGAGCACTTCGGCAGGGGTTTCCTGACCGTCGCCCTCCCCGTTCTCGCTCGCCCTGAGCATGGCGATCGAGCGTTCCACTGCGTCCTCCGTCATCGGCTGCCCGGTGCGGAGCACCAGCATCATCTCGTCGAACAGGCGCTGGACGAGAGCCACTTCACCGGCGTCGCCGACCGCACTGATCTCATTGCCCCGGACGTGGATGTCGGCCGCCGGGAAGGCCTTCTCGATCACGCGTAGCAGCGCGTCCCCGGAACCCAGCACGGTCACCATGGGGTGCTTGGCCGGGACGGTGAAATGCGCTCGTGCCTGCCCCTGAGCGGGGCTGTGAGCTGTGGGTGTCTGAGTCATGGGCCGGCTCTGTAGGCCTGCTTTTCCTCCTTGATCGGCACGCTTGCCACGGGGGCAGCCTTGCGTCTCCAAGAGTACGACGGTGGGGTGACAGTGCCGTAGGGCTTTTCGGCGCGGGTCCCTGTCCTGGGGCGGATCCCCGCCCCGGGGAGGACCGGACGGGCAGGGGCGTCAGGCCGAGCGGCGGAAGCCGATGGTCGGGACCGCCCGCCGCAGCGGCCACGGGCGGGTCACCTCCGGGAGCAGGCTCTCCAGGAAGGCGTACCGGCGCAAGGCCGTCGGATCCTGGTCGTCGACGGACTGGACCCGGCGCCACCACGCCGCGATCTCGGCCCAGCCGGGCGCCGAGAGGGAACCGCCGAACTCCTGGACGGAGAGCGCGGCCGTCAACCCGGCGAAGGCCAGCCGGTCGGCGAGCGGCCAGTCGGCGAGGGTGCCCATCACGAACCCGGCGACGAAGACGTCACCGGCGCCGGTGGGATCGAGGGCCTCCACGGCGATCGCGGGAACCTCGGCGGTCTCCCCCGTACGGCCGTCCACTGCGTACGCGCCCTCGGCGCCCAGGGTGACGACGGCCAGCGGAACGTACTCGGTCAGCGCGTGCGCGGCCGCCCGCGGGGAGTCCGCCCCGGTGTACCGCATCGCCTCGTCCGCGTTCGGCAGGAACGCCTCGCAGTGCTCCAGGTCCGCGAGCCCGGCCAGGTCCCAGCGCCCGGTGTCGTCCCAGCCGACGTCCGCGAAGATCCGGGTGCCCGCACGCGCGGACTCGGCGATCCACTGCGCGCGCGTGCCGGGCGTCAGCGAGGCGACGGCGGCACGCGCGCGGGGGGCGTGTTCCGGGGCCGGCTCCTCCGGCGGCGGCTCGTGCCCATGGCTGACCATCGTCCGCTCGCCCTCGTACGCCATCGACACGGTGACCGGCGAGTGCCAGCCGGGCACGGTGCGCGACGGGGCGAGGTCGATGCCCTCGCCCTGCTCCAGGGCGTCCCAGCAGTACTCCCCGTAGTGGTCGTCCCCGAAGGCCGCCGCCAGGGAGGTCTTGAGGCCGAGACGGGCGAGCGCGGTCGCCATGTTGGCGACGCCGCCGGGACTCGACCCCATCCCGCGCGCCCAGGACTCGGTCCCGCGCACCGGGGCGCTGTCGAGCCCGGTGAAGATGATGTCGAGGAAGACGGTGCCGGTGAGGTAGACGTCCCAGGGCGGGTCGTGAGGGGTGCGCAGCCCGGCGAGCGGGTCGACGTGAGCCTGGCAGTACGGTCGCTCTCCGTTGGTTTCGATCACGGTGCGCTCCCTGACGTGGTGCGGATTCAGGCCAGTGTGCACCAAACGGCACGCGGCACAGCACCGGTCACGGCCGGAACGGACTGACAAAACAGCCCGGGCGGACCGGCAAAACAGCCTGGACGGACCGGCAAAAGACCCCGGGCGGACCGTCGGAGGGCCGGACGGAACTCGACCGCCTACCCCACCTCTCCCACCACAAACAGAACGTGGCTCAGATCACACCTCCCCGCCTACGTCGCGCCCCCACCCACTTGATACAAATTGCCCGCGCGTTCCTGTCCGTCGACAGCCGCCCAACCCCCCTTATCGAGCCGCTCTTTCGCATGCCCTGGGAACGCCCGTGTCCGCCCGCACCACCACGCCCTGGCCCCTCGTCGCCCTTTTCACGGCCGGGTACCTCGCCCCGTACCTGCTCCCGACCACCGTCGGACGGCTGAGCGCGGGCCTCCCCCTCTCCGCCACCGAGGCCGGTTCCATCGGTAGCGCCCTGCTGCTGAGTTCGGCGACGGCGGGCTTCCTGCTCGCCTCCCGGGTGGACCGCTTCGGCCCCCGTCGGCTCGCCCGCACGGGCCTGCTCCTGGCCGCCGCCGGCTACGGCACCGCCGCCTTCACGACGACCATCCCCCTGGTCGTTCTCGGCGCGATGGTCGGCGGCCTCGGCTCCGGCACGATCACCACCGTCGCCGCGACCGGGATCGCCGGCCAGCGCGATCCCCACCGCACCACCACCCTGGGTCTGCTGGGTGTCTCCGCCCTCGCGGGCGCGCTGTATCTGACGATCCCCCACCTGGGCCCGGGCCACGGCCACCCCCTCACCGCGATCGCCGTCACGGCGCTGCTCCTCCTGCCCGTGACCCGCCACCTCCCGGCCTCAGAAGCCCCCCACACCCCCGCCGCCCGCACCCTCCGCACCCCCACCGCCACACCTCTCCCCCACCGCCGCGCCGGTCTCGTCCTGGCCGCCGCGATGCTCTGCTGGTCCCTCGCCCAGAATTCACTCTGGGGTGTCAGCGGCCGGATCGGGCTGCGGCAGGCGGGGTTGACGGAGGTGACGGTCGGCGCGGTCTTCGCGGTGGCGCTCGGCGCCGGGCTGCTCGGGGTGATCGGCGCGGGCGCGCTCGGCCAGCGTCTGGGCCGGGCACTGCCCATCGGCGCGGGCACGGCCCTGATCGCCGGGTGCATCGCGCTGAGCTCGGCGGCCACCGACCTGGCGTCCTTCGCGACGGGCGAGATCGCCTGGAACACGCTCTACCCGGTCGTGCTCTCCTACGTCATCGGCCTCGCCGCGTCCCTGGACCAGCGCGGCCGGTGGGCGGTCCTCGTCGGCTCCGCCTCCTCGCTCGGCACGGCGTGCGGCCCGCTCGCGGGCAGTCTGCTCTCCGCGCGGGCGGGCTACCCGGGGATGGGCGTGATCCTGGCCCTCGGCCTGCTCCTGGTCACCGTCCCGATGACGGCCGTGGCCCTGCGCACCCGGCGCGGTACCCCGCTCCCGCAGGAGCACCCGGTCGTGGAGATCGCGCTGGACGCCGTCCCGGCGCCCCGGACCGCGTACGACATGGCGGGACCCCGGCAGGCGGCCGCGGGAGCGGCGGCCACACCGGGGTCCGCGGCCAGGTGAGCCGGTCGGGTTCTATCCGAACTCGTACGCGTCGACCTCGGCGAGGTAGCGCGCCCGCCGCTCCTCGTCGTGGTCGAGGAAGGACGCCACGAACGAGTTGCGCGCCAGCTCCCGCATCCGCTCCCGGTCCAGCCCGAGCGCCTCGTGCACCGCGTGGAAGTTGTCGGCGACGTACCCGCCGAAGTACGCGGGATCGTCGGAGTTGACCGTGCACAGCAGCCCGGCGTCCAGCATCGCGGGCAGCGGGTGGTTCTCCAGGACGTCCACGGCGCGCAGCCGTACGTTCGACAGCGGGCAGAGCGTCAGCGGCACCCGGTCCCGTACGAGCCGCTCGACCAGCTCGGGGTCCTCCATGCAGCGCAGCCCGTGGTCGATGCGCTCGACGCCGAGGACGTCCAGTGCCTCGGTGATGTACGCCGGCGGCCCCTCCTCGCCCGCGTGGGCGACGCGCCGCAGGCCGAGCGCGGCGGCGGCCTCGTACACCTCGCGGAACTTGACCGGCGGGTGCCCGACCTCGGCGGAGTCGAGGCCGACACCGACGATCCGGTCGAGGTAGGGCCTCGCGGCCTCCAGGGTCTCGAGCGCCGACTCGGCGGACTCGTCGCGCAGGAAGCACATGATCAGCTGGGTGGAGACGCCATGTGTCTCCTCGCTGCGGGACAGCGCGCGGTGCAGTCCCTCGACGACCGTGCCCATGCCGACCCCCCGGGCGATGTGGGCCTGCGGGTCGAAGAAGATCTCCGCGTGCCGCACGCCCTGCGCGGCGGCCCGTGCGAGGTAGGCGTCGGCGAGGTCGGCGAAGTCCTGCTCGGTCCGCAGGACGGCCATGAGCTCGTAGTACAGGTTCAGGAACGACTGGAGGTCGTCGAAGAGATACGCCTTGCGCAGTTCCTCGGTGTCCGCGTACGGGAGCGTGACGCCGTTGCGCGCGGCGAGCTCGAAGGCCAGCTCGGGTTCGAGGGTGCCTTCGATGTGGAGGTGCAGTTCTGCTTTGGGGAGGGGCATCGAAATATCGTACGGGCGTATACCGACGATCTCGTGCGCCGACGGCTCATCGGCGCTTCGGCACCGGCACCCGCACCAGGTCGCGCGCCACGGTCAGCTCGCCCTCGAACCCGGCGGCCCGGGCCTGTCGCTCGAACTCGTCCGGTTCGGAATATCGCTGACTGAAGTGCGTGAGCACCAGATGCCGTACGCCCGCGTCCCGCGCCACCCGTCCGGCCTGACCGGCCGTCAGGTGGCCGTGGTCGACGGCGAGTTGGTGATCCCCGTCCAGGAACGTCGACTCGATGACGAGGAGGTCGCAGCCTTCGGCGAGGGCGTCCACGCCCTCGCACAGCCGCGTGTCCATGACGAACGCGAACCGCTGTCCGCGCCGCACCTCGCTCACCTCGTCGAGCGAGATCCCGCCGAGTGCGCCGTCGCGCTGGATCCGCCCGACGTCCGGCCCCTTGATCCCGCGCTCCGCGAGCCGTTCGGGCAGCATCCGCCGGCCGTCCGGCTCGACCAGCCGGTAGCCGAAGGACTCCACGGGGTGGGAGAGCCTGCGGGCCTCAAGCGTGTACGAGGGGGTGGTCGCGAGCACCCCGTCCGCCTCGACCGGCGCCTCGGTGAGCTCGACGGTCTCGCGGTAGGCCGTCGCGTACCGCAACCGGTCGAAGAAGCGCTGCCCGGAGCGCGGATAGTGCGCGGTCACCTCGTGCGGGACACGGTCGAGGTTGATGCGCTGGATCACCCCGGCGAGACCGAGGGAGTGGTCGCCGTGGAAGTGGGTGACGCAGATCCGGTGCAGGTCGTGCGCGGCGACCCCGGCGCGCAGCATCTGCCGCTGGGTGCCCTCGCCGGGATCGAAGAGCAGTCCCTCCCCGTCCCAGCGCAGCAGATAGCCGTTGTGGTTGCGGTGCCGGGTGGGGACCTGGCTGGCGGTGCCGAGGACCACCAGTTCACGTACGGACAAGGCCGGTTACCCCGGCGGCCACTGCATGCCACGGCCGCCCAGGAGGTGGGCGTGCGCGTGGAAGACGGTCTGGCCCGCGCCGCTGCCCGTGTTGAACACGACGCGGTAGCTCTCCAGCTTCTCCTCGGACGCCACCTCGCCGGCCTCGCGCAGTACGTCCGCGGCGATGACGGGCTCGGCGGCCGCGAGGGACGCCGCGTCCGGGTGGTGCACCTTGGGGATGATCAGGATGTGGGTGGGCGCCTGGGGGTTTATGTCGCGGAAGGCGACGGTCGTGTCGGTCTCCCGGACGACGTTCGCGGGAACGTGCCCCGCGACGATCTTGCAGAACAAGCAGTCGTCCTGCGGCGCGCCACTTTCTTGTCGCCTCCGGGGCGCCTCAGCCGGTGCGCGCCCCTCTGGCTCCTGCGACATGCGTGTGCCTCCTCACGCCGTTTGATCAATACGCCGTGCATGCTATCGGCCCAGGCAGGGCGGGTGGTTGGGGGACATGCGCCGCCCGCGGATCGGCCGCGTCACGACGGCGCCGCACAAGCCCGGTCAAAGCTCCGGCAGGACAGGGGCCGTCTTCGCCGGGTTCTCCGCGAGCGCGGCCAGCGCGATCCGGATCGCCTCGTCGAGCTGCGCGTCGCGCCCGGCCGCGTGGTCCTGCGGCCGCTGGACGACCTCGACGTCCGGGTCGACGCCGCGGTTCTCCACGCCCCACTCGTAACCGTCCAGCCAGAACGCGTACTTGGGCTGGGTGACCAGGGTGCCGTCGACGAGCCGGTAGCGGCTGTCGATGCCGACGACGCCGCCCCATGTCCGCGTCCCGACGACCGGCCCGATCCCCAGCGCCTTGATCGCCGCGTTGACGATGTCGCCGTCCGAGCCGGAGAACTCGTTGGCGACGGCGACGACCGGTCCGCGCGGCGCGTCCTCCGGATAGCTGTACGGCCGCATCCCGCGTGGCAGGTCCCAGCCCACGATCCGCCGCGCGAGCTTCTCGACGACCAGTTGCGAGGTGTGGCCGCCGCGGTTCTCCCGGACGTCCACGACCAGCCCCTCCCTGGCCACCTCGATCCGCAGGTCACGGTGGATCTGGGCCCAGCCGGGCGCCTGCATGTCGGGCACGTGGAGATAGCCGAGTCTGCCGCCCGACCGTTCATGGACGTAGGCGCGCCGGTCCGCGACCCAGGCGTGATAGCGCAGCGGCTCCTCGTCGGCGAGCGGCACGACGACGGCGTGCCGCGGATCGCCGCCGCCCGACGGGGAGACGGTCAGCTCGACCGGCTTGCCCGCGGTGCCGACGAGCAGCGGTCCGGGTCCGGCCACCGGGTCCACCGGCTGCCCGGCGATCGCCACGATCGCGTCCCCCGCGCGCACCGCGACGCCGGGCGCGGCGAGCGGCGCCCGCGCGTGCGGGTCGGAGGTCTCCGAGGGGAGGATCCGGTCGATGCGCCAACTGCCGTCCTCGTGGCGGGAGATGTCCGCCCCGAGCAGTCCCTGCGCCCGGTCGCCGGCGCCCCAGCCGCCGCGCGGGGTCACGTACGCGTGCGAGGTGCCGAGCTCGCCCTGCACCTCCCACAGCAGGTCGACGAGGTCGTCGTGGGTGGCGACCCGTTCGAGCACCGGCCGGTACCGGTCCAGTACGCCGTCCCAGTCGACCCCGCCCAGGTCGGGCCGCCAGAAGTTGTCGCGCATGAGGCGGCCGGTCTCGTCGTACATCTGCCGCCACTCGGCGGCCGGGTCGACGGTCTGGCGGACCCGGGAGAGGTCGACGGTGATGTTCGTGTCGCTGTCGTCGTCGTTCGAGGCGCGGCGGTCGCTGGGGACGACCTTGAGCGTGCCGTCGGTCCACAGCAGGACGCGTTTGCCGTCGCCGCTGACGGCGAAGTGGTCGGCGTCCGCGGCGAGGTGCTCGACGCGCTGCTGGGCGAGGTCGTACCGCTCCAGTTCGGTCTTCGGGTCCGGGTCGTCCGGGGTGGCGCGGGAGGCGCCGAGGACTCCGACGACCGGGTGACGCAGCCACAGCAGCCCGTCCTTGGCGGCGCTCAGGGTCGAGTACCGGGCCGCCTCGACGGGGAACGGGACGATCCGGTCGGCGAGTCCGTCGAGGTCGATCCGGGTGGTGGGGGCGCCCTCGCTGTCGGGCGTCTCGTCCTTGTCGGGTGCCTCGAAGGGGCGGCCGTGGCGCTGCGGCCCGAAGGGGGACGGGGTGGTCGCGGCCAGGGTGATCAGATGCGGCCGGGCGCCTCCGACGAACGCGAGGTCGAAGACGTGTTCGTCGTAGACGGGGTCGAAGGAGCGGGCCGAGAGGAAGGCGAGGTGCTTGCCGTCGAGGGTGAAGGCGGGCGCGTAGTCGCGGAAGCGCAGCGGGGTCGCCTCGGTCACCGACAGGTCGGCGGTGTTGGCCAGCTTGAGCTGGCGCAGCGGGCGCGGGCCGGGGTGCGACCAGGCGAGCCAGGCGGAGTCCGGCGAGAAGACGAGCCCGGTGACCTCGCCGTCCGCGCTCCGGTCGACCTCCCGCACCTCTCCGGTCTCCCGCTCGACGAGCAGTACCCGTCCGTCGTGCGAGGCGACGGCGGCGCGGCTGCCGTCGGGTGCCATGGCGAGCCCGAGGACCCGTCCGAGCTGCCCGACCGCGAGCCGGCGCGGGGTCGCTCCGGGCGCGAGACCGGTCGCCGGGGCGAACTCCAGCGCGTCGTCGCCCGCCGCGTCCGTCACCCACACCACGTACTCCTCGCCCTCCACCCGGAAGGCGCGGGGCAGCCGGGCGCGGACACCGGGCCGGGCGGCGAGCGCGCGGGCCGGTCCTGAGCGGTGGGTGACCCAGTGGACGGCGCCGCGCACGGAGACCGCGCTGCCGCGTCCGGTGTGGTCGGGGGCGGCGGCCGAGAACCAGCGGGAGGCGCTCACGGGGTGCGGCTGCTGGTCGACGCGCTGTCCGCCGAGCCGCAGGTCGAGCCGGCGCGGCTCGGCGCCGTCCAGGTCGTCGAGGAGCCACAGTTCACCGGCGGACGCGTACACGATCCGGGCGCCGTCGGTCGCCGCGTGCCGGGCGTAGAAACCGTCGATCGGCGTGTGCCGGCGCAGATCGGACCCGTCGGCGAGGGAGGAGTAGAGGGCCCCGACCCCCTCGTGGTCGGACAGGAAGGCGACCCGCTCGCCCACCCACAGGGGGTATTCGAGGTTCCCGTCCAGCTCCTCGTGCAGCCGTACGAACTCGCCGGCCCCCGCCCCGTCGCCGCCGGCCCTGTCGATCCACAACTTGCCCGCCGTACCGCCCCGGTACCGCTTCCACCAGGCGGCCTCGCGCCCCATGGAAGCGGACAGCAGCAGCACACCCCCGTCGCCGTGCACGACGTCGCCGACCGGCCCGTACGGGAGGGTGGTCGCGGGGCCCCCGTCGAGCGGGACCGCCCTGGCCCAGCTGCGGCGCAGGCTGGCCTGGCCCTGGGTGCTGAGCGCGAGCACCTGGCCGTCCGGGGTCCAGCCGCGCACCTGGGTCTTCGAACTCCCCCAGTACGTCAGCCGCGTGGACGGTCCGCCCTCCAGGGGCGCGGCATGCACCTCGGGTGCCCCGTCGCGCGTCGACGTCCAGGCGACGGTGGCACCGTCCGGGGAGATCCGGGGGTGGTTCACCGGGACGTTGTCGGCGCTGACCCGCCAGGCGCGGCCGCCGCCGTCGAGGGGGGCGATCCAGACGTCGTCCTCGGCGGTGAAGGCGACCAGATCGCCGTGCAGATGCGGATACCGGAGGTACGCAGGCAATACCGATGATGCGGACGATGCAGACTGAGTCACCCGATCACCCTATGCAGCGACGGCTCCGCCCGACAGGGGTTCGGATCACTTGCCCTGCGAGGGCCAGCAGGTGGGATCGCCCTTGCACCACATGGTCTTCGTCACGGTGACGGTGGCGGTGGGGCCCGGCCGTCGGTAGGTGGGCGCGTTGTAGGTCGGGGGCGTGTACGAGGGCGTGCTCGGGGCGTTGCAGTTGCCCAGCACGTTCACGTGGAACCACTTCTTGCCGCCGACCTTGGCCGTCAGGTCCCCGCGGACGCACTTGCCCTCGACCTCGCGGGTGACCTTCCCGGTGATGGTGATCTCCCGCCGGTCCTTGGTCTGGCCCCGGCAGTCCACCTCCACCACGGAGGGCGTGGAGCTGGAGGCCGACGGCGTGTGCCCCGGGGTATAGGCCTTGTTCCCGCCGCGGTACGACCCGGTGCAGCTCAGGTACTGCACGTCGACGTGCCGGCGCTGCAGCTCCGCGGTCCCGGCCCGGTCGGTCGTGTAGGCCACCGCTGAGGCGCTCAGCCCGCCGACCGGTTCGCACGCGGCCACCCCGAAGGCGCTCACCACGGCCAGCCCGGCGACCATCGGTCCCCGACGGCCCGTCACCAGTCGCCTCACCAATCGTCGAATACGCATCAATGCCCCCATAGACGGCAGAGTGCCACTGTCCCGCGCGTCGCGGTAGACCCCATACGGCCACTACACACCCGCGTGCGCTCCCGTCGAACGCGTATGCGTGAAACTGCGTCAATTCCGCGACAGGAGCCACTCGTCAGCCGCGTGAACAAGCCTCCGGGTCAATACGCCTAGTGCCAGCGGCCGGAGCGTGCCATCAGCACCGCGGCCGCCACCGTCCCGGCGGTCGATGTGCGCAGCACCGTACGTCCCAGGTGGTACGTCTTCGCGCCCGCCCCGGTGAACAGCTCGATCTCCTCGGGGGAGATCCCGCCCTCGGGGCCGACCACCAGCACGATCTCGCCCGAGGTGGGGAGTTCGGCCGTCACGAACGGCTCGGTGCCGACCTCCGTGTCCTCGTGCAGCACCGCAGCGAAGTCGGCATTGGCCAGAAGCGCGGCAACCTGTTTGGTCGTCGCCGCGTCCCCGATCTCCGGGAAGCGCACCCTGCGCGACTGCTTACCGGCTTCCCGGGCCGTGGCCCGCCACTTGGCGAGCGCCTTCAGACCCCGGTCGCCCTTCCACTGGGTGATGCAGCGGGAGGCGGCCCAGGGGACGATCGCGTCGACGCCGGTCTCGGTCATCGTCTCCACGGCCACCTCGCCCCGGTCGCCCTTGGGCAGGGCCTGGACCACGGTGATACGGGGCTCCTCCGCGGGCTCCTCGCTGTACGAGTCCATCTGGACGATCAGCCGGTCCTTGCCCTCGGTGCCCAGCACCACGCAGTCCGCCCAACGCCCGGCCCCGTCGGTGAGGATGACGTCCTCGCCGGCCCGCAGCCGCTTCACGGAGACGGCGTGGCGCCCCTCGGGGCCGTCGAGGACGTACTGTCCGCCGCTGCCCGCCTTGAAGTGCTCGACCACGAACACCGGTGCCGTCATCGGATCTCACCCTCCGCTTCCCCGGCGGCCGACAACGCTGTCCTGGCCTCCTCGAGCTCCGCGCTCAGCACCTCCACCAGCTGCCCGGCGGGCAGCTCGCGCGCCATGCGGTGCCCCTGCCCCGCCCACAGCGCCATGCCCTGCGCGTCGCCCGCCTTGGCGGCCGCCTTGCGCAGCGGAGAGGTGAGGTGGTGGACCTCGGGGTACGCGGCGGGCGCGTACGGGCCGTGCTCACGCATGAAGCGGTTCACCAGACCGCGTGCCGGACGCCCGGAGAACGCGCGCGTCAGCTCCGTCCGCACGAACAGGGGGTTGGTCAGCGCCTGCTTGTGCACGGCGTTGGCCCCGGACTCCGGGGTGGGGAGGAACGCGGTGCCGAGCTGCGCCGCGCTCGCGCCCGCGGCGAGCACCGCGGCGATCTGGCTGCCGCGCATGATGCCGCCGGCGGCGATGATCGGAAGGTCCACGGTCTCGCGGACCTGCGCGATCAGCGACAGCAGCCCGATACCCGTACCGTCCGTCTCCGGGTTGTCGCGGTGGGTGCCCTGGTGGCCGCCCGCCTCCACGCCCTGCACGATGACCGCGTCGGCGCCGGCCCGCTGCACGGCGAGGGCCTCCTCGGCCGTGGTCGCGGTGACCACGGTGACGGTGCCGGCGCGCCGCAGGGAGTCCAGGACGTCGCGGCTCGGGACGCCGAAGTGGAACGAGACCACCGGCACCGGGTTGTCGTGGAGGACGGCGAGCTTGGCGTCGTAGCCGTCGTCACGGCCGCTGTCCGGGTCACCGAGGCCGGTCTCGTACCAGGAGGACTCACCCGCGAGCTGGTGGGCGTAGACCTCGACCGCGGCGGGGTCCGCGTACTCGGGCTGCGGCATGAACAGATTGACCCCGAAGGGGCGGCCCGTGAGCCCGCGCAACTGCTTGATCTCCTGGTACATACCGTCGGCGGTCTTGTACCCGGCGGCCAGGAACCCGAGCCCGCCTGCCTCGGACACGGCGGCCGCGAGTTGCGGGACGGAGACGCCGCCCGCCATGGGGGCCTGCACGATCGGGTGAGGGAAGAGATCGGTCAGTGCGGTGGACATGACGGCATGTTGTCACGTCCTTTGAACAAGTCCGAATCGGGCCTTCCGTCTGGCATAGGCCATGGGGATGGACTGTCGAGCGACCGCCGAGCGCCTGGGGGCGGAGCCCCCAGGAACACCCGTCAGCGACCGTTGAACGCGTCCTTCAGGCGCGAGAACAGGCCCTGCTGCCCGGGCTGGAACTGCCCGGTGGGCCGCTCCTCCCCCCGCAGTATCGCCAGCTCCCGCAGCAACCGCTCCTGCTCGGGATCGAGCTTCGTGGGCGTGGTCACCTCGACGTGCACGATGAGGTCACCCCGGCCACCGCCCCGCAGATGCGTGACACCCCGCCCGTGCAGCGGGATCGACTGCCCGGACTGCGTACCCGGACGGATGTCGACCTCCTCAAGACCGTCGAGCGTCTCCAGCGGCACCTTGGTGCCGAGCGACGCCGCGGTCATCGGAATGGTCACCGTGCAGTGCAGATCGTCCCCGCGCCGCTGGAAGGTCGAGTGCGGCAGCTCGTGGATCTCGACGTACAGGTCACCGGCGGGACCGCCACCGGGGCCGACCTCGCCCTCGCCCGCGAGCTGGATCCGCGTGCCGTTGTCGACACCGGCGGGGATCTTGACGGTCAGCGTGCGACGCGACCGGACCCGCCCGTCACCGGCGCACTCGGGGCAGGGAGTCGGGACGACGGTCCCGAAGCCCTGACACTGCGGACACGGCCGGGAGGTCATGACCTGCCCGAGGAAGGACCGCGTGACCTGGGACACCTCACCCCGCCCGCGACACATGTCACAGGTCTGGGCCGAGGTACCCGGCGCCGCGCCCTCACCGTTGCAGGTGGCGCAGACGACGGCCGTGTCGACCTGGATGTCCTTCGTCGTGCCGAAGGCCGCCTCGTCCAGCTCGATCTCGAGCCGGATCATGGCGTCCTGGCCACGCCGCGTACGCGACCGCGGACCGCGCTGTGACGCCGTACCGAAGAAGGCGTCCATGATGTCCGAGAAGTTCCCGAACCCACCGGCTCCGAAGCCGCCCGCACCGCCGCCGCCCGACTGGGACAGCGGGTCGCCACCGAGGTCGTAGACCTGCTTCTTCTGCGGGTCCGACAACACCTCGTACGCGGCGTTGATCTCCTTGAACCGCTCCTGCGTCTTCGGATCGGGATTGACGTCCGGGTGCAGCTCGCGTGCGAGCCGCCGGAAGGCCTTCTTGATCTCGTCCTGGGACGCGTCGCGGCGCACGCCGAGTACGGCGTAGTAGTCCGTGGCCACTTAAGACTCCGCCAGGATCTGTCCGACGTACCGTGCCACCGCTCGTACCGCTCCCATCGTGCCGGGGTAATCCATGCGGGTCGGGCCGACCACGCCGAGTTTGGCTACTGCCTCGCCGCCCGAACCGTAGCCGACCGAGACCACGGACGTGGAGTTGAGTCCCTCATACGCGTTCTCGTGACCGATTCGCACGGTCATGCTCGAATCCCCGGCCTCACCAAGCAACTTGAGGAGCACGACCTGCTCCTCCAGCGCTTCGAGCACCGGCCGGATGGTGAGAGGGAAGTCATGTCCGAAACGCGTCAGATTGGCGGTCCCGCCGATCATCAGCCGCTCCTCGGTCTCCTCGACGAGCGTCTCCAGAAGGGTGGAGAGCACCGTCGCGACCGTACCTCGGTCCTCCGCCTCGAACGCGTCCGGGAGGTCCTGCACGAGCTGCGGGACGTCCGCGAAGCGACGGCCCGCGACCCTGCTGTTCAGCCGGGCCCGCAGATCCGCGAGAGACGTTTCTCCGAACGGCGCCGGGCAGTCGATCATGCGCTGCTCGACCCGCCCGGTGTCCGTGATCAGCACGAGCATCACACGGGCGGGGGCGAGGGACAGCAGTTCCACGTGCCGCACGGTCGATCTCGTCAGCGACGGATACTGCACGACGGCGACCTGCCGCGTCAGCTGCGCGAGCAGCCGCACCGTCCGCCCGACGACGTCGTCGAGGTCGACGGCGCCGTCCAGGAAGTTCTGAATGGCCCGCCGCTCGGGCGCGGTCATCGGCTTGACGCCGGCGAGCTTGTCGACGAAGAGCCGGTAGCCCTTGTCGGTGGGGATCCGCCCGGCGCTGGTGTGCGGCTGGGCGATGTACCCCTCGTCCTCCAGGGCCGCCATGTCGTTGCGGACGGTGGCCGGGGAGACCCCCAGCCGGTGCCGCTCGGTCAGCGCCTTGGAACCGACCGCGACCGGCTCGTCGGTGCCGACATAGTCCTGGACGATGGCGCGCAGCACTTCGAGCCTGCGTTCACTGAGCATCGCGCACACCTCCAGCTGTCGACCCCTCGGCGCCTCGCTTGGCACTCATCGCGTGCGAGTGCCAGCATTCCCCGGCCCAGTGTACGGCCGGTGGGTACGGCCCCGGCAAGGGCGGCCCCGCGATCTTGTGCAAGGTGCACCGACGTACACGGACGTGTCCCGCGATGTCACACCGTCCAAGGCCTCGATGTCGTAGCGTCCGCGCCCTCGATGTCGTACCGTCCGCGCCCTCAACGCTAGCGTCGGCGTATGAAGGTGACTTGGGAAGAGGCGGGGTGGGAGCAGCTGACACCCCGGGTGGGGCGGCAGCGGCTTCCGGTCTGGGACTGCACGGTCGGGCTGGTCGTGAGCGAGGGCGGGGCGCTGATCATCGACCCGGGGTCGAGCCTCGCGGAGGGCGCGCGGTTGCGCAGGGAGGCGCAGGCGCTCGCCGGCCGCCGTGTGACCTTCCTCGCGCTCACCCACCCCCACTTCGACCATGTCCTCGGCGCGGCGGCGTTCGCGGGCGCGGAGGTCCTCGTCGCGGGCGGCTCGGCCGAGGTGTACGAGCACGGGCGCGAGGAGCTGTACGCGGACGCGGTACGGGGCGGGCTGGACACGCGGGCGGCGGAGGACGCGGCGGACACCCTGGTCCGTCCCCGGCACTACGTGTGGGGCACCTGGCATCTCGAACTGACCGGCGGCGTCGAGGTCCTGCTGGTGCGGACGGGCGAGGGCCACACCGCCCACGATCTCGTGGTCGTGGTGCCGGGCGACCCGACGGTGGTGTTCTGCGGCGACCTGGTCGAGGAGTCCGGCGAGCCCCAGGCGGGCCCCGACGCCGTACCGTCGCGCTGGCCCGGGGCCCTCGACAGGTTGCTCGAACTCGGGGGCGAGGACGCGCTGTACGTGCCCGGTCACGGAGCGGTCGTGGACGCCGGGTTCGTACGGTCCCAGCGGGACGCCCTGGCCGAGCGTTTCGGCGTGTCGCGTTTCGGCGTGTCGCCGTGAGCGCCGCCGGGCTTCTCCTATCGTCATCCGAATGCGCCAGTACTCTCCGGACCTGACCCCGCCGTGGAAGAAGCCCAAGCCCGTGCCGGAGGTTCCGGCGGAGCCGGGCCTGGTGGTCGAGGAGCCGGGTACCGGCTTCTGCGGTGCGGTGATCCGCTGCGAGGCGGGCACGGTGACGCTGGAGGACCGCTTCGGCAAGCACCGCGTGTTCCCTCTGGAACCCCGTGGCTTCCTCCTGGAGGGCCGGGTCGTCACGCTCACCCGCCCCGCTCCCTCCCCGAACGCCACTCCCCTCCGTCCCACCCGCACGGCCTCCGGTTCGGTGGCCGTCCCCGGCGCGCGGGCCCGGGTCGCCCGGGCCGGCCGGATCTACGTGGAGGGCCGCCACGACGCCGAGCTGGTCGAACGGGTCTGGGGCGACGATCTGCGCATCGAGGGCGTCGTGGTCGAGTACCTGGAGGGCATCGACGACCTGCCCGCGATCGTGACGGAATTCTCACCCGGGCCGGACGCCCGCCTCGGCGTCCTCGTCGACCACCTGGTCCCCGGCAGCAAGGAGTCCCGCATCGCGGCGTCGGTCACGAGCGATCACGCCCTGGTCCTCGGCCACCCCTACATCGACATCTGGGAAGCCGTGAAGCCGTCCTCCGTGGGCATCCAGTCCTGGCCCCGGGTCCCCCACGGCCAGGACTGGAAAACGGGCGTCTGCCGCGCCCTCGGCTGGCCCGAGAACACCGGCGCCGCCTGGCAGCACATCCTGTCCCGCGTCCACTCCTACAAGGACCTCCAGCCGGAGCTCCTGGGCCGAGTGGAAGAACTCATCGACTTCGTCACAGCGCCGCACTGACAAAACCGATCTTCGCCCCCGCCGCCCCTACCCGTCCCATCCCGACTCGGGGGCTCCGCCCCCGAACCCCCGCATCGGCCTGAACGGCCTCGCCCTCGAACGCCGGACGGGCTGAAGGCTCTTAGGGGCGCGGGGAACTGCGCGACCAGCCCCCACCCGCCCGCAGGCGAGGAACACAGCCGGGGGCGGGTCGCAGCCCCCTCAGTCCACCAGGTCCCTGACCACCGCATCCGCCAGCAACCGCCCACGCAACGTAAGAACCGCCCGCCCCTCGCCGTACGGCCCGGACTCGAGCAACCCTTCAGACAGCGCACGCCCCGCCGCCGCAAGCCCCGCGGGCCGGAGCAGAGACAACGGACACCCCTCCCGGAGCCGCAGCTCCAGCAGGATCCGCTCCACCCTCCGGTCCTCCTCGGAGAGGAGCTCACGCCCCGCCCCCGGAGACCGCCCCGCGGCCAACGCCCCCGCATACGCCCCGGGATGCTTCACGTTCCACCACCGCACCCCGCCCACGTGGCTGTGGGCCCCGGGACCGGCCCCCCACCAGTCGGCACCCCGCCAGTACAGCTCGTTGTGCAGGCACCGGCCGGCGTCCGAGGTCGCCCAGTTGGACACCTCGTACCAGTCGAATCCCGCGCCGGAGAGCACCTCGTCGGCGATCAGATACCGGTCCGCGTGCACATCGTCGTCCGTCATCGCGACCTCGCCCCGCCGGATACGACGGGCGAGCTGCGTCCCCTCCTCGACGATCAGCGCGTACGCGGACACATGGTCGGGCCCGGCACCGAGCGCGGCATCCAGCGAGGCCCGCCAGTCGTCGTCGGACTCACCGGGCGTGCCATAGATCAGGTCGAGGTTCACATGCTCGAACCCGGCCGCACGCGCCTCCGCGACACACGCCTCGGGCCGGCCGGGGGTGTGCGTACGGTCGAGCACCTTGAGGACGTGCTGCCGCGCGCTCTGCATGCCGAAGGAGATCCGGTTGAACCCTCCGGTCCGCAGCGTCCGCAGATACTCCGGGTCCACCGACTCCGGGTTCGCCTCGGTCGTGATCTCCGCGTCGTCCGCGAGCCCGAACTCGTCCCTGATCGCCCCCAGCATCCGTACGAGATCGTCGGCGGCCAGCAGCGTGGGCGTACCGCCCCCGACGAACACCGTACGGACGGGTCGCGGGTCGTCGCCGAGGACCTTGCGGGCGAGCCGCACCTCGTCGATCAGCGTCTCCGCGTAGTTGTCGCGGGAGGCGAGCACGCCTCCGGTGCCACGCAGCTCGGTCGCCGTGTAGGTGTTGAAGTCGCAGTAGCCGCAGCGGGTCGCGCAGTACGGCACATGGAGGTAGAACCCGAGGGGGCGCTCGGCGGCTCCGGCCAGGGCGTGCGCGGGCAGCGCCCCGTCGGCGGGGACGGGCTCACCGTCGGGAAGTGCGGAAGGCATGCCTTCCATTGTCCCGTACCCAGCCGCATACCCCTCTCCAGCCGCTCACCTGGCGTTTCTCCCCTGCGCCCCTGCTCCGCCCACTCCCCCCTACTTCGCCCGCTCCCCCTACTCCGCCTGCAACACCAGCAGCGCCAGGTCGTCCTCCGGCGGCTTGCTGCCGAACTCGTGCACGAGTCGCCGGATACGTTCCGCGACGAGCTCGGCGCTCAGCCCCGTACAGCCCGCGAGGGCCTCCGCGAGCCCTTCGTCGTCATCGAACTGGCGGGGTCCGCTGCGGCGCTCCGTCACCCCGTCGGTGACGCACAGGACGGTGTCGCCGGGGTACAGGTCGAAGGTCTCGGAGACGTAGGTCGCGTCCTCGAAGACACCGAGGAGGGTCTGCGGCTCGGCCACTTCCCGTACGTCGCCGTCGGGGCCGAGGATCAGCGGCAGCGGATGCCCGGCGGAGGCGAGGGTGCAGCGTACGCCGCCCTCGAAGGGCACCAGCTCGCCGTACAGCATGGACAGGAAACGGGTCTGCGGGCCCTCGTCGGGGCCGAGACCGGGCCCGCCCGCGGCCACCAGCGCGCGGGCCGCCGCGTCCGCCGCCTCCGTCGCGTCGTCGAGGAGGAGCTGGTTGAGACGGTCGAGGACGTCCGCGACGTGGTAGCCCTCACGGGCCAGCAGCCGCACCCAGGGCCGGGCGAGGCCGATCACGACGGCGGCCTCGGGCCCTTTGCCCTGGACATCGCCGAGGACGAAGCACCAGCGCCCGTCACCCGCGGGGAACAGGTCGTAGAAGTCGCCGCTGGGTCCGCCCTTGTCGAGCGGCTCGTACACGAGGGCGCTGCGCACCCCGGGGATCTCGGCGACCGCGCCGGGCAGCAGGCCGCGCTGGAGGACCCGGCTGATGGTGGCCTGGCGGGCGTACTGGCGGGCCGCGCCGATGGCGAGGGCGATCCGGCGGCTGAGGTCCTCGACGAGCCCGGTGATCTCGTCGGGGAAGGCGGCCAGTCCGGCCCGACCGATGACGAGGGTGCCGAGCGGCCGGCCGCCCGCGATCAGCCGGTACGCGAGCGCCGCCCCGCCCGCGCCGTCCATCTCCCCCGACACCTGTCCCGTGCCCAACGCCTCGCCCGTGCCCAACGCCTCCCCCGGCCAAGGCACCGGCACCGCCCGGGACCGCACCGAGTCCGGCAACCGCGGCGGATCCTTCTCCAGGTCCCGTCGCAACTCCTCGATCCGGTTCTCACTGCCGTGCCAGACCCGGGCGAGGCGGGGCCCCAGGGCCAGTCCGAGCCCACCCGCCCGGTCGGTGGCCTCGTCCTCCAGCCATACGGCGCACCAGTCGGCGAGCCGCGGTACGAGGAGCTGTCCGGCGAGCGCGGCCACGAGGTCCTCGTCGAGCTGCCCGGCGAGGAGATCGGAGGCCTCGGCGAGGAAGGAGAGGGCGCCCCGGTTGAGCCAGTCGCCGTCCTGTCGCGGCCTTTGCCGCGGTCCGGGAGCGACCGTCTCGCCGGCCGGTCCCGGCCCGATGCCCGTCCCCCTGTCGGCGCCGAGCCCATCGCCCATACTCAACCCACGCTCAACGCCGAACCCGCCTTCAACACCCACCCCGTCTTCAACACCTAACCCACCTCCCCCACCTAACCCACCCTCAACACTCGCCCCACCTTCAAGCCCCAACCCGCCCTGGACCCCCAGCCCCTCGTCGACGCCCAGCCCCCCGTCCACGGGCAGCCGCGCCCACACGGTCTTGACCCCGGTCCGATACGTGATCCCCCACGCCTCCGACAGACTGGCGACCAACCGCAGCCCCCGCCCGTACTCCGGTGTGCCGTAAGCCCGTTCGGCCGCCTCCTCGCGTACCGCCCGCGAGGGATGGTGGTCGGAGACCTCGACGACCACCGCGCCCACCGCACCGCCGTCGGTGATCTCCAGCCGGCACAGCAGCTCGACGTCGGTGCCCGCGTGCACGACGGCGTTGGTGACGAGTTCGCTGACGACCAGGACGGCGTCCTCGGCCAGGCGCTCGCGGACGATCTCGGCGCCGGGCAGGGCGAGTTCCCCCCAGTCGGCGAGCGCCTCGCGCACCATGCGGCGGGCGGCGCCGGGCGCGAGCGGAGTACCCGGCAGCGCGGCGCGCGCTATGGCTTCCTGGCCCACGCGGTAGTGCGCAGGCATACCAGGGGCAAGCGCCATGGAGTCCGGATGCGACTCCCGTTGCGTCGGAATGGCCCCCACTGTGCGGCTCCCTGAGCAGTTCGGACGAATACGCCTCAGGCGACACGGACAGAGTGACAGACTGGCCACGCCCATAAGCACCGAGTTACCGAAGTGGGCCGCCATGAGTGAGAACAGTGCTACGCGTGTGCTCGAAGACGGACAGATTCGGGCATTCGAAGACGGCCGGATCGCCGCGTCCGATCTGCGTCCGCTGCTCGCCGCGATGACCGCCGCACGGGACGGCGACTTCACCAAGGTGCCGGAGACGGGGCACGGCCTGGTGGCCGACCTGAGCGCGACGTTCAACCAGATCATCGACCGCAGCACCCACTTCAACACGGAAGTGCAGCGGGTCCGGCGGGAGCTGGTCCGGCACGGACGGCTCGACGAGCGGCTGTCGGCGAGCCCGGGCCAGGGCGGTTGGACGACCCGCGTGAACGACGTGAACCAGCTGCTCGACGCCCTGGTGGCGCCCGCCGCGAACGCGACACGCGTCCTGGACGCGGTGGCCGGCGGCGACCTCACCCAGCGGGTCGACCTGCACGACGGCAACCGCCAGCTCAGAGGCGATCTGAGGAGGTTGGGGCGCGCCGTCAACAAGATGGTCGATCAGCTCTCCCTCTTCACGGGCGAGGTGACCCGGGTCGCGCGCGAGGTCGGTACCGAGGGCCGTCTCGGCGGACGCGCCAAAGTGCAGGGTCTGTCGGGCAGTTGGCGCGACGTGACCGAGGCGGTCAACACGATGGCGTCCCGGCTGACGGCCCAGGTCCGTGACATCGCCCTGGTGACCACGGCGGTGGCGCGCGGCGACCTGACCCGTACGGTGACCGTCGAGGCGACCGGTGAGCTGCTCGAACTGAAGCTCACCGTGAACACGATGGTCGACCAGCTCTCCGCCTTCGCCGACGAGGTCACGCGGGTCGCCCGCGAGGTCGGCACCGAAGGGCAACTGGGTGGCCGCGCCCAGGTCAGGGGCGTCTCGGGGGTCTGGAAGGACCTCACCGACAACGTCAACTTCATGGCCTCGAACCTGACGTCCCAGGTCCGCAACATCGCCCAGGTCACCACGGCCGTGGCCAACGGCGACCTCAGCCAGAAGATCACGGTGGACGCGAAGGGCGAGATCCTCGAACTCAAGTCGACCATCAACACCATGGTCGACCAGCTCTCCGCCTTCGCCGACGAAGTCACCCGCGTCGCCCGCGAGGTCGGCACCGAGGGAAACCTCGGCGGCCGCGCCCAGGTCAGGGGCGTCTCGGGCGTCTGGAAGGACCTCACCGACAACGTCAACTTCATGGCGGACAACCTGACCTCGCAGGTCCGCAACATCGCCCTCGTCTCCACGGCCGTCGCGCAGGGCGACCTCGGCAAGAAGATCACGGTCGAGGCGAAGGGCGAGATCCTCGAACTCAAGTCGACCATCAACACCATGGTCGACCAGCTCTCCGCCTTCGCCGACGAAGTCACCCGCGTCGCCCGCGAGGTCGGGACGGAGGGAAACCTCGGCGGTCAGGCCCAGGTCAGGGGCGTCTCGGGCGTCTGGAAGGATCTGACGGACAACGTCAACTTCATGGCCCTGAACCTGACCTCCCAGGTCCGCAACATCGCCCAGGTGACGACGGCCGTCGCGAACGGCGACCTGTCGAAGAAGATCACCGTCGACGCCCGTGGCGAGATCCTGGAGCTGAAGGACACCGTCAACACGATGGTGGAGCAACTGCGCGCCTTCGCCGACGAGGTGACCCGGGTGGCCCGCGAGGTCGGCACCGACGGGCGGCTCGGCGGCCGGGCCCAGGTCCTCGGTGTCTCCGGCGTCTGGCGGGACCTGACCGACAACGTCAACTACATGGCCGACAACCTGACTTCACAGGTGCGGAACATCGCGCAGGTCGCCACCGCCGTGGCGCAGGGAGACCTCTCCAAGAAGATCGACGTGGACGCCCGCGGTGAGATCCTCGAACTGAAGACGACCATCAACACGATGGTCGACACGCTCTCCTCCTTCTCCTCCGAGGTCACCCGGGTGGCCCGCGAGGTGGGTTCGGAGGGCCAGCTCGGCGGTCAGGCACGGGTCGAGGGCGTGTACGGCACCTGGAAGCGCCTCACGACCAACGTCAACGAGCTCGCCTCCAACCTCACCACCCAGGTCCGCGCGATCGCCGAGGTGGCCTCCGCCGTGGCCCAGGGCGACATGTCCCGCTCCATCACCGTGGAGACGCAGGGCGAGGTCGCCGAGCTGAAGGACAACATCAACCTGATGGTGGCCAACCTCCGCGAGACGACCCGCGCGAAGGACTGGCTGGAGTCGAACCTCGCCCGCCTCGCCGCACTGATGCAGGGCCACCGCGACCTGATGGAGGTCGCCGACCTGATCCTGCGCGAGCTGACCCCGCTGGTGAACGCGCAGTACGGCGCCTTCTTCCTGGCCGATCCTGAGGAGGACGGGGCCTCCCTTCACACCGCCGTCCCCGCCAAGGGACTCGCCTTCATCGCCGGATACGGCTCGGCGCAGGGCGCCACGGTCGACACGGGCGGCATGCCGGTGCACGGCCTGGTCCGGCAGGCGGCCCGCGAGAAGAAGCGGATCCTCGTGGAGGAGGCCCCACCGGACTACATCAAGATCAACAGCGGTCTGGGGGAGGCGGCCCCCGCCAGCGTCGTCATCATCCCGATCCTCTTCGAGGACAAACTCCTCGGCGTGATCGAGCTCGCCTCCTTCTCCCGCTTCTCCGACGTCCATCTGGCCTTCTTCGACCAGTTCGTGAACACCATCGGCGTGGCCATCAACACGATCATCGCCAACTCCCGTACGGAGTCCCTGCTCGGCGAGTCCCAGCGCCTCGCCATCCAGCTCCAGGACCGCTCGGACGAACTCCAGTCGCAGCAGGCGGAACTGCAACGCTCGAACGCCGAACTGGAGGAGAAGGCGGCGCTCCTGGCCACGAGCTCGCAGTACAAGTCGGAGTTCCTGGCGAACATGTCGCACGAGCTGCGCACCCCGCTGAACTCGCTGCTGATCCTGGCCCGGCTGCTGTCGGACAACCCGGACGGCCATCTCTCCGACCAGGAGGTGCAGTTCGCGGCGACCATCCACCGCTCGGGATCGGACCTCCTCCAGCTCATCAACGACATCCTCGACCTGTCGAAGATCGAGGCGGGCCGCATGGACGTACGCCCGAAGAAGCTCCCCCTGATCAAACTCCTCGACTACGTCCACGCCACGTTCCGCCCGCTCACCCTCGACCGGGGTCTCGCCTTCGAGGTGACGGTCGGGGAGGACGTGCCGCGGGAGATGTACTCGGACGAGCAGCGGCTCCAGCAGATCCTGCGCAATCTGCTCTCCAACGCGATCAAGTTCACCGCGACCGGCCGGGTCGAACTGCGCGTCAACCGCCTCAAGGACCCCGACCACGCCTTCACCCGGGAGAACAGCGACGACGTGATCTCCTTCGCCGTCTCCGACACCGGCATCGGGATCGCCGCCGAGAAACTCCCGGTGATCTTCGAGGCGTTCCAGCAGGCCGACGGCACCACCAACCGCAAGTACGGCGGCACCGGCCTCGGCCTCTCCATCAGCCGGGAGATCGCCGGGCTGCTCGGCGGCCGCATCATCGCGGAGAGCGCCCCCGGCAAGGGCTCCACCTTCACGCTGTACGTCCCCGTCATCAGCCCCGGCCACACGGCGACCGGCCCCGCACCCGAGGACCACCGGCCGCTCGTGCCCGAGCAGCTGTCCACCGAGCCGTACACCTCGCACGACACCGACGACTCCTGGCCCACCCCCACCAAGCTGGAGGCGTGGAAGGCCGGCCGGGCGGGTCAGGTCCTGCCGGGGCGGCGAGTGCTGATCGTGGACGACGACATCCGCAACGTCTTCGCGCTCACCCATGTCCTGGGCCGCGTCGGCATGCCCGTCCTGTACGCGGAGAACGGCCGCGAGGGCATCGAGACCCTGGAGCGCAACCCCGACGTGGAACTCGTCCTGATGGACATCATGATGCCGGAGATGGACGGCTACGAGACGATCTCCGCCATCCGCCGCACCCCCCGCTGGACGGGCCTGCCGATCGTCGCGCTCACCGCGAAGGCGATGCCGGGAGACCGCGAGAAGTCCATCGCGCGCGGTGCCAACGACTACGTACCCAAGCCGGTGGACGTCGACCAGCTGCTCACGGTCGTCTGCGCCCTCCTCGACCCGGAGAGCGCGCGCGACGCGGAGCAGGACGACTCCGAAGGATCCGTTGTGCCGGGGCCGAGCACATCGTCCGAGGAGGCCGCGGCCCCGCCGACGACCGAATGAGGACAGTCACCATGAGCGCTGAGGAAACGACCTACGAGCGCGCCAGCATCCTCCTGGTCGACGACATGGAGGACAACCTGATCGCGCTGGAGGCCGTCCTGGGGTCCCTCAACGAGCCGCTCGTACGTGCGCGTTCGGGCGAGGAGGCGATGAAGGCGCTGCTCAGGCAACGCTTCGCCGTCGTCCTCCTGGACATCCGCATGCCGGGCATGGACGGCTTCGAGACCGCCGCCAACATCAAGCGGCTCGACCAGACCAAGGACGTCCCGATCATCTTCCTCACCGGCATCGACGCCGACGCGGGCTACGCCTTCCGCGGCTACGCCACCGGCGCCGCCGACTACCTGACCAAGCCGTTCGACCCCTGGGTCCTGCGCGCCAAGGTCACGGTCTTCCTGGACCTCCACCGCAAGAACCAGCAACTGGAACGCCTGCTGACCCAGGAACACACTCATGCGGCCCAGATCAGCACGCGGCTTGCGGCCTTGGAGAAGCGCTTGTCGTCCGAGGACCCCCCGGACCTTTCCGACCTACGCAGGCAGGTCCGAGAACTGCAGAGCCTGGTGGCAGGGCTGGGCGGCAACCGCGCCCTTTAGGGGCGCGGGGCCGCGACATACGCGGCTCCGCCGCGTGGGCGCGACCCGCCCCCACTCACCCGCAGCCGACAACGAACAGCCTCACGCTTCCCGAGAACCCGCGTACATCTCCTCAATCAACGCCTTGTACTCCCGCTCCACCACCGGCCGCTTCAACTTCAGACTCGGCGTGATCTCCCCGTGCTCCACATCGAGGTCCCGCGGCAGCAACCGGAACTTCTTGATGGTCTGCCACCGCTGGAGCCCCTCGTTGAGTTCCTTGACGTACCCCTCGACGAGGGCGACCGTGGCGGGGGCCGCGACGACCTCGGCGTACGACTTGCCCTCCAGCCCGTTCTCCTTCGCCCACTCCAGGATGGACGGTTCGTCCAGGGCGATGAGGGCGGTGCAGAAGTTCCGGTCGGCGCCGTGCACGAGGATGTTGGAGACGTAGGGACAGACGGCCTTGAACTGGCCCTCGACCTCGGCGGGCGCGATGTACTTGCCGCCCGAGGTCTTGATGAGGTCCTTCTTGCGGTCGGTGATGCGCAGGTACCCGTCGGGCGACAGCTCGCCGATGTCGCCGGTGTGGAACCAGCCGTCGGCTTCGAGGACCTCGGCGGTCTTCTCGGGCAGCCCGTGGTAGCCCTCCATGATGCCGGGGCCACGCAGCAGGATCTCGCCGTCGTCCGCGATGCGCACCTCCGTGCCGGGCAGCGGCTTGCCGACCGTGCCGGTGCGGTACGCCTCTCCGGGGTTCACGAAGGAGGCCGCGGAGGACTCCGTGAGGCCGTACCCCTCCAGGATGTGGATGCCGGCGCCCGCGAAGAAGTAGCCGATCTCGGGGGCGAGCGCGGCGGAGCCGGAGACGCAGGCACGCAGCCGGCCGCCGAAGGCCTCGCGGATCTTGGCGAAGACGAGCGCGTCCGCGACCTTGTGCTTGGCGCCCAGCCCGAAGGGGACGGAGGCGGTGCCGGTACGGCGGAAGTTGTCCTGGCTGGCCTTCGCGTACTCGCGGGAGACCTCGGCGGCCCACTGGAAGATCTTGTACTTGGCGCCGCCGCCGGCCCGCGCCTTGGCCGCGACCCCGTTGTAGACCTTCTCGAAGATGCGCGGGACGGCCGCCATGTACGTCGGCTGCACGACCGGCAGATTCAGGATGATCTTGTCGACACGGCCGTCGACGGCGGTGACGTGCCCGATGTCGATCTGGCCGGAGGTGAGCACCTTGCCGAAGACGTGGGCGAGCGGCAGCCACAGGTACTGCACGTCGTCGGGGCCGAGCAGCCCGGTCGCGGCGATGGCCTTCGCCATGTACGACCAGTTGTCGTGCGGGAGGCGGACGCCCTTGGGGCGGCCGGTGGTGCCGGAGGTGTAGATGAGGGTGGCGAGCTGGTCGGCGGTGATCGCGGCGACGCGCTCCTTGATCAGCTCGGGGTTCTTCTCCAGATACGCGGCACCGCGCGTCTCCAGTTCGGCGAGGGTGAGCACCCCGTCACCGGTCTCGACGCCGGCCGGGTCGATGACGACGATGTGGGTGAGTTCGGGCAGCTCGGCGCGCTTCTCCCGCGCCTTGGCGAGCTGGGCCGCGTCCTCCGCGATCAGGACCTTGCTGTCGGAGTCGGAGAGGATGAACGCGGACTCCCCGGCGTTCGTCTGCGGGTAGATCGTCGTCGTGGCCGCGCCCGCGCACATGATGCCGAGGTCGGCGAGGATCCACTCGACCCGGGTGGAGGAGGCCAGCGCGACGCGCTGCTCCGGCTGGACACCCAGTTCGATCAGTCCGGCCGAGATGGCGTAGACCCGCTCGGCGGCCTGCGCCCAGCTCAGTGACTTCCACTCGTCCGGGCCCTCGCCCGAGGCAGGCGGGACCGGGTAGCGGTAGGCCTCGGCGTCCGGCGTGGCCGCCACGCGCTCCAGGAAGAGGGCCGCCACGGACGGCGGACGGTTCTCGATCAGGGTCTGTGTGTCGCTCACGACATCCTCCGGGGCCCGCGACAGTGCGTGCGTCTGGCTCGACCGACTGTTGACTGCTGCTGTGCGGCTGGCTGGTTCGGCTGTTGTTTAACTCGCGAGTAACCATCGAGCAGGGATCAGAGTAAAGCGCGACCGGCCCCTACGTAAGAGGCCACGGTCCGCGATCTTGCGAATCCCCCGGATTCTTCACCTGCGGACCGGGTACGCTGCGCCCAGTGCGTCGCGAGAGCCAAGCGCGCGCTAATCCTTGACATTTGATGTCAACCGGGCTGGTTCCAACCCGGCTGGTGTTGATCGCGTGAGACTGGACCGTTCGCTGAGCGGCCGAGCAGCGTGAGCCAGGAATCCCCTGCTTCGGCTGGGGAGGGTTCAATTCCTACAGAGAGCGACCGCTCGCATACTGAGGGCCCGCCGCACATTCGCGCGACGGGCCCCTGTTGCGCCCGGCTTTCCGAGGCGAGCGCCGTTACTTCTTGCCCTTGGCCGACCCACCGCTGTCGTCGCTGGACAGCACGGCGATGAAGGCCTCTTGCGGAACCTCCACAGAGCCCACCATCTTCATCCGCTTCTTGCCCTCCTTCTGCTTCTCCAGCAGCTTCCGCTTACGGGAGATGTCACCGCCGTAGCACTTGGCGAGGACGTCCTTGCGGATGGCGCGGATGGTCTCGCGTGCGATGACGCGCGACCCGATGGCGGCCTGGATGGGTACCTCGAAGGCCTGCCGCGGGATCAGCTCGCGCAGCTTGGCGACGAGCCGCACACCGTACGCGTACGCCGCGTCCTTGTGGGTGATCGCCGAGAAGGCGTCCACCTTGTCGCCGTGCAGCAGGATGTCGACCTTGACCAGGCTGGAGGTCTGCTCACCGGTGGGCTCGTAGTCGAGCGAGGCGTAACCCCGCGTCTTCGACTTCAACTGGTCGAAGAAGTCGAAGACGATCTCGGCGAGCGGCAGCGTGTACCGGATCTCGACCCGGTCCTCGGACAGGTAGTCCATGCCGAGCAGGGTGCCGCGCCGGGTCTGGCACAGCTCCATGATCGAGCCGATGAACTCGGAGGGCGCGAGGATCGTGGCGCGCACGACGGGCTCGTACACCTCACTGATCTTCCCCTCGGGGAACTCGCTCGGGTTGGTGACCACGTGCTCCGCCCCGTCCTCCATGAGGACGCGGTAGACCACGTTGGGCGCGGTGGCGATGAGATCGAGCCCGAACTCGCGCTCCAGCCGCTCCCGGATCACGTCGAGGTGCAGCAGCCCGAGGAAACCGACGCGGAAACCGAAGCCGAGCGCCGCGGAGGTCTCCGGCTCGTAGACGAGCGCGGCATCGTTGAGCTGCAGCTTGTCGAGGGCGTCACGCAGCTCGGGGTAGTCGGACCCGTCCAGCGGATAGAGCCCGGAGAAGACCATGGGCTTGGGGTCCTTGTACCCGCCGAGCGCCTCGGTCGCCCCCTTGTTGAGGGTGGTGATGGTGTCACCGACCTTGGACTGCCGGACGTCCTTCACACCGGTGATGATGTAGCCCACCTCACCGACGCCCAGCCCGTCGGCCGGCGTCATCTCGGGGGACGAGACGCCGATCTCCAACAGCTCATGGGTCGCTCCGGTGGACATCATCCGGATCCGCTCACGCTTGTTGAGCTGCCCGTCGATGACACGCACATACGTCACGACACCGCGGTAGGAGTCGTAGACGGAGTCGAAGATCATCGCGCGAGCGGGGGCGTCCTGGACGCCGATCGGGGCGGGGATCTCGGCGACCACCTTGTCGAGCAGGGCCTCGACACCCAGCCCCGTCTTGGCGGAGACCTTCAGCACGTCATCGGGGTCACAGCCGATGAGGTTGGCGAGCTCCTCGGAGAACTTCTCCGGCTGCGCGGCCGGCAGGTCGATCTTGTTGAGTACGGGGATGATCTTGAGGTCGTTCTCCATCGCCAGGTAGAGGTTGGCGAGGGTCTGCGCCTCGATGCCCTGGGCGGCGTCGACGAGGAGAACGGTCCCCTCGCAGGCGGCCAGCGACCGGGACACCTCGTACGTGAAGTCCACGTGCCCGGGGGTGTCGATCATGTTGAGGATGTGGGTGTTGCCCGGATCCTCCGTCGGGGCCCAGGGCAGCCGGACCGCCTGGGACTTGATCGTGATGCCGCGCTCGCGCTCGATGTCCATGCGGTCGAGGTACTGAGCACGCATCTGCCGCTGCTCGACCACCCCGGTCAGCTGGAGCATGCGGTCGGCGAGCGTGGACTTGCCGTGGTCGATGTGCGCGATGATGCAGAAATTGCGGATCAGAGCCGGGGCGGTACGGCTCGGCTCGGGCACATTGTTAGGGGTCGCGGGCACGCAGGGTCCTGTCTCTTGAGGCGCCTGTCGCCTCGGGTCGGATCGATACGTAGGCTCCATGGTCCCACGGGTGGGGAGCTGCGACCGGTTTGGGCCGGTCGTGCGGCTACTGGTAGCCTGGGTGGCTGTGTCTCGTGCCCTCTCTGCAGGAGGCACACCCCAAGGAAATCAAACGGCGAGCGAGACGTGCTGTCTCGCGCGCCTGAACCTGTAAAGGCTCATTCGTGGCGAACATCAAGTCCCAGATCAAGCGGATCAAGACCAACGAGAAGGCTCGGCTGCGCAACAAGTCGGTCAAGTCCTCCCTGAAGACCGCGATCCGCAAGGCCCGCGAGGCCGCTGCCGCGGGTGACGTCGAGAAGGCCACCGAGTACACGCGCGCTGCGTCGCGCCAGCTCGACAAGGCCGTCTCGAAGGGCGTCATCCACAAGAACCAGGCCGCCAACAAGAAGTCGGCGCTTGCTTCGAAGGTCGCTTCCCTCAAGGGCTGAGTCGGCTGGGCCCTATCGGGCTCAACCCCTGACTTGACCGCCGGAAAGGACCCAGCGGGCCCTCTCTTCCGCTCCTGCCCGGCACCCCCGGACCCACGCGCGGCCTGCGTTCGCCACGCGGGCGTGGATCCACCATCGTGAACCAAAGGCCCCGTTCCCCTCCTTCCCCAGGAGGACGAACGGGGCTTTTGGCGTGGGCAAAGCCCCGCCCGAGGGGCGCGGGGAACTGCGCGAGCAAGCCCCCACCGGACAAACGGGAATCGGGGCGAAGCCCCGCCCGAGGGGCGCGGGGAACTGCGCGACCAGCCCCCACCGGCCCGCGGCCGAAGAACGCACCCCGGGGGCCTGGGGGCGAAGCCCCCAGGTCGGGGATGGGACGGGTAGGGGCGGCGGGGGCGAGAGAACCCGGGCTCAGCCCACCCAGACTCAGCCCACCCAGACCCAGCCCAGCCGGGCGCTAGCCCCGACGAGACCGAGCCGCCCGAGCGATCGCCACGACCGCCTTCTCCAGCGCGTACTCAGGGTCATCTCCCCCGCCCTTGACCCCCGCATCGGCATCGGCGACCGCCCGCAGGGCGACCGCGACCCCGTCCGGCGTCCACCCCCGCATCTGCTGCCGCACCCGATCGATCTTCCACGGCGGCATCCCCAGCTCACGGGCAAGATCGGCCGGCCGACCGCCCCGCGCGGAGGACAGCTTCCCGATCGCCCGCACCCCCTGAGCCAACGCACTGGTGATCAGGACGGGCGCGACGCCGGTCGACAGAGACCACCGCAACGCCTCCAACGCCTCCGCGGCCCGCCCCTCCACGGCCCGGTCGGCCACGGTGAAGCTCGACGCCTCGGCCCGCCCGGTGTAGTACCGCCCGACGATGGCCTCGTCGATCGTCCCCTCGACATCCGCGGTCAGCTGCGACACCGCGGACGCCAGCTCCCGCAGATCACTCCCGATCGAGTCGACCAGCGCCTGGCACGCCTCGGGCGTGGCCGATCTCCCGAGCGCCCGGAACTCCCCGCGCACGAACGCCAGCCGGTCCGCCGGCTTCGTCATCTTGGGGCACGCCACCTCCCGCGCCCCCACCTTGCGCGCCGCGTCGAGCAGCCCCTTGCCCTTGGCCCCACCGGCGTGCAGCAGCACCAGGGTGATCTCCTCGGCCGGCGCGTCCAGGTACGCCTTCACGTCCTTGACGGTGTCGGCCGACAGATCCTGCGCATTGCGTACGACCACGACCTTGCGCTCGGAGAAGAGCGAGGGACTCGTGAGCTCGGCCAGCGTGCCGGGCTGCAACTGGTCCGGAGCGAGGTCTCGTACGTCCGTGTCGGCGTCGGCGGCCCTGGCGGCAGCCACCACCTCCTGCACGGCACGGTCGAGCAGGAGGTCCTCCTGGCCCACGGCAAGCGTGACGGGGGCGAGAGGGTCGTCTTGAGCGGTCTTCTTGGCCATCACCGAAAGCATCCCACGCGCCACTGACATTGATACGCGTAGGCGGTTTTGGCGATCGTGACACCGCCGCCGACCGACAACGCGTCCCGCACGGGGACCCGCGCGACCAGCCCCACCCCACCCCCCGGACCCCCGAGCCGCCGAACCACCCGCGGCTCCCCGCCTCGGCAAGCCACCCGCACTCCCCGCCCCCGGCGGAGCGCTACGGCTCCTCGCGCCAGCCGTCCCACTCCCGCGCGAACTCGTCCAGCTCCTTCGGATCGAGCCGCTCCCCGGGATCCGTCAGGACCACCAGCCACTGCGCGTCCTCGGCATCGTCCTCACCGGCCAGCGCGTCCCTGACGAGCTGCGGCTCCTCGTCGAGCCCGAACCGGTCCCCGATCGCCTCCACCGCCTCTTCCGCGGCATCACGGTCGGGCAGTACCAGCACATGTCTCACATCGCTCACGAGGACATTTTCCGCCACGCCGGACAGCGCCGACGCCGGGGTCAGCTCTTCTGGACGATCTGCACGTCCAGCTCGATCCTGATGCTCGGCCCGACCACCGCGATGCCGCGCGCGAGCATCGTCTGCCAGCTCACCGTGAAGTCGTCCCGGTGCAGCTCGGTCGTGGCCCGGCAGGCCGCCCGCACCTCGCTCTCCATCCCGTGGCCGAGCCCGAGGTACTGCGTGTCGAGCGTCACCGTACGCGTCACCCCATGCAGCGACAGCGCCCCCGTCACCGCCCAGCGGTTGCCGCCCCGGTGCACGAACCGCTCGCTGTAGAACTCCAACGTCGGAAAGCGCGCCACGTCCAGGAAGTCCGCGGACCGCAGATGGTCGTCGCGCATCTTGACGTTGGTGTCGATGGACGCGGCGTCGATCACCACATGCATCGCCGACCGCTCCACGCCCTCGTCGATCCGTATCGCCCCCGCGAACGTGTTGAACCGCCCGTGGATCCTGGCCAGTCCGATGTGCCGCGCGGTGAAGCCGATCGACGAGTGCATCGGCTCGATCTCCCAGTCGCCCGGCTGCGGCAACACCGGTGGCTGGGCCACCTGCAACGTCACATCACCGAGCGAGGCCAGCGCGTTCTCCTCGACCACCGCGTTCGCACGGTAGGGCGTGTACCCCTCCGCCGACACCGCGAGCCGGTACTCACCCGCCGGCACCGTCGCCACGAAGGACCCGAACGGGTCCGTGCCCCCGCCCATCACCTTGCGCCCCATGGCGTCACTGACCGCGAACTCCGCGTGCGGCACCGGCTCGTTGACCGGGTCGAGCACCCGGCAGCTCAGCACCCCGGCACTGGGCGGCGTCTGCACCGCGGCGAGAGGACCCGTCCGCTGCGTCCGATCCGTTCGGTTTCCCCACCAGCGGCCGATCATCCACGACACCCCGCACGACTTGAAAGCACCTGTTGTCGAAGATGCATTCGACCACTGGTGCGGCTTTCGGGGCAACTCGGGACCACATCACGGGAATCCAGCACATGTGCTGGGACTACGCACGAGTAACCCTATTTGACCCCTCCGGCCGACCGCTCTCCCAAAGAGCCGGAATCAGTCCTTCCGCACCTCCGGCACCCGGCCCAACTCAACCCCGAAGCGCTCCCGGTAGAGCGCCAGCACCTCCTCGTCCGTGGCCAGTTCGGACACCTCCTTCGTCCCGTCCGGCGCCGTCGCCGTCAGGTTCCGACCGCTGAGCGTGATCCGCCCTCCGTCGTCCGTCACCCGCGAACAGACCAGCGACCGCGTGAAATGCGACTTCGGCGAGGTGCTGTGCCACCAGGCCCCGGTGACGAAGTCCCCCAGCACCCGCGGCCGCACCTCCAGGCGGTACTGCGGACCACCGTCCCTGATGACGTCCAGATCCTCGGCCTCCCGCCGCCCGCCGACGCCCCGCACCCCCGCCGCGTCCGGCCCGGCCTCGACCACCCTGAACGTGCCGCCCGGATCCGCCTGTTCGGCCCGCACCCCGAAGGCCAGCGGATAGTGGCTGTGCGCCCCGAACCCGACGTCCGCCAGCCAGTCGCCCCCGTCCACCGTCCGCACCCGCAGCGCGAGATGGTCGTACGGCACCCCGAGCCGCCCCTCCTCCCCATACGTCCGTCCCGCGAGCAACGTGACGTCGAAGCCCAGCGCCCCGAGCAACGCCCCGAACGCGCCGTTCAGTTCGTAGCAGAAGCCACCCCTGCGCGCGCCCACCACCTTGTCCAGCAGGCGCTTCTCCTCCAGCACGATCTCCTCACCCAGATGGATCGACAGGTTCTCGAACGGCACCGCCTTCAGATGACGCAGGTGCAACTCGCGCAGCACACCCGAGGTGGGCCACGCGGGGTGATGGGCCCCGATCCGACGGAGGTAGGCATCGGCCTGTGCGGAATTCATGACCTCAGTCTCTCGCCACACTCAGCCCGCCGCCCGCGCCGACGACGGCCAGCGCCCCGTCCCTGTCCGTCCGCAGCACCACGGCACCCCCGGCACGCAGCGCCGCGACCGTGCCGGGCGCGGGATGCCCGTACGGGTTGTCCTGGCCGCACGAGATCAGGGCGAGCCGCGGGGCCACCCTCCGTATGAGCTCCGGATCCTGATAGGCCGAGCCGTGATGGGCGACCTTGAGCACGTCCACGGCCGCCAGCTCCCCGGCCGCGGGCGATCTCAGCAGCGCCTGCTGCGCCGGTGGTTCGAGGTCGCCGAGCAACAGCAGCCGCAGCCCCGCCGACCGTACGAGGAGGGCGACGCTGGCGTCGTTCGGCCCGTCCGGAGTGGGTGCCGGGCTCGGTGGCGGCCACAGCACCTGCCAGTCGAGACCTCCGACGCGCTGCCGTTCACCCGCCACGGCCGACGTCACCGAGATATGCCGTTCGGCCGCCTCCCTCCGTACGAACTCGGCCTGGTCCGGCGGCTCCGCGAACCCCGTCGTCTCGATCGCCCCCACCGCACGCCCGCGCAGCACCCCCGGCAGCCCCGCCACATGGTCGGCATGAAAGTGCGTCAGTACGACGAGCGGGATCCGGGTGATGCCGAGCGTGGTCAGACAGCGGTCGACCAGCGCCGGATCGGGTCCCGCGTCCACCACCACCGCGGTCCCCTCACCCGCCGCGAGCACCGTCGCATCACCCTGTCCCACGTCGCACATCGCGAACCGCCAGCCGGGCGGCGGCCATCCCGTGATCACCCTGGTGAGTGGGGCCGGCTGAACCACGGCCAGCAAGAACACCACGACACAGGCCCCGCTCAACCAAGGGTGCCTCAGGAGCCGTCGGCCGACGAGCACGACGACCGCCGTGACCAGGGCGAGCAGCAGCGCCCCCGGCCAGCTCGCAGGCCAGTCCACTCCCCCACCGGGCAGCGCGGCGCCGGTCCGGGCGATGTCGGCGATCCAGCCAGCCGGCCAACTCGCGCACCACGCCAGCCCCTTGGCCACGGGCGGCGCCAGCGTCGCCGTCGCCAGCGTCGCGAACCCCAGTACCGTGGCCGGCGCGACGGCGAACTCCGCGAGGAGATTGCACGGCACCGCCACCAGACTCACCCGGGCCGACAGAACCGCGACGACCGGCGCGCACAGGGCCTGTGCGGCACCTGCGGCGGCGAGAGCCTCGGCCAGGCGCGGCGGCATCCGACGTCTCTGGAGCGCCGCGCTCCACCGCGGGGCGAGCGTGAGCAGGGCGCCGGTCGCCAGCACGGACAGCAGGAAGCCGTAACTCCGGGACAGCCAGGGGTCGTACAGCACCAGCAGCAGTACGGCCGTGGCCAGGGCGGGGACCAGCGATCTGCGGCGGCCGGTCGCGAGGGCGAGCAGCGCGATCGATCCGCAGGCCGCGGCCCGCAGCACGCTCGGGTCCGGTCGGCACACGATCACGAAGCCGAGCGTGACCGCGCCACCGAGCAGGGCGGTGGCCCGCAGCGGGATGCCGAGCCTCGGTGCGAGGCCACGCCGCTCGGCGCGCTGGGCGAGACCCGGCGGTCCGACGAACAGGGCGAGCAGGATCGTGAAGTTGCCTCCGCTGACAGCCAGCAGATGCGTGAGATCCGTCGCCTTGAACGCGTCGTCCAGCTCGGGTGTGACCCGTGAGGTGTCCCCCACGACCAGCCCCGGCAGCAGCGCCCGCGCGTCGGCCTCCAGCCCGTCGGTCGCCTGCCGCAGACCCTCGCGCAACCGGCCGGCGAACCGCTGCGGCCCGGACGGGGGGCCCACCACCTCCGGCGGCGCGCTCCCCCGCACTCTCAGCACGGCCGCGATCCGGTCCCCGTCCGACAGCGCGGGAGCCAGCCTCGCGGGCACCCGCAACCGTGTGGACGGCAGCAGCGACAGCCAGGGCGAGCGCCCGCCTGGCAGCCGGGGCGAGCCCCTCGGCGAACGCGCGTCGACGATCACCAGCACCGGCGTACGCGTCGTCACCACGGCCCCGTCTCCGCCCGCCCGGGTCACACGCCGGACCTCCGCGTCGAGCAGTACGGCCGTGGGCGCCGCGTGATCCCCCTTGATCCGGGGCCGGGTCAGCCGTGGGTCGGAGGTGACCTCCACTTCGGCGGTCACCTGGGCGTACTGCCGCGCCAGGGCGGGGATCGGGCCGCGGCGCACATCCGCCCCGTGCAGCCCCGCGGAGGCGGCGGCCGCCGCGACACAGAGCAGCGAGGCGACGACGGAGACCCGCGGCCACGCGCCGGACCGTAGTGCGCCGTACGCCGTCGCCCCGCGCACCCTGATCCGACCCACCACCAACAACGCACCGGCCACGACCAGGCAGCCCACCACCACGGCTGTGACCGGTCCGGGCGGGGCGCCCACTGTCACCGCCGCCGTCACCCAGACCGCGAGCGCGGGTGGCACGAGCCGCAGATCCGTCGGCCCTTCCTCCCGGGGGTGCGCGCTGCCGAGCCGCTTTCCCGAGGCGGCGTACACGGCTCGGCGGCTCCGGGAGTGCCGGGTGCTCCGCGTGGCATCCGTCGGCCCGGAGACCGCGGCCGCGTGGGGCGGTGAGGTCGAAGAGAGCGATGAGGGTGAAGGGGTCACGGAAGTCGGCGAGGACCTGGTGGGCCCGCTCATGGCCGTACGAGTTTCTGCAGATCGGAGAACCGGCGATCGCCGATTCCGTTGACCTCACGGAGCTCGTCGACCGAGCGGAAGCCGCCGTGCTGGGTTCGGTAGTCGATGATGTGCCGTGCCAGGACGGGACCGACGCCCGGCAGGGTGTCGAGCTGGTCCACGGTGGCCGTGTTGAGGGAGACCGGAGCCGAAGGAGCCGCTCCTGAAGCGGATCCGCCGGTCCCGGTGGCGCTGGAGCCGCCACCCGTGACCGGTCCGGCCACGGAGGCGGGGGCACCCACCACGATCTGTTCGCCGTCCACCAGGAGGCGGGCCCGGTTGAGCCCCTCGGTGTTCACCCCCGGCCGCACCCCGCCCACGGCCCGCAGCGCGTCCTCGACCCGAGAGCCGGCCGGTAGTCGTTGCAGCCCAGGACTGCGCACCTTGCCGCTGACGTCCACCACGATCGCGGTCCCGGTCGAGTCGGTCGAGCCGGCCGGGCTCGGTGGCGCCCCGGCCGATCCTCCCGGCTCCGTGGACTTCCGCTCCACCGCGCCGCTCTGTCCGCCGTACGGCGCCACTGCCCGCACCACCTCGGGAGCCCGCACCGACTGCGTCCTACCGCCCCAGAACTGCTGCACGGCGAAAACGACGGCGACAACGAGCAGCACACCGAGTGCGGTCACACTCCTGCGCTCCAGACCGCACCTCGACTGAAGCCACAGCGGCATCCGTTCCCGCACGGCAAGCCCGGCCCGCTCCCGCCATGCCGCCGATACCCCGGGCGCGGAAGCGCCGCGCTCCGCACGGTGACTCGCACTCGCACTTGGACTCGCGCTCAGGCTCGGGCTCGGACTCGGTTCGGCACGGTCCAGGACGCTGGTGTGCGAAGAGCCGCCGCTTCCCCGAACCTCGGCGAACCCGGCCCCTGCCGCGGTGCTCCCCCTTGGGCCTCCCACATCCCGGTCCACGCCCGGCGGCCCGTTCCCCAACTCCCCTCGTGTGCCGGGCCTTTCTGAGAAGAGCGCCTGCGCGCGCAGCCGGAGCGCCTCGGCCGAGGCATCGCGGTGTCGGACACGGGCGCCAGCGCCGGTGCCTGTACGTGTACCTGTACCTGCGCCTGCGCCTGCGCCTGCGCCTGTACCTGCGCGGCTTGGCGAGTGGTGGCGGCGGTGGCGGGTGCGGCCGTCGGAGACGGGGCCGCGGCCCGGACCGCTGGTCGGTGTGGCGGTGCGTGAGCGTGATCGAAGTGCCATGCGTCGAGGATCGGGCAACTCCCCACCCTCGCGATGATCTTGCTCAAATCTAGGGGAAAACTATCCAGTTGTGGATATCTCCGTCACCCACACGAGTCACCCCAGGCACAGCAGACGCAGCAGACGCAGTGGTCCCGGCAGACGCGGCCGCCCGCGCTCCGCCACCACCGAATTCCTCCGCCTCACCGAGGCGAGACGACCGCCCCCAGCAGTCCGGGGCCCGTGTGCGCCCCGATCACCGCGCCGACCTCACTCACATGCAGATCGACCACGCCCGGCACCCGCGCCCGCAAACGGTCCGCGAGGGCGGACGCCCGCTCGGGGGCGGCGAGGTGGTGGACGGCGATGTCGACCTGGGCGCTGCCCGCGCGTTCGGCCACGATCTCCTCGAGCCGGGCGATCGCCTTGGACGCCGTCCGTACCTTCTCCAGGAGTTCGATCCGCCCTCCGTCGAGCTGCAGCAGCGGCTTCACCGCGAGCGCGGAGCCCAACAGCGCCTGCGCGGCGCCGATCCGGCCACCGCGGCGCAGATAGTCGAGGGTGTCGACGTAGAAGTACGTGGAGGTGCCGGCGGCCCGCTTCTCCGCGGCCGTGACCGCCTCGTCGACGGTGCCCCCCGCCTCCGCGGACTCGGCCGCGGCCAGCGCGCAGAACCCGAGGGCCATCGCGACCATCCCGGTGTCCACCACCCGCACGGGGACCGGGGCCTCACGGGACGCGAGGACGGCGGCGTCGTACGTGCCGGAGATCTCGGCGGACAGATGGAGCGAGACGATGTCGGTCGCGCCGGACTCGGCGACCCTGCGGTAGACCGAGGCGAAGACCTCGGGGCTGGGCCGGGATGTGGTGACGGGGCGCCGCTTCTGGAGTGCCTGCGCCAGGGAGCGGGCCGAGATCTCGGTGCCCTCTTCGAGCGCCTGGTCGCCGAGAACCACAGTCAGGGGCACCGCGGTGATGCCGTGGCGCTCCATCGTCCGGGGCGGCAAGTAGGCCGTTGAATCGGTGACGATCGCGACATGGCGGGACATGAGCTGGAGGTTACCTGCCGGGGGGCGCGGACGGCAGCCCGCCCCCTTTCACCTGCGGTCTAGGTCAGGTCAAGTCGTGCTC
The DNA here is from genome assembly GCF_036227505.1 of Streptomyces sp. NBC_01450. Lineage (NCBI taxonomy): Bacteria > Bacillati > Actinomycetota > Actinomycetes > Kitasatosporales > Streptomycetaceae > Streptomyces > Streptomyces sp. NBC_01450. Next base: position 7,484,407 of record NZ_CP109480.1, on the reverse strand, counting down.
TCGGGACGGGGTTTCTTCTGCCAAGGGTAGGCGGGCCGCTGTCCCGGTGGGGCGATGGCGGAGCGCGGCGGCTCGTTTGCCGGGCGGGACCGCGGGGGCTCCGGCCAGGTCTGGCCGCCGGACGTGGCCGTGTCCGGGGCCGGAGCCTCGGGCCAGGAGGCCGTGGGCCTCGGCTCGGTCGTCCAGTGCCGCAGGGCGCCCGCCTCGACGTCGATCTGGTCACTCAGCGAGTCCAGGTCGTCGGCGGCGAACCGGCGGGCCCGGTCGCGTGCGGCCCAGCGCAGTGAGTCGGCGGACTGCGTGATCCGCTCGGTGCGCTCGCGCAGCTCGGGCAGCCGGGTGGAGAGCGTCCTCTTGTCCGGTTCGCTCTCCAGGCGCCTCAGCTCGTCGTCCAGCTCGCGCCCGTGCACACTGAGCCGCTCGAACAGTCCCAGGGATTCCTTCAGGGACTCGTCCTCGCTCACGCCCGAGTGCAGCGCGTCCTGCGTGGCCCGCATCGAGGTGCGCAGCGTCAGCCTCAGCTGGGCGATCTCGCCCGCCGGGCCCGGCTGGGCGAGGGTCCTGGCGCGCAGGGTGGTGTCCTCGACCGTGCGGCGGGCCTGGGAGATCGTGCGGTCCACACCGCGCTTGGCGGCGCCGATCACCTTCACCGTGGCGTATGCGCCCAGCACCACGAACAGCAGGAAGAGCAGGGCGATTACTGTGATCACGGCTTCCACCACGCTCCTCCTCCGGACGGTCGCGGCAACCGCCGCGTCGCTCTTCAACGGTAAACGCAACGGGCAGGTCCGGAGTTCCGGAAGAACCCCGAACCTGCCCGTAGGGGACTACCCCTAGCCAAGCCACCCATCCGTGCCGGACCGGGACAAGCGGCTACGCCGTGACGATGTTCACCAGCTTCGGCGCCCGCACGATCACCTTGCGGATGCCCGCGCCGTCCAGCGCGGCGACGACCTTCTCGTCGGCCAGCGCGATCTTCTCCAGCTCCGCGTCCGAGATCGACGGGGAGACCTCCAGGCGCGCCTTGACCTTGCCCTTGATCTGCACGACGCAGGTCACGGCCTCGTCCACGACGTACGCCGGGTCGGCCACCGGGAAGTCCTGGTGGACGACCGAGTCGGTGTGGCCCAGCTTGCGCCACAGCTCCTCGGCGATGTGCGGGGCCAGCGGCGCGACCAGCAGCACCAGGGCCTCGGCGACCGTACGCGACACGGGGCCGCCGGCCTTGGTCAGGTGGTTGTTCAGCTCGGTGACCTTGGCGATGGCGGTGTTGAAGCGCAGGCCCTCCAGGTCCTGGCGCACGCCGTCGATCGCCTTGTGCAGCGCCCTCAGGGTGTCCTCGTCGGCCGGGGTGTCGACGACCGTGACCTCGCCCGTGGTCTCGTCGACGACGTTGCGCCACAGCCGCTGCAGCAGGCGGTACTGGCCCACCACCGCGCGCGTGTCCCACGGCCGCGACACGTCCAGGGGGCCCATCGCCATCTCGTACAGACGCAGGGTGTCCGCGCCGTACTCGGCGCAGATCTCGTCCGGAGTGACCGCGTTCTTCAGGGACTTGCCCATCTTGCCCAGCAGCCGGGAGACCTTCTCGCCCTGGTAGTAGTACGCGCCGTCGCGCTCCTCCACCTCGGCGGCGGCCACCGCGATGCCACGACTGTCGCGGTACACGAAGGCCTGGATCATGCCCTGGTTGAACAGCTTGTGGAACGGCTCCGCCGAGGAGACATACCCCAGGTCGTACAGCACCTTCGACCAGAAGCGCGCGTACAGCAGGTGCAGCACGGCGTGCTCGGCGCCGCCGACGTACAGGTCGACGCCACCGTGCGGCTGGCCCTCGCGCGGGCCCATCCAGTACTGCTCGATGGCCGGATCGACCAGCTTCTGGTCGTTGTGCGGGTCCAGGTAGCGCAGCTCGTACCAGCAGGAACCGGCCCAGTTGGGCATGGTGTTGGTCTCGCGGCGGTACTTCCGCGGGCCGCGGCCGTCACCCAGGTCCAGGGTGACGTTCACCCAGTCCTCGTTGCGGGACAGGGGCGTCTCCGGGGACGTGTTCGCGTCGTCCGGGTCGAAGGTGCGCGGCGAGTAGTCCTCGACCTCCGGCAGCTCCAGGGGCAGCATCGACTCGGGCAGCGAGTGTGCGACGCCGTCCTCGTCGTAGACGATCGGGAAGGGCTCGCCCCAGTAGCGCTGGCGGCTGAACAGCCAGTCGCGCAGACGGAAGTTGACGGTGCCCTCGCCGATGCCCTTGCGCGCCAGCCACTCGGTGATGCGCGCCTTGGCGTCGACGACGCCCAGGCCGTCCAGGGAGACCTCGTCACCGGCGGAGTTCACGATCTTCGCGTCGTACGAGGCGAAGGCGTCGTCCCAGGTCGAGGCGTCCGTACCGCGGTCGTCGGAGGGCTCGACGACGCAGCGCATCGGCAGCTCGAAGGCGCGCGCGAACGCGAAGTCGCGGGTGTCGTGCGCGGGGACGGCCATGATCGCGCCGGTGCCGTAGCCCATCAGCACGTAGTCGGCGATGAAGACGGGGATCCGCTCGCCGCTGACCGGGTTGGTCGCGTACGCGCCGGTGAAGACGCCGGTCTTGTCCTTGGCCTCGGCCTGGCGCTCGACGTCGGACTTCGAGGCGGCCTGGGCGCGGTACGCGGCGACGGCCTCGGCCGGCGTCGCGTGACCGCCGGTCCACACCTCGTGGGTGCCCTCGGGCCAAGTTTCGGGGACGAACTTGTCGACCAGCGGATGCTCGGGCGCCAGCACCATGTAGGTGGCGCCGAACAGCGTGTCCTGGCGGGTGGTGAAGATCGTGATGGCTTCGCCGTCGATCGGGAAGTCGACACGGGCGCCCTCGGAGCGGCCGATCCAGTTGCGCTGCTGCAGCTTGATGGCCTCGGGCCAGTCCAGCGCCTCCAGGTCGTCCAGCAGCCGGTCGGCGTACGCGGTGATGCGCATGTTCCACTGGCGCAGCTTGGCCTTGAAGACGGGGAAGTTCCCGCGCTCGGAGCGGCCGTCGGCGGTGACCTCCTCGTTGGCCAGCACCGTGCCCAGCCCGGGGCACCAGTTGACGGGCGCGTCGGAGGCGTACGCCAGCCGGTACTCGCTCAGGACGTCGGCGCGTTCGGTGGCGGTCAGCTCGTTCCACGCGCGCGTGGCGCCGTCAACGCTCGGCACGGCGCGCTCGCCGCTCTCGAACTGGGCGATCAGCGCGGAGATCGGGCGGGCCTTGTCCGCCTCGTCGTCGTACCAGGAGTTGAAGATCTGCAGGAAGATCCACTGGGTCCACTTGTAGTACTCCGGGTCGATCGTGGCGAACGACCGGCGCTTGTCGTGACCCAGGCCCAGCGCGCGCAGCTGAGCCTTCATGTTCTCGATGTTGGCCTCGGTGGACACGCGCGGGTGGGTGCCCGTCTGCACGGCGTACTGCTCGGCGGGCAGACCGAAGGCGTCGAAGCCCAGGGTGTGCAGGACGTTGTGGCCCGTCATGCGCTGGAACCGGGCGAACACATCGGTGGCGATGTAGCCCAGGGGGTGGCCGACGTGCAGACCCGCGCCCGAGGGGTACGGGAACATGTCCATGACGAACTTCTTGGGCTTGGCGGCCAGCTCCGGGTCGCCCGCCAGGTCACCGCTGGGGTTCGGCGCCTCGTACGTGCCCTCGGCGTCCCAGAAGTCCTGCCAGCGTGCCTCGATCTCAGCGGCCATCGCGGCCGTGTAGCGGTGCGGCGCTGCCACCTCGGAGGCGGCAGCGGGGTTCGTCTCGCTCATGATCCTCAAAGCTCCATCGATCGTCTCTGCCAGCGGCTTAGAAATGAAAAATCCCCTCGCACAGGAGGGGACGCCGCGCCGATTCCGACCACGAGTCGTCAGTGGCCGGGACTGATCAGCGCGGCTCGCTAAGCAGAAGGCGTACGGCACGCATGGCGTCAGGGTACCGCAGCCCCCGCGCGCGCCGCGACGAGCTTCCGGCGGCGCTCGACACGCCGTGCCCCTCGTCACAATCACGCCAAAAAAACTGAACAATATTCAAATATTACTTCGCGTAACGGCCGCTAAGGGGACAACACAAAGACCTGGAAGCTCTTTGGTAACAACGCAATAACTCAAACCTCGTACCCATCGGTATGGCTCGACTTAGAGTTCGGCTTCGGGACCGCTTCCCCGAACCGTTGGGAGTAACCCCCTATGAACCCTCGTCGCAGTGGCAGCACGCTTCCCCGACCGGGCCGCTCGGCCTACGGGGTGGCGACGGCTGCCGTCCTGCTACTCATACCCGTGGTCGTGCTGGCCGGAGGCAACCAACTCCAGGACTTCCTCAACTTCGGTGCGGGCGTCCTGTCGCTCGTCTCCCTGACGTGTTCGGTCATCTGGGGCCTCATCGCCCAGGACCGGCTCATCCTCAACACGCGTCAGCGGATCGTGGCACAGGGCATCCACCGCGTGACGGCCGTCGGCTCGATCGCGTTCCTCTTGGTGCACATCACCATCAAACTGGCGCTGGACCACACCGTCCTGATCGCCGCGCTGATCCCCTTCAGCCTGGGCGTCAAGGGCAGCGCCGGACTCATCGGCCTCGGCTCCCTGGCCGGGCTGCTCATGATCTTCGTGGGCATCACCGGCGCACTGCGCAATCAGTTCGCCGCCCCGGCACCGGTCGCGGCGCGCTGGCGTGCGATGCACATGCTGGCCTACCCGGCCCTGTGCGCGGCGCTGATCCATGGTCTCTACGCGGGACGGGCGGCGAAGCCGTTCTTCATGGTGTCGTACGAGCTGTGCCTGGTCGGGGTCGGCGCGGCCCTCGCCCTGCGTGCGGCCCCCCACTCCTTCAAGCGCAAGGTCGCCGACCGGATCCTGGCGATCCTCGGCGAGGGCGGCGGTGCCGGTGGCCGCTCCGCCCGTGAGGACCTGACGGCCTCCCGTGCCGCCCTGGCGGAGAACTCCCTTCAGGGCTTCGCCCCGCGCCCCGCACAGCAGTCCTCGGGCGACCCCTTCGTACCCCCGCAGCGCACACAGTCCCCCGAGCAGTCGCTCTACCAGACCCCGGCCGACCCCGCCGCCGCGGACACGACGTCCGGCTTCGCGGCCGCCTACCGGGCCGTCTCGGGCACGCCCGGCGCGACCCCCCCCGGCGCCTCCCCGACCGAGCGCATCCAGATGCCCATGAACATGCAGCCGACGGAGACGTTCCCCCGCGCCGACAGCGGTGGCAGCACGTCGGGCAGCTGGCCCGTCCCCTCGCCGCCGCCGGTCGGCGAGGCGCCCCGCTCCGCGTACGACCCGCTCGCCGACACGGGATACAACATCCCCGTCTACGACAATTCGGCGACTGCCGCGTACGGCACGAGTGATGTGTACAACAACGGTGAGTCGAACCCCGCCTTCGGTACGTACAACACCAACGACACGTACGGCAGCGGTCCCACGCCTGACGTACTGCCGGGCGCCTTCGACGCTCCTGGCTCCGGTGAACCATGGAACGCCCCTTCCGGAGGCTTTAAGTGAACGAGGCCCTGCCCGACGTCCCGGAGGTCCGCGTCGTCGGACTTCCGCAGCTCACGTCGGGCTTCGACCTGGTTGAACGGCTCGATCTGCCCATGCACCTCAAGGTGCACGGGCCGCTCGAGCCGATGGGCGGTGAACAGCTCGCGGGCCTCGCCGAGGCCATCGGCCTGAAGGGCCGCGGCGGCGCGGGCTTCCCCTTCGCCAAGAAACTGCGCTCGGTCGCCGAGTCGGCCATCAGCAAGGGCATCCGACCCGTCGTGGTCGTCAATGGAAGCGAGGACGAACCCGCCTGCCGCAAGGACACGGTGCTCATCAACCGTGCCCCGCACCTCATCCTGGACGGCGCCCTGCTCGCCGCGGAGGCCATGGGCGCCCGCACCCTGGTCATCGGGGTGACCCGCGAGTCGACCCAGCGGTCCATGGAGGCCGCGCTGGCCGAGCGCGGCCTCAGCGACCGGCGCGGATCGCCGCTGCGCGCGCGCGTGCAGCGCAATCCGGTGCGCATGGTGACCGGAGCGGCCGCTTCGCTCATCCGTTCCATCGACGGCGGCCCGGCCGTCCCGCCGGGCCGCAAGATCAGCGCGTCGCAGAGCGGCGTCGGCGGCGCGCCCACCCTGCTGTCGAACGCCGAGACGTACGCGCAGCTGGCCATCGCCGCCCGTATCGGCCCCGACCGCTACCGCAACACCGGTCTGTACGACGAGCCCGGCACCGTCATGCTCACCATCTCCGGCGCGGTCGCCCGCCCCATGGTGATCGAGGTACCCACCGGCGTGCCGCTGCGCTATGTGCTCCAGCTGGCCGGCGCCCCGCCGATGCCCCAGGGTGTACTGACCGGCGGCTACCACGGCAAGTGGCTGGACGCCGCGACGGTCAACGAGGCGATCGTCTCGCGCAACTCCCTGGACGCGGTGGGCGGCGCGCTCGGCGCCGGCGCGATCCTCCCGATCACCCAGGAGACGTGCCCGCTGGGCGAGTCGCTCCGGGTGGCCCAGTGGCTGGCCGAGGAGAGCGCGGGACAGTGCGGTCCCTGCTACCTCGGCCTGCCCGCCGCGGCGCGCGGCCTGGAGGACATCCTCAACGGCGGCGGACCGGCCGCCCTGGAGGCCGTGAAGCAGGTCGCCAAGGCCGTGAAGCGACGCGGCGCCTGCTCGCACCCGGACGGCTCGGCGATGTTCATCGAGTCGACCATCAAAGCGTTCACGGACGACCTGGCCGCCCATGTCCTCGGCAATGGCTGCGGAAGGCCCGTGGAGGGCGTTCTGCCGCTCTTCGAGGGCGGTCAGCTCCCCACCGGCATCCCGGGCGGCCAGGCGGTCGAGGAGGCGGGCCCCAGCCGCCAGAAGATCTACGTCGACTGGACCCTGTGCCGCGGACACGGCCTGTGCGCGGACATCCTCCCCGAGGTCTTCGAACTGGGCGCCGACGGCTTCCCCACCGTCGCGCAGGCCCAGGTGCCCCGGTACGCGGAGGCGAAGGCGCTGCGGGCCGTACGGCGCTGCCCGGCGCTCGCGCTGCGCATCGAGGAGGACACCCGGTCCTCCGCCCCGGCACGCAACAACCTGCCGGTCCTCTCGCAGCGCCGTGGCCGTCGGGCCCTCGGCAGCGGCCGCTGAACAACGACGAAGGCGGGTCGCCCTGATCGGGTGACCCGCCTTCAATCTTTGTGGAGCTAAGGAGAATTGAACTCCTGACCTCCTGCATGCCATGCAGGCGCTCTACCAACTGAGCTATAGCCCCTCGCGGCCATGCGGCGAAACCGCATATCCACCGTGTCGCCCGGTTTCCCCGGCGGCGACGCCAACATTACACGGTCCTCCCCGTGCACCACCAAATCGATTAGGCGCCGTGCGGACAATACGGACATGAGGGATAGTGTCGGCCTTCGTGACCGTGATCGCGCTCCCCCGTGTCCGCCGCCGTGCGCCCGTCGCCCTGGGGGCGTGCCTGTTGTCCTTCGCCGTCTTCTGGTGGGCGCAGCGGGCCGCGCACGTGTCGATGATCGATCTGATGGTGTACCGGGCGGAGGGCGAGACCGTCCGCGCGGGCGGTGACCTCTACGCGCTGCGTACGACCGAGGCCCATCTGCCGACCACCTACCCGCCGTTCGCCGCGTTGCTGTTCACACCGCTGACGCTGCTGGACACGTCGACCATGCGGACCGTGGCGACGGCAGGGAACCTGGCCCTTCTTGTGGTGTTCGTGGCCTTCTCGCTGCGGCTCGTCGACCACGCGCGCGTAGAGGGCGTCTGGTGGGCGTCCGCGGTGGCCGTCTGGTGCGAGCCGGTGTGGACGACCGTGCGGTACGGGCAGATCAATCTGCTGCTCGGTGTGCTGGTGCTGTGGGACCTGACACGGCGGCCCTGGCACCGCTGGGCCGGGGTGGGCATCGGACTCGCGGCGGCGATCAAGCTGACTCCGGCACTCTTCGCGGTGTTCCTGCTGGTCACCGGCGTCGTGGCCCGCGCGCGCCAGGGCCCCGGAGGTCCCTGGCTGCGGCACGCGCGCGGGGCGGCGGTCGCGTTCGCCGGGGCGACACTGCTGGCGGCCTCCGTGCTGCCGTACGACTCATGGCACTTCTGGGGGCGCATGGTCTTCGAGACGGGCCGGGTCGGGCTCGTCGAGGACACCGCGAACCAGTCGCTGCGCGGGGTGCTGGCCCGGCTGCTGCACACCGCGCGACCGGGCCTCTGGTGGATCGCCTCGGCGGCCGTGGCCGGCTCCCTGGGCCTCGCGTTCGCCGTGGCGGCGGAGCTGCGCGGACGGCGCGCCTGGGCGGTGGCCGCCTGCGCGGTCACGGCGCTGTTGATCAGCCCGGTGTCCTGGTCGCACCACTGGGTGTGGTGCGTGCCGATGGTGCTGATCCTCGGCACGCGCGGCCGGGCGGCCGCCGTCGGTACGGCGCTGGTCTTCTGCTCGTACGCGCTGTGGTGGGTGCCACACGGCCCGGGACGGCTCGAACTGCACCAGACGGGCGCCCAGTTGACGTTGTCGGCTCTCTACGAAGGAGCCGGTCTCGTCTTCCTGACCCTGATCGGGGTCAGGCTGTGGCGAACGAATAGAACCGTTTGAGCGTGCAGTGCTCGTCGAGGAGCCGGCCGTAGATCGGCTCGCCCTCCAGCTCGCGGTACGTCTCGATCGGGTCGCCTTTTATGATCAGCGCCCGAGCGCACTCCTCGCACCAGTACTGGTAGTCGTGGTTGACCGGCTCCATGTCGCGGACGATCGGCGTACCACTGCCGCACCAATCGCACTTCCGCCTGTGTGCACCCATCGATCAGCTCCAGCTGTGGCCGCAGGCCGTGCACACGTAGGAGATCCCGCCGTTGTCGCCGAGGACCTGGGCGACGTGGACCGATCCGCAGGAAGGGCAGTCGAGGAGAGTGGCTCTTCTACGTGTCTGTGCCACATCGAGGAGATCGTCGACCTCCTCGAGGATGCTCGCAGGCATCGCTTCTCCCTCCCGTCGGGCCGCGCCCCCTTCCGGCCGTTTGATTCTGCCACGGCCGGAGCAATACGGTCAGCGACGCCTTCGTACCAGTCCGGACACGGCACCCGACGTGGCCGTCGCGGCCAGCGCATACGTGCACACGAGGAGCGCGTCCGCAGAGGTATACGCCCTGGGAGCCCCAAGTGACTCAAGCCGGTTCAAGAAGAGTGTGCCGAAGGCCGCGACACCGATCAGCTGACCGAGCTGGGTGACCGTCGCGAGCAGTCCGCTGGCGTCCGCCGCGTCCTCGGGCCGCACCGTGGCCAGAGCCCTGGTCAGCGTGGGGCTGAAGCCCAGCGCGAGACCGGTCCCCACCCCCGCGAACGCCACATACAGCCAGGGACCGCCGTCGCCCCCGCCCTTCAGCACGGCTCCGACGCCGGCCACGGAAGCAGCCGCGATCGCGAAGCCGACCGGGATCAGGACACGCAGCAGGGCGGCCGGCCAGTTGCGCCAGGTCAGACCGACCAGGCCGAAGACCACCGCGGTCGGCGCGAAGGTGAGACCGGCGCGCAGCGCGCTGTACCCGAGGCCGCCCTGAACGTGCAGAGTGAGCACGAACAGGAAGCCCGCGTTGACCGCCATCACCGCGAGCAGGCGGAAGACCGCGAGGCTCATGCCGGGGTGGCGCAGCACCCGGGGCGCGATCAGTGGCGCCCCTCCGCGCCGGGAGAGCCGGGACTCGTACAGACAGAAAAGGGTGAAGGAGACCGCGGCCGCGCCGAGCGACAGCCAGGACCACAGCGGCCAGCCCTCCTGCTGGCCGAGCACGAGCGGCACGGTGAACAGTGACACGGCGGCGGCGAGCAGGACGAGGCCCGGCAGGTCGAGGCCGCGTGAGCGCTCGACGGCTCCCGCCTCGTCCCGGGGCAGGACGCGGCGGCCGACGGCCACGAGCACGAGGCCCACGGGCACGTTGACCAGGAAGACCGGCCGCCAGCCGGTGCCGAACAGGTCGGCGCTGACCAGTACACCGCCCAGCACCTGTCCGGCCGCGGCGCCGGTCGCGAGGACGGCGGAGTACGCGCCGAGGGCACGGGCCCGGGCCTCGCCGGTGAAGTGGCGCTGGATCAGGCTGAGCACCTGCGGGATCATCACGGCCGCACCCGCGCCCTGCACCAGCCGGAAGGCGATCAACTCCCCGGTTCCCCGCGCCAGTCCACAGGCCAGCGAGGCGGCCGTGAACAGCCCGAGCCCGGCGAGGTGGACGCGGCGGTGGCCGAGCAGGTCGCCGAGGCGCGCGCCGGTGATCAGCAGTACGGCGTACGCGATGGAGTATCCGGCGACCACCAACTGCAGTCCCGCGCCGGACGCGTGGAGTTCGGAACCGATCGTGGGCACGGCGACGTTCACGATGAAGACGTCGAGCAGTGCCATGAACTGGGCTGTGAGCACGACCGCGAGCAGTCGGCCGGGGCGATTGTCAGTGCCGGGGGCTTTACTGGTCGCAGGACGTGAATCCGCTGCGGGACCTGTGCCCCCGGGGGTCGTCGTCGTCATGGCTCCGAGCCTGGCGGCGGCCGGATACGGGTGACGAGAGCCCGCCGATGCTGGTACTGACAGCACCTGGCAGCGGACGGGTTCGGCACGGACGATGAAAGACGGGGGAAGTGAAGCCGATGAACACGACACAGCGTCGCAGGCCGGAGCTGGCCACCTTCTTGCGCGGCCGGCGGGCGCGGGTGACACCCGCCGACGTGGGAATGCCTCCGGGCTTCCGGCGCCGTACACCAGGGCTGCGCCGCGAGGAGGTCGCACAGCTTTCCGGAGTCGGTGTGACCTGGTACACATGGCTGGAGCAGGGCCGCCCCATCAACGCCTCTCCTCAGGTCCTGGACGCGGTGGCGCGCACCCTGCGCCTGGACCAGACCGAGCGGGAGCATCTGTATCACTTGGCCGAAGTGCCCTACGCGGCAGAGCCGGAGCTCCCCGCGCACACCGTGGGCGCCGAGATCCAGGGCATCATCGACGCCCTCGATCCGCGCCCCGCGGCGGTCTACAACTCGCGGTACGACATCCTCGCCGCCAACCCCCCTTACCGTGACCTGTTCTTCGTGCCGCAGACGCTCGACATCGGCGTTCCCAACGTGCTGTGGACCTTGTTCACCGTGCCCGAGCCCGGCTGCCCCGTGGTGTTCCGGGACAGCGAACTGCCGTTGATGGTGGCGACGCTGCGCTCCGCGTACGGCAGACATGTCGGCGAGCCCGCCTGGGAGGACTACATACGCAGGCTGTCGGCCGCCAGCCCGCGCTTCGCCGAGCTGTGGGCGGGCGGGGACGTCCTCCCGCCGGGACCGCGTGTGAAGACGTTCCGCCATGAGGCGGTGGGCGAGCTGCGGATGACCTCGGTGTCGCTGTCCATCGACGGGATGCCGGAGTGCCGGATCGTCGCCTACACCCCGGACGACGAGAAGGCGCGCAAGGCGCTGGCGATTCTGCGGGAGCGGCGGGAGAGGTTGTGGCCACCGTCACTCGCGGCGGCCACGGAGTCCCTGGGACCGATGTCGTCCATGTCACCGGCATCTTGGGGTACATGAAGAAATCCCGCTCCTCGAAAGGAACGGGATTCTCATCACTGATCTGTACTGATCTTTGACAACTCAAGAGAGTTGATCTGTGGAGCTAAGGAGAATTGAACTCCTGACCTCCTGCATGCCATGCAGGCGCTCTACCAACTGAGCTATAGCCCCTTGCGTTCTTCCCGCCCGGCGGGGCGAACAAGAAGAACTTTAGCCTGCGACCTGCCAGAAAGTGAAATCCGGTCCCGCCCGGCCCCCGGGACCGGACAGAGGGCCGCTCAGTCGTCGTCGCCGAGCACCGGCTCCGGCAGTGTGCCGGCGTTGTGCTCGAGCAGTCGCCAGCCCCTCGCGCCCTCTCCGAGGACGGACCAGCAGCAGTTGGAGAGGCCACCGAGACTCTCCCAGTGCCGGGGCTCCAGGCCGAGCAGGCGCCCGATGGTGGTGCGGATCGTGCCGCCGTGGCTGACCACCACGAGGGTGCCGTCCTCGGGGAGCTTGTCGGCGTGGCTCAGCACCACGGGGGCCGCGCGGTCGGCGACCTCGGTCTCCAGTTCGCCACCGCCGCGGCGCACCGGCTCACCGCGCTTCCAGGCGGCGTACTCGTCGCCGTACCGGGCGATGATCTCCTCGTGCGTCAGCCCCTGCCAGACGCCCGCGTAGGTCTCGCGCAGGCCCTCGTCGTGGACGACGTCGATGTCGGTGAGAGCGGACAGCTCGGCGGCCGTGTTCGCGGCGCGCTGAAGGTCCGAGGCGACGATCGCGTCGGGCTTCAGCGAGGCGAGCAGCCGGGCGGCGCGGCGGGCCTGCCCGATGCCCGTCTCGGTGAGCTCGACGTCCGTGGTGCCCTGGAAGCGGCGGTCCACGTTCCAGGAGGTCTGGCCGTGCCGCCACAGGATGACGCGGCGGCCCCGGCCGGGCTTCTCCCCGGCCTCGACACCGGCGACGGTCGGCTGCCGCCCCGCCTGGGCGCCGCCCGTGGCCGGTGCCCTCCCCGGCTCGGCACCCGCCGCGGTCACCGCAGCTCCCCGAGTTCGGCGGAGTCCTCCTCGGCCTGCAGCTTGGCGTGCTCGGCGGCCTTGCCGCGGGTGGCCTTGGCGTCGGCGGGCAGGTCCAGCTCCGGGCAGTCCTTCCACAGCCGCTCCAGGGCGTAGAAGACGCGCTCCTCGCTGTGCTGCACGTGCACCACGATGTCGACGTAGTCGAGCAGCACCCAGCGGGCCTCGCGGTCGCCCTCGCGGCGCACCGGCTTGGCGCCGAGCTCCTTGTTCAGCCGCTCCTCGATCTCGTCGACGATCGACTTGACCTGGCGGTCGTTGGGTGCGGACGCCAGCAGGAAGGCGTCGGTGATCGAGAGAACGTCGCTGACGTCGTAGGCGATGATGTCGTGCGCGAGCTTGTCTGCGGCCGCCTGTGCGGCGGTGGTGATGAGCTCGATGGAGCGGTCCGTGGCGGTCACTACGCGGCTTTCCGTCGGCGGTCAGTAATGACTCAAGGGTCTCACGGACCGCCGACGGCACCCCACGCGTTTCCGGGGCCACGTCCCGGGAGCCCCGGAACGTGGCGCCTACCGCTTCGGAGTGTTCACGTGTGACCACTCCTCGCGATCGCCCGGTGGAGTGGCCACCGTGATCACCCGGTGGAGGTGGTCACCTTGAAGTCCTGGCCGAGGACCACCGAGACGTCGGCGTTGGACGAGCCGCTGCCCTTCTTCACGGTGCTGGTGGGCAGGCCGAGGGTCTTCGCGACCTCGATGGCGTCGTTCTTCTTGGCGGCGTCGGTGTACGTGATCTGGGACACGCTCTGGGCGGTGGCGGCGGTGCCGGAGTCCAGGAAGGTGTAGCCGCCGTTGACCAGCACGACGCGGGCCTTCTCGGTGGCGTCCTTGTTCCCGGTGGCGTTCTTGATGCCGACGCGGACGGCGGCGTCGGCGTCGGGGCTCTTGGCGGTGCCTCCGAGCACGTTCTTGACCACGCTGTTGGTGGCGCTCTCGCTCAGGGTGCCGTCCTGCTGCACGGGCAGCAGTGCCGTCTTGTAGTCGCCGCCCTTGGCGAGGTCGGCGAGCTTGGCGAGGAAGGCGCCGAGGTCCTGGTCGGTCAGGGAGGGGTCGAGGATCTGCGCCAGGGTCTGCACGGTGGTGGTCGCGGCCTGCTTGTCCGAGGACAACTTGCGCAGCACGCTCTGCATGACCTGCCCGAACCGCTCCAACTGCGCGTTCTGGGCTTCGCCGGAGGCTCGGTAGGTGGCGTAGGCGACGGCCATCTTGCCGCTGAGGGTCTGGTTCTCGCCCTTCTTCACGAGGGGCGCCTCGCCCTTCTTCTTCGCATCGGGGTCCGGCACATCGGCGTTGGTGGTGAGGTCGATGTTGCCGACGAGGTCGACAAGGTTGTTGAGATAGGGGGTGTCGAGGCGCCAGGTGCCCTGGATGTCGGTCCCGAGGACCGTGTCGATCGCGTCCCGGGTCCCGGAGGAGCCGTCGTCGCCGACGGACTTGGCGAGCGTGGTCGTCGAGCCGCTGTCGTCCGTCAGGGCAAGGGAGTTGGGCAGCAGGACGGTGGTGCCCTGCTTGGTGGTGGTGTTGTCGACGAGCAGCGCCGTGGAGGTGCCGCCGCCCTTCGTGTTGTGCAGGTGGACGACGATCACATCGCGGTTCTGGGCGCCCGTGGCCGTTGTCGCGGCGGACTTGCCGCCGGAGGAGGTACCGGGCAGCTTCCCCGCGTACCAGAGGTAGCCGACGCCGCCGACCACGACCAGGGCGAGCACCACGGCCAGGGCGACGATCCTGCTGCGGGCGCGGCGCTTGGCCTCCTCACGGCGCTCGGTGCGGTTCTCGGTGAAGTTCAGCCAGTCGATGACGTCTTCGGACTCGGCTTCCTGCTCCTCGACGAAGGCGAACTGCTCGGTGCGGTAGTCCCGGTCGGCCCGGGGCTCGTTCTCCTCCGCGGGGCGCGCCTGCTGCGGGATGTAGGCGGTCTGCTCGGCGACCCGCGGCTGCTGCCCGGTGCTCGTGCCCGCGGCGCCGGCCCCGGTCCGGGACTGGCCGGCCTGTCCGCCCCGCCCCTGCTGCCTGCCCCGCCCCGTCTGGCCGCCTTGCTCCGTCTGCCCGGTCTGCTCGGCCTGCCCCACCTGCCCGGTGTGCGCCGACTGCGCCGTCTGCCCGTAGGGGTCGTACGACGTCGTCCCGGCGGCACCGGACGCGCCGGCTCCGTACGGGTCGTAGGGGTCGTAGGCGGGGACCGCGGTCTGCTGACCGGTGTCGTACGAGGACACGGGCTGCTGCTGACCGGTGTCGTAGCTCCCCGTGCCGGTCGCGTAGGGGTCGTAGCCGTAGCCCTGGTGCTGCTGGGGCTGCTGCGGCTGCGCATAGGGGTCATAGCCCTGCTGCGGCGGCTGGGGCGGCACCTGCCGGTACACAGGCTGCCCGAACTCGTCGTAGCCGACGAGCTCGTACTGGTCGCCGCCCGCGTATCCGTCGTATCGGTCGTTCACCGGTGCCCCTCTCGGCTTACTCGCCTCACTCGCCGCGGTACAGCTCACGCTTGTCGATGTAGCGCACCACACCGTCCGGCACCAGATACCAGACGGGGTCGCCCTTGGCGACTCTCGCACGGCAGTCTGTGGAGGAGATGGCCAGCGCGGGAACCTCGACCAGCGAAACGCCGCCCTCGGGCAGGCCCGGGTCGGTCAGGGTGTGACCGGGCCGGGTGACACCGATGAAGTGCGCGAGGGAGAACAGCTCCTCCGCGTACCGCCAGGTGAGGATCTGACCGAGCGCGTCGGCACCGGTGATGAAGAAGAGGTCGGTGTCGGGGTTGAGGGCGCGCAGGTCGCGCAGGGTGTCCGTGGTGTAGGTCGGGCCGCCGCGGTCGATGTCGATGCGGCTCACCGAGAACTGCGGGTTCTCGGCGGTGGCGATGACCGTCATCAGATAGCGGTCCTCGGCCGGGGAGACCTTGCGGTCGGACTTCTGCCACGGCTGCCCGGTCGGCACGAACACCACCTCGTCGAGGTGGAACTGCGCGGCGACCTCACTGGCCGCCACGAGGTGCCCGTGGTGGATCGGGTCGAAGGTTCCGCCCATGACGCCGAGGCGGCGCTTGCCCGGATTCGAGGGGCCGTTCCCTGGACCGGTCGTCAGCCGGCTCGCCCCGCCTGTGACCGGGCCGCCGAGCGCGTCACCCGCGGCGCCGCCGACGGCGCCGCTCTCCGTGTCACTCGCCGGACCGGTAGGCATGTCCTGCTCTCCCATGCGTGCAGACCCTACCGGCCCGGTCGACGGGCTCCGCCCGACAGGGGTCCCCGGGACGGCTACGAACTGCTCCGAACGGCTGAAAAGGCTCAGCGGTCGCGGTTGAAGCGCGTGGTGATCCACAGCAGCAGGAGCAGCACGAACAGCGCGCCACCGCCGGTCAGGAACGGATTGAGGCTCTCGTGGTTACCACCCTGCTCGCCCTCGGCGGCAACGGTGACCAACTGTGCGGCGGTGCTGTGGAAGCTCATCTCGGCAGGACCTATCCGGTGTGGGCGGGATAAAGACGTCGGCCCATCGTATGCGGGGGTCTCGGTCGCGATCACGCCGACTCCGCCGTCGGGGACGCCGGTTGCTCCTGCCTCCCCGGCCGGAGCACGCCTCAATCGTCCCGCATGTACCCGCCTCAATCGTCCCGCTTGTACCCGCGCAGCAGGAACCAGGCGGTGAGGCCCACCCCGATGATCATCACAATCAGCACGACACGGAGCAGATTGCCCGGGCCCTGCTTGTCTGCCGCGCTCGCGGCCTCGGTGAGCCAGGCGGCTGCGGGGATGTGCTCCATGGCGTTGGACTCCTTCTCTGTACTGCCCGTCCACGGTATATCCGCCTAGGCTGGGCCGTGCCTTGGGGGCGCATAGGGCACTCAGACGCACATGGGGGAACACATGTCCGACAACGGCCACCAGCAGAACGGGCACGAGAACGTGCCGAGCAGGCAGCGCAGGCGTTTCGAGGGGATCTCCTCGCGCACCTACGAACACCCGGCGGACCGCTCGGCCCTGGTGGCCCTGCGCAGGCTCAGCGGCTTCGACACGGTCTTCAAGGCCCTGAGCGGCCTGCTCCCCGAGCGCAGCCTTCGGCTGCTGTTCCTGTCCGACTCGGTGCGCGTCTCGGACGCCCAGTTCGCGCACCTCAACGTCATGCTGCGGGACGCCTGCCACATCCTGGACCTGGAGAAGGTCCCGCCGATGTACGTCACCCAGGACCCGCAGCCGAACGCGATGTGCATCGGCCTGGACGAGCCGATCATCGTCGTCACGACCGGGCTCGTCGAGCTGCTGGACGAGGAGGAGATGCGGGCCGTCGTCGGGCACGAGGTCGGCCACGCGCTGTCCGGCCACGCCGTCTACCGCACGATCCTGCTCTTCCTGACCAATCTGGCGCTGCGGGTGGCCTGGATCCCGCTGGGCAACATCGCGATCATGGCGATCGTGACCGCGCTGCGCGAGTGGTTCCGCAAGTCGGAGCTGTCGGCCGACCGGGCGGGCCTGCTCGTCGGACAGGACCTGAAGGCCTCGATGCGCGGCCTGATGAAGCTCGCGGGAGGCAATCACCTGCACGAGATGAACGTGGACGCGTTCCTCGAGCAGGCCGAGGAGTACGAGGCCGGGGGCGACCTGCGCGACTCCGTGCTCAAGATCCTCAACACCCTCCCCCGCACGCACCCCTTCACCACCGTGCGCGCCGCCGAGCTGAAGAAGTGGGCCGAGTCCCGCGACTACCAACGGATCATGGACGGTCACTATCCGCGGCGCACCGAGGACAAGGAAACCTCGGTCTCGGACTCCTTCCGGCAGTCGGCGGCGAGCTACGCCACCGACGTCAAGAACTCCAAGGACCCGCTGATGAAGCTGGTCAGCGACATCGCCGGGGGCGCGGGTGACCTCGGCGGGCGGGTGCGGCGCGGGTTCGGGGGCTTCGCGAGCGGCGCCCCGAAGGACCAGACCACCCCGAATGACCAGACCACGCCGAAGGACCAGCCGCCCCACGACAGCACCCCCGAGGACAACGACTGACACGCACGGAAGCGCACGGAAGCCGGGGACGCGACGGTCACGGTCGGACGACTCAGACCTTCGGCTGCGCGCTCGCCGCCAGTGAACCGCACAGCGCCGTCGCGCTGCCCGTCGCGTACGGGTCGGTGCCGGCCGGGCCACCCGCCTTCGCCGTCTGTCCCGCGAGCAGCGGGTTCAGATGGTTCACCGA
This sequence comes from Streptomyces sp. NBC_01450, assembly GCF_036227505.1. Lineage (NCBI taxonomy): Bacteria > Bacillati > Actinomycetota > Actinomycetes > Kitasatosporales > Streptomycetaceae > Streptomyces > Streptomyces sp. NBC_01450. The sequence goes on along the minus strand of NZ_CP109480.1, from coordinate 7,466,667 downwards.
GTCCTCGGAGCAGGCGAGCGGTCCGGCCTGGACGTAGGAGACGACCAGCTCGGCCTGGTGCATGCGCAGATCGTCGCGGTCGAAGCGGAACTGCAGCTCGCGCCGGACGGTGAACAGCGAGGCCTTCGCCTTGGCGTCCGAACCGGTCGGCTTCAGGGCGTACACGAAAGTGTGGTCGGCGACGACCTCAAGGGTGCTGGAGTCGAACTCGGCGGCCTGAAGGGTGCCCTGCACCCTGATCCTGGAGTCGGCGAGCTGGGCGCGGGTGGGGTCGAAGCGGACCAGCCAGCCCGTGGGCGCGTGCCGTCCGTCGGCGGCCGGGTGGTCGAAGCTCTGGTCGAACTGGTCGAGCTGCTGTGGGGCGAGCAGGATCCGTACGGGCCGGTTGGTGGCGCCCCTGAGCACCTCCGGATCGAGCGAGGACTTCACCAGGTAGTCCTTGGCGGTGGTCAGGGCGGCCACGACCTGGCTGTCGGAGAAGTGCGCGGTGCGCCGGTAGGCGGGCAGCGCGATGCCGTCGGCGCCGACGCCGAACTGGGCGGCCGGGCTGTGCGCGTACAGTTCCTCGGCGCTCGTGGCCCCGGGCACGGCGGCCTGGGGCGCGAGGGGTATGACGGTCATCCGCAGAGGTTCGGGGGGCTGGGCGACCGGGGTCTGGTACGGGTGCCGTACGCCCATGTAGATCGCGGTGCCGAAGGCGACGGCGATCAGCAGGACCAGGATGAGTGCCTGCCGGGGCAGACCGCGCTGGAGGGTGGGGCGGCGGCGTACGGCCGGGGCGTGGTCGGCCATCCGCTCCTGCGCCGAGAACTCCTGGAGGCGGGCAGCACGGACGAACGACTCGTCGAAGACGACGGATCGGTATTCGTCCTCTCCACCAGCGGGAGCGCCCTCGGGTGTCCCCTCAGGTGGGTCTCCAGGCCCGCCCATACCTTCAGAGTAGGTCTCCGGGAGCTCAGGTAAACGCCGTGGTACACGACAACTTCTGACAGGTTCTCACCAGGATCGCCAGGGACCGTCGGGATCGCCAGGATGTTCGAAAGACCGTCGGAGGCGGCGCGGCTGCCGCCCCCCGGGTCAGGGCGTTCGGGGAACCGCCGACACGGCGGGCTGGGAGTAGTCGGCCGAGGCGGAGGGGCCGGTGACGGTGCCGGTGATCTTGTCCTGGCCTTGTTCGAGGCCGGTCGAGGCGGGTGGCGGGACTTGGTCCTGGCGGCCCGATGAGGCGCCCCGGTAGACCGCCGTGAAGGCCAGGGCGACCATGCCCACGCCCATCACGAGGGCGAGCACCCAGGCGACGGGGCGGTGCCAGCGGGCCTGCTTCCCGTAGGCCCTGCCGTATCTGCCGTACGGGCCCGGCACTCCGTAGCGGCCTTCGAGGACCTCGGTGTCGTCGAGGTCGTCCAGGTCCGGATCATGGCCGTAGTCACCAGGGCCGTCGGGCCCGAACCCGTCGTCGTAGCGCTCGTCGTCGCCGCGGGCACCCCGGGAGTGCGCCCGGCGCGCCTCGGCCTCTGAGGCCTCCGCGCGGGCCTGCGCGGCTGCTAGGAGGCGTTCGACGGCGGTCGGCTCATGGATCACCGCCGCACGTACGAAGTCCTCGTCGAAGACCACGGAGGCGAACTCTTCGTCCGCACCCCCGCGGTCGCGGTCGTCGTCGGGCTCCCAGCCGTCAGGGAACGGCGTGCCCCCCACGTCCTCCGGCACGGATCCAGAGTAGACCTGGGGGGTCATTTTGGGCAGACGGTATGGAAATTCATCCGCCTGACGAGACGCGCCTCACGCGGAACGCGGGCCGCGCACCGCCCGCCGCGCGCCCCCTGACCGGCCCCGGCGCCTCCCTGACACCCCGGCGCCGGATGCGCCCGGCACTTCTCCCGGTGCCTCAGCGCCGGATGTGTCCGTCGCCCGTGACGATGTACTTGGTGCTCGTCAGCTCCGGCAGCCCCATCGGCCCCCGCGCGTGCAGCTTCTGCGTGGAGATGCCGATCTCGGCGCCGAAGCCGAACTGGCCGCCGTCGGTGAAGCGGGTCGAGGCGTTCACGGCGACCGTGGTGGAGTCCACCAACTGGGTGAAACGGCGGGCGGCCTGCTGCGAGGTGGTGACGATGGCCTCGGTGTGGCCGGAGGTCCACAGCCGGATGTGTTCGACGGCCCGGTCGAGCGAGTCGACGACGGCGGCGGCGATGTCGTACGAGAGGTACTCGGTCTCCCAGTCCTCGGGCGTGGCCTCGACGACGGTGGCCCTGGAGTCCTTGGCGTAGGCGAGGACGCGCTCGTCGGCGTGCACGGTGACCCCGGCGTCCGCGAGGGCGTCCAGGGCGCGCGGCAGGAAGACGGGGGCGATGTCCTGGTGCACGAGGAGCGTCTCGGCGGAGTTGCAGACACTGGGCCGCTGCGCCTTGGAGTTGATCAGGATGTCGATCGCCATGTCGAGGTCGGCGTTCGCGTCGACGTACACGTGGCAGTTGCCGGTGCCGGTCTCGATGACGGGGACGGTGGACTCCTGGACGACCGTGCGGATCAGCGAGGCACCGCCACGTGGGATGAGGACGTCGACCAGACCGCGGGCGCGCATCAGCTCGCGCACCGACTCACGGCTGTCGCCGGGCACCAGCTGGACGGCGTCGGCGGGCAGTCCGGCGCCGCCCACCGCGTCGCGCAGGACCCGGACCAGGGCGGTGTTCGACTCGAAGGCCGAGGAGGAGCCGCGCAGCAGGACGGCGTTGCCGGACTTCAGGCAGAGGGCGGCGGCGTCGACCGTGACGTTCGGGCGGGCCTCGTAGATGATCCCTACGACGCCGAGCGGGACGCGGACCTGGCGCAGGTCGATGCCGTTGGGGAGGGTCGAGCCGCGCACGACCTCGCCGACCGGGTCGGGCAGCGAGACGACGTCCCGTACGTCCGAGGCGATGGCACGCACGCGCTCGGGCGTGAGCGTCAGCCGGTCGATGACGGTCTCGCTGGTGCCGGCCTCACGGGCGCGCGCGATGTCCTTGGCGTTGGCCGCGATGATCTCGCTCGTACGGACCTCCAGCGCGTCCGCGATCGCGAGCAGCGCGTCGTCCTTCTCGGCCCGCGGCAGGGGCGCGAGGTCGGCGGCGGCGGCCTTGGCGCGGTAGGCGGCCTGGGTGACCGGGGACATCGAGTCGTACGGCGAGAGCGTGGTCATATCGGAAGCGTAGTGCGCCGGACGGACCCGTTCAGCGGTTGTCCCACACCCCGAGACAGGGTCAAAAGGGATGGACTCCGACCGGAGTGGCCGGGAGGGGTCCATACCCCTCCGCGATGCGCTGGTGGTACGTCTCGCGGTCGATGACCTCCAGGCCGACGATCTCCCAGGGCGGAAGCTTGGCGGTCTGACGGTGCTCACCCCACAGGCGCAGGGCGACGGCCGCCGCGTCGTGCAGGTCGCGGGCCTCTTCCCAGTAGCGGATCTCCGCGTGGTCGTTGGCGTACCGGCTGGTGAGCAGGAAGGGGTGGTCGTGAGCGAGCTGTTCGAGGGCGCGCCTGACCTCCTTCAGCGGGGCCTCGCCACCCGAGACGCTCAGCGTGACGTGCCACAGCCGGGGCTGGTCGGCGGGCTTCTCGCCCTCGTAGGTGTCACCGGCCGCGACGCTCGTCAGGGCCCGCTCCTCGCCCGCCGCGCGGGAAGCCGGACCACCCACTCGGGAGGCGGCACCGCCGCGGGACGCCGCCGCCCCAGGGCGTACTCGTCTCACGACGGCCTCCTTTTCACAATGGTCCGTGATGACCCGTAATGGTCAGCAACCGTCATACTGCAACGGGGCATCCCCGCAACAAAGTTGAGCAGGTGGGGAGCCGTCGTGTGGCGCTTTTACACAACGTCCTCCGGCGGGGGCCTCGGAATCGGCCTTTTACGGGTGTACTGGACAGCTGTTTCGTAGGTGGTGCGGAACAGGCGTCTTACGGATGCAGGAGCACGAGGTCGTCCCTGTGTACGACCTCGCGTTCGTACGCCGGGCCCAGCTCACGGGCCAGCTCGCGGGTCGAGCGCCCGATGAGCTGGGGGATCTCCTTGGCGTCGAAATTCACCAGGCCCCGTGCGACCGCCCGCCCCGTACCGTCGCGCAGTTCGACGGGGTCACCCGCGGTGAAGTCGCCCTCGACGGCCGCGATGCCCGCCGGCAGCAGCGAGGTGCGCCGGTCGACGACGGCGCGCACGGCCCCGTCGTCCAGGACGAGCGCGCCCTGCGGGGTCGAGGCGTGCTGCAGCCACAGCAGCCGGTCGGCGGAGCGCTTGCCGGTGGGGTGGAAGTACGTGCCGGTGTCCCCGCCCGCGAGGGCCTCGGCGGCATGCACGGCGGAGGTGAGTACGACGGGGATGCCCGCGGCCGCCGCGATCCGGGCCGCCTCGACCTTGGTGACCATGCCACCGGTGCCGACCCCCGCCTTGCCCGCGCTGCCGATGTCGACGTGCGCGAGGTCCTGCGGCGCGCGGACCTCCGCTATCCGCGAGGTGCCCGGCTTGCTGGGGTCGCCGTCGTAGACGCCGTCCACGTCGGAGAGCAGGACCAGCAGGTCGGCGCGTACCAGGTGGGCGACGAGCGCGGCGAGCCGGTCGTTGTCGCCGAAGCGGATCTCGTCCGTGGCGACGGTGTCGTTCTCGTTGACGACCGGCAGGGCGCCCATCGCGAGGAGCTTGTCCAGGGTGCGGGCGGCGTTGCGGTGGTGGGCGCGGCGGCTGGTGTCGTCGGAGGTGAGGAGCACCTGCCCGACACGGACGCCGTGGCGGGCGCAGGAGGCGGTGTAGCGGGCGACCAGGAGGCCCTGGCCGACGCTCGCGGCGGCCTGCTGCCGGGCCAGGTCCTTGGGGCGGCGGTGCAGCCCGAGCGGGGCGAGGCCGGCCGCGATGGCGCCGGACGAGACGAGGACGATCTCCTTCTCGCCACCGCTGCGGTGCTTGGCGAGGACGTCGACGAGCGCGTCCACGCGGTCCGCGTCGAGACCGCCCGTGGCCGTGGTCAGCGACGAGGAACCCACCTTGACGACGATCCTGTGGGCCTCGGCCACGGCCTGCCTCGCCCCTGCCACCTGGCCTGCCATGTGCCCAGTCACCTGCCCTGCCACCTGCGGTGTGTCCCCTCGCGTCGGTCCCGCCCGGCAATCTACGCGAAAGGGCGGGGATGGCGCCCGCCGGTCCAGTACGCGGACGGCACCCGGCCCTCTTGATCACCGGTGCGTAGCCACTCGCTCACGTCCCGCGTATGCAAAAAAGGTTGTGCGGGTTCCTCATAGAACTTAAATATGGCGCAAAGATAAATTGACCAACGTGGCATCTAATGTTCATCCGGTGAAGCGCATACTCCTGAGATCAGGGAAAAGCCCGTACGACGTCGTCCCTGTGGAGCAGGCTCTCCATCAGGACGTCATCGCCACCAACGCGGGAAACCTGATCTTCAGCGACGCCGCGCACAAAATCCTCGAGACGCCCCGCGCCGAGGTCGTGTCGAACGGCATCCGTACCAACGTCGCCGCCGCGGGCCGCATCAACGAGGAGTACGACGCCTTCGTCGTTCCGCTGGCCAACGCGTTCCGGCCCTCGTTCGAGCCCCAGCTCAGGCGGCTGACGCAGCTCATCAGCAAGTTGAAGATCCCGGTGGTCGTGCCGGGCATCGGCGCGCAGACCGGTCTGGACTACAACCCGGCCAGGCTCAAGCCCATGGAAGGGGCCGTCCGGGAGTTCGTCGGCGCGGTGCTCGAGCGCAGCGCGTCCATCGGGGTGCGCGGCGAGTTCACCGAGCGGTACCTGAAGGACATGGGCTTCCGTGACGTCGAGGTCATCGGCTGCCCGTCCATGTTCATGTACGGCAGGGATCTCGACGTACGCAAGAACGCGCCCGCGCTCGGTCCCGAGTCCCGGATCGCGATCAACGGCTCGCACAGCGCGGTGAAGTCCCAGGGCCTGGACCGGACCATCCGCCGGGCGCACGCCCGCTACCCCCATCTGCGGTTCATCGGACAGAACCTCAGCGACGCCCGCCAGCTGCACTGGCGCGACCTGTCGGATCCGAACGGTTCCGTCACCGCGATGCCCACGCACCCGGATCACCCGATGTACCGCGAGGACAAGGTCCGTGTGTACATCGACCCCGTGACCTGGATCGACGACCTGCGGGACTTCGACTTCTCGTTCGGCTCCCGCATCCACGGCAATATCGCGGCGCTGCTGGCGGGTACGCCCGCCACCGTGCTGTGCGGCGACTCGCGCACCCTGGAGCTGTGCCGCTACTTCGGCATCCCGCACCGCAGGATCAACGCGCTGCCGGAGGACCTCGATCCGGCCGAGCTGTACGCGGAGGCGGACTTCGGCGCGCTGACGGGCGGCCACCGGGAGCGCTTCGACCGCTTCATGGGCTTCCTCGAGCGCAACGGCCTGGAGAACACGTTCACGCACGGCGACGGGGGCGCGGCCCACGAGAAGCGGCTGCGCTCGCTCGCCTTCCCGGCCGGCGTCCGCCCCTGGAACGACGCCGACGTCGCCTCGCTGACCAGCCGGTTCGGCTGGCTCCAGACCCGTATCGGCGAACTGTCCACGGACAACGCGAAGCTCAAGCGCGAACTCGACAAGGCCCGCAAGACCGCTGTGAAGCCGGCGGCCGCGGCGGTGCCGCAGCGCTCCGTCTACCGCATGGCCCGGCGGGCGGTGGGGCGCCCGCTGCGGAAGGCTCTGCAGTCGGGGCGCCAGTAGCCCTCAGCGGCCTTGAGCGGCCTTCATCGCCGGCCTTGGACGGCCTTCATCGGCGGCCTTGAGCCAGGCGGTTCATCGAACGCCCGTTCCGTAACCCTCCGGGTCGCGGAACGGGCGTCTTCGTCAGCCCGCGCGGCGTGGTCCGAGGACCTTGCGCGCCATCTTCCGGGCGGTGCGCATGCCCGGGAAGTGGGCGGCGGGGGCGAACTTGAAGCTCTCGATGGTGACCGTCTCGCGGGAGGTCGGGATGAACCAGCCGTCAGGGAGCGGCGCCGCCTTGTCCCGGAAGTGCGGGTAGGCGAGGTAGGCCTTGCGGCTGCGCGGGTCCACGTGGAGGGTGGGCGCCTTCTTCTTCTTGATGAAGTCCAGGACGTCCACCAGCAGGTCGCCGCGGCCCTGACCGGCGAGGTTCACCCGGAGCCGCTCGTTGACCTTGAGGCGGTTCGCGACCCCCTCGGTCCAGTGCGCGTCGATCAGCGGCTTGGCCAGCGCGAGCTTGTTCTGTCTGACCTCCTCGTCGTCTCGGAGGAAGACGGGGCCGAACTGCGGCAGCAGCGTGACGAGGAAGGGGCGGACCATCAGGCCGTCGCGGCGCTTGCCCGCGGGCACGTGCTCGGCGATCAGGCCCATCAGGGCGCGGGCGGAGTCGAAGCGCAGGGTGTAGCTGCCGCTCTTGGTGACGTGCTTCCCGTCGTCGCGGCCGACCAGGTAGTAGCAGTCGTAGTCGGCGACCACCGAGACACCGTCGGCGCGGAGGTAGGCCTCCATGGTGAAGAGGGCGTCCTCGCCGGTCTTCAGCGACTCGTCGAAGTGCATGTCGTGCCGGGTGAGCAGCTCGCGCCGAAAGAGCTTCTGCGCGCTGAGCGTGAACTTGATCTGTGAGGAGAAGACGTCCGTGCGGGGCTGGTTCTTGCCCCACATCGACTTGGGGGCGTTGCGGTTGACGCCGATGACCTTGCCGAGGACGACGTCCGTGCCGTGCTCGTCGGCCATGGCGACCATGCGCTCCAGGGCCTCGGGGCCGAAGTAGTCGTCGGCGTCGAGGAAGAAGACGTACCGGCCGCGGGCCTTGTCGAGGCCGACGTTGCGCGGACCGCTGGGGCCGCCCGAGTTGGCCTGCCGGATCACCGTGACGGCCATGGCCGCACGCTCCGCGAATTCTTCGAGGTACTCGCCGGTGCCGTCCTTCGACCCGTCGTCGACGGCGATGACCTCGATACGAGCGGGGTCGAGCGTCTGGGCCTCGACCGACTCCAGGCACTTGACCAGGTAGGGCATGGCCTCGTACGCCCCGATGATCACGCTCACATCAGGCTGCGTCACGGTCACGTTTCTCCATTGTCATCCGAACATTTCCCCCGTATCAGCTCAAGGGCTACCTCAAAGACGGTTGAAAGCACGAAGAGGTTGCCTGACCGGGCCTCACATGTGACGCGGTTCACAGGTTTACCGGGAACGGGACAGGGCCCGGTCCCGAGGACGTTCCTCGGGACCGGGCCCTGTCACTGGTACGGCGAAGTGGTTCAGCCCTTGACGGCCGCGCCGCCCGTCTCGTCCGCCGAGGCCTTCCGCTGACCGGGAACTCCGTTCGCGAGCTCCACGGCGGCGGCCGACGCACCGCTCTCCTGGCCGAGGTTGCGCGCCAGGGACTTCTTCGCGAGGTCGCGCACCGCGGTGTTGAACTGGTCGATCGACGCCGGCTCGTCGGGACCGAGCAGGTACTCCTTCAGCTCCCGGCGGTCGGTGGCCAGCGCGTCCGAGGACGGGTCGGTGACCTCGGCGAGCAGCTCGCCCAGCTCGCTCGCCGAGTTCGACAGGATCACGGCGGCACGCACCGCGGTGTTCTGCCGCTTGAACTCCTCGTCGCCCAGCTCCGCGGAGTCCGTGACCGCGTACGGCTTGCCGCTCGCGATGAAGTCGGAGACCACGGACGAGATGTCGGAGACCATCGCGTCGGAGACGTTGAAGCAGTCGTACAGGCGCGGCTCCGCGCCCGTGATGACCCGGTGCTCCCAGCTGCCGAAGGAGCGCCAGTAGGCGTCGTTCCACTCGGCGCGCAGCCGGGCGACCTCGGCGTGCGCCGCCGTGTCGACCAGTCCGTCACGGGTGGCCTCGGCCTCGTCGCCGCTCTCGGTGACGCCGGTCAGCTTCTCGATGCGGGCCCCGAGACGGGCCAGCTCGGCCTTGGCCGCGGACTGGGCCGCCGCGTCGACGGTGAAGCGCGGGTCGGCGGCGCGCTCGGCGGCCGCCTTCTCGACCAGCGCGACGATCTTCTCGTGCGCGGTCTTGGCCTGCGGGCTGCGGGTGCCGGTGAACGGGTGCGGCTTGTAGAGGACGCGGACGGGCTGCTCGGCCTTCAGCAGCGCGCGCACGATGTTGGCGCCCGCCAGCAGGATCGAGGTGTTGCCCGGGTTGTCGTCCCAGCCCTCCCAGGTGGGGGCGTACAGGACGGTGGGGATACGTCCCTCGGGCACGCCCTGCCAGGTCTGGATCGGGGCGAGCTGCGGGCGGCCGACCTCCGCTATGTCGTCGTCGCGGACACCGACGTCGGCGATGGCGTAGCGGTCGCGGCCCGCGCGGCCGGCGGTCCACACCTCGTCGTACGCCTTGCTGAACGGGTTGACGCTGGCCAGCTTGTCGCTGTCGCCGTGACCGATGAAGACGTGCTTCATGGTCGGCACGCGCAGCATGTGGATGTTCTTGCCGACGTTCGCCGCGTACAGCGCGACGCGCACCGTGGACAGGTCCATGTTCATCAGGTGCACCCCTCCGGGCACGCAGATGACCGGCACGGTGGTGGGTGCCATGCGCTCCAGGATGGCGCGCTCGCGCAGGATGATGAGCGGCCGGGTGTCCAGCTGCTCCATCGTCTCCAGCCACATGTTGACCTGGTACGCCGAGTCCTTGGAGCCGGAGAAGTACAGCACCGTCTCCGGGCGGTACTCGCGCAGCCAGCCGTCGACCGCCGCCAGGACCGTGTCCGCGTTCGGCGGGGTCTTCTTGCCGCGGATGTACGGGACGAGGGCGACGACGTAGACGAACGCCAGCACCAGCGTGGCCGCGATGCCCACGAAGCCGTACACGTCGGAGTCGGTGGCGCCGGTGACGAGGACGCCGACGACCGCCACCAGGTCGAGGTGGAGCATCTTCTCGGCGGCCCGGTTCACCAGGCCGCGCGGCGGCGCGTCCGGGATACGGATGCGCGAGGCCAGGTCGACGTTGCGGGTGGCGACGGGCATCTTGCGGCGCGACCGGATCAGGGTGATCAGCGCGCTGTGCGGGGCCTGGAAGCCGTAGAACGCGAGGAAGCACGCGATCGCCGCGTAGAAGACCATGCTGTCGGTCAGGTCGAGACGCGCCAGCAGCAGGACCAGCAGCAGCTGTCGGATCAGGAACCTGATGGACAGACCGGCGCGCACCTTGCTGAGGCGGTTGACCAGATAGCTGCCGCGCCGGTGCAGATAGTGGTCCGCCAGGTACGTCACGGCGGCCGCGGCGGCGAAGGCACCGACGCTCGGGAGGAGCGCGGCCAGCATCAGGCAGGGGAAGCCCAGCATCATGAGGGCCGCCGCGGCCAACTCGGCCGCACTGCCCACCCGGGCAACGCGTATAGCGGTGGATATCACGGAGAAACCTGCTCTTGAGGGGTATGTGCCGGTTTTGTTACTGCTTGATCGACGAAAAGGGCCTTGCGGGCGATCGCGGACAATGCGGGAATTTTACGGACTCAGGCCTCTGTGAATACGCGGCAAACGCGCAGACTCAGAGGCCTGAATTCCAAGAAAACTAATTGGCGTTAATTATGCCACGCCGTCCTGACGATCCAGCACGCTGGCCAGCGCCGCTTCGAATCCGGAGGCCCGCCCGGCGCCGGCGGTCGGGTCCTGCTGGCGTACGTCGATGACGTGACCGGTCATCTCGGAGAGGAGGACGTCGAGCGAGGTACGCGCGACCGCCTCGGAGGAGAGCAGCGAGCCCGCGGGCTCCTGGCCGAAGGCCTTGGTGCGCATCGGCGTCGCGGTGCGCTCGGGATTGATGCAGTTCACGCGGATGCCGTCGCCGGCCCACTCGTCGGACAGCGCCTGGGTGAGGTTCACCATGGCGGCCTTGGTGGAGGAGTAGAGGCTGTACTCGGCGCGGCCGCGGGTGTAGCTGCTGGAGGTGTAGAGCAGCAGCTGGCCGTTGGTCTCGGCGAGGTACTTGTAGGCGGAGCGGGCGATCTGCACCGGGGCCAGGTAGTTGACCTTCAGCGCTTCCTCGATCGTCGCGTTGTCCGTCTCCGCGAGCTTGCCTATGCGCAGCACCCCGGCGGTGTTGATGACGTAGTCGATGCGCCCGGTCTCGGCGTACGCCGAGGACAGCGCGTCGTCGACCTCCTCCGGGTTCTCGACGTGGGTGCCGGTGGTCGAGCGGCCGAGCGCGTAGGTCTTCGCGCCGTAGCCCTCGGCGAGTTCGGCTATGTCCTTGCCGATGCCGTACGAACCGCCGAAGACCACCACCGTCTTGCCGGTGAGCAGCTCTCGGTAGGCGGCCTCGTCGGCCTGCTCGGGGGCGGCGGTGGAGGCCAGCTGGAAGAGCTTGTCGGCGATGAAGACATCGACGGGCTGGGTGACCTTCATGTTGTACTCGTCGCCCGCGACGACGTGGATCGGCACGTCCGGCAGGTACTTGAGGACGACCGAGCAGTCGTCGGTGGCCTGGAAGTTGGGGTCGCCGGCCGCGACCTCGTAGGCGCGGCGGATCGTGGACAGCTTGAACGCCTGGGGCGTCTGGCCGCGGCGCAGCCGGGAGCGGTCCGGGATCTCGGTGATGAACTCGCCGTCCTCGCCGTGGGTGCGGGTCACGATGATCGTGTCCGCGGAGGGGATGGCGACGTCGACGGCCTGGTAACGCCCCAGGGCCGTGACGCAGTCGTCTATGACGCGCTCGGACAGCAGCGGGCGCACGGCGTCGTGGAAGAGGACGTTGGCGTCCTCGCCCTCGGCCAGACCCTCGCCGAGGGCGGCGATCGCGCGCTCGGTGGTCTCGTTCCGCGTCGAGCCGCCCTCGATCACCTTGGTGACCTTCTTCAGCCCCGCCTTCGCGACGATCTTCTCGACGTCCGGCACATAGCCGGGAGCCATCAGCACGATGATGTCGTCGATCGATTCGGCCTGTTCGAAGGTGGTCAGCGTGTGCTCGATGACCGCCTTGCCTGCGATCTTCAGCAGCTGCTTCGGAATCGACAGACCCACGCGCTGACCGGTGCCGCCGGCCAGGATCACTGCGGTGGTACGGGGTTTGGCAAAGTGCTCAGACACAGGTGACCTACCTTGGGGCGACAGGGAACTTTGGGATGCTCCCACTTTCTGTTACTGCCATGCAAGGTGAGCGCCCTCTGCTGCATATGTGCGCGCAACCGGCTATTCACCTTGCATGCAGGTGACTTCCGAGACCCCGAACCGTATTGTCCGGATTTGCTGTGAGTAACTGCACACGTTTTACGTACGCTCTTCACGCCCGCTTCAGACGCTTGATGACCCGGTGACCGAGGACCCGGACGAGTTCCTTCGACGAGGTCTGGTGGACCGAGCGCACAGAGACGGGATGCGTGGGCGTCGCGGCCGCCACGGCGAGCGCCCCGTACAGCGCGTGGGCCGCCACCTCCGGGTCGATCCGCGGCGGCTCCGCCTCCCCGGCACTCCCGACGCTGGGTACAGCGGACAGCGACGCCGGGTCACCGAGTACGCGTACGCCCATGACGGCTATCCGCTCGGCCATCTCCGCGCCGATACCGGCGGCCGCCTCCAGCGCCCAGCGGGGCGTGGTGATCCGCGCGTCGCCCGGAGCGGGGCGGCAGGTGTTCTTCATATGCATGACGGCGCCGTTGCGCACCATCTTGGAATAGACCTCGTCGGGCAGCCCATTGCCGCGGAACTCCATATTGAGTTTCCGCAGCATTTCGGTCTCGGCGAGCGTGAGCGAGCGATTGGCCGTGTCCGGCACCGGCTGAAGGAGACCGTCGGGCAGACCGAGGAGGGATTCGAAGGTGCGCATCAGACCATCGCGGTCGCGGTCGTCGACCACCACGACGGTGACGTTCTCGGCGCCGGCGACCCGCACCCAGCGCTCGACGAGCCGGTCGTGGCGGTGGCGGCGCCAGAAACTCGGATTGGGCTTCTCGTACGGAGCCTTGCGCAGCATGTGCTCGAGCCAGTCCTCGTAGCCCATGCGCAGACCGTTCTGCACGTACTGCTGCCACTGCGAGGGCATGATCTTCGCCAGCGGCCGCAGGGTGACCAGGACATGAACCTGATCCCGGCCGAGGCCGTCGACGATCCGGGCGATGGACTCGTCGTCGGGCGCGTCGGCGAAGAACTCGCTGCTGACCACCGAGGTGCGCCTGCCGGTGGCGTGCACCGCGTCGACGAGCCGCTTCCAGTGGCCCTCGGTGGGCTTGGTGTCCCCCATCATCCCCGGGCGGGCGCAGACCGCGAGGGCGGCTTCCATCGGGTGCCTGCTGTGGGCCGGGAAGTCGACGCCGTGGCCGGCCATCGCGTCCTTCGCGGCGAACAGGGCGCCCTGGATCGACGTGGTCCCGGTCTTGTGCGGGCCGATGTGCAGCAGCCGGGTGCCGGGGGGCAGCGGCGCGGGGGCGCCCTTCGGCGCGGTGCCGCCGGCCTCCGCCTCAGGGGCCGCCGAGTCGTGATGCGTACAGTCGCTCTCCATGGTCAAAGGACGTTAAATCTCTTACCTGAGCCTTACCTGAGAATGTCCTGGGACCCACATGAGTCCCAGGAGTCCCAGAACAGCTCTGCTCAGAGCAGGCGTACGCCCGGCTTCCCCGCCTCGACCCGCAGCCGGGCGAGCGTGCCGGACGCGGCGTCCGGCCGCAGCACGGTCTCCGGGGCGCGCACGGTGGCGTCGATGCCGTCGCGCCGGATGTCGAAGAGGTGGTAGCCGCGGTGGGCGTCGATGAACTTCCAGTGCGGGTTGTCCGGCATCCGCGGGTCCCACTCATCGTGGAAGGCCACCTGGTCCTGGTCGCCGCCGCTGGAGATGGAGGTCCCGACGAACTCGGCGCCGACGACGTCGGACTCCGGGTCGGCGAAGTCCTTCTTGAGGTCGCTGACCATGGTGAGGTGGCGGTCGCCGGTCAGCACGACGGGGTTGCGTACGGCGGCCAACTCCCCCATGAGCGCGTTGCGTTCGGCCTGGTAGCCGTCCCAGGCGTCGTAGAACCAGAGCTTGCCGGGGCCGATCTGCAGATCGGTCTCGGCCATCATGATCTGCGAGGCGATCAGGTTCCAGCGGGTCGGTGAGTGGCGCAGCCCGCGCAGCAGCCAGGCCTTCTGCTCGACGCCGAGCATGGTCGTCGAGGGGTCCTCGGCGCCCGCCTGGGTGGTCGCCTGGTCGCTGCGGAACTGCCGGGTGTCCAGGACGTTCAGCCGGGCCAGCCGGCCGAAGTCGAGCCGCCGGTACATCCGGATGTGCGGACCGTTCGGCACCGCGGTCGCCCGGACCGGCATGTGCTCGTAGTACGCCTGGTAGGCGGCGGTCAGCCGGGCCACGAACGCGTCGTGCGACTGCTTGGCCGGGTCCTGCGGGATCTCCCCGGCGAAGTCGTTGTCGACCTCGTGGTCGTCGAAGGTGACCACCCAGGGCGCGGCGGCGTGCATCGCCATGAGGTGCGGGTCGGTGCGGTACTGCGCGTAACGGTTGCGGTACTGGACCAGGGTGTACGGCTCCCCGCCGCCCTCGTGCCGGCGGACGGCCGTCGCCGCCGGCGCGGACTCGTAGATGTAGTCACCGACGAAGAGCACGAAGTCGGGGTCCTGGGCGAGCATGTCGGCGTACGGGGTGAAGTAGCCGTTCTGCCAGTTCTGGCAGGAGGCGAGCGCGACGCGCAGCGGGCCGCCCGAGCTGCGGGGGTGCGGGGCGGTGCGGGTGCGGCCGGTCGGCGAGAGCTGGCCGTCGACGCGGAAGCGGTACCAGTACGCGCGGCCCGGGCGCAGTCCGCGGACGTCGACGTGGACGCTGTGCCCGTACTCGGGCAGCGCCTGCGCGAGGCCCCTGCGCACCGGCTTCCTGAAGCGGGAGTCCTCGGCGATCTCCCACTGCACCGGTACCGCGCGGTCGGGCATGCCGCCGCCGTTCAGCGGGTCGGGGGCGAGCCTGGTCCACAGCACGACGGCGTCCGGCAGCGGGTCGCCGGAGGCGACGCCGAGCGTGAACACCCCGTCGGGGAGCTGGGGTTCGGCGGCGCGAGCGGTGCCCGACAGCCACAACTGGCTGGTCGCGGCGGCGCCCAGGGCCGCCGCGCCGGCGGTGAGAAAGCGGCGTCGATCGCGCGAGACGGTTCCGGTCATGGGTGAACTCCCCTGCGTCGGTGGCCCCTTGGACATCGGGAGGCTCACATGGCGCAGTGGCCCGCTCGCTGAACGGAGTTCATCAAGGGCATGACAAACAAACGAAGGGCGCCCCTCCCTGCCGGGGGGCGGCGCCCCCCGGCCCCTCAAAAGATCGCGCGGTTCCCCGCGCCCCTAAAACGCGCAGTTCCCCGCGCCCCCAAGAAGGGGCGCGGGGAACTGTGCGAGCAACTCGCGGCCGAGCGTCGGCCTAGAACGGCTCGAAGTCGTCGTACTCCTTGTCCGCGTCGTCCCGCTCCGCCTGCTTGTCGCGGCGGCGCTGCGCGGCGGGCCGCGGGACATCGAGGCGGTGGTCCTCGCCACGGCGGCCGAGCATCTCCGCACCGGCCATGACGGTGGGCTCCCAGTCGAAGACGACCGCGTTCTCCTCGGGACCGATGGCGACGCCGTCGCCCGAGCGGGCACCCGCCTTCATCAGCTCCGCCTCGACGCCGAGGCGGTTGAGTCGGTCGGCGAGGTAGCCGACGGCCTCGTCGTTGTTGAAGTCGGTCTGGCGGACCCAGCGTTCGGGCTTCTCGCCGCGCACGCGGTAGAGGCCGTCCTCCTCCTGGACCACGGTGAAGCCGGCGTCGTCGACCGCCTTGGGGCGGATGACGATCCGGGTCGCCTCCTCCTTGGGCCTCGCGGCACGCGCCGTGCCGACCAGCTCGGCGAGGGCGAAGGACAGCTCCTTCAGGCCCATGTGCGCGACCGCCGACACCTCGAAGACGCGGTAGCCGCGGCCCTCCAGGTCGGGGCGGACCATCTCGGCGAGGTCCTTGCCGTCGGGCACGTCGATCTTGTTGAGGACGACGATGCGCGGACGGTTGCCGAGGCCGCCGTACTGCTTCAGCTCTTCCTCGATGATGTCGAGGTCGGTGACCGGGTCACGCTCGGACTCCAGGGTCGCCGTGTCCAGCACATGGACCAGCACGCTGCAGCGCTCGACGTGGCGGAGGAACTCGAGACCGAGACCCTTGCCCTGGCTGGCGCCGGGGATGAGGCCGGGCACGTCCGCGATCGTGTAGACCGTCTCGCCCGCCGTCACCACACCCAGGTTGGGGACGAGGGTCGTGAAGGGGTAGTCCGCGATCTTCGGCTTGGCGGCCGACAGGACGGAGATGAGGGACGACTTGCCGGCGCTCGGGTAGCCGACGAGGGCCACGTCCGCGACGGTCTTCAGCTCCAGGACGATGTCCTGGAAGTCGCCGGGGACGCCGAGCAGCGCGAAGCCGGGCGCCTTGCGGCGGGCCGAGGCCAGCGCCGCGTTGCCGAGGCCACCGCGACCGCCCTGCGCGGCGACGTACGACGTGCCGTGGCCGACGAGGTCCGCGAGGACGTTGCCCGCCCCGTCGAGCACGACCGTGCCGTCCGGCACCGGCAGGATCAGGTCCTGCCCGTCCTTGCCGGAGCGGTTGCCGCCCTCGCCGGGCTTGCCGTTGGTGGCGCTGCGGTGCGGCTTGTGGTGGTAGTCGAGCAGCGTGGTGACGGACTGGTCGACGACCAGCATCACGTCACCGCCCCGGCCGCCGTTGCCACCGTCCGGGCCGCCGAGCGGCTTGAACTTCTCCCGGTGTACGGAGGCACAGCCGTGGCCTCCGCTACCCGCGGCGACGTGCAGCTCGACGCGGTCCACGAAGGTGGTCATGGGATGTGCCTCCAGTTACGTACGAAAGTCCTGCACAGCCCTGTATGCCACAGAGCCGCTTCTCTATAGAACACGCGAAAGGCGGACCCGCTTCCCGTACGGGAAGTGAGGTCCGCCTCGCGAAAGAACCGGTCAGGCGACCGGAACGATGTTCACGACCTTGCGGCCACGGTGGGTACCGAACTCCACCGCACCGGCGTCAAGGGCGAACAGCGTGTCGTCCTTGCCACGGCCGACGCCGTTGCCCGGGTGGAAGTGGGTACCGCGCTGGCGGACCAGGATCTCACCGGCGTTGACGACCTGACCGCCGAAGCGCTTCACGCCGAGCCGCTGAGCATTGGAGTCGCGACCGTTCCGAGTGGACGATGCGCCCTTCTTGTGTGCCATCTCTCCTCAGTCCCTTACTTCGCAGCCGCGGGGATCTCAGTGACCTTGATCGCCGTGTACTGCTGGCGGTGGCCCTGACGACGGCGGTAACCGGTCTTGTTCTTGTAGCGAAGGATGTCGATCTTGACGCCCTTGTGGTGGTCCACGATCTCGGCCTGGACCTTGATGCCGGCAAGGACCCACGGGTCGCTGGTCACGGCGTCGCCGTCGACAACGAGCAGGGTCGAGAGCTCGACCGTGTCGCCAACCTTGGCAGTGGAAATCTTGTCAACCTCAACGATGTCGCCGACAGCAACCTTGTGCTGCCGACCACCGCTGCGCACGATGGCGTACACGCGGATCTCTCTCTCGCTCGGAACGGAACCCCGCAGTCCAGCCACGCGCTGCGCGAGCGGCCTCTCCCGAAGCGCACGGCACGCGAACACGCATGACACGCGGAATTCCGGGAGGAAGAGGTTTACGGGGGTGCGGCGCGTCAGGGGACACGCCGACGGTCTAGGTTACGGGGCCCGGCTTGAGGGGTCAAACCGGGCCTCGCGGGGGCGGAGGGGACCGAATTCCGTCGGTCCCCTCCGCCCGTTGCGCGTCAGTCCTCGGTGGTCGCCGACACCGTGGGACGGTCCTGCTGCTCGGCCGCCGCGGTCTTCTTCGCGGTCGTCTTCTTCGCGGCGGTCGCCTTCTTGGCCGTGGCCTTCTTGGCGACCGTCTTCTTGGCCGCCGTCTTCTTGGTGGCGGCCTTCTTCGCCGTCGCCTTCTTGGCCGTCTTGCGGGCGGCCGTCTTCTTGGCCGGAGCCGCGGCCTCGGTGTCGGCCTCCGCCTCGGCCTCGGGCGCCGTCTCGGGCGCCTCAGGGGCCTCGACCGGCTCAGCCGCGGCCGACGGGACGACCACGACGGCCGCCTCCTCGGACGCGGTGGGCGCGGTGGTCTTGCGGACGGCGCGGCGACGCGGGCGGGCCGGCGCGGCGCTCTCGGCGGGCGCCTCGACGACCGGCTCGGGCTCTGCTTCGACGACCTCGGCGGCGGCCTCGGACACGGGCGCCGCGACCGGCTCCGTGACCGTCACCGTCACCACGGTCTCTTCCGCCGCCTTCGGGGAACCGGCCGGAGCCGACACCTTGCGCGTCGCACGACGGCGCGTACGGCCCTTGGGAGCGGCCTCGTCCTCGGTCACGGCGGCCACGGGGGCCGGGACGGCCTCGGGCGCCGACGTGACCTCGGGAGCCTCGACGACCGGCGCCTCGACGACCGGGTCCTCGACCGCGACCGGCTCGGACTCGGCGGCCTCGCGGGAGGTCAGAGCCCGCTCGGTCCGCTCGGCCCGCTCCTCACGGCGGCTGCGGGGAGCACGCTCCTCGGCCCTCGGCGCGCCCGCGGGAGCCGACACGCGCCGGGTCGCCCGGCGCCGCGAACGGCCGCCACGGGAAGCCGCGGCCTCCGCCTCGGCGGCGCTGCTGTACAGCTCCTCGTCCGGCTGGAACTCGGCCTCGACCAGCGCGACGGGCGCGGCGACCTCGGCGGCCACCTCGGCCTCGCTCTCGACCGTCTCCGGCTCCTCCGCGATCTCGAGCTCGTGCTCGTGCTCGTGCTCGGGGACCTGCTCGGCACCACCACGGCCGCGCTTCTTGCGCTTGCCGCCGCCTCCGACGGAGGTCGGCTGCTCCATGTGCACGATCACGCCACGGCCGTTGCAGTGGACGCAGGTCTCCGAGAAGGACTCCAGCAGACCCTGTCCGACACGCTTGCGCGTCATCTGGACGAGACCCAGCGAGGTCACCTCGGCCACCTGGTGCTTCGTACGGTCGCGTCCCAGGCACTCCAGGAGGCGCCGCAGCACCAGGTCCCGGTTGGACTCCAGGACCATGTCGATGAAGTCGATGACGACGATGCCGCCCAGGTCGCGCAGCCGCAGCTGGCGCACGATCTCCTCGGCCGCCTCCAGGTTGTTCCTGGTCACGGTCTCTTCGAGGTTGCCGCCCTGACCGGTGAACTTGCCGGTGTTGACGTCGACCACGACCATGGCCTCGGTCTTGTCGATCACCAGCGAACCGCCGCTGGGCAGCCAGACCTTGCGGTCCAGGGCCTTCATCAGCTGCTCGTCGATGCGGTACGTCGCGAAGACGTCGACCTCGGAGGTCCACTTCGAGAGGCGGTCGGACAGGTCGGGCGCGACGTGGGACACGTACCCGTGGATGGTCTCCCACGCCTCGTCGCCGCTGACGATGACCTTGGTGAAGTCCTCGTTGAAGATGTCGCGGACGACCCGGACGGTCATGTCCGGCTCGCCGTACAGCAGGGTCGGAGCGTTGCCGCTCTTCGCCTTCTTCTGGATGTCCTCCCACTGCGCCTGCAGTCGCTCGACGTCGCGGCTCAGCTCGTCCTCGCTCGCGCCCTCGGCGGCGGTGCGCACGATGACGCCCGCGTCCTCGGGGACGATCTTCTTGAGGATGGTCTTCAGGCGCGCGCGCTCGGTGTCGGGCAGCTTGCGGCTGATGCCGGTCATCGAGCCCTCGGGCACGTAGACCAGGTAGCGGCCGGGCAGGGAGACCTGGCTGGTGAGGCGGGCGCCCTTGTGGCCGATCGGGTCCTTGGTGACCTGCACGAGGACCGACTGGCCGGACTTCAGCGCGCTCTCGATGCGGCGCGGCCCGTTGGCCATGCCGAGCGCCTCGAAGTTGACCTCACCGGCGTAGAGCACGGCGTTGCGGCCCTTGCCGATGTCGATGAAGGCGGCCTCCATCGACGGCAGCACGTTCTGGACCTTGCCCAGGTAGACGTTGCCGACGTACGAGGTCGACTGCTCCTTGTTGACGTAGTGCTCGACGAGCACGTTGTCCTCGAGGACGCCGATCTGGGTGCGCTCGCCGCTCTGGCGGACGACCATCACGCGCTCGACGGCCTCACGACGGGCCAGGAACTCGGCCTCGGTGATGATCGGAACGCGACGACGGCCCTGCTCACGCCCTTCACGACGGCGCTGCTTCTTGGCCTCGAGGCGGGTCGAGCCCTTGATGGACTGCACCTCGTCGGACGGGTGCTCGTCCTTCTTGCCGCGCGGCTCGCGGACCTTGACGACAGTGCGCTCGGGGTCGTTCTCGCCGGGCTCGGCCTCGGGGCCGGAGTCACCGGCACGACGGCGACGGCGACGACGGCGACGGCTGCTGCTGGAGCCGGAACCGCCCGGCTCGTCGCGCTCGTCCGCCTCCTCGGCGTCCTCCTCGGCCTGCTCGGCGGTGTCCTCGGCGTCCTGCGCGGCCTGCTCGGCGGCGTACTCGTCGTCACCGGCCTCACCGTCCGCCTCGGCGGACTCGCCACGGCGACGGCGACGGCCACCACGACGGCGACGGCGGCGCGAGCCCGCGGACTCCTCCTCGGACTCCTCACCCTCGATGCCGTCCTCGACGTCCTCGGCGGACTCGGCCGACTCCTCGGGTTCCTCCACCTCGTCGACGGGCTCCGCGGCCACGGGCGCCTCCTCGACGGCCCGGCGACGACGGCGACGGCGTCCGCCGGTCTCCTCCTCGACGGCCACGGGTGCCTCGACGACCTCTTCGGCCTCGGGGGCCTCGGTGGTCTCGGCGGCCACTTCCGCCGCCTCGGCGGCGGCAGCGGCGGCGGCCCGCTCCGGCGTCTGGAACATCGGCTCGGTGAACACGGGCGCCTGGAACACGGCGACGGCGGGACGCGCGGGACGCCGTGCGGACTCGGCCTCCTTCGGCGCGGGAGCGGAGAAACCGACGGCGGCCTTGCGCGTGGCACGGCGGCGGGTACGGCGCGGGGCGCCGTCCTCGGCGGTCTCGGCCTCGGCGGCGGGCTCGGCGGGCTTGCTCTCGCTGGGGCTGGTCTCGCTGGTCACGGGCGCCTCCACACGCTCGTCGGCGGCGTCGCCCTCGGGCGCACCGGCGGGCGCGGAGACGCGCCGGGTGGCGCGACGACGGGTGGTGCGACGAGGTGCGGCGTCCTCGGCGGCGGGGGCCTCTTCGACCTGCGCCTCGACGGGCTCCGTGACGACCTCAGGGGTCTCGGTGGCCGCGGGGGCCTGAGCGGGCTCGGCGGCCTGAGCGGCCTCGGCCGCCTTGGGCGCACCGGTCGGCGCGGAGGCGCGACGGGTCGCACGACGGCGCGGACGGGCGGCGGGGGCCGCTTCCTCGACGACGGGGGCCGTCTCGGTGGCAGGGGCCGCTTCGGCCGCGGGGGCCTCTTCGACCTGGGCCTCGGTCGCGGACTCGGCGGGCGCGGACACCACGGTCTCCGTGGCCTGGGCCGCTTCGCCCGTCACCGGCGCACCGGCGGGCGCGGACACCCGGCGGGTGGCGCGGCGACGCGTACGGCGCGGAGCGGCGTCCTCGGCGGGTTCGACCGGCTCGGCGGCAGCGGCCTGCGCCACCGCCTCCTCCACCGTCCCTTCGGTCTCCGCGGTCGCTTCGGTCTCTTCGGCCTCGATGACCTCGGGCGCCTCGGCAGTGGCAATGGCCTCCGCCGATGCCACCGGCGGTATGGCCGGAGCCGTGGTCTCGGCCACGGCCTGGGACTCGGCCGCGCCCGTGGGCGGGCCGGCCGGGCGCGACGCCGCACGGCGGCGGCGCCGCGGCGGCAGGGTGTCGCTCGGAGTGTTGTTGTTGTCGGAACCCTCAGTGGGTTCGGTCGGCTCGAGCATGCGGGTGGATCTCCCGTCAGGCTCCCGGGCGCCGCGCCTGGTCCGGCAGTGCCGGTGACGTCCGCGGCTCGCGCGATGCGCGGTGCCGCCGTCCGGGGCGCGGGCGCCGCACGGGAGCTCTCTGTGTCCTGTCTCGCCGGTTCCGTACGCCATGTGTGCGTACGGCCTGGCGAAAGTCTTCTGGTCGGTACGCTGCCCGACCCAGGTGGCTCCCGGATCCGAGGGCGGCGCTACGACATCCGTCCTTACGCGGGACCTTCCTTACGCCGACGCCTTCGCGGCGGCAGCTTCGGCGGCCCCTGTGCGATCGGCTGGGGCGGCCATGACTGCCTCGCGGTCGGGCGCGAGCGGGTCGGTCACCGTGCCGGTCTCTTCATCGAACAGCCCCTGCGCCAGCCTGGTCACCGCTGCGGGGACCGGCGGCGCCAGGTCGGCCACGGCGCGAAGACCGGACAGGACGTCGTCGGGTCGTACGGCAGGCGTCACGTGCCGAACAACCAGCCGCAGTATCGCACAGGGCTGGTCGGTCGGCCTATCGGCCTGCGGACTGTGCGCCTCGAGGTCCGCCACAGCACTGCGGGCGTCGAAGGTGCGCATCCCGTTCTTGGTCCTGCGCTGGACTTCCACCGTGTCGGCCGACTTGAAGGCGTCGACCGCGCGCTCCGCGTCCTCGGGGGCCACGCCGTCGAGGCGCAGCTCCCACACGGATGCGGTGAGCCGGTCGGCGAGACCCGAGGTGCGGGCCTCGACCGCGTCGATGACGTCGAGCCCGTCGGGCAGCGACTCGTCGAGGAGCTCGCGCAGCTTCTGAGGGTCACGCGTCTGGGTGAGCGCGATCTCCAGGTACTCCGCCTCGCTGCCCGTGCCGGTGGGTGCGGCATTGGCGTACGACACCTTCGGATGCGGCGTGAACCCCGCCGAGTACGCCATCGGCACCTCGGCACGGCGCAGCGCACGCTCGAAAGCGCGCTGGAAGTCACGGTGGCTGGTGAACCGGAGGCGGCCGCGCTTGGTGTAGCGCAGTCGGATGCGCTGCACCGCGGGTGCGGGCGGCGGGCCTTCGGGCTGTCGCTTGCCCAGTGTCGTTCAGTCCTTCGTGAGAGCCGTCGTACTGCTACCTAGAGTACGTGTCTCGGCGGCTCCCGGTTCCCGGGGAACCTTCGCCAGGGGCACCCGCCCGGTCTCCCGGGGCGTGCCGAAGAGCATGCGGCGGATATCGGCGCGGGTCTGCCGGGCCGACTCGCGGGCGGTGGCCAGGGCCTGCCGGGTCACGCGGCCCACACTGCGCGCGGCCTCGGCGGCGGGCCGCAGGACGGTGTCCCGGACGACGTGTCCGACCGGCGTCAGCACACTGCGGTACACCCACCGCACGGGTTCGACGAAGATCCACCGGAAGAGTCGTCCGAGGAACCGGCCGACGGCGAGCGAGAGGTGTCCGGCCACCCGCCAGGCGTGCCCGAGCGCGTCCCCGACCTCCCGCGCGACGACGGCGAGGACGCGTCCGACCGGTACGAGCACCCAGCGCCACAGGGCGAGGGCGGGCAGCACGAGCAGAACGCGCAGGGTCCAGTAGAGCGCGGCGCCGATCCCGGTGAAGATCATCCGTACGAGCCACCCGAGTCCGCGCGCCGCCCACGCGATCGCCCGTCCGACAGGGGCGAGGATCCACTCGTACAGCCACAGCGCCGGTACGACGATCAGCTGGCGGACCAGCCAGGCCACGGCCCGGTACACCCCGAGCCCGACCGCCCCGAACCCGATCCCGAGGCCCCTGAGCAGCCAGGCGACGGCCCGTCCGACGGGGGCCAGCACCCGGGCGTACACCCAGGCGAGTACGGCCCCGATGCCACGAAACACCCACGCGAACCCGGCGCCGGCACCGCGGAGGACCCACATGAGCCCGGCGCCGACGCCCCGCGCCGCCCAGGCGATCGCGTGTCCGACGGGCGTGAGCACCGTCTCGTACATCCACACGGCGGGCACGACGAGCAGCACGTACCCGAGCCACGCCAGCGCCTTTCCGGCCGGCACCACGGCATGGCGCCACAGCGTCAGCCGCGGCCAGACGAACACCGCCCACGCCACCCGCCGGAGCACCCGCCCCAGCGGGCGCAGCACGGTGTCCAGCAGAAACCTTCCGCCGACCACCAGGGCGTCCCACAGCATGCGTACCGGCACGACGAGCACAAGGACGACGATCCGCACGGGCAGGCGGATCGCGACCGTGAGGCACCCCTCGGCCGGTACTGCGGGTCGCTCAGCAGGCGACTTTTCCAGATCCATACCGTTGTAGACGCGTCAGCGCGGCATCTGGATGCACGCCCGGAGGCCGGTTGCACTCCCGGTGGAACTTCCGGCGGTCGTGCTGTTCCGCCGGGCCAGGAGCAGCTCCCAACCCCCGCCAGGGAAGCGCCAGGAACTCCGGGCACACTTTGCGTGTCGCAGTCCCGTCTCCAAGAGGATGATCCACGCATGATTACGCTCACTAAAGAAGACGGCCCGGCGGATCTGGACGGAGTCACCCATCTGTCCATCGGAGTGTCCTGGGATCCCACCGCGGGCAGCAGCGGTGGAGTGATGGGCGCACTCCGCCGCAAGACCGGCACCGACCTGGACCTGATCGCCATCGCGATGCAGGGCGCGGACCCGGTGCGTCTGGCAGGGCTCGACTCCCTCGACCCCATGGGCAACGGTTCCCTGGTCCACAGCGGTGACAACCAGACCGGACGCGGGGAGGGCGACGACGAGACCGTGACGGTCGAGTTCGCCCGGATACCGCCCAACATCACGTCGATCGTGTTCATCGCCGCCGCCTACAAGAAGGGCAGTTCCTTCCAGAAGGCACGCAACATCAGCTTCAAGGTGTACGACGCGACCGGCGGCAGCACTCAGCAGGTCGCCGACATCTGGCCGAGCATGCTCACCCAGGACAACGGGTGTGCCGTGGCCAAGGCCGTTCGGGTCGGCGGCAGCTGGAAGCTCGAGGTCATCAATGTGACGGGGAAGATCAAGCAGGGTGACGAGCACGCCCTGATGCGCTTCGCCGTCAGCAAGTAGTCCGACCTCAGTGGTCCGACCTCAGTAGGTGGAACGAGGCTCCTGCACCGCGCTGGGCCTGGGCCGAGGCCCGGGCCCAGGCGCGGGCCGGACAGCGCAGGCGTCGAGGAGCCGGGCGAAGTCGAGGCGCTGGGCGAAGAGTCGGGTGCGCCTCCACACCACCGATCACGCGTCCGCCGGTGGCAGGTCCTGCTCGGTCCAGATCGTCTTGCCGGTGGGTGTGTAGCGCGTGCCCCAGTGGTGGGTCATCTGGGCGATGATGAACAGACCCCGGCCTCCCTCGTCGTCGCTCGCGGCGTGCCGCAGATTGGGCGTGGTGTGGCCGGTGTCGGAGACCTCGCAGATCAGGGTCCGGTCGCGGATCAGGCGTACCTGGATCGGGCCGCCGACGTAGCGGATGGCGTTGGTGACCAGTTCGCTGACGATGAGCTCGCTCGCGAACGCCAGGTCGTCCAGCCCCCAGTCGCGGAGCTGCTTGCTGACGGCGGTGCGGATGGTGGCCACCGCCGCCGGGTCCGGGGGCAGCTCCCACTGGGTGAACTGGTTCCGGTCAAGCAGCCGTGTGCGGGCGATGAGCAGCGTCGCGTCCTCGTCCACCGCCCCGGGCAGCAGGCTGGTCACCGCCCGGTCGCACAACTCCTCCAGGGACGCTCGGCCGTCGGCGAGGACCTGGGACAGCTGCGCGAGCCCGGCGTCACGGCCGTCGGCCGCCTGGAGCAGGCCGCCCGTGAAGAGGGCGACGAGACTGCCCGGCGGGAGCTCCAGATCCGTGCTCTGGTAGGGCACGCCGCCGATTCCCAGCGGCGGTCCGGGGGGCAGCTCCGGGTGGTCGACGACACCCGTGTGCGGTTCGACGACCAGCAGCACCGACTCCCCGGCCCGCGCCAGACTGCACTTCCCCGAGACGGGGTCGTACACCGCGTACAGGCAGGTCACGCCCAGGGCCGCGTCGGCGTGCCGCCTCAGGTGGCCCGGGCCGTGGCCGACGCCGCCGTCGTACGCGGTCTGCTCGACCAGGTCGTCCAGGCGGGACAGGAGCTCGTCCGGGCTCAGGTCCAGCCGGGCCAGGACACGCACACCCGTGCGCAGGCGCCCCATGGTGGCCGCGGCACGCAGGCCGTGGCCGAGCACGTCCCCGACGACCAGGCCGACCCGGGTGCCCGACAGGGGGATGACGTCGTACCAGTCGCCGCCCACCCCGGACCCGCTGTCGGCGGGCAGGTAGCGGCTCGCCGAGTCGACGGCGGCGTGCCGCGGCAGGTGGCGCGGAAGCAGACTCCGCTGGAGTTTGAGGGCCACGGCGTGGCCACGGGTGACCACCGGCATCAGCAGGAGACCGAGCAGCAGGGCGCCCAGACCCAGGACGGTGACCCCACCCGTCCTGCCGATCAGCGGCAGGTCGACGCTGGTCGTGCCATATCTGGGTTTCGCGTAGACGACGAAGGCGGCGTAGAGGAACAACACGAGCATGATCAGCCCGCCGAGCCCTGGCAGCACGCCCTTGAAGACCAGGTCTTTGGCACTGCGGGTGAGGACCTTGCGGTGGTACCAGACACAGGCGAAGCCGGTCAGTCCGTACTGGAACGCGATCGCGAGACCGACCGAGTCGATCGAGTCCGCCAGGACGTTCCGGCTGAACGCCGTCAGCAGGACCAGCAAGACGATCGACGCCGCGCCCATGCCGACGGTTCCCCACGTCGGAGTGAGGAACCTGCGGTGGACCCGGGCGAACCGGGAGGGGACGGCCTTGTGGACCGCCATGGAGAAGACGACCCTGGCCAGGGGCAGGATGGTGGTCTCGGCGGAGGCCAACGCGGAGGTCAGCACCATCAGGATCAGCAGTCTCGACAGGATCTGCCCCGCCTCGTCGCTCCCGAACACGGCCCCGCCCACTACCGAGAACACGTCGCCCGCGTTCCGCGTGTTGCCGAGCCCGATACCCGAGGTGCCGACTCCCGCGAACGCCTGCGTCGAAGTGGACACCAGCCCGTACATGATCAGGAGCAGCACGGTGGACAGGACCGCGGCGCGCCCGGGGACACGCTTGCTGTCGACGGTTTCCTCGTTGACCGAGAACGCGGTGTCCCAGCCCCAGTAGATGAAGACCCCCGCGAGGAGGCCGGAGGTCAGGGCTGTTGCCGAGGGCACCTCGAAGGGGTTGAACCAGGAGGCGGAGACGTGGATCGCCGTCGGGGGAGGGCTGGTGTAGACCCTGACCAGCGCCGCGACGGCGAACAGGATCAGCATCACCACTTCCAGGAACAGCAGCCAGCGCTGGACGGCCGCGGAGAACTCGATGCCGACATAGCAGACCACGGTCAGCACGGCGATCCAGGCGATACCCGCCACGGTGGTCCACAGCCGGTTCTCCGCCAGTCCGTTCAGGCCCACCAACCGGAAGCCGTAGGTGGCGGCGATCTCGGCGAGGCTCGCCATGACGATGATGTTGGCGACGATGAGGCCCCAGCCGCCCATCCAGCCGGTGCGCGGTCCGAAGGTCCGGGTGGCCCAGGTGAAGGTGGTCCCGCAGTCGGCGTTGCTCGCGTTGAGCTCCCGGAAGGCGTACGCGACCATCAGCATCGGGATGAACGCCAGCATGGTGACGATCGGGGCCTGCAGTCCGACCCCGGCGACGATGATGCCCAGCGTGGCGGCCAGGCTGTACGCCGGGCCGGTGGAGGCCAGGCCCATGGCCACCGAGGAGAACATGCCCAGGGCGTCGTTCTTGAGCCCTTTCCGGCCGGACCCCGTCCCCGGAGCGGGGCGGCTGGAAGACTCGGCGCCGCCAAAGTGCCTCACACTTGATTCCAACGCCGGGCCACTGCCCTCCGCAACAGCGCGGGGCCGACGGGAAGGCCGCCGGTAGCCGCACGGAGGCCCGTACCGGCCTCAGACCCACTCCGCCACCGAGTGGACGTCCAAGGAGCCTCTGGGCCCCGGCAGGGGTGTTCGAGGGCCCCCGCCAGGGCCTCGATCACCCGATCGAGTGCCCCTCACACCTCAGTGCGCGTGACCACCGATGAGTTCCGCCGGCTGCGCCGGTCTACCAGGACGTACGCCATCGAGCCACCGACTGGAGACCCACCATGACCCATCCCGCGCACCCCGGCCGCATGCTGTTCGTGAACATCCCCGTAACGGACCTCGAGCGCAGCAAGGCGTTCTTCGCCAAGCTCGGGTTCAGCTTCAATCCGAAGTTCACCGACGAGACCGCCGCCTGCATGCTGGTCGGCGAGCACGCCTTCGTCATGCTGCTCAGCCGCGAGAAGTTCGCGGAGTTCGCGAAACTGCCGATGGCCGATCCCACCACGCACACGCTGGCGTTGTACTGCTTCAGCGTGTCGTCCCGCGATGAGGTCGATACGGTCAGCGCCGCCGCGCTCGCGGCGGGCGGCTCCAAGGCAGATGACGCCGAGGACTACGGCTTCATGTACTCACGCAGCTTCTTCGACCTCGACGGCCACGGCTGGCAGGTCATGTGGATGGACCCGGCGGCGGTGGAGCAGGGCCCCGAGGCGTGCGCGGCCTCCATGCAGGACGCCGACACCCCGGCCTGACCCACCGCGTTCCGCACATGCGCCGTCGTCGTGCGGCCGACCGCCACGCCGAGAGCCCCAACGACTGGTGCGACGGCCGGACAGAGACGCTGGCGTACGTGGCCGTCCGACGTCGTTGATGTCAGCCGTGGATGTCAGAGGCCTTCCGATCCGTAGCTCGGTCGTTGAAGGTCATCCAGGCTGC
The DNA here is from genome assembly GCF_036227505.1 of Streptomyces sp. NBC_01450. Taxonomy (NCBI): domain Bacteria; kingdom Bacillati; phylum Actinomycetota; class Actinomycetes; order Kitasatosporales; family Streptomycetaceae; genus Streptomyces; species Streptomyces sp. NBC_01450. The sequence goes on along the minus strand of NZ_CP109480.1, from coordinate 7,438,081 downwards.
CGCCACGCCCATGAGGGCCGGTGCGGATCGCTGCTGGTTGCTGCGTTGCTGTACTTCGCTGCTGTACCGCCATCGTCGGCCGGTGGCCCGTCCGCGGAAATCTCTCGGGCGGGCCGGACACAGACAGCGGCCTGCCTATGACTCCATGCCTGTGCCGTGGGGCTACGAGCGCTGCGAGGCAGAGGCGTGCCCACGTGCGGGGCTGCGGCCGCCTCGCTGCCATCGGCACGTCACAGCCCGTCAGTCGCTTAGCTCGGCGTTTAGCGCCGCAGGTCACCTCGCTCCGGCTGAAACATGGTCATTCGTGTGGTGGAGTGCGGCGCGCGTCGGCTTGTGTGAACAGGCCGCGCCCGATTGTCTGCGTCACGTCAGCCAGCATGTCCGCTGTCAGCCAGGATGTCCGCTGGCGGGCGGCTACTTCGGGAGTTACCGTGCGCGCACGAAGCCTATCTGTCGCGGCCGCAGCCGCTGCTCTCGTCCTGGTCCAGCCGGGTCTCGCCGTCGCGGCGGCCGACCCCAGCACCACAGTCACGTACACCGTCACGTCCGGCGCATTGACGCTGTCGGTACCGGTCAGCGCCAGCCTCGGCTCGGGAGCGCCCGGCACCCAGATCAGCGCGCCGATCGGCCCCGTGACTGTCACCGACGATCGCGCCCTCCTCTCGGCCTCCTGGACGGTAACCGCGGCGGAGACGGACTTCACGAACGGTGCGTCGACGATTCCCGCCACCAGCGCTGCCTACGATCCCGGGTCGATCACGACGACCGGTACCATTACCGCCACCGGAACGCCCGTGACGCTGAGCAACTCCGCGCAGACAGTAGTCACCGGGAGCTCCGGTGTCGGAGACAACACCGCGACCTGGAACCCGACAGTCGCCGTTAGCGTGCCCGTCGGCGCCGTCGGCGGGGCCTACACCGGAACGCTGACCCAGTCCGTTGCCTGACGGAATGAAGGGTGCGCGCCGGTACTGGGTTCTGCTGCTGGTGCTGGCCTTCGTACAGGCGGCCGGGGTGATGCCGGCGGCGGGGCACGGGGCGCCCGGGGTGTCCTCCCCCCAGGACCCGGCTGCCGGCAGGATCATCAGTATCAAGCTGCTCGACGCTCCGGAAAGCCGCCGTGCCGATCCCAGGGCGCATGCCTACATCGTCGACCACGTCGCGCCCGGCTCGACCATCGAGCGGCGGGTGGAGGTCACCAACGAGTCGTCCACACCGATGCACGTCAACGTCTACGCCGCGGCGGCCACCATCGCGAAGGGTGAGTTCACCTTCGCGCCGAAGCGCACCTCCAACGAGCTGACCGGCTGGACGTCACTCGATACGGCGGACCTTGACCTGGCGGCCTCCGAAACGGCGCGAGTACGCACCACCATCCGGGTGCCCAGGGACGCCGCCGCCGGGGAGCGATACGGCGTCATCTGGGCGCAGACGGGCACCCCCACGGACCGCTCGCACAATGTGGCGATGCTGGGCCGGGTGGGCGTCCGCATGTACATCGGCGTCGGTCCCGGTGGTGAGCCACCCTCGGACTTCAAGATCGAGCGGCTCTATCCAACCCGAGCCCGCGACGGGCGGGGGGAGGTTCGCGCCCGGATCCACAACACGGGGGGCCGTGCCCTGGACATCAGCGGGGCACTCTCCCTCTTCGACGGGCCGGGCGGACTGCGCGCTGGACCGTTCTCGGCCAAGACGGGCACCACACTGGCTCCGGGCGACCTTGCGGAGGCGGTCGTCCCGCTGGACGCACGGCTGCCGGACGGCCCGTGGACCGTGAAGCTCACGCTCAAAAGCGGCCTGGTCGAGCACACCACGCGCGCCACCATCACCTTCCCGACGACTCTTGGTAGCGCCGGAGCGGTCGCCGCGTCGGCCGCCCAGCAAGGGCACTTCCCCACCCCCGTGGTCGCCGGGCTTTCAGCCCTCGTCCTCACCGCTCTGTACCTTCTGCTCCCCAAGTCCCTCCGGCGCCGCCGGTGACCACTCCGACCGAGCCCCGCCCCCGCAGCCGGCTGATCTGCTCCGTGGGCGACGCATGACGGTCGTCATCGAGCGCGTCACCGCTCCTTTTGCGCCGGCGCCATCCTCGCCGGCGCTCTGACCTCGGTGAACCACTCGCCCACCCGCTGTGTTTGTCGAGTCTCGTGTGCTCGCCGCGATCACCGTCGTGTCGTATCCGCGAGCCCACTCGCGGTAGCGTAAAGTGATCTTCATTTCACGATGAGTATCCACAGCTTGTTGTCGACGGTTTGGAAGCGGAGATGGCGGTGTTCAGGCGTGGGAGAGGGCGGACTGAAGCAAGCCGCGGCACGGGAGGTCTGGGCGGCATGTTTCGACTGTGGCTGAGGGTGCGGGCCCGCAAGACGGGGGCGGTCGTGACAGTCGGGCTGGCCGTTCCGGCGATCGTCCTGGCCACAGCCTGGACCGCCACGGTTCAGCGCGACTACGTCGCCCAGGTCAACTACGGGACGGTGCCGGTGAACGACACCTTCACCACCACCGGCCTCACCGAACCCAGTGGCACCGCCACCACTGACCCCAGCGGCACCGACAGCACCGGCCTCACATTTACGGTCATCCCAGTCGGCCACCCCTCCCTCACCATCGCCAAGAGTCACGCGGACACCTTCACCCGGGGCGAGGACGGCGTTTACACCATCACTGTGGGTAACGTCACCGCAGCCGGCCCGACCAATGGCACCACGGTCACCGTCCACGACATCCTCCCCACAGGTCTTCGGGCCGACAGGATCACCGGCAGGGGATGGCACTGCATTCTGGCCACCCTCACCTGTACCCGCAGCGACGTCTTGCCTGCCGGGCACAGCTACCCGCCCGTCACCCTGAAGGTCGATGTCTCCTGCAACGCCCGTGCACGGGTCACCAACACCGCCACCGTCACTGGAGGCGGTGACACCACCACTCACACCGCCACCGACACCACCACGATCGAGCACCACGAGCACCACGGGCACGACGGCGACGGGCACGACGGCCACGACGGGCGTCATGACCACTGCGATCGCCACGACCACTGACAACACTCAGCCCGCGTAGGCGTAGCGGAAGGCGTGCAGGTCCATGAGTCACACCGCCTGGCCGACCGCCCCAGCCACCACGTGTTCTGACCTCATGCCCTGTGTGCCTGCCTCCGGGCGGGAGCGGGCGGCCCGCGGTGCCGAACGTGGCGGAGACATGAGCGCGGGTGCCGCCGGCCGCCCGCTCCAACCAGTAGAGAAAGTTGTAACTCAGTGCATGGCGTGGGGCGTAAGGCACCCCACAGCGCCAAGCCCATGGACTCCCGCGCCGACGAAAGCCAGCGAGCCCCCTTCCCCGTCAGGAAAGGGGGCTCGCGGCCACACAGTCGCGCACAAGGCGATACGGACCTCAGACCCACTCCACCTCGGAAACGATGTGCAGCGAAGCCTCAGGGCCCGGCAGCGGCGTCCGAGAGGGTGGCGACGGCGCCGACGGGCGAGGGACCGAAACCCCGGCCGCGGACAGCGCAGCCGCCACCTCGTCCTCGCTCGCCCCCGCCAGCGCCTCAATCACCCGATCGAGTGCCCCGCGCACCTCAGTGCGCGTGACCGCTCCCAGCGGGGGCCGGCGCGGCGTTCTTGACGGTCAGCGGCAGCAGCTTCTTGCCCGTCGGGCCGATCTGGATGCTCGTGTCCATCTGCGGGCAGACGCCGCAGTCGAAGCACGGGGTCCAGCGGCAGTCCTCGACCTCCGTCTCGTCGAGGGCGTCCTGCCAGTCCTCCCAGAGCCAGTCCTTGTCGAGGCCGGAGTCGAGGTGGTCCCAGGGGAGGACCTCCTCGTAGGTGCGCTCGCGGGTGGTGTACCAGTCGACGTCCACGCCGAAGGCGGGGAGGGTCTTCTCGGCGCAGGCCATCCAGCGGTCGTACGAGAAGTGCTCGCGCCAGCCGTCGAAGCGGCCGCCGTCCTCGTAGACCGCGCGAATGACGGCGCCGATGCGGCGGTCACCGCGGGAGAGCAGGCCCTCGACGATGCCGGGCTTGCCGTCGTGGTACCGGAAGCCGATGGAACGGCCGTACTTCTTGTCGCCGCGGATCTTGTCGCGGAGCTTCTCCAGGCGGGCGTCCGTCTCCTCGGCGGAGAGCTGGGGCGCCCACTGGAAGGGGGTGTGGGGCTTGGGGACGAAGCCGCCGATCGACACGGTGCAGCGGATGTCGTTCTGGCCGGAGACCTTGCGGCCCTCGGCGATCACGCTCATCGCCATGTCGGCGATCTGCAGGACGTCGTCGTCCGTCTCCGTCGGCAGACCGCACATGAAGTACAGCTTCACCTGACGCCAGCCGTTGCCGTACGCCGTGGAGACGGTCCGGATGAGGTCCTCCTCCGAGACCATCTTGTTGATGACCTTGCGCATGCGCTCGGAGCCGCCCTCCGGCGCGAAGGTCAGACCGGAGCGACGGCCGTTCCTCGTCAGCTCGTTCGCCAGGTCGACGTTGAAGGCGTCCACGCGAGTGGAGGGGAGGGAGAGGCCGATCTTGTCTTCCTCGTAACGGTCGGCCAGGCCCTTGGCGATGTCGCCGATCTCCGAGTGGTCGGCGGAGGAGAGGGACAGCAGGCCGACCTCCTCGAAGCCCGTCGCCTTCAGGCCCTTCTCCACCATCTCGCCGATGCCCGTGATCGAGCGCTCGCGCACCGGGCGGGTGATCATGCCCGCCTGGCAGAAGCGGCAGCCGCGCGTACAGCCGCGGAAGATCTCCACCGACATCCGCTCGTGGACCGTCTCGGCCAGCGGGACCAGCGGCTGCTTGGGGTACGGCCACTCGTCGAGGTCCATGACCGTGTGCTTGGACACGCGCCACGGGACGCCCGACTTGTTGGGCACGACACGGGCGATACGGCCGTCGGAGAGGTACTCGACGTCGTAGAACGCCGGGATGTAGACGTTGCCCGTCTTCGCCAGGCGGAAGAGGACCTCCTCGCGGCCGCCCGGGCGGCCCTCCGCCTTCCAGGCCCGGATGATCTCCGTCATGTCGAGCACGGCCTGCTCGCCGTCACCGATGATCGCCGCGTCGATGAAGTCGGCGATCGGCTCGGGGTTGAACGCCGCGTGGCCGCCGGCCAGGACGATCGGGTCGTCGAGCGTACGGTCCCTGGACTCCAGCGGGATCCCGGCCAGGTCCAGGGCCGTCAGCATGTTCGTGTAGCCCAGCTCCGTGGAGAAGGACAGGCCGAAGACGTCGAAGGCCTTCACCGGGCGGTGGCTGTCCACCGTGAACTGGGGGACCCGGTGCTCACGCATCAGCTCCTCCAGGTCCGGCCAGACGCTGTACGTGCGCTCGGCGAGGACGCCCTCGCGCTCGTTCAGCACCTCGTAGAGGATCATGACGCCCTGGTTGGGCAGCCCGACCTCGTAGGCGTCCGGGTACATCAGCGCCCAGCGGACGTCACAGGCGTCCCAGGGCTTGACCGTGGAGTTGAGCTCTCCGCCGACGTACTGGATCGGCTTCTGCACATGCGGGAGCAGAGCTTCGAGCTGTGGAAACACCGATACAGCGGTTTCGGCAGGCATCTCGCGAACCTTCGTGAGCTGGGAGGTACTGACAGGGGTGACCATCCAGACTAACGCGGCCGGAGCCGGCCCCCGTACGCCTCAGACGGCACCCTTGCCCTCGATCGCCTCCCACTCCCCCGGCAGCGCCGCCTCCACCGCCGCCGCCCGCTGCTCCTCACGGCCGTACAGCACCCCGTACGTGAACGCGTTCTCGTCCGCCCCCTGCGCCTCGGCCGCCAGCTCCCGCAGGGTCTCGCGGACCATCACGCTGTCCTGGTGGTCGCCCAGCAGGGTCTGCAGGGACTTCATCGACTTGACCAGCTCGGCGGCGGGTTCACCGAGCGCGGGAGTGGCCGTCTCGGCCGCGTAGCGCGTGCGCTTGGCCTTCTTGCGGGCGTCGTGCATCGCGAGGTCGCGCTCGGAGCCGGGCGACAGCTCCAGGGCCTGCCCGACCAGGTCGGCGACCTTCTTGAAGTCCTTCCGTACCGCCTTGGCGATCACCTTCTCGGGCTCCTTCGAGGCCGCCTCCAGCAGGGGCGGCCCGGCCACCAGGGTGTCCAGTGTCGTCAGCAGGTCCAGGTAGCGCCTGCCGTCCAGCACGGCGATCAGGCGTTGCCGGGAGCCGGAGCGGCGGGCCCCCGACCAGGTGTCCAGGCGGGCCTGGACGGGGCCCATGATCAGGTCGGACGGGAGGCCGTCGAGCGCCGCCGTCAGGTGCTCGGTGAGAACCTCCTGGTCGCGGTCGACGCCCAGCTCGGCGGCGAGCCACTTCAGCTCGTCGCCGACCGGGCCGGTGACGGTGCGGTCGAGGACCTTGCCGTACGAGCGGAAGGTGCTGCGGAGGCGGCGGGTGGCGACGCGCATACGGTGCACGGAGTCGGGCACGTCGCGGCGGACGGCGGGGTCCAGCTCGACGATCGCGTCGCGCTGGGCGCGGACGTAGGCGAGGACGTGGTCGCCGGCGGTACGCGGGGCCGACTCGGGGGGTCCGGACTTCGCGTCCGTCGCCTCCTTTGTTGCCTTCGTCGCCTTCTCGCCCTTTGCCTCCTTCCCCGATCTCCCTGATTTCTCCGACTTCTCCGGCTTCTCCGGCTTCGTGGACCTCCGGGGAGCCGTGTCCTCGAGCGCCTTGGCCAGTTTGGACGCCGAGGCGGAGCGCCTGAGGCCCGCCTTCCGGAGCTTCTTCTCGACCTTGTCGAGGAAGGCCGGGTCGCCGTCGTCGGCGAGTTCCACCTCGATCTCGGTCCATTCGGCGCTGCCCGCCCCGCCGCTGAGGCGCTCCGCGCGGACCCGGTCGACGCTGACCTCGGCGAGGAGGGTGCCGGAGGCGTCGACCAGGTGGCGGACGTCACGGGCCGACAGGAGATGTACGACAGGGACCAGTTCGGCCTCCCGGACGCGGGAGCGGACGAGGGCGGTCAGGTCGTCGGGGACGGAGTCGGAGAGGGGGGCGCGGATTTCGTCGCGGACGCCCTCGGAGACGGGGAGTTTGAGGTGCCAGCCCGCGTCGTCGCCGCCGGTGCGGCGGCGGAGGGTGAGGGAGGCGGTGGCGAGCCGCTGGTCGGCCGTGTCGTAGTAGGTGGCGTCCAGTTCGGCGACGCCCTTGTCGATGACGCGCGAGACTCCCTGGACGTCGGTCAGGTCCGGGAGTGGCGTGTCGCCGCCGGCCGGAGGACCCTCGTACTTTCGCTCGATTTCGCGCTTGGTGTCCGCCATGAACTGAATCTAGTGGCTGTCGGGCCGGGATGGCAGGGGCAGCCTCTGCCGGGACCCCCGGGAACGACCGGATCTCGCCCCCGCCGCCCCTACCCGTCCCATCCCCAGGGGCTCCGCCCCTTCAACCCCACCAGGGGCGCTGCGCCCCCTGGACCCCCGCATCGCCCTGAACGGCCTCGTCCTCAAACGCCGGACAGGCTGAAGATGCACGCCAGCGCTACTGAGGAGGCGCGGGGAGATGCGGGGCGAAGCCCCCGCCCCAGGGGCGCGGGGAACTGCGCGACCAGCCCCCACCGGCCCGCGGCCAAAGAACCTCCCAGCCGGCGGGGATCCGGGGCGCAGCCCCGATCCCCCAGGGGCGCGGGGAACTGCGCGACCAGCCCCCACCCACCCGCAGCCGAAGAACCTCCCGACCGGCGGGGATCCGGGGCGCAGCCCCGGCCCACCCGCGGACAAGGAACCCTCACCCACCAACGCACCCCCCTCCCGCCCAACCGCCGGAGGCCTACGCCGACATGGGGCGCTGGACTCTGATCGACTGCAACAACCCCACCGCCACCCACACCGCGAACATCGACGAACCGCCGTAGGAGACGAAGGGGAGGGGTAGGCCCGCGACCGGCATGATGCCGAGGGTCATGCCGATGTTCTCGAAGGCCTGGAAGGCGAACCAGGCGATGATGCCGGCGGCGACGATCGTGCCGTACAGCTCGGTGGTCTCGCGGGCGATGCGGCAGGCCCGCCACAGCACTACGCCCAGCAGGAGCAGGATCAGGCCCGCGCCCACGAAGCCCAGTTCCTCGCCCGCGACCGTGAAGACGAAGTCTGTCTGTTGTTCGGGGACGAACTGGCCGGTGGTCTGGGAACCGTGGCCGAGGCCCGTGCCGAAGAGGCCGCCGGAGCCGATGGCGATACGGGCCTGGTTGGTGTTGTAGCCCACGCCCGCGGGGTCGAGGTCGGGGTTGGCGAAGGCGGCGAAGCGGTTGATCTGGTACTCGTCGAGGATCTTGAGCTGCCAGATGGCCACCGCGCCCAGCGCACCGGCGCCGAGCAGACCGAACACCCAGCGGTTGGAGGCGCCGGAGGCGAGCAGCACACCGAGCACGATGATGACCGCGACCATGATCGTGCCCAGGTCGGGCATGAGCAGTACGACCATCATCGGGACGGCAGCGAGGCCCAGGGCCTGCAGCACCGTGCGGTGGTCGGGGTACTGCTTGTCGCCCGCGTCCACCCGGGTGGCCAGCAGCATCGCCATGCCCAGGATGATCGTGATCTTGGTGAACTCGGCGGGCTGGAGCGACAGACCGCCCGCGACGAGCCAGTTGCGCTGGCCGTTGATCGTCGCGCCCAGCGGGGTGAGCACCAGCAGGATCATGAAGACCGAGAGGCCGTACAGGATCGGGACCGCCGTGCGCAGGGTGCGGTGGCCGAGCCAGATCGTGCCGACCATCAGGCCGAAGCCGATGCCGGTGTTCATGAGGTGGCGGATGAGGAAGTAGTACGGGTCGCCCTGGTTGATCTCGGTGCGGTTGCGGGTCGCCGAGTAGACGAGGGCCGAGCCGATCAGGGAGAGCGCCAGGGCCGAGAGCAGTATCGGCCAGTCGAGGCGGCGGGCCAGTGAGTCGCGGGCCAGGAGCCGCGACATCCCGCCCCGGGCGGGGCCGTAGCCGGAGACGGAGAAGTTGTTCGCTCCGGTCATGTCAGGATCCTCGTCCCCCGCCGCTTCTTCGGCCGGTCCGTACGCCTTCGGGTGTTGCGGTTACTGGCCGTCGGGGACGGCGTGGTGCCCGCGGGCAGCTGCTGGTCGGTGGCCCCGGGTGAGGGCGACTCGCTGGCCTGCAGGTCCTTGACGGGGTCCTTGGAGATCTCCGGGGTGTCGATCGAACCGTCCGTCTGGATCTTCGGCAGGCCCTTCTGGGGGGTGGGGAGGAGGGCCTTCGAGTTGTCGATGGAACCGTCGGCCTGGACGCCGTACAGCGCGTTGTAGATGTTGCGCACGGCCTCACCGGAGGCGCCGGAACCCGTACCGGCCTGGGCGATGGTCATGACGACCGTGTAGTCCTTGGTGTACGTGGCGAACCAGGACGTGGTCTGCTTGCCGTAGACCTCGGCGGTACCGGTCTTGGCGTGCAGCGTGATCTTGTCCTGCGGCCAGCCGCCGAACTTCCAGGCGGCGGTACCGCGGGTGACGACGCCTTCGAGGGCCGAGTTCATGCCCTTGAGCGTGTCCTTGCTGATCGGCAGCTTGCCCTTGACCTTGGGCTTGATCTCCTGGACGGTCTTGCCGTCGGCGCTGACGATCGCCTTGCCGATGGTCGGCGTGTGGACGGTGCCGCCGTTGGCGAGCGCCCCGTAGATCATGGCCTCCTGGATCGGCGTGACGAGGGTGTCGCCCTGACCGATGGAGTAGTTGATCTCGTCACCCTCGCGCATCTTGTTGCCCTCGAGGCAGTTCTCGTACGCGATCTTCTGGACGTAGTCGCCGTCCTTCTTGCCGGTCTTGCACCAGACGTCCTTGTTGGCCTTCCAGTAGCTCTGCTTCCACTGGCGGTCCGGGACGCGGCCGGTGACCTCGTTGGGCAGGTCGACGCCGGTCTCCTTGCCGAGGCCGAACTGGTGGGCGGCCTTGAAGAAGTAGTCCTTCGGCTCCCCCTTCTTGGGGTTGATGCCGCCGTCCTTCTTCCACTCGTTGTCCGCGAGGCCGTAGAAGACGGTGTCGCAGGAGACCTCGAGGGCCCGGCCGAGCGAGATGGGGCCGAAGTTCTCGCCCTCGAAGTTCTTGAAGACCTGGCCGCCCACCGAGTACGAGCTGGTGCAGGGGTAGCCGCCGTCCCACTCGTAGCCGGCCTCGACGGCGGCGGCCGTGGAGACCACCTTGAAGGTCGAACCGGGCGCGGACTGACCCTGTATGGCCCTGTTGAGCAGCGGGTAGTCGGAGTTCTTTCCGGTGAGGGCCTTGTAGTCCTTGGCGGAGATGCCGCCGACCCAGGCGTTCGGGTCGTACGTCGGGGCGGACGCCATGGCGACGATCCGGCCGGTCTTGGCCTCCATCACGACGACGGCGCCCGAGTCGGCCTTGTAGTTCTCACTGGTGATCTTGTCGTACTGCTTGCGGGCTTCCTTCATCGCCGTGTCCAGCTCGTACTCGGCGACCCGCTGGACGCGGGAGTCGATGCTGGTGACGAGGTTGGAACCGGACTGCGCCGCGTCGCTCTTGGCCTTGCCGATCACCCGGCCGAGGTTGTCGACCTCGTAGCGGGTGACGCCGGCCTTGCCGCGCAGCTCCTTGTCGTACTGGCGCTCGAGGCCGGAGCGGCCGACCTGGTCGGAGCGGAGATACGGCGAGGTGCTGTCCTTGGCCTGGGTGATCTCGGCGTCCGTGACGGGCGAGAGATAGCCGAGGACCTGAGCGGTGTTGGCCTTGCCGGGGGCGGCGTAACGGCGTACGGCCTCGGGCTCGGCACTGATGCCCGGGAAGTCCTCGGAGCGCTCACGGATCTGCAGGGCCTGCTTGGCGGTGGCCTCGTCGGTGATGGGGATGGGCTGGTAGGGAGAGCCGTTCCAGCAGGGCTGCGGCGTCTTCGCGTCGCACAGCCGGACCTTCTGGATGACGTCCTCGGGCTTCATGTCGAGCACGTCGGCCAGCTTGGTCAGCACCGCCCTGCCATCGTCCTGCATCTTCATCAGGTCGGTGCGCGAGGCGGAGACCACGAGCCGGGTCTCGTTGTCGGCGATCGGCACGCCGCGCGCGTCGAGGATCGAGCCGCGCACCGCGGGCTGGACGACCTGCTGGACGTGGTTGCCGGAGGCTTCCTTGGCGTACTCCTGGCCGTTGCGGATCTGGAGGTACCAGAGACGGCCGCCGAGGGTGCCGAGGAGGGAGAGGACGAGGATCTGGATGACGACGAGTCGGATCTGGACCCGTGGGGTCCTGCCGGTCTCGGGAATGTTGGTCACTGGTGCTGCCTCCCCCTCTCAGAGTGGGCACGGGACATGGGCGCGCGAGCCGTCTGCGTACGGGGCACCACATGCGTACGAGTCATACACGTCATACGAGTACACGGCGAACCTGGGAGGCTTGACCCCGGGGTCGGTCAACTGACGTGTCCTCACAGGCGCTTGACCCCCTTGATGCGCCCCGCGCGGGCGACGCGCGCCCGCGCGGCCTTGACCCGTTGGCCGCGCTGGCTGCCGATGCGCAGGCCGGTGCCCGAGGCCAGCCAGCCCGAGGAGACGTTCGAGGCCTTGGGGCTGTTGGAGTCGGCGAGCGAACTGCCCTCCGAGCGCCGTGCCAAGGCCATCAGCCCCGGAACCACGAACGGCGCGAGGAGCAGGTCGTACAGGGCGGCCGTGAACAGCAGGCTGCCGAGGCCGACATGGCGGGCGGCGGTGTCACCGACGAGGGCGCCGACACCGGCGTACAGCAGGGTGGAGCCGACCGCGGCGGCGACGACCACGGCCATCGGGCCGGTCGCCGACTTGATCTGACCGTTCTCCGGTCTCGCCAGCCCCGCGAGATAGCCGATGACGCACAACACGAGGGCGTAACGCCCGGCGGCGTGGTCGGCGGGCGGGGCGAGGTCGGCGAGCAGGCCGGCGGCGAAGCCGATGAGGGCGCCGCCGACATGGCCGTAGACCATGGCGAGGGCCAGCACCGTGAGGAGGACGAGATCGGGGACGGCGCCCGGAAGGTGGAGACGGGCGAGGACGCTCACCTGGATCACCAGGGCGACCACCACCAGGGTGGCGGAGAGCAGCAGCCGATTGAAACGCATGGGGATTCAGCTCCTACGGCGTCTGGCCGGTGACGGGCTCGGACGCCGAGGGGGTGACCGTCACGGTCACGGTCGGCGTGGGCGTCGGTTTGGGCTTGGCCGGCAGCACCGTGTCACGTGGGTCCTTGCGGGGGGCCTCGACGACGACACCGACGATGTCGAGCTTCGAGAACGAGACGTACGGCGTGACGTAGATCGTGCGGGTCAGGTCGCCGCCTGACGGGTCGACACGGGAGACCACACCGACCGGAACGCCGGGCACGAAGGGCTTGTCGGCCTGCGAGCCGAAGGTGACCAGCCGGTCGCCCTTCTTGATCTTCGCCTTGCCGTTCAGCATCTCCACCCGCAGCGGGCGGTCGCCCTGACCGGAGGCGAAGCCGAGCTCGTCGCTGGACTCCATCCGCGTACCGACCGTGAAATCGGGGTCGTTGGCGAGCAGCACCGTGGCGGTGTCCGGACCGACGGTGGTGACGCGGCCGACGAGCCCGTCGCCGTTCAGGACCGTCATGTCGCGCTGGACGCCGTCGTTGCTGCCGACGTCGATGGTCACGGTCCAGGAGAAGCCCTGGGCGGCTCCTATGGCGATGACCTCGGCGCCCTTGATGCCGTACTGCCCGGCGCCGGCCATCTTCAGCATCTTGTCGAGCTGGCTCAGACGGCTGCGATTGCGGTCGTCACTGCCGAGCTTGGCCTTCAGCGCCGTGTTGTCGTGCTCGAGTTGGGCGATGCGATCGTGTCGGCTGTCCGAGTCGCGGACCGCGGCGATCGCGTTGCCCACGGGGTCGACCGCGGAGGACACCCCGTTCTCGATCGGGCCGAAGACCGTCGCGGCGGCCTGGCGGGCACCCTGGACCGGTGAGTCCTGTCCACCACGGATGTCCACCGTGATCAGAGCGAACGCGATGGCGATCAGCAGCACCAGGAGCAGCCGGCTCTCTCGTGTGTCCCTCACGTGCGGCGGCCGTGCCTTCCTCGTCGGAATGGGTCGGAGTCGGAGTCGGAGCCGGAATGGATCGGAGTCGGATCCGAACAGGTCAACAGGAACGCACCCCGAGCGAGTGCTGACGCCCAAGGGTGTTATGGGGGAGCTTATGCCTCAATATCAACGATCCGCCGTACGAGAAGCGATCATCCCGTACGGCGGAATCGAAGAGTTACCTCATCTGCGCGGCTGGGCGTCCAGAACCTGCTGGAGCGCCTCGAATTCCTCGACGCACTTGCCGGAGCCGAGCGCCACGCTGTCCAGCGGGTCCTCGGCGATGTGGATCGGCATACCGGTCTCGCGGCGCAGTCGCTCGTCGAGCCCGCGCAGCAGCGCCCCGCCACCGGTCAGCACGATTCCGCGGTCCATCACGTCACCCGACAGCTCCGGCGGGCACTTGTCGAGCGTCGTCTTCACGGCGTCGACGATCGCGTTGACCGGTTCCTCGATCGCCTTGCGGACTTCGGCCGCGGAGATGACAACGGTCTTGGGCAGCCCGGAGACCAGGTCCCGGCCGCGGATCTCGGTGTGCTCGTCATTGTCGAGGTCGTACGCCGAACCAATCGTGATCTTGATCTGTTCGGCGGTGCGCTCACCGAGGAGGAGGCTGTACTCCTTCTTGATGTGCTGGATGATCGCGTTGTCCAACTCGTCGCCCGCGACGCGGATGGACTGGGCGGTGACGATGCCGCCGAGCGAGATGACCGCGACCTCCGTGGTGCCGCCGCCGATGTCCACCACCATGTTGCCGGTGGCCTCGTGGACCGGCAGGCCGGAGCCGATGGCCGCGGCCATGGGCTCCTCGATGATGTGCACCTGGCGGGCGCCGGCCTGGGACGACGCCTCGATGACGGCACGGCGCTCGACGCCCGTGATGCCCGAGGGCACACACACGACGACACGGGGGCGGGCGAGATAGCGTCGCTTGTGGATCTTCAGGATGAAGTAGCGGAGCATGCGCTCGGTGATCTCGAAGTCGGCGATGACACCGTCCTTCAGCGGGCGCACGGCAACGATGTTGCCGGGGGTCCGGCCGATCATCTTCTTCGCCTCCGCGCCGACCGCGAGGATGCCACCGGTGTTGGTGTTGATCGCGACGACGGACGGTTCGTTGAGTACGATCCCGCGACCCCTGACGTACACCAGCGTGTTGGCGGTCCCGAGGTCGACAGCCATGTCACGGCCGATGAACGACATTGAGTTCCCCATCAGGATTCGTCTGGCCTTCCCAAGCGTAGCTTTGACGGCTTTTTAGGAACGGCGAGGTGGGTGCAGTGACGTGAAGGTCTCCATCGTAGACGCGCCTGCACGAACACTGCGCGAGGGTCTTCGCCATTGTCAGCATGCGTGGCGCCGCCTCGCTTCTGGAGACGGGCCAACGGGGGCACGCGTTCCCCCGATCGGCACGCATATGCCGCGGGACGGCCGGAATTTCCACGGCCGTCCCTGATCAGGCATCGAGCCGGGGGCGCAAGTCCTATTCAAGCCTTTACAAGCCGTTACAAGAACATCTTGTAATCGTGATGTACCCGCGGCTCGGGCGCGACTTGGAAGCGACTCGGAAGCAACTTGGAAGCAACTCGGACGCGACCTGCAAGCGACTCGGACCCGACTACGAGGAGGCGTCAGACGCGGCCGGGGAAGAAGATCTTCAGCTCGCGCTCGGCGGACTCCTCGGAGTCGGAGGCGTGGATCAGGTTCTCGCGGACGATCACGCCGTAGTCGCCGCGGATGGAGCCGGGGGCGGCGGCGATGGGGTCGGTGGGACCGGCGAGCGCGCGCACGCCCTCGATGACCCGCTCGCCCTCGACGACCAGCGCCACGACCGGGCCGGACGCCATGAACTCCACCAGCGGCTCGTAGAACGGCTTGCCCTTGTGCTCGCCGTAGTGCTGCTCCAGCGTGTCCTGGTCCAGCGTGCGCAGCTCCAGCGCGGTGATCTGCCAGCCGGCCTTGCGCTCGATACGGCTGATGATCTCGCCGGTCAGGCCGCGACGGACGGCGTCGGGCTTGAGGAGGACGAGGGTGCGCTGGCTCACGGTGGTGGCTCCTTCGGGTCACAAGTGTGCGGGTGACCGAGGCTACAGGGCGTGTCCGGGTGGGTGTCACGCAGAGTCAGGTGGGCGGGGGTGCGTGGGGGCAGGCAGGTGGACTTTCGTCGCGGGTCGGTGGGGGCTGGGCGCGCGGTTCCCCGCGCCCCTGGGACAGGGCCGCGCCCCGCATCTCCCGTCCGCCCGGAGTCAATTGGCCGCGGGCCGGCCCGGGGCGCGAAGCGCCTACGCCGCGTTCCCCCCGGCCTCCGCCTGCGCGGCGAACCTCGCCTTGGCCTCGTCGATCTTCCGTCCGTAGTGCACCGAGGCCCACCACAGCGCGGCGAAGATCGCCCCGAGGAAGAACATCGATCCCACCACGAACCCACTGGCGATCAGCGCGATCTGCAGGGCCCAGCCGAGCTGGACACCCCCGGGCCGGGTGATCATCCCGCAGAGCAGCACACTCACCGCCATGAAGATCCCGCTGACCGTCCACACCGTGGCCATGGACAGATCGGGATCCTTCATCGCGACGAGCCCGGCGAAGCCGATGACGAAGAACTCGCCGATCAGAGTGGAAGCACAGAGCGTACGCACAGCGGTCAGCCCCTCCTCAGGAGCAGTCGGGCCTCGCCGACAGTGATGACGGAGCCGGTCACGAGGACGCCACCACCCGCGTACTCGCCCTCCTCCTCGGCCAGCGTGATCGCCGCATCGATCGCGTCGTCGAGCCGCGGCTCCACCTGCACCCGGTCGTCGCCGAAGATCTCGACGGCGATCCCGGCGAGTTCGTCGGCGCCCATCGCGCGATGGCTGGAGTTCTGGGTGATCACGACCTCGGCGAAGATCGGCTCGAAGGCCTCGAGCAACCCCCGTACGTTCTTGTCGCCGCTCGCGCCGACGACTCCGATCAGCCGGCTGAAGTCGAAGGCCTCGCCCACGGCTTCGGCGGTGGCACGGGCGCCCGCCGGGTTGTGCGCGGCGTCCAGCACGACGGTCGGCGAGCGCCGTACGACCTCGAGGCGGCCCGGCGAGGTGACGGAGGCGAACGCCTTGCGCACGGTGTCGATGTCGAGCCGCTGGGCGTGCGCCGTGCCGACGCCGAAGAACGCCTCGACCGCGGCGAGCGCCACGGCGGCGTTGTGCGCCTGGTAGGCGCCGTGCAGCGGCAGGAAGATCTCCTCGTACTCCCCGCCGAGCCCGCGCAGGGTGATGAGCTGCCCCCCGACGGCGACCTGTCGTGCGATGACCCCGAACTCCAGGCCCTCCCGGGCCACGGTCGCGTCGACTTCCACGGCCTTCTTCAGCAGCACCTGAGCCGCGTCCACCGGCTGCTGAGCCAGGATCACGGTCGCGTCCTGCTTGATGATGCCGGCCTTCTCGGTGGCGATCTCGCCGGGCGTCTCGCCGAGCCGGTCGGTGTGGTCGAGGTCGATGGGGGTGACGACCGCGATGTCCCCGTCGATCACGTTGGTGGCGTCCCAGCTGCCGCCCATGCCGACCTCGACGACGGCCACGTCGACGGGGGCGTCCGCGAAGGCGGCGTACGCCATGCCGGTGAGCACCTCGAAGAACGACAGCCGGTACTCCTGCTGACCGTCGACCATCTCGACATACGGCTTGATGTCGTTGTACGTCTCGATGAACCGCTCGGCGGAGATCGGGGCGCCGTCGAGGCTGATCCGCTCGGTGACCGACTGGACGTGGGGGCTGGTGTACCGGCCGGTGCGCAGCTCGAAGGCGCCGAGGAGGGCCTCGATCATGCGGGCGGTGGAGGTCTTGCCGTTCGTGCCCGTGATGTGGATCGAGGGGTACGCGCGCTGGGGCTCGCCCAGGACGTCCATCAGCGCGGCGATCCGGCTGACGGAAGGCTCCAGCTTGGTCTCGCCCCAGCGGGTGGCGAGCTCGGCCTCCACCTCGCGCAGCGCCTTGTCGACCTCGGGGTCGGCCGGGCGCGCGGGCACGTCGGCCTGCCGGCCCGCGTCGGCGCCCTGGGCGCGGAGGGTACGGCTGCCGGCCTCGATCACCGCGAGGTCGGGGTCGCGGTCGGTCTCGGCCGCGACGATCTCGTCGAAGAGACCGTGCGGGTCGCGGGGTTCCGGCTCGTCCGGCTCGTTGCTGTCGTGCGGGGGGAGCTCACTCACGCTTCCAGTCTACGGAGCCGAACCGTCCCCGGGTCTCTCGCCCCCGCCGCCCCTACCCGTCCCGTCCCCGGGGCTCCGCCCCCAGCCCCCGGGGTGGGTTCTTCGGCCGCGGGCGAGTGGGGGCCGGTCGCGCAGTTCCCCGCGCCCCTGGGCACAGCGCTGCGCCCCGGCTTTTAGGGGCGCGGGGAACTGCGCGCCAAGCCCCCACCGGCCCGCAGCCAAACGAATCCGGGTGGGCGGGGAACTACGCGACCAGCCCCCTACCCACCCGCAGACCACGGACGTCGAAGGCCCCCGGGACCAGTGGGGTCCCGGGGGCCTTCGTTCGCCTACGGCGGAGCCGTCACGCCTCCGGGAGGCGTTCCAGTTGGGCCTGGATACGGGCGATGTCCTCGTCCGCCTTGGCGAGCCGCGTACGGATCTTGTCGACGACCTGGTCCGGCGCCTTGGCGAGGAACGCCTCGTTGCCGAGCTTGGCGTTCGCCTGGGCCTTCTCCTTCTCGGCGGCGGCGAGGTCCTTGGCGAGTCGCTTGCGCTCGGCCGCGACGTCGATCGTGCCGGAGAGGTCGAGCGCCACCGTGGCCCCGGCGACGGGAAGCGTCGCCGTCGCCGCGAAGGCCTCGCCCTCCGGCTGCAGCCGGAGCAGCTGCCGGATGGCCGCCTCGTGCGGAGCGAGCGCCGTGCCGTCGAGCGTCAGCCGGGCGGGGACACGCTGCCCGGGCTGCAGGCCCTGGTCGGCACGGAAGCGGCGGACCTCCGTGATGACCTGCTGAAGCGTCTCGATCTCCCGCTCGGCGGCCGCGTCGCGGAAGCCGGAGTCGGTCGGCCACTCGGCGATGACGACCGACTCGCCGCCGGTCAGCGTCGTCCACAGCGTCTCGGTGACGAAGGGGACGATCGGGTGCAGAAGGCGGAGGGTGACGTCGAGGACCTCGCCCAGGACACGCCCGGAGACCTTCGCCGGTTCGCCGCCCGCCATGAACGTCGTCTTGGACAGCTCGACGTACCAGTCGAAGACCTCGTCCCACGCGAAGTGGAACAGGGCGTCCGAGAGCTTGGCGAACTGGAAGTCGTCGTAGAGCGCGTCGACTTCGGCGACCGTCGTGTTGAGACGGGAGAGGATCCAGCGGTCGGTCGCCGACATCTCCGAGGCGTCCGGCAGCGGGCCCTCGACTGTCGCGCCGTTCATCAGCGCGAAGCGCGTGGCGTTCCAGATCTTGTTGGCGAAGTTGCGCGAGCCCTGGACCCAGTCCTCGCCGATCGGGACGTCGACGCCGGGGTTGGCGCCGCGCGCGAGCGTGAACCGGAGCGCGTCCGAGCCGTACTTGTCCATCCAGTCCAGCGGGTTGACCGCGTTGCCGAAGGACTTCGACATCTTCTTGCCGAACTGGTCGCGAACCATGCCGTGCAGGGCGATGGTGTGGAACGGCGGGGTGCCGTCCATCGCGTACAGGCCGAACATCATCATCCGGGCGACCCAGAAGAAGAGGATGTCGTAGCCGGTGACCAGCACGGAGTTCGGGTAGAACTTCCCGAGCGACTCGGTCTGTTCCGGCCAGCCGAGGGTCGAGAAGGGCCACAGGCCGGAGGAGAACCAGGTGTCGAGGACATCGGTGTCCTGGTGCCAGCCCTCGCCGGTCGGGGCCTCGTCGTCGGGGCCGACGCAGACGACCTCGCCGTTCGGGCCGTACCAGACCGGAATGCGGTGGCCCCACCACAACTGCCGCGAGATGCACCAGTCGTGGAGGTTGTCGACCCAGTCGAAGTACCGCTTCTCCATCTCCTGCGGGTGGATCTTGACCCGGCCGTCGCGGACCGCGTCACCGGCGGCCTTGGCGAGCGGGCCGACCTTGACCCACCACTGCATGGACAGCCGCGGCTCGATGGTGGTCTTGCAACGCGAGCAGTGGCCGACCGAGTGGACGTACGGCCGCTTCTCGGCGACGATCCGGCCCTCGGCCCGCAGCGCGGCGACGATGGCGGAGCGGGCCTCCAGCCGGTCCAGGCCCTGGAACGGACCCGGGACCGTGATGACCGCGTGCTCGTCCATCACGGCGATGTTCGGCAGGTTGTGGCGCTGGCCGATCTCGAAGTCGTTCGGGTCGTGGGCCGGGGTGACCTTGACCGCGCCCGTGCCGAACTCCGGATCGACGTGGGTGTCCGCGACGACCGGGATGAAGCGCTCGGTGAGCGGGAGGCGGATGTTCTTGCCGACGAGGTGCTTGTAGCGCTCGTCGTCGGGGTGCACGGCGACGGCGGTGTCACCGAGCATGGTCTCGGCACGGGTGGTGGCGACGACGATCGTGTCGTCTCCCTCCCCGTACTTCATGGAGACCAGCTCGCCGTCGTCGTCCTGGTACTCGACCTCGATGTCCGAGATCGCCGTGAGGCAGCGCGGGCACCAGTTGATGATGCGCTCGGCGCGGTAGATCAGCTCGTCGTCGTAGAGCTTCTTGAAGATGGTCTGGACGGCCTGGGACAGACCCTCGTCCATGGTGAAGCGCTCACGGGACCAGGCGACACCGTCGCCGAGGCGGCGCATCTGGCCGGAGATCTGGCCCCCGGACTCGGCCTTCCACTGCCAGACGCGCTCGACGAAGGCCTCCCGGCCCAGGTCGTGGCGGGACTTGCCCTCCTTGCCCAGCTCCCGCTCGACGACGTTCTGCGTGGCGATGCCGGCGTGGTCCATGCCGGGCTGCCACAGCGTCTCGTAACCCTGCATACGCTTGCGGCGGGTGAGGGCGTCGATGAGGGTGTGCTCGAAGGCATGCCCGAGGTGCAGGCTGCCCGTGACGTTCGGCGGCGGGATGACAACGGTGAACGGCGGCTTGTCGCTCTTCGCGTCCGCCTCGAAGTAACCGCGTTCTACCCAGCGCTCGTACAGCGTCCCCTCTACGTCGGCCGGCGCGTACTGGGTCGGCAGTTCGGGAGTGGGCTCTGATTGCGGCTGCTGAGAGTTCTCGGTCACGGGGTCAGTTTAGAGGCGTCACCGCCCTGTCCCGAAACACGATTCTTCGTAACGGTCCGCCCCCCACTGCCGTGGCACCCCAGGGGTTACGCCAGGATGTCAGGAACACATAAGCATCTGGAGGGGAACCCAGAGATGAGCTACAACGAGCCGGGCCCGTACGGCGGGCCGCCCCAGCAGCCCGGACCGTACGGTCAGCCGGGGCAGCAGGGCCCTTACGGCCAGCCGCCGCAGGCTCCTCAGCCCGGTTACGGCCAGCCGCCGCAGGCTCCCCAGCCCGGTTACGGCTACCCGCAGCAGGCTCCTCCGCAGCCCGGCTACGGCTACCCCCAGCAGACTCCCCAGGGCGCCCCGCCCCAGCAGCCCGGACCGTACGGTCAGCAGCCCGGGTACGGCCAGCAGTCCCCTTACGGGCAGCAGCCTCCCTACGGCCAGCAGCCCTACGGCGCCCCGCAGCCGCCCGCGCCCGGCGGCGGCAAGAAGAAGACGGCGCTCATCATCGGCTCGGTCGCCGTCGTCGCCGCGATCGCCGTGACGGCGTACCTCGTCATCGGTGGTGGCGGCACCAGCGGTTCGGTCGCGGACGACGGCCCGCACAAGCTGACGGCGCCCGCGAAGGTCGTCAACGGCACCTACAAGAAGTCCAACAGCTCCAGCGACACCCCCTCGATGTCCGACAGCGACATCAAGGACTTCCAGAAGTGGGGCGTCAAGAACGCCAAGGACGCCGGCGCGGGCTATGTGAACGGCACCGGCATGACCGCGAAGAACCTGTCCTACAGCGGGGTGTACGGCACCATCGACGACCCGGCGGCCGTCGTGGACGCCATGTTCGCCAAGGTGAAGACGGAGTCCGAGAAGGACCAGAGCAAGGACAGCAGCAAGGGCAAGCTGCTCGGCAGCCCGCAGGAGTTCAAGCCCTCGGGCTTCAGCAACGGCATCCTGAAGTGCCAGGAGGCCGAGATCACGAACACCGACTCGTCGACCTCCGCGGCCGGCGCCCCCAAGACCGTGAAGGTGCCCCTGTGCATCTGGGGCGACCACAGCACGGTCGCCTCCGTCACCTCGATCGACATCGCCGCCTTCCTCACCGGCAAGAGCGCCACCATGGAGGACACGGCGGCCCTCGTCGCCAAGCTCCGCAACGACGTCCGCGTCAAGATCTGACCGTCCACGTCAAGATCTGACCGCACGCGTCAACCGCGAGCACAGCAACGGCGAAGGGGCCCCGGTCGGTTGACCGGGGCCCCTTCGCCGTACGTCCGTGCGGTGGCGGTTACGCCGTCTTCTGCTCGCCCGGGCCACGCCCGCGGGCGTCGCGCGGGATCAGCGTCGGGTTGACGTTGGACAGGACGACGTCCGCCGTGATGACGACCCTCGCCACGTCCTTGCGCGAGGGAACCTCGTACATCACCGCCTGGAGGACCTCCTCCATGATGGCGCGCAGGCCGCGCGCGCCGGTCTGGCGGAGGATCGCCTGGTCGGCGATGGCTTCCAGGGCCTCGCGCTCGAAGTCCAGCTCCACGCCGTCGAGTTCGAACAGGCGCTGGTACTGCTTCACGAGCGCGTTGCGCGGCTCCACGAGGATCTGGAGGAGCGCCGGCCGGTCGAGGTTGTGGACCGAGGTGATGACGGGCAGTCGGCCGATGAACTCGGGGATCATGCCGAACTTCACCAGGTCCTCGGGCATGACGGCCTCGAACTGGTCCTTGGACTCGAGCTCGCGCTTGGAGCGGATCGTCGCGCCGAAGCCGATGCCCTTGGCACCCGCCCTCGACTCGATGAGCTTCTCCAGGCCCGCGAAGGCGCCGCCCACGATGAACAGGACGTTCGTCGTGTCGATCTGGATGAACTCCTGGTGGGGGTGCTTGCGTCCGCCCTGGGGCGGAACGGAGGCCGTCGTGCCCTCCAGGATCTTGAGCAGGGCCTGCTGGACGCCCTCGCCGGACACGTCTCGCGTGATCGACGGGTTTTCGCTCTTACGGGCCACCTTGTCGATCTCGTCGATGTAGATGATGCCCGTCTCGGCCTTCTTGACGTCGTAGTCGGCCGCCTGGATGAGCTTCAGCAGGATGTTCTCGACGTCCTCGCCGACATACCCCGCCTCCGTGA
The DNA here is from genome assembly GCF_036227505.1 of Streptomyces sp. NBC_01450. Classification (NCBI taxonomy): domain Bacteria; kingdom Bacillati; phylum Actinomycetota; class Actinomycetes; order Kitasatosporales; family Streptomycetaceae; genus Streptomyces; species Streptomyces sp. NBC_01450. Next base: position 7,415,821 of record NZ_CP109480.1, on the reverse strand, counting down.
GCGCCGTCGCGTCGGCGATGGCGAACGGGACGTTGAGCATGCGCGCGAGCGTCTGGGCGAGCAGAGTCTTGCCGGAGCCCGTGGGGCCCAGCAGGAGGATGTTGGACTTCGCCAACTCGATGGCGTCGTCCCGGTTCTGACCGCCGCCGTTCTCACCGGCCTGGACCCGCTTGTAGTGGTTGTACACCGCGACTGAGAGGGCCTTCTTGGCCGACTCCTGGCCGACCACGTACCCCTCGAGGAACTCGTAGATCTCGCGGGGTTTCGGGAGTTCCTCCCAGCGGACCTCGCTCGTTTCCGCGAGTTCTTCCTCGATGATCTCGTTGCAGAGATCGATGCACTCGTCGCAGATGTACACACCGGGGCCTGCGATGAGCTTCTTGACCTGCTTCTGGCTCTTGCCACAGAACGAGCACTTGAGCAGATCGCCGCCGTCACCGATGCGTGCCACGGTGTGCTTCCCCTTCGCCTGGGAGACGCCTAGGTCCAGCGGCTCCTGGTGCTGCCTTATGTCCGACGGTACCTTGCCGAGCCCCCCGTTCGGGCCCCCCTTGGCGCGGTTCACTTTGTCGTGGACCACGCCAACGGGCGACGGACGAGCGGCAGACGATACAGCGATACGTCAGACGATCGCGGAACTGTTCATCTTGCGGGTGGAGATGATCTGGTCGATCAGGCCGTACGCCAGCGCGTCCTCAGCGGTGAGGATCTTGTCGCGCTCGATGTCCTCGCGGATCTTCTCGATCGGCGTGGTCGAGTGCTTGGCCAGCATCTCTTCCAGCTGCGCACGCATCCGGAGGATCTCGTTCGCAGCGATTTCGAGGTCCGAGACCTGGCCGCGGCCGGTCTCGCTGTAGGGCTGGTGGATCAGCACACGGGCGTTCGGAAGCGCCATGCGCTTGCCCGGCGTACCGGCGGCCAGCAGGATCGCGGCGGCCGAGGCGGCCTGGCCCATGCAGACCGTCTGAATGTCGGGCTTCACGAACTGCATCGTGTCGTAAATGGCCGTGAGGGCCGTAAACGAGCCACCGGGGCTGTTGATGTAGACCGAGATGTCACGGTCGGGGTCCATCGACTCCAGGCACAGCAGCTGCGCCATGACGTCGTTGGCGGAGGCGTCGTCGATCTGCACGCCGAGGAAGATCACGCGCTCCTCGAACAGCTTCGCGTACGGGTCGTACTCACGCACGCCCTGCGAGGTGCGCTCGACGAAGCGCGGGATGACGTAGCGGGACTCCGCACGAGGACCGGTGTACTCGGCCTGCGTGCGGGCGTAGAGGCCGCTGCCGGGGAAGTCGTTCACTGTGTCTCCTGAAGAGCCTGTAAGAGCCTGAGGCGGTCAGCTGGGGCGCTGGAGGGCCTTCTGGGCCACTCCGGGGCACTGGGAGTGCCGGGGAGTGGCGAAGGGGCCCAACGCCGCCCTGGGGGGCGCTGAGGGGCTTACGCCGCCCCGGTGCCGCCACCGCCCGGCATACCGGCAGCGGTGGGCATGATGTCGTCGATGAGGCCGTACTCCTTGGCCTCGATCGGGTCGAACCAACGGTCGCGGTCCGAGTCACGAGTGATCTGCTCGACCGTCTGACCGGTGTGGAAGGAGGTCAGCTCGGCCATCCGCTTCTTGGTGTGCAGCAGCCGCTCGGCGTGGATCTTGATGTCCGACGCGGAGCCCGCGAGGCCGGCCGAGGGCTGGTGGATCAAAATCTCGGCGTTCGGCAGGGCGAAGCGCTTGCCGGGGGTGCCCGCGCTGAGCAGGAACTGGCCCATCGAGGCCGCCATGCCCATGGCGATCGTCACCACGTCGTTCTTGATGTACTGCATGGTGTCGTAGATCGCCATGCCGGCCGTGATCGATCCGCCGGGGCTGTTGATGTAGAGGTAGATGTCCTTGTCCGGGTCGGAGGCAAGGAGCAGCAGCTGCGCCGTGATCTTGTTGGCGATGTCGTCGTCGACCGCCTGGCCGAGGAAGATGATCCGCTCGCCGAGCAGCCGGTTGTAGACCTGGTCGCCGAGGCCACCACCGAAGGGTTCACCGGCAGCTGTGGGCATCAGATTCGTCACGTATCCACCTGCTCGTCTTACGACGGCGCCGGGCCGTCTCACGTCTTCTGCTGGGGGCGTGGGACCCCGGTGCGACAACCGCCCGGGGCGGCTTCGGGGACTCCCCTGCCCTCGTATTCATGGACCCTAACGCGCGGGTCCCTCCGGGGAATCCCGCAGAAGGAACTGTTCGCTGTGAGCGCATGCGCTCCGCTGGGTTGGACAGGGGGTTCGGCGGGGCTGCGCCCCGTCGGGGGCGCGGGGAACTGTGCGATCCGCCCCCGCAAAGCCGCGGTCGCGTCTGCCACGGGCGGTGTGTCGGCGGGTGCGGCCCGTCGTGGGCTGAGCGCGCCCACGCGGCGGAGCCGCATGGATGTCACAGCCCCGCGCCCCTGAAGGCCCACGGCCCCCGAGGACACAAGTGTCCTCGGGGGCCGTCTTACAGCTGCTGAAGCGCCGTGGGCTTACGCCTCGGGCTTCTCCTCGGAAGCCTCGGCGGAGGCCTCGTCACCGTCGGTGACCCCGGCGACGACCTCGGTGGCCGACTCGGTCTCGTCCTCCTCGTCGTCGAGGTCGACGACCTCGCCGTTCGTGTCCTTGACCGTGGCGGCCTCGACGACGACCGCGAGGGCCTTGCCGCGGGCGACCTCGCCGACCAGCATCGGGACCTGGCCGCCTTCGACGACCGCCTGGGCGAACTGGTCGGGGGACATGCCGGAGGAGGCCGCACGCCGCATGAGGTGCTCGGTGAGCTCCTCCTGGTTGACGTTCAGCTTCTCCTTGTTGACGAGCTCGTCCAGGACGAACTGGGTCTTGATGCCCTTGATCGCCGCTTCCTTGGTCTCGGCGTCGAACTCCTCCTCGGTCTTGCCCTGGATCTCCAGGTACTTCGCGAGGTCGAGACCCATCTGGCCGAGCTGGTGGTGCTCGAGGTTGTGCTTACGGGTGTTGATCTCGTCCTCGAGCAGCTTCTCGGGGACGGGGACCTCGACCAGCTCGAGCAGCTTCTCCAGGACACGCTCCTGGGCCTGCGTGGCCTGGTCGTACTGCTTCATGTTCTCGAGGCGCTTGCGGCTGTCCGCCTTGAGCTCTTCGAGGGTGTCGAACTCCGAGGCGAGCTGCGCGAAGTCGTCATCCAGCTCGGGCAGTTCGCGCGCGGCGACCTGGGTGACCTTGACGGTGACCTCGGCCTCCTTGCCGGCTGCCGAGCCGCCCTTGAGCTCGGAGGCGAAGGTGGCCTCGCCACCGGCCTCCAGGCCCTTCACGGCCTCGTCGATGCCGTCCAGCAGCTCGCCGGAGCCGATGGTGTAGGAGACGTCGGCTGCGACGCCGTCCTCCAGCACCTCTCCGTCGACCTTGGCCTCCAGGTCGATCGTGACGACGTCGCCGTCCTGGGCGGCGCGCTCGACGGGCGAGGTGGACGCGAAGCGCTCACGGAGCTCCTCGACGGCCTTCTCGACGTCCTCGTCGCCGACCTCGACAGCGTCGACCTCGACCTCGATGCCGGAGTAGTCCGGGATCTCGATGGTCGGGCGGACGTCGACCTCGGCGGTGAAGTTCAGCGTTTCGCCGTCCTTCAGCTCCGTGATGTCGACCTCGGGCTGGCCGAGGACGTTCAGCTCAGCCTCGTTGACCGCTTCGGTGTAGAACTTCGGGAGCGCGTCGTTGACGGCCTCTTCGAGCACGGTACCGCGACCGAACCGCTGGTCGATGATGCGCGCCGGGATCTTGCCCTTCCGGAAGCCCTTCACCGTGACCTGCTGGTTGATCTTCTTGTACGCCGCGTCGAGGCTGTCCTTGAGCTCCTCGAAGGGCACCTCAACAGTGAGCCGAACCCGAGTCGGGTTCAGGTTCTCCACGGCGCTCTTCACGGTTCGGTCTCCTTGTGGCTGACTTCTTGGGGGTACTGCTGCGGGGTTCTGCTGCTTGTTTCTGCCGAGATCGGGCAGAGCCTCAGCGGATTCGCGGCCCTTGAGAGACGTAACAGTGCAGACATACGGGCGCGCAACCTGCATAGTAACCGCAGGCGGTACACGCCCCAAAAGGCGATCTTGCGATCCCGGCCATCGGCCGTCGGACGCCTGTTCTCTCGCCTGATCCGTCGCCTCACGTGTCGCCGGAACCGGCTGGTGGTCGGGGTGGCGGGATTTGAACCCACGGCCTTCCGCTCCCAAAGCGGACGCGCTACCAAGCTGCGCCACACCCCGTCGGTGCGACACGTAGGGTACATGCCCGGAGACGGTGCGGCTGCCGCATTTCACGACCGTCCGCGGGGTCGGGGAACGGGGTGTGCGGGCAGGGGGTGCGAACCGCTACGATGCCTCCTGTGCCCGGGTCACTGACCTGCGGCGCTCCCCGTGCGGGCGTAGCTCAATGGTAGAGCACTAGTCTTCCAAACTAGCTACGCGGGTTCGATTCCCGTCGCCCGCTCCATACGGCTCAGGGCCAGGTCAGAGGTTCATTCCTCCACCTGGCCCTGATCGTTTTGCGGGACTCCGACCCGACCGTCGTGTCCCCCTGACGCCTCTGCGAGCATGCCGGGATGAGCATCGAGAGCCCGGCGGACTCCAGCCATCGCCATGTGGCGCTCCGGGTCGGCTTCGCCGGTTCCGGCAGGCCGGTGTTCGAGACGCTTCCCGCCCGGGCTGTCGGTCCTGACAGCTATGAACTGATGGGCAGCCCCGGCATGGTCGAGGGCTGCGCGGCGGGGGATCTGCTGAAGATCGACGCCGATGGCCGGTTCCAGATCGAGCGGCGAGGCCCGAACCTCTGCGTCCAAGCCTTCGGCGGGACTCCGTTCACCGCCGAATCCCTGGAGTCCCTGATCAGCGCCTTCGCCCCCCTGGGTGGCCTGGTGGAGGCGCCTGCCGACCGGCGGTTCATCGTGGTGACGGTGGCGTCCGCCGCCGGATTCCCCGCCGTCGAGGCCGTGATGGAAACGTGGGCGGCGGGTGTGGACACGCCGCTCGAGTGGGGATTCAGCAACGTGTTCGGGCCGGACGGAGAGCCGTTGAACTGGTGGCAAGAATCCGAGGCGTGACCAGCGGGGAATGCCGACGGGGGCCCACAGACGCGCGGGTCGCCGTCTCACCGGGCCCGCGCCCGTGTGCGTACACGATCTTCCGGGCCGGAGGATCACTCCTCCGGCGCAGCCCTGATCGTTTTCCCGGTCGGCCGCCGGATCATTGATCGAGCCGGGCCTGGAGAGCGCGGTCGGCCCGGGGCGCGACCGTCGGGGCCGCGTCCGTGAATGGGGCGACGGTGAAGCGCCGGCCCGTCCCGCTCGGAGATCAGAAACTGATCGAGTTGATCGTCTGCGCTATCGAGTCGAGGAACCGTTGGATGGACGGAGCCATTCCGGTCGACGCGAGGAAGAAGCCGAAGAGCACCGCGACGATGGCGGGCCCCGCCTTGATCGATCCCCCTCGGATCAGCACCACGAGGATGATCGCCAACAGCAGTACCACTGACAGCGAGATGGCCACAACTGATCACACCCTACGGTCGGTCCGCTCTCCCGGCCCGGGGGTGCAGCCCCGCACACCCCCGCCAGAACCATCGTGCCACCAACCCGGCCCGCGTATGCCGCAGGTGACGCATCGTCGGTTGGCGGTACCTGGAAACCGGACTCCCCCACCCTCCCGGGACAGGCCAACTTCACGGCCTCGCAAGCCAATTAGACCGTGCACTCGCCTGGGAAATTCAGAATGATCGTTGCCGTGTCCACACATCCTGTTCGCAGGTATTTCCAATTGTTGTCACAGGCTCGGCGAAGAAACCCCGGAAGACGCCGGGAACATGCCCCCGAAGGCACCGAAGACCGGACATTTCGCCAGAGTCGCCCGCGAGTGTTATGCACCAATTAGTCATGACGAATGCGGACAGACCGGCGCCACAACTGCCGAACACGGTAAGGGGATATCCTCAAATCCGGGGTACTCGAAGAGCAACTCACGGACGAACTCACAGGTGATATGCAGGAATGACGCCAGGAGATTTACGAAAACGCACAGACAACGCTAGGGTGCCTCAGATGTTCCACGCCGCCTCGTCCCCCGCAAGCGCAGCAAGGTCCTGGATCGTCTCCCCCGCTCCCCACCGTTCATGGTCGGAGTGCCTGTGACGAACTCGCTCCGGCCGAACGGTCCCCGTCGAGCGCCGCTCCCCCCGGCAGAGCGGTCGACGGAGGCAGCGGCGACCCCGCGCTCTGCCCCGAGTCAGCCGTCCGGCCCACCTTCGCAGCCGGCCGGCGCCACCGCCGCCGCGGCCGCCCAACCCGGCAGACCGCGTGACGCCTTCTTCGACAACGCCAAGTACCTGGCGATCGTGCTCGTGGCCATGGGCCACGCCTGGGAGCCCCTGAAGGGCCAAAGCCGCGTCCTCGAAGCCGCGTACATGGTCGTCTACGCCTTCCACATGCCGGCCTTCATCATCATCTCCGGCTATTTCTCCCGCAGTTTCGACATGCGCCCCGACCGGCTGAAGCGGCTGGTCACCGGTGTCGCCGTGCCGTACGTCGTCTTCGAAGTGGCGTACGTCCTCTTCAAGCGCTGGGCCGACGACGATCCGTCGCTGCCGGTCAGCCTGCTCGACCCCTGGTTCCTCACCTGGTTCCTGTGCGCGCTGTTCATCTGGCGGCTGACGACGCCGCTGTGGAAGCTGGTCCGCTGGCCGCTTCCGCTCGCCATCGCGGTGGCCATGCTCGCGACCACCTCACCGTCCATCGGTGACGACCTGGATCTGCAGCGGGCGCTCCAGTTCCTGCCGTTCTTCGTGCTGGGCCTGTGCATGAAGCCCGAGCACTTCCAGCTGGTACGCCGCCGCGAGGTGCGCATCCTGTCGGTGCCGGTGTTCGCCGCCGCGCTGGTCGTGAGCTGGTGGGCGGTGCCGCGGATGAACCCCGGCTGGTTCTACCACCGCGACAGCGCCCAGGAACTGGGTGTCCCCTGGTGGGTCGGCCCCGTGATGGTGCTCGCCCTGCTCGGCTGCTCGCTGCTGCTCACCGCGTGCTTCTTCGCCTGGGTGCCGCGCCGCAAGATGTGGTTCACGGCCCTCGGCGCGGGCACGCTGTACGGCTATCTGCTGCACGGTTTCCTGGTCAAGGGCGGCGACTACTGGGGCTGGTTCGACCACAAGTGGCTGCACCGGCCGCTCGGCGAGATCTTCGTGACCCTCGTCGCGGGCGCGGCCGTCACCCTGCTGTGCACGGCGCCGGTCCGGCGGGTCTTCCGCTTCGCGATGGAGCCCAGCATGGAGTGGGCGTTCAGACGGGACGTCACGGAGCTGGCCCGCGAACGGGCCAAGGCCCCGGCGTAGTCACCGTCAGCCCGGCGGCAGTCCGAGCAGTGTCCGCATCGCGGCGTACTTCTTGGTCAGCCGCGCGCGGGTGTGCTCGTCGAGGACCGCGAGCCGGGCCGGATCGCCGTTGTGCGCCAGGTCCGACGCCTTGACCACGAGAGCTCCCGGTGTCGTACGAATGCGCTTCGCGTACGACTCCGGGGGCTCTCCCTCGCGTTTGGTCAGCGCCAGCACGATGTCCTTCGTCCGCCGGGTCAGCGCGGCCTCGCGCAGCCAGTCCTCGGAGAGCACGTCGTCCTCGACGGCGTCGTGCAGCCAGGCCGCCGCGATCTGCTCGTCGTCGCCCCCGCGCTCACGGACCCCGTCCGCGACGGCCTGGAGGTGCTCGGTGTACGGCCGCCCCGCCTTGTCGGTCTGGGCGGCGTGCGCCGTACGGGCGAGGGCCTCTATTTCGGCCAGGGTCAGGAGAGTCTGCGTCACGCCTCCAGTGTCTCCCGCCGCAGCGCCGCGTGGGCCGGGACCGTGACCGCCGTCAGACCGAGCATGACAACCGCCCGACGGTGGATCCCTACAAAAGGGGCGCAACATACGGCCCCTGTCCGGTCAGCCCCTTCGACCATCGAGAAGGCCGTCGTCAGCGGGTTGCCGTGGGGCCCTCTCGGCTGATCAGGAGGAGGGCCCGGTCGTCGTTGACGTCCTTGGCGACGGCCTCGATGAGGTGCCACGCGGCGCCGTGGAAACCGCCGGCGACATAACGGTCGGCCTCACCTGTGAGGCGGTCGATGCCCTCGACGATGTCACGGTCGGAGGTTTCCACCAGACCGTCCGTGAAGAGCATCAGGACGTCCCCGGGCCGCAGGGAACCCTTGACGGGGTCGAACTGGGCACCGTCGTACACCCCGAGGAGTGGACCTTCGGCGGCCTTCTCCTCCCAGCGCCCGCTGCCCGCGCTGAGCTGAAGGCCCGGTGGGTGCCCGGCGGAGAAGAGTTCGTAGTCGCCGGAGTCCAGGTCCAGGACCAGGTGGATCGAGGTGGCGAAGCCCTCGTCCCAGTCCTGGCGCAGGAGGTAGCCGTTCGCCGCGGGGAGGAAGGCGTGGGGTGGGAGCGATCCCAGGAGACCGCCGAAGGCTCCGGAGAGGAGCAGGGCGCGCGAACCCGCGTCCATGCCCTTGCCGGACACGTCGGTCAGGACGACTTCGAGGCTTCGGCCGCTGTTCGTACGTGCGGCCACGACGAAGTCCCCCGAGAACGACTGACCGCCCGCCGGGCGCAACGCCATCTCCCGGTGCCAGCCCAGCGGCAGGCCCGGCAGCTTGCTCTGTACCCGGATGCGTTCACGCAGGTCGAAGAGCATGGTGCCGCCGCGCCGCCAGGGCACACCGACACGGCTGCGGAACTGGGCGATCAGCAGCCCGAAGAAGCCGCAGGCGGCGACCACCAGGACCACGCCCGGGGTGACCCGGGACGGGCCCTCCGTGTACGGGCCCAGCTTCACGGACTCCACTATCAGCGCGGTGGCGGCGGCCGCGTACAGGCCGAGCAGGCTGGCGGGGCGCAGCAGAAGGCCGCCCGCGACGATCGGGAGGACCAGCGCGGCCGGGGAGCACCAGACCGAGTTCATCAGCGTCGTGGCCGCGATCACGGGGATGGTCAGCAGCAGACCGGCCAGTGCGATCCAGTCCGAACCGTCACCGCGGAAGTAGTCGACGGCGGATCTGCGCACGCCGGTGCGAGCCCGGTGCCACTGCTTCTTCAACCGGGCCGTGAACGTCTCGGCTTCCGCGCGCCGCTCTCGTCCTGCTGCCATTAGTTCGGGACCCTATCCATCGGACCAGGTGCTTGGCACGGGAGGTCCCACTTGTCCCCCGTCCGAGCGCTCAACATCACAGTGAACGGCACCTCCGGGGATGGGGGAAATTCCCTCGCTCGTACTGCATTGCGGCTGGTAGGCATGGCGTATGACGACTGACTTGCGGGTTCTGCGGCAGCCCGAGTGGGACACGTGGTACGACAGCCTGATCCGCGCGTTCGGGGGCGTACCGGAGTCGTCCGAGGAGCGCGAGGTGTGGAACGCGCTGACAGAGTACGACCGATTCCTGGGTATCTGGGACGGCGACCAGTGTGTGGGCACCTCGGGGGCGTTCTCCTTCCGGGTCACGGTCCCCGGCGGCACCTCGGTACCGGCCGCGGGCATCACGATGGTGACGGTCGCGGCCACGCACCGGCGGCGCGGGCTGCTCAGGTCGATGATGCGGCGGCAGTTGGACGACATCCGCTCATGGGGCGAGCCGCTGGCCGTGCTGACCGCGTCGGAGCCGGTGATCTACGGCCGGTTCGGCTACGGCATCGCGACCCACCAGTACAACGCCGAGATCGACACGACCCGGGTACGACTGTCCGTACCGCCCGGCACCGATGACGTACGTCTGCGGTACGCCGCGCCGACCGACGTACTCGACGCGTGCGAGGCGGTGTACGCGCGGCTGGTTCCGGGCCGGCCGGGGAGGCTGGCGCGGCGGCCCGGCTGGGAGCGGGTGGTGCTGCTCGACCCGGAGGGCGACCGGGACGGCGCCTCGCCGTTGCAGTGCGTGATCGCCGAGCGGGACCACGAGGTCGTGGGTTACGCCCGGTACCGGATCAAGAGGGGCGGCGACCACCGCGGGGCCGCGTTCACCGTCGTACTCGACGAACTGGAGGCGCTCGACCCGGCGACGCACGCGGCGCTGTGGCGGTTCCTCTTCGAGATCGACCTGACGTCCACGCTCGTGGCGCGCGGTCGCCCCGTGGACGAGGCGTGGCAGTACATGGTGTCCGACATCCGGCGCTGCGCGGTGCGGATGCGGGACGCGCTGCACGTGCGGCTCGTGGACGTCGGTGCCGCGCTGGAGGCACGGACGTATCAGGCGCCGGTGGACGTGGTGTTCGAGGTGGAGGACGCGTTCTGCCCCTGGAACGAGGGGCGTTGGCGGCTCACCGGGGACACCAAGGGCGCCATCTGCGTGCGTACCTCGGACACCGCCGATCTCGCCCTGTCCGTACGGGAGTTGGGGGCGGCGTATCTCGGCGGGGTGTCCCTGGCCTCGCTCGCGGCGGCGGGGCGGGTGCGGGAGCTGCGGCAGGGCGCGCTCGCGGAGGCCTCGGTGGGCTTCTCGTCGGCGGTCGCGCCCTGGTTGCCGCACGGGTTCTAGCCCCCAGGCGTCCGAAGCCGGTTCAGTTGTTCTGGCAGGTCGGGCACCAGAAGAGGTTGCGGGCGGCGAGATCGGCGGTGCGGATCTCGCCGCCACAGATGTGGCAGGGCAGGTTGGCCCTGCGGTACACGTACACCTCGCCGCCGTGGTCGTCCACGCGCGGTGGGCGGCCCATGGCCTCCGGGGTGTGTTCCGGACGGACGGTGTCGATGCGGTTGTTGCGGACGCCCTCGCGCATGAGTGCCACCAGGTCCGTCCAGACCGCGTCCCACTGCGCCGGGGTGATGTCCTTCCCCGTGCGGTACGGATCGATGCCGTGACGGAAGAGGACTTCCGCGCGGTAGACGTTCCCGACGCCCGCGATGATCTTCTGGTCCATGAGGAGGGCGGCGATCGTCGTACGGCTGCGGGAGACACGGCGGTACGCCGCCGACGGGTCCGCGTCCGCGCGGAGGGGGTCCGGGCCGAGGCGGGCGTGTATCGCCCGCTTCTCGTCGTCCGTGATCAGGGCGCAGGTGGTGGGGCCGCGGAGGTCGACGTACGACGTGGCGTTCGCGAGGCGGAGGCGGACCGTGTCGGTGGGGGGCGGGGCGGGGGCGTCGCCGAAGTTCACCTTGCCGAAGAGGCCGAGGTGGATGTGGATCCAGTCGGCGGCGCGGAAGGCGAGGAAGAGGTGTTTGCCGTGGGCGTCGGCGCGTTCGAGGGGGGTGCCGTCGAGGAGGGCGGCGGCGTCGGTGAACTTGCCCTGGGGGCTGGTGACGCAGGTGGGATTGCCGGTGAATCTGGCCGCGTAGTCCTCGGCCAGCCGGTGAATCGTGTGCCCCTCGGGCACGGGGTCCTCCTCGTGCGGCAGTCTCTCGTACGGCGCTGAAGGCTCGGGGCTTGTTCCGCCCCCGCCGCCCCTACCCGTCCCGTCCCTGGGGGCTGCCGCCCCCAGACCCCCGCATCGGCCTGAACGGCCTCGTCCTCACACGCCGGACAGGCTGAAGATGCGGATCGCAGCCCCGGGAGTCAGGCCTGCTGGGGGTGGTGGGCCGGGATGGGCGGGAGGTCGCCCGTCTCTTCGTAGGCCGACAGCATGTCGATACGGCGGACGTGGCGCTCGTCACCGGAGAAGGGCGTGGAGAGGAAGACCTCCACGAACTTCGTCGCCTCCTCCTGGGTGTGCATACGCGCCCCCACGGCCACCACGTTGGCGTTGTTGTGCTGGCGGCCGAGCGACGCCGTCTCCTCGCTCCAGGCGAGCGCGGCACGCACACCGTCCACCTTGTTCGCGGCGATCTGCTCCCCGTTGCCGGAGCCGCCGATCACGATGCCGAGGGCCTCGGGGTCGGCCGCCGCACGCTCCGCGGCGCGGAGGCAGAACGGCGGGTAGTCGTCCTGGGCGTCGTAGATGAGGGGCCCGCAGTCGACGGGCTCGTGCCCGGCGGCCTTGAGCCACTCGACGAGGTGGTTCTTGAGTTCGAAACCGGCATGATCGGAGCCGAGATACACGCGCATGGTCCGAGTGTGACACGGCTGTTTCGGATCGTTCTCGCCGGGTGTCGCCGACGAAAAGTGTGAGCAAGGCTACAAACCTCAAGGAAACCTCAAGTAACGATCTGGATTCAAAGGTTCACGAATCTCTTTGCCTCCGATTCACTGGACCGGCTCGTTACAGGGTCCCTACAAGGACCCGCGCGGGCCCGTACACCGCTCGTACGGGAATCTGCTCACCCGGCGCAAAGGAATCCCCCCTATGACCTCGCAGCCGACCCCCACAAAGGCCGCAAGCGGCCACGGAGGCCCTGGAGAACCCGGTTCGGGCCTCCAGGCCGGGCTCAAGAACCGTCATCTGACCATGATCGCCATCGGTGGCGTCATCGGCGCCGGCCTCTTCGTGGGCTCCAGCTCCGGTATCGCCACCGCAGGGCCCGGCATCCTCCTCTCCTACGCCCTCGTCGGCACGCTCGTGGTGCTGGTGATGCGGATGCTGGGCGAGATGTCCGCCGCGAACCCGACCTCCGGTTCGTTCTCCGCACACGCGGACCGCGCTCTCGGGCGCTGGGCCGGTTTCTCGATCGGCTGGCTCTACTGGTTCTTCTGGGTGGTCGTGCTCGCCGTCGAGGCGACCGCGGGGGCCGAGATCCTCGAAGGATGGGTGCCCGCCGTACCGCAGTGGGGCTGGGCGCTCATCGTGATGATCGTGCTCACCGCGACCAACCTGGTCTCCGTCGGCTCGTACGGAGAGTTCGAGTTCTGGTTCGCCGGGATCAAGGTCGTGGCGATCGGCGCGTTCATCGTCGTCGGCGCGCTCGCGATCTTCGGCGTGCTGCCGGGTGTCGACGCCCCGAAGGCCGGCCTGGGGAATCTGAGCGACCACGGCGGCTTCCTGCCGCACGGGCCCGGCGCGATCCTCACCGGTGTGCTCCTGGTCGTCTTCTCCTTCATGGGCAGCGAGATCGCGACCCTCGCCGCCGGTGAGTCCGAGGACCCGCAGCGAGCCGTCACCAAGTCCACCAACAGCATCATCTGGCGCATCGCCGTCTTCTACCTCGGCTCGATCCTCGTCGTCGTGTCCCTGCTGCCGTGGAACGACCCCTCCATCAAGGACAAGGGCTCCTACGTCGCCGCCCTCGACTCCCTCGGCATCGCGCACGCCGGTCAGATCATGAACTTCATCGTGCTGACCTCCGTGCTCTCCTGCCTGAACTCCGGGCTCTACACGGCCTCCCGGATGGCGTTCTCGCTCGGCGAGCGCGGTGACGCGCCCAAGGTGTTCGCGAAGACCACCTCGCGCGGTGTGCCGATGGCCGCCATCGTCGTCTCGGTCGTCTTCGGCTTCGTCGCCGTCTTCTTCAACTACAAGTTCCCCGACTCGGTCTTCCTCTTCCTCGTCAACTCCTCCGGCGCGGTCGCCCTGTTCGTCTGGCTGGTCATCTGCTTCTCGCAGCTGCGGATGCGGAAGATCATCCAGCGCGAGTCGCCGGAGAAGCTGGTCGTGAAGATGTGGCTGTACCCCTACCTGACCTGGGCGACGGCCGCGCTGATCGTCTTCGTCCTCGGCTACATGCTGACCGACACGGAACACGACGGACGCGAGACCGTCCTGCTGTCGCTGCTCGTCGCCGCGATCGTGCTCGTGATCGCCTTCGTGAAGCAGAAGCTCGGCGGCTCCGCGGCGACCGAGCCGGCGGCCGTCGGCGCGCCGGTGGGCGCCGGGGAGCCGGTCGACGCCACGTCGGAGGCCTGAGCACCCGGACGCGGTGTTCGACGGATTCGGTGAGGGGGAGGGGCCCGGCGGCAGCTGCCGCCGGGCCCCTCCCCTTATCTGTTCACAGGGGCGTGAAGCTCTTCTTGACCTCGTCGTAGACGGGGAGCGCGGTCGCCTCGATGTCGGGGTGGTACCAGGTGCTGATCTCGTACGACGTGCCACCGGAGCGGAAGCCGAGCAGTCGGACGTGCCAGAGCCGGCCCTTGGCCGTGACGGTGTACTCCCAGACGACCGCGGGCGCGCCACGGAACGTGGTGCGCTCCAGGCGGATCCGGCGGTAGTTCAGGCCCTTGCTGGTGTCCACCTCCGCCTGCTGCCACTGCGCCAGCAGGTCACCCCGGGCCGGGGTCGCGTTGGCCACGATCTCCTGCGCGCGGTCGGGCGAGGTGTAGTGCACCTCGGAACCGCTCTGCGCCACCCGCTGCCAGTCCTGCGGCGGCGTCCACGCGTACAGCCCGGCCTCCTTCCGGGCGCCCGCCGGCAGGCTCGGCGGGCGTGACGTGCCGTCGACGGTGGGGGGTGGGGAGGAGGGGGTGGTGGACGGGTTCTGCGCGGAGTTCGGTGACGTCGACGAGGACGATGACGCGGTCGAGGTCGAGGTCGGAGTGAGCGCGCCGGTCGTGTCGTGGGAGGAGCCGCCGGTCTGCGTCATGACGAGCCCTACGACGGCTCCCACGACCACCACACCCCCGGCGGCGGCCAGGCCCATCCGGCGCCGGCCCCGCCGTGGGGCGGAGAGCACGGCGGGGCCGGGGAGTTCGCCCGGCGGCGTGATCATCACGCGGGAGACCGTGGTGTGTGTGGCGAGGGAGGGGGGTTCGGGAAGCGGCCGGGGTGCGCTGGGCTCGGGTGTGGGGGTGAGGTCGGGGCCGGGTGTGGGCGTGGGTGCGGGCGTGGGTGTGGGTGCGGGCGTGGGTGCGGGCGTGGGTGTGGGTGTGGGTGTGGGTGTGGGTGTGGGTGTGGGTGCAGGTGTGGGGTCGGGCTCCGGGATGGCGTCCTGTACGAGGTCCGGCTCGGGGGGCGATACGGGGGTCGGTTCGGGGTTCCGTTGGGGCGGGGGGTGTTGCGCGGCGCGTATAAGGCTCACGTCCAGGAGTGCGCGCGTGGGCGACTCCTGGTGGAACGGAGGGACGGGGGGTGGCGCGGATTCCGGCGTCTCCGTCTTCTCCGGTGCGTCGGGAGGCTCAGCCGTCCCTTCCACCTCTGGCGTCTCGAATGCCTCCGGTGTCTCTGATGTATCTGATGTATCTGACGCTTTCGGTGATGCCCGTGTCTCTGGCACTTCCGGAGCTTCTGGTGACTCCGGCGCCGGTTCGGGTACGAGTCCCGTTTCCGGGGACGGGGATTCGGTCTCCTCCGGTCGGGGGAACGCGATCGGGCGCAACGCCGTCTCCAGTTCCTCCAGGCCCGGTCGGGTCGACGGCTCCTTCTCCAGCAGGGCGGCCAGGATCTCCCCCAAGTCACCAGCCGTGGAGGGAAGTTCTGGCTCCTCGTACAGGACCGCGTGCAACGTCGCCAGGGTGGTCGAACGGGAGAACGGCGAGCGGCCACCGAGGGCCGCGCTGAGCGTCGCGCCCAGCGACCAGATGTCGGACGGCGGGCCCTGGGGGCGGCCGGAGATGCGCTCGGGTGCCATGTAGTCGGGGGAACCGACCAGCATCCCGACCATGGTGAGCGCCTCCGCGTCCTGCAGCGCGGCGATGCCGAAGTCGGTGAGGACGACACGGTGGCCGCGCCGCTCGACCAGGACGTTGCCCGGCTTGATGTCCCGGTGCAGCACTCCCCCGGCGTGCACCTGGCGCAGCGCCGCGACCAGTTCGAGCCCGATACGGGCCGCGGTGGGCGGGTCGAGCGGGCCGTCCTCGACCACGAGTTGCTCGAGGGAGCGGCCGGCGACGAGTTCCATGACGATCCACAGCCGCTCGCCCTGGTCCACGACGTCGTAGATGCGCACGACATTGGGATGGTCGATCCGGGCCGTGGCCCTGGCTTCGCGCAGAGTGCGTTCGCGGCGGGTTCGGGTGTCCTCCGGGTCGAGTCCGTCGATCCGCATTTCCTTGACGGCGACCTGCCGGTCGAGCATTTCGTCGGTGGCTCGCCACACCCGCCCCATTCCCCCCTGGCCGATACTTTCGGCCAGCCGATATCGACCCGTCACCAATAATCCCGGAACACCGTCACTCGTATTCCCCGTCAATCCCCTGCACCCCCTCAACACCCGCCTCAATCGTCCGCCACAGCAGAAACACAATGGTCACACTTCATGCCGTACCAGCATAGTGCGGAGAAATCTTGTGGTACCTCTTCAAGTACTGCGAATTCAGGCGCAGCCAAGGGGGACGAACATGAGTTCTCGTCACACGACGACCATCGCGGGATCGCTGCTCACGGCATCTTTCTCGGCCGTGATGATCCTTTCCTTCACCGCCGTCGCGGACGACCAGGGACCGGGGAGCAGCAAGGGGGGAAAGGTCGTGGACCCGGCACCGGCGGGCGTGAAGCTGACCACGTTGTTGCCCGAGAAGATCTCGGTGGACAACAGCTCGCACGAAACGGCGCTGACCGCCACGGTGAAGAACGAGGGGACCAAGGACAGCGGAAAGATCCGGCTTTTGGTGGTCGGCTTCGACGGCCTGAAGGTCAAGAGCGTCAAGGGTTGTTCCGCCATGGCGGAAAAGGATCTGCCCAAGGGTTCGAACAGTGGATTCGTGTGCGATGTCGGTAATCTCGCGGCCGGAAAGTCGCGGTCGTACGCCGTCGCCGCGACCTTCGATCTGAGCAAGACCGGAAAGATCTGCCTGCCGGTTCAGGACAGCGCCGGGAAGAAGACGTTCTGGCAGCAGGGACCGGTGCCGTTCGGTACGACGAATCCGTCGCCGAACGCCCCGGCCACTCCGCTGCTGCTCGACACCGAGAACAAGCCGGTGACACCCGGCGGCGACCAGTTGCCCAAGACCGGCGCCGGGAGTGACCTTCTGCCGCTCGGCGCGGCGGGGGCGGCGCTCGTCTCCGTCGGGGCGGCGGGGATGTGGTGGGCCCAGCGGCGGCCTCGCCGGCAGCCGCAGGCGTGACGGCGTGGGCCGGGACGCCGTGTGCGCGGCGCCCCGGCCCGCCTTCTGCGACCTCCCGGGCCCGAAACGCGCGAGAGGCTCGCCGGGTCGAAATCGAAGTACGACCCGGCGAGCCTCTCGCGAGGGAACTACGGCCTCAGCGGTTGAGGAACTTCCAGGCAGTCGGCAGGACGCCCATCGCCAGCGCCGCCTTCAGGGCGTCGCCGATCAGGAACGGGGTGAACCCCGCCGCGAGGGTCGCGCTCAGCGACATGCCGGTGGCGGCGGCCAGGTACGGGAGGCCGACGGCGTAGATGATCGCCTCGCCCAGCAGCATCGTGCCCGCCATGCGCAGGAACGAGCGGTCGGCGCCGCGTCGGGCGAGGGCGCCCACGGCGGCGGAGGCGAGCATCATGCCGAGGATGTAGCCGAGGGACGGGGCTGCGGTGCCGGAGCCGCCGTCGGCGAACCACGGCATGCCGGCCATGCCGACGAGGGCGTAGAGCGCGAGCGAGAGGAAGCCGCGGCCCGCGCCGAGGGCCGTGCCGACGAGGAGGGCGGCGAAGGTCTGGCCGGTCACCGGGACCGGGGAGCCCGGTACGGGCAGGGAGATCTGGGCGGCGAGGCCGGTGAGGGCGGCGCCGCCGAGCACGAGGGCGATGTCCCTGACGCGGGAGGCCGGGAGCAGGTCGGCGAGGACCTCGCCGGGGCGGATGCCTGGGCGGGGGGTGGCGGCAGCGGTGCTCATGGGGACTCCGGCGGGTGACGGGGGGTCGGGACACGGTGACGCTATCCCAGGGGGACGGGTGGATCACCGTGCGCGGTCGACAAAGCGGGGATCCGGGGCTTGGTGGAGCCCTTACAAAGGAGGCCGTGTACACCTATCGGGGCGTGATGCTGGTCACTGAGGTGGGATGGTTTTGTCCCGGGAGAGGTTCGAGCGCGGCCTGTAGGGACCCACCAATTCGCCTGCCGGGCGTCTTTGTTCGGCTGCGGGCCGGTGGGGGCTGGTCGCGCAGTTCCCCGCGCCCCTGGAAGCCTCCGCCCCGGCCCGCGTCTTCAGCCCGTCCGGCGTTTGAGGACGAGGCCCTTCAGGCCGATGCGGGGGTCTGGGGGCGCAGCCCCCGGAATGGGACGGGTAGGGGCGGCGGGGGCGAGGAACCGGGCTCCTCTGGCCGGAATCGGGGGTAAGACCTACCCTTCAGGGCATGGTCGCCCAGGCTGAGAACTTCGCGTCGCGTCGCTATGTCGACCTGCGACGCCAGGGCACCTCCACCTGTCGCCCCTGGTAGGGCGGGCGGAGCGCATCCGGCTCGCCGAGACGAGACCAAGCAAGTCGAGACCACTCGAGTCGAGACCACGTCGAGACGGCACAGTTTCGGACACGCTCCCTAGGAAGCGCCATGCCTCGTACCTCCCTGGCCCCCTCCCCGCCCACGACACCCCATCGCGCCGCCGTCGGCGACCGTCGCCGCACCAGCGCCAGCGTCATCCTGCGCTCGGTGCTGGAGCACGGCCCGGTCGCCCGCAGCACCGTCGCCCGGCTGACCGGCCTCTCCCCCGCCTCGGTGACCGACTACTGCGCCCGGTTCACCGCGCTCGGCCTGATCCGGGAGGCTCCGACGCCCCGGCAGTCGAACGGCGTCGGACGTCCCCACGTCCCCATCCACCTGGACGACTCCCGGTTCGTGGTCGGCGGAGTCCACGTGGCCGTCCCCTACACCACCGTCGCCCTGCTCGACCTGCGCGGCCGGGTCGTGACGGAACGACGGCTCGCCCACGACGGCGGCACAGAACCCGGCCGCGTGCTCGCGAACGCCGCCGCCGGGCTGGCCGCCCTGCTCGCCGACCACCCCGGCCGCACCCCCCTCGGCGTCGGCGTCGCGGCCGGCGGCTGGGTGGACCGCGACTCCGGGACGATCGTGGAGCACCCCCTGCTCGGCTGGCGCGACGTCGACGTCCGGGACGCACTCGGGACGCGAACCGGGCTGCCGGTCCATGTGGACGGGCACGCGCGGGCACTGGTCAACGGGGAGCGGCTGTTCGGGCGGGTGCGCGGCAGCCGCAGCGTGCTGCACCTGTTCGTCGGCAACGTGGTGGACGCCGCCTTCGCCACCCACGACGAGGTGCACCACGGTCCCCGCTCCCAGGCCGGGGCGATCGCCCATCTGCCGTTGCCGGGCGGCTCGGAACGGTGCGACTGCGGCCGGACCGGCTGCCTTCAGGCCGAGTTGAGCGAACGGACGCTGTGCCGGCGGGCGCGGGAGGCGGGCGTCATCACCGTCGCCGATCCGATGCATGTGATCGGCGCCGCGGCCGACGGCGACCCCGTGGCCGTACGTCTGCTGCTGGAGCGGGCCCGGACGGTCGGGCGGGCGGCCCGGCTGCTGCTGGACGTGCTCAACCCGGACACGGTCGTCGTCGCGGAGGTCGGGACCGTGCACCGGGAGGACTGCCTCGGGGCGCTGCGCGCGGAGGTGGGGGCGGACCGGGCGGCCTCCGTCCTGCCGACCAGTTTCCCGGATTCCGTACTCGCCGTGGCGGGTGGATCCGTGGCGCTCGACGTGGTGTACCGGGATCCGCTGAGCCTGTCACCGGGGGCGAATTAATTCAGAAACTCCGAATGTTGACAGCGGTCGTACGAGGACAGGAGCATCCTCTTCATGAGCAGCTCGCGGGTGCAGGTTCCGCTGACCAAGTGCCGCGTCGTCGACCTGATGCGGGTCGCACGCACGCGTTGTTGCTGACGCCGGGTCGCTGCCACGTCACCGCGTTGACGTGCTGATGTGGTGACCTGTTGATGTGGTGACCTGCTGACGCATCGACGCGTCGACGATCACCCGATTTCCTTTGCCGCGCCTTCGGCGCGCGCCTCTCTCCTCCTCTTGCGCGCTTGTTTCGCGTCTTTCCCTTGCTGAATTCCCCCTGCCCGGAATTCCGCGCGCATTCCCGTCACTTGGATCCCCGGAGTCCTCCCATGCCACCACTGTCTCCTTCGTCGTCCCCTTCCGCGTCCGGTGTGGACCGCCGGCTGTTCCTGTCCTCCCTGCTCGGCGTGGCCGCCGCGGCCGGACTGAGCGGTTGCGCGGGGGCCAGTGCCGCCGACAGCGAGTCCAAGGGGTCCCTGTCCGCCCCGCTGTCCGCCAAGGTCCCCGCCGGTACGAGCCTGAGGATCGCCTCGTACCAGAACGTCCAGCAGCTGCAGTTCAAGCTCGCGGGCCTGACCGACCTGCCGTTCACCGTCTCCAGCTGGGTGAACATCGGCGCCGGACCCGATGTCATCAACGCCTTCCGCGCCAAGTCCCTGGACGTCGCCAACAACGCGGGCATCCCGCCGATCCAGGCGCACTACCAGGGCTACGACGCCAAGATCGTCGCGATCAACCTCACCCGCAAGCCCAACTACCTCTTCGCCACCAAGCCCGGCAGCGACATCCACACCGTCGCGGACTTCAAGGGCAAGAAGCTGGCGTTCTCCCAGGGTCAGGCCCAAGGCGTCGTCCTGCTGCGGGCGCTGAAGGAGGCCGGGCTCGCGTACGACGAGGTGAAGCTGGTCCCGCTGACCAGCAACCAGTTCTTCACGGCCCTGCAGTCGGGCCAGGTCGACATCGCCCCGCTCGCCAACAGCCAGGCACCGGCGTACCTCAAGCAGTACGAGTCGAAGGGCGCCCGCGCGATCACCACCGACGTGGTCGACCTGCTCAACCTGTTGTGGGCGCCGTCCGCCGTGCTGGCCGACTCCGCGAAGGCGGCCGCGGTCGCCGCGTACATCCCGCGCTGGGCGCAGGGACAGGTGTGGGCGTACGAGCACCCGGACGCCTGGAACGCGGAGTTCTACGTGAAGACGCAGAACCTGACCCTCGCGCAGGCCCAGTCGATCACCGAGCTGGCCAACAAGCCGCTGTTCCCGCCGAGTTGGGACGAGGCGGTGAAGTGGGAGCAGGAGACCGCCGATCTGCTGGCCGAGGGCGGCTTCGTGAAGGGGTTCAAGGTCGGCTCGCTCTTCGACCGGCGCTTCGAGGGCATCGCGGCGAAGGCCGTCCCGGCGGAGTACCGGAAGTGACGGCCATGGCGACAACCACGACCACCACCGCCGCCGTGCCGGTGACCGCCGCCGAGGACACGCCTGCCGTACGGCGCAGGAGGCGCCGGGGCCTGGCTCCCGGCAAGCGTCTGGCCGCCTCCCGGCTCATCGGCCCCGCCCTCTTCCTCGCCCTGTGGGCGGCCGCCTCCGCCGCCGGACAGCTGGACCCGGGGGCGATCCCGGCGCCCTGGACAGTCCTGAGGACCGCCGGCCATCTGTGGACGGACGGCACGCTGCCCACGGACGTGCTGACCTCCCTGGAGCGCGCGGCCTACGGTTTCGCGCTCGGCCTCACCGCCGGCGTCGTCCTCGCACTGGCCTCCGGGCTCAGCCGGATCGGCGAGGCGCTGATCGACGGGACCGTGCAGCTCAACCGGGCGATCCCGACCCTGGGTCTCATCCCGCTGTTCATCCTCTGGCTGGGCATCGGTGAGACCTTCAAGATCGCCATCATCGCGATCGTCGTCTACATCCCGATCTACCTCAACCTGCACGCCGCGCTGTCCGGCATCGACCACCGCTACGTCGAACTCGCGGAGGTCCAGGGCCTGTCGAGGCTCCAGTTCGTCCGCCAGATCGTCATCCCCGGCGCACTGCCGGGCTTCTTCGTGGGGCTGCGCCTCGGGGTGACCGGCTCCTGGCTGAGCCTGGTGGTCCTGGAGCAGATCAACGCCACCAGCGGCCTCGGCTACATGATGTTCCAGGCCCAGAACTACGGCCAGTCGGACGTCATCCTGGTCGGCCTGCTGATCTACGGCGTCTTCGGCCTGGCCTCCGACAGCGCGGTCCGTCTCGTCGAACGGAGGGTGCTGTCATGGCGCCGCACACTCAGCAGCTGACCGCCGCCCCGGCCGTCCGACTCCGAGGTCTCACCCGTTCGTTCGACGGCCGTACGGTCCTCGACGACATCGACCTCGACCTGCCCGCCGGACAGTTCACGGCCCTGCTCGGGCACAGCGGCTCCGGCAAGAGCACGCTGCTGCGCGCCATCGCCGGCCTGGACCACGAGGTCGCCGGAAGCGGCCGGCTCACCGCCCCGGAGCGGGTGTCGGTCGTCTTCCAGGACTCCCGGCTGCTGCCCTGGCGGCGGGTGCTCGACAACGTGCTGCTCGGCACGAACGGCAAGGAAGCGGCCGAGAAGGGCCGCGAAGCCCTCGCCGAGGTGGGCCTCAAAGGCCGCGAACGCGCCTGGCCCAACGAGCTGTCCGGCGGCGAGGCCCAGCGCGCCGCCCTGGCCCGCTCGCTCGTCCGAGAACCCGAACTCCTGCTGGCCGACGAGCCGTTCGGCGCCCTGGACGCACTCACCCGGATCCGGATGCACGTCCTGCTGCGCGAGCTGTGGGAGCGCCACCGGCCCTCCGTGCTGCTCGTCACCCACGACGTGGACGAGGCGATCGTGCTCGCCGACCGGGTGCTCGTGCTCGACCAGGGCCGGATCGGTCTCGACCTGACCATCGACCGCCCCCACCCGCGCTCCTACCGGGAGCCGGTACTGGGTGAATACCGGGAGCGCCTCCTTGCCGCCCTCGGTGTGACGGAGGACCACGCATGACCCGCCGACTCCACCTCAACGCCTTCCTGATGAACACCGGCCACCACGAGGCATCGTGGCGGCTGCCGGAGAGCGACCCCTACGCCCACGTCGAACTCGCCCACTACGTCGAGCTGGCCCGGATCGCCGAACGCGGCACCTTCGACTCCCTCTTCCTGGCCGACGGACCCCAGTTGTGGAACAACCTGGCCCAGCGCCCGGCCGGCTCCCTGGAACCGCTCACCCTGCTCACCGCACTGGCGACGGCCACCGAGCACATCGGCCTGATCGCCACGGCGTCCACGTCCTACAACTCCCCCTACAACCTGGCCCGCAAGTTCGCCTCTCTCGACATCGTCAGCGGCGGCCGGGCGGGCTGGAACATCGTCACCACGGCCGGTGCGGAGGCCGCCCGCAACTTCGGCCTCGACGCCGAGCCCGCGCACGCCGAACGGTACGCGCGCGCCGCCGAGTTCCTGGACGTCTCGCTCAAGCTCTGGGACAGCTGGGAGGACGACGCGATCGTCGCCGACAAGGCGGCCGGCGTGTGGGGCGACGACGCCAAGATCCACCCGCCACGCCACCAGGGCACGTACTTCAGTGTCGAGGGCGCCCTCAACGTGCCCCGTTCACCCCAGGGATATCCGCTCCTCGTGCAGGCGGGTTCGAGCGAGGACGGCAAGGCGTTCGCGGCCCGGTACGCGGAGGCGGTGTTCACCGCACAGCAGACCCTCGCCGACGCCCAGGCCTTCTACGCGGACCTCAAGTCCCGTACGGCGGCGGCCGGCCGGGACCCCGAGCACATCAAGGTGCTGCCCGGCATCGTCCCGGTGCTCGGCTCGACGGAGGCCGAGGCGCGGGCGAACGAGCGGCTCCTTGAGGACCACATCGTGTACACGCACGGCGTGGACCGCCTGGAGCGCCTGCTGCAACTGGCCCCCGGAACACTGGAACTGGACGCCCAGCTCCCGGCGGACCTGCCGCCCGAGGAGGCCATCGAGGGCGCCAAGAGCCGCTACACGCTCGTCGTCGAACTCGCCCGCCGTGACCGGCTCACCGTACGGCAGTTGATCGGCCGGCTCGGCGGCGGACGCGGCCACCTCACCTTCGCCGGTACGCCGGAGCAGGTCGCCGACGCGATCGGGACCTGGTTCGCCCAGGGTGCCGCGGACGGTTTCAACATCATGCCCGCGGTCCTGCCCTCCGGCCTCGACGCCTTCGTCGACCACGTCGTCCCGATCCTGCGCGCCCGCGGTCTGCTCCGCACGGAGTACGGCCCCCGGGGGACCCTGCGCGAGCGATACGGGCTGCCCCGGCCCGCCAACCAGTACGCCCAACCTGCCCTCGTCTGAAAGGACTTCACCATGTCCATCGAGATCCGCAAGGTCACCGCGAACATAGGCGCCCAGGTCCTGGGCCTGGACATCTCCAAGCCCCTCGACGAGGAGCAGGTCACCGCCGTCCGCGACGCCCTCGACGTCCACAAGGCCCTGGTCTTCGACGACGTGCACCTCGACGACGAGGGCCAGCAGGCCTTCGCCCGCCATTTCGGCGACCTCACCACCGCCCACCCGACGGTGGCCGCCGTCGACGGGGCCCCGAACGTGCTCCCCGTCGACAGCGAGCGCGGCCGCGCCAACCACTGGCACACCGACGTGACCTTCGTCCTCAACCCGCCCCAGGCCAGCACCCTGCGCAGCATCACGATCCCGCCGTACGGCGGCGAGACCCTGATCGCCAGCTCGGCGGCCGCCTACCGGGATCTGCCCGCCCCGCTGCGCACGCTCGCCGACACCCTGTGGGCCGAGCACACCAACGACTACGACTACGCGGTGCCCGACGAGCAGATCGACGAGGAACAGGCCGCCCAGCGCGCCCAGTTCACGTCCATCAAGTTCCGCACCGCCCATCCCGTCGTCCGGGTCCATCCGCTGACCGGCGAGCGCGGGCTGTTCATCGGCGGGTTCGCGCAGCGGATCGTCGGGCTGTCGGTGGGCGAGTCCCGCAAGCTGCTCGACCTGTTCCAGTCGTACGTCACCCGCCCGGAGAACATCCTGCGCTGGCACTGGTCCCCGAACCAGCTCGTCCTGTTCGACAACCGCATCACCCAGCACTACGCCATCGACAACTACGACGGACAGCCGCGCCGCCTCAACCGTGTCACCGTCGCCGGTGACATCCCGGTCGGCATCGAGGGCAAGGAGAGCTACTCGATCGAGGGCGACGCCTCGCACTACACCTCCGTGGCCGAGTAAAAGGAATCTCACGCTCCGTACCGCGGGTGTCCGCATAGTGGGCAGCCTCTCCCTCTGAGCGGAGAGGCTGCCCAGACTGTGGGCGTTTTTGCTCACTCGCACGTAAGGGACCACCCGCTCTCATGTCCCGCACCACCCTCGACACCCCACCCACCGATCCCGGCACACACGCCCCGCTGTCCCACGGCCTCAAACAGCGCCATCTGTCGATGATCGCCCTCGGCGGCGTGATCGGCGCCGGTCTGTTCGTCGGGTCCGGCGCGGGGATCGCCGCCGCCGGACCGTCGATCGTGATCGCGTACGCGGTCTCCGGTCTGCTCGTCATGCTGGTGATGCGGATGCTCGGCGAGATGTCGGCCGCGTATCCGTCCTCGGGTTCGTTCTCGGCGCACGCCGAGCGGGCGATCGGACCGTGGGCGGGCTTCACCGCGGGGTGGTCCTTCTGGGTACTGCTCTGCACGGCCGTGGGGCTGGAAGGGATCGGGGCGGCGAAGATCGTCACCGGCTGGCTGCCGGGTACGCCCGAGTGGGCCTGGGTGGCCCTGTTCATGGCGGTCTTCTGCGTCGCGAACCTCGCCGCCGTGAAGAACTTCGGCGAGTTCGAGTTCTGGTTCGCCGCGCTGAAGGTCGGCGCGATCAGCCTGTTCCTGGTCCTTGGCGTACTGGCCGTCGCGGGCGTACTGCCCGGCACGGACTCCCCCGGCACCTCGAACCTCACCGGCCAGGGCGGCTTCCTCCCGCACGGCGGCGAGGGGCTGGTCGTCGGCCTGCTCGCGTCGGTCTTCGCGTACGGCGGTATGGAGACGGTCACCATCGCGGCGGCCGAGTCGCAGAACCCGGTCCAGGGCGTCGCACGCGCCGTCCGTACGGCGATGTGGCGCATCGCGCTCTTCTACATCGGTTCCATGGCGGTCATCGTCACGCTGGTCCCGTGGGACTCGAAGGAGGTCGTCGAGAAGGGCCCCTACGTCGCCGCCCTCGACCACCTGGGCATCCCCGGCGCCGGTCAGCTGATGAACGTGGTCGTGTTCGTCGCGCTGCTGTCGGCGATGAACGCCAACATCTACGGCTCCTCGCGCATCGCCTACTCGCTGGTGGAGCGCGGCCAGGGCCCGAAGGCCCTCGGCAGGGTCTCCGCCGGGGTCCCGCGCGTCGCGGTGCTCGCCTCCTGCGTCTTCGGCTTCGTGTGCGTGCTGCTGAGCTACTGGCGGCCGGACGACGTCTTCCCGTGGCTGCTGAACATGATCGGCGCGGTGATCCTGGTCGTGTGGATCTTCATCGCGGTCTCCCAGCTGCTGCTGCGCCGCAGGGTGGAGCGCGAGGCACCGGAGAAGCTGGTCGTGCGGATGTGGGCGTTCCCCGTGCTGACCTGGCTGGCGCTGGCCGGCATGGTCGCGATCTTCATCCTGATGGCCCGGCAGCCGGACACCCGGGTGCAGCTGTACTCGACCGGCGGCATGACGCTGTTCCTGGCGGCCGTCGGATACGTATGGCAGCGGGCCCGCGCGGCCCGCTGATCCTTCCCGCTCCCCCGAAAGGCCCTCGCGCTACCCGCACGAGGGAGAAACAAAGGGCCCCCGCGAGGACGTGACTCGCGGGGGCCCTCCTCCTGCGTACACCGCCCGCGTCAGGCGCAGGGCACGTTGAGCGACAGCAGCGCGGCGGCCCCGTCCGTCATACGGAGTTCGGTGATCGCCGCGTTGCGCAGGCGCGGGAGGACCCGGCGGTACTCGCCCAGCGGGATGGACAGCAGAGAGCAGAGCACCAGACGCAGCAGGGTGTTGTGGGCGACGACCAGGACACGTTCGCCGTGGTGCGCGGCCGCGATGCGGCGCAGGACGGCCGCCCCGCGGGCCGCCGCGGTGCGCGGGTCCTCCGCCTCCGGGAAGGGGTACGACACCGGGTCGGCCCGGTACGCCTTCGCCCTGGCCGGGTTCTCGGCCTCGAACTCGGCGAGCGTACGGCCCTCCACCACCCCGAAGTCGCATTCACGCAGTGCCGGTTCGCGGTGCGCGGTGAGACCGAGGGCACGGCAGGCGGGTTCGGCCGTGGCGGCGGCGCGCGAGAGCGTCGACGTCCAGACGGCGTCCACGGGGTGCCCGGCGGCCCAGCGGCCCAGCGCCTCGGCCTGGGCACGGCCCTCGTCGGCGAGGGGGACGTCGCTCACTCCGGCGTAGCGGTTCTCGGCATGCCAGACGGTCCGGCCGTGCCGGGCGAGCAACAGGGTCGTGCTCACCGGAGCTGCGGGACTCACGGCGCTGTGGGTCATGTTCGTCGTACTCATGACCCGCCAGTATCCCGGTCGCGGCGCACTCGCGTGCGCGCTCCGGCGCAAGCCCACCGTCCGCGCCTGTCCGGAGAGCGAGCGAAGGCCCCGTGAAGAGCGAAAAGGAGCCTCACGGGGCCTTACGGTACGAACGCTTCCGGGGCATCGTTGCGGGATGCCGAGGGAAAAGACGTATCCCTGCTACACATGCGGGTCCGACCAGCCGCACCGCCAGCCCCGGGACGACCGGGAGCGGGCGGTCATCCGGGAACTGGCGAACCTCCAGAAGCCGAACGCGTATGTGGACGACTACTGGATCTGCGGCCGCACCGACTTCGACTGCCGCAACATCCGGCACGCGTGGCGGGTCAAGCCGTTCGACCCGCCCGCGAAGATGCCCGAGCCGGAATGAACCTGGTCGCCCTTACAGGTTGCTGAAGTCCGGGCCCTGCGTGCGGGTCCGCTTGATCTCGTAGAAGCCGGGGGTCGAGGCGACCAGCAGCGTGCCGTCCCACAGCCTGGCCGCGGCCTCGCCCTTCGGGGCGGGCGTGACGACCGGGCCGAAGAAGGCGACCTGCTCGCCGTCGGCGCCGGGGACCGCGATCACCGGGGTGCCGACCTCCTGGCCGACCTTCTCGATGCCCTCCTTGTGGGAGGCGCGCAGCTCGGCGTCGAACTCGAAGTCCTCCTGCTCGGCGTAGTCGAGCAGGGAGGCCGGGAGGCCGACCTCCTCGAGGGCGCCCGCGATCGCCTCGAGGGTCGGGCCCTCGCCCTGGTTGTGGATACGGGTGCCGAGCGCGGTGTAGAGCGGGCCGAGGACGTCCTCGCCGTGCTTCTGCCAGGCGGCCGTGACCACGCGGATGGGCTTCCAGGCCTGGGTGGCGAGCATGTCCCGGTACTCCTCGGGCAGCTGGTCCAGCCGGTCCTCGTTGAGGACCGCGAGGCTCATGATGTGCCAGTGGACTTCGATGTCCCGGACCTTCTCCACTTCCAGCACCCAGCGCGAGGTCATCCAGGCCCAGGGGCACAGCGGGTCGAACCAGAAGTCGACGGGGGTCTTGGGAGCAGCGGTCTCGGGCATGGTTCTCCTCGGAAAACGGTGTTTCCCCGAGCAACACCGGAGGTCACTCGCCTCATTCCCGGGTGTCCAGCGTCAGGGGCACATGGCAGGATCGCTCCTGTCCAGCCGTATCCGACACCGGATGCCGGACATCCGTTCCGCAGTATCCGTCCGTGACGCCGCCCCGAGGGAGTGCCGCCCGTGCCCGGTGAGAATCTGACCCGCGACGAGGCCCAGGAGCGGGCAGCCCTGCTGTCCGTGGACGGGTACGAGGTCTCCCTCGATCTGTGCTCCGCCCTGGGCGACACCGCGACCGAACCGCGTACGTTCCGCTCGATGACCACGATCCGCTTCCGCTGCGCGGAGCCCGGCGCCGCGAGCTTCGCCGACCTGGTCGCACCGAGCGTCACCGCGGTCTCGCTCAACGGCAAGGCTCTGGACCCCGGCGAGGTCTTCGACGGCTCCCGCATCCGGCTGGAGAACCTCCAGGCCCACAACGAGCTGATCGTCGACGCGCTGTGCGCCTACTCCCGCACCGGCGAGGGCATGCACCGCTTCGTCGACCCCGAGGACGGCGAGGTCTACCTCTACACCCAGTACGAGCCCGCCGACTCCCGGCGCGTCTTCGCGAACTTCGAGCAGCCGGACCTCAAGGCCCCCTTCCGCTTCGAGGTGCGGGCCCCCGAGGGGTGGACGGTCTGGAGCAACGGCGTCGGTGAACTCGTCCACGGCGTGTGGAAGTTCGCCGAGACCAAGCCGATCTCGACGTACATCACCGCGTTCGTGGCGGGCCCGTACCACTACGTCACGGACAGCTACACGCGCACGCTCGACGACGGTACGACGCTGGAGATCCCGCTCGGCGCGATGTGCCGCAAGGGCCTGGCCCCCTACTTCGACTCCGACGACGTCTTCCTCGTCACCAAGCAGGGCCTGGACTTCTTCCACGATCACTTCGACTTCCCCTACCCCTTCGGGAAGTACGACCAGGCGTTCGTGCCCGAGTACAACCTCGGCGCGATGGAGAACCCGGGGCTCGTCACGTTCCGCGAGGAGTACATCTTCCGCGGGAAGGTGACCGAGGCGTCGTACGAGGGCCGGGCGAACGTCATCCTGCACGAGATGGCGCACATGTGGTTCGGCGACCTCGTCACCATGGAGTGGTGGGACGACCTGTGGCTCAAGGAGTCCTTCGCCGACTTCATGGGCGCGTTCGCGCTGGTCGGGGCGACCCGATTCGAGAACGGCTGGATCACCTTCGCCAACCGCCGCAAGTCCTGGGCGTACCGCGCCGACCAACTGCCCTCCACCCACCCCGTCACCGCCGACATCCGCGACCTGCAGGACGCCAAGCTCAACTTCGACGGGATCACGTACGCGAAGGGGGCGAGCGTGCTCAAGCAGCTCGTCGCGTACGCCGGGCAGGACGCGTTCCTGGAGGGCGCGCGCCGCTACTTCAAGCGCAACGCGTACGGCAACACGCGCCTCGGCGATCTGCTGTCGGCCCTGGAGGAGACCAGCGGACGTGATCTGGCGACCTGGTCGCGCGCGTGGCTCCAGACGGCCGGGGTGAACTCCCTCACCCCGCAGGTGATCCTGAGCGCCGAGGGCCGCGTCACCGAGCTGGCCGTGCTCCAGGAGGCCCCCGAGTCGCACCCCGAACTGCGCCCGCACCGTGTCGCGGTGGGCCTGTACCGGCGTGAGGGCGCCGACGGCTCCCTGGTGCGGTACGCCCGCGCCGAGGTGGACGTCGACGGCCCCCGCACGGTGGTCGGGGAGCTGGTCGGCGTGGACGCCCCCGAACTGGTCCTCGTCAACGACGACGACCTCACGTACTGCAAGATCCGCTTCGACGAGAACTCGCTGGACACGCTGCGCGAAAGGCTCGGCGACATCACCGACCCCCTCGCCCGCGCGCTGTGCTGGTCGGCGCTGTGGAACCTCACCCGGGACGCGCTGATGCCGGCGCGGGACTTCGTGAGCCTGGTGCTGCGCTTCGCGGGCCGCGAGTCCGACATCGGCGTCCTGCAGATGCTGCACGCCTGGGCGGACTCGGCGCTCGTCCACTACGCGACCCCCGAGTGGCGGGCCGAGGGCGGCCGGCTGCTCGCCCAGGGCGCCCTGAAGGAACTGCGGCTCGCCGAGCCCGGCAGCCAGCACCAGCTGACCTGGGCCCGTTTCTTCGCGACGGTCGCCTCCGAGAAGACCGATCTGCACCTGCTGCTGCATCTGCTGGAGGGCACCGCCGAGGTCGACGGCCTGGACGTCGACCAGGAGCTGCGCTGGGCGTTCCTGGAACCGCTGGCCGCGCACGGCGTCGCCGACGAGGCCCTCCTCGCGGCCGAACTGGCCCGCGACGACACGGCCTCCGGCAAGCGCCACCAGGTCCGCTGCCTCGCCGCCCGCCCCTCGGCGGCGGTCAAGGCCCAGGCGTGGGCCCAGGTCGTCGAGTCGGACGCGCTGTCGAACGCGCTGGTCGAGGCGACCATCGCCGGCTTCTCGCAGCCCTCCCATCGGGAACTGCTGGTTCCGTACGCCGCGAAGTACTTCGCGGCCATCGAGCGCGTCTGGGCCGAGCGGTCCATCCAGATCGGCATGGACGTGGTCAAGGGACTGTTCCCGTCCCTCCAGGACTCCCAGGAGACCCTGGACGCGACGGACGCCTGGCTCACCGCCCACGAGGACGCGCCCCCCGCCCTGCGCCGTCTGGTCCTGGAGGCGCGGGACGACCTGGCGCGCGCCCTGCGGGGGCAGGCGTGCGACGCGGCGGCGGGCGCGTAGGGACGACGGGCCCCGGAATGACGGGGCCCGGGTCGCCGACGCGGCGTCCCGGGCCCCGTTACCGAACCCGCGCACAGGGCCCCGTAACCCCGATCGGGACCAGCGCCTTTCGGCAGTCGAACGCCCGTACTTTAGGACGAGCTTGTCCGGATTTGTCGACGGGCGTGTAACAGCGGTTAGGGGACGGACCGGACGCGGGAAACCCCCGTTCATGAACCACAACACCCCGCTCTCCCCCCTCCCCCTGCGCCACCTGTCCCGCACACAGCGGCGGGTCCTGACCACCGCTCAGCTGCGCGCCCACGGCGTCACGGCCGCCGACACGAACGAGCGGTGCCGGCCGGGCGGCCCCTGGCAGCAGATCCTCCCCGGCGTCTTCCTCCTCCACCCGGGGCCGCCCACCTCCGAGGAACGCCTGCACGCGGTCCTGCTGTTCGCGGGCCGCACCCCCGCGCCATCGCCGGCGCCGGGCATCCCCGTCCAGCCCGGCGCCGAGGAACCGCACGCCCCACGGCCGTACACGGACGCGCTGATCACGGGCCTGGCCGCGCTCACCCTGCACGGCTTCACCTCGGCGCCCCCGCTGACCTCCCTCGACAGGATCGACGTCCTGGTCCCCCGGCTGCGCCGGCTGCGCTCGCACGGCTGCGCCCACATCGTCCGTACGCCCTCGCTTCCCACCCCGGCGTACCTCACGGGTCTCCCGGTCGCCCCGGTGCCGCGCGCCCTGGCCGACGCGGTGGCGGAGTTGTCGGACGCGGGCGCGGTACGGCGGCTGCTGACGGAGGCGGTGCGCGCCGGGCACTGTGAACCGCCGGCGGTGGTGCGGGAGTTGACGCAGGCGCGGCTGCTGAGCCGCCCGCACGTGGTGGACGCGGTGGACTCGCTGCTGGCGGAGGGCCGGGCGATCGCGGAGGACCGCCTCTACCGGATGGTGCGGGAGTACGGCCTGCCCGACCCGGTCTGGAACGTCGACCTGCGCCTGCCGGGCGGCCCGCACCTGGGCGGCCTCGACGCGTACTGGCCCGAGCAGGCGGTGGCCGTCGAGCTGGACACCCGGGCGCCCCGGCCGGGCGATCGACAGGACGACGCCCTCTGGTCCGAGTACGCCCGTAAGCGCGAGCACCTGGAGCGGCTGGGCATCACGGTCGTCCACATCACTCCGAGGAAGCTGCGGGACGCGAGGGAGCAGCAGGCGACGGTGGTCCGTACCGCGCTGATGGCGGCGAACGACCGGGATCCGGCGGCGTATGTCGTGGTCCTGCCCCGGTAGTGACGGACCGGAGCGGTATCAGGAGGGGAGAGGAGGGGCCGCCGGTGCCTCGGCGGCCCCTCCTCCTGGGTTCTCGGTGACCGAGGGTCAGCGGGCGACCCTGAAGTCGACGGACCGGAAGTCGCTCCAGCCCTCGCCCCGCGCCCCCGCCTGGGCCTGCACGCTGGAGACGCTCTTGTCCCAGTGCCGGGGCAGGGACACCCGCACCGTGTAGGTGACCGTGGCGCCGCGCTTCAGTGTCCGGCCCGAGGCGAACGCCGCGAACGAGGGGGCGCCGGCGTTGCGCTGGTGCTTGCACCCCCACCGCACGGTCTTCCACATGCCGTGGGTGTACTCCTTGAGGACCGGTCGTTCGGCGGCGTACGTGCTGTAGCCGATGTCGACGCCCTTGAGGGTGTGGTCGGTCCGGTTGCGCACGGTGATCGTGAACGTCCTGGACACGCCACCCGGCTTCAGTTCGACGTGCTTGGACCAGCCGCCGATCTTCGCCGTCGGGCCGGTCGGGGCGGCGGCGTACGCGGCTCCCGCGCCGAGGACAGAGCCGGCGAGCAGCGCCGAACCCAGTACGAGCGTGCCGGTGCGGCGGACCGCGCCGCTATGGAGAAGTGCCACTTTGAATCTCTTTCTGATTGTTCGAGTCCTTCGAGTCTTTCATTTGCTTCGAAGATGACTTCATCTGATTGTTCGGCGCGTTCACTTCACCCCTTCCGGGGCTTTTCTGATCATTGAGGAGCACTTTGCATCTTTATGTAGAACTCCTCTTCGACAAGGAGAGGATGTGGTCAAAGTGTGTTTGAATTGCGAACAAGTCAGCCAGGTGGCTTGATCCGACCCCTGACGGTTCTTCAGAGGCCTCCCGACCGGAGGGCTGTTCATCGACTCCGCGCCACGGCGCGGTACCGCCCCCCGTCACGCAGGAAAAGGGACGCCCCGTCATGACCGCCGATGTTTCCGATTTCTACTACGGGGCCGCGACCCCGATCGCGGCCTATCTGATGGCCTGCCTGGGAGCGGCCCTGGGACTGCGCTGCACGACACGGTCGCTGCAGCGCAGACGTCAGGACCGCAAGGCCGGCTGGCTGACGCTGGGCGCGGTGTCCATCGGCTGCGGCATATGGACCATGCACTTCATCGCCATGATCGGCTTCAGCGTCGGGGGCGCGCTGGTGAGCTACGACTCGGCGATGACCGTGCTCAGCCTGGTTGTCGCGATCGCCGTGGTCGCCGTCGGGGTCTTCCTCGTCGGCTATCGGGGCGCCGCGCCGCTGAATCTCGGCGTGGCGGGTGTCATCACCGGCCTGGGCGTGGCCGCCATGCACTACATCGGCATGGCCGCCATCCGTATGCCCGGGACCTTGCGGTACGACGTGCCGACCGTGGCGCTGTCCGTGCTGATCGCGGTGGCCGCCGCCACCGCGGCCCTGTGGGCGGCGGTATCCATCCACACCCTGTGGTCGAGCCTGGGGGCGAGCCTCGTCATGGGCGTGGCCGTGACCGGGATGCACTACACCGGTATGGCCGCCGTCTCGGTGCACGTCACCCAGCAGGTCACGGCCTCCCAGTCGCCCGCCGGTCTGCTGTCGTTCCTGCTCTTCATGCTCGCCGGGCCCCTCGCCGTCCTCCTGATCGCCGCCGTGATCGTCATGTTCGATCCCGACATGGTGCTGGGGGACGGCGAGTGGAGCCCGCGCTGACCTCCACCGAGGAGGCCGTTCAGAGGCCTACTCGGCGCAGAACTCCCCCTCGATCACCGCATCGCTGTCCCGCGTGACGTCGTACGTCGGGCCCGTCGTCGTCCGGACCAGTTTCGAGTACGCGCGGCCGCTGGGCCGCGGGAGCGTCGTCCGCGTGCCGGGGACGGACGTGGCGCGCAGGCCGAGCGGTTCGATGACGCGGCGGCGGATCTCCGAGGCGTACGAGTGGCCGGTGACCTTCTCGATCACCACGCCGGCCAGCACATAGTTCGTGTTGGAGTAACTCCAGGACGCGCCCGGCGTAAAGAGCGGCTTGTGGGTCATCGCGATCGCCACGAGCTGCTCGAGTGGGTGTCTTCGTGTCGTAGCGGCGGGGGTCCGGCGGCCGGGAACTGGTCCAGTACCCCGGAAAATGAACACGGAGTGACCGCCTCCCGGCCGTTCGGAGAGGGGCCGTGGACGCGCAGGGTGGTCCAAGATCCACGTACGGTGATCGGCGTCGGCCGTTGCCGCCTCGTTAACGTCCAGGTCACCCCCGGTGCCAACGATCCAGAGTGAGCGGGGAGTTACCGCAACGAACCCCCCGCGACCACTGCCGACGCGTTCGCACTCGGGGAGATCGCGCCATGTCGCGCATACGCTCTGTCGCCACTTCCGCCGCCATGAACCGCCGTACCCTGCTCGCCGCCACCGGGGCGGTGACCCTCTCCGCGGGCATCGGCTACGCCCTGCGGCCCGACTCCGAGGCGCACGCCGCCACCACGGACGCGGGTGAGGCGCCCCTCGCCGTGTCCCGGCAGGCACCCGCCGCACCCCTCGCCCCCTACGTGCGCGGTACCACCCTGGAGAGCGTGGCCGCGGCGCGCTCCGGCACGGACGGCTACCGGCGGCTCGGCGACGGCCCCGCCTGGAAGCGGGTCGTACGAAGCGACCTGGCCGCGGCCAAGTCCGGGCGGGCCGACCGGCGTACCGCGCTCGCCGCGTTCGTGCAGTTCACCGACCTGCACCTGATCGACGTCCAGCACCCGCTGCGGCTCGAGTACCTGCGCTCCGGCGCCGCGAACGCCTGGCGTCCGCACGAGTCGCTGACCGTGGCGGGCGCCGTCTCGCTCGTCGAGCGGGTCAACGCGCTGCGCGGAGCCCCCGTCACCGGCTCCCCGCTGCACTTCGTCATGACCACCGGGGACAACACGGACAACAACTCCAAGACGGAGCTGGACTGGTTCCTGAAGGTCATGAGCGGCGGCCGGATCAGCCCCAACAGCGGCGACCCGCGCCACTACGAGGGTGTCCAGAACAGCGGCCTCAAGCTGTACTGGCAGCCGGACGCGGCCCTGCGCGACGCCGACAAGCAGCGTGGCTTCCCGCATCTGCACGGCTTCCTCGCGGCCGCCATCCGTGAGCTGCGCAGCCCCGGCCTCGGCCTGCCGTGGTACTCCACGGTCGGCAACCACGACGCGCTGCCGCTGGGCTGCTACCGGCACGGCGACTCCTTCCTCGCCGAGTTCGCCGTCGGCGGCAAGAAGCTGATGACGCTGCCCGCCTCGGCGAGCGTCGCCCTGCGCGCCGCCATCAAGAACGACAAGGACCCCAAGGGCACCCAGCTCAGGGACCTCCTCAAGACGCATGCGCGGCAGCTGCGCGCGGTCACCCCGGACGAGTCGCGCGCCCCCTTCACGCCCGCCGAGTACCTCAAGGCGCACCTCGACCCCGCGCACACCGGCCCCGGCCCGGTCGGCCACGGCTACTCGGCGGCCAACCTCGCCGCGGGCACCCAGTACTACGCCTTCCGCATCTCCGACGACATCATCGGCATCAGCATCGACACCACCGACCCGGGCGGCCACTACATGGGCTCCATCGGGACGACCCAGCTGCGCTGGCTGGACAAGACGCTGAGCGACAACAAGGACTCGTACGCCATCGTCTTCAGCCACCACACCAGCAAGTCGATGACCAACCGCCGCACCGACCCCGCGCACCCGAGCGACAAGCGCCACGGCGGTGAGGACGTGGTCGCCACGCTCGCCAAGCACCGCAACGTGCTGGCCTGGGTGAACGGCCACACCCACAAGAACGAGATCATCGCGCACTCCGCGCCGAACCACGGCTCCTTCTGGGAGATCAACACCGCCTCCCACGTCGACTTCCCGCACCTCGCGCGCATCATCGAGGTCGTCGACAACAAGGACGGCACGCTCTCCCTGTTCACCACCCTCATCGAGTCGGCGGCCCCGCACCGCACGGACTTCTCCGACCTCAGCCAGACCGGACTCGCGGCCCTCTACCGCGAGCTCGCCTTCAACTCCCCGGGCCGCAGCACCGAGCTGGCCGGCGCCTCGCGGGACCGCAACACGGAGCTCGTGGTCAACTACCCGCGCTAAAGCGCCGGGTTTGCACAACGAGCATCACTGGCAGTGATGCCGCGTTTGCGTCCAGTCCCACTCCGCTGGTGCGGTGGTGGGACGGGGGCCGTTGACTGGGCCCCGCGTCGCCACAACTCCCACGCTCTGGCGCGGATGTTGCGGGAGCCGTTCCGGTCCGCGTGATCAGCGAATCCGCAGTTCCGGCACGCGAACCAGGCCTGACTCACCCGGTTCGCCCTGTCGACGTGCCCGCATTCGGCGCAGGTGCGAGAGGTGTACGCCGGATCGACGTGCACCACCAGCACCCCGGCCTTGCGTGCCTTGTACGCGATGAACTGCCCCAGCTGGGCAAAGGACCAGCTGGAGTGGGTGGCCCGTTGGGCCCGGCCGCCCCGCGACCCCCCGGTTCGAGGGAGTATCGACCGTACACACGTTCTCTCTGGTAGTGGGTGGCGCTCGTTCGTACGATCACCGCATGCAGCTTCGGTACGCCTTCAGGCTGTACCCGGAACCGGGCCAACGCCTCGCGCTGGCAAGGGCGTTCGGGTGTGCCCGCGTCGTGTACAACGATGCCGTGCGCGTGCGCGAGGACGCCCGCAGGGCGGGCGAACCCTTCCCTACGGCAAGTGTGCTGTCCCGGAAGCTGATCACCCAGGCCAAGCGGACACCCGAGCGGTCCTGGCTGGGCGAGGTCTCCGCGGTCGTCCTCCAGCAGTCCCTGCGCGACGCGGAATCCGCGTACCGGAACTTCTTCGCCTCCCTCAAGGGCGAGCGTAAGGGCGCGAAGAGCGGTGCGCCCCGGTTCAAGTCCCGCAAGGACAGCCGCCAGTCGATCCGCTTCACGGCCAATGCCCGCTGGTCGGTCACCGGTTCCGGGCGGCTGAACCTTCCCAAGGTCGGCGCGGTGAAGGTGAAGTGGTCACGCACCCTGCCCGCACAGCCCTCCTCGGTCACCGTGATCAAGGACGCGGCCGGACGGTACTTCGCCTCGTTCGTCATCGACACCGACCCGGCCGCGGACGCCGCCCGGATGCCCGACACCGACCAGAGCGTCGGCATCGACCTGGGACTCACCCACTTCGCCGTCCTCTCGGACGGGACGAAGATCGACTCCCCGCGGTTCCTGCGCCGCGCGGAGAAGAAACTCAAACGCGCCCAGCGGGAGCTGTCCCGCAAGCAGAAGGGATCCAAGAACCGGGAGAAGGCCCGCCTGAAGGTCGCCCGTGCCCACGCGAAGGTGGCCGATGCGCGCCGCGAGTTCCATCACCAGCTCTCCACGAAGCTGATCCGCGACAACCAAGCGGTCGGCGTGGAGGACCTGGCGGTCAATGGACTCGCGCGCACCAGGCTGG
This sequence comes from Streptomyces sp. NBC_01450, assembly GCF_036227505.1. Classification (NCBI taxonomy): domain Bacteria; kingdom Bacillati; phylum Actinomycetota; class Actinomycetes; order Kitasatosporales; family Streptomycetaceae; genus Streptomyces; species Streptomyces sp. NBC_01450. Next base: position 7,378,333 of record NZ_CP109480.1, on the reverse strand, counting down.
CCAGGAGTGTCCATGACGCCGGATGGTCGGCGTTCGTGCACATGCTGGAGTACAAGGCCGCCCGGTACGGGCGGACCCTGGTCAGGATCGGCCGGTTCGAGCCGACCTCCCAGACGTGCTCGGCCTGCGGTGTCAAAGACGGTCCCAAGCCCCTGAGCGTCCGGGAATGGACCTGTAGCGCCTGCGGCGCCGTCCATGACCGGGACCACAATGCCGCGAAGAACGTCAAAACGGCCGCCGGACTGGCGGTGACAGCCTGCGGAGCGCCGGTAGGACCAGGACTCGTCCCGGCACAGCGCGAAGAAACAGGAAGCCACGGATTCCCGCCCCAACCCTGTGCCGCGTAGCGGCACAGCAACGGACGAGAAGGCCAGAATCCTCGGGCTCCAGCCCGAGGAGCAAGTCAATCCCCCGCCGTTTCGGAGCCGACGCGCCCGACGGGCGGCCGCTCGCGCCACAGCCGCAGTCCCACGTCGACCAGTGCGACCCGGTCGAGGGCGGGTACCTCGTCGAGGGGGTGCCAGGCCGCCATGTCGGTGGAGCCGTTCGTCTCGTGGCGGAGTTCGCCGCCGGTGACACGGGCCTCGTAGACGATCCGCAGGGCGTGGAAGTCGCCGGGCGGGCCGAGTCGGCGCGGGTGGGAGCGCAGCATGGAGTCGACACCGAGCAGCGCGACGGGCTCGACGGCGTAACCCGTCTCCTCCTCGGCCTCGCGGATGACGGTGTCGTAGGGATCCTCGCCGTGGTCCATGCCGCCGCCGGGCAGGGTCCACCGCCTGCTTCCGTCACCCGCGACCCAGCGGGCCAGCAGCATCCGCCCGTCCCGCACGCATACGGCGTAGGCCGCCACCCTCAACTGCTTCGGCATGCCCAGACGTTACGGTACGGCGGCCCGGCAAGTCGCCTACGGCAGCGCCGGATTGGCCGGTGAGTACTCCGGCGGCGACCAGCGCAGCGGGCTGGCGGCGGGCGTCTGAACGGCCCCGGTGACGGTGAAGCGGACCGTGCGCCGCCCGTCGGCCGCGTACCGCGTGCGGGCCCTGCCCGTCAGCTGCAGCACCGACCCCGACACCCAGTCCAGGAAGAGCAGCCCCGCCCGCGGGTCGGCCTCCAGGTTGCCGAGGGTCAGGAACATGGAGTTGCCCGGGTAGTCGCGCCAGTGCAGCTCGTGCGGTGAGGGGGCGTGGACGAAGCCGGGGTTGCCGCCCCGGTGGCTGGCGTCGGCGCCGTGCGCGTGGACGGTGGCCAGGAAGAAGGTGTCGGCGGACTCGACGAACCGCCGCTGCTCCAAGGAGAGCTCGGCGGACCGACGGGGCGTGGCCGGCGAACGCTCGGCCTTCTCGTACGACTCCCTCTTCTGGAGGTACTTCGGGCAGTTGGAGAAGACCTGGTCGGCCTCGATCGCGAAGCCGCGGGGGGTCGGGCGGACCCGGCCGTTGACGCGCATACGCCGGCGGGTGCGCGGGTCGAGCGCGATCGTGCCGACGGAGGTGCCCAGGGTGGCGAGCGCGGGCGCCAGTGGGTCGCCCTCGCGCGGGCCGCCGCCCGTGACCGAGATCTGCCGGACGCCCGTCGCCCGTACGAACCCGGGCTCGCCGGTGAGCAGCGAGGCCCACACCGCTCCGCTCGCCGGGTCGGCCGCGCCCACCACCAGCATCGGCTGGAGTTCGAGGAACGCGGCGGCCACGGGGCGGATGCCCTGTCCGACGGACCGCCCCACGTGATCGGCGAGCTCGCGCACACCCACCCGGTCCTGCACGGCCCGTGAACCGGAGTGGTACGTCATGGCGCGCCCCTCTCTCACGAGATCCTAGAAGAAACCGCAGGTGGGAGCGGTGGCGGACGGCACCGGGGCGTTTTCCGCCCCGCTCGGCGCGTAGATCTCCAGCCGGGTGCCGTCGGGGTCGTGGAAGAAGATGCCGCCGGACGCCGAGCCCTCGCGGTGGGCGACCACGCCCTCGTGCGCGAAGTCGACGCCGTAGTCGCGCAGGGCCGTCTCGTACTCCCTGACCCGGTCGACCGAGTCCACCTCGAAGGAGAGGTGGTGCAGACCGGCGCGGGCCTTGTCGTACGGCTCCCGCGCCTGCTGCCAGAGGGTGAGCACCGGGCGGCCGTCACCGGCGAGGGATCCGAGGAACGCGTACCGCCGCTCCTCCTCCTTGCCCTCGGAGAGCACGCCGAAGCCCAGGACGTCGCGGTAGAAGGCGAGCGAGCGGTCGAGGTCGGTGACGTTCAGGCCGATGTGGCCGGTGCGCAAGGTCATGACGGTCCCGTCTGTCGTCGGCCGCCCCACGGAAGAGCTAACCCTTGTCATCGAGATTAGAGGTTAGAGTGGAAGGCGTCAACCAGTGACCTACTCTTGAGTGGTTAGCGCCGAAGGGAGCTCCTCATGTCCACCACCGCCGATCCCCGTCCACTCACCGGGGAGCCGGTCTCGCTCGACCTGCTCAACACCCGCTGGAACCGCGAGGGAGTGACGCAGGACCTGCTGACGGACACCGAGGGCCTGGCGGTGTGGCTGGCGGCGAACGGGCTGGACTTCCCGGCCGACGACACCGTGCTGCTGCATGTGCGGGAAGCCCGCGACGCCCTGCGTTCGGCCGTCGACGGGACCCTGGAGGAAACCGCCGCCCGGATCGACTCCGTCCTCGCGCACGGCCGCGTCCGCGTGACACTCACCGCCCAAGGACCCGGTGAGGAAGCGGAGTTCGGCGACCCGTCCTGGGGGCCCGCCTGGCTCGCCGCCCGCGACTACCTCGAACTGCTCGCCACCGCCCCCGACCGCATCCGCCACTGCGCCCACGACGCCTGCATCCTGCATTTCTTCGACACCTCGCGGAACGGCACCCGCCGCTGGTGCTCGATGGCGTCCTGCGGTAACCGCGCGAAGGCGTCCCGCCACTACGCGCGCACACGGGAGGCCTGAGCGGCCGGAGGGCGGGCGGCGAGCAGTCGCCGATTGGTTGACCATGTCCCGTCATACCGTGTTTTGACCGGCGTGGCGTATGGCGGAAGTACGCCATGGTTCCATCCCGCCACGGTCAACTCTCCCCAAACAACTGCCCCTTAGGTAAAGCTGAGCGGTCATCCGGGTCCACATACCGGACTGATGTGATCGTGTCCCGGGGAACGTCGGGACCGGTCACTCCACGCTCGTTCCTTTACCTACAAGGGATGCTGATGACCGATCCTCAGCGCGCACCGATATCGGGCGCGAGACGCGTGGCCCGCATCGCCGTGGCCGCGGGCCTGGTGGCCGCGCTCTCCTCGGCCGGGCCGATACCCATGGCCTTCTCCGCGGACCACGCACCCGCCACGCCCGGCCCGGGCACCAAGTCCGCGAGCGCCAAGCTCGGTTCGGACGACGCGGACCTCCTCGCCGACGCCAAGGCCGACGGCGCCAAGAACGTCACGATGATGATCGCCACCGCTCCCGGGCAGACCGAACAGGTCGCCAAGGAGATGGACGCGGTCAAGGGCGGCTCCGTCGGCCAGACGTACGACAAGGTCGGTTACGTCCGGGCCACGGTCCCGACCGCCAAGGCCGACGCGGCCATCGCCGCCGCCACCAAACTGACCTCGGTGCACGCCATCGACCTGCGCCAGGACATCGCGCTCGACGACCCGACGCCGAGCGCCGACACGGCCAAGGGCGCCTCTTCGAAGGCCACGAAGACCTACGCCGCGCCCGACAAGAACACCCCCGCCGAGAACCCGTACAACCCGTCCTTCGAGACGGGCGCCGTCGACTTCGTGAAGAAGAACCCGAAGGCGGACGGCCGGGGCATCACCATCGGCATCCTCGACTCCGGTGTGGACCTGAGCCACCCGGCGCTGCAGAAGACCACCACCGGCGAGCGCAAGATCGTCGACTGGGTCACCTCGACCGACCCGATCCTCGACAACGACCTGAGCTGGCGGCCCATGGTCAGCGCGGTCTCCGGGCCCGCCTTCACCTACGGCGGCCAGAGCTGGACGTCCCCGGCGGGCTCGTACGAGATCAGCACGTTCCGGGAGTCCGCGACCGCGGGCGGCGACGCCGCGGGCGACGTGAACCGTGACGGCGACACCACCGACGCGTGGGGCGTCCTGTACGACCCGGCGGCCGGCACCGTCACCGTCGACGTGAACAACAACCACGACTTCACCGACGACACCGCGATGAAGCCGTACAAGGACGGCTACCAGATCGGTCGCTTCGGGACCGACAACCCGGCCACCGACGTCGTCGAGAGCCAGCCGTTCGTCGTGCAGATCCGCAAGGACGTGCCGATGGACCCCTACGGGGGCGACTGGGTCGGCAAGAAGGCCGACTTCGTCAACATCGGTCTGATCGCGAGCGAGCACGGCACGCACGTCGCCGGCATCACCTCCGCGAACGGCCTGTTCGGCGGCAAGATGAACGGCGCCGCCCCCGGCGCGAAGATCGTCTCGTCGCGCGCCTGCGTGTTCGGCCCGAGCTGCACCAACGTCGCGCTCACCGAGGGCATGCTCGACCTCGTCGTCAACCACGGCGTCGACATCGTGAACATGTCCATCGGCGGCCTGCCCGCGCTGAACGACGGCAACAACGCGCGCTCCGAGCTCTACACGCGTCTCATCGACACCTACGGTGTCCAGCTGGTGATCTCCGCGGGCAACTCCGGCCCCGGCGCCAACACCATCGGCGACCCCGGCCTGGCCGACAAGGTCATCTCGGTCGGCGCGTCCATCTCCAAGGACACCTGGGCCGCCAACTACGGCTCCGTCGTGGAGAAGAAGTACGCGATGATGCCGTTCTCCTCGCGCGGTCCGCGTGAGGACGGCGGCTTCACGCCGACGCTGACCGCGCCCGGCGCCGCGATCAACACCACGCAGACCTGGCTGCCGGGCTCCCCGGTCGCCCAGGCCGGCTACTCCCTGCCGGCCGGCTACTCGATGCTCCAGGGCACCTCGATGGCCTCCCCGCAGGCCGCCGGCGCGTCCGCGCTGCTGCTGAGCGCCGCCAAGCAGAAGGGCATCGCCCTGACGCCCGCCGAGCTGCGCACGGCCCTCACCTCGACCGCCGACCACATCAAGGGTGTGCAGGCGTACGAGGAGGGCGCGGGCCTCATCAACATCGTGGACGCGTGGAAGTCGATCAAGGACGACGCGACCGCCCACGACTACACCGTCAAGGCCCCCGTCGACACCGCGATCGACTACGCGCTGAAGACCCCGGGCTTCGGCACCGGCCTCTACGACCGCGAGGGCGGCCTCAAGGCCGGCGTGAAGAAGTCGTACGAGATCACCATCACGCGTACGTCCGGCCCGGACAAGGCGATCCGCCACGAGCTGCACTTCGAGAACAACGCCGGTGACACCTTCAGGATCGCCGGCTCCGACGAGGTCAAGCTCGAACTGAACAAGCCGGTCACCGTCAAGGTCACCGCGAAGGCCTCCTCGTCCGGCATCAAGAGCGCGATCCTCGAGGTCGACGACCCGCGGACCGAGGGCGTCGACAAGCAGATCCTGACGACGGTCGTGGTCTCCACGCCGCTCAAGTACACGTTCTCCAAGTCGAGTTCGGTGCAGCGCAACAGCACGCAGTCGTACTTCCTGACCGTGCCCGAGGGCGCGAAGGCGCTGGAGGTCGCGATCGGCGGGCTGAAGGACCTGAGCCAGACCCGGTTCATCTCCATCCACCCGTACGGTGTCCCGGTCGAGGACACCGGCACGCCGTACTGCTACAGCAACTACCCGAACACCAACGGCTGCAAGCCCGACGTGCGTGCGTACGCGGACCCGCAGCCCGGTGTCTGGGAGGTCGAGGTCGAGGCGCGCCGTACGTCGCCGCTGCTCGACAACCCGTACACGCTGGACGCCACCGTGCTCGGCGCGGCCTTCGACCCGGAGACCGTGACCGTGTCAGAGGCCAAGGTCGGCACCCCGGTCACCGCCTCCTGGAAGGTGACGAACAACTTCGCGGCGCTCGACGGCACCCTGAAGGGCGGCCCGCTCGGCTCCTCGAAGACGGCCCGGCCGACCATCGCCGACGGCGCCACGCAGACCAGCACGGTCGACGTGCCCGCGGGCGCCGCGTCGCTCGACGTCGCCATCGGCAACGTCTCGGACACGGCAGCCGACCTGGACCTGACGGTGTACGACTCCGCCGGCAAGCAGGTCGCGCAGTCCGCGGACGGCGACGCGGAGGAGGCGGTCTCCATCCCCAACCCCGCCGCCGGTACGTACACCATCGAGGTCGTGGGCTACTCGGTCCCGTCGGGCTCGACCGCGTACGACTACCGTGACGTGTTCTTCTCCGCCGCGCTCGGCTCGGTCAAGGTCGACGAGTCCACGCCGGTCAAGCTCGCCACGGGCGGCACCGCGACGGTCTCCGGCGAGGTCACCGCGGCCGCGCCGGCTCCCGAGGGACGTGAGTTCTTCGGCCGGGTCCAGCTGGTGAACGCCCGCGGGACGGCCGCAGGCCTCGGCAGCGTGAAGATCGAGAAGGTCACGCCGTAACACCTACGGCGGTGAAGGGGCGGGCGTCCGGGAACGGGCGCCCGCCCTTTTTCACGGGCACGGGAGAGTACGGGTTTTCACGGGCACGTCAGACTGCGGGTTTTCACGGGCACGTGAGAGTGCGGGACTCGGGCAGCGCCTTGACGATCCACGCGCGTTCGTCGGCGATGGCCTTGCGCCCCGTGGTCCAGCCGGTGGGTGTCGCCGGGTCGTCGTGGAGGGCGACGAGCACCTGCTCGCCCTCGCGCGGCCGGGGAGCCACCTCCTCGTCCAGGACCAGGACGACCTCGGCCTTCCCCTTCTCCGGCTTGTAATAGCGGTCCACATGGAGCGTGATCCGGTTCTCCGTGGTGCCGGGGAGGGGCTCGACGTGGGCGACCGTGCCCTCGGCGACCAGCCGGGAGCAGGCGAGGTAACCCGGGCCGCTGAGCGAGGCCCCTGCCCCCGCGCTCCCGTTGTCGGCCGCCTTGGCGTCGCTGCTGTCCGACGTGCTCATCGCCCCACCGCCCCCGTTGTGCGCGAGGAGCCAGCCCATGCCGACGACCATCGCGGCCACGGTGGCCACGACGAGCGTGCCCAGGGCGAAGGCTAGGGGACGCCGGCCGCGGTTCCTCGGGGCGCCTTCGGGGCGACGGGTGCGCTTTCTGGGGGCCCGTACCGGGACCGGCTTCGCCTCCTCCGCACGGTCCGCCAGCGCGTCCCCGATGACCGCCAACTGCTCCCGCAGCAGCGCCACATCGGCCACCGCCGACCGGTGCTCGGCCATGAACTCCGGGTCGTCGCCGACCCCTTCGGGCAGAGGCTCGTCAGTGATCGCGGCCAACAGCGCGTCCACTCCCTCATACTCGGCCACGTCACACCACCTCGTCCTCGTGCAGGCGGGCGCGCAGGGCGCGGACCGCCGAGTGCAGCCTGCTCTTGACCGTGCCCTCCGGGATGCCCAGCTCCTCGGCGATCCCGCGCACGGACAGATCGGCGTAGAAACGCAGGACGAGGACCTGGCGCTGGGCGTCGGGCAGCTCGTCCAGGCCCTGCGCCACGGCGAGCGAGAGCACGCTGGAGTCCTCGTCACGGGCGTCCGCCGGCTGCCGCAGCGAGGCCAGCCGTTCGCCGAGCCGCTCCTGACGCCGCTTGGCCCGGTGCCAGTCCATCGCCAGGTTCGAGGCGACGACCGCCGCCCACGCGGACACGTCACGCGGCGCCTCGTCCCCCTTCGCCGCGCGTTCCAGCAACCGCAGGCGGACCTGCTGCACCCCGTCCGGCAGGTCCGCCTGCGGTACGCCACCGAGCGCGAGCACGGCCCGCACCCGGCGTTCCTGGGCCGCGTCCAGGGGATCGTCCGCCCCCTGGGCACGGCGTGCCTTTCTGCGCAGCACTCCGCCCCTCCCCTCCCGCGTTTCCTCTACGACGCCGGTGCGGGCCAAAACGTTCGGCCGTACCCCGACGAGTCGTACGTCACACCGGGCCGGGGCCCGTGAGGAGGTCCACGCCGCACGGCTTGCGGTCCCCGGCGGCCGACGGAAGGGTTTCTTTCGGATGCCGAACGGACACCGGACGGCGGACGCGTCCCATTCCTCGGGCGGCACGGGCAAAGGATTGGACACGCGGGCACCGGTCAGACGCATGATGGAAGCGCTGGACCATGGAGAACGCACGTAAAGGGAGTCGCCGTGAGGGTCGGAATCGTCGGAGCCACCGGTCAGGTCGGCACAGTCATGCGCAGGATCCTCGTCGAGCGGAAGTTCCCGGTCGAGGAGCTGCGGCTGTTCGCCTCGGCGCGTTCGGCCGGGACGGTGCTCGACGGTGTGACGGTGGAGGACGCGGCGACGGCGGACTACTCCGGCCTGGACATCGTCCTGTTCTCCGCGGGCGGCGCGACCTCCAAGGCGCTGGCCGAGAAGGTCGCCTCGCAGGGCGCGGTCGTGATCGACAACTCCTCCGCGTGGCGCAAGGACCCGCAGGTGCCCCTGGTGGTCTCCGAGGTGAACCCGCACGCGATCGCCGACCGCCCCAAGGGCATCATCGCCAACCCGAACTGCACGACGATGGCCGCGATGCCCGTCCTGAAGCCGCTGCACGAGGAGGCGGGGCTCGAGGCGCTGGTCGTCGCGACCTACCAGGCGGTGTCCGGCTCCGGCCTCGCGGGCGTGGCCGAGCTGCACGGCCAGGTACTGAAGGTCGCCACGGACGCCGACAAGCTGACCCATGACGGCGGCGCGGTCGACTTCCCCGAGCCGGGTGTCTACAAGCGCCCCATCGCCTTCAACGTGCTCCCGCTCGCGGGGTCGATCGTCGACGACGGTCTGCACGAGACGGACGAGGAGCAGAAGCTCCGCAACGAGTCCCGCAAGATCCTGGAGATCCCCGCGCTCAAGGTCTCCGGCACCTGCGTCCGCGTCCCGGTGTTCAGCGGCCACTCCCTCCAGGTGAACGCCCGCTTCGCGCGTCCGCTGAGCGTGGAGCGCGCGACCGAGCTGCTGGCCGGCGCCCCGGGCGTCGCCCTCTCCGAGATCCCGAACCCGCTCGAGGCCGCCGGCCGCGACGCGTCGTACGTGGGCCGCATCCGCACCGACGAGACGGTCGAGCACGGCCTCGCCCTCTTCGTCTCCAACGACAACCTCCGCAAGGGCGCCGCGCTGAACGCGATCCAGATCGCGGAACTGGTGGCGGCGGAGCTCAAGGGCTGACGGAGCTCAAGGGCTGACGCCCGCGCCACGTGCCCCGGGGGCGGTCACCGCACGGTGACCGCCCCTTCTCACGCCCGCCGCACCTCGTAGAGGAAGCACCCGTACTCCACGGCCCGCACATGGACCAGCGCCACCTGCGGATCGGCGAAGGCCTCATCGAAGGCGTCGTCGAAGGCGGCGGAGCTCTCGGCGTTCTCGACGTTCTCGACCAGACGGCCGCCCAGGATGTGGCCCTCGGCGGAGTAGTGGCGGACCGTGCGGTGGGCGCCCGGGAAGGGGTGGCCGTGCGGGTCGGGGCCCGGGCAGTCGTCGGCGTGGATGAAGACCGGGCCCTGCTCGTCGTACGCGCCCGGGTCGGCGCCCGTCGCGGCGGCCCAGCGGCGCAGCGGCGCGTAGGAGACGAGGGCGATCCGCTCGCCCGGCTCACTGCGCCGAAGGCAGCAGCGCAGCGGTGCGCCGCCCTCCTCGTCCGCGAAGGGAACCATCGGGCGGTCCGCGTCGTCAGCTGTGCGGAGATCCTTCAGGGCCGCCGGGTCGATGGGACGTGCCGTGTACGTCGTCATGTCCGTCGTCGTGTACGTCGTCGTGTCCGTCGTCATGTCTCCAGGCTCGCGCCCGCGCCTGCCTGGCACCGGCGGGAAACGGACATCGCATCCGTGCAGGTCCCATGGAAGGATGGCGCAACCGTCACATAACGAGGAGATGACCGCGTGCCTGGCACAAACCTGACCCGCGAAGAGGCGCAGCAGCGCGCGAAGCTGCTCACCGTTGACTCGTACGAGATCGATCTCGACCTCTCGGGCGCGCAGGAGGGCGGCACCTACCGGTCCGTGACCACGGTGCGCTTCGACGTCGAGGAGAGCGGCTCGGAGACCTTCATCGACCTGGTCGCTCCCGCCGTTCACGAGGTGACCCTGAACGGGGACCCTCTCGACCCCGCCGAGGTCTTCGAGGACTCGCGGATCGCGCTTCCGGGGCTGCTGGAGGGCCGCAACGTCCTGCGTGTCGTGGCCGACTGCGCGTACACCAACACCGGTGAGGGCCTGCACCGCTTCGTCGACCCCGTCGACCAGCAGGCCTACCTCTACACCCAGTTCGAGGTCCCGGACGCGCGCCGGGTGTTCGCGAGCTTCGAGCAGCCCGACCTGAAGGCCACCTTCCAGTTCACCGTGAAGGCGCCCTCCGGCTGGACCGTGATCTCCAACTCCCCGACGCCCGAGCCCAAGGACGACACCTGGGTCTTCGAGCCGACGCCGCGGATCTCCACGTACATCACCGCGCTGATCGTCGGGCCGTACCACTCCGTCCACAGCGTGTACGAGAAGGACGGGCAGAGCGTTCCGCTCGGCATCTACTGTCGGCCCTCGCTCGCCGAGTTCCTCGACTCGGACGCGATCTTCGAGGTCACCCGGCAGGGCTTCGACTGGTTCCAGGAGAAGTTCGACTACGCGTACCCGTTCAAGAAGTACGACCAGCTCTTCGTGCCGGAGTTCAACGCCGGCGCGATGGAGAACGCGGGCGCGGTGACGATCCGGGACCAGTACGTGTTCCGGTCCAAGGTGACCGACGCCTCGTACGAGGTGCGCGCCGAGACCATCCTGCACGAGCTCGCCCACATGTGGTTCGGCGACCTCGTGACCATGGAGTGGTGGAACGACCTCTGGCTGAACGAGTCGTTCGCGACGTACACCTCCATCGCCTGCCAGGCGTACGCCCCCGACTCCCGCTGGCCGCACTCCTGGACCACCTTCGCCAACTCCATGAAGACGTGGGCCTACCGGCAGGACCAGCTGCCCTCCACCCACCCGATCATGGCCGAGATCAACGACCTGGACGACGTCCTCGTCAACTTCGACGGCATCACGTACGCGAAGGGGGCGAGCGTGTTGAAGCAGCTCGTCGCCTACGTCGGCATGGACGAGTTCTTCAAGGGCGTGCAGGCGTACTTCAAGCGGCACGCGTACGGCAACACGCGCCTCAGCGATCTGCTGGGCGCCCTGGAGGAGACCTCCGGGCGTGATCTGAAGACCTGGTCGGAGAAGTGGCTCCAGACCGCCGGCATCAACATCCTGCGCCCGGAGGTGGAGACCGACGCGAACGGCGTCATCACCTCCTTCGCGATCCGCCAGGAGGCTCCGGCGCTCCCGGCGGGTGCCAAGGGTGAGCCGACCCTGCGCCCGCACCGCATCGCGATCGGCCTCTACGACCTCGACGACGACAGCGGCAAGCTGGTGCGCGGCGAGCGCGTCGAGCTGGACGTCGACGGCGAGCTGACGGCCGTGGCACAGCTGGTCGGCAAGCGTCGCCCGGCGGTCTTCCTGCTCAACGACGACGACCTGTCGTACGCCAAGGTACGCCTCGACGAGGACTCGCTCGCCTTCGTCACCGAGCACCTCGGCGACTTCGAGTCCTCCCTCCCCCGTGCCCTGTGCTGGGCCTCGGCCTGGGACATGACCCGCGACGGGGAGCTCGCCACCCGCGACTACCTGTCCCTGGTCCTGTCGGGCATCGGCAAGGAGTCCGACATCGGTGTCGTGCAGTCGCTGCAGCGCCAGGTGAAGCTGGCGATCGAGCAGTACGCCGACCCGACGGCCCGTGAGGCGCTGCTGACCCGCTGGACGGACGCGACGCTCGCACATCTGCGCGCCGCCCAGCCCGGTGGCGACCACCAGCTCGCCTGGGCGCGCGCCTTCGCGGCGACCGCCCGTACGCCGGAACAGCTGGACCTCCTGGAGGGCCTGCTGGAGGGCCGGGAGAGCATCGAGGGCCTCGCCGTCGACACCGAGCTGCGCTGGGCGTTCGTCCAGCGGCTCGCGGCGGTCGGGCGCTACGACGAGGCGGAGATCGCCGCCGAGGCTGAGCGCGACAAGACGGCGGCGGGTGAGCGGCACGCGGAGACGGCCCGGGCCTCGCGTCCCACCGAGGAGGCGAAGGCGGAGGCGTGGACCGCGGTCGTCGAGTCCGACAAGCTCCCGAACGCCGTGCAGGAAGCGGTGATCGGCGGCTTCGTGCAGACCGACCAGCGCGAACTGCTCGCCCCGTACACGGACAAGTACTTCTCCGTGGTGAAGGACATCTGGGACGCCCGTTCGCACGAGATCGCCCAGCAGATCGTGGTCGGTCTCTACCCGTCCATCCAGGTCTCCGAGGAGACCCTCGCCAAGACGGACGCGTGGCTGGCCTCGGCCGAGCCCACCCCGGCCCTGCGGCGCCTGATCTCGGAGTCCCGCTCCGGGGTCGAGCGCGCGCTGAAGGCCCAGGCGGCGGACGCGGCGGCGGCGGACGCGTAGTCGGTCGTACGTGAGTGGGGGCGTCCGGCGTCGCGCCGGGCGCCCCCACTCGTACGCGGACGCGTGAGGTCACACCAGGGCACGGGCGAGTACGAGCATCGTGCGGATCTGCAGCGCGGTCTGGTCGGCCACCGGGACCCAGCGGGCGTCGAAGGTGCTCGCCAGTTCACGGGACCAGGTCTCCACGAGGGTGTCCAGCGCGGGTGCGCCGCCCAGGCCCTGTCGCATCATGGCCGCCGCGCGCAGCGGGATGCGCCGGGCGGCGACACCGAGGGAGACGGAGTTGCCCACGGTGGTGGCGAGTTCGGCGGAGTTCCAGGTGTCCACGACTCCGGGGCCGATGTCCATGAGCTCGCGGGCGGCGGTGAAGTGGGCGATCTGGTCGGGGGTCCGCGGTGACCTGGGCCCCAGCTCCCCCACCACCGCCTCCAGTTGTTTGGCGCGGCCGAGCAGGATCTCACTCGCCTCCGCGACCTCGCGCCGGGGCTCGGCCACGGGCTGCGGATCGCTGACGCCCGCCACGCTCCAGAAGGGCGCCTCGACGACCGCCGACACCGTGCCGTGCCGCATCGCGTAGAGCCAGGTCGCCTGCGAGGTGAAGCCGGACGGGTCCCGTTCCTCGGTGGGGCTCCCGTCCGGCAGGACCAGCACCCCCGGGCTCTCGGCCAGCCATCCCATGCCGTCGAACGGCCGGTGTTCCAGGGGAATGCCGAGGTCCGCCGCGATCCGGCGGTAGGCGGCCGCCGCCCCCGGCAGCGCACGAGTCAACTGCAGAAAGGATCCGCCCACTTCGACACCGTGCAGCGAGAACTGCACGACCGGCCGAAGTTCGTCGAGGAGCCGCACCAGCGCCTCGGACTCCGGCATCGCCGGACGCGGATCACTCGCGACGGGCGGAAACTCGGGCTGAGCGGCGAAGGCGGGCCGGTAGAAGCGCCGGTAGTAACCCCGGAGGGTCGGCGACGCCCCGGTCGCCCGCCCCTCGCCGGACCACCCCGTCATCCATCGCCCAGCGAGACTCGCGCCGTCGGGATCGAGACAGAGCAGGAAGTGCCAGGTGCAGCCGAGCTCCTGGAGCAGCGCCGGCTCCCGCGCGAACCTGTCGACCAGGGAGAGCGAGGTGACCCCGCCCACCGGTTCGTTCGCGTGCGCGCCGGCGACCGTGAGGATGTGCCGGGGGCCGTGTCCGGCCGACAGCAGCCACAGCGGCCGGCCGGCACGCGAGGTCCCGACGACACGCAACCGCAGTACACCGGGCCGCGCCGCCACCGTCGCGCGAGCACGTCGCAGCAGCTCGCCGAGGGTGGGATACGGGGTTCCCCGCATGCCGGGCTCCGGTCAGGTGCCGTTCGTGTCGCTGTCGCCGGTGGTCTCCTTCTTGTCCAGCGGACGGATCACGATCTTGGCGCGCACACCGGCTCCTCTTCCAGTAGGGACGTTGAGTGCTGCGGCACGATCGCCGACCGCGTCTCGTCAAGACTCGACTCGGGGTATCAGAGTGTCAAGGCATGTCCCTGTAAAGGGGAGGGGTATTCGACCGGGGCTGTTTTCCTCCGCGTGCCACCTGTGGGAGTCGGCCGCCCGCCACGCGGCCCGAGCTGCCCGAAGACCGTCGCCCCGAACGCCAGCACCATCCCTGCCACCTGCACCGGCGTCAGTGTCTGCCCCAGCGCCGCCCAGCCGATGACGGCCGCGGTCAACGGTGACAGCGGGCCGAGGAAGGTGACCTGTGTGGCGCCGAGCCGGCCGATGCCCCTGAACCAGAGCCAGTACGCCACCGCCGTGTTCGCCAGCGCGAGGTACAGGTATCCGCCGACCGCCCGGCCGTCCAGCGCGGGCGGCGCGCCCTCGACGAGGAGGGCCACCGGGACGATCAGCAGCCCGCCCGCCGTCAGCTGCCAGGCGGTCAGCGCCAGCGGACCGACCCCGTCCGGCCGTCCCCACCGCTTGGTGAGCACCGTGCCGGTGGACATCGACGCGGTCGCGCCGAGCGCCGCGAGCACCCCCACCGCGTCGAGTGCACCCGCCGCTTTCAGCACGACGAGGCTGACCCCGAGGGCCGCGGCGATACCCGTGAGGAGCGTCCGCGAGGTCGGGCGGTCACCTAGCAGCGGCGCCGCGAGGCCCGCGACGAACAGCGGCCCGACCGAGCCGACGACCGCCGCCATGCCGCCGGGCAGCCGGTACGCGGAGAGGAACAGCAGCGGGAAGAAGGCGCCGATGTTCAGCGCGCCCAGCACCGCCGCCTTCCCCCACCAGGCGCCGCGCGGCAACACCCGGGCCGACGCGAGGAGCAGCAGCCCGGCGGGCAGGGCTCGCGTCACCCCGGTGAACAGGGGCCGGTCGGCGGGGAGGAACTCCGTGGTGACGGCGTAGGTACTCCCCCACGAGATGGGGGCCAGCGCGGTCAGGGCTATGAGGGTGGGACGGTTCGTGTTCGCGGCCATGAGGGCACCCGATTCAAAAGTAGGTCAGCGAAAGTAGCTTAGTTGCAAGTTACTTTCCGTCAAGTCACTTTCTTCCAAGCAACTCCCTCGTCAGCTACTTTCTTGCGGGCGATCGACCCCTCGACGGATACTCGCCCCCATGAAGACGCCCCAGGACCCCGTCGACGCGATCGTCGAGCAGTGGGCCACCGTCCGGCCGGACCTCGACACCGCCGCGATGGAGGTCTTCGGCCGCGTCTTCCGGCTCGCGCGCACGATGGGCGACCGGATGGAGAAGGCGTACGCGCCCCACGGGATCTCACGCGGGGAGTTCGACGTACTCGCCACCCTGCGCCGCTCCGACGCCCCGTACACCCTCTCGCCCCGGCAGCTCTCGGCGACGCTCATGCTCACCACCGGCGGCATGACCGGGCGCCTGGACAAGCTCGAACGCGCCGGACTGCTGCGGCGCTCCCCCGACCCGCACGACCGGCGCGGGCTCCAGGTGACGCTCACGGACAAGGGACTGCGGCTCATCGACGAGGCCGTCACCGCGGGACTCGCCGTCCAGACTGAGGCCCTGGCCCACCTCGACGAGGAACGCGCCGGTCAACTGGCCGACCTGTTGCGCGAGTTGGTGTTGGGTACCGGAGCCTAGTCAGTCACCCAGCGCCGCCGCCAGGGCCGCCGCCACGGCCGGCGCGGCGGGGGATTCCGCGGCCCAGGCCGCGTACCCGTCGGGCCGCACCAGCAGTGTCGTACGCCGGTCGCTCGCCCAGCTCTCCACGGTGAGGCGGTCCTCGCGGCCCTTGAGGTCGTCCAGGCCGTACGCCCGGACCACCGCCGCCGGTGCGACGAGCACGAACCGGCCGCCGCGCAGGGCCTCGTAGAGGCGGCCGCCCTCAAGGGCGACATCGGGGACGCGGGTGCCGACGAGGGCGTGGGAGCCCCGCGGGGCCGGGTAGGCGAAGCCGATGCCGGTGATCTGGCCCGCCGCCTTCCGGCCCATGGGACCGACGCCGTTGAGGACCGTGGTGAGCGCGGAGCGCAGCGCCAGCGTCCAGGGGTGCTTGGCCATCGCGAGTCGGACGATCCCGCCACTGCTGCGCAGCACCGCCTTTCCGACGGGGTGGCGCTCGGCCTGGTAGGTGTCCAGCAGATCCGTACCCGCGTGGCCGTTGACGACCAGCGCGAGCTTCCAGCCGAGGTTCGCCGCGTCCTGAAGGCCGGTGTTCATGCCCTGGCCGCCGGCCGGGGTGTGGACGTGGGCGGCGTCCCCGGCGAGGAAGACCCGGCCCACGCGGTACGAGGGCGCCTGGCGCTCGTCACTGTGGAAGCGGGACATCCAGCGGGCGTCGTGCATGCCGTAGTCGCGGCCGAGGGAGAGCCGGACGATCTCCTTGACCTCGTCGAGTTCGAGCGGCTCGCTGTCGGGGACGTCGCGGCCGCGGTGCCAGCCGATCACGCGGTAGTAGCCGTCCCCGAAGGGCGCGATGAAGGCGAAGGCGTCACCGACGGCGTTGGCGGTGAGGATCGACTCCGGCTCCTCGGCGAGCAGGACGTCGGCGAGGACGACGGACCGGATGACCGACTTCCCGGGAAACGGCAGCCCCACCGCCTCACGCACCGCACTGCGCATCCCGTCCGCCCCGACGACGTACGCGGCCGCCAGCTCTCCCACCTCCCCGTCCGCACCCCGGACTTCGAGCGTGACGCCTTCCGCGTCCTGGCGCAGTCCGGTCACCTCGGTCTCGTACACGAACCGCACCCCGACCTCGACCGCCCGCCGCTCCAACGCCTTCTCCACCTCGTACTGCGGGATCACGAGCAGGTGGTTGAAGCGGGAGGGGAGAGCGTC
Organism: Streptomyces sp. NBC_01450; assembly: GCF_036227505.1. NCBI lineage: Bacteria > Bacillati > Actinomycetota > Actinomycetes > Kitasatosporales > Streptomycetaceae > Streptomyces > Streptomyces sp. NBC_01450. The sequence continues at coordinate 7,361,589 of NZ_CP109480.1, read as the reverse complement.
GAGGGCGACGGAGAGCCGGCCGAAGAGACGGATGCGGTCGAGGGTCCGGCCGTGGCTCTCCAGCTCGTCGGCGAGACCGCGGGCGTCGAGCTGCTCCAGGGTGCGGGCGTGCAGGACGAAGGCGCGGGAGAGGTTGCTGATCTTGTGCGGGCGCTTCTCGACGAGGGTGACGGGGACACCGGCGGTGGCGAGGTCTCCGGCCAGCAGGAGGCCGGTGGGGCCGCAGCCGACGACGATCACGTTCCGGGGCGCGGTGGTGCCGGTGATGCCGGTGATGCCGGTGGTGTCGTTCGCCTTGCCGTTCATGGCGGCCTCCCTATGCCAACACTCGTGGACCAACACCCGTGAGCCAACATTTGTAGGCCAACTCTTGTGGGCCAACGCTTGTGGGCCAACGCTTGTGGGCCAACGCTCGTGGGCCAACGCTTGTTCACCAACATAAAGTGACCCCTCTGGACTGTCAACAACTGTTGGCCTACGGTTGTTGGCATGCCGGACAAGGAACTCCCCGCACCCGCCCCGTCCCCCGCGGCCCGCCGCTCGGACACCACCCGCACCACCATCCTCACCGCCGCGCGCGAACGCTTCGCCGCCGACGGCTATGAGCGCGCCACGATCCGCGCCATCGCCAAGGACGCGCGGATCGATCCGTCGATGGTCATGCGGTACTACGGCTCGAAGGAAGGACTGTTCGCCGCGGTCCTCGACGTCGACCTACGGCTGCCGGGTCCGGACGGGCTGAATCCGCACGAGGTGGGCCGCGTCCTGGTGAGCCACTTCCTCGACCTCTGGGAGGAGAACGAGGTCCTCACCGTGCTGCTCCGGGTCGGCGTGACCAATCCGGCGGGCGCCGAGCGCATGCAGGGCATCTTCCGGGACCAGCTCATGCCGGTCGCGCTGCGGGTGTGCCCCGACCCGGAGCAGGCACCCGCACGGGCCGCGCTGACCGCCTCACAGGTGCTGGGCATGGCGATGGCCCGCTACGTCCTGCGTTTCCCGCCCGCCGTCGCGCTGCCGCGCGAGGAGGTCGTGGCGTGGCTGGCACCGACGGTGCAGCGCTACCTCACAGCGCCGCATCCGTAACGGCCCCCGGTCGGCCATGTCGGCTCCCCACCATGTGCGCCGGAAGTCGTGAACACTAAACCGCTTTAGTGTTCACGACTTCCGAGGAGGGTGCCCCGCCGGCGGATCCGCCAGCGGGTTCACAACACGTCGGGGCCCTCCGAAAACGCGTCGAGGGAGTCCGCGCACCCGGCGGGTGTGCGGACTCCCTCGATCGAGAAGGATTCCAGAGACCCCGGCGAGAGGCCGGGGCTGCGGAAAGCGGGCCGGAATCAGGTCCGCTTCGGCTGCTTGTCGGACTTGTCCAGGACCACCACGAGGCCCGCGATGATCAGGAACAGGACGATCGGCGTCGCGACGTAGAGGCCGAGCGTTTCGATCACGCTCAGGCCCTTGCCGGGGTCGTCACCGTCGTCGCGGGTCAGCGCGAGCGCGGGGGACGACATGAGCAGCATCATCAGCGTCGTACCGGAAGCCAGGGCGCCGGCGCGCAGGGCGTTCTTCTTGTCCACGGTGCAAACGTAGCGAACACCTGAATGAGTCGCGCGCCCGGGGTGCCGTACGGAGGCCTCACCCCCGCCCGCACCGCCCACCGCGGTCCCCGGACCGTCCTCGCAGCACATCGATCAGCGCGTGCAGCCGGGGCGAGGCCGCCAGCTCCTCCAGGGTCACCGGGCGGCCGTCGGCGTCGGCGATGGGCAGCCGCCAGTTCGGGTACTGGTCCCAGGTGCCCGGCAGGTTCTGCGGGCGCCGGTCCCCGACCGTGTCCGGGAGCCACACACCGATCATGCGGGCCGGGGTGCGCAGCAGGAAGCGGTGCACGGCCTGGATCTCGGCCTCCTCCGACACCGCCGAACCCGCGTCGCTCGCCCCGTGCAGCAGCCCGAGGCGGGCGAGCAGCGCCAGCCACTCCCCCGTGTCCGCGGTGGCCGCGGTCCGTTCGTCCTCCAGGGAGCCGGTGAGCAGGCCGAGCCGGTCGCGGAGTTCGACGTGGTCGCCGGTGAGCCGGGAGGCGGTGGGCGGCAGGTCGTGGGTGGTGGCGGTGGCGAGGCAGTCGGGGCGCCAGCGCTCGGGCGGCAGGGGCTTCCCGTCGCCGTCCCAGTCGCGTTCGAACCACAGCACCGAGGTGCCGAGCACCCCGCGCTCGTGCAGCGTCTCGCGCACCCCGGGCTCGACGGTGCCCAGGTCCTCGCCGATCACCAGGGCCCCGGCCCGTGAGGCCTCCAGGGTCAGGATCGCGAGCATCGCCTCGGCGTCGTAACGGACGTACGTGCCCTCCGTGGGCGGCTGTCCCTGCGGCACCCACCAGAGCCGGAACAGGCCCATGACGTGGTCGATGCGCAGGGCGCCCGCGTGCCGGAAGAGGGCGCGCAGGAGGTGGCGGTACGGCGCGTAGCCCGAGGCGGCCAGCCGGTCCGGGCGCCAGGGCGGCAGGCCCCAGTCCTGGCCGCGCGCGTTGAACGCGTCCGGGGGCGCGCCCACCGACATGCCCGCCGCGAAGTACTCCTGTTGCGCCCACGCGTCGGCCCCGCCCGGATGCACGCCGACCGCGAGGTCGTGCACAAGTCCCACCGCCATCCCGGCGTCACGCGCGGACCGCTGGGCGGTGGCGAGCTGGGCGTCGGTGAGCCAGGCGAGACGGCTGTGGAAGTCGACGCGGTCCATCAACTCGCCGCGGGCGCGGGCGGTCGCGGGTGAGCGCGGGTCACGCAGTCCCACGGGCCACCGCTGCCACTCGGGGCCGTACACCTCGGCGAGCGCGCACCAGGTGGCGTGGTCCTCCAGCGCCTCGCCCTCCTCGGCGAGGAAGTCGACGTAGGCGGCACGTCGGCCGGGCCCCAGCGGCACCTCGCGCACCAGTTCCAGCGCCTCGCGCTTGAGCTCCCACACGGCGTCGCGGTCGATCAACGCACCCTTGTGCAGCACGGATGCACGCAGTCGCTCGGCACGCTCCGACAGCGCCCGCACCCGGTCCGGGTCGTCGACATGGGCGAACTCGGGGATGTCCTCGACCCGCAGGTGGACCGGGTCGGGGAAGCGACGGGAGGAGGGCCGGTACGGGGAGGGGTCGGTGGGGGCGCCGGGTACGGCCGCGTGCAGGGGGTTGACCTGCACGAATCCGGCGCCGAGCGCCCGGCCGGACCAGGCGGTCAGTTCGGCGAGGTCGCCGAGGTCGCCCATGCCCCAGGAACGCCGGGAGAGGAGGGAGTACAGCTGGACGAGGAGTCCGTACGTGCGTCCGGGCGGTGCGGGCAGCCGGGCGGGGGCGCCGACGAGGTGGGCCTCGGCGGTGCGGCCGTCGGGAGCTGTGGCGTGCAGGGTGTGGACGCCGGGCGGGAGTTGCTCGGCCGCGGCACGGGTCTCGCCCTGCTCGGTGGTGATGCGCAGCCGGGTGCCGGCGGGCAGTCCGGCGAGTGCGGCGGGCGGGCTGCCGCCCCAGCACACCACCGTCGGCGGCAGCAGCCGCTCCCGCGTCTCGGCCTCCTGGGTGGCGAGTGCCGCGCGGACGGCGTCCGGGGTGCTCACGTCGACGCCGAGCGCCGCCAGGGCCGCGACGACCGCGGAGTCCGTGGCCGCGACCGTACGGTCCGGGGAGGGGCTGTAGGAGGTGGCGACGCCGTACAGTGCGGCGAGCCGCGCCAGCGGTGCGTGCGGGTCCGGAGGCTCGGCCGGCGCGGAACCGGCGGGTGAGTGGTCCGCGGGCGGGCGAGGCGCCATCTATACCCCCGAGGCGTCCGTGGCGGCGCCGGTGGAGACGGGCTCGCTGGTCAGGTGCGCGGCATCGGCCAGCGGCGGTTCGCTGGTCAGCGGCTCGGCGTCGGGGAGGGGAGGTTCGCTGGTCAGCGGCGGTTCGGTGCTGGCGCCCTCGGCACTGAAGACGCACACGTGAGGCTCGACGGAGGGCTCCGTCGGGCGTTTGGAGAGGGCCGAGAGCAGAAGGTGTGCCGATGCGGCCACGGGGGCCTCCTTGTCGTCGTACGGCGGATGCGGGTGTGTGCAGCTCTACCCAGTGGGCGCGTTCGCAGACGTACGAGGACGGAGAAGGTGCGTTTGGTCACAGACCGTACCCGGCGCGGCTCGGGACTGCCGTGAAGTCCCGGGACTGCCGTGAAGTGATGTGCCGTGGTGTGAACCGACGGCCTCGCGGGGGTCGATAGACAGGGTGTGAGACTGTTCCGCCCCATGGGGGGCCACCGGGAGGACGCCACGGACGCCGCGCTGCTGCGGGCCGTGGCGGGCGGGGACTCGGCGGCGATGGCCGCGCTGTACGACCGGCACGCCGGGTGGCTGCACACGCGGCTGACCCGGCGGTGCGACGATCCCGAGGTCGTGCGGGAGGTGCTGCAGGACACCTTCGTGACCGTGTGGCGGTCGGCGGCCACGCACCGGGGCGAGGAGGCGGGCGGCTGGCTGTGGACGATCGCGGCGCGGCGGCTCGTCGACGCGCGGCGGGTGCAGGAGCGGGCCGAGCGCGTCGAGTACGCGGCGCCCGTGCCCGCGCCCTCCGCCGAGGATCGTGTGCTGGCGGGCCTGGAGTACGGGGACGTGGGTACGGCCCTGGACCGCATCTCGCCCGAACTCCGCGAGGTGCTGCGCGCCACGGTCGTCGACGGGCTGACCACGCGTGAGACCGCCCGGCTGCTCGGTATCCCGGAGGGCACGGTCAAGACCCGGGCCAGGCGCGCCCGCGCGGAACTCCGCGCGGCGCTCGCGCACGTGAATCCGTCCTCGGCTTCGTTCCTGGACCCCTCGCTGCTGGGAGGCACGGCATGACCGGCTGGCATGCGCCCGACGACCTCGTCGCCCGTTACGCGGACGGCTCCCTTCCGGAGACGGACGCCTGGTCCCTGGAGAAACACCTGGAGAGTTGCGGAACGTGCGCCGCAAGGGTCTCGCGTGCGGCGCGGGAGGGGGCGGCGGGGGTGGTACTGGCGGAGGTGCGCGACGCGGTGCTGACGGCGGTACTCGAGTCGGCGCCGGCGCCTACCCCCGTACCCGCCGCCTCAAGGCGCCCCCGAGCCGTCGGGGGGCGGCTCGGGCGGATCCTCTGGGCGGCGGGGCCCGCTCTGCGCGGGGCCTGGGCCGGGGCCGTCGTGCTGGTCGCCGTGGGGGCGCTCGTGCTCGCGTACGGGGGCGGGTTCGACGGCGCGCGGCCCTTGCTGCTGGCCGTGGCCCCGGTCGTACCCGTGGCGGGCGTCGCCCTCTCGTACGGGCGGCATGCCGATCCACTGCACGAGATCGTCGCTACGTCGCCCTCCGGCGGGCTTCGGCTGGTGCTGACGCGGACGGCCGCCGTGCTGACGGTGAGCGTGCCGCTGCTGACGGTGGCGGGGCTGTTGCTCCCCGCCGCCGACCCGCGCCTGCCGCAGGCACCCACGGCGGCCGCCTGGCTGCTGCCCGGCCTCGCCCTGACCCTGGCCACGCTGGCGCTGTCCGGATACGTGGGCTGCCGTACCGCCTCCGGGGTGGTGGGCTGCGGCTGGTTGCTCGCGCTGGCGGCGCCCCTCCTCGCGGCTTCGAGCCCCGACCTGACGGCCCGCCTCACGCATCAGCTCTCCCTCTACTTCACCGGCGCCTCGCCGCAGTGGGGCTGGGCGGCGGCGTCCGCGCTCTGCGCCCTCCTCCTCGCCGCGCGCCGTTCCTCGTACGACCGTCTGGAGACGATGTGAACTCCCTTGATTTGTCCGGCACTTCGATGACGGACGACGGTGTGGGCGCGACCACCGCCTCCATACGAGTCTCCGGACTGACCGTCCGGCACCGCAGGACCACCGCGCTGAACGCCGTCGACCTGGACTTCGGCCCCGGCGTCCACGGCCTGCTCGGCCCCAACGGCGCCGGCAAGACCTCCCTCATCCGCATCCTCGCGACGATCGCGGAGCCCTCCGCGGGCCGGGTGAGGATGCTCGGCAACGACCTCCGCCACCGGCAGAAGCGCGGTGCCGTCCGCCGCGAACTGGGGTATCTGCCGCAGGACTTCGGGTACTACCCGGGGTTCACCGTGCGGGAGTTCGTGGCGTACGTGGCCTGGCTGAAGGAGGTGCCGACCGCCGACGCCTCCGCAGCGGTCGAGCACGCCGTCGCCCGGGTCGGGCTCGCCGACCGTATCGACGCGAAGGTCAAAACGCTGTCCGGCGGCATGATCCGGCGCGTCGGCATCGCCCAGGCCATCGTGAACGATCCCCGTGTCCTGCTCCTCGACGAGCCCACCGCGGGCCTGGACCCCGAGCAGCGCGTGGAGTTCCGGGCGCTGCTGCGGGAGCTGGGCCGGAGCGCCACGGTGATCGTCTCCACCCACCTGGTGGAGGACGTGGCCGCGGCCTGCACGGACGTCACCCTGATCGAGGCCGGTCAGGTCGCCTACCGCGGCACACCCCACTCCCTCGCCGCCCTCGGCGCCGACGGCCACGAGTCCGACGGCAACGCCATCGAACGCGGCTACACCACGGTCCTGCGCGGCCACCGCGCATCGACGGGGTCCGCCCGATGAACGTACGCATCCAGCGCGCCCCCCACCCTCTCCGCGTCGAGTCCCTGCGCGGGTTCGCCCCCTGGGCGGCCGCGGCGCTGCTGCTCGCCCTCGCCTGGATGCTTGCCTCCACGGCGACCCTGTGGCAGGGCAGCTGGGGGGAGACGACAGGCAGGCTGAGCGTGGCGGCCGGCGTGATCGGCGTTCCGTTCGCGCTCGCGGCGGGCGCATGGCAGGGCGGCCGGGAGCGCCGGCTGCGGATGACGGAGCTGCGGGCCTCGACCGCTCGTACCCCGCTCGCCCAGCTCCTGACGGCCGCCCTGCCGCTCGCCTGCTGGCTGGCGGTGGCATACCTCGTGGCGGTGGCCGGTGCGCTGCTCGCCTGCGCGCCGTACGCGTCGGCGGGCGGCCCGGTCCCGACCGTCTTCGCCGGGGCCGCGCTCTCGATCACCGCGTGCACGCTGCTCGGCCATGCGGCCGGACGGCTGCTGCCCTGGCGGCTGACCGCTCCCGCGCTCGCGATCTGCGGGTACGTCCTGTACGGCACCCTCGGCCTCTCGGAGTCGGGCTTCCGCAACCTCGCTCCCGCCTACCTGAGCCTGGTCGGCGACTACGACGTCCCGGTCTGGTGGTATCCGCTCGTGTCGGCCCTGTGGCCGGCCGGGCTCGCCGCCGCGGCGGCCGTGGCCCTTGCCGCGTACCGCCGTGCCACCGCGTTGCTGCCGCTCGCGGCCGCGCTCGGCGCCGCCGTCCTCCTGGTCCACACGGGCGACGGCATGCTGCGCGACAACCCGCTCGCCCACCGCCAGGTGTGCGACGACTCCACCACCCCGCGTATCTGCGTCAGCGCCGTCCACCCGGACATGCTGCCGGAGGTGACCCATGTGCTGTCCGGTCTCACCGGCCGCCTGGACGGGGTGCGGAACCTGCCGGTCCGCTTCGAGGACCTGCCGCGCCGCCCGCACAAGGACGAGGCGGAACTGCCGATGCTCACCCCGATCGGCTGGAGCGCCGTCCGCGGCAAGGTGACCGATCCGCAGCAGTACGCCTGGGAGGCCGCCATGATGCTGGTCGGCCCGGACTGCGAGGAGTCGCCGTCCGCGGAGCGCGTCCAGGTCACCCAAGAGGCCGTAGTGCGCTGGCTGGCCCCGGACTCCGCACAGAAGGACATACGCGAGCGCTCCGTGGCATCGGCCCGGCAGCGAGGCGACACGAAGGAACTCGCGAAGCTCCGCGCCGAGGACAAGGCGTACGCGCACCTCACCGCCATGACCGACGACGAACGCCGCTCCTGGCTCAGCCGCTACTTCGCCACCGCCCACGACTGCGACCCGAACCCGAGCGAGGTCCCGTCCCTGTGAACGCCCCGCGCAGAGCCACCCCGCCGACGCCCCTCACCCTTTACGCCCGCTCCCGCGCCGTCCCGACCACTCTGGCCGCCCTCGCCTGCGCCGCCCTCCTCACCTTCTGGGTGGCGGGCCGCCCGGACGCCTTCCTCGACCCGTATCGCAGGGTCCCGATGCTCTCCCTCGCCCCGCTGCTGGCCTCGGCGGCGATCGGGCTGAGCCTCCACTCGTACGCGCGGGACCTGGACGACACCGCCGTACGCCCCTGGTGGCCGAGGCGCCTGGCCCATCTGCTGGTCCTCACCGCGCTCGCGGCGACGGTGCTCGCGCTCGCCATACCGGGAGACGCACAGACGTTCGGTTCGGCGGGGATGGTCCGCAACACGCTCGGGGCCGTCGGCATCACGGCGGTCGGGGCGGTGCTGTTCGGCGCCCGGGCGAGCTGGATGCCGACGATGCTGTACTTCAGCGCCGTGTACCTGTCGGCCGCCTCGCCGCGTATGAGCACCGAGACCGTCCTGACCTGGCCCACGCAGTCGGGCCCCCAGCCCGGCGCCTGGGCAGCCGCCCTCGCACTCTTCGTGCTGGGCTCGGCACTCTACGCGCTGCGCGGCGCCCGCCCCGAAGGACCCCGCGCCTGACACGGGGCCGTACGGGGCGGGCCACGGGCCACCGGGGCCAGGGAACACAAAGGCCCGGATCGTCAGGCGGAAATGCCGTCGATCCGGGCCATCGCATCCTCCGCGCCGTACGGCTGCAGGTACGGCAGCCAGCGCGGGTCCCTATGCCCCGTTCCGATGATGCGCCAGGCCAGCCCCGTCGGCGGGGCGGGTTTATGGCGCAGGCGCCAGCCGATCTCGACCAGGTGACGGTCGGCCTTGGTGTGATTGCAGCGGCGGCATGACGCCACCACGTTGTCCCAGGCGTGCTGACCCCCGCGGGAGCGCGGGATGACGTGGTCGACGCTGGTTGCGACGCCACCGCAGTACATGCACCGGCCGCCGTCGCGGGCGAACAGAGCTCGCCTGGTCAGCGGAACGGGCCCCCGGTAAGGGACCCGCACGAACCTCTTCAGCCGGACCACGCTGGGTGCGGGGACAGTAACGGTTGCACTGTGCATAAAGGCGCCGGATTCCTCGAGGCAGATGGCCTTGTTCTCGAGGACGAGGACGAGCGCGCGGCGGAGCGGTACGACGCCGAGTGGCTCGTACGACGCGTTGAGGACCAGGACATGCGGCACGGATGCCTCCTTGTACGCCGGCGGCGCGTGGCTCGCGCCGGGACGATCTGCAGTCAGTCTCCCCTCTTGCCTGGTGGAAGCGCCACCATGTCCCGGTAACGGGCTGGGAGTGTTTTCGACCACACCCTCTTTCATCCCCAGGTGAGTACGGTCTCTCCCCCGAACATTGCAACGAGCCTCGCGCGTTGCCCCGTTAGTGTGGTGGTTCTGCCCGCCGCTGCCCTCACTTGTCCCCGAGCCGCGGGCGGACCGCTACGCCTGGAGGTACCTGCCGTGTTCTTGACCGCCCTGTCGGCCTTGGGGTCCACCCCGTCGCCGTCCCCCTCGGCGACGACGGACCCGACGACCGCCACGCTTCAGGACGCCCAGCAGAGCGCGACCAACGCCGCCAGCTGGGTCGAGCAGAACTGGTCCACGTGGCTGGCGATCGGTCTGCGCGTCCTGTTGATCCTGGTGATCGCGGGGGTGCTGAGAGTGGTGGTGCGGCGGTCGATCACCAAGCTCATCGACCGCATGACCCGCACGGTCCAGGCGGTCGACGGCACGGCCCTGGGCGGCCTGCTGGTGAACGTCGAGCGCCGCCGGCAGCGCTCGCAGGCCATCGGCTCGGTGCTCCGCTCGGTGGCGTCCTTCCTGATCATGGGCACCGCCGCGCTGATGATCCTGGGCACGTTCCAGATCAACCTGGCCCCGCTGCTGGCCTCCGCCGGTGTCGCGGGTGTGGCGATCGGTTTCGGCGCCCGCAACCTGGTCACGGACTTCCTCTCGGGCGTCTTCATGATCCTGGAGGACCAGTACGGCGTCGGCGACACGATCGACGCGGGCGTCGCCTCCGGTGAGGTCATAGAGGTGGGCCTGCGCGTCACCAAGCTGCGCGGCGACAACGGCGAGATCTGGTACGTCCGCAACGGCGAGGTCAAGCGCATCGGCAACCTCTCCCAGGGCTGGGCCACAGCCGGCGTCGACGTCACGGTCCGCGCGAACGAGGACCTGGACAAGGTGAAGCGCACCCTCGACGAGGTCGCCGAGGCGATGACCAAGGAAGAGCCCTGGAACGAGCGCCTCTGGGGCCCGATCGAGGTCCTCGGCCTCGACAGCGTCCTGCTCGACTCGATGGTCGTCCGCGTCTCGGCCAAGACGATGCCCGGCAAGGCGATGAGCGTCGAACGTGAACTGCGCTGGCGCATCAAGCGCGCCTTCGACGCCGCGGACATCCGTATCGTCGGCGGCCCCACGGCACTTCCCGAGGAGGAGCCCGTCGACCCGACGTCCGCGGTGGCGGCCCCGTCGGCCCTGGGGAACCCGGCCTCCCCCCAGTCGGAGGCGACCGCCCCCATCCCGGCCCCCGCATCGATCCCGGCCCCGTCGAGCGCGCCGAAGTAGGCCCCGACCGTACGAGAAGGCGAAAGGGGGCGGCACCCGGGTGTTCCGGGCGCCGCCCCCTCGCCTGTACGTCGCCTTGGCCGCCGTAACGGTTCAGCACGCTCGTTCGGGTGAACGCTCACGGAATCGCCAGGCAACAGGGCGTGCGGTCGGCCCATCGTTCTGCCGGGGCACCCGGCACGGGCGTAGCCTGGCATCAGCGTGACGAGGGAGAGCCATCGATGAGCGCCGAACCCATCATGGAGCCGGTCATGAACCCGCTGCAGGACCCCATCGATCTGTTGATCGCGTTCGAACAGGCGTCCACGGCGCCCATTCGACCCGAGTACGTCGAGGGGACGGTCATCGTGCCGCCGCAGCCGAACCACAAGCACAACAATGGAGCTTTCAAGCTCGCCGTTCAGTTCGACTCAGCCGGGCACCTGGTCGGCATGGGAAACGGCTACCGGGCCGCCCACAAGGACGGCACGACCATGTCTCTGCTCATCCCAGACTTCTATGTCCTACGCCGAGAGCCGACCGAGCTCGACGACTCGTACCTCAAAGCCCACAAGGGCTGGTACCCCATCGACATGATCGCGCTCGTCGGCGAGGTCACCTCCACCAACCACGAGACGGACACCGGCCCCAAGCTGCGCACCTACGCCGCCGCGGGCGTCCCCGTCTACGTCCTGATCAACCGCAACGCCAAGACGGCCCACTGCTACACCGACCCGGTCCTGCCCGGCGACGACCCCACGGAGGCGTACTACGACTCCGAGACCAAGGTCGACCTGGGCGATCCGCTCCCGCTCCCCGCCCCGTACCCGATCCTTGAGACGGCTCCGTTCCTGGAGGGCTGAGGCAGCTCACGACGGCGTAGGACACACCGGACGCCGCGCACCACGACGGCTCATCCACGGGCGGTCGCGGACTTCAGCCCGGTGGCCTCGGCTATCTGACACACCGCCGCGAACGAGGACCCCTTGCCCAGTCCGGCCACTCCCAGGAGCCCCTCACCGTCCCGGACGTCGAGGACGGCCTCTCCCGAGGGCGCGTCGAAGGACATCGATCCCCAGACGGACTGCTTCCCCCGCCCGGGACGCCACCGGAAGTGGATCTCCTCGTGGCCCTTCTCGGCGACGAGGAACGCCCGCTCCGACGCCGCCAGTTCCTCGCGGACCCGCTCCTGCCACCCGTCCGAGACCGGCGCCGGGCGCAGTGCATGTGTCTGCCGGTCGTCCAGCGCCTCGACGGAGAGCGCGATGCCGGCCGCACCGGCCCGCCGCCACAGCGACCACACCCCGAGGGCCGCCACCGCGAGCGTGAGGATCCCCCACACCAGAGGGGCGAAGACCACTTCCCCGCTCACGGAATCCCAGGTGAAACCGTCGTTCACAAGGTCGATGAGCATCATGGTGAGCGCCAGCGACACGCACTTGGCCACGGCCGCGCGCCAGCACGCCATGAGCAGCTTCACGAGCCTCATGACGCCGCCGCCCCGCCTCGCTCCAAACGGTTCAGTCTCATGCGGCCGGATCCTATGAACAAGAACCTGTGAAGGTGACCGGATATCGACCCCGCCACCATCCCCCTCCGACGTCGCATTACCGCCCTCGGCGACATAGATCACCTCAAAGCTTCGCACCCCCTCCCACCTGCACATCTGTCGATCGTGACGAAGCCGTGACGCGCCTGCGGGGGCGCCCTCGAAATTAATCCCTTTCACAGACCCCCCGCATTTCGGCCACATCCGGCGGCCGTCTACTGTCGCCCCAACAGCGGGCCCTTGTTCTGGAGCTCCACGCCCAGGGGCCCGCTTCGAATGTGGGGAATCCATGCGCAAGTTCGCCATCGGCGCCGCCGTTTCCGGTGCCCTGGCCCTGTCCGCCCTGGCCGTGCCGTCCGCATCGGCCGCCACGCCGGACCTCGCCTTCTCCAACGTGGTGGTCAACAACGGCAAGGCGATCGTTGTCGGCACCACCAGCACGGTGAAGGTCCCGATCACGTACACCCTGACCCACCCGGCCGACCTCGTCATCGACAACAAGACGAACATCGCGGGCATCGCGCTCTACCGCGGTTCGTCGCTCTCGAAGATGCAGAACGAGATGGAGCCGGACGACATACCGAGCTGCACCACGGCCTCCACGACCGCCACCACGGTCACGAACTCCTGCACCGAGGTCATCGCCATCGAGCCGCGGGGCTACCTCTACAGCGCGTCGGACGCCGGTACCTGGAAGGTGGCCGGCTTCTACGGCCACTCCACCTCGACCACCGACGACTCCGGCGACCACCTCAGTTTCGAGTACGGCTACGACCTGTGGGGCGGCCTCGGCACCACACAGGTCAAGCGCGCCGCCAAGCTCACCACCGACGCGACCCCCGAGCCGGTGAAGAAGGGTCAGACCCTCACCGTCAAGGGCGCGCTGACCCGCGCCGACTGGGAGACCACCAAGTACTCCGGCTACACGGGCCAGCCGGTCGTCCTCCAGTTCAAGGCCAAGAACGCCACCGCCTACAAGACGGTCAAGACCGTGACCTCCGCCGCCAAGGGCGCCCTGACCACCACGGTCAAGGCCTCGGCGGACGGCTCCTTCCGCTACCGGTTCGCGGGTACGGCCACCACGGGCGCCGCGACGGCCACGGGCGACTACGTCGACGTGAAGTAACCGAGGACGGTACCTCACCCGGCTCACCCCAAGTCGCCCCCGCCGCGGACGGATTCGTCCGCGGCGGGGGCGACTTCGTGCGTCCGGGGCAGGCCCGGGGCGAGGTGCGGACCTCCGGCCCAGGTAACGACTCTGTTGCCTCGGGGGTGGTTTCTCTTGACGCCCCCGAGGCCCGCGGCCTACCGTCCTCCCACCAATAGGAAACCTTCCTAACAATGATCTTGCAGTGGACTTCCCCGCGGCCACCCTGGGAAGCTGAGCGACTGGGCAGTTGAAAGGCAGGTGTCGACAAACATGGCAGGATCCGCCGGTACGCCGGGCACCCCGCGCGTCCTGCGCGCCATGAACGACCGCGCCGCCCTCGATCTGCTGCTCGCGCACGGACCGCTCTCACGGACCAGGATCGGGAAGCTGACCGGGCTGTCCAAGCCCACCGCCTCCCAGCTCCTCGCCCGGCTGGAGGCCGCCGGACTCGTGCTGGCCACCGGCACGAGCGAGGGCCGGCCGGGTCCCAACGCCCAGCTGTACGCCGTCAATCCGAGGGCCGCCCACGCGGCGGGCCTGGACGTCACCCCCGCGCGCATCCTCGCCGCCGTCGCCGATGTCACCGGCCGCACCGTGGGCGAGTACGAGCTGCCCACCCCGGGCCGGCACCCCGCGCACCCCGTCGTACGCCAGGTCACCGACGCCCTCGACGGCGCGGTGAAGGCGGCGGGGCTCGCCCGCGGCGACGTCCACCGGCTCGTCATCGGCACACCCGGCGCCTTCGACCCCAACACCGGCCGCCTGCGGTACGCCTCCCACCTGCCCGGCTGGCACTCCCCCAGCATCCTCGACGAGCTCGCGGCCACGCTGCCGATGCCCGTCGAGTACGAGAACGACGTCAACCTGGTGGCCATCGCCGAGCAGCGGCTCGGGGCGGCGCGGGGACACGAGGACTTCGTGCTGCTGTGGAACGAGGGCGGCCTCGGCGCCGCCCTCGTCCTCGGCGGGCGACTGCACCGCGGCTGGACCGGCGGCGCGGGCGAGGTCGGCTTCCTGCCCGTGCCCGGGGCACCCCTCGTACGCCAGGTGACCAAGGCCAACAGCGGTGGCTACCAGGAGCTGGCGGGCTCCCAGGCCATCCCCAAGCTCGCCCGCGAGCTGGGCATCCAGCCGGTGCCGGCCGGGCCCTACGCCGAGGTCGCCGCCGCCCTCGTCGAACAGGCCGCCCGTATCAACGAGGGGCCGCACCTGCGGCTCCTGGAGACGTACGCGACCGGTCTCGCCACCGGTCTCGCCTCACTCGTCTCCGTGCTCGACCCCGAACTCGTCGTGCTCAGCGGCGCCTCGCTCACCGCCGGCGGCGAACCGCTGCGCGTCCTGGTGCAGGCCGAGCTGGAGGAGCTGGCCGCCTCCAGGCCGCGCCTCGTGGTCGGCGACGTACACGAACACCCCGTGCTGCGCGGCGCGTTGGAGAGCGCGCTGGCGGCCACCCGCGACGAGGTCTTCGACACCTCCCGCTGAGTCCCGCCCGCCACCGAGTCCGACCCGCCACCGAGCCCACCCCTCGACCGACTCCCCCGCTCCGCGAACCGTCCCGCGAACACCACCACCCCTGCCCTGCCCTAGGGAGATCCCACCATGCCCGGAATATCCAGGAAAGTCGCCACTGCTCTCGCCGCTTCCGCCTCGCTCGCCCTCCTCACCACCGCCTGTACCGGCCAGTCGTCCTCGGGCGCGAGCGACGACGCCTCCAAGGACACGACGATCAACTTCTGGCACGCCTGGAGCGCGCCCGGCGAGATCGCGGGCGTGAAGGCCCTGGTCGCGGGTTTCGAGAAGACGCACCCCAACATCCACGTCAACATCGTCGCCAACATGACCGACGACAAGATCAACCAGGCCCTGCGCTCCGGCGGCGACAAGGCTCCCGACGTGATCTCTTCCTTCACCACCAACAACGTGGGCAAGTTCTGCTCCTCCGGCGCGCTCGTCGATCTCAACCCCTTCTTCAAGAAGGCGAAGATCGACCCGGCGACGACCTTCCCGAAGGCGATGAACGAGTACACCCAGTTCGACGGCAACCGCTGCACGGTGCCGCTGCTCGGTGACGCGTACGGGCTCTACTACAACAAGAACGCGTTCGAGAAGGCCGGGATCTCCAGCCCCCCGAAGACCTGGTCCGAATTCGAGGCGGACGCCAAGAAGCTCACCGTCTCCAAGGGCGACTCCTACTCCCAGCTCGGCTTCATGCCGACCTACCACGGCTGGGAGACCACCACCGAGCACTACTTCGGCCAGTTCTCCCCGACCTACTTCGACAGCAGCGGCAAGTCGACCCTCGCCAAGGACCCCGCCTTCACCGCCGGATTCACCCTCCAGAAGAAGCTCGTCGACGAACTCGGCGGCTACCAGAAGCTGGAGAAGTACCGCTCCAAGCTCGGTGACGAATGGGGCCCCAAACACCCCTTCCACACCGGCCAGGTCGCCATGCAGCTGGACGGCGAATGGCGGCTCGGCATGGCCGAGGACGCCAAGCCGGACTTCGAGATCGGCGTCGCCCCGCTGCCCGTTCCCGACGACCAGGCAGCCCAGTACGGCAAGGGGTACATCACCGGCACCATCGCGGGCATCGCGGCCACCAGCAAGAAGCAGAACGCGGCCTGGGAACTGGTCAAATACATGACCACGGACACGGACGCGGTGGTCGGTTTCGCCAACGCCATCCACAATGTGCCCTCGACGCTGGCCGCGCTCAAGTCGCCGAAGCTGAAGTACGACCCGCGCTTCAAGACGTTCCTGGACATCGCGTCGAACCCGAACTCGACGACGACTCCCGCGTCCATCAACGGCGGCACCTACCTCGTGACGATCCAGCAGTTCGGATACGACTACGAGAGCGGCAAGGTGAAGGATCTGAAGGCGGGTCTGCAGACGACCGCCGCGCAGATCGACACGGACATCGCGCAGGCGAAGTAACCCACGACCATGAGCACCGTCACTCTGGCTTCGAAGCGGCGCCGATCGGCGCTGCGCACCCTCGCCTTCATGTCGCCGTGGCTGATCGGCTTCGCGGTCTTCTTCGCCTATCCGCTGATCTCGACCGTCTATTTCTCGTTCATGCACTACGACGGCTTCAAACCGCCGACGTGGAGCGGGACGAAGAACTGGACCTACGTCTTCGAGCACTACCCGCTGTTCTGGCCCGCGCTGCGCAACACCCTGTGGCTGGTGCTGGTCATGGTCAGCCTGCGGGTCGTCTTCGGACTCGGCGTGGGCCTGCTGATCACGAAGATAAGGACGGGCACGGGCGTCTTCCGCACCCTCTTCTATCTCCCCTACCTCGCCCCGCCCGTCGCCGCGACGATGGCCTTCGCCTTCCTCCTCAACCCCGGTACGGGACCGGTCAACTCGATCCTGGAGAAGGTCGGCATCCCGGCCCCCGGCTGGTTCAACGACCCCACCTGGTCCAAGCCGGCCCTCACCCTGCTCGCCCTGTGGGGCATCGGTGACCTGATGGTCATCTTCATGGCCGCGCTGCTCGACGTACCGACGGAGCAGTACGAGGCGGCGGAGCTGGACGGCGCCTCGGCGTGGCAGCGGTTCCGGTTCGTCACGCTGCCGAACATCTCGCCGATCGTGATGTTCGCCGTGGTCACCGGCGTGATCCAGACCATGCAGTACTACACCCAGCCGCTCATCGCCGGGAAGGTCGCGTCGGGCGTCATCCAGGGCGCCGGTACGCAGTTCGAGCCCGGCTACCCCGACAAGTCGACGCTCACCCTGCCGCAGCTCGTCTACAACCTCGGCTTCCAGCGCTTCGACTACGGCTCCGCCTGTGTGGTCGCGCTCGTGCTGTTCGCCCTGTCCATGGTGTTCACCGCGTTCCTGATGCGGCGCCGGGGCGGTCTCATCCAGGCAGGTGACTGAAACCCATGACACAAGTACTCGACAAGCCCGTGGAGTTGCGGGCCCCGGTCTCGCCCGCCGAGCGCACCGCCCGCCGCAAGGCCCTCCTGGAGTGGGTCGCGATCCACGCCCTCGGCGTCGCCGCCGCCCTCTTCTTCGTCCTGCCCTTCGTCTTCGTCCTCCTGACCTCCCTGATGAGCGACTCGCAGGCACTCAGCCGCGATCTGATCCCGCACACCTGGGAGTGGGGCAACTACAAGAAGGTCTTCGACACCCCCGGCTTCCTCACCTGGTGGAAGAACACCCTGCTGTACGCCGGTGCCGGCACCGCCCTGACGGTCGTGTCGTCGATCCCGGTCGCCTACGCCCTCGCCAAGTTCCGCTTCCGGGGCCGGAACCTGTCACTGATGCTGGTCATCTCGATGATGATGCTGCCGCCGCAGGTCGTCATCATCCCGATGTACCTCTTCTGGGCGAAACAGCTGGACCTGTCCGGCACGCTGTGGCCGCTGATCATCCCGATGGCCTTCGGCGACGCGTTCTCCATCTTCCTGCTCCGCCAGTTCCTGATGACCATCCCGAACGAGTACCTCGACGCGGCGAAGGTCGACGGCTGCGGGGACCTGAGGACCCTGCTGAAGGTCGTCCTGCCGATGGCGAAGCCGGGCATCGCCGCCGTGGCCCTCTTCCAGTTCTTCTACGCCTGGAACGACTACTTCGGCCCGCAGATCTACGCCTCCGAGAACCCCGGCGCCTGGACCCTCTCCTACGGCCTGGAGTCGTTCAAGGGCGCGCACCACACCGACTGGAACCTCACCATGGCCGCGACCGTGCTGGTCATGACCCCCGTGATCCTCGTGTTCTTCTTCGCACAGAAGGCATTCGTCGAGGGCGTCACGCTCACCGGAGTGAAGGGTTGACACACACATGAAACTCACCGTGGTCGGCGGAGGGTCGACCTACACCCCCGAACTCATCGACGGCTTCGCCCGGCTGCGGGACACCCTGCCCGTCGAGGAGCTGGTCCTCGTCGACCCCGCCGCCGACCGCCTCGAGCTGGTGGGCGGCCTGGCGCGACGCATCTTCGCCAAGCAGGAGCACCCCGGCCGGATCGTCACGACCTCCGACCTGGACGCGGGCGTCGAAGGCGCCGACGCGGTCCTGCTCCAGCTGCGCGTCGGCGGCCAGGCGGCTCGTCAGCAGGACGAGACCTGGCCGCTGGAGTGCGGCTGCATCGGCCAGGAGACGACGGGCGCGGGCGGCCTGGCGAAGGCCCTTCGTACGGTCCCGGTCGTCCTGGACATCGCCGAGCGCGTCCGCCGCGCCAACCCCGCCGCCTGGATCATCGACTTCACCAACCCGGTCGGGATCGTGACGCGCGCGCTGCTCCAGGCGGGCCACAGGGCGGTCGGGCTGTGCAACGTGGCGATCGGCTTCCAGCGGAAGTTCGCCGGAATGCTCGGGGTCGCCCCCGTGGACATCCATCTGGACCACGTGGGCCTCAACCACCTCAGCTGGGAGACCGGGGTGCGCCTCGGCGGCCCCGAGGGCGAGAACGTCCTGCCGAAGCTGCTGGCCGAGCACGGCGACACGATCGCCGACGACCTGCGCCTGCCCCGCACCCTCGTGGACCGCCTGGGCGTGGTCCCCTCCTACTACCTGCGCTACTTCTACGCGCACGACGAGGTCGTACGAGAGCTGCGGACGAAACCGTCACGGGCGGCGGAGGTCGCCGCGATGGAGCGGGAGTTGCTGAAGATGTACGGCGATCCGGCGCTCGACGAGAAGCCGGAGCTGCTCGCCAAGCGGGGCGGCGCCTACTACTCCGAGGCGGCCGTCGACCTCGCCGCCGCGCTGCTCGGCGGGGGAGGCAGCCCCTACCAGGTGGTCAACACCTACAACAAGGGCACCTTGCCCTTCCTCCCGGACGACGCCGTGATCGAGGTGCAGGCGGCCGTCGGTCCGCACGGCCCGACACCCCTGCCGGTCCCACCGGTCGACCCCCTGTACGCGGGGCTGACGGCCGCCGTGACGTCCTACGAGGACCTGGCCCTGGAAGCCGCCCTGCGCGGCGGTCGCGACCGGGTCTTCCGGGCCCTCCTCGCCCACCCCCTCATCGGCCAGTACGAGTACGCCGACGCCCTCACCGACCAACTGATCGCGCACAACCGGGAGCACCTCGCGTGGGCATGACGTCATCCGGACCCGGCGCCAAGGCGGCCGCCGGATCCGACCCCGCGGGCATGGTCCTGGCCATCGACGCGGGGAACAGCAAGACCGACGTCGCGGTCGTGTCCATGGACGGGCGGGTGGTCGGGGCCGCGCGCGGCGGAGGGTTCCGGCCGCCGGTGGTCGGGGTCGCCGTGGCCGTGGACGCCGTGGGCGAGGCCGTCGCCCGGGCCTTCGCCGAGGCGGGCGTCGACTCCGTGGCCCATGTCTCGGCCTGCCTCGCCAACGCCGATCTCCCCGTGGAGGAGGAGCAGTTGGCGGCCGCGCTGCACGCGCGCGCGTGGGGCACGAGCGTGGAGGTGCGCAACGACACGTTCGCGATCCTGCGCGCCGGGGTGGCGGAGCCGCGCGGGGTCGCCGTCGTGTGCGGCGCCGGCATCAACTGCGTCGGCATGCGCCCCGACGGCCGCACCGCCCGCTTCCCGGCGCTCGGGCGGATCTCCGGGGACTGGGGCGGGGGTTGGGGCCTGGCGGAGGAGGCTCTGTGGCACGCGGCCCGTGCGGAGGACGGCCGGGGCGGCCCCACGGCCCTCTCCCACTCCCTCCCCGCGCACTTCGGTCTGCCGTCCATGTACGCCCTGATCGAGGCGCTGCACCTGGAGCACCTCGAGCACGACCGCCGGCATGAACTGACTCCGGTGCTGTTCGCCACGGCGGCGGAGGGTGACGAGATCGCTCGCGCTCTCGTGGACCGGCTCGCGGACGAGGTCGTCGCGATGGCCACGGTCGCCTTGACCCGCCTCGACCTCCTCGCCGAGGAGACCCCCGTCCTGCTGGGCGGCGGGGTCCTTGCCGCCCGCCATCCCCAGCTCGACGACCGGATCCGCGAACTCCTGTCGGCCCAGGCCCCCAAGGCGGTCCCCCAGGTGGTCTCGTCCCGCCCCGTACTGGGCGCCGCCCTCCTGGGCCTGGACCACCTCCACGCCCCCGCCGAGGTCCACACCCGCGTACGGGCCTTCTACGAGGGGGGTTGAGGGGCTTCGCCCCAGGCTTTTAGGGGCGCGGGGCTGTGACATCTGCGGCTCCGCCGCGTGGGCGCGACCAGCCCCCACCCACCCGCACCCGAAAAGCGCACCCCTCGCACACACCCCAATACCGGCACATTCGAAAGGGAACCGAACACACACCGGCGGCGTATTCATGGTCAGGGGGGTGGCGCGAAGCGCCGAGATCGCGCTGCCGTCCGAACGGGCCACCACTGTACGAAGGGTGGGCTGCAATCCGAACAAGATCCAGTCAAGGCCTGTGCGGATGTCAGCCCCGGCGGCGATACTTGCGGCCGTGCACCTCTCTTCGTGCTCCCGCGTACGCGGGGGAGGTGACCGACGGATGACCATGGGGGAGGTCAAGTGACACAACCGCCGAAGGGCACCCCGGCGCCACCGGGGCAGCCGGCCACGCCCACGATGCCGGCTGTCCCGCCGCAGTCCGGCGCGACAGCGGCACAGCACGGCGCGACAGCGACGGCGCCGCGGTCCGGGCCTTCCTCGCCGCCGGGCAGACCCGCCACGCCCGACGCCACCCCCGCACGCCGCACCGCCTGGGCGGAGGGCGTGGACCGCCTGCGCGCCGCGGCGACCACGGAACCGGGCCGGCTGCGCCTCATCGGCGCCGTGCTCGCCCTCCTGGTCGTCGCGTTCGGCACGGTCACCGCCTGGCAGATGACGGAGCGTTCGAACGCGGCGGACGACGTGCTGCACAGCAGCCAGCCGCTGAGCGCCGGCGCGGCGGACATCTACCGTTCGCTCGCGGACGCCAACACCGCGGCCTCCAGCGGCTTCCTCGCGGGCGGCCAGGAGAGCGCGGACACCCGCGACCGGTACGAGAAGGACATCCGGACGGCCGCGCAGGGGCTGATCACGGCCGCCGCCAACTCCGACCCGGGTTCCCCCTCCGCGGACACCATCGCCAAGCTCAACAAGCTGCTGCCGGAGTACAAGGGCCTGATCGAGCGGGCCCGCGCCAACAACCGGCAGGGCTATCCGCTCGGCGGCGCGTATCTGCGGTACGCGAACGAGAAGATGCAGGGCGAGATGCTCCCCGAGGCCCAGGAGCTCTACACGCGGGAGAACGCCCGGCTGAGCGCCGACTACGCCGACGCGAAGCCCTACCCGTGGGCCGCGATCGGTCTCGGGGTCCTCGCGCTCGGCGGGCTCTTCTGGGCCCAGCGGCGCCACTACCACCGTACGAACCGGGTGTTGAACCAGGGACTGGTCGCCGCCACGGCCGCCTCCGCGGTCGTGCTGCTCTGGCTGGTGGTCGGGCACAGCGTGGCCCGGGCCGGACTGAACTCCTCGTACAACCACGGGGTTCGCTCGCTGAACGCGCTGCACGACGCCCGGATCGCCTCCCTGAAGGCGCGGGGCAACGAGAACCTGACGCTGGTCAGCCGGGGCGCGGAGACCAAGCAGGTGTCCGCGACCGAGTCCGTGGACCTCTACGACTACGACTTCCAGCAGGACATGAAGACCCTCACCAAGGGTCTGGCACTGGCCGAGGGCCTCGCCGACGACACGGCGGGCCAGCAGCCCGTCGAGGCCGCGACGGCCAACATGAAGACCTGGAAGCTCCGTCACCATGAGGCCCGCGACGCCGACGACGGGGGTGACTACCAGGGCGCCTTGAACAAGGTGATCGGCTCCAAGGCCGACGAGCCGACCGGCGAGTGCTTCGACGGCGTGGACAGGAATCTCGCGGCGGCGCTGACGCACGAGGAGAGTGAGTTCAAGCAGGCGGCCGGCAACGGCCGGGACGCGATGAGCGGGCTCCCGGCGGGCGCGGCCGTCCTCGCGGTGCTGGCCGCGTCGGGCGCGCTGCTGGGCATCGGTCGCAGGCTTTCGGAGTACCGGTGAGAGGGGGAGCGGTGAAAGGGGGCATGGCGATGACCGCACGACGTCTGAGGGCGAGCCTGAAGGGCTGGGGCGGCGTGGGTGCGATGGCCCTCGCCCTGGTCGTCACCGCGGTCTTCGCCCTGTCGCTGCCGCTGAACAGCGCCCACGGGGAGGGCAGTACGGGCACCGGCGGCCAGGGCGTGGCCCGGGGCATCCAGGCGAAGGCCGCCGCCTGCACCGACCCGCAGGACCAAAGCCCCGCCCCGTCCGCCGACGAAAGCGGCAAGACGATCGCGGCCATCAAGCAGCGCGGCTATCTGTCGGTCGGCGTCGACCAGAACAGCTACCGCTGGGGCTACCGCGATCCGAACAACACGGCGAAGAGCAGCGACCTGGAGGGCTTCGACATCGATCTCGTGCACGAGATCGCGAAGGAGATCCTCGGCGACCCGAAGGCCGTCCGCTTCCGCGCCGTCCCCACCAACCAGCGCATCCCCGCGATCAAGTCCGGCAAGGTCGACATGGTGGTGCGCACCATGACGATCACCTGCACGCGCCTCAAGGAGGTGGCCTTCTCGGCCCCGTACTTCCTGACCGGACAGCAGGTACTGGCCCCCAAGACCTCGGACATCACGGGGTACGACAAGTCGCTGGCGGGCAAGCGGATCTGCTCGGCGGCGGGCTCGACGGCGCACGACAGGCTGTCGGCCGACAAGAAGGCGGGCACGCTCGCCTCCTCGACGGACATCACCACCACGGTGCCCAACCAACTCGACTGCCTGGTACGGCTGCAGCTCGGTCAGGTCGACGCCGTGGTGACCGACGGCGCGCTCGCCGCCAGCCAGGCGGCGCAGGACCCGACGGTCGAGCTGAAGGGCAAGACGTTCACCGACGACTACTACGGCGTGGCGATGAAGTTGGGCGCCGACGATCTGGTACGCCGGGTCAACCAGGTGCTCGTGGACTACCGCAAGAGCGGTGGCTGGCAGGCCTCTTACACCAAGTGGCTGTCCGCGACCCTGAAGGCGGACTCCCCGTCGGAGACTCCGCCCACGGCGCACTACAAGTGACGGAAACCGGGTAGCGGCAGCGCGGACAACGCTGCCGGCGGGAACGCGGACAATGGGCACGACCGAGAGCGAGAGGTGATCGATGGGCGTCACGGGACCCCCCGGGCCGGTGATGGACCGGGACGAGGTGGACCGTGCGCTGGCGCGGCTCGGCGCGGAGCACGAGGCCATCGAGACCTCGCTCCTCGCCCTGCAGGACCACGCGGGCCGCAGACTCCTCGAGGGCGCCGAGCTCACGGGTACGACCAAGGAGCGCTGGTCGACCGCGGACGCGTCGATCACGCTGCTGTGGGCGTACTTCGACGCGTACACGGACGCGCTGCGCTCCGCCCGTGACATCCGTGCGCGGCGGCGCTGGTCGAGCCGTGAGGACCTGGTCGACCTGACCGAGCTGCTGCGCGGCGCGAGTATCACGGTCGCCGGCTCGGCCACCGCCGCGGCGAACGCGCCGACGCTCGCCGGCACCGGGAAACTCAGCGAGCGGTTCTCGCTGGTGGCGCTGGTGGACCGGATGAACGAGCTGTACGCGTCGTCCCTCGACATGGTCGTCGCCGCGGACGCCGTCTGGTCCGCGCTGCCCGCCCGGATCGATTTACTGGCCGCGGAGCTCCAGCGCACCCGCCAGCTCGCGCACTCCGTGGGCGTACGCCCCGGTGAGCACCCGGCCGGCGACGACCTGGAGCGGATCACCCGGACCCTGAGCACCCTGCGTCAGCAGGTCGTCTCCGACCCGCTGGCCTTCTGGACGCCCGCGAAGGGCAGTTCGGCACCCGGCGGCGGACGTCCCGACACGACGACGTACGACCGCGAGGCGCGCGCCCTGGAGGACGTGCGCCGGGAGATCGACGCGGTGCTCACCGTCCGCCAGGACGCGGAGGCCCGGCTCGTGCGGCTGCGGGACGTGCTCAGCCGCGCCGACCGCACGCTCGCGGAGGCCAGGAGCGCCCGCGGCGAGGTGCTGGCGAAGATCGCCGCGTCCGAGGTGCCGGCCGTCAGCGGGCCGCCGACGGCGCTGCAGGAGCAGTTGGCGACGGCCGCGGAGTACCGCAGACACGCCCAGTGGCACCGTCTCTCGCCGCTCCTGGAGGCGCTGGAGGAGAAGGCCGAGGACGAACTGCTGCGCGCCCGCGAGTCGTTGACCGCGGTCACCGCGCCGCTGGCGGTCCGCGCGGAGCTGCGCGGCCGCCTCGACGCGTACAAGGCGAAGGTGGCGCGGCACGGCCTCGCGGAGGACCCGTTCCTCATCGAGCGCTACGACGCGGCCCGGCGCATGCTGTGGAGCGCGCCCTGCGATCTGCGGGTGGCGGGGGAGGCGGTGCTGCGCTATCAGCGGGCCGCCGCCGATCTGCTCAGCCCGCGGGTGCCCGAGCAGGGCGGCCCCACCGACCGTAGGGGGCCCCACGCGTGAGCGTTGAAGGTGATGCAGTGTGAGTGAGCAGCAGAAGTGCCAGCGGCCCGGTTGCCCGGGATCGTACGAGGACGTGGGCGGCGGCGAGCTGTACTGCGACACGTGCGGCCTGGCACCCGTCGTCTCGGCTGGGGGTCCCCCCTCTGGGGGAGGGATGGTGGGCTCGCCCCCGACCGGACTCACCGCGGGCGGCAAGAGCTCGCGCGGCTCCAGCAGCAGTTCGCGGGCGAGTTCCCGCGGCTCCAGTTCCCGTACCTCCTCGCGTTCCTCCCAGTCGCGACGCTCGGTCTCCGGACGTCTGTCGCGCTCGCTGTCCGGCAACGCGACCGGCCGCTCGGTGTCGGTGCGCAGTTCGGGCTCGACCGCCGCCTCCAGTGGCCGCGGCCGGCTCGGTGCCGGCCTGGTGCAGGTGCCGGACGTGCCGCGGCCCGACCCGCGCGCGATGGTGCTGGAGAACCCGGAGGTGCCCGAGCGGAAGCGGTTCTGCTCGCGCTCCGACTGCGGGGCGCCGGTGGGCCGTGCGCGTGGTGAGCGGGCGGGGCGCACCGAGGGGTTCTGCACCAAGTGCGGGCACCCGTACTCGTTCGTGCCGAAGCTGCACGCGGGCGACATCGTGCACGGCCAGTACGAGGTGGTGGGCTGCCTCGCGCACGGCGGGCTCGGCTGGGTCTACCTCGCCGTCGACCGGGCGGTCTCCGACCGCTGGGTGGTCCTCAAGGGTCTGCTCGACACCGGCGACCAGGACGCGATGGAGGCGGCGATCTCCGAGCGGCGCTTCCTCGCGGAGATCGAGCACGCCAACATCGTGCGGATCTACAACTTCGTGGAGCACCTGGACCAGCGGACGGGTTCGCTGGACGGGTACATCGTCATGGAGTACGTGGGCGGCAAGTCGCTGAAGGAGATCGCCAACGGGCGCCGGACGGCGGACGGGAAGCGCGATCCGCTGCCGGTGGAGCAGGCCTGCGCGTACGGCATCGAGGCCCTGGAGGCGCTCGGCCATCTGCACAGCCGCAATCTGCTCTACTGCGACTTCAAGGTCGACAACGCGATCCAGACCGAGGACCAGCTCAAGCTGATCGACATGGGCGCGGTGCGCAGGATGGACGACGACGAGTCGGCCATCTACGGCACGGTGGGCTACCAGGCGCCGGAGGTGGCCGAGGTCGGTCCCTCGGTGGCGAGCGACCTCTACACGGTCGCCCGCACCCTGGCCGTGCTGACCTTCGACTTCCAGGGGTACACGAACGTCTTCGTGGACTCGCTGCCGGACCCCGACAACATCGAGGTCTTCCGGACGTACGAGTCCTTCTACCGGCTCCTGGTGCGCGCCACCGATCCCGATCCGGCGCGCCGGTTCGCGTCCGCGCAGGAGATGGCGGAGCAGCTTACGGGTGTCCTCAGGGAGGTCGTGTCCCTCCAGACGGGGCGGGCACGCCCGGCCCTGTCCACCCTGTTCGGGCCGGAACTGAAGGTCACGGACACCGAGTTGTTCGGGAAGCTGGACGGAGACGTGTCGCGCCTGGGGGCGCGGGTGGTGCCCCTACGAGGGAGAAAGCGCGCGTCCGCGCCGCCCCCCGGCAGCAACGGAGCGGGGGCGAACGGCACCCCGCCGCTCCCCCTGGCGCCCGCCCCGGCCCCGGCCCCGGCCACTCTGGTCAAGCCGTTGAACGCCGCGGCCACCGCGCTCGCGCTGCCGGTCCCCCGCGTCGACCCGGGCGACCCCAACGCCGGTTTCCTCGCGGGCCTGATGGCCTCGGCGCCCGCGGAGCTGATCACCGCGCTGCACGCGGCGCCCACCGGCTCCCTGGAGCTGCGCCTGCGCGAGCTGCGGGCCCGCCTGGAGATGGGTGAACTGGCCAGTGCGAGCAGGGCGCTGGAGGCGCTGGAGGCGGACCACCCCGACGACTGGCGGGTGGTCTGGTACCGGGGCGTCGCGGCGCTGGCGACCGGGGAGCACGAGACCGCGGCGCTGTCCTTCGACGCGATCTACGATGCCTTCCCGGGCGAGCCCGCGCCGAAGCTGGCGCTCGGCCTGTGCGCGGAGGTGCTCGGGCAGCTGGACAACGCGGCCGAGTACTACCGCCTGGTGTGGACGACCGACCCCAGCTATGTCAGCTCGGCGTTCGGCCTGGCCCGCGTCCAGCTCGCGGCGGGCGAGCGCCGCGGCTCCGTGCGCACTCTGGAGTCCGTACCGGAGTCGTCGATCCACTACACGGCGGCGCGGGTCGCCGCGGTGCGGGCGCGGCTGCGGCAGCGGCTGGCCGAGGAGGCGGCGGCAGCGGCGTTCCTGGACGATCTGACCGCCGCCGCGGGCCAGGTCGAGGCGCTGGACGGATACGGTCTGGACGCGGTGCGACGCGAGCAGTTGTCGACGGAGGTCCTAGGCTGCGCCCTGGACTGGGTACTCTCCGGTAGCCAGAGTTCCGCCCCGCACTCCGGCGGCGGACGGGTGTTGCTCGGCAGTGAGGTGGACGAGCGCGGTCTGCGCTTCGCGCTGGAGCGCTCGTACCGCACGCTGGCCCGCCTCGCGCAGGGCGGCGAGGAAAGGATCGACCTGGTGGAACGTGCCAACCGTTACCGCCCCCGGACGTGGGTGTGATTGATGTCCCAGATGCCCCAGCCCACGGCCCTTTCGCGGTGCCCCAGTTGCGAGGAGCCCCTGGAGGCGGGTGACCGTTTCTGCGGTGCGTGCGGGTACGACCTGTCGGCGGTGCCCGCACCGCCCCAGGACCACCCCACGATCACCATGAACGGCTCGTCGCCACGCCCCTCCGAGGCCGCCGCGTCCCTGGACTGGCCCCACGCACCGGAGCCCGCGAGCTCCGACACGCCCGCGCCGGTGCACCGGGCCGCCGACATCCGGGGCCTGGACTCGGGCGGCTCCGAACTCCCCCACCCGGACACGGAGTCCGCGGGGGTCCAGCAGCCGGGCGGGCACCCTTCGGGCGCACAGCCTTCGGGCGCACAGTCGTCAGGCGCACAGCCTTCAGGCGTGCGGTTCGACCGGCGCCCGGAGCCCGACGAGTACCCGCTCGCCCCGCCGGCCGGAGCCCCCGCCGGTCCGGTTGTCGATCCGCGGACCGCGGACCTCGGCGCATCCGTCACGCCCCCCGCGGGCACCAAACTGTGCGTCGCCTGCCGCTCCGGCCATGTGGACAGCGACGGCTACTGCGAGAACTGCGGGCACGCCCAGCCGCGCGAACGGGACCACATGGAACAGGAGTTGGGTGCGGTGGCCGCGGTCAGCGACCGGGGTCTGCGCCACCACCGCAACGAGGACGCGTTCGCGATCTCCTCGACCGCGCTGCCGGACGGCTCCCCCGCGGTCGTCGCGATCGTCTGCGACGGGGTCTCCTCGGCGACCCGCCCCGACGAGGCCTCGCTCGCCGCGTCCCGCGCTGCGAACGAGGCGCTGCTGGCGGCGCTGCCGCTCGGCACCCACCCGCAGCAGGCCATGCACGAGGCGATCCTCGCGGCCGCCGAGGCCGTCAACGCGCTGGCGGAGGCGCCCCCCGCACACGAGGAGCACGCCCCGCACCAGAACGCGCCCGCCTGCACGCTCGTCGGCGCGGTCGTCACCCCCACCCTGCTGATCGTCGGCTGGGTCGGCGACAGCCGCGCCTACTGGGTTCCGGTGGACCGCGCCACACCGCCCGCCCGGCTCACCGAGGACGACTCCTGGGCCGCGCAGATGGTCGCCGCGGGCCTGATGAGCGAGGCGCAGGCGTACGCCGACGAGCGCGCCCACGCCATCACGGGCTGGCTCGGCGCGGACGCGTACGAACTGGAGCCGCACACCGCTTCCTTCAAGCCGGACCGGCCGGGTGTAGTGGTGGTGTGCACCGACGGATTGTGGAACTACGCCGAGGCGGCCGAGGAGATGGCCGAGGTCGTGCCGCTGGACGCCGCCGAGCGGCCGCTGCACAGCGCCCAGGTCCTGGTGGGTCACGCCCTGGACGGCGGGGGCCACGACAACGTAACAGTGGCCGTCGTCCCGTTCCCGGCCCCGCCACAGGGGGCAGGATCGGCCTGAGGCCGCGAAAGGGCGCAATCCGTACCCACGGGGACGGCCTCGGACCGGAGGGGACCGGTCCGCATACAGTCATCGCCTCCGCCAACCACCGGAGGTCTTGAGGGGGACGAAGAAGGCATGGCCAATTTCTCGAAGTCGAACGTGCCGCAGTTCTCGGTCGACGTCTACCAGAACGAGTACCTGCCCGAGGGCGGCCGCGAGGTCAACGCGATCGTCACGGTGAGCGCCACCGGCGGCGGCACCGTCGGGAGCGCGGTCGGCGCGCCCCACCTGTACGGGGCGGGCCGGGGCCCGGACGCGGCCGTGGCGATCATGGTCGACTGTTCCGGCTCGATGGACTACCCGCCGACCAAGATGCGCGGCGGCCGCGACGCCACGGCCGCCGCGATCGACACCCTGCGCGACGGCGTGCACTTCGCGGTGATCGGCGGCACGCACGTCGCCAAGGAGGTCTACCCCGCGGGCGGGCGCCTCGCGGTGGCCGACGCGACGACCCGCGGTCAGGCCAAGGAGGCACTGCGCAGGCTGAGCGCGGGCGGCGGTACGGCGATCGGCACCTGGCTGCGCCTCGCCGACCGGCTGCTGTCCTCGGCCGAGGTGTCGATCCGGCACGGCATCCTGCTCACCGACGGCCGCAACGAACACGAGTCGCCCGAGGACCTCAAGGCCGCCCTCGACTCCTGTGCCGGACGTTTCACCTGTGACGCGCGTGGAGTGGGTACGGACTGGGAGGTCAAGGAGGTCACCGGGATCGCCTCGGCGCTGCTCGGCACCGCCGACATCGTCGCGGACCCGGCCGCCCTGTCCGCCGACTTCACGCAGATGATGGAGACGGCCATGGGCAAGGAGGTCGCGGACGTCGCGCTGCGCCTGTGGACGCCCGTGGGGACCGAGATCAAGTTCGTCAAGCAAGTGGCCCCCACGGTCGAGGAGCTGACCGACCGTCGCACCGAGGCGGGCCCACGCGCCGGCGACTACCCCACCGGGTCCTGGGGCGACGAGTCACGCGACTACCACGTGTGCGTCGAGGTCCCCACGGCCGGAGTGGGCCAGGAGATGCTGGCCGCCCGGGTGTCGCTCGTCATACCGGGGGCCGACGGAGGCGTGCACAACCTCGGCGGGCAGGGGCTCGTCAAGGCGGTGTGGACCGACGACATGGTGGCCTCGACGAGGATCAACGCCCAGGTCGCGCACTACACAGGACAGGCGGAACTGGCGCAAGTCATCCAGCAAGGACTGGATCTGCGCAAATCGGGGGATGTCGACGGAGCGACGGCCAAGCTGGGCCGGGCCGTTCAGCTCGCGAGCGTGTCGGGCAACGCCGATACTGCGAAACTGCTTGCGAAGGTGGTGGACGTGGTCGACGCCGCGGCAGGTACTGTGCGATTGAAGGCAAGGGTCGAAGAGGCCGACGAAATGACCCTTGAGACGCGGTCCACAAAGACTGTTCGTGTAAAGAAGTAGCGAGCCCGGTTCCCGCTGGGAACTGGAGAAACCCGGTCACAACGGCCGGAAAAGGAGAGGGGGAAGCGCCGACATGCCGACCTGCCCGAACGGACACCAGTCGGGTTCCGACGACTGGTGCGAGGTCTGCGGTCACCGCATGGCCGGTGCCGTGCCTCCGCCCCCTCCACCGCCGCCCCCCGCCGGTTACGGCTATCCGCCGCCCGGCTCACCCCCGCCCTCCGGCCCCGGTGGCCCCGGGGCCGGAGGCGGGCGCCCACACCTGTCCTCCGTGCCCCAACACGAGCCGGAGCTCTGCCCGCAGTGCCGTACGCCCCGTGAGGGCGGTGCGCCGTTCTGCGAGGAGTGCCGGTGGAACTTCCTGACGAACACGGCGACCTCGTACACCCCGGCGGCGCCGCGTCCGCAGTCGCCCGCACCCGGGCTGCCCAATCCGGCGCTGCGCTTCCAGCAGCCCCCGCAGGGGCAGCCGGGCGGGACCGGCGCCGGTCCCGGTCACGGTCCCGGTCACGATCCCTTCGAGTACCAGAGCTCGCGGCCCTCGCAGATGAACCGCCCCGCGGAACCGATTCCGCCCTACGGGCAGGATCCGTCGGGCTTCCGCGGTGATCCGTCCCGTCCGGGCGGCCCGGGTGGCCCCGGCGGTCCTGGTGGTCCCGGCGGCTTCGGCGCGGATCCGTCCCGTCCGGTTCCGCCGCCGCCCGGGCCCACGCCCGGTGGGCCTGGT
This sequence comes from Streptomyces sp. NBC_01450, assembly GCF_036227505.1. Taxonomy (NCBI): domain Bacteria; kingdom Bacillati; phylum Actinomycetota; class Actinomycetes; order Kitasatosporales; family Streptomycetaceae; genus Streptomyces; species Streptomyces sp. NBC_01450. The sequence goes on along the minus strand of NZ_CP109480.1, from coordinate 7,330,778 downwards.
GGACCTGGTGGACCTGGTGGACCTGGCGTCCCGCAGGCGTTCACCCAGCAGCCGGCCGCGCCCGCGTTCCCGCAGCAGGGCCAGCCCGGGCCCGGCGGTCCGCAGTCCTCGGGCCCGTCCTTCGGCGGCGGTGACGACGACTGGGTGATCTCCCCGCCGGGTGGTTCGCCCGGTGGTCCCGGTGGTCCTGGCGGCCGCCCCGGTGGTCCCGGTGGTCCCGGTGGTCCCGGTGGTCCCGGTATGGGTCAGGGCGGCGGCTACGGCTATCCGCAGCCCGGCTCGACCCAGGCCCCGCCCGGCCCCGGCCCCGCCTACCAGCAGCAGCGGCAGTCGCTGTCCTGGAGCGCGACGATCGGTCCCGACCGCGAGTACTTCATGGCGATGATGCAGCGCTCCGGCCCCGAGGCCGCGGGCCTGAACCTGCCCGCGTACTCCCCGGAGCAGCAGCGCCCCCTCACCGGCAACCAGTTGACGATCGGCCGCCGTCGGCACTCCACCGGCGACACCCCGGACATCGACCTCTCGGTGCCCCCCGAGGACCCCGGCGTCTCGCACCAGCACGCGGTCCTGGTCCAGCAGCCCGACGGCAGCTGGGCGGTCGTCGACCAGAACTCGACCAACGGCACCACGGTCAACGGCGGCGAGGAGCCCATCCAGCCCTTCGTGCCGGTCCCGCTCCAGGACGGCGACCGGGTGCACGTCGGCGCCTGGACGACGATCACCATCAGGCGAGGCTGACGGCGGAGCCCGCGGCAGGGGTCACGGCAGCGGCCAGGCGTACGGCCCCTCGGGGTCGTCCAGCCACGCCCAGGCGTCCGCGCCGTCGACCGTGACCCCGTACCGCTCGCGCACGGGCCGGTTCTCGCGCTCCCAGAGCTCGTACGCCTCGTACGGGGCGAGGCTGCGCGCCGCGAGGGTCAGCAGGAACCGGAGCAGCTCGTCGCCGCGGACCCGGCGCGGCAGCTCGCCCAGGTGCTGCGGCTCCAGTTCCTCGGCCCGGCTCGCGCCGCGCAGGGGCACGAAATAGGCGGGCGTGTGCAGGAAGCGCCCCTCGGCGTGCGTGGCGTCCCGGACCCGCAGCGCGATCAGGCCGGTGGCCAGCGGTGCCAGGACGCGGGCGCCAGGACGGCACTGGGCGAGCCACGGTCGCGGGATCGAGGTCAGCGTGCAGGTCGCGATGATCCGGTCGAAGGGAGCCCGCTCGGGAACCCCGCGAGCGCCGTCTCCGGTGACGACGGTCGGGTGGTACCCGGCGGTGGCCAGGTGCCGGCGCGCGGACTCGGTGATCTCCGGGTCGAGGTCGATCGTGGTCACCAGACGATCGCCGAGACGGTGGGCGAGCAGCGCCGCGTTGTACCCGGTGCCGGCGCCGATCTCCAGGACGGCGTCCCCCTCCCGTACCTCCAGCGCGGTCAGCATCATCGCCATCAGCGACGGCTGGCTGCTGGAGGAGACCAGCTCGCCGTCGCGCACCCGGGTGGCCAGCGGAGCGTCCGCGTAGGCGCCGCGCACCCAGTGCTCCCGGCTGCGCGGGTCGGGGTCCTCGCCCCACACGCGCTCGAAGCCGCCCACGGCACCCACGTAGTAGTACGGCACGAAGAGGTGGCGCGGGACCTCCTCGAACGCCGCCCGCCACACCGGGTCGGCGGCCCAGGCGCCGCTCCGGTCGATCTCGCGCACCAGGGCGGCCCGCGCCAGCGTGGCGAGGTTGTCGAGGTCGTGGTCGTGGTCGTGGTCGTGGTCGAGAGCGTGGGCGCTCATACCTCCACTGTGCGGCGGGACGGGCCGCGAGGCGAGTGCCTCACCCGCCGGATCGCCGGGTCGCCAGGGCCGCCGGGGCCGCCGCGTCGCTGGGTCGCTGGTCCTAAGCCTTGCGTCCTCGGTCACCCGGTCTGAGACCATGGTGAGGTGAAAGAGATCCGGCGCGGCACGCTTCAGGAGCAGACCTTCTACGAGCAGGTCGGCGGCGAGGAGACCTTCCGGCGCCTCGTGCATCGTTTCTACGAGGGAGTGGCCGAGGACCCGCTGCTCAAGGCCATGTACCCCGAGGAGGACCTGGGCCCGGCCGAGGAGCGCTTCACCCTGTTCCTGATCCAGTACTGGGGCGGCCCGACGACCTACAGCGACAACCGCGGTCACCCTCGGCTGCGGATGCGTCACGCCCCGTTCGCCGTCGATCAGGCGGCGCACGACGCCTGGCTCGCGCACATGCGGGTGGCCGTCGACGAGCTCGGCCTCTCCGAGGAGCACGAGCACACGCTGTGGAACTACCTGACGTACGCGGCCGCGTCGATGATCAACACGGCAGGCTGAGATCAGCGGACGCTGACGTCCAGCGCCCCGAGTCCCGCCCTGCGCACGGCGATCGATCCGTAGGGCGTACGAAGCCGCAACCACGCCCCGGACGAGTACAGCCCCAACGGGCTCTCGCCCGGGTCGGCCTGACGCACCGGGCGCAGGAACCCGAGCGACTGCGCCGCATGCGCGGCCCGCACCGGAAGTCCGGTGTCTCCGATCGGCCGGGACCAGATCTCCCGTCCGATGCGGTCGAGTTCGGCGCGGGTACGGGCCTCGGGCGCCAATTCCTGCGTACGGGACCGGAATTCGGCGACCGCGGTGGCGACCATCGCGCGTACGGCGTCCGGTCCGGGCAGTCCCGGCTCCGGCCGCCAGCCTCCGCGGGGCGGGAGGACCCCGGCCCACGGCGGCCCGGTGACGGCCTCCGGAACACCCACGGTGGCCGCCGACTCGTCGATGGACTCGAGGAGTTCACCGGCGGAGACGGTCACGTCGAGCGTGACGTCGAGCCCGTTCTCGTACGGCTTGGCGAGCCGCGCCGTGCGGATCGCGAGGACCTCGAACGACGGCGGCCGGCCGAAGACCGCGAGCGCGGTGCCGTACGCCTGGAGGCGTACGGCGGCGGCGCGGTCGTAGTGGATCAGCCGGGCCAGGAAGGCGGCGAGGTCCGCCGCCTCCCCGTCGTCGGCGAGGTGCAGCGCGGTCACGGTCATGCCGCGACGGCCTCGTCCACGTCGTCCCGGTACGACTCCAGGAACTCCCGTTCCTCGGCCGTGATCCGGCGCGGGCGCTGCGTCTCGAAGTCGAACGGCACGATCACCGTCGAGGCCGTGACATAGACCTGGTCCGGATCCTTGACCTCGTAGGCGATCGTGAACGACGCGGCTCGTATCTGCGTCACCCACAGCTCGATGTCCACCGGCGTGTGCCGGTGGACCAACTGCCGCTTGTAGTCGATCTCGTGGCGCGCCACCACGGACCCCTGCTTGAAGTCCTTCTCCGGGCGGAACAGGAAGTCGATACGGGCTTCCTCCAGGTACCGGAGGAAAACCACGTTGTTGACGTGGCCGTACGCGTCCATGTCCGCCCAGCGCAGCGGGCAGCGGTAGATGTGCCGCAAGATCGATCAGCCCCGGGTCAGCTTCTTGTAGGTGGCGCGGTGGGGGCGCGCGGCGTCCGCACCGAGACGCTCGACCTTGTTCTTCTCGTACGACTCGAAGTTGCCCTCGAACCAGTACCACCTCGACTCACCCTCGTACGCGAGGATGTGCGTCGCGACCCGGTCCAGGAACCAGCGGTCGTGGGAGATGACTACGGCCGCACCGGGGAACTCCAGCAGCGCGTTCTCGAGCGACGACAGGGTCTCGACGTCGAGGTCGTTGGTGGGCTCGTCGAGGAGCAGCAGGTTGCCGCCCTCCTTGAGGGTCAGCGCCAGGTTCAGCCGGTTGCGCTCACCACCGGAGAGGACACCCGCGGGCTTCTGCTGGTCCGGGCCCTTGAAGCCGAAGGCGGACACGTAGGCCCGCGACGGCATCTCGACCTGACCGACGTTGATGTAGTCGAGCTCGTCGGAGACGACGGCCCACAGCGTCTTCTTGGGGTCGATGTTGGCGCGGCTCTGGTCGACGTAACTGATCTTGACCGTGTCGCCGACCTTGATCGCGCCGGAGTCCGGCGTCTCCAGGCCCTGGATCATCTTGAACAGCGTGGTCTTGCCCGCCCCGTTCGGGCCGATGACGCCCACGATGCCGTTGCGCGGCAGGGTGAAGGACAGGTCGTCGATGAGGACCTTGTCGCCGAACCCCTTGGAAAGGTTCTGGACCTCGACGACGATGGATCCCAGCCGCGGGCCCGGCGGGATCTGGATCTCCTCGAAGTCCAGCTTCCGCATCTTGTCGGCCTCGGCCGCCATCTCCTCGTAACGGGCGAGGCGGGCCTTGGACTTGGTCTGACGGCCCTTGGCGTTGGACCGGACCCACTCCAGCTCTTCCTTGAGCCGCTTGGCGCGCTTCTCGTCCTTGCGGCCCTCGACCTTGAGGCGGGAGGCCTTCTTGTCGAGGTACGTGGAGTAGTTGCCCTCGTAGGGAATCGCGCGGCCGCGGTCCAGTTCGAGGATCCACTCGGCGACGTTGTTCAGGAAGTACCGGTCGTGAGTGACGGCGACGACGGCGCCCGCGTACTTGGTGAGGTGCTGCTCCAGCCAGTTCACCGACTCGGCGTCGAGGTGGTTGGTGGGCTCGTCGAGAAGGAGCAGGTCCGGAGCCTCGATCAGCAGCTTGCAGAGCGCCACGCGGCGCTTCTCGCCACCGGAGAGGTTGGTGACCGGCCAGTCGCCGGGCGGGCAGCCCAACGCGTCCATGGCCTGCTCGAGCTGCGCGTCGAGGTCCCAGGCGTTGGAGTGGTCCAGGTCGTCCTGGAGCTTCCCCATCTCCTCCATGAGCGCGTCGGAGTAGTCGGTCGCCATCAGCTCGGCGACCTCGTTGAAGCGGTTGAGCTTGCCCATCAGCTCGGCGGCACCGTCCTGGACGTTCTCCAGCACCGTCTTGGACTCGTCCAGCTGCGGCTCCTGCATGAGGATGCCGACGCTGAAGCCCGGCGACAGGAACGCGTCACCGTTGGAGGGCTGCTCAAGGCCCGCCATGATCTTGAGAACGGTGGACTTACCGGCACCGTTGGGACCGACCACACCGATCTTCGCACCCGGGATGAAGCTCAGGGTGACGTCGTCGAGAATCACCTTGTCGCCGTGCGCCTTGCGCGTCTTGCGCATGGTGTAAATGAACTCAGCCAAGAGAAACCGTCCGGACGCTTGAAATCGGCAGTGGGCAGATACACCCCATCTTGCCTGACGGCTACCCCTCGAAGGAAACCCGTTCGGTCAGGGGGCCGTGACCTGGCCCTTCGTCGACTGCCCTGGTAGCTGTCCTGTCACTGGTTGTCGCCGCCGGTCACTGTCGAGCGACCTCGCACGGCCCAGGGACGGCCCAGCGATCGGTGTCGGCCCACAGCGGCGAGTGACCGTTCGACTCCAGCCCTCGAAGGCATGGCTTCCACCGCACCGGGTTGAGAGGCTGAGCCGGTGACTGACGATGAGGTTGTCGAGGCGTTGAGGACCGTAGCCCGGGCGGGGACCTTGCCACCACCCGCGACACCGGAGGCTGTCTCCGAAGCGGAAGAGATCATCGGGTTCCCCCTGCCTCCCCTCCTGCGACGCCTGTACCTCGAAGTGGCCAACGGCGGCTTCGGACCGGCCGAAGGAATCCTGGGAGTGAGCGAAGGACCTGCGCAGGGCAACTTCTGGGACATCGCCGAGCTGTACCAGGACGGCCCGGATCCGTCCGGCCGCATCCCCGCCGGCCTGGTGCTGATCTACGACTGGGGCTGCACCATCTGGTCGCTGGTCGACTTCCGCGATCCTGCGGGCGCCATGTGGTGCACCCATGAAGGAGAGCACTGGCCCCAGGGCATCGACCTCGCGGAATGGCTGACCGGCACGTTGGCAGGAACCCTGACGGTGGAAGCACTGCTGGAGAGCCAACCCGCTTCGCAAATCAGCTGACCCACTGCCCCGAGAACCACTCAGCGGCCTAATCCGTATAACGGATCAAGCCCCTGAGCTGGCAGTTCGGTTGTCAGTGCCTGCGTATATGGTCTCAAGCGCGCGGTCGGCTTCCGGGGGTTCCAGCTCTGGAGGGAATGGCTGCATCCCTGGTCTGCCTGGGGGCGGCTCGGAGACTCGTCCGGGACCTAACCGGCGACTGGGCTTCGTCGATGGCCAAGCAGTGACCTGCCAGCGCCGACCGCGCACCGACTCCGTCCCCTGCCGATGGCAGGTGCACGCTTTCCAAGTCTGTTGGTCCTGCTCAGAGTCTTGTTCGGGCTGGTTCAACTGCGTTCGCGTGCGGATGATCGGCGGGTGGCTTCTCGCTTCCGGCCCTTCCCGAACGGTCCTGACCGTCGCTGAATAAGACGGAAACTGAGACGGTGCTCCCATGAGCGAGACACCAGACCCCGGTAACCCGAACGGCATCCAGGTGGGCAACATCTACGAAGACTGCTCGTTCCATCCGGTGCTATGCACTGCGGTTGATGAGGTGGCGGGCATCGTACTCAGCGGCGTCTCCCTCATCGACGGCAGCTTTCCCCGCTCCTGCGATGCCCTGCACTGCGGGCCTATCCGAATAAGTGTCGAGGACGTCATGACCATCAAGCAGGACTTGGAGGGCTACGCCCGCCGGCGGAAGGAAGAGCTACTGGCCAGGGACAACGTCTGATCCGTAGCTCTAGATAGATCGGTCAGTGACGGTCATACAGGCCGCGCATCGGGTCTACAGGGACGCTACGGGACGGTACTGGTCGCTGTGGTTGCTGTACTTCGCTGCTGTACCGCCGTCTCAGGGCCTCCCTCAGGCGGGCACACGGCGGGCAGGCGGGGCGGGTGTTCAGTTCCCGGCATCCTGCTCGCGCGCTCTGCGACGTTTCGGCCGGGGACGGATGTGATCGAGGGCCGTGCCGACAAGCGTCACCCCGCCGACGATCAGCATCAGGATGGAGGCGACGCGGTACATGCCGGTTCCATAGATCGACTCCCCACAGGCCCAGAGCAGGCTGACACAGAACATGATCTGGCCGGCGATTCTCCGAATGCGTGGAGTCGTCATGTCTGCCCCCAAGTCCGATGCGCTCTCAGCAGGCGCTACAGGAGTGTGACATGAGGGAGCGGACCGGATTGCGACCCTCTCGATGCGAACTATGGGCACGACAGTCGCTGAGGGGCAATTGGTTGTTCGGCAAGGGTGGCAGGGGTCTTACTCGGTTGACCGTGATCTGTGCAGTTGCTGTACTCCGCTGCTGTACAGCGACTTCGGAGGAGCCGTGACCGCACTGCCGGCGAGCGTAGACCGCGACATCCTCGATCACCGGATCGTGTTTGCGATCATGGCGATCCGTGAAGCGCTGGGCTGCACGATTCATGAAGCCATCGACGTGTTCGCGGCACGGTATGAGGAACTGCGCCGCGATCGTCCGGACGACTTCACCGTCGCGCCCGAGGAGTACGGCCGGGGCTTCTACTCCTGATTGGCGGCGCACCGGTAGAACGTGCGGCTGCCGTCGATCACCGCTCTGGGAGCGAGGTTGGGGGATCACAGGTCTGACCTGGGAATCCCTGCCTTGGGCGACGTGGGGGAAGTACGCACCCTGGCGCACCTCGATTCCCCGTGAGTCCCCGCCCGTTGTGGCACGGAAGTGGCACGCTCCGCGGCCCCCTCGAACCGGCATCGATCAAGGCTCTTGCTGCTCGCCCGCGGCAGTGTCATCCGTGGAACCTCTGCGGCCTCGCCTGGTTGCCCGAATTCGGTCGATGATGAGTCCCGCAGTTGCAGCCAGGAAGCCGATCGCCGCTACGCCGAAACCCACCCGCAGTAGTGGCGGTCGTCCGTTACTCAAAGCGCGGAAGCCAGCCCAGGCCGCTCCGGCCATGAGCCCGAGACCCTCTATCCACCATCGCTCATCTCTGGCCTTTGTCATGTACTTAATCAACGCCATACGTGATGATCTCACTCGCGCCCACCCACCACTCACCCCAGCTCCCATCCCGTCTGCCGTCGACCCACACACCGTGGAGCGGGCGTGGTCCAGGGCGTCAAGGTGGAGCGCGCCACTGTACGAACGACCTTGACGCCCTGGGCCGCGACTGCTCGGTTCTGCCTGGGTCGATGGCGGACGGGATGGGAGCTCCCCGCGCACGCCACACTCGGCCGGCACTCGCGAACGGCGCCGGTCACAGCGATCCGGGATTCACGCTCCGCGTGTACACGCACCTGATGCCGAGCAGCGAGACCCGGACCCGGAAAGCCATCCCGACAGGCGGTGCGGGACGAGGACTGGGGCGACGTGTGGACGGTGATGCGCACCCTCGCCGAGCGCCACGGAGCCGAGAACGTCCGCCTCGTCGTCTGGTTCGTCTGGTTCGACTGGTTCGACAACTGAGACCACGTGACACTCGCCCCGGTCGGCTCTGGTCGAAAAAAGACGTGGTCCCGTACGGCCCCACGGTGTGACCATGATCGGATGCTTTTTCGCGCTGCCACCGCAGACCCCGCAGACCTCGACCGCGCCGCCGCCTACCCGGCCGACGGTCCCGTCCCCGCCCTGACCGCGGAAAAGATCCGGGAGGAGCTCGCGAGCAACCAGTTCCGCCCCGAGTGGATCTGGTTCGCCGAGGACGAGAACGGGGAGATCCTGGCTCGCGCCCTGTGGTGGGGCCGTGCCGACAGCGCGCGGCCGATCGCACTCGACTGCCTCCAGGTACGCTCCGGCGTCGTCGACCCGGTCGCCATCGCCTCCGGGCTGCTGGCCGCCGGCCATGCCGCCTTCGGGACTCTACCCGTTTACAACATCTCGCTGCCCCGCGACTGGCGGAGCGACCCCGTGCTGGTCGACGCGGTGGCCTGGCGCAGGGAGGCGGCGCGCAGGTCCGGACTGAGCAGCGAGATCGAGCGTCTGCGGTACGAGTGGACACCGGCCGCCGAGGTCCCCGCGCCCGCGGGGAAGCTGATCTTCCGGGAGGGTACGGACGAGGAGTTCCTCGACGCGTTCATCCGGCTGTCGGCCGGGAGCCTGGATCAGCACACACGGAACGAGCTCCGCTCGATGGACGCCGAGCAATTGGCCCGCGAGGACATCGAGTTCTACCTCGACTGTCCCGGTGAGCGCTCCTGGTGGCGCCTCGCCGAACTCCCGGACGGAACTCTGGCGGGCCTGGCCATCCCTTCCGCGACCCCCTACCACCGAAACGTCGGCTACCTGGGTGTCGTCCCGGAACAGCGCGGACAGGGCCTGATCGACGAAGTCCTCGCCGAGATCACCAGGTTCCACGCGAGCGAGGGCGCCGACCGCGTCACCGCCACGACGGACACCGTCAACGTTCCGATGGCCGCCGCCTTCGACCGCGCGGGCTATGAGGTGACGGAGATCCGCCTGATCCTGGAAACCCCACCGCGGTGAGCCGACAACCTCGTTTCCGGCGCGGTTCGTGGTCTTTCCGTCACTCCTTGTCGATGTCGGCCGTCATCCCGTGCGGAGTCGGGCGAAGAAGCACACTCTGGTAGTAGGGGCCGAGGCCCGTACCGGGGGCTGGGGCCCGCCTCGGAGGTGATCGCAATGACACAGACGACACAGTCGCAACCGGCCGCGGCGCGCGGAATGACCGCCGTCGGCTGGCACGTCGAGATCGAGTTCGAGGAGGACGACCACCGCACCCGCGCCGCCGCTCTCCTTCGGCTCCCCGACGGGAACGAGGTACGCGCCCACGGGTACGCCAGCCGCCACCCCTCCGACTCCAATCAGCCGAGAGTCGGCGAGGAGGTCGCGGGCGCGCGGGCGCTCAACGAACTGGCGATGAAGCTGTTGACCAAGGCGCACGACGAGATCGACGAGGCATCGGGGAGGACCTCGCATCCGCTGAGGTGAGCCTGAGCGAATGAGGTGAGCCTGCGTGAATGAGGCGAGCCTGCGTGAATGAGGCGAGCCTGCGTGAAAGGGGCGGGGTGGGGCCGACAGGGGTGGCGTGTGGCCGACAAGGGCAGGGTGGGCTTGGCGCACGCTGTTTCCAGTGATCCGGTCCGCATCCCGTCCCACCCCGAAGGACGCCCATGCCCAAGAAGATCATCATCGACTGCGACCCCGGGCTCGACGACGCCATCGCCATCCTGCTCGCGGCGGGGAACCCCGACGTCGAGATCGTCGCCGTCACGACCGTCGCCGGCAACCAGACCATCGAGAAGGTCACCCTGAACGCCCGCCAGGTGTGCACCCTGGCGGGCCTGCACGGCATACCGGTCGCGGCCGGTGCCGCCGGTCCCCTCGTCCGCGACCAGACCCTCGCCGCCGAGATCCACGGCGACACCGGGATGGACGGCCCCGCCTTCATCCCCCCGGCCATGGAGGCCGACCCCCGGCACGCCGTCGATCTGATCATCGAGACGGTCCTCGCCCACCCCGGTGAGATCACCCTCGTCCCGACCGCACCCCTGACCAACATCGCGCTGGCGCTGCGCCGGGAACCCCGTATCGCCGCACTGGTCGAGGAGGTCGTCCTGATGGGCGGGTCGTACACCCGCGGCAACGTCACACCGGCGGCCGAGTTCAACATCCACGCCGACCCCGAGGCGGCCGCGGTCGTCTTCTCGGCGGGCTGGCCCCTGACCATGGTCGGCCTCGACCTGACCGCCCAGGCCACCGCCACACCGCAACTGCTGGCCCGTATCGGGGCGTTGGGCACGCCCGTGTCCCGGTTCGTCGTCGACCTCCTCGACCACTACAACGCCACCGTCGGCAAGGTGCACGGCGCGACGGCCACGATCCACGACGCGTGCGCGGTCGGCCGGGCCATCGACCCGAGCCTGATGGAGGTCACACCGGCCCATGTCGAGGTCGAGCTACGGGGTACGGCGACCTACGGCATGACGGTCACCGACTTCCGCGGCGGCTCCGGGCCGGCGAACACCTCCGTGGCGACGAAGCTGCACACCGAGCGTCTGTGGGACCTGCTCATCAGCTCGCTGGAAACCATCGCCGCGACCACCGCACGGACGACCACCTAGCGCCACTGGGATTCACTCCCGGACGCCCGCCAGTTCCACCGCTCGGCGCCTCAGAGCGAGTGCGGCGGGGATGACGGACGAGACGACGGCCAGCACCGCGCAGGCGCCGACGACCGCACCGATGGCCGTCCACGGGATCTCGATCGTGGTCGGGGCCGACAGCAGACCCAGGGCGCTCCACATGCCCGACAGGTTGACCCCCGCGACGAGGAGTCCCAGTACTCCACCGACCGTGACGACCGTCAGTGCCTCCGCACCCACCAGCCGGAGCACCTGCCATCGGGTGGCTCCGGCCAGGCGCAGCACGGCCAGGTCGCGCACCCGGTCGGAGGTCGCCATGACCATGGTGTTGGCCAGGGAGATACCGGTGTAGAGGAGGGCGATGCCCAGGACCAGCAGGAGGCCGAGCCGGGTCGTCCGGTTCGTCTCGGGGTAACTCGCCTGCACCCACTGGTCCTTGGTGAGGACCTGTCCGCCCGAGGTACGCACCGCCGCACGCAGCCCCGCGGCCACGGCGCGCGCGTCGGCACCGGCGGCGAGGGCGACGTCGACCCGGTCGACGGTCGCGCCCGGGGCGTTGCGCGGAGTGACGTACACGCCGTTGTTTCCGGTGCCCGTGGTCATCACCGCGGCGATCCGCAGCGACTTCCTCGTGCCGTCGCCGAGCCACACCCGCACCCGCTGCCCCACGGTGTGACGCTGCCATTCCCGGTTGACGATGATCGAGTCGTCGTCGAGGTCGCTCGTCCTCCCGGCCTCGAGCGGCAGCCGGGTGGTGGCGGCGAGCGGTCCGGGATCCGCCGCGCGTGCCTCGGACTCGACCAGTGACACGCCGTCCTCCAGAACGTGGACGGCGCTCGACGAGGTCGCGGACACCTTCGCGCCGGACACCTGGCGCAGCCCGCGCAGTGTCGCCGCGTCGAAGCCCGCGCCGTTCGCCGGGGTGACGACGAAGTCGGCGGACGTCTGCCGGCGCGTCTCGTCGGCCTTCGCCTCGTTCAGGGTCGCGGTGGCGCCCAGCAGCGAGCCGGTCAGGGCGACGGTGACCAGGACCGGCGCCGCGATCGCGGCGGTGCGGCGCACACCGGCGGCGGCGTTCTCCCGGACCAACATGCCGCCGGCGCCGGGGAGTTGGGCCGGAAACCAGGCGATCAGCCGGGTCAGCGGGCGCACCACGACCGGCGCGAGCAGGGCGACCGCGGTGATCAGCAGCATCGGCCGGCTCACATAGGTCTTCCGGTGCAGCAGTTCGCCCGGGTCAGCGACGAGGGCCAGGACGAGCGTCACGGCGGCGGTCGCCAGCAGGGCCAGGCCGGACAGCCGGCGGCCCGTGGTCATCGTCCGGGTGTCCACACAGGCCTCGCCCAGCGCCTGGACGGGGGCCGTGCGGCCCGCCCGCCAGGAGGCGGCGACCACGCCGCACAGCGCGACGAGCAGGCCTGTCCAGAACGCCAAGTGGTACGGCCAGGTGGCGTCGCCGATGGTGAACCAGCTCGGTGCGAGTCCGCCGTCGACCATCCGTGCGGCCAGCCGTGGCGCACCGTACGCGCCGAGCACGCATCCGGTGGCCGAGGCGAGCACGCCCACCACCAGGGCTTCGGCGAAGACCATTCGGCGGAGCTGTCCCGGGGTCGCCCCGGCCGTGCGCAGCAGCCCGAACTCCCGGCGCCGCTGGGCGACCGCGAAGGCGAAGGTGGACGCCACCACGAAGACCGAGACGAAGCCGGTGACACCGCCGGCCGTGCCGAACAGGGCGTTCATCGCGGTGAGCGCCTCGCTGTCCCGGTCCGGGTCGGCGTCGGCGTAACGGCGCGCGTCACCGGTGAGGACCCGGACGCCCGTACCGGCGCGTACCGCCTCGCGCACGGCCGCCGCGTCGGCGTCCACGACGAGCTGGACGCTGCCGGTCGACAGCGCGGCGGCGCGCTCGTCGACGTAGAAGACGGCGTTCTCGAAGCCACGTCCGGCGGCGAGGCCACCGACCCGTTCTGTGCGGACCACCCGTACGGTGCCGACCACCCGTACCGTGCCGTGATCGGTCCGTACGCGCTCCCCCGGCTTCGCCCAGCCGCCGCTGAGGACGACCTCGTCGGCCGCCCGGGGCGCGCGTCCCGCGTCGATCTCGTACGGGGCGAAGGCCGCGGTGGACCAGGGGTGGCCCACCAGGTCGCCGGGGCCGCCCCGGGCCCGTACGGCGAACGACCGGTCCTCGACGACCGTGCCGAGCTTCCTCAGTTTCGCGACGGTCCCGGCGGGCACGGCACGCGGCTGGGCGAGCTTGTCCACCCGGACGCCGATCGAGGTGGGCACGCGCAGGGTGTCCGCTCCCCTGACCACGACCGGCGCGGCGGCGAACCGTTCGGGTTTCCCGGCGGGCGCGTTGAGCGACGAGGCGAGGGCCAGTCCCATCACCGCGATCAGCGCGACGCCCAGCGAGAGTGCGACGAACGTGCCGGCGAAGGTGACCCAGCGGGTGCGCAGGGTGCGCAGGGCGACGCTCAGCACGGCAGGGCCTCCAGTTTGGTCATGCGCGCGGCGATGTCCTCGGCACCGGCACCGGCCACCTCACCGTCGACCCGTCCGTCGACGAGGAAGACCACGCGGTCGGCGTACGCGGCGGCCACCGGATCGTGCGTGACCATGATGATCGTCTGGCGCCCGCCGTCGACCATGCCGCGCAGCAGGCTCAGTACCTCACGGCCGGTCCGCGAGTCGAGGGCACCTGTCGGCTCGTCGCCGAAGAGCACCTCGGGGCGGGTGATCAGGGCGCGGGCCAGGGCGACGCGTTGCTGCTGGCCTCCGGACAGCTCCGTCGGCCGGTGCCCCGCCCGGTCGCCCAGGCCGACCTGTTCGAGCACCTCGCGCACCCGGGCCCGGGCGGGGCGGCGGCCCGCGAGCCGCAGGGGCAGCGCCACGTTCTGCTCGGCGGTCAGGGACGGCAGCAGGTTGAACGCCTGGAAGACGAAGCCGATGCGTTCTCGTCGCAAGAGGGTCAGCCTGGTCTCGCTCAGCTTCGTCAGATCGGTCCCGCCCACGGTGACCGACCCCGACGTGGGGCGGTCCAGCCCGGCCGCGCACTGCAGCAGGGTCGACTTGCCCGAGCCGGAGGGGCCCATGACGGCGGTGAACGTTCCCTCGGCGAAGGCGAGCGAGACCTCGTCGAGTGCCGTCACCACACCGTCGCCCGCCCCGTACCGCCTGCTGACGGAGTGCAACTGGATCGCGTCGATGTTCATGGCTTCACGAAACCGTGTGGAGGCACCGCGGCGCGGTACGGCGGAAGCGAGACTTGGGGTAGGGCCAGGCATACCTCCGATCCGCCCCCTGCCCCGATGGCACCGCCCGGGGCCGCCCTTCTACGGTGACGCCCATGCATCCCCGGCAACGGCCCACGAACCCTCCGCCCGCGCACCCCCGGAATGTCTGGCAGGCCCTGCCCAGGCCGGACTTCCTGCTGTCGTCGTGGCCGTGGCGTTCGGCCGGGTACCTGCTCACCGGCGTCCTGACCGGCGTCGTCGCCCTGGTGGGCATCGTGATCACGGCGGCCGCGGGCGGCATCCTCGCCCTCGTGCTCGTGGGGCTTCCGCTGCTGGTCCTCGCGGCCCTCTCCGGCATCCCGGTGACCTGGGTGGAGCGGCACAGGCTCCGCCTGATCGACCGGGACCCCGCCCCCGACCGGCATCGGGTGCCCGAGACAGGGGGCCTGTGGTGCTGGCTGACGACGCGGATGAGGGAGCCGGTGACATGGCGGGAGTTGGGGTACGCCCTGCTCTTCGCGGGGCTGCTGTGGCCGGTCGACGCGCTCGCGATCACGGTCGCCCTGCTCGCCCCGCTGTCCATGGCCGCGACCCCGCTGCTGATGGCCACGGCCGGCGACGACCGGGAGACCAAGGTGCTCAAGCAGTGGACGGTCACCACCTGGCCGACGGCCTTCGCCGCCGCTGTGCTGGGGCTCGTCCTCCTCGCGCTGGGTGCCTATGTCCTGGGGGTCGCGGCCGGTGCCCGGGCGGAACTGACGCGTGTGCTGATCGCGCCGCGCGAGGGCGATTTGGGCGCGAAGGTCGCGGAACTGGCGCGTTCACGCGTCCGGTTGGTGGACGCCTTCGAGGCGGAGCGGCGGCGCATCGAGCGCGATCTCCACGACGGGGCCCAGCAGCGCCTGGTGGCCCTGACGATGACGCTCGGACTGGCCCGTCTGGACGCGCCGCCCGGGCCACTGGCCGACCAACTCGCCACGGCCCACGAGGAGGCGGGCAGGGCACTCGCGGAGCTGCGCGAACTCATCCACGGCATCCACCCCAAGGTCCTCACGGACTACGGCCTCCAAGCGGCGGTCGCGGACGCCGCGGACCGCTCCACGGTCCCGGTCGACACCGACGGCCTGGAACTGCCCGGACGGCTGCCCCAGGCGGTCGAGGCCGCCGCGTACTTCGTGGTCTGCGAGGCCCTCGCCAACGTCGCCAGGCACAGTGGGGCGAGCCGCGCGGTGGTGAGCGGTGAGCACCGTGACGGGCGTCTGTTCCTGCAGGTGCGCGACGACGGCCACGGGGGCGCGGACGCCGCGGCCGGCAGCGGGCTGACCGGACTCGCGGACCGGGTGTCGGTGCTCGATGGCAGACTCTCCTTGTCCAGTCCGCGGGGCGGACCGACCCTGTTGCGTGTGGAGTTTCCTTGCGAACGGACCGATCTCTCCGCGTAGTTCTGGCCGAGGACAGCGTGCTCCTGCGGGAGGGCCTCGTCGGCCTGCTCACCCGCTGCGGCCACGAGGTGGTCGCGGCCGTCGGGGACGCCCCGGCTCTGGTCGCCGCGGTCGAGGAGCACGCACCCGACATCGTCGTGACGGACGTCCGTATGCCCCCGGCGTTCCAGGACGAGGGGCTGCACGCGGCGGTGCGGCTGCGCGAGAAGCGGCCCGCGCTGCCCGTCCTGGTGCTCAGCCAGTACGTCCAGCGGACGTACGCCTCGGAACTGCTGGACACCGGCGACGGATCGGGGATCGGCTATCTGCTGAAGGACCGGGTGGGACAGGTCGAGGAGTTCGTGGACGCCCTGTGCGAGGTCGCGGACGGCGGTACGGTCGTCGACCCCGAAGTCGTACGACAACTGCTGCGCCGGCGCCGCGACCCGCTGGAGCGGCTCACCCCGCGCGAAGGTGAGGTCCTGGCGCTGATCGCGGAGGGCAGGTCGAACGGCGCGATCGCCCGCGAACTGGTGGTCTCCGAGGCGGCCGTGGGCAAGCACATCGGCAGCATCCTCGCCAAGTTGGACCTGCCTCCGGCCGACGCGACCCATCGCAGGGTGCTGGCGGTCCTGGCCTATCTGCGCGGGTGACGCGGGCGGAGCATCCTCGGAGTCCTTCCGCACGGGCCTTCGGCTCACCGGCCCGCTCCGCCGTCCAGCAACCGGGCGAGCGCGCTCACCGCCCCGTCGATCTCGCGGGCGCACCCGTACAGCACGGCGTGGGGCCTCCCCCACGGGTCCGGGATCTCGTCCTCGGCCGGCGGGACCGGGGGGACGGCGCCCCGACGGCCGACCGCGGCCGCGACCACGAGGTCGAAACCGTCCACGGCCCGGGGGACTTGGCCATCCGGTACGCCGCCGTGCGTGGTCGCCGTACCTTCCCCGCCCGCTTCCCCTCCCCGTACCGCGTCGGCTCCCCCCACAGCGAGACGTACGAACTCCTTCAGGGTGAAGCAGCGCCGCAGCGCCGTCGGCGCGAGCCGTACGGCCGCCTCCCGGTGTTCGTGCGCGAGCCCGAGAACCAGCGCCGCTCCCGCGACGAGCCGCGCGGTGAGCGGGCGGGCCGCGAAGCCGGAACCGTCACCGCCCATGTCCTCCAGCACCGCCCTGGTGGAGGCCTCCATGCCGGACCAGGGCCGTGCGTGCGTTCCGGCGCTCTCCGGCCGTACGGCCGAGCCGGGCGGAAGCCTCGCGGCCAGCAGCCGCTCGGCGAGCACCGAGCGGTGCACGTTGCCCGTGCAGACGAACAGGACCCGGGTCATTTCCCGCCCGCGAGACGTGTCGCCGCGGCGGTCTCCTTCCGGGGGTCCGACACACGAGGGGCGGGCAGCTCGCCGTACGACCCGTAGGTGCCGTAGCGATCGCCCCGGGGCACCGGAGCCATGTTGAAGACGGTGCCGAGGACGCGGACACTCACGCGGTCCAGCGATTCCGCGGCGGTGCGGACCCGTTCCCGGCTGGTCTTCGAGGCTCGGACGACGAGCAGCGCGCCCTGGGCGAAGGAGGCGAGTCCGAGGGTGTCGGCGACCGGCAGCAGCGGCGCGGTGTCGACGATCACGACCTCGTAGGTGTCCGCCAGTTGGCGCAGTACCTCTTCCATGCGCGCCGAGCCGAGCAGCTCCGTGGGGTTCGGCGGTACGGCGCCGCTGGCGAGAACCGAGAGCCGGCCGCCGGCCTGCTGCATCACGTCCTCGACGCGGGCCTGTCCGATGAGCACGGTGGTCAGACCGGCGTCCTGGACGAGACCGAAGGCCGAGGCCACACATGGTCGGCGCAGGTCGCCGTCCACGAGGCAGGTGGACAGACCTGCTTCGGCGAGCGAGAGGGCGAGGTTCACCGCGGTGTTGGTCTTGCCCTCACCAGGCACCGAACTTGTCACCGCGATGATCCGGGGCACCTCGTCGACCTGCGAGAACTGCAGGTTGGTGCGCAACTTGCGGAAGGCCTCGGCACGGGGGGAGTGCCCGTCGGCGCTGACGAGCGGTTGCCTGGGGACGTTCCTGTCGTACGGGATGGTGCCGAGACCCGGCAGCGTGGTGAACTCGGCCAGCGCCTCGCTGGTCTTGAAGGTGGTGTCGAGCGTCTCACGCAGGGCGACGAGTCCGGCACCGAGCAGCAGGCCGCCGAGCACTCCCGCGGCCAGGTTCAGCAGCGGGCGGGGTGAGACCGGACCGACGGGGGCGACTGCTTCCTGGGTGACGCCCAGGGAGACGGGCGAGACACCGTCGCCCGTGAGGCGGCTCTTTCCCGACCGCTCCGAGCCGGGCGTGCGCTTGGGCGCCTCCAGTCGCTCGACGACCGCGCTGAACCGCTGCGCCACGGCGTTGGCGATGAGCGCCGCGCGCCTGGGCTCGGTGTCCCGGACGGTGATGTCGATGAGCACGGTGTTGAGCGGGGCGACGGCGGTGATCCGCGATGCCAGTTCCTCCGGAGTGGTGCGCAGTCGCAGTTCCTCCACCACGGGCCGGGTCACCTGACGGGTGGTCACGATCGCGGCGTACGACTGGACGCGCGCCTGCGAGAAGCTCTGCCCCTGGTTCAGCTGGGCGGTGTCGTCGCCGGTGCGGGTGGCGACGAAGAGCTGGGTCCTGGCCTCGTAGACGGGTGTGCTCAAGCCCGTCGCGGCGAGCGCCGCCCCGGTCGCGACAACGAGACAGACCACGACGGTCGGCCAGCGTCCGGCAAGAGCCTTCAGGAATCCGTGGAGATCCAAGCTGCACCCCTCATGGGACCGAGGGAACCACCCGAAATGGAATGTTCTGTTCCCTATGTACGCAGCCGACGATAGGGACTCGCGCGCGCCAACCGGGGGAGCCACCCCCTGTGTCGGCCCGCCGAACGTGGGCCGTCGGGAACCTAGCGCTCCACCATCCGGTGGCTTCTGGCCGTCGTCACGCCAGTCGGTGCATATATATCCCATTTATTCCATGTATCTAGGTATTGGTACCCATACCTTGCTCACGGCCGACGCTGCGGCTTGGCCCGGACTGAAGTCGAGGAGAGTGAAGAAGATGACGACATCGCCCGGATGGCGGGCTGCTCTGGCATCGGCGGCATCGGCGGCCGTGCTCGTCGCGGCACCGCTCGTGGGGGCGCAGACCGCCCATGCGCAGTACCCGCCACCGCCCCCGAACCTCACCCTCAGCCGCACCACGGTGCCCGCCGGAGGTGCACTGACCTTCGTCGGCACCGGTTTCGC
Organism: Streptomyces sp. NBC_01450; assembly: GCF_036227505.1. Taxonomy (NCBI): domain Bacteria; kingdom Bacillati; phylum Actinomycetota; class Actinomycetes; order Kitasatosporales; family Streptomycetaceae; genus Streptomyces; species Streptomyces sp. NBC_01450. The sequence continues at coordinate 7,311,935 of NZ_CP109480.1, read as the reverse complement.
CGCCAGGCAGGAGGTCACCGCCTCGCTGTTCTCGCAAGAAGTCGTCCTGGGCAGGTACAGGGCGACCAGGACAGGAGTCGTCACAGGCAAGGTGACCATCCCCAGGCGCACCACGCTGGGCAGCCACACGCTCAAACTGACCGCCCGCCACCCCAACCTGACGCTTTCCGTCGGCATCAGCGTGCCGGGCAGGCTCGGCCTGCCCGGCAGCGAACCCGGCGGCTCGGGGCACCCCCATCACCGCGCGAACCTTGCGGAAACAGGCAGTGAAAAGGCCCTGGCGCTGGGCGGCACCGCGGCGGGGCTGGTCGCGGCGGGCGGAGGCACGATGCTGGCCGTGCGCCGTCGCCGCAGTTCATGACGGAGCAGGACACCGGCACGGCGGAACCACGGCATCCCGGCCCCGGCCGAGGCGCCTTCCGCATGCGCGGGCCCGGCCGCTCCCGTGAGGGGGCACCGGGCCGCCGTCGTCTGCTCAGGAACACCCTGCTGGCCGCCGCGGCGCTTCCCCTGGCCGGCGCCGTCTGGATCGGTGTCACCGGGCTGCTCGCCCGTTCGGAGCTGATCGCGGCCGGGCGGGACCTCGACGCGCTGCGGCAGTCGGTGGCGCCCGTGCCCGGCGCCGCCTCCGATGCCGTGCCCGCGTCCGCCCGGGAACGGGAACAGGAGGTGCGTTCCGCCGCCGCCCACGCCGCTCGGGCCCATCGCCTCACCACCGGCCCGGCCTGGTACCCCGCGGCCACGCTGCCCTTCCTCGGCGGCCCGGTCAGGATCGCGCGCGGGGCCGCGTACGCAGCCGACCGGCTGGCCGGCGATGTGCTGTCCCCGATGGTGCGAGCCCTGCCGGCGCCCACGCCGGACAGCCGCGGTGACGGCATGTCCGAGGCCCTCATGACCCTGCAGAAGCACGCGCCGGAAGTCGTCCGGGCCGCCCGCGCCGCGACCGAGGTGCAGGCCGATGTGGACGGGCTGCCCCGGTCCACCTGGCTGCCGGCGGCCGACCGGGCCCGGGCCGGGCTCGCACGGCAGATCGACCGCCTCGGCCCGGTGATGACCGACGCCTCCCTGGCGGCCCGCGTCCTGCCGCCCATGCTCGGCGCCCAAGGGGAACGGCGTTATTTCCTCGCGTTCCAGAACATCGCCGAGGCGCGTGGTACCGGGGGCGTTCCGGGGGCTTTCGCGGTGCTGTCGGCCGACCGGGGTCATCTGTCCTTCGAGCGGTTCGGCAACAACACCGAGATGGCCACGGCGAAGACGGACCTCGACCTGGGAGCCGACTTCGCGGCCCGGTACCGGGGCAGCGAGCCCACCCGCGTCTGGGCCAACTCCAACATGAGCCCGCACTTCCCCTACGCGGCCCGCATCTGGGCCGCGGCGTGGCGCGAACACACCGGCGAGCGCGTGGACGGTGTGTTCGCCGTCGACCCCACCACGTTGAGCCGTTTCCTGCGCGTCACCGGCCCGGCCCGCATGGTGGGCGGCATCGAGCTCACCGCCGACAACGTCGTGGACCTCACCGAACGGGCCAGCTACGCCATGTACGACGACGTCGCCCGGCGCAAGGCGTTCTTCGTCGAGGCGGCCCGCGCCGCCGCCGGACCCCTGATCACCGCGACCGACGACATGCGCCGGCTGCCCGCCCTGCTCGTCGCCCTGAACGACGCCCAGCGGGACGGACGGCTGAAGGTGTGGAGCGCGCACGCGGCGGAGCAACGCCTCATCGAGTCGCGCCCCTACTCGGGCACGCTCCCGGAGACTCCCGGTCCCTTCGCGGGGCTGGTGGTGAACAACGCGGCCGGCTCCAAACTGGACTACTACCTCGACCGGAACCTGGTCTGGGAGGCGAGCGGCTGCTCCAGCGGCGACCGCCCGGTCACCGTCACCGTGACCCTGGCCAACCGGGCCCCGGTCTCCGGGCTGCCCGGTTACGTCACGCTGCGGGAGGACTCCCCGCCCTACCGCACCCGGCCGGGTGACAACCGGCTCCTGGTGTCGTACTACGCGGGCGTCGGCGCCACCCTGACCGACGCCACCCTGGACGGCCGCCCGACGGAGGTCGCGCCCGGCGTCGAACGCGGCCACTCCGTGTACACGCTGGACCTGGAGCTGCCCGCCCGCTCCCGCCGCACGCTGGTGCTGCACCTGCTGGAGCCGCACGCGGACCGCGCCCCGGTCCTCCTGCCGCAGAACCTGGTGACACCCCTGCGAGCCACGCTGAAACCGGACGGTTCCTGCCATGTCTGAGCGCTCGCGCCGTACGGGGGCGGCCGTGCTCGTGGGTGCGCTGCTGCTCGCGTCGTGCGCGACGGGAGAGCGCGCCCCGGACGATCCGGCAGACGGGGCCGCGCATGGGCGGCGGGTCGCCGCGCACCGGGTCGAGCACCTGCGGGTCAAGGTGCTCAAGACCTTTCCGCACGACCCGCGGGCGTTCACCCAGGGACTCGAGATGGCCGGCGACACGCTCTACGAAGGCACCGGCATCTCCGGCCGGTCCTCGGTTCGAGCGGGGCCTTTGGGCAGGAAGCCCACGGTCCGCACGACCCTGCCCGCACCCTTGTTCGGCGAGGGCGTCACCGTGCTCGGCCGAACGCTGTGGCAGCTCACCTGGCGGAACCGGACCGCCATCGAGCGCGACGCCAGGACGCTCGCGGAGCTGCGCCGCGTCCCGTACCAGGACGACGGCTGGGGCGTGTGCTTCGATCGGGCCCGGCATCGGCTGGTGACCAGCGACGGCTCGTCACGGCTGACGTTCCGTGACCCCAGGACGCTCACGAAGACGGGCGAGGTCGCCGTGACCGAAGAGGGCCGGCCGGTGACGGAGCTGAACGAGCTGGAGTGCGTCGGTGCCGCCGTGTATGCGAACGTGCTCTTCACCGACCGGATCGTGCGCATCGATCCCGCCTCCGGAGCGGTCACGGCGAGCATCGACGCCTCGGGCCTGCTGCGCGACGACGAACTCGTCCCGGGGTCCACGCTGAACGGCATCACGGCGGTCCCCGGCACCCGTCAGTTCCTGATCACCGGGAAGTTCTGGCCCAGAATGTTCCGTGTCGCGCTGTCCCCGACCTGACTCCCCGGCCTGACGGACGGGCGGCCCCGCACACCTTTTCCGCGCCCTCCCGACGCCCTTTCCATGCCCTCCCGACTCCCTGTTCCGTACCCTCCCGGGGACCTCTCGCCCCCGGCCCGGCGTCCGCATATGCACGAGGCAAGGCGCTCTGCTCATCGGGTGAGAATTGCCCACAGCCCAGCGTCGCGGCCCGCTGTTCACCGGGCAGCCCTTCACACTCGAATAGTCCTTTTTTGATGCGCTTGGAGGGCGAATGTGGCTGTTCGGGGAGACGATGCCCCACGTACCAGTGGCAAGACCTGGGCAAGCACAGGTCATCCGGGAACAGCCGCCGATCGGCCGCCGCACCGGCAAGCCCGTCTGGTACGCGCCGGCCGCCGTCATCGGCGACATGACCTGCGCCGCCGTGCCGGTGTATCTGGCCTTCGCGCTGGCCGGCGGCACGCATGCCACGGCCTACGCGATGGTGGCGGCCGCGGCATGGCTTCTCGTGCGCGGCGCACGGGACCGCTACAGCGGGCGCCGTCTCGGTGAACGCGACAACATCGGCCCCGCGCTGCGGGACTGGCCGGTGCTGGTCGGCCTGCTCGCCGTGGTGCGGGCGGCGACGGGCGAGGAGTCCCCGTTCCTCCTCGCGCTGGCCGCCCTGGTGCCCTGCGCCCCGATGAGCGCCGCCGTACAGAATCTGATCCACCGTCACCTGGTCGCGCGACGCCGCGCCGGCCGGGCCGTCCGCAGGGCCCTGGTGATCGGGGAGGCGAACGCTGTCGACGGTCTGGTGAGCCACCTCGCGAAGCGGACCGACCACGAGTTCGTCGTCGTCGGGGTGTGCCCGATCGGCGACGAGGACCCGCACGCACTGGCCCCGGTCGCCACCCGTATCGGCCGACAGGCACCGCCACGCCCGTCGGCCGACTCCGCCCCGGTGCTGGAGGCGGCCCGGCGGCTCTACGCGGACGTGGTCCTCGTCGTGCCGGGACCGTACATGAACGGAACGCGCCTGCGGCGGCTGTCGTGGGCCCTGCACGGCGAGGAGTGCCCGCTCGTGGTCGTACCGGGTCTGGCCGAGGTCGCCGGGCGCCGGGTGGGCGTCCTCTCCGTGGCCGGGCTCACCATGCTGGCCGTGGCCCCGCCCCTGCGGCGGGGGCTCGCGACGCTGTTCAAGTCGGTGACGGACCGGCTGGGCGCGGCGCTGCTGATCGCGCTGCTCGCCCCGGTGTTCGTGGCGCTGGCCCTCGCCGTACGGATGGACTCCCCCGGTCCCGCCGTGCATCGGCAGACGCGCATCGGACGCGGCGGAAAACCGTTCACCATGGCCAAGTTCCGCACCATGGTCGCCGACGCGGAGCGGCTGAGGTATCAGCTGACCGGGACCAACGAGCAGGACGGCCGCATGTTCAAGATCCGCCGTGATCCGCGGATCACCCGCGTCGGACGGGTGCTGCGCCGCTGCTCCCTGGACGAACTGCCCCAGCTGTTCAACGTGGTGCAGGGACACATGTCCCTGGTCGGTCCGCGACCCCCGCTGCCCGACGAGGCCGCCGGTTACGACGAGGTGGAGCGGCGCCGGCTGGCCGTCAAGCCGGGGCTCACCGGCCTGTGGCAGGTCAGCGGCCGCTCCGACCTCTCCTGGGACGAGACGGTCGCCCTGGACCTCAGGTACGTGGACAACTGGTCCCCGTCGGGGGACCTCGGGGTGCTGTGCCGGACGGTGGGGGCCGTCGTGGCGGGCAGGGGCGCCTACTGAGCGGCTGCCCGCCCCGCCACCACACCCGACAGCACGCCCGACACCACACCTGACAGCACACCTGACAGCACCGACGACATCCACTGACGTCCACGGACATCCACCAGCACCGGCGATCCTCCTGGAGGGCCCATGCCGACCGGAACCCCCACCGACCACTCACCCCGGGACCGTTTCGGCCCGGACCGCCGCGCCCCGGGCCTCCCCGGCTCGCCCAACGAGGCCACGGACGTACTCGCCCTGGCGGACCGGCTCTTCCGGTGGGCCGACGCCCGCGACTGGGCGGGCCCGGACCCGTACGACGGGCTGACCGGCCCGCTGGGACGGCTGGCCGTGCACCGTGTGCTTCGGCAGGCGCTCCTGCAGACCGTCAAACGCAGCCGGATCGACCTGCGTCCGGTCCTGGGCATTCAGCCGCTGCGCACCGCGACGGCCGTCGGCACCGCGGCCGGCGCCTGCGCCAGGCTCTCGGCCTCCCCCGTGTGGCGGGAGCGCGCCCTGCGACTGGGCCGGTCGGCGGCCGCCGAGCAGCTCTCCGGGCGCCACGCCGGGCTGTGGCGCTACGAGTTCGACGTGCAGACCCGCTGGGCGTACTACCCCGCCTCCGTCCCGAACCTCGTGGCCACCACCTTCTGCGCGGACGGCTGTCTGGACACCGGGACGCTCGACGACGAGGCGGTACGGTCCCTTGCGCGCGGGCTCCTGGAACACCTGTACAACGGCGAGTTCTTCACCTACACACCGGCCAGTGACGTCCTCGTCCACAACGCCAACCTCATGGGTGCCGCGCTCGCCGCCCGCCTGGCCCACACCGGGACGCTGCCCGCCGCGCTGGCGAACCGCCTGACCGACGCCGCCCACGGTGCCGTCGAGGTGAGCCTGGACGGGCAGCGCCCCGACGGCTCGTGGCCCTACGGACGGGGCCCACGGCTGGGCTGGGTGGACGGCTTCCACACGGGGTACGTGCTGCTGCGCCTCGAACAGGCGGGAACGCTGCTCGGCGTCGACGTCCGACGCCCCCTCGAACGGGGAGTGGCCCACTACCTGCGGCACCTGTTCGACGGCCCCCTGCCCCGCTACTTCGCGGACGGCCGGAGCAGACGGGACCCGAACAACGACGCGACCGCGGTACGGATGACGGCGTGGGCGACCCAGCACGGCTTCGTCCGGGCCGGCTTCTCCCGGGCCGTACTGGCCGCCGTCGTGCATCGCTACCCCGGTCTCGGCACGGACACCCGGGCAGGCGGCTCCCCGCGCAACAGGTCCCTGTGGGAGTCGCCCCGGTGGAGCGCCGCTCCCCTCCTGGACGCGCTGACCGCCCTCCACGCCGTCCTGCCGGGCGGCCCGCACCCCGCCGCCCCGGCCGCCGCTCAGCCGACGACGGCCGCCTCGTAACCCGACAGGACGTCCGCGGTCCGCCCCGCGCCTCCCGCCCCTCCCGTCGCGTTTCGCTCCCACCACACGGCCGCGCAGAACAGCCCGAACACGGCGAGCCCCCGGTCGCGTCGGCCCCGGACATGTGCGGCGACGAGGCGGTCGGCGGTCCGCCGGTCGAAGACGTCGTCGAACAGCGGGGAGCGCCGTACCTCGGCCCACAGACGGCCACCGTGTTCACGCAGCAGCGATCGCACCGGCGCCCCGAACCCCGTCTTGGGGCGCCTGGCGACGAACTCCGGCACACCGGACGCCACCGCCGCCGCGCGGAAGCGCGCCTTGCCGTCGCCCAGCCGCAACTGCTCCTCCACGACGGCGCCGAGGGCGGCGGCCACCACCGGCTCCCCCAGGAACGGCACCCGCAGCTCGACGCTCGCCCGCATCGACGCACGGTCGCCGTACAGCAGGTTCAGCCCCGGCAGAAACAAGCGCCGGTCGCACTCCGCCAGCGCGGAGAGCGGCGTCCCGCCCGCGTCCAGCACGCCGCCCGCCACCTCACGATGCCGCTCGGTGACCGCCTCCAGTCCGACGAGCGGCGACAGCGCCGCCCACTCCCGCCCCGAGTAGTACGCCTGAGACGCCCACGACCAGTCGCGGGGGCCGAGCTGGAGCAGCCGCCCGAACTTGTCCGCACGGCCCCGGTAGCGCCGGGGGCCGGGGACCACGGTGGTGGCGCCGAGGGCGGGGCGTGCCCACGCGGGAAGCCGTTGCAGCAGCAGCACGGCCTGGTAGCGCTCATAGCCGAGGAACAGTTCCTCGACGCCGAGCCCCGACAGCAGCACGGTCGCCTCACCGCACGCGGCACGGGAGAGCTGCATGAGGGTGACGGCGGCCGGGTCCCCGAACGGGAGCTCCATGGTGGTGACCAGCTCCGGGATCCGGCGCAGCACATCGACGTCCAGATCGACCCACGTCAACGGCAGGCCCAGCCGTCGGGCGACCCGGGCGGCGTAGGGGGCGTCGTCCTCGAACGGCTCCGAGGTGGTCGCCGTGGTGCGCGCCCTGGCGGCGAAGGCGGGTCCGGCGAAGCCCTGTCTGCTCATCTCCACACCCAGCCAGGTGCTGTCCAGCCCTCCGCTCAGCAACAGCCCGACCGTCACGTCCGCGCGCACCTGCCGGGCGACCGACGCGCGGACCGCGGCACCGATGTCCTCGGCGGGCACCGCGGCACCGGCCCGCCACCAGGGTGACGCCGTGTCATAGACGGGAGCGCGCCGGGACAGCACCGTCCCGGCCGGTACGGCACGCACGCGCTGCCAGCCGGTCCGCGGCGGCGGCGTCCACAGGAACATGGCGCCCTGCGCCACCGCGACCGGGTCGGCGCCGCCGGTCAGTCCGGCGGCGCGCAGCGGTTCGATCTCACTGGCGAGCGCGACCATGCGGCCCGCCGCGTCCACCGCCACGTACAGCGGTTTGACGCCCAGTCGGTCACGCCCGTAGCGCAGCTCGCCGTCGGGCAGGAGGAGGGCGAAGGCGAACATGCCGTCCACCTGGTCGAGCAGGCGCGGTGCGTCCGGCTGCAGCAGCAGTTCGTAGAGGACCTCGGTGTCGCCCTCGGTCGTGAACGTCACCTGCCGCTTCCGCAGCACCTCGCGCAGGTGTGCGGCGTTGTAGATCTCGCCGTTGTAGACCAGCACGCCCCGCTTCGGGGAGCCGAAGGGCTGGTCGCTCCTCGGATCGAGGTCCACGACAGCCAGGCGGCGGAAGTGCAGCGCCGCGTGCCAGCTGCCACCGCCGAGGTCCAGGTGTCCGCTCGCGTCGGGGCCGCGGTGCGCGAGCGCCGCGCACGGGTCCCCCTGCGACGGCGGCAGCTGGCGCGCGGCGTGGTTCAGCAGGACGACGAAGCCGCACATCAGCGCGCCGCCGCGGTCGAGGGGGAACCACCGGCCGGGTGGGCGGCCTGCCCACCCGGTTTCGGTACGGTGCCCACAGCGCCGGGACCGGGCTGCGGACATCCCAGTGCCCTGGCCAGAGCCGGTGTGCGGGGGGCGGTCGCCACGACGTCGTCCTCCGTGAGCGAGCGGACCGCGCGGCAGGCGACGAGGGAACTCCACAGCGCCGAGGCGAAGTCGGCGGCGGCGGTGGTCTCCTTGCCGAGGGACTCGCCCCGGACGAGGCGGACGAGGGCGTGCATCTCGGCCGCGTGCCCCTTCGGCCCGCCTCGGTACTTCGTCGTGACCGCCCGGCCGTCCTTCCACACGGTGAGCGAGCGGAAGTCGTCGATCCTGGCCGCCACCCGGTCGGTGGCCACTTCCAGGAGTTCCTTGGGAGCGCCGGGCGGCGTCAGCCCCCCGTACACGATGGAGGCGGCCGACCCGTCGTCGTAGGTGATCTGGAGGGTGAAGCTCTGGGCGGCGGCCGGGTCCCGCGTATCCACGCCGACCGTCCGCACGTCGACCGGCCTGCCGGGGATCAGGAAGCCCGCGGTATCGATGAAGTGGCACACCTCGCCGAGCAGTCGGCCACCCTGTCGGGGGTCGAAGTACCAGTGCCCGGCCGGGAGGCGGCCCGCGAACACGCGGTGGACGACCTGGAGCGGCGCGCCGGCGGGGAGCACGGCGCGAAGGTCCCGCACCGAGGGGGCGAACCGCCGGTTGAACCCCGCCATCGCCGGGGCGCCGGAGATGAGCCACGCGTCCGCGACGTCCTCCAGCTCCGTCTCCGTCAGGCCCAGCGGTTTCTCGCAGTACAGGGCGGCACCTCCGCGCAGCACCCGCGCCGCGTACTGGCCGTGGCTGTCATGGCGGCTGAGCACCATCACGCAGTCCGCGTCGCCCGAGGCGAGGCCGCTGTCGACGCTCTCGGCCACGGCGCGAAAACCCCACCGCCGGCCCTGGTGCGCGGCGGACAGCCCCCGTCCGCCGGCGACCCACGAGAACGCGACGCCGGGTTCCCGTTCCAGCTCGGGGAAGAGCGTCCTCGTGGCGAAGTTGCCCGCGCCGATCGCCGCGAGCCGCAAGGTGCCGCGGGGGGCGGTCCAGGTGTGGGAGCCCGCCTCCGGAGCCGGCCGGGACGGGAGCTGCGCGGTCGCGGAGTAGCGCAGCAGCAGGGCGACGCTGCGTCCGGCGGGCGACGGCTTCAGCGCCTCGTACGCGCCGGCGGCGTCCTCGACGGGGAAGACCCGCGGTTGGAGCCGGGCGAAGTCCACCGCGCCCGTCGCCAGGAGCCGCAGCACCTCGGCGAGGTTGCGCCGTTCCGTCCATGGGACATAGCCCTCCGGGTACGGGTGGCCGTCCTCTTCGAAGCGGGCGTCGTACCGGCCGGGGCCATAGGACCGCGCATAACGGATCGTCAGTTCCTTGTGGTAGTACGACGACCGCGGCGGTGCGACGTTGACGTCACCGACGACCACCACGGTGGCGCGGTCACGGGCGAGGAGGCCGGCGAACTCGACGGGGTCGGAGCTGGACGTGGCGGCGGTGATGAGCACCGCGTCCGCGTCGGCGCCCGCCCAGTGCCGGGAGACGGCGCCGGGCAGGCCGTCCGCCTCCCGCGGGAAGGCCACGAGACCCGCCGACGCGGCGAGCGCCACCATGGCGGGGTCGGGATCGATGCCCACCCCGTCGTATCCGTAGGCGCGCAGCAGTTGGAGCGTGATCTGGCCGACCAGGCCGAGGCCGATGACGGCGATCCGTGAGCCCGGCACCACCTCGGCCTGGTGGATGCCCTGAAGCGCGATCGCGCCGACCGTGGCGAAGGCGGCCCATTGGGTGTCCACGCCGTCCGGCACGGGGACGACGAGGTTGCGGGGCACGGCGACGATCTCCGCGTGCGACGCGTAGCGGGCCCCGGCGGCGGCCACCCGCATCCCGGGGCGGATGTCGTCGACGCCCTCGCCCGTCCGCAGGACCGTGCCCGCGCAGGAGTACCCGAGCTGCACCGGACGGTCCAGGCGGTCCTGGACCGTCCGGTAGGTCTCCATGAGGCCCGTTCGCTTCACGCTGTCGAGCACCTGCGCCACCTGCTCGGGCCGCTGCCGCGCCTTGCCGAGCAGGCTCTGCGCGCCGGTCGAGACGGTGGCCCGTTCCGTACCCGCGCTGATGAGCGACCAGTCGTTGCGGATCACCACCACACCGGCGGCTGCTTCGGGGGCGGGAATTTCTCCCACCGTGATGGCGCCGGTGCGCGGGGACAGGAGGACTGTTTTCATTTCCTGCCTTTACGGGGAGGGATCGCGGCCCAGCGCACTGTAGGGAGGGCAAATCACCGGCACATGCGCTTCTCCCGCCGAACGGACCAGACGGACGAACATCTCCATACGGCCGGGTGAACATGCCACCGGCATGATGGGCGTTGTCGCGCAATACCGATTCCCTGGTGCCCGGCGAGCGCTTCTTTCGCTCCGGGGAACCACGGCCACCGGTGGGTACCGCCCCGGCAACGGTCGGGTGCCCGCTCGGAAGGAGAATTCGAGTGAAGCGACTGATGGTCGTCTACGGAACGAGACCGGAGGCCATCAAAATGGCCCCGGTCATCGAGGCACTCCACCGGTCCCCGATATTCCGGCCGACGGTGACCGTGACCGCCCAGCACCGCGGTCTGCTCGACCAGGTCCACGCGTTGTTCGGCGTCCGAGCCGACCACGATCTGGACATCCTCAGCGAGCGCCAGTCCCTCGCCGACATCACCGTGCGTGTCCTCGACGGGCTGTGTCCGCTGCTGCGGCGGGAGCGCCCGGAGGCGGTGCTGGTCCAGGGGGACACCACGACCGCGTTCGCCGGGGCCCTCGCCGCCTTCTACAGCCAGGTCCCCGTGGTCCACCTGGAGGCGGGACTGCGCACCGGCGACCGGTACTCGCCCTTCCCCGAGGAGATCAACCGCCGGCTCGCGACCCAGCTGGCATCCCTGCATCTGGCGCCCACCCCTCACGCGCGGGACAACCTGCTGCGGGACGGCGTCCCCCCGTCGTCCGTCGTGGTCACCGGGAACACGGTCATCGACGCCCTGCTCTGGGCGGTCGGGCGCAAGGCGCACTACGGGGACCCGGCCCTGGCCGACCTCGACGACACGGCCCGCCGGGTCTTACTGGTGACGGCCCATCGCCGGGAGTCGTGGGGAGGCGGAATGGAGTCCATCGGCGGTGCCCTCGCCGATCTGGCGCGTGCCGAGCCCGACCTCCTCATCGTGCTCCCGCTGCACCCCAATCCGGTCGTACGGGCGGCGATCCTGCCCCAGGTCGCCCACATCGGCAGCATCCGCCTGACGGAACCGCTGGCCTACGGGGCGTTCGCCCGGCTGATGAACCGTGCGCACATCATCCTGACCGACAGCGGGGGCGTCCAGGAGGAGGGGCCGGGCCTCGGCAAGCCCGTGCTGGTCATACGGGACACCACGGAGCGTCCGGAGGCCCTCCGGGCCGGAACCAGCCGCCTGGTGGGAACCGACCGCGAGCACATCGTGAAGCAGGTGCGGCTGCTGCTGCACGACCGTGGGGCCTACGCGGCCATGGCGAAGGCGGTGAACCCGTACGGCGACGGGCGCGCCGCGGACCGTACCGTACGGGCGATCGGGCACTGGATGGGCCTGTGTGGGCGCCCCGCGGAGTTCGGCGACGCGCCAAACTCCGCGGGTGACCTGGCGTCAGCTCCAGATGCCGCGGGTGTCGAAGACGGCCTTGCCGCGCAGCGCGGTGCGTTTGACACCGCGGAAGGCATCGTGGTCCACGAGCAGTACGACGACATCGGCGTCCCGCACCGCGGTGGTGACGTCGACGAGTTCGGCCACGCCCGTTCGCGCCAGTGACTCCGGTAGTTCCCTGATGTGCGGTTCCGCGACCAGCAGCCGGCCCAGCTGACGCTCGGCCAGCTGTGTGACGATGTGCAGGGCGGGGCTCTCCCGGAGGTCGTCGATGTTCGCCTTGAAGGCCAGACCGAGGCAGGCGATCACCGGGTCCTTGAACCGGCCGGCCGTCCGGACGACCTCGCCGAGCACATAGTCGGGCCGCTCGTCGTTGACCTCGCGGGCGAGTCGGATGAGACGCGACTGCCGGGGCGCGGTACCGACGATGAACCAGGGATCAATGGCGATGCAGTGCCCGCCGACGCCCGGCCCCGGGCGCAGGATGTCGACCCGCGGGTGGCGGTTGGCCAGGGCGATGACGTCGCCCGCGTCGATGCCGAGGTGGTCGCAGACCATGGACAGTTCGTTCGCGAAGGCGATGTTGACGTCTCGGAACGCGTTCTCGCTGAGCTTCGCCATCTCCGCCGTGGTGGCGTCGGTGAGCAGGCACTCCCCCTTGGTGAACACCTCGTAGAGCGTGCGCGCCCGGTCGGCGCAGCCTTCGCCCACGCCGCCGACGACACGGTCGTTCGTCACGATCTCGATCATCGTCCGGCCCGGCAGGACGCGTTCGGGGCAGTGGGCGACCCGCACGTCGGGCGCGTCGCCCCCGTCGTGCGGGAAGGTCAGGTCGGGCCGATGCTTGCCCAGCCACCGGGACAGTTCAACGGTGGTGCCGGGTGGCGAGGTCGACTCGAGGATGACGAGGTCACCGGCTTTGAGCACCTCGGCCACCGAGGCCGCGGCGCCGCGCACGTACGACAGGTCCGCCGTGCGGTCCTCCTGGAGCGGGGTGGGGACGGCGATGATGAAGGCGTCGGCGGGCTCGGGCGCGCCGGTCGCCCGCAGCCGGCCCATGGCCACGGCCCCACTGACGGCCACCGCCAGATCCGGTTCGACGAAGGGGGCACGGCCGGCGTTGATGAGTTCGACGGTGACGGGGTTGACGTCGACACCGACGACGTCGATGCCGTGGGTGGCGAGGGCGGCGGCGGTGGGGAGGCCGATATAGCCGAGGCCGACGACGCAGACAGTGGAGAACACGAGGGGGGGAATCCTCTCCGTAATTCCTGGGCGTGCCGCAGGTGAAGGTGGCCGAGGGTTTTTCACGGGGAAACGAAAAGGCACCAGACAGGATGGACCGGCGTAACACCTTTCCGGCGCAAGCACGCCGTCGCTGTTCCGACCGAAGGCGTTTTGCCGGGCGCCGGCCGTGTCGGCGGCGCCAGGTGCCCGATCCGGTGTAGCTCTACATATGCGTATCGGCAGCGGGGCGAGCGGAAGAGGCACACAGGCGATGAGTTCTCGAACCTTTCCGAGTGTCCGGCTGGTGGTGCCGACGAACGGGGAGCGCCCGGAATACCTGGAACAGTGCCTGGCGTCCGTCAGGCGCCAGCGTGAACCCGTCGAGGCCGTCGTCGTCGGACCCGCCCGGGCGGCCGACGCCCTGCGCGGGGCTGCGGAGCGCCACGGGTGCGGGTTTCTCGTGGAGGACGAACGGGGGCTCAGCAACGCGGTCAACCAGGGGTGGCGGGGGGCCACCACGGAGTACCTGACATGGCTGGGCGACGACGACCTGCTCACCGAGGGCAGCCTGAGCACGGCCCGCGAGGCGCTGGACCGGGTTCCCGGGGCCGCCATGGCCTACGGACGGCTGACGGTCATCGACGCCGACGACCGGACCCTCTACACCCTGCGTCCGGGAACCTTCGCGTCCTGGCTCTTCCGGTACGGCCAGAACTTCGTGGGCCAGCCGGGTTCCCTCTATCGCCGCAGTGCCGTCCAGCGGGTGGGCATGCTCGATCCGGCGTTGCGGTACGCCATGGACTTCGACCTGCATCTGCGGCTGCGGCAGGGCGGGGGCATGGTGTACCTGCCGCGGGTCCTCGGGTGCTTCCGGGTCCATCCCTCCTCCCTCACGGTGACCAATCCGTGCCCCGACGACGAGGGGCGCCGCGTCATGCGCCGCTATCTGGGCCGCACCACGCTGCGCCTGGAGCCGTACTGGTGGCCACTCGCCCAGGGCGTCAGCAAGGCCTGGGGCGCGACGGCGAAGTCGGGCCTGATCGGCACGACAGCCCGCGACTCCACCGCGCCGCGGACCGAGGCACGCTCCTCCTAGATGCTGGCCGGGACGCGGGCGACGTGGGTGAGGTACCAGTCGTAGGTCCGTCTCAGACCCTCGTCGACCTCGACGCGGTGGTGCCAACCGGACGCGTTCAGCGCCGAGACGTCCAGCAGCTTTCTCGGCATGCCGTCGGGCTTCGAGGCATCGAAGACCAGGGAACCCTCGTAGCCGACCAGGCGCCGGATCCGCTCGGCCAGTTCCCGGACGGAGATGTCCTGGCCCGTCCCGACGTTGAGGAACCGGCTCCCGCGGTGGTGGCGGAGCAGCCAGAGGACCGCGTCGGCCAGGTCGTCGACGTGCAGGAACTCCCGGCGGCTGTCGCCGGTCCCCCAGATCACCACCTCGGACGCACCGGCCTCGCGGGCCTCATGCATGCGCCGCACCAGCGCCGGGATCACATGGGAGGTCCCCGGGTCGAAGTTGTCACCCTCCCCGTAGATGTTGGTCGGCATGCACGAGACGAAGTTCCTGCCGAACTCGGCGTGGATGTACTCGCACAGCTTCATCCCGGCGATCTTCGCGTAGGCGTACGCCTCGTTGGTCGGTTCCGGACGCCCCGTCATGAAGAACTCCTCCCGCATCGGCTGCGGGCATCCCCGCGGGTAGATGCACGAGCTGCCGAGAAAGAGGAACGTGCCCACTTCCGCTTCCTTGGCCGACCAGATGAGGTTGTTCTGGATCTGGAGGTTCTCGTACAGGAACTCCGCGGGAAAGGTCATGTTGGCCTTGATGCCGCCGACCCTGGCCGCGCAGTCGACGACGTACGCGGGCCGCTCCCTCGCCATGAACTCCCGTACGGCCACCTGATCGGTGAGGTCGAGTTCGGCTCGGGTCCGCAGCGCCAGGTTGTCGTACCCTGCGCTCCGCAGCCGTCGGACGACGGCGGCACCGACCATGCCGGTGTGACCGGCCACGTAGATCCGGGCTCGCTCGTCCATCACGCCCCTCACCCGCCCAACAGGTCGCACAGCGTGGCCAGTTCGTCCTCGGTGAGGTCCGGGTTGTTCCCGAAGTAGAAACCGTTCGTGTGGACGAGACGGGCCACCGGGCGTTCCCCGCTTTCGGGGACGTACCTGCGGTAGAACGGCTGCCGCGTGATGTCGCCGGCGATGACCGGACGGATTTCCACCCCGGCCGCCTCGAACTCGGCGCGGTACTTCTCGGCCAGCTCGGGCGTCCGGCACACCACCGGCATGGCGAAGTTGGACACGGTGTCCATGTGGCTCAGGTCGAACTGGTGGAAGTCCCCGTTGCCCGCCATGGCCTGCTGGAAGCGTGCGAAGTGAGCCGCGCGGGCGTCCACGATCTCGTCCCAGTACCGGATCTGCCGGTTGCCGATGAACCCGTTGATCTCGGTGGGCCGGAAGTTCGACGCCAGGTCGTAGAAGGTGTACTTGGCGTGGAAGTCGTCCACGGCGGCTTCGGTGCGCAGCCTCCGCTGCCTGTCCGGTGCCAGGTTGCGGTCCCAGCCGTGCGCCCGCGAGATCACCAGCCGCTCGTACAGGTCGTCGTCGTCGGTGCAGACCATCCCGCCCTCGATGGTGGACAGGTGGTGGCCGACGAAGAACGAGAACGTCGAGGCGAGGGAGAAGTTGCCGAGCAGGGCGCCCGCCACGCCGGAACCCAGGGCCTCGCAGTTGTCCTCGAGCAGCAGAACGCCGTGGTCCTCGCACAGGGCCCGCAGCGCGGGCAGGTCGTCGCAGAACCCGAGGACGTTCGTCAGGAACAGCGCCCGCAGACCGGACACGTGCCTGCCCAGGTTCTCCGGCGAGACATTGAGGGTGTCGAGCGCGCAGTCGACCGCGACGGGCTCCAGACCGAGCTGGATCAGCGGCATGACGTTGGTCGGCCAGGTCAGGGCCGAGACGCCGACCCGGTCGCCCCGCCGGAGCAGGCCCTGGTTCACCAGCACCTGGATCAGCAAGAGGTTGGCCACGCTGCCGTTGGCCACGAACACAGCGTGTCGGCGCCCCTGTCTGGCCGCGAAGGCCTCCTCGAACGCGCGGCACTGTCCGTTCATGCTCAGCAGGTCCTGCTGGAGGATGAAGTCGGCCAGGGCACGCCTGGTCTCCGCCTCGTGGTGAAAGGTGGACTTGATCAGCTTGATCATGGGAAACCTCCGCGACAACGCGCGCTCATGCCTTCTCACCGACGGCGTCGCCGTCATGTCGGGCGGAAGGCTCTGAACAGAGTGGGTACGAGCACGAACGCGGCGTAGGAGGCGACCGAGCCGATGACGGGCCCCTCGGCTCCCAGACGCGCCAGGGGGATGGACACGGCGAGGTTCACCGCGGCCATGAGACTGAAGGTGATCGCCTGGAAGCGCAGTCCCGCCGCGTCCGTCGACCACATGGTGGCCGGGCAGGCGACCGCCTGCACGAACAGCAGCGCGGCGAACGCGGCCATGAGGCCGGTCCCCACCTGGATCCGCCCGTGCATCATCCAGGTGCCCGCGAGGGGTCCGAGCACCACGATGCCGGCGCCCACGACGAGGCCGCCCGCCGCGAAGCAGCCGGTGAACCGCGCGAGTTCGCGCCTGGGTGCGCCGGGCGAGCGCCTCCGCCGGGCGAACACGGCCCACAACGGCAGCCCGGCCGCGCCCAGCAGGCTGCTCGCCGGCGCGAAGAACTGGGCACCGGCCGAATACCCGGCCACCGCGGCCGCGTCGGCCGTGTGGCTGAGGACCAGCCGGTCGGTGGCGTAGGCGACGGCGGTGGCCGCGGTGACGACGGTCATGGGGAGGGCGAGGCGCGCGATGGGCGCCCGGTCCTGCCACGCCGACGCGCGGACGCTGCCCAGGGTCGTGCGCAGCAGCGGCATACCGAGGACGCGGCCGGCGAGCACCCCGCCGGCGGCGTTCACGAGGCACTGCGAGAGGAAGACGGCGGAGACGAACACGCCCGTGGGAGCGCCCAGGCTTGCGGCGATCAGCACGAGGGCGAGCAACAGGACGCTGCCCGCACCCTGCAGCAGGAACGCGATGTCGTTGCGGTTCACGGCCAGCAGCACGGACCTGCTCAGCCCGAGCGGCATGCTGCATCCGAACAGGACCGACGCGACCGCCACGGTGAGGTCGGAGCTCGGCTGCGCCGCCTCCCCCAGCAACGCGTCCCACATCCCGAGCAGGGCCAGGGTCACCCCCGTGACGGCGATGACCGCTCCCGCGCACATCAGGTTGCGCGCCGACGACAGGACCGTCCCGCGCACCAGCCGCTGTTCGTGCGAGGTGTCGCGGGCCACGGCCTCCGTGATGGCGGCTCCCGCGCCCAGATCCGTGAGGGGCAGCACCGCCGGCAAGGTGGCCACCAGGGCGAACTGCGCGTAGCCGGGCACCCCCACCGCGCCGACCACGGTGTGGGCCAGGGCCAGGTTGGTCACGGCGGTGACGGGGAGCGTCACCGCCCGCGCGCCGACCGACCGGGTGACGGCACCGAGGAAGCGCGGCCGCGGTCCGCCGCCCGGTCCGCCGGGAGCGCGCGCCGGGGGAACCGTCGCCGCGACCGGGGACGGCTGTCCGCCGGGGCTCAGGTCGTGCGAGGGGTGCGGCAGTGCCACCTTCCGTCCCGCCTAACGCCCGTGCGCGGTCAGGGCCTGGGCCGGCGCGGGTACCGTCGCCGCCGCGGCACCGTCGCCGCGCGGCAGCGCGTCGAGTTCGGCGTCCGTCATCAGCCGTGCCAGCTCGGGTGCCCGGACGGTGGGCCGCCAGCCGAGGTCATGCGCCGCCTTCGACGCGTCGCCGACCAGGTCGTCGACCTCGGAGGGGCGCAGATACCGCTCGTCGAAGCGCACGTGCTCACGCCAGTCGAGTCCGACGTGGGCGAAGGAGCACTCGACGAAGTCGCGCACGCTGTAACTGCTGCCCGTGGCGATCACGTAGTCGACGGGCTCCTTCTGTTGCAGCATCAGCCACATCGCCTCGACGTACTCCGCGGCATAGCCCCAGTCACGTCGCGCGTCGAGGTTGCCGAGGTAGAGCGTGTCCTGCAGGCCGGCCTTGATGCGCGCGGCGGCCATGGCGACCTTGCGGGTGACGAACGTGGGACCCCGGCGCGGCGACTCGTGGTTGAAGAGGATGCCGTTGACCGCGTAGAGCCCGTACGCCTCGCGGTAGTTGCGGGTGATCCAGTACGCGTAGACCTTCGCCACCCCGTACGGGGAGCGCGGGTGGAACGGGGTTCCCTCATGCTGCGGCGGGGGTGACGCGCCGAACATCTCCGAGCTGGACGCCTGGTAGAAGCGGCAGGGCAGACCGGTGGTCCGGACGGCCTCCAGGAGCCGGGTGGTGCCCAGCGCCGTCGTGTCCGCGGTGTACAGGGGCTCGTCGAAGGAGACCCGCACATGCGACTGGGCGGCCAGGTGGTACACCTCGTCGGGCTGTACGCGTTCCAGGAGACCGGTGACCCTGCTGCCGTCCGTCAGATCGCCGTAGTGCAGGAACAGCCGGGCCTGCGGATCGTGCGGATCCTGGTAGAGGTGCTCGATACGGCTGGTGGTGAACGTGGAGGCACGCCGGACGATTCCGTGGACGATGTAGCCCTTGTTCAGGAGCAACTCGGCGAGATAGGAGCCGTCCTGGCCGGTGATTCCGGTGATGAGCGCCGTTCTGGCTGTCACATGCACTCCCTGTGGTAAGGCGGGCAATTTGACGACGGGCCGCGTTCGCCTTTTCCGCGCGGCCGGTTCGCATCTCCCCCGAGCACAGCGTAGGAAAATTTCCCTCCATTACCCACGGTCGTGGCCGCGCGTCCCTCATGCCGCCGTATTGCTCAGGGGATTCGGTACGGGCGGACACCGTTTTTGTGAAGAATTCCGAGGGCCGGCCCGAGGTGTGTTCGCCGATCAGGAACGGGCGGGCAGTATCGGAGAAGTGCGCTGCGGTCGCCCGGCGCCGACGACGGAGCGTCCCGCCCGGCTGGTCGAGGCCGCGGGCGGGGCCCCGTCGGCGGCCTCCCGTTCCTCCGGGACGCCGACCAACGCGTAGGCACAGGCCAGCACCAGCCATGACGGCAGTCCGATGTAGGTGGTCTCGAAGGCGACGTTCGTGCAGGCGGTGACGGCGACGCCCACCGTCGCCCCGAACCAGGAGGCGGCTGCCAGGTGATGTCGGGCCCGCCAGGTCCGGCGCAGGGTCGCGACGACCAGCAGTGCCATGGCGATCCCCGCGGGCCAGCCCAGGTAGTAGATGTATCCGATGAACGAGTTGTGCGGGCCGGCCCGGGGCGCGTTCAGGTGTTCCCCGTGTCCGATCACGTCGATGGGATGGGCCGCCCCGGCGCCCAGGAGCGGATCTTCCCGCACCACCCTCAGGGCCTCCTGCCACATTTCCATCCGGAGTTCGACGTTCGCGCCCGCCTCGGTGTTCGGGTCGTGGGAACGTGACACCCGTGCCGCGAGCCCGCCGACCACGGGCATGTCGGAGACGGAATCGCCGGAGAGCGAGAACCCCAGCACGGCGATCACTCCGAGGGTGGCCAGGCTCCAGGACAGCACCGGCCAGCGGGCGGTGCGCCGGCGGCTCGACCGACTGGCGAGGGCGGTCGCGGCCATGGCCGCGACAACGGCCAGGAGTGGGCCCCGTTTGCTCGCGATGGCGGTCATCAGGGCGGCTCCGGCCAGCGTCCACAGGAGCAGTCGGCTGTTTCCCAGGTGCCTCATCTGCACACTGAACGCGCCGGCGATCGCCAGATAGAGACCCGTGGCGGCGGCGGGCAGCGGGGTACCCAGGAACAGTTCCGCGACGACCCCGACGGTCGGCACGTACAGCACCCATCGCAGGCGGACGGCTTCCTCGACGGGCCGGGTGAGGACCCAGGTCGCGGCGAACCATCCGAGGAGCGGGTAGAAGCCCAGGATCACGCCCTTGATGGCGTCGGGGTAGCCGGCGGCGACCCCGCGGTACACCGCCTGGACCGTCATGACCGCCAGGCCCACCGCGACGGCGCGAAACCAGCGCAACCGCCTCTCCGAGAACGCCTGGGGCCCCCACATCCGCAGGGTCGCGAGCAGCGCGAAGACAGCGACGACGTCCATGACGTAGAAGGGCGAGACGCCCACCGTCGCGTAACTCTTGCTCAGCAGGAACAGCGGTACGAGGCAGGTTCCCCAGAGCAGCCAGCCCGCGCCCCTCATACAGACGGCCAGCAGGAGAACCGCTGCGGCACATACTGCGGCGAAGACGGAATAAAACTGTGGAGTATCGTGGAAAATGCTCACACCAATGCTCACACCTTTCCTTTCGCCGCCTTACTCGATTCATATCACGCGGGCTCGACCGACCGTTCTGTCAGCGCCTCACGCCCGTAATGGTCTGCTGTGAATATCGTATGAAGAGAGCAGCCAGACGTGTTGTATTGGACCTCCCCGCCGACCGAATGCTTCGATGGCTCCTCATAATTTCCTCCCGGATCTTTCAATTCCGCGTCCCACAGTTGGAGGAATGGGGAATGCCTCCCAACCGCCCACGTTTTCTGCGGCAGGCCGCCCCGCCGGCCGTCCTTGTTTTCAGGCACAGTCCGCGTCTGGGCGGAATGGGCCGCGCAGCCGAGTTCTTCACGCCTGTGCTGACGCGTCGCTGCCACGTGCCGGCGGTCATCTCCCTCTCCGCGAGCCGGGTCGGCTCCGACCGGTTCGCGGCGTCCTGGCCCGCCAAGGCCTGGGCCACCCTCGCGGCCCTGAGCAAGGGCGCGTATCTGCTGATCGGGACGGCCCCGAGGGCCGTCTATCTGCCGGTCTCGCAGTGGGGACTGCCCCTGCTCCGTGATGTCTTCCTGATCGTCCTCGCCAAAGTCGTCAACTGCACCGCGGTGCTGCATCTGCACGGCGCGCAGTTGCCCGCCCGGCTCGCCGGGAACCGCGCGCTGCGGACCTTGCTGGGCGGAGCCCACTGGATCGTGCTGAGCGACGCGGTCGCGCACGAGCTGCGCGTCAGCGGCTGCCGTACGGCGTCGGTCACCGTGCTCAGGAATCCGGTGCCCCGAGCGGTCCCGTCCCCGCAGAAGCCGGTCTCCTCCCGTGTGCTGCGCGTCGGCTGGATCGGAACGATGAGCAGGGTCAAGGGATTCGACATCGTCTGCGGTGCGGTCGAGACGCTGAAGCGGCAGGGCGTCGGTGTCGAGTTCCGTGTCGCAGGGATGCGCCACGACGTACCGCTCACCCGGATGGCGTGCGTGGACGAGGACCTCGGGGTCCTCGACCTGTCGGACGTCCTGGCGTTCTGGTCGGGGGTCGACGCGTTCATCCTTCCGGCCCGCTGGGTCGAGGGGCTCCCCTTCGTCCTGCTGGAAGGGCTCCAGGCGGGCTGCGCCGTGGCGGCGACGCCGTCACCGGGGAGCGCCGAGCTCTTCGGTGAGGGGTGCGTGGAGCCCGTCGAGGCTTCGGTCGCCTCGGTGGCCGGATTCCTCGCGGCGTGCGGGGACGACCTGGAGGGAATCCGGCAGCGTCAGCAGAAGGCCTGGGACGCACTGCGGCCGCGGTACGAATCCGACCGCATCGAGGAGGAGTTCGTGCGGTTCTGGCAGAACCTGGGTCTGGAACGGCAGCAATGACGGAACGGAGGTGCGACATGCGGACGACCTCGTCGCGGAACGGGAACGCGCCGGGCGGACCGGGAGGGCCGGGAGGGCCGGGAGGGCCGGGCCGGCCGGTCACGGTGTGCGGACTGCCCGTCCACCCGCTCACCCTGAAGGAGTCGGTGGCGGCCGCCGAGGCGCTGATCGCGGACGGCGGCCCTCACCAGCACGTCGTGCTGAACGCCGCCAAGGTCGTCCAGGCGCACGACGACCCGGAACTGGCGCGCATCATCCGCTCGTGCTCGCTCGTCAACTCGGACGGGCAGTCGGTCGTGTGGGCCGGCCGTCTCCTCGGAAGCCCCCTGCCCGAGCGGGTGGCGGGCATCGACTTCATGCTGGCACTGTGGCGCAGCGCCGCACGCAACGCATACCGCGTGTACCTCCTGGGTGCCGAGGCCAAGGTGGTCGAGGAGACCGCGCGCATCGCCGCCGCGCAGGGCGTCGAGGTCGTCGGCCACCGGGACGGCTACTGGAACGAGAGCGAGGAGGCGCGGGTGGTGGCCGCCGTCCGTGAGGCCTGCCCGGACATCCTGTTCCTCGCCGTGCCGAGTCCACGCAAGGAGTACTTCCTCGCCCGCCGCCAGGAGGAGCTGGGCTGTGCCCTGGTGGTCGGTGTCGGCGGATCCTTCGACGTGGTGGCGGGACTCCGCAGCAGGGCACCACGGTGGATGCGGCGTGCCGGCCTCGAATGGTTCCACCGGCTGGTCCAGGAGCCGCGCCGCATGTTCCTGCGCTACGCGGTGGGCAACACCCGGTTCGTGGCCATCACCGCCGCGTACTGGGCGCGGCTGTCGACCCGCCGCGGAGGCGACGCGTAGACCGACGGCCCGCACTGGTGACGAGGCGTACAAGGCCGATCTTTTCATGACCTCCCGCACGAGCCTCCAGTGCCGCGGACGAGTTGTCCAAATACGTGCGGCCGGATGTGTGAACCGCGCTGCCCGGACACCGTGGGCCCGGCCATGAAGGAGACCTCCGGAATAGTGTCGCCGTATGACGGAAATCTTGAACAGGCCAACCATCGGGCACCTTCAAGAACGCGCCCACGGCGATGGCCATGATTATGTGAAAGGCTCTCCGCATATTCGCCATCACCATATCCGCGAGCGAGTGATCTCGGGCGTGCACAACCTGGTCGGTAAGGTCATCGAACGGAATGGCCGGTGCCGGGTCCTCGAGGTCGGCGCGGGACACGGAACCTTCACCGACCATCTGGTGGCGGCCGGGGCCAAGGTCGAGGTGACGGAGATGAGCGCCCCCAGCGCGGCAGTTCTTCGGCACCGTTTCCGGAACAATCCGCACGTCACCGTCATTCATGACCCTGAAGGAAAGGAAATCTTCCGCCCGGAGCCGCTCGACGCCGTGGTGTGCATCTCTGTACTGCACCACATCCCGGACTATCTGGGTGCCGTCGAACATCTCATTCAGCGTATTGCTCCCGGCGGTGTTTTCTTCAGCATTCAGGACCCCTTGTGGTACCCACGCAGGTCGGGACTCTCCATGAATCTGGATCAGGGCGCTTATCTTCTTTGGAGGCTCGGTCAGGGCGAACTGCGCCGCGGCCTGGCCACCAGGGTGCGCCGCCTGCGCGGCCGGTACGACGAGACGAACGAGGCGGACATGTCGGAGTACCACGTCGTCCGACAGGGAGTGGACGAGGTGGCCCTGCAGGGACTCCTGGCACCGGTGTTCCACGATGTGGAGCTGCAACGTTACTGGTCGACGCAGTCAGGAGTGCTGCAGGCGCTGGGAGAACGATTCGCTCCTGCCACCACATTCGGGCTCTTCGCACGCAACCGCCGCTGATCGGCGTTCGGCTCGAGGGACGGCCCCGCGTCCAACGGCTCCGAGGCGGGAGGATCGGGGCCCCGGTGCGCGACAAGGTCACGAACGCGGCGCATCCTTCAGGAACGTTCGGAGACCTGCGTCCGTACGGCTCGGCGGCGCCGACGGGGGCGCTTCGGTGGCTGGTCGCCGCCGTTCAGGACGCGCAGTGGCCCCTCGCCCTTCCCGCCCGGACGGCGGGTCAACCACCGTCGTGCCGGCGTTTCGAATGTCGCCCAAGTCCCCCAGTACAGCCCCTCCATCACCGGCGCGGGAAGCATGAACACGGGAAACGGAAGGGTGATGAATAGCTCACCCCGGCTCCAATCCTGCGTCGGCGATTTACAGGAGCGTCCGATAGCTCTTGACCGGCATTGGCCAGCTACTCCTCAAGGCCTCCCGGTCGCCGGAGACGTCGCGGATCTCCTCCAGGGTCCACCCTGCCGGTAGTTGCTCGTCCGCGATCCCCTCGTTCCGGCACGGAACCGGCACGGAACCGGCACGGCAACGATCGCTTGGCGCAGCAAGCCGCACGCAGCAACTCGAACAAACATACGGCAATCGCCGCAAAGCCAAGGAGGGACATAGGTGAACGTGCTACGGTTATTTCATCAGGCTCGTTGGGGCCGCTCACAGAAGGTGAATACCTACTGGAACGGCTGGAAAATGACTGACAAGGCGACACCGAGCGCGACTAAAGGAGAGATCTCATGCCCATGCCACAATCCATGCGCGCGCTCGTAGCCGGAAAGGTCGGCGAACCGGCCGATGTCCTGCGGCTGGAATCCCGTCCCGTTCCCACACCAGCGGCCGGTCAGGCGTTGATCCGCGTGAAGGCGACTCCGATTCACGCCAGCGATCTGCACGTGCTGCGCGGCCGCTACGGTTTCTCCGCCGAATTCCCCACTGTCGGCGGCCACATGGAATGCGTGGGCCGTATCGAGGCCCTGGGCCCGGATACCGAGGGACTGAAGATCGGCGAGCGCGTGGTGGCCGTTGCCGTCCCGGCGGTACCCGGGCCACACGTGGCCGGCACTTGGCAGGAATACCTTGTCGCCGATACACGAAGGCTCCTGCCGGTCCCCGATCATCTGAGCGACTCCAGCGCCTGCCAACTCGCCGTCAACCCGTTGACCGCGCTGCTCCTCGTGACGCGCGAACTCGACGTACAGCCGGGTGAATGGCTGTTGCAGACGGCCGCGGGCTCCACCGTCGGCCGGCTCGTCATTCAGCTGGCCAGACATCTGGGAATTCGCACGATCAATGTCGTGCGGCGGCGCGATGCCGTCGAGGAGATCAAGGCGCTTGGTGGTGACGAGGTCATCTGCACCGAGGACGAGGACCTGTTGCAGCGTGTGGCCGAGATCGCAGGACCGGCCGGCGTGCGCAAGGCCATCGACTGCGTCGCGGGCCATGTGGGCGCCCAGGTGTCCCAGGCGTTGGCTCCGGGGGGAGAGGTCGTGGTCTACGGCGCGCTCTCCACCCATCGGCAGACCGACCCGGCAGCGCTGACGATCCCGCTGCAGGCACGCTCGGTCATCTACGAGACCAAAGCAGTCCGTGGCTTCTGGCTGAACCGCTGGTTCGGCACCGCCTCACCTGCGGATGCGCTGCGCGCACTGTCCGAGGTTCGCAGTCTCGTCGCCGATGAAGTGCTGAGCATCCCCCAAGGCGAGCCGTTCCCGCTCGAACGCTTCGCTGAAGCCATCTCGTTCGCCGAAGCACCCGCACATGGCGCAAAACCGCTCTTCGTCTTCGAGGACGGCCTGGCCGAAGACGACAGGTAGGACGCGGTACACGTCTTCGCCGCGCGTGGCGATCGCGATCCGCGACCGGAGGAAGCCGTGGCCATGCGAGTGGCAGACGTGACGCTTCCCGCCCCGACACTGGGGACCAATGGCGTGAGCTGCCGATCCACACGGCGCCCCCGGAGGTCGGCAAGCAGTGGACCGACACCGGAGAGACCCACGAGGAACGCGACCTGAAGGGCCGCGCCGAGGCCGAGACGCGCACCGCGCCGGGGCCCCCGCACGTCTTCGACGTCGCCCACAGGGAGGCGGGTGTACGACACGGCCACCCGCGAAAACCCGGTGACAGCCGGACAGCCCCGGAGCTTTTCCTTGATCCTCGAGGGAGCGCCCGGGGCTTCTCCGTGTCGAGTGGCACCCGCCCTGACCAGCAAAAAGCCCTCCCGATGGGAGGGCTCTCAGTGGCGCCCCCGGCAGGACTCGAACCTGCGGCCAAGCGCTTAGAAGGCGCCTGCTCTATCCACTGAGCTACGGGGGCCGGGTGTGGTGGCCGGTGTCGTGGTGCCCGGGCGTGGGCTGATCCGTGGCCTTGCCGGGGACAAGGATAGGGCTCCCAGGTCCTCGTCCCTGGCGCTTCGCCTCCGTGGCTCAATGTGGAGGTTCGGTGAAGCGGTCCTGATAATCGCAGGCAGGTACGAATCGTGCACCGCTTTTGGCGTCTCGCGCATCGGGTGTTGTGCACTCGTTATGCCTGCGCCCCAGTCGTCCCTTCCGCCCCGTGTGTCCTGTCGGCGCGCAGACATAGTCATATGCTTCAGAAAGCCTCCAAAGTTGGGCATTCTTCACATGTGGTGACCTTGGACGTACGGCCTCAGCTGCTCGACGCACTCTCCGCCCTGCGCGACCGTGTCGCCGCCGCACGCTTCCCGCTGCCCCTGGCGGGGGCTCCACGCGCGCGTGCCAACCGCGACGAACTGCTCGCACAACTAGACGACTATTTGGTGCCCCGGTTGAGGGAACCCGAAGCACCGCTTCTCGCCGTGATCGGCGGGTCGACGGGGGCGGGGAAGTCCACTCTCGTCAACTCCCTCGTGGGACGCCGGGTCAGCGAGGCCGGCGTGTTGCGGCCGACGACCCGGACACCGGTACTGGTGTGCCATCCGGAGGACCATCACTGGTTCAGCGGAATGCGGGTGCTGCCCGACCTCACGCGCGCGTGGGTGCCCCATCAGGAACCCGGCGACGACCTGCAGGCCCTCATGGAACGCGGGGAACAGGTGCTGCGCATCGAAACCGCCGACACCCTCCCCCGGGGTCTCGCCCTCCTCGACGCGCCCGACATCGACTCCCTGGTCGCCGACAACCGCGTACTCGCCGCCGAACTGATCTGCGCCGCCGACATCTGGGTCATGGTGACCACGGCCGCGCGGTACGCCGACGCCGTGCCGTGGCATCTGCTGCGTACCGCCAAGGAGCACAAGGCGACCCTGGTCACCGTTCTCGACCGGGTGCCCCACCAGGTCGTGTCCGAGGTCTCGCGGCAGTACGGCGCCCTGCTCACCAAGGCCGGGCTGGGCAGTTTGCCCCGCTTCACGGTGCCGGAGCTGCCCGAGTCCGCGTGGGGCGGTGGCCTGCTGCCGGCGACCGCCGTCGCGCCACTGCGCACCTGGCTCGTCCACCAGACGCAGGACCCCGGGGCCCGGCACGAGGCGATGGCCCGTACGGCCCAAGGAGTCCTCGACTCGCTGAAGTCCCGGATGCCGGAGCTGGCCAGTGCGTCCGCCGCGCAGTACGCGGCCGCGCTGCGGCTCACCGCCGCCGTCGACGGGGCGTACGACAGCGAGCACGCGCGCGTGAAGGGGCGTCTGCAAACCGGCGCCGTGCTCTCCGGGGACGCGCTCAAACGGTGGCGCGCCTACCCGCTCGACTGCACGGCGGGTGAACTGCTCGACTCGCTCGTCGAGAGCCTGGCCGCTCTTCTGTTGTGCGCCGTCACGGCCGCCGACGAACGCGTGGACGACGCCTGGCGGCGCGAACCGGCCTCGGGGGCGCCTGGGCTGACGGACCGCGATCCGACGCTGGAGAGCGCCGAGCACCGGATCGGGGTGACCGTAAGACGTTGGCGGCGGGTCCTCGAGGAGTACGCCGAGGACGAGGTCGGCCGCCTCGACAAGAGCATGGCGCCGGACGCCCAGGTCGCGGCCGCGCTGGTGGCCACCACGCTTCTGGGCGGCCACAGGGCACGGAACGCGGGCGAGGGGCTCGCCGAGCGGCTCGGGGCGCACGGCGCCCTGCGGCTGCGCGAGCGGGGCGGACGCCTCCTCACCGAGTACCTCGACAGGGCCCTGCACACCGAGCGCGAGCGCCGTCTCGCCCCGCTCGACGCCCTCGACGTACATCCAGAGCACCAGGCCGAACTCATCGCCGCGCTGTCCGTACTGCAGAAGGAGAGGTGACCACGGTGACTGCCGTCACAGACCGCACGGATCACGCCGACCACACCGGAGACGAGTCACCCGAAGACGGCACGTCCGATCCCGGACAGTCCGATCAGGACGTGCCCGGTCACAACGCGTCCAGTCACAGCGCGTCCGACCACGGCACGTCCGACCAGGGAAGTCCCGAAAACGGCCGCCCTGAAGGCGCACGTTCCGAGGCCGACCCTCCAGAGGCCTTCGCCACGAACGCCGCGGACGGCGAGCCCACCGCCAGGGAGGCTCCTATGGAGTACGTGACGAAGGCGGCGCCCGAGGTGGAAGCCGAGGCAGAACCGGAGGCGGAGGCGAAGACGGCGGCGGAGGCAGAACCGGAGGCGGGGACGGAGTCGGAGTCGGAGTCGGAGTCGGAGGGCGCAGAGACGGCCCAGGAGGTCACCTTCGACGCCCTGCTCGGCGGCGTGCGCGCGCACGTGAAGGACGACACCGGGCACGCACGCGTGAAGACCGACGACGCCTCCGCCCGTACCGAGCCGGAGACCGCCTGGGACGACGGGCTGATCGCCCGGCGCGTGTCCGAGTCGATCATCGGCCATGAGGCACCGGCCCCGTCCCTGGTCCTCGAGACCAAGGCCGTCGTACAGGCCCCGCCGCCACCGCTCGCGTACGACGGGCCCCTGAGGTCACGGCTGGACGCGCTCCGTGAGCTGGTGGGGTTGTCGCGCGCCCGGCTGGACAGCGGGACGCTCGCCGAAGCCAGCCGGGTCCTAGACGAGGCGGCGGCGCGCCGCAAGCTGTCCGGTGAGCACACCGTCGTCGCCATCGCCGGGGCCACCGGCAGCGGCAAGTCGCAGCTCTTCAACGCACTCGCCGGGGTGGCCATTTCGGAGACGGGCGTGCGCAGGCCCACCACCGCGGCCCCCATCGCGTGCAGCTGGAGCGACGGCGCGGCGCCCCTCATCGACCGGCTCGGCATCCCGGGACGGTTGCGCAGGCGTCCGCTGCAGAGCCCCGAGGCGGAGGCACAACTGCGCGGCCTCGTCCTGGTGGACCTGCCCGACCACGACTCCGCGGCCGTCCAGCACCGCGAACAGGTGGACCGCGTCCTGGCGCTCGTCGACGCGGTCATCTGGGTCGTCGACCCCGAGAAGTACGCGGACGCCATGCTCCACGAGCGCTATCTGCGGCCCATGGCGGGCCACGCGGAGATCACCTTCGTGGTCCTCAACCAGGTCGACCGGTTGCCCGGCGAAGCCGCCGAGCAGGTCCTCGACGATCTGCGGCGGCTGCTCGACGAGGACGGGATCGCGCTGGGCGAGTACGGCGAACCGGGCGCGACCGTGCTCGCGCTGTCCGCGCTCACCGGGGACGGCATCGGCGAACTGCGCGAGTCGCTCAGCCAGTTCCTGGCCGAGCGGGGCGCCGCCGGCCGACGAATTTCGGCCGATCTCGACGCGGCCGCCATGCGGCTGCGGCCCGTCTACTCGACCGGGCAGCGCACGGGGCTCAGCGAGGAGGCACGCGACGAGTTCGCGGACCGGCTCGCGGACGCGGTGGGCGCCACCGCGGCCGGCCAGGCGGCGGAGCGCGCGTGGCGCCGCAACGCCAACCGCGCGTGCGGCACCCCCTGGCTGCGGCTGTGGCGCTGGGTCCAGGACCGGGGGGACTCGACGACGGGCCGGCTGCCGGTGCGGGCACCCGCGGACGAGGAGGCCACGGCCCGGCAGCGCGTCGAGCAGGCCGTGCGTACGGTGGCGGACCGGGCGGCCCGCGATCTGCCAGCGCCCTGGGCGCTGGCGGTGCGCGAGGCGGCCGTGCGCGGTGCGCAGGGGCTGCCGGAGGCGCTGGACGAGATGGCGACGCGCGCCACGACGCCGGCGGGACGGCCGCCGCGGCCGGGCTGGTGGCCGGCCGCCGTGCTCGCCCAGGCCTCGATGACGATTCTTCAGATCATCGGCGGACTGTGGCTTCTGGGGCAGATCATCGGGTTCATGGCGCCGAACCTCGGGGTGCCGGTGCTGTTGATGCTGGCGGGCATCATCGGAGGCCCGGGCGTCGAGTGGGGCAGCAGAATGGCGGCGCGCGGACCAGCCAGACGGTACGGGCTCGAAGCGGAACGGCGGCTGCGCGAGGCCGCCGCCGGGTGCGGGAGGGCGCGGGTACTCGATCCGGTGGCGGCGGAGCTGCTGCGGTATCGAGAGGTACGGGAGCAGTACGGGCGGGTCACGGGGGCGTCGGCGCCGGTCGCATGACGCGGAACCACTCCATGGGCTGATGTGTCTCCACCCCATCGGGTGACGCGGTTGTCCACAACCGGCCGGTACCCCACAGGGCTCAGCGGGCTCGGCCCGACGAAGGCAGTCTGAACTCGCGGCGATCGCAGCGCATGCGAACGCGGAGCGTGCGCTCGCCGCGGCAGACGCATTCGTACGAGAGAGGGGTCGGACATGAACGAGACGATGGTGTGCGCGGTGGGGAACGTCGCGACGCAGCCGGTGTACCGGGAGTTGGCGAACGGCGCGTCGGCGAGGTTCCGCCTGGCGGTGACCGCGCGGTACTGGGACCGCGAGAAGAGTGCCTGGACGGACGGGCACACCAACTTCTTCACCGTGTGGGCGAACCGTGCGCTCGCCACCAACGTGGGGGCATCGCTGTCGGTGGGCGATCCGGTCGTCGTCCAGGGCAGGTTGAAGGTGCGCACCGAGGTGCGCGAAGGACAGAGTTGGACGTCGGCGGACATCGACGCGGTGGCCATCGGCCACGACCTCTCGCGCGGCACCTCGGCCTTCCGGCGCCCGAGCAAGGAGGGGGACACGACTGCGGTCTCCCGGCCCGAGCCCAACTGGGAGACGGAGCCGGAAAGTCGGACTCCGGACGCCTCCCAACAGCTCCCGGAGCCCGCCGGAGTGACCTGATGTCAGGTACGGAATCGCCCTGACCTGGCGACCTGACCGAACTGCGGCTTATCGACAAATGCGTTCCGGACAGTCCCCATTGATTTGTCGATAAGCGCAGCTCATGGGCTCGCCGACCGATAACGATTCCGATTCGGATCGGTTATCCGACGGCAGGACCGGGAAGCGCGGTGCGCCCGCGTCCTTAGGATGCCGGGCATAGCTCACGGGGCTTCTGATTCTGCTGGCGGGACCGTCCCCCCATGTCAACGGGTCCTGCTCGAAGGGGAATTCTGTGTTTTCTTCGTTCTCTGCGTGGTCCGCGCGCGGGCGAGGGGCCGCTCGCCTCGCCGCCGCGGCGTTGGTGTCGGGGCTGGTCGCCGCGGGGACGCTGGCCGGCGCCGGTGCGGCCGTCGCCGACGAGGCACCGCAGAGTCAGGGCGGCGCGACCGCGACCATCGGCGGTCTGAAGACCTACGGGGCCGCGGTGGTCCACGACAACGGCGTGGACCAGCAGGTGTCCGCCGGTCTGTTCGAGATGTCCGTCGACGGCGGCGGCATGCTGCAGACGTACTGCATCGACCTCCACAACCCGACCCAGCGCGACGCCCAGTACCAGGAGGCCTCCTGGAGCGGCACCTCGCTGAACGGCAACAAGGACGCCGGCAAGATCCGCTGGATCCTGCAGCACTCCTACCCGCAGGTGAACGACCTCGCGGCGCTGTCCGACATGGCCGGTGCGCATGGCCTCACCGAGCAGGACGCGGCGGCCGGCACCCAGGTGGCCATCTGGCGGTACTCGGACGGCGCCGACGTGGACGCCGTGGACCCGCAGGCGGAGAAGCTCGCCGACTACCTGCAGAAGAACGCGCGGAACATGGCGGAGCCCAAGGCCTCGCTGACCCTCGACCCGCCCGCGGTCTCCGGTCACGCCGGCGAGCGGCTCGGCCCGATCACGGTGCACACCGACGCGGACAGTGTGACGGTGACGCCGCCCGCGGACGCGGCCGCCAGCGGGGTGAAGGTCGTCGGCAAGGACGGCAAGGCGATCACCTCGGCGACCAACGGCAGCCGGCTCTACTTCGACGTGCCGAAGGACGCCACGGACGGCTCGGCGGCGCTGACCGTGCAGGCGTCGACGACCGTGCCGGTCGGCCGGGCCTTCGTCTCGGGAACCCGCAGCCAGACGCAGATCCTCGCGGGCTCCAGCGAGTCGACGGTCTCGGCGACGGCGACCGCGATCTGGGCCAAGCAGGGTGCGATACCGGCGCTGTCCGCCACGACGAACTGCGCCAAGGGCGGAGTGGACGTCACGGCGGCCGTCTCGGGCGACGCGCCGTTCACCTTCTTGCTGATGGGGGCCGAACACACCGTCGCGGCGGGCAAGTCCCTGACGGTGACGGTCCCGCTGAAGGAGGACCAGGCGTACGACTTCACGCTCGCGGGTCCGAACGGTTTCGAGAAGCACTTCACCGGCATGCTCGACTGCAAGACACAGGGCAGCGCCGGCGACATCACGACCCAGACGGTCGGTGAGCCGAGCCCGGCCCTGACGAGCGCCGCCTCCACCGGGGACACCAACCTCGCCGAGACCGGTGGCTCCGGGGCGACCTCTGTCATCGCGGGCATCGCCGTCGGCCTGGTCGTGATCGGCGGCGTGGTGATGCTCCTCCTCCGCGAGAAGAAGGCACCGGCGCAGAACTGAGCACAGCAGCACCGCACCTTGGCAACTCAACAGTGAGTGACCGCAAGCCGGTGGCTCCGTGAGCCGCGGCCCCGGCCCGCCCTCCCGGGCGGCCGGGGCCGCGGTCCTTTCCGGGCCGCGCCCGTCAGACCATCGCGTCGGACAGCGAGGCGATCAGAGCGGTACGGGCACGGGCCACGCGTGAGCGGACCGTGCCTATGGGGCAGTCGCTCACCAGGGCCGCCTCCGCGTACGGCAGTCCGAGGAGCTGGGTCAGCACGAAGGCCTCGCGGCGCTCCTCGGGCAGTTCGGCCAGCAGTTCGTCGAGCGCGATGCCGTCGTCGAAGCCCGGCAGACCCCGCGGCTGTGCGCGTTCGGCGGCGAGCTGCCAGTCGGCGGAGTCGGCCAGCCGGGGCCGGGCCGCCGCGGTGCGGAAGCTGTCGATGACGGCCCGGCGCGCGATGGCCAGCAGCCAGGTACGGGCCGAGGAGCGGCCCTCGAAGCGGTGCAGGCTGCCGAGGGCGCGCAGGAAGGTGTCCTGGGCCAGGTCGTCGGCGCTCTGCGGGTCCGCGCCGAGATAGGTGACGTAACGGCGTACGTCACGGTGGAGGGCGCGCACGAACCGGTCGACGGCGTCGCGGTCACCGGCGCGGGCGGCCAGCGCCCAGGCCGTCAGCGACGCGTCACGTGAGGTGGGCGGGGCAGGAGTGGTCACCTGGTGTCCTTCTCGGGTCATCCGGGATCCGGACCCGGCGCACGAGGACGGGCCGAGGGTCCGGTGAGCGAAACGGCCGCACGAGGACGTACGGCCGAGGCCCGGGGCGCACTGGGGCGGCCTCGGGGAACCGGCTGTCTTCAGACGACAGCGGTCCCGGCGGGCGGACCCCGAGAAGTGATCGCGTGGACGAGAAGGAGCTGCCGCGGCACGCGGGCGGTGCGGTCGCGGCGGATGCGTGGACGCGGGCGGGTTGCCGGCGCGGGCAGCGCGAGCGGCAGCCGCAGCGGGGCGGCCAGCAGGCCGGCGAGAGCCCTCAGGATGCGGAAGGCGGCACGCTCTCCGTGCCCGAGCCAGAGGCCGCACAGCAGGGCGGCCAGCAGGTGGACGGCGAGCATGCCGAGTGAGGACGACGTGCCGTCCGCCGCGTGCCCCATGTGGTCCAAGGAGCCCATGTCCATGGCGTCCATGCGTGTCGAGTCCATCGGCATGGAACTCATGGACATGGGGCCCGTGGGCATGGAGCTCATGTCGTGGCCGGTGAAGGCCGCGGCTGTCGCGCCCCACACTCCCAACGAACCCGACGACTGCGCGAGCGAGAACACCGAGTGGAGCACCGCCTGCGCCCCGACCACGGCGGACACGATCAGCGGCAGTCCGCGTTCCCGGCCGGCCAGACACCAGCCCGCGCCGCCGATCGCCGCGCCCGAGGCGCCCAGGGCCCACCAGGGCACCATGCCGCCGGACATCGTCACGTGTCCCAGGGCGGCGAGCAGCACACAGACGACCGCGAACACCGCGGCCCGTAGCGTGCGAGAACACCACCCAGCAGTCATGGCGGGCTCATCCTCGCATCCGGGCAACAGGCGTCATGGGAGGGTACGGAAATTTCTCACGCCCCGCTCATGGACGGGCTCAGCTCGCATCGGACACGCGGTGTTCGAGGAGTTCGGCGGTCGGAGCGTCGGTCCGTCCCGCCGACGGAGGATGAGGTCGGCGGGACGGCGACCGCTCACCGGCTGATCACCGGCCGGTGAAAGCCGGTGAGAGGCGGTGAGAGGCGGCTCGCTTACTCGGAGCGGGCGTTCCGGCCGCGCGCGAGGGCGAAGCCGGCCGCGGCCAGGCCGAGGACGCCCACGACCAGCCCGGCGATGCCCAGACCACGGGCCGTGGAGTCACTGCTCGAGGTCGAGTCGGACGCGGCGGCCGGGACCGGGCTCGAGGACGAGGACGAGGCGGAGCCCGACGCCGAGTCCGAGGTCCCGTCGGAACCGGTCTCCGCGTCCTCGGCGGTCAGGGTGAGCACCGGCGCCGGGTTCTCCGGCTCCTCCGCGCCCTTCTTCGCCTCCTCGATCCAGCGGGCGACATTGCCGTCCGAGTAGGTCTGCAGGGTCTTGAAGCTCAACTGGTCGGTGTCGTCGGGCAGCTGACCGAAGGCGACGTTGAAGTCCTGGTACTGGCCGTGCCTGATCCGGCCGCCGGTCCAGGTGATCTCCGAGACGGCCTCGGTGATGGTGCCGTCGTCGGTCTTGACGGGGGTCTTGAGCTTCGTGGTCGTCACCTGCGCCGTCCAGCCCTCCTGGGGGGTGACGAGCACGCCGAGGACCGGGTGGTCCGTCGGCAGGAAGACCTGCACCTTGGTGGTGCTGGCGGTGTCCTCCTCGTTGGGGACGCGGAAGGTGAGAACACCGTCCGTGGCTCCCTTGGCGTAGCTCTCGGGGTGGACCGTCACATGCGCGAAGGCGGCACTCGCGGCGGTCAGGACACCGGCCGTGGTGAGGGCGGCGACAACGCCGGCACGGCGCAGGGTGGTGCGAATCGGGGACATCAGAGGAACTCCGTACTGGTGTGGATGCGGTCAGGGCGTGTACGAGAGCCCTGCCGGCGGTCCCCGACGAGAGACCGCGTGGCGCAGCAGCAGCTGCCGAACCGGCCGGGGTTCCCGCGCGGTCCGGCGTACGACGGCCGACCGGGCCGGTACGGCGGACCATCCCGCGCGCACCCGCCACCAGGCGGCGAGCCCCAGTACGAGTGTCGCGGCCCGTCGCAGCAGGGACCAGAAGGCGGCTTCACCGCGCCGCAGCCACCAGGTCGCGAGGAGGGCGGCCACCACGTGGGCGGCGGTGGCGTGCGGTGTGATGGCATGCCCCGGTGGGTTCGCCATGTGCGCGCCGTGCATGTCCATCGCCATCCGCGGGCCGGCCGCCTCGAAGGCGAGGTGCAGTCCGGCCTGGGCGGCCAGCATCCCGCCGCCGATCCCGACGAGTGAGCGTTCGCGTCCACTCAGCGGCCAGCCGACCGAGAAGACGGCGAGAAGCCCGGCACTGTCCGCCCACAGCGGCGGCGCCTGCCCGGTGGCGAGCCAGTGCCCCCCGGCGGCAAGCAGCACGCACAGCACGGCGAACACCGCCGCGCGCAGGCTCCGTACCTCTGGGGACGCACTCATGGAGCCCAGATACTGCCATGGCGGGTGAACGGCCGTCGCGGCTTCCGGAGCAGCCGCTTCCTCCGAGGCCGCCCGGAGGCCTCGAAACGCCGCTCGGCGGGGTCCGGCAGTGGCGGACGACGTGGAGGTCGCGCGCCCGTCGGCTGACCTGCAAACCCCGGACCGCCCGCAACCCGCACCATCATCGCCCTGGTGGACGTCGGCCCACCGGATTCGAGACGGGCACGCTGACCAGGCCAAGTGGAGAAGCACAACTGGAGTACTAAGCCCCCGCTCCCATGCCGACGTTCGCCCCGGGCGCCGACTTGAGCAGCGGTCCGAGGACGGCGGCCTGAGGGAACTTCAGGTCCGGCAGTCCGTAGTGGTCGGGGTTGGGTGCGCTGAGCGGGGTGTCCATGGCCAGCCCGGGCGTCAGCGTGGTCAGATCGGCCGCGGGCGCGTCCGCCCCGAGGTGATCAAAGCCGTCCCCGAGGAGGTGCGGAAGGGGCGTGCGCAAACCCGCCCCGGGCAGTCCGGCGTCGACCGGCAGTCGCGGGACCGCCTGGTCGGGGAGCAGTCGGCCCTCGACGTACCGCGGTTCCTCGGGTCCGCCCGGCATGGGCACCGGAAGCTCCCCGGCGATCTCGGGCGTCCGCAGGTTGAGGGCGCGTCCCACGCCGTCCAGAGGTACGGGGACGGGAACCCTTTCGGCCGCGACGGCCGGGGTCGCGGCGGCGGCACCCATCGCAGCCGCGACGCCGGTGACGACGGCGGCGAGAGTTCCTCGAGTGGTCGACTTCATCTCAGGTACGGTCCCTTTCAGGATTCGGTGGATCTGCGTCCGTACCGGGTAACGATCCTGAGAACGCCTTCAGTTCAAGATTCCCCTGACGGACCCAATAGTCAGCTCATCCAGAAACTCCACCAGCGGGTCAGGATCAGCATCCCGATGATTCCGATGTGCATGACCGGCAGAACCCAGGTGAACTCGTCGAGGAATCCCCGCAACCAGCCAGGTGCGGGCAGAAATGCCTGCCGTACGTTGAATGACGTCACGTACCAGAACATGACGATCGTGGCGGCCCACGCCAGACAGCACCACAGGCACAGCGCGTTGATGCGGTACAGCGACTGGAACTGCAGCCAGGTGCAGAATCCGACCCCGAAGAGGGTGCCGGCGTTGAAGGTCAGCCAGTACCAGCGCGGGTAGGTGGCCCGCGCGAGCAGGCTCATCCCGACGCAGATCACGATGCCGTACGCGACGAGACCGAGCATCGGATTGGGGAACCCGAAGGCCGCGGCCTGCTTGCTCTTCATGATGTTGCCGCAGGAGACGACCGGGTTCAGGCTGCACCCCGGCACGAAGTTCGGGTTCTCCAGCAGCTTGAACTTGTCGATCGTGATGACCCACGCGGCGAGCAGACCGGCCGCACCGGTGATCACCAGCAGCACGGCGAACGCCCGGCTGCCACCCGCGGTCCGCACCCTCGCGGCGCCGCCCGCGGTCCGTGTCATCAGCCGCGCAAACTGTGCGCGGGCAGAAGTACGTGGGCCGCGCTGAGCAGGATCTCCTCGTTACCCGCGAAGGCGGCCAGGCTCTCCGGCTGGACCGGCTGGCCGGGCTTGGCCTCGGGCCAGACGTGGGTGGCGAACAGGAAGTAGGCGTAGCCCCGTTCGCCGACCGCCGTGAGCCATTCGGGCGGCACGACGCACTGGGCGTTGAGGTACGGCATCTTGACGACGGCCTGGCCCGCCTCGACAAGGAGGGTGAGCGGCAGGTTCGGCTGCTGGGTCGCGTCGAGCAGCGAGTCGCCGACGGGCAGACCGTTGTTCCGCAGCAGTTGCTCGATGGCGACCGTGGCGGCCTCCGGCCCGCCTTCGCCGTCGCCCAGGGAGTAGGCGAGGAGATAGGGCATGTCGCCGTCGGGCACCTCACCGCTGAAGGCAATGACGGCGAGCGTGCCGAGATCTGCGGCCCGAAAAGGGCGCGTTTGGCTTGAGGTTGAGGTCACCGCGGAACCTTATCGACGCACCCGAACGGACCCGCCCTATTTCTCACCCGAATGGACGACAGCCGACGGGCGACCACACGAATGAGGGACGCTCTTCGAACAACGCGAAGGGCCGACTCCGCAGGCACGGAATCGGCCCTTTCAGTCCGCGTGCGACGCTGAGGCCACAGGCGTTCACCGGAACGACCACGGGTACCAGAATGACGTTACCGGAGGCGACGCCGGGGGGAATTGACCGGCGAGGCCTGGACGCAGGCATCCGCGCCGACGCAGGAGTTCCCCCACTTCGGCTTCATTGTGAGCCTGCCGCTGGAGGACCGGGTGCTGCCGGTCGCCACGTACCGACGGACGAACCTGACTCTGCGGCGGTTCGCCCCGATGTTCGGGATCTCAAAGTTCGCCGCCGTCGCCGAGCAGTCACAGGAGACCGACTGGCTCCGGAGGGAGCCGATCAGTTCCGGAGGGGAAGTCCACCGAGGAGCCGCGCAGGGCCACCGGCCGCGTTGAGCGCCTTCGTCGTGCCGCTCACGGTATTGAGCACCGAACTCTTGTTCTCTGTGTCGAGCGCGTCGGACTGATGCTGCAGGGGCTGCACGTCCTTCAGGCTGAGCGAGTGGTGGTTCGTGACGGTCTCTAGAGCACTGTTGAGACTGGTGGGCGTGAGGTCGGAGGCCTCGGCGGCAAAGGCGGGCGCGGCGGCACCCGCGATGACCATGGATCCGGCAACGACAGCGGCGGCCTTCAGGGACTTCATCGTGCTCCTTTCTTCGGCGACTCGTGCCACCGGAGGGAATTTCCGCTTTTTCCGGACTGACTAACGAGACCCGGACGTGAAGGAAACCCTGTACAGACGATTCCCGCACCCCACCCGGACGATTTCCGCATCCCGCCCGAACGCCTACCCCGCGATGACCAGCGGGTCACATTCCCCTATAAGGCAGCTGTCGCGCCGACCGGAAATGGCCGGCACGACAGCGGGTGGCGACCAGGGCGATGCGGATCTCATGGCGGTGATGAGCCTGGGTGCGTTCGTACCGGCAGACCAATGACCCGCTCCGGTGCGCCGGCGACCGCTTCGCCTCAGGCGCCGCTCCCCGCGCCCGGGAGGACAGGGTCACCGCCCAGGACCCCGGCACCGTCGGCGAGGTCAATGACCGCGGCGAGGATGCCGCCGGTGCCGGCCCACGACGTCACCTGCGCCAGGAGCGCCTCCGCGCCGGGAACGGGTCCGCTTCCCTCGATCGGGGCAACGCGGACCGGCCGCCCTCCCGTTGGGGAAGACGGCCGGTAGAAGGGTGTGCGCTGGCGTCAGCCGTTGGCGCAGGTGTTGCCGAACGCGGGGTTCAGCAGACCGACGACGTTCACGGTGTTCCCGCAGACGTTGACCGGAACGTGGATGGGAACCTGCACGACGTTGCCCGACAGGACGCCAGGGGACTGGGCGGCCGAGCCGGTTGCGCCGCTGTCGGCGGCAGCGATACCGGCGGCGCCCGCCACGGCAGCGGCGGCAACGGTGGTCAGGGCCAGGCCCTTCGCGATACGCGACATGAAGAAGTGCTCCTTGGAATCGTCACAACAACCGGGCGAGATGCCCAGTGCTGGAATCAACGCGCGGCACACGCACGAGTTGCGGCTCCAAAGGAGTGATCTCATCGTCACGAACTCCACCATTCCGATACATTCAGGACGTTTAACCGATAAACGTGGGTCAGCGCCTGGAGTCGAAAGCCGCCCGAGGCTCCTTGCCAGGGGATGCCGGAATCAGACTCCGAACACCTCATCGCAGCCCCCGGGTTCTCGGGACGCCGACCGGGACTTCGGGTCCTCGGCGCCGGGCCGCTTCATGGCGGCCACGCTCGTACGAGGGTTACGGCGGCGGCCGCACGCGGAGCCGGGCGGCGAGCGGGTCCCAGCGCCCGGGGATCGGCACGGGCGGGACGCGGCCATACGCGTACAGGCCGACATCAAGGAGCAGAAGACAACGGAGACAGCACAATTGGGTGCCGGTCGCGGCGAAGCGTCCGGCACCCAGAGTGTCGTGACTACCGGCGGGAGGCGACTCGACCTCGTCGGTACAGGATGGCTCCGCCGATCAGCAGCGCGGCGCCGGCGACCGAGGCCCCGAGCACGTTCTCACTGCCGGTGTGCGCCAGGGTGGGCGGATTCTCGGAGGGAGAGACGGGCACGATCGTGTCCCGGACGGTCCGCGAGGGGGTGGCGGGTGTCGTCGGCGTCGTGCCGGGAGGCGTCACCGGCGGAACGGTCGGCGGCGTCACCGGCGGGACGGTCGGCGGGGTCACCGGAGGAACAGTCGGCGGCGTCACCGGCGGAAGTGTCGGAGGCGTCACCGGCGGGACGGTCGGCGGGGTCACCGGAGGAACAGTCGGCGGCGTCACCGGCGGAAGTGTCGGAGGCGTCACCGGCGGCGTCACCGGCGGGACGGTCGGAGGCGTCACCGGCGGGGTGTTGACGGTGCCCCCGGTCACGTTCCCGCACCTGTTGCCGAACGCCGGGTTCAGCAGGGCGACGACGTCGACCGTGTTGCCGCACGCGTTCACCGGAACGTCCACCGGGGCCTGGACGAGGTTGCCCGACAGAACGCCGGGCGAGCCCTGGGTCCTGCCGGACGCCGTGGAGCCGGAGATGCGGCCC
This sequence comes from Streptomyces sp. NBC_01450, assembly GCF_036227505.1. Classification (NCBI taxonomy): domain Bacteria; kingdom Bacillati; phylum Actinomycetota; class Actinomycetes; order Kitasatosporales; family Streptomycetaceae; genus Streptomyces; species Streptomyces sp. NBC_01450. The sequence continues at coordinate 7,271,821 of NZ_CP109480.1, read as the reverse complement.
TGCGAACCCGAGCCGTTGATGCAGGAGTTCCCGAAGGTCGGGTTGAGCGCGCCGATCACGTTGACAGTGTTGCCGCAGGCGTTCACCGGCACGTGCACCGGAACCTGAACGCTGTTGCCCGACGCGACGCCGGGCGAGTCCGTAGCGCTGGCGTCCGCGTGCGAGTCCGCGAACACGGGGGTGCCGTACAGGGACAGGATGCTCGTCGTGGCCGCGGCCATGACGATTCCCCTACTCAGGTTCTGTCGCAATCTCGTTGTCTTCCTGCTTGAAACGAAGTGAGGAAAGCCGGCCTTGGAGCCGAAAGAGTGGCCCAAGGCCGACCGTGACGCAGCCGGAAAGGCTGGTGCTGTCGCGTCAGCCGTTGGTGCAGCTGTTGCCGAACGCCGGGTTCAGCAGGGCGATGACGTCGACCGTGTTGCCGCACGCGTTGACGGGGACGTGAATGGGAACCTGGATCACATTGCCCGAGAGGACACCCGGCGAGCCGACGGCGGCACCCTCGGCACCGGCGTCCGCGAAGGCCGGGGCGCCCATCCCCAAGGCCATGATCGCGCCGGCGACAACAACAGCGCTCTTCTTGTGCTTCACGTGTTTTCCTTTCTCTGCAGTCATGGCCCTATGACGGCCGAAACCGAGCGAGCACACCTTGAGCTGCTCGCACCACGACCTGCAGCCTGTAAACGAGGGAGGACCGTCCGAAGAAACTAAAGAACGTGCGCCGCTTGGGAATTCACTCGAATCGCCCTGCCTTCGAATGGACACCGAGACGCACACGAACACCCATGCGAGAAGAAACGGTTCCCTTGAATGCCCAGAAGAGCGCGGGGTTCCTTTCTCCATGAAGACACATGTTCCTACTCTCGTATCAACCCGGTGATCCTGGAACGGTTTCGGTGATTCACCCGATCGGCCCCATGGGCCATCAGGATGAATCGGAGCAACCAAGGGCGTCCGCGGCGGTTGAACCAAAACGCTCCGGTGGACGGGGTTTCTTCAGAATGGAACCAGCCAGTGATCAAGAAGTTCATGACCGCCGCCGCGGTCGCCGTTTGCGCCGTCGGCGCTTCCGCTGCTGCCGCGCCGCAGGCGCTGGCGACCGGGAACGACGGTGGCACGACGTCCAGCAGCGGCGTCGGTGCCACGCAGTCGTTCGGCAACTCGGCGACCACGGGCGACATGAGCCCGCAGATGGCGCTCATCCAGGGCTCGCTGAACAAGCCCTGCGTCGGCCTGCCCGCGAAGGCCAACGTGGGCTCGCTCGTCGGCGTCGTCCCGATCGCCGTCCAGGACGTCCCGGTCCTGTCGGCCCCGCAGAACCAGCAGTGCGTCGAGAACTCCACCCAGGCCAAGGGCGACGAACCGCTGTCGCACATCCTGGACGACATCCCGGTCCTGTCCGGCAACGGTGTCGGCAACAAGTAGCACTTTTCCCGTCGGCGGGCCGCGGAATTCTCGGCGGCCCGCCGGCCCGCCTTCTTTACGTGACAATTCATGTGCCGAGTCACGCGCCGAAGAGAAGGCTCCCGCCCTATCCGCGGAAACTCGACAGCACCCCTGCCGAGCGATCCGCCACGTTGGGCCAAATGGGGCACTACCCGCAACCCTTGGGCGGTCTGCCCAGTTGATGATCATGCAGCTCCCCAACAGGAGTCCGCTTTCCGAAGGGAATGAACATGAAGAAGCTGTGGGCAACCGCGGCTATCGCCGCTTCCGTCGCCGGTATCTCGGCCACGGCCGCCCCCCAGGCTCTGGCGATCGGCGACGACGGTGGCACCACGTCCGTCAGCGGCTACGGCGCCACGCAGTCGTTCGGCAACTCGGCGACCTACGGGAGCATGAGCCCGCAGATGGCGCTCATCCAGGGCTCGCTGAACAAGCCCTGCGTCGGCCTGCCCGCGAAGGCCAACGTGGGCTCGCTCGTCGGCGTCGTCCCGATCGCCGTCCAGGACGTCCCCGTCCTGTCGGCCCCGCAGAACCAGCAGTGCGTCGAGAACTCCACCCAGGCCAAGGGCGACGAACCGCTGTCGCACATCCTGGACGACATCCCGGTCCTGTCGGGCAACGGCACGAACAACAGCTGATCCCAGCACCGCGAAAAGCGGGCCGCCGAGCACCTCGGCGGCCCGCTTTTCGCGTACTCGGTGGCCCTCTTCACGTACTCGGGGCCCTCTTGGCTTACTCGGTGACCCTCTTCGCGTACTCGGGGGACCACTCTTCGCCGCTCATTTCCCGTACACCGCCTCGGACCGACCGCCGCCGCTACCCCATGAGCCGGCTCGCCCGCTCCACCGCGTCCGCCAGGTCGTCCACCGCCTTGTCCTCCGCGGCGGACGCCACCCGGTGGGCGCGGTCGGCGAGTTCGCCCAGCGGGAGGGCGCCGGGGAGCGGGCTCCCGCTGTCCTCGCCCGTGCGCAGGTCGTCGGCGAAGTACGCGGCCACGGCGTCGACCTGGAGGCGGGTGGAGGAGTTCCACAGGTCCACGTCGAGGGAGCCGGTCTCCAGTTGGCCGGACTCCTCGTGCGGGGCGCGGCTGTCGGGGTCGAGCCAGCGGACGCTGGCGGTGGCGAGATGGCCGGAGGCGCCGGGCTTTGTACGGACGGCGTAGAGGGCCGTGACCGTGTGGCCGGGACCGACCTCGCCGCCGTCCACCCGGTCGTTGCGGAAGTCGTCGTCGGCGACCTGACGGTCGTCGTATCCGATCAGCCGGAACTGCTGGACGGTCTGCGGGTCGAAGGCGACCTGTGCCTTGGCGTCGCGGGCCGTGAGGTCGATGTTCTGCGGGAGCTGGTCGCAGAAGACCTTGCGGGCGTCCTCGGGGGTCGAGACGTACGTCGTGTGGCCGTCGCCCTTGTCTGCGAGGCGCTCCATGAGGGCGTCGCCGTACTCGCTGCCCACCCCGACGCCGAAGAGGGTGATGCCGTGCTCGCGGCGGGCGGTGGAGATGTTCTCGAGGATGGCGTCCGCGTCGGTCTCGCCGGTGTTGGCGAGGGCGTCGGAGATCAGCACGACGCGGTTGGTGGCGCCCTCGCGCAGACCCTTGACGGCGGTGGCGTACCCGGTGCGCACGCCCGCGCCGAGGTTGGTCGACTCCGTCGGCTCCAGCCCCCTGATCACGTCGTGGACGCGGTCGCGGTGGTGGCCGAGGCGGGTCATCGGGAGCACGGTCTCGGCCTCGTCGCTGAAGGTGACCAGGGCGACCGAGTCGTCGTCGCGCAGCCGGTCCGTCATCACGCCGAGGGCGTCCTGGGCGAGGTCGAGGCGGCCGGGCTCGCCCATGGAGCCGGAGATGTCGATGACGAAGGTGAGGGCGGCGGGCGGGCGTTCGGCGCTGTCCGTGGCCGCTCGGGTGGCGAGGCCGACGCGGACCAGCGACCAGCCCTTCTCCTGGGTGCGGGCCCCGTCGACGGTGACCGAGAAGCCGTTGCCGTCGGGGCGCTGGTAGTCCTGCCGGAAGCTGTTGACGAACTCCTCGGGGCGGACGGTCGACGCGTCGGGCAGCCGGCCGTCGGCCAGGGCGCGGCGGGCGTAGCCGTAGGAGGCGGTGTCGACGTCGAGGGCGAAGGTGGAGAGGTAGTCGGGGGACGGCGCGACCTCGCGGTTCGCGTCGCCCGTGGGTGTGTCTCGCTGCTCGCCCTGGGAGGTACCGGAGGTCCCGTTCGGGGCGGGCTGCGGGAATCCGCGTCCGCTGGACTTGTTCGAACCGTCCGCCGACGAGCCGTTGCTGTCGCCCGCGCCGCAGCCGGTGAGGAGCAGGCCGCCCGCGAGCGTCAGGCCGATCAGGGTGGCGACCGGTCGCCCGATCCTCGACTGCCGGCGCCGTCGCCCTGTGTGGTCGTCGTTCCCCGTCCGTGTCATCCGTGCCCCCTCGGTGAGTCGTCTGTCTGCCGACGTCCATGGGCCGACGTCTGTGACTGTGACGCCCGAAGGGGCCCGGATGTGCGCTACGGAGCGTTGCGGATGGATCTCGAAGCGGCCACGAAAGGCGGCCGCCGAGACCGGTAGGTGACGCTCCGGAGATCTACGAAACGATGTCCTTGCGCCGGAAACCCCGGAAGGCCAGGGCGAACAGGACGAGGGCGTACGTTATCGAAATCGCGGTGCCCTGGATCATGCCGCCCCACTCCGCGTCGGGCTGGATGGCGTCGGCCCAGGCGAACTGCCAGTGCGCGGGCAGGAAGTCGCGCCAGTGGCCGAGGGCGGTGACCGCGTCCAGGACGTTCCCCACGATCGTCAGGCCGACCGCTCCGCCGACCGCGCCCAGGGGTGCGTCCGTCTTGGTGGACAGCCAGAACGCGAGCCCCGCGGTGACCAGTTGGGACACGAAGACGTACGCGATGACCACGAGGAGGCGCTGGGCCGCGGTGCCCGCGGAGAGCACGCCGCCGGTGGGGATCTCCAGCGGACCCCAGCCGTACGCCGCCGTGCCCACCGCGATCGCGACGACCGGCAGCAGCACCATCGCGGCGAGGCTGAGGCCCAGCGCGACGACGAGCTTGGACCACAGCAGCCGGGCCCTCGGCACCGGGGCCGCGAGCAGATAGCGCAGTGAGGACCAGCTCGCCTCGGAGGCGATCGTGTCCCCGCAGAACAGGGCGACGGGGATGACGAGGAGGAAGCCCGCGGAGACGAAGAGGTTCACCGCGGCGAAGTTGGCGCCCGACGCGGTCGCCGTGTCCATCAGGGTGACCTGCCCGCCCCGCGAGCCCGGGTCACCGCCGATCGCGAACGCGACGACGAGCACGAAGGGCAGCACCGCGAGGATCGCGCCCATGACGAGCGTGCGGCGCCGCTTCAACTGCCGCAGCAGCTCGACGCGGAGCGGCAGCGTGTGCCGTGCCCGGTACCCGTCCGCCGTCTCGGCCCGTTCGACGAGCGTGCTCATGCGGCACCTCCGATCAGGGTGAGGAACGCGTCTTCCAGCCGTCGGTGGGGGCCCACCGACCGCACGGGGACTTCCAGTCGTACGAGCTCCACGAGCAGGCGCTCGGCGCTGCCGCCCTCGTCGAGGCGGACCAGCAGTCCGCCCTCGGCGGCGACGGCCGAGGCCACGCCGGGCAGCGCGCCGACCTTCTCGACGACCGGCCCCTCCACGGGCGTGCTCGTACCGACGAGGAGGGTGTCGCCGGAGCCGACGATCTCGCTCACCGGGCCGGCCTGGATGAGCCGGCCGCGGTCCATGACCACCAGGTGGGTGCAGGACTGCTCGACCTCGGCCAGGAGGTGGCTGGAGACGATGACCGTACGACCCGCGGCGGCGTAGCGGATCATGACCTCGCGCATCTCGCGGATCTGGGGCGGGTCGAGACCGTTGGTCGGCTCGTCGAGGATGAGGAGGTCCGGGAGTCCCAGCATCGCCTGGGCGATGGCCAGGCGCTGGCGCATGCCCTGGGAGTAGGTGCGGACCGCGCGGGCCAGCGCGTCGCCCAGGCCCGCGATCTCCAGCGCCTCCTCCATGTGGGCGTCCTCGGGCGGACGGCCCGTCGCCTGCCAGTACAGCTCCAGGTTCTCGCGGCCCGAGAGGTGCGGCAGGAAGCCCGCGCCCTCGACGAAGGCCCCGACCCGGGAGAGCACCGGGGCGCCCGGCCGGATCGCGTGCCCGAAGACGCGGATCTCGCCGCCGTCGGGCTTGATGAGGCCCATCAGCATGCGCAGCGTGGTCGTCTTGCCCGCGCCGTTGGGCCCGAGCAGGCCCAGGACCTGGCCCTTCTCCACGCGGAACGACAGGTCACGTACCGCGTACCGGTCCGCCGACTTCGCGTAGCGCTTGCTCAGGTCGGTGATCTGGAGCGGGACTTCGGCGAGCTCGGGGTCGGGCGCGACCGGAGCCGTACGACGACGGCCGGTCAGCAGGAGTGCGGCGGCGGCCAGGGCTCCGGCCAGGGGCAGCCACCACACCCACGAGGGCAGCGCGGCGGCGGCGGTCTTCACACCGGGGGCGGTGGGGACGTGCAGGTCGCTCTTCAGGGAGACCGTGTACGTCGCCGGGGCCGCCGGTGAGGCGTAGCCGAGGTCCGTCGAGGCGAGGACCAGGCGCAGCCGGTGCCCCTTGCGGACGTCGTGGTCGATCGCGGGCAGCGCGATCGTGACGTCCTTGCCCGCCTTCGCGCCGGTCACCCGCACCGGCGCCACCAGCTGCGAGGGCAGTACCTGCTGGGTGCCGCCCGGCCCGACGTCGTACACCTTCCCGAAGAGGACCGCCTCGTCGGTGCTCGACCGGACGTGGACGGTCACGGTCGGCGACCCGGTGATCCGCAGGTCGCCGCGGAGTGCCGAGGAGTCGAACTGCGCGTACTGGCCCGGGAAGTCGAGGGACACCCCGAGCCCGAGCGCGGACAGCCGGGACAGGCCGCCGGTGCCGCCGATTCCGGGGAGGGCGGAGATCGCGGGCGGACTCCCGCCCGCGGGGTTCTGGAAGGTCTGCTCGCGCCGGCCGTCGCCCAGCGCGATGGTGTGCTCGCCGCTCTCCAGGCCGGGGTAGGTGTCCGCGCTCGCGCCCCGCAGCTGTGCGGCGCCGTCGGTGGAGTCGATGCCGCCGGTGCGGGTGACGCGGAAGGCGGGCCCGGTGTCGGCGTTCTTGTCGTCCTTCAGGTAGCGGTCGAACCAGGAGCCGACGCGCGCCTCGACACGGCTCGTCTCCGGGTCGCCGCCGTCGTGCCCGCCGGCGATCCAGTCGACGTCCACGGGTGCGCCGTTGGCACGGATCGTCTTGGCCATCGCGTCGGCCTGGCCGAGCGGGAAGAGGGAGTCGGTCTGGCCCTGCAGGATGAGTGTGGGCACCTTGATGCGGTCGCCGACGGCGGACGGCGAGCGCTCCTCCAGCAGAGCGCGCGCCTGGGCGTCCGGCTTCCCCGACTCCGCCACCCGGTTGTACATCGCGCACAGCTGCGTCTCGAAGTGGCCGCAGCCGCCGCCGGAGTTGATGAAGATGCCGGCCCAGAGCTTCTTGAACACGTCGTTCGGGAAGAGCGCGTCCGCCAGGTTCCAGTACGTGATCGAGGGGGCGATCGCGTCGACCCTCTTGTCGTACCCGGCGGCCAGCAGGGAGATCGCCCCGCCGTACGAGCCTCCGGCGAGGCCCACACGCGGGTCGCCGCTCTTGTCGAGCCGGACCTCGGGCCGTTTCGCCAACCAGTCGATGAGCCTGGAGACGTCGGCGACCTCGCCCTTGGGGTCGTTCAGCCCGATCTTGCCGGTGGACCGGCCGAAGCCGCGCGCCGACCAGGTCAGCACCGCGTACCCGTCGCGGGCGAGCTGCTCCGCCTGCCGCCGCATGTCGTCCTTGCTGCCGCCGAAGCCGTGCGCGAGAAGTACGGCGGGGCGGCGGCCGGAGCCCGCGGTGAAGTACGACGTGTCGATGTTCACCCCGGCGCCCGTGGTCATCACGCGGTCGCTGCGGTGGACGGCCGGCCCGTCGTCCGAGGCGACAGCGGTCCACGTACCGGCGCCGGCGAGCACGACGACGGCGGCCGCGGCGGCGAACCACCGTCGGGGCCCTCGCCGTGCGGGCCCGCGCAGTCGGGGCAGTCGAAGATCCATGCGTCAACGGTACGGGCCGCCACCGACGACGAAGGCAGCCACCGGTCTGAACCCGCGCCCCTCCTCCGGGCGTACGAGGCCCCTCCCGCATACCGCGCCCGTGGTACGTACTCCCCCCGGCGTCTTCACGTGCGCGGTGCTGATGTGAGCCCTCGCGTGCCCCCCCGTAGGGCTCAGACCTGGGCGTCCTCCGGGATCGACACCAGCCAGCGGGTCTCGCGGCGCGGGCGGAGGTAGAAGGCCCAGTAGAGGGTGGCGACGGCTGTGATGCCGCCGGTCCAGAGCAGGTACGTCGCCTCCTGCTGGCTCAGGATGTAGGCGAGGACCGCGATCAGGAGCACCGGCATCGCGGGCCACAGCGGCATGCGCCAGGCCGGGGTGTGGCGGTGCTGGCCGCGCCGGGCGAGCAGGGCGGCGACCGCGACGAGCAGGTACATGGCGGTCACCGAGACGCCCGTGACGCCGTAGAGGGTGTCCAGGTTGACGAAGCACAGGAGGGCGCCGGGGACGCCCACCAGGAGGGTGGCGACCCACGGGGAGCCGAAGCGGCCGAGGCGGGAGAGGCCCCGGTTGACCGGCTCGGGCCAGGCCTTGTCGCGGGCGGAGGCGAACAGCACCCGGGAGTTCTGGATGACCATGACGATGCCCGCGTTGATGATCGCGAGGGCGACGCAGAGGCTGACGAAGGTGCCGACGGCGGAGTTGGACCAGGCGGTGACCATGGCGCTGATGTCGCCGCCGGTGAGGGTGGACAGGTCCGAGGCGCCCATGGTGATCGCGACGACCGGGACCAGGATGATCACGGTCGAGATGGCGAGGGTGGCCAGGACCGTACGGGCGACGTTGCGGCGCGGGTTCTCCAGTTCCTCGGAGAGGTAGACCGCGGTCGAGAAGCCCTGGGTGACGAAGAGGGCGATCGCGAGCCCGGAGACCACCAGCATGGCCGTCACGGTGTCCGTGTGGCCCCCGGAGCCGGCCACCTGCATCGAGGTGAGGCTGCCGACGCCGCGCTGGCTATGCGCGAAGCCCAGGACCGCCACGACGGCCGCCGCGATGACCTCCAGGACCAGGAAGACGCCGGTGATCCAGGCGTTGGCCCGCAGGTCGAGCAGGCCCGCGAGGGTGGCCAGGAGCATCACGCCCGCGCCCGCCATCGACGAGTCGAGGTGCACGATCGGCGCCAGGTAGTCCGCGGTGCCCATCGCGATCACCGGCGGCACGATCATGACGACGAGGAGGGAGAGCACGAAGACCAGCCAGCCCGCGAGTCGTCCGGCCATCGTCGACACCATGGCGTACTCGCCGCCCGCGCTGGGGATGAGGGTGCCCAGCTCCGAGTAGCAGAACGCCACGGCGATACAGAGCAGCGAGCCGATCGCGATGGTGAGCGCGGTCGCCGTGCCGAGGGACGAGAACAGGTCGGGCACGACCACGAAGAGCGTGGAGGCGGGCGTCACGCACGAGAGCGTCAGCAGGGTCCCGCCCACGATGCCGATGGAACGCTTGAGCTTTTGGGGGCTTCCGGAGGCCGTGGGGTCGGCTTCCGGGGCGGCGGCCTCGACAGGGCGGAGCGTGTCGGTCATGAAGCGGTTCCGATCGACTCATGCGTCAGAAGACGACTCGTGCGTCAGGTGATGAGGTCGGGAGCGCTATCGCCTCCGGCGGTTCGCGTCGTTCATCTCTTCGTCCGCTCCCGACGCGCTGATGGAACCTTGACGGAAACCGTTGCGTCAATGGCCGTTTACCTACGGAATCCGCACCGCCCGAGCGACGCAGGTCACACTACTTTCCCAGGCCCTGGCGCCCCTATATTGCAATCACCAAGACTCAACGGACTGTGACCTTGCTTTCGAAGGCAGTAACCGCAAACTGCCTCCGCCATCCGTTTCATCACCTCATGACGAGAACCGCAGTCGAGGCTCCGAAATTCGCCAAGATTGGTCCGCGCTCCGGGGCTCCCGCCGAACAGGAGAGTCCCGCCTCACAGCACAAGCACAGCCAGGGGTGGGGAAAGATGCGGCACAGACGTATCGCGATCTGGGCGGGAGCGGTCGCCGCGACGCTGGCCGGGACCGCCGGGATGACCGGATGCGGCGCGGGGGCCACGGAGAAGACCACCGGGGCGGTCAGCCACGCCGAGACGGTCCGGGCGGCGCTGACCCGGGCTACCGACCGGACCGAGCGGCTCGGCTCGGCCGAGGTGAAGATGACCATGGACATGGGCCCGGGCAGCACTCCCGTCACCATGACAGGCACCTACTCCTGGCGCGATGGCTACGCCTTCGACGTCGTGACGGCCGCCGAGGCCGTCGACCTGCAGGATCTGACGGCGTCCGCGACCGTCCGCATGATGTTCGTCGACGGCGCCTACTACTACGACGTCGACCCGCAGCCCTCCGGCCCGCTCAAGGGCAAGGAGTGGATGAAGGTCGACGGGCCGGCGGTGTTCGGCGAGAAGGGCTCCGCCAAGTTCAGCGGGCACCACGGCGGCAGCAGCCCGACGGCCTCCCTCCAGGCGTTCAGGTACGCCACCGACGTGAGGGACCTCGGCCGGGCGCCCGTGAACGGGCGGAGCGCCACCCACTACACCGCCGTGATCGACCGGGCGCACAAGGGCAGGTTCGAGAAGGCCTTCGCCAGCGAGAACGCCGTTCTGGGCGCGTTCTTCGTCATGGCGGACTCGATCACCACGGACGTCTGGGTCGACGCCGAGGGCCTGCCGGTCCGGCTGGCGCAGAAGATCAGCGACATGAGGGTCACCATGGACTTCGCGAAGTTCGGCGCCACGGCCGAGGTCGAGGCTCCGCCCGCCGCGCGGACCGGTGACATGACCCGGGAGCTGACGGCCGCCGCCCGGCAGGGGAGCTGAGCACGCGAACACGGCGGTGCCCCGCCCCCGGACGGAGGGCGGGGCACCGGCGGATCGCTCAGTGGTTGCGCGGGAAGCCCAGGTCCACGCCCGTCGGGGCGTCGGCCGGGTCCGGCCAGCGGGTGGTGACGACCTTGCCGCGGGTGTAGAAGTGCGTGCCGTCGTTGCCGTAGATGTGGTGGTCCCCGAAGAGGGAGTCCTTCCAGCCGCCGAAGGAGTGATAGCCGACGGGCACCGGGATCGGCACGTTCACGCCGACCATGCCCGCCTCGATCTCCAGCTGGAAGCGGCGGGCCGCGCCGCCGTCCCGGGTGAAGATCGCGGTGCCGTTGCCGAAGGGCGAGGCGTTGATGAGGGCGACACCCTCCTCGTAGGTGTCCACGCGCAGCACGCACAGCACCGGGCCGAAGATCTCGTCCTTGTACGCGTCCGAGGTCACCGGCACCCTGTCGAGCAGCGAGAGGCCGATCCAGTGGCCGTCCTCGTACCCCTCGACCGTGTACCCGGTGCCGTCCAGGACGACCTCGGAGCCCTGCGCCGCCGCGCCCTTGACGTAGGACGCCACCTTGTCGCGGTGCACGGCCGTGATCAGCGGACCCATCTCGGAGGTCGGGTCGTTGCCGGGGCCGATCTTGATCTTCTCGGCGCGCTCGCGGATCTTCTCCACCAGCACGTCGCCGACCGAGCCGACCGCGACGACGGCGGAGATCGCCATGCAGCGCTCGCCGGCGGAACCGTAGGCGGCCGACACGGCGGCGTCGGCGGCCGCGTCCAGGTCGGCGTCCGGGAGGACCAGCATGTGGTTCTTGGCGCCGCCGAGGGCCTGCACGCGCTTGCCGTTCGCGGAGGCCGTGGTGTGGATGTAGCGGGCGATCGGGGTCGAGCCGACGAAGGACACCGCCTTGACGTCCGGGTGCTCCAGGAGGCGGTCCACGGCCACCTTGTCACCGTGGACGACGTTGAAGACACCGTCGGGCAGACCGGCCTCGGCGAGCAGCTCGGCGACCTTCATGGCGGCCGACGGGTCCTTCTCGGACGGCTTCAGCACGAAGGTGTTGCCGCACGCGATGGCGATGGGGAACATCCACATCGGCACCATGGCCGGGAAGTTGAACGGCGTGATGCCCGCGACGACGCCCAGCGGCTGCCGGATCGAGGCCACGTCGACCTTGGAGGCCACCTCGGTCGACAGCTCGCCCTTCAGCTGCACGGTGATCCCGCACGCCAGGTCGACGATCTCCAGACCGCGCGCCACCTCACCGAGCGCGTCCGAGTGCACCTTGCCGTGCTCGGCGGTGATCAGCTCGGCGATCGCGTCCCGGTTCGCGTCGAGCAGCGCCCGGAACTTGAAGAGGATCGTGGACCGCTTGGCCAGCGAGGACTGGCCCCAGGTCGCGTACGCGTCCTTGGCCGCGGCGACCGCGGCGTCCACCTCGTCGACGGTCGCGAAGGCGACCTGTGTGGTCACGGCGCCGGTCGCCGGGTCGGTGACCGGCCCGTACGTACCCGACGCACCCTCGACGGTCTTGCCACCGATCCAGTGGTTGACGGTCTTCGTCATGGCCAAAAACTCCTTCACAGATGGCGGCGTCGGGCGGCGACGTGCCGGTCGTACTCCTCACGTGCTTTGACCGCCGACGATCGGGTCGCGGTCTCGGCCACAGGTACATCCCACCAGGCTTGGGCCGGGGGCGCGCCCGACACAGTGTCTGCCGTTTCGGTCTCCACGTAGACACATGTGGGAGTGTCCGCGGCGCGCGCCTCGGCAAGGGCCGCCCGCAGGTCACGGACGGTCTTCGCGCGCAGCACCCGCATGCCGAGGCTGGCCGCGTTGGCGGCGAGATCGACGGGCAGCGGCGCCCCCGTGTACGCACCGTCCTCGGAGCGGTAGCGGTACGCGGTGCCGTACCGCTCGCCGCCCACCGACTCGGAGAGGCCGCCGATGGAGGCGTATCCGTGGTTCTGGAGTATGAGGACCTTGATCGCGACGCCCTCCTGTACGGCGGTGACGATCTCGGTCGGCATCATCAGGTAGGTGCCGTCGCCGACCAGCGCCCACACGGGCCGGTCGGGGGCCGCCATCCGGACGCCGATCGCGGCCGGGATCTCGTAGCCCATGCACGAGTAGCCGTACTCGACGTGGTACTGGTCGCGCGACCGGGCCCGCCACAGTTTGTGCAGGTCACCGGGGAGCGAGCCGGCCGCGTTGATCAGGATGTCGTCCTCGGTGACGAGCTCGTCGAGGACGCCGAGGACCTGCGGCTGGGTGGGCCGGATGTCGATGTCCTCGGCCTCGTACGCCGCGTCGACGCGGTACTCCCAGCGCTCCTTGTCGTCCGTGTACTCGGTGGCGTACGCGGGTTCCACGCGGTGCCCGTGCAGCAGCAGCGCCTCGGTGAGTGCCTCCAGGCCGGCCCGCGCGTCCGCGATCAGCGGGATCCCCGACAGCTTGTGACCGTCGTACGGCGCGATGTTGAGGTTCAGGAAGCGGACGTTCGAGGCGGTGAAGAGGGTGCCGGAGGCGGTGGTGAAGTCGGTGTAGCGGGTACCGACGCCGATCACCAGGTCGGCGGTGCGGGCGAGCTCGTCCGCGGTCGCCGTGCCGGTGTGGCCCACGCCGCCGACGTCCTGCGGGTGGTCCCACTTCAGTGATCCCTTGCCCGCCTGCGTGGAGGCGACGGGGATGCCGGTGGCGGTGGCGAGTTCGGCGAGCACGTCCTCGGCACGGCTGTGGTGCACCCCGCCGCCGGCGACGATCAGCGGGCGCCGGGCCTCGCGGATCGCCGTGACGGCGGCGGCCAGCTCGGAGGCGTCGGCCGCCGGGCGGCGCACGGTCCAGGTCCGCTCCCGGAAGAACTCCTCCGGCCAGTCGTAGGCCTCCGCCTGCACGTCCTGCGGCAGCGCGAGCGTGACGGCGCCGGTCTCGACCGGGTCGGTCAGCACACGCATGGCCTGCAGGGCGGCCGGGATGAGCGCCTCGGGCCGGGTGACCCGGTCGAAGTACTTCGACACCGGGCGCAGACAGTCGTTGACCGACACATCGCCCGCGTAGGGGACTTCGAGCTGCTGCAGGACCGGGTCGGCGGGGCGGGTCGCGAAGATGTCACCGGGCAGCAGGAGCACCGGGAGGTGGTTGATCGTCGCGAGCGCCGCGCCGGTGACGAGGTTGGTGGCGCCGGGTCCGATGGAAGTGGTCACGGCGTGCGCCGACAGCCGGTTGGACTGGCGTGCGTAGCCGACCGCCGCGTGCACCATCGACTGCTCGTTACGGCCCTGGTGGTACGGCATCTCGTCGGCGTACTCGATCAGTGCCTGGCCGAGTCCGGCGACGTTGCCGTGACCGAAAATGCCCCAGGTCGCGCCGATCAGCCGCCGCCGCTCACCGTCCCGCTCCGTGTACTGGGCGGCCAGGAAGCGCACCAGCGCCTGTGCGACCGTCAGCCTCGTCGTTGAGGTCATCGGTATCCCTCTGTGCTTTCTAGGTGTCCCGGGTGGAAGCAGATCCGCCACTCCCTGTCCTCGCCCGGTCCGGCCATCACGTTCAGGTAGTACATGGTGTGGCCGGGCTGGGCGATGGACGGGCCGTGCCATCCGTCGGGGACGAGGACGGCATCGCCGGTGCGGACCTCGGCGAGGACGTCGGATCCGCCCTCGCGCGAAGGGAATACGCGCTGATAGCCGAATCCGTTCGGGCCGTCGATCTCGAAGTAGTAGATCTCCTCCAGCTGCGACTCGACACCGGGACGGTGCTCGTCGTGCTTGTGCGGCGGGTACGAGGACCAGTTGCCGCCGGGGGTGATGACCTCGACGGCGATGAGCTTGTCGCACTCGAAGGCGTCGGCGGAGGCGAAATTGCGCACCTGACGTGCGCAGTTGCCACTGCCTCGGTCTTCGACGGGGACCTCCGGCGCGGGGCCGTAGCGGGCGGGGAGTTGGCGCTCGCACTTCGCTCCTGCCAGGGCGAAGCGGCCTCCCGCACCGGAGGCGATCTGGGCCCGGGCGTCACGGGGCACGTACGCGAAGTCGGAGACTCCCGCGAACACGCTTTCCCTGCCCAGGATTTGGAACTCTTCGTCCTCTATGCGCACGGTACAGGCGCCGTTGAGCGGAAGCACGATCCACTCGCTGTCGCCGGTCGTGAAGGTGTGTGTGCCGCCCGGTCCGAGTTCGACCACGCGCAGGCTGCTGTGGGTCCAGCCGGCCCGCTTGGGGTCGATGTCGACGGCGTACAGCCCGCCCGCGGTGGCGCCCTTGGGCACGTACAGGCCCTCGCTCCGGGTCGCGTCCGTCGCCGAGTGCGTCCTGGGGTCCGTCATCGGGTCCTCACAGCAGTCCTACGGCGGTGTCCACCGCGGCGGTCACGTCCCCGTCGGCCGGGTAGAGCAGCGAGCGGCCGACGACCAGCCCCTGCACGGTGGGCAGTTGGAGCGCGCCGCGCCACTTCTCGTACGCGCTCTCCTGGTCCTCGCCGACATCGCCGCCGAGCAGTACGGCCGGCAGGGTGGAGGTCTCCATGACCCGGGCCATGTCGTCCGGGTTGTCGGTGACGGGAACCTTCAGCCAGGTGTAGGCCGAACTGCCGCCCAGACCACTGGCGATGGCGATGGACTTGATGACGGCCTCGGCACTCAGGTCGTTGACCAGCCGGCCCTCGGGGGTGCGGCGGCTGAGGAACGGCTCGACGAAGACCGGGAGGTGACGCTCCGCCATCGCGTCGATCGCGCGGGCCGTGGACTCGAGGGTGTCGAGCGAGCCCGGATCGTCGTAGTCGATGCGCAGCAGCAGCTTGCCCGCGTCGAAGCCGAGCCGTTCGATGTCCTGCGGACGGTGGCCGGTGAAACGGTCGTCCAGCTCGTAGGACGCGCCCTGGAGGCCGCCGCGGTTCATCGAGCCGAGGACCACCTTGTGGTCGAGGGCGCCCAGGAGCAGCAGGTCGTCGAGGATGTCGGCGGTCGCGAGGACGCCGTCGACGCCGGGGCGGGAGAGCGCGACGCAGAGCCTCTCCAGCAGGTCGGCACGGTTCGCCATGGCGAACTTGCGGTCGCCGACGGCGAGCGCTCCGCGGGCCGGATGGTCCGCGGCGACGATCATCAGCCGCCCGCTGTCGCCCACGAGGGGACGGCGGGGGCGGCGCGCGGCGGCCTCGGCGACGGCTTCGGGGTGATGGGTGCGGAGCCGGACGAGCTCCCCCGTGTCGACCGCCCGCGGCGGGGCGGGCGCCGGGGTCACGACGGCGTCGCCGCCCTCGTGTCCCACGCGGCCCGCCCTCATCGGACCGCTCCCGCCGTGAGCGCGTCCTCGACCTCTTCGGGGGTCGGCATCGCGGAGGAGCACTCCAGCCGGGAGGCGACGATGGCACCGGCCGCGTTGGCGTGCCGCATGATCCGTTCCAGGTCCCAGCCGGCGAGCAGGCCGTGGCAGAGGGAGCCGCCGAAGGCGTCACCGGCACCGAGGCCGTTGAGGACCGTCACCGGGAGGGGCGGGACCTCGGCCGACGTGCCGTCGCGGTGGACGGCGAGGACACCCTTGGGGCCCTGCTTGACGACGGCGAGTTCGACGCCCGCCTCGAGGAGGGCCGTGGCCGCCGCGTGCGGTTCGCGGACACCGGTGGCGATCTCGACCTCGTCGAGGTTGCCGACGGCGACGGTGGTGTGGCGCAGGGCCTCGGCGTAGAAGGCTCGGGCGGAGTCCTCGGGAGACTTCCGGGCTGTGCCCTTCCCGGCTGTGCCCTTCCGGTCTGTGCTGTTCCAGGCTGTGCTGTTCCAGAACATGGGCCGCCAGTCGAGGTCGAAGACCGTCGTCGCGGACTTGGCGCGGTGGGCGAGCGCGGCGAGCGTCGCCGTCCGGCTGGGCTCCTCGCTCAGGCCGGTCCCGGTCACCCAGAAGACGCGCGCCTCGCGGACCGCGTCCAGGTCGAGGTCGTGCGCGTCGATCTCCAGGTCCGGGGCCTTGGGCTGCCGGTAGAAGTACAGCGGGAAGTCGTCGGGCGGGAAGATCTCGCAGAACGTCACCGGGGTGGGCAGCCCGGCGACCGGGGTGACCCAGCGGTCGTCCACGCCGAAGCCGCGCAGTGCCTCGTGGATGTACGCGCCGAAGGGGTCGTCACCGGTGCGCGTGATCACCGCCGTACGCCGTCCCAGCCGGGACGCGGCCACCGCGACGTTCGTCGCCGAGCCGCCCAGGAACTTCCCGAAGGACGTCACCTGGGCCAGCGGGACCCCCGTCTGCAACGGGTAGAGGTCCACACCGATCCGCCCCATGGTGATCAGGTCGTACGCCATCGAGTTCCCTTCGCTTCGGCTCCCCCAAGGTCTAGCGCCGCGCGGGGAGCCCTGTCAACAGTTTGTCCGGACATTCGGACCAGGCCTTGACACCTCCCGCGCGTCGGCCGGAAGCTGACGCCCATGACGTCGTTGTCACCGCAGACATCACCTCAGCCCTCACTGTCCCGCATCCGGATCGGTTCGGCTCCTGACTCGTGGGGCGTCTGGTTTCCCGACGACCCTCAGCAGGTGCCCTGGCAGCGCTTCCTCGACGAGGTCTCCCGGTCCGGGTACGAGTGGATCGAGCTGGGCCCCTACGGTTATCTGCCCACGGATCCGGCCGTGCTCGAGGCGGAGACCGCGCGACGCGGGCTCAACGTGTCGGCCGGCACCGTCTTCACCGGGCTGCACCGGGGTCCCGAGGTGTGGGACGCCACCTGGGCACACGTCTCGGACATCGCCACGCTCACCCAGGCGATGGGCGCCGAGCACCTGGTCGTCATCCCGGCGTTCTGGCGGGACGACAAGACGGGCGCGGTCCTGGAGGACAGCACGCTGACGCCGACGCAGTGGCGCAATCTGACCGCTCAGACCGAGCGCCTCGCCCATGAGGTGCGGGAGCGCTACGGACTGAAGATCGTCGTCCACCCGCACGCCGACACGCACATCGACAGCGAGGAGAACGTCACGCGCTTCCTCGACGCCACCGACTCCTCGCTGGTGTCGCTGTGCCTGGACACCGGCCACTACGCGTACTGCGGCGGCGACAACGTCAAGCTCATCGAGACCTACGGGGAGCGCATCGGCTACCTCCACCTCAAGCAGGTGGATCCGCTGATCCTGGCCGAGGTGCGGGCGAACGAGGTGCCGTTCGGGCCCGCCGTGGCCAAGGGCGTGATGTGCGAACCGCCGTCCGGCGTACCGGCGTTGGAGCCCGTCCTCGCCGCCGCCCAGAAGCTCGACGTCGAGCTCTTCGCCATCGTCGAGCAGGACATGTACCCGTGCCCGCCGGACAAGCCACTGCCGATCGCCCAGCGCACCCGGGCGTTTTTGAGGTCCTGCGGAGCCTGACCGCTCATCGAGATCCTGCGGAGCGCGACCGCTTGTTGAGGCCCTGCGGAGCATGACCACTCGCCGAGGCCCTGTAGAACGTGACCGCTTCCTGATGTCCCGCGGAGCCTGACCCTCCGCGGGGGGCCGTGGGGCCCGTCGAGAGCCCGGGGCTCGGCGGGCCTTCCGGCGCGGCGACCCTGTCGCCGGCCTTCGAACAGCCCCTGCGCATCACCCGCGTGGGCCGTCGCGGCCGTCGGCGAACACGAGGGGCGGCCGGCGGGCATCTTCTGAGTCACGGCAGCCCCCCGACCCCGAACGGGTCACCGCGGTCCCCCGGCACGAATGCGTCACGCGTGTCACAAAAACCACCGCCCTGTCACACATGTCTCGTGCACGCGGTTCTTGCGTCACACCTCGCCAACAGCCCCTGTCCCGCGATCACTCTGCGTCGTTCAACGGACGCAGGCTTTGTGATCGCCAGCGCAGCGCCCGGCTCCCCCGACGGCCACCCCCCGGCCGCCGCCGCGGTGCGCGCAGGGAGGTGCACTCATGACCGACCGTAGGCTCTGGTCGTACAAGGAGATCGCGGCGCACATCAAGGTGCAGCCGGACACCGTGCGGTCGTACCGCAAGCACGGACTGCTGCCCCCGCCCGACCACGTGGAGAGCGGAAAGCCCTACTGGTACGCGGACACCGTCCGCGCCTGGGTCGCCTCCCGTCCGGGAAACCGCGGCCGAAGAGAGTAGGGCCTGTCCCGGCCGCCGGGGCCACGAGCTGCGCCCCGCCCCTCGGGTGCGGGGCACAGGTCCCCGTCCGGGCTCAACTCCACGGTTCGATGACCGTCACCCCTGACCCCGGTGCCGTCCCCATCGCCGCCAGGGCCGCCGGGGCCGCGTCCAGCGGGATGGCGGAGGTGACCAGGAGGTCGGGGCGGAGCACCCCGGCGCGGACCAGTTCGAGCATGCGGCGGTAGGCGTGCGCCTGCATGCCGTGGCTGCCCAGGAGTTCGAGTTCGAGTCCGATCACACGGGCCATCGGAACGGCGGGATCCTGGGGCAGCAGACCGACCTGGACGTGGCGCCCCCGGCGGCGCAGACCGTTCACCGAGGCCGCGCAGGTGACCGGGGAACCGAGCGCGTCGAGGGAGAGGTGGGCGCCGCCGCCGGTCAGCTCCCGGACGGCCGCCGCCGTGTCCCCGACCCGCGAGGCGTCCACGACCTCCGCCGCGCCGAACTTCCGTGCCAGGTCCAGGGCCCGGGGCGAGAGGTCCACGGCCACGACCCGCGCCCCGGCCGCCGCCGCGATCATCACCGCCGACAGCCCCACGCCTCCGCAGCCGTGCACCGCGACCCACTCCCCCGCCGCCACCCGGCCCTGCGCGACCACCGCGCGGAACGCCGTGGCGAACCGGCACCCCAGCGACGCCGCCGTCGCGAAGGACAGCCCGTCCGGCACCGCCACCAGGTTCACCTCGGCGTGGTCGAGCGCCACGTACTGGGCGAAGGACCCCCAGTGGGTGAACCCTGGCTGGGTCTGACGCTCGCACACCTGCTGGTCACCCGCCGCGCAGGAGGGACAGGTTCCGCAGGCGCAGACGAACGGGACGGTGACCCGGTCGCCGGGGCGCCATCCGGTCACCCGCGCGCCGACCGCCTCCACGGTCCCCGCGAGTTCATGGCCCGGCACATGCGGCAGTGTGATGTCCGGGTCGTGCCCCATCCAGCCGTGCCAGTCGCTGCGGCACAGCCCGGTGGCCTCGACCCGCACCACCACCCCGTGCTCCTCGGGCACCGGGTCCGCCACCTCGCGCACCTCGGCCGGCTCCTCGTACCGCTCGAACACCACTGCTCGCATCCGTCCCGCCCCTCCGCCCGAAGATCGCCCTTCCGGAACGAACGCTATCCGCGCGCCGACGTCGTTCCGGTCCCGATCGCGATCTTCCGCCCCCCGACCACACACGGCGCCCCGACCATCGAGCGCGGCCGGCACACTCCGGCCGGGGCGGGGTACGCCATACTGCGACATTACGGACATTTGCCATAAGGTTCGGTTAAATCAGACCGAGCCCAAGGGGCAAGCCGTGACCCAGAATCAGCCGCCCGGCGCGCCCCGGGCCCGCATTCCCGGACCCCAGCAGCCCCCGCCGTCGTACCCCCAGATCCGCACCGGACTGTGGCGACGCTGCCTGGGCGGCGGGCTCGCGCTCTGGACGCTGACGGCGATCGTCACGTACACGACGAGGAACACCACGCCGTTGCCCACCCTGATCCTGCTCGGCAGCTTCCTCGCGCCCGTCGTCTTCACGCTCTGGGCATACGAGCGCCACGGCCGCGACCTCGGCGTCCAGGTGATCCTCGGCTGCTTCCTGGCCGGCGGGACCCTCGGGGCGCTGGGCGCCTCGGCGATGGAGAACCACCTGCTCCACCCCTCACTGTCGAGGTGCGTCGGCGTCGGGCTGATCGAGGAGGCGGCGAAGCTGGCCGCGCTGGTGTTCGTCCTGCGCCGCCACCCCCGCATCCGCGGACTGCGGGCCGGTCTCGTGCTCGGCGCGAGCGTCGGCTTCGGCTTCGCGGCGCTGGAGAGCGCGGGGTACGCGTTCAACGCCGCCGCCTCCCTCAGGGGACTGGATCTGCGCGCACTGCTGGAGACGGAGATCCTGCGCGGGCCGCTCGCGCCCTTCGGGCACAGCCTGTGGACGGCGATCACGGGAGCGGTGCTGCTCGCACACCGCTCCCCGCACGGACGCTTCCAGTACGCCGGCCCGGTGGCGGGCGCCTACCTCGGCGTGTCGATGCTGCACGCCCTGTGGGACTCGACACACGGCATCGCGCTCTGGTTGGTCGCGCGGCTGACCACGACGGGGCTCGACCGGACGCTGTTCGGACTGGGGTACCTGCCGGGGCCCACCGACGAGCAGAAACATCTCTTCACGCTGTTCTCGGTGGGTGGCCTGGTCCTTGTCGCGCTCGCGGGGGTCGGCTGGGTGCGTTCGCTGACACGCCGCGACTTCGCTTGGAGAAATACCCCCTAGGGGTATAGTGTTGGGTATCTGAGAGAGTCACCCAGACCCCACACGCCTCGACGAGGAGTACGCCATGACCGCGCAGACCGACATCCCGGCTTCCGTCACGACCGTCTACCAGGTGAGCGGAATGAGCTGCGGGCACTGTGAGGGCTCCGTCTCCGGCGAGATCTCCGAGATCGCCGGTGTCACCTCGGTGAAGGCCGTCGCCGCCACCGGCGAGGTGACCGTGGTCTCCGCGGCACCGCTCGACGAGGAGGCCGTGCGCGCCGCCGTCGACGAGGCGGGCTTCGAGCTCGCCGGCAAGGCCTGAGTCACCGGCCTCACACTCACCAGTCGTTCTCCCACGCCTTCCAGTTCCCCGCGCCACCCGTTCGCCCCGCGCCACCCAGCGCTTCACGCAGCTCTCCACACCGGGCCGTACCGACCAGCTGATACTGGCTCCGTACGGCCCGGCTCATTCCCTGGAGCCCGACCATGACCATCGCAGTACCCGAGCAGGCCATAGCCGAGACGAGCCCGGCCACCGCGACAGCCGCCCCGTCCGAGGTGGAACTCACCATCGGCGGAATGACCTGCGCCTCCTGTGCGGCCCGCGTCGAGAAGAAGCTCAACCGCATGGACGGCGTCACCGCCACGGTCAACTTCGCGACGGAGAAGGCCAAGGTCTCCTACCCGGTGGGGGTACAGGTCGCCGACCTCATCGCCACCGTGGTGAAGACGGGATACACGGCCGCGGAACCCCCGCCGCCGCGCCCCGAGACACCCGAAGCGGCCACCGATGCCGACGCCGGCGTGGACCCCGAACTCGTCTCCCTGCGCGAACGGCTCGTCGTCTCGGCCCTGCTCGCCCTCCCCGTCGTCCTGATGTCGATGGTCCCGGCGCTGCAGTTCGACAACTGGCAGTGGCTCTCGCTGACGCTCGCCGCGCCCGTCGTGGTCTGGGGCGCGCTGCCCTTCCACCGGGCCGCGTTCACCAACGCGCGGCACGGCGCGGCCACCATGGACACCCTCGTCTCGGTCGGCACGCTCGCCGCCTTCGGCTGGTCGCTGTGGGCGCTGTTCTGGGGACACGCGGGCATGCCGGGCATGCGGCACGGCTTCGACCTCACCGTCTCGCGTACGGAGGGGTCCTCGACGATCTATCTCGAAGTCGCCGCGGGTGTCGTCGCGTTCATCCTCCTCGGCCGCTACCTGGAGGCCCGCTCCAAGCGGCGGGCCGGAGCCGCGCTGCGGGCGCTGATGGAGCTGGGGGCCAAGGACGTCGTGGTGCTACGGGGCGGCCGCGAGGTCCGTATCCCGGTCTCGAGGCTGGCGACGGGCGACCGTTTCGTCGTACGGCCCGGCGAGAAGATCGCCACCGACGGAACGGTGGTGGAGGGTTCCTCCGCCGTCGACGCCTCCATGCTGACGGGCGAGTCGGTGCCGGTGGACGTGACGGTGGGTTCCGCCGTCACCGGCGCGACCGTGAACGCCGGCGGACGGCTCGTCGTCGAGGCGACCCGGGTCGGCGCCGACACCCAGCTCGCGCGGATGGCCCGGCTCGTCGAGGACGCGCAGAACGGCAAGGCGGAGGTGCAGCGCCTCGCCGACCGGATCTCCGGGATCTTCGTGCCGGTGGTGCTGGTGATCGCGCTCGGCACCTTCGGGGTGTGGCTCGGCGTCACGGGCGACACGGTCGCCGCCTTCACCGCGGCCGTCGCGGTGCTGATCATCGCCTGCCCGTGCGCCCTCGGCCTCGCGACCCCGACCGCCCTGATGGTCGGCACGGGCCGGGGCGCGCAACTCGGCATCCTCATCAAGGGCCCCGAGGTCCTGGAGTCCACGCGGCGCGTCGACACGGTCGTCCTGGACAAGACCGGCACGGTGACGACCGGACGGATGACACTGCGGGAGGTCCACGTCGTCGCCGACACCGACGAGAAGGAGCTCCTGCGGCTCGCAGGCGCCCTGGAGCACGCCTCCGAGCATCCGGTGGCCCGGGCGATCGCCGCGGGCGCTCAGGAGCGGACTGGCGACCTTCCCCCGGTGGAGCACTTCGAGAACGTCCCCGGGCTCGGCGTACGCGGGCGCGTGGAGGGTCACGACGTCCAGGTGGGGCGGCTCCACGAGGGCGAGCTCCCCGAGGCACTGGCCCGCGCCAAGGCCGAAGCGGAGGCGGAGGGACGTACGGCCGTCGTGGTCACCCGGGACGGCCTGGCACTCGGTGTCCTGACCGTCGCCGACGCGATCAAGGAGAGCAGCGCCGAAGCGGTGCGCGCACTGCGCGCCCTGGGGCTCACACCGGTCCTGCTGACCGGGGACAACCGGGCGGTCGCCCGGTCCGTGGCGCGTGCCGTCGGCATCGACCCCGGAGAGGTGATCGCCGAGGTGCTGCCCGAGGACAAGGTCGCGGTCGTCAAGCGCCTGCAGAGCGAGGGGCGGACCGTGGCGATGGTCGGCGACGGGGTGAACGACGCGGCGGCGCTCGCCACCGCCGACCTGGGCCTCGCCATGGGGACGGGCACGGACGCGGCGATCGAGGCGAGCGACCTGACGCTGGTCCGGGGGGATCTGCGGGTGGCGGCGGACGCGATCCGGCTGTCGCGCAGGACCCTGTCCACGATCAAGGGGAACCTGGTGTGGGCGTTCGGATACAACGTGGCGGCGCTGCCGCTCGCCGCGGCCGGACTCCTCAACCCGATGATCGCGGGGGCCGCCATGGCCTTCTCGTCGGTGTTCGTGGTGACGAACAGCCTTCGACTCAGGACATTCTCATGACGACGGGGTAAGAGTCCCCCTAGAGTCCAACGGGAGCCTCACATAAGCTCTTCACAAGGCTCGCGCATCTTCCTTACGCTTGGGTCTCGATTTGTCATATCAGTCTCTTGCGTATCTTCAGGACATACGCAAGAGACGCAGATCACAGTGATGTGAACGTAACCATCGAAGGGGTTCGTGAGTCTAAGTTGGCGATGCCAGAGACGTCTTGGGGGGCGTCTCTGACATCTGGGGATGTCTTGGGGGACGTTCCCGGAACTGCGTTGCCGGGGCACGTGCATCGGGGAGCTTTGAGCGGCCCTCCCGTTGGTACGGGTCCCGGCAGACCGCAACCCAGCAGTACATAAGCACCGCAGTAGTACAGAGAGTTTTGCTCGTTCTGCTCACGGCCGGTCCGGTCAGCCCGGTCGGCCGGGAGCAAGGCGTCAGCACGCTCGCAGCGATTCAGGCGCTGTCCCACAGACGCCCGGCCGGATCCCGTGGGGGGAATCCGCACCGGGACAAGGAAAGCGCCCTGACTGCCGGCCCGTGGGGGGACCGGTAGCAGGGCGCTTTCCGTTTTTCTTGGGAGTGACCTGGGCCTAGGGCCTGTCCGGCGGATCATGCCGCAGACGCGGGGCTTGGCACGCCCTCCCCCAGAGGGGGTACCCCCAGCGGCGTTGTCGTCGGTTGCCGACGCTCCGCGTCGACGCCCTCCTCCGCCTTGCAGCTGCACGCACCAAGCCCCGCTCACCCGTGCTTATGAGAGACCGCCGCTTCCCTCCGCCTTGATCCGCCGGACAGGCCCTAGCGGGCCTCGACCGGGACGAAATCGCGCTCGACGACGCCCGTGTAGATCTGGCGCGGGCGGCCGATGCGGGAGCCGGGCTCCTTGATCATCTCGTGCCACTGGGCGATCCAGCCCGGAAGGCGGCCGAGGGCGAACAGGACCGTGAACATCTCGGTCGGGAAGCCCATGGCGCGGTAGATCAGGCCCGTGTAGAAGTCCACGTTCGGGTAGAGGCTGCGCGAGACGAAGTAGTCGTCGGAGAGCGCGTGCTCCTCCAGCTTGAGCGCGATGTCCAGCAGCTCGTCGGACTTGCCGAGCGCCGAGAGGACGTCGTGCGCCGCCGCCTTGATGATCTTCGCCCGGGGGTCGAAGTTCTTGTAGACGCGGTGGCCGAAGCCCATCAGGCGGACGCCGTCCTCCTTGTTCTTCACCTTGCGGATGAAGGAGTCGACATCGCCGCCGGAGGCCTGGATGCCCTCCAGCATCTCCAGCACGGACTGGTTGGCGCCACCGTGCAGGGGGCCCCACAGCGCGCTGATGCCGGCGGAGATCGACGCGAACATGTTCGCCTGCGACGAGCCCACCAGGCGCACGGTGGAGGTCGAACAGTTCTGCTCGTGGTCCGCATGCAGGATGAGCAGCTTGTCGAGCGCGGCGACGACGACCGGGTCGAGCTCGTAGTCCTGGGCGGGGACCGAGAAGGTCATGCGCAGGAAGTTCTCGACGTACCCGAGGTCGTTGCGCGGGTAGACGAAGGGGTGACCGATCGACTTCTTGTAGGCGTACGCCGCGATCGTCGGAAGCTTGGCGAGAAGGCGGATCGTCGAGAGGTGACGCTGCTTCTCGTCGAACGGGTTGTGGCTGTCCTGGTAGAACGTCGACAGGGCGCTGACCACCGACGACAGCATCGCCATCGGGTGGGCGTCGCGCGGGAAGCCCTGGAAGAAGCGCTTGACGTCCTCGTGCAGCAGGGTGTGCTGCGTGATCTCGTTCTTGAAGGTGGAGAGCTCGTCCACGTTCGGCAGTTCGCCGTTGATCAGCAGAGAGGCCACCTCAAGGAAGGTGGAGCGCTCGGCCAGCTGCTCGATCGGGTAGCCGCGGTACCGGAGGATGCCCTGCTCACCGTCGAGGTAGGTGATCGCGGATTTATACGCGGCGGTGTTGCCGTACCCGCTGTCCAGCGTCACCAGCCCGGTCTGAGCGCGGAGCTTCCCGATGTCGAAGCCCTTGTCGCCGACGGTGCTGTCGATCACCGGGTAGGTGTACTCGCCATCGCCGTACCGCAGTACTACAGAGTTGTCGCTCACGTCATCCCTCACCGACGTTGTGCCTCTTCTTCGAGGTGCCCTGACTGTCTCTACCATCCCCCATTTGGCCCTGGAGAGTGCACTCGGGGTCGACCATTGGGCCTATCGGCGGCACTCAGTGCCGCCAACCTGCTCATCCTGCCCCCCTTCGCCCTGGTTCCGGAAGTGCTGTGTGACCTTTGCGACTCGTTTGATCGATCATTTTTTGTGATGCCTGCGGTGGGGGTGGGTGCCGAAGGGTGTCCCGTCCCCCAGGGGCTCCGCCCCGGACCCCGTTGGGCGTCCGTTGGGCATCCCTTTCGACCGCGGGCCGGTGGGGGCTGGTCGCGCAGTTCCCCGCGCCCCTAAAGCCTCGGGAAAGACCTCGGGGCACCCGGTGTTCGCCCGGGGCCGTCAGGTGGCGAGGCGGTAGGCGAGGGACGTGCAGCGGCGGCCCGCCGACACCGTGCGGACCGCCTGGCCGATCGCCTTGCGGGAG
Source organism: Streptomyces sp. NBC_01450 (assembly GCF_036227505.1). Taxonomy (NCBI): domain Bacteria; kingdom Bacillati; phylum Actinomycetota; class Actinomycetes; order Kitasatosporales; family Streptomycetaceae; genus Streptomyces; species Streptomyces sp. NBC_01450. Next base: position 7,245,760 of record NZ_CP109480.1, on the reverse strand, counting down.
CCGACCAGGACGACCAGCTTCTTCGCCCGCGTGACCGCCGTATAGAGCAGATTGCGCTGGAGCATCATCCACGCGCCGGTGGTGACCGGAATCACCACCGCGGGGTACTCACTGCCCTGGGAGCGGTGGATCGTCACCGCGTACGCGTGGGCCAGCTCGTCGAGTTCGTCGAAGTCGTAGGGGACTTCCTCGTCCTCGTCCGTCAGCACCGTCAGGCGCTGCTCCTCGGAGTCGAGTGAGGTGACCACACCCACGGTGCCGTTGAAGACGCCGTTCTCGCCCTTTTCGTAGTTGTTGCGGATCTGGGTCACCTTGTCGCCGACCCGGAAGACACGGCCGCCGAAGCGTTTTTCGGGGAGGTCGGGGCGGCCTGGCGTGATCGCCTGCTGCAACAGGCCGTTGAGGGTGCCCGCGCCCGCCGGGCCGCGGTGCATGGGGGCCAGCACCTGGATGTCCCGGCGCGGGTCGAGCCCGAACTTGGCCGGAATCCGCCGTGCCGCCACATCGACGGTGAGCCGCCCGGCATCCTCGGTCTCGTCCTCGACGAAGAGGAAGAAGTCCTTCATGCCGTCGGTGACGGGGTGTTGACCCGAGTTGATCCGGTGCGCGTTCGTCACCACTCCGGACTGCTGGGCCTGGCGGAAGACCTGGGTCAGCCGGACAGAGGGGATGGGGCTCTGGTCGGCGAGCAGGTCGCGCAGGACCTCGCCGGCACCGACGCTGGGGAGCTGGTCGACGTCTCCGACGAACAGCAGGTGGGCGCCCGGCGGCACCGCCTTGACCAGCTTGTTGGCGAGGAGGAGGTCGAGCATGGAGGCCTCGTCCACGACCACCAGGTCGGCGTCCAGCGGCCGGTCCTTGTCGTACGCCGCGTCACCGCCCGGCCTGAGCTCCAGGAGCCGGTGCACGGTGGACGCGTCCGCTCCGGTCAGCTCGGCGAGTCGCTTGGCCGCGCGGCCCGTCGGCGCCGCGAGCACCACCTTCGCCCGCTTGGCGCGCGCCAGCTCCACGATCGAGCGGACCGTGAACGACTTGCCGCAGCCGGGGCCCCCGGTGAGCACCGCGACCTTCTTGGTCAGCGCCAGCCGTACGGCCTCCTCCTGCCCGGGCGCCAACTCCGCGCCCGTACGCCCCTTCAGCCAGGTCAGTGCCTTGTCCCAGGCCACGTCGTGGAAACCGGGCATGCGGTCATCGGTGGTACGCAGGAGGCGCAACAGCTGGGCCGAGAGGGAGAGTTCGGCGCGGTGGAAGGGGACCAGGTAGACGGCCGTGACCGTCTCGGGGCCGCCGTCGGGACCGGGGACCCTCTCGCGTACGACGCCCGGCTCCCGTACGCCACCGGGTTCGCTCTCGTCCACGGTCGGCTCCGCCAGTTCGGCCAGGCACTCGATGACCAGGCCCGTGTCCACCTGGAGCAACTTCACGGCGTCCGCGATCAGTTGCTCCTCGGGGAGGAAGCAGTGACCCTGGTCGGCGGACTGCGACAGGGCGTACTGCAGGCCCGCCTTGACCCGCTCGGGGCTGTCGTGCGGGATGCCGACGGACTGGGCGATCTTGTCGGCGGTGAGGAAGCCGATGCCCCAGACGTCGGCGGCCAGGCGGTAGGGCTGGTTCTTGACGACCGAGATCGACGCGTCGCCGTACTTCTTGTAGATGCGCACCGCGATCGACGTCGACACCTCGACGGTCTGGAGGAAGAGCATGACCTCCTTGATCGCCTTCTGCTCCTCCCAGGCCTCGGCGATCTTCTTGGTGCGCTTGGGACCGAGGCCGGGGACCTCGATGAGCCGCTTCGGCTCCTCCTCGATGATCTGGAGCGTGTCCAGCCCGAAGTGCTGGGTGATGCGGTCGGCGAAGATCGGGCCGATGCCCTTGACGAGGCCGGAGCCGAGGTAGCGGCGGATGCCCTGGACGGTGGCGGGGAGGACGGTCGTGTAGTTCTCCACCGTGAACTGCTTGCCGTACTGCGGGTGGGAGCCCCAGCGGCCCTCCATCCGGAGCGACTCCCCCACCTGGGCACCGAGGAGTGCGCCCACGACGGTGAGCAGGTCGCCCGCGCCGCGGCCGGTGTCCACCCGGGCGACCGTGTACCCGTTCTCCTCGTTGGCGTACGTGATCCGCTCGAGCACGCCCTCGACAACCGCCAGCTGTGTCTGCCGGTTCCCCACCTGATTGGACATGATCCGAAGGTACCGGTGAGAACTGACAGCCGGGCGGGACCGGCCCCTCCTCCCACGGTGCCCACCTGAGCCCGATTCATCACGATCCGGTCTCGACATCTGGTTGAGGGCTTGATTAATGCTCGTGTAATCGATTCCAATCCTCCGTGTAATCGATTCCACGAGGAGGTGGAGCAGCGATGGCGAGCATCAAGGACGTTGCCGCCGAGGCCGGCGTATCCGTCGCCACGGTCTCGCGCGTCCTGAACGATCATCCGTCGGTCAGCGAAGACGCACGCACCCGTGTGCTGGCCGCCGTACAGACCCTGGGCTACCGCCCGAACGCCGTCGCCCGCTCCCTGCGCACCGACCAGACCCGCACCCTCGGCCTGGTCATCAGCGACGTACTCAACCCGTACTTCACCGAGCTGGCCCGCTCCGTCGAGGAGGAGGCCCGCGCCCTCGGCTACAGCGTGATCATCGGCAACGCCGACGAGCGGCCGGACCTGCAGGACCACCACGTACGGACCCTGCTGGACCGCCGTATCGACGGCCTCCTCGTCTCCCCCGCCGACGGCGGCTCCCCCGGAATGCTGGACGCCGCGCGGGCGGGGACGCCGATCGTCTTCGTGGACCGCTGGATCCCGGGCGTGGACGTGCCCGTCGTGCGGTCGGACGGACGCGCGGCGGTACGGGATCTCGTGGCGCATCTGCACGGGCTCGGACACCGCCGGCTCGCGATCATCGCGGGGCCCGCGGCGACCACCACCGGCAGCGAGCGCGTCGAGGCCTTCCGGGAGGCCATGGCCGAGCACGGGCTTCCGCTCCCGGACGCCTACATAGGCCAGGGCGACTTCCAGGCCGAGAGCGGCCGGCGGGTCACCGAGGGCTTCCTCGATCTGCCCGAGCCGCCCGAGGTCGTCTTCGCCGCCGACAACCTGATGGCGCTCGGCGCGCTGGACGCGATCCGCGCGCGCGGCCTGCGGGTTCCCGAGGACATCGCACTCGCGGCGTTCGACGACATCCCGTGGTTCGTGCACACCGATCCGCCGATCACCGCGGTCGCCCAGCCGACCGGCGAGCTGGGGCGGGCCGCCGTGCGCGCGCTCGTCGACCGGATCGAGGGGCGGCCCCCGCAGTCGGTCACCCTCCCCGCCCGTCTGGTCGTCCGCCGCTCGTGCGGCGAACCGGCCCCCACCCCGCACTCCCCCGTAACGAACAGGAGCACGTCGTGAGCAACCAGGACGAGTTGCTGCGCATCGAGGGCATCCGAAAGACCTTCCCCGGCGTGATCGCGCTCGACAGCGTCGACTTCGATCTGCGCCGCGGCGAGGTGCATGTGCTGCTCGGCGAGAACGGTGCCGGCAAGAGCACGCTCATCAAGATGCTCTCGGGCGCCTACCAGCCCGACTCCGGGCGCGTCCTCGTCGACGGCGAGGAGGTGCGCATCCACGCGGCTCAGGACTCCGAGCGCCTCGGGATCGCGACCATCTACCAGGAGTTCAACCTCGTTCCCGATCTGACGGTCGCCGAGAACATCTTCCTGGGGCGGCAGCCGCGCCGGTACGGGCTGATCGACCGCAAGAAGATGGAGGCCGACGCCGCCGAGCTGCTGGAGCGGGTCGGTGTCAGCGTCTCCCCCCGCGCGCGGGTGCGTGAACTGGGTATCGCACGTCTCCAGATGGTCGAGATCGCGAAGGCGCTGAGTCTGAACGCCCGTGTGTTGATCATGGACGAGCCGACCGCGGTGCTCACCTCCGAAGAGGTCGAAAAGCTCTTCGCCATCGTGCGCCAGCTGCGCGAGGACGGGGTCGGCATCGTCTTCATCACGCACCACCTGGAGGAGATCGCCGCTCTGGGGGACCGGGTCACCGTCATCCGGGACGGCAAGAGCGTCGGGCAGGTCCCGGCCTCCACCGCCGAGGACGAGCTCGTACGCCTCATGGTGGGACGGTCGATCGACCAGCAGTACCCGCGTGAGCGGGCCGACGCCGGGGCCGCCCTGCTCACCGTCGAGGGGCTGACCCGTGACGGGGTCTTCCATGACGTGAGTTTCGAGGTGCGGGCCGGTGAGGTCGTCGGTATCGCGGGGCTCGTGGGGGCCGGGCGCACCGAGGTCGTACGAGCGGTCTTCGGGGCCGATCCGTATGACAAGGGGGCCGTCAAGGTCGCCGGTTCCGCGCTGCGGCGCCACGACGTGAACGCGGCGATGGCGGCCGGGATCGGGCTCATCCCCGAGGACCGCAAGGGCCAGGGACTGCTCCTGGACGCCTCCGTCGAGGAGAACCTCGGCCTGGTCACCATGCGGGCCGCGACCCATGGCGGATTCGTCGACCTCAAGGGTCAGCGGGCCGCCGCCGCGCGGATAGCCGAGCAGCTCGGCGTACGGATGGCCGGTCTCGGCCAGCATGTGCGCACCCTCTCCGGCGGCAACCAGCAGAAGGTCGTCATCGGCAAGTGGCTGCTCGCCGACACCAAAGTGCTCATCCTCGACGAGCCGACCCGCGGTATCGACGTCGGCGCCAAGGTCGAGATCTACCAGCTCGTCAACGAACTGACGGCCGCCGGAGCCGCCGTCCTGATGATCTCCAGCGATCTGCCCGAGGTGCTCGGCATGAGCGACCGGGTGCTGGTGATGGCCCAGGGCCGGATCGCGGGCGAACTGTCCGCCGACGAGGCCACCCAGGACTCCGTGATGGCCCTCGCCGTCAGCACACCAACCACCAACTCTGTTACCGCTGTGGAGGGCTCCCGTGGCCACTGACACGCTCAAGAGCACTACGGGCGCGAGTGGCGCCTCGGCGGTCCGCCGCCTTCTGCTCGACAACGGGGCGCTCACCGCGCTCATCGCCCTCGTCATCGCGATGACGGCGCTGTCCGGCGACTTCCTGACGACGGACAACCTGCTCAACATCGGCGTCCAGGCGGCCGTGGTCGCCATCCTCGCCTTCGGATCGACGTTCGTGATCGTCTCGGCGGGCATCGACCTGTCGGTCGGCTCCGTCGCCGCGCTGTCCGCCACCGTCCTCGCCTGGATGGCGACCTCGGAAGGCGTCCCGGTCTGGATCGCGGTGATCCTCTCGGTCGCCGTCGGCATCGCGTGCGGCCTGGTCAACGGCTTCATGGTCGCGTACGGGAAGCTGCCGTCATTCATCGCGACGCTCGCCATGCTGTCGGTGGGCCGCGGTCTGTCGCTGGTGATCTCGCAGGGCTCGCCGATCGCCTTCCCCAGCTCGGTCTCGCACCTCGGTGACACGCTCGGCGGCTGGCTGCCGGTCCCGGTCCTGGTGATGGTCGCGATGGGTCTGATCACGGCCGTGATCCTGGGCCGTACGTACATCGGCCGCTCCATGTACGCGATCGGCGGCAACGAGGAGGCGGCTCGCCTCTCCGGCCTGCGGGTGAAGAAGCAGCAGCTCGCGATCTACGCCCTGTCGGGTCTCTTCGCGGCCGCCGCGGGCATCGTGCTCGCCTCCCGTCTGTCCTCCGCGCAGCCGCAGGCCGCCCAGGGCTACGAACTGGACGCGATCGCCGCGGTCGTCATCGGCGGCGCCTCCCTCGCGGGCGGCACCGGCAAGGCGTCCGGCACGCTGATCGGCGCGCTGATCCTCGCGGTGCTCCGCAACGGCCTCAACCTCCTGTCCGTGTCCGCCTTCTGGCAGCAGGTCGTCATCGGTGTCGTGATCGCGCTGGCGGTGCTGCTGGACACGGTGCGGCGCAAGGCCGGGGCGACCCCGGTGGCCGCCGGGTCCGGTACGCCGGGCGGCAAGGGCAAGCAGGCGGCGACGTACATCCTCGCGGCCGTGGTCGCGGCGGCGATCGTCGGTGGGATGTCCTTCATACACAACGACTCCTCCTCGTCGGCGTCGAAGAAGGTCGGCCTGTCCCTGTCCACCCTGAACAACCCCTTCTTCGTACAGATCAAGTCGGGCGCGCAGCAGGAGGCGAAGAAGCTCGGCGTGGACCTGACGGTCACCGACGCGCAGAACGACGCCTCGCAGCAGGCCAACCAGCTGCAGAACTTCACCAGTTCGGGGCTCGGTTCGATCATCGTCAACCCGGTGGACTCGGACGCGGCGGGCCCGGCGGTCCGCTCGGCGAACAAGGCCGGCATCCCCGTCGTCGGCGTGGACCGGGGCGTGAACAAGGCCGACACGGCCGCGCTGGTCGCCTCCGACAACATCGCGGGCGGCAAGCTCGGCGCCAAGGCGATGGCCGAGAAGCTGGGCGGCAAGGGCAAGATCGTGATCCTGCAGGGGCTGGCGGGCACCTCCGCGAGCCGTGAGCGCGGCGCGGGCTTCGCCGAGGGCCTCAAGGACTACCCGGGCATCAAGGTCGTCGCCCGGCAGCCCGCGGACTTCGACCGCACCAAGGGTCTCGACGTGATGACGAACCTGCTCCAGGCGCACCCCGACATCCAGGGCGTCTTCGCCGAGAACGACGAGATGGCGCTCGGCGCGGTCAAGGCGCTCGGCTCCAAGGCCGGCAAGTCGGTCTCGGTGATCGGCTTCGACGGCGAACCCGACGGCCTGAAGGCGGTCGCGGACGGCACGATGTACGCCTCCGTGGCCCAGCAGCCGAAGGAACTCGGCCGGATCGCGGTGGAGAACGCGCTGAAGGCCGCCGAGGGCAAGAAGGTCGACAAGACCGTGATGGTGCCGGTGAAGGTGGTCACCAAGGAGAATGTGGCCGGTTTCGGCGGATGACCTGAGTGGGCCGCCCGGGCAGCGTGACGCGGACGACCTCCGCGCACCGCCGGGCGGCTCGCGCCGTTGCTTCGACTCACCTTCATAGGGAGAAAGTTCATGTACGACTACGACCTGCTGGTCGTGGGATCGGCCAACGCCGACCTGGTGATCGGGGTTGAGCGGCGGCCCGCGGCAGGCGAGACGGTGCTCGGCTCCGACCTCGTCGTCCACCCGGGCGGCAAGGGCGCCAACCAGGCGGTCGCCGCCGCCCGCCTCGGGGCCCGGACGGCCCTGCTGGCCCGCGTCGGCGACGACGCGCACGGGCGGCTGCTGCTCGACTCGCAGCGGGCGGCCGGGGTCGACACGGCGGGCGTGCTCGTCGGTGGCGCGCCGACCGGGGTCGCGCTGATCACGGTGGACCCCTCCGGGGACAACAGCATCGTGGTCTCACCGGGCGCCAACGGCCGCCTCACACCCGAGGACGTGCGGTCCGCAGGAAACCTCCTGGCGGCCTCCCGAGTGGTCTCGGCACAGTTGGAGATCCCGTTGGAGACGGTCGTGGAGGTCGTCCGGAATCTCGCCCCCGGCAGTCGTTTCGTACTGAACCCGTCGCCGCCGCGCGCGCTGCCCGCCGAGGTGCTCGCGGCCTGCGACCCGCTGATCGTGAACGAGCACGAGGCGCGGGTGATCGTCGGGACGGACCTCGGGGACTCCCCGGAGGACTGGGCGTCCGCCCTGCTCGCCCTCGGCCCGCGCTCGGTGGTGATCACGCTGGGCGCGCGGGGCGCGCTGGTGGCCTCCGCCGAGGGTGCCGTACGCGTGCCGTCGGTGAAGGTGGAGACGGTGGACACGACAGGAGCCGGGGACGCGTTCACGGCGGCGCTGGCGTGGCGGCTCGGGCTCGATGAGCCGCTCGCCGAGGCGGCCGCGTACGCCGCCCGCGTCGGTGCCGCGGCGGTCACCCGCGCCGGTGCGCAGGAGTCCTTCCCGACGGCCGAGGAGGTCGCGTCGCTGTGCTGTGCCATCCCGGGGGACGCCACATCCGACAGCGGCTCCGCCGCGGGCCGGACCCCCGGCCGGACAAGCGGGTCGGAGAGGCCCGCCGGAGAGACCGTGCAAGGTGAGTCCCGATGAAGAAGGCCGGAATACTCAACCGCCACCTGGCGGGCGCGCTGGCGGAGCTGGGCCACGGGGACGGGGTCCTCGTCTGCGATGCCGGGATGCCCATCCCCGCCGGTCCGCGCGTCGTGGACCTGGCCTTCCGGGCCGGGGTGCCGTCCTTCGCCGAGGTGCTCGACGGGCTGCTGGAGGAACTCGTGGTGGAGGGCGCCACCGCCGCACGCGAGATCCGCGGGGCGAACCCGGAGGCCACGGCCCTGCTGGACGCCCGTTTCCCCACCCTGTCGACGGTCCCCCACGAGGAACTGAAGTCACTGTCGGCGGGCGCGAAGCTGATCGTCCGCACGGGAGAGGCACGGCCGTACGCGAATGTGCTGCTGCGCTGTGGGGTGTTCTTCTAGCGCGGTGCCCGACAGGTTCAGCGCGGTGCCCGACATGCTTCGAGGGGCCCGGTCCGTCGACCGGGCCCCTCGGTTTTCCCCTCCCACATCAGAACCCCCGCGATCCCCCCGGATCCCCCTCCAGAAGTCCTGATGCCACGTACGACCGGCGGGGTACGGGAAGGGTTGTACGCGATTCCGAAGATTTTTTCCGCGGTGCGGCGGCGTGACGGCAGACGCCCTGGCCCTCCGAAGTGGAATGCGGGCAGCGACCCACCTCACCCAGAAAGAGTTGGGCGAGGTGGGTCACGTTCTAAAAGGCCATTGTTTATTGCCCTTTTGGCCACGCATGGCTGAAAAGATGGCTGAAAACATCCTGGTAATGTGAGCCCCGCCCGGCAGCTCAGTGGCCGAGAGTGACAATTCGTGTCCGGATATAGGAGCCGTTTCCCTACCGCCGCGCTCCTGGAAATCCGATGACCTGTCATGAGGATGCAATGACATCAGATATACCGGAGGCGGCGTTCTGGATCGTGGCGGCAGCCGCGTCCATCGCCCTAGTCCTGCTGGTCCGCCAGCAGCGCGTGGTCGTCGCGGCAAAAAGGCGGCAGGCCGTGCTCGAAGCCGAACTACGCGCCCGAGACGACGAGGTCGGACACCTGGCCGGGGTACGCCTTCCCGCGATGCTGGAATCCTCCAACCGCCAGGGGGAATCAGCGCCCCGCCTGCTACGCGCGGAACTCAGCGGAACGCCGTTCGCGCAGAACGTCCAGAAGATGACGGATCTGTTCATCCAGTCCAGCGAATCGGCGCAGAAACGCGCGGACCAGTCGGCGAAGGCGGCACTGAAGGCGTCCATGCGCGCGCTCCAGGGCCTGTCCAACGAGCAGCAACTGGCCATCTCCGAGATGCAGAACGCGCACGACGATCCCCAGGTTCTCCACGACCTGTTGGAGATCGACCATATGAACTCCCAGTTCGGCCGGCGGGCGCAGGCCATCGCGATTCTCTGCGGTTCGTGGCCCGGCCGGCAGCGAGCGGCCGCGCCGCTCGTCGACGTCATACGTGGCGCGACCTCCCGGATCCGTGACTACCAACGCGTTCAGGTGCAGGCGCAGGTGGACAGCGCGGTCATCAGCCGGGCGGTGGAGCCCGTGGTGCTCGCCGTCGCCGAACTGCTGGACAACGCCGCACGGCATTCCCAGCCCAACACCACGGTCCAGGTGAGCCTCCAACCGGCGCACAACGGTGTCTCGATGGTGATCGACGATGCCGGGGTCGGACTGCACGGCCGCGAGATCCAGCGCGCGGCGGCCCTCCTGTCCGGACGGCACCAGGTGGACGTCGGCAGACTCGGCGACCCGCCGCAGTTCGGCTTCGCGGTGATCGGTCTGCTCGCGGCCCGTTACGGGTTCGGTGTCTCGGTGGACACGCAGTCCCCCTACGGCGGTGTGCGAGCGGTCGTGTTCCTGCCCAGCGCACTGCTCGCACCGGTGGACGCCGACGAAGCGGCGGGGCGGACGAGCCCGCCGGCGGTTGCATCGCAGCCGCCGCAGGTCACTCACCACACGTGGTCGGAAGACCTGGCCGACACGGCCCACCGACTGCCAAGGCGCCGCCGCCGAGCGGTTGCCTCGCTCTCTCCCACAGTCACCCAGCCGGAACCGAGTCCCGTAGCAGCCCGCTCCGCGAGTGACGCCGCCACCATGCTGGGCGCGTTCTCCCGCGGTACCCGAGCCGGTCGCGGTTCCACCCCGGACGCCGAAGGAATGGCTGACGAATGAACAACATCATGAACGACAAGCTGGGCTGGATGCTCGACGACGCCCTGGAGGTTCCCGAAGCGCGTCACGCCATCCTGCTCTCGGCCGACGGGATGCTGCGCGCGCACTCCAGGGGCATCAACCGGGACGAGGCGGACCGGCAGGCCGCCGCGCTGGCGGGGCTGCAGTCGATCAGCCGCAGCACCGCCGAGTTCTGCGATCACTCCGAGACACCGTGGCGGCAGACTCTGGTCGAATTCGTCGACGGTTTCATCTTCCTCATCGCGGCGGGCCCGGGAGCCTATCTGGCGGTGTCCACCTCCGAGAAGGTGGACATGGAGGCGGTCACCTTCCGCATGCACAAGCTCGTCGACCGTCTCGGCAAGGCGCTGACCACTCCGCCCCGGCATGATCGGGACAGCGTTGCATGACCCCGCCAAGGCGTGAGAAGCAGGGCCTGGTACGGCCCTATGTGGTCACCGGCGGCCGTGCTCACCCGACGCGTAACACCTTCGATCTGGTGACGCTCGTCGTCGCCACCGGGCACAAGCCGAACGCGCTGGGTCCGGAGAAACAGCGCCTCGTCCAGCTGTGTCTGGGAGGCGCGCTGTCGGTTGCCGAGATCTCCGCCGTACTGGGACTGCCGGTCAGCGTCACGAAGGTGCTCATCGGAGATCTCGTGGACAGCGGCCACATCCTGACCCGTTCCCCCATCCCCTCGGCCCAGCTCCCCGAAGCCCAGATTCTGCAGGAGGTGCTCGATGGTCTCCGCGCTCGCCTCTGACCACGGCTATCTGCCGGACACGGTGCAGACCGCGGTGAAACTCCTGATCGTCGGACACTTCGCGGTCGGCAAGACCACCTTCGTCAACACACTGTCCGAGATCAGACCGCTGAGCACCGAGGAAGTCATGACCGAGGCCGGCGCCCTCGTCGACGACCTCACGGGTGTACAGGACAAGACCACCACCACGGTCGCCATGGACTTCGGACGTCTCACACTCAGCGACCGCCTGGTGATGTATCTGTTCGGTGCGCCGGGCCAGCAACGGTTCGCCCAGCTGTGGAAGGACATGTCGCGCGGAGCGCTGGGGGCACTGGTGCTCGCCGACACCCGCCGCCTTGAGCAGTCCTTCGACGTCATGGGAAGGCTGGAGGAGCAGGGACTGCCCTACGCGGTGGCCGTCAACACCTTCGACAACGCCCCGGCCCATCCCGAGTCCGATCTTCGTCAGGCCCTCGACCTCCTCCCCGAGACCCCGCTCGTCAGCTGCGACGCCCGTGATCCGAAGACCTCCACCCAGGCTCTGATCACCCTCGTCGAATACCTCCAGACCCGTATCCCCCAGGAGCGCACGTGACTTCCGATCCTGCCGTCGGGGCGGTACCTCCGCCGGGCTGCCCGGCCCACGCGGGTGCCGCTGCGGGTTTTCGCACCCCGCTCTACGAAGCGGCCTTCGCCGCTGACCCCACTGCCACCTACACCAGAATGCGCCGGCTGGGAACGGTGGTGCCGGTCGAGCTCGCCCCCGGCGTGGACGCCTCCATGGTGATCGGTTACGAGACCGCGCTCAGGGTCCTGCGCGACCCTGGGACCTTCAGCAAGGACCCCCGCCGGTGGCGGGCGCTGGCCGAGGGGACCGTCGGTCCGGACAGCCCGGTCATGCCGATGATGGAGTACCGGCCCAGCTGCATGTTCACCGAGGGTGAGGAACACCGTAGGCGGCGTGCCGTGGTGGAGGACAGTCTGAGCCGGGTCGACCCCATCGCACTGCGCGGTTACGTCGAGGACACGGCCGACACGCTCATCGACAGGTTCCAGGAGGCCGGTGAGGCGGACCTGCTCGGTCAGTACGCCGCGGCCCTGCCGCTGCTCGTCCTCACCCGGATGATCGGCTGCCCTGCCGCCTACGGGGAACGGCTGTTCATCGCCATGACCGCGATCTTCGAAGCCGGGAGCGACGCGAAGCGGGCGCATGGGGAAGCGCTCCAATGCCTCAACGAGCTGGTCGCGTTCAAGCGGGCGAATCCGGGTCCCGACGTGATCTCCTGGATGATGGCCCACCCGGTCGCGGTGACGGACGAGGAACTGGTCCATGAGTTGTCCGTACTCTTCGGGGCGGGCACCGAGCCCGAGCAGAACCTGATCGCGAACGCGCTTCGGCTGCTGCTCTCCGACGACCGTTTCGCGGGCCGCCTGTCCGGTGGCAGCCTGCCGATCGACGACGCGCTCGACGAGGTCCTGTGGAAGGACCCGCCGATGGCCAACTACTGCGTCCACTTCCCGGTGCACGATGTCGTGCTGGACGGAGTCCGGCTGCGCAAGGGCGATCCGGTCATCATCAGTATGGCCGCCGCCAACAACGACCCGGCGCAGTCGTCCCACCAGATCGTCGGCAACCGCGCCCATCTGGCCTGGAGTGCGGGTCCGCATGTGTGTCCGGCACAGGGCTCGGCCCGGCTGATCGCCACAGTCGCCATCGAAAAACTCCTGGACCGGCTGCCCGATGTGGAACTCGCCGTCCCCGGGGCCGAGCTGAAGTGGCGGCCTGGACCCTTCCACCGCGCCCTGGCCGCTCTTCCGGTGCACTTCCCGCCGGTGCAGGACCTGAAGGACGAGAACTCCGTCTGGCCTGGTGAGATCCCCGGAGACAGCCCAAGGAGCACCGTCGGCCCCGCCCCGCGGTCGTCGGCGACCGAGGTCGTCGCGCCCTCGCCGGGCACGCCCGAATCCGGCGGCTGGAGCCTGTGGAACCGCCTGGTCGGCCGGTGGCGCAGTCGATGACCGGTCACTGAGTTCCCTCCGGGCGGTGTGCGCCAAAAGGGGCTGCCGCGCTCGCCCCGGCAGCGGCGATCGCGACGGTGACATCGGCGGCCCGACTCCCGTGAGCCCCTGCCGTCCAGCCCGGACGGCAGGGGCGGGAGCGGCCGCCGGACTGGCGGTCGGAGCTGTGGAGCGCAGGTAAGACCAGGACTCGTCCCGGCACAGCGCGACGAAGCAGGAAGCCACGGATTCCCGCCCGAACCCCGTGCCGCGTAGCGGCACGGCAACGGACGAGAAGGCCGGAATCCCTGGGGCTTCGGCCCGAGGAGCAAGTCAAGCCGCGTGCTCGACGAACCGTGCCGCCGTCTCCGCCAGCACCTCGCGCCCGTCCCGCGCCCACAACCCGTCGTTGAACAGCTCGACCTCGATCGGCCCGGAGTAGCCCGCCGCCTCGACGTACCGCCGCCACTCCCGCATGTCGATCGAACCGTCACCGATCTGACCGCGACCGTTGAGCACGCCTTCGGGCAACGGAGTCGTCCAGTCGGCGAGCTGGAAGGTGTGGATACGGCCGCCGGCACCCGCGCGGGCGATCTGGGCGGGAGCCGTGTCGTCCCACCAGATGTGGTACGTGTCGACGGTGACGCCCACCTGCTCCGCGGGGAAGCGTTCCGCGAGGTCCAGGGCCTGGGCCAGGGTGGACACCACACAACGGTCCGCGGCGTACATGGGGTGGAGGGGCTCGATGGCCAGCCGCACACCCCGCTCGGCGGCGTACGGGCCCAGCTCCCCCAGCGCGTCGGCGATCCGCTCCCGCGCGCCGTACAGGTCCTTCGAGCCGGCCGGCAGCCCCCCGGAGACCAGGACCAGGGTGTCGGTACCGAGGGTCGCGGCCTCGTCGACGGCCGCACGGTTGTCGTCCAGGGCGCGGGCCCGCTCCCCCGGGTCGATCGCCGTGAGGAAGCCGCCACGGCAGAGGGTGGTGACGACCAGGCCCACGTCGCGGACGAGTTTGGCGGTGGCGTCGAGGCCGTACGACTGGACCGGTTCGCGCCAGAGGCCGACGCCCGGAATTGCCAGTTCCAGGCAGGACTCGACCAGTTCGGGCATCGACAGCTGCTTGACCGTCATCTGGTTGATGGAGAAGCGGGCGAAGCTGCTGCTCATCGGGATTCCTCCGTGGATACTCCGCCCTTCAGGGCGGAGAGGAAACGGACTCCTGCGGAGCAGGGCAGGGACGGGCGATCCGCCGCAAGGGCGGATCGCCGTTCACCGCTAACACCCGGCAGGTGGTCACAAGGTGATCTGATAGTTTGTGAGCTATGACCAGTCACGTGAAGCGGGCGTTCAAGTACCGCTTCTATCCGACGGATGCGCAGGCAGCGGAACTGTCGCGCACTTTCGGGTGCGTGCGGAAGGTCTACAACATGGCGCTCGCCGCTCGCACCGAGGCGTGGACGCGTCAGGAGCGGGTCAACTACAACCAGACGTCGGCGATGCTGACGGTATGGAAGAAGACCGAGGAACTGGCTTACCTCAACGAGGTCTCGTCGGTGCCGCTGCAGCAGGCGCTGCGGCACCTTCAGACGGCGTTCACCCACTTCTTCGGCAAACGGGCCAAGTACCCGCGTTTCAAGTCGCGGAAGAAGTCCAGGAAGTCCGCCGAGTACACCACCAGCGCGTTCCGTTTCTGGGACGGTGAGCTGCGGCTCGCGAAGATGAGCGAGCCTTTGCGCATCGTGTGGTCCAGGCCGCTGCCCGAGGGTGTGAGCCCGTCCACGGTGACCGTGTCCCAGGATGCGGCGGGGCGCTGGTTCGTCTCGATGCTGTGCGACGACCCCGGCATCAGGCATCTGCCCGCCACGGACGCGGCGGTCGGTATTGACGCCGGGCTGGATCACCTCCTGACCCTCTCGACCGGGGAGAAGATCGCCAACCCCCGCCATGAACGCCGCGACCGGGCCGCGCTGGCGAAGGCGCAGCGCCGGTTGGCGAAGAAGGAGAAGGGTTCGGCCAACCGCGTCAAAGCCCGGCGCAAGGTCGCCCGTATCCACGCCCGGATCGCTGACCGGCGTCGTGACACCCTGCACCAGATCACCACTCGTCTCGTGCGTGAGAACCAAACGCTCGTGATCGAGGACCTGACCGTCCGCAACATGGTCAAGAACCGGAAACTGGCCCGCGCCATCTCGGACGCGGCGTGGAGTGAGTTCCGGAGCATGCTGGAGTACAAGGCCCAGTGGTACGGACGCGAGATGATCGCCGTCGACCGGTGGTTCCCCTCGTCCAAGCTGTGCTCCACCTGCGGCACCTTGCAGGACAGGATGCCGCTGAACGTCCGTACATGGACGTGCGACTGCGGCGCGACCCACGACCGGGACGTGAACGCGGCGAAGAACCTTCTGGCCGCCGGACGGGCGGTCGCAGCCTGCGGAGCTGGTGTAAGACCTCAACGGAGTTCTCCGGGCGGGCAGTCAGCGATGAAACAGGAAGTCTCACGGCGCGAGCCGTAAGAATCCCCTCCCTTCAGGGAGGGGAGCGTCAAGAGGTCACTCCGTACAGGGCCAGCAGGGTCTTCATCCGGGTCTCGGCGAGTTCCGGGTTCGGGAACAGGCCCAGGGTGTCCGCCAGTTCGTACGCCCGCGCGAAGTGCGGCAGCGAGCGCGCCGACTGCAGCCCGCCGACCATGGTGAAGTGCTCCTGGTGCCCGGCCAGCCACGCCAGCAGGACGACGCCCGTCTTGTAGAACCGGGTCGGCGCCTCGAAGAGGTGGCGGGACAGCTCGACGGTGGGGTCGAGCAGTTCGCGGAAGCCCTTCACGTCACCGGTGTCGAGCACCCGTACCGCCTCCGCGGCGAGCGGGCCCAGCGGGTCGAAGATGCCGAGCAGGGCGTGGCTGAAGCCCTGCTCGTCGCCCGCGATCAGCTCGGGGTAGTTGAAGTCGTCACCCGTGTAGCAGCGGACGCCCTGCGGCAGGCGGCGGCGCAGGTCGACCTCGCGCCGGGCGTCGAGGAGGGAGACCTTGATGCCGTCGACCTTGTCCGGGTGGGCCGCGATGACCTCCAGGAACACATCCGTCGCCGCGTCCAGGTCGCGCGACCCCCAGTAGCCCTCCAGGGCCGGGTCGAACATGGGGCCCAGCCAGTGCAGGACCACGGGCTCGGCCGACTGCCGGAGCAGATGCCCGTAGACGTCCAGGTAGTCCTCGGGACCCCGCGCGCTCGCCGCCAGCGCCCGGGAGGCCATGAGGATGGCCTGTGCCCCCGACTCCTCGACGAGGGTGAGCTGCTCCTCGTACGCCGCGCGCACCTCCGCCGGCGAGGCCGGGCCGGTGAGCTGATCGGTGCCGACGCCGCACGCGATACGGCCGCCGACCGCCTTCGCCTCCGCCGCCGACCGGCGGATGAGTTCCGCCGCGCCCGCCCAGTCCAGGCCCATCCCGCGCTGCGCGGTGTCCATCGCCTCGGCGACGCCGAGCCCGTGGGACCACAGGTGGCGGCGGAAGGCGAGGGTGGCATCCCAGTCGACGGCGGCGGCCGAGTCCGGCGAGACGTCCGCGAACGGGTCGGCGACGACATGCGCGGCCGAGAAGACCGTACGGGAGGTGAAGGGCGCGCCGGTGGTGAGGGCGAGCGGGATGACGCGCGGCTCGTAAGCCCTCAACCGCCCCCCGCCGTCCGGCAGTCGAATGGTCACAGCGAGATCTCCGGTACGTCGAGACGGCGGCCCTCGGCCGAGGACTTCAGGCCCAGTTCGGCGAGCTGGGCGCCGCGGGCGCCGGCGAGGAGGTCCCAGTGATAGGGGGCGTCGGCGTAGACGTGCCGCAGGAACAGCTCCCACTGGGCCTTGAAGCCGTTGTCGAACTCGGTGTTGTCGGGGATCTCCTGCCACTGGTCGCGGAAGGAGTACGTGGCCGGAAGATCGGGGTTCCAGACCGGCTTGGGCGTCGCGGAGCGGTGCTGGACGCGGCAGTTGCGCAGCCCGGCGACGGCCGACCCCTCCGTCCCGTCGACCTGGAACTCGACGAGCTCGTCGCGGTTGACGCGGACGGCCCAGGAGGAGTTGATCTGGGCGATCGCGCCGCCCTCCAGCTCGAAGACGCCGTACGCGGCGTCGTCGGCCGTCGCGTCGTACGGCTTGTCCTGCTCGTCCCAGCGCTGCGGGATGTGGGTGGCGGTGAGCGCCTGGACGGAGGTGACCCGGCCGAACAGCTCGTGGAGCACGTACTCCCAGTGCGGGAACATGTCGAGGACGATGCCGCCGCCGTCCTCCGCGCGATAGTTCCAGGAGGGCCGCTGGGCGCTCTGCCAGTCACCCTCGAAGACCCAGTAACCGAACTCCCCGCGGATGGACAGGATCCGCCCGAAGAAGCCGCCGTCGATGAGCCGCTTGAGCTTGAGCAGCCCGGGGAGGAAGAGCTTGTCCTGCACGACCCCGTGCTTGATGCCCTTCTCGTGGGCGAGGCGGGCCAGCTCCAGGGCGCCGTCGAGGCCGGTGGCGATGGGCTTCTCGGTGTAGATGTGCTTGCCCGCCGCGATGGCCTTCTTGAGGGCCTCCTCACGGGCCGAGGTGACCTGCGCGTCGAAGTAGATGTCGATCGTCGGGTCGGCGAGGACCGCGTCCACGTCCGTCGACCAGTGCTCCAGGCCGTGCTGTTCGGCGAGCGCCTTCAGAGCGTGCTCCCGGCGGCCGACGAGAACCGGCTCGGGCCACAGCACCGTGCCGTCGCCGAGGTCGAGGCCGCCCTGGTCGCGCAGCGCGAGAATCGAGCGGACCAGGTGCTGGCGGTAGCCCATGCGCCCCGTCACGCCGTTCATGGCGATTCGCACCGTCTTGCGTGTCACGTGATTCCCTTCGTACGCGGGTTCCGCGCCGTGTACACCCCCTACTCGTCCACTGATGAACTGGTGAGCGTGACAGCAAGCGCTTTCTACTCAAGAAGAAGTTAGCCTCTGTCCTGCCGATTGGACAAGACCATACGGACGACGAGATGTTCGACCGTCCGGACACCTGGACGTAGGGGGCGTGAGCACGGTCGGATGGAGCACTACGAGTACGACGAGCACTTCGAGCACTTCAAGCACTTCGAGCACGACGGGTACGGCAAACCGAAGAGCACAGCGAGCACGAGAAGCACGATGAGGTGCTACGAGATGCGTGACCGGAGGACGACGAGATGACCGTGACCCTGGCGGACGTGGCGGCGCGTGCGCAGGTCTCGCCCGCGACCGTGTCCCGGGTGCTGAACGGGAACTATCCCGTCGCGGCGTCCACGCGCGAACGGGTGCTGCGCGCGGTGGACGACCTGGACTACGTACTGAACGGCCCCGCGAGTTCACTGGCCGCCGCCACCTCCGACCTGGTCGGCATCCTGGTGAACGACATCGCCGACCCCTTCTTCGGGATCATGGCGGCCGCGATCCAGTCGGAGATCGGCGGCCCCGGTGGACGGGCGGGCGGCGAACGGCTCGGGGTCGTGTGCAACACCGGCGGCTCCCCGGAACGTGAGCTGACCTACCTCACGCTCCTTCAGCGCCAGCGCGCCGCCGCGGTCGTCCTGACGGGCGGCGCCGTCGAGGACGCGCCGCACGCGGCGGCGGTCGCGGCGAAGCTGCGCAAGCTCGGGGACGCGGGGACCCAGGTGGTCCTGTGCGGGCGGCCGCCCGCGCCCGACGCCCCCGAGGCGATCGCGCTCACCTTCGACAACCGGGGCGGCGGTCAGCAGCTCACCGAGCACCTGATCGGGCTCGGCCACCGTCGGCTCGGCTACATCGCGGGCCCGGAGGAGCGGACGACGACCCGCCACCGCCTCGAGGGACACCGCGCCGCCCTCGCCGCGCACGGCATCGAGGACGATCCGCGCCGCACGGTCCATGGACGCTACGACCGTCGCGCCGGCTACGAGGCGACCCTCGAACTCCTGCGCCGCGACCCGTCGTTGACGGCGGTCGTGGCCGCCAACGACACCGTCGCCCTCGGCGCGTGCGCCGCGCTGCGCGACGCGGGCCTGCGCATCCCCGACGACGTGTCCGTCGCCGGCTTCGACGACCTGCCCTTCAGCATCGACGCGGTGCCCGCGCTGACGACGGTGCGGTTGCCCCTGTCGGAGGCGGGGGCTCGGGCCGGCCGCATCGCGATGGGGCGCGAGGAGCCGCCGCCGGGAGGGATCGCGACGGTGCGGGGGGAGTTGATGGTGCGGGGGTCCACGGGGGTGCCGCGGGCCTGAACGACGGGGCTTCTCGCCCCCGCCGCCCCTACCCGTCCCATCCTCCAGGGGCTCCGCCCCTCCGACCCCACTGGGGGCTGCCGCCCCCAGACCCCCGCATCGGCCTGAACGGCCTCGTCCTCAAACGCCGGACGGGCTGAAGATGCGGGGCGAAGCCCCCGCCTCAGGGGTGCGGGGAACTGCGCGAACGGCCCCCACCCACCCGCGGCCCCGATGCGACGCAAGGGGCCGTGTCGGTGCGTCGTAAGCCCGTCGCTTACGTTCGGATCGAGCGGCGGCTCGCTGGCCCGGCCCACGTCTGATCCGGCGGCGACGGGCTCGACGTACCGGCACGGCCCCGACCCACGCACCACCCGCATACGCTCACACGTGCGGACGGTGCCCCTTCTCCTGGTGGGGGAACGACTGGTCGGCGCCGGGCAGCGTCGGCTTCGGAAGGGTCGCGACCTCCTCCTTCGCCTTCTCCAACTGCTCCGCCGTGTCATCGGGCAGCCGCGGCGGCCGCGGACGCGCGTGCGAGAAGCGGAACGCCGACGTGAAGTCGCCGAACGTCGACCGCCGCCAGTCACTCACGTTGGGCTCCTCGACCCCCGTGAAACGCTCCAGGAACCGCAGCGTCGAGGTGTGGTCGAACGCCTCCGAGGCCACCCAGCCCCCCACCGTCCACGGGGAGACGATGATCGCGGGGACGCGGAAGCCGCCTCCGATGGGCAGTCCCTGGACGAACTCGTCGGCGGTTCCGGCAGGAGGCGTCGGCGGCGGCACGTGGTCGAACAGGCCGTCGTTCTCGTCGTAGTTCAGGATGAACGCGGTCTTCCGCCACACCTTCGGGTTCGAGGCGATGGCCTCGATCTTCGAGGCCACGAAGTCCGCACCCGCCGCCGGCAGATAGTCCGGGTGCTCGGACTGGAAACTCGTCGGCATGATCCACGACACGGCCGGCAGCCGGTCGCCCCGCGCGTCGTCCTCGAACGTGCCCTCCGGCTGGGGGCGTACACCACGCTCGTACAGGTCGGACCCCGGCGCCGCCGCGCGGAAGTTCGCGAACTGCTCCAGCATGTTGCAGCCGTAATTGTCGTCCTGCTGGTACACCTTCCAGCTGACCCCGGCCGCCTGGAGCCGCTCCGCGTACGTCGTCCACCGGTACGGCGTCGGCGCCTTGTTGACGAGGACCGGCCCGCCCCGCGTGCCGCCCGGGTCGATCGTGCCGGTCATCCAGTACAGCCGGTTGGGCCAGGTCGGCCCGAACACCGAGCAGAAGTAGTTGTCGCAGATGGTGAAGGTCTCGGCGAGGGCGAACTGGAAGGGGAAATCCTCGCGGGTGTAGTAGCCCATCACGTACGGGCCGTTGATCCCGTCCGCCTTGCGGTGGGCCGGCAGCCAGCGGTCCATCTTCCCGCCGTTCCACGCGTCGTGCTGCACCGCCCACGCATGGCTGGTGGACGGGATCGCCTGGGCGCTGGACGTGTGGGTGTCGAGGTGGAAGGGGAGCAGATACCCCTTCGGGTTCACCGTGTCGGGCTGGTAGAAGACCGACCGGCCGGTGTCGAGCTTCAGCGCGTGCGGGTCGGCGAAGCCGCGGACGCCGGACAGTGTGCCGAAGTAGTGGTCGAACGACCGGTTCTCCTGCATCAGCAGGACGACGTGTTCGATGTCGCGCAGCGAGCCGCGCTTCGGCGGCCCGGCCGCGACGGCTTTCTGGACGCTCGGCGGGAGGAGGGAGAGCGCCGCGGCGCCGCCCAGCGCGCCCGCGGCCGAGCCCAGGAGTCTACGACGTGTCAACTCGGTCATTGATGCCCCCTTCTTGAGACTTCGTCAGCTCTCCGGAGTCGAACTGCGGCCCGCACGGGGGCGGGCCCGCCGCTTCACTCTCCTAGGGGTGGGCGAGGGTTGGCAGAGCCCTGAGATGAACTCGTGGTCAACGTGCGGAAAGGGGTTGGCCAAGCCATGACCGGGGTTGCCGAGGAGTCGCCCGGCCGTTGCCCAGGCTTGGCCGAAGTCGTAGGCTCGACACACACCTCTGACTGAGTCAACTATCCAGAGACGAGCAAACAGAGCCGAACCGCCAGAGCCGAACAACCAGAGCCGATCCGGGGTTGAGCACTCATGACCGTCCAGGACGTCCGCTCCTTCAACCGCTTCTACACGAACGTCATCGGCGCCCTCGACTACGGCCGCCACCTCTACGCCCCTTACACCCTCACCGAGTCCCGCGTGCTGTACGAGCTCGCCCACTCCCCCCGCACCGACGCCGCCGACCTCCGCAACGAACTGTCCCTGGACGCCGGTTACTTGAGCCGCATCCTGAACAAGTTCGAGCAGGACGGCCTGATCGGGCGGACGCCCTCGGAGCGGGACCCGCGGCGGCGCCGTATCGCGCTCACGGCACGCGGCCGGGAAACGGCGGCCCTGCTGGACGAGCGCTCACGGGAATCGGTGGGGGCGCTGCTGGCGACCGTTCCGGCCGGCGACCGCCCCCGGCTCGCCGAGGCGATGCACACGGTACGCACGCTCCTCTCCCACGGCCGCCCTCCCCGCCGCGAGGACGTCGTCCTGCGCGAACCCGGCCCCGGCGACCTCGGCTGGATCGTGCAGCGCAACGCCGCGCTGTACGCCGCCGAGTACGGCTGGAACACCGACTACGAGGGCCTGGTCGCCCGGATCGTGGCGGACTTCGCCGAGGACCACGATCCGCACCTGGAGCGGGTGTGGATCGCCGAGCTGGACGGGCGGCCGGTGGGCTGTGTGATGTGCGTACGCGACGACGCGCCCGGGACCGCCCGCCTGCGCCTGCTCCTCGTCGAGCCCGACGCGCGCGGGCTGCGCATCGGCGACCGGCTGGTCGAGGCGGTCATCGACTTCGCGCGGGACGGCGGCTACCGCGACCTCGTCCTGTGGACCAACGACGTCCTCTCCGCCGCCCGCCGCATCTACCAGCGCCACGGTTTCGTCCTCGTCGCCGAGAAACCGCACCGCTCGTTCGGCGCGGATCTGCTCGGCCAGGACTGGCGGTTGGATCTGCACGGCGCTCAGGAGTGACCGGCCGGCTCACACGGGTTTCCACCTACCGCCGCTGAGGCCGTAGACGGTCACCGTCTGGGACACGGCGTCGCCGTTCGCGTCGAATCCGACCTTTCCCATCACCCCGTCGAAGTCGACGTTCCGGACCGACGCCGACGCGAAGACCGCCCGACAACGACCCGGCAACGGCCGATGGCAGCACGCGGGGCGCGCGCGAGTAAGGTCCATGTACATGAAGCTGGCCTTCTCCACGCTCGGCGTGCCCGGGCTTCCCATCCCCGACGTCGTACGACTCGCCGCCACGCACGGCTACCACGGTGTGGAGTTGCGCGCGCACCCCGAGGAACCGGTGCACCCCGGCATCGGGGCGGCCGAGCGGCACGAGGTCGTCGCCGAGTTCAAGGCGGGCGGCATCGAGATCCTGGGCCTGGCGGGGTACGCGCGGGTGGCGGCGCCGGGTGACGACGACGCCGTCATCGGCGAGATCAGGGAGCTTCTCGACCTCGCCCGCGACCTGGGCGCCCCGTTCGTACGGGTCTTCCCGGGCGCGAGTTCCGAGCAGAGCACCGAGGAGGCGGACGCGACGGCGGCGCGGCGGCTCGGGACCGCGGCGGAGTACGCCGCCGATCTGGGCGTACGGATCCTGCTGGAGACCCATGACTCGCACCGCACGGGCGCGGACGCGATCAGGATCCTGGGGCTGGTCGGCCACCACCACGTGGGCTCGCTGTGGGACGTCATGCACACCTGGCTCGGCGGCGAGGAGCCACCGGCGACGTACGCGGCCCTGTGCACCTACCTCGGCTACGTCCAGGTCAAAGACATCGCCTCCGCCGAGGACACCACCCCGCTCCCCCTCGGCGCGGGCGTCCTGCCCCTCGCCGACTGTGTGGAACTCCTCTCGCGGGAGGGCTGGGACGGCTGGCTGTGCTGGGAGTACGAGAAGCGGTGGTACGAGGAGGCCGCGCCGCTTCCCGAGCTGCTGGGGCCGGGCCGGGAGCACCTCGGACGCCTCCTGAACGACTCGGCCTAGGTCCGGTTCCGAGGGCGCGGGGCCACGCCGGGCCCGTTTCCTGCGGCTCGCTGCCCCTCGGCGACGGGCTATCGTGGACCCCATGTCGGCACCGGAACTGATCCGTATCGTCTCCCGCGACTCGCCCATGGCTCTGGCCCAAGTGGAGCGTGTCCGTGCCGAGTTGGGCGCGATCCATCCGCACATCCGCACCGAGGTCGTGCCCGTGAAGACGACCGGTGACAAGTGGATGGGCGACCTGGCCAAGGTCGAGGGGAAGGGCGCGTTCACCAAGGAGGTCGACGCGGCGCTGCTGGCCGGCGAGGCGGACCTCGCGGTGCACTGTGTGAAGGACATCCCCGCGGACCGTCCCCTCCCCGCGGGGACGATGTTCGCCGCGTTCCTGGCCCGCGACGACATCCGGGACGCCCTCGTGCACCCCGGCGGCCGCACGCTGGACGAACTGCCGCCGGGTACACGGATCGGTACGTCGTCCGTACGGCGGGGCGCGCAACTCGCCGCCTCGCATCCGCACCTGGAGTGCGTGCCGTTCCGGGGGAACGCCAACCGTCGGCTGGAGAAGCTGGCGGCGGGTGAGGCGGACGCGCTGCTGCTGGCGGTGTCGGGGCTGCAGCGGATCGGCCGGGCGGACGTGATCACGGAGATCCTGTCGCCCGAGACGATGATGCCGCCGATCGGGGCGGGGATCCTCGCCCTCCAGTGCCGTGAGGGCGACACCGACGTGATCGAGACGATCAGCGACCTCGGCGACCCGAACACGCACCGCGAGGCCACGGCGGAGCGGATGTTCCTGCATGTCCTCCAGGGCCACTGCAACTCGCCGATCGCGGGTTACGCGAAGGCCGACCGCGGTGGCGAACTCTCGCTGCGGGCCTGCGTGTTCACTCCCGACGGGAAGACCGTGCTGAACGCCCACGAGTGGGCGGGCCGCCTCGACGCCGCGACCCTGGGCACCTCGGTCGCCGTCGCCCTGCTGCGCCAGGGCGCCCGCGAACTGATCGACGACATCCCGCACTGATCACCCCACTGATCACCCCCGCCGATCACCCCCGCTGATCCCCAGCGGGCCCGCCCAGGCCGCGAAAGCCTCGTGGAAACCCGGGAACGTCTTCCGTACGCAGCCGGGGTCGTCGAACGAGACGCCCGGCGCGCGGAGTCCGGTCACCGCGAAGGACATGACGACGCGGTGGTCGCCGTACGACTTGATCTCCGCGCTCGTGAGGGGATCCGCACCGGGGTGGATCTCGATCCAGTCCGGCCCGGTCTCCACCCGTACGCCCAGCCGCCGGAGGTTCTCCGCGCAGGCGTCCAGGCGGTCGCACTCCTTGACGCGCGTGTTGGCGACGTCCTCGATACGGACCGGGCCCGTGGCGAAGGGCGCGATCGCGGCGAGCGTCGGCATGGTGTCGGAGATGTCCCGCATGTCGACCGTGAGGCCGCGCAGTTCGCCGGTGCCGGTGACCGTCGTACCGTCGGAGCCGACCTCCACGCGCGCCCCCATGCGCCGCAGTACGTCGACGAAGCCCAGGTCGCCCTGGAGCGCGCCGGTCCCCAGGCCCGGGACCGTCACCGCGCGGCCCGTCACGGCCGCCGCGGCGAAGAAGTAGCTCGCGGTGGAGGCGTCGGGCTCGATGGCGTAGGTGGTGGCGCGGTAGCCGCCGGGCGAGACCACGAACACCTCACCCTCCCGGCGCACGGACGCGCCGAACGTCCGCATCATCGCGAGCGTGATCTCGACGTACGGCGCCGAGACCAGGTCCGTGACGGTGATGCGCAGGCCCTTGCGGGTCAGCGGGCCGAGCAGCAGAAGGGCCGTCAGGTACTGGGAGGACTGGCCCGCGTCGAGCGTCACGTCACCGCCCTCCACCCCGGCCGCCGCGATCCGCAGCGGGTGATGGCCCTCCGCCTCGTCGTGCCGCCGGTCGACGCCGAGGTCGCGCAGGGCGCGGGTGAGCGGGAGCAGTGGGCGGCGGCGCATCTGCGCGGAGGCGTCGAAGCGGTAGGTGCCGTGTCCGGCGGCGGCGAGGGTCGGCAGGAAGCGGGCGGTGGTCGCGCCGTCCCGGCAGTACACGTCGGCGTCGGTGGCCGCCGGTCCCTGGGGGCGGCCGTCGACCTGCCAGGCGTGCGGGGTGCGGCCGACGCGGTAGCCGAGCCGGGTCAGGCCCTCCGCGAAGCCCTCCGTGTCGTCCGACCGGAGCGGCCGCAGGAGGGTCGTGACCCCGTCGGCGGCCGCGGCCAGGAAGAGCGCACGCGCGGTGATGGACTTGGAACCGGGGATGTCTACGACGGCCATGCCCTCATGCTGGCTCCCCGACCCGGTCATGCGCCGGAGCGTCCGCCAAATGGACCCTCCCGCGCGAGCCGCCGCCCTTCCCGAGCGAGCCGCCGTCGAACCGTCCCACCCATTCGCCCCACCCGCACCAATTCCCCGAACCGGCGGAAACCGGGGAACCCCGACCCGTGCCGGTTCGTCCAATCCGCATGCTGCCGGATGAGTCTCCGCAGAGCGGTGTCGGCCTCGCTGCTGGCTGCGAACGCTGACCACCCTCTCCGCCGCCTGCGGCCGGCAGCACGCCGTCACCGGCGCGCCCCCCTCCAACTGCGCCGGTGACGGCCCCTCCTCGGGATACTGTGCACACCCTTGACTGGAAGAAACTTCCCGGATATTCGTGACCCCTCGGAAGTTTCCTTCACGAGGGAGGAGCGCACGTGCGGCCATCGAGGTCTTCCAGGCCAACCAGACGTACCGTTCTCGCCGCCACCGCCGGGACCACCGCGGCCCTGGCCCTGAGCACCACCCCCGTCCGGGCGGCCGAGGACGCCGCAGACCGCCCTGACGAATCGTCACTCCGAGCGCTCGTCTCCCGTATGACGCTGGAGGAGAAGGTCGGCCAGCTCTTCGTGATGCGGGTGTACGGGCACTCGGCCACCGCGCCCGACCAGGCCGACATCGACACCAACCTCGAGGAGCTGGGCGTCCGGACGGCCGCCGAGCTGATCGCCAAATACCGCGTCGGCGGGATCATCTACTTCACCTGGGCGCACAACACCCGCGACCCGCACCAGATCGCCGCCCTCTCGAACGGCATCCAGAAGGTGTCCCTGGACCAGCCGCGCGGGCTGCCCGTCCTCATCTCCACCGACCAGGAGTACGGAGCGGTGGCCCGGGTGGGCAAGCCCGCGACCCTGTTCCCGGGCGCGATGGCGCTGGGCGCGGGCGGCTCGCGGGAGGACGCCCGTGCGGTGGGGCGGATCGGCGGCGCCGAACTGCGCGCCCTCGGCATCCGGCAGGACTACTCCCCGGTCGCCGACGTGAACGTCAACCCGGCCAACCCGGTCATCGGCGTACGTTCCTTCGGCGCCGATCCGGACGCGGTGGCCGGGCTGGTGGCGGCCGAGGTGAAGGGCTACCAGAGCGCCGGGGTCGCGGCCACGTCGAAGCACTTCCCGGGGCACGGGGACACCGCCGTCGACAGCCACTACGGCTTCCCCGTCATCACGCACAGCCGCGAGCTGTGGTCGACCCTCGACGCCGTGCCCTTCCGCGCCGCCATCCGCGCCGGCGTCGACTCGATCATGACCGCCCACATCATGGTCCCGGCCCTCGACCCGTCCGGGGACCCCGCGACGCTCTCCCACCCGATCCTCACCGGCATCCTGCGCGAGGAACTCGGCTACGACGGGCTCGTGGTGACCGACTCGCTCGGCATGGAGGGCGTCCGGACGAAGTACGGCGACGACCGCGTCCCCGTACTGGCACTCAAGGCCGGTGTCGACCAGCTCCTCAACCCGCCGTCCATCGAGGTGGCCTGGAACGCGGTCCTGAGCGCCGTGCACGGCGGCGAGCTCACCGAGGCCCGGCTCGACGAGTCCGTCCTGCGCGTCCTGCGCCTCAAGGCCAAGCTGGGCCTGCTGGAGAATCCGTACGTCACCGACGCCGGCGTCGACCACACGGTCGGCACCGCGACGCACCGCAGGACGGCCGACCGGATCGCCGAGCGCACGACGACACTGCTGGTCAACGAGGAGCGTCTGCTCCCGCTCTCGCGCCGGCGCACCCCACGCGTCCTCGTCGTGGGCGCCGATCCCGCCTCGCCGTCCGGTACCGACGGACCGCCCACGACCGTCCTCGCCACCGCTCTCACCGAGCTGGGATTCACGACGACGGCGCTGTCCACCGGAACGACGCCCTCCGCGGAGGGCATCGACCAGGCGGTGGCGGCGGCCGCAGGCGTGGACGCGGTCGTCGTCGGCACGTACAACGTGACGGCGACCGGGTCGCAGAAGACCCTCGTCGAGCGGCTCCTCGCCACCGGCGTCCCGTTGGTCGCGATCGCGATCCGCAACCCGTACGACGTGGCTCAACTCCCTGACGTGCGGGCTTACCTGGCGACCTACTCCTGGACGGACGTCGAACTGCGCGCCGCCGCCCGAGTGATCGGGGGCGCCGCGAGGCCCCGCGGGAAACTGCCAGTGGCCGTGGACCGGGCGGACGATCCCGCGAAGGTGCTGTATCCGATCGGATACGGATTGACGTACCAGGTCCGGTAGGGGCTGACGTACCGGCTCGCGTGGGGATTGGCGTACCGGCCCTACGCCGCACACCCCGCGCACCACCCCCAAAGGACGCAAAGCACCCCGGATGTCTGGCGTGTGCCCGTTGCGACGGGTCACGCTGGGCGGGGGTATCGGGGGGAAGCCATGCGAGCCAACTCGTCGGGTCGGCGTTCCGTTGGGGTGGTGTGCGCGCTGCTGCTGGCCGTCGCCGCGCTCGCGGGCTGCGACCGCTGGTCGGACTCGGGGAGCGCCGAACCCAGCGCGGGGACGACATCGACGCGGCCCTCCGGCTACGGGGCGGTGTTCCTCGCGGTCGACGAGTGCAGCTCCTTCGGGACGACCAGCTTCACCGAGGTGCCCTGCAGCAGCGAACGGGCCGCGGCGCGGGTGATCGCCCGCTACGACGGCAAGGTGGCCGACGGGCCGCTGTGCCCCGCGACCACGGACTTCGTGCTGCACATCAGCGAGACCCGGCCCGCCTCGGACGAGAACGGCGACGGGGTCGTCCCCCAGGGCTACGCCTGCATGCGCAAGCTGGAGGCCCCGCACCCCGGCGACCCGGGCGGAGGCGGCGGGCCCCGCACCATCGTCGGCGACTGCGTCTACAGCTCGGGCGACGGTCAGGTGCGGGAGACCGCGTGCGACGGCAAGGGAGAGAAGTCCCCGGAGTACAAGGTGACATCGGCGGTCGTCGACCGCGCCAGGTGCCCGTCGTCCACGGACCTCTATGTCCAACTGGGCGGCGACAAACCCGTGGGCTGCGCCCGCCCGGTGTAGCCGAGGGGCGGACGCAGCCGATGAATCGGGTCGCGGCCGGTGAACCGGGTCACGGCCGTTGAACCGGGTTACGGTCGCAGCGTGGGCTCGCGCTCGATGTCGCGCTGGTCCAGCTTCGCGTCGAACTTCGCGAGCGGCTTGGCCGCCGACGGGTTCTCCTGGACCGTCGCCGAGGCGACACCGGCCCACTCCAGGATGCGGGCCGTCGCGAGGGCCTTCTCGTCGGGGACGAGACCGGCGACGTTGGCACCGTGGTTCAGGCCGGGAGCGGTGAAGACGTACGAGTCACGCGCGCCCTTGCCGAGCCGGAAGCGCTCCGCACCCCAGGGGTCGTTCTGGCCGTAGACGAAGAGCATGTGGTCGGCGTGGTGGCGGACCCAGGAGTCCACGTCCGCCATGGCCCACGGCTGGAACCTCATCGCGATCGAGCGCGGCACGAAGTTCCGCGGCGGCTGGTAGCCGTAGCGGATGTACTTCTTCTCGATGTACGGGAAGTGGATCGTGGGCGCGCCGAGCTGCGTACCCGCCTGGTAGTAGTACGGCGTGTACGTCTCCAGGCCCTGGTCGGCGTAGGCCGAGAAGCCGGAGATGGTGTCGACGGAGTTCCAGATCGCGTCATCGGTGGCGTGGGCGGCGTCGGCCGGGATCGAGTCGCAGTCCGAGAGCAGGCTGTACTGCCAGAAGCCCCACACGTAGTCGAGCACGACCGCCTCGTACGCCTTGTCGAGGCTCCCGATGGTGGTGAAGGTGAGGCCGTTCTCGGCGGCGTACGCCTCGTACTTCTTCTCCAGCGGTGCGCGCCGCACCAGCGCCTCGCGCTGCACGGCGTCCAGCTTGTCGCGGCACTCCTTGGTGCCGACGTTCTCGAAGAAGCGGTCGTACGCCGAGTCCTCGTTGTTCACCACGTCGTTGGGGGCGACGTAGGCGACGACGCCGTCCATGTCGCGCGGGTAGAAGCGCTCGTAGTACGTGGCGGTCATGCCGCCCTTCGAGCCGCCCGTGGAGAGCCACTTCTGACGGTAGATCGGCTTCAGGGCCTCGAAGATGCGGTGCTGGTCGCTCGCCGCCTGCCAGATGTCGAGCTTCGACCAGTCGGCCGGGGCGGGCCGCGACGGGGTGAAGAAGCGGTACTCCATCGAGACCTGGTTGCCGTCCACGATCTGGGTGGGCTCACGGCGGCCGGGGTTCGTGGAGACGTTGTAGCCGCCGGTGTAGAAGACCGTCGGGCGGGAGACGTCCTTGTGCAGCACGGTGATCCGCTGCTGGAACGTGCCCTTGGACGGGTGCCGGTGGTCGATCGGCTGGGTGTAGTTGAGAACGAAGAAGCGGTAGCCGGTGTACGGCTTCTCCTCGACCAGGCTCATGCCCGGTATCGCGAGCAGCCGGTCCTTGATGTCGGTGTCCGTGCTTGTGGTGCCTGGTGCGGCCTCCGGCTGGGCGGCGGTGGCCGCCCCTGCCGTGCTCAACGTGCCTATGAGCACCGTGAGCGCCAGCAGCCATCTGAGCGCCTTGCGCATGCACACTCCCCTGTGAAACGGATGTGCGCTGGAAGCTATCGGAGCAACTCACAGGCGCACCAGGGGACATGGGGAAAACCCTCGGAGAGGGCAGTGCCTCGGCCGGCTCAGCAGAGGATCCAGCCGGAGCTCACCGAACCCGAGCCGACCGAACCCTTGATGCGGACACAGCGGTGGCCCGCGTGGACGGTCACCGGGCCCGCGTGGTGCGAGAAGCTGCCCTGGTCGACCACGGGCCGGTTGCCGCGCGCCTGCACGCTGACGGACATCGGCCGTCTGTGTGACTGCTGCTTCTTGGGGACGGTCACCGCGCAGACATAGCCGTCGCGCTTGTAGACCTGGACGGAGCCGGTCGAAAACGTGAGCGTACGGACCTTGCGCCCCGAACAGTACGAGCCCGCCGCCTGCGCACTGCCCGGACTCATCAGCGCCATCAACCCGGCCGCGGTCAACACCGCAAGGCCCAGCGCCAGGCGCCGGCGTATCGCACCACCACGGTCCACTGTCGTCCCTCCCCCGGCCATTCAGCGTACTGGTGTACGGACGCAGGGCGTACGTCGGATGGTTGCGTTCACCCAAGCGAGGTTTTCTTCCCCCTTTGGGGCAACCACACCCCTTTGTTCGGTGTCCAACTGGTCGGAAAACGAACGAAAGGTGCTCAGCCATGTCCCGCACGTCACGTTCACGTACGGCCGTCGGCGCGCTCGTCGCCGCGGCACTCCTCGCCGCGGCGGGTGCCTCCGTGCCCGCGTTCGCCGGATCCAGCGCCCCCCCACCCGCCCGCAGCGGCGCCAACGGTCCCGCCTACGACCGGGTGGCCGACTTCTACGGCGCCTACATCGACGCGGTCACCGACGAGGGAAGCGGCCGCCTCGACTCCCAACTGCGCACCTTCTACCTGACCAAGGATCTCCGCACCCGCCTGGCGAAGTGGGAGAGCCGCGAGCACGCCGACGGGGTGCTGCGCGCGCAGAACGTGCCGAGCGCCTGGAAGGTGACGGCGGGAGACAGCGGCGCGGGCCACACCTGGTCGACGGTGCGCCTCACCTGGGGCTCCGCCCAGCACCCCACCTACACCTATCTGACCGTGCGGTCGGACCTGGCCACGAAGAAGATCTCCGACATCAAGGCGAAGAGCTGAGAGGTCCGGGGCACGCTCCGGCTCAGGCCGACGAAGGCACCGGCTCTTCCTCCTCCGGAGCCCCGACGAACGTCTTCCACAACTCCGCGTAGTGGCCGCCTTGTTGGAGGAGCTCGTCGTGGGTGCCGTCCTCGGCGACGCGGCCGTGGTCCATGACCACGACACGGTCGGCGCGGGCCGCCGTCGTCAGACGGTGGGCGACGACGAGGGTCGTACGACGGCCGGCGAGGCGGTCGGTGGCCTGGTTGACCAGGGCCTCCGTCGCCAGGTCCAGCGCCGCCGTCGCCTCGTCGAGGAGCAGCACGTCCGGGTCGACGAGTTCGGCGCGGGCCAGCGCGATCAGCTGGCGCTGGCCCGCGGAGAGGTTGCGGCCGCGCTCGGCGACCTCGTGGAGGTAGCCGCCGTCGAGCGTGGCGATCATGTCGTGGGCGCCGACCGCGCGGGCCGCGGACTCCACCTCGGCGTCGGTCGCGTCGGGACGCCCGTAGGCGATGGCGTCACGGACGGTCCCCTGGAAGAGGTACGCCTCCTGCGGGACGACGCCGAGCCGGTGCCGGTACGAGGTCAGGTCGAGCGAGCGCAGATCCGTGCCGTCGACGGTCACCTGCCCGCCCGTCGGGTCGTAGAACCGGGCGACCAGCTTCACCAGCGTCGACTTGCCCGCGCCGGTCTCGCCGACGAAGGCGACGGTCTGTCCGGCGGGGATGTTCAGCGAGACACCGCTGAGCGCCTCCTCGTCGTCGCCGTAGGCGAAGTCGACGTTCTCGAAGGCGATGTCGCCCCGCAGGGAGAGGACCTCCAGCGGTTCGTCGGCGGCCTTCGTCGAGGTCGGCTCCTGGAGCAGTTCCTGGATGCGGCCCAGCGAGACCGTGGCCTGCTGGTAGCCGTCGAAGACCTGCGAGAGCTGCTGCACGGGGGCGAAGAACAGGTCGATGTAGAGGAGGTAGGCGACCAGCGCGCCCGTCGTGAGGGTGCCGGCGTCCACCCGGTGCGCGCCCACGATCAGCACCGCGGCCGACGCGACCGACGACAGCAGCTGCACGAACGGGAAGTAGACCGATATCAGCCACTGGCCGCGGATACGCGCCTTGCGGTAGCTGTCGCTGCCCTCCGCGAACCGCCGCCCGCTCGAGCGCTCGCGCCGGAACGCCTGCAGGATCAGCAGTCCGGAGACCGACTCCTGGAGGTCGGCGTTGACCGCGGACACCCGCTCGCGGGCGAGTTCGTACGCCTTCACGCTCGCCCGGCGGAAGAAGAACGTGCCGATGACCAGCGGCGGAAGGGTAATGAAGACGACCAGCGCGAGCTGTACGTCGATCACCAGCAGCGCGCCCATGATGCCGAAGAAGGTGACGACCGAGACGCAGGCGGTGACCAGGCCCGTCTGGAGGAACGTCGACAGCGCGTCGACGTCCGTCGTCATCCGGGTCATGATCCGGCCGGTCAGCTCCCGCTCGTAGTAGTCGAGCCCGAGGCGCTGGAGCTGCGCGAAGATCTTCAGACGCAGGGAGTAGAGGACCCGCTCGCCGGTCCGGCCCGTCATCCGGGTCTCGCCGATCTGCGCGGCCCACTGGACGAGCACGGTGACCAGGGCCAGCGCGGCGGCGGCCCACACCGCGCCGATCGCCATCCGGGTGACGCCCTGGTCGATGCCGTGCCGGATCAGCACCGGCAGCAGCAGGCTCATGCCCGCGTCCACGGCCACGAGACCCAGACTGACCAGCAGCGGAAGCCCGAAGCCGCGCAGCAGCCTGCGCAGCCCGTACGACTCCTCGGGCCTGACCGCACTCGCCTCGTCGATGCCGGGGATGTCGGTGGCCGGGGGCAGCGCCTCGACCAGGGTGAGGAGCTCGGGGGTGGCGGGCATGCCGGACAGCGCGTCGTCCTTGGGCTCCCGGTCGCCCGTCCACAGGCGGGGAGTGACCCCGCGCTCGGCGTCGAACTCGGCGTCCAGCTCGTCCCGTACCGAGGTGTCCTCCTGGGGCACCGCGGGCTGGGCGTGACCGGGCGAGACGCCGCCCAGCTCGTCCGGGTCGGTCAGCAGCCGGCGGTACAGCGGGGAACGCTGCTGGAGTTCCTCGTGCGTGCCGATGTCGGCGAGGCGGCCGTCGGCGAGAACGGCGATGCGGTCGGCGAGGTTCAGGGTGGAGCGGCGGTGGGCGATGAGGAGGGTGGTGCGGCCCTCCATGACCCCCTTGAGGGCCTCGTGGATCTCGTGCTCGACCCGGGCGTCCACGGCGGAGGTGGCGTCGTCGAGGACGAGCAGGCGCGGGTCGGTGAGGATGGCGCGGGCGAGGGCGACGCGCTGGCGCTGGCCGCCGGAGAGCGTGAGGCCGTGCTCGCCGACCTTGGTGTCGTAGCCCCCGGGCAGCTCGGCGATGAAACGGTCCGCCTGCGCGGCGCGGGCCGCGGTCTCGATCTCCTCCTGGGTCGCCTCCGGACGGCCGTAG
Organism: Streptomyces sp. NBC_01450; assembly: GCF_036227505.1. Classification (NCBI taxonomy): domain Bacteria; kingdom Bacillati; phylum Actinomycetota; class Actinomycetes; order Kitasatosporales; family Streptomycetaceae; genus Streptomyces; species Streptomyces sp. NBC_01450. The sequence goes on along the minus strand of NZ_CP109480.1, from coordinate 7,212,165 downwards.
GCGATGTTGGCGCGCACGGTGTCGGAGAAGAGGAAGGAGTCCTCGGGGACCAGTCCGATCGCGGCACGCAGCGACTCCTGCGTCAGCTCGCGGACGTCGTGCCCGCCGATGAGGACGGCGCCGTGCGTCACGTCGTAGAAACGGGGCATCAGCAGCGAGACCGTCGACTTGCCGGAGCCGGAGGAGCCGACCACGGCGAGGGTCTCGCCCGGCCGGATCTCGAAGCTCAGCCCGTCGAGCACCGGCCGCGCGTCCTCGTACGAGAAGGACACGTCGTCGAACTCGACGGTCGCGGGCGCGTCGGCCGGGAGGACCTTGGTGCCGTCCTTGATCGACGGCTCGGTGTCGATGAGCTCGAGGACGCGCTCGGCGCCCGCACGGGCCTGCTGTCCGACGGTGAGGACCACGGCGAGCATCCGCACCGGTCCCACGAGCTGGGAGAGGTACGAGGAGAACGCGACGAACGTGCCGAGCGTGATCTGTCCCCGTACGGCGAGCCAGCCGCCCAGCGCGAGCATCGCGACCTGACCGAGGGCGGGCACGGCCTGGAGGGCCGGGGTGTACTTGGCGTTGAGCCGGATGGTCCGCAGCCGCCCGGCGAAGAGCCGCCGCCCGACGTCCCGGAGCTTCCCGGTCTCCTGCTCCTCCTGCCCGAAGCCCTTCACCACGCGTACGCCGCTGACGGCGCCGTCGACCACACCCGCCACGGCGGCGGCCTGCGCCTGCGCGTACCAGGTGGCGGGGTGCAGCTTGGAGCGGCTGCGCTTGGCGACGACCCAGAGGGCGGGGGCGACGGCGAGCGCGACCAGCGTGAGGGGCAGGGACAGCGAGGCCATGATCCCGAGAGAGATCAGGAACAGCAGCACGTTCCCGATGGTCATCGGGAGCATGAAGAGCAGGCCCTGGATCAGCTGGAGATCGCTGGTGGCACGGCCGACGACCTGGCCGGTCGACAGCTCGTCCTGGCGTCGTCCGTCGAGCCGGGTGATCGTCTCGTACATCTCGGTCCGCAGGTCGTGCTGGACGTCGAGGGCGAGGCGGCCACCGTAGTAGCGGCGGATGTAGGCGAGGACGTAGACGAGGACGGCGGCGGCTATGAGCCCGCCCGCCCAGGGCGCCATGGCCTTGCTGTGGTTCCCGACGACGTCGTCGATGATCACCTTGGTGATCAGCGGGACGATCGCCATGACGGCCATGCCGGCGAGGGAGGAGCCGAGCGCGAGCAGGACGTCCTTCGGGTAGCGCCACGCGTACCCGGCCAGTCGCCGCGCCCAGCCGGGCTTTCCTTGCCCGGCCTCGCTCTGTTCCACTGCCACACCGGTGCCTTCCGTAGATCTCACTCCACCGCAAAGCACCAACGCCGAACGAAGCGGATTTCATCCCTCCGCAATAATCAGCCGTTCACCGTGCGTGGCAGGCGGGCACTCAGGGAGTACAGGCGGGTGGTCTGGACGGCGTTCTGGTTGTCGTCGCTGACCAGCAGGAGCGTGAGACGGCCGTCCGCGGTGCGGCCGGTGATCGTCAGCCCCTCTATGTTGTCGAGGAGCGGGTTGGGCTGGGGCTGCTTGGCCCGGGCGCCCAGTGAAGGACAGTTCACGAGGTCGGCGAGGAGCGTCTTGCGGGCGAGCCGCACGCCGTCCTGGCCGGTCAGGGTGTCGATGCGGCGAGTGTCCGTGGCGTGGCGGAGGTCGGCGAGGTAGAGACGGACGGTGTTGCCCACGCCGGCGGTGAAGCCGCGCTCCAGGACGAGGAGGCGGCCGTCGGAGGTGGCCTGGGCCTCGGAGACGCCGAGGCCGGTGTCGGTGCGGTAGCCGTACTGGGCGGAGAGCCGGAAGTCGTGGTGCCGGATGGTGCGGTCCCAGGTCTGGAAGCGCACGATGCCGCCGGTGTCACCGCTCAGTGACCCCTCCATGGCGGCGAGCAGCGTGTGACCGCCGGGGAGGAGGGTGAGCCCTTCGAAGGTCAGGTTGGAGGTGGCGCGGCCCGCGGGGGTGACCTTGAGCGCGTCCGGCATGGGGAGGCTCCCGACGAGAGTGCCGTCGCGCTCGTAGCGGCGTACGGAGGGCTCGGTCTCGGAGGTGACGAGACGGGTGCCGTCCCGGTCCACGGCCAGGCCCTCGGAGTCGAGCGCGGCGCCCTTCTCGTCGACCAGGTTCACGACGGTCGTCTGCTTCGCCGTCCTGCGGTCCAGGGTGAAGAGCGAGGACCGGTCGGAGAGCGCGGCGATCCGGCCGCCGCGGTCGACGGCGAGCGCGGAGAGGTTGCCGACGAAGGTGCCGTCGTACGTGGTCTTGTCGAGGGCGTCGGAGTAGCTCGTGATCGAGACGGCGGGCGAGCAGGCACGGGTGTCGGCGACGGCGGGCCCGGCGGCGGTCAGGGACGTGGCCGCCGCCAGGCCGGCGGTGACGGTGGCGAGTACGGATCTCAGGCGCATGCCGGTCACCGTAGGGCGACTCGGTGACGCGCGGGAGGCCGCCTCGTGAAGCGTCAGCCCACGGACGGAACCGCCGGGATCGCTTCCTGGGGGTTGCTCGTGGGCACGTACCGCTGCACGCTCGCGCCGGTCGTGGAGCTGGTCGCGGAGCTCGTCGTGGAGGGCGCCGGCACCAAGTCCTTGTGAATGGCCTTGGCGACGGCCTGGATGGTGTTGACGCCGTACTGCATGGTGCTGTTGTCCTGCGTGAGCACGGTGATCATGTAGTCGTGGCCCGCACCGTTGAAGGTGCCGACGCTGTGCACCCGCCAGCCGTGCGTGGCGCGCGACAGCCAGCCGTTCTTGACGTGCACGGCGACCGAGGAGGGCGCTCCGGCCGGAGTGCCCCAGCGCTGCGAGGAGATGACCTTGCCCATCAGCTTCAACTCGTAGGCGCGGGAGCTGTCGCTCAGCACGGAGTTCTTGGCGGTGAGGAGCGCGAGCAGCTTCTGCTCGTCCCGCACCGTGATCTGGGTGAGACCCCAGTAGTTGTTGGCGCCCGGCTTGGTCTGCGTCATCCCCGCGGCGGCGAGGAAACCCTTCACCTTGGTCACACCGAGCTGCTTCCACAGCGTGCTGGTGGCGTTGTTGTCCGACTTGGTGATCATTGCCGTGGCGAGAGTCTGCTCGCGGCTGGTCAGATACCGGTTGTGCTTCTTGGCGTCCCACAGCAGCGTGGCCAGCACGGTGGCCTTGACGACGCTGGCGGAGTCGTACGCCGTGCTGCTCCGCAGGGTGCAGGTGGTCTTCGTCGTACGGTCGTAGAGACCGACGGCGACGGTACCGGCGCGGCCCTTGAGCGCCGTGGTGATGTCCTTCTGCAGCTTGGTGGCCAGGCCCGCCTTGTTCGACGTACAGCTGACCTGTGGCGCCGTGGCGGCGGCCGGTGCGGCGGCCGCCGCGAACGGCACGATCACCCCGGCGCCGAGGCTCGCCGCGAGCACACGGGCCCGCCGGGATATCCGGTGAGTCATGGAGGTTCCCCATCCCCTTTGAACCAGTACGAGCGCGCCCGTGGCGCACTCGCCTCTCATGACTCGCGTGAGTGGCCGAAAGTTGTACGCGCGTTCTACGGATGAGGATTCGGCCGGGTGCCCCGGCTTTCCGTGTCGGCGACAACAGGCGGTGATGATTCGGGGAAGGCATCGCCCCCGCGTCAGCACTACCTCCGCCCGAAACCGTGCACAATCCCGCCCCCATCGCTCACGCGTCGCTCATTTGAGTGGACCAGTGACAATCACCCCCCGGCTGCTCACACCTTTTTGCACAGTTGGTGTCATGAGCCCTGGATTCGCGTACGAGCGCAACCCTTACGGCACGGCCCAGGTGGTCGCCACAGTGCGCGAACTCATGCGCGCCGACGGCCTGGATGTGTCCCTCACCGCCATCGCGCGCAGTTGCGGCACGTCACGAAACTTCCTTTACGCCAACTGGAAGTCCGCCTCCGCGCTGCACCTGCTCGCGCTGAAGGCCGAACTCGCCGTCGCCTTCGACGCGGCGCACCGCACCCGCCCCAGCGATGGAACGGTTCCAGGGATCACCGACCATCTGGCACACGTCGTTCGCAACATCCGCCGCCATCCGACCACAGCCGCCGTCGCCCGCTCCTCACCCACGGCCTTCATCGCGGCCCACACAGCGACCGAGGGCCCTTTGGTACGGCTCGCGCTGGAACGGGTCAGCGATCTGCTGCACCCGCTCGTCCCGAACGGCGGAATCTGGGGCGACCCCGCACTGAACTCCATGACCTGGAAGATCCTCTGGATCGCCCGCCCTGCCGCCCTCTGTCCCGAAGCCGTGAACGACCAGCGCCGGGAAGACGCCCTGGACGGCGCCTTCGCCTCTCTGATGAGAGACCTGCTCGCTCCCTGGCTCTCCCCGCCGGACCGCGGTTAGGGCTCGACGTTCTCTTACCGGGATCTCATCCATCCACAGCTCACCCCCAGACAGAGCACAGCCCGTACCCATCGGCGGTGTGCACGGTGCACTGGTGACATCTGCCACCGACCCACTGCCCCCGGCTCCCGGCCCCTCCGTGGCCCCCGGCGTACCGGCCGCCGAGCCGACCCAGGAGCCGTCGCCCACCCCCGCCGCCCCCCGCTGGTCACTCCCCGCCCTGATCGCGATCATGGTGCTGGCCACAGTGCTGTACTCCTGGAACCTGTCCGGCTCCGGCCTCAACAGCTTCTACAGTTCCGCGATCTACAGCGGAACCCAGAGCTGGAAGGCGTGGTTCTTCGGCTCGCTCGACGCGGGCAACTTCCTGACCGTCGACAAGCCGCCGCTCGCACTCATGGTCATGGGCCTGTCGTGCCGGATCTTCGGCTTCGGCACCTGGCAGATGATGCTGCCGATGATCGTGGCCGCCCTCGGCACGATCTGGATCCTTCACTCCTCCGTGAAGCGGGTGTTCGGCCACGCCGCCGCCGCGCTCGCCGCGCTCGTGCTTGCGCTCACCCCGATCACCGTCGCCATCAACCGCGACAACAACCCAGACACCCTGCTCCTCCTCCTGATGGTGTCGGGCGCGGCCCTCGGACTGCGCGCGACCCGCGACGGCAGGCTGCTGCCGCTGCTCGGCTCGGCGGTCTGCTTCGGGCTCGCCTTCAACACGAAGATGCTCCAGGGCTACATCGCGCTGCCCGCCGTCTTCGCGGTCTATCTGTACGCGTCGCACCTCGGCTGGGCGAAGCGGATCCGCAACCTGCTGCTGGCCGCCGTGGCCCTGGCCGTGTCCAGCTTCTGGTGGGCGACGGCCGTCTCGCTGGTGCCCGCCGACGACCGTCCCTACATCGGCGGTTCGACGGACGGCACCGCCTGGAACCTGATCTTCGGCTACAACGGCTTGGGCCGGGTCCTCGGCGGCGAGGGCAACGGCGGTGGCGGAGGAGGCGGCGGCGGCTTCTCCGGTTCCGCGGGCCTCGGCCGACTGTTCAACGACATCTTGGGCGGCCAGATCTCCTGGCTGATCCCCTTCGCGGGCATCGCCCTCGCCGGCGGCCTGGTGCTGTGCGGGCGCGCCCCGCGCATCGACCCGACCCGTGCGGCGCTGGTGCTGTGGGGCAGCTGGCTGCTGCTGCACTACCTGACGTTCGCCACGGCCGAAGGCACCATGCACCCGTACTACACGACCGCGGTCGCCCCTGGCATCGCGGCCCTGTGCGGTGGCGGCGGCGTCATGCTGTTCCGTGCCTTGCGCGGCGGTGACGTCCGCTGGTCCTGGGTGCTGCCCGCCGGGCTCGCGGTCACCGGCATCTGGGCGGTCGTGCTGTTGCGCCGGGCCACCGACTGGAACACCTGGCTGTGGCCGGCCATCGCGGTGGTCATGGCGCTGGCCGTCGTCGGCCTGTTCGTCTTCCGCTCCGGCAACCGCGTACGGCTGCTGGCCGCGTCCCTGGCGGCGGCGGTCGTCGCGGCTCTCGCGGGCCCGGCGGCGTACTCGTTCGCCGTCCCGGCCAGTGCGGGCGGCGCGGGCGGCGGCATGGGCGGCACCAACCCGACCGCCGGGCCCTCCACCGGCAACGGCGGCTTCGGCGGCGGCGGTCCGGGCGGTGGCCGGGGCGGCTTCGGCGGCGGCAACGCCCCCGGCGGCGAGGCGCCCGGCGGCACCCAGCAGGGCGGCCAGAACGCCGAGGCGGGCGGTCAGCAGGGCGGCTTCCCCGGCGGCAACGGCGAACTGCCCCAGGGCGGCGGCGCACCCGGGGGTCAGGAAGGCGCCCCCACGGGCGGCCAGACCGGTACGCCTCCGAACGGCACCAGCGGCCGGTCCGGCGGCACGGGAGGCTTCCCCGGTGGCGGCGCGGGCGGCGGCGGGGGCGGCATGGGCGGCGAGACCGACAGCGAGCTGATCTCGTACCTGGAGAAGCACCAGGACGGCGCCAAGTGGCTGCTCGCGGTGTCCAATTCGCAGAGCGCCGGGCAGCTGATCCTGAGCACCCACAAGCCCGTCATCTCCATGTACGGCTTCACCGGCACCGACAAGGGCATGACGGTCGCCAAGCTCAAGGAGCTGGTGAAGAAGGGCGAGCTTCACTACATCCAGGTCGGCGGCTCGGGCATGGGCGGCGGAATGGGCGGCAACAACAGCACCAGTTCCGCGGTCACCGCCTGGGTGCAGAAGAACGCCACCGCGGTGAAGGAGAGCGCCTACAGCAAGAGCTCGTCATCGACGTCGTCGAGTTCCTCGGGCTCCTCGGGCTCCTCGGGCTCCTCGGGCTCCTCGTCGTCCACCACCCAGACGTCGACGCTCTACCGCCTGGACCCGTCCGACCTCAACTGATCCACTCCCCCGCACGCCCAGAAGGCCCCTGACCGAGTCACCCCCGGTCAGGGGCGTTCTGGCATCTCATATCGCGTACGCGGCAAGCGACTTGCCGGCGTCCGATACACAACCGACATCTCCCGTTCATTCCCAGAAACGCATGTCCATGTCACGCTCCGATTGCCCGCCCATTCAACCCGCGTAGATCGGACGCCCCCACCATGCCCGCCACGCACATACGCCGCTGGAAGACGCTGGCGCTGACCACCTCAGCCGTCCTGGTAGGCCTCACCCTGCCGACGATGACCGCCACCCCCGCGAGCGCCACGACGACCGCGTACGACAGCACGTACTACAAGAACGCGGTCGGCAAGACCGGCAGCGCCCTGAAGTCCTCGCTGCACACGATCATCAGCAGCCAGACCAAGATCTCGTACTCCGCGGTCTGGAACGCGCTCATGGTCACCGACCAGGACCCGAACAACAGCAACAACGTGATCCTGCTGTACAGCGGCACCTCGCGCGCCAAGTCCCTCAACGGCGGGGACGTCGGCGACTGGAACCGCGAGCACGTGTGGGCCAAGTCCCACGGCGACTTCGGCGAGGTGACCGGTCCCGGCACGGACCTGCACCACCTGCGTCCCGCGGACGTCCAGGTCAACAGCATCCGTGGCAACAAGGACTTCGACAACGGCGGCAGCTCGGTCAGCGGCGGGGGCGGCAGCCTCACCGACTCCGACTCGTTCGAGCCCCGCGACGCGGACAAGGGCGACGTGGCCCGCATGATCCTCTACATGGCCGTCCGCTACGACGGCGGCGACGGCTTCGCCGACCTCGAGCCCAACGAGAAGGTGAGCAACGGAAGCAACCCGTACATCGGGAAGCTCTCCGTGCTCAAGGAGTGGAGCGACGAGGACCCGCCGAGCGCCTTCGAGGAGAAGCGCAACCAGGTCATCTACGACACCTACCAGCACAACCGCAACCCGTTCATCGACCACCCGGAGTGGGTGGACGCGATCTGGTAGACGGCTGTGCCGGTCGACCGGGCCGTCAGCTCCCGAGGTGGGTGGGTGCGAACATCCGCAGTACCGCCGGGAGCAGCACCACGGACGGGCCGGGGGTCGCCAGGGCCTTCGCCAGGTCCTCCTCCAGTGTCTCGGGGGTCGTACGGACCCCCGGGACGCCGAAGGACTCGGCCAGCGCCACGTAGTCGGGGCGGGCCAGCTCCGTCGCCGTGGCCTGGCCGAAGGCGTCGGTCATGTACTCGCGCAGGATGCCGTAGCCGCCGTCGTCGACGATCAGCCAGGTGACGTTCAGGTCGTACTGCCTCGCCGTGGCGAGTTCGGCGATCGAATACAACGCGCCGCCGTCGCCGGAGACCGCGAGGACCGGGCGGGTGGGATCGGCCGCCGCCGCGCCGAGGGCCGCCGGGAAGCCGTAGCCGAGGCCGCCCGCGCCCTGGGCGGAGTGCATGGTGTTCTTCCCGCGCGGGTCGAAGGCGGACCACGCCCAGTACGCCAGGATGGTCATGTCCCAGAAGGACGGGGAGGTGGACGGGAGGGCCCGGCGCACGGACGCCAGCACCTCCTGTTCCAGGGTGAGTTCCTGCGCGGCGATGCGCTCGCCCACCCGGTCGAGCAGCGCGCGTACGCGGTCCGCCGCCGTCGCGTCGGGGCGCTCCTCGACGGTCTCCAGGAGCGCGGAGAGCGCGAGCCGGGCGTCCGCGTGGATGCCGATCGCCGGGTGGTTGGACTCCAGCTTGCCGAGGTCGGCCTCGATCTGGATGACCCGGCCGCGGGGCTTGAACGTGTGGTAGTTCGAGGACAGTTCACCGAGACCGGAGCCGACGACCAGCAGGACGTCCGCGTCCTCGAGGAAGTCGGTGGTGTGCCGGTCCTCCAGCCAGGACTGGAGCGAGAGCGGGTGGTTCCAGGGGAACGCGCCCTTGCCGCCGAAGGTGGTGACGACCGGCGCGTTCAACTTCCCCGCCAGCGACTTCAGCTTGCCGGACGCGTCCGACCGTACGACCCCGCCGCCCGCGATGATCGCGGGGCGGGCCGCAGAGGACAGCAAGTGGGCCGCCAGCGCGGTCAGTTCGGGGCGCGGGACGACGTCCTCCGGGGTCGCGTCCATCGCCGTGACCTGCGGCAGGTGGGTCTCGGCGAGGAGGACGTCCTGCGGGATCTCCACCCAGACCGGGCCGTGCGGGGCGGTCAGCGCCGACTCCCAGGCCGCCGCGATGGCGGAGGGGATCTGCGACTGCGTACGGACCGTGTGGACGGACTTGACGACACCCCTGAAGGACGCCTGCTGGTCCGGGAGTTCGTGCAGATAGCCGTGGCGTCCGCCGCCCAGCCCGGCGGTGGGGATCTGGCTGCTGATGGCGAGGACGGGGGCGGAGGCCGCGGCGGCCTCCTGGAGCGCGGCCAGGGAGGTCAGCGCACCCGGGCCGGTGGAGAGCAGCAGCGGTGCGGCCTCACCCGTGATGCGGCCGTACGCGTCGGCCGCGAACCCCGCGTTGTTCTCCACCCGCAAGCCGATGTACTGCAACGAGGACCGGCGCAGGGCGTCGAACATGCCCAGTGCGTGCTGTCCGGGCAGGCCGAAGACGGTCGTGGCGCCGAGACCGGAGAGGGTCTCCACGACCAGGTCTCCGCCGTTGCGGCCGGGGGGCGGATTCAGCGCGGCCTCCGTCTGCGCCGCCGACGGACGGAGAACCAGGTCGTGGTCGTGGGTCACTTCGCTTCGCCGTCCTTACGGGCCTGCGCGATCTGGCGGGACATGATCGTCGTCAGTTCGTACGCCGTGTGGGACGCGGCCACCGCCGTGATCTCGGCGTGGTCGTACGCGGGCGCGACCTCGACCACGTCCGCGGAGACCAGGTTGCAGGAGGACAGTCCGCGCAGGATCTCCAGCAGCTCGCGGGAGGTCATGCCACCGGCCTCCGGCGTGCCCGTGCCGGGGGCGTGCGCCGGGTCGAGGCAGTCGATGTCGATGGAGATGTACAGCGGGCGGTCGCCGATGCGCTGGCGCAGCTGGTCGGCGACCTCGTCGGCGCCCCGGCGGTAGATGTCCGCCGAGGTGACGATGCCGAAGCCCATCTTCTCGTCGTCGGTGAGGTCCTGCTTGCCGTACAGCGGGCCGCGGGTGCCGACGTGGGAGAGGGCCTCCGTGTCCAGGATCCCCTCCTCCACCGCCCGGCGGAACGGCGTGCCGTGCGTGTACTCGGCGCCGAAGTAGGTGTCCCAGGTGTCGAGGTGCGCGTCGAAGTGGAGCAGGGCCACCGGGCCGTGCTTCTTGGCGACGGAGCGCAGGAGCGGGAGGGCGATGGTGTGGTCGCCGCCCAGCGTCATCAGGCGGGCACCCGTGCCGAGCAGCTCGTCGGCCGCCGCCTCGACCGTCTCCACGGCCTCGTTGATGTTGAACGGGTTCGCCGCGATGTCACCGGCGTCGGCGACCTGGGCGAGGGCGAAGGGGGAGGCGTCCTGCGCCGGGTTGTACGGGCGCAGCAGGCGGGAGGCCTCGCGGATGGCGTTGCCGCCGAAGCGGGCGCCCGGCCGGTAGGAGACCCCGGAGTCGAAGGGCACGCCGACCACGGCGACGTCGGCGCTGCCGACCTCGTCGAGGCGCGGCAGCCGGGCGAAGGTCGCGGGGCCCGCGTACCGCGGGACGCGGGACGAGTCGACGGGGCCGCGTGGCTGGCTGCCGCCTGCTGCCGGGTACTCGGTGCTGCTCATCGTCGGACTCCTCCAGGTGGTACGGGGTGATGCGTCGTACAGGTGGCGCTTTTCCAGTGTCGCGGACCCCGCTGACCGGGGGCCGCCCGGCCCGGTCGCCGTGCGGCGGCCGGGCCGAAGTTCTTCGGGGGCTGGGGTGCGGTGCGGCGGCTAGACGAGTCATTCCGATGTGGTCAGTGGTCATAAGCGATCAAGGATCGTATGACGGGCTGGCCGGTCTTGTGGTTGTGCCAGATCGCGGCGGCCATCGCGAGGATGCGTTGGGCGACGCGGACGGCGACACCTTCGAAGGTCCGTCCACCGTGCCGTTCCAGGTCGAGCTGGCCTTTGAGGGTGTCGTTGACCGACTCGATCAGCTGTCGCACCGACTTCAGGAGGCTCTCGCCCCTGCGCTTCTTCTCGCGCTTGAAAGAAGGACGCAGCAACTCCGCGCCCCGGAAGGCCAGATCGGCCTCGAACTCCTTGGAGGCGAAGCCTTTGTCTGCGATCACCAGCAGGCTCGGCCGGTCCGTGGACAGGTGCGGTTCGCGGTCCAGCATCGCCGACAGCACCTCCCGCTCATCCAGTTTCGGGTTCGCCAGTGCCCACAGGATGGGCATCCCGGTCGGGGTGCATACCAGGAACAGGCGCAGGCCCCAGAAGAACCGGGAGTGCGAGGCGCAGTACCCGTATCCGGCCCAGCCGGCCATGTCCGACCGCTTCACCGTCGGACGCGAGCGGCCGCACTCCACCGGTGTGGAGTCGATGATCCAGTGGTTGTCGAACCAGAAGTCCGTATCGACGGCCAGCAGTCGTATTGCCCTCTTGACCAGTGGCAACGCTGCCCGCAGCCGCTTGTTCCAGCCCGGCTGCCTGGGCACGTACGGGAACATCGCTCCCAGTCGGGAGTCCACGAACCGCAGCCAGCGCGACTCCGAGGTGTAGCCCAGCAGCGCCTGGGCGACGGCAAGGGTGACCAGCTCAGAATCCGTCAGCTGCGGCGGTCGGCCAAGCCATCGGCTACCTCCGATCTCGTCGTCGATCTTCACGTACAGTGCGGTCAGCAGGGCGTCTAGGTTGTTCGTCACACAACGAATCTTGGACGCCCTGTCTGCGTTCCCAGACACACCGTCAGCATTCGGAATGACTCGTCTAGGCGACCACGGCCGTCGGCTCGGCCGTCGCCTCGGCGTCCGCGCCGCGCCCGGCCAGCCGCTCGCGCCAGGCGGCCAGCACCGCCGGGTCGGTCGCGGGCGTGGCCAGGGAGACGATCACGTACGCGACCAGCGAGGACAGCAGCCCGTAGTAGACGGGCTCGTTCGCGAGGATGCCGTACGTCGCCATCAGCCCGATGACCGCGAGTCCGCCGACGACGACGGAGGCGAGCGCGCCGTGCACGGTCCCGCGCTTCCACAGCAGTCCGCCGAGGATCGGGACGAGCAGACCGCCGACGAGCAGGTTGTACGCGACGGTCAGCGCCTCGACGACGTTGTTGAGGGCGATGGCGGTACAGATCACGGCGACGCCCATGACGAGGATGAAGACGCGGTTCCCCTTGACCTCGTCGTGCGGCTCGCCGTCACGGACCTCGGCGTCGCGCCGTACGGCCCCGCGCAGCTTGGTCCAGATGTCGTTGTTGGCGACGGTGGCGCAGGCGATGAGGGCGCCGGAGGACGTGGACATCACGGCGGCGAGGGCGGCGGCGAGCACCAGGCCCCGTACGCCGACCGGGAGTTCGTCCTTGACGATGGTCGCGAAGGCGGTGTCGGCGCTGGGCAGCGTCGGGTACATCACCTTGGCGGCCGTGCCGATGACGGCACCGGCGAGGGCGTACACCAGGCAGTAGGTACCGGCGACGGTGCCGCCCCACTTGGCGGTCTTGTCGCTGCGGGCGGTGAACACGCGCTGCCAGATGTCCTGGCCGATGAGCATGCCGAACGTGTAGATCAGCACGTAGGTGAAGATCGTCTCGCCGCCGATGCCCAGCGGGTCGAAGTACTCCGTGGGCAGCTTGGCCTTCATCTCGCTGAACCCGCCGGCCTTGACGACCGCGATGGGCAGCAGGAGCAGCAGCACGCCGACGGTCTTCACGACGAACTGCACCATGTCGGTGATGGTGATCGACCACATGCCGCCGAGCGTGGAGTACGCGACGACGATCGAGCCGCCGATGATGATCGCCAGCGTCCGGTTCATGTCGAAGAGGACGTCGAAGATGGTGGCGTACGCGATGGTCGAGGTGACCGCGAGCATCAGGGTGTAGGCCCACATGACGACGCCGGAGATGACACCGGCCCGGCCGCCGTAGCGCAGGTCGAGCATCTCGGAGACGGTGTAGACCTTCAGGCGGGCGATACGGGCGGAGAAGAAGACGGAGAGGGCGAGGAGTCCGAGGCCGATGGCGAACACCATCCAGGCGCCGGAGAGCCCGTACTGGTATCCGAGCCCGACGCCGCCGATAGTGGACGCGCCGCCGAGGACGATCGCGGCCATGGTCCCGGAGTACATCGCGGGACCCAGGCGCCGCCCGGCCACCAGGAAGTCACTCTTCGACTTGGCGCGGCGCATGCCCCACCAGCCCATGGCCAGCATGCCGGCCAGATAGACGACGATCACTGTGTAGTCGACGGCCATAAGGGGGCCCTCCTTCGCGCACTCATCGGTGGCGTGTCGTGCAGATGGACATGGGGACGCGGACGGGCGAGCGAGGCCCGGCCGGGAGACCGGCAGCGGATCGCGGGGACATACGCCCGTACCCACGGCTGCCGACGGCACTGACATTAGGTGGCCGGAAGATGACTCTGAAGTGTACGTTTCATCCATTACAGCCGATCCGGATGGAGGGAACGTCCACCATGCCGGACGCATCCGCCACACCTGTCCCACCCACCCCACCGATTCCTCTGTCGGCTCTCCTGGCCCGGGAGGACCTGGGCCTGCGCCGGATCGCGGGCCCCTCCGATCCGGACACGGTGATCCACTGGGCGCACACCTCGGAGATGGCGGACCCGTACCCGTATCTGCTGGGCGGTGAGCTGCTGCTGACCGCCGGGGTGCACATCCCGGAGGCGGCGGGTTCGGGCACCTACTTCGACGACTACGTCTCCCGGATCGTGGCGGCGGGCGGCGCGGCGCTCGGCTTCGGCCTGGCGCCGGTGCACGACACGGTCCCGCGCGCCCTGGTCGCGGCCTGCGACACCTACGGCCTGCCCCTGCTGGAGGTCCCGCCCCAGACCACCTTCTCGGGCGTGGCCCGCGCGGTGTGGCAGCTGATGGCGCAGGCCCGGCTGGCGGAGCTGCGGCGCGTCACGGAGGCCCAGCAGAGCCTGGCGGCCGCCGCGGCGCGCCCGGACCCGGTGGCGGCGGTGCTGCGGCAGCTCGCCCAGCGGGTGAGCGGCTGGGCGGTGCTGTACGGCCCGGAGGGCGCGGAACTGGCCCGGGCGGGGAGAGCACCGGAGGCGGGCCCCGTGACGGCCCTGGGCGCCCTGGCCGGCGTCGTGCACCCCGGGGGAACCCAGGCCACCGGCCCCCAGGGCCCCGCCCCCACCCCCGTTCCCACTCCTTCCTCCGCCACCGACACCGTCGGCGGCACCCACCTCGCCGCGTACGCCCTCGGCGGCGGGCAGGGCTTCGTCCTCGGGGTCGCGGCGCCGCGCCGGGACCCCGGGGACCACACCATCGCCTCCGTCGCGGCCGTGCTCCTCTCCCTCCTCACCGGGGAGCAGCAGAGCGGGAGCGGTGCGGCGCGCTCGGCGGCGCTCGTACGACTCCTGCTGGGCGCCGCGCCCGAGGACGTGGCCCCGCTGCTCGGCGGGGACCGGTGGACCGTCGTGCACGCCCGCCCCGCGGCGGACGGCCCGGCGCCGGACGCCGTCGCCGCGTCGGCGCTGGGGGCGGCGCTGGGTTCCGCGCTCATCGACACCGGCGGGGGTGTCGTACGCGTCCTGGTCCCCGGCCACCGCGAGCCGACCGCGCAGGAGGGCTGGATCTGCGGGGTCAGCGCGGCGGTCGGCCCGCACGAGTGGACGTCCGCCGACGGGCAGGCGGCCCGCGCCCTGGCCCGCGCCCGGGCGACCCGCGCGCCCCTCGTCCGCCACGGCGAGCGTCCCGCCCTGGCGGACCTCGTGCCCTCGGCCGACGCCGAGGCCCACGCGCGTGCCCTGCTCGCCCCCATCGCCGCCGCCCCCGCCCTCACCGAGACCCTCCGTACCTGGCTCTCCCTCCACGGCAGTTGGGACCGCACGGCCGTCGCCCTCTCCGTCCACCGCAACACCGTCCGCCAACGCATCGCGCGGTGTGCGACCTTGCTGGAGGCGGACCTCGACGACGCGGACGTGCGGATGGAGTTGTGGTTCGCGTTGAGGGATGCCTGAGAGCAGCCTCCCCCGACCCTCACCTCTCAACAGGCCGAGTCGGACGGGTGGGCGGGGAACCGACAACGACCGCCTCACGCCGAGTGACCCGCATCCCACGGTTCAGGACAACCGCCCTACCAGCGGAGCGCCCCGGCACAATGGGTGGCATGCCGATATCCGGGACCCCCAGCCGCGCCGAGCTCGTCGACCACCTGGTCATGACCCGTATCGCGGGCGACGTCGCCACGCCTCGCGAGAACAACCTCTCCCACTACCGCAAGCTCGCCAACGGCGACCGCAACTTCTGGCTCGGCCTGGAACTCGGCGACCGCTGGACCGACGAGCAGGACGTGCTCGCCGTGATGGCGGAGCGGTGCGGTGTGAACGACGACCCGGAGTACCGCTACGGCCAGGACACCATCGACCCCGAGCTGACCGTCGACGCCCTGGAGCGGATGGCGGCGCGGCTGCGCAAGGCGGCGGACGATGAGCAGCGGGTGCTGTTCGCGACCGGCCACCCCGGCGGCCTCCTCGACGTGCACCGCGCCACCGCCACCGCGCTGCGCGGCGCCGGCTGCGAGATCGTCGTCATTCCGGACGGACTGCAGACGGACGAGGGGTACGTCATGCAGTTCGCGGACGTGGCGGTGCTGGAGCACGGCGCCACGCTGTGGCACACGCACTCGGGCGAGCCGATGCGCGCGATCCTCAAGGGCCTCGAGGGCGCGGGCCGCCCCCTGCCCGACCTGGTCGTCGCCGACCACGGCTGGGCGGGCTGCGCGGGCCAGCTCGGCGTCGACTCCGTCGGCTACGCCGACTCCAACGACCCGGCCCTCTTCCTCGCCGAGTCCGAGGGCACGGTCCAGGTGACGGTCCCCCTCGACGACCACGTCACGAGCCCGCGGTTCTACGACCCGCTGACGGCGTATCTGCTCTCCGCCGCGGGACTCCTCTGACGCCCACCGCGGGAACGCGTGCGGCACCGCGCACGGAGGGCTACGGAAAGTAGCCGCATTTGTATGGCGAGTGTTCGGCGCGCTACGCACCGTTGGGGTCCGTCGTCCCGCTCGACCCCCGCGCCTCGTCGCGGCGTTGACGATGCGGCGGGGCTCAACCGGGCGCCCGGAGGCACCGTCACCGGCCGGAGTTCTGGTGTTCATTAGTCGACTTTCCAAAGGGTGGACGTCGCGAAGGACGGGCCGGCGGATTACTTTCCACCCCTCTCCAACCCCCTTTCCCGAACGCGCATAAATAAATGAAATGGGGAGTCGGATTCAAGGCGCTCTCAAGGCGCTATGAATCCCCGGAGAGTTTCGCACGGCCGCACGTCCAGCACCCTGAGGAAAGGTAAGTGGCGACATTAACGCACTTAATCGGGTGCTTGCTCACCCCCCTTTCGAACTACCGATCGGACGGTCATGCCGGTGAGGGCACCCCGGCTCGACCGGTCGACACCGATCCAGATGTGATCGTTATTCACTCGTGCCGTTCGAGTATGAGCGGTGAACGAAACGAACCGCGTGACGAAATTCGCCTAGCGCAGCAAAAGGGACGTAAGGTTCGGCGTGCCGGTGCGCGACCCTCCGCGACGAGGACGCGGTCAGGTCCGGCCCGTGAATCCCTCCCCGGAGGGAAGCCTGCCCGACGTTTCCCTGCCCGAGTGACCTTTTCGCAGCTCATGGTGTTTACTGGAAGTCGGTCTGAGCCTTGGTGGGTCCAGACCCTTTCCTGGAGGCCTCGGGGGTGGTTCCCCGGGGCCTCCTTGTTTTCCATCGCGTTCACATCCGCGCCCCCTTCCGCTCATCCGCGGGAACATCTGCGGGAAATTTCCAAGCGCGTCTTTGGATATCCTTGCGGAATATCGGCATTCACACTTGGCGACCCTCCCTCCGCAAGACGGAGCGTAACGTGGACCACACCCAGCGGAGTCGGCGCGACAAAACCCTCCCGCGAGGGTTTGTTTTCCCTTCCCTTCGCGGCCTCCGCCGACCGGAAATTCCCGCCGCCGCACATGCGCGACTGGCAAATTCCGCGCGAGTGGAGGTAACTTGTCGATGTAACGCCTTCGCCTCGCGTCCGGACCTAAACCAGCCGGATGACCATGCGACGGAGAGGGCTCTGGACCCACCAGCCCGGGTGCGCCCGCCAGTCGACGGACGCACCCGGTCCCCTGTTTTTCCCGAGCGGGAAGGACCTCAGAACCGATGCAGACCGCCGTCGCCGATGGCGTCGCCCTGCCGAAGACCCTCGTCACCCGGGCCATCGGCAGCCCTCGACCGACACAGCGTCACCATCACGGCCCGTTACGGCCGTACGCCTCCACGACGCCGTACGGCGCGGCCGGGGCAGGGGAGTGACCGATGCCTCCCAAGGTCGACGCCTTCCGCACCAGTGACGTCCTCAAAGGCCGTCAAGCGATGCCCGAGGGCACCTTTCTCCACTACCTCCCCGGCAACACCTGGCCGCTGCTCGTCAGCACCTGGGGCCTGGACGCCCGTGTCTACGAACGCGACGAGGAACTGCCGCTGGGACCGGGCGACGGAAACGTGTACATCATCCTGGGCGGCTGCGTCCTCCAGGAGCGTTTCCCCTTCGGCGCCGGGTTCGCCTCCACCAGGATCACGAGGTTCCGCGGCGTCGGCGAACTCCTGGGCGAGGCCAAGCTGATCGACCCCCAGGCGACGGTCACTACCGTCTGCCTGACCACCACCTGGGTCATGCCCTGCTCCGTGAAGCGCATGAACCTCCTGCTGCGCCGCCAGCAGGAAGCCCAACTGGCCCTGCTGCGCAGCCTGGAGGACCGCAACCGCAGCGACGAGATGATCTACTGCACCCCGACCCGCTCGCCCGTGCAGCGAGTCGGCGGCCTGCTGCTGCACCTGGCCGGGGTCGCCGGCCGGACGAACTCCGCCGACCCCGGCCAGGTCACCATCCTGGGCCCGACCCAGAGGGACATCGCCGACGCGCTCCTGATGGGCGTCTCCACCGTCGAGAACGCGGTCCGCACCCTGCGCGAGACCCACGGCGTGATCACCAGCAGATACCGGCAGTTCGTGGTGACGGACCTCCTCGCCCTGCGCGACATCGCCATGCCTTCGTAGGGCCTGTCCGACCGAGCCGACGACGACTTCCCGCAACGCCGCAGGGCCCCGCGCCGGGTCAGGCGCGCACCCACGAACGGATCGGACCACGATGATCCTCAGCTCGACCACCCTGGCGGCCGGCGCCGGCTCCCCGGTGGTGGCCGCCCTGTCCGGCGCGGTCACCGCCGCCCTCGCCCTCCTCGGGATCCGCCACGGCCGCCAGGTGTTCGCGTGGATGAAGAAGAACCGCGACACCGACGACAACGCCAAGGACCTCGACGACGCCGACAGCTACCTCAAGGAGACCTTCGAGAAGCTGTGCGAGCTCGCACAGAAGCCCTGCCGGGCCGCCGACCTCGCCCCGCTGAGGCGGCTGCGCAACCTCATCAAGGCCTCCGCCGATCAGCTGGAGGTGATCCGGACCGAACTGCACGATGTCACCGACCACTTCGAGGGCTACCTCGCCACCGGCCTCCCCCAGCTCACCAGCCCCGCGAGGGTGCCGCAGACGGAGCTCGACACGCACATGGAGCGCGCGATGAAGCAGGAGCACGCCCGCATGGAGCTGGAGCGTGCCGTGAGCAGGGCCCAGCAGAGGATCCGGTTCCTGCGCAAAGCCTGACCACCCCCTGGCGGGAGCCGGACTACAGCCACGGGAGCCGCACTACGACGACGGGAGTCGCGCTACGGCAACGGGTTCAGGCCCTCCTCGCGGCGCTGGGCGTACCCCGGTGTCGGGTCGAGGTACACCCGGCTCACCCCGGGGAACACCTCGCGCAGCCGTGCCTCGGCCTGTTCGCAGGCCCATTCGATCTGGGCGGCGGTCGAGACGTCCCTGAAGTCGACCTTGGCCGCGACCAGCGCCTCGCGGGGCCCCTGCACGAGGGTCGTGAGCTCCAGTACGGCCTCCACGTGCTCCACGGCGAGCAGTTCGGCCCGGATCCGCTCCCGCACCGACTTGGGCAGCGGTCGGCCGATCAGCAGTTCGGCGTTGGAGCGGCCGAGGACCCAGGCGACGTACAACAGGAGGAGACCGATACTGAGGGACGCGATGCCGTCCCAGACGCCGGAGCCGGTGAGCTGCCCGCCGAGCAGACCGCCCGCCGCGAGAACGAGGCCTATCAGCGCGGCCGAGTCCTCCAGGACCACGGCCTTCACGGCGGTGTCCGGGGTGTACCGGAGGTAGCGCTTGAAAGGCGCCCCCACACGCTCCGCCTCTCCGCGCGCCTGGCGTACACCGGTGCGCAGGGAGAAGCTCTCCAGCAGGAAGGCGACCGCGAGCACGATGTACGCGACGAGGGGGTCGCCCGGCTCCTCGCCCGCGACAAGGGTGTGGATGCCGTCGTAGAGGGAGAACACCGCGCCGCCGACGAAGGTGGCGACGGCGGCGAGCATCGCCCAGATGTAACGTTCGGGGCCGTAGCCCAGCGGATGTTCCTCGTCGGCCGGCTTCTCGCTGCGCTTCAGCGCGGTGAGCAGCAGTACCTCGGTGACCGTGTCGGCCACCGAGTGCGCGGCCTCGGACAGCATCGCGCTCGATCCGCTGATGACGCCCGCGACCGCCTTGGCCACCGCGATCCCGAGATTGGCGAGGGCGGCGACGATCACCGTGAAGGTGCTCTCGCCACCCCCGCCACCCTCGTCGTCCTGCTGTCCGGCTCCCGCTTCAGTCATGGCCATGCCCCAGTCTTACCGGGTGGGCCCCCGGTCAGTCTCACCGGGCAGGCCCCGTCCTAGCGGGGGATGCGGACCACGCCCTCCTGGATCACCGAAATGGCCAGCCGTCCGTCCTGCGTGTAGATACGGGCCTGGCCGAGGCCGCGGCCCCCGGAGGCGGACGGCGACTCCTGGTCGTACAGCAGCCATTCGTCGGCGCGGAACGGGCGGTGGAACCACATCGCGTGGTCCAGCGAGGCCCCGACGACGTCCCCGGTCACCCAGCCACCGCGCCCGTGCGCGAGCAGGATCGAGTCGAGGAGCGTCATGTCGGAGACATAGGTGGCGAGGACGACGTGCAGGAGGGGATCGTCGGACAGTTTGCCGTTGGTGCGGAACCACACCTGGGAGTGCGGTTCGCGGACCTCGCCGACCGTGCCGTACGGGGGCGCGTCGACGTAACGCAGGTCGACGGACTCGCGCGCTTCGAGGAGCCGTTCGACGACGACCGGGTCCTTGATGACATCGGCGTACAACGGCAGCAGTTCGGCGGCCGTGGGCAGCGTCTCCGGGTCGGGCGCGGCCGGCATCGCGGCCTGGTGCTCCATGCCCTCCTCGTACGTCTGGAAGGACGCGGAGAGATGGAAGATCGGCTGCCCGTGCTGGATGGCGACGACACGGCGGGTGGTGAAGGAGCGCCCGTCACGGATGCGGTCCACCGTGTACACGATGGGCGCGCCGGGGTCCCCCGGACGCAGGAAGTACGCGTGCAGGGAGTGCGCGTGCCGGTCCTCGGGGACCGTGCGCCCGGCGGCCACCAGCGCCTGCGCCGCCACCTGCCCGCCGAAGACACGCGGGACGACGGCGGAGCGGGACTGGCCGCGGAAGATGTCCCGCTCGATCCGCTCCAGGTCGAGCAGATCGAGCAGGGACTCAAGTGCCTGACTCATGCGTCAGTTGTATCGTGCGGTTGTTTCCGGTGATCTTTCACGGGCCTTACAGGCCCATGTCCTTCGCGATGATCGACTTCATGATCTCGCTGGTGCCGCCGTAGATACGGTTGACGCGGTTGTCCGCGTACAGGCGGGCGATCGGGTACTCGTTCATGAAGCCGTAGCCGCCGTGCAGCTGGAGGCAGCGGTCGATGACTCGGTGCGCGACCTCGGTGGCGAACAGCTTGGCGCTGGCCGCCTCGGCGGGGGTCAGCTCCCCGGCGTCCAGGGCCTCGGTGGCCCGGTCGACGACGGCCTCGGCCGCGTCCACCTCGGCCTGGCAGGCGGCCAGTTCGAACTTGGTGTTCTGGAAGGCGGCGACGGGCTGGCCGAAGACGACCCGCTCCTGCACGTACTGCTTGGCGAACCGGACGGCGGCCTTGGCCTGCGCGTACGCACCGAAGGCGATGCCCCAACGCTCGGAGGCGAGGTTGTGGCCGAGGTAGTAGAAGCCCTTGTTCTCTTCGCCGAGGAGGTCCTCGACCGGGACCTTCACGTCGACGAACGCCAGCTCGGCGGTGTCGGAGGTCTTCAGGCCGAGCTTGTCGAGCTTGCGGCCCACCGAGTAGCCCTCGGCCTTGGTGTCCACCACGAAGAGGGAGATGCCGTGACGGCGGTCTTCCTTGGTGGGCGCGGAGGTGCGGGCGCAGACGATCATGCGGTCGGCGTGCACGCCACCCGTGATGAAGGTCTTGGCGCCGTTGAGGACGTAGTGCGTGCCGTCCTCGGAGAGCTTCGCGGTGGTCTTCATGCCCGCGAGGTCGGAGCCGGTGCCCGGCTCGGTCATCGCGATGGCCCACATCTCCTCGCCGGAGACGAACTTCGGCAGGAAGCGCTTCTTCTGCTCGTCGGTGGCGAGCAGCTTGATGTAGGGCAGGCCCAGCAGCACGTGCACACCGGAGCCGCCGAAGGAGACACCCGCGCGGGCGGTCTCCTCGTACAGGACGGCCTCGAACTTGTACGAGTCGATGCCGGCGCCGCCGAACTCCTCGTCCACGCGGATGCCGAAGACGCCGAGCTCGGCGAGCTTGTAGTAGAAGTCGCGCGGCGCCTGGCCCGCGGCGAACCACTCGTCGTAGACGGGAACGACCTCGGCCTCTATGAAGGCCCGCAGGGTCTCCCGGAACGCCTCGTGGTCCTCGTTGAACACCGTACGGCGCACCGCCGCCACCCTTCCTTGCGCCTAAGCCGGCGCCGCTCTCGCGTACCTGGTTGCGCGCCGTCTGGGTTCCTCAATTGATGGTTGCGGTCCCAAATCTAAGCGCTTGCTCAGACGCTAGGTTACCCGTCGGTCACGACGACCGTCCAGAGTCATCGGCCGTCCTCCCCCATGACGCTCGTCACGCCCGCTTGATCCTCGTCACGCCCGCTGGACGCTCCTCACGCCCGCTCCAGCTCGGCCAGCCGGGCGAGGACGCGCCGCGGAAGCTCCGCGGCGGTCAGCCGGAACGGGGTCCAGCGGTCGTTGGAGTCCGGCTTCAACGACGCCGAGAACCGGAAGCGCCCCCCGTTGTTGGGCTCGGCGATCATCTCGCCGAACGTGCCGCTCGGTATCAGCCAGGCGGTCATGATCGTTCCCCGCTCGACGTCCACGGCGACGAACAGCATGTCCAGGTCGGCCCGCGGCTGGAAGGTCTGGGAACGCACGAAGGCCATCAGCCTGCCCTGCCGGATCTGCGTTCCGGTGGACATCCGGGCCTTCACCTGCACCGCCAGAGTCGCCGAGCTCCCGCGCCGGTGGAAGACGAGGTCCACCCCCTCGTCATCGACCAGCGAGGTGGAGACGTTCAGCTCACCGCCCGTGGCGAGGATGGCCGAGGCCGCGACCAGGTACTCGGCCGCCTTTCCCATCCGTGCGGCTGCCGGACTCTTCTCCAGGTAGTCCTCGTCGTCACTCATGACGTGAACCTACCGAGCGACCGGTGGCACGCGACGGAAGAACCCACGATCACGGATCAACGCGCCCATGGGCCCCACCACTTGGGCGGCGGCGGGTCGGCCGGTGCCGACGTCGGCTGATCGGGATGGAGGCCGAGCCGGCGCAGGGCGTCCGCGCGCACGTGGACGGCGAACGTGCCGTGCCAGTGGCCGTCCGACCGGACCCCGCACATGAGGTCGACCCGGACGTCGTGCGCGGCGAAGGGCTCCCAGTCGATGCCCCGGTCTCGCAGTCAGACCGCCATCAGCCGGCCCGGCCGCGGGCAGCCGGGGACGTTCTCGAAGCAGAAGAGGGTCACCCAGTCGGAGGTGTGTCCGTCCATGGCCGCCATCATCGTGCAGGGGGCGGAGCCGCCGCTCGCATTAAAACCGCGCTCGCATCGAAACCCGCACAACACCCCTACTGATCCCCCGCCCCGGCCGCCGCCGCGAAGGCACCCCGCGCCATCCGGTGCAGCAGGGCCGCCGTCACCCCGCGCCCCGGCAGCGCCGCCGGCCGCCCGAGGTGGGGTGTCGAGTTCAGGAGGCCGAAGACCGAGTGCACCGCCGAGCGGGCCGTGGGTTCGGTGAGGGCCGGATACACCTCGCGCACGACCTCCACCCACAGCTCGACGTACTGCCGCTGCAGCTGCCGTACGAGCTTGCGGTCGCTGTCGCGCAGGCGGTCCAGCTCGCGATCGTGCAGGGTGATCAGGGGACGGTCGTCGAGCGCGAAGTCGATGTGACCCTCGACGAGCGAGTCGAGGACCGCCTCCGCACCCCCGTCGGCCTCCGCGACCCGGCGCTTGCCGCCGGTGAGCAGCTGCCCGCTGATCCCCACCAGCAGCTCGGCGAGCATCGCGTCCTTGCCCGCGAAGTGCCGGTACAGACCGGGGCCGCTGATGCCGACCGCCGCTCCTATCTCGTCCACCCCGACGCCGTGGAAGCCGCGCTCGGCGAAGAGCCGGGCAGCCTCCTTGAGGATCTGCTCGCGTCGGGTGGGGGCGTCGGTTCTCGTGGCCATGAAAGCAATTCTAGACAGGGAGGTTAGCGGTCGTTAACCTGGATGACATGCGTTAACGCTCATTAACTGGTGGACCACTGGTGAGGGGACCGCGGGACATGCACGAAGCACCGGAGCTGACGAGCGCGGCAGATCCCGCGTCGGAGGCCTGGCGGGCCAACGAGGCGGCCCATCGCGCCCTCGGCGAGGAGCTGCGCGCCAAGCTCGCCGAGGCACGCCTCGGGGGCGGTGAGCGGGCCCGGGAGCGCCACACCGCGCGCGGGAAGCTGCTCCCGCGCGAGCGCGTGGACACGCTCCTCGACCCGGGCTCGCCCTTCCTGGAGCTGGCCCCGCTGGCCGCCCACGGGATGTACGACGGGCAGGCCCCGGCCGCCGGGGTGATCGCCGGGATCGGCAGGGTCAGCGGCCGCGAGTGCGTGATCGTCGCCAACGACGCCACCGTCAAGGGCGGCACGTACTACCCGATGACCGTGAAGAAGCACCTGCGGGCACAGGAGGTGGCGCTCGAGAACCGCCTCCCCTGTGTCTATCTCGTCGACTCCGGAGGCGCCTTCCTGCCCATGCAGGACGAGGTCTTCCCGGACCGCGAGCACTTCGGGCGGATCTTCTACAACCAGGCGCGGATGTCGGGGGCGGGGATCCCGCAGATCGCCGCGGTCCTCGGCTCGTGCACGGCCGGTGGCGCGTATGTCCCGGCGATGAGCGACGAGGCCGTGATCGTGCGCAATCAGGGCACGATCTTCCTCGGCGGGCCCCCCTTGGTGAAGGCCGCCACCGGCGAGGTCGTCACCGCCGAGGAGCTGGGCGGCGGCGAGGTCCACGCGCGTGTGTCGGGCGTCACCGACCACCTCGCGGAGGACGACGCGCACGCGCTGCGGATCGTACGGAACATCGCGGCCACCCTCCCCGCGCGCGGGCCCCTCCCCTGGGCGGTCGAGCAGTCCGTCGAGCCCAAGGCGGATCCGTACGGGCTGTACGGCGCGGTGCCCGTCGACTCCCGCACCCCCTACGACGTACGCGAGGTCATCGCGCGCGTGGTGGACGGTTCGCGCTTCGCCGAGTTCAAGGCGGAGTTCGGGCAGACCCTCGTCACCGGCTTCGCGCACATCCACGGACACCCGGTCGGGATCGTCGCCAACAACGGCATCCTGTTCTCCGAGTCCGCCCAGAAGGGCGCCCACTTCATCGAGCTGTGCGACCAGCGCGGCATCCCCCTGGTCTTCCTGCAGAACATCTCGGGCTTCATGGTGGGGCGTCAGTACGAGGCCGGTGGCATCGCCAAGCACGGCGCCAAGATGGTCACGGCCGTCGCCTGCACGCGCGTGCCGAAGCTGACCGTGGTGATCGGCGGTTCGTACGGCGCGGGCAACTACTCGATGTGCGGCCGGGCGTACTCGCCGCGCTTCCTGTGGATGTGGCCCGGCGCCAAGATCTCCGTGATGGGCGGCGAGCAGGCCGCGTCCGTCCTCGCGACCGTCAAGCGCGACCAGTTGGAGACGCGCGGGGACTCCTGGCCCGCCGAGGACGAGGACGCCTTCAAGGCCCCGATCCGCGCCCAGTACGAGCGGCAGGGCAGCGCCTACTACGCGACGGCCCGCCTCTGGGACGACGGCGTGATCGACCCGCTGGAGACCCGGCAGGTGCTGGGCCTCGCACTGACCGCCTGCGCCAACGCGCCGCTGGGTGACCCCCAGTTCGGCGTCTTCCGGATGTGATGAGGGTGCCCGAGATGTTCGACACAGTCCTTGTGGCCAACCGGGGCGAGATCGCCGTACGCGTCATCCGCACCCTGCGCGCGCTCGGTGTGCGCTCGGTCGCCGTCTTCTCCGACGCGGACGCCGACGCCCGGCATGTGCGCGAGGCGGACACGGCGGTACGCATCGGTCCGGCCCCGGCCGCCGAGAGCTATCTGTCGGTGGAGCGGCTCCTCGAAGCCGCCGCTCGCACCGGGGCCCAGGCGGTGCACCCCGGGTACGGCTTCCTCGCCGAGAACGCCTCGTTCGCGCGCGCGTGCGCCGAGGCAGGGCTCGTCTTCATCGGCCCGCCCGCGGACGCGATCGCGCTGATGGGCGACAAGATCCGCGCCAAGGAGACGGTGAAGACGGCCGGGGTCCCGGTCGTCCCCGGCTCGTCCGGCAGCGGCCTCACGGACGCGGAGCTCGCCGAGGCCGCACGGGAGATCGGCATGCCCGTGCTGCTCAAGCCGTCGGCGGGCGGTGGCGGCAAGGGCATGCGGCTGGTGCGCGACGCGTCGGCGCTGGGCGAGGAGATCGCCGCCGCCCGCCGCGAGGCCCGCGCCTCCTTCGGCGACGACACCCTCCTCGTCGAGCGCTGGGTCGACCGCCCCCGGCACATCGAGATCCAGGTCCTGGCCGACGGCCACGGCAACGTCGTCCACCTGGGCGAGCGCGAGTGCTCCCTCCAGCGCCGCCACCAGAAGATCATCGAGGAGGCGCCGAGCGTGCTCCTCGACGCCGAGACCCGTGCCGCGATGGGCGAGGCGGCGGTCCAGGCGGCCCGCTCCTGCGGGTACGAGGGCGCGGGCACGGTCGAGTTCATCGTCCCCGGCAACGACCCCTCGTCGTACTACTTCATGGAGATGAACACCCGTCTCCAGGTGGAGCACCCGGTCACCGAGCTGGTCACGGGGCTCGACCTGGTGGAGTGGCAGCTACGGGTCGCCGCGGGCGAGCGACTGCCGTACGGGCAGGAGGACATCACCCTCACCGGGCACGCGGTGGAGGCGCGCATCTGCGCCGAGGACCCGGCGCGCGGCTTCCTGCCGTCCGGCGGCACGGTCCTCGCCCTGCACGAACCCCAGGGCGACGGCGTGCGCACCGACTCGGGGCTGAGCGAGGGCACGGAGGTCGGTTCGCTCTACGACCCGATGCTGTCCAAGGTGATCGCGTACGGCCCCGACCGCGCGACCGCGCTGCGGAAGCTGCGCGCCGCCCTCGCGGAGACGGTCACGCTCGGCGTGCAGACCAACGCCGGGTTCCTGCGCCGGCTGCTGGCCCATCCGGCGGTGGTGGCGGGGGATTTGGACACGGGGCTGGTGGAGCGGGAGGCGGAAGAGCTGCTCTCCGGCTGCGGTGACGTACCGGAGGAGGTGTACGACGCCGCTGCCGCGGTACGGCTGTCGTCGCTGGCCCCGGCGGGCGGCGGCTGGACCGACCCCTTCTCGGTGCCCAGCGGCTGGCGCCTCGGCGGCGAGCCCGCACCCGTGGTGTTCCACCTGCGCGTGCCGGGACTCGAACCCGTCGCTCACCGTCCGCGAGGTACGAACACCGTCACCCCCGACCTGGTCTCCGTCACCCTCGACGGCGTACGCCACACCTTCCACCGCGCCGGCGACTGGCTCGGCCGCGAAGGCGACGCCTGGCACGTGCGCGACCACGACCCCGTGGCCGCCTCCCTCACCGGCGCGGCGCACGCCGGGTTGGACTCGCTCACCGCGCCCATGCCCGGCACGGTGACCGTCGTGAAGGTGGCCGTCGGCGACGAAGTGATCGCGGGCCAGAGCCTGCTGGTGGTCGAGGCGATGAAGATGGAGCACGTCATCTCCGCCCCGCACGCCGGGACCGTCAGCGAGCTGGACGTCACGCCGGGCACGACGGTCGCCATGGACCAGGTGCTGGCCGTGATCGCGCCGTACGAGGAGACGACACCGTACGAGGAGACACCATGAGCACCCCCGAACTCGGCCTCCCCATGGTCGTACCGGCGCCGGACCTGCCGGCGCGGGTGCGGATCTACGAGGTCGGCGCGCGCGACGGGCTGCAGAACGAGAAGGCGACCGTGCCGACGGAGGTCAAGGCCGAGTTCGTCCGGCGCCTCGCGGACTCCGGCCTGACCACCATCGAGGCCACCAGCTTCGTCCACCCCAAGTGGGTGCCCCAACTGGCGGACGCAGAGCAGTTGTTCCCTCTCGTGAGCGACCTGGGCAGGTCCTCGGGGGTGCACCTCCCGGTCCTCGTGCCCAACGAACGGGGTCTGGACCGGGCGCTGGCCCTCGGCGCGCGTCATGTCGCCCTGTTCGCCAGCGCGACGGAGTCCTTCGCGAAGGCGAACCTCAATCGGACCGTCGACGAGTCACTGGCCATGTTCGAGCCGGTGGTGTCCCGGGCCAAGGCGGACAAGGTGCACGTCCGCAGCTACATCTCGATGTGTTTCGGCGACCCCTGGGAGGGTCCCGTCCCCATCCACCAGGTCGTACGCGTCTGCAAGGCCCTGATGGACATGGGCTGCGACGAGCTGAGCCTCGGCGACACGATCGGCGTGGCGACACCGGGTCATGTGCAGACCCTCCTCGCCGAGCTGAACGAGGAGGGCGTGCCGACCAGCGCGCTCGGTGTGCACTTCCACGACACCTACGGCCAGGCGCTCGCCAACACCCTGGCCGCCCTCCAGCACGGCGTCACCACCGTCGACGCCTCCGCGGGCGGCCTCGGCGGCTGCCCCTACGCCAAGTCCGCCACCGGCAACCTCGCCACCGAAGACCTCGTATGGATGCTCCAGGGCCTCGGCATCGACACCGGTGTCGACCTCGCCCGCCTCACCGCCACCAGCGTGTGGATGGCCGAGCGACTGGGCCGACCCAGCCCGTCCCGCACGGTCAAAGCCCTCTCCCACAAGGAATGATCGCCATGTCCCTGGACCACCGTCTCTCCCCCGAACTCGAGGAACTCCGGCGCACGGTCGAGGAGTTCGCCCACGACGTCGTGGCCCCGAAGATCGGCGACTTCTACGAGCGGCACGAGTTCCCGTACGAGATCGTGCGCGAGATGGGCCGCATGGGCCTGTTCGGACTCCCCTTCCCCGAGGAGTACGGCGGCATGGGCGGCGACTACCTCGCCCTGGGGGTCGCCCTGGAGGAGCTCGCCCGCGTCGACTCCTCCGTCGCCATCACCCTGGAGGCCGGCGTCTCGCTCGGCGCGATGCCGATCCACCTCTTCGGCACGGAGGCCCAGAAGCGGGAGTGGCTCCCCCGCCTGTGCTCCGGCGAGATCCTCGGCGCCTTCGGCCTGACGGAGCCGGACGGCGGCTCGGACGCGGGCGCGACCCGCACGACCGCCCGCCTCGACCCGGACACGAACGAATGGGTGATCAACGGCAGCAAGTGCTTCATCACCAACTCCGGCACGGACATCACGGGCCTGGTCACGGTCACCGCGGTCACCGGCCGGGGGCCCGGCGGCAAACCACTCATCTCCGCGATCATCGTCCCGTCCGGCACCCCCGGCTTCACGGTCGCCGCCCCGTACTCGAAGGTCGGCTGGAACGCCTCCGACACCCGTGAGCTGTCCTTCGCCGACGTCCGCGTCCCGGCCGCGAACCTGCTCGGCGAGGAGGGCCGCGGCTACGCCCAGTTCCTGCGCATCCTGGACGAGGGCCGCATCGCCATCGCGGCCCTGGCGACCGGCCTCGCGCAGGGCTGCGTCGACGAGTCGGTGAAGTACGCCAAGGAGCGCCACGCGTTCGGACGCCCGATCGGCGCGAACCAGGCCATCCAGTTCAAGATCGCCGACATGGAGATGAAGGCCCACATGGCCCGCGTCGGCTGGCGGGACGCCGCGTCCCGCCTCGTCGCGGGCGAGCCCTTCAAGAAGGAGGCCGCGGTCGCCAAGCTCTACTCCT
The DNA here is from genome assembly GCF_036227505.1 of Streptomyces sp. NBC_01450. Lineage (NCBI taxonomy): Bacteria > Bacillati > Actinomycetota > Actinomycetes > Kitasatosporales > Streptomycetaceae > Streptomyces > Streptomyces sp. NBC_01450. The sequence continues at coordinate 7,183,051 of NZ_CP109480.1, read as the reverse complement.
CCACCATCGCCGTCGACAACGCCCGCGACGCCACCCAGGTCCACGGCGGCTATGGCTTCATGAACGAGTACCCGGTGGCCCGCATGTGGCGCGACTCCAAGATCCTGGAGATCGGCGAGGGCACGAGCGAGGTGCAGCGGATGCTGATCGCGAGGGAGCTGGGGCTGGTGGGCTGATACGAGCGCCTCCCTACCCTTGGAGGATGGACTATCCGAGGATGCGCACGATCGCCGAGGATCTCTTGACGTATGCCGAGCGCGTGGAAGGCGCTTGGACCGTGGAGATCGGCCCCTCCGGGCCGATCCTCGCGATGGCGCGTCCCTCAAAGCGCCACCACGGAACGGGCCACCGCATCCGGGCCCAGCTGGACGCCCAGCTCCCGGCTACCCATCCCGGGTACACCTGCGCGAACGGCCCCTCGATCGAACACCCGGAGATCGGCCGCATGCGGCGCCCGGACGCGCTGGTGATCCCCGAGGACGTACTCGACGAAGAGGGCCTCGCCGTCGACGCGACGCAGGTTCTGGCGGTCGTCGAGATCGTCTCGCCGTCCAACCCGGACAACGACTACGGCGTGAAGCTCACCGAGCACCCCGCCATGGGCATCGCCCACTACATGATCGTCAACCCTCGGACCGGCACCATCGAGGTCCACTCCGTTCCGTGCGGGGACCGATACCGCAGCAAGGACCCATACATTTACGGGGACTCGGTGCCGTTCGGCGCCTGGACGGTGGAGACCTCCGCGTTCCGCCGCTACGGCAAGGCCGGCGACGACAAGCCCGAAACGCGCGCGGGCTGACAGCCCGCCCCGGTCTCACCGAGCGCCTGCCTGCACCGAGGCCCCGTGAACACCCCCTGACTCAGGCACATCCTCGCGGATCAGGGGGCCACCCGGCAAGGCGTTCATACAGCGACGGATCACCTAGCCGCCGCCCCGTCACCGCCCACCTCGAACCACAGCAGCTTCCCGGCACCCCGCCCAAGCAGGTCGTCACCGAGTGCCCAGCCGCCCCAAGAGTCCGCGCATTCCTGTACGAGGAGCAACCCGCGCCCCCCACCGGCGTCCGCCGGGACGGGAGCGACCCGACTGCCGGCCGACTGATCGAAGGGCGCGGGAATGTACGGGCTGCTGTCCCACACCCCCACCCGTAACCGCCCGCCTCCCAACGCGGTCAACCGCAGAGAGGCGGGCCCTTTCGTGTGGCGGTACGCATTGGTCACCAACTCGGACGTCAACAACTCGACCACGTCCAGGACTTCGCGCAAGCCATGCCCGTCGAGTGCGGCCCGCACGGTCATACGTGCGACGCGTGCGGCGCGCGGGTCAGGGGGCAGTCGAAGGGCGTACACCCAGGTATCGGGCGGGGATACGGTGACCATGAACACCTCCGGGAGGGAAGGGGTTTGGGCTCGCTCAACGTCGGCGCCGTGCGGCGGCAATGCCTGGGTTGGTGCGCTTCCGGCTTAGGGGCGCGGGCAGTTGAGCGGTACGCGACTACCGTAGAGCAGATGGTTAGATACCTCTAACCATTCCTACTCAAAGAATCCAACCTTCACTCGTGTGAGGGAAAGGGACGCCGCGTCGCGGCCGGGAAGGAGAGGCTTTGCCGCCCACCAGCAGCCCCACCCTGCGGCAGCGGAGGTTCGGCGCGGAACTGCGCAAACTCCGCGAACGGGCCGGGCTCACTGCAACCGGGGCCGCCGAGCTGCTCGGCGTCAACCAGGCTCGCGTCAGCATGATCGAGACCGGTCGCACACCCGTCAGCGCCGACCGCGTCCGCTCCATGGCACGCGCGTACGACTGCTCGGACGATCGGCTCGTCGATGCCTTGGCCGCAATGACGGGACGGCGGACACGCGGCTGGTGGGAGACGTACCGGGAACACCTACCCGCCGCGTTGGTCGACCTTGCCGAACTGGAACACCACGCGACAGGGTTGCGCGTGGCGCTCGTGATCCACATCCCGGCGCTCTTGCAGACCACTGATCACGCCCGCGCCCTGTTCCGGTCCGTGGTCCCGCCCATGCGGCAGTACGAGATCGAGCACCGGCTGACCCACCGCATCAAGCGACAGGGCATCCTGCACCGCGAGAGCCCGCCCCCGTACTCGGCGATCATCCACGAGTCAGCCCTCCGCATGGGCTTCGGTGGCCCCGCCGTCGCCCGTGGGCAGCTCAAGCACCTGCTCGACATGGGCGAACTCACCCATGTCGGCGTCAGGGTGATCCCGTTCGGTACGGACTACTTCCCGAGCACCGGCCAGTCATTCGACTACGTCGAGGGGCCCGTTCCGCAACTCGACACCGTCCAGTTGGACACGCACCACGGCGGCTGTGGATTCCTGGACGCGGAGGCACAGCTGGGTAAGTACCGTTCCGTACTGGATCACATGGAGTCCTGCGCGCTCGACCCCGCCAAGTCACGCGACTTCATCCATCGCCTCATCCAGGACGCCTGAAGGAGACCAGCCGTGCACAGCATCCACTGGCAGAAGTCCACTTACAGCGGAGACAGTTCGAACTGCGTCTATATCGCCGCGGCCCCCGAAGGAACAGTCCACCTCCGCGAAAGCGACGACCCGGAAACCATCCTCACGACCACGCCCGCCGCCCTCAAGTCCCTGATACGGACCCTCAAGACGTCGACCGACCCTCGCTAGGCGGACAAGCCCCTGCGAAACAGCCCATGGGGCGCCGACCCTGGATCGGCACCCCATGGCTCACCCACCTATTCGTCCAGTCCTACCTGTCCACGGCTGGCCAGTGAGGCCCCGACAGGCTCAACGGGCTCATCCAGCTCTTCACCACCGGCACATAGCTCCTTCCCGCCCTCACACCCGCTGTTGTGGCCTGAACCGCGCACAGGCCTACTCGTCCTGATGGATCACGGCACCGACCTGCGCCGACGCGACTACGCGCGGGCCTTCGAGCACGAGCAGTTCGGCACCAGGTCGCAGGTTCGGGCGCGCCAACTCGGGGGCAAGGAAGCCGACCAGACAGCGCCAGCGCCGCTCATCCAGCTCCTCGGTTTTCTGCAGCAGAATGCTCAGCTGGTCAGCCGAGGCCGGCCAACCGGGCTGCACTTCGCGGTCGCCCCCCTGGGCGAACACCGCAGTGGCCATGTAGACGAGCGCAGTCGGCGGCCCTGACTGCCGCCCTCCGTCGTCGGCCGTACGCCAGTGGACCACGGCCTCCGCCACCGGCTTTTCAATCTTCTCCATCATGGCCACAACTCGATTCCGCTCATCTGCTTGTCGTCCCCTTGCCCATCGGGGCCAGCAGATGCTGATCTCACGGGAGTTGACCATGATGTGTCACGAAGCCTGAGCGTCAGCGTCTCCAGGTCGTCGAAGGTGGGCGGCTCGACGTCCGGTGCGATAGACGGTTGCGCCAGCGCGCATCGTCTTCGCGTCGACGTGCTCCGTGCGTACGCACTCGCCTGCGTCGGTGAGGCCCGTATGCGACTTAGCCTGGAGCCCGGCCATGGGTTACCCGCAGGAATCACGCACGCACACGGCTCGCCCGGTCCCTGAACGCCCTGTGCGACCACTACGAGAACCTCGACAGCGAGTGACCGCGACCCCGCACGTGCGTCGCCGCCTCGACAGGCTACTCACCAACGAGGCGGGCGACATCTCAGTCACATAGGAGGCGACCAACTCGAGCCCCGGCTGGATGGTATGGACACACCAGCCGCGCACACCTCGCACATCCCTATGCCCACCCGCTATGCCTCGACCTACAACGATCGGCGACCCAGTTGACAACCTGAGCCGCCGATCTGGCGTATTACTCAGAGCTGCAATACCGACGGAACCTTCTCCGGGTTTCCGTAGGTCAGAACTCTTCGTAGCCCACCGCGTAGGTTCTCTACATCTGACCCGGGCGCGATATGGAGATTAATTTCTCCGGTCGGAAGGTCAAGTTTTTCAACTGCTTCCGGCGTGAAACGGAAGAAGATCATGTTCGCCGACAGGGAAATTTTCTCGACGCCCCCGTAGTAAACCCCTCCCGTCTCGTTAATGATGCAATAACTATCCAATCCTAGAGTTCGCTCCTGCGCTCCGGGGCTTTCTAGGCCGCACTGAAAGGTCAGATACCGGCCTTCGCCATATCCGTCTTCCGCGAGTCCGACGGTGAAGCAGGAATCAAGTACGTTTTCCTCGACGACCACAACCCTGACGAGCCACTCAGAACCACTCACCATGTTTGTCACCCCGCACTACTCCAAGTTTTTCCTTCCCAAACGTACACGAACGTGGCCCCTGTCTGGGCGGCCGCTCGCCTCATGGAACCCTGGCACTGGGTGCACGGCGGATTGGTGCCCGCGATCGTCACGGTGTCGCCAGGGCTGACAGGTGCCAGGTTCGCATAGCGATCCCCTGGGATGCGAACGCTTGGAGTGGCCCCCGACATACGCCCCGCCCGACTTTCCGTGTGGCTGGCCTGCGAATTATTGGGAAATCCGAGCGCTTTCTCTTCGGGTGTCTGAGTTCCACTTCGAAGGGTATAAGCATTGACCAGATCACCCTCTGCGTTTCGCACCTCCACCCCTGCCCAGTGAGTACTCTTCCCCGTCGGGCCAATAATGGATCCCGCGAAGGGTTTGTTTCGCACCCCATAGGTCGGCCTATGACCAAATATTGCAGCCAGGGCACTCGGAACCTGATAGGAATCGCTAGAAGTGTCATAGCCATAGCCAGCTACCCAGTTGTCGAACTGGGCCCCGTAGTCGCAGCCTGGAGATCCCGGCCCTCCATTACCGCGACAGTCCGAGTCGAAGATCCAACCAGCGTATTCGGCTGTGTGCGGGATGTTACTTACAAGGCCATAGAACGATTCCCCGACACCAGAGCAGAAGCTCGCAAGAAAACCCCACGATCCGCACCCCCCAGAATCTCCGGGGCCGGTTTTCGGACCGTCGCCACCGCCACTGCTGGTGTGACCGGAACCGCCCGTGTGGGATGTTCCGCCGCCACCGCCCCCACCAGAAGTCCCGCACGCATCGCTGAGGACGTAGTAGCAACCGCTACCGCCCGCACCCCCGCCACCGCCGGGCTTGGTGGTGACACCGCCGCACGGGTCCTGGAGGACGAAGTAGCACCCGGTGCCGTTCGCGCCGCCGCTGCTGCCCTGGTCAGCGGGATATTGCAGACCTGTGGGATCGGACTGGGTGACGGGACTGTTTCCCGCGTAGCTGTAGCCGTTGAGGGACTGGTGCTGGTCGATCGAGAGGACCGGGTCGACGCTGATGAACTGGCCGATCGACGGGTCGTACTCGCGGGCGCCGACATGCGTCAGTGCCGTCGATGCGTCGGCCGGCTTGCCGAGGAAGGCCTTGTCGTCGGGCCAGGTGGTCGCCTTCGTACCGCGTGTTCCGCCGAACGGCGAGCTGTAGCGCTTCGTTATTGCGTACGTGCTCGCGTCCAGGGCCACGCTCGACGTGCCGTGATGGTCCCCGGCCAGGAAGCTGAGCTTCGTGCCCGTGGTGCCCGAGACCGCGGTACGGCAGGCGATGGTCTGGCCGTTGCCCGCGTAGTACCGGGTGCCCGACAGGGTCTTCGTCGTCCCCTTGACCGTCAGCCGCGCCTCGGTACCGCCACCCAGGTAGAGGACCGTGTCCCCGTCACCCTTGGCCCGCCGGATCAGCAGTTCGCCGTTCGCATCGTAGAGGTAACTGGTCTCCTTCGTGCCCTCGGTGAGCCCCGCCAGCTCGCCCTCGGTGTTCCAGACCAGCGCCTGCTGAGCCGCGGGGCCCGGACGGGACGTGGTGTTACCCGTGCTGTCGTAGACGTAGCTGGCTGCCGTGGCGCCCGTCGTCTTGTCCAGCGTGTGGGGCTTGTTGTCCGTGGTGTCGTCGTACTTGTACGTGGTGGTCTTGTCACCCGATGTCGCGTGCTGCGTCTCCGTCTGGCGCTGACCACCGGCGTTGTACGTGTAGGACGTCCAGTACGGAGCCGCGCCGTCGATGTTGGACATCGCGCGGCCCGTCGCGGCACAGTCCGCGGTCTTCGGCGTCCAGGCCTCGGTCATGCGGCTGTAGCCGTCGTAGGCGAAGCACTGGTAGTCGGCCTTGGCCGTGCCGCCCTGGGTGGTGGTGTCGAAGATGGACGTGACGTTGCCCGCGTCGTCCTGCTTGAAGTTCAGGTCCTGGACCGGGTAGCTGTGGACGTCGTCCGTCACCTGGGCCCGGGTGAGACGGCGGGTGCCTTCTTCGTAGAGCCAGATGAGATAGGCCTTCTTCGCCGAATCACCCCCGTCCATGCCCAGGGCGAGCTTGGCCAGGTCGCCCTGCGGAGAGAACTCGGCGCCCTGGAGATAGCCCGTCGTCCCCTTCGAGGTGAGCTGCTGGCCGGTTGAGTTGTACTTGTACTTGACCGTCTCCGCCGCGAGGCCGGCCACCGCCGGTGCGGCGGACTGATCCACGGTGCCGTCCAGGTTGTAGCCGGTGGTGAACGACAGCGTCTTCGGCACGCCTGCGGTCACCAACGGATCCGTGTCGGGCAGGAGCAGTTGGCTTCCCGTGACCTGGTAGAGGTTGTCGTACGACGTGACCTTCTGGGTGTACGCCTTGCCGGCGACCCCACCGTCATAGCGCGTGGCGGTGTCCTGCTGTCCCTTGGCCACGGCGTCGAAGCCCCAGGCCGCGAGCTTGTTGGCGTCCGTCTTGTCGGTTTGCCACATGCCGGTCCTGCGGCCGAGATCGTCGTACTCGTACAGGAGTGTGTTGTTCGCCTTGTTGGCGTTGACAGTCTTCGTGACCTGGTCGAGGACGTTGTACTCGGTCGTCGCCCTGCCCTTGTCCGGATCCACAGCCGCGGTCTGGCGTCCGAACAGGTCGTACTCGTAGGACCACTTGGACTGATCGGGGCCGGTGATCGCTTCCTGCTGGCCGCTCGGCCGGTAGGTGTAGCCGGTCGTGGTGTACGCGGTACCGGTCGGCTTGGGGCCCGCGTACTCGCGGCGTTCCGTGGTCTGGCCCAGGGCGTTGGCGACCACCGCCGTAGCCTGACCGCCTGCTGGAGCTGTCGTGGACACCGTGTCACCGGTGTACGTGGTCTCGGTGATCCAACGGGCCACACCGTGGACCTTGGTCACCGCCTTGATCGCCCGCTCGGCGCCGTCGTAGGTCGTGTCCGCCTGGATCGGGGCCTGACCCTCGGAGGTTTCGACCGGCGCGGACACCGGCGTCGAGGTGCTGTCCCAGATGTCGGACTGCTGGGTGATGGCCAGCCCTCGCGAGTCGTACAGGGCCAGGGAGATGAGCCGACCACCCTGCGGGGTCGGGGACTGGGTCTGCCGGGTGCGCAGGAGCGAGTCGTAGAAGGTGTAGCTGATGTTGTAGCCGGAGCCGTCGCCCTTGAGGGTGCTGGTGGACACCCAGGACATGTCCGAGCTTGTGATCTTGTAGTCGTAGACGTAGTTCGGTGTCTTCTTCAGGGCCGTAAGACGGTTGGGCAGCCATACCTTGGTGACACGACCGAGGCTGTCGTACTCGGATTCCGTGACCTTGTTGTTGGGATCGGTGCTCTTCACCGTCGCACCAGTGGCGAAGTCCACCGCGCTGGTGGTCGTGTACCCCTTGAAATTGCTGGCGCTGTTGGAGGTCAGCGGTCCTGCGTCGACCGGAACGTACGTGGTGTCGGCGACGAGCCGGTCGCCTGCGTCCTTGACCACACGCACACGGCCCAGAGTGTCGTAGGAGCTCGTCGCGGTCTTCTGCCAGGCCGGAGCGTCATCGCTGCCGTAGCCCTTGGCCCGGCCCGTCCAGACCGCATCGCCCTTGGTCGGCTTCTGACTCGCGGACCAGACGGTGGCCGCGGTGTCGTCGTAGATCGTCGCCGTGTCGGAGATGACGTTGCCCGGACGCGACGAGTCCGCGGGCAGGTCGAGCGCCGAGTCGGCGGTGGCACAGGTCTTGGCGACGGTACGGGTGCGGGAGACAAGGGAGTTGAGACCCTTGTCGTCGCTTCGGGCGTACCAGGTGCGGGTGCACTTCTCGTCGTCCTTGACCGCGTCGTCACCCTGGTCTTCGACGGTGTCGGCCATGCCGTAGTCGTCATAGGTGGTCTTCACCGTGCGCACCCGGTCGTACGGGGTGAGCTTGCTGGTGATGTTCGTACGGGCGTGAGTGGCCCCCGTGCGCACGTAGTACGCCTCCGTGTCCGCGTACGACTTGTGCTGGGTCGCCGTCCGCTTCGACCAGGGGTCGCTGATCGTGCCCGAGACCTCGGTGTCACCGTCGTAGGTGGCCGATTCGCGGGTGAATCCCGCGTACTCGTCCGAGTCGGTGATGTCGGCGGCCTTGATGCCCGAGACCTTCACCGGCTTACGGGCGTCCGCGTCCGGGGTCTTCCCATCCGGGCCCAGGACACGGTCACCGTTCATGCCCCGCATGTACACGGTGACGGTTTTGCTCTGCGTACGCCCGGGATTGCCCGTGAGGTGGGTGACCTTCGCGTAGCCGCGCCAGACGGACCAGGTGCGCTCCTTGGCGGGAGTCATCGGGTCCTCGTTGTAGTGCCAGGCTCCGCCACCGGAGTACTGGTAGGTGTGCTGCACGTTCTCCGAGCCGCCGTACGTGTCGGTGGAGGAAACCGAGGTGACCGGATACTTCTGGAACCAGTCGAGAATCGGGTCCTTCTCCCCGTTGGGAGACCAGTAGACGGGGTAGCAGCGCTTGGTGTTCTCGTCGACCTTGGGCATGGTCTGGCCCGCGACGCACTCGGCGTCCGCGTAGGTGACGATGGTCTTCGCGCCGGTCTCGGACGTGACGGTCTTCAGTCGCGGCCTGTTGAGCGGCAGGATGTCGTCGGCCGCGCCGTCGACCCGGTTGGAACGCATCTCGTGCGTGAACCTGACGGGGTCCAGGGAGAGATCCGTCCCGCGCTTGCCCGTGTGCTTGATCTCGTCCAGCCACAGGGACTGGTCGGTCGAGTCACCCGTGTCACCGGGGTCCAGGTACAGCTGCTTGAGCGTCCAGGCATCCACCGCCTCGAAGCCGGGGGTCGATGCCGCCCCGTTCCAGGCGTACGTGGTGATGGTGGTCAGGCGCTTGCGTGTGAAGAACGACGGACCGACGTTGCCGGTGCACTTGTCGTCGTCCTTGCAGATGGTGTCGAACGGTACGTCGGGCCAGTTGTCCCGGGTGTCCTTCGTCAGCGAGTCGCAACCCGTCCCGGAGGCCAGGCAGCGCTCGGAGTAGGAGAACGTGACCTTGTCAGACGCGGTGGGCGAGCCGGAGAACAGTGCGCCGACGCGCTGGCCGTAACGAATCTCCTTCAGGTAGCCACCGCGGACGTAGTCGGTACCGGTGTTGTCGTCGCCGAGCTTGTCGTAGTTGTTGTGCTCGGCCGTGTACCAGTACGACATGGCGTTGTCGTGGGTGTCCTCGACATAGTCGAGGTTCCAGCGCCAGGCCTGCTTCTTGTCCCGGCCGGAGAAGCTGGTCCCGTCGGAGTAGCCGGGCTCCCCCGTATCGTCCCCGAACACTGGCACGGTCCACACCGACTCGGTGCGGTCGTCGGCGCCCGCGCCATCGAGCTTGTTCAGGCCGAAGACGTACTTCGTGCCGTCGCCCGTGACGACCGTCCAGTACTCACCGTTGTCGTCGTTGTTGTCCGCGCCGGTGGAGTGGGTGACCGTGGAGGCGTCGTCGTTCTTCAGCCGCCACTTGCCCGAGGTGTCGTCCTTGACCAGCTCGGTGGCCTTGCCGTTCAGCACCAACGACGCATTGTCATACTTCCAGCACAGGTCGTACTTCTCGCTCTGCCCGTCGTCGTCGCACGAGCCATACTTGCGCTCGATGAAGGACGAGGTCAGGTCGAAACCCTCACCGATCTGGCTGCCTTGGTTGTTCGTGTTCGCGGTACGCCCGTCGACACTGCTGGAGTCGTACGAGATCGACAGGGCGGGCTCGGAACCCGCTGCGGCTGGCGGCACTCGCAGGGGATACGACCACGTGAACGTGCCCGACGACCCCCCTGCCTCCCAGGTCGACGACGCGGACAGTGGGGTCGCCTTGTAGTCACCGCTGCCCGACTTGGCACCGGTGGCGGCCGCGAGCGCCAACATCATCGGCGCACCGCTGGACGCAAGACTCAGCGGCGCCGAGATACGGTCGTGCGCACGGTCGTTGCTGGAGTCGAGGCTGGTGCGCTTGCGGCACTTGGCCCTGGACGGATCATCCAGGGCGCAGTCCGGCAGCCGGGAGAGTTGCAGGCGCCCGGCCCAGTCGCCGCCGTAGGCCGAGGCGAAGGCCGAATAGTCCAGGCCGAGCCGGGCCTTTCCACCGCCCTTGGGGCCGGTGACCTTCAGGACCACGCCCTTGACGCCGAGCGACTGAGCCGCCTCCTGGTCCAGCACCTGAACCGTCAAAGACGCGGCTGCCTTGCCCTTGGCAGGCCTGGCCACCGTGACGGGCAGGGCACCCGGGGCCGCCTCGACCGTGCCCTTCGCCGGAACCTTCAGGGACGTCCTGCCCGATGTGGGCCAAGTAGTTCGCTGCTGCTGGTCAAGGCGCGCTCGCGCGGCCGCGGCCTGGTCCGCCGCGGCGGACTTCTTCACCGTGTCGGCGGCCTTCGTGTTCACCTCGGCGGTGAACGGGCTGACCTTGGAGGCGCGCGGCGCCTTCAGTCCAGGGTCACCCAGGGGATCGGCCTCCGCCGCGAACGCGACGGGAGTGAGAAGGCCGGGAACCAGGGCCAGTCCGGTGGCCGCGGCTATGCGGCGGGACCAGCGTCTTCTTGTACCGCCACCGCGGCCCGATCCAGGCCGTGGTATGCCGAAGGGGTTCATGTGACTTCTTCCTGCACGCGGGCAGCCTTGAGCCCGGCGCGTGCCGCTGGGTTGGATGGGAGAAAGAAGAAGAGGAGCAACGCACGTGCCACCGCTGCCGGGCGGCCCGCTCACTGCGCGGGCCGCCCGACGGTGGACGACGGCTTGGGCTCAGATGTTGTCTGGGGTGGCCAGAACCTGCGAACGGATCTGGTCGGCGGTCATCGCTCCGGTCCAGACCCTCAGGGAGTCCAGGGCGCCGGGCAAGTAATAGCCCGTGGATCCGACGGCCGTGCCGCGGCCGCCTGCGGAGAGCGCTCCGGTGCCTTGCTGGAGCGCGGAGAACCCGGACCTGTCCTCACCGGGCTGCTCGAACTCCCCTACGTACAGGTGCAGTTGCCCCATCCGCTCCTCGGTCCTGGACGGATCGTCCGGATCGGTCCACTGCCACCCCTCCTGCGCATCGAAGACACCGGTGACGTCAACCCCCGTGTCCGTTTCGGCGACATCACCGGCAGCCACCTCCGCGCTCTGGGTGACCTTGCCATCCGCTCCGACAGCGGTGCGGGTGAATTTCCACTGGTAGACGCCGACGTCGGGCTTGACCACCCACAGCGCCCATGAGGACTCACCGCCGATCGCCTGTCCCGCCACCTGGGCCTGATAGCCCACCGGCTTGGACGCCAGCTTTGACGAGTCCAGCCTCACGTGCGCCGACACGGTGAACGAGCCGGTCTCGTCAGTCACCGGGCCGGTCGCCGAGGCGTAGCCCGACGTTCCGTCCAGGACAAGGGCGTTGTTCTCCTCATCCAGCACGGCCCCCGTGGGTGACAGCGCCAGCGCCGGCGCGGGGTAGGAGGAAAACTCCTTAACCTGGTTGCCGGTCGAGGAGGTGGCATCCCAGTACGCAACGAGTTCGTTGGCCGCAACACCGTCCTGCAGGACTTGCGCCTCCTCGGCGATCTGCTCCGGCTTCAGGGCGTACTGCCACACGGAGACCTCGTCGACGCGCCCGCGGAAGTTCTCCCCGTAGACGCCGCCGACCAGAGAGCGGCCGAACTGCAGACCGGCCGAGGACGTCCACGGCTGATATGCGGTGGACAACGAGTTCAACACCACCGGCTTACCCTGCGGGCGGCCGTTGACGAAGAGCTGGATGGTGTCGTTCGTCTTGTCGGTGTCCTTTCCTGTGTCGAATACGGCTGCCAGGTGTGTCCACACGTTCAGCGGCGGAGGACCGGCGTCAGCGATCGACCGCAGGTAGACCGGGCTGTCCTTGACGTCCGCGGCGGTGCGGTTGAAAACCCACTTCTTGTAGCTCGTGGAGTAGTACAGCGTGAACGCCGACCCGTACGCGCCAGGCGCCGACAGCACCACACGGTTCTGCGAGGCGTCCGTCAGGTAAACCCACGCCGAGACCGTGAAGGAGTCCTTGGTGTTCACGGCAGGGACCGCGGTGGCTGCGTAACCCGAGCGCAATGTGTCGTCCGAGCCGTCATTGAGCCACAGCGAGTAGTCGGCGTCGCCACGGCGCGCCAGGGTGGACCAGCCCGCACCTGCGGTCTGCAGCGTGGCGTCGTGCCGGGTTCCCTCGGTGGCGGCGTCCTTCGCCACCGTCACCCCGGAGCCAGGTGCTCCGTCGTCGAAGTGCCAGCGGCCCACCGCACCGGCGGCCGGAGCCACCTTGAAGATGAACTCCGCGGGCGTACCCCACCGGTCGTAGACGTCCTTGGCCCGTACCGAGAGAACCTGGGTGCCTGAAAGCGGAGGTGTCACATCCTTGACATCGGCTTTGAGTTGGCCGGCTACCTGCCGGGCCGGAGTGGACAGCAGCTTCCACTCATAGGCCTTGACGTCGGTGTTCCCGGCGGCGTCGATGTCGGCGGCGTTGGGCTGGAAGGTGAAGGAACCGGGCACACCCGGGCCCCCCTTGCCGTCGCAGAGCGTGCCGCACTCGGTGTAGGGGGATCCGGCAGTGACACGGGGCATCTTCGGTGCCAGCGAGTCGATCTTGAAGTAGCACCAGGAGCTGTAGGAGGACCACAGGTCGCCGCTCTTGCCGTCGTAGGACCAGTGCGACTGCGTCCGCGCCCTGTAGCGATACAGGCCCCCATCAGCACGGTCGTTGGTGCGCAGCTTCTCCAGGGTCTCGTCGGGGTGCCAGCCGGGGTTTGGCATGTAGCCGGTCCACGCTTCATGCCAGGGCGAGTCGTCACCTCGCTCGATGACATACTCGGCCTGCAGGGAGCCCTCCTCGCTGCCCTTGTGGGCCTCCACCAGGGTCTGCACGCGGGCCTGCACCATCGGATCCTTGCGCGTCACGATGAGCGGATCGGCGGACTTCTTGCAGTAAGCGGTGGTGCCGTTGCCCGGGATGAGACCGACGTCCGTGGGCACGCCAGGCTTGTAAGCGAAAGTGACCTGCAGTTCGGCGTTGTCGTCGAACCGCTTCCAGGCTCGTGGATCGCCCTCGTCCTTGGCCCGCAGCATCAGCGTCAGACGGCTGATCTTGCCATCCGCGAACGAGCGGACCGTATTCTTCAGATTCTCGTCCGGCTCATCGGGGTTGTCGTTGAACTCGATCCAGGCATCCGGCTGGTCCGGGCTGCACAGGGAGCCTCGTCCCGCCGAGACGTAGCGGTCACCCATCAGGTCGAGTTGCTTGGGCCCCGGCCACCGGGTGCCCTCGGAAATGTTGTCCGTGCGCACCAGGTCGGTCCAGTGCGGATCGCAGTTGAACGACCATGTCTCACGGGCGCGGAAGGTCGCGTCCAGCACGTACTTGCCGGCCAGCTTGGTGGGCGCGAACTCGAAGTACATGCGGTCTACGTAGCCGCTGCCGCAGGAGTAGCCGTCCGCGGTGCCACACTTGCCGACACCCTTGTCCCCGTCGAACATCCAGAACTTGTCGCCATCGGAGGAGAGCTTCGTGCGCTCCGAGACACCCAGGCCGACGGAGGGATCGATGTAGACCGGGTAGACCGTCTGTTTGCCACGCAGCAACGCCAGGTCTGGGTGGACGGCGACGGTGCCGTCGTCCACCTTGACCGGCAGTACCGCGCTGGCATCGCCTTCCCCAGGCTGCGAGGGGTCGTCCCGCGGTGCCCCGTTCGCGGATACGTCTGCATGGGACGACAAGAGCTGGGTCTGCGGGCCCGCCTCGGCGTCACCGGCGGAGTCCCACATCTGCCCCGCGGGTCCACGAAAGACCGCGTTACCGTCTTCGTCGACGGCCCGAAGACCGCCACCGGCACCGGATGTCACGGTCAGCCCGTCCCCCGAGGCCGCGAGCTTGACCTGCTCGAGTGCTGGGTCCTGAGCAGCCTCAGGCGTCTTGACGACGAGTACTTCGCGGTACCCCTCCGCGGTGGCCGTCAGTTGGAGGTCCACCCCGTTGAAGACATTGGAGTAGGTGGCCGTTGCGCCATCCAGAGTCGGCTGAGGCAGCGAACCAGCCCACCCCAGAGTGATCGAACGGCCGTCCTTGGCGAGGTGGAGCATGTCCGAGCCCGGACCACCGCCAGAGAAGGACAGGTCAACCACCGCGCCGCTAGGGGCGATACGACCATCAGGTCGACGCTCCAACGTGGGGTCGACGGTGCCCCAGGTCCCGTCACTGTTCTTCACACGCTGGGGCGTGGTCGCCTGAGTCAGCTTGAACGAACCGTCCGGATTGGCGCGCGTCGTCGAGTACTCGGTACGGTCCGCCGTCACCTCCACCGGCTCGCCAGAAGCTTTCGCCTGGGCCAGCGCGGTCGGCTCGTCCACTACACCCGGTAACGCAACTGCGGCAGCCACCGCCGCAGCCGTCTCGACTGGCAGCACGGGCAACGCCGACAGCACCAACGATGCGGCCACACCCCCCAGAAGCACACCACGCGATCTTCGCACCCTCCATATGGGCGCTCCGATTCCCCACCCCGATTTCACGGTGTCCACTCCGCTCACAAGATTCTTACAGGATACGCAGAGTTAAATTGCCATTACTTGACTTGGTCAATCTTTAGTGACTTTGGACACATTTCTATTTGTCTAGTATGAACCGTCACCCCCCGATATTCACTTCGCAATTGGCTTATTCAATGCCCTACGTGACCGAAATCAGCAAAGGCCATGCAAAGCTGCGCCCTGTCACGGTCACTGCGGTCACGGGCGGGGGACCCGAGGGCAAACCGCTCATCTCCGCGATCATCGTCCCGTCCGGCACCCCCGGCTTCACGGTCGCCGCCCCGTACTCGAAGGTCGGCTGGAAACCACCGCCTCCTGGGCCGCGGAACCCATCCGCATCGGCCCGCCCGCCCACACCAGCATCACGGTGTTCCCGCTGGTCCTGGGCCCCGACAACCTCCCCGCGATCACCGACCCGGAGGAGGCGGCACAGGACATCCCCCTGTCCGTCTTCTCCGCACTCACCCACGCCAAGGACCCCGCCCTTCCTGTGATATTGGACGCACTGGCGACAGCGCTCGCCAACGCGAGCGGCGAGACCGCGAAAGGCTGGGCGGAATACACCGAGATCGGTCTGGGCGACTCCCGGACCCGCACACTCTGGAGGAACCTGATGGCCACCTGGACCAGCCGCTTCCCCGGCAGCGGCACCCTCATCGAGGAGACCCACATCAAGGGCCGGGCCGAGGGACTGACCCAAGGACTGGCCCAGAGCCAAGCCGAGGACATCCTCCGCATCCTCGACGTCCGCGGCGTCGACATCCCCGAAGCCACCAGGAAGCGCATCATCGAATGCACCGATCTGGACACCCTCAGCACCTGGTTCGACCGCGCCATCACGGCCGCCCGTAGCGAAGAACTGTTCACAGAGGCCTGACCGGCGGCGGCCTCAACCGGCCGCCGACTCCTCGACGACTCCCTGGATGAACGACATCCAGGGACCGCCGGACACCACCGGCCCGCCGGGGTTCTGGCGGCGGCCCGTGCGTCGCAGCACCCGCCCAGGCACAGCCCACTTACGCCAGGAAGCGCGAACTGCGTCCGCGTCGCCGCCACTCCCACCGGAACGGTCCGCCTCCGCGAAAGCGACGACCCGGAAACCATCCTCACGACCACGCCCGCCGCCCTCAACTCCCTGATACGAACCCTCAAGACGTCGACCGACCCTCGCCCGGCGGACAGGCCCTAGCCATGCGGGGCCCGAGCCGACGTGCTTCCTCCCTTGATCAGGCCGTGCCCCAGTACGTACAGCCACCCCAGGACAGCGGCGGCGACGCGACCGACCGCGTCCTGGACCCGGTGCGGTCACCGGCTGACACGCCCCGGGGGGAGCGCCCCTACAGCACCCGGAAATTCGCGCGAACTTTTCCGCGACGGCGTGCATCACACAGGGATGACGGGGCACATGGCGCCGTTCACACGCTCGTCTCGGGCTGTAAGTTTCAAGGAGCAAACAGACATGGCAACCTTCCTGACTGCACGACGTGTGGTGTCCGCGCTCGGTGCAGTAGCCGCCCTGAGCCTGCTCACAGCCTGCAACGACGGTCAGGGCACCGCCAGCGCCCCGAAGACGACATCCGGGTCGGGCCAGCAGGCCTCCGGTGATGACTCGAGCACCGCCGACACCACGACGAACACGGGCGCCACCTCCACCGCCACCGGTGCGTCGAAGGGCTCCGGCGGCACGTCGGTCTCCGGGGGCGGCGCCACGAGCACTCGCTGCACGGCCTCCCAACTGCGCGGGCACGTCGGCGAGAACAACCCGGGCGCCGGGCAGGAGAACTTCCCGCTTGTCGTGACCAACTTCTCCGGGCGCACCTGCACCATCGACGGCTACCCGGGCGTCGCCTTCGTGGACGGCTCCGGCAAGCAGCTGGGACCGGACCCCAAGCGCGGCTCCGGAAGCCCCACCAAGATCACGCTGGCGCCGGGCAAGAGCGCCTGGGCCGGACTGAGTTTCGGCAACCCCGAGGTCAGTAAAGCCAAGACGGCCACGCCCACGGGGATCCTGATCACGCCGCCGGACGAAAAGGTCTCCCTGAAGGTGGACTGGACAGGCGGCGCGGTACCCGTCTCCTCCGCCGCGAACCTGACGGCCTTCCAGGCGGGCACCGGCGCCTGACCCGTTCCCGCCCCACCCCCACCCCACTGCCGCGGAGCGACCGCTGTCCGCTCTGCGGCAGTGGGGTTGTGAACTGCTCTCTGTGGGCTGGGTTTGAGTGCGTTCTGGTGAGCGGGAGTGAGTGTCAGCGGTCTGGCTGTGATGGTGCGTGGGGGGCTTTCGGGAGGGAACGGAGGTTCTTGTGTCGAATGGGTGACCTCTGTGGGTGGTGCTCGTTGGGCATGGCGTCGGGATTTCGGCGTCGCGCTGGGGGGTGACGGAGTGGGCGGGCTGCGGGAGCTCAGGCCGTCGTTCGTGGTGCCGGGCCCCTCAGGGGTGGCCATCCGGGACCGGCTGCGCGTGTCAGAAGCGGATGCGGCGGTGCTGCGCGAGGTCGGGGTGTTTCTGGGGTCGCTGGCCGTAGGTGATCTCGCGGTCCGTTCCCGGCAGGGGCTGGCGCATGATGTGGCCGGGTGGGCGGCGCGTAAGCGGGAGCTGACCGGTAGCTCGTCCGCGCGGTGGGCGGGGAGTATCACCAAGGCCACGCACGATCAGTGGGCGCTGGCCCGGCGCGGCCAGGCGGCGGAGATGGCGTGGCTGCGCGGGCAGATCGGACAGATCCAGGCGCGGCTGGCCCGCCCGCTGGGCGCGAAGGCGAGCAGGCGTGAGGGACTGGTACGTGGATACGGGTCGCGATCCGAGTGGCACGCCAAGTCCCGCCGCCTGCACGCCCTGAAAGGCCGGCTGGCGGCGGTGGAGGCGGACTGGGCGGCGGGCCGGGTACGCGTGGTGCGCGGCGGGAAACGGCTCGCGCACCTGCGGCATCATCTGGACGAGGCGCGGCTGGACGAGCGAGCCTGGCGGGAACGATGGCGAGCGGCCCGGATGTTCCTGGCCGCCGACGGCGAGTCCGGCAAACGCTGCGGCAACGAGACTATCCGCATCACCACAACCGGACAGCTCTCCCTCAGGCTTCCGGCCGTCCTGCACCATCTGGCCAACGCCCCGCACGGCCGGTACGTCCTGGACGCGACGGTGGCGTTCAAGCACCGGGGGCAGGAGTGGCTGGACCGGGTCACCGCGAACCGGGCGGTCGCCTACCGCATCCACCACGACCCGCTGCGGGGCCGCTGGTATGTGACCGCGTCCTGGCAGCGCGCCGCTGTCCCGGTCCTGCCGCTTCAGGCGGCCCTCGCGAAGGGCGTGGTCGCGGTGGACATGAACGACGACCACCTCGCCGCCTGGCACCTCGACGTGCACGGCAACCCGGTCGGCGAACCCCGGCGCTTCTTCTACGACCTGACGGGCACCACCGCGCACCGGGACGCCCAGATCCGGCACGCCCTGACCCGCCTGCTGCACCACACCCGCCGCGGCGGGGCCGCCGCGATCGCCATCGAAGACCTGGACTTCACCGACGGCACCAGCCGGGAGCGGCACGGCCGCAACAAGCGTTTCCGCCGCCTGATCTCCCGCTTCCCCACCGCCCGGCTGAAGGCGCGACTGGTATTCATGGCCGCCGAGCAGGACATCGCCATCGTCGCGGTAGACCCGGCCTACACCTCCCGCTGGGGAGCCCAGCACTGGCAGCAGCCCCTCACCACCCCCACCCGTACCACCACCCGCCACGACGCGGCAGCCGTGGCGATCGGACGACGCGCCCTCGGGCACCCGATCCGGCGACGGACACCACCGCCCCGCAACGACCAGAGCGATCGTTACGGGCATCGGAGTGTCCAGGCCCGACCGGAAACCCGACGGCGTGAGGAAACCCGCCCCCACCTTCCCGGACCACGCACCAGATGCGTGCCGCCCGGCAGTGGCACGAAAGCGGGCGACCAGCGTGCCCAACACCGTTCGGGACACACGGCTGAGCAACAGTCCTGGCAACAGGACTCACTCCCGCTCAGTCTCTAGGAACGGTTCGTCATGGAAGCGCCGCTGTCGTCACAGGGCGTCAAACCAACCCGCAAGCAACAGGATGAGGGGGCCAAGCGGGGCGCCGAACGAGGCAGCCGCACCATTACCGTCCCGGCCGGGCGGACGGCGCCCGCCCTCTGGACAAGTGGTGAGGTTAGGCTAACCTACCTTCGAACTTGTCCGGCGGGCGCTCCCGCCCCGTGCCGAAAGCAGCCACACACATGTCCAACGCCCGTGCCACCCACCTCACCCGACGCGGCATCCTCGCCGCCGGCGGCGCCCTCGGTCTCGGCGCCGTCCTCGCCGCCTGCGGCGACGACGACGCGAAAAGCGGTGGCTCGGAGTCGACGAAGGCCGCCGCCGCCAAGTCCGGCCCCTGGACCTTCAAGGACGACCGCGGCACGACGGTGAAGCTGGACAAGATCCCGGCGAACATCGTCGCCTTCACCGGTGTCGCCGCCGCCCTCCACGACTACGGCATCGAGGTCAAGGGCGTCTTCGGCCCGACCACGACCAAGGACGGCAAGGCCGACGTCCAGGCCGGCGACATGGACGTCAGCAAGCTGACCGTCCTCGGCAACGAGTGGGGCCAGTTCAACATCGAGAAGTACGCGGCCCTCGCGCCCGACGTGCTGATCTCCACCATGTTCGACTCCGCGGGCACCCTCTGGTACGTCCCCGAGGAATCCAAGGCGAAGATCCTCAAGCTCGCCCCGAGCGTCGGTATCTCCGTCTACGACCGCCAGATGCCCGTGTCGCTGCAGCGCATGCTCGCGCTCGCGGTGTCGCTGGGCGCCGACGAGAAGTCCGCCCAGATCGCCGAGGCGAAGAAGAAGTTCGAGACGGCCGCCGAGCGGCTGCGCACCGCGGCCAAGGCCCGCCCCGAGATCAAGGTGCTCGCCGGTTCCGCGAGCCAGGACATCTTCTACGTCTCCGGCTCGAACCTCTCCATCGACCTGGAGTACTTCAAGGCACTCGGCGTGAACATCGTCGAGCCCTCCGCCAAGGCCCTGAAGGCCAGCGGCGGTTGGTTCGAGAACCTGAGCTGGGAGAACGTCGACAAGTACCCGGCGGACATCATCATCATGGACGACCGCAGCGCGACCATCCAGCCGGCCGACATCGCCGAGGCCACCTGGAAGAAGCTGCCCGCCGTCAAGGCCGGCCAGGTCATCGCCCGCTCCCCCGAGCCGATCGTGTCGTACGCCAAGTGCACCCCGCTCCTCGACAACCTCGCCGAGGCGATCGAGAAGGCCAAGAAGGTCGCCTGACACCGTTCCTCTGGACTGAGCAGGAGTGAGTCTGCCCAGCCGCACGCCCCGAACGGTCTTGGGCGCTCCCCCACTGCCTTAAGGGCGTGGGAGGTACCCCCAGGTCCCCGGCGTACTCAACCCCGGGGCGGCGACACGCATCCTGTGCGTGGTCCGAGCCCGGGAGGCCAGTTCCCTGCGCGACCTGGCCATGTGGATACGGCCAGAGGCGACGGGGAGGCCCTGAACCATCACTCCGGTGGAGCAGGGGCCCCGCACGCTGGCACCGCACCCGGCGTCCCAGATCGCACAGCCACGCTAACCCGGATGCCCCAGGGCGCCGCAAGCCCGGAAGCCGACCATCACACGATCGAGCTAAAACGACCTTGTGTGCGCTCCTCGACGAGCAGTTGCCAACCCCTGCCGTGATTCCCTGACGATGACTCAGGAGCATGACTCATGACGACGGCCGTAGCCGCCCCGTTCCGTTTCTTCTCCCTCCAGGTCGTACGGACGAGGCGGCTCGGCCCGTCTCTGGTCCGGATCACCTTCGCCGGAGCCGACCTGGCGGCCTTCGCCTCCCACGGCCGGGACCAGAGCCTCTCCCTCTTCCTGCCGCACCCCGGCCAGACCCAGCCGCTCGTCCCGTGCGAACTGGGCGACGGCTGGTGGCAGGGCTGGCGTGAACTCCCCGACGACGAACGGGCGGTGATGCGCTCGTACACGCTGCGGGCACTGCGCCCGGACGCCCGGGGCCGCACGAGCGAGATCGACATCGACTTCGTCCTGCACGGCGTGGAGCCGGACGCCGAGGTCCCCGCGGGCCCGGCGTCCCGGTGGGCCTCCGGTGCGGCGGCCGGTGACCGCGTCGTACTGCTCGGCCCGGCGGTCGAGGACAACCGGGCGATCCGCTTCCGCCCGCCCGCCGACACCGACCTGGTCGTCCTGTGGGCGGACGAGACCGCGCTGCCCGCCGCCTCCGCGATCCTCGAGTCCCTGCCCCCAGGCACCCGCGCCCGGGCCTGGCTGGAGGTCCAGCACGCCGAGGACATCCAGGACCTGTTCGTCACCGCCGAGGCCGAGATCACCTGGCTCGTACGTGACGACGGGTCCCCCATGGCCGTCGATGCCGTACGGGCCGCCGAACTGCCGCCCGCCGAGAACCCGTACGCCTGGATCGCGGGCGAGTCCGGGTGTGTGAAGGAGATGCGTCGCCATCTCGTGCGCGAGCGCGGCATCGACCGCAGGCGGGTCGCCTTCGTCGGCTACTGGCGGCGGGGGCTGACCGAGGAGCAACTGCGGGAGCAGGGAGAGTAGTTCGAAGGCGTGGCGGGCCTCTGGGCGGTTCAAACAGAGGCGTATGTCACTGAAGCCGGGGCGGGACGGGGTCGCTTGATCGACTTAGGTTAGGCTAACCTAAGTCGAACATCGGGGCCTCGTCCCTCTTCATGTCCCGGCACAGCCCCCGCCTTACCCCCTCACCCGTCCCGCTCGGACTCTCCCGCACGGAGGACCCCCACATGCGCTCGCACCTGCTCAATGACACGACCGCGGAGCGGTACCGCCGCTCCGTGACCGAAGGAATCGAGCGGGTGGCGGCCAAACTCGCCACCACCGACCGACCGTTCACGGGTGTCACGGTCGACGCCCTCGCTTCCCGTATCGAGCGGATCGACCTGGACCGCCCGCTGCACGACACCAGCGCGGTCCTCGACGAGCTCGAAGAGGTCTACCTCCGGGACGCGATCTACTTCCACCACCCGCGCTACCTCGCGCACCTCAACTGCCCGGTGGTCATACCCGCCGTGCTCGGCGAGGCCGTCCTGTCCGCCGTCAACTCCTCCCTCGACACCTGGGACCAGTCGGCCGGCGGCACCCTCATCGAGCGCCGGCTCATCGACTGGACCAACGAGCGCATCGGCCTCGGCCCGGCCGCCGACGGCGTGTTCACCAGCGGCGGCAGCCAGTCCAACCTCCAGGCCCTGCTGCTGGCCCGCGAGGAGGCCAAGCCGAGGAGTGAACCGGGCGACACCGCCGCCGGACTCCGCATCTTCGCCTCCGAGGTCAGCCACTTCAGCGTCAAGAAGTCGGCCAAACTCCTGGGCCTCGGCGCGGACGCGGTCGTCTCGATCCCCGTCGACCACGACAAGCGCATGCAGACGCTCGCCCTCGCCCACGAGCTGGAGCGCTGCGAGCGCGACGGCCTGGTCCCGATGGCCGTCGTCGCCACCGCCGGCACCACCGACTTCGGCTCCATCGACCCGCTGCCCGAGATCGCCGAGCTGTGCTCCCGGTTCGGCGTCTGGATGCACGTGGACGCGGCCTACGGCTGCGGACTGCTCACCTCCCTGAAGAACCGGGACCGCCTCGAGGGCATCGAGCGCGCCGACTCCGTCACCGTCGACTACCACAAGTCCTTCTTCCAGCCCGTGAGTTCCTCCGCCGTGCTGGTCCGCGACGCCGCCACCCTGCGCCACGCCACCTACCACGCGGAGTATCTGAACCCGCGCCGCATGGTCCAGGAGCGCATCCCCAACCAGGTCGACAAGTCCCTGCAGACCACCCGTCGCTTCGACGCCCTCAAGCTGTGGATGACGCTGCGCGTGATGGGCGCCGACGGCATCGGCGAACTCTTCGACGAGGTCTGCGACCTGGCCCAGGAGGGCTGGAAACTGCTCGTCGCCGACCCCCGCTTCGACGTGGTGGTCGAGCCGTCCCTGTCCACCCTCGTCTTCCGCTTCATCCCGGCCGACGTCACCGACCCGGCCGCGATCGACCGCGCCAACCTGTACGCCCGGGGTGCCCTGTTCGCCTCCGGCGACGCCGTCGTCGCGGGCACCAAGGTCGGCGGCCGCCACTACCTGAAGTTCACCCTGCTCAACCCCGAGACCACGGCCGAGGACATCGCCGCCGTGCTCGATCTGATCGCCGGCCACGCCGAGCAGTACCTGGGAGAGTCCCTTGACCGCGCTTCCTGAATCCATCGAAGCCACCGGAAAGACCTACGACTTCGTCGGCATCGGGCTCGGGCCCTTCAACCTCGGCCTCGCCTGCCTCACCGAGCCGATCGCCGAACTGGACGGCGTCTTCCTCGAATCCAAGCCGAACTTCGAGTGGCACTCAGGGATGTTCCTGGAGGGCGCACACCTCCAGACCCCCTTCATGTCGGATCTGGTGACCCTCGCCGACCCGACCTCCCCGTACTCCTTCCTCAACTACCTGAAGGAGTCCGGCCGACTGTACTCCTTCTACATCCGCGAGAACTTCTACCCGCTGCGGGTCGAGTACGACGACTACTGCCGCTGGGCCGCCTCGAAACTGAGCAGCGTCCGCTTCGGAACGACGGTCGAGGAAGTGACGTACGAGGGCGATCTGTACCACGTACGGACGGCCGCCGGCGAGGTGCTGCGCGCCCGCCACCTGGTCCTGGGCACCGGAACACCCCCGTACATCCCCGAGGCCTGCGCGGACCTCGGCGGCGACTTCATCCACAACTCCCGCTATCTCCAGCACAAGCGGGAGCTCCAGACGAAGGAGTCGATCACGCTCGTCGGCAGCGGTCAGTCCGCCGCCGAGATCTACTACGACCTGCTCAGCGAGATCGACGTCCACGGCTACCGGCTGAACTGGGTCACGCGCTCCCCACGCTTCTTCCCGCTCGAGTACACCAAACTCACGCTGGAGATGACCTCCCCGGAGTACATCGACTACTTCCACGCGCTGCCCGAGCCGACCCGCTACCGCCTCCAGACGGAGCAGAAGGGCCTGTTCAAGGGCATCGACGGCGAGCTGATCGACGCGATCTTCGACCTGCTCTACCAGAAGAACCTCGGCGGCCCCGTCCCGACGCGCCTGCTCACCAACTCCTCCCTGAACACGGCCGCCTACGAGAACGGCACCTACACCCTGGGCCTGCGCCAGGAGGAACAGGGCAAGGACTACGAGCTGCGCTCCGAGGGCCTGATCCTGGCCACCGGCTACAAGTACGCCGAGCCCGAGTTCCTGAAGCCGGTCCAGGGCCGGCTGCGCTACGACACCCGCGGCAACTTCGACGTGGCCCGCAACTACGCCATCGACACCACGGGCCGCGGCGTCTTCCTCCAGAACGCGGGCGTCCACACCCACAGCATCACCAGCCCCGACCTGGGCATGGGCGCCTACCGCAACGCCTCCATCATCCGTGAACTGCTCGGCACCGAGTACTACGCGGTCGAGAAGACGATCGCGTTCCAGGAGTTCAGCGTATGAGCACCACGAGCCGTACCGGCACGACCACCGACGTGGGCACCTTCACCATCCGCCCCCTCGACCCCATCGAGGACGCCGAGCTGCTGCACGGCTGGGTGACGCATCCCAAGGCCGCCTTCTGGATGATGCAGGGGGCGAAACTGCACGACGTGGAGCGCGAGTACATGGCCATCGCGGCCAGCGAGTACCACGACGCGTTCCTGGGGTCGCTGGACGGCGAACCCGTGTTCCTGATGGAGCGGTACGACCCGGCGCACGTGGAACTGGTCGGTCTGTACGAACCCGCGCCAGGAGACGTCGGCATGCACTTCCTGGTCGCGCCGACGGAGACGCCGGTGCACGGGTTCACCCGGGCGGTGATCACCGCGGTGATGGAGTACCTGTTCGCCGACCCGACGACCGCGCGGGTCGTCGTCGAGCCCGACGTGCGCAACACGGCCGTGCACGCGCTGAACGAAGCCGTCGGGTTCGTGCCCGAGCGCGAGATACAGAAGCCGGAGAAAAGGGCGTTGCTGAGCTTCTGCACCCGGGAGCGGTTCGAGCGGACGGCGGGGGTGACCGCATGAGCCTCGCCGACGCCGTGGCCCACCTCTCCCCCGTGCGCTGGGGGCGCGCCAACCGTCTTCTCGTCCGCAAGGCCCTCGCCGAGTTCGCGCACGAGCGCCTCATCACGCCGGAGCCCGACGGAGACGGCGGGTACGTCGTCCGCAGCGACGACGGTCTGACCCGGTACCGCTTCACCGCCACCCGCCGCTCCCTCGACCACTGGCAGGTCGACCCCGAGTCGATCACCCGCCACCGCGACGGGTCCGAACTCCCGCTCGCCGCACTCGACTTCCTCATCGAGCTGAAGACGTCGCTGGGCCTGAGCGACGAGGTGCTGCCGGTCTATCTGGAGGAGATCTCCTCCACCCTCTCGGGCACCTGCTTCAAACTCACCAAGCCGCAGATCCCGTCCGCCGAGCTCGCGAAGGCCTCCTTCCAGGAGATCGAGACCGGCATGACCGAGGGTCACCCCTGCTTCGTCGCCAACAACGGGCGGCTCGGCTTCGGTGTGCACGAGTACCTCTCGTACGCCCCCGAGACCGCGAGCCCGATCCGGCTGGTGTGGCTGGCCGCGCACCGCTCCCGGGCCGCCTTCACCGCGGGTGTGGGCATCGAGTACGAGTCCTTCGTGCGCGAGGAGCTGGGCGCAGGGACGGTCGAGCGGTTCACGGCGACCCTCACGGACCAGGGTCTCGACCCCGAGGACTACCTCCTCATCCCCGTCCACCCCTGGCAGTGGTGGAACAAGCTCTCGGTGACCTTCGCGGCCGAGGTCGCCCAGCGCCGTCTGGTCTGCCTCGGCGAGGGCGACGACGAGTACCTGGCCCAGCAGTCCATCCGGACGTTCTTCAACACCACCAGCCCCGGGAAGCACTATGTGAAGACGGCGCTGAGCGTCCTCAACATGGGCTTCATGCGCGGTCTGTCCGCCGCCTACATGGAGGCGACCCCGGCGATCAACGACTGGCTGGCCCAGCTCGTCGAGAACGACCCGGTGCTCAAGTCCACCGGCCTGTCGGTCATCCGCGAACGCGCCGCCGTCGGCTACCGCCACCTGGAGTACGAGGCCGCCACCGACCGCTACTCCCCGTACCGCAAAATGCTCGCGGCCCTGTGGCGTGAGAGCCCCGTGCCCGCGCTCCAGGAGGGCGAGAGCCTGGCCACCATGGCCTCCCTCGTCCATGTCGACCACACGGGCGCCTCCTTCGCGGGCGCGCTGATCGAGCGGTCCGGGCTGACCCCCGTGGAGTGGCTGCGCCGCTATCTGCGCGCCTACTTCACGCCACTCCTGCACAGCTTCTACGCCTACGACCTGGTCTACATGCCGCACGGCGAGAACGTCATCCTCGTCCTCGAGGACGGCGTCGTGCGGCGCGCGATCTACAAGGACATCGCCGAGGAGATCGCCGTCATGGACCCGCAGGCGGTGCTGCCGCCCGTGGTCGAGCGGATCCGCGTCGAGGTCCCCGAGGACAAGAAACTCCTGTCCATCTTCACGGACGTCTTCGACTGCTTCTTCCGCTTCCTCGCGGCCAACCTGGCCGACGAGGGCATCCTCGACGAGGACGACTTCTGGCGGACGGTCGCCGAGTCCGTACGCGAGTACCAGGAGTCGGCGCCCGAACTCGACGACAAGTTCCGGCAGTACGACATGTTCGCGCCCGAGTTCGCGCTGTCCTGCCTGAACCGCCTCCAGCTGCGCGACAACAAGCAGATGGTGGACCTGGCCGATCCGTCCGGCGCGCTGCAACTGGTCGGCAGCCTGCAGAACCCGATCGCGGGGCTCTGAAGCCGATGGGGCTCAGGAGTACGGTCCTCCTGAGCCCCATCTTCCCGACTTCCCGACTTCCCGTCTTCCCGACTTCCCGATTACGCCGTGGGCCAGGGCACCTGCGGTGAGCGGTAGTAACCGATGCCCAGGGCCTCCCAGCGCGGCCCCTGCGCCGCGAGCCGCACCTTGTAGGTGTCCCAGTCGTGCGTCGACGCGGGCGACCAGCCGAGCTCGGCCGCTCCGGGCAGCCGCGGGAAGGTCATGTAGTCGATGTCGGCCCCCGTGACGATGGTCTCCGTCCACAGCGGCGCCTCGACACCCCGGATCGCCGAAGCCGGGGCTCCCGGAAGGTAGGCGCCCGGATTCCAGTCGTACGCCCGTTTCACCTCCACCAGGCCCGCCCAGTCCTGCCCGAGCGGGGTGTCCGCGGTGTACTTCATGTCGAGGTAGACCCGGTCGGCGGGCGACAGCACGAGCCCCGTCCCGTTCCGCGCGGCCGCGGCGACCTGCGCCTTCTCCGTGGCACTGGTGTCGTCGAGCCCCCAGTACTGCGCGATCGCGCCCTTCACCGGGTGCGCCCCGGTCAGCTGGTGCCAGCCGATCACGGTCTTCCCGTACTTGGCGACGACCGGCTGCACCTTGTCCATGAAGGCGACGTAGTCGGCGTGGCTGGTGGAGTGGGCCTCGTCCCCGCCGATGTGGAGGTACTTGCCCGGCGTGAGTGCCGCCAGCTCCCGGACGACGTCGTCCACGAAGTCGTACGTCACCGGCTTGGCCACGCACAGCGAGCTGAAGCCGACGTCGGTGCCGGTGTAGAGCGGGGGCGCGGTGCCATTGCAGTTCAGCTGGGCGTACGAGGCGAGCGCGGCGTTGGTGTGGCCCGGCATGTCGATCTCCGGGACGACCTCCAGGTAGCGGGAGGCCGCGTACCGCACGATCTCCTTGTAGTCGGCCTTGGTGTAGGAGCCGCCGTGTCCGCCGCCGACCTGGGTGGAGCCCCCGTACGTGGCGAGCCGCGGCCAGGAGTCGATCGCGATGCGCCAGCCCTGGTCGTCACTCAGGTGCAGATGCAGCTTGTTGACCTTGTAGAGGGCCAACTCGTCGATGTAACGCTTGACTTGCGCGACGCCGAAGAAGTGCCGGGAGACGTCGAGCATCGCGCCGCGGTAGCCGTAGCGCGGACTGTCCTTGATGGTGCCGCCGGCGACGAGCCAGGGGCCGGGCTGCACGGAGTTCTTCTCGACGGCGGCGGGCAGCAGCTGGCGCAGGGTCTGGACGCCGTGGAAGAGCCCGGCGGGCGCGGCGGCCGTGATGGTGACGCCGTTTCGCCCGCTGTCCAGGCGATAGCCCTCGGCACCCGAGGACCCCGCCGCGATCCGCAGCCGGATACCACCCGTGCCGTGCGTGGTGACGGGCAGTCGGTACCCGGTGGAGGGACGCAGGACGTCGGCCAGATACGTGCCGACCCGGCGGCCCTCCGGCGAGTCCTCGACCCGGATACGGGTGCCGTCGGTGATGCGATACGGGGATCCGCCCGCGTCGACCGAGGCGGGAGCCGGCACCACCTGCCCGAGCGGGGTCGCGGTGCGGCCCGACTCGGGGTGTGCCGCACCGACGACTGAGACACCGGCGGCCGCCACGAGCAGCAGCGTACCGAGGAGGCGGGGCGTTCTGTGCTGTCTCACATGCGCTCCCTTCGAAGGACCCTGCAAACGAATTGCGGATGGGTATAGACCACTCTTCCGCAGACCCGGTGAAACAATCCTCCTCATGGCGGAAATCATCCAGAAGGACGGGACGTGGACCTTCGACGGCGACGCGCTGCGGCTGACCCCGGGGCGCGACAAGAACGTGAGCCTGCTCCGCAAGACCTTGGGTGAACTGACCGTCCCGCTGGGTGCGTTGGCGGGAATTTCCTTCGAACAGGGGAAGAAGAGCGGGCGGTTGCGGCTCCGGCTGCGCGACGGCGCGGACCCGCTGCTCCAGGCGACCGGCGGCAAGCTCACCGAACCGAACGACCCCTACCAGCTCACCGTGGAGTCCGACCGCTACGGCGTCGCCGAGTACGTCGTGGACGAGGTCCGGGACGCGCTGCTGCTGGACCGGGTGCCGACCGACCCGGTCGACGGCTATCTGCTCCCGGGCCCCTCCGTGCCGCTGTCCGTCTCCGCCGGCGACGGCACCGCGAGCTTCGACGGCGAGCGCGTACGCCTGGAGTGGAACTGGAAGACCGAGGACTCCAAGTCCGCCGCCGGAACCCGCTCCCTCGCCCTCACCGACCTCACCACCGTCGAGTGGCATCCCGCGGTCGGCCTGGAGAACGGCTACCTCCGCTTCACCGTCCGCGGCGCGGAGACCAAGGCACCACCGAAGTACGACCCCAACTCCGTAGAACTGTGGGGCTTCAAGAAGGACCCGCTGATGGCCCTGGTCGCGGCGGCGGTACAGGCCCGGCTGCCCCATCCCACGGCATCTCCGCAAGCCGCGCAGGCGGCGGAGCGGCCCGCCGCGATCGCCCCGGAGGACGACCACGACGCCCTGCTCCGCCGGCTGCGCGAACTGGGCGACCTCCACAAGTCCGGCATTCTGACGGACGAGGAGTTCGCCACGGCCAAACGGGCGGTCCTCAAGCGGATGTAGGAATCCGCGACGAGAACCGCCCGCCGGCCCGCGGCTAACGAACCCGTCGAGCCACCGTGAAGTGGTCGACCTCCGCACCCGTCTCGGCAATCCCCCGCACCGTCAGCGTGGCCAGCCGGCCCTTGTGCGCAGGGGTGACATCCACCCGGAGGAACGAGTAGTTGAGGTAGCGCACCCGGGACCAGGCGACCGTCTCGTTCTGCTTGCCGTCCTTGAGGTTGATGAAGGAGGCGACGGAGTCGACCTCGTTCTCGTGGCCCTCGTACGACTCCGGGGCGGTGAACGCGTACAGGCTGCGCCCCGCCGCGCCCGCCGTCACGTACACGACACCGTCGGTCTCCGGGTACGCCGTGCCGCCGATCGGCAGCTTCTTGGTGACCGCGTTGCCCTTGATGACGTCCGTGCGCTCGTACTGGTGGTTGTGGCCGTTGATGACCAGGTCCACCGTGTACTTCTCGAACAGCGGCACCCACTCCTGTCGCACGCCCCCCTCCGAGGCGTGCGCCGTGGAGGTGCAGTACGCGCAGTGGTGGAAGAAGATCACGATGAAGTCGACGTCCTTGGACGCCCGGAACTTCTTGAGCTGGCCCTCCAGCCACTTCGTCTGCGTTCCCCCGGAGATGCCCAGGTTCGCGGGGATCTCGAAGGAGATGTCGTTGGCGTCCAGCGAGATGATCGCCGTGTTGCCGTAGACGAAGGAGTAGACGCCGGGCAGGTTCTTCTTGTCGGGCCCGTTGTCCGGAAGCGTCCAGCGCGCCTCCTCGCCGCCGTAGCCGTTGGGCGAGTACCAGGCCTCCATGTCGTGGTTGCCGTACGCGGGCATCCACGGGACCTGCTTGGCGACCGTCTCGGTCTGGGCGAGGAACTGGTCCCAGATGCGCGAGTCGAAGCCGGTGTCCTCCTTCTTGCCCGCGCCGGCCGGGTCCGCGTACGCGATGTCACCGGCGTGCAGGTGGAAGGCCGGGTTCTGGCCGAGCAGCAGGGCGTCGTTGGCGAGGCCGTGGTAGCCGACGCCCTCGTCGCCGAAGGCCGTGAAGGTGAACGGCTCGGCGTGCGAGGGTGCGGTGGTGAAGGTGCCGAGCGTGCCCAGCAGGTGGGGCGCGCAGGGGTCGAAGCCCGCGTGACCGACGCCGTAGTAGTACGTCTTGCCGGGGCGCAGGTGGGTGAGCTTGGCGTGCAGGTAGTACTGCGTGTGGTCGCCGCTGGCGCCGACGCCGGCCGGGGTGTAGAGGGTGCGGACCTCGGCCTCGATCTTGCGGGAGAGGTCCCAGGGGTGGGCGCCGATGCGGATGAACGGCTTCTTCACCTCGGCCGGAACCTGCCAGGAGACCGTGATCTCCGTGCGGGGGTCGTTGCCGAAGGCGAGGTGACGGCCGAAGGGGGCGACGAGGGCGCCGTCGACCTTCTCCGTCGAGGTGGCCGTGGCCCGCGTCGGGACCGCGGCCTGTGCGACGGCGCCCGGCACGAAGGTGCCGCCCGCGACGGCGCCGAGGGTCACGGCCCCGCCTCTGATCATGTTGCGCCGGGAGAACTTGGCGCGGAGATACTCGTGCTGCTCTGCCATGGTCATGCGCTCGGCGAGCTTCTCCGGTACGCCCATGCGTGGAGTGTCCATGGCCACAGAAGTTGCTCCCGGCAATCGACGCGGCACAAGACACAGGATGGACAGCTTGCTAACAGACCCCCATAAGACCTTCAACAGCCGCTTGCCCGATATCGGGCAGGATTCTTGCGAATCGGCTCCTCGTACCTCAGGATCATCGGGTGCACGACGAACTTGTTGATCATCTGACGCGCTCCACCCCCCTGAACCGGGGCGAGGCACTGCGGGTGGTCCAGGACGTGCTCGCCTACTTCGACGAGACGACCGAGGAGTACGTCCGTCGCCGCCACCGCGAGCTCCAGGCCCAGGGCCTGGTCAACGCGACGATCTTCGAACGGATCGAGGCGGACCTGAAGTACCGCGCGGTCGCGCCGCCGGAGCTCACGCTCAGGCAGCTGCGCCGCATTGTCTACGGCTGAGGAATACATATATATGTGCGGAATCGTCGGATACATCGGCAGGCGTGATGTGGCACCGCTGCTGCTCGAAGGCCTCCAGCGCCTGGAGTACCGCGGCTACGACTCGGCGGGCATCGTCGTCACGACGCCGAAGTCGACCGGTCTGAAGATGGTCAAGGCCAAGGGCCGGGTCCGTGACCTGGAGGCCAAGGTCCCCGCGCGCTTCAAGGGCACCACCGGCATCGCCCACACCCGCTGGGCCACCCATGGCGCCCCTTCCGACGTGAACGCCCACCCCCACATGTCCGGCGACAGCAAGGTCGCGGTCGTCCACAACGGCATCATCGACAACGCCTCCGACCTGCGCAAGAAGCTCGAGGCGGACGGTGTCGAGTTCCTCTCGGAGACCGACACCGAGGTCCTCACCCACCTGATCGCCCGCTCCCAGGCGGAGAAGCTCGAGGACAAGGTCCGCGACGCACTGCGGGTGATCGAGGGCACGTACGGCATCGCGGTCCTGCACGCCGACTTCCCCGACCGCATCGTGGTGGCCCGCAACGGCTCCCCGGTCGTCCTCGGCATCGGCGAGAAGGAGATGTTCGTCGCCTCGGACATCGCCGCCCTGGTCACCCACACCCGCCAGATAGTGACCCTGGACGACGGCGAGATGGCCACCCTCAAGGCCGACGACTTCCGTACGTACACCACCGAGGGCACCCGTACGACCTCCGAGCCGACCACCGTGGAGTGGGAGGCGGCCTCCTACGACATGGGCGGCCACGACACGTACATGCACAAGGAGATCCACGAGCAGGCCGAGGCCGTGGACCGGGTGCTGCGCGGCCGCATCGACGACCGGTTCTCCACCGTGCACCTCGGTGGCCTGAACCTGGACGCCCGCGAGGCACGCCAGATCCGCCGTGTGAAGATCCTCGGCTGCGGCACCTCGTACCACGCGGGCATGATCGGCGCCCAGATGATCGAGGAGCTCGCCCGTATCCCCGCGGACGCGGAGCCGGCCTCCGAGTTCCGCTACCGCAACGCGGTCGTCGACCCCGACACCCTGTACGTGGCCGTGTCCCAGTCCGGTGAGACGTACGACGTACTGGCCGCCGTGCAGGAGCTGAAGCGCAAGGGCGCGCGGGTGCTCGGTGTGGTCAACGTCGTCGGCTCGGCGATCGCCCGCGAGGCGGACGGCGGCATGTACGTCCACGCGGGCCCCGAGGTCTGCGTCGTCTCGACGAAGTGCTTCACCAACACCACCGTCGCGTTCGCGCTGCTCGCCCTGCACCTCGGCCGCACCCGCGACCTGTCGGTCCGTGACGGCAAGCGGATCATCGAGGGCCTGCGCAGGCTGCCCGCGCAGATCTCGGAGATCCTGGAGCAGGAGGACGAGATCAAGAAGCTGGCCGAGGAGTACGCCGAGGCCCGCTCGATGCTCTTCATCGGCCGCGTCCGGGGCTACCCGGTGGCCCGTGAGGCCTCCCTGAAGCTCAAGGAGGTCTCGTACATCCACGCCGAGGCCTACCCCGCCTCCGAGCTCAAGCACGGCCCGCTGGCCCTGATCGAGCCGGCCCTCCCCACGGTGGCGATCGTCCCCGACGACGACCTCCTCGAGAAGAACCGCGCCGCCCTGGAGGAGATCAAGGCCCGCAGCGGCAGGATCCTCGCGGTGGCGCACCAGGAGCAGGAGAAGGCCGACCAGACGATCGTCGTCCCGAAGAACGAGGACGAGCTGGACCCGATCCTCATGGGCATCCCGCTGCAACTCCTCGCCTACCACACGGCGTTGGCCCTGGGCCGCGACATCGACAAGCCGCGCAACCTGGCCAAGTCGGTGACGGTGGAGTAGTAATCCACCAGCCCACCGAAGCGACAATTGAGCAACCCCCGCGGCTAGTGCCGCGGCACTAGCAACCACCTCCGCGAGAGCGGCGCCGGTTTAGGCGCACAACACGAGAACGGGTCCCTGTGCCACGCCACCAGCGCACAGGGACCCGTTCCTTCAGGGGGCCGGGGCCGCCCATGCCCCGGCCCGCGCCAGCCTCAGCCGGTGGCCGTCACCCCCCGGCCGGCGGCGCGCCCGGGCAGTGCGGTGGGCCAGTGAGCCATGGCCGCCGTGGCCCCGTACCAGGCCAACAGGCCACCCACGGCGGCGAACCACCCCGCGGCCTTCGTCAGCCCACTGGAGTCGCCGAACTGCCCGATGGCGAGCAGAAGGAGCGACACGAAGAGCAACGCGTACGTGCCCCGTACGAGCGTCGAGGCGCCGGAGGCCGCGGCGGTCAGGCTCAGCGCGACGAGCGCGAACAGGAGCAGGAAGAGACCGGTCGCGTTGGCGGACATCTGCGTGCCGGCCGTGACGCCCCAGGTGAACCAGAACGCGCCGAGTGCCGTGAAGGCCGTACCGGTGAAGGCGTCGTGGTCACGGAAGGCGAACAGCCCGGCTATGAAGAGCGCGACGCCACCGACGTAGGTGGCGAGGGAGACGGAGTCGGCCGCTGTCACGCCGTCGATCACTTGGGTGTGACCGAGGCCGAAGAGCAGCAAGGTGAGGCCGAGCGCGAGGTGGCCGAGGGTCGAGGTGATGCTTCCCGCGGAGACGTCATTGTCCACGGCGGGCTCCCTTCATGCATGTGCAGTTGTGCTGCGTGGTACCGGCCGTACGGTTGGTCCGGTGACCGGTATGTACCCTTCACAAGGGCACAAACCACCTCTACGCGCGAGTAGGTTCATGCCGTTCCAGGCACCCGCCAAAGGGAGTTGACGGTAGGTCAGGAGACAGGCCGGGCGATCAGGTCACGGGATGACGATCACCGGGCGCTGCGCGCGCTTCGCGAGCCGTCCGGCCACCGAGCCGAAGATACGTCCGACGATGCCGTGCGTGGAGCCGACGACGATCGCGTCCGCCTCGTACTCCCGCCCCACCTCTTCGAGTTCGTGGCAGATGTCACCGCCACGCTCGACGAGGATCCAGGGCACCTCGGCCAGATATTCGGCGCACGCGAGTTCGAGTCCGAGCACCTCGGTGCGATGGTCGGGCACGTCGACGAAGACCGGTGGTTCACAGCCCGCCCACACCGTGGTGGGCAGCCGGTTCGCGACATGCACGATGATCAGGCCCGAGCCGGAGCGGTGGGCCATGCCGATCGCGTAGGCGAGGGCACGCTCGCTGGACGTCGAACCGTCGAAGCCGACGACGACGCCGTGTTTGAAGGCAGGATCGCAGGACTGGCGGGGTTCTTCCGCCGCCAGGGGCTCGGGCGCCGTGGGATCGGCGAGCGGGCGCTTGCGGTCCGCGGGATCGAAGAATTCGTGACCGGCCATGGGTATCTCGGCGTTTGGATCCTCGTGGTGGGGACGACAACGTGCGGCAGAGCTGTGTCCGGGAATCATCTTCCCAACCCCATACCCCCAAGGGTACGGCGGCACGCCTCCTCTGCCCAGATCCCGCGCGCACTGCGCGGCGTTCCCCGGAGCATGCATGAGAGGCGCCCGTAACGCAATGGTTGCTGCCCCGTACAGGCGGTTTGCACAGGGTTCACCCAGGCTCCAGGCCTTTCGTAGGTGACCGGCGGGTCGAACAGGCGTTGAACCGATGAGCCACTGCCATGGAGAGCACTGGAGTACCAGGGAACCAGGGAGCAGACCGTGCCAGGACCAGAGACCGCGTCCCCCTCCTCCCCGGCGCCCGCCACGCCGCCCCCCGGGCCGGACACGGCGAGCGAGGTGGTGCGGTGGGCGGCCTTCAGCTGCGTCCTGGTCCCCGTCGTCCTCGTCGGATTCGGCACCTCGCTCGCCGGCGCGGCGGGCACGGCGCTGGGCCTGGCGGCCGTGACCGGTGCCTGCCGGGTCCTGCTGCGCCAGTCCGAACGTGTCGCGGCCCGCCTCCACGCCGAGGAGCCGGCCCCCTCCCGGGCCCGGCACAGCAGGACCGGCCGCCGCGACGGCGCCCCGCACCACCATCACGGCCGCCCCGGGCGTGGCCGCCGGGGTCGCCCCGAAGCGCCCCGCGGGGAGAGGGCCCCCGGCATCCCGGATCTCGGCGACGGGGGACGCGGAGAAGCGGGCGGCGACGAGAGGGGAAGCGTCACGTGGGACGGCGGCGACAGGGGAAGCGGCCCGCGGGACGGCGGCGACAGGGCCCACGGCGAGACGTCCCACGCCGAGGGGATCGCCCCCGACACCCGGAGCCCGACCGGACAAGACGAACACCCGGGAAACCTGATCACCTGGGACCGGACCCCGCAGAGCCTGATCACATGGGGCCAGGGCCCCCAAGGCCCCCAGAGCACCGGTCCCCGAGGCCGAGAACCACAGCGTCCGAGCACCCAGGAGTGGCCCCCCTACGCCCGAGACGCACAGGATCCGGACACGTACGCCTGAGACGCCCAGGGCCCGGACACGCCCAGCCGGGACACCCGGCGCGGTGCCCCCTTACGGCGGCGGCTGGCTCGATCACCCCGCGCGGCACCGTGACGCCCGGGATTTGGCCGACTCGCACATCATGAACGGCTTGCAGGGCAGGAGTGGCCCGAGGGGGCGCACAGGGGCGGCCGTCACGGCGAAGGAAAGAAGCCGGTTGACTGACCGGTTTACGCGCACGCCCCCGCTTCTTTTCAGCCAACTTCGGCCACCCGCGCATCCCTTGCTCGAACGACCCCCCAACCCCCGTTCCACCTGCGCCGAAAGGCCCCTGGAGGGCGCGCGCACCCTATGGGGATTGGCCACTGACACGAGGCGCACTTCCCTGCACGGCCCACGAGTGCAACGCTTCGTGATCGAATGCTTCACGCCAAGTTGCCATGTCGACATTCTGCCGAGTGCCGAACTGGTCACCTTGGCGCCACTGGACACAGTAGATTCGATCTTGACTGTCTTACGGCGGGGGACTCGTGCAGGACCGAGGGGAAACGTGCAGGAGCGACACAACCGAGGAGCCGCGACCACCGAGGGGGGCTTAGCAGTATGAGCCACGACTCCACTGCCGCGCCGGAAGCCGCGGCCCGGAAACTTTCCGGGCGACGCCGCAAGGAGATCGTCGCGGTGCTGCTGTTCAGCGGCGGCCCCATCTTCGAGAGTTCCATACCGCTGTCGGTGTTCGGGATTGACCGCCAGGACGCCGGCGTGCCGCGCTACCGACTTCTGGTGTGCGGCGGCGAAGAGGGCCCACTGCGGACCACAGGAGGCCTGGAACTCACCGCGCCGCATGGCCTGGAGGCGATCTCGCGGGCGGGCACCGTCGTGGTGCCGGCCTGGCGTTCGATCACCTCTCCGCCACCGGAGGAGGCGCTCGACGCGCTGCGCCGGGCGCACGAGGAGGGAGCCCGCATAGTCGGACTGTGCACCGGCGCCTTCGTGCTGGCCGCCGCCGGACTGCTGGACGGCCGACCGGCGACGACCCACTGGATGTACGCACCGACGCTGGCCAAACGCTACCCGTCGGTCCATGTCGATCCACGAGAACTCTTCGTGGACGACGGAGACGTGCTGACCTCCGCGGGTACGGCGGCCGGAATCGATCTCTGTCTGCACATCGTGCGGACGGACCACGGCAACGAGGCGGCCGGCGCGCTGGCCCGCCGTCTTGTCGTGCCGCCGCGCCGGAGCGGCGGTCAGGAGCGCTATCTCGATCGATCTTTACCAGAGGAGATCGGCGCCGACCCCCTCGCGGAGGTCGTCGCCTGGGCGCTGGAGCACCTCCACGAGCAGTTCGACGTCGAGACGCTGGCGGCACGCGCGTACATGAGCCGCCGCACCTTCGACCGCCGGTTCCGCTCGCTCACGGGGAGCGCTCCCCTGCAGTGGCTGATCACTCAGCGCGTACTGCAGGCGCAGCGGCTGCTGGAGACCTCCGACTACTCGGTCGACGAGGTCGCCGGACGCTGCGGCTTCCGTTCACCGGTCGCGCTGCGGGGTCACTTCCGGCGTCAGCTCGGCTCGTCCCCGGCCGCGTACCGGGCGGCGTACCGTGCGCGCAGGCCGCAGTCGGAGCGGCCGTCGGACGTGGACGGCTCCGCCGCGGGCCAGGCCGGGCCACCGCCCGTCCTGAGCCAGGAGAACCCGGTGCCGCCGCAGACCCGCCGCACGGCGGCCGCCACCTCCCTGGGCCCGTCGACGTCCCTGTCGACGGAGCCGGGCAGGACGGGCACCGAGCTGTACGCGGCCGGGCGCCTGCCGGGGCAGCGCAGCGCGCCCTGAGGCGATGACGCGAGACGGTGGCGGCCCGGGACCCGACGAGGGTCCCGGGCCGCCGCCGTACCGGGCCACCACGCAGGTCACCGCCGTCCCGGATCTGCCCGTGCGCCGGAGCGCGCCGTAGGGTTAGGGCCATGAACGATCGCATGGTGTGGATCGACTGCGAGATGACCGGGCTCTCGCTGTCGGACGACGCACTCATCGAGGTGGCCGCGCTGGTCACCGACTCGGAACTGAATGTGCTCGGTGAAGGGGTGGACATCGTGATCCGCCCTCCGGAGCGGACGCTGGAGACGATGCCGGACGTGGTGCGCCAGATGCACACGGCCTCCGGCCTCCTCGACGAACTGGCCGAGGGCGCGACCCTGGCCGACGCCGAGGCACAGGTCCTCGCCTACGTGCGTGAGCACGTCAAGGAGCCGGGCAAGGCCCCGCTGTGCGGAAACTCCGTCGGCACGGACCGGGGTTTCCTGTCGCGTGACATGCCGGCCCTCGAGGACTACCTCCACTACCGCATCGTGGACGTCTCCTCGGTGAAGGAGCTGGCCCGCCGCTGGTATCCCCGGGCCTACTTCAACAGCCCGGAGAAGAACGGCAACCACCGCGCCCTCGCCGACATCCGCGAATCCATCGCGGAGCTCCGCTACTACCGCGAGGCGATCTTCGTCCCGCAGCCCGGCCCCGACTCCGACACCGCCCGCACCATCGCTGCGAAGCACGTACTGCCCGCCGAATGACGCATGTCCGGGGCCCCGAGGGACCCCGGAGAAAGCCTGGCGCGAGCACCCCCTCGGACCCTGTACACTTTTTCTCGGCCGGTCAGGGAAACCAAGACCGGTCGTGGTGGGTGTAGCTCAGCTGGTAGAGCACCTGGTTGTGGTCCAGGATGTCGCGGGTTCAAGTCCCGTCACTCACCCTCTGAGAGGGAGCCCCTCATCTGCGAAGGCGGATGGGGGGCTCTTTCGTGACCCGGCTCACCGAGACCGAACAGTTGTACTGAGTTCGCTCGCGAGAGGGAAAGATCGACGGCTGCTGCCTATACACTCCAGCTTGCGCGTCCGGGGGGGAGCCGGTCGTCATGACGACCGGCGCCGTGACCAAGTGCGCATCACCCATGCCATCTCATCTCGTGCTCGAGCATGCCAGCAGACGTCGGTGCCTGTGCCCGACTGCTGCCCCGAGGCCGCTCGCGAGGGCCCGGATCGGCAGGCCCCCCGGCTCCACACGGTCATCGGAAAGCAGAGAATTTCATGGCAGAGCGGCAGTACCTCGGTCAGGGCACCAACACCTCCTGGGAGAAGTTCTGGTACGTCCTGGGCTGCGTCTACTTCGGCGCCGCCTACTTCCAGAAGGTCCCGGTGAAGAAGGCGCTGAGCGAGTACGGACTGGTCGAGATGACCGGTGCCGAGAAGTTCTGGTACGTCGTCCAGTGCATCTTCTTCGGCGCCGGCTACTTCGCGAAGGTCACCATCAAGAGGGCGCTGTCCGAGGTGCGGAACACCGGCGCGGTCCCGACGGTCTGAGCGCCCTGACCGTCCACCGCTCTCAAGGCAGCGGACGCCTTCGTGAATCCGCCGCCGGGGGTACCTCCCGGGAAACCGTGAACACTTAAGCGCTTAAGTGTTCACGGTTCCTGGCCCATGGGGTGGGACCGACGTCACCGAGCCGATCCGCGCGCACCGCCCCGGGTGCCCTCTACGCTCACCCAATGCCCCCACCCCACCTGCCCGCCCACACCCTGCGCACCGCCCGCCTCGATCTCCTCCCCCTCCGCGTCGAACACGCCGGGGAAATGGCCGAGGTGTTGTCCGACCCGGCGCTGCACACGTTCATCGGCGGCGCACCCGCCACTCCCGAGGCCTTGCGTTCACGCTATGAACGTCTCGTCGCGGGCTCCCCCGACCCGGCCGCCGTCTGGTGCAACTGGGTGCTGCGGCCGCGCGAGGAGGGATGTCTCGTCGGTACGGTCCAGGCGACGGTCACCGGGGAGGTCGCGGAGATCGCCTGGGTGGTGGGCACGCCCTGGCAGGGGCGGGGGTTCGCCGGGGAGGCGGCACGGGAGCTGGTCGGCCGATTGGGCGAGGAGCCCGGCGTCCGTACGGTCGTCGCGCACATCCACCCCGCCCACCGGGCCTCCGCGGCCGTCGCCGCGACGGCCGGGCTGAGCCCGACCGACCGGTACCAGGACGGCGAAGTCCGGTGGGAGCTGCCGCTACGGCGGTGACCTCAGCCGGTGTGCGAGCGACCCGCGGCCCGCCACGCGTCGGCGAACCGATGGACGTCCTCGAAGCGTTCCTCGGGTTCGGACCGGGTCGCCCGGACGATCACCGCCTGCTGAGCCGGGGTGCCCCGCCAGGCACGTTCCTCGTCCCCCGCGTCCAGGAGGAGCCGGGCGGTGCGGCCGAGGGTGAAGACGGTCGTACGGGTGTCGATCACGGCCCCGCACACGAACTCCTCGGGGGCCATGAACCGGCGCGAACCCGGCAGGCGTTCCTCCTCGACCACGAACGGGCCCGGCCGGTACTCGTCGAGGTCGACCAGATGGACGACGTCGCCCCTGAAGTCGTACAGCAGCGCGCCGTCGTAGAAGTCGACCGCGACATGCCCGGCGAGCTCCACCGCGAGATGGGCGTCGAGCACCCGTTCGAAGGCGGCCAGGACGAGGGAGGTCGGCAGGGCGCGGAAGCGGGCCATGGGGGTGCCCGGGCCCGTACGGTCGCGCGGTCCGCCCAGCATGGCCGGGTACAGCACCTCGCCCTCCCGCCAGGGCATCACCACGGCCGCGCCGCCGCGTCCCACGGCGATGCGGTGGACCTGCGGGACGATCGCCCGGTGCCGTACGGCCCGGTGGAAGGCCCAGGCCCGTTCGAGCGAGCGCCGGCCGCGGTCGGTCACCGCCTCCTTGACGAACCAGCGCGCCCCGTCGAGCAGCCGGACGCCGTACGACACGCATCCCGAGTCCTGCTCCCGGAACGCTTGGAACACCTCCCCCACCCTGCCCAGGTAGGGCTCCATGGCGGGCACTTCATCGACTCCGAGCAACGGATGGAGGACCATACCGATCAGATTGCCCTATCGAAGCCTTTCCGCGCGTCAGGACGAGGCCCGTACCACCAGTTCGGACGGCAGCACGACCTGTCGCTTCTCCAGACCGCGCGAGACCGCGGGGCGGCGGTCGGCGATCTCCCCGAGCAGGAGGTCGATCATGGCGCGGCCCATCTCCTCGATCGGCTGGCGCACGCTCGTCAGGGGCGGGTCCATGTGGCGGGCGATGGCGGAGTCGTCGTACCCGACGAGCGCCACGTCGTCGGGTATGCGGCGGCCCACCTCGCGCAGGACCTGGCGGGCGCCCGCCGCCATCACGTCCGAGCCCGCGAACACCGCGTCCAGGTCCGGGCAGCGGGCGAGCAACTCGGTCATCGCGCGCCGGCCGCCCTCCTCGGTGAAGTCGCCCGGGATGATCAGCCGGTCGTCCGCCTCGCGTCCGGCCGCGCGC
Organism: Streptomyces sp. NBC_01450; assembly: GCF_036227505.1. Taxonomy (NCBI): domain Bacteria; kingdom Bacillati; phylum Actinomycetota; class Actinomycetes; order Kitasatosporales; family Streptomycetaceae; genus Streptomyces; species Streptomyces sp. NBC_01450. The sequence continues at coordinate 7,142,153 of NZ_CP109480.1, read as the reverse complement.
AGACCCTCTCGGTAGCCGTCGACACGGCGCTGGGCACCGAAGACGTCGAGACGGCCCGCCAGGTGGACGATCCTCTGACGTCCCCGGGCGATCAGGTGCTCGACGGCCATGCGGCCTCCGCCGTAGTTGTCGGAGTCCACGGACGGCAGCGTCTCGTCCGCCGAGCGGCGACCGCTGATCACGGCCGGGATCTCCAGCTGGGAGAGGAGGTCGGGCAGCGGGTCGTCGGCGTGGACGGAGACGAGGAGTACGCCGTCGACGCGGTGCGCGGCCAGATACTGGGCGAGGCGCTGCCGCTCCCGGTCGCTGCCCGCGAAGATCAGCAGCAGCTGCATCTCGGTGTCGGAGAGCTCCGCGCCGACACCGCGCAGCATGTCCGAGAAGTAGGGTTCCGCGAAGAAGCGGGTCTCGGGCTCGGGGACGACGAGGGCGATCGCGTCCGTGCGGTTGGCGGCGAGGGCGCGTGCCGCCGTGTTCGGGACGTAGCCGAGTTCGGCGACCGCCGCCTCGACGGCCGCGCGGGTCGCGTCGCTGACCCTCGGGGAGCCGTTGATCACCCGGGAGACCGTGCCGCGACCCACGCCCGCGCGTGCCGCGACCTCTTCCAAGGTCGGCCGGCCGCCTCCCCGGCCCCGCGCTCCGTGGCTTGCCATGGTCCGCCTCCCGTCGACATCGCGCGCTCCGCGACTGGCCTGGAATCTAACAGTCCCGATCACCACCGTGACCCCGGCAACCCGTACGTGGACGAGGTCGCGCGCCGATCCCGGCCAGGGGCCGCGGCCGACCGTCCCGCCGGGGCCAATACCCCACTGACACGAGCCACTTCAACCGTCCGCCGAACCCTCTCGCGGCCACCCCCGGAGTTAGCTAACAGGCCGATAACTGAACGCATCTCTCCGCGTCGGCTCCCTTGACACCCCCGCGTGAACCGACGACTCTTCAACACATCACCTGTGGGAGCGCTCCCACGGTACCTGACACATACACATCCCGCACGTTCCCCGCCCGAGCCGCAGCGAGAAACAACGGGCCCAACAGTGCAGTTGGCCGGGGGGTCGGCACGTCAGGCAACAGGAGGACGCAATGCGCACGATCACCCGTCGGTCCCGCAGTCTGGGGGCCCTCGCGGCCGTCGCCGCGCTGACCACAGGGCTGCTGGCCGGCTGCGCCGACGACAGTGGTGGAAGCAGCGGTGGGAGCAGCGGCGACACGGGCGGAGGCAAGGGCAAGACCACGATCACCTTGGGTCTCTTCGGCACCCAGGGATTCAAGGAGGCCGGTCTCTACACCGAGTACGAGAAGCTCAACCCGAACATCAAGATCGCCGAGAACGTCGTCGAGCGCAACGAGAACTACTACCCGGCGCTCGTCAACCACCTCACCACCAACAGCGGTCTGCAGGACGTGCAGGCCGTCGAAGTCGGCAACATCGCCGAGGTCGTGGGGACCCAGGCGAGCAAGCTCGTCGACCTGTCCAAGGTCTCGGGGGTGAGCAAGACCAACTGGCTGGACTGGAAGTGGCAGCAGGCCACCACCCAGGACGGCCAGACGATCGGACTCGGCACCGACATCGGCCCGATGGCGATCTGCTACCGCAAGGACCTCTTCCAGCAGGCCGGCCTGCCCACCGACCGCGACAAGGTCGGGCAGCTGTGGGCGGGCGATTGGAGCAAGCTCGTCGCCGCCGGCGAGACGTACAAGAAGAAGGCGCCCAGCGGCACCACCTTCATGGACTCCCCCGGTGGTCTGCTCAACGCGGTCATCAGCAGTGAGCAGGAGAAGTTCTACGACTCCTCCGGCAAGGTCATCTACAAGACGAACCCGGCCATCAAGAGCGCCTTCGACCTGACCGCGAAGGCCGCCTCGGAGGGGCTGGTCGGCGCGCAGACGCAGTTCCAGCCGGCCTGGGACACGACGATCGCCAACAGCAAGTTCGCCGCGGTGGCCTGCCCGCCGTGGATGCTCGGCTACCTCAAGGGCAAGTCGAAGCCGGACGCCGCGGGCAAGTGGGACGTGGCCGCCGCGCCCAAGTCCGGCAACTGGGGCGGCACCTTCCTGACCGTGCCCAAGAGCGGCAAGCACGTCACGGAGGCCGAGAAGCTGGTCACCTGGCTGACCGCGCCCGCCCAGCAGGCCAAGCTGTTCAACGTGCAGGGCAGCTTCCCGAGCGCACCCGGTGCCTACAGCCTGCCCCAGGTGACCGACGCGAAGAACACGATGACCGGTGACACACCGATCGGCAAGGTCTTCGCCGAGGCCGCCAAGGCCATCCCGACCCAGGTGATCGGCCCGAAGGACCAGATCATCCAGCAGGGTCTGACCGACAACGGCGTCATCCTCGTCACGAAGGGCAAGTCGGCCGCGGAGGCCTGGAACACGGCCACCAAGACCATCGACAACAACCTGGAGAAGTGACCGGTATGGCCACCCGGCACGACACCGCCGCGCCCCCCGCCGAGGAGGGGGGCGCGGCCCCGGGCCGTCCGCCCGCCGACGCCGTATCCGCCGCGCCCGACGAGAAGGACCGGCGGCGCCGGGCCCGGTTGTCCCGCCGCTGGCAGCGGGACCTGCGGTGGAGCCCGTACGCGTTCGTCTCACCGTTCTTCCTGCTGTTCCTCGCGTTCGGCCTGTTCCCGCTGATCTACACGGGCTGGGCCTCGCTGCACACGGTGGAGCTGACGGCGCCCACCGACATGCAGTGGGCGGGCCTGCGCAACTACACCCGCATCTTCGACGACGACTTCTTCTGGAACGCGGCGAAGAACACCCTGACCATCGGGATCATCTCGACCGTCCCGCAGCTGCTGATGGCGATGGGCCTCGCCCACATCCTCAACTACAGGCTGCGCGGCTCGATCTTCTACCGGGTCATGATGCTCGCGCCGTACGCGACGTCGATCGCCTCCGCCTCGCTCGTGTTCGTGCTGCTCTTCGGCCGCGACTACGGCATGATCAACTGGGCGCTGCACGCCATCGGTTTCGACAAGATCGACTGGCAGAACGACAAGTGGCCCTCCCAGATCGCCGTCTCGACGATCGTCATCTGGCGCTGGACCGGCTACAACGCGCTGATCTACCTGGCGGCGATGCAGGCGATCCCGCACGACCTGTACGAGTCGGCGGCCCTCGACGGGGCCAACCGCTGGCAGCAGTTCCTCCATGTGACCCTGCCGTCGCTGCGGCCGACGATCCTGTTCACCGTCGTCGTCTCGACCATCGGAGCGAGTCAGGTCTTCGGCGAGCCACTGCTGTTCGACGCCAACAAGGGCGCGTCCGGCGGTGCCGAGCACCAGTTCCAGACACTCGGCCTGTACCTCTACGAGCAGGGCTGGGTGAACCAGCACCTGGGCCGCGCCTCCGCGATCGCCTGGACGATGTTCCTGATCCTCATCGTGATCGGGATCGTCAATTACGTCATCTCGCGCCGGCTGCGCGCCAGTAGTTAAGGAGAACCGGCCGTGACGACGACCCTGACGAAACCCCCGGCGGACGCGGTACCCGAACCGCCGAAACGTCTGCGACGCCCCAAGTCGGCACGCGCGGGCGGACAGATGCACGCGGGACCCCTCGCGTACGTCATCCTCGCGCTGTTCACGATCGGCTCGCTGGGCCCGCTGGTGTGGACCGCGATCGCCGCCTCCCGCGACACCAACCGGCTGGCGCAGTCCCCGCCGCCCTTCTGGTTCGGCTCGAACCTCTTCCACAATCTCGACGTCGCCTGGACGGAGGCCAATCTGGGCGAGGCCTTCGTCAACACCACGTTCGTGGCGGGTGTTTCGGCGGTGACCGTGGTCTTCCTGTCCACGCTCGCCGGATTCGCCTTCGCCAAGCTGCGTTTCAAGGGCCGGGGCGCCCTGATGCTGATCGTCGTCGGCACGATGATGGTGCCGCCGCAGCTCAGCGTGATCCCGCTCTACATGATGGTCGCCAAGCTCGACTGGACCGACCAGCTGCAGGCGGTGATCTTCCCGTCGCTGGTGAGCGCGTTCGGGGTGTTCTTCATGCGGCAGTACCTGATCCAGGCGCTGCCGGACGAGCTGATCGAGGCGGCCCGTGTCGACGGCGCGAGCAGCTGGCGGGTGATCTGGCACGTGGTGTTCCCGGCCGCCCGGCCCGCCATGGCGGTGCTCGGCATGCTGGTGTTCGTGCAGACGTGGAACGACTTCCTGTGGCCGTTCCTGGTGCTCACCCAGACCGGCAACCCGACCGTGCAGGTCGCGGTCGCGGGCCTCGGCCGCGGCTTCACCCCCGACCAGTCCCTGATCATGGCGGGCGCACTGCTCGGCACGCTGCCGCTGCTCTTCGTCTTCGCCCTGTTCGGCAAGCAGATCGTCGGCGGCATCATGCAGGGCGCCGTCAAGGGCTGACCTCTTTCCGCCGGCGGGATAGAGGGGCCGGGCCACCACGGCCATGGCCCCTCCTCCCCCTCTCTTCCCTCCCCTCCCCTCCCCTCCCCTCTTCTCTTCTCCCCTCTTCCCTCGCCCTCTTCATTTCCGTCGGTCTCCACGACCTCCTATGGGAGCGCTTCCATGCCTGAGTCCGCATCGCCCGTGACCTTTCCCCCCGCCTTCCTCTGGGGCGCGGCGACCTCCGCGTACCAGATCGAGGGGGCGGTACGGGAGGACGGCCGTACGCCCTCCATCTGGGACACCTTCAGCCACACGCCGGGCAAGACGGCCGGTGGCGAGACCGGTGACATCGCTGTCGACCACTACCACCGCTACCGCGACGACGTGGCCCTGATGGCGGAGCTTGGCCTGTCCGCGTACCGCTTCTCGATCTCCTGGTCCCGGGTGCAGCCGACGGGTCGCGGCCCCGCGGTCCAGCGGGGCCTGGACTTCTACCGCAACCTCGTCGACGAGCTGCTCTCGCACGGCATCAAGCCGGCCATCACGCTCTACCACTGGGACCTCCCGCAGGAGCTGGAGGACGCGGGTGGCTGGCCGGAGCGCGACACGGCGTTCCGTTTCGCGGAGTACGCGCAGATCGTGGGCGAGGCGTTGGGCGACCGTGTCGAGCAGTGGATCACCCTCAACGAGCCCTGGTGCAGCGCGTTCCTGGGCTACGGCTCGGGTGTGCACGCGCCGGGCCGTACGGACGCGGCGGCGTCGCTCAAGGCGGCCCACCATCTGAACCTGGCGCACGGTCTGGGCACCACCGCGCTGAGGTCCGCGATGCCGGCCCGCAACACGGTCGCGGTCAGCCTGAACTCGTCGGTGGTCAGGCCCCTTTCACCGTCACCGGCGGATCTGGCGGCGGTACGGCGCATCGACAACCTGGCCAACGGCGTCTTCCACGGTCCGATGCTGCACGGCGCCTACCCGGAGGGCCTGTTCGCGGAGACCTCCTCGATCACGGACTGGTCGTACGTCCTGGACGGCGACCTCGCGGTGATCAAGCAGCCGCTCGACGCGCTGGGGTTGAACTACTACACCCCGACGCTGGTGTCGGCGGCTTCGGAATCGTCCGACGGCCCTCGCCCGGACGGCCACGGAGCGAGTGCCTACTCGCCGTGGCCGGGTGCGGACGGTGTCGCGTTCCACCAGACTCCCGGCGAGCGTACGGAGATGGGCTGGACGATCGACCCGACCGGCCTGCACGACCTGATCATGCGCTACTCGCGGGAGGTCCCGGGCCTGCCGCTGTACATCACGGAGAACGGCGCGGCCTACGACGACAAGCCGGACCCGGAGGGCCGCGTCCACGACCCCGAGCGCATCGCGTACCTGCACGGCCACCTGGCGGCGGTCCGCGGTGCGATCGCCGACGGCGCGGACGTACGGGGCTACTACCTCTGGTCCCTGATGGACAACTTCGAGTGGGCGTACGGCTACGGGAAGCGGTTCGGGGCGGTGTACGTCGACTACGCGACCTTGAGCCGTACGCCCAAGTCCAGCGCGCACTGGTACGGGCAGGTGGCACGGACGGGGTCGCTGCCGCCGGCGACGTCGGTCGACGCCGAGTAGGTCGTTCGGTTCCTTTGTCCGGGGGCGGGGGAGGGGCGCGGCGCCTGGGGGGGTGCCGCGCCCCGACGCGTATCACGTGCGCGTGACGCCCGATCAACGCCCGAGCTCGAACCAGGTGGCCTTGCCCGGCCCCGGCCCGTGCGTGCACACGCCCCAGGCGTCGGAGCCGTACGAGATGAGCTGTATGCCGCGGCCTTCTTCGGCGTCGGGGCCGGGCGTGTGGCAGGTGGGCAGGCCCGGGGCCTCGTCGTGCACGAGGACGCGGAGGCGGTGGGGGTCGGTCCAGCCGGCGTAGAGGGTCAAGGGGGTGGTGCTGTCCTTGCCGGCGCAGGCGTTGATGGCGTTGGTGACGGCTTCCGAGGTCAGCAGCACCGCGGTGTCGGTGAGTTCGGGGCGGTGGGAGGCGGCGAGGAGAGTACGGACGGTTTCGCGGGCGGCGCGGACCCAGACGGGGTGGGGCGGGAAGACGAGGGAGACGTCGGTGGGGGCGGGGAGGGGGTGTGGGGGGTCCTCCATGAGGGCTCCTTCGGGTGTGGGTGGGTGGGGGCGCGCGCACGTGGTGACCAGGTCCGGGGCCTCAACTGGGGTGAGGGTGGGGGTACTTCCTCGGGGCGCGGGGGGTGGTTCGTCTCTGACGGTACGGTCAGCCGTGAGTTGAGTTCAATCGTGAACGCCACTTACGACCCATGTGGGTGACATCGGAAGTAACGGGTCGACGCCGCTCCCGTGATCGCGGCACACTGCGCACGGTTCAGAGGGAGGGAACATGCCACCACGGAGCAGCCCCAGCGAACGTCAACGACGTCTGGGCGCGGAGCTGCGCAAACTCCGGCTACGCGCACACATGTCGACCGACGACGCCGCCGCGTTGCTGGAGGGCGAGCGCACTCGGGTCAGTCACATCGAGGCCGGGCGGCTCAATGTCTCCCACAACCGGCTGTACAAGTTGCTCCGCGCGTACGACTGCCCAGCGGGACCGCACTTCGACGAGCTCATGAGCATGGCCCAGGCGAGCGGGAAGGGTTGGTGGGACGAGTTCGACGACACGATCGGCCCCACCGCCCGGAACCTGGCAGAGCTGGAGTCACGGTCCGCCGTACTGCGCACACACGAGCCGCTGTTCATCCCCGGCATGCTCCAGACGGAGGAATACGCGCGCACCGTCCTCGGCGAAACCGAGGAGGACCCTCAACGAGCCGACCGTTACGTCAAGTTCCGCCTCGCCCGCCAGCGCGTCCTACAAGGCGATGCGGCCGTGACGTACCGGTCAGTCATCCACGAAGCGGCGCTGCACACCCTGATCGGCGGCCCTCAGGTCATGCGCAGGCAACTCCTCCGCTTGATCGAGGTCTCCCGACTGCCCAATGTGACCGTGCAGATCTTCCCGTTCGAGGGCGGGGGCTACTCCGCGTACAGCGGTTCGTTCGCCATCTTCGGAGGCGTGGCGAACGCGTTGGACACGGTCTACCTGGAGCACCCGCGGAACTCCCTCTTCCTCGGCGATAGCAAGCACCTCGACGAGTACGCCAAAATGTTCGAGCGACTTTCCGAGCTGGCCCTTGCTCCTGTCGATCCCCAGTCGGCACCGGAGACTCATGAGTCCCGCGACTCACTGAGCCTGATCCAGCACGTCATGTACGCCCTCTGAAAGGAACCGCGATGGCCCGACTCACTTGGCAGAAGTCCTCATTCAGCGGCGGCGGCGAAGGCAACTGCGTGGAGCTGGCGACAGCCGCGACCTCGGAACACATCCACCTCCGCGAGAGCGACCGGCCCAACGAGGTCGCCACCACCACACCCCACGCCCTGGCCGGACTGCTCAAGGTCCTCAAGTCAGGTCTGACCGAACGGCGTTGACGATCCTTAACGCGTCCTTGTCGCCCGGCGCACGGTCGGCCCCGTGAGCGACGGCGGAGAATGAACCGGTGACGCCCGTACACGACACTTCGTTACCTGGAAGAGCCGACGATCGACCGCTCAGGAAGAGCCGCCCCAGGTTCCTCGGGCTCTTGGCGTTCGCCGGCTCTCTCGTACTCGTCGCGGTGTGGCTGCTGCTCGGGCCCATGCGCGGCGCCCTGCACGAGGAGCGGGACTTCAGGGCCGCGGTCGCCTGTCCGGAGCGGACGGCCTCGACCGGCTCCGAGGACTGCCTGCGTACCGTGACGGCACGGATCGACCGTACCGAGCCGGTAAATGGGACCAGGTCGGCGGCGTACTGGCTGTACGTCACCGAGCCGGGCGGCAAGAGCGACCGCGCCCGGATCGAGGGGTCCACCGGTCCGGCGTCCCCGACCGCCTGGGCCGGGGCCCGGGTCCAGGTCACCGAGTGGCGGGGGAAGATCCGGTACCTCGACTTCGGAGACGGGCGCCAGTACACGCACGCCGACCCGCGCGGCAGCTACCAGCCCTACTACTCCGCGGGTCTCGGCCTCGGCATCTTCGGCGCGGGTTTCCTCGGGAGCACGTACTGGTGGGCCCGGATCTCCGCCGTCTCTCCCCGGCGCTACCCCTGGCAGGTGTCCGTTTCGATGACGGGCGCGCTCGTCCTCGCGGGGGCCGGTGCCCTCGCGCCCATAATGACCCACGGGGTCAAGGCCGCGCTGCTGTTCGTCGCGTGGGCCACCGGCCTGGTGCTGGTCGGATGCGTCGTGGCCATCCTGGTTCTCCGGCGGCGGCAGAGCGGTGACGACACCGTCGAGGTGACACCGACCGTCCCGGACACCGAACAGTGCTTCCTGGGCGGCATCGTGGGCGAGGTCCCCTACGGCAAGAGCGGCGGTGGCTATCTGGTGGCCGCTCCCGGCCTGCTGGCCCGAACACCCGATCCGACCGGCGCGTTCGCCCGCCAAACCGTACCGCCCACCCTGGTCCCCCAGCGCGTACGCCTGCCCTACTGGTCGGACCGCGACGACTACGGCGCCGGGACGCTGGTGATCGAGTGCCGGGACGGCGAGACTCCCGTACTCATCACCACGAAGAAGGAGAACGTGCCCTGGGTGCTGGGCGCCCTGCAGCCGGTCGCAGCCGGGAGGCCCTAGGTGTGGTGCCCTGTGACGTGGTGATCAACCAGTTGTCCGCAGGGGGGCGTTGATCGCAGCGACCTTCAAAAAGGTGCCCCGGCGGCTCCGGAAATGCCTCCGGGGCGGCCCGGCAAGGGCGTGTGGGCGGCCGCGGGCCATGCCCTCGGAGGCTGGGCGCGCCCTCTCGCTCCGCTTCCCGCAGGGACCCTCCACGCTCCTCCGCACCCCTCCACACATCCGCCCTGACCTGGCCTTTCGCGCCCGCTAGGCCCTACCGTCGCCCTATCGCGGAAGGGGACCGGATGGACCGGAACATACGCACGATCGACGATGTGCTGAAGCTGCTGGACGGCCTGTTCGCGCCGGAGGCCGACCGGTGGACGAGCGGCGGCGCCGCCTGGTGGGACGGCTTCTACGCCGACCGCTCCAGGCCCGTACCGTTCTTCGTCGCGAAGCCGGACGAGAACCTGGTCGGATACCTCGCCGAGAACCTGATCGCCCCGGGCCGCGCCCTCGATCTGGGCTGCGGACCGGGGCGCAACGCCCTGCATCTGGCCGCCGCGGGCTTCCAGGTGGACGCGGTCGACCTGTCCCCGGCGGCGATCGCCTGGGCCGAGGACCGTACGCGCGAGGCCGGGGCCGCGATCCGTTTCCACTGCGGCGACGCGTTCGCGCTGACCCCTGACGAGTTGGACGGCCCTTACGACCTGATCTACGACTCGGGCTGTTTCCACCATCTGCCGCCGCACCGCCGTATCAGCTACCTCGCCCTGCTCGATCGCGTCCTCGCCCCGGGCGGCCATCTCGCCCTCACCTGCTTCGCCGCCGGCGAGATGGGTTCCGAACTCCCCGATCAGGCCTTCTACCAGCAGTCCGCGCTGCACGGCGGACTCGCCTACACGCCCGAGTCCCTGCGCTGGGTCTTCTTTGACCTGACCGAGGTCGAACTGCGCCGCATGCGCGACGAGCCGCCCGAGTCCGCGCTCTTCGGTGAGCCCTTCCTCTGGACGGCCCTGTTCCGCCGCGACGGGTAACCCCCGAGCGGGATCGGTTACTTGTACGCGCCGAACGCCTTCGAGAACGCCCCCGCGTCCTGCGCGGTCGAGCTGCAGGTCGCGTCGGCGGAGTTTTTCGCGCCGCCCGCGCACTGCTTGTCGCGGGTGGCGGACCACATGGAGAGCCAGCCGAGGCCCTTCGACTTGGCGAAGTCGACCAGTTGGGTCGCGTCGTCGACCTTGAAGATCTCGGAGGCGACGTCGTTGACGCCGATCATCGGGGTGACGGCGACGGACTTCCACGCCGCGCTGTCCGACAGCCCGAGAACACTCTTCACCTGGGCCTGGGTGGCGGTGGCGGCCTGCTCGGCGTAGGTGCCCATGTCGCCGCTGTACGCGGGGCCGTAGTCCATCGCCATGATGTTGACCGCGGAGATCTTCACGCCGTTCGACTTGGCGTCGGAGAGCAGGTTCACGCCGTCCTGGGTCAGGCCCTCGGGCATGACCGGGAGGGTGAAGGACACGTCCAGGTCCGGGTGTTGCCGCTGGAGCTTCGCGATCGCCTTCGCACGGCTGGTGTTCGCGGCCGTGTTCGGCAGCGCGCCACCCTCGATGTCGAAGTCGACCTTGGTCAGGTCGTACGCGTCCACGGCCTTCCCGTACGCCGCCGCCAGCGCGTCCGCCGACGCACAGGTCGTCGCCAGCTCCGAGCCCGAGGCTCCACCGAAGGACACGCGGACGTCGCCGCCCTTCGCCCGCAGCGCGCCGATCTGCGACGCCACGCCGTCACTGGCGAGGTCGGTCACCCCGCCCCACTTCGGCGTACAGCCGCCGCCGTCGGTGATGAAGGCCAGGTTGTAGTCCTTCACACCGGTGGCCGTGGCGCTGCCGACCAGGTCGAAGGCCGGGTAGAGGGAGGTGTCGACATACGGCGCGAAGCCCGCGCCGGTCGTCGTGCCACTGCCGGTGGTCTCCGAGGCGGAGGGCGTGGGGGTGGGAGTGGGGGTGGGGGTGGCCGTGGGGGTCGGGGTCGGTGTGGGGGGCCGCGTGGCAGTGGGGGTGGGGGTCGGCGACTGGGGCGGGCGGCCGCTCGGCTCCGGCGTCGCGCCGTCGTCCACCGAGCACTTGGCGCCGTCGATGACACAGCCCTTCGGATCCGCGGTGCCTTTCACGACGAAGCCGACGGTGACCGACTCCCCGGCCGCCAGCCCGTCCTTGTCCCACGACGGCGGCTTCACGGTGACGTGCTGCCCGCTCACCGTCGACGTCCCGTTCCACAGAGAGCTGAGCTCGGCGCCCGAGGGCAGGTCGAACTCCAGCGTCCAGTCCCCCTTCGCCCGGCCGGTGTCGTTGGTGATGACGTACTGCGCGGTGTAGCCCGTCGACCAGTCACTGGTCTTGGTGTACACGGCGCCCACGCCGGCCGCCAACGCGGTCCCCGAGAACAGGAAGGCGCCACCGCCGACCACGGCCGCGGCGACGATCCCGCCTATCGCCTTGTTCCTGCCACTGACCTTGCGCCGGTGCGTGCTGCTCATGGCGTGTGCCTGCCTTCTCGGTTCACTGGGGTGGGGTGCGGCAGCACGCTAGCGATCCGGAATCGGGCAAAGCGCCTCATCAGGACGCCCGTTGGCGATGTTATGGCGCGCTTAAGGAAGGCATGGGGGACGGTTAAAGGTAGAGACCAATCCGGGCTTCACACCCGGCTCACACCCATGCCCCGCCTACGACGCCGCACCGATCCCCTGTGCCCGCGCCGCACCGGAGCCCGCCCGTCCAGCTGGATCCATATCCGCACCTCGGTGCCGCCCAGCACCGACGAACCGATCCGCACGTCCCCGCCCGTCGTCTCCGCGAGCCGGCGGACGATGTCCAGGCCGAGGCCGGTCGAGCCGTCGTTGCCGGAGCCCTTCCCCCGCGCCATCGCCGCCTCCGGGTCCAGGATGCCCGGGCCCGCGTCCGACACCAGCACGATCACCGCGTCCTCGCTGTTGTGCACGTCGACCGCGAAGGCCGTGCCCTCCAGGGTGTGCCGGAACACGTTCCCGAGGAGTGCGTCGAGCGCGGCGACGAGGTCCGCCCGGGCGACCGGTATGCGTACGGGCCGGTCCACTCCCGCCACCCGCACCTTGCGCCCCTCGTCCTCGGCGAGCGCCGACCAGAAGTCCATCCGCTCGCGGACGACCTCCGACGCGTCGCACCCGGCGCCGATGACCGCCGCCGTCTGCGGCTTGGACTCCCGGGCCGTCCTGATGATCGTGTCGACCTCCCGCTCCAACTGCGCCACCGCCGCCCGCGTCTGCTCGGCGGCCGGCCCGTCACCGAGCGAGGCCGTGTTGAGCCGTAGCACGGTCAGCGGGGTGCGCAGACGATGGGAGAGGTCAGCGGCCAACTCCCGCTCATTGGCCAGAAGCTGTACGACCTGATCCGCCATCGAGTTGAACGCCACCGCCGCCAGCCGCAGTTCGGTCGGCCCCTCCTCGGGCACCCTCGCGCCGAGCTTCCCCTCCCCCAGTTCATGCGCGCCCTCGACCAGCCGCTGCGCCGGCTGCACCATCCGTACTCCCAGCCGGTCGGCGACCGCGACCGAGCCGATGATGAGCGCGACCCCGACCGCGGCGAGCACCGCCCAGGCCGTGCCGACCCCGTTGCTGACCTCGGACTCGGGGACGTACACCTCGACGACCGCGATCTCGCCTGAGCTCAGCGCGGTGGGCTGGAGCAGGATGGAACCGCCCGGGACCTCCGCGGTGGAGGCCCGGCCGATGCTGCGCGTGGTCGCGATGTCCTTGGCCGCGGCGCGCTGTCGTCCGATGTCGACCGCCTTGGCGCCGTCACTCGCCGGTATGTGCACGGCCATCCCGTCGTCCGAGCCGGCGGAGGCGACGACCCGCTCCAACTGCTCCCGGTCGGTGGTGATGGACAGCGCGGGCGCGATGGCCGCGGCCTGCCGCTCGGCGTTCGAGAAGGCGCGGTCCCTGGCCATCTCCTTGATGACGAGGCCCAGCGGGACCGCGAAGGCCACCACGACCATCGTGGTCACCGCCACGCACACCTTGACCAGTGCCCACCTCATCGCGGCGGCTCCGAGCTCGGCGGTTCCAGCTTCACGCCGACCCCGCGCAGCGTGTGCAGATAGCGCGGCCTCGCCGCCGTCTCGCCCAGTTTCCGGCGCAGCCACGACAGATGGACGTCGATGGTCTGGTCGTCCCCGTACGACTGCTGCCACACCTCGGCGAGCAGTTCCTTGCGCGCGACGACCACACCCGGCCGGCCGGCGAGAAACGCGAGCAGGTCGAACTCGCGGCGGGTGAGGTCCAGTCGGGCGCCGTCCAGCTCGGCCTGGCGGCGCAGCGGGTCGATGGACAGGCCGCCGACCCGGATGACCGGCGAGGCGGGCGCGTCCCCCGTCGCCCGCGAGCGGCGCAGGACGGCGGCCATCCTCGCGGACAGGTGCTCGACCGAGAACGGTTTGGTCAGATAGTCGTCCGCCCCGTCGTTCAGCAGGCGGACGATCTCCGCTTCGTCGTCCCGCGCGGTGGCGATGATCACCGGGACGTCGGTGATTCCGCGCAGCATCTTCAGGGCCTCGGCCCCGTCCAGATCGGGCAGTCCGAGGTCCAGGATGACGACGTCGAAGGGGTGATGGGCAACCTCGCGCAGCGCCTCAAGTGCGGTGCCGACACTGCGCACCGTGTGCGCGGCTTCGGTCAGATGCCGGATGAGAGCGCTGCGTACGAACTGGTCGTCCTCGACCACGAGCACACTTGCCATGCGCCGCACCGTACGCCATCTGTGCGATGCCGGTCCGGTGCCTGTGGATAACTCAGGCCGCCGTCCTGTCGGATGACATGGGAGACACCCGTGGGGCGGGTGAGGCAGTATGGCCCGCGATGCTCAGAGGATTCGTACACGTACTGGCTTGGTCGCTCGCCACGGGCGCGGCGGTCACGCTGTCGTGGTGGGGCGTCCACACGGTCATGACGGGGACGGCGTACGATCCGCCGCGCGCGCTGCCCATCACGGTGGGCACGGCGACGACGCAGAAGACGAAGCCGCTTGTCTCGCCGACGAGTCGGGCGTCGGCGAGCCCGAGTCCCTCCGCCCCGAAACCGACGACGAGTCCTCGGCCGACCGCGGCCGCGGCCCCCTCGAAGTCGCCCTCCGCCGACCCGAGTCCGGCCGCCTCCGGGCCGGCGGGGCAGGTCAAGAGTTACGACACCGACGGGGGGCGGGCCGCGTTCGATCTCGGCGCGACCTCCGCGACCCTCGTCTCGGCGACGCCGGGGGCGGGGTGGTCGATGCAGGTGTGGAAGACGGAGTCGTGGATCCGGGTGGAGTTCACTTCGGGGGCGGATCGGGTGTCGGTGTTCTGTACGTGGCACGACGGGCCGCCGCGGGTGGAGATCGGCACGTATTAGCTGCGCAGGCCTTGCGGGTCGGGTGCGGGTTTGTTGTGGCTGGGCGCGCCCACACGGCGGAGCCGCATATGTCACAGCCCCGAGGCCCTTACGGGGCGCCCCAGTCCACCTGGGTTCGCAGTTCCCTCGGTCAGCGGAACACCGAAGCCGGCGGGGCCGGGGATGCCACCGCTGTCGCGTCCAGCACCGGTACCGCTCCGCCGGTGAAGTCGGCGAGCTGCTTGCCGTGTTCGAGTCTGGCCGGGTGGGGGTCCGAGGCCGCGCGGCGGGTCAGTTCGGCCAGGGGCAGGGGGTGGTCGGAGGCCACGAGGACGGCGTTGCCGAAGCGTTTGCCGCGCAGGACCGTCGGGTCGGCGATGAGGGCGAGTTCGGGGAAGACGCTGGCGGCGGTGGCGATCTGGCCGCGCAGGTGGGCCAGCGGGGGCCCGTCGGCGAGGTTGGCGGCGTACAGGCCACCGGGTTTGACGGTTCTGCGGACGTCGGTGAGGAACTCGACCGAGGTCAGGTGGGCGGGTGTGCGGGCGCCGCTGAACACGTCCGCGATCACCAGGTCCGCCCAGCCGTCGGGGACCTTGGCGAGGCCTTCACGGGCGTCCAGGGAGCGCACCCGGATGCGGGCGTTCGGGTCCAGGGGGAGTTCGCGGCGGACCAGTTGGACGAGGGCCCCGTCGCGTTCGACGACCTGCTGGGTGGAGCGGGGGCGGGTCGCGGCGGTGTATCGGGCCAGGGTGAAGGCGCCGCCGCCGAGGTGGACGGCGTGCACGGGCTTGCCGGGCGGGGCCACGAGGTCGATGACGTGGCCGAGGCGGCGCTGGTACTCGAAGCTCAGATGGGCGGGGTCGTCGAGGTCGACGTGGGACTGGGGCGCGCCGTCGATGAGGAGGGTCCAGGCGCGCGGGCGGTCCCGGTCGGGTATCAGCTCGGCGAGGCCGCCCTCGACCGTCTCGACGACGGCGTCGGCGGACGCCTGCCCGCGGCGCGCACCGCGCGACGCTTCACGTGCCGCGCCCCGCGCGTCGTCGGACCGCTTGTTCCTCGACCTTCCCACCCCGCCATTATCAGGGCGTACGGGGAGGTCGGGCCAGCGGCGGCCCGTGCGGGCGACCGGCCGGTGATCACCGCGTCAGCAACAGTTGTCCGCGGCCTCGATCAGCCGGGCCGCCTCACCCAGCGCCGCCCGCAGCACGGCCGGGTCGGTCGCGAGATCCGCGTCACCGGGCGGCAGCAGCCAGTCCGAGCCCTCGACCGGGGGCTCCGGGGTCACCAGGCTGAGGCCGCGGCCGTTGGTCTGGGTGCAGGTGCTGCCGGGCACGTCCCAGGCGTCGGCGGTGCCGGGCGGCACCAGGAAGCCGAGGGTGTCGCAGCCGTCGTCGTGCAGGACGGGTCCGACGAAGTCGCAGGAGCCGCGGCGGAGGATGTCGACCGCCTCCAGCCCCTGACGCGCCGGAACGGTCACGAGGTCGCAGTCGGCGACCGGCTCCGGCGGGGCGCCGCACTCGGGGGACAGCCTGTGCTCGGCGGTCGACAGCGGCGTACGAAACTCGGTGCTCTCCATCCCGGCCTCCAACACGGAACCCCTCCTCCTGCACGAGCGGGTCGGGAGTTCGGGTGCGCTCCCGGTCCACAGGGCTCAACGCGTCAGAACGTCAACGGCTACGGCGTAACACAGCCACAAAGGATGGCAGTTCATGGCAGATCGTGCATGAGATATCCGTTTTGTAGCCAAACCCAGCGTGTCGACGCCGTCACAGCAGGTACGTTCTTGCTCCGCCGGGACGAGGCGACACACGGTACGACACGGACAACTCGCCTCGAGTCCGGCATGGTTCGACGGTTCGTAAGAGAGGGCCCGGCCATGGCGTCGTCAGCGGTGACCTCGTCCCAGTCCCCCCGGCCACCACGGCCGAATCTCGCCTTCCGGCGGCTGCGCGGACAGCGCTCGCCGGGCGAGTTCGCCGCGGCGGTGCGGAGGGCCGCGCGCGAGATCGGCGAGCGGGTCAGCTGTGACGCGCGCTACATCGGACGGGTGGAGGCAGGCGAGATCCGCTGCCCCAACTACGCCTACGAACGGGTGTTCTTGCACATGTTCCCCGGCCGCACGCTGACCGATCTGGGCTTCTCGCCCCGCTCGTCCGTACGCGGCCGGGGGGCGCGCGGCACGGACGAGGCGTCCCCTCCCCACACCACGAGCCCGACGTACGCCACTGGTGAGACGGAGGAGACGCACGAGACGTATGACACGCAGGACCCGTATGACACGCACGAGAACCACGAGGAGAGCGACGTGCAACGTCGCGCATTCATGACTGGAGGCACCGCCACCGTGGCGGCTGCCTCACTGGGCCCCTTCGGGGTCGCCTTCGGCGCTCCGGCCGCGGCCGCGGACCGTCGTGGCCACCGGGTGGGGACGTCCGAGGCGGGCGCCCTCGAAGAGGCCGTCCGCCGGATCCGGCTGCTCGACGACCGGCACGGGGCCGACGGCCTCTACCGGCGGGCCGCCGCGCCGCTGCGGACCGCCTACGAGCTGCTCGACGCGGGCACCACCCGGCAGACCACCGCCGACCGGCTGTACGCGGGGGCGGGTGAACTGGCGATCTCGGTCGGCTGGTTGGCACACGACTCCGGGCGCTTCGACGACGCGCGCTCGCACTACGCCGAGGCGCTGGCAACCGCCCGGATGGCCGGCGACCCGGCCCTCGAGGCGCACGCCTTCTGCAACACGGCGTTCCTGGCACGCGACGCGGGGCGCCCCCGCGAGGCCGTGCGCGCGGCGCAGGCGGCACAGCGCGCGGCGCGCCCGCTCGGCTCCCCGCGGCTGCTGTCGCTGCTCGCGCTGCGCGAGGCGGGCGGCTGGGCCGGACTCGCCGACCGCCCGGGGTGCGAGCAGGCACTCGTCCGCGCGCAGACGCTCTTCGAGCGCGGCCCCTCGGAGACCGATCCCGAGTGGATGACCTTCTACGGAGAGGCCGAACTGGAGGGTCTGGAGGCGCAGTGCTGGTCGACGCTGGGCGACTGGACCCGCGCGGCCCGGCACGCCCGGCGCGCCGCGCACCTCCAGGACCCGCACTTCACCCGGAACATCGCCCTCTACACGGCCGAGCTCGCCGACGACCTCGCGCGCGGCGGCCGCCCCGACGAGGCCGCCCTCGCGGGTCTGCGCGTCCTCGACCTGCTGGGCGAGGTCCAGTCGTCGCGTATCCAGACCATGTTGGCGGGCACCGCGCGCGTACTGCTGCCGCACCGCCGGGCGTCGGGGGTCTCCGCGTTCCTGGAGCGCCACGCGAGTCTGCCGCGCATCCCGTGATCCCTACGGTCGGACGGCGCTCACGCGGTCAGGTGTCCGCAGTCGTTCCACGCCTCGATCGCGGGCTCTCCGTAAGCCCAGCCGAGCACCGACAGCGAGGTCGGGTTGAGGCGGATACGGGCGGCGAAGTCGAGCGGGAGGCCGAGCCAGCGGGCGCCGATCGAACGCAGGATGTGCCCGTGCGCGAAGACCAGCACATCCCGGTCCTGCGCGCGGGCCCACGCGACGACCTCGTCCGCGCGCGCCGTGACCTGCTCCAGGGTCTCCCCCTCGGGGACGCCGTCACGCCAGATGAACCAGCCCGGGCGGACCGCCTGGATCTCCGCCGGGGTCATGCCTTCGTACGCTCCGTAGTCCCACTCCATGAGCGTGTCCCAGGCGGTGGCACGCTCGCCGAAGCCGGCCAGTTCGCACGTCTCACGCGCGCGGGCCAGCGGACTGGTGCGCACCTCGACGCCGGGGAGCCCGTCGAAGGGCGCCCGGTGCAGTCGCTCCCCCAGCACCTTGGCGCCGCGTCGGCCCTCTTCCAGGAGCGGGATGTCGGTCCTGCCGGTGTGCTTGCCGGACAGTGACCACTCCGTCTGACCGTGCCGGGCCAGCAGGATGCGCGGTGCCATGGAGAGAAGCCTTTCCGGTTCGCGTGAAGGACGTACGGGACGAGGAGGAGACGCGGACCTGGGGGATGGGTGATTCCATCATCGCTCACCGGCGCATCGGGCAACCCGGTGGCCGATCTCTGCGTCTTTGACGACCGGGGGCGCCTCCTCAGGCCGTTCACATACACCGTAAAATCGCATGGTCGCGTCACCGGACCGCAATCGGCTGGTCACGCAAGCAGCAACCACAGGTCACGCAAGCAGATGGGGGAGGGCGATCGGATGCCGCAGACCGATGCACGGCGAACCGAGGCGGCACCACGCGCCCGGCTCCGCCGGTGGACCGAGCTGCGGACCGCCGCCGCGTCCCACACCCGGCTGCGCTGGTGGACCGAGCTGCCACTGCTCGTGCTGGTGTACGCGTCGTACTCGGCGGGCCGGCTGCTCGCCCGGGGCAACACCCACGACGCCGTGGACCACGGCCTCGAGATCCTGCGCATCGAGAAGGCCCTCCACCTCAACGCCGAGCACCCGCTGAACCGGTTGTTCACCCGCGAGGCCTGGCTCGGCGTCCCCGCCGACTTCTGGTACGCGTCGCTGCACTATCTGGTGACGCCCGCGATCCTCATCTGGCTCTTCCGCTCCCGGGCCGTGCGCTACCGCGCCGCCCGTACCTGGCTGATGACCTCCACGCTGATCGGCCTCATCGGCTTCACGCTGCTGCCGACCTGCCCGCCCCGGCTGCTCTCCGCGGGCCACGGCTTCGTCGACACGATGGCCCAGTACAGCTCGTACGGCTGGTGGGGCGGCGAGGCGAGCGCACCGCGCGGCCTCGGCGGCATGACCAACCAGTACGCGGCGATGCCCAGCCTGCACGTGGGCTGGTCGCTGTGGTGCGGAGTGATGCTGTGGCGCCACGGCCGCACCCGCGTCGCCCGGCTCGCGGGCATCGCCTATCCGCTGCTGACCACGATCGTCGTGATGGGCACCGCCAACCACTACTTCCTCGACGCGGTGGCGGGTGTCACGGTGATGGGGATCGGGCTACTGCTGGCCCCGTACGTGATGCGGCTCGCGGACCGCGTGCGGGAGTCGCTGGGTGCCCGCATCCCGTGGATCGCGGACGCCTCGCGCGGCACACGTTCCTCGATTGTCAGTGGTGGATGCCAGACTTCCGCGGGTGAGCGAATTCCCCGACAGCGCGAGTCCCTACCCGGGCCCGAAGCCGAACCGGGTGCCTCCCCCAAGGACGCCGGGGAAGGCGCTGCGACAGCGGCTCGCTGAGCTGCGCGGTCCCGCCGTACCACCGAAGGCGCTGGACGCGCGGGCCCTCGCGGCGCTCGCCGCGAACCCCGGGTGCGAGCGGCGCGCCCTGCTGGACGGCGCGGGCGTCGACAAGGCGAAGCTGGCGGACGCACTGGGCTCGCCGTCCGCCTTCGGCCAGTCCCAGTTCGCCTTCATGCGGGGAAACGCGTTCGAGGCGCGGGTCAAGGCCGACGGCGGCGCGGAGCTGCTGCGGCTGGTGCACGAGAAGCTGGACCCGGGCGCCGAGCCGCCCACGGCCGGTGTCGTCCCCGACCTGAGCGCGGTCGGCCCCGAGGGGCGCGCGGCCCGTACGGCGCTCGCTCTGCGCGAGGCCACCACGGCCGGCGTCTGGACCCTGCTCGACCACCCCATGCTCGCCCTCGACGTCGCGGGCTCCCCCGCCTTCCTGGAGCCGGACGCCGTCGTCGTCCACCCCGACGGAAGCTGGACGGTCGTCGAGATCAAGTCCTTCCCGATGCTGGACGGCTCCGCGGACCCGGCGAAGGTGGGCGCCGCCGCCCGCCAGTCCGCGGTCTACGTGCTCGCCCTGGAGGAGGTCGCCGCGCACCTCGCCCAGGGCGGCGATCCCGCCCCCGAGGTCCGCCACCGGGTCCTGCTGGTCTGCCCCAAGGACTTCTCCAACCTGCCCACCGCGTCCGCCGTCGACATCCGCAAGCAGCGCGCGGTCACCCGCCGTCAGCTGGCCCGCCTCACGCGCGTCGAGGACATCGCGGACACCCTCCCCGAGGGCACCTGTTTCGGCCCCGACCTTCCGGCCGCCGACCTGACGACCGCCGTCGAGTCCGTCCCCGCGGCGTACGCCCCCGAGTGCCTGGCCGCCTGCGAGCTCGCCTTCCACTGCCGTGACCGCTCCCGCGCCGAGGGCGTGGTGACGGCCCTGGGGCGTTCGCTCCGCTCCGAGCTGGGCGGGCTGACGACGATCGGTGAGGTCCTGGCCGCGGCCCACGGCGCGGCCGGGGACCCCGACGACCCGGCGGTCGCTGCCCTGCGCAGGGCCGCGACACTGCGGTCGGAGGCCCTGCGGGGACGCGCGACGCCTCCCACCGGCCGGCCGGAGCTGGGCAGTGAAGTCCTCCCGGAGGTGGCCCCTTGTCGCTGATCGCCACCCTCGCCCGGCTGGAGGCCGTCGAGAGCGGGCGGGCCCAGCCCCTCGCCACCGTGCGGCACCGGCATCTCACCGAGCGGCCCCTGGTGTTCGTACCGCTGACCACCGCGGGTGAGGCCGGGGCCCCGCTCGGTGCGCTGGTCGGCACGGACCGGGACGCGCCCCGCCTGCTGGTCGTGCCCCAGCCCCGGGACCGTGACCTGCGGTTCGCGTTCCTCGCGGAGCTGGCCGATGTCGTGCTGCCGTACGTGGACACGTACGCGGACGTCGTCGAGGCGGCCGAGCGCAGCGAGACCGATCCCGAGACCGGCAAGCGCGTCAAGGTCGAGGTCGAACTGTGCGCGGACGCCCCGCAGCTGATCGTGCCGAGCCGCGCGGGCGTGGAGTTCGTACGGCTCCTCGGCCGCTCCACGCGCTTTCGGCGCACCGCGGAGCAGGAGCCGGAGGCACCCCATCCGGCGCCGCCCCGGGTGCCGTTGCTCGGGCGGTGGCTGACGCACTTCGGGGAGCGGGCCCGGGTGCCCGGCTCGGCCCTGCTGCTCGCCCTCACCGACGTGCTGTCCCGGCACTGGGCGACCGGCCAGAGCAGCCTGGAGGACCAGCACCTGGGGGCGCTGCTCGCCTGGATCGACCCCCCGGAGGGCGCGTCGGGCGCGGAGGCCGCGCTACGGGCCGAGTTGCGGCGGGACGCCCGGGGACAGCTCGTGTGCCCGCCCGCCGGGCCTGCCACCGACCCCGCCTTCGACAACAAACTGCTCGCTCCCACCATCGAGCGCTACGACCGCGCGCGGACCGCCCTGGCCGGCGCCGAGGACGGCCTGGAGGCGGACGACCGGCTCGGTGAACTCACCGCCGCCGAGCACGAGATCCGCGCCCTCGTCGAGCGGGTCACCCGGCCCACCTGGGACGCGGTGTGGCGTGGCCTCGACCTGCTCCGGACGCTCCCCGAGGGCACCCACGCGACCGACCGGTGGACCCGCGACCGCTGGTCGTTCACCGGCCACCGCGACCGGATCACCGCGGGCGAGCCCCCGCAGCCGCGCCGTGACGACGCGGTCACCGCGGCGAACAAACTGGCCACGCGCGAGCGCGAACAGGCCCGCCTGGACGCGCAGGAAGCCCTCGACGATCCGCTGGTCATGGCCGGGCGGCGGCTGGTCGGCGAGGCCTTCGCGGGCGAGGTGACGGACGTCGTCATGGCATACAGCGAGAGCAAACGGCCCAGCCCCCGCCCCCTGGTGACCGTGCGCACGGACGACCGGCCGCACCTCGGGGAGCGCACGAAGGTGTACCGGTCGCTGGGCGGAAAGCCGCAGGCGGCCGAGTTCGTCGGGTACGAGGAGTCACCGGAGGGCGACGGGCGGGGCGACGGTCTGGTGGTCCTGCGGATCGTCGACAAGATGGGGCGCGGCAAGGAGCCCGAGACGGGGTCCGTGCCGGAGAAGGGGGACCTCCTCTGCTTCACGCTCTTCGAGCACGAGCAGCGGGGCGGCGCGAAGCTGCCCGACCCGGAGGAGACCCCGTGGACGCACGGCGGACCGCCGGGAGAGCCCGACGCAGTGCCGCAGCCGGACCCGATGACGGAGGAGGACCTCCTGTGACCACCGTCTTCGATCCCGGAGCCGCGGCCGGCCGCGCCACCGACGCGATCCTGCGCGACACCCTGCACGGCACGCACCGCGGAGTCGTGGTCGACTCGCCCCCGGGTGCCGGGAAATCCACCCTCGTCGTCCGCGCGGCGCTCGAACTAGCCTCCGCCGGGCGCCCGTTGATGGTCATCGCGCAGACCAACGCGCAGGTCGACGACCTGGTACTGCGACTCGCCGAGAAGAACGCGGAGCTGCCGGTGGGGCGCTTGCACAGCAGCGATCCCGACCCCTACGACAAGGCTCTGGACGACCTGCCGAACGTACGCAAGTCCACGAAGGCCGGCGATCTGGCCGGGCTGGACGTGGTCGTGTCGACCGCCGCCAAGTGGGCCCACGTCAAGGGGGTCGAGCCATGGCGGCACGCGATCGTCGACGAGGCCTACCAGATGCGGTCGGACGCGCTGCTGGCCGTGGCGGGGCTCTTCGAGCGGGCGCTGTTCGTCGGCGATCCCGGGCAGTTGGACCCGTTCGCGATCGTCGGCTCGGAGCAGTGGGCGGGGCTGTCGTACGACCCGTCGGCGTCCGCGGTGACGACCCTGCTGGCCCACAACCCCGAACTGCCGCAGCACCGCCTCCCGGTGTCGTGGCGGCTACCGGCCTCGGCGGCGCCGCTGGTCTCGGACGCGTTCTACCCGTACACGCCGTTCCGCAGCGGCACCGGCCATGGTGACCGGAGGCTGAAGTTCGGTGTGGCGTCGGATGGTTCGGGTCCCGACCGGGTCATCGACGAGGCGGCGGAGGCGGGTTGGGGGCTGCTGGAGCTGCCGGCCCGGCACACGCCGCGTACGGACCCCGAGGCGGTACGGGCGGTGGCCCAGGTCGTACGACGGCTGCTGGACCGGGGCGGTGCGGCCACCTCGGAGCGGGCGGACGAACCGGTGCCGCTGACCGCCGACCGGATCGCCGTCGGCACGGCGCACCGGGATCAGGCGGCGGCCGTACGGGCGGCGCTCGCCGACCTCGGGGTCGCGGACGTCACCGTCGACACGGCGAATCGTCTCCAGGGGAGGGAGTTCGACGTCACCGTGGTGCTGCATCCGCTGTCCGGGCGGCCCGACGCGACCGCGTTCCACCTGGAGACGGGGCGGCTGTGCGTCCTCGCCTCACGGCATCGGCACGCGTGCATCGTGGTGTGCCGGGCGGGGGTGACGGAGCTGCTGGACGACCATCCGTCGACGGAGCCGGTGCAGCTGGGCGTCACGGTGAAGTTCCCTGACGGCTGGGAGGCCAATCACGCGGTGCTGTCGCATTTGGCGGAGCATCGGGTGGTGTGGCGCCCGTAGACCCGGGTTCGGCGGCCGTGGATCCACGTTTGGCGGCCGTAGATCCATGTTCGTCGGCCGTGGGTCCGGCTTGCACGGTTGTGCGGGTCAGCTCACACGGGCCTACTTGCGCGGGCGGGGGAGAATGGACGGTGGCCCACCCCCGAAGCGGGCCCCCTGAACCGTACGAGGAGGAGAAGACATGGCGGAGCCCACGCCGCGTCGGAACGAACCGCGGCTACGCCCCGCGCCCCTGCTCTTCGAGCCCGCGGAGGCGGCCGGTGATCCTGAGCACTTCTTCGATCTCGAGTCGATCGACGATCCTCGGGCGCTGCTGGCGCGGGCCACGGAGCTGACGCTCGCGTTTCGTGCCGCGGCCGATCGGGCGCTCGAGTTCCAGGCGATCGCCGCCGCGCAGCTGGCTGATCCCCGGCGGTTCGACCGGCTTACGCCGGCCGCGATCGCGGAGCGGGCCGAGTGGACCGAGGACTACGCGAAGAAGATGGTCGAGTTCGGGCGGGATCTGTTGCGGGGGGCCGAGGGGGACGGGCGTGGGCTCGGGCACGGGGTGGGCGACCATGCGTGAGCCGGTCGTTCCGGTGTGACCGCGGGGTTGATCGCGCGGTTCCCCGCGCCCCCGAACACCTCAGGCTGGCATATGCCAGGGGGCAAGATACTCCCCTCCCCTGCTCCCTGTCCTGGGTTCTCGCAACTCTCGGGGGCCGGATGCTTACCGACGGTAGATCTCATAGGCATGAGCAGCACACGGAATCCGGCAAGCTCCGCCGCCCCGTTGCCCGACCGGTTCGACGTCTGTGGCGTCACCCCGGACGGAGCCGCCTGGCTCGCCTCGGCAGGAACATATCCGCGCAGCACCCTCACCCTCTGGGAGGAACGCCCGAGCGCCCCGGTCGTCCTGCCCTGCGGCACCGCCTTCGACATCGTCAACACGCCCGCGATCTTCGGCCGGCGGATGCTCGACCGGCTGTGGGACGAGGGGCCGGGCTCGGGCCCGGTGGCCGTGCACCGTGGGCGGATGCTGCTGTTCAGCGCGCCGGGCACCGCGCAGCGCCTGTCGTCGCTCCTGGAGTGGGAGGGGTGGGGGGCGGGTGAGTCGGGGGGATCCGGGCGCGTCGACGCCGTCCCTCCGCTGCTCTGCCACGGGGTCGGCGACGCCGTGACCGTCCCCGCGCTGAGCCCCGTGGCCCACCTCACTTCCCGCTGGCTGGTGGCCCCCGACACCCGGCATCCCTGGCTTCCTGGGCCCGAGATCCTGGCGTGGGCGGCTGTCCGGGCGGCCCGCACGGCCGCGTCCGCCGCGGTGCGGATATCGATTTTTCCTCCCGCCGATCAGGATGCTAAGGTCTACGACGTCAGCAGGCGCCGCTAGCTCAGTTGGTTAGAGCAGCTGACTCTTAATCAGCGGGTCCGGGGTTCGAGTCCCTGGCGGCGCACAGACGGTGAGAAGCCCCTCGCGTGAGCGGGGGGCTTCTTGCGTGTCCGGGCCCGGAGGCCCCACACCGGCGCCGCGGGGGCAAGCAGGCTCAGCCTGTCGTGATCTTCACCGTCCACGCCCCGGACGACGTCCGGTCCTCGACCTCGACGCGCACGTGCTCACCGGGGACCGTGAAGCTCTCCCCGAGGCCGACCGGCGCGTCCGCCAGGGGCGGGTAGACCGAGTCGCCCCAGCAGGACTCGGAGTGCGGATGGGCGTCGATGACCTCGATCGGGCCACCGCCGGAGTCGGTCTCGCTGCGGATGCGGTAGATCAGGACACCCTGGGTGCAGGTGGCGCCGTCGTTGCCCGTCGAGCTGCGCGCCTCGAAGGCCAGCGCGCTGTCGGGACCCGTACGGACGACCGCCAGCTTGGTACCGCGACCGGAACCGAAGATGCGCGCCCCCGGGACCGAGGTGGGCAGGGCCAGGGCCGAGGCCCGCACCCGGGAGCCCGAAACGGCCCCCACCGGGCCGGAGGGGGCGACGGAGACGGACGCTCCGGGGCCCGGGACGGACAGCTCCGAGCCCGGGGCGGACCCCCCAAAACCGGAAACCGACCCCCCGGAGCCCGGGGCTGACCCCCTGGAGCCCGGGGAGGACCCCCTGGAGCCCGGGGAGGACCCCTCGGAGCCCCGAACCGGTGCCGGGCCGGGCAGGGCGGCGGTGCTCGTCGCGGAATTCGGCGCCCCGGACGCCGCCGTCCCCGCCCCGCCCGTGACCGGCCCCGAGCCCAGCGGTTCCAACGTCAGCCTCGCGGTCCCGTGCTCCCGCAGGCATGCCACCTGGCGCGTCTCCAGCCAGCCGAGCTTCCACTTGTGCCAGCCGAACAGGTCGGGGGCGAGGCCGAACTGGCTGCCCATGAGGTCCCAGTCGCCGACATAGGTGTCCCAGTCGCCCTTGCCGTCGGAGGGGCGGTGGTAGAGGTCGGGCAGGTCGAAGACGTGCCCCGTCTCATGGGCGAGGACGAGGCGGTCCGGCGGGTGCTTCTCGAAGACCGTGACGACGCGGCGGATGTCCTTGCCGTCGGCCTCGATGGGGCTGTCGAGGTTGACGACCTTCGTCGCGTCGGAGTCGACGCCCGGCGCGTCCGGATCGGCCACGAAGTAGACGATGTCGTAGCGGGAGAAGTCGACCTGCCGGTCGGCCACGGCGACCGCGTCCCGCAGATAGGCGCCGCGCCGCGCGGCGTTCCAGTCGCGCTTCATGGCGTACGAGGTGGAGGCGTGCGGCATCTGGATCCAGTCGCGCTGCGGATGCGGGCGCAGCGTGAACTTGCCGTACGAGGCGCGCTCGAAGAACTGGCTGGTGGCCGGGAAGTAGTCGGCGGCCAGTTCGGCGGGCGTGGTGCGTGGCCGGGAGTCCGGGAAGGACAGATAGACGAGCACCGCGTCGAGGGGGTGGGTGGGGCGTGGGTAGTCGGCGTTCCAGGTGTCGAGGCCCTCCGAGTGGTGGGCCTCGGTCCGCCTCAGGGCGCAGGGGGAGAAGAGGGGTTCGGCGAGTGCGGGGCCCGTGATCAGGGAGGTCGCGGCCAGCGCCGTCATGGAGGTGAACACGGCCGCGGTACTGCGCCAGCGCTGCGCGCTCAGACGGGCGAGAACCCTCGGCACGCCGAGAACCGTCGGGACGTCAGGAACCCGCGGCACGTCACGGGTTCGACCCTGCCGAGCCTCTCGGGCGAGACCCCTCAGGGGGCGCTGACGCGGCACGTCGACCTCCGGATGCGGTTTTCGGGACACCGCACCCAGCTTGTGTGGGTTAGTAGCACTTCGCCCTGTTTGCCTGCGCCGGAAGAGTGAGCGGCCGCGCATAGCCGAAACCCCGAACGACACCCCGAACACTCACGGAACGTCACATGTGATCGCGGGACGCAGGAACCGGTCCAGAAGCAGGCAGAAACGATCTGTCAGAACCGGTGGTTGTTCCGGGACACTGGACTGTGGCTGGAAGGCTCCGGAACCAGCCTCTATGATCGGCACACTTTCCTGCACGGACACGGCTTGTTCGGCCGTCCAGCACCGGCCGACCACCCGAGAGACCCATACGAAGAACGAGTGCACTGCGGGAGCGAGCGGTGAGCGGAACGTCCGAAGGGCCGACGCCCGCGGCAGATCTCATCCGGTCGGCCGTCACAGAGCGTCACATCGACACATCTCCGCGTACGTCTCCTCGTACGTACGCCGGGGCGCCTCCCAGCGCATCCGTCTCCGCCGTTTCACCCCCCGACGCATCCCCTCGCACCGGAGCCTCTCCCAGCACGTACGCCCCGGCGGAAACACACCTCGGCACCCTCGACATCCCCGAGTCCACCCTCGACACGCCCGGGTTCGTCCCCGACACGCCCGAGGCCGTCCCCGACGCGGCGCTCGTCCCGTCCGCCGGCGCACCGGCATCTCCCGATGCCTTCCGTGCCGCCTTCGCCGCCGCGCCCCTTCCGATGGCCGTGGTCGACCGCGAGGGTCTGGTCGTCATCGCCAACGAGTCGCTCGGCGCGCTGCTCGGCACCGGACCGGGCGCGCTCGTGGGGCGGATCGCGGCGGATCTGGTGGATCTGGCCTCCGAGGCCCGCACCTGGCACGCGTACCGCGAGGTCCTGCGCGGCCGGCAGGCCCGGCTGCGCTGCGCGCGCCGCCTCAAGCATCCCGACGGGCACTCGCTCTGGGTGCAGGTGACGGTCGCGCCGCTGCCCGCGCAGGAGGAGGCGGTACTGGTGTCCATCGCGGACATCAGCGCCCGCCGTGAACTCCAGGCACGGCTGCGGCACTTGCAGATGCACGACCCGGTGACCCGGCTGCCCAACCGCACGCTGTTCTTCGAGCGGCTCTCGTCCGCCTTGGAGGCGGAGGCGTACGAAGAGGGCGGCACCGGCCGGATCGGGCTCTGCTATCTGGACCTGGACGGGTTCAAGGCGGTCAACGACACGCTCGGCCACCGGGTCGGCGACCGGCTGCTGGCGGCCGTCGCCGAACGGCTCACGCGCTGCGCCGACGAGGCGGGTTACGCCCGGGGCGCCACTCCCCTGGTGGCCCGGCTGGGCGGCGACGAGTTCGCGCTCCTGGTCGAGGACTCCACGGGGACGGACCAGTTGGCCGAGCTCGCCGAGTCCGTCCTGAAGTCACTGCAGACGCCCTTCGACCTCTCCGGCCAGCGGCTGTCGGTCTCCGCGTCGATCGGGGTCGTCGAGCGGCGCGCCGCCGGGACGTCCGCGACCCATCTGATGCAGGCCGCGGACACCACGCTGTACTGGGCGAAGGCCGACGGCAAGGGCCGCTGGACACTCTTCGACCCGGAGCGCAACGCCCACCGGATGACCCGTCAGGCGCTCTCCTCCACCCTCCGGGCGGCGATCGAGCGGAACGAATTCGCCCTGGAATACCAGCCCTTGGTGGGCATGGAGGACGGCGGGGTGCGCGGGGTCGAGGCGCTGGTCCGCTGGAACCATCCGCAGTTCGGCACGCTGACGCCGAATCGGTTCATCGGACTGGCCGAGGAAGACGGTTCGATCGTGCAGCTCGGCCGGTGGGTACTGGCCACCGCGTGCCGCCAGGCCCGCCGATGGCAGCTGGACCACCCGGACGCGGTGCCGATCTTCGTCAGCGTCAATGTCGCCGTACGGCAGGTGTGGGACTCCGACCTGGTCGCCGACGTGGCGGAGATCCTCACGGAGACGGGTCTCGCCCCGCGTCTGCTCCAGTTGGAGCTGACGGAATCGGCGGTGATGGGCTCGGCGGGCCGGCCCCTGCAGGCGCTGCAGGCCCTCAGCGACATGGGCGTCCGCATCGCCATCGACGACTTCGGCACCGGCTACTCCAACCTCGCCTACCTCAGCCGCCTGCCGGTCTCCGTCCTGAAACTGGACGGCTCCTTCGTCCGCGGCTTCCAGTACGAGGGGCCCGACGGGGGTGCCGACGGCGCCCACCCCAACCCCGCCGACGAGGTCATCGTCGAGGCCCTCATCCAACTCGCGCACCGGCTCGGCCTGACGGTCACCGCCGAATGCGTGGAGACCGCCTCCCAGGCCACCCGGCTGCGCGGCATCGGCTGCGACACCGGGCAGGGTTGGCTGTACTCCCGCCCGGTGGCGCCGGATCGTATCTCCGCCCTCTTGACGGCGAAGTCCTGACCGCGAGCGGCCGCTATCCGGCCTTCGGCAGCCCGTAGGCGTCCGCGATCAGTTCGTAGGAGCGCAGGCGTACGTCGCCGCCGTGGGCGTTGCCCGTGAGCATCAGCTCGTCGGCGCCGGTGCGCTTGTGGAGGTCGTCGAGGCCGGCGCGGACCTCGTCCGCGGTGCCGTGGATGACGTTGGCGTTCCAGGAGTCGACGAACTCACGCTCCATCGGGCTGAAGTCGTACGCCTCCGCCTCCTCGGGGGTCGGGACGAGACCCGGGCGGCCGGTACGCAGCCGGACCATGTTCAAAGCGGCGGCCCTGACCTGGCGGCGGGCCTCCTTCTCGTCGTCCGTGGCGAGGGCGGAGACGCCGATCAGGGCGTAGGGGGCGTCCAGCACGGCGCTCGGCCGGAAGGACTCGCGGTAGAGGTCCAGCGCCGGGATCGTGTTCTGGGCCGAGAAGTGGTGCGCGAAGGCGAAGGGCAGGCCGAGGACGCCGGCCAGGCGGGCGCTGAAACCGGAG
Source organism: Streptomyces sp. NBC_01450 (assembly GCF_036227505.1). Taxonomy (NCBI): domain Bacteria; kingdom Bacillati; phylum Actinomycetota; class Actinomycetes; order Kitasatosporales; family Streptomycetaceae; genus Streptomyces; species Streptomyces sp. NBC_01450. The sequence continues at coordinate 7,112,383 of NZ_CP109480.1, read as the reverse complement.
GAACCCAGCAGCCAGATCGGGGGGCGGTGCGGGGACTGTACGCCGCCCGGGGAGGTCGACTGGACGGGGCCCGGGACCGCGTGGATACGGGCGTAGGGGTGGCCGTCCGGGAAGTCGTCGTCCAGGAAGCGGGTCAGCTCCGCGAGCTGCTCGGGGAAGTCGTCGGCACCCTCGTGGAGGCGCTCGGTGCGGCGGAGGGCGGCGGCCGTGGCTCCGTCCGTGCCGGGGGCTCGGCCCAGGCCCAGGTCCACTCGGCCCGGGGCCATGGCTTCCAGCGTGCCGAACTGCTCCGCGATCACCAGGGGAGCGTGGTTCGGGAGCATGACGCCGCCCGAGCCCAGGCGGATGCGGGTCGTGTGGGCGGCGAGGTGGGCGAGGATCACCGCGGGTGAGGAGGAAGCCACGCCCGGCATGGAGTGGTGTTCGGCGACCCAGTAGCGATGGAAGCCGCGGGACTCCGCGAGGCGGGAGATGGCGACGCTGGTGCGCAGGGCGTCGGTCGCGGTGCGGCCGGCGCCGACGGTGACCAGGTCCAGTACGGAGAGGGGTACGGGCGCGGTGCCTTGTGCGGTGCCTCGGATCTCGTCCGTGTCGTCCACCGGGGTGCCTCCTGTTGCGTACGTGTTGCTGTCCTCAGGGCGCCAACAGGAGACAGTCCCCGGTTATTCCCGCCCCCGCCGCCCCTACCCGTCCCATCCTTCCGGGGCTCCGCCCCAGACCCCGCCAAGGGCGCTGCGCCCCCTGGACCCCCGCATCGCCCGAAGGGCTCGTCCTCAAACGCCGGACGGGCTGGAGGTGCGGGCTGACCGGGGTGGGTGGGGCATCGGCCCCAGCCTCGTCCTCAAACGCCGGACGGGCTGAAGACCCGGGCCAGGTGGCGGCTTTTAGGGGTGCGGGGAACTGCGCGACCAGCCCCCACTCAGCCGCAGGCGAAGAGCACACCCCGGAGGACTTACACCTGGATGATGGGTGCCTTTGTGAAGAGGGTGCCGAGGGTGGGGGCGTTCACCTTGCGGCCGGCGAGGCGTAGGGCCTCCCAGACCGTTACCTGGTTGGCGGTGAGGACCGGCTTGGAGAGGGCCTTCTCCAGGGCCGGGAGGTGCGCCGCCGTGTGGAGGGCCGTGTCGGGGAGGAGGACGACGTCGGCGTCGGGACGGTCGCCGGCCCGGCCCACCGCCAGGATCTCCGCCTCGCCCCACGTCCCGACCTCCGCCGCCGTGACGATCCCGGAGGCCCTGGTCGACACGACCTCCACCCCCGCCTCCCGAAGAAACGCGGCGACGAGGTCCGCCACGTCCTGCGGGTACGTCGCCGCGATCGCGACCCTCCGGGCGCCGATCTCCCTGACGGCGTGCGCGAACGCGAAGGACGTGGAGGACGCGGGCAGCCCGGCCGCCCGGGCCAGCGCGCGCACCTGCTCGTGGGCGCCCTCCCAGCCGTACACGAAGCTGCCGCTGGTGCACGCCCAGACGACCGCCTCCGCGCCGGACAGCCGCAGCTCCTCGACGCCCGCCGCGAGCCGGGCCGGCGAGCCCATCTCGCGCAGCGCGTCGACCCGGTGGGCGTCCTCCCCGATGTCCGTGTGGACCAGCTGCAGGCGGACGTCGCTGCCCAGGAGCTGTTCGATGCGCGGGTAGTCGTCCTCGGCCGAGTGACCCGGGTAGAGGAATCCGAGTGCGGTCATGCCCAACCTTCCTGTTCTTCCGGCAGTACAGGTCCCCCGCGGGCGGCGTGATCGATCAGCCGCTGATAGGGGCCCACCGCCCGGGTACCCAGGTGACGCAGCGCCGCCCACATCGTCACCTGGTTGGCCGAGATCACCGGTATGCGCAGCTCCGCCTCCAGCTGGGGGATGACGTCGTACGACCGCGCGGCGTGGCGGGCCATGTCGACCAGGGACTGGATGACCGAGACTGTGTAGGGGGTGACGAGAGCGATCCGGTGGGCGGCCGGCTCGGTGAGCGCCTCCAGCAGTGCGCCGGAGGTGGTCGGGGACGCCACCTCCCCCGCCCACGAAACTGCCGGAGGTGCACGCGTACGCCACGACCTCGGGCGCGACCGCGTTCAGCGCGCGCACCGCGTCGCCGAGCGTCTCGTGCTCGGAGACCAGGCGGGCCAGGTCCAGGCTGACCTCGACCGGTACGAACGGGGTGCGGGTCAGGTGCAGGGAGACGTCGTCGGGGACCCAGCGCCACAGCTCGCGGTCGAGGGCGAAGCCGAAGGAAGACGAAGGGGCAACGGACCGTGTGTGCGTCCGTGTTGACGAAGGTAGGTTCGGGTGCGAGCGTGGTCAATCCGCGCATCTCAGACGGCTCCGGCCGCCCCCGCCCCACAGGCTCCTCCACTCAGGAACCCGGAAACCCAGGAACCCAGGAACCCAGGAACCCAGGAACTCTCAGGAAAGCGGACTCGCATTGCGAAACGGTTTCCCCCGAACACCGCGCCCGGTGTCCCGCACCACCACCCTCCTCGTCCTGGACGCCGAGCCGCTCCCCCGCCTCGGCAGACTCACCGGCCGGGTGCGGATCGAGCACGCCGACGAGTCGACGCTGGCCGAGCGGCTGCCGCACGCGGACGTACTGCTGGTCTGGGACTTCGGCTCGCACGCGGTGCGCCGCGCCTGGCCCGGCGAGGGCCCCAGACCGCGCTGGGTGCACACGGCGAGCGCGGGCGTCGACCACCTCATGTGCCCCGAACTCGCCGCGTCCGACACGGTGGTGACCAACGCGCGCGGCATCTTCGACCGGCCGATCGCCGAGTACGTCGCCGCGCTGGTCCTCGCGATGGCCAAGGACCTGCCGAGGACCTGGGATCTGCAGCGGCAGCGGGAGTGGCGGCACCGGGAGTCGCAGCGGGTGGCGGGCACACGCGCGTGTGTGGTGGGTTCCGGGCCGATCGGACGGGCGATCGTCAAGACGCTCAAGGCACTTGAGGTGACGACGGCCCTGGTGGGGCGCACCGCGCGCACCGGGATCCACGGGCCCGAGGAGCTCGACCGGCTGATGGCGCGCGCCGACTGGGTGGTGTCGGCGGCGCCGCTCACCGAGGCGACGTACGGCATGTTCGACGCGCGGCGCTTCGGGATGATGCAGCCTTCTGCACGCTTCATCAATGTCGGCCGGGGGCCGTTGGTCGTCGAGGACGCGCTCGCCGAGGCGTTGTCGAAGCGGTGGATCGCGGGCGCGGCCCTCGATGTCTTCGAGCACGAGCCGCTCGGCCCGGACAGCCCGCTGTGGGGCGTCCCCGGGCTGATCGTGTCGCCGCACATGAGCGGGGACACGGTCGGCTGGCGGGACGAACTCGGGGCGCAGTTCGTGGAGATGTACGAGCGCTGGGAGGCGGGCAGGCCGCTGCCGAACGTGGTCGACAAGAAGCGCGGATACGTACCGGGACACTGAGACTTCCCCGACTTCCTCTGGAGGGGCCGATGCCGGAACTCGTCGAGCTGACCGCGGTACGACTCCTCGACGGCTACCGCAAGGGCGAGTTCAGCCCCGTGGACGCCACGCGGGCGGCGTTGCGCAGGGCCGAGGAGAGCGGGCCGGACGTGAACGCGTTCGTGCGTCTCGACGCGGACGCGGCCCTCGCGCGGGCGGAACGGTCCGCGGACCGCTGGCGGCGGGGTGAGCCGGCGGGGCTGCTGGACGGCGTTCCGGTCTCCGTCAAGGGATGCCCGGGACCCAGCCCACGTCCCCGTTGAGCAGCAGGTTGTTGCGTTCGTAGAAGAGGGCCAGGTCGACGACCGTGGTGCCGGGGCGTACGTCGGTGTCGTAGCCGTAGGCCTTGGTGCCCAGTTCCGTGCCCGCGAAGGCGAAATGGCAGAGGTCTCCGGCAATGGGGGTGACGGTCGGATTTTCCAGCGGTGGCTCCGATTTCGCGAAAGGCGGGAAAAGGGCGTAGATCTCATTGCGCGCGTACTTCGCGTGGTAGACGTCGCCGCCCAGGGGAAGCGCGTCCCACACCGCCGCGCAGGTGACCGGCGCCCGGTCGTCGAGCATTTTCGCCGTGCAGTGGACCCATCGCTTGACCAGCGAGATCTCGATGAATCGATCCGCCATGCGTTCCATGGTCTCCCCGGAGTCAAGGGCGCCTCGACATCACTCGACGTCGTACGGGGCCGAAATCGATCCGAATACTTCGCATGCTCTCGGGTAGCCGCGCGGCCATGGCTCCACCACTCAGGAATGACGGGAATGACGGGACCGACGCGGCGAAACGAAGTCCGAGTCGGCGGTCGCTGCTCGCGGGTGTCTCCGCGCTCGGTGCCGTCGGCGCGCTGGGCGCCGCCGGCTGCACCCGGGTCGCCACCGCGTCCGACAACGGCGGTGATCTCCTCGACCGGCTCAAGGCCCAGGGCGTCGTACGGCTGGGCATAGCCGGTGAGATCCCGTTCGGCTACATCGACAAGAACGGTGAACTGACCGGCGAGGCGCCCGAACTCGCCAAGGTGATCTTCAAACGGCTGGGCATCGACCGGGTGCAGCCCGTGCCGACCGAGTTCGGCTCGCTCATTCCCGGGCTCGACTCGCAGCAGTTCGACGTCGTGTCCGCGGGGATGTACATCAACCCGGAACGCTGCCGACAGGTCGTCTTCGCCGACCCGGACTACCAGATGCTGGACGCCTTCGTCGTGCGCAAGGGCAACCCGAAGGGCCTGCACGACTACAAGAACGTCGTGGCGAAGAAGGCCAGGTTCGCGACCGGCACCGGGTACGCCCAGATCCAGCACGCCGTCGAGGCGGGGTCCAAGGAGAGCGACATCCTGATCGTGCCGGATCAGGTGGCCGGGCTGAACGCGGTCGAGGCGGGGCGTGTCGACGTCTTCGCCGGGACCGCGCTGACCACCCGCGAGGTGGCCAGGAAGTCCCGCAAGGCCGAGAGCACGAAGCCGTTCGCGCCCCTGGTGAAGGGCAGACCGCACGTCGACGGCGGCGGCTTCGCGTTCCGTTCCGCCGAGACGCGGCTGCGCGACGCCTTCAACGTGGAACTGAGGAAGCTGAAGGCCGGCGGGGAGTTGTTCCGCATCCTGCGGCCCTTCGGGTTCACCCGGGCCGAGATGACCGACATGACCGCGAAGGAGCTCTGCGGCGGATGACCTCGGGACTCTGGGAACTCGTACTCGAAGGTGTCTGGGTCACCGTCCAGCTGCTGTTCCTCAGCGCGCTGGTGGCCGGGGCCGTGTCGTTCGCCGTCGGTGTCGCGCGCACCTCGCGGCGGTGGATCGTCCGCTTCCTCGCGGGCTGCTACACCGAGGTGTTCCGCGGCACCTCCGCGCTGATCATGATCTTCTGGGTGTACTTCGTGCTGCCCCTCGCGTTCGGCTGGCAGCTCGTCCCGATGTGGGCGGGCACGCTGGCGCTGGGGCTGACCTACGGGGCGTACGGCAGTGAGATCGTGCGCGGCGCCCTGAACGCCGTCGACCCCGCCCAGCGCGAGGGCGGCATCGCGCTCAGCTTCACGCCCTGGCAGCGGATGCGGCTGATCCTGCTGCCGCAGGCGGTGCCCGAGATGATCCCCTCCTTCTGCAACCTGCTGGTCGAGCTGCTCAAGGGCACGGCCCTGGTGTCGATCATGGGCATGGGCGATCTGGCGTTCAGCGGCAACCTCGTGCGGCTCGCCCTCCAGCAGAGCGCGGAGATCTACGCGTACGTCCTGCTGATCTACTTCGCGATCGCCTTCGTGATCACCCGGCTGATGCGCGCGCTGGAGCGGCGGCTGAAGGCCGGGATCGGCAAGGCGCCGGAGCCCGCCAGGACCACACCTCGGCGCGCGGAAGCCACCGGCGTCGGCGCGACGGGAGGTGCCTCGTGAACTGGGACTGGGGCGCGGTACGCGACTTCATGCCGCACTTCCGGGACGGACTGCTGGTCACCCTGCGGGCGCTGGCCCTCGGCTCGGTGATCTCCTTCGCCCTGGGTCTCGTGTGGGCCCTGCTGATGCGCACGCCCAGCCGCTGGGTGCGCTGGCCGGTAGGGGTCGTCACGGAGTTCATCCGCAACACCCCGCTGCTGGTGCAGCTGTTCTTCCTCTTCTACGTGCTGCCCGAGTGGAACATCACGTTCTCCGCGCTGACCACCGGTGTCGTCGCGATCGGGCTGCACTACTCGACGTACACGATGCAGGTCTACCGGGCCGGCATCGAGGGCGTGCCGGCCGGCCAGTGGGAAGCGGCCACGGCGCTCAACCTGCCGCCGTGGCGCACCTGGACCGCGGTGATCCTGCCGCAGGCGATCCGCCGGGTGGTGCCCGCGCTCGGCAACTACGTCATCTCGATGCTCAAGGACACCCCGATGCTGATGGCGATCACCGTGCTGGAGATGCTCGGTGAGGCGCGGCTGTACTCGCAGGAGCACTTCCGGTTCACCGAGCCGCTCACGGTCATCGGCGTGGCCTTCATCCTCATTTCCTGTCCCGCTTCCCTCCTTCTGCGAGCCCTGGAGCGACGTCTTGTCCGCTGACACCCCCCTGATGAAAGACCCCGACACGCACACCGATCCGCCGGTGGACGGCGGCGAGCTGATCCGTTTCGACAAGGTCACCAAGCGCTTCGGGGACAACACCGTCCTCGACGGCCTCGACTTCCGTGTCGACTCCGGCAAGCACGTCACGCTGATCGGCCCGTCCGGCTCCGGCAAGACGACGATCCTGCGGTTGCTGATGACCCTGACCAAGCCCGACGAGGGCACGATCACGGTCGCCGGGGAGCGGCTCCACCCGGCCCCCGAGAAGCGGATCCGGGAGGTCCGCAAGAAGATCGGGATGGTCTTCCAGCAGTTCAACCTCTTCCCGAACATGAAGGTGCTCCGCAACATCACCGAGGCACCGGTCACCGTCCTCGGGCTGTCCGGGGACGAGGCCGAGGCGCGGGCCCGGGAGCTGCTGGAGCTGGTGGGGCTCGCGGACAAGTGCGCCGCCTATCCGAGCCAGTTGTCGGGCGGACAGCAGCAGCGGGTGGCGATCGCGCGGGCGCTGGCGATGCGGCCGCGGGTGCTGCTTCTGGACGAGGTGACGTCCGCGCTCGACCCCGAGCTGGTCGCGGGCGTCCTCGACGTCCTCCGTGACATCGCGCACACCACCGACATCACCATGCTCTGTGTGACCCACGAGATGAATTTCGCCCGCGACATCTCGGACCAGGTCCTGATGTTCGATTCCGGCCATGTCATCGAGTCCGGTTCGCCCGATCGCATCTTCTCCGATCCGGAGCACGAGAGGACCCGGGAATTCCTCAGCGCGGTGCTGTGACTACAAGCAGTGAACGCGACAAGGTGCGAGGTCCGGACCGCGTGGCATGCCCACCGAGCCATGACCTCGGCATATGCCAGAGTGCCGCGCTCCTGCTGAGCGAACCGGAGCGCACCGACTTTCTCGCCAACACCCCCTCCCCACCGAGCGTTTGACAGTTATCGTGGAGGAGCTCAGCTGTCCGGATCGATGGCCCAAAAAGCGCAGGGGGAAACCGTGGCGCTGATGAACGAGCCGACCGCGCCGTACCACTCGGCCCAGGGCGCTCTGCGCGTCCTGGAGACGGTGTCCCGGTACTCCACCGGCGTCACCGATGTCGAGCTGGCCCGTCAGACGGGCCTCGGCACGGAGCGCCTGACCGCGCTGCTGCGGATGCTGCGCCGGGAGGGATACGTCGAGCAGGTCACCGACGGCGCTTACGTCGCCGGCGCTGCCCTCGGCCGGCTGGGCTCCGCCCACGGCCGCGACCAGGCGCTGCGCGAGAAACTCCAGCAGACCATCGACCGGCTGCGCGACTCGGTCGGCGCCGCGATCTACCTCAGCCGCTACATCGACGGCGAGGTGCACGTCACCCAGTGCGCCGAGGGCCCGGCGACCCCCGCGGTCAACGAATGGGTCGACTTCCGTTCCTCGGCGCACGCCAGCGCGGTCGGCAAGAGTCTCCTCGGCCAGCTCGACCTGAACGCCCGGCGCGATCACCTCTCCCGCCACAAGATGGCCCGCCTCACCTCGCGGACCATCACCAACGAGCGGCTGTTGCTGTCCCGGCTCGACGCCCAGCCGGCCACGGTGCCGGTGCTCGACCTCCAGGAGTACGCGATCGGCACGGTCTGCGCGGCCGTCCCCATCACCGCGGGCTCCTCGGTCGGCTGCCTCGCCCTCTCCCTCCCGGTCGAACACGCCCACCGTCTGCGCCGCGCCGCGGACACCCTCAACCGCGAAGCCACCCCCGTACTGCTGTCCCTCGCCATCTAGGACCGGTCCTGGACCCGGCCCTTTCGGACCGGGTCCCGGGTGGTCGAGAGCACCCGTCCGGACCAGGTAGTATTTCTTTTGTCGCCGACCGCGGGAGCGGGAGGCGAGAGTCACGCGCCGCTAGCTCAGTTGGTTAGAGCAGCTGACTCTTAATCAGCGGGTCCGGGGTTCGAGTCCCTGGCGGCGCACATGAGAAGGCCCTTCACCACGGTGAGGGGCCTTCATTCGTCTCCCATGGCCCCCGACAGGGCACGGACCGTCGGATGCGTGTAGAGCAGCCGCATGGGGAGCGCGGGCAGGCCCCGCTCGCGCAGGGCGGTGCCGACGCGGATCGCGTAGAGGGAGTTCCCACCGAGCTCGAAGAAGTTGTCGTCCGGGCCGACGGGGACACCGAGGACCTCCTCCCAGACTCCGGTGAGGACCGTCACCAGGTCTCCCGGGGACGCGGACACGGCCACCGGCACCGGCTTCGCGGGCTCGGGTGCCTGCTTCGCGGGCTGCGGTGCCGGCAGGCGGTCGCGGTCCAGCTTGCCGTTCGGGGTCAGCGGCAGCGCGGCCACGGCGGTGACGGTCGCCGGCAGCATGTGGTCGGGCAGCAGCCGCGCGGCCCGACGGCGTACATCGCCGATGTCCCCGTCGGCCACCACATACGCGTCGATCCGCACCCCGGCCGCATCCTCGAAGGCGTCCCCGCTCAGCACCACCGCCGCCGCCGTGACCACCGGATCCTCCAGCAGCGCCGCCCGGATCTCGTCCAACTCGATCCGGTACCCGCGCACCTTCACCTGGCTGTCGATCCGCCCCAGGTGCTCCAGTGAACCGTCGGCACGCAGCCGCCCCAGGTCACCGCTGCGGTACCAGCGACCAGGGCGGTGGGGATCGGTCACGAACCGCTCCGCCGTCAGCTCGGGCCGCCCCAGATATCCGAGGGCGAGTCCGGCCCCGCCCACCCAGATCTCCCCCGCCGCGCCCGTCGGCAGCGGGCGGCCCCGCTCGTCGCGCACCGACACCGTCCAGCCGGGCAGCGGGCGGCCCACCGAGCGGGAGGCGGCCAGGGCCCCGCGCCGGGTGACGGTGGCGGCGGTGACGTGGACGGTGGTCTCCGTGATCCCGTACATGTTGACCAGCCGGCAGCGGTCCTCCGGGTGGCGGTCGAACCAGCCGAGCAGGGGCCGGGTGTCCAGCGCCTCCCCGCCCAGCACCACCAGCCGCACCGACAGCCGTTCCTTCGCGCTCCGGTCGACCGCCCGCAACTGCCCGAAGGCCGACGGTGTCTGGCTGAGGACGGTCACCGACTCCCGTACCAGCAGCGCGTGGAAGTCCTCCGGCGAGCGCGCCATCCAGTGGTCCACGACCACCAGCCGGGCGCCGGTCAGCAGGGCGCCCCAGATCTCCCACACCGAGAAGTCGAAGGCGCTGGAGTGGAAGAACGTCCAGGTGTCGTCGGCGGTGAGGGCGAAGTCCTCGCGGGTGGCGTCGAGAAGGGCGAGGACGTTGGTGTGGGGGACGACGACCCCCTTGGGGCGGCCGGTCGAACCGGAGGTGTGGATGACGTAGGCGGGATCCTGCCCGGTGCCCTGCCTCAGCCGGTCGATCCGCGTGGCCGCACCCAGGTAGGGCGCGGTGTCCCGGACGACCAGCCGTACGCCCGCGTCGCGTGCCGTGCGGTCGAGGCGCTCCTCGGGGTGCGCCGGATCCATCGGTACATACGCCGCGCCCGCCTTCAGCACCGCGAGCATCGTCGCCACCAGGTCGGCGCCACGCTCCAGCCGGATGCCGACCCGGTCACCGGGGCGCACCCCGGCGGCGCGCAGCCCGGCGGCCAGCCGCTCGGCACGCTCGCGCAGCGCTCCGTACGTCGTCGTGGTGCCGTCGTGGGTGAGGGCGGGGGCGTCGGGGTGGCGGTCGGCGCGGGCGTCGAAGGCGGTGTCGATACGGGTGGAATCGATACGGGCGGTACCGACACGGGTGGGGGCGATACGGGTGGGGTCGTCGGGCCGGGGTTTTCCGGCGGGGGGTGCGAGCAGGCGCTCGGCCTCCTCGCGGGGGATCAGCTCGATCTCCGCGAGGGGGACCCGGCCCAGCTGACCGTGCACATGGGTGAGGTGACGGGCGAAGGCCCTGGCGCAGGCGTCGTCGATGTGCCGGAGCTGGTGGTGCAGTTCGACCGTGGTCCCGCGCGGGACGAGGGTCAGCGGGAAGGGGGCCGACTGGAAGGCGAGTCGGTGACTGAAGGCGGGGTCCATCGGGCCCGGGTCCTCGAGGACCGTGGCGTAGGCGGGCAGGCCGTCCCCCGGGTCGCGGTGTTCGTAGCGGGCGAGGACCAGGGCGGCGGCGGGGGCCCCGGCCGGTACCGGCACGGTGACCACGCCCGTACGGTCGCCTGCGCCCGCGTCGCCCGTCGCCCAGTCGACACGGGGCCGGTGCGGGCCTTTCGGGGGCTCGTGGCCGCCGAGGGGAACGGTCACTTCGGCGGCGGGGCGGCGACCGAGCAGGACGTGGGCTATGTCCCGCAGCGCGGCCGGGGTCAGCACGGCGTGGTGGGCCACCAGCACCAGGTGGGCGCCCCCGTCCTCACATCCCGCGCCCTCGTCCTCGTACCGCAGCAGGACCGCGCGGAACGCCGGGCCCGCTGGGTCGACCGGCCGGTGGAGTTCGGCCCGCAGCCGGTGTGCGGCGAATCGTGTGGGCACGGAGTCGCTCCACAACACCGGCCACCGCTCGGACAGTTCGGGCCACCAGCCACGTACGGCCGCGTCCAGGACGGGCCCGGGATCGACGGCCCCGGGAAGGCTCGCGGCGAGGGCGTGACACGTCACGTTCGGTCTCCAACCGTGTGGCTAACGGGCCGAGAAGCCTCCGTCGACCGTGACGACGGTGCCGGTCACCTGGCGGGACTCGTCGGAGGCGAGCCAGAGGGCGGCGGTGGCGACGTCGTCCGGTTCGACGAGGGCGTTCATGGGCTGGGCCTGGACGAAGGTCCGCTCGTGCTCGGCGACCGGCACGTCCAGGGCGCGGGCGATCTCGGCGAGCATCCGGCCCTCCACGCGGGGGTCGTCGCGGACCGAGCCGGGGCAGATGGCGTTGACGCGGACCCGGCGGGGCGCGTAGTCGAGGGCGACCGCCTTGGTCAGGCCGATCAGGCCGTGCTTGGCGGCGACGTACCCGGCGAAGTGGCGGTAGCCGACCAGCCCGGCCGTGGAGGCGATGTTGATGATCGAGCCGGCTCCCCGCGCGGTCATGTGGGCGCCCGCCGCGCGGATCGTGCGCCAGGCTCCGGAGAGGTCCACGTCCAGCATCAGCTGCCACTCGTGCTCCTCGATCTCGTGGGCGGCCCGGCCTGAGGGGGCGGCGATCCCGGCGTTGTTGACCAGGACGTCGAGCCGTCCGAAGCGGGCCGTCGTCTCCTTCACCGCCGCCTCCACCGCCACCAGGTCCCGTACGTCGACCCGGGCCGTACGGACGGCGGCGCCCGTCTCCCGGCAGAGCTCCGCCGTGTGCGCCAACTGGCTCTCGGAGCCCAGCGGGTACGGCACACCCGGGAGGTCCGCCGCGATGTCCAGGAGTATCAGGTCGGCGCCCTCGCGGGCGAAGGCGACGGCGGTCGCCCGGCCGATGCCGCGGGCCGCGCCGGTGACGAGGGCGACCTTGTCCGAGAGCCTGGGGCTGCTCGGGCTCACCGCGCTCACCGGGCGCGTCCGGCACGGAGTTCGGCCCCGATCAGGCGCAGGAGGGCGCCCGGGTTCTCCGTCAGGTACATGTGACCGCCGTCCAGCTCCGCCGTGGTGAGCTTCCCGGCGGTGGCGCGGGACCACTTGGCGGCCTCGGCCGCGCTCACCAGCTCGTCGTCGCGGCCGCGCAGGGCGAGGACCGGGGCGGCGAGCGGGCGGTCGGAGGCGGGCCGGTACGTCTCGTGCATCCGTACGTCGGCCCGCAGCAGCGGGAGCAGCAGCTCGCGCATCTCCGGGTGCTCCAGGGCCGGGTGCGCGTACCCCGCGAAGGTGCGCACCCGGGCCAGGAACTCCGCGTCGGGCAGACCGCTCGCCCGGTCCGCGCGGCCGCTCCACGGGCCCGGCGCGCCGCTGACGACGAGGGCGTCGAGGCGGACGCCGGGCTCGGCCTCCAGCCGGTGCGCCAGCTCGAAGCCGAGCACCGCGCCGAGGCTGTGCCCGAACACCGCCACCCGCGCGCCCTCCGGGAGCTGCCGGGTCACCTGGGTGTGCGCCTCGGCGGCCGCCCGTACCGCGTCCGTGTGGGGCTCCTCCACGAACCGCTCCTCGCGGCCCGGGAGTCGCACCGGCAGGACGTGCAGTCCCTCCGGCGCCCGGTCCTGCCACGGTGTGAAGAAGGACGCGCCCGCCCCGGCGAAGGGCAGACAGACGAGGTGGGTCTCTTCCACTGCTGACATCGCTCCCGAGTCTCGGTTCCGGGGACAAAGGGGCTGGACACAAAGGGGCTGGGTACAAAGGGGCTGGGCACAAAGGGGCTGGGGCAAAGGGACTGGGGCTCAGCCCGTGGTGACGAACTCGGTGAGGACCCGGGCCAGCAGACCGGGGTCCTGCGCCCCGCACAGCTCCCGCGCGGAGTGCATCGACAGCCCCGGTACGCCCACGTCGACGGTGGCGACTCCCAGCCGGGCCGCGGTGATCGGGCCGATCGAGGTGCCGCACGGCATGGCGTTGTGGGAGACGAACGGCTGCCAGGGCACCTCGGCGCGCTCGCAGGCCGCGGCGAAGGCGGCGACTCCGGTGCCGTCGGTGGCGTACCGCTGGTTGACGTTGACCTTGACGACGGGGCCGCCGTTGGGGAGGGGGTGGTGGTCCGGGTCGTGGCGTTCGGCGTAGTTGGGGTGCACGGCGTGCGACATGTCGGCGGAGACGCAGAAGGCGCCGGCGAGGGCCCGGTTGAAGTCCTCGGCGCTGCCGCCGCGCGCGGCGACGGACCGGCCGAGCACCCGCTCCAGCAGGGGGCCTTGAGCGCCCGACTGGGAGCCGCTGCCGACCTCCTCGTGGTCGAAGGCGGCGAGCACCGGGATGTGGGCGGGCGGCCGGGCGGCGGTGGCAGCGGCGACCAGCGCGGTGACGCCCGCGTGCACGGAGATCTGGTTGTCCAGGCGCGGTGAGACAAGGAACTCCTCGTCGGCGCCGAGATAGCCGGGCGGCTGGATGTCGTGCAGCATCAGGTCCCAGCCGAGGACCTCGGCGACGTCGGTGTCGGCCTCGGCGGCGACCCGGGCGAGCAGGGCGCCGGGCCGGGTGGGACCGAGGCCCCACAGCGGGGTCATGTGCTGCTGCGCGTCGAGCGCGACACCTTCGTTGACGCCGCGGTCGAGGTGGATGGCGAGCTGGGGTACGCGCAGCAGTGGCTGGTCGACGCAGACGAGGCGGCTGGATCCGTCGCGCAGTGTCAGCCGGCCCGAGATGCCGAGGTCGCGGTCGAGCCAGGTGTTGTGGGGGACGCCGCCGTAGATCTCCACGGCGATCTGCCGCCAGCCCGCGGAGCCGGTGTCGGGCTCGGGCTTGATCCGCAGGTTCGGGGAGTCGGTGTGGGCGCCGACGATCCGGAACGGGGTGCGTGCCGGGGCGCCCGCGGGGACGTACCAGGCGAGCAGCGCTCCGGCGCGGACGACGTACCGGCCGCCCTCGGCACCGGCCGTCCAGTCGTCCGTCTCGCGCAGCTCCTGGAAGCCCGCCTTCTCCAGGCGCTGGGCCGCGTTCGCGACGACGTGGTAGGGCGAGGGGCTGGAGCGGACGAAGGAGAGCAGATCGTCGCTGTGACTGCGGTCATGTGTGGGGGACATGGGCGCTCACGCCTTTCGGAGGGGCTGTAGAGGGTTGAGGAGTGGGGCGACGGGCGCGTCCGGCCGAGTGCACAGTTCGGCGAGGACGGCCTGCCAGTCGTCGAGCAGCTCCTGAGCCGTGGCGGGGTCCCACAGATCGGCGGAGTACTCCAGGAAGGTGCGGTAGCCCTTGGCCGGGTCGCGGCGCGGGGCGAGACCGAAGGAGAGGTCACCGCGGGACACGGGCGGGGCGAGGTCGTCGACCTCGACGTCGAGTCCGGGGATCTCGATGTCCGTGTCCAGGGAGTTCTGGAAGGCGATGGTCAGCGGGAAGCGCTCGGGCACCGCGCGTGCGCCGCTCTCGCGCAGGGCGCGCACGATCCGCGCGGTCGGCAGGACGTGCGCCGTCGCCTCCAGGGCGCCGGCACCGGTGCGCCGCACGAGGGCGCCGCGCGTCTCGTCCGGGTCGGGCGTCACCCGGACGACCACGCCGGTCGACGTCAGCGCGACCATCGACTCGAACGCGCTGCGCTCGCGGTGGGCGTACGGCGTGCCCATCGCGATGTCCCGCACCCCGGACCGGCGGGCGACCAGCACGCCGAGCGCCGTGGCCGCGACCCCGAAAGGTGTGGTGTGCCGAGCCGCCGCCAACTCTTCGACGGCCCTGCGCAGTTCGCCCGACGCGGTGCCGCGCAGGGTGTCGCCGCGCCCGCTCGGCACGGCGGGCCGGGGCCGGTCGCCGGGGATCTCGACCGTGGCCGGGATCCCCTCCAGGTACCGGGTCCAGTACGCCGTCCTGCGGGCCTCCTCGGCGGGGTCGGCGTGCGCGCGCTGCCAGCGGGCGTAGTCCGTGCACTGCGCCGCAGGCTCGGGCAGACCGTGCGGGCGGCCGGTGGCGGCTGCCGTGTAGAGGGCGGTGAGCTCGTCCAGGAGGAGGGAGAGGGCCCAGCCGTCGACGCAGATGTGGTGCACGACGAACATCAGCGTCCACCGGTCGGGCGCTTCGCGCAGCAGCCGCAGGACGGGCAGGACGGGTTCGGTGAGCGCGATGGGCGTGGCGGCCGCCGCGCGGCACAACTCCTCAGTGTGCGTGAGCCGTTCGGACTCGTCCGCGATGCCGGTGAGGTCCTCGACGGGAAGCGCCGGGGGCGGCACGTCGAGAACCTCCTGCCGCCAGCCGGTCCCGTCGTCGGGGGCGGACGACGGGACCGGCCGGCCGTCTCCCGGTACGAAGCGGCATCGCAGACCGTGGTGCCGGTCGAGCAGTCCGGCCACCGCCGTGCGCAGGGCGGCCACGTCCAGGGGGCCGGTGAAACGGATCCGGGTCGGGATGTTCCACACCTCGGGGCGGGGCATGCCCAGGACGCCCGCGATCATGCGGGCCTGCTGGTCGCTGACGGGCGCCGTGTCCACCACGGTCACGCCCCGGGGTGGCGCGAGCCGGGCGGTCATCGCCCCCAGCGTGGCGTCGGCGAAGAAGTCCGCCAAGGGGTATTCCACGCCGAAGCTGTCCCGGACCCGGTTCACCAGCCTGATCGCGCCGATCGAATTCCCTCCGAGTTCGAAGAAGTTGGCGTCCGGGGTGAGATCGCCGACGGGGCCGAGGGTGTGCTGCCAGAGGGTACGCAGGCGGTGCGCGCTGTCGGGAGTGACGGGTGTGCCCGGGGCGACGGACCCCGGCGTCAGGTCGCCGACCGTCGCCGCGGCGCCCGCCGTCATGGCGGTCAGCACGTCCTCCAGCCGGTCCAGGCACCCGCGCGCCGTCTTCTCGTCGAACAGGTCGGCGTCGTAACGGATCCGCAGGTCGAGGTCCCCGTCGGGGCGCCGGGTGGCCATGAGGGCGAGTTCGAGGGGGGCGGACTCGGTGCCGCCGTCGAGGGGTTCGGCGCGCAGGCCCGGCAGGGCGAGGGCGGTCAGGGGCGCGGTGTCGAGGTCGGCGGAGACCGTGACGAGGGGGCGCGGGTTGCCCGGGTCGGGGTGGCGGGACGCCAACAGGGCGTCCACGTCGACGTGTTGGCGGGCGTCGGCGGCGAAGAGCGTGTCCCGGGTGGCGCGTAGGGCGTCGGTGAGTGTCGTGGCGTCGGTCAGGGTCCCGCGCAGGGGCAGCAGGGAGACGTGGAAGCCGACGGTGTCCCACGTCTCGGGGGTGCGGCGGCCGAAGGTGGACCCGATGACGAAGTCGTCCTGTCCGGCGTACTGGCGCAGCACGATCCGCCAGGCGGTGAGCAGCGTCGCGAACAGGGTGACTCCCTGCCGCCCGCTCCACTCCCGCAGCCGCCCCGCCCGCTCCGGGCCGAGCCGCAGCCCCACGGCGCCGCCGCGTCCGGCGACGGTACGGGTGCGCGGCCGGTCCGTGGGCAGCGCGGGCGCGCCCGGCCCGTCCCGGAGGTGGGCGCGCCACCAGTCCAGGTCGTCCGCTCCCCCGGTGGCCGCCGCCGCGTCGAGCGTGCTCCCGGCGGCGCGCTCGAACCGGGGCGCGCGTCCCTCCACCGCCGCCCGGTAGAGCTCGCCGAGGTCGGCGGCGACCAGCCCGGCGGAGTGGCCGTCGGTGACGAGGTGGTGCATGCCGAGGATCAGCGCGTGGTCGTCGTCGGCGAGCCGCAGCAGCCGGGGCGTGAACAGCGGCCCCGCCGCGAGGTCGTAGGCCCGGGTGCTCTCCTCCCGCAAGGCGGCCCGGATCACCTCGTCGGCGTCCCGCCCCCGGACGTCGTCGACGGCCAGTGCCGGACCTGCCCGATCCCGATCCCGATCCCGGTCCCGGTCCTCCCGTACGACCTGGAAGACCCCGTCTCCCCCGGCCACGAACACGGTCCGCAGACCGTCGTGGCGGCGGACGAGGCCGTCCACGGCGGTCCGCAGCGCCTCGACGTCCAGCGGACCCCGCAGCCGTACGCCCTGGATCTCGTTGTACGCGGCCGGATCGGCGATCAGCGTGGCGGCGAGCCAGAGGCGGCGCTGGGCCGGGGTCGCGGGAGCCCGCCGCTCTTTCGGCTCCTTCGGGGGCTCGTGGTAGCGGCGGCGCAGTACGTCCAGCTGCTCCAGGCCCGCCTCCATCTCCTCCGGCGGCAGCCCGAAGTCGACCAGGGCGGCGATCTCGTCGACGCCCGCGGCCCGCAGCGCGTCGACGGTGGCCGCGCAGGTGTCCGGGGATCCGATGAGGGCCCGTTGGTCGCAGTAGCGGTCGTAGGCGCGGTCGAAGAGGTAGGCGAGGTCGGCCTCGCTCGCGTCGGCCACGTCCTCGGGGCGGCCCCCGAGGGCGCTCGCGGCGGAACGCATCTGGAGGGAGGAGCGCAGATAGCGGCTCATCGGCTCGCGTGCGGCGGCCCGGGCGGCGGCGTGGTCCTCGGCGAGGTGGGTGTGGAGCAGGACGGTGACACGGCCCGTTTCGGGGTCGAGGCCGCTCTCGGCGCGGGTGCGCCGGTAGTGGCGGATGTTCGCCGCGAGCTGCTCGACCGTCTGGTTCATGAGGTTGGTGACGATCCCGAGGTCGCGGCGGGCCGCCTCCTCGTACGAGGCACGCCGCCCTGACGTCGCCAGATACATCGGCGGCAGCTCCTGCACGGGCCGCGGGTGCGGGCGTACGTCGATGGGGTGCCCTTCGCCGGTGTGGCGCGGCACGCTCTCCCCGCGCCACAACCGCCGTACGTCCTCCAGGTGCTGGAAGGCGATCTCGGTGCGGTCGGTGAAGCGGTCGGGGTGGAGGGCGAAGTCGCTCGCGTGCCAGCCGCTCGCGCAGCCGATGCCGACCCGGCCGCCGGAGAGGTTGTCAGCCACCGCCCACTCCTCGGCGATCCGCACGGGGTCGTGCAGCGGAAGGACCACCGAGCCCGCGTGCAGACGGATGCGGCGGGTCTCCCGGGCGAGCGCGGCGGCCAGCACGGACGGGTTGGGGAAGAGGCCGCCGAAGGAGTGGAAGTGGCGTTCGGGGAGCCAGAGCGTGCTGAAGTCGTGGGTGTCGGCGAAGCGTGCGGTCTCGATCAGCCGTTCGTAGGCCTGCGCGCTGTCCTCGCCGTCGGGGTGGTCGCCGAAGAAGTAGACGCCGAAGTCGGGAGCGGGGCGCTCGGCGGCCTCGCCTCGGCTGTGGCCACGGCCGCGTCGGGCCGCCGTCGGGAAGTAGCCGCCCGCGCGCAGCTCCCGCAGCGAGTCCTTCACCGCGTCCGCGATCCGTTCGACGTCGGTGTCGGTGTGCGCGGTGGAGAGGTAGAAGGAGCGCCACTCCCAGACGTAGATCCCGCGCAGGAGGAGGTGGTGGTAGAGCAGCTCCATGTCGGCGCGGTGGGTGAAGCGGAACATGGACCCGAAGTGGGCCGTTTCCAGCGGCAATTCCTCGGCGCGGAAGAAGTCGTCGAGGTCGGCGGCGAGCGCGTCGGTGCGGGCGTTCAGCGTCTGCTGGAGCCCCGGGCCCCGCTCCTTGAGGTGGGTGAGGACCGCGCGGGCGGCGGCCATCGACAGGGGGTGCTGGATGTACGTACCGCCGAAGAAGGTCGTGTCGCGCGTCGGGCGGCTGTCGTCGCCGTACCGCCAGAAGCCGCCGTCGACGCCGTCCATGAGGTCGGCGCGGCCCGCGATCGCGCCGATGGGGTGACCGCTGCCGAGGGCCTTGCCGTAGGTGGCGAGGTCGGGCACGACGCCGTAGTGGTGCTGGGCGCCGCGGGGGTGGGGCCGCAGGCCGGTGAGCATCTCGTCGAAGAGGAGGACGATTCCGCGGCGGGCGGTCAGCTCCCGCAGGGTGCGCAGGAACGCCACGGGACGCAGGGCGGGGTTGCGGCACTGGACCGGTTCGACGAGGACCGCGGCGATCGTGTCGCCGAGTTCGTCGATGACGTCCAGGCTCTCCTGGCTGCCGTATTCGAGGACGAGGAGTTCGGACACCGCGCTCGCGGGGACGCCGCGCGAGACGGGGACGGCGTGGCGGCCGTCGGGGCCGGGGCGGCCGAGGACCGAGTCGATGTGGCCGTGGTAGGAGCCGCGGAACATGACCACGCGGTCGCGTCCGGTGGCCGCGCGGGCGAGCCGCAGGGCGGCGGAGTTGGCCTCGGTGCCGGAGTTCGCGAACGCCACCCGCTCCATGCCGGTGAGTTCCGCGAGCAGTTCGGCGGCCGCGCCCGTGTCCTCGGAGCGCGGGCCGAGGCGGAGTCCGCCGGCGAGGTGCCGGCGGACGGCCTCCGTGACCGGCGCGGGCTCGTGGCCGAGCAGCAGCGCGCCGAAGCCCATGGTGATGTCGGTGTAGTCGTTGCCGTCGACGTCCGTCAGCCGGGCGCCGTGCGCCGAGCGGGCCGCGATCGGGTACTGCATCTCCTTCGTCGCCCGCCGGAAGCCGACCACGGCCCGGCTGTCCGCCAGCACCCTCCGGTGCCGCTGCGCCAGCTCCTTCGACGCCCGGGTCCGCTCGGTGAAGCGCCGGACCAGGCCGTCGGCGTGGGCCCGCTGGGCCTCGCTCGCACCGGTGCCGGACATGCCGGAGTCAGGGGGGAGGGTGACATGGGGGCCGTGGTGGAGGGGTGGCTCGGCGGGTTGCCCGGCGGGCGGCTCGGCGGGGTGACGGGCCACCGCCAGGAGTTCGTCGAGCCGTCCGGAGACGGCGGCGGTTCGGGCGACGGCCTCGGCGCTCGCCCGCGACTCGGGGCTGATCTGTGCCGTGGTCATCCCCCGACCGCCTTGCTGCCCTCGGCGAGCAGGGCCACGGCCTCGGAGAGCTGACCGAGCATTCTGGTCTGGGTCTCGGCGAGTTGACGTATCTGGCGGGCGAGTTCCTCGACCTCGGCACGGGTGGCGTAGCCGGGCTCCTCGGTACGGGGGGCGTGGACGGGCTCCTCGTCGGCGGCGGCGCGCACGGGCTCGTCGTCCGGAGTGACGCCTGTGGAGGCCGACGCCCCTTGCCCCGTCCGCTCCGTGATCAACCGGGCCGCGAGCCGTGGGGTCCCCGCCTCCTCCAGGATCTCCCGCATCCCGATCTCCACTCCGAACTCGGCCTCCAACTGCCGCACCATACTGATGAGTTGGAGCGAGTCCGCGCCGAGCCCGACGAACGTCCGCTCCGCCGTGATCTCCTCGGGCGTGTATCCGAGATGACGTGCGCTGAGCATCACCACCCGTTCCAGTACGGCCTGTTCGGTCTGCGCGTCCTGTTCGGTCTGTTCGGTCATGCCGTCCTCCGTCCTGCGGTCGTCGGCCAAGGGGGTGGGCGGCGGTCCGGTCCAGTACGACCGGTGCTGGAAGGGATAGGGCGGCAACGGGATCCGGCGGGCGTCGCAGCCGTCGAGCAGGGCCGCCCAGTCGAGCCGGTGGCCCGCGCAGTGCAGCCGGGCGACGGCCGCCCAGAGGGTGCCGAGGCCGGGGTCGCCACGGCGCTGGGTGGGGACGGCGGCGGCATCCGGCCGGGCGCGCCGGACCAGGCCGGTGAGGGGCGCGTCGGGGCCGATCTCCAGCTGGACCGGCCGCCCGGGTGTCCGCTCCAGCGTGCGCAGTACGGCGGCGAAGTCCACCGGCCGCCGGGTCCCCCGTACGAGGTGGTCGGCGTCCGGCAGCCAGCCCACCGGGTGCCGGACCCCGTCCGCGCCGCTGACGAACTCGGTCCTGGTGGGCCGCAGCCGTACCTTTCCGCAGGCGTCCCGGAAGTCCGCCAGGACCGGGTCGAGCAGGGCGGTGTGGAACGCGCGGTCCACCGGCAGGGGCTCCGCGGGTGTGCCGCGTTCGGCGAGCCGGGCGCGGGCGGCGGCCACCGCCTCGGGCGGTCCGCCCACGACGTACTGCCCGGGCCCGTTGACGACGGCGAGTTCGAGGCCGTCGACATCGGTGACCAGCCCCCGTACGACGTCCTCGGCGGCGGACACCGCGAGCATGCCCCCGGCCGGGGTGCCGTCCCGCATCAGCCGTCCCCGTCTGCAGACCAGCCGCAGTCCGTCCTCCAGCGTCAGCGCCCCGGCCACGCACAGGGCCGCGTACTCCCCGGCGCTGTGCCCGGCCACCGCGACCGGTTCGACGCCGAAGCGCCGCCACAGCCGCGCCTGGGCGACCTGCAGGGCGAAGAGCGCGGGCTGCGCGAAGGCGGTGTCCCAGGACCGCACTCCCCCCGGGCCCCAGGCCCGCGCTCCTTGCGGGGCCCCGGCCCGCGCTCCCTCCGGAGGACCACCGTCGGCGCCGCCCAGCAACCGGTCGAGGAACCCCTCCTCCCCCGTCTCGTCCCGGTGGATCCGCGCGCACTCCTCCAACGTGCGGGCCACCACCGGGAACCGCTCGGCGAGCGCCGTGCCCATCCCGTCGTACCCGCTGCCCTGGCCGGTGAAGAGGAACACCGGTCCGCCGCCCGCCTCCGGCCCGGCCGTGCCGTGCGCGTACGCCCCGGCCTCGCCCCGTACGAAGGCGTCCAGCGCGGCCGCCGCAGCGCCGGCCGCGGCGGTGACCACCAGCCGGTGTTCGAGGTGCCGTCGTCCGAGCGCGGTGGTGAGGAGCAGGTCGGCCGGATCGGTCCCGGGGTGTTCCGTGAGGTGGTCGCGGAAGGCCCGTGCGGAGGCGAGGAGCGCCTCGGGCGTGTGGCCGGACAGCGGCAGCAGCGTCGGGGCCGGCCCGCGATCCGGCGGACGGGGGGCCGGGGTCGGCGCCTCCTCCAGGATCACGTGGGCGTTCGTGCCGCCCATCCCGATGGAGTGCACCCCGGCCCGGCGCGGGCGGCCCTCCTCGGCGGGCCAGGGCAGCGCGCGGGTGGGCAGGACGAAGGGGCTCCCGGTCACGTCCAGGGCCGGGTTGGGGCGGGTGTGGTTCACCAGCGGCGGTATCTCCCCGTGCCGCAGCACCAGCACCGCCTTGATCAGCCCCGCGAGACCGGCCGCGCTGTCCAGATGGCCGATCGCCGACTTCGTGGAGCCCAGCGCGCAGAAGCCGGTGCGGTCGGTGTGCAGCCGGAACGCCTCGGTGAGGGCGGCGAACTCGATCGGGTCGCCCTTGAGCGTGCCGGTGCCGTGCGCCTCCAGATAGCCGATGGAGTCGGCGGGCACCCCGGCCGCGCGCAGCGCGCCGAGCACGGCGTCGCGCTGACCGGTGGGGCCCGGCGCGGCGAACCCGGCCCGGTCGGCGCCGTCGTTGGTGACGGCGGACCCGGCGATCACCGCGTACACGGTGTCGCCGTCGGCGAGCGCCCTCTCCAGCGGTTTGAGGACGACGGCGGCGACGCCGTTGCCGCCGACG
This sequence comes from Streptomyces sp. NBC_01450, assembly GCF_036227505.1. Classification (NCBI taxonomy): domain Bacteria; kingdom Bacillati; phylum Actinomycetota; class Actinomycetes; order Kitasatosporales; family Streptomycetaceae; genus Streptomyces; species Streptomyces sp. NBC_01450. The sequence goes on along the minus strand of NZ_CP109480.1, from coordinate 7,090,200 downwards.
GTGCCGTCCGCGTCGGCGTCGAAGGCGCGAACGGTCCCGGAGCGCGAGATCGTCGAGCCGCGTACGTGCCGGTGCCCGGTGACCTGGGGCACGTGCAGGGCGGCCGAGGCGACGACCATGAGGTCCGCGTCACCGAAGTGCAGGGCCTGGCAGGCGAGATGGACGGACACCAGGGACGAGGAGCAGGCCGTGGCCACGTTCAGGGCCGGGCCCGACAGGCCGAGCCGGTGGGCCGCCCGGGGGGCCGCGAAGTCGGGGTAGTTGCCGACCTGCGCCTGTTTCTGCCGCTGCCAGTCGCCCGAACCCGCCTCCGCCGACAGGTTGTTGGCGAGGTAGCTGTGCAGCGAGTAGAGCCGGTAGCCGGTGCTCCCGCACACCCCGATCCGCACCCCGGCGCGCGGCTGCGCGTACCCCGCGTCCTCCAGGGCGTGGTGCGCGCACTCCAGGAACAGCCGCTGCTGCGGATCGGTGACCGTGGCCTCGCGGGCGCTCATCCCGAAGAAGGCCGCGTCGAAGCCGTCGATGCCGGGCAGCGGGGCGCTCGCGGCCACGAAGTCGGGCGCGCCGTACTCCTCGGGGGCGACCCCGGCCGCCGCCAGCTCGGCGTCGGTGAACCGCCGTACGTGCGTCACGCCCGCCCGGATGTCCCGCCAGTACCCGTCGGGGGTGTCAGCTCCCGGAAACCTCAGCGCCATCCCGACGACTGCCGTACGCACCGCTCGTCCCCTCCTTGCCGGCGCCGTGGACCGCGTACAACCGGAGCAGGTAGATCCCCGCGACGACGATGGCGAGGCCGTGCGACCAGGCCACGACGGTGAACGCGGAGAACGATTCGAGGGCCGCCGACACCCCGATCATGCCGAGCCCGAAGCCGAGGTTCTCGACCGTCGCCGTGAGCCCGAAGGCGTGGCCGCGCAGGGTCTCCGGGAGGGTCTGCAGATGCGAGGTGTACGACACCTCGGTGAGCCCGTCCGCGGCGCCCGCGACGAGGGCGATCAGCACGGTCGCCGCCATCGGGAACCCGGCGAAGCCGAGGATGAACGCGGAGGACATGACGATGGTGCCGAGGCCGAAGCCGAGCGCGCCGACGGCCCGTCCGGAGCGTTTGGCCCAGCGTTGGATGACCTGTTGTGCCAGGACGTTGCCCAGCGCCCAGAACAGCCAGAAGCGGCTGACGAACGCGGCCGGGTCATCGGGGTGGAGCGTGCTGGAGTAGACGGGCAGGGCCGCGTTGTGCGAGGAGGAGCCGAGGGCGTCGACGGTGCGCAGACACATCATGAGGCCGAGCGCGGGCACGGTGGCCAGCGCTGTCATGGCGGTCCACACTCCGTGCTTCCGGCGGGGTTCGTCGGGCGCCCGCGGGGGTTCGGGGGCGCGTTCGATGCCCGGCAGCCACGCGACCGCCGCCGCGCACACCACGAAGCTCGCCGCGTCCACCAGGAACGCGGCGGTGAAGCCGAGCCAGGGCACCACCACCCCGGACGAGGCGAACCCGGCGACCATCGCCAGCGAACGCCCGCCCACCATCAGCGAGTTGGCCCAGGCGCGCCGGTCCGCGCCGACCAGGTCGGGGATGGAGCTGCGCAGCGCGACCATGAACACGGTGCCGCACGCCCCGACGACGGCGGACACCGTGAACAGCACGCCGGTCCGCAGTCCCCCGTCCGGCGTCACTACCAGCAGGAACATGACAACGACTTGGGCGATGTTGGCCCACAGCATGACCGGCTTGACCCCGAACCGGGCCTGCACCCGCCCGGCGACCGTCCCCGCCAGGAACCCCGCGCCCAGCCGCACCGCCATGAACAGTCCGATGGCGAGGGCGCTGTCGGTGGTGGCGTAGACGAACAGGTTGAGCGCCACCATGTTGAGGAAGGTGCCGTACGAGGAGACGGAGTAGCCGGCGACCAGGACGCGGTAGCGCCCCTCGGCCGTCACCGGTGCCGCGCCACTAGCCGTTCCCGGACCGCCGCCCGCCCCCACGCGCCGCATGGCGGTGCGGCACCGGCGATGTTCACGACCCGGATCAGGTGACGCATGTTCCCTCTTTCCTCGGCGCGGACGGCACAGGTGTCCGGGGGCATCCTCCCCCTGTGGGACGGAGGGGATTCCTCTTCTCCGGGACTCCCTGGGACGGGACGTCCGCCGGGCCGCCGAAAGTTCCGGCCGATGGGCACCCCCGCGCGGGAAGCGCGCCCGGAACCTGCCTGGTCGGCAACAACTTCTCGCGTCCGCGCGCCCGGAACCTACCCGGCCGGCAGCAACTTCTCGCGCCCGCGCGCCCGGTACTCGGCCAGCAGCCCGTCGATGTCCGGCTCGCGCAGTCTGCGGTACGCCGACTCCCCCGGCGGCCGCCACCACACCGGGTCGGCACAGCGGAAGCCCTCGCGGCGCAGCCCCACCCGGTGAATCTTGTTGGTGGCGGTGACCGGCATCCGTGCCACGATCCGGACGAAGCGGGGTGCCATCTTGGTCCCCAGGTCGGGCTGGTCGAGGAGGAAGGCCGCGAAGGCCGACGGGTCGAATCCGGCTCCCTCGCGCGGTGCGATCGCCGCCATCACCTGGTCCCCGGCCACCGGGTCCGGCACCGCGTACACCGCCACGGCGGCGGCGTCCTCGTGGCGGGCGAGGATGTTCTCGATCATCGCGGCGGCGAGGTTCTCGCTGTCGACGCGCAGCCGGTCGTCGGCCCGCCCGGCGAAGTAGAGGAAGCCGTCGCCGTCGCGGTAGAAGAGGTCCCCGGTCCAGTACCAGCCTCGCCCGCTCTCGGCATCGCCCGCGCGGGGGGACCCTCGTCGGCGGCGTTCGGCGTCCGCGGCGGGGTTGCGCCAGTAGCCCTCGAAGGGGCTGGGTCCGCGGTTCACCAACTCCCCTATGGCCTCCTCCCCGTTGAGGAGCCTTCCGTCCTCGGCGAAGACGGCGGGCGGGCACTCGGCCACTGTCTGCGGGTCGACCACCGCGAGGTCGTCGCGGGGCGCCGCCCGCCCGATCGCGCCCGCCGGGGCGCCGGGCGTCCACTGGATGGCGGCGCCGCCCTCGGACGAGCCGTACCCCTCCACCAGCCGTACCCCGAAGCGCTCCTCGAAGGCGGCCGCGTCCACGGCCCCGGCCTCCGTCCCGAACCCCATCCGCAGCGGGTTGTCGCGGTCGTCGCCGCGGGCGGGCGTGGCCAGCAGGTACTGCACCGCGCGGCCCACATAGGTGAAGTACGTCGCCCCGCAGGCCCGTACGTCCGCGAGGAACCCGGACGCCGAGAAGCGCCGCCGCAGCGCGATCCCGGCGCCCGCCGCCAGCGCGGGCGCCCAGTCGGCGATCACCGCGTTGCCGTGGAACATCGGCATGCAGATGTAGTGCGTGTCGTCCGGGCGCACCCCGAACTGCTCGACGAGCGAGCGTCCGGCGGCCGCCAGCCGGCCCTGGGTGCAGATCGCGGCCTTGGGGGCGCCGGTCGAGCCGGAGGTGAAGTAGAGGAGGAGTCGGACGTCCGGCGACACGGAGGGCGCCGCGTCCGGCTTCGCGCCCTCGTACGGCGCGAGGAGTTCCTCGTACGCCTCGGTGTCGGTGACCAGGACACGTACGCCGGGCAGTTCGAGGCCGTCCAGGAGCGGCAGGTGGGTCCGCTCGGTGACCAGGACGCGGCACTCGGTGTGCAGGATGCCGCGGGCCAGTTCGGGGCCGCGCCGGGTCGGGTTGATCCCGGCGACGGCGGCACCGGAGAGGGCCGCCGCGCTCAACCAGAGCGGATATTCGGGGGTGTTGTCGAGCAGCACCCCGACGTGCGGTTCGGCGCCGGGTGGCAGCAGGTCGGCGAGGAGCGCCGCCCGCGCCGCGGCGCCCGCGGCCACCTGGTGGTGGCTGCGCACCCGCCCCTCGAACCACAGCCCCGGCCGGTGGTCGCCCCACCGTTCCTGTACGAGTTCCGCGACGGTACGCCTCATGGACCCCATGGGGGCGCACGATAATTGACGCACCGTCAGAAGGGGAGCCCCGTGCCCTCGAACTCGTCCCCTCCGCTCCCGGCCGAGTCCCACATCGAGAAGAACCCGTGGACACTCACCATGAAGCCGATGCAGAAGAGGACGATCACCGTACAGAAGATCAGGATGCCCACGGTTCCCGCGGCCAGCTTGCCCCGGCTCGGCGTGTGAGCCGTGGCCTTCTCCGGGCGCTCGGCGATGTAGTGGACGGTGACGATGTCGCCCTCGATGATCGTCGCCGGGCCGTTCTCCTCCTCGAAGCGGACCGTGCGGCCGTCCCGCGCCCTGAACTCGTACACGTGATGCAGGGTCGTACTCACCGAGGTGTCGCCCCCGCCACCGCTGGTCGTCGTGAAGGACCGCAAACAGCGCGCCTCGGCGGTCAGCCCGCTGCTCCAGGCCCGGTTCATGTCCAGTGAGCGACGGATCACCGCGACCGCCATGGATATGGCAACAGCCATGATCAGCCCTGGCACCGCATAGAAGAAGACGTCCATGACATTCCCCCGTTGTCCGGTACAGCTCCACGCACGCCGTCATGGTCATGTCGACGTGCGTGGAACCTACCCGTGGGGGGTGCGCGAGCTCCTCAAGAGAGGCTCAGAACATTTCCGGTCGCGGCGCCCTCAGAACGTGACGTCCGCGCACGAGTAGAACGCGTTCGCGGTGTCGGCGATCGTCCACACGCCGAGGATGACGTGATGACCGCTCAGCCCTGAGGGCAGCGTGCCGGTGTGACTGAACGTGGACGGCGGGCGCTGCCCGTTGTACGGGACGGTCAGGAACGGGGTGGTGTTCAGGTCCGCCCTGGTCAGTGCGTGGTTCTGGTTCCAGCCGGACTTGGTGACGAAGTACTTGAAGTCGGTCGTGGCGTGCACGGCCGTGAACTGCCAGCGGAAGGTGTAGCTCTGCCCGCCGGTGACCTTGGTCGTCGGCCAGGCCGCACCCGAGGGGGTCTTGGGCTGGTCGAGCTGGCTGAAGTTGGTGTGGTTCGCGGAACAGATCTGGCCGTCCGCGGGACCCGCCGCCGGGAAGCCCTTCGGGCCCTCGACACTCTGGGGCTCCCACTGGATGTCGCCGCAGCCCGCGACGCTGCCCCCGTTGGCGGCACACAGCTTCTGCCGGCTGAGGGGCTGGTCGGTGTAGCCGTGGGCGTCGGCTCCGCCGGTGGAGAGCACGAACGTGCCCGCCGTGGCGAGGCCCACGACAGCGGCGTACAGCTTGGCTTTCCTGGTGGTGTGGATGTCGGTCGTCCGTATGCGCATGCTGCCGCTCCTGGAGGACGTGGGGGAGGTTCTCGTGAGCCGTGCGCGCGATTTTCAGGTCTAGACCAAGTCCCAGATTATTGCCGCGACTTGAACATGTCCAGACCAATCGCCAAGCTGTCCGTCCCCGCCACGGCCCCGCCGCCCGTCCCCGTCACCGCCCCGCTGCCCCGCTGCCCGTCCCCGTCACCGCCCCGCTGCCCGTCCCCGTCACCGCCCCGCTGCCCGTCCCCGTCACCGCCCCGCCGTCGGCCCCCGTCACGGCGAGGCCTCCCTGTGCCCCGTGTAGAACGCCACCGTCAGGTCCTTCACCAGTGCCTTGCGCTCGTAGTCGTCGAGTTCGACCAGTCCGCGCATGGTCAGCCGGGTCACCGTGTCCTCGACGGAGTCGACGACGGAGGTGAGCACGGTGTCGCGGTGCTGGGCGTCCAGCGTCGCGATCCGGCGGCGCTGCATCACGGCCGCGACCTCGGGGGCGTACTCGATCCGGGTCGGCTGCGCCGAGAACACCTCCAGGCCGACCGGCGCGGTGTCCGCGGCGATCATCCCGGTGAGCACCTCCCCGACGGCGTCCGTGTTGTGCAGGGTCGCCACGTCCTTGATGACCGCGGGCGGCGCCTCGGCCGGCAACTGCGAGAGCATCCGCGACATCGCCGCCTCCACACACTCGCGCAGATACGTCTCGTGGTCCTCGACGCCGAGCGTGGCCCGCGCGGTGTCCTTGACCCGCCACACCACGAGCACCACCACCCGCAGCGCGACCCCGTTCGCGTCGACCACCGACATCGGCTCACTGCGCCAGTGCCGCAGCCGTACGTCGACCCGGCGCCGCAGCACCATCGGGTTGATCCACAACAACCCGGTGCGCCGGACCGTGCCCCGATAGCGGCCGAAGAGGCCCAGCACCCAGGCGCGCCCGGTCCGGCCGCGGGTGAGCCCGCCGAACCCGAACAGCCCGAGCGCGCCGGCCCCGGCGTACGCGGCCCACTGCGCGGGGCCGAGCCCGCTGCCCGCGTGCCAGGGCAGCCCGAGCGCCCTCCCCGCGGTGTGCGGCAGCACACCCGACCACCAGGAGGCGAGTACACATCCGGCCACCCCGCAGGCCCCGGCCAGCACACCCGCCACTCCGGGCAGCACCGGTGCGGGGCGCTCCACCAGTTCGGGGTCGACCTCCGGCACCGGGCGCGGGGTCCGGCCCAGCGCGGGGCGCCGGATCCGGGGCTGTTCGCCCGTGCCGCGCCGCCGCCCCACGACGGCGGGCGCGAGCGGCACGGACACCGGTTCGGCGTCGTCCCGGAAGAGCAGATGGACGGGGATCTCGGTGGTCGCCTCGTTGTGGATGAGCCGGGCGGGCCGGGAGGTACCGCCGCCCTCCGGCGTCCCTCCGGACTCCGGGGTGGGTGAAGTCGTCGTACTCATAGCTGCCTCCATGCCTCCGCGCGTGGAAGGGTGATCCCGGCCGGGTGACCAGCCCTGGTGCGAGCCCTGTCACCGGCCTGGTCACAAGAAGAGCCGGCGCCAGGTCTCCGGCCCCGGATAGCCGTCCGCCGCGCCGCCGCGCCAGCCCTGCGCCCGCTGGAACGCCTCGACGCCCCGCCGGTCCGCCTCACCCCAGCGCGGGCCCGGAGCCGACGTGTAGTACTTGCCGAACCCCTTCTTCACGAGCTGCTCCCCGAGCCGGGTGACGGACTCGTTGTCGGCACCCGGCCGGAACAGCCCGCGCCCCGGATAACCGGGCCCGGACGCCACGGACGGGGCCGAGGAACCCTTCGTTCCCGCCCCTCCCACCGCCGGGATGTCCCTGCCCTTCTTGCCCACCAGGTAGGACCAGGCCTGCGGCCCCGCCGGCCCGCCCCTCGCCTCGGTCAGCCCCTTGTAGCGGTAGGGCACAAAGCGTGGGGAGTTGGTCCAGTAGGCGTACGGGGTGGACTGTCCGCGGGTGTGCGGGCGGACCTGTTCATAGGCGAGGTAATAGGTGTGGGTGTAGTCCGACCAGCCGCCGAAAAGGACGACGTGCGAGCCGTTCTCGGGATCCTCCGGATTATGGAAGAGAAGCATGTCGCCGGGCTGCAACTGGTCGCGTGAAATGCGTACGCCGAACGTGTCGAGACTGCCCGTCCACTCGTTTCCCGGCAGACTCCAGGCCATCGAGACAAAGCCCGAACAGTCCTGCCGGTATCCGTCCGACCAGTACTCGGACATGCTGTACGGCACCTGCGAGGCGACCCACTTCTTGGCCCGGTTGATGATCGCCGCCCGGGTGGTCGCGGGCAGCTCGCCCCCGGCCCCCGGCTTCGCCGGACCCGTCTTGCCGTGCAGCGGGGCCCTGCCGCCCTGCGGGGTGTCGGACTCGTCACCCCTCGGGTCGCCCGGCCGGACGGGTCCGTGCGCGACGGCCACGGCCGGCGCCGGCTGACTCCCGGCGATGACCGTGCCGGCCGCCGCGGCCAGCAGCAGCGCGCCCCGCGCCGCCGGATGGCCCACGGGCCCGGGCAGTGCGGAAGGGGGAATGACGCGCCGCCAGTGCGCGCATCCGGGGCAATCACAGTCGCTCGCGGGATCGAATTCCTCGAATACCGGAGCCTCCATGAGATTCCCCTCACACCGCAGGTCCATATCTCCGCACTTCTGCACACGCGCCAGTTTCGCAACTGTCGTCTCTTGTCGCATGTTGACGGTCCGAATGATGTACAAGGACCACTTCCAGCCGATCCGGGACCACTCACCGCCCACCTCACGACCCCTCCGCGGTCCGGAGCACCCTCCTCGGTCGGGTAGAGTTCTCGGGTCAGCAGGCGCCGCTAGCTCAGTTGGTTAGAGCAGCTGACTCTTAATCAGCGGGTCCGGGGTTCGAGTCCCTGGCGGCGCACCGACACCGAAGGGCTCCTCACCAACGTGAGGGGCCCTTCGGCGTGTGGGTGGGGTGGCGGGCGGGGCAGGCGTGACGGGGCGGACCCCTAATGGGCGCAACAGGCACAAAGACCCGCATACAGGCCGGGCATATGCGCCCGGCGTATGGGGCAGTGACCCCATCTTCGTACACGCGTCCCAATTAGCGCGTATGACCGGTTAACACCGCGTTTCGCATCTTGCGATCATGACGGACACCGTAGAACCCTGGGCTTCAAGGGACTGTCGATACCTGACAGTTGGGGGTATGGCCGGTTGCGTCCATGGGGGGTTGGGGGCCCCGTTCATGAACCGATGCCGAGGGGGGCATCATGCAACCGGAAGGTCGCATTTCTGTGTCTTCGCCATATGAAGGACGTGGTGATGCCGATCTGCCAGCATGCGTCCGTGACGGTCGAGGGGGACCCGAACGGGCGACAAGAACCGACGAACACGCACCTGGACGTGCGTGCGGGGGGAATGACTCATGACGTCGACGCCGACGGGCGCCCGGCAGAACTTCGACCCGTCTGAGACGACCCAGCTCCGGATGCCATCGCACCGGACCGGCAGCAACTTCCGCAGGATCAAGAAGACCCTGCCGAGATACGACTACGAGCACTACAGCCGGCTCGCGGGTCCCCTCACACAGCCCGATCCGAACAAGCCGTACAAGGTGCAGTACCGCTCCCTGCTGTCCCAGGAGCCGCACCGCGTGAGAGCCGCCCTGATGCTGGGTGCCGCGCCGCTGCTGTCGCTGATCCTGCTGGGCTGGCTGCTCCAGCCAGAGCACTGGACGGAACGCGACTACCCCGCCTACGACTTCCTGCCGGTGCTCGACATCGTGATGCTGGTCTCGATCGGTCTGATCGAGTTCTTCCGCTGCATGAACGTGCTGTCGAACGCGCACGCCACCCTGGTCGCCCGCGACCCCATCCCGGTGGTCCCGGAGACCGGCACCAGAGTCGCCTTCCTCACCTCCTTCGTGCCCGGCAAGGAACCCCTCGCCATGGTCACCAAGACCCTGGAGGCGGCCGTCAAGCTGCGCCACCGGGGTCTGCTGCACGTCTGGCTGCTCGACGAGGGTGACGACCCGGAGGTGAAGGAGGTCTGCGAGCGCCTGGGCGTGCACCACTTCTCCCGCAAGGGCGTCCCGCAGTGGAACCAGGCCAAGGGCCCGCACCGCGCCAAGACCAAGCACGGCAACTACAACGCCTGGCTGGAGGCCCACGGCGGCGAGTACGACTTCTTCGCCTCCGTCGACACCGACCACGTACCGCTGCCCAACTACCTGGAGCGGATGCTCGGCTTCTTCCGCGACCCGGACATCGGCTTCGTCATCGGCCCGCAGGTCTACGGCAACTACGACAACCCCATCACCAAGGCCGCCGAGTCCCAGCAGTTCCTCTTCCACGCGCTGATCCAGCGGGCCGGCAACCGCTACGGCGCGCCGATGTTCGTGGGCACCTCCAACGCCGTACGCATCAAGGCGCTCAAGCAGATCGGCGGCCTGTACGACTCGATCACCGAGGACATGGCGACCGGCTTCGAGATGCACCGCGCTAAGAACCCGGCGACGGGCAGGAAGTGGCGCTCGGTCTACACCCCCGACGTCCTCGCGGTCGGCGAGGGCCCGAACGCCTGGACGGACTTCTTCACCCAGCAGCTGCGCTGGTCACGGGGGACGTACGAGACGATCCTCAAGCAGTACTGGAAGGGCTTCTTCTCGCTGCCGCCGAGCAAGCTCTTCAACTACACCATGATGATCATCTTCTACCCGATGTCCGCCCTGAACTGGATCCTCGCGGCCCTCAGCTGCGCGCTCTTCCTGGGCCTGGGCGCGTCCGGTGTGAACATCGACCCGACGGTCTGGCTGATGCTGTACGGCAACGCCTCCGCGCTGCAGATCGGCCTGTACGTGTGGAACCGCCGGCACAACGTCTCCCCGCACGAGCCCGAGGGCTCCGGCGGCGTGGCGGGCATGATCATGTCGGCGCTCTCCGCGCCGATCTACGCCCGCTCGCTGATGGACACGGTGCTGCGCCGCAAGAGCAAGTTCGTGGTGACCCCCAAGGGTGACTCGGCCAGCCCCGACACGCTGTTCGGGACCTTCCGGATCCACCTGTTCTTCATTCTGGTCTTCGCCGGCTCGATCGTCGCCGGACTCCTGCTCGGGCACTCCCACCCCGCGATGATCACCTGGGCCTCCTTCGCCCTGCTGATCACCGCCTCGCCGATCCTCGCCTGGCAGTGGGCCCTGCGCCAGGCGAAGAAGAAGCCGTCGGTGCCGCCCGCCTCGCCCGAGGAGACGGTGCCGCTGCCCGCCCAGGCCTCGGCGCCCCAGCAGGAACAGCACGCGCCGCACGCCCCTCACGCCCCGCAGCACAAGCCCAGCTGGGCCGCGGCACAGGGCGGCGGCAGCGGCAAAGGCCCTGACCAGACCATGCAGATTTCCCTTGGGGGACGTAAGAAATGAAAGACGGTGCCCGTCGCCGCCGTGCTCGTCGCCTGGCGATAGGCGGAGCGGTGGTGCTCGCGCTGGCCGGGATGAACGGGCCGTGGGTGTACCGCTTCAGCACGGAGAAATACCACGAGTACACCATCAACAAGCCCGAGTACAAGGCCGAGAACGGGCACTGGGACATCATCCAGTTCCCCGAGGAGTACAGACAGAACACCATCCACGCGGCCCTGCTGCACACCGGCAAGATCCTGCTGATCGCGGGCTCGGGCAACAACCAGGACAACTTCGACGCGAAGAAGTTCGACACGCGGATCTGGGACCCGGTCAAGGGCACCATCAAGAAGATCCCGACGCCGGCCGACCTGTTCTGCACGGGCCACACCCAGCTCGCCAACGGCAATCTGCTGATCGCGGGCGGCACCAAGCGGTACGAGACGCTGAAGGGTGACGTCACCAAGGCCGGCGGCCTGATGGTCGTCCACAACGAGAACCCGGACAAGCCGATCACGCTGCCCGCGGGCACCAAGTTCACCGGCAAGGAGAACGGCAAGACGTTCGTCTCCAAGGACCCGGTGCTCGTCCCGCGCGCGAAGAAGGTCTTCGACAAGGCGACCGGCAAGTTCCTGCGCAACGACCCGGGCCTCGGCCGTATCTACGTCGAGGCCCAGAAGAGCGGCCAGAAGTACGAGACGGGCACCCAGGACAACTATCGCATCCAGGGCCTGACCGGCACCGACGCCCGCAACACCTACGGCATCGCGCAGAAGCTCGCCCTGGACAAGAAGGACTTCCAGGGTATTCGGGACGCGTACGAGTTCGATCCGGTCGCCGAGAAGTACATCAAGGTCGACCCGATGAACGAGGCCCGCTGGTACCCGACGCTCACCACCATGAGCGACGGCAAGATCCTCAGCCTCTCCGGTCTGGACGAGATCGGCCAGCTGGTCCCGGGCAAGAACGAGGTGTTCGACCCGAAGACCAAGAAGTGGACGTACACCAAGGGCATCCGCCAGTTCCCGACCTACCCGGCGATCTCCCTGATGCAGAACGGCAAGATGTTCTACTCGGGCTCGAACGCGGGCTACGGACCGGACAACGTGGGCCGCGACCCCGGCATCTGGGACGTGGCCGGCAACAAGTTCACCAAGCTGCCGGGCCTGAGCGATCCCAACATGATGGAGACGTCCGGCACGGTGCTGCTGCCGCCCGCGCAGGACGAGAAGTACATGGTGATCGGCGGCGGCGGGGTCGGCGAGTCCAAGCTGTCCAGCAAGAAGACCCGGCTCATCGACCTCAAGGACAAGAACCCGAGGTTCGTGGACGGGCCCGAGCTGGAGAAGGGCACCCGCTATCCGCAGTCCTCGATCCTGCCCGACGACACCGTCCTCGTCTCCGGCGGCTCCGAGGACTACCGGGGGCGCAGCGACTCCGACATCCTCCAGGCGCGGATCTACAACCCCAGGTCGAACACCCTCGACCGGGTCGCCGATCCGCTGGTGGGCCGCAACTACCACTCGGGCTCGATCCTGCTGCCCGACGGCCGGGTGATGTTCTTCGGCTCCAACTCGCTCTACGCGGACAAGGCCAACACCAAACCGGCCACGTTCGAGCAGCGCATCGAGATCTACACACCGCCGTACCTCTACCGGGACTCGCGGCCCGAGCTCTCCGGCGGCCCGAAGACGATCGCGCGCGGCGGATCGGCGACGTTCACCTCGCGGCACGCGGCGGCCATCAAGACGGCCCGGCTGATACGGCCGAGCGCGTCCACGCACGTCACCGACGTCGACCAGCGTTCCATCGCGCTGGACTTCAAGAAGACGAAGAACGGGGTCACGGTGACCGTGCCGAAGAACCGGAATCTCGTGGAGTCCGGTTGGTACATGCTGTTCGTGACGGACGACCAGGGGACACCGAGCAAGGCCCAGTGGGTCAAGGTGCCGTAGCGCTCCGCTGGGTTGGGCTGGTTTTGACTTCGGGTGAGTGGGGGCTGAGCGGGCCCACGCGGCGGAGCCGCATGACGTCAGTTCCCCACGCCCCTGAAGAAGGGGCGCGGGGATCTGGCGTTACTTGGATGCCTTGGCCAGCTTCAGTGCGTACTCCGCCCACCACTCGCCCGCCTTCGGCCCCCCCTTGCACTCCCCGTCCGACTCACCCGGCCGCTTGACCCACAGGTACGCGTCGACGAGCGGATCGGCGGTCTTGGTCGTCGGGGGCTCGCCCAGCGCGCGCCCCGGCGGATTGCACCAGTTCTCGTCCGCGTCGCCGGCCGTGTAGGGGCCGTTTCCGTTGCGGCTGGTGTCGATGACGAAGTGCTTGCCGCCGACCTTCGCGGACAGTTGCTTGCCGTACTCGATGGAGTCCTTGGTCGAGTAGAAGTTGGAGACGTTGACGGAGAAGCCGTCGGCCTGGTCGATGCCGGCCTGCTTCAGCGGCTGGAAGATCTCGTCGGGGTGGCCCCAGCCCGCGTTGCCCGCGTCCAGGTACACCTTCGTGTTCTTCAGGGACTTGAGCTTGGTGACCGCGGTCTTGAGGAGGAAGTACCGCTCCTCCTGGAACTGCTCCGGAGTGCACTGGTTGACCAGGTGCAGGATCGCGTCCGGCTCCAGGATCACCGTGGCGGGCCGGTCCTCGATGCCACGGGCGACCCCGTCGATCCAGGCCTTGTAGGCGTCGCCGTCCGCCGCGCCGCCCTGCGAGAACTGGCCGCAGTCGCGGTGCGGGATGTCGTAGAGGACGAGGATGGCGGCCCGGTCGGCCCGCTGCGCCGCCTCGGTGAAGCCGCGCGCTTCTTGCTCCGGATTCTCCGGTCCGATCCACTCGCCGGTCGGCTGTTCGGCTATCTTGCGGATCTGCTCGGCGTCGTCCTTCTTGCCCGCCTTGACGTACGCGGTGACCTGCTCGGCCGCGTTGCCCGCCGGGTTGACCCAGAACGGGTCGGAGTTCTTGGGCTGTTGTGTGACCTTGGAACCGGAACCGTCGCTCTTGTCGCCGCCGCCTCCGGAGGAACACCCCGCGAGCAGCAACAACGCCCCCACCATCGCAACGGACGCCCGTGCCCCGGCCCCCTTACTGCCGTACATGCAACTCCCCCTCGGGTGCACTGTCCTTGGGGTCAATCGTGACATAGGTGTCGCCTCGCCCACGAGATCGTCCAACCCTTTTCGATGAGCTGTTACAGCCCCGTGGACGGGCTGCCCGGTGGGCGGGCCGGTCCTGCGTGATCCCCCTAGGCCAGAACGCTCATACGTTCTAGAGTTGCCTCAAACGGACCCAGAACCTCCCGCGCCGACCGCCGGGTTACTCCCGCAGCCCGTGCGAGCGCGGTCGAGGACCAGCCCGGTCGGCGACTTCGGGGGGAGCGGGTCGCCGACCGGGCCAGGTGAAACGGGTGACAGGGGCACCGGTCACGGGTCACCCGCTCATCAGCCGCGGCCCGTGAGGTACGCCGACACGACCACGTTCGCGGTGTAGGTGCGGCTCACCCGGTCGAAGGTGCCGCCGCAGGTGACGAGCCGCAGCTCGGCCCGCCCCGACTCCCGTGGCCCGTAGGCCTGTCGGGCGTCGAAGTGGTCGCGCGGGAAGACCTGTACGTCGTCCACGGTGAACTCGGCGACCGTCCCGTCGTCGCGGACCACCCGGACCGTCTGCCCGGGCCGTACCGTGCTGAGCTTGTAGAAGACCGCCGGCCGGGTCTCGGTGTCGACGTGCCCCACGAACAGCGCGGCTCCGGCCGCCCCCGGCCGGACTCCGGCGGCGTACCAGCCGACCACGCCCGGCTGGTCGTAGGGCGGCGGATCGATCGCCCCCTGCCCGTCGAGCCCACGGCCCACGACCGGCGCCTGCACCCCCATCGACGGAATGTCGATGCGCTGCGGCGCGGCGTTCGCCAGCGGCTTCAGCGCGGGGGGCAGCCGTACCTCCGGCGGTCGTCCGACCGCCGCGATGTCCCCCGTCGTCGGAGCCGCGATCCCCAGCCGTACGTCGGTCAGCTCACGGCCCCACAGCCACAGCCCGAGCAGCAGCACCGCCCAGGCGACACCGGTCAGCAGCCGTCCGGCGCCGGAGGAACGCCCGTGTTCGGGCAGGTCGTCGGACATGTCAGTCGCGGGTGTCGTGGCCCCGGCGCGCACTGCGGACCGCGACCGCCACCGCGGCGGCGCTCGCCAGGATGAGGCCGATCACCGCGTGCTTGGTGCCGGGGCTCGACGCACGGGGGTCCACGGAGGCGAAGTGCGCGGTGCCGCCGCCGCCCGCGTGCACGGGGGCCACGGGTGAAGCGAGGCCGGTCGGGAGGGCGAGGGCGGACCTCAGGGCGGTCGGCCCGCCCGGCGCGGCGACCGTGACCGTGCCGGTCACCCGGTCCTGCCGGCCGTCGCAGCTGACCTTGACCGCGTAGGCACCGGCCTTGGCCGACGAGCGGACGCGGGTGTCACCGACGAGCACCCCGCCCTGGCCGGTGAGCCGCGCGTCCGCGACGAACGCCGTCGAGACCGCGGTGCCGGTCGTGCCCGTACAGCCCAGCGCCCGCAGTTGGATGTCGCTGCCGGGGGCCGGGGACACGGGGGAGACGGAGACGCCCCCGTCGGCCGCGTACGCGGTGGGAGTGAACGCCGCCGCGAGAACGGCACCGGCGCAGAGAGTGAGTCGCGCACAGAGAGCGAGTCGACATGAACCCATCGTGAACCTCCAGATATCTGGAGACTCCCCCCGCGAACCCCGGGACGCATCCTCAGATGCCCCCCACTGCTCCATACGGGTCTCAAATGGTTTGACTCGAAGCCGTAGTAGTCGGTCCCGCCGGGAAGGGCGGCTCACAGCGAGGGGCATCCCGACCCGAACGGATCGAGATCGCGCGGAGGTACTGACGTAGATATCGCGCGGAGATACTGACGTCGATCCTCCGGGGGCGAGCCCCGTCACCGCAGCGCTGCGGTGAAGTCCCTGGTCAAGGCCAGCGACCTTCGGCCGAATGAATGAATACCATGGCCACTCCACAGGCCAACAGGGCAGGAGTCCGCACCCATGACAGAGCGCAAGCCCATCGAATCATGGCTCACCGACATGGACGGCGTGCTCATGCACGAGGGGGTTCCGGTGCCCGGGGCCGACGCCTTCATCAAGAAGCTGCGTGAGTCCGGCAAGCCCTTCCTCGTACTCACCAACAACTCGATCTACACGGCGCGCGACCTGCAGGCCCGGCTGAACCGCATCGGCCTCGACGTGCCGGTGCAGAACATCTGGACCTCTGCTCTGGCGACCGCCAAGTTCCTGGACACCCAGCACCCCGGCGGCACCGCGTACGTCATCGGTGAGGCCGGACTGACGACCGCGCTGCACGACGCCGGCTATGTGCTGACCGATTCGGAGCCGGATTTCGTGATCTTGGGTGAAACCCGGACCTATTCATTCGAGGCGCTGACGAAGGCGATCCGGCTCATCAACGACGGCGCCCGGTTCATCGCCACCAACCCGGACAACACGGGACCCTCTCCCGAGGGCGCCCTGCCCGCAACCGGTTCTGTCGCCGCACTGATCACCAAGGCGACCGGCAAGGAGCCGTACTTCGTGGGCAAGCCGAACCCGCTCATGATGCGCACCGGACTGAACGTCATCGGAGCGCACTCCGAGACCTCCGCCATGATCGGTGACCGCATGGACACAGATGTGCTGGCGGGCCTGGAGGCCGGGATGGAGACGTTCCTGGTCCTCACCGGGCTCACGGGCAAGGGCGACATCGACCGCTACCCGTACCGCCCGACCAAGGTCGTGGACTCCATCGCGGATCTTGTCGACCTTGTTTGATCGTGTGATCGTCACGCACCACCGGCCCGGGTTCGCCGCCCGGGCCTCTGGTCTCAACGGCGCCTGAACCACGCCCAGCGGGACACCGCGAGCAGGGCGGCTCCCGCCGCGAACAGCGCGACGCCCGTCCCCACGCCGAGCCCATGGCGGGCGCCCTCCCCCGTCCTGGCCAACTCGTCCGCGGCCGAGGACCCTTCCCGTTCCTTTCCCTCTTTCCCTCCCACCGCGTCACCGTCACCGCCGTCACCGCCGTCGGTACCGCCGCCGGCGCCGTCGCCGCCCTCACCGTCGTCGCCGGTACTCGTCCCAGTGCTGGTCCCGGTGCCGGTGCCGGAACTGGTCCCGGTGCTGCTGCCGGTGCCGCGGGGGTCGGGAGCCGCGCCGGTACCGCCGTCGCCTCCGCCATCGCTTCCGCCGCCTCCGTCGCTGTCGCCGTCACTACCGCTGCCCCCACCGTCCCCGCCGTCCCCGGTACCCCCGGTGTCCCCGGTCCCCCCAGTGCCCCCGGCCTCCACAACGTCCCCGTCGCTCGTCTTGCTCTCGTTGTCGATCCGGAAGCGGTACTCGTTCGACTCCCCCACCCAGTCCCCGTCGTTGTTGTGGCGCTGCACCACGGCCGCGTTGGCGACGACGTCGTTCGGCACGGTGGCGTCGGAGGTCACGGAGAGCCTGACCTTCACGGTGAGCGTCCGGCCGGGTCCGACCGTGAACCCCGGGAACCCGTCGTCGAACGCCCCGACGTTCTCGTCCTGGTCGCTCTTCTCGAACGTGACGGGATGCGTGCGCTCCCCCTCGTAGAACTCCAGCCGCGCCTGCTCCGGCCGCAGCACCCGCTTGCTGTCCACGAGTACGACGATCGGGTGGATGTTGCCGCAGGAGTGCGCGGTGGTGTTGGTCAGGTCGATGTACCAGGTCCGGAAGTCGCCGCCGACGTCATAGCCGTCCGGCCCGCCGTGGATCCGGGTCTTGATGGGGAAGGCCCGTGTGTCCGGCGCGGCACAGGTGGGGCGCGGGCTCTCGGTGGAGCCGAGGGGGGTGAGCGCGTGGGCGGCGGGCGGCGGTGCGAGCGCGAGACCCAGGGCGGGGGCAACGGCGGTCAGGACGAAGGGGCTGGTCTTGCGCAGTCGCATGAGGGGCCTTTGCCGATCAAGGGCGGCGGGAGGGGGGCGGGAGCGTCGGGCGGTGAGGGCGACGGCGTACAGGGCAACGGCCCCGTGACCGTCCCACGCCGGCCGGCCCGCACCGCCCCGCCACGCCCGCGATACACCCCGCCCGGCCGCGGAAGTCCCCCCGAACAGCCGAGCCGCTCAGCCCTCCCCGCGCCCGAACAGCCGAGCCGCTCAGCCCTCCCCGCGCCCGAACAACGGCGCCAGCAGCAACTGCGCCGCGCCCTCCGCGACCCCGCGCGCGCCACCGGGCGCCACCCGCACCGGAACCGCCCCGTCGGCCACGCCCTCCAGCCGGGCCCGTTCCTCGAGAACGGCACCGACACCCCGTACGAACGCCTCCTGATGCGCCGCGACGGTACGCCCGCCGAGCAGCACCAGGTCGATGTCCAGCAGCCCCACCAGATTCGCGGCGCCCACCCCGAGCACCCGCGCCGCCTCACCCACGGCACCACGGTCCACCGCGGCGAGGCACAACGCCTCGACGCAGCCACGGTTGCCACAGCCGCACGGCGGCCCGTCCAGCTGAATGACCTGATGCCCGAACTCCCCCGCCCCGGTACGCGCCCCCCGGTGCACGCCCCCACCGATCACGAGCCCCGCCCCGAGCCCCGTACCCAGATGCAGATACGCGAAGGATTCGAGGGGACCGGAGGGCACATCCCCCGTCGTCCCGATGCCACTGCCATGGCCACTGCCACTCCCCACCACCGCGATCCCCAACGCGGCCGCGTTCGTGTCCTTGTCCACCACCACGGGCACGCCGAGCCGCCCCGCCAGCGCGTCCCGCAGCGGGAACCCGTCCCACTCGGGAAACCCGGTGACCCGATGCAGCACACCCCGGACATGGTCGAGCGGCCCGGGCAGGGCGACACCCACGCCCAGCACGGACACCCCCGCCCCCGTGAGCAGCGCCTCGACCTCCCTCGCCGCCGACTCGACAACCGCCTCCGCCCCGGCCCCCAGATCGAGCGGAACCCGCCGCTCGGCGACCACCGCGCCGGTGAGGTCGCAGAGCACGACCGTCACCTCGTCGCGGTCGAGGTGGAGTCCGACCGCGTGCCCGGCCTCGGGTACGAGCCGCAGCACGGTCCGCGGCTTGCCGCCGGTCGACGCGCGGCGCCCCGCCTCCGCCGCCAGTCCGTCCGCCCGCAGCCGCGCGGTGATCTTGCTGACGGCCTGCGGGGTCAGTCCGGTGCGCTCGGCGAGTTCGAGCCGGCTGATGCCACCCTCCCCGGCCGTGCGCAGCAGATCGAGCACGAGCGCCGCGTTGTGACTGCGCAGGGCGAGCAGGTTCACTCCCGACTCGGTGTTGGTCCTGTTCACGTACGCCATTGTCCCCCGCGCTTGCACTTTGGCAACAGCGTTGCGAAAGTGGATGCCATGACTGGTACTCCTCCCCTCCGTGTGGCCCTCATCGGCTACGGCCTCGCCGGCTCCGTCTTCCACGCCCCGCTGATCGCCACGACCGAGGGCCTGGCCCTGGACACGATCGTCACCTCGAACCCGGAGCGGCAGGAGCAGGCCCGCGCCGAGTTCGGCGACGGGGTCAGGTTCGCCGCCACGCCCGAAGAGCTCTGGGCGCGCGCCGACGAGCTGGACCTGATCGTCATCGCCTCCCCGAACAAGACCCACGTCCCGCTCGCCACCGCCGCCCTCAAGGCGGGCCTGCCGGTCGTCGTCGACAAGCCCCTCGCCGGTACGGCGGCGGAGGCCCGTGAGCTCGCGGCGCTGGCGGACGAGCGCGGCCTGCTCCTCTCCGTCTTCCAGAACCGCCGCTGGGACAACGACTTCCTGACCCTGCGCAAGCTGCTCTCCGAGGGCGAGCTGGGCGACGTATGGCGCTTCGAGTCCCGTTTCGAGCGGTGGCGCCCGCAGCCCAAGGGCGGCTGGCGCGAGTCCGGCGACCCGGCAGAGATCGGAGGTCTCCTCTACGACCTCGGCAGCCACGTCGTCGACCAGGCCCTCGTCCTCTTCGGCCCCGCCGCCTCGGTGTACGCCGAGGCGGACATCCGCCGCCCCGGCGCGCAGACCGACGACGACACCTTCATCGCGATCACGCACACGAACGGCGTCCGGTCCCACCTCTACGTCTCCGCGACGACCGCCCAACTCGGCCCGCGCTTCCGCGTCCTGGGCTCACAGGCGGGTTACGTGAAGCACGGCCTCGACCCGCAGGAGGCGGACCTGCGCGAGGGCAGGCGTCCCGGCGCGGGCACCGAGTGGGGCGTGGAGCCGGAGTCCCTGTGGGGCCGCGTCGGCTCCGGAGAGTCCCCGCTCACCGGCGGCGGCCGACCCGAGCCCACCCTGCCGGGCGCGTACCCCGCGTACTACGAGGCCATCGCCGCCGCCCTCCGCGACGGCGCCCCGAACCCGGTCACCGCGCAGGAGGCCGCGGCCGCCCTCGACGTCCTGGAGGCGGCCCGCCGCTCCGCCACCGAGGGCACGGCGGTGTCCCTGTGAGCACCGAGAACGCCGCGCGGCCGCTCGCGCAGCAGATCACGGAACTGGAGTCCCAGGAGCGACAGCTGGTCCTCCCCCACTTCACGTACGACGACGCCTGGACGCTCGGCACCCTGCTGGTGGACTTGGCCCGCGAGGCCGCCGCCCCGGTCGCCATCGACATCCGCCGCGGCGGCCAGCAGCTCTTCCACGCCGCCCTGCCCGGTTCGACCCCGGACAACGACGCCTGGATCGACCGCAAGCGCCGCGTCGTCGAGCGCTACGGCTGCTCCTCGCTCCTCGTCGGCACCCGCTTCCGCGCCAAGGGCACCACCTTCGAGGACTCCTCCCGCCTCGACCCCGACACCTACGCGGCCCACGGCGGCGCGTTCCCCCTCGCGGTCGAGGGCGCGGGCGTCATCGGCACCGTGGTGGTCTCGGGCCTCCCCCAACTGGACGACCACGCCATGGTCGTCAAGGCGCTCCACCAGTTCCTGGGACGCTAAGCCCACACCCGCGCCCCTGTTCTTCAGGGGCGCGGGGAGCTGCGCATTCCTTCAGGGGAGTGCCTACGCCGGCTTGAACTCCTGCCGCTGCCGCCCCAACCCCCCGATCTCCAACTCCACCACATCCCCGGCCCGCAGATACGGCTTCGGCTCCGGCTGCCCCAAGGCAACCCCCGCCGGCGTCCCCGTATTGATGACGTCCCCCGGGTAGAGCGTCATGAACTGACTGACGTACCGCACCACTTCCGCCACCGAGAAGATCTGCTCGGCCGTGCTCCCGTCCTGCTTGAGCTCACCGTTCACCCACAACTTCAGCGACAGGTCCTGCGGGTCGGGAACCTCGTCCGCCGTCACCAGCCACGGCCCCAGCGGATTGAACGTCTCGCAGTTCTTCCCCTTGTCCCAGGTCCCACCGCGCTCGATCTGGAACTCCCGCTCGGAGACGTCGTGCGCCACCGCGTACCCGGCGACATGCGCGAGCGCCTCCTCGTGCGACTCCAGGTAGCGGGCGGTACGTCCGATGACGACCGCGAGTTCGACCTCCCAGTCGGTCTTGACCGACCCGCGCGGCACGAGCACGGTGTCGTGCGGCCCGACCACCGTGTCCGCCGCCTTGAAGAAGATCACCGGCTCGGCGGGCGGCTCGGCGCCGGTCTCGCGAGCATGGTCGTGGTAGTTGAGCCCAATGCAGACGATCTTGCCGATCCGGGCGAGCGGTGGCCCGACGCGCAGCCCGTCCGCGTCCAGCACGGGCAGCTCCCCCGCCTCGGCGGCCGCACGGACCCGGCCGAGCGCCGCGTCGTCGGCGAGCAGCGCCCCGTCGATGTCCGGCACGACACCCGACAGGTCCCGAAGAGCTCCTTCGGCGTCGAGCAGCGCGGGCCGCTCCGATCCCGCCGTACCGACTCGCAATAGCTTCATGATCACAATCTCCCTCGATCGCGGGCAGCCGCCGATGGGTGCAGCCATCGGAGGACTGGTCGATCCTCCAAGCTGCACGTCCAGTCCGCAATACCCCGTTCACGGACTGGACCGCCACCTCACCTTCAGGGATACACCCTCAGGGAAACAGGACCGCTCGCTCCACGGCACTCCAGGCCGTACTGGTCACCACGTACAACGCGGCGGCCAGCGGCACCACCGCCACGGTGATCAGCGTGAAGAAGGAAAGGAACGGCACGAACGCACTCACCGCACCGAGGCCGGGCACCTGCGCCCCTCCGGCGTCCGGTACCGAGACGGCCATCGACCGCTTCGTACGGCGGTAGGTGAAGGTGGCGACCGCGGCGACGACCGCGAACAGGCCGAGGTAGACGAGCCCGGCGGCACCGAACACCCCACCGCCCCCGAGCGCGTCCGCCCACCGGTCACCGAGCGGCGCGGCGAACAACTGGTGGCTCAGCAAGGCGTTGGTGTCGCCGCCGACGGTGGAGCTGGAGAACAGGTGGTAGAGAAGGAAGAAGGCCGGCAGTTGAAGCAGCCCGGGCAGGATCCCGGAGAGCGGCGAGACCTTCTCCTTCTCGTGCAGTTCCAGCACCGCCTTCCGCAGCCTCTCGGGATCCTTCCGGTGCTTCTTGCGCAGCTCGGCGATCCGCGGCTGCAACGCGGCACGCGCCCGCTGCCCACGCGCCGCCACCCGGGACAGGGGATGCACGAGCAGTCGTACGAGCGCGGTGAACAGGACGATCGCGGCGGCGGCCGCGGTGGTGTGGAACAGCGGTTCGAGCAGATCGGCGAGCCGCTCGACCAGCCCGGCGAAAGCGGACATGGGTAGGGACATGGACTCGGACGCGGACATGAAGGTGGACATGGATGTGGACATGGATGTGGACATGGATGAGCCCTCCGGGGGTCTCGTCGTGCCGGAAGTGAGAAGTGACGCGTCGGCATGACGACCCGCGCGGGGTACGCGAACAGGGGTGGGCAGACAGGGGTGGTACGAGTGACGAGTTCCTGTCGGGATCCCTACGCGGCGGCCGTCAGAAGGGCCCGCCCGGGTGCTCGGGGGCGCGGACGCCCCGAGGCGTCGGGATCACGTTGCGGCAGGAACGCCGTACGGTGCTCACGATCGCGGATCGCCGTACGAACCCGCGTACGCGGGACGGCGGTCGCACGACGCGAGCCGATGAGGGCGCAGACGGCGAGCGCGGCGCCGGCCGTGGCGGTCGCGGTGAACGCGACGGCGACGGCCGCCGGAAGGCTTCCGACGTCGAGCACGGCGACTTCGAGGAGCAGTACGAGCAGCACGGGCAAAACGGGCAGAAGGGCGACAGGGCGCGGATTCCGCGCGTTCGCCGAGCTCCGGACCACGGACCGCCCCTCCCCTCGTCTCGTACGCGGGCGCTCACGTCCCCCGTACCCGCTGTGCGTGACCTATGCGTGACCGATGTCGATCGGCTCCAGCAGCCGCTTCGGCCTGAGCAGCACGCGACTGACCGGATCCGCCGGGTCCGGATCGAGTCCGGGTCCCGGCACCATTTCGACGTCCGGGACGGGTACGACGGTTCCACACACGGCACATTCGCCGTACGAGCCGATTTCCGTACCGCAGGTCGCGTGCCGGAAGTAGCGCAGCCGCACCTCGCCGAGTTGCTCGCGGCCCCACCGCCCGAGCGAGAGCAGCGTCGGCCACAGGGCGATGCCGCGGTCGGTGAGGACGTACTCGTCGCGCGGCGGCGACTCCTGGTAGCGGCGCTTCTCGAGGACGCCCTCGGCGGTGAGCGTCTG
The DNA here is from genome assembly GCF_036227505.1 of Streptomyces sp. NBC_01450. Taxonomy (NCBI): domain Bacteria; kingdom Bacillati; phylum Actinomycetota; class Actinomycetes; order Kitasatosporales; family Streptomycetaceae; genus Streptomyces; species Streptomyces sp. NBC_01450. The sequence goes on along the minus strand of NZ_CP109480.1, from coordinate 7,066,959 downwards.
GAGGCGGGCCGCGAGGACGGCGCGCGGGATGCCGAGGTGGACGAGGAAGTCGTTGTAGCGCCGCACGCCGTAGAGCGCGTCGCGCACGACGAGGAGCGTCCACCGCTCGCCGACGATCTCGAGCGCGCTGGCGATCGAGCACTCCTGCGTCGCGTAGTCCTTGCCGAGAGCCATGACCCCACTGTAGCCACTTTTCGACATTTAGGTTCAGTGAATGAACCTTAGGTGCTACGGTCAACGCGTGCAGAAGGTTCATTAACTGAACCTACTTGATCGAACCTACATCTCAGCTCCACCCCCCCTGCTCCGCCTCTCTACCTCTCCACCTCCACACCTCTCCACCTCCACCGATCCGCTCCGGAGCCCGAAGGGCAGACCATGTCCCAGCTCGACCACGCCACCACCGCGAAGGCGTCCTCGGCACCCCACGGCACACCCCTCGAGACACCCCCGCGGGCGACCGCCACCCTCGCCGTCACCAGCGCCGCCACCGCCGTGGCCCTGATGACGTACACCGCGCCGATGGTCACGCTCCCCGACACCGCCGCCGCCCTGCACACCCCCGTCTCCGCCCAGGCCTGGCTGCTCAACGGCACCCCGCTCGGCCTCGCCGCGCTGCTCCTGGTCGCGGGCAGCCTCGCCGACGACTACGGCCGCCGCCGGATCTTCCTCTCCGGCACCATCGCCCTCGGCATCACCACCGCGCTCGGCGCGCTCGCGACCTCCACCTGGCTGTTCACACTGGCCCGCGTCGCGCAGGGCGCGGCGAGCGCCGCGATCCTCGCCAGCAGCCTGGGCCTGCTCGTCCACGCCTTCCCGACCGCCCGCGGCAGGCTGCACGCGACCGGCGTGTGGGGCGCGTTCGTCAGCGGCGGCATAGCCCTGGGCCCCCTGCTCGCCGGCGGGATCGCCCAGACGCTGGACTGGCGGATCGCGTACGCCGTCCTGGGCGCCGCCGCGCTCCTGGTCGCCCTGCTGGGCACCCGGGCCCTCACCGAGTCCCGGGCCTCCCGGGGCGGCCGCCCCGACCTGGCCGGCGCCTTCACCTTCGGCCTGGCGCTGGTCGCCCTCGTGGCAGCGCTCACCCTGGGCCGGGATGGCTGGCTGCGCCCGTCGGTGGGCCTCCTGCTGGCAGCGTTCGTCGTCCTGACGACGGCGTTCGTGTTCGTCGAGCACCGAACCCGTACCCCCATGATCGACCTCTCCCTGCTCCGCCACCGCGGCTTCCTCGCCTCCTCCGCGAGCGGCCTGTTCACCGGCCTCGCGGTGATCGGCCTGTTCAGCTTCCTGCCGGCGCTGCTCCAGCAGACCCTGGGGCTGTCCGCGCTGGACACGGCGTGGCTGTTCCTGCTCTGGTCCGGACTGTCCTTCGGGGTCGCCCTGCAGGCGCGGCGCCTCGCGGGCCGGGTCTCCCCGCGCCACCAACTCGCCCTCGGTTTCGCGCTGCACGCGGTCGGCGTCCTGACGATGCTCGGCGCGCTCGACGCCGGTTCATGGACCCGCCTGCTGCCCGGCTTCGTCATCTCCGGCGTGGGCAGCGGGCTCCTCAACGCCGCGCTGCCCCTGGTCGCGGTCGAGTCCGTCCCCGCGACGCGCGCCGCGATGGGCTCGGGCGCGCAGCAGACGTTCCGCTACATCGGTTCGTGCGCCGGCGTGGCCCTGACCATCGCGATCGTCACCTCCACGGGCGGGCTCGCACACGGCGCGGACATCGCGATCGCGGTCTCGTCGGGGCTGGCGCTGGTGGCGGGCGCGAGCGTGCTGGCCCTTCGGGACCGGGGCTGACGTCTTCCGTGGTCAACGGGGGCGCATGGAGGTCAATGTGCCCCACACCACGAGCCGATACCGGGAGGTGTACTCGGGCGTGCAGGTGGTGAGGGTGATGTAGTACCCCGGCGCGCGGTACCCGTAGGCGGGCCGAACGGTACTGCGCGGCACCTCCCGAACGACCCCTCCATCACTCGCGGACGTCTGCGGAAGCGTCTTGTCGACGACGTATACGTAGCGCACGGCCGCGGTCTCGACGTCGATCTCGTCCCCCCGCCGCAGCCGGTTGATGTACCGGAACGGCTCCCCATGGGTGTTCCGATGCCCCGCGAGCGCGAAGTTCCCGGCCTGTCCGGCCTGTTGGGTGTGCGGGTAGTGCCCGACGTACCCCTTGTTGAGGACACCCCGCTTGCTGACACCCTCCGCGACGGGCACACGGAGACCGAGCCGGGGAATGGAGAGAACGGCGTACGCCTGCGACGACCGCGGCACCCCTTGATCCCGCCCACTCCCACCGGAACCACCAGAACCGCCGCCGGAGGACGCCCCACCGCCCCCCGCGACCCCCGAGCCACTCCCCCCGTTCCCCTCGCTCCCCGACCCCGACACATCGGCAGCCCCCGCACCGCCCTTCCCGCCGCTCCCCCACTCCCTCTCCAGCGCCTGAACCTTCCTCTCGGCGCCCTCCCGGGCCTGCCGATTGGTCCACCAGAGCTGATGCACGACGAGCAGCAGGACAACCACGCCAACGGTGACGAGAACCTCACCCCCGCCCCACACCACCCGCCGGTACGCGGCCCGCCGTCGCCGAGTGCGGTGGTCCATGACGCCGCGTCGCACGATGCCGGGAGCCCGCATACCGATGCCTCGCCTCCTTGACGCCTCACCGCTTTGACGCCTTGACGCCTCGCCGCCTTGACGCCTTGACACCTAGCCGCCTTGACCGGGCCCGCAAGATAAGGGCTGCGCCCCGAACTCACCAGCCCCATGACCGCCCGAACCGTTCCTCCGCACGCAAGGGCCGCACTCAAGGGCGACGAAGAGATCCCGCCCTCTGGCCTGCAGGTATCTCTCCCTCGTACGACAACGGCAGTACGGTGTCCCCCATGCGCCCCGACACGTCTGCCGAGCACGTCGACCACAACGCCGAAGCAGCGCGCCTGGAGCGGACCGCTGGCCTCTACCCCGAGGACGCCGAACACCTGCTCGTGCAGGCCGCGGCCCACCTCGAACTGGCCGGCGACCGCCCCGGAGCCACCGCGCTCTACGACCGCCTGCTGGCGTCCTCGACGCCCCTGGAACACCCCCACCTGGTCCGCGCCCTCAAGGCGTCGAACCTGTGGGAGTACGGCCACGAGGCCGAGGCCCGGGCGATCATCGACGGCATCCGCGCCGCGTCCCCCCGCGACCCGGCCCCCTGGGTGATCGTGGCCGAGGCACTGGAGTCCCACGACGAGCTGGAGGCGTCGCAGGAGACGTTCACCGCGGCCGCCCAGCTCCTCCTGTCGGACGCGTCGGAGCCCCCGTACGCCACCTACCCCCTGCTCTTCGGCCGCCACCGCGTCCGTCGCATGCTCGGCGAGGCCCACGACAACTGGGACACCCTCGCCGACACCCTGCACTCGTCCTCGGTCTCCCTGGACGAACTCCACGACCCGAAGCGCGTCTGGTCCCTGGGCTCGGACAACCCCGCCGAACTCCAGGCGGAGATCTCCCGCCTGAGGGCGGAGCTGGGCACGTTCAGGGAGGCGCTGTCCCGCCCGTTCCCGGTGGCGATCCTCCACTGGCCGACCACCGAACTGACCGAACTCCTCACCGCGTACCCGTCCCTGTCCGCCGACTACCCGTCCCACGAGGAACACCTCGCGACGATAGAGGCATCGCTACGGGAACTGGCCGCTTCCGGCACCCCGAACCTCGGCATCGTCACGGGCACGGTCCCGTCCTACGAGGCCTTCGCCGCCTCGGAGGCGTCCTCCCCGTCGGACGCGACCCTGCTCCCGCAGTACGCCACGACGCTGGCGGCACGGGGCTTGGCGGTGGCTTGGCCACCGCAGCGGGGGGTCGAGTGCTGGTGTGGGGCGGGGCGGGGTTATGGGGAGTGCCACGGAACCACCAACGAGTAACGAGACCCCCTTGCACCGGCACGGAGCCGGGAGAACCAGGCTTGCCCTCCCGGCTCTCGAAGTCATGCCGTCGCTCTGTTCGGCAAACCCCCGGTGTCCCAGGTGACACCCCGGTGAAATCAATCGCAAGGATCTGAGCACCCCCGGTACCCCGGGAACCCGCCCGCCACCATGGCCCTCCCAGCCCCTTCTTCTGCGGGAGTCGACCGTGAACGGTTCCTGGCAACTCGCGTTCGCCGTACTGGGCTTGGCCCTTCCCGGGATCGCGGCGCTCTGGGAGTTCGTCCTCGTCGGCCGCAAACGGCTCGGCTACCGGGTCCAGATGGACACGACCGCCCGGGACGAACGCGCCTTACCGTACGCCGGGGTGCTTCAGCAGATGCAGCGGACCAACGGCGGGCCGCTGCGTGACCCGTCGTTCGTGCTGCTGCGGATCGAGAACAGCGGCTGGGCCCCCATCGTGGAGAACAGCTACCTGGCGCCCGACCGGGGCCACGCGGGCATCCAGGTCAAGTGCCGGGGCCGCCGCGTCGTCGGCATGGTCGTGACCGAACTCAGCCGCAACGAGCTGCGCGGCTTCTTCACACCGAGCAGCGACGACCAGCACCCCACGCCGCACGTCCCCGGCCTCGGGGTCACCGACGGCGTCATCGAACTGCCCAAGGTGAAACTGAACCGCGGCGACCACTACAAGGTGCTGGCGGTCCTGGAATGCGAGGAGAGCTTCGCGGACGAGGAGTTCCCCGAGCCCGAGGTCGTCGCGAGCATCGTGGGCGGAGTACGCCGCGGGAAGATCAAGAAGACCGAGTACTACCCGTTCGCCTCGAAGCCGGTCAGGTGGGTGCTCGCCCTCCTCGTCATGGTCAGCGCCGTCCAGTCCATCCTTACGTTCACCAGGCAGGGTGCCACGGCCGCACCACTGGACTGCGCCACTGGGACGCTCACCCTGTCCGGCTCCACCGCGTTCGCGCCAGTGCTCCAGGAGGCGGCGAAGCAGTACCACAAGACCTGCCCCGACGCCTTCATACCCATCACCGACGACACGTTCCACGGCAGCGTGTCGGGGCTCGACGCCCTCGCCGCGGCGGGCCGCAAGACCAAACCGACGGGCAGTCAGGGACTGGGCGAACGGCTGACGTTCAGCGACGGCCCCAAGAGCGACGGCCGTCCGCAGCTGCTTCCCAGACCCGTCGCCCTGTCCTTGTTCGCCCTGGTCGTCAACAAGGACACCGGCATCCAGGACCTGTCCCTGAACCAGATCAGGAACATCTACGCGGGAAAGATCACCAACTGGAACCAGGTGAAGGGCAACAACGTGCCCATCCACCTCGTCAGCCGCAACCCCGGCTCAGGCACCCGGACCACCCTGCAACGCCAAGTCCTGGCCAACAAGCCCCTGTTGGCGGTCACCGCGAACGACTGCACGGCACTGGACGAGACCAAGCCCGGCCGCTGCGAGGTCAGCGACACCGATACCCTCCTGAGCACCGTGGCCTCAACACCCGGAGCCCTCGGCCACAGCGAGGTCGGCGCCGCCACCGCACACGACGACGTCCAGCAGATACGCATCGACGGCTACCCCGCCACCCTTGAAGGCGCGGACGAGTGCGCATACCCGTACTGGCAGACCGAGTACGCGTACACCTAGCGAAAACACTTCGCCCACCCGACAGCTGACAATCAGAGACGCCTCATCACCCCAACCGAAACGGCGAGGTTAAGAATCGCTGTGCGAAGCCGCATCGGCCGAGATCACGTTTGCAGCAGCCTTGCGGAATTGAGAGTGCGCGGAGGGGATTTCCTTCGGCCTACCGAGTGAGTTTTTCAATCCAGACCCCTGGTAAAAGGTTGCTCCGCGGACAAGATCGTCCTGAGGCGCGGTAGCGTGTCGCCACACGAGTGCACAACCGCGCGCGATACCTGGAACTGCCGAGAGGTGACCGCCATGTCCTTCCTGGGGAAATCCCTTCGCACTTTTCCCACCATCACCCTGGGAGTTGCACTTCTGGGGATGAGCGCCGGTCTCGTGCAAGCAGTTCCAGTCGGGCACCAGAAAACACAGAAAACCGCCCGAGCTTCCGACAAATGGCGCGCGACGGCCGTCCAGTACGCGGATGCCCACTGGAACTGGGCCACATGGGACGACAGCACCCCCCGGGTGAAGGACGGCCAGGCTCAGCCCTATTTCGAGTGCGCCGAGTTCGTCGCTCGCGCTCTTGCCGCGGGCGGCCTCGTCCCCGGACTGAAGCCGGATGATCCTCAGGACTCCTATTACCACTACAAGGCACCGAACGGCAAGGAATACAATCTCCTGCTAATCTCGGACGTCATCGGCTACCGAAGCCTCTACGACTTCATTATGGACTACGGTCTCGGCGCGGACGTCGGCAACGATCCCGCCAAGGCTCAGCCCGGCGACGTGGTGGTCATCTTTAACTCGAACTACTCGGACAAGCTGCACACGGGTCTCGTGGCGCAAGAGGTGAAGGGCAACGCGGATTCGACCGTCGACGCCCACAACAACGCGCACTACCGACGCACGTACGAGAAATTCGACGCGGACGGATACGCCCACGTCATCCATATCGATCCGGGTGTGATCAAATCACAGAAGCCCGCCGTTCAGCCGCCCTCCGACCCGGACCTCATCCGATCCCACGCCAGTCACGCCCGCCCGTCCTAGCCTCAATACCGGTAACTTAGTGCTTTGATGTGCGTTTGCCCCGTTTGGGTTTGGTGGCGCCAACGAGGGTGATGGCCGCGGTGGTTCGGCGGTCTGCAGCCCGGCGGGCGGCGCGTTTGAGGGGCCAGCCGGCGACTTTGCGTTTGATGACACGTGGGTTGGCCCGGCGCCGTCGGGGAGGCAGGGGGCGTTCGAGGAGCTCAGTGTGGGTGGCTTTGACCGCACGGGCGAGTCGGCCGGGGGAAAATGCCGCTTGGTCGGTGACCTGGCGGCGCACGACACGCAGTGAGCGGGTGAAGGAGATCCGGTCGGGGTCCCGGTCGCCTTGCCGTGCGGCCTGGTGCATCAGGTGCCGGATGGCGTGGTGGACGAGCAGGAAGCCGTAGAGTTCCTGCTCGGCTCCCTCGGGGTGTTGCGAACGCAGTACCAGGTGTGGCCCGCCGAGGTGGGTCTCGATTTCGTCGAGGGTGGACTCGAACTCCCACCGCTGAGCGTAGAGGGCGGCCAGTTCCGCGGCCGGGGCCTTGTCCGGGTCGAGGATCGTGGTGATGAGCCGGTAGACGCCCTCGTGGCCGGCGACGGCGTATTCCACCGCACGTACTGGCACCCCACGACGGGTGTGGTGGATGTCGCTACGGTCGAAGATCTCAGTGAGCTACGAGCCGTCCGGCATCTGCTCGACCACCGGCAGCACGAGGTCTTTGCGGGCCCGCCACAGCAGGTCCGCTCCCGTGGCCGCGGCTGTGCGCCACAGGTCCACGCCGTAAAAACCACGGTCGGCCAGCAGCCGCATTCCCCGCCGCAGGGACACAAGGACCGCCCGAGCCAGAGTCTGCTCTCCAATGCGCAGGGCTCCGATCGCAGCACCAAAGACGGCGTGGGTGCCGCATTCCACCAGACCGACCATGCGCAACTGCGGGTAGCCGACGTCCTGTTCACCGCGCCCGGAGCGGGGCGGACGGCCGAACGCTTCCACGTTCGCCTTCGTGTCGGGCAAGTCGAATGTCGTGCCGTCGATCGCGGTCAACCGCCAGTCGCGGTAGTAGGCACCCTGAGTGTCCGGTGTGACAACCGGACGGCACACCCGCGCGAACAACTGCCGCAGCGGCTCCACCCCCAGCCGGGACCTGGCTTTCCAGATCGCCGCCGTACTCGGCACCACCCGCGACCTACGCCAGCGCCGCGTACCCTGCAAACCCGCGGTCAGCAGCCGGGCGACCTCCTCATAGCTCTGCCTGGAGAACAGGCACATCGCCAACACGAAGTAGACCACCAGCCGGGCCGGCAGCAGCCGGTTCCGCTGCTGCACCCGACCCGTCTCCGCCAACACCTCGTCCACAAGAGACTGAGGAAACGCCTGTGTCAGCACCCCGACCGCGACCCGGTCCGACAGCCGCTCACCAGATGACTTCAGTTGACCCGCTCTTGACGCATCAACAACAACGACCAGATTGCCCCTAAGTTACCGGTATTGCGGTTAGCCTCGGGATTTCGCGTGACTTGACGTCACCTGACAACACACCACCGCGACCCCGGATTTGTCAGGCGACACAGTGGTGGTTCTTCCAACCCGCCTTGTATCCGGCCCTATAGCCCGACTGGTACCACCTTGAACCTCCGACCGAGGGCACGTGCAGATAGCAGCCGTAGTCACCCGACCCGTCGTAATAGCCTGCACGGTAACCTCGCTGATAGTCCCGGTGATGGTCCTGTTGTGCGGTAGGACTCAGGGTGTCCGCGGCTGACGTGTTCAATGTTGCCGCCTGCGGAACAACAGCGGCCTCGGCAACGGCTGGTGACAGCGCCGGCGAGGCGAGGAGAAGCGAGGCGAGAACGCCGAAGCACCACCTAAGGTTGCGCTTTGCCATTTTCATGGTTGTCGCCTTCGGTGATGTATGGAACTCCGAACTTGCGGGGTTGCGAGATTTCTGCCCCCACACTTCGATCGTCCCCCTCTATCCCCTCATACGCCACCTGGTCCGGCCCCACTCGCGTGTCGCGCCCTCCGGCCACAACACACGGACTGGGACCCCGTTGCGTTCGGCGTACGACACCACATCGGCAGTGCCCCCGTACCCCCACGCTGGTTTCCCGTCCCAGACAGCGAACAGTTCCTCGGCCAAGCCGACCAGAATCTCGCTGCCCACCATGTGTGCGGCCGGGTCCGACACCGTCATGCCCGTGTGGTGCACCTGCGCCGCACGACGCATCAACTCGTCGTAGACCGGCCAGTGATTTTCCGGGAACCCTTCGCGGTACTGCTCAGCGGGAACAACGACTTCAAGCTCCCCGCCGTGCTTCAGCACCGCCTCCGCGAACCACGCATCCGGACCATCCGCGATGCACGAGACCCCTACCAGTTCAGCCGCATCAAATTCGCGAACAGCCGCTTCGAGAAGCTGCCGAACCCGCTGCTCAACATCTCGACTCAGACCTCGATGCCCGGTAATCCCCACACGCATAGCCGATCCCCCTCCTACAGATAGACGCCGTGAAGGAGTTCATCAAAATCACGTACTGCCTTGGGCAGCGACGACAGCGACAGCAATCGGCGGACCGCACGGGAGCGTTCCACGATCACCTCACATCCTTGAGGAACCGGACAGGACTCACCCGCGCATCGGCCCGCTGTCGGCAACGGATGAATCGAGGATTCAGCCGCCGCCGATACTCGTCCCACTCCACCTCGTCTGGTGCTGGTCTTATCGTGGTAGCCGCACGCAGACCGTCCATGGCTCCGGCATGATGCCTCTCTACATGATGCCGTTAACTGCGGCTGCAGTACTGGCCGCCGACTGCCAGGTGTCTTACTCGGACTCATAAACGATAGATTGCCCCGTCACATCCTCGATGAGATCGACAAGAAGACTCAGGCGCTCCCGCAGAAATGTTTCATAAGAGCGCTCCATCAGCCCACCACCTTCGCTTGCCTCGATAAGGTGCGATTCCAGCACTTCGGCGAACTTCTTTTGAGAAGCCTCCTCTTGATCCTCTCCATAGTCCACAAGATGACGATCTCTGATCGCCCGCTTCGTGTCCTTGTCGACCAAAATTCGATTCAGAATTAGATCGGGGTCTCGCAGCTCGCCGCCCTCAAAAGCGGTTCCTTGAATAACCTTTGCGGGGAATACGCGAATATAACCAAGGGTCTCCGCGGCAGTATTGGAAATCGCTTGAGCGGATTTAAAATCCTTTGCCCCAGATCGAATCAGTAGCGTCATCACTCCGCGAAACAAGGCCTTTCTGTTTCCGCGAGCCATCAAAAGGTCCGAATCTGCTAGATCAAATTTCTCGACAGCCTCGGGAAGGCGCTTAGGGTCTTCGGAGAAAAGCCAATCGCGCAGTGCACGATAGTCGGCACCTGCCTGACTATTTGCGCCTTGATCGTAATTTTCAGAGAACACCGAGCACCAGTAGAAGTGGCCCAGCTTCTCCATCGCCTCGATCCTCGCTTTTGAGCGCAGATCTACGATATCCGTAAAGACCGCAGCCATGGGGACAAGGATCATGCTGTATGGAAGCCAGGAGCTAGATACTGCACCACATTGGCTTTTCAGGTAGTCGAGGGTGTCAGACATTCCTGCAACTGCTGCATCCCAGTGGGTACGCACTTCTTGGGCGGTCAGCTTGTTCAAGACATCCGCCCGCTGCGCCGTTCCGCGAACTCGCAGAGAAACCGCCTGGAGGAGGCTGTATGCCTCTACACCAAACTCGCCGATCAAAGGATAGCGGTTCAATGCAGCATTCCACCGGTCGCGCATGTGAACGTCCAGCGGGTAGAACTTCGCGGTGAGGAGGTCGAACGGTGTGAGCTCCTTACCGGTCCTGTTCAGAGTTTCAAAAATATTACACACGGCGACGAGCGGTGTGCTGGCAGGCAGGTCCACAACGGGAAAAGCGTACGACTCCAGCGGCTGGAGGTAGCTATCACGGAACTGGTTCAGCAGCTCTTCGAGCTCATCCGCGGCGTCCCGATCCGGCTCCACTCTTCTGGCCAGCGCCTTGAACCAAGGGCGCAGACGTTCGTACTGCGAAACGGAAAATGTAGCGTTCTCAATCTGCCACTCTGGGTCATTCGGGTTGAAGCGTGACCGAGCGCGGGAGTCATGCGCGAAGATTGCGTCGTCTAGCTCAACGTCGTCGAGCGAACGAAGAGTTCCGGATTCTCGATCAATGAAAGGCCAAACACGAATGAAGAATTTATGGTCACCCGTTCCTGTCAGCGCCTGATAGATCGAGGTGAGGCGCTGCTGTCCGTCGAGTACGAGTCGATTTGGCCGACGCTCTGTATCACTTACACCATCGAAGTACCTATATCCAAAGCTGACGTCATCGTTCTGAGTCCAAGTAAGTAGAGTCCCGGCAGGATAGCGAGAAATGATGGACTTAAGGAGTTCTACCGTTCGCCTGGGTTCCCATACGAAATCCCGCTGGAAGTCCGGAAGCGCGATTGCCCCTTTCCTGATGGCTACCACGAGAGAACCTGTCGATTCAGGCAGCGCCTTGAATACAGGATCCTCCTTGAACATTGATGACATGACGCCCTAACCCTTCTTGGTACCTTCGAAGGCGGAGATTAGCGACTCTCGAACATCGGCCATTTTCTGAAAACGCTCCTCTGGATCCTCTGCAACGCATCGGATCACTGTCGGCTTGAATTCCGAGGGGATTTCATTGAGCCTATTTCCCCCAGGGGGCGGCATGTTCCAAGTGAGGCAATGGATGAGGATTTTGCCGATCGAGTAAACATCTGCAGTGGGGCCCACTATATGGGCATCGTCGAACTGCTCTGGCGCGGCATAAATTAAGGTGCCGACGAGCTTTTCAGGTTGAGTTATTCGCAAACTCTCAGAACTCATGTTGCGACAGAAGCCGAAATCCGATACCATCCATTCACTCTCGGCGAGCAGGATATTATTCGGCTTTAGATCTCGGTGAATTACCCCCTCGCTATGGGCGTACTCCATGCCGTCAATTATTTTATGCACCACGTTTAGAGACCATTCGATCCCCAGCCTGGCTGAATTGAGAAAATCCTGAAGCGAGGCCTTGGCGAGCGGCATGGCATACCACGGCTTCTGCCCTCGCCCGGAGAAGCCCAGGACGGGCATGATGTTCGCGTGGCGTAGACGGCTCTGCTCTCTAACTTCACGCAGAAATCGAGTTCTTTCTTTGCCGGCCTCAGCTGGGCTCGACTTTCTATTTCCTTCAGGGGTCAGGTACTTGAGAGCGACTTCCCGCCCCGTGTCTACGTCGATACCTCGATGGATCGTGGCCTGCCCGCCGACAGCGATCCGTGCAAGTTTCCTGTACCCCGGCATCCCACCCCCGCGCTGTAGATCACAGAAGTCTAGTACTGCAGTACTAGCTCAAGTAAGCCTGCTCCCGAGCACTTCTGCGAGACGAGTTCTACTCGTTGCACCCTTGAGAGGAGTCAGGCAGGCACTTCAGGTCGAACTGGCAGATCTTGATTTCTGAGCCATCCGGTGCGAGCGATTTAGATACTGCCGTGCGAATCGCAGTGATCTCGTACAGACCGTCGTACCTGTAGTCATCCGGGAGTGAATACTCCGGGTCGCCCTCAAAGCCTCGGATGACACGAATGGGATACTTTCTCTCATAGCTGAGCTTGAGAGCCGCGTTGTCCTCATACGTCCATGACTGGCTACGCAGGAGCGTCCCATCCCCGCTCTTGTCCTTGCCCGGCGAGGCGCCCGTGTATCTCAACCAAGTTCCGTGATCCTCGTCATCCTCGTAGCCGCCATGCAACACGATGGCGTCCCCGACCTTGCTGCCGTCCTTGTCTATGAGCCAAGAGATGCCGGCCTGATTGGTGCGGTGCAGCTTCGCCCGGAGCACGTCTATCCGCCGATGGAAGACCGCCCCCGGAGCGACGCCCTCGATATGACCGATGACTCGTTCGATTTCCATGCATACATATTGACGCGAAGTCGATCACTTGCGTCAAACATGTATTCAGAGTTGACCGATACTGGTCCCTCGAGCTTCCGGATCACCCCCTCCGCACCCACTGTCACTGGCCTCTGTTACACATGGCACAGCTGTCCGGGCGATCAAGGGAGCCAGCGTGTCCGAGCCGACGGACCTGTCACAACCTGTCGCAGGCTTGTACGAGCAGCTCATCACTCTGCGCTTTGAGCAGCAGCTCAGGGAGCTTGATGGCCAAGGCTGGCGCCCGATCAGCGACGCTGTAGGTGACGAATCCGTTCCTCACGTGCTGGCACGCCATGTCGCAGAGACGGTGAAGCGCGTACTACAAGACCTGCCGACCGAGGAGCGGGTGTACGCCGCAAACCACATCCTTGAGTCCATCAGCACCCTCGACGGAGCACGGGAGTGGGTGGACCTCGTGGCCACAGGCCCTCGCCAACTCCTCGCCCTGACAAGACAAGAGGCACCTGGCGTCTTCGCTGTCCGTCCAGCCACCCCGCTGTCCGATACGGCTCTGACTCGGCAGCTGTAGTTCTTGATCGTTGACGGATTCGTGCTGGTGAGCGGCCTGATGGGGTGCCCGCGGGAACGAGTACGGCCACCGCGATGATGATCGTCTGTGACAACAGATCAGGACGCGGTGGCCGTGGGCGCCACGATAGCCGGTGGGGTGTGGAGCGAGTGTTTCAGGGCGGCGATGGCGGCGGTGGCCGCCTGCTTCCCGCGACGGGAGTCGCGGCTGCTGGCCAGGGACATGGCCGAGGCGATGCTGACGGGGCTCGAGACCCGCAACTGCTGGACGCTCGCTGAGGCGTTGGGGCACGCGTCGCCGTCCCGGCTGCAGCACTTCTTGTCCCGCGGCGTGTGGGATCACGACGCCGTGCGCGACCGGACGGCCACCTGGGCGGCCGGTGAACTCGCGGATGACGACGCCGTGTTGATCGTGGACGAGACGGGGGACGAGAAGTCCTCCACCGACGCCGTCGGGGCGGCAAGGCAATACTCCGGTGCGCTGGGCGGGATCGGTCTGTGCCAGGTCGCCGTCCATCTCACCTACGCCTCCGCACGTGGCCATGCCCCGATCGACCGGGCCCTGTACCTGGGCGCCGACTGGGCCGCCGACGAAGAACGCCGCCTGCTCACCCACGTCCCCGACGACGTGGACTTCGCCACCAAGCCCGAACTTGCTGCCGCCATGCTCACCCGGGCCCGACAGCTGGGCCTGCGTGCACGCTGGTTCGCCGGCGACGAGGTCTACGGCGGGCGCGAACTGCGCCGCAGTGCTCGCCGGCTCGGCTTCGACTACGCCCTGTCGGTCCGCGCCGATCACCAGGTCACCACCCCGGGTGGCCGCTTCACCGCGACCACCCTGGCCGCACGGCTGCCCCGGCGGGCATGGATGCGGATGCTCACCGGTCACGGCCTGAAGGGCGACCGCCACTACGACTGGACCTGGACCGACATCCAGAGCGACGACGCCCCCGACACCGAGGACGACGGGACATCCGTCCTGGTCGTGCGCCGACACCGCTTCACCGGCGAACTCTCCTTCTACCGCTGCTACTCCACCCGACCCGTCACCCTTGCCGGCCTCATACACATCATCTGCACCAGATGGCAGGTCGAAGAGGACTTCCAGCTGGCCAAGGGCGTCACCGGACTCGACCAGGGCCAGACGACCTGCTGGAACTCCTGGATGCGTTGGACCCTGATCAGCATCCTGGCCACCGCCGTCCTGGCCGTCACCCGCGCCCGCACCGCGACCACCACCATGGCCGTCGGCCTCATCCCGGTCAGCGCACGCGAGCTGCTGACCATCCTGCGGGCAACCACCCTGCCCCCGCTCCGCCACGACATCGGCCATGTCCTGCACTGGTCCGCCTGGCGACGCCGTCACCAGGCCATCGCGCAAGCCTGCCACCGGCGCTGGAACAACGTCACCGCCGCCGCGACCACATGACACCACCATGACGATCAAGAACTACAGCTGCCGGGTCTGATCACCAACTCCCCGGACGATCCAAGCCTCGGCTTTGAGCTTCGCGCAGAGCTCGCCACAGCCGACCACGTGGACTTGCTCTGTGCCTTCGTTAAATGGCACGGGCTACGCATCATCGAGCAGTCACTCAGAGCGGCTCACGAACGAAGCGTTCCCATACGTGTCATCACGACGACCTACATCGGGGCGACCGAGCGACGGGCGCTGGACAGACTTGTGAGGGAGTTCAACGCCGAAGTTAAGGTCAACTACGAAACGCGGACAACACGTCTCCACGCCAAGGCATGGCTCTTCCGTCGCAACAGCGGATACGACACTGCCTACGTCGGTAGCTCCAACCTCTCCAAGGCTGCATTGCTCGACGGCTTGGAGTGGAACGTCCGGCTGTCGTCCATCGCCACGCCTGACGTACTGCGGAAATTCGATGCGACCTTCGACGCCTACTGGAACGACCCGTCATTCGAGACGTACGACCCCGACGCTGACGGCACCAGACTCCAGGAGGCCTTGGCCATTGCGGGCGGAACATCATCCATCGCAGCCGCGGACCGCAGGATCACTCTGTCCGGCCTGGAGGTACGCCCATACCCGCACCAGCGCGACATGCTGGAGCGGCTGGACGTGGAGCGAGAGGTACACGACCGGCATCGGAATCTCCTAGTTGCCGCGACAGGGACCGGCAAGACGGTAATGGCGGCGCTCGACTACAAGAACCTGTGCAAGAAATACGGCCGGGATCTGCGCCTGCTGTTCGTCGCGCACCGCAAGGAAATCTTGCAACAGTCGATGCGGACTTACCAAGACATCTTGGTGGACGCGAACTTCGGCGAACCACTCCACAGTGGGGAGATCCCGGAGCGCTGGACCCACGTCTTTGCCAGCGTTCAGTCGCTTAACGCTAGGGCACTGGATCAGCTCGACGCCGGCCACTTCGACGTGATCGTAATCGATGAATTCCACCACGGCACATCACCGACGTACCGAAAGATTGTTGATCACTTCCGGCCGATGGAGCTACTGGGTCTGACCGCGACGCCCGAGCGCATGGACGGTAGGAACATCCAGGACGAGTTCTTCGGCGGGCGCATCGCTGCTGAGATGCGCCTGTGGGAGGCCCTGGAGAACGAGCTCCTCAGCCCTTTCCACTACTTCGGAATCAGCGACAACACCGACTTGAGTGCGGTGGAGTGGAAGCGCGGCGCCTATGACGACGCCGCCCTGAGCAACGTCCTGACCGGCAATGACGCGCGGGCGCGACTCATCGTGAAGGCTGTAGAGGAGAAGCTCGTCGAGCCTGGCGCCATGCGAGCGCTGGGCTTCTGCGTCTCGGTCGCGCATGCCCACTTCATGGCCGAGTACTTCCGCTCCGCAGGTCTGAACGCCCTAGCGCTCTCCGGCGAGACTCCGGGCGAACAACGTAGGCAAGCCCTCGCTGACCTCAAGTCCGGCGCCCTACAAGTGATCTTCTCCGTGGACCTCTTCAACGAGGGACTCGACATCCCCGACGTAGACACCCTGCTCCTCTTGCGCCCTACCTCCAGTGCAACCCTGTTCCTCCAACAACTCGGCCGAGGTCTTCGCCGGAGCGAGAACAAAGCAGTGCTCACAGTGCTCGACTTCATCGGACAGCACCGCAAGGAGTTCCGCTTCGAGAACCAGTTCCGGGCCCTGACGAACCTCACCCGCAAACGGCTCCTGGACAACATCGAGCATGACTTCCCGCAACTCCCCTCCGGTTGCCAGATCATCCTTGAGGAGAAGGCCAAGAACGCCGTCATCGACAACATCAAGGATCAGATCGGCGTCAACGTCACCGCCCTAGCCCGCGAAGTCGCGTCTTACGCTGAGCCTCAACTGAGCGCCTATCTCTATGAGAGCGGCCGCGAGCTGAAGGAGCTGTATCGCGGCAATGGCAACTCCTGGACGGGACTGCTCCGGCGTTCCGGACTCCTCAAGGGCGAGCCTCCGGAGGGCGAATCGACTCTACTCAAGCGCGTGCCTTCCTTCCTCCACGTTGACGACCCACTGCGTGTCGATGCGTACACCCGCATGTTGGAGGATGATGCCCCTTCGTACGGCGAGCTCGACGATCGGGGACAGGCCTACGCTCGGATGCTTTTCTTCCAGCTCTGGCCTCTCGGAGGCATCACCCGCAAGGGATTCAAGGATTACGACACTGGCTTCGCGGCACTCCGAGACCAGCACGCCGTGCGCAGCGAGCTTCGCCAGGTGCTTGAGTACAACCTCGCCCATACCGAGCACGTCCCGATCCCACTCCTTGGCATCGGCGGCCAAACTGGTCTCCCATTGACCATCCACGCCTCCTACAGCAGAGAGGAGATCCTCCCCGCACTCGGCCAGTCCTACATCGGCGGCTTCATGCCGGGCGATTTCCGCGAGGGCGTGAAGTGGTGTGAGTCCGCGAAGACCGATGCCCTGATGATCACTCTGGACAAGGACGACAAGGACTTCTCTCCCCAGACCCGCTACCACGACTACGCGCTGAGCGAGACCCTCTTCCACTGGGAGTCCCAGAACCAGACCTCGGCCACATCCGCCACGGGCCTGCGCTACCAACACCACAGAGCCGAAGGCAGCCACGTCCTACTGTTCGTCCGCCGCTACAAGAGCACCGACATCGGCGGAGCCCAACCGTGGATGCTGCTCGGCCCGGCTGAGTACGTCAAGCACAAGGGGAGCAAGCCGATGGCGATTACATGGAAGTTGGCGCACGACATCCCGGCGGACGTGTGGACGTACTCCGCCGTTGCCGCTGGTTGATCCTCACTCCTCACCTCCTGTCTGCTCCGCCTCCGACTCGAAGCGCATCTGGGCTCGATCAAGGGCTTCATCGGCATCAAGGCCATGCACGCGAAGCCAGTGGAGGAGGTCGGCGATAACGCCAATCGCTGCCTCCTGCGCTACGGCCACGCTCAGCGGGCTTGGGCCCTGAGGGCCAGGTGTCTTCGCTGCGCCGTAGAAGCCGAGCATCGATCCTGTTCTTGCCACACGAGCACCCCCGCTGTGGCCATTGGGTGAGGTCAGTCCGGTGGACAGCTCGCACCAGGTGACCTTTCGGTCGGGGTGAAGTTGGATACCCCAGCGGTCGGCAATGGCATCAACGAGAGCCATGCCCCGCCCGCCTTCGGAGTCGGCTCCCGCCTGGATGAGGGTTGGCAGGGCACGGGTGTCAGGGTCCTGGACCTCGATGCGCAAGTAGGTGCCGTTCATGGAGACGGCGAGCGTGGTCGGGGTGCCGGCGCCCACGTGCGTGATGACATTGGAAACCAGCTCGGTAACACACAGTTGGGCTGCCTCGGCGATCTCGTGCAGGCCCCAGAGTCCAAGGTGAAGCCGCATGATGCGACGCAGAGCCGACACCTCCCTCGGTTCCGCTACGAACGGGATGTCCCACGGCTTCCTCGACACACAGCCCGCGCAGTCCATGTCTCAAGTCCTTTCCCTTGCACGATGGATTGCGCTCTGCAATCGCCATCACACTGAGAGTTGCACTGGAACTCTCAAAATGGAACTCTCATCTTGCGATTGAGGAGAGCGACTGGGAGCACGGCCACGCTTCGCGCGCCCCGGCGCACGCTGTCTTGCTGTCACGCTCGGGCAAGCAGCACGATCTGGGAGATCAACACGAAAGGTGTGGGATATGACAGTTGGACCCACCACTCGCAGACGCCAACTTGGCGCCGATCTGCGCCGTCTCCGTGAACACAAGGGCTTGACCCTGGAAGAGGCGGGCGCACGCGTAGGCATCTCAAAGGCGACGCTCAGCCGCTATGAGACCAAGGAAGGATCGGTCAAGTGGCCTGCTGTCGACGCACTGTGCCGTGAGTACGGCACGTCCGACGAAGAACGCCTCGCACTCGTCGAACTCGCGAAGGGCGCCAAGATCCAAGGCTGGTGGAGGTCACTCGCCGATCCCATCCCCGAGTCCATGAATCTCATGCTCACGCTTGAGGACGAGGTGGTGCGTGAAGACCACTACGCCTGCATGTACATCCCTGGCCTCCTCCAGACCCGCGCCTACGCCGAGGCCGTACACCGCGCCTCGGAGATGCAGTGTTCAGAGAGGGAGGTGCAGCACATGGTCGACATCCGCATGAAGCGACAAGAACTCCTTCAGCGTGATGAACCGCCGCACATCTGGTGCGTGATCGACGAGGCGGCGCTTCGACGCAGTGTCGGCGGACGCAAGGTCATGCACGAGCAGCTTCAGCATCTTCTGACTATGTCGGCACTGCCCCACGTCACTGCGCAGGTGCTCCCCTTCTCAACAGGCGCTCACGCCGCTGCAGTCGGCAGCTTCGTCGTCCTGCGCGGCCCCTCGCCCGAGTTGGACGTGGTGTACGTAGACATCCTCGGCGGCGGGCTCTTCATGGAGAAGCCACAGGAACTGGGGCGCTATAGATTGGCGTTCGAGTACCTCAGCGCTCAGGCACTCGATCTCGAATCCTCCGCAGCGCTCGTCCACCGCATAAGCAAGGAGTCCTGATGCCCGGACCGCTGGCGCCTCACTGGTTCAAGTCGTCCTACAGCGGCGGCAGCGGCACCGAATGCGTCGAGTGCGCGCGCATGAGCGAGGGCACCCTCGTGCGCGATTCTAAGGATCCAAACAGCCCGATGGTCACCGTAGGAAGCGTCGCTTGGGAGAGCTTTATACGGCAGTTGAATCGCCAGGCTCGGGAACGCTAGCGCTAGGCGGCACTGGGCTAGTTCCGCGGCACCATAGTTCTCCTTGCGGGCCGCTTGACGACCTCCAGCCAGATTCCCGTTGAACAAGTGCCGCTTCCGCCGCTCTGTAGAAGCTTGCCGAAATCGCCCTCCGCTTACGGGGCACCCAAGGCCGCCCGGTTTTGCTAAGTGTGGCGGTTCCGGGGTGAGCGTCAAGAGCGCCCTTTGGGCGTCGGCTGCGCCGATTTCGCTTCGCTCCACTCTTGACCCTCACCCCTCCACCGCGGAGTGTTCCTGGCCGGGCGGCCCGAAAGGGGGCGGCGGGGGAAGCGGGGACGGGGTTTCTCCGCGTTGCCGGGTGCCGGGAGTCTGTGGCTTGGGGGACGCCTATGGCCTTCCGCGCACGCCGGGTTGGTTTGGCGGCTTCCGGATGGTGGGTGGGGTGCGAGCCCGTGTGGGGTGGTTCGGGCGGACCGGAGTGCTCGTCATCTCGGCGTGACGCCAGCTGGGATGGTGCGCTGCCCGGGCTGGCGGATGGTCGGCACCAGGCGGAGTTCCCGGTTCCGGGGTAGATCCTTCCGACGGATGAAATGCCGGAATGAACTGGGGATATCACTCTCCGTGAGGGATAATGGAGGGGTCGGATCGTTGGCGGGTGGGTGAGGTTCGGCGCTTTCATGGGGGACGGGGGTGAGCGCGGTGGCTGTTGTGGTGGAGTCCGAAGTTGATGTGTCGTCTGCGGTGGCAGACGAGTGGATCGCTGAATTGCGGTCGTGCGCGCCTTCGGTGGAGACCCTGGGGTTGCTGGTCGAGTTGGCCGGTGAGCGGCTTTCGGCGCGGGGGCGGATTGATGCCCTGGCTGTGTTCGAGAGGCATCTTGCGTGGCTTCAGGGGATGCAGGTCGAGGTGCTCGCGGCGATTGGGGAGTACGCGGACTCTGGGGCCGATGCTGCCGTAGCCGGTGAGGCGTTCGATGCTCGGCTGCTGCGGGAGTGGGATGCCGCGAGCGATGAAGTGGCTTGCGCCTTGCGGCTGGCCAGTGGCACCGCTTCGCGGCGGCTCGATGTAGCGCAGCAGCTGTGCGCTCGGTATCCGGCAACTCTGGAGTTGCTGAAGCGTGGGGAGATCTCCTATCTGCAGGCGGAGGCCGTCACGGAATTGTGTGCGGTTCTCGAGCCGGAGACGGCTGGGCAGGTTGAGACCGTCATGGTCGTGAAGATTCCGGAGTTGGCCGTCGGGCAGACGCGGGCCTTATTGCGTCGGCAGATTCATAAGGCCGATCCGGACGGGGCTGAGAGGCGGCATCGGCGGCGCAAGGCGGATCGGGAGACTGTCTTTTATCCGCGCGAGGATGGGATGGCCCTCTTCGGCGCCGTCCTGCCCGCTGAGCAGGCCGCCGAGATGGGACAAGCCGTCGATGCACATGCGGCCACCTTCGACAATGACGGGCGGACTCTGGCGCAGAAGCGTGCCGACGCGTTGTACGACCTTGTGGTCAACCGGAGTGGTGTGGCGGGAGATTGCGGCAGTCCGGTGCGTGGGCGGGCTGCTGCCGTCGTGCAGGTCACCGTGCCACTTGATGTGCTGGTGGGGGCCGAGGACGGGCCTGCCGAGCTGAAGGGCTACGGGCCGATCACCGCGGGGCAGGCGCGTGAGATCGCTTTTGCTCCGGGGACGATCTGGCGGAGGCTTATTACCGATCCTGGCAGTGGGCTGCTCGTGAAGGTCGATCCGACCACCTACCGACCCACCGCCGATGTCGAGCGGCAGGTCATTGCCCGCGACCAGTACTGCGCCTTTCCCAGTTGTCGGATGCCTGCGCATCGCTGCGACGTCGACCACGTCAGGCCGTTCGATCACGAGCGTCCTGAGGCGGGTGGGCTGTCGGTTCCCGAGAATCTGCAGCCGTTGTGTCGGCGGCATCATCGGCTGAAGACTCACCATCCCGGGTGGAGGGTCACGCGGGATCCGCATACCGGGATTGCCAGTTGGACGAGTCCCACTGGGCATACGTACAGGAATGCGCCGCCCGTTTATCGGGAGTGAAGGGGATGATGCGTCCCGGTTTCTTCGAGTTCTTGCAGGACGGCGGACACCGAGCCTTTCCAACCTCACGTTGAGTGTGCGTGATGGGGAAGACTGCAGTTTCCTCGCATGTGCTCGCCCGACTGCGCCGTGACGTCGGCCCGGCACCGTTGATCAGCTGCGGTCTTCGGCGCTGCTGTCGGTGATGGCTCGGAACAGCTCGCGAGCCCGCTCGCAGAACTGCTCGACATCCGTGGCATCTGGCTCGTCGCCGTCCGCCAGCATCCGGGCCTGGAGCTGCTCAGAGCGCAGCCCGCCGTAGCGGGCCCGCACCTCCGCGGTTACCGGCTGGACCGCGATGTGTAGGTGCTTGCGCGCGTCGCGGCCGTGGGACCACATGCAGACATAGGTCTGCTCGGGCCGGCACAACGTCTCCACGACACGAGCGGTATCGCGCAGCAAGGGGCCGAGTTCCGCCGCTGCCGTGTCGTCGAGCTCCGCGATAGCCACGACGTGCTCCCGCGGACCGACGACCAAGGTGCCGAGATTCATCGGACCGACGACGTGGTTCACCACCCACGCAGCCGTCTCGTGCAGCACGCCCCCGGGCAACTCCCGGCGCCCGGCCAGAAGGTCACACCCGAGACATCCCGTCACATCCACGCGCACCAGCGTATACAGAACCCGCGGCGATGAAGTCGACTGCCAACCCGGTTCACGGGTATGCCGGTTGGTCTGCGCACGTGTTGAAGCTCCTGGTAGACGGGTTCACGACCAAGATCGCCCGTGGCGCCAGGGCGGTGGGCCGGTGGGGCGGGGCCATCGGCGCCTCGCCGACAGAGTGATCAGCCGTTCTGGTTCGCAAGTGCGCTTACTCCCCGGCTCCCCGGCTCCCTGATTCGGCTGTCCGTGCGGGCCTCACCGTGGGGCGGCACGCCGAGTATTCCACGACCTGCCGCATGCCCACTCTCCATGACTCCCCCACCCCTGGGGCGACTTACCGCTCGGCGGCCGTGATCGCGTCGCAGCAACAGTGATCGTGTGCGAGGTCTTGACAGGAGCTTGGGCGCGCGGCCACCTTTGGCAACGTTGTCAGACACTCTGGCAACGTTGTCACGCCACGGCTCCGGCGCCTCCGTGTGTTCGCCGGGCGCGCTGTTTTCTGATGGGACTCACGTTCATGGCAGGTCAGTCACATGCGCCGCGGGATCCTTCCGGTCCTTCCCGGCGGTCGGTGGTCACTACGGGTTCGACTCTTCTCGCGGGGTTTGGTCTGAACGCTCTGTTTCCGGCGACGAGCGTGGCCGCCGGGGGCGGCGACACGCTCACCGCGGCGGCGGCGCCGTCCGGTGAACTCGCCGCCTACCGGCCCGTCGAGGTCTCCTCGACGGACTACGCGGCGACTCCGGGCGAGTTCGTGGTCGACCGTCTCGCGTCGCCCGGGGTCCGGGGAAGTGGATGGCGTGCGGCGGCGGGGGACGATCCGCAGTGGATCTCGGTCGATCTGCAGGGCGACTGCCGGGTCTCGCGGGTTCGGCTCACCTTCGAGGCCGACGCCAGCGATCCGGTTTTCACGCCTCCGGCCACCGGCAACCCGGCCCAGGGCACCACCGGCAAGGAGATCCTGTCCAGTTACGCGCTCGCCTTCGTCGTCGAGACGTCCAGGGACGGCACCTCCTGGACGAGCGTGTATCGCACGGCCGCCGGTACGGGCGGGGTGGTGGACATTCCGCTGACGCCGTCCGTGACGGCACGGTGGGTGCGGATGACGGCTCAGCGGCGGTCCAGTCCCCATCCGCTCGGCCTGAACGGGTTCGAGGTGTACGGCACGGCCGGCGGGCGGCGTCCCGCGGCCACCGGCTGGACCGACTGGGGCACCCACCACGGTGAGGCTCCGCGGCTGGCCGTCGCGGCCGACGGCACTGTGCCGCTGGAGTCGGGCTGGCGGCTGACCCTGGACGACTGGGCCGAGGGCAAGGGCCCCGACCTGTCGAAGCCGACCGTGGACACCAGTGGCTGGCTGCCCGCCACCGTGCCCGGCACAGTCCTCGCGTCGCTCGTCGACCAGGGAAAGCTTCCGGACCCGGTCGCCGGTCTGAACAATCTGCACATCCCTGAGGCGCTCTCCCGCCATTCCTGGTGGTACAAGCGTGACTTCGACCTGCCGTCCGGTCTGCGCACCGGTCCTGGCCGCAGGGTCTGGCTGGAGTTCGACGGCATCAACCATCAGGCCGACATCTGGCTCAACGGCCACCAGGTGGGAGGGCTCACCTACCCGTTCGCCCGCTCGGCCCATGACGTGACGGAGTTGCTCGCCGGGAAGGGCAAGAACGCGCTGGCTGTGAAGATCACGCCGATGCCCGTCCCCGGCAGCCCGGGGGACAAGGGGCCCGCCGGGGAGTCCTGGGTGGACGCGGGCGCGGGGCAGATGAACCTCAACTCACCCACGTATCTGGCCGCTTCGGGGTGGGACTGGATGCCCGCCGTACGGGACCGGGTCTCGGGGATCTGGAACCATGTCCGGCTGAGGTCCACGGGGCCCGTGGTCATCGGCGACCCCCGGGTGGACACGGTCCTGCCGGACCTGCCTGACACCTCCGTCGCCGAAGTCACCCTCACCGTCCCGGTCCGTAACGCCGATGCGGTCGAGCACACCACGACCGTCTCCGCGTCCTTCGGCGACGTACGTGTCTCCAAGGCCGTCACCGTCCCGGCCGGCCGGAGCGTCGACGTCTCCTTCGCCCCGGACGCCTTCAGCCGACTGCGGCTGCGCAACCCCGCACTGTGGTGGCCCAACGGGCTCGGCAGCCCCGACCTTCACGACCTCACCCTGACCGCCTCGGCCGACGGGACGGAGAGCGACCGGCGCACCACCCGCTTCGGCATCCGCCAGTTCGGCTACGAGTACGACGTGCCGCTGCCCTTCACCTCGTCCGGCGACGCCTGCACCCAGTCGCTGGAGGTCGGAAGGCAGCAGGCCCGCTATGTACGGGTCCAGTGCCTGACCAGGGCCACGGACTGGGGCAACTCCCTGTGGACCCTGTCCGTGAGGGACAGCGCAAGACCGGGCACCGACCTCGCCCTGCACGCGAGCGCCACCTCCTCCACGACGGACGGTGACGACCACGGCCCCGGCAACGCCACCGACGGTGACCCCGGCACCCGCTGGTCCTCGGCCTACCAGGACGATCAGTGGATCCGTGTGGACCTGGGGTCCCAGCAGTCCTTCGACGGCGTCGACCTCGTGTGGGAGCAGGCCTACGCCCGGACGTACGTGGTCCAGGTGTCCACGGACGGCTCGACCTGGACGGACGTGAAGTCCGTGGACAACACGGCCGTACCGCTGCCGTTCAACACCGACCGGGCTAGCCTGCGGGTGGAGGACTTCACCGCCCGCACCGCCCGCTTCGTACGGATCAACTGCGGCATTCGTCAGACCAGTTGGGGTAACTCCCTGTGGTCCCTTTCCGTGATCGACAGTTCGCGTCCGGGCACCGACCTGGCGCTGCACAAGGCGGCCACGGCCTCCACGGAGGAGTCCGACCATCCGGCGGCGGCCGCCACCGACGGCAGCCCCGACAGCCGGTGGTCGTCGCAGTACGAGGACCACCAGTGGATCCAGGTCGACCTCGGCTCCGCGCAGAGTTTCGACCGGGTGGCCATCCTGTGGGAGCAGGCCTATCCGAAGAGCTACGTCATCCAGGTGTCGTCCGACGGTGACACCTGGACGGACGTGAAGTCCGTGGACAACACCCCGGAGCCGCTGAAGATCAGCGTGAACGGCGTACGGGTGCTGGCCCGGGGCGGCAACTGGGGCTGGGACGAACTGCTGCGGCGAATGCCGGCCGAGCGGATGGACGCGGCGGTGCGCATGCACCGCGACATGAACTTCACGATGATCCGCAACTGGGTCGGCAGCATCAACCGCGAGGAGTTCTACGCCAGTTGCGACGAGCACGGCATCCTGGTGTGGAACGACTTCCCCAATGCCTGGGCCATGGACCCCCCGGACCATGACGCTTTCAACGCGATCGCGCGCGACACCGTACTGCGCTACCGCATCCATCCCAGCGTGGTGGTGTGGTGCGGCGCCAACGAGGGCGACCCGCCGGCCGCCATCGACAAGGGCATGCGCGACGCCGTGGAGCAGCAGGCCCCCGGCATCCTCTACCAGAACAACTCCGCCGGAGGCATCATCACCGGCGGCGGCCCCTACAACTGGGTGGAGCCCGAGAAGTACTACGACCCGTCGACCTACGGCAGCAAGAGCTTCGGATTCCACACCGAGATCGGCATGCCGGTCGTCTCGACCGCCGAGAGCATGCGCAACCTGGTGGGCGACGAGAAGGAGTGGCCGATAGGCGGAGCGTGGTACTACCACGACTGGAGTGAACACGGGAACCAGGCCCCGCAGCAGTACCGGGCGGCGATCGAAGCGCGTCTGGGCACCGCGACAGGCCTCGATGACTTCGCCCGCAAGGCGCAGTTCGTCAACTACGAGAACGCGCGCAGCATGTTCGAGGCATGGAACGCCCACCTGTGGGACGACGCCAGCGGCCTCATGCTGTGGATGTCCCACCCCGCCTGGCACAGCACCGTCTGGCAGACCTACGACTACGACTTCGACGTCAACGGCACCTACTACGGTGCCCGCACCGCCTGCGAGCCCCTGCACGTCCAGGCCGACCCGCTGAAATGGCAGCTCCTCGTGGTGAACCACACGCGCCGCGCGGTCGAGGGCGCGACCGTCACCGCCCGGATCCACGACCTCACCGGTCGCCAGATCGGCGGGACCAGGAAGGCCGTGGTCGACGTCGCGTCGGCCGCCACCACCCGCTCCTTCTCCGTGGACTGGACCGACGACCTGCCCGATCTGCACCTGCTGCGCCTGACCCTCGAGGACCACGCGGGTCGTACGCTCTCGGGCAACACCTACTGGCGCCACCGGACCCCGGCCGCGATGAAGGCGCTCAACGACCTCCCGCGGGTCGGGCTCTCGGCCTCGATCACCCGCGTGTCGCGCTCCGGTACCCGCCATGAGCTGACCGCCGTCGTCAAGAACCGTGGGTCGGCGCTCGCCCCGATGGTCCGGATGTCGCTGCTGGACGATCACAGCGGTGACCGCGTCCTGCCGACGCTGTACAGCGACAACTACCTCTGGCTGCTGCCCGGCGAGTCGCGGACGGTCACCTTGTCCTGGCCGGCTCACGCGCTGCCGTCGAACCGTCCGGCGCTCAGCGTGTCCGCCTACAACGCACCCCGCACGGTCGCCCGCGGGTAGGGCGGCCGTCGGGCCCCCGTTCGTGCGCGTTAGCCTCGGTTTGTTCGACAGACGCAGGCAGGAGCGGGAGGCAGCAATGGCGAAGGTACCGGCCGCGGCGGTGGCCGCGGGTGGGCTCATCGGCGGGTACGGCGTGGCCCGGTGGACCAGGAAGCGGCAGCTCGGTGGGGTGGTGCTGGCTGCCGCCGGGGCCACGGCGGCGCAGCAGTGGCGGCGGCAGGCGGGCGGGAAGGCCGCCGGGGCGCTGACCGTCGCGTACGTCGCCGCCTTCGCCGGGTCCCACCCGCTGGCCAAGAAGGTGGGGGCCTGGCCCTCCGTGTTCGGCGTCGCCGGGGCCGTGGCCCTCGCCTCGTGGGCCGTGGCCGACCGGCGGTCCTGAGCAAGCACAGAGCCCCTCGGCGTCCGAGGGCCTGAGGCCTACGAGGCCGCGGCGGCGGCAGCAGCGGACACGGACTCCGGGAGCGTGGCCGGGACCGGGCCCGGGACCGCAGTCGGTTCCGTGCTCTGGAACGCGCGGCGGTACGCGTACGGGCTCGTCCCCACCACCCGCTTGAACCGCTCCCGGAACGCCGTCGGTGAGCCGAACCCCGCCTGGGCCGCGATGCGTTCGACCGGGTACGCGGTCGTCTCCAGCAAGTACTGGGCGCGGCGGACCCGGGCGCGGTGCAGCCACTGGAGCGGTGTGGTGCCGGTCTGTTCGCGGAAGCGGCGGTTGAGCGTACGGGTGCTCATGCCGGCGTGGGCGGCGATGTCCTCCAGGGTCAGCTCGCGGTCCGCGTTCTCCTCCAGCCAGCCGAGGAGGGGCTCCATCGTGGTGCCCGCCGGTACCGGGGGCTGGTCGTGGATGATGAACTGGGCCTGGCCGCCCTCCCGTTCGAGGGGCATGACCGACATCCGGGCCGCGTGCGCGGCGACCGCCGAACCGTGGTCGTTGCGGATCATGTGCAGGCACATGTCGAGGGCGGCGGCCGCGCCCGCCGAGGTGAGGAACTGGCCGTTGTCCACGTAGAGGACGTTCGGGTCGACGGTCACCGCCGGGTACCTGGCCGCCAGGTCCGCGGCCGCGACCCAGTGGGTGGTGGCGCGCAGTCCGTCCAGCAGGCCGGTGGCGGCGAAGAGGAAGGCGCCGACGCAGATCGAGGCGATCCGGGTGCCGTTCGCGGCCGCCGCGCGCAGTGCCTCCGTCACGCCGGGCGGGAGCGGGGCGGTCGGGTCCGCGACGCCGGGCAGGATGATCGTGTCGGCCTCGGCGAGCGCCTCCAGGCCGTAGGGGGCGCGGATCGTGAACGGGCCCGCGCTCACCTCCTCGTCCGCCGTGGGCGAGCAGACCCGGATCCGGTAGGGCTCCCGGCCGTCCGGCAGCCGGGCCCGGCCGAAGGAGTCGATCGGGGCGGAGAGGTCGAACGGGATGACCTGGTCGAGTGCCAGTACGGCCACGGTGTGCATGGCCAAAGCGTAGACATACGACGGATTGCGGCCAAGAGGGGTCTGTGGCTGTATGGCCTCGTACGGTCGTGCCCGGCTCCGTGGAATCGCGGCGTCGCAACCCTGGTGAGTGTCATGGCGAGAATCCGTTGGGTCGTGGCAGAAGTGCCGCTTCCGTGTGATCGTGCGCGCCCCTAGCGTCGGCCCGTGAACAAGTTCCTCCTCGCCGTGCACGTCCTCGCCGCGATCGTCGCCGTCGGGCCCGTGACCGTCGCCGCCAGCATGTTCCCGCCCAGTGTGCGCAAGGCGCTCGCCGAGCCCGGGGACGCCCAGGCCCTCTCCACCGTCCGGGTGCTGCACGGCATCTGCCGTGTGTACGCGACGGTCGGCGTCGCCGTGCCCGTGTTCGGGTTCGCCACGGCCAAGAACATGGGCGTGCTCGGCGACACCTGGCTGATCGTCTCGATCGCGCTGACGACCCTGGCCGCCGTCGTCCTCGCCGCGCTGGTCCTGCCCCGGCAGACCGCGCTCATGGAGGGCATAGGAACCATGGGAAACGTAGGAAACAGCGGTGCGGGCGAGGCGGCTCGTCGGGCCACCGGCCGGCTCGCCATGTTCACCGGGCTCTTCAACCTCCTGTGGGCCACCGTCACGATCTTGATGATCGTCCGACCGGGGTCCACCACGGGTGCTTAGCCATGGGATCCGGCTCATGCGGGGACAGGCGTACGTCTACGGCCCGTAAACCGTCACTTCTACGGTCCGTAAGCCGTCACTTCCGCGGCCCGTGAGTCCCAGCGGTCCCCGGTGTCCCAGAAGTCCCCCACGTCCGAGGACTTCGCCCAGTCCGCCGCCCGGTACCGCCTCGCCACCGCCGTCGCGATCAGTACCCCCGCCGCGACCACCAGGGTGAAGAACGCCCAGGTAAGCGGCCAGACCGTCGCGTCCGGGGGCTCCGGGTGGGAGTGGAAGGACAGGTACATGAGTGCGGCCGGTGGTCCCGCCACCAGCAGCAGGGGCCAGGCCAGCGCGTCCCGACGGCCGAGGTAAGCGGCCAGGAGCAGCAGGGCCACGCCGAGGAGGACGGCGCCGAGGACGGTCATCGAGGTCGTCTCGGTGATCGACCCGGTCGCCCCGGGGCGGTTGCGCAGGTCCCAGGGGAGGCAGAGGAGGTACGCCGCGCCG
Source organism: Streptomyces sp. NBC_01450 (assembly GCF_036227505.1). Taxonomy (NCBI): domain Bacteria; kingdom Bacillati; phylum Actinomycetota; class Actinomycetes; order Kitasatosporales; family Streptomycetaceae; genus Streptomyces; species Streptomyces sp. NBC_01450. The sequence goes on along the minus strand of NZ_CP109480.1, from coordinate 7,037,830 downwards.
GAGAGGGCGGCGCCGAGCACGCGCGTCAGCCAGCGTTCCGGCCAGGGGCGCGTTCGCAGAGGGCCTAACAGCTTCTCGGTCATGCGTACGAGGGTTCCCGTCCGGGCGGCGGGCCGACAGAGTACGCGTACTCAGGTTCCCGTACTCCCGTTCCCGTACTCGGCCTCTCGCGCTCAGGTGGATTCGGCGGGTGCCGCCGACAGCGGGGTCGCGATGTCCTCCAGCGAGCGCCGTTCGGCGTTCACCGCGAGGAACGCGGCGACCAGGCCCGCCGCGCACATCAGGCCCGCGCCGATCTGGAAGGCCAGCACGGTGTCGCCGACCACGCCGGACTGGGTGAGGTCCGCGAAGACCAGCGGTCCGCTGATGCCGCCGGCCGCCGTGCCGAGGGCGTAGAAGAAGGCGATGGCCATCGCACGGGTCTCCATCGGGAAGATCTCGGAGACGGTGAGGTAGGCGCTCGACGCACCCGCCGAGGCGAAGAAGAGGGCCACGCACCAGCAGGCCGTCAGGGTCACCGCGCTCAGCGAGCCCCGGCCGAAGAGCCAGGCCGTGCCGAACAGCAGCAGCCCGGAAAGCAGGTACGTCGACGAGATCATCGGGCGGCGGCCCACCGTGTCGAAGAACCTGCCGAGCAGCAGCGGGCCGAGGAAGTTACCGAACGCGATCACCGCGAAGTAGTAGCCGGTGGCGCCCGCCGGGACATCGTAGAACTTCGTCAGGATCGCGCCGAAGCCGAAGGTGATCGCGTTGTAGAGGAACGCCTGGCCGATGAAGAGGGAGAGGCCGAGCGCGGCGCGCTTGCGGTAGGTCGCGAACACCGTGCGGGCGATGGTGAGGAAGCCGATGCTCTTGCGCTGGTGGATGGTGATCTCCCCGGCGGGGGGCGGCAGCTCGCGGCCGCCCAGCTCCGCGCGGACCTGTTCCTCCACCGAGGCCACCAGCCGTTCGGCCTCCTCCTGCCGGCCGTGGATCAGCAGCCACCGTGGGCTCTCCGGGACATTGCGGCGTACGAGGAGGATGACCAGGCCGAGGACCACGCCGAGGGCGAAGGTCAGCCGCCAGCCGATGTTCGCCGGGAAGAGGTCGGTGTCCAGCGCGACGATCGACAGCAGGGAGCCGCCGATCGCGCCCAGCCAGAAGCTGCCGTTGATGATCAGGTCGACCCGGCCGCGGTACTGGGAGGGGATCAGCTCGTCGATCGCGGAGTTGATGGCCGCGTACTCGCCGCCGATGCCGAAGCCCGTGAGGAAGCGGAAGGTGAAGAACCACCAGGGCTCGAAGGAGAGGGCGGTCAGGGCCGTGGCCGCGAGGTAGACCGCCAGGGTGACCATGAACAGTTTCCTGCGGCCGAAGCGGTCGGTGAGGCGGCCGAAGAACAGCGCCCCGACGCACGCGCCGGCCACATAGAGGGCGGCCGCGGTGCCGGTGACCTGCGCGGAGGTGATCGGCAGGCCGCTGCCGGGCTCGGAGAGGCGGCCCGCGATGTTGCCGACGACCGTGACTTCCAGTCCGTCGAGGATCCACACCGTGCCGAGGCCGATCACCACGGTCCAGTGCCAGCGCGACCACGGGAGGCGGTCGAGACGGGCGGGCACGGCGGTGGTGACCCGGCCCCCGGCTTGATCGGGGCCTCTCCCCCGGCCCTCTTCCTCAACGGCGGACATGAGGCTCCCTCCTCGTCGAGCGACGCCTGCCCGGGTTCCCTCCGGAGCACGGCCTACGCCCGCCCGAGTGCGGTCACGCCCTCCCGAGAGGGATCTACGCCCCCACGATCCGCGACACCGTATAGATCAGCAACCCGGCCAACGAACCCACCACCGTGCCGTTGATCCGGATGAACTGCAGGTCACGGCCGATGTGGGCCTCGATCTTCCTGGTCGTGTGCTCGGCGTCCCAGCCGGCCACGGTGTCGGTGATGAGGGAGGTGATCTCCGTCTGGTACGTCGTCACGACGTACACCGCCGCGCCCTCGACCCACCCGTCGACCTTCGCCTGGAGCTTGGCATCGGTGGCCATGCGGGCGCCCAGCGAGAGCAGCGAGGCCCGCACGCGCAGCCGCAGCTCACTGCGCTCGTCCTCGGCGGCGGACACGATCATGGACCGTACGGCCGTCCAGGCGGAGGCGATCAGGTCCTGGACCTCACCGCGGCCGAGCACCTCGCCCTTCAGGCGCTCCACGCGCGCGCGGGTGTCGGTGTCGGACTGGAGGTCGGAGGCGAAGTCGCTGAGGAACCGGTCGAGGGCGCCGCGGGCCGGATGGGAGGGGGCGTCGCGCATCTCGGTGACGAAGCGCAGCAGCTCCTTGTAGACCCGCTCGCCGACCTTCTTGTCGACGAAGCGCGGGGTCCAGCCGGGCGCGCCGCCCTGGATCGCGTCCATGACCTGCTCGTCGTGGAACACCAGCCAGTCATGGGCGCGGACGACGATCAGGTCCACGACCCGCTTGTGGCCGCCGTCCGCGACGATCTTCTCCAGCATCTTCCCTATGCCGGGCGCGATCTCCTGGGCGTCGGCGCGGCGGGTGATCGCCTCCCCGACCACCGCCTGCACGTCGGAGTCGCGCAGCACGGTCAGGGCACCTCTGAGCGCGGCGGCGAGCTCGGCGGTCACCCGGTCGGCGTGCTCCGGCTCGGCGAGCCAGGAACCGAGGCGGCTGCCGATGCCCACGGCGCGCAGACGCTGTCGTACGACGTCGGAGGAGAGGAAGTTCTCGCCCACGAACTCGCCGAGCGAGACGCCCAGCTGGTCCTTCTTGGTGGGGATGATCGCGGTGTGCGGGATGGGCAGGCCGAGCGGGTGACGGAAGAGGGCCGTGACCGCGAACCAGTCGGCGAGCGCGCCGACCATGCCGGCCTCGGCGGCCGCCGCGACGTAACCGGCCCAGCCGCCCGCGCCCTCGTGGGACGCCCATTTCGCGAGGACGTAGACGAGGGCGACGAAGAGCAGCAGGCCGGTGGCCGTCACCTTCATACGGCGGACGCCGCGGCGCCTCTCCTCGTCGGCGGGGCTGAACGAGGTCATCGCGCGGTTCGGCGGGCCCGGGGCGGTCGTCGCCCGCCGTTCCCGGCCGGGGCCGGCCGTCGTGCGCTCGGCCTGCTCGATGGTGATCGTCGCGCGGTCGGTGGGGGCGCCGGGCAGGGCGTGCCGCCCTTCGGCGCCCGCGTCTTCCGGTTCTGTTCGTTCCATTCACTCCACCCGTTCGCCGAGCCGTCCGAGGGCTCCGTACACATTGTCCCTTCCTGACCGACTCCCGGAACGGAACAGGAGTTCCCTGCGTCTGTTCGGGCGGGGGGAACTCAGGGGAATCCTGGGGCCGTCTCCGGGACATCTCAGGGTCGTTCGAGGCCACGGTAGGGGCCCGTCGATTTCTTCCCCACCCCGTACCGCATCATGTGATCATCACTTCGGAGCCTCGGGCTCCCCTCGCCCGAGGAGACACGCACCGCATGACCAAGCGTCACGGTTATGCCCTGCTGGCCGCCGTCATCGCCATGATCGTGGCCATATCCGGAGCCATATACGTGGGTGTCGCCGCCGACCACGGCACGGGCGGCACCCGCAACGCCACCGCCGACAACCGCGCCCCGCGCGACTCGGCCGCCCCCGCCTCCGCGGGCACCTGGGTCGGCACCTGGTCGGCCTCCCCCGCCGCGGCCGAGCCCGGCACCGAGACGAACGGCATGGCGGGCCGCTCCGTGCGCAACGTCGTGCACACGGACGTCGGCGGCACCGAGGCCCGCATCACCCTGTCCAACCTCTACGGGCAGCAGCCGCTGAACATCACGCACGCCTCGATCGCCGTCGCCGCGGCCGAGAACGACGCGGCGGCGGTGGCCGACACCATGCGCCGCCTCACCTTCTCCGGCAGCACCACCGTGATCGTCCCGCCCGGGCAGCAGGTCATGAGCGACGCCGTGCGCGTCCGCGTCCCGCGCGACTCCGACGTCCTCGTGACCACGTACTCCCCGACCCCGTCCGGCCCGGTCACCTACCACCCGCACGCACGGCAGATCTCCTACGCCGCCCAGGGCGACCGCACCGAGGACGTGACCGCCACCGCGTACACCGAGCGGACCCCGCACTGGCGCTACCTCACCGCGCTCGACGTACTGAGCGACGAATCCGTCGGCACCGTCGTCGCCCTGGGCGACTCGATCACCGACGGCATCACCTCCACGGAGGGCGCCAACCACCGCTGGACGGACATCCTCGCGGACCGGCTGCGCACCGCGGCCGGCTCCGGGGACGTACCTCGCTACAGCGTCGTCAACCAGGGCATCAGCGGCAACCAGGTCCTCGCCGAAGGACTCGGCCGGCCCGCCGACAACCCGAGCGGGCTGAACCGTCTCGAGCGCGACGTGCTCGACCGTACGAACGTCAAGGCCGTCGTCATCGACCTCGGCGTCAACGACATCCTGCGCAACCAGGGCCAGGCCGATCCGGCGGCCATCACCGACGGACTGCGGGAGATGGTGCGGCGGGCGCACGCGCGCGGCCTGCGGGTCGTCGGGGCCACGCTGATGCCCTTCGGCGGGCACCGCGGGTACTCACGCACGCGTGACGCCGTGCGCCGGACCGTCAACGCGGAGATCCGGGCGGGGAAGGTGTACGACGCCATCGTCGACTTCGACGAGGCGTTGCGGGATCCCTACGATCCGCGGCGACTGCGGGCCGACTACGACTCCGGGGACCATCTGCACCCCAGCGACAAGGGGTACGAGCGGATGGCGGAGGTGTTCGAGCTCGGGGATCTGAAGGGGGCGACGCCTGCGGAGCTGTGAACGGGGCGCTCCACTCAACCGGAGACTAGTAGCCGCCGTGCCTGCGCCGATGCCGCTCGTCCCGGCGCTCCCGGTGGCGTTCCCTGCGCTCCTCCTGGCGCTCCCTGCGTTCCTCGTGGCGCTCGCGGATGAGGTCCTGGGCATCGTCGAGAGCGTCGAACATGTCACCGAGGCCGTCCCGCCGGGAACCCTCCAGTTCCTTGCGGGCGCTCTTGCGCTCCAGCTTCTCCTGGCGGCGCTCCTCCTTCAGACGCAGCCGCTCGGCACGGGTCAGCTTGCGCTCCACACCGACGCCGCCCCAGAAGGCGAAGCCCGTGACGATCACGCGCGGGGCGCCCGGGTCCCCGGACCGGCCCTCCTCGCGGTGGTCGAAGCCACCCATGATGCCGATCCCGCGGACGACGACCTCGACGCCGGGCGGCACGATGACGTTCATGCCGCCCATGACGGCGACACAGTTGATGACGACCTCACGGTCCGCGAAGTTCGCCTCGCGCAGGTCGATCTCGCCACCGCCCATGAAGGCGAAGGAGTTGAAGCGCCCCGGCACCGTCCAGCGGCCCTTGCGCTCGAAGCCCGACAGGATCGCCACGCCCCACGAGGACGAACCCTCGCCACCGACGATCCGCCCCGCCCAACTCCCGCTCTCCTCGGGCTGCTTGACCATGGAGACCGGGGCCGCGGCGTGCGCGCCCGGCAGATCACGGGTGAGTGGCGCCAACTCCCTGTACGTCCGCGCCTTGAACGCCGCTTCCAGCCGCTCCTCGAACTCCTCCATGTCGAGACGGCCCTCCGCGAGGGCGTCCCGCAGCTGTTCGGCGACCCGTTCGCGATCGGCGTCGGAAGCCCGGAGCTCCGAGCCCGGGGTTCCGGGGTCCGCCGGCGTCGGTCGCTGGTCGTCGCTTCCCCTGGAAGGCGCATCCTCGGTCATGGGACTCACCCTACGAGAGAGCCTTCTCCGCGTACATGCGGCTGATGACCGCCTCGATGTCCGGCTCCCGCACCGAGAGGTCCACCAGGGGGAACTCGGCCGCGATCCGCGCCACCAGCTCGGCCGCCGACGCCGACGCGGGAAAGGCGAGCCACTGCCGGGGCCCCTCCACCTTCACCACCCGCGCCGAGTCCACCTCGATCGGCGGAAGCTCCCGCTCCAGGTCGACCACGAGGGTCCGCTCGCTCTCCCCCACCTCGTGCAGCCCGGTCAGCGGACCGTCGTACATCAGCCGTCCGTGGTCGATGACCATCACCCGCCGGCACAACTGCTCGATGTCGGTGAGGTCGTGCGTGGTCAGCAGCACCGTCGTACCGCGCTCGGCGTTCAGGTCCCGCAGGAAGGAACGGACCTTGGCCTTGCTGATCACATCGAGGCCGATGGTGGGTTCGTCCAGGTAGAGGACCTCGGGGTCGTGCAGCAGCGCCGCCGCGATGTCGCCGCGCATCCGCTGGCCCAGCGAGAGCTGGCGCACCGGGACGTCCAACAGGGCTTCCAGGTCCAGCAGTTCGACGCAGCGGTCGAGGTTCTCGCGGTAACGGGCGTCCGGGATCCGGTACATGCGGTGCATCAGCCGGTAGGAGTCGATCAGCGGAAGGTCCCACCACAGGGTCGTACGCTGCCCGAAGACGACCCCGATGCGCTGCGCGAGCCGGGTCCGCTCGCGGGACGGGTCGATGCCCGCCACCCGCAGCCGGCCGGCGCTCGGGGTGAGGATGCCGGTGAGCATCTTGATGGTCGTCGACTTGCCCGCGCCGTTCGGGCCGATGTAGCCGACCATCTCACCGCGTGCCACGGTGAAGGAGAGGGAGTCCACGGCCCGTACCTGGCGCCGTTCGCTGCGCAGGAAGCCGGTCTTCTTACGGACGTCGAAGACCTTCTCGACGCCCTCGAGTTCGATGAAATCGCCCACCGGATCCCTGACCGGGTCCGTCATCAGGCCTGTTTCCATGTCGGTTCAACTCCCCGTGCTGCGATAGGAACGAAGTCCCGCCCGCCACGCGATCCCCGCCAGCGCGCAGCAGCCCGCCGCGACCAGGGGCGGGGTGAAGGCGACCCAGGTCGGCAGGTCGAGCGGATAGGGCCGGCCCAGCACGTACAGCCCGGGCAGCCAGTTCACGAAGGCCAGCGGGAGCACGTAGGTGACCCCACGCACCAGGTCCTTGGCGAAGACGGTCGGCGGGTACTGCAGGAGCGTGGTGCCGCCGTACGTGAAGGAGTTCTGCACCTCGGAGGCGTCCTGCGCGACGAACTGGAAGGCCCCGCCCGCCACGAACACGGCCGCGAAGACGGCGGCGCCGCACAGCAGCATCAGCGGGACCATGAGCAGTCTGAGCGGCGTCCAGTCGATGTCGAGTACGACCATCGCGTACCCGAGGACCAACAGCCCCTGGGTGACCCGCCCGAGGCGGCGCAGCGCGAAGCGGTCGGCCGCGACCTGGGCGAGAACCGGGACGGGGCGTACGAGAAGCGTGTCGAGCGTGCCGTCGCGCACCCGGCGCCCGAGCCGGTCCATCGAGCCGACCGCCAGGTCCGTGATCCCGAAGGAGGTGGCCGAGACGCCGTACAGGAAGGCGACCTCGGGCAGGCTGTAGCCGCCGAGCCGGTCGACCCGCGAGAACATCAGCAGCACCGCGACGAAGTCGAGGGCGGTCGCCGCGAAGTTCCCGAAGGTGGTCATCACGAAGGAGGCGCGGTAGGCCATCGTGGAGCGGATCCACATCGCGGCGATCATCCGATAGGCGCGGACACCGTCGCGCACGCGGGCATACGTGCCCTGCCGCGCACCCAGCGTCCCCGAGCCCGGCGCCCCCGAGCCCTGGACCGGCCACCCATCCCTCGAACCCTGGACCGGCCGCTCATCCACCGAGCCCACCGATCCGTCCATCGGGCCGCCGGTCCCCGCGTCCACCGAGTCAGCCACCCTGCACCACCACCCTCCGGGTCGCCACCGACTGGATCAGCCGGCCCAGGGCCAGCAGCCCGAGGGCCCAGGACGCCTGGAAGACATACGTGCCGAGGGGATCCGCGGTGCCGAGGAGGACGTCCGCGGGGCCCTGGACCAGGGAGGACCAGGGCAGAGCGCGTACGACCTCGCCCAGCGCGCCCGGGAAGACGTTCAGCGGCAGCAGCATCCCCGAGCAGAAGACACCCGCGATCATGGACATCTGCGCCGCACCCGCCCCGTCGAGCAACCAGAACGCGGACAGCGCCACCAGGTAGCGGATCGAGAAGCTCACGACTATCCCGAGCGCGACCGCGACCAGGAACGCGATCCACGTCAGCGGGTCGGCGGGGAGCGCGAGCTCGAAGCAGAGCGCGCCGAACGCCAGGGGCACCACTCCGCGCCCCAGCAGATGGAACATGGCCCGCCCCGCGTCCTGGGACAACCACCACAACTGGAGGTCGACAGGACGGTACAGATCGATCGCGATGTCACCCGTACGGATGCGCTCGATCAGTTCGTCCTCGAAGCCGCCGCCCATGGTGGCCATCGCCATGAGCAGCGCCTGGGAGAGCCACACGTAGGTGAGCGCCTGAGCCTGGTCATAGCCGCCGAGGTGCGGTTTCTCGTCCCACAGCGCCATGAAGATGTACGCCAGGATCAGCCCGAACACGGTGTTGGTGAACACCCCTGCCGCCGTCGCCGTCCGATAAGTGGCGTAGCGCCGGAACCCGCCCACCGCGACGGCCGTGTACAACCGCCCTGTCCCCACGAGGAAGTCCTCCTTGCGCCTGAAGGGCCGTTGTGGCCGAAGCGCAGGAGCCTAGCCTCCGCCCGGCTTCGCCTGCCAGGCATTTTCAGGCGCGACACGTGCCGGGATCCGGGAACGGAACGCTTGGTACGACAGTCTTCAACAGGGGGCGCACCAGGCGTATGAGGGCGTACGGCGACGTACGATGCGAAACAGGAGTCCGGCGAACAGATGAGTGACAAGCCGCAGCCGCAGCAGAGCAGCCAGGGCTGGGCCCCCAGGGAACCGGAACCGGTGCTTCACGCGGCACCGGGCGAGCCGGGCAGGGACGGCACACCGGGCGAGCCGGGTGGGACGGACGCACCGGGGAACCCGGGCAAGCCGGGGAAGAAGCCCAGGCGCAAGCGGACCGGCTGGGGACGGCTCATCCCGACCTGGCGGATGGTGCTCGGCACGATCCTCGGCGCGATACTGCTCGTGATCGGCCTGTTCGCACTCGGCTACTACCTGGTCAAGATCCCGCCCGCGAACGCCGCCGCGACCAAGCAGAGCAACGTCTACCTGTACGCCGACGGCAGCCAGCTCGCCCGCGACGGCGAGGTCAACCGCGAGAACGTGGCACTCGCGGAGATCTCCAAGGCCGCCCAGCACGCGGCGCTCGCCGCCGAGGACCGCGACTTCTACACCGAGTCCGCCGTCGACCCGAAGGCGATGATCCGCGCCGGCTGGAACACCGCCACCGGCAAGGGCAAGCAGTCCGGCTCGACCATCACCCAGCAGTACGTGAAGAACTACTACCTGGGCCAGGAGCAGACCGCCACACGGAAGGTGAAGGAGTTCTTCATCTCCATCAAGCTCGACCGCCAGAAGAGCAAGGACGACATCCTCGAGGGCTACCTCAACACCAGCTACTTCGGCCGCAACGCGTACGGCATCCAGGCCGCCGCCCAGGCGTACTACGGCGTCGACGCCAAGACCCTGTCGGTCGGCCAGGGCGCCTACCTCGCGGCGCTCCTGAACGCACCGAGCGAGTACGACGTGGTCGCGCACCCCGAGAACAAGTCCGCGGCCCTCGCCCGCTGGAACTACGTCCTCGACGGCATGGTCAAGAAGAAGTGGCTGGCCCAGGCGGACCGGGCCAAGGTCACGTTCCCGCAGCCCAAGCAGGAGGTGGTCGCGGCCGCCATGTCGGGCCAGCGCGGCTACCTGGTGCAGGCGGTCAAGGACTACCTCGTCTCCAACAAGATCATCGACGAGGACACCCTCACCACCGGCGGCTACCGCATCACCACCACCCTGCAGAAGTCCAGGCAGAACGCCTTCGTCAAGGCCGTCGACGACCAGGTGATGTCGAAGCTCGACAAGAAGAACCGCAAGGTCGACCGGTACGTCCGCGCCGGCGGCGTCTCCATCGACCCGGCCACCGGCGACGTCGTCGCGATGTACGGCGGCATCGACTACACCAAGCAGTACGTCAACAACGCGACGCGCCGTGACTACCAGGTCGGTTCCACCTTCAAGCCGCTCGTGTTCACCTCGGCCGTGGAGAACGGCTCGCAGACACAGGACGGCCGCACGATCACCCCGAACACCGTCTACGACGGCACCGACAAGCGCCCGGTGCAGGGCTGGAACGGCGGCTCGTACGCGCCCGAGAACGAGGACAACGTCTCGTACGGGCCCATCACGGTTCGCACTGCCACCGACAAGTCCGTCAACGCCGTGTACGCGCAGATGGCCGTGGACGTCGGCCCCGGCAAGGTCAAGCAGACGGCCGTCGCCCTCGGCATCCCCTCCACCACCCCCGACCTGACCGCCACCCCCTCCATCGCGCTCGGCCCGTCCACGGCCAGCGTCCTCGACATGGCGGAGGCGTACGCGACACTCGCCAACCATGGCAGGCACGGCACGTACACCCTCGTCGAGAAGGTCACCAAGGACGGCATGCCGGCCGTGAGCCTGCCCGAGCAGGACACCGAGCGGGCGGTGAGCCGGGAGGCCGCCGACACCACCACGTCCGTCCTGCGGAGCGTCGTCGAGGGCGGCACCGGCACGGCCGCACTGGCCGCCGGCCGGCCCGCCGCGGGCAAGACCGGCACCGCGGAGGAGGACCAGGCGGCCTGGTTCGCGGGCTACACCCCCGACCTCGCCACCGTCGTCTCCGTCATGGGCCAGGACCCCGACACCGGCACCCACGAGTCCCTCTACGGCGCCCTCGGCCAGCCCCGCGTCAACGGCGGCGGCTACCCGGCGCAGATCTGGGCGCAGTACACGAAGGCCGCGCTCAAGGGCAGCAGCCCGAAGGACTTCGACCTCCAGCTCCAGCCCGGCGCGCAGGAGCAGCAGCTCCCGAGCACCGGCCCCACCGACCAGCCCCCCGGCACCGGCGACGAGACCGACGGGGGCCAGACCACCGGCGGAACGGCCACCCAGAGCCCGCCCTCGGACGATACGCAGGGGCTGACCCAGGGCCAGACGGACGGCCAGACCCAGGGCCAGACGCAAGGTCAGACCCAAGGGCAGACGCAGGGCCAGACGGACGGCGGCACCACCACCGGCGGCGGCACGACCGACGGGACGACCACCGGCGGCACCACGGACGCCGGCACCACCACCGGCGGCGACACCGCGGCCCCGTCGGGCGGGACCACGGACGGCGGCACGGCGGGGACGACCGCGGGAGGGGGACCACTGGGCGCGCTGACGTCACGAAAGCAGTGACCCGCGCCCGGCCGGACGAACGGCGGTTCCTGGATCCGCGGGTACAGGAACCTCAGATCCAGGAACCCCAGGTCCAGGACCTCAGATCCCCAGGTCCTTGATGATCTTCGCCACGTGGCCGGTCGCCTTCACGTTGTACAGCGCCCGCTCGACCTTGCCCTCCTCGTCCACGATCACCGTGGAGCGGATGACACCGACGTACGTCTTGCCGTAGTTCATCTTCTCGCCGTAGGCGCCGTACGCCTGCAGGACCGCCTTGTCGGGGTCGCCGACCAGCGTGACCTTCAGCGACTCCTTCTCACGGAACTTGGCGAGCTTCTCGGGCTTGTCCGGGGAGACCCCGATGACGTCGTACCCGGCACCGGCCAGCACATCGAGGTTGTCCGTGAAGTCACAGGCCTGCTTGGTGCAGCCGGGGGTCAGGGCGGCTGGGTAGAAGTAGACGATGACCTTGCGGCCCTTGTGGTCGGCGAGGGAGACCTCGTTGCCGTCGGCGTCGGGCAGGGTGAAGGCGGGGGCGGTGTCGCCGGGCTGGAGTCGCTCGCTCATCGGAACCTCACGTGGCCGGGGTGAATGCTTACGGAACTACGGGAACGAGCGTAATGGGGGTGCCGAGGGGTGGGCGGCGGCCCGAGCTGACAGACTGTCGAAGGCACAGAGGCAAAGATCGGAACACGACCACGGAGGCAGCGCGGTGTCGGATACGTCGAGAACGTCGGATACCAGGACTCCGGCGCAGATCGAGGCGGACATCAAGCGCCGCCGCGAAACTCTCGCCGAGACGCTCGACGAGATCGGCGTACGGGTCCACCCGAAGACGATCGTCGGCGACGCCAAGGCCAAGGTCGCCGCCCAGATCGACCACACCCTCGGCCGCGCCTACGTCGGCGTCAACCGGGTCGTCGGCGATGTGAAGGGCCAGTTCGTCACCGAGGACGGCGCGCCGCGCCTGGAGCGCATCGTGCCCATCGCGCTCGTCGCGGCCGCAGGCGTGGGCCTGCTCGTCGTCGGCTCACGGCGCCGCAAGCGCTGACCCGGCCCGACTCGACGTGACCCGGCCCGACCCGGCTGCGTACGGACGGCTCAAAGGCAGGTAGGTTCTGGACGTGAGCGCCAATCGGGACAAGCAGACCCCCCACCACGACAAGTTGCCCATCCGGATGCTGCACGACCGCGTGCTGGTCCGGCAGGACGCCGCCGAGGGCGAGCGGCGTTCCGGCGGCGGCATCCTGATCCCCGCGACGGCGGCCGTCGGCCGACGCCTCGCCTGGGCCGAGGTCGTCGCGGTCGGACAGAACGTACGGACGGTGGAACCGGGCGACCGTGTCCTCTACGACCCCGAGGACCGGGCCGAGGTCGAGGTGCGGGGAATCGCGTACGTCCTGATGCGCGAGCGCGATCTGCACGCCGTGGCGGCGGACCGCTTCGAGGGCTCCGAAGACTCCACCGGCCTGTATTTGTAGCTCGCAACCCGCACGACGGGGCTGGTGACCATGGTCACCAGCCCCTTTTGCCTGTGCTTTGCTACCGTGGAAGGCGCTGGAAGGACCCCGACGAGACGCGCCGTACCGGGCGGAGAGCGAAAAAGCTCCCAGGCAAAGACGACGCACCCCTGTTGATCACTCAGATCACTCACGGAGGTGCCTCCCATGGCCTGGATCCTGCTGCTCGTCGCCGGCCTGCTCGAAGTCGGCTGGTCGATCGGCATGAAGTACACCGACGGCTTCACGCGACTGGTCCCGAGCGTCCTGACGTGCGCGGGCATCGTGGCGAGCATGATCCTTCTCTCCTGCGCCGCCAAGTCCCTCCCCATCGGCACCGCCTACGGCGTCTGGGTCGGCATCGGCGCGGCCGGCGCGGCGCTACTCGGCATGCTCGTCCTCGGCGAACCGGCGACCGCCGCCCGCATCTTCTTCGTCTGCCTGCTCCTGGTGGCGGTGGTGGGCCTGAAGGTGACGTCGGGGCACTGAGGGCACCCCCTCCCGCTCCCACCGCGTCAGAACGAGATCCACACATCGGGAGCCAGGTCCGGTCGCCCCGGTACCGGCCTGCGCTCCTCCGTCCAGGCATCGCCCGCGATATCGGCGGCGACACGGCGCCAGAAGCGCACGGCGCCCGGGTTGTCGTCCTGGAAGGCGACCTCCCACGGCCCCGGATGCCGGGCGACGACCTCACAGACGGCACACAGCCCGACCCCCGTCCGACGCGCCCCGCGCACCACGAAGAAGCTGCTGAGCACGCGGATCGGACCGTCCAGCCCCCGCACGAAGACGAACCCGACGGGGTGTTCCCCCCTCGTCACCAGATACGGCACCCGGTCACCGTCCGCGAACGCCGCCTCCAGCCGCTCACTGCGGAACGAGCCGTCCGGATGGGGCAACACGCCCCGGAACTCGGACAGATCGTGCTGGAACAGCGCCCAGAGACGGTCGAGCACGGGGCGGTCGGCGTCATCGGCGAGGCGCACGGCCGTGTCGGACATGGTCCCCCTCCAAAGATTTCGGATCCCGGGCATGAAAAAAGCCTCCCGGGTGGACGCCATGTCCGAATCCGAAAGGCCTGACTGCTGATCAGCACGGTACCAAAAGCCGGACGTGACCATCCGATAAACGGTTCGTTACTCCGTACGAGGCCACGAACGTGCAGTCGAGACAGGTGGGGTACATGAGCGTGCGGAGTACAGCGGAACCGATGGCGACCAACCCCGGCCACGCCGCGCCAGAACCAGACCCGTATTGCAGGGAACGACTCGCGCCGGTCATCGCCGAGGCGCGCAACTGGACCGATCTCATGCGACGGCTCGGTCTCAGGACGAGTGGAGGCCAACGTCGTGTACTCCAGGAGAAAGTAGCGAGTCACGGGCTCGACACGAGCCACTTCGTCAAGCGCAGCCCATGGCGCAAGTACCCGGATGTCGCCATCGCCGAAGCTGCCGCCTCATCGTCCTCGCTGCGCGAAGTGGCCCTGAAACTGGGCGCCACCCCGGCCACGGGAACGCTCTCCCACATCCGACGCCGCATCAGCGCGGCGGGCATCGACATCAGCCACTTCCCGGGCATGGATCGGCCCGAGTTGGACCTGCCCTTCACCTCGGAGGAACTACGGACAGCCGCAGCCGCAGCCGCGAGCGTGCGTGGCGTGGCCCGCGCGCTGGGCGTTCCGGACGACAGCCGCTCGCGCGCAACGCTGAGCCGCATGCTGGCAATCCAGCGCATCGATATCGGGCACTTCTCCTACCGGCGTGCGCCGATTCCCGAGGACAGGTTGATCTGTCTCGTGCGCAGCTCCACCAGCTATGCCGACGTCTTGCGCGGTCTCGGTATGGACGTCAACGACACCAATCACCGGCGCGTCCGGCGCGCCGCCTCCCGCCTCGATCTCGACACCAGCCACTTCAAGCGCCGGGCCTGGGGGCGGCCGGAGCGCCCAGCACTCTCATCAACCGCGCACCGGGTGCTGGTCGTCCTGCCGGACCAAGCCGGACGGACCAACAGGGCCCAGCTCCACCGCGCCATGACCGAGATTGGGGTGCCATATACCTGTACGGGGTGCGGCAACGCCGGTGAGTGGCTAGGCCGCCCGATCACCTTGCAGATCGACCATGTCAATGGGGACTGGCGGGACAACCGCAGGGAGAATCTGCGATACCTGTGCCCCAACTGTCATGCACTGACGGAGACGTGGTGCCGCCAGAAGGGGAGGGCGCCTCTCGCCGGGTGACCTGTTCTCCCCGTAGACTGAACGCCGCCGGTCGAGCGCGATGACCGTTTTTGAGCGGCCGTGATGGAATTTGGCAGTCATGCTGGGTTTAGGTCCCAGTGGGTTCACACCCGTGTGGGTTCGAGTCCCACCGGCCGCACTGCCGACAGAGCCGTGGGCCCGCCCCCCGAGGGCGACCCCACGGCTCTGTCGTGTCAGCCCAACAACTCCCGAACCACCGGCACCAGCCCCCGGAACGCCTTCCCCCGGTGGCTGATCGCGTTCTTCTCCTCGGCGGAGAGCTCCGCGCACGTCCGCTTCTCCCCCTCCGGCTGGAGGATCGGGTCGTAGCCGAAGCCGTTCGTGCCGGTCGGGGTGTGGCGCAGCGTGCCCCTCAGCTGGCCCTCGACGACCCGCTCCGTGCCGTCCGGCAGGGCGAGCGCCGCCGCGCAGGCGAAGTGGGCGCCCCGGTGGAGTTCGTCGATGTCCGAGAGCTGGGCGAGGAGGAGGTCCAGGTTCGCGCGGTCGTCGCCGTGCCGTCCCGCCCAGCGGGCGGAGAAGATTCCGGGGGCCCCGTTCAGGACGTCCACGCAGAGGCCGGAGTCGTCGGCGACGGCGGGCAGGCCGGTGGCCTGGGCCAGGGCGTGGGCCTTGAGGAGGGCGTTCTCGGCGAAGGTGACGCCGGTTTCCTTGACGTCGGGGATGTCCGGGTAGGCGTCCGCGCCGACGAGGTCGTGGGTGAGACCTGCGTCGGCGAGGATCGCCTTCAGCTCGGTGATCTTTCCGGCGTTGCGGGTGGCGAGGATCAGGCGGGTCATGGGGACCAGTATCCAAGGGCCGGAGAGTTGCTCGTTACGGCGTGCACACCTTGGTCAGTTCGCCGGCCGCGTCCGTGACCGGGCCGACGTCGGGGGTGCTGTCGCCGTTCTTGATGGCCGTGCGGACGTTGCCGACGGCCTTGTTGAGGTCGTCGACCGCCTTGTTGACGTCGGCGTTGTCCGTCTTGTCGCCGATCTTGTCGAGGTTCTTCTCTATCGCGTTGAGGGACTCGTCGGTCTGCGTCGGGTCGTTCGCCGCGTTCTCCACGGCCTGCTGGAGATCGGTGACGCTGTCGGCGATGGAGTCGGCGGTCTGGACGCAGTCCAGGGCCTTGTTGACGGCGTCGCAGCCGACGGCCGCCGGCAGGGCGACGAGTACGGCGGCGACGGCGAATGCGGCTGTGCGGCGTCGGTGGCGCGCGGCCATGGAATGGTCCCTCCCCGTGGACAAAACATGTGGTCGACCCCGTGGCGCGGTCGGCTCGGCCCGTGCGGGGGCCGACGGGGCGCACGGCTGGACCGTACGCCCGTACCCCTAAGAACGCTAAGAGTTATTCCGCGGTTGCCTCGAGGGCCGTCCGTTGGATCGTCGCGAGTTCGTCGCAGCCGGCGAGGGCGAGGTCGAGCAGAGCGTTGAGCTCCTTGCGGTCGAAGGGCTCGGCCTCCGCGGTGCCCTGGACCTCGACGAAGCGGCCGTCGCCGGTGCAGACGACGTTCATGTCGGTGTCGGCCTTCACGTCCTCCTCGTAGCAGAGGTCCAGGAGGGGGACTCCGCCGACGATGCCGACCGAGACGGCGGAGACCGTGCCGGTCAGGGGCTTGCGGCCGGGCTTGACCAGTTTCTTGGCCTGTGCCCAGGTGATCGCGTCGGCGAGGGCCACGTACGCGCCGGTGATGGCCGCCGTACGTGTGCCGCCGTCGGCCTGGAGGACGTCGCAGTCGAGGACGATGGTGTTCTCGCCGAGCGCCTTGTAGTCGATGACGGCGCGCAGGGAGCGGCCGATGAGGCGTGAGATCTCGTGCGTACGGCCGCCGATCTTGCCGCGGACCGACTCGCGGTCTCCGCGGGTGTTCGTGGCGCGGGGGAGCATGGAGTACTCGGCGGTGACCCAGCCCTCTCCGCTGCCCTTGCGCCAGCGCGGGACGCCTTCGGTGACGGAGGCGGTGCAGAACACCTTGGTGTCGCCGAAGGAGACGAGGACGGAGCCCTCGGCGTGCTTGCTCCAGCCGCGCTGGATGGTGATGGGGCGCAGTTGTTCGGGGGTGCGGCCGTCGATTCGAGACATGGCGATGAGCCTAGCCGTATACGGCTGAGTGGCCGCCTCCGGTTGCGGAAGCGGCCACTCAGGGGTGAGGTGCGGGGCTCATGGGTGGCCCGTTGTCTCACATGGGTTCACATCATGTCTTCGATGCGGTTCACATCATGTCTTCGATGTCCGCGGCGATGGGGTCGGCGTCGGTGCCGATGACGACCTGGATGGCGGTGCCCATCTTGACGACGCCGTGGGCGCCTGCGGCTTTCAGGGCGGCCTCGTCGACCTTGCTCGGGTCCACGACCTCGGTGCGCAGGCGGGTGATGCAGCCTTCGACCTCTTCGATGTTGTCGATGCCGCCGAGCCCGGCGACGATCTTCTCAGCCTTCGTGGCCATGTCCTACTCCCTGATCAGAACCGCTTTGTCGCAGTAACCCACAGTTGGCCCATCTTTGCGAGCGGCCTTGTCGTGTGTGCCGAATGATGGCGTTCACGACAGTGCGACCGTTCGTCGACTGGTCTACACCAGTGGGCGGCGCGTAGCCAACCCGGCCCCGTCCGAAGGACGCCCATGAGTGCCGACAGCGCCCCCGCGCCCGCACGGGCCCGCTGGAACAAGCTGTTCCAGGGGCTTCAGAAGATGGGCCGCAGCCTCCAGCTGCCGATCGCCGTGCTGCCGGCCGCGGGCCTCCTGATCGGGCTCGGTCAGCCTGGTGTGTTCGGTGCCGAGGGGCTCGGCTGGGACAACGTCTCCAAGGTCATGAGGGGTGCGGGCGGCGCGCTGCTCGACGGGTCGCTCGGGCTGCCGTTGCTGTTCTGCGTGGGCGTGGCCATCGGTATGGCGAAGAAGGCGGACGGGTCGACGGCGCTCGCGGCGGTCGCCGGTTTCCTCGTCTACTACAACGTGCTGCGCCAGTTCCCGGTGAGCTGCGCGGGCGGGGCGAAGGTGCTCACGAACATCGGCTGCCAGGCGGCCGACTCTTCGGTGGCGCCGTTCACGTACCAGAATCCGGGGGTGTTCGGCGGCATCGTCATGGGGCTGATGACCGCGTACTTCTGGCAGCGCTACCACCGCACCAGGCTGGTCGACTGGCTCGGCTTCTTCAACGGGCGACGGCTGGTGCCGATCATCATGGCGTTCGTGGCCGTCGCCTTCGCGGCGTTGTGTCTGTGGATCTGGCCGCCGGTGGGACGGGGCCTTGAGCACTTCGGCGACTGGCTGGTGGGGCTGGGTTACTGGGGTGCCGGTGTCTTCGGGGTGGCCAACCGGGCGCTGCTGGTGATCGGCCTGCACCAGTTTCTGAACGTGCCCGTCTGGTTTCAGTTCGGCAGTTACACCACGCCGGACGGGACGGTCGTGCACGGTGACATCAACATGTTCCTGGCGGGCGATCCGAACGCCGGGCAGTTCACGTCCGGGTTCTTCCCCATCATGATGTTCGCGCTGCCGGCGGCGGCCCTGGCCATCACGCACTGTGCCCGGCCCGAGCGCCGCAAGGAGATCGGCGGGTTGATGCTGTCGGTCGCGTTGACCTCGTTCGTCACGGGCATCACGGAACCGCTCGAGTATTCGTTCTTGTTCGTCGCGCCGGTGCTGTACGCGATCCACGCGCTGCTGACGGGGGTGTCGATGGCGGTGACGTGGGGGTTGGGCGTGCACGACGGCTTCACCTTCTCCGCGGGGCTCATCGACTACGTCATCAACTGGCATCTGGCGACCAGGCCGTGGGCGGTCGTGCCGATCGGGTTGTGCTTCGCGGTCGTGTACTACGTGATCTTCCGGTTCGCGATCACGAAGTTCGACCTGCGGACTCCGGGGCGGGAGTCGGAGGAGGAGCACGAGGACACGACCAAGGCGTAAGCGCTCCGCGGGGGCGGCCGGATGCGGGTCGCTCTTCGGCCGCGGGCCGGTGGGGGCTGGTCGCGCAGTTCCCCGCGCCCCTGTGGGGCGCGGCTCTGTCGCGCCCGGAACCGGTTCGTCCCCTTATGACCCGGGCCACAAAATTCGCGGGTTCCTTATCTCACCTTCACCGTGCTACAACAGGTCTACACCACTGAGTGGTGTAGACCACGCCGTCCCCACCCACCTTCCTTGTCCCCTGGGCGGCGCCTTGCCCACTGGAGGAAGTTGTGACCACGGCCAGCGCCGCTCCCGCGGCCGACAAGAAGAAGGGCTCCGGCGCGATGGCTGTCCTGCAGCGCATCGGCCGCAGCCTGATGCTGCCGGTCGCCGTACTGCCCGCCGCCGCGCTCCTCGTGCGTCTCGGCAACACGGACATGCTGGGACGCCCGTCCTTCCCCACGTTCTTCACCAAGATCGCCGGCTTTATGACGGCCGGTGGCAACGCCATTCTGGACAATATGGCACTGCTGTTCGCGGTGGGCATCGCGATCGGCTTCGCGAAGAAGTCGGACGGCTCCACGGCGCTGGCGGCCGTGGTCGGCTACCTGGTCTTCAAGAACGTGCTGGCCACGTTCACCGACAAGAACCTGCCGAAGGTGGCCACGGCCGTCGACGGCAAGGTGGTCATGGTGAACGCCCCCGTGGACGCCAAGGTCCTGGGCGGTGTGGTGATGGGCATAGTCGTCGCCCTGCTGTACCAGAGGTTCTACCGGACCAAGCTGCCCGACTGGGCGGGCTTCTTCGGCGGCCGTCGGCTCGTCCCGATCCTGTCCGCCTTCGCGGGTCTGCTGATCGGCATCGTCTTCGGCTACATCTGGCCGGTCCTCGGCACGGGTCTGCACAACTTCGGTGAGAAGCTGGTCGGTTCGGGTGCCGTCGGCGCCGGTATCTTCGGTGTCGCCAACCGCGCGCTGATCCCGATCGGCATGCACCACCTGCTGAACTCCTACCCGTGGTTCCAGGCGGGCGACTACCACGGCAAGAGCGGTGACATCGCGCGCTTCCTGGCCGGCGACCCGACCGCGGGCCAGTTCATGACCGGCTTCTTCCCGATCATGATGTTCGGCCTCCCGGCCGCGTGCCTGGCGATCGTGCACTGCGCCCGGCCCGAGCGCCGCAAGGTCGTCGGCGGCATGATGCTCTCGATCGCGCTGACCTCGTTCGTGACGGGCGTGACCGAGCCGATCGAGTTCACGTTCATGTTCATCGCGCCGGTCCTGTACGCCATCCACGCGGTCCTCACCGGTGTCTCGCTGGCGCTGACCTGGGCGCTCGGCATGAAGGACGGCTTCGGCTTCTCGGCGGGCGCGGTCGACTTCGGTCTGAACCTCGGCATCGCGACCAATCCGTGGGGCCTGGTCCTGGTGGGTCTGTGCTTCGCGGTGGTCTACTACGCGGTCTTCCGCTTCGCGATCATCAAGTGGAACCTCCCCACGCCGGGCCGCGAGTCCGACGAGGAGCTGGCGGAGCTGCTGAAGGCGGAGGCCAAGTAGCCCCCGCACACGACCGAAGGCCCCCGGAGAATCCTCCGGGGGCCCTTTCGTACGCACGGGTGGGGACGGCTGCGACGCCGCGGCGGCTTCTAGATTTCGTACGTCACCCGGGGCCTCGCCAGATCCACGGGGCCCGAGTACACCGCGCGGGCATCGGCCAGGTTGATCCGGGGGTCCGTCCACGGCGGGATGTGGGTGAGCAGCAGACGGCGGGCGCCGGCGCGGTTGGCGCTCTCACCCGCCTGGCGGCCGTTGAGGTGCAGGTCGGGGATGTTCTCCTTGCCGTGCGTGAACGCGGCCTCGCAGAGGAACAGGTCGGTGTCCCGGGCGAGTTCGTCCAGCGCGTCGGTGACGCCGGTGTCCCCGGAGTACGTCAGCGACTTCCCTCCGTGTTCGACACGGATGGCGTACGCCTCCACGGGGTGGCGCACCCGCTCCGTGTGCACGGTGAACGGGCCGATCTCGAACGAGCCCGGTTTGACCGTGTGGAAGTCGAAGACCTCGCTCATCGAGGAGGCGGTGGGAGTGTCCGCGTACGCGGTGGTCAGACGCTGCTCCGTGCCCTCGGGTCCGTAGACGGGCAGCGGGTCGCAGCGGCCGCCGTCGTGGCGGTAGTAGCGCGCGACGAAGTACGCGCACATGTCGATGCAGTGGTCGGCGTGCAGATGGCTGAGGAAGATCGCGTCGAGGTCGTAAAGACCGCAGTGGCGCTGCAGCTCGCCAAGGGCACCATTGCCCATGTCGAGAAGCAGCCGGAAGCCGTCGGCCTCTACGAGGTAGCTCGAGCAGGCCGATTCCGCGGACGGGAACGACCCCGAGCAGCCGACGACGGTGAGCTTCATAAGAGCTGGAACCTCCGCGCTGGCAGGAAGTGCAGAGAGTAGATGCGGGGTGCAGATACTCGGATGCAGATACGGGAACGGGGGTCGTGCGGTCCGTCGAGCGTAAGGCGCAAAAGGGCGGGTCGCTCCTCCACCAGGGGCCGTTGTGGGCGAACTCACCTGTGCTGTCACCGGTTCGGATGGATGGTCGACCGGAGGTCGGGTGCGTGGGTTGCGCGGGCGGGGAGCGGGGCGGGGTGCGCGCCGGTACCTTCTTTGGTATGGACACGTCCTGGTGGCTCGCGTTGGCGGCCGTGGTGCTGCTCGCGCTGGTCGCGACGCTGGTGGACGGCTGGGGGCGCCGTGGGCACCGAGCTGACCGGCCCGCCGGCCGGACTCGGCCGCCCGGGCGGCCGTCGGCCGGGGGGCGGGGGCGGCCACGGGTGCCGCGGCCGCGGCCCGCCGAGATCTGGTGGGCGAAGGTTCCCTACGAGGACGGGCCCGGGGAGAGGGACCGGCCGTGTCTGGTGCTGGCCGTGCGGGGTGAGCGGGTGACCGTCGCGAAGATCACGAGCAAGTACCACGACGAGCGGGCCGGGGTGATTCCGCTGCCGCCCGGTGCCGTGGGTGACGCCCATGGGCGGGCGAGCTTCCTGGAGACGGACGAGTTGCGTGAGGTGCCGCTGTGGGAGTTCCGGCGGCGGGTGGGGGTCGTGGATCCGGTGCTCTGGGACCAGGTCCGCTACTTGGCCGGCTGAGGCCGTCTCTCGCCCCCGCCGCCCCTACCCGTCCCATCCTCAACCTGGGGGCTCCGCCCCCAGCCCCCCGATCGGCCTGAACGGCCTCGTCCTCAAACGCCGGACAGGCTGAAGATGCGGGGCAAAGCCCCCGCCCGAGGGGCGCGGGGAACTGCGCGACCAGCCCCCACCCACCCGCAGCCGCAGGACCGCCCCACGGGGCCTGGGGCGGAGCCCCAGGGATGGGACGGGTAGGGGCGGCGGGGGCGAGGAACTCCGGGCCCCCGCCCCGTGCGGCCTACGCCCAGAGCTGGCCCTGGAGGGTTTCGATGGCCTCTTCTGTGGTCGCGGCGGTGTAGACGCCCGTCGACAGGTACTTCCAGCCGCCGTCGGCCACGACGAAGACGATGTCGGCGGACTCCCCCGCGGCGAGCGCCTTCTTGCCGACGCCGATCGCGGCGTGCAGCGCGGCCCCGGTGGAGACACCCGCGAAGATGCCCTCCTGCTGGAGGAGCTCACGGGTGCGGGTGACCGCGTCGGCGGAGCCGACCGAGAAGCGGGTGGTGAGGACCGACGCGTCGTACAGCTCAGGGACGAACCCCTCGTCGAGGTTGCGCAGGCCGTACACGAGGTCGTCGTAGCGTGGCTCCGCGGCGACGATCTTCACGTCCGGCTTGTTCTCCCGGAGGTAGCGGCCGACGCCCATGAGGGTGCCGGTCGTGCCGAGTCCCGCGACGAAGTGCGTGATGGAGGGGAGGTCCGCCAGGATCTCCGGGCCCGTCGTCGCGTAGTGGGCGCCCGCGTTGTCGGGGTTCCCGTACTGGTAGAGCATGACCCAGTCGGGGTGCTCGGCCGACAGTTCCTTCGCGACGCGCACGGCGGTGTTGGAACCGCCGGCCGCGGGGCTGGAGATGATCTCCGCGCCCCACATGGCCAGCAGGTCCCGCCGCTCCTGAGAGGTGTTCTCCGGCATCACGCACACCATGCGGTAGCCCTTGAGCTTCGCCGCCATGGCCAGCGAGATGCCGGTGTTCCCGCTCGTCGGCTCCAGGATCGTGCAGCCCGGGGTCAACCGGCCGTCCTTCTCCGCCTGTTCGACCATGTGGAGGGCCGGGCGGTCCTTGACCGAACCCGTCGGATTGCGGTCCTCCAGTTTCGCCCAGATCCGGACGTCGGCGGACAGCGACAGGCGTGGCAGGCGCACCAGAGGGGTGTTGCCCACCGCGGCGAGCGGGGAGTCGTAGCGCATCAGCGATCAGCGGCCGATCAGACCATGCCACCGGCGACGGCCGGCAGGATCGTCACGTTGTCGCCGTCGGTGAGCTTGGTGTTGATGCCGTCGAGGAAGCGGACGTCCTCGTCGTTCAGGTACACGTTGACGAAGCGGCGCAGCTGGCCGTCGTCCACGATCCGGGCCTGGATGCCCGCGTGCCGGGTCTCGAGGTCGGCGAAGAGCTCGGCGAGGGTCGCGCCGCCGCCCTCGACGGCCTTCTCGCCGCCGGTGTAGGTGCGGAGGATGGTGGGGATGCGGACCTCGATGGCCATGGTTGCGGGCTCCTGTCGGAAGGAAAAGTCAGGTCGGTGGGCGCGCTGCAGCGCGGGAGTAGCGGGGCGGGACGCCGGTCGTGGTCCCGCGGAGCCGTGGCTCACGGCCGTACGGCGGCAGGGTTCAGCGCGTACAGATGGCGCTCTGCAGCCTGCACAGGTCGACGTGCAGCCGCGCCACGAGCAGCGTGCCCGGCGTCTTGTCGCTCACGTCCTGGGAAACCATGGGCTCATCGTATCGATTCCCGGTCCGGGTCCCGGAGTGTGATCTCAGATGGTGGATGAATTCTGCCCAAAGTCCGGGATCGTGGCGGCGTGGAGGCGGCGTCGGGGCGGCGTCAGTACGCGTCGACGACCTTGACCTCCTCCTCCGTCACCTCTCCCTCGAGGATCCGGTAGGAGCGGAACTGGAACGGACCCGCGTCGTCCGCGTCCGCGGTCGAGACGAGGACGTAGTGCGCGCCCGGCTCGTTGGCGTAGGAGATGTCGGTGCGGGAGGGGTACGCCTCGGTCGCCGTGTGGGAGTGGTAGATGATCACCGGCTCCTCGTCGCGGTCGTCCATCTCGCGGTACAGCTTCAGCAGGTCGCCGGAGTCGAATTCGTAGAACGTGGGCGAGCGGGCGGCGTTGAGCATCGGGATGAAGCGCTCGGGGCGGCCCGAGCCCACCGGGCCCGCGACGACGCCGCACGCCTCGTCGGGGTGGTCCTGGCGCGCGTGCGCGACGATCTGGTCGACGAGGGCCTGGGTGATGGTCAGCATGTCGGTCAGGATAAGCAGAAGGGCCGCCCTGTACCGAGGGGTGGTACGGGGCGGCCCACATGCTGAACCGGGAAGGTCGGCCGTGCCGAACCGGGAAGGTCAGCCGACCTTCTCGAACGCCGGTTCGCGGCGCTCGGTGACCTGGGGGTTGCGTGCCTTGAGCACCCACCAGCCGATGGCCAGGGCCGCGGCCCAGCCGGCCATCACGTAGAGGCAGACGCGGGAGTCGGCGTCGTAGGCGATGAGGCCCGTGACGAAGAGCAGGAAGACGACCGCGATCCAGCTGCACTTCGCTCCGCCCGGGGCCGGGAAGGAGGAGGCGGGCAGGCGTCCGGCGTCGACCGCGCGGCGGTAGAGGATGTGGCTGATCAGGATCATCAGCCAGGTCCAGATGCCGGCGGCGGTGGCCACGGAGGTGACGTAGCCGAAGGCCTTCTCCGGGACGATGTAGTTCAGGATCACGCCGATGCCCATGAAGAGCATGGAGACGGTGATGCCGATCGCCGGGGTCTTGGTCGAGGAGAGCCTGCTGAAGACCTTGGGGGCCTCGCCGTTGTCCGCCAGGGTGCGCAGCATGCGGCCAGTGGAGTACATGCCGGAGTTGCAGGAGGACAGGGCGGCGGTCAGGACCACGAAGTTGACGATGCCGGCGCCGGCCGGGATGCCGATCTTCGCGAAGGCCTCGACGAAGGGGCTGACGCCCGGGGCGAACTCCGTCCACTTCACGACGCAGAGGATGACCGTGAGCGCGCCGACGTAGAAGAGCGCGATGCGCCAGGGGAGGGTGTTGATCGCCTTGGGGAGGGTCTTCTCCGGGTCCTCGGACTCGCCCGCCGTGACGCCGACGAGCTCGACGGCGAGGTAGGCGAACATGACGCCCTGGAGGGTCATCAGGGACGAGCCGATGCCCTTGGGGAAGAAGCCGTCGAACTGCCACAGGTTGGCGACGGAGGCCGTGTCACCGGCCGAGCTGAAGCCGAAGGTGAGGACGCCGAGGCCGATCACGATCATGCCGATCAGGGCGGTGACCTTGACCATCGAGAACCAGAACTCGATCTCTCCGAAGAGCTTCACCGAGATCAGGTTCGCCACGAAGAGGACGATCAGGAAGACCAGTGCCGTCACCCATTGGGGGATGGACGGGAACCAGTAGTGGACGTAGATCGCGGCGGCGGTGAGTTCCGCCATGCCGGTGACCACCCACATCAGCCAGTACGTCCAGCCGGTGAAGTAGCCGAAGAACGGGCCGAGGAACTCGCGGGAGTACTCCGCGAAGGAGCCCGAGACCGGGCGGTACAGGAGCAGCTCGCCGAGCGCCCGCATGATGAAGAAGATGATCACGCCGGCGAGGGCGTACATGAAGATGAGGCTGGGCCCCGCCTTGGCGATGTTCGCCCCGGCGCCCAGGAACAGGCCGACGCCGATGGCGCCGCCGATCGCGATCATCTGGACCTGGCGACTGCCGAGCCCGCGCTCGTACCCCTCTTCGGGGGCGTCGCCGCCCACGGCCTCACTGCCGGCACGGGGCTCTTCGGTCTTGCCGACCTGCGACGAGGTCATGTGTGGTGCGCCTTTCTCCATGCCGATCCGAGCCGGTCCCTCGGCTTCGGATCGGGTTCCGATCCCCCCGGATGTGATGGAGCTTGTTGCCTGGCCGGCGGTCGCCGGCTCGGTGGCGCACCCGACCGGACGTGGGTGGTGTCCTGTCGGGCGGTCGTGAAGATTTATCACGGCCGCAACATGGGGAGCCTTCGGGCGATGTAAGGCACGCCACAGGAAGAAGCGGACAAAAACCACTCAAGGGTGGATAGCAGGCCACAGCGGTGACGGGATCGTTATCCGGATCTGAGCGTCCTCTGAGCGAACACCGATTGAACCCTGAACAAACCCCTGGTCAGGGCATCAGCGTCTCGACGAGCGTCTCCTGGAGACCGCCCAGCCACAGGTACGCCATCACCATCGGCTTGCGCGGGTCCTCGTCCGGGAGGCGGTAGAGGAGGTCGGTGTCCTCCTCCTCGACGACGTCGAGCCGGGCGCCGATCGCCAGGCGCAGGTCGTTGAGGGCGCGCAGCCACTGCTCGGACTCCCCGGGGGAGAGCTTGAGGACCGCTCCGCCGTCGCCCGCCGTGGTGAGGGCGTCCAGCGAGCGGATCACCGCGAGGGCGTTCTCGCGCTTGCCCGCCCGCAGGTCGTTCTCGGTGAAGCGGCGGAACTCGGCGGAGTGGGCGCGCTGCTCCTCGGCCTCCTCGGGCGAGCCGGCCGCGACGTCGGGGCCGCTGTAGGCGTCCGGGAAGAGGCGCCGCAGCACGGGGTCGGAGGGTGGCTCGCTGGGGCCCTCCGCGAACAGTTCGGCGAGCGGGTCGTCGGGGGCGTTCTCCGCGGGGCCGGGACCGATGAGCTCCAGGAGCTGTACGGCGAGGGAGCGGATGATGGAGATCTCGACCTCGTCGAGCGCGACGGCCGCGCCGCCGCCGGGGAGCGGTTCGAAGTGTCCTGGCATGGAGTGAGTTCGCTACTTCCGGTCCTGCTCGCGGTTTACAGGGAGGGCTCGGATGCTTTGGTCCGGCTGCTTCCGGTCCGACTGCTTCCGGTCCTGCTACTTCCGGTCCTGCTGAAGGGTGGCCCACAGACCGTAGCCGTGCATGGCCTGTACGTCGCGTTCCATCTCCTCGCGCGTGCCGCTGGAGACGACCGCCCGGCCCTTGTGATGGACGTCGAGCATGAGCTTGGTGGCCTTGTCCTTCGTGTAGCCGAAGTACGTCTGGAAGACATACGTCACATAGCTCATGAGGTTGACCGGGTCGTTGTGCACGATGGTGACCCAGGGGACGTCAGGCTCGGGTACGGCGAAGACCTCCTCCGCCGACTCGGTCTTTTCGATCTCTAGGGGTGCGGGAGCGGTCACACGGCCCATGCTGCCACCAGAGAGGGGGGCCCGCACAAATGGACCCCCGGAATGCCACGGGGATACAACCGGAATACATCGACATACATCGACCCCACAAATCGTCAGAGTGACGAGATGGGGGTACCATCCAGGCTTATGAACACAGCGGACCTTGGGCTGCCGGTGGACGTTCCCTCGACGGCGCTCTTCACCGACCAGTACGAGCTGACGATGTTGCAGGCCGCACTGGCCGCGGGGACCGCCGAGCGGCGCTCGGTCTTCGAGGTCTTCACGCGGCGGCTGCCGGAGGGGCGGCGCTACGGCGTCGTGGCGGGCACCGGGCGGGTCCTCGACGCCGTCGAGAACTTCCGCTTCGACGCCGACGTCCTGGGCTTCCTGCGCGAGAACGCCATCGTGGACGAGCCGACCCTGCGGTGGCTCGCCTCGTACCGCTTCCGCGGGGACATCTGGGGCTATCCCGAGGGCGAGGTGTACTTCCCTGGCTCGCCGATCCTGCGGGTCGAGGGGTCCTTCGCGGAGTGCGTGCTCCTGGAAACGGTGATCCTCTCCATCCTCAACCACGACTCGGCGATCGCGGCCGCCGCCTCCCGGATGGCCTCCGCCGCCGGGGGCCGGCCGCTGATCGAGATGGGCGCCCGGCGCACGCACGAGCTGGCCGCGGTGGCGGCGGCACGGGCCGCGTACGTCGGAGGCTTCACGACCACCTCCGACCTGGCCTCCGGATTCCGCTACGGCATCCCGACCGTCGGCACCTCCGCACACGCCTTCACCCTGCTCCACGACCGCGAGCGGGACGCCTTCCAGGCCCAGGTGAACTCGCTGGGCCGCGGAACGACGCTGCTCGTGGACACGTACGACGTCACGGAGGCGGTACGGATGGCGGTCGACATCGCCGGGCCGGAACTCGGGGCCGTACGGATCGACTCCGGGGACCTGCTGCTGGTCGCGCACCGGGTAAGGCAGCAGCTGGACGAGCTGGGCGCGACCGACACGCGGATCATCGTGACCTCGGACCTGGACGAGTACGCGATCGCCTCGCTGGCCGCGGCCCCCGTGGACGCGTACGGAGTCGGCACGCAGCTGGTGACGGGTTCCGGCCATCCCACCTGTTCGATGGTCTACAAGCTGGTCGCCCGCGCCGAGTCGGCGGACCCGAAGCTTCCGCTGGAGCCCGTGGCCAAGAGGTCCACCGGTGGCAAGACCTCCATCGGCGGGCGCAAGTGGGCCGCGCGCCGGCTCGACGAGTGGGGGGTCCCCGAGGCCGAGGTGATCGGCACCGGGCCGGTCCCCGCGGAGCTGGCCGACCGACAGCTGCTGGTGGAGCTCGTCAAGGGCGGGCAGGTCCTCTCCCGCGAGCCCCTCGACGTCGTACGCGACCGGCACGCGGCCGCGCTGGCCGGCCTGCCGCTGTCGGCGACGCAGCTCTCCCGTGGGGAACCGGTCATTCCGACGGAATACGTCTGACACGGCCCCGGTGGTGTGCGCGGGGTGCGCCGGAGCGCGCGCGGGCGGCGCTCCGGCCGGCTCAGGCCACGCTTGGGCGAAGCACGAATGAACGGGCGGTCAGCGGGAATGCAACGGCAACACGCAACACCACATCTCCGCCGCAGCAGGCCGTAACCGAAAGCCCCCTCCCGTGCCGCGCGTGAAGTCTCTAGGCTCGGCCCCACAGGCCGGTCCCGCGCTCCCAGCCACATCCACCGACCCCATAGTCGAAACAGTCGAAGGACACCGACCATGCGCCGCGCCTTGATCGTCGTAGACGTGCAGAACGACTTCTGCGAGGGAGGCAGCCTCGCGGTGGCCGGAGGTGCCGATGTGGCCGCCGCCATCACGGAGCTGATCGGGCAGGCGCCCGCCGGTTACCGGCATGTCGTCGCCACCCGTGACCTCCACATCGCTCCCGGTGGCCACTTCGCCGACAACCCCGACTTCGTCCACTCCTGGCCCGCGCACTGCGTGGCCGGCACGGAGGGGGTCGGATTCCACCCCAACTTCGCCCCGGTGGTCGCCTCCGGCGCGATAGACGCCGTCTTCGACAAGGGCGCGTACGCGGCGGCGTACAGCGGCTTCGAGGGCGCCGACGAGAACGGGGTCTCGCTGGGTGACTGGCTGCGCGCCCGCGAGATCGACGAGGTGGACGTGGTCGGCATCGCCACCGACCACTGCGTGCGCGCGACCGCCCTGGACTCCGTCCGAAACGGCTTCCGCACCCAGGTCCTGCTGGACCTCACGGCCGGCGTCTCCGAGGAGACCACGGACCGCGCGCTGGAGGAGCTGCGGGCGGCCGGGGTGGAGCTCACGGGCAAGCCCGTGGTCTGACCCGCGGTCCAACCCGCGGTCCAACCCGTGGCCCGAAAGGCGGCACAGGGCCCTACGCCGGTGCCGCCGGGCGTCTCAGGAGGGATCTGAACGGGCGCCACAGTTCCTGGGCGAGGTCGGAGCCCTGGACACCGTCGTCAGGGGTGGTGCGCCATATGAGGCCGTCGGGGTGGTGCAGGACGGCGGTGATCTCGTCGGGGGTGGGCGGGGCCGCGTTCCCTCGGAGGTACACCGCGCGCAGGCCCAGGTTGCGAAGGCGCGTCAGTGCCCGGGCCCGGTTCTGGGCCAGGACCAGAAAACGCACCTGCCCAGGGCCCGAGCCCGCCGGTCTCGGCAGGTTCAGCGCCACCACCACGCTGCCGTTCGGCAGCTTGCAGAAACCTCCTGCGGCCATGCAGTCACACCCCCGTGCGCACCGGTGTCAATAAGAAATCCACAGGACGCACCTAAACACGATCGGCGGCAACCCGCCAGGGGGTTGCCGCCGATACGCTTCTGACCTGCGAGAATGCCGCTTACTTCACCGCACGGCCCACTTCGAGCGAGATCGTCGAGCCGTCGCGGGCCTCCTTGACGATCTTGATCTTGGTGTTGGTGTCAGTGATCTGGACACCCGCGGTCGGGGCCGTCGTGTCGTAGTAGGTGCTGGTGTGGTCGTTGAAGACCGGCACCCCCGGCTTCGACGGGATCTTCGTCGCCACGTCCGCGTTGTGCAGCGTCAGACCGTCCGTGCGGTACAGGCTGAACGGCGAGTCGTACGACTGGATCCGGCTGCGCATCACCGTTCCGTTGGACCACTTCAGCGCGGTGGAGTGCGAGTCGACCGGCAGGATCAGCCCGGAGCCCGCGTGCGCGCTGACGTTGTTGTCCTTCTGCGAGGTGTCCCACTTCCAGATCAACAGGCCGTTCTGGTACGGGTAGTGCTCCACCCAGGACGGACGCGTCGTCGAGAAGCCGAAGTTGTACGGGCCGGTCTTGAGGGTCTTGTCGTACGAGACGTACTGACGGTTCTCCGCGATGTAGTACTGCGCGTAGTCGTCGGTGAAGGACGCGCCGACCCGGGAGAACCCGGCGGCGGTCCACGCGGCGTCCGCGGTCTCGGCGTTGTCCGAGAAGAGCGCCGAACCGTCCGCGGTCACCGTGATCTCGTCGGCCGCGAAGCCCTTCAGCGCCACGCCGCCGTCGCTCTGGTAGCGGAACCGCAGGTCGATCTTCTGGCCCGCGTAGGCGTCGAGCGGGAACGACAGCTTCTTGTACGCGTCCACCGTGCCGGTCAGCGCGGGCTTGCCACTGCCGTCGCGCGGGATCGGCTGCCCGTCCACCGTGCCGTCGAGCGCGGTCCAGTTGGCGCCGCCGTCGGTCGAGACCTCGGTGTACAGGTAGTCGAAGTCGGCCTCGATGTCGTACCAGCCGTCGAGCGAGAGGGCGGCCGACGACTTGCCGGTGAGGTCGACGGAACGCGTCAGCGTGTTCTTGAGGTCGTTGCCGCTGCCGCTCCACCACTGGGTCGAACCCTGCGCCGGGGCGACGATCTCGGTGGTGACCGCCTTGTCGGGCAGCGAGACCACCAGGGCCTGCTTGTTCTTGGTGTTGTACTCGGCGACACCCAGCTTGTGCTTCGACTTCGTCGCGGCCTTGGCCGTGTCGTAGTTCAGCCAGCCGAGCTGCAGCTTGTCCCAGGAGTTCATGTCACCGGGCAGGTCGCCGATGGCGTTCTTGCCGGTGCCGAGCCAGGAACCGGAGGACATCAGGGTCCAGAAACCCGTGGAGTTCTCGGCCGAGTTGGTGGTGTCGTACTCGTCCGGCAGACCGAGGTCGTGGCCGTACTCGTGCGCGTAGACGCCGAGTCCGCCGTTCTCCGGCTGGATGGTGTAGTCGCCGACCCAGATGCCGGTGTCGCCGATCGCGGCGCCGCCGAGCTTGTTGCCGGCCGGACCCGTGGCGCCCGCGTCGGTGCCGAACGCGTACCAGCGGTGCGCCCAGATGGCGTCCTCGCCCTGCGCGCCGCCACCCGCGGACTCGTCCTCACCGGCGTGCACGACCTGGAAGTGGTCGATGTAGCCGTCGGGCTCGTTGAAGTTGCCGTCGCCGTCGTAGTCGTAGCGGTCCCACTGGTCGTACTTGGCCAGGTCCGCCTTGATGTCCGCGTCGGACTTGCCGGCCGCCTTCTGGTCGCCGACCCAGGCGGTGACACCGTCCTGGACCGCGTACCAGGCGCCGGTGGACGCCTTGTTGGAGCCGTAACGGGCCTCGTTGTAGGGGACCTTGACCCAGTCGCTGACCTCGCCGTCGACCGAGTAGCGGCCCGAGGACTGCTTCTCGTAGTACTTCTTCAGCGACTCGGTGTTCTTGCCGGTGCCGAAGTAGAGGTCCTGGAAGTGCGCCTGGTTGTAGTCCGCCTGCCAGGCCGTGCTGTTGTCCTGGGCGCGGTCGGGCGCGGCTATCTGGTTGTGCAGCGGGCCCACGGTGCCGCCGTAGCGGCTGTCGACCTGGTCGCCGAACTCGACCAGGATGGTGAAGATCTTGTCGGTCTTCTCGCGGCCGAGCTCGACGTACTTGTTCTTGCCCTTGAGCTTGACGACCTGTGAACCGTTCCGGTCCTGGACCTTCGCGTCCCCGGATATGACCTGGTTCAGGGCCTCTTCGCGCTGTGCTTCCTGGGTCTTGCTGAGCGGGCCGTCGAGGTCGTGTTCGGCCTCCTTGCCGGCCGGCTGGGGCTCGTGGCGGTTCGCGCTCGCCGAAGCCGCCGCCGATGCGGCATCATCTGCCTGCGCCACGGCGAACGTCGAGAACGTGGCGGTAGCCGCCGCGAGGGCAACGCCCACCGCGGCTGCTCTGAACGTCCATGGTCTGCTGGTCACTTGAAGTCCTCCCCCGCGTCCGTTCGCGCGGATGGGGGGATCCCGGGGGTCATGGAGGTCCGCGCGCGTATACGCGTGTCAAGTGACGACATTTGACCGGAGTTACCAAAGAAAAGACAGATCTTGACTTGAACCTGGCAACTGCACTATGCGGAGCTGTAGTTCGGTATCCGAACCGAGGCGGGGCTCCTCAACGGGCGCGTCCCGCTGTCCACTTGGTGGACGCGATGACTCCGTGCGCCCCCTGTGCTCCGGCACCGTGGGTAAGGTCACGCTTACCGGACGTTCCACTCGGGCATGCAGGCGAATAGAGTCGATTGGCGGAACGTGGGAATGTCAACGGATTGGCAAGGAGACACCGTTGTCGTCCCACGATTCGCAGCCCCATCCGGATACGCGGCCCCACTCCCGTTGTCGATCACTCCGGTCGCCGTCCGGTCCCGTTGTTGTCCGCATCCTCCCCCATCGCGAGAGGCACGGGGGGAGTACCCCCACCCCGAGGAATCGCCATGCCTCGTCCGACCGCCGCACAGCTCGCCTACGGTTCCTGCACCGTGATCTTCTCCACCCTCGCCATGCTGCTGCTGTCTCAGACGAGTTCGGGCCTGGGGATCGCGGTGATCACCCTCTCGGCACTCGCTCTCGGACTGCTCGTCGCCGTAACGGTTCCGCTGCCGAAGCGCGTGCGTTCCGGCTCCGTGGCCGCCGTACCGGCCCCCGCACCGGTTCCCGTTCAGGAGCGGGTGCCCGCACAGCGCGAGACCGCGTCCGTCGCCGCGTCCCTGTCCGTGTCGTCGGCGTCCGTCTCCGCCGTACGCGAACCGGCGGGCCCGTGATTCCACGAACCCGCCGCTGTCCCGATCAGCCGTCTCCCCGTGGAGTGCGGCTGATCGCGTACGTCGGCCCGTTCAGCTCGTTCAGGCCGTTCAGCCCGTGCTGACCACCACCGTCTTGGCCGCCTTGTCGTGCAGGCCCTGCTTGTAGGGCTTGTCGAAGAAGCTCCAACCGCCCGCGATCGCGGTCCAGATGCACGCGCAGCAGAACGCGAACGGGATCCACAGCACCAGCGAGCGGACCAGCGTGGTCTGCACGGAGGGCGTGGAGCCGTTGTCGAGGTTGGCCACACGCAGCTTGAACAGCTTCTTGCCGAGCGTCTGCCCCGACCTGCTGATCATGATGGTGTCGTAGCCGACGTAGAGCACCGCGGCGATCACGGCCTGCCCGAAACCCCTGCTGTACTCCATCTTGTCCGCGTTCAGCGTGTACTCGTCGACCCCGAACGCCAAGGTCAGCAGCCACACCACGATGCCCACCAGGATCATGTCGATGATCCTCGCCACCGTGCGTCTGCCGCTGTCGGCGAGCGGCGGCATGCCGGCCAGCGGGTCACCGCCGTAGGGGCCGCCGGGGCCGTACGGGTCCCCGCCGCCGTGCGGAGGCGGCTGATTGCCGTACGGGGAGTCGTACGGGGAGCCCTGGGGCGGTGTCGACGACGGTGGGGTGTCGTACGGGGAGCCGCCGCCCTCGGCGGGCGGGGGCTGCTTCTTGAACGGATCCTCGTCCGGTGGCTGACCCGAACCCGGGGGCGGCGGTTCGCTGCTCATGGCCCGAGTCGACCGCGAACCCCGCCGCCGCGCATCCGGCGAGCGGCCGTCCGGGGGACCGGGCTCCCGGCGGCCGCGCCACCCGTCCGGAGGGTCAGGCCCTACGGCCCGGACGGCGTACGGGCGGCTACGCGGCCACGAAGGTGTGGGCCGCCTTGTCGTGCCAGCACTGGCGCCAGGGCTTGTCGAACACGCACCACAGGACGCCGATGGCGCCGATGACGAGGACGCCGGGGACGGCGTAGACGAGCCAGCGGCGCAGGGCCCGCCCGAAGGACGGGGGTTCATGGCTCTCGATGTCCCGGACCTCGATCCCGCACACCTTCTTGCCGAGCGTGCGGCCCCACTTGGCGGTGGGCAGCACGTCGTAGAGGACGCCGAAGAGGAGCAGGACGGCCAGGACGATCCCGAGGTAGCCCGTGGTCGTCCCGTCGAGCAGCCATACGGTGACGGTCTGGCCGGACCGCTTGGCCGCGTCGACCTTCTCGTTGATGTGGTCGATCGCCTTGGTGCCCAGCGGTACGGCGGGCACGGCGGTGACGGTCGCCAGGACCGCGGTGTCCACGATCCGGGCCAGCAGCCGCCTGCCGAGGCTCGCCGGGCGCGCCGCGGACTGTCTGCGGGCGGCGGCCTGGAACACGTCGTCCACCGGCGGCTTCCACGGCGTGACGGGCTGTCCGTCGGCGCCCGGGTCACCCGCGAGCCGGTGCACCTGCTGGGCCCAGGACGGCTGTCCTCCACCGGGGCCGCTGGTGAGGGGCGTGCCGGCGGGGCCGGTGGACTGCTGCGGGACGGAAGGCGTGGCGGGGGTGGAGGGTGCGGGGGTGGGCGGCTGCTGCGCGGCGGCGGCGGGCTGGGCCGGCCTGGCCGCCGCCTCGGCCGCGGCCTGGGCGGCCTGTCCGGCGCCGAAGCCGCCCCCGGCCCCCGCCGAGCCGCTCGCCGCGGGGGTGTCCGCCCCCGGTGCGCCGTCGGCCGAAGCCGTGCCCCCGGGCTGCGCCCCGCGCTGCGGCCCCGTGCGCGGGGCGGACGGACGGAACGTCATGGCGCCCTCGGAAGGGGCGGGGTGTGCGGCGCTGTCGGGGTGACCGGTGCCGGTGAACCGCGCGCCGCCCGCCGGAGCCGCGGCCCCGGACGCGCCCTCGGCGCCGGTGGACGGCGCCGGTCCCGTCGGACGGCGGAACATCATGGTGCCGTCGGAGGCGGGGGGTTGCGGGGTGCCGCCCCGGTCCGCGGGCGGGATCGTCGCGGTGCCGTCGGCACGGGCGGACTCGCCGTCCGGCTGGACGACCGCGTCACCCGGTTCGGCCGCGCGCGGCAGCCGCGGGTCGGCCATCGGGGGCGCGCCCCAGGACACCCGGCGGTCCTGCTCACCGCCGAAGCCGGACTGCTGGGAGCGGTCGGCGCCCCACGCGGCCGCCGGCTCGGGCCGGCTGCCGTGCTGTGCCTCGGCCGGGCTCACCCGGCGCGGGTCGGGGGCGGGTCGCGGGTCCTCGTCGAAGAAGTGCGGGCCGGTCTCCTCGGCGGGAGCGGCCGCGGGCGTGGGAACGGAGGCCGCAGGCCGGGGGCCTGGCGGCGTGAGCGGTGCGCCGTCGGAGGGCGCGGGACGGCTCGTACCCGGTACCCAGGAGGCACCGTTCCAGTACCGGACATATCCAGGAATGGAGGGGTCCGGGTAATACCCTTCACGGGGCTGGTCGTCACCGGGGGCCGGGGTTGGGGCGCTCATGTCCGTCGTCCCGTATCTGCTCGGGGGTTTTTGAGGCTCCACATCTATCAGACGGGCGCGCCTGTCAGCGGCGCTCCCGCCGTACCCACCTCTTTCGGGCAAGGTTCCGCCACAAGCGGTCGCCGCGCGGAACACGGCCTCGGAACGCCCGCCAAAAAACTTCTTCGAACCCGCGTAATGGTTCCGTGTGATCGAGCTCTCCACTCGTACGGGCCCGCCTCGAGGGCCCCGTACCCGAGAGGAAGCGCATCGACATGCTCACCGTGGTGGAACGCGAACTCGAGATCGACCTCGTCCTGTCGCCCGAACTCAGCATCCCCGTACCGGCCCGGCTCAACTACCGCTCCGACGACCCGTACGCCGTCCACATCACCTTTCACATCGGCTCCGACCATCCCGTCGGCTGGACCTTCGCCCGCGAACTGCTCGTCGAGGGCGTGTTCCGGCCGTGCGGACACGGCGACGTACGGGTGTGGCCGACGAAGGTCGCGGGCCGCGGCGTCGTTCTGATGGCGCTCAGCTCCCCGGACGGGGACGCCCTCCTGCTGGCGCCCGCCGCGCAGGTGTCCTCCTGGCTGGAGCGCACCCTGCGGGCGGTCCCGCCGGGTACCGAGGCCGAGGAGCTCGGCCTCGACGACGGCCTCGCCGAGCTGCTCGCCCCGACCCCGGCCGACGACCTGTGGCTGCGCGACCCGTGGCCGTCGGACGAGTCGAAGGACGGCGAGTGAACCCGTTCGCGCCCTTGTTTCCGATACCGACGTTCCCTGGAACACCCTTACCGGCGTCCCTAGAAGACCTTGCCCGGGTTCAGGATGCCCAGTGGGTCGAAGGCGGCCTTGATGCCGCGCTGCATCTCGACGCCCACCGGTCCGAGCTCGCGGGCCAGCCACTCCTTCTTCAGGACTCCGACGCCGTGCTCGCCGGTGATGGTGCCGCCGAGTTCCAGGCCGAGCGCCATGATCTCGTCGAAGGACTCACGGGCGCGCCGGGACTCGTCGGGGTCGGTGGCGTCGAAGCAGACGGTGGGGTGGGTGTTGCCGTCGCCCGCGTGCGCGCAGACACCGATGGTCAGGGAGTACTTCTCGGCGACCCGTTCGATGCCTTCGAGCATGTCGCCGAGCCGGGAGCGCGGCACGCACACGTCGTCGATCATCGTCGTGCCCTTGACCGCTTCGAGCGCGGTGAGCGACAACCGCCTCGCCTGGAGGAGGAGTTCGGACTCCGCCGCGTCCTCCGCGGGGACCACCTCCGTCGCGCCCGCGGCCTCGCAGAGCGCGCCGACGGCGGTGAGGTCGGCGGCCGGGTCGTGGGTGTCGAAGGCGGCGAGGAGGAGCGCCTCGGTGCTCTCCGGGAGGCCCATGTGGGCCAGGTCGTTGACGGCCTTGACCGTCGTACGGTCCATGAGTTCGAGGAGGGAGGGGACGTGCCCGCCCTCCATGATCCGGACCACGGCGTCGCAGGCGGCCCGCGCCGATCCGAACTCCGCCGCCAGCACCAACTGCTGGGGCGGCTGCGGCCTGAGCGCCAGGATCGCCCGGACGACGATGCCGAGCGAGCCCTCGGATCCGACGAAGAGGCGGGTGAGGTCGTACCCGGCGACCCCCTTCGCCGTACGGCGGCCGGTGGACATGAGCCGCCCGTCGGCCAGCACCACGTCCAGGCCGAGGACGTACTCGGCCGTCACCCCGTACTTCACACAGCACAGGCCGCCGGAGGCGGTGCCGATGTTCCCGCCGATCGTGCACATCTCCCAGCTGGAGGGGTCCGGCGGGTAGTACAGGCCGTGTTCGCCCACGGCGCGGGAGAGGGTGGCGTTGATGACGCCGGGTTCCACGACGGCGATCCGGTCGACCGGGTTGATCTCCAGGATGCGGTCCATCTTCACCAGCGACAGCACGATGCAGCCGTCGGAGGCGTTGGCGGCGCCGGACAGACCGGTGCGGGCGCCCTGCGGGACGACCGGGACCCGCAGCTCGGTCGCGATCCGCATGACGTGCTGGACCTGTTCGACGGTACGGGGCAGGACGACGACGGCGGGGGTGCCCGCCTCGCAGAAGCTCGCCATGTCGTTCGCGTACGAGGCCGTGACGTCCGGGTCGATGAGAACGGCCTCGGCGGGCAGGCCGCTCAGCAGGCGGTCCACGAGGTTGCCGGTGACTTCGTCGCGCGGGGCTTCGATACGGCTCATGATCACAGCGTCGCACTCGGGGCCATCGGTGTGAACCCCATCCACGCGGGGCTTGGCGTGCCGGGGTGTGGTCTTCGTATTGACGCACAGTGAGCGGCATGGAGATCGAAGAGCGACAGCCGGTGCTCACGGGGCTCACGCCCCAGGGGCCCTCCAGGCGGCGTCCCTCCGTCGCCAAGCACATGCTGATCGGCCTGGTCGCGGGGGCCGTCGTCCTCGGCGGGGTGCTGGTGCTGCTGCCCTCCGAGCGGCGGACCACGGCGGCGCCGTCGCCGGGTCCGGTGGCGCGGGCGGTGACGGCGGTGGGGGCCGGGGTGCCCGCCGCGCTGCCCGATCTGGCGGCGCTCATCGGCGACCACGAGGCCCATCTGCGCGCCCATCCGCGTGACGAGCGGTCGTGGGCGGTGCTCGGCGCGGCGTACGTGGAGCAGGGCCGGCGGACGGCCACGCCCGCGTACTTCCCGAAGGCCGAGCAGGCGCTGCGCACGTCGCTGCAGACGAACCCGAAGGGGAACCCGACGGCGCTGGAGGGGTTGGCCGCGCTCGCCAACGCCCGCAGCGACTTCAAGACCGGGCGGAAGTGGGCCGAGGAGGCACTGAAGCAGGCGCCGAAGCGCTGGACGGCGTATCCGCTGCTGATCGACTCCTGCACCGGCCTCGGTGACTACAAGGCGAGCCGCGCCGCGCTGGAGAAGCTCCAGGGGCTGCACCACGGGCCGCCGGTGCTGGCCGAGGCCGCCCGGGTGTACTGGGACCGCGGCTGGCGGGAGGACGCGATGGCCTCCCTCGCGGACGCCGCGGCGGGTGCCACCGCTCCGGCCGAGCGGGCGACCTGGCTGGCGCAGTCGGGCCGGCTCGCCTGGGAACGCGGGGACCGCGAGGAGTCGCTGCGCTACTACGAGGCCGCGCTGAGCAGCGACCCCGACCAGCGCGGCGCGCTCGCCGGACAGGGGCGTGCGCTGGCGGCGCTCGGGCGCAGCGCGGAGGCGCTGCGCGCGTACCAGACGGCGTTCGCCCAGGAGCCCGATCCGCGGTACGCGCTGGAGCTGGGCGAGTTGTACGAGACGCTGGGGGTGCGCGACGCGGCGCAGACGCAGTACGCGCTGCTGCGGGAGCGGGTGCGCACCGACGCCTCGGCCGGTGTCGACGACGAGCTGGTCCTCGGGCTGTTCGAGGCGGACCACGGCGATCCCGAGGAGGCGGTGCGCCGGCTGCGCGAGGAGTGGAAGCGCCAGCCCGGTATCGCCGTAGCGGACGCGCTGGGGTGGGCGCTGCACCGGGCCGAGGAGGACGAGGAGGCGCTGAAGTTCGCGACGAAGGCGACGGACAAGACGGCGGGCGGCGGCGTCCGCAGCGCGCTGTACGTCTACCACCGGGGCGAGATCGAACGCGAGCTGGGTCTGTCCGGCTCGGCGCGCCGCCACATCGCGGAGTCCCTCCAGATCAACCCGTACTTCTCCCCCGTCCTCGCGCCCCAGGCCCGGCGGGCCCTGACCGATCTCGGCGAGCCCGCCCCGGAGCCGTTGCCCGAGCCGAAGGACACCGCCCCGGCGGAGCCCGAGGGTGCGCAAGGGCCGCCGGGCGCACCCGCGCGTCCGGCGAACCCCGCGGCCCCGCGGCCGCCACGTCGTCCCACGGCACAGGCACCGGCACCGAAGCCGGCACCGCACCCGACAACGACACCGCCACCCCCACCGGCACCGTCACCACCCGCGCCACCGCCACCGCCACCGGCACCGCGCCGCCCGACGTCACGCTGACCGCGGATGAGCCCTACAGGTTGCCGCGCTTGTCCTGCTCCCGCTCGATCGCCTCGAAGAGGGCCTTGAAGTTGCCCTTGCCGAAGCCCATCGAGCCGTGCCGTTCGATGATCTCGAAGAAGACGGTCGGCCGGTCCTGGACCGGCTTGGTGAAGATCTGGAGCAGATAGCCGTCCTCGTCGCGGTCGGCGAGGATCTTGAGCTCGCGCAGGGTGTCGACGGGGACCCGGGTGTCGCCGACCCACTCGCCGAGGGTGTCGTAGTACGAGTCGGGCGTGTCCAGGAACTGGACCCCGGCCGCGCGCATGGTGCGTACGGTCTGCACGATGTCGTTGGTGTTCAGCGCGATGTGCTGGACGCCCGCGCCGCCGTAGAACTCC
This sequence comes from Streptomyces sp. NBC_01450, assembly GCF_036227505.1. Lineage (NCBI taxonomy): Bacteria > Bacillati > Actinomycetota > Actinomycetes > Kitasatosporales > Streptomycetaceae > Streptomyces > Streptomyces sp. NBC_01450. Next base: position 6,997,859 of record NZ_CP109480.1, on the reverse strand, counting down.
AGGTACTCGTCGATCTGGGACTTCTTCTTGGCGATGGCGGGCTCGTTGATCGGGAACTTGACCTTGAGCGTGCCGTCGGCGACGACCTTCGACATCAGCGCGCTGTACTCGGTCGCGATGTCGTCTCCCACGAACTCCTTCATGTTCGTGAAGCCCATGACCTTGTTGTAGAAGCCGACCCATTCGTTCATGCGGCCGAGTTCGACGTTGCCGACGCAGTGGTCGATGGCCTGGAAGGTGCGGTGGGCGGGCGGTTCGACCATCGGGGCGGCGGCGGTGTAGCCGGGGAGGTACGGGCCGTCGTAGCCGGTGCGTTCGACGAGCGTGTGCCGGGTCTCGCCGTACGTGGCGATCGCGGCGAGGACGACCGTGCCGTGCTCGTCCTTGAGCTCGTAGGGCTCGGCGAGCGGGCGGGCGCCGTGCTCGACGGCGTACGCGAACGCGGCGCGCGCGTCCGGGACCTCGATGGCGAGGTCGACGACACCGTCACCGTGCGTGGCCACGTGCTCGGTCAGAAAGTGGCCCCAGGTCGTGGCGGGCTTGATGACGGAGGTGAGGACGAAGCGTGCCGAGCCGTTCTCGAGGACGTACGAGGCCGTCTCGCGGCTGCCGTTCTCCGGTCCGGAGTAGGCGACCAGCCGCATGCCGAAGGCCGTGGAGTAGTAGTGCGCGGCCTGCTTGGCGTTGCCGACGGCGAAGACGACCGCGTCCATTCCCTTGACCGGGAAGGGGTCTGCCTGCCGGGCGGTGTCGGGAGTGAGGTGTGTGGTCTGCGTCATGGCCGCAGACTCCCCCCGTTCCACAAGGTGCGCAATAGTTCGCGATCAGGCTGGACAATGTGCTCAGTAAACTGCTCGCTTCGGCGGGCGTTCTGTACATGATGACCACCCGGGGAGGGCGGCATGGCAATCGATCACCTGGACGGCCGGCTCATCGTGCTGCTGGCCGAGGAGCCGCGCATCGGCGTGCTGGAGATGTCCCGGCGGCTCGGGGTCGCGCGCGGCACCGTGCAGGCCCGGCTCGACCGCCTTCAATCGAATGGAGTCATCCGGGGATTCGGTCCGCAGGTGGATCCGGCCGCGCTCGGCTACCCCGTCACGGCCTTCGCGACCCTGCAGATCCGGCAGGGACAAGGCCCCGACGTACGGGCGCACTTGACGACCGTCCCCGAGGTGCTGGAGCTGCACACGACCACCGGCAGCGGCGACATGCTGTGCCGGCTGGTGGCCCGCTCGAACGCCGATCTCCAACGTGTGATCGACCGGGTCGTCGGTTTTGATGGCATCGTCCGGGCCTCCACGGCGATCGTCATGGAGAACCCCGTTCCGCTGCGGATCATCCCGCTGGTGAAGCAGGCGGCGACCGAGCACTGACCGAGGACCGGGGAGGTGGCGTGAACTTCTGGCAGTACCTGAGCAGCCGCCATCAGCAGCTGCTCACGGACACGTACCAGCACGCCAGCGTGGTCTTCCAGTGCATGGTCGTCGCGACGCTCATCGGTGTGGTGATCGGCGTCGTCACCTATCACAGCGACTGGGCGGGCGGCGTCGCCACGATCACCACCTCCGGCATCCTGACCATCCCCTCGCTCGCCATGATCGGTCTGCTGATCCCGATCGTGGGCCTGGGCGTGCCGCCCACGGTGATCGCGCTGACGCTGTACGGACTGCTGCCGATCGTGCGCAACTCGATCGTGGGCCTGCGCGGGGTCGACCCCGCGCTGGTGGACGCGGCGAAGGGCATCGGCATGTCCGGTCCTGCCCGGCTGCTGAAGGTCGAGCTGCCGCTGGCCTGGCCGCCGATCCTCACCGGCATCCGGGTCTCCACGCAGATGCTGATGGGCATCGCGGCGATCGCGGCGTACGCCTCCGGCCCCGGCCTCGGCAACGAGATCTTCCGCGGCCTCGCCTCCCTGGGCAGCAAGAACGCGCTCAACCAGGTACTCGCGGGCACGATCGGGATCATCATTCTCGCGCTGCTGTTCGACGCCGCCTATGTCCTCATCGGCCGGATGACCATTCCGAGGGGGATCCGTGCCTGAGACGACCGAGGCGGCGCGGGCGCCGGAAGGCACGCACACCTCCACGACCGGCGCCACCATCGAGCTGGACAACCTCACCAAGCGCTACCCCGGCAGCCGGGAACCCGCCGTGGACAGCGTCAACATGGAGATCAAGGCGGGCGAGCTGGTCGTCTTCGTGGGTCCGTCGGGATGCGGCAAGTCCACCACGCTCAAGATGATCAACCGGCTGATCGAACCGACCGGCGGCCGCATCCGCATCAACGGCGAGGACGTCACCGACATGGACCCGGTGAAGCTGCGCCGCAAGATCGGCTACGCGATCCAGTCGTCCGGTCTCTTCCCGCACATGACGGTCGCCCAGAACATCGCCCTCGTACCGAAGATGGTCGGCTGGTCGAAGTCGCGGATCAAGGCCCGCGTCGAGGAGATGCTGGACCTGGTCGGCCTCGACCCGGCCGAGTTCCAGGGCCGCTATCCGCGCGGGCTCTCCGGTGGCCAGCAGCAACGCGTGGGCGTGGCCCGGGCGCTCGCGGCCGACCCGCCCGTGCTGCTGATGGACGAGCCCTTCGGCGCCGTGGACCCGATCACCCGCGACCATCTCCAGGACGAGCTGATCCGGCTCCAGCAGGAGCTGCACAAGACGATCGTCTTCGTCACCCACGACTTCGACGAGGCGATCAAGCTCGGTGACCGGATCGCGGTGCTGCGCGAACGTTCGCACATCGCGCAGTTCGACACCCCGGAGGGGATCCTCACCAACCCGGCCGACGACTTCGTGTCGGGGTTCGTGGGCGCGGGCGCCGCGCTGAAGCGGCTCAACCTCACCCGCGTGCGGCATGTGGAGATGAGGGACTATCCGAGGGTCACCGTGGACGATCCGCTCCAGGCGATCTTCAACCTGCTCCGGGCGAGCGGTACGAACGAGATCCTGCTGCTCGACAAGCGGCGCCGCCCCTACAAGTGGCTGCGGCGCGGCGACCTGATGCGCGCCAAGGGCTCGCTGGCCCGCGCGGGGACGCTGGTGCAGGCCACGGTGTCCCGGGATGCCACGCTCCGCGACGCCCTGGAGGCAGTCCTCACGGACAGCTCGGGGCGGGTCGCGGTGACCGGGCGGCGCGGCGAGTACATCGGTGTCGTCGACATGGAGACGCTGATGAACTCCGTGCACGAGCTGCTGGAGGAAGACCGGCTGGAGGCGATGGAGCACCAGCACGAGCTGGAGGAGGCGCGCGCCCAGCAGACCCACTTCGAGCAGGAGGGTACGAGCGGGGAGGCGAAGGCGTGAACACTCCCCCACCCAAGGGGCGACCCAAGGGCGTGCACGAGGCGAAGGGGTCCGCGTTCGGGAGCGGTGGCGCGTTCTCGCGGAACTCCGCGGACTTCCCCGAAGACCTTCCCGAAGGTTTTCCCGGGGGCTTTCCCGGGGACGGTGAAGGCGGCGTCGAGGGGGAGGCCCCGCCTCCGAAGCTCGCCCCCGAGCGCCGGATCACCTGGCAGAAGCTGACGTTCCTGCCCCTGGTTCTCACGGCCGTGCTGCTGGCCACCTGGATCTGGTTCCAGCAGGCGCGGCTGGACCCGATCTCCGAGAACGCGCTGTCGAACGGCCAGGTGTCGAAGGCCCTGTGGCAGCAGATCCGGCTGACCGTGATCTCCACCTTCTTCGTGCTGATCATCGCGATCCCCCTGGGCATCCTGCTCACCCGGGCGGCGTTCCGGAAGGCGACCCCGGTCGCGATGACGTTCGCCAACATGGGGCAGGCCACGCCCGCGATCGGCCTGCTGGCGCTGCTGGTCATCTGGCTCGGCACCGGCCAGAAGGCCGCCCTGATCGGCATCACCGTCTACGCCATCCTGCCGGTCCTCTCCAACACGATCGCGGGCCTGAAGGCCAACGACCCGATCCTGCTGGAGGCGGCCCGCGGCATCGGCATGTCCCCCCTGGGGGTGCTGACCCGCATCGAACTCCCGCTGGCGGTGCCACTGATCCTCGCGGGCGTACGGACGGCCCTGGTCCTGAACGTGGGCACGGCGACCCTCGCCACGTTCGGCGGGGGCGGCGGCCTCGGCGTCCTGATCACCACCGGCATCACCACCCAGCGCATGCCCGTCCTGGTCCTCGGCTCGGTCCTCACGGTCTCGCTGGCCCTGCTCGTGGACTGGCTCGCCTCCCTGGTCGAACTGCTCCTCAGGCCGCGCGGGTTGGAGGCCGGCTCATGAGACGTACGGGTCCGGTGCCGGCCGGAAGGCGTACGTGTCCGGTGTCGGCCGGAAGGCGTACGTGTCTGGTGTCGGCCGGGGCGCTGGTCCTGGCCTCCGGCTGCGGGCTGACCAGCGGCTCCCCCATGGTCGACGACGTCGGGCCCGGCTCGATCGGGCAGGGGCAGCCGCTCAAGGGCGCCCATCTGACGGTGACGTCGAAGGAGTTCACCGAGCAGCTGATCCTCGGCGCGATCATGGGCATCGCCTTCCAGGCGGCCGGCGCGGATGTCCTCGACCGGACGGGCATCCAGGGTTCGATCGGCGCGCGCGAGGCCGTCAAGAACAAGGACGCGGACGGGATGTACGAGTACACGGGCACCGCCTGGATCACGTACCTCGGCAACAGCAAGCCCATCCCCAACCCCCAGCAGCAGTGGCAGGCGGTGCACGACGCCGACCTGAAGAACGGGCTGACCTGGCTGCCGCCGTCCGCGCTCAACAACACGTACGCGCTCGCCATGAACCAGGCCAACTTCAAGAAGTACGGCACGAAGACGCTCTCCGACGTGGCCGCGCTGTCCAAGTCGAACCCGGGCGCGGTCACGCTGTGCGTGGAGAGCGAGTTCGCCAACCGGGCCGACGGGCTGCCGGGCATGGAGAAGGCGTACGGGATGCACGTGCCCGCGAAGAACATCACACAGATGGACACCGGGATCATCTACACCCAGGTGGCGAAGGGGAGTTGCACGTACGGGGAGGTGTTCACCACCGACGGGCGCATCAAGTCGATGAACCTGGCGGTGATGGAGGACGACAAGAAGTTCTTCCCCAACTACAACGCGGCGCCCGTGATCAACTCCAAGGCCCTGAAGAAGTACCCGGCGATCGCCCAGGTCCTGGACCCGATCACCAAGAAGCTCGACAACGACGTGGCCCAGACCCTGAACTCCAAGGTGGATGTGGACGGGCAGGATCCGCATCAGGTGGCGCTGGACTGGATGAAGCAGGAGGGGTTCGTCAGGGGAGGGTGAGCGGTGCGGCGACTTCCAAAACAATGGCTGCAAAGAAACCCTTGCAACTACTCCTTTGCAACGCTACCTTTGCATGCATGGAAGAGCCTCGGGATCCACAGGTCCGCAATCTCGACGCCCGCTCGCTGCGCGGGCTCGCGCATCCCTTGCGCATCCAGCTCCTGGACGCTCTGCGCTTCGGCGGTCCGGCCACCGCGTCCCAGCTCGCCGAGAAGCTGGGTGAGTCGAGCGGTGCCACCAGCTATCACCTGCGGCAGCTGGCCGCACACGGCTTCGTCGAGGACGCCCCCGAGCGGGGCAAGGGGCGGGAACGGTGGTGGAAGGCGGTCCACCGGGGCCTGGGCTTCGACGACGCTCTGCTCACTCACCCCGACCCGGTCGTGCGCGGGGCCGCCGACATGTACCTCCACGAGGTCGCGACCACGCAGACCCGGGACCTGTCGACCTGGATGGGCAACCGGACCGAGTGGCCGGAGGAATGGTCCCGCGTCTGGGACATGAGCAGCGAGACGCTACGGCTGACACCTGAACTCACCCGCGAACTCATCCAGAAAATGCACGACCTGCTCGAGAGCTACCGCCCTCTGGCCCGCGCGGATGACGACCCCGACGCGGAGCAGGTCCGCTTCCACACACAAGCCTTCCCCGTCGCGCAGGACCGAACGGAGACGCAGCCATGACGCACCCCGACACCCACCTCGCCCTGCACCACCAGCGCGCCGCCGAGCTCCGGGCCCGGGCCGAAGCCCACCGCTTGGCCGCCTCCGCCCGCCGCCCCGGCGAACTGCGGACGCGCCTCGGCTGGACCCTCGTAGAGGTCGGCCTGCGCCTAGCCGCCGCCCCGAAGCCGGCGGTCGCCTAACAGCTCGGGACCGAGCCCTTCCCCTTCTCCAGGGAGACCAGCGCGTCGACCGCGCCCTTGAGCGTGGTCACCGGAACCAGTCGCAGGCCCTTGGGCAGTTCCGACTTGGCGTCCGAGCACTCCGCCTTCGGGACCAGGAAGACCGTCGCGCCGTCGCGCCGGGCGGCCTGCGTCTTCAGACCGACCCCGCCGACCGCGCCGACCTTGCCGTCGGCGTCGATCGTCCCCGTACCCGCGACGGTGCGACCGCCCGTGAGGTCGCCGCCGCTGCCGTCGCCGTCCAGCTTGTCGATGATCCCGAGCGTGAAGAGCAGTCCGGCGCTGGGCCCGCCGACGTCGGCCAGCTTGAGCGTGACCTTCACGTCGTTCTTCTCGTGCAGATAGGACAGGGCCGCCTCGGTGGCCGCGTCCTGGGACTGCTTCATCTGGTCGGCGTTGTGCTGCTCGATCTCCTTGACGGAGTTCCCGCTCGGGTAGACCGAGTCGCGCGGCATCACGGCCCGGTCCGTGCGGAACCAGCCGTCGATCACGTCACCGAGGCTGACGCTCGCGTCCGGCCCGGTCGCCTCGATCGTCGTCATCCGCAGCTGCCCGCTCGTCGTGCGGGTGGGCGCTCCGTTGATGGTGATCACCGGGTCGCCCTTGTTCTCGCCGAGGACGTTCGCCGTCATGCCGGGCTGCGCCACGGAGAACGGCAGCGGCGCGAACGCCGCCGTGGCGAGCAGGGCCACGACGGGAACGGCGCAGACGGCGATGGCCTGGAGGCGTGTGAGGCGAGAGAGCACGGGATCAATCTAACGTCACCGCTCGGCGCGGCCTCCGTACAGGTCCCGCCGGGCGGTGGTGAAGCGGCGCAGCGCCTCCGGCAGCGGCTCGGTGCCGATGCCCGGGGTGCGCGGCACCGGCAGATGGCCGTCGTCGAGGACGAAGGGCTCGGTGATGTCCTCGGCGAAGTAGCGGCTGGAGGCGGAGGTGTCGCCGGGGAGGGTGAAGCCCGGCAGGGCCGCGAGGGCCAGGTTCGGGGCCCGGCCGATGCCCGTCTCCAGCATGCCGCCGCACCAGAGGGGCACCCCGTGCGCGTGCGCGACGTCGTGGATGCGGCGCGCCTCCAGATAGCCGCCGACCCGGGCGGGCTTCACGTTGACCACCCGGCAGGCGTCCATGGCGATCGCGGAGGCGGTGTCGCGGGCGCTGTGCAGGGACTCGTCGAGGCAGACGGGGGTGGCGACGCGCTGCTGGAGCCGTGCGTGCGCGTGGAGGTTGTTCTCCTCCAGCGGCTCCTCGATGAGCAGCAGTCCGAACGCGTCGAGCCGGCGCAGGTGCTCGGCGTCCGCGAGCGAGTACGCCGTGTTGGCGTCGACCTGGAGCGGCAGCGCGTCCCCGAAGCGTTCGCGCACGGCCCGTACGGGCTCCAGGTCCCAGCCGGGTTCGATCTTCAGCTTGATCCGGACGTACCCCTCGGCGAGGTAGCGCTCGACGTCGTCGAGGAGTGCCGGGACGGAGTCCTTGATGCCGACCGACACTCCGGCGGGCACGCGGTCATGGACGGCTCCGAGGTAGGTCGCGAGCGACATGCCGTACGCGCGCAGCTCGGCGTCGAGGACGGCCGTCTCCAGGGCCGCCTTCGCCAGCTCGTGCCCCTTGATCTTCGCCATCGCGGGGGCGAGCGCGGCGGCCGTGAGGTGCGGGAGGGCGGCCACGCGGGGCAGCAGGAAGTCGCGGAGCACGATCTCGGCACCGGCCACGAACTCCGAGCAGTACAGCGGCTCGGGGTCGGCGGCGAACTCCGACCAGCCCTCGGCCGCGTCCGTGACGACGTGCAGGAGGAAGGTGTCCTTCGTCGTCATGGTGCCGAAGGAGGTACGGAAGGGGGTGACGAGGGGCAGCGCGATGTGGACGACTTCGACGCGTTCGAGTTTCATGCGGCGCCTTCCGTGGCAGGGCGGGTGAGGGTGTACCAGCCGTCGCGGGACATCCCCGTGGCGACGTACCCCTCGGCGAAGGCCTCGGTGAAGACCGCGCGGACGGCGTGGCGCCAGCGCAGCGCGAACGCCGGGTCGGCGGCGCGCAGCTTGACGATGTCGTCCGGGACGCGGCACCAGATATGCCGGCCGGCGAGGTCGCGGCGGGTGAGGGAGGCGTCGTCGGGGGCGAGGTGGGTGACGGGGGAACCGTCGCGGTCGGGGGATCCGTCGCGGGCGCCCGTGTCACCCGTGTCCCCTGTGTCGCCGGCTTCACCCCGCGTACGGGGCGCGGCCAGATCCCAGGTCACCGTCAGCCGGTCGCTCTCGTCCCCGTCGTTGACCCCGTCGGCCATGGGCCCGTAGAAGTCGACCAGGTACTCCGTGCCGGTGGCGCCCAGTTTGACCAGGTTGAAGCGGGCGTTGCGGCCGACCAGCGGATCGAACGTCCAGCGCATGGTGCGGGCACCGCGCTCCAGGGCCCAGGCGCGCTGGGCCTGCTTCACGGCGTACCCGACCCCGCGATCGGCCGCGGCGACCAGCGAGTACGTGTCCTGCCGCCCCGGCTCCCCGAACACGGCGACGGCCGCTCCGGCCAGCCGTGTCCCGTCGTACGCGGCATGCACCGCACCCCCGGCGTGCACCAGGCTGTGCAGCACCTCCGCCGGGTAGGGCGGGATGCTGCGGGGTGTCTGCCACACGTCGCTGAAGAGGTCGGCCACCGCCGCGATCCCGGCGACGTCGTGAACGGTACGGATGCTGACTTCGGTCATGGAACCGAGTCTCGAAGCTCCTGACGGCGCTCGCGTTGTACATCAGGACAACACCGGCGTACGTTCCTGATGAGATCGGCCAACCACGCCCGCTACGGGAGCGGCCGACCGGCCTTGTCGTCCCTCCGGAAGGAGCCCCGTGGACGCCTGCACCCTCGGTGACCTGCTGGACGTCGTCGGCGGCCCCTCCGTACGCCTGCACACCGCGCCCGCCGGGCTCGCCGTGCCCGTCACCGAGGCGCTGCTGTACGACGCCCACGCGCCGCTGCCCCGTGCACCCGGGGCGCTGCTGCTCGCGGTCGGGGTGCGGGCGTCCGCGGCGGGGCCGCTGGCGCGGGCGGCGGCGGAGGCGGGGATGAGCGGGCTGGTCGTACGCGGCCCGGACGGTCCGCTCGCGGAGGCGGAGTCGGCCGGTGTGGCCCTGCTGTCCGTGGACGAGGACGCCGCCTGGCACCACGTGCACCTGCTGCTCGCCTCCGCGATCGGCGCGCGGCCGTCGGCCGCCGGGACCGGTCTGGGGGATCTGTTCGCGCTGGCCGACGCGGTGGCCGCGGCCGTCGGCGGCGCCACCGCGATCGAGGACCCCCGACAGCGGATCCTCGCGTACTCGACGGTCGCCGGGCAGCCGGTCGACGAGGACCGCCGCACGGGCATCCTCGGCCTCCAGGTGCCCGGGAGCCCCGCCAACTCGGAGCAGTACCGGGTGCTGTTCGCGGCCGAGGGCGTGGTCCGGCTGCCCGCGCTGGAGGGCAGCGACAACCTGCCGCGCCTCGCCGTCGCCGTCCGGGCCGGCGGCGAGACCCTCGGCTCGCTCTGGGTCGTCGACGACGGCGCCCTCGCACCGGACGCCGAGGAGGCCCTCGCCCAGGGCGCGTCCACGGCGGCCCTGCTCCTGCTGAGGGCCCGCGCCGCGCAGGAACTGGCCCGCCACCAGAACGGCGACCTGCTGCGCCGTCTGCTCGACGGCACCGCCGACCCGGCGGGCGCCGCCCACCGCCTGGGGCTGGGCCTCGGCCCGGACGGGAAACCGGCGCCCGTCCGCGTGGCCGCCTTCGTCCTCGACTCCACCGTCTCCGCCGCGGACGTCGAACAGACCGCGCTACGGCTCCTGGACCTCGTACGCCTCCAGTGCGAGGCGCGCTACGGGCGGCACGCGGGCGTCCTCGTCGACGGCGTCGTCTACGCGCTGCTGCCCGCGGTCGGGGAGCGGGGCGGGGCGCGCCACAAGGGGCTGGCGGAGGACATCGTGGGGCGGGCCGGGCAGGCGCTGCGGGTGCCCGTGCGGGCCGGACTGGGGGACGTGGTCTGCGGGCTCGCGGAGGTACGGGCCTCCCGGGACGACGCCGACCTCGTCCTGCGGGTCCTGGGCCCGGAGCTGCCGGTGGCGACCGTGGAGGAGGTACGCCCGCGCGTCACCCTGCTCCGGCTGGCCGAGGTCCTGGGCGAGCGACGGGAGTTGAGTGCGGGCGGGTGGAAGCGGGTCCTCGCGTACGACGCCGAGCACGGCACCGAGTACGCCCGTACCCTCGTCGCCTGGCTGGACGCGGGCTGCGACATGGCGGGCGCGGCGCGGCTGCTCGCCGTGCACGCCAACACCTGCCGCTACCGCCTCCGGCAGGCCCAGCAGCAGCTCGGCATCGACCTCGACGATCCCGACGAACGGCTGGTGCTGTGGCTGCAGCTGAGGACGCTGGGCGGGCTCGGCAGCCGTCACTGAGCCGCCCTTCGGGCCCGGCCGTCAGTTGACGTCCACGTCCTCGAAGACCTCCAGCATCCGCGCCAGCACCCGTACACACGTCTGCACGTCCGCCTCGGTCAGGTCGCCGCCCACCCGCTTCAGCAGCGCGCTCTCGCGGGTGATCACCGCGTCGATGGCCGAACGGCCGTCGTCGGTCAGCCGGATCAGCGAGGACCGCTGGTGCGCGGGGTTGGCGATGGCCTCGACCAGCCCGTGGGCCGCCGCCTCGTTGACCATCCGCTGCACGAACTGACGGCTGAGCGCCTGCGCGCGCCCCATCTGGGGAACCGTCAGGGGCCCTTGCGCGCGCAGGAGGTCCAGTACGGCGCGCACGCCGATGGAGAGGCCTTCGATCGGCTCGTTGAGCTCCACCTTGCGGCTCACACGCCGGTACAGGGGCCCCAGCACGGCGAACACCTCGTAGAGGCGGGGGGCGAGGTCGTCGGGCGAGAGGGGTTCGTTCTCGTCACGCTCGGCGCGATCGGGCTTGGCGCGGTCGGGGTTGCTGTCGTCGGGCTTGCAGTCGTCGGTCACGGAGACAGGATGACACCTTGGTTGCCAAGTCGGGCCCAACATGACACCTTAGTTGTCATGACTGATGCCTCTCAGGTGTTCATGTTCGAGTCCGCCGACGGCCCGCTCGCCTACCGCGAGGTCGGCACGGGCCCCCCGCTGGTGCTGCTGCACGGCGGCTTCACCGACCACCGCATGTGGGACGACCTGGTGCCGCTCCTCGCGGTCGGCCACCGGGTGATCGCGCCCGACGCCCGCGGCCACGGCCGGTCCGCCAACGCGACGAAGCCCTTCCGCCCCACCGACGACCTCGCCGACCTCCTGCGCCACCTCGACACGGGCCCCGCGATCCTCGTCGGGATGTCGATGGGCGGGGCCACCGCGGTCGACACCGCGCTGGAGCACCCGGACCTCGTCCGCGCGCTCGTCGTCAGCGGCGCCGGGATCACCGACCCCGAGGACACCGACTCCTGGACCCTGGACATCAAGAACCGCTGGGGCGGTGCCCTGGCCGCCGGCGACATCGACCGCTGGGTCGACGTCTTCGCCTCGGTCGTGGCCGGCCCGTATCGCACGCTCGACGAGGTGGACCCGGAGGTCGTACGACGGGTGCGGGAAATGGCGCGGGGGACTATTTCCAAGCACACGCCCGACGAACCCGACCGGTCCGTCCCCGTGACCGACACCGCGGCGCGCGCCAAGACCATCACGGTCCCCGTCCTGGCCATCAACGGCGCCCTGGACGCGGCCGATCTGATCGCGATGGCCGACCGCCTCGTCGACGCCGTCGCCGACGGCCGCACGGCCACCGTCGAGGACGCCGCCCACTACGCCAACATGGAGAAGCCGTACGTCTTCACCAAGTTCCTGATGGAGTGGCTCAGCCTCCTCCCCGCGTGAGCCACTCCGTCAACCGCTCCTCGCACGCCCGCAGCTGTCCGACGGGGACGTACTCCCCCGCCGTGTGCGCGAGGACCGGATCGCCGGGGCCGTAGTTGAGGGCGGGCGTGCCGAGGGCGGCGAAACGGGCCACGTCCGTCCAGCCCAGCTTCGGACGGGGCGTGGCCCCCAGCATGCGCACGAGTGAGGCGACCGCCTGCCGGTCGAGCCCGGGCAGCGCACCCGCGACGACCTCGGTGACGTCGACCTCGTACGCGTCCTCGGGAAAGAGATCCCGTACGTACTTCTCCGCCTCCTCGGCCGAACGACTCGGCGCGAAACGGGAGTTGACGGTGATCACGCACTCGTCGGGCACGACGTTGCCCGCGACCCCGGCGCGTACGGCGACGGCGTTCAACCCTTCCCGGTACTCCAATCCGTCGATCACCACCCGCTCCGGGGTGTGGTCGGCGAGGCGCTGGAGGACGGCCCCGGCGCGGTGCGCGGCGTTCGCACCCCGCCAGGCCCGCGCGGTGTGCGCGCGCTCGCCGCGGACCGTGATGTCGGCCATCAGCACGCCCTGGCAGCCCGCCTCGACCCCGGCGTCGGACGGCTCCATGAGGATCGCGAGGTCGGCCTTCAGCAACTCCGGCCGTACGGCGGCGATCCGGCCGAGCCCGTTGCGGTCGCCCTCGACCTCCTCGCACTCGTAGAAGACGTACGTGACGTCGCGGGTGGGCGTGGGGAGCGTCGCCGCCAGCCGGAGCGCGACGGCGACGCCGCCCTTCATGTCACAGGCGCCGAGCCCGTACAGGAGGTCGCCTCGCAGGACGGACGGCAGGTTCCCGGCGGCGGGAACGGTGTCCAAGTGGCCGGCGATCAGGATCCGTTCGGGGTGGCCGAGGTCGGTGCGGGCGACCACCGAGTTCCCGATCCGCTCCACGGTGAGGTGCGGGAGGACGGCGAGGGCCGCCTCGACGGCGTCCGCGAGCCGGGCCTCCTCGCCGCTCTCGGAGGGCATGTCGACGAGGGCGCGGGTGAGGGCGACGACGTCGGCGGTGAGGTCGAGGGTGCTCACGCCGTTTCCTTGTCACCGGGCTTGTCATCGACCTGGCCGCTGACCTTGTCGCCGAGTTTGTCTTCGAGCTTGGAGTGCTTGATCCCGTACAGCCAGTAGATCACCAGGCCGACGGCCATCCACGCGCCGAACGCGACCCAGGTGTCCGACCCCAGGCTGAACAGCATGTAGACGCAGAAGCCCACCCCCAGGACCGGCGTCACCGGCGAGAAGGGGACCCGGAAGGAGCGGGGCGCCTCCGGGCTGCGGCGGCGCAGCAGCACGACCGCCAGGTTGACCAGCATGAAGGCGAAGAGCGTACCGATGCTGGTGGCGTCGGCGAGCGCGCCCAGCGGGACGAGCGCGGCGAGCACGGCGATGAAGGAGGAGACGATGACCGTGTTGGCGCGCGGCACCCCGGTGGTGGGGTGCACCTTGGAGAACAGCGGCGGCACGAGCCCGTCCCTCGACATCGCGAAGAGGATGCGGATCTGCCCGTACTGCACGGTGAGCACGACGCTCGTGGTGGCGACGACCGCGCCGACGGACAGCAGGATCGGCCACAGGCTGCCGCCGCCGACGGACTGCACGAGCACCTCGCTCAGCGTGGCCTCCGTGCCCTCGAACTTCTTCCACGGCATCGCGCCGAGCGCGGCGACCGCGACGAGGACGTAGAGGGCGGTGACGAGGACGAGGGAGAGGATGATCGCGCGCGGCAGGTCGCGCTGTGGGTTCTTCGCCTCCTCCCCGGCCGTCGAGGCGGCGTCGAAGCCGATGTAGGAGAAGAAGAGCGAGGCCGCGCCCGCGCTCATGCCGGCCGTGCCGAGCGGGAAGAGAGGCGTGAAGTTCCCGGCGTGGAAGGCGGTGAAGGCGACCGCGCAGAACATCACCAGGGCGGCGATCTTCACGCCGACCATGAGGGTGTTGGCGACGGCGCTCTCGCGGGCGCCCCGCAGCAGCACGACCATGGACAGGACGACGATCGCGGCGGCGGGGATGTTGAGGACACCGCCCGCGCCGGGCGGCGCGCTGAGCGTGTCGGGGAGGGTGACCCCGACGGTCAGGTCGAGCAGTTCGTTGACGTACTGCCCCCAGCCGACCGCGACGGCGGCCACGGACACCCCGTACTCCAGGATCAGACACCAGCCGCACACCCAGGCGACGAGCTCGCCGAGGGTGGCGTACGCGTAGCTGTAGGAGGAGCCGGAGCCCGGGATCATGCCGGCCAGCTCGGCGTACGACAGTGCGGAGAACAGCGCGGTCACACCGGCCAGCACGAACGACACGACGATGGCGGGACCGGCCTCGGGCACCGCCTGGCCGAGCACCACGAAGATGCCGGTGCCGAGCGTGGCGCCCACGCTGAGCAGGGTGAGCTGCCCGACGCCCATCGTCCGCCTGAGCGGGCTCCCGGCGGCCTCGGCGACCAGCGATCCGACGCCCTGACGCCGGGTCAGCCGAGCCGCCCGTCCGCCCCCTCGACCGACGTCCGGCCGTGTACGTACCGTCTCCGTCTCCACGCCTTGCTCCCTCCACCGTTCCGCCCTTGCGCCTTCAGTGCCCTGATGATGCGGAGGGCGGGGCGAGACGCGGTGGGAGCATCGGCCAGAGTTGGCTGGGGTGGTTTGGCGGGTCGGCCAAAGCCAGGGGGTGACCGGAAACAAGAACCCTCGGCGCATCGGGGCGCGGGGCGTCAGCACGACGGCATACGGGGCCGTCAGGGCGACGGAGTACGGGCGGTCGGGCGGTCGGGCGACGGAGTGCGGGCCTCAGCGCAGCGCGTCCGCGACCTCTCGCGCCGCGTCCACGACCCGCGGCCCCACCCGTTCCGGCACGGAGTCCGCGAGCATGACGACACCGACGCTGCCCTCGACCCCCGTCACCCCTATCAGGGGAGCGGCGGCTCCACTCGCGCCCGCCTCCAACTCGCCATGCGTGAGCGTGTACCCGGGGGCGTCCGTCGGCGCGTGCTGCCGGGCGGCGAGGATCGCGCGACCCGCGGCGCCCCGGTCCAGCGGATGCCGGAACCCGGCGCGGTAGGCGACGTGATAGTCCGTCCACGTCGGCTCCACGACGGCGACGGCAAGCGCCTCGGTCCCGTCGACGAGCGTGAGATGGGCCGTGGCCCCTATGTCCTCGGCCAGCGCGCGCAGCGCCGGCAACGCGGCCTCCCGTACCAGCGGATGCACCTGGCGCCCCAGCCGCAGCACCCCGAGGCCGACCCGGGCGCGGCCGCCCAGATCCCGGCGTACGAGCGCGTGCTGCTCCAGCGTGGCGAGCAAGCGGTACACAACGGTCCGGTTGACGCCCAGTTTGTTCGAGAGCTCGGTGACGGTCAGCCCGTGGTCCGTGTCGGCGAGCAGCTTGAGGACACGCAGTCCCCGGTCGAGCGTCTGAGAGGTCTCCGCGGTCACGACGCCCACTCCTTAGTGGTGAGGTCGGCGGCCCCCTCGCGGCGGTTGCGTCTCCGAGTCCCGTCGGCGACGCGCTTCAGAGGCCGCCGTCGGCTGACGACCCGGGCTCTTCCCGGGCGGAGTCGCTACACGGCTGCGCTCCGCGGCGGCGCTGCCACGGGGCGTGTGCGTAGCGGGACAGTAGCGAGCGGGTTCGCTCAGCGGAAGTCTCCGTCCAGAATCCGGTCACGTCCTGACACGAACTCCTCCCCTTTGCAGAGCCTTTGTCCTCGTACGTACGGCACCCACCACGCGGCGCGCACGCCCCCCACACACGGCGCACACGCCCCTGAAAGGGGCGCGGGGCGCTGACATTGCGGCTCAGCCGCGTGGGCGCGACCAGCCACAGCGGATCCGCAGAAAACGCACAAGCAGGGCCCCACGAACCATGACCGCCAGGCACAGCGCCCAGCGTCACCGCATACGGGTGGCCCACTCCTGCACCTTGGCGATCCGCTGCCGCAGTTGACCCGCCGTCGCCTCCGCGCTCGGCGGCCCGCCGCACACACGGCGCAGTTCGGTGTGGATCACGCCGTGCGGCTTGCCGCTCTGGTGGACGTACGCGCCGACCATGGTGTTGAGCTGCTTCCGCAGCTCCAGCATCTCCTTGTGCGAGACCACGGGCCGCCGCTCGGCGGGCAGTTCGAGAAGGTCGGCCTCGTCGTCGGGCTTCTTGCGGCTGTGCGCGATCTGCCGCGCCTGCCGCTTCTGCAGCAGCAACTGCACCTGGTCGGGCTCGAGCAGCCCCGGAATCCCGAGGTAGTCCTGCTCCTCCGCGCTCCCCGGGTGGGCCTGCATCCCGAACTCGGCACCGTCGTACAGCACTCGGTCGAAGACGGCCTCGGACTCCAGTGCCTCGAAGGAGAACTGCTCCTGCTCCCCGGTGTCCTCGTCCTGCTCCCGGTTCGCCTCGTCCATCTCCTGCTCGGACTCGGCGTAGGGGTCCTCCTCGCCCTCCTTCTTGGGCTTGTCGAGGACGTGGTCGCGCTCGACCTCCATCTCGTTGGCGAAGCCGAGGAGGTCGGGAACGGTCGGCAGGAAGACGGAGGCGGTCTCGCCGCGCCGCCGGGACCGTACGAAACGGCCGACGGCCTGCGCGAAGAACAGGGGCGTGGAGATGGTGGTGGCGTACACGCCGACCGCGAGCCGCGGCACGTCGACGCCCTCGGACACCATGCGGACGGCGACCATCCACCGGTCCTCGCTGTGGCTGAACTCGTCGATTCTGTTGGACGCGCCCGTGTCGTCGGACAGGACGAGGGTCGCCTTCGTGCCGGTGATCTCACGGATGAGCTTGGCGTACGCGCGGGCCGAGTCCTGGTCGGAGGCGATGACGAGCGCACCCGCGTCCGGGATGCCCTTCCTGACCTCGGTCAGCCGCTGGTCGGCGGCGCGCAGCACGCTGGGCATCCACTCACCGCGCGGGTCGAGCGCGGTGCGCCAGGCCTGCGAGACGGCGTCCTTGGTCATCGGCTCGCCGAGGCGGGCCGCGATCTCGTCCCCCGCCTTCGTACGCCACCGCATGTTGCCGCTGTAGGAGAGGAAGATGACGGGCCGCACGACGTGGTCGGCCAGCGCGTTGCCGTACCCGTATGTGTAGTCGGCGGAAGACCGCCGAATCCCGTCGTTCCCCTCCTCATACGCGACAAAGGGGATGGGGTTGGTGTCGGACCGGAAGGGCGTACCGGTGAGCGCGAGCCGTCGAGTGGCGGGCTCGAACGCTTCGAGGCACGCCTCGCCCCAGGACTTCGAGTCACCGGCGTGGTGGATCTCGTCCAGGATGACGAGGGTCTTGCGCTGCTCGACGCGGTTGCGGTGGAGCATGGGCCGCACACCCACACCCGCGTACGTCACGGCGACGCCCTGGTACTCCTTGCTGAGCGGCCCCGCGCTGTACTCGGGATCCAGCTTGATCCCTATCCGCGCGGCGGCCTCCGCCCACTGCTTCTTCAGGTGCTCGGTCGGCGCGACCACGGTCACCTGCTGCACGACGTGGTGGTGCAGCAGCCAGGACGCGAGCGTCAGCGCGAACGTCGTCTTGCCGGCGCCGGGCGTGGCGACGGCCAGGAAGTCGCGCGGCTGCTCCTGGATGTACTTCTCCAGCGCCCCCTGCTGCCAGGCACGCAGCTTGCTGGCGGTACCCCAGGGGGCGCGGCCGGGGAAGGCGGGTGAGAGGTGGTGCGAGGTGGATGCGCTGGCGGCGGTGGTAGTCACGGTCTCCGTGGGGTGGTTGAGCGGCTCGGCTACGTATGACAACCGGGCCACCCTACCGGCGCCGCGGTTGTGTCAACGCGCGCACGACGCCGGGTCACCCGTGGATGGGACTGAGGTCACAGAGCCCGCGACCGGTCGGCGATCACCCCGATGTCGCTCTCCTCACCGGACGCCGCGGCGATGACCAGGTCGTACGTCGTGTCCTGGTCGCAGCCGGGGAGGTCGACGCCGTTCACGGCGAGGAAGGTGGCGGCGGCCGGCCAGGCGGTCCGCTTGTTCCCGTCGACGAGCGGGTGAGCACCGCTCCCTTTTAGGATCACCGCTCTCTTTTCAGATCACCGCTCTCGCACCCGGGTCGTCACCCAGGCCCCCACCAGCGCCACCCCGGCCATCGGCAGGAACACGGCGGCGAACGCGGCGGGGTGGGAAGCGCCGGCCGTCGAGGTGGCCGTCTCCGCGACCTTGCCGCCGCCCAGCGCCGCGAACGCCGCGCCGCCCGCCGCGAGCAGCACGATGTCGGAGAGGCCGTCGGAGATCTGCAGCGCGGCGGAGTTGGCGCCGACTTCCTCCGGCGCCGAGAAGCGCAGCAGCAGCACGCTCGTCGAGGCGATCACCAGCCCCATCCCGAAGCAGCCGAACCGTTCCTAAAGACTGAGCGGGAGTGAGTCCTGTCGCCAGGGCTCACGCTCAGCCGCACGTCCCGAGCGGTGTTGGGCGTGCTGGTTCCCCGCGTTCGCTCCGCATCCGGGCGGCACGCATCGTGTGCGTGGTCCGGGAATACGGGGGCGGGGTTCCTCACGCCCAAGGGCGTCCGGTCGGGCCTGGACGGTCCGATGCCCACAGCCATCGCTCTGGTGGGTGTGGGGCGGTGCCGTCCGTCGCCGGACCGAATGTCCTTGGGCGCGCCTTCCGACCGCGATGCTTGCCGCATCGTGCCGGGTGGTCTTACGGGTCTTGCTGGTGAGAGGCTTCTGCCAGTGCTGGGCGCCCCACCGCGAGGTGTAGGCCGGGTCCACGGCGATGATGGTGATGTTGGTGGCGTCGGCCATAGAGGTGAGACGGGCGCGGAGCCTGCCGGTGGGCATGCCCGAGATCAGCTGCCGGAACCGGCGCTTGCGGCCGTGCTTCTCGCGGGTCTTCTCGGCGGTGAAGTCCAGGTCCTCGACCGCGATGGCGGCCACGCCGCAGGACTTCGCCCAGTTCAGCAGCCGGGTCAGAGCGTGGCGGACCTGGGCGTCCCGGTGGGTGGCGCTGCCGGACAGGTCGAAGGGGAAGCGCCGTGGGTTCCCGATGGGGTTGCCGTGCGTGTCGAGGCGCCAGGCGGCGAGGTGGTCGGCGTTGGCGTCCACACCGATCACACCCTGCGCGAGGGCGGAAGCCAGCGGCATGACCCGGGCGGGTGCTGCCAGGAAGCGGTCAGATACCAGCGCCCGCGCCCGACGTCCAGGTGGATGCGGTAGGCCACCGCCCGGTTCGATTCCACGCGGTCGGCCCACTCGACGCCCCGGTGCGGGAAGGCGACACGGGAAGCGAGAACGTACCGTCCGTGCGGGGCGTTCGCCAGTCCGGCGAGCGGGGCAGGGAGTTTGACGGAGACTT
Organism: Streptomyces sp. NBC_01450; assembly: GCF_036227505.1. Classification (NCBI taxonomy): domain Bacteria; kingdom Bacillati; phylum Actinomycetota; class Actinomycetes; order Kitasatosporales; family Streptomycetaceae; genus Streptomyces; species Streptomyces sp. NBC_01450. Next base: position 6,978,557 of record NZ_CP109480.1, on the reverse strand, counting down.
CGCCGTCGGGGGTGACGCGGATGGTCTCGTTGCCGTACCGCTTCCCGGACTCGCCGTCAGCGGCGAGAAACCAGCGCTCCGCCTCCCACCGCTCCCGCCACCGGGTCTCGGCAAGCCCGGCCTCGGCGAGGTGGTGACGGGTGTTCGCCAGGCGCTTGCCACCACGCACCACACGCACCCGCCCGGCCCGCCAGTCCGCGACGGCCGCCGCGTGCCGGGACTCCAGCGCGGCCAGCCGACGCGACTTCGCATGCCATTCCCGCGCGGAGCGGTAGCCACCCGGAGCCCGTCTCGAGCCCCACTCCCCCACGGACAGCGACAGGCGGTGCCGGATGGACTTGATGCCGGCCTCCAGGCTGTGGATGTGCGCTGCCTGGCAACGCCGCGCAAGCGCCCACTGATCATGCGAGGCCTTGGTGAGCGCACCGGCCCAGCGGGACGACGACAACGGCGTCAGCCCACGCTTCCGCGCCGCCCACGCATCCGCGCAGTGCCTCAGACCATCAGCACACCGCGCCTTGAGATCCCGCGACGCCAGCGCACCGAGGTGCTCGCCGACCAGCCGCAGCACCCTCACATCCCCGGCCGTCAGATGCTTGAGCCGGCCGCGTACCGCCACACCGGACGGGCCCGGAGCGACGAACGGCCCAGCCAACGCCCGCAGCCCGGAAGCCGACCGCTCCCCCCTCCCACGCACCCCACCCACCCCCGCTCCAGCCCGCAACCCCCGCGTCACGCAGATCAACGAACCACCCCCCGCAAAGGTCACCCGTTCCCACCCCGAACATCCAGGCGACCCCTCCACCATGAACAGGCGAAAGAGAACACGCTCGCCTCCGCACACTCACACGCAGTAACTGGCAGAAAACACCGAGCAGTTGAACACCCCGAGCCACGGCAACGGTCCACACGGGCACGGCGGGGATCAGCACGCTGGGCACGGAGACGATCGCCGCCGCAAGCAGCACCATTCCGAGGAACATCAGCCGGTCCCGGTACGGCTCCAGCCGCAACGTCACGTGCTTCCAACGCTGTCATGGCCGCCAGCGTAAGGGCCACGACCAGCAGTGACTCCTGTCCGAAGACCGTGATCGCCTGGGCCTTTGGTCGTACGCCCCGGTCTCGGGAACCGGCGTTCATGAACGACATATGGCAGTCCCGTTGCAGCACCCCCGCACCCCTTGAGCCCGCCCCGGGCCCCGCCTACGGTCGACCCATCAGGTTCGGAACGAGTGAGCCGTGCCGCACCTGAGAACGGCCGTGTGCCCGAGTGGCTCAGGGGCTCGCCTGCAAAGCGAGTTACGCGGGTTCAATTCCCGCCACGGCCTCCTGTGAGGTGGATCGGCCGTCCCCGTGGCCCGGGGGCGGCCGATCCGTGCGTGTGGGGGGCGTCCGTCGGCTAGCCGTGGAGGGTGCCGCCCGCCTCGTCCTCGAATGCCTCCGGCCAGTAGCGCCGGCCGTCGTCGCCCTCCAGCGTGGGGGTGGGGTCGCAGGCGACGGGGTCGACCGTGGCGAGGGTCTGGGCCATGGTGGCGGCCAGTTGTTCGTAGGAGTCGGTGAGGTCGTGGGTCGCGTCGAGGGCCTTCTCGCGGTGCAGCAGCCAGAGGGTGAAGGCGAGGGTGGAGATGTCGGCGTTGAGGGGGCGCAGGGTGATGTCCGGCTCGCTCCAGGCGAGGACCGCGCCCGTGGTGCCGTCCACCACGAGGCTGGTGTCCTCGATGAGGTAGCCGAGGCGTATCAGGCGGTCGGCCGTCGCGGGGAGTTCGTCGGCGGAGAAGTCGTCGGGGCGCTGGTCCGCGTAGTAGTCGGCGAGGCCCGGCAGGGGCACTTCCGTGTCCAGCTGGAAGAGGAGGCCGTCCTCGGGCAGGCCCGTCTCGCGCAGGAAGCGTCGGGTCGGCTCGTGCACGAGCGCGGGCGGGAAGTCGACGTCCTCGAAGCGCATGATGGCGCCCGCGCCGAACTCCTCGTCCAGCAGTCGCTTGGGCAGGTCGAGGACGAGGCCCTCGCCGGGGCCCGCGATCCGGGCGAGGGGGCGGATCAGGGCGGCCATCCGCCAGTACGGCGCCACCTCGCCGCGCGCCCCCGCCTCGCCGCCCGCGCCCGCCTCGAAGACCGCGGCGAGCGACTCGGAGGCCTCCGTGACCACCTTCGGGCCGAACCGGCCCTCGTAGGAGGCGAACCGCCCACGGGACGCCGTCAGTTCCTCCGTCGCCGCCGAGAAGCGCACCAGGGCTTCCAGGGAGGGGGCCAGGGGCGCGAGGTCCATCAGAGCGGGGTCGGAGAAGAAGTACGTCGTGGCGATCTCCCCCGTCGCCCCGTCCAGGACGATCGACTCCAGGTCCCGGTCGAAGGTCCGCAGGGCTCCCACGACCAGCTGGTCCTGGAGCTCCGCGGCGAGTCTGTCGGCGTCACCGGCCAGGTCGGCGACCCGGCGCAGCCCGTGCTCCCGCAGGGCGCCGAAGTCCAGCAGCGTGCCGTCGGCCGGCAGCCCGGGCTCCGTCAGCCACTGCCTTGTGCCCGTGTGTGTGATGTACGGATCCAGCTCGTCCTCGGTCAGCGTGATCGCGCTGACGACATCGGTGTCAGTCGTACTCATGGCTCCCCCGCGCATGTGAACGCATTTGTGCTTCCCGCGAGGAACTCACCGCCGCCCAGCGGCAGTTCCCCACTGACCGAGAACCATACGCCGCCCCACTGACAACGCCGGAAACCCCCAGGCACACAGGGCGTACGGCCCGGAAACGCGCGGATTCAAGCCATCGGAGGCCGCCCTGCCGCGGCCCGCGTCCGCCTCAGGTGAAGTACACGCCGCCCAGGACGACCACCACGGCCGCCACGACGAACAGCAGTACCCACAACGCCAGCTTCCCGACGCTCGGTGGGGGCTCGTAGCGCGGCTGCTCGGGGTCGTGGGTCGTCGGTTCGGGGGTCGTCGGTTCGGGGGTACTCATGTCGTGGTCACCACGGCGGCTTGCGGACGGATCGGGAGGCGGTTGACGGGGCGGCCCGTCGCCGCCCGCACGGCGGACGCGACGGCCGCCGGGGACGTCACGACCGGCACGGCGCTGGCCGCCTTCGCGCCGAAGGGGGCGACGACGTCGCGCTCCTCGACGAGCTTGACGATGCGGATGTCCGGGGCGTCCAGGGAGGTCGGGAGGGCGTAGCCGGTGAGGTCGGGGTGGCGGACCAGGCCGCGGGCGGTGCGGAGGTTCTCCGTGAGCGCGGCACCGACGCCCTGGGTGACGCCCGCCTCGATACGGGCCGTGAGCTGCGCGGGGTTGAGGATCCGCCCGACGTCCTGGGCGAGCGCCAGCTCGACCACCCGTACCGAGCCCAGTTCGATGTCCACGTCCACCACCGCGCGGATCGCGCAGAAGGCCAGGCCCACGAAGGCGTCGCCCTGGCCCGCCTCGTCCAGCGGCTCGGTCGGGTGCGGGCGGCACTGCGCGGTGGCCCACAGCTCCTTGCCGTCCATCGCCTCGGTGACGGTGGTCGAGAGCACACCGTCGTACGAGGTGATCTTGCCGTCGGTGATCTGGAGGAGCTCCGTGGACATGCCGAACTTGTGCGCCAGCGGCTGCAGGAGCTGCGTACGGACCATCTTCGCGGCGCGTTCGACCGCTCCGCCCGACACCCAGGTGTGGCGGCCCCGGCAGCTGGGGCCCGCGGGCGGCTGGTCGGTGTCGACCGGCGCCACGTGCACCTCGTCGATGCCGAGGGTCTCCTGGACGATCTGGCGGGCCAGGGTGGTGAAGCCCTGGCCGGTCTCGACGGCCGCGCACAGCACCGTGGCGACACCGTCGTGGACCTTCACCGTGGCCGTGGAGACCTCGTCCGCGCCCTCGGCGCCGAGCATGTGGACCATGCCGACGCCGTAGCCGACCCCGCGGCGTACGGCGCCTGGTTCGCCCGCGCCCTCGGGGCCGCCCGGGAGCAGCCACTCGTCCTCGGGGGTGTCCTTGGGGAGCGCGGGCAGAGGGTAGTCGCGTACGGCCTGGAGCAGTTCGGCGACCGGCGCCGGGCAGGTCACCGTCTGGCCGGTCGGAAGCACGTCCCCGGTGGCCATCGCGTTCTGCAGACGCAGTTCGGCGGGGTCGAGGGCGAGCTTCTTGGCGAGCTTGTCCATCTGCGCCTCGTAGGCGGCGCAGACCTGCATGGCGCCCTCGCCGCGCACATGGCCGGAGGGCGGGTTGTTGGTGCGCACGGCCCAGCCCTCGATGAAGGCGTTCGGGACGACGTAGGGGCCGCAGGCGAAGGAGACGGCGGCGGCCAGCGACTCGGCGGACGTGTCGGCGTAGGCGCCGGCATCGAGCAGGATCTGCGCCTCGACCTTCACCAACCTGCCCTCGGTGTCGGCGTGGTGGCGGTAGCGCAGCAGGGTGGGGTGCCGGTGGGCGTGGCCGAGGAAGGACTCCTCGCGGGTCGCGGTGAGCTTCACCGGGCAGCCGGTCTGGAGGGCCAGCAGGCCGAGCGGGAGCTGGAAGCCCTGGTCCTCGCGGTCGGCGGTGGCGCCGGGCACTCCGGTGACGACGACCTTCACCCGCTCGGGCTCCAGGCCGTAGCAGGCGGCGGCGGTGTCGCGGTCGGTGTGCGGGTCCGTGGAGGCGATGTAGAGCTCGACGCCGCCGTCCGGACGGGGCACGGCGAGACCGGCTTCGGCGCCGATCGGGGCCGGGTCCTGGCGGCCGATGCGGTACAGGCCCTCGACGACGATCTCGCCGACCGCGTCCGGGTCGCCGTGGCGCAGCGGGATGTGCCGGATCAGGTTGCCGTCGGGGTGCAGGGGCTCGGCCTCGAAGGCCTGCTCCGGGTCGGTCACCGGGTCGAGCAGCTCGTACTCGACGATGACGGCCGCCGCGGCCATCCGCGCGGTGTCCGGGTGGTCGGCGGCGACGGCCGCGATGGGCTCACCGTGGTGGCGTACGACCTCGGAGGCGAACACCGGGCGGTCCGCACGGCCGCGGCCGTGCAGGGCCGCGCCGGGCACGTCCTCGTGGGTGATGACCGCCCGGACGCCGGGCATCTCGCGTGCGTGGCTGGTGTCGATGGACACGATGCGCGCGTGCGGGTGCGGTGAACGCAGCACGGCCGCCCACAGCAGGCCCTCGGCCCACAGGTCGGCCGCGTACGGGAAGGTGCCCTCGGTCTTGGCGCGGGCCTCCGCGGCGGGCAGCGACACGCCGAGCCCGTGCGGCAGCGGCTCGGGGCCGGTCTCGGGTGCCGCGGCAGTCGCGGTCACGGTCTCGTTGCTCACGCCTGGCCTCCGTCCTGTCCGTACGGCTGCTCATACGGCGCCTGGGAGTCGTACGGGGAAGGGTCCTCGAACGCCGACGGGTTGACGCCGCCCGCGCCGGGCCCCGCCTGGTGCGGGATGCGCGGCTCGTCCGCGTCCGGCACGGCCTCGGCGGCGGCCGCGCTGTGCGCCTCGCGTTCGGCGACGACCTCGCGTACGGCGTCCAGGACCCCCCGGTAGCCGGAGCAGCGGCACAGGTTGCCGCACAGCGCCTGGCGGGTCTCGAGTTCGGTGGGGGCGGGGTTGCCCTCGAGGAGGTCGTGCACGGTCATGGCCATGCCCGGGACGCAGAAACCGCACTGGACCGCGCCGCACTTGGCGAGGGCGCGCTGCACGTCCGAGGGCTGTCCGTCGGCGGCGAGGCCTTCGACCGTACGCACTTCACTGCTCGCGGCGGTGACGGCGGGCACCAGGCAGGACGCCACGAGCCGCCCGTCCACCTGCACGTTGCAGGCTCCGCACTCGCCCTGCGAGCAGCCGTCCTTGGCGCCCGCGAGGCCGAGGCGCTCGCGCAGGACGTAGAGCAGCGACTCGCCGATCCAGGCGTCGGTCACGGGGCGGTCGGCGCCGTTGACGCGCAGGACGTAGGAGGCCAGGGGGTGTTCGTCGTGCGGGGGCGGCGGGAGGGTGTCCGGGTCGCTCGCGTCCGCCGCGGGGGCGGTGGACCCGGGGGCGTCCGGCACCGGGGTCCCGGGGTGCTCCGCGGGGTGCTCCGAAGCGTCCTCCGAGGCTGCTGCCGGGGCAGTCGGCGTGGCCGGGTCGGAGTCCGGTTCGGCTCCGTCCGGGGTCCCGTGCACCTCGGCCGTCGCGGGCGTGGGCCCGGCGAGCGGCTCAGGAGCCTCGTGAGCGGCCTGAGCGCCCGCCTGGGCGGCCCCGGCGGGCGATTCCGTATGTGTGTGCCGCGCGGGCTCCGCGAGGCCCTCAGGGGCCCCCGGGGCCTCGGGGGTCGCCGCTTGCGGTGGGGCCGACCACGGCTCGCCGATGGTCTCCGTGGTCGCCCAGGGCGCGGCCGCGCCGCCCGGGAGCGTGGCGGGCGGCGTGCCGCCCCACTGCTCGACGAGGGCCGACGTGGTGAACTCGCCCGATTCGTCCGGAAGATCACCTCCGGCGACCGGAATCGACCACTGTCCGGTGACGTCGTGTCCGGACGCGTCGGCCGGGTGGTGCCCGGGGGACGCACCCTCGCGGGCGGCGTCCCCGAAGTCCCACTGGCCGGTGGCGCCGGGGTGGTACGAGAACCCGTCGTGCGCCGCCTGCTGGTGCCCGGCGTCCTGACGCCCGGTCTCGTGGCGTACGGCTTCCTGGTGCGCGGCGTTGGGATCCGGCCACTGGACCGCCTCGGCCGGCAGGCCCCACCCGCCCGCCGCCCCGGGGTCGGCCGCCGGGGGCGCCGCGGTGATCCGGGGGGGCACATAGCCGTGGCCGGGCGCCGCGAGGGGCGTCTCGCGTTCCGCCAAAAGGGCGTCGATTCCGCCCTCGGGGAGCTTGACGAAGGCGGTGGCGCCGTCGTCGTAGTCCCCCTGCGGAAGCGGGTCCCACCTGCCGCTGGTGCGCGGAGCGCCCTCTCCGTGCTGGTCGTCGGTCACGACAGTGCCCTCCCCAGTGCTCGTCGGGCCAGCGCGGCGACGGTGCGCCGCAGGTGCAGTACGGCGGGCGGAAGCTGTTGTACGGACCCGTCCTCGGCCGGCACGGGATCGGGGATGCAGGCCGCGGCGACGTACTCCCCGAAGGCGTTGAGCGCCTCCGGCACGATGGCCCGGTTGTTGTCCCAGTCGATCAGCTGGGCGACCCACGCCTCCGCGTCCAGGGGCCGCAGCGCCATCGGCGCTATGGCGCCGACCGCGCACCGCACGCCGCGCCGCGCCGGGTCCAGGACGAGTGCCACGGACGCGATGGCGCGCCCGGGTCCGGTGCGTCCGGTCGCCTTCAGGAAGACCTGGGGCGCGTGCAGCAGCGGCACGCGCACGTAGCCGATGAGTTCGCCGCCGCGGAGCATCTCCATGCCCGCGAGCAGGTGCGACACCGGGATCTCACGGCGGGCCCCGCCCGGGCCCGCGATGATCAACGTGGCCTCCAGAGCGGCCAGCACGGGCAACGCGTCCCCCGTGGGGGCCGCCGAGGCGATGTTGCCGCCCAGGGTGCCCGCGTTGCGGATCTGCGGCGGTCCCGCGGCGCGCGCGGCGGCGGCGAGCGCCGGGATGAGGGCCGCGAAGTCGGGGCGTCCCATGCGGGCGTGGGTGAGGCCGGCGCCGAGCAGCGCGTGGCCGTCCTGGTACTGCCAGCCGCGGATCTCGCTGATCCGGCCGAGGCCGACGAGCGCGGCGGGCCGCAGTTGTCCGGAGTTGACGGCGGCCATGAGGTCGGTGCCGCCGGCCACGGGGACGGCGGCGGGCATGGCGGCCAGCGCCGCCACTGCCTCGTCCAGCGAGGCGGGCAGCGTCACGGCCTGCGCCGCCTGCGGTGCGTGCGTGGTCAAACCGGCTGCCCCTTCCCGCTGCCCCACCTGGTCCCACCTGTGTTGCGCGTACGGTACGTGCTGACAGGGCGGACGTGGCAACTCTGGCACATCTTCCCGGGCCCTCGACGCGGGGGTCCGCTAGGAGGCATTCGCCCCCTCACCAGGGAGATGGTCCGTTTTCCTACGGCATCGCCGGTCAGTACGAATTGCCACTCTTCGGTGGCCCTTGGGGGCCTTTTGCCTTGTGGGGCCACCGCGTCGGGGCGAGCGGGCCGGGACACGCCGGTAAGGGGTCACCTCACACGTTTGGGGGCGCCCCCTCGATCGGACGTCCGAGCACACCCGGTCGCCGCTGCCACGGCAGGGGGCCCTCGGGCGGGCGGTAGGCGACTCCCAGGGCGTCAAGTCGCCCGTAGTGGGCGGCCATCCGCCGTTCGAAGTCGGCGAAGTCCCGCTCGGCGGGGGCGGGCAGGGCGCTCCAGGCGACCTCGGCGAAGGCCGCGAGCCTGGGGAAGGTCTGGTAGTCCACCCGTGCGGGGTCCTCCATCACCTCGGTCCACACGTTCGCCTGAGTGCCCAGCACATGCCGCGCCTCCGCTTCGGTGAGCTCCGGTGGAACGGGTTCGAAGCGGTAGACGTCCTCCAGTGTGCGGACATATCCGATCGGCACCGGCTCGTCCGGGCCCGCGGCCTGGCGGTGGTCCAAGTACACCTGCTGCTCGGGGCACATGACGACGTCGTGGCCGGCGCGGGCGGCCGTGATGCCACCCTGGTAGCCGCGCCACGAGGACACCGCCGCCCCGGGCGCCAACCCGCCCTCCAGGATCTCGTCCCAGCCGATCAGCCGACGCCCACGCGCGGAGAGCCAGTTGTCGAAGTGCCGGACGAACCAGGACTGCAACTCGTCCTCGTCCGCGAGGCCCAGTTCCCTGATGCGCGTCTGCGCGGTCGGCGACCGCTTCCACTGGTCCTTGGCGCACTCGTCGCCGCCGATGTGCACAAAACCCGAGAACCGCGTGAACGGGCCCGCGTCCGCCGGGAAGAGCTCCAGGAGTTCCTCGAACACCCCCTCGTAGAAGCGCAGGGTGTTGTCAGTGGGGGCGAGTACGTTTTCGGAGATGCCCCAGGTGTCCCAGACGGTCAGGGAGGTCGTGTCGATGACGTCGGTGTTGCCCAGTTCCGGATACGCGGCGATGGCGGCCTGCGAGTGCCCCGGGATGTCGATCTCCGGGACGACACTGATATGCCGCTCGGCCGCGTACGCGACGATCTCGCGGATGTCGTCCTGCGTGTAGAAGCCCCCGTGCGGCTTCTCGTCCCACAGGGGCGAGGCGCGATGGCCGAATTTCGAGCGCGCCCGCCAGGATCCGACCTCCGTCAGCTTCGGGTACCGCTTGATCTGAACACGCCAGCCTTGGTCGTCGGTGAGGTGGAAGTGGAAGACGTTGAGTTTGTGGGCGGCCATGAGGTCGAGGTGACGCAGGACGCCGTCCTTGGGCATGAAGTGCCGCGAGACGTCGAGCATGAGGCCGCGCCAGGGAAATCGGGGAGCGTCCTCGATGATCTGATGCGGGATTCCGTAGGTCGTCCCCGGCCGGACGGGGGCGCGACGGAAGGCATCGGGGCCGAGGAGCTGACGCAGCGTCTGCGCGCCCCAGAACACCCCCGCCGCACTGCCGCCCCGGATCTCGACACCCCAGTTGACGACGACGCTGAGTTTGTACGCCTCCGGCTCCAGGGTGTCGTCCAGGAGCAGCCGTACGGCGTTGCGGGCGTCCTGCGGCCCTGGTGGCAGCGGCAGGCCGAGCGCGGCGCCGAGCGCGGCGCGCAGCCAGCGCTCCGTGGCGCCGGTGCCGGGCGCGGCCCACAGGGTGGTGTCCGCATCGAGCTCGACCCCGCAGCGCATGGGGCCCTCGACGGCGCGGGGCGCCGGAATCACATCGTTCACGTCAGTCCTTCACCGCTCCGCCGAGGCCGGAGACCAGGCGTCGCTGTACGAGTACGAAAAAGACGAGCACCGGAATCGTCATCACCGTGGACGCCGCCATCACACCGCCCCAGTCCGGCTCGTCGGGCTTGTAGAACACGAGGAGGGCCATCGGCAAGGTGGACTGCGAGGTGTCGCTGATGATGAAGGACTTGGCGAACAGGAAGTCGTTCCAGGCCGAGATGAAGGAAAAGACGCTCGTGGCCACCAACCCGGGGAAGACGAGGGGGAAAAGGATCTGCCAGAGGAATCGCGTACGGCTCGCCCCGTCGATGTACGCGGCCTCCTCCAGCGCCTCGGGAACCGCCTTCACAAAACCCCTCAGCATCCAGATCGCGAACGGCAGCGAGAAGGCGATGTGCGGCAGGATCAGCGAGCCCAGCGTGTTCAGCTGGCCGAAGTCGCGCATCAGGAAGAAGAGGGGGATCGTCAGCGCCTCGACGGGCACCATCTGCGCGACCAGGAACATGATCAACAGGGTGGTCCGGAATCGGAAGCGGAATCGGGTGACCGCCGTCGCCGCGAGAAACGCGATCAGCGCCGAGACGACGACCACGGACCCCGCCACCACGAGGCTGTTGACGAAGTAACGGCCGAATTCCTGCTGCCCGAAGACCCGCCGGAAGGAATCCAGGGAGGGCGAAAGCGTCCACGGCCGGGGCTCGGTGGACTCGATCTCTCCGGCCGGTTTGAATGCGCCGAGCACCATCCAGTAGAGGGGGAAGGCGACGACCGCCGCGATCAGCAGCGCGGTCGCCTCGGCGGCGAGCCGCCAGGGGCGCCGGGGACGCCGTACGAAGCCGGGTATCAGGCTCACAGTTCCTCCCCCTGTCTACGCAGCAGGCGCAGATAGACCAGCGTGACCGCCAGCAGGATCACCAGCATCACCACGCCGATCGCCGAGCCGAGGCCGTACTGCGAGGAGGCGAACGCCTTCTGGTAGGCGTACACGTTCAGCACGAGGTTCTGGCCGGCGATACCCCCGCCGTTGGTCATCACGTAGATCTGCGTGAAGACCTTGAAGTCCCAGATGACCGACTGGATGGTGACGACCACCAGGATCGGCCGCAGCAGCGGTGCGAGCACCGAGCGCCAGATCCGCCACTGCGAGGCGCCGTCCAGGGCGGCCGCCTCCAGCACCTCGGCGGGTACGGAGCGGATCCCGGCATAGACCGTCACCATCACGAACGGGAAGGAGCACCAGACCACTTCGAGCAGGACGAGCGCGAAGGCGCTGGAGCGCCCGTACGTCCAGGAGTGGTCGCCGATTCCGAGGACCCGGTTGACGGGCCCGAAGTCGGGGTCGAACAGAAACAGCCAGACCGTGGACCCGGTGACGGCCGGGGTCGCCCACGCGCCGAGCGCGGCCAGCATCAGCGCGAGCCTCGGCAGGGCCCGTACGCGGGTGAGGAGCACGGCGAGGGCGCAGCCGACGGCCAGGGTGGAGAGCACACACGCCGCCGCGAACACCAGCGTGGCGATCAGGACCTGCCAGAACTGGTCGTCGGCGAAGAGGGTGGTGTAGTTGCCGAACCCTTCGAAGGAGGTCGGTTCGCCGCCGCTGACCTGTGCCTGGGTGTACTTCAGGAGCGAGATCAGGCCGAGTTGGTAGATGGGGTAGACGAGCAGGGCGCCGAGGACGACGAGAGCGGGGGCGAGGTAGAGCCAGGGGGTCCAGCGGGCGCGCCGGCGGCCGGGGACGCCGGCCACGGTCTTCGGGACCGTGGCCGGTTCGGCGACGGCCTCTTGCGTGGTCACCCGTTCACCCCACGGAGCCGAACGCGTCGTTCATCTTCTTCGCCGCGTCCTTCGAGGCCGCCGCCACGTCCTTCTTGCCGCTGATGACCTCCTGGAACATCGTCGGCAGGACGAGCGAGGCGTCGATCTGCGACCAGGCGGGCGAGGCGGGCACGAACTTGGCGCCCGAGGCGAGGGTCTTCACGAAGGGCGCGACGAACGGCTGCTTCTTCGCGACCTCGTCCCGCACGTCGGTGTACGTCGGCAGGAACCCCATGGCGTCGAAGAGCTCGCTCTGGGTCTTCTTGCTCGCCAGCCGCTCCATCAGGTCGACGGCGAGGGTGCGGTGCGAGGTGCTCTTCAGAACGCCGATGTTGTTGCCGCCCGCGAACGCCGGGGCCACCGAACCGGACTTCACACCGGGCAACGGCACGACCGCGTACTTGCCCTTGATCTTCCCGGCCTCGATCGCGGCATGGCTGAAGTCGCCGCCGATGGCCATGCCCGCCTTGCCGGAGGCGAACGCGGTGACGGTGTCGTTGCCGGTCATGCCCGCGCACTTGGCGGCGGGACAGTTGTCGGAGCCGAACAGCGAGGTGTAGGCCTTGATGCCCTGCTGGGCGGCCGCGCTGTCGATGGTCGCGGCGTAGGAGCCGCCCTTGCCCTGGGCGATCTCGCCGCCCTGGGACCAGATGAACGGCATCGCGCCGTACGTGTAGGCGCCGCCGACCACGAGCCCGTAGAGGTCGGGATCGGCGGCGCGGATCTTCTTCGCGGTGGAGATCAACTCGGCCTGGGTCTTCGGGACTTCGAGGCCGAGGTCCTTGAGGATGTCGGTGCGGTAGTAAAGGGCGCGGACGCCGACGAAGAACGGGGCGCCGTAGATCTTGCCGTCCACCGTCACGGACTGCTTGGCGGTCGGGTCGGTGTCCTTGGCCTCGCTCCAGTCGGCGAACTCCTTGGTGACGTCGGCGAGTCCGCCGTCCTTGACGTAACCGGCGGTGTCCGTGTTGCCGTACTCGATGACGTCAGGGGCGCTCTTCGGATCGTTGAAAGCGGCCTTCATGCGCTGGGCGCGGGTCTCCACGGGGATGTACTCGATGGTGACCTTGGTGTCCTTGTGGGCCTTCTCGAAGGTGCTGACGGCCGCGTCGACGACCTTCTCCTTCGGCCCGTTGGTGACCTCCTGGAAGAGCCAGACCCGCAGCGTGCCGGTCTTCTCGTCCTTTCCGGAGGAGGAGTTGTCGGAGGCCTGGGGGGCACAGGCGGTGGCGACGACAAGTGCGGCGAGGGCGACGGCCGTTCGCGCGGGGAGCCTCACGGGCAGCTTCGCAGAGAGCTTCATCGAGCATCCTCCGATGGGGGACGTTGCAACATACGCAATGGCGGTTTCGCTCTGCACAACACACCGGAGGCTAGGGACTACATGAACATGTCCACAAGAGGTCTCAACCACTCTGTGACCACGGGGCGCACCATGTGCAACGGCACCCGGCGCAAAGACCGCAAAGACCGCCGGCGCACACGACACAAAGGCCCTCGGGGCGCGCCGAAACGCGCCCCGAGGGCCTTGTGATCGTCGGGCCTTCGGCCCCGTTACTTGTCCTGGCCGCCCTTGCCCTTGTCGCCGCCGGCGCCCATGGACTCGTAGATCTCCTTGCACATGGGACACACGGGGTACTTCTTCGGGTCGCGGCCCGGGACCCACACCTTGCCGCAGAGGGCCACGACGGGCGTGCCGTCGAGGGCGCTCGCCATGATCTTGTCCTTCTGGACATAGTGGGCGAAGCGCTCGTGGTCCCCGTCGCCGTGCGACACCTGAGGCGTCGGCTCTACGAGGGTCCCCGTCCCAGTGCCTCGCTGCGGCTGGGTCTCAGGCTCAAGAGTGCTCATGAGAGCCAAGGGTAATCAACTGCCGGGAACTATGGTTCCTCGGCTTGCACAACGAGCGCGCCACTGGCTGTGACACCTCGTTTGCGTCCAGCCCCACGCTGTCGCTGCCTGGGTGGGGCTGGGGCCGTCGACGGGGCCCCGCGTCGCCACAACTCCATGCCTCTGGCCTGGATGTTACGGGCGCCGTTCCGGTCTGCGTGATCAACGAATCCGCAGCTCCGGCACGCGAACCAGGCCTGCGAGGCCCGGTTCGCCTTGTCCACGTGCCCGCACTCGGCGCAGGTGCGTGAGGTGTACGCCGGATCGACGTACACCACCGGAACCCCCGCCTTGCGCGCCTTGTACGCGATAAAGGCTCCGAGCTGGGCAAACGCCCAGGAGGAGTGGGTGGCTCTTTGAGGCTTGCGAAGCCGTACCCGCTCGCGGATGCCCGTGAGATCTTCCAGGGCAATTCCGCGACCGGTGCTCCCCCACTGCCTAAAGGGCGTGGGAGGCACCCCCAGCCTCCGCCACCAACCGTTTCGCGATCTTGTGATTGACGTCCTTCGCCCGCCGGGCCTCCTTGCGTCGCCGCTTCTTCAGGCGGCGTTTGGCGGACGGAGTGTTCTTCTTCTGAAGCTTCCTCCGCAGGTCGCGGTCACGAACCCGGGCCCGATTCAGCTCGCGCCCTGCCATGATCTCGCCGTCACTCGTCGCGGCGATGTTCACGATCCCCAGATCGACGCCGAGGAAGTCCACCGGCTCGGTCTTCAACGCCGCCTCTGGGACTTCGCATGTGGCGATCAGGAACCACATACCGTCACGGCACAGCAGGTCCGACTCCCCCTGCCGGTACAACGCCAGGCGGGCCAACTGCTCCGGATCAGCGGTGAAGGCCAGGTTCTTCACCCGACCCTCCACGGTCCAGATCGAGACCGTGCGTTCCCGGATCTGCCAGGAGAGCATGCGGTCGTCGTAGGGCTGGGCACCCTCGGAGCGGAAGACGACCGGTTTCTCCGTGACCCTCCGGTAGCGCTTCGAGCCAGGGCCGCCGTAGTTACCAGCCTTCAGATTGGACCGAAGCGTCGTGTACGCGTCGCAGGTCTTCTTGATCACATGCTGGGCGGCCTGCGCGCCGAGCCCCCATCGGAACTTCACCGCGTCATAGGTGAGCTTTCGCAGAGCGAAGTTCTTCTTCACATCCCGTTCGAAAGCGATCCGGCTGACCCAAGTAGCCGCGTCATTGCAGGCGTGCAGGGTCGCTTCAAGTGCCACAGCCTGAGTAGGCGTCGGCAGCAGCTTTACCTGCGCCACCAGCTTCACCCGCGTGACGCTATCCGGCATTCACCGCAACTGCATTCGAACACGGTAAACCTGCCCCGCTGGTCACAGACATCAGTTGAGCGAAGGGTCGTCCGGATACGTCGCCACCATCGCGAGTTCGTTGCGCTGGCGGCGCAGGACCTCGCGCCAGAGACGTTCCGGGGACGGGGAGGAGACGTCTCCCGGTTCGGATTCCACGACGTACCAGGCGCCCTCGGTCAGTTCGTCCTCCAGTTGGCCGGGGCCCCAGCCGGCGTACCCGGCGAAGATTCTCAGGGAGCCGAGGGCCGAGGCGAGGAGTTCCGGTGGGGCCTCCAGGTCGACGAGGCCGATCGCGCCGTGCACCCGCCGCCAGCCGAGGGGGGCGCGCTCCCCCGAGGCGACGCCGCCCGGGATCACCGCGACGCCCAGCGCCGAGTCCAGCGACACCGGGCCGCCCTGGAAGACCACGCCGGGCTCCCCGGCCAGGTCCGCCCAGGCCTCCAGGATGTCGCCGACGTCGACCGGGGTCGGCCGGTTGAGGACGACACCGAGCGAGCCCTCCTCGTCGTGGTCGAGGAGCAGCACCACCGCGCGGTCGAAGTTCGGGTCCGCCAGGGCGGGCGTGGCCACGAGCAGCCGCCCTGTGAGCGAGGACACCTCGGTCATGCCAGACATGATCCCGCATCTTCCCCGCGTAGGGGGACCCAATACCCGTACCCGAGTGAATGCAGCTCAGGGCGCAGAGAAGCGTCCCCCGCGCACACCGTTGTCGGTGACCCCGTGTGCCCGATTCGAAACGGTTCGTGTTGTGTCCAACCTATGACCTTGCTGGGTGGTCCTTGGGCTTACTTAAGGGGGGTGGGCGGCGATTACCCTTGCTCTTCGGCTCCCGCCCAACCGGCCTGCCGACGCATACTCCTGCCCAACTCATCGGAACGCGAGATACATGACCGTCAACGGCTCTGACGATGTACTGCTTGTCCACGGCGGAACCCCGCTCGAGGGCGAGATCCGTGTCCGCGGTGCGAAGAACCTCGTACCGAAGGCCATGGTCGCCGCCCTGCTGGGCAGCGCTCCGAGCCGACTGCGCAATGTCCCCGACATTCGTGACGTGCGCGTCGTGCGCGGGCTGCTGCAACTGCACGGCGTGACGGTCCGGCCGGGCGAGGAGCCGGGCGAGCTGATCCTCGACCCGTCGCACGTGGAGAGCGCGAACGTCGCCGACATCGATGCCCACGCGGGCTCGTCGCGCATCCCGATCCTCTTCTGCGGCCCGCTGCTGCACCGTCTGGGGCACGCGTTCATCCCCGGTCTCGGCGGCTGTGACATCGGCGGCCGGCCGATCGACTTCCACTTCGAGGTGCTGCGGCAGTTCGGCGCGAAGATCGAGAAGCGGGAGGACGGCCAGTACCTGGAGGCCCCGCAGCGGCTGCGCGGCACGAAGATCCAGCTGCCGTACCCGTCCGTCGGCGCGACCGAGCAGGTGCTGCTGACGGCGGTGCTCGCGGAGGGCGTCACCGAGCTGGCCAACGCGGCCGTGGAGCCCGAGATCGAGGACCTCATCTGCGTGCTGCAGAAGATGGGCGCGATCATCGCCATGGACACCGACCGGACGATCCGCATCACCGGTGTGGACTCGCTCGGCGGCTACACCCACGCGGCCCTCCCGGACCGCCTGGAGGCCGCCTCCTGGGCTTCCGCGGCGCTGGCGACCGAGGGCAACATCTACGTGCGTGGTGCCCAGCAGCGCTCGATGATGACGTTCCTGAACACCTACCGCAAGGTGGGCGGCGCGTTCGAGATCGACGACGAGGGCATCCGCTTCTGGCACCCGGGCTCGCAGCTCAAGTCCATCGCCCTGGAGACGGACGTCCACCCCGGTTTCCAGACCGACTGGCAGCAGCCGCTGGTGGTCGCCCTGACGCAGGCCACGGGCCTGTCGATCATCCACGAGACGGTGTACGAGTCCCGCCTCGGCTTCACCTCCGCGCTGAACCAGATGGGCGCGCACATCCAGCTCTACCGCGAGTGCCTCGGCGGCTCGGTCTGCCGCTTCGGCCAGCGCAACTTCCTGCACTCGGCCGTCGTTTCGGGCCCGACCAAGCTCCAGGGCGCCGACCTGGTCATCCCCGACCTCCGTGGCGGCTTCTCGTACCTGATCGCCGCCCTCGCGGCCCAGGGCACCTCCCGCGTCCACGGCATCGACCTGATCAACCGCGGCTACGAGAACTTCATGGAGAAGCTCGTCGAGCTGGGCGCCAAGGTCGAGCTGCCCGGCAAGGCGCTCGGCTGACCTCAGCGTCTCCCCTCCGGTCCGGGGCAGCTGCTCCCGGCTGGGGGTCCGGGGGCCCGCGGCGAAGCCGCTGATGTCACAGCCCCCGGATAGACACAGCATGGAGAAGCTCGTCGAGCTGGGCGCCAAGGTCGAGCTGCCGGGCAAGGCGCTCGGCTGACCTCAGCCTCTCCCCTCCGGTCCGGGCAGGGCGCTCGGATAGCTCGGAGAGCGTGGCTGTCTGTCGTCCGGACGGCCGCGTTGTCGCGCGGGCGACAGTTCCAGTCGTACGTACGACGATGGGGCGGCCCCCCGGTCCAGGGGGCCGCCCCATTGGCGTTACTGCGGGTCGTGCGCCGTCCCGTGGCACACGAACGCGGCTTACTTGCCCTTGGCCGCTTCCTTGAGCTTGCTGCCCGCGGAGACCTTCACGCTGTAGCCGGCGGGGATCTGGATCGGGTCGCCGGTCTGCGGGTTGCGCGCGGTGCGAGCGGCACGGTGGGTGCGCTCGAAGGTCAGGAAGCCGGGGATGGTGACCTTCTCGTCGCCCTTGGCGACGATCTCGCCGACGGTCTCGGCGAACGCGGCCAGAACGGCGTCGGCGTCCTTGCGGGTCACCTCGGCGCGGTCGGCCAGCGCGGCCACCAGCTCACTGCGGTTCATTTTGTTACTCCCGTGTTCTTCTTGCCGTTGAGGCGTGCCACGCGGCGGAGCCGCATGTTGGATGCGGCGAAGCCGATGCTGCCAGGGCCCTCGGTCGGTCCCCGGACCCGGGTCCGTAGCCAGACCCTCGCGCCCGAAGACGCATCCTGCCCCCACCTGCGGCGGGAAAGCCAATCCGGCACCCCTGGGAGTCACACGAACACCCTTGGGAGTCACACGAAAAGCGCCACTGCCTCAGTGTGGTGACGCTCCGTCCGCTCCCGGCAGCGGACCGCAGGGCCTGGGAGGCTCTAGCCTGGCCGCCACCCTAGAGGGCGGCCAGGGACGCCGCATCTCACGACGCGCCGACGCGCGGTCGTCGTGGCGATCGTCACAGCAAGTCACACCACTGGAACCACCGACGACGATCATCCCGCGCAGGTCTCCCGGCCCGTCCGGCGTTCGAGGACGAGGCCGTCCGGGCCGAGGCGGGGGTGCGGGGGCGGCGGCCCCCGGTGCCGCCCGCACCGGCCCGGGGTGCCTACTCGGCCGACACCGACGCCGACGCCCCCGCGGCCTTCACCGCGGAGCGCACCGCTCCGGCGACCGCGCCCGCGACCTTGTCGTTGAAGACGCTGGGGATGATGTAGTTCGGGTTGAGCTCGTCCTCGGTCACCACGTCCGCGAGGGCGGCCGCGGCGGCCAGCATCATCTCGGTGTTGACCGTGCGGGACTGGGCGTCCAGGAGGCCGCGGAAGACGCCCGGGAACACCAGCACGTTGTTGATCTGGTTGGGGAAGTCGGAGCGGCCGGTCGCGACAACTGCCGCGGTCTGACGGGCGATTGCCGGGTCGACCTCGGGGTCGGGGTTCGCGAGCGCGAACACGATGGCACCCTCGGCCATGGCGGCCACGTCGTCGCCGTCGAGCACGTTCGGGGCGGAGACACCGATGAACACGTCGGCGCCGCGCACGGCCTCCTTCAACGTGCCCGTGAGGCCCTCGGGGTTGGTGTTGTCGGCGATCCAGCGCAGCGGCGAATCGGAGGCCGCGTCGACGAGGTCCTCGCGGTCCGCGTGCACGACGCCGTGGATGTCGGCGACGACGGCGTTCTTGAGGCCCGCGGCGATGAGCAGCTTCAGGATGGCCGTACCGGCCGCGCCCGCGCCGGACATGACGATCCGGATGTCACCGATGGCCTTGCCCGCCACGCGCAGGGCGTTGGTGAGGGCCGCGAGGACGACGATCGCGGTGCCGTGCTGGTCGTCGTGGAAGACGGGGATGTCGAGGGCCTCGCGCAGCCGGGCCTCGATCTCGAAGCAGCGCGGCGCGGAGATGTCCTCGAGGTTGATGCCCGCGAAGCCGGGGGCGATGGCCTTGACGATCTCGACGATCGCGTCGGTGTCCTGGGTGTCCAGGCACAGCGGCCAGGCGTCGATGCCGGCGAAGCGCTTGAAGAGGGCCGCCTTGCCCTCCATGACCGGGAGGGCGGCCTTGGGGCCGATGTTCCCGAGGCCGAGCACGGCCGAGCCGTCCGTCACGACCGCAACCGAGTTGCGCTTGATGGTGAGGCGACGGGCGTCCTCGGGGTTCTCCGCGATCGCCATGCACACACGGGCCACACCCGGGGTGTAGATCATGGAGAGGTCGTCACGGTTGCGGATCGGGTGCTTCGACTGCATCTCGATCTTGCCGCCGAGGTGCATGAGGAACGTACGGTCGGAGACCTTGCCCAGCGTGACGCCCTCGATGCCGCGCAGCTGCTGGACGATCTCGTCGGCGTGGGCCGTCGAGCTCGCCGCGATGGTGACGTCGATGCGGAGCTTCTCGTGGCCTGAGGCGGTCACGTCGAGGCCGGTCACCGAGCCTCCGTGGGACTCTACGGCCGTGGTGATCTGGGAGACCGCGGTTCCGCTCGCGGGCACCTCCAGCCGGACCGTAATCGAGTAGGAGACGCTGGGCGCCGTTGCCATGGCCGACTTCCTCTGCTTTCACCGGGTACTGCTGTGTCGCGGGTACGCCGTCCGATCGTCGCACCTACCCCTCGGTACGTGGTAGCCGCCCCGGATTGCGAACGTTTTGTTCGCAGCTGAGGCCTGCGATTTCGGAAGAACGCTTCCACGGTACGAGAGCGCGCGGCCTTATGGGAAACGGTCGGCCGCCGAAAGCCGGACAACGCAAGAGGCTCACGTCACCAGGTGACGTGAGCCTCTTCTCGTTCAATGACACCGACCCGCCATGCTCGCCTCGCGGCAAGTGGTCGCTCGTAGCGACGAAGGTTGGGCCCGGGGGCTTGGATCGGGCCGGTGTCACATCCAAGGTAACAAAGGATCCCCGTAAGGCAATTCCCACCCCGAGAGTTCATTCGGGGCGTCGGCCCCGGGAGTGTCAGTCCCGGAGCAGATCCGGCACCCCGTTCGCGTCGGGTTCGTCGCGGTCGCCGGAGACGATCGTCAGCTGCTGCGTGGCCCGGGTGAGGGCGACGTACAGCACCCGCAGACCCGCGGGCGACTCGTCGGCGATCTCCGCCGGAGAGACGACCACCGTCGCGTCGTACTCCAGCCCCTTCGCCTCCAGGCTCCCGAGCGCCACCACCCGCTCGCCGAGCCCGGCGAGCCAGCGCGCGGCCTCCTCGCGCCGGTTCATGGCCACCACGACGCCCACCGTGCCGTCCACACGGTCCAGCAGCCGCGCGGCCTCGCCGCGCACCGTCTGCGCGAGCGAGTCCCGTGCGACGGCGCCCGCGTTGTTCGTCGCCACGAAACGCGGCTCGACGCCGGTGGACCGTACGGCCGAGGGCGACTGGGAGCCGGGCATGGCGAGGGCGAGGACCTTGGCGGCCAGCTCGGCGATCTCGGCGGGGTTGCGGTAGTTGACGGTGAGGGTGAAGCGGCGCCGGGGACGGGTCCCCAGGGCCTCGTCACGGGCCTCGGCGGCCTCGTCGGGGTCTGACCACGAGGACTGCGCCGGGTCGCCGACGACGGTCCAGGTGGCATGCCGGCCACGTCTGCCCACCATCCGCCACTGCATGGGCGTGAGGTCCTGCGCCTCGTCGACGATGACGTGCGCGTACTCGACACGCTCCTGCGCCAGCCGCTCGGCCCGCTCGCGCTGCGTCTCCTCGCGTACGGGCATGAGCTCCTCGAGACCGGTGAGCTGGTCCAGCGGATCCAGCTCACGGCGCTTGCGGGGCCGGGCGGGCATCCCCAGGATCGCCTGGAGCTCGTCCAGCATCGCCACGTCGTGGACGGACAGCCCGTCCCGCTTGAGCGAGCGCGCGACCCGGCGCACCTCGCCGGGGTTGAGGATCCGCCGCGCCCAGCGGCCCAGGCGCCGCTCGTCGGCCATGGCGGCGAGGACGCCCCGCGGGGTCAGCTCCGGCCACCACGCGTTCAGGAAGTCGATGAAGCTGTCCTCGGAGGCGACGTCCTCGTCGAAGGACGACCGCAGCTCGGCGGCCAGCTCCGGGTCCGTGTGCCGCGTACCGGCCCCGGACTTCGCCCACAGCGCGTCCAGCAGCAGCTTGCGGGCGCGCGGGCGCAGCAGGTTCACCGGCGCGGTCCCGCTCAGCGCGTTGTGCTTGATGCGGTCGAGCTCGGCGGCCTCCAGCTCCAGCCGCCGCCCGAAGGCGACGACACGCAGGCGCGTGGGGGTGCCGGAGGGGGCCGGGGCGGCCTCCTCGCCGAAGGCGAGCTGCTCCGACCGGTCCCCGTCGGCGGTGGACCGGCCCGGGCTGGCGCCGGGCGTCTCCAGCGCGCCCCTGGCGGCCTTCCGCAGCACCTTGAGCATCCGGTAGGAGCCCTTGGCGCGGGCGACGGCCGGGGAGTCGTACAGGGTCGCCTCCGCGCCGTCGACGAGGGAGCCGATGGCGCGGATGGCGACCTGGCCCTCCTCGCCGAGGGAGGGCAGCACGCCCTCCGTGTAGGCGACCAGGAGCGGGGTCGGGGAGACGATCAGGATGCCGCCCGCGTACCGGCGGCGGTCCTGGTACAGGAGGTAGGCCGCCCGGTGCAGGGCCACGGCCGTCTTGCCGGTGCCGGGGCCGCCCTCCACGTACGTCACCGACGCCGCGGGGGCGCGGATCACGAGGTCCTGTTCGGCCTGGATGGACGCGACGATGTCCCGCATGGTGTGGCTGCGGGCCTGGCCGAGCGCGGCCATCAGGGCGCCGTCACCGATCACGGGGAGTTCCTGGCCGTCGAGGGTGGCCTTGAGCTCGGGGCGCATCAGGTCGTCCTCGACGCCGAGGACCTTGCGGCCCTTGGAGCGGATGACCCGGCGGCGTACGACCCGTCCCGGGTCGACCGGCGTCGAGCGGTAGAACGGGGCCGCGGCAGGCGCCCGCCAGTCGATGACCAGCGGCGCGTACTCCGCGTCCAGCACCCCGATGCGGCCGATGTGGAGCGTCTCGGCGATGGAGGCGTACTGGCCGGTCTCGTCCGCCCGTACGACACCCTCGGCCGGTTCGACGGCCGTGTAGGCGCCGTCCGGGCCCTTCTTGCCGTCCTTCCCGAGGAGCAGGTCGATCCGGCCGAAGAGGAAGTCCTCGAACTCGTTGTTCAGGCGGTTCAGATGAACCCCCGCGCGGAACACCTGGGCGTCGCGCTCCGCGAGCGCCCCCGGTGTACCGACCTGGCCGCGCTGGGCGGCGTCGTTCATCAGGAACTCCGCCTCGTGGATCTTCTCCTCGAGGCGCCGGTACACCCGGTCCAGATGTTGCTGCTCGACGCTGATCTCACGATCCCGTACGGAATCGTCCTGTGCGGAATCGTGGATCTGGTCGAGCGCGGTTTCCTGCTGAGCCTGAGCGGCCACCGGGCCCCCTTCTGACGTGCTGGGCAGCCGTCAACCGTACGCGAAGGGGGCCCCGTGAGGCTACGTGCGCGCCCTGAGTTCGCTCACACGTTCACCTCGACGAGCCGCTTCCCGTCGAAGGTCATGACCTCGAAGTGGTCGATCTGGTTCGGGGTGAAGGCCGCGCCGCCGTGGACGTAGAGGGGGTTCTTCGCCTGTTCCGTCTTGGCGTCGGCGATGCCGTAGCCCCAGTTCGGGACCGCCCAGGAGGTCACCGTCTCGCGCTCACCGTTCTTGCCGACGGCGATCAGCGAGCACTTCAGCGGACCCTTGACGTTCTTGAGCTGGAGGACGGCGTGGGTGCCCCAGTCCTTCTTCTCGATCGCGACGACGGCGTTGACCTTGGTGCTCGGGTCCGTGGCCGACTTCTTGTCCGTCATGACGTCGAAGGCGGCCTTGGCCGGGCTGGTGGCCATCGCCGAGTCGGGCGACGCGGTGGTGGTGGTGCCGCCGCCGCTGACCGCCATCACCGTCAGCGGACCGCCGATGATCAGCGCGGCCGCGGCCGCCACGAGGTACAGGCCGCGCCGGCGCTTGACCGCGCGTCGCTCCGACACCTCGTCGACCAGCCGTTCCGCGAGCTGTGGGCTCGGGCGGGCGGCCAGCGACTCACCGATGGCCGGGGTGCCCTGCGAGGCGGGCAGATCCGCGAGCGCGGCGAGCATCGGTTCCATCCCGGCGAGCTCGTCGAGCTGCTGGCCGCACCACTCGCAGGTGGCGAGGTGGGCCTCGAAGGCCGTCGCTTCGGCGTCGTCGAGGATACCGAGGGCGTAGGCGCCGACGGTTTCGTGGATGTTGTCACCGGGGTTCTGTTGTCCCCGTGGTCCCTGCATGGCTCCTGGACCGCCTGTTCCGTAACCCCCGTATGCGTTCATGCCGTCACCCCCCGCTCCTCCAGCGCCAGCTTCATCGACCGCAGGGCGTAGAACACCCGGGAGCGCACGGTGCCGCTGGGTATGCCGAGAGTCTCGGCAGCCTCATTGACCGTACGCCCTTTGAAGTACGTTTCGACCAGAACTTCCCTGTGAGCAGGGGTCAGGTCGTCCAGCGCGTCCGACAGTGTCATCAGCCACAACGCCTTGTCGATCTCGTCCTCCGCGGGAATGACCTCCAGCGGTGACGGGTCCACCTCCTGCGGCCGGGCCTGCCGGCTGCGGTGGCCGTCGATGACGATGCGCCGGGCGACCGTCACCAGCCAGGGTCGTACCGAACCGGTCGCCCGGTTGAGCTGACCGGCGTTCTTCCAGGCACGGATGAGTGTTTCCTGCACAACGTCCTCGGCACGCTGCCGATCCCCCGCGACCAGCCGCAGCACGTACGCGAGCAACGGACCCGCGTGTTCCCGGTACAGCGCACGCATCAGCTCCTCGTCGGGTTCGTTAGACGAAGCCGACGCAGACGGATTCATGCGATGTCGGGCCCTTGACCTTCGTTCATCAGCCACGGCGGAATCCTTGCGCACGCCTACCTCCGGTGTCCGGGGGATCCCCCAGTCGGTCGCTCATCCCGGAGTACGCGTCTGGGCGTGCGTATGTTCAAAGAGATAGGACATATTTCTTGGAAGAGTTGTGAAGGAAGTTTGTTGATCACTGGAAGCGATCGAAAGATCACGTAGGGGTGAAGTGAAGGTTCCGGATCGACTCGCCGGGATCCCGGCACTGTGACGCGTTTCACACACGGTTCGCGCATGATTCACGCCCGGGCGAGGGCCGCCCGACGCCGATGCCGGGCCACCCGCTCCCGGTTTCCGCACACCTCGCTGGAACACCACCGCCGGCGCCGCCCCCGGGAGGTGTCGAGGTAGACGATCGGACAGCTGTCCCCCTCGCACTGTCTGAGGCTCGCCCGTGCCGCCGGGTCGGTGAGCAGTTCGAGGGCGTCGCGGGCGATGACGGCGAGCAGCCCGGGGCAGCCGGGCGGGGTGTGCAGCCGGCTCCGCAGCGAGCCGTCGTCCGCGCGTACGGCCCAGGGGGCGGGCGGGGCGGCGAGCGCGACGGCGTTGACGCGGGCGAGCGCGGCGTCCGCGGGCCGCGCGTCCAGCTCACCGCGGACCAACTGGGCGACATGGCCGCGAAGTTCGCGAAAGCCCACGAGCCAGGAGATGTCGGCCGCCGCGAGCGGAGTGCCCGCGGGGACCAGTCCGGAGCGGGTGATCCAGGTGCGCAGCCGGTCCAGCGAGTCGAGCCGTTCCTCGGGGTGGGTGGTCGCCAGGAGGTCCAGACAGATCCGCCCGGAGTCGAATCGCAGCTCGTACGAGGCCGTGGCCATGCCCGATGCCATGCGCCTGTCACCGCCTTGGGGTTACCGCCGTGAGGGTCGGTAAGGGTCGTACCCCCTACAGTGCATGGCTGCACGCGTGACCGGAAGACCTGTGCCCGTCGGGGAGTGGACGCCTGCTTATGGGGCCGCGCGCCTCGGCCATGTCCGGCGCCGGACCACGCCGGTTGACTCGACGGCATGACAGAGAACAGCACGGGGCGGCGTACCACCGCCGGAGGTGTCCTGAGCGCGGCCACGGTCGCGATGGGCCTGATCGCCGGGGTCTTCTACATTTTCGCCTGCGCCGTCATGCCGTCACTGGCCCGCAGTGACGACCGCGTCTTCATCGAGGTCATGCAGAACGTCAACGACGTGATCCAGGACCCGGTGTTCTTCCTGAGCTTCATGGGCGCGCTGGTCCTCACGGCGGTCTCCGCCTGGCAGTCACGCAAGTCCCCCCACCGGTGGTGGGTGTTCGCCGCCCTCTCCGCGTACGCGCTGGCCTTCCTGGTCACGGTCGCCGTGAACATCCCGCTCAACAACCGCCTGGCGGACGCCGGGAACCCCGCGACGATCGCCGACCCGGCCGCCGTACGCCAGAGGTTCGAGGACACCTGGGTCGCCTGGAACGTCGCACGGGCCCTGCTGTCGACGCTCGCGCTGGCCTGCCTCGCCCGCGCCCTGCTCCTGTACCGACGGCCTTATACGTCGGCGTACTTGGAGTCGGCCGCCGGGTCGAGCGCGAGCCGGTAGCCGCGCTTGACGACGGTCTGGATGAGCTTGGGCGCGCCAAGTGCCGTACGCAGCCGGGCCATGGCCGTCTCGACGGCGTGCTCGTCCCGCCCGGCACCCGGCAGCGCCCGCAGCAGCTCGGCGCGGGCCACCACCCAGCCGGGGCGGCGGGACAGGGCCCGCAGCAGCGACATCCCGGCCGGCGGTACCGGCCGCAGCGCCCCGTCGACCATCACGGCGTGGCCGCGGATCTCGACCCGGTGGCCGGCGATGGGCAACGTACGGGCCCGGCCGGGGAGTTCCTGGCAGAGCAACTGGACGAGGGGGCCGAGCCGGAAGCGTTCGGGCTGGACGGTGTCGATGCCGTGCGCCTGCAGAGGGAGCGCGGTGACGGGGCCGACGCAGGCGGGCAGGACGTCGTGGTGGAGGGCGGCGAGGAGTTCGGACAGCAGGCCGCGGTCCTCGGCCCTGGACAGCAGGGAGGCGGCGGCGGGCGCGCTGGTGAAGGTGAGCGCGTCCAGGCCGCGGGTGACGGTGGCGTCGAGGAGCCGGTCGACGGGCCCGATGTCCTCCGGCGGCATCCACCGGTAGACGGGGACTCCCACGACCTCGGCTCCGGCGGCCCGCAGCGACTCCACGAACCCGGGCAGCGGCTCGCCGTGCAGTTGTACGGCGATACGGCGGCCCTCGACACCCTCCTCCAGGAGCCGGTCCAGCACCTCGGCCATGGACTCGGAGGTGGGCGACCACTCCTCGGTCAGCCCCTGGGCGCGGATGGCGCCCTTGACCTTGGGTCCGCGCGCGAGCAGTTCGACTCCGCGCAGCCGCCCGAGCAGGGCCTCGCCGAGCCCCCACCCGTCGGCGGCCTCGATCCAGCCGCGGAAGCCGATCGCGGTGGTGGCCACCACGATGTCCGGCGCCTGGTCGATGAGGTCCTTGGTGGCGGCGAGCAGTTCGCTGTCGTCGGCGAGCGGCACGATGCGCAGGGCGGGCGCGTGCTGGACGGCGGCGCCGCGCCGCTGGAGCAGTGCTCCGAGTTCGTCGGCCCGACGCGCGGCCGTCACGCCCACGGTGAACCCCGCGAGGGGGCCGCAGCCCTGCCCGGCCGGTCGCTGCTGTTCGTCGTCCATGGCTCTCGTCTCGCGCTGGGGGTCTACGTACGGTCACCGCCGACCGAGCCTGTCAACGCCCCGTGACAGGCTCGGTTCCCCTTGATGTCGCCCGTGTTACGTCAGACCTCGACGTAGCTGAGCTGCGGCTTCGTCTCTGCGGTCGTGGTCGTCCGGGTCTGGGTGGCGGGGCTGCGAAGGTATACGGCCCAGGTCACCAGGAAGCACACCGCGTAGAAGGCGAGGAAGGCCACGAAGGCGCCGGTGCCGGAGCCGTAGGACAGGAAGGACTGCCGGAAGGCGAGGTTGATGCCGACGCCGCCGAGCGCGCCCACCGCGCCGATGAGGCCCATGGAGGCGCCGGACAGCCGCCGTCCGTAGGAGGCCGCCTCCTCCCCTTCGAGGCCCTTGGCGACGGCCTTGGCCTGGAAGATGCCGGGGATCATCTTGTACGTCGAGCCGTTGCCGAGGCCGGTGAGCACGAACAGCGCGATGAACGCGATCGTGAACAGGGGCAGCGACTTCTGGGTGGAGGCGACGACGATGACACCGGTCGCGCCGGCCATGGCGACGAAGTTCCACAGCGTGATGCGGGCCCCGCCGTAGCGGTCGGCCAGCCAGCCGCCCACGGGCCGGATCAGCGAGCCGAGCAGCGGGCCGATGAAGGTGACGTAGGCCGCCTGCAGCGGAGTACGCCCGAACTGGTTCTGCAGCACCTGCCCGAAGGCGAAGCTGTAGCCGATGAACGACCCGAAGGTGCCGACGTAGAGGAAGGACATGATCCAGGTGTGGGCGTCCCTCGCGGCGTCCTTGGCGGCGCCGGTGTCGTTCTTCACGGACGCGATGTTGTCCATGTAGACGGCGGCGAGCACGGCGGCGACGACGATGAGCGGAATGTAGATCCCCAGCAGGACCCTCGGTCCCCCGCTCGCGCCGATGATCGCGAGCGCCACGAGCTGGATGACGGGCACGCCGATGTTTCCGCCGCCGGCGTTGAGGCCGAGCGCCCAGCCCTTCTTCCGCAACGGGAAGAAGGCGTTGATGTTGGTCATGCTCGAGGCGAAGTTGCCGCCGCCGATGCCGGCGAGCAGACCGACCAGCAGGAAGGTGTCGAACGAGGTCCCCGGCTTCATCACCGCGAACGCGGCGACGCTCGGGACGAGCAGCAGGCTCGCCGAGACGATGGTCCAGTTCCGGCCGCCGAAGACCGCCACCGCGAAGGTGTACGGCACCCGCACCACGGCTCCGACGAGCGTCACCATCGAGGTGAGCATGAACTTGTCGGCCGGGGTGAGCCCGTACTCGGGGCCCATGAAGAGCACCATCACCGACCACATGGTCCAGATCGAGAACCCGATGTGCTCGGAGAGCACGGAGAAGAGCAGATTCCGCCGGGCGACCTTCTCACCCGTCTCTTTCCAGAAGGTCTCGTCCTCCGGATCCCACTCCTGGATCCAGCGGCCTCCCCTGCTCGGTGCGGGGGCTGTACTAGGGGCTGTCATGACGCCTCCACGGTTCTCCAGTGCGGTGCCCAGGTGTCGTACAACGACTGACTGAGTCCCGAAGGTAGGGAGGGCGCGTTTCGAGGCTGTGGCTGTGAGTGACCGGAAAGGAACGTTGCTCTCACGGGAGCGCGGGGGCGACGGTGAGGACTGCGGGTGCGGATGTCCGGGGTGCCGTCGCCCCCTGCCTGGGCCCTAGCCCCGGTGACTGCCCCGTTGGCCGGCCCGTGGGGCGCCCTTCTTCGTCTTCGCCCCGTTGGGCCACAGCCGCGGGCTGCGCTTGGCGGCGATGTCCTCGATCCAGCCGAAGGCCAGGATCGTCAGGCCGATGAGGGGCCAGACCAGGAGGAACATCCACACCATGTACGAGGAGTCGAGCGCGGCCACCGCGCTGTCGCTCTGCATGAAGGGGAGGTTGTAGGCCTGGTCGATGATCGGGACCGTGGCCATGATCAGCATGTTGTGCCAGAGGTAGATCGTGACGGCACGGTTGTTGGACAGGGTGATCAACTTGTCCCAGCGGGCCAGGCGGCCGGGGAGTTCCTGCCAGGACGGGGAGTACTGGAGCAGGATGACGACGAAGCCGAACGACCAGGCCGCCTGGGCGAGCGGGATGTCGTTCAGGTCCCAGCCGTCGGGGCCCAGATGGCCCGAGGCCCACCACAGGCCGAAGGCCATGAGCAGTGCCGAGCAGGAGATCGCCAGGTAGCGGGGGACGCGCTGCAGGACGCCCTCGTGGTGGGCGAAGCCCAGGACCCAGCAGCCGCCGTAGACCGTGAAGTCGGAGATCGCGTTGCCCGCCTCGCCGGGGATGGTGACCAGGCCGGTGCCCAGGACCGCCGTCAGGGCGAGGGGGGCCAGCAGCGTCGCCCACGGCACCCTGCGGAAGGCCCACAGCAGCAGGGGCGAGGCGATCACGAACCACAGATAGGCGCGCAGGTACCAGAGCGGGCCCGCCGCCTGGACCGCCCAGGTGTCCTCCAGCAGGCCGGACTTGGAACCGACGTGCCAGGGGAAGGGCGGGGCGCCGATCGGAACGACGTAGTCGATCAGCTTGATCAGGCCCCAGGTGCCGCCGTTGTCCGGGTCCTTCACCACGTTCCAGCCACCCGCGAACATCAGCGCGAGGGCCACCGCGCTGAACGCCCACAGGGGAGGCAGGAGGCGGCGGACGCGGCCTCGGATCACACCGAGGGCCGGGCGGCCGAGCGAGCGGGCCATCAGCGAGCCCGCCAGCGCGAACATCACGCCCATGGAGGGGAAGACGACCGTCAGCCACGCCCAGCCGAAGAGGTGGTAGACGACCACACGGACCAGGGCGATCGAGCGCAGCAGGTCCAGGTAGCGGTCACGGCCGGGCTTCTTGGGCGCGGCGGCGGACTGCGGGGCGGGGCCTGGGGCGGGTTTCGACATGGATGTCGGCGCGGATGTCGACATGGATGTCGGCGCGGATGTCGGCGCGGGTGCCTGTTCGGAGTGGACTCGGGCGGATCCCGAGGGGGGCGTCGCACCCGCCGTGTACTCGTGCGTGGTCATGCGACCGGCCTCCGATCGTTCCCGCTCTGTACCGCCCGCTGACGCGGGATCGATCCCGGTGCCTCCACGACGCCGGTGCGCCGCAGCTTCTGCCAGCGCAGCCGGCCTCCGGTGAGCGCGGTGATCCAGGACTGGATCAGGACCATGTACATCAACTGCCGGTAGAGGATCTGCTGGAGCGGGAGCGAGATGAGGTACCTCATGCGCTCACGGTCCAGCCGGAAGGCGTACGCCGCGCAGGCCGCCTGGACGGCGAGGACGCCCAGCCACGCGAGGACCGTCTTCTGCGTCGGGCCGAAGACGAGCCCGTACAGCAGGAAGACGTCGATGAGCGGGGCCAGCAGCGGGGCCAGGACCATGAACAGCGAGACGAGCGGCAGGCCCACCCGGCCGAAGCGGCCCGACGGGCCCCGTTCGACGAGCGCTCTGCGGTGCTTCCAGATCGCCTGCATCGTGCCGTACGACCAGCGGTAGCGCTGGGACCAGAGCTGCTGGACGGACTCCGGTGCCTCCGTCCACGCGCGTGCCTTCTCCGCGTAGACGACCCGCCAGCCGTCGCGGTGCAGGGCCATCGTGATGTCGGTGTCCTCGGCGAGCGTGTCGTCGCTCATGCCGCCGACCCTCTCCAGCGCGGAGCGGCGGAAGGCGCCGACCGCACCAGGGATGGTCGGCATGCAGCCGAGGATGTCGTACATCCGGCGGTCGAGGTTGAAGCCCATCACGTACTCGATGTGCTGCCAGGCCCCGATGAGGGAGTCGCGGTTGCCGACCTTCGCGTTGCCCGCGACCGCGCCGACGCTCGGGTCGGCGAAGGGCTGCACGAGTTCGCGGACGGTGGCCGGTTCGAAGACCGTGTCGCCGTCCATCATCACGACGATGTCGTGACGGGCGTTGGCCAGGCCCCGGTTGAGGGCCGCGGGCTTGCCCGCGTTGTGCTGGCGCACCACGCGGACGTTCGGCAGCCGCAGGTCCTCCACGATCCGCGCCGTGCCGTCACTCGAACCGTCGTCGACGACGAGCACTTCGACGGGGTGTTCGCTCTCCATCAGGGAACGGACCGTGTTCTCTATGCACTTGGCCTCGTTGTACGCCGGCACGAGCACCGACACCGGTTCGGTGACCGGCGCCGGGCCCCAGCGGAAGTCCTTGCGCCGCACCCGGCGGGCGTGCAGGGCGGAGAGCAGGAGCATCATGCCGAAGCGGGTGAAGACGAGCACGCCGATGATCGCGATGCCGACGACCAGGACGTCGGTGACGCCGTCGGAGGCGCGCACCAGGTAGATCCAGGCCTTGCCCTTCCACAGTTCGAGGCCGGTGACCTGGGTGTGCGCGCTGGGTGCGTTGAGGGCCTCGGTGAGGTTCTGGAACCGGTACCCCCGTTCCTGAAGCTCCGGCAGGAACCTGTCCAGCGCCTGCACGGTCTGGTGGCGGTCGCCGCCGGAGTCGTGCATCAGGACGATCGCGCCCTTGCCGCCCTTGGGCGTGGCATTGCGGATGATCCGGTCGACGCCCGGCTTCTGCCAGTCCTCGCTGTCGGTGTTGTTGACGACGGTGATGTAACCGCGCGTGCCGATGTACTCCGTCACCGGCCAGGACTTGTTGTCCATGGCGTTCGCGAAGGACGAGTACGGGGGCCGGAAGAGCGAGGTGCGGATGCCCGCCGCGCCGGCCAGCGCCAGTTGGTTCTGGGAGAGCTCCCAGTCGATGCGCTTCGTGGACTGGAAGGAGAGGTCGGGGTGGTTGAAGGTGTGCAGGCCGACCTCGTGGCCCTCCTCGACCATGCGTTTCACCAGCTCGGGATAGCGCGAGGTCATGGTGCCGGTGACGAAGAAGACGGCGTGGGCGTGGTGCTTCTTCAGGACGTCCAGGACCTTGGCTGTCCACGTGGGGTCCGGGCCGTCGTCGAAGGTGAGGACGAGACGGTGGTCCGGGACGCTCAGGCTGTTCGTGCGGCCGCCGCGGGTGTCGATGACCGGGCCGCCGTCGAGGATCTTCTCCGGCACCTTGTCGGTGGCGGCCTCGGGCTGGATGCGGTGGTCGGCGAGGATCTCGCTGTGCACATAGCCGCGCAGCATCAGCATCGCCAGCATGGCGACGAGGAGCAGCGAGGGCAGCAGCCAGCGCATGGGCAGCCGTCGGCGCCGGACATCGGGTGCCGGACGCCGCGCACGGGGAGCGGGCCCGTGCGCGTTGGTGCGGGATGCCATCAGAGGATGTTCTCCAGGTTCTGCGGAGTCGCCGGGCTCTCCGGGTTCTCCGGGGACGAGGAGTCGGTGATGCCGGGCTCGGACGCGACGGGCCCCGGTTCCACGGGGCTGTCGGCGACCGTGCCGGTGCCGCCGGCGCCGACCGTGCTCTGCGAGGGGCTCGGCGAGGCCGCGCCGTCCTCCGAGGGGCTGGGGTCGGGCGAGGCGGACACCGGGGGAGACGGCGGGGTGACGGGGTCCTTGGTGGTGCTGGTGCTCGGTTTCGGCTTGGTGGTGACGGACGTCGAGGGCTTCGGGTCCGCGGACGTACCCGGGGCGGTGGCGCTGGCGGAGGCGCCCGGTGTCGGGCTGACGCCCGGTGCCGGGACCGTACCGTCGCTCACCGAGGCGCTCGCGCCGGGTGCGGCGCTGCTCGAACCGGACGGTGACACCGAGTCGGTGGGCAGCGGTGAGGTCTCGACCTTCCCGGCCGGCGTGTCGTCCTGCTGGCCGGGCACGGGCAGCCAGGGCGCGTTGGAGTTGCCGGACAGGAGCGTGGCGACGATGACGACGGCGTACACGGCGCAGGCGACGCCGACGAGGATGCCGAGCCGGCGGAACCTGCGGCTGCGGCGGCCGGACTCGTCGACGAACACCGGGCCGTCCGAGCCGTCCTGGACGCCCGGGGCGTCCTTGGCCTGCCGGACCAGCCAGTCCTCCGTCTTCCGCCGTCCGACTCCGTCGAGCTGAACCGTCACCTCGTGCGGATCGTGGGTGTGTCCCGGTTCGTCGAACCGCTCCCGGGGCGGGGCCGCCGGGCCGCCGGGCGTGTCGGCCCCACGGCCCGCGGTCGACCGGCCGTCCGCCTCGAACCGGCCGAGCGTGTCCGCCCTGCGGTCCGCGACCGGCCAGCCTCCTCTCACGGGTCGGCCAGGCGTATCGGAACGGCCGAGGGTGTCGGAACGGCCGAGGGTGTCGGGGCGGCCGAGGGTGTCGGAGCGGCCGAGGGTGTCGGAGCGGCCCAGGGTGTCGGGGCGCCTGCGCGCGTCCGGCCAGCCGCTCGTGGCCGGCCGCTCGTCCTTGCCGACGCGGCCATCGGCTCCGGCGCGGTCGCGCGGTCCGGCGGGCTGCTCAGGTACTCCGGGGAGGTGATCCGGCGCGGTGCGTTCACGCCGCGCGGCGGGCTGGTCGGGCACCCCGGCACTGGAGTCGGGTGCAGCGGGCTGATCGGACAACCCGGTGCCGGCCTCGCGTCCGGCGGGCCGGCCGGGCACCCCGGCAAGGCCGTCCGGTCCGGCCGTCCGGTCGACGGCCCCGGCACGACGGTCCGCCTCGGCACGACGGTCCGCCTCGGCACGGCCGACCGCGCCGGCCCAGCCGGCCAGCCTGGTGCGGGCGACCGCCCCGGCCCGCAGGTCAGCCTGTTCTCCTCGATCCGCTCCCGCAGGGTCACGCGGCCCGGCGGGCCGGTCGGCCGCCCCGGCACCGTCGGTCGACCCGGCCCGCGGGCCGGCCTCTTCCCCATGGTTCGCCTCGTCGTGACGCTCGGCGTCAGAACGATCGGCGCCCGCGTCGTCGTCCGCGCTCACCCGACGGTCCACACCGAACCGTCGTTCAACGCCCGGCCGGCGCCCGGCACCGGACGAACGGTCCGCACCCGGCGACCGGTCCGCGCCGATGGCACCCTCCGTAGCCGATCCACGTTCCGCCCCAGTTCTCGCATCGGCGCCCGAGCGGCCTTCCGCGCCAGCTCCAGACTCTCTTTCGACACCGCGTTCGACATCGGTGTCGGATTCCGCTTCCGTGGCGAGCCGCACGGCGGCGCCACTTCCGATCTGAGGCCACGTCGACGTCGCGCGGGCGGCCTCGGGCCACACCACGGACTCTCCGGACCCCGTCGGCGCGGCCGGCTCTTCGGCTCCACGCCCGTCCGGCCGAGTGACATCTCGGTGATCGGGTTGGGCGTCTTTTCGCCACTTCTCCACGTGCACGCACATCCCCCCAGGGACAGGTTTCGGGTGCGCGCACGACTCCGGGCATTACGTACATGTCGTCCGGAACGAGCCCCCACTCGTCCCGAGCGCCCCCCTTTACCACACTGCACCCGGACCATGAATGTAGCGCATGGGGAAGACCCGTGTGCTTATGTGTCAATCCTGCCCCGCCATCACCAGCTCGTCGCTGGCCGGAATCCAACCGTCCGCAGGGCGCGTCAGCCACCCCTCCTCGGCAGCCAGCTCTCCGGCGGCGCGTCGAAGGGCATCGATCCCGGGGTGCACCAGCCCCTTTCGCCACACCAGTGACACGGGTGACAACGGAACGGGTCCAACAAGGGGTTTCCGCACGGTTTCAGACATGGCCGGAAAATCCACCACAGCGAGGACAGGATTCCGCTTCTTGGCCATGACCCGCCGGAACTCATCGGCCCCGAGGGCCACCGGCGCGGGCGGCGCCAGCGCGATACCGCGTCCCTCAAAAAGGTGAAGCGCGAGGTCGGTCCACTCCCGCGTCCGCGGATTCCCCGCCCCGGCGTACACGGTCTCGCCCGCGAGCGCGTCGAGCGGTACCACGTCCAGGGCGGCGAGACGGTGATCCTCGGGCAGCACGACGGCCATCGGCTCGTACCGTACGGGCTGCTGTTCGAGCCGGGCCCTGACCGCCGGATCGAGGCCCGCGAACCGTCCGAACGACGCGTCCAGGCGCCCCGCGAGGATCTCCCCCGCCGCGCCGGTGAGCCCGCTCTCGAAGCGGGCCATCAGCTCGCAGTCGGGCGCGAGCGCACGGGCCCGGTCCAGGACGCGGCCGGAGACGAGGCCCGGGGAGTTGACGTCGACGAGCAGCGGCCGCTCAGGGCCGTCCCCCGCGAACGCGGACAGCAGCGCGTCCTGCGCCTCCAGCACACGCCGCGCGTACGGCAGCAGCCGCTCACCGTCGGCGGTCGGCGTCACCTGCCGGGTCGTCCGTACGAACAGCTCCGCCCCGAGTTCGCGCTCCAGTCGCCGGATGTCACGGCTGAGGGCCTGTTGGGCGACGTACAGGCGGGCGGCGGCCCGCGTGAAGTGCAGTTCTTCGGCGACGACGAGGAATCCGCGCAGGAGTCGGGGGTCGAGATGACGGTGCGGCAGGCCGAGAGAGCGGTCGGCGGGGGCGGGCATCACGCGAACCTACAACGCAGGTGCGTCAATCACCACGGAATAGGTGTTGGACCGTCCGCACCGCCCCCGGCGACGGTTGAGTCATGCCGCAACAGCCCTCCGGACAACCGCCCGTACAGCTCCTCACCGTCACCGGCGACACCGCGATCGCCGTCGACTTCCGCCCTCGCCGCGAGGTCTCGCGGCGCTCCCCGTACCACCGTCTCTTCACCATCCCCGGCGCCCGCGCCTTCACCGTCGGGAACCTGCTCGCCCGGCTCCCCATGGGCATGTTCAGCGTCAGCGCGGTGATCATGATCGCGGGCTCGCGCGGCTCGTACGCGCTCGCCGGCGCCGTGACGGCGACCGGCCTCGCGGCGACCGCGCTGGTCGCCCCCTGGACCGCACGGCTCGTCGACCGCCACGGCCAGGCCCGCATCGCGGTGCCTGCCACGGCCTTCGCCCTGCTGGGAAGCGTCGCGCTGCCGCTGTGCGTGCGCTTCGGGGCGCCGGACTGGACCCTGTTCGCCGCGTACGCCGCCACCGCCACCACACCCAACACGGGTGGCATGTCACGCGCCCGCTGGGCCCACCTCCTGCGGGACGACCCGGCCGCCACGCACACCGCGAACTCCTTCGAACAGGCCGCGGACGAGCTGTGTTTCATGCTGGGCCCGGTCTGCGCGTCCTTCCTGTGCGGGACGTTCTTCCCGGAGGCGGGCACGCTGGTGGCCGGCGTCCTGATGATGACCGGCGTACTGATCTTCGCCGCCCAGCGTTCGACGGAGCCGCCGCCCCAGCCCCGTACCCCCTCCAAGTCCCCTCTCCTGGCTCCCGGAATGCCGCCCCTGCTTCTCTGTTTCCTCGCCACCGGTGCCGTGTTCGGTTCGATGGATGTCGTCACGATCGCCTTCGCGGACGCGCAGGGGCACCGCTCGGCGGCGGGCGTGGTGCTCGCCCTCCAGGCGGCCGGGTCGTGCGTGGCGGGGCTGCTGTACGGGGCACGGAAGCCGACCGGTCCGGCCGAGCGGCGCCATCCGCTGTGCCTCGCCGCCATGACGGCCCTCTTGACCCTCCCTCTGCTCGCGGCCGCCCTGACCGGCTCGCTCCCGGCCCTGGCGGGCGCGCTGCTGCTCGCCGGAGCCGCGACCGCCCCGACCATGGTCACCGGCATGGCCCTCGTCCAGCGGCGCACTCCCGAGGGCCGGTTGAACGAGGGCATGACCCTCGCGGTGACCGGCCTGCTCGGCGGGATCGCCTGCGGCTCGGCGACCGGCGGCTGGGTGGTCGAACACATCTCGGCGACGGCGGGCTACGGCGTACCGGTCGCGGCGGCGGGAAGCGCGCTCGCGATCTCCCTCTCGATCTCCCTCGCGACCCCACCGGCGTCCGGCCCGTCGAACCGGCGCCCATCCCTCGGCCCCAATTCCCGCGCACCCCATTGACGCGCCCGGGACCCCCACATACCTTCCCCCGTCGAAGCGCTTCGACGTCACGCATCGAAACGATTCGACGAACGCTGCGTGACGGTCCCGAAACCCATCCAACTCCCCTGGAGGCAATGGATGTCGACGACACGAAGGCGTGCGGTGGCGACGGCGGCGGTGGCCCTGGCGGGCTCCCTGCTGCTGGCGTCCTGCGGCAGCTCGGACAGCGGTTCCTCGGACGGCAAGACCCTGAAGCTGTGGCACTACGAAGGGTCGGACAGCGCGATGGGTGCGGCCTGGAACGAGGCCATCAAGGAGTTCGAGGCGCAGCATCCCGGCGTCGAGGTGAAGTTCGAGGAGAAGGGCTTCGAGCAGATCCAGAAGACGGCCCCGATGGTCCTCAACTCGAACGACGCGCCCGACATCATGGAGTACAACAAGGGCAACGCGACGGCCGGGCTGCTCTCCAAGCAGGGGCTGCTCACCGATCTGACCGCCGAGGCGACCAAGCGCGGCTGGGACAAGAAGCTCAGCGCGGGTGTGCGCACCACCAGCCAGTACGACGCGAGCGGGGTCATGGGCTCCGGCAAGTGGTACGGCGTGCCCAACTACGCCGAGTACACGATGGTGTTCTACAACAAGGACCTCTTCAAGAAGTACGGCATCGCCGAGCCCACCACCCTCGGCCAACTCACCGCCGCCATGGACACGTTCGTGTCGAAGGGCATCACCCCGCTGGCGAACGCGGGCGCCGAGTACGTGGCCCAGCAGTACCTGTACCAGCTCGCCCTCTCCAAGGCCGACCGCTCGTGGGTCGACAAGTACGAGCTCTACAAGGGGAAGACGGACTTCCACGACGCCGCCTGGACGTACGCCGCCACGACCTTCGCCGACTGGGTGAAGAAGGGCTACATCAGCGAGAAGTCCACCTCGCTCAAGGCCGAGGACGCGGGCCTCTCCTTCATCCAGGGCAAGAGCCCGATCCTGTTCAGCGGCAGCTGGTGGTACGGGCGCTTCCAGACGGAGAACAAGTTCGACTGGGGCACCTTCCTCTGGCCGGGCAGCAACCTCACCCTCGGCTCCGGCGGCAACCTCTGGGTCGTCCCCAAGGGCGCGAAGAACAAGGACCTCGCGTACGACTTCATCGACATCACCATGTCGCGGAAGATCCAGAACCTGCTGGGCAACAAGGGCGGGGTCCCGGTGGCCGCCGACACCGCCGCCATCACCGACCCGAAGGCCAAGACCCTCATCGCCGACTTCAACACCCTCTCCGGCAAGGACGGTCTGGCCTTCTACCCCGACTGGCCGGTCGCCGGCTTCTACGACGTCCTCGTCTCCGAGACCCAGAAGCTGATCACGGGGAGCGAGAAACCGGACGCCTATCTGAGCGCGCTGCAGACGGCGTACGACAAGGGCGCGCCGAAGACATGACGGTCACCGTCGAACGGGGCGGCCGGGTGGCCCGGGGGCACCACCGGCAGCACGGCCGTACGGCGCGCCCGCGCCGCCCCGACTCCTCCTACGTCCTCTTCCTCCTCCCCGGCGTCCTCGCCTTCCTCGCGGTGATCGTCGTCCCGTTCCTGATGAACACCGGCGTGAGCTTCACCGACTGGCAGGGCGTCGGCTCCCCGAAGTGGTCGGGGCTCGCCAACTACCGCGAGCTGATGGACGACTCCGAGTTCTGGGCGTCCTTCCGGCACAGCCTGTTCATGGTCGTCGCCATGGCGGCCGTACCCACGGTCCTCGGGCTCGTGCTGGCCGCCGCCCTCTTCGACTTCGTCGGCAAGCACTTCGGCAGCAGGATCGCCGCCGTCCTGCGTGCCTGCTTCTACCTCCCCCAGGTCCTGCCCATCGCCGTCGCCGGCATCGTCTGGAGCTGGATCCTCGCCCCCGACAACGGCTCCCTGAACGCACTCCTGAAGGCGGTGGGCCTCGGCTCGCTCCAGCGGGACTGGCTCGGCGACCCCGACTTCGCCCTCTACAGCGTCATGGGCGTGATGGTGTGGGTGCAGATCGGCTTCCCGCTGGTCGTCTTCATGGCGGGGCTGCAACGCGTCGACCCGCAGCTGTACGAGGCGGCGGAGCTGGACGGCGCGGGCTGGTGGCGCCGCTTCTGGCACATCACGCTGCCGCAGATCCGCCCGGAGATCCACGTCGTCCTCCTCTGGTGCACGATCGCCGCGCTCAAGGTGTTCGGAGCGGTGTACGTCCTCACCAAGGGCGGCCCCGGCGGCGCGACCGACGTGCCGTCCTACTTCTCCTTCACCACCTTCTTCGAGAAGACCCAGGTCGGCTACGGCGCCGCGATCTCCACCGTGCTGACCGTGATCATCCTCGTCCTCGCCCTGATCGGCCTGAAGCTCCAGACCCGCGCCGAGGACGCCGAGGAAGGACTCCGCACATGACCGCCGTACGCCGCTGTCCCGTCCTCGTGGCCCTGATCATCGCGGCCCTGTTCATGGTGCTGCCGTTCGGCATCGTCGCGATCAACGCGTTCAAGTCCCCCGCCGAGTACTCCTCGAACGGGCCCCTCAGCCTTCCCCACGGCCTCTACCTCGACGGCCTCAAGGACTTCTGGCAGCGCGTCGACTACGGCCAGAAGCTGGTCAACTCGATCCTGATCTCCGGCTCGGTGGCGATCGGCGCCGCCGTGCTGTCCGTCCTGAACGCGTACGCGATCGGCATCGGCCGCATCAAGGGCCGCACCTGGGTCCTCGCCTTCTTCGTGCTGGCGAACATGCTGCCGCAGGAGGCGCTGGTCTACCCGATCTACTACCTGAGCAAGCAGGCGGGCCTCTACGACACCCGGCTCAGCGTGATCATCGTGTTCACCGTCGTCCAGGCGGCCTTCGGCACGTATCTCCTGTCCTCCGTCCTCGGGCGGTTCCCGCGCGAGATCATCGAGGCGGCCCGGATCGACGGGGCGAACAAGTGGCAGGTGCTGTGGCGGATCGTGGTCCCCGTCAGCCGCCCCACCATCGGCGTCCTCCTGGTCTTCTTCTTCATCTGGACCTGGAACGAGTTCCTGCTGCCGCTGGTCATGCTGATCTCCAACGACAACCAGACGGTGTCGGTGGCGCTCGGCGTCCTCCAGGGCCAACGCCTGATGGACGCGACCATGACCAACGCGGCGGCCCTCCTGGGCGTGCTCCCCGCGATCGTCTTCTTCCTCGTCTTCCAGCGGACGCTGACCCGCGGCATCGCCGTGGGCGCGGTCAAGTAAGGGGTGTGGGCGTGAAGTTCACCGACGGCTACTGGCTGCTGCGCGAAGGCGTCACCGCGGCCCACCCGGTCGAGGTCCTCGACGTCAGCGCGGCACAGGGAACCCTCGAGATCCACGCACCGACCCAGCCCATCCGCCACCGCGGCGACCTGCTGAAGGGACCGGTCGTGACGATCAGCGCGCACACGCCGATGCCGGACGTCATCGGCGTCACGTTCACACACTTCCAGGGCGAGGAACCGCGCGGCCCCCGCTTCGAACTCCACCGAAGCGTCCGGGGGTCTGGGGGATGTCCCCCGGAAGAGCACGGCTCCCCCACCGTGGAGTACGACGACGAGCACGCGACCCTCACCGCGGGCGCCCTGTCCGTGCGGGTCGCCCGCACCACCCCCTGGCACGTCGACTTCCTCGCCCACGGCCGCGTCCTCACCACCAGCGGCCCCAAGGGCATGGGCATCATGCGGGACGCGGCCGGCGCCCACTATCTGCGCGAGCAGCTGAACCTCGGCGTCGGCACCCAGGTCTACGGCCTCGGCGAGCGCTTCGGCCCGCTCGTCAAGAACGGCCAGGTCGTGGACATGTGGAACGCCGACGGCGGCACCGCCACCGAGCAGGCCTACAAGAACGTGCCGTTCTATCTGACGGACGCGGGCTACGGCGTCTTCGTCGACCATCCGGGCCGGGTCTCCTTCGAGGTCGCCTCGGAAGCGGTCTCCCGGGTCCAGTTCAGTGCCGAGACACAGCAGTTGACGTACTACGTCATCCACGGGCCGACCCCGAAGGACATCCTGCGCAAGTACACGCAACTCACCGGCCGCCCGGCCCTCCCACCCGCCTGGTCCTTCGGCCTGTGGCTGTCGACGTCCTTCACCACCTCCTACGACGAGGCCACCGTCACCTCCTTCATCGACGGCATGCGGAAACGCGAACTCCCCTTCTCCGTCTTCCACTTCGACTGCTTCTGGATGCGCGAGTTCAACTGGTGCGACTTCCGGTGGGACCCGCGCGTCTTCCCCGACCCGGAAGGCATGCTGACCCGGCTGAAGGACAAGGGCCTGCACATCTGCGTCTGGATCAACCCGTACATCGCGCAGCGCTCCCCGCTCTTCGCCGAGGGCAAGGCCCTGGGCCATCTCCTCAGGAAACCCGACGGCAGTGTGTGGCAGTGGGACCTGTGGCAGCCGGGCATGGCGCTGGTCGACTTCACCAGCCCCGCCGCCCGTGACTGGTACGCGTCGAAACTGGAGGCGCTGCTCGCCCAGGGCGTCGACTGCTTCAAGACCGACTTCGGCGAGCGGGTCCCCGTCGACGTGGCGTACGCCGACGGTGCCGACCCGGAACGCATGCACAACTACTACACCTATCTCTACAACCGCACCGTCTTCGAAGTGCTGCGTAAGCACCGGGGCGAGGCGGAGGCCGTCGTCTTCGCGCGCTCGGCGACGACCGGCAGCCAGCAGTTCCCGGTGCACTGGGGCGGCGACTGCGAGGCGACGTACGAGTCGATGGCCGAGTCGCTGCGCGGCGGACTGAGCCTCGGCATGTCGGGGTTCGGCTTCTGGAGCCACGACATCGGCGGCTTCGAAGGGACGCCGACCCCCGCCCTGTTCAAGCGGTGGATCGCCTTCGGGCTCCTCTCCTCCCACAGCCGGCTGCACGGCTCGTCCTCGTACCGGGTGCCGTGGCTGTTCGACGAGGAGGCCGTGGACGTACTGCGGCTGTTCACCCGGCTGAAGCTCGGCCTCATGCCCTATCTGTACGAGGCCGCCCGCGCCGCCCACGCGGAGGGCGTCCCGATGATGCGGGCGATGGTCCTCGAATTCCCCGACGATCCGGGGTGCGCGCACCTGGAACGGCAGTACATGCTCGGCCCCGACCTGCTGGTCGCGCCCGTCTTCAGCGACGACGGGGACGTCTCCTACTACGTTCCGGACGGCACCTGGACCCACTTCCTCACGGGGCGGACGGTGACCGGTCCGCGCTGGGTGCGCGAGCGGCACGGCTTCCTGAGCGTGCCGCTGCTGGTCCGGCCGGGCGCGGTGATCCCGGTGGGCGCGGTGGACGACCGGCCCGACTACGCCTACGCCGACGGGGTCACCCTGCGCGCGTACGGCCTGGAGCGCGGCGCCCAGGTCACGGTGCCGGTGGGCGAGGTGACCTTCACCGTCGTACGGGAAGGAGACACGCTCCGGGCGTCCTGCAGCGATCCCTCGGCACCCTGGGGGCTGGCCTCCGGGGAGCGGACCGCGCGGGCGCGGGCGGGGACCGGGTTCCTCACGGTGGAGCCCGCCTGATGGTCAAGATCACTGACGTGGCGCGGCACGCCGGGGTCTCCCCCAGCACCGTCTCCTACGCCCTCAGCGGCAAGCGCCCCATCTCCGAGGAGACCCGGCAGCGCATCGAGGCCAGCATCCGCGAGCTCGGCTACCGCCCGCACGCGGGGGCACGGGCGCTGGCCAGCAGCCGGTCCAACGTACTGGCGCTGGTGGTGCCCCTGCGGGCGGGCATCCATGTGCCGGTGGTGATGCAGTTCGCGGTGTCGGTGGTGACGGCGGCGCGGCAGCACGATCACGACGTCCTGCTGCTGACGCAGGAGGAGGGCGAGGAGGGGCTGCGGCGGGTCGCGGACACCGCGCTGGTGGACGCGCTGATCGTGATGGACGTCCAGCTCCACGACCCCAGGCTGCCGCTGCTGCGCGCCTTGGACCGCCCCTCGGTCCTCATCGGGTTCCCTGCCCGGCCCGCCGGGCTGACCTGCATCGACCTGGACTTCAAGGCGGCGGGCGAGCTGTGCGTCGAGCGGCTGGCGGGGCTCGGGCACCGGGTCGTGGCGCTGGTCGGGTCGCCGCCCGAGGTGTACGTACGGGGGACGGCGTTCGCCCAGCGCGTGGTGGAGGGCTTCACCGCCGCCGCCGACCGGAGCGGGCTGGCGTCCTCCGTCCACCCCTGCGAGGCCTCGCCCGCCGCCGCCCGCCGGGTCGCCGAACAGCTTCTGCGCGAACAGCCGGCGCTCACCGGCGTCGTCGTGCACAACGAGCCGATCCTGGAACCGCTGATCGACGCCTTCGAGCAGCTCGGTCTGCGGGTCCCCGTCGATCTCTCCGTCACCGCGATCTGCCCGGACGAGCTCGCCGAGAACGTCCGCGTCCCCGTCACCTCCGTCGCCATCCCGTCCACCGAGGTGGGCACGCGGGCGGTGGAGCTGCTGATGAGGAAGCTGGGCGGCACCGGCGTACCCGAGGCCACGCTCCTCGCACCCCGGCTGACGGAACGCGCGAGTACCGCACCACGCACGCTGAACCCTTGAGGAGCCGTGACTCACCTCGCACTGAGCCCCGTCAGTCGGCCTCGATCAGATAGTCCACGTAGGAGACGTGATACTCGCCGTACCCGAACCGCTCGCCGATCGCCTCGTACCGGTCGTACTGCTCCTGCGTGAGTCGCACGGACAGCGCGCTCAGGACGCGGAGGAACAACCGGAACCCGAGGTCGGGATCGATCCGGGTGACCACGTGTTCCAGCGCGTCCATGACATCCGCGGCGAGAACGGGATGCCAGTGGGGCCTGATGGCCTTGTCCACCACCGCGGGCGCTGTCTCCCGGCATCGCGGCGGGCGGGGTCGATGGGCGGCCACGCGATGTCGAGACCGGAGTCGACCAGCGCGGAGTGGTGCTCGAACCTGTCGGCGAGCGCCTGGAACCGGTCGTACCACTCCTTGTCGATCCGTACGGAGTAGGCCTTCAAGGCCCGCAGGAAGAGCCGGAAGCCAAGTTCGGGATGGACAACGGCCACCTCTTCGAGGGCCGACAGGGTGTCGGGGGAAGGGAGGGACCCTGCCGATCGCTTGCGGCAGAACCGTATCTCCGCGACGACGTCGTCACGCACCTCGTCGGCCGCCGGCGGCCGGGCGTCCCACAGCGGGGAAGGTGCCGGGCGCCGCCCGGGGACTTTCCGGGGTGGGCGGGCGGCGCAGGTCTCGTCGATGCGCCGCAGCCAGTCACGGGCGCTCATGCCGTGCGCCGCGGGATCCCACACGCCCCCGGCGGCCGCTCGCCACACGGTCCGGATCGCCTCGTCCGTCAGCGGCGACTCGACGAGCCCGCGCACGTCCTCGCGCAGATCGTCGGCGTACCCCCACTCGTCGTGGCTGGTGTCATAGCCGAGGATGCTCCGCTCATCCGCGCCGAGATGGTCGACGCTGCCCACGGGACGCTCACGGTCATACGCGTCGAGCTTCGCCGTGACGAGCCCCAGTGCCGCGTCGGTGTTCTCCGGAGCGGGTGAGAGGGCGAACGCCTCGGTCAGCCCACTGAGCCCGAAGTCCGTGTCGTAGTCCACGTAGTACGGCTCTTGCCGTCCTGTCACAGTCGTTCCCTCCACCTTTTCAGGCTTTTCAGGCCTCTCACGGCATACACGAGCCGCACTTCACCGGTCGCGTTCAGCGGACTCTCACACCTCCCGGTCCCCCTGCCAGGTGACCGACGTCATGGCGGCCGGACCGCCGTTCGCCAGGCCTTTGTAGGTCACCTTCCGGGCAGGGCCGAGCTCGTGCGCGACGCGTCTCGCCAGTTCCGTCCCTTCGTGGAAGAGCCGTTCCCACTCATCGTCGTACTTACAGTCCTCCCGGTCCCGCAGGTCCAGGTTCACCGTGGTGTCGATGCTCTTCGCCCACGCGTACAGATCGGCCACCAGTTCCTCGGACAGATGCAGACTGCCCACGGGACCGTCCGGCGCGAAGTCTCCGAACCCGTCCGCGCGGAGCGGATACCACTTGAACTCGCCTTCGACCACGATGTGGAGCGGGTGCGGGGGCTCGCCGTGCTCGTCGAGGGCCCAGTCCAGGCGTCCGCATCCCCAGCACACGAACTTCGCCCTGGCCTGCCTCTCGTCCCAGTACCGCACCACCCACGTGGGCCCCAGCTGCCTCGCCACGGCCTGGGCGATCTCCAGGCCTCGTTCGACGTACCTCCGCATGTGCCGGCGGGACGGGAAACCGTCCGATGGGCGGGACAACGACCAGGAACGCAGCGCATCCGCCAAGTCCGCCGGGAGGACCAGCCCGTCATCGTCCAGCGGGGTGTTACGGGTGAAGGCGCCGATGTCCTCGTGGTCCTTGGGATCCGCCGGCTCGTACAACGGAGACCGCTCGCCCCGGGCGCGGACGAGCAGGTGCCGGGGTTCGTTGTGGATCACGATGGACGGCCAACCGTGTGGGGAAAGAAATCCATCATCCCTTCCCTTCCGGTAGGGCTCCGGAAGCTTCGCGCAGGGCGATGCTTTTACTCGCCATCCGCGCGAGCGACTTGGCACGCGCGACGAAGATCTCCGTGTCGTCCATCCTGGAGGTCACATCCGGTGGGTAGATCACGGAATCCACATGGTCGGGGAATTCGTCACGCAGCGCGGTCAGAACGTTCGTCTGATCGGGTTCGGGAAGG
The DNA here is from genome assembly GCF_036227505.1 of Streptomyces sp. NBC_01450. Lineage (NCBI taxonomy): Bacteria > Bacillati > Actinomycetota > Actinomycetes > Kitasatosporales > Streptomycetaceae > Streptomyces > Streptomyces sp. NBC_01450. Next base: position 6,933,588 of record NZ_CP109480.1, on the reverse strand, counting down.
TCGCCGATGAACACGTAACCCGATACGGCGCCCGCGGCGACATCACGCTTTGCGTGCTCGTCCGTCACCCGCCGGAGAATGAAGGCGACCGCATCGCCGAAGAGGGTGGCGGTGGCGAACCAGTCGAGGTCCTCTCCTTCCCCTCCGGAGGGGAAGGACACGAGCTTTGTCATCGCTTCCTTGCCTTTGCAGCGAGCGGTGGGCGGGGCCTTGAGAGGGCCGACCACCGCAGGGTGAACAGATTGCTCTATCGGGTGATGCGGCGCTCCAGCTCTCGGCGTACATAGTCCTCGCCGCAGCCCAGCCGATCGGCGAGCCGCTCGAAGCGGGTGTACCGGGCCTCGGTGATCGGAGCCTCGTAGGCGTCGAGGAGCCGCAGCAGGAGGCGGAAGCCGAGGTCGGGATCGGCTTCCGTCACGACCTCGCCGATCAGGGCGGCGCAGGTCGCGCCCAGGGCCGGAGCGGCCGCCTGGACCTCGGTGAGAACGGCGTCCGCGAGATCGGTGCGCGGGGGACGTGGCCCGGGTGTGTACGCGGGGTCGACCTCGTTCAGCCGCTCCCGGCACACCTCGGCGATCTGGCGCAGCCAGGTCCGTCCGTCGGCGTCGAACTCCTCACTTGTGTACCGCCGACGGGAGGCTGTCCTCCACACCGCGGTGATCTGCTCGCCGGTGAGCGGGGAGTCCAGGAGGCAGGTGACGTCCTCCAGCAGGACGGCCGCCTGCACCCCGGGCACGAGACCGGCATCGGCGTGCACGAACCGGACGACATGCTCGCGCGGCGTCCCCGTGCCCTCGTACCGCCACGCGTCCCACTCCCCGTCGAACTGCCGGGAGAGCGCCGGCAGTCCGAAGCCGAACTCGAAGTCCCGCCGGACGGCGCCGAGGGGCGGCCAGCACACGCTCAGCTCCTCGAAAACGGCGGTGAGGGGGTAGTCGAGCCGTTCACCGAGGTCCAGGAACCGGTGGTACTGATCGTCCGCCACCCTCACCGAGTACGTCTTCAGGGCGCGCAGCAGCAGACGCAGGCCCAGGTCCGCGTCGGCCTCCCGGACCACCCGTTCCAGTGCGGACACGAGATCCGGCACCGGGACCGCGGTCGTCAGGGCGGGCGCGAGCAGCCGGAGTTCCGCCGACACGGCGTCGCGCAGTTCCTCCTCGGTCACCGTCGGACCGCCCTCGGAGCCGGCCGGCGGGCGCGGCGGGCAGGTCTCGAGGACGCGGCGCAGCCACGCCCGCGCGTCCAGGCCGTGCTCGGCCGGGTCGAAGCCGCGCCGGGTGGCGGCCAGCCATACGGCGCGCAGCGTCTCCTCGGGCAGCGGCGACTCCAGCAACAGCCGTACGTCCCTGCCGAGTCGGTCGTCCTCGTCGAGGACCGCCCGCGCGGCGAGGGCCGCCATCGTCGGCTCGTCGATACGGAACCTCGTGCGGTCACACACCGTCCCGGCCAGACCGCTGAGGCCGAAGTCCGCCGAGTAGTCCACGTAGTACACCTCGCGGTGCGCCATCACAGAACCTTTCACGGTCACAGGCCCCTTCTTTCGTGCCAAGAGGCCCGAGACCTTGCTCGTACTCGCTTCTACTGCATCTTCGGGAGCGGATAGGACGTGTGGACGACGAAGTTCGTCGGCTTGTGCGGCTGTACGGGGTCCTTCTTCGCCACATACCTCAGCACGATCCGGACCGACTTGCCGGACTCCTCACCGGCCCCGGGACCGCCCTTCTTGAACACCTTTCCGAGCACGTCCGTCTCGCTGCGGACTTCCCAGTCCTTCATCGCGGCGGAGGGCAGGCGGGGACGCCCGTCCGGAGGGGCGGAGGAGATGCGTGAAGCTCAGCTCGCTGCCTCGGCATGGAGGCGGCGGCGGCAGACACAGGCACGGCGGTATCGCGGCATGACGGTCTTTCCCTCCCGTGGCGACGGTGTTCCCCCGGTCGCCCATCGACTCGCGCGTCGGCCGAGGGGTCAGACTCGGCCAGGCGCGGCGATCACCATAGGCAGGGATGACCGGGACAGGACAAGGAATATTTCGAGGCCGGAACGGCGTGGCGCGATAGCGCCCATGGCGGTCCACGGCCCCCGACGCGAGCAAGTCCCGTGCACAAACAGGGGATTACCTGTGCGCCTCCCGTGAAGATGGAGGCCGACTGGGTGGGCCCGGCAGGCCGTCCCGCGCCAGAGTCGGCCGAAAACCACCCACCGGTCGACCACTCGGCAGGGTCGGCCGTCGGTCACCGGGCATGACAAAGGCCCCGCCGCTCGAAAGCGAAGGGGCCTTTGCCCACATGGGATGTGGAGGCCCGAGGACCTCCTGATCGTGGAGATGGCGGGAATCGAACCCGCGTCCACCGGTGCAGAATCAGGGCTTCTCCGTGTGCAGTTCGCTGCGATTTTCTCGGCCCCGGTGATCACGCGAACAAGTCGCCGACGGGCCCAGCCACTGTTTGATTTCCCATCGAACCCCGTGACCGGGCTCGGTGGTTTAGTTCCCTAGATTATGCCAGGATCCGGGTCGGGAACACCCCCGGGCTGACACCCATTAAGGGTCCTTCACTCACTGCTTATTAGGCAGCGAGGGCGAAGGACTGGGAATCGCTCTTGGAATTGGCGATTATTGGTTGCGACATATGGTTAACGAGATCATTGTCGCTTCCTCGACACGCTTCCCCTGCTTCGACATCCGCTGTCGAAACCGATCATCCCCATGTTGTTTTTTCAAGCCCCTCCGAGGAGGGTTGCGCACCCGCTGTGAGGTGCAGATCCCATCGTACGTGACCAACGCACGACGGTGCCACCATATTCCCGTGGCCACGCGCCATACCCGTGGCTACGCGCCCCGCTGCTTCCGCTTCGCCGCCGCGATCGCGCGGTCCGACTCCCGGCGGTCCTGCTTCTCGCGCAGGGTCTGCCGCTTGTCGTACTCCTTCTTACCGCGGGCGAGCGCGATCTCGGCCTTCGCGCGGCCGTCCTTGAAGTACAGGGCGAGGGGCACGATCGTGTGACCCGTCTCCTCCGACTTCGACGCCAGCTTGTCGATCTCCTCGCGGTGCAGGAGCAGCTTGCGCTTGCGGCGCACCGTGTGGTTGGTCCAGGTGCCCTGGCTGTACTCGGGGATGTGGGCGTTGTGCAGCCACGCCTCGTTCCCGTCGATCTGGACGAAGCCGTCGGTCAGCGAGGCGCGTCCCTGGCGCAGCGACTTGACCTCGGTGCCGGTGAGCACGAGTCCGGCCTCGTAGGTGTCGATGATCGCGTAGTCGTGCCGTGCCTTCTTGTTCTGCGCGACGATCTTGCGCTTGCCGTCCTTGGCCTTCGCGGCCCCTCCGCCCTGCTTGGGCTGGGACTCCTTCGGTACGTACATTCCCTTGCTCATAGTGCTGACCATTTTCGCACTACAGGGGGGTCCGGGGGAAAGCCGATTACAGCGGCACCGCGCTGGTGACTACGAAGGGTCGCCGAGGCCGCTGAGTACGGTCTCCGCCCGCTCCAGGGCCTCCGCGTCCACCTCCAGGTCGGGGGTGATGCCCCGTCCGTCGACGGTGTGCCCGGCGGGGGTGCGGTAGTGGCCGACGGTCAGCTCGGCGACGGAGCCGTCGGGCAGCCGGCTCGGCATCTGGATCGAGCCCTTGCCGAAGGTCCTGGAGCCCACGACGACCGCACGGCCGCGGTCCTGGAGGGCCCCGGTGAGCAGCTCGGCCGCGCTCATCGTGCCGCCGTCGACGAGCGCGACCAGGGGTCTGGTGGTTTCGCCGCCGGGATCGGCGTGCAGGGAGCGCTGCGCGCCGTTGACGTCGTAGGTGGCGACGAGGCCGCCGTCGAGGAAGGCGGAGGCGGCGGTGACGGCCTCGGTGACCAGTCCGCCGGAGTTGCCCCGCAGGTCGAGGACGATCCCGGCGTGCTCGGGGGTCTGCTCGACGGCGGTCCGTACGGCGTCGCCGACGCCCTTGGTGAAGGCGGCGACCTTGATCACGGTCACGCCGCCGGGAAGCTTGTGGACGGTCACGGAGTCCGTGGACAGCCTCGCCCGGCGCAGCGTCTCGCTCCACGCGCGTGTGCCGCGCTCGAGGCCGAGGGAGACCTTCGTACCGGCGGCGGCGTCGTCCGCGTCCCCGCGCAGTAAGGAGACGACCTCGGTGACCGGCCGGCCGTCCACCTTCTCGCCGTCGACGCTGCGCAGCCGGTCGCCCTTGCGGATCCCGGCGGCCGCCGCGGGCGAGCCGCTCTGCACCCGGGTCACCTCGATCCGGCCGTCACGCTCGCGCCGGGCCCACAGCCCCACGCCCGTGTACTGGCCGTCGAGGGCCTCCTCGAACTCCTCGTACTCGCCCTGGGAGTAGACGGCGCCCCAACGGTCTCCGCTGCGGCTGACGGCCCGCTCGGCGGCCTCCATCGGGGACTTGCCGTCGGCCATCGCCTCGGCGGCCGCGTCGGTGACCGTCTCCCGGTGGGCCGCCGGGGTCGTACGCGCCGAAGGGGGCGGGGTTCTCCGGTCGGGGTCACCGAACGACCCGGTCGCGGCCCCCGCGACGAGAACGCTCGCGAAAAGCAATGTCAGGGCGGCCCCGCGGCCTGCGCGGCGGGGCTGACAGAACAGGTCTCGGCCTGACATGGCGGTGAGTCTAGGACAACGCAAAGGGCCGTACCGCCGGTTGGCAGTACGGCCCCCTTGGCATGCGTCACACCTTCAGGTACTTGCGCAACGCGAAGAACGCGGCAAGCGCGGGCATCAGCAGACTCGTCGCGAGGATGAGCGGCAGCTTGGTGAGCACGGCGTCCCAGCCGATGAAGTTGATCAGATTCAGCTTCTGGGACAGCGCGAGGCCGTGATCGATGATGAAGTACCGCGCGACCAACAGGAATCCGCAGGCGACGCCTCCGCCGATCAGTCCGGCGACCGCGGCCTCCATGATGAACGGCGCCTGGATGTAGAACCCGGAGGCGCCCACGAGCCGCATGATGCCGGTTTCCCTGCGCCGGCTGAACGCCGAGACACGCACCGTGTTGACGATCAGCATCAGGGCGACCACGAGCATCATCGCCATCACCGCGCGCGCGGCCCAGTTCATGCCGTTGAGCAGCCCGAAGAGGTTGTCCAGGATGCCCTTCTGGTCCTGCACGGACTGCACGCCGTCACGGCCGTCGAAGGCGGTCGCGATGACCTGGTACTTCTGCGGGTCCTTCAGCTTGATGCGGTACGACTCCTGCATCTGGTCCGGCGTGAGGGAGCTGGCCAGCGGGGAGTCGCCGAACTGCTCCTTGTAGTGCTTGTACGCCTGGTCCGACGACTCGTACGAGACCTTCTCGACGACGTTCATCTTGGCCAAGTCACTCTTGATCTGGGTCTTCTGCTCGGCGGTCACGGCCCCCTTGGCGCAGTTGGGGTCGGACTCCGCGTCACTCTTGTTGCAGAGGAAGATCGAGACGTTGACCTTGTCGTACCAGTAGCCCTTCATGGTGCTCACCTGATCGCTCATCAGCAGCGAACCGCCGAACAGGGCGAGGGAGAGGGCGACCGAGACGACGACCGCGAAGGTCATCGTCAGATTGCGACGGAGACCGACACCGATCTCCGACAGAACGAACTGGGCGCGCATGGCGTCTGCTAAGCCTTTCCGTGGACCGTCGTCAGTGCTGGTAGCCGTAGACGCCGCGCGCCTGGTCGCGGACGAGGCGGCCCTGCTCCAGCTCGATGACGCGCTTGCGCATCTGGTCCACGATGTTCTGGTCGTGCGTCGCCATCAGCACGGTGGTGCCCGTCCGGTTGATGCGGTCGAGCAGCTTCATGATGCCGACGGAGGTCTGGGGGTCGAGGTTGCCGGTCGGCTCGTCCGCGATGAGGAGCTTGGGCCGGTTCACGAAGGCTCTCGCGATGGCCACGCGCTGCTGCTCACCACCGGACAGCTCGCCGGGCATCCGGTCCTCCTTGCCGCCGAGCCCGACGAGGTCGAGCACCTGGGGCACGGACTTGCGGATCTCGCCACGGGACTTGCCGATGACCTCCTGCGCGAAGGCGACGTTCTCGGAGACCGTCTTGTTCGGCAGCAGGCGGAAGTCCTGGAAGACGGTTCCCAGCTGGCGGCGCATCTGCGGCACCTTCCAGTTGGAGAGGCGTGCGAGGTCCTTGCCCAGGACGTGCACCTGGCCTTGGCTGGTCCGCTCCTCGCGGAGGATCAGCCGCAGGAAGGTGGACTTTCCGGAGCCGGAGGACCCCACGAGGAACACGAACTCACCACGCTCGACCTCCAGGGTGACATCCCTGAGAGCGGGGCGGGTCTGCTTGGGGTAGACCTTGGAGACACTGTCGAATCGGATCACGGATGCACCACGGGTCGCCGGGGGTAGGTGAGCGTGACCATACGCGAACCGGGTGCACGAGCGCAGTCGCCGGTCAAGGTTGCGCGGGGGTTGTGCGGGGCTTGTGCGTTTTTGTGCAGGTCTTTTGCGGGGCCCTTTTGTACGGGCCTTTGTACGGGCACCCCCGTAGGCGCACGGTGAACCGCGCGCCCGGTCTCCACCGGTCTCCACCGGTCGGCAGCCGCGGACCCGACCCCGCCCGCCCCTCCGGAAGCGCCCGTTTCCCCGCCTAACCCGCGGAGCGCAGGGCAGGATAAGGCGAGCCGCGCCGATTTCCGCGGAACCTGGCACAGTGGAGGGGGAACGCTTGCGTTCCCCGCAGCGTTATGTAAGCGGTGAACGGCGCAAGGAGGGCAAGCGCATGACGTACGACCGATTGGTGTGCGCGAACTGCGCGGCGCCCGTCAGCGAGGGCCGCTGCGCGGTCTGCCGTGCGAACCGGGAGCGGCTGCAGCAGGAGAGCCCCTTCGCGGGACTGAACCCGATGGCGCTGATCGCGCTGCTCGCCGTACTGATCGCGGCGGTGGCACTGCTGGCGCACCAGACGGCATGAGTCTCGCGAGAGCGGCGGTGTGACCACTGTCACCATCCGAGGTGGTCACCATCTGAATCCGAGGCGGTCGCCATCCGAGGCGATCACTCTTTGAAGCACCCCTGATGCGCCCGACGACGTGCGTGACGGCGCGCCTGACACGAGAGGGGCCCGGAGCAAGCCGCTCCGGGCCCCTCTCGTGCTGTGTTCAGCTGCGTCAGGCAGCGGCGCCGCGGCCGCTCGCGAGGCGCGGCAGCAGACGGAAGCCGATACCGCCCGCGATCATCGTGGCGGCGCCGACCAGCAGGAACGCGGTCTCGCCGGCACCCGTCTCGGCCAGCTCCCCCTTCTTGCCCTGGGCGGAGGTGTCGGACGAGGTGTTCGCTCCGGTGTCGGTCAGGACGGAGGAACCCTTGCCCTGCTCGACGGGCTTGGAGCCACCGTCGGGGTTGGTGTCATTGCCACCGGTGCCGGTGCCCGTGCCGGAACCGTCCGTCGGGTCGTCCGTCGGGTCGGTGGGCTCGGTGGGGTTCTCGGTGGGGTCGGTGGGGTCGTCCGTCGGCGTACCCGGGTCCGTCGTCGGGTCGGTCGGCGTACCCGGGTCCGTCGTCGGATCGGTGGGCGTACCCGGGTCCGTCGTCGGATCGGTGGGCGTACCCGGGTCCGTCGTCGGATCGGTCGGGAGGGTGGTGGGAATGCCCGTCTCGGTCGGGGTGGCGCTCGGGTCCCCGTCGACCGTGACACCGACATTGATGTCGAGAGCCGAGGCGGCACCCGCGGCAGTCAGCGAAGCACCGGCGGCGATCACCACACCGGCTGCTATGCGTGCCACGCGGATCCGCGTCTTCTTGGTCATATGTTTGCTACCCCCAGTAGCTGATCGTCAATGGAGCAGCGCCCGGGGCCACGGCGTCACAGGTGGCTCTCTCAGCCCCCCGGTTCACATGCGCCCCAGAGATACGCATGCCACGCGCCACCATTCCCAGTTTTCACAGCAACGTCAAGGTCGTTGCGTACGCGATGTCCGGATCAATGACATTTGCCTGCCGTGCGGACATGTGACTGTGACGTAAAACCCAGAAATCCCCCACACAAAAGGCAACTGCCGCCCGATGGGCGGCAGTTGCCTTGTCGACAAAGCGGCATCAAGATGATGTTGAAGCCTCGAACTACTTCTCCTGCTGCTTGCGCCAGCGAATTCCGGCCTCGATGAATCCGTCGATCTCGCCGCCGAAAACGGCCTCGGGGTTACCGACTTCGAACTCGGTCCGCAGATCCTTGACCATCTGGTACGGGTGCAGGACGTACGAACGCATCTGGTTTCCCCAGGAGTTGCCGCCGTCGCCCTTGAGGGCGTTCATCTTGGCCTGCTCCTCCTGGCGGCGCCGCTCGAGCAGCTTGGCCTGGAGCACGTTCATCGCGCTCGCCTTGTTCTGGATCTGCGACCGCTCGTTCTGGCAGGAGACGACGATGCCGGTGGGGAGGTGGGTGAGGCGCACCGCGGAGTCGGTGGTGTTGACGCCCTGACCGCCCGGGCCGGACGACCGGTACACGTCGACGCGCAGTTCGGACTCGTCGATCTCGATGTGATCGGTCTGCTCGACGACGGGCAGGATCTCGACACCCGCGAAGGACGTCTGGCGGCGCCCCTGGTTGTCGAACGGCGAGATGCGCACGAGGCGGTGGGTGCCCTGCTCCACGGAGAGCGTCCCGTACGCGTACGGGACGTGGACGGCGAAGGTGGTGGACTTGATGCCCGCCTCTTCCGCGTACGAGGTCTCGTAGAGCTCCGTCTTGTACCCGTGGCGCTCGGCCCAGCGCAGGTACATGCGCTGGAGCTTCTCGGCGAAGTCGGAGGCGTCGACGCCGCCGGCCTCGGCACGGATGGTGACGACGGCCTCACGGGAGTCGTACTCCCCGGAGAGCAGCGTCCGGACTTCCATCTCGTCCAGCGCCTTCTTGACGGAGACGAGCTCGGACTCGGCCTCGGCACGGGTGTCCGGGTCGTCCTCCTCCTCGGCCATCTCGAAGAGCACGCTCAGATCGTCGATACGCCCGCGCAGCGCCTCGGCCTTCCTGACCTCCGCCTGGAGGTGGCTCAGCTTGCTGGTGATCTTCTGCGCCTCGTCCGGGTCGTCCCACAGGGACGGCGCGGCCGCCTGCTCCTCGAGCACGGCGACATCTGCCCTCAGCTTGTCGAGGTCCAGGACGGCCTCGATCGACTCCATGGTCGAGGAGAGGGACTTGAGCTCTTCGGATACATCGACGACTGCCACGCCTCCAGCGTAACGGCTGCCGCAAGCGAGGCTCGCCCCTCGTCCGACGGGGGCAGCGCAAGGCCTCCCCGGGGGCTCCGCCCCGGCCCCCACCGGCCTGAACGGCCTCGTCCTCAATCGCCGGACAGGCTGGAAGGTCCGGGGAGCTCGGCACAGCCCCAGCCCCCAGGGGCACGGGCGCAGCCCGACCCCGAGGGGCGCGGGGAACTGCGCGACCGGCCCCCACCCACCCGCAGCCGAAAACCGACCACCCAGGGCTCGGGCGCAGCCCGGCCCCCAGGGGCGCGGGGAACTGCGCGACCGGCCCCCACCCACCCGCAGCCGAAAACCGACCACCCAGGGCTCGGGCGCAGCCCGGCCCCCAGGGGCGCGGGGAACTGCGCGACCGGCCCCCACCCACCCGCAGCCGAAGAACACACCCGGGGTCTGGGGCGGAGCCCCAGGTCGGGATGGGGGCTAGGGGGACGCCGGGGCCGAGTTCTTCGTGTCGTGCGGAGTCGCCCCCGCATCGTCACCCGACGTAGCCAGCCACGTACCGACCCCCACCACGGCGGCGAGAACGACCCCCGCCACCCCCAGAGTGATCCGGCGGCGCCGCGCCGACGCCCGGTGCCGAGCCGACCCCGGCCGAGGCGCCCCCGCCGCCCGCGGCGCCCGGGCCGTCCCCCGCGCGCCACCCGCCAGCTCGTCCGGCCCCGGCACCCTCATCGACGTGTGCGTGTCCCGATTGGAGTCCGGCGCGGCCCCCGGCACCAACGGCACCGCCCCCCGCCGCACCCGCGACGCCGGCGCCGTCGGCTCCGCCGGCGCCTCGCCGCCCTCGGGGGCGTCCTCCGCCGACTCCCCGTCCGGTTCGTCGACGTCCAGCGGCGGCATCCCGGCCAGCAGGGGCAGCTGCTCCCGCAGCCGCGCCCCCAGCTCGGACGCCCGCAACCGCGACGCCGGCGCCTTGGCCAGGCACTGCACGAGCAGCTGCCACAGCTCTTCGGGGATGCCGGGGAGGGGTACGACGGTCTCCGTCACGTGCCGCCGCAGTACCGCACCGGGATGCCCGCCCCCGAAGGGTGTGAACCCGGCGAGGAGCTCGTACAGGACGGTCGCCAGGGCGTAGATGTCGACGGCGGCCCGCGGCGGCAGCCCCTCGATGATCTCGGGCGCGAGATAGTCCGGCGTGCCGATGATCTTCGTGGCCCGGGTCCGCCGCGGTGAGTCGATGAGTTTGGCCACACCGAAGTCCGTGAGCAGCGCGGGGTGCGAGCCCCCCGGGCCCAGCGGGCCCTGCATGTCGAGCAGCACGTTCTCCGGCTTCACGTCCCGGTGCACGACCCCGGCCCCGTGCGCCGCCGCCAGCCCGTCGGCGACGTCGGCCACGATCGCGACCGCGGCCTCGGGCGCCAGCCGCCGTTCCCGGTCGAGCCGGGTGCGCAGATCCGTACCCCGTACGAGATCCATGACGAGCGCGAGGTCATTGCCGTCGACGACGAGGTCCCGCACCGCCACGACATGCGGGTGATCGAGCCCGAGCAGGGCCGTGCGCTCCTGTACGAAGCGGCCCACGAGCTCCTGGTCGGACGCGAGGTCCTCGCGCAGCAGCTTGATGGCGACGGGCCCCTCAGGTCCCTCACCGAGCCACACCGTGCCGGCACTGCCCCGCCCCAGAATCTGGTGGGCGGTGTACCGGCTCCCGATCTTGCGTGCCAAGACTGCTCCTACTGACGCGTGTTGTCGCTAAAAGTACGCGTCCGAAGAGCCAACCTTCACTCCGGAGACGGAAATCACCCGTCAGATGTCGACAAGTCCCCAGAGTCGCATGGGAGCTAACAGGAACTAAGGGAACTAGTTGGTGGAAGAGTCGCCGGAAGAGCCTCCGCCGAGATCCCCGATCCAGTCCTTCACGGTGTTGAACTCGTGGCGTAGCTCAGCCCAGAAGCCCCTGGTGGTCCCGATCCAGTCCTGCAGGGGACTGAACTCCCAGACCAGCCACGCCGCGACGAACAGGATGACGATCGTGAACAGGCAGCCCTTGAGGCAGCCGAGTCCCGGGATCTTCATCGGGTTGGCGCTGCGCTGCCGCGGCTCGCGCGACTGCCGGGGCGCCGGCGCCTCGGGCTGCTGCGGCGGGGGCGCGTACCGCTGAGGCTGCGGCTGCTGCTGGGGCGCGGGGGCGTACCCCTGCGGCTGCTGCTGCCGCTGGCTGCGCTGCTGGCGCTGCGGCTGTTGCTGCTGGGGCGCGTACTGCTGTTGCTGCTGCGCGTACTGCTGCGGCTGTTGCTGCTGCTGATACCCGTATCCGGGCGGCGGCTGCTGCCCCTGTGGCGGGCGCTGCTGTTGCTGGGGCCGCGCGACCTGTCGCTGGGGACGACGGCGCAGCGGGTCCTGGTCGGGGTCGAGGTACTGGACCTGGGTCTGTTCGTTGCGGTCGCGGGCCGCCCGCAGCTGGCTCTGCCAGGGGTGCGGGTCCTCGCCCTGCCCCGGCTGCCCGGGCTGTCCCGGCTGTCCGCCCGGCTGGTGCTGGGGCACCGGCGGCATGACGGCGGTCGGGTCGGCCGCGCCGCGGTGCGGCAGTACGGCGGTGGGGTCGGCGGCACCGGGCATGCCGGGGGCGCCGGTGTGCGGCAGGACGCTGGTCGCGCCGTTCGGGTCGTACGCCCCCGGGGCGCTGTGCGGCAGCACCTGCGTGGGGTCGGCCGCACCGGGCACGCCCGGCACCGCGGCCGGCGTCGGGTCGGGGGCGAGCAGTGCGCCCACGCCCTCCGCGGCGGCGATCTGCGCGGAGGTGGCGTGCACACCGATGCCCTCGGCGACGGTGCGCAGTCCACGGGCGAGGTTCTCGGCGCTGGGCCGCTCGTCCGGGTTCTTGCGCAGGCACCGCTCTATGACGGTCCACAGGGGGTCCGGGACGGTGGAGGGGCGGCGCGGCTCGGCGCTCAGGTGCTGGTGCAGCACTTCGAGTGCCGAGTCCCCGGCGAACGGGGGACGCCCGGTGACCAGCTCGTAGAGCAGGATGCCCGCGCCGTAGATGTCGACGGCGGACGTCTGCGGGCGCCCCTCCGCGGACTCGGGCGCGACATAGGCGGGCGTGCCGACGAACTCGTGGGTCCGGGTGAGGCCCGGGGAGTCGGCGAGCCGGGCGATGCCGAAGTCGGTGAGCATCGGGTGCATCTGGCCGCTGTCCTGCTTGAGCAGGACGTTCGCGGGCTTCAGGTCGCGGTGCACGACGCCGTCGGCATGGCTGGCGGCGAGCGCGTCGGCGACCTGGGCGGTGAGGAGGGCGGCGGCGACCGGTGAGAACGGGCCGTTCTCACGGAGGTAGCGGTGCAGGTCGGGGCCGTCGACCAGGTCCATGACCAGCGCGAGCAGGTCACCCTCGACGACGAGGTCGCGTACCCGCACGATGTTCGGGTGGGTCAGGCGCAGCAGAACGGAGCGCTCGCGCAGGAACCGCATCACGATGTCCGGGTCGTTGGCGAGCTCCTCTTTCAGGACCTTGATCGCCACGGTCTCACCGGGCTGGCCCGCTACGGCCGCCTCGGCGCCCGCGGTCTCCCGCTGGCGGGCTCGCCAGACGGTGCCTGTGGCGCCGCGCCCCAGCGGCTCCTCAAGGAGGTACTTGCTCCCTACCGGCCGCACGTCATGCGCTCCCTGTTGCTTGCTTGCCTGGTCCGTCCGCCGTTGTCAGCGTGCTGCGGCGGTTTCCGCCCCACTGTAGTGCCGAGGTACATGACACTGGGCTGTCGTCCGCGTGTGCTTCCCACTACTTCCCACATAGCGCTTGTGCTTCGCATAAGCGCTTACGTACGCGTTCCCGCACATGTTCGATGGGAAGACGCTCGCATTCGGCGGTTGGTTGCCGGACAGCGCCCGCGGGGGCGACGTGACCGATCTCAAGCGGGCACCGGTCGGGCACTGGTCAGGCACTTTTACGGGCAGAGCCGACCAATCAAGATCACTTGCCGGTGGGCGGCGGGCGTGTTGTCAGTGACAGGTGCGAGGATGCCTTCAGTACTGGCCGACGTGCCCGTGTGCGGTGGGGGATTCTGCGGTGGGGGACCGCGGCGCAGCCTCGCCCTCCTCGCGGGCGCCTGCGCGGAAGGGACCGCTGGCGGCGATGCAGATCCGGCTGACCGTCGTAGACCCGCTGGGCTCGCCCTCGGAGCCGCGGGGGCGGGCCGCGGCCTGCGATGTGCTGGTCACCGCTCCCGCCGGGACGGCGTTGGCGGCGGTGGCGGCGGGTCTGGCCTCGGCGGTCGGCGGCGAGGGCGCGGGCCAGCACGACCGGGGCCGAGAGCTCGGCGGAGGTCCCGTCGTGCTGTACGCGGGCGCGGAGCGCCTCGACGGCCAGCGCTGCACGCTGGGCGAGCCGCCGCTGACCGACGGCGCCGTGCTGTCCCTGGGCTGTCCCGCCGAACCCGGTCCGGACGTGGACGGGGTCGCGGCCCAGCTCCATGTCGTCGCGGGCCCCGACGCGGGCGGCGTCCACCTGCTGCACGGCGGCCGGATCGACATCGGCCGCTCCGCCGACGCGGACGTCCCACTGGACGACCCCGACGTCTCCCGCCTGCACTGCGCGGTCACGGTCACCCCCGAGGGCCGCGTCTCGGTCACCGACCTGGGCTCCACGAACGGCACGACGCTGGACGGCGCCCACGTCGGCACCCGCCCGGTCCGCTTCGGGCAGGGCGCGCTCCTGCGCGTCGGCGAGTCCGCCCTGCGACTGGCTCCGCCCGACGGCACGGACCCGTTGGGCACGACGCCCGACGGGGAGGGCCACGTCCGGGTGACCACGGCCACCGGTACAGCCACCGGTACGGACACCCGCCCGAAGCCGCCCGCCGACCCCGGACCCTCGTCGTCCTCCGCTGCTCCTGCCGCCTCCGCCGCCCCGTCCGCCCCTGTCGTGCCCCACACGCGCGTAGGGGGTGCCTCCGGTGCCGGAGCGCTGCCCGTCCCGCCCGCCGGTGACACACATCACGGCTTCGGAGCGGCGGAGTGGGGAGCCTCGGACGGCGTCCCCGAAGCGCAGGAGCACGGCCCTGTCGTGCCCGGGCAGGGCCGGGCGCCCCGCATCGAGAACAGGCCCGCGCGGCCGTCCGGCCCCGACCCGTCGGCGGGTGGCGCCACCGCCCACGCCTCGGCCCGCCCCGAGCCGGGCACCCGCAAAGGCACCCCCACGCGGGGCACCGACATATCGCCGGAAGTGCGCAGGCGAGGCGGAATCGGCGCGTGGGCGCGTCGGCTGACCGGCGGCAGGGGTGAGCTGCCGGGCGCCGGTCCGGGGGATCCGTACGACACGGACGGGGACGACGGGGCGGCAGAGTTCCTGGCGGCCTCGCTGCCCACACGGGCCCCGGAGAGCTGGCCCGACCCCGCGACGCTGCTGCTCACCGCGCTGGGCCCGGGACCGCGGCTGTGGGAGCGCGGCCCGGGCCACCCGGAGACGCTGACGGTGCGGCTGGGCACGGCCGACCGGGCGGCGCCCGACGGTTCGGGCCTGGTGCCCGCCGTGCCGGTGACCGCGGGCCTGCGGGAGGTCGGCTCGCTGGGCCTGGCGGGGCCGCGCACCCGGCTGGCCGGGCTGGCCCGCTCGGTGGTCGCCCAGCTCGCCGCGCTGCACTCCCCCGACGCCCTCGACATCGTTCTGATCAGCGCGGACCGCTCCCGCACGGTGGAGGAGCGCACCACCGAGTGGTCCTGGCTCGGCTGGCTCCCGCATCTGCGCCCCACCCACGGCCAGGACTGCCGCCTCCTCCTCGCCTACGACCGTGAACAGGCGACGGCCCGCACGGACGAGCTCCTGCGCCGCCTGGAGGACCACCTGACGGAAGCGGGCGGCACCCGGGGCGCGTACGACAAGGCCGATCGCGCTCCCGTGGACGCGCGGGGCGGCGCGCGGCGCCCGTCCTGGGCCCGCGACGAGGGCCCGACGGGCGCGGACCGGGACTTCGAGGGGCCCTTCACCGTGCTCGTCGTGGACGGGGATCCCGGAGGCGCCGATGTGCGGGAGGCGGTGCTGCGGCTGACGCACGAGGGCCCACGGGCCGGGATCCACGTGGTGTGTCTGGCCGAGACGGCGTCGGCGTCGCCCTCGTCCCCGGTGACGGAGACGTACGAGGCGGCCTGCGCGGCGTCACCGGCGTTCCGGGAGTGCGGGGCGGTCGCACTGCTCAGCGGGGACGTGGCGACGGCGCTGCGCCTGATGCGGGTGGGATCCAGCGGGCCCGTGGGACACGGCACGGTCGCCGCGGTGGACGCGGTGTCACCGGCCTGGGCGGAGCGTTTCGCGCGCGCCCTCGCCCCCCTTCGCACGGACGGCACACACGCCGACCGCCACGCGCGTGTGTCCGCGCCGCTCCCCCAAGCGGCCCGTCTGCTGGACGAGTTGGGACTGGCCCGGGCCACCCCGGCGTCACTCATGGCCCGTTGGGCGGACGCGGCGGACGACACGGAGGCTCTTGGCGGCCGCGGCCGGGCCGTCCTCGGCGCCGGCCCGCGCGGCCCGGTCGCCGTGGACCTCCCCGCCGAGGGCCCGCACCTGCTGATCGAGGGCCCGCCCGGCAGCGGTCGTACGGAGCTGCTCCGCGCGATCGCCGCGTCCCTGGCCGCCGCGGAGCGCCCCGACCGGCTCGGGATCGTGCTGATGGACGGGCGGGACAGCACCGGGGGCCACGGCACCGCCCAAGGGGCCGAGGGGCTGCGGGTGTGTACGGACCTGCCCCACGTCACCACCCACCTCACCGCCAACGACCCCGTACGGATGCGGGAGTTCGCCCAGTCCCTCAGCGCCGAGCTGAAGCGGCGGGCCGAGCTCCTGGGCCGGCTCGGCTTCGCGGAGTGGCACACGCGCGGCGAGGTGTCGGGCCGGATGGTCGCCCAGCGCACACCCAAACCCGCCCCGGGAGCGAAGCCCGGCTCCGCCTCCTCCTCCGGTGCCGCGGACCTCGACACGCCCCCCAGTTCGACCCTGCGGCTGCGCCCGGCGGCTGCCCGCGAACGCACGGATCCGGGCCCCCCGTTGGCCCGTCTCGTCGTCATCATCGACGACCTGGACGCGCTGCTCTCCCCGGCGCTGGGATCTCCGGGACGGCCTGCGGCCGGTTCGGTCGTACGGGCTCTGGAGGCCGTCGCCCGCGAGGGCGACCGCCTCGGCGTGCACCTTGTGGCCGCCGCCGCGGACGACGGCCGCACGGCGAGCACCGAACTGGGCCGCGCCGCCTCCCTGCGCATCGCCCTCGACCCGGTGTCCCCCGGTGCGGACGAACCCGCCCCCGGCCGTGGCCGCCTGTCCACCCCGGACGGCCGCCTCACGCCCTTCCAGGCCGGCCGGGTCACGGGCCGCATCCCCCGCACGGCCACCCTCCGCCCCACGGTCGTCCCCCTCGAATGGCACCGCATGGGCGACCCCCCGGCCCGCCGCCCCGTCCGCGAACTCGGCAACGGACCCACGGACCTGGCCCTGCTGGCCAGCGCGCTGGAGCGGGCGGCGAGGTCGGTGGCCGCGGTGGAGGTGCCGTCTCTGCTGTAGGACGTGTCCGTGCGCGCACTTCGAAGGAACGTGCGCGAGACTCCGCCCTCATGAGTGACTGGTATCTGCAGCGGGAGTACGGAGTCCGGTTCGAATGGGGGGCCGCCGGGGCGGAGCGGCTCGCGGCCGACGTCGCGTGTCTCGTGGTGGTGGACGTGCTGTCGTTCACCACCTCGGTGAGCGTCGCCGTCGAGGCGGGGACCCGGGTCCACCCCTATGCCTGGCGGGACGAGTCGGCGTCCGCCTTCGCCCGGAGCAACGCCGCGGAACTGGCGGTCGGGCGGCGGGCGGTGACCCCGGACGCTCCCTGGTCGCTGTCCCCCGCCGCGCTCCGGCGGGCCCCGTTCACCCCCCGGCTCGTACTGCCCTCGCCCAACGGGTCCGCCATCGCCGCGGCGGCGGGCGGATCGGCGGTGGTCGCGGGCTGTCTGCGCAACGCGTCGGCCGTCGGCCGGTGGCTGGCCCTCCATGGTTATGGAACACCGCAACGGTCACTCGCCGTGATCGCCTCGGGCGAGCGCTGGCCGGACGGCAGTCTGCGGCCCGGGCTGGAGGACTTGCTGGGGGCCGGAGCGGTCATCGCCGCGCTCCAGGCGACGGGCGGCACCGGACCGCTGTCGCCCGAGGCCGCCGCCGTACGGGCCGCCTTCACCGCGACCCCTGACGCGGCCGGCGCCGTGGCCGCCTGTTCCTCCGCCCTGGAGCTGGCCCGAAGCGGTTTCGCCGACGACGTGGCGATCGCGGTCGAGGTGGACGCGAGTACGACCGTGCCCGTCCTCACCGACGGCGCCTTCACCGACGCCGCCGTCATCGAGGGCACCCGTACCGACGGCCCCCTCGACGGCACGGTCCGCTCCACCCCGCCCGGCTGACCGGCCATCACCCGGCGTTCATATCTTCCATCTCTCCCAGCCCCACCGACCGCCGTCTCCTCACCCCACCGGCCACCGCACGGAGTTCGCACCGCGTTCTCACAGCCGACCACGTCACGACCCAGTCACGATCACCCACTTGACAGCGCAGGCGCTCTTGCCGCCCTCGATGCCCCGGCGTAGACCAGAGCGCACGGGACAGCGCCGGACGTTCGACGAGGAACGAGAACGGGGCAGTGATGGACAGAGCTCTTCGTACGCACAGGTCGCCCAATCACTCGACGCACAGGTCACCCAGAGCCGCACGGAACCGCAGGTCACCCAGGGCCGTACAGGCCGCCGCAGCCGTCTTCGTCGTCGGCGCCCTCGCCCTCACCGCGTGTGGCGGCGGCAAGGACAAGAACGACAACGGCGGTACGAGCAGTCCCAGTGGCAGCGGCGACACCGTCACCCTCCCCAAGCTCGACGGCGCGAGCCTCGAAGTCGCCGCCGTGTGGACCGGCGACGAGCAGAAGAACTTCAAGAAGGTCCTCGCGGAGTTCGAGAAGCGCACCGGCGCGAAGGTGACCTTCGTGGCGGCCCAGGACCCGATCATCAACTTCCTCGGTTCGAAGATCGCGGGCGGCCAGCCGCCGGACGTCGCGCTGCTCCCGCAGCCCGGCGCCATCAAACAGGCCGTCGACAAGAAGTGGGCCAAGCCCCTGGGCCCCGAGGCCCTGGCCGAGCTCGCCAAGAACTACTCGCAGGGCTGGCAGGACATCGGCAAGGTGGGCGGCAAGCAGTACGGCGTGTATTACAAGGCCGCCAACAAGTCGCTGATCTGGTACAACGCCAAGGTCTTCGAGAACGCGGGCGCGAAGGAACCCGGGACCTGGCAGGACCTGCTGACCACCGCGCAGACGGTCTACGACTCCGGTGTCACCCCGTTCTCCATCGGCGGCGCCGACGGCTGGACGCTCACCGACTGGTTCGAGAACGTGTATCTCTCCCAGGCGGGCCCGGAGAAGTACGACCAGCTGAGCCAGCACAAGATCAAGTGGACGGATCCGTCCGTCAAGCAGGCCCTCACCACCCTCGCCGGGATCTGGGGCAAGAAGAACTACATCGCGGGCGGCGCGAAGGGCGCCCTGCAGACGGAGTTCCCGGGCTCCGTGACCCAGACCTTCACCGGCGGCGACCAGCCCAAGGCGGGCATGGTCTTCGAGGGCGACTTCGCACAGGTCAACATCGGTGAGACCAAGGCCCAGGTGGGCACGGACGCGAAGGTGTTCCCGTTCCCGGCCGTGGGCGGCACGGCACCCGTGGTGTCCGGCGGCGACGCGGCCGTCATCCTCAAGGACTCCAAGGCGGCGCAGGCGCTGGCCACCTTCCTGGCCTCCCCGGACGCGGCGACGATCCAGGCGAAGCTGGGCGGCTACCTCTCCCCCAACAAGAACGTGCCGAACTCGGCGTACCCGAACCCGGTGCAGCAGAAGATCGCCAAGTCCCTGATCGCGTCGGGCGACGACTTCCGCTTCGACATGTCCGACCAGGCCCCGCAGGCCTTCGGCGGCACGCCCGGCAAGGGTGAGTGGAAGGACCTCCAGGACTTCCTGAAGAACCCGACCGACGTCGCCGGCACCCAGGCGACGCTGGAGAAGGACGCGGCGGCGGCGTACGGCAGCGGAAGCTGATCCGGCGATGACGTCGGCAACGGCCGGAGGAACCCCACCGGTTCCTCCGGCCCGTACACGCAAAAGCGTGACCGGCACCCGCAGGACCGTGGCGGTGCTGTTCCTGCTGCCCTGCCTCATGCTGCTCGGCGCGCTCGTGGTCTACCCGATCGGGTACTCGCTGATCCGCAGCTTCCTCAACCAGTCCGGCGACGGTTTCGCCGGAGTCGACAACTACAAGGCCCTGTTCACCGACGACGGCATCCGTACCGCCCTCAAGAACAACGTCATCTGGGTCGTGTTCGCGCCCACCGTCGCGACCGCGCTCGGTCTCGTCTTCGCGGTCCTGACCGAACGGGTCCGCTGGGGCACGGCGTTCAAGCTGGTCGTCTTCATGCCGATGGCGATCTCGATGCTCGCCGCGGGGATCATCTTCCGGCTGGTGTACGACCAGGACCCGGACAAGGGGGTCGCGAACGCGGTCTGGGTGGGGGTGCACGACACCTTCGCCGAGTCGTCGGCGTTCCCGAAGGCCCATCCGGGACGGCAGTCGCCGCTCCGGGCGGAAAAGGGCGGGTTCATCACGCAACAGGCCGTGCACGCCGGGCAGTCCGTCACCCTTCCCCTCGTCGGGGTCGCCCCCGACAAGATGCCGAGCGACGCGAAGAGGGCCGCGCAGGCCCCGTCCGAGCCCGGCAAGGTCACCGGCACCGCCTGGCAGGACTTCACCCGGGGCAAGGGCGTCGGCAGGCTCGGCCAGGTCGACCCGGGCGAACTCGGCTATGTGGGGATGAGGATCGAGGCGGTGAAGGACGGCAAGGTCGTCGATTCGGCGAAGGTGCGGGGCGACGGCACCTTCACGCTCTCCGAGAAGGCGGACGGGGCTCGACTGCGGCTTCCGGCCAGCAACTTCCGTGAGCCGTACAACGGCGTCGACTGGCTCGGCCCGTCGCTCGTCACCCCGGCCGTGATCGGCGCGTACGTCTGGATGTGGGCCGGCTTCGCCATGGTGCTCATCGCGGCGGGGCTCGCGGGTGTGCCGCGTGAACTCCTCGAAGCGGCACGGGTGGACGGCGCGAACGAGTGGCAGGTATTCCGAAGAGTCACCGTGCCGCTGCTCGCGCCCGTCCTCGCCGTCGTCCTCGTCACGCTGATGATCAATGTGCTGAAGGTCTTCGACCTGGTCTTCATCATCCCGCCGGGCTCGTCCCAGGACGACGCGAACGTGCTGGCCCTGGAGTTGTACCGGAAGGGCTTCTCCGAGGACCAGCCGGGCATCGCGAGCGCGATCGCCGTGTTCCTGCTGCTGCTCGTGATCCCGGTGGTGTGGTTCAACGTGCGTCGTCTGCGGCGGGAGGTACGACGATGACCACTCATGTCGACGGTCTCACGAAGACCGCGCCCGTCACCGCCGTCAAGGCCAGGCAGTCGCTCGGCTCCCGGCTCGCGAGCGGTGTCAGCGGCGGGATCGTCCGGGTCTTCCTCCTGCTTGTCGGCCTGTTCTGGCTGGTGCCGACGATCGGGCTGCTGCTGTCCTCGCTGCGCACACCGGAGGACATGAGCGCGTCCGGCTGGTGGAAGGTCTTCAGCGAGCCGTCCCAGCTCACCGTGGACAGTTACCAGAAGCTCCTGGAGAACGGCGACATCACCAGCTCGCTGGGGAACACGGTGCTGATCACCGTCCCGGCGACCGTCCTCGTCGTCGTCATCGGCGCGCTCGCGGGCTATGCCTTCGCCTGGATGGAGTTCCCGGGCCGCGACTGGTGGTTCCTGGCGGTGGTCGGTCTGCTGGTCGTGCCCGTGCAGGTGGCGCTGATCCCGATCGCCGAACTCTTCGGCAAGATCGGCATCTTCGGCACGATCTTCGGGGTGATCCTCTTCCACGTGGGCTTCGGCCTGCCCTTCGCGGTGTTCCTGCTGCGGAACTTCTTCGCGGAGATCCCCCGGGAGCTGCTGGAGGCGGCCCGGCTGGACGGCGCGGGTGAACTGCGCCTGTTCCTGCGGGTCGTGATGCCGCTCGGCGGTCCCGCGATCGCCTCGCTCGGCATCTTCCAGTTCCTGTGGGTGTGGAACGACATGCTGGTCGCGCTGGTGTTCTCCGACGCGGGCAGCCAGCCGATCACGGTCGCGCTCCAGACCCAGGTGCGCCAGTTCGGCAACAACATCGACGTGCTGGCGCCCGGCGCCTTCATCTCGATGGTCATCCCGCTGGCCGTGTTCTTCGCGTTCCAACGGCAGTTCGTGTCCGGGGTGATGGCGGGCGCGGTGAAGTAGCCGGACGGACAACCACATCAGGGGCGGGCCGGATGCCGGTTCGCCCCTCGGCGTTCACCCGGGGTTTCCCCCGTATGCCACATCTGGCGTAACCAAGTCACCCCTTCGGCCGTTGCCGGGCAGTATGCCCGAGCCGACCCATGGATGTCCGTTGCCCAGGTTCAGTGTCATCGTCCCCGCGTACAAGGTTCAGGCGTACCTCCACGAATGCCTCGAATCCGTCCTGGAGCAGTCCTTTCCGGACCTCGAACTGATCGCCGTCGACGACTGCTCGCCCGACGGCTGCGGCGCGATCGTCGACGAGTTCGCCGCCCGCGACTCCCGGGTCCGCCCCGTCCACCTGCCTCGGAACGTGGGCCTCGGCCTCGCCCGCAACGCCGGGCTCGACCACGCGACCGGCGACTACCTGGTCTTCCTGGACGGCGACGACACCCTCACCCCGGACGCCCTGCGCGCGATCGCCGACCGGCTGAAGGACACCGCCGAACCGGACGTCCTGGTCTACGACTACGCGCGCACGTACTGGAACGGGGACATCGTCCGCAACCGCTTCGCGGATCAGCTCAGCGAGCGAGGGCCCGCGCCCTTCCGGCTCGACGACCGGCCGGGGCTGCTCAGGGTGCTGATGGTGGTGTGGAACAAGGCGTACCGAAGGGAGTTCGTCGAGCGCGAGGGCCTCGCCTTCCCGCCCGGCTACTACGAGGACACCCCCTGGACCTACCCGGCGCTGATCTCCGCCCGGACGATCGCGACGCTCGACCGGGTCTGTGTGCACTACCGCCAGCGCCGCCGCGGCAACATCCTCGGCACCAGCAGCCGCAGTCACTTCGACATCTTCGAGCAGTACGACCGGGTCTTCGCGCATCTCGACGCGCACCCGGAGCTGGCGCGCTGGCGCCCGGTCCTGTTCCGCCGCATGGTCGACCACCTCTCGACGGTGTTCTCCAAGCGGGGCCGGCTGCCGCGCGGCACCCGCGCCGAGTTCCTGCGCAAGGCCCGTACCCACTACCGCCGTTACCGCACGCCGGGCGCCCCCGTCCGCCCCCGCACCCGCCTCCGGCACGCCCTGGTCCGGCTCGGCAACCACCGCACGTACCGTCTGCTGGCCCTGGCCACGAGCGCCCACAAGAAGGCCCTGCGCCGTGTCAAGGGACTGCTGCGCAAGGTCCGCGGCGGCGCCCTCCAGTTCCACTACCGGGTCCAGCTCCGGCTGCCGCTGCGCGCCGACCGCGCCGTCTTCTCCAGCTACTGGGGGCGCGGCCACGGCTGCAACCCGGGCGCCCTGGAGTCCGCGTTCCGCGCTCTCGCCCCGCACATCCGTACGGCGTGGATCGCGCACCCCGAGCACCACCACACGATCCCGGCCTCGACGCGCCGTCTGCGGCCGGGTACGACGGCGTACTGGACGGCGCTCGCCCGCTCCAAGTACCTCGTCAACAACGTCAACTTCGACCGCCGGCTGGTCAAGCGCCCCGGCCAGATCATGATCCAGACCCAGCACGGCACCCCGCTCAAGTACATGGGGCTCGACCTCCAGGACCGCCCGGCGGCCGCCCGCGACACCGACTTCGCCGAGCTGCTGCGCAGCGCCGACAAGTGGGACTAC
Source organism: Streptomyces sp. NBC_01450 (assembly GCF_036227505.1). Lineage (NCBI taxonomy): Bacteria > Bacillati > Actinomycetota > Actinomycetes > Kitasatosporales > Streptomycetaceae > Streptomyces > Streptomyces sp. NBC_01450. The sequence continues at coordinate 6,910,503 of NZ_CP109480.1, read as the reverse complement.
TGCCTGTCCGGCAACCGCCACTCCACCCTGGTCTGGGAGCGCGTCTTCCCCGCCTCGTACACGACGCTGGAGTACGGCCTCCCCCGCAACGACGTGTTCCAGCGGGCGACCTCGACGGACGTCACCCGGCTGCGCCAGTCCCTCGGCATCCCCGAGGGCACGGTCGCCCTCCTGTACGCGCCGACCTACCGCGACTACCGCCGCACCCAGCGCCTGGCCCTGGACCTGGAGCGCGTCCTGCGCCGGCTCGGCCCCCGGTTCGTCGTGCTGGCCCGCGCCCACCACTCGTACGCGGCCGCGCTGAGCGCACACTCCGGGGCCCGGCTCATCGACGTCTCCGACCACCCGAGCGTCGAGAACCTCTGCCTGGCCTCGGACGCGCTGGTCACCGACTACTCGTCCCTGATGTTCGACTACGCGGTCCTGGACCGGCCGATCGTGATCCACGCGGACGACTGGGAGGCGTACCAGGCGTCCCGGGGAACCTACTTCGACCTGCGCGCCTTCCCGCCGGGCGCGGTCGCGCGCAGCGAGGACGAGCTGATCGACATCTTCGCGACCGGCCACTGGCGCGGCTCCCGTTCGACCCAACTGCGCACCGCGTTCCGCGAGCGGTTCTGCCCGAACGAGGACGGGCGCGCCGCCGAGCGGGTCGTACGCCATGTCGTGCTGGGCGAGAGCGGCGGGCTGCCGCGGGTGCTGCCGCCCACGCAGCGCCACCCGGTCCCGTCGGCCGCCGCGGCGCGCCCGGTGACGCACCTGGCCACCGTGCCCGCGCCCGCCGCCGCGCCCGTCACCGCCGTCCCTGTCGCCGAGACCCTCTGAACCGGAGCAGGCATGCCCTCCAGCCCCTCCCGGCCCACACCGACGAGACCCGTCACCTGGCGCCCCGCCGGGCGGCCCGGGCGCTGACACCCATCGGCGCCCGGCGAAGCCACCCCGCACCGGGACCCGAGAAGCAACCAGAGAAGTAAGCCCAGAGAAGTAAGCAGAGAAAGAGCAGAATGCCCCGCTTCAGCATCATCGTCCCCACCCATGGAGTCGCCGGGCGACTGGCCCTCGCACTGGACTCGGTCCTCGACCAGTCCTTCGGCGACTTCGAGGTGATCCCGGTCTGCGACGGGCCGGACTCCCCGGCGAGCGAGGTGGCCACCGGGTACGCCGCACGGGACTCCCGGGTCGCCCCGGTCCACTCGCCGCCCACGGACGGACTGAGCGGGGCACGCAACACCGGGATCGGGGCGGCGAGCGGCACGTATCTGCTCTTCCTCGACGGCGACGACGTCCTGATGCCGGGCGCGCTGGCCACCCTGGACCACAGACTCCAGGAGGAGCCCGAGGAGGTGGACGTCCTCTACTTCGGGCACGAACGCGTCCACTGGTGGGACGTCGGGACCAGCACACCGCCGCTCCCGAGGACTCCGGAGGGGGTGTTCACCCCGGACCGGGCGCCGCGGCTGACCGGGGCGGGCCTTCCGGCGTGGAGCGCGGCCTACCGCCGGGCGTTCCTGCGTGAGCGGCGCCTGACCTTCCCCCAGGGACATTTCACGGATCTCGGCTGGGGCGGCCTGGTGACGGTGGCCGCCGAGCGGGTCGCGGTGCTGCGCCAGACCGTCGTACGGCATCGGCTGCGCCGGCAGGGCAGCCGCTTGAACACGCCGGGCGAGCACCAGTTCCAGCTCCTCGACCAGGTCGACCTGGTGCTGACCCGGGCGGCCGAGCGGGGGCTGTCCGTGGAGCGGTCACGGGCGCTGTTCGGTGACCTCTTCACGGTGGTGTTGAAGTCGGCGGCCCATCCGAAGCGGCTTCCGCCGCACCGGCGCCGGGCCTTCTTCCGGCGCGCGGGCCGGCTCTACCGGCGCCACCGGCCCGCCGGGTTCCGGCCGCCGCCGGGCCGGATCGGGGTGCAGTACCGGCTCCTGGCGGCCGGGGCGTACAGCGCGTTCCGCGCGCTGCGCGGCGTCAGCCGGCGGATGACGAGGGCGGGGACGGGGGTCTCCCCCGGCCGGGCGAGGTCGAGCACTTGGGGGAAGCTGCCGCTCTCCCGCCTGCTGAACGCCCGTGCGCTGTACGCCGCGCGGCTGCGCCTTCCCCTCGACGAGAACCTCGCCGTGTACTGCGCGTACTGGGGGCGCGGCTACGCCTGCAGTCCGGCCGCGATCCACGCCAAGGCCCTCGAACTCGCCCCGCATCTGCGCTCGGTGTTCCTGGTCGAGGCCGACGCGGTGGACCAGGTCCCGGACGGTGTCGACCACGCGGTGATCGGCAGCCCGCGCGCCTGGGAGGTGCTGGCCCGTGCCAAGTACCTGATCAACAACGCCAATTTCGCGGACGGTGTCGTCAAGCGGCCCGGCAGCGTGCACCTCCAGACCCAGCACGGCACGCCGCTGAAGACGATGGGCGTCGACCAATCGACGTATCCGATCGTGGCCGCCGCGACCGGCAGCTTCGCCAAGCTGCTGGCCCGGGTGGACCGCTGGGACTACAACCTCTCCTCCAACCGGCACTCCACCCAGATGTGGGAGCGGGCCTTCCCCGGCACGTACGAGACGCTGGAGTACGGCTATCCGCGCAACGACGTCTACTACACGGCGGCCGCCGACGACGTGGCCCGCGTCCGCGCCCGGCTGGGCGTCCCCGAGGGCAGGACCGCCCTCCTCTACGCGCCCACGCACCGTGACTACAGCACCGGCTTCGAGTCCCGGCTCGACCTGGAGGCCTTCTGCGAGGAGATCGGCGACGAGTTCGTCGTGCTCCTGCGCGCCCACTACTTCTACGACGAGGGCAGGGGCAGAAGCAGCGGCCGGATCATCGACGTGACCCGGCACCGGTCCTCGGAGGACGTCTGTCTGGCCGCCGACGCGCTGATCACGGACTACTCGTCGATCATGTTCGACTACGCCAACCTCGACCGCCCGATCGTCGTGTACGCGGACGACTGGGAGATCTACCGGGAGACGCGGGGCGTCTACTTCGACCTGATGGAGGCACCGCCGGGCCCGGTGGTGCGCACCCCGGGGGAGCTCGCGGGGGCCTTTCGCGACCGCACCTACGCGGACGACTCCTCGCGGGCCCTGCGGGCCGCGTTCCGTGAGCGCTTCTGCCAGTTCGACGACGGGCAGGCCGCCGAACGGGTGGTCCGCAGAGTGCTGCTGGGCCAGCCGCCCGAGGCGATCCCCGCGGTGATCCCCCTCCTCGAACGCCTTCCGGCCCCGGCCGCGTCCACCCTTGTGAGGAGCTGACGTGCCCCGCTTCAGCGTCATCGTCCCCGTCTTCAAGGTGCAGGGCTTTCTGCGCGAGTGTCTCGACTCGGTCCTGGGGCAGTCGTACACCGACATCGAGGTGATCGCGGTCGACGACTGCTCACCGGACGGCTGCGGCGCGATCCTCGACGAGTACGCGGCCCGCGACCCGCGCCTGCGGGTGCTGCACCTGCCGCAGAACGTGGGCCTCGGCCGGGCCCGCAACGCCGGGATGCCGTTCGCGACGGGGGACTTCCTCCTCTTCCTCGACAGCGACGACACCCTCACGCCGGGTGCCCTGCGTGCCATCGCCGACCGCCTCGAGGAGACCGCCGACCCCGATGTGCTGGTCTTCGACTACGCGCGCACCTACTGGTGGGGCGGAACACGCCGCAACGTCCTCGCGCAGGTGCTGGCCGAGGGCGGCGACGGCTGCTTCACGGCCGCCGAACACCCGGAGATCCTCGACCTGTTGATGGTCGTGTGGAACAAGGTCTACCGCCGTGCGTTCGTCGGGCGGGAGGGCTTCACCTTCCCGCCCGGCTACTACGAGGACACCCCCTGGACCTTCCCGGTCATGCTGAGCGCGGAGCGGATCGCCACCCTGGACCGGATCTGTCTGAACTACCGGCAGCGCCGCCAGGGCAACATCCTGTCCACCACCAGCCGGGGGCACTTCGACATCCACGACCAGTACGAGCGGGTCTTCGCCTTCGTCGACTCCCGCCCACAGCTGTCGAGCTGGCGCCCGTATCTGCACCGCAAGATGGGCGAGCACTGTCTCGACATCCTCGCCAAGCCGGACCGGCTGCCCGCGTCCGACAAGGACGAGTTCTTCCGGCGTACGGCCGCGCTCTTCCGCAAGCACCAGGACGGCGGCCCGGTGCCGCGTGAACTGCGCGTGCTGCAGGACGGTTACGTGGCCTACCTCGCCCGGCGGCAGTCCGGCCGTCTCGGCGCGGAGCTCGGGCGGCGCCGGCTGCAGGTGCGCAAGGCGGCGGCGACCAGGGTCAAGAGCGGCTGGTCCGCGGTGCACGAACGCCGGCCGCTGGACCCGGACCTCGCGGTGTACTCGGCGTTCTCGCACCGCGGTGTGCTCGGCGACCCGGGCGCGATCTACCACGCGGCGCGTGAACTCGCCCCGCACATCAGGGGGGTGTGGGTGGTGCGCGGGGACCAGGTGCCGCTGCTGCCGCCCGGCGTCGAGTACGTCCTGCCGGACTCGCTCGGCCACCGCCGGGTCACCGCCCGCGCCACCTACCTGATCAACAACGTCAACTGGCCCGGCACCCAGGTCAAGCGCGAGGGCAGCGTCCATGTGCACACCCACCAGGGCACCCCGCTGAAGTACATGGGAGCCGACCTGCTCGACAAGCCCGGCGCCCGGCACGGCTTCGACGTGCCGCAGATGCTGCGCCGCGCCGACCGCTGGGACTACAGCCTGGTCGCCAACCGCCACTCCGAACTGGTCTGGGACCGCGCCTACCCCTGCCACTTCACCTCGCTGCGCACCGGCAGCCCCCGCAACGACGTCCTCGTACGGGCGCGCCCCGAGCACGGTGCGGCGGTCCGCGCCCGCCTCGGCATCCCGGCCGACCACCGGGTGGTGCTGTACGCGCCGACACGCCGCGACTACGTCCGCGGCGGGCTCGTCGACCGCATCGACCTGGCCCGGTTCGCCGACGACCTCGGCGAGGGCCACACCCTCCTCGTACGGCTGCACCCCTCCCTCACGGACGGCCCCTCGCGCGGGATGGGCCTGTCGGAGCTGCACCGGCGAGGTGTCGTCCTCGACGCGACCGACGAGCCGCACGTCGAGGACCTGATGCTCGCCTCCGACGTGCTGGTCACGGACTACTCGGCCCTGATGTTCGACTACGCCAACCTGGACCGGCCGATCGTGATCCACGCGGACGACTGGGGCGCCTACGCCGCGAGCCGGGGCGCGTACTTCGACATCACGGCCGACGCGCCGGGCCATGTGACGGGCTCCTACCGTGAGCTCGCGCGGCTGTTCGCGTCCGGGTCCTGGCACGACCAGGAGTCGGCACGGCTGCGGGCCGGGTTCCGGGCGCGGTTCTGCGCGTTCGACGACGGGCGGGCCGCCGAGCGGGTGGTACGGACGCTGATGCTCGGCGAGCGCTTCGAGGGCCCGGTGCCGGTGGCGGTGGTGCCCGCGCAGGCGGGACACGACGCCCTCACATCGTCGTGAGGGCCCTCATGACCGTCGTCGGCCTGTTCACGAAGCCGCGTGCGCCCCGGTTCTGGGTTCTCGCCCTGGCCGCCGTCTTCGCCCTGCTCCAGCTCGCGAACGTCACCGGCCGGGACACTCCCGACACCAAGAACTACCTCTCGTACGCGCTCAGTCTGCGCGGCGCGAGCAAGCACGAGGCGGCCGCGGCCACCATCGACTACGCCTGCGCCGGCCTGGCGTCCATCGCGCGCCGCGACCAGAGCGTCGACGTCGTCCACTTCCGTGAGCCGAGCCCCGCCCGGCAGGTCGTCGAGGAGTGCCGGCGCGACCAGTGGGGGTGGGTGTCGAAGCGGCTGAGCGCCGGGCAGACGACGGGCCACACCGTGCCGTTCATACCGCCGCGCTTCATGCGAATCTTCGAGGCGCGGCCCGGATATCCGGCGTTCCTGGTCCCCTTCATCACCGTTCTCGGCGTGAAGTGGGGCCTGTGGACGTCGAGTGTCCTCATCGCGGTCGCCGGGGGCGTACTCGCCTTCCTGGTGCTGCGCACCCTGCGCGCCCCCACCGTCGCGGCCCTGACCGGACAGGTCCTCTTCTACGTCCTGCCGTGCGGCACGACCGCCATGCGGCCCATGACCGAGGGTCTGCTGCTGGCGCTGACACTGGCCGCGCTGTGGGGCTGCGCACTCGCCCTTCAGGGCCGGACGCGGGCCGCGACCGCGCTGGTCGGCGGGTCCCTGGCCGCGCTCTTCGCCGTCAAGCACTCGCAGGCGCTGTTCCTCGGGCTGTGCCTGGCGGGCGCCTGCGCGGTGCTGGGCGTCCGGCGCGGCGGGCTACGGCAACCGCTGCGCAGGCTCGCACGGCCGTTGCGGGAGGTGGGGGTGGTGGCGGCCTGCGGGGTCGCCGTCACCCTGCTCGCGGCGAAGGTGCTGGGCTACCCGTCCGAGTCGGAGTCCCTCCAGGACCTGCTCACGGCCCACTTCTCCCGGCCCGACCGCAGCCGTCCGTGGCCGGAGTTCCTGGACCTGGAGGTCAACTTCTGGGTGGAGTGGCTGCGCCGCGAGCTCTGGGAGCCGTTCTTCCTGACGGCCCTGTCGGCCGGGGCCTGGGGCGCGCTGCGGCGGCGTCCGGACTTCGGGGTGTTCCTGGTCGCGGGCGCGCTCACCGGCGTCCTCAACCAGGCCGGACATCCCGACATCGACATCTACGGCGACCGGCTGATCGTGCTGGCGTGGGTGCTGCCGGTGGTGGGGCTCCCGCTGCTGCTGGAACAGGTCGTACGGCCTCGGGTGCAGGGGCTGGACACGGTGCCGGGACCCCTTCGGGCGGACGCGGAGCTGGACGCCGGAGTCGCTCGATGAGGTGAACTTCGGCAAAGCCGCCGATCTCAGTGGGCATATACGACAAATGCTCCGAACAGCTCAGGCCGGCGTCGGCCTCCTCGTCCGACGGACCGCCCCCGGCGCGACCGCACTGCGTGGCGGCACCCCCAGGCGCCCCACGCCCTACCAAGTCTTCGGCGGTCTGTTCTGGATGGTGATGTGCCTCGCCTCCTGGCGGGTGCCGATGTGCTGCGACTTCGGCCAGCACGCCGCGGTCGTCGAGCGCCTCAAGGCGAACCTCCTCCATCCGGCCCATCCGATGGCGGACCTGCCGGGCGAGGGCAGCCCGTACTACTCGCCGTACACCGTGGCGCAGGGCGCCTTCGCCCGGCTGACGGGCCTCGCGGGCTGGGAGGTGGTCCGCCTCTCGACCCCGCTGAACCTGCTGGTGCTGCTGACGGGGATCGGCCGCTTCGTCCGCGTCCTGGCGCCCCGCCGTCCCTGGGCACCCGTGGGCGCGCTGCTCGCGATGGCGCTGCTGTGGGGTACCGAGCGGGCCTGGTCGAGCGGCTACCTCGGGCTGATGTCGATGGCGGGGAACCTCGGCTATCCGTCGACGTTCGCCATCGGACTCACCTTCTGGGCCTGGGCGCTCACGGCCACGTTCGCGGTAGGGCTCGGCGGCCCGGTCCGGTACGTCGGCCCGAGCGGGCTGCGGGGCCTGTCCGGGCACAAGGGGCTCGGCGTCCTCTACGGTCTGATCCTGCTCGTCCATCCGATCACCGCGTTCGCGGCGGCGCTCGGAGCGGTGGCGTTCGTGGCCGGATGGCAGCGGGGATGGCGGGCGGCCGTGGCGGCCCGTTGGGCGCTCACGGGGGCGGCGGCGCTGATGATCGCCCACCTCTGGCCGTACTTCGACGTCTTCACCCTGCCCGGGGACCACAGCATGGACGCGCTGTACCGGCGGCTGTACGAGGGGGTGCCCGGGCACTTCTGGCTGGCGCTGATCGGGGTACCGGCGCTGTGGCTGCGGGCGCGGCGCTCCTGGCGGGACCCGCTGGTGCTGATGTTCGCGCTGGACTGTCTGGCGGTGGCGTACGGCTGGGTCAGCGGGCACTACACCTACGGCAGGATCCTGGGACTCGCGCTCGTGGCACCGCAGTTCGCGCTCGCGGTGGAACTGGCGGCGACACGGCCGTGGCCGGTGTGGCGGCGGGCCCTGGGGGCGGTGGCGGCCGCCGGCGCCTGCGTCGGTTTCCTCACGGTGCAGGCCGGTGCCGTCGTACCGCGTTCACTCGATCCGGTGAGTTTCGACCAGCCGCCGCGCTGGCCGACGTACGACTGGGCCGCACGGCACATCAAGCCCGGCGAGGTGGTGATCGCCGACGGGTACTACGCCGCCCATCTGATCGCGGGCTACGGCCCGAACCTCGCCGCGCCCACGCGGCCGGACGCGGCGTTGGACGAGCGGGAGCGGGCACGGCGGCTCGCGGCCGTCCGGGGCTATCTCGACCCCGCGTCGACCCGCACCGAGCGCGCCGCCGTGGTCCGTCGCTATCACGTGCGGTGGCTGCTGCTCACTCGGGAGCGTCGGGTGCCGGAGGAGGCGACGGTGGTCGACTGGAGCCGGAGCACGGGCGAGGTGCTCGCGCGGGTCGCTCCGCGGGGTGGGCAGGAGGCCGCGGGTGATTCGTAGGGCGCGGGGTCGACTGTGACTGGTCGCGCCCACGCGGCGGAGCCGCACACGCCACAGCCCCGCGTCCCTGACGGGGCGCGGGTGCCGGGCGGCGTCACGACCTGCGGACCGACTCCGGACCGCTCGCTCCCGAACTACTCGACGACGAGCTCGACCGGGATGTTGCCGCGGGTCGCGTTGGAGTAGGGGCAGACCTGGTGGGCCTGCTCGACCAGCTTGCGGCCGGTGGCCTGGTCCACGGAGTCGGGAAGCTCGATGCGGAGCGTGACGGCGAGGCCGAAGCCCTCGCCCTGCTTGCCGATGCCGACCTCGCCGGTCACCGCGGCCTCGCTGACGTCGACCTTCGCGGCGCGGCCGACGAGGCCGAGGGCGCTGGCGAAACAGGCGGCGTAGCCGGCCGCGAACAGCTGCTCGGGGTTGGTGCCCTGGCCATTGCCGCCCATCTCCACCGGGAGGGCCAGCTGGAGGTCGAGCTTGCCGTCGGAGCTGACGGCGCGTCCCTCGCGGCCGTGGGTGGCGGTGGCGACAGCGGTGTAGAGCGTGTCCATGGAGACCGTCCCTCTCAAGTCAAGGTCTTGCCGGGGCGGCCGGTCCGACCGCCTCACGGCCTCAATTAGAGCACGCAATTCAATTGTGCACAACTTAATGGCGGGCGAGAGCTATCCTGGAGTCATGACCGCCATGCCGACGCCGAGCCCCCAGGCCCCGTCCGACGGGGACTACCTCCGTCTCGACCAGCAGATCTGCTTCTCCCTGAACGCCGCCTCGCGCGCCTTCGGGAGCGTCTACCGAGTGATCCTCAAGGACCTCGGGCTCACCTACCCGCAGTACCTGGTGATGCTGGTGCTGTGGGAGCACGGCGAGCTGCCCGTCAAGAAGGTCGGCGAGCATCTGCGGCTCGACTCAGGGACGCTGTCTCCGCTGCTCAAGCGGCTGGAGACGGCCGGGCTGGTGCGACGGGAGCGCAGCGCGCTGGACGAACGCTCCGTACACGTCCACCTCACGGACGAGGGCACGGCCCTGCGCGAGCGCGCGCTGCGGGTGCCGCGCCGGATCGCGGCGGCGACGGGCGCGGACCTGGAGGAGATCCGGGAGTTGCAGGCACGGCTGGATCGGCTGACGGCGGCGCTGGACGCGGCGGCGCTCGACCCCCCGGTCCTCGATGCGGCCGGAGCGGACGCCTCCTAGCGGTGGCGTGCGGACAGGTTCTGGCGGTGGCGTACGTACAGGCGAAGGGTGACGCCCCTGCGGACGATCCGCTCGCGCAGGGTGAAATCCTCGGCGAGTACGGCGCGTTTGGTTTCCTCGGTCGCGACCGAGGTGTCCGGATGCCAGTTCCGCCGGAACACGAACGGTTCACAGATCAGCCACACCCGGTCGAGCCGGTCGAGGCGGCTGCGCAGTTCGCGCGGGCCCACTTCCGTCCCGTACAGCGTCCCGGACGCTATGGCGGACGTCTTCAGCGCGACGTCCCGCACCGCGCGGAAGCCCGCCGGATAGGCCACCGCCGAACGGCGTGCGAGCGACGGCATGTACAACACCGCGTCACCGGGCCGTAGTTCACGACCGGCCACGGCGGAGACGGCGGCGAGGTTGTCGGGACGGCGGTCGGGGTCCCGGTCCTCGCGGAGCAGGGGGAACTGGACGGCGAGGACCAGACAGACGGCGAGGACACCGGCGAGGGTGACGAGGCGGGGAGCCGCGGCGCCCGGCAGTCGCGACACCCGCCGGGTCAGCCGGTCCGCCCCCGCCGCCGCCAGCAGCGGCGCCCCCGCCATCGCGTACAGCACATATCGCTCGTCGTACAGCGGCCGGAAGCGGGAGACCGCGATCAGGACCGTCGGCGGAACCAGCAGCAGCGGCAGGGCGACCGCCACAAGGGTCACCTCACCGCGTCGCGCGAACGGGCGCCACAGGGCGAGCGCGATCAGGAACAGGTAGGGCACGAACACCAGTTGGGCCTGCCCGAGGAACGCGTGCACCAGGTCGTCCACGCTCTCGCGGTTCGGCACCGCCAGCCACGCCACCTGCGCCGACTGCCGCCGCGAGACGAGCGCGAGCGGCGCCAGGACGAGGACCGCGGCCCCCGCCGCGACGCCCCATCGCCACCACACCCGCCAGGGCGTCCGCGTCAGCGCCAGGGTCGCGCCGTGCGCGAGCAGGAGGAGTACGGCGAACTCGTGCAGCAGGCAGGTGACGGCGACGGTCACGCCGTACGCCCACCAGCCCCTGCCCCCGCGCAGGGCCCTCACCAGGAGCAGCGTCGCCCCTGTCGCCCCGGCCTCGACGAGGGCGTACGAGCGGCCCTCCTGCGCGAAGTGCCCGGCCAGGGGGGTGACCGCGTACAGCAGGCCCGCCCAGAGGCCGACGCGAGGGTTGCCCAGGCGGATCCCGAGGGCGGCGACGAGGCCCGCGGTCGCGGTGGCACCGACGACCGAGGGCAGACGGAGGGCGACCTCGCCGGGGGCGGGGACGAGGACGAGATGCATGAACAGGTAGTACAGGCCGTGCACCGCGTCGACGTGGTGCAACAGATGCCAGATCTGCGGGACCGAGCGCCGCGCGACCTGGTAAGTGGCCGCCTCGTCGCGCCACATGCCCCCGCGGTCGAGCCTCCAGAGCCCGAGCGCGAGCATGACGACCATGGGCAGGACCACCGCGACGACCCGCGCCACGGGCTCGGCCGAGACCGCCGCGGCCTCTTGGCGGCCGGCGTCGGACCGTTTCATCAACACCCTTACCCCCACGTCCGATTTCTTACTATTAGCTGACCTTCACTGGCACTTGATGAGGTATCAGCTCTCGTGAGGCATCCGAGAGGCTTACGATCCGGCCTTGATGAGCTCTTACCTGAACCCCCGAGGCCGATCCCGCCACGTCCCCCTCGCCGCCGCCTGGGTGGCGACCCGCGCCCTGATGCTGTGGCTGCTCGCCCACGACGACCTCCGCGTGCTGGGCAGCGGCGGGGTCTCCCGCGAGGTGAGTCACCTGTACTTCCGCTGGTACGGGACCCTGTCGCACGGCGCCCTTCCGGCGGGCGACCGGCTGTGGCAGTACCCGCCGGGCGCGGGCCCCGTGCTCCTGGCGCCCGGGCTGCTGCCGGGCCTGACGTACCTGCACGCCTTCGTGGCCCTGACGCTCCTCGCCGACGCCGTGATCGCGCTGGCCCTGGCGCGCGTGGGCAGCAGACCCGGTCGCAGTCCGCGCGGCGCGGCACTGTGGACGCTGGGCCTGCCGTTGCTGCTGCACATTCCGCTCGCCCGCTACGACGTACAGGTCACGGCGTTCGCCGTCGTCTCCCTGCTCGCGCTGAAGCGCTCCCCGCGCGTGGGCGGCGCGTTCGCCGCACTCGGCGCCCTGGTGAAGGTCTGGCCCGCGCTCGCCCTCATCGGCACACCCCGGGGCCGTACGACCCGGGAAGCCTGGACATCGGCGGTGCTCACCGCGGTCACTCTGCTCGCCGTCCTCGCCACGGCCTTCAGCAGCCCCTTCGACTTCCTGCGCCAGCAGGGCGGCCGGGGCGTGCAGATCGAGTCGCTCGGCGGCACGGTGCTCGGCTTCGCGCGCCGCGCGGGCTGGCCCGGCAACGTGCGCTACCAGTACGGGGCGATGGAGTTCGTGGGCCCCCACGTCCAGACCGTCGCGACCCTCTCGCTCGCCCTGACGGCCGTCTCCTTCGCGCTCCTGCTGCTGTGGCGGGTGCGCGCGCGGCACTGGACGGCGGCGACCCCCTACGACGCCGCGCTCACCGCCGTGCTGATGTTCACGGTGACGAGCCGGGTGATCAGCCCCCAGTACATGGTGTGGCTGCTCGGTCTGGCCGCCGTGTGCCTGACCTCGCGGCACACCACGCAGCGCCCGGTGGCGGCGCTCGTCGCGGCGGCGACCGCGGTCAGCTCCGTCGCCTACCCTGCCCTGTACAGCGAGGTCGTCGACAGCACCTGGACGGGCTGTTTGCTCATGCTCGTCCGCAACGGTCTGCTGACGTCCGCGGCAGTCCTCTCCTACACCCGGCTTTGGCATTCCGGTCTTCCCGTGCTCGTCGCGGATCAACCGAAAAACGACGCCCCGAAGCGGAACCCGCACCCGATTCCTGTCGTCTTCCGGACCAGACACTAAGTACCTCTTAACGGAAAATTACTGTCAAGCCCTACGATTTCGTCCCGTGGATCCCATGAAACCTCATCACTCGCAGGTCTCTGTCGTCGTCATCGGTTACAACGACGCCGACCACGTGACGGACGCGGTGCGTTCGGCACTCGCTCAAGGCCCGGCCGTCCGGGAGGTGCTCGCCGTCGACGACCGCTCGACCGACGGCAGCGCCGACCTCCTCGACCGCCTCGCCGCCGATGAGCCGCGCGTGAAGGTCATACGCCGCTCGGAGAACAGCGGCGGCTGCGGCAGCCCCCGCAACGACGGGATCGACGCGGCGACCGCCCCGTACGTGATGTTCCTGGACAGCGACGACGTGCTGCCGCCGGGCGCCGTGGACGCGCTGCTCGAGGCCGCCCGGGTGCAGCGCGCGGAGGTCGCGGCGGGGCTGTGCGTACGCCGCGAACTGCCCTCGGGCCGGGAGGTCCCCTGGGAGCGCGACCTGTACGCGGAGCCCGCGCTGATCCCCCACCCGTCCCAGCGGCCCCGTCTGGTCCACGACACGCTGTGCGTCAACAAGCTGTACCGAACCGACTTCCTTCGTGAACACGCGATCCGCTTCCCCGAGGGCCGTCACCCGTACGAGGACTTCGTTTTCACCGCGCGCATGCTGGCCGCCGGGCCGCGCGTCGCGCTGATCCCCGACACGGTGTACGTGTGGCATGTGCGGCGCGGCGCCGAGCGGTTGTCGATCTCGCTGGACCGCGCGGACATCGCGAACTGGCGCTCCCGCACCGAGGCGCACCACACGGCCTACGAGATCCTGCTCGGCGCCGGTGAGAAACGGCTCGCCCGGGCCGCCAACGCCAAGTTCCTCGACCACGAACTGCGCATGTACGCACGCGAGCTGGAGCTGCGCGACGCCGACTACCGGCGCGCCTGGTGGGAGCTCACGCGCACCTACCTGTCGACGTTCGACGCGAGCGACTTCACCGTCAACCCGACCGCCCCCGGCCGGCTGATCGCCCGTGTCGTGCTCGCCTCCGAAGAGCCCCGCGACCTGCCCCGCCTCAAGGAACTCGCCGCCCGCCCGGCCCGGTTGCGTCCGCCGTACGCCCGCGCCGCCGACGGCACGCCCGTCTGGTCGGACGACCTCCCCCAGGTCACCCTGGACCACTACCTGCGACGCCCCGCGCACGTGCTGCCCGCCGCGGTCGACGCGCAACTGCGTCCCCGCGCCCGTGCGGCACGGCTGCGGCTGCGCCTGCACGACCTGTACGGACGGCTCGCCGAGGCCGGACCGGCCTCGGCCGACGTGGAGTTCGTGCACCGGGACGAGGGGCGGATCGGGCTGAGCCGGCCGGTCGAGCTGACGCAGGACGCGGACCGGGCCACCTGGTCGGGCGAACTGCCGGTGGACCTGTCGGCGCTCGGCTGGGGCACCTGGGACCTGCGACTGCGGGTTCACTACCGTGACGGCTCGAGCCGGGACGTCACCGCGCACGCGGTCGGCGGCGCGGGCCTGCTGCGCCGCCGCGCGGTCCCGGACCTGCGGCACGGCGTCCTGCTGGTGCAGCCGTACCGCACCCACGCGGGGGCGCTGGCGCTGCGCCTGGCGCCCGGATGGCGAGGACTGACCGACGTGGTACGCCGTCGGCTCAAGCGCCTGCTTCACTGATACGCGAGCGAGGCGACACCGGTATCACCGTCGGCTCACCGACCTCACCCGCATCACCGATCTCACACCGATCTCACTCACGAGGGGACGACCGTTCATGACCTGGCTGATCACCGGCGGCGCCGGCTACATCGGGGCGCACGTCGTGCGCGCGATGCGGGACGCGGGCGAGCAGGCCGTGGTCTACGACGATCTGTCCACGGGCATCGCCGAGCGGGTCCCCTCCGACGTACCGCTGGTGGTCGGCTCGACCCTGGACGCCGAGCTGCTGGCCCGCACGATCGAGGAGCACGCGATCACCGGCGTGGTCCACCTCGCGGCGAAGAAGCAGGTCGGTGAGTCCGTCGACCTCCCGCTGCACTACTACCGCGAGAACGTCGAGGGCCTGCGGGTCCTCCTGGAGACCGTGACGGCGGCGTCCGTCGGCTCCTTCGTGTTCTCGTCCTCCGCCGCGGTCTACGGCATGCCCGACGTCAACCTGGTGACGGAGGAGACCCCGTGCGTGCCGATGAGCCCGTACGGCGAGACGAAGCTGGCCGGCGAGTGGCTGGTCCGCGCGACGGGCCGCGCCACGGGCCTGTCCACGGCGTCGCTGCGCTACTTCAACGTGGCGGGGGCGGCGACCCCCGAACTCGCCGACGTCGGTGTCTTCAACCTCGTCCCCATGGTCTTCGAGAAACTCACGGAGGACGCGCCGCCGCGCATCTTCGGTGACGACTACCCGACCCCCGACGGAACGTGTGTACGGGACTACATCCACGTGGTGGACCTGGCGGAGGCCCACGTGGCCGCGGCCCGTGCCCTCGAGGCCTCGCCCGGGCGGGACCTGACCCTCAACATCGGCCGCGGGGAAGGCGTTTCGGTCCGCGAGATGATCGACCGGATCAACGCGATCACCGGCTACGACCGTCCCCCGGTGACCACACCGCGCCGCCCCGGAGACCCGGCACGCGTCGTCGCCTCGGCCGACCGCATCGCGGTGGAACTGGGCTGGAAGGCGAAGTACGACGTCCAGGACATGATCACGTCGGCGTGGGCGGGGTGGGTGCGACTGCACCCCGGCGCGGCGCGCTCGTAGGGCTTGTCACCCCTGGGCCTTGTCGCCCCTGGGCCCCTGCCGACCTGGTGCTTGTCCCGCGGACAAGGACCTAGACGGAGACGGCCTGCGGGGTCCAGCTCTGGTTCTGCTCGGACTCCAGTCGGGGAAAGGTGACGCCGGTCAGTTCCTCGGAGGCCGCCCACAGGCGGACCGCTGACACCGGGTCGCTGGCCGCGGCCGAGCGCCCGACCAGTGTCGGCGCGCCGCGCATCTCACCGAGCCCGTCGGGTCCGACGTAGCTGGCGCCGGGCAGGTCCTGTGTCGCGGCGTACAGCGTGGGCAGGGCGCCGGCCCTGTTGTCCTGGGCGACGAACCGGTTGCCCGCCGCCATCAGCGTGCGCCGCAGGACGCTGGCGTCCCGGCTCTGGAGATTGGTGGCGGCCCAGCCGGGGTGCGCGGCGAGGGCCCGTACGGACGAACCCGCGGCGGCCAGCCGGCTCTGGAGCTCCAGGGTGAACAGCAGATTGGCGAGCTTGGACTGGCTATAGGCGGCCATGGGCGAGTACTCGCCCGCCAGGTTCAGGTTCTCGAAGTGGATGCGATTGCCGCGGGGCATCTTGTGCGCCCCCGAGGACACGGTGACCACCCGGTCGGTGATGTGCGGCAGCAGCAGGTTCGTCAGGGCGAAGTGCCCCAGGTGGTTGGTCCCGAACTGCGTCTCGAAGCCGTCCTTCGTGCTGGCCTCGGGGATGTTCATGACACCCGCGTTGTTGATCAGCAGATCGAGTTCGCCCCGCCAGGACGCGGCGAACTCGCGCACCGACGCGAGGTCCGCGAGGTCCAGTCGGCGCACCTCGACACTTCCGTTGACGGTGAGGGCGGCGGCCTCGCCGCGCTTCGGGTCGCGTACGGCGAGGACGACATGGGCGCCGGCCCGGGCGAGGGCGTCGACGGTGGCGATGCCGAGCCCGCTGTTGGCGCCGGTCACCACGGCGGTACGGCCGCGCTGGTCACCGATGTCGCCCGCGTTCCACTTGCTGTTCTGGTCAGCCGAGTGCTTGGTAGCCATGCATTGAATGTAGGCGTCGCCAACAATGATGTCAACGACAACAATGGTGGCGACGACAACAAAGATGACAGTGCCAACAATGTAGTCGCCGGTTACATACCGGATAGACTGTCGGGCATGCAGACCCGCCCCCGCCGCTACCACCACGGAGACCTGCGCGCCGCACTGCTGACCCGCGCCGAGGAGACACTCAAGGAGAAGGGGCCCGGCGCGCTGTCCCTGCGCGAACTGGCCCGCGACCTGGGCGTCAGTCACGCGGCCCCGAGCCGTCACTTCAAGGACAAGCAGGCCCTGCTGGACGCGCTGGCCCTGGCCGGCTTCGAACGGCTCCTGGCCACCCTGACCGCGTCACAGAAGACCGCGGGCGAGTCCTTCGCCGACCGGCTCGGTGCCCTGGCCCGCACCTACGTGGGCTTCGCCACCGCCAACGCGGAACTCCTCGACCTCATGTTCGCCGTCAAGCACGACCCGGAGGCGTCCGAGGCCCTGGTCAAGGCCGCTCAGAGCATGGGGGGCCTGGCCTCGGAACTCATCACGCAGGCCCAGCGCCGGGGCGAGGTCCGCGAAGGCCCCCTGGAGACCATCGCGATCCCGATCTTCAGCACCCTCAACGGCTTCGCGCGGCTCGCCGTCAGCGTCACCCTGCCCGGCGAAACCCTGGACAGGGACCTGGAACACGTCATCGCCCACACCCTGCGCGGCTGCGCCCCGGACGCCCCCGCACCGCGCTGACCCCACGCCCAGCCCCCGGGAAGTCGAGGACCCCGGGCGGTCGAGGAACCGGCGCGGTCTACGAATCCCTGTTGAGGTACGCCAGTACCGCGAGCACCCTGCGGTGGCCGCTGTCGCTCGGCGGCAGGCCCAGCTTCAGGAACACGTTGCCGATGTGCTTGCTGACGGCGCGTTCCGTGACGACCAGCGTCTTGGCGATGGTCGTGTTGTCGCGGCCTTCGGCCATCAGCTTCAGGACCTCGCGCTCGCGGGGCGTGAGCGTGTCGAGCGGGTCGTCGCGACGGCGGGTGAGGAGCTCGGTGACGACCTCGGGGTCGAGAGCCGTACCGCCCGTCGCGACCCGGTCGAGGGCGTCGAGGAACTCGTCGACCCGGCCCACCCGGTCCTTGAGCAGATAGCCGACCCCGCTCGCACCACCGCCGAGCAACTCGGCGGCGTACGACTCCTCGACGTACTGGGAGAGCACGAGCACCGGCAGGCCGGGGATCTCCTTGCGTGCCTCCAGAGCCGCGCGCAGGCCCTCGTCGCGAAAGCCCGGGGGCATCCGGACGTCGAGCACGGCGACGTCCGGCCGGTGCTCGAGGAGGGCGGGCAGCACCTCCGGGCCGCTGCCCGCGACGGCCACGACCTCGTGCCCGGCGGAGGTCAGCAGCAGCACCATCCCCTCCCGCAGAAGGGCGTTGTCCTCGGCGATCACCACACGCACGGCGGCCTCGTCTCCCCTGTCCCGGTCACCACACGCACGGCAGCTCCACCTCGATCACGGTCGGCCCCCCGACGGGGCTGGTCATCAACAGGGTCCCGTCGAGCGCGGCCACGCGTCGCCGCATACCCAGCAGCCCCGAGCCGCCCCCCGATCCCCCGGAGCCGAAAGCCTGGGGGGTGCCCCCGGCGCCACCCCGCCCCTCGTCGGCGACCCGGACGCTCAGCCCGCCCCGGTTGCGGACCAGCCGTACCTCGGCGCGCTCGGATCCGCTGTGCTTGGCCGCGTTCGTCAGCGACTCGGCGACCACGAAGTACGCCGCCGCCTCGACCGCCGCCGGGGCCCGGGACCCGCTCCGCGCCCCGTCCTCCAGGCCGTCCACTACCACGGTGACGTCGAGCCCGCTGCTCGCGGCGAGCGCCCGTACGGCGCCGGCCAGTCCCCGGTCGGTGAGGATCGGCGGATGGATGCCGCGGACGACGTGGCGCAGCTCGGTCAGCGCCTCCTCGGCCTGGCTCTGCGCGTCCTCGAGAAGTCTGAGCGCGGTCTCCGGGTCGCGTTCGTAGGCGCGTTTGGCGATACCGATCCGCATCGACAGGGCGACCAGCCGGGCCTGCGTACCGTCGTGCAGGTCGCGCTCGATACGGCGAAGTTCGGCGCCGTGCGCGGCGATCGCACCGGCCCGGGTCTCGGTCAGCTCCTCGACCCGTACGGCGAGCAGCGCCTCCGGGGAGGGCTTGAGCAGCGCGGTCGACCAGGCGGCGTCGAGGTCCGCGAGGCGGCTGATCAGCGGCAGGACGAGCGGGGAACGACCGAGCAGCCCCTGTCGTACGCCGTCGACGGGCAGGCCCAGCAGCCACAGCGGGGCGGTGAGCAGTCCGAGGAAGCCGTAGACGTAGTGGAAGACCATCCAGCGCAGGTCGCCGAAGGTGCCGGGGCCGCGCACCGCCGTGCGCAGCCGCTGCCGCAGCGGGCCCTCGATGGGCTGGTACGCCTCGGGGATCTCGCGCCCCGTCCACGCGGCCACCATGTTCCGTTTGGCCCCGGCGATCCGCCGGATCGGCAGCACCGTCTCCGGCAGCAGCCCGGCGCCGACGACCACGAGCGTCAACGTGGCCGTGATCAGCAGCACGGTGATGAAGAGGATCGTGCCGAAGGCCAGCGCGGCGGCCATGACAAGGCCGGCCGTGGCCCGCGCCGCCTGCCGCACCGTCTCCCGCATGGCCACAGGTTAGGCGAACGGCAGCCCTCATGGGCGAACAGGTGACCGGGTGACCGGGTGATCACAACGCGCGCAGCGCCGCGGCCGTGGCCCGGGCCAGGCTCGCCAGGTACCCCTTCGGCAGCTTGGGCCCGCGGACCACCACCGCCCGCCAGTACAGCGGGCCCGACATGAGGTCGAGCGCGAGTTCCTGATCGATCCCCTCGCGCACCTCGCCCCGCGCGGCCGCGGCCGCGACGATCCCGCTCGCCACTCCCTGCTGGCCTTCCCGCAGCGCCTTCTGCATGGCGTCCGCGATGTCGGGGTTGCGGGCCGCCTCCGCCTGGAGGTCCGGGATGATCTGGCCGGCCACGGGGTGCCGCAGCGCGCGGGAGCTGACCTCGTACAGCAGACGCAGGTCGCCCTCCAGGGAACCCGTGTCGGGGGCGGGCAGTCCCTGGATCGCGATGGCGGAGACCAGGTCGAGCACCAGGTGCAGTTTCGAACGCCATCGCCGGTACACCGCCGTCTTGCCGACGCCCGCGCGGCGCGCGATGCCCTCGATGGACATCCGGGCGTAGCCGACGGCCGCGAGCTCCTCGAAGACGGCGGCCCTGATCGCCTCGGTCACGTCCTCGCGCAGCACGGCCGCCCCCGCCGGAGCCCTGCGACGCGGGGCCTTCCCGGTGGCACTCTCCGCCTCCGCGGCGGCACTCGTGGTGTCGGCGTTGGTCGTCATGTCCTCCAGCATAGGGCGTTACGACGAAACGGTTGCGTTCCGACGTCGAGAAGCTCTAGTCTCGCGTTGCGACGATACGGTCCCGTTCCGACGTAAGAAACTGGCAAAGCCGCAGTTAAGAAACGTCAAGGACGGCCCGCGCATCCCACCCCCCGAGCGAAAGCAGCGGATGTGAGCCAGGTCCTCCACACACCGCCGACGTCGGTTGCCCCCACCGACGATCCCGCGGCGCTCGCCGCCCGGTACGGCCTCACCGTCAGCGGCGCCCGCCCGACCCTGCCGGAGTACGTCCGCCAGCTCTGGGCACGGCGTCACTTCATCACCGCCTTCGCCACCGCCAAGCTCACCGCCCAGTACAGCCAGGCGAAGCTCGGCCAGCTCTGGCAGGTGATGAACCCGCTGCTGAACGCGGCGGTCTACTACTTCATCTTCGGTGTGCTGCTCGGCACCAAGCGCGGCGTGCCGGACTTCGTCCCGTTCCTGGTCACCGGCGTCTTCGTCTGGACCTTCACACAGAGCTCGATCATGGCGGGCACCCGGGCGATCTCCGGCAGCCTGGGCCTGGTCCGCGCCCTGCACTTCCCACGGGCCGCGTTGCCGGTGTCGTACGCCATCCAGCAGCTCCAGCAGCTGCTGTTCTCGATGGCCGCGCTGGTCGTCATCCTGCTCGGCTTCGGCGTTCCCGTGAGCGCGTCGTGGCTGCTCGTCGTGCCCATCCTGGTGCTGCAGTTCGTCTTCAACGCGGGCGTGGCGATGATCATGGCGCGGATGGGCGCCAAGACGCCGGACATCGCACAGCTCATGCCGTTCGTGCTGCGCACCTGGATGTACGTCTCCGGTGTCATGTGGAGCATCGCCTCGACGCTCAAGCACAGCCACATGCCGCACTGGGCGATGGTCGCGCTGGAGAGCAACCCGGCCGCCGTCTACATCGACCTGACGCGCTACGCGCTCATCGACAGCTTCCACGCCCACCAGCTGCCGCACCACGTATGGGCGCTGGCGACCGGCTGGGCGCTGCTCGCCGGGGTCGGCGGCTTCATCTACTTCTGGAAGGCCGAGGAGACGTACGGACGTGGCTGACATGGCTGACACCCTCACGCAGGACGCCCGGCCCCAGGCCGCGGCAGGCGGCGCCGACGCGCTCGTCCCCACCGTCGTCGCCGACCACGTGGACATCGTCTACCGGGTCAACGGCACCGGTGCGGGGCGGGGCAGCGCGACCGCCGCGCTCAACCGCATGCTGCGGCGCAAGCAGACCGAGAAGGCCGCGGGCGTACGCAAGGTGCACGCCGTCAAGGACGTGTCCTTCACCGCCTACCGCGGCGAGGCCATCGGTCTGATCGGCACCAACGGCTCGGGCAAGTCCACCCTGCTCAAGGCGGTCGCCGGCCTCCTTCCCGTGGAGAACGGCAAGATCTACACCGACGGCCAGCCCTCGCTGCTCGGCGTCAACGCGGCCCTGATGAGCGACCTCACGGGTGAGCGGAACGTCTACCTCGGCGGGCTCGCCATGGGCATGTCCCGCGAGCAGGTCAAGGAGCGCTACCAGGAGATCGTCGACTTCTCCGGCATCAACGAGAAGGGCGACTTCATCACCCTCCCGATGCGGACGTACTCCTCCGGGATGGCGGCGCGGCTGCGGTTCTCCATCGCGGCCGCCAAGGACCACGACGTGTTGATGATCGACGAGGCCCTGGCCACCGGAGACCGCTCCTTCCAGAAGCGCTCCGAGGAGCGGATCCGGGAGCTGCGCAAGCACGCGGGCACCGTGTTCCTGGTGAGCCACAACAACAAGTCGATCCGGGACACGTGCGACCGGGTGCTGTGGCTGGAGCGCGGGGAGCTTCGCTTGGACGGGCCCACGGAGGACGTGCTCAAGGAGTACGAGAAGTTCACGGGGAAGTAGGGGCGACTCAGGGGGTGCGGGGAACTGTGCGCTGTCGGCCGCGGGTTGTATGTGGCTGAGCGCGCAGTTCCCCGCGCCCCTTTGGGGCGCCTCCGCTCACCTCTCCAAGAAGGTGAACAGGTCTTCCCACCTGCGGACGACCTCGTCCGTCGTGTAGCGCTGGATGTTGACGCGGGCCGCCTCGCCCATGCGGTCGCGCAGGTCCTTGTCGGACATCAGGGTGCCGAGGCGGCGGGCCAGTTCGCCGGTGTTGCCGAGGGCCGCGAGCAGGCCGTCCTCGCCGTCCCGGACGATCTCGTGGACGCCGGGGGCACAGTCGAAGGCGGCGCACGGCAGGGCGGTCGCCATGGCCTCCATGAGGGCGAGGGGGAAGCCCTCGCCGCGGGAGGACAGGACGAAGACGGAGCCGCCGCGCAGGGCGCCCGGTACGTCGCTGGTGCGGCCCATCCACTCGACGGACTCGTCGAGGCCCAGCGCGGTGCACTGCTTCTTGAGGATCTCCTCGTCCTCGCCGGAGCCGAAGATCCGCAAGGTCCAGTCGGGATGACGGGGTGCGACCTCGGCCCAGGTGTCGAGGAGCATGTCGATGCCCTTCTGGTCCGAGAGCCGGCCGACGCTGACGACGACGTTCTCGCTGCGCGTCGAGGGCACCTCGGGCATGAAGGGGATCGGGTTCGGCATGAAGGACGCGTTGTCGAGGCCCTGCCGGATCCACAGGTCGGCGTCCTCGCGGGTGAGCGCGAGCATCCGGTCGACGTCCTTGTAGTGCTTCTGCACCCGGCCGAAGCGCGAGGTCGCCTTCGAGTACGCGAAGGACTCGTGGCTCATGCCGATGACGGTCAGGCCGGTGGTGTCGGCGAGCTCCACCCACTCCATCGCCCACACCTGCGTGACGATCACGACGGCGCCGGGCCGCGCGGCCTGGAACAACCGGGTCAGCTTGGCGGCCTGCTCGCGCATCCCGGCGGCGCGTTCGGCGCGCAGCCTGCGCTCGGCCACGTTGAGCCGCCCCTTGATGCCGCGCGCGGAGCCCACGCGCGGCGGGTGGACGTCGTACAACGTCGTGGTGGGGTACGGGACTTCACCGAGCTCCTGGACGACCGCGGGCTCGGTGATGCCGATGACGTGGACGCGGTGGCCGCGCTCGGTGAACAGCCGGGCCATCTGGTGCGACCAGCTGGTCACACCGCCGAGCTCGTCGACGCTGTTGGAGACGAAGAAGACGTCCCGCTCGCTGTACGCGGTCACGCGCGCCTCCACTGGGAGAAGAACTGGTCGACGATGCTCTGCGCGGCGTTGCCCTGGTCGAACTCGCCGAAGTCGGCGACGAACCGCTCGCGCGGGGCCGCGTACTTCACCGTCTGCTCCTCCAGCGAGTCGAGGACCGCGTGCAGCTCGTCCTCGGTGCGGACGACCGGGCCGGGGGCCCTCTCCAGCAGGTCGAAGTAGGTTCCGCGGCCCTCGTGCACGTACTCGTCGTAGTCGTAGGTGAAGAAGAACATCGGGCGGTCGAGGAGGGAGTAGTCGAACATCACGGACGAGTAGTCGGTGATCAGTCCGTCGGCGAGCGCCAGCAGCGGGGTCATGTCGTGGTAGCTGCTCACGTCGATGATCCGGCCGCGCACGGAGGGCGGGAGCACGACGTGGTTGAGGTAGTGCGAGCGGACGAGCAGGACATAGCGGTCGCCGAAGGTGTCGGCGAAGCGCTCCACGTCGAAGGGCAGCTCGAACCGGCGCTTGCCGCCACGCTGGCGGAAGGTCGGCGCGTACAGCAGGACCTGCTTGTCCTCCGGGATGCCGAACTCGGCCGCCAGTGCGCCGCGTTCACGGTGCCCGGTGGCCTCCTCGCGCTGCTTGGCCTGGACGAGCGCGTCGTTGCGCGGGTAGCCCACCCGCAGCAGCGTCCGCTCCTGGAGCCGGAACGCCCGTGCGAGGGTGCGCACATCGTGCTCGGAGCGGATCAGGAAGCGGTCGAAGCGGTCGAGGGTGCGCTGCTGCTCGGCCTGCTCCGCACGGGACTTGAGCTTCCACTCCGGCTCGTCGAAGCCCATCCGCTTGAGCGCCGAGCCGTGCCAGGTCTGGATGTACGTCGTCTCGGGCCGCTTGGTGACCTTCAGCGGGTAGCTCTGGTTGTCGACCCAGTACTCGGCCTGCGCGAGCGCCTTGAGGTAGGGCAGCGACCAGCGGCGTACGAGGGTGGCGTCCTCCGGGAAGCCCTGGGGGCTGTCCGCGTAGGCCCACACGGCCTCGAACTCCAGGCCCTGGCGGCGCATCTCCTCGTAGATGGCCTTGGGGCTGTCGCTGTACTGCCGGCCCAGGTGGCTCTCGAAGACGACCAGGCCCTTCTTGACGGGCAGGCGGCTGAACACGTCGTGGTAGACGCGGAGCTTGGTGTCGCCGGAGGCGAGTTCCTTGCGCAGCGCCTTGGCCTTGCGATAGCCGGTCTTGGCGAGCCGACCGGTCGGGCCCTGCACACCGCGCTGGACCAGTTCGTTGGCCTTCTTGTCCGGGACGAGCCGGAAGGAGAGATGGCCGCGGGAGGAGACCTCGGGCTCGATGCGGTCGGCGACCAGCCGGGTCAGACGGGGCCGGACGGGCAGGTGCCCCTGGGCCAGCTCGGGCTCGGAGGCCGTGAGCCGGGTCGTGGTGCGGACCGTGCCCGCGCCTTCGCCCTCACCGGCGACGGCGAGGTGGAGGCGTACGTCCCACACCGCGTCCACGATGCCGAGCGGGCGCAGGCCCTTGGCCAGGTTGGCCGAGGCCTCCCAGACGATGGCCTCGCCCTCGTGCCGCACGGTGGCCACGGGGAAGCGGAAGGTCTGGAAGCGCACGCCCGGACGGCGGGCGTAGAACTCCAGCTGCGCGGAGAGCCGGGCGTCGGGCGGGATCACACCGAGCGGGTTGGTGATGCGGCCGGTCAGCCGGACGGTGCCGTCGGTCTCCGCGTATCCGGTCAGCGCGTTGCGCAGGAACATCTTCTCGACCGGCTTGGTGTGGTAACCGAGCTCGGTGACGTCCAGGACGTGCCGGGCGAAGGCGTCGTGCTCGATGTGCTCGGCGCACCAGTACACGCGTCCGTCGTGCTCGACGAGCGGCGAGGAGATCTTGTCGCGGTTGCTGAGCGTGTCCACGGCGGGCAGCAGGTTGTCCCAGTCGGCCTCGTGGAGGAGGTACGCGCAGATGGCGTGGATCGGCTCGATCTCGTCGAAGGCGATGCGGTCGATCGACTCCAGGTAGGCGCGCGCGATCTGAGCGAACTCCTGGCGGTAGGTCTCGTCACGGAAGGGCAGCTCGCGCAGGTGCAGCACCAGGTCGTGCTTGAGCCACTTGACGTCCTTGGCGAACTTCAGCTCCAGCAGGCCGTGGTCGGCCAGGAGCTGGTCGACCCGGCGGTGGATCTCCATGCGGTGCGTGAAGTTGGCGATCTCGTCACGCCGGTTGCTGATGGACTTCGCGGCCGTCTTCTCGACGATCCGCCAGTCGTACACCCTGTTCGGGATGAGCGTGATGCGGCGGGCGGCCACGTAGGCCTGCGCGGAGAACAGCAGGTCCTCGTAGTGGATCCCGACCGGGAACTCGAGGCCCTCATCGAGCAGGAACTGCCTGCGGTAGCACTTGTTCGTCGACAGTGTGTCGAAGACCAGCAGGTCGGGCAGCTCGGAGATGGACTCCAGGGTGCGGGTGCGGTCGTACAGCCAGGGGTACCACTTGACCTCCTTGCCGGTGCGCGAGTCGACGTGCACCCGCACGCACAGGCCGGAGACGAGGTCGGCGCCGGTGGACTCGGCGGCCTCCAGCATGTTGCGGCAGGCGTTGCGCTCCAGGACGTCGTCACTGTCGAGGAAGAGGACGTAGTCGCCGCGGGCCTGCTGGATGCCGTGGTTGCGGGGGGCGCCGCAGCCGCCGCTGTTCTCGGGCAGCCTGAAGGCCCGGACGCGGTCCGGGTGCGCGGCGGCCAGCCTCTGCGCCACGTCGTACGAGCCGTCCGTGCTGCGGTCGTCGACGACGACGACCTCGACACCGCGCAGGGTCTGGTCGAGGACGGAGCGCACGGCCGTGGTGAGCCGGGACGCGTCGTTGTAGACGATCACGACCACGGACACGGCGGGCACGGCTGCTGTTTCTGCTGGCGGGCGGGGGTGATCCACACTCATCCTATTAATGCTAGACATTCCTGACGGTTCAACCTAGGCGATCTACTCCATTTGCGTACCGCTTAGGTAGATGCGGATCACCCGCAAAGGGTTGCGAGCGGCTGTCTAGCGACCGTGTTTCACCTGTTCGAACACCCATGTGCGGTACACCAGGAACCGGAAGGCCGAGGCCAGCACGATCGACAGCGCCTTGGCCAGGTTGGAGCCGAGCGGGCTGGTCATGCCCAGGCCGTGGTAGCCGACGTAGAAGAGCGCGCTCTCCATGACGACGCCGATGCCGCTGAAGACGAAGAACAGGGCGATCTGACGTCGGGTGCGCGAGGCCCGGTCACGGTAGGCGAAGAAGCGGAAGCCGAGGTAGTTGCTGCCCATGGCGACGCAGCTGGCGATGACCGTGGCGACCATCGGGGGCCACTTCAGGCCGTGCAGGAGGAGATTGAAGACCAGGAAGTTGACTGCGATGCCGCTGCCGCCGACGGCCGAGAACTTCACCACTTCGAGGGCGATCCGCCGGGCCCTTCCGATCACCCCGGGAGGAGCGGCGGCTGGTGCGGGCTGGGCCGGTGCGGGGGCCTGTCGGCCTACACGGGCCCGCCCCTCGGAGAGGTTCACAGTCACAATTGTCCCTTTTATCAGCAATAGGTAAATTCTGGTTGCGGTTTCCCCCAGAGATCTGCAAGAGCGAGGCAAGAGGGCGGCCAAGACGCTTGCCCCCACCTGCGCAAACAGGGGCAGTCCCGGCCATTCCGGCCGGGGCTGCCCCATCGACGTACTTCCGATCGAGTGAAACAGGTGCACTCAGGAGTGACTCGAGCGCACCCAGAGGTGACCTACGAGTGCGTCCGCAGCAGCGTCCGCATCGTGCGCATCGCCACCGACAGGTTCGCCAGATCGAAGGAGTCCGAAGTCTGGATCTCCTCCAGGGTGGTGCGAGCACGGCCCAGGATCGCGGCGTTCTTCTCCTCCCAGGCCTTGAAGCGCTGCTCCGGGGTCGAGGTGCCGTTGCCGACGGCGAGCACGTCCGCGGTGAGCGCCGCATGGGCCGCGTACAGGTCCTCGCGGATCGAGGCGCGGGCCATGGACTGCCAGCGGTCGGCACGCGGGAGCTCGATGATGCGGTCCATGAGCTGGGTGATGCTCAGGCGGTCGGCGAGGTCGTAGTAGACCTCGGCGACGGCCATCGGGTTCTTGTCCATGCGGTCGGCCACCGCGACGATGTCCAGCGTCGGGAAGGCCGACGAGAAGCCTGCCACGCGCGTGGCGAGCTCCTCGGGCACACCGGCGCCCGTCAGCTCCTCGAAGATCTGCTGGTACCACTCCAGGTCCGCGCCGCGCAGCAGCTTGGGCAGCTCGCCCCAGACCTGCGCGACCCCGTCGTGGAAGAAGGAGATGTTCTCGGCGAGCTGGAGCGGCTGCGGCCGGTTGTTGAGCAGCCAGCGCGTGCCGCGCTCGACGAGCCGGCGCGCGTGCAGCCGGATCCGCGTCTGGACGCCCGCGTCGACGACATTGTCGAGCCCCTCCACCGCGTCCCACGTCTCGCTCGCCTCGAAGATCGCGCGGGCCGCGGTCTGCGCCCGGACGATCTCCTCCAGCGACGCGCCCGTCTCCTCACGAAGGCGGTGCAGGAAGCTCGTACCACCCGTGTTGACCGTGTCGTTGACCAGAACGGTCGTCACGATCTCACGGCGCAGCGCGTGCCCCTCCATCTGCTCACGGAACTTCTTGCGCAGCGCGGTGGGGAAGTACGCGAACAGCAGGCTCTGCAGGTACGGGTCGTCGGGCAGCGAGGTGGCGAGCAGCTCGTCGGCGACGGTGATCTTCGTGTACGCGAGGAGCACGGCCGTCTCCGGACCGGTCAGACCCTGCCCGGAGTTGAGCCGCTCACGGATCTGCCGCTCGTTGGGCAGGAACTCCAGCGCCCGGTCGAGGTGGCCCTCCCTGACCAGGAAGCGCATGAAGCGCTGCTGGGCGTGGAGCATGCTCGGGGACTGGGCCAGCGCGTTGGCGATCGCCACGTTCTGCGCGTAGTTGTTGCGCAGGACCAGGGCGCCGACCTCGTCGGTCATCTCGGCGAGCAGCTTGTTGCGCTGCTTGACGGTCAGATCGCCGTTGGCCACCACCGCGTTGAGCAGGATCTTGATGTTCACCTCGTGGTCGGAGGTGTCCACGCCCGCGCTGTTGTCGATGGCGTCGGTGTTGATCTTGCCGCCGTGCTGCGCGAACTCGATGCGGCCCAGCTGGGTCAGACCGAGGTTGCCGCCCTCGCCGACGACCTTGACGCGCAGGTCGGCGCCGTCGACGCGGATCGCGTCGTTGGCCTTGTCGCCGACGTCCGCGTGCGACTCGGTGGACGCCTTGACGTACGTACCGATGCCGCCGTTCCACAGCAGGTCGACCGGCGCCTGCAGGATCGCCTTCATCAGGTCGGCCGGGGTCATCTTGGTGACACCGCGCTCGATGCCGAGGGCCTCGCGGATGTGCGCGTTGACCGGGATCGCCTTGGCGGTCCGCGGGAAGACACCGCCGCCGGCCGAGATCAGCTCGGTGTCGTAGTCGGCCCAGGACGAGCGCGGCAGCTCGAAGAGACGGCGGCGCTCGGCGTACGAGGTCTCCGCGTCCGGGGTCGGGTCGAGGAAGATGTGCCGGTGGTCGAAGGCGGCGACCACACGGATGTGCTCGGAGAGCAGCATGCCGTTGCCGAACACGTCACCGGACATGTCACCGACGCCGACGACGGTGAAGTCCTCGGTCTGGGTGTCGACGCCCAGCTCCCGGAAGTGCCGCTTCACGGACTCCCAGGCACCGCGCGCGGTGATGCCCATCTTCTTGTGGTCGTAACCGGCCGAGCCGCCGGAGGCGAAGGCGTCCCCGAGCCAGAAGTTGTAGCTCTCGGCGACCTCGTTGGCGATGTCGGAGAAGGTCGCGGTGCCCTTGTCGGCGGCGACGACCAGATAGGTGTCCTCCCCGTCGTGCCGGACCACGTCCACCGGGGGCACGACCGCACCGGCGACCAGGTTGTCGGTGATGTCGAGCAGCGCCGAGATGAAGGTCCGGTAGCTGCGGATGCCCTCCGCGAGCCAGGCGTCGCGGTCCACGGACGGGTCGGGCAGCTGCTTGGCGACGAAGCCGCCCTTGGCGCCGACGGGCACGATGACGGTGTTCTTCACCATCTGCGCCTTGACCAGGCCCAGGATCTCCGTACGGAAGTCCTCCCGCCGGTCGGACCAGCGCAGACCACCACGCGCGACCTTGCCGAAGCGCAGGTGCACGCCCTCCACCTTCGGCGAGTACACCCAGATCTCGTACGCCGGTCGCGGCGCCGGCAGGTCCGGGATGGCCTGCGGGTCGAACTTCATGGAGACGTACTCGTGCGGCTTGCCGCCCAGCGTCTCCTGGAAGAAGTTGGTGCGCAGGGTCGCCTTGATGAGGGTGAGGAAGGAACGCAGGATCCGGTCCTCGTCCAGGCTGGCCACCTGGTCGAGAGCGGCGTCCAGCTCCTCCCTCAGGGCGTCGGTCAGCTCGACACCGGCGTGCTGGCGCTCCGGCGACATCCGCGCCTCGAAGAGGGAGATCAGCAGCCGGGTGGTGTGGACGTTGTTGCGGAGGGTGTTCTCCATGTAGTCCTGGCTGAAGGTGGAGCCGGCCTGGCGCAGGTACTTGGCGTACGCGCGCAGCACCATCGCCTGCCGCCAGCTCAGCCCGGCGCTCAGCACGAGGGCGTTGAAGCCGTCGATCTCGGCCTCGCCGGTCCAGGTGGCGGCGAAGGCCTCCTGGAAGCGCTCGCGGCCGTCGTCGCCGAGGTAGTCGCCGTTGCCGTTCAGGGACTTGGGCAGACGCAGCCCGAAGTCGTAGATCCAGGCCGTCGTACGGTCCGAGCAGCGCAGCTCGTACGGGCGTTCGTCGGTGACCTCGACACCCATCCGGTTGAGGGCCGGCAGGACCGCGGACAGCGAGACCTGCTCGCCGGTGCGGTAGATCTTGAAGCGGCGCTCGCCGGGACCGGCACCGACCGGCTCGTACAGGCTGAGCGCGAAGTCCTTGCTCCGGTCCTGGGTGAGCTTCTCCAGGTGGACCAGGTCGGCGACCGCCGCGCGCGGGGTGTGGTCGGCCTTGTAGCCCTCGGGGAAGGCACTGCCGTAGCGGCGCAGCAGCTCGGCCGCGCGCTCCTCGCCGCACTCGGCGTTCAGCGCCTCGGCGAAACCGTCGGCCCAGGAGCGGGCGGCCTCGACCAGGCGCGCCTCGATCCGGTCCTTGTCCGCGTCGCTGAGCTGCGGCAGCTCGGTGCCCTGCGGGACCCGGACCACGAAGTGCAGCCGGGAGAGGATCGACTCGGTGTTCCAGGCGGTGAAGTCGACGCTGGTGCCGTTCAACTCCTCCTTCAGGATGTCGATGATCCTGAGGCGCACCCCGGTGGTGTAGCGGTCGCGCGGGAGGTAGACGAGGGCCGAGTAGTAGCGGCCGTACTCGTCCTGGCGCAGGTAGAGGCGCAGCCGCCGCCGTTCCTGGAGGTAGAGGACGCTGGTGACGATGGAGCGCAGCTCGTCGGGGGGCGTCTGGAAGAGCTCGTCGCGGGGGTAGGTCTCCAGGATCTGGAGCAGGTCACGGCCGTCGTGGCTGTTGGGCGAGAAGCCCGCGCCCTTGAGGACCTCCTCGACCTTGCGGCGGACCACGGGGACGCGGCGCACGGACTCGGTGTACGCGGCCGAGGAGAACAGGCCCAGGAAGCGCCGCTCACCGATGACGTTGCCCTCGGCGTCGAACTTCTTGACACCGATGTAGTCGAGGTACGACGGCCGGTGCACGGTGGCGCGGCTGTTGGCCTTGGTGAGGACGAGCAGCTTGTGCTCACGGGCCTTGGCGCGGGCGTCGGCGGGCAGCCGCTCGAAGGACGGGCTGACCGGGTGACTGTCCTCACCGCCGTGCTGCGGGTCGGAGCGCAGGATGCCGAGTCCGGTGCCGGGGACGGCGGCCAGCGAGTCGTCGTCGCGCAGCTCGTACTCGCGGAACCCCAGGAAGGTGAAGTGGTCGTCCGAGAGCCAGCGCAGCAGCTCACGGGCCTCCTCGACCTCCTGGTCGCGCAGGTCGTCGGCGGTCGGCTCGGTGGGCAGTTCCTCGGCGATGCGCAGCGCGGCGTCGCGCATCTTCTCCCAGTCCTCGACGGCCTCGCGGGCGTCGGACAGGACGCGCAGCAGATCGGCGGTGATCTGCTTCAGGTCGGCACGGTCGGTCTCGCGGTCCATCTCGACATGGATCCAGGACTCGACGTGCGCGTCGTGCGGCAGTTCCTCGAGGGTGGGCCGGCCGGGCAGCACCTCGATGAGCTCGCCGGTCAGATCGCGCCGTACGACGAACTGCGGGTGGATGACGACGTGGATGCCACGGCTCTGCCGGGACAGCTCGTTGGTGACCGAGTCGACGAGGAAGGGCATGTCGTCGGTCACGACCTCGACGACGGAGTGGCTGCAGGTCCAGCCGTTCTCCTCGACGGTGGGCGTGTGCACTCGGACGTTGGCCGTGCCCTGGGGGCGATTCTCGGCCAGCCGGTAGTGCGAGAAGGCGGCTCCGAAGACGTCGACCGGGTCGCGGTCGGTCAGGTCCTCCGGGGCGGTGTGCAGGTAGTAGCGCTGGAGGAACGCGAGCACGGTGTCCTTGTCCGGAGTGCCCTCGCTCGTCGTCCCAGTCGGTAGGTGCCCCCCGACCGGGCTGTTCTCAGCTACCCGGGCAGCCCTCTCGAGCAGCTCGGCCTTGGCTTCGTCCAGCTTGGTCTGCATTGTCCTCTGGCTCCTGTCGCGCGCCGTTGCGTGACGTAGAAAGAAGTACGGTCTCTTCTCCGACGTAGCGCCGTGACGCGGGGTGTCCGGTCTGGTCCGACGCTATGCCGCATGGAGAGATGAGCGGGGGGTTATCGGCCATTCTCGGGGCCCGCGGCGACTGTGACGCTGCTCTCTGCGGCGTCCGTCCCCGGGGTGTCCGCGGCCCACGGAGCACGCTCGTGATCCCGCCGGCGCCTGCGATTTCGCTTGCGCCCGCGTCACCGCCCGCGCTTGCGCTTTTGCTTGCGGCCGCGTTTCCGCTGGTGCTTGCCGCGGTCGCCGCTCCGTCCCGCCCTTGAAGATCAGCGACCGCCGCCCGGTCACGGATGTCGTCCGTGCGCTCCGGGCGCGGGGCAGGGGCAACTGGGCCCCCGCGAGATATCGCGCTGATCACGCCACCAGGCTATCGCTCCCTACCCCCGGCCCGTCATGAGCCGTATGTGTACAAAACCGGGGGTGCAACTTTGACAATATGCACAGGGCCGAAAGGGGCGGGAACGTGCAGTCCCCCGGCAACCCCCTCCCGCGGCATCACGTTGACGAGGACGGCGGGGTGGAGGCGGAATAGAGCTGTAGCCCCTCCGCGTCCCGCTGGGACCGGCTGGGCCCCGCTGAAGCTCCACCGAAGGGAGCGGCACCGACATGACACCGAAGATCCTGATGGTCACCGGCGACGCGGCGGAATCACTGGAGGTCCTGTACCCCTACCAGCGCCTGCTCGAAGAGGGCTACGAGGTCCATATCGCGGCCCCCACCCGCAAGAAGCTCCGCTTCGTGGTCCACGACTTCGAACCCGGCTTCGACACGTACACGGAGAAGCCCGGCTACACCTGGCCCGCCGACCTCGCGTTCTCGGAGGTCGATCCCGGCCAGTACGCCGCCGTGGTGATCCCGGGCGGCCGCGCGCCCGAGTACCTCCGCAACGACCCCGAACTCCGCAAGATCCTCAAGTCCTTCTTCGACGCAGACAAGCCCGTGGCCCAGATCTGCCACGGCCCTCTCCTCACGGCCGCCGCCGACGCCCTGCGCGGCCGCCGCGTCACCGCGTACCCGGCACTGGAACTGGACATGCAGGCGGCCGGCGCGACCTTCCAGGACGCGGAGGCGGTGGTCGACGGCACCCTCGTCTCGGCCCGCGCCTGGCCGGACCACCCGGCCTGGATGCGCGAGTTCCTCACGGTGCTCAGGGCGAAGGCACCGGCGGGCTGAACGAGTCCCGGTGGGCAGGGAGTCCCGGTGGGCAGGGAGTCCCGGTGGGCAGGGAGGACGCTGCGGGGAGTGCACCGGCGGGGCCGAGGGGGTGCCGACGCGCTTGAGAGGGCGCTGCTGGGCCGGGGCCGGGCGAAAGGGCCCACCCCACCCCGCGGTAGGCGTCCTCCTCAACCCGCGGCTCCCGCGCACGCTCACGCCGCCAGTCGCTCGGCCTCCTCGACCGCCTCCTCCAGGCTGTCCACCACGGGCACGCCGACCCCTTCGAGGCTGGCGCGGCTGTGCGAACCGCCGGTGTAGAGCACGGCCCGCGCCCCCACGTGCAGGGCGGCGACCGCGTCGTCGGCGGCGTCCCCGATCACCACCGTGCGCTCCGGGTCCACGCCCGCGAGCGAACCTATGTGCCGCACCATGTGCTCGGCCTTGCTGCCGCCGGACGGCCCGACCCGCCCCTCCACCCGCACGAAGTGCGGCTCGATCCCGAACCCCCTGACCAGCGGCACCAGTTCCTCATGCACATACATGCTCAGCAGTGACTGGCTGCGCCCCGCCGACCGCCAGTCCGCGAGCAGCGTCGCCGCCCCCTCGGTGAGCTCGCACGTTGTGCGGTGCTCCGCGTAGTACCGATGGAAGGTGTCGTCCATGACCTCCCACTCGGCGCCGGTCGGCAGCCGCCCCAGCAGCCGCTCGTAGAACTTCGGCACCGGCACGCAGTACAGCTCCCGGTACCGCTCCAGCGTGAGCGGCTCCAACCCCAACTCGGCGAACGCCGCGTTCGTCGCCCCGATGATCGCGGCGTTGTCGTGGAACAGCGTCCCGTTCCAGTCCCACACGATGTGCGCTGCTGCGCCCTGCTTCCCCATACCAAGAAACTACCCGCCCGCACTGACAGCGCCCCTCGGCGCGGGCTCAGTCCTCCAGCCCCACCAGGTTGGGAATCTCCTGCGTCGCGAACCACAACAACTCGTGGTCCTCGGCCCCGTCCACGGTGAACTGCGCGTCGTCGTCCCCGTGATCGGCCGCCCCGAGCGCGTCCACGGCGGCTGAGACGTCCTCCCCGGCGTCATCGGCGTCAACGTGCACCGCGGCCGCCTTGGACAGGGCCACCGGCCCCGGCACCCGCACCTCACCGAGCGCCGCCGGATCGAGCCCCCGGTCGGGATCGGCGACCGCGGCCCGGTCGGGAACGTCGACCGCGACGACCACCCGCCGCCGTACGGCCCCAGGCTCCCCCGCGAGCAGCCGCAGCGAGGCCAGCGCGGCCCGGTTCAGCGCCGCGTACTCGAGTTCCTCGATGTCGTCGGAGAGGTACCACTCGCGCAACGCGGGCGTGACGGCGTACGCGACGACCGGTCCCGCCGCCAGCTCCCCCGTCTTGTACGCCTCGGCGAGACCGGAGAGGGTCAGGGGGACGTAGACGCGCATGGCTGGCCGCTTTCGTAGTCGGGTGGGTTCCCGGGTCGGAGGGCTCCTGGAAGGGCGGTCCCGCGCCTCCCGGGAAGGCCTTCAGGATACGTGTGGGCGTCCCCTTTCGGGTCCCGGTCCCTCCTCCGTACGACGTCCACCCCCGGCCCGCGATTCACCCGGTACGCCCCTTCCCCGCCTGGCCTCCCGCCGCTCCCGCTCACTCTGATAGGTGAACCTTCCGGCCGCCGCGGCGCGCGCCGAGCGTCCTTGCGGGGGCCCGCTCCCGCCTCGTAGAAGATCCCCAACACGAAGTTACCGCCCGGTATCGACCGGGTGCGGCGAGCGGGCCGACGCGTGAACCGGGACGACTCATGAACGGGGACGACTCATGAACAAGGTGATGACCAGGACGAAGCGCCGCCCGGGCACCCGCCCGCCGGGCCGCCACGACACCCGCCGCCCCGGCACCACACCACCACGCGCCCCGGGCGCGGGCACACCCCGCCCGGCCCCGGGAGACTCCCCACCGCCGACTCCCCCGGCCGAAGCCGCGTCCCGCACCCTTCTCCTGCCCCCACCGGGCGACCACGCACGGCCCTCGCCGCCGCCGTCCTCACCGCCGCCGCAGCCCCGCCCCACCGACCTCTTCGCCGACCGCCTCCTCGCCGTGCTCAGCGGTCAGCGTCCCGTCCACTGCATGCTGCGCCACACCGCGGGCCGGGCCTACGACGAGCTGGCCTGGCTCGCCGAACGCGGCCCACTGCGCACCCACGGCGCCCGTCCGGTCGTCCGGGACATCGGCTACTACGTGCCACGGCCCGGCGCGATCGAGGCCTTCGCCCGTATCGGCGCGGGCGACCGGCTCCGCGCGATGGCCTTCCGCCTGGAACAGGGCCCCGACCTCCGCTGGCGCTGCACGGCGGTGGAACTGGGCGGCCCCCGCATGCCCCGCCGGGACGACGACTGAGCAACTCCTGGGGTCCATGACCAGCCCTCCGAGCCGCTCCTGCGGGCCCTGAACAGGCCACTGAGCCGCTCCTGAGGGCCCTTGCACCCCTCACCAACCAACGTGAAGGGCCGGACACCCACAGGTGCCCGGCCCTTCACCACTGCTCAGCTCTCACTCTCATCAGCTCTCACGAGCCGATGAGTCACTTCTTGCGGCGCCGCCCGTTGCTCTTCTGCTGCTTGCGGCGCTCCGCGCGCGTGAGGCCGTCCGCCTCGGAGCGCACGGGCTCGTCATCATCGTTGGCGAAGTCGCCCTCGACGATGCCACCCTCGCCGTCCACGGTCGGCGCGGAGAAGTGCAGCCGGTCGGGACGCTGCGGGGCGTCGAGCCCCTTGGCGCGGATCTCGGGACGCGCACCCGCGGGCACGACGTCCTCCTTCTTCTCCAGCGAGGGCGCGGCGTCCTCGACCGGGACCTCCTCGACCTGCTGCTCGACCTGGACCTCCAGGTTGAACAGATAGCCGACGGACTCCTCCTTGATGCCGTCCATCATGGCGGAGAACATGTCGAAGCCCTCGCGCTGGTACTCGACCAGCGGGTCCTTCTGCGCCATGGCGCGCAGGCCGATGCCCTCCTGGAGGTAGTCCATCTCGTAGAGGTGCTCGCGCCACTTGCGGTCGAGGACCGACAGGACGACCCGCCGCTCCAGCTCCCGCATGATCTCGGAGCCGAGCTGCTCCTCACGGGCCGCGTACTGCTCGTGGATGTCGTCCTGGATGGACTCGGAGATGAACTCGGCGGTCAGCCCGGCACGGTCGCCGGTCGCCTCCTCCAGCTCGTCGACGGTGACCTTCACCGGGTAGAGCTGCTTGAAGGCGCCCCACAGCCGGTCCAGGTCCCACTCCTCGGCGAAGCCCTCGGCGGTCTCGGCCGCGATGTACGCGTCGATCGTGTCGCCCATGAAGTGCTGGATCTGCTCCTGCAGGTCCTCGCCCTCCAGGACGCGGCGACGCTCGCCGTAGATGACCTCACGCTGCCGGTTGAGCACCTCGTCGTACTTCAGGACGTTCTTACGCGTCTCGAAGTTCTGCTGCTCGACCTGCGACTGCGCGGAGGCGATCGCGCGCGTGACCATCTTGTTCTCGATCGGCACGTCGTCCGGCACGTTGGCCATCGACATCACGCGCTCGACCATCTGGGCCTTGAACAGGCGCATCAGGTCGTCACCGAGCGACAGGTAGAAGCGGGACTCGCCCGGGTCGCCCTGACGGCCGGAGCGACCACGCAGCTGGTTGTCGATACGACGCGACTCGTGGCGCTCGGTGCCGAGCACGTAGAGCCCGCCGAGCTCCTTGACCTCGTCGTTCTCCGCCTTGACGGCCTGCTCGGCCTTCTCCAGGGCGGCGGGCAGCGCGGCGGCCCACTCCTCGATGTGCTCCTCGGGGTCGAGTCCGCGCTGCCGCAGCTCGGCCTCGGCGAGGTCCTCGGGGTTGCCGCCGAGCTTGATGTCCGTACCACGACCGGCCATGTTCGTCGCGACGGTCACGGCGCCCCTGCGGCCGGCCTGGGCGACGATCGTCGCCTCACGGTCGTGCTGCTTGGCGTTCAGCACCTCGTGCTGGATACCCCGCTTCGAGAGCTGCTGCGAAAGGTATTCGGACTTCTCGACCGACGTCGTACCGACGAGGATCGGCTGGCCCTTCTCGTGCTTCTCGGCGATGTCGTCGACCACCGCGTCGAACTTGGCGACCTCGGTGCGGTAGATCAGGTCCGACTGGTCCTTGCGGACCATCGGCTTGTTGGTCGGGATCGGGACGACGCCGAGCTTGTAGATCTGGTGGAACTCGGCGGCCTCGGTCATCGCCGTACCGGTCATGCCGGAGAGCTTGCCGTAGAGGCGGAAGAAGTTCTGCAGGGTGATCGTGGCGAGCGTCTGGTTCTCGTCCTTGATGTCCACCCCTTCCTTCGCCTCGATCGCCTGGTGCATGCCCTCGTTGTAGCGGCGGCCGGCGAGGATACGGCCGGTGTGCTCGTCGACGATCATGACTTCGCCGTCGATGACGACGTAGTCCTTGTCCTTCTTGAAGAGCTCCTTGGCCTTGATGGCGTTGTTCAGGTAGCCCACCAGCGGCGTGTTCACCGACTCGTACAGGTTGTCGATGCCCAGCCAGTCCTCGACCTTGGAGACGCCGGGCTCGTGAATGGCGACGGTGCGCTTCTTCTCGTCGACCTCGTAGTCCCCGGTCTCCTCAATGCCCTTGAGGGGGTTGCCGGCCTCGCCCTTCTTCAGCCGGGTGACCAGCTTGGCGAAGTCGCCGTACCACTTGGTGGCCTGGTCGGCCGGGCCGGAGATGATCAGCGGCGTACGGGCCTCGTCGACGAGGATGGAGTCGACCTCGTCGACGATCGCGAAGTTGTGGCCCCGCTGGACGAGTTCGTCCTGCGACCAGGCCATGTTGTCGCGGAGGTAGTCGAAGCCGAACTCGTTGTTCGTGCCGTACGTGATGTCGCACGCGTACTGCTCACGGCGCTGGGCCGGCGTCATGTTGGCGAGGATGCAGCCGACGGTCAGACCCAGGAACTTGTGGACGCGACCCATCATCTCGGAGTCGCGCTCGGCCAGATAGTCGTTGACCGTGATCAGGTGAACGCCGTCTCCGGAGAGAGCGTTCAGATACGCGGGCAGCGTGCCGACCAGGGTCTTGCCCTCACCGGTCTTCATCTCCGCGACATAGCCGAGGTGGAGCGCGGCGCCACCCATCATCTGCACGTCGTAGTGACGCTGGCCGAGGACACGCTTGGCGGCCTCGCGCACGGTGGCGAAGGCCTCGGGGAGCAGGTCGTCCAGGCTCTCCCCATCCGCATACCGCTGCTTGTACTCATCAGTGAGGGCGCGCAGCTCGGCGTCGGAGAGGTCGACGAAGTCCTCTTCGATGGAGTTGACCTGGTCCGCGATGCGGTGCAGCTTGCGCAGGATCTTGCCTTCGCCTGCACGCATGATCTTCGAGAGGACGGACACGGGGGTTTGTCTCCTTGCCGGTCGGGCCTGGGACGGTCGGGTTCAATGTCAGATTCAAATCACAGCTTGAGCAACGGCTATCGTAAGCGAGGACCCCACCGCGCCGGGAGGTCTGCCGGTGACAGCCACTAGGACAACGGGCAGGCGTTGCAGAAGGTGCCGCGTCCGCGCTGCGAAAAGTAACCGAACCGTCACTCATCGCAAAGGAATGGCGCCCTTCCGGTGGCCCGAGCAGAATCGGCCGATGGACCCCGTCACACTGACCACCGCCCGGCTGCTCCTGCGCGCCGTGGACTCGCGCGACACCGACGCGGTGTACGAAGCCGTCCAGGACCCCGACATCCAGCGCTGGACCACGATCCCCTCGCCCTATCTCCGCGAGCACGCGACGGGCTTCACGGACCAGATGGTGCCGGACGGCTGGGCGGACGGCTCCATGTTCGCCTTCGGTGCGTTCCTCCTGTCGGGGGACTTGGCGGGCATGCTCTCCATCAGCATGCGTTCTCTGGGGGTCGGCGAGGTCGGCTTCTGGGCGGCCAAGGAGCACCGCGGCAACGGCTACATCACCGAAGCCACCCTCACCGCCGCCCACTGGGCCTTCACGAGCCTCGCCGTCGACCGCCTGGAATGGCGCGCCGAGGTCGGCAACAAGGGCTCCCGCGCGGTCGCCGAACGCGCCGGCTTCACCCTGGAGGGCACCCTCCGCTCCGCCCTCAACAACAAGGGCGTACGCCGAGACTGCTGGATCGGCTCCCTGCTCCCCTCGGACCTGGGCCTGGCATCAACGGCCCCGTACCTCCCCGCACCACCCCCCTCCACCCCGTAGAAACAAGCCCCACGCCAATCCAAGGCACCAGCCCGGCAGCCCCCGAAGCACACCCCCAGCGGGACACAGAGCCAAAGCCTCACAGGCTTGGTCCAACAGCCCAAGCGGGGTAGGGGCCCAGCCCTACAGGGGTCCGGGCAGCAGCCCCATAGAGGTCCGGGCGGAAGCCCGACGGGGTCCCTGGGCGGCTGCCCTACAACGGTCCGGGGCAGCAGCCCTACAGGTCCGGGCGGAAGCCCTACGGACCCCGAGGCAGCAGCTCCACAGGGGCCCGGGCAGAAGCTCTACCGAACCCCGAGGCGGCAGCTCCACAGGGGCCGGGCGGCAGCCCTACAGGCCCGCAGGGGCGACAGCCCCACGGGGTCCGAGGGCACAGCCCCCCGGCACGGCGCAGGGGCGACAGCCCCACGGGGTGCGGGGGCACAGCCCCGGCACGGCGCAGGGTCGACAGCCCCACGGGGCCCGAGGGCACAGCCCCCTGGCGGGGTGCAGGGACGGCAACCCCACGGGGCCCGAGGGCACAGCCCCCTGGCGGGGTTCAGGGGCGGCAGCCCCGCGGGGGTGCGGGGGCGTAGCCCCTGGCGGGGGCTGGGGCGGAGCCCCAGGGATGGGACGGGTAGGGGCGGCGGGGGCGAGTCCACTGTCAGTGGCACCGCCTACGGTGTGGAACATGACGAGCCTCCCGCGTCCCACCACCGACCTCTCCGCCGAAGAAGCCCGCCGCATCGCCCTA
Source organism: Streptomyces sp. NBC_01450 (assembly GCF_036227505.1). Classification (NCBI taxonomy): domain Bacteria; kingdom Bacillati; phylum Actinomycetota; class Actinomycetes; order Kitasatosporales; family Streptomycetaceae; genus Streptomyces; species Streptomyces sp. NBC_01450. Next base: position 6,870,777 of record NZ_CP109480.1, on the reverse strand, counting down.
CGGGCCCAGGGTTTCCTGGGCACCCCCGACCGCAGGGCCGGCGTCCGCGGAATCCTGCGACACCTCGGCGCGGTCCAGCTCGACACGATCTCCGTCCTGGCCCGCTCCCACGAACTCATCCCGTACGCCCGCCTGGGCGCGGTCGGCCGCAAAACCGTCGACGAGGCCTACTGGACCGACACGCACGCCTTCGAGTACTGGTCCCACGCCGCCTGCATCCTCCCCGTAGAGGAATGGCCCCACTTCGCCTTCCGCCGCCGCGCCTACCGAGCCCGCCCGCACTGGAACCACGACCTGCCGGACGGCACCTATGACCAGGTCATCAAGCAGCTCCGTACCGAGGGCCCCCTCACGGCCACGGAGTTGGGCGGCGCGAAGAAGACCAGTGAGTGGTGGGACTGGTCGGGCACGAAGGTGGCCGTCGAGCGCGCGCTGATGTACGGCGAGGTGGTGTGCACGGAGCGCCGCGGCTGGAAGCGGGTGTACGACCTCGCCGAGCGCGCCGTCCCCGAGGCCCTGCTCCATGACGAGCTGGACGACACGGAGTGCCTGCGCCGCCTGGTCGGCCTGGCCGGCAAGTCCCTGGGCGTCGGTACGCGCGCGGACATCGCCGACTACCACCGTCTCAAGGGCGAGCAGGTCGACGCGGTGATCGCGGACTCGGGCCTGGTCCCGGTGACGGTGGAGGGCTGGGGCAAGCCCGCGTGGGCGGACCCGGCGGCCCTGGAGACACCGCCGCGCGGCCGCCACCGTACGACGCTGCTGTCCCCGTTCGACTCGCTCATCTGGGAGCGGGCCCGCACGGAGCGGATCTTCGGCTTCACCCACCGTCTGGAGGCGTACACGCCCAAGCCGAAGCGGGTGTACGGCTACTTCGCGATGCCGGTCCTCGCCGGCGGCGGGCTCGTCGGCCGTGTGGACCCCGCCCGGGAGGGCCGCACCCTGGTCGCCAAGCAGGTCACGCTGGACGGCCCCAAGGCGGTCCCCGCCGTGGCCCAGGCCCTGCTGGAGGCAGCGAGCTGGGTGGACTGCACGAACGTACGGGTGGAGCGGGTGGACGCCCCGGAGCTCCGCGAGCCCCTCGCGAAGGAACTCGCCCGCGCACTGGACTGACCGGCCCGGCCGGACCGACCAGCCTCACGCTCACTCACCGGATCTCGAGGATCTTCTCCCGCATCGCATAGACCACCGCCTCCATCCTGGAGTGCAGTTGCAGCTTCTCCAGGATGTTGCGCACATGGTTTTTCACGGTGTTCTCGGAGATGAACAGCTCCTTGGCGATATCCCGGTTGTTCATCCCGGTCGCGACGAGCTTGAGAACCTCCAGCTCGCGATCCGTGAGCCGCGGCGCGGGCACGAGTCGGCGCTCGTCCGTCCGCTGAATCATCGACTTGAACTCGGTGAGAAGTTTCGACGCCATCGACGGGCTGATCTGCGACTGCCCGTCCGCCACCGCGCGAATGGCCGTGGCCACCTCGTCCGTGGAGATCTCCTTGAGGAGATAACCGGTCGCGCCCGCCTTGATCGCGTCGTAGAGATCGGCCTCCTCGTCGCTGATCGTCAGCATGATGATCTTCGCGCTCGGAGCCACCTCCTTGATGGAGGTGCACGCCTCGATGCCGCCCCGCTTCGGCATGCGTACGTCCATCAGCACGATGTCCGGTAGCAGGTCGGCTGCCTTGTCGACCGCCTCCGCCCCGTCACCCGCCTCGCCGACGACCTGGATGTCCTCCTCGGCCGCGAGCACGATCTCCAGACCGCGGCGGAAGAGGGCATGGTCGTCCACGACGAGGACCCGAATGGGCTCCTTGCGTGAAGAGCCCGCGTCCGGGCCCATGCCGACGACGCCGCCGTCGGCATCCCCGTCACGCATCGGTCCGAAGCTGTCCGCCATCGTTCCTCCCCCTGAAGGCCGTGGCCTGTGTTCCTGTGCCATCGCCAATCCGAGGCAACGGCCCACCGGTTGGGGCCGGTTCGGCCATGATTCCATGCCGGGACGACAGTGCGGTGACAGAGCGGGCCGTGAAGTGGTCGCACACCGGTGCCCCTGGGGGCGCACGCGCGCTCCAGGGGCACCGGCTCAGCCGTCATCGGGACGGGTCAGCCGCCGAGCGCACCGCCCGGCGCGTCCGATCCGGCCTGGGCGACCATGGGGTCCGTGCTGAGGTGGATGACGCCGTAGTCGTACGCGTGCCGCCGGTAGACGACACTGGGTTCCTTCGTCTCGGAGTCGACGAAGAGATAGAAGTCGTGCCCGACCAGCTCCATCTCGTAGAGCGCCTGGTCGAGCGTCATCGGGGCGGCCACGTGGGTCTTCTCGCGAACGATGAGGGGGCCTTCGCCCATGACCTCGAGGGAGCCGATCTTCTTCGTCGGCACGCTGTCCATGTCGTCCTCGTGGACGACGGCCCCGTTCCCGTTGAGCGTCGCGGCGCCGGGGACGTGGTCGGCGACCTCGGCGGCCGAGATCCGGCCGTTGCCACGGCGGGTGTAGCGCTTGTCGTGCTGCTTGCGCAGGCGGGCTTCGAGTTTGTCCGCCGCCAGGTCGAGTGCCGCGTACGGGTCGTTTGCCGCCGCCTCCGCCCGGATCACCGGACCGCGGGAGTGGAGCGTGATCTCCACTCGGTCGCAACGGTCGGCCTGCCGGGGGTTGGGCTCCTTGGACACCTCCACGTCGAGGCTGATCACCTTGCCATCGAGCTTCTGGATCTTCTCCAGCTTCAGCTTCTCGGCCACGTGCTTGCGGAACCGCTCGGGCACCTCGGTCTTGCGGCCCTTGACGACGATGTCCACGCAGAACTCCGTTCCCGGATTGCTCCGCTGCACTGGCGGAGCGTCTCCCTTTTGCACCAGGCCCCGGTGAGTGCCGGAACCTCGGACTTGGTGACTTTCACCTCCTCCTCCCCCATGGGCAAGATCTACACCCCAGCGCTACGGGTGATTCAGAAACCCGCAGCACGGCATCCGGATGGTCGAGGTACGGCCTGCGCCATTGCCTCACAACCGAACATATCTCGCCCGGACGGATGTCGTCACCCTCTACTGCGGCGTACCTCCGTTCAGGTGAATTGACCTGGTCATTACCTGCAACGATGGAAGTTCTCGGTCAGTTCCAGTTTATTTCGAAAGAGTCTGGCGACGCCGCGATCACGGCCGCGCAGATCATGTCGCCGGCTCCGCTCACACCCGCCATTCCCTGGGCTGCTTGTGCCCGGTCCGTACCCGTTGTCGTTGCCTCGGTCATCCGTTCCCCCGTTGCTTCCCCCGCTTGCGCGACGCATGCGTCGGAATCCGGGCATGCATCAGTGTCCGGGCTTGGATCGACGCCCGCCACCGCCGCCCGTACGGCACGGGCCGCCTCCGCCATCGAGGCGCCCGTCGTCATCAGGTCGTCCACGAGGACGACCCGAGCGCCGACCGCCAACAGCCGGGCGCCTCCGGCGGCCACCTCCAGGGCGCCCGCGAGATTGTCCAGTCGCTGCCGGGAGTTGAGTCCCGCCTGGTCGGCCACGGCACGCCGCTGCCGCAGCACGGCCAGCACCCGGGCCGGCATCCCCGTACGCCGCAGCTCCCCCGCCGCCGCGAGCGCGATCCGCCGCACCGGGTCATGTCCCCGCGCCCGCACCGCCCGCCGCGAGGACGGCAGGGGAACAAGCAGCAGAGGCCCTGGGCCGGAAGGCAGCGCGGACCCTTGACCACCGCCGGGCCACCGTTGCCCGCTCCCGCCCCTCAGGCACCCGTCCGAGGCCGTGGGCAGCCTCTCCGGGACCGAGAGGCACCTGTGCCCCAGCCCTGCCCGCACAGCCCCCGCCAGGGCCGTCCCCAAGGGAGTCGCAAGTGTCAGTGCCCCCCGTTCCTTGTGGGCGAGGAGCGTCGCGCGCACCTCGTCCTCGTATGGGGCCGCCGCGTGCACCACCGGCAGCCCGGGCGGCTCCGGATCCGGCCGCACCCGGCGCGGTGCGGCCCCACTCAGGGCGGCACGGCACTCCGGGCAGAGCACCGTGCGAGGCCTTCCGCAGCCTCCGCACTCGGCCGGCAGCACCAGATCGGTGAGGTCCTGCCACCACCCCCGCATGTCCACCACTGTGCCAACGCGCGGGCCGACCAGCCACCCCTGTGGACAACCGCCTGTGGACAACTCCACGGCCGTCACCCGTCCGGGGGAACCACCGCGTAATGGCGGCCAGGTCCACCCGTACGGCGGCCGGGCCTGCCCGAAAAGGGAGGCCCGGCGAAAATCCCTACCCGGGATAGACCGGTGCCGTGCCGTCCTTGACGATCTTCTGCCACGGCGCCCCGGCAGGCAGCCGCACGATTCCGTCCTCCTCCGAGTGCGCCACCAGCGGCAGCCGTTCGTCCTCGGACGCGGCGACCTCCTTCACCCCCGTGAGCGCGGAGGGCGCGGCGCCCACCGGAGTGGACCCGTCGACCTGGACGTAGCGCATCTGCTGCACTCCACCGGACTCACGCCCGACGACGACGAGCCGGCTGTCCCCGGCCCACGACATGGCGGTGACCTCCTCCAGCTGCGGCGCCACGGAGCGCAGCTCGAGGATCGAGATGAGGGGCCGTCCGCCGGTCCTGGTGTCGCGCTGGATGCGCCCGATCTGCAGTGAGCTCTTGCCGTCCTTCTGCACGATCAGCGCGATCCGCACCCCGTCGGCGGCCACCCGCACCGCCTGGACACGGCCGTCGATGCCCGGCGCGGTGACCTCCAGCGGAGTACCCGCGCCCTTCTCCAGCAGGAGCAGCTGCGGGTTCTTCGGATCGCGGTCGGCCACCCACAGGTCGCCCTGTCCGTCCCAACTGGGCGTCGTCAGCCGGTCGTCCGTCGTCGCCCCCTGGCTGTGCAGTACCGCGTCCCCCAGTGAGGCGCCCGACACCAGCGATCCGACGTACAGCGAACTCCCGTCGGCCGACACACCGGCCGCGCTGTCCTCGCTCCGCGACACCGCGGCCGACCGCAGCTTCTTGTCGCCCACTCCCAGCGCACCGGGCACCGGCTCGGGCTGCTTGTCCCTGTTGCCGCTGGGCAGCCGTACGAGCCGCTGCTTGCCGTCGATGAAGTACTCGTACTCGGGGTGCTTGGCCGTGCCGTGCAAAGCGATGGTCTGCGCCCGGCTCTCGGTGACCACGCACAACTGCGAACCGTTCGAGCGCTGCAGCTCCACCTCCTCGACGCCCGTGGGCGTCAGATCCTGGAGCGTGAAGAGGAGCTGGGTGGCCATCTTGTCGCACTGGGTCTCTCCGACCCGGTCGGCCTTCTTGTTCAGCGGGACCGTCACCCTGTTGCGGTCGTCGGGCGACAACGACGTGACGCCCTTCTTCAACTCCGTGCCGGAGGGGAAGCTCGACGTCACCACCGGATCCAGCCAGCGCGTGGGCCCCTTCAGGAGGGATCGGACCATCTCCGTCATCGGGTCCACCTTGTCCCGCACATAGACGGGATCGGCGACGGTCCCCAGCAGTCCGCCCGAGCCGGAGGGCACGTTCGAGGCGAAGTAGTACTTGTTGACGGACACGTAGTTGCGCTGGAAGTCGGAGTTGCCCATCACCACGCCCTGCGGCAGCGCGTCGATACGCCACTGCTTGGTGTCCTTCTGCAGCGTGAGGTGCACCGTCGTCCGGTACGAACCGGCGTCCGGCGCGTACGCGTGCTGTGCGTCCACCGTGGCGACCTTGCTGCCGGAGAGCGTGTACGAGTCGTCGCCCTCCCTGGTGCCCGAGTGCTCCGACTCGGGGTTGGGCCCGTCCGCGAGAACGGTCGTGGAGCGGTACGGATCCCACGCCTTGCGGGCGCTCGCCGTCAGATACTTGCGCGCCGTCTCGTACTGCGGGTCGTCACTGGTCAGTGCCTCCAGGAAGCCCTGCAGGATATCCGCCGGCGGGGCGTCCTCGCGCGGCGGCAGGGCGAAGATGCGGACCTGCGAGTCCGGCCTCGGTGTCGACTCGACCCCGCGCAGATCCCCGCTGTCGGGCATCGAGGCACACCCGGTCAGCAGCAATGCGCCGCAGCCGATGTACACCCCCACACGCGCAGGACGCAGACGGCCGCTCCCCTCGCGGTCAGCGCCCACGAAATGCCTCCCCTTGCCCGAGTTCCTCGGGCTCTCCTTGTCCGAGTCCTTCAGGCCCGCCGCCGTCCCGGCCACGCTCCTGCACGGTCCGCTCCCCACCCACGGGAGGCATGTCGTCCGGCCGCCGCACGGCCCCGGAGGGCCTCGGCACCACACGCGCGCCGTTGCCCGGCAGCGCCGTCGGATCGGCCGTGGGCGACGCCCCGGCCAGCCGCGGCACCACGGACGCCCGCTGCATGTGGGGTGCCGTCTTCCCGCCCGTGTTCTGCACCGGCACCGTGGCGAGCTTGTCGCCACCGCCGGAGGGCAGTCCCGCGTCAGTGAGTCCACGATTGCGCCGCGAGTCCATCGGCTCCAGAGGTATCGGGGACCCCCGCAGCGGCTCGTCCGCGGTCCGCGGCAGCGTCAGCCGGAACTGCGAACCGCCACCCGGCTCGCCCCACGCCTGCAGCCAGCCGCCATGCAGCCGGGCGTCCTCCAGGGCGATGGACAGGCCGAGCCCCGTGCCGCCGGTGGTTCGCGCGCGCGCCGGGTCGGCACGCCAGAAGCGGCTGAAGACCCGGGTCGCCTCGCCGGGCTTGAGGCCTACGCCGTAGTCGCGCACCGCGATGGCGACCGCCCCGCCCGCCGCGGCGAGCCTGACCACCACTTCCTTGCCGTCGCCGTGCTCCACTGCGTTGACGACGAGGTTGCGCAGCACCCGCTCCACCCGCCGGGCATCCGCCTCGGCGATCACCGGCTGCTGGTCGCCGACCACGCGTATCTGCGAGCCCTTGCGCTCGGCGAGGGGCTCGGCCCCGCTGACGACACGCCGTACGACCTCCCGGAGGTCTATCGCCTCGGCCTCCAGCGCCGCCGCGCCCGCGTCGAACCGGCTGATCTCCAGCAGGTCCGCGAGCAGCGTCTCGAACCGGTCCAGCTGATCGGCGAGCAGTTCGGCCGACCGAGCGGTCACCGGATCGAAGTCCACGCGCGCGTCGTGGATGACATCGGCCGCCATCCGGACGGTCGTGAGCGGCGTACGCAGCTCGTGCGACACGTCGGACACGAACCGGCGCTGCATCCGCGACAGGTCCTCCAGCTGCTGGATCTTCAGCTGAAGGTTCTGCGCCATCTTGTTGAAGGCCTCACCGAGCCGCGCGATGTCGTCCTCGCCGGTGACCTTCATCCGTTCCTGCAGGCGCCCGGCGGAGAGCCGCTCGGCGATCCCGGCCGCCATCCGCACCGGAGTGACGACCTGGCGCACCACCAGCCAGGCGATGGCTCCCAGGAGCACCACGACGAACAGTCCGGCCGTCGCGAGCGTCCCTTTGACCAGGCTCAGCGACTTCTCCTCCTGCGTCAGCGGGAAGAGGTAGTAGAGCTGGTAGGGCTCTCCGTTGGGGTCGTTGACCTGCTTGCCGATGACCAGCGCCGGCTGCGACTCCTTGTCGTCCTTGTAGACGACGCGGGTGTAGCTCTGGGCCGCCAGCGTGCTGCTGTCGACGCGTGCGCGCAGGGCCACCGGCACGCTGACCGTCGGATCGACACTGCCCGAGGAGCGCGGCCCGAGCCCCGCGCCGCCGTTTCCGGCCCCACCGGAGCTGAGCGTCACCACGTCGAAGGCGCCCTGCCCACCACTGGAGAGGGACACCACGAGGTCGCTCATCCAATTAATGACGTTCCTGGACGGGCGGCCATCAGCACTCGAACCGTCGTCGCCGGTGGCCGTCACGGCCGCGTCCGCCTTCTGCTTGGCCACCGAGAAGCCACCCGTGGCCTGACTCTGCGAGGCCTTGACCTTCGCGTCCAGCAGACCGTTGCGCACCTGCCCGATGACCACGAAGCCGAGCAGCAGCACGACACCCAGCGACATCAGCAGCGTCGTGACGACGATCTTGAGCTGGATGTTGCGCCGCCACAGCCGCATCACGGGCAGCAGCGGACGGCGCACCCAGCGCATGAACAACCGAAGGACCGGACTGCCCTGGACTCCGCCCTGCAGCAGCCCGCCCTCCAAGAAACGTCCCCAACGGGAGCCTGTCACCTTCCGGCCGACAGGCCGCCCCGAACGGACCCCCGGCTCACCGGGCGCCGAAGCGGCACTGTCCCGGGACATGTCAGCTCGGTCCGGCCTTGTAACCGACACCACGAACGGTCACCACGATCTCCGGCCGCTCCGGGTCCTTCTCGACCTTGGAGCGCAGCCGCTGGACATGGACGTTGACCAGACGGGTGTCCGCCGCGTGCCGGTAGCCCCACACCTGTTCGAGGAGCACCTCCCGCGTGAACACCTGCCACGGCTTGCGGGCCAGCGCCACCAGCAGATCGAACTCCAGCGGCGTCAGCGCGATCGACTGCCCGTCCCGCTTCACAGAGTGACCGGCCACATCGATCACAAGATCGCCGATGGCCAGCTGCTCGGGTGCCGGCTCCTCGGAACGGCGCAGCCGTGCCCTGATCCGGGCCACCAGCTCCTTTGGCTTGAACGGCTTCACGATGTAGTCGTCGGCACCCGACTCGAGGCCGACCACGACATCGACGGTGTCGCTCTTCGCGGTAAGCATCACGATCGGCACCCCGGACTCCGCCCTGATCAGGCGGCACACCTCGATACCGTCCCGGCCGGGAAGCATCAGGTCCAGGAGCACCAGATCGGGCTTGGTCTCACGGAAAGCGGCCAGCGCCTTGTCGCCGTCGGCTACGAAAGACGGCTCAAAACCTTCACCACGCAACACAATGCCGAGCATCTCGGCCAGTGCGGTGTCGTCATCGACGACAAGGACTCGTCCCTTCATAAACGACATCATCCCATTAACTAAATCGTTACCTGGCGTGACCTGTCACACAGCTCAGCGAGTGCCTCAGCCGTCACGGGCGACACAGCGCCCTCTTCGGTCACGATCGCCGTCACCAACTCGGGGGGCGTCACATCGAACGCCGGGTTGTACGCCTGGGTCCCCAGGGGTGCCACCGGTATCCCGCCTCCCGCTTCCACTCCCGCCACAGGCACCTGCGGTGCTGTGACCTCGGTCACTTCATGACCGGGGCGCTGCTCGACCTCGATGGATGCTCCGTCCGGGGTGTCCGGGTCCACCGTCGTCACCGGCGCCACCACGATGAACGGCACATGGTGATACCGGGCCAGCACCGCGAGCGGATAGCTCCCCACCTTGTTCGCCACCGAACCGTCGGCAGCGATCCGATCGGCCCCGATGAGCACCGCGTCCACCTCCCCCGCCGCGAACAGTGATCCCGCCGCGTTGTCCGTGAGCAAGGTGTACGCCATTCCGCTGCGCGCCGCCTCGTAAGCCGTCAGGCGAGCACCTTGCAGCAACGGACGCGTTTCGTCCACCCACAGCCTCCGCAGCTGCCCCGCCCGATGCGCCGCGAGTGCCACCGCGAAGGCCGTGCCCTCCCCACCGGACACCAACGCCCCGGTGTTGCAATGGGTCAGAATCCGGTGCCCACCTCCCGGCAGCAGCTCGTCGAGCAGCGCCAACCCGTGCCCGGCCATCCGCGCGCTCGCCGCGGCATCCTCCCGGTGCAGCGCCCGCGCCGCTTCGAGCGCCGCCCGGGCAGCCTGCCGCTGATCACCACCGCCGGAGAGCGCGGCCCGATACGCCGTCCGCGCCCGGCGCACACCGACAGCGAGGTTCACCGCGGTGGGCCGGGCGCCCGCCAGCGCCTGGGCCGCATCGTCCACGTCGAACCCGCGCGCGGCGGCGAGCGCGACCCCGTACGCCCCGGCGATGCCCAGCAACGGCGCCCCTCGTACGGCCAGCGTGCGGATCGCCTCCACCAGCGCGGGAGCGTCCGTGCACACCAGCTCAACTTCCTCGGCCGGCAACCGTGTCTGGTCGAGAAGGACCAGCACCGGCCCTTCGGGGGGCTCGTCCCAGCGGATCGCCGGTATCTCCAGTGGCCCCTCGTCCTCGCGGAATTGCGCGTTCTGATCAGCCATCCGCCCAGTCTGCCCCGTAGCAGGCGGACAATTGAAGATGTCCACCCCATACGGGGGCCGGTCCCATGCCGGGCACACCGTGGCACGATGGCTGCCAACCTGCCGCCGCGACCGCGGACGGGCACCGTGAAGGAGCGACGATGAAAGACACTCCGGGCTGGGCCTCGCCCGGATCTGCCCCCTCCGACGGGCAGGAGCCGGACAACTCCGGCGCCGCCGAGCCCCCGGAGCAGCCCGCGGACCAAGGTGGCACGAACCATCCGGAGCCGCCCTCGAAGTGGTCCAAGGAGCAGCCCCCGCCCGGCCAGTGGTCCGCTCCCAGCCCACAGGGCCCCGGCCAGGCCCCGCCGCCACCACCCCCCGGCCCCGGCTGGGGCGGCCAGCGGCCTCCGGGCACGGGTGGCCACGGAGGCCAGGGCGGTGGCTACGGCAGCTGGGGAGGCCCCGGCCCTGGCTACGGTGGCCCAGGAGGTCCCGGTGGCTGGGGCGGCAACTGGGGCGGCCCGCCGCCCGCCGCCAAACCCGGCGTGATCCCCCTGCGCCCGCTCGGCGTCGGCGAGATCCTCGACGGCGCGGTCTCCACGATGCGGACCTACTGGCGCACCGTCCTGGGCATCTCCCTCACCGTCGCCGTCGTCACCCAGATCGCGGTCATCCTGCTCCAGGGCCTCGTCCTGGACGACAGCGCGAGCACGGACGTCCTCAACGACCCGAGCGCCACCGCCGGCGAGCTCAGCCGCGCCCTGGGCGACACCCTGCTGAGCTCCGGCGTCGTCGTGCTCATCGGCCTGCTCGGCACCATCGTCGCGACGGCCCTGCTCACCTCCGTCACCAGCCGCGCGGTGCTCGGCAAGTCGGTGACCACCTCCGAGGCCTGGCGCGACGCCAAACCCCAGCTGCCCAAGCTGTTCGGCCTCACCTTCCTGCTGCCGCTCATCGCCATCGCGATCATCACCGTCGGCACTCTTCCCGGCCTGCTCATCGCGATCGCCGGCTCGAGCGACGCGGGCACCGCGCTCGCGGTCCTCGGCGGGCTCGGCGCGAGCGTCGTCGCCCTCTGGCTGATGATCCGCTTCTCGCTCGCCTCGCCCGCCCTGATGCTGGAGAAGCAAGGCGTCCTGAAGTCGATGAGCCGCTCCGCGAAACTCGTCCGCGGCTCCTGGTGGCGAGTCTTCGGCATCCAGCTGCTCGCCACGATCATCGCCAACATCGTGGCGTCGATCGTCGTGATCCCCTTCGCCCTCATCGCCTCCGCCCTGAGCGGCGACGGCATCACCGGCTTCCTCAGCGGCGCCGGCAGCGCCGGCTGGACGTTCCTCATCGTCAGCGGAATCGGTTCGGTGATCGGAGCCATGATCACCTTCCCGATCTCCGCGGGCGTCACCGTGCTCCTCTACATCGACCAGCGCATCCGCCGCGAGGCCCTCGACCTCGACCTGGCCCGCGCCGCCGGTGTCCAGGACTACGGCTCCAGCACCCCCGGCACCACTCCGGGGAGTTGATGCGGTGAGTCCGGCGGGGGGAGTTCTCACAGCGGTACTGGCACTGCCGCACACCGGCGCCACGGCCGTACTAGCGCTGCCGCGCGGCGACGAACCACCGGTGACGATCCCGCGCGACCCCGCACGGGAGGCGGCCAAGCGGGAGCTGTCCAAGCGGATGTACCACGAGAACGACCCCAGCCCGGTGCAACGCGCCCTGAACGCCTTCTGGGACTGGGTCGACAAACTGTTCGGCGCCGCCTCCACCGCGACTCCCGGGGGCGCGCTCGGACTTGTCGTCATCGTGGTGGCGGTGCTGGCTGTCGTGGCCGCCCTCTGGTGGCGCCTCGGCACCCCGCACCGCACCCCCACCTCGTCCGCCGCACTCTTCGACGACCGCCCCCGCAGCGCCGCCGAGCACCGCGCGGCCGCCGAGGCACACGCCGCCCAGGGCCACTGGAACCAAGCCGTCCAGGAACGCATGCGCGCCGTCGTGCGCTCCCTCGAGGAGCGTGCCCTGCTCGACCCACGCCCCGGCCGCACCGCGGACGAGGCCGCCGCCGAAGCCGGCCGCACGCTGCCCTCCCACACGGACCGACTGCGCGCCGCCGCCAGGGACTTCGACGAGGTCACATACGGCGGCCGGGCCGCGGGCTCCGACACATACCAACGCCTCACCGAACTCGACCGCGACATCGAGCGCACCAAGCCCGAACTCACCAGCGGCGCCCAGAGCACGGACCGCAACACCCGCCAGGGGGCCGCCTCATGACCGAGGCCACCCTCACGTCCACCTCGGCCTCGCCCACCGCCCGCCAGCTGTGGACCCGCACCCGAGGCATCGCCCTCGCCGTCGTGATCCTGCTCGCGGCCGCCGTCGCCATCGCCGTGATCCGCTCCGGCGCCCAGCACGGCCGCCTCGACCCGCGCTCCGCCGACCCCTACGGCAGCCGCGCCACCGCCGAACTCCTCGGCGACCGCGGTGTCTCCACACGCGTGGTCACCACCCTGGACGAGGCCCGCGCCGCGGCCGGCGCCGACACCACTCTCCTCGTCGCCGCCCCGGACCTGCTGACCGACCATCAGCAGTCCAGCCTTCGCGCGGCGACCAAGAACTCCGGCGGCCGTACGATCCTGATCGCCCCGGACTCGCCTTCCCTGGGCACCCTCGCCCCCGGAGTCACCGCCGATCCCGCGATCAGCTTCGACTCGACGCTCTCCCCCGACTGCGACCTGCCCGCCGCCCGTCGCGCGGGCAGCGCCGACACCGGCGGCATCCGCTACAGCACCAGCGCCCGTGACGCCGATGTCTGCTACCCCAGCGACGGCCTCCCCACCCTGCTGCGCATCCCCGCAGCCACCGGGAACGGCGACACCGTCGTCATCGGAGCCCCCGACATCCTCTACAACAACCGTCTCGACAAGCAGGGCAACGCCTCGCTCGCCCTCCAACTGCTCGGTTCCCGCCCCCACTTGGTCTGGTACCTCCCCTCGCTCTCCGACGCCTCGGCCACCGACGCGGGCAAAAAGACCTTCCTCGACCTGCTCCCCTCGGGCTGGCTCTGGGGCACCCTTCAGCTCTTCATCGCGGCAGCCCTGGCCGCCCTCTGGAGGGCACGCCGACTCGGCCCCCTCGTACCCGAACGCCTCCCCGTCGCGATCCGCGCCTCCGAAACCGTCGAAGGCCGCGCCCGCCTCTACCGCAAAGCCAACGCCCGCGACCGCGCGGCCGCCGCTCTGCGCTCCACCACCCGCACCCGACTCGCCCCCCTCATCGGCGTATCCCCCGTCCAGGCGCACGCCCCCGAAGCACTGCTCCCCGCTCTGTCAGCCCGCCTCTCCGGCGACGGACAGGCCCTGCACGCCCTCCTCTTCGGCCCGCCGCCCAGCGACGACGCGGCCCTCATCTCCCTCGCCGACCAACTCGACGCCCTCGAAAGAGAGGTACGCCGTTCATGATGGACCCGACCACTGACAACGCCGGGTACACCGGGGATCCGGGCACCGCCCGCTCCTCTCTGGAAGCCCTGCGCGCCGAGATCGCCAAAGCCGTGGTCGGCCAGGACCCCGCCGTGACCGGCCTCGTCGTCGCCCTCCTCTGCCGCGGACACGTTCTACTAGAAGGAGTCCCCGGAGTCGCCAAAACGTTGCTCGTCCGCGCGCTCGCATCCGCGCTCGAACTCGACACCAAGCGCGTCCAGTTCACTCCCGACCTGATGCCGAGCGACATCACCGGCTCTCTCGTCTACGACGCACGCACCGCCGAGTTCTCGTTCCAGCCCGGCCCGGTCTTCACGAACCTCCTGTTGGCCGACGAGATCAACCGCACCCCGCCCAAGACCCAGTCGTCCCTCCTCGAAGCGATGGAGGAACGTCAAGTCACGGTCGACGGCACCCCCCGCCCGCTCCCGGAGCCCTTCCTGGTCGCCGCGACCCAGAACCCGGTCGAGTACGAGGGAACGTATCCTCTGCCCGAGGCCCAACTGGACCGCTTCCTCCTGAAACTGACGATCCCTCTGCCGTCCCGTCAGGACGAGATCGACGTCCTCACCCGGCACGCCGAGGGCTTCAACCCGCGCGACCTGCGCGCCGCCGGTCTACGCCCCGTGGCGGGCCCGGCCGACCTGGAAGCCGCCCGCGCCGCCGTGGCCAAGACATCGGTCTCCCCCGAAATCACCGGCTACGTCGTCGACATCTGTCGCGCCACCCGCGAATCGCCGTCCCTCACCCTCGGCGTCTCCCCGCGCGGCGCGACCGCCCTCCTCGCCACAGCCCGCGCCTGGGCCTGGCTGACCGGCCGTGACTACGTCATCCCCGACGACGTGAAGGCCCTGGCCCTGCCCACCCTCCGCCACCGCATCCAGCTCCGCCCCGAGGCCGAGATGGAGGGCGTGACGGCCGACTCGGTCATCAACGCGATCCTCGCCCACGTCCCCGTCCCCCGCTGATGGCACTCACCGGACGCGCCGCCCTGCTGGCGGCCCTCGGCACACTCCCCGTCGGCATCTGGGGACCGAGTTGGGCGGGCATCCTCGCCGTGAACGCTCCCCTGGCCCTGGCCTGCGCCTGCGACGCCGCCCTGGCCGCACCCGTACGCCGCCTCGGCCTGGCCCGCTCCGGCGACACCTCCGTACGCCTCGGCGAGACCGCCGATGTCACCCTGACCGTCACCAACCCCTCCGGCCGGCTCCTGCGCGCCCGCCTCCGTGACGCCTGGCCCCCCAGCAGCTGGGAGCCGGGCACCGAGGTGGCGGCCTCCCGTCACCGCCTGACGGTCCCCGCAGGCGAGCGTCGACGCCTCACCACCCACCTGCGCCCCACCCGCCGCGGTGACCGCCAGGCGGACCGCGTCACCATCCGCTCGTACGGCCCCCTCGGTCTCTTCGCCCGCCAGGGCAGCCACAAGGTCCCCTGGACGGTACGAGTCCTGCCACCCTTCACCAGCCGCAAGCACCTCCCTTCCAAACTGGCCCGCCTGCGAGAACTCGATGGCCGCACCAGCGTCCTGACCCGCGGCGAGGGCACGGAATTCGACAGCCTGCGCGAGTACGTCCCCGGCGACGACACCCGCTCCATCGACTGGCGTGCCACAGCCCGCCAGACCACGGTCGCCGTACGCACCTGGCGTCCCGAACGCGACCGCCACATCCTTCTGGTCCTCGACACAGGCCGAACCTCGGCCGGTCGCGTGGGCGACGTCCCACGCCTCGACGCTTCCATGGACGCGGCACTCCTCCTCGCCGCCCTGGCCTCCCGGGCCGGCGACCGCGTGGACCTCCTCGCGTACGACCGCCGAGTACGCGCCCTGGTTCAGGGCCGCTCAGCCGGCGACGTCCTCCCGTCCTTGGTCAACGCCATGGCGGCCCTGGAGCCGGAGCTCGTCGAAACGGACGCCCGCGGCCTCACCGCCATGGCCCTCCGTACGGCCCCTCGCCGCTCGCTGATCGTGTTGCTGACCAGCCTCGACGCGGCCCCCATCGAAGAGGGCCTGCTCCCCGTACTCTCCGGTCTCACCCATCGCCACACAGTCCTCGTGGCCTCAGTCGCCGACCCGCACATCGCGCAAATGGCGACGTCTCGGGGAAGCGCCGAGGCGGTGTACGAGGCGGCGGCCGCGGCCCAGGCCCAGACGGAACGCCATCGCACGGCCGAGCAGCTGCAGCGCCATGGAGTCACCGTCGTCGACGCGGTTCCGGACGACCTGGCGCCAGCCCTCGCGGATGCGTATCTGGCCCTCAAGGCAGCGGGACGACTGTAAACCGGCACAAAAAAGGGGCCTCTCGAACCGAGAGGCCCCAAAAAAATGACCGTGAACACAGAAAACCCCCGTACCGATATCCCGGTACGGGGGTTCCCTATAAAATTTGTTCGGCGGCGTCCTACTCTCCCACAGGGTCCCCCCTGCAGTACCATCGGCGCTGTGAGGCTTAGCTTCCGGGTTCGGAATGTAACCGGGCGTTTCCCTCACGCTATGACCACCGAAACACTATGAAACTTTTCAAACTACCGCACCATTGCCGTGGCCCGACAACGGGGTTGTTCGTGGTTTCAGAACCAACACAGTGGACGCGAGCAACTGAGGACAAGCCCTCGGCCTATTAGTACCGGTCACCTCCAGCGGTTACCCGCCTTCCAGATCCGGCCTATCAACCCAGTCGTCTACTGGGAGCCTTAACCCCTCAAGGGGGTGGGAATACTCATCTCGAAGCAGGCTTCCCGCTTAGATGCTTTCAGCGGTTATCCCTCCCGAACGTAGCCAACCAGCCATGCCCTTGGCAGGACAACTGGCACACCAGAGGTTCGTCCGTCCCGGTCCTCTCGTACTAGGGACAGCCCTTCTCAATATTCCTACGCGCACAGCGGATAGGGACCGAACTGTCTCACGACGTTCTAAACCCAGCTCGCGTACCGCTTTAATGGGCGAACAGCCCAACCCTTGGGACCGACTCCAGCCCCAGGATGCGACGAGCCGACATCGAGGTGCCAAACCATCCCGTCGATATGGACTCTTGGGGAAGATCAGCCTGTTATCCCCGGGGTACCTTTTATCCGTTGAGCGACGGCGCTTCCACAAGCCACCGCCGGATCACTAGTCCCGACTTTCGTCCCTGCTCGACCCGTCGGTCTCACAGTCAAGCTCCCTTGTGCACTTACACTCAACACCTGATTACCAACCAGGCTGAGGGAACCTTTGGGCGCCTCCGTTACTCTTTAGGAGGCAACCGCCCCAGTTAAACTACCCATCAGACACTGTCCCTGATCCGGATCACGGACCCAGGTTAGACATCCAGCACGACCAGAGTGGTATTTCAACGACGACTCCACACGGGCTGGCGCCCGCACTTCACAGTCTCCCACCTATCCTACACAAGCCGAACCGAACACCAATATCAAACTGTAGTAAAGGTCCCGGGGTCTTTCCGTCCTGCTGCGCGAAACGAGCATCTTTACTCGTAGTGCAATTTCACCGGGCCTATGGTTGAGACAGTCGAGAAGTCGTTACGCCATTCGTGCAGGTCGGAACTTACCCGACAAGGAATTTCGCTACCTTAGGATGGTTATAGTTACCACCGCCGTTTACTGGCGCTTAAGTTCTCAGCTTCGCCACCCCGAAGAGTGACTAACCGGTCCCCTTAACGTTCCAGCACCGGGCAGGCGTCAGTCCGTATACATCGCCTTACGGCTTCGCACGGACCTGTGTTTTTAGTAAACAGTCGCTTCTCGCTGGTCTCTGCGGCCACCCCCAGCTCAGAGTGCAAGACTCATCACCGGTGATGGCCCCCTTCTCCCGAAGTTACGGGGGCATTTTGCCGAGTTCCTTAACCATAGTTCACCCGAACGCCTCGGTATTCTCTACCTGACCACCTGAGTCGGTTTAGGGTACGGGCCGCCATGAAACTCGCTAGAGGCTTTTCTCGACAGCATAGGATCATCCACTTCACCACAATCGGCTCGGCATCAGGTCTCAGCCTTAATGTGTGACGGATTTACCTATCACACGGCCTACACCCTTACCCCGGGACAACCACCGCCCGGGATGGACTACCTTCCTGCGTCACCCCATCACTCACCTACTACAGGTCTGGTCCGTCGGCTCCACCACTCCCCTTTGCCCGAAGGCTCCGGGGCGGCTTCACGGACTTAGCATCGCCTGGTTCGATGTTTGACGCTTCACAGCGGGTACCGGAATATCAACCGGTTATCCATCGACTACGCCTGTCGGCCTCGCCTTAGGTCCCGACTTACCCTGGGCAGATCAGCTTGACCCAGGAACCCTTAGTCAATCGGCGCACACGTTTCTCACGTGTGTATCGCTACTCATGCCTGCATTCTCACTCGTGAACCGTCCACCACTGCCTTCCGGCGCGGCTTCACCCGGCACACGACGCTCCCCTACCCATCACAGCCTCCGTTGGGAGTATTGCTGCAATGACACGACTTCGGCGGTACGCTTGAGCCCCGCTACATTGTCGGCGCGGAATCACTAGACCAGTGAGCTATTACGCACTCTTTCAAGGGTGGCTGCTTCTAAGCCAACCTCCTGGTTGTCTCTGCGACTCCACATCCTTTCCCACTTAGCGTACGCTTAGGGGCCTTAGTCGATGCTCTGGGCTGTTTCCCTCTCGACCATGGAGCTTATCCCCCACAGTCTCACTGCCGCGCTCTCACTTACCGGCATTCGGAGTTTGGCTAAGGTCAGTAACCCGGTAGGGCCCATCGCCTATCCAGTGCTCTACCTCCGGCAAGAAACACACGACGCTGCACCTAAATGCATTTCGGGGAGAACCAGCTATCACGGAGTTTGATTGGCCTTTCACCCCTAACCACAGGTCATCCCCCAGGTTTTCAACCCTGGTGGGTTCGGTCCTCCACGACCTCTTACAGCCGCTTCAACCTGCCCATGGCTAGATCACTCCGCTTCGGGTCTTGAGCGCGCTACTAAATCGCCCTATTCGGACTCGCTTTCGCTACGGCTTCCCCACACGGGTTAACCTCGCAACACACCGCAAACTCGCAGGCTCATTCTTCAAAAGGCACGCAGTCACGACGCACTGAGTAAACTCAATGCGCGACGCTCCCACGGCTTGTAGGCACACGGTTTCAGGTACTATTTCACTCCGCTCCCGCGGTACTTTTCACCATTCCCTCACGGTACTATCCGCTATCGGTCACCAGGGAATATTTAGGCTTAGCGGGTGGTCCCGCCAGATTCACACGGGATTTCTCGGGCCCCGTGCTACTTGGGTGTTTCTCAAACGAGCCGTTGACGTTTCGACTACGGGGGTCTTACCCTCTACGCCGGACCTTTCGCATGTCCTTCGCCTACATCAACGGTTTCTGACTCGTCTCACGGCCGGCAGACCGTGAAAGAGAAATCCCACAACCCCACATACGCAACCCCTGCCGGGTCTCACACGCATATGGTTTGGCCTCATCCAGTTTCGCTCGCCACTACTCCCGGAATCACGGTTGTTTTCTCTTCCTGCGGGTACTGAGATGTTTCACTTCCCCGCGTTCCCTCCACTTGCCCTATGTGTTCAGGCAAGGGTGACAGCCCATGACGACTGCCGGGTTTCCCCATTCGGAAACCCCCGGATCAAAGCCTGGTTGACGACTCCCCGGGGACTATCGTGGCCTCCCACGTCCTTCATCGGTTCCTGGTGCCAAGGCATCCACCGTGCGCCCTTAAAAACTTGGCCACAGATGCTCGCGTCCACTGTGCAGTTCTCAAACAACGACCAACCACCCATCACCCCGAACCTTCCGGTTCGAGTGCACTGGGGCCGGCACTGAAGGCAGCCAACAATCGGCCGTACCTTCAGACACCCAACAGCGTGCCCGGCATCCCCGCCACCCATGATCAGCTTTCCACGCCCCGAAGAGCAGTACTCACAGCCTGAGATGACCGAAAATGCCGAATAATCAACGTTCCACCCATGAGCAACCACCGTCGAACATTTGCCGACGTAATGGCCCTGGACCACCGGGCAAGCCCGGCAGCCTAGATGCTCCTTAGAAAGGAGGTGATCCAGCCGCACCTTCCGGTACGGCTACCTTGTTACGACTTCGTCCCAATCGCCAGTCCCACCTTCGACAGCTCCCTCCCACAAGGGGTTGGGCCACCGGCTTCGGGTGTTACCGACTTTCGTGACGTGACGGGCGGTGTGTACAAGGCCCGGGAACGTATTCACCGCAGCAATGCTGATCTGCGATTACTAGCAACTCCGACTTCATGGGGTCGAGTTGCAGACCCCAATCCGAACTGAGACAGGCTTTTTGAGATTCGCTCCGCCTCACGGCTTCGCAGCTCATTGTACCTGCCATTGTAGCACGTGTGCAGCCCAAGACATAAGGGGCATGATGACTTGACGTCGTCCCCACCTTCCTCCGAGTTGACCCCGGCAGTCTCCTGTGAGTCCCCATCACCCCGAAGGGCATGCTGGCAACACAGAACAAGGGTTGCGCTCGTTGCGGGACTTAACCCAACATCTCACGACACGAGCTGACGACAGCCATGCACCACCTGTACACCGACCACAAGGGGGCGACCATCTCTGGCCGTTTCCGGTGTATGTCAAGCCTTGGTAAGGTTCTTCGCGTTGCGTCGAATTAAGCCACATGCTCCGCTGCTTGTGCGGGCCCCCGTCAATTCCTTTGAGTTTTAGCCTTGCGGCCGTACTCCCCAGGCGGGGAACTTAATGCGTTAGCTGCGGCACCGACGACGTGGAATGTCGCCAACACCTAGTTCCCACCGTTTACGGCGTGGACTACCAGGGTATCTAATCCTGTTCGCTCCCCACGCTTTCGCTCCTCAGCGTCAGTAATGGCCCAGAGATCCGCCTTCGCCACCGGTGTTCCTCCTGATATCTGCGCATTTCACCGCTACACCAGGAATTCCGATCTCCCCTACCACACTCTAGCTAGCCCGTATCGAATGCAGACCCGGGGTTAAGCCCCGGGCTTTCACACCCGACGTGACAAGCCGCCTACGAGCTCTTTACGCCCAATAATTCCGGACAACGCTTGCGCCCTACGTATTACCGCGGCTGCTGGCACGTAGTTAGCCGGCGCTTCTTCTGCAGGTACCGTCACTCTCGCTTCTTCCCTGCTGAAAGAGGTTTACAACCCGAAGGCCGTCATCCCTCACGCGGCGTCGCTGCATCAGGCTTTCGCCCATTGTGCAATATTCCCCACTGCTGCCTCCCGTAGGAGTCTGGGCCGTGTCTCAGTCCCAGTGTGGCCGGTCGCCCTCTCAGGCCGGCTACCCGTCGTCGCCTTGGTGAGCCACTACCTCACCAACAAGCTGATAGGCCGCGGGCTCATCCTTCACCGCCGGAGCTTTTAACCCACCCAGATGCCCAGGCAGGTATTATCCGGTATTAGACCCCGTTTCCAGGGCTTGTCCCAGAGTGAAGGGCAGATTGCCCACGTGTTACTCACCCGTTCGCCACTAATCCACCCCGAAGGGCTTCATCGTTCGACTTGCATGTGTTAAGCACGCCGCCAGCGTTCGTCCTGAGCCAGGATCAAACTCTCCGTGAATGTTTTCCCGTAATCGGGACGACACCACGAGAGCGGAACCAGGAAGAGGAATAATCCCCCCGGTTCACAGCGTCCTCGCTGTGCGCCTACCAGGCAGTGCCCGGCAGGACTTTTTCAAAGGAACCTCGCCCCAGCCGATCGGCCGGAGACGGGGTATCAACATATCTGGCGTTGATTTTTGGCACGCTGTTGAGTTCTCAAGGAACGGACGCTTCCTTTGTACTCACCCTCTCGGGCTTTCCTCCGGGCGCTTCCCTTCGGTGTTTCCAACCTTACCAGATCCGTTTTCCGTTCCGTTTCCGGTCGGAATTCATTTCCGGTGGCCGTTGGAGGGCCTTTGCCTTTTCGATTGCCTTGCGGCTCTCTTTCGGCGAGTCCGACTTTATCAGAAGTTTTTGACCGGCCTTACCGGCCACTCAGTCCTGAATAATCGGGAGGTGCTTCTCGGAATCGTCTTCACGAGAAGCTGACAGATGCTCACTGTCACCGTCTGGACTTGTCCAGCTCTAGGCAACTGTTCGAATCTACCTCCCCACCGGCTCCGTGTCAACGGCTCCTGTGGGGCGAAGAGGAGACTAGCAGGTCAACGGGGGTAAACGCACATCAGGCGGCCGTCGGAAGAGTCGCGCTGCGCTCGGACTCGTCGACGTCACCGGTGTCGCCGGCCCGTACGGCGCGACCGCCCAGGACATAGACGTACGTGAGAAAGGCCAGTTCAGCGACGATTCCTATGCCGACACGGGCCCAGGTGGGGAGACCGGACGGGGTGACGAACCCTTCGATGGCGCCCGAGACGAAGAGGATCAGCGCCAGCCCTATCGCCATGCCGAGCGCGGCGCGGCCCTCTTCGGCGAGTGCCGTGCGGCGCGAGCGGGGGCCCGGGTCGATCAGGGTCCATCCCAGCCGCAGACCGGTGCCCGCGGCAACGAAGACGGCGGTCAGTTCCAGGAGGCCGTGCGGAAGGATCAAGCCCAGAAAAGTGTCGAGTCGGCCCGCCGACGACATCAGGCCAATGCCCACGCCGAGGTTGAGCATGTTCTGGAAGAGGATCCAGAGGACCGGTAGCCCCAGGAAGACGCCCAGGACCAGGCACATCGCGGCGGCCTGAGCGTTGTTCGTCCACACCTGGGCCGCGAAGGACGCGGCCGGGTGGCTCGAGTAGTAGGTCTCGTACTCGCCGCCCGGACGTGTGAGCTGGCGCAGTTCGCTGGGGGCCGCGATCGAGGACTGGACCTCGGGGTGCGTGCCTATCCACCACCCCAGGACGACACCGACCAGGGTCGACACGAGCGCGGTGGGGACCCACCAGTGGCGCGAGCGGTATACCGCCGCGGGGAAACCGTGCGTGAGGAAGCGGGTGACATCGCGCCAGGAGGCGCGGCGGGTGCCTGTCACCGCGCCACGCGCGCGTGCCACCAGTTGGCTCAGGCGACCGGTGAGCTGCGGATCCGGGGCACTGGACTGGATCAGGGAGAGGTGTGTGGCCGTACGTTGATACAAGGCGACGAGTTCGTCGGCTTCGGCTCCGGTGAGCCGGCGTTGGCGGCGCAGCAGGGCGTCGAGACGGTCCCACTCGGCGCGGTGGGCGGACACGAAGACGTCGAGGTCCATCGGTTCTGCTGCTCCTCGTCCTCTCGTACTGCGTGTCAGCTTGTCGTACTGCGGCGCGATGCGCCCTCAGCTTGGCAGACTGACCACTCTCAAGGCAGGTCAGGGGAAGGACGGCGAGCGTGAGTGAGCTAGTGACGGGCGAGGCGGTGGCGCTGGAGTTGCGCCCCGCGAAACTGCCGAGCCGGGCGCTGGCCGTGCTGCTCGATCTGGTCGTGTCGATGACCGCCTATCTGGTCGTCACCATCGGCCTGCTGGCTGCGACGGCGGCCTTGGACGACGCGGCGCGGATCGCGGTGTCGATCGCGAGCTTCCTTCTGCTTCTGGTGGGCGGGCCGATCGCGGTCGAGACGCTCAGCCACGGCCGTTCGCTGGGGAAGCTGGCCTTCGGGCTGCGGGTGGTGCGGGACGACGGGGGGCCGATCCGGTTCCGGCACGCGTTGGTGCGTGGTGCGATCGGTGTGGTCGAGATTCTGATGACGTTCGGGATCATCGCCTGCATCGCGTCGCTCGTGTCGGCTCGGGGGCGACGGCTCGGTGACGTCTTCGCGGGGACCCTGGTCGTGCGGGAGCGGATTCCGGTCGGACGTACGGCCTTCGTGCCCCCGCCGCCGCCCTGGCTGGCGGGACGGTTCTCCGGCCTTGATCTGTCGGCCGTGCCGGACGGGCTGTGGCTGGCCATTCGCCAGTACCTGACGCGGATGCAGCAGCTGGATCCTCAGGTCGGCGGTGCGATGGCGGAGCGGCTCGCGTCCGATCTTGCCGCCCGTACGGGGTCTCCGGCGCCGCAGGGTGTTCCGGCGGCCGCGTATCTGGCGGCCGTGGTGCAGGAACGACAGGCGCGCGACGCTCGACGGGCCTTCGGCGGCGGGACCGCTCCGGCGGTGCACGGGGGCCCGGCTGGGCTCGTCGCCGGGATGCCCGGCGCGGGCGGTGGCCCGGTCGCGCGGCAACCGGAGGCTTACGCCTATCCACCGGCGGCTCCCTCGTCACCGGCGGCGGGCGACTCGTATCCCTCGGTCTCCGCGGCCCCGGAGCACCCGGCAGCGTCGGCGCAGCAGGCGCCGCCGCCCGCAGCGCCTGCTGCGCCGCGGGACGTGCCGGTCGAACGCCCCGCGACCGGGTTCGCGCCGCCCGCCTGAACCTGTTCCGAACCGTGCCACGGCGTCGTCAGGCGAAGACCGACGGCGGGGATTCGAGGTGCTCGAGCTCTATGCCGGGCGCTGTCAGGACCACGTCTCCCGCGAGGTGCACGGCGTGCTGCTCCCCTGTGTCCAGGGCTGTGACCTGGTATTCGTCCACGGTCAGGGGGCCGTTGTCAGTGGCGTGTGTTTCTCTCGAGATCAAGGCCCAGGACTGGTCGACGGTGCGGGGGGCGAGGACCGGGTCGGTGAAGGCGACGAGGCGTACGCGGGTCGCGGAGGCATCGGGGGTGAGGCGCAGGAGACGGGCGGTGGCGATGAGGAACGCGGGAGACGTGCCGGTGAAGGCGTGGGCGCGGACATTGCCTTCGGTGGCCTCGGTGCCGGTGGGATCGGTGCGGACCCAGGTGACGCCGTCGAGTGCGGCGCCGCGCACCTGCCAGCTCGCGGCGTGCAGTTCGAGACGGATGGGGCGGCCGAGCTCGTCGAGGGCCAGATCGACGGAGCCGGCGTGATCCCCGGAGGGGGTGGTCAGTTGGGAGACATAGCGCCAGCCGGAGGGGCCGGGCGCGCAGTGGAAGTGTTCTTCCGCGAGGGGGGTGTGATCGTGCGGATCATGGAGCGAATATCGACCGCGGGGCATGGGCGTTCAGGTCCTCATCGGGGACAGGCCCCCGCCGCGAGGGCAGGGGCCTGCTGACATCCGTGTGCCGAGCGGTGGTACCGCTGCTCGGCGGGGTGCTCAGTAGCGGTAGTGGTCCGACTTGTACGGGCCCTCGACCTCTACGCCGATGTAGGCGGCCTGCTCCGGGCGGAGCGTGGTGAGCTTGACGCCGAGGGCGTCGAGGTGGAGACGGGCGACCTTCTCGTCGAGGTGCTTGGGCAGCACGTAGACGTCGATCGGGTACTCCTCGGGCTTGGTGTACAGCTCGATCTGGGCCAGGGTCTGGTCCGCGAACGAGTTGGACATCACGAACGAGGGGTGGCCGGTGGCGTTGCCCAGGTTCAGCAGGCGGCCCTCGGACAGGACGATGATCACCTTGCCGTCGGGGAACGTCCAGGTGTGGACCTGCGGCTTGACCTCGTCCTTGACGATGCCCGGGATCTGCGCGAGGCCGGCCATGTCGATCTCGTTGTCGAAGTGGCCGATGTTGCCCACGATCGCCTGGTGCTTCATCTTGGCCATGTCCGTGGCCATGATGATGTCCTTGTTGCCGGTCGTGGTGACGAAGATGTCGGCCTTGTCGATGACCTCGTCGAGGGTCGTGACCTGGTAGCCGTCCATCGCCGCCTGCAGCGCGCAGATCGGGTCGATCTCGGTGATGATCACCCGGGCGCCCTGGCCGCGCAGGGACTCCGCGCAGCCCTTGCCCACGTCGCCGTAGCCGCAGACGACGGCGGTCTTGCCGCCGATCAGGACGTCGGTGGCGCGGTTGATGCCGTCGATCAGGGAGTGGCGGCAGCCGTACTTGTTGTCGAACTTCGACTTGGTGACGGCGTCGTTCACGTTGATCGCCGGGAACAGGAGGGTGCCGTCGCGGTGCATCTCGTACAGACGGTGCACGCCCGTCGTGGTCTCCTCGGTCACGCCGCGGATCTCCGAGGCGAGCTGGGTCCACTTCTGCGAGCCGTCGGTGATGGTGCGGTTGAGGAGTTCGAGGACGACGCGGTGCTCCTCGTTCTCGGCGGTGTCGACCGAGGGGACCTTGCCGTCCTTCTCGTACTTGACGCCGTTGTGCACGAGGAGGGTGGCGTCACCGCCGTCGTCCAGGATCATGTTCGGGCCGCCGGTGGGGGTGTTCGGCCAGGTCAGAGCCTGCTCCGTGCACCACCAGTACTCCTCCAGGGTCTCGCCCTTCCAGGCGAAGACCGGGACGCCCTGCGGGTTGTCGGGCGTGCCGTTCGGGCCGACCGCGATGGCGGCGGCGGCGTGGTCCTGGGTGGAGAAGATGTTGCAGGAGGCCCAGCGGACCTCGGCGCCGAGGGCGACCAGGGTCTCGATGAGGACGGCGGTCTGCACCGTCATGTGCAGGGAGCCGGTGACGCGGGCGCCCGCGAGGGGCTGCGCGGCGGCGTACTCCTTGCGGATCGACATCAGGCCGGGCATCTCGTGCTCGGCGAGGGTGATCTCCTTGCGGCCGAACTCGGCCAGGGAGAGGTCGGCGACCTTGAAGTCCTGTCGGTTGTCGACAGTCGTCATTGCGAGCTGCTCCTCGTGGTCTGGATTGGGGCGAGGTGGATACGGCTGTCTGCGCGGCGCCGGCATACGCATGCCTCAGCAGGGCACGGATATGCCCCGCAACAGGGCACAGGCGTGCCTGATGCGCGCAGCGCAGTCCGTCGGAGGCCCTCTCTCCCTCGGCCGGTCCGCGGTGGGACCGCCCGACCGCCATCAGCAGCGACGTCTGGCTCAGTCACCAAGCTACACCGGTCGCCCCGGGCCTCCCCAGCCCGGCTCCGGCCAAGGCGCGTTCCGGACAAGGTCTCGGACGGGCTCGAACGGCGTCGAGGGGCGTTGGCCGGGGGTCGGGCCCGCTGTCCCTGGGGGAGGTCGGGGCTCGTCTTCGGGTGGATCAGTGCTCGGAAGGGGTCTGGGCGGGGCCCCCCGGGGTCGCCTCGGGGTCCGACCCCTTGGCCGCTTCCGCCTCGCTGTAGATGTCCGGTTCCAGGTAGATCACTCGGGCGATCGGGACGGCGGCGCGGATGCGGGACTCCGCGGCGTTGATCGCGGTGGCGACCTGGGCGGCCGTGTCGTCGTGCTGGACGGCGATCTTCGCGGCGACCAGGAGCTCCTCCGGGCCGAGGTGGAGCGTGCGCATGTGGATGATGCCGGTGACCGTGTGGCCGTCGACGATCGAGGCCTCGATCTTCTTGACCTCTTCGACGCCCGCGGCCTCGCCCAGCAGGAGGGACTTGGTCTCCGCGGCGAGGACCAGCGCGATCAGGATGAGCAGGATGCCGATGCAGAGCGTGCCGATGCCGTCCCAGACGCCGTCGCCCGTGAGCAGGGCGAGGCCGACGCCGCCGAGGGCGAGGACCAGACCGATGAGCGCGCCGAAGTCCTCCAGGAGGACGACCGGCAGCTCGGGGGCCTTGGCGCGGCGGATGAACTGCGACCAGGAGTGGGCGCCGCGCAGTTCGTTGGACTCCTTGATGGCCGTACGGAAGGAGAAGCCCTCGGCGATGATCGCGAACACCAGCACGCCCACCGGCCAGTACCAGTGCTCGATCTCGTGCGGGTGCTTGATCTTCTCGTAGCCCTCGTAGACGGCGAACATGCCGCCGACGGAGAAGAGGACGATCGAGACGAGGAAGGCGTAGATGTAGCGCTCGCGGCCGTAGCCGAAGGGGTGCTGGGGGGTCGCCTCGCGCTGGGCCTTCTTGCCGCCGATCAGGAGCAGGGCCTGGTTGCCGGAGTCGGCGAGCGAGTGGACGCCCTCGGCGAGCATCGAGGACGAGCCACTGAAGGCGAACGCCACGAACTTCGATGCCGCGATCGCGAGATTGGCGCCGAGTGCCGCCACGATCGCTCTGGTGCCGCCTGAAGCGCTCATGTGCTCCTGCTGTCCCTTCGTACGCCGTCCGGGCCCCGTTCGTACCCTCGTACGCCGGTCCGGGCTTTGCCCGCCCTTTGCGGTGGGCCATTGTTGCAGCCCGGTCCGACGGCGGTACGTCTGGCCGCCACAGTCGCCTCGTCAGGCCACCACTGTCGCACGGAAGATCGTGCCGGAACCGGACACCTCTGCCTTTTCGCCCGCCGGTACGAAGACCGACTCGCCGGGGGCGAGCGTGCTGCCGTCGGCGCGTACGGAACCCGCCGTGCAGAGCAGGATCTGCGGGGTCTCGCGCGTGAGGTCGTGCGGGGCGGCGCCTTCCGCGAGGGCGTACCGGGAGAGGCGGAACTCGTCGATGGGGGTCTCGTAGACCTCCTCGCCGTCGGGGGACGCCTCCGGGCGCAGGACGCCGGGGTCGCTCGCCTCGAAGCGGACGACGCGCAGGAGTTCGGGGACGTCGACGTGCTTGGGGGTCAGGCCGCAGCGCAGGACGTTGTCGCTGTTGGCCATGATTTCGACGCCGAGGCCGTTCAGATAGGCGTGCGGGACGCCGGCGCCGAGGAACAGGGCCTCGCCGGGCTGGAGTTGGACGTAGTTGAGGAGCATCGCGGCGATGACGCCGGGGTCGCCCGGGAAGTGGTGGGCGATGTCGGCGTAGGGGGCGTAGGCGCCACCGAGGCGGTCGCAGGCGGCCGCGGCCTCGGTGACCGTGTGGGCCATGGCGTCGGGGTCCGCGCTCAGTACCGCCGTCAGGACCTCGCGCAGCGCCGCGTCCTCCGGGTGGGCGTGCAGCAGGTCGACGTAGGGCTTGAGGGAGTCGACGTCCAGGCCCGAGAGCAGTTCGGCGGCCTCATCGGGGCTGCGGAAACCGCACAGACCGTCGAACTCGGTGAGGGCACAGATCAGTTCGGGCTTGTGGTTGGCGTCCTTGTAGTTGCGGTGCGAGGCGTCTATCGGGATACCGCGGAGCTCCTCGTCCTCGTACCCCTCCTTCGCCTGTTCGAGGTTGGGGTGCACCTGGAGGGAGAGGGGCGCGCCCGCGGCGAGGATCTTGAGCAGGAACGGCAGGCGGGGGCCGAACTTGGCGACGGCCGCACGGCCGAGCTCCTTCTCGGGGTCCTCGCCGATGACCTCGTCGAGGGGACCGCGTGCCGTGCGGGAGGGTGCGCCCGGGTGGGCGCCCATCCACATCTCCGCCTGCGGTTCGCCGGTCGGCTCGACGCCGAGCAGCCGCGGGATGGCGGTGGTCGAGCCCCAGGCGTAGGGGCGGACGGTGTTGTCGAGGCGGTCCATGTGTGTCGTTGTCTCCGTACGTGCGCTGCGCTGGTCAGGGGCCCGGGTCGGCAAAGGCTGCTCGGATGCCTGGCTACAAGATCAGGCCCCTGAAGCGAGCGCCAGGTAAACGGCGGCGAAATCCGTGACGGCGATCAGTTCCGCGAGGGTCTCCAGTTCTCCGCCCTCCTCCGGTTCGAGCTCGCTGATCGCGGTGTCGTGGCTGAGGGCGAGCTCGCGGGCGGCCGGGGCGGCGGTGAGGCCGCCGGCCGGGCGGTCGCGCAGGAGCACCACGCGCGCGTGCAGGGCCTGGGCCTCTTCCACGCGGTCGCGGAAGAAGTCGTCGGGGTCGGCGCCGGCGGCGAGTGCGCCCGCGAGCAGCACGCTGTGGCAGGCGAGTGCCTCGGGGAGTTCGGCGGTGAGGGCGGGGCGGCCCGCCAGTTCCGCGAGCGCGGCGGTGAAGCGGCGGCCCGCGGGGCCCGCGGAGGTGCCCTCCGTCCAGATCACCGGGAGTACCTCGGCGAGCTCGGCGGCGAGTGACTTGGCCGGGTTGCTGTAGGGCGCGATGGCCGGGCCGCAGCGCTCGGCGACGCGGTCGAGGCGGTCGGCGACCTTCTCCAGCGCCTCGGGCGGGGCGGAGACCAGACCGGTGCGGTCCAGCAGCACGAGCAGCGGGGTGAGCAGGGCCCACAGGACGCCGGGGGCGGAGGCCGCGAGGGGCTCGGTCGGCTCGTACGGGGCGGTCGCCATCGGTACGAACAGGCCGTGCGTGCCCTGTACCGACTCCACGATCGGGGTGCCGGCGGGGGCCACCGCCACGACGGAGCAGCCGCGCCGGTACGCCTGCTCCACCAGGAGTTCGAGACCTGGTTCGCTGCCGTCGGGGGTGGCGATCAGCAGAAGGTCCACCGGGCCCGCCCAGCCGGGCAGTTCCCAGCGGAGGGCGCCTGATGCGGGGGCGACGCCGGTGGGGGTGAGCCGGGTGGTGGGGCAGCTCGCCCCGGCGAGTGTGCCGAGCAGTTCGGCGACGCCGGTGGCGGCCAGGCCGGGGCCGGCGATCAGGACGGCGCGTGGGCGGCCGTCCGGCTTCAGTTCCGCGATTCCGGCCTCCGTGGCGTGCCGGACCGCGGTACGCACGCGGGCGCCGGCCTCGGCGGCGCCCCGGAGCAGCTCGCGACGGTCGGCGCGGGCGAGCGCCTCTGGGTCGTCGAGCAGCGATTCGTCGAGCATGGGTCGGCAGCCTCCCGATCGCCGGTGTGTTGCCTCTGTCGCCTGATTCGCCTGTGTGGTGCGGGTCGTCGGGTGTCGTCCGGGTGTCGTCGGGTGGGGTTTACGCCGGGCGGCGGGCCTCGTCGACGAGCAGTACGGGGATGCCGTCCCGGACGGGGTAGGCGAGGCCGCAGTCCTGGCCTGTGCAGAGCAGCTCGCTCTCCTGCTCCTTGAGCGGGGCGTGGCAGGCCGGGCAGGCGAGGATCTCCAGGAGGCCGGCTTCGAGCGGCATGGGGTGTCCTTTCGAACAGGGTGGATGCGGCCTGGTCAGCGTACCGCTGTGGGGGGTGGGGTGCCGGGGTGTGGGGGCGTGCGGATTTCGCCCCCGCCGCCCTTACCCGTCCCATCCCCAGGGGCTCCGCCCCTTCGACCCCGCCAGGGGCTCCGCCCGCGGACCCCCGCGGGGCTCCGCCCCCGCACCCCGCCAGGGGCGCTGCGCCCCCTGGACCCCAGCATCGCCCGAAGGGCTCGTCCTCAAACGCCGGACGGGCTGAAGACACGGGCTGACCTGGGTGGGGCATCGGCCCCAGCCTCGTCCTCACACGCCGGACGGGCTGAAGACCCGGGCCAGGTGGCGGCTTTTAGGGGCGCGGGCAACTGCGCGACCAGCCCTGTGTTCAGCCCCTGATGATTTCCAGTACCTCGTCTCGTACCTTCGCCATCGTCGCCTCGTCCCTCGCCTCCGTGTTCAGGCGGAGGAGGGGTTCCGTGTTGGAGGGGCGGACGTTGAACCACGAGTCGTCCGCGGTGACGGTCAGGCCGTCGAGCTCGTCGATGGTGACGCCCTCGCGGCCCTCGTACGCGGCCCTGATCGCGGCGAGGCGGGCCGTCTGGTCGTCGACCGTGGAGTTGATCTCGCCGGAGCCGACGTAGCGGTCGTACTCGGCGACGAGCTGGGAGAGCGGGCCGTCCTGGCCGCCGAGGGCGGCCAGGACGTGCAGGGCGGCCAGCATGCCCGTGTCGGCGTTCCAGAAGTCGCGGAAGTAGTAGTGCGCGGAGTGCTCGCCGCCGAAGATCGCGCCGGTGCGGGCCATTTCGGCCTTGATGAAGGAGTGGCCGACGCGGGTGCGGACCGGGGTGCCGCCGTGCTCGCGGACGACCTCGGGCACCGACCAGGAGGTGATGAGGTTGTGGATGATCGTGCCGCCGCCGTGCTTGCCGAGTTCGCGGGCAGCGACCAGGGCGGTGATCGCGGACGGGGAGACCGGGTCGCCGTTCTCGTCGACGACGAAGCAGCGGTCCGCGTCGCCGTCGAAGGCGATGCCGATGTCGGCGCTCTCCTCGCGCACGCGCTGCTGGAGGTCGACGAGGTTCGCCGGGTCCAGCGGGTTCGCCTCGTGGTTCGGGAACGTGCCGTCCAGCTCGAAGTACATGGGCACGAGGTCGAGGGGGAGGCCCGCGAAGACGGTGGGCACCGTGTGCCCGCCCATGCCGTTGCCCGCGTCGACCACGACCTTCAGGGGGCGGATGCCGGTCAGGTCGACGAGCGAGCGGAGGTACGCCGAGTAGTCCTCCAGCGTGTCGCGCTGCGTGATCGTTCCCGGCGTCGCGTCGGAGGCCGGGAGGCCCGAGTCGAGCCAGGACTCCACGAGTTCGCGGATCTCGGCCAGACCGGTGTCCTGACCGACCGGGGCGGCGCCCGCGCGGCACATCTTGATGCCGTTGTACCGGGCGGGGTTGTGCGAGGCCGTGAACATGGCGCCCGGCAGGTCGAACGCACCCGAGGCGTAGTAGAGCTGGTCGGTGGAGCACAGGCCGATTTCGGTCACGTCGACACCGCGTGCCGCCGCCCCGCGTGCGAAGGCGCGCGACAGGCCGGGCGACGAGGGCCGCATGTCGTGCCCGATCACGATGGCGTCCGCTCCGGTCACCTGGACGAAGGCCGCCCCGAACAGCTCGGCCATCGGCTCGTCCCACTGGTCCGGGACCACCCCGCGTACGTCGTACGCCTTCACGAGCTGCGACAGATCAGCAGTCACGGCCAACCTT
The DNA here is from genome assembly GCF_036227505.1 of Streptomyces sp. NBC_01450. Lineage (NCBI taxonomy): Bacteria > Bacillati > Actinomycetota > Actinomycetes > Kitasatosporales > Streptomycetaceae > Streptomyces > Streptomyces sp. NBC_01450. Next base: position 6,838,899 of record NZ_CP109480.1, on the reverse strand, counting down.
CCAGAAGTCCACTTCGGTCGCCCCAAACTACCCGTACCGGCTGACAGCACGCCGTGAAGGGGCCGATCGGACGCTCACCCGTCATCTGGGAGCCCAAGCCGTCACCCGGGGGTAACGCACGGGGTGGAATCCGGCCGTCAGGGCAGCATCCAGTCGAGGACCGGTGAGCTCTGGCCCAGCACGATCAGGCACATGATCAGCAGCAGCCCGGCGCTCCACGGGAGCACTTTGCGCAGCAGGTCGCCCTCGCGGCCCGCGAGCCCGACCGCCGCGCACGCGATGGTCAGGTTCTGCGGCGAGATCATCTTGCCGAGCACTCCGCCCGAACTGTTGGCGGCGGCGAGCAGTTCGGGTGACAGCCCCGACTCGTGGGCGGCGCTCACCTGGAGGGCGCCGAAAAGGGCGTTCGCCGAGGTGTCTGAGCCGGACACCGCCACGCCGAACCAGCCCAGAACGGGTGACAAGAAGGCGAGTCCCGCTCCGGCCGCCGCCACGAAGTGGCCGATCGTGGCCGCCTGTCCGGACAGGTTCATGACGTAGGCGAGGGCCAGCACGGACGTCACGGTCAGGATCGCGAACCTCAACTCGTGCACCGTCGCCGCCCATTCCTCGACCGCCACACGCGCGTGCACCCCGAGTACGACGGCCGTGCACAGCCCGGCGAGCAGGACGAGGGTCCCGCCGGTCGACACGAGCGGGGGCGTGAGGACATTGCCCCCGACCGGCTTGCCCTCGGGGGTGACGACGTCCAGGAAGGGCCAGTCGTACGTGCGGGTCGCACGCGCCAGCCAGTCCTTGACGGGCGGGATCTGCGCGATCGAGAAGATGACGACGATCAGCGCGTACGGGGCATAGGCGCGCACGACCTCGGGGCGCGGGTCCTCCTGGTCCAGGTCCTCACTGCGTACGCCGGTCAGGACCGCGACTCGTACGGGCTCGGCGGCGGGCCTGCGCGCGTGCGGTACGGCGACCAGTGCGGCGGCACCCGCCAAAGAGGCCCCGATATCGGCCAGTTGCGCGGAGACATAGTTCGAGGCGGCGAACTGGGCGGCGGCGAAGGCGACTCCGCACGCCAGGGCGGGCACCCAGGTCTCCCGCAGCCCGCGCCGGCCGTCGACCAGGCCGACGAGCACGAGGGGCACGACGAGGGCCAGCAGCGGGGTCTGACGGCCCACCACGGAGGCGACGGAGTCCAGCGGCAGGCCGGTGACTTGGGCCAGTGTGACCACCGGGGTACCCATCGCGCCGAAGGCGACCGGTGCGGTGTTGGCGACCAGCGCCACCACGGCCGCGCGCACCGGGTCGAAGCCGAGCGCGACCAGCATCACCGAGCAGATCGCGACGGGCGCGCCGAAGCCCGCGAGGGCTTCCAGGAGCGCGCCGAAGCAGAAGGCGACGACGAGTGCCTGGATGCGCGGGTCGTCGGACAGCCGCCCGAACGAGCGGCGCAGGACGTCGAAGTGCCGGGTGCGGACGGTCATCCGGTACACCCACAGGGCGTTGACGACGATCCACAGGATGGGGAAGAGACCGAAGACGGCTCCCTGGGCGGCGCTGGAGAGCGTCTGGCCGACCGGCATGCCGTACGCGAGCCAGGCGACCAGCGAGGCCGCCAGGAGGCCGACGAGACCGGCCCGGTGCGCCTTCATGCGGACGCCGCCGAGCAGGACGAGAACGATGACGAGGGGCAGGGTCGCCACGAGGGCGGAGAAGCCGAGCGAGTCGGCCACGGGTTCCAGTTTCTGGATGTACACGGGCGCCTCCCCGGGTTCCGCCGCGCGGGAGATTCCGCGATGCGGAAAGCGTTTTCTCGCGGACGGGAAAATCGTCGTGTCCGCGACAAGCCCTCGTCAATGGGCGTGCACGACTCGATGGAGCCGAGGGAGGAAGCTCAGGGGGATCGCCCCTGGATGCGGAGGGGGCGGAGGATACGGAGGGGGCGGACGCTCAGTTGTCCGGCGAGCGCAGCACCCGCAGGTGGCCGCGGCGCGCGACCTCCATCGGGTCCGCCGAGCGGGCGCCGCCACCGGCCTCGGCGGTGCGCTGCTGCGGCCTGGCGGCCTCGCGGACCGCGTTGGCGAGCGCTTCCAGATCGTCACCGCTGGGGCGGGAGGGAGCGGAGGCGTCGGCGAGCCGGACGACCTCCCAGCCGCGCGGCGCGGTGAGGCGCTCGGAGTGCTCGGCGCACAGGTCGTAGCAGTGGGGTTCGGCGTAGGTGGCGAGCGGGCCGAGGACCGCGGTCGAGTCGGCGTAGACGTACGTCAGCGTCGCAACGGCGGGACGGCCGCAAGCGGTTCGCGAACAGCGACGTACAGGGCTCACGACGTTGGACGGTACCGCACTCTTGAGCGGGCCGCGACGACTCTCCCCCAGGTCACCCCACCGTGTCGTACTGTGAGTCCGCCCACACAAGCCTTCGGACCGCCCGTCCTGACCTGGGACGACATCCCGTTGCGAGATCCCTAACGGACCTGAATCCGGTCACCACTTGGTGCAAACCATGTCAATTGCCACGTGAGCGACGGTCCTGGAGAGATACGGAATCGAGCCCAAGCTTGGCCGGAATGGTCATCCTGCGACATCCGGAACGTGTGGCGGGCTTCCCGGCCCGGGCCGCGGGCAGCCGCGTGGGCGCCGGGCACGCGGACCTCGTGGGGACTACTCTTCGTCAGTGATGGACACCCCTGTACCGCCCACCGCCGCCGCACCCGGGCCCCGCCGTCGTGATCGCCACGGAAGGGGCATGCGCGGCCCCGTCGCGCCGCCCCAGGTACCGCTCGCCGCGAGCCGCGCCGAGGTCTTCGCGGACCTGGTGCAGGACTCCGTGGAGCGGCTCGAGCGGCGCTGGCCCCAGCTCGCCGACATCGACTTCATGGTCCTGGAAGTGCCCCGTCTGGACGGCTCCGGCGAGGGCTGGAACGACGAGGCGGTGCCCCTGGGGGGCACGATCCCGGCGCACGAGGACCATCCCGCGCGCGTGGTCGTCTACCGTCGCCCGGTCGAGATCCGCACCAAGGGCCGCGACGAGCGCGCGGCGCTGGTGCACGAGGTCGTCGTGGAGCAGGTCGCGGAGCTGCTGGGGCTGACACCGGAGACGGTGGACCCGCGCTACGGCGAGGACTGAGACCCGCCGGACCACTACGGGGAGCACCCGCGGAGCGCCCACCGGGTCCCCCTTGAGGACCCGGTGGATCACCCGTACGGGATCACTTCTTCAGCAGCACCGACAGATCCTGGTCCGCCTCCGGCACCGCGACCGTCCCGCGGTCGTCCGGGAGGGTCTGGATCGTGAACCCGGGGACGCCCTCCTTGGCGGAGGCGAGGGTCCGGGAGGCGTAGACGGGGCCTCCGGAGACGGACTCGACCGTCAGGGCGTACGTCCCCTTGAGCCCGGCCGGGACCGGCGCGTCGACGTCCTGGGTCGTACCGCTCTTGATCGTGTACGTCTTCGTCGCCGCCGTACCGCCCTCGCTGCCGGCGGACGCGGTGACCTTGACCTGGGCGGTCTGACCGGGGGCGGACAGGGCGAGGGTGGTGCCCTTGGAGCTGTTGTCGGCGACCGTCGCGCGGGCGCCGACCGGGCCGGTGGCCGGGATGAACGCCATCTCCTGCTTGTCGCCCTTGCCGCGCACCACCTGCACGGCGGCGACCACGGGCACCGAGGTGCCGGTGGAGGTGACCACCAGGGAGCCGGCCTCGCCGCGCGTGACGTCGCCGAGGTCGGCCGCGGCGGTCATACCCGCCTTGACGTGCAGCGTCTCGTTGCCGGCCGGTGTGATCAGGCTCGAGGGCGAGGCGAGGCGGATCTTCAGGTCGGCGTCCTGGTCGCCGGGCGCGAAGGCGACCAGCCGCACGGCCGTGGCGTCCTTGGGGATGCCCGGCATGACGAGGCTGCCCGCCGGGTCGGTGGAGGCGGCCAGCCAGTCGCCGCCGATCTTGTCGTCCAGGGCCTGGACGGTGGCGCCGACGCGGCCGCTGCGGACGGTCACATGGGCGGTGAGGTCGCTCTGCTGCCCGCTCGCGAGCGTGCTCAGCAGGATGGGCTCGCTGGCGTGCGGCTGGACCGTGATGCCCTCGCCCACCGCGGACTTGAGGGTGCCGTCCTTGCCGTACAGCTCGATGTCGACGACGGCGGCCGAGTCGTCGGGGTTGGTCAAGTGCACATAGTCGGTACGGCCGGTGGCGGTGCTGACGCCCGGGAACCAGAACTCGGTGTCCGGTGCGGTGCAGTTGGTGCCGAGCAGACCGCGGCCGGTGCCCGCGGCGACCGCGGTGGTCTCCTGGACGGTCCAGCCGGGCGCGAACTTGCCCTCGGCGGTGCCGACGAGCGCGGACGGCTCGGATCCCGAGCCGTCACCGGTGGCCGGTTTGCCGGGCTCCGCCGGCTTCAGGGCGGGCTTCACGGTCTTCTTGCCGGTCTTCTTGCCGCTCGTGGAGTCCGCCGACTCCTGGGTCGCGGTCTGCAGTTCGGCCTTGCCGCTGTCGGCGGCGCCCTGGGTGACGGGCGTGAACGACGTGTACGCCGTCTCCGCGATCTCGGAGGTGCTGGGCTGCGGGCAGAGCAGGCTGGTGCGCTCCACGGGCTGCTGGGCGGCCGCCTTGGCGGTGTTGTCGCCGGAGGCGGCCGGCGCGTTGAGCGAGGCGAATCCGGTGACGGCGGCGAGCGCGGTCGCGCCGGCGATCAGGGACAGGGTGGTGCGGTTCACTGCTGGCTCCCGTCGGGGCGCTCACTGTCGGTGCCGTGCGGCGGCTGCGGGGACGTGCTCGGGTCGTAGGCGGCGTCGTAGCCCTGGCCGGTCCCGTCGTAGCCCTGGTACGTCTGCATCGGGTCGTACGGTGCCGTGCCCCCGTAGGCGTACGGGTCGTACTGGCCCGCCTGGTAGGCGTCCGCCTGGTAGGGCTGCTCGTAGGTGCCCGCCGGGTACTGCTGCCGGCCCTGGTACTGCTCGCCGCCGTAGGTGCCGTACTCGGCGCCCGCGTAGGTCGATGAGTCCCACTCGTCGTACGCCTGCTGCTGTGGGACCGCCGCGGGCGCCTGCTCGGCCTCCTCCGGAGGAGGAAGGGCTCCCTCTTCCTGGAAGGCCTGGTCGGACTGGGCGGACTGTTCCGCCTCAGCCTCCGCCTCGGCCTCGGCCTGCGCGCGCAGACGGCGGGCGCGGCGGCCCTCGCCCGTGACGTCCTGGGCGGGGACGACCGGCTCCTCGGGGAGGTCGTCGTCGACGTCACGGCGCCGCCCGGGCAGGGCGAGGACCACGAGGACGACGGCGAGCGCGCCCTGGGCCCACAGCCAGCCGGTGTGGCTCATCGGGGCGTCGAAGGTGACGTCCAGCCTGCCGCCGCTCGCGGGCAGTTCGAAGCCCTGCGCCCAGCCGTCGACGGTGGTGCGGGTGAGCGGCTTGCCGTCCAGGGTCGCCGTCCAGCCCGCGTCCGCCGTGTCGGCGAGGCGCAGCACGCGGCCCTCTCCCCCGGAGGGGATGGCGGTGTGCAGTTCGACGGGTCCGGCGGCGATGGACAGGGCCTCACCGGACTTGGGGACGATCGAGGCGCGCGAGACCTGGCTGTCCAGACGCCACAGGGCGCTGCCGTCCTGCTGGCTGAGCCGGGTCAGGCCCGGGGTGGCGTCCAGGACGCGGCTCATCTCGCGGGGCGCGCCCTTGCGGACCAGGACATAGCGCACGGCGAAACCGCCGAGCTGGTTCGCCTGGTCGGCGCCGGAGCCCGCGACGAGGTTGGCGACGACCTTGTTGAGCTTCGTGTTCTCGCCGCCCGCCGCCGCGAGTTCGCCGTCGCCCATCCGGGCGCCGGAGCCACGGACGAGGGTGTAGCCGACGCGGGCGCCGGAGTCGCTGTCGAGGACGAGGGTGCGGGCCTGGTCGCGGGTGCCGGACTCCTCTGCGACGAACGCGGGCACCTGCACCGGGTCGCGGCGCTCCACGGGTCCGTCGGCGCCGCCGAGGACCCATCCTGCGGCCATCAGCAGCGGGCCGGCGGCCGAGGCGAACGCGATGAGTGCGGCGACCGGCTGGCGCCAGCCGAAGCTCTGCTCGGCCACACGCGCGCGTGCCCCGTCGGCGCCGAGCGTGGCGGCGGCGAGCAGTGCCAGGCCGTAGACGAGGGTGGCCGGTCCCGCCCAGGCCGACTTGTTGGACAGCACGGCGAAGACGAGTGCCACCAGGGCGACGACCCAGGCGGCCCACACCGCTCGCTGCCGCTCGCCGCGCATCAGGGCGGCCAGGGCCGCGAGCACGACGCCGATGAGCATCAGTCCGCTGACCGTTCCGGGGCCGCCGGGGCTCGCGCCGAGCAGGTCGAGCGCGGAGGCCGCGCTCGCGCCGTAGGGCATCCCGGCTTCCTTGAAGAAGCCGAACGGGAGCAGCGTCAGCGACCAGGGGGCGAGGACCAGCAGCGGGGTGCCGAGCTGGGCCAGGAAACGCGGCCCGTAGGCGGCGATCTCCCTTCGGCGCACTGCGAGGAGGGCGATTCCCAGGACCAGCGCGATGGGCCACACGATCGGCGTGAACGCCGTGGTGAACGTGAGGAGGAGGGCGTACGCCCAGGTCGCGCGCCAGCTTCCGCGCGCGCCGGAGGAGTGGGCCAGCCCGCTCGCGGCGATGCCCGCGCGCGCGATCAGCGGCAGCAGGATCGCCAGGAAGGCGGTACCGATGCGGCCGCCGGCGAGGGCGCCGGTGGCGGCGGGCAGGAAGGCGTACACCACGGACGCCCAGGCACGCAGCAGGCGCGACTCGACGAGGGGGCGCGAGGCGAAATACGCGGCGAAGCCGGCCAGCGGGACGGAGGCCACCAGGAGCACGGTGACCGCGAGCCCGGTGGAGCCGAGGAGCAGGGCGGACAGCAGGGCGACGATCGCGAGGTAGGGCGGCGCGGTCTCCGTGCCGCCGGCGCCCACCGGGTGCCAGCCGTCGGCGTAGCGCGACCACAGTTCGGAGGCGTCGGCGGGCGCGGGCAGCAGCGCGCCGCCCGCGAGCGACCCGCTGCCGAGCAGGCCGCGGCAGGCCAGGAGGGAGACGAAGAGCAGTACCAGGAAGAGCATCGGGCCGGGGTTGCGGGCGATGCGCTTGAGCCGGGCGAACTGCTCGATCTCCAGGAAGTCCGCGTCGTCGCCGCCGGGCCCGGACTCGACGGCGCTGCCGTGCCGTCCGGCTCCGGTGGTGGCCTCGGGGTCGTCGCGGCCCACGAGGTTGCCCGCGACCTGCTCGACGGTGGCCCGCACGGTCGCGCCGGGCGGCGGGAACAGCGGGCGCAGCTCGCCCTTGTCGACCTGGGGGCGACCGCGTCTGCGGCGGCCCGCGAGGATCCGCTCGGGGCGCAGCAGGGTTCCCAGCAGGCCGCGGATCTCGTCGACGGCCTGTCCGGGGACCTTGCCGACGAGGTAGGCGACGGTGCGCAGCAGGGTGCCGAGGACGAGCCGGATCAGAATCCAGGGCAGCTGTGCCGTACGCGCGTTGACGAGGAGGGTGTAGACGGCGCCCGCTTTGTCGACCTTGTGCGGGGAGGCGGCGGTGCGGCCCACGCAGTCGACGGTGCGGCGCTCGCGTGAGGCGGCCTCGGCGTGCCGGACGACCGCTTCGGGGGCGACCAGGACGCGGTGTCCGGCGGCCTGGGCGCGCCAGCACAGGTCGACGTCGTCACGCATCAGGGGCAGTCGGCGGTCGAAGCCGCCGAGTTCCTCGAAGACGTCGCGCCGGATCAGCATGCCGGCGGTGGAGACGGCGAGCACGGGGTGGACGTGATCGTGCTGGCCCTGGTCCTGCTCGCGGCGGTCCAGGCCCGTCCAGCGGCGGCCGGAGTTGGCGATGGTGACGCCGACCTCCAGGAGCGCTCGCCGGTCGTACCAGCCGCGCAGCTTGGGGCCGACCACGGCGACATCCCTGCCGAACTCCTGCTCGCTCTCCACGACCCGGAGCATCTGGGCGAGGGCGTCGGGCTCGGGGGCGCTGTCGTCGTGCAGCAGCCAGAGCCACTGCTCGGGCTCGCCGTGCGGAAGCTCCGGCAGGTCGTAGGCGTCGTCGCGCCAGCTCCGGGTGACCGGATCCCAGCCGCTGGGGCGCTTCAGATAGGGCAGGTCGTCCGGGGTGAGCACGCCGGCGCCGCGGATGGCCTCCTCGACGGCCTGGCCGAAGCCGGTGCGCCGGGCGAGGTGCACCACCCGGTCGGCGCCGAGTGCGTCGGTGAGCAGCAGGGCGGAGTCGTCCGCGCTGCCGGTGTCGGCCGCCACCGCGTTCTGCACCGGGCGCTCCTGGCCGAGCAGCCCGGCGAGCGCTTCGGGCAGCCAGCGGGCGCCGTCGTGGGAGACGAGGACCGCGGTCACCACGTGGCGCGGAAACTCAGGTGTGGCGGCGTCGTGTTGGACTGCCGAATGGCTGTGCACGGACATCGAGGTACGGGCCCCGGTTCGATGGACTGCGGTGGACGTCTGTGTCCGGCGGGGACAGCGGGACGTCTCGGACGAGGGCCCACACTAACGGCTGGGCAACACAGCGGCCCGCCGCCTGTGGATAACCCACCTGCGACGGGCCGTTCTTACCTGCCGGTATCGGTACGGAGGGGTGCGCTCCGTGCGGTCAGACGGCGGCCTTCTTCAGCCTTCGACGCTCGCGCTCGGACAGACCGCCCCAGATGCCGAACCGCTCGTCGTTGGCGAGCGCGTATTCCAGGCACTCGGAGCGGACCTCACAGGCGAGACAGACCTTCTTGGCCTCGCGGGTGGAGCCGCCCTTCTCGGGGAAGAAGGACTCGGGGTCGGTCTGGGCGCACAGCGCGCGCTCCTGCCAGCCGAGTTCCTCGTCCGCGTCGTCGACCAGCAGTTGCTGCACCAGCTCGGTCATGTGCGCCCCTCGTCTGTCTTTCGCGTCCCCGTGATGCTGCCGTTACCGATTTCGGCTGAACGACACGAGTGAAATTACAAGTGTGCCGATCCGGGCCAGTCAAGCCGAGATCTGCTATTGGGCCCCTTATTCACTCTGCGGAACCAAGGCTATGCGGAAAGTGTTCAAATCGGCATAAACCCTGACACCCTCAAAGGTCCCGACCGGACTTCCGACCCGCTACTGAGGAGGACGCCCAGAAGTTCGATCTCGTTCCGACACGGACTCCGAAGCGAACCGGATCACATTTGGATCACGGGATCGCATCGAGGTTTGCGCGCCCGGTTGTGCGCCATGTGTCCGGGGTGACCCCAGAGCAAACCTTTCGCCATACAGCTGAACCGGATGAGGTGAAACATTTCCCACATAGCGGACATGAAGTTGACAGTCGAGGTGTGAACCGATGTCCTTGTGGGCATGCTCGCGAACTTGGCACTCACCTCGACCCGCACCGCCGGGTCCCACGGTGCTGCCCTCGCTCGCTGTAGCTGTTGTTGCTGTCCCAGCTGTTGAGCCGTACCGCGCTCCGGCTGCCTCGCCGCCACTGAGGCGAATCCCCGCCCCGCCCACGGGGCGATCGCCCGCACCAGGGCACCCTCCCCGTCCGTGACCCGGACGGCAACGGCCCCGCGACACCCCAGCTCTCCGCCGAGGAACCACCGCACCCATGAACAGCGACAGCGACCTCCAGATCGCCGGCGACATCCTCGAAGTACCGCACCTGCTCCAGCCGCCGCGCGAGCACCCCTCCACCGTGGCCGAGTTCGTCGGCCTGGCCCGTTCCATCGCCGCCGACCGCTCCCAGTGGGAGCACCTCGTCCAGTACGACGCGACCACCCGCTGGTACCACCGGCTGAGCACCGGGCCCGGCTACGAGGTGTGGCTGCTGTCCTGGGTACCCGGACAGGGCAGCGGACTCCACGACCACGGGCGCTCCTCCGGCGTACTCACCGTCCTGGAGGGCGCGTTGACGGAGCGCACGGAGCGCGACACACGCGCGTTGGGGGCAGGATCCCAGCGGGTGTTCGCGCCGGGGTACATCCACGAGGTCGTGAACGACTCCCTCGAACCGGCCGTGAGCCTGCACGTCTACTACCCGGGTCTCACCGAGATGCCGATGCACGCGGCGCGGTGCGCCGTCGCCGAGGTCCAGTAACCGCCTCACGCGTTGTCGTACCCGCCTGCCAGACTGAACCCCATGCGCATTGTGGTTCTGGCAGGCGGTATCGGTGGTGCCCGGTTCCTGCGTGGTCTCCAGCGGGCCGTGCCGGACGCGGACATCACGGTCATCGGCAACACCGGCGACGACATCCATCTCTTCGGCCTGAAGGTCTGCCCGGACCTCGACACGGTGATGTACACGCTCGGCGGCGGCATCAACGAGGAACAGGGCTGGGGCCGGACCGACGAGACCTTCCACCTCAAGGAGGAGCTCGCGGCCTACGGGGTCGGGCCCGAGTGGTTCGGGCTCGGCGACCGCGACTTCGCGACACACATCGTGCGGACACAGATGCTGAGCGCGGGCTATCCGCTCAGCGCGGTCACGGAAGCCCTGTGCGACCGCTGGAAACCGGGCGTCCGGCTGATCCCCATGTCCGACGACCGCGTGGAGACCCATGTCGCCGTCGAGATCGACGGGCAGCGCAAGGTGATCCACTTCCAGGAGTACTGGGTGCGGCTGCGGGCCTCCGTGCCGGCCGAGGCCGTGGTGCCGGTCGGCGCCGAACAGGCCAAGCCCGCGCCGGGTGTCCTGGAAGCCATCGCGGAGGCGGACGTCATCCTCTTCCCGCCGTCCAACCCGGTCGTGTCCATCGGCACGATCCTCGCCGTGCCCGGCATCCGGGAGGCCATCGCCGACGCGGGCGTGCCCGTGGTGGGCCTCTCCCCCATCGTCGGCGACGCGCCCGTGCGAGGCATGGCCGACAAGGTGCTGGCAGCGGTCGGCGTCGAGTCCACGGCCACGGCGGTCGCCGAGCACTACGGCTCCGGGCTCCTCGACGGCTGGCTCGTCGACACGGTGGACGCGTCCACCGTGGAGCAGGTCGAGGCAGCGGGGATCCGGTGCCGGGCCGTGCCGCTGATGATGTCCGACCTGGACGCCGCGGCGCAGATGGCGCGCGAGGCGCTGACGCTGGCGGAGGAGGTGCGGGCGTCTTGAGCGGACAGCCTTCTCCGGCTTCCCCCGAACAAGGGCATGCGGATGACAAGGGGGCGGACGCCTCCGTCATCCCTCCCGGTTACCGGGTCTGGGCGCTACCCGGGCTCCCCGAGGTCCGACAGGGCGACGACCTCGGCAAGTTGATCGCCGTCGCCGAGCCCGGGCTGGTCGACGGGGACGTTCTCCTCGTCACCTCGAAGATCGTGTCCAAGGCCGAGGGACGTCTGGTCGAGGCTGCCGACCGGGAGGCCGCCATCGACGCCGAGACCGTACGGGTCGTGGCGCGCCGGGGGTTCCTGCGGATCGTCGAGAACCGGCAGGGGCTCGTGATGGCCGCCGCCGGGGTCGACGCCTCCAACACCCCCGCCGGCACCGTCCTGTTGCTGCCCGAGGACCCCGACGCGTCCGCGCGGGCCATCCGGGACGGGCTGCGCGACACCCTGGGGGTCGACGTCGGCGTCGTGATCACCGACACCTTCGGGCGGCCCTGGCGCACCGGACTCACCGATGTCGCCATCGGCGCCGCGGGCGTACGGGTGCTGGACGATCTGCGCGGCGGCACCGATACGCACGGCAATCCGCTGAGCGCCACCGTCGTCGCCACCGCCGACGAGCTCGCCGCCGCCGGTGACCTGGTCAAGGGCAAGGCCTCCGGACTGCCCGTCGCCGTCGTGCGCGGGCTGCCCCATGTGGTCGCCGAGGACGACGAGGAGGGGACACGGGCGATGGTGCGGGGCGCGCGCGACGACATGTTCCGGCTCGGCACCTCGGAGGCCGTACGAGAGGCCGTGACCCAGCGGCGTACCGTACGGGCCTTCACCGACGAGCCGGTGGATCCGGGCGCCGTGCGGCGGGCCGTGGCCGCGGCGGTCACCGCTCCCGCGCCGCATCACACCACTCCCTGGCGGTTCGTGCTCCTGGAGTCCGAGGAGTCCAGGACCCGGCTGCTCGACGCCATGCGGGACGCGTGGATCGCGGATCTGCGGCGGGACGGCAAGAGCGAGGAGTCGATCGCCAAGCGGGTGCGACGCGGCGATGTGCTGCGCAACGCGCCGTACCTCGTGGTGCCGTGTCTCGTCATGGACGGTTCGCACACGTACGGCGATCCGCGGCGGGACGGGGCCGAGCGGGAGATGTTCGTGGTCGCCGTCGGCGCGGGTGTGCAGAACTTCCTCGTCGCGCTCGCCGGGGAGCGGCTGGGATCCGCGTGGGTGTCGTCGACGATGTTCTGCCGGGATGTCGTACGGGACGTGCTGGAGCTGCCGGAGGGGTGGGATCCGATGGGGGCCGTGGCGGTCGGACACGCGGCGGAGGAGCCCAGGGCTCGGCCCGAGCGGGATGCCGGGGCGTTCTTCGAGGTGCGGTGAGCGTGGTGTGCGTCGAGAGTCGGGTGTTCTCAGAGGCCGAGCGCCTACTCTCGTAGGGCACCCCGAGTTTCCCTAGGACTCCTTTCGTGGCAGGACGTTTCGCTCCCCGGCCGACGCGTACGACTGTGCGCGGCGGGCATGTCGCCGTGCCCGCCGATGCCCCCGGCGGAGTGCCTCGGCAGGCGGTCGCACCTGGCCGTACGCGGACGTGGACACCGCCCTGGCCGCTCGATCTCGGGCTCGTGCTCGGGCCGCTGCGCCGGGGGCCCGGCGATCCGACCTTCCGCGCGACGCCGGACGGGGCCGTGTGGCGGACCAGTCGGACACCCGCCGGGGCCGGGACGCTGCGGGTCTCGGCGCGGGACGGGGTGGTGCGGGGCGAGGCGTGGGGGCCGGGGAGCGCATGGCTTCTCGAACAGCTCCCCGAGATGCTCGGCGCGGCCGACGATCCCGATGTCTTCGAGCCCCGTCACCGGCTGGTCGCCATCGCGCGGCATCGGCGGCCGGGGTTGCGGCTGACGCGTACCGGGCTGGTGCTGGAGTCGCTCATTCCGTCCGTTCTGGAGCAGAAGGTCACGGCGGACGAGGCGTATCGGGCGTGGCGGTTGCTCGTACGGAAGTTCGGGGAGCCGGCGCCGGGGCCCGCGCCGGAGCGGATGTCCGTCATGCCGGAGCCGCGGACGTGGGCGTTGATTCCCTCCTGGGAGTGGCATCGGGCCGGGGTCGACAACAAGCGGGCGTCGACGATTCTGCGGGCCGTTCGGGTGGCGGGGCGGCTCGAGGAAGCGGTGGGGATGGAGCCGGGGGCTGCGCAGGCTCGGCTGGAGCTGGTGTCCGGGATCGGGCCGTGGACCTCGGCGGAGACCGTGCAGCGCAGTCACGGGGCGGCGGATTCGGTGACCGTGGGGGATCTTCATCTGCCGGGGATCGTGGGGTATGCGCTGGCGGGGGACCGGGATGCGGACGACTCCGTGATGCTTTCGCTGTTGGAGCCGTATGCCGGGCAGCGGCATCGGGCGGCTCGGTTGATTCTGTTGTCGGGGCGGACGCCTGCGCGGCGGGCGCCGCGGATGCCGCGAGGGGATATCGGGCGGTTGTAGTCGCCCCCGGGTGCGGGCCGGGAGTCTCTCGCCCCCGCCGCCCCTACCCGTCCCATCCCCAGGGGCTCCGCCCCCGCACCCCCGCGGGGCTCCGCCCCCGCACCCCCGCGGGGCTCCGCCCCCGCACCCCGCCAGGGGCGCTGCGCCCCCTGGACCCCCGCCTCGCCCGAAGGGCTCGTCCTCAAACGCCGGACGGGCTGAAGACCCGGGGTGGGTGGGGGCATCGGCCCCCAGCCTCGTCCTCACACGCCGGACGGGCTGAAGATGCGGGCCAGCGCTCTTGAGGGGCGCGGGGAACTGCGCGACCAGCCCCCACGCACCCGCACTTCTGTCTCTGCCGGCTACTGGTCCGACGAGAAGCGGAGCGCCCCCGCCGGGATTTTCGCCTCACACCAGACTCTTACGCCCTCGCGTAGCTCGTTGTCGGGGCCGACCACCGCGCCGTCGCCGATGACCGTGCCGGAGAGGACGGTGCGTTCGCCGATGTGGGCGCGGGCGCCGACGAGGGAGTCGGTGATGACGGCGCCCGGTTCGACGACCGCGCCCGACAGGATCGTGCTGCCGGTGATGCGGGCGCCCTCGCCGATGTGCGCGCCGTCGCCGACGACCGTGCCGCCGGTCAGTTTGGCGTCGGGGGCGACCCTGGCCGTGGGCAGGACGAGGCGGTCCCCGCAACGGCCCGGGACGGCCGGGGAGGGGGCGCGACCCAGGACGAGGTCCGCGGAGCCTCGTACGAAAGCCTGGGGGGTGCCCAGGTCCAGCCAGTAGGTGGAATCCACCATGCCCTGGAGGTGGGCTCCGGTGGCGAGGAGGTCGGGGAAGGTCTCGCGTTCCACCGAGACCGGGCGGCCCTCGGGGATCGTGTCGATGACCGAGCGGCGGAAGACGTACGCCCCCGCGTTGATCTGGTCGGTGACGATTTCCTCCGGGGTCTGCGGCTTCTCCAGGAACGCCGTCACACGGCCCGTCCCGTCCGTGGGGACCAGGCCGTACGCCCGCGGGTCCTCGACACGGGTGAGGTGGAGGGAGACGTCCGCGCCGGTCGTCTCGTGGGTCGCCACCAGGGCCCGGATGTCCAGGCCCGTCAGGATGTCGCCGTTGAAGATCAGGACCGGCTCGTCGGGGCCGGAGTGGAGACGCGCGGCCACGTTGCGGATCGCGCCGCCCGTGCCGAGGGGCTCCTCCTCGGTGACGTACTCGATGTGGAGGCCCAGCGCGGAACCGTCGCCGAAGTACGGCTCGAACACCTCGGCCAGGTAGGAGGTCGCCAGGACGATGTGCTCGACGCCCGCCGCTCTCGCTCGCGCCAGCTGGTGCGTGAGGAACGGAACCCCGGCCGCCGGAACCATCGGCTTGGGGGTGTTCACCGTGAGCGGGCGCAGTCGGGTGCCTTTGCCGCCGACCAGGAGGATCGCTTCTGTCACCTGTCGTCTCTGCTTCCTGCCGGGACCGGCCGAAGGGTGATTCGGCCGGTCAGTTTATGCAGTCCGTAGTAAGAGGCCTTCGACGGCAGTGGGGTGTCCTCGATGGCTCCGCGCAGACCTCACCGGCCTTGGTAGCGGGCCGCGGCCGTTCTGGCCGAGCCGAGTTTGCCGTACAGGAGCCTGCCCGGGCACTCCGTGGCGAACCCGTCCCGATGGCCGGAGATCACATTCAGTCGTACGTTCTTACCTTTTCGGTAGAGATTGCCACCGCCGGACTTCAGGTATGTCTTGCCGCGCGGATCGGCTCCGTAGAGACCGAGTTTCCATGCCGTGAGCCGCGCGACAGCGGTCACCGCGGCCGCGGACGGCTTGGTGTTGTGGAAGCTGCCGAGGACCGCGATCCCCATGGTGTCGCTGTTGAAACCGCGGGTGTGGGCGCCCATGACGGCCTTCGCCACGCCCCCGGCGCGGCCTTCGTAGATGTTTCCGCACTTGTCGACGAGGAAGTTGTAGCCGATGTCGCGCCAGCCGCTGCTCACTACGTGGTACCGGTAGATACTGCGGATGACCGAAGGGGCTTGGGAGCAGCGGTAGTTGTTGCCCGAGGCCGTGTGGTGCACGAAGGCGGCCTTCACCTTTTTGGTGTACACGAAACCGCCCTCGCGCAGGTTCTCGTCCGCCCCCCAGCCGCGCCGGGTGACGATGCGTGGGCGTTCGCCGATGTACGGCTTGACGTTCGGGGCGCCCTGGCGGGTGGCCGGGACCTCGCGCTCGGTCTCGGCCCTGGACAGCGCCTGGATCTCCGTCGCGCCGAACGGGGCGAGATCGGCGTTGGTGGCGTAGGTGGCGTAGGTCTCGGCGCTCTCCGCGACCGCGAGCCCGTCGCCCGTCAGCGCGCCCCGGAGTGCGGGCCCCGCGCCGGGGTCGACGAGTTCGAGGTGCATGCCCCTGGGAAGCGGCGACTCGACGGCTGCCGTGGCTCTTTCGTCCACCTGCGCCTGGACGCGGACCTCGACCCCGTCCGAGTCGCCCACCCACAGCGGCGCGGTGGAGCCGCGTACCCGGCCCGAGCCGCCCTCGGCGGTGTCCGGGTCGGCCGCGTGCTCGCGGTTGTGGGTCTCGATGTCCTGCCAGCCGGACCATCGGCTGGCTCCGGTGGCGCGGGTACGTACCTGGACGCGACCGCGCAGTTCGGCGTCGGGGTCGTCCCAGACGACGCCGACCAGCGAGAACGACCGTACGCTCCGTCTGCCGAGGCCCTGTTCGGGCGCGGCGGGACCGAGCGAGCGGTCGCCGGAGAGCGGGACCAGAGGGAGGGACTGGGTGCTGCCCGGCACGGCGGGGTCGGTCCTCGCCGCCTGGGATCGGGCCTGTGCCGGGGCGGACAGGGCCAGCGGAAGGGTGAGGGCGGCCACGCAGGTGGCGCCGACCGAGGAAGCAAGGAATCCACGCATGCCCCCGATCGTGGACATAGCCATACATATCTGTCTATTGCGGATTTGACGGACCGTCGGGTCACACTCGGCCGAACCGGTGGCGCGGGTGCCGCGTCCCGCCGGATGCCCCCGCGTACGCTTGCGCGCGTGAACGCCACCGACCGCACCCCTGCCGACCTGCTGCGATCCGCGCTCGCCGCGGACCCCGCGCGCCCCCTGGTGACCTTCTACGACGACGCCACGGGCGAACGTGTCGAATTGTCCGTCGCCACCTTCGCCAATTGGGTGGCCAAGACCGCCAATCTCCTCCAGGGCGAGTTGTCCGCCGAGCCCGGCGACCGGGTGGCGCTGCTGCTGCCCGCGCACTGGCAGACAGCGGTGTGGCTGCTCGCGTGTTCCTCGGTGGGGGTCGTCGCGGATGTCCGGGGCGAGCCCGGTGCCGCCGACATCGTCGTCGCGGGGCCCGACGCGCTCGAGGCCGGGCTCGCCTGTTCCGGCGAGCGTGTCGCCCTCTCGCTCGCGCCGCTGGGGCGCCGCTTCCCGACGCCGCCCGCCGGGTACGCCGACTATGCCGTCGAGGTGCCGAGCCAGGGCGACCGCTTCCAGCCGTACGCGCCGGTGGACCCGGAGGAGGCCGCGCTGATCGTCGCCGGGGCCGAGCACACGGGGGCCGAGGTCGTCGAGCGGGCCCGGGCGGAGGCGGCCTCGCTGGATCTGACGGGGCCCGGGTCGCGGATCCTGTCCGCGCTGCCGTACGACACCTGGGAGGGGCTGAGTGCGGGCTTGTACGCGCCGCTCGCCTCCGGAGGGTCCGTGGTGCTCTGTCGTCATCTGGAGCAGCTCGGCGAGGACGCGCTGGCCAAGCGGATCGAGAGTGAGCGGGTGACCTCGACGGTTCGGTAGCCGCCGGCTGCCTGTCGGGGGCGGGGCCGTGGGGCCGGTCGCGCCCGCCGTCCCGCTGTGGAGCTCCTGGAAGCCGTGAGCACTAAAGCGGTTCAGTGCTCACGGCTTCCGGCACACCCGTCAGAACCCCGCGCCCTGCCCCGGACGAGTCCCATCACCCGTTCGGCCCCTCATCTGCCGCCCTCGCCGACCCTCCGAGCCATGGTCGTAAGAGCACCGCACGCTCGCACGCCATGAGGGGTGGACTCCGACGTGACCGACAGCGCAGGGCCGGGAGCGGGGGCTTCGCCCACCGGTGCCGGGCTCACACGGCGGCGACGGCGACGCTGGGTGCGGTACTCGGCGCTCGGTGTCGCCGTCGTGGTTCTCGGTGCCGTCGGTGTCGGCTGGGCCGCGTACGAGAAGCTGAGCCGGAACATCACGTCGGACGAGGCCGCCGCCGCCGAGCTCGCCCGCTACGAGAAGGAGCGGCCCACCGCGCTGGTGCGCGACGCGCAGAACATCCTGCTGATCGGATCGGACTCGCGGTCGGGCGACGGGAACAAGAAGTACGGCCGGGACTCCGGAACCGAGCGCTCCGACACCACGATCCTGCTGCACCTGTCCGCGAACCGGCGCAGCGCCACCGCCGTCTCCCTGCCCCGCGACCTGATGGTGGACGTGCCGAGCTGCCGGCGTCCGGACGGCAGCCGCACCCAGCCGATGTTCGCGATGTTCAACTCCGCCTTCGAGGTGGGTGGTTCGGCGTGCACGATCCGGACCGTCGAGAAGCTCACGAACATCCGGGTCGACCATCACGTGGTCGTCGACTTCCATGGGTTCAAGGACATGGTCGACGCCGTGGACGGCGTGGAGGTGTGTCTGAAGGAGGCCATCAACGACAAGGCGGCCAAGTTGAAACTGCCCGCCGGCAAGGTCGTGCTCGACGGCGAGCAGGCCCTCGGCTACGTCCGCGCCCGCAAGAGCATCGGCGACGGCAGCGACACCGACCGGATGGAACGCCAGCAGCTGTTCCTCGGCGCGCTCGTCAACAAGGTTCAGAGCAACGACGTCCTGCTCAATCCGGTACGGCTCTATCCCGTACTCGACGCGGCCACTTCGTCGCTCACCACGGACCCGGATCTGGCGAGCCTGCGTGGGCTGTACGACCTGGTCCGCGGGATGCGCAATATCCCTACGGAACGTGTCCAATTCCTGACGGTGCCCAGGACGTCGTACGCCTACAACGCCAATCGCGACCAGCTCGTGAAACCCGCGGCCGACAAACTCTTCGCCCTGCTGCGCGCGGACGGTCCGGTGACGGTCTCCAAGGACCTTCCGACGGACCCGCCGAGCGCCCTTCCGACGAGCCTTCCGTCGAGCCTTCCGACGGACCATCCGACGGATTCCCCTGCGAAACGCAAGAACTCGTACGAGGGCGGTCACGAAGGTACGTACGACCCGGCATTCGACTACGAAGAGGAGTCGGACGACAACGGGAAGTCGAGGGGAAAGCGGCTCGCCGCTCCCTCACCCACGCCGACTTTCCGGGGGAACACGGCGGCCGAGGACGCCTGCGGGTAAAGCGCGCACCAAGGCGGGAAGTGCGAAGCTAAGAAGTCTCTGAGAAATAGGGCGGATTGCCCAGTTGTAGGGACGTGGAATTTGTCACCGTCGTCGCTCGACCCGGAACCGGCCGGATAGTGTGAGCGATCCGGTGCACCCGGCCACGAGGTCCATCCTGGGGGTCGCGCACTGCTTGACCGAGACCCGAGCGCTCTTTGAGGGGGAAGGGCGCCGCGTGGCCCCGACGGAGGATTCAGACAACCGTGGACGCGCAAGGCCGTGGGCGGGCGGACAACATCGATCCCGCAGACCAGTGGGTGCTCAACCCGAACACCGGCGAATACGAACTGCGACTGACCCCTTCCGCTCCGCAGTCGGGAGTCCCGAGACCGCGTCGGGGTACCCCCGCGAACGCGGGACCGGGAGCGGGGGCACGCGCACGTAGGGCGCCGGAACGAGAGAGTCCGGCGGCGCCCGGCCCTGAGGTGCCCGGGCCGCGCCGACGCCGTGGCGCGCCGGCCGAGCCGCCACCGGGCCGCCGCAAGGGGCGGCCGAAGCCGAAGAAGTCGAAGGCGAAGAAGATATTGCTGTGGACCGGCGGCACGATGGCCTTCGTGCTGGTCGCCGTCTCGGCCGCGGGATATCTCTACCTCAAGCACCTCGAGGGCAACGTCAGTACGACGGACGTCGGCAGTGCGGGCAAGAACGGCTTCAGCAAGGACGAGGCCTTCAACATCCTGATCATCGGCACCGACAAGCGCACCGGCGCGGGCAACGAGGGCTACGGCGACAAGGGCAGCGTCGGGCACGCCGACACCAACATCCTGCTGCATGTCTCCAAGGACCGTACGAACGCGACCGCGTTGAGCATCCCGCGTGACCTGATCGTCGACGTGCCCGACTGTCCGACGGTGCAGCCGGACGGCTCCACCAAGGTCATCCCGGGCACGCAGAACGTCCGCTTCAACACGAGCCTGGGCCAGGACGGCCGCAACGCCGGCTGCACGATGCTCACCGTCAAGGCGGTCACCGGCATAGCACCCGACCACTTCATGATGGCCGACTTCAACGCGGTGAAGACGCTGACCAGCGCAGTCGGCGGCGTCGACGTGTGTGTGGCGCACGCCGTCAACGACAAGGAGTCGCACCTCAAGCTGCCCAAGGGCACGTCCACGGTCGAGGGCGAGCAGGCCCTCGCGTTCGTACGGACCCGGCACAGCTTCGGCAACCAGGGCGACCTCGACCGCATCAAGGTGCAGCAGCAGTTCCTGGGCTCGCTGATGCGCAAGATGGCCTCCGGCAACACCCTCAGCAACCCCCGCAAGCTGTTCAGCCTGGCCGAGGCCGCCACGAAGGCGCTGACGGTGGACACGGGCTTGGGGAAGGTCAGCACGCTCAAGGACGTGGCCCTGGAGCTCAAGAGGGTGCCCCCGAAGAACATCACCTTCACCACGGTGCCGGTCCTCGACAACCCCGCCGAGAAGGTCAAGGCGACCGTCATCGTGAACCAGGCACAGGCCCCCGAGGTCTTCGACGCGATCAAGAACGACGTCTCCTTCACCGCCGTGAAGCAGAAGGAGAAGAAGGAGAAGGCCGCGGTCGCCGCGCGCCTCAAGGGCACCCGCTCCGCCGCGGCCGACATCCGCGTCGACATCTACAACGGCGGCGCCCCGGCAGGCAGCGCACAGGAGACTCTTAACTGGCTGCAGAATACTAAGGGCGTGTCCAAGTCCACCCAGCTCGGTAACGCCGACGCAACACTGAGCAAGACGACCCTGGAGTACTCTCCCGACCAGGCCGATCAGGCGCGCAAGCTGGCGGATCTCATGGGGCTGTCCGCCTCGGCGTTGAAGCCTGGCAAGAGCGAGACGAACTCACAGGGTCTGCCCGCGATCGTGCTGACCCTGGGCAAGGACTTCAAGGGCGCCGGAGTGTCGCTGACCACTCCGACCAAGGCACCTGAGGTCGACAAGTCCACGGCGGACAAGACAGTGTGCGCCAGTTGATGACCTAACGGGTCCGTCAGACGTCTAACAGGACGCGGGGGCGTCCGGGCCGGACGCAAGGGGTGTCCGGCCAGACGTGCGCGTCCAGCCGGACGCGGGACGGACCCGTTTGTCAAGCGCAGGGTGGGGAGGGGCAGGGAGATGGTGCGAAGCGGTGTGCGTGGTGAGGGGGCTCGACCACGTGTCCGACAGGCCGACGATCTGGGCTGGAACGACAGCCTCTACGACGAGAACGGCGATCCCGCCGACGGAGGCGGAGCTTCCGGCGGCAAAGGTGGCGGCGCCACCGACAAGGACAGCGGCTCCACCAGCAGTCGGCACAGCGGTGGCGGCGGGCGTCGGCGCGGGGGCGGCGACGGCGGGCACCCGCGACGCAGACGCCGCATACTGCGCTGGTCGGCGTCGGTTCTGGCGGTTCTGATACTTGGCACCGCGGGTGCCGGTTACCTCTACTACCAGCACCTGAACGACAACATCAAGAAGGACGACCTGAACCTCGGCGACGAGAAGGACCGGGCGGCCAAGAGCAAGGCGAACGCGGCCGGGCAGACCCCCCTGAACATCCTTCTGATCGGCTCGGACGCCCGGGACACCAAGGAGAACCAGGCGCTCGGCGGCGCCAAGGACGACTTCAACGCGCCCCCGCTCGCGGACGTCCAGATGCTGCTGCACCTCTCCGCCGACCGCAGCAACATGTCGGTGATCAGCATGCCGCGCGACACGCTGCTGAAGATGCCCAAGTGCACGGACCCGGACACCAAGAAGGTCTACCCGGCGACGGTCGGACTGGTGATGACCAACATCTCGCTCGGACGCGGCGGCCCGGGCTGCACGGTGGCCACCTGGGAGAAGCTCACCAAGATCCACATCGATCACTTCATGCAGATCGACTTCTCGGGTGTGGTGTCGATGGCGGACGCGATCGGCGGCGTCCCGGTCTGCGTCGACGCCAACATCTACTCCAAGGACAGCCAGGGCCACGGCTCCGGGCTGAAGCTGAAGAAGGGCACGACCTCCGTCAAGGGCACACAGGCCCTGGCCTGGCTGCGGACGCGGTACGGCTTCGAGGACAACACGGACATCTACCGGACCAGGGCCCAGCACCAGTACATGAACTCGATGGTCCGCCAGATGCGCGAGAACGCCACGATCAGCAACCCCGGCAAGCTGCGCAGCCTCGCGGAGACGGCCACCAAGGCGCTGACCGTCGACAAGGGCCTGGGCAGCGTGCTGAAGCTCTACGACCTCAGCAACGAGCTCAAGAAGGTCGAACCTAAGCGCATCACGATGACCACGATGCCCTGGCAGTGGGCCGTGTCGGACAGCAACCGCGTGGAGCCCAAGCCGGTCGAGGCCGAGCAGCTGTTCCGTCTCGTGCGCGAGGACGTCGCGCTCGACGGCAAGGACAAGAAGAAGGCGACCGCGGTGAAGGCCTCCACGGACCCGGCCGCCGCGGACGACCAGATCGGCGTGACCGTGCAGAACGGCACGCGCACGACCACGCTGGGCCCGGTCAGCGGACGCGCGCGCACGGTGTCCCAGCTGCTCGTGGGCAAGGGCTTCACCAAGGCCGAGGCGGACACCTCGACGGCGACCGTCGAGGGGACGACGGTGATCCGCTACCCGAGCGCCGATCTGCAGGGCGACGCCCAGGCGGTCGCCAAGGCGCTGGGGGTCCCGCTGAGCGCGGTGAAGAAGTCGACGGACGTCTCGGGCGTCACGCTCGTGGTCGGCGCCGACTGGCGTGACGGTACGACGTACAAGGCCAAGGCGCAGGACAACACGACACCGGAGTCCGCGGACGTGCTCAACGGCGCCAAGGCCGACGCCTGCATGCACGTGAACAAGAACTACATCTGGTCGTAGGCGACCACACCTGGCCGTAGGCCGGTCGGCAGAAAGCGTGGGGCCCCTCCCGACACCGGGAGGGGCCCCATTGCTGTACGGCGAAGCTCAGTTGGCGGGTTCCGTGGAACCGAGCACCGCCGGCCGGCGGGAGGCGATGACCTTCTTCGCCAGGGCCTTCGGACTCGTGAGGAAGCCGAAGCCCCACGACATGTGCATGGTCGCGAGAGCGACGGGGATCTGCAGGCGGGCCTTCAACGGCAGCCCCTTGCCCGCGGGCAGCGAGCCCGCGGCTATCGCCGCGAGATACCCGCCGGGGATCAGGAAGCCCCACGGCGTCAGCGCCACACCCACCACGACGCCGGCCGCGATCGCGCACACGGCGGTCGGCGGGGCGAGGTAGCGCAGGTTGATGGAGCCCTCGTGGTAGCGGGCGACGACATGGCGCCAACGCCCGTAGTCCTTGTACTGCTTGGCCAGGGCCCGCACGGACGGCCGCGGCCGGTACGACACCTTCAGCTCGGGCGAGAACCAGATGAGGCCGCCCGCCTCCCGGATCCGGAAGTTCAGCTCCCAGTCCTGGGCGCGGATGAACTCCTCGTTGTAGCCGCCCTGGCGCTCCAGCGCCTCGCGCCGGAAGACACCGAGGTACACGGTCTCGGCGGGAGCGGCCTCGCCTCCCGTGTGGAAGGCGGCGTTCCCGACCCCGATCTTCGAGGTCATCGCGGCGGCGACCGCGTGCTCCCAGTCGTTCTCGCCCTCGGCGTGCATGATGCCGCCGACGTTCTGCGCGCCGGTCTCCTCCAGGAGACGTACGGCCGTCGCGATGTAGTTCGGCGACAGGATGCCGTGCCCGTCGACGCGGACGACGACGGGGTGCCGGGACGCCTTGATCGCCGCGTTGAGGGCGGCGGGGGTGCGCCCCGTCGGGTTCGGGACGGTGTGGACGCGCGGGTCTTCGCGTACGAGCTCGGCGGCGATCTCCTCCGTACGGTCCGAGGACGGACCGATGGCGATCACCACCTCCATCTCGCCGTCGTACTCCTGCGCCAGGATCGCTTGGACGGCCCCGCGCAGATGCCGCTCCTCGTCGAGGACGGGCATGATCACAGAAACGGCGGGGGGCCGCACGTCAGACTTCTCACTCATTGAACGTCACGTTACCGCGAATGGGGGACACGGGCGCGCGCCGCCCTGTCCACGGGCCGGGCAGCAGATCGTATGGGCCTACGGTGCTCACGGATCCCCACGTTCACCCCCGCGGAGGTGTCCCCCCTTGCCCACGCCGCCCCGCTCCCCCGCACGCCCGCAGCCCCGCCCGCAGAGTCGCCCGCAGCCGCCCCGCTCCCGGCGGCCTCCGGAGCGGTCCACCGTACGGCCCCCCGTACGGAGGAAGAAGCCGCGCTGGGCCATGCGGGTGGTCACCACGATCTCCGTGGTGGTCCTCGCCTCGGCGGGCATCGGACACGCGGTGGTCACCAGCCTGGGCGAGGGCATCGCCCGGGTCGACCCCTTCAAGGACATGAAGAACCGCCCCGCGGCGGGCCACGGCATGAACGTGCTGCTGGTCGGCACCGACGGCCGCGACAAGATCACGGAGGAGGAGCGGCGGAAGTACCGCCTGGGCGGCGCCCCCTGCCACTGCACCGACACGATGATGATCGTGCACATCGCGGCCGACAGGGACCGGGCCACCATCGTGAGCCTGCCGCGCGACTCGTACGCCGAGGTGCCCGCGCACACCGACCAGACCACCGGCGCCGAGCACGGCTCCCACCCGATCAAGCTCAACGCGGCGTACGCGGAGGGGGGCCCGCAGCTGACCGTGCGCACCGTCGAGAACATGACCCACGTGAAGGTCGACCACTACCTGGAGGTCGATTTCGCCAGTTTCATGCAGACGGTGGACGTGCTCGGCGGTGTGAACATCTGCACCGCGCAGCCCTTGAAGGACTCGTACACCGGACTCGACCTGACCGCCGGCACACACACGCTGAACGGCGGGCAGGCACTCCAGTACGTACGTTCCCGGCATGTCGACGGCGCCTCCGACCTCGGTCGGATGCAGCGCCAGCAGCGGTTCCTGGCGGCGCTGATCGAGCGGGCCACGTCGTCGGGGGTGCTGCTGAACCCCATGAAGTTCCGTGACGTCACCCGGGCCGTGCTCGGCTCGGTCCGCGCGGACCAGGGGTTCGGCACGGACGAACTGCTGGACCTCGGCCGGGCGATGCGCAACTTCTCCCCCTCCTCCTCCGAGTTCACGACCGTGCCGATCGGGCAGATGGCCTACGCCGTCAAGGGCATCGGTTCCACGCTGAAGTGGGACGAGAACAAGGCCACCGCGCTCTTCCAGTCACTGCGCGACGACAAGCCGCTCGCCGCCCCGCACCAGGCGGCGCCCGCGAAGACCGTGCGCGTCGAGGTGGCCCCGCAGCAGATCCAGGTCCAGGTGGAGAACGGGACGCCCACGGACGGACTGGGCAAACGCATGGACAGCGCCCTGGCCGCCACCGGGTTCCACACGACGGGCCGGCCCGTCAACGCCCAGGACCGCACCACCCAGCACAGCGTCATCGTCTACGACCCGCGCTGGGACCGCTCCGCGAAGTCCCTCGCGGCCGCGCTCCCGGGCAGCGAGCTGCGCGAGGTCAAGGGGCGGGGACCCTTGCTGAAGGTGATCGCCGGGTCCGACTTCAAGCAGGTCACACGGGTCCGGGTGCAGGATCCCTATCAGGGCGAGGCCCGGGTGGTGACGGGGGATCAGGTGGTGTGTCCGTAGGTGACGCGCGCCTCACCCGGACAGGCGAAGGGCCCCGCCGGTTCGTCCGGCGGGGCCCTTCGTGGTGCCTTCGTGGTGGAGGTCAGTTGCCCGACACCGTCACCGTCTGGTCGTTCTTCAGCTCGTCCACCAGCGTCTTGACCTTGGCCTTGTCCCAGACGAGGTTGCCGCCCGTGGAGCCGGAGATCGGCATGTTCATGGACTTGCCGTCGCCGCCGGTGACGCCCTTCATCGCCCAGAACATGCTGCCCAGGTCCCACAGGCTCATGTCCTTGTCGACCGTGAGGCTGTCGAGGCCCGAGCCCATGGTCGGGTAGAGCTTGAAGGGGTTCAGGACGGTCCCGGGGGTCGCGACCTGGTGGGCCAGCGCGGACAGGAACTTCTGCTGGTTCTTGGTGCGCTGGAGGTCGGAGGCCGCGAAGGCGTGGCGGGTACGGACGAAGGCCAGAGCCTGCTCGCCGTTGAGGGTCTGCTTGCCCGCCTTGAAGTCGGCGCCGGAGTACTTGTCCTTGAAGCCCTGATCCAGGGTCATCTCCACACCGCCGACCGCGTCGACGATGTTCGCGAACCCGGCGAAACCTATCTCCACGTAGTGGTCGATGTGCAGGCCGGTGTTGTACTCGATGGTGCGGACCAGCAACGTCGGCCCGTCCTCCGCGTACGCCGCGTTCAGCTTCACCTGACGGCCCGTGCCCTGGAAGGTCTTGCCGGACGCGGATCCCTGGTACGTGGGGATCGTCACGTTCGAGTCGCGGGGCAGGGAGACCAACGTGTCGCCGTTGTCCCCGACGTGCAGGATCATCATCGAGTCCGTGCGCTTGCCCTCGGCGGACCCGGTGTGCAACTTCTTCTTGTCCTCGGCCGACATGCCGGCGCGGCTGTCGGAACCGACGATCAGGTAGTTGGTGCCCTTGCCCGTCTCGGGCCGGTCTATGACCTTCGAGAGATCCACGTCACGGTGGAGCTTGGAGTCGGCCCAGAAGTACGTGCCCACGGAGACCACGACCAGCAGCGTGACCAGCGTGATCGCGGTCCACTTGATCCGCCGCCGCCAGTTCGGCGCGGGGCGCGGGCCCCGCATGTCCGCCCCGCCGGGTCCCTGCGGACCGCCGGGGCCGCCCGGCGAACCGTAGACCTGTCCGGTGTTGTAACCGGAGTCGTACCCGTTGTCAGGCGCGGCGCCGTACCCCTGGCCGCCGTCGTACGTCGGCTGCTGGGGCACCCCGCCGTACGGCGGGGCGGACGGGCGCGGACCGGGCGTTCCCGGGCCACGCTGAACCTGCCGCATGACACGGGCGCCCTCAGGCTGAGCGCCTGCGCTGCCGCGTCCGTAACGGTCGCTGCGATTGCTGTCGGACCACCCGTCGGGCCAATCGTTCATGCGGACCAGTGTGCAGGTCCACACCGTGTGCCTTACAAGAGAGCGGGGAGATCTGGGTCACGCCTGTTGCAGAGCTGATGCAAAGAGACCACCGCACGCCCCCGCATAGGGTGGAGGGCATGACAGACCAGGCGCCCACCCCGGAATCCGATATTCCAGGCAAGCCGACCTCCGCGTCCCGGACCACCCTCAGCCACATCATGACCCACAACGACACCAACCTTCTGGGCACGGTGCACGGCGGAGTGATCATGAAGCTCGTCGACGACGCGGCGGGGGCGGTGGCCGGGCGGCACTCCGGCGGGCCGGCCGTCACCGCCTCCATGGACGAGATGGTCTTCCTGGAGCCGGTCCGCGTGGGCGACCTCGTTCATGTGAAGGCCCAGGTGAACTGGACGGGGCGGACGTCCATGGAGGTCGGCGTCCGCGTGCTGGCCGAGCGCTGGAACGAGTCGACGCCGCCCCAGCAGGTGGGTTCGGCCTATCTCGTCTTCGCCGCGGTCGACGGCGACGGCAAGCCGCGGCGCGTGCCGCCCGTCCTCCCCGAGACCGAGCGCGACGAGCGGCGCTATCAGGAGGCCCAGATCCGGCGCACTCACCGGCTGGCACGCCGCCGGGCGATCATGGAACTGCGGGAGAAGCGTGCGGCGAACGGGCTGGACTAGGTTCTGTCCGGCAGGATCCCCCGGACAGGCCCCACCGGCGCTTCGGAGCGGAGAGGCATCCCTGGCCGACGGCTGCCCGCGGCCAGATGCCAGGGTGAGGTCATGACCCTCTCCCCCGCGGCCCCGTCCGCCTCCGGCGGACACCCCTTCGACGCGGTGCTCTGTGACGTCGACAACGTGATCCGCGTCTACGAACCGGCCCACCTGTACGCCTTGGAGCGCGCCGCCGGGCTGGCCGAGGGCACCACCATGAAGGTGGCCTTCGCGCCGGACACGGTGCTGCCGCTGGTGCTGGGCCGGATCACACCGGACGAGTGGGCGGGGTCGATCCTGCGGGGCCTGAGCGGGCTGGTGGCCGACGGGACGGCGGCGGAGCTGAGCACGGCGCTCGTACGCTCCCCGTTCCACGCCGACGAGACGGTGGTGGCGCTGCTGCGCCGGGCCCGCGCCCAGGTGCCGCTGGTCCTCGTCACCAACACCTCGGTGCAGTTGGAGGAGGACCTGGAGGTCCTGGGGCTGACGGACCTCGCCGACCACGTGGTCAGCAGCGCGCGGGTGGGCATCGCCAAGCCCGACCGGCGCATCTACGACATCGCCGTCGAGCGGGCCGGCGTCCCGGCCGAGCGCTGCCTGTTCGTGGACGACACCCTGGAGAACGTGGACGCGGCGGCCGCCCTCGGCATGCGAACCGTCCACTACCGCACGCCGGAGGACCTACGGGGCGCGCTGAACGGCGTGTGAGGCCGCCCGCACCGGGCGTTGTCAGAGCCGGCTGGTATCCATGACCGCATGAACAACGATCACGCCACCCCGGAGGAACTCGCGGCGCTGCGCGGGGCGTTCGCCGTGGACGACGGCGGAGAGTCGGCGCTCGGCTGGGCGGCCGTGCACGCCTTCGAGGCGGAGCACGGCATCGTGCTGCCCGAGCCGTACCGGACGTTCTGCGCCGAGGTGACCGACGGTTCGTACTCCGGGCCGCCGGAGTACGGGCTGGTGTCCCTGGCCGAGCTGCCCAAGGACTGGGGCGACGACGGGCAGGGGCGCGACCTGAGCCGGCCGTTCCCGCTCACGGAGGCATGGCTGTGGGAGGACGACCCGAGGCCGGCCGAGGAGATCGATCCGGTCGTAGAGCAGGTCTTCGACCACGGGTCCGTCGTGCTCGGCACCGACGGGTGCGGAATGAACTGGCATCTCGTCGTCACCGGCCCGCACCGGGGGCACATCTGGCACATCACCGGGGAAGGCGCCGTCCCCTTCGGCGCCGAGTTCGGGTTCACGACCTCCGCACCGGGGTTCGCGGGCTGGGTCGGTCACTGGGCCGCGCAGAAGGAATGGTTCGACGCCGCGTAGGGACGCGTGAGCGGCCCGCCCGGGACAAGGACGAGGGGCAC
The DNA here is from genome assembly GCF_036227505.1 of Streptomyces sp. NBC_01450. Classification (NCBI taxonomy): domain Bacteria; kingdom Bacillati; phylum Actinomycetota; class Actinomycetes; order Kitasatosporales; family Streptomycetaceae; genus Streptomyces; species Streptomyces sp. NBC_01450. The sequence continues at coordinate 6,810,014 of NZ_CP109480.1, read as the reverse complement.
CCCCCGCCGGGGTGCCCCTCAATTCCCTGGTGCCGGGGGTGGGTTACGGCAGGTTGCGTGCCATGACGATGCGCTGGACCTGGTTCGTGCCCTCGTAGATCTGGGTGATCTTGGCGTCGCGCATCATGCGCTCGACCGGGTAGTCGCGGGTGTAGCCGTAGCCGCCGAGGAGCTGGACGGCGTCCGTGGTGACCTCCATGGCGACGTCGGAGGCGAAGCACTTGGCCGCCGCGCCCTGGAAGGTGAGGTCCTTGTCGCCGCGCTCCGACTTCGCAGCGGCCGCGTACGTCAGCTGCCGGGCCGCCTCGATCTTCATGGCCATGTCGGCGAGCATGAACTGGATGCCCTGGAAGTCGGCGATCGGCTTGCCGAACTGCTTGCGCTCCTGGACATAGCCCTTGGCGTAGTCGAGGGCGCCCTGCGCGATGCCGAGCGCCTGCGCGGCGATCGTGATGCGGGTGTGGTCCAGGGTCTTCATGGCCGTGGCGAAGCCGGTGCCCTCCTCGCCGATCATGCGGTCGGCCGGGATGCGGACGTTGTCGAGGTAGACCTCGCGGGTCGGGCTGCCCTTGATGCCGAGCTTCTTCTCGGGGGCGCCGAAGGAGACGCCCTCGTCCGACTTCTCGACGACGAAGGCCGAGATGCCCTTCGAGCGCTTGGTGGGGTCGGTGACCGCCATCACCGTGTAGTACTCGGACTCGCCCGCGTTGGTGATCCAGCGCTTCACACCGTTGAGGACGTAGTCGTCGCCGTCGCGGACGGCCTTCGTCTTCATGCCCGCCGCGTCCGAGCCCGCGTCCGGCTCGGAGAGGCAGTACGAGAACATCCCGTCGCCCTTGGCGAGAGGGGTCAGGTACTTGTGCTTCAGGGCCTCGGAACCGGAGAGGATCACCGGGAGCGAGCCCAGCTTGTTCACGGCCGGGATCAGGGAGGAGCTGGCACACACACGCGCCACCTCCTCGATCACGATCACCGTGGCGAGCGCGTCGGCACCCGCGCCGCCGTATGTCTCCGGTACGTGCACGGCGTGCAGATCGGAGGAGACCAGAGCGTCCAGGGCCTCCCGCGGGAAACGGGCTTCCTCGTCCACCACGGCCGCGTACGGTGCGATCTTCGCCTCGGCCAGCGAGCGGATCGCGTCACGGAGCATGTCGTGCTCCTCGGACGGGCGGTACAGGTCGAAATCAGCCGATCCGGCCAAGGTCTCTCACGCTCCAAAGACGCTAATTACCGTTAAGTAACCCAAATTTTAGGGGTCCGCCCACGGGAGGGATACGTGAGCTTGGCGACAGGAGGGAACCTGCCCGATGAGGGGCCCGAACATGCCCCGACTATGCTCGGGCAGCGCACTGAAGCCATTCATCCCAGGAGCACCCATGGCCCTCAAGATCACCGTGATCGGCACCGGCTATCTCGGCGCCACCCACGCCGCGGCCATGGCCGAGCTCGGGTTCGAGGTGCTGGGGCTCGATGTCGTCCCCGAGAAGATCGAGATGCTGCAGCGGGGCGAGGTCCCGATGTACGAGCCGGGACTCGAGGAACTGCTGCGCAAGCACGTGGCGGGCATCGAGGGATCCACCGGCCGACTGCGCTTCACCATGGACTGGGCCGAGGTCGGGGAGTTCGGCGACGTCCACTTCGTCTGCGTGAACACACCGCAGAAGCACGGGGAGTACGCGTGCGACATGTCGTACGTCGACGCCGCCTTCGAGACGCTCGCCCCGCATGTGAAGGGGCCCGCCCTCGTCGTCGGCAAGTCCACCGTGCCGGTGGGCTCCGCGGAGCGGCTGGCGCGCACGCTCGCCGAGCTCTCCCCCGCCGGTGAGGACGCCGAGCTCGCCTGGAACCCGGAGTTCCTGCGCGAGGGCTTCGCCGTCCAGGACACGCTGCACCCCGACCGTGTCGTGGCCGGCGTACGCAGCGAGCGGGCCGAGAAGATCCTGCGCGAGGTGTACGCGACGCCCGTCGCCGAGGGCTCGCCCTTCGTCGTCACCGACTTCCCGACCGCCGAGCTGGTGAAGACCGCCGCGAACTCCTTCCTCGCGACCAAGATCTCCTTCATCAACGCCATGGCCGAGGTGTGCGAGGCGGCCGACGGCGATGTGGTCAAGCTGGCCGAGGCCATCGGGCACGACGAGCGGATCGGCAAGAAGTTCCTGCGGGCCGGGATCGGGTTCGGCGGCGGGTGCCTGCCGAAGGACATCCGCGCCTTCATGGCGCGCGCCGGTGAGCTCGGCGCGGACCAGGCGCTGACCTTCCTGCGCGAGATCGACTCCATCAACATGCGCCGTCGCGGCCAGATGGTGGAGATGGCCCGGGAGGCGCTGGGCGGCGGATCGTTCCTCGGCAAGCGGGTCGCCGTGCTCGGCGCGACCTTCAAGCCCGACTCGGACGACGTCCGCGACTCGCCCGCGCTGAACGTCGCCGGGCAGATCCACCTCCAGGGCGGCCAGGTCACCGTCTACGACCCGAAGGGCATGGCGAACGCCAAGCGGCTCTTCCCGACGCTCGGGTACGCCGACTCCGCGGTCGGGGCCGTACGCGGCGCCGATGTCGTCCTGCACCTGACCGAGTGGCAGGAGTTCCGCGAGCTGGACCCGGCGGTGCTGGGCGAGGCCGCCTCGGCCCGGGTGATCCTGGACGGCCGCAACGCGCTCGACCCCGAGACGTGGCGCCGGGCCGGATGGACGTACCGGGCGATGGGCCGCCCCACCGCCTGATGACGCTTCACAGGTGGCCTGGCAGCGCTTCGTGGGCGGCCTGACAGCTCTTCGCAGGTGACGCCGGTCCGGCCGAGGCTCAGTCGGCCGGACCGCCGTCATCGCACATTCTCCATGCTTCAGGCGACCGGCGTGGCCAGTTGTTCCACTTTGTATTAACGGACGGCCTACTTCGCGCGGTACCGACGCATCTTCGCGCGCGCCCCGCAGACCGACATCGAGCACCAGCGGCCGCGGCCCGCCGGGGAGCGGTCGTAGTACGCCCAGTGGCAGGTCGGTGCCTCACAAGCCTTCAGCCGCAGCCAGGTGCCCTCCACGAGCGCCTCCGCGACGGCGGCCGCGACACGCGACGCGAGTGAGGCGGCCGCAGGGACGAGCCGCGCCGCGCCGTCGTGCTCGTCGACCGTCACCTGCAGCGGGGCCCGGGCCAGCAACTCGCCGAGGGGGGTCACCGCGCGGTGCGCCGGGTGGCCCGCGTGCGCCAGACAGGCCGCGCGCAACGCCTCACGCAGCTCGCGCGCCGCCTCAGTCTCGCCTTCCGCGAGGCCGAAGGGCGCCCGGCCCTCGGCGGTGTCCAGCGAGTCCGCGCCCGACTCGATGTCCAGGGTGTTCACCAGCGACTGGATCAGAGCCAGACCGCCGGGTGCGGGCGCACGGTCATTCATGGTTGCGACGTTACCTCCTATGCGAGAGCATGCAGTAACCGTTACCCCTTGAAGGGGTATAGAGGTAACTCGTCGGTGTCGTTGGTAACCCCTCGGAGGAAGTCATGGCTCTCGCCAAGCTGGGTGTCGTCGTCCTGGACTGTCCCGACCCGCGCGCCCTCGCCGGGTTCTACGCCGAGGTGCTCGGCGGCACGGTCGAGGGGGACGGGGACTGGGACTGGGTCGACCTGAAGGTGTCCGAGGGGCCCTCGCTGGCCTTCCAGGCCGCCCCCGGCCACGTACCGCCGCGGTGGCCCGCGCCCGACGGCTCGCAGCAGTTCCATCTGGACCTGACCGTCGACGACCTGGACGCCGCCGAGAAGGGCGTCCTGGCGCTCGGCGCACGGATACTCGACGCCGAGGACCGCTCACGCACCTGGCGGGTGTACGCCGACCCGGCGGGGCATCCGTTCTGCCTCTGCGCCGGCTGACCGCGTCTGCTGACCGAGGACGGGTCGTCCCCGGGCCTCCCGAGCGGACGGCACGGGGCCGTCCGCCGCGGGGAACCGGCCTCCCGGGACCGGACCGCGCACAGGACGCGGGGCGGCGTCTCAGCCGTCCAGCTGTTCCAGCGTCGCGTTGGACGGGCCGCGGGTGGCCCGGAGGTCGCGGGCCACGTCCTCGGCCGCGCCCAGGACCCGTACCGCGTTCTGCCAGGTCAGCTTGGCGAGGTCGGTCTTCGACCAGCCGCGGTCCAGCAGCTCGGCGATCAGGTTCGGGTAACCGGACACGTCGTCGAGGCCGTCGGGGGTGAACGCCGTGCCGTCGTAGTCGCCGCCGATGCCGAGGTGGTCGACGCCGGCGACCTCGCGCATGTGGTCGAGGTGGTCCGCCACCGTCGACACCGTGGCGACGGGGCGCGGGTGGGACTCCTCGAAGGCGCGGTGGACCTTCATGCCCTCGGGGGTGGTGTCGAGGTGGTGGAAGCCGTTCGCGCGCATGTTGTCGTCGGCCGCGGCCGTCCAGTCGACCGCCGCCTGCAGGACGAACTTCGGCACGAACGTCACCATCGCCACTCCCCCGTTGGCGGGCAGCCGCTCCAGGACGTCGTCCGGGATGTTGCGCGGGTGGTCGCACACCGCGCGCGAGGAGGAGTGGGAGAAGATCACCGGCGCGACGCTCGTGTCGAGCGCGTCCCGCATGGTCGTCGCCGCGACGTGCGAGAGGTCGACGAGCATGCCCTCGCGGTTCATCTCCCGCACGACCTCACGGCCGAAGGCCGACAGACCGCCGACGGCCGGCACGTCGGTCGCCGAGTCCGCCCAGGCGATGTTGTCGTTGTGGGTGAGGGTCATGTAGCGCACGCCCAGCGCGTACAACCCCCGCAGCACGGCGAGGGAGTTGTCGATGGAGTGGCCGCCCTCCGCGCCCATCAGGGAGGCGATACGGCCCTGCGCGCGCGCCGCCTCCATGTCGGCGGCCGTCAGCGCGGCCCGCAGGTCGGAGGGGTGCCGGTCGATCAACTGCCGTACGCAGTCGATCTGTTCCAGTGTCGCGGTGACCGCGCCGGGCAGGTCCGAGCGGACGTACACCGACCAGAACTGCGCGCCGACACCGCCCGCGCGCAGCCGCGCCAGGTCGGTGTGCAGGTGGGCGCTCTGGTCGGTGGCGATGTCGCGGGCACCGAGGTCGTAGCGGACCTGTTCGCGCAGCGCCCAGGGAAGGTCGTTGTGGCCGTCGACGACGGGGAAGTCGGCGAGCAGCGCGCAGGCCTCGCCGAGGGACTGCGTGGACGTTGCCGACGACGTGGCGGACGACGCGGGGGAGGCCATGGGCGTCACTTCCCCGAGCCGAAGCCGAAGCCGCCGCCCGCGCCGTCGACCTTGGCGCGCAGCCGCTTGCCCTTCTCGGTGGCCTGGTCGTTCAGCTCCTGCTGGAACTCCCGCATGCGGGTGAGGAGTTCCTCGTCGTGCGCGGCGAGCATCCGGGCGGCCAGCAGGCCCGCGTTGCGCGCGCCGCCGACGGAGACGGTCGCGACCGGGACACCGGCCGGCATCTGCACGATCGACAGCAGCGAGTCCATGCCGTCGAGGTACTTCAGCGGGACCGGCACACCGATGACGGGCAGCGGGGTCACGGACGCGAGCATGCCGGGCAGATGGGCGGCGCCGCCCGCGCCGGCGATGATCGCCTTGAGCCCGCGCTCCGCGGCCTGCTCGCCGTACGCGATCATCTCGCGCGGCATGCGGTGCGCGGAGACGACATCCACCTCGTAGGGGATCTCGAACTCGTCCAGCGCCTGCGCGGCCGCTTCCATGACGGGCCAGTCGGAGTCCGACCCCATGACAATGCCTACGACGGGGCTCATTCGGTGATCGTGCCTCTCAGGTAACCGGCTGCGTGGCGGGCGCGCTCGAGGACGTCGTCCAGGTCCTCGCCGTAGGTGTTGACGTGGCCGACCTTGCGGCCGGGCTTCACGTCCTTGCCGTACATGTGGATCTTCAGCTGGGGGTCGCGGGCCATGCAGTGCAGGTACGCGGAGTACATGTCCGGGTAGTCGCCGCCCAGGACGTTGGCCATGACCGTCCACTTGGCGCGCGGGCGCGGGTCGCCCAGGGGCAGGTCCAGGACCGCGCGGACGTGGTTGGCGAACTGGGAGGTGATCGCGCCGTCCTGGCTCCAGTGGCCCGAGTTGTGCGGGCGCATGGCCAGTTCGTTGACGAGGATGCGTCCGTCGTGGGTCTCGAAGAGCTCGACGGCCAGGTGACCGACGACACCGAGTTCCTTGGCGATGCGCAGCGCGAGCTCCTCGGCCTGCAGGGCCAGCTCGTCCGGTATGCCGGGCGCGGGGGCGATCACCGTGTCGCAGACGCCGTTGACCTGCTGGGACTCGACCACGGGGTAGGCGACCGCCTGGCCGTGCGGGGAGCGGACGACGTTCGCGGCGAGTTCCCGTACGAAGTCGACCTTCTCCTCGGCGAGGACGGGCACGCCGGCCCGGAAGGGCTCGGCCGCGTCCTCGATCGACCGGACGAACCAGACGCCCTTGCCGTCGTAGCCGCCGCGGACCGTCTTGAGGATGATCGGGAAGCCGTCGCCCTCGGCCCCTTCGGCGAGGCCTTCCGCCGCGAACGCGGCCACGTCCTCGACGTCGGTCACGATCCGGTGCCGCGGGCACGGCACGCCGATCTCGTCGAGCTTCGCGCGCATCACGCCCTTGTCCTGGGCGTGCACGAGCGCGTCCGGGCCGGGGCGGACGGGGATGCCGTCCGCCTCCAGGGCACGCAGATGCTCGGTGGGTACGTGTTCGTGATCGAAGGTGATCACATCGCAGCCCCGCGCGAACTCACGCAGCGTGTCGAGGTCGCGGTAGTCGCCGATGACGACATCGCCGACGACCTGCGCCGCGGAGTCCTGAGGGGTGTCACTGAGGAGCTTGAACTTGATGCCGAGCGGGATGCCCGCCTCGTGTGTCATACGAGCGAGCTGACCCCCGCCGACCATGCCGACTACCGGGAACGTCACGCCCCAAGGGTATCGGTCGCGCCATGCGGGCCGGTTTCCGCGCCTGGGATCCCGGCCGCGGTCCCGGCCTCGGCCCGCTTTTCCCTCGCTGTGACCCGCTCTTTCCGGTCCCGTGAGGCCGTCCACAGGCACGAGGGCGGCCCGCTGGTTAGAGTGGCTGGGTTGAATTTTTCGACCGATGTACGACCTACGGGGGCTGGCGACACCATGGGCAGTGCTTCTTCGGGGCTTCGCGTACGGCCCCGCAGCGCGGTTCGCCGCCGGTTCGACCAGCTGTTCCGGGAGATCGCGAAGTTCGGGGCGGTCGGCGGAGCGGGGCTTCTCGTCAACCTGGTGACGTTCAACCTGGTGCGTCACGTGACCGGGCTGCAGGTCGTACGGGCCAGTGTCATCGCCACGATCGTCGCAATCGTCTTCAACTACATCGGGTTCCGTTACTTCACGTACCGGGACCGCGACCGGGGCGGCCGCACCAGGGAGATGGGCCTCTTCGTGCTGTTCAGCGCGGTGGGGCTGGTCATCGAGAACGGTGTGCTGTACGTGGCGACGTACGGGTTCGGCTGGGACAGCTCGCTGCAGAGCAACATCTTCAAGTTCCTCGGCATCGGCATCGCGACGCTGTTCCGGTTCTGGTCGTACCGCACCTGGGTGTTCCGTACGGTGCCGGACGAGGCGCGTGAGGTCGTGGTGAGCGCGGAGGCGCTCCTCGACGAGGAGCCGGAGCCCCGACGGTCCCGCGCACGGGCCCGGGCGAACTGAGCCGTCCAGGGCCGGTCCAGGGCTGCCTGACCGTCTAGGTCTGCCTGACCGTCCACGGCTATCTGACCGTTCGCTCCTCGTCCTCCACCAGCGGTGGCCTCTTCAGCGGTGTGCGGGAGAGGAACAGGCCGAACACCGGCGGCTGCGCCTGGAGCATCTCCAGGCGGCCCCCGTCCGCCTCCGCGAGGTCGCGCGCGACCGCGAGGCCGATCCCCGTGGAGTTGCGGCCGCTGATCGTGCGCTCGAAGATGCGGGCGCCCAGGTCGGTGGGGACGCCCGGGCCCTCGTCCGTGACCTCCACGACGGCCTGGTTGCCCGTGACGCGGGTGCGCAGGGCAACCGTGCCGCCCCCGTGCATGAGCGAGTTCTCGATGAGCGCGGCCAGCACCTGGGCGACCGCGCCCGGAGTGCCGACGGCCTGCAGATGCCGCTTGCCCGAGCTGACGATGGCGCGGCCCGCGCTGCGATAGGCCGGGCGCCACTCCTCCAGCTGCTGCTTGATGACCTCGTCGAGGTAGAAGGAGACGGCGGAGCCGGTACGGGGGTCGCGGGCGTTGGTGAGCAGCCGCTCCACCACGTCCGTGAGGCGCTCGACCTGCGTCAGCGCGATCGTCGCCTCCTCCTTCACGTTGTCCAGGTCATCCGTGAGGGTGATTTCCTCCAGGCGCATGGAGAGGGCCGTGAGCGGCGTACGGAGCTGGTGGGAGGCGTCCGCGGCGAGCCTGCGCTCGGCGGTGAGCATCCGTGCGATCCGCTCCGCGCTGCTGTCCAGGACGTCCGCGACACGGTCCAGCTCCGGGACGCCGTAGCGCTTGTGGCGTGGGCGGGGGTCGCCGGAGCCGAGCCGCTCCGCGGTCTCCGCGAGGTCGGTGAGCGGGGAGGCGAGGCGGTTGGCCTGGCGTACGGCCAGCAGGACCGCGGCGACGATCGCGAGCAGCGCGACCGCGGCGATGATCAGGAGGGTGCGGCCGACCTCGCGCGTCACGGCCGAGCGGGGCTCCTGGACGGTGATCGTCTCGCCCTCCTCGCCCTTGGCCGTGGAGTGGATGACGTCACCGCTGGGCTGGATGCCGAGCTCGACGGGGGCCTGGCCGGGGATGCGGATCACGGCGTACCGGTCCTCCGCGACCTGGTTCTTGAGGATCTCCGCGTTGATGTGCTCGTCGCCGAGGATGCGGCTGTCGACGATGCTGGCCAGGCGCAGGGCCTCGGAGTCCACGCGTTCCTGGGCGCTGTTGCTGATCGTGCGGGTCTCGACGATCACGAGGGAGACGCCGAAGACGGCGATCACGACGAGCACGACGGCGAGCGTGGACTGGATGAGACGGCGACGCACGGGGTCCTCCGGGCGGGTGGCTGTACGTGGACCAGTGTGCCTTGACGCTGCGCCGGGCTGGGGCAGGGGCGGCCGGTTCCTTGTCCGCGGGCCGGTGGGGGCTGGTCGCGCCCACGCGGCGGAGCCGCATAGGTAACGGCCCCGCGCCCCTCAGGGCGGGGCTTCGCCCCGATCACCCAGCTGTCCGCCCCTGAAGACTCCAGCCCCGCCACCCACCCCCGGCGGAGCCTCAGCTCTTCTCGAAGCGGAAGCCGACTCCTCGTACCGTCGCGATGTAGCGGGGATTCGCCGCGTCGTCGCCGAGCTTCTTGCGGAGCCAGGAGATGTGCATGTCGAGGGTCTTGGTGGACGACCACCACGTGGTGTCCCAGACCTCGCGCATCAGCTGGTCACGCGTGACGACCCGGCCGGCGTCCCGGACGAGGACCCGCAGCAGGTCGAACTCCTTCGCCGTGAGCTGGAGTTCCTCGTCGCCCATCCACGCCCGGTGCGACTCGACGTCGATGCGCACCCCGTGCGTGGCGGGCGCCTGCTGCGGCTCCGCGGCGCCGCGGCGCAGGAGGGCCCGGACACGGGCGAGGAGTTCGGCAAGGCGGAAGGGCTTGGTGACGTAGTCGTCGGCGCCCGCGTCGAGACCGACGACGGTGTCCACCTCGTCGGCACGCGCGGTCAGGATGAGGATGGGGACGGTGTGGCCTTCGGCACGGAGTCGGCGGGCCACTTCGAGGCCGTCCATACCGGGCAGGCCCAGGTCCAGGACGACCAGGTCGACGCCGCCCTGCATTCCGGCGTCGAGTGCGGTGGGTCCGTCCTCGCGCACTTCGACCTCGTAACCCTCCCGGCGCAGGGCGCGGGCCAATGGCTCCGAGATGGACGCGTCGTCCTCGGCGAGCAGTACACGGGTCATGGGGTGATGGTAGTCCGCCTCGGACAGCGCCTGTGGTGTGATCGCCAACCGTAATTCTTACCTGGGGCTGTACGGTTGCTTGCCTGCGGCTGTGGGAAGCGATCTTGCCTGACGCCTTCGAATAGGTGTCCGTGGTTCCATTATTACCTGTGATCCATGTCTCAAGTCCTTCCATATGCCACATTGGGATGTCGTATGGTGACCAGACGCCTGTAGCACCAGTAGGGGACCTTTGGCACGCACTTGACGCTGAAGGTCTCTTTCATGTGCGGGCTGGTGTTCTCCAGCCCCGAAAGGAATGACCTGTGGCCGGGCCCGAGCGCGCGATTGCGTGACGGGCGTGGATCCCGGTGGTCGCCGTCCACCGCTTCGCAACCCGGAGCGGACTCCCCGTGGGCGTGGGGAAGGACGGTCCGACCCCGCCGGTGCCGGCCGCCCCCCACCGGGCGCGTGACGCTCAAGCAGCGCGTCCCGACCAGCAAGGAACGACCATGGCGTCCAGCCTGACGAAGGACTCGGCGACTCCGGGCACCCCCGGTTCCGAGAGGACCTTCTTCGGCCACCCCCGCGGACTGGCCACCCTCTTCATGACCGAGATGTGGGAGCGATTCTCCTACTACGGCATGAAGGCTCTGCTCCCGCTGTACCTGGTGGCACCGGGCGGCCTGCACCTCAGCGCGGCCACCGCGACCGCGATCTACTCGGTGTACCTGTCGCTGGTGTACCTGCTCGCCCTGCCGGGCGGCTGGTTCGCCGACCGCGTCCTCGGCCCCCGCAAGACGGTCGCCGTCGCGGGCGTCATCATCATGCTCGGCCACCTCACACTGGCCCTGCCGTCGTCCGGCACGTTCTACGGCGGCCTCGGGCTCGTCGCGATCGGTTCCGGTCTGCTGAAGGCCAACATCTCCACGATGGTCGGCCACCTCTACAACGGCCCGGACGACCCGCGCCGTGACGGTGGCTTCACGCTCTTCTACATCGGCATCAACCTCGGTGCGTTCGCCGCTCCGCTGGTCATCGGCACCGTCGGTGAGAACGTCAACTGGCACCTGGGCTTCGCGCTCGCCGCGCTCGGCATGGCGCTGGGTCTGACCCAGTACCTGCTCGGCGGCCGTCACCTGAACCCGCGCTCGCACGAGATCCCCACGCCGCTGTCGGCCGAGGAGAAGGCCGCGACGCTGCGCAAGTCCGCGCTGTGGGCGGCCGTCGCGGTGGTCTTCTACTGCGTCGTCGGCTTCTCGGGTCACTACACCCTGAACTGGCTGCTGGTCCCGATCACCATCGCCGGTCTGATCATCCCGGTCCTGGTCATCGCCCGTATCAAGCGGGACAAGGACCTCGACCGCGCCGAGCAGTCGAAGATGTCCGCGTACATCTGGTTCTTCGTCGCCGCGGCCGTCTTCTGGATGATCTACGACCAGGGCGGCTCGACCATGTCGATCTTCGCCGACTCCTCCGCCGAAAACACGATCTTCGGCTGGGAGTTCCCGGTCTCCTGGTACCAGTCCGTCAACCCGGTCATGATCATGGCGCTCGCGCCGGTGTTCGCCTGGGCGTGGCTGGCGCTGAACAAGCGCGGCAAGGAGCCGAGCACGGCCACCAAGTTCGCGTCGGGTCTGATCCTGATCGGTGCGTCGTTCTTCCTGTTCCTGGCTCCGCTGACGATCGCCGAGGGCGGTCACAAGGCGGCCGCGATGTGGCTGGTCGCGATCTACTTCGTGCAGACCGTCGGTGAGCTGACGCTCTCCCCGGTCGGCCTCTCCGTCACCACGAAGATGGCTCCCGCGAAGTACGCCTCCCAGATGATGGGTGTCTGGTTCCTGGCCGTCACCGCCGGTGACGCCACGACCGGCCTCCTCTCCATCGCCGAGGTCGACCTCAACAAGACGGGCATCGTCGCCCTGGAGGCCACGCTCGCCGTGATCGCCGGTGTCGCGGTGTGGATGTACCGCAAGAAGGTCAAGGTCCTGATGGGCGACGTCCACTGACGCACGCCGCCACGTAGGCACTGCTTTCCGTATCCCGAAGGGCCGGCCGCACCACTTGGTGCGGCCGGCCCTTCGGGTTTTCACCACGCCGCCAGTACTGGGGGGCCGCCGGTGATCACCCTGCAAGCCCTGACCCGCCTCCGCCTCAGCGCAGGCGCTTGCGCGGCATGAACGTGAAGATCGCTCCGCCCAGCAGGATCACCGTCCCCGCGACCAGGCCGAGTGCCCGAAGCCCGCCGTGGTCGTTCGCGCCGGTCTCGGCCAGGCCTCCGCCGGACGAGGACGAGGACGAGGACGACGAGCCGGAGGACGACCCGGAGCCCGACGTCGTCGCGCCGGAGACGCCGCCCGCCTGCTTCTGGACGTCAAGTTCCAGTGAGACGGCGGTCTTTGTCGCCTTGCAGGGGATCGTGATCGGGTCGGATCCGGCACTCAGCGTCACGACGATCGTCAGATCACCTGGGCTGAGCGTGGCCTTGCCGTCCGCTCCGGGCTTGTACGTGCCCGTCATGTCGCCGAGCGAGACCGGGTCGCCCGTGTTGAGAGCGTCCTTGTTGGCAGGGCCCTCGACCTTGAGCGAGCCGCTGTCGTCGCCGCCGACCGTGATCACCATGGAGGGCTTCAGCGCGCCCGCGGGCAGCGGGGCGGGGCTGTCCATCACGCCCTCGGCGGTCTTCACCGTGAGGTCGTAACTCCCGCCGTTCTTCTTGGCGTTGATCGTCGCCGAAGAATCGATCTTGGCGGGGCCGGGCGAGGTGCAGGCGAAGGACGTGGTCACGGTCTTGCCGGCGAAGTCGGTCTGACCGTCATCCCCGCCGGACGTCGACCCGCCGGACGTCGACCCGCCGGACGTCGACCCGCCGGACGTCGACCCGCCGGACGTCGTGCCACCGGACGTCGTGCCACCGCTGGTCGTGGATCCACCCGAAGTCGTGGTGCCGGAGGTGGTCGTCCCGCCGGAGGTCGATCCGCCCGAGGTCGTCGAACCGCCCTCGGCGGCCGTCACCTTGATGGTGGCAGCGGCCGGCACCGCCTCCTTGGGCGTGCACTTGGTGTCCGTCGAGTAGGCGGTGATGGTGTACGCGTCCGGGGTCAACGTGACGTCACCCGCCGTCGTCAGCTTGGCCTTGCCCGTCATGTCGGACAGCACCATGTCGCCGCCCTTGGGAATCTCCGGGTTCTCCTGCGGCCCCTCCATCGCGATGTCCGCGGTCTGCGCACCGGACGCCTTGAGAGTTCCCGTGGGTTTGACCGAGTCCTTCGGCAGGACAATGAGGTCCGGATTCTTGGACGCCGCCTGGACGAACTTCCACACGACCTCGATCTCGTCACCCACCTTCGCCGTCGCCGGTGCGGTGACCTCCACCTTGGTGGTGCCCTCGACGGGATCCAGGCCGGAGGCCGCGGGCGGTATGCACTCCGTCTTGTACGACACCTCGGCGGCCTGCGCCGGGACCGCGGTCACTCCCAACAGGATGCCCGCGCCGCCGAGCATCAGCGCGACCCCGGCCGCGCTCGTTCTGCGGCCTCCGGGCACAACTCTCCGTCGCCTGTTCACGTGTTCCCCTTCGTCGTCGGACCGGTGTCTTGCGGTGCGGAGAGCTGACCGTTCGCCGCGGTTCCCGGAACGTTGTCCGGCGTGAACCACGGCAGGGTCGGGTTCGTAGCGGTCTTCGATGCCACGGGCGCGGACGCGGACGCGCTCACTCCGGGCGCACGGGACGGGCTCGCCTTGGCCATACGGAACGGGGCCGGCCTGGGCACGCGGGAGGCGAGTTCGGGCAGGCGCAGGCTCCGGTGCCGGCCCGCGCGCCCCGCCGACCTGCGCGGACGCACCCGGTCCACCACGGCCATCCCGATCCGGAACACCGCGGCCGGCACCACCACGCCGAGCAGGATCCAGAAGAGGGTCACCCCCCAGGGGCGGCCCACCCCCCAGGGCTGCTCGGCGAGGACCTTCCCGCTGTACCGCAGCGAGACCGTGTAGTCACCGTGCGCCCCGGCCGCGAGCTCGACCGGGAGCTCGATCCGCGCCTTCTTGCCGGGTGCGATCGTGCCGCGCCAGTCCTGGTCCTCCCACTGCGGCGCGAACACGCCGTGGGAGGTGCCGATCTGGAAGACGGGGTTCTTGACGGAGGCGGTGCCGACGTTGCCGACGGTGAAGACGAGCCGGCGGTCCGGCGGCGCCCCGAACCAGGTCAGCAGCCCGCTCGACCCGTCGAGGCGGGTGTCGGTGAGCACCGAGAGCCGCCCGCCGCCCACCTCCTTCGGCAACGGTTCGACCGAGTGCCCGGCGACCATGAAGATCGCGTCGGCCTCCGCCTTCTCCCCCGTGACCGTGGCGACGTGCACCACGCACGGGCACGGCTTGGGCGGCTCGGTGACCGGCAGTTCCTTGCTGAAGTGGCCCTGCGCGTCGGTGGTGACGGCCCGGCCGTCGGCGTTGGCGCAGGAGTTGGTGCCGCCGATCACCCCGCGGGACGGCACGGCCTGCCCGCAGATCAGCGTCATCAGCAGGGTCTTCGGCCGCCATCCGTTGCCGGTCACGGTGACCGAACCACCCGTCCCCGCCTCGGACTTGGACAGGGTCACGCCGGGCTTCCCGGCCGCGGACGCCGAGGACACCGGTCCCACCAGCGGAGCCAGGACGAGCGCGAACGCCGCCACCAGCGCCGACATCCGCGCCTTGCCGCTCAGGACTGCGCTCACGACACCGCTCCCGTCCACTCGACTTCCGTACGCGGCCGTTCACTCGCCCCGCCGTCCGGCGTACGACGCCTGTGCCGTCGTACGCCCCACAAGGCGCCCAGCGCCGCGAGCCCCGCCCCGGCGGCCGCCGCGAGCGCGCCCCACGGCACGAACCGCACCGACGCGGACGTCGTGTCGTGCGCCCCGCCCGCCGCCGTCACCGTCAGCCGTACGTCGACCGCGTCCAGCGCCGGGGGGTCGTGCCAGGGCTCGGTGAGCGTGACGCGGCGGCCGGGCAGCAGGTCGAGGGGCAGGGTGCGCGGGGCGCGGTCCAGGGCCCGGCCGAGGACGCCGTCGGCGCGTACCGCGAGCTTCGGGGTCAGCACGGTGTTGCCGCGGTTGACCAGCTCGTACGAGATGCGCCCGCCGTGCACGGCCACGTGCTCGACCGTGAGCGCCGACACCGCCGGACCGCCGACCCGCAGCTGGACCCGGACCGCCGAGGACCGGCCGCCGGCGCCCGCGACGATCGCGCCGGGGTGGTCGCCGGGCGTCGCGCCCGCCGGGACGCTCACGGTGAACGGCACGTCGGCCCGGGTGTGCGCGGGCACCCGCAGCGAGAGCGTGCGCACCGGGATCCGCCGGCCGCCCCGGTCCCCGGCGAACGCGATCCACGCGCCCGTGTCCGTGGACTTCCCGGTGGCGCGCACGGTGAGGCCGCCGTTCGCGGTGTTGTCGGCGTCCGCGCCGCGCAGCCGCACGGTCACGGGCCGCGCGCCCGGGTTGAGCAGGGACACGGAGTCCTGCAGGACCGTGCCGGGCGTGCCCTCCGCGTAGACGTACGGCCGCCCGTCCGGCGTGCTCGCGGACGGCGCGAGGGACCAGCCGTCGTCGGCCACGGCCACGGCCACCGGGGTGGCGGCGGCCGACAGCAGCACGGCGACGGCACAGCGGAGGACGGGGGCGTACGGCATCGGCGGCTCCTGCTGGTCGTACCGTCGTACGGGGGGCGTGGCGCCCTCAGCGGCGGGTCGTCTGATGCCTGCGGGTCAGCCACAGCGTGCCCGCCGCACCCGCGAGCAGCACCGTGCCGCCGAGCGTGCCGAGGGCGATCGCCGAGTCGGCGGGGCCGGTCTGCGGGAGCTGGCCGCCGGAGTCGGTGCCGGTCGAGCCCGTCGAACCGCCCGAGCTGCTGGATCCCGAACCGCCGCTCGCCGCCGTGACGTCGAGGGTCAGCGACGGCCCGGGGTTGTTCGTGGGGGTGCACGTGGTCGTCGTGCCGAGCGCCTTGATCGTGAGCACACCCGCGGTGAAGGTGACCTTGCCGGTCTTCTTCGGCGTGTACGTACCCGACAAGTCACTGATTTTGATAGGGGTGTTGGCGGGGATCGCCGCCGCGTTGGCGGGGCCGCTCACGGCCACCGTGCCACTGTCCGCGCCGCCCACCTTGATCACGGCACTCGGGCTCATCGCGCCCTTGCCGAGCTCCACCGGGCTGGAGGAGACGCCCTTCTGCCAGGACATGGTGAGCTTGTAGCCGCTGCCGCTCTTGACGCTCTTGATGTCGATGGGCGAGACGGCGCTCTTGTCGCCGATCGGCGTCTTGCACTGGTAGTTGACGTTCACCACGCTGGCCTCGGCGGCGGGGGCGGCCATCAGCACCGCCGAGCCGGCCAGGGCCGCGGCGAACGCGAGCGCGGCGGTTCGTTTCTGGTACGTCCGGTACGACACCTCGGGGCCTCATTCCTGACGGAACATCAGATCGGCCGTCAAGGTACGCCCGGTCCCTTGTGGAGGGAAGACAAAGTGCGCGCCGGATCCGAGGAGATCCGGCGCGCGTTCGGCGACGTACGAAGAAGGGTTCGAACCGCGGGTAACCCAAGGTGGGAGTTGCACCCGGGGTCGGGTGGCCCTACGCGGGCGCCCCGAGTTCCGCCCACACCGTCTTGCCCGCGACCCCCGGAGTACGCACGACTCCCCAGTCCAGACACAGCCGCTGCACGATGAACATGCCGTGGCCGCCGGGGCGGCCGGCGCGGTGCGGGGTGCGCGGGGCAGGCTGGCCAGCGCCACGGTCGGAGACCTCGACGCGCAGCACCTTGTTGTCGCAGGAGATCCGGAGCTCGTCCGGGCCCTCGGCATGCAGACAGGCGTTGGTGACGAGTTCGGAGACGACCAGCAGGACGTCCTCGGCGGCGGCCCGCTGGTCGGCGCTCGCGGCGGGCAGCCAGCCCCACGCGTGCAGCGCCTGGCGGGCGAAGTCGCGGGCGAGCGGCACGACGCCGCTCTCGCCGTCGAAGCTCAGTCTGCGGGCCTGACGCCCCCCGGACGGAGCGGCCAGGCCACCGCCCCCAGGCGCCCCGGAAGCGCCGCCGTCGCCCGACTCCGGGCCGCGGTCGCCCGGCGAGTAGGGCCGGGTGGTGCTCATCAGCGCTTCACCTCACCGATTCACCAGTTTTACGATTCAAGACTCAGTACTCAGCATGTGGTACGCGGGGCGGGTGCTTCCGCACTCAGGGCGTTCCAGACGAATATCCACGACTGTCCACGACGATTGCCTACGACGTTCCCACCGATTGTTGCCGACATAGTCAGGATGTCTCCTGCCCGACCGATCCGCCGGAACACCCCCTTTGTTCGACGGGGATGGTGTGACCCTGGCGACGTCGTGGACACAGGGGGGACTCCGGGGCACGCCGAGGCCGGGCCCCGACCGCCCCGCCTAGTCGGCCAGGGCCGCATCGAGCGTCTCGTGCACGGTGAAGACGGCGTCCGCCCCCGTGATCTCGAAGACCCGGGCGACCACCGGCAGCATCCCCGCCAGATGGACCCCGCCGCCCGCGGCCTCGGCCTTCAGCCGGGCGCCCAGCAGCACGTTCAGCCCGGTGGAGTCACAGAACTCCAGTCGCGAGCAGTCCACGACCAGGCGGGAGTGCCCCTTGTCAAGGCAGTCCTCGAGTGGCTCGCGCAACAAATCAGCCGTGTGGTGATCCAACTCACCCGCGGGGGTCACGACGGCGCTTGAGCCCTCTTCCCGCACCTCGACTAGAAGCCGGCCCGACTGTGCGCTGCCGACCGTCTGGCGGTCCATGCCGTCTCTCTCCCGAGCGTCGCGACTGCTGATGTACGCATTCGAACACTACGCCTTCCACACGATCCCCGACACCCGAACAACCCCCTGAAAATGGACATTTCGCCACGCAATGCACTTGCGGGAGGCGCGCGAAAGCGGGTAGGGCTAGTAGAGACACCTATTCGACACGACCGGCTTCGGAGGCGCCGCACACCGCAGTGCACGCATTGGCATCGGCGGCCATATGCCGAGAACGATGGAGGACACCATGTCACCCCGGCTCGACGCATCGCAGACCCAGACGGCGACGTCGACACCTTCTCTGGAACGCCCGGAGCGTCTCGACGAAACCGGAACCAGCGGACTCGACGGGCTCGACGGACTTCCCGAGATCCCCCCGTACGACGAGGTGGGACCGGTGGACGCACGGGCCCTGTCCAAGACCCTCTTCGAGCGGCTGGAGTCCCTCGAAGAAGGCACCCACGACTACTCGTACGTGCGCAACACGCTGGTCGAGCTCAACCTCGCGCTGGTCAAGTTCGCCGCCTCCCGCTTCCGCTCCCGCAGCGAGCCGATGGAGGACATCATCCAGGTCGGCACGATCGGCCTGATCAAGGCGATCGACCGCTTCGAACTGAGCCGCGGCGTCGAGTTCCCCACCTTCGCGATGCCGACCATCATCGGCGAGATCAAGCGCTTCTTCCGCGACACCTCCTGGTCCGTGCGCGTACCGCGCCGACTTCAGGAACTCCGTCTCGACCTGGCCAAGGCGGGCGACGAACTCGCCCAGCAGCTCGACCGGGCGCCCACGGTGGGCGAGTTGGCGCTGCGCCTGGGCATCACCAACGACGAGGTCGTCGAGGGCATGGCCGCCTCGAACGCCTACACGGCCAGTTCGCTGGACGCCCAGCCCGAGGAGGACGACTCCGAAGGCGCGCTCGCGGACCGCATCGGCT
The DNA here is from genome assembly GCF_036227505.1 of Streptomyces sp. NBC_01450. Lineage (NCBI taxonomy): Bacteria > Bacillati > Actinomycetota > Actinomycetes > Kitasatosporales > Streptomycetaceae > Streptomyces > Streptomyces sp. NBC_01450. The sequence goes on along the minus strand of NZ_CP109480.1, from coordinate 6,791,418 downwards.
ACGAGGACCACGGCCTCGAGGGCATCGAGTACGTGGAGTCCCTCAAGCCCCTGATCGCCGAACTCCCCTCGCGCGACCGGCAGATCCTCTCGCTGCGCTTCGTCGCCAACATGACACAGTCCGAGATCGGTGACGAGCTCGGGATCTCGCAGATGCATGTGTCGCGGCTGCTGTCGCGGACGCTGGTGCGCCTGCGGAAGGGACTGACGGTCGAGGAGTGACGCTCCCGGCCGAGAGCGGTTCGGCGCCGATGGCGCCGGACCGCTTTTTCTCACGACACCGTCTTTTTCTTACGACACCGTCCTCCCTCTTTCCTCAAAGGGCCACCCCCGTCACTATGAGCACTCCAAACTGGCTGGTATGTCAGGACGGGAGCGAGTGACCGCACGGGGTGCAAGGAGGCCGACACATGGCTCAGGTCGACGCGGGCGCGTCCGACGCGCGGCTCACCGAGCTGCTGGGCGCCGACACCCCCAGCGCGTATCCGGCCCTCCAGGAACTCCGCGAGCGGCACCGTCCGTCGGTCCTCGCCTACGCCCGCCTGTGCACCCGTAGCGAGTCGGCGGCGCGGCAGCTCGCGGCGCAGGCGTTCACCCTGGCGGCCCAGGAGACGGCGCGCGGCTCGGACCCGAGCGTCCCCTGGCGGCACCGACTCCTGCTGCTGGCGGGACGGGTGGCCGCCTCGTGGGCGGGGGACGAACGGGCCGCCGGTCTCGACCCCGGTCTGCTCCTCGTGCTGAGCACGGCGGGCCCCGGCGGCCCGGTGCCGCCCATGCTCGCCCCGTTCCGGTCCCTCCCGTCTCGCGCCCAGGGGCTGCTCTGGTACGGGGTCGTGGACGAGGAGCCCGCCGACCGGGCGGCCGTCCTGCTCGGCCTCACCCATGAGGACGTGACGTACGGCGTGCAGCCCGCGCTGCAGGCCCTGGGCCAGGCCTGTCTGAAGTCCCGGCTCGCCGCCTCCGACGACCCGCGCTGCGGGGACTTCCGGCGGCTGATCGAGGAGTCGCTGCGGCCGGACAACCCCCGTTCCAGCCCCGATCTGCACGCCCACATGGCGCACTGCGCGCACTGCACGACGGCATACGAGGAGCTGTCCGCCCTGCGCGACCATCCGCGCACCGCCCTGGCCGAGGGACTGCTGCCGTGGGCGGGCACGGCGTACGTCATGAGCGAGACGGGCGAGCCCCGGCCCGGCGTCCCCGCCTCGTCGGGGCCCTGGCCGCCGTCCCGCCGTCTCGTCGTGACCTCGGCGGCGGCCCTCGGTGTCGCTCTGGTGCCGCTGCTGTTCGTCGTGCTGTCGTCGGGCCGCTCGCCGTCCCAGGACACGGCGGGCGCGGTCACCACCCCGTCGGTCGTGCCGCGGGTGACCGTGACGGCGACCGTCTCGGCGACCCCCTCGCCCCCGGCCCCGCGGCCCTCCGCGACCAGCGAGTCCCCTTCCTCGAATTCCCCGAAGCCGAGCCCCTCCCCGTCGAGATCGGCCAGTCCGAGGCCGTCCCCCACGCCCACCCCGACCTACCCGCCGGGCGGCAGCTACGCCCAGGTGGTGAACATCGCCTCGGGCCTGTGCCTGGACATCCGCGACGGCGATCCGACCCAGGGCACGGACGTCGTCACGGCCCCCTGCACCTCGGCCCGCACCCAGCGGTGGCGGGTCGACTCCGGGCGCGGTGTCCTGCAGTCGTACGCCGACTCCGACCTCTGTCTGGACAGTCGCGGCTCCGTGGACAACGGCGTCGGGATCTGGGACTGCGGCTCGATCGACGGCAGTCACGGCCAGAACCTGAGGTTCACCGTGGACGACGACGGTGTGATCCGCCCGTCCATCGCCGTCGAGACCGCGGTCACGCCGAGCGGCGGGGACGGCCTGTCCCTGCTGCCGCTGAACGGGGGCGCGAGCCAGCGGTGGCGGGCCGGAGCCTCATAGGCCCCGGCATCGCGCTCCCGGCGTCCTGACCCCGGCGTCAGACCTCGCGTACGCCGCGCCGCCAGACGCCGGTGACCAGCGGTACGCCCGGCCGGTAGGCGAGGTGGACGTGGCTGGGCGCGTCCAGGAGGGCGAGGTCGGCGCGGGCGCCGACGGTGAGGCGGCCGATGTCCGTGCGGCGCAGGGCCGCCGCGCCGCCCGCCGTGGCCGACCAGACCGCCTCGTCCGGGGTCATGCCCATGTCCCGTACCGCGAGCGCGACGCAGAACGGGACGGAGGAGGTGAAGGACGAGCCCGGGTTGCAGTCGGTGGAGAGGGCGACGGTCACACCCGCGTCCAGGAGACGGCGGGCGTCCGGCCACTCGGCGCGGGTGGAGAACTCGGCGCCGGGGAGCAGGGTCGCGACCGTCCGGCCGTTCGCCAGGGCGTCGACGTCCGCGTCCGTGAGGTGGGTGCAGTGGTCGGCGCTCGCCGCGTCGAGTTCGACGGCGAGCTGGACGCCGGGGCCGTACGAGAGCTGGTTGGCGTGGACGCGCGGGTGCAGACCCTTGGCCTTGCCGGCCGTGAGGATCGCGCGGGCCTGGTCGCCGTCGAAGGCGCCCTTCTCGCAGAAGACGTCGACCCAACGGGCGTACGGGGCGCAGGCGTCGAGCATCTCGCCGGTCACCAGGGCCACGTACGCGGCCGGGTCGTCGGCGTAGTCCGGGGAGACGATGTGCGCGCCGAGGTAGGTGACCTCGTCGGTGTGCGCCGCCGCGATGCGCAGCGCCCGGGCCTCGTCCCGCACGGTGAGGCCGTAGCCCGACTTGGTCTCGAAGGTGGTGGTGCCCTGGCGCAGGGCCTCGTGGAGGTAGTGCGTGAGATTGCGCTCCAGGTCCTCGTCACTGGCGGCGCGGGTGGCGGCGACGGTGGTGCGGATGCCGCCCGCCGTGTAGCCGCGGCCCGACATGCGGGCGTTGAACTCCTGGGTGCGGTCGCCCGCGAAGACGAGGTGCGAGTGGGAGTCCACGAAGCCCGGGATCACCGCCCGGCCACCGGCGTCGACCCGGTTGTCAGCGGCGGGTGCTTCTCTTGAGTCACCGGTCCACGCGATGCGGTCGCCTTCGATGACGACGGCCGCGTCCTGGATCAGACCGAGGGGGGATCCTCCCCCACTCTCGAATTTGCTCGAGCGGGGGGACCCCCATCCGAGGGAGGGATCGTTGGTGACCAGCGTGGCGATGTTGGTGATGACGGTGGTCGTGCCGGTGGTGCTACTCATGGCGTCCTCGTGGGGGCGGAGTTCGGCGGTCGTCTCTAGGCGCGCAGGGCTTCGACTGCCTGCGCGAGGGCCTGCGGCACCTCGGGAACAAGGGCGTGCGCTCCGTCTCGTACGACGTGCCGACCGCCCACGACCGTGTGGCGTACGTCCGCTGCCGTCGCCGCGAATACGGCCGTCTCGCCGCCCAGGCGCGGCACCGGCCCCGCTGTTCTGACCGAGTCGAGGGCGATCGTCGTGAAGTCGGCGAGCGCGCCCGCTTCGAGGGTGCCCGCGTCCTCCCAGCCCAGGGCCGCGTGGCCGTCGGCGGAGGCGGCGCGCAGCAGGGCGGCCGCCGTCCAGTGACCGCGGGTGCGGGTGCGCAGCCGCTCGTTCAGCTCCATCGCGCGGGCCTCTTCGAGGAGGTCGATGACGGCGTGGCTGTCGGAGCCCAGGGAGAGGGGCGAGCCGGCGCGCTGGAGGGCGGCGGCGGGGCCTATGCCGTCCGCCAGGTCCCGTTCCGTCGTCGGGCACATGCAGGTGCCCGTCCGGGAGTGGCCCAGCAGCGCGATGTCCTCGTCCGTGAGGTGCGTGTTGTGGACGCCGGTCGTGCGGGGGCCGAGCACGCCGTGGTCGGCGAGGAGCTGCGTCGGGGTGCACCCGTGGGCGGCCCGGCAGGCATCGTTCTCCGCCGTCTGCTCCGACAGATGCACATGCAGCGGGGCCCGCCGTTCCTCGGCCCAGCGCGCGACCGTCGCCAGCTGTCCGGCGGGCACGGCCCGTACGGAGTGGATGGCCGCACCGATCCGTGCGTGATCACGGTCCTTGAGAAGTGAAGAGCGTTCCGCCCAGGCCTCCGCGCTGCCGTCGGAGAAGCGGAGCTGGTGGTGGTTGGGCGGCTGTCCGAAGCCGGCGGACACATAGGCCGTGTCGAGGAGGGTGATCCGGATGCCGGCCTCGTCCGCGGCCGCGATGAGCGCCTCGCCCATCGCGTTCGGGTCGGCGTACGGGGTGCCGCCGTGGGCGTGGTGCACGTAGTGGAACTCGCCCACGGCCGTGACGCCCGCGAGCGCCATCTCGGCGTACACGGCGCGGGCGAGCGCGTGGTACGTGTCCGGGGTCAGCTTGTCCGCGAAGGAGTACATGATCTCGCGCCAGGTCCAGAAGGTGCCGGAGCCGACCTGGACGGTGCCGCGCAGGGCGCGGTGGAAGGCGTGCGAGTGGGCGTTGGCGAGACCGGGGAGGGTGAGTCCGCGGAGGATCTCGGCGCCGGGAGGCGGGGTGTCGACACCCGTGCGGACGGCGGTGATGCGGCCGTCCGTCACGTCCAGGGCGACGCCCGGCTCGACATAGGTGTCGAGCCAGGCATGTTCAAGCCAGTACGTCTGCGTCACCTGCAGGCCAGCCCTTCGAGTACATCGGCGAGTGCGGTCACCCCAGCCTCGCAGTCGTCCTCGGCGGCGTACTCGGCCGGGGAGTGCGAGACACCCGTGGGGTTGCGTACGAACAGCATGGCGGTCGGGACGGTCCCGGAGAGAATTCCGGCGTCGTGTCCGGCACCCGTACCCAGGACGGGAACCGTGAGTGCCGCGGCCCCTTCCCTGTCCTTGCCCAGGATGCGGGCGAGCTCGTCACGCAGGGCGTGCTCGAACTCGACGACGGGGGTGAACGACTCGCGGACGACGTCGAGTTCGACGCCCTGCGCCTCCGCGTACTCGCGGGCCGCCTTCTCGACGCCGGTGACGACCGTGTCGAGGGTCGCCTGGTCGGCGGCGCGGGAGTCGAGCCAGCCGCGCACGAGGGAGGGGATGGCGTTCACTCCGTTCGGCTCGACGGAGATCTTGCCGAAGGTGGCGACGGCACCGGCGAGCTGGGCTTCACGGCGGGCGGCGAGCACGGTCTCGGCGTAGGACAGCATCGGGTCGCGGCGGTCGACCAGCCGGGTGGTGCCCGCGTGGTTGGCCTCGCCCCGGAAGTCGAAGCGCCAGCGGCCGTGCGGCCAGATCGCGCTGGCGATGCCGACCTGGTCGCCGCTGAGGTCGAGGGCGCGGCCCTGCTCGACGTGCAGCTCGACGAAGGCGCCGATGCGGGAGAGGCGCTCGGGGTCGGGACCGATGGTGTCGGGGTCGTATCCGGCGCGCTCCATGGCCTGCGGGAGTGTGATGCCGTCGCCGTCGGTCAGCCGATGCGCCTGCTCGACGGTGAGCTGTCCGGCGGCCAGCCGGGAGCCGACGCAGGCGAGCCCGAACCGGGCACCCTCCTCGTCACCGAAGTTGACGATGGCGAGGGGCCGGGTCAACTCCACGTGTCGGGCGCGCAGTTCGTCCAGGGCGGCGAAGGACGACACGACGCCGAGGGGCCCGTCGAAGGCTCCGCCGTCGGGCACGGAGTCCAGGTGGGACCCAGTGACCACGGCGTCGCCCTCGGCCGGGTCGCCGAGCCAGGCCCACTGGTTGCCGTTGCGGTCCAGCTCGTAGCGCAGCCCGCGGGACTCGGCCTGCGCCCGGAACCAGGCACGGCAGTCCGTGTCGGCCCCGGTCCAGGCGAAGCGGCGGTAGCCGCCGGAGGCGGAGCTGCGGCCGATCGGCAGCAGCTCCGCCCACATGCTGTGGAAGGTCACGCGGCGCCGCCCTCGTCGCCTTCGCGCATCGGGATGCGCACGCCGCGCTCCTGGGCGACGGACTCGGCGATGTCGTACCCGGCGTCGACGTGCCGGATGACGCCCATGCCGGGGTCGTTGGTGAGGACGCGGCGGATCTTCTCGCCGGCCAGCTTGGTGCCGTCGGCGACGGACACCTGGCCGGCGTGGATGGAGCGGCCCATGCCGACGCCGCCGCCGTGGTGGATGGAGACCCAGGAGGCGCCGGAGGCGACGTTCACCATGGCGTTGAGCAGCGGCCAGTCGGCGATCGCGTCGGAGCCGTCGAGCATGGCCTCGGTCTCGCGGTACGGGGAGGCGACGGAGCCGCAGTCGAGGTGGTCGCGGCCGATGGCCAGGGGCGCGGCGAGCTCGCCGGACGCCACCATGTCGTTGAAGCGCTCGCCGGCCTTGTCGCGCTCGCCGTAGCCGAGCCAGCAGATGCGGGCGGGCAGGCCCTGGAAGTGGACGCGCTCACCGGCCAGCTTGATCCAGCGGTGCAGGGACTCGTTCTCCGGGAACAGGTCGAGGATCGCCTTGTCCGTCTTGTGGATGTCGGAGGCCTCGCCGGAGAGGGCCGCCCAGCGGAAGGGGCCCTTGCCCTCGGAGAACAACGGGCGGATGTAGGCAGGCACGAACCCGGGGAAGGCGAACGCCCGCTCGTACCCGGCGAGCTGGGCCTCGCCGCGGATCGAGTTGCCGTAGTCGAAGACCTCGGCGCCGGCGTCCATGAAGCCGACCATCGCCTCGACGTGCTTGGCCATGGACTCACGGGCGCGGGTGGTGAAGCCCGCCGGGTCCTTGGCGGCCGCGTCGGCCATGTCGTCGAAGTCGATGCCGACGGGGAGGTAGGCCAGCGGGTCGTGGGCCGAGGTCTGGTCGGTCACGATGTCGATGGGGGCGCTCTCGGCGAGCATGCGGGGCAGCAGCTCGGCGGCGTTGCCCAGGAGGCCGATGGAGAGCGGCTTGCGCTGGTCGCGGGCCTCGACGGCGAGCTGCAGGGCGTGCTCCAGGGAGTCGGCCTTGACGTCCAGGTAGCGGTGCTCGATACGGCGCTCGATGGCGCGCGGGTCGACATCGATACAGATCGCGACGCCGTCGTTCATCGTCACGGCGAGCGGCTGGGCGCCGCCCATGCCGCCGAGGCCGGCGGTCAGGGTGATGGTGCCGGCGAGCGTGCCGTTGAACTTCTTGGCGGCGACGGCGGCGAAGGTCTCGTAGGTGCCCTGGAGGATGCCCTGGGTGCCGATGTAGATCCAGGAGCCGGCGGTCATCTGGCCGTACATGGTGAGGCCGAGGGCCTCCAGACGGCGGAACTCCTCCCAGTTCGCCCAGTCGCCGACCAGGTTGGAGTTGGCGATGAGGACGCGCGGGGCCCACTCGTGGGTCTGCATGACGCCGACGGGGCGGCCGGACTGGACGAGCATCGTCTCGTCCTGCTTGAGGGTCCGCAGCGTGCGGACCATGGCGTCGAAGGAGCGCCAGTCACGGGCGGCCTTGCCGGTGCCGCCGTAGACGACGAGCTTGTCGGGGTGCTCGGCGACCTCGGGGTCGAGGTTGTTCTGCAGCATCCGCAGGGCGGCCTCCTGCTGCCATCCCAGGGCACTCAGTTCCGTACCGCGCGGCGCTCGGACGGGGCGGGGTCCTGACATGGTCTGCCTCCTAGCGGACTGTTGCAGTAGATATTCACATCCTGACTTCTTGAATAGAGCTAGTCAATAGATGGATAGGCCAGCGGGGGCGCGGCGTGGATGTTTGGCTGGGATGTATGGGCGCAGACCGGGACACGACGGAGCATTCAGTGAACGACGGTGCGGCAGGAACGGGGTCGCCTCCGGCAGGAGCCAGGTCGCCTTCGGCGGGAGCCGGGGGGTCTCCGGCAGGAGCCGGGTCACCCCCGGCGGGAGCCGCAGCCCCCTCCGCAGGGGCCGGGGCACCCTCGGCGGGAGCCGCAGTGACCCCGGCCGGTCGGGGCGCACCCGGCTTCGGTCGCGGCGCGCGGCGTGACGCGGCCGTCCGGGCCGCCGTGGAGCAGGGACTGCTGGGGCCGGAGGTGCCCATCATCGCCCTCCTCGACGTTCCCGGCATCAAGGCCTCGGCGGCGGAGCTACGGGCCGCCTTCGACGCGGTGACGGCGCCGGGCACACCCGTACTGCACGCCTTCGCGGTGAAGGCGACCCCGCTGGTGCCCGTACTGCGGCTGCTGCACGAGCACGGCATCGGCGCGGAGGTGGCGAGCCCCGGCGAGCTGGCCCTCGCACGGGCGGCCGCAGTACCGCCCCGCGACACCGTGCTCGACTCGCCCGCCAAGACGCTCGCCGAGCTGCGCGAGGCGCTGGCGCTGGGCATCGCCGTCAACGCGGACAATCCGCAGGAGCTGGACCGCATCGACGGCCTGGTCCGGGACCTGCCCGACGGGCCCCACGGCGGTCCGATGGGTTCCCCACATCCCCGCTCACCCCTCGGAATCCGGGTGAACCCGCAGGTCGGCGGGGGTTCCATCGAGGCGTTGTCCACGGCGACGGCGACCTCGAAGTTCGGGGTCGGGCTGCGCGACGAGGGCGCCCGGAAGTGGATCGTCCAGGCGTACGCCGACCGGCCGTGGCTGACCCGGCTGCACGCGCACACCGGGTCGCAGGGCATCCCGCTCTCACTGATGGCACGGGGGATCGCGGAGACGTACGCGCTGGCCGAGGAGATCAACCGGCGTGTCGGGCGGCAGCAGATCGACACGCTCGACATCGGCGGCGGACTGCCGGTCAACTTCGGATCCGAGGTCACGACCCCGACGTACGCGCAGTACGCACGGCTGCTCGCCGAGGCGGTTCCGGGGCTCTTCGACGGGCGGTACGGGCTGGTCACCGAGTTCGGGCGGTCGCTGCTGGCCAAGCACGGGACCGTGGTCGCCCGGGTGGAGTACGCGAAGTCCGCCGGGGGCCGGCCGGTCGCGGTCACGCACGCGGGGGTGCAGATCGCGACCCGCACGGTGTACGCGCCCGGGTCCTGGCCGCTGCGGATCGCCGCGTACGACGCGTTGGGCCGCCCCAAGGCGGGGCCGGACGTCGTCCAGGACATCGCGGGGCCCGCCTGTTTCGCGGGCGACCTGCTCGCCGAGGGGCGCGCGCTCCCGCTGCTCGAACAGGGCGACTACGCGGCGGCGTTGGACACGGGCGCGTACTACTTCGCGCACCACTACGCGTACAACTCCCTGGCCCGGCCGGGTATTTACGGCTTCGCGGCGGCCGAGGACGCGGACGGCGGCAGCGGCAGTGACAGCCACGGGGGTACGGACGTCCGGTTCGCGGTCGTACGGGAGCCGCAGAGCGTCGAGGAGATCGTCGCGGAGTCGGGCGGCGCGCGGCCGACGGCACTCACGGCGCTGTAGCCCCGGCGCTCACGGGTTTTCCACACGCCCCAGCGGACCTACGAGCGCCCCCTCGCACACCTGCGCAACGCCTCCACCAGCCCCTGCACCGATCCAATAGGCAGGAAAATATGGTCAGTTGACCCACCTTAGTCACCTCGCGCATGTTCCACAGGAAAATGCCAGAACACTCATCCCTCGTGCACACGTTGCGTAACTTCGGCGTCACTCGGCCGAACCCTTTGGCGGGAGGGGATACGTGGTGCCCGGAATCGACGAGTGCCTACTGGAAGCCATGCGACTGCCCGGTGCCCGGGGCGCCGCGGTGGTCGACTGGACCAGCGGGCTGGCCCTGGGCACGGTCGGGGACGCCCCGGGCGGTGACCACGAGACGACCGCGGCGGAGGCGGCCGAGCTCGCCCGGCTCGCCGCCGAGCACAAGGCGTTCGCCCCGTCCGACGGGTCCGACTGGTCCGAACAGGAGACCCCGGTCGAGGACCTGATCGTCAGCAATCGCGACAGCTACCACCTGCTGCGGTTCGTCAGGACCACGTTCGACAGCAGCGTGTTCCTGCATCTGTGGCTGGACCGGGCGGACGGCAATCTCGCGCTGGCCCGGATCCGGCTCGGTGAGATGGCCGGACGGCTGGTGCTGGGATGACGACGGTCAGAACACCTCCGGCACTCGAACTCGCCGTGCGCAAGGACAGCGGCCAAGACCACCCCACCGACATCGAGAACGACGACGACAGGGCGGCGGTCCCCGTCGGGCTCTCGCCCATGCTCAGCCGGCTCGCCGCCGAGCGGGCCACCGGCGTGCTGGTGCGCGAGCGCGGGGTGCTCTACCTCTGTGACGGGGAGGTCGTGCACGCCGAGAGCCCCGCCACCCCCTCGCTCGACGTACTGCTCACCGCACGCGGAGTGCTGGCGGCCGAGTCCTGGCGGGAGGCGGTCGCCGAGGCCGGGGCGCGGCGGCGGGTCGGACGGTTCCTGGTCGAGCGCGGCCGGATCGCCGAGGGCGCGCTGGAGTTGTGCCATCTCGGGGCGCTGTACGACGCGGCGTACTTCGTGCTGGGGCCGAGCAGCACTCCGGCCCGGTTCCGGTACGGGGCCGCGCACTGGCTCGGCCCGGTGCGTCCCGTGCCCGTGGCCGCGGTGGAGCGCGAGACGCTGCGCCGCCGCCAGTTGCTGCACCGGGTCTGGCCCGACCCGGCCACGGACACCGCCCCGTTGGCACGCGCCCAGCGCGCCGCCGAGCCGTCGGTCCCCCTGCGCCAGTGGGCCGTGCTCGGCCGGGTGGACGGTCTGCGGACGGCGTCGGACATCTCACTCGCCCTGGGGCGGCCCGCGTTCCACACCCTCGTCGACGTCCGCCGGCTGGCCGCGGCCGGGGTCGTCACGGCGGCGAACGCGCCGGAGCGTGCGCCGTTGCCCCGTGAGCTCACCCAGCCTTCCGCCGATCCCGACGTCGCGTTGTTGCGCCGACTCCGAGACGCGCTGGAGGCCCTGTGATCCGCGCGCTGCGACAGCGTGCCGAGAGGAGACTGCTGATGTCGGCGGAACCCGAAGTCCTCGACGAGCTGCACCGGTTGAGGGCCCGCGTGCCCCAGCTGACCGGTGCGCTGGCGGCCAGCGTCGACGGACTCGTACTCGCCCACGACACGCCCGGAGTGGAGCCCGAGGGCGTGGCCGCACTCACCGCGGCCGCGCTGGGGGTGGCCATGCGCATGGCGGACGCCACCGGGCAGGGCGAGTTCCGCGAACTGCTGGTGCGCGGCGTCGACGGCTATGTGGCGACGTACGCGGCAGGCGGCTCCGCCGTGCTGACGCTGCTGGCCCAGGACCGGGTCAACGTCGGCCGGCTGCATCTGGAGGGGCGCCGTTCCGGCACCCGGATCGGTGAGCTCGTGGACACCGCGACGGCGCGCGGCGAACCGGTCGCCCCGGCGCGGGCTCCCGCGCGGGCCGCCCCCATGCCGACGCGCACCCGTACGGCGCGCGGCACGCCCCGTACACCCCCGACCCCCACCCCCAACGCCACTCCCACCGCATCGGAAAGCTGACCGAAAAGCCGGACCGCGAGTCCGAAAGTCGGACCGAAAGCCGGACCGAAAAGCCGAAAGGAAGAACCACACCATGACCAACACCGAAACCGCGCTGAAGGAAGCACTGGCCTCCATCGAGGGCGCGACCGGCGCCGCCCTCGTCGACTACACCAGCGGAATGGCGCTGGGCACGATCGGCGGCAGCAAGGGATTCGACCTCACCGTGGCGGCGGCGGGCAACACCGACGTCGTCCGCGCCAAGATCCGCACCATGGAGCACCTCGGGCTGAAGGGCGAGATCGAGGACATCCTGATCACGCTGTCCGACCAGTACCACCTGATCCGGCTGATCAAGGGGCGCGGGGGCAACGGGCTCTTCCTGTACCTGGTGCTCGACGCCAAGCGGTCCAACCTGGCGATGGCCCGGCACCAACTGAAGAGGATCGAGGCGGACCTCGAGGTGTAGCGGCCTCCGGTCGCCGCCTCGGGTCAGCGGCGTCGCGCTCCGCCGGGCGCGGCGTCGCCGGCCGCCACTCCGGTGGCCCGGCAGGCCTTGACCGGCTTTCCGGCGGGCGCACCGGAGCGTCGGCCGAGCCAGTCGACGCGCACCCAGATCAGCGCCTCCTCGGCGCGCTCCCGGCGCCCGAGCCAGCCGGCCTTCAGCCACAGCCCGACACCCGCACCGGCGAGCAGCATGCCTCCGGCGGCGGGCACCGCGAAGGAGCTGCCGAGCGCGGCCACGAAGGCGAGCAGCAGCCACCAGCGATGGCCCCGGCGCCAGTTGCGTACCGTCACGGCCCGGTCCTGGAGCACGTCCTGCTTGCTCGCGCGTGCCGCCGAGCGGACGAGCGCGGCGTAGCGCTTCCTGCGGGTGTACGCCACCACGACGGCCGCGATGATGAACAGCGCGGCCCCGGCCAGGACGCCGATACGACGTCCGGTCAGCCCCGGCAACAGCACCCCGATACCGGCCGCGAACACCCCGAACCACCACAGTGGTGCCGCCCCGGCCCTCACGACGACGGCCACCCGAGCCAGGCCCTGCCCTCCGCGCGCCACGTTCTCCGCCTCCCGTGCATGCGTCTTCAGCGTCTTCGGGCGCGCACGCTAACGAGCGAAGGTGAGACGAGTCTGAGAAGCGGGGCACCTCCACCGAACCGTGACCACTCCACCCGCCGAATCCCGACCGCTCCACGGCACAGCGGCTACTCGACGAACAGTCCCCTGGCCGCCGCCCGCACGTCGAACTCCTCCAGCCGCGCCTGGGCGTCCGGGATGTCGTCGCACATCGCCTCCAGCAGGACGCGCCCGAGGAGCATCGGGGAGCAGGCCGTGTCGAAGGCGAGGCCGGTGCCGACGGCGGCGGGCAGGAGGAGGTCCGAGACCTTGGCGACCGGCGCGAAGGCGGAGTCCGCGACCGTCACCACCGTCAGCCCGGCTCCCTTGGCGTAGGCGAGCGAGTCCACGACCTCGCGCGGGTGGCGGGGCAGGGCGAAGCAGAGCAGCGCGGTGGCACCGGCGTGCACGGCCGCGTCGATGCGGTCGTGCAGCATGGTGCCGCCCTCGTGCAGCAGCCGTACGTCCGGGTGGACCTTGGCGGCGAAGTACGCGAAGCCGTACGCCTGGGAGGCGGCGGCCCGCAGCCCGAGCACCGGGAGCGGACGGGAGGCGGCGAGCAGCCGTCCCGCGCGCTGCACCGGGCGCGGGTCGGCGAGCACCTCGGCGAGGTGCTTCAGGTTCTCGATCTCGGCCTCGACGGCCTGCTGGTACTCGTTGTACGAGCCCGGGGTCCCCGCCTGTTCGGTGGGCGCGACCTCGCGCAGGTGCTTGCGCAGCGCCGGGTAGCCGTCGAAGCCGAGCGCGACCGCGAAGCGGGTGACGGAGGGCTGGCTGACCCCGGCGAGTTCGGCGAGTTCGACGCTCGACAGGAACGGCACGTCGGCGGCGCGCCGCACCATGCTGTGCGCGATGCGGCGCTGGGTCGGTGTCAGCCGGTGCCCCTCGAAGAGCGCCTGCAGGCGCCCGGCGGGACTGTCCAGCACGTTCTCGTAGGCGTTCACATCGGTCTTCACGTCAGTCTTCACGTCCGTTTTCACGTCGGTTTTCACCTCCGCGCTCACATCCGTGCTCCTGTCCACGCTCATGACTCGATCCCCCTCCAGATGTCCGTGAACCGGTCGAGCAGCGCGGCCGCCGCCGTCACGTCGTCCGTCAGCGGCCGGTCGGCCTGGTCCGGGCCGAGCACGGACTCGGCCAGTTCCATCGCGCGTCCGACCGGCAGTTCCGGGTCGGGCCGCAGATCGCGCTGGCGCAGCGCCCGTACGGCGGAGACCAGTTCGCAGCCCACGACGAGACGGTAGGCACCGCACGCCCGCAGTGTCTGCCGTGCGGCGAGCGAGGCGAAGCTCGCCTGTTCCTCGACGCCCCGGGAGAGTACAGCGTGCCCGAGCGAGGCGGGCGCGGAGAAGGCGCGCAGGTCGCCGAGGGCGGCCGCGGCGGCGTACTCCAGGATCATCACGCCGGAGGACGCGGGCTCATGGTCGGCGAGGAAGGGGCGCAGGCGGGTGTAGGCCGGTTCGTTGAGGGTGGAGAGCCGGGAGGTCGACAGCCGCGCCACCTGCGTGACGGCGAGCCTGAAGTGGTCGAGCGCGAGGGCGAGTTGGGCCTGGTAGAAGCCGCCGTGATGGTACGCGGCCATGTCCTCGGGCGAGATGAGGGGGTTCTCGGCGGCGGCGTTGATCTCGACGACCAGGACCCCTTCGAGGGCGTCCGCGGCGTCGTGCGCGGGCCCGTGGATCTGCGGGACGCACCGGAAGCCGTACGGGTCCTGGATCCGCCCGAGCGGCGGGGTGGGACGGTCCGCCGCTCCGATCAACTCCCGCATCCGCCGGGCGACTTCGACCGAGCCCTTGTGCGGGCGCGCGGCGTGCACGGGCGCCGCGTACGCCTCGTGCGAGCCGTCGACGGCCAGCAGCGACAGCGCGGCGACGACCTGGGTGGCCTCGATGAGCCCGCGCAGTTCGTCCAGCGCGAGGGCGGCCTGCCCGAGGGTGAGGGCGTTGCTGCTGATGAGGGCGAGGGCGTCGTTGTTGTCGAGGGGCTGGGGCGCGGGGGGCAGGCCCTGCCCGAGGGACGACACCTCCTCCCCGAAGGACGTCACCCTCTCCTCGAGACCGAGCGACGACGGACCCTGGGCCTGGGGCGGCACGCCCTGCCCCGCGAGCGGCGCCCCCTGCTCCGGGGACCGCGGCGCGGACGGGACCGGCGGCACGGACGGGACGGACGGAACCGGCGGCACGGACGGCGTCCGTGAGGCGTCCGGCCCCCTCCACGGATGCTCCCCCACCAGCGCCAGCCCCACCTGGGCCAGTGCCGCGATGTCGCCCGTGCCCACCGACCCGAACTCGTTCACGACCGGGTACGCGCCGGTCTCCAGGGCCTCGCACAGCGCCGTGACGACGGTGGGCCGCAGGCCCGCCCCGCCCGCCAGGAGCTGGTTGGCGCGGACGGCGAGCATGGCCCGGACCTGGCGGGCGGGGAGCTCCTCACCGATGGCGCCGGCGTGGCTGCGCAGCAGGCGCAGCCCGTGCTCGGCGGCGGCCTCGGTCGGCACGTCCTCGTTCCGGTTGGCCCCGACGCCGGTGGAGCGCCCGTAGACGCGGCCGGTGGCGGCGATCTGCCGGGCGGCGTCCCAGGACTCCTCGACGCGCTTCATCGCCTCGGTGCCGGGAACGGGCCGTGCGGCCCCGTCGGCGAGCCGCACGATGTCGGTGACACCGGTGCCGCACCCGTCGAGTACCACGAGGCCGGCTGTGAGACCGGTCGCGCTCGCACTCGGCATGTCCGCATTCCGAGACGACATAGAGCCCATACTCCCCTCAATCAGGACATTGGATCTTGCCTGGCGGTCATAAGTAACCAGCGATTAACACCGGACCGTTGACAACCTATTCAGGTACAGAGAACTCTGCATGACGATATGCAGACCGGGCAAGGGACACATCATGATCCAGTTCGACACGGTCCACAAGCGCTTCCCCAACGGCACCACCGCAGTCCACGACCTCTCCCTGGAGATGCCGGAAGGCGGCGTGACCGTCCTCGTCGGATCTTCCGGTTGCGGTAAGACCACCACCCTCCGGATGATCAACCGGATGGTCGATCCGACCTCCGGCACCATCCGCGTCGGCGGCAAGGACGTACTCGATCAGGACGCGGCCGAACTGCGCCGCTCCATCGGTTACGTCATCCAGCAGGCCGGCCTCTTCCCGCACCGCACGGTGCTCGACAACATCGCCACCGTGCCGCTGCTGCTGGGCTGGGGCCGCAAGAAGGCCAGGGCGCGGGCGGCCGAGCTCCTGGAGACCGTCGGCCTCGCCGCCGACGCGGGCAAGCGCTACCCGCACCAGCTCTCCGGCGGCCAGCAGCAGCGCGTCGGCGTGGCCCGCGCGCTCGCCGCCGACCCACCCGTCCTGCTCATGGACGAGCCCTTCGGCGCGGTCGACCCGGTCGTCCGCACCCAGCTCCAGGACGAGCTGCTGCGCCTCCAGAAGGAGCTCAGCAAGACCATCGTCTTCGTGACCCACGACATCGACGAGGCCGTCCGGCTCGGCGACCAGATCGCGATCTTCCGCACCGGCGGCCATCTGGTGCAGTGCGCGACCCCGGCCGATCTGCTCGCCCGCCCCGCGGACGACTTCGTCGCCGACTTCCTCGGCGCCGAGCGGGGCCTGAAGCTCCTCTCGCTCCACCACCTCGCCGACGTACCGCAGGGCCCGGCCCCCGAGGGCGGCGCCTGGACCCTCGTACTCGACGAGGCCCGCAAACCGCGGCACTGGCGTTCGGCCACGGACGACGCCGAACTCCCCGTACGACCGCTCAAGGACACCGACTCCCTCCTGGCGGCGCTCAACGAGTCGATCGCCTCCCCGACCGGCCTGGTGGCACGCGTGGACGCCGCCGGCGTGCTCACGGGAGTCACCTCTCGCGACGAGATCCACGAGCACGCGAGCAAGGCGCACGGCGGCCAGGACGCCCACGGCACCGCGAGTGTGGCCATATGACCGTCGACTGGTCCTGGATAGGCGACCACACCCACGACCTCACCACCCTCACCCTCTCCCACCTCCAGACCGCGCTGCTGGCCGTCTTCTTCGGCCTGCTGATCTCCCTCCCGCTGGCCGTGATCGCACACCGGATCCGCCCCCTGCGGGGCGTGCTCCTCGGGCTCTCCAACGTGCTGTTCACGATCCCGTCGATCGCGATCTTCGTCCTCCTGCTGCCGGTCAGCGGTCTGACCCGCACCACCACGGTCATCGGCCTGACGGTCTACAGCCTGGTCGTCCTGCTCCGGAACACGGTCGAGGGCCTCGACTCGGTCCCCGCGAAGACGAAGGAGGCCGCCAAGGCGATGGGCACGCGCCCGCTGCGCACCCTGTTCACCGTCGAACTCCCGCTCGCCCTTCCCGTGATCATGGCGGGCGTGCGGATCGCGACGGTCATGTCGATCTCCCTGGTCTCCGTCGCCACCTACATCGGCGACGGCGGACTCGGCCAGCTCTTCACGGACGGCTTCCAGCGCAACTTCCCGACGCCGGTGATCGTCGGTGTCGTCCTGACCCTGCTCCTTGCCCTGGTCGCGGACGCGCTGCTGGTCGCGATCCAGTACGTACTCACTCCGTGGACGAGGCGGCGAGCCTGACATGTACGAACTCTTCAAGAACCTCGCCAAGTGGCTGGTCAGCGGCGACCAGTGGGTCGGCACCGACGGCATCGCGCACCGCCTCGTCGAGCACCTGGAGTACTCGCTCCTCGCCACCCTCATCGCGGCCGCGATCGCGCTCCCGATCGGCCTGCTGATCGGTCACACCGGCAAGGGCGCCTTCCTCGCCATCAACCTGTCCTCCTTCGGTCGCGCGCTGCCCACCGTGGGCCTGGTCGTCCTCGTCTTCCTGGTCAGCGGCCTGTCCCTCTGGTCGGTGTACGTGGCGCTGGTCGTCCTCGCGGTCCCGGCCATCGTCACCAACACCTACGCGGGCATGAACGCCGTCGACCCGGAGGTCAAGGACGCGGCGAGGGGGCAGGGGATGCGCGGCCACCAGGTCCTGTTCCAGGTCGAGATCCCGCTCGCCCTCCCCCTGATCATGACGGGCCTGCGGCTGTCTCTGATCCAGGTCGTGTCCACCGCCACGATCGCCGCGTACGTCAGCTTCGGCGGCCTCGGCCGGTACGTCTTCGACGGGCTGGCGCAGCGCGACCTCGTCCAGGTCCTCGGCGGGGCGGCGCTGGTCGCGATCGTCGCCGTAGTGCTCGACCTCGCGCTGGCCGGACTCCAGCGCTACCTCTTCCGTCACCGCCGTACCGCCGCCCACTGAGGAGCCGAAGAACCATGAACCGTAGGACTCTGCTCGGCGGCCTCTTCGCCGCGGCCTCCGTCCCCGTCCTGGCCGCCTGCAGCAGCGGCGTCACGTCGCTCGACAGTTCCGGCGGCGGCAGCGGCGGCGGCTCCGGATCCAGCGCCGGCGGCCTGACCATCGGCACCGCCAACTTCACCGAGAACCAGATCCTCGGCTACCTGTACGCGGGTGTCCTGGGAGCCGCGGGCATCAAGACGAAGGTCCGCCCCAACCTGGGCTCGCGCGAGATCGTCGTGCCCGCGCTGGAGGGCGGCGACATCGATCTCCTGCCCGAGTACCAGGGCAGCCTGCTCCTCTACCTGGACGAGAAGGCCACGGCCACCGAAGCCGGCGCGATGCAGAACGCTCTGACGACCGTGCTCCCCAGCGGCCTGGAAGTCCTCCCGTACGCGGCGGCCGAGGACCGCGACAGCTTCGCCGTCACCAAGGAGACCGCCGCCAAGTACGGCCTGACCTCGCTCGCCGACCTGCGCAAGGCCAACGGCAAGCTGATCCTCGGCGCCGCGGCCGAGATGAAGAAGCGGGTCGTCGGCGTGGTGGGTCTCAAGGACCGCTACGGGGTGGAGTTCAAGGAGTTCAAGTCCCTCGACTCCTCCGGGCCGCTCGTCAAGGGCGCCCTGAAGAAGGGTGACGTCGACGTCGCCAACGTGTTCACCACGGACGTGGACATCATCGAGAACGGCTGGGTCGTCCTCACCGACCCCCTGAACCTGATCCCCTCCCAGCACATCGTTCCCCTCATCGCCTCCCGCAAGGCCGACGCGAAGGTCCGCAAGGCGCTGGCCACCCTCGGCAACGTCCTCACCTCGGAGGAGCTGACCAAGCTCAACCGGCTCGTGGACAAGGAGAGGAAGGACCCGGACGAGGTCGCCGACGCGTGGCTGAAGAGCAAGAAGCTGGCGTGAGCGGTCGGGTGCCGTCGGGGCCGGGGGGCATTCCCTCGCCCCCGCCGCCCCTACCCGTCCCATCCTCAACCTGGGGCTCCGCCCCAGACCCCGGAGGGTGGTCTTTCGACTGCGGGCCAGTGGGGGCTGGTCGCGCAGTTCCCCGCGCCCCTTAAAAGCGCTGGCGCGCATCACTCAGCCCGTCCGGCGTTTGAGGACGAGGCCGTTCAGGCCGAAGCGGGGGTCCGGGGGCGGCAGCCCCCAGGGATGGGACGGGTAGGGGCGGCGGGGGCGAGGAACCCCCCGGTTACACCCGGACCGCCGAGCCCCGCTCGCTCATCCTCGGCGCGCACAGGATCCGCTTCTTCCGGACCCGTTTCCCCTCGATCGCCGCGACCGTCAGACGTGCCGCCTCCGCGGCGATCTCCGGGAGGCCCCAGTCGACCGTGGTCAGCGGTGGGGTGAGGACCCGGGACACCGGGTGGTCGTCGAAGCCGACCACCGAGAGGTCCCGGCCGACGGCCAGCGACGCCTCGGCAGCGGCGGCGTACACCCCGTACGCCAGTGAGTCGGAGAAGCAGAAGACGGCGGTCGCGGGCCGGGGACCGTCCAGGAGGCGCCGGGCGACGACCGTAGCCTCGCCCAACTCCTGCGGGCACGGCACCAGTTCGGCGCTCAGCCCGAGCCGTTCGGCGGCCTCGCGGACGTACACGTCGGCGGGCCGGTCGGGCGTGCTCGGCCGGGTCGGGGTCAGCACGGTCACCCGGCGATGGCCGAGCCCGTACAGATACTCCAGGACGGAGTCGATACCGGCCCGGTTGTCGAAGATGACCTGTCCGGCGGTACGGGCCGTGCTGAGCGAGTCCCCGACGGCCACCACCGGCAGCGCCTCGGCGATGGCCGCCCACCCCTCGGCCGAGGGGTTCACCGGCGACACCAGCAGCGCGTCGACACGCTGGTCGCGCAGTTGCTTGGCGAGCTTCAGCTCACGGTCGGGGTCGCCGCCCGCGTCGAGGATCAGCGCGTAGCGGTCGCCGGCCAGCAGCTCCCGGCCGATGGCGGCCATCAGCTGCTGCTGCCAGAGGTCCTGGAGGTCGCCCGCGAGGACGCCGACCATGCTGGTGCGGCCGCTGGCGAGGGCGCGGGCGATGGGGTCGGCCTCGTAGCCGAGCTCGGCGGCGGCCTTGCGTACCCGCTCCTCGGTCTCCTTGGAGACGTGCTTGCCGCGCAGGGCGTAGGAGACGGCGGCGGTGGAGAGGCCCGTGGCCTCGGCCACCTCCCGGAGGGTGGTGCGCTTATTGGGCCTGGCCATGCCCGGAAGCCTACCGGGACGCGTCCGCATTGTGGGCGCACGGCCCGGCCGACCCCCGGCCGGACCCGCTCCCACACCCCGTCCGCACCCTTGACGCCCCCTTTGTTAACCGCTTAAGTTAATCGCATCACTGAAGCGCTTAACCTCAGTCCACACCGCAAGGACCGCCGCGTGTCCACCGACGTACACCAGCACATCTGGCCGCCCGCCTTCATCGAGCTGCTGCGCACCCGCACCGCGCCGCCGTACCTCGACGGCTGGACCCTGCACCTGGCGGGCGAGCCGCCCTACGAGGTCGACCCGGCCGACCACGACGTCGCGGCCCGCACCGCACTCGCCCACGCCGACGGCCTGGACCTCGCCCTGGTCTCGCTCTCCAGCCCGCTCGGCATCGAACACCTGCCGCCCGCCGAGGCCGCCCCGCTGCTCGCCGCCTTCCACGACGGCACCCTCGCACTCCCGGCCCCCTTCGGCGTCTGGGCCTCGCCCTGCCTGTCGGCACCGGACACAGCCCCGGAAGCCGTCGAGCGCGAACTCCGGCGCGGCTGCGTGGGACTTCAACTCCCCGCCACCGCCCTGCTGGACGCGACCGGCTGGGACTTGTGCGCACCCCTCCTCGACGTCCTCACCCGCCACGACAAGCCGCTCTTCGTCCACCCGGGCACGGCCCCGCCCACCCCCGGCACCCCGCCCTGGTGGCCCGCGCTGGTCCCCTACGTCCACCAGATGCACGCGTCCTGGTTCGCCTTCCGCGCCTTCGGCCGTGCCCGTCACCCGCGTCTGCGCGTCTGTTTCGCCGCCCTCGCGGGCCTCGCCCCGCTGCACGGCGAACGGCTCGCGGCCCGTGGCGGCGGGCGCGGGGAGGTCGACTTCGACGCCTTCTACGAGACCTCGTCGTACGGGACGCGCGCCGTGGACGCGCTCGTCCGGGCCGTCGGCATCGACGTGGTCGTCACCGGCAGCGACCGCCCCTACGCCGCCCCCACCGTCCCCGACCTCGGCGCGGCCGCCGCCACCCACGCCCTGCGCACCACCAATCCCGCCCGTCTGCTGAAGGGAGCCACCCCATGACGTACGAGGCCCTGCCGGACCGCACGCTCGACAAGCGCGAGCTCCAGGCCCTCGTCGACGACCTCGCCACCCGCCCCGAACTCTGGCGCGAACAGGTCGCGTTCTCCGACGAGGAGCGGCACTACGCGTCGCTGTACCGCGACGAGTACGTCGATGTCTGGCTGCTGTGCTGGACCCGGCGCAATGACACCGGCTGGCACGACCACGACATCTCCTCCGGCGCGGTCGGCGTCGTACAGGGCGCGCTGACCGAGTCCAACCCACGCATCGGCGGCAGCCATCCGTCCGTCACCGTCGGCGCGGGCGAGTCCTTCTGCTTCGGCCCCGAGCACATCCACCGCCTCACCGGCGCCACCGACGACGCGGTGTCGATCCACGCGTACTCGCCGCCGCTGTGGCGCCTGGGCCAGTACGACATCACCGAGGACGGCCTGATGCGCCGGATATCCGTCTCGTACGCGGACGAGCTGCGGCCCCTGGACCTTCCCGCGGACAGCTCCGCCGCCTGATCAAGGGGCGGTATCGCGGCAGCGATGATCTGACGACGAATCGACCAAGGGTCATTAAATCGACACTCAGGGTGAGGGTTCATGTGCGTACGGTGAACGAGCGCTACAGGCACAACTCCTGAGGGAGCGTCATGCCCTCGAACCGCAGGGCCTTTCTGGCGGCGACCACCGCCTCCGTACTCACCACCACCGCGTCGGCTCCGGCCGTCGCCGCACCCCGCTCCCGGCCGGCGACCGCCGGCGCGGCGCTCGACGAACTCCTCGCGGGCAACCGGCGATACGCCGCAGGACGGCCTCGTCACCCGCACGAGGAGCGCGCCCGGCGGCATGTCCTCGCCGCCGGGCAGCACCCCTTCGCGGTCGTCGTCGGCTGCGTCGACTCCCGCGTCCCGCCCGAGCTGGTCTTCGACCAGGGGATCGGGGACCTGCTCTGCACAAGGACCGCCGGGCAGGTGCTGGACGAGGCGGTCCTCGGGTCCATCCAGTACGGGGTGGAGGAGCTGGGCGTTCCCCTGGTGCTGGTGCTGGGGCACGAGCACTGCGGGGCGGTCGCCGCGACGCTCGAACACCTCCGTACGGGGGCGCCCGTGCCCGGACATCTCGGTCTCCTGGTGGACGAGATCACGCCCGCGGCGCTCCGTACCCGGGCAGTGCCCGGGGACTGGGCCGACCACACCGTACGGGCACACGCGGCCTGGGTCCGCGACGCGATCCGCGCGGACCCGGCCTTCACCCCGGCGCATGTGACCGCCGCACGGTTCGACCTCGACACCGGCCTGGTCGCCCTGCTCCCCTAGGCCCTGTCGTCAAATTTCCCGTCCGGCGGACGGAGTCGCTCGGGGTGCTGGCCCCGGCCGCGCCCCCCGGGGGGTGCGGCCCAGTCCCAACAGGGGGGCTATCCCCAGTGCCGCGGAGGCCGTCGCTCCCTAACGTGAACAGCATGACCGGTAGGGAAGCGGGCGGCGACGCCGAACTGAAGAAGGAACTCGACGCCACTCTGCACGCGCGCAGGGAGCTGGGCGAGGAGTACGAGTCCGCGCTCGTCGACTCGTTCCTCGAGAAGGTCGAACAGCGGGTCGACGGCGCGGTGGACCGCCGGGTGCGGCGGCAGCTGGCCGAGCATCAGATGGTGGTGGCCCGCGGTACGCGTTCCCCGGAGGGGGCGACGGATTCATGGGGGGAGCGCTTCGGTTTCGGGATCGTGTCGCTGGTGCTGGCGGTGCCCCTGTCCGGGATCGGCGGTGGCGTCGCACATCTGCCCGGCCTGCTGGTCACCTGGGCCGGCATCGTGGTCGTCAACGTCGTCCAGGCCGCGCGCGTCACCCCGAACTTCTTCGGCCCCCGCAGGAGTAGGTCGGACTCCGACTGGGAGGGCTAGGGCCTGGACGGCTGGGCGCGCGAGGAGCGTCGGTCCATAGCCGTACACGTGGAAGGGCCCGGCACCTGTGACAGGTGCCGGGCCCTTCCACGTGTTGCGCGGGGACCGCCGCACCCCCGTTACCGGGGGGCGGGACGACGGCGGTCCCCGCGAGGGACGCGGGCCGGGTCAGGGCCGGGCTTGCGCGTCCTTGGCGTCCATGGAGGTCCGGGAGCCGCTCCGGAGGTCCTTGGCGCCGTTTTGGTGTCGGCCGAGGCGGGGAGCCGCTCCCGCCCTGCCGACACCCACTAATGTGCCGGACCCGTGTTAAGCGGGTGCTGCGCGGACGTGACGCGCTCGTACCACTTCCGCGAAGTTCCCCGCCCAAAGGCCGGAAGATCCCTCTCAGGAGGGGAACTTCGGGAAATATCCTCCTGCCACCTGCGCAAATCCCCCGCCCGGCGCCTTCTTGACCCCGGCCCGTCCGTCGGCGCCTACTGCTTGGCGCCGCCCTTGGCGAGGAAGGACAGCAGGTCCTGGCGGCTGACGACCCCGGTGGGCTTGCCCTCGACGAGGACGATCGCCGCGTCGGCGCTGCCGAGCACCGACATCAGGTCGCCGACCGGTTCGCCGGAGCCGACCTGCGGCAGCGGCGCCGACATGTGCTTCTCCAGCGGGTCCTGCAGCGAGGCGCGCTGGGTGAACAGGGCGTCGAGCAGCTCCCGTTCGACGACGGACCCGACGACCTCGGCGGCCATCACGTCCGGGTGACCGGCGCCCGGCTTGACGATCGGCATCTGCGAGACGCCGTACTCGCGCAGCACCTCGATGGCCTCGCCGACCGTCTCGTCCGGGTGCATGTGGACGAGGGAGGGGATGGCGCCGGACGCCTTGTCGTTGAGCACGTCCGCGACGCGCGCGCTCGGGCCGGAGTCCTCCAGGAACCCGTAGTCGGCCATCCACTCGTCGTTGAAGATCTTGCTGAGGTAACCGCGCCCGCTGTCGGGCAGGAGTACGACCACGACGTCGTCGGGTCCGAGCCGCTCGGCCACCCGCAGCGCGGCGACCACGGCCATCCCGCAGGAACCGCCGACGAGCAGGCCCTCCTCCTTCGCGAGCCGACGCGTCATCTGGAAGGAGTCCTTGTCGGACACGGCCACGATCTCGTCCGCGACGGTCCGGTCGTAGGCCGTCGGCCAGAAGTCCTCACCGACACCCTCGACGAGGTACGGCCGCCCGGACCCGCCGGAGTACACGGACCCTTCCGGGTCGGCGCCGACGACCTTGACCTTGCCGTCGCTCGCGTCCTTCAGGTACCGCCCGGTTCCGGAGATCGTGCCGCCGGTGCCGACGCCCGCCACGAAATGGGTGATCTTCCCCTCCGTCTGCTCCCACAGCTCGGGGCCGGTGGAGTGATAGTGCGAGAGGGGGTTGTTCGGGTTGGAGTACTGGTCCGGCTTCCAGGCGCCGGGCGTCTCACGGACCAGCCGGTCGGAGACGTTGTAGTACGAGTCCGGGTGCTCCGGGTCGACGGCCGTGGGGCAGACGACGACCTCGGCGCCGTACGCCCGCAGCACGTTGATCTTGTCGGTGCTCACCTTGTCGGGGCAGACGAAGATGCACTTGTAGCCCTTCTGCTGGGCCACGATGGCCAGCCCGACCCCGGTGTTTCCGCTGGTCGGCTCCACGATCGTGCCGCCGGGCTTGAGGGCGCCGCTCTCCTCCGCGGCCTCGATCATGCGCAGGGCGATGCGGTCCTTCACGGACCCGCCGGGGTTGAAGTACTCAACCTTCGCCAGGACGGTCGCCTGGATGCCTGCGGTCACGTTGTTGAGCCTCACCAGCGGGGTGTTGCCGACGAGGCTGATCATCGAGTCGTGGAATTGCACCGTTGTCTCCGGAGCTGCGATTTAACAGGAATGGTCCCGTCAGCCTAAGGCCCTGGGTGACGGTTCACTCGCCGTTGAGATTGGCCGACCTGCTCCGCGGGGCAAGCAGTGGTTGTACGGCTACGAGGAGGTGGCGGCGACGTATGTCGAGCTTGTCGAGGGCGAGGGTGGCACGGCGGATCGCGGCGGGCGCGGCGTACGGCGGCGGCGGGATCGGGCTGGTCGGTGCCGCGGCGGTCGGGGTGGTGCTGGCCGAGGTACAGCTGGCGAAGCGCCATGTGGGCAACGGGCACGCGTCCGCGCCCCGCGCGGACGGTCTCTACGGATACGCGTACGCCGTGCAGGACGGGCCGCCGCTGCGGCTGACCATGCTCGGTGACTCGACGGCGGCCGGGCAGGGCGTGCACCGGGCCCGCCAGACACCCGGCGCGCTGCTGGCGTCCGGGCTCGCCGCGGTCGCCGAACGCCCCGTCGAGATGCGCAACGTCGCGCTGCCCGGCGCCCAGTCCGACGACCTCGACCGGCAGGTCGCGCTCGCCCTCGCGGACACCTCGCGGGTGCCGGACATCTGCGTGATCATGGTCGGCGCCAACGACGTCACCCACCGGATGCCGCCGACGCGGTCGGTGCGCCATCTGTCGGCCGCGGTGCGCCGCCTGCGTACGGCGGGGGCGGAGGTCGTCGTCGGGACCTGCCCCGACCTGGGCACGGTCGAGCAGGTCCAGCAGCCGCTGCGCTGGCTGGCCCGCCGCGCCTCGCGCCAGCTCGCCGCCGCGCAGACGATCGGCACGGTCGAGCAGGGCGGCCGTACGGTGTCGCTGGGCGACCTGCTGGGCCCCGAGTTCGAGGCGAACCCGCGCGAGCTGTTCGGCCCGGACAACTACCACCCCTCGGCGGAGGGGTACGCGACGGCGGCGATGGCCGTCCTGCCCACCGTCTGCGCGGCGCTGGGCCTGTGGCCGGCCGAGGAGGAACGCCCGGACGTCTCCCGTCGCGAGGGCTTCCTGCCGGTCGCGCGGGCCGCGGCGGAGGCGGCGTCCGAGCCGGGTACGGAGGTCACGGCCGCCATGCCCACGGGGCCGCGGGGTCCGTGGGCCCTTCTCAAGCGCCGTCGGCGGCGGCGCGTCCCCGCCACGGATCCGGCGCCCGCGCCGACGCCGTCCGCGTGAGGCGGCGCGGATCGCCTCCGGCGGCGGGCGTGTGTCCTGTCGCTGCGGGGGCGCTGGCCGCGCGTCTCCCCTCGCCCCAGGGCGGGGCTCCGCCCCGATACCCCGACCGCCCGGAAGTCTTCGGCTACCGGCCGGTGGGGGCTCGGCGCGCAGTTCCCCGCGCCCCCAAAGCGGGGCTCCGCCCCGACACCCCGACCGCCCGGAGATCATCGGCTGCCCGCCGGTGGGGGCTCGGCGCGCAGTTCCCCGCGCCCCCAAACCGGGGCTTCGCCCCGGGGGCCGTGCCTCCGAGGGGCTCGGGTGGGGGGAGTGAGGAAAGCAAGCGCTTAGAAAAGTGCGGTCCTAGTCACACCGCCGGAGCGGTGACCCGGGCGGTACGGACGGGTAACTTCCCAAGCAGCCCCGCCGTCCACCCCATAGCGCCCATGGAGCCGTGATGCCCGAAGCCGTGATCGTCTCGACCGCCCGTTCCCCCATCGGCCGCGCTTTCAAGGGCTCCCTCAAGGACCTCCGCCCGGACGACCTCACCGCCACGATCATTCAGGCCGCCCTCGCCAAGGTCCCCGAGCTGGACCCCAAGGACATCGACGACCTGATGCTCGGCTGTGGCCTCCCCGGCGGTGAGCAGGGCAACAACCTCGGCCGCATCGTCGCCGTGCAGATGGGCATGGACCACCTCCCGGGCTGCACGATCACCCGTTACTGTTCCTCGTCCCTGCAGACGAGCCGCATGGCCCTGCACGCCATCAAGGCCGGCGAGGGCGACGTCTTCATCTCGGCCGGCGTCGAGCTGGTCTCCCGCTTCACCAAGGGCAACTCCGACTCCCTCCCCGACACACGCAACCCGTTCTTCGCGGAGGCCGAGGCCCGCACCGAGGCCGTGGCCCAGTCCGAGGGCTCGACCTGGCACGACCCCCGCGAGGACGGCCTCGTCCCGGACGCGTACATCGCGATGGGCCAGACCGCCGAGAACCTCGCCCGCATCAAGGGCGTCACCCGCCAGGACATGGACGAGTTCGGCGTCCGCTCCCAGAACCTCGCCGAGGAAGCCATCAAGAACGGCTTCTGGGAGCGCGAGATCACCCCGGTCACCACCCCCGACGGCACGGTCGTCAGCAAGGACGACGGCCCGCGCGCGGGTGTGACGCTGGAGGGCGTCCAGGGCCTCAAGCCCGTCTTCCGCCCCGACGGCATGGTCACGGCCGGCAACTGCTGCCCCCTCAACGACGGCGCCGCCGCCCTCGTGATCATGTCCGACACGAAGGCCCGCGAGCTCGGCCTCACGCCGCTCGCCCGCATCGTCTCGACCGGCGTCACCGGCCTCTCCCCCGAGATCATGGGCCTCGGCCCGGTGGAGGCCAGCAAGCAGGCCCTCCAGCGCGCCGGCCTGACCGTCGACGACATCGACCTCTTCGAGATCAACGAGGCCTTCGCCGCCCAGGTGATCCCCTCCTACCGCGACCTGAACATCCCGCTGGAGAAGCTGAACGTGAACGGTGGCGCCATCGCCGTCGGCCACCCCTTCGGCATGACCGGCGCCCGCATCACCGGCACGCTCATCAACTCCCTCCAGTTCCACGACAAGCAGTTCGGCCTGGAGACGATGTGCGTGGGCGGCGGCCAGGGCATGGCGATGGTCATCGAGCGCCTCAGCTAGTCCTCAGCCAGCCCCCTCATGGGTGACCACCGCTGAGCCCAGCGTGACCGAATCGGCCCGGATCCCGGTAACCGCCGGGACTCTGGGCCGATTTGTGATCCAATCCCCCCCAAGATGTGACCTATCTCCTCCTGGGGAGGTATTTACGCAGGTCAGAAGGGTTGCGTGGCTAAACACCCGGCCCAAAGTCCTGTCCTATTCGTGACGTTACGCACTGACAGCCTGGTGGTTCGCCCTTCAAGCTGATGTAGGAAGTCGGGGGTCGACTTGAACCAGGAGTACGTCAGTGAGCGCCATGCCGATTGCTTTGCTGCTCACCACCGCCGCGACCGCGGCCGTGGGCGTCGCCGTTCTGCGCACCCTGCTGGGTCTGCGCCGGCAGGTCGCGGCCCTGCACAACGAACTGGCCGCAAGCCGCGCCACGACGGCCACACACGGCCTCGTACCGGCGGCGCGCTCAGCCGCTGACGCGGACGAGATACGCACTGCCGTCACCGAGGCGCTCGCCGAGGAACGGGAACGGGAACTCGCCGAGGCGCGGGCCTTCTGGGCCGCCCAGGAGGCACGTGACGCCTCGGACACGCCCTCGCTGCTCGGTCTGCCCGACAGCGAACTGTTCATGCCCCGCCAGTCGGACTTCGTGGGCCTGGAGCCCCTGGAGCCGGTCACCGAGGCGGGCCTCGACGCCGACGAGTACGCGGGCGACTCCCCCGAACTGGCCGCGGCCCGCCGCCGCCACCCCTCGCACCCGGACTTCGTCCCGGTCCAGTCACCTGTCGTGAACGACCACGAGCGCACGGTGTCCTGTCTGGAGGAGCTCGCCGAGTCCCGCACGGAGCTGGCGGACGTCCGCCCCGGCCCGCTCGGCACCCTCGACGTCTACGTGTTCGCCGACGGTACGACCCTGTGCATGACCCCCGGTCACCGCGAGACCGCGGAACGGCTGGCCGCGGCCCTGCGCGCCGGCGAATCCCCGGTCCTCCTCGGCGGCTCCGGCGTCTCCGGCGCCTACGCCCTGACCTTCGCCTGCGGCGAGGAGAACATCTACATCCTGGCCGACAGGGTCATAGCGTCCCTGTGAGGAGCGCCCCGAAAGGGGCGCGGGGCCGTGACATGTGCGGCCGCCGGCCCGTAGCGGACGAACCAGCGTCACACCCCGGCTCTCTTCTGCGCCTCCTCCACCAGCGACACCGCCTCCGCCAGCTCCTTCTCGTCCCTCAGGACGACCGCCAAATCATGCACCGCGACGGTGATTTGATCAGCGACGGCGAACATCCCCGCGTCCGGCATCTCCAAGGGCTCGGCCGCAGGGTTCTCCAGACGCTGCGCCCACCGTGCCAACTCCCTGGCCAGCCCCAGCGCCTCCGCGGCGGCTCCCCGTTGCAGCCGACTCTGCGGCGCGGCCCGCAACCGGTCGGCGAAGTGGTCCACGGCTCGGGTCAGCGGCGTCGTATCAAGCACGCCGCGAGACTACGCGCCGCGACGGGACTGTTGCCAACAACCGAACCCTCAGGCACCGTGGCGTGAAGGACCGGCTTACACCCCATTGCGTCCGGAGGCGCCGATGTCCCAAGTGTTCTCCCAGGAGACCCACCGCAATCTGCTCGCCCGCATTCCCCATTGCACCGGTCGTGAAGTCTCCGACTGGCTGCGCACCGTCGACGAAGGCCCCGCCCTCTTCCGCTTCGAGGAGAAGGTCAGCTGGCTCCGCGCCGAGCACAACCTCGCGTACGGCCACGCCAAGGCGATCATTCATGAGTACGACTTGAGGAGGGCCGCGCGCAAACTGCTCTGAGCGCGCACCACCAGGACCAGGCATCCCCCATGGCAAAGGGCCCGCGAACCGTCGGTTCGCGGGCCCTTCAGGTCGGTCACCGGCCCGTGCGGCCGGTGGGGCCGGCTAGTCGTCGCCGCTGAAGATGGCGACCAGCCGCAGCATCTCGATGTAGATCCACACGAGGGTCATGGTCAGGCCGAACGCGGCCAGCCAGGCCTCTTCCTTCGGCGCGCCGTACGCGATGCCGTCCTCGATCTGCTTGAAGTCGAGGGTCAGGAAGAACGCGCCGATCAGGATCGCCAGGATGCCGACGATCGCGCCCAGCGGGCCCATGCTGCGCAGTCCGCCGTCGTTGGCGACGCCGAAGACGACGAGCAGCAGGTTGACCGCCGTGACGACCACGAAGGCGATCGCGATGGTCATACCGATGCGTGCGTACCGCGCGGTCACACGGATCCAGCCCGCCTTGTAGACGAGAAGGGTCGCTCCGGATACCGCCATGGTGCCGAGCACGGCCTGGAAGGGAGCGCCGCTCCACCGGCTGTTGTACATCTCGCTGATGACCCCGAGGAAGACGCCCTCGAAGGCGGCGTAACCGAGGATCAGCGCGGGCGAGGCCGTGCGCTTGAAGGACTGCACCATCGCGAGGACGAAGGCGACGAGCGCGGCGCCGATGGCGAGCCCGTAGCTGGTGCTGGACACCGGAAGCAGCGCCCAGGCGAGGATCGCGCCCACGGTGACGGTGCCGAGCGTCATGGCCGAGCGCATGACGACGTCGTCCATCGTCATCCGGCCGGTGGAGACCGGCGCCTGCGGCGGGGCACCGTGCTGCAGGTCCTGCTGGGCGTAAGGATTCTGCGCGTAGGGGTTGCCGCCCTGGGCGTACGGATTGGCCTGCGTGCCGACAGCGGGTCCCCCGGCCTGCGGCGCCGCGTTGAATCCCGCGTAGCCGTTGTCGCGGCTGAACCCCCGTCGCGAGAAGACCGGGTTGCTGCTCCTCATTTCACTCCTCCATGGCCACTGTGCGTAGCCTTGGCCTCAAGGGTAATAGGTAGGCAAAGGATTGACCCTACTGCTTGGGGAGGATCTTTCCCTCACGCTGCCAAGGTACGCGTGTGTCTCCCGGTCCGCGCGCACTGGTACCAAGCCGTGACAGGCCCCTTACGCCCTACTCGGCGGCGTCTCGGGGCTCCGCGGCGGTCAGTCCAGGGAGAACCCGGTGTACCCCTCCGCCAGGTCCGTCTCGGCCGCCCGCGAGGTGGCGATCCGGCGCAGCCTGGCCAGCTGGACGCGGTCCTCGAAGGGGGTCGCGCCCGGGGCACGGTGCAGGAGGGTCGTCATGTCGTACGAGAACCGCTCGGCCTGCCAGACGCGGCGCAGACAGGTCTCGGAGTACGCGTCGAGACGTTCCGCCGATCCGGTCTCCTCCAGGTGGACCAACGCGCGGGCGAACGTCACCACGTCACCGACGGCGAGGTTGAGCCCCTTGGCGCCGGTCGGCGGAACGATGTGGGCGGCGTCCCCGGCGAGGAAGAGACGCCCGTGCCGCATGGGCTCGTGGACGTGACTGCGCATGGGGGTGACCGACTTGGAGGTGATGGGGCCGCGCTCCAGCCGCCACCCGTCGGCGGTCTCGAAGCGCCGCTCCAGCTCGTCCCAGATCTCCTCGTCCGCCCACGACTCGGCGTCCGTGCCCTCGGGCACCTGGAGGTAGAGCCGGGACACGGCGGGCGAGCGCATGCTGAGCAGGGCGAAGCCGCGGTCGTGGCGGGCGTAGACCAGTTCGTCGTGGGAGGGCGGCACGTCCGCGAGGATTCCCAGCCACCCGAAGGGGTACGTCCGTTCGAATACGCGGGAGCGGTCGGCGGGTATCGCCTGCCGGGCCACCCCCCAGAACCCGTCGCAGCCGACGACGTAATCGCACTCCAGCACCTCGTCGCGCCCCTCGCGCCGGAAGCGGACCCGCGGCCGCTCGCTCTCCGCCCCCTCCACCGCCAGCGCCTCGGCCCCGAAGAGCAGTGGGCCGCCCTCCTCCAGCTGGAGCGCTATGAGGTCCTTGCACACCTCCGTCTGGGCGTACACCATCACGGAGCTGCCGCCGGTCAGGGCGGGGAAGTCGACCCGGTGCCGCTCCCGCGCGAACCGCAGCTCGATCCCGTCGTGCCGCAGCCCTTCCCGGTCCATCCGGCCGCCGGCCCCGGCGGCTCGCAGCACGTCCACCGTCCCCTGCTCCAGGATCCCCGCGCGCTGCCGCCGCTCGACGTACGCCCGGTCGCGGCTCTCCAGCACGACGGAGTCGATCCCCGCGTTGTGCAGCAGCCGCGCCAGCAGCAGGCCGGCCGGCCCGGCTCCGATGATTCCGACGGTGGTACGCATCCGGCACGCCCCTTCGCGTTCCGCCCAGCTTGTTCGCCTGGTGAAAATTACTTCACCATTTCCTGACGGGAGTCTGCGACGGCACGCGCTTGCTGTCAACGGTTCACGATGAAGTCACCGAAGGCGCCCCTGAGGGACGTAAAGGACCAGAAGGGTCGGAGGTGCCCGGAACCGGACTTGAACCGGTACGCCCGCGAGGGGCAGCGAGGTTTAAGCTCGCCGTGTCTGCATTCCACCATCCGGGCAGGCCATGGGCTCCGCGTCGAGGTTCCGAGCCTATCGGGACGCTTCCCTCGAACAGCGGGCGAGCGAACCGATGTTGTCTTATTTTATTGACGTCTGAGGGTGCATCAGCCCCCGGTACGGGCCATCCGCACTTGCCAATAGCCTTTCGGGCTACGCAGACCCACGTATACGGAATGACGGAATTTCACCGTCCGAACGGACGCACCCACAGGGGTCGCACCCGGACGGCGCGCAAGAAGCACTCGGGGCGCACTCAGGGCGCGCCCTCATCCCCAGGTATGACAAGACCGTCCGCGGTCCGACCCGAGGCTGTCCCCGGAACCGGAACAGCGGCTGACTCCACGGCGCCGAACGGCCGCGAGGATGGGACACGTCCCCAGAAACGACGTCGTCCCGACAGGAGCACCCTCCCGTGACCAGCACGCCCCTCGCCGACCGGGCCACCACGGTGGCCGCCCGCGCCACGGAACTGTCGAAGGTCTACGGACAGGGCGAGACCCAGGTGGTCGCCCTCGACCGGGTCTCCGTCGACTTCCGGCAGGCCGAGTTCACCGCGATCATGGGTCCCTCGGGGTCCGGCAAGTCCACGCTGATGCACTGTGTGGCGGGCCTCGACACCTTCTCCTCCGGCTCCGTGCGCATCGGTGAGACCGAGCTCGGCTCCCTCAAGGACAAGCAGCTCACCAAGCTCCGCCGGGACAAGATCGGCTTCATCTTCCAGGCGTTCAACCTGCTGCCGACGCTGACGGCCCTGGAGAACATCACCCTCCCGATGGACATCGCGGGCCGCAAGCCCGACCGCGAGTGGCTGGACAAGGTCATCGCGATGATCGGCCTCTCCGACCGCCTCAGCCACCGGCCCTCCCAGCTGTCCGGCGGCCAGCAGCAGCGCGTCGCCGTCGCCCGCGCGCTCGCCTCCCGGCCCGACATCATCTTCGGCGACGAGCCGACCGGAAACCTCGACTCGCGCTCGGGCGCGGAGGTGCTGGGCTTCCTGCGCAACTCGGTACGGGAGTTGGGGCAGACCGTGGTGATGGTGACCCACGACCCGGTGGCAGCGGCGTACGCGGACCGGGTGGTCTTCCTCGCGGACGGACGGATCGTGGACGAGGTGTACGGGCCGACCGCGGACTCCGTCCTGGACCGCATGAAGCAGTTCGACGCCAAGGGCCGCACCAGCTGATCCGAAGGCGAGAGAACTCGCCGCGGACACAGCCACACCCTTCCTGCCGACCGCCTCACCCTCCTGGACTGAGAAACCCCATGTTCCGAACCGCCTTGCGCAACGTGCTCGCGCACAAGGCCAGGCTCCTGATGACCGTGCTCGCCGTAATGCTCGGCGTGGCGTTCGTATCGGGCACGCTGGTCTTCACCAACACCATCTCCGACGCCTACCAGAACAGCTCCGCCAAGGGCTTCGACCAGGTCGACGTCGCCATCCAGCCCGAGACCCAGGACGACAAGGGCGACAAGGTCGGCAAGGAGCAGAAGCTCACACAGGCACTGCTCGAGAAGGCCGCCAAGGTCCCCGGCGCCGGCACCACCGTGGGCGTCGTGAGCGGCTTCACCGCGATAGCGGACAAGCACGGCAAGCTCGTCGGCAGCGGCTTCCAGTCGCAGGGCGGCAACTACTGGGGCACCAAGGACGCCCGCTACCCGCTGGCCGAGGGTCACGCGCCGAAGGGCAGGAACGAGGTCGCGCTCGACGCGGAGACCGCGAGGCGCACCGGCTACAAGGTCGGCGACACCGTGCGGCTGTCCGTCGACGGCCCCGTCCTCACCCCCACCGTCGCCGGCATCTTCACCACCGACGACGGCAACGTCGCGGCCGGCGGCAGCCTCGCCCTCTTCGACACGGCCACCGCGCAGCAGCTCTTCCACCGCGTCGGCGAGTACGACGAGATCGACGTGAAGGCCGCGTCCGGCACCAGCCAGACCGCCCTGCGCGGCGCCCTCGACCAGGTCGTCCCGAAGAACATCGCCTCCACCACCACCGGCCGGCAGCTCGCCGACGACCAGGCGAGCGCGATCTCCGCGGCGATGAGCGGCATGAAGACGGGCCTGCTGGTCTTCGCGGGCATCGCGCTGTTCGTCGGTACGTTCATCATCGCCAACACCTTCACCATGCTGGTCGCCCAGCGCACCAAGGAACTGGCCCTGCTGCGCGCCGTCGGCGCCTCCCGCCGCCAGGTCACCCGCTCCGTGCTCGTGGAGGCCTTCGTCGTCGGCGCGGTCGCCGCGGTGGCGGGGCTGCTCGCGGGCATCGGCATCGGAGCGGGCATGCGCTCGCTGATGGGCTCGCTCGGCGCGACCGTCCCGGACGGCCCGCTGGTGATCTCGCCCGGCACCATCGCCACGGCCCTGCTCGTCGGCATCCTCATCACCATGCTCGCCGCCTGGCTGCCCGGCCGGCGCGCCGCGAAGATCCCGCCGGTCGCCGCGATGAGCAGCGTGCACGCGCAGGCCACGACGAAGTCCCTGGTCGTACGGAACACGCTCGGCGCGCTGTTCGCCGCGGCCGGTATCGCCGTCGTCCTGTACGCGACGACCATGAGCGGCTCGGACGGCCAGGCCCCGATGGGTCTGGGCGCGGTTCTCCTCATCATCGGCGTCTTCGTCCTGACCCCGCTGCTCTCCCGCCCGCTGATCGCGGCCGCGGCCCCGGTGCTCCGCCTCTTCGGGGTCTCCGGCAAGCTGGCCCGGCAGAACTCGGTGCGCAACCCGCGCCGTACGGCCGCCACCGCCTCCGCCCTGATGATCGGCCTCACCCTGATCACCGGTATGACGGTGATGGCGGGCAGCCTGCAGAAGTCGATCGACAAGATGGCCAGCTCCGCGATCAAGGCCGACTACGTCGTGTCGATGGCGAACGGCATCCCGCTCTCCCCGGACGTCGCGAAGACCCTCGCCGGCCTCGACGGCGTCACCGACACCAGTCCCCTGCGCAACTCCCCCTCGCGCATCGACGGCACGACCGAGTACCTGACGGGCGTCAACGGGGAGTCCATCGCCGAGCTCACCGACCTCACGGTCGACGAGGGCGCCTTCAAGGTCGGCGGCACGCAGGTCGTCGTGGACGACGACCTCGCCAAGTCGCACGGCTGGAAGACCGGTTCGGACGTCACGGTCTCCTACGAGGACGGCAAGAAGCAGCGGCTCACCGTCGCCGGGATCTACCAGGGCAACGTGATGATCCACGGCATCATGGTCGACAACGCGACGCTCTCCCCGCACCTGCCGGACGCCTCCGACATGCAGGTCATGCTGAAGACGGCCGGCGGCACGTCCGAGGCGACCAAGAACAAGCTGGAGAAGGCCCTCGACAACAACCCGGCCATCCAGGTCCAGGACAAGAAGGACATCTCCAACGGCATCGCGCAGATGTTCACCCTGATCCTGAACATGCTCTACGGCCTGCTCGCCATGGCGGTCATCGTCGCCGTCCTCGGCGTCATCAACACCCTGGCCATGTCGGTCTTCGAGCGCTCCCAGGAGATCGGGATGCTCCGCGCCATCGGTCTCGACCGCAAGGGCATCAAGCGGATGGTCCGCCTGGAGTCCCTGGTCATCTCGCTCTTCGGCGGCGTGCTCGGCATCGGCCTGGGCGTGTTCTTCGGCTGGGCCGCCGGTGAGCTCGTCGGCAGCAGGATGTCGACGTACGAACTGGTCCTGCCCTGGGCCCGGATGGCCCTCTTCCTGCTCCTCGCGGGAACGGTCGGCGTGCTGGCCGCGCTGTGGCCGGCCCGCCGGGCGTCCCGCCTGAACATGCTGACGGCGATCAAGTCGGAGTAGCGGAGGACCGGTGACGAGAGTCGGGGCCCCGTTCCGGATCGGAACGGGGCCCCGGCCGTCAGCGGGCGGGGTTCCAGGTTCTGGCCCGCAGGGGCATTCCGGAGGCGCCGGAGGGCTCGGGGGTCCTGATCGCGAGCACCTGGTTGACGCCGATGCGGTTTCGCTCGAAGGCGACCGCGGAGGCCGCCATGTACAGGCGCCAGACACGGGCGCGGCCCGGGCTGCTGAGGGCCACGGCCCGCGCCCACTGCGCCTCCAGGTTGGCGACCCAGCGGCGGAGCGTGAGGGCGTAGTGCTCGCGGATCGACTCGACGTCACGGACCTCGAACCCGGCGCGTTCGAGCTGGGTGACGGTCGTACCGATGGGCGCGAGCTCGCCGTCCGGGAAGACGTACGCGTCGATGAACTCGTCGACGTCGTACGCCGATTCGTCCCGCCGGGGCGGCCGTGCGATCTGGTGGTTGAGCAGCCGCCCGCCGGACTTGAGCAGCCGGTACAGCACCTCGGCGTACTCCAGGTAGCGCTCGGCGCCCACGTGTTCGGCCATGCCGATGGAGGAGATGGCGTCGTACGGCCCGTCGGCGACGTCCCGGTAGTCCTGCACCCGGATCTCCACCCGGTCGGTCAGTCCCTCGTCCGCGACCCGTTTACGGGCGTACGCGGCCTGCTCCTGCGAGAGCGTGACCCCGACGACGCTCACGCCGTGCTCGCGGGCGGCGTGGATCGCCATCGAGCCCCAGCCGCAGCCGACGTCGAGGAGCCGCTGCCCCGGCCTCAGATCGAGCTTCCGCGAGATGAGTTCGAGCTTGTCCCGCTGGGCGTCCTCAAGGGCGCCGCCGTCCTCCCAGTAGGCGCACGAGTAGACCATCGAGGGGCCGAGGACGATCTCGTAGAAGTCGTTCCCGACGTCGTAGTGGTGGCTGATGGCGCGCTTGTCGCTGTGCTTGGTGTGGAGGTGGCCGCGGCGCCTGCGGACCTCTTCCTGGGGCGGGGTGGGCGGCAACGGGAGGCCGCCCATCTTCACCAACCCGCGGACCGCGGCCCGCACCTCGGGGTCGCGCAGGGACTCCGCGACGCCTCGCGCGTCCTCGCCCCGGTCCCAGACGAGCCCGGACATGAGGTCGAGCGCGGTGTAGAGGTCGCCCTCCACTCCCAGGTCCCCGGCGACCCAGGCCCGGGCGAGCCCCACCTCACCCGGTTTCCACAACAGCCTGCGCAGGGCGCGCCTGTTCCGTACGACGAGGGCGGGGGCGCCGGGAGGGCCCGCCTCCGAGCCGTCCCAGGCGCGGATGCGCATCGGGAGCGGGGCTCCCACCAGCTGTTCGACAAGGCTCTTGAGACGCGGCGCGGCGTCCTGCATGGCGTACACCTCCGAGACAACACTCCCGAACGCTCCAACACCACGTAAACACCAACTGGCCTCGCGCGCAGTCCCCCTTTTGCGTTACAGCTGGGCAAAATACCTGTACCCACCACGTTCTTTCGGGCCCCGGCGCCGGGACGTCACCCCAACGCCAAAGGGACCCCCCGCACCACGGATGGCGGGAGGTCCCTCAGGGACGAACAGGTGACCGGAGGTCAGGAGGCCTTGGCCTTCTCCTCGGTCTTGGCGGCGGCGGCCGGAGCCACGGCGGCCGCGGCCGGAGCCGGCTTCGCGGCCTCGTAGAACTCCTCACGAGGAGTCTCCATGGCACCGAGCGAGACGACCTCACGCCTGAGGAACATCGCGAGCGTCCAGTCCGCGACGACGCGGATCTTACGGTTCCAGGTCGGCATGGCCAGCCCGTGGTAGCCACGGTGCATGTACCAGGCGAGACGGCCCTTGACCTTGATCTTCACCTTGCCCATGACGATCATCGCGACGCCCTTGTGCAGGCCGAGACCCGCGACGGCACCCTGGTTGGCGTGCGCGTACTCCTTCTGCGGGAAGCCCCGCATACCGGAGACCACGTTGTCGCCGAGCACCTTGGCCTGACGGAGCGCGTGCTGCGCGTTCGGCGGGCACCAGGCGTTCTCGACGCCGGCCTTGCGGGCGGCGACGTCCGGCACCTGCGCGTTGTCGCCGGCGGCCCAGATGTAGTCCGTGCCCTGCACCTGGAGGGTGGCCTGGGTGTCCACGTGGCCACGCGGGCCGAGCGGCAGACCGAAGCGGGAGAGGACGGGGTTCGGCTTGACGCCGGCCGTCCACACGATGGTGTTGGAGTCGACCTCGAGGCCGTTCTTCAGCACGACGTGGCCGTCGACGCAGGAGTCCATGGAGGTGGAGAGGTAGATCTCCACACCACGGCTCTCCAGGTGCTCCTTGCCGTACTGGCCGAGCTTGGGGCCGACCTCGGGAAGGATCTTGTCCGCGGCGTCGACGAGGATGAAGCGCATGTCCTCGCGGGACACGCTGGTGTAGTACTTCGACGCGTCGCGGGCCATGTCCTCGACCTCACCGACGGTCTCCGCGCCCGCGAAGCCACCGCCCACGAAGACGAAGGTGAGCGCCTTGCGGCGGATCTCCTCGTCAGTGGTCGAGTCGGCCTTGTCGAGCTGCTCGAGGACGTGGTTGCGCAGACCGATGGCCTCCTCGATGCCCTTCATACCGATGCCCTGTTCGGCGAGGCCGGGGATCGGGAAGGTGCGGGAGACCGCGCCCATCGCGACGACGAGGTAGTCGAAAGGCAGCTCGTACGCCTCGCCCACGAGGGGGGCGATCGTGGCGACCTTGCGGTCCTGGTCGATGGTGGTGACCCGACCGGTGAGGACCTCCGCCTTGGGCAGGACGCGTCGCAGCGGGACGACGACGTGCCGAGGGGAGATGCTGCCGGCGGCGGCTTCGGGGAGGAAGGGCTGGTAGGTCATGTACGACCGGGGGTCGACAACCGTGACGGTCGCCTCTCCGTAGCGCATCTTCTTGAGAATGCGCCGAGCTGCGTACAGGCCTACGTACCCACCGCCTACTACGAGGATCCTGGGACGCTCCGTGGTGCTCATGCCATCGAGTATCCACCCGCCTCCGGGGGGTCGCTCGTGCGCCCCTTCACAAGCTTCGGTGGGGGCTCTGCTACACTGCGCCGCCCACGTGACCCAGGTCATGGCGGCGAGGGGGAACCACCGTGTAGTGCGGACCGTTGCCAACACCCCGTGAGCTGCCGCTCCGGGTCTCCGAACCGGCCGAACCACCCCTGCGCTTCACGCGCCGGAAACACTCCCGGAACGCTCCGTTGAGCACCCTCCCGAGCCTGGCGAGCCCCCTAGGGACACCCGGGCGGCCCAATCGTCCCCCGACAGGGCCGAATTCCTTGTGAAGAACTTCACGAACTTTTCCGGCGGCGTGTCGCCGAGAGGGTCCGAATGGCCCCCTGGGCGCGCTCATACGTTGCCCCACCTGCTCAGGAGAGGCTACCAGCGGGTAGCGAGGGGCCCTCGGGCCCCTGCCCAGGGGCCCCTTCCGGGCGGCTCAGGCGACGGACCACGCGATCCCGTCGAGGATGTCGTGCTCGCTCACCACGACCTCCGCCGCACCGATCCGCTCCATGATCGAGAGCAGTACGAGGGCGCCGGCGGCGATGACGTCGACGCGCCCCGCGTGCATGGAAGGGATCGCGGCACGCTCGGCGTGGGTGGAGGCCAGCAGCCACTCGGTGATCTCGCGGACCTTCTCGTACGGGATCCGGGAGTGGTGGATGGCGGTCGAATCGTAGGCGGGGAGCTCCAGCGCCATGGCCGCGACCGTGGTGACCGAACCCGCGAGGCCGACGAGCGTACGGGCCTCGCGCAAGGGGACCGTCCGCTCGGCGAGGTCGAGGGCCGCCTCGATGTCGGCGCGGACGGCCTCGATCTGCGCGGGGGCCGGCGGGTCGCTGACGACTCCGTCGTGCACGAGGTGCCGCTCGGTCATCCGTACGCAGCCGATGTCCACGGAGCGGGCGGCGCGTACGTGGTCGTCGCCCACGACCAGTTCGGTGGACCCGCCGCCGATGTCCACGACCAGGTACGGCTTGGCCAGGTCGTCCCGGCCCGTCAGTTCCTTGGTCGCGCCGCCGAAGGAGAACTCGGCCTCCTCGTCGCCGGTGATGACCTCCGGTTCGACGCCCAGGATGTCCAGCACGCCGCGCACGAACTCGTCGCGGTTCTCCGCGTCGCGGGAGGCGGAGGTCGCCACGAAGCGCAGTCGCTCCGCGCCGTGCTCCTTGATGACCTCCGCGTACTCGCGGCAGGCCGCGAAGGTGCGCTGCAGAGCCTCGGGGGCGAGGCGTCCGGTGCGGTCGACCCCCTGGCCGAGCCGGACGATCGTCATCCGGCGGTCCAGCTCGACGAGTTCTCCCGTCGCCGGGTTCGCGTCGGCGACGAGGAGGCGGATCGAATTCGTACCGCAGTCGATGGCGGCGACCCTGGTCATCGGTTGTTGTCTCCTGCTCGTGAATTCGGCTCGACGACGCGCGACCGGGGCCGGGGCCCCGGGGCGAGGCCCCGGCCCTTCAGGGTCGCGGGGAACTGCGCGCTCAACCCCCGCCGGCCCGCGGACGAAGCACTCGGCGCAGGCGGGGTGTCGGGGCGAAGCCCCGCCTTGGGGGGGCGCAGCCCCCTCACTCCTCCTGGGACGGCGGCTCCGCCGCCACCACGCACGCGCCCTTGCGCCACCACTCCGGCAGCATCGCGATCGCCTCGTCGCCCAGCGGGTTCACCCCCGGCCCCGCGGCCAGCGAGTGCGCCACCAGCACATGCAGACACTTCACCCGGTCCGGCATGCCTCCGGCGCTCGGAAAGCCCGCCAGCACCTCGATGGCGTCGCGCCGCGCGATGTAGTCCTCGTGGGCGGCCCGGTACGCGGCGGCCAGTTCGGGATCGGTCGCCAGCCGGTCCGTCATCTCCTTCATGACGCCGTTGGCTTCCAGCGTGCCGATCGCGGAAGCCGCACGCGGGCACGTCAGGTAGTACGTCGTCGGGAACGGCGTACCGTCGGGCAGCCGGGGCGCCGTCTCCACCACGTCCGGCTGACCGCAGGGGCAGCGGTGCGCGATCGCCCGCAGCCCGCGCGGCGGCCGGCCGAGCTGTTGCTTGAATGCCTCGACGTCCGCGTCGGTCGGCTCGGTGCGCGGGGTGGGCGGCGGGGGCGTTTCCATGCCTGTGCTCAAGTCTCTTTCTTCTTCAATTCACCGGTCGGAACGGTCCGACTTGTCGACGCCGTCCCAGACGTTGGCGTACCAGGGACGGGCTGCCGCCCCCAGATTCGTACGCGACTGCTTCGCCGCGTCCGGGTCGATCACGACGTAGCCGGTCTCGCCGGGCAGCACATAGTGCAGCCGTTCCCGGATCTGCTGCTTCGCGTACGCGTCGTCCTGCCAGCGCGCCTTGAGGTCACGCAGCTGTTCGACCCGGGCGCGGGCCCGCTCCTGCTGCCGCTCCAGATCGGCGATCTCGGCGCGCTGGGACACGTACTGCCTTATCGGGTACGCGAGGGCCACGATCAGTGAACAGAGTACGAGAGCCAGCAGCGCGGCGCGGCCGGTCAGGCGGGAGCGGCGGGCCTGGCGCTTGGTCTGCGAGCGGTAGACCCGGGCCGCCGTCTGCTCGCCGAGCAGCTTCAGCCTGGTCGCGGTGGAGAACCGGTCCCGGTCCTTCACAGCCATGAGTCCCGCCTCCCCGGTAGTGCCGGCCCGTCACGTGCGTACGTCCCCGCACACGGTACGGGACCGGGTACGGGGACGTACGTACGACTGGCGAAGGCTTGACCCTCAGCGGGGTGTCAGCCCTTGAACCGCGGGAACGCGCTGCGGCCCGCGTACACCGCGGCGTCGTCGAGGATCTCCTCGATGCGCAGCAGCTGGTTGTACTTGGCGACGCGGTCCGAGCGGGCCGGGGCACCGGTCTTGATCTGGCCGCAGTTCACCGCGACGGCGAGGTCGGCGATGGTGACGTCCTCGGTCTCGCCGGAGCGGTGGGACATCATGCACTTGAAGCCGTTGCGCTGGGCCAGCTCGACGGCGTCCAGGGTCTCGGTCAGCGAGCCGATCTGGTTGACCTTGACGAGCAGGGCGTTCGCGGAGCCCTCCTCGATGCCACGGGCCAGACGCTCCGGGTTGGTGACGAAGAGGTCGTCGCCGACGATCTGGACCTTGTCGCCCAGCCGGTCGGTGATGACCTTCCAGCCGGCCCAGTCGTCCTCGTACAGCGGGTCCTCGATGGAGACCAGCGGGTACGCGGAGACGAGCTCCTCGTAGTACTCGGTCATCTCGGCGGCCGAGCGGGACTTGCCCTCGAACTCGTACTTGCCGTCCTTGTAGAACTCGGACGCGGCGACGTCGAGCGCGAGCGCGATCTGCTCACCGGGGACGTAACCGGCCTGCTTGATGGCCTCGACGATGAGGTCGAGGGCGGCGCGGTTGGACTCCAGGTTCGGGGCGAAGCCGCCCTCGTCGCCGAGGCCGGTGGACAGGCCCTTGGTCTTCAGCACCTTCTTGAGGGTGTGGTAGACCTCGGCGCCCCAGCGCAGGGCCTCGGAGAAGGACTCCGCGCCGATCGGGGCGATCATGAACTCCTGGATGTCCACGTTGGAGTCGGCGTGCGAGCCGCCGTTCAGGATGTTCATCATCGGAACGGGCAGCAGGTGCGCGTTCGGGCCGCCCAGGTAGCGGAAGAGCGGGAGGTCGGACGCCTCGGAGGCGGCGTGCGCGACGGCGAGCGACACACCGAGGATGGCGTTGGCGCCGAGCGAGCCCTTGTTGTCGGTGGCGTCCAGGTCGAACATCGCCTGGTCGATCAGGCGCTGCTCGGTGGCGTCGTAGCCGACGAGCTCCGGGCCGATCTGTTCGATGACGGCGAGGACGGCCTTCTCGACACCCTTGCCGCCGTAACGGTTGGGGTCACCGTCACGGAGCTCGATGGCCTCGAAGGCGCCCGTGGAGGCGCCGGACGGGACGGCGGCACGACCGGTGCTGCCGTCGTCGAGGCCGACCTCGACCTCGACCGTGGGGTTGCCTCGGGAGTCCAGGATTTCCCGGGCTACGACGACGTCGATGGACGGCACGAGCATCTCCTTCTGGGATGTGACGCGGGTACGCGGAGCCTGTGATGGCTTCGCGACATGAGCCTAACCGCCCCGGGGGGATCGGCCAGCCGGTCGCCCACCCCTTGGGCAGAACTGAACGTACACATTGTTCCAGAACGGAACAAAAACGGGTACGAAAATCCGGGTGCGGGAATCCGGGAACGAAAAGCCCCGCTCCGATGCGTACGGGGGAACACGCACCGGAGCGGGGAGCCCGTGGGGACGGGGGTAGGACCTCACGAGGGTCTCCAGTGTGGAGACCCCTTCTATGCGGGACCTGTCATTCAGCTGAGGTGAAGCTGCTGACCCGGGTAGATGAAGTCAGCGTCGTCGATGATGTCCCTGTTCAGCTTGAACAGCCGCTGCCAGCCGCCCTTGACCTTCTTCTTCTCGGCGATCGAGCTGAGGCTGTCACCCTTGACGACCTTGTACTCGCCGTCACCCTTCTTGACCTTCTTGCCGGTCGGGGTGGAGACGGTCTTCTCGGCGGCCGGGCGGGACGCCGAACGGGAGGCGGCGGTGTCCGTCGACCGGGTGGTGGTGCTGGTGCTCGGCGAGCTGTTCGACGAGGAGCCGTTCGAGGACGACGAGGTCGACGGGGCGCTCGCACCACCGGTGTACGCGGCGCTCGACAGGCCCGTGCCACAGGTCGGCCAGGCGCCCTTGCCCTGCGCGGCGAGGACCTTCTCGCCGATGGTGATCTGCTGCGACCTGGAGGCCTGGTCGGCGGTCGCGGCGTACGCGGTGCCGCCGTACGCGGCCCAGGTGGAGGCGGAGAACTGCAGGCCGCCGTAGTAGCCGTTGCCG
Organism: Streptomyces sp. NBC_01450; assembly: GCF_036227505.1. NCBI lineage: Bacteria > Bacillati > Actinomycetota > Actinomycetes > Kitasatosporales > Streptomycetaceae > Streptomyces > Streptomyces sp. NBC_01450. Next base: position 6,747,909 of record NZ_CP109480.1, on the reverse strand, counting down.
GTGTTGATGGACCAGTTGCCGCCGGACTCGCACTGGGCGACGGCGTCCCACTCGGAGGTGGTGGCGGCGGAGGCGTTGCCGGCCGCCATCAGCGGAGCGGCGATGGCGACACCGGTGACACCGGCGAGCGCGGCCACACGGGTGGCCTTGGACGAACGGCGGCGCTTGCCCTTGCTGGAAAACAGCATGAGGAGATCCCCTCACCGACGCCTGCGAGGTGAGCTGTCGGGTTCGGGCGGGTGAGTGCCCGGCCGCGCGCTGTGAGCGCACGGCTTCACCCCAAGCCGCTCCCGGTCAACTACCGGATGCGGCACTTACCTTGGGTCCCCCGCTCCTGCCTACGGCGCTTACGCGTCGACTGTTCCCGTACGGCCGTTGGCAGGATTCGGCGTTGCGACCGTCGGGGCCCGCTGTGGCGAGCGGTGATGACCGTAAGCAGTCGATCGGTTGAATTCCAAAGACGATCAGGGCCTTTGAGATCCATCTCTCACTCGCACCAAACCGGACATTACACAGCGAACCGTGACGCGAACTGCCCCTACTTTTCGCCCGATTCGACACCAACTGAAAGGCTCTGACCGGGGAGGATGAGGTCCGGGTCGACGCCGACCGTCTTCTTGTTCGCGTCGTAGAGCTCGGACCATCCGCCGTCCAGGTCAAGGGCGTCGGCGATGGTCCAGAGATTGTCTCCGGCGCGCACGACGTACGAGCCGTCGACGACATCACGGGAGGCGCCGGTGCCGCGCGAGGCGTGCCGCCCGGAGGGGTCGTCGGTACGGCCGTCCACGGCGCTGTCGGTGGTGTTCTCGTCCGCGGTGCCGCCACGGTGGCGCCCGGCGCCGGTCGTCGCGTTCTCGGACGCATCGGAAGAGCCGTCGTCCTGGCCGGAGTTGCCCGAGCTGTCGCCCTTCGTCGCTTCCGTGTCGGAGCTGTCCGTTCCCTGAGTGCCGCCGGTGTCGGCCTTCGTCGTGTTCTTGGTCGCCTTCGAGGACGAACCGGACGAAGACGATCCAGACGAAGACGAATGGGACCCCGAGCCGGACGAGGCGGACGAACTGGACGAACTGGACGAACCGGATGACTTCGACTCGCCGGACGAGTCGTTCGCCACGCCTGTGTCGACCAGGACGTCGCCCGAGTTCCTGCTCAGCCCGGAGAGCGGTCCACAGGTCGGCCAGGGGGTGACACCCTGGTCGTCGAGGAGCTGCTCGGCGATGGCTATCTGCTGCGAGCGGCTGGCCTCGTCGGCGCTCTGCGCGTAGTTGAGGCCGCCGTACTTCTCCCAGTCCGCCTGGCTGAGCTGGAGTCCGCCGTAATACCCGTTGCCGCTGTCGGCACTCCACTGGCCGGCGCTCTCGCACTCGGCGACCCGGTCCCACGTGGTGCCGTCGGCCGCACTCGCGCTGGTGGCACCGAGCAACGGGATCGCGATGGCGGATCCGGTCACTCCTGCCGCGACGATGAGGGCCGGGGCCTGACGGGGGCGACGATGGCGGCCGTTCCCGGAGAGCATGCGGAAGCCTTTCACGTGACAGCAGGTGACTACGCGACGTGTGAGTCGCGTTGACGAGTGAACGTATCCGCACCCGAACACTTGTCACAAGTCGATGCAGCGTAGATCACGTGAAGATCACAGAGTTGAGTACGCGTCAGGTTTGAATGCCCGTAGGTGTATGGTCGCCCGCTATCGCTTGACCGGTACCGAAGGCGTGAACTCCACTGGAAGCGTGCGCAATCCGCGCATAATGAGCCCGCCGCGCCAGCGCAAATCGGCCGAATCTCCCGCGAGTTGGAGATCGGGAAGGCGGGTGAGGAGAGTCGCGAGCGCGGTCTGACCCTCCAGGCGGGCGAGCGGGGCGCCGAGGCAGTAGTGGATGCCGTGGCCGTAGCCGAGGTGTTGGTTGTCACGCCGGGAGAGGTCGAGCGTGTCCGGCCGCTCGAACCGCGCGGGGTCACGGTCCGCAGCCGCGAGGACCACGAGGACGGGGTCGCCAGGTGCGATGTCCTGACCGCCGATGCGAACAGCTTCGGTGGCGAACCGCCACGTGGCCAGTTCCACGGGCCCGTCGTAACGAAGCAGCTCCTCGACGCCGGTCTCGAGGAGTTCGCGTTCGTGGGCGGCGAGGGACTTCTGCAGGCGCGCCCGCTGCTCGGGGTGGGTGAGCAGGGCGTACGTGCCGTTGCCGATGAGGTTGACGGTCGTCTCGAACCCGGCGAAGAGCAGGATGAAGGCCATGGCGGCGGCCTCGTTCTCCGTGAGGTGCTCACCGTGGTCGGACGCGCGGATGAGCCCCGAAATGAGGTCCTCACCGGGCGCGGGCACGTCAGGCAGGACTTCCCGCTTCTTGTGAATGAGCTCGAGCAGGTATCCGCGCATCTTCTTGACGGACCGCGCGACCCCGCCCCGCGGGCCGCCGCCGTGCCGGATCATCATCCCCGCCCAGTCGCGGAAGTCGTCCTGATCCTCGCGGGGTACGCCCAGCAGCTCGCAAATGGCGTAGATGGGGAGCGGAAACGCGAACTCGTGGATCAGATCCGCGGACCCCTTCTCCGCGAACCGGTCGATCAGTTGATCGGTGAGCTCCTGCACGCGCGGCGCGAACTCGGCCACCCGCCGTGGCGTGAACGCCTTCGAGACCAGCCGCCGCAGCCGGGTGTGGTCCGGCGGGTCGATGTTCAGCAGATGCGTCATCAGCTCGGCCTTGCGCTCTCCCGGGATACCCGTCTTCCCCTTGGCATGCGCGGGTTCGTCATGATGCGCCGGATTCTTGCTGAGCCGCGCGTCGGCGAGCGCCTGCTTGGCGTCCGCGTACCGGGTGACGAGCCAGGCCTCCACCCCACTGGGCAGCCGTGTCCTGTGCACAGGGGCGTGCTCCCGCAGCCAGGCGTACGCGGGATAGGGATCGCTGGCGAACTCCCAGGTGAAGAGTTCGGGAGCGGGGCTGAACGGCGGCGGCTGATCGGTCACTCCCTGACGGTATCCGGAGGGAGGGGAGGGGAGGGGCGGGGAGGCGGAGGGGAGGCGGAGGCGAGGGGCCCCTTGGGCGACGGGCCTGCGGCTCGTCGCGGGGCACGCCGCGGGGCATGTCGCGGGGCATGTCCCTTTCGCCCCAGGCCATCCCTGAATCGGCTGCTGTTTGACTCCACGGCTCGCGACCTCCCTTAATTCGCGCCGTGGACCCCGAAATACTCAGATCCAGCTTCGCGGTCGTCGAGAGACGGGCCGAGTTCGCGGTCAAGTACTTCTACTCGCATCTCTTCCGGCACAACCCGGACGTCCGCGGGCTCTTCCCCCTGGACTTCCCGGAGGACATGGAGCGACAGCGGGACCGGTTGTTCGCGGCACTCACGTATGTGATGGAGCGGCTGGAGGATCCGACGCTGCCGGGATATCTACGGGAGCTGGGACGGGACCACCGGAAGTACCTGGCCGAGCCGGAGCACTACGCCGCCGTGGGGGCGAGCCTCATCGCCGCGTTCGCCGTCGTCGCGGGGTCGGCGTGGAACGCGGAGGCCGAGAAGGCCTGGGGCGAGGCGTACGGGGCGATCGCGAACGTCATGCTCCAGGGCGCGTGGGAGGCACAGCACGAGGGTGAACCGCCCTGGTGGGACGCCGAGGTCGTGTCCCGAACCCCGTACGGCGACGACCTCGTCGTACTGACCCTCCGCCCGCACCACCGGCTCCGCTACTCCCCCGGCCAGTACGTCAGCGTCAACGTCCCCCACCTGCCGGGCATCTGGCGCCCGTACTCGCTCGGCAACGCCCCCCGCGTCGACCACACCGTCGACCTGCACGTCAGCCGCGTCGAGGACGGGGTGCTGTCCACCGCCCTGGTCCGACAGACCCGGAAAGGTGACGTTCTGCGGCTCGGCGCACCCGGCGGCGGTCTGACCCTGCGGACGCCGGTGGAACGGCCGCTGACCTTCGTCGCGGCCGGTACCGGCTGGGCCCCGGTCAAGGCGCTGCTCCAGCGACTCGACGCCACGCACGAGGCCCGGCTGTTCCTCGTGGCCCGCGACACCTCGTACCTCTACGACCGGTCGGCCGTGGAACGTCTCCAGTCCCAATTACCCCGTCTCGCCGTCACGTTCATCACCCCCGCCCCTGGCCGCCCCAAGGCCCAGGCCACCGAGCGACTGCTGACCGCGCTGGGCAATCGCGCCGGCTGGGCCCACCACGACGTCTATCTCGCCGGTCCGCCCCAGCTCGTCGAGGAGATCGCCGGGGCCCTCCCCACCCTCGGTACCCCGCCCGAACGGATCTTCCACGACCTCCTCCCGCCCACGGACCCCGGCCGGACCCGCCCGCTGGGCCCCGCGGAGTGGCTCCTGGACCGCCCCCACCCCAACTGGCACAACCCGACAAGCCGCGCCCCGACCACATGACCCTGAGGGCCGTCCCCCCTCATCTACTTCCCTCGCTCCCCCCCCCACTCCCCCCACTCCCCCCACTCCCCCTACTCCCGCTGCTGCCGCTGCTTCAGCCCGTCTCCGTCGCCCGGATCGCATCCCGATAAGCTCGCGCGGCCGCACGCAGGGCCGCCTCCGGGTCCACTCCCTCGGCCTCCGCTCGGGCGGCGATGGCCAGCAGTTCGTAACCCACGCCTTCGCCGCGCGGCAGTTCGACCTCAAGTCCCGCCGTGCGCACACGCGATGCCAGCTTCGCCGCGAGGGCGAGGCCCGGCTGACCCAGTGGCACTCCCTCCGTCACGGACGTCCGCCGCTTCTCCTCGGCCTTGGTGCGCAGCCAGTGCTCCTTGACCTCCTCGGGGGTCGTGGCCGTCTCGTCGCCGAACACGTGCGGGTGGCGGTGGATCAGCTTGGTGACGATGCCGCCCGCCACGTCGTCGATGGAGAAGGGAGTCTCCGCGTCCTCCTCCGCGATCCTGGCGTGGAAGACGACCTGGAGCAGAACGTCGCCGAGCTCCTCCCTGAGCTCGTCCCGGTCGCCCTCCTCGATCGCCTCGACGAGCTCGTATGCCTCCTCGATCCCGTACTTCGCGAGGCCCTTGTGGGTCTGCTGGGACGACCAGGGGCACTCGACGCGGATACGGTCCATGACCTGGACGAGGTCGAGCAGGCGGGCGCCCGGCAGGTCGTACGAGGCGGGGAGCAGCTCCAGGTCCGGCATCTGTATGCGGCCGGAGCCGGCGAGGCGGGCCAGGCCGTCGGTGAGGCGCGGCTCGCCCTCGCCGGTGGCGACGACGACCACCACGCGGCCGCCGGCGCAGGCGTCCACCAGGTCCTGGGCAGCGGGGGACGCCTCGTCGACGCTTATGCCGGCCTCGCGCAGATACGGCAGCTGCGGATGCGCACCGTCCGCGCACAGCACCTGGTCGGCGGCGCGCAGCACCTGCCAGGCGGGCCAGGACAGCAGTCCGGGGGCGACGCGGTGGCTGGTGGTGAGCAGGACGATACGGCCGGGGTCGGGAACCTGGGCGGCGGCGTCGGAGCTGGTTGCGTTCACCCCACGAACGTAACCCACGCCACCGACGCCCCCGGAAGTTATCCACAGGCAGGGCTTCTACAGGGCTCCTGCAGGCCTTCTGACCTGCTACGCCGTCTGCTGAGTCCCGTTCGGTGTGACCTCCCGCAGCCACGGAGTCTTCACATCGACGTTGCTCTTCTGGACGTCCCAGGCGCCGTAGCGCGGGTTCAGGTCGACGTTCAGCTTCTTGGACGCGTCGGACATGGCCTTCCAGAACGTGGCCTTGCCGTCGGTGGTGTTCATGTCGGCACCGAGCGCGGCGGCGAGTTTCCGCGCCTCGATCTCGGTACGGAGGTTGTCGTCGAGACGCCGGGGCGCCACCCCGTACTGCTGCAGCCAGGCCGTCTCCAGCGCCTTCGCGCCGCCTGCCTGCTGCTCCAGTTCCGCCCGCATCTGCTGGGTGTCCGCGCGGGTGACGCTCACGCCCGCATCCTTGGCGGCCCGGTCGAGGACCTGGTCGAGGACCATGGTGTGCAGGGTGGCGCGGGCGAGGCTGCCGGTCTTGGCGATGGCCTGCTCGTACTGGGTCTCGTCCTTGATGGCGGCACGCTGCGCCGAGCGCACCTCGTTCACCCGGCTCTCCAACTGCGCGACCGTGATCCGCTGACCACCGACGACGGCCGCGGCGCCTGGGTGCGCCTCGCCGCCGCACGCCGTGAGAAGGGGGGCCGCGGCGACGATCGCGGCGGAGAGGACGAACGCGGTGCGACGGCGGCGGTGCAAGGAAACCTCCCGAGGAGATTGTGCGACGGTGCACAAAGTCTTGCGGTGATCGATGTTAGGCAGTGGCCCGGCTCTCGGCCAGCCATTCGACCAACGATTCGCGGAGACTTCAGATACCGCCGCGGCCGCCGTGACACGTGGGACGGCCACCGTCCGCTCGTACGACCGTTCGCATCCACCGACGCGGCCGATCGCGTCCTGTCGTACCGGCCCGGCTAACCGCGTGCCTCGGCCTCGCGCTCGACGACCCCGGCGACCTCCGCGCGCAGTCCGTCGCCGACGCGCGCCACGGTGATGTTCTTGGCGCTCGTGGCGTCGGTCCCGGCGTCCCCCACCAGCACGAAGTCGACCTTCTGGTGCTGCGGGGCGGTCTGCGTGGCGGCCGTGACCTCCGGTTTCCCGGTCACGAGGACCACGTCGCAGGACCGCTGGAGCAGTCCGTCGAGGTGGGCCCGTGCGTGGGCCGCCGACTGCTCACCGGTCACCGGCACGTGGCTCACGCGCGCGTGCGTCTTGCGGGACGCGTCCCGCATGCCCTGCCAGACCTCGGCCGCGGTGGTCCCGGCCGTGATCCCGTCCTCGCCGGTCAGCAGGCAGACGTCGACGTCCTCGTAGTGGCGGGCCCGGGGGTCGGACGGCTTCGGCTTGGTGTCGGTGCGGGAGAGGAAGTACCCGGTGACCGCGACCGCGACCGCGACGGTCACGGCACCGGCCACCATCGCGACCCCCTGGGCGCCCAGTACACGCGGCCACTGGAGTACCGCCCGCACACCGGCGGCGAGCCGCGACTCCCGCGTGGCCTCACGCGCCGCCTTCGCGCGCTGTGTCTGCGGCACCTTCGACTGTCAGCCCGTGATGGCGACCGGCGCGTCCCAGGCGTCGCGGTCCACGGTGATCGTGTAACCGCCGATGGTCTCCTTGCTGTTGACCATGTACTGGTGGGCGCGGCTGTGGCCGGTGAACTGGGTGGAGCCCCACGGCCAGTCCGAGGTCGTGGTGTTGGCCTTGTCCCACAGCGCGTACCAGAGGTTGCCCGGCAGGTCCGTCTTGTCGGTCGCGGTCGCGATGGCCTTGGCGCTGGAGCTGGTGAAGCCGTAGAACCCGGTCCGGTACGTCTTGGCGTGCAGCGCCTTGTCGAAGGCGCGTACGTACGTCAGCGTGGCCTTGTTGCACGCCGCGTTCGTGATGTCGTACGACTCCATGTCCAGGTAGATCGGGCTGCCCGCCTTCATGCCCAGCGCGGACGCCTTGGCCACCGCGTCCGCGGCGTCGGTGGCGCCGAGCGAGGCGGCGTTGGTCGCGGTGAGCTTCTCCGGGTTGGAGCCGGTCTGGCAGGACGGCTGGGCGCCGACGTACAGCGGGATGAGCTTCCAGCCCAGCGTGCTGACCGACTTCACCCAGGACGCGGTGAGGTTGGGCTGGCTGCAGCCGCGGTTCTTGCCGCCGATGTACACCGCGGCCGCTCCGTAGAAGCCGGTGTGCCAGGCCTTCATCGCGGTCAGCGACGGTGCGGCACAGGTGTCGAAGGCGCGGCCCGTGAACGTCCGCTGGGCGGGCCAGGTGGTCGCCGCCATCGACGTCTGCGCCGCGATCCCGGCCCCGGCGACCACGGCCGCTCCCGCCGTCGCCCAAGCGATGTAACGGCCCTTCTTAGACATCCGATGGCTGGACATCCCCACCCCATTCATGACACGCGCACGTCACGGCGCACGGAGCGCGCAGGACTTGCGGACACAGAGAACAAACCAAGACAGTTCACGACGCTTGAGCCCCGTCGGCGCCCATCCCCGGCTCACCGACGAGAGCGGGTGACCGGCCCCCGGCGCGCGGGGCGGATCGCACGGTAACCGACACCACCCCCTTGATCGGGAAACCCCGCACCTCGATCGCCACAAGAATCCCTCAAGGCACGGCAAAACATGGGCAGTCCACGGAACCCCGGGCCGATCGACTCCCTCTTTTAGTGATCTTTGACGCATGCATGCCTGTGGATGGCCTGTGCACCCATAGAGTCCGCTCGGCTCAACAGCACCACTTCTCGAAGAAGGACTCAGACATCCCGATGCGTCACCCCTCCCGCGCGGCCAAGGCGCTGCTCGCCGCAGCCGTGCTCCCGCTGGCCCTGGCGGCCTGCTCCTCCGGAACCACCGCCCAGCCCTCGTCCGCCAAGACGAAGCCGGCCAAGGACCCCAACGCCGGTCTGCTGACGGGCGCGCAGCTCAAGAAGGCACTGGCGCCCGCGTCCTTCTTCGCCGCCGGTTTCGCGGTCGACCCGAGCGGCGCGCGTGACTCCGGCACCACGTACGCCCCGCCGAGCTCCTCCCCCGCGCCGAAGCCGGACTGCTCCCTGCTGGGCGGCACCAGCTGGATAACGATCACCGGCGACTCGGGGGTGTCCTTCGCCCAGAACGACTACATCAGCAAGAACACTTCCGAGGACATCGCCCAGGAGGTCGACACCTACCGCGGCACGACCTCGACGACCGTGCTGACGAACCTGGAGAAGGCCGCGACCACGTGCGCGACCTTCACCGACTCCCAGACGCACAGCAAGGTGAAGGCCACCGGCGCCACCACGCCCGGCCTGGGCGACGCCGCGTACACCATCACCCTGACCGACAGCGCCTGGGAGAACGGCACGACCCTGATCGCCGTGCGCGCGGGCACCGACGTCGTCAGCGTCATGTCCACGGACGGGCACGACAACGGCGCCGCCACGGCCAAGAAGCTGGCGGCCCAGATCGTGACGTCCCTGAAGGGCGAACACCAGCACGCATGACCCATCGGGTGGGAACATGACACCCCGAGATGTTTCTCGGAGCCCGGGAAACATCTCGGGGGGGGGCTCGTAGGGCGCTGGTGAGTGCTCGGGGGGTGTGATGGGCATGGGCAAGCGCTTGGAAGCCGGCTGGGCACAGCGGCTCGCGTGGTCGGTTCTGGTGATCGTGTCGCTGGGGCTGCTGGTGTGGGTGCCGTTCCTGTATGTGGCGATCCGCCGCGGCCGGGGCTCGGACTGGGGCGCCTTCACCGCGTTCGCGCTGTACGAGCTGGTGACGCTGTTGTGGACGACCATCGAGTCGGACGCGGGCGATCTCATCTTCGGCGCGGTCGTCATCTTCACCCTGGCGATGGCGGTCTGGCTGCTGTTGTTCGCGCTGTTCGACAAGCGCACGCCGAAGTACGCCGCGGCGAACGCGGGTCTGGTGCCGGGGCCCTTGCCGGGTCCGGCGCCGGGCAACCCGTATCTGCGCTGAGGTCACCCGGAGACCCGCGTCCCCGTACGGGGTCGAGGCGCCGGGTGGTTCACCCCCGCCGGGTGCTTCGCACCACTCTGACGGCCGGCCAGGCCAGCAGTGCCCCGACGGCCCAGAGGAAGACGGCGAGAGCGGCCCATTCCCCGGTGCTGGTCTCCGGGTCCGAGAAGCCGAAGACGGTGTACGAGAGGGCCAGGAGGGACCACAGCCCCGCGAGCACCCCGAAGATGACGAGCATCGCCGTCTGCCCGCCGGTACGCCGCGCCACTGTCTTCTGCTGAACCGCACCGGCGGATCCCCTGGCATCCCCCGCCGAAGCGGCACCCGCCGACTGCCGCTGCTGCCGGGGCGGCAGGTGCACCACCGCACTCGGATGCACCGCCGCGTCGATGGTCGCCATGGTGTGCGCGTCGATCCCGTACTCGCCCGGCTCCACCTCCACGGACAGCCCGTCGGTGCCGATGAGCCGGCGCCCGCCGTCGGGCCAGCTGAGCAGGGCGGCGCACGCGCGGTAGAGCACGGTGGCCGCCTCGCCGCCCGCCGTCAGGCTGACACCCTCGCCCCCGACGACCATGGCCGGCCCGCCCTTGCGTACGGCCTCGAACCGCGTGCCGGTGACGGCGTACGACGAAGTGGTCGGGGCCGCCGTGTAGCCGGCCCAGTCGGCCTTGTGCCCCGAGGGAGCCTGCAGCAGCGCCGTCCCGGCGGCCTCCAGCGCCACCGCGTGCACCTGCTGCGGCGTCACCGCCCACAGCTCGGCGCGCAGTTCGTCGAGTCCGCGCGGCGGACGGTGGGCGAGCAGGTCCTCCGCCGCGCCCGGCAGCCGCCGTACGGCCGCGTCGGGCGCGGTCAGCGTGGCGTCGCTGCGGCCGCGTACGGCCTCCAGGTCGGCCTGCGCGATCCGGCCGACCTGCAGCCCCGCGAGCACGTCGACGAACCCTCCGAGGACCGCGTCCTGTTTGGCGGGCAGGGCGTCCGCGAAGGCGGTGACGGTCGCGAAACCGTCCCGGCGGGGGGCGTAGTCGGCGGCCGCCGTATAGGAGTAGCCGCCCTCCTGGCGCAGGGAGCGGGAGAGTTCGCGTTCCAGGACACCGGCGTAGAGCCGGGCGGCGGTGGTGTCGGTGACGACGGCGTCGAGCAGGACGCCGCCCTTGCCGTCGGAGAAGTAGGCGGGAGCGGTGGGGAGGGCGGAGGTGACGGCGGGCATGGGGTGCCGCCGGCCGCCGGGCAGTTTGAGCGAGAGCCCGGCCGGCAGCCGCTCCCCCGCGATCCACAGCACGGCGTTGTCCCGGGTGAACCAGGTCCCCGCCCACGCCCGTACGTCGTCCGGCCGCAGCCCCCGAACGCCCCACTCCGGGTAGCTGACCAGCCCGTACCCCTGTGCCCCGTACCGCCACAGCGGCAGCTGTCCGGGCTCCCGGCCCGCCTCCTCGGTGCGCAGGATCTCCTTCTCGGTCTCCAGCCGCTCCATGGGCAGGTCGAGGAGGGAGGTGCACACGCCGTCGAGGTAGGCGACGACTTCGTGCTCCGCGCCCTCCACGTGGAAGTGGGTGAACGCGGCCTTGGTCGCGCCGTTGAAGTGGTAGTCGGCCAGGCCCTGGCGATGCAGCGCCAGGTGTTCGACGAGGTGGGTGATCCCGGCCCCGGCGAGCGTCTCGTCGGCGACGCCGACGCGGAAGACCAGTCCGGCACGCATGGGCCCGGTGGCGTACGCGAAGAGGGTGGGTATGCCGTCCACCTCGGTGTGATGGATGCCCTGGCTCATCGTCTGCCTCTGCCTGTCTTGTTCGGCATCCGCTCAGCCTCTTCCGAGGGCGGCGGAACGGTGTTTGACGTATGCGTCCGCGGGCTTGCCGAGGTAGCTCCACGGGTACTCGGAGGCCAGGTTCCCCAGGGCGCGGAAGTGCGCGGCGGCGCGCGCGGTGTCCCCGGTCAGCGAGAAGAGTGCGGCGAAGACACCCTGGATGGTGACCCACCCGTACGCGGGTCGGTAGTACGGGTGCAGGACGGACCGTTCGGCGGCCTCGACGAGTTCGGCGTGGACGTGGGCCTGGCGCAGATAGTCGGTCCGCTCACTCCCCGCGGAGGGCAGATCGAGCCAGCGCTCCAGGTGCGCCTCCGCCACCAGACCACCGCTGAGCGACCCTTCGGGCGAGTTGAGCAGGCACTCGCGGGCGAACCCGTGTACCGCCTCCCAGCTCCCGCTCCACTTGGGACACAGCTGCTGGAGCAGCCGGGCCTGCCCGGTCAAGTGGTGCGGGTGGTACGCGGCCAGTCGGTCGTACCTCCGCCGCGCCTCGTTCTGACCGAGTTGCAGTCCCATCGCCGTGGTCAGGCGCGCGGCCCAGGCCGCGTCGTGGGACGGGTCGAGGGCGGTGGCCCGGATGAGCAGTTGCTCGGCCTGCCGCAGGTGCTCGTGCAGCTGCCGGAACTGCTCCCGGCTGACGTGCTCGGCGCGCGCGCTGCTGCGGATCTCCCAGCCGATCTCGATCTCGCGGGTCCCGAGCGTCGTGAGAGCCAGCACGTCGTCGGGGGCGGCGGCCACGACTTCCCGCAGGAAGTGCTCGACGCCGGGCACCTCGGCGACGACCCGGACGAGGAACGCCCGGTCGGTGCCCTGCGGCAGCCCGTCGGCGTACCGCCTGATCCCCGCCCAGTCCCGCCCGGCGGTCGCCTGCCGCAACCAGCCGACCTCCGGGAAGGCGGAGGCGAGCTCGAAGTCGGGGGGTGGGAGGGATGCGTCGGTCGGCATGGAGCGGATGGTAAGTGGGTGGTTGGAGACGGTTTTTGGTCAGGTGTGGGAAGACTGTGGGAACACACCGCCCAAACAGCGCATACGGGCGCCGGCTTGACCCTCCGATGACCGACCTTGACCGGTCCATGACTCGAACTTGAGTTCGCCTTGTGGAGGGTGGCGTCCCACCTTTCCCGTGGCTTGAAACAATCCATCCCATCGCCGTCACCGTCACCTCACCGTCACCAGGAGCCCCACCCGTGGCACTCAACGCCCGTCGCGCCAGACAACTGCTGGAGATCTCGGCCCCCTTGCTGCTCCAGGGTGAGCAGGTCGAACTCACGAGCGTGGCCGGCATCGGGACGGTCTCGGTGCGCAAGCAGGCCCTCACCGCGGCGGTGGTCGGCATCCTCAGCGCGGGAACGGTGATGGCGACGGTCACCCCGCGCCCCATGTACATCGTCCTGACGAACCAGCGGATCCTGTTCTTCGACGGCAACCGGGGCGGCAAGCCGGGCAAGTTGCTGATGAACCTCCCCCGCCCGTACGTCACCGCGAGCGCGGCCAAGAAGACCTTCCTGGGCCTCAAGGTGGTGACCCACCTGACCGTCGAGGGCCAGGAGGGCGCCCTCAAGGTCGACTTCCCGGTCCAGACCCGCGCCGACGGCCACCGGTTCGCCGCGGCACTGCCGGTCACGCGCTGACCTTCCCCCTCTCCCGGTCACGCTGGACATAGACCCTGTTCGCCCGGGCCCTCCCGAAAGCGGGCATCGCCTTACCCGAACCCACCACGATCCAGCTCCTGGACACCGATCTCACCGAGATCAAACCCATGGCGCGCCGCGTGGACACCCTGATGCGCGTCGACACGGCGGACAGCGGAAGCTACCTGCTCGCCGTTGAGGCGCAAGGCAAACCGGATCCGGACAAGCTCAACAGCTGGACGTACTACCTGGCGTACCTCTACGCCGAATACAAGCTGCCGCCCGTCCTGCTCGTCGTCTGCCAGGACAAGCCCACCGCGTCCTGGGCCGCGCAGCCCATCCGCATCGGCCTGCCCGCCCACACCAGCATCGCGGTCTTCCCACTGGTCCTGGGCCCCGAGAACCTCCCCACGATCATCGACCCGGACGAGGCGGCCGAAGACCTGGCACTCGCCGTCTTCTCCGCGCTCGCCCACGCCAACGACCCCGCCCTCCCTGCGATACTGGAGGCACTGGCGACGGCGCTCGCCAACATCGGAGGCGAGACCGCGCAGGACTGGGCGGAATACACCGAGATCGGCCTGGGCAACACCCAGAGCCGCGCATTCTGGAGGCACCTGATGACCCTGCGCCCCAGCCGCTTCCCCGGCAGCGGCACCCTCATCGAGGAAACCCGGATCGAGGGCCGTGCCGAGGGCCGTGCCGAGGACATCCTCCGCATCCTCGATCTCCGCGCCATCGACATCCCCGAGTCCGCCCGCGAGCGCGTCAACGGCTGCACCGACCTGGAGCTGCTGGGGACCTGGTTCGACCGGGCCCTCACGGTCACCACCGCGGAAGAGCTGTTCGCCGCGGAGGCGTAACAGACCCGGAGGTCACAGACGCCGGCGCATGCAGACCCGCAGCCAGCGCTCCAGGCCGTGGGCGGCCTCGCGTCGGCGGATGTCCTGGAGCCCGGGGCCGAGCGCGCCGTCGTCCAGGAACCGGAAGCCGCAGCGCACGTAGTAGGGCGCGTTCCAGGGGACGTCGGCAAAGGTGGTGAGGGTCAGAGCGGGCATCCCCTCAGCCGCGGCCCGGTGGCCGGCATGGTCCAGCAGCGACCGTCCGATGCCGCGCCGCGCACTGTCCGGGTGCACCGACACCTGCTCGATGTGCAGGTTGCCGTCGACGTGTTCCGCGATGAGGTACGCCACCGGCCTGTCGGCCTCGTCGGCCGCGACCCAGGCCAGGTCGGCACGCTGATAGTGGGCGAGGTCGGTGACCGGGAGGGGCTCGTCGTCGGCGATCTCCGGCATGCCGATGTCGGCGAAGCATCGCCCGGCGGCCCGCTCGATGTCCTGAAGGAGGGGCAGTTCGTCGATGTGGACTGCTCGGATGCGCATTGATGCATTGTCGCCGCGGGAACCGGTCGAGCACCCTTCCCCGCGACATCCCCCACCTGTGGATGTCGCCCGTCATGGCAGTACCCGCCGTTAGTGTCACAGCCCATGAGTGATCAACGGCATGCGGTGATCGTCCGCAGGGCCGAACCGGACGACGTCGAAGGGCTCGTCGCGTGCAGCGGCGCGCTGTTCGCCGAGGACGCCGGTACCCGGGATCCGAGCATCGACATCAACTGGCCGCACGAGCACGGACAGGACCCCGAAGCCCGCCCACCGTCCGCAGGCATCGGCTCCGGTCGCTGCGTGGCGCGCCGGGCGTCGCTGACGCGGGACCGACATGAACCGGCGTCAGTTCGCGGTGAACCGCTTGGGTGCCTGGGTGGGGTTGCCGCCCGAGGGGAGCTTCTGGCCGGGGCACTCGGAGAGCGCCTTCTTCATCGCGGCCTTCTCCCCGCTGGTGACCCACAGCCCGTACTTCTTCTTCACGGCCACCTGCGCGGCCACATACGCGCAGCGGTACCCCTTGTTGGGCGGGAGCCAGGTCGCGGTGTCGCCGTCACCCTTGCTGCGGTTGGTGCTCGCGTCGACGGACAGCAGGTTGAGCGGATCGTTGGCCAGGGCTATCCGCTTGCTCGCGTCCCAGTACTTGGCGCCCTTCTGCCAGGCGTCCGAGAGCGCGACGAGGTGGTCTATGTCCACCATGCTGCGACCACGCTTGTACGTCACTTCCTTACCGGAGTACGGGTCCGGGTCGAGCGTCCCGGAGACCACCTTGCAGGTGCCGCCGGTGAACTTCACGTTCTTCAGGTCCCGCTTGAGGATGTCGTCGCGGGTGTCGCACTTGTTGGAGTCCGTGTCGGCCCATGCCGTGCCGAACCTCGCCCTGCTGTACCCCGTCTTGGGCGCGCGCCCCTTGACGGCCAGCGAGTCCACGGCGGTGAGCGCGGCACCGCCGGCCGCCGTACCCTGCGAGCCGGCGGAGCCCGTGGTGTCCTTCTTGCAGCCACTGACCCCCGCGCCGACGACCAACACCACCAATGCGGCAGCCGCCGCCCCACCCCTCAGACGCACCACGACGCCCCTCCCCTTGCTCCCCGGGTCCGCCCTGTACAGGGCGCGTTTCCCTGGTGCCCACGGTAGCGGCGGGTATGCCCGGCCCATACCCGCACTCAACGGGCAATAGGTGCACGCCGGGCGTATCGTCGGTGGTGACACACCTCCGGAAGGAGCTCCCGCATGGGCATCTTCGACAGATTCAAGGATCATGCGAAGTCCAAAGGCAAGGACATGTCCGACGCCGGAGAACGGGAGATCAACGAGAAGACGGGCAACAAGTACACGGACCAGGTCGACGACGCCCAGCGGAGGATCGAGGGCGCGACGGGCATGGACCGCGAACCGACCGACCGGCCCGACCAGCCGTAGAGGCAGAGACGCGGAGCCGCGCGAGGCGCGACACACCCACCGATCGGCCGTGGCACCGAGGCCGTCCGCGAGGCCCGACTCCCGCGGGCGGCTTCACTCGCGCCCGGCGCCCCGCACGCTCACACCTCCACTCACACCTTCCCGATCCCCAGCGTGGACTCCGAAGGCAGCAGCCCCGAGCCCAGCACCGCGACCCAGAACTCGCCGAGCAGCTCGGCCAGTCGGCTCCGCTCGGCCGGGGTGAGGGTGCGCCAGGGAGCGGCGGCCAGTTCGTCCGTGTGGCGTTCGACCTCGGCGCGCAGGTCGCGGCCCGCGAGTGTGGCGGTGCCGGATTCGGTGACGAGGCCGCGCGAGACGAGGCGTTCACGGGCGGCCCGCCACTCCGCCGGGCTCCAGCCGCGGCTCTCGAAGCGCTCGACCGAGGCCGCTCCGATCGCCGCGAAGGAGACGAGCGCTTCGACGGGGTCGAGCCCGGCGACGAGCAGCGCCGCGAGGTGGCCGTCGCCGCGGTGCTCGCGCAGGATCGTCGCCGCATGCCACAACTGGAGGTGCGGGGCGGTCGGCCACGCCAACTCCGCGTTGGCCGCGGCCATGGGGCGGCCGGCGGTGTTCGCGAATTCGGCGACGCGGCGCAACAGCCCGGCGGCCTCGACGAGTTCGGGGCTCGCCGCACGGTCCCCGAATATCGCCCGGTACGCCCGGTCCATGCCCTGCTCCCTCGCCTTCAGCACGTCCGCGGGGCTCGCGGTGAGCCACGCGGAGTCCATGTGCGCGGCGACCATCCGCGGACTGAAGCTGTAGAAGGCGGAGGACACGCGCTCGCTCCCGACCGCACCCAACGGGGCGGCGCGGAGGGGGAAGTAGGTCGGCCAGCGCTCCCCCGTCCCGTAGCCGAGCGCGGCCGCCTCCTCGAAGACCTCCGGCGCGTAATAGAGCACCGCGTGCAGGGGCTCCAGCAGGTGCCACAGCCGGCGCACCTCGCCGAGCTCGACCCCGGCCTCCACACCGGCGGCCCCGTCCCCCTGAATCATCCCGCCGACCTCACTACCGTGCTCCGACATGACGAACCCCCTCGTCCCGTTCCCACTCACGCGATAACTTGACACTGACAAGATTGCCCGACCTCGCCAAACTTGTCAATGACTAGATTCGGCGTACGCTGCTGACCATGGAGACCGTGAAGACCACTCCCCAACGCCCCTACCACCACGGCGATCTACGTCGCGCGATCCTGAGCGCCGCGCTCGACGTCATCGCCACCGAAGGCCCGTCCGCACTGAGTCTGCGCGACCTGGCCCGCCGGGCGGGCGTCTCGCACGCGGCTCCGGCCCACCACTTCAAGGACCGCACCGGCCTGCTCACCGCGATCGCGGCCGAGGGCCACGCGCTGCTGGCGGCCACGCTCGCCGAGGCCACGGACCTGCGGGACGCGGGCGTCCACTACGTACGCTTCGCGCGTGAGCACCCCGCGCACTTCCAGGTGATGTTCACGCCTGAGCTGCTGCGCGAGAACGACCTGGAGCTGGCCACGGCCCGCGCCCTGACCGCGGACCGCCTGCGTCGGGCCGTCTCCGACCGGGTGCCGGAACCCGGCATCGACCCCCGCCTCGCCGGAGTCGCCGCCTGGTCCCTGGCCCACGGCTTCGCCACGCTGCTCCTCGGCCACAACCTGGACGGCGCGGTCGGCGACCAGGACCCCGAGGAGGTCTTCCGCACCCTGACGGGAATGCTGTTCCAGCCACCGTCGGCGTGACCCCGGCCTCCACCACCGGCCACGCCGACCCCTACGACCCGCGCGACCCCTACGAACCGCGCGCCCCCTACGAACCGCGCGCCCCCTACGACCCGAGAATCGTCGCCAGGAACTCCCCGGTCCACCCCAGCAACTCCCGCCCGACCAGCGGCTTTCCGCCCACCTTCGCCGTCTTCGGGCGGGGGACCAGAAGCTGGTGGGCGGCCGGCTTGATGACCGTGCCCGGGTAGAGCCGCTTGAGCCGGAGTTCCTGGGACTCGCGCAACTCCGCCGGCGCGAAGCGGATGTTGTTGCCCTGGAGCACCACCTCGCCGACACCGCACGCCCGCGCGAGCATCCGCAGGCCCGCCACCAGGAGCAGGTTCTCCACCGGCTCGGGCAGCTTGCCGTAGCGGTCGGTGAGTTCCTCGCGTACGGCCCTGACGTCCTCCTCCGTGTTGGCGGAGGCGATGGCGCGGTAGGCCTGCAGACGCAGCCGCTCGCCCGGCGCGTAGTCGTGCGGGACGTGCGCGTCGACCGGCAGCTCGATCTTGACCTCCAGGGGCGGCTCCTCCTCGACGCCGCCTTCCAGGGAGGCCCGGTAGTCCGCCACCGCCTCGCCGACCATCCGCACGTACAGGTCGAAACCGACGCCCGCGATGTGACCCGACTGCTCACCGCCGAGCAGATTGCCCGCGCCGCGGATCTCCAGGTCCTTCATCGCCACGTACATGCCCGCGCCCATCTCCGTGTGCTGGGCGATGGTCGCGAGCCGCTCGTGCGCGGTCTCCGTCAGGGGCTTCTCCGGCGGGTACAGGAAGTAGGCGTAGCCGCGCTCACGGCCCCGGCCCACCCGGCCGCGCAGCTGGTGCAACTGCGAGAGGCCGAAGTTGTCGCCGCGCTCCACGATCAGCGTGTTGGCGTTGGAGATGTCGATGCCGGATTCGACGATCGTGGTCGACACCAGCACGTCGAACCTCTTCTCCCAGAAGTCGACGACCACCTGCTCCAGAGCCTGCTCCCCCATCTGGCCGTGCGCCGTCGCGATACGCGCCTCGGGGACGATCTCACGCAGCCGCGCCGCCGCCCGGTCGATCGACTCGACCCGGTTGTGGATGTAGAAGACCTGGCCCTCGCGCAGCAGTTCGCGGCGGACGGCCGCGCCGATCTGCTTCTCCTCGTACGGGCCGACGAAGGTCAGCACCGGGTGCCGCTCCTCGGGCGGAGTCGTGATCGTGGACATCTCGCGGATGCCCGTCACCGCCATCTCCAGCGTGCGGGGGATCGGGGTCGCCGACATCGTCAGGACGTCGACGTTCGCGCGCAGCTTCTTCAGCTGCTCCTTGTGCTCGACGCCGAAGCGCTGCTCCTCGTCGACGATGACCAGGCCCAGGTCCTTGAACTTCGTCTCGGCGGAGAACAGCCGGTGGGTGCCGATGACGACGTCCACCGCGCCGTCCCGCAGACCCTCCAGGACGGCCTTCGCCTCCGTGTCGGTCTGGAAGCGGGACAGGGCGCGGACGTTCACCGGGAACTGCGAGTAGCGCTCGGAGAACGTCCCGAAGTGCTGCTGCACCAGCAGCGTCGTCGGCACCAGGACCGCGACCTGCTTGCCGTCCTGCACCGCCTTGAAGGCCGCGCGGACCGCGATCTCCGTCTTGCCGTAGCCCACGTCGCCGCAGATCAGGCGGTCCATCGGGACCGTCTTCTCCATGTCCTCCTTGACCTCGGCGATGGTCGTGAGCTGGTCGGGGGTCTCCGCGTACGGGAAGGCGTCCTCGAGTTCGCGCTGCCAAGGGGTGTCGGAACCGAAGGCATGCCCCGGGGCCGCCATCCGCGCGCTGTACAGCTTGATCAGGTCCGCCGCGATCTCCTTGACCGCCTTCTTGGCGCGCGCCTTGGTCTTCGTCCAGTCGGCGCCGCCCAGGCGGTGCAGGGTGGGGGCCTCGCCGCCGACGTACTTGGTGATCTGTTCCAGCTGGTCGGTGGGGATGTAGAGGCGGTCGCCGGGCTGGCCGCGCTTGGCGGGGGCGTACTCCACCACCAGGTATTCGCGGGTCGCGCCCTGGACGGTCCGCTGCACCATCTCGATGTAGCGGCCGACACCGTGCTGCTCGTGCACGATGTAGTCGCCCGCTTCGAGGGTGAGCGGATCGATGGTCTTGCGGCGGCGGGCCGGCATGCGCGCGCCGTCCTTGCCGGCCGCCTTCTGGCCGGAGAGGTCGGTCTCCGTCAGGACCGCCAGCTTGAGCGCCGTGTCCACGAAGCCGAAGTCGATCGAACCGCACGCGACCTGCACCACGGCGGGCGTCAGCGCGGTCAGCTCCGCGTCGAGGCGGGCCGCGATGCCCTCGCCGCCGAGGACCTCGACGGTACGGGCGGCGGGGCCGTGCGCCTCGGTGACGTACACCGTGCGCCAGCCGTCCGCGAGCCAGCCCTTGGTGTCGGCGAGTGCCCTGGCCGTGTCGCCGCGGTAGGTCTCGGGGGCGTGCATGCCGAGCTTGAGGGTGTCCGCGTCCAGTTCCTCGTCGGCCGCGAACGGCGACACCGACCACCACATCATGTCCAGCTCGCGCGCCCGGTCACGGACGTCCGCGATGGCCCACAGGGAGGCCGCGCCGACGTCGATGGGGGCCTCGCCGCCCCCGGCCGTCGCCGCCCAGGACGCCTGCAGGAACTCCTGCGAGGTCGCCACCAGGTCCGCGGCCCGCGTCCGTACCCGCTCCGGGTCGCAGACGACGGCCATCGAGCCCTTGGGCAGGACGTCGAGCAGCAGCTCCATGTCGTCGACGAGGACCGGGGCCAGCGACTCCATGCCCTCCACGGCGATGCCCTCGGCGATCTTGCCGAGCAGTTCGCCCAGCTCGGGATGTTCCTCGGCGAGCCGGGCCGCCCGCTCGCGCACCTCGTCCGTCAGGAGCAGTTCGCGGCAGGGCGGCGCCCACAGGCCGTGCTCGGCGACCTCGAGGGAACGCTGGTCGGCGACCTTGAAGTAACGGATCTCCTCGACGTCGTCGCCCCAGAACTCCACTCGGAGGGGGTGCTCCTCGGTGGGCGGGAAGACGTCCAGGATGCCGCCGCGTACGGCGAACTCGCCGCGCTTCTCGACGAGCTCGACCCGGGCGTACGCGGCTGCCGCGAGCGCTTCGACGATCCCGCCCAGGTCGGCGCTCTGGCCCGTCCGCAGCGCGACCGGCTCCAGGTCTCCCAGGCCCTTGACCTGCGGCTGCAGCACCGAGCGGACCGGGGCGACGACGACCGACACCGGGCCGGTCTCGGGGTCGTCGGGGCGCGGGTGCGCCAGGCGGCGCAGCACGGCGAGACGGCGGCCGACCGTGTCCGACCGGGGGGAGAGCCGCTCGTGCGGGAGCGTCTCCCACGACGGGTACTCCACGACCGTGTCCGCCGGGAGGAGGGATCTGAGCGCGGCGGCCAGGTCCTCGGCCTCGCGTCCCGTGGCCGTCACGGCCAGTACGGGGCGGCCCGCGTCGCGGGCCAGGGCCGCCACCGCGAAGGGGCGGGCGGCGGGCGGGCCGACCAGGTCGATGTGCATCCGGTTGCCGTCGGTGGCGGCCTTCACCGCTTCCACGAGGGCGGCGTCCTTGACGACGGCGTCGAGCAGACCGTGCAGGCTCATGAAGGGCTTCCATCCCGAAGAGAGGGCAACGCGAACCGCCCGACACGTCTCGACGGGCCGGGGTTGTCCAGCCTACGACGGCGCCGCGCTCCCTGTGAGACGCAAGAGGTGGACGGGTCCCGGCCGGGCGGGGAATCGGGGCGGGGCCCCGTCCCAGGGGCGCGGGGCCGTGTTTCCCGCTGGAAGTGAGCCGCACCACACCCTCAACCGTCAACCGCTCCCCACGTCCCCCGCGTATACCCCGTGACACGTGATCACGTACCGGGAGCCGCATGAGCTCGAAGACCCCCGCCGACACCGCCACCGCCGCCGCCCCAAGGACCGACAGCGCCCCCATACTCCCGCCGGTCACGGCCGTTCCCGTCCGTGACCGGCGCCCCCGCGACCCCCAGATCCTGGCGGTCCTGCTCTTCGCCGCGTACGCGACCCTGTCGGTCTGCCGCTGGCGGCATCTGGCGACCCGTTCCTGGGACCTCGGCATCTTCGAGCAGGCCGTCCGCGCCTACGCCCACCTGCGCGCCCCCGTCGCCGATCTCAAGGGCCCGGGCACCAACGTCCTCGGCGACCACTTCAGCCCGGTCACCGCCCTGCTCGCGCCCGTGTACCGCCTCTTTCCGACCCCGGTCACCCTCCTCGTCGCCCAGGCGGCACTGCTGGCGCTGTCCGTCGTGCCGGTCACCCGCGCCGCCGCGCGGCTCCTCGGCCGCTCGCGGGGACTCGCGCTGGGCCTCGCGTACGGGCTGTCGTGGGGGATCCAGCGCGCCGTCGACTTCGACTTCCACGAGATCTGCTTCGCCGTCCCGCTGATCGCCTTCGCCCTGGAAGCGGTCTTGGACCGACGGTGGCGCGCGGCGCTCCTGTGGCCGCTCCCGTTGGTCCTCGTCAAGGAGGACCTCGGGCTCACCCTGGCCGCGATCGGCCTGGTCGTCGCCGGGCGTGCCCGGAAGGCCGCCCCGCGTACGGCCCTGTGCGCGCTCGGGGTCGCCGCCCTCGGAGTGCTGGCCGCGGTGCTCACCTTCATGGTGGTGATCCCGGCGTTCAGCACCGCGGACACCTACCCCTACTGGGACAAGGCCGGCGGTGATCCCCTCGACGGCCTGGACACCAAACTCCGCACCCTCGCCTGGCTGCTGATCCCCACCACCGGTCTGCTGGCCCCACGCTCCCCGCTCCTCCTGGTCGCCCTGCCGACCCTGGGCTGGCGTTTCCTCTCCTCCGACCCGCACTACTGGGGCACCGACTGGCACTACAGCGCCGTCCTGATGCCGGTCCTCTCCCTGGCCCTCGCCGACGCGCTCTTCCGCGCCCGCCGGAGCCCGCGCCCGTGGTTGCGCTCGTACGCGTGGCACCTGCCCACGGCCGTCGTCGCGGCGGCGCTCGCGCTGACCACCTCGCTCCCGCTGTCCGTGCTGGGCGAGAGCGCCGCGTATCGCAAGCCCACGCGCGTGAGTGCCGTCGAACGGCTGCTGGCGCGTGTCCCGGACGGGGCGAGCGTCGAGGTGAACGTCGGCCCGAGCAGTCGGCTCGTCGCGCGCTGCCGGGTCCTGTGGATGGGCGACACCGGCGGTGTCACCCCGGACTTCATCGCCCTCGACGACTCCGACCACTCGACCGAGGACGTCCAGGCGTACGCCGGCCGGCTGCACCCGCGCGCCGCGTACGACGTCCTGGGCGCCGCCTACGGCTACGTACTCCTGGAGCGGCGCACCGGACACACCTGACGCACGGCGTACGACCGCGGGCCCGGCCCAGGAGGTGAGGTCCTCCTGGGCCGGGCCCGTCCCCCGTAACCCCCGTACACGGTGGCTTCGCGGCTGCTGCTGCCGGCTAATCGGTGGCGATGGCGTTCAGTACGTTCATCCGGCCCGCCCGGAACGCCGGGATCAGGGCGGCGAACAGGCCCACGAACGCCGAGCCGATGAAGACCCCGATGATGGTCGGCCAGGGGATCTCCAGGACCTTCAGGCCTTCCAGGGCGAGGAGCTTCTGGGCGGTGGCGCCCCAGCCCATGCCCAGGCCGAGGCCGAGCAGCGCGCCGAAGAGGGCGATGACGACCGACTCCAGGCGGATCATGCGGCGCAGCTGGCGGCGGGACATCCCGATGGCGCGCATCAGGCCGATCTCCCGCGTCCGCTCCACCACCGACAGGGCGAGGGTGTTGATCACGCCGAGGACGGCGACGACGATCGCGAGGCCGAGCAAGCCGTAGACCATGTTCAGGAGCTGGCCGATCTGGTCCTTGAGCTCCTGCTTGTAGTCGGTCTGGTCGCGGACCTGGTACTGCGGGTAGGGCTCCATGGACTTCTTCAGGGCCGCGTACGCCTGCTTCTCCTGGCCGTCCTTGGCGCTGGCGAACATGATCTGGTCCGGCGGGATCCGGTCGGCCGGGAGGTACTTCCGCATGGTCTCGGTGCTGACGTACCGCGCGCCCTGGTCGATGACCACGTCGTCGTCGGTGATCGCGGCGACCTTGAGCTTCGCCGTGCTGCCGCCCTTGAAGGCGACGGTCAGGGTGTCGCCGAGCTTGACGTGGTGCTTGGTGGCGAACTCCGAGCCGACGGACATGGAGTCCTTGCCGTAGGCGGCGGTCAGTTCACCGGCCGTCGTCTTGCGGTGCAGGTCCTGCGCGTAGGTGGGGTCGGCAGCCGTGACGCCGTCGCTGTCCGAGAAGCCGTCGGGGGTGGTGAGCCTGGCCTCGATGTCGCGGTAGTGCGTGACGCGGGACAGGCCGGGCGTCGTCTCGATGGCCTTCGCCGCCTGCGGGACGATCCGCTGGTTGCCCTGGATGATGAAGTCGGTGCCGACCGACTTGTCGAGCTCGTCGGTCGCGGAGGCGACCATGGACGAGCCGACCACCGACAGGCAGGCGACCAGGGCGAGGCCGATCATCAGGGCCGCGCCGGTGGCTCCGGTGCGGCGCGGGTTGCGCAGCGCGTTGCGCTCCGCCATCCGTCCGACGGGGCCGAAGAAGCGCAGCAGCACCGCGCTGATCACCCGGACCACACCGCCCGCGAGCAGCGGGCCGATGATGACGAACCCGATCAGGGTCAGGACGACCCCCGCGCCCAGCACCAGCGAACCGTCGCTCGCCTTGTCGGCATTGGCCGCCGTGAAGAGCGCGAAGGTTCCGGCGCCGGTGAGGACCAGGCCGATGATGCCGCGGACGAGACCGGCCTTGCCGTCCGCCGGCGTACCGGCGTCGCGCAGCGCGGCCATCGGGGAGACCTTGCCGGCCCGGCGGGCGGGCAGATAGGCGGCGAGGACGGTGACCACGACACCGAGCACGAGTCCGATGACCGGGGTCGTCGCCTTGACGGTCAGGTCGCGGGTGGACAGGTCCATGCCCGCCGCCGACATGAGCTTCATCAGGCCGACCGCGAGGCCGACGCCCGCGCCGACGCCGAGGATCGAGCCGAAGACGCCGAGCAGGGTCGCCTCGACCAGGACGGACCGGTTGACCTGCTTGCGGGACGAGCCGATCGCCCGCATCAGGCCGATCTCGCGGGTGCGCTGGGCGACCAGCATGGAGAAGGTGTTGATGATCAGGAAGATGCCGACCAGGAAGGCGATCCCGGCGAAGCCGAGCATGGCGTACTTGATGACGTTCATGAAGGAGCCGACGCCGGAGCGGTTCTCGTCGGAGTACTCCTTCTGTGTCTGCACCTTGTACGCGCCGGCGCCGATCGAGGCGATGACGTTCCGCTTGAGCGTGTCGTTGGTGACACCGGTGGCGGCGGAGAGGTTGATGTTGGTGAACCGGCCGGTGGCGCCGAGCAGTTCGCGCTGCGCGGTGGCGGTGTCGAAGTAGACGACGGCGGCACCGGGGTTGGTCACCTTGAAGGTGGCGATGCCGACGATCCTGGCCTTGAAGTCACCGGTGACGGCGATGGTGCGCAGTTCGTCACCGAGCTTCAGGTGGTGCTTGTCGGCGGTGTCGGCGTCGACCATCGTCTCGGTCGGCCCGCGCGGGGCGCGACCGGAGGTGATCTCCATCGAACGCAGGTCGTTGCGCGTCCAGTTGCCGACGATCGTCGGAGCCCCGGTGCTCGACCCCATGTTCTTGTTGGCGCTGTTGACGACGGTCACGTTCATCGAACTGACCGCGCCCTCGGCGTACTTGACGCCTTCCGCCTTCTTGGCCCGCTCCAGGACGGAAGCGGGCAGCGAGTCGGGCCTGCCGTTCTGCGGGGTGCTGTCGCTCTTGGCCGTCTTCGGCGAGACGGTGACGTCGGAGGAGGTGGCGGCGAACAGCTTGTCGAACGTCGTGTTCATGGTGTCGGTGAACACCAGCGTGCCGCAGACGAAGGCCACGGACAGCAGCACCGCGACCGCCGACAGCGCCATCCGCCCCTTGTGCGCGAAGAAGTTGCGCATCGAGGTCTTCAGGACGGTCATGACGTGCGCCCCCGGGCATCGAAGTCCTTCATGCGGTCGAGGACCTGGTCGGCCGTCGGCTGGTGCATCTCGTCGACGATCCGGCCGTCGGCGAGGTACAGCACGCGGTCCGAGTACGAGGCCGCCACCGGGTCGTGCGTCACGATCACGATGGTCTGGCCGAGTTCGTCCACCGAGCGGCGCAGGAAGCCCAGCACCTCGGCGCCCGCCCGGGAGTCGAGGTTTCCGGTCGGCTCGTCCCCGAAGATGATCTCGGGCCGCGCGGCGAGTGCCCGCGCCACCGCGACGCGCTGCTGCTGGCCGCCGGAGAGCTGGTTGGGCCGGTGCTTGAGACGGCCTGCGAGTCCGACGGTCTCCACGACCTGGTCGAGCCAGCCCTTGTCGGGCTTGCGGCCGGCGATGTCCATCGGCAGCGTGATGTTCTCTATCGCGTTCAGCGTCGGCAGCAGGTTGAACGCCTGGAAGATGAACCCGATGCGGTCCCGGCGCAGCTGCGTGAGCTTCTTGTCCTTGAGCCCGGTGATCTCGGTCTCGTCCAGGTGGATCTGGCCGCTCGTCACGGTGTCGAGTCCGGCGAGGCAGTGCATCAGCGTGGACTTGCCGGACCCCGAGGGGCCCATGATCGCGGTGAACTGCCCCCGTGCGATGTCCACGTCGACGTGGTCCAGGGCTACGACCCGGGTCTCCCCCGACCCGTACGCCTTGACGACCTGCCGCGCCCGCGCGGCAACGGCCGTACGCCCTCCAGTGCCCCCGTGCCTGGGAATGGTCACAGCCGATGTCACGGTGTATCTCCTATGTCGGTCAGCGGTTGAAGTGCTCTTCGCTACGCCGGTAAGTCTGGTGGCGGGGGATGGTCCGGCGCGCTGGTGCCCAGCGCAGTCTTTCCCTGGGGATAACCCCACCCCGGAACGTGCGGCCTGTAGGACCGCTCCCGCTCCCCCGCGGCATAAAGCCAGGTTAAGGACGGCCGCTGCCCCGTCTCGTCCTCCGTCGGTACGAACGCCCCCCGAGCCTTAGTGGGGAGAGACCCCTAAGGGCAGTCCACCCTTCGGTGGAGTCCCCCTCGGGGTTGCCTCCACCCTCGGACCCAGTGAGCGTCCACCCTCCCGCTACGTGAAGGTCAAGTGAGAGGGTGGGGGACGGCGGATAGTTGCAGGGGGAACCGATCAGGGGGAGGCGCTCCAGTGGGCCAGGGGGACACCGGTATACGGGCCGCGGCGGCGGAGCACTCATCGCCCTCGCGCAGCCGCAGGGGCGCCGTCGTCGCCGCCCTGATGCTCGCCATGGCGCTGGCCGCGCTCGACTCCACCATCGTCTCCACGGCCGTCCCGCAGATCGTCGGCGACCTCGGCGGCTTCTCCGTCTTCTCCTGGCTGTTCTCGGGCTATCTGCTCGCGGTGACGGTCACGCTGCCGGTGTACGGGAAGCTCTCCGACACCTTCGGCCGCAAGCCGGTCCTCGTCGCGGGCGCCGCCGTCTTCCTCCTCGGCTCGCTGCTGTGCGCCACCGCCTGGAACATGGCCGCGCTCATCGCCTTCCGGATCGTGCAGGGCCTGGGCGGCGGCGCGTTGCAGGGCACGGTGCAGACACTCGCCGCCGATCTCTACCCGCTCAAGGAGCGCCCCAAGATCCAGGCCAAGCTGTCCACGGTGTGGGCGACCTCGGCGATCGCGGGCCCGGCCCTGGGCGGGGTCCTCGCCGCGTACGCCGACTGGCGCTGGATCTTCCTCATCAACCTGCCGATCGGCGCGCTCGCGCTGTGGCTGATCGTCCGCCATCTGCACGAGCCGGCACGGGAGTCCTCCGGCCGCCGCCCCCGGATCGACTGGGCGGGCGCGCTGGCCGTGTTCGCCTGCGGCGGTGTGCTGCTCACCGCGCTGGTGCAGGGCGGGGTCGCCTGGGACTGGCTGTCGGCCCCGTCCCTCGTCCTGTTCGGTACGGGATTCGCGCTGATCGGCGCCGTGGTCGTGATCGAGCGCCGGGCGGCCGAGCCGATCATCCCCGGGTGGGTGTGGCGGCGCCGCACGATCGCCGCGGTGAATCTGGCGCTCGGCGCGCTCGGGTTGCTGATGGTCGCCCCCACGGTGTTCCTGCCCACGTACGCGCAGGCGGTCCTCGGCCTCGCGCCCGTCGCCGCCGGATTCGTGCTCTCCGTGTGGACGTTGAGCTGGCCGGTGTCGGCGGCGTTCAGCCAGCACGTCTACGGCCGGATCGGCTTCCGCAACACCGCGATGCTCGGCATCGCCGCCGCGACCCTGATCCTGATCGCCTTCCCCTTCCTGCCCTACCCCGGCCGGCCCTGGCAGCCGGCGCTGCTGATGCTCCTGCTGGGCGGCGCCCTGGGCCTGTTCCAACTGCCCCTGATCATCGGCGTCCAGTCGACGGTCGGCTGGGAGGAGCGCGGCACGACGACGGCGTCGGTCCTCTTCTGCCGCCAGACCGGCCAGACCATCGGCGCGACCCTGTTCGGCGCGATCGCCAACGGGGTGCTGGCCGCGCGGCTCGGCGGCGCGGGGGACCTGGACTCGGTGACGCGGGCGCTGGAGTCGGGCGCACCGGCCGAGCATGTGCGCCGTGCGGTCGCCGACGCGGTCCACGCCGTCTACCTGGGCGCGGCGTGCGCCGCCGCACTCGCCTTCCTGGTCCTGCTGTTCGTGGCGCCGGGGCGCTTTCCGGTCATCAAGAATCCCGGGGACTGAGGAGAGCCGGCCGTTCTGGGCGGCGGGCTCGGAGTGGAACTGTCGCTGAACTCCCGGTGTAAACGCGGGTAACACCCCGGGTCGCCGAAGTAAGCGCATACCGACCGCTCAGTTTGGTGAAAGCCTCACGCACACCGGCTACCTGCGAGTAGCGTGCGTGCCTCGTCCACCCCCCCCAACTCCCTGCGGTCCGCACCGGGCCCGAGCCACGCAAGGAGACCACGGGATGCAAGACGCGTTCTCGTCCCCCGAGTACCAGACGCGACACCCGTCGCCGTACGACCCGCCCCGCCCACCGCCGTACTCGTCCCCGTCCCCCCACCACGCGTCCCCCTCGCACCTCACCTATCCCTGGCAACCGCAACCCCAGCCACCCGAACCCGCGAGAAGGCGGCAACCCCGTCACCACGCACTCGGCCGGCACAGCGACATCCGCGTCCTGCGCGGCGCCTACCGCCGGCAGCGGCGGGTCGCGACGCTCACCGCACTCGGCTACTTCACCCTTTTCCTCCTCCTGTCGGCGTTCGCGCCGGGGCTGATGACGAGCGAGGTCTCCGGCGGACTGCCCACCGGACTGCTGCTCGGCCTGCTCCAAGTGCCGGTCACCTGCCTGGCGATCGGGCTGTACGAGTACACGGCGCGCCGGAGCGTCGACCCGATCGCCGACCGGATCCGCCGGCAGACCCAGCTGGACGCGAAGCGGGAGGCGACCCGATGAGCCAGATGACCGAGGCGACCGCCGTGACGAGCATGGTCGGGTTCAGCAGCTCCGCGCGGGCCATGTCGCTGGTGGCGTTCACGGCCGTCGCCACGATCACGCTGCTGCTGTGCGTGATGACCGGACCGGACCGCGACGACCTCGACGAGTTCTACACGGGCTACGGCTCCCTGTCGCCGATGCGCAACGGCCTCGCCATCGCCGGGGACTACATCTCCGCGGCGACCGTCCTCGGCACCGGCGGGGTCATCGCACTCGCCGGATACGACGGCGTCGTCCTCGCCCTCAGCACCGCCCTGTCACTGATGCTGCTGATGTTCCTGCTGGCCGAACCGCTGCGCAACGCGGGCCGGTTCACCATGGGCGACGCCCTCGCACGACGGATGCCGGGACGCGCCGTACGCATCACCGCGTGCGCCGCGACCCTCGTCGCCCTGCTGCCGCTGATGCTGGTCCAACTCGCCGGCGCGGGCGATCTGCTGGCCTTCATCCTCGGTTTCTCCAGCGACTCCCTCAAGACCGGCTGCGTCATCGGCCTCGGCACGCTGATGATCAGCTACGCGGCGATCGGCGGCATGAAGGGCACCGCCCTCATCCAGATCCTGAAGATCGTGATGCTGCTCGGCTCCGGCACCGTGGTCGCCGCCCTCATCCTGCAGCGCTTCGACTGGGACCCCGGCGCCCTCTTCGACACCGCCGCCCGCAACAGCGGCGTCGGCACCGCCTTCCTGCACTCCGGCCTCCAGTTCGCGGGCGGCCCCAGCCCCCGCCTCGACATGATCAGTTCGGAGCTGACCGTGGTCCTCGGCGGCGCCTGCCTGCCGCACATCACCATGCGCATGTACACCGCGGGCAGCGCCCGTCAGGTCCGCCGCTCGATGTCCTGGGCAGTGCCCTGCGTGGCCGTCTTCGTGCTGGTCATCACGGTCGTCGGATTCGGGGCCACGGCACTGGTCGGACGGACCGTCATCGCGGGCGCCGACCCGCAGGGCAACACGGCGTACCTGATGGGATCCAGGGCCGCGTTCGGACCGGACGTGTCGACGGCGGAGACCCTCCTCTTCACGACCGTGACGACGGCAATCTTCCTCACGCTCCTCGCCTCGGTCGCCGGGATGATCCTGGCCTGCGCCAACTCCCTCGCCCACGACGTGTTCGCCGGGCAGATACGGGAGCTGTCCCCGCGCCGCGAGATGACCCTCGCCCGGGTCTCCGCGCTCGCGGTCGGCGCACCGGCGATCCTGCTCGCCACCCTCGTCCAGCACCGCAGCCTGCAACCCCTGGTCACGCTGTCCTTCTGCCTGGGCGCCTCGGCCATAGCGCCCGCGCTGGTCTACGGCCTCTTCTGGCGCCGCTACACCCGCACGGGCCTCCTGTGCACCCTCATCGGCGGAACCCTGACCGTCCTGATCCTGATGACCGGCACCAACCTGGTCTCCGGCTCCCCCGTCTCGGCCTTCCCCGAGGCCGACTTCAACTGGTTCCCGTTCACCACCACCGGCCTCGTGTCCATTCCCCTGGGCTTCGCCTACGGGTGGCTGGGGACGATGCTCTCCGGGCGCCGCAAGGCGGAGGAGCAGCGCAGGCAGTACGAAGCGGTGGAGGGGTGGATCCTCGCGGGGGCGGTACGGAGGGGAGGCTGACCCTCCCCGGCGGCGCCCCGCCTACTCCGCGGGCGCCCGCCCCGTCAGCGCGGTCAGACTGCTCCGCACATGATCCATCTGCGCCCGTACGTCGTCCCACCGCTCACCGTGCTCGCGCAGCACCCGCTCCGTCTCCCGCGCGATCCGCTCCTCCCTCACGCGCGCCTCGGCCAACACCTCGGCAGCCCGCGCCGCCGCGTCCTCCTGCCCGTGCCGGGCGAACTCCTCGGCCTCGGCCAGCGCACGCCTGGCCTCGACCAGCGCGTCCTCGGCGCGCACCTCCCGCTCCACGTGGTGCGCGTCGAGCGCGGCGGCCCGCTCCACCACCGCCCGCTCCGCCTCCTCCCAGCGCTCGGCGTGCGCCCTCTCCTGTTCGAGGAGGAGATCTTCGGTGCGCTGCCGCACCTCGCGCAGCGCCGCCAGCGCCTCCCCCCGGCCCTCCTTGATCCCGCGGCGGGCGGCGATCCGCATCTCGTCGGCCTCGGCGCGGGCGGCGAGAAGGTGGTGCCGGGCGTGTTCCTCCGCCCCGCCGCGCACCTCGTCGGCGTACGCCTGGGCCGCCTCACGCACCCGCAGCCCCGCCGCCTCGGCCTCCTCGACGCCCAGCCGTGCCGCACGCCACGCGTTCTCGCGTACCGCCGCGGCCTCCTCCTCGCCGAGCTCGCGGATCCGGCAGGCCCGCTCGCCGAGCGTCTCGTACGTCTGCGGGGCCAGCCGCGCCACGGCCTCCCGCAGGCGCCGCGCCTCCGCGTCCATCTCCTTGGCCAGGACGGTCAGCCGCGCTGCCCGTTCCCAGGCGGTGTCGCGGTCGCGCGAGAGCGCCGCGAAGCACGCGTCGACCTGCTCGGGACGGTAACCGCGCCCCCGTACGGCCACGAAGCCGTGCGGCGACACCGATGCGCTGCTCATCCCTGGACCCCTCTCCACTATGCGACATACAACACGATATGGCGCACATCTTGGTGGATCAGGCTTAAGTGCTCATAACGCGACACTCCGCGCATTCGTACCGGTCAAGGTGGGTAAAAAACGGGTTGGACCCGGTCATACGACCGGATCCAACCCGTTTGGCTCCCTGACGGACACTCAGCGACGCGTCACAGCAGTCCGTCCCACATCTGCTCCAGCAACACCGACCACCAGCTCTCCGGAGAGCCGAGCGCCGCCGCGTCGAGCGAGGCGAGCTGCGCCTGGAAGTCGACGGTCCACCGGCCCGCCTGCTCCTGGTTGAGCCCGAACCGCAGCCGCCACATCCGGCCCAGCAGCGCCAGACAGCGCGCGAACTCGGGCAGCCCCGTGTTCACGAACTGCGGCGGCACCGAGGCACCGCCCGGCGCCTCCACCGGCACGGCCACGATGTTCGCCGTGCCGTACTGGACACAGATCGCCTTGCCGAAGTCACTGCCCATGACGAGGTACGAGCCCGCGTCCGCGGCCGGCTGCACCCCACGCTCCTGCGCCAGCTCCGCGAGCGTCGGTACCGGACGGCCCGGCTGCGCCTGCGCCCAGAAGAACGGACCCATGTCGACCGGCAGTCCGGCCACCACCAGCGTGTGCGCCACGATGTTCGGCACACCCTGCCGCGACACCGCGACCGGTTCGAACCGGAACAGACCCGGCCCGAACGCCGCCGCCAGCTCCTGCCCGATCGCCTCCGGCGGAACCGGCGGCGCGGGCTGCACCGGCGGAATCGGCGCCCGCACCGGCCCCGGGCGCGCCGGGCCGTCCGCCACCTGATGCAACTCGCCCTGGTGCGCGAGGAGCTGGTGCATACCCTGCTGACGACTCGCGTGATCCGTGCCGTACGGGGCGATGCTGGTGATCCGCGCCTGCGGCCAGCTCTCCCGGATCATCCGCGCGCAGTACGCGCCCGGCAACTCGCACGACTCCAACTCCGTGTGCAGTTCAAGCACTTGCTGCGGCGGCACGTTCATGGCACGCAACTCGTGCAGGATCTGCCACTCCGGGTGCGGAGTCCCGGGCGCGGAACGCCGGATCACCTGCTGCTCGGAACCGTCGTGCGCGCGGTAGCGCAGTACGGCCTGATAGCCCGGCCCGACGGTCGGCTGACCGACCTGCGGATAGCCGTACGCCGGAGGCTGCTGCCCCGAAGGCATGGGCTGACCCGGCATGGGCTGACCGTGCACCGGGTGACCGGGCATCGAGTGACCGGCCATCGGCTGACCAGGCATGGGTTGACCCGGCATCGGCTGACCAGGCATGGGCTGCGGCGCGCCCGGGGGCATGCCGGGCGCCTGCGGGGGCGGCGGTACGCCGGGACCGCCGGCCGGGGGGCCGGCCGGGGGGCCGGCCGGAGGACCGGCCAGCATGGTGGCGGCGTGATGGACACCCGCGGGAGGCGTACCACCCGGAGGCTGCGGAGCACCCGGCGCACCGGGAACACCGGGAGACTGGGGCGCGGCAGACGCGCCCGGACCCGCCGGACCCCCGGGCCCGTTCGGGCCGAGCTGCGAGACGAGCTGTGTCGGCACGTACCCGCCCGCCGGGGTGCCGGGAGCGCCGGGACCGGACGACGGCGGAGGCGGCGGAGGCGGAGGCGGAGGCGGCGCACTCCCCGGTCGCGCACCCGGCACACCCGGGGCGCTCGGCGGAGGCGGCGCGCTCACGCCACCACCCCGCGCACCCCTCGGCGGTCCCTGCGCCTTGCTGGTCGCGGCGTCGGCGATGTCACCGGCGTTCGGCGGCAGCGGCCGCGGCGGCGCGACGGGGGCCTGCCCCTGCGGGTACCCGTACCCGGGCGGCGGCCCAGAAGGAGACATGCCCTGCGGACCACCAGGAACCTGACCGCCAGGAGAGGGCGCACCAGGAACCGGTACACCGGGAGCCGCCGGTGCATGAGGAACCGGAACACCCGGAGGCGGCGTACCCGGCACACCCGGACCCGCCGGCGGATAGCCGTACGACGGCGGGGCCACAGGAGTGCCGACCGCCGGCGCCTGCGCCGTACGCGGGAGTTGGCTGCCGCCGGACATCAGAGCCGTCTTGGCATCCGGGGTCACACCGGGCGGCACACCCGGACCCGCCTTGTCGTCGACATCGGTCAGCGGCGGCGCGAACACGGTCGCCGGCAACGGAACGGAACGGTCCTCACCCCCGTCCCCGGCAGTGTCCGTCCCCGCCCACGGAGTCGCCGAAGCGGGCACGCCCGGCGCCACCACGGCGTCCCGCGGACCCGCGTCCCGCTCGTCACCGGCCGCGGCGGCGGGCCACGACGGCGGCGCGTCCGAAGGCGAAGGCACCGAACCACCCGCGCCGGAAACCCCGTTGGCACCCACACCGGCGCCACCCGCCCCGCCGGACGTCGCACCCGCCCGCCGATCCGCGATACCCAGCTTGTCCGCCGCCTCCTGCAACCACTCCGGAGGACTCAACAAGAACGACGTCTGATTCAGATCGACCCGGGCCACAGGCGCCGACGCCACTTCCGGGGACGCCTGCGGCACCCCGTACTCCTCCTCGTACCGGCGAATCACCTCACCGACCGGCAACCCCGGCCAGAGCGTCGCCTCCCCGCTGTCCCGCGCGATGACGAGCCGCTGCGCGCCCCCGTCGGAACGCGGACCGTCGACACGGTCCTCGGCCCACACCACGAACCCGAGTTCGAACTCCCGCACCCGCACCTCACGGTGCTGGTACCCGGGCACCTCGCCGTTGATCCACTCTTCCGCGCGCTCCTGCGCCTGCGCGAAGGTCACCATCGGACGTTCACTCCCCCAGGGAAGAGACGGGAACGGCACGCGCGAAGCCACCGTCCACCATCAGGTTCGCCACCGTCTCCAACTCCGGTGGATTGCCCGCGAGTCGCGACAGGAACTGGTCGAAGTCCGCACCGCAGGGCAGCAACAGCCGCTGCACACGCTCGGCGGGCGGCCAGGCGTCCTGGTCGCGCGCGTCGTCATACGCGCAGAACCACACCGACCCGATCGCGTCACCCTTCACCTTGACGGCGAGCAGACCACCCTGCACGAACCCGACACACAGATAATCCTTGGTCAGATGGTCGCGCAGACACTTGTTGATGTAGACGAGGTCGTTCACGGCGGCCTCCTCGCGCACCGTGAAGAACGGCTGATCCACCAGCAGACCCAGCTCCGCGTCGAGCGCGGCACCGACCGGCGCACACCCACCCGCGGCCTTCAGGAAGGACCGATACGCACCCGGCAGCCGATAGCCGAGATCCTCCTCGACCCCCAACACCTGCTGCTCGCTCACCGCGACCGACGACTTCGGCAACGCGAAGTGCGCGGGACGCGTGTCCTGCAACGGACGCGTCCCCCGCTTGCCCTGATCCACCGCCGCCGTCGCGATACCACCGTGATGCCGCAACAGCGCCTTGACCTCCACCGGAACGAGCTCCAGGCGCCGCGTGCCCCGCACGTGATGCCACGTCCAGCCATGCGGAGTGGCCACGGACGGAATCGTGTCCCACAGGTCGTGCCCCGTAGCGGCGAGCGCGGCGTTCGCCGACACATAGTCCGTCAAACGCAGTTCGTCCACACCGAAACCCTCCGGAGGCTCGGCGATCTCCGCGGCGGCACGCGCATACGCCGAGAAGTCGGGGTAGCCGTGCGCGTCGACCCGTACACCCCTGGGATGGCGAGCGGCCCGGACCGGATCCGGGAAATGCACGACCTGCCCGGCGTAGGCCGCGTTCGGCGGCGCGGCTTGCTGCCCGAGCCGACCTGTCGTCATGGCGGTTGCCCCCTGCGGCGTTCTCAATAGCTGTATGGATCGCGGATGTCGACAGCCTATGCGGTTGGAAGACACCGGTCACCGGGCCTCCGGTTCCGTGACCTGCCGTCACCCCGCCGTGACGTTACGACGAAGCCCGGGCGTGTCGCGCGCCCCAGCTACCGCACCCGCCACGCCATTTGGCAGTCTGTAGCCGCATCGGGGGATGCACGGGAGGGAAGAACGATCATGAACGCAACCCATACAGGCACGTCCGGGGACCCGCGCGTCGGCTGGAGCAGTACCGAGGCAGCCCACACACCCACCCTCCTGCACCGCCGCGACGGCATACTTCCCACCGTCGCCGCCGCCCTCTCCGTACGCGGCGCCACCCTCACCGGCACCGCCGCCCGCGGCGACCAGCCGCCCACCCTCCACCCGCTGGTCCAGGACTTCCTCGACACCCTCACCAGCGCACAACGCGACCGCTTCACCGGCCGCTGCGCCGAGGCGATCCTCATCTCCCGGCACATCGCCGCCATCGACGCCACCCGCACCAAACGCGCCGCCCGTAAACCGATGACCAACGGCGAGGCACGCAAGGCCCTCAGACAGGCCAAACTCACCGCCCGCCGCATCCGCGAGGACGGCGACCCGCTGCACGGCAGCTTCGCCGCACCCTGCCGCGCCTGCACAGCACTCAGCGACCACTTCGGCGTCCGCGTCGTCGACCCGACGGTCACGACCAACGGCTCCTGAACTCCCCCGCCCCCGCACACGTACGTACGACGGCGCCCCGCCACCGCGCCCATGTCCCGACCCTCGACGAACGAAGGGCAGATGCACGCCGACCGCACCTCCACACGCTTCTCCGTACCCGTGGACGCCGCACTGCGCTCCGCGGGGTGGCAGCCCGGCCACTGGGACATAAAGCAGGCCGAGTACTGGGCCGACGTCCTGCGGGGACACGAGTCACCCGCCGGACACCGGCACGCCGTGTTCCCCGCGGCTGTGGAGGCATGGGCGGAATTCGGCGGACTCCGCATCAGACCCACCGGCACCGGCCGCCAGCTCGCCCCCACCGCGATCCACCTCGACCCCCTGCACGGCCTGCACATGGCCCGCACCCTCGGCGACCTCGGCCGCGCCCTGGACGCCGAGGTCTGCCCCCTCGGCGAGGAGTCCGACTCCCGCGCCCTCCTCGCCATCGACTCCGAAGGCCGCGTCTACGCACTCGACCACACCGGCGACTGGTACCTGGGCCCCGAGATCGACACCGCCCTCACCACCCTCCTGTCAGGCATAGAACCAATCCGCCTGACAGCCGGCTGACCGCCCCAGGGAGGGTTCTTCCGCTGCGGGTGAGTAGGGGGCCGGGGCGCAGCCCCGCCCCCAGGGGCGCGGGGCTGTGTAAATATGCGGCTCCGCCGCGGGGCGCGCCAAGCCCCCACCGGCCCGCAGCCAACGAACGCACCCCGAAGGGCCTACGCCGGGATCACCGCCGACACCCGGAACCCACCCGAATCCGTCGGCCCGGACACGAACACTCCCCCCAGCGCGGCAACCCGCTCCTTCATCCCCAGCAGACCGTTACCACCACTGGGCAGACCCACCGCCGACGCCGACCCCGGCTCCGGCGGACACTCGTTCTCGACCTGCATCGCGATCTCCGCATCACGATGAGCGAGCCGCACATGCGTCTTCGCCCCCGCCGCATGCTTGTGCACGTTGGTCAGAGCCTCCTGAACCACCCGATACGCCGTCTGCTCGACCCTCGCCGCGTACCCCCGGACAGCACCCTCCACCGAGAGCTCCACCACCATCCCCGCAGCCGCCGACTGCCCGACCAACTCATCCAGCTCGGCAAGACTCGGCCCCTCGGCCCCGTCATCCACCGCCCGCGAAGCCGCCGCCGCGGCCGCCACCCCCACAGCCGCCAACGGCACCGCCCGCACCCGTACGGACGACAACCCGTCCCCCGTACGCAACACACCCAACATCTCGCGCAACTCCGTCAACGCCTGCCGACCCATGTCCCCCACCAGCGCGGCGTTCTTCACAGCCTTCTCGGGATCCTTCCGCGCCACCGCCTGCAACGCGGCCGCGTGCACCACCATCAACGACACCCGGTGCGCCACCACGTCGTGCATCTCCCGCGCGATCCGCGTCCGCTCCTCGTTGCGCGCCCACTCCGCCCGCTCCTCGGCCCGCTCGGCCAGCAGCTGCAACTCCCGCTCCAACGAGTCCGCCCGCTCCCGCAAGCTCTCCATCAGCCGCCGCCGCGCCCCCACGTACAACCCGAGCAGGACGGGCGGCGCGGTCATCCCGATCGCGGTCGCGATCGAGACGAACGGAACGAACCAGTCCCCCATCGTCACGTCCCCACGCACCCCCATGCCCTGGTGCGCCCGTACGAACGTGACGATCAGCATCCCCGCGAAGGACATCCCCGCCAGCGCCCCGATGATCCGGCGCGGCAGCTCGGACGCGGCGAGCGTGTACAGCCCGACGAGCCCCATCAGGAAACCCATCTGGGCGGGCGTGATGGCGATCGACACCAGCACGACCGCGATCGGCCAACGGCGGCGCAACAGCAGCACGGAGCCGGCGACCAGCCCGAACACCACGCCCACCAAAACCGGCAGGCCCGCGTCGCGCGCGAACGGAATCCCCTCGATCGCACACTCCACCGCCGACGCCGACGCGAGGCTCGCGTCCAACACGGCACTACGCCATCTGACCCACCACCACGGCCCGGTACCGGCCGCGGTGTGCTCTTCCCCCGTCGTGGTCATGCCTCCAGCCTACGTTCGCACCCCGCCCCATTTCCGGTGACTTTCACCTCCTGGCCTCCACCACGCCCCGCAATCGAACAGAAGCGAAACCCACCGATATCACTCGAACTGCTGATTCACTCACCCTTCATCCCCGGAAGATCACATTCCGCCCGGACGGTATGCCCATGGCACATTCACAGAACAAGTACGCGGATTTCGAGGGGCTACGGGAACGGGCGGTCGCGCTGCGCCGGGCGGGCCTCAGCCGCCGCCAGATCCGCGACCGCCTCCACGTCCACAACAACGACATCCTCAACCGCCTCCTGGAGGGCGAGCCGCCCCCGGAGTGGACCAAGCGCCCGAACGCGAAGGACGACCTCCGCGACAAGGCCCGCGAGCTGAGGCTCCAGGGCTGGACGTACGACCGCATCCAAGCTGAGCTGGGCTGCTCAAAGAGCTCGATCTCACTGTGGGTACGGGATCTCCCGAAGCCCGAACCGCGCTACACACCGAAGGAGCAGCAAGCCCTCATGAACGAGGGACTCGCACATCTGCGCGCAGCCCAGGACCGAGAACGCGAAGCGACCAAACAGGCGGCAGCCGCGGAGATCGGCCGACTGTCGGACCGGGAGCTGTTCATCGCCGGAGTCGCGCTCTACTGGGCCGAAGGCTCAAAGAGCAAGCCGTACGCCCGTCGCGAGCGCGTGATTTTCGTCAACAGCGACCCAGGAGTGATCCAGACCTACCTGGCCTGGCTCGACCTCCTCAAGGTCACTGGGGATCGGCTGCGGTACACGGTACTGATCCACGAATCCGCCGACGTGGATGCCGCACAGCACTACTGGGCCGACCTGGTCGGCGTCGACGTCTCGGCCTTTCAGAAGCCGACTCTGAAGAAGCACAATCCGAAGACCGTCCGCAAGAACACGGGCAGCGACTACCGTGGCTGCCTCGTCATCAGAGTCCTGCAGAGTGCCGAGTTGTACTGCCGTATCGAAGGCTGGTGGAAGGGGATTACCACCGACGCCGCGGCGCGGCTCAGGTAAGGTCTGACGCAGCAATCCGCCGTAGTGTAATTGGCAGCACGGCACCCTTTGGAGGTGTTCGGTCTAGGTTCGAGTCCTAGCGGCGGAGCTGCGCAGCTCGGGCCCTGACAGCACTGTCAGGGCCCGCTCTCATGTCCCCCCTGAAACACCCCGGTATCCTGCGGATGTCCACCCCACCCCATGAAGCCGAAGGGCATCCCCGTGAGCGCCAATCGCCCGGCAGCCGTCGTCGTTCTCGCAGCGGGTGAGGGCACCCGTATGAAGTCGGCCACACCCAAGGTCCTGCACGAACTGTGCGGCCGCTCCCTGGTGGGCCATGTGCTCGCGGCCGCGCGCGCGTTGGAACCCGAGAACCTGGTCGTCGTGGTGGGTCACGCCCGCGAAAAGGTCACCGCACACCTCGCCGAGATCGACCCCGGCGTACGGACGGCCGTACAGGCGGAGCAGAACGGCACCGGTCACGCCGTACGCATGGGCCTGGAGGAGCTGGGCGGCGGCGTCGACGGCACCGTCGTCGTGGTCTGCGGCGACACCCCGCTGCTCAGCGGCGAGACGCTGCGGCAGCTCGCCGCCACCCACACCGCCGACGGCAACGCCGTCACCGTGCTCACCGCCGAGGTCCCCGACGCCACCGGCTACGGCCGCATCGTGCGGGACGCCGCCAGCGGCGCGGTGA
This sequence comes from Streptomyces sp. NBC_01450, assembly GCF_036227505.1. NCBI lineage: Bacteria > Bacillati > Actinomycetota > Actinomycetes > Kitasatosporales > Streptomycetaceae > Streptomyces > Streptomyces sp. NBC_01450. Next base: position 6,708,181 of record NZ_CP109480.1, on the reverse strand, counting down.
CCGCGATCGTCGAGCACAAGGACGCGAGCGAGTCGCAGCGCGCGATCCGTGAGATCAACTCCGGGGTCTTCGCCTTCGACGGGCAGCTCCTCGCGGACGCGCTCGGGAAGGTGCGGACGGACAACAGTCAGGGTGAGGAGTACCTGACCGACGTCCTGGGGATTCTGCGCGAGGCCGGGCACCGGGTCGGGGCGGCCGTCGCCGCCGACCACCGGGAGATCGCCGGCATCAACAACCGCGTCCAGCTCGCCGAGGCCCGCCGCATCCTCAACGACCGGCTGCTCACCGAGGCGATGCTCGCCGGGGTGACCGTCGTCGACCCCGCCTCGACCTGGATCGATGTGACCGTCACCTTCGGGCAGGACGCGATCGTCCACCCGGGGACGCAGCTCCAGGGCGCCACGCACATCGCCGAGGGCGCGGAGGTCGGGCCCAACTGCCGTCTGAAGGACACGAGGGTCGGTTCCGGCGCCCGTGTCGACAACACCGTCGCCGACGGCGCCGAGGTCGGGCCGCAGGCGACCGTGGGCCCGTTCGCGTACCTGCGTCCGGGCACGCGCCTGGGGCTGAAGGCCAAGGTCGGCACGTATGTGGAGACGAAGAACGCCACGATCGGCGAGGGCACCAAGGTCCCGCACCTGTCCTATGTGGGGGACGCGACGATCGGTGAGTACTCGAACATCGGGGCGGCGAGCGTCTTCGTGAACTACGACGGGCAGGAGAAGCACCACACCACCGTGGGCTCCCACTGCCGTACCGGTTCGGACAACATGTTTGTGGCTCCTGTCACGGTCGGGGACGGCGCGTACACCGCGGCGGGCTCGGTCATCACCAAGGACGTACCACCCGGTTCGCTGGCCGTGGCCCGGGGCCAGCAGCGGAATATCGAGGGTTGGGTGGCCCGCAAGCGTCCCGGGAGCGCGGCCGCGAAGGCGGCCGAGGTGGCCTCCCGGGAGCCGGATGGCGAAGCCTGACCGGAATCAGGTGCGTCTGACACGGCGTACCGTGATAAGTGCGCACTCGCATAAATGCGCACCCGCACCCCCAGCTGAGAACGCTTCTCGCACTCCAGTTGAGAAGTTTTCTCATGCCCCAGCTGAGACACCTCTGAGGAGACAGTGCTGTGACCGGGTTCAAGACGACCGGCGAGAAGAAGATGATGTTCTTCTCCGGCCGCGCCCACCCCGAGCTTGCCGAGGAGGTCGCCCACAAGCTGGGTGTCGGGGTTGTCCCGACGAAGGCCTTCGACTTCGCCAACGGTGAGATCTACGTCCGCTACCAGGAGTCCGCGCGCGGCGCCGACTGCTTCCTGATGCAGAGCCACACGGCTCCCATCAACAAGTGGATCATGGAGCAGTTGATCATGATCGACGCTCTGAAGCGGGCCTCCGCCCGGAGCATCACCGTGATCGTGCCCTTCTACGGTTACGCGCGGCAGGACAAGAAGCACCGTGGACGTGAACCGATCTCGGCGCGCCTGGTCGCCGACCTGATGAAGACGGCGGGCGCGGACCGGATCCTCACGGTCGACCTGCACACCGACCAGATCCAGGGCTTCTTCGACGGCCCGGTGGACCACCTGTTCGCGCTGCCGATCCTGGCGGACTACGTGGGGGCGAAGGTCGACAAGTCCAAGCTGACGGTCGTCTCCCCGGACGCCGGCCGGGTGCGTGTCGCCGACCGCTGGTGCGACCGCCTGGACGCCCCGCTGGCGATCGTGCACAAGCGCCGCGACAAGGACGTCGCCAACCAGGTCACCGTCCACGAGGTGGTCGGTGATGTGAAGGGTCGCGTCTGTGTTCTCGTCGACGACATGATCGACACGGGTGGCACGATCTGTGCCGCCGCCGACGCCCTCTTCGCGCACGGTGCGGAGGACGTCATCGTCACCGCGACGCACGGTGTGCTCTCCGGTCCGGCGGCCGACCGTCTGAAGAACTCCAAGGTCAGTGAGTTCATCTTCACGGACACCCTGCCGACGCCTGGTGAGCTGGAGCTCGACAAGATCACGGTCCTGTCGATCGCGCCGACGATCGCCAACGCGGTCCGTGAGGTCTTCGAGGACGGCTCGGTGACGAGCCTGTTCGAGGAGCAGTAGGAGGACCGGCGCGGGGCCGGTGAACGGTCCTCGCCTAGATCGATTTCTGGTACGGCCTTCCCGCCCAGTAAGCTGTCACAGTTGCTCGGCGAGGGAGGCCGTACCGCTTGAGAAGGCGTGTGCGGCGGTCCGTTATCGACGCGCTCTTCGTAGCAGGCCGATGTTTTGGCCGGGTGACCACCTTCCCCAGATTTCTACGAGGAGTGCACATGTCCGAGGTCAAGCTCGCCGCCGAGACCCGTACCGAGTTCGGCAAGGGCGCCGCCCGCCGCATCCGCCGTGACAGCAAGGTTCCCGCCGTGGTCTACGGCCACGGTGCCGAGCCCGTCCACATCACGCTGCCGGGCCACGAGCTGCTGCTCGCCCTGCGTACCCCGAACGTCCTGCTTTCCCTGGACATCGAGGGCAAGACCCAGCTGGCGATCCCGAAGGCCGTCCAGCGTGACGCCATCAAGGGCTTCCTCGAGCACGTCGACCTGCTCCTCGTGAACCGCGGCGAGAAGGTCACCGTCGAGGTCTTCGTCCAGACCGAGGGCGAGCTCGCCCCGGGCAGCTTCCTGCTCGAGCACGTGCTGAACACCCTCACGGTCGAGGCCGAGGCCACGCACATCCCGGAGTCGGTCACCGTCTCCATCGCGGGCCTGGAGGCCGGTGCCTCCATCCTCGCCAAGGACATCCCGCTCCCCGCGGGCACCACGCTGGCGATCGACGAGGACGCGGTCGTTCTCCAGGTCCTGTCCGCCCAGGCCGAGGAGGCCGCGGGCGAGGCCGCGGGCGAAGCGGCCGCCGAGGCCTGATCGGCCTGATTCCCCCCGGAATCTTCATCTGTGTCAGCCGCCGCTCCTCCCGGGAGCGGCGGCTGCCGCGTATCAAGGACACATGGGAGACACCGACGTGACGACCGATGCGGGCGCCCCCTGGCTGATCGTGGGCCTCGGCAACCCCGGCCCCGAGTACGCCATGAACCGGCACAACGTGGGCTTCATGGTGGCCGACCTGCTGGCGGAGCGGATCGGCGGCAGGTTCAAGCGGGCCGGCAAGGCGCAGGCGCAGGTGATCGAGGGGCGTATCGGCCCGCCGGGTCCGGCGAACCGTCGGGTGATCCTGGCCAAGCCGATGTCGTACATGAACCTGTCCGGCGGCCCGGTGACCGCGTTGCGGGACTTCTACAAGGTGCCGACGGCGAACATCGTCGCGATCCATGACGAGCTGGACATCGACTACGGCGTCCTGCGTCTGAAGTTCGGTGGTGGCGACAACGGCCACAACGGGCTGAAGTCGATGACGAAGGCGATGGGCTCCGACTACCACCGGGTGCGCTTCGGCATCGGGCGTCCTCCGGGGCGGATGCAAGTGGCCGATTTCGTCCTGAAGGACTTCTCCTCGGCGGAGCGCAAGGAGCTCGACTACTTCGTGGACCGGGCCTCGGACGCCGTGGAGTGCCTCGTCATCGAGGGGCTGGAGCGGGCGCAGGGCACGTACAACTCCTGATCGGTTCTCGGGGGCGGTCGATGTACGCGTACAACTGCCGACTTGTCGCCCACCGGAACCGACCGGGGTTGACCTGGTGTGCGGGCATGGCCAAGGATCGCCGCCATGCCTGCCGTCGCCGCACATCGAGGCTCCCGTCGGAGCGCACATCCGGCGCTGCGGTTCGGGCGGCTCGCGGCGATGGGCACGGTCGCGGCGCTGATCCTGATCGCGGGCGTCTGGGGTTCCTGGGGCACGGCTCAGCACGTGATGCTGAGCAAGGGCCGGGAGCAGGGGACGATGACCGTGACCAAGTGCTCCGGCGATGTCTGTACGGGGACGTACGCGCCGACCTCGACGGGGTCGCGGGCGCGGGCGCGGGTCACCATCGACGAGGCGTTGGCGGTGCGCAGGGGCCGGACGTACACGGTGACCGTGAAGCCCGGGAGCAGTGATGTCGTCCGCAGTGGTCCGGCGGGCCTTCTCTATGCCTGGGTGCCGCTGGGTGGCGCTCTGCTGCTGGCCTCGGTGGTGGTGGCGGGTGGCCTGCGGTCGCGGCGGGCGGCGTGGGTGCTGGCGGGGGCGGGGATCGCGCAGCTGACGGCCACGTTCCTGGTTCTGTGACCTGCTCCTGAGTTCTGTGACCTGCTCTTGAAATGACGGGTGCCCCCGCGTTCGTACGAACGCGGGGGCACCCGTCTGTCGCTCTTGGAGGGTCAGCCGGTGTTGCGCAGTCCGGCCGCCACGCCGTTGACGGTCAGGAGCAGGGCGCGCGAGAGCAGCGGGTCCGGCTCGGCGCCGACCGCGGCCTCGTCGCGCTGGCGCTTGAGGAGCGCGACCTGGAGGTAGGAGATCGGGTCCAGGTAGGCGTCGCGGATGGAGAAGGTCTGCTGGAGGACCGGGTTGGTGTCCAGGAGCTTCGTGCCGCCGGTGACGCGCAGTACTTCGCGGACGGTCAGTTCGTGTTCGGCCTCGATGGTGGCGAACACGTGCTTGAGGTCGTCGGGGACGAGGGTGTCGACGTAGTGGCGGGCGATCCGCAGGTCGGTCTTCGCGAGGGTCATCTCGACGTTGGAGACGAAGTTCTGGAAGAAGTGCCACTGCTCGTGCATCTCGTCGAGCACGGTGTCCAGGCCCGCTTCGCGCAGGGCCTTGAGGCCGGAGCCGACGCCGAACCAGCCGGGCACGATCTGCCGGGACTGGGTCCAGCCGAAGACCCAGGGGATGGCCCTGAGGCCGTCGAGGCCGGCGCCGCTGTCGGGGCGGCGGGAGGGGCGTGAGCCGAGGTGCAGGTCGGCGAGCTGGTCGACGGGGGTGGCGGCGAAGAAGTACGCCGGGAGGTCGGGGTCCTCGACGAGTCGTCGGTAGGCGTTGTGGGCGGCGTCGGAGACGACGTCCATGGCCGCGTCCCAGCGGGCCAGTGCCTCGTCGGACTGGCGGGGGGCGGTGTGCAGGGCGGAGGCCTGGAGGGTGGCGGCGACCGTGAGTTCCAGGTTCTCGCGGGCGAGGGAGGGCACGAGGTACTTGTCGGAGATGACCTCGCCCTGCTCGGTCACCTTGATCTCGCCCTCGAGGGTGCCCCAGGGCTGGGCGAGGATCGCGTCGTGGGAGGGGCCGCCGCCGCGGCCGACGGTGCCGCCGCGGCCGTGGAAGAGGCGCAGGCGTACGCCGTAGCGGTGGGCGACGTCGCGCAGGCGCCGCTGCGCCCGGTGGATCTCCCACTGACTGGTCGTGATGCCGCCGAACTTCGAGGAGTCGGAGTAGCCGAGCATGACCTCCTGGACGTCCCCGCGCAGCGCCACGAGGCGGCGGTAGGAGGGGTCGGAGAGCATGTCCTCGAGGATCGTGTCGGCGGCCTTCAGCTCGTCCGTCGTCTCCAGCAGGGGGACGATGCCGATCTTGGCCCAGCCGGCGTGCAGGTCGAGCAGGCCTGCCTCGCGGGCGAGTACGGCCGCGGCGAACACGTCGTCGGCGCCCTGGCACATCGAGATGATGTACGACTCGATGACCTCGGGGCCGAAGATCTCCAGGGCCTTCTTGACGGTTCCGAAGACGCCGAGGGTCTTTTCGCCGGCGGCGTCGAGGGGTGCGGGGGTCGGGGCGAGCGGGCGACGGGAGCGGAGTTCCTTGGCGAGGAGCTTGGCGCGGTAGTCGCGGGGCATGTCGACGTAGCGCCAGGATTCCTCGCCGAGGCGGTCGAAGAGCTGGCCGAGGGCGTGGTGGTGGGCGTCGGCGTGTTCGCGTACGTCCATGGTGGCGAGCTGGAGGCCGAAGGCGGCCAGGGTGCGGATGGTGCGGTTCATCCGGCCGTCGGCGAACAGCGCGCCGCGGTGCTCGCGCAGCGAGGTCTGGATGAGGGTGAGGTCGCGCAGGAGTTCGCCGGTGCCGAGGTAGTCGCGGCCGTCGTCGTGCGGGGTGCCCTTGGCGAGGCGCTGCTTGGTGTTCTCCAGCTTCTGCCGGATGCAGGTGGCCTTGAGCCGGTAGGGCTCCTCGGCGTTGAGGCGCTTGTAGCGGGGGCTGATCTCGGGGAGCCGCTCCAGGTCGGTCCGGAGGGATTCGAGGAGCTCTTCGGTGGCGCCGGTGTAGCGGATGGAGTTGGAGAGGAAGCCGCGGAGTTCGTCGATGACGTCCAGGGCGTCGTTGATGCCGTGTTCGTGCTGGAGGATCAGGACGTCCCAGGTGACGGCGGGGGTGACGTTCGGGTTGCCGTCGCGGTCGCCGCCGATCCAGGTGCCGAAGGTGAGCGGCCGGGTGTCGTCCGGGAGCTGTACGCCGACGCGCTCCAGTTCGGCGGTGAGGTCCTCGAGGACGTCTCCGACGGCTCCGGCGTGCAGTTCGTCGAGGTAGTAGATGGCGTTGCGGGCCTCGTCCGCGGGCTCCGGGCGGACCACGCGCAGTTCGTCCGTCTGCCATACGAGGTCGATGTTCTCGGCCAGCCGGGTGTCGTGGCGGCGGCGGTCGGCCTCGATGACGGGGGTCTCCAGGAGCGCGGCGATGCGGCGCAGTTTGTTGAGAACCGAACGGCGGGCGGCTTCGGTGGGGTGGGCGGTGAAGACCGGGCGAACGTTCAGGTTCTTGACGGTCTGCTTCAGGTGTTCGGGGTCGGCGTCCTTGAGCCGGTCCGCCGTTCGGGCGAGGAGTCCGCCCTCGGCTGCCCGCTTGGCGCGCAGTTCGCGGCCGCGGTGCACCTGCTCGGTGACATTCGCCAGATGGAAGTACGTGGAGAAGGCGCGGACCAGCTTGGCCGCGGTCTCCAGTTCGGTGCCGCGCAGCAGCTCGGCGGCTGCCTCGCCGTCCTCGCGGGTCAGGCGGCGGACCTTCTCGACCAGTTCCAGGAGCTCGGGGCCCTCCTGACGGACGAGGGTCTCACCGAGCAGGTCGCCCAAACGGCGGATGTCGGCGCGCAGCTCGCTGCTGGTCGTCGTGGTCTGGTCGTCGGCACTGCTCACAGGTGCGGCTCCTTGCAGTGTGGAAGCTCGGCTGAAGAGTGTGGAAGCTCGTCTGAAGCTCGTCAGGGAGGGAACCCGGGTGGTGGCCGCGCGGCGGGGTGCCGCTTAGCGACGTGGCATCCGGGAATAAATCAGAACGGACCGCGCTGTCCGACCGACTCCAAGGATAGGTGTCCATGCGGACGCGCAGGCTGTTGGGCTCTTGCCGCCTGGCTGCGCGCTGCCATACTTACGACACCGTAAGTTACGGACGCGTAGGGACTCCCGTCAGTTGGCGGGAGGACTATCGGATCCCGTACGCGGCCACCTCCCCCGCCCTCGAACCCCACAGGGGATGCTCATGCCCACGAGTCCCGACGTGATCGACGACGCCCCGCGGCCGCACGACGACACCTCAGCCCCCGCCGCCACGCTGGGTGGCGAGCGGAAGGGGTCACTCGAACAGATCACGCTGCTTCTCTTCATCGTTGTTCCGTTCCTAGCCCTCGTGGCAGCGGTGCCGCTGGCCTGGGGGCGGGGGGTGAGCTGGCTGGACCTCGGCCTGCTGGTCTTCTTCTACTACCTGGGTTGCCACGGCGTCACGATCGGCTACCACCGCTACTTCACGCACGGTTCCTTCAAGGCGAAGCGCCCGTTGCGGATCGGGCTGGCGATCGCTGGTTCGATGGCGGTCGAGGGGCCCCTGGTCCGCTGGGTCGCCGACCATCGCAAGCATCACAAGTTCTCCGACGCCGAGGGTGACCCCCATTCGCCGTGGCGTTACGGGGAGACGGTGCCGGCTCTGATGAAGGGCCTGTGGTGGGCGCACATCGGCTGGATGTTCGATGAGGAGCGGACCTCGCAGGAGAAGTACGCGCCGGACCTGATCAAGGACCCGGCGATCCGCGCGATCTCGCGTCAGTTCATCTCGTGGACCGTGCTCTCGCTCGCGTTGCCGCCGCTGATCGGTGGTCTGGCGACGATGTCCTGGTGGGGCGCGTTCACGGGTTTCTTCTGGGGCTCGCTCGTCCGGGTGGCGCTGTTGCACCACGTCACCTGGTCGATCAACTCGATCTGTCACGCGGTGGGCAAGCGGCCCTTCAAGTCGCGGGACCGCTCCGGCAACGTGTGGTGGCTGGCCGTGCTCTCCTGCGGTGAGTCCTGGCACAACCTGCACCACGCCGATCCGACCTCGGCGCGGCACGGCGTACAGCGGGGCCAGGTCGACTCCTCGGCGCGGATCATTCGCTGGTGCGAGCAGCTCGGCTGGGCGTACGACGTGCGCTGGCCGTCACGCTCGCGTATCGATTCGAAGCGCAACACGGACGGCTCGGCCTCCCAGCGCAAGACGGAAGCCGCTGACGCGGCATGATTGACGGTGTGGCCACCGACTCCAGCAGCACCCCGAGCAGCAGTGAAAAGCCGCGGCGTGCGCGTCGCACCCGCATGACCGGTGCGGAGCGCCGTCAGCAGCTGCTGGAGATCGGTCGCACCCTGTTCGCGGCGAAGGGCTTCGAGGGGACGTCGGTGGAGGAGATCGCGGCGAAGGCCGGGGTCTCCAAGCCGGTGGTCTACGAGCACTTCGGCGGCAAGGAGGGGCTGTACGCGGTGGTGGTGGACCGCGAGATGCGCCGTCTGCTGGACATGGTGACCGGCTCTCTCACCGCCGGTCACCCTCGTGAGCTGTGCGAACAGGCGGCGTTCGCTCTTTTGGACTACATCGAGGAGTACACGGACGGCTTCCGGATCCTGGTCCGTGACTCGCCCATTCCTCAGTCGACGGGTTCCTTCGCGTCGCTGATCTCGGACATCGCCACCCAGGTGGAGGACATCCTGGGGCGTGAGTTCAAGCTGCGCGGCTTCGACCCGAAGCTGGCTCCCCTGTACGCCCAGGCGCTGGTGGGCATGGTCGCTCTGACGGGTCAGTGGTGGCTGGATGTCCGCAAGCCCCGCAAGGCGGAGGTGGCGGCCCATCTGGTGAACCTGGCCTGGCACGGCCTGGACGGCCTGGAGCCGAAGCCGCGGTTGATAGGACATCGCAAGTCCTAGGATCCGGGCTGCTCCGCGGATCCGAGTGGCTCCAGGAACTCCAGTCGGTTGCCCACCGGGTCCTCGGAGTAGAAGCGGCGGTGGCCGGGCAGGTCGTCGTCCCAGACAACCTCGGCATCGTGGGACTGGAGGCGGGCGGCGAACGCCTCGGCGCCGGTGACGCGCAAACCGGGGTGGGCCTTCTTCGCGGGCCGGAAGTCCTTCTCGATCCCCAGGTGCAGTCGCACGTCCCCCGCCTGGAACCAGCAGCCGCCGCGCGCGGCGAGGACGGGGGGCTTGCGGATCTCGGTCATACCGAGAACCCCGACGTAGTACCCGCGCAGGAGGTCCTCCGAGCCGGGCGGGGCCGCGAGCTGCACGTGGTCGATGGCGGCGAGCATCCCCTCACGCTCCCTTGTGCGCCACGGCGAACAGGCGGCGGAAGGGCAGCACCGTGCCGTAGGGGGCTGTCGGATAGGCGTCGCGGAGCAGGTCGCGGTACTCGGTCACGAAGTCGTCCCGGGCCTCCGGGTCGTCGGCCAGGGCCGTCAGCACCGGGCGCAGCCCCGTGCCCTTCACCCAGTCCAGTACCGGATCCTCACCCGTGAGGATCTGCTCGTACGTCGTCTCCCAGACGTCCACCGCGCAGCCGAGGCGGGCCAGCCGGTCCAGGTAGACCAGTGGGTCGTGGACGGAGTCCTCGTGCCGCAGGACGTCCGCGAGGCGCTCCTTCCAGCGGGCGGAGGCGGCGAGCTCGCGCATCAGGGCGTGCAGGGGCGCGTCGATGTTGTTGGGGACCTGGAAGGCGAAGGTGCCGCCGGGGGCGAGCGCGGCCACCCAGTCGCGGAACCGCTCCACGTGCCCCGGTACCCACTGCAGCGCCGCGTTGGACACGATCAGGTCGTACGTCTCCGTCGGCGCCCAGGTCGTCGCGTCCGCGTGGGCGAAGTCGAGGCGTCCGCCGCCGGCCGTGGGGCCCGCGTACGGCTCTGCCTCGGCGAGCATCTCGGGTGAGTTGTCGTAGCCGGTGATGCGCGCGGTGGGCCAGCGGTCGGCGAGGAGGACGGTCACGTTGCCCGGGCCGCAGCCGAGGTCGGCGATGCGGGGAGGGGTGCCGGGGAGGTCGGGGACCCGGGCGAGGAGGTCGGTGAACGGGCGGGCGCGGTGGCCGGCGTGGCGCAGGTACTGGGCGGGGTCCCAGGTGGGAGTGGTCATGTCTGCTACTTTCCCCTCACGCTTATCTTGATGTCAAGAGACTTGATATCAAGAGACTTCATGTCGACACAACCACTACACTGATCGTCATGGAGGACGAGGTCGATCGGCTGGTCGCAGCATGGCGCCGGGAGCGCCCTGACCTCGACGTGGAACCGCTCGAGGTACTCAGCCGGGTGAGCAGGCTCGCCCGGCACCTGGACCGCGCCCGACGGCTGGCCTTCTCCGAGCACAGCCTGGAGCCCTGGGAGTTCGACGTGCTGACCGCGCTGCGGCGCGCGGGCTCCCCGTATCAACTCTCCCCCGGCCAGCTGCTCACGCAGACGCTCGTCACCTCCGGCACGATGACCAACCGCATCGACCGGTTGACGAAGAAGGGCCTGGTGGAGCGCCTCCCGGACCCGAGCGACCGCCGGGGCGTGCTCGTGCGCCTCACGGACGAGGGACGCGACCGCGCCGACCAGGCGCTCGCGGGACTCCTCGACCAGGAGCGCGCGATCCTGGCCGAACTCAGCAAGGCGCAGCGCGGTGAACTCGCGTCCCTGCTACGCCAGCTGACCGCCCCGTTCGACAACATCCCCGGCTAGGTCGACGGGCCCGACCCCGGCCCGGCGGGCGAGCGCGACCGCGGCGAGCGTCGAGTGGACGCCCAACTTCCCCAGCACGTTCTGCATATGGGTGCGCACGGTGTGCGGGGAGAGGAACAGCCTCTCCGCGACGGCCTTCCTCCCCAGCCCCGCGACCATGCACCGCAGCACCTCCCGCTCGCGCGGCGTGAGCGACTCGACCAGCCGCTCGCTCTCGGTGCGGTGCTTGCGCGCGGCGGTCAACTCCCGCAGGACGCCGGTGAGCAGGGCGGGCGGCAGATGCGTCTCGTCGCGCAGCACACCCCGTATGACGGTCAGGAGCCGCGACAGGGAACAGTCTTTGGCGACCCACCCCGAGGCGCCGGCCTGCAGCGCGAGGGCGGCCCGGCGCGGATCGTCCTTCTCCGCGAGCACGACGATGCGCACGCTCGGCTGCCCCGAACGGACGCCCGCGACCAGCGAGATGCCGTCGACGAGCCCGTCCTCGTTGCCCTCCTGGACCGGTACGGCGGGACGGGCGCCGGGCAGATTGCCGCCCAGATCGGCGTCGACGAGCAGCACGTCGAATCTGCGGCCCTCCGCGGACGCCCGCTCCAGGCAGCGCAGCGCGGCCGGGCCGCTGCCTGCGGCGGACACGTCGACGTCGGGCTCGGCGGCCAGGGCGGCGGCGAGCGACTCGGCGAAGATGCGGTGGTCGTCGACGACCAGAACACGGATGCGAACCACTGAAACCCCCACTGGTCGGGGACGGACCGGCGCAGGTACGACACCCGAAGTGATCCCGAGCCCGCTCGAACTCGGAAGACGGGGTGCCGCAGCCGCACGGCCGCCGCCGTGCTGAAACTGCTACCCCCACTTCGGGCGTCGTACCCGACTGTCTCGCCCCCTGATCAGCACCGGCCCCCACCGGCGCTGTTCACAGGGTACGACCGGGGGCGGGCAGCGGAAGGCAATTTGCAGAACTGATTGGCCAGCGCGTTTATGGTGAGCCGTATGTTTCGTATGGAGACAGGAGACGACAAAGACCGGCGTGATCTGCTCCGCCGGCGGCTGCGCGACACCAACACGCAGGCGTCTCCGGTCCTCCGTGCCCTGCGTGGCACCCCTGCCGAACGGGAACTTCCGCTCCACGTCTGGGTCTTGGACGCCGACGGGGTGCTCGCGGGCGGGCTCGTCGGTCACACCTGGACGACGTGGCTGCATGTGACGTACCTGTGGGTGGACGACGCCCACCGCGGCGCGGGCCTCGGCGCCCGTCTCCTCGCCGAGGCCGAGCGTCTCGCTCACGAGGAGCGCGGCTGCCGCGACTCCCGCCTGGAGACCTGGGACTTCCAAGCACCCGAGTTCTACAAAAAACAGGGCTACACGGTGGTGTGCGTGATCCCCGACTATCCGCCGGGGGTCACGGAGTACACCTTGACGAAGCGGTTGAGCTGACCGAAGGGTTCCTCGCGGGACGTCAGCTCAGGCGCCGGGCGCCGGCCGAAGGCACCGCCGGGAAGACCCGGGGAGCCCGGTAACCGGCGGAGCCGAACGCCTCGGTCACCGCCTTCGTCACCGTGTCCACATCGGCGGACTCCACCAGCACGATCGCCGAGCCACCGAACCCGCCCCCCGTCATCCGCGCCCCCAGCGCCCCCGCGGCGTTCGCCGTGGCAACCACCAGGTCCAGCTCCTCGCAGGAGATCCGCAGGTCGTCCCGGAGCGAGGCGTGCCCGTCCGTGAGGACCGGCCCGATCGCCCGGACGTCCCCGGCGTCCAGCAGCGTGATGACCTGATCGACCCGGTGATCGTCCGAGACGACGTGGCGAACGTATCGGCGTACACGCTCGTCCGAGAGGCGCGCGAGCGCGGCGTCGAGCTCCTCGTACGCGACATCCCGCAGATGCGAGACCCCGAGCTGCCGCGCGCCCTCTTCGCATCCTTCACGCCGCTCGGCGTACGCCCCGTCGCCCAGCGCGTGCTTCACCCGGGTGTCGACGACCAGCAGTTCCAGCCCCTGAGAGGCCAGATCGAAGGGGACCTGGCGGATGGACAGGTCACGGCAGTCGAGGTGCAGGGCGTGCCCCTCGGTGCAGCACGCGGACGCCGTCTGGTCCATGATCCCGCAGGGCACACCGACGAAGTCGTTCTCGGCGCGCTGGGCGAGGCGGGCCAGTTCGGGCCCGGTGAGGCCGAGTTCGTACAGGTCGTTGAGGGCGAGCGCCGTCACGACCTCCAGGGCGGCGGAGGAGGACAGGCCCGCCCCCGTCGGCACGGTCGAGGCGAGGTGCACATCCGCGCCCGTCACCGCGTGCCCCGCCTCGCGCAGCGCCCACACCACGCCCGCCGGGTACGCGGCCCAGCTGGTGTTGGTCAGCGGCGCCAGCTCGTCGACGTGCAGTTCGACGACCGGACCCTCGATGTCGGCGGAGTGCAGTCGCAGCACCCCGTCCGCGCGCCGCGACACGGCCGCCACCGCCGTGTGCGGCAGGGCGAGCGGCATCACGAACCCCTCGTTGAAGTCCGTGTACTCGCCGATCAGGTTGACCCGCCCGGGCGCCGCCCAGACGCCTTCCGGTGCGGTCCCGTACAGCTCCTCGAACCCCTCGCGTACGCCCACCGAATTACCTACCGCTCCCTGTTCTGAGCGAACGCCCACGCGTCCGCGACGATCCCCGCGAGATCCGCGCGGGACGGGTTCCAGCCGAGCCGCTCGCGCGCGGTCGCCGCCGAGGCGACGAGCACGGCCGGGTCTCCGGCCCGGCGCGGGGCCATGACCTCGGGGATCGGGTGTCCCGTGACCTGGCGGACGGTCTCGATGACCTCGCGGACGGAGAAGCCGTTGCCGTTGCCGAGGTTGCAGATGAGGTGCTCACCGGCGGTGGCCGCCTCGACGGCCAGCAGGTGCGCCTCCGCCAGGTCCGCCACATGGATGTAGTCGCGGACGCAGGTGCCGTCCGGCGTCGGGTAGTCGTCGCCGAAGACGGAGATCGCTTCCCGCCGTCCCTGCGCGACCTGGAGGACGAGCGGGATGAGGTGCGACTCGGGGTCGTGGCGCTCGCCCTGCGCCCCGTAGGCGCCGGCCACGTTGAAGTAGCGCAGCGACACCGCGCCCAGTCCGTGGGCCGCCGCCTCGCCGGTGATCATGTGGTCGACGGCGAGCTTGGAGGCGCCGTAGGGGTTGGTGGGCTTCGTCGGCGCGGACTCGACGATCGGGCTCTGCTCCGGCTCGCCGTACGTGGCCGCCGTGGAGGAGAAGACCAGCTTGCGCACGCCCGCCTCGCGCATCGCCGCGAGCAGCGCCATGCTGCCGCCGACGTTGTTGTCCCAGTACTTCTCGGGCTTCACGACGGACTCGCCGACCTGCGAGAACGCGGCGAAGTGGAGCACGGCGTCGTAGGAGGAGTCCAGCCACTTGGCGGCGTCGCGGATGTCGCCCTCGATGAAGGCGGCCCCGGCGGGCACGCCCTCGCGGAAGCCCGTCGACAGGTTGTCGAGGACCGTCACCTCGTGACCGGCCTCGATCAGGTGCTGCGCGACCACGCTGCCGACATAGCCCGCGCCACCCGTGACCAGGTACTTCCCACTCATGAACTCGCTACCTCTCGCAGTCGCTGGGCCGCGGTTTCCGGCGGCACGTCGTTGATGAACACGTTCATGCCGGACTCGGAACCCGCGAGGAACTTCAGCTTGCCGGAAGTGCGGCGAATGGTGAAAAGCTCGAGGTGAAGCGCGAAGTCGTCCCTGCTCACGCCCTCGAACTCCTCCAGCGCGCCGAACGGCGCCTGGTGCCAGGCGGCGATGTACGGCGTCGGAGGCTCGCCCTCACCGAAGATCCGGTCGAAGCGTCTCAAGAGTTCCAGATAGACCTGGGGGAACTCTGTGCGCGCCTCCTCGTCGAGCCCGAGCAGGTCGGGCACCCGCCGCTTGGGGTAGAGGTGGACCTCGTAGGGCCAGTGCGCGGCGTACGGCACGAAGGCGACCCACTGCTCGGTCTCCAGGACGATCCGGTCGCCCTCGGCGAGTTCGCGTGCGACGACGTCGTCGAAGAGGTTCTCGCCGCCGGTGGCCTCCTTGTGCGCGGCCAGCGAGCGCAGCATCAGGGCCGTACGCGGGGTGGTGAACGGGTAGCCGTAGATCTGCCCGTGCGGGTGGCCGAGGGTGACACCGATCTCGGCACCGCGGTTCTCGAAACAGAAGACCTGTTCGACGGAGGGGAGGTGGGACAGCTCCGCCGTGCGGTCCGTCCACGCCTCCAGGACGAGCCCCGCCTGCTCCTCGGTGAGGTCGGCGAAGGACGAGTCGTGGTCGGAGGTGAAGCAGACGACCTCGCAGCGCCCGGAGTCGCCGGCGAGCGAGGGGAAACGATTCTCGAAGACGACGACGTCGTACGAGGAGTCCGGGATCTCGCTCAGCCGGTCGCCCTGCGAGGGGCACAGGGGGCACTCGTTCGCCGGGGGGTGATAGGTGCGCCCCTGGCGGTGCGAGGCGATCGCGACCGAGTCGCCGAGCAGCGGGTCGCGGCGCACCTGGGAGCTGGTGACGGTGGGTTCCAGCGGGCGGCGGTCCACCGCGTCGCGCACCTTGTCGTCGCGTGCGTCGTAGTAGATCAGCTCACGACCGTCGGCGAGCCGGGTCGAGGTCTTCTTCACCGCTGGACTCCTCATCCACACCACACCCAACCATCAAACATAACCGAACACAACAAACCACAAAGCAACAGGAACGTCAATGCCTGCGGGGGTTTGGGGGGTCTCGGTGAAGCTTGGGCAGCGTCGTGGGACTCATGGGGCAGGGATACCGGCATGCATGCCCCCACATACCTCGCCGCAGGGCTCCGGCTCCCCACGAACGGGCTCGACTACACGATCCTCGGCATCTACTTCGCCGTCGTGCTCGGCATCGGCTTCGCCGCCAAGGCCTCGGTCAAGACCAGCCTCGACTTCTTCCTCTCCGGGCGCTCGCTGCCCGCCTGGATCACCGGCCTCGCCTTCATCTCCGCCAACCTCGGCGCGACCGAGATCCTGGGGATGGCCGCGAACAGCGCGCAGTACGGCGTCTACACCGTGCACTGGTACTGGATCGGCGCCATCCCCGCCATGGTGTTCCTGGGCCTGGTGATGATGCCGTTCTACTACGGCTCGAAGGTCCGCTCGGTCCCGGAGTTCCTGCTCCTGCGCTTCGACAAGGCCGCACACCTGCTGAGTTCGATCCTGTTCGCCTTCGCCGCGATCCTGATCGCGGGCGTCAACCTGTACTCACTGGCGATCGTGGTCGAGGCGCTGCTCGGCTGGCCGCAGTGGGTGGCGATCGTGATCGCCGGGTTCTTCGTCCTGGCGTACATCACGCTCGGCGGTCTGTCCTCGGCGATCTACAACGAGGTGCTGCAGTTCTTCGTGATCCTCGCGGCCCTGATCCCGATCGCCGCGCTCGGCCTGAAGCGGGTCGGCGGCTGGGACGGTCTGACCCACTCGCTCGACAAGACGCACGGCAGCGACTTCACCACCGCCTGGGGCGGTACGGGCATCGGGCAGGTGAACCCGCTGGGCGCGAACTGGCTGACCATCGTCCTCGGCCTCGGCTTCGTCCTCTCCTTCGGCTACTGGACGACGAACTTCGCGGAGGTGCAGCGCGCGCTCTCGGCGAAGAACCTGTCGGCGGCCCAGCGCACCCCGCTCATCGCGGCGTTCCCCAAGATCTTCATCGTCTTCCTGGTGATGATCCCGGGTCTGGTGGCGGCCGTCCTGGTGCCCAGGATCGGCACGGGCGGCTCGAACCTCCAGTACAACGACGCGGTCCCGTACCTGATGCAGGAACTGCTGCCCAACGGCGTGCTGGGCATCGCGGTGACCGGGCTCCTGGCGGCCTTCATGGCGGGCATGGCGGCCAACGTCTCGTCGTTCAACACGGTGTTCACGTCGGACATCTGGCGCAGGTACGTCGTGACCGACCGGGAGGACTCCTACTACGTCCGCTTCGGCCGTCTGATCACGGTGATCGGCGTGCTGGCGTCGATCGGCACGGCGTTCCTGGCGTCGTCCTTCTCCAACATCATGGCCTACCTGCAGACCCTCTTCTCCTTCTTCAACGTGCCGATGTTCGTGGCCTTCATCGTCGGCATGTTCTGGAAACGCGCGTCCGCGAAGTCGGGCTTCTGGGGCCTGCTGGCAGGCACGACGGCAGCGATGATCAACTACTTCGTCATCTACAAGCAGGGGATCATCGCCATCCCCTCCGACCAGGGCGCCAACTTCGTCTCGGCGATCGCGGGCTTCGTGGCCGGCGCGGTGGTGATGGTCGCGGTCTCCCTCTTCACGGCCCCCAAACCGGCGGAGGACCTCCAAGGCCTGGTCTACGGCACCGTCTCCCCCGGCATGGCCGAGCCGCCGGCCGTCGGCGACGACGCGTGGTACCGCAGGCCGGCGCTGCTGGGCTGGGGCGCGCTGATCCTGGCGGCGGCCTGCTACATCCCGTTCTCGTTCTGACGAAGGAGGCCTGAGCAACCATGTCCGACCACGACTCCGACCACTACTCCGATCGCGATGTCCAACGCGAGGTCACGGAGCTGGAGCACCAGTCCGCGACCGCGACCCGCCTCTTCGACATCCGCACCATCATCGGCGGCCTGTTCGTCGTCTACGGCGTCATCGTCACCCTCGCGGGCCTGACCGTCTCCGACGCCGAACTCGCCAAGGCCCAAGGCGTCAACATCAACCTCTGGACCGGCCTGGGCATGCTGGCCCTGGGCGTGTTCTTCCTGGTGTGGCTGTGGCTACGGCCGCTGGCTCCGCCGGTGCCAATGCCGGAGGAGAAGCCTCCGTCGGAATAGCTGGTGTGGGGCGGGGCTGGAGCGCGCGGGGGACTCCGGCCCCATGCGGCTACGCGGGCCCTTCGGGGATGAAGAGGTCTCCTCAGACCCCGTCGTCATCGAACAGGTCGGTAGCTTCGGTCACGTGGATGGCTCGTTCCGACCAGGCCTTGAGCTGGTCCAGGTCGGAACACGCCCGCACGCGAAGCCGGACGGGGTCGGGAACTTCGATGTCTCGCCACTTCAAGATGTTCAAGATCACCTCGCTCCAATCCTCGACGCGCGTCTCCTCCCTCAGCTTCTGCGCGACCGGGTTCTTGAAGAAGTAGTTCACCGGAGCCATCAGGTCCCTCCAAATCTCCTTCGCCTGGGAATCCACCAGGCCAGACGTCACGAGCTCGCGGTGGAGCCGTCGAGGGATTGGCAGATCTGGGCCACCCGCGACCTCTATGGGGCGGGGTCACGACCGCCGGACCTGGCCCAAATCCGCCAATCAGTCTTCGGGGCGACAGCAGCGCGAGCAGAAAGTCTGCTTCAACGAGCTACGCCGCGGCCAGGTCACACCACACGTACTTGCCGCGCCGCCCGTTCCTGGTCAGCGGCTGCCACGACCACTCGTCGGCGCAGGCCCGGACCAGGGCGAGGCCGCGGCCCTCCTCGGCGTCGGTGAGCCGGTCCCACGGCAGGGACGGTTCGGGAGGCTGCGGGTCCGCGTCCCAGGCGTCGATGCGCAGGGTCCCGGCCCGCCACTGCACCCGTAGCGCCGCCTGTCCCTTCGTATGCCGTACGGCGTTGGAGACCAACTCGGCCGCGATCAGCTCGGCGACGTCGGTGAGGCGGATCAGACCGTGCAGGGCGAGGATCAGGCGGACGGTACGGCGACTGACGGTGACGGCGCGGAGGTCGTGGGGGATGTACATCATGTACTCCCAGGGTTCGGCAGCGGTTTCGGGCATGGGTGAACTCCGTTCGCGGGGAGGGGAGTTGAGGATGCCGGGCGGTGGCATTGGCGCAGCCGTCATGGCGTGACGGAGCGGTGCGCTTCCGGTGCCCCGGGGTTTCGCAGCGTGTGCGTCGCGTCACTGACGGTATGAGTAAAATTTGGGCCCGCGCAAGTCGCTGCCGTAATCTGCCCCTCGAACGAGTCACTGCCTCATGACAGTTGAGGCGAGGAGGAAGCCATGCCGCGCAGACGGCAGCCCACCGCACGACAGGAACGCCTGGGCACTGAACTGCGGAAACTGCGGGAAGCCTCAGGTCTCAAGGCGCGCGAAGCCGCCGCACTGGTCGGATCCGATTCCGCGCAGATAAGCCAGATGGAGTCCGGTATCGCGGGTGTGAGCGAAGAGCGCCTACGACGTCTCGCAGCGCATTACGCCTGCACGGACGAAGAGTTGATCGACGCGCTGGTGGCAATGGCGACCGACCGGACGCGCGGCTGGTGGGAGAAATACCGGGGACTGCTGCCCATGCCGTTCCTGGACCTCGCCGAGCTGGATTACCACGCCACGTACCGGTACAACGTGGAGTTCCTGTACGTCCCCGGCCTGCTTCAGACAGAGGCCTACGCCCGCGCCATCTTCTCGTACAGGGTCCCGGAACCGCCCTACGGTGAACTTGAGTTGCGTGTCCGCCACCGGATGGACCGGAAGGTCGTCATCGAGGGGCCCAACGCCGTCCCGTACAAAGCGGTGATCCACGAGTCGGCGCTGCGTATCAGAGTCGGCGACCGAGCCGCTTCACGTGCGCAGCTCGCCCGCATCCTGGAACTCTCCGAAGCAGATCACATCACCGTGCGTGTCATCCCCTTCGACCTGGACGGCTTCGCCGGGGCCGCAAGCGCCATGATGTACGTGGGTGGGGCCGTGCCCAAGCTGGACACCGCTTTGCGCGACACACCCCATGGCACGGCCTTCATGGACTCGGAGGCTCAACTCAGCGCGCTTCAAACACTCTTCCGTAAGGTAGAAGCAGTGTCACTGGACCCCGAACGCTCGCGTGATTTCATCCACAGGCTGTCGAAGGAACTGTGAGGCACGCCATGACGACCCTCGACAACTGGCAGAAGTCGTCCTTCTCAGGCTTCGGCGACGGCAACGACTGCCTCGAACTCGCCACCACCACCTGCACCCCCACCACCATCCACCTCCGCGAGAGCGAAGAACCCACCGCCCACCTCACCACCACCCCCACTCCCCTCTCCCACCTCCTCCACCACATAAAGACCGGCAGGCTCGGCACGCCCCTCGTCTGATCGTCGGGCCGTCCGGTCGCCCGGGGTTCGATCCGCGCGGAGAATGAGTAGTCGGCGAGGTGGCGATGATGCCGACATGGCGACTGCGGGACTTCCGCGACGACGACCTGGACCGTGCCATCCAGATCTGGGACCAGGACCGGCAGACGGACGACTCCCCTCCGGTGTTCCCCGTCTCCGAGGTCATGGCCGTGGCCCGGGCCGGCGGCCCCGCGGTGGTCGCGGTGGTCGGCGACGACCTGGTGGGCATGGCGGTGGCGCAGGCCCAGGACGAGCGGGCCTGGATCACGCTGGTGGCGCTCGCGGGGCACTGGCGCAGCCGGGGAATCGGCAGCGCCCTGATCGCCGAGCTGGAACGACGCCTGCGCACGCAGGGCATCCGCCGGATCGGTGCGCTGCTCGCCCCCGGGGCCACCGGAACCGCGGCGCTGGAGAACTCCGGCTACCGAACCCGGGACGGACTGGTCTTCTACGAGAAGGTCGAGCACCTCGGCACGAGCGACGCGGGTCTGCTCGCGGAACTCGGCGGGCGGGTACAGCCGGGCGGCCTGTGGACCGCCCTCGCGGGGATGGAGCGGGAGAAGGACACCATCGAGCGGCGGATCGTGCTCCCGCTGGCCGAGCCCGCACTGGCCGACCGGTACGGGGTGACGCCGCCGAAGGCCGTCATCCTCTTCGGGCCGCCGGGCACCGGCAAGACCAGCTTCGCGAGAGCCGTCGCCTCCCGGCTGGAGTGGCCGTTCGTGGAGCTCTTCCCGTCCCGGCTCGCGGCGGGCTCCGCCGGGGGCCTGGCCGCCTCGCTCCGGGACACGTTCCACGAGCTGGCCGGGCTGGAGACGGTGCTCCTGTTCATCGACGAGGTCGAGGAGATCGCCGGCGTACGGTCCGGCGTGGCCGTCGACCCCGGCCACGGGGTCACCAACGAACTGCTCAAGCTGATCCCCGGCTTCCGCGACCACGACGACCGGCTGCTGATCTGCGCCACCAACTCCGTCCGCTCCCTGGATCCGGCGTTCCTGCGCCCCGGCCGGTTCGACTACGTGATCCCGGTCGGACCCCCCGACGAAGCCGCCCGGGAGGCGATCTGGCGGCGCTACCTGGGCCGCGCCGCCGACGGGGTCGGGCTGCACCGGCTGGTGGAGGCCAGCGAGATGTTCACCCCCGCCGACATCGAGTTCGCCGCCCGCAAGGGCGCCCAGGCCGCCTTCGAACGGGAGATCACCGACCGCCGGGGCACCCCGGCCGACACCGAGGACTACCTCGCCGCCATCGCCGACACCCGTCCCTCACTCACCGAACAGGCGCTCACCGAGTTCAGGGAGGACATCGAGCGCCACGTGCGCATGTGATGCCGGGTACTCCCGAGCCCGGTCGGCGCCCGTGACATCGCCGTCCGTCTCAGCCGACATCCTCCGCGGCGCCCCCATGAGGCGTCGGCACCGGCCCCGCCCGGTCCAGCAGCCCCGTACGCGCGGCCAGGGCTGCGGCCTCCAGCCGCGACCCCACCCCCAGCTTCATCAGCACGCGCTGGACATGGGTCCGGGCGGTCGACGGGGCTATCCCCATACCGGCCGCGATGAGCCTCGTGTCCTCCCCGTCGGCGACCCTCACCAAGACCTCCACCTCGCGCGGAGTGAGCATCTGCAGAAGCCGCTGGCCCTCGTCGTCCGGTTGGGCGGCGGGGTTCAACAACTCGCTGAAGGCCCCCTGGAGCAGGGCGGGGGCCACCGCGGCCTCGCCCGCCCTCGCCTTCATGATGGCGCGCTCGACTCCCTCTATGCGCTCGTCATGACGTACGTAGCCGGACGCGCCCGCGGCGAACGCGGCGGCGATGCCGCGCGGGTTCGGGACCGGTCCCAGAACCAGGACCGCCACCTGCGGACGCTCCCGTTTGATCCTCGTCACCGGGTCGAAGATTCCCGGCTCGGCGGGTGTCGCCGTGCCGATCAGGCACACCTCCGGTGCCCTGGTGATCACCAGCTCCGCCGCTCCCGCGGCGGGCGCCGCCGCGGCGAGCACCCGGTGCCCCCGCAGTTTCAACGCCGAGGCCAACGCCTCGGCGAGCAGTCGGTGGTCGTCGACCACCATGAGCCGCACTCCCATCGAGCAACCCCCCAGTCCCCCCAAGCATCCCCACTGGTTCCCCGTGGATTAGGAGCCCCCCGGCTCTCCATCCCCCGGAAGCTACACGCTTGTTCGACGTTGCGCTCCCCCTACTGGTGAGAAGTGCCCCGGAATATCGAAATTCCTCGCATTCGGGAGTGATGAGGGGTAAACGAACGGCCCCGTCCCTGAGCTGGGACGGGGCCATGGTCAACAGAAGTTGACCTACGGTGTGCCGGACCGACCTACTGTGTGCCGAACGCGATCGCCAGGTACTCCTTCTCGGAGGCGCTGTACGGCTTGTGGGCGAAGATCCCGGACATGTACAGATGACCGTCGCTGTACAGGATCTCGGCGGAGTCCGGGAGCATGCTCGTCTCCGCGTCGTGGACCGACTCGGCCGCCGGGTTCTCCAGGAGCTTGGTCTCCTTGAAGGTGGTGCCGTCGATGCTCACGATCTGGCCGCCCTTGTCGTAGGGCGGGTGCTTGTACGCGAGGAGGTTGCCGCCGTCCATGCGCAGCGGGGAGATGTCGTAGCCGTCGCCCGAGTCCGCGCGCTGGCCGGTCTGCTGGCCGGTGCCCAGGTCGAAGGCCACGATCTCGTTGATCCGGCCGGACTGGCCGCCGTCGTGCTGCTCGGTCGGGATGTAGAGCCTGTCGTTGCCGACCGCCAGTTTCACGCAGTCTTCGATCCTGGTGATGCCGTCGCACTTGGCGGCGTACGTCTTGCCCGGCGCGGAGATCTTGGTGCGCAGCCGGCCGGTCTTGTCGTCGATGGAGAAGAAGTCCGAGACGCCGCTGCCGTCCCCGGCGGAGTCGCCGACGTCGGCGGCCACCACCAGCGGGTCGCTCGACACGACGCTCGCGTACTCGATGCCGGGCGACATCTTGTACTCCGAGATCACCTTCCCGGACGTCGGGTCGATGGTCTGGATGTGCAACTGCCGCGCGCTGCCGTACTCGCCGCACTTGCGGACCGCGACCAGCTTGTCGCCACCGCCGTACCCGGCGTCGTAGCAGCTGTCCGTGGGCTTCGGGGCCCACAGCGCCTTGCCGGTGGAGAGGTCGAACGCGGCGCCACCGCTGGTGCTGCCCACGGCGACGGTGTTCGCGCTGACGGTGACGTTGTTGAGGCTGATCTGCCGGTCACCGGACTTGACCGACTTCGTCCACAGCAGCTTGCCTGCGGCGAGGTCGAGGGCGGAGACCTCGCCGCAGCCGTGTGAGGCCTGCGCCTTGGTCGGCATGGCGGGCTCGTAGACGATCGCGGTGCGGCCGGAGTCGGAGGCGTGGGGGCTGGCCGCGCACACGGGGCCGGGGAGCTTGATCGTCCAGACCTTGGCGCCCGAGTCGGGGTCGTAGCCGTCGATCTCGGCGTTGCCGCTCTTGGCGTACACCTTGTCGGTGAGCCAGGAACCGACGGTGGACACGCTGGTCTCGGCGGGCACGGCGGGCGCGGGGACCTGGAAGAGGACCTTGGAGGTGGTGTCGGCGGGGACCTTCTCCTTGCCGGTGGAACCGGTGGTCTTGCCGCCGCCCGTACCGCCCTTGCCTCCGGTACCGCCGCTCGTACCGGAGGAGTTGTTCTTGCCGTCGTCCTTGCCGGAGGAGCTCGAGTACCGGACACCACCGCCGATGATCAGCGCGACGGCCGCGACGGCCGCCACGATGATGACCACCTGGCCGTTCGGCTTCCGCCCGCCGCCTCCGCCTTGGGGAACCTGGGGCTGCATCGGGTAGGCCGGCGGCTGCTGCGGATAGCCGTAGCCGTACGGGGGGCCCGGGGGTACCGGGGGTCCTGGGGGCTGGGCGGGCTGCTGGGCGGGGTACCCGTAACCCGGGCCCTGCGGAGGCTGCGGAGCACCGAACCCACCGGGCGGCGGGGCCTGCGGAGCACCGAACCCACCGGGCGGCGGGGCCTGCGGAGCACCGAACCCGCCCGGCGGCGGCGCCTGCGGAGCACCGAACCCGCCCGGCGGCGGCGCCTGCGGAGCACCGAACTCACCCGGCGGGGGCTGGTTCGGCGGTGGTGGGGGCGGCGGCTGGCTCATGGCGTGTCTACCTCGGATACGGATGCGGATGCGTCGGGGACGGAGATGCGGGAGAAGGAGATGGCGAACGGGCGAAGACGGCGTGAGCGCGCGTCACTTGCCGTAGGCCAGCATCAACTTCTCCTTCGACTTGTCGTTGCCCGTCAGCCGGGTGGTGGAGAGGTAGAAGCGCCCGTCCGCATAGTCGACCGCCTTCGAGAAGAAGCCGTTCTCGACCGACGCCGTGCCCTGTGGGTTCTGCAGCAGCTTGGTGGGCTTGTGGTCGCTTCCGGTGGTGGGGATCGACACGATCCGCCCACCGGCGTCGTACGACGGCTCGACGTACGCGATCAGCCGCGTGCCGTCCATCTTCAGCGGCAGCATCGACTCGGCGGCCGGGGACTTGACACGCCACTTCTCCTTGCCGGTCGACAGGTCGAAGGCGACGATCTCGTTGGGGCCGGTCTTCGCGTCGGTCGGCAGATACAGCGTGCTCGCGTCGGCGGCGGTGCCGAGACAGCCCGTCAGATCGCGGTCGAGGACGGCGAAACCGCACTCGGGCCTGAAGGTGTCGCTGCTCTTGAGTTGCGAGCGGACGGCACCGTCGTCCTTGAACGTGGTGACGTTGACCTTCTTCTCGTCCTTGTTGGTCATGTAGATGATGACGGGGTCGACGGAGTACGTGCGTTCGACCGTCCAGCCCTTGGGGATCTTCGTGGTCCACTTGGCCTTGCCGGTGGCCGGGTCCAGCTCCTGCACCTCGTCGTGCTCGGTGGTGGTCGCGGCACCGCAGGAGGCGACGGTCAGCAGCTTGGCGCCGCCCGCGAACGCGGTCGGGTAGCAGGCCTGGCCGTACTTCTCCTTGTCCCAGAGCTTCTTGCCGCTGATGATGTCGTACCCCGTGCCGGACTGCGAGCGGCCGACCATCAACGTCTTGCCGGTGACGGACAGTTCGATGGTGAGCGTGCTGTCGAAGAGCGCGCCGTCGGCGACCTTGCCGCTCCAGCCCCTGGTACCGGCGTCGAGGTCTATCTGCTGGAGCTGGTTGCACTTGGCGTTGTCGCCGGCACCGCTCTTGTACGCGACGACGACCTTGTCGTCGGACGTCTTCTGCGGGGTGACCGCGCAGATCGGCTGCGGGAACGCGATCGGGGCCCAGGCGGGCTTGCCGTCTTTGACGTCGTACGCGAACACCTGCTTGTACGCGGCCTTCACCGCCGCCTTGTCGGTGATCCACAGGCCGGGGGCGTCGGCGCCGGAACCGGGCGCGTCGGGCGCCTGCTTGTACCAGAGCACCTTCGCCTCACCGGCCTGACGGCCCGCGTTGAGGTTCTCGGGGTCCCCGCCGCCGTCACCGGGGTTGACCGGGCCGGCGGAGGAGGAGGCCTTCCCGCCCTTGCCGTCCTGGGCGACCGGCTTCTTGCCGTCGCCGCCCTCGCCGCTGACGGCCCAGACGGCGGCGCCGACGACGAGCAGCGCGGCCACGGCGGCGCCGATGACCACGGCCGGGCGGCCCTTGAAGGGGTTCCTGGAACCGCCGGGAGGCGGTGGAGGGGTCCCCGGGCCGCCGGGGCCGCCCGGGTACTGCGCCTGGCCCGGATGGCCGTACCCGGAGCCGTATCCGGGCTGCTGCCCGTACGCGGGCTGCTGACCGTACGGGCCGGGCTGGGCATACGGACCGGGCTGCTGACCGTAAGCGGGCTGCTGTCCGTACGGGCCGGGCTGGGCGTACGGACCGGGCTGCTGACCGTACGCAGGTTGCTGTCCGTACGGGCCGGGCTGGGCATACGGGCCAAGCTGCTGCGGATATCCGTAGCCGGGCGCCGGCGGACCTGCGGGCGGAGGAGGCGTGCCCTGAGACGTGTCGGGGGGTGCGCCGAACCCGCCCTGCGCCGGTGGCGCCGGTGGAACCGGTGGCGTCGACGGCGTCGGTGGCTGGTCCTGCGGTGCTCCGAAGCCGCCCTGCGGCGGCTCACTCGGCGGCTGACTCATCAGCGCGTTCCCCCTCGTTCACTGATGTGGCGCGCCACCGGTGGCGCGGTCGGCGGCGCCGATTTCGCGCCACACCGGTGGTTCTCAGACTGTTCTCAGACGGACCTTTCTACCACTCAGGAGACCTCGCACAAGGGGCCGGTTCTCCCCCTGTTCCCAAGGGAGGACCGGCCCGTGATGCCCTCGTTACGCGCCTTCACGCCCCCTTCTCGGGACGCGCGCGCCGCCTTCCGGAGGCTTACGCGTCTTCCGCGAGCTCCAGCCAGCGCAGCTCCAGTTCCTCGCGCTCACCGATCAACTGACGCAGTTCGGCGTCGAGTTTGGCGACCTTCTCGAAGTCCGTGGCGTTGTCGGCGATTTGGGCGTGGAGCTTGCTCTCCTTCTCGGAGACCTTGTCGAGCTGACGCTCGATCTTCTGCAGCTCCTTCTTCGCGGCGCGGGCGTCGGCGGCGGAGGCGGTCCTGGCGGACGGCGCGGGCGCGGCGGCGAGTACGGCGGCCGCGGCGACCTCCTCCATGCGCTTGCGCCGCTCCAGGTACTCGTCGATCCCGCGCGGCAGCATCCGCAGGGTGCGGTCGCCGAGAAGCGCGAACACGTTGTCCGTGGTGCGCTCGATGAAGAACCGGTCGTGGGAGATCACGACCATCGAGCCGGGCCAGCCGTCGAGCAGGTCCTCCAGCTGGGTCAGCGTCTCGATGTCGAGGTCGTTGGTGGGCTCGTCGAGGAAGAGGACGTTGGGCTCGTCCATGAGCAGCCGCAGCAACTGCAGCCGTCGCCGCTCACCACCGCTGAGGTCCCCGACGGGCGTCCACTGCTTCTCCTTGTTGAAGCCGAACGTCTCGCAGAGCTGCCCCGCGGTCAGCTCGCGCCCCTTGCCGAGGTCGACCCGGTCGCGGACGGCCTGCACGGCCTGCAGCACCCGCCAGGTCGGGTCGAGCTCGGCGACCTCCTGCGACAGGTAGGCGAGCTTGACGGTCTTGCCAGTGCTGATCCGTCCGGCGACGGGCTGCGTCTCCCCCTCGCTGCGGGCGGCCTCGGCCATGGCCCGCAGAAGAGACGTCTTGCCGGCTCCGTTCACACCCACGAGCCCGACCCGGTCGCCCGGCCCGAGCTGCCAGGTCAGGTGCTTGAGCAGGACCTTCGGACCCGCCTGCACCGTCACGTCCTCAAGGTCGAAGACCGTCTTGCCGAGCCGCGAGCTGGCGAACTTCATCAGCTCGCTCTTGTCGCGGGGCGGCGGCACGTCCGCGATCAGTTCGTTGGCGGCCTCGACGCGGAAGCGCGGCTTGGAGGTACGAGCGGGGGCACCGCGCCGCAGCCAGGCCAACTCCTTGCGCACGAGGTTCTGCCGCTTGACCTCTTCGGTGGCCGCGATGCGCTCACGCTCGGCGCGCGCGAAGACGTAGTCGGAGTACCCGCCCTCGTACTCGTACACCGAGCCCTTCTGCACGTCCCACATGCGGGTGCAGACCTGGTCGAGGAACCACCGGTCGTGGGTCACGCACACCAGCGCCGACCGTCGCTCCCGCAGGTGCTGGGCGAGCCAGGCGATGCCCTCCACGTCCAGATGGTTGGTGGGCTCGTCGAGGATGATCAGGTCCTGCTCCTCGATGAGCAGCTTGGCGAGCGCGATACGGCGGCGCTCACCGCCGGAGAGCGGGGCGATGACCGTGTCGAGCCCCTGCGGGAACCCCGGCAGGTCCAGCCCGCCGAACAGTCCCGTCAGTACGTCCCTGATCTTGGCGTTGCCCGCCCACTCGTGGTCGGCGAGGTCCCGGATGACCTCGTGCCGGACGGTGGCGGTCGGGTCGAGGGAGTCGTGCTGCGTCAGCACCCCCAGATGCAGGCCGCCGGAGTGCGTGACGCGGCCGGTGTCGGCCTCCTCCAGCTTGGCGAGCATGCGGATGAGGGTGGTCTTGCCGTCGCCGTTCCGCCCGACCACACCGATCCGGTCGCCCTCGCTGACGCCGAGGGAGACTCCGTCGAGCAGGGCACGGGTGCCGTACACCTTGCTGACGGACTCGACATTGACCAGGTTGACGGCCATTTCTCTCCTGAACAAGGGGGACGATCGACCCTCAAGGGTAGTCCGGCTCTCTGACCTCCCGAGCCACGCCCTTTCCCGCCCCACCGGCTTCAGGCGTTCGTATGAGTTTCAGCTACTGGCACGACCGTCGCGCCGGGGGCGGGGCCGTCGGTGACTCGTACCGTCCGGCAGGTGCCGGAGGCGCGGAGCGTGTCGGCGACCGACCGCGCGGACTCGGCGTCCGCCGCGAGGAACGCCGTGGTCGGACCGGATCCGGAGACCAGGGCCGCGAGCGCACCGGCGTCCCGCCCCGCGGCGAGCGTGTCGGCGAGGGCCGGGAAGAGGGAGAGGGCGGCGGGCTGGAGGTCGTTGGAGACGGCGCGGGCGAGGGCTCCGGCGTCTCCCTTCGCCAGCGCGTCGAACAGCTCCTGCGAGGCGACCGGCTCCGGGATCCGTACGCCCTCGTTCATCCGGTCGAACTCCCGGAAGACCGCCGGGGTCGACAGCCCGCGCTCGGCGATCGCGAAGACCCAGTGGAAGGTCCCGCCGACCTCCAGCGTCCGCAACTTCTCGCCCCGTCCGACGCCCAGCGCCGCCCCGCCCACCAGGCTGAACGGCACGTCGCTGCCCAACTCGGCGCAGATGTCGAGGAGTTCCTCGCGGGAGGCGTTCGTGCCCCACAGGGCGTCGCAGGCGAGCAGCGCGCCGGCGCCGTCGGCGCTGCCGCCCGCCATGCCGCCCGCGACGGGGATGTCCTTGGCGATGTGGAGGTGGACCCTCGGTTCGATGCCGTGGCGGCGGGCGAGTTCGAGGGCCGCGCGGGCCGCCAGGTTCGTGGTGTCGAGGGGGACCTGGTCGGCGTCCGGGCCCTCGCAGGTGATGCGCAGCTCGTCCGCGGGCGTCACGGTGACCTCGTCGTACAGCCCTACGGCGAGGAAGACGTTGGCCAGGTCGTGGAAGCCGTCGGGGCGGGCGGCGCCGACGGCGAGCTGGACGTTGACCTTGGCGGGGACGCGAACGGTGACGGTGTCCGTCTTCGTCTTCGTCTTCGGCTCCGTCACGGCTGAGCGCTCTCCTTGGTCTCGGTCTTGGTCTCGGTCTTGGTCTCGGCCTTGTTCTCGGCGATTCGGGCGAACTCCTCCACCGTCAGCGACTCCCCGCGAGCCTGCGGCGAGACCCCGGCAGCGACGAGCGCCACCTCGGCGGCGGCCGCGGAACCGGCCCACCCGGCGAGGGCGGCGCGCAGCGTCTTGCGCCGCTGGGCGAAGGCGGCGTCGACGACCGCGAAGACCTCGCGCTTGGAGGCCGTGGTCTTGATGGGCTCCGCGCGCCTGACCAGCGAGACGAGGCCGCTGTCTACGTTCGGCGCGGGCCAGAAGACGTTCCGCCCGATGGAGCCGGCCCGCTTCACGTCGGCGTACCAGTTGGCCTTGACGCTCGGCACGCCGTACACCTTCGAGCCGGGGTCCGCGGCGAGCCGGTCGGCGACCTCGGCCTGCACCATCACCAGCGTGCGCTCGATGGTCGGGAAGGTGTCGAGCATGTGCAGCAGCACGGGTACGGCGACGTTGTACGGAAGGTTCGCGACGAGAGCGGTGGGGGCGGGGCCCGGAAGCTCGTCCACGTGCATGGCGTCGCAGTGCACGAGTGCGAAGCGGTCGGCGCGGGCCGGCATACGGGCGGCGATGGTCGCGGGGAGCGCCCCCGCGAGCACGTCGTCGATCTCCACCGCGACGACCCGGTCGGCCGCCTCCAGCAGCGCGAGGGTGAGCGAGCCGAGGCCGGGGCCGACCTCGACGACCACGTCGTCGTCCCGTACGCCGGCGGTGCGCACGATGCGGCGCACGGTGTTGGCGTCGATCACAAAGTTCTGGCCGCGCTGCTTGGTGGGCCGCACACCGAGGGCACCCGCGAGCTCGCGGACGTCGGCGGGGCCCAGGAGGGCGTCGGGGGTGGGGCTGTTCACGCACCAAGACTACGGGGGTGCGGGCCGCGCCCCGCAGGGGCGCGGGGCGTTGCCGAATATGCGGCTCCGCCGCGTGGGCGCGAGCAACCCCCGCCGGCCGGCGGCCGAAGTGCCCGTCAGTCGTGGAGGTGGGCTCCGCAGTGCGGCCAGGGGCTCGCGCCCCGTCGCATGTACAGCTTCTTCGCCCGGCGGGTCTGCTCCGCGGCTGACGCGTCCTGAGGCCGCCCGGTACCGCCGAGCGCGTGCCAGGTGTGCTTGTCGAACTGGTACAGGCCGCCATAGGTACCGGAGGGATCCACGGCATCGGGCCGACCGCCGGACTCACACGCCGCGAGCCCGGCCCAGTTCAGACGGTCCGCGCCCTGCGCGGAATCGGGCCGCGGCATCGTACCGACCCGCACCACCTGCTCCCGGGGCTCCCGCACCACCTCGTTCCCGAGCATCCGCGGCTTCTGCCCGACCCCGTTGACGGTCCGCAGCAGGTAGGTGACCCGCCGGGCCCCGGGTTCCCCGGCCCGGTCGACGACCTCGCTGCCACGGAACAGCAAGGGGTCGGTCACCCGTGTCGTCGGGAAGGGGATCAGTTCCTCGCGGACCTCCCTGGTACCGGTGATCCGCATGACGCTGACCGTCTGTCCGTCCCGGGGGAAGCTCTCGGGCGGGACGGACGTCGTGTCCTGGCCGTGGAGGGTGATCCCGGCCTCCTCGACGGCCTCGCCCACGGTCGCCGCGTTCGTCCGGATCGTCCGCGCCCGCCCGTCCGCCATGATCGTCACCGTCCGCTCGGTGCGGACGTCGAGGGCGAGACCCTCCCGGCCGATGCGCCGGGAGCGTGAGGTCGACAGATACGCCCCCTCGGCGCGCACCCCGAGCTGCTGGAGTGCCCCGTCCACCGTGTGCGCCGTCGTCCACACCTCGTGCGGCTGTCCGTCGAGGGTGAGCCGCACGGGCCGCCCGTGGTGGACCGCGATCTCGTCGCCGCTGCTCAGCGCGGTGCCGGGGGCGGGCGCGACGACGTCGTGCTCGCCGACCCGTACGCCCTCCTCGGCGAGCAGTTCGGTCACGTCGTCGGCGAAGGTGTGCAGCGTGCGCGTCTTCCCGTCGACGCTGAGCTCGATGGCCTTGTCGCTGGCGACGAAGGCGGAGGCGCCACCGGCGAGGAAGGCGACGACCAGCGCCTGGGGCAGCAGCCGACGCAGCGGGTCGGGACGCTCGGCGGCGCGCCGACGCCGGGCGGCGCGCCGGGCAGCGGCCCGCCCGCCGGGCCTGGGCTCCCCCGCCGGATCCCCGAACACCCGCGTCTGCATCTGCGTCTGCACCAACGTCGGCGTCTGCCGGGACGTCTGCACCAGTGTCGGCGTCTGCCGGGGCAGTATCGGCTCGGTCGGCGCCTGGGATGCCGCCAGTGCCTCGTACGCGGGCCGATAGGTGTCCATGTAGCCGCCGTGGTCCGGGCTTGGGGCGCCGTACGGCGGCTGCTCGTGGCCCTCGAACGGCGTTCCAGTCAGGCCATACATCTCGTACTGCGACTTGGGCGACTTGGGCGAGTTGCTCACGACGACATGCTCCTGGGGATCCAGATCGGGCGACCAGAACCTAGCGGAGCGGTCGTCACTCTCCCAAGCAACGCGGCTACGCTGTGTCGCGACACTGCCCTGAGGTGGGACCTCGGAAAATGGCCGGAAGCGTTATCCCTCAGTAACCGAAGGCGCGCGCCGTGTTCGCCGCGAGCGCCGTTGCCAGTGCGTCCTCGTCGATGCCCCGCACGGCCGCCATGGCGCGAACCGTGACCGGAATGAGATACGGCGCGTTAGGCCGTCCGCGGTACGGGGCGGGGGTCAGGAAGGGCGCGTCGGTCTCGACGAGGACGAGCTCCAGGGGGGCCACGGCCAGCGCGTCGCGCAGTGGCTGGGCGTTCTTGAAGGTCATGTTTCCGGCGAAGGACATGTAGTACCCGGCGTGGGCGCAGATTTCGGCCATCGCCGCGTCGCCGGAGTAGCAGTGGAAGACGGTCCGCTCGGGCGCGCCCTCCTCCTTCAGGACGCGCAGCACGTCGGCGTGGGCGTCGCGGTCGTGGATGACCAGGGCTTTTCCGTGCCGCTTGGCGATCTCTATGTGGGCGCGGAAGGAGCGCTCCTGGGCGGCCTTGCCTTCGGGGCCCGTACGGAAGTAGTCGAGCCCGGTCTCGCCGACACCCTTGACCTGGGGAAGGGCGGCGAGGCGGTCGATCTCGGCGAGGGCCTCGTCCAGGGCGCCGTCGCCGCCGGGCTTGCGTGCGCCCTGGCGGGACCAGCCGTCGGGGTCGCCGTGCACGATACGGGGTGCCTCGTTGGGGTGCAGGGCGACGGTGGCGTGGACGGCCTCGTACGCGGCGGCGGTCTCGGCCGCCCAGCGGGAGCCCTTCAGGTCGCAGCCGACCTGGACGACCGTGCTCACGCCGACCGAGGCGGCCTTGGCGAGGCCTTCGTCGACAGTGCCGGACTGCATGTCGAGGTGGGTGTGCGAGTCGGCGACGGGGACGCGCAGTGGTTCGGGGAGCGGTGGCGCTTCGGTCTTGTCGGAGGGCATGCCCCCGATCCTACGAAAGGAGGGCATGCCCCCGATCCCGCGAAGGGTGCGGGCCGGACCTCACCCGAGCGAGGTCACCGCGCTCCCGCTCCCGCGATCAGCCCGCCTTGCGGTGGTGGAAGGGGTGCAGCAGATCCGAGAGGTGCCAGTGGTGGGGCTCCCCGGGCACGGCAGGCTGGCCGACGGCCTCGTCGTGGACCTGTTCGTCGCGGGCCTGCTCGGGGTGGGCCGCCACCGGGCGGTGCGCATGCTGGTGCATGGAGTTCTGCACGGAGGACACCTGTCCGGCGCGCATGATGCGCACCACGTGTCCGTCGCAGTTCTGGCAGGAGGGCCGGCTCAGCGGCGACGGCACGACACGGCCGTCCGCCACGTACGTCACGAATTCGCCGCCCTCGGCGTCGCGGTGGTGCTCTATCTCGAACGACTGCTCCCAGCCGTGCCCGCAGCGCATGCAAGCGAAGGAATACGACTCGTTGACGACGGCGGTCGCCGCGCTGCGGTTGCCGGTCTGCCCTGCGATCTCACTCATGCCAGCTCCTGCTGTTCCGCTGGACAAGCGCCCCCGGTCGGCGGGGGCGAGGGACGGGTACGTCCCTTCAACCAGTGGACGCTTCTCCGCGCGGGAACGCATCAGGCCTGTCGACTATTGGAGTCGTTTTGGCCTTTCCTTGTCGGAATGCCTCAAAGACACGGCCTGAGCTTTGCTTTCCGTGCCGGCCCTTTGCTTTTCTATGGGGCGCTGTGCGCCGCGTTCTTTGCCGCGACCACCGCATCGAAGACATCGCGCTTGGGAATCCCCGCCTCGGCCGCGACCGCCGCGATGGCCTCCTTGCGGCGCTCTCCCGCCTCTTCGCGCACCCGCACCCTGCGCACCAGTTCGGCCGCGTCCAGTTCCTCGGCGCCCTTGTCCGGCGCGCCCTCGACCACCACCGTGATCTCCCCGCGTACGCCCTCGGCGGCCCAGGCCGCCAGCTCGCCCAGCGGGCCGCGCTTGATCTCCTCGTACGTCTTGGTCAGCTCGCGGCAGACGGCGGCCCGCCGCCCGTCCCCGAAGACCTCGGCCATCGCGGCGAGGGTGTCGTCGAGGCGGTGGGGGGCCTCGAAGTAGACCATCGTGCGGCGCTCGCCCTCGACCTCCCGCAGCCGGGACAGCCGCTCGCCCGCCTTCCTCGGCAGGAACCCCTCGAAGCAGAAGCGGTCGACGGGCAGCCCGGACAGCGCGAGCGCGGTGAGCACGGCGGACGGGCCGGGTACGGCGGTGACCTTGATGTCCTTCTCGACGGCCGCGGCGACCAGCCGGTACCCGGGGTCGGAGACGGACGGCATCCCGGCGTCGGTCACCAGCAGCACGCGCGCCCCGCCGGCCAGCGCCTCGACGAGTTCGGGCGTGCGGGCGGCCTCGTTCCCCTCGAAGTACGACACCACACGCCCGGTGGGCTGCACGCCCAGCGCCTGGGTGAGCCGGCGCAGCCTGCGGGTGTCCTCGGCGGCGACGACGTCCGCGCTCGCCAGCTCCTGGGCGAGCCGGGGCGGGGCGTCGGCCACGTCGCCGATGGGGGTGCCGGCCAAAACAAGGGTTCCTGTCACACTTCCATCCTCGCAGGGGCATTCGGCGGCAGCCGCATCCACCCATTAGGCCCGTGCACGGGACTCCCACAGACCTGTTCCCTACGATGGCGCGGTGACCAGTACCGCGTCCTCCACGGACACCCGGCAGGGCCAGGCAGCCGAAGAACGGCGGCCGTCGTGGCAGCAGCGGCTGCGCCGCTTCGGATATACCGCGCCGCCCAGAAGCGATGTGCGTGATCGGCTCGTCCCGCCGTACGCCGAGCCCAGTCCCCGGATCTGGGCCGCGCTCGGGCTGCGCCGCGAGGTCTCGGAGCGCATCACGCGCTGGTCGGGCTGGGGCGGCCCGCTGCTCGTGACCCTGATGGCGGGGCTGATGCGGTTCTGGAACCTGGGCAGCCCGAAGGCGGTGATATTCGACGAGACGTACTACGCCAAGGACGCCTGGGCGCTGATCCACCGCGGGTACGAGGTCAACTGGGACAAGAACGCCAACGACCTGATCCTGCAGAACAACGGGCACGTCGGCATCCCCTCCGACGCCGCCTACGTGGTGCATCCCCCGGTCGGCAAGTACGTCATCGGGCTCGGCGAATGGATGTTCGGCTTCAATCCGTTCGGCTGGCGTTTCATGACGGCGCTGCTCGGCACGCTGTCGGTGCTGCTGCTGTGCCGGATCGGGCGCCGGATGTTCCGCTCGACGTTCCTGGGCTGTCTGGCCGGCACGCTGATGGCGGTGGACGGGCTGCACTTCGTGATGAGCCGCACCTCGCTGCTCGACGGTGTGCTGATGTTCTTCGTGCTGGCGGCCTTCGGCTGTCTGATCGTGGACCGCGACCGCGCGCGTGCCCGACTGGCGGCCGCCCTGCCCCCGGACGCGGACGGCGTCGTACGCCCCGACGCGCACGTCGCCGAGACCACCCGGCTCGGCTGGCGCCCCTGGCGCTGGACGGCCGGTCTGATGCTGGGCCTGGCCCTCGGCACCAAGTGGAGCGGCCTGTACATCCTCTTCGCGTTCTGTCTGATGGCGGTCCTGTGGGACGTCGGCGCGCGCCGGGTCGCGGGCGCCCGTCACCCGTATCTGGCGGCCCTCAAGCACGACACCGGCATCACGTTCCTCGCGACGGTCCCGGTGGCGATCGCCACGTACTTCATCTCCTGGACCGGCTGGATCCTCTCCCCCGCCAACGGCAAGGGCGGCTACTTCCGCAACTGGGCCGCGACCGACGGCAAGGGCGGCAGCTGGACCTTCCTGCCCGACTGGCTGCGCAGCCTGTGGCACTACGAGCACGAGGTGTACGAGTTCCACGTCGGCCTCTCGTCCCCGCACACCTACCAGTCGAACCCGTGGAGCTGGCTCGTCCTGGGCCGCCCGGTCTCGTACTTCTACGAGTCCCCGCTGCCCGGCAAGGACGGCTGCCCGGTCGACGCGGGCGACAAGTGCGCCCGCGAGGTCCTGGCCCTGGGCACGCCCCTCCTCTGGTGGGCCGCCTGCTTCGCGATCGTCTACGTCCTGTGGCGCTGGGCGTTCCGCCGTGACTGGCGGGCGGGCGCGATCGCCTGCGGCATCGCGGCCGGCTACCTGCCCTGGTTCATGTACCAGGAGCGGACGATCTTCTTCTTCTACGCGATCATCTTCGTCCCGTTCCTGTGCCTGGCGGTCGCCATGATGATCGGCGCGATCCTCGGCCCACCCGGCTCCACGGAACGCCGCCGCGTCATCGGCGCGGCGAGCGCGGGCGTCCTGGTCCTCCTGATCGCCTGGAACTTCATCTACTTCTGGCCCCTGTACACGGGCACGTCGATCCCCATAGACCAATGGCGCTCCCGGATGTGGCTGGACACCTGGGTCTAGCGCGACGGACGGACAACGACGACGGCGACGACTGCGCGGCGAAAAGCCGCGCTGTCGTCGCCGTCGTCGTTGTCGGTGGTCGTCGGGCGGTCAGCCCACCGGGTGGACGCCGTAGTCGCCGAGGAGGTCGGCGTAGACGTCGACGGAGGTGGAGCCCGCGTTGTACAGGTCGATCTCGCCGTCGGCGCCGACCTTGACCAGCGCGCGGTTGGCCACGGCGTGTTTGGTCGTGAAGTCGACCGAGTGCACGCCGGGGCGGGAGGTGCCGTCGGCGTAGGCGACGAGGTAGCCGGTGCCGGACGGCGAGGGCACCGTGAGGTTGAGGTCCACGGCGCTCACCCCGCTCGCAGGGACCCCGTGCGCACCGGTGACCTTGAGCTTGAGGGTGGCGTGGGCACCGAGCTTGGCGATCTTTCCGCTTCCGGCGCCGGTGTGGGTGTTCAGGATCCGTGCCGGGGTGACGGGCTGGAATACCGATCCGCTCGTGGTGGGGCCGTACCAGCCGACGACATCCGCGATCAGGTTCGCCGACGACCTGCTGGTGTTGTGCAGTTCGATCTTGCCGTCAGGCATCGGGACCACGACCTGTGCGGAGGCGGTCTGTCCTGTGGTCCAGTACGGACCCGTCACGCCGGAGTTGATCGTGCTGGCGGGGGAGACGGTGAGGCTGCCGGACCCCTTGGTGGTGGTCGACGTGACGTTGAGCACCACCGCGTTCGCGTCGGCCGAGACGCCGTGCGCGCCGGCGACCGTCAACATGACCGAGTGACCGCCGGCGACCGGGTGGGTGGCGAGCAGACGGACCGGCGTGACTGGGTGGTACGTGCGGCCGAACTGCGTGTGCGACTGGAGGCCGAGCGTGGCGACGTTGACGGTCACCGCGCCGGAGCTGCCGTTGTAGATGTCGACCGAACCGGTCGGGGTGACCTCGACGGTCGCCTCGTCGGTGGCCGTCCGGCCGGGCTCGAAGCTGATGCTGGAGGTGCCCGGGCGGGTGGTGCCGTCGGTGTAGAGGGTCAGGGAGCCGCTCGCCTTGGCCGCGCTGGTGACGATCTGAAGTTGGGCCGCGTCCACGCCGTCGGAGTCGGCCCCCAGGGTGGCCGCCGAGAGCTTCAGGACCCCGTGCGCGGCGATCGTCCTCTTGGTGTCGTGCGGCGGGGTGACGGGCAAGAAGGCGTCCGCGGCGTGGAAGGTCACCTTGGCGGTGGTGGTCCGGCCGATGAGGTCCGTCTGCGTCAGCGTGGCGGTGTACGTGCCGGGCGCCTGGTACTGGTGCTCCACCTGCTGGGGAGTGTTGGGCAGGCCCTCCGAGTCGCCGTCACCGAAGGTGATGAACCGCTGGGCGATCTCCCACGCGTCGGCCGGTTGTGGAACGGTGAACCGCGCGTCCCCCGCGTCAACCTCCCCATAGGCGTTGCTGACCACGGCGCCGCCGGAAAGCGACGCGGCGGGCGGGGTGGTCGTGCCCGCGACGACCCGGGGCTGCGCGATGTGGCTCGACCCGTCGGTGTCGGTCACCGTGAGGGTCACGCGGTACGTACCCGGCGTGGCGTAGGTATGGGTGATCGGAGCGCCCGGGGCACGGGTGACCGGGGCACTGCCGTCCCCGAAGTCGACCGAGTACGCGGTGACGGGCTTGCCCCACGAAGTCGTGGCGTCATCGGTCCTCAGGGAGACGTCGAACGGTGCGACTCCGCTCGACGGCGACGGCATGTCGTCGGCCGGGACGGTGAAGGTGTTCTGCCGCTCGATGGCGCCCCGGTCGGGGCGGGTCGTCTCGCCGGTACCGGTGTCGGCGACCAGCGGATCGTCGGCGCGCGGGACACCGTGGACGTCACTGGCGAGCTCGCCGGGCGCGCCCGCGTCGGCCGAGTCGATGAGGACGGAGTGTTCGTTCGGTGCCGTCAGGGACAGCATGTTGAGCCCGTCGAGGTCGTGCGCACCCTGCCCGGTCGCGTCTCGCAGCGCCGCGGTGGTGGCGTAGGGGGTGCCGTCCCAGGAGTACTCGGGGCGCGGCCGGGTGCCACCGGGCGCACCGTTCGCCGCCACGTTGTAGTCGGCCGTGACCTGGGCCGCCGAGTCGGCCGACACCGTGTAGAGCGGAGCGGTGGGTGCCGGGCACGTGTCGCTCTGCCTCGCCGTCGTGGAGGCGACCACGTTGTTCTCCACCGTCCCGGAGCTCCCGCCGTCCAGCGAGATTCCGGGGGCGCAGGGCGCGAGGACCGTATTGCTCGTGACGTTCGCGTCGGACGTCCCCGTCACCGCGATCCCGCCCAGCCGCGGGGTGGTCACCACGTTGGTCGTCGCGGTGACCCGCGCCGCTCCCGGCTCCACCCGTACGCCGTAGGCGTATCCGTCGCCGATCCAGTTCCGCGACACGGTCACGTCCGAGGACGCGCCGTCCACGGTCACCGCGGTCCCCGCGCCGGGGGCCCGCACCGCGGGGCGGGGGAACGACAGCCGGTCGAGGTCGACGCCTTCGGAGCCCGTCACCGCCACCCCGTCTCCGCCTCGATACCAGACCCCCAGGTATTCGACCCGTACGTCGTGCACCGCCTTGAGCGTCAGCGCCGGCGCGGAGCCGGTGGACGAGAGCTCCGCCGACGAGCCGCCCACGCTGACAGGCGCCCCGGTGAACGTGATCGGAGCGTCCTTGGTGCCCGACCTGGTCAAGGTCACCGACCCCGGGTACGTCCAATCGTCCCGCGGTTCGATCCGGACCGTCTGCCCCGGTTCCACCACGTCCGCCGCCGCCTGCACGGTGCAGAAGGGCGCGCTCGGTGTGCCCGCGCCCGTGTCGCTGCACGCCACGTCGTGGTTCACGTACAACGTCCCGGCCGAACCCGGGTCCGCCGACGCCCTGCCGGTACCCCCGCCGCTCATCACCCCCGCCACGATGAGCACGGCCACGGACACCCCGACAGCGGGGCGAGGTCTATGCATGAGGTCTCCACGAAGCGTTCGCGGTGAGGGCGGTGAGCCCCTGGGCGGCGTGCTGGGGTACAGGGCTGGGGTGCAGTGCCGAGTCGTCGACCGACGTCGACCGACGTCAACCGGCCGAGCGCGCGACGAGAATGTCGGTTGAGGGCGAGCGGTCCCTGGCGGTCCACCAGTTGGCCGTCGCAGGTCGTTCACTCCAGCGCTGACACGCAGCCGTCATCGTGTCAGCCCCACTCTCAAGAAACGGCCATGATCCACCCTTGCCTTGTCCAAGGGCGGTCTGTCCAGGGCTTGTTGGGGCGGACCGTTCATCCCGGTCACAGCGGGCCGGTCCCCGTGGCCCACCTCTCCGGCCGCGAGCAGATCGCACCGGTCCGTCCTGGTCATTGACCGGCGTTCACGGATGCGACTGGGTATCCGGTCTAACGATTCGGAGAATCTCCGCCCCATGTGTCACTCCTCCCGCATACAGTGCCCTGCAGACCGGCTTTTCTGAACGCGTTCAGAAGTTCGGGGGAGGGGTCCACGGGGAGGGTTTCGCGCGATGCGCAAGGGGGCAAAGGCCGCCGTCATCGGCAGTGTGTTCGCCGTGATGGTGGGGGGTGCCGGATACGGCGCTTTCAATGTGATGTCGGCGCTCGACGGGAGCGGCGGCTCGGGGACCGGCGGGCCCGCGGCCGTGAAGACCGGGCCGCCGAGCGGCGCCGAGGTCAAGGAGGCCTCGTCGAAGTTCTTCGCGGCCTGGGAGCAGGGAGATGCCGCCAAGGCGGCCGCGTACACCAACTTCGCCCAGAAGGCGCAGGAGTTGCTGGCCGGCTACCGCGACGACGCGCACCTCACCGGCGTGAAGATCACGCCGGGGACCGCGACGGGGGCCACCGTGCCGTTCTCCGTCAAGGCGACGGTGTCGTTCGAGGGGAAGTCCAAGCCCTTCGCGTACGACTCCCGGCTGACCGTCGTACGCGGGGAGACCACCGGAAAGGCGCTGGTCGACTGGAAGCCGTCCGTCGTGCATCCCGAGCTGCAGGACGGCGACACCCTGGTGACGGGCGCGTCGGCGAACCCGCCCATCGAGGCCGTGGACCGCAACAACGTTGTCCTGACGAAGGAGAAGTACCCCTCGCTGGGTCCGATCCTGGACGCGCTGCGGGAGAAGTACGGCGACACGGCGGGCGGTACGGCCGGGGTCGAGCTGGCGATCCACCACGCGGCCGAGGGCGCGGGGGACACCGCCCTGGTGACCCTCGCCAAGGGCAAGGCCGGCAAGCTGCACACCACCCTCAGCGCGAGCGTGCAGGCGGCGGCGGAGAAGGCGGTCGCCCGGTACGCCGAGTCGTCCGTGGTGGCGGTGCAGCCGAGCAGCGGTGAGGTGCTGGCGGTCGCCAACCATCGTGCGGACGGCTTCAACGCGGCCTTCCAGGGCACCCTGGCCCCCGGCTCCACGATGAAGATCATCACCTCGGCGATGCTCATCGACAACGGCGTGACCACCATGAACGGCCCGGCACCCTGCCCCCAGACCGCGACCTGGCAGAGCGAGACCTTCCACAACCTCACCGGCCTCGCGCCGAACGAGAAGGCGAGCCTCGCCAACAGCTTCATGCGGTCCTGCAACACGGCCTTCGTGAAACTGATCGACGAGAAGCCGCTCACGGACGAGTCCCTCACCACCGAGGCACAGACGCGGTTCGGCCTCGGCCAGAACAACTGGAAGACCGGCATCCCCTCCTTCGACGGCAGGGTCCCCGCCTCCGGCGGCCCGAACCGCGCGGCGAACGCGATCGGCCAGGGCGAGGTCCAGATGAGCCCGCTGAACATGGCGTCGGTCACGGCGACGGCGATGACGGGTACCTTCCGGCAGCCGGTCATCGTCTCGCCCAAGCTCGACGACCGGGAGCTGGCGACGGCGAAGGGCCTGCCCGGCGGTACGTCCGCGCAGCTGCGCGCGATGATGAATCTCACCGCGACCAGCGGCACCGCCGCCCAGGTGATGGCGGGGCTCAGGGGCGACATCGGCGCCAAGACCGGCTCCGCCGAGGTCGACGCCCAGTCCAAGTCGAACAGCTGGTTCACCGGTTATCGGAACAACATCGCGGCCGCCGCGATGACCCAGCAAGGCGGTCACGGCGTGGACGCGGCCGGTCCGATCGTCGCAGCTGTGCTACGAACGGGCGGCTGAAGTCACCCTTGTCGGAGCGGGACCCTAGGGTGGGGGCTCTCGTTGAGGAGCATGAGGGTACCGGGGGACTTGGGGAACAGGCGGAGGATCAAGAGCTGTGGGGAACAGAAGGCGCGTCGCCGAGCGACGAAAGACGAAGCCCGCCGTGGTCGGCGGCCTGATCGCGGTGGTCGTGGGCGGCGGGGCGTTCGGCGCCTACAGCCTGTTCGGCGGCGGTGCGTCGGCCGAGGACCGGACGTCGGACACCGCCGCCCACAAGTCCGTGAAGACCGGTCCGCCGTCGGCCGCCGAGGTCACGGCGCTGTCCACCCGGTTCCTGACCGCCTGGCAGAGCGGTGACGTCACGAAGGCGGCCGCCGCCACCGACGACTCGGCGGCCGCGAAGACCTTGCTGACCGGCTACGGCAAGGACGCCCACCTCACCGGCGTCAAGCTCACGCCGGGCACGGCGTCCGGAGCCTCCGTCCCGTTCTCCGTCAAGGCCACCGTCGCCTACAAGGGCAAGAGCAAGCCCCTCGCCTACCAGTCGAAGCTGACCGTCGTGCGCCGCGCCAAGGACGGTGCGGCGCTGGTCGGCTGGAAGGCGTCGGTCGTACACCCCGACCTCCAGGACGGCGACCGGCTGGTCACCGGTCCGGCGGGCACGCCCCCCATCACCGCCCTCGACCGCGACGGCGGCGAGATCACCACGGCCAAGTACCCGTCGCTGGGCACGGTGCTGGACGGGCTGCGCGAGAAGTACGGCAAGACCGCCGGCGGCAAGGCGGGCATCGAACTGCGGGTGGTCCGCAAGGCCGCCACCAAGGGCACCCAGAAGACCCCCGACAAAACGCTGGTGACCCTCAGCGAGGGCACCCCGGGGACCGTGAAGACCACGCTCAGCCCCACCCTCCAGGCGGACGCCGAGCAGCAGGTCGCCAAGAAGGACAAGGCGTCGGTGGTCCTGATGCGCCCCTCGACGGGCGAGATCCTCGCGGTCGCCAACACGAGCCACGGCTTCAACACGGCCTTCCAGGGTTCCCTGGCCCCCGGCTCCACCATGAAGATCATCACGTCGTCGCTGCTCATCGACAAGGGGCTCGCCTCGGCCGACAAGCAGCACCCCTGCCCCAAGACGGTGACCTACGGCGGCTGGAAGTTCCACAACGACGACGACTTCGAGATCAAGGGCGGCACGTTCAAGGCGAGCTTCGCGCGCTCCTGCAACACCGCCTTCATCAGCCAGGCCAAGAAGCTGTCGAACTCCGACCTGACGAACCAGGCCCAGCAGTACTTCGGTCTGTCCATGAACAACTGGGCCATCGGCGTCCCGACCTTCGACGGCTCGGTCCCGGTCCAGTCGGCGGCCCAGATGGCGGCCTCGCTGATCGGCCAGGGCGGGGTCCGCATGAACCCGCTGAACATGGCCTCGGTCGCCTCCACCATCAAGTCGGGCGTCTTCCACCAGCCGTACCTGGTGTCTCCGACGGTCGACCACCGCAAGCTGGCGACGGCCTCCCACACCCTCCCCGCCACCACCCTCTCCCAGCTCCGCGAACTCATGCAGTACACGGCGGCGGCCGGCACCGCCGCCGAGGCGATGTCCGGCCTCAGCGGCGACTACGGCGCGAAGACCGGCTCCGCGGAGGTCGACGGCCAGAAGAAGCCCAACGGCTGGTTCACCGCGTGGAAGGGCGACCTGGCAGCGGCGGGCGTCGTCCAGCAGGGCGGCCACGGTGGCGACACGGCGGGCCCGATCGTGGCGGCACTGCTGAAGGCGGGAAGCTAGGGCCTGTCCGGGCGGGGACCGGACGGCTCGGCACCGGGCGTCGACCCGGACGAGACCCCGCACCCGGCGCACCGGAACTCGCTCGCATGCCTTCTACACCGACGGATAGCGTGCCGCGTAT
The DNA here is from genome assembly GCF_036227505.1 of Streptomyces sp. NBC_01450. Lineage (NCBI taxonomy): Bacteria > Bacillati > Actinomycetota > Actinomycetes > Kitasatosporales > Streptomycetaceae > Streptomyces > Streptomyces sp. NBC_01450. The sequence goes on along the minus strand of NZ_CP109480.1, from coordinate 6,665,194 downwards.
GACGACCGACGCCACCGCCGAAGAGTCCGGAGCCCACCCCCGTTTCGCCGAGGCTCTGGAGGAGCTGGGTCTCGCTGATCTGCTGCCGCGCGTCCGCCGCTTCCCGGACGCGACCCGTACCGCCGCCGAGGCCGCCGCCGCGATCGGGTGCGAGCTGAGCCAGATCTGCAAGTCGTTGATCTTCGCGGCGGACGGGGTGCCGGTGCTGGTGCTGATGGACGGGGCGTCGCGCGTGGATGTGGAGCTCGTGCGGCGGGAGCTCGGGGTCGAGAAGGTGACGCGGGCCAAGGCCGAGGTCGTACGGGAGACGACCGGGTACGCGATCGGCGGGGTGCCGCCCTTCGGTCACCGTACGAGGACGCGGGTGCTCGCGGACCGTTCGCTGCTCGACCACGACGTGGTGTGGGCCGCGGCCGGCACCCCGTACACCGTGTTCCCCATGGACCCCAAGACGCTGGTCGCGCACGCGGGCGGCACGCTGGTGGACGTGCGCGAGCAGCACCTGTGACCCCTCTGGTCACCACGGCGGTCCTGCTCGCCGCGGTCACCCACGCCTGCTGGAACGCGATCGCGCACCGCATCACCGACAAGCTCGTCGGGTTCGCGCTGATCGCGGGCGGCGGGATGCTGATCGGGCTGGCGCTGATGCCGTTCGTGGCCGTGCCGGCGGCCGGTGCGTGGCCGTATCTGCTCGTGTCGGCCGTGATCCATGTCCTGTACTACGTCCTGCTGATGCGCTCCTTCCGGCTGGGCGACTTCGGGCAGGCCTACCCGATCGCCCGCGGAACCGCCCCGTTGGTCGTCACCGTGCTGGCGGCCGTGTTCGCGCACGAGGTGCCGGACGCGTGGGCGGCGGCGGGGATCGCGGTGTCGTGCGCGGGGCTGATGGGGGTCGCGCTGTGGGGGATGCGCGGGCGACGCCCCAACTGGGCCGCCATCGGCGCGGCGTTGGCCACCGGCCTGTCGATCGCCGCGTACACCGTCGTGGACGGGCTCGGCGTACGGGCCTCCGGTTCCTCCCTCGGGTACATCGCCTGGCTGATGGCGATACAGGGGGTCGTGATCCCGGCGTACGCCGCCTACCGCCTGCGCTCCCGGTTCGTCCCCGTCCTACGGCCCTTCGCCGCCCTGGGGCTGCTCGGTTCGGTGCTGTCCGTAGCGGCGTACGCGCTGGTGCTGTGGGCCCAGACGCGTGCGGAACTGGCCCCCATCGCCGCGCTGCGCGAGTCCTCGATCATCGTCGGCGCGGCGATCGGGGCGTTGTTCTTCAAGGAGCGGTTCGGGGCGCCCCGGATCGCGGCGGCGGGGCTGTTGGTGGTGGGGATCGGGCTGATGCTGCACGCGGGGTAGGCCGGCCGGCGGCTGGTCAGCGAGCCACCGGAGCCGCCGCCGTGTACGTACGGCGCAGGAAGCGGATCAGGGCCTTGGAGTCGAACTGGACGACCGCGACGCCGCCGTGGGCGGAGTGGAACTCCATGACCGCCTGCACACGACCGCACGGCCACACGCTCACCTCTCCGCTGCTGACCGGGACCCGCAGCCCCTGCTCCAGCAGTTCGCGGGCGAAGGCCCACTCATGGGGGCCGGGCAGCGTGACGTGTACCTGGCGGGGGTCGTCCTCGGGGTCGTAGCGGAGGGCGACGGGGACGGCTTGGTGCTCGTCCTCCGCCGAATCGGCCGAGTCGGTGACGATGTGGGCGCGTGCGTACTGTTCGACGGCGGACATGAACCGGCTCCTCACGCTGCGTTACCTGTGCGGAATCTATGAAACCGTCACCTATCCAATGTCGCACATTCCGGAGATTTCGCCCGTGGACCTCGCCTATTGATCGGGCTTCCAGACCTGTCGACCGGGTTCCCGGACCGGCCCGCACCATGCATCGGCGCCTCACCGCCCCCAGCCGTCACCACCCCGCTGCCTTCGCCACTATTCAAGGGCACCTCGCTCTTGCAAGCTGTTCGCAACAAGGCACTATCATCGAACGGTGCATGTGCCTGACGGATTCATCAACGCCCCGGTCTCCGCGGCCACCGGAGTAGTCGCCGCCGGTGCCGTCGCCGTGAGCCTGCGCGGCGCCCGCCGCGAGCTCGACGAGAAGACCGCACCGCTCGCCGGCCTGGTCGCCGCCTTCATCTTCGCCGTGCAGATGCTGAACTTCCCGGTCGCGGCCGGGACCAGCGGACATCTGCTCGGCGGCGCGCTCGCGGCGATACTCGTCGGCCCCTTCACCGGGGTCCTCTGCGTCTCCGTGGTTCTGCTGATGCAGGGCATCCTCTTCGCCGACGGCGGCCTGACCGCACTCGGCGTGAACATCACGGACATGGCGATCGTCACGACGGTCGTCTCGTACGCCGTCTTCCGGGGCCTGCTGAAGGTCCTGCCGCGCAAGAAGCGCTCCATCACCGTGGCGGCCTTCGTCTCCGCGCTCCTTTCCGTCCCGGGCGCCGCCGTCGCCTTCACCCTCATCTACGCCCTCGGCGGCACCACCGACGTCCCGATCACCAAGGTCGCCACCGCGATGATCGGCGTGCACGTCCTCATCGGCATCGGCGAGGCCACCATCACCGCTCTCACGGTCGGCGCGGTCATCGCCGTACGACCGGACCTCGTCTACGGAGCGCGTGGTCTGCAGCAGCGGCTGAAGCTGCGCGTCGGCGGCGAACTGGTCGACGCGCCCGCGCCCGCCGTTCCCGTGGCCGCCCGGACCTCCCGCCGCAAGGTGTGGGCGGTCGGCCTCGTGACCTCTCTCGTCCTCGCGGGCTTCGTCAGCTTCTACGCGTCCGCGAGCCCCGACGGCCTGGAGAAGGTCGCCAAGGACCAGGGCATCGACCAGAACACCAAGAAGCACCACACCGAGGACTCCCCGCTCGCCGGGTACGGCGTCAAGGACATCTCCGACGCCCGGATCTCCGGCGGCCTCGCGGGCGTGATCGGCGTCGGGGTGACCGTCGTCGCGGGCACGGGGATCTTCTGGACGGTACGCAGGCGCCGCGGCGCCGACGTCTCCCCCTCGCAGGTGGCCTGAGGTGGGCGCCGGTCACGCGCACAGGCTCTACCGGCACGGGCACTCCCCCGTGCACGCCCTGCCGCCGCACACCAAACTCGCCGCGGCCTTCGCCTTCGTCGTCGTGGTCGTCTCCACCCCGCGCGAGGCGATGTGGGCCTTCGCGCTGTACGCCGCGCTCCTGGCGACGGTGGCGTACCAGGCCCGGGTACCGGCCGGCTTCCTCCTCAAGCGGCTGCTGATCGAGATCCCGTTCGTCGCCTTCGCCGTGCTCATGCCGTTCGTGGCGGAGGGCGAGCGGGTGGACGTCCTCGGTCTGTCGCTCAGCGTGAACGGCCTGTGGGGCGCCTGGAACGTCCTCGCCAAGGGCACCCTGGGCGTCGCCGCCTCCGTACTCCTCGCCTCGACGACCGAACTGCGCGAACTGCTGCTGGGACTCCAGCGGTTGAAGCTGCCCCCGCTCCTCGTGCAGATCGCCTCCTTCATGATCCGCTACGGCGATGTCATCACGGACGAGATGCGGCGGATGCGGATCGCGCGGGAGTCGCGGGGCTTCGAGGCCCGGGGTGTACGGCACTGGGGCGTCCTCGCGAAGTCGGCGGGCGCCCTGTTCATCCGCTCCTACGAGCGCGGCGAGCGCGTCCATCTCGCCATGGTGAGCCGGGGGTACGCCGGTTCGATGCCGGTCATCGACGAGGTGACCGCGTCCCGGGCGCAGTGGTCGTACGCCCTCGCCCTCCCGTTCGCCGCCCTTGTCGTCTGCCTGCTGGGATGGACCCTGTGACCCCCTCTCTGGAAGTGGCCGGACTGGCCTTCGCCTACCCCGACGGGCACCAGGCCCTCTTCGGCGTCGACTTCCGCATCGGCCGGGGCGAGCGCGTCGCGCTGCTCGGCCCGAACGGCGCCGGCAAGACCACCCTCGTCCTCCATCTCAACGGCATCCTGACCGGCGGCGCCGGAACCGTGACGGTGGCCGGACTCCCGGTCGGCAAGCGGCACATGGCGGAGATCCGGCGCAAGGTCGGCATCGTCTTCCAGGACCCGGACGACCAGCTCTTCATGCCGACCGTGCGCGAGGACGTGGCCTTCGGGCCCGCGGCCGCCGGGCTGAAGGGCGCCGAGCTGGAGGAGCGCGTCCACGCGGCCCTGGAGCGGGTCGGCATGGCGGACTTCGCCGACCGTCCCCCGCACCATCTGTCGTTCGGGCAGCGACGCCGGGTGGCCGTCGCGACCGTCCTCGCGATGGAGCCGGAGATCCTCGTCCTCGACGAGCCGTCCTCCAACCTCGACCCGGCCTCACGCCGCGAACTCGCCGACATCCTGCGGTCGTTGGACGTCACCGTCCTCATGGTCACGCACGACCTGCCCTACGCCCTCGAACTCTGCCCCCGGGCGCTCATCCTGAGCGACGGCGCGATCGCCGCGGACGGGAAGACCGGCGAACTGCTCTCCGACGACGAGCTGATGCGTACCCACCGCCTGGAGCTGCCCTTCGGTTTCGACCCGCGCTCGACAGCTGTGCGTACTCCGTGACAATGGGCGCGTGACGAAACAAGGGGACCAAGAGGACTTCGGATCCGCCGGGTCGCTGTTCCTCGACGACCAGCTGTGCTTCGCGCTGTACGCGGCCCAGCGCGCGGTGACCGCCGCGTACCGGCCGCTGCTGGAGGAGCTCGGCGTCACCTACCCGCAGTACCTCGTCCTGCTGTTCCTCTGGGAGCGCGGCGAGACCACGGTCAAGGAGCTGGCGGGCGCGCTGCGGCTGGACTACGGCACGGTGTCACCGCTGCTCAAGCGCCTGGAGTCGGCCGGTCTGGTCCGCCGTGAGCGCTCCGCGCGCGACGAACGGTCGGTGCTGGTGGCGGTCACCGGGCGCGGCGAGGCGCTGCGGGAGCGCGCGGCGGGCGTACCGCGGGCTCTGCTGGCGGCGACCGGGCTGAGCGAGGACGACGTGGCCAGGATGCGGCAGGAGCTGTGGGGGCTGGCCGAGCGGGCGGAGGGTGCGGCGGGGCGCGGGCACTGACCTGCCCACCCGGGGCGGAACGGGGCGGGCCGGGCGGGAAAGACCGGGACAGGCCGGGGCGGGATCGGGGGGCGGGATCGGGGTTACCGACGGTTTCCACCCCCTGGTGATCAACCTCTCGTACTGGCGGGTACCTTGTGCACGATGTACTTGCACACTCCCGTGTTCTGTACGCGCGCGCTTCTCTGCGTTCCGTTCGTCTCCGTAGTCCGTTCGTCCTGGGGGAGGTCCCGCCATGATCGATGGCACCGCTCTTGATGACACCGTCGTCGACACGCGCCCGACGAAGATCATGTACGTCGCCGAGGCCACCGCGCACGGTGGCCGGGACGGCTACGTCACCAGCCAGGACGGCCAGATCGAGCTGAAGGTCGCGATGCCGCCCGCGCTCGGCGGTGACGGCAACGGCACCAACCCCGAGCAGCTCTTCGCCGCCGGGTACAGCGCCTGCTTCCACAACGCGCTGGTGCTGGTGGGCCGCCGCGCCGGACTGGACCTGACCGGCTCCACCGTCGCCGCGAAGGTCGGCATCGGGCCCAACAAACAGCGCGGCTACGGTCTCGCGGTCGCCCTGAGCGTCTCGCTGCCCGTCCTCGACCAGGGCGTCGCGACCAAGCTCGTGGACGCGGCGCACGAGGTCTGCCCGTACTCGAACGCGACCCGGAACAACATCGAGGTCACGATCCTGCTCGGTTAGGAATCGAGCCTTCCGCGTGTGTGTTGCATCCACTGTTGACGGTGGCCGGGCGACAGGGAGTACGGACGTGAACGTGAACGGCACAGTCGCCGAGGGCTTCGAGCCGGTCAGAGAAGCGTTCGCAGCCAACTTCGACACGCTCGGGGAACGGGGCGCGGCGGTCTCCGTGTACCGGCACGGGCACAAGGTCGTCGACCTGTGGGGCGGCGCGCGGGACGTGGACGCTGCGGCGGATTCGGCGCCCTGGGAGCACGACACCGCCCACGTCATGCACTCGGCGACCAAGGGCGTCGGGGCCGCCGTACTCCTGATGCTGCACGAGCGCGGCAAGCTGGACCTGGACGCACCGGTCGGGCAGTACTGGCCCGAGTTCAAGGCCCGGGGCAAGGAACGGCTCCTGGTGCGGCATGTGCTGTCGCACCAGGCGGGCGTGCCCGTGGTCGACGTGCCGCTGACCCCGGCCGAGGCCGCGGACCCGGACCGTACGGCCGCCTCGATCGCGGCGCAGACCCCTCTCTGGGAGCCGGGCACGGACCACGGCTACCACCCCCACACCTTCGGCTGGATGCTCTGCGAACTCGTCCGCCGTGTCACCGGCGGCCGGGGCGTGAGCGAGTTCATCGCGACGGAGATCTCCGCCCCGCTCGGCCTGGACCTCTGGGTCGGACTGCCGCAGGCCGAGGCCCACCGGGTGGGCCGCGCGGGCCGAGTCGATCCGCCCGAGTCCTCCAGCGCCCTGCGCACCCGCCCGAAGCGGTCGGTGGCCGAGGCCTACAAGGACCCGGACTCGACGACCGTCCGCGCCTTCGCCGCGATCACCCCGCCGCCCGACGACAACGACCCCGCCTACCGCGCGGCGGCCCTCCCCGCCTCCAACGGCATCGCCACGGCCGACGGTCTCGCCCGTTTCTACGCCGCCCTGATCGGCGAGCTGGACGGCACCCGCCTGTTCACCCCGGCCACGGTCGAACTGGCCCGCGCCGAGGAGTCAGCGGGACCGGACCGCACCCTGGTCGTCAACACCCGTTTCGGCCTCGGCTACATGCTCCACGGCACCGCCTCCCCGCTGCTGGGCCCGGCCTCGTTCGGCCACCCCGGCCGCGGCGGCCCACTGGGCTTCGCGGACCCCGAGTCGGGCATCGCCTTCGGCTACGTCACGAACGGCTTCCGCAAGACGGTGACGGCCGATCCACGGGCGCAGGCGCTGGTGCGGGCGCTACGGGCGGCACTGCCGTCGTAGCCGGTCCACGCGTGGCACTGTCCTCGTAGCCGGTCCACGGGCGGCTGTCGTCGTAGCCGGCCGGGCCGGGGCCGTGCCAGGACTCCCCCACGGTCCTGGCGCCGCCCCTTCCGGACCGCCCGTCCCTCGCCGCGCGGCGATCACCAGAATGCGGGGCCGAGGTCCCGTCTGTCGTTGGCGGACAGTCCCCACCTACTTGGCGGAGAGTCCACGGCCTTCCGCGCGTGCCGCACGGTCCTCGGCCACCGCCCGCGCGCGCAGTTCGCTCGGCGGGACGCCATGGGCGGTGCGAAAGGCCCGCGTGAACTCGGCGGCGCGGGGGAAGCCCCAGCGGGCGGCGACGGTATGGACCGGCATCGCGCGCAGTGCCGGGTCGGCGAGATCGCGGCGGGCGTTCTCCAGCCGCTGATCGCGGATGTAGGAGGCCACGGTGAGGCCCTCGGCCTGGAAGAGGCGGTACAGATGGCTGCGCGAGATGTGGTGCGCGGCGGCGATCCGGGCGGGGGTCAGCTCCTGGTCGCCCAGATGCCGGCGGATGAACGCCTTGATGCGCAGGGTCAGTGTCCGGCCGTGGGTCTCCGGCGGCAGCAGGCGGTCGGCGTCCAGAGCGTGCGCGAAGACGGCCGTGACCAGATCGGTCAGGACCGTTCCCAGCCGGGGCGCGTCCGACGGCTGGTACGAACCGGTGTCCGAGGCCAACTGGACGAGGAACTGCGCCAGGAGCGCGCCGAGCCCCTCGCTGCCCGAGATCCGGCCGCCGATCACCTGGTCGGCCCGGTTCGCGGGCAGCGCCACCAGCGACCGCGGGATCTCGACTCCCACGAGGCTGACCGGGTCGGCGCCGGTGTGTATCTCGTACGACCGTGAGGAACAGTTGGTGTGGATGTCGTTGACCCGGTAGGCGGCCTGCTGTCTGTCCCAGGCGGCCGCTCCCTCTCCCCGCAGCAGGAGGGAGAGGTGGTACACCTCGGGATCGGACTGGCGGATCAGCTTCGGCGTCCGGCGGAAGACCAGGTGGTCGAAGGTCGCCGGCCACACGGTGACCTCTCCCAGCCCGATCATGCGCTGGTGCGCGCGGTAGTCCGCCGCGCGGTCGCTGGCCAGCTGCATCGGCGCGTGCGTACGGCCCATGCGCTGTGTCCACGCCTCGAACCGGTCGGCGACCGGCAGGTCCGCGGTTTTGAAGACCGACTCGTACAACACGGTCAGCGGCAGCGGTCGGACACGTGCATCACGAATCGCCTCCACGTGGCGGGGGCGACAGCCGAAGTGCTCACAGCTCTCCCGGAATTGCTCGACGAAGGCCGACGACTCCCCAGGTGAGAGAGCCTGCGACCGGACAATCGCCTAGTGCCGCGGCAGGCAACGTTTGCCCGTCAAGGAGCGGCGTCCGGTGCGTGCTCTCGGCGTGCCGGCCGGAAGTCCTCGTACTGGACGTACTTGGGCTTTCGGCCGGTGCGGCGAGAGTGCGTGCCGGGCGTCGCGACGGGGCGAACGTTGCCTGTCGCAGCACTAGCGTAGTTCGAGATTCCGCAACTGCGTCAGGTCCGGGACCGGGTTCCCCGTGGACGGCCAGGGGCACCCCGCGGTGACGCGGGGTGCCCCTCTTCAGCCTCAGCAGGTCGAGAGACCCGGGCTCACACCCGTACCAGCTCCCGGTCCTCGTCCCGGCCCCCGTCGCCGGGGCCCTGGCCCTTCTCCTCCGCGGAGCGCAGGCCCTCGCCCTCGACGTCCACGTTGGGAAGCGCCCGGTCCAGCCACTTCGGCAGCCACCAGGCCTTCTTCCCGAGCAGGGCCAGCACCGCCGGGACGATCGCCATGCGGACCACGAACGCGTCGAAGAAGACCGCGATCGCGAGGCCGAAGCCGATCATCTTGATCATCGACTCGCTGGAGCCGATGAAGCCGGAGAACACGGCGATCATGATGACCGCGGCCGCCGTGACGACCCGCGCCCCGTGCCTGAAGCCGGTCACGATCGCCTGGTGGGGCTTCTCCCCGTGGACGTACGCCTCGCGCATCCGGGTCACGAGGAACACCTCGTAGTCCATCGCGAGACCGAAGACGACACCCACCATGAAGATCGGCATCATCGACATGATCGGGCCGGTCTCCTCGACGCCCAGGAGTCCGGACAGCCAGCCCCACTGGAAGACGGCGACGACCGCGCCGAGCGCCGCCATCACGCTCAGCAGGAAGCCGAGCGCCGCCTTCAGCGGGACCAGGATCGAGCGGAAGACCACGATCAGGAGGAGGAAGGCGAGGCCGACGACCAGCGCGAGATACGGGATCAGCGCGTCGTTGAGCTTCTGCGAGAAGTCGATGTTCATGGCCGTCGTGCCGGTGACCAGGACCTTCGCGTCGGTCGTCGTCGTGATGGTGCCGCCCGCGTCACGGATGGCGTGCACCAGGTCCTCGGTCTTGACGGAGGACGGCTTCGAGTCGGGGATGACCGTGATCGTCGCGGTGTCCCCGGCCTTGTTGAACGCCGCCGGGCTGACCGACACGACGTCCTTCATGTCCTTGACCGTGTTGGTGACCTTGGTCGCCGCGGCCTTGGGGTCGTCGCTGGACTTGCCGTCCACGACGAGCATGAGCGGGCCGTTGAAGCCGGGCCCGAAGCCGTCGGACAGCAGGTCGTACGCCCGGCGCTGGGTGGTCGACGTGGGCTGCGAACCGTCGTCGGGCAGGCCGAGTTCGAGCGAGGTTGCCGGGAGCGCGGCGGCGCCCAGGCCGAGCACACCGAGCACCAGCACGGCGAGCGGCCGGCGCACGACGAAGCTCGCCCAGCGGGTGCCCATGTTGGGCTTGCCCTCCTTCTTCGCGGCACGCCCGCCACCGAGCAGCTTGCTCTTCTTGCCGGCGGGCTGGACCTTGCGGCCCGCGTAGCCCAGCAGGGCCGGAATCAGCGACAGCGCGATCAGTACGGCGATGGCGACCGTGCCGGCCGCCGCGACGCCCATCTTCGTCAGCATCGGGATGTTGACGACCGACAGGCCGACCAGCGCGATCACGACGGTCAGACCGGCGAAGACGACTGCCGAGCCCGCCGTACCGACGGCCCGTCCGGCCGCCTCCTCGCGCTCCCGGCCCTCGGCCAGTTCGGCCCGGTAACGGGAGACGATGAAGAGGGCGTAGTCGATGCCGACCGCGAGGCCGATCATCATCGCCAGGGTGGAGGTGGTGGTGCCCAGGTCCAGCGCGTTAGCCAGCGCCGCGATCGTCGAGACACCGATACCGACGCCGATCAGCGCGGTCAGCAGCGGCAGCCCGGCCGCGATCAGCGAACCGAAGGTGATGACCAGGACGACCGCGGCGACCGCGATACCGATGACCTCGGTCGAGCCGGTCTCGGGCGTCGCCTGGAGCGCGTCACCGCCGACCTCGACGCTCAGCCCGGCGTCCCTCGCCTGCTGCGCGGCCTCCTCCAGGGCGGTCTTCGAGGAGTCCTTCAACTCCATGCCGGACACCTTGTACTTCACCGAGGCGTAGGCGACCGACCCGTTCTTGCTCACCGCGTGGGACTTGAAGGGGTCGGAGACGGAGGTGACCTCGGAGCCGTCGCCGAGCGCCTTGACGGTCTTCGCGACGGTCGCCTTGTTGGTCTTGTCACCCATCTTCTCGCCGGCGGGCGCCTTGAAGACCACGCGGGCGGTCGCGCCGTCGGCGCTCATCCCGGGGAAGCGCTGTTCCAGCAGGTCGAAAGCTTTCTGCGCTTCGGTGCCGGGGATCGAGAAAGAGGACGCGCCCGCGGTGGGCGCGGAGGCGGCGCCGACACCCGCCAGCGTCAGCAGGGCCACCCATATCAGGGCGACGAAATGGCGTCGCCTGAAGGCGAGTCGGCCGAGTTTGTAGAGGAATGTGGCCACGAGGGCGTACTCCCGGTCAGGTCGTTTGCTGGCAACTGGGCAGGGGAGATCAGCCCGACGACGTGAGCGGTCGCGTCAGGTGCAGGGCGTTGCTGAAGATCGGGGAGGGTCAGGCGCCGAGAGCGGGGAGGATCACGGCGTCCATGTACGAGATGAGGAAGTCCTGGGTGGGTGGCAGCTCGTCGACGATGCCGCGCACCGCGAACGCGCCGATCATCATGTGCAGCACGTAGTCCTGGGCGGGGTTGTCCGCCCGGATCTCGCCCCGGCCGACGGCGCGCCGCAGGATCTCGCGGAGCATCTCGGTCTCCGGCTCGATGATCCACTCACGGAAGGCGCGCAGGAGATCGGGGTTCCCGTGCAGTGCCGTGGCCAGACCCCGCATCAGCGCGGAGTTCTGCTCCATGTGACAGTCGTCCTCACGCCTCACCATGGCGTGGAAGTCGCCCCGCAGGGATCCGGTGTCGATGTCGCTGGTGATCGGCTTCTCGTGCCGCAGCGCCTTCACGACGAGCTCGGCCTTGCCGCCCCACTGGCGGTAGAGCGTGGCCTTGCTGGACCGGGTGCGGGCGGCCACGGCGTCCATGGTCAGGGCGTCGTAGCCGACCTCCCGGAGCAGTTCGAGCACGGCCGCGTACAGCTCGGCCTCACGCTCGGGGGTGATCCGACTGCGACGCACCGTTGCGGCTTCAGCCATCCCACTCACCTTCTCTGCTCCGGACGACACGGTTTCGTACATCTATGAAGATACCCTGCGATTGAAAGAAACGAAACCGTTTCGTACGTGTGCTGGGTCACGCCCGCCCGAAGGGACACCTACCCACAAGTTGCCAGGGGCCTCCGGGAGGAAAAGCATGGGTAGGTGAGCGACGCGTATGAGAAGGCGACCACGGACCAGGCGCCCCCCGGGGACAACGCGACCGACGGGGACAACGCACCCGGCTACCTCCGCTTCCCCCATCTCAACGGCGACCGTCTGTGCTTCGCGGCCGAGGACGACCTGTGGATGGCTCCCCTCGACGGGCCGGGCCGCGCCTGGCGGCTCACCGTCGACCGGACCAAGGTCGGCCACCCCCGCTTCTCCCCCGACGGCCGGTACATCGCGTACACGAGCTGGCGCAGCTTCGTGCCGGAGATCCATCTGGCCCCCGTGGACGGCGGTCCCTCCCGGCGGCTCACCTACTGGGGCAGCGCGGACACCCAGGTCTGCGGCTGGTCGCCGCCCGACAAGGACGGGCACAGCGACATCCTCGCCGTCGCCTCCCACGGCCAGCCCTTCTCCTACTTCACCTGGGCCTACAAGGTCCCCACCGACGGCGACCCCGGCGGCGCGCTCCCCTGGGGCCCGGTCGCCGCCATCCAGGTCGCCGACCTCGACGGCGAACACAAGACGCTCCTGCTCACCGGTACCCCGCCCCACGAGCCCGCCGCCTGGAAGCGCTACCGGGGCGGCGCCACCGGCCGGCTCTGGCTGCACGGACGACGGCTGCTCGCCGACCTCGACGGCCACCTCGACTCCCCCATGTTCGTCGGCTCCCGTATCGCCTTCCTCTCCGACCACGAAGGGATCGGGAACCTGTACTCGTGCGCGCACGACGGTTCCGACCTGCGCCGCCACACCGACCACGACGCCTTCTACGCCCGGCACGCCTCCAGCGACGGCACCCGGGTCGTCTACCAGTGCGCCGGGGACCTGTGGATCGTCGACGACCTGTCCCCGGGCTCGGTCCCGCGCCGCCTCGACGTCCGCCTCGGCGGTCCGCGCGCGGGACGGCGTACGTACCAGGTGCCCGCGGCGCAGCACGTGGACGGCATCTCGGTCGACGAGACGGGCCGCGCCAGCGCCGTCGTCGTACGCGGCAGCCTGCACTGGCTCACCCACCGCGACGGCCCCGCGCGCACCATCGCGGACACCCCCGGCATACGCGTCCGGTTGCCCGAGATGCTCGGCTCCGGTGGCCGGATCGCCTACGTCACCGACGCGGACGGCGAGGACGCCGTCGAGATCGCCTTCCTCCCCCGGGCCTCCGGCCAGCGCGAGCCGCGCCGCCTCGCCTCCGGCGCACTCGGCCGCGTACTGGAGATGGTCTCCGACCCGCAGGGCGAACGCCTCGCGATCGCCTCGAACGACGGACGGCTGCTGCTCCTGGACACGACGGAGGAGGCCGAGGACACCTCCCCGGCGGAGGAGGCCGCGACGGAGGACTCCGGAGGCAGCCCCCCGACGGAGGAGGCCGAGGACGCCTCCCCCACGGAGTCCGAGGCCGCCTCCCCGACAGAGCCCGAGGGCACCTCCCCGACGGAGTCCCGTGGAGGCGAGGTCACGGAGCTGATCACCTCGATCAACGGACCGGTGCGCGACCTAGCCTTCTCCCCGGACGGGGCCTGGCTGGCCTGGTCGCACCCGGGGATCGGCCGCTCCCTGCGCCAGATCAAGATCGCGCGCATAAAGGACCGGCTCATCGTCGACGTCACCAACGGCCGTTTCGAGGACGAGAACCCCGTCTTCACCCGCGACGGCCGCTACCTCGCCTTCCTCTCCTGGCGCGGCTTCGATCCGGTGTACGACGTCCACACCGGCGACCTCTCCTTCCCGCTCGGCTGCCGCCCCTACCTCGTCCCGCTGTCCTCCGCCACCCCCTCCCCCTTCGCCCTCAACCCGGACGGGCGGCCGGTCGCCGGGGGCCTGGACCCGATCGAGGACGAGGGCGCGGACGGCGCGGTGAGCGTCGAACTGGAGGGCCTGGAGAGCCGGGTGACCCCCTTCCCGGTCACCGCCTCCAAGTACTCGGCGCTGTACCCGGTCGCGGGCGGCGGTCTGGTCTGGCTGCGCTGGCCGATCTCCGGCGCGCTCGGCGAGACCTTCGTCAACCCCGACGACACCTCCGGCCGGCCGACCCTGGAGTTCTTCAACATCAGCAAGGCGAAGAAGTCCGAACTCGTCCAGCACCTGGACTGGTTCGCGGTCAGCGGCGACGGCTCCCGGCTGGTCGTCGTGGACGAGGGCGATCTGCGGGCGGTCCCCTCGACCGAGGTCGGTGACTCCGACTCGACGGTCTGGATCGACCTGCGCCGCATCATCCACGAGGTGGACCCGCCCGCCGAGTGGCGCCAGGCCTACGAGGAGGCGGGCCGCCTCACCCGCGCCTACTTCTGGGAACCCCACATGTGCGGCATCGACTGGGACGGTGTGCTCGCCCAGTACCGTCCGCTCGTCGAACGCGTCGCCTCCCCCGACGACTTCGCCGACCTCCTGCGCGAGGTCCTCGGCGAACTCGGCACCTCCCACGCGTACGTCGCCGCCGCCCGCCGCAACGAGGGCCCGGCCCACTACCAGCGCTGGCAGGGTCTGCTCGGCGCCAACTTCGTCCGCCGCAACGGCAGTTGGACACTGAAGCGGATCCTTCCCGGCGACTCCTCCGACTCCAAGGCCCGCTCCCCGCTCGCCGGTACCGGCATCCGCGAGGGCGCGGTCCTCACCCACGTCGACGGCCGCCCGGTCGACCCGGTCACCGGCCCCTACCCTCTGCTCGCGGGCGCGGGCGGCACGACGGTGGAGCTCACGTTCGCCCCGGCGACGGGCGAGGGCCCCTCGCGCCGGGTGGCCGTCGTCCCCCTGATCGACGAGCGCCCCCTGCGCTACCAGGACTGGGTGGCCAAACGCCGCGAGGTCGTACGGGAGTTGAGCGGGGGCCGCTGCGGCTACCTCCACATCCCCGACATGGGCGGCTCGGGCTGGGCCCAGTTCAACCGCGACCTGCGTCTGGAGGTCTCGCGCCCCGCGCTGATCGTCGACGTACGCGGCAACGCGGGCGGCCACATCAGCGAACTCGTCGTGGAGAAGCTCACCCGCACGATCCTCGGCTGGGACCTGACACGCAACGCCCAGCCGGTGTCGTACGCCTCGAACGCCCCACGCGGCCCGATCGTGGCCCTCGCCGACGAAGCGACCGCCTCCGACGGCGACATGATCACCGCCGCGTTCAAGCTGCTGAAGCTCGGCCCGGTCGTCGGCCAGCGCACCTGGGGCGGGGTCGTCGGCATGACCGGCCGCCACCGCCTCGGCGACGGCACGGTGATCACGGTGCCGATGAACGCGGCCTGGTTCGACGCGTACGGCTGGTCCGTCGAGAACCAGGGCGTCCCCCCGGACCTGGCGGTCCTGCGCACCCCGCTGGACTGGGCCGAGGGCCACCACACCGAAATGGACACCGCCATCCAACTGGCCCTGGACCTCCTGACCACCCACCACGCGGCCTCCCCACCCGACTACTCGAACGCCCCCGACAGATCAAGACCAAAACTCCCCCCAAGATCTCAACAGGGGTGAGGGGAAAGCGCCCTGAAGGGGCGCGCCCCCTCAGGGGCGCGGGGAACTGCGCGCCCAGCCACATCGAACGCGCACCAGACCAACGCACCTATCCGACCCGGACAAAAGCGTGGGGCGCCCCCAACAAACAGGGGCGCCCCACAACTCGGCCTAAGCCAGCGCAGCGAACCGTCAGACGTCGTAGTCCTGGTCGAACCGCTCCTTCGCCTCACGCTGCGTGCGCTCGGCCTCCGGAATCGACCGGTCACGCCCCTGCGGGGAGCGCTCGCCCGTCTGCGGGGTACGCGCACCCGGCTGCGGGGAGTGCTCGCCGGGACGGCCCTTCTCGTGGCCCATCTCCTGGCCCATCTTCTTCTTGCCCTGCTGCTTCATCTGCTCGGCCTTGTTCTGCATCTGGTCCTTCTTGCCCATGAGGTTTCACTCCCATTTGTGGGTGAGGGGGATCGGGCTCGACCAGACTTACACGCACGGACTACGCACGCATTTCGATCAGTCACTCACGGTGAGATCCCCTGCTGGCGCTGCTCGTCGGCCGCCCCACCGGCACCCACAAGCCCCTTACCCACGCCCCTGAGCCGCGGCTCGAACCGCCTCATCTCCCGCTGTCCTACCGCCCCGATGATCCCGGGGAGGTAGCCCCGGACACCCTGCATCCCGCGCAGCCACCACTGCGCGTACACATGGCCGGACCGCCGTTCGATCCCCGCGACGATACGGTCGACGGCCGGCCCCAGCGGATACGTCTTGTTGGACGGCCACGGCAGCCGCTGCCTCAACTCCCGCATCACCTCGTCCTGATCGGCCCCGCGCACCATGTCGGTGTCGGTCCAGGACAGGTAACCGACCCCGACCCGCACGCCCTTGTGGCCGACCTCGGCGCGCAGGCTGTGCGCGTACGCCTCCACGCCCGACTTGGACGCGCAGTACGCCGTCATCATCGGCGCCGGGGTGATGGCCGCGAGCGAGGCGATCTGGAGCAGGTACCCCCGGCTCTCCATCAGCACGGGCAGGAACGCCCGCGCGGTGACCGCCGATCCGATGAGGTTGACCTCGATGACCCGCCGCCAGGCGGCGGGATCGGACTCCACGAAGGGACCGCCGTTCGCCACACCGGCGTTGGCGACGACGATGTCGACCTTCCCGAACCGTTCCTTCACCTCGGCCGCGACCTGGGCCATCGCCTCGTGGTCGGTGACATCGGCGTACCAGAAGCCGCTTTCGCCGTGCAGCCGCTCCGAGACCTCCTTGAGCGCCTCCGGTTCCAGGCCGACCAGCGCGACCTTGGCGCCGCGCGCGGAGAGCTTGCGGGCGAGGAGTTCGCCGACACCCCGCGCGGCCCCCGTGACGACCGCGACCTGCCCCTCCAGGCTCACCTTGGTCATGCGCTGCCCTCCTTGATCTCTGCGTAGGTGGAGACGAGTTCGCGTATGCGGGAGGTGACCAGCTCCGGCGCCTCCACCGGTGTCATGTGCCCGAGCCCGGCCAGCTCCGTGATGCCGACACAGTTCGGCAGGGTCGCGACCAGGGCGCGCGCGTGCACCACGGGCGTCAGCCGGTCCGCCGTACCCACCAGCACGGCCGTCGGCACCGCCAACTCCCGTACGCCGTGGTCGAGGTCCAGCACATCGAGCACCTTCGACCAAGCGTGCCGCACCGTGCGGGGACAGGCGTGCACGATCCGCGCGCACGCCTCCACCATGCCCGGTGACGAACCGGCGCCCATGGTCGCGTACTTGAGGATCCACCGGGCGACCGGCGTGACGGGCCCGAGCGGCGCGGCCGACCCGAGGATCCTCTTGGTCACCTGGGTCCGCAGCCGCCCGGCCGGCATCGGCACCACCCGCGCCTCGGCCACCAGTCGCGAACTGCCCGTGCTGCACAGCAGGGCCGCCACCGCGTGCTCCCGGAAACGCGGCCGCGCCGAGGCGGCCATCAGCGTCATCCCGCCCATGGAGTGCCCGACGAGCACGGCCTTCTCACCCGGCGCGAGGGTGGCCGCGAGGACGGCTTCCAGGTCGTCGGCGAGCGCGTCCGTGGTGCACGCCCGGCTCGCGGGGCTGCGTCCGTGTCCACGCTGGTCGTACGCGATCACCCGGTGGTCGACGGCGAGGTCCCGTATCTGCGCGGCCCAGAAGGCGGTCGAACAGGTCCAGCCGTGCGCGAGGACGACGGTGGGCGCGGCCGGGTTGTCCGCGGGTCCGTGCACCTCCACGTGCAACCGGGCGCCGTCGGCGGAGACGGCGGTCAGTTCGCGCGCGGGCGCGGGCGGCGCGTACGGCCCGTGTTCGACATGCGTCAGTCGACTCACGCTCCCGCCTCCACCCTCTTGGCGCCCTTCGTACCGGAGTTCTTGGTGCGCGCCGCGGGTGTGCGCGGACCGGTTCCGCTCGGCCCGGGGGCGCGCAGCACCTCGTACTCCCCCAGGTCCACCCGTCGCGTGGCGCTCCGGAACTCGGTGGTCGTACCCGGCCAGATGGTGGTGTTGCGGCCGCTCGCGTCGAGGTACCAGCTGGTGCAGCCGCCGGTGTTCCACACCGTGCGCCGCATCCGCTCCTGGACCTTGTCGTTCCAGTCCTCCACGGCGTCGGGGCGGGCGTCGAGGGCCGCCCGTCCGCCCAGCACGTCCAACTGCCGTACATAGTCGGCCATGTAGTTCAGCTGGGACTCGATCATCAGGATCATGCTGGAGTTCCCGAGCCCGGTGTTCGGACCGATGATCGTCATCCAGTTGGGGAACCCGGCCGCGGTGGCCCCGCGCAGCGACTTCATGCCGCCGCGCCACACCTCCGCGAGCGTCCTGCCCTCCGCTCCGACGACCCGGTCCGCGATCGGCATGTCGGTGACGTGGAATCCCGTACCGAAGATGATCGCGTCGACCTCGGCCGTGCTGCCGTCGGCCGCGACGAGGGTGGAGCCGTCGATCTTGGCGAGCCCGGAGGCCACGACGTCGACGTTGGACCGGGTGAGCGCCGGATAGTAGGTGTTGGAGAGCAGGATCCGCTTGCACCCGATCCGGTAGTCGGGGGTCAGCTTGGCCCGCAGCGCCGGATCCTTGACGGCCCGTGCCATGTTCCGCCCGGCCAGCCGCTCGACGAGGCCGAGTTCGCCTGGGCGCTTGGTGAACGCCTGGACCTGCAACTCCCTGATCCCCCACAGCAGTCCGCGCCGGGCCTGGGTGGTGAAGGGCAACTGCTTGTGCAGCCACCGTTCGGCGCCGGTGATGGCCCGGTCGACCCGGGGCATCACCCAGGGCGGCGTGCGCTGGAAGAGGGTCAGCCGGGACACCTCCGGCTGGATGGCGGGCACGATCTGGATGGCCGAGGCGCCCGTGCCGACCATGGCGACGCGCTTGCCGCGCAGGTCGTAGTCGTGGTCCCAGCGGGCCGAGTGGAAGACCTTGCCGGGGAAGGAGTCGATCCCCGGTATGTCGGGGACCTTGGGATCGGAGAGCGGCCCGGTGGCGGACACGACCACATCGGCGGTGAGGAACCCACGGCTGGTCTCGATCCCCCACCGGAGCTTCTCCTTGTCCCACGCCATCCTCTTCACCTCGGAGTCGAAGCGCAGATGCGGGCGCAGCCCGAAGACGTCGGTGACGTGCTCCAGATAGGCCCGGATGTGCTCCTGCCCGGAGAAGGTGCGCGGCCAGTCGGGGTGGGGCGCGAAGGAGAACGAGTACAGGTGCGAGGGCACATCACAGGCGCACCCCGGATAACTGTTGTCCCGCCACGTGCCCCCGACGCTCCCGGCCCGTTCCAGGACGACGAAGTCGGTGATCCCTTCGCGGCGCAGCCGCACCGCGGCCCCCAGGCCGCCGAACCCGGACCCGATCACCGCGACGCGCACATGCTCGTGCTCGGTCATCCCGACCATCCCACGCCTCCCTAGCGCCCGACTCTGCCAGTGAACACTGGCGCAATGGGAGACTAGAGCAGCACCGTACTGATGGGTAGGGTCGTGACCACGAAAGTTACCGACGGTACGACGTAGGGTTTCGCACGTGGCGGAGAAGCGTGAGTACCGGATGGAGGAGCTGGCCAAGGAGGCCGGCATCACCGTGCGCACCCTGCGCTTCTACCGGGAGCGCAAGCTGATACCACCGCCCCGCCGCGAGGGCCGTATCGCCTGGTACGACCACACGCACCTGGCCCGTCTGCGCACGATCTCGGCACTGCTCGAACGCGGCCACACCCTCAGCGGCATCGCGGAGCTGGCCGAGGCCTTCGACCACGGCCGTGACGTCGGTGAACTCCTCGGGCTGGGCGCGCCCACCGAGGAGACCCCCGTCCGCCTCTCCCCCGAGGAGCTCGCCGACGTCTTCGCCGGCCAGGCCACCCCGGAGAACCTCGCCGCGGCCCTCGACCTCGGCTATCTCGCCACCGACGGCGGCGAGATCGTCCACATCAGCCGCCGCCTGCTCGACGTATCGGCGGCCCTGGTCCGCGAGGGCATCCCCCTGGCCGACGTCCTCACCGCCGCCCGCCGCGTCCGCGACCACGCCGACGCCCTCGCCGACCTCTTCGCCGGCATCGTCCTCACGGAAAACCGCACGGCGGAAGACCTCAAACGCCTGCGCCCCCTGGCGAAGAGCGTGGTGGAGGCGGAGGTGTCGATGGCTCTGGACCGGCGACTCAGCCGACGTTTCCAGAACCCCACTCCCTGACAGTTCACCCCATCGAGGTACTTTCCGGCCAACGGGAGACAAACTTCAGTTCGCACTCCGAGAGTGAGACCAGAAAAGACCCCGGCGGCTGTCCTACCAGCCCCGGGGCATGGCCGACACTGTCGAGGAGTGCCCGCATGCCCAAGCCTAGTTGCCGACGGTCTCCAGTAATCCCACCCTCTGCCCGGCAACCGGGCGCCCTCGCCGCGCTGCGCCTCAGCACGCTGACCAGTGTGACCACCTCACCGGGCCGACAGCGCGCAGCGATCCAACTCTGCATCCAGCGGCTCGGTTACACGCTGATCGGCGAGGCCGCGGACCTTGGCGTCTCGGCCCATAAGACGTCCCCGTTCGAGAGGCCGTTCTTGTCGTCCTGGCTCCGTCGCCCCCAGGAATACGACGCCGTCGTGTGGTCCCACGTGGACCGCGCCGTGCGATCTGTGGCACACATGACAGAGTTGATCGCTTGGGGTCGGTGGCACAACCGCACACTCGTGTTCGCAATGCCCGAGGCGGACTGCCCACTTGAGGTGACTCCTCAGGCAGACGGCGTCATCATCCGGCTGTGTATGGATCTGGCCTACGCCGCCGAGCAAGAGGCCCGTGCCATCTCCAGCCGGGTCACCGGCAGCCATGGGGTTCTACGTGCGGAAGGTCGCTACGGAGGGGGTCTGGTCCCTTTCGGCTACCGCAAGGCGCCGCACCCCTCCGGCATCGGCTGGTGCTTGGCCCCCGACCCCGAAACCACCTCCACAGTCCGGATGATCGTGGAAGAAGTGCTCGCAGGACGTTCCTTGGTCGCCGTCGCGCGCATGCTCACCGAGGCAGGTGTTCTCGTGCCGCGTGACCGCCATGCCCAACTCCAAGGACGTCCTTTGGGAGGTCGACGTCATGGACGCGACTTCGAGCACTTCCGTTGGACATCCGGGACCCTCTCCAAAGTGTTGCGCAGCCCGTCACTCATGGGCCATCGCGTACACCGGGCGCAGACGGTTCGCGACAACGAGGGCGCCCCCGTGCTGATCGGCCCACCCCTGCTCGCCGAGGACGAGTTCCACGCCCTGCAAGACGTCCTCCTTGCGCGCTCGAACGGCACGCGCCGCCAACGCACAACGACATCGGCTTTGCTCACCGGAGTGGCCTACTGCGCAGGCTGCGACGGACGCATGTACTTCGCGGCGCGGAAAGGCTACCCGTACGGCGACTACATGTGTCGCGCGACTGCCCGGGGCGAGGTGTGCCCCGCGCCCGCCGGCATGCGCTCCGACTGGCTCGAGGAATACGCCGTCAACGAATACCGCCAGACGATCACCGCGGAAGCCGAGGTGACCCGGGAGCACCTTCTTCACAGCGGTGTCCGCGTCACCGTGGCCAAAGGGCGCTCCGGAGGCGGCCCCACCCGCCTGACCGGGCCGGACGTCTCACGTCTGGCCTTCGCCATGGGGGAGACCTCTGCCGCACGACAGGGTGGCTGAGGTCCAGACGAGTGTGCCGTGCCGATCGGGCACGGCACACCCCGCAGCCATCAGCTCTCGAAGACCACGGTCACAGGCGCGTGGTCCGACCACCGCTCCTCGTAGCTGGCAGCCCGCTCCACGAGCGCCTTGACCGCGCGCCCGGCGAGCCCCGCCGTGGCGACAACCAGGTCGATCCTCCACCCTGAATCGTTCTCGAAGGCCCGCCCCCGGTACGACCACCACGAGTACGGCCCCTCGGCGTCCGGGTGCAGTGCCCGTACGACGTCGACGTACCCGCCGTCGTCCGCGTCCAGGACGCGTCCCAGCCATGCGCGCTCCTCGGGCAGGAAGCCGGAGTTCTTCTTGTTGGCGCGCCAGTTCTTGAGGTCGGCCTCCTGGTGGGCGATGTTCCAGTCGCCGCAGACGACGACCTCGCGCCCGTCGGCGGCGGCGCGCTCGCGCAGCTCCTTCAGGTGGGCGAGGAACTCGTCCATGAACCGGACCTTCTCGTCCTGCCGTTCGGTGCCGACCTCGCCGGAGGGCAGGTAGAGGCTGGCGACGGTGACCCCGGGCAGGTCGGCCTCGACATAGCGTCCACTGGAGTCGAACTCCTCGGACCCGAATCCGATCCGCACCCGGTCGGGCTCGCGCCGGGTGTACAGGGAGACGCCCGCGCGCCCCTTGGCGGCCGCGGGGGCGTGCACG
This sequence comes from Streptomyces sp. NBC_01450, assembly GCF_036227505.1. Classification (NCBI taxonomy): domain Bacteria; kingdom Bacillati; phylum Actinomycetota; class Actinomycetes; order Kitasatosporales; family Streptomycetaceae; genus Streptomyces; species Streptomyces sp. NBC_01450. The sequence goes on along the minus strand of NZ_CP109480.1, from coordinate 6,643,205 downwards.
ACGTGCCACCCCTCCGGCGCCCGGACCTCCTCGGGCAGCTGCCCGGGCTCGGCCCGTACCTCCTGGAGGCACAGCACGTCCGCGGAGGTCTCCGCGAGCCACTCCACGAAGCCCTTCTTGGCGGCGGCCCGGAGCCCGTTCACATTCACCGAGGTAACAGTCAGCACCCGGGCACGATACTTAATCCATTCCACCCAGCGGGCGCATAGATGTACGATACTCCGCATGCATATCCGCCCGGTCCCGTACGACCACCCCGACGCCGTCAAGCTCAACGACCAGGTGCAGGCCGAATACGCCGAGCGCTACGGCGATGAGGGCGATGTCACACCGCTCGACGCGTCGATGTTCAAGCCGCCGCTCGGCCTGTACCTCCTCGCCTACGACGAGCGGGACCGCCCGATCGCTTCCGGCGGCTGGCGCGGCCAGGACAAGAACGACGAGGGCTACTCGGACGGCGACGCCGAGCTCAAGCGCATGTACGTGACCCCAGGGGCCCGCGGTCTCGGCCTCGCCCGACGGATCCTCGCCGCCCTGGAGGACGACGCCCGCGCGGCCGGCCGCACCCGCATGGTCCTGGAGACCGGCGCCAAGCAGCCCGAGGCGGTCGCCCTCTACCTCTCCAGCGGCTACGAGCCCTGCACCAAGTTCGGCTATTACCGCTTCCACGAACTGAGCCTCTGCTACGCCAAGCCGCTGACCACTCGGTGAACGAGAGAATGTGGCCGAACAGGCAAGAACCCCGCCGGACGAATCCGACGGGGTTCTGAATTGCAGTGGACCTGAGGGGATTTGAACCCCTGGCCCCCTCGATGCGAACGAGGTGCGCTACCGGACTGCGCCACAGGCCCTTGCAACGAGTGAAACTCTAGCATCCCCGTCGGGGTGCTTGGAAATCCGTTCCTGGCTGGTCAGCCGGGGCTCCCGCGCGCCTGGTCATTCGTTGGCGGCGCGCGGCCGTTCACCGTCCTCGTACTGGTCGAACAGCGGAGTGCGACCGCGTTCGCGGGCCCGCCGGGCGGACGCGGCGCGCCGGGCGTCGCTGCGACCGTCGTCGGCGGCCTCGGCCGTCTCGGCGGCTTCGGGGCCCTCCTCGGCGGCGGGCTCCTCGTCACACGGCTCGACGGTGCTGGAGCGCGCGGAGCTCCACGCGTCCGGCGCTCCGAGATCGACGCTGGACGTGGCCCGGGGCGCGACCGGCGCGGTCACGTACGTCGGCAGCGGAACCGGCACCGGGTCCCAGCTGTCGCCCCGGCCGGGGCCCTGCTGACGCTCACGCTGCTGGTCGACCCACTCGGCGTGGTCGGTCTGCTCGACGAGCGCGCGCCGGTCGGCCGCGAGCGCGGACAGACCGGGGTCGGTCTCCGGCTCGGGACTGTCGTCGGGCTCGTCGGCGCCGGGGTCGAGGGTGGGCCGCCGACGCGGCTGCCGCTCCCGCAGCCGCTGCGCCGCGGCCTCGGCCCGGCGCCGGTCCATGGTGTACGTGAAGCGCCGGCGCTCCTGGGCGCGCAGATACACGATGTACGAGCTCAGCATCACGGCGGGCACGCCGGGCGCCCACAGGAACGCGAGCCCCCCGACGGCCGCCACGATCGCGCCCAGCGTGAAGGCGAGGAAGAGCATCACGGTCGTACGCCGTCGGCGCGCGAGGACCTTCGAGCGCCGGGCGCGCGCCGCGGCCTCCGCCGCGGAGGCCCGCCGCGCGGCCGGAACCCTGGAGGCCTCGGAGTTGGCCGAATCCGATCCCGAGCCCGAGCCCGAAGCCGAACTCGACGACGGTGCCGGCCCTGATCCCGCCCCCGACCCTGTCCCCTGTCCCGGCCCCTGCCCCGACCCCGGTTCCGGCGCCGACGATTTCGGCGCGGGTGGGGCCGACTGCTGTGGCACCGCCCGGCCGGCCGCGGAGGAGCCCTGTGGGGCACCCTGGCGGGCGGCGGCCTGCGGCGCCTGCTGCGGTTCGGGCTGGGCGGACGGCGGGAGTTGGGCCTTGGTCTGCTGCCGGACCGGAGGCATGGCGAAGGCCCGGACGTCCACCGAGTCGGTGACCGCGTCCGGATCGGCGCTGGGCTCCCCCTCTTCGGCGGAGCGCGCCCGCAGGTCCCTGGCGTACCGACGCTCCATTCCCGCCCGTCCGGACAGCAGCCGGATGGCGGTGCTGAAGCGTTCCGTCGGACGGGCTTCGTTCAGCTCGTCCTGCCTACGGAGCCACATCGGCACCAAGTAGGCGGCCCAGGCCCCGACGATGACTGCGTAGATGAGGCCGCTGCTGCTCACGTCTCACACGGTAGAGGGGTTTGCGTGAGGCCATCTGCCAATTCGGCCGGTGTGTCGCACGATCCGGCTGATATTTCGAGCTTTTTTTGTGACCGATGCGATCAGCAGGCCACAGGGAGCGCGAATTTAATGCCCTCAGCCGATCGCGCAACGATCAATTTCGAACATACATTTCATTTACTGAGTACCGGGCTTGCTCTGGTTCTCCGAGCGGCCCCGCATCGATCGTGCCCGCCGCCAACGCCCCAGCAACCCCTCCGGCACCTCTTCCGCGGTGAGCGCGAAGACGAGATGGTCCCGCCAGGCCCCGTCGATGTGGAGATAACGCGGCCGGAGCCCTTCCTCGCGGAATCCGAGTTTCTCCACGACCCGGCGGCTCGGTCCGTTCTCCGGGCGAATGCAGACTTCGATGCGGTGCAGCCCGACTGTGCGGAAGCAGTGGTCGGTCACCAGCGCCACGGCCGTCGGCATCACTCCGCGCCCCGCCACCGACTGGTCCACCCAGTAGCCGATGTGCCCGGAGCACATCGATCCCCAGGTGATCCCGGCCACGGTCAGCTGCCCGACCAGACGGCCCTGGTACTCGATGACGAAGGGCAGCATCCGGCCCGCGTTGGCCTCGGCGCGCAGATGCCGGACCATCTGGCGGTAGGTCGGCCGGTGCGCTATCGGACCGCTGGGCGTGGGCGGCGGAATCGTCGCCTCCCAGGGCCGCAGCCAGTCCCGGTTGCGCCGGTTCACCTCGCGCCAGGCCCGCTGGTCACGCACCTTTATCGGCCGGAGGACGACATCGCCGTCCACCAGTTCGACGGGCCAGGATGGGCTGTTCAGCTCGCACCCCCACTGCCGCTGGGTCCCGGGTGGTCGCCGCCACGGATCTGGTCGACGGCGTGGATCAGAAGGGGCTCCAGGACGGCCAGGCCGTCCTTCACCCCGCCGGTGGAACCCGGCAGGTTGACGATCAGCGTCCGTCCCGCGACTCCGGCGAGCCCCCGGGACAGCGCCGCCGTGGGCACCTTCTCTCTTCCGAACGCCCTGATGGCCTCGGGAATGCCCGGCACCTCGTGATCGAGCACGCGCCGGGTGGCCTCGGGCGTCCGGTCGGTGGGCGAGATCCCGGTCCCGCCGGTGGTCACGATCACGTCGTACCCGCCGTCGACACCCGCGCGCAGCGCCGCTTCCACCGGGTCACCGTCCGGCACCACCCGGGGACCGTCGACCTCGAAGCCGCACGCCGTGAGCCTCTCGGCGATCAAGGGGCCGCCCCTGTCCTCGTAAACCCCCGCGGCGGCTCTGTTCGAGGCCGTGACGACGAGCGCGCGGTACGACGGTGCCGTCATGCCCGGCTCCAGTCGCCCGACTTTCCGCCCGTCTTCTCTTCCACCCGTACGTCCGTGATGACCGCCCCCTTGTCGACCGCCTTGACCATGTCGATCACGGTGAGGGCCGCCACGCTGACCGCGGTGAGGGCCTCCATCTCGACGCCCGTACGGTCGGTGGTCTTCACGGTGGCGAGGATCTCGACGGCGTCGTCCGCGACCGACAGATCAAGCTTGACACCCGACACCGACAACGGGTGACAGAGCGGGATCAGATCCGGGGTGCGCTTGGCGCCCATGATGCCCGCGATGCGCGCGGTGGCCAGGGCGTCGCCCTTGGGGACGCCCTCACCACGCAGCAGTTCGATCACACGGGGCGAGACCAGGACACGGCCGCTGGCGCGGGCGGTGCGCGCGGTCACGTCCTTCCCGGAGACGTCGACCATACGGGCGGCGCCCGCCTCGTCGATGTGGGTCAGTCGGTCCTGCGTACTCATGTCTGCGCGGCGCTCCCGGTCGGGCCTCTTGTGCGCGACACGGTACCGCCACTCGGGGCACTCAGCCGAGCAGGACCACTTCGACCTCGGTGCCGGACTCGACCGAGGTGACGTCCTCGGGGACGACGATCAGCGCGTCGGCCTGGGCGAGGGCCGCGACCAGGTGGGATCCGGCGCCGCCGACCGGGGTCACCCTGCCGTCGGCGTACCTCCCGCGCAGGAACTGCCGGCGGCCGTCGGGCGAGGTCAGCGCCTTGCCGGTCTCCAGGGTCGCCTTGGTGGTGGGGCGGTGGACGTCGTCCAGGCCCATCAGGGTGCGGATCGCGGGGCGGACGAACAGCTCGAAGGAGACGTACGACGAGACGGGGTTGCCCGGGAGCGCGAGCAGCGGGGTGTGCTCGGGGCCGATCGTGCCGAAGCCCTGGGGCTTGCCGGGCTGCATGGCGAGCTTGCGGAAGTCGATGCCGCTGCCCGCCTCGTCCTCGTCGCCCACCGAGGACAGGGCCTCCTTGACGACGTCGTACGCGCCGACGCTCACGCCGCCCGTGGTCACCACCAGGTCCGCGCGGATGAGCTGGTCCTCGATGGTGGCGCGGAGCGTCTCGGCGTCGTCGGCGACCGCGCCCACCCGGTAGGCGATGGCCCCGGCGTCGCGGGCGGCGGCGCACAGGGCGAAGCTGTTGGAGTCGTAGATCTGGCCGGTGCCCAACGCCTCGTCGGGCTGGACGAGTTCACTGCCGGTGGACAGGACGACCACGCGCGGGCGCGGGCGCACGCGTACGGTGCCGCGGCCGATCGCGGCGAGCAGGCCGATCTGGGACGGGCCGAGGATCGTGCCGGCCTCGAGCGCGCGGTCTCCCGCCTTCACGTCGCTGCCCTTCGCGCGCACATGCGCGCGTGCCTCGGCCGGCCGGTGGACGTGGACCTGGCCGGAGGCGCCCTCGGGGGCGGCGCTGTGGGCGCGCATCCCGGAGACCGGACCCTCGCCCAGACCGCCGTCGGTCCACTCCACCGGGACGACGGCCTCGGCACCGGGCGGCAGCGGGGCGCCGGTCATGATGCGGGCTGCCTCACCGGGGCCCACATGGGGCTGCTCGCCCTGGCCTGCCGCGACATCGCCGACGACCGTGAGGACCGCCGGGTACTCCTCGCTCGCGCCCGTGACATCGGCGACCCGGACCGCGTACCCGTCCATCGAGCTGTTGTCGAACGGCGGCAGGGAGACCGCCACCGTGACGTCCTCGACCAGGACACAGCCCTGGGCGTCGAGGAGTTGCAGCTCGATGGGTTCGAGGGGACGAACGGTCGCGAGGATGTCCTCCAGGTGCTCGGTCACCGACCAGAGGTGGTCCTGGCCGGTGACACGGGTCGCGGCGCTGCTCAAATTCCTACATCTCCTCGGCTACGTAACTGCGAAGCCAGGTCCGGAAGTCCGGGCCCAGGTCCTCACGTTCGCACGCGAGCCTGACAATGGCACGCAGATAGTCGCCGCGGTCGCCTGTGTCATAACGGCGCCCCTTGAAGACGACGCCGTGCACGGGGCCGCCGACCTTCTCGTCCTGCGCGAGCTGCTGGAGGGCGTCGGTGAGCTGGATCTCGCCGCCGCGGCCGGGCTCGGTCTTGCGGAGTATGTCGAAGATGTGCGGGTCGAGAACGTAGCGCCCGATGATCGCGTAGTTACTGGGCGCGTCCGCCGGGTCCGGCTTCTCGACCAGGCCCGTCACCTTGACGAGGTCGCCCTCGTCGGTGGTCTCGACGGCCGCGCACCCGTAGAGGTGGATCTGCTCGGGCGCGACCTCCATGAGCGCGATGACGCTGCCGCCGTGCCGCTCCTGGACCTCGACCATGCGGGCGAGGAGGGGGTCGCGGGGGTCGATCAGGTCGTCGCCGAGGAGCACCGCGAAGGGCTCGTGGCCGACGTGCGGCGCCGCGCACAGGACGGCGTGGCCGAGGCCCTTGGGGTCGCCCTGTCGCACGTAGTGCATGGTGGCCAGGTCGCTGGACTCCTGGACCTTGGCGAGCCGGTCGGCGTCGCCCTTCTTCTGAAGGGCGGACTCCAGCTCATAATTGCGGTCGAAGTGGTCCTCGAGGGGGCGCTTGTTGCGGCCGGTGATCATCAGGACGTCGTCGAGACCCGCCGACACGGCCTCTTCGACCACGTACTGGATCGCCGGCTTGTCGACGACCGGCAGCATCTCCTTGGGAGTGGCTTTGGTGGCCGGCAGGAACCGGGTGCCGAGGCCTGCTGCAGGGATGACAGCCTTGCTGATCCTGGGGTGCGACTCAGTCATGCCCGTAACCATATCCGGTGGCTATGAGCAGAATCTGATGCTCCACCTTAATAACTCTCATATGAGCGCACAAGGAACGGTACGGGAGCGATCCGTGAGCCATGCCGGACGTGAGGCAGAGCCTGACAAGCGAATGTTGCGGCGAGGATTCCTCGCGGTGAGGAGCAGGTTGACACCGTACGACCTGCGGGAAGCCGCCGGAACCCTGGCCCTGCGGGCGCTGGAGCTGCCGGAGCTGGCGCGGGCGCGCACGGTGGCGGCGTACGTCTCCGTGGGGAGCGAGCCGGGCACCCTCGCGCTCCTGGACGCGCTCCACGCGCGCGGGGTGCGCGTGCTGCTGCCGGTCCTGATGGCGGACAACGACCTGGACTGGGGCGCGTACGCCGGAGAGGGCTCCCTGGAGCGTGTCCAACACGGCGGCAGGATGGCCCTCTTGGAGCCGACGGGCGAGCGGCTCGGCCCCGAGGCCGTCCAGGAGGCGGACGCCGTCCTGCTGCCCGGCCTGGCGGTGGACCGGCGCGGGATGCGCCTGGGGCGCGGCGGCGGCTCGTACGACCGCGTGCTGGCCCGTCTGGAGCGCGCGGGGGCCGATCCCGCGCTGGTGGTGCTGCTGTACGACGCGGAGGTCGTCGAGCGCGTCCCGGCGGAAGCGCACGACCGTCCCGTCCACGCGGTGGTGACGCCTTCGGGGGTGCGCCGCTTCGACTGACCGGGCCCGGGTGCCGAAAGGGCCCTCCACGCGTGCGTGGAGGGCCCTTTCAGCTGTCACCGTCAGTGGCTCACGGTCGCCGTCGAAGGCTTACGGCTTGAGCACCAGGGTGTCGGTCGTGCTCTTGTCGACCGCCTTGCCCGAGAAGGACCACGGCAGCAGTTCGCCCTTGGCCCACTTGTCCGTCTGGTCGGTGTAGTGGGCGCTGTAGGCGTGCCCGGAGGCGCCGGAGAGGTTGATCCACTTCGACTTGTCGAAGTCGTCGAGGTTGACCACCATCCGCATGGAGGGCACCCAGACCACTCCGTAGCCGCCCGCGGCGTTCCAGCCGGTCGCGTTGACCGTCGCCTCGCCGCCGCTGAGCTTCCAGGGGCCGCGGTTGAGCATGTACTGCAGGGCGCCGGGACCGTCGGTGCCCAGGGTCTGGTTCTTCAGGAACAGGCGGTGCAGCCGGCCCCAGCTCCAGGTGTCCATGTCCTTGCCGAGCTTGGCGGTCAGCTCCCAGCGGGCGTCCTTCATGGCCCGCCCGAACAGCTCGTCGCGGTTGTCGGCCGCCTTGTCCAGGCGCGTCTTGGGCGCCTTCCACCAGTCGTTGTTCTGGTCGTCGATGATCTTGCGGACCACCTCGAACCAGCGGTCGCCACCGTCCGGCTGCGCCTGGTCCGCCTCGCGCTGACCGCACTCACGCACGGTCTGGTTCTCGTCCGCGGGGCCGGTGGTGTCGACCGGGGCGACGTTCAGGCACTGGCCCTTGACCCGCAGCTCCTTGGGCAGCTTGTTGCCGAAGGCCAGCTTGAGGATGTTGCGCCAGGTCGCGTTGAAGTACGCGGCCGCCGCGGAGTCGGCGTCCTGGGTGTAGTCCCAGCCCTCCAGCAGCTTCTGCGCGTCACGGACGTTCTTGTCGGGGACGTCGATCTTGAGCAGCTTGGGCACGATCAGCTTGGCGATCTCGCTGCTGTCGTCGAGCTGCATCTGACGCATGTCGTCCGTCGAGATCTTGCCGCCGCCCTTGGTCTTCGCCTCGATGAGGTCGGTGATCCGCTGGCTGCGCGTTCCGTAGCCCCAGTCCGTGGTGAGCGTGTAGGGGTACTTGTCCTTGTCGACGACCGCCTGGTTGGCGGTGACGATGTAGCCGCGCTTCGGGTCGTACTCGTAGGGAAGCTCGGACTGCTTGATGTAGCCGGTCCACGTGTACTTGGGGTCCCAGCCGGGCGACGGGAGCGAGCCGTCGTCGCCCTTCGCCCGGGTCGGGATCTTGCCGGGCAGCTGGTAGCCGATGTGGTTGTCGGTGTCGGCGTAGATCAGGTTCTGCGAGGGCACGTCGAAGGACGCGGACGCCTTGCGGAACTCGGACCAGTTCGACGCCTTGTCCAGCTGGAAGACGGCGTCCATGGAGTTGCCCGGGTCCAGGGCGGTCCAGCGCAGCGCGATGGCGTAGCCGTCACCGCGGTCGGGCGCCCTGCTGTCGACGGTGGCCTTCTTGCCGACCTTGACCAGTTCGTCGTCGCGGTCGGAGAGCAGCGGCATGCCGTCCTTGGTCTCCCGGACGACGATCGTCTTGTCGGCGCCGCCCGCGACCTTGATCGTTTCCTTGCGGGTCGTGAAGGGCAGCACCTTGCCGTCGTACTCGTAGCCCTCGCCGGTGATCTTCTCCAGGTAGAGGTCGGTGACGTCGACCCCGGAGTTGGTCATGCCCCAGGCGATGTCCTGGTTGTGGCCGATGACCACGCCGGGCATGCCCGCGAAGGTGTAGCCGGAGACGTCGTACTGGCACTTGCTGGAGACGCTCGTGCAGTGCAGGCCCATCTGGTACCAGACCGAGGGCAGCGAGGCCGACAGGTGCGGGTCGTTGGCCAGCAGCGGCTTTCCGGTGATGGTGTGCTCGCCTCCGACGACCCAGGAGTTCGAGCCGATGCCGTTGCCGTTCACGCCGACGGCGGTGGGCACGTTGTCGAGCACGTTGTAGAGCTTGGAGAGCTGGCTCTGCAGGCCGTCGGGCGCGGTGGTGTTCCCCGCGAGTCCGGTGCCCGACGTGGACTGCGTCCCGCCGCTCGTCGTCGTGCTGCTGCCCTGGACGTACGACCCGGTGACGCTGTCGTACTGACCCTCCTGCGTGATCGTCTTGTTCCGGCTGTACGGGTAATCCGGGTACAGGTCGGCGATCTGCTTCGGGCCGAGACGGCTGGTCATCAGGGAGCGGTCGATCTCCTCCTGCATGTTGCCGCGCAGGTCCCAGGCCATCGCCTTCAGCCACGCGACCGAGTCGACCGGGGTCCACTCCTGGGGCTTGTAGTCGTTGGTGAAACCAAGGGCCGCGTACTCCAGGGAGATGTCCTTGCCGTCCTTGCCCTTCAGGTAGGCATTGACTCCCTTGGCGTACGCCTGGAGGTACTTCTTCGTGGAGGCCGACAGTTTCTTGTCGTACTCCTCCTTGGCGACCCGGTCCCAGCCCATCGTGCGCAGGAACTCGTCGTTCTTGACCTGGCTCGAGCCGAACATCTCGGAGAGCCGGCCCGAGGTCATGTGACGGCGGACGTCCATCTCGTAGAACCGGTCCTGCGCCTGGACGTAGCCCTGCGCCATGAACAGGTCCTCGTCGGACGAGGCATATATCTGTGGGATCCCGTTGCCGTCCCGCTTGACGTCCACGGGGCCTGACAGCCCCTCGAGCGTGAGGGAGCCCGTGGTCTGCGGGAAGGAGGCACGGACGGTACTGACCCCCCAGTAGCCGCCATAGGCAACGCCTCCGAAGAGGGCCAGAACCAGGACGATCAGGAACAGTCGGGCCTTGCGCCCCTTCTTCCTGCCGGACTTGCCCGGCTTCTGGCCGGAAGAGGCGGTGGTGTTCGGGGGCATCGCTGTCCTTGCTGTCCTAACGCGAGCGGCAGGCGGTCCTGGAGTGCTGGAGCAACCATAGGCGCAGGGCCCGACGCGCCTTGACGCGGAGTCGGGTACCAGGACGGACGAGCGTTCGATCTCGGCCCCAGGAGCGTCAAGAAAGCGTCAAGAGTTAGGTAAGGTAACGAAGTACTTGGACTCATGTACCGACTTCGGGTGTCCGGATCGACGTGCGCGGATCGACGCGATCGCCTCGATTCCACGTGTCGACATCGACGCGATCACATCGAATCGACGTGTTCACATCCACACGCTCGAATCCAGTGCCCGGATTGGCGAGAAGGGAACAGCCGCTGACTGTCCACCACCTCAACCAACTCCTGCTCGTCTGCTCGCTCGTTCTGCTCGTCGCGGTGGCAGCGGTTCGTATCTCTTCGCGCAGCGGGCTCCCCAGCCTGCTCGTCTACCTCGGCATCGGCATCGCCATGGGCCAGGACGGGGTCGGCAACGTCCACTTCAACAACGCCGAACTGACCCAGGTCATCGGGTACGCGGCCCTGGTCGTGATCCTCGCCGAGGGCGGTCTCGGCACGAAGTGGAAGGAAATCGAGCCGGCACTGCCCGCAGCCACCTCACTGGCACTGGTCGGCATCGCGGTGAGCGTCGGGGTGACCGCCACGGCCGCTCACTACCTGATCGGCCTGGAATGGCGGCAGGCGCTCATCATCGGCGCGGTGGTGTCCTCGACGGACGCGGCGGCCGTCTTCTCGGTGCTGCGGAAAGTACCCCTCCCCGCGCGCGTGACGGGCATCCTGGAGGCCGAGTCCGGCTTCAACGACGCCCCGGTGGTCATCCTCGTCGTCGCGTTCTGCACGGCGGGCCCCGTGGAGCACTGGTACGTGCTGCTGGGCGAGATAACCCTGGAGCTGGCCATCGGCGCGGCCATCGGCCTCGCGGTGGGCTGGCTCGGCTCCTGGGGGCTGCGGCACGTGGCACTGCCCGCCTCCGGTCTCTACCCGATCGCCGTGATGGCGATCGCGGTCACCGCGTACGCCGCGGGCGCGCTCGCGCACGGCAGCGGCTTCCTCGCCGTCTACCTCGCGGCGATGATGCTCGGCAACGCCAAACTGCCGCACTGGCCCGCCACCCGGGGCTTCGCCGAAGGGCTCGGCTGGATCGCCCAGATCGGCATGTTCGTCCTGCTCGGCCTGCTGGTCACCCCGCACGAGATGGGCGACGACATCGTGCCCGCCCTCGTCATCGGCCTGGCGCTCACCATGGTGGCGCGCCCGCTGAGCGTCGTGGTCAGCCTGGTGCCCTTCCGGATTCCGTGGCAGGAGCAGACACTGCTGTCCTGGGCGGGCCTGCGCGGCGCCGTACCCATCATCCTGGCGACCATCCCGATGGTGAGCGGCATCGCGGAGAGCCGCCGGATCTTCAACATCGTCTTCGTCCTAGTCGTCGCCTACACCCTCATCCAGGGCCCCACGCTGCCCTGGCTGGCCCGGAAACTGCGCCTGGGCGAGTCCGAGGGTCCCGCCGACCTCGGGATCGAATCGGCACCCCTGGAGCGACTGCGCGGCCATCTGCTGTCCGTCGCGATCCCGGAGGGCTCCCGCATGCACGGCGTGGAGGTGGCCGAACTGCGCATGCCCTCGGGGGCCGCCGTCACCCTCGTCGTGCGCGACGGGACGTCCTTCGTGCCGCTGCCCACGACCGTCCTGCGACGCGGTGACGAGCTGCTCGTGGTGGCCACCGACCCGGTCCGGGACGCGGCCGAGCGACGGCTGCGCGCGGTGGGCCAGGGCGGCAAGCTGGCGAGCTGGCTGGGCCTGCCGGGCAACGGCACCGGACCGCACTCCCGACATTCCGGACAGTGAACGGGACATTGAGGGGCGATGTGCATTCACAGGCGAACACCGCCATGGTGCTCACTTTCACAGGCACCGCAGCGCTCACCCCTGTACGATGAAGGCACACCTTGATCGAACCAACTCTGCCTGAAGCAGAGCTGGCGCGACCGTATGGCGGTCGTGACGCCCTCGCAGGGGGCGGCGCGGCATCTACCGCAGTTCCGCGCAAGAGGACAGCTCTCGGCGCCCGCCCGGCATAAGGGGCCGCGCTACCAGGCGGCAGAAAGGCACGGGCCGTGGCATCCACGGTCACCTCCCGCCCCGGGTACGGACAGCTGCTGCGCACCCGCGGCGCCTGGACGTTCCTGCTTCCCGGCTTCGCCGCACGTCAGCCCTTCGCGATGCTGACCCTCTCCCTCGTACTCCTCGTCCAGCACACCACCGGCTCGTACGGGGCCGCCGGCGCCGTCGCCGCCGTCACCGGCGTCTCCATGGCACTGTTCGCGCCCTTCACCGGCCGTCTCGCCGACCGCCACGGACAGCGGGCCGTCCTGGTGCCCGGCGTCCTGGTGCACACCCTGGCAGGCTTCTCCCTGACGGCGCTGGCGCTGACGGACGCCCCCTTGTGGGCCCTTTTCGTCGCCGCCGTGCCGACCGGCGCCTCGGTGCCCCAGGTCGGGCCCATGGTGCGTGCCCGCTGGGGCGTGAAGCTCCAGGACTCGCCCCTGATGACCACCGCGGCGGCCTTCGAGTCCGTGACGGACGAGCTGACCTTCGTGTTCGGCCCGCTGCTCGCCACGGCGCTGTGCACCGCCGTGCACCCGGCCGCGGGCCTGCTGACCGAGGCCGGGCTGACCCTGATCGGCGGTCTCCTCTTCGCCGCGCAGAAGAGCACCCAGCCCGCTGTCGCGGCCGCCGGGCACACACGCGTGGAGCACGGTTCCGCGCTGCGGGTCCCCGGAGTGCGCGTGCTGATCGTGACCTTCCTGGGCATCGGCTCCGTCTTCGGCGGTATGCAGGTCTCGCTCGCCGCGTTCAGCGAGTCGATCGGCGAGCCCGGTCTGAACGGCGTCCTGTACGGCGTCTTCGCCGCGGGCAACATGCTCTCCGGCGTCGTCTGCGGCGCCGTCGCCTGGAAGGTGGCCCCGCGGCGGCGGCTCGTCATCGGCTACGCCGCCCTGACGCTCGCCGCGTCCGGACTGTGGACCGCGCACTCCGTGGTCGTGCTCGCCGGTCTCGGCCTCCTGGTCGGCATGTGCATCGCTCCGTCCCTGATCACCGGTTACACGCTGGTCGAGGGCCTGGTCCCGGCGGGCGCCCGCACCGAGGCCTTCACCTGGCTGACCGGCGCCGTCGCGCTCGGCCAGGCGGCGGCCGTCACGGTCGCGGGACAGCTGGAGGACCACTTGTGGGACGGTGCCGGATTCCTGGTGCCGATGGCCGGTACGGCACTGGCGCTGGCGACCCTGCTGGCCCTGCGCTCACGGCTGACAACACGGCCCACCGAACGCACCGTCGCACGTGGCGTCGGTCACCGAGTGCCGGTGACAGTGGACTGATCTCGCGGAATACGTCAGTATGGACTGTCGTTAGCACTCACTGAGTGAGAGTGCCAGGAGGAAGACAAGTGCCGACCTACCAGTACCAGTGCACCGAGTGTGGCGAGGGCCTCGAGGCGGTGCAGAAGTTCACCGACGATGCCCTGACCGAGTGCCCCAACTGCGGTGGCCGCCTGAAGAAGGTGTTCTCGGCCGTCGGCATTGTCTTCAAGGGCTCCGGCTTCTACCGCAACGACAGCCGCGGCTCCTCGTCGAGCAGCTCGCCGGCGAAGCCGTCGACCCCTTCGACGTCGTCCTCGTCGTCGACGACCTCGTCGTCTTCGTCGGACTCGAAGTCGTCGAGCGCGAAGTCGTCGGGCAGCGGCTCGTCGAGCAGCAGCTCGGCCGCGTAGAACCCGAACAGCGGTCCGGCCGCGGCTCGGCCGCACAGGACTTTTCCCCGGGGACCCCGCCGTCGTACGACGGCGGGGTCCCCGGCGTTTTCGGAGGCAGTCCTTCGAAGCCAGCTACTGTGCTTGTCATGGCGAACGCAGAGATCGGTGTCATCGGTGGCTCGGGCTTCTACTCCTTCCTCGACGATGTGACCGAGATACAGGTCGATACCCCCTACGGGCCGCCGAGCGACTCCCTGTTCCTCGGCGAGATCGCCGGGCGACGGGTCGCCTTCCTTCCCCGCCACGGCCGCGGCCACCATCTGCCGCCGCACCGCATCAACTACCGGGCCAACCTCTGGGCGCTGCGCTCCGTCGGCGCCCGGCAGGTCCTCGGGCCGTGCGCGGTGGGCGGGCTGCGGGCCCAGTACGGTCCGGGAACGCTGCTCGTGCCGGACCAGATGGTCGACCGTACGAAGGCACGGACGCAGACGTTCTTCGACGGGCTGCCGCTGCCTGACGGCACCGTGCCGAACGTCGTGCACGTGTCCCTGGCCGACCCCTACTGCCCCGTCGGCCGCAAGGCCGCCCTCGAAGCGGCGCGCGGGCGCGACTGGGAGCCGGTGGACGGCGGCACGCTCGTGGTGGTCGAGGGGCCGCGATTCTCCACCCGCGCCGAGTCGCTGTGGCACCAGGCGCAGGGCTGGTCCGTGGTGGGCATGACCGGCCACCCCGAGGCCGCGCTCGCCCGTGAACTCGAACTCTGCTACACCTCGTTGACCCTGGTCACCGACCTCGACGCAGGCGCGGAGGCCGGCGAGGGCGTCTCGCACGACGACGTGCTGAAGGTGTTCGCGGCGAACGTGGACCGGCTGCGGGACGTGCTGTACGACGTGGTGGCGGCACTGCCGGGGAACGGGACGCGGGACTGTCTGTGCACGAAGGCGCTGGGCGGCATGGATCCGGGGTTCGAGATGCCGTGACGACGGCTGCCGACAGCTGCCGACGGGCGCCGAAAGGCCCCGACGGGCGCCTCGGCGGGGCCTTCCCCCGGGTGGAACCTCCCGTTCGGGTGAGGGAGTTGTCCACAACCCGTCGGTAGTCCACCGGCGCCGACGGGCTCCGCCGCGAGGCCTCATCGTGGGATCGCAAGCCGATCTCTCGTCGCAGGTGGTGGTCCCATGGCACAGCACGCTCCTCTTGCACGCCCGCAGGACACGGATCTCGTACGGGCGCCGGACACGGATCTCGTACGGGCGCCGGGCATGGATCCCGTACGTCCGCGCGGCACGGATCCTGTGGGGCCGCCCGGCACGGATCCCGTGCGGCCGCCCGGCGTGGACGCGCCTCCGATCTGCGAGGTGCCCCAGTTCGCCCCCGTGCACGTGCGCGGCGGGCGGTACCGGCTGCGGCGCCTCACCCGGCACAAGCGGCGGGCCGTGGCCGCGGGGCTCGCCGTCACGGCGGCGGCCCTCGTGGCGGCGGGCCCAGGTGACGCCGGGCGGGCCCGGGGCCATCCGACGGGAGCTCCCCCGTCCACGTCCGCTGCCTCTCCTCCGTCCCCTTATCCCTCCCCCCTCCCCTCTCCTCGCTCTTCTTCCTCTTCTCTGCGGGGGCGGGGCGCGGTGGAGATGGTGGCGGCGCCGGTGCGGATCGCCGACGCGGCCACGGTGCGGCTGCTCAGGCCCGGCGACCGGGTCGACGTGATCGCGGCGGACGGTGGCAGCGAGGGGCGCGTGGTCGCGGCCGGGGCGCGGGTGGCCGAGGTCCCGGACTTCGCCGCCACCGAGACCGGGGCGCTGGTGGTGCTCTCCGTGCCCCGGGCGACGGCGGCGCGGCTCGCCGGCGCGGGCACAACGGCCCGGCTGGCGGTGACACTGTGCTGAGCACCGCCCCGAACACAGTGCGGACTGCCGTCCTGGATATCGAATCGGTGTCAAGTCGCCAGATCGAGCTGCCTCGTTGGACAGGTCCGGCGTGCCCTGCCGTAGGTTGCGGAGCTGTTTGTTCCACAACTTGTGCAGAGGGGCCTCTTAGTGAGCGAGAAGAAGCAACCCGGTGTCCTGGAGGGCTTCAAGGCCTTTCTGATGCGGGGCAACGTCATCGACCTGGCCGTCGCGGTGGTCATCGGCGCGGCCTTCACCAACATCGTCAACTCGGTGGTGAAGGGCGTCATCAACCCGCTGGTGGGTGCGATCGGCACGCAGAACCTCGACAGTTACAGATCCTGCATCAAAGGGTGCACCGGCACTGGGGGCACGGCTACGGGCGTCTGGATCCTGTGGGGCTCCGTGCTGGGAGCCACGCTCAGCTTCGTGATCACCGCGGCCGTCGTCTACTTCCTGATGGTCCTGCCGATGTCGAAGTTCCTGGCCCGGCACGCGGCCCGGCAGAAGGCGAGGGAGGGCACCCAGGAGGTCATCGAGGTGTCCGAGCTGGAGGTGCTCAAGGAGATCCGCGACGCCCTTGTCGCCCAGCGCGGTTCGGGACGCAGCCAGTACTGACGACGGGGCCGACTCCGCAAGCTCGGGGTCGGCGTCGGGCGGCTCGGGCGGCGAGGCCCGGCGGTTCAGAGGTGGTGCGGCGGCTTCTCGTCGAGGAACCGCTTCAGGTCCGCCGCACTGTCACTCTCGCCACCGGACTGTTCGCCCCATCCCCGGTCCGTGTCGTCCGAGGACTGCCGGTCCAGCGGGTCGTCAAAGATCAGCGCGGACTTCGGATCACGCGGTGCGGACGCGTCACGCGGTTCGGGGGTGGGGGCGGTACTCATGCGTCCCAGGGTACGCCGAGGGGCCTCCGGCCCACCCGGGCACGGCCGCGGACCCCAGCCGAGCAACCTGGACTCCTTTCTGCTGTGCTTGGCCCTATGACGTCCAGCACCGCTCCCGAACCCACCCCGACGCCCAGGACAGCCCGGCTCGGGCCCCTGCGCAGGATGACCGCCCGGAGCAGGGACGAGGAGCACCGCGTCGCATCGCCGCTGGAGCTCTTCTTCGACCTGTGCTTCGTCGTGGCCATCGCCCAGGCGGGCATGCAGCTGGTGCATGCCGTGGCGGCGGGACACGCGGGCGAGGGCCTCCTCAACTACGCGATGATCTTCTTCTCGATCTGGTGGGCGTGGATGAACTTCACCTGGTTCTCCTCGGCCTACGACAACGACGACGCGCTGTACCGGGTCGTGACGCTGGTGCAGATCGCGGGTGTCCTGGTCCTCGCCGCCGGGGTGTCCCAGGCGTTCGAGCACCATGTGTACACGGCCGTCTGGCTCGGCTACGTGATCATGCGCTTCGCGTTGATCGCCCAGTGGCTGCGGGCGGCCCGCGGCGCTCAGGGCCCCGAGAAGACCATGGCGTTGCGGTACGCGGGCGGTGTGTTCCTGTGCCAGATCGGCTGGCTGGGGCTGCTGGTCCTGCCGCAGTCCGGGCGTCCCTGGGTGTTCCTGGTGATGGCACTCGCCGAGATGTGCGTCCCGTTGTACGCGGAGAAGGACTTCGTCACCTCCTGGCATCCGCACCACGTCTCCGAGCGGTTCGGCCTGTTCACGATCATCGTGCTGGGCGAGACGATCGCCGCGTCGACGGTCGCCGTGAAGTCGGCGGTGGACGAGCACGACGCGCTGCGCGAGCTGTTGCCGATCGCCGCCGGCGGACTGCTGATCGTCTTCGCGGCCTGGTGGATCTACTTCGTGGTGCCCATCCACGGGCATCTGCGGTCCAACAGACAGTCGTTCCTGTGGGGCTACGGCCACTATCTGATCTTCTCGTCGGCGGCCGCGATCGGCGCGGGCCTGGAGGTCGCGGTCGAGGAGGCGGTGGGCAAGACACAGATCTCGACGCTCGCCGCGTCCGCCGCGGTGACACTGCCGACGGCGCTGTACTTCCTCACCGTGTGGCTGTTGCACGCGCGCCATTTCAAGGTGGGCATCGCACAGCAACTCGTCCTGCCGATGACGGCGTTGCTGGTGATCCTGTGCACCTTCCTGGGCAGCTGGGCGGTGCTCGCGGCGGGCATCGTGGCGGCGCTGTCGGTGGTGGTCGGGCTGGCCCTGACGGCACGGACGGGCACGGGAGAGGGGGCGGGGACCGCGGAGCGGGAAACACTGGAGGCATGACAGTTGACGCTCTGACGGATGTCGCGGGGCTGCGCGTGGGACACGCGACGCGTACCGGCGACGGTTGGCTCACCGGCACCACGGTCGTGCTCGCCCCTGCGGGCGGCGCCGTCGCGGCCGTGGACGTACGCGGCGGCGGCCCCGGCACCAAGGAGACCGACGCGCTCGACCCGCGCAACCTGGTGCAGAAGGTGGAAGCGGTCGTACTGACCGGCGGCAGCGCGTACGGGCTGGACTCCGCGTCCGGGGTGATGGCCTGGTTGGAGGAGCGGGGCCGCGGGGTGCGGGTGGGTCCCGATCCGGCGCACGTGGTGCCGGTCGTGCCCGCCGCCTGTGTCTTCGACCTGGGCCGCGGCGGCGACTTCCGGGCGAGGCCGGACGCGGCCACGGGCCGGACCGCGGTCGAGGCGGCCGACGCGAGCGCGCCGGGCGCGCCGGTGCCGGAGGGGTGCGTGGGCGCCGGGACGGGGGCGACGGTCGGGCTGATCAAGGGCGGGGTCGGGACGGCGAGCGCCGTGCTCGACTCGGGGATCACGGTGGCCGCGCTGGTGGTGGCCAACGCGGCGGGTTCGGCGCTGGATCCGCAGACGGGGGTGTTGTACGGGGAGTTGCTGCGAGACGGTCGTACGGCGTATCCCTCCGCCGAGGTCCACGAGGCGGCGCGGCAACGGCTCGCCGAGGCCGCCGCGAAGAACGCGCCTCCGCCGCTGAACACCACGCTCGCCGTCGTCGCCACCGACGCCGACCTCACCCGCGCCCAGGCCCAGAAGCTCGCCGGCACGGCACACGACGGCATCGCGCGCGCCGTCCGTCCGGTCCACCTCCTGAACGACGGCGACACGGTCTTCGCCCTGGCCACGGGTGCCCGTCCCCTCACTCCCGACAACCCCTTGGCCCTCAACGAGATCCTCGCGGCGGGCGCGGATCTGGTGACGCGGGCGATCGTCCGCGCGGTACGAGCGGCCGACCCGGTGGACGGACCTGGCGGGGTGTGGCCGTCGTACGGGGAGCTGTACGGGAGCGCCTAGGGCCTTTCCGGCGGATCAGGTCGGAGGGAACCAACGGTGCCTCACCAGCGCAGGTGAGCGGGGCTTGGTGCGTACAGCTGCAAGGCGGAGGAGGGCGTCGACGCGATGGGGGTCCCCCCGCTCTGGGGGTACCTCCCAGGCCCTTAAGGCACTGGGGGAGAAGCCGAGAGTGGAGGAGTCGGCAACCGACGACAACGCCGCTGGGGGTACCCCCTCTGGGGGAGGGCGTGCCAAGCCCCGCGTCTGCGGCATGATCCGCCGGACAGGCCCTGGTCCGTGATGGCGAGTGGTCTGCCGCTTCGGCCGACACCAAGTCGAGGTGGTGGAAAGGCGAGTTCGCCGGGCGTCCGTCGGGTCATTGTCCCGGTTCTGTCACGCGATGGTGTTGGGCCGGGGACGGAGGGAACCCTTCGCGGCGCCGCTCGCTCTTTTCCCACGCACTGGAGCGGATCACGCACATCACGAGAAACTGGAGCAGCCCGTGGCAACGCCGAACATGACAGCGCGGCGCGCACTGGGGGCCTGTGCCGCCCTGATGGTCGGCGCCCTCACCCTGACCGGCTGCGGTGGCAACGCCAACGCCGACACCGACAGCGGCAAGGACGGCGGCAACTCGGCCAAGACGTCCACGGCGAAGATCGCCATCTCGGCCAAGGACGGCTCGACGGACGCGTCCATCAACGCGACCGGCGTGAAGGTCAGCGACGGCAAGCTGACGGACGTGAAGATGACGGTGTCGGGGTCCGGGACGGCGGTGCCGGGGGCGATCACCGCGGACGGGACCGGCTGGAAGCCGACGGCGCAGTTGGAGCGCGGGACGAAGTACCAGATCTCGGCGACCGCGAAGGACGCGAGCGGACGTACGGCGGCCGCCAACTCCATCTTCACGACGGTCTCCTCGAGCAACAGCTTCATCGGCACGTACACGCCCGACAACGGCACCACGGTCGGCGTCGGAATGCCGGTGTCGTTCAACTTCGACAAGGTGATCAGCAACCAGAAGGCCGTGCAGTCGCACATCACGGTCACCTCCAGCAGCGGGCAGCAGGTGGCCGGGCACTGGTTCGGGGCGCAGCGGCTCGACTTCCGGCCCGAGGAGTACTGGAAGGCCGGTTCCAAGGTCACGATGAAGATCGACCTGGACGGCGTCGAGGGCGCGAACGGCGTCTTCGGGGTGCAGAAGAAGACGGTCACCTTCACCATCGGCCGCTCCCAGGTCTCCACGGTCGACGTCGACACGCAGACCATGACGGTCGTGCGCGACGGCAAGACGTTCAAGACGGTGCCGATCTCGGCGGGCAGCCCGGAGCACACCACGTACAACGGGCAGATGGTGATCTCCGAGAAGTTCGTCCAGACGCGGATGAACGGCTCGACGGTGGGCTACGGCGGCGAGTACGACATCCCGGACGTGCCGCACGCGATGCGACTGACGTCCTCGGGGACGTTCATTCACGGCAACTACTGGTACAACCGCGGGAACCCGCCCTTCGGACAGCAGGGCACCAGCCACGGCTGCGTCGGTCTTGCCGATGTGCAGGGCGCGCAGGGGGACACCAGCGCGAAGTGGTTCTACGACAACTCCCTGGTCGGAGATGTCGTAGTGGTGAAGAACTCGCCCGACAAGAGCGTCTCGCCGGACAACGGACTGAACGGCTGGAACATGTCCTGGAGTGCGTGGACCGCGGGAAGTACGGTCTGACCTGGGGCTGTCGACGTCTCGGCGGGCCGCGCGGGAACTCGCCGCGTGGCCCGCTCGTTTTCTGTCCGTACGTTTTCTCGGTTCACAGGAATGATGTCCGACCGAGGGGCTACGGTATGCACCCACAAGGTGACATGCAGCAACGCCGGGAGAAGCCTTGAGCGTTCCGTACGAGACAGCAGCGTACGAACCACCCGAGTCGCCCGAGTCTCCGGAGGAGCACCTCGAGCGGCTCCTCGGCCGTGCCCTGAACTCCTTCGAGCTGCCCGACGAGACGATAAGGCGGCTCGACTGCGCGCTGGCGCAGGACAGTTCGTTGCACTCCGCGCACCACAGCGCGGGGCTGCACCGCGAAACGTATCGGCACACCTGGCTGCTCGCCGACGGCTCGGCGGTCACGTTGTGGGAGCTCGTGCACAACACGGCGCTCGGGAGTGAGCCGCAGCACGAGGTGTACGTCGACGAGGAGGAGCTGCGCGCCGCCACGGCCCGGCTGCCGCTGCCGCCGGACGCGCCGGATTTCGAACTGCCCGTGATGGTCCATCTGTCGCCGATCCCCGAGCCGCAGCACGTCTACCTGACCGACGACTCGGCGGATCACGCGCGGCGGTTGCTGCGGCGGGCGGAGAACACCGACCGGCCGGGACCCGACATCACGACGCCGCTGCTGCGCACCGCGTTCGCGCACCAGATCACCCAGGCCTTCGGGCGCCCCTGCCGGGCGGGCCAGGTCGGGCTGTGCTTCTCGCTCTACGAGCACGCGTTCCTGCTCCGCGACGGCCAGGAGATCTCCCTGTGGGAGGTCGAGCACACGGCGACGCCGGACGGCCGGCACATGTGCGAGGTCTATCCGACGGAGCACGCCGCACGGGCCGCCATGGAACGCCGGGCGGCGCGGCTCGCCTAGGGCCTGGCCGGTCGGTCACGG
Source organism: Streptomyces sp. NBC_01450 (assembly GCF_036227505.1). Classification (NCBI taxonomy): domain Bacteria; kingdom Bacillati; phylum Actinomycetota; class Actinomycetes; order Kitasatosporales; family Streptomycetaceae; genus Streptomyces; species Streptomyces sp. NBC_01450. Next base: position 6,621,725 of record NZ_CP109480.1, on the reverse strand, counting down.
CGGAGAGGCCGTAGAGCTCGGCCTGTCGAACCGAGCCCCGCCCGTCAGGGGCGGCTGTCGCTGAACTGGCGCACCAGGCCGGCGAAGGCGGCGCGTTCCTCGGGGGTGAGTTCCACGGACTCCGAGACCGGGCCGGAGCGGCGCTGACGGGGCAGGGCGCGGAGCACCTGCCCGTGGTGGCGGACGGCGGCCCCGGCGCGGGCGCGGCGCAGGAGGCGGGACAGGCCGACGACCCAGATGACGGTCGCGAGGGTGAGGACGGCCACGCCCATCAGCTGGAGGATCGGCACATGCTCAGGCATACGCCCCAGTAGACACCACGGTCCGGGGCTTTGGCCCCGGACCGTGACGTATCTCGCAGATGCCCTAAAAGGGCGAGTAGTTGGCCGTTCAGGCCGCGACCGGCTCCTTGGGGTCGACCTTCGTCGCTGTCGCGGCGTCGGCGACCCCCGTACCGGCCCCCTCGGGGGCCTGCTTGCGCATGCCCTTCAGGAGGACCACCAGGGCGGCGCTGACACAGACACCGGCCGCGATGGCGATCAGGTAGAGGAAGGGGTTGCCGATCAGCGGGACCACGAAGATGCCGCCGTGCGGGGCCCGCAGTGTGGCGTCGAAGACCATCGACAGGGAGCCGGTGACCGCGCCGCCGACCATGGCGGACGGGATGACGCGCAGCGGGTCGGCCGCCGCGAACGGGATCGCGCCCTCCGAGATGAAGGAGGCGCCGAGCACCCAGGCCGCCTTGCCGTTCTCCCGCTCGGTCTGCGTGAAGAGCTTGCCGCGCACGGTCGTGGCGAGCGCCATGGCCAGCGGCGGAACCATGCCCGCCGCCATCACGGCCGCCATGATCTTCATCGCCGAGTCACTGGGGTTGGCGACCGCGATACCGGCCGTGGCGAAGGTGTAGGCGACCTTGTTGACCGGACCACCGAGGTCGAAGCACATCATCAGGCCGAGCAGCGCGCCGAGCAGGACGGCGTTGGTGCCGGTGAGGCCGTTGAGCCAGTCGGTCATGCCCTTCTGCGCGGAGGCGATGGGCTTGCCGATGACCACGAACATCAGGAATCCGACGATCGCCGCCGAGATCAGCGGGATCACCACCACCGGCATGATGCCGCGCAACGCCGCCGGGATCTTCACCTTCTGGATCCCGATCACCACGCCACCGGCGATGAGACCGGCGGCCAGACCGCCGAGGAAGCCCGCGTTGATGGTGAGGGAGATCGCGCCGCCGACGAAGCCGGGCACGAGACCTGGCCGGTCCGCCATGCCGTAGGCGATGTAGCCGGCCAGGACCGGGACGAGGAAGCCGAAGGAGACGACGCCGATCTGGAAGAACAGCGCGCCCCAGCTGTCCGCCTGGGTCCACATGAAGTGGTCCATGACCGACGGTGCCTTGTTGACCGTGTAGCCGCCGATCGCGAACCCGAGGGCGATCAGCAGACCGCCCGCGGCGACGAACGGGACCATGTAGCTGACGCCGGACATCAGCCACTTGCGGAGCTTGCTGCCGTATCCCTCGGCGGAGTCGCCGGAGCGCTCCACCGGCGTACCGGGCGCGGAGCCCGCGCTGACCTCGCCGCGCGCGGCCTTGCCACGCACCTCGGTGATCAGCTCGGCGGGCTTGTTGATGCCCGCCTTCACACCGACGTCGACGGTGGGCTTGCCGGCGAACCGGTCCTTGTCCCGTACGGGCACGTCGTGCGCGAAGATCACACCGTCCGCGGCCGCGATGACCGCCGGGTCGAGCCGGGTGAAGCCGGCCGAGCCCTGCGTCTCGACGACGAGCTCGACGCCCGCCTCGCGGCCCGCGTTCTCCAGCGACTCGGCCGCCATGTAGGTGTGCGCGATGCCGGTGGGGCAGGAGGTGACGGCGACGATCCGGAACGGACGCTCACTCGTGGTGGTACCCGTGGCGGTGTCGGCGGAGGCCGCCGCCGACACCGCCACGGAGTTCTGGGAGCCCTCGGGCGCGGTCGAGGCCGCGGCCGCCGGGGACTTGTCCCCGCGGATGAGCGCGGCCGCGGCCGCCGCGTCGTCCACGGCCCGCAGCGCGGACGTGAACTCGGCGTTCATGAGCTGACGGGCCAGCGCCGACAGGATCGTCAGATGCGCGTCGTCGGCGCCCGCCGGAGCGGCGATCAGGAAGATCAGGTCGGCGGGGCCGTCCGGCGCGCCGAAGTCGATCCCGGCCGCGCTGCGCCCGAAGCCGAGCGTCGGCTCGGTGACGTGTTCGCTGCGGCAGTGCGGGATGCCGATCCCGCCGTCGAGGCCGGTGGGCATCTGGGCCTCGCGGGCGGCCACATCGGCGAGGAAGCCTTCGAGGTCGGTCACCCGCCCCAGGGTCACCATGCGCTCGGCGAGGGCGCGTGCCGCCGCCTCTTTGGTCTCGGCGGACAGGTCGAGATCGACCAGGTCCGCGGTGATCATCTCGCTCATCGCGGGCTCCTTCGCACGCGTATCGCCCGGGGGAAGTGGGCGGGGGTGGGGACGGGGGTGCCGCACTCGGGGAGGGCGGGGTCTACGGGAGTGGCGGAGGCGGGGCCGGGGAAACCCCGCCTCATCAGGGCCTGTTCAGGGGGTGCGGCCGCGGCGGCACCGGTCGTCAGGACAGCTGGGTTCGTCATGACACGGGCTCCGTGAGTACGCGGTCCGCGGGGACCTCCGACGTGACGGTCACGGCGGAGGGGTCTAGGTCGGCCGGGCCTGGCATCACACTGCCGGGCAGCTGTACGGCCGCGGCGCCGTGGGCGACGGCGGAGGCGAGGGCCTCCGGGCCGCGGCCGCCGGCGATCAGGAAACCGGCGAGGGAGGAGTCGCCGGCGCCCACGTTGCTGCGTACGGCCTCCACCCGTGCGCTGCCGAACCAGGCGCCCGAGCCGTCCACGAGCAGCTGTCCGTCCGCGCCGAGGCTCGCGAGCACGGCGTCGGCGCCCATCTCACGCAGTTCCTCGGCGGCCTTGACGGCGTCGCCGACGGTGGCGAGGGGGCGCCCGACGGCTTCGGCGAGCTCCTCGGCGTTGGGCTTCACCACGTCGGGCCGCTCACGCAGCGCCGCGAGCAGCGCGGGGCCGGAGGTGTCGAGCGCGATCCGGGCGCCCGCCGCGTGGGCGCGGGCGACGAGGTCGGCGTACCAGGAAGGACCGAGTCCGCGCGGCAGGCTGCCGCAGCAGGTGATCCAGTCGGTGTCGCCGAAACGATACTGCTGACGCACCGTCTCAAGGAGCAGCTCCGCCTCGGCGGCGGTGAGTTCGGGCCCGGGGGCGTTGATCTTCGTGAGCGTGCCGTCCGGCTCGGCGACCGAGATGTTCGAACGGGTGGCTCCGGCGACCGGGACCGGCGCGACCTCGATGCCCTGCGCGTGGAGCAGCTCGGCGACGAGCGCGCCGGGCGCGCCGCCCAGCGGCAGCACGGCGACCGTGCGCTGCCCCGCCGCCGCGACCGCGCGCGAGACGTTCACACCCTTGCCGCCCGGGTCCACGCGTTCGCCGGTGGCCCGGATGACCTCACCGCGGTCGAGCGACGGGACCTCGTACGTACGGTCGAGGGAGGGGTTGGGGGTGACGGTCAGGATCATGCGCGCACTACTTCCGTGCCACCGCGCTCGATGTCGGTGGCGTCTTCGGGGCTCAGCCCGCTGTCGGTGATCAGCAGGTCCACGTCGCTCAGGTCGCCGAAGCGGGCGAAGTGCTCCTGGCCGTGCTTGGAGGAGTCGGCGAGCAGCACCACGCGGCGCGCGGCACGGATGGCCGCGCGCTTCACGGCGGCCTCGGCGAGGTCGGGGGTGGTCAGTCCGTGCTGGGCGGAGAAGCCGTTGGCCGCGACGAACAGGACGTCGGCGCGGATCTCGGCGTACGCACGCAGCGCCCAGGCGTCCACGGCGGCGCGCGTACGGTGCCGGACGCGCCCTCCGACCAGGTGGAGCTGGATGCCGGGGTGGTCCGCGAGGCGGGCCGCGATCGGCAGGCTGTGCGTGACGACGGTGAGCGTCGCCTCCAGCGGAAGGTCCCCGGCGAGCCGGGCGATCGTGCTGCCCGCGTCGAGGATCATCGTGCCCTCGTCCGGCAGCTCGGCGACCGCGGCCTGTGCGATGCGGTCCTTCTCGTCGGCCGCGGTGGACTCGCGCTCGGCGAGATCGGGCTCGAAGTCCAGCCGCCCGGCCGGTATGGCACCGCCGTGCACCCGCCGCAGGAGTCCCGCGCGGTCGAGGGCCTTCAGGTCGCGGCGGATGGTCTCCGCGGTGACCTGGAACTCCTCGGCCAGCGAGAGCACGTCCACCCGACCGCCGTCACGGGCGAGCCGGAGAATCTCCTGCTGCCGCTCCGGTGCGTACATGTCCGTTCGCCTCCGATTACTGTGCGGCCGATGCCCGAACTTGTGGTTTCAGTCGGGAGGCTACGCCCGGATTTCCGGAAAGTAAACAGGTTCGGGCCCCAGGTGGACACAAACGGGCATCGAGGTGGGCCTCTCCCTCGCTCGTTCCGGCCTCGCAGAAGCCCTGACGCCGTGTCATCGCGTCCGTATCCTGGACTGCGGGACACAACTTCTCGGGGGGTGTTGTGGACAGGGACGGTCTCCGCGCCCGCCCGGACCATGACTGGCAGCAGGCCGTGGTCCAGGCGCTGTGCGATTCCCCGGTCCTGGGCGACCGCGGCGTCCGCGCGATGCTGGCCGAGCTGATCGGCGACCGGCTGGGACGGCCGGTGGTCCTGCGGGAACAGGCGACCACGCGGCTGCAGCTGCTCGAACTGGTGCGGTTCTGCGTCCGCGAGGAGATCGCGGCGAACCACGGACTGTCCGCGCTGGCCGACGCGGTGTCACTGCTGGAGGGCCACAGCCGGACGGCCGACGCCGTCATCGAGCTCGTACGAGAGAAGGCACCGCCCCGGGCCCCCTCGCGCACCGACCGCCCCCTTCACCTGCTCGTCTCCTACGTCGTCGCCGACCTGGCGTGGACCGCCTGGATCGCCTGGCACCTGGAGGAGGCGGGCATCGGCGTGCTCCTCGACGAGCCGGGCCTCCCGCCGGGCGACCGCGCGCCGACCGGGCTGCTGGGCGGTCTGGAGCGGAGTGACCGCGCCCTCGCCGTGCTGTCCCCGGCCTACGTCGCCTCCGCGCACGTCCATCAGGCCTGGCAGGCCGTGCACGACCGCAGCCCCGAGGCCATGGCCGGGATGCTGGTGCCGGTCATGGTGGAGCCGTGCCGACCCCGTCGGCCGCTGTCCACGGTCGCGTACACCGACCTCACGGGCCTCGGCGAGGACGAGGCCCGCACCCGGCTGCTGGCCGCCCTCGGCGTCACCCCCGCGGTCCCCACCCGGCACGCCGCACCTCCGCGCTTTCCCGACCCGGCGGGCCGACCTTGACGGGACAGGGCGGCGCGGGCCGCCACAATCCGGCGTTACGTATACGGGAGCGGATCGGCGAGGAGACGCTCGGCGCACTGCTCGGGGTCCCCGCGCTCCACGACCGCTACGCACGCGCCCTGCTGACCGACCTGGTGGGCGAGGCGGTGGGGCAACGGGCCGACCTGCGGGAACAGGCCACCGTGCCGCTGCAACTGCTGGAACTGTTCCGTTTCTGCACGCGGCACCAGGACGGACTGTCGGCGCTCGCACGGAAGCTGCCGATGCTGGAGCCGGGCTGCCCGCAGGGACCCGTCGTGCAGCGGCTCGCCGACGAATGGACGGCCGTGGACTCGCTCGACGGCCTGCCGGACGTCACCGGCTCCTGGCAGTTCCTCGGTGACACCCTGACCACGCTGACCATGTCGTACGCCATGCGCACGGCCCTCGTCCGGACGGCCACCGACGCCAGGGTCTGCGCACCGCCACCGCACGCCGACACCTGCTGGCACGACTTCCTGCACATGGCCGGGCAGGGGGCCGCGCGCGGTGGGCTGCCGCCCTGGATGGTCTACCTCGACCGCGTTGCCGACGCGATGGGCCACCCCGTCGCGGTCGAACTGCTCGCACGCAACCGGCAGTGGGCCCTGAGCTGCGACCTGGCCGAGCTGCTCGACCTCGACCGCGTCCGGACTCCGGCACCACCGCCGGCGGTCAGGCCGGGCCAGGAGTACCTGGCGATCCACATCGCGCCGGACCCGTTGGAGGACGGGCGATACACGGTCTCGCACTCCCTCATGTCCGACGCCGGCGGCCCGAACTGGCAGCACGGCGACCCGATGCAGCGGGTGCCGACCGACGGGCTGCAGCACGCCGTGACCCGCGTCATCAAAGCGGTCGAAGGGGGCGGCGGCGACCGGCTGGCCCATGTGTGGCTGGAGTTCGTGCTCCCCTTCGAACTGCTCAACCTGCCCGTCGACTGGTGGCCCCGGGACACCGCCGAAGTACCGAACGTACCGCTCGCGGTGGACTACCCGGTGGTCGTGCGCAGCCTCGACCGGCTGCAGAACCGGGACTGGTACCGGTTCTGGCGTACCCGCTGGCAGCAGCTGGCGCGCGACGAGCACCCGTCGGAGTCGGTGTACGTCAACGTCGCGCACAAGAACGGCAACCATCTGCGCGGCCTGGAGGCCCGCCTCGGGGACAACGAGCACTGCGTGGCCCTGGTGCTGAGCGAGCCGCCGCTGCCCGACCGGGGAAACGGCCGCCGGGAGCTGCAGGCGGCCCTGCGCAGCGGGCTGCCCGTGGTGATCTGGCACCGTGCCGGCCGCTCCACCGAGGAGTTCCGGGGCGTCCTCGACGGACTCCTCACCGAGGGCCTGTCGCGGTTCCCCGCCAAGGTGGCCGCCTACCGCCGCCGTGCGGCGATCGACGCCGCCGACGACGAGGACGCCGCGCACATCGGCCGTCATCTCGCGGTCCTGTGGGACGACCCCGACCGCAAACCCGTACGCCCCGAGCCACCGTGACCACAGACCGGGTGACCAGGGACCACGGGGTCACCGGGCCACCGGGCCACCGGGCCACCGGGCCACCGGGATACGGAGCCACGGACCAGCAGTGCGGACCGGCACCACCGGTACGGACATCGCAGCCCAGTCGTCGTACGGAGGGACTCCGCTCATGCCGCCGAACAGCCAGTCGTGGGGACTGTACCGAGGCACGGGGCTGCCCGGTGCGACACCGGAGGAGTGGCCCGAGGCACCGGCCTGGCGCAGCTTCGGCGGCGGCCCCGAGCTTCCCCCGCCCCCTGTCGACGACCCGTACGCCCGCGCGGTGCTGGGCGACATCGGACAGCCGCTGCCGGCTCCGCCGGACGAGGTGGCCCGGGTGAACGTGGCACTGCACCTGCGCCGCCCCCTGCTCGTCACCGGCGAGCCCGGCACCGGCAAGTCGTCCCTCGCCTACCGCATCAGCGCGGAGCTCGGCCTCGGCCGCGTCCTGCGCTGGCAGATCACCTCCCTGAGCACACTCCGGGAGGGCCTGTACGACGGCCCGTACGAGGGCCGCGGCGACGGCGGACGCGAGGGTGAGCACGGCGGGGGGATCCGGCTCGGTCCGCTGGGTACCGCCTTCCTGCCCTACCGCAGGCCCCGTGTGCTGCTGATCGACCGGCTGGACCGGGCCGAGATCAGCCTGCCCGAGGACCTGTGCACGGTACTGACGGCCGGGGGGTTCGTCCTGCCCGGCGCCGGCTCCACCGACCCGCGGGTGTCGTCCCACGACGATCCGTCGGCCGCGGTGCCCCTGCCCGACAGGGCGGTGCGCTGCCGTGCCTTTCCCGTCGTGGTCATCACCACCACGGGTGAGCGGGATCTGCCGCCGGATCTCGTACGCCGCTGTGTGACCCTGCGGTCCCGGCGGCCCGAACCGGACCTGCTGCGCGCCATCGCCGCGAACCGGTTCCCGTCAAAGCCCGGACGTCCCGGCCCGGCGCCGGACGCGGTGGACGCCTTCGTCGAACGGGCCGCCGCTGCCGAGGGACCGGTGGTGGAACGGTTCCTGGACGCACTCCGGCTGGCCGCCGACGGTGTTCTGGGGGCCGTGGCGGAGGGCGGCAACTGGCAGGAGGCCGTCGACACCCTCTGGCAGTGGACCGCGCCGGAGGAGCCATGACCGGGCCCGGCTCGTTTCCCTCGGCCCTCCCGCCGGGGCTCCCGCAGGCCATGCGGCGCGTCGGCTCCGCGCTCGGCAGGACCGGTGCCCGGGACGTGGCGGTGGTGGTCGACACCGGGCCGACGATGGGGATCTGGCAGCCGACGGTCCACGAGTTCACCACGACGCTGCACCGGTGCGGCGCCTTCGGCCGGATCACCACGCACCGGCTGCCGTACGGGCACAGCGCCGACCCGGCGACACTGCCGCGTCACCGCGCCGGCACCCGGCTGACCCTGCTCCTCACCGATGGCGCGGGCCCGCGCTGGCACACCCACGAGGTGGAACCGCTGCTTCGCCGCTGGGGCCAGTCCGGACCGCTCGCGCTGATCCATCTGCTGCCGCACCCGGTGTGGCACGCGACGGGGCTGCGCGGCTGGCAGGTGCTGCTGCGCTCGCCCGCCCCGGGCGCGGCCAACCACCGGATGCGGTGGCGGCCCCGCGGCCTGGGCCCCGATGTCCACGACCTGCCGCCCGCCCACCGTCCCGACGTCGCCATCCCGTTGTTCGAACTCACGCCCCGGTGGCTGGAGGCTTGGTCCAGACTGCTGGGCGGGGCCCCGCCTTCCTGGCTGCCGATGACGGTGACGTTCCCACGCGCGCGCGTACCCGCGGGTCCGGTGGCGGCAGAACCCGTTCCCACCTCGGCGGCCCGGGTGGCGTTCTTCCAGTCGTCCGTGCCCCGCAACGTGTTCACGCTCGCCACCATGCTCTCCGCGATCCCCCTGACCGCCGCGCTGATCGAGGAAGTCAGAGGCGCGCTCGTGCCCGGCGCCTCCCTCACCGACTTCGCGCAACTGCTCGTGTACGACCTGGTCCGGCCGACGGACGGCGGGCACACCACCTTCGCGTTCGCCCCCGGGATCCGCGACGAGCTGCTGGCCACCGGACGGCGTACCGATGTGGTGCGGGTAGTCGAGTTGATCGGGGATCGCCGGGGATCCGGCGGGGAACACTTGTGGCGACTGCCCCGGTTGCTGCGCGGGGCCGCCGTGCACCGACTCCCGCCGGTCGACGCGGAGTCCGGGCCGTGGCTCATGGCCGAGAGCGCCGTGCTCCACGCTCTGTCCGGGCCGTTCCTGAAGCCGGCGAGGGAGGTCGACGAGGCCCTCGCGGCCGCCCCGGCCGACCGGAAACGCCCGCAGCGCGCACAGCAGCACGGCACCACCACACCCACAGCACGCGCAACACCCGCAACACCCACAGCACCCAGCGATGCCGTCGCCCGACCCCCGGGCGACGCCGACCGTCGGACCGATCAGGGGAAGAGGAGGCCGGTGATGCCGCAGCAGGCCCCGGCGAGCACGGTGGGCAACGGACGTACCGGGAGCACGCCCACGGTCTGGGGAAACATCCCGCCCAGGAATCCGAACTTCACGGGCCGCGAGGAACTCCTCGACAAACTGCGCGGGCGGCTGCTGCGGGAGAAGGCGACCGCCGTGCTGCCCCACACGCTGCACGGCATGGGCGGCGTCGGCAAGAGCCTGCTGGCCGTCGAGTACCTCTACCGCCGCATGGCGGACTACGACGTGGTCTGGTGGATCCCCGCGGAGCGCACCGCGCAGATCTCCCTGTCCCTGGTGGAACTGGCACCGCGCCTCGGCCTGCCGGCCGGGTCCGACGCCTCGTCGACCGTCGCCGCGGTGCTGGAGGCACTGCGCGTCGGCGTGCCCTACGCCAACTGGCTCCTGGTCTTCGACAACGCCGAAAGCCCCGAATCCGTGAAGCAGTTCTTCCCCGCCGGAGGACCTGGCAACATCCTCATCACCTCACGCAACCCCCAATGGGCCTCCATCGCCCGGCCATTGGAGGTCGACGTCTTCATGCGGGAGGAAAGCAAACAGCTGCTGCGCATACGCGGCCCGGAGATCAGCGACACGGACGCCGACCGGCTCGCGGAGGCACTCGGTGACCTGCCGCTCGCCATCGAGCAGGCCGCCGCCTGGCACGCGGAGACGGGCATGCCCGTGGACGAGTACCTGCACCTGCTCGACGAGAAACGCGTGGACCTGCTGCGCGGCACCGCGCCCCTCGACAACCCGCATCCGGTGATAGCCGCCTGGAACATCTCCCTGGACCGGCTGGAGGCCAAGAACCCGGCCGCGTACCAACTGCTCCAGCTGTGCTCCTTCTACGCGCCCGAACCGATCGCGCGGAGCATGTTCATGCGGATGCCGCCCAGCTCCATCACCCCTGAACTGGACGCCGCCCTGGAGGATCCGATCCGGCTGGGTCAGGCCATCCGTGACATCGGCCGCTACTCCCTGGCCCGCTTCAACCACCGCACCAACTCCCTGCAGATGCACCGGCTGGTGCAGGCCGCGCTGCAGTTCCGCATGACGGAGCAGGACCGGGCCACCATGCGGCACGGGGCCCATATGCTGCTGGTGGCGAGCGACCCCAACGATCCCAACAACGCGCTGCGCTGGGATCGCTACGGCACGCTCTATCCCCATGTGGTCGTCTCCGGCGCGATGGAGTCCGACGAGACCTGGGTACGCCGACTGGTGATGAACGAGGTCAGTTACCTGTTGCGCTGGGGCGACTACGAGTCCTGCCTGGAACTCGCCCGGTCCGCCTACGAGAACTGGTCCCACCGGATGGGCGAGGAACACACCCAGACCCTGCAGATAGCCCGCCTGCTGGGCTTCCTCCAGTTCAGCATGGGCCGTTACGAGGAAGCGGCCGAGCTCAACGCGACGACACTGGAGGCCTATCTCAGGTCGCTGGGTCCCCACCACCAGGACACCTTCGCCGCGCTCGGCAACGTCGCCATAGACCACCGCGTGCGCGGCGCGTTCACGGAGGCCCTCGAACTCTCCGACTCCGTGCACCAGCAGTATCTGGAGCTCATCGGTCCGGACGACCCGGAGACACTGCGCGCCGCGCACAACCTCGGTGTCAGCCTGCGTCTGGTGGGCAAGTTCGCCCGCGCCTACGAACTGGACCAGCAGACCTGGCGCAACCGCGCGGAGATTTTCGGGCAGGACCACATCACCTCGCTGCGCACCTGGCTCGGATTGATCGTCGACCTTCGTGAACTCGGCGCCCACGACACCGCGGTGACCCACCACCGCGAGATAACCGAGCAGGCCACCACACTGCTCGGCGACAGCAATCCGTTCACCCTGTCCTGCATCCGTCTCCTCGCCGTCGCGCTGCGCAAGGCCGGCGAGCACGAGGAGGCCGGGGCCACGGCGGAGCGCATCCGCGCCGAACTCGTACGCCGTTACGGCGACCGCAACCCCGAATCCATGGCGGCCACACTCGAGTTGACCATCCACCTGCGCCACCGGGGAAACCTGGACGAAGCGCTGCGTCTGGGTACCGAGATCTGCCATCGCTACGAAGAGACATACGGCAAACACCATCCCCATGCCCTGTCCGCCGCCGTGAACCTCGCGATCACCTACCGGCTGCTGGGCGACGCGGCGGCCGCACAGTACATCGACGCGGTGGCACTGGAGCAGCTCACACAGAGGCTGGGTGCGACCCATCCCTCGACGCTGGTGTGCCGCACCAACCTCGCCAGCGACCACTACGCACTCGGCGACCCGGCCCGCGCCCTGGACCTGGACACCGAAACGGTGCGCAGGTCCCGGGAGGTCTTCGACGCCGACCACCCCTCCACCCTGGCCTGTGCCGCGAACCTCGCGATGGACCTGCGGGCCGTGGGACGCGTCGAGGAGGCGGAGGCGCTGCACGGCGACACCCACAACCGTCTCCTGCGCGCCTTGGGCAGCGGTCACCCGGCGGTCGCCCAGGCCTCCGACTGGGATCACCGAGCGGACTGCGACATCGATCCGATGCCGCTGTGACGGACCCCGGGCCGCGGGCGTCGAGCCAGGCCACCGGCCCGGCCTGTGCAGGCGTCGGCGTCGGCGTCGCTACTTCGCGAGCCAGTGGGCCAGGAGTACCGGATCCGGCGAACCGGGCAGCAGATCACGGATGGCCAGGGCCAGTTCGGGATGTTCGGTCAGCGCGTTCCCCGCGGCCCGCTCGCCGCACTCGGCCAGCGCCAGGCCGAGCCCGGCCCAGGCCGCGGGCCTGGCGCCCGGACCGCTGAGCTCCTCGCTGTACAACTTGACCGCGGTCGCGGCGTCGCCGTCCACCAGCGCCAGATCGGCGGGGACGACACCGGCCACCTTCCGCGCGGGGTCCCCCGACGCGCGCAGGGCTTCGAACTCACCGGGAGCGACGAGGCTGAGGCGTGCCAGCAGCGCGAACGTATCCAGACGGCGGGCCTGTGGATCGGCACGCAACACGGGCTCGGGGTGGCGCGTGACGGCGTCCACGGGCCGCCCCGCGCGCCAGGCCTCCGCCAGTTCCTTCGCCTGCGCCGCGGGCACCTGGAGATGGTGTGCGTGCCAGGTCGCACGGTGGTGGACGGTCGCGAGACGCGCGAGGCGCTGTTCGCGCACCCCCACCCGCTCCACATGCCAGCCCGCGGTCTGTTCGTCCAGGCTGTCGATCAGCGCGTGCCCCGGCGCAGTGAGCGCACGGTGCTCGCGCAGGCTCCCCAGCACCGTGCGCACGGCGCTGCGCCACAGCGCGTACTCGAAGCCCGCGAGCCCCTCCACACCGCGGGTGCGCCAGTAGCGCGCGACGCCGGAGAAGGCGTACGCCCCGTGCACGAGCCCGCCGAGAGGGCGTGGATCGTCACGCCAGGGGGCGTAGAGCAGCTCGTCGCTCTCTTCGAACAGAGGCGTGAGAAAGATGAGGCCGTTGAGCAGGGTGTGCCGGAACTCGTGCAGGACGGCGACCCCGAGCTGTGCCGGGAGGACGTCCTCGTCCTCGTCCGGCTCCGACAGCAAGAGGCATCCGAACGCGTCGCTGGACGAAGCCGCCCGCGCGCGCAGCCGCTCGCCCCGTGGCAGCGGAACGACGGAGCGCAGCCCCGCGGTCAGGGCCCGGGCGCTGACCGGGTGATCGTCCACCAGCACCGTCCACATGCGGGCGACCCACCGCTGCCAGGAAGCGAACTGAGCGGATGAGAGCCGTCCGGACGCCGTCAGCGCCGGCACCGGCGCGTAGGGTCCCAGGTCGTCGAGGACGAGGGTCAGGGTCACTCCCCCGTGCTCCGCACGCAGCCGCCGCTGCCCCTCCCACCCCGGGGCGTCGTTCTCCCTGTCGTCCGGCAACGTCACCGTCACGCCGCCCGCGGCGACCCGGACCGCGCCGTCGTGCCCCCACACCTCGGCGGTTCCCCAGGGGTCGCCGCCGACGGTCGCCCGGCCGAGACCCGGCAGGAACACGCGTCCGTCCCGCACCGGCACGCGCGCACGGAAGTCGGCACCACCGGCGATGAACACGGCCGCCGCCAGCTGCCCGAGGAACCCCAGCTCCACGCGCAGTGGAGGCTCCCCCGAAGTCGCCGTCGGATCCGGGCGGGAGAGTCTGCGTACCAGGCTCGCCGCCCACACACCCACCTGCGGGTCGAGGAGCACCGTGCGGAAGACCGCCGGGGCCGCCCGCTCGGCGGCTTCGAGCAGCCGCCAGGCCCGGCGTACGTCGTCGGCGTCAGCCGCCGCGTCCAGGATCGCGCGCAACAGCAACAGACGTCGGCTCGACTCCGCGTCGAGCAGAAAGGCGACGGTTGACTCGTCCTCGGTGACGGAGTTCAGCGCGTGCAGGACGGGGTCGGAGAGGTGGTGAAGGCGCATCGGCAGGGCGCTTCCTCGTTCACGCAGTCGTGACGTGCGGGGCACTCCGCGGCGGACCGGCCAAGGCCCTAACCGCCGTCGCTGCCCGCGATCGTGGACATGGGACGGCCGACCCGGCGCCTCAGGCGCTCGATCGAAGGCCGCAGAACGGCGTCATCAAGGGCCGCGACCTCCTCGAGCGACAGCGCCGACAAGGTGGGAAGCCACGATTGCGGCGCCCCGGACCCCACCGCTTCACGGGGGGTGACGTGTTCCCTCGATGACATGGCGTCACCATAACGTGTGCTTTCCAGAAACGCTCAACCACTACCACAACGTGGTGTGCCCGCCCCGTTATGTTTTTCGCGGTCCTGCAAGAGGGCCGCTGGCCTCCGGGCCCGGTATGACTTTTGCCCCCTGTCGAAGGCATGACCTGGGGGGTGGTGTCGCCGGGCCTGGGAGGTGCCGTCGGAGACGCTGATGAGAGGTCCGGCCACCGCCCGGTCCGGCGCAATGCCGGACAGCTCGCGGGCGGCAGGTCTGCATAACGTGGATGCGCGCGTACGACACCACCGCCGAGGCCGGCACGTTCAACACCCTGGGAAGGGCGCGATGTTCGACCCCGAAGACGTGGGCGTGTTCCTCGGCCTGGACGTCGGCAAGAGTGCTCATCACGGCCACGGGCTCACCCCGGCCGGGAAGAAGGTCCTCGACAAGCAGCTGCCCAACAGCGAGCCGAAGCTGCGGGCCGTCTTCGACAAGCTCAAGGCCAAGTTCGGCACCGTCCTGGTGATCGTGGACCAGCCCGCCTCCATCGGCGCCCTCCCGCTCACCGTGGCCCGGGACGCGGGCTGCAAGGTCGCCTACCTGCCCGGACTGGCCATGCGCCGGATCGCCGACCTCTACCCGGGCGAGGCCAAGACCGACGCGAAGGATGCCGCGGTCATCGCGGACGCCGCCCGCACCCTGCCGCACACCCTGCGCTCGCTGGAACTCACCGACGAGATCACCGCCGAACTGACCGTGCTCGTGGGCTTCGACCAGGACCTTGCCGCCGAGGCCACCCGCACTTCCAACCGGATACGCGGCCTGCTCACCCAGTTCCACCCGTCGCTGGAACGCGTCCTGGGCCCGCGTCTGGACCACCAGGCCGTCACCTGGCTGCTGGAGCGCTACGGCTCCCCGACCGCCCTGCGCAAAGCCGGCCGCCGCAGGCTCGTCGAGCTCATCCGGCCCAAGGCCCCGCGCATGGCCGCCCGGCTGATCGACGACGTCTTCGACGCGTTGGACGAACAGACCGTCGTGGTCCCGGGGACCGGCACCCTCGACATCGTCGTGCCCTCCCTGGCCCGCTCGCTCGCCGCGGTCCACGAACAACGCCGGGCCCTGGAAGCCCAGATCAACGCCCTGCTGGAGGCACACCCTCTTTCCCCGGTCCTGACATCGATGCCCGGCGTCGGCGTCAGGACCGCCGCCGTCCTGCTGGTCACCGTCGGCGACGGCACCAGCTTCCCCACCGCAGCCCACCTCGCCTCCTACGCCGGACTTGCCCCGACCACGAAGTCGTCGGGCACCTCGATCCACGGCGAACACGCACCACGAGGCGGAAACCGGCAGCTCAAACGCGCCATGTTCCTCTCCGCCTTCGCCTGCATGAACGCCGATCCCGCCTCCCGCACCTACTACGACCGATGCCGGGCCCGCGGAAAGACCCACACCCAAGCCCTCCTCCGCCTCGCCCGCCAACGCATCAGCGTCCTGTTCGCCATGCTCCGCGACGGCACCTTCTACGAACCCCGCGTCCCCCAGGCGACGGCTGCATGAACCAGTCCACAGGAAGGCTGACGCAGATCAACACCATGGGTCGTCTGCCCATGCCGAGATATCTGCGGCCCCCCGACGGACAGCTTCTTCCGGGTCCCGGGCGAGCTTCCCGCAGGCCGCTGCGACGTCCGGCACACCGCCCGGTCCCACGAGCGCGTCATGCACCCCGGTCTGCAGCCACTCGGCCTGGTTGTCGTCAGCCTCGGCAACCGCGAGAGCGATAAGCCTTATGGCGGCCACCGTCCCCACCCGGGTCAAAGCCTCTGCCGTCTGCCGGGTCACCGCCGTGTCCTCGACGTCCAGCAGCAGCCCCACCAACGCTTCCGCAGCCTCAGAAACATCAGCGAAGGAAGCAAGGTCACGCCCGGCACGAACACGCTGGGTCCACGAAGGAGACGACGCCTCAGCCAAGGCTGCCTCCAACCCACTCGTCATCTCTGGCACGACCAGACAGTCTCACGCCCCACAGAGAAGATCGAACCCCGGGCAGAGGCTGCCCAGACGCTTGACGAAGAACATAGAGGCACCCCCCCCGGCGGCGGAGGAGGGCGGGCACACGACCAAAACGTCATTACCGAGACGTCATTACCGAGACGTCAGAACCAGAACGTCAGCACCAGAACGTCGGCACCAGGACGTCAGCCCATCAGCACCGGCTCACCGTCGGACGCCGGGGCGCCCGCCGCCGGGTTCGTGCCCTCCCGGTCGCCGAGCGGGGTGTCCTCCCCCGCCCCCTCCACATGCTGCGCCGGCCGCTTCGGCAGGGCGAACATCAGCAGGAAGATCGCCACCATCACCGCCACGACCCAGCCCAGCGCGTGCTGGAAGCCGTCGACGAAGGCCGGGCCCACCTGGGCGCGGGTCAAGTGGTCGCCGATCTGGCCGAAGAAGACCACGGACACCAGGCCGAGTCCGAGCGCGTTGCCCATCTGCTGCACGGTGTTGATGAGCCCGGACGCCGACCCGGAGTGTTCGCGCGGGACCTCCGACAGCACCGCGTCGGTCAGCGGGGCCACGATGAAGCCCATGCCCGCGCCCATGACGACCAGCGGAAGCGCCATCTGCCAGGGGGCGATGGACAGGCCGTACCGCTCGGACTCCCAGATGTAGAGCAGCACCCCGACCGCCATGATCAGCGCGCCCGCCTGGAGCACCTTGCGCCCGAAGCGCGGGACGAGCAGCTGCACCGACATGCCCGCCGCGGCCGAGACCGCGATCGAGAACGGGACCCCGGTCAGCCCCGCCCGCAGCGGCCGCCAGCCCAGGCCGACCTGCATGTACAGCGTCCAGACCAGGAAGAAGATGCCGAGGCCGACCCCGAAGACGGTCTGGACGGCGATGCCCGCGGCGAAGCTCTTCACCTTGAACAGGGACAGCTCGACCAGCGGCGATCCGTCCCGCGCCGCCTTGCGCTTCTCGTACGCCACCAGCGCCGCGAAGACGAGAAGGGCGCCGCCCATCGACACGTACCCCCACAGCGGCCAGCCCAGCTCACGCCCGCGCGTCAGCGGGTAGAGCAGCATGAGCAGGCCCAGCGTCACGAGGGCCATGCCGACGAGGTCGAGCTTGAGGGCCTTGGGGGCCTTCGACTCGCTGATGAAGCGTCGTCCCAGGATCAGCGCGGCGATGCCCACCGGCAGGTTGATGAGGAAGATCGGCCGCCACTCCAGACCGAACAGGTTCCACTCGGTAAGCAGCGCGCCGAGCAGCGGGCCGGACACGGCGCCCAGGCCGACGATCGCGCCGAAGAGCCCGAAGACCTTGCCCCGCTCGTGCGCCGGGAACGTCGCGTGCACGATCGACAGCACCTGCGGCACCATCAGCGCGGCCATCCCGCCCTGCAGGATGCGCGAGGCGACGAGCATCTCCGGGTTCGCGGCGAAGCCGCACAGCGCGGAGGCGATCGTGAAGCCGCCTATGCCGATCAGGAAGAGCCGCTTGCGTCCGTGGATGTCGCCGAGCCGCCCACCGGTGATGAGCCCGGCGGCGAAGGCGAGTGCGTAGCCGGCGGTGATCCACTGGATCTGGCCGACGGACGCGCCCTCGTCCCGCTGGATGGAGGGAATCGCGATGTTGACGATCGTGACGTCGACCAGGTCCATGAAGGCCGCGGTCATCACGATGGCGAGCGCGAGCCAGCGTCGCCGGTCGGCCCCGGCTGCCGGGCCCCGCGGCGGCTCGGCCGGGCTGCTGAGAGTGGTCTCGGTGGAGGTCATGGCTTGAAGGTAGGCTCCTATTAGGTCAGATCACGTCCTAGATGTGCGGCACTCTGGGAAACATGACGACGGACACCCCGGCCCGGCTCCTCCAGCTCCTCTCCCTCCTCCAGACGCCCCGCGAATGGCCCGGCGGCGAGCTCTCCGAGCGGCTGGGCGTGTCCCGGCGTACCGTCCGCCGCGACATCGACCGGCTCCGCGAGCTGGGCTATCCGGTGCAGGCGACGAAGGGGGCCGACGGCGGATACCGGCTGGTGGCGGGCAAGGCGATGCCGCCGCTCGTGCTCGACGACGAGGAGGCGGTGGCGATCGCGGTGGGGCTGCGGGCCGGTGCCGGGCACGCGGTCGAGGGCGTCGACGAGGCGTCCGTACGGGCCCTCGCCAAACTGGAGCAGGTCCTGCCGTCCCGGCTGCGCCACCGTGTGTCCACGCTCCAGGCCGCGACCACCCCGCTGACCAGCGGGGACGGGGCGAGCATCGCACCCGAGACGCTGACCGTGATCGCCGCGTCGGTGGCCGGGCGGGAACGGCTGCGGTTCGCCTACCGCTCCGGGGACGGCACCCCGTCACGACGGCTGTCCGAGCCGTACCGCCTCGTCTCCACCGGCCGTCGCTGGTACCTCGTCGCCTACGACCTCGACCGCGACGACTGGCGCACCTTCCGCGTCGACCGGATCGCCGAGCCCTTCGCGACCGGCGTCCGTTTCACGCCACGCGAACTGCCGACGGGGAGCGCGGCCGAGTACCTGCGCCAGTCGATGTACGGGCGCCAGGAGACGTACGACTTCGAGGTCACCTTCGCCGCGCCCGCCGCGTTCGTCGCGGCCCGCCTGCCCAAGTGGCTCGGCGCGCCCGAGCCGATCGACGAGCACAGCTGTCTGCTGCGTTCCTCCGCCGGGGACTCCGTGGAGTGGCTCGCGGTACGGCTCGCGATGGTCGACTGCGAGTTCACGGTACGGCGGCCGGCGGAACTGGTGGGGTGTGTACGGGAGTTGGGCGGGCGTCTGACTCGAGCGGCGGGTGGCTTCCAGGACGGGCCGGAAGACGGGCCGGAGGGCGGTCGCCCGGATGGGCGCGGTGTCAGGGCCGGGTGAGTCCTCCGCGTGAGTCCAGCACGTGAGTCCTGCGCGGGCCCGACCGATCCGCGGCGCGCTCACACGGCTCCCCACGGCGCGTTCACACGGCTCCCCAGGGGAAGTCGCTCAGGGCTTCCAGATGGCGTACCGCGAGCGCGACCGGCCCGGCCGGACCGTCGGCCGGCTCGTCCCCGGCGGCCCAGGCCTCCACCGCCACGCGAACGGCCGCACCGGCCACGGCGGCACCGAGCCGGAACTCCGTCCCGCCACCGGCCAAGGCACCCGCCCCGCCGCCCGCCGCGGAGGCCCTCGCCTTCAGCACCTGTGCCAGTGTCCGCTCCGCCCCCTGACACGCCTCGCCCCACACCCTCAGCAGCGCCGGGCTCCCCTCGGCCAGCCGGAGCAGGGCACGGACCCAGTCCATGGACTCCGGCCGCACCCCGACGCCCGGGGTGAGGGTCTGGACGACGGCGTGGCGAAGCGCCTGGGGCACGGACAGGTCGGCCGGGGCGTCGCGTACCGCCTCGGCCCACTTCTCGACGCCCGCGTGGAAGAGCGGGGCGAGGGACTCTTCCTTGCTGGCGAAGTAGCGGTAGAAAGTGCGGGGCGCGACACCGGCGGCGCGGGCGATGTCCTCGGCGCGGGTGGCACGCAGACCGTGCCTCATGAAGAGCCCGGCCGCGGCCCGCGCGATCTCCATCCGGGTGGCGGCCTTGCGTCGCTCCGTGAGCGAGAGCCCGGGAGCGGCGGTCGCGCGGTCGGTACCGGTCACGGACGGCAGGTTATGCCCCTGTGGCACAATCTGCCATCCGGGTCACCCCGGGGTTCAGGTACGGGGTGGCCCGTCGGCCTGCCCGAAAACCACCGCTCCCCGGGACGCGAGTCCGGAACAAGTCCCCAACCACTCCCAACCACCCGCAACACCCCCGACGAACCCTGAACAAAAAGGAGCCGAGCCCCGGCGCCAGGGGGGGGAAGGCGCCGAAGCTCGGCTCTGGAGAGTCCCGGCGCGGGGGGGGAGTGCGTCGGGACTCGGTTCTGGGGGGTCTTGGGGCTGCGCCCCGGGACCCTGAACCCTGGGCCCTGAAGTCTTGTGCCCAGAGCCCAGCGAGTTAAGCGGCGTTACATGGCCATGTCCGATCGACTTATGGCCGAGCTCGAACCATCGGATCCGTCAGATCCGACGGATCCGTCTCGAACCCGTACGAACCATACGTGGCACACCGACCGTATGAACCATGCGAACCGCACGAACCGCGGACATTCTTAAGCCGCCGCGTCAAAACCGGTGTCGCGGGCCAGCTTCTTCAGCTCCAGCAGCGCGTGCTTCTCGATCTGGCGGATGCGCTCACGGGTGAGCCCGTGCTCCTTGCCGACCTCCGTGAGCGTGCGCTCCCGGCCGTCGTCGATGCCGTACCGCATCTTGATGATCGAGGCCGTGCGCTGGTCGAGGCGGCCGATCAGGTCGTCGAGCTCCTCGCTGCGCAGCAGGGTGAGGACGGACTGCTCGGGCGAGACCGCGGAGGTGTCCTCGAGGAGGTCACCGAACTGGGTGTCACCGTCGTCGTCCACCGACATGTTCAGCGAGACCGGGTCGCGGGCCCAGTCCAGGACGTCCGTCACACGCTCCGGGGTCGAGTCCAGCTCGGCGGCGATCTCCGCGTGCTCGGGCTCCCGCCCGTTCTTGCGGTTGAACTCGCGCTGCACCCGGCGGATGCGGCCCAGCTCCTCGACCAGGTGCACGGGAAGGCGGATCGTGCGCGACTGGTCGGCGATGGAGCGGGTGATGGCCTGACGGATCCACCACGTGGCGTACGTCGAGAACTTGAAGCCCTTGCGGTAGTCGAACTTCTCGACGGCGCGCACCAGGCCCGCGTTGCCCTCCTGGATCAGGTCGAGCAGGGGGAGGCCGCTACGGGGATATCGCCGGGCCACGGCGACGACCAGCCGCAGGTTGGAGCGGATGAAGACGTCCTTGGCCCGCTCCCCCTCGGCGACCAGCGCCTCGAGCTCCTCGCGGGTCGCGTCCGCCTTGGGGGCATCCACCTCGTCGTCGAGGATCTGCCGCGCGAACACACCCGCCTCGATGATCTGGGAAAGCTCGACTTCCTTGGCGGCGTCGAGCAGCGGCGTACGCGCGATCTCGTCGAGGTACATGCCGACCAGGTCGCGGTCGGCGATTTCGCCGCCTACGGCGCGAACACTGCGTGCCGCGTCGGTGGTCTCGCCGGTGGCGGACTGACGACGGGCGACGGCACGGGTTGCCATGCGTGCTCCCTTGCGATGGTGGGCTTGCGGGTCCTAGTGGCGGCTCGGACACTCTTCCGAGTGCCCGGCATCCGAAGGAAACAACGACTGGAATCCGGACAGAATTCCCAACCCGCCCCCCTACTTTTCTGACCATGCAGTACCCTGTGCCGCCACAGTGGGAGGTCGGATGTCAACGGAACGTACAGAGGTGCAGGTCAGGCCAGGAGGCGAGGCTGACCTCGACGCCCTCACAGCCATCTACAACCACTATGTTCGCGAGACGCCCATCACATTCGACACTGCTGTCTTCACCCCGGAAGAGCGTCGTCCTTGGCTGCTCTCCCACCCTGAAGACGGCCCGCACCGCCTGATGGTTGCCACGGACACGGACTCACAGGGGACTCCCGGGAACGCACAGCGAATTCTGGGATACGCCACTTCCAGCGCCTTCCGCCCCAAGCCCGCCTACGCCACCTCCGTCGAGGTCACCATCTATCTCGCCCCGGACGCGGGCGGGCGCGGCGTCGGCACGTCGCTCTACAAGGCCCTGTTCGACGCGCTCGCCGAGGAGGACCTGCACCGCGCCTACGCCGGCATCGCCCAGCCCAACGAAGCGTCCGTGCGGCTGCACGAACGCTTCGGGTTCCGGCACGTCGGCACATACCGGGAGGTGGGCCGGAAGTTCGGCCGGTACTGGGATGTGGCCTGGTACGAGAAGGACCTCTAGGCCGGCCGAAGCGGGAGCCTCCAGGCATCACCCGAAGCGGAGACCTCCAGGCCGGCCGAAGCGGACCTCAGCCGAACTGCACCGACCGCTTGGCCAGCCCCAGCCAGAACCCGTCGATCACCGACCGCTGCTCGTCCAGTTCGCCCGTCGCCTCCGCCGCGCCCATCGTCACGAAGAGCGGGGCGAAGTGCTCGGTGCGGGGGTGGGCGAGCCGGCCCGCCGGGGACTTGCGGCCGAAGTCCAGCAGGGCGTCCCAGTCACGGGCGTCCAGGGCGCGGTGACCCCAGTCGTCGAACTCCACCGACCAGGAGGGGATGCCTCCCTGGCGCAACGCGGCCAGGTTGTGGGTGAAGAAGCCGGAGCCCACGATCAGGACACCCTCGTCACGCAGCGGCGCCAGCTTGCGCCCGATCTCCATCAGCTTCACCGGATCGAGGGTCGGCATCGAGATCTGCAGGACAGGGATGTCGGCGTCGGGGAACATCTCGACGAGCGGGACGTACGCACCGTGGTCGAGGCCGCGGTCCGGGATGTCCTGTACGGGAATGCCGGGGGCGCGCAGCAGCTTCCTTACGGACTCGGCGAGTTGAGGGGCGCCGGGAGCCGCGTACCGGACCTGGTAGTAGTGCTCGGGGAAGCCCCAGAAGTCGTAGACGAGCGGTACGGTCTGGACCGCTCCGAGGGCCAGCGGGGCCTCCTCCCAGTGGGCGGAGACCATCAGGATCGCCTTGGGACGGGGCAGCGCGGCGGACCAGGCCGCCAGTTCTCCGGGCCAGATCGGATCGTCGGCGAGCGGCGGGGCGCCATGGCTGAGATAGAGGGCGGGCATGCGCTCGTGCGGGGCATGCCCCTCGGCGACGGCGGACGTGGCGGCAGACACGGCGGCTACTCCCTCCGGGGGTCGATCGTAAGACCGATTGGCCAGTTATTTGAAGTCTCAAGATCTCATGCAGAACCATACTCCCGATTTGTTTAATATTCAAGAAGGGGCTCGTACAGTGGAGTCCATGAACACGGCACCCGCTTCCGCTGAAGAGCCGCGCTGGCTCACCGACGAGGAACAGCGCACCTGGCGTGCGTACATGAACGCCGCCACCCTCCTCGAGGACCATCTCGACCGTCAGCTGCAGCGCGACGCGGGCATGCCGCACGTCTACTACGGCCTGCTCGTCCAGCTCGTCGAGGCGCCGCACAGAAGGCTGCGGATGACCGAGCTGGCCATGAGCGCGAAGATCACCCGCTCACGTCTCTCGCACGCGATCGCGCGCCTGGAGAAGAACGGGTGGGTGCGCCGCGAGAACTGCCCCTCCGACAAGCGGGGCCAGTTCGCGGTCCTCACCGACGCCGGTTACGAGGTGCTGAGCAAGGCCGCGCCGGGCCATGTCGGCGCCGTGCGGCAGGCCTTCTTCGACCGGCTCACGCCCGAACAGCACGAAGCCCTCGGCGAGGCCATGCGGATCATCGCCGAGGGGCTGCAGCCGAAGGACGCGGGCGCGGACCTGCCTTGGTTGCGTTGACGGGGCTGACGGGGGGTGGACGCGGGTCCGCCCCGGCTCCGACGAACTCGGAACCGGGGCGGACCCTGGGACTCGTACGGGCGAGGCGTCCCCACCCCGCGCCCGTACGCGAAGCACCGGAGGTACCAGCGGCGGTACCGGCGGTACGGGTGATCAGTGGGCGATCACCGGCACCTTGAGCTCGTCCTCGACACCGTCGCCCGCACCGGCGGCCGCGGACATGTCCGGACGGCCGGTGTTGACGAGGGTCGCGGCGATCGCGGCGGCGACCACCAGGATGCCGACGGCGAACCAGATGGCGTTGGTGTAGCCGTTCACCATGCCCTGCAGCTGGACGATCTGCTGCTGCGACTTGGAGGCGGCACCGGCGATGTGGTCCTTGATGTACGAGGTGGTCGCCGAGGCGGCGATCGTGTTCAGCAGGGCCGTACCGATCGCGCCGCCCACCTGCTGCGAGGTGTTGACCATCGCGGAGGCGACACCGGCGTCCTTCGGCTGGACACCGTACGTGGCCAGGGACATGGCGGGCATGAACGCCGTACCCATACCCAGGCCGAGCAGCAGCTGGGCCGGGAGCAGCAGACCCGCGTAAGAGGAGTCGATCTCCATCTGGGTCAGCAGCAGCATGCCCAGGGCGGCCAGCGCGAAGCCCGGCGCCATCAGCAGCCGCGGCGGGACGCGGGTCATCAGACGGGCACCGATCTGGGTGGAGCCCGTGATCATGCCCGCGATCATCGGCAGGAAGGCGAAGCCGGTCTTGACCGGCGAGTAGCCCTTCACGATCTGCAGGTAGTAGGTCAGGAACAGGAACAGACCGAACATCGCGATGATCGCGAGGCCGAGCGAGAGGTAGACACCGCCGCGGTTGCGCTCGGTGATGACGCGCAGGGGCAGCAGCGGGGCCTTGACCTTGGACTCGGTGAAGACGAAGGCCGCGAGCAGGACCGCCGAGGCGACGAACAGGCCGATGGTCGTGGAGTCGCTCCAGCCGTCGGACTCGGCACGCGTGAAGCCGTAGACCAGGGAGACCAGGCCCAGGGTGGAGAGGATGACGCCCGGGATGTCGAGCGGCGAGCGGTTGCGGCCACCGGCCGGCTCACGGATGACGAAGTACGCGCCCAGGGCGGCGATGATCGCGAACGGGATGTTCACGAAGAAGGTCCAGCGCCAGTTCAGGTACTCGGTGAGGAAACCGCCGAGGATCAGGCCGACGGCGCCACCGCCACCGGCGATCGCACCGTAGATGCCGAACGCCTTGGCGCGCTCCTTGGCGTCGGTGAACATCACCGCGAGCAGCGAGAGCGCGGCGGGGGCCAGGAGAGCACCGAAGGCGCCCTGCAGGGCGCGGGCGCCGAGCAGCATCGCCTCGCTCTGCGCGGCGCCGCCGATGGCGGAGGCGCCCGCGAAGCCGATCAGACCGGTGACAAAGGTGCGCTTGCGGCCCCACAGGTCGGCGATACGGCCGCCGAAGAGCAGCAGACCACCGAAGGCGAGGGCGTAGGCCGTGATGACCCACTGCCGGTTGCCGTCCGATATGCCCAGGTCCTGCTGGGCGGAGGGCAGCGCGATGTTCACGATGGTCGCGTCGAGGACGACCATCAGCTGGGCGAGCGCGATGAACGCGAGCGCTTTCCAGCGGTTGCTGTGTGCGTCGGCGAGTTCGGCCGCCGACTTCGCCGAGGCTGAGGTGCCTGTTTCAGACATGGGGATACCCACTCCGGTACTTCGCAGTGAAAAAAGGTGAGGGAAAGTCACGGGAGCCGGCGGCTCGTCTTCGTAGACGGCCGCAAGCTTCCGGAAGCTTGTCGGACTAAGGACCGGCGCTGTGCCCCGATCTCATCGGTCGCGCTGGTCTGGGTGGTCTGGCTGGTCTGGCTGGTCTGGCTGCTGGTCAGGCTGTTCGCAGATCCTCCACGGTGACCGCCACCCCCAGCAGTACGGAGCGGGCCGGTGCCCGCAGACCGTCCAGGAACAGCTGCAGATGACGGTGTACGAAGCGGTCGATGCCCTGGCACGCGGTGCCGGGCAGCGGCCGGGTGAGCTGAGTGACGGCGATCATCAGGTCGCCGAATTCGACATCGGGCCGCAACTGCCCGGCCTCTCGGGCGCGCCCCATCAGCGCATCGATCAGCTCCACGGTCCGCCCGCGTGCGGCGAACAGATCCGGATGGTTCTGATCAAAGGCTTCGGAGAGCATGGGGCACAGGGCGCCGATCCGCTCGTCCGCCGCGAAGTGCACGAAGTCGCTCAGCGCCTGGAAGGCGTCGCCGCCCTCGGCGAGAGCCGACTCGATCCACTCCGACGTGCGGTCCATGACCGAGCAGACGACCTCCCGCGCGAGCGCGTCGCGGTCCGGGAAGTTGCGGTACACCGTGGCGTTGCCGACACCGGCGCGGCGGGCGATCTCGTCGAACGGCACATCGGGGCCGAACTCGACGAACATCTCACGCGCGGCGGCGACGATCCGCTCCCGGTTGCGCAGGGCATCGGCCCGGGGCCGGGGCACGCGACGCTTCACGGGGGTGGCGGTCTCCACGGCGTACTCCTCAGACGTAGGTGTAGGAAGACTGTGGCGCGATCCGGGGAATCCGTCCCCGTTTCGCTCGGACACATGGCTAAACGGGGAAACCGTCCCCGGTTATTTCCCGCATTCCGAGAGATGTGGTGTGACCTACGTCACGGGGGAGTGGGGGCGCGGGGGCGCGGTGCGGGGCTGAGCGGGGGACGCGGCGCGCGGCAGAGCATCCGTGGCGGCTCCCCGTAGAACATCCGCTGGGGCTCCCGGCCGAGCATCCGGCGCGGCTCGCGGCTCGCGGCTCCGCAGCCGCCCCGCCCCCGGCCCAGGGCCAAACCCCCGCGACCAAACTCCCGCGGCCAAACCTCTGACGCCGCTCCCGTCACCCCTCCCCCGGCAAGAAACCCACGTTCGGGCTCTTCCAGCGCGCGGTCGCGCATCCCCCGCCACAGGGTGATCGCACAGGGTGCAGTCGGTGACCGGGCGGCTGCCGTGAGCGAAGGGCCCCTGTATGCAGCCGATGCAGGCCACCAGCCGCCGGATACGCTCGCGCCGCGTGGCCGCCCTCACCACGGTGACTCTTCTGACGCTGGCGGTCAGCACCTCCGCCGGCACCGGGCACCTCTCGGCGGGCTCCACGACGGCGGGCTCCATCGCGCTGGCCCGCTCCACGGCGCTCGGTCCCTGCATGATCAGCGGCGCGATGGGCGTACAGATGGGAGAGGGCATACCGACCCAACCCGGATACGCCCGCTCCACCGGCACCGTCCGAGCCCTCACCCTGATGGTCGACTTCTCCGACGCCCCCGGCCCGGGCAGCGCACTCGACCGGCTCGCCGAGTTCTTCCCGCAGACCCAGAACTGGTTTCGCACCAGTTCCTACGGCCGCCTCGACTACCGCCCCGAGACCCCCATCCACCACTGGCTGCGCATGCCCAAGCCCTTCAAGGCGTACGGCATAGAACGCGGCGCCCCCTTCGACCCCGGCTACCGCGACCTGGTCCAGGACATAGTGGCCACGGCCGACCCCGAGGTGGACTTCCACTCGTACGACCTCCTGAACGTGCTGGTGACGCCGAACGCCGGGCCCTCCGCCCTGGACACCGTCCTGTCCGTCACCTTCGCCGGCAACACCGAGGCGCCCATAGCCGACGGCGTCCCCGTCTCGAACGCGTCCTTCGTCTACAGCCGCCAGGACGACGGCTCCGGCTCCTACGCCGAGACCGGCTACCGAGTACTCCCCCACGAGAACGGCCACACCTTCGGTCTGCCCGACCTCTACACCCAGGAGGGCGGCGGCGCCGTCGGCCACTGGGACATCATGAGCGAGGACTGGGGGGCCGACAACGACCTCCTCGGCTGGCACAAGTGGAAACTGGGCTGGCTCGACGAGTCGCAGGTCAGATGCGCCGCGTCGCCCGGGACGGCGGAGTACACCCTCACCCCGCTGTCCCGTCCCGGCGGCGAGAAACTGGTCTTCGTACCCACCGGCACCAAGACGGGGTACGCCTTCGAACTGCGCACCCGCGGCGGCAACGACTCCGCCGTCTGCCGCCCCGGCATCCTCATCTACAAGGTCGACGCGGGCGTGGACACCGGAAACGGCCCCATCACCGTCTACGACTCCAAGCGCCACAGCGGCGGCTGCACCCGCAGCCCCAACGTCCACGCGGAACTCTCCGACGCCCCCTTCGCCCCCGGCGAGTCCTTCAAGGACCCCAAGGCCGGCATCACGATCTCGGTCACGGCGGTGGATCCGAAGGGCGACTACCGGGTGTCCGTCACACGCCGCTGACCGGCCGCTTCCCCGCCGCTCCCGGTCTCCGACCTGCTGACCTGGCCGTACAAGGACTACGGTGTCTCTCCTGAGTCTCTTCAGAGATCCACAGCGGAGAGCCCATGCCACCGAACGTCGCGCCGCCCCCCGGGACCGGCACCAGCAGCGCCGAGGCCGCGGTGCCCGCCGAGGCCGTCACCCCCCTCATCCGCGGTATCGCCGTACTGCGGCGGCTGACCGACGCCGACGGAGTGTCCAGCCTCAGCGGTCTGGAGCGGTCCACCGGGCTCGCGCGCTCCACCGTCGACCGGATCACCGCGACCCTGGCGCGCCGGGGGTACGTACGCCTCGACGGCCGGGACGCGGTCCTGGCCCCCCGTCTGATGGAACTCGGCAACGCCTACCTGGCCGCCCTGCGCCTGCCCCGCCTCCTCGACGCGCACGCCGACGCCCTCGCCGACGAACTCGACGAGTCCGTCTCGCTCGCGGTCGGCGACCAGGACGGCATCCGCTTCATCCACCAGGCGACCCGGCGCCGCGCCATGTCACTGAGCTTTCGCATCGGCGACCTGCTGCCCGCCGAACGCACCGCGCCCGGCCCCCTGTTCGCCACCGAATGGGACGAACGGGAGTGGGCACGGTGGCGCGAGCGGCGCGCGTCCGATCCGGAGGACCGGGGGTTTCCGGCGGTCCCGGCCCGAAGCCGCCCGATCGAGTACGGCGAGGACGACCGGGACGCCGAAAAAGACAGACGCGCCACGAACGACACGACGAAGGAACAGGGCGTCGGCCGAGGCACACGTCGGCTGCCCACCCTCGGCGAAGACTTCGAGCAGCGTACGGCCGAGGCTCGGGAGGCCGGCTGGGCGCTGGACGACCAGCTGATCGAACCGGGGCTGGTCGCGATCTCCATGCCCGTACGCGAGGCGGGCCGCATCGCCTGTGTGGTGAGCGTGGTCAGCCACACCAGCCGGCACACCGCCGCCGATCTGCGCGACACCCTGCTGCCCCGGCTGCGCCAGTCCGTCGCAGCGATGGAACGGGAACTGCGCGAGACACAGCGCGCCGAATCCGCCGCGCCCCGTACCCCCACCGCCCCCACCGGCCTCGCCGTCTGGACCGGCGCCTCCAAACAGGAACTGGGCCGGGACTTCATCGAGTCACTGGCCCGGGGCCTCACCGTGATCACCGCCTTCGGCGAGGACCGCGCCGAACTGAACCTCACCGAGGTCGCCCAGGCCACCGGGCTCGCCCGGGCGACCGCCCGCCGCGCCCTGATCACCCTGGAACACCTCGGATACGTCAGCACGCACGACCGCGTCTTCCGCCTCACCCCCCGTGTGCTGGGCCTCGGCTTCCCTCCCCTGTCACGGACCTCGCTCGCCGAGATCGCCGCCCCGCACCTCACCGGACTCTCGCAGCGGCTGCACGACTCGGTGTCGCTGGCGATCCTGACCGGCGGCGAGGTCCAGTACACGGGCCGCGTCTCCACCAGCCGCATCATGAGCGCCCACATCGCCATCGGCACCCGCCTGCCCGCGTACCCGACCGCGCTGGGCCGGGTGATGCTGGCGGACCTGCCCGAGCCCCCGCTCACCGAACTGCTCCCGTTGACCCCCCGCACGATCACGGACCCCGCTCGGCTGAAGGCCGTACTGAAGCGCGTACGGGAAGAGGGATACGCCCTCGTCGACGAGGAGTTGGAGGTGGGGCTGCGCTCCATCGCGGTACCGGTGCGCGAGCGCGGTGGACGGGTCGTCGCCGCGGTCAATGTCGCGATGCACAGCAGCCGCCGTACGCCCGAGGAGTGCGTCACCGAGGTGCTGCCGGAATTGCGGGCCACGGTGAGCCGGATGGAGGAGGACCTGTGGGTGGCGGGACGGTTTCGCCAGGTACCGCGGACGTGACGCGTCAGCGCGTACCCCCTCCTGACGACCGTTCGCCCCGCCCACCAGGAAGCTCGCCGACATCGCACTGGTGAAGGCGTCCCGGCCGGAGCCGGCGACAAGATTTTCCGGTACGGCCTGGACCGCATCCAGGCCGGCCTGCAAACCCGAACCGCCCACTGACCGAACGCCAGAACCCCCACCCCACCGAATCCGCTAGGCTAGTCGCCGGGTCTCACCGAGATCCCCCCGCCTTCGTAGCTCAGGGGATAGAGCACCGCTCTCCTAAAGCGGGTGTCGCAGGTTCGAATCCTGCCGGGGGCACAGAGAAACGCCTGGTCAGAGGCCCTTCCGTCCGTCGGATGGGAGGGCCTCTGCGGTTGCAGCACACGTACGGCACCGACGCCGCGGCCACCTACAGTTGCTGCTCCCACGGATTGACCACCAGAGCCCCGGTTCGGGCCATGTGCTTGATGTTGCGTGTGGCCACCGTCCAGCCGTTGGCCAGGGCAGTGGCGGCGATCAGGGCGTCCGGTGGGTCGATGCTGGTGCCGGCGGCCTTGAGCGTCTTGTGGATGGTGAGGTACGCGGCCGCTTCCGGTTCGCCGATCGGTGCGATGCGGTCACGGAATTCGTGCCGTACCGCAGCGAGGGCTTGTGCGTAGCGGGCTTGCCTTACGGGATCCGGGGCGGCGGCAACGCCGGCCTCGATCTCGGCCACGGTGATCACGCTCAAGAAGCGGTTGGGGCGGGCCGTGGACCGGAACCAGGCCAGGACGCGCGGGTCGGGCTTCGCCCGGGTCGTGAGCTCGGCAACGACATTGGTGTCGAACAGGTAGATCACTCGGCGTCCGTCTGCGCATCGTAGGAGCGGGCGCCGAACTCCAGACCCTCGAAGGGCCGGGAGAGCAGGAATTCCTCGAAGCCGTCGTTGCTCAGCGTCACCCAGCGGTGCAGCATCTCGGGCAGAGCCTCGATCTCCGTGTCGGCGAGCTCTGCGTCGAAGTGCCGACGCTGGTCCTCAGGCAGGGACTCCCGGATGTCGCGGATGGTCCGCAGCGGATGCGACGACGGGCGCGGCGGGTGAGGCACACCGCTCGAAGCTGTGGTCATCGGCATCCCCTCCGCATGCATCGGGCTGCGTACTGCTGCTGGTCCCAGGCTACGGGTTTCCGCCTGCCCGCTCACAACTTTGGGACGAGAGCGGGGCATCCGTCAGCCTGGCCGCCGAGCGACAGCGGCAGTTCTTACGGCGTCCGCCTGGTCGTCCTCGTCAACAGGTACCGCCCCCAACCAAGTGGCCTGCCGGAACGGATTCGGCACACATGAGGCCGGGAATGGCTGGGAACACGCGAGAACCGTGGAGGAGTGGTTTCGCAGGTCAGGTGCACTGGAGGCTACATTTACGCAGGTCACAGCCTCGCCCAGGGAAAACTCCTAAAGCGGGTGTCGCAGGTTCGAATCCTGCCGGGGGCACAAGGGCAAAGGCCCCGGACCGATCATGGTCCGGGGCCTTTGACATCCAGGTTTGACATCGACGGGGGCGGTCACTGACGACCGGGGCGCCTCCTGAGCGTCGTGGCAAACTGTCCGCAAGGCGGTGGAAATCACCTACTTGCCGGCGCGCGCCATGAGCAGCGGCTGGAAGAAACCCGTCTCGTGCGGCATCCGCCACTCGGGGTCCACAAACCCCGCGTCGGTCACGAGACCGGCCAGCCGGTCCCGGCCGAGCGCCCAGTAGACGGTCCGACGGACCTTGACGCGCCATTCTCCGCCGGTCGGCAGCAGTTGGAAGTGCTCCACGTCGTAGTGCTCGCCGTCCTCGTGCCAGTGCCAGAGCTGGAAGGTGACGGTCCGTTCTCCCCCGTCCGCGGCCTGGTGGACCTGTGGAGACGCCGAAGCGGGTCGATTGCGCAGCAGGTCGTCGTAGGGGCGAGTGCTGAGCAACAGCAGGCCGGCGGGACGCAGCACGCGACGCATCTCCGCCAGGGCGGCGTGGACGTCCTGGTCCGTCAGCAGATGGGGCAAGGCGTTGTCGGCGCACACGACGGTGTCGAACCGGCCGTCGGGAAACGGCAGGCGTCGCATGTCGGCAACGCCCGTGCGCAGCGTCACATTGCGGTGGGCGGCCTCACGGACGGCGCGGGCGGCGGCGCGGGCGCTGAGGTCCGTGCCGGTGACGCGGTGCCCGTGCAGCGCCAGGCCGATGGCCTGCGTGCCGATGCCACAGGAGCAGTCGAGCACTGACGCGTTGTCCTGGCCTATCAGGCGGTCCAGGGCGTCTCCCTGCCGACGAATGCTTGCGTCCCAGTCTGCGTAGATCAGGTGGTAGTCATCGGCCAGCTCGTCATAGAAATGTGCCACCGAGGTCTTAGGCATGACCCGAGGCTACTGTGCGTAACACCCAGCGCAAGGCCTCGGACCGATCACGGTCCGGGGCCCTTGACGCAACCAACGCCGGTGGTCAGTGGCGACTGGGACGTTTCCTGAGAAGCCGGTCCATGTGACTCATGGCCTCGCGCTGCGTGTCCTGGACGACGTGCGTGCACACGTCCATGGTGATGCTGATCTGCGAGTGGCCCAAGATCTCCATCACCACGCGGGGCGCGACTCCAGCCGCCGTGAGGAGTGTGGCCGTGCCGTGACGAGCATCGTGGACCCGGATCACACGGAGGCCGCGGCGGACTGGGCGACGCGGGTGAAGGAGCGGTAGAGGTTGCGCGGCTCGATGGGGCGGCCGGTCCGCGTGGCGAAGACGTAGTCGGAGTCCTGCCACTTCTCCCCCGCCTTGGCGCGAGCCGCCGCCTGCTTCAGGCGGTGCCAGCGCAGGGGCGCGATGCAGAGGGCGGGCAGCGGGACGGCGCGGCGACGGCGGCTCTTGGGGTCGTCGTCGTAGAGGACACCACGGCGGCGCTGGAGCTGGTGGGCTCGACTGAAGCGAACAACCACGCGGAACCGTCCTGGCCGAGCAACTCATGAACAAAATTGCGCACGAGCTGTTCGGCATCCGCTGGCGAGCAGTGGTGCCCGTAGGGGCTGAAAGCCTCGCAGAGCATCCAGCGCAGCCGAGCGACGAAGCCCGCATAGCGCGAGGGATTCCTCGCGACGACCAGCCCATCGCTGTCTGGCGTTCGGTGTCCTGGCCGTCGGAGATGTCAGCGAGCAGTACGCCCAGGGCTCCATGTCGTACAACCCTGCCACCGACACTGTCACGGTCAAGGACCTCAAGGCAGACGGCCGCACCTTCGCCGTCAGTCTCTTCGGGCCCGCCTCAGACAACGTCCGCGTGTGCAAGGTGGGCGGCAAGGGCAAGTCCAAGACCTGCGACTTCAACTGACGCTCGCGCATGTCCTCGTACCAGTCCGGGGCGTTCTACTTGAACTTGCAGTGCGGCGGGGTCACCACCCGCCCGCCGGTCTGCGCACCTCGACCCTGGCAGCCGGTATCCGCGGGCACCAAGGAGAAGGCCACCTACGGATCTCCGTAGGTGGCGTTTGACCAGTCGGCCGCGACCGTCGAGTCGGTGAAGTCGGCGGAGGGGATCTGATGGTGCGGCTGTACGAGTCCCCGGGGCGGGCGGGCGCGGGCCACCTCGGTCCGGGGTTCCCAGTGGGCCGGGCCGAGGTGACACACCTGCTGGAACGGCGGCTGCACGAGAGCGACTTGGCCTTCGGACTACGACCGTTCCAGATCCTCACGCGGAGCCTGCGCCCGGAGTGACTACTTGCGTCCCACGCCCTTGTCACCGATGTGGAAGATCCTGTGGCTGTCGCGGGCCATGTCGACGACAAGCTTGGTGGTGGTGTTGCCCCAGGTAAGGGTGACGACGGCCTCCGTGTAAGTGCGGGTGGTGCCGTTGTCGGTGACCTTCCAGGCGAGCGGGACGTTCTGGGCGCGCAGGACGCCGTCGGCGTGCTCCCTCTTCTCCCAGGCCACCAGCTCCTTCTGGAAGGTGGAGGTGAGGTAGTGGCTGCGCAGGGCCTGTGCGAGGTGGCCGCGGTCCTCGCCGAGCACCGCGTCGCTGTAGGCGCCGTAGAAGTCGGCGATGCGGGTGATGTTGTCGGACGGCTTGCCGCTGACGCTGCGCGGGGCGCCGGCGGATGCCTGGGCGGTGGCGCCGAGGCCGAGAGCGACGGCGAGGACGCCGGCGGTCAGGACGGTGCGGATCTTGCTGCTCATGTGTGTTCCCTGCTTTTCGAGTCGTGACGAATCGCGCCGAATGGCGCTGTCGGTGGGCGATGGGCAGCCCTCCCCACCCCCGTGGCGGAGGGCTGCCCCGGTCATGCGGTCAGTGGAGCTTGTTCACGGGCGTGGCGGTCCTGCCGTCCCAGCCGACGGAGAACAGTCGGATGTCGGAGGCACCCCAGGAGATCACCGTGTGCAGGCTGTGGACTTGGGTGCTCTCCTCGACAGGCAGCGTGCTGTAGTCCTTCGGCGTGTCCTCGGTCTCCGGGTCGGCCTTCTCGATGGATGCCGCACAGGACTTGATGTTCTTGGTCAGCCGCGAGCCGAGCCGTCGTCGCCCGGCCTCATGCTCAGGCAGCGGTCCTGTTCCACCGCCCCGGTACGCCCGCGGCGACCTCGCCGGTCGTTCAGGAGGAGCTCGGGTGCGGCGGGAGATCGGTCGCCGCGAGGAAGCCGGGCACCTTGGCCGAGTCGTTCGCCGGTATGGCGAGCGTCGCGCCGAGGGCGAGGCCCGTGACGGTGAGTGTGAGGAGCGTGCCTGCTCGGGTGCGCTTGGGCATGGGTGTCCCCCGTGGATGAGTGAATGGGTGTCGTCTGTCGACCGCCGCCGGGTGGTCGGTCCGGCCCTGGTCGGTGCGACACCAAGAGCATCGGCCGTCACGGCGGCCCAGCGCAACGCCGGACGCCCGTCCGGCGACGGTGGAACCATCCCAGCCCATCTGACGTGCAGGTATATGGACCGCCTGGGATACGGGGATACGTGGGAAGACGGGGGAACGGTGTCGACCGGGGACGACGTCGAGCAGTTCGCGGCGCTGCTGCGCCGGCTGAAGGACCGCACGGACCGGAGCTACGGCTCCCTGGCCCGGCGCCTCAACATGAACACCTCCACGCTGCACCGCTACTGCGCGGGCGAGGCGGTCCCGCAGGACTACGCCCCGGTGGAGCGCCTGGCCGCCTTCTGCGGAGCGACCCCAGAGGAACGCCTCGAACTGCACCGCCTGTGGCTGCTCACGGTGACGGCACGACAGCGGTCGAGGACGGGTGAGACGGCGGCAGAGCCGGCAACGGCCGAGGAGGCAACGGAGCCGACGAACGCCAAGGGGATGCCGGAGCCGGCAGGTGGCCGACGGGCTTCGGGTCCGGACAGCCGGACGGCGCTGCGCGCGGGCGGCATCGGTGGTGACGGGGTCGGCACGAGCGGTGCACCACGGCGACTCGACGCGAGCGCATCCGACATGGGCGCATCCGACGCCGGGCTGCCCGTTTCCGACGCTCCCGGACCAGGCAGTCCCGAGCCGACGGTCCGGTGGGATGCCACCCGCTCGACCGGACGGCCCTGGTACCGCCGTCGCCGCACCGCCGTCGGCGCCGCCACGGCGACCGTGCTGCTGGTGACACTGGGCAGTCTGTCGGCGCTGTCGGCCGACCGGTCTCACGACAACTCGGCAAAGGCCACCGGTCGGTCCCGTACGACAGAAACCGGTACGTCACATCACCCCTCGGCTACTGCGACCAGCCCCTCCCCCAGCCCTGCGTCGGCCTCGCCCTCCGCAGGAGCACGGGCTACGGGGAGTCCCGAGGCAAAGGGCGGACCGTCGGCGGGCACGAAGAGCACCGCCCCCGCGCCGACCGGTGTGCCGCTCGCCTGGACCGTCGACTCTCAGATCTGGGACGGAGGTTGCGGGTACGACTACGTCATCGACAAGGAGCCGACCCAGGTGCCCCCGCCGCCGGTGGAGCAGGACGCCGGAGTGTGGGCGGCGACGCAGGGGGCGGTGCCGGGGCGGCAGACGATGGTGCAGATCTCGGTGCAGGGGAAGTCGTCCACGGCCGTGGTCCTGGAGGCCCTCCGGGTCCGTATCGTCAGCCGCGGCACCCCGGTCACCGGCAACGCGTACGCCATGGGCCAGGGATGTGGCGGCGGCCTGACGCCCCGTGACTTCTCCGTGAGCCTGGACATCAACCGCCCGATCCCCCACGCGCGCGCCGTGCAGTTCCCCTACCGCGTCTCCGCCGAGGACCCGGAGGTGCTGCTGGTCACCGCGACGACCGAGACCTACGACTGCAAGTGGTACCTGGAACTCGACTGGTCCTCCCAGGGCCGCACCGGCACGGTCCGCATCGACGACCACGGCCGCCCGTTCCGCACCAGCAGCATCAAGGGCCTGTCCCACTACTGGTACGGCACGAACGGACACGGTGTGCGTCAGTGGGTGCCCACCGACTCTTGACGTACGCCACACGGCCAGCGACGCCCCGGCCTGCCCTGAGTCCCGCCGGCCCCAGCCTCGGGGAGCAGGCTTGTGTACGTGTCGGCCGTGATGGTGATCGAGGAGTGGCCGAGCATCTCCTGGATGTTCTTCAGGTCGGCACCGGCTGCGTGAGCCGGCGTTGCCGCGCCGTGGAGCTGGACCGGACGGAGGCCGATCTCCTCGTACAGCTCGACGAACCGCCGGGAGACGTTGGCGGGGGAGCATCTCGCCGGATCCCCACGTGCGGCGTCCGAGAGTGCCCTGCCGGGCTGAGGTCGAGTCAGAGCTGCGGGTTGCGTTGCCGGCCTTCGTCGGATCCTCGGCCGGACCGAGCGGGGTCAGGCGGGCGGACCGGCGATGCGCAGGACCGCTGAGGAGAGGGTTCGGCGGAATCGGTGGGGATGCCGATGCGGGCGGCGAGGATGGTGATGTCGTCTTCGGCGGGGCTGGGGGCGAAGTGGTCCATGAGGCTGTCGCACAACTGGTTGAGGTCGTTGTGCGCGCCGGAGAGAAGGCGGATGAGTTCGTCCAGACGCTCGTCCAGGTCGATCCCGCGGGTTTCGATGAGGCCGTCGGTGTAGAAGACGACGATGCTGCCCGGGTCCAGGGCGACCTCGGTGGTGGTGAAGCGAATACCGCCGATACCCAGGGGAGCGCCGGCGGGCAGGTCGAGCAGGCGGGCGCTGCCGTCGGGCGTCACGAGGGCGGGCGGGGGGTGGCCGGCGCGGCCGAGCCAGCAGCGGCAGACCGTGCAGTCACAGATCCCGTACAGGCAGGTGGCCAGGAGGGGGCTGTCGAGTTCCTGGAGCGCGTCGTCGAGATGGTGCAGGAGCTGATCGGGGGGCAGGTCGAGGTGAGTGAAGGCCCGCACGGTGGTGCGCATCTGCCCCATGATCGCGGCAGCCTGGATGCCGTGGCCCATCACGTCGCCGATGACCAGGGCGCCCTTGCCGGGGCCGAGGGTGGCGACGTCGAACCAGTCCCCTCCGACCTCGTGGACGTCGGAGGCGGGCCGGTAGCAGTGGGCGATCTCGATGCCCGCCGGGGGTTTCGGGAGGCTGGGAAGCATGCTGCGCTTCAAGGTGAGCGCGACGTCGTGCTCGCGGTGATACAGCCGGGCGTTGTCGATGCAGACGGCGGCGTGGGCGGCCAGATCGCCGGCGAGCGCGAGGTCGGCGGCGTCGAAGGCAGGCCGGTCGCCGTCCCGCAGGAAGGTGGCGACGCCGAGAACCAGGCCGCGGGCCGTGAGGGGCACCATCATCATCGACGTCACGCCCAGGGACCGGAGCCGTTCGGGAATCGAGGAGTAGCGTGCGGCCTGGGCGACGGCACGGGCGTCGATGCGGCGCAGGAGGAAGGGCCGACGGTCGATGACAGCCTGCGCGTAGGGCGCGCCGGCGGGGAAGTGCAAGGTGCGGCCGACGGGGGTGAGGATGTCGGCGGCCGCGTGATCTCGGGCGGGAGCCTTGCCGAGGCGGCGCAGAGCGGCGCCGCCCCACAGGCTGGTCATCGGCTCGGTGGCTTCGGTGAGGTCGGCCAGGGCGTCGACGGTGGCGATGTCGGCGAGGCGGGGCACGGCGATGTCGGCCAGCTCCTGTCCCGTGCGGGCCGCATCGAGAGTGGTGCCGATCCGCAGCGTGGCCTCGTTGAGCAGCGCCAGGCGTTGACGGCCGGCGGCGGCCTCCCGCTCGCTCTTCTCCTGGGTGGTGACATCGATGATCGAGGCGTTGATCCCCAGCGGTTCGCCTTCCGCGTCCTCCAGGCGGAAGTAGGAGCAGGACCACACGCGCTCGTGGTCGGGGCTGGCGGGCGTGCGGCCGATACGGCGGAAGTTCACCACGGGGTCACCGGTGACCAGCACCCGACGCATCGCCGCTTCCATCTGCTCGCTGTTGACCCCGGGTAGCACCTCCGACGGTCGGCGGCCTATGTGCGCCGCGGCGGGTAGCCCGTTCATCGCCTCCAGGGCGCGATTGATCTGCTGGAACCGCAGCTCGGTGTCGAAGATCGCCAGTCCCACCGGCGAGCGGGCGAACAGCGTGTCCAGCGGGCCATCGACTTCGCGGAGCTCACGCGCTTCACGGGTCTGACGCGCTTCACGGGCATCGGCGGCCAGGAGCAGTACGTCCCACCCTTCCCCGCCCTGTGCGGCCACGGGGCACGCCCACACCTCCATCCCGATGGTGGAGCCGTTCTTGTGCCGCATCGGAAATCGCCCGGTCACGCTGCGCCCAGCGGCAACCGCATCGTGCACGGCGCGTGCCTCCCGGCGATGGTCGGGGAGGACGAGATCGGTGAGGTCACGGCCGATGACCTCATCGGTGGCGTAGCCGAGCAGTTCGGGGGCTGCCTTCGCCCACTGTCTGATCCGTCCGGTGCCGTCGGAGACGATCAAGGCGACGGGCAACAGATTCCACCATGCCGCGGCCTCTCCGACCGCAGCCGTCCGCTCCCCGGCCTGCATGGGATCCGGCATCACGAGTGCTCCAAGCTGCTGCCTTTCCATTATGAACAGGTTTGTGAACAGCGGCACCGGCGTCTGCAGCGGTAGTGGCTCATACCTCGGCCGTGCCGGAAGCGAGCGGTCGGCAACGGTCATTCGCACATCACAGTGGCCCGGCCGAATTGCCGTACCTACGGCATGTGCAGCACCTGCTCGCCCCAGATGGTCTTGCCGGTGCGGGTGTAGCGGGTGCCCCAGCGCTTGGTGAACTGGGCGACCATGAACAGGCCGCGGCCGCCCTCGTCGAACACTCGGGCCCGGCGCAAATAAGGACTGACGCTGCTTCCGTCGCTGACCTCGCAAATCAGCGTCTCACCCTTGATGAGCCGCAGCCGGATCGGCCCTCCGGCGTGCCGCATCGCGTTGGTGACCAGCTCGCTCACCACCAGCTGCGTGACGAACGTGGCCTCCGCCAGTCCCCACAGGGCGAGCTGCTCCGCTGCGAGCCGGCGAGCGTCGGCGACGACCGCGGGATCGCTGGGCAGGTCCCAGCTGGCGAGGCGGTCCTCGTCGAACACGCAGGGGCGCGCCAGGAGCAGGGTGATGTCGTCGGCATGCGGTTCCGGGCACAGGGTGTCCAGGACGGCGTCGCACAGAGCATCGAGCGAGGTGGCCGGGAGGGTGAGGGCACTGCGCAGGTCGGAGCACCCTTCGTCGACGTCGCGATCCCGGGTGGTGAGGAGACCGTCGGTGAACAGTGCCAGCAGGCCCCCTTCAGGCACGATGACGTCCGCCGCCTCGAACGGCAGACTGCCGAGTCCCAGCGGAGGGCCACAGGGCATGTCGATGACACTGCTGGTGCCGTCCGGGTGGATCAGTACGGGGGCGGGGTGGCCGGCGCGGGCCAGGGAGCAGGTGCCGGAGACCGGGTCGTAAACGGCGTACAGACAGGTGGCACCGATGTCGCCGGGGATCTCACCGGTGGGCTCGCCACCTTGCTCACCCGCGGTGTGGGTGATGATGTCGTCGAGGTGAGTGAGGAGTTCCTCGGGCGGCAGGTCGATGTCGGCGAGGGTGCGCACGGCGGTACGCAGGCGGCCCATGGTCGCAGAGGCGTTGATGCCGTGTCCGACGACGTCGCCGACCACCAAGCCCACTCGTGCTCCGGGGAGGGGAACCACGTCGAACCAGTCACCGCCTGCCTGGGCACCGCCGCCCGCAGGCAGGTATCGGGCGGCCGTCTCCACGGCGGGGTGCACGGTCGACTCCCGGGGAAGCAAGGCCCGCTGCAGTGCGAGCGCGATGCCGCGCTCCCGCGTGAACCGGCGAGCGTTGTCCAAACAGATCGCGAGCCGGTCGACGAGGTCCTCGCTGATCGCCATGCAGTCCGGGCCGAAGGCTTCTTCATGCGAGGCCTCGTACCTGACGAACAGGGCTACCCCGAGGGAAACGCCCTGAGCACGGATCGGCACAGCGATGAGCGAGTGGGAGCCGAACGTCTGCGCGAGCGACGCCTGAACGGGATCCTCGGCCAGCCAACGGATGACCTCGGGATCCTTGGTGCTGTGACGAACGGCCCGGTTCTCGGCCAGACACCGCGCGACCGGCGACGACCATGGATGGGTGTGCACTTCCGTAGCGCTGATCACCGCATCGAGCGCGTGCCCGGCGGCCCACTGGTATGCCGCCATGCGCAGGGCAGTGACACCCCGAGGAAGGACGGGCGCGGGCAGCTCCCCCTGGAAGACGGGCTCCAGAAGGTCCACGCTGACGAAGTCGGCGAAGCGAGGGACAGCGAGTTCCGCGAATTCTCGTGCGGTTCCCACGATGTCCAGGCTCGTACCCACGCGGGTCCTGGCCTCGCTGATCAAGGCGATGCGCTCTCTGGAGTCGTATTGCTGGGAGTAGTCGGACGCCGTAACGCCCACCGCACGCACCGAGCCGTCCGCGTCCTTGAGCGGGAAGACGTCCATGGCCCAGGCGTGAGCCTTGGATTCCCCGGGGAGCCTGACGATGGGCTCCGCCGCTTCCGCTTTCCCGGTCCGGGCCACTCGAAGGACCCGCCGCTCCACGTCCTCGATCGCGTTGCCCTGGAGAATCTCGGTCAGGCGCCGGCCGCGGGCCTCCTCCTCGGAAAAGCCCCCCACTCCAAGCATCGGCTGGTTCCCGCGCAGCAGGCGCGCGTCGAGGTCGCAGATGGCAACGGCGAGCGGCTGCTGCTCGAATATCCACTGCGGGAGCAGGGCATCCCGTGGTGTGCCTGTCGCGGCCTCGGGCACGGCCGTCAGCAGGAGCAGGAAGCCGCAATCCCGATCGGTGTCCTGCAGCGGGCACAAGTGCGCCTGCGCGTGCAGCGGGAGGCCGTCGCGGTGCCGCAGCGTTCCCTCTGCCGTCAGCAGGTCGTCCACCGGCCTGCCGATGATTTCAACAGGGGGGTATCCGAGCAGTTCCTGCGCTCCACTGCTCCAGTGGGTCACGCAGCCGTCCCGGTCCAGCACGCCTGCCGCGGCGGACACGTCCAAGCGAGCACCGGTGAATTGGCGAGTGTTCCGCCTGCCCCAGGTGTGCATGGTGGTCTCTGATCTCTTGTCGCAGGCAGTATCCACAGTGCTCCTGGGACCATGGGATGGCAAGCTTCAGGCGGCCTGGCTCGACCCACCCGCGCACCCGTCGGGCCTGCACGCGGTCCGGTAACCCCACTCCGTCCGACCCGGGGCAGACCACCGCTCGCGTGCCGGAGAACACCGTGGCCGGCCCGCCCCCGAATCCGCCGACAGCCGGTCGAGGTCGGCGGCGACGTGCCCCGTGACGGGACGGTGAGCCGAGATCGCTCACCGTTGACGCGGGCTCGCTGACGACGACGCGTGGCGGGGCTTCGAAAGGCGCGCGGACGAAGAGATCACCGGCGAGCAGGCGGCCGAGGACCGTCACGGCTGAACTGGCACATCGGCGGAAAATGCGCGGCATGTCCAGGCGGGCACTGGCTCAGGCCATGGACTTCGACTCGTCCTACGTCAGCCACATGGAATCCGGCCGCCACAAGCCCGGCGGGGACTTCGCCCGCCTCGCCGACGAGGCCCTGAACGCCGGCAAAGCGATCTGGCGGCGCTGGGCAACCACGAGCAGGCCGGGACCGAGGAGACACGGTGAGCGCCGCTCACCCACACCATGTTCCATACGCAACGCACACGACGTCCCCCTCCTCGGCCAACTGTCCCTGCGACGCGCGATTTCGCACCGCTCACCAGTGGCGCCGCTACGCAGACGCTCCGCGAACGGATTCGGGGTTGATCGGATAAGAAAGGTTCCCCATGGCGATGAAATCGCCTAAGTTATTCCGATTAGCACGAAATGGCTGCGTATAGATCGCTGCAGGTCCACATCCGATCACATGCGGCCCAGCGGGTACCCAAGCGGTGAGCGGAGGCGACAGTCGGCAGTGGTGAACACCAGAGGCGGCGAAGCGGACAACACCGGCCCGTCCATACCCCACGTCCCCCATCCACTGCACCAGCCGCAAGGCCTGCGGACCAAGACCGTACGGCCCCTGGAGCGACACCGCATGCGGATGCAGCTGCTCGACGCCGTGAACGAGGACCGGCGCACTGTCGAAGTGCTGCTGACCGCGCTCCAGCAGGCGGTAGCCGAGGTGCAGGGCCTGGGTGGCATGGTGCATCTCCCGGGCGGCGGCATGAGCGGCATCCTCTACCTGGTCGCCGACAGTGGCCTGCCGGAGTCGATGACCCGGCCCTGGCTGATCATCCCGGTACGGGGCACGGCACCGCCCAGCAGCGCCGCCCGCAACGACACCATCACCTGGCAGCCTGACCTGGCCCCGCCCGACCCAGTGCCAGGCCGGGACCCCGCCGCCCTGTGGCCTTCCCGACTCCCCGCCGGCATCGGTCACCTGGCCGTCCCCATTCCGGGCGGTGGCCGGCGACGCGG
The DNA here is from genome assembly GCF_036227505.1 of Streptomyces sp. NBC_01450. Taxonomy (NCBI): domain Bacteria; kingdom Bacillati; phylum Actinomycetota; class Actinomycetes; order Kitasatosporales; family Streptomycetaceae; genus Streptomyces; species Streptomyces sp. NBC_01450. The sequence continues at coordinate 6,579,407 of NZ_CP109480.1, read as the reverse complement.
CGCGCTCTCCGTCCTCTTCGCCCCGGGCACCGAGCCCGGCGCGGCGGAGCGCGCGTTTCTGAACGAGGTGGCGACCTGGATGTCCGGGAGGCTCAAGTCGTCCGGGATCCTCAATCCGTCCCCCACCCTGCTGCGCGCCCTGGAGAACGGGCCGGGACCGCGGGAGGACGTCCTCCCGTGGGGCGTGGAAGCGGTGCCCTCCATCACGTACACCTGGGACCTGCGCACCGGCGAGCTGACCTCCGACCGGCCCGTCGTGGAGGTACTGGCCGGCGTCGATCCGGAGGTGATGAGCGGCGGCATCGAAGCGTGGGCAGAGCTGATCCACCCGGACGACCTGCCAGGGGCGGTAGCCGGCTTCGACACCGGTATCCAGATGCGCGGCGGCTTCCAGAACGAGTACCGGATCCGGCGCCAGGACGGCACATACCTCTGGATCGAGGCCCGTGCCCGGACGATCACGGACGAGGACGGGATGCCGGTGAAGGTGATCGGCACCCTCCGGGACAGCAGCGAAACGCACGCCGCCGCCGAGTCGGTGGGGCGGGCGCTGCGACACATGAGCGACGGCTTCGTCTCCCTGGACACGGACTGGCGCATCGGATTCCTCAATCAGGCCGCCGAGCGGCTCTTCGGCGCCGCGGGAGATGTGGCCGGAGCCCTGCTGTGGGACATTCCCGCGGTACGTGCCGTGCCGGGGCTGGAGCAACGGTGCCGGGCCACGGCTGCCGAGGGCCAGCCGGCCGGATTCGACGTACCGGGGTCGGACGGGACGTCCTGGTACCACCTGCGGCTGGTACCGGTGCCGGAAGGCCTCACGCTCTATATCACCGACACCACCGAGCGACATCTACGGGAGGTCGAGCGGGCCGCCGCGGAGCGGGCGGCCGGGAAGCGGGCGGCCCTGGTGCAGCGGATCACACGGGAGCTGGCCGAGGCTGTCACGGCCCAGGACGTGATGGCGGCGGTGGCCGAAGGCGTGATGACACCCCTCGGGGCCACCGGACTCGTCATGCTCGACGTGTTCGGCGACCGGCTGACCGTGGTCGGCTCCCGTGGGTATTCGGAGCGCTTCACCCGACTGCTGGACGGGCACTGGACAGTGAGGGACGCCGCCAACCCGGTGGGGGACGCCCTGCGCACCCGCACCACCCTCTTCATCTCCTCCCCGGAGGAGATCCTGAAGCGGTACCCGGAGACCGAGATCATGGTCCGGGAGAGCGGCAAGCAGGCGTGGGCCGTTCTGCCGCTGACTGCATCAGGGCGCGACATCGGCGCGGCGGTGATCTCCTTCGGCCGACCGCGGGTGCTGGACGATGACGAACGAACGCTGCTGACCGCTCTCAGCGGACTGATCGCGCAGGCCCTGGAGCGGGCCGGGCTCTACGACGAGGCGACGACCCGGGCCCGTACGCTCCAGCGCAGCCTGCTGCCGCAGGCATTGCCCAAGCTGCCCGAGGTGACGGCGGCGGCGCGCTACCAGTCGGCCAAGCAGGGAGCCGACGTCGGCGGCGACTGGTACGACGTGATCCCGCTCTCCGCGGCCCGGGTGGCGCTTGTGATCGGAGACGTCATGGGCCACGGCATGGCCGAGGCCGCCACCATGGGCAGGCTCCGCACGGCCGTCCGTACCCTCTCGGAGCTGGAGCTGCCGCCCGACGAAATCCTTGGCCACCTCAACGACATCGTCGGCGAGCTGGGCACCGATGCCTTCGTGACCTGCCTGTACGGCATCTACGACCCGGTGACCCGGCGTCTGTCGTACGCCAGCGCCGGTCAGCCGCCCCCGGCGGTGGCCCACCCCGACGGCACCGTCACCTTCCTGACCATGACCCCCGACCCGCCACTGGGGGTGGCCGCTCCGCCCTTCGAAGCCCTCGAGACCCTCCTGCCCGCCGACAGCCTGCTCGCCCTTTACAGCGACGGCCTGATCGAGAGCAAGGACAGGGATGTCACCACCGGCATGAGCCGCCTCGCCGAGCTCCTCTTTCAGTCCGTGAACACCATGCCGACCTCACCGGCGGACGCGTCCGACCTGGACGCCCTCTGTGCCACCATCACCTCCGCACTCCTTCCCGCCCACGGCGAGCTGATAGACGACGCCGCCCTGCTGCTGGTCCGCACCCACCCGCTGGACGCGGAGAACGTCGCCGAGTGGCCGTTGCCGGAGGACCCGGTGGCGGCGGGCCAGGCCCGGGAGCTGGTCCGCGCCCAGCTCACCAACTGGGACCTGGCCGATGAGGACCTGATCATGACCACCGAACTCCTGGTCAGCGAGCTGGTCGGGAACGTCATCCGGCACGCCTGCGGCCCCATCCGGCTGCGCATGCTCCGCAGCCGCGCACTGATCTGCGAGGTCTCCGACGCCAGCCTGACCACACCGCACATCCGCCACACCTCCGCCACCGACGAGGGCGGCCGCGGCCTCCAGCTCATCTCCGCACTCTGTCAACGCTGGGGCACCCGCCACACCCGCACAGGCAAGTCCATCTGGACCGAACAGCCCCTCCCCACCGCCTCGGTTTGATCTTTGACCGCGCACCGTTCGCCCAGGTAGGCGCCTGAACTGGCCGCGAATGGCCGCGGATTCCGAAGCAGAGAGTTCCGAGGCACGGCGCTCCGGCACTCCCGTCACGGGACGGCCGTGGCATCCGGCCGACCACACCAGCCGGTGGCGTGGCCAAGGCCGGGGCACACGATGAAGGGCCGGCTCAGGAGGGGTTTCCCTCCCAGGCCGGCCCTTTGCTCTGTGTACACGCGTGACGCCGACGGGCTTCCTGACCGGCGCCGAGCACCCCCTCAGCGGGGACCCGGCGCCTTGTGCGTCACTGCCTGACGATGAAGTACTGCCATGCGCCCCAAGTGCTGAGGTTGCCGGTGTCCTTGCTGCTGTGGACGTACTCGGCCCGCATACGGAACTTGCTGTTGACCGCCTTGGTCAGGCTCAGCGTCGCAGAGCCGGCGCTCGTGGTGCTGAGCGTGTGGCAAGAGGAGGTGCTCTGCGTGTGCCAGGAACCGCCGTAGTACCGCTGGGTCTGGAATCGCACGCACTGGCCGTCCTTGTCGGGCGTGACCGTGGCGTTCAGCTTGGCCTTGGCGGTGTGGTGGTAGACCCGGTAGAGGAGGCTGCCGTAGTGGGTGCTCCCGTAGTAGCCGCTCAGCGACTCGGACACCTTGGCGTAGGCCGACGCGGTACTGGAAGTCGTGGCAGGGGCGTAGCGGTAGTCACCGGCGAAAGCTGCGGTGAAGGTGGTCTTGCGGGTGAGCTTGTAGGTCGCGGCCAGGTTGCCGTGGCTGTCCACCGTGCCGGTCGTGATCAGCGCCTTCTTACCACCGTAAGGCTGGGCGTAGACCGCGAGAGTACGGCCGTTGTAGGTCGTGCCGAGGTGGGCGGTGACCTTCGCGGTCGCGCCGTAGGCGTACGACGGAGCGTTGGTGGTGATGGACACCGCGGTGGCGCTGCGGGAGACCTGGACGGTCGCGGACGCGTTGACGGCCTGGTGGGCGGAGTCACCCGGGTAGGTCACGGTGTATGTGTTGGCTCCCCCGACCCGCGGGACATCGGCGATGTGGAAGGTGCCGTCGGCGGACAACGGCGCATCGGGCAGTGTCACGCCCGCGGGATGGGCCAGGTCGTTCTTGACGACGTGGACCGCCTCACCAGATGGGTACGGAGCCGCCGACAGCTGGCCGGAGACGTCCAGTTGGGCCGCCCGGCCGGATGTCGCCGGGGCGGTGAGGACGAGGGTGGGCGGACTCGGGGGCGGGAGCTGCCACGGAACCGAGACCTCGTACCCGGTCGGCCGCGACCGGTTCCCGGCCGCGTCGACCCCGACGACGCTCAAGGTGTGGACACCCCAGGGCAGGGCGGTCGTCAGACTCCCCTTTCCCTCGGCGTCGGCCGGAACCTGAGCGGCGCCCGAGCCGGGCTCCCGGTCGAGGGCGTACTCAAAGTGGTCCAGGCCGCTGGCCCGGCAGTCCGAAGCTCCCGCCTCGGCGCACCCGCTGGGCAGGGAGTCGCTGGAGCCGAAGCTGAACGTGGTGAGCTGCCCGGCAGCCTTCGTGGGCGTTCCCGGGCTGCCCACCGGGGGGAAGTCCGGGTTGGTGACGACCGGGGCGAGGGGCGCGCTTCCGTCCACCCTGAAGTAGCAGGGCGTCGACGGATTCGAGTACGCCGTCCCGTTGTAAGTCGACGCGTGCCAGCCGTAGGTGTGCCCGTCCGACAAGGGCAGCGGGACGTACACGGTTTGGGAGAGCACCGGCAGCCCGGTGACGGACCCGTCCGCCGCCTGCGAACCGTCCACGTCCCACGCGTGGACGACTCCCTGATACGTCACCCCGTTCACCGTCGGCCGCGGTACGCCGATGGAGACGGTCATGCCCGCGGGAGGCGGACTGGAGACGGTGGTCCAGGCCGGGCCGCTGTCGCTGCCGCAGTTCGAACCGACCGGCACCGTGGGCGTCGGCAGTGCCGGGTCGATCGGGGTCTCGTCGGCGGCTGCTGCCGCCGGTAGCGCTACCATCACCGCGCCGGCCAGCAGAAGCGCGAGCCAGCCGCGTTGGTGCACGGTTCGATTCACAGGTGTCTTCATTTCGAGCTGGGCCGGGCCGGGCCGACCGGTCAGTGTCGAGTGCCTACGCTCGCGGCGGGGTCAACGCGCGTGAATCCGCTCGTGCGTACGGTAGTTGCCCGTCATTCCGGCACAACCGGCCGTCCATCCCCCGTTGTTGCGGCACAGAACCGCAGAGCACGCGGAGCGTAACACCGCCTCGAACAACCTCAGCGGCCCTTGATCAACCATTTACTGGATGGGGTACTTGGCGGTCCACACGCCTTCCGCGGCGCCCCTGCCGACCCTCCGGCCGGCCACGCGCTTCGAGGGCACCAATGGCGGTCGCGGCGGTGTGGGTGCCCTGTATGCGGGTGATGAAGCGGCCGTGGACCTGGACGTGGCAGAACAACTGGTCCGGCCTGGTGGGTGCGTCGGGCCGCGGCCAGTCGCTCACATCGACCGCGAGGACGATCCGTCCGTCGGCCGCACGCGGCGGTCAGGGGTGTCGCGGCAAGGAGTCTGCGCAGGCGGCGGGGTTCCAGCCGGCCGTGGTTGACCGCGTCGTACATCGCCCCGCGGTGATGCCTGCGGTGAGGCCGAGGGCCTGACGTCGGGTGGGTATGCGAGCGGTGTCGCTCAACGTGTCTGTCCATTCCGGCAGCGGCGGTAGGCGACGACCGTCAGCGTCACCAGGCAGCCGGTCAACACGGCTGTACAGGTGAACAGGAGTGGATTGACCCAGCCGCTCACGAGTTCCTTCTGCTGACCGTCGTCCCAGTAGCAGGTGGCCCACGGCGGGAAAACGCCGCTCTCGTAGCGGTCGAAGTGGACGACGGGGCGCATGTAGTCGAAGTCGGGACATGCCTGATCCGGGAAAGCGAAGACAACCTGCCACCAGCCCAGCAGGCAGCACAGGGTTCCCGTGGCGGTGGAGGCCTTCATCAGGCCGAGGAGACGTCGGCCCTTCTGGACACGCACGAAGGGCAGCCCGAAGCCCACGAAGAACACCGCAAGGAACCAGGAATCCATCAGGCTGTACCGTCCGCGAGCAGCCCGACGTGGTCCGACAGCATCTTTGCCTGACTGCCGGCCTCCAGCTCGGCACGCGCGGTCAGCGTCTCCGCGAAGCCGAGGCAGCAGGCCCTCAGCATGTCTTCCGGGAGCAGGTGGGAAAGAACCATGGCGAGCCCTCCCCGCTGCTGTTCGAGTGAACCGGGTTACCCCGCCGGTCTGCTCGTAATGATCGCGCAGAGCGGTCTGATGGGCGTACCGGACCGCATCTTCTCGGCCAGGAGAAACCCTTCGGTGTCCTCAAAGAGGCCCCGAGAGTGGTGAGGAGCTGGGGCTTGAGTCGCGGGTGCGCCGGAGGCCGGAGCCGCCGCGGGCGAAGACGACCAAGCTCGCCGATCGTGCGGTGCCGGAGGTTCGAATCCTGCCGGGGCACGGAGAGAAGGGCGCCTGCGGATCGCCGTAGGCGCCCTTTCGTATCCAGGTCTGACGACCGGCTCACCCGGTGGATGCGACACGGGCACCAGGGGCCTGATCACGACGACACCCCGCTACCGATCGACCGGATCGCCGCGGACCGCGACGGGTCCCCCGAACAGAGGCCCCCCTCGTTACTGAAGCCGTTGGGCCGTTCGAAGGACGTGCGGCAGCGAGACAGCCAGGAGTGTCACGGACCGTCAGCTGCTCTTTTTCCTGCTCTCGGCGTGATTCCAAGCTACGACAGGGCCGACACCCAGGCCCCTCCCCAGCGTCAATGGCCCATACAAGGGAGAGTTACGGATATATCTGCACTTTGTAACGCGAATCGTTTCCTTGGTCTGGTGTCGCCGTGGAGGACCACAGTGTGGGGCCTCGGCACCGAGCCGGGAATTACGGATTGCACGCCCGGCCCCGACCGGGGTCGGTGTGCACGAACGTGAGGTGACAGATTCATGTCTGTTTCTCGTACGACGTTCCGCCTGATCGCCACCTGTGTGGCTTCGGGCGTACTCGTCGGCGCGGCCGCCATGCCGGCCCTGGCCGCCGGAACCGGCCACGACCACGACAACGGGAGGGGTTACTCGCACAGTCAAAGGAGCGACCACGACCACGACGGCCACTTCGGCGACCGGGACCGGGACCGGAGCTGGAACCGGGGCCACGACCGCGACCGCGGCCGGGGTTGGGACCGTGGCTGGGGCTGGAACCGGGGCCACGACCGCGACCACAACCGGGGCTGGGGCTGGGGCCAGGGCCGGAACGAGCACCACGGCTGGTACAACAACCGGCACCGCGATCAGGACCGCTACCTCGGCCACCACTAGCCCGCTCGGAAGCTGTGCTGTGACGCGGAGGCCCACACCCTCCGCCACCCGTCGTCACAGCCGGCACGGCCGCTACACCCAGCCGGAGGGCCGAAGACTGTTCCTCGCAGTCTTCGGCCCTCCGGTCACATGTCGCACCGTACGGCCGTGTCCCGGGTACCGCACCACCAACGTCCAGTAGCGGCCGGTCTCTCAGGGAAGCGGCGCGGCCCGCGAGGCACTTGCCAGGGAAATGCGGAGGGCACCGGGTTCCCGAATCCCCCCGCCACCCAAGGAATCGACACTCGTAGGATTTACCGGATCAAATTCCGATACGCATCTACAGGGTTGGCTCCGAGTGCGACCAATTCGGTGAAAGATGCAGTCGCCGTGCTCGCCGGTCGCCTTCTCTTGAGGGCGCGTGCTGGAATGTCGGCGACCCGCCTGTCGAGGTGCATCGCTGATGGTCTGGGCTGCGCCGTTTCCGCCCATTCCCGCTGTTGCTTGTTCGTCGTGGTGATTGGAAAAGAGATGGTGGAGATTTCCGCAGTCAAGCCTTCCTGGCGCACGCGCGCCGCATCGGTGCCCCTGGTAGCACTTGCGATCGCGAGTGCCCCGCTGACCTCTCAAGCCCAGGCCCTGGTCATGTCGCCGGGTGTGAACGCCCTGCACGCACCTGGCACTCCGGGGGCCCCGCAGGCCCCGGCCACGGTGTTCGCCGAAGACTTCGAGAAGGCAGGCGAGACTCCGGTCTTCCTGGAGGACTACGTCGGCGCTCCGCCGTTCAACGAGACATACACAGCCGACCCCTCATGGCTTGACCACGGGCAGTGCAACGGAATCATCCTCGACCAGACCGGCGCCGATCAGCCTGACTGCCCGGCGGTATTGAAGGACATGGCCAATGCGCTGGGCCAGGTGGGCGGAACGAATCCGCCGACCAACCACGTGGTCGCGGCCTACACCAACTGGGTGTCGCCTGGCACCGACCGGGTGGAGTTCCGGACCGAACAGCCGATCCCGATCGCGAAGCCGAACCGCTACATCACCTTCGCGGTGGACGCGGCCGCCGTGAATTGCGACTCAGCGGCTCCTCCGCTGCTGAAGTTCTATCTGACCGGCAACGGGTCGGACATCCCCACCTTCACCACCCCCATCAATCCCTGCACCGATCCCAACTCCAAGCCCTATCCCGGAGGGAGCGGGCTGAAGGCCGGGGCGTTCGCCGGCAACAGAGCCGTGTTGTTCAACGACAGCCAGTTGGGCATCAAGATGGTCAATGGGCAAGGCGACTGGTTCGGCAACGACCACGCATTCGACAACATCCGGATCCTGGACGCGACTCCGCAACTGGACAAGGCGTTCAGCCCTGCCACCGTGGACAAGGGCGGCACGTCGACGCTCACCATGACGGTGACGAACACCAGTGAACTGGCGGCGAAGAACGACTTCAGCTTCGCCGACAACCTGCCCGCCGGGGTGAAGGTGGCCGCGAACGCGAACGCGTCGACGACCTGCGGCGACGGCACGGTGTCCGCGACGGCGGGGGGTGCTTCCGTCGCTCTGGACGGCGGCGACCTGGCCGCCGGCGAGAAGTCCTGCACGGTCACGGTGAACGTCACCGCCGACAAGGCGGGAACCTACGTGAACCGCCCCGAAGCGATCACCACGGTCGGACTGAATCCCCCGGCCCCCGCGACCCTGACCGTCAAGAAAAAGGGAGCGACAGCGGTGGGCACCGCGACGGGCTCGGGCGGTCTGCTGTCCGGCAACGTGGTGCAGGTACCGGTGGACATCCCGGTCAACGCTTGCGGCAACTCCGTGAACGTCATCGGACTGCTCAACCCGGCGACGGGCAACGTCTGCGTCAACGGCTAGGCCGTGCATGAGAAGAAGGGCCCGGCTCGGGAGGGTTTCCCTCTCAGGCCGGCCCTTCGTCGTTTCAGGCGCCGTGCCGCAACCGCACCGATGGATCAAGGACACCGCGTCCGCCGTCCCCTGTCTCGGAGTCAGTCACAGCTGCGGCGGGTGTGTCAGTTGGGCGGGCATCCGAACCAGTTCACCGCACCCTTGCTGGAGATATAGCCCATGCACCTGATGGTTCTGTTGTGCAGGGTCTTGGTCCCGTCGATCCCTCCGTCCAGAGTGTCCCTCTTGTAGTGGGTCCGCACGAGGGTGTCGATCTCGATGGTGTACCAGCGGTGCTTGTTGTCCGGGAGGTTGCAGTGGTGGGCGGTCAGGTTACGACTGGGCCCGCTGCTCCACATGTCCTGTTCGGCCCGGTCGCAGTGCACGCGGCCGGCGGCGTCGGCCGTGCCGACGCCGGTGCCGAGCAGGGCCGTCGCGCCCATGGCCACCGCCGCGGTGACGCCGAGCAGGCGCTTCAGAGTGAGGTTCATCGATTGGTCCTCCTGCCAGGTGTGGTGACGGCTCGGAGTCGCCATGTCACCCCGGTGCGATAGTCGCACTTATCCGGCATGTCCGGCCCGACGGGCGATGGCGCAGTCCCCCAACCCGGTGACGCCGGTGACGCCAATGCAGCAGGCCAGGGGCGAGCGGAGTGGTGCTCGAGCTTCCGTAGAGATGGACCCACGCGGTTTCCGGGTCACGAGTTGTCCGGAGCGTCGGTGTTCCCCCGGAGGCGTCCACGCCCACGGTGTAGAGCCGGCTTCCGTCGGGTGCCCAGGCAAGGCCGTGTGCGGCCAGGCGCAGTGGATATCCGAAGTCGTACTCGTGGTAGTAGCCCTCGCCCGTTTCCGGAAAGGACTCGAACCCGTGGTCGCCCACGCCGTCGGCCATGGTGCCGTCCGGGGCTACGGCGACAGCACCGGGGCCCACCGGCATGGCGAATCGCCCGTCCGCCGCCAGATCCGAGGTGCCGTACCGGTCGCCCCTCGGGTACGCCGGGGACGAGACCGCCAGGTGCAGCCCGTCCGCCGTCACCGCGAAGTCACTCAGGTCGGGGACGGGCAGCGCCTTCGCGGCCTGCCGGGTCAGCGCACCGCCCTCGGCCCGGTACGTGACGAAGGCGGAGGTGTCGCCCGTCTGTACGGCGGCCGCGAGGACGCCGGAGGGCGTCGGGGTCGTCGCCAGCGTCGGCGGTGCTGTCCAAGTGCCGGAATCCTGCCGCGAAGTGACCGTACCGGACCCGTCGACGGATCCGATGCCGCCGGCGCCGGCCGTGCCGTACCCGAACCAGAGAGTGCCCCCGGCGACGGCCAGCGAGTCCGGACGGGTGCCCAGGCCCGTGCTGTAACGAGCCGACTCGGTCAGGTTCTCCGTACTGATCGCCGCGTCGGCAACGGTACGTCCGATGTCGCGTACGAGTCGCCCGCGCCGGGACCGATGACAGCGGTCAGTCCCAGGAGCAGCGCTGCGGCGGTCGGCGGCGAGAATCGCGCCAGTTTCATGAAAGGCCCCCACCTAACCTTCACGATCAAGGAGCGCAAGTCAGCACGGGGAGGGTCGGGCCCCGACGGGGGCGGAGGTCAGGAGAAGGGGCCTCGCGTGTCGCTGCCTGACGGTGTGGGTCCGTCGCGGTTGTTCAGGGCCGGTAGACCATCCCCGGCTGGGGCTTGGCGGGGGCGAGCAGCTGCGACACCGTGACGATGGTGTAGCCGCGCTGCTTGAGCGCCTTGATGATGCCCGGGACGGCGGGCACGGTCCCTTTGTGCAGGTCGTGCAGCAGGATGATGCCGTCGCGGTGAGTCTGGTCGAGCACCCGCTTGGTGATCAGGGCCGAGTCGGTCGTCTCGTAGTCCTTGGCCGTGACACTCCACAGCACCTGCGCCAGCCCCAAGTCCTGGCAGATCTTGGCCACCTTGCGGTTGGTGTGGCCCTCCGGCGGACGCATCAGGATGGGCCTGGTGCCGGTGATCTTCTCGATGGCGTCCTGTGTCCGGGTCAGCTCCTGACGGGCGTCGTCCACGTCGATGTCCGTCAAAACCTCGTGATACCAGGTGTGGTTGCCGATTTCGTGCCCCTCGTCCGAGATGCGGCGCAGGATCTTGGGGTACTTCGCGATGTGGCCCTTGCCCTGTACGAAGAACGTCGCGTGCAGATCATCCTGTTTCAGGATGTCCAGCAGCTTGGGGGTCGTCGGGCTGGGGCCGCCGTCGAAGGTGAGGGCCACACATTTCGCCTTGCGGCAGTCGACGTTCCCGGCCACCGATCCCGATGCCTTGTCGCGGGCGGCGCGCGGCGAGGTGTGATCGTAGGTCGTGACCGTCAGGGCCACGATCAGCGCGACGGCCACGGCGGCGGCCACGGCTGTCGCGACGGCGATGAGTAGGCGAGACCGTCGTATTCGCACCTTGAGGGGCATGCGAGACCTTTCCCTGGATCGGGTTGTTGTTGCGGTACTTGTTGAGTGGGGCCTGTCCGGCGGGTCGCTTCTGAGTGGTCTCGCCTCGCGCTACCGCGTGCGGACGAGAGCCGGCTTCGCCGCGAGGTCCCGCAGGTGCACGTCAAGTGTCAGGCGGTGCCTCAGGAAGCGTCCGAGCGGGCGCTCCACCCATAGGTGGATGAGCGCGGCCAGACCCAGCATGCAGATGATGGACACCGCTATCGAAGGCAGCGGTCCCAGCCCCGGAACTGCCTTGATCAAGCCCTTGGCCAGGGGAATTCCGATGCTCTGGTGGACGAGGTAGAAGGGGTAGGTGAGCGCCCCGGCGGTGACCAGCCAACGCCATTGCAGTCTCGCCAGCGGTCCGACACCGGCCAGTGCCAGCAGCCCGAGACAGAGTGTGATGACGGCCGCGCACACGGCCCAGGAGGGTCGGCCCTCGCCGGGGGACGTGGTGGCGTGGTCGGCCACCCGGAATTCGAGCACGGTGAGTTCGTAGCACCAGGCGAAACCCAGCAGAAGCCACAGCAGGAGGTTCTGTCCGAACCTTTGCATGAGGTAGAGCACGATCCCGGCGACGAAGAGGCCGGTGTACCGGGTCAGTACGAATTCGTTGAGCAGTGATGAGTGAAGTTCAAGGGCGATGACACCGGCCAGGAGCCAGGCTCCGCAGAAGGCCACCATCCGCCGATAGGACAGTCCGGAGATGAGCATCACGGCCATCAGCAGGTAGAAGCGAGCCTCCACCCAGAGTGTCCAGCTGACTCCGCTGACCAGGTTGAGCCCCAGCGGCCCCGGAACCATCGTCAGGTTTCCCAGGACGGTACGAGGATCGATGTGCGCGGCGGCAGGCCAATGGCCCATCCGTGCGACCAGGACGACCACGACGACCAGGAGGACCGCGCACCAGTAGGCCGGAAAGAGCCGTGATATCCGGGAGACGGTGAACTGCGCGGGAGTCCGCCCCCAGCAGCTCATGCAGATGACGAATCCGCTGATGATGAAGAAGAACTCGACGCCGAGCCAGCCGTAGCGGCTGGTCTCATGCAGTAACGGGGCGAAATCCCTGAGCTCGGTCTGTCCCCAGAAGTGCGGGGTGGGCGTCCCCAGGAAGTGATACGCGGCCACCATCACCGCTGCTACCAGGCGGAGCCCGTCTATCGCGGCCAGGCGCGCCTGCCCGCTCCGCGGTCCACTCGAGTCGATGGGCCCACTCGGCTCACCGTGTTCCTGGATCTGCCTTGCTGTTCCATGGCGCAGACTCATGCGACGCACCCCATGTCCTGGGAACGGCCGTCGCGCGGATTCTTCGGTGGCTTGGCGTCGGCGGGCATGGCGAAGTGACCTCCGTGCAAAGGGAACCCCGGGTGAGGGGGTGAGGGGGTGAGGGGGTGAGGGGGTGAGGGGGTGAAGGGGGGACCGTTGCGGTGGCGCGCCGCGGTCAGACGCGGCGGCGCAGGAGCAGCACGGTGGCGGCGGTGAGCAGGAGGGCGAGGCCGCCGAGGACGGCGGTGTCGGTCCACTGGAAGGTCCAGTAGTCACCGGCCGGGTTGGCCTCGTAGAAGCGGGCGACGTACCCGTGCTGGGCCATGCACTCCTTGAGCTCGGCGCCCGAGGGGAAGGGGCACTTCAGTACGTCGTCGTGGCGGCCGGAGGCGGTGACGAGGCCGTAGTGGCCGGTCGACCACTTCTCGCCCATGGGCGCCTTGGGAACGATGCCGGCGCTCACGTACGTGTGCGGCGAGACCAGCAGGCGCGTCCTGTGTGCCCACTCCAGCAGGAGTGTCATCGCCCCGGTGACCAGGAGGGTCAGGCCCATCGCGGCCAGGACCCGGCGGGTCAGCAGACCGAGCAGGGTGCCGGCCGCCAGGCCGAAGAGGGCGGCCGCGACGACGCGCGGGCCCGAGCCGCTCAGGGCTGTGACGTCGTACCAGAACAGGCCGTAGCTGCGGTCGGCGGCGGGCCCCCGCCACCATGCGAACACTCCCGCGAGCAGGCCGGAGAGGGCCGCCGTGGTCGCCGCGGCGAAGGCAAACCGGGAGGCGAACCACTGTCCGCGGCTTATGCCCTGGGCGAGGACCATGCGGTGCGTGCCCAGTTCCCGGTCGCGGCCCAGCAGCGGGGCGCCCCAGAAGACTCCGATCAGGACGGGCAGGGCGATGTTCACCATCCCCAAGTACTTCAGCGGGGCGATGTCCAGCATCAGGGGCGGCAGGCTGGTGTCGGTGCGCAAGCAGGACAGCGGTCCGGTGCCGCAGTGGTCGAACAGCCCGCTGTGCAGGGCGTCCAGCATGTCCGAGCGGGAGTACACGGCGATCGCGGTGGCGACGGCCAGGACGGCCGCGCCGATGGCGACCAGCACTCGCTGCTGACGCCACGCGAGCCAGAGGGAACCGCTCCAGAGGGAACCGTCACGGACGGGACCGGTACGGAGGGAACCCGTACGGAGGGAACGGTCACGGAGGAGGGAGTCCTTCACGCCGCAGCCTCCGTCCGCTCGGCGCCGGCCGGGCGCACCGTGTCGCCGGCGTGGAGGTAGCCGACCAGGATGTCCTCCAGGCTGGGCCGCTCGACGTGCCAGTCGCCGCGCAGCGGTCCGCGCTGCCGTACCAGGGCGGTCATCTGTCGGCCACCGGACCGGCGGTGCACGACGGTGTGCCCCGCGGCCAGCGCGTCGGCCTGGTCGGCGTGTCCGGTCAGTACGGCGTGACTCTCGCGCAGTTCCTCGGCGTCCTCGCTCAGCTCGACGCGGCCGTCCCGCAGCAGCAGTACCCAGTCGCAGGTCTGCTCCAGTTCGGGCAGGACGTGCGAGGACAGCACGATGTTCGTGCCGCACTCGGCGGCCTCGGTCATCAGCGCCGCCATGATCTCGCGTCGCGCCACGGGGTCGAGGTCGGCCATCGGCTCGTCGAGCAGCAGCAGTTCGGGCCGTTTGCCGAGCGCCAGGGCGAGCGCGACACGGGTGCGCTGCCCGGGCGACAGCTCGCCGACGCGGGCGGCGAGTGCGATGTCGCCCTCGCCGACGGTCCGCTCGGCGGCGGCCTGGTCCCACGAGGAGTTCAGCTTCTGCCCCATCCGCAGGGTGTCCGCCACGGTGAAGCGGGGGTAGAGCGGCTTGTCCTGGGTGAGCAGAGCGACCCGGGCGCGGGCCTCGGGAGCGCCCGGGGCGGTGTCCAGTACCCGTATCTCCCCGGTGCGGGGGCGCAGCAGGCCGCCGGCCAGGTGCAGCAGGGTGCTCTTGCCGGCGCCGTTGCGTCCGACGAGGGCGGTGATACGGCCCCCGGGCACAGTGAACTCGCAGTCCCGCAGGGCCCAGCCGCCCCGCGCCCGGTACCGGAATCCGACTCCCGTGGCGCGCAGCGCGGCCGGCACGTCAGGCCCGGTCATGCGTCCTCCTCTTCCGCTCCCGGTCGCCCGGGGTGTGGCTGTCCCGCTCGTTGTCGTAGGTGTCCAGGGTGGCGGTGACCAGGGCGAGGATGTCGGCCCGTTCGAGTCCCGCCGCCCGTGCCCGTGCCATCCAGTCGGTGAGCTCCGTACGCAGAGGCGAGTCGTCCTCCGCGCCGGGCCGCGCGAGCGACCGCGTCACGAAGGTCCCCAGCCCGCGGCGCAGTTCGACCAGACCGGCCTGCTCCATGTCGCGGTAGGCCCGCAGCACGGTGTTGGGGTTGATGGCGGTCGCCGCCACCACCTCCCTGGCCGTGGGCAGCTTGTCCCCGACCTTCAACGTGCCCATCCGGAGCGCCCGTTCGGTCTGCTCCACGATCTGTACGTAGGCCGGTACGCCGCTGCCACGGTCGATCCGGTACTCGACCACATCACCTTCCATGACCACAGTGTGCCCAGTGTGCTTGTGTTAATGCATTAATACAAGCATGGTGGAGGCGCGGCAGGAATGTCAAGGCGGTCGATGGCACGTCCCACGAGGCTCCGGGTTCGCCGAGGTGTGGCCCCTGATCGAGGAATGGGGACTGCAACTGGAACTGCCCGGCCGGAGCACTCCGCCGTTCACGGTGCGCGAGCACGACGAGAGCCGCACGGAGGAGGAGTTGGACCTCATGGTCCAGGCCGTGGGCCCGCTGGCCCGTAGGGTTCCACCCATGGTGACTGCGATCGTCCGCGAGTGGAACGACGAGGAAGGGTGGGGCGTGCTCGACTCGCCCGAGACTCCCGGCGGCTGCTTCGGCCACTTCTCCGACGTCCGGACGGCCGGCTTCCGCACACTGTCGCCCGGACAGCAGGTCGACCTCACATGGGAAGCCCCCGGCTTCGAACAGGACGGCTACGACTACCGCGCGGTGAGCATCACGCCTCGGCCCGTCTGACATCCACACCCGACACCGACGGCGGCGCACGCCCACGGTCATGGGCGCACGCTGTGCGGACTCCACGAGTCCGCGGACGGCCCGGGTACGGAACCCGGGCCGTCTCATGGCAGGCAGGTCTCAGGGAAGGAGCCCTGCGAAGCCCTGGTGCGGCGGCGTGGTGTCAGCCGCGGTGGGTCGCCCGGGCGAGGGCCGGAACGAAGCGCAGGGCGTCCACGGTGCCCACACCGGTGGCCATGTCGTAGCCGCCGACGGCCTTGTAGCCGGTGACGCCTTCGTACGAGTTGTCGGTGCCGTCGTTGACGTCGACGATGCCGGTGCTCTTGTCGTGGTGGGCGGAGCGCTTGGAGAGGTCGTACAGCGCCTCGTTGATGTTGCCCACCCGATGGCCGGCCGCCTGGTCGGCGAGGGCGACGATGCCCGAGAAGAGCGGGCTGGCCTCGCTGGTGCCGCCGGTGACGTCCCAGCCGATGGCGGTCGGGTCGTAGCTGGAGTAGATCCAGGCGCCGCCGTTGACCGCTGCGGCCAGCGACACGTCCGGGGTGCCACGGCGGGCGCCGACGACCTTCTTCACACCGTTCTGGAAGGCCGGGCGGGTGAAGACGTGGGACTGGCCGCCGCCGCCCGAGCCGTAGTCGTTGTAGACGCTGTCGGGCTTGACCCGCTGACCCTTGTCGTTCAGGTGGAGCTGGGTGCCTCCGATGGAGGTGACCAACGGGTCCGATGAGGGCCAGGAGTTGACGGGCTTGTCGTAGTAGGTCTTGCCGTCCGCCTTCAGGTCGGTGGCGCCGCCGTCGCCGGAGGAGGCGAGGACCGTCACGTGCTTGCGGTTCGCGTCCTGGAAGGCGTAGCGCAGCTTCTTGATGCTGGAGAAGTCGCCCTTGTCGAAACCGGGGAAGGTGTCCTCGGTGGCGCCGAAGCTCTGGGTGATGACGTCGCCGACGCCGCGGTCGATCATGTGCTTCTCGGCGTCCATCATCTCCGGCAGACCGGTGACGCCCTCGGTCTCGGCGACCGCCGTCTCCACCAGGACTATCTTGGCGTCGGGCGCCACGGCGTGGGCCATCTCGACGTCCAGAGTGGTCTCGCCGGCCCAGCCGGTCATGTCCGAGTTCTTGGGGTCGAACACGGGGACCTTGCCCCACTTGACCACGTCGACCTTGGTGCTGCGCAGGCCGAACTGCTTGCTGTAGACGTCGAGGTCGTGCTGGATCGTCGGGGAGCCGAACGAGTCGACGATGACGATCGTGCGCCCCTTGCCCGTGATGCCCTTGCGGTACAGCGCGTTGAGGTCGTACGCGGTGCGGTACTGGAGCGGGTTGTAGCAGGCGATGTGCCACTTGGCCTGGCACTGCTCACTGGAGAGCGGGCTGGCCACGCCATGGACCAGGGTGTGCCCGGCGATGGCCGGGACCGCCTTGGTGTGCGGTACGGCGGCGGGTGCGGCGGCGGTGACGCCGGCCAGCGGGGCGGTCGCCAGCGCGGCGGCGGCGAGAGCGGCGGTGGCGGCCGTGGAAGCCGCGACGCTCCGTCGGGTACGGGCTATGTGCATGAATCCCCCTAGTGGTCCTGAGTGGTCCTGCGTCGCACGAAGTGGTCTCCGTGCATCTCATCGAGTGAGACATGCACAGGACAAGACCGTTGAACTGTCGATGCCGAACCCTTTGCCCAAACAGGACCTTCCAGCGCGAACATGCCTTCCTGGCAGGCACGTTCTTGACTCGAGGGTGCGGCCGACGCCCGTCGCAGCGGCGAACGGCGGTCGCCGCCCGCCGTGTTCTCGTCCGGTCAGGAGCGCCGCGTCGGCGCCGGCAGTCCGAACGCGGCGGTGTTCAGCGAGCGCCGCATGGCCAGCGCGATCGGGCGCTCGACGAACCGGTGCACGAGATACGCCAGTACGACCAGAGCGCTCACCGTGACCGCGACCAGGACCGAGGGGTCGACCCGGTCGCCGTAGTGGTGCGCGACGGTCATTCCGATCGTGTCGTGCAGCAGGTAGAGCGGGAAGGTCATCGTGCCCGCGACGGTCAGTCCGCGCCAGCGGATCCGACGGGTCCAGCCGAGTGCGATGGCGCCGACGAGCAGGAAGAACACCGTGGTCAGGAGGATCAGCCAGCCGCGCCAGGGCGACCAGGTGGCCCAGTTGTTGCGGCCGCCGTGGGGTACCAGCAGGAAGTGCAGCGCCAGCAGCCACGACATGGCGACGATCCCCCACAGCAGCGGTGTCGGCCGATAGCGGTACATGAGGTGGAAGGCCATGCCCGCGATGAAGTACGGGGCGGACGTCGGGTTCACGATCAGCGTGAGCAGCGGGATGTGAGCGGCGGGCGCCAGCACCGCGGCGACCGTCCACAACCCGCAGAAGATCACCACCCGCTGGTGGGTGAGGCCCTTCCACACCACGACCGCGAACGTGAGGTAGAAGCAGAGTTCCGGCCAGAGCGTCCAGTAGACCGGGTCCAGGTTGGCCACACCGAGCGGGGTCTGCAACATCGTGAGGTTCGCGAAGAGCAGCCGTGGGTTGGGGTGCCCGAACGGGCTGTCGGCGAAGTAGACGAAACACACCGACACCACGATCGCGATCCAGTACATCGGGTACAGACGGGTCACGCGTGAGATGAAGAAGTCCCGTGGGGTGCGCCCCCACGCGCTCATGCAGATGACGAACCCGCTGATCAGGAAGAACAGGTCGACACCGAGCCGTCCGAAGGCGAAGTAGCCGTGCAGCTCGGGGAAGGTGCTCCGGTACGGGCGCCCCCAGACAACCATCATCGCCCCGGGAGTCTGGCCGACGAAGTGGAAGAGCACCACCGACAGCGCCGCCAGGAATCGCAGCCCGTCCAACGCGGCGAGCCGGTCCTTCCGTGCGCCGGGCCCAGCCGCGATCACCCGCGTCACGGGGGCCACCTGCGGCAATGGCGCTTCCTCGACGACCGTCCCTTCATTCCTCCGTCTCGTGGCCACGCCGGCCGATCCCCTGCGATCCGCCTGGGTCATGCATGCCTCGTTCCAGGGTCGTCCTTCTGCTGACAGGGCCTGGGAGCCCCCGATCACGTGCCCTACGGGCATGTGACAAGGTTGCCGGGTTTGTGCTCGTCCGGGCGGATGACGGCACCGTCCTGGCCCACGGATGGCCCGTACCCACGGACGGCCGTGCGATTCGGGCCCACCGGAGTGAGGCATGCCGCATGCGGGAGGGTCGCCGACTCCGGATCACCCCGACGTCGCGAACCGAGGCAGGTCCTGGCGCAAACCGAGGCAGGGGCTAGAGCAGGCCCAGGTCGCCGAGTTCCTTGTGGAGGTCAGCGCGGGGGTTGTCGGGGCGGGGCTTGAGGGCGCCGCGGGGGGTCGGGCCGGTGCCGCCGCCCGAGGGGGTGTCCTTGGCGGGCCGGGGGCGTCGGTCCCGGAAGAGCCAGGCCCCGACCAGGCCGCCGATCAGCCCTCCGAGGTGTCCCAGCCAGCTCACCCCCGGTGTCCCGGGCACCGCCACGGTGAGCATGTAGGCGAAGGAGGCCGCCATGACGACACCGATCAGGGTGTCGATCAGGTGCCGGTCGAAGAGTCCGCGCACCACGACATAGCCGAAGTACCCGAAGATCAGGCCGCTGGCGCCGACCGTGTCCACGTTGCCCTGCTCGAGGAACCAGACCGTGAGGCCGCTGGTCACCGCGATGAGCAGGCTCAGCCCGAGGAAGCGGACCACCCCTCGGTAGGCGGCGAGGAATCCGAAGACGAACAGCGGTCCCGAGTTGCTCTCGATGTGCGCCCAGTTCCAGTGCAGGAACGGCGCGGTGAGGATGTCGGGCAGCGTGCCGACGTCGCCGGACACCACCCCGTAGTCCCGCGAGAGTGCGTAGTGGTCGGCGAAGTTGGCGAGCTGCACCAGCCAGACGAGCGCCAGGAACCCGAACATCACGAAGAACGCCTTCCGCGCCTCCGCGATCATCTGCTCGGGCCCCATCGGCCCTGTGCCGACCCCGTCCCGCTGCGACCCGCTCATGGCACGCTCCCCTCCCGTGCGGATCCGTATCCGCACCACGACCCCACCCCGCCCCACCCCCAGAATGCCAGGAGCCGCCGGAATGCAGAGGTAACCCGCCTGGGTCAGACGACCGCGCGTTCTCCCCCGGCGGGAGTCAGGGTGGCAGTGCAGGTTCCAAACGGCCGTGGAGGGATCGATGCGGGACCAACCACTGAGGAAGATCGGCGCCAGGCTGTTCCGCACGCGCCGTGAGGACCCGCCGAAGGGCACGCAGCGGCAGTCGATGCCCGCCCATTACGGGCTCGACCGCACGCTGGTCGACGCCTTCGTCGGCGGGACGCTGGACCCGCGGGGCGAGCAGGCGCTGGCTCAGCAGGTCGCGCTGATCGCGCCGTTCCACTGGACCCTGCCCACGGCGATCGTGGAGGACATGACGCGGATCATCGATCACCTCGGTGGCCAGCGCGAGCTGCTCGCCTGGCTGGACCGGCATCCCGGCCGCCCACGGCTGCTGGCGCGGCTGTCCGTACTCATCGGGCTGCTCGACCGGTTCAGCGCCGAGCCGGCGGTCGTGACCGCGCTGGGCGAGTTCCGGACGGACACGCCGTTCCCGGCGGGGCTGAAGGGCTATCTGGTCCCGGCCACCGACGCCGAGACGCTCGCCAGTCTCGCCTTCGAGATCGAGTCCCTGCTCGGCGAGGACCGGGGAGACGACGCCCTCGCGCTCGCGATGGCCACCCTCGACATGCTCAAGGACGTGGCGCCGCGCGCCGCGGAGATCGACCCGGAGGTCGGCGAGATGGGCGAGCTGCTGGAACACAGCCGGCAGGACCTCGTCGAGGTGTCCACCGGCGCCTGACGAGCCCGGCCGGATCCCAAGTCCCGCCGCCAGATTGTTGACGATTTTGTGTACCCATCCTACGGTCGGTAACCATCTCCAAGGAGAGCGGAGAGCTCGAGGAGGCCCGAGGCGCTCCAGGAGCTCGAGACCGAAGGAGTACGTACGTGTCCCCAGCTACCGGCAGTGCCAAAGGCAGCGGCGCCGCGGCCAAGGAGCAGGCCCTCGTCGCGCTGCGCAGGGCCATCCTCGCCGGTGACATGGTGCCAGGACAGCGCCTGATCGAGGCCGAGTTGGCCGAACAG
This sequence comes from Streptomyces sp. NBC_01450, assembly GCF_036227505.1. Lineage (NCBI taxonomy): Bacteria > Bacillati > Actinomycetota > Actinomycetes > Kitasatosporales > Streptomycetaceae > Streptomyces > Streptomyces sp. NBC_01450. Next base: position 6,558,771 of record NZ_CP109480.1, on the reverse strand, counting down.
TTCGATGTCACGCGGGCCAGTGTGCGGGCCGCGCTCGTCGATCTCGCCGCCGACGGTCTCGTGGAGCGGATCCGCAACCGCGGGGCCCGGGTCCGGACCGTGTCCGTGAGCGAGGCGGTGGAGATCTACGAGTGCCGCAGGGTGCTCGAGGGGCTGTGCGCGGCCAAGGCCGCCGAGCGGGTCACCGATGCGCAGATCACGCAACTCCTCGCGCTCGGCGAACAGTTGCGCGCCGCTGTGCGGGCGGCCGAGCCGCTGAAGTACTCCGAGCTCAACCGCCAACTGCACGACTTCGTCCGGGACATCTCCGGCCAGGACACCGCCGCCGAACTCCTCACCCGCCTGAACGCGCAGATCGTGCGCCACCAGTTCCGGCTGGCACTGCAGTCCGGGCGCCCCCAGGTCTCGCTGGGCGAACACCTCGCCCTCGTCGAGGCCATCGCCGCACGTGATCCGGAGCGCGCCGAGGCGGCCGCCCGCGCTCATGTGGCCAGCGTCATCGAGGCCCTGCGGGCCGTCGAGGGGTCCGGGACGGGCAAGGCCTGACCTCACGGGGACGATCAGGCTCTCGGTCCTGAGGAGACCGAGAGCCCGCCGGGCCGCGTTCCTCACGCCCGCCCGGCCGCCCCGCGAACGGATCAGCTCTGGTACGTCTTGTTGCGGCCGGGCCCGCCGGACAGGAAGTCCTTGCCCGCGCCTCCGTGCAGGACGTCGTTGCCGCTGTTGCCGTACAGCTTGTCGTCGCCCGCGCCGCCGTACAGGGTGTCGTCACCCCGGCCGCCCTGAAGGAGGTCGCGGCCCGCGTTGCCGTACAGCTTGTCGTTGCCGTCGTCGCCGAAGAGCGCGTTGTCGCCGCTCGTGCCCGACAGGCTGTCGTTGCCCGCGCCACCGTGGCACTCGGCGCTGCAGTTGACGAGGGTGTCGTTGCCCGCGCCGCCGTTCGCGCCCTCGTCGTAGACCCCGCCACCGCCGGAGAGACGGTCGTTGCCGCCCTGGCCGTAGAGGACGTCGACGCCATGGCCGGTCAGGGTGTCGTTGCCCGGCCCGCCGTAGATCCTCGTGTACCCGCCGCTGGTGTTGCCGGTCGTCGCGGTGTCGTTGCCGTCGCCGAGGTCGACGATCAGGGAGTCGAGGTCGGACGCCGAGGTGTTGGGCTCGGTCACCGTGCAGACCGCCTTGGTGTCGTCGCCGCCGGCCGGGCGGACGCAGCCCGCGCCGAGGGAGATCCTGACGGTGTCGTCGAAGGTGTAGATGAAGTCGCTCAGCTGGGAATCCGGGTCGAACGCGCCGGGCGCCCAGGAGATGGACAGGTGGTTCGTCTGACCGGCGGCCGCCGTGTAGAACAGCTTCTGGCCGACGACGACCGCGGTCGCGCTCTTGGCGGGCGCGGCGTGTGCCGCGGGGGCGGCGACGGTCACGGCCACGGCGGCGGTGGCGAGCGCCAGCGCCTTCGGCAGCGCGGTGATGCGGCGACTGAACATGGTTGGTTCTCCTCCACGGGGCCCGATGGGCCCAACGGGGCCCTGGGGGCCGATGAGGTCCGCGCGTAGGTCTGTGCGCGTGTGGTCATCCCGTTCGACGGCATCCTCCGCAGGGGAGTTGTGGCTCCGGTCGTACAACTTTTCGGCGTTCAGGGGGCGTTCACTTCTGGTTGCTTCTGTTGTGGTGTGGACACTTCCGGGCGTTGGCGGGGGCCCGAGATCAGCAGCGTCGCGACGAGCGACGTGATCGCCATCACCGTCATCGCCGTTGCGGGCGAGGTGAGTTGGGCGACCGTTCCGGCCAGCGCCGCGCTCACCCCCTGCATCGTGAGCATGCCCGAGGAGTGCAGTCCCAGGGCATGGCCGCTCAGCTCGTCCGGGGTCAGGGCCATCAGCCGTTCCTGCTGGATCAGGCTCGCCCCGAAGCCGACCGAGGCGAGGGCGACCGCGCCCGCCGCCACCGCCACCCCCGGCCCCAGCGCGAACGGCAGATACGGCGTCGCCAGGAGCAGCAGGAACGGGATGCCCAGCCGGCCGCGGACCGCGGACGGGATGAAACGGCCCGTCGTCACATCGCCCACGAACATGCCGAACGCCGCGAAGGCGAAGAGCAGGCCCGCCCGGTCCGGCGCGTAGGACACGTACAGGGACTCGCAGCCGACGATCAGACCGTTCGGGATCCAGAGCAGCAGGTACGTCGTCCGGCGCGGGGGCGAGGACCACAACAGCGCGTTGGTGCGCCAGGTCTGCGCGATCGAGGCGCGGCCGGTGGCCCTCGGAGCCCGGCGGGTCATGCCGAGGCGGGTGACGAGGGCCGCCACGAGATACAGGGCCGCCGCGCTCGCCAGAGTGATCCTCGGCGAGAGCACCGCCACCAGGACGCCGCCCGTCGCGTAGCCCGTGATCTGCGCGAGGCCGGCCACCATGTTCATGACCGAACGGCCCAGCAGAAAGCCGTCCTTGGACAGGATCTCGTTCAGCAGACCCCAGCGGACACCGCCGCCGAGGGACGAGACCAGACCCAGGACGAAGATCAGCAGGAACAGCCCCCAGACCGGCAGACCCGGCGTCGCCATCAGCGCCGTACCGACGGCGAAGGACAGGGCGATGCCCGTCAACGTGGCGCGCGGCGCCAGCCGGTCCGCCGCCGACAGCAGGGTGGTCGCGCCGACCACCTGGGCGAGCTGCGGGCCGAACATGCTCACCGCCGACAGCAGCGGCGAGTCCGTCGCCTTGTACACCAGCGTCCCGACGGCCAGGCCGCCGATCGTCGAGGCCGCCGAGTTGAGCGCGGAGGACAGGAAGAGAGGGGTGAACTCCCGGGTTCGGAAAAGGTCGGAGTAGCTGCGCATGGACGGAGTCTCGGGTGGCGCCCGGCGTGGTCGTTATTGTTTCGCGGAGAAGCGAAACCACACGGGGCAACGGACAGTGAGAGAAGCGACGGGAGGGCGCGGATGGGCTGGTGGCAGATCAACGCCGACACCCTCGCCCGCACCCGTTTCGCGCTCTCACCACTCGCCGAGACCTTCGCCGGCGTCAAGCTGTTACACGCGGGGACGGCCGCGCACCCCGGGGAGCGGGCCTGGCTCGACGCCCATCTGCCCGCGTACAGAAGGCGGTTGGCCGGTGACCCCGTCACCTCGCTGCTCATACGGTCCGGACTCGGGCGGAACTGGATCGCCGACTTCCTGACGCCGACGCCGCGCGGCGAGGCCGACTTCGAGGAGGAGGTCGCGCGGGTGCGGGAGGCGTCGGCCGCGGACGCCCGGGCCCACCTCACCGTCTCCCTGGCAGGGCCGCTGCCCGCCGCCCTGCGCCGCGACGACCTTCCGGAGCGCGCCGCCGACCTGCTCACCCACGTCTGGACCGAGGCCGTACGCCCCTACTGGGACCGGCGGCGGCGCATCCTGGAAGCCGATGTCGTCGCTCGGACCGCGCAGTTGAGCCAGGGCGGCTGGGCGGCGGCCCTCGACGCGCTGCGACCGGGCACCCGCTGGCTCGGCGACAACCGGCTGCAGGTCAATCTCCACGAGTACCCGCCGCGCGAGATCTCCGGCGCCGAGTTGCTGTTCGTACCGGTCACACCTCGCAACCACGGCTGGGTGTCGTGGGAGGAGCCGGACCGGTACGCGGTCGTCTTCCCGTGCTCGGGCGCGCTCGCCGCCACCGGTCCCGACCTCGTGCCGGAAAGCCTGGGCGCGCTGCTCGGCCCCGCCCGCGCCGGGGTCCTCGTCCTCCTCGACTCCCCCATGAGCACGACCCAGTTGGTGGCCGTGACCGGGCAGGGTCTCGGCTCGGTCGGACGCCATCTGAAGGTGCTGCTGGACGCCCGGCTGGTACGGAGGGGGCGGGCCGGACGGTCGGTGCTGTACTCCCGCACGCCCGCCGGGGAGGTACTCGTGAAGGCTCAGGAAGGTTAAAGGTCAGATGCGGGGCGCGCCGGTCACCGACATCATCAGCGAGTACAGGGACGTGGACGCCGTGATGAAGAGGCGGTTGTTCCTGGGGCCGCCGAAGGTGATGTTGGAGACCCGCTCGGGGATCAGGAGCCGGCCGATGAGGGTGCCGTCGGGGTCGTAGCAGTGCACCCCGTCGTCGAGGGCGGCCGCCCACAGCCGGCCCTCGTCGTCGAAGCGGATGTTGTCGAAGTGGACACCCTTCCTCGCCTCCGCGAATGTTCGCCCGTCCGTGAGGGTGCCGTCGCCGCGGACGTCGAAGACGCGGATGCGGGCGGCGCGGGAGTCGGAGACGTACAGCTGCCGTTCGTCGGGCGAGAAGACGACTCCGTTCGGCCCGTCGAAGCCGTCCGCGGCGAGCCGTACCTCGCCCGTGCCCGGGTCGAGGCGGTAGACGTGACACGCGCCGATCTCGGACTCGGCCCGGTGACCCTCGTAGTCGCTCAGGATCCCGAAGTCCGGGTCGGAGAACCAGACCGAACCGTCCGACCGTACGACCGCGTCGTTCGGGCTGTTGAGCCGCTTGCCGTCGTAACGGTCGGCGAGGACGCTGACCGACCCGTCATGCTCCGTCCGGGTCACCCGGCGGTTGCCCTGCTCGCAGCTGATCAGGCGGCCCTCTCGGTCCAGGGTGTTGCCGTTGACGTAGCCCGCGGGGGTGCGCAGGACGCCGACCGTCCCGGTGGGCTCGTCCCAGCGCAGGATGCGGTCGTTGGGGATGTCGCTCCAGATCAGCTGGCGCCAGGCAGGCACGTACAGCGGGCCCTCGGCCCAGCGGCAGCCGTCGTGCAGGACCTCCAGCCTGCCGTCGCCGTTCGTGCAGCGGCCGGTGACGAAGCGGTCGTCGAGTACCTCGTAGATGCCCTTGATCGTGTTCGCTGTGGTCACGTTCGCGACCTTACCGAGCACACCGGGAGGCGGCCGGGCGGCGGCCGGGGCGACATCAAGCGGAGTTAGCATCCGTTTATGACTACCGACAGTTCAAACAGTTCCGTACTCGACGTCCAGATCGATTCCCTTCAGGGTGGGTCCGCGGACCTCGGGCAGTACCGCGGCAAGACCGTGCTCATCGTGAACGTGGCCTCCAAGTGCGGGCTGACCCCGCAGTACGCGGGGCTGGAGCGGCTGCACGAGCGGTACGCCGGGCAGGGCTTCACCGTGCTCGGTGTGCCCTGCAACCAGTTCATGGGGCAGGAGCCCGGCACCTCCGAGGAGATCGCCGAGTTCTGCTCCGCGACCTATGGCGTCACCTTCCCGATGACCGAGAAGGTCGAGGTCAACGGGGACGCGCGGCACGAGCTGTACGAGCGTCTTGTGGACACCGCCGACGGCGAGGGCCACAGCGGTGACATCCGCTGGAACTTCGAGAAGTTCCTGATCGGGCCGGGCGGAGACGTGGTGGCGCGGTTCTCGCCGCAGACCGAGCCGGAGTCGACGGAGCTCGTGGCGGCGGTGGAGAAGCACCTGGCCGCCTGAACCGTTTGACCTTGCCCCAGGGGCAGGGAGCAGCGTCCTTGTCACCGGGCCGAAGGCGCCCGGTGACGGAGGATGGGCTCGTGCATCAGGAACTGCTCACGATCGGCGCGTTCGCCGCCCGCGCGCGGCTCTCGCCGAAGGCGCTTCGGCTGTACGACCGGCTCGGACTGCTCGCTCCGGCCCACGTCGACGAGGTCAGCGGATACCGCTACTACCGCGCCGACCAGGTCGAGCGCGCCCGCCTGGTCGCGCTTCTGCGGCAGCTCGACATGCCGCTCGCGCGGATCGCCGAGGTGGTGGAGGTCGAGGCGGCGCAGGGTGCCGTGCTCCTCGCCACGTACTGGGCGGATGCCGAGGCCCGGTTCGCTTCGCAGCGGACGCTCGCCGAGTACCTCCGTGGAAGGCTGTCCGGGAGGAGTACCGACATGTACGGGAAGTTCGTGGTCGAGACGGTGGATGTGCCGGAGCGGGTGGTGCTGACGGAGAAGCGGCACACGCTGGCGGACGAGCTGCCGGTCTGGATTCCGGCCTCGCTGGGGCGGCTGGAGGACGGGGCACGGGAGTGCGGCGGGACGACCGGCGCCCCCTTCGTCGTCTACTACTCCGAGGTCAGCATGGAGAGTGACGGGCCCGCCGAGTCGTGCGTGCCGGTCGCCGACGAGGCGGCCGCGCGGGCGTGGGCCGAGAAGCGGGGGCGGGCGTCGGGGATCGGGGTGCGGGTGGAGCCGGCGCGTCGGCTCGCCTACGCACGGATCACCAAGGCGCAGGTCGCCCATCCGCAGATCATGGCCGCGTTCGAGGCGGTCGAGGCGTGGATCGCGGAGCGGGGGCTGTCGTACGACGGTCCCTGTCGGGAGGTGTACTTCGCGGACTGGGACGCGGCGGGGGCGGAGGACGCGGTGTGTGACGTGGCGTTTCCGGTGAAGTGAGCGGCGGGGCGGGCACCGGGGGTTTCTCGCCCCCGCCGCCCCTACCCGTCCCATCCCTGGGGGCTGCCACCCCCAGACCCCCGCATCGGCCTGAACGGCCTCGTCCTCAAACGCCGGACGGGCTGAAGACGCGCGCCAGCGCTTCTGAGGGGCGCGGGGAACTGCGCGACCGGCCCCCACCGGCCGTCAGGTCAGCGCAGTTCCTCGGGGCACGGGGTTCCCCTGGGGAGCTGGTACGGGGCCGCCAGGCGGTACGTGCCGGGCGCCGGGGCCAGGAGTTCCGTCCACTTGTCGCCGGAGGCGTTCTCCGCGGTTTCCATGAGGCAGCCGTTGAGGTTCTTGTACGTCTTCGGCGTGCCCTCCTCACGGTGCTTGGACTCCTGTGTCTCCTGCGGCGGCTTCACGCTCTTGCCCTTGGCGTCGACGAGCCCGAGCCACGGGGAGTACGGGATGCGGATGAGGACGCGGCCCGCCTTCTTCACCTCGATGGTCAGTTCGCCCTGCTCCGCCCGGTCGACGACCGCCGGCGGATCGGCCAGCGGCGTGGGGTCCGTGACCGAGAAGAGCTGCCAGTTCGCGTCGCCCCAGATCTGACGGAGGTAGGGCATACCGCGCTGGACCAGCTGGCGTTCACGTTGACCGCCGTCCCCGTCCGGTTCGCCCTTGGGCAGCACCACGTAGTGGACTGCCCAGCGCTGAAGCCACTCGTGGTAGTTCGCGGAGTTGAGGGTGTCGTCGTAGAAGAGCGGGTTACGCTCCATGTCGGCCTGGCGGTTCCAGCCTCGGGCGAGGTTCACGTACGGCGCGAGCGCGGACGCCTCGCGGTGGGAGCGCGCGGGAACCACCTCCACGCGGCCCTTCTCGGCACCGACCACCTGGAGCTGGTTGACCAGCGGAGCGAGCTCGCGGGCCCAGGACGCCGCCGGCGTCGTGTGCAGGATGTCGTCGACCGACTTGAAGCCGATCCACCCGACGAATCCGGCGAAGGCGAGGACGGTCACGTACCACTTGCGTGACTTCGGCACGGTGAAGGGGAGCGCGGCGAGCAGCACGGCGCCCGCGAACAGCATCGCCAGGCGGGAGATGTTCGAGCCGATCTGGGAACTGATCAGCCACACGAGGAGCACGGCGAGGCCGTACACCGCCGCCGTGATCCGTACCGTCTTCCACTCCTTGGGGACGAGTGCGAAGACCAGCCCGGCGTAGAGCAGCGGCAGCGAGGCCGAGCCGAAGGACATCGGCTGGGTGCCGGAGAAGGGGAACAGCCACGCCGAGACCGCGACGACGATCGTCGGCGCGATGCCGAGCGCGTACGCGCCGGGCCGGCGCTTCTGGAGGAACAGGGCGGCCGCGACCAGGCCCACGAACAGGCCCGCCACCGGCGACGCGGCGGTCGCCAGCGCGGCGAGCGGCGCCGCGCACAGGGCCTTCGCCCAGCGCTTGTAGCGCCAGCGGTACGGCCAGCAGAAGACCACGGCCGCCGCGGCGAGCCCGAAGACCATGCCGAGGCCGTAGGTGACTCGCCCCGATATCGCGTTGCAGACGAGCGCGAAGACACCCGCGAGGGCGGGCGCGAGCGGCTTCCGTATCGCCCGGCTGCGGATGAGGATCATCATCAGCAGGCCCGCCGAGATCGTCCCGGCGATCATCAGCGTCGTACGGACGCCGAGGACCGACATCAGATACGGCGACACCACGCTGTACGACACCGGGTGCATACCGCCGTACCAGGCGAGGTTGTACGCCGAGTCCGGGTGCCGTCCGACGAACTCCGCCCACGCGTCCTGCGCGGCGAGGTCTCCGCCACTGTTCGCGAAAGTGAAGAACCAGATGACGTGCAGGAGGCCGGCCAGGACGGTGACGGAGGCGACGGGGTGCCGGCGGGCGAAGGCCTTGAGGCGGGTGCGTCGGTCCTGCGGCACGGACTCAAGCGTCGTGGACTCGGGCGTCGTGGACCCGGGCGGCATGGACTCCGGCGTCACTGACTCCGGCGGAGCGTCATCCGTAGGGCCGTCGTTCGTGGGGACGGCGGTGGCGCGTGCGGGCTGCCGTATTCGCGAGCCCGCTCCGTGATCCGGTCCAGGACGTGGTCCAGGATCGGCGTCGTCGGCGTGTGTCGGCTCCGCTGTCGCCACTGCAAGGCTCCCGTGTCCCGTTTTCTCGCGTTCGGCCCGGGACCCGCGGCCCGCAAACCTGCCCGGATCTCGCGACGCTAGCACGCACCCCGCCGGGGAGCTCCCGGGCGGGGCGCCCCGACGGGGTGCGGGTGCGTTCGCGCCGCGCTCACCGCGGGCTCACGGCGGGCTCACGGCGCGTTCACATGGCGTTCGGGGCACTTCCGGCGTACGGGGGATACGCCCCCTGCCGGAAGCGCCCCCCACGCGTACGCCCGTACCCGTCCCCGTACGCCCGTACCCCCCTACGTACGTCCGCTCAGCTCACGCGGGTCAGCTTGGCGCCGAAGCCCGGCTCGACGAGGTCCTTCTGGAGCTCGACGGGAACCTGCACGGCGCCGCTGCTGCCGCCGTCGCCCACGGTGAGCGTGCCCACCTTGGTGCCGGCCTTCGCGGAGTGCGGCACCTCCGAGGAGACGAAGGACAGCTTGACCTTGAGCCCGGCCCAGCCGACCGCCGTGACGTCCTTGGTGATCACGACCGGCGTACGGCCGCCGAGCCCGTCGTCGACGTAACCGACGACATCGCCCTTCTTCAGGATCGTCGCGGACTTCAGCGCAGCCTGCGCGGCGCGGATCAGCTTGTCGCCCGCGGCCAGGGCGCCGCCGAGGATGGTGTTGTCGGAGCCGCCGGGGCCCTGGCTGATCACCGCGCCGACGATGGTCCGCACCTCGCCGCCGACCTCCTTGGTCGCCGCGAAGACGAGGTTGCCGCCGGCCGCGGTGGTGGTGCCCGTCTTGATGCCGATGACGTTGTTGGAGCCGACGAGGTGGTTCCAGTTGCTGTGCTTGGTGCCCTTGTAGTCGGTGTACTCCATCATCCGGGCGACCTCGCGGAAGGAAGCGTCCTTCATCGCGGCCTTCGCCAGCTTCACCTGGTCCGCGGCCGTGCTCACGGTCGTCTTCGTCAGGCCGGACGGGTCGGTGTACGTCGTGTTCGCCATGCCGAGTTCCTTGGCGGCGGCGTTCATCTTGGCGACGAAGGCCGTCTCGGAACCGGCGTCCCAGCGGGCCAGCAAGCGGGCCACGTTGTTCGCCGAGGCGATCAGGACACCCTCCAGGGCCTCCTTCTGTGTGATGGTGTCGCCCGCGTGCACGTTGACCGTCGACTCGTCGCCGGCGTCCGACTGGTCCTCGGCCTTCTGGTCCACCTTGATCTTCGCTCCGTCGCCGGACTTGATCGGGTGCTCGCGCAGGATCAGGTACGCCGTCATCACCTTGGCGACGCTCGCGATCGGCGCCGCCTTCTGTGCGCCGGACGTGCCGAACGAACCGATGCCCTGGACATCGAGCGCGCCCTGCCCGGAGGACGGCCACGGGATGGAGGCGTCGCCGCCGTCGAAGGTGTAGCTGGATTCGGCGGTGAGGTCGAGCGTGGGGGTCGGCAGCGGCCGCAGCGACTGTGCGACCGCAAAGACGACCGCGAGGAGCAGGGCCAGCGGCGTCCAGATCTTCACCCGGCGCGCGAGTGTCCGAACCGGGGTCTGCGGGGGCGGCGGCGTGTTCGTCAGCTCGGCCAGCAGGTCCAGCGGCGGCTTCGGCGGCAGCGGCTGCTGCGTGGTGCGCTCGGGGCCGACCTGCGGGAGGGCGGCGGTGGCGTCGGCGGGAGCCACCCTCGAGGGCGCGGAGGAAGCGGAGGGAACGGGCGGGGTCGCGGTCGTCTTCGGCTTCACCCTCGACACGGGTTCGTCGAGAGGCTTGAGGGCCACGAACTTACTGGTGCGCTCGGACGGGGCCTCGGGCTTCGAACGGTCCGCCTTGGGCTGATCCGCCTTGGGCTGGTCCGCCTTGGGCTGATCCGCCTTCGACCGGTCCGCGGGCTTGTCGGTGGCCGGCTTGGCGCCGCCCAGTTTGAGCATGGTGGTCGGCTGGTCCACCGCCGGGCGCTTCGGCGCCTTGAAAATGGCGGTGGGATGGTCGACGGGCTCGGCGGCGGCGTCGACGTCCGGGGCGTCCTTCGCTGACAGTGAGTCATCAGCGGACGGCGAGTCGTCGGCGGACGGTGAGTCGTCATCAGCGTCCTGCCGCGCCGCTGCGTCCTTGGGGTCCTCGGAGTCCGCGGAGTCCTCGACGTCCGAGGGGGCCTCGGGGGTCGCGGATTCTTCAGAACCTTCGGAGTCCTCGGAGGTCTCCGACGTCTCGGGCGCGTCCTCCGGAGAGTCCTTCGCCTCCGGCTTCGCGTCCTCGGTCCCGGTCTTGGTCTCGGACTCCGTCTCGGACTTGGCGTCCGACGTGGACTTCGCGTCCGTCTCCGGTTCGGCGTCGGCGTCACCCACCGCCGCACTCTCGGCCTCAACTTCGGCCTCGGACTCGGACTCAGCCTCGGCGTCGGGCTCCGAAGCCGACTCCTCGTCAGCTTCGCCCTCGACCCCCGCCTCGGCCCCGGCCTCAACGTCGGTCCCGGCGTCGGCCTCGGACTCCGTCTCCGCCCCGGCGTCGTCCCCCTCCGCCGCCGTACCGGCCTTCTCCGCGCCCTTGGAGCCCTTGTTGGGGTCCTCCGGGCCCTCGGAGCCTTCCGGAACCTCGGACTCCCCCTCAGGGGCCTTCTCGTCCGCGCCTGACACCCAGGCGGCCACCGCCTCGCGCAGTCGCGCGTCCTCCACGGGGCCCTTCCCTCCGGACCCGGCGGAACCTTCCGCCAACGCCCGCGTCGAGAACACCGCCGTCGCCTGATCCACCCGCACCGTGGCGGCCCGTTCGCGAGCCACCGCCAGACGGGGATCGGCCGATGCCGTCGACGCGGCGGCCCGGCCCGGGCCCGGAACCGCGGCCGGGGTCCCCGGCGTCGCTTCTGCCGACGATGCCGACGACTCGTGCTGCTTCGACCTGTCGGGGGACTCGCCCGCCACCGATGCCTCCTCCGTGCGCCACCCACCGGGCGCCCAACGAACCGTGAACCCTTGTCCCGCCGCCCGGACATCGCTGTCCGAACCATGTACCAGTGTCCTGTGTGCGGGCTTAACCTCTGCGGTAGACGAGAACGACATACCTACTGGTTCCATCACGAACCGGTCAGGCACTCTCGACAGACCAATGTGAGAGGGGTCACCCTGTCATTCATCCACGCGGGGAGGCATGGATGGGCAGGAGCCGCAGAACACTTCCGGAAGAGCTTCTGCTGCTGGCGCTGGACCCGACCACGGGTACCACCGCACAGCCGCAGTCGCTCGACCTCGGTCTGGCCGGAGCACAGCTAGTAGAGCTGGCGCTGGCCGGACGGATAGCCCCAGACGGGGATCGTATCGCCGTGGTGCAGCCACGGCCGACTGGAGATCCAACACTGGACTGTGCGTTGGAACTGCTTCGCCGACGCGGAGCACCCGTACGCGCGGTCAACTGGATTGGCGGACCCCGGCTGGGGCTGCGCCAGACCTACCTCTCGCATCTGGAGAGGTGCGGCATGGTCCATGCCGTCGCCGGCCAGATGTGCGGGGTGCTTCCGACGACTCGCTACCAAGCGACGGACACGGAGATCAGCCGGGAGATCAAGTCCCGGCTGGACAGCGCGATCCGCACCGGCGTACCGCCGGACCCGCGGACCGCGGCGCTCGCCGCGCTGGCCCATGCGGTCGGTCTCGGCAAGCACCTGTACCCGGGTAACGAGGGACGCTCGTCCCGCTCCCGGCTACGGGACCTGATCAGGCATGACCCCATGGGCGGCCTCGTGGCCCACGCGGTCATGGACGTTCAGAACGGTGTGGGTGCACAGCCACGCCGCAACCCGGCACCGGCAGGCCGTCCGGCCACCGCCGGAGTCAGGTCCGCACCGGAACCCGCCCGCGGTGTTCCGATGCAACCGCGCCACGGTTCCATGGCGCGCGCCGTGGTCCACTGAGCCGCAGTCCCACGGCGCCACCAGGCACCGTACGCACGACCACGCACGACCACGCACGACCACGCACGACCACGCACGACCACGCACGACCACGCACGACCACGCACCACTGAAGAGCACCGCCACGCACCGCAGGTACGACCCCAGCGCCGCACCGCAGTCCCCAAGACCCGGTTCGGGAGCCGCTGGCTCGCGCGGGGCGGTGGGGCCGTACGTCCGGACGACGACACGGCTCCACCGCCCCGCGCGGCCGCATTTCCCGGCGCCGCGCATATGCGCGCGGTACGGGTGAAGACGACGTACGCGTACACGATCCGCGTGATATGTATGCCAGATCTCCGAACTGGCGTGTAGCCAGCGCATATCCGGTGTTTTCCAGCGGTAGAACGCACCTTGGTGGCAGTCTGCTCAACAGCAGATACGCAAAGTAGAGGCCCGCAGCCGGAGGTGCACGTCCCGTGGCGTCAAGTGTCAATCCCACCGTCCGGCGGCGCCGGCTGGGCCAGGAGCTGCGCCGGCTCCGCGAGCTCAAGGGCATGACGGCCGAAGAGGTCGCCGAGCGACTGCTGGTCTCGCAGTCGAAGATCAGCCGGCTGGAGAACGGGCGGCGCAGTATCAGCCAGCGTGACGTCCGCGACCTGTGCGGGGTCTACGAGGTCGAGGACCACCGGATCGTCGACTCCCTGATGCAGATGGCCAAGGACTCGCGCCAGCAGGGCTGGTGGCACTCCTTCGGAGACATCCCGTACAGCGTGTACATCGGTCTGGAGACCGACGCGGCGTCATTGCGGGCCTACGAACCGCAGATCGTCCCCGGCTTGCTGCAGACCCGCCCCTATGCGGAAGCTCTTATTCAGGGGGCACTGCCGGAGACGTCGACCACCGACATCGACAAGCGCGTCCAAGTACGCCTCCGGCGGCAGGAACGTGTCTCCACCGAGGATTCCCCTCTTCGCCTGTGGGCCGTGCTGGACGAGGCCGCCCTGCATCGAGTCGTCGGGAACCGGCAGGTGATGCGCGAGCAGTTGGAGCACCTCGCCGAGATGAGCCAGCTCCCCCACATCACCGTGCAGGTGCTGCCGTACGAGGTGGGTGCGCACCCCGGCCTGAACGGCCAGTACGCGATCCTGGAGTTCCCCGACGCTGCCGACTCGAGCGTGGTCTACATCGAGGGCGTCACCAGTGATCTCTACTTGGAGAAAGCCGCCGACGTCCAGAAATACAGCGTGATGTACGAGCATCTGCGGGCGCAGGCCCTGAACGTGGACCAATCACGCCAGTTCATCGTGGACATCGCCAAAGAGTTCGCGCGCTGAGATACACGGATCGCGACCTGGGGAACCGATTCACCGGGCCCCAGCGAGTGAGGCGCCGCACTGTACACCTCCACCACCTTGAGGTGGAAGACCCCAATGGAATATGCCACCCGGTCGAGTGAACGGTCCCTTCGCTCGCCGATGTTGGCGAGTAGCGTCGATCACGCCATCGAGCAACAACGTTGGCGCAAACCGCACTGCCGGACCCAGCAAAGACCGGCAGTGCGGTGACAGCAACTCGACAACTGGCTACCGGAGCAAAAATGGCAATTCTTCAGGGTGCTACGGAAACGTGGACCAAGTCCTCATACTCGGCCGGAAACGGCGCGTGTGTCGAGGTCAAGTCCCCGGTTCTCGCGGCGATGGCCGTCCGGGACTCCAAGGTCCCCCAGGGCCCCACCCTGGCGTTCCCCGCGAACTCGTGGAACGCCTTCGTGGCTGAGGTGAGCCGGGGGACCTTCGACCTCGCCTGATGCACCCACTTCTCCCTCGTCGACAACCACAACTGCACCGAACAACCGCATACGCACCACTGAAAGAGCCCTCTCGACTGGCCCGCCGTCCTGGCCGAGGGGGCTCGGTGCTTTCCCGCGCCAGACCCGCTACCTCAGCCGGTCCACATAGGTATCGGTCCCCGGCACCGTCGGGACAAAGGGGGCCACCAGCTCCACCTTCCCCAACCCCCCTTCGGCCACGGCCTCCTCCAGTCCCCCGAAGTGGTCCTCCCAGCACTCCCTCGGGTCCGTCTCCAGGAACCACAGGAGGGTCAGCCGGGTGTCGACGCCCTCGACCTGCTTCACGTACGTCATGCGGTCGCCGGGGAGCGGGGTGGGGCGGAAGACGGTCACCATCGCGGCCGGGGAGCCCGCCAGGCGCCGGGGGAGGTGGCGGGCGCGCAGCCACTCCAGCAGTTCGGCGCGCCCGGCGGCGGAGTCGGCGTCGACGACCTGGAGGACGAGGCCCGCGTAGGGGTGGTCCAGGGCGTGGAAGTCGCGGGGTCCCGCGGCGCCGTCGCGGTACACCGTGGCCTCGTGGTCCTGGAAGGCCGTGAAGACGTGCGTACGGTCCTGGTAGACCCGGCCGTCGCGGTTCAGCCGTTTGTTGATGCCGACGGTCCACCTCATGTGGTCGTCGTAGCGGCCCTCGGTGACCCAGTACGTCGAGAGGTAGCAGCCGGCGGTGACCGGCTGGGCGATCGCCGATTTCTCGGGGTACCGCAGGAGCTGGAGATCGCGGGTGGCGACCCAGCGGCGGCCTGCGTACATCCAGGGCATGGCCATCGCGCCGGCGTAGTAGTGGTCGTCCTCGTACCAGCGGTTGTACGCGTACTCGTGGCCGGGGTGCGGTTCGACCATGGTGATCAGGGCGTGGCCCGGGTGGACGCCGTACGGGCCGAGGGCGGCCAGTTCCGCGTACACCTCGCTACGGGTCTCCTCCGACATGACGATCCCCTTCCTCGCTCTTCCTTCCTCCGCCGGACGCCCATACTCTGACGCTCCGTCAGGCAATGCGCCAGAGTCAAGTCAAGGCGAGTGAGCCGAAGGGGCGCGCCGGAGGCGAACCGAGCCGCAAAAAAAGGGGAGGCCTCGGATGTCACTGCTCGCGGGGAAGACGGTCGTCGTTTCGGGGGTCGGGGCCGGGCTCGGTCATCAGGTCGCGGCGGCCGTCGTACGGGACGGGGGCAACGCGGTGCTGGGGGCGCGCACGGAGGCCAATCTCGCCTCGTCCGCGGCCGAGCTCGACCCGGACGGCGCGCACACGGCGTACCGGGCCACGGACATCACGGACGAGAAGCAGTGCGAGGCGCTCGCGGAGCTGGCGACGGAGCGGTTCGGGCGGATCGACGCGGTGGCGCATGTGGCCGCCTGGGACAGCTACTTCGGCGGCCTGGAGGACGCGGATTTCACCACCTGGCAGTCGGTCATCGACGTGAATCTGCTGGGCACCCTGCGGATGACCCGGGCCTGCCTGCCCGCGCTGAAGGTGTGCGGCGGCTCGGTCGTCATCATCGGGACGCAGTCGTCGGTGGCCGCGCCGAGCCAGGTGCGGCAGGCCGCGTACGCGGCGTCCAAGGGCGCGCTGACGAGCGCGATGTACTCGTTGGCGAGGGAGCTGGGCCCCCATCGCGTCCGCGTGAACACCGTGCTGCCCGGATGGATGTGGGGGCCGCCCGTCGAGGCGTACGTCCAGTTCACAGCGCACACCGAGGGCGTACCGGAGGCGGACGTCCTGAAGCGGCTCACCGAGCGGATGGCGCTGCCCGAGCTGGCCACGGACGGGGATGTGGCGGACGCCGCGGTGTTCCTGGCGTCCGACCGGGCACGGGCGATCACGGGGCAGTCGCTGCTCGTGAACGCCGGCGAACTCATGCGCTAGCGGCACCGATGGCAAACCCAGTCGGCCGTCCCTTCCCAGCCGTGCGGGACCCGCATCCCGTACGTCTGTCGACTCCTCGGTGTGACCTTGCCGTGTCGTCTGACGAAGTGCCCGCTCATGGTGTGGTCCACGTCACGAGCACGACAACAGCCGTACGGGTAAAGTGGAGGCAAAATCGTTCTGCTTTCTGATCTGCGTTCATATCTGTGACCGGGAAAGGTCTTGACCGCCCCCTCCGAACGGCGGTTCAATCCCCAAAGTCCCCGCTCCCGCACGGGGGCGCCGCCCATGTGCGTACTGGCGAAGTGCCGTCCGGTATCTGCAAGTTCACAAGGCGGACCCCTGGAGGGGGCACATGAACGGCTTCGACTGGGCCGTCCTGGTCGCGTACTTCGGTGTCATGACCGCGATCGGTGTCTGGTCCCACAAGCGTGTGGACGACGTCAGCGACTTCTTCACCGCGGGCGGCAAGATGCCCTGGTGGCTGTCCGGCATCTCGCACCACATGTCGGGCTACAGCGCGGTGATGTTCACCGGGTACGCCGGTATCGCGTACACGTACGGCATCACCTCGTACGTCACCTGGGCGCTGCCCATCGCCATCGGCGTGCTGCTCGGCGCGAAACTGTTCGCGCCCCGGCTCAACCGGCTGCGCTCCCGACTGCACGTCGCCTCACCCCTCGAATACCTCAAGGACCGCTACAACGTGCCGACACAGCAGGCACTCGCCTGGTCCGGCATCCTCCTGAAGATCGTGGACGTCGGCGCGAAGTGGGCGGCGATCGCGACCCTGCTCAGCGTCTTCACCGGGGTCACGCTCACCCAGGGCATCCTCATCACCGGTGGCATCACGGCCGTGTACTGCACGATCGGCGGTCTGTGGGCGGACGCGCTGACCGAACTGGGCCAGTTCGTGATCCAGTTGCTGGCGGGTCTGTCCATGCTGATCATCGCGCTGAACAAGATCTCCGACCAGGGAGGTCTGTCCAAGGCGCTGGACTCGCCGAAGCTGCACGGTCACGCGAACGGTTTCGCGGGCCCGTACCTGACCGTCTTCTTCATCGCGTACCTGTTCATCAAGCTGTTCGAGTACAACGGCGGGATGTGGAACCAGGCCCAGCGCTACATGGCGACGGGCAGCGCGAAGCAGGCCACGAAGTCGGCCTTCCTGTCCGCCGCCCTCTGGTTCGTGTGGCCGGTGATCCTTTTCATCCCGATGTGGCTGTCGCCGCTCCTCGTCACGGCGAAGAAGCCGGACGGCTCGGACGCGTACGGTCTGATGACCGAACAGCTCCTGCCCCACGGGTTGCTGGGCCTGGTCGTGGTCGGCTTCTTCTCGCACACGATGGCCATGTGCTCGTCGGACGCGAACGCCATCGCCGCCGTCTTCACCCGGGACGTGGCCCCGGTCCTCTCCAAGGCCGCGCGCAGCTGGGACACCAGGGCCGGCCTCATCGCGGGGCGGGTCACGACCGTCGCCTTCCTCGGGTTCTCGATGGCGGTGGCGACGCAGGTCAACTCGCCCACCTTCAAGGACATCATCACGGTCGTCATCAAATGGGTGGCCGGCCTCATGGGTCCGATCGCGATCCCGTTCATCCTGGGCCTGCTGCGGCCGTTCCGTAAGTCCGGCCCGACGGCGGCGCTCACCAGCTGGGCCTGTGGTCTGCTCGCGTTCTTCTTCGTCAACTACCACCTGGACTTCTCCCAGCGCACGGATGTGAAGCTGGAGTACCAGGTCTCCCTCCCGATGGCCATCTCCCTCGTCCTGTACATCCTCATCGGCTTCCTGAAGCCCGAGGACACGCCGGAGCGGGACGCGATCATCGAGAAGATCAACACGGACGACGACGGGGCCGCTGCCGCGGTGGTTCCGGCTCCGGCGGAAGCCGCGGACGGGGCCGGCACCGCCAGCCCGTCCGGCGTCTGAGACCCCCCGTCGGCCGGTAGTCGTACGACTGCCGGCCGTCGGGGTTCTCGAGCGGGGTCGTCGTTCGGCTGCGGGCCGGCGGGGGCTGGTCGCGCAGTTCCCCGCGCCCCTGGGATGGGGGCTTCGCCCCTCATCCCCCGCCCCCACCAGGCCTTAGGGGCGCGGGGAACTGCGCGGTCTTTTGGCGGGGGTCTGGGGGCGAAGGACGTCTTAGGCCCGTGGGTAACGGGCCAGCCAGCCCGGGGCGGAGCCGCCCGGTCCGTGCAGGGCCGGGCCCTGCGTCATCTCCATGGCGAAGTCGTCCGCCAGGACCAGCATCGTGGGACGGCCCTCCAGCTCGGCCAGCCAGGCCGGCGGCAGGGCCGTCTCGCCGTGCAGGGCGCCGAGCAGCCCCCCGGTGAGCGCACCGGCCACCCCGGAGGGCCCGCCCTGGTTCACCGCGAGGCACAGGCCGTGCCGGACGTCCTCCCCCACCAACGCGCAGTACACGGCGACCGCGAGCAACCCCTCCGCCGTACCGTCCCCGGCGAGCTCCTCCACCCGCCCCGGCGTCGGCATCCCCTGCCGCACGGCCCCCAGGGCATGCTGGAGCGCGTCCGCGACGGGCTGCTGCCCCGGCCGCGCCGCGAGGATCGCGAGCGCCCGCTGCACCGCCCCGTCGAGGCTCTCGCCGCGGGCCAGCGCGTGCACGATGACGGCATACGCGCCCGCCGCCAGGTACGCCGTGGGGTGCCCGTGCGTCTGCGCGGCGCACTCGACGGCGAGCTGCATCACGAGCTGCGGCTCCCAGCCGACGAGCAGCCCGAAGGGCACGGAGCGGGCGGCGGCCTCGGGGCCGAGCTCGCCGGGGCTCTTGGGCGCATCCAGCGTGCCCATGACGTCGTCGCCGAAGCCGATCAGGCAGGAGCGGGCCGGGTCCCGGCGGGCGTACAGCCACTCCTCACGGGCCAGCCAGCCGTCGTCCTTGCGGCGCTCGTCGGGGCCCCAGTCGCTCTGGGTGGCCGCCCAGCGGCGGTAGGCCCGGTGGAGGTCGGTGGGCGGATGCCAGGCGCCGGTGTCACGGCGTACCTGGGCGCGTATCAATCCGTCGAGGGTGAAGAGGGTGAGCTGGGTGAGGTGGGTGACGGAGCCGCGCCGCCCGTGCCCGAAGGCGAGGTCGACCAGCCCCTCCGCGCCGTGGGCCTCCCGGATCTGCTCCAGGGTGAGCCCGTCGACCGGCGCCCCCAGGGCGTCCCCGACGGCCGAGCCCAGCAGCGTCCCGCGTACCCGGCTACGGAAGTCCTGCTGCTCCGCACGGCCCCAGACGGTACCGGCTGTCGCACCCACCGAGACCTCCCCAGGCACCGTCCGCACGTCCGACAGAGCAGCACTGTAATCGACCGGGAACGGTCGGTTCAGGGCCCGATCGGAATACGGAGTGCGGTCAAGTGAACCCACCCGGTCAGATCGCGAAGGCTCCCTCGGCGATGTGGCCTTGGTGAGGGCCGGGATCCACTCCGTCCTCCGGGAGGCCGACGGTCAGCCGTACCAGGTCACAGTCCGGTCTCCGCCTCGGCCGTCTCCCGGATCGAGCGAATTTCGACGATGGCCTCTGTCGGGTCCTGCTCGCCCGCGTCCACGAGGCGCTCCAGTTCACGCAGACGGGCGGCACGTTCCGGGTGTCGCTCGATCGCCACGAACACCGCCCAGGAGTGGACGAAGGCCCGCAGTGGCGCGAGGCTCTGCGTCTGCTGGGCATTCGTCGTGGCTTCGAAGAGGTGTTGTGTGAGGGCGGGGACACGGCTGGGCGCGATTCGCGCGACCGCTGCCCGCAACGCGTCCGGGTTGAGTTCCGGCATGGGGATCAGCGGTCCGTACGGGCCGTCGGTCTGGGCGCTCACGGTGACCTCCGGTGCGGGTGGCTCGGTCCTCGTACGGTACCGGCGGAGGGGGTGTTGCGCTGCTGCGGCTGCGCCTGTCATGCGGATTCTCCGGGGCCCGTCACGCCGCACCGGCCGATGTACGGCAGTCACGGCACCGGCCGGGTCGGGACGCCCGGAAGGCCCGGTCGCAGCCGTCGCAGGTCTGGAAGGGGGCCGGACGGTGGAGGCTCGGTGGTGGTGGAGCGGCGGGGAGGGGCGGGGGCAGGAGCGCGGCGAGGCGGTGGGCGAGGAAGGCCGCCGGGTGCTTGATCGGGTCCTCAGGCAGACCGCTCGTCAGCGTCCGCCGTACGGCGGCGAGCGGCACGCCTCGCTCCAGCCAGGCGTCGACGGAGGGCGCCAGGCGGTTCACCTCTCGTTCGGTGAGCAGCAGACGGGAATCCTGAACCCGCAGGCCGGAGAGCAGGTCGGCGGCTGTGTGGTGCGGTGGCGCGACGGTCGTGGGAGCGGGGGCCTGCGGGGCCGGGCGGTGGGGTTCGGGGGCCGTGGTGGCTGCCACCGCCGCCCGCCGCGGCTTGTTGTACGAGGTCGTCCGGGTCGTCACTCGGCCCGATTGAAGACGCTCCCTGGCACGCGTGAGGTAACCGTGTTCCTCCAGCTCCCGCAGGGCGGCGGCGATCCTGATCTCGCCCTCGGGGAACTTGGCCGCCAGCACCTTGATCCCGATGGAGGTCCCGGCGGGCAGCGACTGGATGTGGGTCGCGAGGCCGATCGCCGTCAGCGACAACTCGGGGTGCTGGGCGAGGTGGTTGCCGACCACGGTGAAGTTGTCGTGATGGGGTTCGTTCACGTGGGTGACGCCGGAGTGGGAATGCCGGGTCTTCGGGTGCGCGGGCGCGCTAGGCTGCTTTTCAGTCATCGGGAAGGTTCTGCTTCCTTGGTGATCAGGCCCTCGCACTGGGATTGCAGTCCCGGCGGGGGCCGATGCATGTCTGCGGCTGTTGCGGCTGACGCTGCACCACAAGTGCCTCTCCGCGCCAGTCGAGTTGGGCATATTCACTCCGGCGGGTGATCGACGGGGGCGGTGGGGGTGGGTTCGGTTCTTTCCCCGGTTCTTTGGTCTTTGACGTCGGGAGCCACCGGGTCACGTATTCCCGCGTCCCGGTGCCAGTTCGGCCCAGACCGTCTTCGCGTGGGCCGGTGCCTCGTCGACGCCCCAACGGTGCGCGTACGCCGCGACGATCAGTAGTCCGCGACCGGTTTCCGCCTCGCCCTCCTCCGGGTCCTTGGCGCACGGGACCCGGTCACCCCGCGCGTCCGTCACCTCGATGCGGAGGGTGCCGTCGTCACGCAGCTCCAGCCCGAGCCGGAAGTCCCTGCCCCTGACGTGTCCGTGGAGTACGGCGTTGGAAGCCAGCTCCGCCACCACCTGTGCCGCCGCCTCGAACGGCACTCCCCACTCGGCCAGTTGACGTTCCGTGAGCAAGCGGGCGAGACGGGCCGCTCTCCGGGTCGCGGAGAGCTGGATCCTGAGGTGGTTTTTCTGATTCACGTCACCCAGCGTGGCCGTCCGTCCCTACCCTGAACAGCGACGACCACGGTACGGAGCGTGACTGTCCGGTTGGCCGCCGTAGTCGTACGACTCGTACGTCGGAAGGGACAGCGTGGAGGACGAGGAGGCCGCGGCCGTACTCAAGACGGTCGGGCGGCAGGTGAAAGTCTGGCGGGAGGCGGCCGGACTGCGGCAGGCGGAACTCGGTACGGCCATCGGCTACGGCGAGGAGATGGTCTCGTCGGTGGAACGAGGGAGGCGGATCCCCAAGCCGGACTTCCTGGACAAGGCCGATGAGGTGCTCAGGGCGGGCGGGAAGCTCGCGGCGATGAAGGAGGACGTGGAGAAGGCGCGGTACCCGAAGAACGTACGGGATCTGGCGAAGCTGGAGGACGAGGCTGTCGAGTTGGGGGCCTACGCCAGCCACAACATGCACGGCTTGCTACAGACACCCGCATACGCACGGGCGTTGTTCGCGATGCGGCGGCCTGCCTACACGGAGGACGAGATCGATCAGCTTGTCGCGGCCCGCATGGCACGGCAGCGCGTCTTCGATCGAGTGCCCGCGCCACTGCTCACCTTCGTCCAGGAAGAGGTGACGCTGCGGCGGCCCATCGGGGGCAGAATGACGTTACGACAGCAGCTTGAACAGCTGCTGGAGAGCAGTGCGTTGAGGCATGTCGAGATCCAGGTCATGCCGACGGACCGGGAGGACCACGCCGGCATGGGCGGCCCGATCCGGCTGCTGAAGATCCGGGACGGAAAGACTCTCGGGCACTCGGAGGCGCAGTTGCACAGTCGCGTGATCAGTGATCCCCGGGAAGTCCAGATCCTGGAGATGCGCTATGGAATGATCCGGGCGCAGGCTCTCACGCCCCGGGAGTCGCAGGCCTTCATCGAGAAAGTGCTGGGAGAAGAGACATGACCTCCACGCGCCTGGAGTGGTTCAAGAGCAGCTACAGCAGCAACGACGGCCCCGACTGCGTCGAAATCGCCATAGCCCCCGCCGCCACCGTCCACGTCCGCGACTCCAAGGACACGCAGCGCGCCCAACTGGCCTTCACCGGCGCCTCCTGGACGGAGTTCGTCAGTTCGGTCCGCCGCTGAGGCGGGCGCGCAGGGCGCCGGCCCACTCGTAGGAGGGGCGGAGCTCCAGCGCGCGGTCCAGGGCGGCGAGTGCCTCCGCACGGCGGCCCAGTTCGGCCAGCGCCGCGCCCCGGCTGGCGTGGGCCGAGGCGTACTCGGGATCGATGGTGAGCGCCTTGTCGTAGTCGGCGAGGGCCTCCTCGTGGCGGCCGGCCACTCGGAGGGCGTCGCCACGTTCGCAGTGGCCCCAGCCCCAGTCGGGCCAGAGGGCGAGGGCCCGGTCGAGGTCGGCCAACTGGCGGTCGTGTTCGGCCAGTCCACGCCAGGCCCGGGCCCGGCGGCCCAGTGCCCAGGCGTAGTCCGGCTTGAGGTCGAGCGCGCGGCCGAAGTCGGCGAGGGCCGCATCGGGGTCTCCGGCGCGCTCGTGGGTGGCGCCTCGGGAGGCCCAGGCGAAGGCGTTGGCCGGGTCGCGTCGAATGCCTTCGCTCAGGTCCCGGACCGCCTCGTCGTCATGGCGCAGGAGGCGGTGGTGCTCGCCGCGCAGGACGATGTTGTCGGGGTTGTCCGGCTCCAGCTCCACCACGCGCTCGACGTCGTCGAGTGCGCCCTCGTGGTCGCCCAGGCCGCCGCGGGTCAGGGCCCGCCCTCGGTGGGCCCGCACCAGGTACGGGTCCAGGGCGAGGGCGCGGCCGTACTCCTCCAGGGCGCGCTCGTAGGCACCGTCCCGCGCGAGAAAGTCGGCCAGCTCCGCCCGCGCCCGCGCCCGCCAGGGCTCGTCGCCCCGTGCCCGCCCCAGCAGGAACCGGAGCACCTCGGGCTTGCCTCCCTCGTCGAGGGCTCGCGTCAGGTTGCTTCCGCAGGCCCGCACGGCCTGGGCGTCCGCGTCCTGTCCCGCGTCGGCCAGCAGCCGCATCCAGCGCCTCACCAGGTCGTCCGCCTGACCACAGGCATCCACGACGTCGGTGAGGACGGCGGGAAGCGCGGAGCGGGGTGCGGCGCACAGCAGGTGGTACGACTCCGCGAGCCGCAGCTCCCGCCAGTCCTCGTCGGCCCACTCGTAGCCGTCCTCCAGCCTGGCCTCGGTCTCCTCCCGCCACCCGGCGAAGGCCGCCGCGAGCCGCTCGTGCCGCTCGGCCCACCGCCTGGGCGAGCCCTTGCGCTGGAGGCGCAGCATCGGGGCCCGTACGACGTCGTGGTACTGCATCCGGTCGCCGCGTTCGTCGACGAACGGTCGTTCCCGCAACCAGCCGTAAAGGACGTCGAGTTCGATATCCGTACCGTCCACCACCGCCCGGAACACGTCCGCGTCCAGGCGCCGCGGCAGCGCACATGCCAGAGCGACCGCGCGCCGCACCGGGTCCGGCTCCCACTTCAGGAACCGCTCCACCGCCGTCGTGCTCGGGTCTCCCACGTCGTCCGGATCGGCCGGCCGGGTCTCCGCGAGGGTCGACACCAGCACCGGCAGCCCGCCCGTGAGCCGCAGCACCTCGTCGACAACCGGCTCGGCCACCACCCCCTTGCCGGCGAGCAGCCCCCGTGCCTCCGCCTCCGTGAACGGCCCGAGCGGCACGTCCGTCATGAAGTCCGCGAAGCCGCCCCAGCGGGCGGTGTCGAAGGGCCGTTGGCCGGAGGTGACGATGACGACGTCGGCGGACAGAGTGCCGTAACGGTCGGTGGTGATCACCTCGTGCAGCCAGCCGTCGAGGAACGGCCCGGTGCGTTCGTAGGTATCGAAGAACAGGACGATCCAGGGCGCCGTCGACGCCGCCTCCGACAACTCTCCCAGCAGCACCGGCGTCAGCAACCGTTCGGGTGTCAGGACCAGCTGCACGTCCTCTTGACTGCGGAAGCGCGCGCTGAGACTCGCCCGCAACCTGTCGGCATTCTGGGCAAGTTGGCCCGCGTCCAGGGCGCCCGCGAAGGCGCCCACGCCCGGCACCATGCCAAGTCCGACCAGTCCGGCGCGTGCCACCACCAGACCGGCCGCCGAGGGCTCACCGGGTTCGGCGTCGACCAAGGCGACCGTCTCGGCCTCGTGCCGCCGCTCCCGGTGAACGGCGAGCAGCCGATCCAGTTCCTTGAACCTCCGTCCCTGCAGACCGAGTTGGCGACTGATCGCGCTCATGGCCTCGGGCACGCTACCGACGCTCTCGTCGACGTACGCCGTCAAGGCCCCGCGGTCCCGGGCGATCTGCTCGAACTCCCGCACCAGGAAGGTCTTTCCGACCCCCGCGTTGCCGTGCACATGGAAGAGGAAGCGGTGGCGTTCGTCCTCGGGCGGCAGCTCCAGATTCCGACGGAAGACGACCCGTTCGTGACTCCGCCCCACGAATCCCGCCCGTCTGCGCCGAGCGATCAGCTCCTGCATCGACGGCCGCGCACGCCCCATCCGTCCGCCCCCTCCGTCGCCCTGGCCGTTACTTGACCACGGAGACCTTCGTCCCCTTGGTGCCGAACGCCCAGACCGCGTCCCCGTCCGCGCTGTGCATACGGATCCCGCCGGTCTTCACGCCCGCCGCGGGTTGCGGCGAGGAGCCGTCCTGGGCGTTGGAGAACGCGATGTTCACGCCGGACGTGACGGTGAAGTAGACGATGTTCTCCACCTTCGTGCCGTCCGTTCCCGTGGTGGAGGGGACGGTCGTCGACACCGCGTAACGGCCCGGCGCCGGGCTCACCGTGCCCGGCCACACCGCGAAGGTGCGGCGGACGGCCTCGCCGGTGTCGACGAGCCAGACCCGCCGCTGGGCGAGCGAGTAGACGATCCGCCGGCCGGTGCCCGAGCCGTCGGGCACGGCGGCCGGCTCGGCCTTCTTGGGCGAGGCGGCGGGCCGCGGGCTCGCCGACGCGGACGGCTTCGCCCCGGCGGCGTGGGCGGCGGTCGGGTGCGCTCCCTGGTCGGCCTGCGCGGCGAGGGCGCCGACGCCCACGATCGCCGCCGCGGTCAGACCGGTGACCCAGATCCAGGAGGGAAGCCGTCGGGCAGGCACGGTCACGCAACTCCTCAGGCTCACAAGGCTTCCGGGCCCTCCACCGAGGGTCGGATCATCGTACTCCGACCCACCCGGGGCCACCGCACGCCTCGGCCGTCAATCCAGTACCGGCAGCAGCTCCGGCAGGTGCCCGTCCGACACCTCCGCCGCCCGCTGCCGCTCCCGCGAGACCTCCCCGTACAGCGTCGTCCGCGGCTTCGCCGGACGCCCGGCCGCCTCCGCGACGGCGATGAGGTCCTTGACGGACTTGTACGAGCCGTACGAGGAGCCCGCCATCCGGGAAATGGTCTCCTCCATGAGCGTGCCGCCGAGGTCGTTGGCGCCGGAGCGGAGCATCTCCGCCGCGCCCTCGGCGCCCAGCTTCACCCAGCTGGTCTGGATGTTCGGGATGTGCGGGTGGAGCAGCAGGCGGGCCATGGCCACCACCGCGCGGTTGTCGCGGGTGGTCGGGCCCGGGCGGGAGATGCCCGCCAGGTACACCGGCGCGTTGGTGTGGATGAACGGGAGCGTCACGAACTCGGTGAAGCCGCCGGTCCGCTGCTGGATGCGGGAGAGCGTGCGGAAGTGGCCGAGCCAGTGGCGGGGCTGGTCCACATGGCCGTACATCATCGTGGAGGAGGAGCGGATGCCGAGCTCGTGCGCGGTCGTGACGACCTCGATCCAGGTCGCCGTGGGCAGCTTGCCCTTCGTCAGGACCCAGCGGACCTCGTCGTCCAGGATCTCCGCCGCAGTGCCGGGGATGGTGTCGAGGCCCGCCTCCTTCGCCGCGGTCAGCCACTCACGGATGGACATCCCCGTACGCGTCGCGCCGTTGACGACCTCCATCGGGGAGAAGGCGTGTACGTGCATGCCGGGGACGCGCTCCTTCACCGCCTTCGCGATGTCGAAGTACGCCGTACCCGGCAGGTCCGGGTGGATGCCGCCCTGCATACAGACCTCGACGGCCCCCAGGTCCCAGGCCTGCTGGGCGCGGTCGGCCACCTGGTCCAGCGACAGCGTGTACGCGTCGGCGTCCGTGCGGCGCTGGGCGAAGGCGCAGAAACGGCAGCCGGTGTAGCAGACGTTGGTGAAGTTGATGTTCCGGGTGACGATGTACGTGACGTCGTCGCCGACGGCGGACTTGCGCACGTCGTCCGCGATCCGGCAGAGGGCGTCGAGCGCCGGGCCGTCCGCGTGCAGCAGCGCGAGCGCCTCGTCGTCGGTGAGCTTCGTCGGGTCGTCGGCGGCGGTCGCGAGGGCCGCCCGTACGTCGGTGTCGATGCGGGAGGGCACCATCCCGGGCGCCGCCGCCTCCCGCAGCGCCTCCCAGTCGCCGTACACGAGGTCGAAGTCCTCCCGGCGGTCACCGGTGCGCCCCTCGGTGTCGATGGTGTGGTGCAGATCGGTCCGCCCGGACGCGGTGAAGGCCTCCTCCGGCTCCTGCCAGGGGTGCCCCTCGACGACGGCGTCCTCGCGGGCGAGCCCCGTCTCGGGATCGGCGAGCGCCCGTACGTGCGGCAGCAGTCGCGGGTCGAGCCAGGGCTCCCCGCGCTGCACGAACTCGGGGTACACGCACAGCCGTTCGCGCAGTTCGAAGCCGACGGCGCGCGACTGCTCGGCCAGCTGCTCGATCTGCGGCCAGGGCCGCTCGGGGTTGACGTGGTCGATGGTGAGCGGCGAGACCCCGCCCCAGTCGTCGATCCCCGCGCCGATCAGCCGCCCGTACTCGGAGTCGACGAGGTTCGGCGGGGCCTGGAGGCAGGCGGCCGGTCCCATGATGTGCCGGGCGACGGCCACCGTCGCGACCAGTTCGTCCAGTTCGGCGTCCGGCATCCCGCGCATCGCCGTGTCCGGCTTGGCGCGGAAGTTCTGGATGATCAGTTCCTGGATGCCGTGGTACGACCGGGACACGCGCCGCAGCGCGAACAGCGACTCGGCGCGCTCCTCGTACGTCTCCCCGATCCCGATCAGCAGTCCGCTGGTGAAGGGAACGGACGACCGCCCCGCGTCCTCCAGGACCCGCAGCCGTACGGCGGGCTCCTTGTCCGGAGAGCCGTGGTGCGGACCGCCGGGCTCGCTCCACAACCGCGTCGCCGTCGTCTCCAGCATCATGCCCATGCTCGGCGCGACGGGCTTGAGCCGCTGGAAGTCGGTCCAGGACATCACCCCGGGATTGAGGTGGGGCAGCAGCCCCGTCTCCTCCAGGATGCGGATGGAGATGGCCCTGACGTACGCGATCGTGTCGTCGTACCCGTGCGCGTCCAGCCACTCCCGGGCCTCGGGCCAGCGGTCCTCGGGCTTGTCGCCGAGCGTGATGAGGGCTTCCTTGCAGCCGAGTTCCGCGCCGCGCCGGGCGACGTCGAGGACCTCGTCCGGCGACATGAACATCCCGTGCCCGGCACGGCGCAGCTTGCCCGGCACGGTGACGAAGGTGCAGTAGTGGCACTTGTCGCGGCAGAGGCGGGTGAGGGGGATGAAGACGCTCTTGGAGTACGTGATCACGCCGGGGCGGCCGGCCGCCTCCAGCCCCGCGTCGCGCACCCGCGCCGCGGACGAGGCGAGGTCGTCCAGGGCCTCGCCGCGCGCCTGGAGCAGCACCGCCGCCTCGGTCACGTCGAGGGCGACGCCGTCCCGGGCGCGTTTGAGGGCGCGACGCATGGAGTTCTCGGTCGGGCCGGTTCCGGAGGTCGCGGAGGTCGTCATCCTTCGAGCATACGATCGCGGTGATCAGGCATTACAGGGCGTGGCCTTATTCCTCCGGGGCGGCGGGTCGTCACAGGTCGCCACCGGTACCCCGCGCGGGTCGGGCCCCGACAGGCGCGCCGCCTCCCCGAAAGCTGGCGATTTCCTTCCCTTGCCCCACAGTTCACAGCCGACTACCAGGGTTGTACGTGCCAACGTGCACCACCCATGTCACTCTCACGACACCCTGGGAGCAGCAGCATGTGCGAGGACGAGCACGGCATCGAGGGCAGCGACGGTATCGACGGCATCGGCAGACGCGCGCTGTTCGTGACGGGAGCGGCCGCCGCCCTTACGTTGGGAAGCGTGACCTTCGCGAACGGCGCCGACGCGGCCGACGCCTCCGGGACACCGGCGGGCGGTACCGAGACCCGTACCGTGTCCGGCACCCTGCCCACCGGTTCGCCGGACTTCGTGTACCTCCCGGTGGAGGTTCCGCACGGCGTACGCGAGATCCACGTCGCGTACACGTACCAGAAGCCCTCCGTGCCGGCCGGCACGGCGGGCAACGCGCTCGACATCGGCCTCTTCGACGAGCGCGGCACGGCTCTGGGCGGGGAGGGCTTCCGCGGCTGGTCGGGCGGGGCGCGCACGGAGTTCTTCGTCCGCGCGGACGACGCGACGCCGGGCTACATCCCCGGACGCGTCCGCCCCGGCACCTGGCACATCGCGCTCGGCCCGTACACGGTGGCGCCGCAGGGCCTGCCGTACGAGGTCACCATCACGCTGACGTACGGCGAGCAGGACGCCACCCCGGCCCCGACGTACCCGCCCTCCCGTGCGAAGGGCCGGGGCCGCGCCTGGTACCGGGGCGACTGCCACCTCCACTCCTGGCACTCGGACGGCCGCCGCACCCCGGCGGAGATCGCCGCGCTGGCGCGCGCCGCGGGCCTGGACTTCATCAACACCTCGGACCACAACACGCACAGTTCGCACCCCCACTGGGCGGACCAGGCGGGCCCCCATCCCGACGGCGAACTGCTGATCCTGCTGGGCGAGGAGGTCACGACCCGCAACGGTCACGTGGTCGCCCTCGGCACGGACCCCGGCACGTTCGTCGACTGGCGCTACCGGGCCCGCGACAACCGTTTCGGCCGTTTCGCCCGCCGGATCCGCCGTGCGGGCGGCCTCGTCGTCCCCGCCCACCCGCACGCCACCTGCGTCGGCTGCGGCTGGAAGTTCGGCTTCGGGGAGGCGGACGTGGTGGAGGTGTGGAACGGCCCGTACACCCCCGACGACGAGGTGACCCTCGCGGACTGGGACAACACGCTGGTGGCCGCGGTCCGTTCGGGCAGCCCCGACCGCTCCTGGCTCCCGGCGATGGGCAACAGCGACGCCCACCGCGACCCCGACCCGGTCGGCAGCCCGCAGACGGTCGTCCTCGCCGACGACCTGACCCGCGAGGCCATCCAGGAGGGCCTGCGCGCGGGCCGCTCCTACGTGGCGGAGTCGAAGTCGGTGTCGCTGACGTTCTCGGCGACCGGCCCGAAGGGCGAGCACGCGGGCATCGGCGGCCGCCTGCGCGTGGCCCCCGACACCCCGGTCACCGTCCGTCTGGAGGCCACCGGCATCCCCCGCTGCACGGTCCGCTTCGTCACCGACCAGGGCGTCCTCTTCACGAGCGCCCCCTTGCCGGTCTCGGGTTCCGGGACGGTGGAGTGGAACACGACGGCCCAGTACGCGGCCTATGTGCGGGCGGAGTTGCGCCACGAGACGGCGGCGGGGCCGGTACCGGGGGCGCTGGCGGCGTTCACGAACCCGATTTTCCTGGGGGCGTGAGAACTGGTCGAGGCGTTGGCCGCCTCCGTGGCGAGGACGGAGTCCGGGACTGCCGTCACGGCTGCGGCCACAACGCCCGTACCGCGTCAGGCACCCCGGACACGACAGCCGGGTCGAACAGGGCGAGTTGGAGGATGTAGCCCGGGAGGACGGAGAGCATCGTCGAAGCGATCGCCTCGGCCGTCACGCTCGTGGGCAGGTCGCCGTGGTCCTGCTGGTCACAGACCATGATGACCAGGTCGGCGCGCATGCGGCCCATGAGCTGATCGAGCTTGTGAGCCAGCGAGGGGTTGCGCATGGCCTCTCCCCAGACCAGAACCGCGAGCCCGGCCAGCTCTCCCTCGGCGGACTTGGCCCGGACCACGTCGAGAAGCTCCGCCATGACCGCCCCCATGGACCGGTCCTGCCGGTTCGCGGCGACGGCGACCGTGATGCCGAGGACCTCGCGCATGTTCTCCTCGGCGATCGCGAGGATCATCTCGTCCTTGCTGGTGAAGTGCCGGTACACCGCGCCCGCGGACAGCCCCGACTCCGTGAACAGGTCCTGCATGGACGTGGAGTGGAAACCGTCACGCAGGAAACAGCGGCGTGCCGCGTCCAGGATCTGATCACGGCGGGCGTCCATGTACTGCTGGGTGACCTTGGGCATGAGGCCATTCTACCAAAAAAAACGAACATTCGTGTTGACGTTGCTCGCGCGGCAGGCCAGACTGCAGGAGGTTAAGAGAACGATCATTTCTTTTTTTAGGGAGGGCTGACCGTGAGTAGCCCGTTGTCAGGACGCTCAGCATGGCGAGAAGTGGCCATCGCCGCCGTGGCGTTGCCCATAGTGATCACCCTGGCGGTGATGGCGTTCGCCTGGCCGGCGGGACGGATCGCCCCACGCGATGTCCCGGTCGGGATCGTGGGCACCGGGCCGGCCACCCAGAACGCGGTGGAGGGACTGGCTCGTGCCAAGCCCGGCGCGTTCGACTTCCACCTCTATGCCGACCAGCAGGCCGCACGTTCGGCGATCGAGAACCGGGATGTCTACGGCGCCTTCGCCATCTCCGGCGACAGCGTCACCGTACTGAAGGCCTCCGCCGCCGGCCCCTCCGTGGCCCAGCTTCTGACCGACGTCGGACAGCAACTGGCCGACAAGGCCACCCAGCAGATCGCCCAGCAGATGGCCGCGCAGCAGAAGGCGGCCGAGCAGCAGAAGGCCGCCGCCGCTCATTCCTCGGCGAAGGCCCACAAGCAGGCGGCCGCCCAGCGGGGAGCCGCCGCCGCCGCTGCTTCCCCGGTGAAGATCCTCGTGAAGGCGGTCGACGTGGTGCCCGTCGCCACAGAGGACCCCCGGGGTGTGGTGTTCAGCTCGTCGGTCTTCCCGCTCACGATCTGCGGCATCATCATCGGGGCGTTCGTCACGATGGCTCGCGGCCTGGCACGCCCGCGGCACCGAGTGCTGACACTTCTCGTCGCATGCGCCGTCGCGGCTTTCGGTATCTATGTCGTGGCCCAGGGTTTCCTCGGGGCGCTGCCCCACTCCCACGTGGCCACGTGGGCGATCCTGTCGCTCGACCTGATCTCCATCAGCGCCACCGCTGCCGGCGTGATCCGACTCTTCGGGCCGGCGGGCCTCGGGCTCAGCGCCGCGCTCATGGTCTTCATCGGGAACGCCTTCTCCGGCGCCACCTCCGCTCCGGAGATGCTCCCCAAGGGAGTGGAGGACATCGGCCAGTGGCTGCCGCCCGGCGCCGGAGCCAGCCTGCTTCGCGACACCGCGTACTTCGACGGCAACGGCGGTGGCGGCCACCTCGCCGTCCTCATTCTGTGGAGCGTCATCGGGCTCACAGCAGTCATGTTCGGCCACTGGGTCATGCGGGAATCCCGGGGAGCCCGCGACGCGAGGACCGAGGCGAAGACCGCCGCGAAGACCGACGTGGTGGCCTCCGGGGAGTTGCTCCCGGCCCTGCCGGGGTCCGGCGTCGCTTCGCCGGACCGGCGTCACGCGCACGCGCACGCGCACGCACGCCGCAGCAGCGGTGACAGCTGAGCAACGGCACACCGAGGCCGCGGCCGTCCACATGAGCCGGCCTCGCGAAGGGGGCTGCCCCTTCCACGCGGGCCGCACCCCCACCTGAGGGGGCGCGGCCCGGCAGCCCCACCGGTCGACTCCCGAAACAGCCACGACTACGACGTACGGCGCGAGGCTTTGCACCGTGACGCCTCGCGCCAGACCGGAGCGGACACACATGATGACCACCCCACGACACGCTGAGCCGGCACACCGGTCCGAACCCCCGCAGCCCGCCGGGCCCCCTCCGGCCCTCATTCGGGCCTTCGCCCTGCTGGGCAGACGCTGGAACGGCCTGATCCTCGCGGCCCTGGCCAAAGGCCCGGCCCCCTTCGCGCAGATTCGCGAGCGCGTCCCCGGCATCAGCGACCGCATGCTCGCCCAGCGCCTCCAGGAACTGACCGCGGTCGGCCTCGTCGCTCGAAACGTCCAGCCCGGCCCGTCGTCGCGAACCCATTACGCACTCTCTCCGCACGGCAACGCCCTCGTCCTCCCCCTGACCGCCTTGCTCGTGTGGGCGGAGGACCACCTTCCGGCGAGCGGCTCACCGGCGTCGGATCGACCGGCCGCGCCAGACCGCTGAACTCCCATTCCGTGCCGGTACGAGCAGGTGCGCTTGACGATCTGCGGGTCAGTGCGTGCGGTGTCGCAGCCGGCGGCCGAGGAGGACGACCGCGGAGCCGGCTGCCACGGACGCGCCCGCGATGCCGCCGAGGGTGATCGCCTGCGCGCCGCGCCCCGGGGTGCCGGTGGTCGCGAGCGTCGGGTGAGCGGGATCGGTGGCGGTGGTGTTCGTCGCGGTGGCGGTGGTGTTCGTCGCGGTGGCGGCGGTGGTGGCGGTGGCGGTGGCGGCCTGGAGGATCAGGTCGGCGACGGCGTCGGGGCGGGCGACGAGGGACACGTGGCAGGTGTCGATCTCCACGGTGTGGGAATGGGCGCGCTTGGCCTCGAAGCGTTCCTGTTCCGGGTTGATGGTCATGTCCTGTCGGCCGACGAGGGCCCAGGACGGGATGTCCTTCCACGCCGCGGCCTTGGCCTTCTCCGAGAACGCGGTGGTGGCCGCGGGCCGCTGGGTGACCGCCAGCAGGTTCGCCTCGCCGGCCGGCAGACAGGCGGCGAAGACCGGGTGCACCTTGTCGCGCTTGAGGTACAGGTCGGTTCCGCTGACACCGCCCGCCCGGTACGGAACGGACGTCGTGGCCGTGCCGAGGGCGCTGGGGAACCGGGCGGACAAGGACATGCCGCTCTCGCCCACGTCCGGCATCAGCGCCGAGACGTACACCAGGGACTTGACCTGGGGATTGCCGGCCGCGGCCGTGCTGATCACGGCTCCGCCGTAGGAGTGGCCGGCCAGCACGACGGGGCCCTTGACGGTCTTGAGCACGGAGGCGATGTAGGCGGAGTCGCTGTACAGCCCGCGCAGCGGATTGGCCGGGGCCATGACCGTGTAGCCCTTGCGTTCGAGCCGTTCGATCACCCCGTTCCAGCTGGAGCCGTCGGCGAAGGCGCCGTGCACCAGCACGATGGTGGGCTTCGCGCCGCCCCTGCCACCGTCCGCGACTGCCGGGGCCGCCGTGACCACGCACAGGGCGGCGACGGCGCACCCCGCCGCCTCGACGCCGAGACGCCGTGTGCGGCGCCGTGTGCGGCGTCGTATGCCAGGGACCGCAGATGCTGCCGTCATGCCGTTCTCGCTTCCTCTTGAGGGCTTCGGCACCTCAGCGTTCACACGTCGGTGCCCTCGAGCCCGCTCATCCGGTGCAATCGGGTGAAACCGGCGCGGCATCGGGGTGAAAGCGAGCACGCTCCACGTTCTCTTCGAAGTTGCGCTGATATGCGCCTGAGAGACGATGGGAGGGGGTCAGGGCCAGCTGTCATGAGCAGATATCAGAGGCAGGAGACGCACTATGTCCACTTCCCCGTCTCTCTCCACCCCCGTCCTGGAACCCGCGGCCAAGGATCTGGCGGACGCCACCTCCCAGCACCCGCGCATCTACGAAGTCCCACCGGAGAACGGCCGCGAGATCCTCGACGATCTGCAGGCCGGGGAGGCTGTGGCCAAACCCGCGGTGGACGAGCAGTGGGTGAGCGTCGACGCGGGAGACTACGGTCAGGTCCGCGCCCGGATCATCCGCCCCAAGGGAGCGACGAAGACCCTCCCGGTGGTGTTGTACATCCACGGCGCCGGATGGGTGTTCGGCGACGAGAAGACCCACGACCGACTGGTCCGTGAACTGGCGGTCGGATCGGACGCCGCGGTGGTCTTCCCGGTCTACGACCTGGCCCCCGAGGCGAAGTACCCCACCCAGATCGAGCAGAACTACGCGGTCGGAAAGTGGATCACCCAGAACGGCGAGGAGCAGAACCTCGACGCCTCCCGGATCGCGGTCTGCGGCGATTCGGTCGGCGGCAACATGTCGGCCGTCTTCGCGCTGATGGCCAAGGAGCGCGGCGATGTCGACCTCGCGGCCCAGGTGCTGCTCTACCCCGTCACCGATGCCAACTTCGACACCCCCTCGTACCAGCAGTTCGCCGACGGCTACTACCTCACTCGCGACGGGATGAAGTGGTTCTGGGACGCCTACACCACCGACCCCGAGCAGCGCGCCGAAATCTACGCCTCACCCCTGCGAGCCGACATCGAGCAGTTGCGTGGTCTTCCCACCACCCTGGTCATCACCGATGAGGCCGACGTACTGCGTGACGAAGGCGAGGCGTACGCGGCCAAGCTGCGCGAGGCGGGAGTGGACGTCACCGCGGTGCGCGTACTGGGGATGGTCCATGACTTCCTGATGCTCGACGCCCTCCGCGACTCCAAGGCGTCAGTGGTCGCACGCACGCTGGCCGTCGAAGCGCTGCACCGAGCACTCCACTCCTAGCGCCTGTCGCCGCGACAGGCCGTGACCTGAGTACGGCTACTCCGGCGTCGTGTTGGAGAGGCGGTCCAGCCACTCGCCCAGGAGGGCCGACTCGTTCGAGGTGAACTCCGGCCTCGGCGCCTGACGGAGGAGTGCGGCGAGGTGGGTGGCGGTGGCGGGGAGCACTTCTTGCGCTCCCCCTTCCGCTTCTTCTTCCGCTTCCTCGTCGCCGCCGGTCGCGGTCCTCGGGCCCATCGCCTCCGGGGTGAAGACCACCGCGTGCACCGCGTCCCGTACGCGGCGCGACAGGGTCTCGTCCGTGAAGGTCGTCGGGCGGGAGACCAGCATCAGGCAGACGCCGACGTTGGCCGACATGATCATCTGGGCGGCGAGTTCGGGGGCCAGGCGCAGCCTGCCCTGTTCGGCCGCGCGCCGGAGGTCCCCGGTGAGGATGCGGTGGGACTCCAGGGCCGCGACCGGCGGTGTGCGCATCGCCGGGGAGTTCATGAGGCGGTAGAGGTTGGGGTTGCGCAGGGCGAACTCGGTGTGGGTGTCCCAGCCGTCGCGCAGGTCCTGGATCGGGTCCGTGCCGGGCCTCCGGCCGCGCTTGGTCGCCAGGTACTTCTCGTACCCGTGGTCGACCACGGCCGACAGCAGGCCCTCCTTGTCGCCGAAGTGGCGGTAGAGGGCCGGGGCGCCGACCCCCGCCGCCTCGCAGACCGCCCGGGTGGAGACGTCCCCGTCGGGGGAGTTCGCCACCAGTTCGGCCGCCACTTCGAGGATGCGCGCTTTCGTACTGCTCACGGACGTACTCACGGAAGCGACGTTATCCGAGGTCACGCCGTCCCCTTCGGTCCGGCGGGGGACAGCAGGTCCGCCAGGCCGATCCGGTTCAGGAACTCGGCGCGGACACGGTCCGCCACCACGCTGACCTCCTGCGACCCGTCGTCCGCCGGGTCGACGTGCACGCGGAAGGGGCGCTTCCCGTACGGGGTGTCCACCACGTCGACGATCGCGTCGGCGACGAGCGACACATCCGCGTCGGGTGGGGTGAGGGACGCCAGGCGTTCCGCGACCTGGTCCATCAGGCCCGCGTAGTGCTCCTCGTAGGCGGGGAGCACGGTCTGTTCGGAGGGGTGGCCGCCGCTCGCGAAGTGGTTCGTGCCCGAGGTGAACGCGCCCGGCACCACGATCGTCGTCTCGATGCCGAAGCGGGCCAGCTCGGCGGCGTACGACACGGCGAGCGCGTCCATCGCGGCCTTGGCGGCGAAGTACGGCGCCAGGTACGGCGGGGTGCCGCCGCGCGTGGAGGTGGAGCCGATCCACAGCAGCAGGCCGTGGCCCTGGGCCCGCAGGTGCGGCAGCGCGGCGCGGTTGACCCGCTGGGTGCCCAGCACGTTCGTGTCGTACACCG
The DNA here is from genome assembly GCF_036227505.1 of Streptomyces sp. NBC_01450. Taxonomy (NCBI): domain Bacteria; kingdom Bacillati; phylum Actinomycetota; class Actinomycetes; order Kitasatosporales; family Streptomycetaceae; genus Streptomyces; species Streptomyces sp. NBC_01450. Next base: position 6,522,484 of record NZ_CP109480.1, on the reverse strand, counting down.
CGGCCAGTTCGGCGGGGGTGAAGGCCTCCGCCGGGCCGGTCACCATGTGCCCGGCGTTGTGGACGAGCACGTCCAGCCCGCCGGCCGCCGCCAGCACCGTGGCGATCGCCGCGTCCGCCGACTCCTGGGACAGGACGTCGAGTTCGACCGTACGTAGGTCCACCGCGTGCTCGGCGGCGTACGCCTCGGCCTCCGCGACCCGGGCCGCGTTGCGCCCGCCGGTGTCCCGCATCGCGGCGTACACCGTGTGCCCGGCGCGGGCGAGGGCGCGGGCGGACAGCGCGCCGAAGCCCGAACCGGCGCCCGTGATGACGATCGTCTTGCGCGAAACAGCGTCCACGGCCAAATCCATGACTGAACTCCTTTTACATCGCGGCGAGTTGAATCGTCGCGAGTTGAATCGTGGCGAGTTACGCGATGCCGCCGTTGGCCCGGATCACCTGGCCGTTGACCCAGCGGCCGGCCGGGCCGGCGAGGAAGGACACCACCTCGGCGATGTCCCGCGGGGTGCCGAGGCGCTCCAGCGGCGGCTGCGCGGCCATCCGCGCGATGGTCTCCTCGTCCTTGCCCTCCAGGAAGAGGGCGGTGGCGGTCGGCCCGGGGGCCACGGCGTTGACGGTGACGTCCCGGCCGCGCAGCTCACGGGCCACGATCAGGGTCATGGCCTCGACGGCGCCCTTGGTGGCGGCGTACGCGCTGTACCCGGGGATCGCGAGGGCCAGGACCGAGGTGGAGAAGTTGATGAGCGCACCGCCCGCGCGCAGCCGTCGCGCCGCCTGTTGGCCGACGACGAACGTGCCGCGGATGTTGGTGCGGTGCATCCGGTCCAGGGCGTCGAGGTCGAGGTCGACGAGCGGGGCCAGGGTCATGACGCCGGCCGCGTGGACGACGGCGTCCACCCCGCCGTACGTGGACTCGGCGGTGTCGAAGAGGGCCGCCACCTGGGTCTCGTCGGCCACGTCGGCCCGGACGGCGATCGCCTCGCCGCCCGCCTCGGTGATCGCCGCGACGGCCTTGTCGGCCTCGGCCGCGTTGCCCGCGTAGTTCACGACGACGGCGTATCCGTCGGCCGCGAGGCGCTCGGCGGTCTCCCGGCCGATGCCACGGGATCCGCCGGTGACGACGGCCACGCGGCGGGACGTTTCCGGCGTGCTGGAGTGCTCGGTCATGACGATGCTCCTCGTTGTGGCGGGGTAGCCGTGTCCACTACCCGACGAGAACAACGCTAACACCATTGCAGTAGCGTCGCTACCGCTCCTCGCGCTCAGCCCAGGAACGCCGCTACGGCCGACACGAACCGGCCGGCGTCGTCGAGCCACGGATAGTGACCCGCCCCGGACTGCACGACGAGCCGCGCATCGGGGAACAACCCCGCCAGCTCGGCCGTCGCCCCGGGAGGGCTGTTCAGGTCGAACTCCCCGGTGAGCAGCAGCGCGGGGGCCTTGCAGGCGGCGAGTGCGGCGCGGGTGGCCGGCGGATCGAAGGCGCCCTCGGCCGCGAAGAGGGCCACGGCTTCCGCGTTGCGCGGCCGGGCCGCCGCATGGTGCCGGCGTGCCGCGGCATCCCAACGGCCCCAGAAGAAGGGGGCGATGGCCTCCCAGTCGCTGCCCGTCCCCGCACCGATCGCCTCCAGCGCGGCGAACGCCGCCGGGAACCACGGCTCACCCTCCCGAAGCCGCGCGAGTGCGCGCCGCGTCTCCCCCGTGACCTCGATACCGACGGCTCGGGTGCCGGGGCCGATCAGGGCGAGCCTGCCGAGGCGCTCCGGGTACCGGGCCGCGTACTGCGTCGCGACGTTCGCGCCCGCGGAGTGACCCAGCAGGTCCAGCCGGGCCGGCCCGAGGTGCGCGCGCAGCGCCTCGACGTCGTCGACCAGACGGTCGCAGCGATAGCCGGCGGCGTCGTGCGGGAGCGCGGACCTGCCGGTACCGCGCAGGTCCAGGACGGCCAGTCGGCGGTGCGCGGAGAGACCCCCGAGGTCACCGAGATAGCGGGAGTCCGTGGGGCCGCCCGGGACACAGAGGACCGGATCGCCGCCTCCGTCTCCGATCAGGCGGTAGGCGAGCCGGGTTCCGTCAGGTGCGGTGAAGGTGGGCATGGGACGAACCCTGTCAGCCATAACCCGGTTATACAACCGAGTTATGGCGAAGATGAGTGACTCGGCCTCGGTATATAACCGAGCTATGGCAGCCGAAGAGGACACGCGTCGAACCCCCGAGCCCCTGACCGAGGAGCAGGCCGAGCGGATGTTCGCCGACATGAACGACGTCATCCGCGCGGGTGAGGAGATGCGCCGGCTGCGGGCCGAGATGATCAGACTCTTCGCCGGCCTCGGCTGGACCCAGGACAGGATCGCCCGCCTCACCGGCATGAGTCAGCCCGCCGTGTCCAAGCAGCTCACCAGGCACAAGGGGGACGATCCGTCACCCCCGCCGCGCCTCTCCCTCGACCAGCACGACACGCCGTGGCTCGAGGGACGCCTCTGGGGCCTCGCCGAGGAGATCTCCGAGACCCTCCACGACGCCGCCCACTGCACGCGTCACGTCAACGCCGTCGCCCGGGGCAGGAAGCACTTCACACCCCAGAACGTCGACGAACTCCGGCGCCTGGTCGAGGCGGACCTGCGGCTGCAGCGGGCCGCCCTGCCCGACGGTCACCGGCACGCCTACGACGAGATCAGCCGCGCCCTCGACATCCCCGCCCCCTCGGGAACCACCACCGAATCGGCCTCCGTACGCCGCACCCTGGCCCGCCAGATCCAGCGCGATCACCTCCGGGGCGAGGCTTGAGCCCCCATCGAGGCCGGGGTTCCCTCCACACGCCGAGCAAGGCCGCCCCGGCGGCCTACGGGCCGAGGTAGACGCCCGGCGAGAGCCACGTCGGGCGGGGCAGGCCGAAGTGCTCCTCGAGCATCAGCTCGGCCTGGGTGAGCGCGCCGTAGACCCAGCCCTGACCGGTCGACCATGCCGATCCGCAGACGTACAGGTTGGCGTCGCGCAGCGGGTGGCGCATCCGTGGCATGACTTCCCAGCTCTTCGCCCCCACCTGCCAGAAGTGGTAGGCCGCTCCGTACGGGTCCTGCACCCAGTCCTGGAAGTAGGCCGACGTCGGTTCGTGGATGCGGGCCTTGGGGCCGTGCAGCTCGCGCAGTTGGCGCTGCGCCTCCTCGACCAGCATTCCCGGCGCCGCGGCGTCCATGGGCCGCCGCGGCCGGGTCACCGCCACCGGGGCCAGACGGTGCGGCCGCGGCAGCAGCTCGTTCCAGAACTCCACGTCGTCGAGGTCGTTGTAGGAGGCCAGGAGCAGGGCGTTGTGGTTGGCGGGGTCGGCCCCGGGCTGCTTCCCCTCGACGCCCCAGTAGTAGGTCTGACGCAGCGGCAGGTCGGTCACCGAGCGGCCCGCGGTCAGGCCGATCTCCTCCCACCACGGCCGGTCGTAGCCGAGGAAGAGCTTGGAAGCCGGCCTTGGGGTGATCGAGCCGAGGTCGGACAGGAACTGGTCGTGGGTGAAGAGGAAGGTGTCCGGATCCAGCAGTTCGATCGAGCGCTGGGGCATCGCCAGAACGACGTGGCGCGCCCGGACCTTGAGCGGCCGGCCCGAGGGCCAGACGGTGAGGGCGAGCGCCAGCACCTCCTCGCCGTCGACCCTCTCCCGGTCGATCCGGCGCAGTTGGTGGTGGAGGTGGACGGTTCCGCCCTCGGCCACGAACCGCCGGACGAGTTCCTCGGGCATCGTCTGATAGCCGTCGCGCAGAAGCAGGTACTGCGGCGGCGGGGATCCGACGAAGTCCGCCACCGACGCCTCCATGGCCTCGATGCTGTTGACGTTGGCCACCACCGACCCGTAGCCGAGGCCGTCGCGGAGGAACGCGTAGCCCTCTTGCCCGACCGCGTCGAGCAGCAGGTTCCAGAACCCGGTGTCATAGAGGTACCGACCGTCGGCCGACGCCGTCGGCTTGATCTTGTCCCATGCCTGGTGGTCCATGCCGGCGGCGCCGGGGACGAAGCGCTCGATGACCGACAGGAGCGCGTCGTCCGGTGTAGTGCCCCGGATCGCGGCCGGCACGTCATAGGGAACGACCTTGGGGTCGTTCCACTGGGACTGGGTGAAGCGGTGCTGGCGAAGGTAGACGAGGTTCTGCGGCTCGTCGACCGGGAAGGGAGCCGTCGGCAGGCCGAGATGGTCCACGAGGTCGGCCACGACCGGCTGGTTGCTCAGGTAGCGCATCCCGCCGAGTTCGGCGTGCAGGTGCGGCATACCAGGCGGCGTCACGGAGAAGAGGCGGCCGCCGATGCGCTCGCTGCCCTCGAACAGGCGCACCTTGAGGGGACCGCGACCAGGGCGCCGGAGCTTCTTCAGTACACGACCGTGTCCGGCTTCCGGGCCGAGCAGCCGCCAGGCGGCGTACGCCCCGGACACCCCGGCGCCGATGACCGCGACGTCGACGACATCGGCCTCCCCGCCCCGGGAACTCGCCCGTGCCGGCGCGCCCAGCGCTCCGTCGGCGATGGCGGCGGTGGCCAGCACCCCGGTCCCCTTGAGCAATTCGCGGCGCGTTGATTCGCCCATCTCCGACAGCCTCTCAGCATGGATGTCTTCGGTCTGTCACCTGCCGTGACCGCGCCATAAGCTACCAATTCAGGCATTTCGCAAGGTGTTGGCGGGCGGCGCCGGGCGAGTCGCAGGGGGCTGCCGCGAGCGGAGAGAGGCGAATGGCGCGGCGGCGGGCAGGTGACGGGCGGGCAAGGGTCTCGGCAGCTACTTCACGCCGTCCCGTCGCGCTCCCGCGGGGACCGGCCCCAGCAGGGAGGACTTCGACCGAGGTTCCATCCGCGACCGGGCCCGGGCCCGGTCGCGGGACCACGCGCCCGCGCCCACCAGCACGGCCGCCCCGGTTCCGTACAGAGGCAGCCACCGGGTCGTCGTGGTTGCCAGGCAGTCGGCCACGGCCTCACGGCTCTGGGCCTGCTGTGCGTACGTCACGGCGGCGGCGTCGCGATCAGCCACGTTCGCCAGCGCAGCCGTCGACCGGATGACCTCGTACCTGCCCATCCACGCGCACCCGCTACGGGTGCCCGACATCGGAAACAGCCAAGCCCAGCGCTGCATCATGGGGGCCAGTGCGATCGCCACGCACAGGCCGACGACCAGCGAATACGCGACCAGAGCGCGCATGTATGCCGTTCGGATGCCGGGCGTCCACGGCGGCCGTCGCTGGAAGGCGAAGATCACGGCAAGAAGCGTCGCCCCGATGAACGTGGAGAACCACTGCCAGGAACCCTGCGCGAGTGCGAACGCCAGCACGGCGGCGAGTCCGATGCCGATGACCCCGGCCTGGCCGGCGGGGTCGTCTCCTGCTCCGGTGGATGCCGGCTTCCGGGTTCCTTGCGGGCTGGGGTCGTTCACGGGCCTCTCCTGCCGGGTCGGAGTTCTCAGCATCCGCCCCACGGCACCGCGGGCCCCGCCGCCATGCCGGACGGGTGCGACGCCCCCGCCCGGATGACCCACCCGCCGGTCCGCACAAGTCCTAAGTCCCCGACGGCCACACGATCGCCTGCACCTCGCTGTACGCGTGCAGCGCGTACGACCCCACGTCCCGCCCCACCCCGCTCTTCTTGAAACCGCCGAACGGCGCCTCCATGTTGCGGCCGACGGTGTTGACGCCGACCCCGCCCGCACGCAGCGCGCGGGCGACGCGGAAGGCGCGGGCGACGTCGCCCGACCAGACGTAGTCGATCAGCCCGTAGTCGCTGTCGTTGGCGAGGGCGATGCCTTCCTCCTCGTCGTCGAAGGGGACGACCACCACGACGGGCCCGAAGATCTCCTCGCGGACCACCCGCATGTCGGGGGAGCAGTCCGCCAGAAGGGTCGGGGCGACGTAGAAGCCGCGGTCGTACGGCGGACGCGTGCCGCCCGTGACGACCCGCGCGCCCTCCTTCCGGCCGAGTTCGACGTACGCCTCCACCCGGTCCCGGTGCGCCGCCGAGATGACCGGCCCGACGACCGTCCCCGGCTCCCGCGGATCCCCGACCGTCAACCGCCCCGCGTACTCGGCCAGTTGCTCGACCAGGCGGCCGTAGATCCCCTTCTGCGCGATCACTCTCGTCGGCGCCGTACAGATCTGTCCGCTGTAGAAGGAGAACGTCGTGCCGATGCCGGACACCGCCGACCCGATGTCCGCGTCGTCGAAGACGACCGCCGCGCCCTTCCCGCCCAGCTCCATCAGCTGGCGTTTCATCCCTCGCCCGCACACCTCGGCGATCCGCCGCCCCACCGCCGTCGAGCCGGTGAAGCTGACCATGTCCACGTCCTCGCAGTCCACGGCCGCCTCGCCGGCCTCCGCGCGCGAGCCGCTCACCACGTTCACGACGCCCGGCGGCAGGCCCGCCGCCTCCAGGGCCTGAGCCATCCGGTACACGGAGAGCGGGTCCTGCGGGGCGGGCTTCACGAGCACCGTGTTGCCCATGGCCAGGGCGGGGGCGATCTTGCCGGCCGGGTTCGCCCAGGGGTTGTTGTAGGAAGTGATGCAGGTGACGACGCCGACCGGCTGGCGTACGGCCAGGGCACCCATCACGGCGGCGGCCCCGAACGGCCCGGCCTCGTTGATCTGCGGCGGCAGCGGCTGCTCGACGGGCTCCACGCGCGCGTAGCGCCGGAAACGGGCCGCGCCCACCCCCACCTGCATCCCGCGCGCGGTCCCGGTGGTGGCACCGCTCTCGGCCTGGGCGAGTTCGGCGTAGGGGAGGAAGTTGCGCCGGATGATGTCCGCCGCCCGGCCGAGGAGCGCCGCGCGCTCCTCGGGGGGCGTGCGCGACCACGGTCCGAAGGCCTCCCGGGCCGCGGCGGCGGCCGCGTGCACCTGCTTCCGCGAGGCCTCCGGCGCCAGCCCGACGACACCCTCCGTCGCCGGGTCGGTCACCTCGTAGTGCCCGTCGTCGGGTTCCACCCACGAGCCGCCGATGAACAGCCGCTGCTCGTCGCCCGCCCCCCGTACATCGGTCACCGCGTGCTCACCGTCTGCGTGTCCCGTCCGGAGCGGAGCACCTTCCCGGGAACGGCGCCCGTCACCACGTCCCCGCGGATCGACTCGACCCCGTTGACCCACACCGCCGTGACGCCGATCGCCTTGGAGTCGAGCCGGGGGCTTTCTCCCGGCAGGTCGTGCGCCAGGGTGGCCTTGCCGGCGTCGATCCGCTCCGGGTCGAACAGCACGAGGTCCGCATGGAAGCCCTCCGCGACGCGCCCTCGTTCCCTCAGTCCGAAGAGCCGCGCCGGGTCGTCCGTGAGCATCTTCACGGCCGCCTCCAGCGTCGTCAGCTTCCGCCCGCGCAGACAGTCCCCGAGGAACCGGGTCGTGTACGGGGCCCCGCACATACGGTCCAGATGGGCGCCCGCGTCCGAGCCGCCGAGCATGACGTCCGGGTGCTGCCAGGTCTCGGCGCGCAGCGACCACGAGTCGGTGTCGTTGTCGGTGGGCATGGGCCACAGCACCGTCCGCAGGTCGTCGTGCGCGCAGATCTCGACCAGGCACTCGAAGGGCTCCTGGCGGCGCCGGGCCGCGATGTCCTTCACGACCTGCCCGGTGAGGCCGTCGTTCGCCGGGCTGTAGGTGTCCCCGATGACGTACCGGCCGAAGTTGGCGAGGCGGCGGAAGACGCCCGCCTCCTTGCTGTTCGCCCGGGCCAGCATCTCGGCCCGTACGGAGGGGTCCCGCAGCCGTGCGATGCGCTCCGGGACGGGCAGGGCGAGGATCGGGCCCCACCCGGGGATCAGGTTCAGCGCGCAGAACGTGCCCAGGGACATGTTCATGGGGGTGAGGATCGGCATGGTGAGGGCCACCACCCGGCCGCCCGCCTTCCGCGCCCTTTCACTCGCGACCAGTTGCCTCGGTACGCGCTCGGGCACGGCGGCGTCGATGGTCAGCACGTTCCAGTTGAGCGGGCGGCCCGCCGCCGCGCTCATCTCGACGAAGAGGTCGATCTCGTCGTCGCTGAACTGGTCGAGGCAGCCGGCGACGATCGCCTCGATCTGGGTGCCCTCGTGCTCGCCGACGGCCTTGCTCAGGGCCAGCAGTTCAGCCGGTTTCGCGTGCCGGGAGGCGACCGGTCTGCCGTCGCCGTCGGAGTGCGTGGAGGACTGGGTGGTGGACAGTCCCCAGGCACCGGCGTCCATCGCCTCGTGGAAGAGGGTGAGCATCTGCTCCAGCTGCTCCCCGGTCGGCTGCCCGCCCACCGCGTCCGCGCCCATCACATACCGCCGCAGCGCGCAGTGCCCCACCATGAAGCCCGCGTTGACGGCGATCCGTCCCTCCAGGGCGTCGAGGTAGTCGCCGAAACTGTGCCAGTTCCAGGGCGCCCCCTCCTCCAAGGCGACCAGCGACATCCCCTCGACCTTGGACATCATGCGGCGGGTGTAGTCGGCGTCCTCGGGCCGTGCCGGGTTCAGCGGGGCGAGGGTGAAGCCGCAGTTGCCGCCCGCGACCGTCGTCACCCCGTGGTTCAGGGACGGGGTGGCGTAGGGGTCCCAGAAGAGCTGGGCGTCGTAGTGCGTGTGCGGGTCGACGAACCCGGGGGCGAGGACCAGACCGGAGGCGTCCTCGCTGGTGCGGGACGCCTCCGTGACCGTGCCGATCGCGACGATACGGCCGTCGCGGATCCCGACGTCCGCGGTGTAGCCGAGCGCGCCCGTGCCGTCCACGACGGTCGCGCCCTTGATGACGTGGTCGAGCATGGCCGCACCCTCCTCAGGAAGCCTGGCGGAAACGGGTCGTCCGGTGCACCGGGTCCGTGTCGATCTTCGGGATCACGTGCTCGCCGATCAGCCGGATCGTCTGGAGGGTCTCCTCCTTCGGGACCCCGACCGGCAGCCCGAAGGAGAGCTGGTCGGCGCCCGCCTGCTCCCACCTCTTGCACTGAGTGAGCACCTCGTCCGGGTCGCCGCAGATCAGCAGCTCCTCCTCGATGAGGAGTTCGACGAACTCCGCGTTGTACTCGGGGAGCGTCTCGGGCCAGACGGGGAAGCCCTCGGGGCGCGGGAAGGTGTCGTGGTAGCGGAAGACGAGGGAGGGCAGGTAGTGCAGCTCGCCGGCGACCGCGATCCGTATCGCCTCGTCGTGCGTCGGCGCGCAGATGGCGGTGGTCGTCACCATCACGTTGTCGTTGACGAAGGCCCCGACGGGTTCGGCGTCCACGATGGCGGTCTTGTACTGCTGGAGCACCCACTCCATGTCGGAGACCTTCTGCACGCTGAAGCCGAGTACGCCCAGGCCCTTGCGGGCGGCCATGGCGTACGAGGGGGGCGACCCGGCGGCGTACCACATCGCGGGGTGCGCCTTCCCGTACGGCTTGGGGAGCACCTTGCGGGGCGGGAGCTGCCAGTGCTTGCCCTGGAACCCGGCGTACTCCTCCTGGAGCCACATCTTCGGGAACTCGGCGATGGTCTCTTCCCAGATCTCCTTGGTGTAGTTCATGTCGGTGATACCGGGGAGGAAGCCGAGGATCTCGTGACTGCCCGCGCCGCGCCCGCTGCCGAACTCGAAGCGGTTCTGGCTGAGGTGGTCGAGCATGGCGACCTTCTCGGCGACCTTCACCGGGTGGTTGACCTGGGCGAGCGGGTTGAAGATGCCCGAGCCGAGGTGGATGCGGTCCGTGGCGTGGGCGAGATAGCCGAGGTAGACGTCGTTCGCCGAGAGGTGCGAGTACTCCTCCAGGAAGTGGTGCTCGGACGCCCAGGCGTACTTGAAGCCGGACTTGTCCGCCTGGATGACGTACTCGGTCTCCTCCATCAGCGCCTTGTGCTCCGCGAGCGGGTCGGTCTCGGCGCGCTTGCCCACGTATCCCTGTACAAAGAGCCCGAATTCCAAGGAGGTTCACCGTCCCCACATTCGTATCTGACGTTCCGTCAGATCTACTTGCCGCCGACTGTTGCACCGAGCCCGTGAAGCGTCAATACCTGACGAACCGTCAGCTGTAGCTGGTCCTACAGAACGCTGACCCCCGCCAGCCAGCCCCCGTCGATCACGAACGGCTGCCCGGTGATGTACGAGGAGTCCTCGGAGGTCAGGAAGAGGGCGAGCCGCGCGACCTCCTCTGGCCTACCCACCCGCCCGAGCGGCACGAGCTTGCTGTACAGCTCGTCCAGCGCCCTGGACATCTCCTCGGGGTCGGCCGTCGGGTCGAGCTGGGCCGGGTTCGACATGGGGGTGTCGACGGCGCCCGGACAGATGGCGTTGACCCGTATCCGCTGATGCGCCAGCTCCAGGGCGGCGACGCGGGTGAGGCCGAGGATGGCGTGCTTGGTCGCCGTGTACGTGCCCACGGCCGCCATCCCCGTCATCGCGGTGTACGAGGCGGTGTTGACGATCGTGCCCCCGCCGGCCGCGGCGATCTCCCCCGCGACCGTCTTGATGCCGAGGAAGCAGCCGACCTGGTTGACCTGCACGACCTGGAGGAACTCGTCCAACGGGGTGTCGACGAGGGCGTTGAAGCGCAGGATGCCCGCGTTGTTGACCAGCCCGTCGATCCGCCCGTACGCGCCCTTCACGGCGGCGACGGCGGCCGCCCAGTCGTCCTCCCGCCCCACGTCGAGGTGGACGTAGAGCGCGTCCAGCTCCTTGGCCACGTCCTCGCCCCGGTCGTCGAGCACGTCCGCGACGACGACCCTGGCGCCCTCCGCCGCGAACAGCCGCGCCTCCTGCTCGCCCTGCCCGCGCGCCGCCCCGGTGACGATGACGACGCGTCCGTCAAGCTTGCCCATACCCTGACTCCCTAGTTGAGGTGAGGCGCGATCCGGTTGAGGTGGGGCACTAGTCGAGGTGGGGCGCTACGTCGGCGCCGAACGCCGTGATCTGGTCCACGAGTTCGCTCAGCCCGCGCGCCCGGAACCGCACCTGGATCTGGTGCACCCCCATCGCCCGGTACGCCCGCAGCGACTCGGCGACCGCCTCCGGGGCCCCGCTCACGGTGCGCCGCCCGACGTGCCAGTCCGGCGTACCGACGTACAGGGGCTCGGTGATGGCCCCGACGACCAGAGGCGCGGAGATCCCCGCCTCCTCCCTGATCCGGTACAGCCGCGCGATCTGCTCCGGCAGCCGCTCGCGCGGATCCCCCTGCGGCAGCCAGCCGTCGCCCCGCAGCGCGGCCCGGCGCACGGCGGCGGGCGAGGAGCCGCCCACCCACACGGGCACACGCTCCTGCGCGGGCCGGGGTCGCTGGCCGAGCCCCTCGAAGTCGTACAGCTTCCCGTGGTGCACGGGGAACTCGTCCACCCCGAGGGCGGCCCGCAGCGCGTCGATCGACTCGTCGAGCACCGCCCCCCGCCGCGCGAAGTCGGCGCCCACCGCGTCGAACTCCTCCTCCACATGCCCGGCGCCGACCCCGAGGATCAGCCGCCCGCCGGAGAGGTGGTCGAGGGTCGCGTACTGCTTGGCCGTGACCAGCGGATGCCGCAGCCCGACGACCGCGACATGACTGAGCAGCCGTACGCGCTCGGTCACGCCCGCGAGGTAGGCGAGGGTCGCGACGGGGTCGTACCAGATCGTGCTCATGGCGCCCGCGAGGCGGCGCGGGACGGCCACGTGGTCGCAGCTCGCCACGTACGCGAAGCCGGCACGGTCGGCGGCGCGGGCGATCGCGACGAGCTCGACGGGACCGGCGTCCGCCTCCCAGGCTTCGGCGTAGAGCGTGCTCTGGGACTGGATCGGGAGCTGCATCCCGTAGAGCAGGGGTGCGGGGTCCGACGGGGACTGCCTCGACGCCGACTGGTCCGACGCCGACTGGTTCGACGGGGACTGGTTCAACGGGGACCACCCGGCCCGGCCCACAACCCGTCCTCCGTCAGCCCCAGCAGGTCGATCGCGTTGCCCCGGACGATCCGCTCCACCACGTCCGCGTCCAGATGCCCCATCTGGGCCTCGCCGACCTCGCGGGACTTGGGCCAGGTGGAGTCGGAGTGGGGGTAGTCGGTCTCGTAGAGGACGTTCGGGACCCCGATGGCATCGAGGTTCCGCAGGCCGAACGCGTCGTCGAAGAAGCAGCCGTAGACGTGGTCGGCGAAGAGTTCGGACGGCGGGCGGTGGACCTTGTCGGCGACGCCGCCCCAGCCGCGGTTCTCCTCCCAGACCACGTCGGCGCGCTCCAGGATGTAGGGGATCCAGCCGATCTGGCCCTCCGCGTACATGACCTTGAGGTTCGGGAAGCGTTCGAACTTGCCGCTCATCAGCCAGTCGACCATCGAGAAGCAGCAGTTGGCGAAGGTGATGGTGGAGCCGACGGCGGGCGGCGCGTCGGCCGAGGTCGACGGCATCCTGCTGCTGGAGCCGATGTGCATGGCGACGACCGTGCCGGTCTCGTCGCAGGCAGCGAGGAAGGGGTCCCAGTCGTCGGTGTGGACGGAGGGGAGTCCGAGGTGGGGCGGGATCTCGGAGAAGGCGACCGCACGGACGCCACGGGCGGCGTTGCGGCGTACCTCCGCGGCCGCGAGTTCCGGGTCCCAGAGGGGTACGAGGGTGAGCGGAACGAGCCGGCCGTGGGCCGCCGGGCCGCACCACTCCTCCACCATCCAGTCGTTGTAGGCCTTCACCCCGAGCAGGCCCAGCTCACGGTCCTTGGCCTCGGTGAAGGTCTGGCCGCAGAAGCGCGGGAAGGTGGGGAAGCAGAGGGCGGACTGGACGTGGTTGACGTCCATGTCGGCGAGGCGCTGGGGGACGTCGTACGAGCCGGGTCGCATCTGCTCGTACGTGATGATCTCCAGCCGTATCTCGTCCCTGTCGTAGCCGACGGCGGTGTCGAGGCGGGTGAGGGGCCGGTGCAGGTCCTCGTAGACCCACCAGTCGCCGATCGGCCCGTCGTCGCCGGGCCTGCCCATCACCGGGGCGAACCTGCCGCCGAGGAAGGTCATCTCCTTCAGCGGCGCGCGGACTATGCGGGGTCCGGTGTCCTGGTACTTCGCGGGGAGGCGGTCGCGCCAGACGCCGGGTGGCTCCACGGTGTGGTCGTCCACGGAGATGATCTTCGGGAACGGGGTCGTGGACGCCTGGGCGGCCTCAGTGGTCCTCGTGGTCTCCATACGGCTCACGGTAGCGCCGATCTGACGACCCGTCAGCTCTCCGTCGGCTACCTGTCCGGTACGGCTCCGCGGGGCCGCCGCACGCCTCCGGAACGGGAGACTCTGTGCGGAGATGTACGCAGAGGTTGTGAGAGCCCTGTGATTCCCCGTGCCTGTACCGTGTGCACGCCTGTGATCGCTGTCTCGCACGGCTGACGCATCCGCCATGAACAAGGCAAACTGGCCTCGTAGTACTGACGGTTCGGCAGGGGGACGGCGATGGACGGTGTACCGCGAGTGCCGGAGCAGCGACGTGCCGGGGAATCGGCGGCGTTGCGCTTCAGCGTGCTCGGCCCGGTGCGCGCCTGGCGCGGCGAGGATTCCCTGCCCACGGGGTCCCCGCAGCAACGCGCCCTGCTGGCCGCGCTGCTGCTGCGGGAGGGCCGGACCGCCACCTCCGGCGAGCTGATCGACGCCCTGTGGGGCGAGGAGTCGCCGCCCCAGGCGCTGGCCGCCGTACGGACGTACGCCTCTCGGCTCCGCAAGGCCCTGGACCCCGGCGTCCTGATCAGTGAGTCCGGCGGTTACGCGATCCGGCTGGCCGGCGGCGACGGCACCCTCGACCTCGCCGAGGCCCAGGAACTCGCCGCCGATGCCGAGAAGGCCAAGCACTCCGGAGACCTGTGCTCCGCCCGCGATCTGCTGAACCGGGCGCTGGGCCTGTGGGACGGGGAGCCGCTGGCGAGCGTGCCCGGGCCGTACGCGGAGACACAGCGCACCCGCCTGGAGGAGTGGCGGCTCCAACTCCTCGAATCCCGCCTCGACATGGACCTGGAGCAGGGCTGCCACGCGGAGGCGGTCTCCGAACTCACCGCCCTGACCGCGGCGCACCCCCTGCGCGAGCGGCTGCGCGAACTGCTGATGCTCGCCCTGTACCGCAGCGGACGGCAGGCCGAGGCGCTCGCCGTGTACGCCGACACGCGCCGCCTCCTCGCCGACGAGCTCGGCGTGGATCCCCGCCCGGGCCTGAAGGAGCTCCAGCAGCGCATCCTCCAGGCCGACCCGGGCCTCGCGGAACCCTCGGCCCCGGCCGCCGAGCCCGCCGCGGCACCGGTCCGCCCCGCCCAACTCCCCGCCACGGTCACGGACTTCACGGGCCGCGCGTCCTTCGTCCAGGAGCTGAGTGACGTCCTGGCCTCCGCCTCCTCCGCCGAGGGCGAGGGCCAGGTCATGGCCGTCTCGGCGCTCGCGGGCATCGGCGGCGTCGGCAAGACGACCCTCGCCGTGCACGTGGCCCACCAGGCGCGCTCGGCGTTCCCCGACGGGCAGCTGTACGTCGACCTCCAGGGTGCGGGTCAGCGGGCGGCGGAGCCGGAGACGGTCCTCGGCGCGTTCCTGCGCGCCCTGGGCACGGCGGACTCCTCCATCCCCGACTCCCTGGAAGAGCGCTCGGCGCTCTACCGCTCGGTCCTGGACGGCCGCCGCGTCCTGGTCCTCCTGGACAACGCCCGCGACGCCGCCCAGGTCCGCCCCCTCCTGCCCGGCACGGAGGGCTGCGCCGCCCTCGTCACGTCCCGGGTGCGGATGGTGGACCTGGCGGGCGCCCACCTGGTGGACCTCGACGTGATGTCCCCGGAGGAGGCCCTCCAGCTCTTCACGAAGATCGTCGGCGAGGAGCGGGTGGCGTCGGAGCGCGAGGCGGCCCTCGACGTCGTCGCGGCCTGCGGCTTCCTCCCCCTCGCCATCCGCATCGCGGCCTCCCGGCTGGCCGCCCGCCGCACCTGGACCGTCTCGGTCCTGGCGGCGAAGCTCGGCGACGAGCGCCGCCGCCTCGACGAGCTCCAGGCCGGCGACCTCGCGGTCAAGGCCACCTTCGAACTCGGCTACGGCCAACTGGAGCCGGCCCAGGCCCGCGCCTTCCGCCTGCTGGGCCTGGCCGACGGCCCCGACATCTCCCTCGCCGCTGCGGCCGCCGTCCTCGACCTCCCGATCGACGACACCGAGGACCTCCTCGAATCCCTCGTCGACACCTCCCTCCTGGAATCCGCCGCCCCCGGCCGCTACCGCTACCACGACCTCGTACGCCTCTACGCCCGCGCCTGCGCCGAACGCGACGAACAGCCCCCGAGCGAGCGCGACGCGGCGATGTCGCGGTTGCTGGACTTCTACCTGGCCACGGCGGCGGGGGTGTACGCGATCGAACGTCCCGGGGACCGGCTGGTGGACCATCTGGAGGCCACGGAGCACCCGGGGCTGGTGTTCGACGATCGGCATCCGGCGCACGACTGGTTGTACGCCGAAGCGAACGCCCTCCTTTCGTGCGTTCGCCAGTCAGTGGCGGACAGCCGACTTCGCAGGGCTGTCGACCTGCTCTGGGCCGCCAAGGATCTTGCCGAGTCGGGAGCCAATTCGCGCGAATACGAGGTCGCCGCGAACGCGGCGCTCGAGCGTGCTCGTGCCATCGGCGACGCGCGTGCGGCCGGGCGGGCGCTGACTACGCTCACCGACGTTCACATGGTCGCGGGACGCTTCGATCAAGCTGACGCGGCCGCCGTCGAAGCCACGCGCATGGCGCAGGAAGCGGACGACCCCGTTGCCAGTTGCTGGGCCCCCAACACCCGCGGCATCATCGCCATCTACCAGAGTCGGCACGCCGAGGGTGAGCAGCACCTGACCTCGGCCATCGAGAATTTCCGCCGCGACAAGAACCGGCCGGGCGAGGCCAGCGCACTGTGCAACCTGTCCCGCATTCACCTGGCCACGGAACGTGTCGACAGCGCCGTCACTCTCGCTCAACAAGGCATCGACATCTACGACTCCACAGGGAACGCCCTCAGGGGCGCGAACGGGCGCTACGCCCTGGGTTTGGCGCTCACCCGCAACGGGGAACTCGGCTCGGCGGCCGAGAGCCTCGTGGAAGCCCTGGAGACCTTCCGGGACAGCCGTCAGCGGCTCTGGGAGGGGATGACTCTCTTCCGGCTCGCCGAGGTCGATCTCGCCGCCCGGCGGCCGGCGCAGGCCGCGTCCAACGCGGAGATGGCTCTGATCGTGCTGCGGGACATCGGCGGGGAGTGGCGACGTGGGCTCGTGCTCACAGTCCTCGGTCGCGCCCTCAGCGGCATCGGACAGACCGGTCGCGCCCAAGTCTGCTGGCGAGAAGCCCTGGGGATCCACGAGGAGTTGGGCTCACCCGAAGCGGACGAGGTGCGCAGCCTGCTGACCCTGGCTGCCGCTGCCTAGCCGGGTGTCAGGGCGTTCATCGAACGTTTATCGCCTCCCGACATGCTCACTCCTGTCGTTCCGTCGCGTCGGGGGGCAGGCGGATCGGTAGTGAGGCCGTGAGGTTAATCTGAGCGGCCGATCGGTGCCCGTCCGGCGTCCATCGGGGGAGTTGCCGGGCGGGCCCCAAGCCTCTTGCCTGGAACAGAACTGGGGAGTTGACCTCTATGAGCGAAAAGAAGAGCGAGCCCATCGTCAAGCCGCAGGACCAGCACGCGACCGGTGAGGAACTCGTCGCGCTGGACCAGCACGCCACCGGCGAAGAGCTCATCGCGCTGGACCAGCACGCCACCGGTGGCGAGATCAAGCCGCTGGACCAGCACGCAACAAGCGAACCGTCCAACTGACCAATCACGACGGGGATCGGCCGCGGCGGCGCGGAGGGGGAGCCGCCGCGGCCGACGTGTGTCCGGTGCATGGTTCAGGTCAATCCGTGGCGGAAACCGTTCGACCCTCTCGAACAATCGCCAGGTGGGGCTGCCGCTCCAGCCTTCGCCGACCAGCACGCCACGGTCGTAACGCCGCAGGACCAACACGCCACCTCATACGGCCCACATAGATCCGTGGATGACCGACGAACCGCAGTCCACGCCCTCCAGCGCCAGTACGAGGGCCAGGCGACGCTCACCCTGGAGCCGGCGTTTCTCCGCCGCACGGTAGTAGGGGCGGGTAAGCGGGATGCCGGTGACGTCGACGCACTGGTCCGTGGCGGCTTCGCGGGCGTAGGGACTGCGTGGCAGAGGTGGGCGAGGGGACGACAACACCTTGCCCGGCTGCCACCGCGAGGTCTCCCTGGGCGCCGGCTCCTCCACCGGCAGGGACAACCGTCCGCCGGACCGCCGCCGTCTCCCTGTGCCGAGGAAAAAGGGAGCGACGAGGTGCCACAGCGGGAGCAGCAGAGACCGGAACGACAGCACTACGCCTCCCCCAATTCACACCACACCGTCTTGCCCGCCGCCCCCTGCTCCACGCCCCAGCGCAGCGCCATCGCGTCGAGCAACGCCAGGCCGCGCCCGGACTCGTCGTCGCCCGAGGCGCGCAGGAGGACCGGCAGGGCGCGCGGGTCGGGATCGGCGACCTCGACCCGCGTCCGGCCGCCGTCCGCGCGTACCACCCGCACCCGGACGGGTGTGCCCTCCCCCAGATGTCGGATGACATTGCCGACCAGCTCGGTGACGCACAGTTGGACATCGGCACAAGGCGCGTCCAAGTACTGGCGCACGATGCGACGCAGGTCGGGGACGGACTTGGGGAGGGCCGGGAGGTAGAGCTCAAGCTGCGGCGGTGCGTTCACTGTTCGGCCGCCTTCCGCACCGCGACGGTGAGCTTGCGCGCGGTGGCGGTGTTGCAGTTTCCGAGTGCGACCAGCCCCGCCGGAGGCGCATACGCACCCGTGAAACTCGGCAGGTCCGCGTGCAGGGAGGGGAGCGTGATGCCGTGGACGGCGAGAGCGGCGCGGAGGTCGTCCACGCAGCGGTCCACGTCATTGGCGGTGGGGGGTTGGGGGTCTTGCATGAGGTACGCCTTCCTGTGCACGCGTCCACACGTTCCGTGATGGATCAGTCACACGCTGACGCGAAACGGCGTACCGTAAAAGAGGTTTGGGTTGCGCAGCGCAATTGGCAAACGGCGGTGATGAGTTGTGCCCTCCCGTAAGGACCCCGACGCGTCGGCGAACGTCCCCTCCTTCTACGGCGCCGAGCTGCGCTTCAAGAGGGAACTGGCGGGCCTCACGCTCGAACAGTTGGCGGAGGGGAGCTTCCGTGGGGTCCCGTTCCTGAGTCAGATCGAACGGGGTGAGCGCCGTATACCGCTGGATCTGGCCCGGCACGTCGACATGAAGCTCAGCACGGACGGCTTTTTCGAGCGCCGTTGTGAAGATGCGCGCAGGGCACGGCAGTCGGGGCACGCGGAGTACTTCGCGGACGTGGCGGAGATGGAGCGGCATGCGGAGACGATCGAGGAGTGGGCGCCGATGCTGGTGCCTGGGCTGCTACAGACCGCGGCGTATGCTCGCGCGATCGTGCGGGCGGCCATGCCCCGGGCCTCGGACGAAGAGGTCGAGAAGAAGGTGAACGCCCGGATGGGGAGGGCGGAACTATTCGACTCGCAGGATGCTCCGAAGTTCTGGGCGATCCTCGACGAATCGCTGATCTGTCGCCCAGCCCTACCGGACGAGCAGATGGCCGAGTTACTGGACCACATCGCGGAGGTGGTCCACACCACGCGCTCCATTTTGCAGATCGTTCCGGAAACCGCCGTCGCTCACCCGTTCATGATGGGCATGACCAAGTTCATGACCTTCGCGGACGCTCCTCCCGTGGTGTACGCCGAGAGTCTGCACAGCGGCCAACTCATCGACTATCCAGCGCTCGTGAAGCAGTATCGGGAGTCGTACGATCTGCTCAGGGCCGTCGCACTGCCGCCTGAGACGTCCCTGGCCATGGTCGAGGCTGCGGCAGAGGACTATCGAAATGGCAAGCCACGAGATTGACTTGAGCGCCGCGCGCTGGCGCAAGAGCAGCTACAGCAACGGCACCGGCGGAGACTGCGTCGAGATCGCCACCGGCCTCCCGGGAGTCGTCCCCATCCGGGACTCAAAGCTCCAGGACAGCCCCGTCCTACTGGTCCAAGCCACGTCCTGGTCCACCTTCATCGCAAATCTGAAGCCGTAGTCCCGCCCCCACTGGGCGTTTGGCAGATTTGGGCCACCCACCCCACCCGATCACCGCCAGATCACCCCACCGCAGCAGCCCCACGTTGGCCCAATTCCGCCAAGCCCTCACCTCACCGACCTCGCCCGCCCCAGTTGTCCACAGGGAGAGACGGCTGGGGGCGTAACTCCGGGATCCTCGGGGTGTGGAGCTGAGGGAGCTGGCCGAAGGGGGTGTGTTGCTCACCTCGCGTGCCCGGGAGGGACGGGTGGACTCGGGTTCAGGCCGGGGCCCGAGCCGGGGTGGGGCGGGACGCCGACCGGCCCTCATGGCATCACTCAGGACATCAAGGCAAATACTCTGCGTCACCAGCGTGCTCTACCGTACCGTGGACATGGCACGGTCTCACGGAAGGACCAGGATGACCGCACAGCACATCGAGCCCGGCGGCCCCCTCATCCCGCGGCCCGAGCGAACACCCGGCGCGCTGCGTGTGGCGTTGGCCCAGGTCGCTCCCCATCGGCTGGCCGAGATGGAGCGGCAGAAGGACGAGGCCATCTCCCTGGCGGCCCGCACTGGCAGCCTGGGCCCGATCATGCAGTTCCTCGAAACGTGGGCCGTCGCGGTCGAGATCGCAAGGATCCCGTCCTCGGCCGCGAGGCTGCGTACGGCCGAGTACACAGCACAGACCGTCGACCAAGGCGACCCCGCATGGCGGGGCGCAATGGACGAAATCCGTACTCTCCACTCCTCCGCCGGGGAGTCACTCACCCGTGAGTAGCTGGCGCTGGGAGTACGACCCGAACGAAACCCATGTCATCGGCGGCGACAGCCCCGCGCCACCCGCCTTTGTCGCCGAGGTGGAGAAGCGAGCCGACGAGATTGCGCGTGCGGCGGAGGCCCTGCACCTCGACGGCAGCGCATACCAAGGCACAGGCGAAGGCGTGCAAACCGCGTATGTGCCCGGCGGAATGTTCCTCTACCTGACCGTTGCCCGACACGAGTGCGTCTACGTTCTCCAGGTCACCGCATGGCCGGTGTGAACACTCACCCCTCCCGCAACTCCCCCTTCACCACCTTCCCGCTCGCGTTCCGCGGTAGTTCCCGTACGAACTCCACCACCCGCGGCACCTTGTAGTTCGCCATCTCGCGCCGCGACCAGGCGATGAGATCGTCGGAGGTGAGGACGGAACCCTCCCGCCGTACGACATACGCCTTGCCGACCTCGCCCAGTCGGCCGTCCGGTACGCCGATGACCGCCACGTCCGCGATGTCCGGGTGGAGGCCCAGGAGCTGTTCTATCTCGGCGGGGTAGGCGTTGAAGCCGCCGACGATGAACATGTCCTTGATCCGGTCGGTGATGCGGAGGTTGCCTGCCGGGTCCAGGACGCCCACGTCGCCGGTGCGCAGCCAGCCGTCCGGGGTCAGGACGCGGGCGGTTTCCTCGGTGTCCTCGAAGTAGCCCCGCATCACGTTGAAGCCGCGGACCAGCACCTCGCCCGGGGTGCCCGTGGGCGCCTCGACGCGTACCTCCACACCAGGGATGGCACGGCCCGAGGTCGACGCGATCACGGACGGCGGGTCGCCCCGGCGGCACATCGTCACGAATCCGCTGGCCTCCGAGAGGCCGTACGCCGTCAGGACCGTCTCCACGCCCAGTTCGGTGCGCAGGCGTTCCACCAGGCGGAGGGGGACCACGGCCGCTCCCGTGACCACCAGCCGCAGCGTCGACAGGTCGTACGACGCCCGCGCCGGGTGGTCGAGGAGGGACTGGTGGAGGGTCGGCGGGCCCGGCAGGACCGTGACGCGCTCGGACGCGATGTTCGCCAGCACCGTGTCCACGTCGAACACCGGCTGCGGGATCATCGTCGCGCCCCGCATCAGACAGGCGAGCAGCCCGGCCTTGTAGCCGAAGGTGTGGAAGAAGGGGTTCACGATCAGGTAGCGGTCCTCCCGGCGCAGACCGGCCAGCTCGCACCACACCTCGTAGGCCCGCAGGCTCTGCGCGTGCGTGATCACCGCGCCTTTGGGCCGGCCCGTCGTGCCCGAGGTGAAGACGATGTCCGACGGCGCCGATCCCGGCACGGCCGCCGCCCGTTCCCGCACCTGAGCCGCCCCGACACCCTCCCCGTCCGCCAGGAAGTCCTTCCAGGTGCGGAAGTCGGCGGGGGCGTCGTCCGCCAGCACCACCACCTGTTCGAGGTACGGCAGTCCGGGGAGAGGGCCGTTTCCGGCCGTTCCGACGTCCTTCCCCTCCCCCTCCCTCTCCCCCGTCGCCCGTCGCAGGGACGCCACGTACGACGTCCCCAGGAACGTTCCCGTCACGAACAGCAGCCGCGCACGGCTCCGGGACAACACGTACGCGGCCTCGGCGCCCTTGAAGCGGGTGTTCAGCGGGACGAGCACCGCGCCCGCCGACACCGCGCCGAGCGCGGAGACGATCCAGTCCAGGGTGTTCGGCGCCCAGAGGGCGACCCGGTCGCCGGGCCGGACCCCGTTCGCGAGGCAGGCCGCCGCCGCGCGTTCCACTCGGGCGCCCAACTCGGCGTAGGAGACGCGCGTACGGCCCTCGACGACGGCCTCGCGGTCCGCGAAGCGCGTCGCCGCCGACCGCATCAGCCCCGGGATGCTGCCCCACTCCAGGTCTCCGCGCATCTCACGCCTCCGTAGGCACGAACCCACTAGCTGACTGACCGTCAGATTAGCTGTAGCCTGACGGCCTGTCAGCAGTCGGGCCCTTCCGTGGAGGTGCACCCATGCCGGGGATCAAGGACGCCACCGCCGTCGTCGGCATCGGTCAGACCCCCTTCGCCAAACAACTCCCCGAGTCCGAGAAGACCTTGGCCTGCCGTGCGATCCTCGCCGCACTCGACGACGCCGGAATCGCGCCTTCCGAAGTCGACGGACTCGCCTCCTACACCATGGAGGAGACCGACGAGGTGGAGGTCGCGAAGGCGGTCGGCCTCGGCGATCTCACCTTCTTCAGCAAGGTGGGCTACGGGGGCGGCGGCTCCTGCGCCACCGTCGCGCACCTCGCCTCCGCTGTCGCCACCGGCCAGGCGACGGTGGGCGTGGCCTGGCGGTCACGCAAGCGCGGCAGCGGGCCGAGGCCGTGGAAGAACACCGCCGTCCAACTCCCCACCCCCGCCCAGTGGACCCGCCCCTTCGGGCTGCTCAGACCGGCCGACGAGATCGGCATGCTGGCCCGTCGCTACATGCACGAGTACGGCGCCACCCGCGACCACCTCTTCAACGTCGCCCTCGCCTGCCGCAACCGCGCCAACCAGAACCCCGCCGCGATGATGTACGAGCGCCCGCTGACCCGCGAGATGTACATGACCTCGCGCTGGATCAGCGAACCCCTCTGCCTCTTCGACAACTGCCTCGAGACGGACGGCGCGTTGGCCTGCGTGATCGTGTCCGCCGAGCGGGCCCGGGACTGCCGGCAGCGGCCCGTGTACGTCCACTCCGCCGCCCAGGGCCTGCCCGCCCAGCACCACGGCATGGTCAACTACTGGAACGACGACCCGCTCACCGGCCCCGCCTGGACCGCCGCACGGCACCTGTGGAAACACGCCGACTTCACCCCGGACGACGTCGACGTGGCCCAGATCTACGACGCCTTCACCCCCCTCATCCCGCTCTCCCTGGAGGGCTACGGCTTCTGCGGACGCGGCGAGGGCGCGGCCTACACGGAGGGCGGCGCCCTGGAGATCGGGGGCCGGCTGCCCCTCAACACCGGGGGGGGCGGACTCAGCGAGGCGTACGTCCACGGCTTCAACCTCATCAACGAGGGCGTGAAGCAGTTGCGGGGCACGAGCACCGCCCAGGTCCCGGGGGCCGCCACCTGCCTGGTCACGGCGGGGGAGGGCGTCCCCACCTCCGCGATCCTGCTGAGGAACTGAGGAGCCGACATGACCGAGCCCCTTCTCTCCCCCGTCCCCGACGACGACGGCGCGCCCTTCTGGGGGTACGCCGCCCAGGGCGAGCTACGGATCCAGGCCTGCGCCGACTGCGGCGAGCCGCGCTTCCCGCCCCGCCCCTGCTGTCCCCACTGCCAGTCCTTCGGCAGCGAATGGCGTCGGATGAGCGGCCACGGCCGCGTCTGGTCGTACGTCGTCCCGCACCCGCCGCTGCTCCCGGCGTACGCGGCCCTGGCCCCGTACAACGCGATCGTCGTCGAACTCGCCGAGGCCCCCCGCATCCGCCTGGTCGGCAACCTGGTCACGACCCCCGGCGCCCCGCTCGACTCCTTCTCCCCGGAGCGGATCCGGATCGGGGCGCGGGTACGGGTCGTGTTCAGCGGGGAGGGGCTGCCGCAGTGGGTTCTGGAGGGCCGGTCGTGAGCGGCGGCGGGCTGCGGATCTCGACCGACAAGGACACGGGCGTCGCGGTCCTCACCCTGGACCGCCCGGAAAGACTGAACGCCATCGACGAGGCCCTGGCCGCCGAACTCGCCGCCGCCTGGCGGGCGTTCCGCTTCGACGACTCCGTACGGGCCGTCGTCCTCACCGGTGCGGGCGAGCGGGCCTTCTCCACCGGCCTCGACCGCACCACGGAGACTCCGCAGCCCGCCTCCCCCTACATGGTGGACGACCCGCTCCTGCGTATCGGCCCCAAGGCCAACGACCTGTGGAAGCCGGTCGTCGCGGCCGTGCGGGGGATGGCGTGCGGAGGCGCCTTCTACCTCCTCGGGGAGGCGGAGTTCGTCGTCGCCGACCAGACCGCGACCTTCTTCGACCCGCACACGACGTACGGCATGGTCAGCGCGTACGAGTCCGTGTACGCGGCGCACCGGATGCCGTACGGGGAGGCGGCGCGTACGGCACTCATGGGGAGCGCCGAACGGATGTCCGCGCGGCGGGCGTACGACATCGGGCTGGTGTCCGAACTCACCCCGCCCGGGGGTGCGTTGGAGGCCGCCGTCCGCTGTGCGACGGTGATCGCCGGCTATCCCTCCGAGGGGGTGCAGGGCACCGTACGCGCCCTGTGGGCGGCGCACGAGGCGGCCCGCGCCCACGCCTTCGCGCAGGCGCCCCACCTCATCTCCCTGGGCAACCTGCCCCCGGCCCGGCAAGAGGAGTTGTTCTCCGCACGCCGACCGAACGGGTTCCGGGTGCGGTGACGCGTCTGCGGCCGAGTGGGGGCCGGGGCGCAGCCCCGCCCCCCAGGGGCGCGGGGAACTGCGCGACCAGCCACAGACGGCCCGCGGCCGAATCACCGCACCCCGGGGGGACCGGTCCCCCCTACGCCGTGCGTGCCGTCCCCGTTCCCTTCTCCGCGTCCAGCGCGTACACGCACCGGTCCTTGCTGCACGCGTACACCACCCCGTCCTTGACCACCGGCGCACCGGTGATCTCCCCACCCGTCGCCAGCTTCCAGCGGAGCCGGCCGTCGTCCGCCTTCAGGGTGTAGAGGAGATGGTCCGTCGAGCCGAAGTGGATACGGCCCTCGGCGACCGCGGGCGCGCCCACGAGGTCGCCCCCGGCCTGGAAGCGCCACTTCGGGGTGCCGGTGACCGCGTCGAGGGTGTACAGCCCCTTGCCGCTGCCGACGTGGACGTGGCCGGCGGCGACCAGGACGGGTTCGATCGAGGAGCGGGCCTCGGTCGCGATGCGCCAGCGGTCGCGGCCGTCCGTCGCGTCGAGGGCGTACACCGTGCCGAGGTAGTCGGCGAGGTACACACCGCCTCCCGTGACCGCGGGCCCGGGCACGAAGGTCGGCGGGGAGAGGAAGACCGCGGGGGCCTCGAAGTGCCAGCGGACGTGCCCGCCGGCGACGTCGACGGCGAGGACGCGGGTGCCCGCGGAGATGTAGACGTAGCCGTCGGAGGCGGACGTGATCCGTACGGGTACGCCCCCGCAGGACGCCGCGTCACCGATCGGGTACGACCACCGCTCCTCACCCGTACGGGCCTCCAGGGCACACAGCCGGGCGTCCTTCCAGACGTACACCGTGCCCTCGTGGACGGCGGGCCCGGCCTCCGGGGACTCGAAGTCGGTCTGAGCGCCGGTGATCTCCCACAGTTTCTGGCCGTTGGAGGCCTCCCAGGCCTGGACGCCGCCACCGCGCGTACCGGTGATGACGGTCCCGCGGTCGGCCTTCAGGGAGTACACCCAGGCGTCTGTGGACAGACGCCACAGGTCCGCGCCCTCCCGCGCGTTCAGGGCGAACAGGGTGGGGCCGTCGGAGGCGTGGATACGGCCGTCCGCGACCGCCATGGACCAGGCCACGTCCCGCGTCTTGAAACGGCGGCGGCCGGTCGCGACGTCCAGGGCGTGGACTTCGAAGGAGGTGACGTAGACGAGGTCGCCCGCGACCGAGGGCGTACCCCAGACGTCGTTGGACATGCGGAAGCGCCAGGGCCGCCAGCCGGACGGGGAGTCCGGGGCGGGCGGCGGAGCGACCGCCGGCGCGGGGTCGGCGCCGTTGACGCCGACGCGCGGGCGGGACCAGGCGGCGGCGAGGCCCGCCTCCGGAGGAGGTGCCTTCACGGCGGCCGCACGGGCGTCGGCGACGCGCGGTCCGGGGCCGATGGGCACCTGGCCGCCCGCGAGCCGTACGGGGCCGGTGTCGGGCGCCCCGACGGGCACGGGAGCGTGCGAGGGCGGCGGCGGAAGGGCGGGGCGCCCGCCACCGCTGCGACCGCTGGAGGGCGGGGGCTTCAGCGCCGGACGGCCACCACGGCGTGACTCGATCAGGCCCACCGCCCGCTCGGGCAGCCACGCCGACGCCGTACCGCTGTCGTCGGAGCCGGAGCCGAAGAGGTGGGGTGCCAGCTGGGCCTGGAGGTCGGCGGGGTTGGGGCGGCCGGTCGCCTCCATCTGCATGCAGGACTCGATGAGGGGACGCAGCTCGTCCGGGAGGCCCTCCAGGTCGGGGCCCTCCCGCAGCAGCATGAAGACCGTCTCGACCGGGTTGGCGCCGTGGAAGGGCGCGTGTCCGGTGGCGGCGAAGACGAGCATCGAGCCGAGCGAGAAGACGTCGCTCGCGCCGGTGACGCTGCGCGAGTCCTTCGCCTGTTCGGGGGACATGTAGGCCGGGGTGCCGACGGCGACATTCGTCATCGTCAAACGGGTGTTCGAGACACCGGAGGCGATACCGAAGTCGATGACCCGCGGCCCGTCCTCCACCACCAGCACGTTCGAGGGCTTCAGGTCCCGGTGGACGAGCCCGGCGCCGTGGATCGACTGCAGCGCCTCCGCGACGCCCGCCGCCAGCCAGCGCACCGCCTGGGCCGGCATCGGCCCGCACTCAGTCACTATTTCCTCGAGAGAGGGCGCCGGAACGTACGCGGTGGCCAGCCACGGCACCGCGGCGCGCGGGTCGGCGTCGACCACGGCCGCCGTGTAGAAGCCGGAGACCGCTCGCGCGGCCTCCACCTCACGAGTGAAGCGGACCCGGAACAGCTGGTCCTCGGCGAGCTCGGTCCTGACCGTCTTGATCGCCACGCGCCGGCCCGAAGCCGAGCGCGCGAGATAGACCAGCCCCATGCCGCCGGCACCCAGCCGTCCCAGCACCTCGAACGGCCCGATCCGCCGCGGATCGTGCTGTGTCAGCTGATCCACCACTTGCCTGCCACCTCCCCGTACGAGCCACGTCATCCACGTATGAACGCGGCCCCGTGCAGCGTCTCACCACCGCACCGCCATGGCGGCACGCACCCCGATTCTTCCTGTCCGGGCCACAGGTTGCGAACCCGGGGGCGGAACGGGGTGTCTCAGGACATAATCACCGGCCCCGTACCTGGAGTACGGCGAACGACGCCCCTTGATTGTCCGCGACGACGGCCGCCCTTCCGTACGAAGTGTCAAAAGGGGGCGCCTGGACGCGTCCGCCGAGCCCGTTCACCGTACCGAGGACCGCGTCGACGTCCTCCACCCCGAAGTGGACGAGGAAGTGCGGCGGCATCACGGCCGGGAAGACACCGGAGACCGGGGCACGGCCGAAGTCGGGCGAGGCGTCGGGGCCGAACAGGGCCTCGTGGAACAGGGCGCCGTAGAAACGGTCGACGGTCCCCGGGTCCCGCGCGTACAACTCGGCCCAGCAGAAGGAGCCCGGCTCGCGCCGTTCACCGAAACCGGGGTGGGTGCCCGCCTGCCACAGACCGAAGACCGCGCCCTCGGGGTCCGTCACGAGGGCGGCCGTACCGTAGGGGCCGACCTGGGTGGGCGCGGTGATCACCTGCCCGCCCGCCACCTGGACCCGGGCCGCGAGCGCGGCGGCGTCCGGGGTCGCGAAGGACACCGTCCAGACGGTGGGCATACGGCCGTCACGCTTGGGGGCGAGGGCGGCGACGGGCTCCCCGTGATGGCGCGCCCACACGCCCTCCGCGTACGGCCCGAACCCCTCCCCGAAGGTCCAGCCGAACAGCTCACCGTAGAAACGTCTGCCTGCCTCCACATCGGGAAGCTGCGCGTCGACCCAGCAGGGGACGCCCTCTGGGCAGGCCTGCGTCGCGTCGGGTGCCCCGGATACGGCCATGCGACCAAGTTAACGGCCTTTCATCCACTCCGCTCCTCCACTCCGCGCGACGGCCCGCACACCCTCAGGCACCTCCCGCACCCCCCACTCGCCACCCGCACTCCCCCCACGCACCCCATTTGCAGTCGGCCGAATCGCGCTCCGATCACCCCTCGGTAAGCTGACGGCATGACAGGACAAGTGCGTACCGTCGACGGCCGCGTGGCCGGACGGCGAGGGCAGGCGACCAGGCAGAAACTGCTCGACTGCCTCAGTGAAATGCTCAGCTCGTCGCCGTACCGGGACGTCAAAGTCATTGATGTCGCCCGGAAAGCGGGCACGTCTCCGGCGACTTTCTACCAGTACTTTCCGGACGTCGAAGGCGCCGTTCTGGAGATCGCCGAGCAAATGGCCGCGGAGGGCGCCGGGTTGACCCAGCTCCTCGAGGGGCGCTCCTGGGTCGGCAAGGCCGGCTGGACGACCGCCCAGGAACTCGTGGACGGTTTCCTGGAGTTCTGGCGGAAGAACGAAGCGATCCTGCGCGTGGTCGATCTGGGCGCCGCCGAGGGCGACAAGCGCTTCTACAAGCTCCGTATGAAGATTCTCAACTCGGTGAACAACTCGCTCGCGGACTCGGTCTCCGAGCTCCAGTCCAAGGGCAAGGTCGACAAGGACGTGAACCCCGCGGCGATCGCCGGTTCGCTCGTCGCGATGCTCGCCGCGGTGGCCTCGCACCAGAAGGGCTTCCAGACCTGGGGCGTCAAGCAGGCCGAACTCAAGCCGAACCTGGCGCTGTTGGTGCACCTTGGGGTCACCGGGAAGAAGCCGACCAAGTAGCGCGACCGTATCTGCTGGGGTCCCCGTTCGGCCCACGTCCTGTCATGCGGGCGGCAGTTCACTCCGGACATCCCTCCGGTGGACTGCCGCCCGCTGCGCTATGCGGAGCGCCGCACGATCCTCAGCAGCCGGATCTCACGGTCGATCCGCGCCTGGTACGTGGCGTACGGCGGCCAGAACGCCAGCACCGCCTTCCAGGCCGCGTCCCGCTCCTCCCCCTCCAGCAGCCGGGCCGTCACGGGGACGTCCTCGCCCTGCCAGCTGATGACGGCGTCCGGATGGGCCAGGAGGTTGGCGGTCCAGGCCGGGTGATCGGCGCGCCCGAAGTTGGACCCGACAAGGATCCAGCTTCCCGTCCCCGCTGCCCCCTGCTCCGGCCCTTCGGGCATACAGGCCAGCGGCGTACGCCGCTCCAGTCCGCTGCGCGCGCCCCGCACGGTCAGCACGATCCCGGGCAGCAGCTGCGCGCTGAGCAGCACCTTGCCGCGCGTCAGCCGGTGCACCGCGCGGTCCAGGGCCGGGATGAGGTGCGGGGCGACCCGGGCGAAGGCCCGCGTCGAGGACACCCTCTGCACACTGCGCACCACGGTTCGTGACCGGATTCCCGGCGCCATCAGACCGCCACCTCCACTGCGTCGAAGAGCCGCGCGGCGTCGGCGGCGTACGCCCGCAGCCGGTGCACGGGCCCGAAGAGCAGTTCGTCGCCGGCCGCGCGCTTGAAGTACAGCTGGGCCTCGTGCTCCCAGGTGAAGCCGATGCCGCCGTGCAGCTGGATCGCCTCGGCGGCGGCGGTCCGCAGCGCCTCCAGGCCCTGGGCGAGCGCGAGCCCGCCGACCCGCTCGCCGCCGGCCCCCGCCGCCCAGGCGGCGTAGTACGCGGCGGACCGTGCCGCCTGCACCCGTACGTACACGTCCGCGAGCCGGTGCTTCACCGCCTGGAAGGACCCGATCGCCCGCCCGAACTGCTCCCGCTGCCGCACGTAGGCGACGGTCCGCTCCAGCGCCCGGTCGGCGGCGCCGACGGCTTCGACGGCGAGCACGGCGGCGGCGCTGTCCCCGACGGAGGCGAGCGCGCCGAGCACGTCGCCGTCCTCCTCGCCCAGCAACTCGGCCCGCACCTGACGCAGTTGCACCCGTCCCTGCGCCCGGGTCTCGTCCAGCGACGTCTGCCGCATCCGTACGAGCCCGCGGGCGTCCCCCGTCACGAGGAAGATCCGCGTCCGGGGCCGGGCGAACCCTCCGGTGTGCGCGGCGACCAGCAGGAGCTCCGCGCTGTGCCCGTCGAGGACCTGTTCCACCTCCCCGTAGAGGCGCCAGCCGCCTTCCCCGTCCCGCCGGGCCTGTACGCCCCCGGCCCGGCCGCCGCCCGCCCAGTCCCCGCCGTTGTCGCCGACCAGGCCGAGCGCGGTGGGCAGCCCGGCGCCCGGCACCGCGAGGGCGGCGGTCAGCTCGCCCGCCGCGATCCTGGGCAGCAGCTCCGCGCGCTGGGCGTGGGTGCCGAGGGCGAGGATCAGCGGGGCCGCGAGGGCGGCCGTGGCGAGCAGCGGCGAGGGCGCGAGGGCCCGCCCCGACTCCTCGCAGGCGAGGGCGAGGTCGGCGAACGAACAGCCGACCCCGCCGTACGCCGCGGGGAGGGCGAGCCCCGGTAGCCCGAGCTGCTGCGCGAGCGCCTCCCAGAGCCCGGTGTCGTATCCGGCCCCGGTGCGCACGGCCGAGCGCACCTCCTCCGGGCCGCAGCGCTTGAGCAGGAGTTCCCGCAGGGTGCGGCGGATCTCGTCCTGTTCGGCGGTGAAACGGGCGTCCATGGTCAGGCCCCTTCTCCCGATCTGACGATCCGTCACATTAGCGCCGGGGAGTGCGGATGCCCAGAGCCACGACGACCTCCCGCGAGCCGTCGTATCTGATGTACCGTCAGATCCATGACTCCGGGGAAGCGCAAGGTCGCCGTCGTGGGTGTCTCCCTCTCGGACTGCGGTCGCGTGGACGACGCGACGCCCTACGCCCTGCACGCCCAGGCCGCCCGCCGCGCGCTGGCGGACGCGGGGATGGACCGCTCACTGGTCGACGGGTTCGCGTCGGCCGGCCTCGGCACCCTGCCGCCCGCTGAGGTGGCCGAGTACCTCGGCCTGCGCCCCACCTGGGTCGACTCCACCGCCGTCGGCGGCTCCACCTGGGAGGTCATGGCGGCGCACGCGACGGACGCGATCGCGGCGGGCCGCGCCGAAGCCGTCCTCCTCGTCTACGGCTCGACCGCCCGCGCCGACATCAAGGCGGGCCGCCGCACCGGCGACCTCTCCTTCGGCGCCCGGGGCCCTCTCCAGTTCGAGGTCCCGTACGGCCACACGCTCATCGCCAAGTACGCGATGGCCGCGCGCCGCCACATGCACGCGTACGGCACGACGCTCGAACAGCTCGCGTCGGTGGCCGTCCAGGCCCGGGCGAACGCGGCACTGAACCCGGACGCGATGTTCCGCACCCCGATCACCACCGACGACGTCCTGTCCGGCCCGATGATCGCCGACCCCTTCACCAAGCTGCACTGCTGCCTGCGCTCCGACGGCGGCGCGGCGGTGCTGCTGGCGGCCGAGGAGTACGTACGGGACTGCCGTACGGCCCCGGTGTGGATCCTCGGCACCGGCGAGCACGTCTCGCACACGACGATGTCCGAGTGGCCGGACTTCACCGTCTCCCCCGCGGCGGTCAGCGGACGCCTCGCCTTCGAGCGGGCGGGGGTGCGGCCCGACGAGATCGACGTGGCCGAGATCTACGACGCCTTCACCTACATGACCCTCGTGACCCTGGAGGACCTGGGCTTCTGTGCGAAGGGTGAAGGCGGGGAGTTCGTGCGGAAGGGACGCTTGACGGTGGGCGGGGAACTGCCGGTGAACACGGACGGGGGTGGGCTCTCGGCCCAGCACCCGGGGATGCGCGGACTGTTCCTCCTGGTGGAGGCCGTACGGCAGCTGCGCGGGGAGGCCGGACAGCGGCAGGTGAGGAAGGCGGGCGGACGGCTCCCGGAGCTGGCGGTGGCCTCCGGCACGGGCGGGTGGTTCTGCTCGTCGGGGACGGTGGTGCTGGGGCGTTAGGGGACGGGCGCCAGGGATACGGAAGGTCAGGGCAGAACGGTGACAGGAGCCGTGTCGTTGGCCGGGACCGGGTCGCGGCGGCCGGTGGACGGCTGGGTGTCCTGGAGGACCACACTGCCCTGCCCCGGCCCGTCGAGGCTCAGGGTGAACTCGAAGTCACGGGTCTCGCCGGGGTCGAGTCGGCCCACGAGGCAGCTGTACGCCGGGCCGTCGGAGTCGCAGTACGGCTCGTACGCGTCCTCGTCGATGGCCTCCATGGGTTCTTCCAGCACGGTGCCGGGCGGCGGCGTGAACAGCAGCTTCGTACCCGCGCCGGGGATACCGGGCCCGTTGTTGCGGACCTTGAGCCGCAGCGAGCGCTTCGTGCCGGGGCTGCCCCGCAGTTCGACGCCGAAGACCTCGTAGTCGGCGTGGGTGTCCAGACGCACGTCGGTGTAGACGTCTCCCTCGGCGAACGTGCCGCCGGTGCCTTCGCCGCCGTGCACGACCTCGGCGGTCAGAGGCGGGCCGTCACCGGGGTCACCGCCCGGCGGCACCACGGTGTACTGCCCGGGCCCCGAGTCCAGCGGCCAGGCCTCCTGGCTGAAGGAGCCGTACATCCGCGTCTTCGACGCGCGCAGGCGCAGGGCCGGGTGCAGGACGACGGAACCGCCCGGCGGGACACGCAGGTCGGGAAACCGGCAGACGGCCGTGTGGCCGTGATGCTGGGGCGGGTAACGGCAGTTGGCGTACCGCTGCCGGAAGTCCAGGTCCCCGGAGCCGAGTTCGAGCGCGAGCCCCTTCACCGATACCTCGCCGTCATTGCGTACGACGACCGGTACGGTCACGTCGGCGCCCGGGCGCACGTCCTTGACGACCTTGAGAGTGCGCACCTTCACCACGGGCTCGCCGACCACGACCCGGGTACGGGTGGTGAGCGTCTTCCCGTCCTTCGTGGTGAACGTGAAGCGCACGGTGCCGGTGTCGCCGGGTTTGCTGCCCTCGGCGGCGACCGGGTACACACGGTCCAGGTCCGACCAGCTGTCGTAGGCACCGCTGACGTCACAGACGGCACGCACGGTGTCGTTGAGGCACCGGGTCCCGCCCTTGCGCAGGCCGACCGCCTTCAGCCGTACGACGCCCTCGGACCCGCTCACGTCGACGGTCAGCCGGTGATCCTGCGTGCCGTAGCGACGGGTCGCCTTGACGTCCTCGGCCTGCAGATGGAACGGCATCTTGGCCTTGGGCCCGGATTTGTCACCGACGGGACGCAGATAGAAGACCTCGGGGGCGGAGATCCAGGACTTGGGGTCCTCCGCGAGGGGGCCGCAGGCGGCGAGGGGGAGCAGGAGGGCGCCGCTGAGAGCGACGCCCGCTGAGCGCCTCAACGGACGGCACGGAGGAAGGCCGTCCAGGTGATGGGGGTGACGGCGAGGGTGGGGCCGGTGAGGTTCTTCGAGTCGCGGATGTGGACCATTTCGGGGCGGGTGGCTATTTCGAGGCAGGCGCCGCCTTCGTTGCTGCTGTAGCTCGACTTGAACCAGGCAAGTTCGGTCATGTTCACAGTTCTCCCGCCTTCTGCTCGATGAGCTCCGCGGACTCCCAGGGGTTGAGCGCCTGCGCCCGCAGGATGCCGAAAAGTTCGAACAGGTCGTTCACCTGCTCCGGCTTGGAGATCACCGTAGCGCCGCCATGCCATTCCTGGTACACGAGCATGCGCCCTTCTTCCGTGCCCATCAGCTGCAACGGACCATGCATTCCCGCATGCGTGTGCCGCTTGGTCGGCATCACCTGAACCGTGAGGTGCTGTTTCATCGTCCGGCTGCACTCCAAGATGTGCAGCAACTGCTCTTTCAGCACCTCCGCGCCCCCGAGATCCCGTTCCAGTACGGATTCCTCGATCACGTAGCCCACATACGGCGGTGAGTCACGCGTCAGCACCGCCTGCCGCTCCAGTCGGGCGGTGACGTGACGATCGATCTCCTCCTCGGTGTATGCGGGTCGCCGCGCTTCGTACAGCGCCTGGGCGTACGCCGGGGTCTGGAGCAACCCTGGGATCAGCATCGTCTCGTACGCGCTGATCACCCGCGCGTGCCGCTCCAGCCGCACCCAGTCCAGGAACGTCGGCGGGTACTTCTCCTTCTCGGTGATCTCGATGCACGCGATGAGCGCACCCCTCGCATCGAGTCCCTTGTCCGCGTCCTTGAGGAACTCGATCGGCGGGATTCGCTCGGCCCTCTCGTACGCACCGAAGATCGACTCGGAGACCAGTAACAACTCACCCGCCTCCTTCTGCGTAAGCCCCCGCCGCCCCCGCTGAATGCGCAACAACTCCCCCACCAACCTGCGCCCCACGGACGCCCCACCATTGGCCCCCACAACAACCACCATCCTCCCCACAACCGCCAATGTGGACCGTGTTCATCTAGTCACGCTACGCAACCACCGTCACGCTCATAGTCATGACAAAGAAACTCACCCCGAATTGGGTCCCACGGTCCGGGCTTCAACTACGCCTCGCCGGGGTCCACTTCGACGCGGTCCGCGTGTGCGGCGTACGCGGGGAAGCCGTGCTGCACCACCTCGTCGAGCTCACCGACGGTCACCCCGGACCGGTCGTCAAGGAAACCAGCGGCTGCCGGTGGACGTACTTCCTGCTCGCGCCCGGGGAGGGCGCGGAGCACGACTGGCCGCCCGGCGTCCGCCGGTTCACGCGCTCGGCGCACGACGAGTACGTGGGCGTACCCGCGCCGGAGGGGAACACGTACCCCCTGAGCTGGGGACACGGCGCACCGGAGGTGGGTGAGTTCGTGGACGCGGAGCTGCTGCACGGGGTGCTCATTGCGCAGCTTTGTCGGACCTCCGAGTGATACTTGGGGCATGGGAACGGATCTTCACGAGCTGCTCAGGTCACTGCGGGTGTGGGACGTAGAGCTGCCCTCCTTCGACCCGGCATCCGCACCCGCCGAACCACTCCCCCTGTTCACGGAGTGGTTCGCGGACGCGGTCGCGGCGGGGCAGAGCGAACCGCACACGATGTCGCTGGCGACGGCGGACGAGGACGGGCTGCCCGACGTCCGGATCGTGATGCTGCACGGCGCGGACGCGGACGGCTGGGCCTTCGCGAGCCATGTCACCAGCCGCAAGGGCCGCCAGCTGGCCGCGCGCCCGTACGCGGCTCTGGGGTTCTACTGGCCCGCCCAGGGCCGTCAGATCCGACTGCGGGGGCCGGTCGAGGTCGCCCCGGCCGAGGAGGGGCAGGCGGATCTGCACGCCCGTTCGACGGGGGCGCTGGCCGCCGCGCTCGTGGGCGGGCAGAGTGAAGTGCTGGGTTCCGTGGCGGAGTTGGTGCGGGTCTCGGACGAGGCCTGGGACCGCGCTCAGCGCGAGCCCGACGCCCCGGCCCCGACGTGGACCCTCTACCGCCTCCGGCCGGAAGAGGTGGAGTTCTTCCAGGGTGACGCGAGGCGTCGACACCTACGGCTCGTCTACCGCCGCCCGGAACCCTCTTCGGAGGGCGGAGGCTGGCGCAAGGAGCTGCTCTGGCCCTGAGACTCGGGACCGGTCAGGTGGGCCTGGGCGCACTTGCGGAAGGCCGTCACGAGGCGGCCGCGGTCGTCGGCGCGGATCGCGAGCACGACGTGGCTCGGTTCGACACCGTGCAGGGGGACCGTGGTGAGGTCGGGGCGGATGTTTTCGGTGCGCGGGTCGGCCGGGACGATGGCCACGGCCTGCCCGGAGGCGATGAATTCGAACTTGTCCTCCAGGGCCTCGATGAGCGGACCGTCGGGCGCCCGGCTGCCGTCGGGGCGGGGGTCGATGCGCCAGAACGCGTTCCAGGCCGAGTCGGACACCCGGGGCAGGGGTTCGTCGGCGATGTCGTCGAGGGTGACGGATTCCTTGCCGGCCAGGCGGTGGTCGAAGGGGACGAGGAGCACGCGGGGCTCGTCGTAGAGGATCGTGACGTGGAGTTGGTCCGTCCGCGTCGGGAGGCGGGTCACCGCCACGTCCACCCGGTGCTCGACCAGGGCCGCGTGGGCGTCGTTCCAGACGAGGTGCTGGGCGATCACCTCGGCGTCCGGGTGCAGCCGGCGCATCTCGCGCACCGCCGGGGTGACGATGATGCCGGAGGTGTAGCCGATGGTGACACGGCTGGGCTGGGCGGCGGCCCGGGTGCGCGCCGCCGCCTGAGTGGCCGACCTCAGCAGCGCCTTGGCCTGGGGCAGGAAGACCTCGCCGGCCTCGGTGAGCCGGCTGCCCTGCGGGGTGCGGTCCAGCAGACGGGCGCCGAGCTGCTGTTCGAGGCGGCGGATCTGCCGGCTCAGGGACGGCTGGGCGATGCGTAGGGCGGTTGCGGCACGGCCGAAGTGCTGGTGCTCGGCGACGACCGTGAAGTACCGCACGAGGCGCAGATCGAGGTCCACCGGAGGCGGCGACGAGTCGGACGTCATGCCTTCATGGTATCGCTCGCATTCATGGGCTGACAGCACACTTTGGGCCTTGACCTGCCGTGATACCTGAAACGCATGCACCGTTTCGAAACAGGCCGCGCCCCGGCCGACCCGGCCTCGTCGAGGACCTCGAAGAAGGCCGCTACTTCACGAAGTCGTAGACGGCGAAGTCGGCGACGGGGCGGTATCCGATGCGCTGGTAGAGGCCGTTGCTGGTCGGATTGGCGAGGTCGGTGAAGAGGAGCACCTCGTCCGCTCCGGCGGCCAGCGCGGCCCGGCTGACCTCGGCGGTCGCGGCCCCCGCGTAGCCGCGTCCGCGCAGGGGCGCCGGGGTGTAGACGGGGGCGACCCGGATCTGCCCGGCGATCAGGGGGGTGGCTCCGGCCATGGCCACCGGGGTACCGTCCGGCGTCTCCCAGAGCGTGACACCGCCGTACGCGATGCGGCTCTCGGCCCAGCGGTCCTGGTCCTGCCTCTCGTTCTGCCCGAAGATCCCGGCGAACTCGGTGTACCAGCGCGCGACGAGCGCGTGGTCGCCCTCACCGGCCACGCGGGCGCGGCCGGGCGGGACGGGCGTCGGCGGCGTGAGCGTACCGAGCCGGTACAGCCGTTCGCTTCTCCTGAGCTGGGCCCGCGCGCCGGCGTGGCGTTCCCAGGCGGCGGCGAACTCCGCGGCCGTGTCCACCGGACCGCCGACGCCCGGGAACGAGTACCCCTCGCCCGCGAGCCGCCCGGCCAGCGCGTCGATGTCCTCCGCCGGGAGGTCGGTGAGGTTGAGCTGGTACGGCGGAGTGTGGAACAGCACGGCCGACACACCACCGACCCCGTCGACATGGCCGTCCACGTCCGCCAGCCGCCCGAAGAACGGCGCCTCCTGCCCGTACACGTCCGGCCCTCGTCTGCGCAGCGCGTCGGTCACGGACAGCGCCACGGTGTGCGCCGCGGGCCGCGAGCGCAGGAAATCCCCCGCGCTCGTGAGGAATTCGTCCAGATCGTGGGTGAACACCCAGCCGTGCGCGTCACGAGTCATGCAGGGCATGATCCCGCTCACGGCATGCCCGGCGCTCCGATTTTCCGGGCGTCCGGCGAGGCCTACAGTCTTACGCCCGGCAGCGTCGGCTCCGGGTCCGTCGCGATCCGTGCGTGCAGGTGGACGTCCCGGAACGCGTCGTGCCGCCCCGACTCGAACATCGCCTCGCGCAGCGTCCCCTCGTACGGGAACCCGCACCGCTCGGCGATCCGGCAGGAAGCGTCGTGGCCGAGGGCGTGGCCGAGTTCGATGCGGTGCAGACGGACGGCGCCGAAGGCGTAGCGGGCCGCCAGGGCGAGGGCGCGGGTGGCGACCTGGTGGCCGCGGGCCTCCGGAAGGACCCAGTAGCCGACGATGCCGACGCGTATGACGTGGTTGATGTCGTTGACGCCTATGTGACCGAGGATCGTGCCGGTGGCGGCGTCCGTGACGCAGAAGGCGACGGCGGTGCCGTCGGCGACGGCCTCGGCGCGCGAGCGGAGCGAGTCGCGGGCGCTGTCCAGATCCCGGACGACCTTGACGGGGGTGTTCCAGCGCTGGAACTCCGGGTCGGTCAGCCCGCGCAGCCAGGTCGCGACATCGGCCTCGGATTCCGGGTCCCAGGGGCGCAGCCGCAGACCGTGGCCCTCGATCACGGGGAAAGGGTGGGCGGGAGACTTCTCGTGAACGTCGGACATCCGGCCATTATTCACAGGGGCCGGAACACGGGCACCCCGGCCCGGAAAGCAACCTCGAGCCCCATCCCGATCCGCAGCGCGTCGCCCTCGCACTCCACCACCTCGGTCATCATCCGCGGCCCTTCCGCGAGGTCGACGACCGCGGCGACGTACGGCACCCGCTCGCCGAACGGCGGGAGGTCGTTGCGGTGCACGACGGACCAGGTGTAGAGCGTCGCGTGCCCGCTCGCGGGCCGCCAGCGCACGTCCTCGCTCCAGCAGTACGGACAGAACTCGCGGGGGTAGTGGTGGGCCCGGTCGCAGTCGGCGCAGTGGCGGATCAGCAGCCGCCCCTCCGCCGCCGCGTCCCAGTACGGCCGGGTGAAGGCGTCGACTTCGGGCACATCGAAACGCGCCCCGCCCGGCGCACGCTCCCCGCTCACGAGAACAGCCCGATCGCGCTGTCCAGCGACCATGTCTGCCAACCCATCCCGAAGAAGGCGACGACCGAGATCAGCGCCATCATCGCGTTCTGCCCCTGCTCGGCCCAGTCGTGGATCATGAGCGTGAAGTACAGGACGTTGAGGAGCAGCCCGCCGACCAGCGCGATCGGCGTCAGGAACCCGGCCACCAGTCCCAGCCCGAGGGCCAGCTCCGCGTACACCACGACGTACGCCATCGTCCGCGGCCGGGGCGCGACCACGACGTCGAAGCCGGAACGCACCGCGTTCCACCGGTGCTTGCCCGCGACGTCCGCCGCCCACGCGATCCCGGTCCCCCGCTCGAACCAGCCCTTCTTGTCCTTGTGCCGCCAGCTCTCCAGCCACCACAGCCCGAGCCCGATCCGCAGCACGGCCAGCCACTCCGCCCCGCCGAGCCAGATCGTGTCCATGGCAGTCCACGCCCCCTTCGGTATCTGACGGTACGTCAGTTCAGCGCACGGAGAGCGCCCGCGCAAGAGGCGTACGCCACCCTCCCCTCCCGATCGCCCCTCATCACCTCTCATCGCCCCTGACCATTCATCACCACCCTTCGAACACAACCAAGTGACCTACGCCACCGGCCCCACCCACTCCTCCTACAGTCGTGATCAGTTCGCAACCGATTCCGGGCTTGACCGAGACCTATCAAGTGACCATGTGATTACGCTCGCGCTCATGGCCGACTCGACTGCTTCCTCGACACCCCGCCCGGTGCCGTCCCACACAGACCGCCCCGTGTACGTGATCGGCGGCGGTCCCGGAGGGCTCGCCGCGGCGTACGCGCTGCGCGCCCAGGGCGTACGGGCCGTCGTACTGGAGAAGTCCGACCAGGTCGGAGCGTCCTGGCGGCGCCACTACGACCGGCTGCACCTGCACACGACCCGCCGGCTGTCCGGACTGCCCGGCCTCGCGATGCCGCGCTCCTTCGGGCGGTGGGTCTCGCGCGACAACGTGGTGCGCTACCTGGAGAAGTACGCCGAGCACCACCAGCTGGAGATCGTCACGGGCGTCGAGGTCTCCCGCGTCGAGCCCGCCCCGGGCGGCGAGGGCTGGCTGCTGCACGCCACCGGCGGCCGCGAGCTGACCGGCAGCGCCGTGGTCGTCGCCACCGGCCACAACCACACCCCGCGCCTGCCCGACTGGCCCGGCCGCGACGCGTACACCGGTGAGCTCCTGCACGCCGGGGACTACCGCAACCCCGCCCCCTACGCCGGCCGCGACGTCCTCGTCGTCGGCATCGGCAACACGGGCGCCGAGATCGCCGTGGACCTGGTCGAGGGCGGCGCCTCCCGGGTACGGCTCGCCGTGCGCACCGCGCCGCACATCGTGCGCCGCTCCACGGCCGGCTGGGCCGCCCAGTTCACCGGGATCCTCGTACGACGGCTGCCGGTGCGCCTCGTCGACGCCCTCGCCGGGCCGATGGCCAAGATCAGCGTGCCGGACCTGTCGGCGCAGGGGCTGCCCCGCCCCGGGACCGGCCTCTACTCCCGCGTCAACGAAGGTTCCATCCCCGTCCAGGACGTCGGCCTCATCAACGCCGTCCGCAAGGGACGGGTCGAGATCGTGGCCGCGGTGGAGGGTTTCGAGCAGGACAAGGTCGTCCTCGCCGACGGAAAGCGGATCGACCCGGACACCGTGATCGCCGCGACGGGATACGTACGCGCCCTGGAGGGCATCGTCGGCCACCTCGCCGTCCTCGACGGGCGGGGCCGCCCGGTCGTGCACGGCGCCCGCACCCCGAAGAAGGCACCCGGCCTCTACTTCACCGGCTTCACCAACCCCATCAGCGGCATGTTCCGCGAACTCGCCCTCGACGCGGAGAAGATCGCGAAGGCGATCGCGAGGACCGCGGCCAAGGCCGAGAGGACGGCGGAGAGGGCGGCGGAGAAGGCGGCGCGGAAGGCGGCCTCGAAATCGGGGCCGAAGAAGGGGTCGAAGAAGGAGGCGCGCGACACGGGAGCCACCCGCGCCGCGCGCTGAGTCACCACATCACCGGGCGTTACCGAGCCGCCGTCAGTTGACGGCGAGCGCCGCCGTGTTGTTCGTGGCGTCCGGGTCGAAGGCGAAGTCGCCGAACTCGGGATGGATGCTGACCTCACCGATCGTGCCGGGCACCGCCGCGTCGATCCGCAGCTGGAAGGCGTAGGTGCGCTCGGTGCTCTCGGACACCCAGTACGGGAGAGCGCAGTCGTAACGCGGGGCGCCCGTCCGCTGCCCGTAGTACCCGCCTGTGAGGGTGTGCGGGACGCAGTCCGCGGGGACGCCGGTGACCGTCGTACCGGTCGGGACGATCAGCCTGACCTTGGCGGCCGGGTCGCCGGAGCCGAGGTTCGCGAACCAGGCCGGACCGTTGTTCTTGAAGGTGAGCGGGGCGGTCACCGTCCGGCCCGCCGTACCGGTGACCGCGGCGCCGGTCACCGAGAAGTCCGCGGTGTTGTCCGTGCCGATCTGCAGCGCCGCGTAGTTGTCGCGGCTCGCCAGGTCGGTCGCGCCGTCGGCCGGGTCGACACTGATGTCCAGCCGGTCGTTCAGCGCGTGCCGCGTGATCGCCAGCTCCAGTGGCGCGGGCAGCTCGAAGGAGTCGCCGGGGGCCAGCACCTGGTCGAACGTGCAGGTCACGTCCGTCATCGGCGCGTACTCGTCACCGCCCGACCGCGTGTAGGTGCAGGCGTCGTACTTGTTCAGGAAGTCGAGCCCGTACGAGGCCGTCATCTTCACCTTGACGCCGTGCGCGCTCTCGTTGCCCTTGTTGGTCAGCGCGAAGGGGATCGTCTCGGTGCCGCCCGGCTGCGCGTGCTCGACGTCGGCCATGGGGGCGAGGGAGAGGTCGGGACCCGAGGCGATCGTGAAGTCGGTCTCGAAGCTGTCCTCGGGCGCGGTGAGCGTGCCGTCGGGGCCGCCGGTGGCCGTCGCCGCGTAGGTGATCCTGCCCTGCGCCCCGGTCCGCGCGCCGTCGGCCGCGCGGATCCCGAGGTGGATCTGCCGGCTGTAGCCGGACCCGATCACGGGCACGTCCGGCACGCTGCACACCGCGGTCGCGCCGCTCGGCGCGCAGTTGTCCGGCCAGGTCACCTCGCCGACCCCGGCCAGCCCGGAGGCGTCGACGGTCACCTTGCCGTCGGTCACCGTGAAGTGGTCGTTGTCGTGGTAGATCCCCACGTCGACCGTCCGGCTCTGCGGCGCGCCGCCGTCCGTGCCGAGCGGCAGGGTCTGCTCGGAGGGTGCGTCGACCCACAGCTGGTCGGACTCGGTGTCGGCCAGCGCGGGGGCGGCGGTGAGCCCCACGGTGACGAGTCCGGCCGCGAGCGTCGTGCAGGCTCCGAGCCGCAGCGCGCGGCCGAAGGAGACAGGTCTCATGACATCCCCAGGAGTGAGAAGAAAAGTGAGGAGAAGGAGAGAAGCGGTGGCCTGGCCGGCGTAAGTCGACAGGGCCATGTCATAGACGATCAAAGGGAGTTGATGGTTGTGCGGCACTCCCACGGGTTCCGGCCCCGCGTGCGGCGGGTCGACAACTGTTGATTTTTTTGTTGGCCGTTGTGGGCCACTGGGTCCCTCGTACGGGTGAACGGATCTTGGCAGACGGCGGTTGTCAGTGGTGGCCGATACGTTTGTCGTCACGCGGTGAAAGGGGAGGGCCGATGGGACGTAGACGCGAGAAGAAGCGCGAACTGCGTTCCTTGGCCGCTCCGTTCACCATCGCCGCGCCCTCGGGTGCCCGGATCCGGGACCGGCTCCGCCTCAATGCGGCGGACGAGAGGGTTCTGACCCTGGCGGGTGAGCATCTCGGTGGTCATCAGCGATCCGATCTCACAGCGCGTGTCACCTTGGGGAACGTGTCCCGGAAGGACACGGAGCGTGCCGCGCGAAAGAGGAAGCTGACGGCCGTTTCCTCCTCGCGCTGGGCGGGGGCGATGACCCGCTCCTCGGAGGACCAGTACCAACTGTCGGTGCGCTGCCTGTACGACGAGCGCGCCGGTCTGCGGCGTGCCATCCACGCCATCGGCGAGCGGCTCGCTGTGCCGTGCGGGCGACGGAAGGGCCGGACGCGCGGCTACGCCGACCAGGACGAACGCTTCCAGAAGCAGCGCCGTAAGCAGGTGCTCGCCAGTCGGCTCGCGGTGGTGGAGGAGCGGATCGCGGCCGGTCGTCCCGCCATCGTGGTGGGCGGCCGACGGCTGGCAGGAAAGCGGCACCGCCTCGCCGACGCGCAGCTGACAGAGCGCGAGTGGCGGCAGCGCTGGGACGCAGCCCGCCTGTTCCTGACCGCGGACGGCGAGTCCGGCGCTCCACACGGCAACTACACGATCACCATCGACCCGCACGACGGCTCGGTGACGCTGGTGCTGCCGGAGCCCTTGCGGCACCTGGCCAATGCCCCGCGCGGCCGCTACCGGCTGGCCTGTACCGCCGGCTTCCACCACCGCCGGGAGGAGTGGCTGGACCGCGTGAGCGCGCACCGGGCCGTGCGCTACGACATCGTGCCCGATGCGACACGCGACCGCTGGTACCTGGACGCGTCCTGGTCCGCCGACACCACGCCCCCGCCCGCCCCGGACGAGATCAGGCAGCGGGGCGAGCGGCTGCTCGCGGTGGATCTCAACGCCGACCACCTGGCCGCCGTCGTGCTCGACGGGCACGGCAACCCCATCGGCGCACCGCACACGGTGCCGCTGGAGCTGACCGGGCCCGGCACAACACGGGACGGGCGTCTGCGAACCGCGATCACCGGACTCCTGGGCATCGCGAAGCGGCAGGGCTGCGCCGGGCTTGTGATCGAGAACCTCGGCTTTGCCGACGCCCGCGCCACCGGGCGGGAGACCATGGGCCGAGGCAGACGCGGGAAGCAGTTCCGCCGTACGGTCGCGGGCATCCCCACCGCCAGGTTCCGGGAACGCCTGCGCGGCATGGCCTGCCACGCCGGCCTCGTCGTGATCGCCGTTGACCCGGCGTACACCAGCATCTGGGGCGGCCGGTACTGGCAGCGCCCCTTGCAGCAGCAGACCAAGACCACCGTCACGCGGCACCACGGTGCCGTGATGGCGATCGGCAGGCGTGGCCTGGGCCATCGGGTCCGGCGTCGGCCAGGTGTGACCGCTCCCGACCAGAGGATCGGGCAGCGGAGAGCTACCGGCCAGACCGGACCCCTACCCAGGCCACGCGGGACCACGAGCCCACCCAGGACAACGGGCACGCCCCCCCGAGGGCGGCAAGACCCGGCTGCGCCGAGGTGACCAGCTCGTGCTGCTCCCCGGTCCTCAAGACCGTTCGGAGGGCTACCGGACTACATGCCCGGATTATGGCGAGTTGGCCAACTTTGACCAATAACGCTAGGAACGGTACGAACCAGGTCCCCGCCGCACAGCGTTCCGCACGACCGGCCGCGCGGCAGCCGACCCCGAGAACCGCCAGCCGCCCAGCCTTTTGCTTGCACGACGGTTCCTGACACGGCGTCAGTTAAGTAATCTGACAGTGCGTCAGTTAATTGGCTGTCACACAGGAGCGGGCGGACCGATGCTTGGATCAACCCACGGCACTCTCACCACCGACTCCCGCCGGGCCCGCGTCATCGCCTGCGGCGAGCAGCCCTCACCCGTCGTGCACGGCCGCCCGGCCGACGTCGACGACCTGGACGTCAGCGGCCGTCCGCTGTACGCCGGCGTACCTGATCTGGACCGCTTCTTCCGTCCCGAGTCCGTGGCCGTCGTCGGCGCCTCGGACGCCGAGGGCCGGCCGAACACCGGCATCACCCGGCAGCTGATCGCCTGGGCCGAGCGGGTCGGGGCCCGACTGCACCCCGTGCACCCCACTCGTCGGTCCGTCTTCGGCATCCCCTGCTCCCCCTCCCTCGCCGACCTGCCCGAACAGGTCGATCTGGCCGTGCTCCTCGTCGGCGACCCGCTCCCCGTGATCGGGGAACTGGCCGAGGCCAAGGTGAAGTTCGCCGTCGCCTTCGCCTCCGGGTTCGCCGAGACCGGAGCCGAGGGCGCCGCCGCGCAGGCCCGGCTCGCCGCGGCCGTCCGCCGCTCCGGCCTCCGCCTCCTCGGGCCCAACACCAACCTCAACGCCTTCGAGAAGTTCCGCGACGATCTCGACGGTCCCGCGATCGCCCTCATCACCCAGTCCGGCCACCAGGGCCGCCCGGTGTTCGCGATGCAGGAGCTGGGCGTACGGCTCTCCCACTGGGCACCCACCGGCAACGAGGCCGACCTCGAGACCGCCGACTTCATCTCCTACTTCTCCGAGCAGCCGCAGATCGGCGCGATCGCCTGCTACGTCGAGGGGCTGAAGGACGGCCGCTCCTTTCTGCTCGCCGCCGACCGCGCCGCCCGCCGCAAAGTGCCCGTCGTCGCCGTCAAGGTCGGCCGCACCGAGACCGGCGCCCGCACCGCCGCCTCACACACCGGCA
The DNA here is from genome assembly GCF_036227505.1 of Streptomyces sp. NBC_01450. Classification (NCBI taxonomy): domain Bacteria; kingdom Bacillati; phylum Actinomycetota; class Actinomycetes; order Kitasatosporales; family Streptomycetaceae; genus Streptomyces; species Streptomyces sp. NBC_01450. The sequence continues at coordinate 6,478,118 of NZ_CP109480.1, read as the reverse complement.
AGCTGACCGGCGCCGACACGGTGGTGGACGCGGCGATGCGGCAGTACGGCGTGATCCGCGTCGACGGGCTCGACGAACTCCAGGACACCGCCGCCCTGCTGGCCCGCGCGGGCGCCCCACGGGCCGAAGGGGTCGTCGTCTATTCGATCTCGGGCGGCACGGGCGCGCACTTCGCCGACCTGGCGACGGCGGCGGGGCTGCCCCTGCCCGGTCTCTCCGCCGCCAAGCAGGCCGAGCTGCACCAGTGGATACCCGAGTACCTGAGCGTGACCAATCCCGTCGACAACGGCGGGCACCCGGTCGGCGACTGGCGCGGGCGGAAGATCATCGACGCGATCCTCGCCGACCCGGAGGTCGGGGTACTGATCTGTCCGATCACCGGGCCCTTTCCTCCCATGAGCGACAAGCTGGCGCAGGACCTGGTGGACGCGGCGGAACAGACGGACAAGCTGGTGTGCGTGGTGTGGGGCTCGCCGGTCGGCACCGAGGCCGCGTACCGCGAGACACTGCTCGGCTCGTCGAAGGTCGCCACCTTCCGGACCTTCGCCAACTGCATCACGGCCGTGCGCGCCTACCTGGACCACCACCGGTTCGTCGCCACCTACCGCTCCCCCTTCGACGAGGCGCCCCGCACCCCCTCGCCGTCCTTCCGCAAGACGCAGGCGCTGATGCGGCCGGGGCAGCAGCTGAGCGAGCACGCGGCGAAGCAACTGCTGCGCGCCTATGGGATCCGGGTGCCGCGCGAGCAGCTGGTGACCAGCGCGGCTGCGGCCGTGCGCGCGGCGAGCCTCGTCGGCTACCCCGTGGTCATGAAGGCGTCCGGCGCCCAGATCGCCCACAAGACCGAACTGGGCCTGGTGAAGATCGGACTGACCTCCGCCAGCCAGGTCAGGGACGCCTACCGCGAGCTCACCGACATCGCGCGCTACGAGGGGATCTCGCTCGACGGGGTGCTGGTGTGCCAGATGGTGGAGCGGGGCGTGGAAATGGTCGTGGGCGTCACGCACGACCAGCTCTTCGGGCCGACCGTGACCGTCGGGCTGGGCGGCGTGCTCGTCGAGGTGCTGCGGGACGCGGCCGTCCGCGTGCCGCCGTTCGGCGAGGACCAGGCACGGGGCATGCTCGGCGAGCTGCGCGGGCGGGCCCTTCTGGAGGGTGTGCGCGGGGGGCCGCCGGTGGATGTGGACGCGCTGGTCGAGGTCGTCCTGCGCGTACAGCGGATGGCGCTGGAACTCGGGGACGACATCGCCGAGCTCGACATCAACCCGCTGATGGTGCTGCCCAGGGGGCAGGGAGCGGTGGCGCTGGACGCGCTGGTCGTCTGCCGCTGAGTCCCGGCCCACCAGCGCCCGCGTCATCGCCCGGCCCCGCCACACCATCCCCCGTAAAAACCGGAGCACCCCCATGACGTCCTCCCCCGAAGACTCCGCCGATCCCGCCGAACCGTTCGAACCCGCCGGTCCGCTCGAACCCACAGGTCCGATCGAACCCGCCGATCCCGTTGATCCATTGGTACTGCACGCCACTGACAATCACATCTCGTGGATCACCCTCAACCGCCCCGAAACCCTCAACGCCATCACCCCTGACCAGCGAGAACGCCTCATTCGGCACTTCTCCCACGCCTCCTTGGACCCGGGCGTACGGGCCGTCGTGATCACGGCGACCGGACGTGGTTTCTGCGCGGGCGCGGACCTGCGCGGAGGGCCGTCGGCCGGGGAGCAGGTGGCCGGTGACGTGGCCCGCACGATCCGGCTCGGCGCCCAGCGCCTGATCGGCGCGGTCCTCGACTGCGAGAAACCCGTGATCGCGGCGGTCAACGGCACCGCGGCCGGCCTCGGCGCCCACCTCGCCCTCGCCTGCGACCTCGTACTCGCCGCCGATTCCGCCAAGTTCATCGAGGTGTTCGTGCGCCGCGGCCTGGTCCCCGACGGCGGCGGCGCGTATCTGCTGCCCCGGCTCATCGGCCCCCAGCGCGCCAAGGAGCTGATGTTCTTCGGCGACGCGCTGACGGCGGCGGAGGCGGCACGGCTCGGGCTGGTCAACAGGGTCGTACCGGCCGACGATCTGGAGAAGACCGCCCGCGACTGGGCTGAGCGGCTGGCCACCGGCCCGACCCGCGCCCTCGCCCTCACCAAACAGCTGGTCAACGCCTCCCTCGACACCGACCGCAGCACCGCCTTCGCCGCCGAAGCCGCCGCCCAGGAGATCAACATGACCACGGCCGACGCACAGGAGGGGGTCGCGAGCTTCGTCGAACGACGCAGCCCGCGCTACCGGGGCCGCTGAGTCAGTCCCTCGTCGGCCTGCGCAGTACCGGCCCCCACCCCTTCCCATCTGACACTCCGTCAGCTTCAATGGGTGATGTGATGGGACACGCAGGGATGGCGGCAGCCGCCGTCCGTTACCTCAGGTCGGCCGGGGCCCCCACCGTCGCGGGGCCCGTCGAGGCGCTGCCGCGGCCGGAGTTGCGTGCGGTGGGGGACGATGAGCGGGCGCCGGTCGATCAGACCGTGTTCCGGCGGGTGCTGGGGAACTTCGCGACGGGTGTCACCGTCATCACCGCGCCGGGCGTCGAGGGCGAGGCGGGGGGTGGGGGACCGGCCGGCTTCGCCTGTCAGTCGTTCGCGTCGCTCTCGCTCGACCCTCCCTTGATCTGCTTCATGGTGGGGCGTACGTCGACGACCTGGCCGCGGATCGCCCGCGCGGGCGTGTTCTGTGTGAACGTACTGGGCGCGCACCAGGGCGAGTTGTGCCGCGGGTTCGCGGTGAGCGGGGCGGACAAGTTCGCCGGGGTCGTGTACGACGCGGCGCCCGTTTCCGGTTCGCCGCGTCTCGCGGGCGCCGCGGCCTGGGTCGACTGCACGATCCACGCGGTGCACACCGGCGGGGACCATCTGATCGTGGTGGGCCGGGTGGACGCGCTCGGCGCGAACGACGGTGACGACGTCGCGCCGCTGTTGTTCCACAAAGGGCGGTTCCTCTAGTGCCGCGGCAGGCAACGTTTGCCCGTCAAGGAGCGGCGTCCGGTGCGTGCTCTCGGCGTGCCGACCAAAAGTCCTCGCACTGGACGCACTTGGGCTTTCGCCCGGTGTGGCGAGTGGGGGCACCTCCCAAGCCCTTGAGGCAGTGGGGGAGCGTGCCGGACGCCGCGCCGGGGCGAACGTTGCCTGTCGCGGCACTGTCTCCGTTCTTCGCGGGTGCCTGAATCGGATGGAGCTGCTGCCTGGCCGTGTCCGGTGTGGGGGGGGGTGGGTTGATCCGGGTGTGACGAAGTCTTCCCGGTCTCCGCGGCTGCGGACGGTGCGCCCACGCATGGAATGCGTGGTCACCTCCGTGGTGGAGAAGCGTCCGGGCGCTCTGCCTGTCGCTGCCGGGTTTCTGTGCGGGCTCGATGTGGCTTCGCGGGCATGCCGAGCAGATGGGCTCCAAAAAAGCCGGGGGCAGTACGCAGTCGGCGTGTGCGGGCGGTACGGGCGCGGCTTCGACGTGCTGGTAGAGGAGCGCAGTTGCCCTGTCGGCCTCGAACGCCGGGCGGCCGACCAGCAGCTGGCAGAGCACACAGCCCAGCCGAAGGGGCCGTGTGCCGTCGCGCTCGTGTCACCCGAGCCCGGTCCGCTACAGCGCCGTCGCGGAGCTTGCCTGGTGCGCCTCCATCGCCGCTTCGGCCCGCTCCGCCTCTCCCTTCGCGGCCAGGGCGTTGGTCGCGGAGTTGAAGCGCTCCATGGAGGTGGGATGGTCGGGGCCCAGGACGTACTCCTTCAGGGTACGGCGGTCGAGGACCATCGGGTCGGTGTGCGGAGCGCGGACCGAGTCGAGGATCTCCGGGAGGCGGGTGCACTCGCGGTCGAGGAGGTAGGCGCCGCCCGCAGTGGTGTAGGCAGCCCGGAACTCGTGGTCGGGCAGGTCGCGCGCGTTGGTGAGGACGTACGGCTTGAGGCTGGCCACGAAGTCGGCGACCACTGATGAGACGTCGCTGATGAGGATGTCCGCCTGGTTGAAGCACTCGTAGAGGTTCGGCAGTTGATTGAGGATCACGTTGTGGCGGACGGCGCCCTGGCTCTCCCAGAAGATCCGGTGCCACTCGGCGCGCAGTTCCTGCCATTCGGCCGCCCCGGCGCGGTCGGGAACCCGGGCCTCGCGCATCTGCTCGGCGTCGTCGCCGGCGTGTCGGCCGGCCAGTTCGTCGAGGCGGGCCTGGATCTCCCGCAGCCGGGGCCGTACGGCGGCGACCGCGGTCTCCACCTTCGCGGGGTCGCGCCGCTCGTTGTCGGCGCGCAGCAGCTCGCGGATCGCCTTGTCGGCGGCCGCCGCCTCGGCCGAGCGCTTGCCGGTGAGCGGGTGCGGCTTGTAGACGATCCGTACGTTCTCCGTCAGGAGCTTCTCGATGAGGGGCACGCCCATCGGGATCAGAGAGGTGTGGCAGTCGTCGTCGCTCCAGCCCTCCCAGGTGGGCGCGTAGAGGACGACGGGCAGAGGGCCGGGGACGTGCTCGGTGTGCAGGCGGATCGGGGACAGCTGCGGGCGGCCCACCTCCACGATCGCGCTGTCACTGATCGCGTGCCGCACCCGCTGGTAGCGGTCCCGGCCCGCGCGGCCGGCCACCCAGATCTCGTCGTACACCTTGCTGACCCGGTTGCTGCTGGCGAGCTTGTCGCTGTCGCCGTGCCCGATGAAGACGTGCTTGGCCTCGGCCACGCGGAGCATGTGAACGTTCTTGCCCGCGTTGCCGGGATACAACACGACCCGGACGCCGGACAGTTCGAGCTCGGCCAGGTCGTCGGCCTTCGGCACGCAGACCACCGGGATCCAGGTACGGCTCAGGTAGCGGAACGAGGCGCGCTCCCGAAGGATGATCACCGGGCGCAGGTCGAGCTGCTCGAGCGTCTCGATCCACATGTTGACCTGGTACATGAAGTCACGGGAGACGGCCGCGAAGCTGAAATAGAGCGCCACCTCCGGTCGATATCCCTCCAGTTGGCGGTTGACCTCGGCGAACACCTCGTCCCGTGCGGGCATCCGGCGCACCCTGCGGTACTGACCCAGCAGCGCGAGGACAGCCGCCACGGTCACACCGACGGTGAGCGCGAAGCCCGCGTAGGCCGGCTCCCAGGTGCCGGCGATGAGCGCGGCGAGGAGCCCGGCGTGGGCCGGCAGGTCCAGGTGGAGGAGCTTGCGCAAGTGGCGTCTGTACAGTACGGCGGGCGGCTGCTGCGGTATCGGCAGCTCGCTCAGGTCGAGGTTGCGCACCACCAGCGGCAGCACCCGGCGCCGGCGGATGGCGTGGTGCACCGCCGTGTACAGCATCATCATCGCGAAGTGACCGCTGAAGACGGCGAGGGCCGTGACCATCACCACGCCCGGCGCGTCCATCTGGCTGGCCAGCGCGAGCAGCATCACCGTACGAACCGCGAACCGCATGGTGCGATCGAGATGCAGCGCCGCCAGTCGGCGCACGAAACTCGGAGCGCGTACATGAAGTACCTCGTCCACCACATACGTCACGGCCGCCGCCGCCGCGAAACCCCACTGGGACGGCAGCAGGGCGAAAACCGGCAGCGCGACGAAACCGACGCCGAGCAGGAGCACAAGGAGCAGGTCGATCACCCCGCGCACGCGTAGGACTCCACACAACCGACGGATCATCATGGGCAGGACTTCCTCTTCCGAGAAGTTCGCCCGGAGGGGCGACCTGTTGTACGCCAGTTCGACTCGGAAAGAAGGTGAAGAGTTGTACACCTGGACCACAGGAAAAATTCATCTTCCGTTGGTGAATGCCTGGTGACTGCTCCGCGCCATCGGCGGACGGCAACGGCATGCGGATCTCGTCGGGGAGGAAAACTTGAAGTGCCTCCGTGGAGAGACGAAGACCCCGAGCTCCCTACTCGATCGGGTAGGCATGGTCCGCGCCCAGTGGCAGGTGGCTCAGCGGCAGGCCGCCCAGGGCGGAATGCCGGGGTGCCGGAGCCGTCAGGCCGCCGCGGGGAGCGCGGGGGTGCCCGCCACGGGGCGTCGTCGGATCACCAGCGCCATCAGGGCCGCCGCCGCGCACAGCGCGCCCGACGCGTACCAGACCACGTCGTACGAGCCGAACACGTCCCGCGCCACACCGCCGAGGAAGGCGACGAGGGCGGCGCCGATCTGGTGGGAGGCGAGGACCCAGCCGAAGACGATGGCGCTGTCCTCCCCGTACTGCTCACGGCACAGGGCCAGGGTGGGCGGGACCGTGGCGACCCAGTCGAGGCCGTAGAAGACGATGAAGAAGATCATCGGAGGATGGACGGACGGGGCGAGGAGCATGGGAAGGAACAGGAGCGAGACGCCGCGCAGGGCGTAGTAGACGGCGAGCAGCCGACGCGGTTCGAAGCGGTCGGTGAACCAGCCGGAGGCGACCGTTCCGACCACGTCGAAGACCCCGATCACCGCGAGCAGTGAGGCCGCCGCCGTGATGGGCATCCCGTGGTCGTGGGCCGCGGGCACGAAGTGCGTCTGGACCAGGCCGTTCGTCGAGGCGCCGCAGATCGCGAAGGTGCCGGCCAGCAGCCAGAACGGGCCGGTGCGGACGGCGGAGAGCAGGACCGTCACCGCGCGCCGGGCGGCGCCCTGTACGGGCGCGGGCTTCGGTACGAACTCCGCCGACCCGTAAGGCTTCACGCCCACGTCCGCCGGGTGGTCCCGCAGCAGCAGCCATACGAAGGGGACGACCGCGAGCGCCGCGAGGGCCACCGTCACCGCGGCCGGGCGCCAGCCGTGCTCCGTGACGATCCAGGACAGGAGCGGCAGGAAGATCAGCTGACCCGACGCCGAGGCCGCCGTCAGGATGCCCGTGACCAGGCCCTTGCGTGCCGTGAACCAGCGATTGGTGACCGTCGCCGCGAAGGCCAGCGCCATCGAACCCGATCCCAGGCCGACCAGCAGGCCCCAGCAGAGCAGCAGCTGCCAGGCCGCCGTCATCCACACGGTCAGGCCGGAACCGAGCGCGATCACCATCAGGGCGACCGCCACCACGCGCCGGATGCCGAAGCGGTCCATCAGCGCCGCCGCGAACGGCGCCGTCAGCCCGTACAGCGCGAGGTTGAGGGACACCGCCGCGCCGATCGTGCCGCGCGACCAGTGGAAATCCTGGTGCAGCGGGTCGATCAGCAGACCCGGCAGTGAACGGAAGGCCGCCGCACCGATGATCGTCACGAAGGTGACGGCCGCGACGAACCAGGCGCGGTGGATACGGACGCGGGGCGCAGAGGAGCCCGTGGGGCCGGTCGAGTCGGTGGGGTGGGGGTTCTCTGCGGCTGCGGCGTCCCCCGGGGAGGCGGCTTCGGTTGTCTGGGTCACGACATAGAGCTTCGGGTCCGGGCCTCTCGCGAACGAGTGGCCCGAAGGACAGCATTCATTAGGATCGGGCCATGACCTCTCACGGTACGCACCCTCGCCACCGCGTCGTCGTCCTCGCCCTCGACGGACTGCTGCCGTTCGAGCTCGGCATCCCGCAGCGCATCTTCGGCAAGGCACGCGACGCGGACGGGCGCCCGCTGTACGAGGTCGTCACCTGCTCGGTCCGGCCGCCCGGGCCGGTCGAGACGGACGCCGACTTCGCCGTCCTCGTGGCGAACGGACCGGAAATCCTCGCCACCGCCGACACCGTCGTCATCCCCGCCTCCTACGAACTCGGCCCCGTCCACGAGGAAGGCGTCCTCACCCCCGAACTGGTGGCCGCCCTCGCCCACCTCCGCCCCGGCACCCGCCTCGTCTCCATCTGCACCGGCGGCTACGTCCTCGCCGCCGCCGGATACCTCGACGGCCGGCCGGCCACCACCCACTGGATGCACGCCGAGCACTTCCAGCGGCTCTTCCCGAAGATCAAGGTCGACGCCGAAGTCCTCTTCGTCGACGACGGCGACATCCTCACCTCCGCCGGTGTCGCCGCCGGAATCGACCTGTGCCTCCATCTCGTACGCCGTGACCACGGCACCGCCGTCGCCAACGACGTGGCCCGCCGCACCGTCGTACCCCCGCACCGCGACGGCGGGCAGGCGCAGTACATCCAGCGGCCGGTGCCGGAGCCGCAGGCGGCCACCACGACCGCCGCCCGCGCCTGGGCCCTGGCCCGCCTCGACGAGCCGATCCAGCTGCGCGACATGGCCGAACAGGAAGCCATGTCCGTACGCACCTTCACGCGCCGCTTCCGCGAGGAGGTCGGCGTCAGCCCCGGGCAGTGGCTCACCCAACAGCGCGTCGAACGGGCCCGGCACCTGCTGGAGACCAGCGACCTGTCCGTCGACCAGGTCGCGCGGGACGCCGGCTTCGGCACGGCCCAGTCGATGCGGCAGCACCTACAGGCGGTGCTCGGGGTCACCCCCACCACGTATCGCCGAACCTTCCGGGCCCTCGGGTCCGTGCGTTGAGCGCGGGACGGGGACGGGGACGGGGCGCTACCCCCTAGAACGTCAGCACCGCCCGCGCCACCCTCCCCTCCTCCGCGTCCTGTGCCGCCTTGTCGAAGTCCTCCACCGGGTAGGTCCGGGTGACCAGTTCGTCCAGGAGGAGGCGGCCTTCTCGGTAGAGGTCGGCGTACAGGGCGATGTCGCGCTGGGGGCGGGAGGACCCGTATCGGCAGCCCAGGATGGACTTGTCGAGGTACATGGACGAGACGAGGAAGGACGCCTCGGCCGTCGCCGGGGGTACGCCGAGGAGGACCGCCTGGCCGTGGCGGTCCAGCAGGTCGATGGCCTGGCGGATGAGCTCGACGCGGCCGACGCACTCGAAGGCGTGGTCCGCGCCGGTGGGAAGGATGTCCTTCACGTCCTCCGTCGACGTCAGGAAGTGCGTCGCGCCGAACCGCCGGGCCACGGACTCCTTCGCCGGGTTGGCGTCGACCGCGACGATCTTCAGGGCGCCCGCGATCCGCGCGCCCTGGAGGACGTTGAGCCCGATTCCGCCGGTGCCGATGACGAGGACGGTGTCCCCCCGGTCCACCCTCGCGCGGTTCAGGACCGCGCCCACTCCCGTCAGTACGCCGCATCCGATCAGCGCGGCGGACGGGAGGGGGATGTCCTTGGGGATGCGGACCGCCTGGACGGCCTTCACGACCGTCCGTTCCGCGAACGCGGAGTTGGACGCGAACTGGTACAGCGGCCGCCCGCCCCGCGCGAACGGCTGCCGCGGCATCCCGATCGCCTTGCGGCACATCGTCGGCCGCCCCCGGTCGCACTCCGCGCACGTCCCGCAGTTGGCGAGCGTGGAGAGCGCGACATGGTCGCCGGGCCGGACATGGCTGACGCCCACGCCCACCGCCTCGACGACCCCCGCGCCCTCATGCCCCAGGACCACGGGGACGGGAAAGGGGATCGTCCCGTCCACGACCGACAGGTCGCTGTGGCAGAGCCCGGCCGCGGAGATCGCGACCCGCACCTCGCCGGGTCCCGGATCCCGTATCTCCAGGTCGTCCACGACCTCGGTCCGCTTGCCGTCGAAGATCACGCCTCGCATCGCGACTCCCTCAGCCCTTGGGTTCCCTCGGCAGGCCGAGCACGCGCTCGGCGATGATCGTGCGCTGGATCTCGTCCGAGCCGCCGTAGATGGTGTCGGCCCGGCTGAACAGGAACAGGTGCTGGAAGGAGTCGAGTTCGTACGGGGCCGCGGCCGACCAGTCCGCGGGGCCGGTCGCGGCCTCCGCGCCCCGTACCCGTACCGCCAGTTCACCGAGCCGCTGGTGCCAGCGCCCCCACAGCAGCTTGGCGACGCTGGGCGCGCCCGCGTCGCCCGAACCGCCCAGTGTCCGCAGCGCGTTCCAGCGCATCGTGCGCAGCTCCGCCCACTGGCGTACGAGGCGGTCGCGGACCACCGGGTCGGCCGCGGCGCCCGTGGCGACGGCCGTCTCGATCACCCGCCCCAACTCCTCCGCGAACCCGATCTGTTGGGCCAGGGTCGAGACCCCTCGTTCGAAACCGAGGAGACTCATGGCGACCTGCCAGCCGTTGCCCGCACCGCCGACGACGTGCTCGGCGCGCGCCACCGCGCCGTCGAAGAAGACCTCGTTGAACTCGCTGGTGCCGGTGAGCTGGCGGATCGGGCGGACCTCGACGCGGCCCGGCTGGTCCATCGCGACGAGAAGGAAGGACAGGCCGTGGTGGCGGGTCGACCCCGGTTCCGTACGGGCGAGGACGAAGCACCAGTCCGCCTCGTGGGCGAGCGAGGTCCAGATCTTCTGGCCGGTGACGCGGTACGTGTCGCCGTCCGGTGCCGCGGCCGTACGTATCCCCGCGAGGTCCGAGCCCGCGCCCGGTTCGCTGTACCCCTGGCACCAGAGTTCCTCGCCACGGGCGACCGGGGGCAGGAAGCGGGCCTTCTGTTCCGGGGTGCCGTGGGCGATGAGGGTGGGGGCGAGGAGCTTCTCGCCGATGTGGCCGGAGCGGGCCGGCGCCTTGGAGCGGGCGTACTCCTCGGCCCAGACGACCTGCTGGGTCAGGCTCGCCCGCCGGTTGCCGTAGCCGTCCTCCGCCCAGCCGAGGCCGATCCAGCCGCCCCGGCCCAGTTCCCGCTCCCAGTCCTGCCGGACGACCGGCTCCCCGACCGGATGGGCCGTCAGCCAGTCCCGCGCCGCGCGCCGGAAGGCCTCGTCCTCGGCGTCGAATCCGAACTCCATGTGTCCCCCTCGCCCACGGGCCCAACAGAACAACGGCACCTCACGCGTTCAGCCGCACCTCACGCGTTCGGCCGCGCCTTGCGCGCCGCCGCCCGCGCCATCGCCTCCACCTGTTCCAGCAGGGGCATGGGGTCCACGCCCACGGTCCCCGGCAGGAAGTCCGCGATCCGCTCCGGAGTCCAGGGGCCGCCGTCCGCGTACCCGGCGCGCAGCTCCCGCGGCTGTGCCCACACCGCGATCTTCGGGCCTGCGATCGTGTAGACCTGCCCGGTGATGCGTTCCTCGCGAGCGCGGTCGGAGAGGAGGTAGACCACCAGCGCGGCCACGTCCTCCGGTTCGCCGATCTCCTTCAGCTCCATGGGGACATTGGCCGACATGCGGGTACGGGCGACCGGCGCCACCGCGTTGGCCGTCACCCCGTACTTGTGCAGGCCCAGTGCCGCGCTGCGGACCAGCGAGATGATCCCGCCCTTCGCCGCGCTGTAGTTGGCCTGCGCGACCGAGCCCTGATGGTTGCCGCTGGTGAAGCCGATCAGCGTGCCCGTGCCCTGTTTGCGCATGACCGCCGAGGCGGCCCGGAAGACCGTGAACGTGCCCTTCAGGTGGGTGGCGACGACGGGGTCCCACTCCTCCTCGGACATGTTGAAGAGCATCCGTTCGCGCAGGATGCCGGCCACGCACACCACTCCGTCGATGCGCCCGTACGAGGTCAGCGCCGCGTCGACGACCCGCTGACCGCCCGCCATCGTGGAGATGTCGTCGGCCACCGCGACCGCTTCCCCACCCGCCGCCTCGATCTCCTTCACGACGGCGTCGGCGATCGAACTCGTCGGCTCGGCGCCCTCGATGGACACCCCGTAGTCATTGACGACGACCCGCGCGCCCTCGGCCGCCGCGGCGAGCGCGACGGCGCGGCCGATCCCGCGGCCCGCCCCCGTCACGGCGACGACCTTGCCTGCCAAGAAGTTCCCCATGTCCGGCCCCTTCCCGCAGTTTCTGACGGTCCGTTAGATTCGGTCTCCTCGGATTCTACGACCCGTCAGATACCCGGAGACAAGCCCCGCGGAGGACTCATGTCACTTCCGGTCGAGTTCCACGACATCGCCAAGCGCGTGAACAACTGGGGGCGTTGGGGCGCCGACGACGAGATCGGGACCCTGAATCTGATCACCGACGAGGTGGTACGAGAGGCCGCCGCCTGCGTCCGCACGGGGCGGCGCGTTCCGCTCGCGCTCCCCCTCCAGCAGGACGGGGTGCAGACCGGAATGATCCCCGGGCGGGTCAATCCACTGCACGTCATGGTGCAGATCAACCAGGAGATCTTCGGTCCGGGCACGGTCGCGTGCAGCGACGACGCCGTGACCCTGGGACTCCAGGCGGCGACCCACTGGGACGCGCTCACCCATGTCTCACACTCCGGGAAGCTCTACAACGGCCGCCCGGCCGGCACGATCACCCCGCACGGCGGCGCCGAGTTCAGCGGCATCGACAAGCCCCGGCACATCGTCTCGCGGGGTGTCCTGCTCGACATCCCTCGCGCGCGGGGCGTCGACCGCCTCGACGGCGGGCACGCCGTGACCCCCGAAGACCTGGACGCGGCGGAGGAGTTGGCGGGCACACGGGTGCGATCCGGCGACATCGCGCTCGTACGGACCGGGCAGATCCAGGTCTACCTGGCGGGCGACAAGCACGCGTACGGGTATCCGTCGCCCGGGCTGTCGATCCGTACGCCCGAGTGGTTCCACGCGCGCGATGTCGCGGCCGTCGCGAACGACACCCTCACCTTTGAGGTCTTTCCTCCCGAGATCGACGACCTGTGGCTGCCCGTGCACGCGCTCGACCTGGTCGAGATGGGGATGCTGCAGGGCCAGAACTGGAACCTCGAAGAGTTGTCCACAGCCTGTGGACAACTAAGTCGCTATGCCTTCCTGCTGTCCGCGATGCCGGAACCGTTCGTGGGCGGCACGGGGACCCCCGTGGCGCCGGTCGCCATCCTCTGAGATGAGCCCCTGAAGTCCCCCGGAGTCCCCTCGAGCCCCCCGGGGGAAAGGGCCGGCTGGCGGCGCGCCACTGCGCGCCCCGAGCACGGCATCGCGCGCCGCCATCCGGTTCCGGCGTACCCGCCCTGCTCCCTCTGGCCCTGTAGGAGCCGACGCCGAATCACGACCCGCACTCGCCGAGGGCCCCCGTCACCGAAGCCCTCGTCGTCCCCTCGCGGCGAATCGCTGAACACAAGAGTGATCAAACGGACACGTCACGTCAACACCCGTTCGGGGAAATATCACTTACGCACCCTTTGCGAAGGCGCGCACGGAAGCACACCCCGGCGCACTCGGCCCCGGCCGGGGCCGCGGAAACGGAACGCGTGCACAGATGCACGAGCCGTGCTCCCGCACCGGAGGCACCAGAGGTACGGGAGCGGGTGCGGACGCGGACTAGACCGCCTCGTACGCCTCGTACGCGAAGCCCTCATAGGAGGAAGTCGCGTACGCGACCCCCGCCCTGGCTCCCTGCGTACAGCGGTCGACCTCGCACCAGATGCTCTTGCCGGCACCCTCGGGGTTCCAGCCCCAGCGGTCCGCCAGACCGTCGACCAACTCCAGGCCGCGGCCGTTGGTCTCGTCGCCCTCGGCATGCCGGGGCACCGGGGGGCGGGCGCTGGAGTCGGCCACCTCCAGGCGGACGGTGCCGATGGACTCATCGAGGACGCCCGGCAGGGACAGCCTCAGCACGGCCGGACAGCCGGTGTGCACCACGGCGTTGGTCACGAGTTCGGAGACGAGCAGGATCAGCGTCTCGGCGAGCGGTTCATCGACACCTATCCCGGACCCCGCAAGCCGCGATCGGGCCCACCTCCGGGCTCGCCCCACCTCCGCGGGGTCGGGCCGGATCTCCAGCTGCACTTGAAGCACCTGCACCGCTCACACCATCCGAACCGGCGGACACATCGCCTCGCGCCTCACGAGGGCCACGATCGTGGCCATGACCTGCATGACCAGAACCAGGATCACGGAACGTGATTCCCTTGAGAGACAGCATGGTTGACGTACAGTCACCCCAACAAGCGCTTCGGGCATATTCCAGCGCGAAGGAGTACGCGTGCGGCATACTGTGCGACGCTCGCCTTGGGGAGTCGAACAGGCAGTCGCGGGGGCCCGCACCGCCTTGCGAGCGGCGAGCATCGCCGGATCCGGCGCGGCCTCAGGGGCAACACCGGGATGGCTCGATCTCAGAACCACTCGCATCTCACACAAGGTACCGGAGCTCGCCGCCGACTCCAGGCCGTGACAAGTCACGCGTAGGACACAACCCGATATCAACGCTCCGTAATTCCGGTATGCCACGATCCGCGACATTCATGGCGCCCCGTTCCGGACCGTGCCTGCACAGAGCCCTATCGGCCCACTCCGGCCACCAGATCGGCCGCCAATAATTCCTCACTCTCCGTAGCCGTTCCGGCACGTTGGGTCCGCGCCCAGGACCGCTTCAGATACAGATGGACGTCGGACTCCCAGGTGAAGCCCATGCCGCCGTGCACCTGGAGGCAGTCACGGGCGCCGCGCACGGCGGCCTCGTCGGCGAGCAGACGGGCGGCCGCGATGTCCACGGGGTCGGCCGTGACGGCGGCGGCGTAGACCGCGGCGCGCGCCACTTCCACCCGCACCAGCATCTGCGCACACAGGTGCTTGACCGCCTGGAAGGCCCCGATCGGCTGCCCGAACTGCTCGCGGGTCCGGGCGTGTTGCACCGCCGTCTCGCAGGTTCGCGCGGCGCCGCCGAGTTGTTCGGCCGCCGTGAGTAGCGAAGTCAGGTAAGCAGTCGGGAGTGCGCCGGTGGAACCCGTGGGGCGCACGCCGGTGGGACCGGCCCCTTCGGGTACGGATACCCGGTGCAGCGGTGTCAGTGGATCCACCGACCTCAGCGGCTCGGCGCCAGTCGCGTCCCCGCGTACGACGTCGGCCTCCGTCAGCCACTCCACCAGGCCGCCGCCGTCGACGGCCGTCACCACGGTCTCCCCGGTGGCGGCCCCGTCCACCACGCCCGCCGCGAGATGCGTGGCGACCAGCGGGCCGGGCAGCAGGACCCGCCCCGCCTCCTCGAAGGCGAGCACCGCCTCCGGGAGGCCGAGTCCGACGCCGCCGTCCGCCTCGGGCAGGCGCAGCGCGAAGAACCCCGCCTCGCCGAGCTCACGCCACAGGGCCCGGTCGAGTCGCGGCCCCTCGTCCACGGCGGCGCGCAGCCGTTCCCGGCCGAACCGCGCGGCGAGCAGCTCGCGCACGCCCGCCTTCAAGGCTCGTTGATCATCAGTGAGTTGGAAGTCCACCGGGAAGTACTCACCGCCCCTTCGGCAGGCCCAGGATCCGTTCGGCCACGATGTTGTGCTGGATCTGCGAGGTGCCGGCCGCGATGGTGTACGACAGGGAGCTGAGCCGGTCGAGGGTCCACTCCCGGCCCAGGTCCAGCGCCTCGGGGCCGAGAACCTCGGCGGCGGCGTCGTACAGCTCCTGCCGCGCGTGTGAGTACCTCAGTTTGAAAACCGAACCGCCGACCCCCGGCACTCCCCCGTTGCTCTGCGCCTCGCTCACGTTCCACTGCGTGAGCCGCCACAGCGCGCGGAACTCGGCGTTGAGCGCGCCCAGCCGCCGTCGCAGCGCCGGATCGTCCCAGCGGCCGTTCTTCCGGGCCTCGCGCGCGACCTCGCCCAGCACCCGTCGGCAGGCCACGACCTCGCCCACGAAGGCGGTACCGCGCTCGTACGACAGGGTGACCATGGTCACGCGCCAGCCGTCGTTCTCGGCGCCGACCCGGTGGGAGACGGGCACCCGTACCTCGTCGAGGAAGACCTCCGCGAACTCGGTCGAGCCCGCGAGGGTGCGCAGCGGCCGGACGGTGATCCCGGGCGCGTCCATGGGCATCGCGAGCCACGAGATCCCGCGGTGTTTCGGGGCCGCCGGATCCGTCCGGACCAGCAGCTCGCACCAGTCGGCGACCTCCGCGTGGGAGGTCCAGATCTTGGACCCGCTCACTACGTAGTCGTCGCCGTCCCGCCACGCGCGTGTGCGCAGAGCCGCGAGGTCCGAGCCGGCGTCCGGTTCGCTGAACCCCTGGCACCAGACCTCCTCGCCACGCAGCACGGGCGGCAGCCAGCGCGCCCGCTGTGCGGGGGTCCCTTCGGAGGCGATGGTCGGCCCGGCGTGCAGCAGTCCGACGAAATTGGCCCCTACGTAGGGGGCGCCCGCCTTTTCCGTCTCCTCCAGGTAGATGAGGTGCTGGGTCGGCGTGGCGCCCCGGCCCCCGGCGTCGACGGGCCAGTGCAGCCCCGCGTACCCGGCGTCGTACAGCATCCGCTGCCACCCGAGGTCGTACGCCCGTCGGCCCGGCCAGTCGTCCGGGGACGGTTTCGGGGGCAGCGACGGGAGCACCCCGGCGAGCCACTCCCGCAGCCGGGCACGGAACTCCTCCTCCTCGGGGGTGTACGTGAGATCCATCGGCCGTCTACTTGTCGAGGTCCAGGTCGAGCATGCGGATCGCGTTCCCGCGCATCAGCTTGTGGATCGTCTCGTCGTCGAGGCCCTTCACATGGTCGAGGGCGACCTCCTTGGTGTGCGGGAAGGTCGAGTCGACGTGCGGGTAGTCGGTCTCGAAGGTGGCGTTGTCCCGTCCCACGACGTCCAGCGAGGCGACGCCGTGCTTGTCGCGGAAGAAGCAGCAGAAGATCTGCCGGTAGTAGTACGTCGAGGGCGGATCCGGGATGAGGTCCCGGACGCCGCCCCAGGCGCGGTGCTCCTCCCAGACGTCGTCGGCGCGCTCCAGGGCGTACGGGATCCAGCCCATCTGCCCTTCGGAGTAGGCGAGTTTGAGGCGCGGGAACTTCACCAGCACCCCGCTGAAGAGGAAGTCCATCATCGAGGCCATGGCGTTGTTGAAGGACAGCGAGGCCTGTACGGCGGGGGGCGCGTCCGGGGACGCGGCGGGCATCTGCGAGGAGGAACCGATGTGCATGTTCACGACCGTCCCCGTCTCCTGGCAGACCGCGAAGAACGGGTCCCAGTAGCCGGAGTGGATGGAGGGCAGGCCGAGGTGGGTGGGGATCTCGGAGAAGGTCACCGCCTTCACTCCGCGCGCGGCGTTGCGCCGGATCTCCGCGACCGCCAGGTCGATGTCCCACAGCGGGATGAGGCACAGCGGGATCAGCCGGCCGCCGCTGTCGCCGCACCACTCCTCGACCATCCAGTCGTTGTACGCGCGCACGCAGGCCAGGGCGACCTCCTTGTCGTGCGCCTCGGCGAAGGTCTGCCCGCAGAAGCGGGGGAACGTCGGGAAGCAGAGGCTTCCCTCGACGTGGTTGAGGTCCATGTCCTTGAGCCGCTCGACGGGGTCCCAGCAGCCGCGCCGCATCTCCGCGCGCGTGATGCCCTCCAGGGTCATCTCGTCGCGGTCGAAGCCGACGGCGGCGATGTTGCGCTTGTACGGGAACTTGAGGTCCTCGTAGATCCACCAGTCGGTGGGCGGGCCGTCCGGGTCCATGGTGATCTGGTACTTGCCGCCGACGTAGGCGAGTTCGCCGATTCCGGCCGTGAGGGGCTTGGGTCCCCGGTCCTGGTACTTCTTCGGCAGCCAGGTCTCGAAGAGGTGGGCGGGCTCGATCACGTGGTCGTCGACGCTGATGATGCGGGGCAGTTCGGTCATGGTTCCCCTCCGCCTGGCGTACATATCTGATGGGTCGTCAGATTCTTGCTTCCCCAGCAGGCTAGTCCCGCACCCCTGGACCGACAAGGCGCCGAGCCCTACGCTCTGCCACGATCTGACTGTCCGTCAGCTCTCTCACGGTCACAGGGGGCCGCCGCCGTGAACGACACCGCCCACGCACTGAGCGCATCCCGCACCCTCTGGGAACTGGTCGCCCGCCGGGCCGACCTCACCCCCGACCGCCCGGTCCTCCTCCAGGAGGACCGCACCCTGACCTTCGGCGAGTTGCGCGACCGCGCCGAGCGGGTGGCGGCGGGCCTGTACGACGTGGGCGTACGCCCCGGCACGGTGGTCGCCTGGCAGCTGCCCACCCGTATCGAGACCGCCCTGCTGTCCTTCGCCCTGGCCCGCCTGGGCGCCGTGCAGTCCCCGGTCATTCCCTTCTACCGCGACCGCGAGGTCGGCTTCGCGCTCAGGGAGTCCAAGGCCGAGTACTTCGCCGTACCGGGCGAGTGGCGCGGCTTCGACCACACGGCGATGGCGCGGCGGCTCGGCGCGAAGGGCGTCTTCGAGGCGTACGACGTGCTGCCGGACGGCGATCCTGCCGTGCTGCCCGCGCCGCCGGCCGAGGGCACCTCGGTCCGCTGGATCTACTGGACCTCGGGGACGACCTCCGACCCCAAGGGCGTCCTCCACACGGACCGTTCGCTGATCGCGGGCGGGTCGTGTCTCGCCCACGCGCTGCGCCTGTCGGCCGACGACGTGGGCTCGATGGCCTTCCCGTACGCGCACATCGCGGGGCCCGACTACACGGTGATGCTGCTGCTGTACGGCTTCCCCGCAGTGATGTTCGAGCACTTCGCGCTGCCGGCGGCGCTGGCGGAGTACCGGCGGCACGGGGTGACGGTGGCGGGCGGTTCGACGGCGTTCTACTCGATGTTCCTCGCCGAGCAGCGCAAGCGGCCGTCCGAGCCGGTCATCCCCACGCTGCGGCTCCTGGCGGGCGGGGGCGCGCCGAAGCCGCCCGAGGTCTACCACTCCGTCGTACGGGAGATGGGCGTGCAGCTCACCCACGGATACGGGATGACCGAGGTCCCGATGATCACGATGGGGGCGCCGGACGACACGGCCGAGAACCTCGCGACGACGGAGGGCAGGCCGCCGGAGAGCATGGAGATACGGATCGTGGACGGCGAGGTACGGCTGCGCGGGGAGGCCGTCTGCCAGGGCTATCTGGACCCGGCGCAGACCGCCGAGGCCTTCGACGAGGACGGGTTCCTGATCACCGGCGACGTAGGTCGTCTGACGAAGAGCGGACATCTCGTCCTCACCGGGCGTCTGAAGGACGTCATCATCCGCAAGGGCGAGAACATCTCCGCGAAGGAGATCGAGGACCTGCTGCACCGGCACCCCGCCGTCGGCGACGTCGCCGTGATCGGCCTCCCGGACGCCGAACGCGGCGAGCGGGTCTGCGCGGTGGTCGAACAGCCCCCGGGCGCCGCCGAACTGACGCTCCCCGTCGTGATCTCGTACCTGCGCGAGGAGGGACTCTCCGTCCACAAACTCCCCGAGCAGCTGGAGGTGGTGGACGCCCTCCCCCGCAACGAAACGCTCCGAAAGGTACTGAAGTACAGGCTCAGGGAGCGGTTTTCGGGGGAGGGGTGAGGGTGGGGACCGGACGGCCAAGCGGAGTGCGGGTGCCGTAGGGGGCTACTCCGGGACTGTGAAGTAGCGGGCGAACGAGGTGACGACCTCCGTTTCGCCGATCCGGCCGTCGGCGTCCGTGTCGAGCGCCGCGGCCGCCACGGCGGCGACGCCGTCCGGCACGCCCAGGGCCTTGAGTACGCGAACGGCCTCCTCGACCGTGGCCGTTCCGTCCCCGTCGGTGTCCGCGACGGCGAGGGCCGCGTGCAGGAAGGGACGGGCGATCTCCCCGAAGCGGTCGGGGCTGTCACGCAGCCGCTTCACGGCGCCGTTCACGAACTCCGCCCGGGTGATGCGCTGATCGCCGTCACGATCCGCTATCCCCGCCATGCCCTGCCAGAACGCCTCCGCGCCGACGTACAGGGCCTGGCCCTTGTCCGACCGCGCCGTCGTATCGAACTCGGCGAGAACCGACTTCGCCGCGGCGTTGAAGTCCTCCCGGTCGATGTAGCCGTTGCCGTCCTGGTCGAAGCCTGCGAAGCGGGCGGCAATCCTGCGCTCGTACTCGGTGCTGACCATGGTCTTCTCGGACCGCCTTACAACTCAGCCGGACTCTCAGCCGGACTGCGGTTTTCATCTGGCACGGAGCGTACGACGCCCAGGCCACCGGGGGTGGGGGAAAACGGCGGTTGTGCCAAGACCGAGGGAATTCCCGGACAACTGTGTGGCGCGGGCTCACGCCGACAGCGGGCTCGATTCCTCGTCGACGGCCGAGACGACGTCCGGATAGACGTCGAAGAGGCGGCGCACGCCGAGGGCCCCGAGAACGCGGTTGACGTGGGAGACGTCGGACGCGCCCCGGGCCGGCAGGATCAGCCGCAGGCGCCCCTGGCAGGAGCGGACCAGGCGGCGGGTCGCGATGAGGACCCCGACACCGCTGGAGTCGCAGAAGAGGACCTCGGAGAGGTCGAGGACCAGACTGCGGCGGCCCTCCGCCACCGCCTCGTGCACCCGCCGGCGCAGCACCGGAGACGTCACGAGATCCATCTCGCCCGACACCCGGAGCACGGCCCACTCGCCCCACTCGTCGTCGGTCACCTTGAGCGTCACCGCAACGCCTCCCGCTCGCCTCGCCCGCCGAAAAACGGAAGCACCTCTTACGCTTCCTGTCAGCGCGGCTGCCCCACCGTCGTTCCATGAAACACCGGTACGGGATCGATGAAACGTCGGTCTACAGTCGAAAATGCTGGACGACCGAGCTGTTTCGGTCGTTCAGTGGTCACATACGGTCCAGTTCGATCGGATCCAAGGGGGGAAGCGATGGGCTTCTACCATCCGCACCCCGTCCAGGGGCGCACATTGACGTAAAGGGGCGTGCGCTGTCGGACGTGCCGACTACATTCGAGACAGCGATGCACACAGGCTGGACGGGGACGCCGGCCGGTACGGACAGGGACGCAGGGTCAGGCGCCGGGCAGGAGCAGAGTGAGGGGGCCGCATGGCGGCGAAGGACGCACCGCCCCGCTGGGACCGCAAGATGCAGCAGCGGCTCGCACGCGGGGAGGCCGCCGCGCTCGGTGAGCTCTACGACCGGTTCGCCTCGCTCGTACACGGCCTCGCGCACCGCGTGCTCGGCGACGAGCGGGCCGCCGACGGCATCACGCGCGAGGTGTTCGCCCACGTCTGGCAGAGCCCCGAGTCGTACGACCCCAAGCAGGGCCCCCTGCGTTCCTGGATCGCCACGCTGACCCACCGGCTCGCCGTGCAGCGGCTGCGCACCACCGAGACCGCCGCGCTCGCCCTGGACGGCGGCGGCACCACCGAGGAGTTGGAACGCAAAGTGCGCAGCGCCTCCGTCGCCGCCCGCGCCGACTACATCGTCACGTCCATGCCGACCCCGTTGCGGGCCGCCCTGGAGCTGGCGTACTTCCAGCGCCGCGACTACCGCCAGGCCGCCGCCGACCTCGGCGTCACCGAGGACGAGGCCCGCCGCCGGCTCCGCCTCGGCCTGCAACTGCTGTCCACCGCCCACGACGCCGGGCCCTCCGGTGTGCCGCCCGAATACGGAGGTGCGCGGTGAGTGGCGGAGCGGACCGGTTCGAGCCCTTCGAAGAGCCTTTCGACGAACACGGCAAACACGAGGAGCACGACAAGCACGAGGAGCACGAGGCCAAGGACGGTGGCGTGGACAGCGGGGGCGATGACGGCGGGTTCCCCGGTTCCGCCGGTGCCTCCGGTTCGGAGCAGCCGCCGCGTATCCCCACGCCGCGTTCCTCCGTCGAGGACACCGGACTGCCGCTGCCCGAACCCGCGCCGCTCGTCCTGGAACACCGGGTGCTGAAGTCGCTGCTCGGCGCGTGGGCGCTGGCCGCCTGCTCGGCTCCGGAGACGGAGGCGGTCGAGGAGCACCTCGGGGAGTGCGGCTCGTGCGCGGACGAGGCGCTGCGGCTGCGTGAGGCGGTCGGGCTGCTGCACCCGCCGGAGAGCCTCGACATCGACCCGACGCTGCGCACCCGGGTCCTGGAGAGTTGCCTGGACCGGCGCCCCGCGCGTATTCCGGTGCCCGAGTGGGCGGCTCCCTACGACGCGGAGACCGCGCGGCTCGACGCGCTGTTGCAGGACATAGGAGACGCGGAGTGGCACGCGCCGGTGCGGTTGCGCTGGTTCGAGGGCGACGCGCCCCTGAGCCGGCGCACGACCGTGGCCGGGGTCATCGCGCATCTGCTCTCCGTGGACGGGCTGGTGGGGGTCGCGCTGGGCCTGGAGGACCCGCTCGGCGGAGCGACGGGCGCGAAGACCGAGGCGCAGGGGGCGGCTCCGGGTGCCACGACCCCCTCGGAGCGCACCGAGGCGTACTGGCGTGCCTCGCACTTCCCGCCCACCCGGGCCGTGCGCGGACCCTGGCGGGAGCAGAGCCACCACCTCGTCCGTACGGTGGCGTTCGCGGGCGGCGGCTCCGGGCGGCTCGCCGTGTCGTACGGCGGTTTCGAACTGCCGCTCAGCGACTCGATGCTGGATCGCGCCTTCGAGTGCTGGGTGCACGCGGGGGACATCGCGGACGCCGTGGACTATCCGTACGAGCCGCCCGCGCCGCGTCATCTGCACCGGATGATCGATCTGGCGGCGCGGATGCTGCCCGTGTCGCTCGCCGAGCGGCGGCGGGCGGGGCTGTCGGCTCCGGCGCCGCGCCGGCTCGTCGCGGCGGGGGCGCCCGGGCGCAGCCTGCGTCTGGAGATCGAGGGCTTCGGTGGTGGCGAGTGGCTGATCCCGCTCGACTCTCCGGCGAGCGTGGCCTCCGCCGAGCACGAGGTCGCGCATGTCGCGCTGGACGGGGTGGAGTTCTGTCGGCTGGCGGCGGGGCACGTGTCGCCGGAGGAAGCGGCGGCGGGGCAGCTGGGTGATCGCGAGGCCATCAGGGACGTGCTCTTCGCCGCCGCGTCGCTGAGCCGGATGTGAGCCGGCCCGTTTTCCTCGCCCCCGCCGCCCCTACCCGTCCCATCCGCACCTGGGGGCGCCGCCCCCAGACCCCCGCATCGGCCTGAACGGCCTCGTCCTCAAACGCCGGACGGGCTGAAGGACGCGGCCCTACGCGAACACCACCGTGCGGCGGCCGTTCAGGAGGATTCGGCGCTCGGCGTGCCACTTCACCGCGCGCGCCAGCGCCTGGCACTCCACGTCCCGTCCGATGGCGACCAGCCCGTCGGGCGTCACGTCGTGACGGACGCGCTCGACCTCCTGCTCGATGATCGGCCCCTCGTCGAGGTCGGCGGTGACATAGTGCGCCGTCGCGCCGATCAGCTTCACACCGCGCGCATGCGCCTGGTGGTAAGGCTTCGCGCCCTTGAAGCTCGGCAGGAAGGAGTGGTGGATGTTGATGATCCGGCCGCTGAGCTGCTTGCACAGGTCGTCGGAGAGCACCTGCATGTAGCGGGCCAGCACGACCAGTTCGACCCCTTCGGAGCGGACCAGTTCGAGCACCTGCGCCTCGGCCTGCGCCTTCGTGTCCTTCGTCACCGGAATGTGATGGAAGGGGATGTCGTACGAGGCCACGAGCTCGGCGAAGTCGGTGTGGTTGGAGACCACGGCCGCGATGTCGACGGGCAGCGCGCCGCTGCTCGCGCGGAAGAGCAGGTCGTTCAGACAGTGGCCGAACTTGCTGACCATCAGCACGATCCGCATCTTGTCCTCGGCCCGGTTGAGCTGCCAGTCCATGTGGAAGGAGTCACCGACCGCCGCGAAGCTCGCGCGCAGCTTGTCCACGGTCACCGGCTCCTCCGCCGAGAAGTGGACGCGCATGAAGAACAGTCCCGTGTCGTGGTCGCCGAACTGCTGACTGTCCTCGATGTTGCAGCCGGTCATGAAGAGGTAGCTCGACACGGCGTGCACGATTCCCTGCTTGTCCGGGCAGGAGAGGGTCAGGACGTACTGTTCGGCGGGCGCGGCGGCGCGGGCGGACTGATCGTTCATGCACCACAGGGTCCCATACGAGGTACCGCGCCGGACGACCGTCCCGCCACGCGGACGCCCGGGCGTCCGGTCGCTACGCCGACCGCGTCAGGATCCGCAGGACCTCCAGCGTCCGCGGTGGGATGTCGGGATCCTCGCCGTCGCTCACCGCGAGGCGTACGTGCGCGTCGCGCGCCGCCCGCAGCGCCTCCGGCCACGCCTGGTGGTCGAGGTACGCGGAGACGGGTGCGTCGGGCCCGACCTGGTGCATGATCCGCAGGACGCGGAGCACGGCGGTGTCGACCAGGGCCGCCTCCTGGGAGTCCCGGAAGATCGTGCCGACGTACTTCTCGGCGGACCAGTTGTCCAGCCAGGTGTCCTCGACCAGGCGGTACACGGCGTCGGTGACGTCCCCGTATCCGTCGATCCCGGCGAGCCAGACGTCACGTTGGAAGGCGGGGTCGGAGAGCATGTGCAGCGCGGAACGCACATTGCTGCGCCAGCGCCACCAGGGCATGTCGTTCAGTGGCATGCCGCCCATGGTGGAGGAGCGACGGCCGCGACGGGAAGAGTTCTCCGAACCTTGCACAGTCGACGATCGTACGTTCCTCGCAAAAATGCGATCATCGACCCCCGTAATTCACCTCTGCGTCACCTCACGTTGACCGTTGGTCACACGCGGGTTAGCGATGTGACGGAATCGTGTGCGTCCATGACCGGTAGTCGACGCACCAGCACCACCCCACCCGTCCACCCCCCGCGCACCGGGACCAGACTCTCGACCAAGGTCAGGACCAGAGTGCTGTTCGCGGGCGCGGTGGCGGCTTGTGCGTCGATCGCCGTCGGGTGCGGGGCCATCCCCGGTGTCACGGGGGGCTCCGGGGACGACCCCATCACCGTCATGACCTGGGCGCCGCAGGACACCCCCGCGACCAACAAGCCCGGCATGCCCGCGATGGCCGAGGCCTACGCGCGCTGGGTCAACGCGAACGGTGGCATCAACGGCCACAAGCTCAGGGTCCTGACCTGCAACGACCACAACGACACCGTGTACGCCGCGAAGTGCGCCCGGCGCGCGGCCGACGAGAACGCGGTCGCGGTCGTCGGCTCCTACAGCCAGCACGGCCGCTCCTTCCTGGCCCCGCTGGAGGCCGCCGGCATCCCGTACATCGGCGGCTACGGCGTCACAGACGACGAGTTCTCCAGCCCGCTCTCCTACCCGATCAACGGCGGCGAGCCCGCCCTGCTGGCCGGTCTCGGGCAGCAGCTCGGCAACAAGTGCGGCCCGGTCGCGCTCGTCCGCCCCGACACCGTCGCGGGCGACCAGCTCCCGGTGCTGCTCAACGCCGGTCTGAAGGGGCAGGGACACGCGGCCGCCACCGACCAGCGGGCCGCCGAGGAGGCGACGGAGTATTCGGGGCAGACGAAGGTCGCGCTCGAGCACGCGACCTCGGACCCGTTGAAGCAGGGCTGTGTGGTGTCCGCGCTCGGGGACCGCACCGAGACCTTCATGGACTCCTTCCGGCGCGACCGCCAGGACTATCCGAAGGTGGGCACGGGCACGGTGCTGGGCAGCCTCGACCAGTCCCTGATCGACTCCACCGGCGGCCAGTCGAGCCCGTACGAGGGCGCGCACGTCACCGGCTGGTACCCGGTGGCGAGCGACGCGCGCTGGAACCCGATGCGCAAGGTGATCAAGGAGCAGGCCTTCGGCGACAACCGGATCGACCCCGCGGACGCCGGCGTGCAGACCACCTGGATCGCGTACAACGTGTTCAAGTCGATCGTCGAGTCACTGGGCGACAGCAAGGTGACCTCGCTCGCGATCCGGCAGGCCCTCGACAACGGCCTCAAGGTGACCACGGGCCGCCTCACCCCGACCCTCAGCTGGCGTTACGAGGACCTGATCGCGGCCGTCGACTTCCCGCGCCTGGTCAACGCCCACGTCACCTTCCAGGTCGTGCGCAAGGGTCGGCTGACCTCGGAGCGCAACGGGTTCATCGACGTGTCGAAGACGCTGGAGAACGCGGACGCCAACTGAGACGCGGGCTCGGACCGGGCGGTCACAGCTGGGTCGTCGTGCGCCGCGTCAGCCCGTACGTCGAGGCGATCGAGTTCCACAGCTTGGCGGCCTTCACCTTCTGCGCGGTCGCGGTGCCGCTGGCCTGGTCGCCCGCCGCCCTCTGGCCGGTGCCGCGGGCGTGGCCCTTCCGGCAGCCCTTCTTGTCCTTGACCTGGTCGGCCCAGGCCGCGTAGTGGTTGTCGGCCGACGCGGAGGCCTGCCAGGCGCTGTTGAGCGCGGCGGTCAGCTGGGCGTTGTTCGGGAGCTTGTCGACCGAGAGGCCGGAGAGCCTGGTCACCAGTTCGGACCGCTGCTTGGCCGCGTCGCGCAGATCACCGGCCGCCTGGTCCAGGTTGTTGCACACCTTCACGTTCTCCACGGCCTTGATCACCGAGTCGCGGCTGTTGTTGCTGTCCGCGAGGAGCTTGTCCAGCGCGACGGCCTGTGCCTTGGCCGGGTCGGCCGCGGACGACGACGAGCCGTCCGTGGCCCCGGCCGTCGCCGACACGTTCTTGCTGCTGTCGTCCTTGCCGCTGTCACTGCCCCCGCCGCCGAGCAGGGCGCCGGCCCCGACACCGAGCACGACGATACCGATGCCGACAGCCGCGATCAGCGGGACGCGCGAGCCGCTCCGTCCACCCCGGCCACCGTTGCCGTCGTCGGCCGCGCCACGCCGGGTGGCGGCCCGCCCGCCCGGCGCTCCGGGCATCCCCGGGGCCTGCGCGGCATACGGGGCGTGCGGAGTGTGCGGGGCATGCGCGGCGGGGGCCTCGAACCGCGGCAGCTGCTGCGTGGACGCGGGCCCCTCCGACGCGCTCGGCGCGCCGGGCGCACTGCGGAACAGGTTGTCGAACTCCGCGGGCGGCTGCCGGTCCTCCGGCCCGCCCGGACGTATCCCGTAGCCCGGCGCGCCCGGCTCGGCGGGCACGGGGGCGATGTACTGCGTGGCCTCGGCGTCGGGGTGCGCGGCCGGGGGCAGCGGTCCCGAGGACACCTCGGGCGGCAGCGCACCCGGGCCCACCGGCGGGATGTACTGCGTGGCGCCCTCGTCGGGCGCGGCGGCGACGGGCGGCAGGAACTGGGTCGCGCCCTCGGCGGCGGCCGGAACCGGCGGGATGTACTGCGTGGCGCCCTCGTCGACGGCGGGCGGCAGGGCTCCCGGAACGGCGGGCGGCAGCGCGGCCGCGCCCTGCGGCTGGTGCGGGGGTACGGCACCCCCCTGGTGGCCGCCGTACCCGGAGTCCTGCTGACCGCCGTACGAGGAGGTCTCCTGACCCCCGTACGACGGCGGCTGGTGATCCCCGTACGGTCTCTGCTCCCCGTACGACGGCGGCTGTGCGCCCTCGGCCGGCAGCGCGCCGGCGCCGGGGGCCTGCTGGGCCGGGAAGCCCTGCTGCTGGGCCGGGGCGGCGCCCCAGCCCTGCGCCGGCTGCTCGGGCGCGGCCCAGGTCTGGGTGGACGGATTGTGGCCGCCCCAGTCCGGAGCGGGGGCGCCGGCCGGGGACTGCTCGGAGCCGCCCCAGGTCTGGGTGCCGTTCACGGGCGCCCCCCAGCCCTCGGCCGGCTGCGGGGCCGGTGCCGCCGACGGGTCCGGCCCCCAGGGCTGGTCCCAGGTCTGACCGCCCGCCGGGACCGCGGGAACGGCCCGGTCGCCCGTCATGCCCGGCAACAGCGGCTCGCCGCCGTCGGAGGGCAGCACGATGCCTTCGCGCGCCGGGCGCGCCGAGGGCTGCTCGCCCTGTCCACTCTGTGTCACCGGGACTCCTACTAATGGGGGACCTTCGGAATCGTCGGCTCACGCTACCGGGTCCCCACGCGCCCGTGCCACGCAGCACAGGCCGTTACCCCCGCCCCCTGTGACCGGGGTAACGAATACGTCCCGCCGTGCGCTGTATTTGCCTCCTGCCACTCCAAGCGCCTTGGTTCGCCCGGAGTTCACGACCGTGCACACCCCGTGTTCACCGGCGCGCACACGATCCCCTCATGCCGCCGCCTGCAACTCCATCCGCGCCCCGAACTCCCTTACCACCGCTTCGTCCCGGTAGGGCTCCAGACGCTGCTGGAAGTCGTCCAGGTACTCGGCGCCCCGGTTGGAGCGGAGCGTGCCGAGGAGTTCGACCGCGCGCAGACCCGTGTGGCACGCCTGCTCCACCTCGCGCTGCTGGACCTGTGCGGTGGCCAGCAGGACGTAACCGATGGCCCGGCGGCGGGCCCGCGACTCCGGGTGCCCGGCGAGGGACTCCTCGGCGCAGCGCGCGGCGGCCTCCGCCTGACCCAGGTCACGGTGGCAGTGCGCCAACTCGTCGGCGAGATAGGCCTCGTCGAAGTGCGCGATCCACGTCGGGTCGTCGCCGGAGGCCGCGTCGGCGCCCTCCAGGGCGGTGATCGCACGCCCGGACGCCACCTGAGCGGCGCGCGCGTCGCCCATCAGGGCGTGCCCGCGCGCCTCCGCGGCGTGGAACATCGACTCCGCGCGCGGCGTCACCCGCCCCCGCGCTCCCTCCTGCGCCGCGCGCGCCAACTGCGCGATCTCGCGCGGGTTTCCGAGCTGCGCCGCCAGATGGCTCATGGACGCGGCCAGTACGTATCCGCCGTATCCCCGGTCCCCGGCCGCCTGGGCGAGCCGCAGCGCCTGGATGTAGTACCGCTGGGCGAGCCCCGGTTGACCGGTGTCGATGGCCATGTAGCCCGCGAGTTCCGTCAACCGCGAGACCGCCGAGAAGAGTTCGCGTCCGACGCCCTCCCGGTACGAGCCCGCGAGCAGCCCGGAGACCACGCTGTTGAGGTAGTGCACGACGACCGGGCGCACATGCCCGCTGCCGTACTGGTGGTCCAGGTCCGTGAGCGCCTGGGTCATCGCGCGGACCGCCGCCACGTCCGAGAGCCCGACCCGCGGGCCCGCCGCACGCGCCACCTGCGAGTCCGGCGCGGAGATCAGCCAGTCGCGGCTCGGCTCGACGAGCGCGGAGGCCGCGACGGACGAGCCGGACAGGAAGTCCCGGCGCCCCACGTCACTGCGCCACAGCTCACACACCTGCTCGATGGCGCCGAGGACGGTCGGCGAGAACTGCAACCCCACACCCGACGCGAGGTTCTTGCCGTTGGCCATGCCGATCTCGTCGATCGTGACCGTACGGCCCAGCTTGCGGCCGAGCGCCTCGGCGATGATCGCGGGAGCGCGTCCCCGCGGCTGCTGACCGCGCAGCCAGCGCGCCACCGACGTCTTGTCGTAGCGCAGATCGAGGCCGTGCTCGGCGCCGCACATGTTGACCCGGCGGGCCAGGCCGGCGTTGGAACAGCCCGCTTCTTGGATGAGCGCCTGCAGCCGTTCGTTCGGCTGCCTGGCGACGAGAGGCCTTGCGGCCATGGCGTACCCCCTGTGGCTGCGGTGCCTGCCCACGCACCGAGTTGACGTGTCCTCATCGGCCAACCACAGCGAAGGAAGCCGGCCATGAAGATCAATGCCCCGCCGACATACCGAAGATGCGAGACATGTGAGGATTGCCGGGGTAAAGGCGACTGCCCGACCCCACCCCTGATTACCCACCGCCCGCTGTCGTTCCCCGTGCGCGCCCCCACCCGTGCATCCATGCGCCCCACACGCGGAAACGATGCCCCTCCCCCGCGCACGCGCCTCCCGTAACTCTCGGTGGCCACTAGAGTTGTGTTCATCGTGGAAGAGACCATCGCGGGGCCCGAAGCCGTCCAAATCCCGAAGCAGCGCGGCGAATCATTGCTTGACACCGCCGTGCGATATGCCGAAGAGCGCCATTGGGACGTGTTCCCCGGCACCTGGCTGGAGACCGTCGACGGGATGCAACGCTGCTCCTGCGGCGAGGCCGGCTGCCCCGCGCCCGGCGCACACGCGGCATGCGAGGACTGGGCGACGCAGGCGACGGGCAGTGCGACCGTCGCGCGCCGCATGTGGTCGAAGCAGCCGAACGCGTCGATCCTGCTGCCTACCGGGCGTACGTTCGACGCGATCGACGTGCCGGAGACGGCCGGGTTCCTCGCGCTCGCCCGCATGGAGCGGATGGAGCTCACGCTGGGTCCGGTGACGTGCACGCCGGACCGGCGGATGCACTTCTTCGTCCTTCCCGGTGCGGCGGCGAAGGTCCCCGACCTGGTGCGGCGGCTGGGCTGGCCGCCCGCCTCCCTCGACCTGGTCACCCTGGGCGAGGGCTCGTACGTGGCGGCTCCGCCGACCCGGTTCGGGTCGCGGGGCGCGGTGCAGTGGGCCTGCCGGCCGACGCCCGCGAATCGATGGCTGCCGGATGCGGAGGAACTGATCTCGCCGCTCGCCTATGCGTGCGGCAGGGACCGGTAGGGCCGGTTGGGCGTCGTGTTTTCACCGCGGGTTCGTCGTGGCTGGTCGCGCAGTTCCTCGCGCCCCTGAAACCTTGCCCCTTAGGGTGCTCACATGGCCGAGCAAACAGGGGCAGGCGTTCCCGCCGTACGTGTGCGAGGGCTCTGGAAGCGCTTCGGGGAGCAGATCGCCGTCGCCGGGATCGATCTGGAGTTGCCGGCGGGGCGGTTCATCGGGCTCGTAGGGCCCAACGGCGCGGGCAAGACGACCACCCTCTCGATGGTGACCGGGCTGCTGCGGCCCGACCAGGGCGGCGTCGAGGTCGTCGGCCATGACGTGTGGCGCGACCCGGCGGCGGTGAAGGCCCGGATCGGCATACTCCCCGAGGGCCTGCGACTCTTCGAACGGCTCTCCGGGCGTGAGCTTCTCGCCTACACCGGCCGGCTGCGCGGGCTGCCCGGTGCCGAGGTCGACAAGCGCACCACCCAGCTCCTCGACGTCCTCGACCTCGCGGGCGCCCAGCACAAACTCGTCGTCGACTACTCGACGGGCATGCGCAAGAAGATCGGCCTCGCCGCCGCTCTCCTCCACAACCCCGAGGTCCTCTTCCTCGACGAGCCGTTCGAGGGCGTCGATCCCGTCTCCGCGCAGACCATCCGCGGTGTCCTGGAGCGCTACACGGCGTCGGGCGCCACGGTCGTCTTCTCCTCCCACGTCATGGAACTCGTCGAATCGCTGTGCGACTGGGTGGCCGTCATGGTCGCGGGGCGCATCCGCGCGCACGGCCCGCTCGCGGACGTCCGCGGCGACGCGCCCTCCCTCCAGCAGGCGTTCCTGGAACTGGTCGGCGCACACGGCCACGACCGGGGGTCCGACCTCGACTGGCTGGGCGGCGGGGCGACGCGATGAGCACCGGCACGAACGCCTCCGGGGTCTCCTCAGAGGTCTCCTCCGGGGTCTCGATCACCCCCGTCGTCGTACGGCTGAAGCTGTCGCTGCTGCGCAACGGGTTGCGGCAGTCCGCCGGGCGGCGGGCCGCCTACATCACCTCGGTCGTCGTCGTCCTCCTCTTCGCCGCCCTCCAACTGCTCGGCCTGATCGCCCTGCGCGGCAACGCGCACGCCGTCTCCGTCACCGTCCTGCTGATCGCGGTCCTGGCGCTCGGCTGGGCCGTGATGCCGCTGTTCTTCCCCAGCGGCGACGAGACCCTCGATCCGACGCGCCTGGTCATGCTGCCGCTGCGGCCGCGCCCGCTGGTCCGGGCGCTGCTCGTGGCCTCGCTGGTCGGCATCGGACCGCTGTTCACCCTGTGCCTGCTGATCGGTTCCGTGATCTCCGTGGCGCACGGCACGGCGGCGTACGTCACCGGTGTCGTGGCCGTGCCGCTGGCCCTGCTCGTCTGTGTGGCCCTCGCACGTGCCGTCGCCGCCGCCAACATCCGGCTGCTGTCCAGCCGCAAGGGCCGCGACCTGGCCGTACTGAGCGGCCTCGTCGTCGCGATCGGCGCGCAGGTCGTCAACTTCGGCGCGCAGCGGCTCGGTTCGGCGGGCGGACTGTCCCGGCTCGACCCGGCGGCGGACGTGCTGCGCTGGGTACCGCCCGGGTCGGCGATCGGCGCGGTGGACTCGATGAGCAAGGGCTCGTACGGGGCCGGGGTCGTCCAACTCGCCCTGAGCGTGGCGGCGCTGGTGGGGCTGCTGGCGCTCTGGTCGAGGCATCTGACCCTGCTGATGACCTCGCCGGACGGATCGACGCTGCAGGCGGGCGAGACCGGGGCGCGGGAGCGGGTCCCGACGGGCGGACTGCGCCGGCTGCTGCCCCCGGGGCGCACCGGGACCGTCATGGAGCGCAGCCTGCGCTACGTGTGGCGCGACCCGAAGACGAAGGCCGCGTGGGTGACCTCGCTGGCGATCGGCCTGATCGTGCCCGTGTTCAACGCCTTGCAGGGCACCGGCTCGATCTACTTCGCGTGCTTCGCGGCCGGGATGCTCGGCATCCAGATGTACAACCAGTTCGGTCAGGACACCTCCGCGTTCTGGATGGTCGCGATGACCATCGCGTCCCCGCGCGACGCGTACGTCGAACTGCGCGGGCGTGCGCTGGCGCTCCTGGTGATCACCCTGCCGTACGCGACCCTCGTGACCGTGCTGACGACGGCGATGCTCGGTGACTGGCCCAAGCTGCCCGAGGTGCTCGGACTGTCCTTCGCGCTGCTCGGCGCGATGCTGGCCACCGGCGCGTGGTCCTCGGCCCGGTTCCCGTACTCGATCCCGCAGGAGGGCTACAAGAACGTGGCCCCCGGGCAGGCGGGCCTCGCCTGGATCGCCATCTTCGGCGGAATGGTCTCGGCGGCGCTGCTGACCGCCCCCGTCATCGCCGTCACGATCTGGCTGAACGTGACGGCGGACGGGGACCGGTGGAGCTGGCTGCTGCTGCCGCTGGGGGCGGGATACGGGGCGCTGCTCACGGTGTTCGGCCTGCGGATGGCGGCACCGCGGACGGCCCGGCGGCTGCCGGAGATCCTGGCGGCGATCAGCAAGGGCTGAGCTGCGGAGGGGATGCCCTGCGGGGGCTGCGGACGGGCTGCCCCGGGGCGGTGAGCTGCGGAGAAGGGCTGAGCCTTTGATGAAGGCCCGAGCCGCTAGGTCCTGTCGTCAAATTCCCGTCGTCCGCCCGGAGGGCGGGCCCTGCGGCGTCAGGTGCGTGCTCTCAGCGTGCCGGGCACGGGCCCTCGTACTGGATGTACTCGGGTCTGTGCCCGGTGCGCTGAGTGGGGGCACCTCCCACGCCCTTCAGGCAGTGGGGGAGCGTGCATGGCGTCGCAGGGCAGACCGGAATTTGACGACAGGGCCTAGCGGTCCTGGCCGGTGAGCACGCTGTCGAGGAAGGGCTCGATCGCGGCGCGCCACGCCTCCGGCTGGTCGTAGTGCACGAGGTGACCGGCGTCGGCCACCTCCGCGTACTGGCCGTACGGCAGGACGCGGACCATCTCCTGGGACTCGGCCCGGCCGAGCTCGCCGTCGAGACCCCGCACGACCAACGCGGGGCACCGGACCTGGGCGAGCTCCTCCCAGTGCGCGTCGTACACCCAGGTCTGGCGGGACTTGAGCATCTGCTCGGGGTCGAAGACCGGGCGCCAGCCGTCGGCGGACTCGTGCATCACCTCGGCGTAGAACTCGCCGCGGGACGGGTTCGGGCGCTCCACCCAGGGGTCGTCCTCGCCGAACCACTTCCGTACGTCGGCGAGCGTGGCGAAGGGCACGGGCCAGGCCTTGAACCAGTCCTCCCACTCGCGCTGCGACGCGGCCCCTAACGCCGAGGCCCGCATGTCACAGATGATCAGACCGCGGACGAGGTCGGGGCGCTTGGCGGCGAGCTGCCAGGCGGTCAGCGCGCCCATGGCGTGGCCGATGAGGACGGTCGGGGCGAGACCGAGCTGCTCGAGAGCGGCCTCGACGTCCTCGACGTACGCCTCCCGGGTGTACTGCCCCTCCGGGGCCTTGTCGCTCTGGCCGTGGCCGCGCTGGTCGAGGGCGACCGCACGGTGCCGCTCGGAGAGCCAGCGGGCGGTGGACGCCCAGTGGGAGGCGCGGCCCATGAGGCCGTGCAGAAGCAGCACGCCGGGGGCGGGCGGGGTCCTGGGAGGGTCGGTCTTGGGAGGATCGGCGAACTCCCACGCAGCGAGGCGTAGGCCGCCCGCGCCCGTCACGTCGATGCGCCGCACCATAGGTCTGGCACCCCCCTAGCTCGCTCGGACCGCTCGCTCCCGCTCGAGTCGGCCGGTCCACTCGTACCGCTTCCTACCGGTTCCTACCGCTGTCGTGTCGCTGCGTCCGCTGATGTGTTGTTCTACCTGTACCCGATTTGCCTGCGATACGCCGCCAGGTTATCGAATGGGCATTCGAAAATACTCCTCTCGGCGGCAACACCCCTCGTTCGAGTGACCATGTTCGGGGATTGACCGCCGCCGCCGAGGGGAGATCTTCAGCGGGAGGCGGACCACTCGGGGAAATCGGTCCGAAGGGGATGACCCTGGGAGCTCGGGGCTCCGGGTCAGCACAGGGGAGGACAGGCCCCGGCGCCGCAAGGTGCCGGGGCCCTCTCCACATCTACGGCACATCCTCCCCGCCCCCTCCCCAACCGTGCGACATCCCTCTTGGACACGGTCAAGAGCCCTCAGGTCATATGCCTCACGGGTCAGCCTCGCACGCAAATGGTCGCGCCGCTGCGATTCCGCACACTGAATCTTGGTTTCGGCCATGTAGCGAAAACGTCACAACTGCCTCTGCCGACACGGGAGTTGACATGCCCGAAGTAAGTCGTCGGGGGCCGGGGAGGGGTGGATCGCCGGGTCACCGCAGGCGGACGACACGCTCCACGGCGGGCGCCCGGAGGCCGACCCGGGGTTCGGCGACTGCCGGACCCCGTGGCCCACCCCCGGGAGCTGCCCCTCGCGGGCTCAAGGCCGGGAAACCCGCACCCGGGGTGCGAGGCCTCCCACGATCGGCGGACGTCAGCGCTTGGCGACGAACACGTGCGACGCGACGTCCGACTCCAGCTCCGCCGCCTCGCCGCCGCTGCCGACGAGCACACCGCCCGCCGACTCCGTCACGCTCACCACGGAGCCGGGCTGCACGCCCGCGCGCCGCAGCGTGTACATCAACTGCGCGTCCGTCTGGATGGGCTCGCCGATCCGGCGTACGACGACGGTCTTGCCGTCCAGGCCGGGGTCGAGCTCGGCCAGCGACACCATGCTCTCGTCCAGGAACGGGTCGGCGCCGTCCTTCTCGCCCAGCTCCTCCAGTCCGGGGATCGGGTTGCCGTACGGCGATTCGGTCGGGTGGCGCAGCAGCTCCAGCACGCGCCGCTCCACCGCCTCGCTCATCACGTGCTCCCAGCGACACGCCTCGGCGTGCACCTGCTCCCACTCCAGACCGATCACGTCGACGAGCAGGCACTCCGCGAGGCGGTGCTTGCGCATGACGCGGGTGGCGAGGCGACGGCCCTCCGCGGTGAACTCCAGGTGCCGGTCGGTGGCGACCGCCACCAGACCGTCGCGCTCCATGCGCGCCACCGTCTGGCTGACCGTCGGACCGCTCTGGTCGAGCCGCTCCGCGATCCGGGCGCGCATGGGGACCACGCCTTCCTCCTCCAGCTCGAGGATGGTGCGGAGATACATCTCCGTGGTGTCGATCAGTCCGGACATACGTGCCCCTTGATTAGCTCTGCCGAAGGCTCGGTGGCTCACCGGCGTGTGCGCTGGCCCTGAACCCAATTCTGACGCATACCACTGACAAGCGTGCCTCGCCGTTGAAACCACGGGGTTACGACTGCCCGGGCGAACACCCCACCGGGTGCCTCTACGGCCACCTCCGCAAGCCGTATTGACAGGGCACTGGTCCAGACCGCAACGTGATCCGCGGCACAAAGCGTGACCCAGCGCCCACCCGACGCCGACGAGACTTCTAAGGGGCTTCGCCGATGAGCGACCGCAAGCTGGCCGGGCAGTTCTTCGACGCGGCGATCGGCCTGCTCCAGCGGGTGCGCGACGAGGACGCGGGAGACATCGAGGCGGCCGGCACCCTGATCGCCGACACCGTCGTCGACGGCGGCCGGCTCTTCGCCTTCGGCGCCGGGCACTCCTCGCTCGCCGCGCAGGACGTCGTCTACCGCGCGGGCGGCCTCGCCCTGATGAACCTGCTCCCGGTCCCGGGTGTGGTCGGCGTCGACGTCATGCCGGCGACGCTGGGCTCGGCCCTGGAGCGGGTCGACGGCCTCGCAAGCGCGGTCCTGGACTCCAGCCCGCTCCGCTCCGGCGACGTACTCGTGATCATCTCCCTGTCCGGCCGCAACGCGCTCCCGGTCGAGATGGCCATGAGCGCACGGGCCCTGGGCGTGAAGGTCATCGGCGTCACCTCGGTCGCCTACGCCTCGGAGACGACGTCCCGGCACGTCTCGGGGACCTATCTGAAGGACCACTGCGACATCGTCCTCGACTCGAAGATCGCGGTCGGCGACGCGGAACTGACCCTGGAGACGATCGAGGCGCCCTTCGCCCCCGCCTCCACGGTGGTCACGGCGGCCCTCCTCCAGGCCGTCATGGCCACGGCCGCGGGCGCGCTCGCCGACCGGGGCATCGAGCCGCCCCTGCTGCGCTCGGGCAACGTCGACGGCGGCCACGAGTGGAACGGCCGGGTGATGACGGAGTACGGCGACCGGATCTTCTACCGCCGCTGAGCCGACCTGGATCTTCCACGGCCGCCGAGCCCACCGAGATCCTCGACCCCCGCTGGGCCGATCGGGTGGAGATCGCGGCGGCTCTACGTCCGCCCCGCCAGTCCCTCCAGATCCAGCGCCATGGCGATCCGTACCGCCACGTCCTCCGCGTACGTCGCGTCCGTGCGCTCGAACTGGCTGCGCCCCGACCCCCGCAGAAACGTCACGACGCCCAGCGTGCGCCCCCGGCTGCGCAGCACCGCGCACAGGGCGTGCACCGAGTCCGGCGGCCACTGGCGGGCGGTGGCCCACTCCCGCATCCGCTCGGGCGTGATCTCACCGGAGCTGGCCCGTACGGACCCGGCCCGCTCCACGCACTGGATCGCGGGATGCCCCTCGGCGTACCGCACGGGCAGTCCGGCCTTCCCGGTGAGCAGGCTCGGCCCGGGCGCCCCGGCGGGCGTGGCCGCGGCGCGTACCAGCCGTACGGGCTCGTCGTCGTACCCCGCCGAACCGCCCGCGACCCGGTCGATCAGCGCGTGGTCGGCGAACCCGGCGAGCGCGAAGTCGAGGTGGACGGTGGCGGCCTCCCCGGGGTCCTCGCACTCGGCGGCCGCCCGTGCCGCCCGGTGCAACTGGTTGGCCCTGAACCGCAGCAGAGCCGCCTCCTGCTCGGTGTGCTTGGCCTCGGTGACGTCCTGGAAGAGCCACCCCACACCGAGCGGAACCGGTTCTTCCGCGAGCGGTGAGGCAAGCCGCACGAACCCGCTGCGCCAGCACCGCCGCTTCTCGCCCTCGGCCGACCGCACGCTGACCCACATCTCGGCCGGCGCGGGCGGCGCGCCCTCGGCGAGCACATGCGTGAGCGCGCCCTCCAACTCCTCGACCCCTTGCGACAGCAGCTCTCCCAGCGGCCGTCCGAGCACAGCCGTACGCCCGATCCCCAGGGCCCGGGCCGCGTGCGCGTTGACGACGGCGGGCCGCAGGTCCGCGTCCACCAGGACCACACCCCAGCTGGCGTCCTCGAACAACGCCTCGCTCAGGGCGATGGACCGCTCCAGATCGATCTGCGCGTGCACCTCGCTGAAGGCGCAGTACACCCCGGCGGGCTTCCCGTCCGCTCCGCGCACGGCGGCGGACTGGGTCCGTACGAGCACGCGCCCGCCGTCCTTGGTCAGCAGCGCGAACTCGTGCACCTGACGCCCGGGGGCCTCCATCGCGGACAGCAGCCGCGCCTCGACCTCCTCGGCGTCCGCGGTCCGCACGGCCCACCCGGCGAACCCGCGCCGCCCCACGGCCTCGGCCGCGGTCCAGCCGAGAATCCGCTCGGCCTCGCGGTTCCAATGGGTGACGACCCCATCGGCGTCGAACGCGCACAGTGCCGCGTCCATCCCGTCCAGCAGCGCGGCAAGCAGATCCGAACCAGCCGGCTCGGGCTGGTCCGGCCCCAGCTCGTCGGTGGTCCCACTACGCCGGGAAGCACTCACCTGGACCCCCTGCAGGCTGCGTCCGCACGTACGGCGAGACAGTTCGCTCACTCGCCTTCATTCAACTCGAACGTGACCCAGCCCACATCGTGTTCCCCAAAGATGGGAAGAAATCGTTGTACGCAGGGATTCCGCCCCGCCAGCCCCAGGAATCGCAGGGGGTCGAAAAAAAGTGGTTGAGCTGTCGGCGATCGGTTCCTAAGGTGTGGTCTACACGAGAAGGGAGGTGGTTCGGCAGATGTACAAGAACCGGACGCGTGAGGTGGCTGCGGGCTAGCGGCCCGTCACCACATGAGTGCGGTGCCGGACCAGCACGTGAGATGAGCGTGCAGCCGGCCCCGATCCCAAGCAGTCACCCGACCCGCGAGCTCGCCGGTACGTCCGGCCGGCTCCTCCGCCGAGAGGCGGAGGGACCCGAGCTCGCGGGTCGTCTGCGTTTCGCAGGGCATGTGACGTAGGGCACATGCGTTTCGTGGGGTCCGCAGTACTCTTGGACCATGTTTCCGATGCTCGTTCGACGCCGACACGTGGACTTCGTGCGCGTCACGAGCATGGGCTGTCGGGCTTCTTCCTGACCTCGGCCCCTCTCCTCCCCCTTGGCACCCGTGGCCCCCGCCCCATCCCGGCGGCCGCCCGGGCACCCGTACACCCTGCGGACGCACCTCATGACGACGAACACGTCTTCTGCCCAGCACCAGCAGCACCGGCTGTACCAGCAGCTTCCGATCATCGATCTCTCCGCGGCCGACCGGGGCCCCCAGGCCCGCGCCCTGCTGCACGCGCAGTTGCACAGCGCCGCCCATGACGTGGGCTTCTTCCAGCTCGTCGGGCACGGCGTGACCGAGGGCGAGACCGCCGCCCTGCTCGACGCCATGCACCGTTTCTTCGCGCTGCCCGAGGCCGAGCGGCTCGCCCTCGACAACGTCAACTCCCCGCACTTCCGCGGGTACACGCGCACCGGCGACGAGCGCACCGGCGGCAGCCGGGACTGGCGGGACCAGCTCGACATAGGGGCCGAGCGGCCCGCGCGCACCCCCGGTCCGGGCGAGCCCGCCTATGGGTGGCTGGAAGGGCCCAACCAGTGGCCGGCCGCACTGCCGGAGCTGCGGACCGCCGCGCTGGCGTGGATCGACCGGCTCAGCTCGGTCGCGGCGCGGCTGCTGCGCGAGCTGCTCACCGCGATCGGGGCCCCCGCCGACTTCTACGAGCCGGTCTTCGGGGAGCGGGCCCATCCGCATCTGAAGCTCGTGCGGTACCCGGGCAGCGCGGGCGACGGCGCCGACCAGGGCGTGGGCGCGCACAAGGACTACGGATTCCTGACGCTGCTGCTCCAGGACCAGGTCGGCGGCCTTCAGGTGCAGCGTGAGGACGGCCTCTTCCACGAGGTGCCGCCGCTGCCGGGGGCGTTCGTGGTCAACCTGGGCGAGCTGCTGGAAGTGGCCACCAACGGGTACCTCGTCGCCACCAACCACCGGGTCGTCAGCCCGCCCGGGGCCACCGAGCGGTTCTCCGTGCCCTTCTTCTACAACCCGCGACTGGACGCCCTCGTGGAGCCGCTGCCCTTCCCGCACGCCTCCGCCGCGCCCGGCGTCACCGACGACCCGGCGAACCCGCTGTTCGCGGAGTACGGCTTCAACGAGCTGAAGGGCAAGCTCCGGGCCCACCCACTGGTCGCGGCCCGTCATCACGCGGAGCTGCTCACCCCCGCGTGACGACCGGCCGCTCCTTGGCCCGACGGAGGCTCAGTGGGCGATGTCCTCGTAGCCCTTGATCTCCTGGGGGCTGCGCGGGCCGGGGCCCACATAGTGCGCGGACGGCCGTACGAGCCGTCCCGTGCGCTTCTGCTCGAGGATGTGCGCCGACCAGCCGGCGGTACGGGCGCAGGTGAACATCGACGTGAACATGTGCGCCGGGACCTCGGCGAAGTCGAGCATGATCGCGGCCCAGAACTCGACGTTCGTCGCCAGGACGCGGTCCGGACGGCGTGCGTGGAGCTCCTCCAGGGCCGCCTTCTCCAGCGCCTCGGCGATCTCGAAGCGGGGGGCGCCCAGCTCGCGGGCGGTGCGGCGCAGGACACGGGCGCGCGGGTCCTCGGCGCGGTAGACGCGGTGACCGAAGCCCATCAGGCGTTCACCCTTGTCGAGGGCCTTCTTGACGTAGGCCTCCGCGTCTCCCGTGCGCTCGATCTCCTCGATCATGCCGAGGACGCGGGAGGGCGCGCCGCCGTGCAGCGGCCCGGACATGGCCCCGACGGCGCCGGAGAGGGCGGCGGCGACATCCGCGCCCGTCGAGGCGATGACGCGGGCGGTGAAGGTGGACGCGTTCATGCCGTGCTCGGCGGCGGACGTCCAGTAGGCGTCCACGGCCGCGACGTGCTTGGGGTCGGGCTCGCCGCGCCAGCGGATCATGAAGCGCTCGACGACGGAGTGCGCCTTGTCGATCTCGCTCTGCGGAACCATGGGCCGGCCCTGGCCACGGGCGGACTGGGCGACGTACGAGAGGGCCATGACGGCGGCGCGGGCGAGGTCCTCGCGGGCCTGGGCCTCATCGATGTCGAGGAGGGGTTTGAGGCCCCAGACGGGGGCGAGCATGGCGAGCGCGGACTGCACGTCGACGCGGATGTCGCCGGAGTGGACGGGGATGGGGAACGGCTCGGCGGGCGGCAGACCGGGGTTGAAGGCGCCGTCGACGAGGAGGCCCCAGACGTTCCCGAAGGAGACGTGGCCGACCAGATCCTCGATGTCGACGCCCCGGTACCGGAGTGCGCCGCCCTCCTTGTCCGGTTCGGCGATCTCCGTCTCGAACGCGACGACTCCTTCGAGTCCGGGTACGAAGTCGGACATCAGGCGGCTCCTCGTGATGTGTGCGACAGCGGATTTTTTGGGGGTTTCATGCCTTTTCGTGCGCTTTTCGTGCGGTCGGCAAGCATGGGCCGACGATGGGTGACGGGTCGACGTCCGGTTCCACGGTCGCTCGTGGACTCGCGGTCCGGTACGTCATCCCGGTGATGCCCCGTACTACCGGCGGTCACCCCAACGGGACGGCAGCAGCACGATATCCCCGGGTGCCACCTTTGGGGAGGGTGTGCGGCACTCAGTGCCACTCAGTGATGAAGCCCACCCCTCCGGGTGGGGGCCCGAATACGGCAAGATGACCGCGTGACCGACCGCTTCCCGGATGAATCCGCAGCCGAGCCCCTCGTCCAGCGCGCGGCACGGGCCGCCGCCGAAGAAGCGGCCGAGGGCGCCGGCGAAGAACTCGCCCACGACCCCGCCGCGATGCGCGCCCACTACCGCGCCGAGGGGCTCGTCGAGGCCGATCTCGCCGCGCATCCCATGGACCAGTTCGCGCGCTGGTTCAAGCAGGCCGCACAGGCCTGCGTACAGGGCATGGTGTACGAGCCGAACGCGATGATCGTCTCCACGGCGGACGCGGAGGGGCGGCCCAGTTCACGCACGGTGCTGCTCAAGCAGTACGACGAGCAGGGCTTCGTCTTCTACACCAACTACGACTCCCGCAAGGCACGCGAGCTGTCCGAGAACCCGTACGTCTCGCTGCTCTTCCCCTGGCACCCGATGGCCCGCCAGGTCATCGTCACCGGGACGGCACGGCGCACCGGCCGCGACGAGACCGCCGCGTACTTCCGCACCCGCCCGCACGGCTCCCAGCTCGGCGCCTGGGCCAGCGCCCAGTCCTCCGTCATCCCCTCCCGGGACGAGCTCGACGTCGCCTACGAGGAGTTGAGCGCCCGCTATCCGGAGGGCGAGCAGGTCCCCGTGCCCCCGCACTGGGGCGGCTTCCGCATCGCTCCCCGGACCGTCGAGTTCTGGCAGGGCCGCGAGAACCGCCTCCACGACCGCCTGCGGTACGTGGCGGAGCCGGACGGCGGCTGGCGGGTGGAGCGCCTCAGCCCGTGACGCGGGCGGGAGCGAGGGCGGAGACGGGAGCGAGGGCGGGGACGGGGCTCAGCCCAGCGCCTCGTCCAGCAGGAGGCCCCACTGCGCCACCACCCGCTCCCGGCGCCCCCCGTCGTTCGTGAGGAGGTTGGCGAGGCCGAGGCCACGGGACATGTCCAGGAGGCCCTGGACCGTTTCGCGTACACCCGGGCGGGATTCGTCGGCGGCGAGAAGCTCCACGGCGATCCGGTGGGTCTCGCGGCCCACGCGGGCCTCCAGCTCGGTGACCCTCGGACGGAGTTGCTCCTCGTCGGAGGCGGCGACCCACAGGTGGAGGGCGGCGCGGAAGAGGGGGCCGGTGTAGAGGTCGACCAGGGCCGCGACCACCTCGCGGCGGTCGGCGGCACCGTCCGGGAACAGGGCGCGCAGTGCGGTGGAGCGCTCCTCGGCGACGTACTCCACCGCCGCGGTGAACAGGTCCTCGCGGGTACGGAAGTGGTGCTGGGCGGCCCCCCGGGACACTCCCGCCCGTTCGGCGACGACGGAGACCGTGGAACCCGCCCAGCCGTGCTCGGCGAGACAGGCCACGGCGGCCGCGAGCAGCCGCTGCCGGGTGGCCCGGCTGCGGTCCTGCTTGGGAACGTGCGGAAGCCGGGAACCGCGAGGGGCTTGTTCGGCAGGCTCCGTCACGTCCGTGGTCGCGTCCGTGGTCGCCTCTGTGGTCACGTCCGTGGGCTCCGCGTGCTCCGCGGCTTCCGTCGTGCTCACACCACCCATGCGGGATCCCGTCGTTCGAGGAAGGCCGTCATCCCCTCGCGGGCCTGCGCGGAGGAGAACAGTTCGGCCGAGAGCGCGGTCAGGGCGTCCGCATCCCGGTCGAAGGCCTCCAGCACCCTAGCCGTGAGCAGCCGTTTCGTCTCGGCCAGGCCCTGGGGGGAGGAGCGGCGCAGGCCGTCCAGTACGGGTTCCAGGGTGACGTCGACGTCGTCGCCGGTCGCCGTCAGGAGTCCCGTCCGTACCGCCTCCGCCGCGTCGAAGCGTTCGCCCGTCAGGTAGTAGCGGGCGAGGGCGCGGGGGTCCGTACGGGGCAGGAGGGGAAGGGAGATCACGGCGGGCGCGACGCCGATGCGTACCTCCGTGAAGGCGAACGTGGCCTCCTTGGAGGCGATCGCCAGATCGCAGGCCCCGAGGAGCCCCAGTCCGCCCGCCCGCACATGGCCCGTCACCCGGGCCACCACGGGCTTGTGCAGCTCGACGATCTGCCGCAGCAGGGCGACGAGCGCGTCCGGATGCGGGGGGTCGCGCAGGTCGGCGCCCGCGCAGAACGTGTTCCCCGTGTGGGTGAGGACGACCGCGCGGACGTCGCGGTCCTTGCCGCACCGGGTGAGCCCGTCCGCGAGTTCGCCCACGAGTGCCGCGGAGAGGGCGTTGCGGTTGGCGGGCGCGTCGAGGGTGAGGGTGGTGATGGCGCGCTCGTGCGCCACGCGGACAACCGGTTCAACGGTCATGACAGGCCCCGCAGTTCCCGACGCAGGATCTTTCCGGAGGCCGCCCGCGGGACGGCGTCGATGAAGGTGACGCCGCGGACCCTCTTGTACGGGGCGACTCGCTCGGCGACGTACATCATCACCTCTCCTTCGGAGAGGCCCGGGACGTCGGAGAGGTCTCCGGCCGGACCGGTCGCGGACGGCTGGCGCACCACGAAGGCGTGCGGGACTTCGTTGTTGTCCTCGTTGTAGACCCCTATGACGGCCGCGTCCGCGATACCGGGGTGGGTGAGGAGGAGGGCCTCCAGTTCGGCGGGGGCGACCTGGAAGCCCTTGTACTTGATGAGCTCCTTGACGCGGTCGACGACGAACAGCCAGCCCTCGGCGTCCACGTGGCCGACGTCTCCGGTGTGCAGCCAGCCGTCCGGGTCGATCATCGCGGCGGTGGCGTCGGGCTGCCCCAGATAGCCCTTCATGACCTGGGGCCCGCGGATGACGATCTCGCCCGCCTCACCGACGCCCAGGTCCTTGTCGGGGTCGTCGAGGGAGACGATGCGCATCTCGGTGCCCGCGACGAGCCTGCCGACCGTGCCCGGGGGCGCGTCCTGGGCGGCGTCCAGGGGGACCAGGTGCGTGCAGGGAGACAGTTCCGTCATCCCGTAGCCCTGGCCGATGGGCGGCAGCCCGAGCCGCTCGGCGCAGGCCAGCGCGAGCTCGGCGTCCAGGGGCGCGGCGGAGGAAATGATGTATTTCAGGGACGACAGGTCGTACCGCGCGACGGCCGGGTGCTTGGCCAGGGCCAGCACGATCGGCGGCGCCACGAACAGGCCGCTGATGCGGTGCTTCTCGATGGCCGCGAGGAAGGTGTCGAGGTCGAAGCGGGGCAGTACGACGACGGTGGCGCCCTGCCTGAGGGGTGCGTTCATCAGGGCCGTCAGCCCGTAGATGTGGAAGAAGGGCAGCACCGCGAGAATGCGCTCGCCCTCGCCCATGGGCAAGAACGGCACCAGTTGCGCCAGGTTGGTGGCGATGGACCGGTGGGTGAGCATCACACCCTTGGGTATGCCGGTCGTCCCGGAGGAGTACGGCAGGGCCGCGACGTCCGTGACCGGGTCGATGTCGATCTCCGGTTCGGGAGCGGTCGAACCGAGCAGGTCGATCAGGGAGCGATGGCCCGGCGCGCTGTCGCAGACGAAGATCTCCCGCACCCCGCCGGCGAGCTCGGCGGCCTGCCGCGCCGCCCCCAGGAGGGGCGACACCGTCACGATCCAGCTCGCGGCGCTGTCCCGCAGCTGCTTGGCGAACTCCTCGGGTGTGGCGAGCGGGTGCACGGTCGTGACCGACGCCCCCGCGCGCGTGGCGGCGTAGAACGCCGTCGGGAAGGCGACGGTGTTCGGGCTGTGCAGGGCGAGGACGTCGCCCTTGCGGACGCCCGCGTCGGCGAACGCGGCCGCCAGTCGGCGGTGGAACCGGTCCAGTTGCGCGTAGGTGAGCGTGGTGCCGTCGACTCCGTCGATCAGCGCGGGCGCGTCGCCGCGCTCGGCGGCGCGGCCCAACACCGCCTCGTGGATGGGTTCCTCTACGGCCGGGACTTCGGCGTACTCGCTGCGGAACACGGTTCCTCCTGGAGCGGCTCGGGGAGCGGCGGGCTAGTACGACTTGGGCAGGCCCAGGGTCTGGTGGGAGACGTAGTTGAGAATCATCTCCCGGCTCACCGGAGCAATACGAGCCACGCGCGAGGCCGTTATCAACGAGGCGAGACCGAATTCTCGGGTGAGGCCGTTGCCGCCGAGCGTGTGCACCGACTGGTCGACCGCCTTCACACAGGCCTCGCCCGCCGCGTACTTGGCCATGTTGGCGGCCTCACCTGCGGCGACGTCGTCCCCGGAGTCGTACAGGTACGCCGCCTTCTGCATCATCAGACGGGCGAGTTCGAGGTCGATGTGGGCCTGTGCGAGGGGGTGGGCGACGGCCTGGTGGGCGCCGATGGGCGCCTTCCAGACGGTGCGCTCGCGGGCGTACTCGACGGCCCTGGAGAGCGCGTAGCGGCCCATGCCGATCGCGAACGCGGCCGTCATCACCCGC
Source organism: Streptomyces sp. NBC_01450 (assembly GCF_036227505.1). NCBI lineage: Bacteria > Bacillati > Actinomycetota > Actinomycetes > Kitasatosporales > Streptomycetaceae > Streptomyces > Streptomyces sp. NBC_01450. Next base: position 6,433,157 of record NZ_CP109480.1, on the reverse strand, counting down.
TCGGGGTTGAGCCCCGCGAAGAGCTGCAGCAGGCCCGCGTCCTCGTCGCCGACGAGCGCGTCGGCGGGCAGCCGCACATCGTCGAGGGTCAGCTCGAACTGCTTCTCCGCGCTGTGGAGTTCCATGTCGATCCGGCGCCGCTCGAAGCCGTCGGCGTCGCGCGGGACGATGAACAGGCAGGGCTTGAGGCGGCCCGTCCGCGCGTCCTCCGTGCGCCCCACGATGAGGGTGGCGTCCGCGATGTCGACGCCGGAGATGAACACCTTGCGGCCGCTGAGGAGCCAGTCGGCGCCGTCCCGGCGGGCGGTGGTGGTGATGCGGTGCGAGTTGGAACCCGCGTCGGGTTCGGTGATGCCGAAGGCCATGGTGCGGCTGCCGTCGGCCAGGGCCGGGAGCCACTCCTGTTTCTGGGCGTCCGTGCCGAAGCGGGCGATCACCGTGCCGCAGATCGCCGGCGACACGACCATCATCAGGAGGGGGCAGCCCGCGGCGCCGAGTTCTTCCAGGACGATGGAGAGTTCGGCTATGCCGCCGCCCCCGCCACCGTATGCCTCCGGCAGGTTGACGCCTAGGTAGCCGAGCTTGGCGGCCTCGGACCAGAGGGTGTTGATGTCGTAGTCGCGGCCGTGACGTTTGCCTAGGGCGGCCACGGCGGATCGGAGGGCCTTGTGTTCTTCGGTTTCTGTGGCGGGGCTCATGGGGGCTCCTGCTGAGTACGAAGAGTGCGGGTTGTTTGTGGCTGGTCGCGCCCACGCGGCGGAGCCGCATGCTGTGACAGCCCCGCGCCCCTGCCGGGGCGCTCTTCTCACGGAGTTGGATCAACTACTGCCAGCAAGGCCCCGACCTCCACCTGTTGGCCGGGGGTGGCATGGAGGGCCCTGAGCGTGCCTGCTGTCGGCGCGGAGATCTTGTGTTCCATCTTCATCGCCTCCAGCCACAGGAGGGGCTCTCCGGCCCGTACGGCGGCTCCCGTGGCCAGGCCCTCGGCGACGCGGACGACGGTGCCGGGCATGGGGGCCAGGAGGGAGCCGGGGGCCTGCTGGGCGGTGGGGTCGGGGAAGCGGGGCAGGGCGGTGAGGGCGGTGGCGTTCACGAACACCTGGTCGCCGTATCGCGTCACCTCGAACTTCCTTCGTACACCGTCCACTTCGAGTACGACGAGACGCGCGTCGGCGTGCACCACGCGCACCCCGTCGGCCGTCAGGCCCTCGCGGGTGTGGTGGTAGCGGACCTCGTGCTCGGTGCCGGCCAGGTCGTAGCGCTTGATCTGGGGCTGCGAGGGGAGGTTGCGCCAGCCGCCGAACCGGGAGCGGGAGCGGCTCCGCGCGTCCGCCAGGGCCGCCGCCAGGGGCGTGTACGGGTCCGGGGCCGGCGTCGTGAGGGCGGCGAGGTGACGGTCGTAGAACCCGGTGTCCATGCGGGCCTCGGCGAACTCCGGGTGCCGCAGGGAGCGTACGAGCAGATCCCTGTTGGTCGTCGGGCCGTGGATGTCGGCCCGCTCCAGGGCGCCCGACAGCTTGCGCAGGGCCTGCGCGCGTGTGGGCGCGTACGCGATCGCCTTCGCCAGCATCGGGTCGTAGTGGACGCCGATCGGGTCGCCGTCGGTGTAACCGGTGTCCAGGCGGACGCCCTCCGGGACGGCGAGGCGGTGCAGGGTGCCGGTCTGCGGGGCCCAGGCCCGGGCCGGGTCCTCGGCGTACAGGCGGGCCTCGATCGCGTGCCCACGCGCGCGTGGCGGGTCGTTCGCGAGGGCCGCGCCCTCCGCCACCTGGATCTGCAGCGCGACGAGGTCGACGCCGAAGACCGCCTCCGTCACCGGGTGTTCGACCTGGAGTCGGGTGTTCATCTCCAGGAAGTGGGCCTTGCCGTCGGCGACCAGGAACTCGACCGTTCCCGCGCCCACGTAGTCGACGGCCCGTGCGGCCCGCACGGACAGGTCGTGGAGGGTTTCCGTGAGGTCTCCGAGACCGGGCGCCGGGGCCTCCTCGACGACCTTCTGGTGGCGGCGCTGGAGGGAGCAGTCGCGGGTGCCGAGCGCCCAGACCGTGCCGTGCGCGTCGGCGAGGATCTGCACTTCCACATGCCGACCGCCCTCTACGTAGGGCTCGATGAAGACCTCGCCGTCGCCGAAGGCGCTCAGGGCCTCGGCGCGGGCGGCGGTCAGCTCGGCGTCGAGGGCCTCGAGCTCGCGTACGACGCGCATTCCGCGTCCGCCGCCGCCCGCGGCCGCCTTGACGAGCACCGGGAGATCGGCGGCGGTGACCGTCTCCAGTGGTTCGAGGCCCATCAGCTTCTTGGCGCGCGTCTTGGAGGCCATCGCCTCGATGGCCTCGGGCGGCGGACCGATCCAGACGAGGCCCGCGTCGAGGACGGCCCGTGCGAAGTCGGCGTTCTCGGAGAGGAAGCCGTACCCCGGGTGCACGGCGTCCGCGCCGACGCTCAGGGCCGCCTTCACGATCAGGTCGCCGCGCAGGTACGTGTCCGAGGGCGCCGCCCCCGGCAGCCGTACCGCCTCGTCGGCCACACGCGCGTGGAGGGCGTTCTCGTCGGCGTCCGAGTACACGGCGACGGTCCGGATCCCCAACTCACCACAGGTGCGGAAGACCCGGCAGGCGATCTCGCCCCGATTGGCCACGAGGATGGAATCAATCATCGGATCCCTCCGAGGACGCCCCGGCCTTCAGGCCGGGGAGGAATCGGACACCTGTGCAGCAGGGCAGGAAAGCCGGTTCGCCTCCAGGGCGGACCGGCCTGCTGCTAGCGTGATCCGCAGACAATGCGTCGCGAGAGCCAAGCACGCGGAGTCTCCTCGAAGTTGTGTGACCTTGCAGCAGTGAGCTGCCCGGGCTGGTTTCAACCCGGCTGGTGTTGATCGTGGAAGACCTGACGGACCGCCGGTCCGAGAGGCGGCGTGAGCCAGGAATCACCTCCGTTCACGGAGGTGAGGATTCAATGGGACCTCACATCCGGAAGACGCCGAAGCCACCGCGCGCGCCCTCATAGGGGGCCGTGTGGATCGCGGACAGGCACAGGCCGAGGACGGTGCGGGTGTCGCGGGGGTCGATGACCCCGTCGTCGTACAGCCGCCCGGACAGGAACATCGGAAGGGACTCCGACTCGATCTGCTGCTCCACCATGGCGCGCAGGGCCGCGTCGGCGTCCTCGTCGTAGGGCTGCCCCTTCGCCGCGGCCGACTGCCGGGCGACGATCGACAGGACGCCCGCGAGCTGCTGGGGGCCCATGACGGCGGACTTGGCGCTGGGCCAGGCGAACAGGAAGCGCGGGTCGTAGGCGCGCCCGCACATGCCGTAGTGGCCGGCCCCGTAGGAGGCGCCCATGAGGACGGACAGGTGGGGGACCTTCGAATTGGAGACGGCGTTGATCATCATCGCGCCGTGCTTGATGATGCCGCCCTGCTCGTACTCCTTGCCGACCATGTAGCCGGTGGTGTTGTGCAGGAAGAGGAGGGGGATGTCGCGCTGGTTGGCGAGCTGGATGAACTGGGCGGCCTTCTGGGACTCCGCGCTGAAGAGCACTCCCTGGGCGTTGGCCAGGATGCCGACGGGATAGCCGTGAAGGGTCGCCCAGCCGGTCGTGAGGCTCGTCCCGTAGAGGGGCTTGAACTCGTCGAAGTCGGAGCCGTCGACGACACGGGCGATGACCTCGCACGGGTCGAAGGGGTGCCTCAGGTCGCCGGGGACGATCCCCAGGAGCTCGTCCTCGTCGTACTTGGGGGGCGCGGCCGGACCGGGATCGCCGAACGCCTTGCGGTGGTTGAGCCGGGCGACGACGCGCCTGGCCTGCCGGAGGGCGTCCCGCTCGTCGACGGCGAAGTAGTCCGCGAGACCCGACACACGCGCGTGCATCTCGGCGCCGCCCAGGGACTCGTCGTCGCTCTCCTCGCCGGTCGCCATCTTCACCAGCGGCGGCCCGCCCAGGAAGACCTTCGCCCGCTCCTTGACCATGATCACGTGGTCGGACATGCCGGGGATGTACGCGCCTCCGGCGGTGGAGTTCCCGAAGACGACGGCGACGGTCGGAATGCCTGCCGCCGACAACCTGGTGAGGTCGCGGAAGATCGCGCCCCCGGGGATGAAGATCTCCTTCTGGGACGGCAGATCGGCGCCGCCCGACTCGACCAGGCTGATGCAGGGCAGCCGGTTGGCGAGGGCGATGTCGTTGGCCCGCAGGGCCTTCTTCAGGCTCCAGGGGTTACTGGCGCCGCCCCGCACCGTCGGGTCGTTCGCGGTGATCAGGCACTCCACACCCTCGACGACCCCGATCCCGGTCACCAGCGACGCGCCGACCGCGTACTCGCTCCCCCAGGCCGCGAGCGGCGACAGCTCCAGGAACGGTGTGTCGGGATCCAGCAGCAGCTCGATGCGTTCCCGGGCGAGCAGCTTGCCGCGCTTTTGGTGCCGGGCCACGTACTTCTCGCCGCCGCCCGCGAGCGCCTTGGCGTGCTCGGTGTCCAGCTCGGCGAGCTTGGCGAGCATGGCCTCGCGGTGGGCGGTGTAGTCGGGGGCGGCGGTGTCCAGGGCGGACGCCAGGACCGTCACAGCAGAGCCTCCGGGATGTCGAGGTGGCGGGAGCGGAGCCATTCGCCCAGGGCCTTGGCCTGGGGGTCGAAGCGGTGCTGGGCGGCGACGCCTTCGCCGAGGATTCCTTCGACGACGAAGTTGAGGGCGCGAAGGTTCGGCAGAGTGTGACGGACAACTTTCAGATGACGACTTTCAGATATCAGATTTTGAAATCTGTCAGCTGTCAGCTGATGAACCAACCAGCGCCAGGCGTCATCCGATCGCGCCCACACCCCGACATTCGCGTTCCCGCCCTTGTCCCCACTGCGCGCACCCGCGACCAGTCCAAGAGGAGCGCGTCTCGTCGGCCCCGCGGGAAGCGGCTCGGGCAGGGCGGGCTCGGGCGCGGGTTCGAGTACGAGGGTGTCGAGGGCCGGAGCCACCGGCACCCGGCGCCCGTCATGGAGGACCGCCACGTGCTCCACGGTGTCCTGGGGGACGTACACGTCCTCGAAGACCCCGTACGGGGAGCCCTTTCCCGGGGGCGCGATCACATGGAAGCCGGGGTAGCTGGCCAGGGCCAGTTCGATGGCGGCGCCGCTGAGGGCGCGGCCCACGGCGTCCTGATCGGAGTCGCGTACGACGAGGCGCAGGAGGGCGCTCGCGGTCTCCTCGGTGGGGGCGTCGGGGTGGTCGGTGCGGGCGAGGTCCCAGCGGACCTCCGCGGGGCGCGACTTGGCCGAGTCGAGGGCCGCTTCCATCTGGTCGCGGACGAGGGCGGCCTTCGCCTCGATGTCGAGGCCGGTGAGGACGAAGACGACTTCGTTGCGGTAGCCGCCGAGGCGGTTGAGGCCGACTTTGAGGGTGGGAGGCGGGGCCTCGCCGCGTACACCGGAGATACGGACGCGGTCGGGGGCCTCCTGGGTGAGGCGGACCGAGTCGAGGCGGGCGGTGACGTCGGGGCCCGCGTACCGGGCGCCGGAGGTCTCGTACAGGAGTTGCGCGGTGACCGTGCCGATGTCCACGAGGCCGCCGGTGCCGTCGTGTTTGGTGATGACGCTGGTGCCGTCCTCGTGGAGTTCGGCGAGGGGGAAGCCAGGGTGGCGCAGGCGCCCCGGGTCGTGGTCGGTGAGCTCTTTGAAGAACGCGTAGTTGCCGCCGGTCGCCTGGGTGCCGCATTCCAGGACGTGACCGGCGACGACGGCGCCGGCGAGGCGGTCGTACGCGTCCGGCGCCCAGCCGAAGTGGGCGACGGCGGGCCCGGTGACCAGCGCCGCGTCCGTGACCCGCCCGGTCACCACGATGTCCGCGCCCGCGCGCAGACAGGAGGCGATACCGGCGCCGCCGAGATAGGCGTGCGCGGCGAGGCTCCTGGGGTGGCCGGCGGTCAGGTCGTCGCCCTCCACGTGGGCGACACGCACCGGTACGCCGAGGCGGTCGGCCAACTGTCGTACGGCGTCGGCGAGTCCGGCGGGGTTGAGGCCGCCCGCGTTCGCCACGATCCGCACGCCCCGCTCGTGCGCGAGGCCGAGGCACTCCTCCAACTGACCCAGGAAGGTGCGGGCGTAGCCGCCGGAGGGGTTCTTGAGGCGGTCGCGGCCGAGGATGAGCATGGTCAGTTCGGCGAGGTAGTCGCCGGTGAGGACGTCCAGGGGGCCGCCGGTGAGCATCTCGCGCATCGCGTCGAAACGGTCGCCGTAGAAGCCGGAGGCGTTGCCTATGCGGAGGGGCGCGACGGTCACTTGGCCTCTCCCTTGGACTCGCGCCCCTGTCCCGGTGGTCCCGCGAAGGCCTGCGCGATGTCCAGCCAGCGGTCGGCGTCGGGGCCGTCCGCCCGTACGGCGAGGTCGGTGCGGTGGGCCCGTTGGGTGACCAGGAGACAGAAGTCGAGGGCGGGGCCGGTGACGCGCTGGGTGGCGTCTTCGGGCCCGTATGTCCACAACTCGCCCGCGGGACCGGTCAGCTCGACGCGGAACTCGGAGGCGGGTGGCGTGAGCCCCCGTACATGGAAGGCGAAGTCCCGGGCCCGTACGCCGATGCGGGCCACATGGCGCAGGCGATCGGTGGGAGTACGCGCCACGTCCAGCGCGTCCGCGACGTCCTGGCCGTGGGCCCAGGTCTCCATCAGGCGGCCGGTGGCCATGGAGGCGACCGACATGGGCGGGCCGTACCAGGGGAAACGGGTGCCCGCGGGGGCCGCGCGAAGGGCCTCCTCCAGCGCCGTTCGCCCCGCCCGCCAGTCGCCGAGCAGCGTGGCGGGCGGCAGCCCGGCCCCCTCCTCCGCGCCCTCGTCCACGAATCCGCCGGGCGAGGCGATGGCCTTCTCGACCTCCTTGGCGAAGGCCTCGGCGTCCGTCACGGCGAGCAGGGCGGAACGGTCCGTCCAGGCCAGGTGGGCGATCTGGTGAGCGATGGTCCAGCCGGCGGCGGGGGTGGCGCGCGCCCACTGTTCCGCCGCCAAGTCACGTACCAGCAGGTCGAGTTCTTCGCTCTCCTGGTGCAGATCGTCGATCACTGACGACGGGTCGGACACGATGGAGCTCCCCTCGGGGCACGACGGTGTGCGGGGTCTTTCGCGATGCGTTCTGGAGCATGGCAGCGAGGGAAGAAACAAGCAAGCATGCTTGCATTAATTGATGTGCCGCACCGGCTACAGGGAGACGTTCCGCACCGGCTACGGGGAGATGTTCCGCACCGGCTACAGGGAGACGTTCCGCACCGGCTACAGGGAGCGGAAGACGCCGTCGGGCGCCGCCTCCGCCGCGTCGGCGAAATCGGAGAAGTCGAGATTGGCGATCATCAGGTTGGCGTGAATCTCGTGGATCCCGGCCGGGGCGGTGCGGAACTCGCCGCCTTCGGCCTCGAACTCCTCGTCGCTCTCGCACTCTTCCCTGGTGAGGGTGGACACCGCCAGCAGAGCTCCATGGCCGGCGTGCAGGGCGGCGCCGTCCGCGAGGAAGACGACGGCCAGCTCTTCGTCGGCGGAGACCGCGGCGAGTACGTCGGCCGTGGTGAACCCCGCCCAGGAGGGGGCGTCGACCACATGGACGTGTGGTTCGAAGTCCTCGGGCCCCCAAGGCAGGGACAGCGCGAGTTTCAGCGCCGCCCATGCCCCGTCGTCGCGGAAGTCGGTTCTGATGACCACCGCCGCGAACTCATCGCGGTCCGCCGCCCATTGCCCGGCTCGATCACTCATGACGCAGCCCCGCTCCCCCGCTCGGATCACCGCCTACGCACGCGGCACACACACTAGATGTTTGATTCCGATCCGCGTCCGCGCGTCCCGCGCCATCGCGGCCGGCCGCGGGGTCAGCGGACGGTGGCCTGGGCGGCCTGCTCGATCACACGGGTGACGGCGCCCGGGTGGGAGACCGAGACCGCGTGGGACGCCTTGATCTCGACGGTGTGGGCGTGGGCACGCTGGGCCATGAAGCGCTGCGCGGCCGGCGGGATGTTGTAGTCCTGGGTGGTGATGAGGTTCCAGGAGGGGATGGTCTTCCAGGCGGCCGTGGTGGCCTTCTCCTCCAGGGCCGAGGCGGCCACCGGGCGCTGGGTGGCGGCCATCAGGTCGGTGACCGACTTGGGCACGTCGGCGGCGAACTGGTGGTGGAACTTGTCGGCCTTGATGTAGAGGTCGGCGCCGGTGCCGCCGCCGGGGAGCGGGAAGGACACGGAGTTGAGGGTGGGACCGAGAGTGCTGCCGGGGAACTTGTTGGACAGTTCCAGCGCGCTCTCCCCCTTGGCGGGGGCGAAGGCGGCGACGTAGACCAGCGCCTTGACCTGCGGGTCGCCGACGGCGGCCTCGCTGATCACGGCGCCGCCGTAGGAGTGGCCGACGAGTACGACCGGCCCGTTCACACTCTTGAGCACGCTGTGGACGTACTCGGCGTCACTGGCCAGCCCGCGCAGCGGGTTGGCGGGAGCGATGACCGGATAGCCCTCACGCTGCAGGCGCTTGACCACCCCGTTCCAGCTGGAGGAGTCCGCGAAGGCGCCATGCACCAGGACGACGGTGGGCTTGTTCCCGGTCGGGCGGTGCTCGGCCTTGGCGGCGTTGGCCGGGGTGGTGGTCGTCAGGGTGAGGGCCGCCACTCCGGCGACGGCGCCCAGCAGGGCGGCGCGCTTGCGGGTGGGGCGGAAGGCGGCCTTGAGGTTCATAGTGACTCTCCTATATGCGCTGGCGTATGCGGTTTGATGCCGATTTGGTGGCCGCCCGGGCGTTCTCACCCGGGGCGACGAGAGAAACCTAGCGCCCGATTCCCTCGTGCACAAGTTAAGTGTGTGCGAGACAATCGTTTGCACGGAAGATGCGACAATGACGCCAGGGCGACCACCCGACGACTGGCGGCCACCCGACGGCCGAGGAAGGGAAGGACCGTGAGCGACGACGACAGCCGCACACCCGCACTGGGCGACCCCGGCGAGCCCTCACTGATCCTGGACGACCAGCTCTGCTTCACCCTGTACGCGGCCTCACGCGCCGTCACCGGCGTCTACCGGCCGCTGCTCGACGCGGTGGGCCTGACCTATCCCCAGTACCTGGTCATGCTTGCGCTCTGGCAGCACGGCGTCACGCCCGTCAAGGACCTGGTGACCGCCCTGCAGCTGGACTACGGGACCCTGACACCGCTGATCAAGCGCCTGGAGACCAACGGCCTGCTCGAACGGCGGCGGCGCCCCGACGACGAGCGGGTGGTGGAGGTCGTGCTCACCCCGGACGGGGCCGCACTGCGCGAACGCATCCTCACCGTCCCGCCGGTGATCGGAGACGCCATGGGGCTGACCCCCGAGGAGATCCAGACCGTACAGAGCCTGCTCCGCCGGCTGAGCGCCAACGTGCTCCGCCACACCACCGGCACCGCGCCGACGCCGTCTTCCTCCTGAAGGATCCCTTCCAAGGGGCCGATCGGCCGCGCACCCCGCGTGTTCGAGTCGGCGCGGTGGGGCAGGCGTCAGGCGTCGTCGCCGTGGGTGGCCGCGCCCCGGCTCATCGCGAGGACGGCGTCGCGGCGGCTCAGCGCGCCGAACGGGGAACCGCCGGTCGGGGTCCGGCTGCCGTAGATCCAGGTGGGCCCGTCGGCGAGGTGGTCGAGGGCCTCCGCCGCGACCTCATGGGGGTCGGCGAGCTCCCCGTACGCCTTGCCCTCGGCGTCGAACGCCCGGCGCATGGACGGGGTGTCGGTCTTGCCGAGGACGAGCCCCAGTACGTCCACCCCGCGGGTGCGCCACTCCGCCCACAGGCTCTCCGCGAGGATGAGGTCGAACGCCTTCGTGGCGCCGTAGGCCGCGAGCGTCGCACCGCCCGCCCAGGCCGCGCCCGACGTCACCAGCACCACGGCCCCACGTCCGCGCGCCACCATCGGACCGCCGAAGCGGTACGCCGCTTCGAGCGGGCCGACACAGTTGCGGTGGACCAGTTCGAGGTGGGTGCCGAGGTCCTTGTCGAGGAAGGCGACGCTGCGGTCGTCGCCGCCGGCGTTGTAGACGAAGAGGCCGACCTCCAGGTCGGAGGTGGCGTGCGTCAGTTCCGACAGGGCGTCCGGGGCACTGAGGTCGAGCGCGACCGTACGGGTCTCGACGTCGTACTTCGCCCGGATCTCGGCGGCGGACGCCTCCAGTACGGATACGCGCCTCGCCACCAGCACCACGTTCACGCCCCGGGCGGCCATCGCGTGCGCGAACGCGGCGCCCACGCCGTCGGATCCACCGGCGACGACGCCCCAGGGGCCGTACGTACTGGTCAGGGTCTCAGCCACTCTGCACACCCCATCAGCTCGACCTGCTCGACCTGCTCGACCTGCTCGATTGACGAACGGGCACCGGCGCTGGTGCCGATCACGGCGTCCCGTCGGGTCCGGTGTTCACGCCCTCTCCTGTCGGCCAGCCCCCAGCACGCGGACACATTCCCCTCCCCCGGACGCCAGGGACTGTAGCGACGCTGCGGCATTTATAGAAGACGGCCTCCTATAAACATCTCCTGCGAACGGCCGGTCACTACGCTGTCCGCCATGACAGAGCCGCGCCGTCGCCCCGGTCGTCCCCGGGACACGAGCATCAACGAACGGGCTCTCGCGGCAGCGCGCGAACTGCTCGTCCAGCGCGGCTTCGACGCGACGACGATCCAGGCGGTCGCCGAACACTCGGGCGTGCACGCCTCCGCGATCTACCGCCGCTGGCCGTCCCGGATCGAGCTGATCGAGGAGGCCACGTTCCCCGGGCTCAGCCCGCTGAGCGTGCGGCCGACGGGGGATCTCCGCCACGATCTGGGCCGGTTCGTCCGCGCCTACTCGGCGGCCTTCAGCACTCCCGCGGCCCGCGCGGCCGCCGCCGGCCTGCTCGCGCACCACCAGACGTCGGACCGGACCGGGCCGCCGGAGGTGTACGTGCGTATGTCGGCGCGACCGCAGTTCCTGGACATCCTGCGCGCCGCGCCACCCGGGACCGTCGATCCCGGCGTGGACCCGGACGACGTGTTCGACATGCTGCTGGGCGCCGTTCTGACCCGCATGCTGCTGTTCAGCGCCACGGCGCGAGCCCGCCCCGTCGAACGGACGGTCGAGATGGTCCTCCGGCTGCTACACCCCCTCGGCTGAACCGGCGTTCTCGACCGGAACGACACTCTCAGCCGGACCGGCATTCTTCACCGAACCGACGTTCTTCGCCCTGCCCCGCCCCACCTGTGTCCGTACCGCCCCCATGCTCGCCGCGATGACCAGGGCGATCGCGAGGGCCTCCATGGCGGAGAGGGCCTGGTCCAGGACGAGGAAGCCGGCGGTCGCGGCGACGGCCGGCTCCAGGCTCATCAGGATCGCGAAGGTGGCGGCGGGCAGGCGGCGCAGCGCGAGCAGTTCGAGGGTGTACGGCAGCACGGAGGACAGCACGGCGACCGTGCCGCCCAGGGCCACGGTCGTCGGGTTCAGCAGCCGGGTCCCGGACTCGGCGATCCCCAGCGGCAGGAAGACCACCGCCGCGACCACCATGGCGAGCGCGAGCCCGTCGGCCTGCGGGAAGCGTCGGCCCGTACGGGCGCTGAAGACGATGTACGCCGCCCACATCGCGCCCGCGGACACGGCGAAGGCGACGCCGACCGGGTCGAGGGAGCTGAAGCCTCCGCCGCCGAGCAGGAAGACGCCGCCGAGGGCCAGGCCCGCCCAGAGCAGGTTCAGGGCGCGGCGGGAGGAGAGGACCGAGAGGACGAGCGGACCGAGGACCTCGAGGGTGACGGCGGGGCCCAGTGGGATGCGGGCGACCGACTGGTAGAAGAGGCCGTTCATCGCGGCCATGGTGAGACCGAAGACGACGACCGTGCCCCAGTCCGCCCGCGAGTGCCCGCGCACCTTGGGCCGGCAGACGGCCATCAGCACGATCGCCGCCACCAGGAGCCGCAGGGTGACGACACCGAGCGCGCCCGTGCGCGGCATGAGGCTGACCGCCAGCGCGCCGCCGAACTGCACCGAGACGCCTCCGGCGAGGACCAGTCCCACGGGGCCGAGGGCACCCCAGCGGCTCGGGACGCCCTCGCCCGGGCCGGGCGAGGGCGCCATCGCCGGGGCGACCGAGGCCGGGGAGGACGGAGACGCCGGGGAGGACGGGGCGGCGCTGGGCGTGTTCACGGGGCCTTCCAGGGGCTCGACTCGGAAGTCGTGCATCAAGGTGCACTTCTCAGTCCACAGTAATGGACCGAGTCAGGCACGTGAACCCCTTATGCGCCTGTCCGGGGCGGCTAGTCGCGGAAGAGGGGCCGCCCGTCGGGGAGGTAGCCCTCGAGAGGGTCCCGCAGAGGGTCGGGGTCAGGGAGACGGTCGGGAAACGCACCGGGGTACCAGGCTCCCTCCGCCCCGTACTGCCCGGCGGTCCCGTACTGCCCGGCGGCTCCGTACTGCCCGGCGGCCTCGTACTGTCCGGCGGCCCCGTAGTACGCGTACTGCGGGACCGCTTCCGCCACGAAGCCTCCCGCGTAATCCATCGGCACACCCACAGGCACCCCGGTCGGCACACCCGCCGGTACGTCCATCGACACCCCCGTCGACACTCCCATCGGCACTCCCACCTGTACCGCGCCGCCCACGGGAACCTCCGCCTCCGTGAACAGCGGCATCCGCAGTTCTCCGGTGTCCATCTGGGCGTTGTTCTGCGATCCGTGCAGGCGGGCGTACGCGCCGCCGCGGGCGAGGAGCTCGTCGTGGCGGCCGGTCTCGACCACGCGGCCGCGGTCGACGACGAGGATGCGGTCGGCGTCGGGCGCGAGGTTGAGGTCGTGGGTGATCATGATCGTCGTACGGCCCTGCATCAGGCGCCGCAGCGGCTTGATCACGCGGCGCGCGGCCATCGCGTCCAGGCCGGTCGTCGGCTCGTCCAGAACGAGGACCGGGGAGTCGCGCAGGATGGCGCGGGCGATGGCAAGCCGTTGGAGCTGACCGCCGGAGAGGCGGGCCGAGTTGGGGTCGATCTTGGTGTCGTATCCGTCCGGCAGCTTCATGATGAAGTCGTGCGCGTCGGCGGCGCGCGCGGCCTCGACGAGCGCCTCGTCGCTGGCGCCGGGGCGCCCGCAGCCGATGTTGGCGCGGACGGTGTCGTGCAGGACCAGGGTCTCCTGCGGCAGCAGCGTGACGTACTCGCGCAGCCGGGCCACCGGGAAATCGCCCACCGGGACGCCGTCGAGGAGGACGGAACCGGAGTCCGGGTCGTAGAAGCGCAGGAGGAGCTTGGACACGGTGGATTTGCCCGCGCCGCTCGGGCCGGTGACGATCACGAGCTCGCCGGGGCTGACCGTGAAGGACAGGCCGCGCAGCGCGTCGCTCTCCGCGCCGGGGTAGCGGAAGGTGGCGTCGCGGACCTCCACGGCGCCGTCGGGGCGGCCGAGCCGGCTCTCCTCAGAGCGCGTCGGGTCACCGACCGCGGGCCGCACATCGAGGATCTCGATCAGCCGTTCGGCACCGGCGGTGGCGGCGGCGACGGTGAGACCGAGCTGGGCCAGGCCGCGCACGGGCGGGTAGAGGTAGCCGAGGAACGCGGCGAAGGCGAGCAGTTGGCCGAGGGTCATCCGGCCGCCGGAGATCTCCCACACGCCGAGGCCGACGACCGCGAGCACGCAGATCGTCTCGATGACCTGGACGAGCTGCTCGTACAGCTCGTTGAGGCGCCCGGAGCGCACGGACGCCTTGAACCAGGCGTTCGCCTCCTGGTTCAGCCGCCGCCGCTCGGCGTCGCGGCGGTCGTACGCCTGGGTGAGCACGATGTTGCCGAGGGACTCCTCGACGACGGAGGTGATCGCGCCGTCGGCGACCCGGCCGTCGCGCGAGACGGACTTGATGGAGCCGGAGAAGCGGCGGGCGGCGAGCCAGAACAGGGGCGCGAGCACGAAGGTCGCCGCGGCCAGGTCCCAGCGCAGCCAGAACGCGGCCGCCGCGTAGAACAGCGCGCTGAACGCCGCCGACGCCGCGCCCACGAGCCCGGACACGACCATCGTCTCGATCGACTCGACGTCGCTGGTCAGCCGGGACAACAGGTCGCCCTGGCGGTGGCGTTGGAAGAAGTGCGGCGGCAACTGCTGTACGTGGTCGAAGACGTGCTCGCGCAGCCGCATCACAAAGCGCTCGGTGACCCAGGTGGCGAGGGAGTTGCCCGCGTAGGCGACGGCGGCGCCGAGCACGGCGACGGCCAGCCATTCGGCGGCCGGGACCCAGAAGGCGGCCAGTGAGCCCTGTTGCAGGGCGTGGTCGGTCAGATCACTGAAGAGGAGGATGGCGGCCGTCTCGGCGAGGGCGGCGAGCACCGTGCACAGCCAGATGGCCAGCAGCCAGCTCCGCAGCCCCTTCGTCAGCGGCCAGAAGCGCCGGAAGGCGGTACGGGCGGGGATGGTCGGCGTGTCGTAGCCGAGTTCGTCCTCGTCCTCGTACTCGTCGTGCGCGTCCATGTCCGTGTCCGTGTGCGCGTGTTGCTCGTACCCCTGATTCTGCCTTTGCCGGGTCATGGCCCTCCTCATTTAAATTGCAGGCCGTGCCGTGGAATTTCCGTTCGTCACCGGAATCGTTTATGGGAAGCCCCACCAAAAGAGAGAGGCCGACGGCGCACCGTCGACCTCTCTACTACCGCCCGATCAGCGTTCGTCGTTGGGGAACGGCTTGGGGAGCGGCTTGTGCGCCCTCTTGCGCGGCTTCGGCGCCGGCGGGAGCTGCTTCGACTTGGGCTTGGGGGGCAGGGGGGCAAGCTTCTTGAAGCTCATGCCAACTCCTTGAGGTTCTGGCGACGCAATAGCGAGCGCAATAGTGCTGCGATGATGCGAGAATTCTCTACGGATACGGGCGGGAATTCCTGGTCGTCACCTCGGTTTTCCCTGCCGCCCGACATCAAGGAATCTACACGTCCCGCGCCTCAAGGCACAGCAAAATGCAGCACATGACGACTGTGAATCCCCTTATGAAACCTGAGAGTTGCCTAAAAAACCTGGGTATTGCTTATCCACGCCGCCGGTCCGCACCTTGGTCGCCCCCCGGGTCCACCCCTTGGTCCAGCGCCTCCGCCAGCACCTCCGCCAGGTGCCGCCCCTTGCGCCCCGCCAGCTGTTCCAGCTGTGTGCGGCAGGAGAAACCGTCCGCGAGAAGCAGTGTGTCGGGTGTGGCGGCCCGCACGGCCGGGAGCAGTTGTTCCTCCGCGCAGGTCTTCGACACCTCGTAATGGCCCCTCTCGAAGCCGAAGTTGCCCGCGAGTCCGCAGCAGCCGCCCGCGAGGGTGCCGGTGAGACCCGCCGTCTCGCGCAGCCGGCGGTCGGCGGCGTCGCCGAGGACGGCGTGCTGGTGGCAGTGCGTCTGGCCGGCCACCGGACGGTCGAGGCGCGGGGGTGACCAGTCCGGGGCGAGTCGCTCCAGGGCCTCGGCGAACGTCAGCACCGCCGACGCCAGGCGTGCCGCGCGAGGGTCGTCGTGGAGGAGCTCCGGGAGGTCCGTGCGCAGGGCGGCGGCACAGCTCGGCTCCAGGACGACGACGACGGGCGGGCGCGGGTGGACGTCCGGGTCCAAGAACACGCCCATCAGGTCGAGCGTGCGGCGCATCACCGCGCGGGCGCGGTCGAGTTGGCCCGTGGAGACGTACGTCAGTCCGCAGCAGACGTGGCCGCGCGCGCCCACCGACCAGGGGTGGTGAGAGAGCGGCACGCTCTCCCCGGCGCGCGGTGTCCGCTTCTGCATCACCACCGTCGGCGGGAGCATCACGTCCACCCCGGCCGCCTCCAACACTCGTACGGCCGCCCGCCCCACGGACGGCGAGAGATGCTCCGTGAAGGTGTCCGGCCACAGGAAAGCGGCCTCTCCCGGGGAGTCGGCGGCCTCCGTCTCAGGGCCGTACGCCTCCTCCCGGAGCATCCGTCGCACCCGCTCCTTGAAGCGTCGCCCCCACCACCGGCTGAACGTCTCCGGCGCCAGGCGCGGGATCTCCCGCTCGGGTGCGATTCCGCCGAGTCGTTTGGCGAGCGCCGCCAACGGTCCTACGGAGGAGAGGGAATTGAGCAGCGCGGCCGATCTCGTACGGTCGACCAGACGCAGCCACACCGGCAGCCAGCCCATCGTGTAGTGCGCGACGGGGCGCCTCCTGCCTTCGTAGTGATGGTGCAGGAACTCCGCCTTGTACGTGGCCATGTCGACGCCCACCGGGCAGTCGGACCGGCAGCCCTTGCAGGACAGGCACAGGTCCAGTGCGTCCCGGACCTCGGTCGAGCGCCAGCCGTCGGTGACCACCTCGCCCGCGAGCATCTCGTGCAGCAGCCGGGCCCGCCCCCGCGTGGAGTGCTCCTCCTCCCCCGTCGCCCGGAACGACGGGCACATGACACCCGAGTCGGCGGCCGTCGTCGTACGGCACTTGGCGACCCCCACGCACCGGCGCACCGCCGCCGAGAAGTCCCCGCCGTCCGCCGGATATCCGAACGCCACGTCCACCGGCTCGCGCGGCAGCACCGCGAAGCGCAGGTTCTCGTCCAGTCGGTGCGGGCGTACCAGCATCCCGGGGTTGAGCAGGTCGTCCGGGTCCCACAGGTCCTTGGCCCGCTCGAAGAGACCGACCAGCTCCGTGCCGTACATCCTGGGCAGCAGTTCGGCCCGTGCCTGCCCGTCCCC
This sequence comes from Streptomyces sp. NBC_01450, assembly GCF_036227505.1. Classification (NCBI taxonomy): domain Bacteria; kingdom Bacillati; phylum Actinomycetota; class Actinomycetes; order Kitasatosporales; family Streptomycetaceae; genus Streptomyces; species Streptomyces sp. NBC_01450. The sequence continues at coordinate 6,416,530 of NZ_CP109480.1, read as the reverse complement.
GTGCTCGCCCGAGAGGGAGCCCCCGTGGGACACCACCAGCTCGGCCAGTTCCTCGGAGAAGCGGCGGAAGCGGGCCGTCCCGGCGCTCGTCAGCAGGTCGAAGTCGATGCGGACGTGGATGCAGCCGTCGCCGAAGTGCCCGTACGGGGTGCCGCGCAGGTCGTGGGCGCTCAGCAGGTGCCGGAAGTCACGCAGATACGCGCCGAGCCGGGCGGGCGGCACCGCGCAGTCCTCCCAGCCCGGCCACGCCTCGCTCCCGTCCGGCATCCGGGTCGCCGTGCCGCTCGCGTCCTCGCGCAGCCGCCACAGGACGCGCTGCGCGGCCGGGTCGGTGACCACGAGGGAGTCGAGGATGTCGGCGGCCCGGACGATCGCGTCCGCACACGCGCGTGCCTGTGCCGGGTCCGCGCCCCCCGTCTCCACGAACAGCCACGCGCCGCCGCGCGGCAGCCCCGCGTCCGGCGGTACGAGGTCCGCGGCCATCCCCTCCACGGTGAGCGGCCCCAGCGGCAGCAGCCCGGCCGCCGCCTGAGCCGCCGCGCTCTCGTCCGCGTACGCCAGCACGGCCAGCGCCCGCGCGCGTGGTGCCTCCACCAGTCGTACGACCGCCTCCGTGAGCACCCCGAGCGTGCCCTCGGAGCCGCAGAAGGAGCGGGCTACGTCGGCGCCCTTCTCGGGGAGCAGCGCGTCGAGCGCGTAACCGGAGATACGGCGGGGCAGCTGTGGGAAGCCCGTGCGCAGGCGGGCCAGCTCGCCCTCGACCAGGGCCCGGAGGCCGTCCGGGGCGCCCTGCCAGTTCCGTCCCAGACGTACGACGGAGCCGTTCCCCTTGACCACCGTCAGTTCGCGCACGCTGTCCGCCGTCGTGCCCCAGGCCACCGAGTGCGAGCCGCACGAGTTGTTCCCGATCATGCCGCCGAGGGTGCAGCGGCTGTGGGTGGAGGGGTCGGGGCCGAAGCGCAGTCCGTGCGGGGCCGCGGCCTCCTGGAGGCGGTCGAGGACGACACCGGGCTGGACGACGGCCGTGCGCGCCTCGGGGTCGAGCGCGACGATCCGGTTCATGTGACGGGTGAGGTCGAGGACGACTCCGGTGCCGGTGGCCTGTCCCGCGATCGACGTGCCGCCGCCGCGTGGCACGACCGGCACGCCGTGGGCCCGGCACACGGACAGGGCGGCCGCCAGGTCGTCGGCGTCGCGCGGGCGAACCACGCCGAGCGGGACCCTGCGGTAGTTGGACGCGTCCATGGTGGTCAGCGCCCGCGCCGTCACGTCGAAGGCGACCTCGCCGCGCATCTCCGCCGCGAGGGCGGCCCGCAGCCCGTCCACGTCGGGCGGGTCCGCCGCGCCGCCCGTGCCGTCCTTCGCGCCAAGATCCGTCATGTCTCCAGGATGACCCCGCACACCGACAACGGTCCGTAACCATGACGCATCGATCACCGTCCGATCGCCGGTCGATCGCCTGCTGATCACCTGCTGATCGCCGGTCGATCGCGAGTCGATCACATGCCGCTCGCGGGCCGATCACCGGCCGATCGCCGTCGGATTATGGGCTCGGACCCAGAACCTTCCCAATACGATCACGAACTCTCATATAGTGACGGCGAATTAAGCAACCGGTGTCGCTTCTCGCCCAGGAACCTCGACCAGGAACTTCGCCCAGGACACGACCGAGGACACGATTCATGACCGCGCCCATCCCCTCCGGCGAACGACCCACCCTTCGCGCGACAGCCCCCGCGCCCCTGCTCACCGCCGCCCTGGCGGCGGTCGCGGTCGTCCTCGCCGTCTCCCTGGCACCTGACCCGGCACGCGTCGCCCTCGCCTGGGGCACGGGCACCGCCGCCGTGCTGCTGTGCGTCGCCGTCGCGGTCGCCACGCGCGCCACGCAGACCGCGAAACTCGCGCGCCGCCGCCTCGACACCGTGGCCCAGGACGCCGGACGGCTCCTGCAGGAACGCGCCCGCATGGCCGAGGAGTTCAACCAGGAGCGGTCCCGGGTCGCGGAGGAGTCCGCCCGCGACCGCGCGCGCCTGGCCGACGCCGACGCCCGCGAACGCGCCCTGCTCACCCAAGGGTTCGAGGAGGAGCGACACCGCCTCACCACCCGGATCGCCGAGGAGCAGCGGCGGTCCACGGAACTCACCGAGGAGAACGCCCGGCTGACCGAGCGGGTGCGACAGGCCGGCAGCGACCGGGCCGCCGCGATCTCGGCCACCGCCAACGCCGCCGGGCGGATGCAGGCGCTGTCCACCGGCATGCTCGCCGACCTGCGCGCCATGGAGGAGAAGCACTCCGACGAGGACGTCCTCGCCGACCTTCTCCACCTCGACCACCGCACCGCCCAGGCGGGCCGCCTCGCCGACTCCGTCGCCGTCCTCGCGGGCGCCCGCTCCGGCCGGCGCTGGGCGCGCCCCATCGTCATGGAGTCGATCCTGCGCGGCGCCATGGGCCGCATCGGCGGCTACCAGCGGGTGCGCGTCCACTCCGCGAGCGACGCCGCCGTCGCCGGGCACGCCGCCGAGGGCGTGATGCACGCGCTCGCCGAACTCCTCGACAACGCCGCGAACTTCTCCCCGCCGACCGCCGAGGTCCACGTCTACGTCGAGGAGGTCCCGGCCGGTGTCATCGTCTCCGTCGAGGACAGCGGCCTCGTCATGGGCGACGTCCAGCTGCGCCGCGCCGAACACGCCGTCTCCGGGGACGCGGGGAACTCCGCCGACCTCGGCGGCCTCACCGGCACCCGGCTCGGCCTCGCGGTGGTCGGCCGGCTCGCCCGCAAGCACGGCCTGAAGGTGTCCTTCCGGCCCTCCGCACGTGGCGGCACGGGCGTCCTGGTGCTCATCCCCCAGGACATCCTGAGCCAGCCCTCCGCCGCCGCCCCGGCCGCCCCGGCCGCGACGGAGCCCCAGGCCAAGCCCGCCGCGGCGACCCCGGATGCCACCGAGGACCACTCCCTCGCCGAGCCGGGCCCCCAGGCGTCGTACGCCGCCGCCCGCGCCCCCGAGGACCTCGACCCGGACCCGGTCCCCACCCACGAGTCGCCCCGGCACGACACCGACACCCCGCCGAACGGCACCCCCACGATCGGTACCCCCGCGACCGGCGGCCTCCCCAAGCGCCGCCGCGGCCGCACCCTCGCGCACGCCGAGCGCAGCCGCGCCCACCTCACGAACCAGGCCGACTCCGAACCCCGTACGACCGACTCCAAGACCACCGCCGCCCGCTTCAGCAGCTTCCGCCAGGCCGTCCGGGGTACCGCGCCCGACCAGGCGGCGGTCCAGGGCACGGTGCCCGAGGACGAAGCCGTACGCGCCGCGGAAGACGCCGTACGCGCCGCCGAAGAAGCCGTACGGCGCGCGGCATCCGAAGACGCCGTAGCGGACGAATCCGAAAGCGCCGCACGCGGCGAAGAAGCCGTACGGGACACCACCTCCGCGAATCCCTCGCACACCCCCTCGCATCCGGAAGGCGACACCACTTCATGACCGGCACCACCACCGCCGACGAGAAGCTCTCCTGGCTCATCGAGGGCCTCCTCGAGCGCACCCCCGGCGCCCGGCACGCGCTCGTGCTCTCCCGGGACGGCCTGAAGCTGTGCCGCACGCCGGAGCTCACCGTCGACCGCGCCGACCAGCTCGCCGCGATCGCCGCCGGCATCCAGTCGCTGTCCCACGGCGCGTCCGTGGAGTTCGGCGACGGCACCGGGGGCGTGCGCTCGGCGATGACCGAGTTCTACGGCGGGGTCCTGTTCATCGTGGAGGCGGGCGACGGCGCCCACCTCGCCGTGGTCACCGCCGAGGACGCGGACGCCGGTCTGGTCGGGCACAACATGAGCGAGCTCGTGGAACAACTCGGCGAACACCTGAGCGCGCAGCCCCGGACGTCATGAGCCGTCCGGGCAGGGACGACGCGCCCGACCGGCTCTACACCCTCACCGGAGGGCGCAGCCGGTCCGCGCCCGACACCCCGTTCGACCTGGTGACACTCGTGGTCGCCGAGTGCGACCCGGCGGTGGGCATGCAGTCGGAGCACGCGGCGATCCTGCGGCTGTGCGAGCGGCCGACGGCGGTCGTGGAGATCGCCGCCGTGCTGAAGCTGCCGGTGTCCATCACCCGCGTCCTGCTCTCCGACCTCCTCGCCGCGGGCCGCGTCAGCGCCCGCCACCCCCAGAAGGCCGCTCTTCCCGATCCCGACATCCTGGAGCAGGTGCTCGTTGGACTACGCAACCTCTGACGCGAGGACTCCCGCGGACGCTTCCGCGAACGCTTCGGCGAGCGCCGCCGCCAGGACTCCGCTGGACGCCACCGCCGACAACGGCCTGAAGATCGTGGTCGTCGGCGGATTCGGCGTGGGCAAGACGACCCTGGTCCGCTCGGTGAGCGAGATACGTCCGCTCAACACCGAGGAGACGATGACCCGGGCCGGCGAGGCCATCGACGACACCAGCGGGGTGCGCGGGAAGTCCGCGACCACCGTGGCCTTCGACTTCGGCCGCATCACGCTCGACGCCCGCAACGTGCTGTACCTGTTCGGCGCGCCGGGCCAGGAACGCTTCTGGTTCCTCTGGGACCGTCTCTTCTCCGGCACCCTCGGCGCGGTCGTCCTCGTCGACACCCGGCGCATCGACGACTCCTGGTACGCGATCGACCGCCTCGAACACCACGGCACCCCGTTCATCGTCGCCTGCAACGACTTCGGCGGCCCCACGCACACCCCCGACCAGATCCGCGAGGCCCTCGACCTCGATCCGCACGTCCCGCTCATCGACTGCGACGCCCGCTCCCGGGAGTCCAGCAAGCGGGTGCTGATCACGCTGGTCGAGCATCTGAAGACCGTGTACGACGCCCAGCGCGCCCAAAGCGCCCACCACTCTCGAAGCACTCACGCCACTGTCAAATCAACGGAGTTGGCCCTGTGACCCCCGCCCCCGTGCCCCTCAGCGGGCCCCGGTTCCAGACCGAACCCGCCGAGCTGTACCGGGAGATGCGGCGCGACCACGGTGCCGTGACCCCCGTCGTCCTGGACGGCGACATCCCGGCGTGGCTGGTGCTCGGCTACCGCGAACTGCACCAGGTCACCGGCGACCCCGTGCTGTTCAGCCGCGACTCCGAGCTGTGGAACCAGTGGGACCGCATCCCCGACGACTGGCCACTGCTGCCGATGATCGGCCGCAGGCAGCCCTCGATCCTCTACACCGTCGGCGAACGCCACCGTGAGCGCGCCACGATGATCAGCGACGCCCTCGAAGCCGTCGACCCCTTCGAACTGCGCTCCCAGGCGGAGAAGTTCGCCGACGAACTCATCGACGCGGCGTGCGCCAAGGGTGAGACGGACCTCATCGGGGACTACGCCGCCCTGCTGCCCGTCCGCGTCCTCGCCACCCTCTACGGCTTCGCCGAAGAACAGGGACCCGGCCTCGTCACCGCCCTCAACGACATGGTCAACGGCCGTGAGAACGCGCTGGCCGGACAGCAGCACCTGGCCGGCTCCATGGCCCAGCTGATCGCCGACCGGAAGGCCGCGCCCGCGAACGACGTCGTGTCCCGCATGCTCGCGAACACGGCCGGCTTCACGGACGAGGAGATCATCCAGGACCTGATGGTCATGATGGCCGCGGGCCACCAGCCGACCGCGGACTGGATCGGCAACTCGCTGCGCCTGATGCTCACCGACGAACGCTTCGCCGCCTCCCTCTTCGGCGGCCGCAACAGCGTCGCCGAGGCCATGAACGAGGTCCTCTGGGAGGACACCCCCACCCAGAACGTGGCCGGCCGCTGGGCCTCCCGCGACGCCCAGCTCGGCGGTCACCGCGTCCGCGCGGGCGATCTCCTGCTTCTCGGCCTCCAGGGCGCCAACTCCGACCCCCAGGTCCGCACCGACGGCTCCGCCCTCACCGGCGGAAACAACGCCCACTTCTCCTTCGGCCACGGGGAGCACCGCTGCCCGTTCCCGGCGCAGGAGGTCGCGGAGGTCATCGCGCGGACGGGGATCGAGGTCGTACTGGACCGGCTGCCGGACATCGACCTGGCGGTCCCGGCCGACTCCCTCACCCGGCGCCCCTCCCCGTGGCTGCGGGGCCTGACCGAACTGCCCGTGCGTTTCACCCCCACCCCGGCCCTCGGAGGCACCCCCGCATGACCAGTCGTATCGTCCTGGACCCGTTCGTGTCCGACCTGGACGGCGAAAGCGCTCGACTCAGGGAGGCGGGCCCGCTCGCCGCCGTCGAACTGCCCGGCGGCGTCCCGGTGTGGGCCGTCACCCACCACGCCGAGGCCCGCGCCCTGCTCACCGATCCCCGGCTGGTCAAGGACATCAACGCCTGGGGCGCCTGGCAGCGCGGCGAGATAGCGCCCGACTGGCCGCTGATCGGGCTCGCCAACCCCGGCCGCTCCATGCTCACGGTGGACGGCGCGGACCACCGCCGGATGCGCACGCTGGTCGCGCAGGCGCTCACCCCGCGCCGGGTGGAGCAGATGCGGGAGCGCATCACCAAACTGACGGAGGGTCTGCTCGACGGCCTGACGTCGGGCCCGGACGGCGTCGTCGACCTGAAGGCCGACTTCGCCTACCCCCTGCCCATGTACGTCATCGCCGACCTCATGGGCATCGAGGAGTCCCGGCTCCCCCGCCTCAAGGAACTCTTCGAGAAGTTCTTCTCGACGCAGACCCCGCCCGCGGAGGTCATCGCCACGCTGACGGAGTTGGCCGGCATCATGGCGGCGACGGTCGCCGCGAAGCGTGCGGAGCCTGGCGACGACCTGACCTCCGCCCTGATCCTGGCCTCCGAGGACGGCGACCACCTCACCGACGAGGAGATCGTCTCCACGCTTCAGCTGATGGTCGCGGCGGGCCACGAGACGACGATCTCCCTGATCGTCAACGCGGTGGTCAACCTCTCCACCCACCCCGAGCAGCGCGCCCGCGTCCTCTCCGGCGAGGTGGACTGGTCTGCGGTCGTGGAGGAGACCCTCCGCTACTCCACCCCGACCTCGCACGTCCTGATCCGCTTCGCGACGGAGGACGTGCCCGTCGGCGACAAGGTGATCCCGGCGGGCGACGCCCTGATCGTCTCCTACGGCGCGATCGGCCGCGACGAGAACGCCCACGGTCCGTCCGCGGGCGACTTCGACATCACCCGCACCGTCGAGAACCGCCACATCTCCTTCGGACACGGCCCGCACGTCTGCCCCGGTGCCGCCCTCTCCCGTCTGGAGGCGGGGGTCGCCCTCCCGGCCCTGTACGCCCGCTTCCCGGACCTGGACCTGGCGATCCCCGCGACGGAGCTCCGCAACAAGCCGGTGGTAACCCAGAACGACCTGCACGAACTCCCCGTACACCTGACCACCGGCTGACCCCGGGGGGCCGGGCTGAAAGATGCGCCCCGCGCCCCTCAGGGGCGCGGGGAACCGCGCGACCAGCCCCCACCCGCCCGCAGTCGAAAAGACGGCCTGCGGGGGTCCGGGGGCGCAGCCCCCGGGGATGGGTCGGGTAGGGGCGGCGGGGGCGGGGAAACCTGGCCGCCACCCCGTCTCACCCGCCGGACCACGTCTCCACCACGCTTCGTATAACGGATACGCTCGCACCGTGGCTGATATCCAGATCCCCGCTGACATCAAGCCCGCCGACGGACGTTTCGGCGCGGGCCCCTCCAAGGTGCGCACGGAGGCGCTGGACGCGCTGGCCGCGACCGGTACCTCCCTGCTCGGCACCTCCCACCGCCAGGCCCCGGTCAAGAACCTGGTCGGCAAGGTCCGCGAAGGCGTGCGCGACCTGTTCTCGCTCCCCGACGGCTACGAGGTCGTCCTCGGCAACGGCGGCTCCACCGCCTTCTGGGACGTCGCGACCCACGGTCTGATCGACAACAAGTCCCAGCACCTCACCTTCGGCGAGTTCAGCTCCAAGTTCGCGAAGGCCGCCAAGCTCGCCCCGTGGCTCGCCGAGCCCACCGTCATCTCCTCCGACCCGGGCACGCACCCCGAGCCGACGGCCGAGGCGGGCGTGGACGTCTACGCCTACACCCACAACGAGACCTCCACCGGCGTCGCCGCCCCCCTCAAGCGCGTCAACGGCGCCGACGAGGGTTCCCTCGTTCTGGTGGACGCCACCTCCGGCGCCGGCGGCCTCCCCGTCGACATCGCCGAGACGGACGTCTACTACTTCGCGCCGCAGAAGTCCTTCGCCTCCGACGGCGGCCTGTGGATCGGCGTCTTCTCCCCCGCCGCCATCGAGCGCGCCGAGCGCATCCACGCCTCCGGCCGTCACGTCCCGGAGTTCTTCAGCCTCCCCACGGCGATCGACAACTCCCGCAAGAACCAGACGTACAACACCCCGGCCCTCGCGACCCTCTTCCTGCTCAACGAGCAGTTGGAGTGGATCAACGGCCAGGGCGGTCTGGCATGGTCCACGGGCCGCACGAAGGACTCCTCGACCCGCCTCTACAGCTGGGCCGAGGAGAGCAAGTACGCGACCCCGTTCGTCACCGACCCGACCAAGCGCTCGCAGGTCATCGGCACGATCGACTTCGCCGACGAGATCGACGCCGCCGCCGTCGCCAAGGTCCTGCGGGCCAACGGCATCGTCGACACCGAGCCCTACCGCAAGCTCGGCCGCAACCAGCTCCGTGTCGCGATGTTCCCGGCGATCGACCCGGCGGACGTCGAGGCGCTGACGAAGTGCATCGACTACGTGATCGAAAAGCTGTAGTCCTTACTCGCACGCACCTTCGCGTACACACTTTCGTACGCGGACGGGGGCGCCCGGCGCGGGCAATCGCACCGGGCGCCCCTTTCTCATGCCGTACGCGCACTCATGCCGGACGACTACGACTTGCGCAACAACCTCTTCAGCCCGAACCCGGCCACCAGAACCGCGGCGACGGCGAGCGCCCCCTTGGCACCGGAGCTCAAGCCGCCGCCGCTCCCACCGGCCGACGCCGACCCCCCGCCCTCCGAAGGCGACTTGGAGTCGGAGCCGCCGCCGGGCACCGAACCGGGCTGGACCGGACTGTCCTTGCCCTCGCTGCCGTACATGAGCTTGGACCCGTCGGCGGTGTACGTGATCGACTCCCCCTGCCCCTGAAGCGGCACGTTCAGCCGACCCTGCCGCTTCGGCTTCCCGTCGTTCCAGGCGTACGCGATCCCGCCGAAGTACCCGCGTACGGCGAGCTGTTCGCCGTCGGGCGAGAAGGCCCCGTCGGTGACCCAGAGGTCGATGGTGGCGACGGACCGGAAGATGTTGGTGCCCGACGTGGAGAGCCGGGCGGGGCCCTCGTACAGGTGGCCGCCGTCCTCGTTCTTGTCGGCGATGTAGACCCGTCCGGTCTTCGGATGGACCATCAGCGCCTCGGCGTTGCGGGGCCCGTCGGCGTACTTCACGACGTACTGCGTGGCCCGGATCGTCTGGTTCTTGAGCACCTTCGGCTCGGGCAGCTTGTAGATCCACACGTAGGACCACTTGCCGCCGAGGTTGTCGCCGATGTCGCCGACGTAGAGGTCGCCGTCGGGTCCGAGGGAGATGGCCTCGACGTCACGCGGCGCGCCCACCCCCTTCATGGTGATGGTGGCGACGGTCTCGCCGGTCCTGCTGTCGACGGCGTAGAGGTACGGACCGTCGTCGCTGTCGTTGTGGGTCCAGTAAATGCCGGGGTGGAGGTGCGAGGCGGCGAGGCCGCTGGACTCGGTGATCCGGGGATCCTTGATCGTGAACCCCCCGTCCCCGCTGTCGGCGAGGGCGGGCGCCGGCAGCGCGAGGGCGAGGACGGCAGCGGCGGAGGCGGCTCCGGCGAGGAACGAGGGCGATCGGCGCATGGCCCAAGCCTCCCATCCCGGCGCCGCCGGAACCCGGATGCACCCACGAGGAACCGCCACCCCCGGCGTGTCCATCCTCACACCGCGCACCCCACACGACCCGTACTGATCGCCCGCCCGATCATCCATGATGAGCGGATGCTCAGGTTCATGCCCGTCGGCGACTCCATGACAATCGGAAGCGCGGGCGAACACACATGGCGTTACCGAATGTGGCAGCACCTGCGCGCGACGTACGCGGGCCCGTTCCGGATCGTCGGCCCGCGCGAGACGCTGTACGACAAGGCGACGGAGTCCCCCGACTCGTACGAGTACGCGGACCCGGACTTCCCGCGCGCCCATCTCGCGGGCTGGGGCGAGGGCTGGCAGCACATGGTGCCCCTGATCGGTGACGCGGTCCGCACCCACCGCGCGGACGTGCTCCTGGTCTCCCTCGGCCTGATCGACCTGGGCTTCTACACGAACGCCGTACAGACGGCGGCGAACGCCCGCGCCTTCGTCGCTGAGGCCCGCGCGGCGAACCCGCGTATCCACCTGGTCCTGCTCCCGGTGATACCGAACGTCCGCGCGGAGTCCGACGCCCCTTTCGCCGCCGAGGTCACCGCCTTCAACGAACTTCTGGCGAAGGTGGCGGCCGACCTGGACGAACCCCGCTCCCCCGTCCTCCTCGCCTCCCCGCCCCCCGCCTACGACATCCACCACGACACGTACGACGGCACGCATCCGAACGCGGCCGGCGAACACAAGATCGCGGAGGCCTTCGCGGAGGCGATGTACCAGGCCTGGGACCTGGGCGAGCCCTACTCCGCCTGATCGAGGCCGAGGGGAAACACACCCCGACGTAACCGGGTCACCGTGCGTATCGTTGTACCGCGCGGCTGCGCTCGACCGGGTTGCGGCCGGGGAGGAGCGCCACGATGACCGTCCTTGAAGACAGGATCGAGATGGCCGAGGAAAGCGGCGAACTGACTCTGGACGTCATGTTCGAGTGTCTCGAGAAGATGCCCATCCCTGAGGGAACGAAGGTCGAGATCGTCGGGGGGAACATCTTCATGTCACCGCAGCGGCAGCACCACTGGGAGATTATCGCCGACATCTACGAGCAACTGCGTGGCAAGTACCCGCGCAAGCGACTGGCGTCGGACGTACGCATCGACTTTCCCGGGCACCTGAACGGTTTCGCCTGTGACGTGGCCGCGATGGCCGCGCGATCGGTGAAGGACAGCAAGGGCCGTTGGCGCTACCAGGACGTCGAGTTCGTGGCGGAGGTGATCTCCAAGGACACCGCCGCCAACGACTACGGCCCCAAGAAGCTCACCTACGCCCTCGCCGAGGTCCCCGTCTACCTCATCGCCGACCCCTACCAGGGCAGGTGTCACCTCTTCACCGAGCCCAAGCGCGGCGACTACACGGTCGAGACGAAGATCGTCTTCGGTGACCCCGTCGATCTCGCCACCACCGTGGTCGGCCTCACCCTCCAAACCGAAGAGTTCCCCCGCGGCTGACCCGCCACGAGCGCATCTCCCTTGCCTAGAGCGCACTCCACGTCGTTGGCTAGGGACTCATGAAGTACACGCAGCTCGGACGCACGGGACTCAAGGTCAGCCGGCTCGTCCTCGGCACCATGAACTTCGGTCCGCAGACCGACGAAGCCGACAGCCACGCCATCATGGACGCGGCACTGGACGCGAGGATCAACTACTTCGACACCGCGAACGTGTACGGCTGGGGTGACAACAAGGGCCGTACCGAAGAGATCATCGGAAACTGGTTCGCCAAGGGCGGCGAGCGGCGCGACAAGGTCGTGCTCGCCACCAAGGTGTACGGGAACATGGCCGCCGACGGCGACGCCTGGCCCAACCACGACAAGCTGTCGGCCCTCAACATCCGACGGGCCGTGGACGCCTCCCTCAAGCGGCTCCAGACCGACTACATCGACGTCTACCAGTTCCACCACGTCGACCGCCGCACTCCGTTCGAGGAGATCTGGCAGGCCATCGACGTACTGGTGCAGCAGGGCAAGATCCTCTACGTGGGGTCCAGCAACTTCCCCGGGTACAAGATCGCCCAGGCCAACGAGATCGCCGCCCGGCGCGGCGGCACCATCGGTCTCGTCAGCGAACAGTGCCTCTACAACCTCGCCGAGCGGCGCGCGGAGATGGAGGTCATCCCGGCCGCGCAGGAGTACGGCCTCGGGGTCATCCCCTGGTCGCCGCTGCAGGGCGGACTGCTCGGCGGTGTCATCAAGAAGGAGGTCGAGGGCGGGCGCAGGGCGAGCGGCCGGGCCGCCGACTCCCTCGCCAACACCACCATCCGCGCGCAGATCCAGTCGTACGAGGATCTGCTCGACAAGCACGGGATCGAGCCCGGTGAGGCCGCCCTGGCCTGGCTGCTGACCCGTCCCGGCGTCACCGGCCCCATCGTCGGCCCGCGCACCGCCGAACAGCTCGACTCGGCCCTGCGCGCGGTCGAGCTGGAGCTGTCGGACGAGTTGCTGACCGGCCTGGACGAGATCTTCCCCGGGCCGGGCCCGTCCCCGGAGGCCTTCGCCTGGTAGGGCTCCCCAGGGGGGCGCCCCACCGGGCGCCCCTCAAGGGGCACGGGGAACAGCGCGGCCGGCCGCGACCCGCCCGCGGGCGGACAAGCGGCGCGGCATTCCGCTCACCCCGGCGGAGCGCTCCGGTCGGCTCTACTTGACCGCCGCCGCCAGCGCCACCACGACGAACATCAGCACGAGCACACCGGCCATGATTTGGTTTCGGGTCTTCGGGTTCACGCCCTTGAGGTTAACCGGCCGCCCCGGGGCGCCTTCAGCCGCCCGCCCCGTCCAGCGGCCAGCACGCCACCGTCTCGTAGCGCGGCTGCTCCCCCGGCACTCCCGACCTCGGCAGATTGCTGCGTACGAGACACAGTTCCCGGGCCGTCCAGTCCCGCCCGGCGAAGGCGTCCAGGGCCGTGACGTACGGGGCGAAGTCCGCGGTGTCCCGGCTGCGGGCCAGTGTCAGATGCGGGCGGTAGCGACGGTGCTCCCCCATCTCGACGCCCGCCTTCCGCGCCGCCGCCTCCGCCCGGTCGGCCAGCAGCCGCATCGTGGCGACGTCTCCCGACACCCCGGTCCACAGCGCCCGGCCGCCGAAGTGGCCGCCGCCGTGGAGGGCGAGGGGGATGGAGGGGGTGCGGTGGGCCGCGCGGGCCAGGCGGTCCGACAGGGGCTGGAGGAGTTCCTCCGCCACCTCGCCGTAGAAGGCGAGGGTGAAGTGCCAGCCGGGGCGGCCCGTCCAGCGCAGTCCGTCCGCGCCCGGCAGACGGTGCAACTCGTCCACCACCACGCCGAGTTCACGGATCACGGCCTCCGGCGGCAGCACGGCCGCAAAGAGTCTCATGCACCTCACCCTTGCAGGGAACGGATCACCGGGCCACCTTCGCCCCCGATGAGGGACGGGGTTCCCCCGGCGTCCTCGTCACATCGCCGTGGCCAGTTGCTCCTTCTGCTTTCCCGCTTCCTTCGGTACGAAGCTGACCTGCGGGTGGCCCCGATGCCAGCCCACCGACAGGCGCAGCCCGCCGACGCGGGCCAGGACCAGGCCGACGGTGGTCGCGGCGACGGCCGAGACCAGGCCGCCGAGGGCGAACCCGACCCGGGCGCCGTAGGCGTCGGTGACCCAGCCGACCAGCGGCGCCCCCAGGGGCGTACCGCCCATGAAGACCATCATGAACAGCGCCATCACCCGGCCGCGCATGGCCGGGTCGGTGCCCATCTGGACCGCGGTGTTCGCCGTGACGTTGACGGTGAGGCCGAAGATTCCGATCGGGACCATGAGGAGGGCGAAGAGCCAGAAGGACGGGGCCAGGGCCGCCACCACCTCCAGGATGCCGAAGGCCATGGCCGCCGCGATCAGGACGCGCAGTCTCGCCGTGCCGCGGCGGGCGGCGAGCAGCGCGCCGGCCACCGAGCCGACCGCCATCAGCGTGTTGAAGAGGCTGTACCCGCCGGCGCCCGAGTGGAAGATGTCGTCCGCGTAGGCAGAGAGCCAGACCGGGAAGTTGAAGCCGAACGTGCCGATGAAGCCGACGAGGACGATCGGCCAGATCAGCTCGGGGTGGCCGGCGACATAGCGCAGGCCCTCGCGGAGCTGGCCCTTGCCGCGCGGCGCCCGCTCGACCGGGTGCAGGTCGCGGGCGCGCATCAGGAGCAGGCCGACGACGGGGGCCACGAAGGACAGGCCGTTGAAGAGGAACGCCCAGCCCGTGCCCACGCCGGTGATCAGGACGCCCGCGACGGCGGGGCCGACCAGGCGGGCGGACTGGAAGTTGGCGGAGTTGAGGCTGACCGCGTTCTGCAGCTGGCCCGGGCCGACCATCTCGGAGACGAAGGACTGGCGGGCCGGGTTGTCGATGACCGTGGCGAGGCCGACGGCGAAGGCCGCCAGATAGACGTGCCAGACCTGGACATGGCCGGAGAGGGTCAGGAAGGCGAGCACGAGGCCGGTGACGCCCATGGCGGTCTGGGTGGCCAGCAGGGTGGGGCGCTTGGGGAGGCGGTCGACGAGGACGCCGCCGTACAGCCCGAAGAGCAGCATCGGCAGGAACTGCAGCGCGGTCGTGATGCCGACCGCGGCGGAGGATCCGGTGAGGCTCAGGACCAGCCAGTCCTGGGCGATGCGCTGCATCCACGTGCCGGTGTTGGAGACGACCTGGCCGATGAAGAACAGCCGGTAGTTCCTGATCCTCAGCGAGCTGAACATCGAAGAGCGGGAGGGGCGGGTGGAGTTCTCGGGGGCGGGCGGGGAGTCGGGGGTGGCTGGTCCGGGGGCGGAAGGTATTCCGGGTCCCGTACTCAAAGGGATTCGCCTCCTAGCGTTGGACGTCATTGCACGCGGGCGCGGCCGCGTCTGTCACGGTGAGGTTCGGGCACGGCGGGGCGTGCGGGACAGTGCGCACGGCTGTCACGGCGTGCCCCTGGCGGTGCATGGGACACCGCGGTCGGCGCACACCCGGCGGCCTGCCGTGCGCGGCTGCGACCGCCGCGGCGGCGCCCGCGCCGAAGTCGCGCCTGTCGCGCGTGCGCCCGGGCCGGGTGTGCGCCCCTGTCACAGTTGCGCGAGCTTCTCGAGGACGGGCGCGGCCTCGCGGACCTTCGCCCACTCGTCCTCGTCGAGGGCCTCGACCAGTCCGGCGAGGAACGCGTTCCGCTTGCGGCGGCTCTCCTCGAGCATCGCCTCGGCCTTGTCGGTCTGGGTGACGACCTTCTGGCGCCGGTCCTCGGGGTGCGGCTCCAGCCTGACCAGTCCCTTGGCCTCCAGCAACGCGACGATGCGGGTCATCGACGGTGGCTGCACATGCTCCTTACGGGCGAGTTCGCCGGGCGTGGCGGTGCCACAGCGGGCGAGGGTGCCGAGCACCGACATCTCGGTGGGGCTCAGCGACTCGTCGACCCGCTGGTGCTTGAGTCGACGCGACAGCCGCATTACTGCGGAGCGCAGGGCGTTCACGGCGGCAGCGTCGTCGCCATGGGTGAGGTCAGCCATGTCTTTAGGGTAACTCATTACCCTCTCTAAAGAGCCACAGGATGCCCGTGACGCGGGCCACTGAACCCTTACGTCACCCATATGAGTGAGTCGGCTCCAGAAAGTGACCCATTCCCCGCCGGGCTCCCGCGACCCTCGACTCCATGGGGACCAGCGTGCTCAGCCTGCGGATAGACGGGGAGCTGCTCGACCGGCTCCGACACCACGCCGCCAAACGCGGAATGAGCGTCCAGGACTATGTCGTCCGGACGCTCATTCGCGATGACTTCGACGAGCGGTTCCAGACCGCCGTCGAGGAGACGGAGAAGTTCTACGGGGTGACGTCGGACCCCGCGGGGCCGCTCGCGTGAGCCCCGGTGGGGCCGCTTACGTCAGGCCCAGGGCCGGCATCAGGTAGTAGAAGGCGAACACCGCCGAGACGACGTACATCGCGACCGGGATCTCCCGGGCCCGGCCGGCGGCCAGGCGCAGCACGACGAAGGTGATGAAGCCCATGCCGATGCCGTTCGTGATCGAGTAGGTGAACGGCATCATCACCATGGTCACGAAGGCGGGCATGGCGATCGTGTGGTCCGCCCAGTCGATCTCCTTGATCGAGCCGGAGAGGATCAGGAAGCCGACCGCGAGCAGTGCGGGGGTGGCGGCCTGGGACGGGACCATCGTGGCGAGGGGGGTCAGGAAGAGGGCCACGGCGAAGAGCGCGCCGGTGACGACGTTCGCCAAGCCGGTGCGCGCGCCCTCGCCGACGCCCGCCGTGGACTCCACGAAGCAGGTGGTGGCCGAGGAGGAGGTGGCGCCGCCCGCGGCGACCGCGATGCCGTCGACGAAGAGGACCTTGTTGATGCCGGGCATGTTGCCCCGTGCGTCGGTCAGCTTGGCCTCGTCGCCGATGCCCATGATCGTGCCCATCGCGTCGAAGAAGCACGACAGCAGCACGGTGAAGACGAAGAGGATGCCGGTCAGCACGCCGACCTTGTCGAAGCCGCCGAAGAGGCTGACCTTGCCGACGAGACCGAAGTCCGGGGTGGCGGCCGGGTTGCCGGGCCACTTCGGGGTGGTCAGGCCCCAGGACGGGACCTTCGCGACGGCGTTGATGATCACCGCGAGGACCGTCATGCCGACGATCGAGATGAGGATGGCGCCGGACACCTTGCGCACGATCAGCGCGAGCGTGAGCAGCGTGCCGAGGATGAAGATCAGGACGGGCCAGCCGTTGAGGTGACCGTCGCCGCCGAGCTGGAGCGGGACGGTGGTCTGGGCGACGTCCGGGATGCGCGAGACGAAGCCCGAGTCGACCAGCCCGATCAGCATGATGAACAGGCCGATACCGATCGAGATGCCCTTGCGCAGGCCCAGCGGCACGGCGTTCATGACGCGCTCGCGCAGACCGGTGGCGACCAGGAGCATCACGATGAAACCGGCCAGTACGACCATGCCCATCGCGTCCGGCCAGGACATCCGCGGGGCGAGCTGGAGGGCGACGACCGTGTTCACGCCGAGGCCCGCCGCCAGCGCGATCGGCACGTTGCCGATGACGCCCATGAGCAGCGTGGTGAAGGCCGCGGTGAGGGCGGTCGCGGTGACCAGCTGACCGTTGTCCAGGTGGTGCCCGTACATGTCCTTCGCGCTGCCCAGGATGATCGGGTTCAGCACGATGATGTAGGCCATCGCGAAGAAGGTGGCGAAACCGCCGCGGATCTCGCGGGGCAGCGAGCTGCCGCGCTCGGAGATCTTGAAGTAGCGGTCCAGCGCACCCTGCGCGGGGCCGGGCCCCGGCTGTTCCGGGGCGGGGGCCTTGGTGGTGGCCGAGGTGGACATGGATGACCTCATACGTGCGGGGCCTTGCGGGCCAGGACTGGCGCCGGGCGGGGACGGCGCCGGGCTGGGGGAAACATGATCGAGTCTGGCCGCCGCTCGATCACCAACAGGTTTCTCAGATGTTTCTGTTGGAGTTTCGTACGAACAGAAGGAGCCAGACTCGGACCGTTTCAGTATGAACATATGAGTCCGAAATCGCTATCTCCGCGCGTAGACCGTTGGTATACAAGGGGCCGCACGGGTCTGGCGAAGCCGGAGTGGACAGCCTCGTAAGCTGTGTCCATGGCGAAGTGGACCCCCAAGCACGAGGCGCCGGAGCCCCTGGAGGGCCCCGTCGTCGCCACCATCACGGGCGGCACGATCCTCTGGTTCGTCCTCTTCCTGGTGCAGCTGCCGTTCTACGGCTGGTTCCACGACCACGGGCACGTGTGGTGGCTGTGGACCTGCCTGGCCGGCGCGGGCCTCGGCCTGATCGGCATCTGGTACGTCCGCGGGCGCGACGCCGCCCTCAAGAAGGCCGCCGCCGAAGCGGAGCGGTCCTCGTCCCCCACGGCGGAGTAACCGCCCTCCGCTGCTGCGGAGCGACCAGCTCCCCCTACAACCACGGCATCACTCACCGCCGCCCCGGTCCTCCCCTGGTCGGATCTTTGGGGCACTCGGCGGGTGAAGCCGCATTTCCGCACGTACCGTCGAATGCATGACGCACATCGACGCGGGCGCCGAACTCGATCCTGTGCACCCCGTACCCCTGCCCGCCCCCAAACGGGCCCCGGGGCTGTCCGCCGCCGAAGTGGCCGAACGGGTCGCCCGCGGCGAGGTCAACGACGTCCCCGTGCGCAGCAGCCGCTCCATGGGCGAGATCGTCCGCGCCAACGTCTTCACCCGGTTCAACGCGATCATCGGTGTGCTCTGGCTGATCATGCTGTGCGTGGCGCCGTTCCAGGACAGCCTGTTCGGGTACGTGATCATCGCGAACACCGGGATCGGCATCATCCAGGAGTGGCGGGCCAAGAAGACCCTGGACTCGCTCGCGGTGATCGGCGAGGCGAAGCCGACGGTCCGCAGGGACGGGGTCGCCGGCGAGGTCAGTACGTCGGAGATCGTGCTGGGCGACGTGATCGAGATCGGGCCCGGGGACAAGATCGTCGTGGACGGCTCGTGCGTCGAGGCCGACGGTCTGGAGATCGACGAGTCGCTGCTCACCGGTGAGGCGGACCCGGTGGTCAAGCACCCCGGCGACGAGGTGATGTCGGGCAGCTTCGTGGTCGCGGGCGGCGGCGCGTTCACCGCGACGAAGGTGGGCCGGGAGGCGTACGCGGCGCAGCTCGCCGAGGAGGCGTCCCGGTTCACCCTGGTCCACTCCGAGCTGCGCAGCGGTATCTCCACGATCCTCAAGTACGTGACGTGGATGATGATCCCGACCGCGATCGGTCTGGTCATCAGCCAGCTCGTGGTCAAGCAGCACGGTTTCAAGGACTCCATCGCCCGTACGGTCGGCGGGATCGTCCCGATGGTCCCCGAGGGCCTGGTCCTGCTCACCTCCGTGGCCTTCGCGATCGGCGTCATCCGGCTTGGCCGGAAACAGTGCCTCGTGCAGGAACTCCCCGCCATCGAGGGCCTCGCCCGCATCGACACCGTCTGCCTCGACAAGACCGGCACCCTCACCGAGGGCGGCATGGACGTCACCGAGCTGCGGCTGCTCCAGGGCGCCGACGAGACGTACATACGCAAGGCCCTCGGGGCACTCGGCGAGTCCGATCCGCGGCCGAACGCCTCCCTCCAGGCGATCATCAACTCCTACCCGGACAGCGAGGACTGGCGCTGCACCGAGTCGCTGCCGTTCTCCTCGGCCCGCAAGTACAGCGGGGCCTCCTTCAGCGAGGGCAACGGAGAGTCGAGTACGTGGCTGCTGGGCGCCCCGGACGTGCTGCTGCCCGACGGGGACCCGGCGCTCGCCGAGACCGAGCGGCTGAACGAGGACGGGCTGCGGGTGCTGCTGCTCACCAAGGCCTCGAAGGACCTCGACGACCCCGAGGTCACGCGGGCCGCGCGGCCCGCCGCCCTGGTGGTCCTGGAACAGCGGCTGCGCCCGGACGCGGCGGACACCCTGCGCTACTTCGCCGAGCAGGACGTCAAGGCGAAGGTCATCTCCGGCGACAACGCGGTCTCGGTGGGCGCGGTGGCCGGGAAGCTCGGCCTGAGCGGTGCGGTCGTGGACGCGCGCCACCTTCCCGACGAGAAGGAGGAGATGGCGAAGTCGCTGGACAAGGGCACGGTGTTCGGGCGGGTCACCCCGCAGCAGAAGCGGGACATGGTGGGTGCGCTGCAGTCGCGCGGCCACACGGTCGCGATGACGGGCGACGGCGTGAACGACGTGCTCGCCCTGAAGGACGCCGACATCGGCGTGTCCATGGGCTCGGGCTCGGAGGCGACCCGGGCGGTGGCCCAGATCGTGCTGCTCAACAACAGCTTCTCGACACTGCCCTCGGTGGTCGCGGAGGGCCGACGGGTCATCGGCAACATCACCCGCGTCGCGACCCTCTTCCTCGTGAAGACGGTCTACTCGGTGCTGCTGGCCATCCTGGTGGTGTGCTGGCGGGTCGAGTACCCCTTCCTGCCCCGGCACCTGACCCTGCTGTCCACCCTGACGATCGGCATCCCGGCGTTCTTCCTCGCGCTCGCCCCCAACACGGAGCGGGCGAGACCGCACTTCGTGCGGCGGGTCATGCGGTACTCGATCCCCGGGGGCGTGGTCGCGGCGGTCGCCACCTTCGTCACGTACCTGGTGGCCCGTCATCACTACTCCGGTCCCGGTGAGCTGGACGCGGAGACCAGCGCCGCCACGCTGACGCTGTTCCTGATCTCGATGTGGGTGCTGGCGATCATCGCCCGCCCGTACACCTGGTGGCGCATCGCCCTGGTGGCCTCGATGGGCCTGGCGTTCCTCGTCGTACTGATCGTGCCGTGGCTCCAGCACTTCTTCGCGCTGAAGCTGGTGGGCGTCCAGATGCCGTGGATCGCGGTGGGCATCTCGGTGGTGGCGGCGGCCACCCTGGAGTTCCTGTGGAGATGGTTGACATCCTCCCCCTCTTAAAAGAGGGGGATTCCAACCCGGGTGGGTTGAGGTTCACGGGCGCTCGAGCGGCCGGTGGCCGCTGTCACCCCTCCGACACCGGCTGATCGCCGGGGGCGGGGAAACCCGCCCTGTCCTGCCGCGACGTTGGATGCTGCGTTGGTGTCCGCGTTGCAGGTGAAGCCGCAGGAGGAACAGACGAACTCGGCTTGGCTCTTGCGCGAGTTCTTGTCGATCCATCCGCAGACGCTGCACCGCAGAGAGGTGTACGGGGCGGGGACGTCCTCGACCCGGCCCGGTGCCTTGTGCCCGGTGCGCTGCCGCAGCAGGCCCCAGCCCTGGGCGAGGATGCCCCGGTTCAGCCCGGCCTTCTGCCTGACCTTCTTGCCGGGCTGTTCGACCGTCCCCTTCGCGGAGCGGGTCATGTTCCTGATGTCCAGCTTCTCGAACCGCACCAGATCATAAGTGCGGGCGAGCAGGGTGCTGGTCTTCTCGCACCAGTCCTTGCGGCGGTTCACCTCGCGGGCCTTAAGCTTCGCGGCCTTCGCATACCCGGCCGTTTTGCGCTCGCTGCCCTTGGGTGCGCGGGCGGCACGCCGCTGGTGTTTGCGGATCTGTGCCCGTTCCCGGACGGTGAGCCGCGGGCAGTTCAGTTTCCGCCCGTCGGAGAGAGCCGCGGTGACGGTCACGCCGCGGTCGATGCCGATGACCTCGCCCGTACCGGGTGCGGGGACCGGCTCGGGGACGACGGCGAACGCGGCGTGCCACTGCCCGTTCTTCAGCGTGACGCGGAACGTCTTCGCGTCGGGCAGCCTCGCGCCCGTACCCCTGGCACTGAGGCGGAAACGGACCCAGCCGCAGCCGGGCACCTTCACCTGAGCCCACCGCCGGTTCAGCTTCCGCACCACGACCGACCGGCCCATGACCTGCCTGCCGGTCTTCGCGTTCAGCTTCGCCGAGCCGTCCTCGTGATACTCGGGCACACGGTCGGTGCCGATGACACGGAAGCCCTCATGCACGAACTTCTTGCGGCACGTCGGCTCACCGAACCCGGACGTGAAGCGGGCGGCCTTGGCCTTCGCGAAGTCCTGGAGGGCCTGCTGCTGCACATCGGCGTTCCCGGCGGCCAGCCACTCGTTCTCCCGCCGGGCCTCGGTGAGCTGACGGCACTGCTCCGCGAAACCGGGCGCGGACCTCCGGCCCGGCTTCCAGTGCGCGTGCTGCTCGACAGCGAGGTTCCACACATACCTCGCGTGCGCACAGTGCAGCAGCATCTGCCGCTCCTGCCCACCCGTCGGGTACATCCGAAAACGTGCCATGCCGTGAACCTAGACCGCACGTTCCCCGGCCGCGCACCTCATCGATCACCATCACCCGTGCGAGTGACCACACCTGGCCGACCACCGGCCCCAGGACCCTCGACTTCCCGTCGCCGCACGCGTCCGCGGCCCCTCGACATCCCGGACGGCGACGCCGGACCGCCCTAACGGCGATCCGGCCACCCCTGCCCCGCTCCGCGGGAGCGGGCATTCACCCCGGCCCT
Source organism: Streptomyces sp. NBC_01450 (assembly GCF_036227505.1). Taxonomy (NCBI): domain Bacteria; kingdom Bacillati; phylum Actinomycetota; class Actinomycetes; order Kitasatosporales; family Streptomycetaceae; genus Streptomyces; species Streptomyces sp. NBC_01450. The sequence continues at coordinate 6,394,762 of NZ_CP109480.1, read as the reverse complement.
CAAGGACCGGGCAACCTGCCCGAAAGCAAGGTGGAGTCTCTTGACTCGGGCGGTCAGATCCGTGACGGGAGCGAATGGTTGTACGAGTGAGGAAAAACTTGTGCGCACCTGGCCGAGATCACAGCCCGCGGCGCAGCCGGGTGCTCCCAGCTGCGCCGCGGGACGGTGATGGACCGTCCTACTGCACGTCGACGTAGTCACCCGTGGCGTTGACCGCCGGGGTGGTCGAGGTGCCCGCGAAGGAGTAACGGAAGGTGCCGTCGACGGACGCCGTGACCGTCGTCTTCAGCGCACCGGTGGAGGACGTCTTGATCGTCTTGACCGTGGTGTAGGCGGTCGCGCCCTTCTTCTTGAACTGCAGCTTCACCGACTGAGTGCCGTAACCGGCGTACTTCCCGGTCTCCCAGTTGGCGCGCGTCAGGGCACCGGTGACCGTGATGGTCTTGCCCTTCTTCACCGGCTCCGGGGCCGCGTTGACCGTCAGCTTGGAGTAGCGCTGCACGTTCGGGGAGGTGAAGCCGCCCTTGTCGGCGACTCCGACCTTGGTGATGTCGAAGCTGGAGCTGCTCGGGTCCTGGCCGTTGAGCGCGATGGCCAGGCCGGCGGCCTTCCAGGCACCGGCGTCCGAGTTGATGAGGTCGCCCTCGGCCGGGTAGATGTCGATGTTGCCCTTGCAGGAAGCGGCGGTCGACGAGGTGACGGTGCACTTCGCGGCGTCGACGCCGAAGAGCACGTTGTCCGGGTCGCTGAAGGCGCCCTTGTAGATGTAGGGGCCGGTCTGGAAGTCGGCGGCCGTGATGTCGACGTCGGCGCCGTGGGTCAAGGTGTAGGTGACCGGAACGGCGACGTGGTTGGTGGTACCGACTGCGATGGCCTTGCCGCTGTTCACCTTGAGGTTGGAGAAGGTGACGTCGAGGGCGTAGGGCTCGTCGTCAGCGGCGGTGGCACTGAACGCGGTCCTGCCCGACGCAGAGTGCGCGGCTTCCAGGACCTTGGCGACGTCCGCGCGGTAAGAGGAGGCGGAGTCGGCGGCGTGCGCGGCCGGCACGACGAACGCGGAGAGGGCCAGGGCGCCGGAAACGGCAGCCACAGTGGCTCGAATGCGCATGCGATCCCCAAGTGGAGAAAGGGGCCCCGCCGGTGGTCGTTCCTCACGGCTCGTCGTCACTCGGGGCCCAAGTGATGTGGAGTCTCTTGACTCGGATGATCAGATCCGCGACAGGAACGAATGGTTGTACGAGTGATGAAAAATTTGTGCCCACATGGCCAAAGACCACGTCCCGCGGCGCGCCAGGTCCTCCCAGCTGCGCCGCGGGACGGTGATGGACCGTCTTACTGCACGTCGACGTAGTCACCCGTGGCGTTGACCGCCGGGGTGGTCGAGGTGCCCGCGAAGGAGTAGCGGAAGGTGCCGTCGACGGACGCCGTGACCGTCGTCTTCAGCGCACCGGTGGTGGACGTCTTGATCGTCTTGACCGTGGTGTAGGCGCTGGCGCCCTTCTTCTTGAACTGCAGCTTCACCGACTGAGTGCCGTAACCGGCGTACTTCCCGGTCTCCCAGTTCGCGCGCGTCAGGGCACCGGTGACCGTGATGGTCTTGCCCTTCTTCACCGGCTCCGGGGCCGCGTTGACCGTCAGCTTGGACAGACGCTGGATCCTGAAGCCCTTGACGTTGTCCTTCTGGACGTAGTTGCCGTCGGTGCCCTGGGCGATCGCCCAGACCTTCCAGCCGCCGGCCAGGCTGTTGATGAGGTCCACGTCCGCCTTGACCGTGAAGCTCGCCTTGCAGGTCGAGGTGGTCGCGTTGACCTTGGTGCAGGCGGCGCGGCCGTCGGACGAGTCGGCCACGGCGCCGCCGTCGAGGTGATCGAAGTCCGGGCCGTGCCACAGGATCGCCTGCGCCCACTTGATGCCCGAGTTGTCCTTGGCGGTGAAGGAGACCGTGAACGTCTTCTTCGTGGTGGTGCCGAGGACGACGTCCTTGCCACCGTTCACGACGACGTTCGAGATCGCGGTGTCCCCGTGCGTCTCGTCGGTCGGAGTCTTCACCGAGTCGGCCACGACGGACCGGGCCACCGAGGCGGCACCGGGACCCTCGGCTGCCTGCGCGGCCGGCACGGCGAGGGCGGTCAGGGCCAGGGCACCCGTCACAACGGCGACGGAGGCACGAATGCGCATGTATTTCCCCACGTTGGCAAGGGGCGCGCGGCACGGTACGGCGGCCGCTGCGCCCGATCTGGATCTGCGGAGTTCGCTAACTCCGCAGATCCAGACCTGCGGCAGAAGTGAAGGGTTGTACGACTGTGTGGATTATTTTCGACAACCAGTTTGAGCAAACAGACGTGCGGCTCAGTCGAACCAGCGGTCCCGGGCCAGTTCCTCCGTGCGGGTCGGATCCTCCAGCAGCGCCGCGACCTCGAAACGGCGCGGCCACTGTCCGGCCGCCCAGGCGAGGCCCGCCGCCACGCCCTCCAGGGTGGCGGCGTGCAGCACCCCGTCCCGTGTGCGGCGCCAGTCCAATTCGGTGCCGTCGACGACGAGTTCCTCGTGTTCGACGTACGAGGTGGGGGTCGAGGGGCCCAGCAGGACGCGTACGGACTCCGGTACGTCGTGCTCGGTGCCCTCCGAGGTCACCTCGCCGGTCACCGACTCGCTGAGCCGCCGCACCTGGAACAGCTCGGCGAGATCGGCGGCGCGCGCGGGCCGTACGGGGAGCAGCGGCATGCCCGCGGTGAAGGGCAGCAGGTCGGGCGAGTCGACGACCACGGCGTCGGCGGCGTCCACGACGGTCACCTCGCCGTCGACTACGGCACGCAACTCGTCCGGCAGGGTCACCTGTTCGGGTTCGAGGTCGGCCAAGGCCCCGTAGAGGGCGTGAAGTTGGGCTCCGGAGATCTGGCGGTCGGGGTCGGCGAGCCGGTCGAGGAGTTCGGCCGCGCCGCCGGGTTCGTCGAGGAGGGCGGCCACGGACGTGCGGACGCCCAGAGCGCGCAGGACCTGCTCGTCGTCGAAACCGGTGGCGTCGGCGGCGTCGTACAGGCCGTGCAGGAGGGGGTCGCTGCCCGCCGCCCGCAGACCGGCCGGGCGGCGGCCGTCGAGGACGGGATGGCCACGCAGCCACCAGGCCGTGTACGGCCGGACGATCTCGTGGGTGCCGTCCGGGAGGAGGATGCGCACCGGCTGGGTGAGCGCGTCCCGCAGGGGCGGCTGGGAGAGCAGGGCGAGTGCCTGCGGCCAGCGGTCGTCGTCGACCAGGTCCAGGTCCCGTACGGCGACGATCTCCGTGACGACCGGCGGCACCGGCGTGTCGGGCAGCCGGTCGAGGACGTCCTCGCACCACACGTCGACGGCGTCCAGCAGGCCCGCGTCGTCGGGTTCCGCGAAGTCCGAGTCGCGGGGCTCCAGTTCGTCCGGGTCGAGGACGACGTCGGTGGCGCGGACGAGGGTGAAGTTGGCGAGCACACCACAGGCCGCGAGCGGCTGTTCGCCCCAACGGTCGGCCAGCTCGCCGTCCACGAAGGCGAGTTCGTCCTCGCGCATGACCTGCGCGAAGGGGCTGCCGGGCAGCACGAGTTCGCCGGCGGGCGTCGGCTCCCCGTCCTCGTCCGGGAGGGCGAGGGCGCCGAGCCAGGGCTCGTCACCGGGTTCGAGGCCGGCGTCACGGACGAGCGCGAGGACGGTGTCCGCCAGTTCCTCCGCGTCCGGGGCGTCCTCGTCCCACGCCCCGCCCTCGTCGTCGAGCGAGGCGGCGACGGCGGCGCGCACCTGCGGGGTGGTGAGCACGGCGCGAGGCGTGGCCGGGAGGGCGCCCAGCTTCTCCAGGAGGGGGTGGGCGGCGTCCGGGTGGGCGACCTTGAGGCCGAGGCGGGCGAGGGCGTCGGAGGTGGCGGCCCAGGTGTCGTCGGGAGTGGGCCCTTCGGGCAGCGGCAGCAGGATCTGGCGGGGGCCGATGGTCGTACGGCCGTCGGCGAGCGGTACGGGCAGGCCGGAGAGCCGGTCAGGGTCGACGCCGGCGAGGCTGTCGTACAGCCGCCACCACCACCCCGGGTCCTTCTCGAGACCGGCCAGCCGGTCCACGGCCTCGGTGAGCGGGACGCGGGCGACACCCAACGTCCGCAGCTCCACCCGGCGTTCGAGCCCGGCGGGCAGCAGGCTGGGAATCACCTCGGCGAGGACGCGGACGGTGTCGGCCCCGGCGCCCTCGACGACCTCGGCGTCGCGCGGCCGGAGGGCGTCCGGGTTCTCCGCGATCCCCGCGAGCCCGATCCCGGCCCCGCCGTCGCTCTCGCTCTCGGGCCAGTCCGCCGGGGCGTCCTGGTCCTTGGCGGGCGGGGCGGCGGGCGGCAGGAAGGCGGTACGCGGCAGCCGGTCCAGGATCGCCTGGCGCAGCGTGCCGTCCAGCTCACCCTTGCCGAGCGGGCCGGGCACCAGGTCGATGATCCCGGTGTCCACCGGACGCCAGGCGGCGAGCAGTTCGGCATACGCGTCCGCCGCCCGCTCCACCAGGAAGTCGGTGAGCGGGCCGGGCGCGGCATGGCGCCGGGTCGTGTCGAGCGGGAGGGAGGCGATGAGGAGGGCCGGAACGCCGAGGGGTTCGTCGCTGGGTGTGGGCGCGTGCACGACGGGGCTGGTACGGGGCCGGGCGGGCGTGCCGTCCGCGTCCACCGGGACGGCCCAGGTCACGGACCAGTGCGGGCGCAGGCGCTCCTCGACCGGGCGGTCGGCGAGGAGGGCGGGGTCGAGGGGGCCGTGGTGGGAGACGGTGCGGTAGGGGGTGGTGCCGTGGCGGGAGTCCTCGATGGTGACGCCGTGCTCGTCGTCGCGGCGCCGCAGTGTGCGTACGTCCTCACCGCTCTCCCCGACCTCGACGATCACTTCCTCCAGGCCCGGGAGGGCGAGCAGGAGCGCGTCGTCGATGTTCTGCAGGAGACGCTCGGCGAGACCCTCGGCGGCGGGGTCGCGCAGCGGGAGGATGACGACGGTGTCGTACGGGTCCGGGGCGGTGCCCTCGGCCGCGAACGGCAGCCGGAGCAGTGGCACATGACCATCGCGCCGACGGATCTCGTCCCCGAGGCCCGGGCTGTGGCGGGCGGTGTCCGACGCCAGTTCACGGGCCTCGGCGAGGGACCAGCGCACGCCGCCGTGCCGGCCGACCACGGCGGGCTCGTCGGTCACCGCGTGGACGGCCGCGAAACCGACGCCGAAGCGGCCGACCGCGGTGTCGTGCGCGTCCCGCTTCGCGGAGGCGCGGAGGGTGGCGAGCGATTCGACGCCGGCTGCGTCGAGGGGGGCGCCGGTGTTGGCCGCGAGGAGCACGCCGTCGCGGAGGGTGAGGCGGAGACGGCCGGGCACGCCGGCGCGGGCTGCCGCGTCGGCGGCGTTCTGGGCGAGCTCGACGACGAGCCGGTCCCGGTAGCCGCCGAGGACGAGGTCCTCCTCGGCGTTGGCGTCCTCGCGGAACCGGGCCGGGCTGGTGGCCCAGGCGTCCAGCACGCCGCGGCGCAGGCGGGCCGTGCCGAACGGGTCCGCGCCCTCGGGTGCCGGCCGCACGAACTTGCTCACGGTTCACTCTCCCTCTCGCTTCGCGCGACCGCGAGCGCTGGGCTCGGTCGCGGCACGAAGGTACCGCGCTGCGGGGTGGGTTCCGGCCCGGCCCACGGTGCGTCGAGCGGCCGGGGGCCTCTGAACCGGGGCTACGCCCCGGATCCCCGCCTGCAGATCTCCTGTCTGCGGGCCGGTGGGGGCTGGGCGCGCAGTTCCCCGCGCCCCTGAGGGGCGCGGGGGCGAGGGAGATTACGAGTGGCCCAGTTCCGCCGAGGTTTCGTCCGGGGTGATCGAGACCGAACCGGAATCCGGAGAGGGGCGCAGGGGGAAGGGGTCGACCCGGGTCTCGTCGATGACCGGAGGGGCGGGGCGGGGAGGTGTGGGCATGACCGCGGCCTCGGAGTGGCCGCCGCAGCCGTAGGAGAGGGAGACGACACGCCCGTCCGCCGGGGAGAACTCGTTCGCGCAGACACCGAACGCCTGTCCGAGCGAGCCCCCGATGGGGTTCAGGAAGCCGCAGCTGACGCAGGACGCGGGGGCCGCCTGGGCCATCGCCGTCTTGGGGCCGTACGACTCCTCCCAGCGGTCGGCCGCGACATGGAGGCCGTAGCGGGAGAGGACACGGGCCCGGCGCAGGCCGAGTTCCTCCGCGACGGCCGCGATCGAGCCGCGGCGCGGCGCGACCGGCAGGTGCGCGGGGGTGCCGGCGGTGACCTCGGCGTCCTCCGCCTCGGCCAGTTCCGCCATGTCCTGGGAGACCGCGGAGTTCGGCGCCGGCTCGTCCTCGCCGGAGAAACCCGGCTCCAGACGGAGGTCCTCGGCGTCGGTGGGCAGCAGGTCACCCGGCCCCATGTCCCCGGGCCGCAGCCGCTCGCTCCACGGCACCCACTCGGGCGCGAGCAGGGCCTCGGACCCGGGCAGCAGCACCGTCTCGTCGAGGGTGACGAGCTTCGCGCGGGAGGCACGGGCGACGGTCACGGCCCAGCGCCAGCCGCGGTACCCGAACTCTTTGCACTCGAAGTAGTGCGTGACAACGCGGTCCCCCTCGGAGACCAGTCCCACATGCTCGCCGACGACGCCGGGGGCGGCGGCCTCCTCGGCGGCGGCGCGCGCGAGGTCGACGGCCTCGGCGCACAGGCGGTCGGGGGTGCGGCTTCGCGTTGTCGCTGCGCTCACAGGTATCGCTTCTCTCCTACGCCGTCTCACGGGTGCGCCATTCCTCGGCGGGAGTGCGGACGGAGCGGACCGGTGGGCCGCGTCGACGTCCGCGCCCGATCGCACTCGGGCGCACCTACGTCATCCATTCTGCGGGATGACCGAGAGGCGCGCGGCCGAGAACAACCGCCGCAGGCGCGCTACGCACGCTACCTTCTCCTGAGCCCTGGGCCCACACCGGCGGGGCGCTTCCGCACTCCGCGCCGGGTTTCCGGGCCGCCACGATGCGGTGTTTTCCCACCCCACGCCCCCTCTCGTACGGATCGAAAAGAACCTCGCACAACCGTCGCGGTCGGCCGGAAATCGCTCCCCGCCCCCGACCCGGTCCGGTTCTCGACCCCGACACGCGACCCGCGTCGGGCCCGTCACCAGCCCACTCGGCCGCTATACGCGTGGTAACCGCACTACGTACGCACTTCTCGGGGCACTATTGCGGAGTGGCAGCCGCGAGGTCGCCCCAGGGAACCGCCGGGATCGGCGCTGCCAAGGGGGGCACCAGAAACAGCGGATCGGGCCGGATGACCGGTTCCGTCCGCGCGATGGGCCGCGCCCTGCACTTCCCGGTGACCGGAACGGCGCGCGGGATCCGCAAGGTGACGCACGCCCACGGGGCGGGCGAATCCGGGCTCGGGAAACTGATCGAACTGCACGCGGTGAACGGCGCCGGCGATGTCATGATCACCGTCGCGCTCGCCTCGACGGTCTTCTTCTCGGTACCCACCGACGAGGCACGCGGACGTGTCGCTCTCTACCTCGCCATCACCATGGCGCCCTTCACCGTCCTCGCCCCGGTGATCGGCCCGCTGCTGGACCGTCTCCCGCACGGCCGCCGGGCCGCGATGGCGGGCGCGATGTTCGCCCGGGCCATGCTCGCGCTGCTGCTGTCGGGCGCGGTCGTGACCGGCAGCCTGGAGCTGTATCCCGCCGCGCTGGGGGTGCTGGTCGCGTCCAGGTCGTACGGGGTCGTGCGAAGTGCCGTGGTGCCACGGCTGCTGCCACCCCGGTTCTCCCTGGTGAAGGCGAACTCCCGGGTCACCCTGGGCGGACTCCTGGCCACCGGTGTCGCCGCGCCGATCGGGGCGGGGTTGCAGGCCCTCGGCCCGCGCTATCCGCTCTACGGCGCCTTCGTCATCTTCATCGCGGGAACATTCCTGTCGTTCACGCTGCCGCCCAAGGTCGACTCGGCCAAGGGCGAGGACCGGGCGCTGCTGGCCGCCGACGAGGAGCACCTGCACGGACCGCACCTCATCAAGGACAAGCTGCAGCGGCCGGGGCTGCGTACCGTCGGTACGGCCGTCACCCACGCTCTCGGCGCCAACGCCGCCCTGCGCTGTCTCTCCGGCTTCCTGATCTTCTTCCTCGCCTTCCTGCTCCGCGAGCACCCGCTCACCGGCGAGAGCGCGGCCGTCTCGCTGGGGATCGTGGGCGTCTCGGCGGGCGCGGGCAACGCGCTCGGCACGGCGGTCGGGGCCTGGCTGAAATCGCGTGCCCCGGAGATCATCATCGTGACGGTCGTCGCGTGTGTGCTGGGGGCCGCGATCACCGCCGCCCTCTTCTTCGGCGCCGTCCTGGTGGCCTGTCTGACGGCGGTCGCGGGGTTCTCGCAGGCGCTCGCCAAGCTCTCCCTGGACGCGCTGATCCAGCGGGACGTGCCGGAACTCGTCCGTACGTCGGCGTTCGCGCGCTCGGAGACGCTGTTGCAGGTGGCCTGGGTGTTCGGCGGCGCGATCGGCATCGTGCTGCCTCTCAACGGCACGCTCGGCCTGTCCGTGGCCGCCGCGATCGTCGCCGTCGGATGGCTGACGACCGTGCGGGGTCTGCTCGGCGCGGCGCGGCACGGGGGGCCGACGCGGCCACGCGTGGCCTGACGGCGGCACGCCGTACCCCACGTGGGGAGAGCGGTGGACGTGCCCGATAGCCTTCGGCCATGACCTCCCTGCCCCGCGGCAGAGCCGCCAATGGACATCGCCGTCGCGCCGTTGCCGCTCTCGGCGCCGTTTCCGCCGGACTTCTCGTCCTGTCCGCCTGTGACAAGCCGACGCCGCTGGCCACCATCACGGTCGGCAAGAACTCCGTGAGCTCCGAGACCGACTGCTACAACGACGGCAAGGAGGTGAAGACCGCGGACCTGGCCAAGTGCCTCAAGGGCACGGACATCAAGTCCATCAAGGTCGACCCCGACGAGACCGTCCGGTTCGGCGTGGACCCGAAGATCGCCGACAACGGCTGGACGATCCTGATGAACGGTCAGCCGCTCACCGACTCCAGCAAGAAGACGTACCGCACGATCCCGGGCAGCGTGTTCTTCAACGCGCAGTACGGCGCGAGCGGCAACTCCACGCTCGTCTCCATCAAGGAGGGCGACAAGACGGTGACCGGGCTGTGGTCCTTCAAGCTCAAGAAGGACGTCTGATCGCTGCCGCTGGGCTGAAGGTGCTGGTGGCCACCGCGGTTCCTGTCGAGAGGGACGCGGTGGCCGGGGCGTTCGCTGCCACCGGCCGTTCGCTGCGGCTGCCCGGCGCGGCCCTGGAGCGGCTGTCCCCGGCCCTCAGCGGCGGCACCGCCGCCCGCGTGACCCTCGATCTGCTGGCCGCCGGGGTGGGGCCCGCTCCGGCAGCCTCGTCCACCGCGGGCGCGCTCACCGCGGCCGCCCTGGACGGCGCCCCCTACGACCTCGTCGTCTCCACCGGGATCGGGGGCGGTTTTCAGCCTCAGGCCCCGGTGGGATCCCTCGTCGTCGCCGACGAGATCACCGTGGCGGATCTGGGTGCCGAGACCGCGGACGGGTTCCTGCCGGTCACCGAGCTCGGCTTCGGGACCGTCAGCCACCGTCCGCCGCGATCACTCGTACGAGAGGTCGTGTCGGCCACGGGTGGACGTGCCGGAACCGTACTGACCGTGTCCACCGTGACCGGCAGCGCCGAGCGCGCCGCCGAGCTGCGCGCCCGCCACCCCCGCGCCCTCGCCGAGGCCATGGAGGGCTTCGGCGTGGCCGAGGCGGCCGCCGCGCACGGTGTGCCCGTACTGGAGATGCGCGCGGTCTCCAACCCCGTCGGCCCGCGCGACCGCGCCGCCTGGCGCATCGGCGAGGCTCTCGCGGCCCTCACCGAGGCGTTCGGGAAGCTCGCGCCCGTCCTGGAGAGTTGGAACCCACATGACCCAGACCACCAGCCCTGAGAAGACGCTGCAGATCGCGTACTCGCCCTGCCCGAACGACACCTTCGTCTTCGACGCCTGGGCCCACGGCCGTGTCCCGGGCGCACCCGCGCTCGACGTGACCTTCGCGGACATCGACATCACCAACGGCATGGCCGAGCGCGGCGAGTTCGACGTGCTGAAGGTGTCGTACGCCGTGCTGCCGTACGTCCTGGACGAGTACGCGCTGCTGCCGTGCGGGGGCGCGCTGGGCCGGGGCTGCGGGCCCCTGGTCCTCACCCGTGAACCGGACGCGGACCTGACCGGGCGCACGGTCGCCGTTCCGAGCGAGCGGTCGACCGCCTACCTGCTCTTCCGTCTGTGGGCCGCGGACACGGTTCCCGGCGGGGTCGGCGAGATCGTCGTCATGCCCTTCCACGAGATCATGCCGGCGGTGCGGGACGGGAAGGTCGACGCCGGACTCGTCATCCACGAGGCCCGTTTCACGTATCAGAACTACGGGCTGCACAAGCTCGCCGACATGGGCGAGCACTGGGAGCGCACGACCGGACTGCCCATTCCGCTCGGCGCGATCATCGCCAAGCGCTCGCTGGGCGAGGAGCGTCTGAAGACTCTCGCCGACGCCGCCCGCGCCTCGGTCCGCGCCGCCTGGGACGACCCGGAGGCCTCCCGCCCCTACGTCCTCGAACACGCCCAGGAGATGGACCCGGCCGTCGCCGACCAGCACATCGGCCTGTACGTCAACGAGTTCACCGCCGACCTCGGAGACGACGGCTACGCGGCGATCCGGGGCCTGCTCACCCGCGCCGCCGCCGAAGGACTGGTCCCCGCGCTCGGACCCGACGCCCTGTCATTCCCCTGACCCCGGCCGACGGGCGCATGCCGTTGACGAATCCGCCGCGGGGACACCCTGCTCGGAAACCGAGGACACTAAGGGCCCAAGTGTCCTCGGTTCGGCTCCTGCATGGGGCTATACGTCGAGTTGGTCGGCGACCGCTCGCAGGAGGCCCGCGATCTTCTTGCCGGAGGCCTTCTCGGGGTAGCGGCCCTTCTCCAGCATCGGCGTGATGTTCTCGAGAAGGGTCGTCAGATCCTGCACGATGGAGGCCAGTTCGTCCGGCTTACGGCGCTGGGCGGCCGCGACGGAGGGCGTCGGGTCCAGGATGCTCACCGAAAGAGCCTGGTCACCGCGCTGGCCGGCGACGACACCGAACTCCACGCGCTGGCCGGGCTTGAGCACATCTACTCCGGCGGGCAGGACCGAGGAATGAACGAAGACGTCGCCGCCGTCGTCGCGGGAGAGAAAGCCGAAGCCCTTCTCGCTGTTGAACCACTTGACCTTGCCGGTAGGCACGTCTGTCCTCGTCCTCGTACTCGTCGGAAACTGCTCTGGAAACTGCTCGGGCGCGCAATCGGGACCGTTGCACGGGCAACGGCCGGAAACTGCCCCGGATAGCACTACAGCGGGTCGTCGGACCCGCCGGTACCAAGGCTAATGGTCCCGGGGCCGGTGACAAGACGTCGCCGGATTGTTCCTTCGCGCTGGGAACTACCCTGGTCCGGTGCGTGACAAAACCCAACCGAATTCCGCCGAACCAGGTGACCGGCTGATCCGTGCCGGTGCCATCGTGTTCTTCATCGGAGCCGTGGCCACACTCGTCACCGTGGCCCCACTACTCCTGCATACGAAGGCTTTTCCGACGTACATGTTCGGCTTGAGCATGCTCATGGGCGTCGGCTTCCTGGTCGCCGCGGCGGGGGTGCTGCGGTCCGTCGCCGCGGGACGCCGTCAGGCCCGCGCGATTCAGGCCCGTACGGCCTCGCGGTAGTCCCCGCGGTAGTCGCTCAGCCACGCCGGGAACTCCGTCAGGTCGGCCAGCACGACGTCCGCGCCCGCCGCGCGCAGCTCCGCCGCGTCGCAGGGGCCGGTGGCGACCGCGACGGAGTACGCGTCCGCGGTGCGCGCGCCACGGACGTCGCCGGTGTGGTCGCCGACGTACACGCTCGCGCCGTGTTCCCGCAGCGCCTGCGCCTTCTGCTCGGCCCACAGGTCGCCGACGACCGCGTCGGCGTCGATGCCCAGGTGATCCAGATGCAGCTTGGCGTTGGGCTCCCACTTCGCGGTGACGACGACCGCGAGGCCGCCCGCGGTCCGCACCGCCGCGACGGCCTCGCGGGCGCCGGGCATCGCGAGCGTGCCGGTGATGGCGTGCACGGGGTACATCGCGCGGTAGAGGTCGGCCATCGCGGGCACCTCGTCCGCCGGGAACCAGTTGATCAGCTCCTCCGCCAGCGGCGGTCCGAGCCGCGTGATGGCCAGGTCGCAGTCGATGTACGTCCCCGTGCGCTCCGAGAGCGCCCGGTAGCAGGCGTGGATGCCTGGGCGGGAGTCGATCAGCGTCATGTCGAGGTCGAAGCCGACGGTCAGGGGGCGGGAAGTCCGGGGCGTCGTCGATGCGATAGGCATATGGACCATTGTGCCCATGTGCCCGGTGGCGGTCCGAGGCCGGTCGGCGGCACCCGTCAGCGGTGCCGGCCGGCCGCGTGGGTCAGCGGCGTCGCTGTGAGCGCCACACCAGGTACAGCGCCGAGGCCACGGCCGCGCCCCGCACCACCCACGGCCAGGTCTGCGCGACCGCCTCGTTCATGTGCCCCTTGACGATCGGATCGCCCCAGCGGCCGTCCGTACGGCCCCACAGCCAGACGACGCCCGCCGTCACGGCCAACCCCGGCATGCCGAGCACGGCCCACTTCGACTCGACGGGGCTCAGTCGGCGGGAGGCCCAGGCGATGAGCCAGCCGAGACCGAGGGCGAACCAGTTGCCGAGGGCGGCGCCGACGACGAGGAGGACGGCGGCGAGCAGGAGGAGGGGGTTGCTCCAGTCGCCCGGGCGGGGAAGCCGGCGACGGGGCGCGACGGCGACGTCAGCCTCTTCGACGGGGGCGGCCTTCTCGGCCTTGGGCGCCTTCTCGGGGCCGTCGTCGTCGACGCCCTCGTCCGCGTCCGCGTGCTTCGGTGGCGGCTTGAGCAGTTCGGGGATCTCCACGCCGCCGACGAATCCCGGCACGCTGTCCCCCAGCCCGAACGGGCTGCTGTCCTTGCGCCACCAGTCCGGATCCGCGGAGCTGTCGCCCAGTTCGTCCATGCTCGCGAGGTGGGGCGGGGAGGGGGCGCCGTCGGCCCCGGTGGGGCGGGGCGTGGGTTTCGGTTCCGCCGGGCGCGGCCTCGGGACGACTCGGCGCAGCCCCTTGGGGCGGTCGTCGCCCTCGCCCGCGCGCTGGGTGGGGACGGCGGCCCAGGCGTCGGTACCGGCCTCGGAGGCGCCCTCGCGGGCGGCGGCGACGATGTCGTCCGGGGTGCCGAGGCGGGTGAGGATGCGGCGGACTGCGGCCGGGCTGTCGACGGGGGCCTTCGCCCTGCGCCGGTCGATCTCGTTGCGCAGCTCCGACACGAGTCGCATGCGGGTGGCCGAGGGCAGCTGACGCTGCTGGGCCAGGTCTCCGACGCGGCTCAGATAGTCGAATACGAGCTGGTCGCTCTCAATCCCCACGAAGTCCCCTCCGGGGCGCGCACGTTGTAAACCCCGCGGCCACGACGGTACCGCGTACACCCCGAGTTCTGGGGCTCCGCCCCCGGCCGGACAACACACCCGGGGTCCGGGGCGTAGCCCCGGGGGTGGGACGGGTAGGGGCGGCGGGGGCGAGAAACCACTACCGTTGAGCGGATGAGCACAGAGGAGCACCCCACGCCGGACCGATCCCCGGACCCCGCAGGGCAGGGCACCGCTCCGCGCTCCCTCGCGGAAGCCCTCCGCGCCCGCGACGACGCCTCCCTGTCGGCCCTCCTGCGCACCCGCCCCGACCTCATCACCCCCGTCCCCACGGACCTCACCCAGCTCGCCACCCGCGCCGGCACCCGCGCCTCGGTGGTCCGCGCCCTGGAGCGCCTGGACCGGTTCGCGCTCCAGACCGCGGAGGCCCTCGCCGTCGCGTCGGACCCGGCGGCCTGCGACGAACTGCTCGCACTGCTGGCGGGCGACGACAACGACCCGGCGGTCACGGCGGCGTTCCCGCGCGCTCTGGGGACGCTCCGCGAACAGGCCCTCGTATGGGGCCCCGACGACCGTCTGCGCCTCGTACGGACGGCGCGCGAGCTGCTCGCACCGTCCCCCCAGCACCCGTCGCCCACCGGCCTGGGGCCGACCGTCGCCGAGGCCACGGCCGGGATGTCGCCGGGTCGCATCCAGGAGATCGTGGCCGAGGCCGGACTGGCGACCACGCACGACTCCGTCTCCGCCGTCGCCTCGCTCACCGCGCTGTTCACCGACCGGGCGGCGATGTCGGCGCTCCTCGACACCGCCCCGGCCGAGGCGCTGAACGTGCTGTCCCGGCTGGTGTGGGGGCCGCCGTACGGCCAGGTGACCGCCGACCCGGCACGCCACCTGCGCTGGCTGATCGACCGCGGGCTGCTGTTGCCGACGGCGCCCGGCACGGTCGTACTGCCCCGGGAGGTCGCCCTGCATCTGCGGGCGGGCCGCGCGCACCGGGCGACGGAGCCGGTGGCCCCGGCGGTCGAGGTCGCGCGGACACACCGTCCACAGGTTGTGGACAGTGCGGCGGCGGGCCAGGCGTACACGGCGCTCGCCACCGTCGAGGAGCTGCTCAAGGACTGGCACGAGGGCGGGCCCGCCGTACTGCGCGCCGGCGGGCTCAGCGTGCGGGATCTGAAGCGGACGGCGGTGGCGCTCGACGTCGCGGAGCCGGTGGCCGCGTTCTGGGTCGAGCTCGCCTACGCGGCGGGGCTGCTGGCCTCGGACGGAGAGGCCGATGAACGGTACGCGGCCACCCCCGCCTACGACGAGTGGCTGGAGAGACCCGCGGCCGAGCGGTGGGCCACCCTCGCCTCGGCGTGGCTGGCCGCGACCCGTACGGCGGGTCTGATCGGCGGGCGGGACACGAAGGAGCGCACGTTGTCGGCGCTGGGCCCCGGCCTTGACCGCTCGGCGGCCCCCGAGGTCCGCCACCGCGTCCTGGCCCTCCTCGCCACCCTGCCCGAGGGCGCCGCCGCCACCCCGGACTCGGTCCTCGCCCGCCTCCAGTGGGAGCGTCCGCTGCGCGGGGACCGGAGCACGGCCGAGGATCTGCGGGCCCGGCTCGCCCGGTGGACCCTGTCGGAGTCGGAGCAGCTGGGGATCACCGGCCGGGGCGCGCTCTCGGCGCAGGGGCGGGCGCTGCTGGGGCTGCCGGCGGCGAGCGCCCGGGAGAGCGGGACGCCCGCCCCGTCCGGTCCCGGCGACAAACTCCCCGCGCACAAGCACCACCGCCCCGCGGGCGAGGCCCCCCTCTCCGAGACCCCGCCCTCCCCGGCCGAGCAGGCCGCTGCCGCCACGCACGCCGCACGGCTCCTCGCCCCGCTGCTGCCCGAGCCCCTGGACCACGTCCTCCTCCAGGCCGATCTGACCGCCGTCGCCCCCGGCCCGCTGGAGCGCCCCCTCGCCGACACGCTCGGCGTGCTCGCGGACGTCGAGTCGAAGGGCGGGGCGACGGTCTACCGCTTCACCCCGGGGTCGGTACGGCGGGCCCTGGACGCGGGCCGTTCGGCCTCGGACCTGCACGCGTTCCTCACGGCGCACTCCCGCACGCCCGTGCCGCAGCCCCTCGCCTATCTGATCGACGACGTGGCCCGTAAGCACGGCCATCTGCGGATCGGGGCGGCCTCGGCGTACGTCCGCTGCGACGATGACGCGCTGCTGAGCGAGATCCTCGCCGACAAGCGCTCGCAGGGGCTGCGGCTGCGCCGCCTCGCGCCCACCGTGCTCGCCGCCCAGGCCGACCCGGCGGCCCTGCTGGAGGGCCTGCGCTCCATGGGCTTCGCGCCCGCCGCGGAGTCCGCCGAGGGCGATGTGCTGATCACCCGCGCCCACGCCCACCGCACCCCGGCGCGCTCCGCCCCCGTGCCCGTGCCGGACGGCCCGCCGGTGCCCGACGCCACGCTCCTCGGCGCCGCGATCCGCGCCATCCGCGCCGGTGACCTGGCCTCCACGACCCCGCGCAAGGACGCGCAGGCACAGACGCCGGGCAACGGCGAGCTGCCGCGCACCAGTTCCGCCGAGACCCTCGCCACCATGCAGGCCGCCGTCATGACCGGCGAGGCGGTGTGGATCGGGTACGTGAACGCCGAGGGCGCCGCCAGCCAGCGCGTGATCGCCCCGATCCGGGTGGAGGGCGGCTTCGTCACGGCGTACGACCACACCGCGGACGAAGTCCGCACGTATCCGTTGCACCGTGTGACCGGGGTCGCCGAGCTCGCCGACGACCAGCCGTGATCACCGCTCCGTGAGGCACACTGGACGTTTGGCCGGTCATCCGCGCGGGGTGACGGCACGCAGAAAGGGACGGGTGTGAACGGACCCCTCATCGTCCAGAGCGACAAGACCCTGCTCCTGGAAGTCGACCACGAGCAGGCCGACGCCTGCCGCCGGGCCATCGCGCCGTTCGCCGAGCTGGAGCGGGCGCCCGAGCACATCCACACCTACCGGCTGACGCCGCTCGGCCTGTGGAACGCGCGCGCCGCGGGCCACGACGCCGAGCAGGTCGTCGACGCGCTCGTCGAGTTCAGCCGCTACCCCGTGCCGCACGCGCTACTCGTCGACATCGCCGAGACGATGGACCGTTACGGGCGCCTCACCCTCAGCAAGCACCCGGCCCACGGCCTGGTCCTGACCACCACCGACCGGCCCGTCCTGGAGGAGATCCTGCGGTCGAAGCGGATCATCCCGCTCGTCGGCAACCGGATCGACCCGGACACCGTGGCCGTGCACCCCTCCGAGCGCGGGCAGATCAAGCAGACCCTGCTGAGGCTGGGCTGGCCGGCCGAGGACCTCGCCGGATACGTCGACGGGGAGGCGCACCCGATCGAGCTGGCGGAGGACGGCTGGGCGCTGCGGCCCTACCAGAAGCAGGCCGTGGAGAACTTCTGGCACGGCGGGTCGGGCGTCGTCGTCCTGCCCTGTGGAGCGGGGAAGACGCTCGTCGGCGCCGGGTCCATGGCGCAGGCCAAGGCCACCACCCTCATCCTCGTCACCAACACCGTCTCCGCCCGGCAGTGGAAGCACGAGCTGGTGAAGCGGACCTCGCTGACCGAGGACGAGATCGGCGAGTACAGCGGGACGAAGAAGGAGATCCGCCCGGTCACCATCGCCACCTACCAGGTGCTGACGACCAGGCGGAAGGGCGTCTACCCCCACCTGGAACTCTTCGACTCCCGGGACTGGGGACTCATCGTCTACGACGAGGTGCACCTGCTGCCCGCGCCCGTCTTCAAGTTCACGGCCGATCTCCAGGCGCGCCGGCGCCTCGGCCTGACCGCGACCCTGGTCCGCGAGGACGGGCGCGAGTCGGACGTCTTCTCGCTCATCGGGCCGAAGCGGTTCGACGCGCCCTGGAAGGAGATCGAGGCGCAGGGGTACATCGCTCCCGCCGACTGTGTCGAGGTCCGCGTCAACCTCACCGACTCCGAGCGGCTCGCGTACGCGACCGCCGAAGCCGAGGAGAAGTACCGCTTCTGCGCGACGACCGCCACCAAGCGGAAGGTCACCGAGGCGCTGGTACGGAAGTTCGCGGGGCAGCAGATCCTCGTGATCGGCCAGTACATCGACCAACTCGACGAGCTGGGCGAGCACTTGAACGCGCCCGTCATCAAGGGCGAGACCAGCAACGCCCAGCGGGAGAAGCTGTTCGACGCCTTCCGGGAGGGCGAGATCAGCGTGCTCGTCGTGTCGAAGGTCGCCAACTTCTCCATCGACCTGCCGGAGGCGACCGTCGCCATCCAGGTGTCGGGCACCTTCGGCTCGCGCCAGGAGGAGGCCCAGCGGCTTGGCCGTGTGCTGCGCCCGAAGGCCGACGGCCACCAGGCGCACTTCTACTCCGTCGTCGCCCGCGACACCATCGACCAGGACTTCGCCGCGCATCGGCAGCGGTTCCTGGCGGAGCAGGGGTACGCCTACCGGATCGTCGACGCCGACGAGCTCCTGACCGACAACTGAACCAGCAGCGCCAGCCCCAGCAGGGGGTACGGCGAGGCGAACGGCTGCTGCCACCAGGGGAGAGCCAGGTCCAGATCACCCTGGTGCGGGACCAGCCAGAGGGTGCGGGCCGCGAAGACGAGGGCGGTGGCGGCGGCTAGGCACGCGCCGTGTCCGGCGTACAGCACGGCGATCAGCGGGACGCACCACACCCAGTGGTGGGACCAGCTGATGGGTGAGATCAGCAGGGCCGTGAGGGCGGTGACGAGGACGCCCTCGCGGTCGGTGCGCGCGCGGCGGGCCAGCCACAGTCCCGCCGCCGCGACGGCCAGCGCGGGCGCGGCCCACAGCGGACCCGGCGCCGGGTCCCCCAGCGCGCGGGCGATCAGCCCCTGGAGCGACTGGTTGTCGACGATCCACACCTTGCCGACGCGGCCGGTCTCGTAGAGCCGCCGGGTCCAGAAGTCGACGCTCGCGGCGGGAAGGACGAGCGCGCCCAGCAGTACGGTCCCGGCGAAGGCGGCGGACGCGGTCGCCGCCTCCCGTCGCCGGCCCTTGAGCAGCAGATACGCGACGAAGACGGCCGGGGTCAGTTTCACCCCGGCCGCGATGCCGAGGGCGATGCCCTTGCCCGGGGCGCCGGGCGGCCGGGTCAGGTCCCAGAGGATCAGGCAGGCGACGGCGAGGTTGATCTGGCCGAAGAGCACGGTCTGGAAGACGGGTTCGAGCCACAGGGCGAGCGCGGTGGCGGCGCAGAGCACGGGCAGGCGTGTCGGCAGGCCCGCGAGACGGCAGGAGAGCCGGACCAGTACGGCCAGCAAAACCACGTTCCCGGCGACGCAGACCGCCTTGAGGACGGACAGCGGGAGCCAGGCCAGCGGGACGAAGACGAGTGCCGCGAAGGGCGGGTACGTGGCGGGCAGCTGCCACTCGGTGACGGTGAACCGGTAGAGATCCGTGCCGTGGACGACGGCCGCACCCTCGGCCCGGTAGACGAGCGCGTCGGCCATCGGGGTGCGCCGGAGGAGACACAGAGCGACGAACGCGGCGAGGGACGTCGCCAGCAGAAGGACGGGAAAAAGGGAGGCGGGGGAACGGGGGGAGGCGGAGAAACGGGGGACGGAGTACGGGGGGACTTCGTTGGGTGAGCGATCGGTCACGTTCCGGTGAAACACGGAGTGACCCTAGTGCCGGGACGGTTCACCCCGGCGAACGGCTCACCGTCGTCGTACGCCCGCCTCCTCCTCGTACTCACCGAGGAGCACCACGCCGAACGCCGCGCCCACGAAGACCTTGACGGCGTGCAGGGCGTCGCCGACACGGTGGTGGTGGTGAACGGGGGAGAAGGCGGTCGCGCCACGAGCGGCGGGACCGCGTTGGGAAGGGCCTGGGGTGAAGGTTGCTGCGCTCATGTATCCATCATGGAATCCGTGACCCCAAATGGCGTCGGCCTATGGACCGAACCTCGGTGGCCCCCTCGTACACCTCCAGGCCTCTGCGTGTACGCCTCACGACGGACGGCGACCCCTAGGGATCCGGGGCTCGCATCCCTGATGCCGCGCATGACACCGCGAACGATGCCGCGAACGATGCCGCGGAAAAGAGTTGGCCCGGACCTCCTCCCCTGACCTAGAATCTCCGCTCTTGCCCGCCTCCCTCGACGGAGTGCCGCCGCCCGGCCGGAAACCGGACAGCATCCAACGGCTCGACCGCCGTACCCACTCACACGCAGCAGGTCTTCCGGAGGCTCCACGTTGTCCACCCCACCCGCCCACGACCCCCTCTCCCGCGAGCGCGCCCACCTCGGCGAGTCCCGTGCGGCACTGCGCGCGATGCGCGAGGACGTGGAGAACCTCGACATCAGCGACGTCGCCGCGAACTGGGTGAACGCCCAGATCCTCGCCCGCCAGATCGACGAGCGGATCAAGTCCCTCGCCGACCTCAGCCACACCCCGCTGTTCTTCGGCCGCCTCGACTACCTGCACGCGCCCGGCGCCGACAAGGCGGAGGGCGCGGAGGGCGAGCGTTTCTACATCGGGCGCCGGCATGTGCACGATGCCGAGGGCGACCCGATGGTCATCGACTGGCGCGCGCCGGTGTCACAGCCGTTCTACCGGGCCTCGAAGAAGGACCCGATGGACGTCGGACTGCGCCGCCGCTTCGGATACACCGGCGGCGACCTCACGGCCTACGAGGACGAGCACCTGTCCGACCCCTCCGAGGCCGCGGCCACCAGCAAGCTGCTCCAGCAGGAGATCGAGCGCCCGCGCGTCGGCCCGATGCGGGACATCGTGGCGACCATCCAGCCGGAGCAGGACGAGATCGTACGGTCGGGTCTCGCGGGCTCCGTGTGCGTGCAGGGCGGCCCCGGCACCGGGAAGACGGCCGTCGGCCTGCACCGCGTCGCCTACCTCCTCTACGCCCACCGGGAGCGCCTCGCCCGCACCGGCACCCTGGTCATCGGGCCGAACAAGTCCTTCCTGCACTACATCGAGCAGGTGCTGCCCGCGCTGGGCGAGCTGGAGGTCAAGCAGGCGACGGTCGACGACCTGGTCGCGCATGTGGAGGTACGCGGGACGGACGACGCGACCGCCGCCGTCGTCAAGGGCGACGCCCGGATGGCCGAGGTGCTGCGCCGGGCCGTCCGCTCGCACGTGACGCTCCCGACCGAGGGCGTCGTGGTCGTGCGCGGCTCGCGGCGCTGGCGCGTCCCGGCGTACGAACTGGAGACGATCGTCCAGGAACTGCTGGACCGCGACATCCGGTACGGCGCCGCCCACGAAGCCCTTCCGCAGCGGATCGCGCACGCCGTGCTGGTCCAGATGGAGCGCTCGGGCGAGGCCCCGGACGACCGGGTGCAGGACGCCGTCGCCCGCAACACCGCGGTGAAGGCGGCCGTCAAGGCGATCTGGCCGCCGGTCGACCCCGCCAAGCTGGTCCTGCGGCTGCTCACCGACGCCGACTTCCTCGCCGTCCACGCGAAGGGGCTCCTCGACGAGGACGAGCAGAAGGAGATCCTCTGGGCGAAGGCGGTGCGGTCGGTGAAGTCGGCCAAGTGGTCCGCCGCCGACGCCGTGCTGATCGACGAGGCCACCGATCTCGTCCGGCGCACGCACTCCCTCGGCCATGTCGTGCTCGACGAGGCGCAGGATCTGTCGCCGATGCAGTACCGGGCGGTGGGGCGGCGCTGCACGACGGGTTCGGCGACCGTGCTCGGTGATCTCGCGCAGGGCACGACCCCCTGGGCGACGCGGAGTTGGGACGAGGCGCTCGCCCACCTCGGCAAGGGCGAAGCGGTGATCGAGGAGCTGACCGCCGGTTTCCGCGTCCCCACCGACGTCATCACCTACGCCTCCCGGCTGCTGCCGCACATCGCTCCGGGCCTCACCCCGGTGGCGTCGGTCCGCGAGAACCCCGGCTTCTTCGAGGTACGCCCGACGACCGCCGACGAGCAGGTCGTCGGCGCCTGCGAGGAGTTGCTGCGCAACGAGGGCTCGATCGGTCTCATCGCCGCCGACGCCCGGATCCCGGCGCTCACCGAGGCGCTGACGACGGCGGGCCTGACCTACCTGGGCCCCGGCGAGGAGACGACGGCGCAAACCCGCCTCACCCTGGTCCCGGCCTCGCTCGCCAAGGGCCTGGAGTACGACTACGTGGTCCTGGACGAGCCGCAAGCCGTGGTGGACGGCGAACCGGACGAACGCACCGGCCTGCGGCGCCTGTACGTGGCGCTGACCCGAGCGGTCTCGGGCCTGCTCGTCACCCACGCGGCCCCACTGCCGGCGCAGCTGGGCTAGTCCACGGCCAGTCCCTGTCCCTGGTCGGGCAGGGACTTCAGCAGCGCGTCCAGGAGGCCGGGGAACCGACGGTGAACACGAAGGCCCACCGCGGCTCAAGCGCGCCGACCCCGTGGCGTGAACAGCCGGCGGACCCGGCCGGCCGCGTCGGCCGTCACGCGTCCAGGGCCTCCCGCCACTCCCGTACGACCTCCACCGCCACCGGGCCGTGCCACCCACCGGGCCGGGCTGCCCCACCGATGTGGAAGGCGTCGATCCCCGCGGCCTTCAGCCGAGGAACGTGATCGAGACGCAGTCCGCCGCCCACCATGATCCGGGGCTCGTAACCGGGTTCGGTGCGGCGGGTGGCCTCGGCGAGGAGGGTCGGGAAACCGTCGTCCACGCCGTCCGGGGAGCCCGCCGTGAGGTACGCGTCCAGGCCCGGCAGGTCCGCGAGCTGCTTGCGCAGGGAGTCGCGGTCGGCGGCGCGGTCGATCGCGCGGTGGAACGTCCAGGGGCAGCCGTCCAGTTCGGCGAGGATCCGTTCCACGACGGGCAGGTCGGGGCCGCCGTGCTCGTCGAGGAACCCGAGCACGAACTCGTCCGCTCCCGCGGCCCTCATCTCCCCCGCGACCCGTACCAGCGCGTCGACGTCCTCGGCGCCGCCCGCCGCGAAGCCGTCCGAGCGCCTCAGCATCACGCGCAGCGAGATGTCGACGGCGGCGCGGATCCCGGCGAAGGTCTCCACCGGCGGGGTGAGCCCGTCGGCGGCCATGTCGGTGACCAACTCCAGCCGGTCGGCGCCTCCGGCCTGGGCGGCGACCGCGTCCTCCACGCCGAGGGCGATCACCTCCAGGACTGCACGCTTGCGCTCGCTCATGGGACCTCTTCCTCTGGGGCGACTACAGGTCTAGTCCAATCCCAGCGTACGCCGCGGTCGCCGCCCACCGCGAGAAGGCCTCCCCCTCCGGCGAGGACGGACCGCCGGGGCTCCGCCCCGAATCCCCACAGGCCCTGGGGCCTGTCCGGCGGATCATGCCGCAGACGCGGGGCTTGGCACGCCCATCTGCGGCGATGAGGCACCGCCGCTGCCCTCCGACTTGATCCGCCGGACAGGCCCTAGGGACAGCGGGGCCCAGGCGGGAGAATCGACGCATGCCCGACCTCGACGCGCTGCGCACCCGCTGGACCCATGCCCTCGACGGCGCCCGCTCCCCCGGCGGCCCCGACCCGGCCCCGTACGCGGACAACCTCCTCACCCGCTGGCAGGAGCCGCGGCGCCGCTACCACACGGTCGCGCACCTCACCGCGGTCCTCGACCACATCGACGTACTGGAGGAGTACGCGGACGACCCCGCCCTCGTCCGCCTCGCCGCCTGGTTCCACGACGCCGTCTACCTTCCCGACCGCTCCGAGAACGAGGAACGCTCCGCCTGCCTCGCCGAACGCGCCCTCCCCGAGGCCGGGGTACGGGAGGACAGGACCGCGGAGGTCGGCCGTCTCGTCCGCCTCACCGTCACCCACGCCCCGACCGACGACGACCGCAACGGCCAGGTCCTGTGCGACGCCGACCTGGCGATCCTCGCCTCGCCCCCGGACACGTACGCCGCCTACACCGCCGCGGTCCGCGAGGAGTACGCCTTCGTCCCGGACGAGGCGTTCCGGGCGGGCCGGGCGGCCGTACTGAGCCAACTCCTCGAACTGCCCCGGCTGTTCAGAACGCCGTACGGAACACGGGAGTGGGAGGAGCGGGCCCGGGAGAACATCCGGCGCGAGCTCGCCCACCTCACCGCACCCGCCCCGGAATCGGCGAACCCGCCACGGAAGGACGCCAAGTGACCCGCTCCGGTCCACCGACCGGCCCCCGCATGCCTCTCGCCGTCTACATCCTCGCCCTCTCCGTCTTCGCCCTCGGGACCAGCGAGTTCATGCTCTCGGGGCTCCTGCCGCCCATCGCCGACGACATGGGTGTCACGATTCCGCGGGCGGGTCTGCTCATATCGGCGTTCGCCATAGGCATGGTCGTCGGGGCGCCGCTGCTCGCCGTGGCCACCCTCCGTCTCCCCCGCCGTACCACCCTCGTCTCGCTCATCGCCCTCTTCGGGCTCGGCCAGATCGCCGGCGCGCTGGCACCGACGTACGCCGTGCTCTTCGCCTCCCGGATCGTCAGCGCCCTCGCCTGCGCGGGCTTCTGGGCGGTGGGCGCGGCGGTGGCGATCGCGATGGTCCCGGTGACCGCCCGGGCCCGTGCGCTCGCGGTGATGATCGGCGGACTGTCGATCGCGAACGTGCTCGGGGTCCCGGCCGGTGCCTTCCTCGGCGGGCATCTCGGCTGGCGGTCCGCGTTCTGGGCCGTCGGCGCGGCCTCCGCGATCGCCCTGGTCGGGGTCGTCACCCTCATTCCTCGTATCCCGCTCCCCGCCGAGAAGCCGCAGCTCAGGCGGGAGGTCACCATCTACCGTGACCCGCAGGTCTGGCTCACCGTCGCGCTCGTGATGCTCGCCGCGGGCGGGGTCTTCTGCACGTTCAGCTATCTCTCGCCGCTGCTCACCGATGTCGCCGGGCTCGACGACGGCTGGGTACCGAGCGTGCTCGCGCTCTTCGGGGTCGGGGCGCTGATCGGTACGACGATCGGCGGCCGGGTCGCCGACGCGCACCTCTTCACGGTGCTCCTCTCGGGCACCGCGGCCTCGACCACCGTCCTCGTGGCGCTCGCTCTCCTGGGCCAGTACGCGATCGCGGCCGTGGCTCTTTCCTTCCTCCTCGGCGTCACCTGCTTCTTCACCGCCCCGGCACTCAACGCCCGGCTGTTCAACGTCGCGGGCAGCGCCCCCACCCTGGCCGGGGCCACCACCACGGCCGCCTTCAACCTCGGCAACACCGGCGGCCCGTGGGTCGGCGGCGCGGTCATCGACGCGGGCCTCGGGTACACGGCGACGGCCTGGGCGGGCGCCGCCATGACGGTGACGGGCATGGGGGTGGCCGCCGTCTCGCTGCGGCTGCAGCGCCGTACCCGGGCCTCCCGCGTGGTGGCGTCCATGAACAAGAAGGCCGAAAACGCCGACAGGACCAACAATCCAGTGCGTAACGACGTCTGACCGCGCCTATCCTCAGCCGCATGCGATCCATGGGTGGGGACCAGGTGGAGGAAGCCGTCGCGGGAGCCGCCGCGCTGTTGCGGGCGGTGGCCGGGCGGGACTGGGACGGGGTCGGGGCGGGCCGTCTCGAGTGGAGTTGCCGCAGGACCGCCGAGCACATCGCGGACGATCTCCTCGCGTACGCGGGGCAGTTGACGGGGCGGGCCACGACGGCGTACGTGCCCTTCGGGATCTCCCTGGACGACGGCACCGACAACGCGGGGGTCGTCGACGTGATCGAGACGACCGGCGCGCTGCTCTCCGCCGCCGTGCGCACGACGCCGCGCGAGGTGCGTGCCTTCCATCCGTACCCGTTCCGCAGCGCCAACCGCGAGGGCTTCGCCGCGATGGGCGTCACCGAGGTGCTGCTGCACACGCATGACATCGCGCAGGGTCTCGGGATCGCCTACGAGCCGCCGGCCGAGCTCTGCGCGGACGTACTCTCCCGGATTTTTCCGCACGTCAGGCCGGGGTCCGACCCGTGGCCCACCCTCCTGTGGGCGACCGGCCGCGGCGAGTTGCCCGGCCGCGCCCCGCTCACCGAGTGGCGCTGGAGCAACAACCTGGTGATCGGGGCCGAACGGCTCACGCTCCAAGGAGTCAGCCCGGCGGCCGCCGTCGATCTGCGCGCGGGCGGCACCGGCGGCTTCGAATGGATCGAGGGCGGCCCCTTCGACGGCACGCGGGACGCCGCCGGAATGGTCGTGAAGGCGTACGAGAGCGGGGTGCACCGCCCGGAGTGGGGCATGTTCGTGCTCGTACGGACCGAGGACGGGCGGGCGGTCGGCGCCATGGGCTTCCACGGCGCCCCCGACGAGGACCGCCGCGCGGAAGTCGGCTACGACCTCGCCGAGAACGCCCGCGGCCACGGCTACGCGACCGAGGCCCTGCGCGCCCTCGCCACCTGGGCCCTCGCCCGCGACGAGCTCGACATCCTCTTCGCGGCCATAGAGCGGACCAACGCCCCCTCCCAACGGGTGGTCGCGCGGGCGGGGTTCACTCGGGTGAGCGAGGACGAGGAGCAGTACGCGTACGAGCTGCGCGAGCTGGATCCGGCCCTGCGTCTGTACGCACGCACCGGCTGACGCCCCGGCTCCCGTCCGGGTTCATCGGCCGGGTTCATCGGCCGACGCGGTCACCGGCCGGCGTACTTGCGCCGCCGCAACCCCGCCCCGTACAGCAGCCGCACCACCTCGCGGCTGCTCACCTCCACCGCCCCGGCACGCACGGCGTCGGCGTACCGGTGGGAGGGGATGTCGTAGTGGTCGCGCTCGAAGGCACGCGGGGGTACGCCCAAGTCCGCGGCGAACACGTGCAGTTCGTCGTACGAGACATCGCTGACCAGGTGGGACCAGAGCCGCCCGTGCCCCGGCCAGGTGGGCGGATCGATGTAGACGGTCACGAGGACGGCGTCTCGCCGGTCGCCGACCCCAGGCATCCCACGGAGGCGACCTTCACGCCCGCCTTGTGGCAGACCCAGTGCGGATCGGGCCCCAGCTCGGGCTCGACATCGAGGGCGTGCGGGTCGCCCGAGCCGCAGACCGGGCACAGCGGCCACCGCCCGTACCGCTCCAGCAACGCGTCCTGTACGTCCTGGGCGACGAGCCCGGCCACATAGCCGACGCCCTCCGGCCACTGCTCGACCCACCACCGGCGCTGCACCACCGAGTCCTCCACGAGTGAGACGACATCCGCCTCGGCGACCTCACCCGCGACGAGATCGGCGAGAACAAGGGCGCGAGCCGCGTGCAACGCCTGCTCCAAGGGGCTGACGGGATGGCTGGTGGGATCCATGCACCCATTGTGCGCACCCTTGACCGCATACCCCAGCAGAAAATATCTTTCAGAAGTGACCCAAAACGTGAAGGAAATTTTCGCCGGTGAGGCTCCGCCCGCCCCGGCGGCCCTCGCGGCCAAGGTGCGGACGCTCGCCCCGTCGATGACCCGCTCCATGCAACGGGTCGCCGAGGCCGTCGCCGGCGACCCGGCCGGCTGCGCGGCCCTCACGGTCACCGGCCTCGCCGAACTCACCGGCACCAGCGAGGCCACGGTCGTGCGCACCGCCCGCCTGCTGGGCTACCCCGGCTACCGCGACCTGCGCCTCGCGCTCGCGGGCCTCGCCGCCCAGCAGCAGTCGGGCCGCGCCCCCGCCGTCACCGCGGACATCGCGGTCGACGACCCCATCGCGGACGTCGTCGCGAAACTCGCCTACGACGAACAGCAGACCCTCGCCGACACCGCGGCGGGGCTCGACACGGTCCAGCTCGGCGCGGCCGTCACCGCGCTCGCCGCCGCCCGACGGATCGACATCTACGGCGTCGGCGCCTCCGGGCTCGTCGCCCAGGACCTGGCCCAGAAGCTGCTGCGCATCGGGCTCATAGCCCACCCGCACAGCGATCCGCACCTCGCCGTCACCAACGCGGTACAGCTGCGGGCCAAGGACGTGGCGATCGCGATCACCCACTCCGGCTCGACGGGCGACATCATCGAGCCGCTGCGGGTCGCGTTCGAACGCGGGGCGACGACGGTGGCGATAACCGGCCGCCCGGACGGACCGGTCACGCAGTACGCCGACCACATCCTCACCACGTCCACGGCCCGCGAGAGCGAGTTGCGTCCCGCGGCGATGTCGTCGCGCACCAGCCAGCTGCTGGTGGTGGACTGCCTGTTCGTGGGGGTCGCCCAGCGGACGTACGAGACGGCGGCGCCGGCGCTCTCCGCGTCGTACGAGGCGCTGGCGCACCGCCACAGTCCTCGGGGCCGTATGCGGTAGCGCTCCGCGGGAAGCCGTGGATGGATGCAGTGGCCGAGACTGGATGTAGTCGTAACGCTGCGGGCCTGTTGTGGCTGGGCGCGCCCACGCGGCGGAGCCGCATATGTTCGCAGCCCCGCGCCCCTCAAGGGGCGCTTTACCACCCCGTGTTGAAAAGAGCCGTTCGTCATGACCTTTTCCACCGCCGACGCCTCCTCCAACCACCACTCCCTGCGGGCCGAGTTGGAGACGTTGACCACTGAGGCGTTCCGTCCCGAGCTGTCCGAGATCGACCGGCTGTCGACGCTGGAGATCGCGAAGATCATGAACGCCGAGGACGCGACCGTGCCGACGGCCGTCGCGACCCAGCTGCCCCGTATCGCCGCCGCGATCGACGCCGTCGCCGAGCGCATGTCCCGCGGCGGCCGGCTGGTCTACGCGGGCGCGGGCACCGCGGGCCGCCTCGGCGTGCTGGACGCCTCCGAGTGCCCGCCCACCTTCAACACCGACCCGACCGAGGTCGTGGGCCTGATCGCGGGCGGCCCGAGCGCCATGGTCACCTCGGTCGAGGGCGCCGAGGACTCCAGGGAGCTGGCCGCGGCCGATCTGAAGGAGCTCTCCCTGACCCCCGACGACACGGTGGTCGGTGTCTCCGCCTCCGGCCGCACCCCGTACGCCGTCGGCGCGGTCGAACACGCGCGCACGCGCGGCGCGTTGACGATCGGCCTGTCCTGCAACGCGCACAGCGCGCTGGCCGCCGCGGCCGAGCACGGCATCGAGATCGTCGTCGGGCCCGAACTGCTGACCGGCTCCACCCGCCTCAAGGCGGGCACGGCGCAGAAACTCGTCCTGAACATGCTCTCGACGATCACCATGATCCGTCTCGGCAAGACGTACGGGAACCTGATGGTCGACGTCCGCGCCTCGAACGAGAAGCTGCGGGCCCGCTCCCGCCGTATCGTCGCCCTCGCGACCGGCGCCTCGGACGAGGAGATCGAACAGGCCCTCGCGGCCACCGACGGCGAGGTGAAGAACGCCATCCTCACCATCCTCGGCGGCGTGGACGGCCCCACGGCGGCCCGCCTTCTGGAGGAGAGCGACGGCCATCTGCGCGCGGCGCTCGCCGCATCGACGGGCTGACCAGCACCCTCATGGAGTGCGCACAACGAACGACTCCACGGCCGCCGCGATCCTCCCCCTGGTCGGCGGCGCCGCGAACGTCACCTCCGTCGCCCACTGCATGACCCGCCTGCGCCTGGGCCTACGGGACCGGACGCTCGTACACGAGGACGCTCTCAGGTCCCTGCCCGCCGTACTCGGCGTGGTCGCGGACGACGACAGCTACCAGATCGTGCTGGGGCCGGGCACGGTCGCACGAGTGACCCCCGAGTTCGAGGCCCTCGTCACCGGCACGGCCGACACGGCCGGTGCTCCGGCCACCGGTACAGCCGGGGCGCCAGCCACCAGCACGGCCGGCGCGCTGGCCGCCCGTGGCGCCGAGTGGAGAGCCGCACGTCGGCAACGCAACGCGACCCCGCTCAAGCTCCTCCTGCGCCGGATCGCGAACATCTTCGTCCCCCTGATCCCCGCCCTGATCGGCTGCGGAGTCATCGCGGGCCTGGACGGCCTGCTGACCAATCTGGGGTGGCTCCCCTCCCTCACCCCCGCCCTCGCCGCGATCGCCTCCGGCTTCATGGCCCTGATCGCGGTCTTCGTCGGCCACCACACCGCGAAGGAGTTCGGCGGCACCCCGATCCTGGGCGGCGCGGTGGCGGCGATCATCGTGTACGCGGGGGTCGCGAAGGTGACGGCCTTCGGCATGACGCTGGCACCGGGCCAGGGCGGTGTGCTCGGCGCACTGGCCGCCGCGCTCCTGGGGACGTACGTGGAGAAGTGGTGCCGCCGCCGGGTCCCCGAAGCCCTCGACGTCCTCGTCACCCCCACCGTCACCGTCCTCGTCACCGGCCTGGTGACGCTCTACGCCCTCATGTACGCGGCGGGCGAGCTGTCGACGGCCGTCGGGGCGGGGGCGAACTGGCTCCTCGACCACACGGGCGTCTTCGCGGGCCTCGTCCTGGGCGGCCTGTTCCTCCCCCTGGTGATGCTGGGGCTGCACCAGGCCCTGATCCCCCTCCACACCACCCTCATCCAGCAGCAGGGCTACACGGTCCTGCTCCCCGTCCTGGCGATGGCGGGCGCGGGCCAGGTCGGCGCGGCGCTCGCGGTCTACGTCCGCCTCCACCACGACCTGTCCCTCCGTACGACGATCAGGTCGGCGCTCCCGGCGGGCCTCCTGGGCGTCGGCGAACCCCTCATCTACGGCGTCTCGCTCCCCCTCGGCCGCCCCTTCGTCACCGCCTGCGCGGGCGGGGCGGCGGGCGGCGCCTTCGTCGGCTTCTTCTCGATGCTCGGCGACAAGATCGGCTCCACGGCGATCGGGCCCTCGGGCTGGGCGCTGTTCCCCCTGCTCAAAGGCACAGGCGGCCTGGCCCTGACGGCGGCGGTCTACGCGGGCGGACTGCTCACGGGGTATGTGGTGGGGTTCGCGGCGACGTACTTCTTCGGCCTCGGGAGGACGGTCGCGGGTGCGGGGGCCCTCGGCGGCGGGGGGACTGTCAGTGACGTGTGCGATTCTTCGAAGGAGGGGAAGGACACCGACCCGGGAGGGAATCCACCACCGTGAACCACGCACAGCTGACCGCCCTCGGCCGCGCCCTGCGTGTGCTCGGCGAGCACGGCGACGCGCTGAACGCCGACACGCCCGACGCGAAGCTGCACGAGGTGAAGGCCGATCTGAAGCGGGCGCTGGACCTGCTGGAGGAGACGGTGACGACGGCGGTGCCCACGACCCGCTGCGCCGAGCATCCGAGCGGCCCGGTGGACGAAGGCGCCGTCGACCTCTGTCTGCTCTGCGAGACGCGTCGGCGCACCGCCCGCCGCACCGAGGTGAACGACGCCTTCCCGCAGGGCCGCCCCAGCGGCGCGGACGAGGCCCCCGAGCGCACGATGTCCCGGTACGGCGTGCGGGCCGACCGCCCCCAGCCCCAGCAGCGCTGGCTGCCCGAGGTGTGGACCGGCCAGGCGTGGCAGTTGTGCGGCACCCCGCGCCGCGACCGCGTCGAGGCGGAGCGGTATCTCGCCGCGGAGCGCCGCACCCCCCGCCCCGGCATGGCCTACCGCCTGGTCCACGAGTTCACGGACTACGAGGTGCTGCGCATCTGGGGCACACCGGTGAAGGTGGACATCGAGCCGATGGGCAATCTGTAGCCGATCCAGGTCCGTTGACCATTGCGTTGATCATCGCGTTGACCACAAGCGCCCAGGTCACCTGCGGGCTCCCGCGCTCGGGACGGCGGAGGCGAGATGCCTGCTGAACCAGTCCGTGGCCAGCTCGGTCGCCGATTCCAGGGTGCCGGGTTCCTCGAAGAGATGGGTGGCACCGGGGACGACGGCCAGCTGATGCTCACAGCTCAGGCGCGCCGCGGCCTGCCGGTTGAGGTCCAGGACCACGTGGTCACGGCCCCCCACGATGAGCAGCGTCGGAGCCTTCACCTCCGGCAGCCTGGGGCCGGCCAGGTCCGGCCTGCCCCCGCGGGAGACGACTGCCGCGATGTCCGCCGTGGGCGCCGCCGCCGCCCACAGCGCGGCGGCGGCGCCTGTGCTGGCACCGAAGTAGCCGAACTCCATACCCTGCGTGCCGGGCTGCTCACGCAGCCATTCGGTCGCCTGGGTCAGCCGGCGGGCGAGCAGCGCCGTGTCGAACACGTTGTCCCGGTTCGCCGCCTCGGCCTCGGTGAGCAGATCGAACAGAAGGGTGCCGAGACCTGCGCGGTTCAGCCCGGCGGCGACGAAGCGGTTGCGTGGGCTCTTCCTGCTGCTGCCGCTGCCGTGGGCGAAGAGGACGACCCCGGGCGCGCCGCGGGGCAGCGTCAGCCGCCCGTCGAGCGCGGCGCCCGTGGCCGGTATCCGGACCGCCCTGTCGTAAGGCGGAGAAGCGCGCCCGGGGGAGGCGCCGCCCGCAGCCGGCGGCGCGTCGGACGTGGCGTGCGCCGCGCGGTTGTGCTCCAGGCAGGCGATGACCTCCTCGTCGCTCGTCTGCTCGAAGTCCGTGTAGAACTGACCGATCGCGTAGAACAGCCGGGGGGTGTGCACACAGACGCCTTCGTCCGCCGCGCCTCCCACGCGGGCCGACCAGTCGTGCGGCGCCACGGGAACCGCCAGCACGATCCGCGACGCGCCGCGGGCCCGCGCGATCCGGCAGGCCGCCAGCGCCGTGGAGCCGGTCGCCAGACCGTCGTCCACCACCAGGACCGTCCGTCCTTCGTACCGGGCCGGCCGTTGCTCGCCCCGGTAGCGGCGGGCCCGCTGCTCCAGGACGCCTCGCTCGTGTTCCTCCACCGCCGCCAGATCGCGGTCCGTCACCCCCGTCGCACGCACCACCTCTTCGTTGATGACGCGGACGCCCTCCTCACCGATGGCGCCCATGGCCAGCTCCGGCTGGAAGGGCACCCCCAGCTTGCGTACGAGGCAGACGTCGAGCGGAGCGCCGAGGGCCTCGGCGACCTGCGCGGCGACCGGGACGCCGCCGCGGGGAAGTCCCACGACCACGAGGTCCTGGCCCTTGAGGTGGTGCAGCCGAGCGGCGAGCCGTCGGCCCGCGTCGGTTCGATCAGCGAAGTACATGGTCGCCTCCCGGGGTGAGGTGAGGTCCTCGGGGCCCGAGTGAAGTCCGGTCCGCGCTGCCGGGCGGACAAGTCCATTATGGAGCGCCGCCACTCGCGGCTCCCAGCGCCGGGCGGACGATGAGGGTGCCGTCCGGGTTCCGTTCGACGTGTGAGCCGTAGGCCCGGCTGATCCGGCCCAGAACGTCCCCCACCCACCGCGATTCCTTGGCCGTCGCGCGCTCCAGCCGCATCCGCCGGGACCGCATCGGGACGATGCGCACGTCGTGGAACCTGCCGTTGTCCGGGTCCACGGTGACGAAGTACAGCAAGCGGAGATCGTCCCGGTACTCCTCGTAGCCGCCGATGCCCTCGTAGTCGTTGATCAGGTCACCGCAGCCGTGGGTGATGAGCTTTCCCCGGTACGACTCCAGCGGCCGCGGATGGTGCGAGGAGTGCCCGTGTACGACGTCCGCGCCGGCGTCGATGAGCGCATGGCCGAAAGCGGACCTGGTCGCGCGGGACGAGATAGCCCCAGTTGGAGCCCCAGTGGACCGAGACGACCACGATGTCGCCCGGCCGCTCGGCCGGACGCAGCCGGGCCGCGAACCCGGCCGCCGCGGCCTGTGACGGCTCGGCGACGAAGTCGACCCCGCTGCGCTGTGCGGTGGCGGCCCAACCGCGGGGGATGCCGCTGGAGGCCGTCCCCATGGAGAAGACCAGGACACGCCGGCCGCCCGCGACGGGGACGATCGCGGGACGCCTGGCCGCGTCGGCGTCCCGCCCCGCTCCTGTCGAGCGAAGGCCCGCGTCGGCCAGGGCGTCGAGGGTCTCCGCCAGCCCGCGGCGCCCGTAGTCCAGCACATGGTTGTTGGCCAGGGCGCAGACGTGCGGACGGGCGGCGGCCAGGCCGGGCAGGTTGGCCGGGTGCATCCGGTAGTGGACCTCTTTGCCGGGCGCGGCCTCGTCGTTGCGCGTGACGGCCGTCTCCAGGTTGAGGATCCGGGCGTCGGGTGCCGTCGCGGCGAGCACGTCCAGCGCGTCGCCCCAGGGCCAGGAGAAGTCGACCGGCCGGGGAATCGTGCCGTTCGCCGCCTCGGCCAGCTCCACATAGGCGCGGGCGTCCTTGATGTACGACTCGCGCAGCCTCGGATCGCCGGGGTGCGGAAGGATCTGGTCGACTCCGCGGCCGAGCATCACATCGCCGGCCAGGAACAGCGTGACGAGGTCACCGCCCATTTCTCCAGGCTAGGCCGGTCCGGTGGGAATCGCTCCACAACGGCAAGGGGCCCGCCCGGGACCCCTTGCCGTTGTGCTCCCGTGGGCGCTCGGCGCTCTAGCCCTTGTGGCCGTTGTGGCCCTTGTAACCCGTCACCGTGGCGATCCATTCGATGAAGTCGCCCGGGTCCTCGTCCGCGCCGTGACCGGCGTCCCAGTAGTACGAGGTGTCGACGTCGTCGCCGAGGTTCTTCAGACGGGCGGCGAGGTTGCCCGCGACGGTGAGGGCGGTGTCGCTGTCCTTGGTGCCGAGACGGATCCACCAGTGCTTCGACCGGTTCCCGTTGGCCTGGTCCACGAGGTGGAACATCGGGTTCATCAGATGGAGCTTCGCGGGGATGTCGCTGTCGAGGCGCGCGCTGTCGCCCTCTTCGTGGCGCAGGCTGTAGAGGGTGAAGTGCCGGTTGGCGGTGGTCCCCGCACCGAACTCGTTGTTCTCAGGGGCGGACAGGTCGAAGGCGTCGAACGCCGGGGTGTTCTTCTTGCGGGGCCCCACGTGGGTGAGGAAGTCGGCCCAGGTGAAGGACGCCCTGCCCGCGGACCACGTGATGAACGGGTTCGCGGCCAGGTAGGTCGCTCGGTCCGCGTCCGACAGTGCCGCGAGGTACTTGGTGGCCGACGGCTCCAGGTGGGTCTTGACCAGGTACTCGTCGAGGTTGCGCGCCGTGAGGGTGCCGAAGCCCTTCGCCGTCAGCCTGAGGGAGGCGAGATAGTCGCCGTACGCGCTGGTCAGCGCCTTGGAGATGGTCTGGTCGACGGTCGAGCCGCTGCTCAGGGCGTTGGCGCCCCAGTTCCACTCGTACGCCATGTCGGCGTGTTCGAGGTCGGTGATCGGGCACCAGGCGCCGGTGGCGAAGATGGCGTCGCTCGCGTCGGCCGCGCCCAGCTCCTTCAGGTAGGAGTCGTAGAGCGGGCTGTCGCCGGACGCGCCGAGCAGCGAGGACAGCGCGCCGCCGGCGCTGACTCCCGCGGAGACGATCCGGTTCACGTCGCCCGGGATGCGCCCCTTGTTGAACTTCACGTACCGGACCGCGGCCTTGAGGT
This sequence comes from Streptomyces sp. NBC_01450, assembly GCF_036227505.1. Classification (NCBI taxonomy): domain Bacteria; kingdom Bacillati; phylum Actinomycetota; class Actinomycetes; order Kitasatosporales; family Streptomycetaceae; genus Streptomyces; species Streptomyces sp. NBC_01450. The sequence continues at coordinate 6,360,175 of NZ_CP109480.1, read as the reverse complement.
CGACGATGACGGCGGGGGCGGTGCCGTAGTACGTGCCGCTGGAGTCGACGAGGGTGCGGCCGCGGGCACCGGGCTCGACCACGACGTATCCGGCCGCGAGCGCCAACTGCTGGCGGCTCGAGGCGGAGTCGGCAGCGGGAGCGGGACCGCCCGGGCCGCCGGGGCCGCCGGGGCCCATCCCGCCGCCCGCGCCGATCCCCGTGGCGCTCGCGACGGACGAGGGCATGTACCCGCCGATCTGGTTGGCGAGGAGGATGGGCGCACGGGTCGCGTCCACGGCCGTACCGTCGATCGTCACCGGCACGCTGACGTTGAGGGACTGGTAGGTGGCGTCCACCGGGTTGGCCACGTACGAGGCCACTTTGTAGAAGTGGTAGACGACTTCGTGGGCGGTGCCGGTGGTGTCCGTGATGGTGGTGGTCAACTCCGTGTAGGCGTCCGGGTCGAAGACCAGGGAGGAGTCCGTGGACGCCGCGGACGACGCGGCGGACGTTCGGCTCGCCGCCTGCGCACTGGAGGCGAACCCGACCGCCGGCACCGCGGCACCCACGGCGAGCCCCATGACCACTGTCCTACGCTTCACTGCCGTCTCCTGTCTTAGCGGCTCGTTCGAACAACGCGCCCCAGGACAACAGCCGTTCCTAAGCGCCTCCTTTGTGTCTCCCGTGGCAGCACCGGAACCGGCCACCGCCCTGACCAGCCAAAACCACGGTCACCCTGTCTTACCGGTCTGCAAACCGAACCAATCGCCCACAAAATTGTCAGCAATTTTGGCGCGATCTCGTCCGGCCGGAACGCGTCGCCCGAAGGGGGCGAGTCGACGTGCCCGAGCCCTCAGCGCGTCAACGGCAGCGCCCCGAAGGCGTGGTGCTCCCAGAGGCGGCGTGAGGTCTCGTGCGGGTAGGGGGTGACCACGGAGTCCGTGTCGAAGACCTGGGTCGGCCGCCGCTCGATGTCGTACGCGGGCCAGCCCGGGTCTCCCGTCGTGGCGAACGCCGTCCAGGCCGTGCGGAAGCGGGACGACAGGGCCTCGGCCTCCGGGGAGGGCTCGACCCCGGCGAACAGCATCAGGCCGAGGTCGGCCCCGTACGTTCCGAACAGCAGCGGTACGTCCAGGCCGTGACAGGCACCCAGCGCGCCGCCGTAGGCGGGGGCGGCCCAGGCCAGCTCGTAGACGTGCGCACGGCCACCGCCCGCTGTCTGCGCCTCGGCCAGGCGCAGCGAGGGCATACGGAACAGCGCGTCGGAGTGCACCCACTCGTGGAGCTCCTCGGGCGAGGCGTCGGGGAAGGCGGTGCGGTAGGCCCGCTCGCCGTCAGCCCCGGAGCCCAGCCCCGGCTCCGGCTCCGACCCCGGATCCGACCGCGACCCCGACCCCGACCGCGATTGGAGTACCGCTGCCGGTCCGAAGGTGCGCAGTGCTGCCGTCGCCTGCTCGTCGGTGATCGTCCCGAGTCGACCCCCCAGCGCGGCGAACAGCCGGTACTCGTCCCGGGTGTGCCCGACGATCAGTTCCACGTCCCGTGCCGCGCCGGCCGCCAGTGCCTGCCAGGGGTCGGACGGCAGCAGTTCCCCGTCGACGACGGGCGAGAAGGCGGTCAGCGTGTGGGCGACCGTGCCCCACCTGTCCTCGAACGTCCGCATCTTGGCGCCCAAAGTCTCGCCCGCGGCGGTCAGTTGCCGGGGATCCACCGTCGAGAGGTCGGCGGCCGTCGGGCGCAGCCCCGCCTCGGCGGCGATGGCGGCGGCGATGTCCCGGGCGAGTTCGTCGGAGAAGAAGGGGCCGGGCACGCTCTGCGCGATCGCCCGCCCGAACAGCCCGGCCGCGCTCGGCATGGCCAGCAGCGCGGCGATGGACCCGGCGCCCGCGGACTCGCCGAAGACGGTGACCCGGCCGGGGTCGCCGCCGAAGGCCGCGATGTTCTCCCGTACCCATTCCAGGGCCGCGATCTGGTCGAGCAGCCCCCGGTTGGCGGGGGCCCCGTCGATCCGGGCGAAACCCTCCACTCCGAGGCGGTAGTTGAGGGTGACGACGATCAGGTCGCCGTCGCGGGCGATGCGGCGGGCGTCGTATCCGGGGCTGCCGGAGTGGCCGAGCTTGTAGGCGCCGCCGTAGATCCAGACCATCACCGGTCGGCGGGCGGCCGGGTCCGGGTCGGGCGTCCAGACGTTGACGGTCAGCCAGTCGTCGCCCATGGGGCCGTCGATCACCCCGGTACGGCCCTGGAAGCCCGACTCCTGCGGGGGCGGCGGGCCGAAGGCGAACGCGTCCCGGGTGCCGTCCCAGGCGGCCGCCGGACGCGGGGCGGCGAACCGCGCGTCCCCCACCGGCGGTTCCGCGAACGGAATGCCCCGGAAGACCACCAGCCCGTCCTCCCGGCGACCGCGCACCGCACCGGCCCGGGTGCGCACCACGCTCGCTCCTGCTGACGTCACGACGGCTCCCTGGGTACGCGGTGGAACGGAACGGGTCCTCGCGGGAACAGCGTGCTACGAAACAGCCGGGCGATCACCCCCCGGGGATGCGGAGGGTGATCGCCCGGGTGTGATTTCGGACAGGTCGGCCCGCGGCTCAGCTGAGGGTGCTCATCGCCTTCGCGTCGTACGACCCGAGCTCCTCGAACCGTCCGTCCAGTACCTTCGCCGCCCACTCCGGGTCCTGGAGGAGAGCGCGGCCCACGGCGACGAGGTCGAACTCGTCGCGCTCCAGTCGCTCGAGGAGGTTGTCGAGGGACGCCACCGCGGAGCCCTCGCCCGCGAAGGCCTTGATGAAGTCGCTCTGGAGGCCGACCGAGCCGACGGTGATGGTGGGCTTGCCGGTGATCTTCTTGGTCCAGCCCGCGAGGTTCAGGTCGGAGCCGTCGAACTCGGGGAGCCAGTAGCGGCGGGTGGACGCGTGGAAGGCGTCGATGCCGGCGGCGGCGAGCGGGGTCAGGATGGCCTCCAGCTCCTGAGGGGTCTCGGCGAGCCGGGCGTCGTAGTTGTTCGACTTCCACTGCGAGTAGCGGAAAAGGACGGGGAAGTCCGCCGAGACCGAGTCACGGACCGCGGCGACGATCTCCGCCGCGAACTTCGTACGGGCGACGGGGTCGCCGCCGTACGCGTCCGTACGCCGGTTGGTGCCCGCCCACAGGAACTGGTCGATCAGATATCCGTGCGCGCCGTGCAGTTCGACGCCGTCGAAGCCTATGCGCTCGGCGGTGGCGGCGGCCTCGGCGAACGCGACGATGACCTCGTCCAGGTCGGCCTGGGTCATGGCCTTGCCGGTGCCCTCGGTGCCGTTGAGACGGATGCCCGAGGGGCCGACCGCGGGGGCGTCGGCGTACGGCGGCTGCCCTTCCCTGCGCACCATTCCGATGTGCCACAGCTGCGGAACGATCGCGCCGCCGGCCGCGTGCACCGCGTCGGCGACCTCCGTCCAGCCCGCGAGCTGCTCCGAGCCGTGGAAGCGCGGGACGCGGTCGCTCTCCCCGGCCGAGTCGTGGCCGACGTACGTGCCCTCGGTGACGATGAGGCCCACGCCCGCGGCGGCACGGCGGGCGTAGTACCGGGCCACGTCCTCACCGGGGACGCCGCCCGGGGAGAACTGCCGGGTCATCGGTGCCATCACGATCCGGTTCGGGACGGTCAGGCCGTTCAGCGAGACGGGGCGGGAAAGGATCTCGGCCGCGCGGGAGTCGGGGGCGTCGAGCGTCACGTGGGGGGCTCCTCGGAGGGGTCGAAGGACATCGAAGTCGGAGGCATCGAGGGCGAAGGACAACGGGGTCGAAGGACAACGATGCGGATGATCGATGCGGATGGTCGGACAGGTCGGCCGGCGGGGAGTGGGCATGTATGTGCGTGCGCATGCGTATTCACCGCACTCTGGGCCTCAACCGCCCTCTCCGCCGCCGCATTCCACGGCCCTTGGCCTCCCGCGTGTGACCCCGGGCACGCCCGAGGGCGGCACCCCCTGGGAGTGGGGGTACCGCCCTCGGAACGTAGGACAGTGATCAACCAGAGGCCGATCAGAAGTCCATGTCACCGCCCGGCATGCCGCCCGGAGCGGCCGCGGAGGCCTTCTCCGGCTTGTCGGCGATGACGGCCTCGGTGGTCAGGAACAGCGCGGCGATGGAGGCGGCGTTCTGCAGGGCAGAGCGGGTCACCTTCGCCGGGTCGATGATGCCTTCGGCGATCATGTCGACGTACTCACCGGTCGCGGCGTTCAGACCGTGGCCGACGGGCAGGTTGCGCACCTTCTCGACGATGACGCCACCCTCGAGACCACCGTTGACGGCGATCTGCTTGAGCGGGGCCTCCAGGGCGAGCTTCACGGCGTTGGCGCCGGTCGCCTCGTCACCCGTCAGCTCCAGCTTCTCGAAGACCGAGGAGGCCTGGATGAGGGCCACGCCACCACCGGCGACGATGCCCTCCTCGACGGCCGCCTTCGCGTTGCGAACGGCGTCCTCGATGCGGTGCTTGCGCTCCTTGAGCTCGACCTCGGTGGCGGCACCGGCCTTGATGACGGCCACGCCGCCGGCCAGCTTCGCCAGGCGCTCCTGGAGCTTCTCGCGGTCGTAGTCCGAGTCCGAGTTCTCGATCTCGGCGCGGATCTGGTTGACCCGGCCGGCGACCTGGTCGGCGGAGCCGGAGCCGTCGACGATCGTGGTCTCGTCCTTGGTGATGACGACCTTGCGGGCGCGGCCCAGCAGGTCCAGACCCGCGTTCTCCAGCTTGAGGCCGACCTCCTCGGAGATGACCTCGCCGCCCGTGAGGATGGCGATGTCGCCGAGCATGGCCTTGCGGCGGTCACCGAAGCCCGGGGCCTTGACGGCGACGGACTTGAAGGTGCCACGGATCTTGTTGACGACCAGGGTCGACAGGGCCTCGCCCTCGACGTCCTCGGCGATGATCAGCAGCGGCTTGCCCGACTGCATGACCTTCTCCAGGAGCGGGAGCAGGTCCTTGACGTTGGAGATCTTGGAGTTGGCGATCAGGATGTACGGGTCGTCGAGGACGGCCTCCATACGCTCCATGTCGGTGGCGAAGTACGCCGAGATGTAGCCCTTGTCGAAGCGCATACCCTCGGTGAGCTCCAGCTCCAGACCGAAGGTCTGGGACTCCTCGACGGTGATGACGCCTTCCTTGCCGACCTTGTCCATCGCCTCGGCGATGAGCTCGCCGATCTGGGTGTCGGCGGCGGAGATGGAGGCCGTGGAAGCGATCTGCTCCTTGGTCTCGACATCCTTGGCCTGCTCAAGGAGGGCACCGGAGACGGCCTCGACGGCCTTCTCGATACCGCGCTTGAGAGCCATCGGGTTGGCGCCGGCGGCTACGTTGCGCAGGCCCTCGCGGACGAGCGCCTGGGCGAGGACGGTCGCGGTGGTCGTACCGTCACCGGCGACGTCGTCCGTCTTCTTGGCGACTTCCTTGACCAGCTCGGCGCCGATCTTCTCGTACGGGTCCTCGAGCTCGATCTCCTTGGCGATGGAAACACCATCGTTGGTGATCGTGGGGGCGCCCCACTTCTTCTCGAGGACGACGTTGCGGCCCTTGGGGCCAAGGGTGACCTTGACGGCGTCGGCGAGCTGGTTCATCCCGCGCTCGAGACCGCGCCGTGCCTCCTCGTCGAACGCGATGATCTTGGCCATGTGAAGTGGTCCTCCCGGACTGGGGTGGATTGCTCCGGACCGCGCTGGCGCCCGCGACGGACGGCCTGCCTGCCCTGTGGTTCCTTGCACCACCTGGCCTGCGGGCCTCACCCACCCGGTCCTTCGTTATCACTCTCACCTTCAGAGTGCTAACGCCAATGATTAGCACTCGCCCCTGCCGAGTGCAAGCGCCTCACCTTGATCCGCAGGTGAGAAGGGGCGCGCGACCCGCGCGTCGCGCCGGTGCGCAAGCGGACCCACACCCGCGGGCGGGACAGACCGAAGGGCTCGTACCCCGGGGGATACGAGCCCTTCGTCACGTCGAACAGTCAGTCGGCGCGTGCTTCAGCCGGTCGCCAGTCGGACCATGTCCGCCTGCGGCCCCTTCTGGCCCTGCGAGATCTCGAAATCGACCCGCTGACCCTCTTCCAGGGTGCGGTAGCCGTCCATCTGAATCGCGCTGTAGTGGACGAATACATCCGCACCACCGTCGACCGCGATGAAGCCGTACCCCTTCTCCGCGTTGAACCACTTGACGGTGCCCTGAGCCATGCCTAACTCCCCTATTACTGGCCCTTGCACAGGACCGCACTTCGCGGACCCGGGTCAGACCTCCACCCCCCAACGGTTGGGGGTGTGCGCCGGAACGCGTCGACCGCGGCTGAATGTATCTGTCCAACTGCCGTCTGCAACAGGTCAATCGGACGAGAATTCCGGGCGCGCCCGATCGGGAATATAGGGAGAATTCGCGAAGATTCAGGGCAAGTCGGGCCCCATAAATGCCATATAAGGCTCAAAAACGCGGGGCATTTTGGCTACTTCTTGCCGGACTTCGGGCGCGAACTCATATGCACCCGGCGTGCAAAATGGAGCGACTTCCCCAACTGTACCGCGCTCAACCATACAGAATTGCCCCCTCCGCTTCTCTCACGGAGGGGGCAATTCGATGAACTCTCGGTGATTGGCATTACCGAGGGTAATGATCTCACCCTGTGTAATGCCCCGCCCGATGGTCAGCCACCGGCGACGGCGGGGATGATCGATACTCCCGCGCCGTCCGGCGTCGCCGTCTCCAGACCCTGCTCGAAGCGGACGTCGTCGTCGTTCACGTACACGTTGACGAAACGGCGCAGCTTGCCCTGGTCGTCCAGGACGCGCGCGGCGATACCCGTGTGGTTCTTCTCCAGGTCCGCGATGACCTCGCCGAGGGTCCCACCCTCGGCCGTCACCTCGGCCTGACCAGCGGTGTAGGTGCGCAGGATGGTGGGGATGCGGACGGAAACGCTCATTCTTGTGACCTCCGGTCAGGTAAGGGCTTTCAGGGGCGCGGGGCGTTGCTAAATATGCGGCTCCGCCGCGTGGGCGCGACCAGCCCCCACCGGCCCGCAGACGAACAACGACGCTTACGCGAGCCCAGCTTCCCTGAAGGACTCAAGGCTGGGGCGAATCGTCGCGGTGAGCCCGGTACCCGCCACCGCATCCAGCGTCTTCAGACCATCACCGGTGTTCAGGACCACGGTGGTCAGGCTCGGGTCGAGGAGCCCGTTCTCGATCAGCTTCTTGGTGACACCCACGGTCACCCCGCCGGCGGTCTCCGCGAAGATGCCCTCGGTCCGGGCGAGCAGCTTGATCGCGTCGACGACCTGCTCGTCGTTGACGTCCTCCACCGCACCGCCCGTGCGCCGCGCGATGTCCAGCACGTACGGCCCGTCGGCCGGGTTGCCGATGGCGAGCGACTTGGCGATGGTGTTCGGCTTCTGGGGTCGTACGACGTCGTGGCCGGCCTTGTAGGCGACGGACACCGGCGAGCAGCCCTCGGCCTGGGCGCCGAAGATCTTGTACGGCTTGTCCTCGACCAGTCCGAGCTTGATCAGCTCCTGCAGCCCCTTGTCGATCTTCGTGAGCTGGGAGCCGGAGGCGATGGGGATCACCAGCTGGTCGGGGAGCTGCCAGCCCAGCTGCTCGCAGATCTCGTACGCGAGGGTCTTGGACCCCTCCGCGTAGTACGGCCGCAGGTTGACGTTGACGAAGCCCCAGCCCTCACCGGCCGGGTCGCCGATCAGCTCGGAGCAGAAGCGGTTCACGTCGTCGTAGTTGCCCTCGATGCCGACGAGCTCGCCGCCGTAGATCGCGGCCATGACGATCTTGCCCTGCTCCAGGTCGTGCGGGATGAACACGCAGGAACGGAAGCCGGCGCGGGCGGCGGCGGCACCCACGGCGCCGGCGAGGTTGCCGGTGGAGGAGCAGGAGAGGGTCGTGAAGTCGAACGCGCGGGCGGCCTCGATGGCCTGGGCGACGACGCGGTCCTTGAAGGAGTGCGTCGGGTTGCCGGAGTCGTCCTTGACGAAGAGCTTGCCGGCCTCGACGCCCAGCTCGCGGGCGAGGTTGTCGGCCTTGACGAGCTTGGTCCAGCCGGGGTTGATGTTCGGCTTGTCGGCGACGTCGGCCGGGACGGGGAGCAGCGGCGCGTAGCGCCAGATGTTCGCGGGGCCCGCTTCGATGCGCGCCCGGAGCTCTTCGGTTTCGTACGCCGAGAAGTCGTACGCGATCTCCAGCGGGCCGAAACACTCCTCGCAGGCGAAAACCGGGCCGAGCGGCACGCGGTGCCCGCACTCACGGCAGGAAAGCGCGGCGGCGGGTCCGAGATCCACACCGGCTACGGTGGTGGTGTCGCCCGCGACAGGGTTCGTGGTGCTTGCAACAGTCGAACTTGCAACAGTCTGCGCAGCCATGGAGGCGAGGCCCTTTCTCCTCATCTTCCTCACGACGCACTTCGCCGTGAGACGGATTTGGCACCTTCCCAAGCCGGGAGCCTCGCCACATCAATGTGACAAGAACCAGCTGGAGGGTTGCCGGGGCTTCATCGGGCCGTATCCCTCTGCCCCTCTGGATGAGCGGTATTCGGTTGTGTCGTGCGGGTGGTGCGGTGGTCCGCAAATGATCTACGACATGCGATGGTCATCCGCGTTGTTCAAGACTGTAACCGAAGGCCAGGACAGTTGAGAGAGTCGTCCGAACCGCGAGATGGATCACACCGTGAGACACCGGGTGATCAGACAGTGAGGAGCCGCAGACTGTGCTGAAGGAAGTTGAGCGCTGGCTGAGCAATCGCTCCTGGTCCGTGACCGATCGCCCGCTCCACCAGATCATGTCCGCCAAACGGGCCACCGGCTCCTCGGTGAGCGTCGTGCTGCCCGCGCTGAACGAGGAGGAGACGGTCGGCGAGATCGTCGCCATCATCCGCCACGACCTGATGCAGCAGGTGCCCCTCGTCGACGAGATCGTCGTCATCGACTCGGGCTCGACCGACCGCACCTCGCAGGTGGCCGCCGCGGCGGGCGCGCGCGTGGTGCACCGGGACGAGATCCTGCCGCGCATCCCGGCCGTGCCCGGCAAGGGCGAGGTGCTGTGGCGTTCCCTCCTCGTGACGAGCGGGGACATCGTCTGTTTCATCGACGCGGACCTGAAGGAGTTCTCCTCGGACTTCGTCTCGGGGATCGTGGGGCCGCTGCTCACCGAGCCCGGTGTGGACCTCGTCAAGGCGATGTACGACCGTCCGCTCGGTGGTGCGGCGGGTCAGGGCGGCCGGGTCACCGAACTCATGGCCCGCCCCCTCCTCAACATGCACTGGCCGCAGCTGGCCGGCTTCGTGCAGCCGCTCGGCGGGGAGTACGCGGCCCGCCGCTCGCTGCTCGAACAGCTCCCCTTCCCCGTCGGGTACGGGATCGAGCTGGGCATGCTCGTCGACGCCCTGCACCTGGTGGGCCTGGACGCGCTCGCCCAGGTCGACGTGGGGGTGCGCAAGCACCGCCACCAGGACGGGCAGGCGCTGGGCCGGATGTCCGCCGCGATCTACCGCACGGCCCAGCTCCGGCTGGCCCGCGGCCACCTGATCCGTCCGGCACTCACCCAGTTCGAACGCGGCGGGGACGGTTTCGAGCCGCGCACATACTCGGTGGACACGGAGGAACGTCCGCCGATGGTCGAAATCTCCGAGTACCAGAAACGAAGGGCGGCGTAGCAGCGCCCCTGCAAGGTGTGACGGCATACGGCTGAAGGGAACGTTTGAGCGTTTCGACGCCGGGCTAGGTTTCGATGCATGGCTTCCCCCGCTTCAACGCAAGGCGCCCACCACATCCTCGTCGCGTCCAACCGCGGCCCGGTCACCTACGAGGTCCACGAGGACGGCTCGCTGCGCGCCAAGCGCGGTGGCGGCGGGCTGGTCTCGGGTCTCTCCGCGATCGGGCCGGACGCGGGGGCCCTGTGGGTGTGCTCGGCGCTCGGCGACGGCGACCGCGAGGCGGTCCGGCGCGGGGTCGCCGAGGACGGCGTACGGATGCTGGACATCGACGCCGACGTGCACGCGGACGCGTACAACGGCATCGCGAACTCCGTGCTGTGGTTCGTCCACCACATGCTGTACCAGACCCCGCTGGAGCCGGTCTTCGACGCGGAGTTCCGGCGCCGGTGGGCGTCGTACGAGGTGTACAACCGTGCCTTCGCCGAGGCGCTGGCCGCGGAGGCGGCGCAGGGCGCGGTGGTGATCGTCCAGGACTACCACCTGACCCTCGTCCCCGGGATGCTGCGCGCGCTCCGCCCCGACCTGCGGATCGGCCACTTCTCGCACACCCCCTGGGCCCCGGTCGACTACTTCCGGATGCTGCCCGACGACATCGCCGAACAGGTGCTGCGCGGCATGCTCGGCGCGGACCGGCTCGGCTTCCTCACCCACCGCTGGGCGGACGCGTTCACCGCCTGCTGCGACGCGCTCGTCGGCGGGCTCGGCGACACCCGGATCGGCGTGCACGGGCTCGGCGCGGACGCGGACTTCCTGCGCAGGCGCGCGCACGAGGCGGACGTCGCGGACCGCATGGCCGCGCTGCGGGAGCAGATCGGCGAGGGCCGCAGGACCATCGTGCGGGTCGACCGGACCGAGCTGTCGAAGAACATCGTGCGGGGCCTGCTGGCGTACCGGCAGCTGTTGGAGGACCACCCGGAGTGGCGCGAGCGCGTCGTCCACGTGGCCTTCGCCTACCCCTCCCGTCAGGATCTGGCCGTCTACCGCGACTACACGGCCGAGGTCCAGCGCGTGGCGACCGAGATCAACTCCCGGTACGGCACGCCGGGCTGGACCCCGGTCGTCCTCCACGTCAAGGACGACTTCGCCCGCTCCCTGGCCGCGTACCGGCTCGCCGACGTCGCCCTCGTCAACCCCATCCGCGACGGCATGAACCTTGTCGCCAAGGAGGTGCCCGTCGTCTCCGACGAGGGGTGCGTGCTGGTGCTCTCGCGGGAGGCGGGGGCGTACGAGGAGCTGGGCGAGGACGCGGTGGTGGTGAACCCGTACGACGTGGTCGGCACCGCGCGGGCGCTGGACGCGGCGCTGGCCATGCCGGTGGGAGAGCGGGCGGAGCGTACGAAACGGTTGGCCGCCGCCGCGACGGCGTTGCCTCCGGCGCAGTGGTTTTTGGAGCAGTTGCGGGAGTTGGAGGGCTGAGTCGGGAGTCTCCCGCCCGGGGATCAACCGTCCAGGCGAGTCGCCAATGCCGTCAGCAGGCGTACGACTCCCGCCGGGCCGTCGACGACGAGATCCGCGCGTTCGGCCAGTTCGGTGACTTCCGCGCTGCCGCTGCACACCAGGAGGCCCGGGACGCCGTCCGAGCGGAGTTTGTCGACGGCGGCGAAGGCGGGGAGGTCGCCCAGGTCGTCGCCGGCGTACACGACGGCCTCGGCGTGGACCTCGCGGGCGTACTCCAGCAGGGCGACGCCCTTGTCCATGCCCGGGGGACGGAGTTCGAGGACCATCCGACCGGGTTCGACGATCAGGCCGTGGCGGGTGGCGAGGTCGGCGAGAGGTTCGCGCAGTGCCTCGAACGCAGCCTGGGGGTCCTGCGCGCGGCGGGTGTGGACGGCGACCGCGCGGCCCTTCTCCTCGATCCAGGTGCCGTGCCAGGCGCCGACCCTGTCGAGGACCCCGGGCAGCTCGGCACGGACGGCGGCGACGCCGGGGTGCGGGGCGGGGGCGTTGACGGTGCCGGTGCGGGCGTCCCAGCGTTCGGCGCCGTAGTGGCCGAGGACGACGAGGTGGTCGAGGCCCGGGACGCCCGCGAAGCCGCCGTGGCGGACCGCCACTCCGGCCGGGCGGCCGGTGATCACGGCGACGGAGGCGACCTTCGGGGCGAGGGCCGCCAGGGCGGGCACCGCGTCGGGGTGGGCGCGGGCCTGTTCCGGGTCGGCGACGATGGGGGCGAGTGTTCCGTCGAAGTCGAGCGCGATGACGGCCCGGTCGGGCCGGGTGAGGACGGCGTCGAGGCCGTCGCGTCCGGCGGGGGTCACGGGTGTCGGCAAAGCTTCCGTGACGTCCGGGGATTCCGGGGTTTCCGAGTGGCTGCCCATGCTCCGACCCTATCCGCGCGGCCCCGGGCGCACCCACGGCTCACCGAGTCACACCACCCCGCCCGCCCCACCGCGGCCGAAGAACCCGCCCCCAGGAAGCCGGTGTCAGCGTTCCGCGCGGCGGGTGTCCCGGATGCGGCGGAGGCGGTTCACCGTGATCGGGTCGTGGGCGAGGGCACGGGGGTCGTCGAGGAGGGCGTTGAGGAGTTGGTAGTAGCGGACGGGGGCGAGGCCGAGTTGCTCGCGTATCGCCCGTTCCTTCGCGCCCGGCCCGGTGAACCCACGCCGCTCCATGGCGAGGATCCCCCGCTCCCGCCCGCTCAGTTCGTCCATGACCGCACCGTAGCTCCCGCCGCTGACAATGCTGTCGGCGAATCCGCCGGCAGGGACACGCTCCTCGGCAACCGTGAACACTTAAGCGCTTAAGTGTTCACGGTTGCCGACACACATCGGGTCGGACCGACGTCACTCACCCGCGGCGGTGTCGGTCATGGTCGCCGTCTGCTGGAGCGAGCCGAGGGTGCCGGACGGGTTGCCGTCCGGGGAGACCGCCTTGCCGATCTGCTTCTTGATGTCGGCGCTGACAGCGGCCCAGGACGTCTTGCCGACCGGATAGAGCTGGGAGGAGGGGAGCTCGTCCAGGAACGGGGCGAGGTCCGCGTCGTTCTTGTCCTGCGCCATCGTCTCGGACGCGGACGCCGTGACCGGCAGCAGGTCGTACTCACGGGAGAAGGCGAGCACGTTCTTCTCGCTGTAGACGTAGTCGAGGAACGTACCGATCTGATCGCGGTGGCCGTTCTTCTTGAAGGCCATCATCCAGTCGGCGACACCCATCGTGGCCCGGGACCGCCCGCTCGCCCCGGGCATCGGCACCATCCCGAACTTCACACCCTTGTCGGCGGCCATCTTCATCAGCGTGGGGTGTCCGTTGAGCATCCCGACCTCGCCGCGCGCGAACGCCGCGAAGGCGTCGGCACGATTGAGCTTCGCGGGCGCGACCGGTCCGGTGAGGCCCTTGCCGACCAGATCGTCCTTGAGCCAGGTGAGGGTGGCGACGTTCTGCGCGGAGTCCAGGCTGTAGGTGCCGACGTCGTCGGTGTAGCCGTCGCCACCGCTCAGCAGCCACTGCATGGTCTCGGCCTGGGCCTCCTCGGGACCGAGGGGCAGCGCGTAGGGGATCTTCACTCCCCGGGCCTTCAGCGCCCGCGCGTCGGCGGCCAGCTCGCTCCACGTCGTCGGCGCGCTGAGACCCGCGGCGGAGAACAGCTTCTTGTTGTAGAAGAGCAGCCGGGTGGAGGCGGCGAACGGCATGCCGTACTGCACCCGGTTCATCTTCCCCGCGTCGGTGAGCTGCGCGACGAAGTCGGCCTGGACGGGTATGGAGAGCACCTCTTCGGCCTTGTACAGCTGGCCCTTGGAGGCGTAGTCGGCGTACGCGCCGATCTGCGCCATGTCGGGGGCGTCGCCCTGCTCGACCATCTCCTTGACCTTGCGGTCGACCTCGGTCCACGGGTAGACGCTGACCTCGACCTTGGTCCCGGGGTGGTCGGCCTCGTACCCCTTGACGAGCTTGTCCCAGTACTTCTGGGAACTGTTGGCCTTGGAGTCCCCGTAGTCGGCGGCCACGAGTCTGAGGGTCACGTCCCCGGAACCGCCCGAGCTGCCGCAGCCCGCGAGGGTCGCCGTCATGCCCAGGGCGGACCCCGCCGCGATCAGTACCGTCCTACGCCCTGCCCTACGCCGCTGCACCGCGCTTCTCCCAACCCCTGGCCGCCCCTGTCCAGAGGCTGCCCGTCTTTGCTTCTGCGTCCGTTGCATCCGTCTCGGAATGCGGATACAAGGTCTACACCACGCGAGTGGACTAGACCTCTCCTGGGGTAAGGGGAGACACTGTCCCCCGTGAGACATGTCATCGCCCTCGATGTGGGCGGCACCGGGATGAAGGCCGCCCTGGTCGGAGCGGAGGGCGAGCTCCTCCACCAGGCCCGCCGCGCCACCGGCCGCGAGCGCGGTCCGGACGCCGTGGTCGACGCGATCCTCGACTTCGCGGTCGAGCTGCGCGCGTACGGCGAGCACCACCTCGGCGAGTCCGCGGCGGCCGCCGGAGTCGCCGTCCCCGGCATCGTCGACGCCGAGGAGGGCGTGGCGGTGTACTCGGCCAACCTGGGCTGGCGCGACGTCCCGATGCGCCGGCTGCTCGGTGACCGGCTGGGCGGGGTGCCGGTGGCGCTCGGGCACGACGTACGCACCGGCGGGCTCGCGGAGGGCCGGATCGGCGCGGGGCAGGGGGCCGACCGCTTCCTGTTCGTCCCCCTCGGCACCGGCATCGCGGGCGCGATCGGCATCGACGGCGGCGTCGAGGCGGGCGCGCACGGTTTCGCGGGCGAGATCGGCCATGTCGTCGTACGCCCCGGCGGGACCCCGTGTCCGTGCGGGCAGCACGGCTGTCTGGAGCGGTACGCGTCCGCCGCCGCCGTCAGCCAGGCCTGGGCCGAGGCCTCCGGAGACCCGGAGGCGGACGCCGCCGACTGCGCGAAGGCCGTCGAGTCCGGGGATCCCCGGGCGCGGAAGGTCTGGCAGGACGCCGTCGACGCGCTCGCCGACGGACTCGTCACCGCGCTCACCCTGCTGGACCCGCGCACCCTGATCATCGGCGGCGGCCTCGCCGAGGCCGGGGAAACCCTGTTCACACCGCTACGGGCCGCCGTCGAACGGCGCGTCACCTTCCAGAAACTGCCGCCCCTCGTCCCCGCGGCTCTCGGGGACACGGCCGGCTGCCTGGGCGCGGGCCTGCTGGCCTGGGACCTGCTGAATCAGCCGACCATTTCCCAACCGACTTCGGAGGTAACCACCTGATGGCCCCTAGAACGGTTCTCGCCGGTGCCAGGGTGGTACTGCCCACCGGAGTCGTGGACGACGGCCGCGTGATCGTCGACGGCGCGCGCATCGCCGGCAGCGCGCCCTCGTCGGCGCCGACACTGGACCTCTCGGGCCACTGGCTCGTCCCCGGCTTCGTGGACCTCCACAACCACGGCGGCGGCGGCGCCTCCTTCACCTCCGGAACCGTCGAGGAGGTCCTCCAGGGCGTCCACACCCACCGACTGCACGGCACCACCACCCTCGTCGCCTCGACCGTGACCGGCGACATGGACGGCCTGGCCCAGCGCGCCGGGCTGCTCTCCGAGCTGGCCGAGCAGGGCGACATCGCCGGCATCCACTTCGAGGGCCCGTTCATCTCGCCGTGCCGCAAGGGCGCGCACTCCGAGGAGCTGCTGCGCGACCCGGACCCGGCCGACGTCCGCAAGCTGATCGACGCGGCGCGCGGCCGGGCCAGCATGGTCACCCTCGCCACCGAGCTGCCGGGCGGCATCGACTCCGTACGCCTGCTGGCCGAGCACGGGGTGATCGCGGCGATCGGACACACGGACGCGACGTACGAGCAGACGGTGGAGGCCATCGACGCGGGCGCGACCGTCGCCACGCACCTGTTCAACGCCATGCCCACGCTCGGACACCGCACGCCCGGCCCGATCGCCGCCCTCCTGGAGGACGAGCGGATCACCGTCGAGCTGATCAACGACGGCACCCACCTCCACCCCGCCGCGCTCCAGCTGGCGTTCCATCACGCGGGCGCGGACCGGGTGGCGTTCATCACGGACGCCATGGACGCGGCAGGCTTCGGCGACGGCCGCTATCTGCTCGGTCCGCTGGAGGTCGAGGTCAGCGAGGGTGTCGCCCGGCTGGTGGAGGGCGGCTCGATCGCGGGCTCCACGCTCACCCTCGACCGCGCCTTCCAGCGGGCGGTGACCGTCGACCGGCTGCCGGTCGAGGACATCGTCGCGGCCCTGTCCGCCAACCCGGCCCGCCTGCTCGGCCTGTACGACACGGTGGGCTCGCTGGAACCGGGCAAGGACGCCGACCTGGTGGTTCTGGACGCGGACTTCACCCTCAAGGGCGTGATGCGCAAGGGAACCTGGGTGTTGGATCCCCAACTGGGCTGATTCACCCCATTGTTGCGTAACGGCGGTTGACCCGGGGGACTGGGCCGACCGCCGTTGTCTTTGGCATGATCGAGCCCCCGGAACCGTGGAACTGTCGCCAAGCGCATCGAGGGAGGTCGGCCCAGGTGATCCTCACCGTCACACTGAACACCGCTCTCGACATCACCTACCGCGTACGGTCCCTGCGCCCGCACACCGCGCACCGGGTGACCGAGGTGACCGAACGCCCCGGCGGCAAGGGCCTGAACGTGGCCCGGGTGCTGGCCGCCCTCGGCCACGACGTGACGGTCACGGGTTTCACGGGCGGCGCGACGGGCCGCGCCCTGCGGGACCAACTCGCGGACACCCCCGGGGTGCTGGACGCGCTGATCCCCGTGACGGGCTCGACCCGCCGCACCATAGCCGTGGTCGACACGACGACGGGTGACACGACTCAACTCAACGAGCCCGGCCCGCAGATCACCTCCGCCGAGTGGGCGGCCTTCCAGGAGGCGTACGAGGTACTGCTGCGCTCCGCCTCGGCGGTGGCCCTGTGCGGCAGCCTGCCACCGGGCGTGCCGGTGGGCGCGTACGCGGGACTGATCCGCGCGGCCCGCGCGGCGGCCGTCCCGGTCCTCCTGGACACCAGCGGCGAACCCCTGCGCCGGGGAGTCGCCGCCCGCCCCGACATCGTCAAGCCGAACGCCGACGAACTGGCCGAACTCACCGGCTCCCACGAGCCGTTGCAGGCGACCCGGGACACCCGCAGACGCGGCGCGCACGCCGTCGTGGCCTCACTGGGCGCCCAGGGCCTGCTGGCCCACACTCCGGACGGCCTCTGGCGCGCCACCCCACCGCGCCGCGTCCACGGCAACCCGACCGGCGCGGGCGACTCCGCGGTCGCGGGCCTGCTGTCGGGACTGGTGGAGCACCTGCCATGGCCGGAGCGCCTGGCCCGGGCCGTCGCCCTGTCCGCGGCGACCGTACTGGCACCGGTGGCGGGCGAGTTCGACCACCTGGCGTACGAGACCCTGCTCGACCAGATCGCGGTGACGGGGGACGCGACGGCGGCGTGACGCCACGGCTTGGGAAACGTGGAAGCGTCCCTGCCCGCCTCATCAGGCGGGCAGGGACGCTTCACTTACCTCTCGGACTACTTCCACCCTGCTTCCAACCAGAGTTGGTCGAAGTTCGCGTCGCACTGGTTGCCCTGCTCGCAGGAGATCTTGATGGTGTTGGTCCCCTTGTTGAGGGTGATGTCCCCCCAGGTGTTGGTCCAGCCCTTTTCGTAGTCGCCCTCTGCGGCTTTGGCGAAGTTCTTCAGGTTGAGCGGGCGGCTCTGGACCGTGCCATTGATCGTGAGCGTGGCGTTGGCATCCTTGCCGGGCACCCCGTAGTTGACGTTCAGCGTGTATTTGCCGGCCTTGGCGATGCCGCTGACGTTCCAGGTGACGGCCGCACCGACCTGATTGAAGCCCGTGATGTAGACGCCGCCGTCCGCCTTCGCGCCCTTGACGTCCGACGCCGTCGTGACACCCGTGCCCAGGCTCAGCGCCTTCGCGTCGATCTTCGGGAGCTCACCGGCGACCGCCGACGGCGAGGTCGACGCGCTCGGGGACGCGCTCTCGGAGGCCGTCGGGGTCGAGCCGCCGCCCGCCGTGTCCTTGCTGTCGTCGTTCGAGTTGCCGTTCATCATGGCGATGCCGATGCCGATGACGACGGCGGCGACCACGGCGATGGCGCCGATCAGCAGGCCCTTGGTGTTCGGTCCACGGCCGCGCCCGCCGCCCCCCGACGACTGCCGGCCGGTCGGGGCCCCGCCGGGGACCGTCTCGGGTGCCGCGTAGTGCGCGTTCGGCTGGCCGTAGGTGCCCTGCTGTGGCACCTGGCCGTACGGTGCGGTCGGGGCGGCCTGCTGGCCGTACTGCGCGGTGGGAGGCTGCTGACCGTAACCGGCCTGCTGCTGTCCGTACTGGCGTTCGCCGACCGCCCGCACCCGGTTGACCGAGCCGGGGTAGCCGTAGCCGCCGCCTCCGCTGGGCGGAGTGGCGCCGTTGGCCTGACCGTCGGCGTACAGATAGCCGAACGGGTCGTCATCCTCGGGCGTGCTCGCGCCGTTGTTGCCGGGCGTCATCCCTTGGTCTCCTCAACAGGTGCGGTTCAGATGCGGTACATGGATGAATGGCGAGCCTACCCGCTCCGAGGGGGCCAAACGGGTGGGCTTCCTCGCATCAACCCACTGACCTCTGACTTATCCGGCACGCCGATGCTGTTTGGGACGAGACCGTTTCTCGACGTACATCCGTTCGTCAGCGGACTTCAAGACCTCGTCCGCCGTCATGCCACAGTGTGCCCACCCGATGCCGAAGCTGGCGCCCACCCGGACGGCCCGGCCGTCCACACGGATCGGCGGGATGATCGCGTTCCGCAGTCGTACGGCGAGGTCGGCCGCGTCCGCCCGGCCGAGCCCGTCGGCCAGCACCACGAACTCGTCGCCGCCGAGTCTGGCCACTGTATCGCCGTCCCGGACACCGTTGGTCAGGCGTCTGGCGACCTCGATGAGCACCGCGTCGCCCGCGTTGTGCCCGAAGCGGTCGTTGATCGACTTGAAGCCGTCGAGGTCGCAGAAGAGCACCGCGAGCCCCTTGGCGCCGTCGTCCGTCTCACCCTCGGGCGCGATGGTGTGCACATGGTGGTCGAAGGCGTCGTACGCGTCGAAACCCGGCCCGAGGTCGAACCCGTGCCCGCTCCCGTTGCCGCCGGGCTGCCCGTCGTAGGTGTTGTGCTCGGCCGCCTGGTCCGCGTACGGCCCGTGCCCGTACGCGGCGTCCAGCGACTCGACCGCGCCCGGCTGAAGGGCCTCGGGGCGCCGGCAGAGCCGGGAGCCGAGGCGGGAGCGCAGCTCGGCCGAGTTCGGCAGGCCGGTGAGCGAGTCGTGCGAGGCGCGATGGGCGAGCTGGAGCTCGCGGCGCTTGCGTTCCTCTATGTCCTCGACGTGCGTGAGCAGGAAGCGGGGGCCGTCGGCGGCGTCCGCGACCACGGAGTTGCGCAGCGAGACCCACACGTACGTGCCGTCGCGGCGGCCGAGTCTGAGTTCGGCGCGCCCGCCCTCGGCGGACGTCCGGAGCAGGGTGCCGATGTCCTCGGGGTGCACGAGGTCGGAGAAGGAGTAGCGGCGCATCGCGGAGGCGGGACGGCCGAGCAGACGGCACAGAGCGTCGTTCGTGCGCAGGATGCGGCCGTGCTGGTCGCCGCCCATCTCGGCGATGGCCATGCCGGAGGGGGCGTACTCGAAGGCCTGCCGGAAGCTCTCCTCGCTGGCGCGCAGGGCCTGCTGCTCGCGCTCGAGGCGGACCAGGGCGCGCTGCATATTGGCTCGTAGACGCGCGTTGCTGATGGCGATGGCGGCCTGGAAGGCGTACATCTGGAGCGCTTCGCGCCCCCACGCGCCGGGGCGCCGTCCGTTGCGCGGCCGGTCCACGGACAGGACGCCGATGAGCTCACCGGTGCTGCCGCCGGAGATTCCCGGGGTGTACATGGGCGCGAAGAGGCGGTCGGAGGGGTGCCACTCGTCCTCGAAGCGGGGCGCGGGTCCGTCGGTGTACCACTGCGGTACGTCGTCGTCGTCGAGGACCCAGCCCTCGGTGTGCGGTATGAAGCGCAGATCGCCCCAGGCCTCGCCCATGTTCAACCGGCGGTCCCAGGAGGCGCGGGAGCCGACACGGCCGGTGATCAACGCTTCGGCGGCGGAGTTGCCGGCGAGCGCGGCGACCACGAGGTCGCCGTCGGGGCGTACGAGATTGACACACGCCAGCTCGTAGCCGAGGCCCGTGACCACGCCGTCGGCGACGGTCTGCAGCGTGTCCGCCAGGCTCCGCGCGGTGTTCATGTCCGCCATCACCTGATGCAGCTGCCGCAGGGTCGCAAGACGGACATAGGGCTCCGACTCGGTCTCCATTCGCCCTCCCCTCGAGACCTCGCAGCAACTCCAGGGTTGTCTTCGGCGTACCTGGTTCTCTTACGGTTCTCTCGCGTACTACTTGGTAGCTTCCTGCATAGCTTCCACGCCACTGAATCACAGCGCGCTGCCCACTCGGTACACAGGGTCAACAAAATATGGCCCCTGTGACTCAAGTCACAGCGGAAGATGAGCAATTGAGTGGGGTTTCTGCATTTCCCCCGTGTGTTTACTGACCGCTTATTTGGACGCTGTGTAGACACTGTGAGCAGTTGTGTCCGTCTCGGGACCGGTCTTAGGGCCGGTCCCGGGGCGGTCTTAGGACCGGACTTAGGACCAGGCTCGGGCCGAGGCCCGATGTGGCTCCCCGGGGTCGGAGACTAGCGTTTCGGCGTGCTGAACACTTCCTCCGCTTCTCCGCTCACCTCCTCCGTGCATGCTGAGGGGGTGAGCAACGACGAGTTCCGCGCCGCCATGTCGCGGCTGGCCGCGGGTGTGGTCCTGGTGACCGCGCACGAGCCCGCGCTAGACCCGGAAGGCCCCGGCGGCGAGGACGTCGGCATGACGGCGACGGCCTTCCTGTCCGTCTCC
This sequence comes from Streptomyces sp. NBC_01450, assembly GCF_036227505.1. NCBI lineage: Bacteria > Bacillati > Actinomycetota > Actinomycetes > Kitasatosporales > Streptomycetaceae > Streptomyces > Streptomyces sp. NBC_01450. The sequence goes on along the minus strand of NZ_CP109480.1, from coordinate 6,339,620 downwards.
CTGGACCCGCCACTCGTCCTGGTCAGCCTGCGCGAGGGCTCCCGCATGGACGACCTGCTCGACGAACAGCCCGTGTGGGCCGTCTCCGTGCTCTCCGAGAGCCAGCGCCACATCGCGGGCCGCTTCGCCATGAAGGGCCGCATCAGCGACCGTCTGCTCTTCGAGGACATCCCGTACGTCCGCGGCGAGGCGTCCGGGGCGCTCCTGGTGGGCGGCGCCCTGGCGACCCTGGAGTGCCGCACCGAGCAGCGGGTCGCCGCCGGTGACCACACCCTCGCCATCGGGCGGGTGCTGACCGCGTCGGTGCCGAGCGGGGACGGCGGACCGCTGCTGCACTTCAAGGGGCGCTACCGGCAGCTGGGCTGACGCCCTTTCTCCAGGGGTCCGCCGGACACGCCCTACCGGTCGAGGACGGTGACGTCCAGACCGGCCAGCCGCTCCGGGTCGTTGAGGATGTCGATGACGGCGATCCTGCCGTGTACGACCGTGAAGGCGAGGACGCCGACGGGGCGCCCCTCCGCGACCACGACCACACCCGCGGCGCCGTTGACGAGGGCCGGCCGCGCGATCCGGGCCAGGTGCGCGAACCGGCTCGCCCCCGAGGCCACGGCGATCGCGCCGACCGTCACTCCGGCCTCGCTCCGCGACACCACGTCCGGGTCGAGCACGGCGACGAGCGCGTCGAAGTCGCCCTCCCGCGCCGCCGCGAGGAACGCGTCCACGACCTCCCGCTGCCGCGCCAGGTCGGGATCGGGCGCGGGCGCCCCGCCCTGGACCCTGCGCCGCGCCCGGCTGGCGAGCTGACGGGACGCCGTCGGCGTACGGCCCACGATGGGCGCGATCTGCTCGAAGGGCACCGCGAACAGGTCGTGCAGCACGAAGGCGAGCCGTTCGGCGGGCGTCAGTGTCTCCAGTACGACCAACAGGGCGAGGCCCACCGAGTCGGCGAGCAGTGCCTCCTGTTCGGGGTCGACGCCGGAGACGGGACTGAGCACCGGCTCCGGCATCCGGACGCCGGGCCCCTCCGCCAGGGGGCCGAGCGGCTCCTCGCCGCGCGTCCGGCGGGAGCGCAGCATGTCCAGACAGACCCGGCCGACGACGGTCGTCAGCCAGCCGCCGAGGTTGTCGACGCGGTCCGCGTCGACGCGGCTGAGCTTGAGCCAGGCCTCCTGGACGGCGTCATCGGCCTCCGAGAGCGAACCGAGCATGCGATAGGCGACGGCGCGGAGGTGATCACGATGGGATTCGAATCGCGCGGCAAGAAATTCGTTCGCGTTCGCGCTCTCCTTCGCGTTTTCGGCCTCCTTCGCGTTCACGCTCTTCACGTTCTTGTCGTCATTCCCGTTCTCTCCGGGAAATTCGCTGTCGCTCATATGTCACATCTCCTGGTGGCCGCCGCGGTCCGGCACGAACTCGCCCGTCATGGCATTGACGGACCGCGGGCCCCTGATGTGACGTCACGTCTCCGGCACGGCGCTCAGTCGCAGCCCGCCGCCGTCCCCGGAGCGCTCCACTTCGACCTCGTTCACGGAATCGTCCGCGAAGCGCAGGGTGAAGTACGGACTGGCCTCGATCAGGAACTGCATGTCCTCGCGTGCGCCACTGTCCAGCGGCGCGGAGACGACGGCGTCCCACACACGGTCGTCGGGCACGGCGGCCTGCCGCAGCCGGACGGGGATCCGCGCCAGGCAGGTCGATCGATTGGCCCACCACTCCAGGTGCGCCCTGTCCTCGTATCCGTCCATTCCATGAGATTAGCGACAACTCGCCACAAAGGCCTGTCACCTCATACCCACGACAGCGGCCGACACGCCCGCCCAAGACCCAGACAGACTTTTAACCCCAGTCATGTCCGGAGCGGCCCCGCTTGGTGTCGGAGCGCTGCTTCTTCTCGCGCAGCCGCCGTTCGTTGATCCCCCGGGGGATACGAGTGGCCCGGCGGGGCTTGGGCGGTGGCGCGGTGGCCTCGGCGAGCAGGGAGGCGAGCCGTACGGCCGCGGTCTCCCGGTTGCGCCACTGCGACCGGTGCTCGGACGCGCGGACGCTGATGACACCGTCGACGAGCCGCCCGGCGAGCTTCGCGAGGGCGCGCTCCTTCCAGACCGGGGGCAGCGCCTCGGTCTTCGCGAGGTCGAACCGCAGCTCGACCTGCGAGTCACTGGTGTTGACGTGCTGTCCGCCGGGTCCGCTGGAGCGGGAGAAACGCCACAGGAGCTCGGCCTCGGGAAGGGAGACGGAGCCGCGGATGACGTAAGGACCAGGCATGGGTCCATGGTCGCGTGGATGTCCGGTCCACGTCACCCCGTTTTCGCCGCCCGGTGTCCGCCAACAGGGTAAAGAAAGTAAAGAGGGCAGGAACCTTCGGTGCCCCTCTCGGCGTTCTTAGGGGTAGCTGTAGCTTCGTGCCCGTACGAAGCCCATACGTACGGGCACAGCGCACGTACGCAACGAGGGAAGGGACTCCCAACAATGGCTGTAAGCCTGTCCAAGGGTGGCAACGTCTCGCTCACCAAGGAGGCTCCGGGCCTGACCGCCGTCACCGTGGGCCTCGGCTGGGACGTCCGCACCACCACGGGCACCGACTTCGACCTCGACGCCTCGGCCATCGCGGTCAACCCCCAGGGCAAGGTCTACTCGGACGCCCACTTCGTCTTCTTCAACAACAAGCAGACCCCGGACCAGACCATCGTCCACACCGGCGACAACCGCACGGGTGAGGGCGCGGGCGACGACGAGGCGATCAACGTCAACCTGGCGGGCCTCCCCGCCGACGTCGACAAGATCGTCTTCCCGGTCTCCATCTACGACGCGGAGAACCGCTCGCAGAACTTCGGCCAGGTCCGCAACGCCTACATCCGCATCATCAACCAGGCCGGCGGCACCGAGATCGCGCGCTACGACCTGAGCGAGGACGCCGCCACCGAGACCGCCATGGTCTTCGGCGAGCTCTACCGCAACGGCGCGGAGTGGAAGTTCCGCGCGGTCGGCCAGGGCTACGCCTCGGGCCTGGTGGGCATCGCCCAGGACTTCGGCGTCAACGTCTGATCCGTACAAGGCGGTTGAAGGAGCCCCCGGCCCGGGACATCGGGCCGGGGGCTCCTCGCGTTCCGCCCGCCCTCACCCCGTGCCGCAGACCTGTGCCCCAGACCTGTGCCCCATAGGGATATCCCCACGTTCCGGGCGAGTTACTGTAGACTTCAAGCACTTAGCTCTAGGCTCCCAGCGTCCCCATCACCCCCCACGGGAAACGGAGCCCCCCACCTCATGTCCCACTCCATGTCCGACTTATCGGACGAGCACTGTACGAGCGACAACGCTCCCCCCACCGTCCTGATGGACAACCAGGCACTCGACGACTTCCTCACCGCCGCGGTCACCGAGTACCAGCTCATCACCCCCCGAACCCCCCTCCCCTGCTTCGCCCTGCTCCTGGGCAACACCGGCCGGGGCACCCTCCACATCGAGCGCGTCGCCTTCGGCCGCAACGCACGCACCACGGACCCGGCAGCCCGCCTCGAGTTCAGCGAGACGATCGTGCCCCGCTTCGGACCGGCGTACGAGAACGAGCACCGCGCCTGGTGGATCGACTCCCGGGACCTCCTCAAGGCCTCCAAGGAAGCCGACGCCCTGGGCCTGGAACTGCTGGGCTCCATCCACATGCACCCCGACTGGCACCGCATAGGCCCGCCGCAGGAACGCGCCGCCGTCCTCAGTGAGCGCCCCACCCCCATGGACCGCCACGTCTTCGGCCGAACGGCCTGGCCGATCAACATCATCTGCTACCTGGAGCGCCGGGCCGACGCGTTCTACCACGCGCTCGCGGCCTGGGCCCCGCCACCGGCCGAGCATCTCGACAGCGGCTGCACCGAACTCCCCTTGCGCGTCCGTACGAGCACCGCGGTAGGTGTCTGACGTCATGACGACCGACGAAACGCACTCGATCCACACCCTGTGGGAAACGATGGCCCGCGCCTGGGCATCGGCCGACGCCGCGCTCTTCGCCTCGAACTTCTCCCCGGACTGCGACTTCACCTCCGTACGCGGGGACAAGCCGCCGGGCCGCGCGGGCGTCGAGGCGGCCCACGACGGCCTGTTCCGCACCCTGTACGCGGCCACACGCCTGGACGCCCGGATCATCGCCGTCCGCCGGCTGCGCCCCGACCTGGCCATGGTCGAGGCCGAGTCCACCGTCATCCGCACCGCCGACGGCACGACCCTGGCCACGACACACGCCCTGGCCGTGGTCGAACAGACCGCCACCGGGGCCTGGCAGATCACGGCGTTCCACAACATGATCCCGGCCACCGCCCCCAAGGAGGCACGCCCGGTGAAAGGCCCCGAGCCCGAGAAGCCCCCCGTGACGGCGACGACAGCCACGTCCCGCGAGTCCGCGGCCCGTCCGAAACTCCGCCACCTGGCGATAGTCGCCCGGGACCCGGAGAAACTGGCCGCCTTCTACACCTCGATCTTCTCGATGGAACTCTTCCACCGGGACCCCGACGGCAGTTGCTTCCTCTCCGACGGGTATCTCTCCCTGGCCCTCATCAAGCACCGACTCGACGGCGACACCCCGCTCGGCATGAACCACTTCGGCTTCCACATCTCCGATACGGAGACCACCTCGGCGGCCCTGGTGGAAGCGGGCGCGGACAAGCCCGCCGAACGCTTCACCGACCGCCCCTTCGCCGAGTACCGGGCCATGGACCCGGAGGGCAACTGGTTCGACCTCTCCGAACACGGCTTCGGCGGCCCCCGCCCCCCGTCCACCCCTGACAGGACCTGACCCTCCCCCTCCCCCCTCCCCGCCCGTGCCCAGCCACCACCGGGCACGGGCCCGGCAGGCGGGTCCCATTGACTAGCCTGCACCGAGTGATTCTCGAAGCCCTCGCGCCCGACCAGGACATCCCCGTCGCCGTCCTCAGCGAACTCACCTCCCTCTACGCCTCCCACCACGAGTTCTTCTCCCTGAGCGGGGATTTCCCCGACGCCTACGACATCCGGCCGGAGCAGGTCGCGGCGGCGCTCACCGGGGAGTTGGCGCATCCGGGGGTGGAGGTGCTGCTCGCGCGGAGGGCGGGGCGACTGGTCGGGGTCGCGATCACCCTCGCGCACCACCCCGACCCCACCGATCCGGATCCGTGGATCGGACTGCTGATCGTGGACGCGCGGGAGCGGCGGCGGGGGTACGGGCGTAAGCTCGTGGCCCTCGTCGAGGCGAGGTTCCGCCGCGCCGGCCGAGACGCCGCCCGCCTCGCCGTCCTCGACAACAACCCCCAGGGTCTCGCCTTCTGGACCGCCCTCGGCTACGAGACCATCGGTCATCGGAAGGATCTCCAACTGGGCCGCCCGTGCGCGGTGTTGCGCAAGGAGCTGAACGGGACGCCCGAAGCCGGGAAGTTCGTTCTGTTCGATGTCGACGGCACATTGATCGACGCGGTGGCCAACCAGCGGCGGGTCTGGGGAACGTGGGCGGGCCGCTACGCGCTGGACCCCGATGAGGTCTACCGAGTGGCGCTGCGGACCAGGCCGATGGAGACCTTCGCGCAGGTCGCCCCCGACCGGGATCCCCAGGAGTGCCTGGCCGCCCTGCACGAACTGGAGGACGACGACGTCAGGTCGGGGACGTACACGGCGTTCGACGGCGCGGCTGAGCTGCTGGCCGCGCTGCCCCGGACGGCGTGGGCGCTGGTGACCTCGAACTACGAGCACCGGGTGCGCGGGCGCTTCGCGCGGACCGGCCTGCCCGTCCCGGACGTCGTCGTGGACGCCGCCTGCGTCGACGAGGGCAAGCCGTCACCGGTTCCCTATCTGCTCGCCGCCGAGCGGCTCGGCGCCCGGCCGCGGGACTGTCTGGTCATCGAGGACGCCGCCTCCGGAGTCCGGTCCGGGCTGCGGGCCGGCATGACGGTGTGGGGGGTCAACGCTCCCGTCGCCGTGGAAGGCGTCCACCGTCACTTCCGCACCCTGCGGGAGGCGGTTCCCGACATCGTCGACTTCATGTCGGGGAGCCGGTCCGGGGACCGGGTTCGGAGCTCTTAGGGCCCGTCCGGCCAGGTCCTGTCCGGACAAGGTCTGTCCGGCTGCTCATGTCGGAGGGCCGGTCCGCCCGGTCATGCCCGGGGCGGCTTGCCCTCTCCGTACAGCCAGTCCTTCCAGATACCGCTGAAGTCCTTGTCCGGGGCCTTCTTCTCGACGTAGGCCGTGAAGTCGGCCGTGGACGCGTTGGCGTGGCGGTGGGCGGCGGCCCAGCCCTGGATGATGTCGTAGAACGTGTCGTCGCCGACGGTCCGGCGGATCTTGTGCAGGACCATCGCGCCACGTTCGTAGACGGGCGCGTCGGAGATGTGGGCCGCGCTGGAGGGTCTGGCGGGCGGGAAGGCCCAGACCGCCTTGTTCTTCGCGGCGGTGTCGTAGTGGTCGCCCCTGTAGAGGGAGTTGAAGATCTCGTCCGCGGTGTCGCCGCCGTGGTCCTCCTGCCACAGCCACTCCGCGTACGTGGCGAAGCCCTCGTTGAGCCACATGTCCTGCCAGGACTTGGGGGTGACCGAGTCGCCGTACCACTGGTGGGCCAGTTCGTGGACGAGGGTCTCGGTGTCCGGGGCGCCGGGGAAGACGGGGCGGTTCTGGGTCTCCAGGGCGTAGCCCGAGTCGCCGCCGCGGTCCACGATCGCGCCCGTCGAGGAGAAGGGGTACGGGCCGAAGTTGTACTCCTCCCAGTCCATGATCTCGGGGATCTCGGACAGCACCTTCTTCGCGGCCGCGGTCTGCGTCGGGTCCACCGCCACGTACACCGGCAGACCGCTCTTCGTCGTCGAGCGCGTGATGTCGTACCGGCCGATCGCGAGCGTGGCGACGTAGCTCGCCATCGGTTCGGCGGTGTGCCAGGTGAAGGTCTTGCGACCGTCGGTGGTCGTCGTCTCGCTCTTCAACTCGCCGTTGGAGACCGCGTTCAGGTTCTTCGGGACGGTGACGGCGATGTCGTACGTCGCCTTGTCGGAGGGGTGGTTGTCGCTGGGGAACCAGGCCATCGAGCCGGTGGGTTCACCGAGGGCGAGGGCGCCGTCGGCCGTGCGCAGCCAGCCCTCCTGCGAGCCGTCCGCGTCGGTGAGCGTCTCCGGCGTGCCCGAGTAGCGGACCGTCGCGCGGAACGTCTCGCCCTCGTCGAGGTCGGTGTGCGGGCGCACGGTCAGCTCCTGGCCCGCCCGGTTCCAGCGGGCCTCCTTGCCCTCGACGGTGACGGCGGAGACGTCCAGGCCCTTGAGGTCCAGGTCGAAGGCGCTGAGGTTCTGGGTGGCCCGGGCGGTGATCTCGGCGGTTCCGTCGAGATGGCGTGCCTTGGGGTCGTAGGAGAGGGTCAGGGCGTAGTGCGTGACGTCGTAGCCACCGTTGCCCGACTTCGGGAAGTACGGATCCCGGACCCCGGCGGCACCGGGCTTACCGTGCACACCGCCTCCGCCGCACGCGCTGAGGGCGAGAGCGAGGGCCGGGGCCAGAGCAAAGCGGACGGTGACGGAAGATCGGGGCACACCTGCGATCCTACGAGGCCCCTCACCCACAGGCCCATGACACCATCACCTACGTGCTCGACATCGGCTACGCCCTCTCCAACCGCTTCCCCGACCCCCCGCAGACCGACTACCGCCGCGCGGACGTCCACGCGCTGCGGCACGACCTGTTCTGCGGTGACGTCTACCTCGCCGACACCAAGGCGGACCGGGAGCTGTCCACAGCCTGGGGATGGGTACCGGTGCTCGACTTCGCGTGGGCGCTGTGCGACATCGTGGAGCAGCTCGACCGGGACCCGCGTGGCAGCAGGGCCTCGCGCCCCCAGCACGCGGAGCTCGACTTCACCGAGTCGACCGACCGTATGCTCTTCGAGCGGCGCTTCGGCTGGGTGGACATCGAGGCCGACTGGATGCCGGGCGACGAGGAGCCGCTGACCTTCTCCCACTCGGCACTCCGCCGCGAGGCCCGCGACTTCCTGCACGACCTGATCGCCGACCTCACCGACCTGCACGACGACCTCGCCGAGAACCCGGCGATCTGGACCCTCCAGGCCCGCTTCCCCCGAGTGGGCTGAGCCCCCGTACCCCCACCCGGCCGCGATCGGCTCCGGGCCCGGACCCCGCCCGCCCTCGGTAACTATCCCGATCACTCATGTGAAACTGCGCCCATGATTCGCACCGCGACCCCCGGCGACATACCCGTCATCCACGCGATGGTCCGTGAACTGGCCGAGTGCGAGAAGGTGCCGGACGAGGCGAAGGCCTCCCGGCAGCAGCTGCTCGAGGCACTGTTCGGGGAGCAGCCGGCCGCGTTCGCGCACATCGCGGAGGCGGCGGGGAAGCCCGTCGGCTTCGCGCTGTGGTTCGTCAACTACCCGTCGCTTAAAGCGACGGGCTTGCACAACGGGCATCACTGGCGGTGATGTGTCGTTTGCGTCCAGTCCCACTCCGAGGTGTTCGGGGTGGGAAAGGGGCCGTTGACTGGGCCCCGCGTCGCCACAACTGCCGTGCTCTGGCACGGATGTTGCGGGAGCCGTTCCGGTCCGCGTGATCAACGAATCCGCAGTTCCGGCATGCGAACCAGGCCTGCGAGACCCGGTTCGCCTTGTCGATGTGCCCGCACGCGGCGCAGGTGCGGGAGGTGTACGCCGGATCGACGTGCACCACAGGCACCCCGGCCTTGCGGGCCTTGTATGCGATGAAGGCTCCCAGCTGGGCGAACGACCAGCTGGAGTGGGTGGCCCGTTGGGGCTTGCGAAGCCGTACCCGCTCGCGGATCCCTGTCAGGTCTTCCAGGGCGATTCCGCGACCGGTGCGTTCTGCCTCGGCCACCACATGTTTCGCGATCTTGTGGTTGATGTCCCGTGCCCGCCGCGCCTCCTTGCGCCGCCGCTTCTTGGCGCGGCGCTTGGCGGACGGGGTGTTCTTCTTCTGCAGTTTGGTGCGCAGGCCGCGTTCGCGCAGGCGGGTGCGGTTCAGCTCGCGTCCGGCCATGATCTCGCCGTCACTGGTGGTGGCGATGTTCACGATGCCCAGGTCGATGCCGAGGAGTCCACCGGATCGGTGTTGAGCGGCGCATCGAGGACCTCGCAGGTGGCGTTGAGAAACCACATGCCGTCCCGCTCCAGCAGGTCCGACTCGCCCTTGCGGTACAGGGCCAGCGTGGCCAGCTGCTCCACCGAGGCGGTGAAGGCCACGTTCTTGACCCGGCCGCTGGTGGTCCAGATGGACACCGTCCGGTCCGGGATCTGCCAGGACAGCATGCGGTCGTCGTAGGGCTGCGCGCCTTGAGGGCGGAAGGCGATCGGCTTCTCGGAGGCTTTGCGGTAGCGGCGTGAGCCGGGCCTGCCGAGGTTCCCGGCCCTCAGGTTCGCCTTCAGCGTGATGTAGGCGTCGCATACTTTCTTGATCGAGTGCTGCGCGGCCTGCGCGCCGAGGTTCCAGCGGGATTTGACCGCATCGTAGGTGTGCTTACGCAAGGCGAAGTTCTTGAACTCCCCACGCTCGAAGGCGATGTCACTCACCCACGTTGCGGCCTCGTTACAGGCGTGCAGGGTCGCCTCGAGTGCCGCCGCCTGTTTCGGTGTCGGCTCCAGCTTGACCTGCACGACCAGCTTCACAATCACCGATCGTAGGCACCCGTACGAGACACCACCACACGTTCGGGGCCGTTCACCACATCGGGCGACCCACCCGGCCCTGCGTTCGCACCACCCCGGCTCCGCCGGAGAAGGCTCCCGGCCGCTCTGCGTCCGAGCAGACACAGTGATACTGCGGCGCTCCGCACCGCAGCCACGGGGATGCGATTCCTCCCGGGCGCTGAACTGGAACCGGCCGTCCATCGACTTCTACGAGGCGTTGGGCGCGCGTCCGCAGGACGAGTGGACGGTGTATCGGCTGACGGACGGGGCGCTGCGGGAGCTGGGCTCAGGGGACTGACTCGGGCACGCGGGCCGGTGCGGTCGCGTGTATGGGGGTTTTCGAGGTGACCATCAGGCCCGCGACCAGACCGGCCAGGAGCATGATGCCGCCGGCCCACCAGATGGCGACCGTGTAGCCGTGCACGATGCCCTCGCGGACGGTGAGGGCCTTCTGGGCGGGGCCGGTGAGATGCGCGGCGATGTACGCCGCACCGCTGGTGGTGGCGATGGTGTTCAGCAGGGCCGTACCGATCGAGCCGCCCACCTGCTGTGAGGTGTTGACGGTCGCGGACGTGACGCCGGAGTCCTGCGGAGCGACCCCGGCGGTGGCGGTGGCGAAGATCGGCATGAAGATCAGGCCCATGCCGAGGCCCAACAGGATCAGGCCGGGCAGCAGGTGGCCCGCGTAGTCGGTGTCGACCTTGAGGTGGGTGAAGAACAGCAGCCCAGAGGTCGCGAGAAGCGTGCCGGGGACCATCAGCACACGCGGCACCACGTGGCGCAGCAGCCGCGCCGAGATCTGCGTGGTGCAGATGACGATCGCGGCCGTCATGGGCAGGAAGGCCAGGCCTGTCGTCACGGGCGAGTACCCGAGGATGACCTGAAGGTAGTAGGTCGTGAACAGGAACATGCCGAACATGCCGATGACGGCGAGGGCCATCGTCAGGAAGCAGCCCGCACGCGTGCGGTCCCCGATGATGTGGAGGGGGAGCAGCGGACTCGGGGCCTTCGCCTGCCAGAACGCGAACGCGGTCAGCAGGACGGTTCCGCCCGCGAGGAGGGCCGGCACCAGCGGGTCCGTCCAGCCGCGCGGCTCCGCCTCGCTGACCCCGTAGACGATCGCGACCAGTCCGCCGCAGCCCAGCAGCACACCGGGGATGTCGAGCCGGGCGCCGGCGTTGCCCGGGGGGTCGGGCAGCAGCGCGAACGCGCCGATGACCCCGACGGCGGCTATGGGGATGTTGACGTACAGGCACCAGCGCCAGTTCAGGTACTCGGTCAGCAGCCCGCCCGCGATGAGTCCGATCGCGGAGCCGCTGCCCGCGAGGGCGCTGTAGACGCCGAAGGCCTTTCCGCGCTCCTTCGGCTCGGTGAAGGTGGTGGTCAGGAGGCTGAGCGCGGAGGGGGCGAGGACGGCGGCGAAGGCCCCTTGGAGGGCGCGGGCGCCGAAGAGCATGCCGGGGGTGGTGGCCGCGCCGCCGAACGCGGAGGCGACCGCGAAGCCGATGAGCCCGAAGACGAACGTGCGTTTGCGGCCGACCAGGTCGGCGATCCGGCCGCCGAGCAGGAGAAGGCCGCCGAAGGCCAGCGTGTACGCGGTGATGACCCACTGACGGTTGCCGTCGGACATGCCGAGAGCGCGCTGTGCGGAGGGGAGCGCGATGTTCACGATGGTCGCGTCGAGGACGACCATCAGCTGTGCGAGGGCGATGATCACCAGGCCCCACCAGCGCCGGGTGGTTGCGCGTTCGGGGCTTCCAGGGGCTCCGGTCTCACCTGAATGGGGGGCGCTCACTTGCCCAGAAGACCATGAATTGGTATAGGTCGCATCTTTCCGGACGCTTCCCCTGGTCAAGGCTCCAGGACCACTTTTCCCAGGGTGGCGCGGGTCTCCAGGGCCCGGTGGGCCCCGGCCGCGTCGGCCAGCGGGAAACGGGTCACGGCCGGGGTGAGGCGGCCCGCGGCGGCCTCGGCGAGGGCCCTCAGTTCCAGCGTGCGGACGGGGTCGGGACCGCCCGCCGCGCGCAGCATCACGGGGCCGAGGACCTGCTCGGACACGCCCTCCACGAGCAGTGGCCCACCGCTCTGAATGCCTTCGCCGGACCAGCCGAAGACGAGGTGTTTGCCGCCGGGGCCGAGGAGGTCGACGGCGGCGCGGGCGACGTCGCCGCCGACGCCGTCGAAGACGACGGTGACCGGCTTCCCGTCCAGATGGGCGCGGACCCGGTTCGGCCAGTCGCCGTCCTTGTAGTCGACGGACAGGTCGGCGCCGTTCTCGCGGACGTGGGCGGCCTTCTCCGGGCCGCCCGCGAGACCGATCACGGTGGCACCCGTGTGCCGGGCGTACTGCACGAGGAGGGTGCCGATACCGCCCGCGGCGGCGGGGATCAGGGCCACGGAGTCGGGGCCCAGCCCGGCGAACTGGAGGATCCCCATCGTCGTACGGCCCGTTCCGATCATGGCTACGGCCTGGGCGAAGTCCAGGTTCTCCGGTATCTCGTGCAGGCGGTCGACGCCGGTGACGGCCAGTTCGGCGTAGCCTCCGGGGACGAAGCCGAGGTGGACGACGACGCGCCTGCCCAGCCAGTGCCCTGCGACGCCGTCGCCGAGGGCCTCGACCGTGCCGGCGACCTCACGGCCGGGGATCGTGGGCAGCGGGGTGGGCGCGGGTGCGGGGCCCTGTGCGCCCGCGCGCAGGGCGGCGTCCAAGAGGTGCACACCGGCCGCGGCGACGGCGATACGGACCTGGCCAGGGCCCGGAAGGGGATCCTCGGTCTTCTCGTAGGTGAGGTTCTCGGCCGGGCCGAAGGTGTGCAGGCGGACGGCGTGCATGACGGGCTCCCTCGCTGTGTGCCGGGGTGTGACGGGGCGTATCGGGATGTGCCGGGGTGCGCTTGGTGTTCGGCGGTGGTGGGCGCCAGCGTTCAGCCTCAAGCGCGCTTGAGGTCAAGGCGCGGGTGTGGGGCGTCGTCGGCGGCACGGGTCGGGGGCGTTGTCAGTGGGGGAGTGCAGGATGGGGGCATGGTGCGGAAAGCGGCGGGCGGGGCGAGTGGGCGGGGCCAAGGGGCGCGGCGGCCGGAGGTGCGGCTGCCGCCGTTGGAGCCCCATGACGGATCCGGGCTGGTGCCGGACGGGGACTACGACGGGCTGGAGTTCCGGGAGGCCGACTTCGTCGGGCAGGACGGCGCAGGAGCGACCTTCATGGACTGCGCCCTGACGGGGTGCGCGCTGGACGAGACGCGACTGCGCCACGCGCGGGTGCTGGACTCGGTTCTGACGGGCATACGGGGCGTGGGCACCGATCTCGCCGAGTCGACCCTGCGTGACGTCGAGTTGGTGGACGCCCGCCTGGGCGGGGTGCAGTTGCACGGTTCGGTACTGGAGCGGGTCCTGATCCGCGGCGGCAAGATCGACTACCTGAACCTGCGCAAGGCCCGGCTCAAGGACGTCGTCTTCGAGGGGTGCGTGCTGGTCGAGCCGGATTTCGGGGGCGCCCGGCTGGAGCGCGTGGAGTTCGTGGACTGCGTCCTGAGAGGGGCGGACCTCACCGCGGCCACCCTGACCGACGTGGACCTGCGCCACGCGGCGGAGGTGGACATCGCGCGGGGCGTGGACCGGCTGGCGGGGGCGGTGATCAGTCCGAGCCAGCTGCTCGATCTGGCGCCCGTGTTCGCCGCGGCGCTGGGGGTGCGGGTGGACGGGGGACCGGGACCGGGAGGGGAATGAGTGAAAGACCGCTCAAGGACCGCTCCTCACCGGCCGCTCGGTGATCAGTGGCGGCCCGCCACCCGGTCCGCCATCTGTGCGAGCCTCGAGGACCGCGCACTGTGCGTGGTGAGTTCACGGCGGTCGGCCGTGCGGTAGGTGGCGTACATGCCCTGCACGCCCAGCCAGCGAAACGGCTCCGGCTCCCACTTGCGGACCTTGTGGTCGACCCACGGGAGAGCCGTCAGGTCGGTCGGACCCGCCTGGCCCGAGTCCTGCTGGATCAGGTCCCGCAGGGTGCGCGCCGCGAGATTCGTCGTCGCGACGCCGGAACCGACGTAGCCGCCCGCCCAGCCGAGGCCCGTGGAGCGGTCCAGGGTGACGGTGGCGCACCAGTCGCGGGGGACGCCGAGGACGCCCGACCAGGCGTGCGCCACCCGTACACCGGCCAGCGAGGGGAAGAAGCGCACCAGGATCTCGTGCAGGGCCTCGATGGTCGCCTGCTGGGTGCGGCCGTCGTTGTCGGTGCGCGAGCCGAAGCGGTACGGGACGCCCCGGCCGCCTAGCGCGATGCGGTCGTCGGCGGTGCGCTGGGCGTACATGTAGGCGTGCGCCATGTCGCCGAGCGTCTCGCGGCCCTCCCAGCCGATCGTCGCCCACTGCTCGGGGGTCAGCCGCTCGGTCGCGATCATGGAGGAGTTCATGGGCAGCCAGGTGCGCTTCTGGCCCTTCAGGGAGGCCGTGAAGCCCTCCGTGCAGCGCAGCACGTAGGGGGCGCGGACGGTGCCGTACGGCGTGACCGCGTGCTTGGGGCGGATCTCCGTGACCGGCGTTTTCTCGTGGATGGTGACGCCGAGCGCCTCGGCGGCCGCCGCCAGCCCCTTGACGAGCTTCACCGGGTGCAGGCGCGCCCCGTGCGGGGTCCAGGCCGAGCCGACCGCGTCCGCGACCCGGACGCGCTCGACGGTCTCCCGCGCGCCGTAGAGCTCGCGGTCCTTCTCGCCGTACGACAGCTCGTGCTCGTGGAAGGCCTTCAGGCGGGCCAGCTGGGCGGGCGTGTACGCCACCTCGAGGACACCGCCCTGGTGGACGTCCGCCTCGATGCCCTCCTCGGCGGCGACCCGGACGACCTCGTCGACCGTCTCGTTCATCGCCTTCTGGAGACGGACCGCCGCCTCGTGGCCGTGCAGCTTGGCGTACCGGTCGCGGCCCGCGATGCCGTTGTAGAGCCAGCCGCCGTTGCGCCCCGAGGCGCCGTATCCGCAGAACTTCTGCTCCAGGACGGTGACGCGCAGGAAGGGGGCAGCCTTCTTGAGGTAGTACGCGGTCCACAGGCCCGTGTAGCCGCCGCCGACGATCACGACGTCGGCGGTCGCGTCGCCCGGCAGGGGCTCGCGGGGCTCGGGCAGACCGTCGTCCGCGTACCAGAAGGAGATGCCGCCGTTGACCGTGCCGCTTCCTGTGCCACTGCTCATGGGCGGGACGTTAACCCCTGAGGGCGGCCAGTGTCTCCTTCGGATTCCATGCTTTTCCGCGGCCCCTGACCAGCGGATAGCAGCCAAGACCCACCAGGATCGATATGAAATGTCCGACATCGGTGAAGGCGCGGCTGGTGAGCAGCGGCAGGCCGTAGACGACGAGGATCACCGCCAGATAGAGGTACCGCCACGGCGCCGCGACACGGTACGTGAGGACCCCCATGACGCCCGCCAGCGCATAGCTCACCCCGATGTCCAGGGTGTCGACCGCCGAGTGGGGTGCCGCCCCGCGCCGGATCGCGCCGAGCAGCGCCCCCTCGCTGATCAGCGTCGCCATGACGTGGGCGGCCACCGCGACCGCGAGCCAGCGCAGGGTGCCCAGCCAGCGCTCCGCCTGGGCGTGGAAAACGGTGAAGAGGGCGGCGTAGGGCAGCCAGAAACCGCCGTCGATCCACATCGCACTGGTGATCAGCACCCGCACGGGGTTGTCCGACAGCTCATGGATGTTGGTGGACCGCTGACGCAGGAAGTCCTCTTCGAAATCCGGGGACATGTGGTGCAGAGCCACGGTCGTGACGAAGAGGATCGCCAGCCATACGTAGGTGCCGGGGGCACTGCGTATGTAGCTCCCGGCTCGGTTCAGGACCTGGCTAACACGCATGAGGCGCTTCGCCGTCGCGCATAGGCTCGGCCCTGTGATCGACGTTCCGGTGGGACTGGCCGCCTCGCAAGCCAAGTACAACGGAGCGGCGGGGCGCGCCTTCGTCGCGGGGCTGCCGGAGCGGGCCGCGCACTTCCTGGAGCGCTGGGAGCTGCGCCTCGACGGCCCCTCCATGCACGGGGTCACGGCGCTGGTCCTGCCAGTGCTGCGGGCCGACGGCACCCCGGCCGTGCTCAAACTGCAGCTCCTGGACAAGGAGAGCGCGGGTGAACCGGCCGCTCTGCGCGTCTGGGGCGGCGGCGCGGCCGTACGCCTCCTCGACCACGACGAGGCCACCTGCACCCTGCTGCTCGAACGGCTCGACCACACCCGCATGTTGACGCACCTCCCCGACACGCGTGAGGCCGCCCTGGTCGTCGCGCGGCTGCTGGCCCGGCTGACGGCCGTGCCGGCGCCGGAGGGGATGCGGCGACTCGGGGACATCGCGGAGGCCATGCTGGAGCGGGTGCCGGGGGCTCTGAAGCGGATCGCGGACCCGGCCGAGCGTCGTCTCGTCGAGGACTGCGCGGCGGCGGTGCGCGAGGTGGCGACCGAGCCGGGTGACCGTCTCCTCCACTGGGACCTCCATTACGACAACGTCCTCCAGGACCTGCGGGGCCTACAGGACCTCGATGACCTCCAGAACCTCCGTGGCTTCCCGAACCTCCATGGCCTCCATGGCCTCCAGGACGGGGACGCCCGCTCCGCCGACCGCGGGCCCTGGGTCGCCATCGACCCCAAGCCGCTCGCGGGCGACCCCGGTTTCGACCTCTGCCCGGCGCTCGGCAACCGCTTCGAGCCCGCCGAGATCCGCTGGCGCTTCGACGCGATGACCGACGTCATGGGCCTGGATCGCGAGCGGGCCCGTGCCTGGACCCTCGGTCGTGTCCTACAGAACACTCTGTGGGAAATCGAGGACGGCCGCCCGCTGGAGGCGGTCCAGCTGGAGATCGCGCGCCGACTGCGGGGTACTTCGCGCGGGGCCTGAAGGCCTTGCCCCGCGGGGCGCCGCGCTGGGCCCAAGGGCCGTCCCTCGGATCAGGTGCGGTCCGCGAGGGCGCGTCCCACTTCCAGCGGACCGGCCTGTCCGTCCAGTTCGGTGTGCAGGGCCATCGCCAGTTCCGGGCGGGCCAGCAGGCCGTCTCCGGCCGGGTCTTCGGCGGCCCGTGCCGCAAGGCCGAGCCCCACCCAGGTCTCGGGGTCGCCCTCGCCGCGGTCGATACGTGCGCGGAACGCGCCCAGGGCCTCGCCGGTGCGGCCCTCCACCAGGGCGATGTCCTCAGGACGCGCGCCGGCGACCACCGCGCCGGGGTCGTCCCGCAGCGCCGCGAAGCCCTCCGGGTCCGCCAGCAGCCATCGCAGCAGCACCGCCCGGGTGTCGATGCCGCGCGCCGGACTGCCCGGGACGGGCACGGGCTCGGGCTCGGCCTCGTCCGTCGCCCTGGGCAGGGGGTTTCCGTCGGCCCAGGCCGCCGCGTGGGCGTGGACGGTCCCCTGCGCGGGCCGCAGATGGTAGGCGCGCCAGGTGGCACGGTGGTCGGCGACCGCCAGAGCGGCGGCGGCCCGGACCCGTGCGTCGACCGGTTCGTCCAGCCAGGGCTCGATGCGCCGCGTGAGCTCGGCCACCAGCCGCCGCCCCAGGTCGTTGAGCCCGTCCGCCGAGCCGACGGCGCGCAGCGCGTACGCGGTCTGGCTCCGCCACAGCGCGAACTCGAACTGCCCGAGGGCATGGCCGCGCCGCCGCCAGAACGCGGTGACGCCGAAGAAGGCGTACACGCCCTGGAGCAGGCCGCCCAGGGGCCGGGGGTCGTCGCGCCAAGGGGCGTAGTGCAGGCGGGTGCCCTGGTCGTCGTACAGGGTGAACAGGTGCATGAACGCACTGAGCTTGTTGTGCTGGAACTCGTGCACCAACGTCGACGCGAACTGCTCGGCGTCGTCCGGGGCCGATGCCAGGGCGGTACCGAAGGCGTCGCCCGAGGACGCGCTGTGCGGCCGGAACCTCTCGGTGCGCGGCCGGGGCACCACCGACACCATCCCGCCCGCCAGCGCCCCGGCCACCTCGGTGTCGGTGCGCCGCAGGATGTCCCAGGCGGGGGCGAACAGTTCCTGCCACTCGGCGGCGGCGTCGACCGGTTCCACCGTGGCCGGTTTGCGCAGGTCGCGGTAGGGGTCGGTGTCGTCCAGGAGCAGAGTGCAGCCGTCGGCGCGCAGCTCGGTCAGCGCGTGCCAGTGCGGCCCCCCGAGCCGGTGCCCGGCGATGCGCACCGATCCCGCGCAGGCGGAGACCTCGGCCACGTCCCAGTCCGCCCGGCCGGGCACCCGCATCGCCCCGAGCGCGGGCAGGACCACCCAGCCGTGACGGACCGGGACGTCGGTGCGGAACTCCAGGCCGACGCGGACGGCCGCGGCCGCGGCGATCGCGTGGAGGTGCCCGGTGTCCGTCCAGAGGGGTGCGTCGTCCTGGGCGGTCCCACGCAGCCGGCGCAGTGTGTGCGCCGCCCACACGCCCACGGCCGGATACGCCAGCAGGTCTTCCACCGCTTCCTTGGACACGGCCCAGGCGCGCGACAGCAACGTCCAGCCGTC
Organism: Streptomyces sp. NBC_01450; assembly: GCF_036227505.1. Lineage (NCBI taxonomy): Bacteria > Bacillati > Actinomycetota > Actinomycetes > Kitasatosporales > Streptomycetaceae > Streptomyces > Streptomyces sp. NBC_01450. Next base: position 6,321,505 of record NZ_CP109480.1, on the reverse strand, counting down.
CGCCAAGGGGGGCAGGGGACCGGCCGGTGCCGTCGCGGCCGAGTCCAGCAACGCCCGGACGACGAGCAGCCGCCAGCTCCACTCGCTCACGCGCAGGCTGTCCACCGTCGCGGGGCCGCCCCCACCGCCCAGCAGCTCCTCGAACGACTGCGACGGCAGGACATGTGACAGGGCGTGGGGTCGGGCCGTCTGGTGCATGGAGAGGCCTGTTCGTTGCTGCTGGGGAGGGTGCGGCGGTGCGGTGCTCGTCGTGCCGCTACGCGTCACGCTGCGGCTGGTAACCGCCGAGGCTGCTCGCGGGATCGTCGATACGGCTGAGCAGTCGAAGCATGGAGGTCTGCGCGGAAGGCAGGTCCAGACAGGGCCACGCGTCCAGCGGAACGTCGCTGAGGTCGATCAGCTCGGACTCGACTCCGGACTTTTCCATGGCAGCGCCCCTGTGAGAGTGAAGGTGATGCGTTCAGGCCCTGGATATCCCGAATATGGCATATTCAACGAATATTGCCTTTTCGGCTACTTCAGGCCACTTACGGACTTTAGCGCATCGCCCCCGTCACACAGGGCCACAGCACGGAATCGACCCGGATCGAGTGACGGAAGGGCGGTGGGAGCACGGGCGGTGCGGGTAGAGAGCGGGTGTGATTGAACTCGCTGAACTGATCGAGGAGTTGCGCAGGGAACTGACCGCGGCCCGGACGGCCGCACAGGGGGAGGATCTGTACTTCGAGGTGGGTCCGGTGGAGCTGGAGGCGGCCGTGGTCGTGGAGCGGTCGGCGACGGCGGGCGGCAAGATCCGCTTCTGGGTGGTCGAGGCGGGCGCGGACGGACGAGTGGCGGACAGCGTCACGCACCGGGTGAAGCTGACGCTCGACCCGCGCACCCACAGCGGCGGCGGACGGGCCCCCTGGGTGGGCGGGGCCGAGGCCGAACGAGAGCGCTGAGTCGTGGCGGAACGGGATCCGCGCCGCGGACTGGATCCGGTCCGGGTGGCGGAGGTGATGGTGCGAGCGCCCGCGGGGCGGGGCCCCGGGCGGCGCGGTTCCGGCTATCGGGTGGGTCCCTGGTGGGTACTCACCGCCGCTCATGTCGTCCGTGACGCGGGACCGGGAACCACCGAAGTACGGTTCGAGGCCGACCTCTCCGACGAGTGGACCGTGGCCGCCCGGGTGGTACTGGCCTCCGACAGCGCCGACGTGGCGCTCCTGGAGCTCGACGGATCCGCGCCGCGCGGCGTCCACGCGAGGGCGACCGAAGCCCCCTCGTACGGGGCCCTGGCCGACGCGGACCTCGTGCTGCCGTGCAGCGCCATGGGCTTCCCCCGGTTCAAACTGCGCGAGGACCGGATGCGTCGGCTCGACGACGGCTCGCCGTCCCAGTACCGCGACTCCTGCCACGCGACGGGCATGACCTCGGTGCTGTCCAACCGCCGCGAGGGCACGCTCGAACTCGCCGTCACGGCGCCCGAGTCGGACGCCGAGCCGAACCGGTCGCCCTGGGAGGGCATGTCGGGCGCGGCGGTCTGGCACGACGACGCGATCGTCGGCCTGGTCAGCGCGCACCACCGCACGGACGGCCTCGGCCGCCTCGCCGCCGTCCGCGTGGAGCGCTGGTACGAGCTGCTGACCAGGTCCGAACTGACCCTGCTGCACGAGTGCGCCGGCCTTCCCGCGTCGGCTCCCGAGCTGCCCCGCTTCCCGCCCGTACGGACCGCCGCCGCGGGCCCGGTCAGTCTGGCGGAGCTCCGCGACGATCTGCCGCTGCGCGAACTCGACGGCCTGGTGAGCGCGTTGACGGCACTGCCCACGGTGAGCGACCGCACCACCCTGGCCCTGGTCCTGGCCGGCATCGACCCGGCCGTCGCGGCCATGAGTCCAAGGACGCCGGCGCTGAGACCGGACGTGTTCGGGATCCTGCGGACCTGCCTGCGCTATCCGGGCACCTTGGACCAACTCCTGGAGGCGATACGGTTGGTGGAGGGCGACTCCGCCGGGGTGGCCCGCATGGACGAAGAGGCGGTGGAGTTGTCCCGGCGCCACCGCCGAGCCGATGAGAGCCGCTGACCTGATATCGCGCCGCCCCGCGGGGGCGGGGTTTCATCCTCCGTACAGCGGGCCATTATCAGGGGGATGTGAGCAGCCCGCATCCACAACGCAGCCGGGGGGAAGGGGTTTGGCCGTCATGGAGCCGTCTGTGGCCGCCGTCGAGTCCAGCCTGGTCGATCTCGCGGGGGTATCTCTTGAAACGCTGCGCTCCATTGACCGCCGGGTTCTCGCCGCGTCGCTGGAGGAGCTGCAGCAACGCATCGACCTGCCGCAGGCCAGTGTCAGCGACTTCAACCCCGCGGAGCGTTTCGACTGACGACGCCAGGGCCGCCCATGAGTGCTGAGCCGTCCCCGCCCCACCATCACCTGCCCTCCGCCGCGCTGGCCGAGTTGGCCCGTGGCGAAGGCGGTCCGGCCACCTTGGACCTCCTGCTCGAAGCCGAACGCAGCCGCCGTCTGCTGCTGTTGCGGATGCTCGACGACGCCATGGGACCGGGTCCCGCCTGGGATCTTCTCAGCGAGGCGCAGCGACGTTCGCCCTCCGTCGTCGACGAGCTGCTGATGTATCCACAGACGGGAATGTGGCTGGCCACCGCGGTACGTCGGCTGCGCGGGTCGATTCCGCAGGACGAGCCGCTGTGGGTGGTGCTCGGCCATTTCTCGGCGCTCGCCGCCGTGGCGGCGCTACGCGCGGAGCTCGACTTCAGCATCGAGGTCCCGGTTCGACACGGCCGGGTGCCGCTGCCGACCCTCGGCTGTGCGGTAGTGCCGACGACCGAGCCCTGGACGACGGCCACCGTGCGCGCCGAGGGCGGACGCACGGTGGTGGAGACGGCCGGCGCCACGATCGCCGTACCGCCTGGGCCCGGGTCGGCCGGACCGGGGTGGCACGAAGTGCGCAGGCTCGCGGTCGGCCCCACCGGGCGACAGCTCGACGTGGCGCTGGACGACCTGGACCCGTATCGCACGTATCCGCAGCCGACCGAGCCGCGCCCGCTGTCCGAGGAGGCGGTGGCGCAGTGGCGAAAGGAGCTGGAGCGGGCCTGGCGGGTGCTGCTGCGGGAACTGCCCGGGACGGCCGAGGCCATGCGGCGGGGGGTGTTCTCGCTGACTCCTACCCCGGCGAGGGAAAGATTTCGGCCGCGCAGCGTGACGTCGGGGGACGCCTTCGGCGGCATCGAGGCCTCGGAACCCGACGACGCCGTTCAGCTCGCGGTCACCCTCGTGCACGAGTTCCAGCACACCAAACTGGGCGGCCTCCTGCACCTGACCCCTCTGCTGACCGACGGCGCCGACATGAGTACGGAGCTGTGGTACGCGCCCTGGCGCGACGACCCCCGGCCTCTCGACGGGCTGCTCCAGGGCATCTACGCGTTCGTGGGAATAGCCCGCTTCTGGCGCGCCCACCGGGAGAAGACCGACGCCCAGAAGGCCATCGCGCACTTCGAGTTCGCACTGTGGCGGACCCATGTGGCCACGGCGCTGGAACAGGTCCACCGCCATCCGCGTCGCACACCGCTCGGTGCCGCTCTGCTGGACACCCTGCGCGGCCACTGCGCGCAGTGGCTCGAGGAGCCGGTTCCCGAGGAGCAACTGGCGCTGGCGCGGCTGTGCGCCGCCGACCACGTCGCCCGCTGGCGGGTCCACCACCTGCGGCCCCCCGCGCCCGCGGTGGAGGAGGCCGTACGCGCCTGGCTGGCCGGGGCGAGCGGACCGCCCGTCGCCCTGGCGGCCGAGCCCGACCTCGTCCCCGACCTGTCCGCACGCTGGCTGGACAGCATGGCCATGCTCTCCCGCCACCACCTCAGCACCACTCCCGACGAACGTCCACCGTCCGAAGACCCCGAGAAGGCCGCGGCCCACGTCACCGGGGCCCTGCCCGGCGACGCGCTGCTGGCGGCGGGAGACGCCACGGCGGCCCAGCACGCCTACCGGGCCCACCTGGCCGTCGAACCCGAGCGGGCCGGCGCCTGGGCGGGCCTCGGGCACGCCCTGAAGGCGGCGGGCACGGAACCCGCGGCGGCCCACCTGCTCTGCCACTGGCCCGAGCGGGCACGGGCGGTCCACCAAGCCCTGTTACGCGCTACCGGCGCCGCGCCGGACCCCGTCCGCCTGGCCGCCTGGCTCGCCTCGCCCACGGGTTCGCGGTAGCCGGCGGTTCGCGGTAGCCGGCGGCGGTCGCGCGGCCTCGGTCCTCACCTCACAGCGGCATCGGGTCGATGTCACAGTTGGCCCGCTTCATCGCACGGGTCTGCAGCGTCGCCGGGTGCGGGGCGGGCTCGGCGGAGCGCAGCCGGGGCGCGTCGAGGACCCGCTCCATCCGTTCCAGCGTGGCCGCGTGCAGGGCCGCGCCCTCGGATTCCTGGCCGACGGCGATGAGGTCGAGGGAGACGTTGGCCGCGCACACCAGTGTGGTGGGGTGGTCCTCGCCCAGTCGCTCCCGGCACAGCTCCAGCGTCTTCTCGCCGAGTCGGCGGGCCTCGGCCGACTGTCCCTGCTCGCTCAGGTCGCTCGACAGGTTGATGGCACAGGCCAGCGCGATCGGATGGCCCGCCCCTAGGCGCTCGGTCAGCGACTCCAGCGCCGTCTCGTCCAGCCGCTTGGCCTCCTGCACCCGGCCCAACAGTCGCAGCGTCACGGCGAGGTCGATGTCGGCCGCCAGGACGTGCGGGTGGTCGGGCTGGAACAGCCTGCGGTAGCGCTCGCGCGCCTTCTCCCCGCGGTCGCGGGCCTCCTCCAGCTCACCGTTGTGCCGCAGCGCCACCGACAGGGCGAGGGACGCGGTCACGGTTTCGGGGTGCGTGTCGCCGTACCGACGGGTGAACTGGTCGAACGCCTCGCGCGCCAGGGCCAGCGCGGTGACCGGGTCGCCCTCCTTGCGGGACGCCTCGCTGAGCTGACGCACGGTACCCAGCGTCGAGGGGTTGCCGGCCCCGAAGACCGCGCGGAAACCGTCGACGACCGCCTGCTGCAGAGACCGCGCGCCGACGTAGTCGCCGGTCTCACGCACGTCGACGGCGATGCTCGCCTCGGTGATCAGCGACTGCGGGTGGTCACGCCCGAACAGCCGGGCCTTCAGGGCGTGCGTGTGCTGGTCCAGTTCCAGCGCGCGCTGGAACTCACCGACCAGCCGCAGGCTCACCCCGAGGTTGTGGGCGATGTCCAGCGTGGTGGGATCGTCCTCGCCGAAGGCACGGCGGGCCCGGTCGTAGGCCGCCTCGTCCAGTTCGGCCCCGGCGGCGAAGTCCCCCTGGACGCGTCGCACGGCGGCTTCCAGGTTCAGGGTCTCCAGCGCGTCCTCTCGGGTGTCCTCCCGGTCCGCGGGCGCGGTGCGGGCATAGACGTCCTTGAGCTGGGCCACGAGCTGTGAGGCATCGTCGTAACGGCCCACCTTGAGATAGACGAAGCTCAGCCACCACGCCATCAGCCGCGTCTGCTGGTCCTCCTCGCCGAACAGCTCCCGCCAGGTCTGCCAGGCCTGCTCCATGAACTCGCGCGCGACCTTGTGGTCCCCCCAGTACCACAGGTACTTGGCGACGTTCATCACGAGATCGCGCACCCACGGCTGGTCGGACTCGACCGCGCCCGAGGCGATGACATGGCCGTAGAGCTCGGCGTAGCGCGGCCAGTTGACCGACTGGTTGGGTCCCTTGGGGTCGGAGGCCGCCAGAAGGGTGTGGGCCCCGCTGCGCATGCGGTTCTGTTCCTCGGGGGACATGCGGTTGATCAGCACGGCCTGGACCAGGCGGTGCATCTCGATCGAGTTGGTCCGGTGGTCGATGCGGGCGAGGGAGTAGCGGTTGATCTCCCGAATGGCGCGGGCGAGTCGCATCGGGTCGTTGAGGGCCCGGTCGAGATCGGGGTCGATCCTGGAACCGCCGAGACCGGAGAAGATCGAGCGCGAGATGGGGTCGGGTGCGAAGTAGGAGCACAGCTGGAGCAGACGCAGAGCGGTAAGGCTGCGGGTCTCCAGGTGGTCCAGGGAGACGTTCCACGCGGCCGCGACCGGAAGCTGGTAGTCCGGGGGTGGGGAGACCTCAAGGAGTTCACTGCGCTTGTCCTCGAACAGGCGCAGGTACTCCGACACCGGCATCCCGGTCTCCGCCCGCCAGGCTGCGGCCTGTTCCAGGGCGAGCGGGAGGTCACCGAGGGCCTCGGCGAGGCGGTCCGCCTCGGCATCGTCGAGGTTTCCCGGCGAACCCGAGCGGCGCAACAGCTCCTTGCTCTCCTCCCGGGTGAAGACGTCGACCTCCAGGGAGGGGCCGACGACGCTCCAGCGCCGGTTGCGGGAGGTGACGAGGATGGTGCCGCTGCCACCGGTGGGGAAGTAGTCACGGACGCGTTCGGGACTGTCCGCGTTGTCGAAGATCAGCAGCCAGCGGGAGTACGGCCGCCCCTCGCGCAGCGCCTCGCGCACCGCGGGACCGGCGATGTTGGCCTCGGGGCTGGTGCCGAGGCCGAGCCGCTGGGCGAGCTCCACCAGGGACTGGCCGATCTGGCCGGGGCGCTCGGCGGGGACCCACCAGACGACGTCGTACTCGGACTGGTGTCGGTAGGCGTACTCGATCGCCATCTGGGTCTTGCCGACACCGCCCATGCCGTGGATGGCCTCGGGAAGCACAGTGGTCGTGCCTTCCTGAAGGCGCTCCCGCAGTCGTTCCAGAAGGTCCACGCGGCCGGTGAAGTTCGGATTGCGCGGGGGAATGTTCCCCCAGATGCGCGGCTGCGTCGCACGCGCGCTCTCCACCGTCGGCTGCTGCGTGGTCGCCATGTCCGTGGCTCCTTCTGAAGTTGTCTCGTGCCCCCTCGGGGCGTGTGCGGCATCCCGGTCGGACCGGGTGGCGCCGGTCGGGTGCTGCCTGTGGGTACTTGCGACCTTGCCCAGGTTGACCGTGTTCTGCAGGTCGTACGCGCGCAGCGCCCGCGCGAGACGCTCGGCCTGGGGCAGGAAGCGTCCGGACAGGGCGCGCAGCGCGGCCAGTTCGATGCGCAGGAACGCGACGTTCCGGGGGGTCACGGGCGGCACCCCGGGCATCTCGAGGAGTTCGTCCGGGGCGGGCAGCAACGGGTCGGAGGCCTCCGGGTCCGCCGTCAGCACCCATACGTCGTGCAGTACGCGGATGGTGTCCCGGCGGCGGGCCAGCGCCAGTAACTCCTGGCGGATGTTCGGGCCGAAGGTGAAGACCACGTCGGCCGCGCGCTCGGCCTCCGCACCCGCGGGCCGCACCAGACCGCTCATCAGCAGCTCGGTGAGGTGGGCGGGTCCGGCACCCGGCACCGAGGCCGTCAGGGCGCTCATGACGGGCAGCGTCAAAGGAGCCGCCGCGAGGCGGGTGGCCAGCGCGAACGCGGTGGGCGAGGCGGCGGCCCGGAACTCCGAGACACGCTCCCACGGGGGGACGGCGCTGGCGGGGTCGGGCACGTCGTCGACCCAGGGCACGGCGCGCGCGGCGTCCGGTCGCCGCTTCCAGTCGCGGGCCCGCACGCCCGACATCTCGACGCCTTCCGAGGCCCGGCCCGTCACCAGGTCGACCCAGCCGGTGAGGGAGTGACCGGTCCGCTCCAGGACCGGGACGGGCACCACACCGGCCCGTGCCGCCGTGTCGTCGTCCACGGGTTCGAGGGGCGAGGTGCGCAGTTCCCAGCGCAGGGACTCGTTGGGCGCCCAGGGACGCGCGGAGCCCAGGCGCATGCGGTAGACGTCCAAGCCGGTACGGAACCACAGCCGTCCGGGCAGCAGATGCAGGACCGCGAGCGGCTCGGAACGGCCCAGTTCGCGCAGCAGCGGCAGCACCGCGTCCGAACGCCAGCCCGCGGCCAGCCCGTCGGTCAGCACCAGCACCACCCGGCGTTCGCCCACGGGCGAGGGAAGGTGCTCCAGCCGGATCCGGCCCGGCTCGGTGTCGTCCGAACTCAGCAGCCGTAAGCGGGTGATGGGACCCAGTGACTCCTCGCGGGCGAGTTCGTCCGCCAGTCGGGTGACCGTCTCGTCCCAGACCCGCATGGTCACGTAGTCGTCGACCACGAGCAGTACCTCGGGTGGATGTGCCGAAGAACCCTGCCCGAGGCCACGCAGAGCAAGCGACACCACGCCTGGTGTCGCATCGTCAGACACCGGTGCCGATGGTGGTCGTGGATCGTCGTCACACTGCATAAGCGGCGCCCTCAGAACGTCCGGTCATGCCCGACGACGGAGGGAGCACCGAGGAGGAGTCCCGCAGTCCGCGGGCATGCGTGACATCCACGTGCCAAGCCTGGCAGTGGTCTGCTTGCGGTGCAACATGGCAGGCCACAGGAGACGGCAGAAGGGTCCGAAAGTCAATCGCCGGATGGTACTTGCCCCCTGTGGACAGCCGGTGGCTCTGTCTCGTCAATAGCCTGACAGTCGGCGATGGCGTGTGCAAGACCATGGGGTGTCCGCCTCCGCTCGCCGGTCGGAGGCCCGTCCCGGGCCGTCGGGGCATGACGGCCTACACCGGTCCGGGCGGACTCGGCTTGCGCTCGGGGTCGTCGAGCAGAATGGCCAGATGGCGACCCACGTGCCCGTCCCAGGCACCGGGGCCGAGGGCCAGCGCGTCCTTGCGCCACTCCCCGACCCGTTCCGCCAAACTACCCAGCCCCCGGTCCTGCAGTATCTCGCCGATGGCGTCCCTGAATTTCGGGTCCGCGCAGTCGCTGCGGTGCCAGATCATCGCGGGCACCCCGGCCCGCAGGCCGGCGAGGATCTCGCGGCGGCCGGTGCCCGAGTCGTCACCGGGGGGCTGACTGAGCACCAGGCACACCGCGTGCCGGTCCTCCTTCAGCTCACGCTCCAGGTGGAAGAAGTACGTCTCGTCCTTCGCCGGGCTGCTCCAGTGCGGGTGGCTGTCCGCCGGGCGCTCCCGCAACTGCCGCCACTTGTGGTGCCAGGGCCGGTGCCAGGCGGCCCGCTGCAGCCGCTCGATGCTGCGCACCACCACCGGATAGTCCATGACCAGCGGCGTCGGGGCCTCGGAGCCGGACTCCTTCGACCACCACTCCACCGGCTCGTTGAGCAGCTCCCAGGGCAGGATGAACTCCAGGATCACCGGCTGCCGCAGGTCAGCCCACTTCTCCTCGGCCTCCTCGATCAGCCGCTCCACCGCGCCCGGGAGCTCCTCCCGGCCCAGGTGGACCGTCTCGCCGCGCACGGGGTGCCAGCCCTCGGAGTCGGACTGGCGCCAGTGCGAGAGGTAGTACCGGTCCGTCTCGATCCGGTCCGGCTCGAACTGGATCATCAGATACGCGGGGACGAGGGAGGGCTCGGGCTGCGGAAAGTCCGAGTGCTGCCAGTCCGAGAGCAGGTCCTCCATGCCCAGGGCGAGGGCCTGGGTGCGGTTGAAGCGGCGCAGCACCTCGGCGGCGTCCGCCTGGCCGTCCTCCATCAGCCGGTCGGCCGACAGTGCCAGGAAGGCCATGCTGGGCGGGAGTTCACCCGCCGGGGAGTTCTCGCCCGCCAGCCGCAGGAAGACCTGCCACCCCGTCTGGCACCACCCGGGAAGCTCCTGGACGCGGGACCGGCTCGCGCGGCGCGCCATGACGGCCAGGTCCGTGGAGCCCATCGCCAGCAGGACGGGCCGCAGGTGACCGAGATCGGTGTTGTTGAAGAAGTCGACGGCCTCCCACTCGTCCACGAGCGGCCACAGCCCGGCGACCGTCGCCGACTGCTGTTCCACGTACTCCAGCGACCGCACCAGGCAGGCCAGGCCGTCACCGACGGTGGTGCACTCCTTCACCACCTGTAACAGCCAGGGCCGTAGCCGATCCCCGCCGAAGGGTTCCACGGGCGCGGCCAGTTCACCGGCCAGCAGATCCCGCCAGATCTCGCGGCTGCTCGTCTGGCTCACCGTGGCCGAACCCTGCAACGCGTCCACGATGGAGACAATGAGCTCGTTGCGGACCCGATCCGGACTGCGCCCTCTCACCCCGTTACCTCCACACAGCTGGCGCGGCACCCTGATGGTGCCCAACAGGGTAAGGCCGTAAAGCGGGGCACGGCAGGGAAAAGCACGGGCATCACCGCGGGATGTCCGTGTCGTTCGCGCTGTTGGAGCCCCCTGTCGGATTCGAACCGACGACCTTCGCTTTACAAGTTCCCCCCAACAGCCCAACGACCAGGGGCGATGCCGTCCGGCCTGGCGGAACGCCGGCCTGCGCGTTCTCCGAGTTCTCGCTCAAGCTCCCGTAGTCCCCCGCGGGGCCAGGGACGGTAGTGGTCGGTCATGGTGGGCGAAGAGCTGTGCACTGAGGCAGGTGGTGTCCCTTGCTGGCAGGACAACCGATTACGAGGGGCGGGCATCCGCTCGGATGCCCGCCCCTCAGCCACTCATTCGGCTCCCGAATCTGCCGAAGGAACTTCGTAGCTGTCCACGACAGTCAGCCGTCGGAGGGCGCGTTGCCGCGGGTGTCTGCGCCGGTCTCGGGGTCCTTGTAAGGATTCACTTGCCCCCGCCGGGCTTGGGGTCGCCGGGCTTCGGGTCACCAGGCTTGGGGTCGCCGGGCTTCGGGTCACCAGGCTTCGGGTCACCAGGCTTGGGATCCCCAGGCTTCGGGTCGGCGGGCTTCGGGTCGGCGGGCTTGAACTCGCAATACACCTTGTGGCTGACGTACTTGCAGCCGGGCATGTTCTCTATGTCCCGAGCCCTGTTGCCCTTCTTGTTCTTTTTATTCTTGCCGTCGCGCTCGCCCTTGCCGCCACGGTCGTTCTTTCCGTCTCGGTCGTTCTTTCCGTCGCGGTCGTTCTTGCCGTCGCGGTCGCCGTGAATAGCTGTCGTTGCGCTTACGGCGCCGGCGTGGGGTGCCGCCGGGGCGGCAAACGCACTGACGGGCAGCAGCGCGCCGCCTACGCCCAGGACGGTTGAGAGGCCAAGCATCGCGAGACGCTGCTTGCGGGAGGTGCGAGTCATGGGGAATCTCCTTCTGAGAAAGGGCGAACGGGGTGTCGGACGGTCCCGTTACTTCGGTGAGGTGGGTGAGTTCCTGTTCTGCGTGAACCCACGTCTCAAGTAAGCCCTGCCGCACGAGACGGGTCATGCCCCTTCATCTCGGGGCTCGACAGATAGCGGCGGCTCCTGTATGCGGGTCCTGTATGCGGGTCCTGATTACCCGATCGCAAGCGCGACAGGGCCCCAAGAGCGGTAACGACCCCGGACCATGATCGGTCCGACGCCTTTCGGCTGGTGACCCCGGCAGGATTCGAACCTGCGAAGCCGCGACCCCACCGTCAACCCGACCGCCTCACCCATAGAGGGCGTCTCCCACTTCCTTCGCGCACCCGTGCCATGGGTCTTGATGAGGTAGTTCTGAACTGTTAAGAGCGACGGTTTTCAAGAGCGCTGCGCTTTGCGAGCCCAATCCCACCCTGACCGGCACGTTTCTCGCCCACAGCCGAGATGGGGATGAGCTGTTGGCCAGAGGATGGCCAGAGAGCGCCCTGAGCGATGTGTTGTTCCGTCACCGCATTAGACTCCCTGCTTCACTGACGAGGGGGGAGCCCGTAGATGACGTCATATCAATTGGGATATCAATTAGGACGGTTGGACGGCTGGGTCGCCATGGCACTCGTGGTCATCTGGGGAGCGACAGGCCGATGGCGGTACCACCCACGTCCTGAAGGCAGGAGCGCCGAGGAGGTCGCCGCCGAGGCGCGGCGACGATCCCGGTTGGTCAAACGTTCGATTCTTGCCGTCGCCACGCTGTGGATCCTGACGGACGTCGCCATCACCATATGGGCTTCGTGAAAGCCGGCCGCAATGCCAGGCCATCGCTTGGCTGATCGGCTGCCTCGGGCCGTCCGTTCCCGTTCCCGCGCCGTTCCTCACCGGGCCGCAGGGCGCGGGCAAGTCCACCGGTGGGCACATGCTCGTGCGGATCATCGAGGGTCTGAGCGGGGACCTGCGCCGGGCACCGAAGGATGAGGAGAACCTGATCGCAGCGGCGGCGACCGGATGGGTCACGGCCCTGGACAACCTCTCCCGCATGACGCCGGACCTGTCCGACGCGATGTGCTGCATCGTCACCGGAGCCGAGAGCGTCAAGCGCGCCCTGTTCACCGACGGGGACGTGTTCCGCGCCCGCTACCGCCGCCTCCTCCTGCTGACCGGTATCGACGCGGGAGTCATCCGGCCCGGCCTCGCCGAACGGCTCCTGCCGCTGCGCCTGGAACGGCCTCGCGTCCGGCGCACCGAGGCATGGCGGCAAGAAGCTGTACCTCGACACGACCAAGAACCGGCGAGCGAGGGTGATCCCATCCCGCTGATGTGCGTGGCGCCGCTCCGGTGGCAGCGGCTGCGTCAAGGCGCCCGCCGGGACGCGATCGGCGCGGACTGGCACGACAGTGATCACGTCTTCACGACACGCAGTGGTCGGCCGATCGAGCCGCGGAATCTGTACCGGTCGTTCCTGCGGATCGCGGCGTCCGCCGGTCTGCCACAGGGATCGCCTGCTCAAACGGCACCGCTAAGCGGGACTGCCGTCAAGAACTGCCGTCAACGCCCTCGCGGTCCATGATCGCGAGGGCGTTGTCCCAGGTGGTTCATGGAGCCCCCTGTCGGATTCGAACCGACGACCTTCGCTTTACAAGAGCGGCGCTCTGACCAGCTGAGCTAAGGAGGCCTGCACGCGTGTGCCCGTGCAGTGTACCCACGTCCCAGCCGTGCCTTCTCGAAAATTTCCGCGAAGTTCACAGCCCTCCAGCTACTGACAGACCAGGTGAACGCGAGGTACCGTCCTGATCCAGTTCACTCTTGTGGACTACACCACCGTGAAAGCTTCACGGTGGACACCACCTTTACAACGGATCGTCCGGCACGTTCCTGCCGGTGAAGGGGGCCCCTCACCATGGCCACTGTCTCGTTCGACAAGGCGACCCGGATCTACCCGGGTTCCGAGAAGCCCGCCGTCGATGCCCTGGAGATCGACATCGAGGACGGCGAGTTCCTCGTCCTCGTCGGTCCCTCCGGCTGCGGCAAGTCCACCTCGCTCCGCATGCTCGCGGGGCTCGAGGACGTGAACGCCGGCGCCATCCGCATCGGTGACCGCGACGTCACGCACCTGCCGCCCAAGGACCGGGACATCGCGATGGTGTTCCAGAACTACGCGCTCTACCCGCACATGACGGTCGCCGACAACATGGGCTTCGCGCTCAAGATCGCCGGCGTCCCGAAGGCCGAGATCCGCCAGAAGGTCGAGGACGCGGCGAAGATCCTCGACCTCACCGAGTACCTCGGCCGCAAGCCGAAGGCCCTCTCCGGCGGTCAGCGCCAGCGTGTCGCGATGGGCCGCGCCATCGTGCGTGAGCCCCAGGTCTTCCTCATGGACGAGCCGCTGTCGAACCTCGACGCCAAGCTCCGCGTCTCGACCCGTACGCAGATCGCCTCTCTGCAGCGCCGCCTCGGCATCACCACCGTGTACGTCACCCACGACCAGGTCGAGGCCATGACCATGGGCGACCGTGTGGCCGTGCTCAAGGACGGTCTGCTCCAGCAGATCGACTCGCCGCGCAACATGTACGAGCGTCCCGCGAACCTCTTCGTCGCCGGGTTCATCGGCTCCCCCGCCATGAACCTCGTCGAGGTCCCGATCACGGACGGCGGCGTGAAGTTCGGCAACTCCGTGGTGCCGGTGAACCGCGAGGCCCTGAAGGCCGCCGCGGACAAGGGCGACCGCACCGTCACGGTCGGTGTCCGCCCGGAGCACTTCGACATCGTCGAGCACAACGGCGAGGCCGCCAAGTCGCTCTCGAAGGACTCCGAGGACGCCCCGGCCGGCCACGCCGTCACGGTGAACGTCGTCGAGGAGCTCGGCGCCGACGCCTACGTCTACGGCAGCGTCAAGGTCGGCGACGAGGTCAAGGACCTGGTCGTCCGCGTCAGCGGCCGCGCGGTCCCGGACAAGGGCTCCACGCTGCACGTCGTGCCGCGGCCGGGCGAGACCCACGTGTTCTCGACCTCCACGGGCGAGCGCCTCTCCGACTGATCCCCGCGAAAAGCAAGTCGGGGGGACGAAGACCGCGACGCGGTCGAATTCACCCAAGCTGACGAAGAGGGCCCCACGGTACGCCGTGGGGCCCTCTTCGTTGTCGACAAATACCCCGGCAAGCCGGTCATTTCGATCCGTGTACGTCAACTCGCCGCCCAGTGAAAGCCGTTCCCCTATCCCCCGAACTGATTACTAAATGTCGCCAAATCATCACCCCGCGCTACCCTCACTCGCGTGAAGCACTCCACCACTAACCAACGGACCCGGCGTGGCCGTGGCCCCGCGCGCCGGATCGGTCGCACCCTCGCCCTCGTTCTGCCTGTCGTCCTGGTGCTCTCCGGGACCCTCGCGGTCACCCGAGTCAACTGGTCGGGGAACTCCTCGGACTCGGTGCTCACCGCCTCCTCCTCGGACGTCTCCTCGCGTGCCGTCTCCCGTGCCCCGCAGGACGTGCTGCGCGACCGGCTCCTGCTGGAGCTCCAGGAGAAGAACCCCGGCGTAGCCCTCACCCACCTCCAGGAGGCCGTGAACGGCCGTCCGTCGCTCGCCAAGCACTGCGTCTCCATCGCCCGCGCCCTCGGCCGTGCCGCGGTCCGCGCGTACGGTCCGACGCGCGCCCAGGCGTTCGCGCGCCCCGTCTGCGACACGTCCTTCGCATCGGGGGTCGCGGCCACGCATATCTGAGCCCCACCGGCCACACCTGCCCTGTCAGGTAACAGCTGCTTAAGGGAACGGTTGCCGGCGGAAGCCGCGAGCGGGGCGCGACGTACAGTTCGGGCATGACCCATCCGAACGCCGCGTCTCGCCCCGTTCAAGCCGTCGTCCTGGCCGGTGGTCAGGGCTCCCGGCTGCGTCCCTACACCGACGACCGGCCCAAGCCGATGGTCGAGATCCCCGGCACCGGGACCCCGATCATCGGTCACCAGCTGGCCTGGCTCGCCGAGGAGGGCGTCACCGACGTCGTCGTCTCCTGCGGCCACCTCGCCGAGGTCCTCCAGAAGTGGCTGGACTCGGCCGACCTGCCGGTCAACATCACGACGGTCGTCGAGACGGAGCCCCTCGGCCGGGGCGGTGGCCTGAAGTACGCCGCCGCGCACCTCCCCCACCCGGACAGGCCCTGGTACGCGACGAACGGCGACATCTGGACCCGTTTCTCGCTGCGCGACATGGCGGACTTCCACACCGAGCGTGACGCCGTCGCGACCCTCGCCCTGGCCCGCCCGCGCATCCCGTGGGGCGCCGTCGAGACCGACGGCTTCGGACGCGTCACGGACTTCATCGAGTCCCCGCCGACCACGTACGAGATCAACGCGGGCGTCTACGTCTTCTCCGCCGAGTTCGCCGACCTGCTCCCCGAGCGCGGCGACCACGAGCGCACCACGTTCCCGCACCTGGCCCGCGAACGCCGCCTGGCCGGCTTCTCGCTCCCGCAGGGCGCCTACTGGCGTGCCATCGACACCGCCAAGGACCTCACGGAGGCGGCGAAGGAGCTCGCGGCGCTGGGACGCTGAGAACCCCTTCCAGACCCTTCCAGAGAGCACGAGGACGGGCCTCCAGGCAGTACGAGGACGGGCCCCGCACATCTGATGTGCGGGGCCCGTCCTCGTACTGCCAGAGGCGTTACCCGAGGAGACCGCCGACCAGCTTGTCCGAGCCGCCGGAGGTGCCGCCTCCACCGCCACCGCCGCCGCTCGAACCGCCGGAGGAGGTGCCGCCGGCCGAGCCGGTGCCGCCGCTGCTGCGGCCACTGCCACTGCCGCTGCCGCTGCCTCCGCTGGACGTCGGGCCCGCGCTGGTGCTCGGGGCCTGGTGAACCGGCGAGGACTGCTGGGGCGGGGCCTGGCCGGTGCCCTGGGTCTGGCTGGGGCCGCTGGTGACCGTGCCGCCCGTCTCGCGGACCGCGGCACCCGGCGTGGTGGCCGCGCCCGACGGCGAGGAGGAGCTGCCGTGGGTGGGCGCCTTGGCCGAGGCCGACGGAGTGGTGGCCTTGTGCCGGGGCGTGCCGGGCTCCTCGGGAAGCGGGGAGCCGGGCAGCTCGTTGCGCGGGGCCTCGCCCGGTCCGGGCACGACCACGCGGTCGGCGTCACGGACGGCACCGCCGAGGAGCGAGCCGACGAGCAGCGTGAGGCCGACGACGAGGGCCGAGACGAGCGCGCCCCGGCGCAGCACCCGGTGCCGCAGGTCCCAGATGTCGGCGCGCGGCCCGAGCGTGCGCCAGGCCTCGCTCGCGAGGCGTCCGTCGACGGAGTAGACGGGGGCGCCCGCGATGATCAGCGGGGACCAGGCGGCGAGGTAGATGATGTCCGGCGCGTCGTACGCGGGGACCGTCTTCCAGCTGACGGTGACGATGAGCGCGGCCGACAGCATCGCACCGACCACGGCGGCGACCCGCTGCCACAGCCCGAGCACCGTGAGGACGCCCACGATGACCTGGAGGAAGGCGATGACGAGCCCGGAGCCGACAGGGTGCTGGAGCGCGAACTGCCGCAGCGGCTCGGCGACGTCCCAAGGGTGCAGCGTGTTCAGCCACTTGACCATGGAGCCGCGCTTGCCGCCGTCGAAGTAGACGGGGTCGCAGAGCTTGCCCATGCCGGCGTAGATGGAGATGAAGCCGAGGAAGACGCGGAGCGGGAGCAGCACCACGCCGAGGTTCATCCGGCGCCCGGGGTAGTAGGCGTGCCGGACCGGGTCCGAGGCGTGCCGCCTGCTCGGTGTGCCGCCGCCGTAGTCCTCGGGGCCCTCCTCCGCGAACTGTCCTCCCGTGTAACGCGGTTCGTCGTACGCGCTGTCCACGCTGCGCATGTCGGGCAGCAGCCGGGTCCCCACGGAGTCGTGGTCATGGCCGCGCTGGCTGCCGACAAGGGGGGTCTCGACCGTCTCCACGGTCAAGTCGTCCGCGTAGCCCTGGTGTTCGTCAACGCGGGGGATGACCTGGGTGGCGCCGGCGTCGCCCGCCGGGGCCGCGGCGCCGTGGCGCACGCTGGTGCTCCGCACGGCCTGCAACAGGCGGTGGGCGCCGGTGTCGTCGGGATCGGACCTTCCGCTCCAGACGACGGGCGCACGGCGGCGGGCTCCCGCGGCCGGGCCGCCCGCTCTGCCCGCCGTACCGGCGCCGGGGATCCGCGCGGCGTCGGTGGCGCTCAAGTGCCGTGCGACGCGCGAGAATTGATTCCGCGTCGCGCCGCCTAGCTGCACGCGGAAGCTCGCATGATTGACGATGACCTGCGCCGGATCGCTCGGCACCTTCACCATGCTCAGCGCGGGAGCGTCGTCGAATCCCGACGAGCGGTCCCCCGTGGGTGTGCGGGGTGTTCTGGTGTCCACACTCATCTAACCGAGTGACGTGTGTTTAGGACACTGCTTTGACTGCGTCGATCTGTCCGGACCGCGTCAAGGTCATTCCGAACATCCCGATCGCCCCACGGGGGTCACTCACTCAGACGTCCACTCAAACGTCTGTTCAGATATCCGCTAGAACGTCCGTTCAGACGCGTCGGCGCGAGGCCTCGTACAGCACGACTCCCGCCGCGACACCGGCGTTCAGCGACTCGGTACCGCCCGGCATCGGAATCCGCACCCGGAAGTCGCAGGTCTCCCCGACCAGTCGGGACAGGCCCTTGCCCTCGCTGCCGACGACGATGACGACGGGACCGCCGAGGGCCTCCAGATCGCCGACCTCGACCTCGCCGTCCGCGGCGAGTCCGACCACGACCAGGCCGGCCTTCTTGTACCCCTCAAGGGCCCGCGTCAGGTTGGAGGCGCGCGCGACGGGCGTACGGGCGGCGGCACCCGCCGACGTCTTCCAGGCGCCGGCGGTCATGCCGGCCGCGCGCCGCTCGGGCACGACGACGCCGTGGCCGCCGAAGGCGGAGACGGAACGGACGACGGCACCCAGGTTCCGGGGGTCGGTCACGCCGTCGAGGGCGACGATCAGCGGGTCCTGGCCCTCGTCGTACGCGGCGGCCGCGAGGTCCTCGGGGTGCGCGTACTCGTACGGCGGGACCTGGAGGACGAGACCCTGGTGGTTGAGCCCGTTGGTCATGCGGTCGAGCTCGGGGCGCGGGGCCTCCATGAGGTGGATGCCGCCGCGCTCACCGGCGAGCTGGAGCGCCTCGCGCACCCGCTCGTCGTTGTCGATGAACTGCTGCACGTACAGCATCGTCGCGGGCACGCCCTCGCGCAGCGCCTCCACGACCGGGTTGCGCCCGACGACCATCTCGGACGTGCCCTTGCCGCCGCGGCCCCGGGGTGCGGGACGGCGGACGCTCTGCTTCGCCTTGGCATTGGCGACGCGGTTCTTCTTGTGCCCCTTGCGCATCTCGGCGGGCGGAGTGGGGCCCTTGCCTTCCAGGCCCCGGCGTCGCTGGCCGCCACTGCCGACCTGCGCGCCCTTCTTGCCGGACATGCGGCGGTTGTTAGCGGCCATGACCTACCTGTCTGTTGAAGCGAGCGTGCGTACGTACTCGAAGTCACGTACTTGAAGTGTCGTATATGCAGTGTGCCGCCCGGAGGCCCGGGCGGCACAATCGATCAAGGCCGAGGAGGCCCCGGAGGGACCCGCTCAGCGGGGGCCGAGCGTCCAGCGCGGGCCCTGCGGGCTGTCCTCGATGACCAGGCCGGACTGGTTGAGCTGGTCGCGGATGGCGTCCGCGGTGGCCCAGTCCTTGCGGGCGCGGGCGGCCTCGCGCTGGTCGAGGACCATCCGGACGAGGGTGTCGACGGCGCCGTGCAGATCCTCGCCGCGGTCGCCCTCGCCACCCGCCCACTGCTCGTCGAGCGGGTCGAGCCCGAGGACACCGAGCATGGCCCGGACCTCGGCGAGGCGGGCGACCGCTGCTTCCTTGTCGTCGGCGGCCAGGGCGGAGTTCCCCTGCCGCACCGTCGTGTGCACGATGGCGAGCGCCTGCGGCACGCCCAGGTCGTCGTCCATCGCCTCGGCGAAGGCCGGCGGCACCTCGGCGGCGGGCTCGACGACGCCCCCCGCCTTCTCGACGACCCGCTGCACGAAGCCCTCGATGCGCGCGAACGCCGACTCGGCCTCGCGCAGGGCCTCTTCGCTGTACTCGATCATCGAACGGTAGTGCGGGGTGCCGAGGTAGTAGCGCAGCACGATCGGACGCCACTGCTTGACCATCTCGGAGACGAGCACGGAGTTGCCCAGGGACTTGGACATCTTCTCGCCGCTCATGGTGACCCAGGCGTTGTGCACCCAGTACATGGCGAACTCGTCGCCGAAGGCCTTGGCCTGCGCGATCTCGTTCTCGTGGTGCGGGAAGATCAGGTCGATCCCGCCGCCGTGGATGTCGAACGCGCTGCCCAGGTACTTGTGGGCCATGGCGGAGCACTCCAGGTGCCAGCCGGGCCGGCCCCGCCCCCACGGCGTCTCCCAGCTCGGCTCGCCCGGCTTCACGGCCTTCCACATGGCGAAGTCGCGCGGGTCCCGCTTGCCGGTCTCGCCCTCGCCGGAGGGCTGCAGCAGGTTGTCCAGCTCCTGGTTGGACAGCTGGAGGTACCCGGCGAAGGAGCGCACGTCGAAGTAGACGTTCCCGTCCGCCTCGTACGCGTGCCCGCGCTCGATGAGCCCGCGCATCATCTCGACCATCTCGGTGATGTGCCCGGTGGCCCGCGGCTCGTAGGTGGGCGGGAGGCAACCGAGCGCGGCGTACCCGTCGTTGAACGCGCGCTCGTTCTCGTACCCGATCGACCACCAAGGGCGGCCCTGGTCCGCCGACTTGGTGATGATCTTGTCGTCGATGTCGGTCACGTTGCGGATGAACGTGACGTCGTACCCGCGGTACTCGAACCAGCGGCGCATGATGTCGAAGTCGAGGCCCGAGCGGATATGCCCGATGTGCGGTGCGGCCTGCACGGTGGCACCACACAGGTAGATCGAGACACAACCCGGCTTGAGCGGGGAGAAGTCACGAATCTGCCGGGCGCTGGTGTCGTACAGGCGAATAGTCACGACTCCAGGGTAGTGGGCCCCGGGGAGTGCCCCGCGACCTTCCCTCGCAAGGAGGACTTATTCGTGACATCTGTGAGCGGCGACCGCCCCTCAGAGGCTTCCGATACTCGCTCCCGCACCGCCGGTGCCGCGACAGCCCGCCTCCACCACGCCTGCCGCGGCGGCCGGCGTCAGCCCGTGTGCGCCACCAGCGCCGTGGCGATCGCCATCAGGCCCTCGTCGCGGCCCGGGAAGCCGAGGCCGTCCGTCGTGGCGCCGGAGACCGACACCGGTGCGCCGACCGCCGCGGAGAGGATCTTCTGCGCCTCGTCCCGTCGCTTCCCGATCTTCGGGCGGGGTCCCACGACCTGAACGGCGACATTGCCGATGGTGAAGCCCGCCTCGCGGACGATCCGCGCGGCCTCCGTCAGCAGCGTGACCCCGGACGCGCCGGACCACTCGGGCCGCCCGGTCCCGAAGTGGGCGCCGAGGTCACCGAGCCCCGCCGCCGAGAACAGCGCGTTGCAGGCGGCGTGCGCGACGACGTCCGCGTCGGAGTGCCCGGCGAGCCCCGGCCCCGCGCCCTCCCACAGCAGTCCGGCGCACCACAGCTCCCGTCCCTCTTCGAAGGCGTGGATGTCGGTACCGATGCCGACCCGCGGCAGCACCACGGGGGCCGGTGCGGGTGACTCAGAAGCCATCGTTGGCCCTCCTGCGCGCGAGGACCGCCTCCGCGAGGACGAGGTCCAAAGGACGCGTCACCTTGAACGCCTCCTCATGCCCTGGCACGACCACCACCCGCTCCCCGAGCTGCTCGACCATGCTCGCGTCGTCGGTCACGTTGTCGGTGACGGTCTCGTGGGCCCGCACGAGCGTGGCGCGGTCGAATCCCTGCGGTGTCTGCACGGCTCGCAGCCGCGCCCGCTCGGGCGTGGCGACGACGGGCTCCGGCGCACCCGGCTCGCTCGCCGGCTCGACCTGCTTGACGGTGTCCGCGAGCGGCAGCGCCGGTACGACGGCGGGCGCGCCGTCGCGTACGGCCTCGATGACCGCGTCGACCGTGTCCACGGGCACGAGCGGGCGGGCCGCGTCGTGCACGAGGACGATGTCGATGCCGGGGGGCAGCGCGTCGAGCCCGTACTTCACGGACTCCTGTCGGCTGTCCCCGCCGGGGACGACGAGGAAGTCGGTCCGCTCGGGCAGCGCGTGCGTGTCGAGCAGGGCCTTCACCTCGGCGGCGCCGTCGGGCGGGGCCACGACGATGACCAGCGAGACCGCGCGGGAGGCGGCCATGGCGCGCACCGCGTGGACGAGCATGGGGGTACCGTTCAGCGCGCGTAGCGCCTTGGGGGCGCCCGGACCGAGGCGCACGCCCCGTCCGGCGGCCGGAATCACGGCCGCTGTACGGCCTCCGGCCAGCGAGGAGCGCGAATCGTCAGACATCGGTTCCTGTCAGGTTTGTGTACTCGGCGTGCTTGGGTATGGCCTGGGCGTGCCCCTTGCTCGAGCGAAGCCGAGAGCTCGGGGCAGTGCCGGGCGCGAGCCCTGACCGGACCCCTTCCGTGACATCCGGTCGAGCAAGCTGTCCGGGCCCGGCACGCCAAGTATCGGGGACGCGGGTATCGAGAACACAGGCGCACTGGACGCAGGTGCATTCGAGGCACACGTTTCCGAAAGGACGCGGGTACGAACATGCCGCAGCGCCCGGCGACAGCCATCGCGTCGAGCGACAGCGATTACGTCATCGGGCACCGCGGCATTTCACTGCGCAGCTGTGCGGGCTTGTGTGGACGTCAGGACGATTGCCGGGTGAGCGGCCACCGTCTCGACAACTGCCTGCGTCAGGACGCGAGGACCTCGTCGAGCAGGGCCTCGGCCTTGTCCTCGTTGGTGTTCTCCGCGAGGGCGAGCTCGCTCACCAGGATCTGGCGGGCCTTGGCGAGCATGCGCTTCTCTCCGGCGGAGAGTCCGCGCTCGCGCTCACGACGCCACAGGTCACGCACGACTTCCGCGACCTTGATGACGTCGCCGGAGGCGAGCTTCTCCAGATTTGCCTTGTAACGACGAGACCAGTTCGTGGGCTCCTCGGCGTACGGCGCGCGCAGCACCTCGAAGACCCGGTCCAGTCCATCCTGACCGACCACATCACGCACGCCGACGAACTCCGCATTGTCCGCTGGCACACGCACCGTCAGGTCGCCCTGGGCGACCTTCAGCACCAAGTAGGTCTTGTCCACGCCTTTGATCTGGCGAGTTTCGATGGCCTCGATCAGCGCGGCCCCGTGATGGGGATAGACCACGGTGTCGCCAACCTTGAACGTCATGTGACAGGTACCCCTTCCGTGGCTATCCAGGGTAACACGGAAACGGCGTCTTCTGAATGGCGTTTTCGCAGGTCAGGGCATATCTCGGGGCTTGACAACCGCAACAGGAACGTGCTGCGAGGGGGGAGCGGAAGAGGGTATTCGCAGGTGGGAGCGGCTGTCCAGGGCAAGAGAAACGCGTACGTTACACACACCGGACGTTCCTGACCAGGGTCTGAACATCCCGGTTTGTCCCACTCCAGGAGCGCGACTTCCGCTACTCCGTTCGGTGAGCGGAGTCGGGTACGAGACGAATCCGGAATTGATCACGGGCCCCGTCGATCTACCGATGATCAATTTTCCGGACCGCCATGGATTCCTTACCGGAAAATCCCCAGCGGATCTCGTCGCTACTCTCACGGCAACTCTCACAGCCGCTTATGTGAATGGCGGACGAACGGAAGCCCAAAGTAGCTGCTGAGGCGGACCCGAACCACCCGACGACCGGGGCGCACGGGCGGCGCGACAGGGCTCGAGGGAGCCAAGGGGCGGGTCGGGTGCGGCGGCGGGGGAACGGCTCGGTAACCTAAGGCCGTTGACAGACCCTTAGGGCGGCTTTACACCGGAGTCGCTCTGCTTCGCCCACGTTCAAGGAGTTGCCGCCGCCGTGAGCAGCAGCCTTCGACGCGGCGCCCTCGCCGCCGCCGCCATCGCGTTCTCGCTCGCCTCGCTCGCCGCGTGCGGCGCCGGCAACAACGCACAGACGCTGGAGGTCAAGCCGGACAACGCGGCGACCAGCGTCGGCGACATCAAGATCCAGAACGCCCTCGTCATCACCCAGCCCGACACGACGTCCACGGGCCCCGCGGTGGTCTCCGCGACCGTCTTCAACAACGGCACCACCCCGCAGACCCTCGACTCGGTCAAGATCGGCGGCGACGGCGTCGCCCAGATCACGCCCGCCAAGGGTGGCGGCAAGCTGACCATCCCCGCCGGCGGCCACGTCATCCTGGGCGGCGAGGGCAACGCCTCCGCGGCCCTGACCAACCCCGGCGCGGCCGTCAAGGACGGCAACGCCCAGCCGATCACCTTCACCTTCAGCAAGACCGGTGACGTGAAGCTGCGCGCGTTCGTCGTCCCGGCCGAGAGCTACTTCTCCAAGTGGGGCCCGACCAACATCCCCGCGGCGCCCGGCGCGACGGCCACCGGCTCCGCGACCCCCTCGAAGTCGTCGAAGGCCTCGCCGTCCGACTCCGCCACGGGTACGGCCACCGGCACGCCCACCGACGCGGCCTCGGCGAGCGCGACGGCCACGGACACGGCCACCGCGACGGCCGGCCACTGATCCACCACGCACAAAGGGCGGTACCCCGAGGGGTGCCGCCCTTTGTCGCACGTGAGGTCGCGTCGTACGTGCCGTTGCACTGCCGCCGTATGAAGGGGCCGGTTTACGGCTCGAACTTATAACCGAGGCCACGCACCGTGACCAGGTACCGCGGCGCGCCCGGGTCGGGCTCGATCTTCGCCCGGAGCCGCTTGACGTGGACGTCCAGGGTCTTGGTGTCGCCCACGTAGTCGGCGCCCCACACCCGGTCGATGAGCTGCATACGGGTCAGCACCCGGCCCGCGTTCCTGAGCAGCATCTCCAGGAGGTCGAACTCCTTCAGGGGGAGGTCGACCTTGGAGCCGGAGACGGTCACCACGTGCCGGTCGACGTCCATACGGACGGGACCGGCCTCGAGAGCGGCCGGGGTGACCTCCTCCGGCTCCCCGCGGCGACGCAGGACGGCCCGGATACGGGCGACCAGCTCGCGAGAGGAGAAGGGCTTGGTGACGTAGTCGTCGGCTCCTATTTCCAGCCCGACGACCTTGTCGATCTCGCTGTCCTTGGCGGTGACCATGATCACCGGGACGTTGGAGCGGCCGCGCAGCTGGCGGCAGACCTCCGTACCGGGCAGGCCCGGCAGCATCAGGTCGAGGAGGACGAGGTCGGCGCCATTGCGCTCGAACTCGTCGAGTCCGTCGGGCCCGGTGGTCGCGATGGCGACCTCGAAGCCCTCCTTGCGGAGCATGTAGGACAGGGCGTCGGAGAAGGACTCCTCGTCCTCGACGACGAGCACACGGGTCACGGAAGGACCTCCGGAGCGGGAAGCGGTTCGTACGGGGATGTGACGGTGGTCGTCCCGTCGGGCTGCCCGTTCTCGTCCTCATCGTCGAGTCCGGGCATGTCGTGGTCGATCCCGCGGTCGCGGGCCGCGGCCGCCTCAGGCAGCCGCAGGGTGAACGTGGAGCCCTGACCCTCGGAGCTCCACACCGTGACCTCCCCGCCGTGCGAGGCGGCCACGTGTTTGACGATCGCGAGACCGAGACCGGTACCGCCGGTCTGGCGGGAGCGGGCCGGGTCGACGCGGTAGAAGCGCTCGAAGACGCGCTCCCGGTCCTTCTCCGAGATGCCGATGCCCTGGTCGGTCACGGCGATCTCGATGAGGTCTCCGCCGGGCGCGGTCACCCGACGCGCGGCTATGCCCACCCGGGTGCGGGCGGGTGAGTAGTTGACGGCGTTCTCGACGAGGTTGCCGAGGGCGGCGGCCAGCTGGCCCCGGTTCCCCCAGATACTCAGGTCGGCGGTGCCTCCGGCGGCCATGGTGATCTGCTTGGTGCCGGCCTGGTGGCGGCACCGGTCGATGGCCTCGGCGACCAGCTCGTCCACCCGGACGGGCTCCGCGTCCTCGAGGGGATCGTCGTTCTGCACCCTCGACAGGTCGATGAGCTCCTGGACGAGGTTGGTGAGCCGGGTGGCCTCTATCTGCATCCGCCCGGCGAAGCGCTCGACGGCCTCCGGATCGTCCGAGGCGTCCATGACGGCCTCGGAGAGGAGGGAGAGCGCGCCGACGGGCGTCTTGAGCTCGTGGCTGACATTCGCGACGAAGTCGCGCCGTACCGCTTCGATCCGCCGGGCCTCGGTGAGGTCCTCGACGAGGAGCAGCACGAGCCGGGAGCCCAGCGGGGCGACCCGCGCGGAGACGGCCAGGGCCTCCCCCCGTCCGGTCCCCCGCCTCGGCAGATCCAGCTCGACCTGGCGTATTTCCCCGTCGCGACGGGTGTCGCGGGCCATCAGCATCATCGGTTCGACGGCGAGCTTGCCGCCACGCACCAGCCCGAGGGCGTACGCGGCGGAGCTGGCCTTGACGACGGCGTCGGCCTCGTCGAGGACGACGGCCGAGGACCGGAGCACGGAGAGAACCGTGTCGACGCCCGGCGGAAGCACCGGGTCCGTGTGCAGAGATGTACGGGTGGGGCGTTTCTGGTCGCGCTCGCTCCAGCGGAACGCCAGCATGGCGATGACACCGGTGAGCACTCCGGCGATCGCTGCCGCTGCGGCGACCGCCGCGTTCACGTCCATGCACCCAGGTTAGGCATGCCGTCACGCCAGGCCACAGCCATCGGAGTGCGACCTCTAACACTCGTCGCCCAGAGTTCACCCGGGAGCCAGGGATGGTTCATTTGGGGTGCCGGAAACGGACGCGTACGGGCCGGAACGTGGGAGCGTGGGGTTCACGGGGCCCGTCCGGCGGTCCGTCCGGCGGTCGGGGCAGCCCGGCCCCCGGGCCCCAAGGTGACGTAAGAGAGGGACAAACCACATGCGTGACGCGTACCACGAGGAACTTGACTCGATCGGCGACGGCCTGGTCGACATGGCCCGGCTCGTCGGATCGGCGATCGGACGCGCCACGACGGCCATCCTCGACGCCGATCTGAAGCTGGCCGAGAGCGTGATCGCGGCCGACCAGAAGGTCGACGATCTCCAGCACGAGCTCGAGGCCCGGGCGATAGCCCTGCTGGCCCGCCAGCAGCCGGTGGCGACGGACCTGCGCATCGTCGTCACCTCGCTCCGCATGTCCGCCGACCTGGAGCGCTCCGGCGACCTGGCCCAGCACGTGGCGAAGCTCGCCCGGCTGCGCTTCCCCGAGCGTGCGATCCCGCACGACCTGCACGCCACGATCCTGGAGATGGGCCAGCTCGCGCAGCGCCTGATGGCGAAGGCGGCCGAGGTGATCATCACGAAGGACGTCGACCTGGCGCTCCAGCTGGAGCAGGACGACGACGAGATGGACCAGCTGCACCGCACGCTCTTCCAGCACCTGCTGGACGACCGCTGGAAGCACGGCATCGAGACCGCCGTCGATGTCACCCTGCTGGGCCGTTACTACGAGCGCTTCGCCGACCACGCGGTGTCGGTGGCCAAGCGTGTGGTGTACCTGGTCACGGGTGAGCACGCGGACGAGCTCCAGCCGGACATTCAGCCGGTCACGGGGGCGGAAGGCGTCTGAGGCCGGAGTACCGGAGGCTGCCGTTCCGGGCGTACCGGGGGTCGCCATCTCACTCCGGGGGCGCGAACGAGCCTCAGTGCGCCGTTGATGCGCCCAGTGGAGCGGGCATCCAATGAGGGTAGGCACTCGCGCCTCGCCTAGGCGTACAGGCGTATAGGCGTAGGCACCCGGCCTCAATGCCTCGTTGAGGCCTCACCGAGGAGGACACCATGGCCGATTCTCCCGCCACGCCCGACCCGACCCTGGACCGCGACACCGAGCAGCCCGCCGACATCAAAAGCCTCCCGCTGTTCGGCGCCTGCGGCTGCGGCTCCGGCTGCGGGTGCGGGTGCCAGTCGGGCAACCCGTGCCAGTGCGGCTGATCGCGCGGATCCGACCAGAGGGGCCCCGTCATCACGACGGGGCCCCTCTGCGCACGGTCGCCTCCATGGCCGTACCGGAGCAGCATGGAGGAAGAGCATGGAGCGGCCGAGCTCACTCGGAAGGAGGTGCGCGGCCATGGCTCAGTACATGGACGTCCACCACGGGATGTCAGGCATCACGGCCGACCAGCTGATGGCGGCCCACAAGGCGGACCTCGCCGTGGAGAAGGAGGAGGGCGTGCACTTCGAGCGGGCGTGGGCGGACCCGGGTTCCGGCATCGTCTACTGCCTCTCCGACGCCCCCTCGGCCGAAGCGGTCCAGCGCGTTCACGAACGCGCGGGCCACAAGGCGGACGAAATCCACCCGGTCCCGCTGTCGATCTGAGGCCCAGCCCGGCTGGGCTAATTCACGCCCACTCACATACATCCTCTTTCAACAATTCCGCCTCGTCGTCAATGAGCATGTCGGACCGAATCACCCTGCTCACCCCTGTTACTCTGCGGCCCTCAGAATTCATCCACAACGGATTGAACGCGCGCCAGCCGGCGGAATACATCTGCCCAAGCCGAATACTGGCGTGGCCCGGTCGAGAGGATACGGACCATGCAGGATTTTTCTCGTCGTGGACTACTGAAGGCCACGGCGGCCACCGGCGCCGGCGCGGTCGTCCTCCCGGGCGTTACGGCCGCGGAAGCCCCGGGCGCGAGTGCCACGACCGAAGGGGCCGAAAGCGCGAGATGCAAGCCGGCGAAGCTGACCGGCCGCATCGTCCGCCCCAACGACCCGGGGTACGCGGATGCGAGCCTCGGCTGGGACGAGCTCTTCGCTCACTATCCACTGGTCATCGTCTACGCCCAGAACACCCAGGACGTGGTCAACGCCCTCACGTGGGCGCGGCAGAACGACGTCGCGCTGCGGGTACGGAGCGGCGGCCACAGCCTTGAGGGCTGGTCGAACGTGGACAACGGCCTCGTGATCGACGTCAGCGAGTTGAAGTCGGCCCACATCGACACCGCCTCTCGTACCGCGACCGTCGGCGCCGGGCTCAACCAGCTGGAAGCGGTGACCACGCTCGCGAAGAAGAACCTCGCGGTGACGACCGGAACGGAGGGCAGCGTAGGCCTGTCCGGTGCGACGCTCGGCGGCGGCTTCGGCTTCCTCACCCGCTATCTTGGCATGGCCTGCGACAGCCTGATCGGGGCCGAGGTCGTCGTCCCGTCGGGTGCCGACTGCGCCAAGGTGATCAGGACGGACCTGAGGAACCACTCGGATCTGCTCTGGGCGCTCCGTGGAGCGGGAAACGGCAACTTCGGCATCGTCACCTCACTCACCTACAAGGCGTCTCCGCTGAAGAGCGTCGCCTATCTGCAAGCGACATGGGAAGGCGTCGAAGACCTCCATGGGGTCTTCGACGCATGGCAGCGTACGGCGCTGTTCGCCGACGACCGCCTCGGAACCCAGCTCGAGATCCACAGAGGCCAGATCCTGCTGTTCGGGGTTCTCGCGGAAGGGTCCGAGAAAGAGGTGAAGGCGCTGCTGGCCCCGATCCTTTCGGTCGGCAGTCCCAGTGTCTCGGTACAGGTCGGTAACTGGGGCGACGTATACGCGGGATTCCAGATTCCGACCGCGGCCGAGCCCGGGAACTGGAAATTCTTCTCGCAGTTCACCAGAAAGCCGTTCCCGAAGAAGGCGATCAGTGTGATCGCCTCATTCATGCGAGACGCCCCCACGGACGACAGCAACTTCTTCACCCAGGCCTTCGGCGGGGCGGTGAGGAAGAAGCCCCGCGGCGGCACGTCGTTCCCGCACCGCGACGCGCTGTTCTATTCCGAGCCCGGCGCCGGCTGGGGGCCGCGTACAGGACGACCAGGCGTCTGCGACCCGCTCACCCCGCAGGCCCAGGCCTGGATCGCCGAATTCAGCCAGGCAATGCGGCCCTATGTGAACGGCGCCTACGTCAACGTGCCGAACATCGGAATGCAGGACTGGGAGACCGCCTACTGGGGATCCAACTTCGACCGACTGCGCAAGATCAAGGCGAAGTACGACCCCCACAACGTCTTCCAGTACGAGCAGAGCATCCCGCCCGCGTCCTGCTGACGCGGATCGACGGCCCCTGACCAGGTAAATCGGTCAGGGGCCGTTGCGCTGGGGACGCCCCTGCCCGGGTCAGATGGCGTCGATCCGCCAGGCGATCACGCCGGTTGCCCCCTTGGTGCCGTCGACATCGATGCGTACCGGCTTGTGCACGGTGATCCGCTGCTGGACCACTGACTGATCGCACGGCACCTTGGTCTCCGTGCCGGTGTTCGCCGGTGTGAAGGTCAACCGCGCACTGCCGTTGCCGACGCAGACCAGGTCGAGCCTGTATGTCCTGCCCTCGCTCAGACTCGGCTCGGTGTGGATGCCGTCGGTCACCCGCTCCGCGCCGGCCTCGACCATCCTCCCGCTGTGGACGGCGGCCAGGGCCGCTTGAGCCTGCTCGGTGAGTTCCTTCTGGGACGGCACTGTCGCCGCCTGCGGCCCACTCGCGGCAGGCGACGGGGGATGCGGGGAGGCCTCACCGTCACCGCTACCGGACGTGCACGAGGTGAGCAGGACCACTGACGCCGCCACAGCGCATCCGGCGAGCCATGCCCGCGGGTTCGAAGGGGCGAACGGCCCGGCCATCGCCCGCGGCCCGGAAGCCGACCGCTCTTCCCTCTCACGCACCACACCCACCCCCGCTCCGGCCCGCGGCCCCCACGAACCGTACTGCAGGTGGCCGTACTTGTTCCGGCACCAAAGGACCGGCGGCATCCATCAGGCACTCCGACCGCCGCGAGAGCCGCCGCGCTGAGGTCCCGCAGAGGGCCCGGGCCGTGAAAACGCCCCCGATCCGCGCCGTATGCGCAGGTCGGGGGCGTGATCACGGAACCTACTTCTTCTTGCCCTGGTTCTTGACCGCCTCGATCGCGGCCGCGGCCGCCTCCGGGTCGAGGTACGTGCCGCCGGGGTTGAGCGGCTTGAAGTCGGCGTCGAGCTCGTAGGCGAGCGGGATGCCGGTCGGGATGTTCAGGCCCGCGATGTCGGCGTCGGAGATGCCGTCGAGGTGCTTGACGAGGGCGCGCAGCGAGTTGCCGTGGGCGGCGACCAGGACCGTGCGGCCGGTGAGGAGATCGGGGACGATGCCGTCGTACCAGTACGGCAGCATGCGGATGACGACGTCCTTCAGGCACTCCGTGCGGGGGCGGAGCTCCGGCGGGATCGACGCGTAGCGCGGGTCGTTCGCCTGGGAGAACTCGCTGTCGTCGGCGAGGGGCGGCGGCGGGGTGTCGTAGGAACGGCGCCACAGCATGAACTGCTCCTCGCCGAACTCGGCAAGGGTCTGGGCCTTGTCCTTGCCCTGGAGGGCGCCGTAGTGGCGCTCGTTCAGACGCCAGGAGCGGTGGACGGGGATCCAGTGGCGGTCGGCGGCCTCCAGCGCGAGCTGGGCAGTGCGGATCGCGCGCTTCTGGAGCGAGGTGTGCACGACGTCGGGCAGCAGGCCGGCGTCCTTCAGCAGCTCACCGCCGCGGACTGCCTCCTTCTCGCCCTTCTCGTTGAGATTGACGTCCACCCATCCGGTGAACAGGTTCTTCGCGTTCCATTCGCTCTCGCCGTGGCGGAGGAGGATCAGCTTGTACGGTGCGTCGGCCATGCGTCCGAGCGTAATGGAAGCCTTCGTCCCCTCGCGCACCTGCCCGGAAGCCGGACAGTTGACGGCATCTGTTAATTGAGTGGCTTCCGGAGACCTCCCACTCGTAAGTTGCCATCAGCACCTGAGCCGCTTACATCCATGGGGGACGACCGATGCCACTCGCCGTCATGCGACGCGCCGCCCGAGAGACCGTCTCGGGGCTCCCCCGCGAGTTCTGGTGGCTGTGGACCAGCACCCTGGTCAACCGGCTCGGGGCTTTTGTCGCCACTTTCATGGCTCTGTACCTGACGCTCGACCGCGGCTACTCCGCCTCGTACGCGGGTCTCGTCGCGTCCCTGCACGGCCTCGGCGGTGTCGTCTCCTCGCTCGGTGCGGGCGTGATGGCCGACCGGCTGGGGCGACGGCCCACGCTGCTGGTCGCGCAGACCTCGACGGCCGCCTCCGTCGCGCTGCTCGGCTTCATGCACGACCCGGTGGCCATCGCCGCGGTCGCCTTCCTGGTCGGGATGGCCAGCAACGCCTCCCGGCCCGCCGTCCAGGCGATGATGGCCGACATCGTGCGGCCCGAGGACCGCGTCCGCGCGTTCTCCCTCAACTACTGGGCGATCAACCTCGGCTTCGCGGTCTCCTCGATGGCCGCCGGTTTCATCGCCGAGTTCAGCTACCTCGCGGGCTTCCTCATCGAGGCCGGCATGACGCTCGTCTGCGCGCTGGTCGTCTTCGCGAAGCTGCCGGAGTCCCGGCCGGTCCGGTCGGCCAAGGAGGCCACGGAGGACGTCGGCCTCGGGACCGTGCTGCGCGACCGGCGCTTCATGAGCGTCGTCGGGCTGTCCTTCCTCGTCGCCCTGGTCTTCCAGCAGGGCTCCGTGGGACTCCCCGTCGCGATGGGCAGGGCGGGCTTCACCCCCGCCGACTACGGCATGGCGATCGCCGTCAACGGCGTCCTCATCGTCGCGCTGCAGATCCCGGTCACCCGTTTCATCCAGCACCGGGATCCGCGGCGGCTGCTCGTGATCTCCTCGGTTCTCGCCGGGTACGGCTTCGGGCTCACCGCCTTCGCCGGGTCGGTGGGCGTCTTCGCGCTCACCGTGTGCGTGTGGACCCTGGCCGAGATCGTCAACGCGCCCACCCAGACGGGCCTGGTCGTCCTGCTCTCCCCGACCCACGGCCGGGGCCGCTACCAGGGCATGTACACCCTCTCCTGGTCACTGGCCGCGCTGATCGCCCCCCTGATGTCCGGCGTGGTCATCGACCGGTTCGGGGCCGAGTGGCTGTGGGGGCTGTGCGCGCTGGTCGGTACGGTGGCCGGGCTCGGGTACGGGCTGCTCATGCGGCGGCTGCCCACGGAGGAACCGGCGGTGGAGGCGAGCCCGGCGGCGGCGAAGCCCGAGGTCAGCGCCGCGTGAGAGGCGAGCGGAGCCCGGCGGCCGTGGTTCAGGGATGCATCCGCGCGCCCTTCACCACCTTGTCCACCGCGTTCCGCGGCCCGTACACCGCGAGCCCCACGAGGTCCAGCTCCCCCGACGGCACGGCCCGTACGGCCGCGCGGTTGTCACGGTCGTTGCCGGTGGCGAAGAGGTCGGACGTGAAGATCGCCCGCGGGAGCACCCGGGACAGCGCGCGCCCGTGCGCCGCGGTCAGCGTCTCCTTGCCGCCCTCGAAGATCAGTACGGGCTGGCGGAACATCGGCAGATACGGGACGTCGTCCGCGTCGGCGTAGGGTTCCCCGACGACCTCGGGCACCACCGTCCCGAGCCCGCTGACCAGAAACGCGGTCACATTGAGTCGTTGCCAGGGCTCCAGGTCGTCCCTCAGCAGGACGGCGATCTTGGTGTCGAAACGGACGGGGCCGGCGGCCGGAAGGTTCTCGCTGCTCATGCACTGAGACTGCCGACCCCCGTACGGCCTCGTCTTGTACGTTGTTTGCATGGTGGCCCGGCGGGAGATCTCCGCATGGCGCCCGCGCGTTCCGGGTGTCGTGGAGGTGTTCCACGCGCACTACACCGAGTACGCGTACCCCATGCACGTACACGAGGCGTGGACGCTCCTGATCGTCGACGACGGCGCCGTACGGTACGACCTCGACCGGCACGAGCACGGGACCCCGCACGACACGGTGTCGCTACTGCCGCCGTACGTCCCCCACAACGGTTCGCCGGTCACCGAGCACGGCTTCCGCAAGCGTGTCCTCTATCTCGACCTGAGCCGCCTCGACGAGAGCCTCATCGGGCCCGCGGTGGACGGCCCGGATCTGCGTGATCCCCTGCTGCGGCTGCGTGTCGGGCAGCTCCACACCGCCCTCGCCGAACCCGGCGACGAGTTCGAGGCCGAGAGCAGGCTGACGCTGGTGGCCGAGCGGTTGCGCGGCCGGCTGCGCCCGCGGCTCGTCGAGGAGACGCGTCCCGACCGCACACTCGCGCACCGGCTGCGCGAACTCCTCGACGCGCGGCTCGTGGACGGGATCTCGCTCGACGAGGCGGCCCGGCTCCTGCACGCCCATCCCGCCCATCTCGTACGGGCGTTCGGCGGTGCGTTCGGGATCGCACCGCACCAGTACCTGATGTCCCGCCGCGTCGACCGGGCCCGCCGTCTGCTCCTGGAGGGCGGCAGACCGTCCGAGGTGGCCACGACGACCGGCTTCTACGACCAGTCCCATCTGACACGCCATTTCAAGCGGTTGGTGGGGGTGCCGCCGGGACAGTACGCGCGAACGGGGCGCCGGGATTGAGCGCCGTACGCTCCCCCCATGGACTGGCATGAGTGGCACGACGCCTACGACACTCCCGACTCCTACCTCGGACGCCGCCTCGCACTCGTCCAAAGCCGCGTCCGGCTCGCCCTCGACGAGGCGCCTCCCGGGCCGCTCACGGCCGTCAGCGTCTGCGCCGGGCAGGGGCGCGACCTGATCGGCGTGCTCGCCGATCACCCCCGCCGGGGCGATGTCCGCGCGCGGCTCGTCGAGTTGGACGGCCGCAACGCCGAGGTGGCGGCGCGCGCCGCCGGGGCCGCGGGGCTGTCGGGGGTCGAGGTCGTCGTCGGGGACGCCGCGTCGACC
This sequence comes from Streptomyces sp. NBC_01450, assembly GCF_036227505.1. Lineage (NCBI taxonomy): Bacteria > Bacillati > Actinomycetota > Actinomycetes > Kitasatosporales > Streptomycetaceae > Streptomyces > Streptomyces sp. NBC_01450. Next base: position 6,287,791 of record NZ_CP109480.1, on the reverse strand, counting down.
GACCACTACCGGGACCTCGCCCCGGCCGACCTCGTCCTCGTCTGCGGTGTCCTCGGCAATCTCACCGACGAGGACGTCGAGCGCACCGCCGACTTCTGCGCGCCGCTGTGCCGGCCGGGCGGCACGCTCGTGTGGACCCGGCACCGCAAGGCACCGGACCTCGTGCCGCGTGTCTGCGGCTGGCTGGAGGAGCGCGGTTTCGAGCGGCTGTGGGTCTCCGACCCCGCACTCGGATTCGGCGTCGGGGCCCACCGGTACGCCGGTGAGCCTCGGCCGCTGCCGTCCGGGGAGCGGATGTTCACCTTCGTCGGATACGACAGGCTCGGGTGAGTCCCGGCCGGATCGCCCGGGCGGGTCAGAGGTCCCGCTGGGCCTCGTGGAGGTTGCGTGGGCGTACGACGTCCGTGGTCCCGTACAGCTCCAGACGGGAGTGCAGGTCGCCGGTGAAGTCGGGGACGTCGATCTGGTCGAACTCGGTCACCTCGTTGAGGCCGACGGTGGCGGAGTAGGGCGCCAGACCGTCGATCTTCATCAGCCCCGCGCGGCCGTTCGTGACCCGTATGTTCCAGTGGGTGAAGCGGGCGCCGAAGAGCGGACCCGCGCTCGCGTCGCCGCCGTGGCGGCCGTCGTTGTTGACGGTGATGTCGGTGCGGACGTTGGCGAAGGGCAGACCGCGGTGGCTGTCGAACGTGCCCATCCGGAGGTCGCCGCGCGACCAGACGTTGTAGGAGGAGAGGCCTTCCACGTTGATGCCGTGGAGCTGGGTGTTCGGCGGGGCCGGGACCGTGCGCTGCTCGATGGTGAAGTCCTCGACGAGGTTGTCGTGCGAGCCCTCGCGGCAGAAGTAGGGGTGGTGGGAGCCCCGGCCCGCCACGCGGGTGCGGCGCAGGGTGCAGGCGGAGGCGGCGACCAGGCCGAAGCCGTTGTCGACGTGGCGGACCGTCACGTCGTCGACCCAGCAGTCGTACGCGCACTGGAAGACGACCCCGTTGTAGCCCTTGTCGAGGAGGTGCGGGGACTGGGGCGTCTCGATGGCCTCCAGGGTGAGGCCTTCGACACCGGAGCCGGTCAGCGGCTCGACGTGGGTGGTCAGCCGCGGGTCCCACTCGGGGCGTAGGTCGAGGGGAAGCGGACGCTCCAGGGTGACCTTTCTGCCCCGCACGCGCGCGATGCGTACGGGCCACTCGTAGGGGACGTAACTCGTGAGCTTGGTCTTGTCGTCCCAGTAGTACGACTCGGGGCCCGGACCGCCGCCCGACATGTGCTCCAGGAGGGTGTGGCCGGCGTCGTCCGCGAGTCGCAGGAGGACGAGCCGGCCCGGCTTGAGCGGGCGGGGATCGGCGACCGTCACCGACCAGGAGCCGCGGGTGGCGGGGGCGACGGTCGTCAGGGTCTCCCACTCGTCGCGCTTGTTTCCGGTCCAGCCCTCGAAGGGCCAGGCCTTGGCCTTGACGGCGGCGACCAGGGAGTCCCAACGGGCCGTGGGGGCGAGCCAGATGAGGCCGCCCGCCCAGGACCAGGACGACTTGTCGCCGCCGTAGCGGGAACCGTAGACGCCGATCAGCTCGGTGAGGTTCTTGGTCGCGTACAGCTTCGTACGGTCGCTGCCGGCGCCGCGCAGCACGACGTTCGAGTGGCCGATGCGGATGAGGTCGTCGATGCGGAAGGTGCCGGGCGGGATGAGCACCGTGCCACCGCCGGCCCTCCCGGCAGCGGCGATGGCACGGTTGATCGCGGGGGCGCAGTCCGTGGTGCCGTCGTCCGCGACCGCTCCGTAGGCGCGGACGTCGGCCACGACGGGGCGGCGGGGGAAGCGCGCCGCCCCGCCCCGGTGGCCGGCCCTGCCGACGTACGGGATCTGCGGGTGGGTGAAGGGAGCGCGGGTGAACTCCCGCCAGACGGCCGAGACTTGACCCCCGCCGTCCGGTCGCGCGGCACCTGTCCGCAGTGGCGCGGCGGCCGTCGCCGGTCCTCCGGTCACGGCGACGGCCGCCACGGCTATGGCACTTCCGAGCAGACCTCGTCTGCTGATCCTCACGTGCTCCTTGCTCATACCCGCCCGCCTTCCATCGCAGTCCATTGAATTCCATGGATGTGAACGACGTTCAGATCTGCGTCGGCGGTGAGCATGCCACTGAGACCCCTGGCCGGGAAGGGGTCGTGCACCACTTAGTTGGACTGGACCAGCAATTCAGTCGGCGGGACGCTGAGTCAGATGAGTGAACGCGTCCAGATTGCGGGTCGATTCACCGCGGGACGTCCGCCAGGCGTACTCCCTGCGGATCGCGGAGGCGAAACCGAGCTCAAGGAGGGTGTTGAAAGCGCCGTCGGCGGCCTCCAGGACCGAGCCGAGCAGCCGGTCGACCTCGTCCGGCGTGACCGCGACGAGCGGCAGTTTGCCGACCAGATACACGTCCCCCAGGGGGTCGACCGCGTAACTCACGCCATAGAGCTTGAGGTTGCGCTCCAGGAGCCAGCGGTGGACGCCTTCCTGGTTCTCGTCGGGGTGGCGGATCACGAAGGCGTTCAGCGACAGGGAATGCTTGCCGACGATCAGCGAGACGGTCGTCGAGAGCTTGCGGGTGCCGGGCAGTTTCACGACGTACGAGCCCGCCTTGGGGCTCTCCCACTCCAGCTCGGCCTCGGTGAGGACCTGCTCGATGATCGACGCTGCGTCAGCCATGGAGGGAGCGTACGTCAGACGTCCGGCGGACCGGCCCGCGGGCGGTGTGCGCGTCGGCCTGGCGGGCGCGCCGGCCCTGGTGCGCGGGTCAGCCTTGGCGGACGCGTCAGCCTTGGCGGACGCGTCAGCCCTGGTGGGCGCGCACCTTGCGGCGGTGGTCCTGGACGGCCGCCGTGTACACGTCCGCCGTGGTCGCGGCCGCGGTGTCCCAGCCGAAACGCTGTGCGTGCCGGGCGGCGGCCTCGCCCATCCGGGCGGACAGCGCCTGGTCGTCGGCGAAATCGCGCAGCACGCGCGCGTAGGCGACGGGATCGTGCCCCGGGATCAGGAATCCGGTCTCCCGGTGGCGCACGGCGACGGGCAGGCCGCCGACCTCGGCCGCCAGCACCGGTGTGCCGGCCGCCTGCGCCTCGATGGCGACCAGCCCGAAGGACTCGCTGTAGGAGGGCATGACCAGCACCGACGCGGCCCGGAACCAGTCCGCGAGCTGCTCCTGGCCGACGGGCGGCCTGAAGCGCACGACATCGGCGATCCCGAGCCGGGCGGCGAGCTTCTGCAGCCCCTCGGGCTTGGCGAGACCGGTACCGCTGGGACCGCCCACCACGGGGACGACGATGTTGCCGCGCAGCTCGGGGCGCTCGTCCAGGAGGACGGCGACCGCGCGCAGCAGCACGTCGGGGGCCTTCAGGGGCTGTATGCGGCCCGCGAAGAGCGGGATCAGCGCGTCCTGCGGGAGTCCGAGGCGGGCGCGGGCGGCGGCGCGGCCGTCGGCCGGGCGGAAGCGGTCGAGGTTGACGCCCGGGTGGACGACGGCGACCTTGCCGGGTTCGGCCTCGTAGTGGCGGACCAGCTCGTCGGCCTCCTCGGAGGTGTTGGCGATGAGACGGTCGGCGGCGCGCACGATCTGGGTCTCGCCGATGACGCGGGCGGCGGGCTCGGGGGTGTCGCCCTCGGCGAGCGCGGCGTTCTTCACCTTGGCCATGGTGTGCATCGCGTGCACCAGGGGCGCGCCCCAGCGCTCGGCGGCGAGCCAGCCGACATGGCCGGAGAGCCAGTAGTGCGAGTGCACGAGGTCGTAGTAACCGGGGCGGTGCCCGGCCCAGGCCTGCATGACGCCGTGTGTGAAGGCGCACAGCTGGGCGGGCAGGTCCTCCTTGGCGAGGCCCTCGTACGGACCCGCGTCGACATGCCGGACGAGAACGCCCGGGGCGAGTTCGACGGTCGGCGGGAGGGCGGCCGTGGTGGCCCGGGTGAAGATCTCGACCTCGATGTTGATCGCGGCGAGGCGCTGGGCGAGCTCCACGATGTAGACGTTCATGCCGCCGGCGTCGCCGGTGCCGGGCTGGTGGAGCGGCGAGGTGTGGACGGAGAGCATCGCCACGCGACGGGGCCTGCGGTGCAGCCTGAGCCGTGAGGACGTCGCCGGGGAGCGTCGCCCGAGCCTGCTGACGTACTGGCTCACGTGGCGGTCCTCCTTGCTGCGGGCATGCCGGGCGGAGGACGCACGGCACCCTCCAAAGAGCGGCAACGCCGGAGCAGGCCGCTCCATTTCCCTTCCGCGTTCCCTTCCTCGCCCCTTTGCCGAATCATTACCGGCTGTCGCTCAACCGTTCGATGGCGAGTTGCGTGCACAGCTCGCTCCCCCGTCTTTTCCACAGGGCGACGGAGGACGGCGCAGGTTATCCACAGGCCCGCACGGGCTTCCTCCCGGCCGCCTACTCTCGTACGCATGACAACCCGCGCCGCGTCCCGCCCCGTGGGTACGGTGACGCGCGGGACCACCAACCCCAACCGACTGCGCCGCATGGACCGCTGGATCGCGGCCACTCACGGCGCCGAGCTGCGCAGAAGCACGAACCCGGTGGCGGTCGACCTCGGATACGGGGCGGCTCCCTGGACCCCGGTAGAGCTGCTGACCCGCCTGCGCACGGCCGCTCCCCGCACCCGCGTGGTGGGCGTGGAGATCGACCCGGCGAGGGTCGCGGCGGCCCGGCCGTACGAGCGCGAGGGGCTCGCCTTCCGGCACGGCGGCTTCGAGGTCCCGGTGCAGGGCAGCCCCTCACTCATCCGCGCGGCGAACGTGCTGCGCCAGTACGACGAGGAGCAGGTCGCCGACGTCTGGCAGCGCCTGTGCGCCCGCCTCGCACCGGCGGGCCCCGGCTCCCGGGGCGGGCTGCTCGTCGAGGGCACCTGCGACGAGATCGGCCGTCGGCACGTCTGGGTCGCCCTCGGCCCCGAGGGCCCGCGCACGGTCACCTTCGCCACCCGCCTGGGCTCCCTCGACCGCCCGTCCGACCTCGCCGAGCGCCTGCCCAAAGCCCTGATCCACCGCAACATCCCGGGCGAGCCCGTGCACGCGTTCCTCCGCGACTTCGACCGCGCCTGGGCGGCCGCCGCGCCCTACGCCTCGTACGGCGCGCGGCAGCGCTGGATACGCACAGTCCACGACCTGAGGGCCGACTGGCCGGTGACGGACGGCATACCCCGCTGGCGCCAGGGTGAAGTCACGGTGCGCTGGGAGGCGTTGGCACCCCGCGGCCCGTTCGCGTGAGCGCCGCGCACAAGAAGGACGCGTAGGCACGAGGCGCGGGGGCCGCACGGGCACGGAGGCGCCGGACAGGCGCGGGGATGCCGGCGGACACGGAGGTGCCCGGCAGGCGTGCGACACCTGGATGACGTATGGGTGTCCGGCGCGCGGCCATCGCACGCCCGTGAGCTGCACGGAACGAACTTCGTGACTGGTTCGTCACACAGGCCGGGAGATCGTCTTACGGAGGCGCGCCGGGGGGAAGGGAGTTCTTGCCCACCTCTGTCGCATTGCGCGCCGACATGGCACGATCCCCCAGGCGTCCGTAAGTTACTGACGGTAAATCAGTTTGGGGGCGGAGCAATGGGATCCGGCAAGCGGAGCCTGACCACGGCGGCCATGGTTCTGGCCTGCGCCTGCGCGGTGTTGTCAGCGCCGGGTGTGGCGTATGCGAGCCCGACACCGACGCCGACACCCACGCGCACACCGACACCGACTCCGACAACCTCTCCGGTCGGCAAGGACCTTGAGGCGATCCGGAAGAAACTGGACGATCTGTACCACGACGCGGCGGTCGCCACGGACGCGTACAACGCCGCCGAGGAGAAGGCCAAGCAGCAGTCGGCCGAGATCGTCGACCTGGCCCGCGAGATCGTGAAGGGCCAGGAGAGGCTGGAGGAGTTGAAGGACCGCGCGGGCGCCGCGGCCCGGGCGCAGTACCGGGGCGGCGGGCTGCCGCCCGAGATGCGGCTGTGGCTGAGCGACAACCCCCAGCAGTACCTGGACGGCGCGGGCCGGGTGCTCCAGGGCGAGCGCGCGACCAAGGGGCTGCTCGCCGAGATGACCCGTACGCAGCAGGACTTGCGGCAGTACGCGAAGGACGCCTCCGCGCAGTGGCAGAAGCTGGAGGCCAACCGCCAGGCCAAGGCCACGGCGCAGAAGGAGATCAAGAAGCAGATCGCCGCCGCCGAGAAGCTGGAGTCCCAGCTCAAGAAGAAGGAGAAGGAGCGGCTGGCGAAGCTCGAGGAAGAGGCCGCGTACAAGGCGCAGACGGCCTGGCTGAGCTCCGGCGTCCTCGCCGAGATCAGCGGCAAGGCGTCCGAGCAGGGCAAGAAGGCGGTGAAGTTCGCCACCGACCAGATCGGCAAGCCGTACGTGTGGGGCGCCGAGGGCCCGGGGTCGTACGACTGCTCGGGGCTGACCTCACAGGCGTGGGCCTTTGCCGGCCATGGCATTCCGCGCACCTCGCAGGAACAGTGGAAGCAGCTCCCCCATGTCGACGTCAAGGACATGCGCCCCGGCGACCTGATCATCTACTTCGACGACGCCAGCCATGTCGCGATGTACATCGGCGACGGCGCGATCGTGCACGCCCCGCGGCCGGGCCGGACGGTGACGATCGCGGGGGCGGGGTCGATGCCGATACTGGGGGTCGTCCGGCCGGACGCGTGACAGTGTGCGCACGGCCGGACGCGTGACGGCGTACAAACGGCCGGACGTGTGACGGCGTGCGGCGGGTCCTGGTGGTGTGGGTCGGCCGATCGGCCTCGGCGGCCAAAACGTCATCAAGCCCGATAAATCGCCCGCCCCGCCGTGACGCACCCCATGTGACCCGACCCACGGTTGTACATCCCTCTCAACCCCGCCGACGTGACGTTCGTCATTCCGGACGGAACCGCATCCTGTCCAAGTGCGGTACAGGATGCGGCATATGACGGTGGCCGCCTGCCGGATGCCGCGACGCACACCATTCCGTTGCGGCGTCCGCTACCGCTATGGTCCCCGTCGGTGGGTCGAGGACCTTCGCCCCACCACGCCCTCGGGGGGAGGGAAGGAACCCAGACGATGCCCGTACCCATACCGCGGCAGAGAGCGATCCCGGCCGTGGAGAGCGGTCAGGCTCAAGGCGCGTTCTCACCCGGCGGCCCATCCGGAGACGCGACCGGCGGCCCGGCCGGGGCAGTACCGGCGCCCCATGCCGCCACGACCCCGGTCGACAGCACCACCAACCTGACCCTGCTGGTCATCGAGGACGACCCGGCGGGTTCGCTCAGCGTGCCCGAGATGCTCGACGCGGCCGGAAAACCCATCCGCATCCGCACCGCCCGCAACCTCACCGAGGCCGAGCGGCTGCTCACCGACGACGTCCACTGCATCCTGCTCGACCTCGCGCTGCCCGCCCCCGGCCGGGCGGCCGCCGAGAGCGACGGCGAGCTCACCACGCTCAAGCACGTACTGCGACTCGCGCCCCGGCACGCCGTCCTCGCCCTCACCGCCTCCGGTGACGCCGAGCGCGGCGCGGAGGCGGTGCGCGTCGGCGCCCAGGACTACCTGTTCCGCGACGAGCTGGACGGTCGGCTGCTGAGCCGCGCGATCCGGTACGCGGTGGAGCGGAAACGTTCCGACAAGGCCGAGCGCCGACTCACCGAGTCCAGGCTGCGCGCCCAGGAGAACGCACGCCTGGAGCGCGGCCTGCTGCCGACCCCTCTCCTGGAGGGCTCCTCGCTCCGCTTCGCCGCGCGCTACCGCCCGGGGCGCTCCCGTGCCCTGCTCGGCGGCGACTTCTACGACACGGTCCGTACGCCCGACGGCACCGTGCACGCCATGATCGGCGACGTCTGCGGGCACGGCCCCGACGAGGCCGCGCTCGGTGTGGAGCTGCGCATCGCCTGGCGGGCGCTGACGTTCGCGGGCCTGTGCGGCGACGAACTCCTGTCCACCCTCCAGCTGGTCCTGGAGCACGAGCGCGAGAACGACGAGATCTTCGCGACGCTGTGCACGGTGGACATCGCACCGGACGGCCGCCGCGCCGGGCTCTGCCTGGCCGGCCACCCCTCCCCGCTGCTCTCCCGCCCCGGCCTCCCGCAGGGTCCCGGCTCCGCTCGGACAGGGGCGCCCCCCACCGTCGAACTGCTGCCGTATGAGAACGGCGGCCCGGCGCTCGGCCTGCTGCCCGGTGCCCGCTGGCCGCGCCAGCAGGTGGAGCTGGGCGGCGAGTGGAGTCTGATGCTCTACACCGACGGCCTGATCGAGGGTCACATCGGCGAGGGCAAGGAGCGGCTGGGCCAGGACGGCATGGTGGACCTGGTGCGCCGTCGGCTCGCGCAGGGCCTGGCGGGCGAGGAGCTGCTGCGGGCGACGGTGAACGAGGTCAGGGACCTCAACGGCGGAGAGCTGACGGACGACGTGGCGGTACTCCTGCTGGACCGGACGCCGTGACCGCCGTACGGCCGCGTAACCGCCGTACGACCGCGTGACGGTCGGGCACACGTGACGGCTGGACCCGCGTAATCGTCAGCCACGCGTGACGGCCAGGACGCGCGTGACAGTCAGGCCCGCGTCACCGTCTCGGGCCCGTAGGACCTGTCCGCTGGTCAGCGGCCGCCGTTGTAGGGGCCGTACGGGCCGTCGCTGCTGCTTCCGCCGCGGCGGCCCCGGCCACCGCCGGAGACCTGACGGAGTGCGGGGCGTACGTCCACGAAGAAGACGATCGTGGCGACCAGCCCCGCGATCTGCAGGAAGATGATCGGGACCAGCAGATTCACGGCCACCGTGATGCCCAGGATGATCAGCCAGAACATCTTGTTCTGCTTGTCGGCCGCGCGGTACGCGTCCTCGCGGGCCACCGCGGCCATCACCAGTGCCACCACGGCGAGCACCAGCATGGCAAGGAAGATCAGCGACATGAAGCCGCCGAATGCCGTCATCAGCACTATGCCCACCGCCCGAGTCGAATCATCTCTACGGCCACCGTACCCGCAGAACGGGCCGGGAACTCTGAGAGTGCCCGGCCCGTCGTCGTGAGAGAAGTCGTGCGAGAAAGCGTCTCGCTGTTCCCTACTTCGCGGGCGGCGTCGCCTTCTTGGCGGTGACCTTGCGGGCCGGCACCTTCTTGGCCACGGGCTTCTTGGCCGAAGCCGACTCGGCGGCGGCAGCAGCGGTCGGCTTCTCCTCGCTCCTGACCTCGACCGGCTCGGCCTTCGGCTCGACGGCGATGGCCAGTTCCTCGATCTCCTCGGCGGCCTCGCCGCGCCAGGTCTTCACGGTCTGCTCGCCGTGCTCGGCGACCTTCTCGTACGTCTCCTTGGCCTTCACGGCGTACTCGGCGGCCACGCCGACACCGCGCAGGGCGAGGTCCTGAGCGGACTCACCGAGCTTCTTCAGGTCGGTGTCGAGGATGCTGATGAACTCCGTCACCTTCGTCTGGATGGTCTCCTGCGCTTCCTTCGCGCGGATGGTGGCCTTCTCCTGGACGGCGTTCGGGTCGATGTTCTTCACGGTCTCGATCCGCGCCGGGGCCTCGGTGCGGATCTGCTCCACGAGGCCGGGGACCTTCTTGGCCTGCTGGACGGCCAGGTCGGCGGTGCCGGCCAGGAAGTACAGCGGGGTGGGGTCCGTGGCGGCCTTGCGGATGTCGTCGGTGATGGCCATGGTGATGGTCCTCCGGTCGCTTTCAGCTGAGGGTTTTGGTGTTCCGCGGCGAGACCGGCCGGCCCGCGTGGGGCCCGGCGGTGTTGCCCGTCGTTCTCGTCAACTGGCGCTCTGCTGCGGATCGGCATCGCTGCCGTCGGCCGTGCGGGGGCCCCGGACGGCGGTGTCCGGCGCTTGCTGGGTGCCCGATATGTTCTCTGCCACGCCCTGCGCCTCGTCCTGTGCCATGTCCTGGGCCATGCCCTGAGCCAGGTCCGGCGTGATCTCGAACCCGTTCTCCTTGCGGAAGGACTCGTAGATCTGGAGCAGCACCTGCTTCTGCCGCTCGTTCAGCGTGGGATCGGCGAGGATGACGGCACGTGTCTCCACCTCGTCCCGGTCCCGCTCGGCGTCGAGGATGCCGGCTCGCACGTACAGCGTCTCGGCGGAGATCCGCAGCGCCTTCGCGACCTGCTGCAACACCTCCGCGCTCGGCTTGCGCAGCCCGCGTTCGATCTGGCTCAGATACGGGTTGGACACCCCGGCGGCGTCGGCGAGCTGCCGCAGCGACAGCTGCGCGTTGCGCCGCTGCTCGCGCAGGTACTCACCGAGATTGCCGACGTTGAGCGATGCCATGCCTCCACCTTGCCCCACCTCCGCTAACAATTGCAAGCACCTGCTTGCAAAAGTGCGCTGCGCCACGCTCGCGGCCCACCCTTTCGGCGCCCTGTCTCGCCTGTCCGGCTCTCCGCGAACTTGAGCGCAAGGACCCGTTGGGCGTCAGCGCCTGCACGCAGCGCTGCGCGACAAGACAGCGTCCGCAGGCGGTTGAGCGCTTGCCGGGTGACGACCCGGACGAGGTACGCCCGCGGGTCACGCGCCTGCGGGCGGTCGACGTCGGCCCACCGCGGCCAGGACTCCTGCGGCACGTCCTCCGCGCCGGCCGCCGACCCGAGCATCTCGTGGGCGACCGTGAACAGCACCGGCTGCAGCCGACCTGTGCCACGACGGGGTCCGTTCCTGCCCGACCACCAACAAGGACGACCGACAAGGCCGACCAACAAGGGCGACCAGCAAGGCCGTTACCCCCATGACCCCGATCCGCCCACCCGCTCCGCGAGGAACTGCTCCCATGTGCGCTTGCCGGTGTCGGCGCTGTCGAGGGAGAGGTTGTCGCCGGCCCGGTAGGCGCGGCCGGTCTTTCCGGGCATCGGCAGCGGGAGCTGCGGGCGGCGCTTGCCGACGGCCTTCAGGTAGCCGCGAACAAGGTCGCCGAGGCCGTACACCGTCGGACCGGCCAGGTCGGGCACGAGACCGGCCGGGTCGCCGAGCGCCAGCTCGACCAGCCGGGCCGCCACCTCGCGCGAGTCCACCGGCTGGAACCGCAGACCGCCCGGGACCGGGACGACCGGCAGCTTCGCCATCTTCTCCACCATTGTCAGGACGAGGTCGTGGAACTGGGCCGCGCGCAGCATCGTCCACGCGATGCCGGACTCCGTGACCTCCCGCTCGGCCGCCAGCTGGGTCCTGAACCAACCGAGCGGCATCGTGTCCGCGCCGATGACCGAGATGTGCACGAGGTGCCGTACACCGGCCCGCTTCGCGGCCCGCACCAGATTCCGCGTCGCCCTGTCGTCGCCCTTGTTGGCGCCCGCGAGATGCAGGACCGTGTCCACGCCTGCCAGCGCGGGCTCGATCCCCGCGCCCGTGAGCAGGTCGACGGCGACGTACTCGATGCCGGGGTCCGACACGGACGCACGGCTGTGGCGGCTGAGGATCCGCACCTCGTGACCGGCCGCCCGCAACAGCGGGACGACATGACCCCCGAGGGTGCCCGTGCCGCCGGTGACCAGGATGGGTGTCGTAGAAGTCGTCATGGCCTCTCCAATCTCGATGGTCTACTGCTCTGACACCCGGCGAGAAAGGAACGTGACACGGTGGGGGAAAGCGTGTTGGCGGCGGAACGTTTTGAGGAACACCGGTCCCATCTGCGCGCGGTGGCCTACCGCATGCTCGGCTCGCTGAGCGAGGCCGACGACGCCCTCCAGGAAGCGTGGCTGCGCGTCAGCCGCGCCGACACGAGCGGGGTCGAGAACCTCGCCGGATGGCTGACCACGGTCGTGGCCCGGGTCTGTCTGAATCTGCTCCGCACCCGCGTGCGACAGCGCGAGGAGTCCCTCGACGTCCACGTGGACGCACGGGTCGCCGACGCCGTCGTCGGCCCTGCGGACGGCCGGGACCCCGAGGAGGAGGCGGTGCTCGCCGACTCCGTGGGCGTGGCCCTGCTCGTCGTACTCGACACGCTGGCGCCCGCCGAGCGGCTCTCCTTCGTGCTGCACGACATGTTCGCCGTGCCGTTCGACGAGATCGGCCCGATGCTCGAACGGTCCCCGGCCGCCGTGCGCCAGCTCGCCAGCCGGGCCCGCCGCCGGGTCAAGGGCGCCTCACCGCTGCCCGAAGCCGATCTGGCCCGGCGCCACCGGGTCGTCGACGCGTTCCTCGCCGCCGCCCGGGGCGGGAACTTCGACGCGCTCGTCGCCCTCCTCCACCCCGACGTGGTCCTGCGCGCCGACAAGGCCGTCATCCCCACCCCCGAACCGGTCGTGGTCCGCGGGGCCCACACCGTGGCCAAGGGCGCGATGGCCGCGACCGGACGCGCCGCGTTCACCGGGGTCGCGCTCATCGACGGGACGGTCGGGCTGGCGATGGCCCCGCGCGGCCGCCTCTCCGTGGTGCTCGCTTTCACGATCGCGGACGGTCTGGTCACCGAAATCGATGTGATCGCGGAGCCGGAACGACTGGGCGGACTCGAAATCGCCGTTCTCGACAACTGAGGGCCAGGAAATCCGTCGAGGCAATCCCGTATTTCCCTTCATACGGGATTGCCTCGACACACGTACGGCATTACCGTTGCGCCCATGACTGCCGGGTCGGCCTTGCGCCGTGAGCGAGTTGGTTGCCCGGCCTCCGAGTGAGGCCGAGGCGGGGTAGAGCCCCGCCCACCCCGACCACCCCCTTCTTCACCCCACCACGCGCCTTCACCCCACCGCGCGTCTTCACGTCACCGCGCGTCCGCTTCTTCCGGAATTCCGCGCGCTCTCCAGCATCCCCTCACCGCGCCGCGCCCCAAAACGCGCCGCGGCAATTCACCCTGCCCGAAAACAAAAGAAAGCAACGCATGCCCAACCCCTTCAACCAGCAAGTCATCGACGAGTTCCGTGCCCACCACGGGAAAGTCGGCGGATATTTCGAGGGAGCCCGGCTCCTTCTCCTCACCACCACCGGCGCCCGTACCAAAACCCCGCACACCACCCCCGTCGGCTACTACCCCGACGGCGGCGACCGGGTCATCGTGATCGCCTCGGCCGGGGGCGCGCCCGAGCACCCGGACTGGTACCGCAACCTCGTCGCCCACCCGCGCGTGCGGGTGGAGAGCGGCGTCTTCACGTACGACGCGCAGGCCGTCGTCCTCGAGGGCGTCGAGCGCGACCGGCTCTTCGCGCGGGCGGTGGAAGCCGATCAGGGATGGGCGGAGTACCAGGCGAAGACGGACCGTGTGATCCCTGTCGTCGCGCTCCACGAGATCCCGCAGGACGGTCCGCCGCACATCGAGGCGGGCTCGATGGGCGAGGCGCTGAGGCTCGTCCACGACGGCTTCCGGCGCGAACTCGCGATCATCCGCGAGGAGTTCGCCTCCTCGGGCAGTTCCCTCGGCGCCCAGCTCCGGGTCAACTGCCTCACCCTCTGCCAGGGCTTGCACCGGCATCACGCCGGCGAGGACCTCGGCCTCTTCCGCGCGCTCGCCGACCGCCGCCCCGACCTCACCCCGGTCCTGGACCGGCTGCGTGTCGAGCACGAGCGGATCGCCGTGCTGGTCGAGGAGTTGCGCCGGGTCGTCGGCGAGCAGCACGCGGACCCGACCCGCGTACTCCCCGAGGTGGTGCGCCTCACGGAGGAGCTGGAGGCCCATCTCGCCTACGAGGAGGAGCGGTTGATCCCGGTCCTGGAGGCGGCGGCCGCCCCCTGACCCTCGCCCGAGCGGCGTGGCCGGTGACCGGATCCCCGTACCCCCTGCCCTGGTAGCCGCCGGGTCACCAGGGCAGGGGACGCGCGTGCACGACGTCCAGCCGCGACACGGCCCGGGTCAGCACCACGTACAGCCGGTGCAGGCCCCGCTCCTCCGCCTCGGCGACGGCCGCCGGTTCGACGGCCACCACATGGTCGTACTCGAGCCCCTTGGCGAGGGTGGCGGGCACCACCGCGACACGTGCGCCCAGTTCCTCGGGCCCGGCGGCCTCGATCCCGGCGGCGCCGAGCGCCTCCCGTACCCCTTCGACGTCCGGGTCGGCCGCGATGACGCCGATGGACCCCTCGTGCGCGAGCGCGCCGCGCACCGCGTCGACGGTGGCGGGCAGTACGTCCCGTACGCCGGGAACCGCACGGACCGTCAGCTCCCCGTCGCGGCGCAGCGACCGGACCGAGGATACCGAATGACGTTACCGAGTAACATTATTTACTCGGTCACTCACCTTGATGAGGTTACGCATATCGCGGGAGACCCGCCCCCAGCTGCGTGAACGCCTCCTCGGCCGCGGCGACCGCATCGGGGCGCACCTGCTCGACGGCCTCACCAGCGGCGATCCGCCGCCAGTTCTCCAGAGCGAGGATGCGCTGTACGGCGATGATCTGACCGGCGGCGAGCCGGGCCCCGAGGTCGTCGCCGAGCGCCTCGGCGAGGGCGGCCTCGGACCGCTCCAGGTATCCGGACAGCCGGGCGGCCAGAGAGGGCGTCCCGTAGAGCAGGCGGTGGTAGGCCAGGACCTGCGGGGCGTCGTTGAGGCCGGTGATGGGATCGGAGCGCTCCAGCCCGTCGAGGAAGTGGCGTCGCAGCGCCGCCACTGGGGACGGGCCCTGTACGGCCACGCGCGCGGCTTCGTCCTCGTGATCGGCGAACCGGTGCAGGACCAGGTCCTCCTTGGTCGGGAAGTACCGGAAGAGGGTCGGCTTGGAGATCTCGGCGGCGGCGGCCACCTCCGCGACCGACACGGCGTCGAACCCCTTCTCGAGGAACAGTCCGATCGCGATGTCGGAGACAGCCCCGTACATCCGCTGCTTCTTGCGCTCGCGCAGTCCGATCTCACCCATGCCCCGAGCCTACGCACGCCCCGGCGCCACCTTGACCTCAACCGAGGTTCAGGTCGAAGACTGTCCGGCGTTCGGTGACACCTCTCTCCGGCTTTGAGGAGCATGCGATGCGAGCAGTGCAGGCGAAGGAGTTCGGCGGCCCCGAGGTCCTCGTCTCCGTGGAGCTTCCCGATCCGGTTCCGGGGCCGGGCGAGGTCGTGATCGACGTGGCGTACGTGGACACGATCTTCGTGGAGACGCAGGTGCGGGCGGGGTGGGGGCGTGACTGGTTCCAGGTGACCCCGCCGTACGTCCCCGGAGGTGGCGTGTCCGGTGTCGTCCGCGCCCTGGGTGCGGGCGTTCCCGCCGAGTGGCTGGGCCGCCGGGTCACGTCCCTCGTGTCGGACGGTTACGCGGAGCGCGCGGTGGCACCGGTGTCCGCCCTGACCGTCGTACCCGACTCCGTGGACCTCCTCACCGCGGCGGCCCTGGTCCACGACGGCCTCACCGCCGTCGGCCTGCTGGAAGTGACCTCCGTGGGCCCCACCGACCGGGTCCTGATCCTGGGCGCCTCCGGTGGCATGGGCACGCTGCTCGTCCAGCTGGCCCACGAGCGCGGGGCACGGGTGGTCGCGGTGGCGCGCGGAGACGCCAAGCTCTCCCTGGTGCGGGACCTGGGGGCGGACGCCGTGGTCGACGCCACCCGGGGCGACTGGGTGGCCGCCGCCCGCCGGGCGCTCGGCGGGACCATCGAGGGGGCGGACGTCGTGCTGGACGGTGTGGGCGGCGACCTGGGCGCCGCCGCCCTGCCGTTGACGGCCGACGGCGGCCGGTTCTCCGCCCACGGGGCGGCGTCGGGCGGCTTCTCGCCCCTCGACACGGAGGAGGCCGCCCGCCGGGGGATCGCGGTCTTCGGCATCGGCGACATCCAGTTCGCCCCCGCCGACCTGCGCCGCTTCACGTCCACCGCCCACAGTGAGGCCGCGGCGGGGCGGCTGCGGCCGGTGATCGGGGAGGTGTTCGCGCTGGAGCGGGCGGGGGATGCGCATACGGCGGTCGAGGGGCGGGGGCTGGTGGGGAAGGTGGTGCTGAAGGTGTGACGGGGGCGGCCCGCCGGGGGCGGACGCTCAGGCCGTCGGCCCCCGTCGCCGGCTCGGCGGCGCGGACAGACTCCACAGGTCACGCGTCCGCGGAGCCTCCGGCTGTCCGTTGACCGCCATGGTCTCCCTGCGGCAGCGCACGGGCGAGATAGGGGTTGGCCGTCAGTTTGCCCGGGAGCCCCAGCGCCGCTGTCGCTTCCGCCAGAGTCATCGCGTAGGCATCCACCGCACGGCGGACGTTGGGGGCATCGAGGCTGTCACCGGTCACCAGGCGGTCGAGGTCCACGAAGGCCGAACGGATGACCTCCATGGAGCGGTAGACGCGCCAGTCCTCCAGCCAGCCCTTGGTGCAGTCCTCCGGCAGCAGACGGGACCAGCGGGAGAACAGCCGCGCACGGATCTCGGGCCGCGTCGGGGTGAGATGCATATGGCGGACCAGGTCGTGCAGCGGATCACCGACCGTCGCCATCTCCCAGTCGATCAGCGTCAGACCGCCGTCCTCCCGGCGCACGAGATTCCACGGATTGAGGTCGCCGTGCAGGAGTACGGACCTACGGGGGACCAGGGTGTGGCGGTCGAGGAGCTCACCCAGCCGGTAGCCGCTGGGCAGCCCGAGCTCCCGCGCCAGGTCCCGGGTGGCCTTGGGGAGTTCGGTCACCATGTGGACCAGCTCGTCCCGTAGCCCCAGGTAGTAGTCGTGCCCTCGCATCTCGGGGGCCAGCTCGTCGCAGTCGACGTGGGTCAGCGCCCCGAGCTGGTTCACGAGATCGTCCGCCTCGTGCGGCAGAAGTCCTTCCTCCGGGTGCTCCGGGGGACGGAATCCGGCGCCCGGGCCCTCGTAGGAGTGGATCGT
This sequence comes from Streptomyces sp. NBC_01450, assembly GCF_036227505.1. Taxonomy (NCBI): domain Bacteria; kingdom Bacillati; phylum Actinomycetota; class Actinomycetes; order Kitasatosporales; family Streptomycetaceae; genus Streptomyces; species Streptomyces sp. NBC_01450. The sequence goes on along the minus strand of NZ_CP109480.1, from coordinate 6,271,094 downwards.
GAACTGCTCCTTGAGGCCGCTGCTGCCCAGGGCCAGCACTTTCGGCGCCCGTACCGCGACCCCCGACCGCTCGATCGCTCCCAGCACCGAGTGTTCGTTCAGGAACCGGCGTTCCCTGGGGTTCACCGACCCCACCTTCCGGCGCACCATCACCGGGAACGGGACCCCCGACACCCGAACCGCCGTACTGAGATGAGCCGTTCCCTTGAACACCCGGTCCGCGGCGGCGGCACCCTCCTCGAACAGCGCTTCTCGCACCGCCCGTTCGGGGAACCTGGGGTGCTCGGCCACCCGTGTGTCGCGCTGCCAGACGATCTGCGAGACGGACCTGTCGCGGCTGTGCCGGCCCCCGTGGGACTCGTTCCATCGAAAGAGAATGCGTTCGATGGCGTGCTCCCCCGGCACGCTCTTGAGCCGCAGCGGCTCCTCGGCCGCCACCAGCGCCCGGTGCACCGACCGCGTCGCGGCGTCCAGGTCCCGCTGGTCGAAGGAGTCGCCCAACGAATTCGCGGCGCGCATGACATCGGGATAGACCGACTGGGCCCTCTCGAAGGCGACGTAGTGCTTCAGGTCCCGGTCCATGCCGTAGACGGCCTTGCTGCGCCGGGCGCTCATGGCCTCACGCCAGGCCTCGACCACCTCGTGCCACTGGTGGTCGGGGTACTGCATCCGCACCAGATGGGTGGCGAGGTCGTGCAGCGGGTCCCCGTAGCTCGCGAGCTCCCAGTCGACGCAGATCAGGGGCGGGGCACCGTGGTAGGAGACGATCACGTTGTCCCGGTGCAGGTCCGTGTGGAGCAGGCCGAAGGGACGGCTGATGAGGTTCGGCACCCGCTCCGCGAACCGCACCATCGCGTCCTCGGGAATGCCCAGCATCGCGAACAACCCGCCGAACAGCCCCCAGTTGGGCTGTCTGATCTGTTCCTCGGCGGCGAACGCCAAGGCCCGCAGAAAGGCCCGGCTGTCCCGGCTCGACCGGGGCCAGGACATCGGCAGGGGCGGCAGTTGCTGCCTGCGCACCTGCGTCATGTCCGCGAGGAGACCCGCGAGAGCGGTGATCAGGTCGGAGTCCACCGGCTTGCCGTTCGGGCAGATGCTGGAGAGGGGCACACCGTCCACATAGCTCAGGACGGCCGTCCCCCGGCGCTTGACCAGACAACGCGGGACGTGCGGAAGAACACCACAGATCGCGTTGAGGATCTCCGACTCGTCCTGCCAGGTCCTGATGACCACGGGCAACACCGATCGAATCCGCTCCCGCACCGTGACCGGCTGCCCGTCGTCGCAGGCCACGAGACGGGCATCGCCCTCGGTGAGCGGCCGCACCATGTAGTTGAGATTGTGGTGCCCACGACTGAACGACCCCAGCATCCGGGCATAGCGCACGAATCTGTCGTACGCCTCGTCGTCCGCCCTTGGCAGAGCGGGCTTACCGAGATTTAGCGGACCACCCACGGGTCACTCCTGAATAACTGTGCGTCGCAGCTGATGCTCATGCGCCGCTAGAGAGGTGAGCACACCTTAGTGCCCGCACACGAAGGCCGCCGTGCGGACCGGGGCAATCGGTGGTCACCTGAGAGAGATACCACTCGTGGGCGTCAGGACTTCTCGGCGAGGAGGTTCCAGCACGAGTCGAACCAGGCCTGCATGCTCTCCATGAACACCGAGCCCGTGGAGTCCGGGTCGCCCTCGTCGTTGACGTGCCGCGTCAGCGTGGATCCGAGGCCGAGCACGTCAATGGCATCGACCTCCGTCTCGTCGTCCAGGAGGATGGTGCGCTCCAGGACCTCGTAGGGCCCGAACAGCGCCTCGACACCCGGCCGCAGATAGAGCTTGAACGGCGGGGCCAGCGGTACGTACCGGATGTCCACCAGCACCTCGGGCACCAGGCCCTCGGTCTTCAGGTCACGCAGAGCCGTGCGCAACGAAATCGTGTGCCGGCCGGTGATGGAGCGGAACCGCTCCCGGAGCTGCTCCTGCAACTGGTCCAATTGTCCTGGATGCTGCTCCGGGTCCGGCTTCCGCTCCTGCTCATGCCCCGGTTGCGGCTCCTGCCCCTGCTCCCGCTCGACGTCCTCGTCCGGCTGCTTCGCACGGGGATACGGAAGCTCGAGCGACCTCGAGGGCAGCAGCATGCGCAGCTCGATGCGCTCGGGCTGCACCTCGCCGAGGCGGATGCGCTCGGCCTGCAACCGGATGTGGGCGTTCAGGGACTCGGAGGTCAGGGTGAACACGTCCAGCCTCACGACCTTTTGAGCGAAGGCCCGGGCGATGAAGGTGCCCAGCGCCGCGCGCACCCGGGGCTCCTCCTTCTTCGGCGCCCTCAGATGGATCGGGGTGACGACCCGTGTTCCGCTGCCCTGACGGGACTTGACCCAACCCTCGCTGTTCAGCTCCCGTATCACGCGCTGCACGGTGTCGCGGGAGACCTCGAACTCCTCCGCCAGTTCACGCTGCGGCGGCAGATGGGAGTCCGGTGCGTAGGTGCCGTCGGCGATACGGGAGCGCAACTGCTCCAGGACACGCGCGAACTCGGTACCACCTCCGTCACCGCGTTCCTCGCTCACATCGCGACCGTACCTCGCCCGGTCCACCGGCAAACCGTTTCCCGTCGGATTGGCGGCGGATTCCGAAATTGACAGGACTGGAAGTTGACTGGCCGTTAAGGGATCAACCAGGCAGGGGATACCCATCTCAAGTCAACCAGTCCAATTGGACAGCAAGTTGATCGATTCACGGAAGTGGACGGGTGAGAATCATGATCATCTATCAACGGGTCGAGGCGAGCGCCGAGTTACGGACAGCAAGGATCACAAGGGCGACCCGTACGACCAGGACGACCCGTACGACCAGGACGGCGCCACGAACCTCGGCGCTACCCCCGAAGCACCCGCAGAATCGGCTCGAGCGACCCCACCACGACCTCGGCTCCCGCCTCCCGCAGCAGCTTTTCCTTGTAGCCGTTACGCGCGTAACCGAGGAACGGAACGCCGGCCTGCCGGGCGGCTTCGTAGTCCGAAGGAGCGTCGCCGATCATCAGGGCGGTCGAGGGGGCGGCGCCCAGGGCGTTCAGGGCCCGGTTGAGGCAGTGCGGGTCCGGCTTGAGCTGGTGCAGGTTCTCGGTGCGGCCGTAGACGTTGGGGGCGAAGCAGCCGATGAGGTCGCGGCCGGCCAGGTAACCGGCGGCGGTGCGAGCGGAGTTGTTGGTCGCGATCGCCAGTCGCGCGCCCACGGCGCTCCAGGTCCGGATCAGCGGATCCGCGTACGCGGTGGGCCAGGCGGACGGCACCGCCTTGAGCTCCTGCTGGGTGAGCCGTTCCTCCAGCTCGGTCACCAGGTCGCTGTGCGGATGGCGCCGGTGGACGGCGTACAGGACGACCATCGGGTCCGGATGGACCTGCTCCTCCTCGGTCAGCAGCCCTCGCAGCCCCTGCCGCTCCAGCCACTCCACCAGGTCCTTCGCCACGTCCTCCGCGGAATGTCCCGCGAACAGCCGACAGATCGGCCCGTCGAAGTCGAAGAGCACGAAGCGAGCGCGTTCGATCACTTCCCGCAAGTTCTCGGTCTCTGCTGCCACCAGTTCAGTCTGCGCCGTATCAGAAGTCACTAGGAGAGTGTCAGGTCCGTGGTGATGGTTTCCCAGAGGGCGTCGAACCACTTCTGGGATTGATCCACGAACGCGGCGTCCCGCTGACCGGTCCGTCTGTCGAAGGAGAAGAGGAGGGACTCGGATCCGAGAGCGTCGTACATGTCCAACGTGCCGTTGGCCACCTCCTCCTCACGCCGCTGAACCATGTAGTAGGCGATCAAGGCCTCGACACCGTTGAGCAGGTACAGCTTCACGGGCGGAGTGAAGGGCAGGGCCCGGAAGGCCACCCGTACGTCGATGCCGTGCGAGGAACGCAGGGCGCGCAGGTTGTGCTGGAGGACGTGGACCTGGGCGTTGCGCTGGGCGAGCCAGCGCTCGTGGACCGGGTCGTCGTCACCGCGGCCGTCGACGGGGACCGGGAAGGCGAGGTTGATGTCCCGGGACGGGAGCAGGATGCGGACGTCGATCGACTCCGGGCGGATGCGGCCCTCGTGGATCTGGCGGACGGGTTCACCGAGCGCGAGCATCAGGGTCTCGGCGGTCAGGCAGGCCGCGTCGACCCGGACGTGCGGCGCGGCGAACGCGTCCGCGAGCCGGGGGGCCAGTCCGACCATCGTCGTCTGCGGCTCGTCCCGGGTCGGGGCCGGCTCCGCGATCCGTGGTGGGCTGCCCTTGCTGACGTTGCTGAGCAGTCCGTCGTCCTGGAGCGCGCGCAGGGCCTGGCGGACGGTTCCTCGCTCGACACCGAACTCCTCTGCCAACTCCGCCTGAGTCGGCAGGCGGTCGCCCGCCTTGAGGTCTCCGGCGCGGATCCGGTCCCGCAGGGCGTCGGCGATCTCCTGGGGCGAGAGCCTTCTGCTGCCGTTCACTGCAACGTTCTCCTGGGTCACGACCAAACGCTACAACTCGCATCCATCTACGGGGAGTTGTTTGAAAGTTGTTTATGACTACCAGCCAAGTGGGGACAACTTAATCAGAGTTGGCGACCAACTTGGCCAAGTTGGCGGAAGTTTTGCCTCCCCCACCCGAGTCCCGTCGCCGACTTACCCGGGCTCGCCCTCGCACACCCCAGAGGAACCACCACGCCACAGTAGAAGCAGGAGAACCGCCCATGCCCGCCATCGCCCTTCTCTCCGCCCTCTTCGTCGTCGGCTTCGACCAGTTCGTGCAGTGGCAGTACGGCACGACAGGCGTCGTCGGCCTGCTGCTCCTCACCATCGGCATCAAGGCGAAGAGCCCCACCTGCAGTTCCATCGGCGCGGTCGTCCTCGCCCTGATGGTCGCGGGTCCCGCCCTGTGACGTGCAGGGGAGAGTCGGTCAGCTCGAGAGCAGCAGCTTGGAGCTGATGGTCTCCCACAGCGCGTCGAACCAGAGGTGGGACTGCTCCACGAACGTGGTGTCCCGCAGCCCGGCCCCCTGCGCGAAGGGGAACAGCATGGACTGGGTGCCCTGGACGTCGTACATCTCCAGGTACTCGTGGTCCACTTCCTCCTCGCGCTTGGTCAGCGTGTAGTACGCGAAGAGCGCCTCGACCCCGTTGAGCAGGTACAACTTCACCGGCGGGGTGAAGGGGAGCGCACGGAAGGTGACGTTGACGTCGATGCCGTGCGTGGCACGCAGGGCGAGCAGGTTGTGGCGCAGCACCTGGCCCTGGGCGTTGCGGTTGGTCAGCCAGTTGCGCTGGAGCCGGCCCGCCGCCGACGCGTCCACGGGCGCGGGGAAGGCGAGGTCGATGTCACTGCTGGGAAGCAGCACACGGACGTCCACCCTGGCCGGTTTTATTCGGCCTGCGTGAATTTGCCGGAGGGGTTCGCCCATGGCAAGCGTGAGCGATATCGATGTCAGGCACAACGCGTCGATCTGCACGTGCGGGGCCTCGAAGGCGGCCGTGATCCGGCCGCCGAGCGCCACCGTGGTGGGCTGCGGCGGGGCTTCCGGGCCGGTCAGGCCCCGTTCCAGGGTGTCGGCGACGGTCGCCGGGCTTCCTTTGGACACATTGACGAGCAGACGTTCCGACTGCAGGATGCGCAGCGCCTGCCGGACCGCCCCGCGTTCGACGCCGAACTCGTCGGCCAGCTTGGCCTGTGTGGGCATGCGCTCGCCCGGCCGCAGCCGGCCGGACCTGATCCGGCTGCGCAGCTCGTCGGCCACCTCGCGGTGTGACCTCTGTGGCCGTGGTGACCTGTTCCGCCCATTGACGGAGGCGTGTTCCGGTTCCACGACCAAACACTACAACTTCGCGCCATCTTTGGGCAGTTGCCGGATAGGTGGTTATGAGTCGTCCCAACGCGGAGATAACTACCAGTGAGTTGGTTGCCAACTTACACAACATGGTCACACTTCCGGAGGGTTGGCCGCCAGAGTCGTCCTCCCCGGGACCCCAAGGAGGGAACGTCATGCCGCTCATCGCCCTCGCCGTCGCCGCCCTCGCCCTCGGATTCGAGCAACTCATCCAGTGGAAGTACGGGCCGCTGGGCATCATCGCGTTCGTCGCGCTGTCCGTCGGCCTCAAGGCCAAGAACACCACCATCAGCGGCATCGGAGCCGTCCTGCTCGTGATGCTGCTCGCCCAGTCCGGCTGATCGGACGCCACCGTCCGGCAGTCCGGCTGACCGGGCTCCCCTCCGGAGGGGAGCCGGGAGCTCGGTCAGTCCGTGTCACCGCACCACCGCACGGCTACGGATGCAGTGCACCACCACTGTCCGACGCGACCGGAAGGAGCGCCCGCAGTACACCGAGCACCACCACACCACCCGTACAGACCACACCATCCAGAATCAGAATCGGAATCGATCGGAATCAGAAGAGGTCCGGGCACCACGGTCGCCTGGACGTGCGGAGCAGGGCGTCGGCGACGACGGCGGCGCCCTCTCGTTCTTCCCGCACCCGCCCGAGCGCGGCCAGCCGCACCGCCGACTCGTCGCCCAGCCACAGGGCCGCCAACTCACCCACGTCCAGGGTGAGATCGGCGGTCGTCGTGGTCGGTGCGCAGGTCGCCCCGTCGGGTCCGGCCTCCAGGCGGTAGCGCCCGGCGGACAGTCCGTCCCCGTCGGTGACGTCCAGGACCAGGGTCCCGGACCCCGCGTACGTCCGCGCCTCCAGAGCCCGTACGACGTCCAGGATCCGTACCCACAGCCAGTCCGCCTGGGTGGTGATACGGGCGGCGCGCGGATCGGGGAGGAAGCCCGGCAGCAGGTCGTCCGGGGCGCGCCAGCCGGTCTTGACGTGGGCGATCCAGTCGATCGAGCAGAGGTACTGCCACAGGGCGCGTTCGGCCGTCGGGGTCACCGTGATCAGCCAGTTCACTTCCGCCGTGTTCAGCGGTTGCTTGGCGTCGCCCCAGTTGTCGTCCGACTCGTAGGAGACCAGGCCCTCGACCTGGCCGTTCGCCGCGCGGTACACGGCGTAGAAGGGCTCCTTCCAGGAGTCGCCGCTCAGGCTCAGTACGCCGGTGTTGATCTGCCACCAGCGCTCGTCGCGGCTGACCGCGCCCGGCTGGGTGCGCCTGAGGCGCTCGTGCAGCTCCGGGCCGAGCCTGCGTACGTCGTCGCCGTCCACCAGGTCGATACGGGCGCCGTCGGGCGGGCCCGACCAGCGGGGGTCCAGGCCCGACCTGGAGACGTCGATGGTCCACTCGGTGGCGGTGGTGGCCTGGCCGAAGCCGTACCGCCCGTAGATCGCGTACTCCGCAGCGATGAGGGTGGCGACCACGTCGCCGCGGTCCTTCGCGGCCGTGAGGTCGGTGGCCATCATGCGGGTGAGGATGCCTCGGCGGCGGTGGGTGGCGGTGACGCTGACGTTGGTGATGGCATCGGCGGGGACGGGGGTGCCGCCGACGGTGGTGAGCCACTGCGGGAACGATCGGAAGGTGGCGACGATGGGGGTCCCCCCGCTCGAGCGAAGTCGGGAGTGGGGGAGGCCGGTGTCGAATGCGCCGAGGGTTCGGTGCGGGAGGATGTTCGCACCGCGGTTGGTGATCTCCTGTTCCGACACGGCCGGAGAGCGGAGGAACCCCGTGTTCAGCGCGCGGATCCAGTCCGGGATCTCGGTCTCCGTGATCGTTCGTATGTCGATTTCCTCGCGACGGCTCATGGGCTCACGCTAGGTCGACGACCACGCCCCTGTCGCACCTTTTTCGCCCCCGCCGCCCCTACCCGTCCCCTCCCCTGGGGCTCCGCCCCCGGACCCCCGGGGTGCGTTCTTCGGCTGCGAGCGGCGGGGGGCTGGGCGCGCAGTTCCCCGCGCCCCTCAGGAGCGCCGACGCGCATCCTTCGGGCTGATGGCCCGCCGGTCTTAGAACACGGCCCGGATCTCGCCCACCTCAACGCCTCCGCCCGTCAGTGGAGCGTGGCCGATTCTCGAGATCACCGGGGATCGCATGCCCAGGAGGGACAGGGCGCGGGCGAGGACGGGACCGAGCGCTCGGGTGGCGCCGTCGTCGATCTTGAAGGCGAGGGCCCGGCCGTCGGGGAGGGCGACCGCCTGGACGCCCTCCGCACCCATTTTGGAGAGCGCGCCCGGGATCTCCCGCATGAGCCAGGTGTCGGGCCGGCGCGTACCGGCGACGTACTCGGGGTGGGCGCGCATGGCGTCGGCGACACGGCGTTCGGCGGAACCGGGGACGGCGAGGACGAAGGAGCGGAAGGCACGGGCGAGGCCCGTGAGGCTGATCGCCATCAACGGCGCACCGCACCCGTCCGTACCGACCGCCGCCACCGACTCCCCCGCCGCCTCCTCGACCACCGTGTGGATGAGCCGCTGGAGCGGATGGCCGGGGTCCAGGTAGGAGTCCAGGGGCCAGTCCCGTAGCGCGCACACCGCGAGCATCGCCGCGTGCTTGCCCGAGCAGTTCATGGTGACCCGGTCACGGACCGCGCCCCCGGCGAGATACGTCTCCGCCTCCGCCGGGTCCAGCGGCAGATCCGGCGGGCACTGCAACTGTCCGGCGTTCAGCCCGTGCTCGGCCAGCATCTTCTGGACGAGATCGCGGTGGAAGGTCTCCCCGGAGTGGCTGGCGGCGGCGAGAGCCAGCCGTTCGCCGGCCAGCTCCAGCCCCGCCCGCAACACACCCGCCGCCTGCATCGGCTTGTTGGACGAGCGCGGAAAGACCGGCGTGGTCACCTCGCCCAGCGCCAGTTCGACCGACCCGTCCGCGGCCAGCAGCACCAGGCTGCCCCGGTGACGCCCCTCGACGAATCCCGAACGGACGACCTCGGCCAGAACCGGGGGTATGGAGGGGTCTGCGGCGGTGGCAGGGGCAGCGGCGGACATCGGCGGTGGCCTTCCATGACGGGGACCGGCCTGGTGATCGAACCGCGGCGCCGTACGGGAGGTTCCCCGTCGGCGTGGCCCCGGCCGAGCCCCGCGACCGCATGCCCGGGCCGTCCCCGGACGCGGCCGCCGCGACCGCGGAACCGGGCGGAGCCATGGGGCCCGGCCCCGGATGTCCCGGGCCGCCGGCGCCGCCGCAGCGTCGCACGTGCCCCGGGATCGCCGGGGCCACCGCGTCACATGAGCAGGTCGTCTACTTGTGCTTCCCCATCACGGTACCTGCGGGCGATCTCGGCGCTGCAATCGTCGGCGGTGCGCTGCAGGTGCTGGCGCCGCCGGGAGACCTGCCGCTCGTAGCGCACGAGCCGCCCCATCCCCGCGCCGAGCTCGTCGTCCGTACGTGCTTCCAGGTCCGACAGCTCCACCTCGGCGAGCATGTCCGAGGCCAGCCGCCGGTACTCCTCGCCGTACGGTGTGCCCACTGTCACATGGCGGGCCGAGGAGCGGTGCCGGGCCGGCGCGTCCGTCAGGATCTCGGCGAGCCGGTCGACGACCGACGTCGCGCCGACACCCGCTCCCCTCCCCCCGGCCGGACGCAGGCCCGGACTCGTGCCCAGGCCCGAGACCAGCGGCGATCCCGACGTCGCGGAGGGCGCCCGCAGTCCCCCGCGGCGCGCCAGCTCCGCCCGCAGGATGTCGATCCGCCCCTGGAGCAGCCGCCGCACATAGCTGAGGTCGGCCTCGTCGCGCTGTGCGTCGCGCCGCAGTGTCCGCAGTTCGGGCAGCCGCAGCAGGGTCAGATCGGGTGCGGGCGGGTCCGGGTGCAGCGGGCTGTCGGTGCGCTGCACGGGAGGACGATGAACCCCCGTACGACCGCCTCCTGCCCGCGGACTCGTACGGGTCAACGACACAGCCCCGGGCGGCTGCTGCCCGGTACTCGGTGTGCTCATGTGCCTCTACCGTCCCCTCGACCGGCGCGGTCCACCCCACGGTTGCACCGCAACACACGCATCGTGCCACCCCAAGTGGCCGCTATGTGACCGAGTGCCCCCGATACGCCCCAGATGGGGGGGTAAGGAGCAAAAAGAAACCCCCGAAGGACCCCTCGATAGAGGTCCGGGAATCACCTGCGGAGGCCTTGGGCCCCCTGAGGGTGGGATACTCCGCGCACGGCATGATGGTCCCCATGCGTGCGGTGGTGCAGAGGGTGGACGGCGCGAGCGTCGTCGTGAACGGCGAACACGGCCTGGAAACGGTCGGGGCGATCGACGGCGAGGGGCTGTGCGTCCTCGTCGGCGTCACGCACGACGACACCAAGGAGAAGGCGGCCCAGCTCGCCCGCAAACTCTGGTCCATCCGGATGCTGGCGGACGAGAAGTCGTGCTCCGACATCGACGCGCCGCTGCTCGTCATCAGCCAGTTCACCCTGTACGGCGACGCCCGCAAGGGTCGCCGCCCCACCTGGAACGCGGCCGCCCCCGGCGATGTCGCCGAACCCCTCGTCGACGAGGTCGTGGCCCAACTCCGCGCGCTGGGTGCCACGGTGGCGACGGGCCGGTTCGGCGCGCAGATGCGCGTCTCGCTGACGAACGACGGCCCGTTCACCGTGCTTTTGGAGATGTGACCCCCGAGACGCGACCCGTCTGAGCCCTTACGGCTCGACCACGACCTCCTGCGCCGCCGCCGTCGTGTCCGCCAGCAGCCGCGCGTCCAGCGGCACGTTCCGCTTCACCAGGGCGAGCGCGATCGGGCCGAGCTCGTGGTGGCGTACGGAGGTGGTGATGAAGCCGATCTTCCGGCCGTCGGGGCCGTCGTCCGCGAGGCGGAGTTCGGTGCCGTGCGGCGGCAGATGGACCTCGCTGCCGTCCAGGTGCAGAAAGACCAGCCGACGCGGGGGCTTGCCCAGGTTCTGTACGCGGGCCACGGTCTCCTGGCCCCGGTAGCAGCCCTTCTGCAGGTGCACCGCGCTGCCGATCCAGCCCAACTCGTGCGGGATGGTGCGGTGGTCGGTCTCGAAGCCGAGCCGCGGACGGTGGTGCTCGACGCGCAGCGCCTCGTAGGCCAGCAGCCCGGCCGGCGGACCGGCCTTCTCGGCGTACGACTCCAGGTCCGCACGCGGCAGGAAGAGATCACGCCCGTGCGGCGTCTCGCGTACGACCACGCCCTCGGGCACCTCGGCGATCGAACCGGCCGGCAGGTGCACGACCGCGAAGTCGTCCGTGCGGTCGGCGGTCTCGACGCGGTAGAAGAACTTCATGGACTCCAGGTACGCGAGCAGCGCGTCCTGGGTGCCGGGTTCGACGTGGGCCCAGGTCGTGGTGCCGTCGTCGACGAGGTACAGCGCGTGCTCGATGTGGCCGTGCGCGGAGAGGATCAGCGCCTCGGTGGCGCGGCCCGCCGGGAGGTCCGTGACGTGCTGGGTGAGCAGCAGGTGCAGCCAGCTCAGCCGGTCCTCCCCGGTGACGGTGACGACACCGCGGTGCGAGAGGTCCACGAAGCCGGTGCCGTCGGCGAGGGTGCGCTGCTCGCGGAACAGGTCGCCGTAGTGCGCCGCGACCTGTTCGTCCACGCCTTCGGCGGGGACGGCGCCGGGCAGGGACAGGAGAGGGCTCTTCATACGCCTAGCCTACGACTTGGTAGTTGAACTCTTGAGAGAGCAGTCCTTGCACCGGCCGAAGATCGCGAAGTGCTTCATGTCCGTCTCGAAGCCGAAGGTGTCCCGCAGCTTCGCGGTGAACTCCGCGGCGACCGAGACATCCGCCTCGATGACGTTCGTACAGTCCCGGCAGACCAGGTGGATGTGATGGTGCCGGTCGGCCAGGTGGTACGTCGGCGCGCCGTGCCCGAGGTGCGCGTGACTGACCAGACCGAGCTCCTCCAGAAGCTCCAGGGTCCGGTAGACGGTGGAAATGTTGACCCCCGACGCCGTCTTCCTCACCTCGATGAGGATGTCGTCGGGGGTCGCGTGCTCCAGGGTGTCCACAGCTTCGAGGACAAGCTGGCGCTGCGGCGTCAGCCGGTAGCCGCGCTGCCTCAGGTCGCTCTTCCAGTCGGTGCTCACCACACTGGAAGTCTAGGACCATTCGGGGATGTGACGACCTGAGGAGAGCCGCCGAACCGGCCGGACCACTTTTCACCTACGTGCCGGATCACTTTCCGACTACGTGCCGGACCGCTCTTCCGACTACTTGAAGAACGCGATCCCGTCGTCCGGCATGTCGTCCGGGAGGGCCTTGGCCCAGCGCTCGACGTCCTCCGGGGTGACGACCTTCTTCAGGTGCGCGGACATGTAGGGGCGCAGCTCGACCTCGGGGGTCTGCTTCTCGCCGACCCACATGAGGTCGCTCTTCACATAGCCGTAGAGGCGCTTGCCGCCGGTGTAGGGACCCGCGGCCGCCGTCCGTGCCACGGCGTCGGTGACCAGGTCGATCTGCGGCGTCTTGGCCGCCAGGTCGCCGTACCAGATCTCGACGACGCCGTCGTCGCGGGTCATGACGACCTCGACCTTGCGGTCGGAGTCGATACGCCAGAAGCCGGACTCGGACTCCAGCGGCCGGACCTTGTTCCCGTCGGCGTCGAGCACCCAGGTGTGCGAGTGGTACTCCAGGAAGTCACGCCCGTCGTGGGTGAAGGTGACCTCCTGCCCGAAGTTGCACTTCTCGGAGCCGGGGAAGTCGTGAACGCCCGCACCGGCCCAGTCGCCGAGCAGGAAGGCAAGAGGGAGCAGGTCCTTGTGCAGGTCGGACGGGATCTCGATCATGAGCTCGGCAGTTCCTCGATGGGGGTCAGCGCTGGCCCTGGTACAGCTTCTTCACGCTCAGCCCGGCGAAGGCGAGCACGCCGACGCAGACCAGGACCAGCAGGGTTTCGAAGAAGATCTCCACGGGGTGCTCCTCGGATGAGCGGGGTGGGCGGTACAAGAGCCGAGCCCCACTCTAGTCGGGTGGGGCTCGGGACTCGCTGCGAGGTACTCCCCCTGGGTCAGCCGAGCAGTTGACTCTGCAGGACCACCGTCTGCTGGAACGGGACGGCCTTCGCGGTGCCCTTGCGGGACTGCACGATCACGGCGAGGGTGTCCCCGGCCGAGAGGTACGCCTGGCGGACCTCCTCAGCGCCGTACGGCTTGATCTCGTCGTACGCGTGACGGATCACGTCGTCGACCGCGGCGCGGCCCGGGAACCGGTCGTCGGCCATCATCCGCTCGGCGCCGCGCACCGCGTAGTTCGGCATGTTGTAGCTGGTCAGCCCGGGCGAGTTCACCTCGTCCGCGACGGTGACCGAGTCGAACTGCAACAGGTAGATCCGCGTGTGCGTACCGTCCGGCGTCGTCCAGCCGCGCGCCGCGATGTGCCGCAGACCGTTGTCGGTCAGCTGCTGCCCGACCGTCTCCCGGTCGTCCCGCGTGGCGTACTCCGCCAGGAACGTCTTCGTCGCCAGCCAGCCGTCCGCCCCGCGCAGCGCCGGGTCGATGTGCGCGCCCTTCGGGGCGGGCAGTACGAGCCGCCTCAGGTCGGCGTAGTGGGTGCCGGTCCTGTTCGACTCGGCGAGCGGGCGCGGGCTGCCGGAGGGCAGCGGCGGCCTGGTGATCGTCGGGTAGTCCCAGCGCCCGTCCGACGCCGTCGCCAGACCGGGTACGTCGGTGCGGTCCATGCGGGTGATGCCGTACGCGACCGATGTGCCGACCGCCGCGAAGACCACCGTGGCGGCGGTCCAGCGCAGCACGGCCCGCAGCACCCGACGGTCCTTGCGCACCGGGACCGGCGGCACCTCGGGCCCTACGGTCGTGGACGGCACCTCGGGGTCGACGACCGCGGGCACGGCCTCCGGGTCGACACCCGCGGCCTGCGCCTCGGGTACGGCGACCGTGGCCGGCACCTCAGGCACGGCGACCGTGGGCCGCTCCTCGACCGGCGCCGCGGTCCCGTCCTCGACGGGCGTCGCCGCCGCGTCCTCCACGGAGCTCGTCCGCTCGGTCATACCGCCTCCCCCGGCTCGGCGATGCGGTCGAGCTGCTCGCGCAGCAGCATCGCGACACCCTTGGTGTCCAACGGCTTGGCCCCGTAGGCGGTCGCGCTGACCAGCACGTCACCCTGGTAGGCGGAGCAGACCATCATGTCGAGCTTCTCGTCCTTGTCCTTGGTCGGCAGGAAGCACTTCGCGTTCTTGTGACCCTTGATCTCCGGCCCCTTGCGGAAGATCTTGAGGGCGTCGAGGAACTCGTTCTGGAACGTCGACATGCCCTTCACCGCCGCCTTGTCCTCGATCTGGGCCAACTCGACGCTCATGGTGAAGGCGCCGTTGGCGTACAGCGTGGAGTTGAACCCGCTGGAGGTGCTGAGGTAGCTGCGCATCGCGATGCCCTTGGTGTGCTGCTTGTCGATCCGCTTCTCCAGGTCCCGCCGCTGCGAACGCGGCAGGTCGCGCAGCGCCTCCTTGCGCAGAGCGGTGGCCTCGGGCCCGCTGAGCGAGGCGTCGGAGCCGAACTCGCCGATGTCCGGGCCCCGGCTCCAGCCCTCGGTGCCGTACGGCACGAGCATCGCGGCGAGTCCCGAGGGGGCCTTCGCCGTCTTCGTGTCGTCAGGGGCGGGAACCGGGAAGGTCCAGGAGGGCGCGCCGGGGTCCCGGTCGGCGTCCTGGACGGTCACGACGGTGTAGCCGGCACCGCCGACGACGGCCGCGACGAGGAGAACGGAACCGGCGACGGCGGCGATGCGCCCCCGGCGGCGGGGCTTCTTGGCGGGGGCGACGGGTTCGGGCGCGGCGGGTTCAGGCGCGACGGGTTCGGGCGCGGAGAGTTCGGGCGCGGGCTCCTGAACGGAGTCCTCCACGCGCTCCGGCGCAGGCTCCTGAACGGACTGCTCGCTCATCGGTCGCTCGTCGGTCACAGCCGCTCCATCTGCCGCTCGGCCAGGTCCATGATCTTGGCCTTGGGGATCGGCTTGGTGTCGTAGATCCAGATCTCCATCGCGATGTCACCCCGCCAGGCGTGTGCCTGTGCGCTGTACACCGGCTCATAGCCGGGCTCGGTGTCGGGCTTGGTCGTCACGTACGCCATGCCGTCGCCCGTACCGGGAATGGGCCAGCTGCGGGTGCCGTCCACGTTCCAGTTGCCGGCCTGCTCGGAGGCGGAGAGCTTCTCCTCCTGGCGGTACTGCACGAGCCTGATCCCGACGTTGTACGTGCTGCCGACCTGCCAGTCGACGCCGGCCGAGCGCCGGAACTCCGCGCCGACGAGCGACCCGAACGCCTCGTCCGGGTCCTCGAGCTGGTCCGCGTACTCGGCCATGGTCAGCCAGCCGTCGTGGCCCGGCGCGTACTCGGCCTCCTGCGTCCCCTTCGGCCGCTTGATCAGCAGCTTGCGCAGGTCGCCGTCGGTCTTCACGCGGCGGTCCTGCGCGGCAGACAGGGGTTCGGGCCCGGCACCCTTGGCCTGGGCGACCACGGGCTGCGAGAGCGACGGCAGTCTGGTCGGCTCCCGGTCGGCCTGGATCAGATAGCCGGCGCAGGTGCCCCCGACGAGCCCCAGCACGGCGGCCGTGGCGATCAACAGGGCCGTACGACCTCGCCGACGTACGCGAGGCGTTTCCTCGCGTGTCTCCTCGTCTGTCCCCTCGCCCATCTCCCTGTGCATCTCCCCACCCGTCACCTCGGGTCCTGGCACGGGTACTTGCTCGACTTCCACGACATCCCCCCACGGAACGCGACGCACGGATTCCGTATCCGCGCGCACAGGAGACCCATGGGAATCTCATGAGGTTGTAAGGGACATGATCACGATTCGGACTCTCCCCGAACTCCCCCGGACTACCATGCGGCCATGGCGAAGAAGCTCGTGATCAAGGTGACGGCTGGGGCCGATGCCCCCGAACGCTGCTCGCAGGCGTTCACGGTCGCGGCGGTGGCCGTGGCCAGCGGGGTCGAGGTCTCCCTGTGGCTGACCGGCGAGTCCGCGTGGTTCGCGCTGCCGGGCCGGGCCGCCGAGTTCGAGCTGCCGCACGCGGCGCCGTTGCCCGATCTGATCGACTCGGTCCTGGCCGCGGGCCGGCTCACCCTGTGCACCCAGTGCGCGGCACGCCGGGACATCACGGAGAAGGACGTCATCGAGGGCGTACGCATCGCGGGCGCCCAGGTGTTCGTCCAGGAGGCGATGGCGGACGAGACGCAGGCGCTCGTCTACTGAAGGTGCCGCGCGTACCGAAGGCAGTGCGCGCGCCCTCCTACGAGCGGGGCTTCTTGCCGTCGAGCTCGTCCCACCACTCGTCGGACTTCTGATCCCCGGACGGGTCGTCCCACCAGCGGTCCTCGGGCCCCCGCCGGTTGGCGACCATCGCGGCGAACGGCGGAATCACCATCGCCACCACACACATCCCCACGGCCACGGGAACCGACCAGATCCGTACGACTCCCCAGGCCAGGACGAAAAGACCGATGCACGTCCCCATCATGGCGAAGTAGACGTGTCGCCGTCGTGCGTACATACCTCCAGCGTAGGCCCGTACACGCCGAAGGGCCGCACCCCGAGCGTCCAACCCTGGGGTGCGGCCCTTCGGCCACTCAGAGGTGCCGTCAGACGGCGATCGCGACCTCGGCGAGGCCGCCCGTCTGGGCGACGACCGTGCGGTCCGCGGTGCCACCGGGGACCAGGGCGCGTACGGTCCAGGTGCCCTCGGCCGCGTAGAAGCGGAACTGGCCCGTCGCGGAGGTGGGGACCTCCGCCGTGAACTCGCCGGTCGAGTCCAGCAGACGCACGTAACCGGTGACGGGCTCGCCGTCGCGGGTCACCTGACCCTGGATGGTGGTCTCACCGGGCTTGATCGTCGAGGCGTCGGGGCCGCCGGCCTTCGCTCCACACATATTTCGATTCCGTCCTTCAGGCCTTGAGGGTTACTTGTTGGCGCCGAGCTCGATCGGGACGCCGACCAGGCTGCCGTACTCGGTCCAGGAGCCGTCGTAGTTCTTGACGTTCTCCACGCCGAGCAGCTCGTGCAGCACGAACCAGGTGAGCGCGGAACGCTCACCGATGCGGCAGTACGCGATGGTGTCCTTGGCGAGGTCGACCTGCTCCTCGACGTAGAGCTCCTTGAGCTCGTCGTCCGACTTGAAGGTGCCGTCGTCGTTGGCGTTCTTCGACCACGGGATGTTGCGGGCGCTCGGGACGTGGCCCGGACGCTGCGACTGCTCCTGCGGAAGGTGCGCCGGGGCGAGCAGCTTGCCGCTGAACTCGTCGGGCGAGCGGACGTCGACCAGGTTCTGCGAACCGATGGCCGCCACGACATCGTCGCGGAAGGCGCGGATCGCGGTGTTCTGGGCCTTGGCCTTGTAGTCGGTCGTGGCGCGGGTGGGCACCTCGGCGACCAGGTCGCGGGAGTCGAGCTCCCACTTCTTGCGGCCACCGTCGAGGAGCTTGACGTTCTCGTGGCCGTACAGCTTGAAGTACCAGTAGGCGTAGGACGCGAACCAGTTGTTGTTGCCGCCGTAGAGAACCACCAGCGTGTCGTTGGCGATGCCCTTCGCCGACAGGAGCTTCTCGAAGCCCTCCTGGTTGATGAAGTCACGGCGGACCGGGTCCTGGAGGTCCTTGGTCCAGTCGATCCGGATCGCGTTCTTGATGTGGTTCTTCTCGTACGCGGACGTGTCCTCGTCGACCTCGACGATGGCCACGCTCGGGTCGTCCAGGTGGTCCTGGACCCAGTCGGCGTCGACCAGGACGTCGCTGCGGCTCATGCTGTTTCTCCTCCGGGGCAGTTGCGGCGGGGCTGTGCGTTGGACAGAGAGTGCGCGGTCATGCCTGTCGAGGCTGCGCGGCGCGCACGGGGATCCTGGCGAAGAGAGGCCAGGGAGGGCGGACGGACGAATGTCCCGCTCAGAAGGTGCGACAGAGCATGGCGGCGACGCGGCACAGGTCTACTGCCCGCCGCTTCGTGAGATCCGCCTGTCGCTTCATGGGTCCGATCGTAGGGACGGACAGGCGGGCATGTCACCGGTGTGTCGGATGTTGAGATGCGATCGTCCGGCATGCGAGACGGGTTGACCGCCGCGGCCGCCCCTGCGCGGATTCCGGGCGGCGGCGTCCGGCACCGCATGGCATCGCGTCGATCGCGCATCTGCGGTACGGACGGGCTCGTCTCGCCCCTCGGACAGCCCTCCGGCGCCTGCCGCCGACGTCGCCCGGCCGCTGCCCCGGCCGCTGCCCCTTCTACCCGACCAGCTTGACGTTCGAACCCTTCACCGAGATGTCCACGCCGTTCGCGGCCGCCTGGACCGTGTCGAGCTGGATGCCGCCCGGCAGCTTGTCGATCTTCTGCTCGAAGTCGGTGATCGCGCGCACCCGGTTCTCGGCGAGGTCGACGCCCAGCTTGGGGAGGGAGTCGGCGTGCACCTTGACCGTGTTGCCGCCGACGACCGTGACCGAGCTGAGCACGGAGACCGGCTGGGGCACCTTGGTGCCGCCGACGCTGACCTCGATCGCCACCTTGATCTTGCCGTCGCCGCCGTCGGAGAGACCGACGACCCGGGCGGTGACCCCGGGGCCGACCTGCGTGGCCTGGGACTTGGCCGTCTTGAGCAGCTCGGCGTACCCGACGGACGCGGAGCCGGTGGCGCTGTCGGCGGTGGCGGAGGTGTAGTCGCCGTTGAAGGCGACGCCGTGCATCTCGGCGTTCAGGTCGTCGATACGAATGGTGCTGGTGCCGCTCGTGCCGCCCGTCGACGCCTCGTAGTCCTTGATACCGATCTTCACGTCGTCGAGTTCGCCGCCGACGACCTGGGTGAGGAAGGGAAAGCCCTCGATGGACACGTCCGGCGTGCCGGCCAGACCCTCGGTGCTCTTGATCCGGTCCGCCGCCTTGTCCTCCGCGAAACCGACCGCCACCCGGTCCGCGATCACGAACAGGCCGCCCAGGATGACGGTGACGATCAGGATTATTCGCAGTGCTCGCATGCTCGGTGTTCCCCCACCTCGTACGGGCCGGGGCGACCCGCATGGCCGTCCCCCGGCGAACCTAACGCCGAAGGGCCCCACGACGGGGGCCCTTCGAAGTGGTTGTAGATCACCTGTGACGAAGAACAGGCTCTAGCCGAGCGCGCGTCCCAACAGGTACACCGCCGGGGCCGCGGCGGCCAGCGGCAGCGCCACGCCCGCGGTGAAGTGGACGAAACGGGACGGGTAGTCGTAGCTCGCGACCCGGTGGCCGATCAGTGCGCAGACCCCGGCGCCGAGGCCGAGGAAGGCGCCCTTGCCGCCCAGGTCCGTCATCCCGCCGACCGCGATACCGGCGCCCGCGGCGGCCAGCAGCGCCACCACCACGGAGGCCGCGGTGGGCAGCGGCAGGGCACGGGCGAGGACCGCGACGGCGACCGCGGCGGCGCCCACCGTGACGGCGTCCGGCTCGGCCGCGAGGTGCCCGGTGGCGACGATCGCGAGCGCCGCCGAGGTGACGGTCGCCATCAGGCCGTACATCCGGGTGTCCGGGTCGGCGTGGCTGCGCAGTTGCAGGACGAGGGTGAGCAGGACCCACACACCGAGGGTGCCGAGGATCGCGGCGGGCGCGTTCTCCCGGCCGGCCGCGAGCAGCGCCACATCCGCGGTGACCGCGCCGAGGAACGCCAGCGCGATGCCCTGGCGGGCCGGCCACATCCCGTTCAGCCGGAACCAGCCCGCCGCGGTGACGGCCTGCAGAAGGACGAGGGGGACGACGAGGGCGTACTGCCCGATCGCCGCCGTACCGGAGAGCAGCAGCCCGAGCACCGCGGTGAGCGCGGCGGGCTGGATGCCGGGTTCGATGATCGGGGAACGGCCCTCGGCGCGGGCGCGCTGGGCGTCGGTGACGCGGGCGTTGCCGGTGACGGTCGGGGGGCCGTAGCCGGAGTCGGCCTCAGGGGCGACCGCGCCGCCGGTGCCGGGGGCCTGCTGGGCGGGGGGCTGGTACGCGGGCGCCCACTCCCGGGCCGGTGCCGACGCCGGTGCCTCCTGCGGCAGCGGCTGCCCGGCCGTGCCGTACGTCTGCGGCTCCGGGTACGCCTGGTAGCCCTGCGGCGGCAGGTACCTCGGGTCCGTCGCCGGCGTCGAGGGCTGCGCCTGGGTCTCCCAGGTCTGCCCCTCCCACTGCTGGGTGTGCTGCTGCCACTCGGGCGGTTGCTGCTGAGGCGGTTGCTGCGGCGACTGCCGTTGCGGCGGTCGCTGCTGCGGTTGTCCATACGGGTCGTATCCCTCGTACTGACCCTCGTACGGCTGGTTGCTCATCGTCTCGCTCACCCTCCTGCGAACGGCGGGAGCACCTCGACCGTGCCGCCCTCGGCCAGCCGTACCGTCTCATGTTCGCGGGTGCCCACGGGGTCACCGTCGATGAGGAAGGAGCATCGCCGCAGGACGCGGACGAGTTCGCCGGGGTGCCGCTCGCGAGCCGCGTCGAGCGCCTCGGAGAGCGTGCCCGCGTCGTACGGCTCCTCCGCGACACCCGCCGCGGCCTTGGCGGCGGCCCAGTAACGCACCGTGCCCTTTGCCATCTCGTTCCTCAATCGGTGTGCTCCGTGAACACGGATCGGTCGTCAGTGGTTTCTGTGAACACCGTCAGGCTAGCCCGCCGCCGCGACGGCCCACGCCCCGATACGGCCGAGCAGCTCGTCGTCCGCCGCGTGCTCGGCGTGGCCCATGCCGGGCTCGATCCACAGTTCGGCGTGGCCGCCGGAGGCGGCGGCGAGCATCTTCGGGTGGTCGACCGGGAAGTAGCCGTCCCGGTCGCCGTGGACGATCAGCAGCGGGGTGGGCGCGATGCGCGGCACCGACTCGACCGGGGAGACCGGCACCGGGTCCCAGTCACGGTGGTGGATCCGGGTGCGCAGGCCGTAGCGGCCGACCGCGCGGCCCACCGGCCGGGTTACCAGCCAGTGCAGGCGCCGCATAGGGGCCGTACCCCGGTAGTACCAACGGGCTGGTGCGCTCACCGAAACCACGGCGTCCGTACGCGCCTCGGTGCGCCCCTCGTGCTCCATCTCCGCGCCCCGGTCCGCGCCCCCGGCCGGGCCACGGTGCAGCGCCGCGTGCCGCAGCACCACCGACCCGCCCATCGAGAAGCCGACGGTGACCACACGCGTGTGCCCGAGTTCGCGGGCCCAGGCCACCGCGGCGGCCAGATCGTGGACCTCCCGGTCACCGACCGTGGAACTGCCACCGGAGGCGCCGTGACCACGGAAGGAGAAGGTGACCACCGCGGCGTGGCGGCCGAGTACGGCCGCCGCGTGGCGCACGTGCGGACGGTTCAGATCGCCCGTGAAGCCGTGCGCGACGACAATGACCACATCGTTCGAGCCAGTGGCCGAGTCACCAGAAGGCCGTGGTCCGGGGTCGTACGCCGCATCGATCGTCACCCCGTCGACCGTGCGCAGAAACCTCCGCAAAGGGGTGCGCCGGGGTGTCTCAAGGGGTGGACGATCGCAAGATCCCGTCGCTTGACCTGCCGGACCTGAGCTCATGTGGGCTATTCTGCTGGGCAGAGGACTCGGGCAGCGTAGCCCCCGGGTCCTTTTGTGCTTTCTGAAGCGTTGTATACGAAACGGGAAACCGCAGGTGTACGAGGCCCACGAACGCATAGAACGCGCGGCGGCTCCCAGCGGGCCGCCCGGCGACTCCCAGGGGCGCGGGAGCCGCACCGTAGGAAGCAGTGCCGCAAACGTCCTCGCAGGGACCGAGGAGGAACCAGACGTTATGGGCGAGCGAACCTTGCATGACCGTAGGACGACCCAGGCAGGTGGGGCGCGATGAGTTCTCTGCTGCTCCTGACCAATGCCCTTCAGCCGTCGACGGAGGTGCTTCCCGCTCTCGGCCTGCTCCTGCACAACGTGCGAGTGGCTCCGGCGGAAGGCCCCGCTCTCGTCGACACCCCCGGTGCCGACGTCATCCTGATCGACGGCCGGCGTGACCTCCCACAGGTCCGCAGCCTGTGCCAGCTGCTGCGCTCGACCGGGCCCGGCTGTCCGCTGATCCTCGTCGTGACGGAAGGCGGCCTCGCGGCCGTCACCGCCGACTGGGGCATCGACGACGTACTCCTGGACACCGCGGGACCGGCGGAGGTCGAGGCGCGCCTGCGGCTGGCCATGGGCCGCCAGCAGATCGTCAACGACGACTCCCCGATGGAGATCCGCAACGGCGACCTCTCGGTCGACGAGGCGACCTACAGCGCCAAGCTCAAGGGCCGGGTCCTCGACCTGACCTTCAAGGAGTTCGAGCTCCTCAAGTACCTCGCGCAGCACCCGGGCCGTGTCTTCACGCGCGCCCAGCTGCTCCAGGAGGTCTGGGGCTACGACTACTTCGGCGGCACGCGGACGGTCGACGTCCACGTACGACGGCTGCGCGCGAAGCTCGGACCCGAGCACGAGTCCCTGATCGGCACCGTCCGGAACGTCGGTTATCGATTCGTTACACCTGAGAAGGTGGACCGCGCCGCGGACGAGGCGAAGGCCAAGGCGGCCCAGCCAAAGCCGGAGGATGCGGACGAGACGGCGCACCTGGACGCCGTCGATGCGGTCGAGGCGACGGCGGAGGCGCAGTAGGCGGTAACGGAGGCGCGACAAGCCTCCGTACGCCCTGCCCAGGGGCGGGTCCATCCGCGTAGACTCCGCGCGTGGCCAAGGTGACGAGGGACGATGTAGCACGACTGGCGGGTACGTCCACCGCCGTTGTCAGCTATGTCATCAACAACGGACCGAGGCCGGTTGCCCCGGCCACGCGCGAGCGCGTTCTCGCCGCGATCAAGGAACTGGGGTACCGGCCCGACCGGGTCGCCCAGGCCATGGCGTCGCGGCGGACCGAGCTCATAGGCCTGATCGTGCCGGACGCGCGCCAGCCCTTCTTCGGGGAGATGGCGCACGCGGTGGAGCAGGCCGCCGCGGAGCGCGGGAAAATGGTGCTCGTCGGCAACTCCGACTACATCGCCGAGCGCGAGGTCCACTACCTGCGCGCCTTCCTCGGCATGCGGGTCTCCGGCCTGATCCTGGTCAGCCACGCGCTCAATGACAACGCTGCCGCGGAGATCGACGCGTGGGACGCCCGCGTGGTGCTGCTGCACGAGCGCCCCGAGGCCATCGACGACGTCGCCGTCGTCACGGACGACATCGGCGGCGCCCAGCTCGCCACCCGCCACCTCCTCGAACACGGCTACGAATACGTGGCCTGTCTCGGCGGTATCGCGGAGACCCCGACCGTCGGCGACCCGGTCTCCGACCACGTCGAGGGCTGGCGGCGCGCCATGCAGGAGGCCGGCATCCCCACCGAGGGCCGCCTCTTCGAAGCGCCGTACAACCGCTACGACGCGTATCAGGTCGGCCTCCAGCTGCTCGGCGGCCCCGACCGCCCGCCCGCCATCTTCTGCTCGACCGACGACCAGGCGATCGGCGTGCTGCGCGCCGCGCGTGAGCTGCGCATCGACGTTCCGGGGGAACTGGCCGTGGCCGGTTTCGACGACGTCAAGGAAGCCGCGCTGACGGATCCGCCGATGACGACGATCGCCTCCGACCGGTCGGCGATGGCGCGTGCCGCGGTGGATCTCGTCCTGGATGACGGGTTGCGGGTCGCGGGGTCGCGGCGCGAGCGGTTGAAGGTGTTTCCGTCGCGGTTGGTCGTGCGGCGGTCTTGCGGTTGCGAGTAACACCGCGGGTGCGCTGTGGCTGGTCGCGCCCACGCGGCGGAGCCGCATATGTCACAGCCCCGCGCCCCTAAAGGGGCGCGCCTGCCCCCGCGAGATCACGGGGGCCGACGCATCCAGGTGCTGAGCTAGAACAGCAGGTTGTACTGGTTGAAGCCGCTGCCCAGGGCGATCCGTGAGCCGAAGAGGCTGCTGGAGGCCTTGTTGGTGCCGGGGTAGAGCCAGAGCTTGCCGGCGGAGTCCCGGGTGATGACGTCGGCGATGCCGTCGCCGGTGACATCGCCGTTGGAGACGTACGAGGTGAAGTTGAAGCCCGTACGCGCCTGGATCCGCGCCGCGAACGGGGTCTTCTCGACCTGCGTGCCCCGGTAGAGGTACAGGACGCCGGAGCTGTTGCGGACCAGCAGGTCGGCCCTGCCGTCGCCGGACAGGTCGCCGTGGCCGAAGATCCTCACGTTCTTCCAGGCCTTGTCGACGACCTTGACCTTGCCGTAGAACTGGCCGTTGCCCTTGCCCGGGTAGAGGTAGACCGAGCCGTCGGCGTCCACCGCGACCAGGTCGGGGCGGGCGTCACCCGTCATGTCGCCGGGGACGGCGTACGATTTGTAGCCGCCCCACACCGAGCTGACCTGCATCCACTCGAACTCGCCGGAGCTGTGGTTCAGGTAGCTGCGGTACAGCTTGCCGTCGCCCTTGTCGCGGACGATCAGGTCCTGGTAGAAGTCCCGGTCCAGGTCGGCCTGGAGGACCCAGCTCGCGTTCTGCCAGCCGTTGCCCTGGTAGGCGCGGGTGGCGAGCGAGGTGCCCTTGCTGGCCTGCTGGAAGAGGCCGCCGGACGGCGTGCGCTCCAGCAGGTCGGCCTTGCCGTCCTGCTGGAAGAGGCCGCCGGACGGCGTGCGCTCCAGCAGGTCGGCCTTGCCGTCGAAGGTCATGTCCGCGTCGTCGATGCGCGGCTGGGCCGCCCAGGTGTACGAGGACACCTTGGTGAACACCGGGTAGGCGCCCTTCGCGGTGCAACCCGCGACGCCCCACGAGACGATGCCGACGACCTTGCCGTCGACGATGACGGGGCCGCCGGAGTCACCGTTGCAGGGGCTCTTGGTGCCCTCGTCGGTGCCGGTCGCCGGGGTGCCCGCGCAGAACATCGAGCCCTCGACGAAGTCGTCCTCGCCGAGGACCGACTGCATCGCGGAGTTGCAGGTGGAGTCGGCGACCAGCGGCAGGGTCACCGTGCGCAGGGTCGCCGAAAGGTCGGCGCCGTCTGCGCCGGAGGTCAGGCCCCAGCCGTAGACGGTGGCGGATTTGCCGGTCTTGTAGGAGGCGCTGTCACCGGCGGCCACCAGCCGCTGCCACTGCTGGTCCAGCGGGCGGTCGAGCGTGAGGACCGCGATGTCGTTCTGGACGGTCGTGGAGTTGTAGCGCGGGTGGTTCCACTGGCGGTAGACGCCCGCGACCGTGCCGGTCGTGTCGTCCAGCAGACCGGTGGCGCCGGCCAGCACCGCGCCGTTCTTCACCCAGTCCAGGCCCGCGACACAGTGGGCCGCCGTCAGGACCTTGTTCGGGGCGACGAGGGTGCCACCGCAGAAGTAGCCGACACCGGCCGTGCTGTCGTAGTAGGAGAGCTGGACCATCCACGGTGCGGAGGAGATCGTCGTCTCGCTGCCGCCGATGATGAACGGTGTCTTCTTGGGGGCCGTGTCCGGGGTCGCCCCGTCCTTGACGGCCGCGGCGACCCGGCCGCGCAGTTCCTTGTCGGAGACGGTCGGCTTCGCGGGCTGGGACTGGTTCACCTCCGGCAGCGAGGGTCCGTCCGCCGCGGTGGCGGGCTGCGCCGCGAAGGCGCCGGCGCAGGTCAGCGCCAGCGCGAGAGCGGCCGTGGGCAACGCCGTGGCGGGGCGTCTCCAGCGGTCGCGCAGTGCACGTATCACTCAGGGCTCCTGGTGTGGGTGCGTGTGGTGTCCATGACGTAGGAGGCCCGAGAAGGGCGTACGACGCACCGGCCCGACCGACGACAGCGGTCACTGGCCATGGCCGAACAACCACCTGCATCGATTCAGGTACACCGCGGAGCCCCCCTCCGGCGCGGTGATCGTAGGTCTCATCCGCCCCAGAACACATGTACTGCACAGCAGACAGACAAGTATTCGTCCGTCGCCTTCCGTGACATCACCCTCACGCAACCCGCCGTCTCCCTTGCCTGAGCGGGCCCCGGGCACGTTCTGGGTGGCTCCTGAGTGACTCCTGAGCGTCTTTATATCGGGCATACGAGGTTCTGTCGGGCTTCTCAGCGGGCACTCAGGGAGCTCTCATGATCGGGGGACAAGCTTTTTCCATGACCGAGAGCTTCCGCCGCAGCGGCGAGTACCCCCAGGGCGACGACCACCAGGCGACCGACCCCATGCGGGCGGCGTACCCCCAGCAGCAGCCTGTCTCTTCCTCTCCCGTCAACCCCGAGTGGCCCCCGCCGCCGGCGTACGAGCCGGTCGCTCCGGTCGCCGTCGAGCCGGGTACCACCGTGTGGCCGGGCTCCGGTCAGGGTGGCGACGGCGGCGCGGGCGGTTACGGCGGAGGCGGCGCCTACGCCGGTCACCCCGAGCCGGACGCCGTCTCCTCCACCGCGGTTCTCCACACGCAGCCGGTCGCGGCCGCCCCGGCCCCCGCCCCGAAGAAGCGTGCGAAGGGCACGATCGCCCTGCTCGCCGCCGTGGCGATAGTCGCGGCCGCCATCGGAGGCGGCACCGCGTACGGCATCCAGGAGCTGACCGCCAAGAACACCGCGTCGAGCAGCACCAGCACCACCGTGGTGCCCGCCGCCAAGAAGGGCACCGTCGCCGGTGTCGCCCAGGCGGTCAGCCCGAGTATCGTCGAGATCGGCGCGACCTCGAACGCGGGTTCGTCCACCGGCTCGGGCGTGATCATCTCGTCCAGCGGCGAGATCATCACCAACAACCACGTCGTCTCGGGCGCCTCCCAGATCAAGGTGCAGCTGAGCAGCGGCAAGTCGTACACCGCGCAGGTGGTCGGCACCGACAGCAAGAAGGACCTCGCGCTCATCAAGCTCGAGGACGCGCCCTCCGGCCTGAAGGTCGCCACGCTCGGCAACTCCGACGGCGTCCAGGTCGGTGACGACGTCGTCGCGATCGGCTCCCCCGAAGGCCTGACCGGCACCGTCACCAGCGGCATCGTCTCGGCGCTCGACCGTGACGTGACCGTCTCCACGGACGAGAGCCAGGGCCAGCAGCAACAGCAGGGCGGCGGCAGCGGCCAGTGGCCGTTCTCCTTCGGCGGCCGGCAGTTCAACGGCGACACCGGTTCCTCGACGACCACGTACAAGGCGATCCAGACCGACGCCTCCTTGAACCCCGGCAACTCCGGCGGCGCGCTCATCGACATGAACGGCAACATCGTCGGCATCAACTCCGCGATGTACTCGGCAGCCGACTCCTCGTCCAGCTCGTCGAGCGCGGGCAGCGTCGGTCTCGGTTTCGCCATCCCGATCAACACCGTCAAGTCAGACCTCGCCGACCTGCGGGCCGGCGGCTCCGACAGCTGAGTCCTTCTCGGCCCAGTCCTTCTCGGCCCAGTCCCTCGGAGGTTGAAATGATCACTCGCATCTCCCACAGCATCGAAGGCACCGACCCCGCCGGCCTCGACCTGGCCCTCTCCGTCGCCCTTGAACTGCACAAGCCGGTGCCCCGGGCTCCGGAAGTGATCGTGCCGCAGCCGCAGATGATGGGCCTGCGCACCTCCGCCGAGCACCCCCACCGCCGCAAGGTCCCGCTGAGCCGCCTGAGCCGCCTGAGCCAGCTGAGCACGATGGCGGCCTGAGCCGGCGAATTGCCCCCCGCCGTCCCCGCTGATCCTTTCTGCCCCGGCCGGAACGTGCGAGGCTGAATGCGTCCGGCCTCGTCCCACCGCATCCCTAGGAACCCACGCCCATGAGCCCCGCCGAAGGCGACCGTGAAACCCAGCGCATCCTGATCGTCGACGACGAGCCGGCCGTGCGCGAAGCACTTCAGCGCAGCCTCGCCTTCGAGGGATACGACACCCAGGTCGCGGTCGACGGAGCGGACGCGCTGGAGAAGGCGACCGCGTACCAGCCCGACCTGGTCGTCCTGGACATCCAGATGCCCCGGATGGACGGCCTGACGGCCGCCCGCCGGATGCGCGGCGCCGGCACGACGACCCCGATCCTCATGCTGACGGCCCGCGACACCGTGGGCGACCGCGTGACCGGCCTCGACGCGGGCGCGGACGACTACCTGGTCAAGCCGTTCGAGCTGGACGAGCTGTTCGCCCGGGTCCGGGCACTGCTGCGGCGCAGTTCCTACGCGACCGCGACGGTCGGCACCCCGGACGACGACGCGCTCACCTTCGGCGACCTGCGGATGGACCTCGCGACGCGCGAGGTCACCCGGGCGGGCCGGGCGGTCGAACTGACCCGCACCGAGTTCACGCTGCTGGAGATGTTCCTGGCCCACCCGCGCCAGGTCCTCACCCGCGAGCAGATCCTCAAGGCGGTCTGGGGCTTCGACTTCGAGCCCTCCTCCAACTCCCTCGACGTCTACGTCATGTACCTGCGCCGCAAGACCGAGGCCGGCGGCGAGCCGCGCCTCGTGCACACGGTGCGAGGCGTGGGGTACGTCCTGCGGTCGGGCGGCGCGGAGTGATGCGGGTCCTGCACCGGTTCAAATCCCTGCCGATCCGCTCCCGGCTGGCCATGCTGGTCGCCGCGGCGGTGGCGTTCGGGGTGGCGGCGGTCTCGGTGACCTGCTGGTTCATAGTGCGGGGGAAGTTGTACGACGAGATCGACAACACCCTCAATGCGCAGAAGGCACCCGTCAGCTACGGATTGTTCCATCGCGCCATAAACAACTGCGGCAACGACCCGAAGAGCGGCAGCGACGGCCCCCGCGGGCGGTCCGAGTACTACTCCCAGGTGGTCCAGGCAGACGGAACCGTCTGTGCGTTCGACGGCTCCGCAGGCACGGTGAAGGTCACCGGCACCGACAAAGACGCGGCCAGGAAGCCGAGCCGGGACAACACCGGAATCCGCACCGGAACCGACAGCGAAGGCAACGACGTACGGGTGATCACCATGCCACTCGTCGTCGCCAGCGAGGGTCCGGGCAGCAGCCCGGTCCTGATCCAGGGCGCGTCCTTCCTCGTAGCCATCCCCCTGAAGAGCACCCAAGCCACCCTCAACGACCTCGCCCTCGTCCTCCTCCTCGTCTCAGGCATCGGAGTCGTCGGCGCCGGAGCCGCCGGCCTGGCGGTCGCCCGCGCGGGCCTGCGCCCGGTCGACAAGCTCACCGAGGCCGTGGAGCACGTGGCGCGCACGGAGGACCTCTCCATCCGCATCCCCGTCGAGGACGACAGTGAGGACGAGGTCGCCCGTCTCTCCCGCTCCTTCAACTCGATGACGTCCGCCCTCGCCAACTCCCGCGAACTGCAACAGCAGCTCATCGCCGACGCGGGCCACGAACTCCGTACGCCGCTCACGTCGCTGCGTACGAACATAGAGCTCCTCACCCGCAGCGAGGAGACGGGCCGCCCGATCCCCCCGGCGGACCGCAAGGCACTGCTGGCGTCGGTGAAGGCGCAGATGACGGAGCTGGCGGCGCTGATCGGCGACCTGCAGACACTGTCGCGTTCGGACGCGGGCCAGTCGGGCGACCGCATCCAGGTGGTCGACCTCCAGGAAACAGTGGAGGCGGCCCTGCACCGCGCACGTCTCCGTGGCCCCGAGCTGACGATCACCGCGGACCTCCAGCCCTGGTTCGTACGGGCGGAGCCGTCCGCGCTGGAGAGGGCGATCGTGAACATCCTCGACAACGCGGTGAAGTTCAGCCCCGAGGGCGAGGCCATCGACGTCATCCTCAAGGCCGGCGAACTGACCGTCCGCGACCACGGCCCCGGCATCCCCACCGAGGAACTCCCCCACGTCTTCGACCGCTTCTGGCGCTCCCCGTCCGCCCGCGCACTCCCGGGCTCGGGCCTGGGCCTGTCCATCGTGGCCAGGACCGTGCAGCAGTCCGGCGGCGAGGTGTCCCTCCAGCCGGCGCAGGGCGGCGGAACGGTGGCGACGCTGCGACTGCCGGGAACGGGAACACCGCCGCCTGAGCTGAGCCAGGACGCCGACCGGGCTCCGTAGCGGCCGAGTATTCCCGGTACATCAATGTCGACGGTGGCCACGCCGAGCTTATGGTCCTGTTCCCGTGCCGTGAGCAGACGACTTTGATGTCGTGGACGGCACCCGGCAGGGCGGGCGAGGCAGATAATCCTGCCGATCGGATCGGTGAGCACTTGCACGTTCATGCCGTGTTTCTTGTGCTTGCCTGAGTAGTACGGCCGGTTGGCGGCAATCCGGTCGATCGGCAGCAGGGTTGCGTCCAGGATCACGAAGGCCTTGGCGCCGGCCGCCTTGATGGCCTCGGCCAGGGTCGGAGCGAGAATGGCAGGACCTCGGTGGCCTCGCGTATGTAGCGATAGACGTCGCGACGCCGATGTCGAACGCCGCCGCGAGGCGGGCGCAAGTGTCCCCGCAGCGCAGGTAGGCCCGCAACGCAGGTGGGCCAGTGCCAGCAAGGCCTGGCGCCCGGCAGGCAACCGCCGCCAGCGTGTACCGATCTCGTACAGCCCCTGCGGCGACACCATCCGCATCACCGCCCTCGCCGGCGATGCGGGCAGCCAGCATATCCCGACCGGAGCGGCCGAAAATGTCGCTGGGCCACCGCGCTGAGCTTGATCTGGGCGTCCTCCAGCAGCTTCTCCACGCGCTGCTTCTCGCTGGTACGTGCGGTCACCAGGTCGGTGCGGTAGCGGGTCAGGTCCCGCAAGCAAGGCGCTGCCGAGGCGTTCACGTTCGAAGCCACACTTCGAGTTCAATTTCACACAGCCCGCAAGATGACCCCGGAACAGGTCAGGGGCCCGAACCGTTTTGCGGCTCGGGCCCCCCGACCTGGCACTTCACTGTCACCCCGACCGAGACGAATCCGAACTCCACGCAGCCCTATATTGACAGGAACTTACAGAATATATATGTGCTGCGCTCAGCGATGGAACTTCCCACACGTAAACAAACAGCACTGGCTGCCGCGGCAGCAAGGGAAAATCAAGATCAGCAAGTTCGATGAGTAGCCCGTCACAGCCGCGCCTTTTGACGACTACCAGAAATCCGCAACGCTAGTCCTGCCCAAGAATCATGTATTGGTGGTATGCGTCCAGGGACCCTTTATCGTATCACCCTTGACGGCATACCCCTTCAGATCAACGATCGTCAGTTCCGGGAGGTTATAAGAACTCCACGCC
Organism: Streptomyces sp. NBC_01450; assembly: GCF_036227505.1. Lineage (NCBI taxonomy): Bacteria > Bacillati > Actinomycetota > Actinomycetes > Kitasatosporales > Streptomycetaceae > Streptomyces > Streptomyces sp. NBC_01450. Next base: position 6,240,283 of record NZ_CP109480.1, on the reverse strand, counting down.
GAGCAGTATGGGGAGGAGTGCCCTCGCGTGGTGGCAAAACCTGTGGCAACAATCTGCCCCGTCTCATACTCGTAAGCTTCAACGCCATAGCCGTCGGCGGTATCGTCACAGACATGAAAAGAGTCACCCGGATACCCACAATTACCGGGGTCGACCATCCACTGGATATATCCATAAGATCCTATATCGAAAGTATAATCCGCATGGCAGGCCGCCTGCGGCTGCAAGCTATCTGCCTGCGCTATCGAGGAAAGAGCCGAGAGCGAAACCACCGCAGTCCCTACAGCAGCAATTCTGATGAATGCAGACTTCAAAGCAACCCCTCCAAAATTCATCCAATAAATATGTATTCCAAACAGCTTACACGCGGGTTAGCTGTTCGTCACTCCTCAATTTCTCTCGGGCACCCAGGTATCTTATTTTAGACATCCTGGAAAACAAGTCAGTTTTAGGTCATTTCCAGTACTCCCCCAGCAAGGAAACGTGCCGCCCGATCCCCGATTACCTTCTTCGTGGTCTCGCAATAGAGCTCTCGTCCTACGAAGTCGGCATGACTGGCCCCCCCCTGTCGATCGCATGGCCTGGGGGGCTCACCGCTCCGCAGGCATCGACAGACCGCCAGGGAGGCTCTTCGTGATGTGGAGGCGACAATCGATGCCGCTGGACGGCTGGCCAAGCACGACCAGAGAGGCACCAGCGATATCGGCGCCTTCCCGATCGCGGTCGCCTGCGACATGGGCTACCCGGTTGCCTATCTGCCAGGGCCGACGATGCGGCGGATCGCCGATCCATATCCCGGCGCGGCCAAGACCGACGCCCGCGACGCCTTCGTCATCGCCGACACTGCCCGGTCGATGCGGAACATCCTGCGCTCGATCAAGCTCGAAGACGAAACGTGGCCGAACTGGAGATGATCGTCGGGTTCGATGACGACGTGGCCGGCAAAGCGACCAAGATCTCCAATCGGCTGCGGGGCCTGCCCACGCCCCGCCGCCCGAGCTGGGTCAGGACGGGGCCGAGGATCAGTAGAAGCCGAGCATTCCTGGTGCGTCGATGTCGATGGCGAGGAATCCTGGCGGGTAGTCGTCCTCCCGACCCGTCAGGATGATGGACATGCCGCCGGTCTCCAGATGCGGCGTCGCGACGTAGATGGCATGGCAGGTATCCGCACCGCCCCATCCATCGCGAACCATCCCTCCGACCAAGGTGGCCGCCGTCTGGCCAAGCGGGTCGACGAGGACCCCCGGCAGCGCGAGCAGCTTGCTCGCGGCTCCTTCGTCAGCCTCCTCCGCTCGCATGAGGCACAGGGCTGGGACGTGAAGCCAGTCGCCAGGCGTGTGCGCAACGTTGTCCACCAAGCGGTGCAGCGCGACGTGCCCCTGGGTGAGTGCCGTAGCCGCGCTGGTGTCGAGGATGATCACGCAGCGTGCCCTCGGAGGGCGTGGGCCTTCTCCGCCGCCATCGCGTACACATTGGCCAGCACGTCCGGCCCGTTGTCGAACTCCTCGTCGCTAAGCGTGCAGCCCATGCGCTCCCGTAGGACTTTACGCGTGGCCGCCACGCGTTCGGCGATCTGCTCAGCGGTCGGCTGCTCGGCCGCGAGTCGCTCGACGAGCTGCCCGAGGGTCACACCACGGTCCTTGGCAACCTGAGCCAGGTGGTCGCGGACTTCCTTGGTCACCTGGATGGTCGTGTGCTCTGCCATGGAATCACCATAGCCCCACCATTATCGACCGACAGCCCGTCTCACTCGAACGAGACGCAGCCGAACGCGTCTACGTTTTTAACCGCCCCCACGAAGGGCGCCCACGCCCCGGCGGAGAGCACCAGCGCGGGACCCTGCGGGGCTTTGCTGTCGCGGACGGGCACGAGGCCGGGGTAGCCGTCGGCGACCTCGACGCAGTTATTGTCTCCCCCTTCGCTGTAGCTCGACTTGCGCCAGGCGGCGGTGCTGATGTCGGGGGTGTGCTTCATGATCTGTGCTCCTCCAGTACGTCCCTGATGAACGTCAGCGAGTCCGACGGGGACAGCGCCAGATCCCGGAGCCGATCGTAGGACAAACGGTGGCTCAGGACAGCGTCCGGATCGTCGGTGAGCACACCACCGGCGTTGCCTTCCTTGTAGGCAACAGTGCTTCCGTCCTTCTGCCACAGCAACGTCATCGAGCCGTCCATGTGGAGATGTGCCCCGGTAGCGAAGGGCAGCACCTGGAGGACGACGTTGGGCCACATCGCCACGGCCTCGATACGAAGCAGTTGGTCGTCCCAGGTCTTCGCGGTGGCCGCGGGTCGGCGGAACGCGTACTCGTCGATGATGAAACGGACGTGGGGTGCCGGGTCCCGGCGGAGCAGCAACTGCCGCCCCATGCGCGCGGCCACCTGCTCCTCGATCGCCTCGTCCCGCTCCTCCGTTGCCTGGGGCCCGGACACCACCTCGCGGGCGAAGTCCTCGGTCTGCAGCAGTCCGGGCACACCGGGTGTGAACTTGTGCATGACCCGCGCCGCCGCCTCCAGCCGCATGAACTCCTTGTACTTGTCCATGAAGGCGTCGTATCGCGCCACCTTCCACAGCTGAACCAGCAGGTCACCCGACCCGTAGTAGCGGTCGAGATCCTCCATGACCACCATCTTGGACAGCCGCTTCCCCGACTCCAGACGGCTCAGATAGCTCTTGTCGTACCCCGTCACGTCGGCCAGCTGCCCCAGCGACTTCCCGTCCTTCTCCCTCAGATACCGAAGCGTCCGCCCCAGCCCCGCAAGCCCCGACTCCCCATCCCCGTCAACACGTTCGCCCACGTCACCCCTCCCCGTTGCCTGGGCGCCCGGACAACGCCCGCCCTCTTCCGCAGCGTACGCGCCGGCTGTGACGATCGAGACACGAACGGTAATCACCACTCGTCAGGACCACACCCACGACAAACCCCCGCAGCCGATAGCAGGTCGGCCCGGGGGCGTGGCCGACGTTGCAAAGGAGCGCCGACATGGCTGAACGTATCGCGAGGTTCTGCGAGTTACTACTGCTCGCACTCGTGCACGCACTGCTTCCCGCCCGGGGCCGCCACCGAGCGGTTCCGGCCCAACTGCCGGACGCAGGCGGGCCATCGGCACCCTCTGCCCCTGTACACCGCCCCGTCGACGTATGGCCCTTCGAGCTGGACACCCACCTCGTACGCCCGTATCTCCTCACCGCGGAAGAGCGCCGCGCGCGGCGATCGCAGCGGCAGCGCCGACGTGCCCTCTGGTTGGCCGTGCACGGAATCGACGTCGGACCTCGCCGCATTCACGGAGTGGAGGTGCCCGCGTGAACAGCTCCGCCGGAACGTCCGAGCGACTGCGACTACTGCCGTGGACAACACCCGACGGCAAGCCCTGCTACCTGAGCACCGACAGCGACGGCAGTCGTCTCTCCCTGCTCGCCGACGACATCGAAGCGACCCAGCTGGACTCCGGCGAACAGGTACTGGCCGGAGCCAAGGCCGTACTCGCCGACCCCAAAGCCGGCGAGCGCGCGGTGCGTTTCGCGCTCACCAGGGCGACGGAGTCACTCGCCGATGTGCTGCGTGTCGCGGTCAGTCGAGGCGAACGCGTCCTCGGAGACCAACGGTGACCGTAACAACAACACACCGTGCCCACCTCACCCCGCCAACACGGCAACCTTTCCTGCCCCGGTGGCGACTGCCTTGTGACGGACCCCCTCCACAGCATTCGAACTCCCCTGGAGGCCGGGGGGCCTCCAGGGGATGGCCGGGTCTTCCCGGCCGGGGAGGCTGGGCGCGGACACCGCCCAGCCTCCCCACACCCCACTCCAAGCCCTCCCACAGCGCCCCGTTACACGTTGGGGAGATGGCGCGGAAGATCCTGCTGGCCGATGACGACGAGGCCGTACGTGAGGGGCTCGACCGGCTGCTCAGGTTCGAGGGGTACGAGACCGTCCTCGCCGGGGACGGCCGCGAGGCCCTCGAACTGGTGGCCGGGGTGGACGAGCGGCCCGACCTGGTGCTGATGGACGTCACCATGCCCGGCCTCGACGGGCTCGCGGCGACGCGCCGGATCAGAGCCTCCGGGTCCACCGTCCCCATCCTCATGATCACCGGCCGGGGCGCGGTCGGCGACCGTATCGTCGCCCTCGACAACGGCGCCGACGACTACCTCATGAAGCCCTTCGCCGCCGAGGAACTCCTCGCCCGGGTCAGGGCCCTGCTGCGCCGCAGCCCACAGCCGAAACAGTGCGCTCCCCGTCTCGACGACCGGCTCGCCTTCGGGGACCTCGCCATGGACCGGCCCACCCGCATCGTCACCCGCGCGGACCGGGCCCTCGACCTGACCAGGACCGAGTACGCCCTGCTGGAGTTTCTGCTCCGGCATCCGGCCAGGGTCCTCAGCCGTGCCCAGATCCTCAAGGAGGTCTGGGGCTACGACTTCGAGCCGACATCGAACACGCTGGACGTGTACGTGATGTACCTGCGCCGGAAACTGGAGAGCCGCGGCGAACCGCGGCTCATCCACACCGTGCGAGGGCTCGGCTACACGCTCCGCGCCGCCAAGTAGACGCTAAGTAGCCCCTCCAAGTAGACGCCGAGCCGTCGGGGGCCACCGGTCGGGCTACAGGCTCCGCGCCGCCAGGTGGTCGAGTTCCGGCGTCGCGAGTCGGGCGTACGCCCCGCCCCACGCCATCAGCTCGTCGTGCGTGCCCGCCTCCACCAGCCGGCCGCCGTCCACCACCAGGATCCGGTCGGCGTCGGGGGCGAGGCTCAGATCGTGCGTGATCATGATCGTCGTACGGCCCGCCATCAAGCGCCGCAGCGGCTGCACCACCCGGCGCGCGGCGATCGAGTCGAGCCCGGCGGTCGGCTCGTCGAGAACCAGGACGGGCGCGGCGCGCAGCATCGCGCGGGCGATCGCGATCCGCTGGAGCTGGCCGCCGGACAGGGTGGCCGTGCCGGGCGCGATCTCGGTGTCGTACCCGTCGGGCAGTGCGCTGATGAAGTCGTGCGCGACCGCGTCCGTCGCCGCCCGCTCGATGTCCGCCTGGGACGCTCCCGGCCTGCCGCACTCGATGTTCTCGCGGATCGTGCCGTGCAGGATCAGTGTCTCCTGGGGCAGCAGCGCCACGTTCTCGCGCAGGAACTCCAGGGACACGTCCGGCAGCGGGACGCCGTCCAGGCAGACCACGCCGGCCGTGGGGTCGTAGAAGCGGGTGAGGAGTTTGGAGAGCGTCGACTTTCCGGCGCCGCTCGGGCCGGTGACGATGACGAGTTCGCCGGGTCCCGCGGTGAAGGACACGTCGTGCAGGGACTCGCGCTCGGCGCCGGGGTAGCGGAACGACGCGCCGTGGAAGCTGACCCAGCCGCGCACGGGCCAGTCCCGGACGGGCTCGGCGGGGTCGGTGACGGCGGGTTCGGTGTCCAGGATCTCCTGGATGCGTTCCGCACCGGCGGTCGCGGCGGTGAGGGTGAGGCCGAGCTGGCCCAGGTTGCGGATCGGCGGGTACAGGTACCCGAGGAACGCGGCGAAGGCGAGCAACTGGCCCAGCGACATGCGCTCCTGCGAGATCTCCCAGGCGCCGAGGCCGATCACCGCGAGCACGCAGAGCGTCTCGACGACCTCGACGAACTGCTCGTACATCTCGCTCGCCCGTGCCCCGCGTACCGACGCCCGCATCCAGGCGCGCGCCTCGCGGTCGAGGCGCTTCTCCTCGGCGCGGCGCCGGTTGTAGGCCTGGGTCAGCACCACGTTGCCGAGGGACTCCTCGACGACCGAGGTGATCGCGCCGTCGGCGGCCCGCTCCTCCTGGGAGGCGGTCTTGATGCGGCCGGCGAACCGGCGGGCGGAGACGAGGAAGAGAGGGGCGAGGAGGAAGGTGACGAGGGCGAGATCCCAGCGCAGCCAGAGCGCGGCCACGGCGTAGAACACGGCGGAGAAGGCGGCGGAGACCGTGCCGACCACACCCGACACGACCATCTGCTCGATGGCCTCGACATCACCGGTGAGCCGTTCGACCAGGTCGCCCTGGCGGTGCTTCTGGAAGAAGTCGGGCGGCAGGTCCTGGACGTGCCGGAAGACACTCGCGCGCAGGCGCAGGACGAATCTCTCCGCGGTCCACACGGCGAGGGAGTTGCCGAGGTAGCCGACGATCGCGCCGATCACGGCGACGCCCAGCCAGGCTCCGGCCGGCCCCCAGAACGCGGAGAGCGAACCGGCCTCCAGGGCGTGGTCCGTGAGCTGTGCGAAGAGCAGGATCGAGGCTGTCTCGGCGAGCGCGGCCACGACCACGCAGCCGATGATCAGAAGCAGCCATTTGCGGTCGCCGCGCGTCAGCGGCCAGAAGCGTGCGAATGCCTCCCATACTTCCCGCATATCAAATCAACTTCCCTTTCCGGTCCGGAACATGGCCGAGGCGGGGCCACCGGAAACCTCTAATTCCCGGGGACCCCGCCTCGTGCGGGCTGCTACTGGCCCTGTCGGCCGACCGGGCGCCTCTTCGGGGCGGCGACCTTCTTCGCGGCGGGCTTCGGCGCGGGCTGGGCGACGCGCTTCGCGACCGGGGCGGCCTTGTGGTGCTTCTTGACGGGGGCGATCTTGTGGAAGCTCATGAGTGTCCCTCTCGTTGCTGGGATTGGTCCGCTGAGTGCGGGTTGATCTGGCGATTTTGGGTGGATCTTGCTTACTTGTTGCCGACAGGGCGGCGACCGGGCTTCTTCGCCACCGGCGCCGGCTCGGCGGGCCGGCGCTTCGCGGGCTGCTTCGGGGCCGGAGCGGGCTTGTGGTGCTTCTTGACCGGGGCGATCTTGTGGAAGCTCATGGGTGTCTCCTTGTTCCCTGCGGGTGAATTCCCTTTGCCGTTCGCGCTGTTCGCTTTCGACATGGAAAACACTACGGGACCCCGGACCCTGAAATCGCCAATTCGGATAAGACCTCAATGAATTGCGCCTGAAACAAATTTTCAGATGGACCCTGGAACCAATCCACTACTCACACAGAATTTAGGTCGAAAAAAAGTGGGGCCGGTACGCATCCGCGTACCGGCCCCACCCGTTCCGTAAGGAACCAAGGAACTGAGGAACTGAGGAACTACCGTCCGTGAAGAACTACTGCACGACCGTGATCCGGTCCGCCGTCGGCACCGGGTACGGCGCCGTGGCCGAGGAGTTGGCCGTCAGGTAGGACTCGAAGGCCGCCAGGTCGTCGCCGCCGACCAGGACGTCTCCGCCCTTGCCGAGTTCGGTGAAGCCGTCACCGCCGCCCGCGAGGAAGGAGTTCATCGCGACGCGGTAGGTGGCGGTCGGGTCGATCGCCGTGCCATTGAGCTTGACCGTACCGGTGACCACCCGGTCTGCGCCCGTCTTCGTCAGGTCCAGGGTGTAGGTCAGGCCCTTGGAGATCTGCAGGATCTTCGGCGCGGCCCCGTTCGCCCCGCTGACCTGCTGCTGGAGTGCCGTGATCACCTGGGCGCCGGTGAGGTTCACCAGGTTGACGGTGTTGGCGAACGGCTGGACCGTGTACGCCTCCCCGTACGTCACCACCCCGTCGCCCTCACCGCCGCTCGCGGCGTAGGTGAGCCCGGCGCGGATGCCGCCCGGGTTCATCACCGCGAGGTCGGCCTCCGGGTCGACGGACTTGGCGTACGCGAGCTGCGCGTCGGCGATCATGTCGCCGAGCGGGGACTCGTTACCGGCGTTGCCGATCTCGCCCGCGATGTAGCCGATGGGGCGCGAGGCGATCGGGGCGGAGAGCGTCTTCCACTTGCTGATCAGGGACGTCATGTCGGCGGCCTTCGCCACGTCACGGGTGACCACGTGGTTCGCGGACTTCACCGCCGTACGCGCGATGTCGCCGGTCCAGCGGTCGTACGTCAGCGTCGTGTCCGTGTAGAGGCGGCCGAAGGACGAGGCCGACGTCACCATGCGCGGGTTGCCCGCCGGGTCCGGGATGGTGCACGCGTACGCCTGGTGGGTGTGCCCGGTGACCAGGGCGTCCACGGCCGGCGTGACGTTCTTGGCGATGTCGACGATCGGCCCGGAGATGCCGTCACCGGCGCCGGGGCTGTCGCAGTCGTAGTTGTACGCCGTCGACGCGGGCGCGCCGCCCTCGTGGATCAGCGCGACGATCGACTTCACGCCCTGGCGCTGGAGCACCTTGGCGTACTTGTTGATCGTCTCGACCTCGTCGCCGAACTTCAGTCCTTTGACGCCGTCGGCCGACACGATGTTCGGCGTGCCTTCCAATGTCACTCCGATGAAGCCGACCTTGACGCCGTTCTTCTTCCACACCCAGTAGGGCTTGAGGATCGGCTTGCCGGTCTTCTCGTCGGTGACGTTCGCCGCGAGGTACGGGAAGTCGGCGCCCCGGAACTTCGCCTTCTTGTCGTAGCAGCCGTCCGTGGGGTGGCAGCCGCCGTTCTGCAGGCGGGCCAGCTCCTTGGCGCCCTCGTCGAACTCGTGGTTGCCGACGCTCGTCACATCCAGGTCGAGCTTGTTCAGCGCGTCGATCGTGGGCTCGTCGTGGAAGAGCCCGGAGATCAGCGGGGAGGCGCCGACCATGTCTCCGGCGGCGGCCGTGATCGAGTACTTGTTGCCCTTGCGGGCCTCGCGCAGATGCGTGGCGAGGTACTCGACACCGCCCGCGTCGATCGACTTCGTCGTGCCGTCCGCCTGGAGCTGCGAGACCCGGCCGGACGACCCGGTCGGCGGCTCCAGGTTGCCGTGCAGGTCGTTGAATGACAGCAGCTGTACGTCCTGGTAGCGGCCGCTGCCGGGGTGGTGGTGCGGGGTCGACCTGTCCTGCCCTGCGCTCGCGGGCATCGCGGCCGCCAGGGCACCGACGGTGGCCAGTCCAGCGGCGGCGGCGAGGATGCGATGGGTACGTCTGTGCCGGGGCGTCGGCGGCATGGGTTCCCCCCTGGGAGCTGTCGGAGCCGTCGGAACTGTCCGAGCCGTGGGTGCTGCATGAGCTGCGAGAACTGTGGGACGGCTGTGGTTTTACGCGCACTTTAGAATCAACGCGCGTAGCGCAACAGGGGGTTCGGGGTTACAGACTGGTTGCCATCGCCTCACCACCATCTGACAAAAACTCCTCCGCACCCCGCCACGCCCTACATCGACTCGGCGCAACTCCTTGTCCGCAAAACACCGCGCCGTACCCTCGTATCCATGACCAGCGACGACACCGCGCCCCACGCCCTCACCCGCTCCATCGAGACACACACCGCGCTCTCCCCGGCCCAGGCCGAGGACGTGCTCCGGCTGCTCGCGGAGGCCGCCCGGGCCGACGGGCAGCAGGCGGTCTCCGAGCAGGGCCGGCTCCAGCTGAAGGGCGGCGCCCGCGAGGGCGTGCGCCATCTGCTGCTGACCCTCGGCGACGAGCTGGTCGGGTACGCGCAGTTGGAGGACACCGACCCGGTGGAGGCCCCGGCCGCCGAGCTGGTCGTGCACCCGGCGTACCGCGGCCACGGCCACGGTCGGGCCCTGGGCTCGGCCCTGCTCGCCGAGTCCGGCAAGCGGCTGCGCGTGTGGGCACACGGCGGCCACTCCGCCGCCCGTCATCTCTCCCAGGTCCTGGGCCTCACCCTCTTCCGCGAACTGCGTCAGCTGCGGCGGTCGTTGACCGACCTCGACCTGCCCGAGCCGAAGCTCGCGGACGGCGTGAGCGTCCGCACCTTCGTGCCGGACCGGGACGACGCGGCCTGGCTCGCCCTGAACGCCGAGGCCTTCGCCCACCACCCCGAGCAGGGCTCCCTCACCCAGCGTGACCTGGACGACCGCAAGGCCGAGGCGTGGTTCGACCCGGCCGGGTTCTTCCTCGCCTTCCGCGGCGACGAACTCATCGGCTTCCACTGGACGAAGGTCCACGCCGAGGAGGGCCTCGGTGAGGTGTACGTCCTCGGCGTCCGCCCCGGCGCCCAGGGCGGTGGCCTCGGCAAGGCCCTCACCACGATCGGGCTCCGTCACCTCGCCCGGCAGGGCCTTCCGACCGCCATGCTCTACGTCGATGCCGACAACAAGGCGGCCCTGACCGTGTACGAGCGGCTCGGCTTCCGCACGCACGAGACGGACCTGATGTACCGAAGCGAGTCCTGACCGTCGGTCCGCGCCCGCGTCTTCGTGTCACCGGTGAGCGAAGGCTGCGGGCCGCCACCTCCGTAGGGGTTCCACGCAGGACCACGCCCCGGCCAGCGCCGCGGCGACCAGGACCACCGCCCATGTCTCGTGGGCGCCGTCCCAGCGCGGGGCGGACGGCACGGGGAAGAGCGTCCACCGGTCGGGGAGCAGCAGGGGCGCCACCACCGCCGTGGCCAGTAGTCCGACGCACACCACGCCCCCCGGCTCGGCCCGGTCGCTGAACCGCACCATGACCGCCGCGACCGCCAGCGCGAGCACCGCCGTGGCGGTGGCCTCCAAGGTCATGGCGCCCACCGGCGGCCGGGCCTGCTCCGGTATGAGGAACAGCGCGGCCGTCCACCAGAGCACGGCCGACGGGGCGACGAGCGCCACCCGCAGGCCGACCCGCACCGGACGCCGGGTCGGCACCGCCGTGGTGATGTGGCGGGCCGGATCGTCCAGCAGGAAGGCCAGGCCCAGAGCGAAGGTGAGCGCGGCGGCCCGCAGGAGGTTGAGGCCGGCCCACACGTCGATCGGGAGGGCGAACAACCGCGGGATCCCGGTGAACAGCAGCCCCACTACGGCACCGGCCACCAGGGTGCGCCGGGGGAGCGTACGGAAGAGGGGACGGAGAAGGGCACGGACCACGTCGTAGGGGCGCCCTCGGGACGGGATGCCACCCGCCGTCCTCCCGCTTCCCACAGTCACCCCGCTTTCCGCGGTTCCCACGCTCCCGGCGCTCTCCGCACCGCCGGCCGTACCTGCGTTGTCGAGCACGGTCACTCCTCGCATGTCTTGACGTTCAGCGCGCCCGGGCCGGTCGGCGCCCGCACTCCCAGCAGCTGAGCCACCTGGGCCGTCGTCGTCTTGGGAGACGTGAGCTCCGCCCAGTGGGCCTTCACCCTGGGGATGACGCTGTAGCGGGGCTTCTGCAGCAACTCCTTGATCACCTCTGTCTGTGCGGCGGTCATGGAGACCGGGTTCGTGGGCGCGAGGGCGACCCCTCCGCCGCTGATGGAGTCGTCGATACGGACATGGCGCAGCACGGTCAGCGGGTGGGACTCCGAGGCCAGCGCCAGCCACATGATGATCACCGCGCGGGCGTCACACACTTCGCTGCTGGACGTCTCGTCCCCCGTCACCAGAACAGAGGCCACCCCCACGGCGAACTCCGGGATCCGGTTGCCACCCCAGCGTGTGGTGACGGTCACCACCCCCGGCGCATTGGACGGGTCGAGCGCGGCGTCGCCCTCCAGGCCGTAGCTGGCGTCGACCCGCTGCCGTACGGTCAGCCGCTCGGCCGCGGCCGGGCCGCCCGCGAGGGACTGGACACGCTGGACCACCTCGGCCCAGTCGGCGGTCTGGCCGGCCCACTCGGGGTAGGCGCAGTACGTCGACCTTTCGTGCGCGACGCAGGTCTGCACCTTCTCCGGGGTGGCCGACGCCTTCACGCGTGCCTCGGTCAGCGCGGCCGAGTCACCCGGGGCCTGCCCGGCGATGCCCAGGGCCATGGCAGCGAGGGCTAGAGCTGTGACCACCTTGATCCTGAGCGTACGACCGCCGTTGACGAGCAGCGCGACGCACAGCAGCAGCACGATGAGCCCCACCAGATACAGCACGTGCCAGGCGGCCGGGCGGCCCAGCAGGTCGGAGGGGAACGGGTGGGCGCCTTCCTCGGTGACCACCGGCGCCAGCCATCGCACCCAGTGCGTGCCTTGTGTGCTCGCGGACACGAGGGCGGTGAGGACGTACACACCGAGGAGGAAGGGCGGGACGACGAACGCGAAGGGGATCGACCGCGCGAGAAGGACGCCGAGGACTCCGGCGAGGAGTATCGACAGCGGGCCCACGAGCAGTTCGGCGAGCGAGCCGTGGCCGACCGCGCCGGGCTTCAGGGCCGCCCAGGTGAACTCCAACCCCACGACCAGAGCGGTGAACACCGCGTACGGCACCGCCGACAGGGCATGGGCCAGCGAGCGCCGCCACGGCTCCATGACCAGCACGTCGAAGTGTCGGTCGGTGCCGTGTCTGCGGGAGCGGAGCACGGCGCGGTTGACGCTGATGAACAGCACGAGGGCGAGGAGCAGGGGGGCGGTCTGGGTGGAGCGGTCGACATCCTGGAGGACCGGATAGTCGTCCATGCCCTCCCCGCCGAAGAACATCCTCCGGACGATGTAGACGATGTACAGGAGGAGAAAGATGAGCACCGGGATCTGCATCAGCAGTTCGCGGGCCTCGAAGCGGGCGAGGGCGATGACGGCCCTCGCCCTGTTCGGGTGCGGGTCCTGGGTGGGCGGCTCCACCCCCGTGGGGGCCGCCTCCTCCACGACCGTGCGGGTCACCAGCTCGCTCATGCCGCCACCTCCGCCGGCTCGCCGTCGAGAGTGAGCAAGTAGCCGTCCTCCAGGGTTGGTTCGAGGAGTTCGGCGCCCTTGGGCGGGTCGCCGACATTGCGGAAGGAACCCGTGCCCGTACGCCAGCCGGCTCTCGCGCCGGGGTCGCGGGCCGTACTGCTCCACACCCGCCCCGCCGCCCGCGCGGTCAGCTCGGCCGGGGTGCCCTCGAAGCGGATGCCGCCGCGGACCATGACGATCACGCGGTGGCAGAGCATCGCGACGTCCTCGGTCTGGTGGGTGGAGAGCAGGACCGTGCGCCCCTCACCGGCCTCGGCGATCATTTCCCTGAACCGCATGCGCTGTTCGGGGTCCAGGCCGACGGTCGGCTCGTCCAGGACGAGGAAGCCGGGGTCGCCGACCAGCGCTGCGGCCAGCCCGACCCGCTGGCGCATACCGCCGGAGAGCCTCTTGATGCGCTTGCCCCGTACGTCGGACAGGTCGACGGTCTCCAGCACGCGCCTCACCTCCCGGTGCCGGGCGGAGCGGTCCGTCAGCTCCTTCAGGATCGCCACGTAGTCAACGAACTCGAAGGCCGAGAAGTCTGGGTGGAATGCCGGGGTCTGCGGCAGATAGCCCAGCGCGCGCCGCACGTTCAGGCGCCCGGTGGGCGTGCCGGGGTCGTGCCCGAGCACCGTGAAGGCTCCCCGGTCGGCGGGCACGGCGGTGGCGAGCACCCGCAACAGGGTGGTCTTGCCGGCGCCGTTGGGCCCGAGCAGTCCGGTGACGCCCTCGCTCAGGCGCAGGGAGACGTCGTCGAGGGCGACGGTCCCGCCGTACCGAAGAGTGAGCCCGGAGGCGGAGACGGTGGGGGTCATGCGGCGCTCCTGTCGGAGAAGTCGGTGTAGTCGGCGAAGGGGGCGTGCGCGGGGGAGAAGTCGAACCGGTCCCGTACGAGATAGAGCAGCCCGGCGGCCAGTGCCGCGACCGCGCCGGCGACGCCCTGACCGAGTGCCGTGAACGGCGCGAGGGTGCCGCCGTGGGCCTTCGCCTGGGCCACCAGCAGCAGCGTGACCCACGCTCCGCCGACCAGGCAGGGCGGAAGGACCGGCCCCCAGCGGGCCGTCAGGGCGAGCCCCGTCCCGGTGAGGGCGAGGGCGGGCAGCAGCCAGGCCAGCGCGCGCAGCCCGTACGCGGGGAGTGCGAGGCTCGCGAGTCCGTTCAGGACGAGGCCGGTGGTGAGCACGGCCACGGTGCGGATCATCAGCAGCCGGAATCCGTGCAGCGGTGACACCACGGCCATCTCGTACGTCGGGTCGAGCACCGGTCCGTACGACAGCGCGACCCCGGCGAGCGGGAGCAGCGGGGCGAGGGCCAGGAAGAACGTGGGTGAGGCCGAGCCCCGTCCGGCGTCGGTCGCCACCACCGTCATGAGGAGGACGAGGGCGACCGCGCCCAGCCAGGAACGACGCAGCACGGGCGTGGCGGCCAGCAGCCGTGCCGTGTGGTCGGCGACACCGATCCGCACCAGCAGCGACTCGAACAGCCTTGGTCGGGGCGCGTCCAGCTCGGCGTCGAGCCGCTCCCATCCGGCGTCCAGCACGACCGGATCGCTCACGGTGGCGAGCACCTCCCGGCAGGGCGCGCACGCCATGAGGTGGGTGTCGACGGACCAGAGCCGGGGTGCCGCCAGCCCGCCCCGCGCATAGGCCCGGAGATCCTCGGCATCCGCGTGCCACCGCCCGTCCGAAAAGCCGTCGGCCTCGGTCGCGCCTGCGCCGGACGTGCCGAAGTCGGCCGTGTCCTCGCCCAACCCGCTCACGTTCTCTCCACCTCCACCCCTGTCCTCGCGGTCTCCGCCGATGCCCTCGCCGTCGTTGCCGCTCATGCCAGCTCCTCCCGCAACTGCTTGCGCGCCCGCAGGGCCCGCGTCTTGACCGTGCCGGGCGGAATGCCGAGCAGGACGGCCGCTTCCCGGGTCGTGAGTCCGTCGATCACCGTGGCCTGGAGGACCGCGCGCAGCTCGGGCGAGAGCCGTATCAACGCGCCCGCGAGGTCGCCGTGTTCGACCCCGGCCAGGACGCGCTCCTCGGCGGAGGCCTCGTGCCGGTGGCGGAAGCGGGCCAGTGTCTGGCGCAACCGGCCGCGTGCGCCGTCGCCGCGCAGTGTGTCGATCAGGCGTCGCGAGCCGATGCGCCACAGCCAGCCCGCCGCGTCCCCCTCCTCCCGGTAACTCGCGGTGCCGCGCCAGATGGCGAGGAAGGTCTCCTGCACGACGTCGTCGACGACCCCGGCATCGGCGCACCGGCCGCGCAGCCGCGCGGTCAGCCACGGCGCATACCGCCGGTACAGCTCCTCGAAGGCGCGGCGGTCCGCGTCCGCCGCGATGGCCCGCAGCAGCTCCCCGTCGCTTCTCGTTTCCCTCACATCCCCTCATCGGACGAGCCCCGCCGATCGGTTCACGCATCCGGCATCGAATTTTCTGGCGTGCCGCCGCACCCCTCAGGCCTGCCCTCGCACCCCTCAGGCCTGCCCTCGCACCCTTCGGGCTTGACTCCGGGCACCCCCTTGCACCACCCTTTCACTACTCAATTAGTGAAAGGGTGGTTGTCCGAGTGGTCGAGTACCGCATCGACCGGCGCAGCGGTGTCGCCACCTACGTCCAGATCGTCCAGCAGACCAAACAGGCCCTGCGCCTGGGCCTGCTCGAACCGGGCGACAAGCTCCCCACGGCCCGCGAGGTCGTCGAGGCCACGGCGATCAATCCGAACACCGTCCTGAAGGCCTACCGCGAACTGGAGCGCGAGGGCCTGGTCGAGGCCAGACGCGGCCTCGGCACCTTCGTGAAGCGCTCACTGGGCGCCGCCCCCGCCGACTCGCCCCTGCGCGCCGAGCTCGACGACTGGGCCGCCAGGGCCCGCGGGGCAGGGCTCGACCAAGACGACGTGGCGGCGCTCTTCACCGCCGTACTGGAAAAGTTCAGCAAGGGAGACAATCAATGAGCGACACCGCCATGGAGGCGGCCGGGCTCGGCAAGCGGTTCGGGCGGCGCGGGGGCTGGGCACTGCGCGAGTGCTCCTTCCGGCTCCCCGCAGGACGCGTCTGCGCCCTCGTCGGACCCAACGGCGCGGGCAAGTCGACCCTGCTGGCCCACGCCGCCGGACTGCTCGCCCCCACCGAGGGCTCCCTGACCGTGCTCGGCAGTCACCCGGCCGCCGCGCGCGAACGCATCGCGTACATCGCCCAGGACAAGCCGCTGTACCCGCAGCTCACGGTGGCCCAGACACTGCGCCTGGGGCACGAGCTCAACCCCGCCCGCTGGGACGCCTCGGTCGCCGAGCGGATCACGTACGAGAACGGCGGGCTGGACCCGAAGGCCAAGGTCCGTACGCTCTCCGGCGGCCAGCGCACCCGCGTGGCGCTCGCCCTCGCCCTCGGCAAGCGGCCCGAACTCCTGCTCCTGGACGAACCGATGGCCGACCTCGACCCGCTCGCCCGCCACGAGCTGATGGGCACACTGATGGCCGAGGCCGCCCAGTACGGCACGACGGTCGTGATGTCCTCGCACGTCGTCGCCGAGCTGGAAGGCTCCTGCGACTACCTGTTGCTGATAGGCGGCGGTCAGGTACGACTGGCCGGCGACCTGGACGACCTGCTGGACGCGCACACCCTGACCACCGGGCCGGTCCGCGACCTCGCCCCGCACACCGTGGTCGAATCCCGCACCACGGGGCGTCAGCTGACCGCCCTGATCCGCCCGCAGGGCCCGTTCTCCGGCGGACTGGACGCCCACGTCACCACGCCCTCCCTGGAGGAGCTGGTCCTCGCGCATCTGCGCAACCCCGAGGCCCCCGCGCTGATCCTCGCGCCCGCCCGCACGTCCGCCGAGGAGTCCGCCGCATGACCGCGCTCACCGCCCCCGGCAGCACGGCGGCGCCCCCGCGCCGCCCGTCCACCTCGCGCGGCCTGGTACGCGCGGTGCTGCTGCTGCACCGCCCGGCGCTCTACATCTGGGCCGGTCTGTTCGTCGCTCTCGGGGCGCTGCTGCTGTGGCTGTACGGCCCGGGAATGGACGCGGCGGCCGAGGCCTGGCGGCAGTACGACCGCTGCACGACGGCCAACTGCTCCTACGACCAGGACGCGCTCCTCAGGTACAAGTCGTATTCCCAGTACGCCACCTTCGCGGTGACCTTCCTGCCGCTCCTCGTCGCCGCCTGGTCGGGCGCCTCGCTCGTGGGCCGCGAAATGGAGAACGGCACCGCGCACCTCGCCTGGACCCAGTCCATCTCCCCGGCCCGCTGGCTGGTGGTCAAGCTGACACTCCCTGCCGCGCTGATCACCGCCGGGACAAGCGTGCTGGTCGCACTGCACCACCAGGTGTGGGCCAGGAGCCAGGGCCGGATCCACAGCGCCAAGAACTGGAGCGAGTCCTTCACGTTCCACGCCAACGGACCGACCACCGTCGCCTTCGCCCTGTGCGGCCTGGCCGTCGGCGCGCTCGCCGGCCTCACGCTGCGCCGCTCGTTGGGCGCGCTCGTCGTGGCGACGCTGGCGACCGGTGCCGTCCGGATCGCCGCCGGCGTGGCGCTGCCCTACCTCTGGCCGACCGTGCGGACCGTCAGCAGCCTCAAGAACGACGGCCCCGTCGGTGGGGGCCTCACCCTCCACCACGGCCTCCTCACCTCCACCGGCGCCCAGCTGCCCGACCCGTACTGCGGCAGCAGCCGCTACACGGCCTGCCGCCACCTCTACGACAGGCTCGACGCCGTCAGCTTCTACAGCGACTGGCACCCCTACTCCCACTACTGGCCTCTCCAGCTCGTGGCGACCGGCCTCACCCTCGTCATCACCGCACTGGCGGCCTTTGTCGCCTTCCGGCTGCTGAACCACCGGACCGGTACCGCCTCGAAGGAGGTCCGCCAGTGAGCGCCGCCGTCAACGGCCTGCCCTGGACCGTCCTGCGCCTGCACCGCGCGGCGCTGCTCGGCTGGGCCGCGTTCGTGGCCGCCGTCACCGGGTTCCTGCTGTGGACGGCCGGGGTCAAGGCGGACGCCGCCCGCGCCGAGCTGGCCTACTGCGCACACCACGACACCTGCACCATCAAGGCCACGCTCGACTACGACGGCGCCGTCCGCCTGGCTGCCACGTTGCTGTGCTACTCCTTCCTCGCCGTCGCGGCCTGGGCGGGCGCCGCCCTGGTCGCCCGCGAGCTGGAGACAGACACCGCCCAGCTCGCCTGGACCCAGTCGGTGACCCCCGTACGCTGGCTGGTCACCAAGCTCGCCCTGCCCGCGCTGCTGATCACCGTCGGCGGTGCGGTGCTGGTGCCGGTGTTCCGCCACGCCTGGTGGATCAACCCGGACCGGCTGGGCAGCGGCTGGACCTCCGCCAACGTCTTCGTCGCCCGCGGCCCCGCGACGGTGGCGTACGGCCTGTGCGCGCTGGCCGTCGGCGCACTCGCCGGACTGGTGCTGCGCCGCTCGCTGCCCGCCCTCGGCGTCTCCTTCGCCGTGATGCTGATGCTCAACCAGCTCATGCAGAGGTGCCGCACGGACCTGTGGCCCTCGGTCACCCGTACCGGCACCGCCCGGTTCGACCCGCCCGACACCGCCTGGCAGCTGACCAACGGGGTGATCGTCCACGGAAAACGCGTGGCGAACCCCGAGTACGGACACTGCAACGGCACGGGCACGAGGGCCGAACAGTGCCTGGCCGACCACGGGATCACCGGGTACTACTCCGTCTACCACCCCGACTCCCACTTCTGGCCCCTCCACCTCATGGAGACCGGCATCGTCCTCGCCGTGACCGCCGCGGCCACCGCCGCCGCCTTCCGGCTGCTGCGCCGCCGCACCGCATAGCTCCCCCGCACACCGGCGGCCGTGTACGCCCCCCACGGGGGGTGGGGCGTACACGGCCCCCGGGCATGTAGTCGCCCGGGAGCCGCTCCCCGATATCCCGCACGTCATGTCGCCGTAACCATCGATTCAGACGGGCTTGCGACGCTCAGTCAATGAAGCCCGCCGTGCCAGAGCCGTCGCCTCCGCCGGAGCACGAGACCTCTCCGACGACGGGGAGCGAGGCGGTGCCGGGGTCGCGGAACGGGAACATCCGCCTCACCCCGCTGCCGCTCGCGCTCTCCGACGCGCCGGTCTCGCTCCCGGCGCGGAAGAATGGGGCCATGAACCAGCCCAGCGCCCAGGCACCGGTCCAGCACCCGCAGCCCTCCGTCGGCTCCATAGCCGCCCACCGCCCGCACACCGTGGCGGCGAACGTCTCCGACCTCGAGCCCGACATCGACGCCGACCTCGACGCCTACGAGGACCTGGTGCAGGACGGCATCATGTTGCCGCAGGGCCGGTTCCTCGACCGCGAGCGCAGCTGGCTGGCGTTCAACGAGCGGGTGCTGGAGCTCGCCGAGGACCCGAGCACGCCCCTGCTCGAAAGGGCGAACTTCCTGGCGATCTTCGCCAGCAACCTGGACGAGTTCTTCATGGTCCGGGTGGCCGGACTGAAGCGCCGCATCGCGACCGGCGTGGCCACCAAGTCCGCCTCCGGCCTGCAGCCCCGCGAGGTCCTGGAGATGATCTGGGCCCGCTCGCGCGAGCTCATGGCCCGGCACGCGGCCTGCTACCAGGAGGACGTCGCCCCCGCGCTCGCGGAGGAGGGCATCCACCTGGTCCGCTGGAGTGAACTGACGGAGAAGGAGCAGGCCCGCCTCTTCACCCTCTTCCGGCACCAGATCTTCCCGGTGCTGACCCCGCTGGCGGTCGACCCCGCGCACCCCTTCCCGTACATCTCGGGTCTGTCCCTGAACCTCGCGGTCGTCGTACGGAACCCGGTCAGCGGCCACCGGCACTTCGCGCGCGTCAAGGTCCCGCCGCTGCTCTCCCGCTTCCTGGAGGCCTCCCCGAACCGCTACGTCCCCATCGAGGACGTGATCGCGGCGCACCTGGAGGAGCTGTTCCCGGGCATGGAGGTGCTGGAGCACCACACCTTCCGGCTGACCAGGAACGAGGACCTGGAGGTCGAGGAGGACGACGCCGAGAACCTGCTCCAGGCCCTGGAGAAGGAGCTCATGCGGCGCCGCTTCGGGCCGCCGGTGCGTCTGGAGGTCGAGGAGTCGATCGACCGGTACGTCCTCGATCTCCTCGTACGGGAACTGAAGATCTCCGAGGCGGAGGTGTACCCGCTGCCGGGTCCCCTGGACCTCACCGGCCTCTTCGGCATCGGCGCCCTCGACCGGCCCGAACTGAAGTACCCGAAGTTCATCGCGGGAACGCATCGCGACCTGGCCGAGGTCGAGTCGGCGTCCGCGCCCGACATCTTCGCCGCCCTGCGCGAGCGCGACGTCCTGCTGCACCACCCGTACGACTCCTTCTCCACCTCCGTACAGGCCTTCCTGGAGCAGGCGGCGGCCGACCCGGACGTGCTGGCCATCAAGCAGACGCTGTACCGGACCTCGGGCGACTCGCCGATCGTCGACGCGCTGATAGACGCCGCCGAGTCCGGCAAGCAGGTCCTCGTCCTCGTCGAGATCAAGGCGCGCTTCGACGAACAGGCCAACATCAAGTGGGCCCGCAAGCTGGAGGAGTCGGGCTGCCATGTGGTGTACGGGCTGGTCGGGCTGAAGACCCACTGCAAGCTGTCGCTGGTCGTCCGGCAGGAGGGGGAGACGCTCCGGCGCTACTCCCACGTCGGCACCGGCAACTACCACCCGAAGACCGCCCGGCTGTACGAGGACCTCGGCCTGCTCACCGCCGACCCGCAGGTCGGCGCGGACCTGTCCGACCTCTTCAACCGGCTCTCCGGCTACTCACGCCGCGAGACCTACCGCCGGCTGCTCGTCGCTCCCAAGTCCCTGCGCGACGGCCTGATCGCGCGGATCAACAAGGAAGTCCAGCACCACAAGGCCGGACGCCCGGCCTACGTCCGCATCAAGTGCAACTCGATGGTGGACGAGGCGCTCATCGACTCGCTGTACCGCGCGTCCCAGGCCGGAGTGCCCGTCGACGTGTGGGTGCGCGGCATCTGCGCGGTCCGGCCGGGCGTCACGGGCCTGTCCGAAAACATACGCGTACGGTCCGTGCTCGGCCGCTTCCTCGAACACTCCCGCGTCTTCGGCTTCGGCAACGGCGGAGAACCGGAGGTCTGGATCGGCAGCGCGGACATGATGCACCGCAACCTGGACCGGCGGATCGAGGCCCTGGTCAGGATCACCGACCCGGCCCACCGCGCAGCCCTCAACCGGCTGTTCGAGACCGGGATGTCCGACACCACCGCCTCCTGGCACCTGGGCCCGGACGGCGAGTGGACCCGGCACTCGACCGACGCGGACGGCCAACCCCTGCGCAACGTCCAGGAGATGCTCATAGACGCCCGGAGGCGCCGGCGTGGCACAGCAACACCTTGAACCCCCCACCGACTCCCCGGCCGGGCCCGTGTCGGGGGACGCCCTCGCGGGCTACCTGAGGGCCCAGGCCACGGAGTTCCTCCGCTCTCTGCGACAGCACCGGGAGACCGGCCCCGAAGCGGGTGCCGCCGCCCGGGCGAAGCCGAGAACGGAGGCGCGAACCGACGCGCGAGACGTGTCGGGAAACGTGTCAAGAAACGTGTCGCGAGACCTTTCGCGAACGGGGGAGCACGGCTCGGGGGGTTACGGCCCGGGGGAATCCGTCGACGCGGCGCGCGCCCTGCGCCGCTCGGCCCGCCGCATCAGCGGCACCCTGCACACCTTCCGACCGATGCTCGACACGGACTGGTCGGAGGGCATGCGGCCCGAACTGGCGTGGCTCTCGGGCACCCTGGCCCGTGAGCACGCCTACGCTGCCCGCCTGGAACGGCTGCTCGGCGCACTGAACCGGCTCTCGGGCGCGGCCGGCTTCCCGGCACAGACCGCGGGGAACACCGGGGCGCCGGCCAAAGGCAGTCTGACCGTCGGCGCCGCGAAGGCGGGCGCGCTGCTCGACCGCCAGCTGACGCTGGCCCGCACCCGGGCCCACTCGGCCGCGCTCCAGGCGCTCGGCTCCTCCCGCTTCCACGCCGTCGCGGACAGCGTCGCCGTGCTCGCCAGCGAGGTGCCGCTCACCCCGGCGGCCACCACGGCCGACCTGCGCCCGCTGGCCGCCGCCGCGACGGACCGGCTGACCGACGCGGTCGCCGCGCTGCCCCTGGTCACCGCGGGCCACCCGTACAACGCCGAGGCCCTCGTGCACGGCCTCTCCGCGGACACCGCACCCCAACCCCAGGACGCCCCCTGGCACCAGGTCCGGCTGCTGCTGCGCCTGCACCGCTACGCGTGCGAGGTCCTGTACGGAGAGGACGCCCCCATCGACGTACGACTGCTCCGCGCGGGCCAGGCCCTCAACCGGCACCGGGACGCGGCGGAGGCGGCCGCGGCCGCCGCGTCGGCGGCCCGCACCCCGCGCATCGCCCCGGCCACCGCGTACGCGCTCGGCGTGCTCCACGCCGACCAGCGGCACGAGGTGGAGGCGGCGCGATTCGCGTTCCAGCAGAACTGGCAGAAGGAAGCCGTGCGCACCCCGTGAGGGAGGCCCGATGACCGAGGACACCTTCAAGGCCGTACGAGCGGCGGGCTGCGTCCTGTGGCGCCGCTCGCCACTCGGCGGTGAGCTGGAGATATGTCTGGTCCACCGGCCGAAGTACGACGACTGGTCACATCCGAAGGGCAAGCTCAAGCGCGGCGAGGAGCCGCTCGCGGGGGCGCTGCGGGAGGTCGAGGAGGAGACGGGGTACACCGCCGTCCCGGGCGCCGCCCTGCCCACCGTTCACTATCCCGTCGCCGGCCGGCCCAAGGAGGTCCGCTACTGGGCGGCCGAGGCGACGGACGGCCGCTTCACTCCGAACGACGAGGTCGACCGCGTCCTGTGGCTCTCCCCCGCCGCGGCCCGCGACCGCCTGACCCAGCCCAGGGACGCCGACCTGGTGGACGCCCTGCTGAGCGTGCTGCATCTGTCCTAGGGCCGGTCCGGTCCGGCGCGGCGGCCGGGCCGATGTGACCCGCCACGGCGCGGGGACTACGTTCGTGCGGATACGCACATGACTCGTCACACACCGTTATCCCGATCGGGATCCGCCCGTGTCCTCGACGTAAGCGTTCCGTGACCTCACCGCACCGCCCACAGGGGTTCACCCCCCGTTCACTTACGACCGTCGACGCCTTCACCTGATCTGCCTAATTTCGGCCTTACCCGGTGCGGAACGCCTCCTGTGTGTGGCCTCCGCATGACACACACTTCGCACGCCGCCACCCAGACGGCGGCTCCTGGAAGGAACACCCCAACAGTGAAGCTTCAGCGCAAGAACCGGCTTCGCGCCCTTTCGCTCGGTGCTGTCGCCGTCTCCGGCGCCCTGGCCCTCACGGCGTGCGGCTCCGACGACACCGGCACCAAGAGCAGCGCGACGGGCGGCTCGACCACGGGCTCCGCCAGCTCGATCAAGTGCGACGACGCCAAGGGCCAGCTGCTGGCCGACGGCTCGTCCGCGCAGAAGAACGCGATCGACGCCTGGGTCAAGGAGTTCAGCGCCGCCTGCTCCGGCGTGCAGATCAACTACAAGGGCGGCGGCTCCGGCGCCGGCGTCACGGCGTTCACCCAGGGCCAGGTCGCCTTCGCCGGCTCGGACTCCGCGCTGAAGCCCGAAGAGGTCGCCGCCTCCAAGAAGATGTGCACCGGTGGCGGCCAGGGCATCGACCTCCCGATGGTCGGCGGCCCGATCGCGGTCGGCTTCAACGTCCCGGGCGTCGACAAGCTGGTCCTGAACGCCTCGACCGTCGCCAAGATCTTCAACGACAAGATCAAGAACTGGAACGACGCGGCGATCGCGAAGCTGAACCCGGGCGTCAAGCTGCCCGACCTCAAGATCCAGGCGTTCCACCGCTCGGACGAGTCCGGCACCACGGACAACTTCACCAAGTACCTGATCGCCGCGGCCCCCGCCGACTGGAAGTACTCCGGCGGCAAGGCCTGGCAGGCCAAGGGCGGCCAGTCCGCTCCGCAGTCCTCGGGTGTCGCCCAGCAGGTGAAGCAGACCTCCGGCGCCATCGGTTACATGGAGCTGTCGTTCGCCAAGGACGGCATCAAGGCGGCCAGCATCGACACGGGCGCCAGCGCCCCGGTCGACGCCACCGTCGACAACGCCACCAAGGCCATCGCGGACGCCAAGGTCGTCGGCACGGGCAAGGACCTCTCGCTCGAGCTGAACCGCGCCACCAAGGCCGAGGGCGCCTACCCGATCACCCTGGTCACGTACGAGATCGTCTGCGACAAGGGCAACAAGTCGGACACCCTGGCCGCCACGAAGGCGTTCCTGACCTACATCGCGAGCGAGGACGGCCAGAAGGTCCTCTCCTCCATCGACTACGCGCCGATCCCGGCCGACATCATCACCAAGGTCCGCACCACCATCGCGGGCCTGAGCTGACCTGAGTGTGCGGCCCGGCCCCGAACGGGGCCGGGCCGCACCGTCCGGTGCACCGCCGCCAGGAGCCGCACACCGAGTACGGCTCTGCAGACCGGAGATCCCGATGGACATATCGACACAGAACACAGACGAAGCACCTCCCCCCACCCCTCAGCCTTCCCTGGCCGTGCAGAAGAGCGCGAGCCGCGGCGCCACCCGACCCGGTGACCGGATCTTCCTCGGTCTCTCCCGCGGGTCGGGCATCTTCCTGCTGGTGATCATGGCCGCCATCGCGGTCTTCCTCACCTATCGCGCCTCGCTCGCGATCAGCAGGGACCACGGCAACTTCCTCACCACCTTCGAGTGGAACACCAACACCCTCCCGCCGGTCTTCGGCATCGCCGTCCTGGCCTTCGGCACGGTGGTCTCCTCGATCATCGCCATGGCCCTGGCGGTCCCCGTCGCGGTCGCCATCGCGCTGTTCATCACGCACTACGCACCGCGCAGGCTGAGCGGTCCGGTCGCCTACGTGATCGACCTGCTCGCCGCCGTGCCGTCCATCGTCTACGGCCTGTGGGGCGCCCTCGTCCTGGTGCCGCACATGACCGGCCTCTTCGGCTGGCTGGACAAGTACTTCGGCTGGACCGGCATCTTCGAGTGGCAGGGCGGCGCGCCCCGCTCGATGCTCACCGTCAGCATCCTGCTCGCGATCATGATCCTGCCGATCATCACCAACGTGAGCCGCGAGGTCTTCCGCCAGGTCCCGCAGATGCACGAGGAGGCCGCGCTGGCCCTCGGCGCCACGCGCTGGGAGGTCATCCGCATGTCGGTGCTGCCCTTCGGCCGCTCCGGCGTCATCTCCGCGTCGATGCTGGGTCTCGGCCGCGCACTCGGTGAGACAATGGCCGTCGCCACGGTCCTCTCGCCGACCTTCGACATCAACGCCAGCCTGCTCGACCCGGGCGGCGGCACCTTCGCACAGAACATCGCCAGCAAGTTCGGCGAGGCGACCGCTGACGGCCGCGACGCACTGATCGCCTCCGGTCTCGTCCTCTTCGTCATCACCCTGCTGGTCAACGGCGCGGCCCGGGTCATCATCGCCCGTCGCGCGGAGTACTCGGGGGCCAACGCATGAGCCACTCAGCACCCGCCACGGACAAGCGCCCCAGCACCCTGCGCGGCGCGACCCTGCCGAAGTGGTCGCCGTGGGCGATCGCCGCCGGCGCCGTCGTGGTCGCCGTGGTCATCGGCCTGGCCGGCGGTCTCGACAACAAGGTCCAGTGGGGCCTGATCGCCGGAATCCTCTTCGTCCTCGGTACGTACGGCATCGCCGCCCGCGTCGAGGGTCGCCGCCAGGCCAAGGACCGCGTCGCGACCAGCCTCGTCTGGGTCTGCTTCATCATCGCGGTCATCCCGCTGGCGTCCCTGATCTGGACCACCGTCAAGCGCGGTGTGAAGGTCTTCGACATCTACTTCCTGACCCACTCGATGGGTGTGGTCGCGGACTCCGAGCCCGGCGGCGGCATCTACCACGCCATCATCGGCACGCTGGAGCAGGTCGGCCTCGCCACCCTGATCGCGGCGCCGATCGGTGTGCTCACCGCGGTCTACCTGGTGGAGTACGGGCGCGGCAAGCTCTCCACCGCCATCACCTTCTTCGTCGACGTGATGACGGGCATCCCCTCCATCGTCGCCGGTCTGTTCATCCTGAGCCTGATGCTCATCCTGGACCTGCAGCCCTTCGGCTTCGCCGGTTCGCTGGCCCTGGCCATCCTGATGATGCCCGTCGTGGTCCGCTCCACCGAGGAGATGCTCAAGCTCGTACCGAACGAGCTGCGCGAGGCCTCCCTGGCGCTCGGCGTGCCCAAGTGGCGCACGATCCTCAAGGTGGTCCTGCCGACCTCGATCGGCGGCATCACGACCGGTGTCATGCTCGCCGTCGCACGCATCACGGGCGAGACCGCCCCGGTGCTGCTGCTGGTGTGGGGCACGAACTTCATCAACACCAACCCGTTCTCCGGAGCGCAGGCCTCGCTGCCGCTGTACATCTACCAGCAGTACGCGAACAGCGCCGGTTCGAACGCGGCGTACGACCGCGCCTGGGCGGCGGCACTCGCCCTGATCGCCTTCGTGATGATCCTCAACCTGGTGGCCCGCGGCATCGCCCGCTGGAAGGCACCGAAGACAGGTCGCTGACGCGGCCATATCAGCGACCAGCAGCATCCCCCCTCGAAAGAAGCAGTGATTGACATGGCCAAGCGAATCGACGTAAGCGGTCTCACCGCCTACTACGGCTCCCACAAGGCGATCGAAGACATCTCGATGACGGTCGAGCCGCGCTCGGTGACGGCGTTCATCGGCCCCTCCGGCTGCGGCAAGTCGACGTTCCTGCGCACGCTCAACCGTATGCACGAGGTCACCCCCGGCGGCCGGGTCGAGGGCAAGGTCCTCCTCGACGACGAGGACCTCTACGGCCAGGGCATCGACCCTGTCGCCGTGCGTCGCACGATCGGCATGGTCTTCCAGCGCCCCAACCCCTTCCCCACCATGTCGATCTTCGACAACGTGGCGGCGGGCCTGCGTCTGAACGGCTCGTACAAGAAGTCCGAGCTGAACGACGTCGTCGAGAAGTCCCTCAAGGGCGCGAACCTCTGGAACGAGGTCAAGGACCGCCTCAACAAGCCCGGCTCGGGTCTGTCCGGTGGTCAGCAGCAGCGTCTGTGCATCGCGCGGGCGATCGCGGTGGAGCCGCAGGTCCTCCTCATGGACGAGCCCTGCTCGGCCCTGGACCCGATCTCGACCCTCGCCATCGAGGACCTGATCGGCGAGCTGAAGGAGCGCTTCACGATCGTCATCGTGACGCACAACATGCAGCAGGCCGCGCGCGTCTCCGACCGCACCGCGTTCTTCAACCTGGCCGCGGTGGGCCAGCCGGGCCGGCTCATCGAGATCGACGACACGGAGCGCATCTTCTCCAACCCGTCGGTGCAGGCCACGGAGGACTACATCTCCGGGCGCTTCGGCTGAGCCGTTCCCCCCATACTCCTCGCGGTGCTGCATGGCGGTGCCACCGTGAGGACGAGAAGGGCCCGCCCCTGGCTCCCGGGGGCGGGCCCGCTCGTCTTCGACGAGCTACAAGGACGAGGGAGGGCCGGTCGGGGAGTCTTCCGGCTGCGGGCCGCTGGGGGTTGCTCGCGCACTTCCCCGCGCCCCCAGAAGCGGGGCTTCGCCCCACATCCCCCACCCACCCGAAGCTCTTCGGCGACCGGCCGCTGGGGACTTGGCACGCAGTTCCCCGCGCCCCCAGAGGCGAGGGCTTCGCCCCGCATCCCCGACCCACCCGGAGACCTTCGGCTGTCGGTCGGTGGGGGCTGGTCGCGCAGTTCCCCGCGCCCCTGAAAGCCTCGCCCCGGCCCCATATCACTCAGCCCGTCCGGCGTTTGAGGACGAGCCCTCCGGGCGATGCGGGGGTCCGGGGTCGGAGCCCCTGGCGGGGGCGAAGGGGCGGAGCCCCTGGGGATGGGTCGGGTAGGGGCGGCGGGGCGAGAAGCGTCGGTGCCGCGCCCGGCGTCCTACAGGAACGCCAGGTCCACGATCCAGAAGCTGGCGGCAGCCACGACCGCCGCGGCCGGCATCGTGATGAACCACCCCATGACGATGTTCTTGGCGACACCCCAGCGAACCGCGTTCACCCGCTTCGTCGCCCCGACACCCATGATCGCCGACGTGATGACATGCGTGGTCGAGATCGGCGCCTTGAAGAGGAACGCCGTGGCGAACATGATCGACGCCCCCGTCGTCTCCGCGGCGAACCCCTGCGGCGGATCAAGCTCAATGATCTTGCGCCCGAGCGTCCGCATGATGCGCCACCCACCGGCGTACGTCCCCAGCGACAGCATCACCGCACAGACGATCTTCACCCACACCGGAATCGGATCGTCCGACTTCTGGACGTCGCCGATGACGAGCGCCATCACCACGACACCCATCGTCTTCTGGGCGTCCTGAAGACCGTGCCCGAGCGCCATCCCCGCCGCGGACACCGTCTGCGCGATACGGAACCCCCGCTTGGCCTTGTGCGGATTGGCCCGCCGGAACAGCCACATGATCGCGCACATGACCAGATAGCCGCCGATCAGACCGACGACCGGCGACAGGAACATCGGGATGATGACCTTGTCCACGACCCCGGACCACAGCACCTTCGTACCGCCCGCGAGCGCGGCCCCCACCAGCCCCCCGAACAACGCGTGCGAGGAGGACGACGGAAGCCCGAAGTACCAGGTGACCAGGTTCCAGACGATGGCCCCGACGAGCGCGGCGAAGAGGATGCCCATCCCCTTCGAGCCTTCGGGCGTCGCGATCAGTCCCTTGCTGACGGTGTTCGCCACCCCGCTCCCGAGGAACGCGCCGGCGAGGTTCATCACCGCGGCCATGGCGAGCGCGGCCCGCGGGGTCAGCGCCCGCGTGGACACCGACGTGGCGATGGCGTTCGCCGAGTCGTGGAAGCCGTTCGTGTACGTGAATCCGAGCGCGACCAGGATGGTCACGACCAGCGCAAAGGTGTCCACGAAGTTCAGGACTCCTTGACGGCGATGGTCTCCACCGTGTTCGCCACATGTTCGAACGCGTCGGCCGCTTCCTCCAGCACATCCACGATCTGCTTGAGCTTCAGGACCTCGATGGCGTCGTACTTGCCGTTGAAGAGATGGGCGAGCAGCTTGCGGTGTATCTGGTCGGCCTGGTTCTCCAGCCGGTTGACCTCGATCCAGTACTCGGTGAGGTTGTCCATCGTCCGCAGGTTCGGCATCGCCTCGGCCGTCAGCTCCGCGGCCCGGGCCAGCACCTCGATCTGCTGTTCGACACCCTTGGGGAGCTCCTCGACCTGATACAGCACGACCAGGTCGACGGCCTCCTCCATGAAGTCCATGATGTCGTCGAGGGACGAGGCCAGGTTGTAGATGTCCTCGCGGTCGAACGGCGTGATGAAGGAGGAGTTCAGCTGGTGGAAGATCGCGTGAGTGGCGTCGTCACCGGCGTGTTCGGCGGCCCGCATGCGCTCTGCGATCTCGGCCCGGGCGGAGGCGTCCGCCCCGAGCAGTTCCATCAGGAGTTTCGAGCCCGTGACGATGTTGTCCGCGGAGGCGGAAAACATGTCGTAGAAGCTCGTCTCCCTGGGGGTCAGACGAAAGCGCACTTGAGGTCCTCGAAGTCCTTTTGTTCGGTCAGGCTGATGCTAGGCGCATCATCCGGCCACGGCTAACCGGCCGTCCCCCAGTGTCGCCCATCAGGCACAGTGATCAGCACGGGGTCCGGTCCCGCCATCGGGCAAGGGCCCTATACCCAGCAAAGTTCGTTACCATATACCCACCAGGGGTATATATACCGGACCATCAGGAGGACGCGATGACGACCACCGAGGCCCGCGCGACGGCGCCCTCCGGCGAGGCCAAAACGGTTCAGGAGATCCCGGACACAACGAACACCACGGACACCCAGGCTCCCACCGAGGCCGCCGGGGGCGTCGTGACCGATCACGACCGCGGCATCCACGGTTACCACCAGCAGAAGGCCGAACACCTCAAGCGTCTGCGCCGCATCGAAGGCCAGATCCGCGGTCTGCAGCGGATGGTCGACGAGGACGTCTACTGCATCGACATACTCACCCAGGTCTCCGCCTCCACCAAGGCCCTGCAGTCCTTCGCCCTCCAGCTCCTCGAGGAGCACCTGCGCCACTGCGTCGCGGACGCGGCCCTCAAGGGCGGCGACGAGATCGACGCGAAGGTCGAGGAGGCCACGAAGGCGATCGGCCGCCTGCTGCGCACGTGAAGCCGCCTGCTGCGCACGTGAAAGGGGGCTACTCCCCCACGCC
Organism: Streptomyces sp. NBC_01450; assembly: GCF_036227505.1. Classification (NCBI taxonomy): domain Bacteria; kingdom Bacillati; phylum Actinomycetota; class Actinomycetes; order Kitasatosporales; family Streptomycetaceae; genus Streptomyces; species Streptomyces sp. NBC_01450. The sequence goes on along the minus strand of NZ_CP109480.1, from coordinate 6,210,561 downwards.
GCTCCCCCGGGTGCGCTCTTCGGCCACCTTCAGCACCTCGTCGATGCTCTCCAGGCTGAGCCGCTCCTCGTGGGCGGCCGAGGCCGCGATGATCAGGTCGCCGCACAGCTCGATCTCGGCGAGGGCCACGTGGTCCTGAACTGCCGTACCGCCGACCGGAGCCACGTGCATCACCTCTTCCTGCCGTCACCGACTTCCTAGAGTAGGGAGCGGCCTACACACCGCGCATGGCACGGAAGGGCCATTTCCAGCCCCCAACTCCTCCTCACACCTGGACCGGCATCCACACCGACGGACGGACGTCTACGGCTCCGCGATCTTCCCCGCGAAGATGTCCGCGGGTTCCGGAAGCCGTACGCGGGTAGAGACCCCGAAGCCGTACAGCAAGGTCGTCGAGGCGACCGCGACGGTGCCCTCCTGCCGGCCGTTGATGAAACTGAACCGGTTCCGGAGCTTGCGGATGCGCCCCTGATCGTCGAGGTAGACGTCGAACGGGACTTCGGCGGTGGCGAAGCCTTTCGCCGCCGCCGCGAGTGCCTTCCGGTTCCCCCGCGAGGCGCTCTGCGCGGCGATGTCCAGGTCGGCGATGCCGCGATAGTGACGCACCGGCGTCCCCGCCACCTCCGTCCTCCCCACGTACGTCGCCCTCCGCGCGCCCCGCAACAACTCGGCCGCGGCGAACGGGTCGGTGGCACCGCCGGTCACGAGGTTCCCGTCGGAGAGCGTGGACGTGTCGACGCGCACCCACTTGTCGGCGGGCACCCCGGCGCCGCGGTTCTTCATGAACAGGGCGCCCGGGGCGAGGAGCTCGGTGATCGGCCGGTGCTCGACGGCTCCCGCGGGATCCTGCGGCAGCAGCACCTTCAACTGCCCCAGCTGCTTCTTGAAGTCGTAGACACCCTGGCCGCGGATGGTGACCCGGGTCCCGCCCGTGGCCATCTCCATCGACGTACGGGTCTGGGCACTGCCGGCGCGCTCGAGTGCGTCGGCGGCCCGGTGCAGTACCTCGACGGAGGTAATGCCCTCACGCGCGTCCTCGGCACCGGCCCGGCCGACGGAACATCCGCCGACGCAGACCATGAGCCCCGCCATCGCGACCGCGACGACGCCCGTGCCCATGCACGTCCGACTCTGCTGCTGCGCCACCATCGTCTGCCGACCCCCAGCCGGTCCGTCCCGGGCCTCCTGTCGTTCCGGTTAACGACGGGTAGGGACGCCCGTCACGCGGCGGTGATTCGTTTGCTTGCCTTGGGTAACGTTATTGATGTGGCGCAGCCGGAGGACACCCATCTCGTCGAGGAACACCGAACGACGACGGTCGAACAGGGCCGCTTCTGCCTGGCGCGCTGCTGCTGCGGCTGGCGAGGCCCGGCCCGCCGCGCCCGCAGCCTGGCCCGCACGGACGCCGAGGGTCACACGGAGAACACCCCGCTCGCGTAGGGCCCGGCGCTGTGACATCCGCGACTCCGCGGCGCGGGCGCGCCCAGCGCCCTGCCACCCGCGGCCCAAGAGCCACCCCGGCGTCCGGGGGCGTGGGGCCCGGGTTCACGATGGGGTGACATCCGCGCGGGATCACGACCCTGTCCCGGTTCTGTCCCGCGCGCGCCCGCCGCGGAACCCCCAGGACCCGGCACACGTCTCGTCACACGCACGGGAAACAATGGGAGGCGCACATGCAACGGCGTACGTTCATAGGTGGCGGCGCGGCCGCACTCGCGGCGGCGGCCACGGCCGCGTGCAACGGCAAGGGCAGCGGGAGCAAGGCAGCGGCGACCACGGACACGTCCGGCACCTCCATACACACGGCCACCAGCGGTACGGCAGGCACCAGCACGGGCACCGGCACAGCCGTCCATGCCGCCGCCAACTGGACGGCCCTCGCCAAGGACCTCGACGGCGCCCTGGTCCGCCCCGGCGACCGCAGCTGGACGGCGGCCCACCAGCTGTACAACACCCGCTTCGACTCCCTGAAGCCCACCGCCGTCGCGTACGTCGCCCACGCGGACGACATCCGTACGACCATGGCCTACGCCCGCGCCCACAACATCCCGCTGTCGATCCGCAACGGCGGCCATTCCTACGCGGGCTGGTCCTCCGGAAACGGCCGGCTGATCCTGGACGTCTCCAAGCTCAACACGATCCGGGCGTCCGCGAACGAGGCGGTGATCGGCGCCGGTTCCAAGCTGATCGACGTCTACCGGGCGCTCGCCGCGAAGGGCGTCACCATCCCGGCCGGCTCCTGCCCGACCGTCGGCGTCTCCGGTCTGACCCTCGGCGGCGGCCACGGCGTGGTGTCACGGGCGTACGGCCTGACCTGCGACAGCCTCACCCAGGCGACGCTGATCACGGCGGACGGCAAGCAGGTCGTGGCGAACGCGAGCGAGAACAAGGACCTCTTCTGGGCCCTGCGCGGCGCCGGCAACGGCAACTTCGGCGTCGTCACCGAGCTCCGCTTCAAGACGCACGCCGCCCCGCAGGCCGTTTCGGGCTACCTGACCTGGCCCTGGGCGAAGGCCGCCGCCGTGGTGAAGGCCTGGCAGGAGTGGGGCCCCAGCCAGCCGGACGAGATCTGGTCCTCGCTCCACCTGGAGAACGGCGGCGGCACCCCCACCGTCGCCATCGCCGCCTTCTCCCTCGGCACGTACGGCGAACTGCAGAACGCCGTGGACCGCCTGGCCACCAAGATCGGCGCCCCCGCGCGCAGCGTCTCGCTCAAGAGGCACACGTACAAGGAGTCGATGGAGGCCTACGCGGGCTGCTCCTCCTTCCCCACCGAGGCCCAGTGCCACCTGCCGGGCTCGACGCCGGGCCGCTCCCCGCAGGGTGCCCTCAGCCGCGATACGTTCGCGGCCCGCTCGGACTTCTTCGACCGGTCCATCTCCGCGGCCGGCATCCAGACACTCCTGAACCAGGTCTCCTCGGTCCGCGGCGGCGCGGGCAGCATCGCGCTCACCGCGCTGGGCGGTGCGGTCAACCGGGTCTCGCCGACCGCGACGGCCTTCGTGCACCGGCGTTCCCGGATGCTCGCCCAGTACTTCGCCTCCTGGGGCTCCGGCGCCTCCGGCACCGCGGTCCAGTCCTGGCTGGTCTCCGCCCACTCGGCGATGGCCCCCTACGCCTCCGGTGCCGCCTACCAGAACTACACGGACGCGACCCTCACCAACTGGCGCAAGGCGTACTACGGCGACGCGGCGACCCGCCTCGCGGCCCTGAAGAAGCAGTACGACCCGAACCGTTTCTTCACCTTCCCCCAGGCGCTCTGAGCGCCCCGTAGGGCAAGCGCCCCGAGAACACCCTGCAAGGGGGAGCGCCTACGCCGCGAGGTCCGGCTCCTCGGGCCGCTCCGCCCGCGCCCCCGGAATCAGCGCCTCCTGCCCCGCACGCCGCTCGCTCCGCGCCCGGATCAGCCACCCGGCGCGCGGCGAGCCCTCCACGGCCTTCATCACCGGGGTCAGCAGGGCCATGGCGAGCGGGGAGAGCAGCAGGGCGACGGCGGTGCCGAGGGCGAAGCCTCCGACGACGTCCGTCGGGTAGTGCACGCCCATGTAGACCCGGCAGAAGCCTTCGAGCAGCGCGATCCCTATGCCGACGAGCCCGAACTTCCGGTTCGCGACGAACAGCCCGACGCCCATCGCCATGGTGAGCGTCGCGTGGTCGCTCACGAAGGAGAAGTCGGTCTTGCCGCTGACCAGGACGTCGAGCCCCTGATGGTCGACGAAGGGACGGGGCCGCTCCACGAAGCCCCGTATCGGCACGTTCACCAGTACCGCGATGCCGGCCGCGAGCGGCGCCCAGACGAGCGCGGCCACCGACGGGGCGGCGCTCTCGTCGCCGTGCCTGCGTACGGTCCACCAGCACCACAGCACCAGCAGGACCATGGCGAGCAGCAGTCCGTACTCGCCGACGAACTCCATGCCGCGGTCGAACCAGTGCGGCGCGCCCTTGGCGAGGCCGTTGATGTCGTACAGCAGGTCGACGTCGGGGTTCGAACCGGATTCGGCGAGTCCAGCCATGGTGCTGCGGCCCCTTCGTCGTCTTCCCGCGGGCGCAGCCTTTCGTGCGCCGCCCGATCCACCCCCGTGGTCGTAGATCGGCTCTACGTCAACAGGAACGCACATTCCCCTTCAGTACGTTCCACCCTCCACCGAATGATCACGCAGACGTTATCGAAGAGAGATACATCGCCGCAGCTCAGAGGTGGGATCAAACCGTCGTCGGCAACGCTTTCGCGCCATCTTCGGTCACCCGCGTGGCGCCGAAGTAGTCGGGGGTGTCGATGGGGTCGAAGCGGATGACGGCACCCGTTCGCGGTGCGTCGATCATGTACCCGCCACCCACATAGATACCGACGTGCCGAATGGCGCGCGAGTTGGTGAGGTCGTCGGAGAAGAACACCAGATCACCCGGAAGCAGCTCCGCGCGCGCGGGGTGCGGTCCGGCGTTGTACTGGTCGTTGGCGACGCGCGGCAGGGTGACTCCGACACTCTCGAACGCGGCCTTGGTCAGACCGGAGCAGTCGAAGCGTCCCCCCTGGTCAGCGGTTCCGTTGCCGCCCCACAGGTAGGGCGTGCCGAGCTTCTTCTGCGCGTAGTAGATCGCCGCGGCGGCCTGCTGCGATGGATCCACCCGGCTCACCGGCCGCGCGAAGCTCTTCTCCAGAGTCGTGATCGTCTTCACATAATTCTGGGTCTCCTTGTACGGCGGCACGCCCCCGTACTTGATGACCGCGTAGGCCCCCGCGTTGTAAGCGGCGAGCATGTTCTCCGTGACGTTCCCGGGCGCGTTCTTCACATAGGACGCGAGCTTGCAGTCGTAGGAGGCCGCCGACGGAATCGCGTCATTCGGGTCCCATACGTCGCGCTTGCCGTCCCCATTGCCGTCGATTCCGTGCGTGGCCCAGGTGCCGGGGATGAATTGCGCTATCCCCTCCGCCGCCGCCGGACTCTTGGCGTTCGGGTTGAATCCGCTCTCCTGATACAGCTGTGCGGCGAGCAGCGCCGGATTGATCGCGCTGCACAGATTGCCCCACTTCTGTACGAGCGTCTGGTACGCGGCCGGCACGGCGCCCTTGGCGAGCCCGACCGATCCGCCGCCGACCCCGTTGGCGAGGTTCCCGGCCACCATGTAGACGCCGACGACCAGCGCCGACATGAAGGCGAGCCCCACCCCGGCGACGGCGGTCACCACGACCCACGTCTTACGCACCGTCAACCGCCCCTCGCCGCCCGGGAGTCCGCCGGACGTCAGTCTAGAGGCGACCCCTGTGCGAGGAAACGATCACACACGACAAGAAACGGGGGCGCGAAGTGCGCCCCCGACCCTCCCCGCGCGCCCCTAACTCGCTTTGCGCGCCTCCTTGTACAACGCCGCAACCTCTTTCCCGAGGACGACGCTGTACGAGATGTCGTCGGTGTCCCCGCCCGCCTCGTGGCCGCCGATGACCCCGACGACCTCTCCGTCGCCGTTCACCCAGGGGCTGCCGCTGGTGCCGCCGGCGAAGGCGGGGCACGCGATGCGCTGCTGGGTGGGGCTGTGAACGGTCGGCTTGTTCGTACAGATGATCGGTACGTCGAGAGTGCTGGGGTAGCCGGTGACCGTGACGGCGGTGGCCCCGGTCTCCCGCCCCGTGGCGAGGGCGTTCGCGCCGACGACGTCCTCGATGCCCTTCGCGTGCTGCTTGGCGACCTCGGCGAAGGCGACGTCGCTGTCCTCGTCCTGACCGCCGGTCCAGGCGTCACCGACATAGGTCTTCTTGACGTCCCAGATCCCGTACGGCGCCTGGCCGTCCCGATAGCCCGGGACGAACCGCAACTTTCCGGACCCGTCCAGACAGTGTGCGGCGGTCACCAGAAGGTCCCGCCCCTCGCTGTGCACGACGGAGGCGGTGCAGAAGTGTCCGCTCAGGCCGTCGCCCGCGCCGAACAAGGCGCCCACACGGGCGCTCGCCTTGTTCACGCCGGCCTGCACGGTCACGCCGAGCGGCCCGGGGCCGTCATCGGCGGACGCCACGGACGCGGACGTGACGGCCAGCATCACGACCACGACGAACAAAGCGTTCCGCCGGTTACCAGGGGGACGAGTGGTGCGCTTCATCGGTTCACACTCTGGCCCACGGAATTAAGAAAAATCCTGGAACCACACTGAGAATCTCCTATGAGTCACCGGTGGGAGCCAACGGGAGCACAACAGCAGGTCCACCGTACGACCCATCTCCGGCCCCCGCACGCACACTCGACCCACAGCCTGTGGACAAACATCGCCGAACCCGGCCGGAGCAATAAAGTGACGGCGGACAGTGAACCCGTTCACGTGCCCTCCCCCTCGCCCTCACCCTGAAGGAAGACTCCCGTGGCTGACGTCCCCCCGGACCTCGACTGGGTCCGCGCCGCCCCGGACGACGCGACCGGACCCGGCCCCTGGATCGAACTGGCCTTCGGCGCCGATGACCTGGTCTACATCCGCGAAACCAGCGACCCCACCAACATCGTCACCACCACCCAGAGGAAGTGGGACGCCTTCGTCCTGGGCGTACAGGCGGGCGAGTTCGACCACTTCGTGGAGGGAGTGGAGGGAACGGAAGGACTGGTGGGAGCGGAGGGAGCGGAAGGACTGGTGGGAGTGGAAGGACTGGAGGACGAGCGGCCTTAGGGCCGCGGCGATACGCCCCGGTCTCTCTCTCTCTCTCCCCCCCCCCCCCCCCCGCACGCGAGGCGATCCGCTCCCCCGCCCGATACACAGACACCCGGCGAAGCGAATCAAGCCAGCGTCAACTTCCAGCCATCGAGGGGCCATTGAGGGGTAACCCGATCACCCGGGTTCGGTAAGGCGGAAGTCAGAATTCCAGATCCCCCTTGTTTGTCGCGTACTCAACAAGCGAGTGTCTACGCGGGTCACACAGGCCCGGCCGCCGGGAACACCGTACCGACGGCGACAGCACCCGCACCGCCCCTGTCAACCTCTCTCAGGAGCTGTACGTTGCGTACTACACCCCCCATTCCCCCCACATCCGCCACACCCGGCAACAGATCGGCCGCACGCCCCAACTGGCGCCGCATAGGCTCCGCGGCCGCCGCCACCGCCGCCCTCCTGGCGGCCGGTCTCGGCACCGCCGTCGACGCGAGCGCGGCGACCGGCACGACCGCGACCAAGACCGTCGCGAGCAGGTCCGCCGCCGTCGGCACCGGTTCCACCAAGGTCACCTGGACCCGTTCCTGCGCCGAGCCCAAGAAGAAGGGGGAGATGGCCTGCAACGCGCTGCGCGTGACCGGCGGCGTCACCGCCTTCATGAAGGCGAGCGCCCACGCGAACGCCGTCACCCCCAAGGCCGCCGCCGACTCCCCCACGGGCTACGGCCCCAGTGACCTCCAGGACGCGTACGGCCTGAGCTCCGCCGCCGCCTCCAACGGCTCGGGCAGGACCATCGCGATCGTCGACGCGTACGACGACCCGAACGCGGCCTCCGACCTCGCCGCGTACCGCTCGTACTACGGTCTGCCGGCCTGCACCGTCGCCAACGGCTGTTTCAAGAAGGTCAGCCAGACCGGCTCGACGACCTCCCTCCCCTCCGCCGACAGCGGCTGGGCCGGCGAGATCTCGCTCGACCTCGACATGGCCAGCGCCATCTGCCCGAACTGCAACATCACGCTGGTCGAGGCCAAGTCCTCCTCCATGGCCAACCTCGGCACCGCGGTGAACGAGGCGGTCAAGCTCGGCGCGAAGTACGTCTCCAACAGCTACGGCGGCTCGGAGTCCTCCTCCGACACCTCCTACGACAGCTCGTACTTCAACCACCCGGGCGTGGCCATCACGGTCAGCGCGGGCGACGAGGGCTACGGCGCCGAGTACCCGGCGGCCTCCAAGTACGTGACCTCCGTGGGCGGCACCGCTCTCTCCGCCAGCTCCAACAGCCGCGGCTGGACCGAGAAGGTGTGGAACACCAGCAGCACCGAGGGCACCGGCTCCGGCTGCTCCGCCTATGACGCGAAGCCGACCTGGCAGACCGACGCCTCCTGCTCGAAGCGCATGATCGCGGACGTCTCGGCCGTCGCCGACCCGGCGACCGGCGTCTCGGTCTACGACACCTACGGCGACGGCACCGGCTGGGTCACCTACGGCGGCACCAGCGCCTCCTCGCCGATCATCGCGGGTGTGTACGCCCTGGCCGGCACCCCGTCCAGCGGCTCCTACCCGGCGTCCTTCCCCTACGCGAAGGCCGGCACCTCGGCGCTCAACGACGTGACGTCGGGCAGCAACGGCTCCTGCTCCACGAGCTACTTCTGCACCGCGAAGTCGGGCTACGACGGCCCGACCGGCTGGGGCACCCCGGAGGGCGTCGCGGCCTTCACCGGCTGACCGGATCACCTCCGCACGGCACGGAGCCGCCGGGCGATGGAGTGTGTGGGGATCCACCGGCGGCGCCCGAGACGGGCCGCGGCAACCAGCCGCGGCCCGTCCGCCGTCGTGTCCACCCGGTCGGAATCCTTGATGAATCCCTTGCCCTGCCTGTGCGTTGAGTCAAGCGGCGCTCAGCCGCAGTCCATCGAGCGGCCATCGAGGGGTAACGCGGCGGCCTCGTTCAGTAATGCGGAAGTCAGGATTCCAGACGGGCCTTGTTGTCGCGTACTCAACAAGAGGATGGTCATCGGCGGGCCGCTCAGCCCTCCGCCGGGGACATCGCACCGGCGGCGCACCCGCACTGCCCCTGTCAAACACTCTCAGGAGGCTGTCCGTTGCGTACCTCAATCCCCCAAGAGCCCGCCAGACCTGTCCTGCGCGGCAAATGGCGCCGCATCGGTGCGGCCGCCGTCGGCACCGCGGCCCTCGTCCTGGCCGGTCTCGGCACCGCCGTCGACGCGAGCGCCGCCCCCGCCACCACGACGACGGCCAGCACCACGGCAGCCGCCTCCACCGCCGCCAAGGTGACGTGGAGCCCGGCCTGTTCCACCCCCGCGAAGGGCCGGATGGCCTGCAAGGCGCTGCGCGTCACCGGCGGCACGACGGCCTTCCAGAAGGCGAGCGCCCACGCGGACGCCGTCACTCCGAAGGCCGCCGACGCCGCCACCCCGTCGGGCTACGGGCCGAGCAACCTCCAGAGCGCCTACGGCCTGACCTCCGCCGCCGCCTCCAACGGCTCGGGCGAGACGATCGCGATCGTCGACGCGTACAACGACCCGAACGCCGAGGCGGACCTCGCCAAGTACCGCTCGTACTACGGCCTGTCGGCCTGCACCACGGCCAACGGCTGCTTCAAGAAGGTCAGCCAGACCGGCTCGACGACCTCCCTGCCCTCCAGTGACACCGGCTGGTCCGAGGAGATCTCCCTCGACGTCGACATGGCCAGCGCCATCTGCCCGAACTGCAACATCCTGCTCGTCGAGGCCACCTCCGCCACCATGGCCAACCTCGGCAAGGCGGTGAACGAGGCCGTCACCCTGGGCGCGAAGTACGTCTCCAACAGCTACGGCGGCTCGGAATCCTCCTCCGACTCCACGTACGACACCTCCTACTTCAACCACCCCGGCGTCGCCATCACCGTCTCCGCGGGCGACTCCGGCTACGGCGCCGAGTACCCGGCGGCCTCCAAGTACGTGACCTCCGTCGGCGGCACCGCCCTGTCCACCAGCTCCAACAGCCGCGGCTGGACCGAGAGCGTCTGGGAGACCAGCAGCACCGAGGGCACCGGCTCCGGCTGCTCCTCGTACGACGCGAAGCCGACCTGGCAGACGGACACGGGCTGCTCGAAGCGGACCATCGCCGACGTCTCGGCCGTCGCCGACCCGGCCACCGGCGTCTCGGTCTACGACTCCTACGGGGTCACGGCCGGCTGGTACACCTTCGGCGGTACGAGCGCGTCCTCGCCGATCATCGCCGGTGTGTACGCCCTCGGCGGCACCCCGTCCAGCGGGTCCTACCCGGCGTCCTTCCCCTACGCGTCGGCCGGCACCTCCGCCCTCAACGACGTGACCTCCGGCAGCAACGGCAGCTGCGGCTCCAGCTACCTGTGCACCGCGAAGTCGGGCTACGACGGCCCGACCGGCTGGGGCACCCCGGAGGGCGTCGCGGCCTTCACCGGCTGACCGGCGGAACACAACGTAAGGGCACGGAAAAGCACCCGAAGCACGGGAAAGCGGGGGGAACTGCCGGGGAGGACGTGGGGATCCTCCGGCAGTGCGGGGTACGGGCCGCGGCAACCAGCCGCGGCCCGTTTCCGTGCGCCACGGCGACGGAGATAGCCTTCGGGCAGCGGCCGTGCGTCCACATCGGGCAGACGCACGACCCGGAGAACATCGGCTCGACGAACCGTCAGAAACGCGGCGGGCACGCAGGGATGCTGCGACGAGCGGTGGGGCGACCACCCCGCGCTCGCCGTAGAAGGGGTTAACGACGGAACCACACCACAGGTTCCGGTTCGACTTCATTGCCCGGCGTGACCAGCCGTGATACACAGAGTGACCATGCGACTCTTCGCATACCGTCGCACGCCTCCCACAAGGGGCCCGCGTACGCCGGTGACAAGGGATTCGTACGAAAACCGCCAATCAATGACGCCAAGTCGACATACGACAGCGGCATTGTCGGCGAGAATGGGCCCGACCTCTGCGCACAGTGGCAGGGGGTGCAGAACTACCCACTAGGGGCGGTGACTTACATGCTTTTCGCAGCCGACAAGGGCGACATCACCACAATCATCGGCGGAATCGCCCCGGACTGGGGTCCCTTCGGCAGCCTGGGCAACGAGGCCAAGACGATGATCCAGGTCGTGATGGCCGTCGCCATCCTGCTCTGCCTCGGGATCGCGATCTGGGGAGCGGCGAAGCAACGTATCGGAGCAACGGCGCTCCGTGACACGTTCAGCGCCGAACAGGGCAAGGGTCTGATCATCGCGGGCCTCACCGGGGTCTTCATCATCGGATCCCTCGGCACGCTCTTCACCATCGTGTACGGCATGGCCGTCTAGCTTCGGCCGGGCACCCGGCTCCTCACCTCATCTCCTCCTTTCCCTGTCCGACCCACCCGTCCGACGTGCCCACCGGCTGAGGTTGCGTTTCCCTGATGTCGAGTCACCACACCGCGTCCGCGCGGGAACCAGCACGGCTACCGTCGTACTACGCGGTTCAGGAAGAGGTTGAGGGGGCGTACGCGACATGAGTCCCGGTGACGAACCCGGATACGGGGACGGCTCCCGCCGCGACGACGGGGGGTACGGGGGGACGGGCCAGACCCGTACCCGCCTCCCCGACCGCCCCGGAGACGTCTACGGCGGCGCCCGCCGCGGCCGCTCCTCCTCACGGAGCCTGGTGACGGTGGTCGGCGTCGTCGTGCTCCTCATCGCGGCCATCGCCTTCGCGAACCGTGGAGGAGACGATTCCTCTTCCTCCTCCGGAACCGGCGGCGCAAGCAACGGCGCCTCCAAAACCTCCCCCACGGCCCCTTCGGGCCAACGCCCGGTGGACACGAAAACCGGGGGCATCCCCACGGGGTTCGCGCACAGCGAGCAGGGAGCGCAGAGCGCGGCGGCGAACTACGCGGTGGCGCTGGGGTCGACGAGCATGTTCCAGAAGGCCCGTCGGCACAGCCTGGTCGACACCCTCTACACCTCCGACGCGGCCGGCCGTCTCCAGGGCCCGCTGGACGACGCCTACTCGACGAGCTTCCTCAACAAGCTGGGACTCGACGCGTCCGGCAACGCGCCACAGGGCAGCACCTTCGTCTCCCGCACGATCCCCGTCGGCAGCAAGGTCGAGCAGTACAGCGCCACCGCCGCCAAGGTGTCGGTCTGGTACCTGGGCCTCATCGGAATGTCCGCGCAGAACTCGACCGACCCCGTCACCTCGACCTGGAAGACGTGGACCTTCGAGCTCCAGTGGTCCGGCGGGGACTGGAAGATCGTCACCGACTCGCAGAAGGACGGCCCCGCCCCGGTCCCCGGTGACGACAAGGCCGCCACCTCCGACGAGATCAGCAAGGTCATCGAGGAGTACGGAGGGTTCACTTATGCCCGGTAGCCCACGCCGTGTACTCAAGCTCACCGGCGCCGTCACAGCCGTACAGACCGCGGTCGTCGTGCTGGCGTCCCATGCCTACGCGGCCCCACCGAGCCCGACGCCGAACTCGAGCCCCAGTGCGAGCGCGAGCGCCTCGACCGACTCGTGCAGGCTCATCGTCGGCGAGGCCAAGAAGTACTGCGAAAAGGGCAGCACCACCGGCGGTACCACCGACCCCGGTACCACCTCCACCCTCGACCCCCTCTCCTCGCTGGCCAAGGGCTGTGCCGAGGCCGCGTCCTGGACCATCGACAAGCTCTCCGCGGCGGTCAAGGGCACCGCGAACGTCGACTTCACGAACCAGAAGTTCCTCCAGCAGTACGCCGTGGTCTTCGCCGCCTCCACCATCCTCACCCTCCTCCTGTGGCTGCTGGCCGTGGCGAAGCGGGCGGTGCGAGGCGTCCCCCTCGGCACCGCGATCTCCGAGGCGATCGGCTTCCTCTGGCTCACGGTCCTGGCGTCGGCGTTCACCCCGCTGATCCTCTACACCGTCGTCTCCGCGAGCGACGGCGTCACCGACGTCCTCGCCAAGACCACCGGCAACCAGACCGACACCTTCTTCGGCACCTTCTCCGGCGCCCTAGCCAAGGGCCAGAACATCGGCGGCGGCCCGATCATGCTGATCGTCGTCTCCCTGGTGTCGATCCTGGCGGCAGGCGTCCTGTGGCTGGAGCTCGTCATCCGCGCCGCCCTGCTGTACGTCGGCGCCCTGCTCGGCACCGTCGTCTACGCCGGGCTCGTCGACAAGAACCTGTGGGGCCACGTCCGCCGCTGGGCCGGCATCATGATCGCCGTCATCCTGGTCAAACCGGTCATTGTGATCGTGCTGGGCCTCGCCGGCGCGCTGTCCACCAACGGCGGCCCGGACTCCTTCTCCGCCGTCGTCTCCGGCCTCGCGATCATCCTGCTCGCCATCTTCGCCAGCGCGATGATCTACCGCTTCGTGCCCGGCTTCGGCGACGAGATCGCCAACGGCCGCAACAACCGCATCATGCAGGGTGCCGAAAGCAAGGCCGCGGCCGTGATCAGCTCCCCCGCCACCCTGGTCGCCCAGGGCATCAAGACCCACAGCGCCCGCGCCGACAACAACGGCGGAGGCGGCGCGGGTGGCGGCAACAGCCAGCCGCGCCCCGCGAACCCCGTCTCCGGAGGCGTGTCCGCCCACAGCACCCGTACGCCGAACGGAGGCGGCGGATCTGTCCCCTCCGCCGCACCCCCACCGCGTACCGGCAACACCCGCAACAGCAGTACCAACCGCACGGGAGGTGAAGGGCGTTGACGACCGATTCCCACGTGTCCCATCCGGTCACGCCCCGCCGTACATATCTGATCGGCCGCGCCCGGCCGAACGCGATCGTCGGCCGGAACCGCGAGTCCGGCGAGATCGCGCTCATCATCGCGGGCGCGTTCCTCGGCATGATGTGCGGCTTGCTCGTCCCCGTCCTCTCCCTGCGGATCGTGCTGCTGATGGGCTTCCCACTGGTGGCCATCGCCGCGGTGTACGTCCCGTACAAGCGCCGCACGTTCTACAAGTGGTTCGAGATCAACCGCAGTTACAAGCGCAACCTGCGCCACGGCACCGCGTACCGCAGCAGCGTCCAGGAGGCCGGCACACGCCTTGACGGCAAAGAGGTCGAGATCGGGCCGCCGCCCGGCATCGGCCGGATCTCCTGGCTCGCGGCCCCCTTCGGCCCCGACGAGATCGCCGTACTCCTGCACGCCGACCGCCGCACCGTCACCGCCGCCATCGAGATCGAGGGCCCGGGCGTCGGCCTGCGCGACAGCGAGGACCAGGAAGCCCTCGTCGACCGCTTCGGCACACTGCTCAAGCACGTGGCGAACGGCGACGGCTTCGTCACCCGCCTCCAGATGCTCGCCCGCACCCTCCCCGCCGACCCGGACGCCCACGCCAAGGACGTCGCCCAACGCGGGGACGAGAAGGCGCCGCCCTGGCTGCAGCAGTCCTACGACCAGCTCCAGTCCATGGTCTCCACCAGCAGCGAGCAGCACCGCGCCTACCTCGTCGCGTGCATGCACTACAACCGTGAACTCGCCGCCGAGGCCCAGGCCATGGCCCGCGCCGCCCGTCCCCAGGGCGGCAGGAAGCTGGACCGCGACGCCGGGCTCGCCGTCGTCATGGCGCGCGAGCTGACCGACATCTGCTCGCGCCTCCAGGAAGCCGACATCCGCGTACGCCAGCCGCTCGGTCAGGGCCGGCTGGCCTCCCTCGTGCACTCCATGTACGACCCCGACCACCCGATCGACCACATCCAGGCGATGACGAAACGTAATGCCTGGCCCGCCGAGCTCGACGCCATGGAGCCCACCTACCTCCAGGCGAAGACCCGCGAGTCCTCCACCCGCGCCCCCTGGTGCCACGCCACGGCCTGGGTGAAGGAATGGCCGATGACCCCGGTCGGCGTGAACTTCCTGGCGCCGCTCCTGGTCCACACCCCGGACGTCATCCGCACCGTCGCCGTCACGATGGACCTCGAACCCACCGAGGTCGCCATCGAGCGCATGCTGACGGAGAAGACGAACGACGACGCCGAGGCCAGCCGCCAGCTCAAGATGAACCGCACGGTCGACCCCCGCGACGTCGCCTCCCACAACCGCCTGGACCAGCGCGGCGAGGACCTCGCGAGCGGCGCGGCAGGCGTCAACCTCGTCGGCTACATCACGGTCAGCTCCCGCTCCCCCGAGGCCCTCGCCCGCGACAAGCGCACCATCCGCGCCTCCGCCGGAAAGTCGTATCTGAAGCTGGAGTGGTGCGACCGCGAGCACCACCGGGCCTTCGTCAACACACTGCCGTTCGCCACCGGAATCCGCAGGTAGGAGCTGATGTTCTGATGCGGGATCCGCTGTCCGCCGCGACAGACGCCTTCACGGGCTTCCTCTTCGGCAAGGTCGAGACGACCCGCCTGCCCGTGCGCACCTCCACGGGCCAGGCCCAGGCGGTCTACCTGCCGACCGCAGCGCCCGGCCTCGGCGACTCGGGCGTCATCATCGGACGCGAGGTGTACTCCGGGAAGGGCTACATCTACGACCCCTTCCAGCTGTACGGCCAGCAGCTCCCCGCGCCGCACTGGCTGGTGCTCGGCGAGTCCGGCAACGGCAAGTCGGCGCTCGAGAAGACGTACGTCCTGCGGCAGCTGCGCTTCCGCGACCGCCAGGTCGTCGTGCTCGACGCACAGGGCGAGGACGGCGTCGGCGAGTGGAACCTCATCGCGGAAGAGCTGGGAATAACCCCCATCCGTCTGGACCCGACCGCGGCCCTGGACATGGGGATCCGGCTCAACCCGCTCGACCCGGCGATCACGACGACGGGCCAGCTGGCCCTGCTGCGCACGATCATCGAGGTCGCGATGGGCCACGGCCTCGACGAGCGGTCCGGCTTCGCCCTCAAAGTCGCGCACGCCTACGTCAACGAGACGATCGTCGAGCGCCAGCCCGTACTGATGGACATCGTCGAACAGCTACGGCACCCCGAGCCGGAGTCGGCCGAGGCGATGAACGTCGCCATAGACGACGTACGGGCGTGGGGCCTGGACGTCGCCCTGGTCCTCGACCGCCTGGTCGACGGTGACCTCAGGGGCATGTTCGACGGCCCCACGACGGTGGGCATCGACCTCGACGCCCCGCTCATCGTCTTCGACCTGTCCCACATCGACCGCAACTCCATCGCCATGCCGATCCTGATGGCGATCGTCGGCGTGTGGTTGGAACACACCTGGATCCGCCCCGACCGCAAGAAGCGCATCTTCCTGGTGGAGGAGGCGTGGCACATCATCAACAGCCCCTTCGTGGCCCAGCTCTTCCAGCGCCTGCTGAAGTTCGGCCGACGCCTGGGTCTGTCCTTCGTCGCGGTGGTCCACCACCTGTCCGACGTGGTGGACGGCGCGGCGGCCAAGGAGGCGGCCGCGATCCTGAAAATGGCGTCCACCCGGACGATCTACGCCCAGAAGGCCGACGAGGCACGGGCGACGGGCCGGGTGATCGGCCTGCCCAGGTGGGCCGTCGAGATCATCCCGACCCTGACCCCCGGTATCGCCGTCTGGGACGTCAACGGCAACGTCCAGGTGGTCAAACACCTCATCACCGAAACCGAACGCCCCCTCGTCTTCACCGACCGCGCCATGACCGAGTCCTCCGCCGACCACCTCGCCGACGACGCGCTGCGCGCCGCCGAACGGGAGGCCGAGGAACGCGCCGCGGCCTTCGTGGAGCAGCACCTCGCCGATCTCGACGGTTCGTCCGAGTCCACGGTGGCGTGAGATGAGCCGGGACGGGCGGGACCGCCGCAGGGCGGAGAGCGAGGGCGGCATCCCGGACGGCCTGCTGGTCGGGGTGCTCGCCTTCCTGCTCGGCATGACCTTCCTGATCTGGTCGGCCACCGGCCTCGCCGGCTGGTTCGCCCACGGAGCCTGGCCGAACGCGGTCACCTTCGCCCGCACACCGCTGGCCCTGCGGCACCTGATCGGGCACCCGCACGACGTGGCGGGCGCCTGGCCGGACTCGCCCCCGGACCAACTCTCGGGGTACGGGCTCTTCTGGGGCCTGTTCATCGGCCAGCTGATGGTGCTGGTCGTGATGGCCGTCTTCGTGATGGGGACGTGGGCACGGTGGCGGGCGGTCCGGGCGAGACGGAAGGCGGGGGCGTACGCGAGACCGGCACCGGCGCCGGTACCGACCCCCGCTCCGGTACCTGAACCGGCCCCGGCACAGCTTGAGGTTCCGGTGCAGCGCCCAGCGCCGGAACCGACGGAGCTGCTACCCGCAGAGGCGGAACCACAGCAGCCCGCGTCGGCCACCTTGGCAGCGGACAGTAAACGGGTGGGTGCGTGGGAAAGAAATCGCACCGCAGCCGCGCTCATCCTCGGCCCCGCCGAAACCCGCCACCCCACCGCGACCCAGGCCGTACGAGACGCGGACGGCCCCGCCCTGGTGGTCACCTCCAACCCCGCCATCTGGGCGGAGACCAAGGACGCCAGAGCCAAACTGGGCCCCGTCCTCCTCTACGACCCCTCCCACCTCTGCGACACCCCGGCCCGCCTCCACTGGTCCCCCGCCACCGGCTGCGAGGACAAGGCCACGGCCGCATCAAGAGCCGCCGCCCTACTCGGCCCCGTACGCCCCACCGCCAAGGTCGACCAGGCCATGGCAGACGTCGCCGAAACGCTCCTGCGCAGCTATCTGCACGCCGCCGCCGTGGAGGGCAAGGCCTTCCGCCACGTCCACCGCTGGGCCCAGGGCGCCCAGGTACAGGACGCCGTACGAGCCCTCCGTACGAACCCCAAGGCCGCTTCCGGCGCGGCGGGCGAACTCGAGGCCGCCCTCACCTCGCACCCGGAACGCCGCGACATAGCGCAGGAGTTGACGGCCCGCGCCCTGTCCGCCCTCTTCACGGTCAACGTCCGCGAATCCTGCACTCCCAACCGAAGTGACGCCCTCACGCTGGATTCCTTCGTCAACGAAGGGGGCACGCTCTATGTGGTCGGTGAACCCATCGAGGACCCCAAGGCGAACCCCGGCGCGATGCCGCTCCTGACGGCCCTCGTCTCAAGCGTGGTCGAGCGCGGCCGGCGCATGGCCGAACGGTCATCCTCCGGTCGCCTCGACCCACCACTTACTCTCGTCCTCGACGACGTCGCCGCGGTGGCCCCGCTCCCCCAACTCCCGGGGCTGCTCGCCACCGGAGCCGACCAGGGCCTGCCCACCCTGGCCCTGCTCCGCTCCCAGGAACAGGCCAGGGCCCGCTGGCCCCAGCACGAACTACCGGTCTGACGACACCCAGGGTCTGCCCGCACCTACGGCCTGACGGCACCTACGCCCTGGCGATCACGAACTCCAGATCCCGGGTCCCCGCGTTCCCCTCGGACACCACGGAACCCCCGGTCGGCACGAACCCCGCCTTGCGGTAGAAGGCCTCGGCGCGCCCGTTCTTCTCGTGCACGAACAGCCGTACACGCGGGAGCCCGCGCTCCCAGGCCCAGGCGAGAGCCGCGTCGACGAGCGCATCCGTCACACCGCTCCCCCGGTGCTCGGACCGCACGAAGACACCGACCAGATGCCCCTGGTCCTGCTCGATCACCGCATCGAAGAAGTCCCGCCCGCCGGCCTTCTCGATCAGCATGACCACGGAACCGCCCCACACCCCGTCCGGCCCGACAGCGACGAACTGCCGCGCCCCGTCCCCCTCCGCGGCCCCCGCCGCCCGCTCCTGCCAGAAAGAATCGGGCCGGGCCGCCGCCTGCTCGTACGTCTCCAGGAACGCGAGATGCGCCACGGGGTCCTTCAGGGCAGCAAGCCGCAACTCCTTGACCGCGGGCCACTCGTCGGCGCTTATAGAGCGAATTACCTGGTTCATGGAGCCCACCGTAGTCTCCGCGCCCGACGTCGCTCATCTGAATTCCACCCTGCCGATCCCCGCCGTCCGGCACCCCGTCATGCTCTTCCCTGTACTCACATTGATCCCAGGGGAGAAAGCCGCATGACCAAGGTCCAACTAGAGGAACTCCGCGAGGTCATCCACCCCGCGGGCAAACTGGAGAGCAGGGCGGAGCACTGGGCCGGCCGCCTCTACATGCGCGCGCTCTCCCTGCGGGTGACCCGCCTGATGCTGGGCACCCGCGTCTCGCCGAACCAGATCACGACGGTCATGGTCTTCGCGGGCGTGCTCTCCGGGGTCGCGCTCGTCGTCCCCGGCCTGGGCGGAGCCGTACTGTCCGTCCTCTTCATGCAGTTGTATCTGCTCCTGGACTGCGTGGATGGAGAAGTGGCCCGCTGGCGGCGCCAGTTCAGCCCGCTCGGCGTCTACCTGGACCGCCTCGGCGCCTACCTCGCCGATGCCGCCGTCATGGTCGGCATGGGCATCCGCGCCGCCGAACTCGGCCTGAACCTCTACCTGGTGGCCGGCCTGGCGGCGGCGATCGGTGTACTGCTCCTGAAGTCGTCCTCCGACCTGGTCCACGTGGCCCGGTCCGACAGCGGCATGGAGAAGGCCACCGACCAGTCCGTCGTCCCGCGCTCCAGCGGCCTCGCCCAGGTCCGCCGCCTCGCTTCCGCCGTCGGCCTCCACCGCCTGGTCAACGGCATCGAGTGCACCATCCTGCTGCTCGTGACGGCCGTCGTCGACCTGGCGCTCGGTGACCTGACGGCGACGAAGATCGCGACCATGGCCGTGACGGCGATCGTCTGGCTGCTGGTCCCCGCGCACATCGTCTCGATCGTCGCGTCGTCCCGTCTGAAGTAACCGAACGAGGGGCACACGGGGCCGAGCAACAGCCCCGCGTGCCCCTCGCGGATGCGTATCTGGCCCTCAAGGCAGCGGGACGACTGTAAACCGGCACAAAAAAGGGGCCTCTCGAACCGAGAGGCCCCAAAAAAATGACCGTGAACACAGAAAACCCCCGTACCGATATCCCGGTACGGGGGTTCCCCATAAAATTTGTTCGGCGGCGTCCTACTCTCCCACAGGGTCCCCCCTGCAGTACCATCGGCGCTGTGAGGCTTAGCTTCCGGGTTCGGAATGTAACCGGGCGTTTCCCTCACGCTATGACCACCGAAACACTATGAAACTTTTCAAACTACCGCACCATTGCCGTGGCCCGACAACGGGGTTGTTCGTGGTTTCAGAACCAACACAGTGGACGCGAGCAACTGAGGACAAGCCCTCGGCCTATTAGTACCGGTCACCTCCAGCGGTTACCCGCCTTCCAGATCCGGCCTATCAACCCAGTCGTCTACTGGGAGCCTTAACCCCTCAAGGGGGTGGGAATACTCATCTCGAAGCAGGCTTCCCGCTTAGATGCTTTCAGCGGTTATCCCTCCCGAACGTAGCCAACCAGCCATGCCCTTGGCAGGACAACTGGCACACCAGAGGTTCGTCCGTCCCGGTCCTCTCGTACTAGGGACAGCCCTTCTCAATATTCCTACGCGCACAGCGGATAGGGACCGAACTGTCTCACGACGTTCTAAACCCAGCTCGCGTACCGCTTTAATGGGCGAACAGCCCAACCCTTGGGACCGACTCCAGCCCCAGGATGCGACGAGCCGACATCGAGGTGCCAAACCATCCCGTCGATATGGACTCTTGGGGAAGATCAGCCTGTTATCCCCGGGGTACCTTTTATCCGTTGAGCGACGGCGCTTCCACAAGCCACCGCCGGATCACTAGTCCCGACTTTCGTCCCTGCTCGACCCGTCGGTCTCACAGTCAAGCTCCCTTGTGCACTTACACTCAACACCTGATTACCAACCAGGCTGAGGGAACCTTTGGGCGCCTCCGTTACTCTTTAGGAGGCAACCGCCCCAGTTAAACTACCCATCAGACACTGTCCCTGATCCGGATCACGGACCCAGGTTAGACATCCAGCACGACCAGAGTGGTATTTCAACGACGACTCCACACGGGCTGGCGCCCGCACTTCACAGTCTCCCACCTATCCTACACAAGCCGAACCGAACACCAATATCAAACTGTAGTAAAGGTCCCGGGGTCTTTCCGTCCTGCTGCGCGAAACGAGCATCTTTACTCGTAGTGCAATTTCACCGGGCCTATGGTTGAGACAGTCGAGAAGTCGTTACGCCATTCGTGCAGGTCGGAACTTACCCGACAAGGAATTTCGCTACCTTAGGATGGTTATAGTTACCACCGCCGTTTACTGGCGCTTAAGTTCTCAGCTTCGCCACCCCGAAGAGTGACTAACCGGTCCCCTTAACGTTCCAGCACCGGGCAGGCGTCAGTCCGTATACATCGCCTTACGGCTTCGCACGGACCTGTGTTTTTAGTAAACAGTCGCTTCTCGCTGGTCTCTGCGGCCACCCCCAGCTCAGAGTGCAAGACTCATCACCGGTGATGGCCCCCTTCTCCCGAAGTTACGGGGGCATTTTGCCGAGTTCCTTAACCATAGTTCACCCGAACGCCTCGGTATTCTCTACCTGACCACCTGAGTCGGTTTAGGGTACGGGCCGCCATGAAACTCGCTAGAGGCTTTTCTCGACAGCATAGGATCATCCACTTCACCACAATCGGCTCGGCATCAGGTCTCAGCCTTAATGTGTGACGGATTTACCTATCACACGGCCTACACCCTTACCCCGGGACAACCACCGCCCGGGATGGACTACCTTCCTGCGTCACCCCATCACTCACCTACTACAGGTCTGGTCCGTCGGCTCCACCACTCCCCTTTGCCCGAAGGCTCCGGGGCGGCTTCACGGACTTAGCATCGCCTGGTTCGATGTTTGACGCTTCACAGCGGGTACCGGAATATCAACCGGTTATCCATCGACTACGCCTGTCGGCCTCGCCTTAGGTCCCGACTTACCCTGGGCAGATCAGCTTGACCCAGGAACCCTTAGTCAATCGGCGCACACGTTTCTCACGTGTGTATCGCTACTCATGCCTGCATTCTCACTCGTGAACCGTCCACCACTGCCTTCCGGCGCGGCTTCACCCGGCACACGACGCTCCCCTACCCATCACAGCCTCCGTTGGGAGTATTGCTGCAATGACACGACTTCGGCGGTACGCTTGAGCCCCGCTACATTGTCGGCGCGGAATCACTAGACCAGTGAGCTATTACGCACTCTTTCAAGGGTGGCTGCTTCTAAGCCAACCTCCTGGTTGTCTCTGCGACTCCACATCCTTTCCCACTTAGCGTACGCTTAGGGGCCTTAGTCGATGCTCTGGGCTGTTTCCCTCTCGACCATGGAGCTTATCCCCCACAGTCTCACTGCCGCGCTCTCACTTACCGGCATTCGGAGTTTGGCTAAGGTCAGTAACCCGGTAGGGCCCATCGCCTATCCAGTGCTCTACCTCCGGCAAGAAACACACGACGCTGCACCTAAATGCATTTCGGGGAGAACCAGCTATCACGGAGTTTGATTGGCCTTTCACCCCTAACCACAGGTCATCCCCCAGGTTTTCAACCCTGGTGGGTTCGGTCCTCCACGACCTCTTACAGCCGCTTCAACCTGCCCATGGCTAGATCACTCCGCTTCGGGTCTTGAGCGCGCTACTAAATCGCCCTATTCGGACTCGCTTTCGCTACGGCTTCCCCACACGGGTTAACCTCGCAACACACCGCAAACTCGCAGGCTCATTCTTCAAAAGGCACGCAGTCACGACGCACTGAGTAAACTCAATGCGCGACGCTCCCACGGCTTGTAGGCACACGGTTTCAGGTACTATTTCACTCCGCTCCCGCGGTACTTTTCACCATTCCCTCACGGTACTATCCGCTATCGGTCACCAGGGAATATTTAGGCTTAGCGGGTGGTCCCGCCAGATTCACACGGGATTTCTCGGGCCCCGTGCTACTTGGGTGTTTCTCAAACGAGCCGTTGACGTTTCGACTACGGGGGTCTTACCCTCTACGCCGGACCTTTCGCATGTCCTTCGCCTACATCAACGGTTTCTGACTCGTCTCACGGCCGGCAGACCGTGAAAGAGAAATCCCACAACCCCACATACGCAACCCCTGCCGGGTCTCACACGCATATGGTTTGGCCTCATCCAGTTTCGCTCGCCACTACTCCCGGAATCACGGTTGTTTTCTCTTCCTGCGGGTACTGAGATGTTTCACTTCCCCGCGTTCCCTCCACTTGCCCTATGTGTTCAGGCAAGGGTGACAGCCCATGACGACTGCCGGGTTTCCCCATTCGGAAACCCCCGGATCAAAGCCTGGTTGACGACTCCCCGGGGACTATCGTGGCCTCCCACGTCCTTCATCGGTTCCTGGTGCCAAGGCATCCACCGTGCGCCCTTAAAAACTTGGCCACAGATGCTCGCGTCCACTGTGCAGTTCTCAAACAACGACCAACCACCCATCACCCCGAACCTTCCGGTTCGAGTGCACTGGGGCCGGCACTGAAGGCAGCCAACAATCGGCCGTACCTTCAGACACCCAACAGCGTGCCCGGCATCCCCGCCACCCATGATCAGCTTTCCACGCCCCGAAGAGCAGTACTCACAGCCTGAGATGACCGAAAATGCCGAATAATCAACGTTCCACCCATGAGCAACCACCGTCGAACATTTGCCGACGTAATGGCCCTGGACCACCGGGCAAGCCCGGCAGCCTAGATGCTCCTTAGAAAGGAGGTGATCCAGCCGCACCTTCCGGTACGGCTACCTTGTTACGACTTCGTCCCAATCGCCAGTCCCACCTTCGACAGCTCCCTCCCACAAGGGGTTGGGCCACCGGCTTCGGGTGTTACCGACTTTCGTGACGTGACGGGCGGTGTGTACAAGGCCCGGGAACGTATTCACCGCAGCAATGCTGATCTGCGATTACTAGCAACTCCGACTTCATGGGGTCGAGTTGCAGACCCCAATCCGAACTGAGACAGGCTTTTTGAGATTCGCTCCGCCTCACGGCTTCGCAGCTCATTGTACCTGCCATTGTAGCACGTGTGCAGCCCAAGACATAAGGGGCATGATGACTTGACGTCGTCCCCACCTTCCTCCGAGTTGACCCCGGCAGTCTCCTGTGAGTCCCCATCACCCCGAAGGGCATGCTGGCAACACAGAACAAGGGTTGCGCTCGTTGCGGGACTTAACCCAACATCTCACGACACGAGCTGACGACAGCCATGCACCACCTGTACACCGACCACAAGGGGGCGACCATCTCTGGCCGTTTCCGGTGTATGTCAAGCCTTGGTAAGGTTCTTCGCGTTGCGTCGAATTAAGCCACATGCTCCGCTGCTTGTGCGGGCCCCCGTCAATTCCTTTGAGTTTTAGCCTTGCGGCCGTACTCCCCAGGCGGGGAACTTAATGCGTTAGCTGCGGCACCGACGACGTGGAATGTCGCCAACACCTAGTTCCCACCGTTTACGGCGTGGACTACCAGGGTATCTAATCCTGTTCGCTCCCCACGCTTTCGCTCCTCAGCGTCAGTAATGGCCCAGAGATCCGCCTTCGCCACCGGTGTTCCTCCTGATATCTGCGCATTTCACCGCTACACCAGGAATTCCGATCTCCCCTACCACACTCTAGCTAGCCCGTATCGAATGCAGACCCGGGGTTAAGCCCCGGGCTTTCACACCCGACGTGACAAGCCGCCTACGAGCTCTTTACGCCCAATAATTCCGGACAACGCTTGCGCCCTACGTATTACCGCGGCTGCTGGCACGTAGTTAGCCGGCGCTTCTTCTGCAGGTACCGTCACTCTCGCTTCTTCCCTGCTGAAAGAGGTTTACAACCCGAAGGCCGTCATCCCTCACGCGGCGTCGCTGCATCAGGCTTTCGCCCATTGTGCAATATTCCCCACTGCTGCCTCCCGTAGGAGTCTGGGCCGTGTCTCAGTCCCAGTGTGGCCGGTCGCCCTCTCAGGCCGGCTACCCGTCGTCGCCTTGGTGAGCCACTACCTCACCAACAAGCTGATAGGCCGCGGGCTCATCCTTCACCGCCGGAGCTTTTAACCCACCCAGATGCCCAGGCAGGTATTATCCGGTATTAGACCCCGTTTCCAGGGCTTGTCCCAGAGTGAAGGGCAGATTGCCCACGTGTTACTCACCCGTTCGCCACTAATCCACCCCGAAGGGCTTCATCGTTCGACTTGCATGTGTTAAGCACGCCGCCAGCGTTCGTCCTGAGCCAGGATCAAACTCTCCGTGAATGTTTTCCCGTAATCGGGACGACACCACGAGAGCGGAACCAGGAAGAGGAATAATCCCCCCGGTTCACAGCGTCCTCGCTGTGCGCCTACCAGGCAGTGCCCGGCAGGACTTTTTCAAAGGAACCTCGCCCCAGCCGATCGGCCGGAGACGGGGTATCAACATATCTGGCGTTGATTTTTGGCACGCTGTTGAGTTCTCAAGGAACGGACGCTTCCTTTGTACTCACCCTCTCGGGCTTTCCTCCGGGCGCTTCCCTTCGGTCTTGCGTTTCCGACTCTATCAGACCGTTTCCCGATCCGATTTCCTCGGTGCTTTCCAGGTTTCCGCTTCCGCGTTTCCCTTTCCGGCGGTTCCGACTCTATCAGATCCTTTCGGGCCTGATTCCCAGTCAGCGGGGCTTGTCTTCCCGGCCCTTCGGCCGTTCCGACGTCCCAAACTTTAGCGGATCGTCTCGGCGAGTTCCTAATCGGACCGCCGCGTCCCAATCGAATTGAATTCGGGCACGCCGAATTCACCCGACTGGGCGATCGTGCTGGTGGTTTGGGTGCCGCTACTGCGGCGGAGGTGCTACCGCAGAACCGTTACGGCCCCGTGGCAACTCGAAGAACCTTACGGATCCAGCAGGGTGGTGTCAACCGTCCCTGTCAAGATCTTTTAATCGAGGTCGCTGAGCCGGCCGCCCGCGTCGGGCTGGGCGTGCTCCACCCGTCGTAGAAGACGGGTCAGGACCTCACCGAGGACACCGCGCTCATCGGCGGACAGGTCCTGGAGGAGGTCCTCCTCGAAGACCGTGGCAAGGCGCATCGCCTCCAGCCACTTCTCGCGCCCCTCGTCCGTCAGCTCCACGATCACCCGGACGCGGTTCGACTCGTCGCGCTCCCGGGTGACCAGACCCTCCGCGACCATGCGGTCGATCCGGTGGGTCATCGCGGCCGGGGTCAGGCCCAGCCGCTTGGCGAGGTCGCTGGGGCCCATGCGGTAGGGCGCGCCGGACAGGACGAGGGCCTTGAGGACCTCCCACTCGGCGTTGCTGATGCCGAGCGTGGCGGTCTGGCGGCCGTAGGCCACGTGCATACGGCGATTGAGGCGGCCGAGGGCCGACACGATCTTCTCGACCTGGGGGTCGAGGTCCCGGAACTCGCGCTGGTAGGCGGCGATCTGTTCGTCGAGTGTCGGCTCGGTTGTCGGCTCAGTGACGCCGGGGGTGTCGCCCATGTCCGAAGTATCGCATGAGCTCGCTTGGCATTGAAGTCCTTCGAGCTGTACAGTTCAACTTCTAACTTTAGCTTTGAAGTCTTCAGGCCTGCATCCATGCATGCCGCTGCTTCACGACCAAGGCAGGTGAAAGTGACCAGGGCGATGGGCGCAGCGATGCGCCGGATCCACGTGGGCAACGCACTCGGAGCGTTCGGGCTCGGCTTTACCGTCCCCTTCCTCTACGTCTATGTGGCGCAGGTTCGGGGACTCGGCTCCATGACGGCGGGCCTTGTGCTCGCCGTCTTCGCCGTGGCCGCTCTCGTGGTGCTGCCGTTCGCCGGGCGGGCCATCGTCCGGCGCGGCCCGCTGCCGGTCCTGCTCACCGCCCTGGTCACCGCCGCCTTCGGGGCGCTGAGTCTGGGGCTGGCGAGCAACGCCACGACCGTGCTGCTGTCGGCGGCGGCGCTCGGAGCGGGACAGGCCGTCATGCAGCCGGCGCTGGCGACGATGATCGTGGACTGCTCGACGGCGGACACGCGGTCGCGTGCCTTCGCGACGCAGTTCTTCCTGCAGAACCTCGGGCTCGGTGTCGGCGGTCTGATCGGCGGCCACATCGTCGACACGACCCGCGCGAGCTCGTTCACGCTGCTGTTCGCGATCGAGGCGGCGATGTTCCTGGTGCTGGTCGTGATCATGGCGACCGTACGGGTGCCGCACGCGCCGCAGATCAAGGGGAACGCGCCGCAGGCCGAGGGCGGCGGATGGAAGCAGCTGCTCGGCAACCGGGCCATGGTGCAGCTGTCCGTGCTGGGCTTCGTGCTGTTCTTCGCCTGCTACGGGCAGTTCGAGTCGGGGCTGTCCGCGTACGGCGTCGAGGCGGCCGGGATCTCCCCGTCCGCGCTCGGTACGGCGATGGCGGCGAACACCGCGATGATCGTGGTGGCGCAGTTCGCGGTGCTGAAGTTCGTCGAGCGCCGGAAGCGGACGCGGGTGATCGCGGCGGTGGGTCTCATCTGGGCCGTGGCGTGGCTGACCGCCGGATACGCGGGGCTCGGACACGGCAGCCGGACGATGGCCACGGCGGCGTTCGTCTCGACGTACGCGCTGTTCGGACTCGGCGAGGCGATGCTGTCGCCGACGGTGGCGCCGCTGGTCGCGGATCTGGCGCCGACGGGGCTGGCCGGCCAGTACAACTCCGCCTTCGCCCTGGTGAAGCAGCTGGCACTGGCCATCGGTCCGGCGGTGGGCGGTCCGATGGGGGCGTCGCTGCACGGTCCGTACGTCGTGACGTTCCTGCTCTTCTCCCTCGGCATCACGTTCCTGGCGCTGCGGCTCGGGCGACAGCTCAGCCCCGTACAGAACCAGCCGTGGCTGGCGAAGAGCCGGGTGGTGGCTCAGGGTGGGGCGGCGCCTGCGGAGCCGGTGCCGGCGAGCGCCTGACAGAGGTTCGTACGACGGCTGCCACCACGTTTCGGCGTGGCGGCGGCCGTCTTCTGTTTCTCAAGGAACACACCTGGCGGCAGCGGTCAGCCGGCGGTGCGTGGCAGGGCGAACTCGCACCACACCGCCTTCCCTCCCCCTGGCGTACGGCGGGACCCCCAACCGGAGGCGATCGTCGCGACGATCGCGATACCGCGTCCGGCTTCGTCGGCGGGCTCGGCGCGGCGCCGCCGGGGCAGGTGGTCGTCTCCGTCGGTGACCTCGATGATGAGGCGGCGGTCGGTACGGCGCAGCCGGAGCCGCATCGGCGGGGTGCCGTGCTGAAGGGAGTTGGCGACCAGTTCGCTGGTGGCGAGGACGCCGAGGTCATGGAGTTCGGACGGGAAACGCCAACTCGTCAGCACGCCGGAGGCGAAGGCACGCGCGCGTGGAGCCGCTTCGACCCCGCCGAGCAGCTCCAGGGCCGCGTTGCGGAAGAGCTCACCGTCGGGGCCCGTACGGGCGGGGTGCTGGAGGACGAGGACGGCCACGTCGTCGTCGTGGTCGGCGGTGACGCCGGCGGAGCGGACGAGGCGGTCGCAGACGACCTGGGGTGTGCCCGTCGCCCCCGCCAGGGCGCGCTCCAGGGACGCGATCCCCTCGTCGAGGTCCTCGTCGCGGCGCTCGACCAGGCCGTCGGTGTAGAGGACGGCCGTGGAGCCGGGACCCAGCGGGACCGAGCCCGAGGCGTGCATCCAGCCGCCGGTGCCGAGCGGCGGCCCGGTGGGTTCGTCGGCGCGGATCACCGTGCCGTTCTCGTCGCGGACGAGGATCGGGAGATGGCCCGCGGAGGCGTACACGAGCCGCCCCTCGTTGGGGTCATGGACGGCGTACGCGCAGGTGGCGATCTGGTTGGCGTCGATCTCGGTGGCCAGGCCGTCGAGGAGCTGCAGGACCTCGTGCGGGGGCAGGTCGAGGCGGGCGTACGCGCGTACGGCGGTGCGCAGTTGCCCCATGACGGCCGCGGCCCGCACTCCGCGGCCCATCACGTCGCCGATGACGAGCGCGGTGCGGCCGCCGCCGAGGGTGATCACGTCGTACCAGTCGCCGCCGACCGCGGCCTCGGTGCCGCCGGGCTGGTAGGTGGCGGCGACGCGCAGGTCGTCGGGTTCTTCCAGCTCCTGGGGGAGCAGGGAGCGCTGGAGGGTGACGGCCGTCTCACGCTGGCGGCGCTCGCTGGCGCGCAGCCGCTCGGCGGCCTCGGCGTGGTCGGTGACGTCGGTGGCGAAGACGAGTACGCCGCCGTCCTGGACCTCCGGGGTGGCGTCGACGGGCGTGCAGGTGAAGGTGTACGAGCGACCGCCGGGCGCTTTGCGGGACTTGACCGTGCGCGGCTTGGCGCTGCGCAGCACCTGGTCGAGGAGCGGGAGCAGGCCGATCTCGGCGAGCTCGGGCAGGGCCTCGCGCGCGGGTTCGCCGACGGGTCGGGCGCCGAAGGCCGCCACATAGGCGTCGTTGACGTACGCGAGGCGGTGGTCGGGGCCGTGTACGAGGGCGACGAGAGCAGGAACGCGGTCGAGGACCTCACGCACGGGCAGGTCGTCGACGGCGGGGACGGGTGGCGCGTCGTCGGTCAGCTGCTCGGCGCGGGCCGCGGGCACGGAGCCCTCTCCTCGCCGGTCCGGAGAGGCCGTGTGTTCGGTCCGCGCCGCGGTGCGGCGCTGTGTTCCGGGGAGCCGGGCGCTCCAGCGGGTGAAATTCACCGAATCCTTGCCTCGTGATTGTCGTCTCCGGTCGGCTCCGGATCCGGCCGGGGGTCCGGCCCGCGGCCGGAGCCACTGGAGCGCTGCCTCCCTGATCGAAATCCGGGAGATGCGGCGCTTGGGAAGAAGCTTGTGGGTGCGAAGAGCGAACCGTCGGCCCGCCCAAGGTCGGGACCAGTCTGGCCGACCGGACCGACATCCGTCAGACGCCCGCCTGATCGGTGGAGTTCCTGGGTCCGGTCAGGACGACCCCTTCGGGTCGAGCTTCGGGTCGAGAGGATGCTTTCCACCGGCCGCGAGTTCGAACTCCGCTCGAGGATGTTCGAGCGATCCGAGGGACACGATCTCCCTTTTGAAGAGCCCCGCCAAGGTCCATTCGGCGAGTACGCGGGCCTTGCGGTTGAAGGTCGGGACCCTGCTCAGGTGGTAGACGCGGTGCATGAACCAGGCAGGATAGCCCTTCAGCTTGCGGCCGTAGACGTGCGCGACCCCCTTGTGCAGCCCGAGGGACGCGACCGAGCCGACGTACTTGTGGGAGTACGTCTCCAAGGGCTCGTCGCGCAGGGAGTGCGCGATGTTGTCGCCGAGGACCCTGGCCTGGCG
Organism: Streptomyces sp. NBC_01450; assembly: GCF_036227505.1. Lineage (NCBI taxonomy): Bacteria > Bacillati > Actinomycetota > Actinomycetes > Kitasatosporales > Streptomycetaceae > Streptomyces > Streptomyces sp. NBC_01450. The sequence goes on along the minus strand of NZ_CP109480.1, from coordinate 6,180,908 downwards.
TACCGCGTGCTGGGCGTTGGGCGCGGTCTCCTTGCCGGGCTCCTCGACGGTGACGTCGGGGACGGCGGCGGCGTCTCCCGCCGCCCACGCGTGCGGGGCGCCGTCGACGGTCAGTTGCGGGGTGCACTTGAGGCGACCGCGCCCGTTGAGGGGGAGGTCGGTGGCGGCCAGGATCGGGTGCGGTTTCACGCCGGCGGTCCACACGACCGTGCGCGTGGGGAAGCGGGCGCCGTCGCTGAGGACGGCGATCCGGTCCGCGCAGGAGTCGAGGCGGGTCTCGAGACGTACGTCGATGTTGCGGCGGCGCAGCTGGGTGACCGTGTATTTGCCCATCTCCTCGCCGACCTCGGGGAGGATGCGGTTCGACGCCTCGACGAGGATCCACTTCATGTCGTCGGCCTTGACGTTGTGGTAGTAGCGCGCGGCGTAGCGGGCCATGTCCTCGAGTTCGCCGAGCGCCTCCACACCCGCGTAACCGCCCCCCACGAAGACGAAGGTCAGGGCGGCGTCGCGGATCGCGGGGTCCCGGGTGGAGGAGGCGATGTCCATCTGCTCGATGACGTGGTTGCGCAGCCCGATGGCCTCCTCGATGGTCTTGAAGCCGATGGCGTAGTCGGCGAGTCCGGGAATCGGGAGGGCGCGTGAGACCGAGCCGGGGGCGAGGACGAGTTCGTCGTACGTGATCTGTTCCGTGCCGGCGCCCTCTTCCGCGGTGGCGAGCGTGCTGAGCGTCGCGGTGCGCTTGGCGTGGTCGATGCTGTGGGCCTCGCCGACGACGATCCGGCACCGGTCGAGGACCCTGCGCAGCGGGACCACCACATGGCGCGGCGAGATCAAGCCCGCGGCGGCCTCGGGAAGGAACGGCTGATACGTCATATAGGGGTCGGGGGAGACGACGGTGATCTCGGCCTCGCCCCGACTAAGTTCCGGCTTCAACTTTCGTTGGAGGCGCAGGGCGGTGTACATCCCGACGTAGCCGCCGCCGACGATGAGAATGCGCACAGGTTCCTTCACCATCCCATGACGCACCCCGCTCTTGAGTTTGTCCACAGGCTCGACAATTTGTGTGACCGGCCGTCGAGGGCCCGAGGGGTTGGCCGGATTGCCGGAGTGCGAGAAGAGTGCGCAGGTCAGCGGGGATGTTCGGGGGGTTCGGAGGGGGCGTAATCGGGAGGTAACAGACCCGTACTCCGATCGGGGGGCGCTCCGTGCGGAACCTGCCCCTTCTGAATTGACCCCCACTCAACTATGTTCGTGTGTCGACGGGGTGTAGGGGGATGCGCTCGACGAGTCCGCTCGACGGGTTCGTGAATCAAGCTTGTTCCGCACGCTCCGGCTACCAATGGCGGGGAGAGTCTCCGGGGGGAGACGTCATTACCGGGGGAACGCTTATGCACATTCAGGACTCTCGTTGGTCTTCCGCGTCTGCCATCGCATCCGGTGGCACGGTCGGCGCGGCAGTGAGCGGCAATGGCCGCGGTCCGATGGACGGATCGCGGACGACGCCGCTACGGGTGGACGCACAGCGCAATCTGGAACACGTACTGCGCGCGGCGCGCGAGGTCTTCGGCGAGCTGGGGTACGGCGCGCCGATGGAGGACGTGGCGCGGCGCGCCCGGGTCGGCGTCGGCACGGTGTACCGGCGCTTCCCGAGCAAGGACGTCCTGGTCCGTCGGATAGCCGAGGAAGAGACCTCCCGGCTGACCGACCAGGCGCGCGCGGCGCTCGGTCAGGAGGACGAGCCGTGGTCGGCCCTCTCGCGCTTCCTGCGTACGTCGGTGGCCTCGGGCGCCGGGCGGCTGCTGCCGCCGCAGGTGCTGCGGGTCGGCGTCGCGGAGGAGGGGCCCCTGGCGGACGAGGCGCGGGTGCCGCAGCAGCGGTCCCAGCCCGCCCCCGAGCTCCGGCTCGTCGAGCAGCGGTCGGCGCCCGAGCAGGAGGCCATGGCCGCGGTGGCCGACGACGCCGGTGCGGCCGCGCTGCTCGACGTGGTGGGCCGGCTGGTGGATCGGGCGCGTGCGGCGGGCGAGCTGCGGGCGGACGTGACCGTGGCGGACGTACTGCTGGTCATCGCCACGGCGGCGCCCTCGCTGCCGGATGCCGCCCAGCAGGCCGCGGCCTCGGCCCGGCTGCTGGACATCCTGCTGGAGGGGCTGCGCTCGCGTCCGGCGTGACGGGGCCGGCGTGACGGCGGTCGGGGTGAGGCGAACCGGGGTCACCTGAGTGGCCCGGGCGAGCCGGGTGACTTCGGCGACCCGATTCATATCGGCACATTCCGGTCGTAGCGGCAACTGCCTTACGGGGAGCGTTTATTGACTATTGCCCAAACGAGTGACCACTAGTGCTGTCGTGTGGCAACGCCCCACGGACGAGTGGTTGGTCCGTGGGGCGGGGTCCCGCCCCTGAAGCGTGTGGCACTCTGTCCCGGTATTCGGGTCCGAGTGTGCAGGCGGGGGCTTTCCGCGATGAGCGTTGACGGGCGGGACGAGTCACTCGATGACGGTGGCGCGGAGGCCGGTGGGCCGCCCTCGCGACAGGTACCGAGCCAGGGCCGTCCGTCGGACATCACCCCAGAACCCTCGGGTACGCCGGGTGCTTCAGGTGCTTCAGGTGCTTCAAGTGCTTCGAGGGACCTCAGCGTTCCGGCGCAGCGCGACCGGCTCGACCCGCGTGACGTCGGTCCGGTCCTGCCGCCCCCGATCGAGCTGCCGCCCTCCGACGCCGATCTGATCGAGCGGATGCGCGCGGGCGACGACACGGCGTACGAGGAGTTGTACCGCCGTCACGCGGAAGCCGTCCGTCGCTATGCCCGTACCTGCTGCCGGGACGCGCACACCGCGGACGACCTCACCGCCGAGGTCTTCGCCCGCATGCTCCAGGCGGTCCGCCGGGGCCACGGCCCCGAGCACGCCGTACGCGCGTATCTGCTCACGACCCTCCGCCGTGTCGCCGCCGACTGGACGAAGTCCGCGAAGCGCGAGCAACTGGTGGACGACTTCGCGGTGTTCGCCGCGCACGCCTCCCGTGCCTCCGAGGTGTCCGACGACGCCACGATGGACCTGGGCGCCGACGTACGGGCGATGCACGAGGCCGAGCAGTCGATGGCCATGCGGGCGTTCCGGTCACTGCCGGAGCGCTGGCAGGCCGTGCTGTGGCACACGGAGGTCGAGGACGAGTCCCCGAGCGAGGTCGCCACGCTCTTCGGGCTCGACGCCAACGGCACCCGCGTCCTGGCCAGCCGCGCCCGCGAAGGCCTCAAACAGGCGTACCTCCAGGCACACGTCAGCGCCAGGCTCACCATGGACGAGGAGTGCGCACGCTACGCCGACCGGCTCGGCGCCTATGCCCGCGGCGGCTTGCGCACCCGGGCCGAGCGCGGGTTGCGCAAGCACCTGGAGGAGTGCGCCAAGTGCCGACTGGCCGCAGGCCAGATCAAGGAAGTCGCCGGCGGGATCCCCGCGGTCGTACCGGTCGCGGTCATCGGTTGGTTCGGTGCCGCCGGGTACGCGAAGGCCGTCGCGCTCATCGCCGGTGGCGCCGGAGCGGGCGCGGCCGGCGCCGCGGCGGCGAGCGGCGGGGCGAGTGCCGGGGGCGGCGCGGCCGCCTCGGAGGGGCTCGGGGCGCCGGTCAAGGCAGGTATCGCGGCGGGAGTCGTCACGGTGGCCGCGGCGGCGGTGGTACTCGCCCTCGTCGGCAACGGCAGCCCGGTCAAGAAGCCCGAGGCCCAGAGGCCCGAAGCCAAGCCGCCGGCGACCTCGCCGGTGGCCGAAGCGCCACAGCCGACGCCCGCTCCGTCGAAGAAGCCCGCGCAACAGCCCCCGGTGGTGGCCCCCGCGCCGACACCCAGCCCGACCCCGACTGCGCCCCCGCCCCCGCCCCCCAAGCCAACGCCCACGCCCAAGCCCAAGTCGTCTCCCACGCCGACGCAGGTGAAGCCGAAGCCGACCCCCAGACCGGCGCCCACTCCAACGCCCGAGCCCACCCCGCCACCGCCTCCCGCGCCGGTCGTCTACCAGTGGAACGATCTGAAGTACGGCGTCACCGGCGACCACACCAAGCCCGAGATGCGGCTCGACGAGAGCAGTTGGGTGTGGCAGCGGTGGGGGGTGTCGATCGCGGGTCGGCAGTACACGCACGGCGTGACCGTGCACGGCGGGTCGTCCGTCACCATCGACCTCAATCGCGACTGCTCGGCGTTCGACGCGCTCGTCGGTGTGGACGACCTGACGCCGGGCCGCGGCCGGGTGAGCTTCTCCGTGTACGCCGACGGAGTCCGCCTGTGGCGGTCGCCACTGGTCGAGGACGGCGACCCCGCGATCCCCGTGCATGTGAGCCTCACCGGCCGCACAACGGTTCGGCTGGTCGTCGCACCGCACAGGAACTTCGACGCGGTGGCCCTTGCGGACTGGGCGGAGTCGAAGTTCCAGTGCCAGTGAGCTGAGCTGCTCCCTCGCCCCCGCCTCATGCTCCTTACTCGTACTCCTTCAGCGCCTCCGCGAGCTCCCGCAGGGCGTCGGCCTGGGTGAGGCCCGCCCCCGTCGTCCGCTCGGACTCATGGTGGACGGGACCGAGGGCGGCACGCGCGGCGGCCTCCGTACGCTCGGCGCCGGTGCGCTCCGGTGCGGGACGAGGGTTACCGCCGCGCCAAGACGTGCCGGCGGCAAGCAGGCGGGCCGCTCGGGGATGGTCGCCGAGCTCGGACAGCAGGCCCGCCGTGCTCTCGACGAAACTCGCCGTCACCACGTCGGCGCACCGCCCCGTCACCGCCGCGGCCAACGCGTCGACCATCTTGCGCAGGCCGGGCTCCGGGCCGGACTCGGCGGCCGTCACGAGCGCCTCGACCCAGTTCAGCGCCGCCATGAACTGCGGCGGCGGGGTGCCGCGGGCGGTCATCTCGCACGCCTGCCGCCACTGTTCGCGCGCGAAGGCGACCTCGCCGTCGTCCAGGGCCAGCTGGGCGCGGAGCAGGCGGACGAAGGCGCGGGAGTCCGTCACGCCGTACCGTTCGGCCGCGGCGTTCGCCTCGTCCAGGGCGGTCAGCGCCCGCGAGCGATCACCCGCCCGGTAGGCGAGCTCGGCCAGCCGCGCCATGAGGAAGGGCGTCTCTGCGTACGCGCCGACCTCGAAGGCGAGCCGCAGCGCCTCCTCGTACTCGCCCTTGGCCTCCTCGTAGAGACCGCGCGCCATGGCCGTCTCCCCTGCGGCGCTGCACACCTGGGCGCGCACCCAGCGGTCGCCGACCCGCCGGCTGAGCACCCGCAGCTCCGCGAGGTCGTCGTCCACGCCCGGCATGCCGCCCGGGGCGTCGACGACCATGTGCGTACGGAACATCAGGGTGACGCCGACCTCCCACTCCCCTCCGTACACGCGGCAGTTGGCCAGCGCCGCGTCCATCGCCGGACGCACGTCGCGCCAGCCGCTCAGAAAGAAGGCGGTCAACGGCCAGACGATGCCCGGCATGGTCGCCGCGTCCGGACCGCCCTTCTCGAAGAAGTCCCGCACCCGAAGGATGTACTCCGGAATCCACGGATACGCCCCCGTGTCCAACGGATCGGTCTCCACCAGCATGAACAGGTGCAGCATGCGCACCCGCATCCGCATGCCGTGCAGCGGATGGGACTCCTCGTGGTCCGGAGCGCCGAGGAAGGCCGCCAGCGGGTCGAAACGGTCCAGGTCGGCGAAGAGGTCGCCACCGGCGCCGCCGTGTGACCCGTTCGCCTCGGACACGGCGCCCGTCGCGTCGAGCGCCGCGCCCAGCCGCAGCACGCGGTCCGTCCACTCCCCGCCCTCGCGGCGGAAGTTGCGCAGCCACCAGAACCAGCCCATGGCGAGGACGAGCGCACCGGCGTCCTCCTCCGCACCGGCGACGATCGCACGGTGCAGGGCCGCCCGGATGTTGTCGAGCTCGGTCTCCAGGCGGTGGATCCAGGGCAGCTGCGCGGCGGAGCGCAGCAGCGGCTCGGCCTCCTCGACGAGGTCGAGCGCCCACGCACGATGGCGCCGCTCGGCCGCGGCGCGCAGCTCGGGGACTTCGGCGGCGCGCTCGGTGGCGTACTCGTGGATCGTCTCCAGCATGCGGTACCGCATGCCGCCACTGCCGTCCTCGTCGTACGGGGCGGACGGGGTCGCGACGATCAGTGACTTGTCGACGAGCGCCCCGACGAGATCGGCCACACCTCCGGCGACCGCACCGGTACTGGAACCGGTGCACACGGCTTCGGCGGCCGTGAGATCCCAGCCGCCCGCGAAGACGGACGCCTCGCACAGCACGGTCCGCTCCCGCTCGTCGAGCAGGTCCCAGGACCAGTCGACGACCGCGCGCAGGGTCTGCTGGCGGGGCAGCGCCGTACGGCTTCCGGAAGTGAGAAGCCGGAAACGGTCGTCGAGCCGGTCGGCGATCTGGCGAGGCGTCAGCAGTCGTAGCCGCGCGGCGGCCAGCTCGATGGCCAGGGGCAGGCCGTCGAGCCGCCGGCAGATCTCGTCCACCGCCTCGAAGTCGTGGAGCGCGGCGTCGGCGTCGGGACGTACGGCCGCCGCGCGTTCCATGAACAGCCGGCGCGCGGGGTCGGGCGGCAGGGGCTCGACCGGGCGCACCAACTCGCCGGGCACGCCGAGGGGTTCACGGCTGGTGGCGAGGATGGTGAGCCCCGGGCAGCGGGTGAGGAGAATCTCCGCGAGCTCGGCGGCGGCGCCGATGACATGCTCGCAGTTGTCAAAGATCAGGAGCTGACTGCGCGGGGCGCAGTACTCGACGAGCAGAGCGAGCGGGTCGCTCTGGCCGGCCATCGACATCTCGCTGGTCATCAGCACGGTCTCGCGCAGACCGAGGGCGCTGACCACCGCGCCCGGGACCGCCTCGGGCCGGTCGAGCGGGGCCAGCTCGACCAGCCACGCCTGCGGAAGCCCGGCGGCGGCTTCCTCGGCGAGGCGGGTCTTTCCCGAACCGCCCGGTCCGGTCAGCGTGACCAGGCGTGCCCTCCGCACATCCGAACGGATCGCGTCGAGTTCGGGTTCCCGGCCGACGAAGGAGTTCAGGCGGGGGCGGAGGTTGCCGGTGCGTTCGGGGTCGGGGCGTGGGTGGGGGTGTGAGCCGGGACCGGGGCGGAGGTGTCCGCCCTCCGTCGGGCCCGGAATCGGCCGCTCTTCGAAGGAGCCAGGGCCGACGCGCCCGCCGCTGCGGGCGGACACCTCCGTACCGTCCCCTCCCCTCCGTACCCGATCACCGGCATACGGGGGTATGGACCCCGGCCCGCCCTCTCCCGCCGGGGCCAGCAACTCGGCGTGCAGGCTCCGCAGTTCCCCACCGGGATCCGCCCCCAGACCCTCCTGGAGGGCGCGGCGCACCCCCTCGTACGCGGCGAGCGCGTCCGCTCCCCGGCCCGCGTCGCGCAGGGCGCGGATGAGCACGGCGTGCAGGGCCTCGTCGTACGGGTGGGCCGTCGTCAGCTCCTTCAACTCCGGTACGACGTCGGGGGCGCGCCCCAGTCGCAGGTCCGCGTCGATACGCGCGCGTGTCGCCTCCAGACGGAGCGCGTCCAGGCGGGTCGCGGCGTCGCGGTCGGGGAGGTCCGCGAGGGCCGGGCCGCGCCACAGGGCGAGGGCTTCGCACAGGGTGTGTGCGGCGGTGGTCGCGTCGCCGCGCTCCAGGGCGGCCTTGCCCTCCCTCACCAGCCGCTCGAAGACGCGCAGGTCCACGTCGTCCTTGGTGACCCGCAACCGGTAGCCGCCCGTCTCCGAGACGACCGCGTCCTTGCCGATCGCCCGGCGCAGGCGGCCGACCAGGGCCTGCAGCGCGGCCGGGGCGTCCAGCGGGGGATCGTCCGCCCATACCTCGTCGATCAGGGTCTGGGGGGTGGTCGTGCGGTCCGCTCGTTGGGCGAGCGCCGTGAGCAAAGCGCGTACACGGGGGCCGCCCAGCGTGACCGGGGCCCCCTGATCATCCTCCGCCTGGGCGACCCCCAGGATTCTGTACCGCACCCGCCTATTCTCACCTCGCCCGGTGCGTGGAGCCGAGGGTTTCCTCGGCGGGCCTCCACACCGGGGCTGCGCCCAGGTTCTCCGCCCCCGCCGCCCCTACCCGTCCCATCCCCACTCGGGGGCTCCGCCCCCAAACCCCCGACCGGCCTGAACGGCCTCGTCCTCAAACGCCGGACGGGCTGAAGATGCGGGCCAGGGTGGGAGGGGCATCGCCCCCCGCCCCGTCCTCAAACACCGGACAGACTGAAGGATGCAAGCCGGGGTGGGAGGGGTGTGGCCCCTTTCAGGGGCGCGGGGAACGGCACGACCAGCCCCCACCGGCGGCGGCCAAACGAATCCGGGCGGCGGCAGATGCGAGGGCGAAGCCCCGCCCCAGGGGCGCGGGGAACGGCGCGATCGGCCCTTCCGCCCCCCGCCGGCCCGCAGCCGCCCCCATACGGAAGGGGCCGTGCCGGTGCGTCGTAAGCGCGTCGCTTACGTTCGGGTCTGGAAGCGGCTCCCTGTAGGGCAAGGTCTGATCCGGCGGCGACGTGCTCGACGTACCGGCACGGCCCCGACCCACCGACGGCCGCACGACGGCCGCACGACAGCCGCACGACGACCCGGGCCCTAGCCCCGCCCCCCGGCCCCCGCCCCCAACGCCCGCCCCTGCGGCACGATCCCCGCGGGTACGGCCCGTTGCCGGGCGGGCGTGCCCGTCCAGCAGGTGCCGCGGCGGGCCAGCAGGCGGCGCAGCCACAGTTCCAGGGAGACCAGATCCGCGAGCCCGTCCAGCGGCAGCGGCTCCCCCGCCGCGGCCGCCCGCAGGGCCTTGCGGACGACCCGTGCCTCGACGAGCCCCGCCTGCGCCAGCAGAGGGGTGTCGAACAAGGCGATCAGGGAATCCGCGGCCACCCGCAGCCCCGTTCGCGCGGCCGCCGCCGACGACGCATGCGACGGCGCGCCCCAGCCGGGCGGCAGGTCGGCCACCCCGGCGCCCTCCAGGACGGTCCGCAGGATCGCCGCACGCGCCCCGGGCTGAACCCGCAGCGCCTCCGGCAACTCACGGCACGCGCGCACGACCTGGTTGTCCAGGAACGGCGCGTGCAGCCGCTGGAAGCGGATCTCGGCGGCCTGCTCCAGGACGCGAAGATCGGCGGCGTGGCGCGCGAGCGCCGCCCGGGCACGGAAGTCACCGGGCCGCTGCCCGGGACCGACCACCCCCGTCCGACCTGCGGCTCCTTGTAGGCGAACCGATACTTCAGCCAACGCCTCACCGGTCAGCCAACGCGCCGCGGGGCCAGGCCTGGCCCAGGCGAGCGCAGCGAGCGACGCACCCACCGCGCCGCCCGGTTCCTCGAAGCGCCGGTGCAGCAGCCGGTCGGCGAGGACGTCGACGCCGGTCCGGTACGGCGTACGGGCGAGCTTGCGCGCGGCGCCGTACACGCGTGCGGGGACCATGACGGACCCGTCCGCCTTCGCCAGCGCGGCGACGGGGCGCACCAGATGGCGTCTCTTGCGGTCCATCAGCAGGTCGGCCAGCCGGGCGGGGTGCGCGTCCAGCACCTGCCGGGCCCCGTATCCGGTGAAGTGGTCCGCGCTGCCGGAGGACAGCCGCGCGCGGTGCCGGGCCGCCGTCACCAGCGACGGCCCCGGCTCGTCCGTCAGCGGCCCCTCCAGGTCGGCGTACGGAAGCGTCTCCTCGCCCCCGGCGACGACCACGTGGTGCAGCCGGGGGTTCGCGGCGAGCGTCCCGGCCCGCTCCACCTCCGCCTCCCGTCCGCGCACGGCGAGGTCGTTGAAGGTGACGGCGAGGAGCCGCTCACCGGCGCCCGTGCCGTGCCCCAGGACCGTGCCGGGCGCCCCCGGCAGCCCCGCCGCGAGCAGGGCCAGCGTCCCGGAAGCGGGCCCTCCGGAGAGGTCGGCCCCGATTCCCGGTACGGGCATCCCGCGCGCCGCGCGCCGCTCCGCGGGCCCCATCCCGGGTACGGGCCCGGGGTCGATGTCGCTCCCGGGTACGTGCCGGGGAGCGGCGAGACGCGCGCGTACGGCCTCCACGAGGGCGTCCCGGACGCCGTCCACCGCCCTGTCGGGGTCCGCGGTGGGCGCGGCGACGGCGAGGGAGGCGACGGGCTCGTAGCCGGCGATCTCGCGGGCACCCGCGCGCAGGATCAGCGCATGCCCCGGCGGAATGCGCCGCACGCCGTCGTACGGGGTCGAGTCGTGGACCGCGGCCGGTACGTCGGGGGCGGCGAGCAGCGCGGCCAGGTGCCCGAAGTCGAGGTTGGCCTCGATGAGGTCGGCGAGGGGCAGGGCGGCGGTCGCGTAGGCCGTACCGCCCGCCCAGGGGGTGTAGAAGACGGGCCGTGCGCCCGCGAGGTCACCGGCGACGGTGGTGCGCCGGCCGACCTGGACGACGGCGGTGTAGCTGCCGGACCAGGCGGTGAGGTGGCGCAGTGCCCCGCCGCGCGCGGCGAAGAGACCGACCTTGAGTTCCTCGTCGCTCGCCCCGCAGGTGCCGAGGACCGCGATCCGGTTCTGCGCGTCGGCCTTGATGACGCGGACCTCGTCGGGGCGCCAGTCGCCGACCGCCCAGAGCGGATCGGGGTCGCCCCACAGGAGTTGGGAGCCCACCGGGTGCACGGTCTCGCCGTCGCTTCCGGTGGCGCCCGCCGAGCCGGTCTCGAGCGCTCTGGCGGCGGTACTGCTCCACCCCACCAACCACCGCATCGACGCCTCCACAGGCTGTGGACAACCAGTGCACCGTACGAACTCGGCTCCATGCTGCCACGAAGAACGCGGATGGGAGGGCCGCTGCGACGGCTTGCGCCCCCTGGAATGCGCCCCCCGCGAATCCGTTCGCGCCGTTGGGAGGCCGCTGCAAAGCCGATCCGAAGCAGATGCGAACACCCGCCCGAGGCAAGGCGATCACGGGAGACTCACCAGGAACGACGAGTGGGCGGGGGTGGATCGGCGACGCGAATGCGCCCCCGGTACGCTCCCCGAAAGCACCTCATGCGCCCTCAAGTGACGTGGTCGGAGCGCTATTTGCCCGCAAAGGCCACCGTCGATTTTCGGCCAAATCGGCTGCGGGGGGACAGGCGTGCGCACGCTCCGTACAGGCCCTGCGCACCGCTCCGGCAACGCACAGTCCGGGAGGCGGAGTTCGCCTCCCGGACCGGTCCGCCGCCCGCGGGGATGTAGGCGGCGGTGTCCCCCAGCCCACTGGATCCAGTACAGCGGGCCGACCCACGCGTGATCCATGGAAGCGCTCCCCAGGTGGCCGGAGAAGAGCGCACGGACGGGCGCACAGCCACACAGCGGGAGCACGATGCAACCGTCCGTACTTCCGTACGGACCACAATCCCGCCATCCGGAACAACGCCCCTTAACGCTTGGGATGCGGCGAACTACGCTGGGTTTACGAATGCCGCATGGTTATGCCAGCGCGGCAGCCGTCTGTGTCGAGGGGTGGCGCATGTCCAGGGAGCAACGCGGGCCGAACGAAAAACTCGGCGCCGTTCTCGCCCTCGCGGGAATCAGCAACGCAGGACTCGCGCGGCGCGTCAACGATCTTGGCGCCCAACGCGGGTTGACTCTTCGCTACGACAAGACGTCGGTGGCGCGCTGGGTGTCGAAGGGAATGGTGCCGCAGGGTGCGGCGCCGCATCTCATCGCGGCCGCCATCGGTCAGAAGCTCGGCCGCCCGGTGCCGCTCCACGAGATCGGCCTGGCGGACGCGGATCCCGCGCCCGAAGTGGGCCTCGCCTTCCCCCGTGACGTCGGGCAGGCGGTGCGCTCGGCCACCGAGCTGTACCGCCTCGACCTCGCCGGCCGCCGGGCCGGCAGCGGCGGTATCTGGCAGTCTTTGGCGGGATCCTTCGCAGTGAGCGCTTACGCGACCCCCGCTTCACGGTGGCTGATAACCCCGGCCGACAGTTCGGTGGCGCGGGACGTGAACCCTTCCGAGGGCTCCGGGGCACCACTGAAAGTCGGCCACAGCGATGTGCAGAAGCTCCGCGAGGCAGCAGAGGACGCCAGGCGCTGGGACTCCAAGTACGGAGGGGGCGACTGGCGTTCGTCGATGGTGCCGGAATGTCTGCGGGTCGAGGCGGCGCCACTGCTGCTCGGCGCCTACTCCGACGAAGTGGGCAGAGCTCTGTTCGGGGCGAGTGCCGAGCTGACCCGCCTGGCGGGCTGGATGGCCTTCGACACGGGCCAGCAGGAGGCCGCCCAGCGCTACTACATCCAGGCCCTGCGCCTGGCCCGAGCGGCCGCCGACGTCCCCCTGGGGGGCTACGTACTGGCCTCCATGTCCCTCCAGGCGACCTACCGCGGCTTCGGCGACGAGGGCGTCGACCTCGCCCAGGCCGCCCTGGAGCGCAACCGGGGCCTCGCCACCGCCCGCACCATGAGCTTCTTCCGCCTCGTCGAGGCACGCGCCCATGCGCGCGCGGGTGACGCCCAGGCGGCCGGCGGTGCCCTGAAGGCCGCCGAGGGCTGGCTGGAGCGGGCCCGGGACGGCGACCACGACCCGAGCTGGCTCGGCTTCTACTCGTACGACCGTTTCGCCGCCGACGCGGCCGAGTGCTACCGCGATCTGAAGGCGCCACGTCAGGTGCGCCGCTTCACCGAGCAGGCACTGTCGAAGCCGACGGAGGAGTTCGTACGCTCCCACGGTCTGCGTCTGGTGGTGTCGGCGGTCGCCGAACTCGAGTCGGGCAATCTCGACGCGGCATGCGAGCAGGGCGTACGGGCGGTGGAGGTCGCCGGGCGGATTTCCTCCGCGCGCACGACGGAGTACGTGAAGGACCTTCTGCACCGTCTGGAGCCCTACGGCGACGAACCGCGTGTGGTGGAGCTGAGGGAGCGGGCACGGCCGCTGCTGATGGCTCCCGCGTAGTCGCCCCGCTGGGAAGGCCGTGGCCGGCTGCGGGCCGTGTGTGGCTGAGCACACAGTTCCCCGCGCCCCTTCGGGGGCGCGGCCCGCTTCCTGGGTTTGAAGGCATTGTCAGTGGCGCAGTGCACTCTTGAAGCCGGGAGGTGGAACAGGTGCGGGTCGCTCACGACTGCGATGTGCTGGTGATCGGCGGCGGGATCGTCGGCCTGGCGACGGCGTATGCGATCACGCGCGCCGCGCCCGGCACGCGGGTGACCGTGCTGGAGAAGGAGCGCGGTCCCGCCCGTCATCAGACGGGGCACAACAGCGGGGTGATCCACAGCGGGATCTACTACCGGCCCGGCTCGCTGAAGGCGCGGTACGCCGTGCGGGGCGCCGCCGAGATGGTGAAGTTCTGCGCGGAGTACGACATCGCGCATGCCGTCACCGGAAAGCTGATCGTCGCCACGGAGAAGGCGGAGCTGCCCCGTCTGCACGGGCTCGTACAGCGCGGCCGGGAGAACGGGATTCCGGTACGGGAACTGGGCCCCGCCCAGATCGCGGAGTACGAGCCGGAGGTGCGCGGACTCGCCGCGATCCACGTCGGCACGACGGGGGTGTGCGACTTCGTCGCCGTGGCCCGGCAGCTCGCCGAGTCCTCCGGGGCGGAGATCCGCTACGGGGCGCGGGTCGACCGCATCGACCGCCGGCCCGCGCTCGGTGTCGCCGTCCGTACGGAGGACGGGGCGGTCGTGCGGGGACGGGTGCTGGTCAACTGCGCGGGACTGCAGTGCGACGAGATCGCGCGCCTGGCCGGGGACGAGCCCGGCATGCGGATCCTCCCCTTCCGCGGCGAGTACTACTCCCTGGCGCGTCCCGAGCTGGTGCACGGCCTGGTCTACCCGGTCCCCGACCCGGCGTTCCCGTTCCTCGGTGTCCACCTCACCCGGAGCATCGACGGCAGCGTCCACATCGGGCCCAACGCGGTGCCCGCGCTCGCCCGGGAGGGGTACGGGTGGGGGGTCGTCCGGCCCCGTGAGGTGGGCGCGGCCCTGGGGTGGCCCGGGGCCTGGCGGATGGCGCGGCGGCACTGGCGGTACGGGGCGGGGGAGCTGCGGCGGTCGGTGTCCAAGGCGGCGTTCACCGGGGCCGTGCGGCGGCTGCTGCCGGCGGTGACGCCGGACGACCTGATCCCGGCCTCGGCCGGTGTCCGGGCCCAGGCCGTCCTGAGGGACGGCACCCTGGTGGACGACTTCCTCATCGAGGAGGGCCCGCGGACGGTGCACGTCCTGAACGCGCCGTCGCCTGCCGCCACGGCGTCGCTCCCGATCGGGCGCGAGGTCGCGCGGAGAGCGCTGGGGGTGCTGGCGGGGACGTGACGGGGTGACGGGCCGGGGCGACGGGCCGGGGCGACGGGCCGGGCTCTGGGACGGGTAGGGGCGCCAGGCTGCTCCCGGGGGCGCCGTAAAATCGTCCTCACTGTGTCTGACTCCATTGACTCCCCCGAAGAGCCCCGGTCCAGCTCCGCCGCCGGAGGTGAGCCCTGTCGGCGTGCCCGCGCCAAGGGGGAGCCCCGCTTCCCCGACGGCCCGAAGGCCGACCCCGCCGGATCGCACTTCGAGCGGCGGATCCGGAGTTTCCAGCCGCGGCGCAGCCGCGTCACCACGGGCCAGGCGGACGCGTTGCAGCGGCTGTGGCCCAAGTGGGGACTCGACATCGACGGCCAGCGGGTGATCGATCTCGCGGAGTTGTTCGGGGGCGAGCGGCCCGTCGTGCTCGAGATCGGGTTCGGGATGGGCGAGGCCACCGCGCGGATGGCGGCGGAGGACCCGGAGACGGGGATCCTGGCCGTCGACGTGCACACTCCGGGCCAGGGCAACCTGCTGAACCTCGCGGACCAGAACGGGCTCACCAACATCCGGGTCGGCAACGGTGACGCGATCATCCTGCTCAGGGAGATGCTCACGCCCGACTCACTCGCCGGGCTGCGCGTGTACTTCCCCGACCCCTGGCCCAAGAAGCGGCACCACAAGCGACGGCTGATCCAGCCGGAGTTCCTCACCCTCGCCGCGACCCGCCTCAGGCCCGGCGCCCTGGTGCACTGCGCGACCGACTGGGAGCCGTACGCCGAGCAGATGCTGGAAGTGCTGAGCGCGCACCCGGACTTCGAGAACACCCAGCCGGACGGCGGTTACGCGCCGCGTCCGGACTTCCGGCCGCTGACCCGTTTCGAGGGCCAGGGACTGGAGAAGGGTCATGTGGTGAACGACCTCCTGTTCCGCCGCGTACAGCACCGAGACCAGCACACATCCGGCGACTGAAGGCCCGCGGACGAACACCACCAGGCGCCGTCGCGGGCAGCGCCCCTCCCTCGTTAGGGTCAATGCCGTGTCCACCTTTCCCGCGTACCCGACGCATCCCGGCGGTCCCACCGGTGGGACCGCCGAGGGTGCGCTGCGGCACGCACACTGGTGGCAGCGGAAGTGGGTGCGCTACGGCGCGCTGATCACCCTGCTCGCGCTCTCCGGCCTCGTCATCCTGGCCCTGGTCCGCCAACAGACCGGCACCGAGGGCTTCCTGGTGGGCCTCGGCCTCGCCGTGCTGCCCGTACCGCTGCTCGTCGCCGCGTTCCGCTGGCTGGACCGGGTGGAGCCCGGCCCCTGGCGGAATCTGCTCTTCGCGTTCGCCTGGGGCGCCTGTGCGGCGGCACTGATAGCGATCGTCGCCAACAGTTTCGCGACCAGATGGATAGCGACCGCCACCGCCGACCCGTCCAGCGCCGACACTCTCGGCGCGACCCTCATAGCGCCGGTCGTGGAGGAGTCCGCGAAGGCCGCCGCCGTGCTCCTGGTCTTTCTGTTCCGCCGCCGGGACTTCACGGGGATCGTCGACGGGGTCGTCATAGCCGGAGTCACCGCGACCGGCTTCGCCTTCACCGAGAACATCCTCTACATCGGCACCGCCTTCGGCACGGACCAGCTCAGCGGCGACCGCGGTCTGGCCTCCGTCACCGCCGCGACCTTCTTCGTCCGCGTCGTGATGTCGCCCTTCGCGCACCCCCTGTTCACCGTGCTCACCGGCATCGGTTTCGGCGTCGCGGCGCTGTCCGCCGAGCGCCAGCATGTGCGCCGCGTCCTGTTCCCCCTGACCGGACTGCTGCTCGCGATGGGCATGCACTCCATGTGGAACGGCTCGTCGAACTTCGGGGAGTACGGCTTCTACGCGGTGTACGGGGCGTTCATGGTGCCCGCGTTCGGTCTACTCACCTTCCTCGTCATCTGGACGCGGCAGCGGGAGCTGAAGACCGTACGGACCGAACTTCCGGCGTACGCGGCGGCCGGGTGGCTGACCGCGCCCGAGCCGTACGTACTCGGCTCGATGAAGGCCCGGCGGCTGGCCCGCGAGTACGCCGCCCACCACTTCGGCAAGGCGGCGGCGCGCTCGGTCGCGGAGTACGAGGCGTACGCGACCTCGCTGGCGTTTCTGCGGCACCGGGGGCGCAGCGGGCGCGCCAATCCCGACTTCGTCGTACGGGAGCGGGAGTTGCTGCAGGAGCTGTGGCGCCGCCGGGAGGTCGCCCGCCCCTCTCTCGCGTACGCGGCCCACAGAGCGGCCCCGAGCGTGCCCGTACCGCCGCAGCTGCCGCCGCCGTGGCCCGGGTACGGCCACGCGCCGGTGCCCGGTCAGCCGAACCCGGCCGGCGCGCCCCCGAACCCCGCGAGCGCGCCCCCGTACGCCGCCGGTGCGACGCCCTATCCCGCCCCGGCGACGCCGTATCCCACGTACAACCCCTACCAGTCCTAGACGAGTCATTCCGAATGCTGACGGTGTGTCTGGGAACGCAGACAGGGCGTCCAAGATTCGTTGTGTGACGAACAACCTAGACGCCCTGCTGACCGCACTGTACGTGAAGATCGACGACGAGATCGGAGGTAGCCGATGGCTTGGCCGACCGCCGCAGCTGACGGATTCTGAGCTGGTCACCCTTGCCGTCGCCCAGGCGCTGCTGGGCTACACCTCGGAGTCGCGCTGGCTGCGGTTCGTGGACTCCCGACTGGGAGCGATGTTCCCGTACGTGCCCAGGCAGCCGGGCTGGAACAAGCGGCTGCGGGCAGCGTTGCCACTGGTCAAGAGGGCAATACGACTGCTGGCCGTCGATACGGACTTCTGGTTCGACAACCACTGGATCATCGACTCCACACCGGTGGAGTGCGGCCGCTCGCGTCCGACGGTGAAGCGGTCGGACATGGCCGGCTGGGCCGGATACGGGTACTGCGCCTCGCACTCCCGGTTCTTCTGGGGCCTGCGCCTGTTCCTGGTATGCACCCCGACCGGGATGCCCATCCTGTGGGCACTGGCGAACCCGAAACTGGATGAGCGGGAGGTGCTGTCGGCGATGCTGGACCGCGAACCGCACCTGTCCACGGACCGGCCGAGCCTGCTGGTGATCGCAGACAAAGGCTTCGCCTCCAAGGAGTTCGAGGCCGATCTGGCCTTCCGGGGCGCGGAGTTGCTGCGTCCTTCTTTCAAGCGCGAGAAGAAGCGCAGGGGCGAGAGCCTCCTGAAGTCGGTGCGACAGCTGATCGAGTCGGTCAACGACACCCTCAAAGGCCAGCTCGACCTGGAACGGCACGGTGGACGGACCTTCGAAGGTGTCGCCGTCCGCGTCGCCCAACGCATCCTCGCGATGGCCGCCGCGATCTGGCACAACCACAAGACCGGCCAGCCCGTCATACGATCCTTGATCGCTTATGACCACTGACCACATCGGAATGACTCGTCTAGGGCCGCGGCAGGCGATGTTTGCCCGTCAAGGAGCGGCGTCCGGTGCGTGCTCTGGGGGTCCCCCCGGCCGGAGGCTGGGGGAGTGCCGGCCGGAAGGCCCCGTCGACGGACCGGACGTACTTGGGCTTTCGGCCGGTGCGGCGAGAGGGCGTGCCGGGCGTCGCGACGGGGCGAACGTTGCCTGCCGCGGCACTAGGGCCTGTCCGGCGGCCTCAGGCCGACGCCTCCGTCAGCCTGGCCACTTCCGCGTCCGTCAGGGTCAGGTCCGCGACCGCCAGCAGGGCCGGCAGCTGGTCGACCGTCCGTGCGGAGGCGATGGGCGCCGCGACCGTCGGCCGGGCGGAGAGCCAGGCGAGGGCGACCGTGGCGACCTCGGCGTCATGGGCCTGGGCGACCTCGTCGAGGGCGGTCAGGACGCGGATGCCGCGCTCGGTGTCGAGGTGCTTGCCCGCGCCCTCGGCCCGCGCGGAGTCGACCGTCGTACCCGGGCGGTACTTGCCGGTGAGGAAGCCGGACGCGAGCGCGAAGTACGGGACGGCGGCCAGGCCGGTCCGGGAGGCGACCTCCTGGAGCGGGCCCTCGTAGGTGTCGCGCGAGACGAGGTTGTAGTGGGGCTGGAGGGCGACGTAACGCGCGAGTCCCTCGCGGTCGGAGAACTCCACGGACTCCGCGAGCCGCTCGGCGGAGATGTTGGAGGCGGCGATCTCCCGGACCTTGCCGGCCCGGACCAGTTCGTCCAGCGCGCCGATGATCTCCTCGACGGGAACCGAGAGGTCGTCGAAGTGGGTGTAGTAGAGGTCGATGTAGTCCGTGCCGAGGCGGCGCAGCGAGGCGTCGGCGGCGGCCTTGATGTTCGCCGCGGACAGGCCCTTGTACTCGGGGTGGGTACTGACCTTGGTGGCCAGGACGACCTCGGAGCGGTTGCCACGCGCGGCGAACCACTTGCCGATGATCGTCTCCGACTCACCGCCCTTGTGGCCGGGGACCCAGGCGGAGTAGCCGTCGGCGGTGTCGACGAAGTTGCCGCCGCCGGCCGTGTACGCGTCGAGCACGGCGAAGGACTGCGCCTCGTCGGCGGTCCAGCCGAAGACGTTGCCGCCGAGGGAGAGCGGGAAGACCTCGAGGTCGGAGGAGCCGAGCTTGCGGAGAGAAGTCATGCCCTAATTCAACAGCCGTACCGGATGGCTGTATTCCGCATGTAGCTCCCCCGGCCCCCGGGGATGATCAGGGATTCAGGCCCTTGCTGTTCAGCCACGCCATCGGGTCGATCGCGCTGCCGCCGCCCGGGTGGACCTCCAGGTGCAGATGCGGCCCGGTCACGTTGCCGGTCGCGCCCACGCGTCCGATGACGTCGCCGGTGGCCACCTTCTGCCCCACGCTGACACTGATGGACGACTGGTGGCAGAACCACAGCTCCGTGCCGTCCTCGAGGGTGAGGATCGTGCGGTAGCCGTACGAGCCGGCCCAGCCCGCCTCCGTGATCGTGCCGCTGTGGATGGCCTTGATCAGCGTGCCGGTGGGGGCCGCGAAGTCGAGGCCGGTGTGGTACCCGGAGGACCACATGGAACCGGCGTCACCGAAGCGGGAGGTCAGGGTGTACGAGGAGGTGGGCAGCGAGTAGCTCTTGGCGAGTTCGGCCAGGCGCGCGGCCTCGGCCTTCTGCTTGGCGTCCTCGTCCGCCTTCTTCTTCGCGGCGGCGACCTTGGCCTCGGCGTCGTCCTTCTGCTGGGCGGCCAGTGCGACCGCCTTCTTCGCCGCGGCGGACTCGGCGGCGGCCTGGGCCGCCTTGTCGACCTGGTCCTGCTGCAACTCGGCCTGCAGGATGATGCGGGCGCGCAGTGCCTCGCCCGCGTCCTTGTTGCCCTGCGCGGCGTCGGCGCTGGTCACACCGGCGCTGGTGAGCGGGGTGGTGGAGCCCTTCGGCGTGCTGGAACCGCCGTCGGATATCAGCGCCTTGGCGGATTGGGTGACCGAGGAGAGGTCGGGCAGCGAGATGGACACCGGCGGCTTGCCGGGCGCCGCGGTGGCCATGCCGCCCGCGCCGACGGCGGCGATGACACCGACGCCCAGGACCGTGGAGCTGCGGGCGAGTCCCCCGCCACGCTGCTTGGAGACGCGGTGCCGGCCGCGGATGGGTCGGATGGAATCCTCGGTGGGGTTCCACTCCTCCCAGGGGCCCTCGTCCTTGCCTTTGGCGTAGCCAAAAGTCTGGGTGTCGTTCGGCGCGAACGAAGTGGGCTGGGCGGTCGGGTTGGACGCCACGTGGGCGTGCTCCTTTCCTTCCTTCTCGCCTACCGGGTTAGCTGACGGGTTCGGAGCAGGAAGGTCTCCTACGCGCGTCAACCCACGGTGTCTCCACCGTGAAAGACGCTCGATTCACCCCAAGTTGGTGGTTCCCCGGTTCCCTTGCGGGATTCGGCGCGTGCGCACGGAGCCGACTCTTGTGACGGCTGGGACGACCGCGCTGCGTTATCGAACGTTAATAGACGCGGGTACCGGATTCCAAGCTGTTCGTACTGATCGTTAACCACTTTTGGCCAGGACTTACCGACCATGAGCGGCGGAAATCGGGCGAGTTGACCAGAGCTCCCTACTCGGCCGTTACCTGACGGTGCGTCAGTCGTTATGCGGAGGGACATCGGCCGGTCACCCCTCGTGACAACGATCAAGAGGGCCCTCCAGCTGCTACGGGCGTCGCACGGCGAGCAGCGCCATGTCGTCCGTCAGGGCGCCGCCCGTGTGCCGCCGGGCCTCCTCGGCGAGCGTGACCAGCAGGGCGTCGGGGCCCGGGAAGGTCCGTCCGGCCAGGCGGGCGGCCGGATCGTAGAAACGTCCCTGCGCGTCGCGGGCCTCGGACAGTCCGTCCGTATGGAAGAGGAGCGTGGCCCCGTGCGGGAACTCCGTCTCCTCCGCACGGTCCGGCCAGGTGCCCAACTCGCCCATGCCGAGCGGCAGTGCGGGGTTCGCGGCGGCGAGCGTGACCAGCGTTCCGTCCGCGTGCAGGAGCAGCGGCGGCGGGTGGCCGCGGTTGACGATCCGTACGAGGCCGCCCTCCCGCGAGATCTCCGCGAGGACGGCGGTGGTGAACCCCTCGAAGGCGTCGAGGCCCCCGCGCCGGGTGCCCTCGCGGGCCAGCGCCCGCTCCAGCCGCTGCGCGACCGCTTCCGGCGTGGCCTCCTGCTCGGCCGCCTCCCGGAACGCCCCGATGACCACCGCGACGGCGGACACCGCCTCCATGCCCTTCCCGCGCACGTCGCCCACCACCAGCCGTACACCGTGCGGGGAGTCCTGCACGGCATACAGGTCGCCGCCGATGAACGCGCCCGCCTGCGCCGCCTCGTAGCGCGCCGCGACCTCGAGGCCGCCGATCCGCTCGTCGGGCTTCGGCAGGACGGCACGCTGGGCCGCCTCGGCGATCTGGTGGGCCGAGGCGAGCCGTTCGTCGGTGCGGCGGACGAGGATGTTGATGAGCACGGCCAGCACACCGACGGTCGCCACGGTGGCGACCTCCGTGATCGCGTCCACCTTGAACACGATGCCGAGCCGGACGTGGATCGTGAGCACCGAGACGAGCGCGGCGAGGCCGGTGAGCACGGTGCCGCGCAGCGAGAACAGCGGGGCGGCCACGAGCGGCGCGGCCGTGAAGAGGGGGCCCGCGGTGAAGAGGGGGCCCGCGGCGAAGGCCATCGGGGTGAAGTAGTCGTAGAACGCGCCGACCAGGATGAGCAGCGCGGGCAGCACCCGGACGAGGCTGCGCGCGTACGAGATGCGGCGCCGGTCCGCCTCGGCCGGGTCGGGCAGCGGCTCGTCCCCCAGCCCCGGATCGGGCACGGGGTCCTCGGGCAACCGCCCACCGGACCTGTCGTACGGCTCGTCGCATGGCTCTCCGGCCCGCTGCGCACCTCCTTGCTGCTGCCCCACCCGTCCAGGTTTCCCGGAGCGGGGGCGGGGGGCGAGCGGTGAGGGCCGACCGGGGGATGCGTCGGTCCGGGATGCCTCGGCCCGGGATGCGTCAGTCCGGGCCCGGCCACCTGACGCCGCCCGCTCCGCCCCGCCCGTGGTGGTGCCCGGCCGGGGCGACGACGGTCCCGCCGTCCGGCACGAGGTCATGACCCCCGTGGCAGGCCCCGAGGAACAGCGCGCACACGGCGAGCAGCAGCGCGAGCGCCGACGCGCGCCGCTCCAGCCACCGAAGACAACTCATAGTGAGGAGAAGACTACCGACAGTCGCGTCGGCAGGGAAAACCCGGGCAGGACGGTGAACGGGAAAACCGGGCCGGTGAACGGGAAAAAACCAAGGGCCGGAACTCGTTTCCGAGTTCCGGCCCTTGGCCTTCAGTAGCGGGGACAGGATTTGAACCTGCGACCTCTGGGTTATGAGCCCAGCGAGCTACCGAGCTGCTCCACCCCGCGTCGTTGAAATTAGTGTACGCCATCCGCGGGGCCCGATTCACCAGGGTTTTCGCGGACGACCGCGAGACTCCTGCCCGGCCGCAAGAAGAGGCCGCTCCTACCCGGCCGCAAGAAGGTGACGGTTCGGCGCCACGGCCCGCTCCTCGAACTCCGGCAGTACGACCACATCCGCCCCCGCGGCCACGAGCAGCCCGTTACCGTCCGCCCCCGTCACGAACGTGTCGGGCTCGCGCCACGCAGTGACCACCCGCCGTACCCCTGCGTCGAGAATCAGCCGCGCACAGGGCGCGGGCCGGGACGCCCGCCGCGCGCACGGCTCCAGGCTGCTGTAGACGGTGGCGGACCCCAGGCGTGGATCCGCGGGACCGATCTTCGCGAGGGCCGCCTCCTCGGCGTGCACGACGGGATCGCCGCCTTCCCGTGAGTGCCCGCGCGCCAGCTCGGTGCCGTCGGCCGCCACCACCACCGCCCCCACGCTGAACGCGGTCTCCGAGGGCGGGCACAGCGCCGCCAGCTCGCAGGCGGCCTCCAGCCAGTGCCGGTCCGCGGCGGAGGCGAGAGCGCCGGCCCCGGGTGCGGTGGGGGCGTAGCGGATGAGGACGACGTCCCCGACCGGCCGCGTCTCCACCAGCCGCATCCGCCCGGGCGGATACCCACCCGGCCCGAACAGCCGTGGCGCGTCCGGCTCCCCCACGAAGAGCGGCGCGACGGCGAGCTGCAGTTCGTCCGCCAGCCCCTGCGTCATCAGCTGGGTGTGCACACGCCCCCCGCCTTCGACCATGAGCCGCCGCACCCCGCGTACGTCGTGGAGGTGTTCGAGTACGACGCGCCAGTCCAGCTCGGCGCCGGTCGGGACCACGTCGACGTCCAGCCCGCGCAGGGCGTCGCGGGCACGCTCGGCGCCCTTGTCCGTCGTATAGACGACCTTCTCGCCGCCCGTGTGCCAGAACTGGGCGTCCGGGTCGAGGTCGCCGGAGCCGCTGACCGTGACCTTGAGCGGGTACTCCGGGCGTCCCGCGGCGATCCGCGCCGCCCGCCGCTCGGCGGAGTTGACCAGCAGCCGGGGGTTGTCCGCCCGGATGGTGCCGGCGCCGATCAGGATCGCGTCGCTGGCCGCCCGCACCTCGTCGACCCGGTCGAAGTCCGCCGGGCCCGAGAGCAGCAGGCGATCGGGGCCGGTGTCGTCCAGGAAGCCGTCCAGGGAGACGGCGGCGGACAACAGGACATAGGGGTGGGGCATGGGACGCACCCTCCAGCTCCGAGCACAGGGCTCTTAGTGGTTCAAGTTTTAAACAATACCTACACTGGCGGCATGACGACCCGCTGGCTCTCCCCCGCCGAGCAGCGCGCCTGGCGCGCGTACAACGCCGCCACCTCGCTCCTGGAGGACACGATCGACCGGCAGCTCCAGGCCGAGACGGGCATGCCCCACCTTCACTACTCCATCCTGGCCATGCTGTCCGAGGCGCCGGACCGGCGGCTGCGGATGACCGACCTCGCCGAGATCCTGAAGATCACCCGCAGCCGGCTGACGTACGGCGTGACCCGGCTGGCGAACGACGGTCTGGTACGCCGCGAGGGCTGCCACAGCGACAAGCGCACCCAGATCGCGGTCCTCACGGACGAGGGCATGGCCGTTCTGGAGCGGGCGGCGCCGGGCCACGCGGAACAGGTCATGACGGCGGTCTTCGACCGGCTGACCCCGGAGCAGGTCGGGCAGCTGGAGGAGATCTGCGGGGCCATCACGCGCGGCATCCAGGGAGAGAATCCCGGGGCCTGCGGGGAAGATCTGCCGTGGCGACGGCGTTCCTCTTGAGTCGGCGACGGCGTTCTTCGTGAGCCGCACGGCGACGTTCCTCGTGAGTCGTGCGACACGCGATCGACCAAAGCCGTTGCTTGAACGTTAAAGCACCGTGTACTGTCTGTCTCCGAGGCAGTGCTTCAAATGTGAAGCACAACCGGCGCAACTCGCACCACACCCGCTGACCGGAGAGACAACATGCGCGATTTCCCCACCGCCACGGTGCGCACCCGCGTCACTGTGCCCCTGCGTTTCGGCGACGGCTACTCGGTCGACGCGGAGTTGGTCACCTTCCACGGCCTGACCGACGGCAAGGAACACCTCGCCGTCGTGCTCGGCAAGCCGGGCGCGACCCCGCTGGTGCGGCTGCACTCCGAATGCCTGACCGGTGACGTCTTCGGATCGGCCCGCTGCGACTGCGGCCCGCAGTTGCGCGAGGCGGTGGAACAGATCGCGGAGCGCGGCGGGGTGCTCCTGTACCTCCGTCAGGAGGGGCGCGGCATCGGCCTCTACAACAAGCTCGACGCGTACGCCCTCCAGGACCAGGGCCTCGACACGTACGCCGCCAACGCCGCGCTCGGCCTGCCCGAGGACGGCCGCGACTACACGGCGGCCGCCCAGATGCTCCAGGCCCTCGGCATCGACGACCTGGACCTGCTGTCCAACAACCCGGACAAGGCCGAGCAGCTGCGCGACCTCGGCGTGACGGTCTCCCACCGCGTCCCGACGGGCGTCTTCACCACCGCCCACAACGTGCGTTACCTGCGCGCCAAGGTCCTGCAGACCCAGCACACGCTCCCGCTGCCGGAGCTCACCGCGGGCTGAGCCATCGGACCCCACACCCCCAAAGCACAGCGAAGCCCCGGGCCAGATCCCTCTGACCTGGGGCTTTTCGGTAGACCCTGTGGGACTCGAACCACACCGTCTTCCCGCTTCCGTCCGGGCGCGATGTCACGCCCCACTGATCAGTCACAGCCTCCACGACTCCGTCAGCTCCAGTTCGGCCGCGTCGGCCACTTCGAAAGGAACGCCGCGAGGCGTTGCCGACGCCGACCTTCGACGGTGCCGCCTCCGTCACCATTCCCCCAGGCGGCGACGCCACCAGCGACCCGGCCACCCTGACCGTCCAACAGCAAGCGACCGTGCTGGTCAGCTTGCAGGTGCACGGCTCGGTGTCCGCCATGCCCGGCCACTCCGTGGCCCGGACTCCCGTCCGGGTCAGTGACCCCGCCAACCGCACCAGTGACACTGCCGTAGATCACCGACAGCATCATTCTGCTCAACGCGCTCAACCCCCTGGACCGCAACGTGTTGGTCCAAGGCAACGTGCGCACCGTCCTCGTCTCCACCGGCGCCGCCGACCTGCTGAACTGCACCAGCAACGCCAACACCTGCGCCGCCGACGTGGAGAAGGGGCTGGCCTTCCTCAAGACCCAGCTGAACTCGTACTACACCGACGACAGCCAGATCTACGTCAACCAGCAGCCGATCACCCAGAACTCCAACATCACCGTCTATCTCGCCATCATCCCGCCGTTCACCGCCGCCCACCCCGGCACCGCGACCCAGGAGGCCGCCCGCGAGCAGGTCAACAACTACCTGCTCTCTACCCGCCCAACTGACCCCACTACCGGCCCCAGGCCCCGCCGCACCTGGTGGGAGCGGCGGGGCCTGGGGCCAATGGTGGGGTCCCAGCGAGGCGATCGCGTTCTCACGCACCGGTACCTTGCGCGCCGGGGCGCTGCTTCTGGGCGTCGACGACGGCCCGCTCCAGCACGGCGGTCCAGTTGATGACCGTGCCGGGCTTGATGCCGTCGGCCTGCTTGACCTGGACAGCGCGGCTTCCGAGATAGGCGTACGTCTTGGAGTCGAAGATCCACTCGGTGCGGTCGCCGCTCTTCTGGTCGACGTGGGCCAGGGCGATGCCCTCGCGTCCCGCGGCATCCTTGGCATGGTCCACCACCACGACCCCGGGGATCTTGGCCGCGGCCCGGTACAGCGCCGCGTTCAGCTTCGCCGGTACGAGCTCCTCCCCGAGCAGGTCACCGACCGTGGCGAAGGCCTGCTGGTCCGGGGAGTTCCCCTGGCCCTTGGTCTCCTTGTAGATCTTCTTCAGCAGGGCGTCCGGGTCGGTGGGCAGCGTCTTGAGGTAGTCGTAGGAGGGGCCGCCCAAGCTGCTCTCGACGTCGCTGTCGAGGGTGATGCCGCCCTTGGGCTTGTAGCCGGGCTCGTCCAGCCAGCCCTGCTTGCCGTCGGGGGAATTCCAGACCTCACGGATGTGCAGGGGCTCGACCAAGGTCTTGGACTCGTCTGCGTCGGTGTGCGAGACGGAGAGGTAGGAGACCTTGCTCTTGATGTAGATGTACTGGCCCGGACCGGGTTCGGGCGTCTTGCTGGCCGAGGCGGCGGCGGCGATGTGCTCGACGGTGGAGGCGAGCTGGGCGGTGCTGCCCGGCTCGATGCGGACGACCGGCGCTTCGACCGGGGGCGGGGTGGCCGCGACCGTGCCGCTGCCCCCGGAATTGGTCAGCGCGGTGAAGGCGAATGCGCCGGCCAGGGCGGTGGCGGTGACCGGGACACCGATCAGCAGGACACGGCGTGCCGGGCGGCGGGCCGGCGCAGGGGCGGGGGCAGGGGCGGGGGCGGGGGCGGTGCGCTGGATCTCGCTCATCAGGTGCTCCTCGAGAAGCAGGTGACGGTCGAGCGACAGGTGCGGGTCTCCCGGCGCCGGCAGCAACCGGGCCAGCTCCGCGTGGTCCAGCGACTCCTCACGCCGAGACTTCTTGCGGATCATTCGGACCTCTCCTCGTACGACTCATGTGACCGGGCCGCGGAAGTGCGGCCGCCCTGTACTTGTCCGTCGCGCGGTGGCGGTTCCCTGCGTTTCCTCAGGTCTTCGTCGGCCAGCTTGCTCAGCCGCTTACGGGCGCGGGACAGGCGCGAGCGCACGGTGCCGACCGGAACGCCGAGCACGGCCGCCGCCTCCGCGTAGCCGAGCCCGGACCACACACAGAGTGTGAAGACCTCGCGCTCGCTCCGGTTCAGCTTCTTCAGCACCCGCTGCGCGGCAGCCAGCTGGTCGGCATCGGCTATGCGGCCGACGAGTTCGTCGGCGAAGTCCGGGACCGTTTCCTTGGCCGGCAGGCGCTCCAGGGCCCGCTTGTGGCGGCGCGCGGCGCGGGTGGTGTTGCGCAGTACGTTCACGGCGATGCCCATGAGCCAGGGGCGCGGGCTGTCGCCCTCGTCCCGGAGTTTGACGCGCAGCCGCCACGCCTCCAAGAAGGTCAGCGAGACGATGTCCTCGGCGACGGTCCAGTCCCCGGTCACGCGCACCGCGTGCCGGTGGACCAGTCGAGCGTGGTCACGGAAGAGCTCGCGGAACGCCTCGGGGTCGCCTGCCCGTATCCGGGTGTGCAATGAGTAGTCCACGTCCATCCTTGTCCACGCGGCAGGGCGGGTTCCCGTGGTGTGCGTCACACGGTCGGGAGACATGGGGTTCCGCGGTCGGCTCGCGCATCACGGCCGCCGTCTTTGTGGGGGTGAGCGACAGCTCGGTTCGCCAGTTCACCGGAGGCAGATCCGGCTTGGCGGTGTCAGCTGGGCACGTGGAGTCCGCGGTGCCTACCGACGATGACAGTAATGCCGTTCGGTAGGTGTCGCCGCCGCTGCGAGCTGGAGGCTACGGCTGTGCGGAGTGGGTGGCGAGCCTGCGATGGTCGAGCGTCGGCGGCCGGCTTCGGTACGACGGTTGGGCGCCGGGTTTCGGCCGGTGTGCTGGATGCGGAATGCCGGGCTCGGGCGAACGCCTTGGATGCAGCGAGGAGGACGGTGCCTGGCTCCACTCCGAGACAGTCTCGGAGACCTTCCGCCGCATCCTCGCCACGACCGACCTGCCCCCATCACGCTGACCTCGGACACCTGCACGAGCCTGCTCCCCGAGCTGGACCGTGAGATCACCGGGAAGGCGGCGAAGCTGATCCGCGGGCCACGGGCGCATCCGCTCTCGCATCGCGCACGCAAGGTCCCGAAATCGAAACAGCGCCCGAGCCGGCCGAAGCCGACCCGGACGCTGCGTAGCAGTTCAGAGGGGGTTTCCCCCCTGTCTGCGGACCGTAGACCCTGTGGGACTCGAACCCACAACCAATGGATTAAAAGTCCACTGCTCTGCCAATTGAGCTAAGGGTCCACACGTCGGCCCGGATCGATCCCGTGCCGATGCATCCCCGAGCATAGCCGGACGAGGCCGGGACTCCGATCGGGTATCGGCGACCCGGCCACGCCAACAGCGAACAGCCCTACGGATCAACCGGTTCGGGCGCGTCCTTGCGGGCCGCCACGCGGGCGATCGTACGGACGTGGCCGGGGTTGAGGAACCAGTGGCGGGCCGAGGCCAGCCACCAGGTCGCGGCGAAGCCCAGGACGACGAGGACAGCGACCGGGGCGTAGTTGAAGGTCTCCCAGGTGACCGGCGAGACCTGCGGCAGCATGAACAGCACGGTGATCACGACGACCCAGGCGACCGAGACGACGCCGATCGCGCGCGACCAGCGGCCCAGGTGCCACGGACCCGGTTCGAAGGCCTCCCCCTTGCGCAGCCGCAGCAGCGTCGGGATGACGTACGCGATGTAGAGCCCGATCACGGCGATCGACGTCACGGCCGCGTACGCCGTCACGTTGATCAGGTACGGCAGCCCCAGCACCAGGGCGCCCAGTGCCGCCAGCCACACCGCCGCGACCGGCGTGCGCGTGCGCGGGCTCACGGTGTGCCAGACGTGCGAGAACGGCAGCGCGCCGTCCCGCGAAAAGGCGTAGATCATGCGGCTGTTGGCGGTCACGGACGCCATGCCGCAGAAGAGCTGGGCGCCGATCACGACCAGGAGCAGGAGTTTGCCCGCCGTGGCTCCGAGCGCATCGAGCAGGATCTGCGCCGGCGGCGCGCCCGTCGCCGAGCCGAGCTCCTTGTCGTACGACTGGATGGCGTAGGTGAAGCCGAGGAGCAGCACGAATCCGGCTATCCACGAGGTCCAGATCGATTGCACGATGCCCTTCGGGCCCGCGGTGGACGCGTCGTGCGTCTCCTCCGTCATATGGGCGGAGGCGTCGTACCCGGTGAAGGTGTACTGCGCCATCAGCAGGCCGATCAGGACGACGTACACCCCGCTGCCCCAGCCCGTGTTGTTGACGAAGTGCGTGAACACGAAGGACGTGGACTGGTGGTGGTCCGGTACGAAGGCGAGCGCGCCCACGATCACCCCGACGCCCAGCACGTGCCACCACACGCTGATGTCGTTGAGGAGGGCGACGATCCGGACCCCGAAGGTGTTCAGCAGCCCGTGCAGGACGAGGATCCCGGCGAAGAGCAGGATCGTACGGCCCGGCGTGACGCCGAAGTCGAACTGCAGGTTCAGGTACGCGCCCAGGAAGGACGCCGCGCCGAAGTCGATGCCCGCGGTCACCGCGACCTGTCCCAGGACGTTGAACCACCCCGTGAACCAGGCCCAGGCGGCCGCGGACCGCGTCGGGGCGAGCCGGTGGGCCCAGAAGTACAGCCCCGCGGAGGTCGGATAGGCCGAACAGATCTCGGCCATCGACAGCCCCACGAACAGCGTCATCAGTCCGACCGCGACCCATCCCCAGGTGATCACGGCCGGACCGCCGGTGTTCATGCCGAACAGGTACAGCGTCAGGCAGCCCGACAGGACCGAGATGATCGTGAAGGAGACCGCGTAGTTGGAGAACGCCGACATGCGGCGGGCGAGAACCTGCGTGTAGCCGAGCTGGGCAAGCCGTTCTTCGTCCGACAGCCCACTCGCCTTGGCGTCATTTGTCATGCCCCCAGCGATTCCCTCGCCGGGGGATCGACATGCGCCAACGGCGGCGTGGGATTGGCTAGAACAGACCCTTGTAGCCCTTCCAGCCGCTGCCGATCTTCACCCGTGAGCCGAACGACCCGTTCCCCTTGCCGTCCTGGCGGTAGAGGTTGCCGGAGGTGTCCCGCACGACCAGGTCGTTCTTCCCGTCCCCGGTGATGTCCCCGACGCCGACGACGGAGTTGTACGAGCCTCCCCAGTCCGAGAACACCTTCACCCGTTCCTTGAGCAGACCCGTCCCCGTGCCGTTGTACCGGTACAGCGTCCCGGCCTTGTCCCGCGCCAGCACATCACCGAAGCCGTCGCCGTTCAGGTCGCCGGCTCCGACGATCTTCGTGTAGCCGGTCCACGCCGAGCGGATCTTCACGCCCGCCTTCAGCTTGCCCGCGCCGTCGTTGGCGAACAGGTAGACGTCACCGGTCGAGGCCTTGCGCGCCAGCAGGTCGACGCGACCGTCGCCGGTGAGGTCGCCGGGTGCGGTGAGCACGTTGTACGCGTTCCAGCCCGTACCGAGTGAGGTGTGGCTGCTCGCCGGGGTGTACGGGTCACCGCATTTGCCCGCGTAGCGGCGCAGTTCGCCGTTCGGCATACGGACGAGCATCTCGGCGCACCGGTCGCTGCCCATGTCGCCGAACGGGACGGCGACGGTGCCCGCGGGCCAGCCCGACCCGGAGCGCTTCCAGTCGAGGGCGCCCTTGCCTTCGGTGTAGTGCAGCGTGAGGCCGCCCGAGGAGTTGAGCGTGACCAGCTCGCCGTAGTTGTAGCCGCCCTGGTCGTGATGGCCCTGCCGGCCGCCGGTGAGCGCGAACTTCCCGCTGGTCGTGTACGTGCCGGCGCCCTCGGCGGCCGTGGCTTTCAGCGTCCAGGTCTTGGGGCCGTTGGACGCGTACGCGCCGGAGTCCGTCTTCCCGTCCCAGGCGACGTCGATCGACGTACCGCTGCCCTTGATGACACGGTCGGTGCGGCCCTGGGCGTCCTTCACCGTGAAGGTCCAGTCGGCGGGCTTGTCGAGCTGCCAGAAGCTGTCCCAGGTGAGGCTGCCGCCCACGCCGACCCTGGCGTCCACCTGGTCGCCGTCCACGTCCGACTCGACCTTCGCGAGCGACTGGGTGGGCACCCCGCTCTGCACGATCCGGATCGCCTTGTCCTGGCCGACGTACGCGATGTCGCCGCCGAACTTGTCCACGGTCCAGGTCTGACGGCGCTGGTCGGCCGTGTTCCCGGCCGGGAGGTCGGCGACCGCGCGAGCGGCCTGAGCCGTTCCGGTGTGGTAGTCCGTCAGCATCAGCTTCCCGGCGCTCCGGTCGTGCTGGACGAGATAGCCGTCGCCGACCAGCGCGGGACCGGAGGGAACCGTGAGGCTCTTGTTCGCCGTACGGTCATAGACACCCGCGGCGCCGGACGGACCGCAGTTCCAGTAGATCCAGCGGCCGACGACCTGGAGCTCCTTGACCGTGCAGGGCGCGCCGGTGGCGACGCTCTGGACGGTCTTCTTCTGCTCCAGGTCGTACGCCGTCACGGTCCCGTTGCCCGTGCCGGGTGTCCACAGCACCGAGCCCCACACGGAGGCGGCGGTGATGGAGCGGGTGAGCCGTACGTCCTCGTAGCGGTACGGGTTCACGGCGTCGACGTACTGCTTGCCGGTGGAGGTGGCCTGGTAGACGTAGTAGCGGCCGGTGGCGTCCACGAACCGGCCGCCGGTCACCGCCGGTTCGTCGGCCGAGTCCGAGGTGCTCTCGGTCAGCCAGATCTGGGCGCGTTCCTTGCCGTGCTCGTCGACCGCGAAGTAGCCGACGTGCTGATTGCCGGTGGACCGCAGCGGTACGCAGCTCCCGGCGTCGCACGGCACCCGCTGCACATGGCTGCCGTCCGCGAAGACGTCGGCGAACCCACGGCGGGTCCGCTCCAGCACCGCGGTGCCGTCAGGTGAGATCTGACGGCCGATCACCGACTGGTAGCCGCTCGGGGTGTTCTCCACGGTGGTCAGGAAGCCGCCCGCGTAGTCGATGCCCCACACGCCGTCCGTCTGGACGGGTGTCGGCGTGGTGTCCGCGGCGGCCGGAACCGCGCCGGTCAGCGAACCGGCGCCCAAGGCCGCCAGGCCCACCACGGTGAGTGCGATCCGGCCGCGCCGGGCCGCCGAAGTGCGTGCGCGCACGCGCCTGATCAAGGGTCCCTCCCCAGGGAAACGAGAACGGCATGGCAGCGGGGGCAGATCCTCCCCGCACCCTGTGCGCAGCCGCGTCGAATCCCCCTCGGCCGTGCCCCTCCATGCAAGTGATCGGATGCTAACAGCGGCCACACGGGTGCCGGTAGTGAAAAAGAGAACGGCTGCGGGCCGGCTCCGAACACGCCGGAGGGCCCGTACGACCGGAGTCGTACGGGCCCTCAGAAGCGGATCGGCGTCAGCCGTTGCGATCAGCTGTTGCGATCAGGTGCTGCGACCAGGTGCCGCGATCAGCCGTTGCGCTTCCAGCGGGGCTTCTCGTCGCGGCGGCCGAAGGAACCCGTGCCGGTACCACTGCCGGTGCCGGTGCCGCGGTGGTCGTCGCGACGGCCGTACGGGCGGTCGTGGCTGCCGGCGCGGAAACCGCTGGAGGGACGGTTGTCCTGACGGTCGCGGTTGAAGGGACGGTCGCTGCCACGGTGACCGCCACGGTCGTCACGACGCTCGAACGAACGGCCACCGGCAGCGCCACGGTCGTTGTCACGGCGGAAGCCGGAGCCACCGCGGTCGTCACGACGCTCGAACGAACGGCCACCGGCAGCGCCACGGTCGTTGTCCCGACGGTCACGGTCGAAGCCGCCACGGTCGTCACGACGGTCGTTGTCCCGACGGAAGCCGGAACCACCACGGTCATCGCGACGCTCGAACGAACGGCCACCACGGTCATCGCGACGGTCGTTGTCCCGACGGAAGCCGGAACCACCACGGTCGTCACGACGCTCGAAGGTGCGACCGCCACGGTCGTCACGACGGTCGTTGTCCCGACGGAAGCCGGAACCACCACGGTCATCGCGACGCTCGAACGAACGGCCACCACGGTCGTCACGACGGTCGTTGTCCCGACGGAAGCCGGAACCACCACGGTCACCGCGGTCGTTGTCGCGACGCTCGTAGTTGCCCCGGTCGTCACGGCGCTGACGCGGCTCGTAGGACGAACGCTCGGCGGCGGGCTGCTCGGACACGGCCGGCGTCTCGGCCGGAGCCTCGGCCACCGCCTGCTCCGCCAGAGCCTCCGCGGCCGCGACGACCGCCGCCTCCGGGTCCTCGCCCCGCTCGCGCGCGGCACGGGCCACCAGACGGTCGGCCTCCCCACGCAGCTCGACCGCACGACGCTGCGCGCGCTCCAGCTCCTTGGTGAGCTGCGCCACCTCGCGCTCGGCCTGCTGCGCGGCGTCGCCCGCCGACTGGGCCTGGACCTCGGTCATCGAGCGGGCGCCGGTGATCTCGGCGACCTCGGGCTCGAAGGCCGTACCGGAGTTGATGATGTGACGCGCGGCGTCGACGCCCGCGTCCTCCATCAGCCGGAAGATCTGACGGCGCTGGTGCGGGAGCGACAGCGACACGACGGTGCCGGAGCGTCCCGCGCGGGCCGTACGGCCGGAGCGGTGCAGGTAGTCCTTGTGGTCACCGGCGGGGTCGACGTTCAGGACGAGGTCGATGCCGTCGACGTGGATACCGCGGGCGGCGACGTCGGTCGCGACGAGCGCGTTGACGTAACCGTCCTTGAAGTCGGCCAGCGTCCGGGTCCGCGCGCCCTGGGTCATGCCGCCGTGCAGCGCGTCGGCCTTCACACCGGCGTCGCGCAGCTGCTCGGCGATACGGTCGGCGCCCAGCTGGGTGCGGACGAAGATGATCGTGCGGCCCTTGCGGGAGGCGATCGCGGCGGTGACCGGCGCCTTGTCCTTGGGCTTCACGATGAGGATGTGGTGGGACATCGTCGTGACGTTGCCCTGGGCGCTGTCGACCTCGTGCGTGACCGGGTTGGTCAGGTAGCGCTTGACCAGCGTGGAGATCTCGTTCTCCATGGTGGCCGAGAACAGCATCCGCTGGCCGCCGGCCGGGATCTGGTCGAACAGCTCGGTGACCTCGGGCAGGAAGCCCAGGTCGGACATCTGGTCGGCCTCGTCGAGGACGGCCACCTGGACGTTCTCCAGCGAGCAGGCGCCGCGGTTGATGATGTCGCGCAGGCGGCCCGGGGTGGCGACGAGGACGTCGACACCGCGCTCCAGGGCGTAGATCTGGTTGCCCATCGACGTACCGCCGCAGACGACCTTCATCTTCAGGCCGAGGACGTCACCGTAGGGCTGCAGCGCGTCGGCGACCTGCATGGCCAGCTCACGGGTCGGCGTGAGGATGACGGCGCGCGGCTTCTTCTTCTCGGTGTGACCGCCGGCGAGTCGCGCCAGGGTCGGCAGACCGAAGGAGAGGGTCTTGCCGGAGCCGGTGCGGCCACGGCCGAGGATGTCCTTGCCGGCCAGGGCGTCCGGGATGGTCGCGGCCTGGATCGGGAACGGGGTGGTCACACCGTTCTGGGCGAGCTTGCGGACGACGCCCTCGGGGAGGCCGAGGGAGTCGAAGGTGATCTCGGGGGCGGCGTCGACGTCCTCGACGGCCTCGACCGTCTCCACGGTCTCGACGGTCTCGACGGTCTCGACGACGGCCTGGATGCCCTCGTTGTTGTCGTTCTCGTTGTTCTCGGGCACGACGACGTGATCAGTACTGGAAACAGACATGCGAAATGCGAACCTTCCGGAGTTCTTCGGCACGCGCCCAAACTCCGTGAAGTCGCAATCGACCGCCTCTATGCGGTCCGGCCACGGCAAGGGAGAGTACGCGCCACACGCGGCGCTCTCTGCAATGGCGCCGGGCAAATGGGATCAAACGATCTACCACCATACGCACCCCCCACCCCTGAAGGCAAACTGACCCCCAAAGGGGCAGGTCAGGCACACAAGGGAAGGTCTTACGTCCGGTGGCAGGGTGTCCAACACCAGCGGGGGCCGAGCGTATTCCCCACGTCCCCGCCGACTTTCCGGCCACTCCGTTCTACGCCGGTTCTACGCCGGTTCGCCCGCCCGCGGCGCCGGCTCCCGCTCCACCAGCTGCGTGGTCTGCTCATGCGCCGAGGACGAGGGCTCCGCCGTGGTCGGATCGGGCTCCGACGTCACGGGCGGTGGCGGGGGAGGGGGCGGCGGAGTCGGCTCGGACGTGGCATGTGTGGGACTCGGCACCCCGTTCGACGGCGGAGGCTGCTCCGGCTGCCCCTTGCCGTCCCCCTTGCCCGTCGCCTTGGCGGACGGCTTCGCGCCCCCGGAGGCCGACGCGGACGAAGACGCCGACCCGGAGGCCGACTCACCGGGCTTGGCGGAGGCACCGCCCTTCACGCCCGTCCCCCCGTGGATCCCGGCGCCACCCCTGCCGCCCGCGGACCCCCCGTCGGGAGCCCGCCCGCCGTGCCGCCCCGCCGAGTGCGCGGGTCCGGGCCGGCCCGCGTCGTCACCCACGCTCATACAGCCGGCGGCGGACGCGGCGACGATGACCGTGGCGGCCAGACGGACGGATACGTACAAGGCGCGCACGGGCAGCCACCTCCGGATGGGGTCTCCCCTGCTCGGCGGGGCCGAGAGCCTGGGGACGGATCGGCGAGTCCCCCTGCCCAACTCCCGCCGCCCGCAAGAGGACACGCGGGAACATGACACGCGTCCGAGCGCCAAGAAGCGTCCGTTCCCCGCCGCCCGCTCCCCCGCCCGCCCCCACCCGTTCACCCGTAGCCGAGCGCATGCAACCGTTCGTCATCGATCCCGAAGTGATGAGCGATCTCGTGCACCACGGTGACCTCGGTCTCCGCGACCACGTCCTCCCGCGTCTCGCACATCCGCAGGGTCGGCCCCCGGTAGATCGTGATCCGATCCGGCAGCACCCCCGCGTACCACTCCCCGCGGTCGGTCAGGGGAGTTCCCTCGTAGAGCCCGAGCAGCTCGGGATCGGCAGGGTCGGGCTCGTCCTCGACGAACACCGCCACGTTGTCCATCAGCCGCGTCAGCTCCGGCGGAATCCGGTCCAGCGCCTCGGCGACCAGTTCCTCGAACTCCTCGCGCGTCATCTCCAGCACACGGCCATTGTCCGGCACGACCGCCTCGCAGGAGAGTCGACGACAACCCCGTACGCCTCCGCATACCCGCCGCCGCACTTGGGCATACGGGACCAATGGCCCGCGTCCCCGCTGCCGTCACCACCGCCATATCCGCCGTCACCACCACCCTGACCCGCAAACGCCACACCCTCCCCTCCCGCCACTTCCGCCGCACCCCCCGCTTCCGCCCCGTCACCGAGGAACTCGTCCAGGAGCCGAACCCGTA
Source organism: Streptomyces sp. NBC_01450 (assembly GCF_036227505.1). Lineage (NCBI taxonomy): Bacteria > Bacillati > Actinomycetota > Actinomycetes > Kitasatosporales > Streptomycetaceae > Streptomyces > Streptomyces sp. NBC_01450. The sequence continues at coordinate 6,144,841 of NZ_CP109480.1, read as the reverse complement.
CGCCCGGGCGCTCGGCCTGATGGCGGTCGTCCTCCTCGGCGCCTGGCTGGGCCTGCTGATCGTGGGCAATGTCCGTGTCCCGGTAGGCCCCATGAACACCACGATGACCCTGCGCCCCTCGGCCACCGGCGGCACCAAGATCAACGTCTCCCCGCTCGGCACCCTGGAGCTCAACAGCCACGTCGCACCGGTCCGCCTCGACGTGAACGTCGACCAGCTCGACCCGGTCCGCGCGCAGGCCCTGGTCGACCACCCCGAGCGGCTCTCGGGACTGCAGGACGAGGTGGCGCACGACGTCGAGCACGGCACGCTCGACCTGGCCGTGCGGTCCTGCGTCGCGGTCGTGTCGGGCGCCACGGCCCTCGGCCTCGCGGTCTACCGCCGCCCACGCCGCGCCCTGGCCGCCGGTGGCCTGGCCCTCACTCTGCTCACCGCCTCCGGCGCGACGGCCTTCGCCACCTGGAACCCGAACTCGGTCCTGGAACCGAGGTTCTCCGGACTGCTCTCCTCCGCCCCCTCCCTCGTCGGCAACGCCCGCAACATCGTCAGCGAATTCAACGTCTACCAGGAGGAGTTGGCACGCCTGGTGACCAACGTGACAAAGCTGTACGACGTCACGTCCACGCTCCCGACGTACGAGCCGGACCCGTCCACGATCCGGGTCCTGCACGTCTCCGACATCCACCTCAACCCCGCGAGCTGGAAGATCATCGCGTCGCTGGTGAAGCAGTACTCGATCAATGTGATCGTCGACTCCGGCGACACCATGGACCACGGAACGTCGGCCGAGAACGGCTTCCTGGACCCCATCCCCGACCTGGGCGCGCCCTACGTCTGGGTGCGCGGCAACCACGACAGCCGCGTCACCCAGCGCTACCTGGAACGCATGAGGAACGTGCACGTCCTGGACGACGGCCGCGCGATCACGGTCGCGGGCCTGCGCTTCGCCGGCATCGGCGACCCCCAGTTCACCCCCGACCGCTCGGTCGTCCCGGGCGGCGACGCGGCGGAGGAGCTGGCCGGCGCCCGCCTCGCCTCCGCCCTCCGCGACCAGCGCACGGCGGGCACCCCCGTCGACATCGCCATCGCCCACGAGCCGTCGGCGGCACGCGGGACGGACGGCGAGGTACCCCTCGTCCTGGCCGGTCACCTCCACCACGAACAGATGGAGGTCATGAAGTACGGAACCCGCCTGCGCGTCGAGGGCTCGACGGGCGGCAGCGGGCTGCGCGCGATCGAGGGCAAGTACCCCGACCCCATCGAGGCCTCGATCCTCTACGTCGACCGCGACACCCGCCGCCTCCAGGCCTGGGACGAGATCAGACTGGGCGGCCTGGGCCTGACGACGGCCGAGGTCAGCCGCCACCTCCCGAAGGAGAACCAACCAGGCGCGCCCCAGTCGTCCACCCCCTCCCCGACCCCCTCCACGAGCACCCCGTAAACCGTTTTGGCGATACCTCCCGCCATCCCATATGCTTCTCACGTCCCCGACGCGCTGAGAAGCGCCCAGGCGGGCCGATAGCCCTCATCGTCTAGCGGCCTAGGACGCCGCCCTTTCAAGGCGGTAGCACGGGTTCGAATCCCGTTGGGGGCACGCAACACCGTGTGCGACACTGTTTTACGCGTCGCACGCAACAGCTTGGTCCTGTGGAGCAGTTTGGAGTGCTCGCCACCCTGTCAAGGTGGAGGCCGCGGGTTCAAATCCCGTCAGGACCGCTGAGGTTTCCCAGGAAACCTCGTGGCTGGGTAGCTCAGTTGGTACGAGCGATCGCCTGAAAAGCGATAGGTCGCCGGTTCGACCCCGGCCCCAGCCACAAGAACGAAAACCCCCTCCGGGTCAACCGGAGGGGGTTTTCGTCGCTCACGAGACCTAGGGGGGTTCTTGAGACATATCGCCAGAGGACTGGTGACGGCCGGTGCTGTCCTGGTCGGCACCTTCGCGATACCCGGCACGGCCCACGCCGCGGGGCCGAACGTCACGGACGCCTACAGCGACCAGGCCGACTGGTCGGTGCTCGACGTCCGCCTGAACTACAGCGGCTCGATCGACAAGATCACGGCCAGGCTCCGCCCGGCCGGAAGCGACCCGTCGGCCGCGCCCGTGGCCACGATCACCGACTTCACGTACAAGTACTTCACCAGCTCGTGGGACGGCACCTGGGCCTCGCAGCCCATCCATCTGGACACCCTGGGCGACTACACGGTCGACATCGAGGCCACGGACTCCTCCGGCGGGACCACCGTCCGGCAGGACGCGGGCACGCTGCACTACAAGAGGCAGCCCGTGTTCACCGGTTACTCCGTCACCCCGACGCAGCCCGACATCGAGCACAGGACCGTCACGGCCAACGGCGACATGGTCGTCCGCGACCCCAGCACCCGTGAGACGGTGCCGCTGCCCGGCGCCACCGTGAACCTCACGTTCGACGGGAACACCGACACGACGGCCGTCACGGACGACGCGGGCCATTTCTCCGCCTCCCACGAGACGAAGTCGGGCGGCTGGACCTTCGCCGAGTACCGGGGCGACCTGGGCTACGCCGACAGCTCCTGGATCACTGTCAGCCCGAAGGCCGCGCCGACCCGGTTCGTCCTCGACAAGAGCAGCTTCCACGTCACCGCGAACGACAGGTTCACCGTCACCGGCACGCTCCAGTACCAGAGCGGCGCCGAGTGGAAGCCGCTGTCCGGCATCCCGCTGCAGATGGACTACAAGAACTGCACCACCTGCAGTCCCGTCGACTCGACCACCGACGCGAACGGCCGCTTCTCCTTCTCCGAGTACGCGTACGGCAGCAAGAACGTCTTCAAGGTGGCCTTCCAGCCGTACCCGTACAACCCCTTCATCCAGCGCACCGCGTCCGCCGACGTCACCGTGGCGGTCACCGCGACGACGAAGTTCACCGAGTTCACGGCGCGACTGGACGAGTACGCGCAGCTGGACGTCACCGGCATCGTCGACCTGGTCGGACGGGACACCAACGACAAGATCGCCGTCGACATCCAGTACTCGGCGAACGGCAAGACCGGCTGGAGCACCAAGAAGACGGTGCAGACCACCAACGGCTCGCAGTTCATCGTCGAGAAGCTGCCGGGCTACACCGACGGCTACTGGCGGCTGCACTACGCGGGCTCCACCACCAAGGACATCAAGGGCGGCATCAGCGGCAGCCTGCGCAGGAACCGCGCCCTCACCCGGATCAAGGACGCCAACGCGTCCCCCGAGCCCGTCCACAAGGGCCGGACGATCACCGTCAAGGGCGTGCTCCAGGAGCGCAAGGCCGGCACCACCGCCTGGAAGGCGTACGGCTCCAAGAAGGTACAGATCCTCTTCCGGCCCAAGGGCAAGAAGACCTGGTACCTGATGTCCACCGTCACCACGAAATCGAACGGATCCTTCAGCAAGGGCTTCAAGGCCCAGCAGGACGGCACCTGGGTGCCCGTCTTCCTGTATCCCGACAGCAAGCACTTCGTGGGCGACGGCACGGAGGACTACGTCGACGTGCGATGACATCCGCGCAGACAGCTGAGAAGGGGCGGACCCGAAAGGGTTCGCCCCTTTCTTCGCGCCGGGACGGGCGCGAAGAGTGACGGGCGGCTCGCTTGGCACCGGCGCTCGGCCGCCGCTATGTTCTGCCCGGTCCAGCAGGTTTCTTCGGGGCGGGGAAGACATGAGCCGGAACGTGGCCAGAGTGATTCGGGACACCGAACTGGAGAAGGACCGGGCCCGGTACGGGCTGTTGGCCGTGGTCGTCAGCATTCTCGCGATCTCGGGCGTCGCGATCTTCGGCGTCTGGCGGCTCGACGGGGACAAGGCCGTGATCGTCGGCGTGCTCACCGCCGCGTTCACCGCGGTGAGCAGCATGACCACCGCCTACCTGGGCATCAAGGCCGTCTCCAACACCGCCCAGTCCATGGCCCAGGGCGCCCCCCGTCGCACCCCGACACCCCCCGAGACACCAACACAGCCGACCGAGCCCCCGACCCCCACGCCTCCGGCCCCCCGCGCGCCCTGACCCACCACCGCAGACCGCTCGCCCCACTCACCCGCGGTCGCCGTACGACGCGAGGGGCCGTGGCGGTGCGTCGCAGGTCCGTCGCTTACGTTCGGATCGAGCAGCGGCTCCCTTGCCCAGCGCACGTCTGATCCAGCGGCGACGGGCCCGACGTACCGGCACGGCCCCGCCCCACCACCGGTCCATGGCACTCCCGCCCCCGCTGCCCCACGGACCCCGAGATAAAGCACTCGCCAGTAATTTCGGCGAGGTGAGATCCTGGACGGCGTATGTCTACGCACCCTGCCCCCGCCCTCGGCGATCTCGCCCCCCGCCTGGCCGAGCTGTCCCTGCGCGACGCGCACCGGCTCGGCCGCAGGCTCGAGGGCGCGCGCCGGATCCGCAAGCCCGAGGCCCGGGCCGCCGTACTCGCCGAGATCGAGGCGGAGGTCACCAAGGCCGAGGCCCGCATGGCCGAGCGCCGCGCCCGCGTGCCCGCCGTCACGTATCCCGAGCAGCTGCCCGTCAGCCAGAAGAAGGACGTGATCGCGGAAGCCATCCGTGACCATCAGGTGGTGATCGTCGCCGGTGAGACCGGGTCCGGCAAGACCACCCAGATCCCGAAGATCTGCATGGAGCTGGGCCGTGGCGTCCGCGGCATGATCGGGCACACCCAGCCCCGTCGTATCGCCGCCCGTACGGTCGCGGAGCGGGTCGCGGACGAGCTGGACACACCGCTCGGCGAGGCCGTCGGCTGGAAGGTCCGCTTCACCGACCAGGTCAACCCGGACGCCACCCTCGTCAAGCTCATGACGGACGGCATCCTGCTCGCGGAGATCCAGACGGACCGCGAACTGCGCGCCTACGACACGATCATCATCGACGAGGCCCACGAGCGGTCCCTCAACATCGACTTCCTGCTCGGCTACCTCGCCCAGCTGCTCCCCAAGCGCCCGGACCTGAAGGTCGTCATCACCTCGGCCACGATCGACCCGGAGCGCTTCTCCCGCCACTTCGGCGAGGCCCCGATCGTCGAGGTCAGCGGGCGGACGTATCCAGTGGAGGTCCGCTACCGCCCGCTCCTCGAAGAAGACGGCGACGACGCCGACCGCGACCAGATCACCGCGATCACGGACGCGGTCGAGGAACTGCAGGCCGAGGGCAAGGGCGACATCCTGGTCTTCCTCTCCGGCGAACGCGAGATCCGCGACACGGCGGACGCGCTCACCAAGAAGCAGTACCGCTTCACCGAGGTGCTCCCCCTCTACGCCCGTCTCTCCCACGCGGAGCAGCACCGCGTCTTCCAGCCCCACACCGGCCGCAGGATCGTTCTGGCGACCAACGTCGCCGAGACCTCGCTCACCGTCCCGGGCATCAAGTACGTCATCGACCCGGGCAACGCCCGTATCTCCAGATACAGCCATCGCACAAAGGTCCAGCGCCTCCCGATCGAGCCGGTCTCGCAGGCCAGCGCCAACCAGCGCAAGGGTCGCTGCGGGCGTACGTCGGACGGCATCTGCATCCGCCTGTACTCCGAGGACGACTTCAACACCCGCCCGGAGTTCACGGACGCGGAGATCCTCCGTACGAACCTGGCGAGCGTCATACTCCAGATGACGGCGGCCGGCCTCGGCGACATCGAGAAGTTCCCCTTCATCGACCCACCGGACCACCGCAACATCCGAGACGGCGTCCAGCTCCTCCAGGAACTGAACGCACTCGACCCGTCCGAAAAGGACGTACGCAAGCGCCTCACGGACACCGGCCGCAAGCTCGCCCAGCTCCCCGTCGACCCCCGGCTGGCCCGTATGGTCCTGGAGGCCGACAAGAACGGCTGCGCACGCGAGGTCATGGTGATCGCGGCCGCGCTCTCCATCCAGGACCCGCGCGAGCGCCCCGCCGACAAGCAGACGCAGGCGGACCAGCAGCACGCCCGCTTCAGGGACGAGACGAGCGACTTCCTCGCCTTCCTGAACCTCTGGCGTTACGTCCGCGAACAACAGAAGGAACGGGGCTCGTCGGCCTTCCGCCGCATGTGCAAGCAGGAGTACCTGAACTTCCTGCGCATCCGCGAGTGGCAGGACATCTACACCCAGCTGCGCACGGTCGCCAAGCAGATGGGGATCCACCTCAACGAGGACGACGCGGCGGAGCAGAGCGTCCATGTCTCCCTGCTCGCCGGCCTGCTCTCGCACGTCGGCATGAAGGACGTGAAGGAGACCGGGGGCGAGAGCGGGAGGAGCACGGGCAAGAACGAGTACCTGGGTGCCCGCAACGCCAAGTTCGCGATCTTCCCGGGCTCGGCCCTCTTCAAGAAGCCCCCGCGTTTCGTGATGTCGGCCGAGCTGGTGGAGACCTCCCGGCTCTGGGCCCGGGTGAACGCCAGGATCGAACCCGAGTGGATCGAACCCCTGGCGGAACACCTCCTCAAGCGCACGTACAGCGAACCGCACTGGGAGAAGGACCAGGCGGCCGTGATGGCGTACGAGAAGGTCACTCTCTACGGCGTCCCGATCGTCGCCCAACGCAAGGTCAACTACGGTCGTATCGACCCCGAGACGAGCCGTGACCTCTTCATCCGCAACGCCCTCGTGGAGGGCGACTGGCGCACGCACCACAAGTTCTTCGCCGACAACCGCAAGCTCCTGACCGAGGTCGAGGAGCTGGAGCACCGTGCCCGCCGCCGGGACATCCTGGTCGACGACGAGACGCTGTTCGACTTCTACGACCAGCGGGTGCCGGCCCATGTCGTGTCCGGCGCGCACTTCGACTCGTGGTGGAAGCACAAGCGCCATGACGAGCCGGAGCTCCTCGACTTCGAGCGCTCGATGCTCATCAACGAGCGAGCCGGTGACGTCAGCAAGGACGACTACCCCGACTCATGGCGTCAGGGCCGCCTGAAGTTCCGGGTGACCTACCAGTTCGAGCCGGGCGCGGACGCCGACGGCGTCACGGTCCACATCCCGCTCCAGGTCCTGAACCAGGTGACGGACGAGGGCTTCGACTGGCAGATCCCGGGCCTGCGCGAAGAGGTGGTCACCGAACTCATCCGCTCCCTCCCCAAGCCCATCCGCCGCAACTACGTCCCCGCCCCGAACTTCGCGAAGCGTTTCCTCGACCAGGCCGTGCCCCTTCAGGAGCCGCTGGCGACGACCCTCGCCCGCGAGCTCAAGCGGATGGTCGGCGTGCCGGTCACGGCCGACGACTTCGACTGGTCCCGCGTCCCCGACCACCTGAAGATCACCTTCCGGATCGTCGACGAGCGACGCCGCAAGCTGGCCGAGGACAAGGACCTCTCGACCCTCCAGCTCCAGCTGAAGCCGAAGGCACGCAAGGCGATCTCGCAGGCCGCGGCGGCGACGGCGGAGCGCGAGGGCGGCGAGTCCCTGGAACGCACGGGCCTCACGGACTGGACGATCGGCACCCTGACGCGCGTCTTCGAGACGCGCCGGGCCGGCCAGCCGGTGAAGGCGTACCCGGCCCTGGTCGACGACGGACCGACGGCGAACACCGTCTCCGTACGCCTCTTCGACACGGAGGCCGAGCAGGCGCAGGCGATGTGGAAGGGCACCCGGCGGCTGATCCTGCGCAACATCCCGGTGAACCCCGCGAAGTTCGCCTCGGACAAGCTCACGAACGCCCAGAAGCTCGCCCTCTCCGCCAACCCGCACGGCTCCGTGCAGGCCCTGTTCGACGACTGCGCGATGGCGGCGGCGGACAAGCTGATCGGCGACTTCGGGGGCCCGGCGTGGGACGAGGAGTCGTACCGCAAGCTGTACGACAAGGTGCGCGCCGAGATCGTCGACACGACGGTCCGGACGGTGGGTCAGGTGCAGCAGGTCCTCGCCGCCTGGCAGGCCTGTGAGCGCCGTCTGAAGGCCACCGGCAGCCCCACCCTCCTGGCCAACCTCACGGACGTACGGACGCAGCTGAACGCCCTGGTGAAGCCCGGCTTCGTCACGGCGACCGGGCTGCGCCGGCTCCCGGACCTGATGCGCTATCTGGTCGCCGCCGACCGCCGCCTGCAGCAGATGCCGACCGGCGTCCAGCGGGACACCACCCGCATGGAGAAGGTCCAGGAGATGCAGGACGAGTACGCGTGGCTCCTGGAGCAGATGCCGCAGGGCCGTCCGGTCCCGCGGCAGGTCCTGGACATCCGCTGGATGATCGAGGAGCTCCGGGTCAGCTATTTCGCCCACGCGCTCGGCACGGCGTACCCCGTCTCCGACAAGCGCATCGTGAAGGCGATCGACGCGGCGGTGCCGTAACGAGGCCTGCACGGTGGGTGAGTTCGACCCCGGGCCCACCCTCCTGTACAGTCTCTTCTCGCAGCGCAACGCAAGAAAGTGGCTGCGAAACCTGGTCCTGTGGAGCAGTTTGGAGTGCTCGCCACCCTGTCAAGGTGGAGGCCGCGGGTTCAAATCCCGTCAGGACCGCAATAGATACGAGAGCCCGGGTCTTCGGACCCGGGCTCTCGTGCGTACGCACCTCGGACACCCCGCACACCCGGCCTCCCGGAACCGTCCGCACGCCCGGAATCCCGGCACACGCCCGTCCAGGCCCTCAGCGCGGACACACAGGCCCCGGGGCCTCATGCGCCCCTCAAAGCCTCTTCACGCCCCTCGCGCCACTTCACGCGCCTCACACGCCCCACGCGCCCCCACGCCCGCACGACCGCCTCTCCAAGGCCCTCCCTCGCCCAGGCCGGACGTCGCCCCCGCCCAGCCGACGGAGCCCCCGCATCTTGACGCCGTCACATTCCACGGGTACCCCGGAATCCAGGGCACTCGACCTCCTGGAGGTGGTCCATGGCGGCGTCCGCACGGCACGAGACGCACGCTCTGCTCCGCGCCCATCTGTCGGCCGCCTCCGGGTACCGCCATCTCACGCGGCACTGCCCGATCTGCCACCAGCTCCTGAGACTGGCCATGGAGCCCTCCGCACACGGCGAGGAGGACGAGGCGGCGGCCGAGGGCGAAACCCCCTCCGAGGCGCACCCGCCCCAACTCCTTTAGCGCAGACGCGTCTCAGGCAACAAGGAGTCTGGTGTGTGACGGGTGTCACCGCATAAGTTTTCAGAACCACGGAACTTACACCCCACCTACAACTAGTCAATTTAATATGTGCAATTGCACCAGTCTCCGAGGGCTCCCACAGGAGATCCGACACCCCTCCCCAGACTCCGACAAGGCCGCTCACAGACCCACCGCGCAGCCCGCTCCCGCGACCTCTCGGCATCTGAGCAGGGCATAAAAAAAATCGCGCTGGACCCGGCGGAGTCCAGCGCGATCGACGACGCACCCTTGTCGCATGTGTAACTGGGTCGGGCGTGAGCCCTGTTGGGGCAGGACCCGCGTCGCTTGGAGCTGTGGTTCGGGCGTCTTGACAGGTTGGGGGACCTACCGAATTGCCCGGTTATGCGATTTTTCAGGCCTCGCTGCGCTGCTGTGGGATACCCGCGAGTAGCGCGCGGACCTCAGCCTCGCGGTAGCGGCGGTGCCCGCCGAGCGTGCGGATGGACGTGAGCTTGCCGGCCTTCGCCCACCGCGTGACCGTCTTGGGGTCGACGCGGAACATCGTGGCGACCTCAGCCGGGGTCAGCAGCGGCTCGGCATCAGGGGTGCGAGCGGTCATGAGCGGCCTCCTCGGGAGAACCGAACCTTCTCGGTTCTTTCCTCTAAATTCTGCACCTTGACCCGCGTTGCCCGAAATGGCGGACGCGAGTCGAGTCGGTTATAGGACGAACGGCTTGTCCTCGGCACTACAACTACACCATCCGTCCAGCCGCGTCGGCCAAACCGATGGAATTGCCCTCCCAGGTGTTCATCAGCGACGGAAGCCGATGGACCATGCCATAGCGGACAGTCACGCCGCTGTGACGATCAGTCACAGGGCGATCAGGAGTCATCAGACCCCCCATAGCGTGCAATGCTGAGATTCCGCCCAAACATGGACGGATAGAGCCCTCCCCCGGGCTCCTTGTCCTATTTTGGCACGAGGAGGGGCAAGCGATGCAAGAGCCAGGTAAGTGCCATCCGTCACGCTTGGCACGCCGTCGCCACAAAAGACCGGATCGGGACCAACGTCCCGCCCTACGGGTTCTTCACCCGCGGTGAGGGTTCTTCAGCGTGCGAGGACCATACGTCAGTTCGTCGAACACCAGTGAGAAGCACATCACACTTCTCGTGCGGCAAGCCCACCCCGGCCGTCCCGAGGCACTCGGACGCCCCTCAGTTCGCCGAGCGCCGGTCCCGGACCGAGCGCCAGCGCTCCACGAGCCGCCCGTACGCCTCGCCCGCCGCCGCCCCGTCCCCCTGACGCAGCGCTTCGATGCCCTCGGCGACATCGGCCGCCGAGTGGTCGTCCTCGAGGTGCCCGGTCGGCAGGGCGTGCACGAGCCCGCCGTAGTCCAGCTCGACCAGCGAGCGCGGATGGAACTCCTCCAGCCAGCGCCCCACGTCCACCAGGCCGTCGATGAGGGGACCCTCGTCCAGGGTGTCCCGCAGGGTCTTCAGCGCGCGTGCCGTCCGCCGTCGCGCCTGCACCATCGGCGTCCGGTAACGGAGCACCGGCGCGGCCACGTCGCCGCCCGCCCCCTTCTCGTACCGGCGCTCCTCGTCGGTGACGAGTACGAACCAGTTCAGCGGCACCTGCCAGGTCGAGGTGCGGATCCATGGGCGGGCGTCGGGGTTGCGGGCGAGCCAGCGCTCGTAGTCCAGGGCCGCCTGGCGGCGTACGAGCGGCGGCAGGACCGCGTCCAGGACGGACGCGGGCAGTTCGTCGGCCAGCTCCTCCAGCGCCTGCCAGCCGCGCAGCCGGGTGCGCCAGGGACAGACACAGAGCACCCCGTCGACACTCAGGACGAACGCGTCCCCGCTCTCGTGCACCGGCACGGGGATCGGCGGGGTGGGCAGCAGATCGGCCAGGGAGCGGCGCAGCTCGTCCTGGTAGGACGGGCGCTCGGCGCGCCGTGCGTAGCGCGCCCAGTGGCCGCGCTCCGGCTCCGGAAAGGCGGCCAGCGGTTCGTACACGCGCAGATAGCACGCGTACGGGACGATCACCGAGGACACCTTGGGCACCCCTGCTCCCTCCCCAACGGACCGGACCCGAAACCCGGGCGGGATCCCGGGCGGGCGGCACGCGGGCGACCGGGAAATCACTGCAAATCGTCCCACGACCGTGCGGAAACGTACTCCGGGCGGAGGTGATCCTGAACACTGCGCGGATGGCCACCGGGCACAGGCTCTAATCTCATGCCCACGGAAGCCCGCCATCCGCACGGGCACCGTCCACAACCGCCGCAACTTACCTGGGAGTCACCACCGTGACCGACGTAACCGACGGCGTCCTGCACACCCTGTTCCATTCGGACCAGGGGGGTCATGAGCAAGTCGTGCTCTGCCAGGACCGGGCCAGCGGCCTGAAAGCCGTCATCGCCATCCACTCCACCGCTCTGGGCCCCGCCCTGGGTGGGACGCGTTTCTACCCGTACGCGAGCGAGGAGGAGGCCGTCGCCGACGCGCTGAACCTCTCGCGCGGGATGTCGTACAAGAACGCCATGGCCGGTCTCGACCACGGCGGCGGCAAGGCCGTGATCATCGGCGACCCCGAGCAGATCAAGAGCGAGGCCCTGCTCCTCGCCTACGGCCGGTTCGTGGCCTCGCTCGGCGGGCGCTACGTCACCGCGTGCGACGTCGGCACGTATGTCGCCGACATGGACGTCGTGGCGCGGGAGTGCCGCTGGACGACGGGCCGCTCGCCCGAGAACGGCGGCGCCGGCGACTCCTCGGTCCTGACCGCCTACGGCGTCTTCCAGGGCATGCGGGCCAGCGCCCAGCACCTGTGGGGCGACCCGACGCTGCGCGGCCGCAAGGTCGGCATCGCGGGCGTCGGCAAGGTGGGCCACCACCTCGTGGACCATCTGCGCGAGGACGGCGCCGAGGTCGTGATCACGGACGTGCGCGACGAGTCCGTACAGCGGATTCTGGACAAGCACCCGACGGCCGTCACGGCGGTCGCGGACACCGAGGCGCTGATCCGCACCGAAGGTCTGGACATCTACGCCCCCTGCGCGCTCGGCGGGGCGCTGAACGACACGTCCGTGCCGGTGCTCACCGCGAGGATCGTGTGCGGCGCCGCCAACAACCAGCTGGCGCACCCGGGCGTCGAGAAGGACCTCGCGGACCGCGGGATCCTCTACGCGCCCGACTACGTGGTGAACGCGGGCGGTGTCATCCAGGTCGCCGACGAGCTGCATGGCTTCGACTTCGACCGGTGCAAGGCGAAGGCCACGAAGATCTTCGACACCACGCTGGCCATATTCGCACGTGCGAAGGAGGACGGGATTCCGCCGGCTGCCGCGGCCGACCGGATCGCCGAGCAGCGGATGGCGGAGGCGCGCCGCCGCGGATAGCGGAGCCCTCCGTTCCGGCGCATTCCGCGCGTGTCTCGACGCTTGTCAGGGACCCGCCGAGGGGACACTTGGAGAGAACTCTCACTCCCGTCGGCGGGTCGTCCGCCAAGAAGAGGTTAAAATCGCGGTTGACCAGCGGGGACAGGGCACCTCGCAGGTTCTGGGCCAAGGCGCGTCCTGCGGGCGACGTACCGTATGGGCGCGGGCTCAGGTACCGTGGAAGCCCTACGGACCGGTCTCTCCACGGAGAGTCCGTTCCAGATCATGAACGCGTGTCAAGACTCTGGGGCCATCGAGCCCCGTATCCGAGGGGGTCGAGCCATGGGGCGCGGCCGGGCAAAGGCCAAGCAGACGAAGGTCGCCCGCCAGCTGAAGTACAGCAGCGGCGGGACTGACCTCTCGCGTCTGGCCAATGAGCTGGGCGCTTCGACTTCGAGCCAGCCGCCGAATGGCGAGCCGTTCGAGGACGACGACGAGGAAGACGACCCGTACGCCCAGTACGCGGATCTCTACAACGACGACGATGAGGACGAGGACGACCAGTCCGGTCCGCAGTCTCAACGTCGCGGCGCTTGACGCACCAGCGTCCCTCGCACTTTCCGCGATCTCTCGTGGTAGTAGCGGTGAGCAGATCTCTGTTGGCGGATTTCTCGTAGCAACCGCACTTCACCCGGTCCGGGGCCTCAGCGCCGGACCGGGTTTCGTGCTGCTCCGAGGGCCTCAGCTCGCGTAGTCGCCGATGAGGGCCGCGCCCGTCGCGTGCTCGCCGCGCTCGGTGATCTCACCGGCCATCCAGGCGTCCACACCGCGGTCCGCGAGAGTGGCCAGCGCCACGTCCGCCGATTCCTCGGGGACGATCGCGATCATGCCCACGCCCATGTTCAGCGTCTTCTCCAGCTCCAGACGCTCGACGTCGCCGGCCTTGCCGACGAGGCCGAAGACCGGGGCCGGGGTCCAGGTCTCACGGTCGACGATCGCGTGCAGCCCGTCCGGGATCACCCGGGCCAGGTTGGCCGCGAGGCCGCCGCCGGTGATGTGGCTGAAGGCGTGCACCTCGGTGATCTTCGTCAGCGCCAGGCAGTCCAGCGAGTAGATCTTGGTGGGCTCCAGGAGCTCCTCGCCGAGGGTGCGGCCGAACTCCTCGACGTGCTGGTCCAGGCTCAGGTTCGCCCGGTCGAAGAGGACATGCCGGACGAGCGAGTACCCGTTCGAGTGAAGACCGGAGGCCGCCATGGCGATCACCGCGTCACCCGTACGGATACGATCCGGGCCGAGCAGCTGGTCGGCCTCGACCACGCCCGTACCGGCGCCCGCGACGTCGAAGTCGTCCGGACCGAGCAGGCCCGGGTGCTCGGCCGTCTCACCGCCCACCAGGGCGCAGCCCGCGAGCACACAGCCCTCGGCGATGCCCTTCACGATGGCCGCCACGCGCTCCGGGTGGACCTTGCCGACGCAGATGTAGTCGGTCATGAAGAGCGGCTCGGCGCCGCACACCACGATGTCGTCCATGACCATCGCGACCAGGTCGTGGCCGATGGTGTCGTACACGCCGAGCTGCCGGGCGAGGTCGACCTTGGTTCCCACCCCGTCCGTGGCGGAGGCGAGCAGCGGACGCTGGTAGCGCTTGAGGGCGGAGGCGTCGAAGAGGCCGGCGAAGCCGCCGAGGCCGCCGAGGACCTCGGGGCGCTGCGTCTTCTTCACCCACTCCTTCATCAGCTCTACGGCGCGGTCGCCCGCTTCGATGTCGACGCCGGCAGCCGCGTAGGAAGCACCGGTAGTGCCCGTCGACGCAGTCGACTGATCAGATACAGCAGACATTGCCTGGGATCTTTCGGGTTGGTGATACGGGGCTCTGCGGCGCTTACGGGCGACGGATGGCGTCAGCCGCGGCCGTGGCTGCGGGACCCGCGGCCAGCTCGGTCTCCAGGAGCTGCTTGCCGAGCAGCTCGGGGTCCGGAAGCTCCATCGGGTACTCGCCGTCGAAGCAGGCGCGGCACAGGTTCGGCTTGGCGATGGTGGTCGCCTCGATCATGCCGTCGATGGAGATGTACGAGAGGGAGTCGGCGCCCAGCGAGGTGCCGATCTCCTCGATGCTCATGCCGTTGGCGATCAGCTCGGCGCGGGTCGCGAAGTCGATGCCGAAGAAGCAGGGCCACTTCACGGGGGGAGAGGAGATCCGGATGTGGACCTCCGCCGCACCCGCCTCGCGGAGCATGCGCACCAGGGCCCGCTGGGTGTTGCCGCGCACGATCGAGTCGTCGACGACGACCAGGCGCTTGCCCTTGATGACTTCCTTCAAGGGGTTGAGCTTCAGACGGATGCCCAGCTGGCGGATGGTCTGCGAGGGCTGGATGAAGGTCCGGCCGACGTACGCGTTCTTGACCAGGCCGGCGCCGAACGGGATGCCGCTGGCCTCCGCGTAACCGATCGCGGCGGGCGTCCCGGACTCCGGGGTCGCTATCACCAGATCGGCCTCGACAGGGGCTTCCTTGGCGAGCTTGCGGCCCATCTCGACACGCGAGAGGTACACGTTCCGGCCGGCGATGTCCGTGTCCGGACGGGCCAGGTACACGTACTCGAAGACACAGCCCTTGGGCTTCGCTTCCGCGAATCGGGACGTGCGCAGACCGTTCTCGTCGATGGCGACGAACTCGCCCGGCTCGATCTCACGGACGTAGGCCGCGCCGCAGATGTCGAGAGCGGCGGACTCGGAGGCGACGACCCAGCCGCGCTCCAGGCGGCCGAGGACCAGCGGGCGGATGCCCTGCGGGTCGCGGGCCGCGTACAGGGTGTGCTCGTTCATGAAGACGAGGCTGAAGGCGCCCTTGACCTGCGGGAGGACCTTCGCGGAGGCCTCCTCGACGGTCAGCGGCTTGCCGTCGTCGTCGACCTGGGCCGCGAGGAGCGCGGTGAGCAGGTCGGTGTCGTTGGTGGCGGCCACCCGGGTGGTGCGGCCGTCCTGCTTGGGGAGGTCGGCGACCATCTCGGCGAGCTGCGCCGTGTTGACGAGGTTGCCGTTGTGGCCGAGCGCGATGGAGCCGTGCGCGGTGGCACGGAACGTCGGCTGGGCGTTCTCCCACACGGAGGCGCCGGTGGTCGAGTAGCGGGCGTGACCGACCGCGATATGACCCTGGAGCGAACCGAGCGAGGTCTCGTCGAAGACCTGGGACACGAGGCCCATGTCCTTGAAGACGAGGATCTGGGAGCCGTTGCTTACCGCGATTCCCGCGGATTCCTGGCCCCGATGCTGGAGGGCGTAGAGCCCGAAGTAAGTGAGCTTGGCGACCTCTTCACCCGGGGCCCAGACTCCGAAGACGCCGCAAGCGTCCTGGGGGCCTTTCTCGCCGGGGAGCAGATCATGATTGAGTCGACCGTCACCACGTGGCACGCCACCGAGTGTAGGCGAGATCGACCACTGGTCCGAATTGGGGATACGGACCTTTGATGGATCACTCGTCGGCGACGGCTTGTACGGTATTTCCGTTTGTGCTGGTCAGCGCGATGGCTCGATGGTTCAGCTCGTATACGACCGTGCTGCCGAAGAGGCCCAGCAGGGTCCTCTCCGTGTCCATGAGTGAGCCGTCGCACATCATCCGGGTGGTCTTGGCGGTGCCGAGGGTGATATGTCCGTCGCGGACGGTGGCCTCGGCGGAGACCTGGTTGCAGCCGAGGCGCCCGGAAAGCGTGCCTTTCGCCTTGTCGAGGGTGAAGTGGGCGTCGGCTCCCTCGGGAAGCGACTGGGCCACGCCACCTTCGCCGAGGGAGGTGACCGTCCACTTCGTGCCGTACAGGGGCGCGTCCGGCTCCTTGGTGAGGTTGACGCGGTCGCCGTCGTCGGTGGTGAGCGTCAGCTTGTCGCCCTTGACCTCGCTGGTGAACGTGTCGTCGGCGTAGGCGCGGCTCAGGCTCTCCTCGAAGGTCATGGGGTCCTTCTGGCAGCCCATGTCGGTCGCCTCGATGGTCCCGAAGTCGACGCGGTCACCCTTGAGAGTGACCGTCGAGCCGAAAGTGTTGCAGCCGAGGTTGCCGCTGACGCGACCGTCTTCGCCGATCCGCAGATACGCGCCGTCCGGCGCCTGCCGGGTCCGGCCCTGCGTGGTGAGGGTGTCGACACTCCAGTGGACGCCGGTGACCGGCGACGATCCCGTTCCCACGGAACCGCCGCCCGCCGTCTCGGTGCCGCAGGCCACGGCGAGCGGAAGCAGGGTCAGGACGCTGAGGGTCAGTCGCTGCTTGTCCATGACGGTGTGACGGGAGGGGTGGGGTGGCCGGTTCCCCTCCGATTCGCCTCCGAGACGGTGGGGGTGGGTTCAGCGGGTGGGTTCAGCCCATCAGGGGCAGCAGTCCGCCGAGGTCGGCCCGCTCCCCGCTCGCGCTGACCTTGGCCTCGTCCAGCGCGGTCTTCCACTCCGTGCGTCCCGTCGCCAGCCGGATCCAGGTCAGCGGGTCGGTCTCCACGACGTTCGGCGGTGTGCCCCGGGTGTGCCGGGGGCCCTCCACGCACTGCACGACGGCGTACGGCGGGATCCGTACCTCTGTCGACGCGCCGGGTGCCTTCACCGCGAGCGCGTCGGCGAGCAGCCGGGTGCAGGCGGCGAGGGCCTGGCGGTCGAGAGGGATGTCGGTCCCGGCGGCACGGTTCAGGTCGTCGGTGTGCACGACGAGTTCGACCGTGCGGGTGACGAGGTAGTCGGCGAGGGTCATCGCGCCGGTGCGCGCCGCGAGCAGCCGGTCGTCGGGGGCCGTGGCCAGACGCTCGGTGATCCGCTGTTCGACGCGCGTGTAGAGCGCGTCGAGGTCGGGGTTGTCGTGGGCGAGTTCGCGGGTGCCGTCGGCGATGTCCCCGGCGCGGTCCGCCGTCGCGAACGGCCACTCCAGCAGCGCGAGTTCCTTCGCGGCGGGCTCGGGCCGGTCGAGGTTCCGACTGACGGTCTCGACGGCCATCGTGAGGTGCGCGGCCAGCTCCCGCACACTCCAGTCCCCGAGCCGCGCGGGCCGCGCCAACTGCTCCTCGGTCAGGGTGTGGACGCCCTGCCGCACGTTCCCGAACTGCGCGAGCACGGCCGCGCGGATCTTGGCGGGGTCATAGGTACGGGTGCGTTTCCTGGCCGGGGGCATGGGGCGAGCCTAGGGCCTGTCCGGCGGAGGGTGTGGAGGGCTGGACGTCCGTAGCGGAACGTCACGCTTTGCGCGCGTAGTCCCCGAGTCCGTGTTCCACCAGTGCGAAGGCCCGCTCGGCGCGCTCGGGGGCGTCGGCGGCGACCGTGTCGACGTCCTCGCCCGCGTCGATGCGGCGGTGGTGCTCCTCGATCACGGCGTTGCGGGCGGCGCTGAGCATGGCGGCGGCGACCGTGGCGGCCATGATGTCGCCGGTCTCCTCGGCGAGGAGGGCGGCCAGGTCGCGCGTGCCCTTCTGGGCGGCGAGGAAGGCGCGCTCCATCAGGACCGGGGTCCGCATGACGAGTTCGCGCACCTGCCGGGCGATCGGATCGCCGTTCAGACCGACCGCGGGGTCGCGCGCCTCGACCATCTCGATGAACTGCCGGCGCACGGCGTCCAAGGGAGACTCCTCGGGCCGCCGCTCGCGCACCGCGCGGGCCGTGTCGCCGAAGTGGTCCTCGAGCGGCCGGAAGACCACGTCCCCGAGGCGGCTCCGACCGGGGCACCAACACCGGCGGACTCATCGCCGGCTGCGCCATGGCGATCGGACCATGGATCGGCGGCCTGCTGGCCGACCACGCGAACTGGCGCTGGATCTTCTACGTCAACCTGCCGATCGGTCTCGCGGTCCTCGTCACCGCCGCCTTCGCTTTGCACCTCCCCGAGCACCACGTTCGCCGCCCGCTGGACTACCTGGGCGCCGGACTCGCCGCCGCGTTCTCCAGCGCGCTGCTCCTCATGACCGACTGGGGCGGCAAGAAGTACGCGTGGACGTCCCCGGAGATCCTCGCCCTGGCCCTCACCACCGCAGCGACGCTCGCCTTCTTCCTGTGGCGGCAGGTCCGGGCACCCGAACCGGTGCTCCCGCTCTCCCTGTTCAGGGTCCGCGAACTGCGCCTGGGCTTCGCCGTCCAGGCCATCCTGGGCGGCGCGATGATGTGCGCCATCTACTACGTACTGGTCTACCTGCAGGTCGCGCGCGGCATCGCCAGCTCCTCCGCGGGCCTCTACCTGGTCCCGCTAGCGGTCGGCCTGGGCGCGGCCGGTCTGATCACCGGCCCGCTCACCGCACGCGGCTGGTCGGCACGGACGTTCACCCTCAGCGGCACGGCCACCGCCGCCCTCGCCTTCGCCCTCCTCGCCACGACGATCGGCCCGCACACCTCGCTGTGGCTGATCCGCGGCGAGCTACTGCTGGCCGGTGCCGGGTTCGGCCAGCTCGTCGGCCAGCTGATCCTGCTCGTCCAGGACTCCGCCCCACGCCACCAGCTCGGCGTGGCCACCACGGCCATCCGCTTCTTCCAGACCCTGGGCAACGCGCTGGGCACCGCCGTCTTCGGCAGCGCCCTGGCCCGCCTGTACGCCGCCCACGGCCCCGGCGGCGACATCACCGCTCTCGCCCGGCTGACCGGAGCGGCCCGGACGGACGGCATCCACGCCTTCGTCGACGCGACCCAGGTCGTGTTCTGGGGAGGGGCCGGACTGATGGCCCTCGCCGCACTCCTCGCGCTGAGGCTGCCCAAGGCCGGTGACACCAAGGGCACCGCGACCCCGCCCCGGGAGACCGAACCCGTCCCGGCATGACGATGGCCCCGCCCGTCGAAACGGGCGAGGCCATCGGCGTCGTACGAACTCTTACGCGAGCAGCGCCGGGATCGTGCCCTCGTGAGCCGTGCGGAGCTCGTCCAGCGGGAGCGCGAACTCGCCCTGGACCTCGACCGCGTCCCCGTCCACGACACCGATACGGGTGACGGGCAGACCGCGCGCACCGCACATGTCGTTGAAGCGGAGCTCCTCCGAGCGCGGGACGGCGACGACCGCGCGGCCCGCCGACTCCGAGAAGAGGAACGTGAACGCGTCGAGACCGTCGGGGACGACCAGCCGCGCGCCCTTGCCGCCGAGCAGCGCGGACTCGACCACGGCCTGGATCAGACCGCCGTCGGACAGGTCGTGCGCGGAGTCGATCATGCCGTCGCGGGAGGCGGAGATGAGGATCTCGCCGAGGAGGCGTTCGCGCTCCAGGTCGACCTTCGGGGGCAGCCCGCCGAGGTGGTCGTGGACGACCTGCGACCAGGCCGAACCGCCGAACTCCTCGTGGGTGTCACCGAGCAGGTAGAGGAGCTGGCCCTCTTCCTGGAAGGCGACCGGCGTGCGGCGGGCGACGTCGTCGATGACGCCCAGCACGGCCACGACCGGGGTCGGGTGGATGGCGACCTCGCCCGTCTGGTTGTAGAGCGAGACGTTGCCGCCGGTCACCGGGGTGCCCAGCTGCTGGCAGGCGTCGGCGAGGCCGCGGATGGCCTCGGCGAACTGCCACATGACGGCCGGGTCCTCGGGCGAGCCGAAGTTCAGGCAGTCGGAGACGGCGAGCGGCTTGGCGCCGGTCGTCGCGACATTGCGATAGGCCTCGGCGAGCGCGAGCTGCGCACCCGTGTACGGGTCGAGCTTGGCGTAGCGGCCGTTGCCGTCCGTGGCGATGGCGACGCCGAGCCCGGACTCCTCGTCGATGCGGATCATGCCCGAGTCCTCGGGCTGCGCCAGCACCGTGTTGCCCTGCACGAAGTGGTCGTACTGGGAGGTGATCCAGGACTTGGAGGCCTGGTTCGGGGAGGACACCAGCTTGAGGACCTGGTCCTTGAGCTCCTCGCTCGTCGCCGGGCGCGGCAGCTTGTTCGCGTCGTCGGCCTGGAGGGCGTCCTGCCACTCGGGGCGGGCGTAGGGGCGCTCGTAGACCGGGCCGTCGTGCGCGACCGTGCGCGGGTCGACGTCGACGATCTTGCCGCCGTGCCAGTAGATCTCCAGCCGGTCGCCGTCGGTGACCTCACCGATGACGGTGGCGATGACGTCCCACTTGTCGCAGATCTCCAGGAAGCGGTCGACCTTCTCCGGCTCGACGACCGCGCACATGCGTTCCTGCGACTCGCTCATGAGGATCTCCTCGGGCGAGAGCGTGGAGTCGCGCAGCGGTACGTCGTCCAGGGTGACCCGCATACCGCCGGAGCCGTTGGACGCGAGCTCGCTGGTGGCGCAGGACAGACCGGCCGCGCCGAGGTCCTGGATGCCGACGACCAGTTTCTCGGCGAAGGCCTCGAGCGTGCACTCGATGAGCAGCTTCTCCTGGAAGGGGTCACCGACCTGGACGGCCGGACGCTTCGACGGCTTGGCGTCGTCGAAGGTCTCGGAGGCGAGGATCGACGCGCCGCCGATACCGTCGCCGCCCGTGCGGGCCCCGTACAGGATGACCTTGTTGCCCGTGCCGGACGCCTTCGCGAGGTGGATGTCCTCGTGCCGCATGACGCCGATGGCACCGGCGTTGACCAGCGGGTTGCCCTGGTAGCAGGCGTCGAAGACGACCTCGCCGCCGATGTTGGGCAGGCCCAGGCAGTTGCCGTAGCCGCCGATGCCCGCGACGACGCCCGGCAGGACGCGCTTGGTGTCGGGGTGGTCGGCCGCGCCGAAGCGCAGCGGGTCGACGACCGCGACCGGGCGGGCACCCATGGCGATGATGTCGCGGACGATGCCGCCGACGCCGGTGGCCGCGCCCTGATAGGGCTCGACGTACGACGGGTGGTTGTGCGACTCGACCTTGAAGGTGACCGCGTAGCCCTGGCCGACGTCGACGACACCGGCGTTCTCGCCGATGCCGACGAGCAGCGCGTCGGACTGCGGGGCCTTCTCGCCGAACTGGCGGAGGTGGACCTTCGAGGACTTGTAGGAGCAGTGCTCGGACCACATGACGGAGTACATGGCGAGCTCGGCGCCGGTGGGCCGGCGGCCGAGGATCTCGACGACCCGCTCGTACTCGTCCTTCTTCAGGCCCAGTTCGGCCCAGGGCAGCTCGACGTCGGGGGTCGCGGCCGCGTTCTCGACGGTGTCCAGAGGCGTGCGGCTCATACGTTGACCAGCTTCTTGAGGATCGAGGTGAAGAAGGGGAGGCCGTCGGTGCGGCCGGTGCCGACCAGGGGCTCCACGGCGTGCTCGGGGTGCGGCATGAGGCCGACCACGTTCCCGGCCTCGTTCGTGATGCCGGCGATGTCCCGCAGCGAACCGTTCGGATTGAAGTCCACGTAACGGAACGCGACCCGGCCCTCCGCCTCCAGCATGTCCAGGGTGCGCTCGTCGGCGACGTACCGCCCGTCCATGTTCTTCAGCGGGATGTGGATCTCCTGGCCGGACTCGTAGTCGGCCGTCCAGGACGTCTCCGCGTTCTCCACCCGCAGCTT
Source organism: Streptomyces sp. NBC_01450 (assembly GCF_036227505.1). Taxonomy (NCBI): domain Bacteria; kingdom Bacillati; phylum Actinomycetota; class Actinomycetes; order Kitasatosporales; family Streptomycetaceae; genus Streptomyces; species Streptomyces sp. NBC_01450. The sequence continues at coordinate 6,123,050 of NZ_CP109480.1, read as the reverse complement.
CTGGTCGCGGCAGATGAAGTGGAGGTGGTTGTTGCCGAGCATCGCACCGGGGAGGAGGTGCGCCTCGGTGAGGACCTGGAAGCCGTTGCAGATGCCGAGGACGGGCATTCCGGACTTCGCCTGCTCGATCACGGTCTCCATCACGGGCGAGAAGCGCGAGATGGCACCGGCCCGGAGATAGTCGCCGTACGAGAAACCGCCGGGCAGCACCACGGCGTCGACCTGCTTGAGGTCCTTGTCCTTGTGCCAGAGGGCGACGGGTTCGGCACCGGCGAGCTTGATCGCACGCTGCGTGTCCCGGTCGTCGAGGCTGCCCGGAAAGGTGACGACTCCAATACGAGCGGTCACTTTCCTGCCTCCGCGACTTCCTCGACCTTGACGGTGAAGTCCTCGATCACGGTGTTGGCGAGGAAGGATTCCGCCAGTTCATGGATGCGGGCGAGCGCGGCGTCGTCCACCGGTCCGTCCACTTCCAGTTCGAATCGCTTTCCCTGACGTACGTCGGAGACGCCTTCGAAACCGAGACGCGGCAGTGCACGCTGCACCGCCTGGCCCTGGGGGTCGAGGATCTCCGGCTTGAGCATGACGTCGACTACGACGCGTGCCACTGGCACTCCCGGTGTGTGGTGCTGAGCAGGTCGCTTCAGACTACCCGCACAAAATTTCTACTCGCGTAGATTCGTAGAATCCTACGTGAGCCCGATCACGATCGCGCATCGACGCGGGGGCTGGCGCGGAAAATCCTGGGAAAAATCGCAGAAGACCGGTGGGACCCCATTACCTTCGGACACGCGGAAGGTTTTAGTCGGGCTTCACAATGCAATGCCCGGCACTGTACAAAGGAATTGGCAATAGCCGATACTTTGCCCAATAACAGCCGGACAGTCGGCATCTCCCCGACAACTCCGTGGCGTCCAGGCACGTCATGGGGTGTGATCGCAGAGGTGCCGCACGAAGGGACCGATATTCGTGGCGCAGCGTGTCGTGGTCACTCTCTTTGACGACATCGACGGCTCGGAAGCGGCGGAAACGATCGCCTTCGGACTCGACGGCAAGTCGTACGAGATCGACCTCAATCCAGCCAATGCCAAGAAACTGCGTAAGGCTCTCGCGCCGTTCGTCGAGGCCGGCCGCAAGCAGGCGAGGTCCGGGAAGGCCTACACGCACACCGCGTTGACCCCCGACCCCGCCGCGGTCCGCGCCTGGGCCCGTTCCAACAAGCTGGACGTGCCGCCGCGCGGACGCATCCCCAAGAAGGTCTACGAGGCGTTCGCCGAAGCGCACTGAGGGGGCGCGCCGCAGGGGTGCGCCGGATGCGCTGAAGGACCGCGCCTCAGGAGCGCACCGAATCCGAGGGTCCACCGGACGGCCCGTCGGGGCCTCGCCCCGGCCGGCCATCCGCCCCCACGCACAACCGACTTGCGCTGACCCCCCGCTGATCAGCTAGAGTCTGGAGCACGCCGAGGGGCAAGGCCGAAAAAGCCGGATCCCGAGGAGTCACGCGGGTGTAGTTCAGTAGCAGAACATCCCCCTTCCAGGGGGAAGGCGCAGTGTGCAATTCCTGTCACCCGCTCTGCATCCCTTACCGACCACTCTTGTGGATCAGGTAGGGTGGTGCTCGCGCCGATCGGTGAGAGCCGGTCGGAGGCAATGCGGACGTAGCTCAGTTGGTAGAGCGCAACCTTGCCAAGGTTGAGGTCGCGAGTTCGAGCCTCGTCGTCCGCTCCAGGAAGCAAAGACCCCGGTCATCGACCGGGGTCTTTCTCGTGTTCGCGTACGAGCGTCCTCTGACATTTGTCATGCGGAGTGATGACACCGCGCACTGCTGCGGGATCCCGCCCGCGGGGACGCTGATTTCATGAACACGAACGAGCAGGATGACGTGATCGAAGTCACCGAGCTGCGGCGCGTGTACGGGGGAGACCGGCGAGCCCGCGGAGATTTCGAGGCCGTCCGCGGAATCACCTTCTCCGTGGGCCGCGGTGAGCTCTTCGCGCTGCTGGGGACGAACGGCGCGGGCAAGACCTCCACCGTCGAACTGCTGGAGGGCCTCGCCCCTCCGGCCGGCGGCCGGGTGCGGGTCCTCGGACACGATCCGTACGAGGAGCGCGCGGCCGTCCGGCCCCGGATCGGCGTGATGCTGCAGGAGGGCGGCTTCCCCTCCGAGCTGACGGTCGCCGAGACCGTACGGATGTGGGCGGGCTGCACGAGCGGAGCGCGGCCGACCGTCCAGGCCCTGGAGATGGTCGGGCTCACCCGGCGGTCCGGGGTACGGGTGAAACAGCTGTCCGGAGGCGAGAAGCGCCGCCTGGACCTGGCCCTCGCGCTCCTCGGCCGCCCCGAGGTCCTCTTCCTCGACGAGCCGACGACCGGCCTGGACGCCGAAGGGCGCCGGGACACCTGGGAATTGGTGCGCGAGCTGCGCGACGACGGTACGACCGTGGTGCTGACCACGCACTATCTGCACGAGGCGGAGGAGCTGGCCGACCGGCTCGCGATCCTCCACGAAGGGCATATCGCGGCCTCCGGCACCCCCGCCGACGTGACCGCGTCCTCGCCGTCCCGGATCTCCTTCGAACTGCCCGCCGGCTACTTCCTCGGAGACCTGCCCCCGCTCGCCGGACTCGGCGTGACCGATCACGAGACGGCGGGCCGTACCGTCAGGCTGCGCACCAACGAGCTCCAGCGCACCACCACCGCGCTGCTGGTGTGGGCCCAGGAGAAACACATCGAGCTGCGGGGGCTCGATGTGCGGTCGGCCTCATTGGAGGAGGCGTTCCTGCGGATAGCGCGGGACGCGGCGGACCGGAACGTGGCGGGACGGAACGTGGCGGACGGGGTCACGGCGGGCCGGGGCACGGGTGTGCGGGAGCGGGGGACGGCGGCATGAGCGCGACAACTCCGGTGAGCGGGGAAACGGGTACGGACACAGGTGCGGGTAGGGGTACGGGTACGACGACCGCCGCAGGACGATCGGCCGCCCTGGCGCGCGCCGAACTGACCCTGCTGGGCCGCTCGAAGGCGACCCTCGCCGCCGCCGTGTTCGTGCCGCTGACCTTGCCGTTCAGCCTTCGCTCGACAGTCGACCAGATGGACCTGAAAGGCACCGGGCTCTCGGTCGGCTCGGTCGTCCTGCCCTCCTCCGTCGGCTTGTCGCTCCTCTTCGCGGTCTACAGCTCGCTGGTAAGTGTGTACGCGGCCCGACGCGAGGAGCTCGTACTCAAACGGCTGCGCACCGGGGAGCTGCGGGACGCGGAGATCCTCGCGGGTGCGGCCCTGCCCTCGGTCGCGATCGGCCTGGCGCAGTGCCTGGTCCTGACGGTCGCGTGCGCCGCCCTGCTGGACGTCGGGGCGCCCCCGGCACCCCATCTCGCCGTCCTCGGACTGCTCCTGGGCCTGGCGATGTGGCCCCTGCTCGCGGCGATCACCGCGAACTTCAGCAAGAGCGTGGAGGGCGCCCAGGTCGCCGCCATGCCGCTGATACTGGTGTCGCTGCTCGGCTCCGGCACCTTCTTCCCCCTCCAGCTCATGCCGGACCGGCTGGCCTCGGCCTGCGAGCTGCTGCCCCTGACCCCGGTGGTCACGCTGATACGCGGCGGCTGGACCGGCGACCTCTCCGCGCACGACACCCTGGGCGCCCTCGGGACGGCGGTGGCCTGGATCGTACTCGCCGTGTTTGCTGTACGGCAGTGGTTCCACTGGGAGCCGCGGCGTTGACCAGGGACTTGGCGGTGGGCATGAGCGGGCGCGATGGCTGGTGGCGCGGCAAGAGCACGCCGGCGAAGATCGAGACGTACACGCGGTGGTCGTTCCACACCTTCCCGTTCATCGAGGTCGCCACCTTCGCGCTGCCGGCCTTCGGATACGTGCCCGCCCCGGCGAACTGGATCCTGCTCCTGCTGGTGAGCGCACACGCCGCGCTCGGCGCGGTGACCGCCTCGCTGACCCTGGACTGGACCCGTGGCCGCCGCCCCCGGCCCGTACGGCTGCTCTGGGCGCTGGGCACCGCGACCGTGGTGATCGCCGTCGTGAGCCTGCTGGTCGCGTTGCACGGCCCGCGCGGCGCGGACAACGGGGCGGCGGCGGGCACGGTGTTCGTCGGCGTCCTGTCGTTCGGGGTCGGCACCCTGGCGCTCGCGGTGCGTGAGGCACGGCGCATGGCGTACGCGGTGCTCGGCACCGCCCTGGGCGCCTGCGCCGTGGCCGTCCCGGCGGGTGTCCCGGCGCCCAGTGCCGTCGTCACCGCCGGTGCGGTCGTACTCGCCGCGGGTTTCTTCACCTTCACCTCCGCCTTCTCCGTCTGGCTGCTCAACGCCGTCTACGAACTCGACGAGGCCCGCGAGACCCGGGCCCGGCTCGCCGTCGCCGAGGAGCGGCTGCGCTTCGGGCGCGATCTGCACGACGTGATGGGCCGCAACCTGGCGGTGGTCGCGCTGAAGAGCGAGCTCGCCGTGCAACTGGCCCGGCGCGGACGGCCGGAGGCCGTGGAGCAGATGGTCGAGGTCCAGCGGATAGCGCGGGAGACCCAGCGGGAGGTCCGCGAGGTCGTACGCGGCTACCGCGAGGCCGATCTGCGCACCGAACTCGCGGGCGCGCAGGGCGTGTTGACGGCCGCCGGTATCGACTGCGAGGTCAGCGGCCCGGTGCCCGGACTGCCCACGGAGATCCAGTCCGCACTCGGCTGGGTCGTGCGGGAGGCGACGACGAACGTGCTGCGGCACGGGGACGCCGGAAGGTGCGCGGTGTCCCTGCGGGTGGCGGAGGGCCGGGTGACCCTCACCGTCGAGAACGACGGAGCGCCCGGTCCCGGTACCAAAACCGGTGCCGGTACCAGGCCTGGTGCCGCCGAGCCGGGACGGGGGTCCGGGCTCGCCGGGCTGCGGGAGCGGCTCGGGGAGGTGGACGGGGTGCTGCGGGCCGGGCCGGCCGGGGGTGACCTGTTCCGCCTGACCGCCGAGGTACCGCTGCCCCCCGACTCGATCCCGGAACAGGCTCCGGCCCCGGAACCGGGTGGGTCGCCCCGACCCGTCCCCCACCCTGTGAGCGAGGTCACTTCATGACGCCCACCCCACCCACCTCATCCGTCCCACCCGTCCCAACCGCACCGCCCGTACGGCTGTTGCTCGCCGACGACGAGCACCTCATCCGGGGTGCGCTCGCCGCGCTGCTGGGGCTGGAGGACGACCTCGTGGTGGTCGCCGAGGCGGCGACCGGGCCCGAGGCACTGGCGATGGCGCTGGCGCACGAACCCGATGTCGCCGTCCTGGATCTGCAGATGCCGGGAGCGGACGGTGTGAGCGTGGCCACATCGCTGCGGGCCGAACTGCCCGGCTGCCAGGTGCTGATCGTGACGAGCCATGGGCGGCCGGGGCATCTGAAGCGAGCGCTCGCGGCAGGTGTGCGCGGGTTCGTCCCGAAGACGGTCAGCGCGCGGCGGCTCGCGGAGGTCATTCGTACGGTGCATGCGGGAAACCGTTATGTGGACCCGGAATTGGCCGCGGACGCGATCTCCGCCGGGGACTCGCCGCTGACCGCGCGCGAGGCCGAGGTGCTCGAGTTCGCCGCCGACGGGGCGCCCGTCGCGGAGATCGCGGTGCGGGCGGCACTGTCCCAGGGGACGGTACGCAACTATCTTTCGTCGGCCGTCTCGAAGCTCGGGGCGGAGAACCGTCACGCGGCGGTGCGTCTCGCACGGGAGCGAGGTTGGGTATAGTTGGTCTCGCACCACAGCGCATGCGGACGTAGCTCAGTTGGTAGAGCGCAACCTTGCCAAGGTTGAGGTCGCCAGTTCGAACCTGGTCGTCCGCTCAGAGAAAGAAGCCCCCGGCCCTTCAGGGTCGGGGGCTTCTTTGTGTGCTTCTTCGCGTCCTCAGCTCCAGCTGGTGCCGGTCAGGCGCTCGTACGCCTCGATGTACTTGGCGCTGGTCGCGTCCACGACGTGCTGCGGCAGCGGCGGCGGGGGCTGCTCGCTCTTCCGGTCCCAGCCCGACTCGGGAGAGGTCAGCCAGTCGCGCACGAACTGCTTGTCGAAGGAGGGCTGGGCGTGGCCCGGCTCCCATACGTCGGCGGGCCAGAAGCGGGAGGAGTCCGGGGTCAGCACCTCGTCGGCGAGGACGAGCGTCTCGCCCTCGTAGCCGAACTCGAACTTGGTGTCCGCGAGGATGATCCCGCGCTCGCGGGCGATGTCACGGGCGCGGCCGTAGACGGCGAGGGTCGCCTGGCGCAGCTGGGCCGCGGTGTCGGCGCCGACCTGGCGGGCGACCTCCTCGTACGACACGTTCTCGTCGTGCTCGCCGACCGCCGCCTTGGTGGCGGGGGTGAAGATCGGCGCGGGAAGTTCCGAACCGTCGGCGAGGCCCTCGGGAAGGGCGAGGCCGCAGACCGTGCGGGACTCGTCGTACTCGACGAGGCCCGAGCCGGTGAGGTAGCCGCGCGCGACGCACTCGACCGGCACCATCCGCAGGGACTTGCAGATCAGCGTGCGGCCCTCCCAGTCGGCGGGGGCGCCCGGCGGGAGCTCGGTGCTCAGCACATGGTTGGGGACCAGGTCGGCGAGCTTGTCGAACCACCACAGCGAGAGCTGGGTGAGGACCCGGCCCTTGTCGGGGATCTCGGTGGGCAGCACCCAGTCGTAGGCGGAGATGCGGTCACTGGCGATCATCACGAGGTCGCCCGCCTCGTTCTGGTACAGGTCGCGCACCTTGCCGGTGTGCAGATGCACCAGACCCGGGACCTGGAGGGGCTCGGGCTTTTCGACGAATCCGGACACGGTTCCTCCCCGTGGTTTTGTTCAAGTGGCTCGATTCTCCCGTATTCGGGAAGTGTCTTTGGCCAGGGGGTGGGCGGGGGCCCGTGGTGGTCGTGCGGGGTGCGCGCTCTCAGTCGCGTTTGCAGATGCGGTCGAGGAGGTTCGCGGTGGCTCGCTGGATACGGGTGTCGACGTGGCCGGGACGGTCCAGGGCCGGGGACCACGCGAACGTCCCGGCCGCGAAGACCAGGGCGCCGGAGGGGGCCCGGTAGAGGGAGGTCTCCTGGTGGCGGGTGGCGCCCTCGCTGTCCTGGTACGGGGAGTGGGCGAGGAGGATGCGGCCCTGGTGCTCGGGCAGCGGGGTGCGCGGGAAGTAGCGGTCGGCCTCGCCCGCGACCATGCCGTCGAGTTCCTCGCCCTCGTGTGCGCCGGTCGCCTCCCACAGCCAGTGGTCGGCGTTGCGCACGACCAGAGGGTGGGGTTCCGGGACCCTGCCCGCGTACTGGATCCCGATGAGCTGCTGCTCGGGACGGTCGACCTCGCGCCACAGCGCGGGCCTTCCCGGGCCTCTGCGTTTGCGGCAGGTCAGCAGGCGGTCGGCGACACCGGACGGGGACGGGCCCAACTCCACCTGCCAGTACATGGTGTTGGCGGAGAGGAAGACCAGCGAGGTGCCGCTTTCGCGGGCCAGTTCCACGGTGCGGCGCATGGCCATCGACCAGTACTCGTCGTGGCCCGGGAAGACCAGGCCGCGGTACCGGGTGGGGTCGACGCGGCCGGCGTGCAGGTCGCGGGCGTCGGCGTAGGCGATGTCGTAGCCGTAGCGCTCGGCCCAGCGGATGAAGTCGTAGGCGTGGCCGACGTGGAGGGGAAGGCCCGCGCCGGCGTACGGACGGTCGAAGGAGACCGTCGTCGCGGCCTCGGACTCGCCCAGCAGCCGGCCGTTCTCGTCCCAGGCGTGGTAGAGGCTCGCGCCGGTGTGCCCGTCCTCCGGGTAGAGGTTGTACGCCTGCCAGGTGATGTCCGGGAGCAGGAGGAGGAGGTCCGCGGGGTGGTTGTCGCGGACGGTGAACGGGACGTGGGAGCGGTAGCCGTCGGCGGTGGTCAGTACGGCCACGTACGCGCCGATGTTCCAGTAGCTCGGGATCTGCAGGCGCCAGGAGAGCCACCAGTGGTGGCAAGAAACGGTTCTGTCAGCGGTGAGAGGTGGCGGCTGGACGATGCCGGACAGGCGGGGACTGGTGGTGATCTTGCTGGCCCCGTCGCCTCCGTAGTGCCCGATGCGGTAGATGTCGACGCTGAATTCCTGGGGCGGGTCGACGGTGACGTGGAAGTCGATGGCCTCGCCCGGCGCGGCCGCGCCGTTGGAGGCGAAGCCCTTGATCTGGCGGTGCACGTCGTCGGCGGAGCGGGGGCCGCCGGCGCGGGGATGGGGGATGGGGGCCTTGCGGGAGCCCTGGAGGGTGGCGGAGCCACGGGAGCCCGCGGCGGGACCGGCCTGGCCGGCGTGATCAATGTGGTCGATGTACCAGGGGACGACGTGGCCGGTGTCGTCGAAGTACTGCTCGTCGCCCCTGAGCCAGGGAACGGGACCCTGGCCGAAGGGGTCCGTCACGGCGTGCGCGAGTGCGCCCGACTCCCAGCGGCGGATCTGCTCCGACCCCATGCCTGCTCCCCTCCCTCGTGCCCCCGTCGGTGCTGTAAGCCTCTGCCCTGTGCGCGATCGGTCCCAGCACATCACATTACGCACGCACTCCGTCACCGTTCGTCGCGAATTGACGTGACCGGAACACTTCCCTCCGGATAGGAGGGCGGATACAGGTGCCCGGAGAAGGGACGGTGGTGGTGGCGTCAGACCAGGCGGACCGGTTTCTCGGGACGGACGCCCAGGTGCCGGAGCCAGTCCCGCAGAGGCACCGGGTCACCGTCCTCGACGAGCGTCAGGACCCGCGGCCCCAGATCGGCGGCCCGCGCCCCGCCTACGAGAAGGGCGGGCCCGTCGAGCCAGTCGAGCCCCGGCATCGCCCCCGCGGTGTCCATCGCCGCACAACAGACCATCGCGGTGACATGGTCGGCCAACAGCTCACGCCCACTGCGTGGCGGCTGAAGCGGGAAGAGCGGCAGCATCCCGTCGTCCCAGAACGACCAGTCGGGCCCCGGCTGCTCCGTTCCCCCGCCCGGCCCGGACACGACGGCCGGCGCCGCCGCCTCCTCACGGGCCAGCTCCGCGCTGAGTCCCGCGGCGAGCGCCGCGGTCCGCTCACTCCCGAGCACGAGTTCGCCATCCTCCCCGACCTCCTCCTCGACCTCGACCACCGCGTCGCCCGGGACCACGCCCGTGCCGCTCTCCTCGTACGCCCCGCGCCGATCGACGGAGACATCGGCGTCGGTCTCGGCGTCGGCCGTGGCGGGCGCGGTCAGATGGTCGAGCACGCGTGCCAGCGTCGGGCCGCCCTGGTCGGGCTGGGTCGGATCCGTGGGGTGGCGGACGCCCAGCGCGTCCAGCACCCGGTGCAGACGGGCCGCTTCGGTGCGCCAGGTGCGGTCGACCACCTCGTCCGGATACTCCTGCCAGTCCACCGGCGCCCAGTCGGGCCCGGGCTCCGCGGGCCCGCCGTGGAACAGGCGCGCGGCGAGCAGTGAGGCCGCCTCGTCCACCGAGCCGGGCTCCTCGAGCAGGTCGCAGGCGGGACGCTCGCCGAGGCGGGAGGCGAAGCCCTCGGCCAGCCGGTCACGGCGCGACAGCTCGGTGAGGGCCGCGACGACACCCGCGTCCAGCCGGGACGGCCAGCGGCCCATCCGCCAGGCGGGCAGCGCGACCCGGGTCAGCAGCCGGTCCCAGCCCGCGTACGCCAGGCCGACCTGTTCCTGGGCGACGATCCGCAGACCGTAGTCCACAGCCTGTGCACGCTCGGCGGCCGCGGCGGCCACGCCCCGTTCCATCTCGGCCGCATGGCCTCGACAGCTGCGCAGCAGCAGGCGGGTCACCCAGCCGACACCGGCGAGGACCGTGCGGACCAGGGGGCCGCGGGTGGGCTCGGAGGTCACGGCCACGGCCGCGTCCAGACCCCGTACGAAACGGCGTGCCGCGGCTATGTCGGGGTGCGCCGAAGGGCCCGTACCGGCGACGACGGGGGCGAGGACCGCGCGCAGTTCCCCGACCCGCATCCACCACAGAAAGGGCGAGCCGATGACAAGGACGGGAGCCGCGGGGGCTCGGCGAGGGCGCCCGGCCCCGCCTCGTCCCCCTCGTACGCCCGCTATTTCGTCGCGGTGCTCGGGGGGTGGCGGGCCGTGCGCCGGGTGGGTGCGGTCCTCCAGCCAGCTGTCGCAGTCCGGGGTCAGTGCTATCGCCGAGGGCGGTGGGACGTCGAGGCGGTCGGCCAGGTCCCGGACCAGGCGGTAGAGGTCCGGCGCGGACGCCTCCGCGATCGGGACCGTGGGGCTCACGGCGGGCCGCGCGCGGGCGACGACGAGCGCGATGCCCGCGGCGGCGAGCAGCACGAGGACGGCGAGGACCGTCACGATCGAGCGAGTGACGGGCCAGCCTCCGCCGGTGATGTGCCCGGTCGAGCCGCCGACGAGCAGCACGACGGCGACGGCCGCGGGCAGCAGGGCGACGGCCAGCGCCCTGCTGCGGATACGCAGCACGGCGAGCGCCCGGGAGCGCGCGGCCTGCGCGCCCACCTCCACACCCATACCGGTCACGACCGGATGTCACCCCCTGCTGTCGGCCCGGCCCGGGCTGTCTCGCAGCCCGCGCCGAAGGATGCCCTGGTGTTGCTCACTCCCCCACTGTGGCACCCACCACCGACATCGCAATGCCGGTGGGCCAAGTGCCGGAACGCTTTCGCCGCACCCTAGTTGGGGCCTCGGCCCCCGTCAGCCGGATGGGGCATCGCTCACTCGATGGAATGGCTTTGGGGAAAGGTGGATGACCGTGGGCAACGATCAGGCCCCGGATTCCGTACAGAATCCGGGGCCCATAGGTGTGTGCGGGGGTGAGGGGGCTACGCCTCCGTCAGGGGATCTACGCCTCGGTCGTGGCCTCGGTCGCGGCGTCCGTCGCCGCCTTCGCCGCGATGTCCGTACGGTGCTGCGAACCGTCGAGACGGACGCGGGAGACCGCCGCGTACGCGCGGGCGCGGGCCTCGGTGAGGTCGGTGCCGGTCGCCGTGACGGAGAGCACCCGGCCGCCCGCGCTGACGACCGCGTCGCCGTCGTGCTTCGTCCCGGCGTGCAGGACGTACGCGTGCGGGGCGTCCAGCGCCGCCACCTCGTCGAGCCCGGTGATCGGATCGCCGGTGCGCGGGGTGTCCGGGTAGTTGTACGAAGCCACGACCACGGTGACCGCCGCGTCGTCACTCCAGCGCAGCGGCGGCAGATCGGCGAGGGTGCCCTCCGCGGCGGCGAGCAGGACGCCCGCGAGCGGGGTCTTCAGCCGGGCCAGGACCACCTGGGTCTCCGGGTCGCCGAACCGGGCGTTGAACTCGATCACCCGTACACCGCGGCTCGTGATCGCCAGACCCGCGTAGAGAAGCCCGGAGAACGGGGTGCCGCGGCGGCGCAGCTCGTCGACGGTCGGCTGGAGGACGGTCTCCATGACCTCCTCGACCAGCTTCGGGTCCGCCCACGGGAGGGGCGAGTACGCGCCCATGCCGCCGGTGTTCGGGCCTTCGTCGCCGTCCAGCGCGCGCTTGAAGTCCTGGGCGGGCTGGAGCGGGACGACGGTCTCGCCGTCGGTGATCGCGAAGAGGGAGACCTCGGGACCGTCGAGGAACTCCTCGATGACGACGCGGTCGCAGGCGTTGGCGTGCGCGCGGGCCTTCTCGAGGTCGTCGGTCACGACGACGCCCTTGCCGGCCGCGAGTCCGTCGTCCTTCACGACGTACGGGGCGCCGAAGGCGTCGAGCGCCTCGTCGACCTCCTCGGGCGTCGTGCAGACGTACGAACGCGCTGTGGGGACGCCCGCTCCCGCCATCACGTCCTTGGCGAAGGCCTTGGAGCCTTCCAGCTGCGCGGCCTCCTCGGAGGGGCCGAAGCAGGGGATGCCCGCCGCGCGCACGGCGTCGGCGACCCCGGCGACAAGCGGCGCCTCCGGGCCCACGATCACCAGCTCGGCACCGAGCTCCGTGCCCAGCGCGGCCACGGCGGCGCCGTCGAGGGCGTCGACCGGGTGCAGCTGGGCCGTCCCCGCGATGCCTGCGTTCCCGGGGGCGCAGTGCAGGGCGGTGACGTCGGGGTCGAGGGACAGGGAACGGCACAGGGCGTGTTCACGGGCGCCACTACCGATGACGAGGACCTTCACGGGGTCAGCCTATCCGCCGGAGCCGGGTCCCTTTGTGGGGGCTTCCGAAGCGGGGGGTGCGAGGGGTTGGTGCGATCCTCCGAGAGGGGCCGGGTGTGTCCGAGGGCGGCGGGGTGCGAAGGGGCGCCGCCCGTCCCTTCCCGCACTCCCTTGTCGCACTCCCTTGTTCACTCGTTGGAGAACTCCTCCACCACCGTCGCCCCCAGTTCACGGACGATCAGGTCGTGGCCAGAGAGGGCGGACTCGTCGAGGTCGGGGTCGTCGTCCTCGGGGATGTCGTCCTCGGGGGCCACCGGAGGCGGCTCGTAGGCGGCGGGGGGTGGCGGGCCGGGCGTCGAGGCGGACGCGGACGAAGCCTGGCCCGCGGGCGGGCCCTGCTGCGCGGCGGGGCGCGGAGCAGGGGCCGGGGGCTGCTGGGGAGCGGGACGCGGGGCGGCCGGAGCTCCCCCGTAACCGCCACCACCACCGCTGCCGTAACCACCACCGCCACCGCCGCCACCGAACCCGGGACCGGAGGCCGGCATCGGTGGCGGTGCCGAGCCACCGGAGGTGTCGACGATCGCCTCGATCTTCCACTGCACGTTGAACTGTTCGGCCAGCGCCTGCTTCAGGACTTCCTCGCTGCCGCTGCTCGCGAAGTTGTCGCGGGCGCCGGCGTTGACGAAGCCGATCTGCAGGGTCGTGCCGTCGTAGCCGGTGACCTGCGCGTTCTGGCTGAGCAGGATCCAGGTGAAGCGGCGGCGGTTCTTCACCGCCTCCAGGATGTTCGGCCAGATCATGCGGGGGTCGACGCCGCCGGCGGCGGGGGCCGGCGCGGCGGCGGATGTGGCTACGGGACCGGGGCCGGGGCCGGGAGCCGATGTCGCCGGCGGAGCCGCGGGTGCGCCGGACGCGGCGGGGGCCTGTCCCCCGCCCGCGGGTGTCGCGGTCGGCCAGCCACCCGGACGCCGACCGCTGCCCGCGGCCGTCGCGGTGGGCCAGGCACCGGGCGCGGCTCCCGGCGGGGAAGCGGGCGGGGCCGAAGCGGCGGCCGGAGGAGCAGCGGGCGCGGCCGCGGCAGGCGCGGGAGCCGGTGCCGGGGCAGGGGCAGGGGCAGGGGCAGGGGCAGGGGCCGCCCCCGCACCCGGCGCCGCGGCAACCCCACCGACACCACCCGCACCATCCGTCGACCGCACAGCGGCCCGGGCCGCGGCGACACCTCCGCCCGGCGGAACCATCGCGGCGCCCGCGGCCTGCACCCCTCCATGCACCTCGGGACCGGGTACGTACCCCATGGTGGGGGCGCCCGCGCCGCCGCCGGAGAAGTTCACCCCGCGCTCGATCCGGTCCAGGCGGGCCATGACGGATCGCTCGTCCCCGTACGCCGCGGGCAGGAGCACGCGCGCGCAGATGAGCTCGAGCTGGAGTCGCGGCGAGGTGGCGCCGCGCATCTCCGTCAGCCCCTCGTTGACGAGGTCGGCGGCGCGGCTCAGCTCGGCGGCGCCGAAGACCCCGGCCTGGCCCTGCATGCGCTCCACGACGTCGGACGGGGCGTCGATGAGCCCTTTCTCGGCGGCGTCGGGAACGGCGGCCAGGATCACCAGATCGCGCAGCCGCTCCAGCAGGTCCGCGACGAATCTCCGGGGATCGTTGCCCCCCTCGATGACGCGGTCCACGATCTCGAAGGCCACGGCGCCGTCGCCCGCGGCGAACGCCTCGACCACGGAGTCGAGCAACGACGCGTCCGTGTACCCCAGCAGGGAGGTGGCCATGGCGTACGTCACACCGTCGGTGCTCGCCCCCGCGAGAAGCTGATCCATGACGGACATGGAGTCACGCACGGAGCCGGCGCCGGCCCGCACGACCAGCGGCAGCACCCCGTCCTCGACGGGAATGCCCTCATGCCCGCAGACCTCGCCCAGGTACCCCCGCAGGGTCCCCGGCGGCACGAGCCGGAACGGATAGTGGTGGGTCCGCGACCGAATCGTCCCGATGACCTTCTCGGGCTCGGTCGTGGCGAAGATGAACTTGAGGTGCTCGGGCGGCTCCTCGACCACCTTCAGCAGGGCGTTGAAGCCCGCCGGGGTGACCATGTGGGCCTCATCGATGATGTAGATCTTGTACCGACTGCTCGCCGGCCCGAAGAAGGCCTTTTCCCGCAGGTCACGAGCGTCGTCGACGCCACCGTGCGAGGCGGCGTCGATCTCGATGACGTCGATCGACCCCGGCCCGTTGCGCGCGAGGTCCCTGCAGGACTGGCACTCCCCGCAAGGAGTCGGCGTCGGCCCCTGCTCGCAGTTCAGACACCGGGCCAGAATCCGCGCACTGGTCGTCTTCCCGCACCCGCGCGGACCGCTGAACAGGTACGCGTGATTGACCCGGTTGTTCCGCAGCGCCTGCTGCAACGGGTCGGTGACATGCTCCTGCCCGATGACCTCGGCGAACGACTCCGGGCGATAACGGCGGTACAGCGCGAGAGACGACACACATACGAGGTTATAGGCGCCCACTGACAACAAGGACCGTTCACCGAGCACCCGGGCACCCCTGGCCCCCGGACCCCCGCCGCATCCCGCCCCGCAAACGCAAGCGCCCCCCACGCACCCGCCAGAGCCAACCTACCCTTGCTGCCTTCCGGCCCTGGGGGAGTTCAGTCAGATAGCGCCACGTGAGGGGCTCCGCACAGAGTACCCGATCCGGGAGGGGGGAACGAGTTCGCGAGCACTCCTCAACGTCTTGTATTGTTTGCCGCGGAGGATTCGCCTAGAGGCCTAGGGCGCACGCTTGGAAAGCGTGTTGGGGGCAACCCCTCACGAGTTCGAATCTCGTATCCTCCGCCAGTGCCTCACCGGGCACGACTCGAAGGGCCCCACCGTTCGCGGTGGGGCCCTTCGACGTTGTCCGTCTCGGTTTCCGCCCCGAGCCGGCCCGATGAAGCGCCGACGCCCACCGCGGGGTGACCTGTCTTCGTGTCACCAAGGGGTGACCTGTCTTGGTGCGGCACCCGCGGATCACGGGAATGCGCCATCCTTGGACCCGGCGCCGGACCGGCTCCGGCGCTCGCTCTCCGGTCTGACGAGGTGCACCCCACATGAATTCCCTGGCGGAGTGGCTGAGCAGCCTCGACGGCGCTCGCCTGGCGCGCGTGCTCATGGCACGGAAGGACGCCGTGGCCCCTCCGGAGCCGCGCTCGCTGGGGGAGTTGGCCGACCGTCTTCAACGCCAGGGGTCGGTGGCGCTGGCCCTGCCGCGGCTCACGCTCCCGCACCTGCAGGTGACCGAGGCGCTGGCGGCGCTCGGGGCATCCGCTTCCCGCGATGCCCTGGCGAAGCTGCTGGGGGCGGCGGACGACGAGACCACTCGCGAGCTCGACGCCGCGCTGGAGGTGCTGGCCGATCATGCTCTGGTCTGGCCGGACGACGCGGGGAAGCTCCGCATGGCCGCACCGCTGCGGCAGGCCTGGGACGCGCCTCTGGGACTCGACGCTCCGCTGGAAGAGCTGCTGACGGGCACGACGTCCGACGAACTGCGCCGCATGCTGGTGACACTGGGCGTCACGCCGCCCGGCACCAAGCCGCAGCGGCTGGCCACCCTGGTGGAACACCACAGCGACCCGGAGCAGATCGCCTCAGTGGTCGCGAAGGCCCCGGCGGCGGCCCGGAAGCTGCTCGAACGACGAGCGGGAGCCACGGCGAGGCAGCCTGAGTTCATCATGTTCGGGGTTCCCGGCGCCGGCCTGGAACCGGGCGCGCAATGGGCACTGGACCGTGGGCTCCTGGTCCAGGACCGTCACCGCTACGGGCCTGCCCGTATGCCTGCCGAGGTGGCGCTCGCGCTGCGCGGGCCCTGCTGGCGGGCCCCGTTCGAGCCCGTCCCTCCTTCCGCGCGGCTGGTGTCCGTCACCCCGGCGGAGGTGGATCGCGAAGCGTCAGCCGCGGCCACGGCCTTCGTGGCCCAAGCCGTCTCGGTCCTGTCGGCCTGCTCGGCGACCGCGCCGGCCCGGCTGAAGTCCGGCGGGATCGGTGCACGTGAACTGGCCCGGATCGGCAAGGCCGCCCAGGCCGACGACACCGTCGTACGCATCACCCTCGAGGCCGCGTACGCCGCCGGGCTGCTGGGCCGGGACGGCGATCACATGGCGTCCACCGACACTTACGACGCCTGGGCCGAACAGGAACCGTCGGAGCAGTTCGCCGTACTGCTTCAGGCATGGCGAAACCTGCCGCTCACCCCCACCCTGGCGCGCGACGAGGACAACAAGGCGCTCCCCGCCCTCGCCGGCGCACCGCCCTGCGACGGCTGCCTGGGGGCCCGCGACGGGCTGCTGGCCGCAGCCGCACGGCTCCCGGCAGGGCAGGGCGCGAGGGTCACCTCGGATCTGGGGCCGCTGATCGCCTGGCACCGTCCACTCGCCGACTCGCCGCCCCAGGACGGAACGCCGTTCGCCGCCGTGATCCGTGAGGCCGAGCTCGTCGGCGTACTCGCGCACGGTGCCCTGACCGCCCTCGGTATCAACCTGCGGGACGGCGACGCGGAGGGGCTGAGCATCGAGTGCGGACGGCTGCTGCCCCCGGCCATCTCGACGGCCCGGATCGGCGCCGACCTCACCGCCGTCGTCACGGGCACACCGTCCGCGCGGCTCGCCGCACTCCTGGACTCCGTCGCCGACCGGGAGACCAGCGGCACGGCGTCGGTGTGGCGGTTCAGCGCCGGCGGCATCCGCCGGGCTCTGGACACCGGCCGTGTCCCCGACGACATCACCGCCGACCTGACCGCTGTCGCCACCGGGCCCCTGCCACAGCCTCTGTCGTACCTGATCGCCGACACAGCGCGCGGCCACGGGCGCGTGCGCATCGCCCCCGCCGCCTGCGTCATCCACGGCGACGAGCCCGCGCTGCTGGCCGAACTCGCCGCCCACCGGGGGCTCGCCAAGCTCGGACTACGCCACCTGGCGCCGACGGTGCTGGTCAGCCGGAGCCCCCTCGACACGACCCTCGCCGCGCTCCGATCCCAGGGGTACGCCCCTGTCGCCGAGACGTCCGACGGCACGGTACGCATCGACAAGACCCGGCCTCGGCGGGCCACCACACCCGTTCCGGCCCCACGAGGCACCGGCGGAAAGGACAGGCGCCGGATCGCGGCCGGCCTCGCGGCGATGCCACCGGCCGCCGTCGACCCGACCGCCTTGGCGACCCGACTGCTGGCCGCCGCGCCGACTTCCCTCACTCTCGGCTTCGATCAAGCGGAGGGACCCCCATCGGAACCCGCGCCGTTCGACGGAGGAGGGCCCTTCGCCACGGACACCGAGGAGATCGTCGCGGGGTGGGCGAAGCGACTGCCGTACAGCGATGTCCGCCAGCTCGCCCACGCCATCGACACCGGTGAGGCCATCACCGTCGACTACGTCGCCACCTCGGGCAACCGGACCCTGCGCACCCTCAGCCGCCTCGTACTCGACCCGCCCTACCTCGAAGCCTGGTGTCACCTGCGGGACGCCGAGCGCGTCTTCACCCTCTCCCGCATCCACGGCGTCATGCCCGGGTGAGGCATGCCCGAATGAGGCTCAATGGTAACAATGGAGATAGTATCTCTCCCGATACTGTCTCCTACGGGGGTCTTCTCATGCGTCGTTTCGTCGGGCGGGACCGTGAGCTGAACGTGCTCCGCAACACCTTCCAGGCGGTTCACGACGCCGCCGGGTCGGCGAAACCGGGTCAGTGCGTCCTCATGCGTGGAAGGCGGCGGGTCGGCAAGTCCAGCCTCGTCGAGGAGTTCCTCCGGCGCACGCAGACGCCCCACCTCTTCTTCACCGCCGCGGGCGGCACGGCGGAGGACGAGCTGACGGAGCTGCTCGACGCCGTCGCCAGGTCCACCCTGCCGGAGCGGAGGCTGTTCTCGGAGGAGAGCCCGACGCAGTGGAACGCGGCGTTCAGGCTGCTTGCGGAGATCCTTCCCGACGACAGGCCGAGCGTGGTCGTCATCGACGAGGTGCCGTATCTCATGGACCGCGTCGACGCCTTCGAGGGCATGCTCCAGCGGGCCTGGGACCGCCTGCTCAGCCGCAAACCCGTACTCCTCCTCCTGGTCGGCTCCGACCTGTCGATGATGGAGGCGCTGGACAGCTACGACCGTCCCTTCCACCAGCGGGGCCGGGAAATGGTCGTGGGACCGCTGAACCCGGCCGACATCGGCGAGATGCTCGGGCTTGAACCGGCCGCCGCCTTCGATGCCGCCCTGGTCACGGGCGGTCTGCCGCTGATCTGTGCGGAGTGGCGGCCCGGAGCGGATGTCCGGGAGTTCCTCCGCGACTCGCTGGACAACCCGATCTCGGCGCTGCTGGTCTCCGCCGAGCGCTCACTGGCCGCGGAATTCCCACCCCAGGCGATGAGCAGGGAAGTCCTGCGAGCCATCGGAAGCGGGGAGCGAACCTTCACCAACATCGCGCGCGCCGCCGGCAACATCGCCCACACCACTCTCACCCGAGCCACGGATGTACTGACCGAGAAACGGGTGGTGGCAGCCGAACTTCCCCTCTCACTACGGCCGTCGAAGGAACGCCGCTACCGAGTGGCGGACCCTTATCTGCGGTTCTGGCTCGCGTTTCTGGATCCGCACATGGCGGAGATCGAGCGGATGCGGGGAGATCTCGCTCTGAGCCGGATCAAGGAGCGGTGGACGAGCTGGCGGGGCCGCGCGATCGAGCCCCTGGTCCGGGAGTCCCTCGCCCGTCTCCTGCCGGACGGGCTCCTGCCCGCCGCCCCGGCGATCGGCGGGTACTGGACCCGCAGCAACGACGTGGAGATCGACCTGGTGGGCGCCGACCGGGAGCCCGTGGCCAAGCGGTTGCTCTTCCTCGGCTCGGTCAAATGGCTGGAGAACGCCGCGTTCGACAGCCACGACCTGGCCGCACTGCAGAAGCACCGGGCGGCGATCACCGACGAGCCCGTACCGCTCGTGGCCGTCTCGCGGGGTGGGGTCGGCTGTTCCGGACTCCAGGCGGCATACGGTCCCGAGGAACTGCTCAGCGCCTGGCGCGGCGCGTGAGCAGGGGCTCGGCCTCCGCACCCCGGGCAGGTTCAGCCGCGTAGGGAGTGCAGCATGGCGCCGATCTTCGCCGCGACCGTCTCGGCCGAGCCCTGGGCGTACGACGAGTCCATCGCCTCGTAGGTGATCCGGGCGTAGCTCTGCGCCTCGGCCATGTTCTTCGAGCCGCCTTCGAGCATCGACATGACGGCGGTGTGCGGGAACGGCGAGTGCTTCTTGATGGCCAGCGCGGTGTCGGTGGACAGCTCCGGTTCCACCCCCACGAACGCGCCGTTGCCGAGCTGGAGGATCCAGATCGGTACGTCGGCCGTGCCGGTCGGGGTGAAGTCGTACGTCTTCGCCGGTCCCGTCGGATGTCCCATCGCCATCGTGTCGACCGTGACGGTGTCGGTGAGGAGGCGCATCGTCGAGCCCGAACCGCCGCCGGAGGTCTTGATGGTCTCGCTGACCCGGACGGCCTCGGTGCCCAGCCGCTCGCCCTGCACCGTGAGAAGCAGCCAGCCGGCGTCCTGGGCGTCGACCTGGGCCCACTTCTTGTCCTTGTCGATGGTGTACCGCTTCGACCTGAACGCCGGTGACTGGTCCCCGCAGGAGCCGACCAGGAAGAACCCGACGGCGTCGCCGTCGTACTGCTCCTCCACGTGCCGCACCGCCGCGCCCGCCAGGTCGGCCGTGATCGGCAGGTCGCCGCTTGTCATGACCGACTCCATCATGACCGAGGACTGGACGCTGTAGTTGATGAGGACGGCGATGGGGTTGCCGTCCAGGTCGTCGAGGCGGGTGACGCCCACGCTCTTGTCGGACGAGCCCGCCTCGCCGGTGCCGAGCCACCAGCCGTCGGCGGTGAGGACGTCCCGGTTGACGTTGACGTCGCAGGTGCCGGTGCCGAAGCCGACCCGCGCGGACCTGAGTCCCTTGACCGCCGCCGCGATCGCGGTCGCGGTGGCCTTCGTGATCTGCTGCACATACTGAGCCGCCGCCGTCGAACTGCTGGTCGCCTGCACGTGCGGGGCGGAGAACGTGTGCGTCACGGTCACCACGATGTCGGCCGTCGCCACGCCGGACGCCTTCGCGATGGTCGTCCTCATCGCGGCGATCGCCTCCGCACTGATCGACGTCAGGTCCAGCACGGCGAGAGCGACGCGGCGCGAGCCGTTCTCCAGCAGGAGGATCCGTACGTAGAGGTCGTCGTGGACCGTGGTGAAACCGTCGAGCGGCAGGAGTGAGGACGGGAAGTCGATCACGGCCCGGCCGGCCCCCGCCTTCAGTACCGCTCCGGCGCCCGCCGCCTGCGCCGCCGTGGCGCCCCCCAGGGACGTGGCCGTCACCGCCGCGGCGATGGAACCGTTGAGGAACGACCGCCGATGCAGCGCGCTGCCGAGCCGAGTGCTCTCGTTCTCATTCTTGGGAACCACAGCTTTCTCCCTCATATTCAAGAAGTCCTTGCCCGACCAGCGGAAGACGCCCGAAAAGCCGAAGGCGCCCGACAAACCGAAGACGTCCGTCAAATCGAAGCCGTCCGTTGAACCAAAGACGCCCGTTGCGACACGCGGTAAACAGCCAGGGTTCTGCGAATTTCGGCCATCGGTAAAGCGCGAGAACGCCCGGCACCAGGGCACATCCGCCGGGCCACCCAGGACCAGGCAGCCCTCCCGGCGCGTCAGGATCGTCACACCGGAAATCGAGGCCGTCAACAATTGCCGCGCGTTAGCTAAGATTGCACGCCGCGAATTCACGTACGCGACCAGGAAACCTCTGCGTAACCTGTGGAAAAAGAGCTGTCTTCTTGAACCGCTTCACAGCATGAGGCGAAACAGTGGCACCCAATAGCCCTGGCAATCACTCTCGAAGGAGCTCATCTTCATGGACAGGCGTACGTTCATGGCCGGATCCGCGACTGCGACAGCCGGCGCCCTGGCGGTGTTCGGCAGCGCGACCCCCGGCTCGGCCGACGCGGCGGACCCGACGGGCTCGGGGGGTGACCACGTGCGGAGCGTCACCGCCATCACGGAGGTCTTCGGCTCCGGGCAGAAACTCGTCGCGGTGGCCGTCGAGTACGACCGGGACATCGACGGCTCGACGCTGTCGACGTCGACGTTCGCGGTCACCGACCGCACCGTGACCAAGGTCTACGCGAACCGGACGGCCGGCCTCGCGCGGCGGGGCGAGGACGGCCGCTACGTCATCGTGGAGCTGTCGCCGGACGACACCGCGGCGGCCCTGTGGGTGACACAGCAGGGTCCCGGCACCCCTCCCGGCGGGGGGTCCGGCGACGGATCGGGCGACGGGTCCGGCGATACCGGTGGCGGGCCCGGGCAAGGGGGCCCGGTGGTCGGCGACACCACACCGGGAGGAACCATCGTCGCGGCGAAGGCCACACTGACCCAGACGGGCACCGTCACCACGACCCGCGGCACCCGCTACGCCCCGGACAGCACGGCGCGGTCCACCGACGCGGTGGTGAACCTGATCGTCGACGACTTCCGGCAGTTCTCGTTCAGCGACCCCGCGACCGGACAGACCCTGAAGTACAACCTGTTCGTCCCGAAGAACTACGACCGCCGCAAGAGCTACCCGATGGTGCTGTTCATGCACGACGCGAGCGTGGTCAACGTCGCGACGGAAGGCCCCCTGGTCCAGGGCCTCGGCGCCGTGTGCTGGGCGAGCCCGGAAGACCAGGCCCGGCACGAGTCCTTCGTCCTGGCGCCCGAATACGGCTCCGTGGTGATCGACGACACCTACGAGCCCTCGACGCTGTTCGAGGCCACCGCCAACCTCGTCGAGTCGGTGACGCGGCAGTACAGCATCGACCGGAACCGGCTCTACACGACCGGGCAGTCGATGGGCGCGATGATGTCGCTGGGCCTGAACATCAGGTACCCCGACCTCTTCGCGGCCGCGTTCATCGTCGCCGGCCAGTGGCCGGAGACTCAGGCCGCGCCGCTGGCCCAGAAGAAGCTGTGGATCCTCGTCTCCGCGGACGACACCAAGGCGTACCCCGGCGAGCAGGCCATCACCGAGGTCATCCAGGACCAGGGCACGCAGGTCAGCACCGCCCTGTGGGACGGCCGGTCCACGGCCGCGGACTTCGCCGCGGACGTCCGGAGCATGAAGGCACAGAGGACCCCGGTGAACTTCGCCGCCTTCGAGGCCGGCACCGTCGTGCCGTCCGGCTCCACCACCAGCGCGCACATGGCCACCTGGCAGGTCGCCTACACCATCCCCGGCATCCGGGACTGGATCATGCGTCAGTCCCTGTAAGCCCCGGCCCGCTCCCGGCGCCGTCCCCCCGACTTCCCCTTGTCCGGGTGGCGGCGCGTGCCGGGCGGGTCGCCGGTGGTTTTCCCCGGGGACGAGGGCTCTCCCCCGGGCCGGAGGTACAGCTGGCTACACCCCCGGTTCGGGAGCTCACCTCATCGTTCCGGCGCACGGACGACGGCATCGTTGAACCCGGTTGGTCCCAGAGGTTCACAGCCCCCGTCCGGAAGGAAACCCCATGAACGCGCTGCTCTCGTCGAAGCCGGAGCCGGAGACGGAGCCGGAGACGAAGACGCGGTACGTGGTGCGGAGTGCGGACCCGGCCGGGGCAGACGCCTACGACGCCCGCCGGATACCGGCGACCTCTGCGACCCCTGCGGCCTCTGCAACCCCCACCGTCCCCACAACTTCCGCGCCTCCGACGGCTCCCGGCCCGCTCGTCTCCTTCGCCCGGTTCGTCCTCTGCGGCGGCGGCATCGGCGTCCTCTCCAGCTTCGCCGTCCCCCTCCTCGCCGGGCCGATGCCCTGGGCGGTGGCCAACGCGATCATCACTGTCGCCTCGACCATCCTCTGCACCGAACTCCACGCCCGCTTCACCTTCGGAAGCGGACAGCACGCCGGATGGCGCCGGCACTGGCAGTCCGCAGGCTCCGCCGCGGCCGCCTACGCCGTCACCTCCGCCGCCATCCTCATCCTCCACACACTCCAGACCTCCCCCAGCGTGCTCACCGAACAGACCGTCTACCTCAGCGCCTCCGGCCTCGCCGGCATCGGCCGCTTCCTCCTCCTGCGCCTCTACGTCTTCGCCGGCGGAGGCAACCGCACCCGTACCCGCACCACCGAGCCGGTACGGGTGGACAGCCCGGCGCGCCGGCCGCAGCGGGCCCTGGCCTGGGCCTAGGGCCGGTCCGGGCCCCGTCGCGCCGGAGGGTCAGAGGGTGACCGCGACCGCGTTGAACGTCGTGTCCGGCGTCTGGGGACTGGTGAAGCGGGCGTTGACCAGGTAGAGGCGGTCGCCCCAGCGGGCGGCGGTGGTGGGGACGTCGAAGCGGGGGTCGGTGAGTGTGCCGCGCAGGGTGGCCGTGGTGGCCCCGGCGCCGAGTTCGAACACGCTGATGAGATTCAGGCGGTTCTGTACGACGTACAGCGTGCGCCCGATGCGGACGAGGCCGTCGCCGTTCACGACGTTGTCCGCGCCGGTCAGCGCGATCTCGGTGGCGTGTCCCGTCTTGAGGTCCACGTTGTAGAGCCGGCCGGGGGAGCTGCTGACGACGATCAGCCCGCGGCCGTCGGGGGTGCCGACGATGCCGTTGGCGTTGTTCACGTCGGGCGTCTGGATCCAGTCGCCGACGAGCGGCAGGGCGCGGATCCCGCCCGTGCGACGGCCGCGCGGTACGCCGTACAGGACGGCGTCGCGCGAGTCCGTGAACCAGGCGCGGTCGCCGAGCAGGATGACGTCGTTGATGAAGTGGCCGGTCGGGTCGGTCAGTTGGTGTGTGGTCACGAGCTCGCCGGTGCGGGCGTCGAGAACCCGTGCGACTCCGGTGCTTCCGGCTATGTAGAGCAGGCCGTCGTGGTCCAGCTTCATGCCGACCGACACCAGGCCGGTGCCGCCCTCGTGGATGACCCTGCCCTCGCCGGTGCGCAGATCGGTGCGGTAGACGGCGCCGTCGGCCCGCGAGCCCATGTAGGCGTACGGCTTGGCGCCGATGGTGATGCCCTCGGGGAGGAACCCGTCGGGGAGCGGGAACTCGGTCGGCCAGGAAGCGGCCCGGGGGGCGGCAAAGGCGGCGCTCGCCGCGCCGGTCCCGGTCGCCACCGCGAGCGCGGCCACGGCGGCACCGCCGAGAAGCGCGCGCCGCGAGGGGCGGTCAGGGGAGTGGACCTGGGGCCGGTGGTGGGGCTGGGCTGTCATGGTTCCGGGCCTCCATGCGAAGTGGGGTGGAAGTCTTCGGACTCAACAACTCGACGGGCGCAACGAGTTGACAGTCACTGGAGTTCCCCCGCACCCCATCCACCCCTTCCCTTCAAGCCACCCGTACGATCGCCCGTCGTGGAGGACCGGCTGGAGCGCGCGGCGAAGCCGGGACATGTGACGCAGGTCACGGGAAGCCGGTGTCGGGTGCCGGACAGCTCATAGGGGTGAGCATTGATATGCGTACCCGGGTACGGGCCGGGGACTCGAGCGCCTTCGCGGAGCTCTTCGACAGCTATGCACGCGCGGTCTACAACCATGCCTTCCGGCTGACCGCCGACTGGTCGACGGCCGAGGACGTGATGGCCGCGACCTTCCTGGAGGCATGGCGGCTGCGCGACCGGGTCGACCCCGAAGGTGGCTCGCTGCGGCCCTGGCTGCTGGGCATCGCCACCAACACCGCGCGCAACCAGTACCGGAGCAACCGGCGCTACCGGCAGGCGGCGCAGGCCGCCGCCGCGGCCGAGCTGTCGGTGCCCGACCACGCCGAGGACGTGGCCGGGCGGGTCGACGACCGGCGCCGCCTCGCGACCGCCCTCACCGCCCTCGCGGCACTGCGCCCCCCGGAGCGCGAGGTCCTCGCGCTCTGCCTGGGGGAGGGCCTCGACTACGAGGCCGCCGCGGAGGCGCTGGGGATTCCGGTCGGCACGGTCGCCTCCCGGCTCTCCCGTGCCCGCAAGAAGCTGCGCGCCCTCACCGACCCCGGGCCGGCGCGCGAAGAACCCGGACCGCCGCCGAGAAAAGTTCGCGGAAGACGGGAAGGCGGCCGCCCCGGCCGACAGATAACAGGCGATCGCACCCAAGTGATCCGGCCCGCACAGGAAGGAAACCGATGAACACGAACACGCCCCGGCAGAGTCCGGCCGAGCAGCACGAGCGCGCGAAGCAGTTCCTGTCCCGCACGGCGCGCGATCTCCCGGCGGGCCGTCACCAGTTCCACAAGGAGCGCCTGATGGCCCAGATTCACCAGACCCAGCAGGAAGAGCGCACGGCGGCCGCCGAGACGGTGGCCCCGGCGCGGACCCGGCGGCTGCGGCTGCCACGTCCGGCGATCATGCTGCCCGCGCTGGCCGCCGCGCTCGCCGGGACGGTCGTCGCCGGGGTGGTGCTGAACGACAGCGGCGGGGTCAGGGACGCCGGCGTCGCCACCGGACCCGCCCTCACCACCCACATCGGTGCCGCGACCACCAAGGGCGTCCCCCAGCTGCTCGACCAGATCTCGCTGGCGGCGGCCGAGAGCAAGGGAACCCACCCGGCCGTCAAGCCCGGCCAGTACGTCTACATCGAGTCCAAGACGGCCGACTCGTTCGTGAAGACCGTCGGCGACAAGAGCAGCCTCGCCAGTCACGCGCTGCACCGCCGCCAGGTCTGGATGTCCTCCGACGGCACCAAGGGCTGGCTGATCGACCCGGCCGTCAACGACAGCTCCGAGGGCGAGACCCTGAGCCTGCCCGACGAACAGGGCAACACCCCGGTCGGCAGCCTGAACCACCCCACGTACGACTACCTGGCCGAGCTGACCACCGACCCCGACACGATCCTGGCCAAGATCTACAAGGAGACCAAGGGCCAGGGCAACACCCCCGACCAGCAGGCGTTCGAAACCATCGGCGACCTGCTCGTCGAGAGCTACCCGCCGGCGGAGCTGTACCCGGCCCTGTTCAAGGCCGCCGCGAAGATCCCCGGAGTCGTCGTGGTGAACGACGCGGTGGACGCGGTGGGCCGGCCCGGGATCGCGGTGGCCCGGCTGGACGAGACCAGCGGCGAACGCGAAGAGTGGATCTTCGACAAGAAGACCCATGTCTTCCTGGGCGACCGCTCGGTCAAGGTGACCGCGAGCACCGGCGAGGACGCTCTGATCAAGCCCGGCACCGTGACCTTCACCAACGCCATCGTCACCCGGGCCGTCGTCGACGGTATGAAGCAGACGCCCTCGGCGACCGGCTGACGTACCACCCGCGGGCGGTACGGGACCGGTACGCCGGACGCGGTGCGGGAAGGGACCCGGGTCAGCCGATCTTCACGGTCTTCGACACCGTGACCTGGTCGATGTCGGTGGTGCGGACCGTGGCCTTCATGGTCCAGGTGCCGGCCACCGGGAGAGTGACGCCGTCGGCGGCCCAGTAGCCGCCCTTGTCGGTCAGCTCGGCATCGATCGGGCCGATCTGCTGGGACTCCAGGGTGAAGGTGAGGCGCAGTTCGGGCACGGTGGCGAAGCCGCCGTCGGAGCCGTAGATCACAGCCTGCACGGAGTTCTCGCCCACACGGCTCGGTGTCAGTTGGATCTGCACCTTGCCGTGTCCGCCCTTCGTGCCCACGTCGAACGGGATCGTCGTCATCGAGGCCGTGGCCTGCCCGGCGGCCTCGGTGGCGGAGGCCGCCGCGGCCTCGGTGGCCGCCCGGCCCGGCTGGGTACCGGTGAGCAGGGTGGTGATCACCAGCACGACGACGCCGACGACGACCTCGACCAGCACCGAGCGCCGCAACGCCCGCCGGTACTGGTCGGCCTCGTCGGAAGCCTTGCCGGATGTTTTGGCGGAGGTCTTGTCCGTGGTCTTGTCGGAGGGTCCGCGATCCGGATCCGGCGCGTCTTCGTCCGGAGCGTCTTCGCCCGGCGTGTGGTCGTCCGGTGTGTGGTCGTCCGGTGTGTGGTCGTCCGGTGCGTCGTCGTCGGGCGCGCCGCCGGACCCCTCGGCTCGTACGTCCGCGGTGCGTACGCCGGTGGGGGCGGCCAGGGCCCCCACCGTCTCCGGCACCCGCTTCTCCACCCGTACCGTCGCCGCCGTCCGTTCCTCCTCCGCCGCGAGCATCAGCCGTCCCGTCCAGCGGCGCGAGGCCCCCGCCCCCGCGAGCAGCACGAGCACCGCCACCAGCTTGGCGAGGAGGAGTCGGCCGTAGGAGGTGGAGGTGAGCGCGTCCCAGGAGCCGAGGCCGCGCCAGGACTGGTAGACGCCGGTGACGACCAGGACGGTGACCGAGGTGAGGGCGAGGCGGGAGAAGCGGTTGACGACGGCCGCGGGGAGCGGCTCGGCCGACCGGTGCAGCGCGGTGAGCAGGGCGCCGAGACCGCCCAGCCAGACCGCCATCGACAGCAGGTGCAGCACGGAGGAGACCATCGCCACGGGGACCTGGATCCCGGCGGACGCGTGCTCGGCGACGGCCCAGGTGACGGCGAGGGAGACGGTGAGCAGCCCGCCGAGTGCGAGAACGACCCGCCCTCGCGCCTGCTCCCGTACCGGATAGAACACCGCCGCCCCGAGCAGCACCAGCCGCGCCAGCAGGGCCAGTCCCGGCCTGCTGGTCAGGGTCTCGCTGAGGACGGACGGGTCGAAGGCGTCCGCCGGTCCGCTGCCGCGCTCGTACGGTCCGCGCAGGAGCAGCAGCGCGACGGTGGACCCGGCCAGGATCCACCAGCCGGTGAGCAGCAGTCGCCGTACCGGGCCCGGGAATCCGCAGACCAGGACGAAGGTGGCCGCGCCGATGAGGAGGGCCAGACCGCCGTAGGCGAAGTAGCGGGCGGCGTCGTAGAGCGTGCCCGCGGCGGTGTTCCCGTCGGGGTCGACAAGGACGGGCGGGGCCGTCGCGGAGGGTTTGCCGATGGAGAAGGTGAAGGCACCGGAGATCGGGTGGCTGTCGGCCGACACGACCCGCCAGGCCACCGTGAAGGTGCCGGTGCCGAGGCCCTTGGGCAGGGTCACGCGGGCGGTGTCGGAACGGTCGCCCGCGTGCCCCGGATCACCGGTGTGGACGCGCCGGTTCTCCGGGGTGAGCACGCGGAAGGAGTCGTCGAGGAGTCCGATGGACTCGCTGAAGGTCAGGGTCACCTCGGTGGGTGCCGTCTTCAGCACGCTGCCGTCCTGTGGATCGGTGCCGGTCAGCGCGGCGTGGGCGGACGCGCCGCCGACGCCGCCGAAGAGCACCAGGACCAGCACCGTGCCCAGCAGCGCGAGTCCTTGGGCGATCCTTCGTCGCTCCCGCTGTCCGCCTCCACGTTCACTCACACGCCGTCTCCGTAGTCTCCGTCGTTCCCGCGGTCTCCGCAGGTCTCCGTATTTACCAGAGTCACGGATACGTACGGACGAATCCGGCGCCGTGCTCACTCCCCCGGCGGGGAGCCCGCCGGGGGAACCGGCGAGGAAACCGGCGGGGACGCCGTCGCGGAACCCGGCCAGGAACCCCCTGAGAGGGCCGCCTCCCGCGTCAGGAAGGCCAGGCGGGCCCGCTTCTCGGGCAAGTGGACATCGGGGAGGTCGATTTCCGGAAGCACGATCTCCGGGCCGGCCACGAAGCCCTGCCGGACCAGACGCGCGATCGCCTTCTCGTTGCGCGCGTCGGGTTCCACCACGACCCGCCGCCGGTCGAGGCCGATCAGCACATACGCGGTGAACGCGGTCAGCAGCGCGGACGACCAGCCGGGCCGGCCACCGCCAGGCCCCGCGTGACCGATCAGCAGATGGACGCCGATGTCGCCGGGCTCGACGGCGTAGCACTCGCTCACCCGGTCGGCCTCCGGCTCGTACGTCTGGAAGAGCGCGGCGGGCTCACCGTCCTTGACCGCGAGGAAGGCGTGGTGGGTGTCGAGGGAGTCCAGGTGGACGTACGTCTCCAGCACCTGCTGCTTCGTGAGCCCGTTCATGCCCCAGAACACGGCACGCTCCTCGCTCACCCAGCGGTGGATGACGTCCAGGTCGGCGTGCGGGTCGACCGGCAGGACGCGCACGGTCCCGAAGCCGTCGAGCTTCTCCTCGTGCACGGCCTCGCGGTCGGCGCCGTACGACTCACTGCTCATGGCTGTCCTCAACCTTCTCTGTCTCCTGTTCCTGCGTCAGCCGGCTCCAGTCGGTGATGACCGGGGCCAGCCCTCCCTCGATCCACAAGGGGAGTTGGTCGCGGTGGTGGGCCGAGCCCGGGACGCCCGAGGCGCCGAAAGGGACCACCCAGAGGCTGTGGTCGCGGTCGGCGAGGTCCCAGACGTAACGGGCCGCCGGGCCGCGCGCGCTCAGGTCGGTCAGGCCGGGGACCGCCGAGGTGCACAGCACGCAGTCGTGGTCTCCGGAGAGCCCCGGTTCGTCGTACGAGGTGGTGGTGAGCGCGCGCCACGGCGCGAGCCGGTGGGTGTCGCCCCAGACGCCGAGCGGTCGCGCGGCCGCCTCCTCGACGGCCTCGCGGACGAGGGCGGCGCGGTCGATGCCGTACAACTCCTCGGCCTTCAGCAGGTGTTCGAGGGCGAAGCCGACGCGGGGGAGGAGGGCGAGCCAGGGGCGGAAGACCTCGGGGTACGCGGGCGGGTCGGCCAGCGCGGCGAAGGCGGGGTGGGCGGCGAGCCGCCGTACGACCGCGCCGCGCACCGCGGAGTACGCGGCCGCCGCCATGCTGTCGGCCGTCATCCGGCGGTCCCAGCCGAGCAGCCGGTCCCGCAAGGCGGTCGCTTCGATGCCGAGTCCGTCGAGCGCGGCGAGGTGGTCCATCAGGGGCGCGGCGGAGCCGAGATGGGTGTCCATGTGGATGTCCGCCATCTCCTGGGCCGTCCACTTCGGCCGCTCGTCGAGGAGCTGTCGGATCCGGACGGCACGGTGCGGCGGGGCGAACTCGACGCCGAGCGGGCTGGCCGGCCCGCGCTGGTTGGCCATCACGGCGGCGCCGTCCTCGACCGTCCCGTACGGCATCTCGTGCCAGCCCCGCCACTCGTGCCCGGGCTCCCAGGCGGCGACGATCCGGGTGCGGTTGTCCGAGCCGCGGAGCGGGACCCGGCCGGCGACCCGGTGCAGTACGCCGCCCTCGGTGTCGGCGGCCTGGACGACGTTCACGGGCTCGGCCCAGTGGTCGAACGCCCGGTCCACGTCGGCCACTTCGCGGGCCCGCAGGAGGGGGAGGAGCGCGCTGAAGCCGAGGTCCTCGGTGACGCGGGGCGGGTAGCGGAGGCTGATGGGTCCGACGTCCTCGGTCCGCTCCGCTCCCCCGATGACGACCGGCCCGCGCGGGGTCTCGACGATCTCGACCTCGACGGGTTCACCGCCGGCCACCTCGACCGTCTCCACGTGCCGGGCCACGGCCCGCCACTCCCCGTCCGGGTCGAGCGCCTCCCATCCTTCCGGTCCCCGAGGTCCGGCGCGTCGCAGCCGCTCCCGGTACAGGTCCTGGTAGTCGGCCATCGCGTTGGTGATGGCCCAGGCGACGGTGCCCGTGTGGGCAAAGTGGGCGATGCCCGGGACGCCGGGGACGGCGAGGCCGACGACGTCGAACTCGGGGCAGGAGAGGTGGATCTGCTGGTAGACGCCGGGGTCCTCGATGAAACGGTGCGGGTCGCCCGCGATGACCGGCCGCCCGGTGCCGGTCCGCTCGCCCGTGACGAGCCAGCCGTTGCTGCCGGAGGTGCCGGGACCGTCGGCGGCGAAGAGGTCCACGGCCTCCGGCCCGATCCGGCGGACGACCTCCTCCCTCCACAGCTTGGCGGGGAAACCGGCGAAGAGGATGTGCGTGCCGAGCCAGACGCCGAGCGGGGTCCAGGGCTCCCAGCGCCCTACGGCGAGCCCGGTCCTGGCGAACTCCGGTGCGTGCCCGGCGCCTTCGGCCAGCCCCTCGTTGACACCCTCGACGTACGCGACGACCCAGGCGGCGGTCTCCGGGTCCCGTCTCTCCAGGGCCGCGAAGCAGCGTCTCGCGGTGTCGTCGAGCCGGGCCCGGCGCGCGAACCGGTCCCAGTCGACGGCCTCGGCGCCGAGGAAGGCGGCGGAGGTGCCCTGCGAGCGGTGCCGTTCGACCTCCAGCTGCCAGGCGCGGTCGAGGGCGGTGACACGGCCTTGGGCGCGGGCGAGGGCGAGGGCGCTGCCCGCGCGCAGGTGGGGTATCCCCCACGGGTCACGGTAGAGCTCGGCGGTCACAATCCATCCCCACTTTTATCAGGTTAGGCTAACCTAACTTCCATTGTGGCGAAATCGTACGCGAGGGGCGGACAGACGATGGCTCAGGGGCACGGCTGGGAAGGCGCGGTACTCAAGCTGCTACGCGGCAAGGACTTCGAGTTCACCGTGACCGGGGCCGAGGACATCACCCCGCGCTACCGCCGCCTGCGCCTCACCGACGGCGGCATGCTCGCAGCGACCGGAGTGCACCCGACCATGTGGGTCCGGCTGTGGTTCGACAACGCGGGCAAGCCGCACCAGCGGGCGTACACCCTGGTCGACCCCGACCCGGCGACCGGCACCTTCGGCCTGGAGTTCGCGCTGCACGAGGGGCGCGCGAGCGACTGGGCGCGGGCGGCGAAGCCCGGGGACACCATCGAGGCCACCGTCCACGGCACCGCGTTCACCGAGCCGGACCCCGCCCCGTCCCACGTCTTCGCCGTCGCCGACGCGGCCTCCCTCCCGGACCTCCTCGCGGACCAGTCCGCCCCCTACGTCTGGATCGCCTGCGACACCACCACGACCCGGGCCCTCACGGCGTACGTCCGCAAGGAACTCTCCGTCCCGAGGCAACGGGTGAACGCCATGGGCTACTGGCGTACGGCGTCCTGAGAGGCGTTCGGGACCCGCACGCGGGATCATCGAGGCATGGACGTCAGCCTTCACATCGCCCAGGATCCCGAAGCCGACGCGCTGCTCAGCCGCAGTCCCCTCGCCGCCCTGACCGGGATGCTGCTGGACCAGCAGGTGCCGATGGAGTGGGCGTTCAAGGGACCGCGCACGATCGCCGAGCGCATGGGCACGGACGAGCCGGACGCGCACGACATCGCCGCGTACGACCCGGAGAAGTTCGCCGCGCTGCTCTCCGCGAAGCCGGCCGTGCACCGCTATCCCGGGTCCATGGCCAAGCGGATCCAGCAGCTGTGCCAGTACCTCGTGGAGCACTACGACGGGGACGCCGCCAAGGTCTGGGAGGGCGTCAAGACCGGCGAGGAGCTTCTGCGGCGACTCAAGGAACTGCCCGGCTTCGGCGCCCAGAAGGCCCAGATCTTCCTGGCCCTCCTCGGCAAGCAGTTCGGTGTGCGGCCCAAGGGCTGGCGCGAGGCCGCGGAGGCGTACGGCGAACCGGACTCCTTCCGCTCCGTCGCCGACATCACCGGCCCGGAGTCCCTGGCGAAGGTCCGCGCCCACAAACAGGAGATGAAGGCCCAGGCGAAGGCCTCCGGCAAGTAACCCCACGCCCCTCGTCCTCAAACGCCGGACGGGCTGAAGATGCGCGCCGGCGCTTCTGAGGGGCGCGGGGCCGTGACATATGCAGCTCCGCCGCGTGGGCGCGACCAGCCCCCACCGGGCCGCAGCCGACGGATGCACCCCCGCGGGGTGAAGGACCCCGGGTCCGTCGGATGGGTCACCGAGGTGGCAGCCCACCCCCACCCGGCCAAAGCATGAGTCATGAGCGAGGCACCGAACCGCCCCCACCAGGGCCCTCAGTACGACGACCGCCACGTCCACGACCGCGAGCCACGCGTCGCCCCCGAAGGCCCCCTGCACCTCATCACCCGCAGCGCCTGGCAAGCCGTCCTGCTCGCCGGCATCGCGGCCCTCGCCCTCGGCGTGATGGTGCTGGTCTGGCCGGGCGCCTCCCTGCTCGCCGCAGGCGTGCTCTTCGGGCTCTACCTGCTCGTCAGCGGAGTACTCCAGCTCGTCTCCGCGTTCGGCACCCACGCCGCGACCTCGCTGCGCGTCATGGCCTTCATCAGCGGCGCCCTCTCGATCCTGCTCGGCCTGTTCTGCTTCCGCGGCCCGATGCAGTCGATCCTCCTGCTCGCCCTGTGGATCGGCATCGGCTGGCTGTTCCGCGGCATCACCCAGACGCTCGCCGCCGCGTCCGACCCGACCGTGCCGGCCCGCGGCTGGCAGATCTTCCTCGGCATCGTCAGTTTCCTCGCGGGGATCGTCCTGATCGTGTCCCCCTTCACCTCGGTCGCCGTCCTCACCCTCGTCGGCGGCTGCTGGCTCCTCGCGGTGGGCGTCACGGAGATCATCACGGCGTTCGTGATCCGCAGCCGCGTCAAGCACATCCCGGCCGTCGTCTGACCGCACGACGCACCACGACGGCAGCACACGGCACCACGTCGTACATGTCGTTCGTCAACCCCGCGCCTCGCTCGTAGCCCATGAGAGCGGATCTCGCCGCCGACCCGATGAACCACCCACTCCGGATGGGGACACGACCTCCTATGAGCCCCTCTGCGCACCGCCGGCCGCGCCCGCCGCACCGGCACGCATGGATGCGATTCCTGACGCTCCTCGTCCTCACGATCCTCGCGGCGGGCGCCCACGTCGACGCCCTCGCCACGACCCCTGTCGTGGCCACCGCCGACACCGACTGCGGCAGCGAACACGACGTACTCGACACGGCCCTTCGCCCGCCCACCCGACAGGAGCACCGCCCCCTCACTCCGCTGCGCCCCGCACCGACCGCTCCCTGCGGCCCGGAACCGGCGCCCCACCCCCGTCACCTACCGCCGTCGCGCTCCGGCACGCTGCACGCCCTGCGCTCCGTGGTCCTGCGCTGCTGACAGGCCCGGCCCGGCCTCCGGACCGTCCTCACCAGCCAGTCAGCGAACCAGCGAACGCAAGGAACAGCCATGCCCAACGACCCGTACGCGGTCCTGCGCGCCCTCCTGCGCGCGGAAGCCGTCCGCGACACGCCCAAGCCGAAGCCCGAGCTCAGGCCCGCGCCGGACGCCCGGCAGGTACAGGCACCTCCGCCCGAGGAACACGGGAACAACTAGGCACAACGGCACAACGGCACAACCGGGGGAAGCCCGAGGCGACCGCCCCGACGACGGGCGGTCGCCTCACCCCCATCGACTTCCGGCCGCCGGCTATCGACTGGCGGCTATCGGCTGGCGGCTATCGGCTGGCGGTTACCGACCACTGGCTACCGCCTGCGCCGAGCCGTCCCGAAGAGGGAGCGCGTGATCTCCCGGCCGATCTGCGTACCCACCGACCGCGCCAGGGACTTGAAGATGCCGCTGCCGACGACCTGTTCGACGACCGAGGGTTCCTCCTTCGCCCGGCCGCCGCCCTTCGCGGGCGCCCGCCCGGCCCCCGGAGCCGCCTGTGCGGCTGCCTGCACGGCGGCCGCGTCGCGCGCCGCGAGCTTCTCGTACGCCGACTCGCGGTCGACCGCCTCCGCGTAGCGCCCGTACAGCGGTGACGCCTGCACGGCCCGGTCCAGAGCGGCCGGTTCGACGGGGCCCATCAGGGACCGCGGGGCCCCCAGCCGGGTCGCCGCGACCGGCGTCGGGGCGCCCTTCTCGCTCAGCACGGTCACCACGGCCTCGCCGGTGCCGAGGGCGGTGAGGACCTCCTCCAGGTCGTACACGGAGTTGGGGAAGGTCTTCACCGTGGCCTTCAACGCCTTCTGGTCGTCCGGCGTGAAGGCGCGCAACGCGTGCTGGACACGGTTGCCGAGCTGGGCGAGGACGTCGGACGGCACGTCCTTCGGGGTCTGCGTCACGAAGAAGACACCGACCCCCTTCGAACGAATGAGCCGCACGGTCTGGGTGATCGACTCCAGGAAGGCCTTCGACGCGTCGGTGAAGAGCAGATGCGCCTCGTCGAAGAAGAAGACCAGCTTGGGCTTGTCGATGTCGCCGACCTCCGGGAGGTCGTGGAAGAGATCGGCGAGCATCCACATCAGGAAGGTCGAGAAGAGCTGCGGTTTGTCCTGGACCTCGGGGAGTTCGAGGACGGACACCGTCCCGCGGCCGTCCGACGCCGTCCGCAGCAGCTCGCTCGTGTCGAACTCCGGCTCCCCGAAGAACGGGCTCATGCCCTGTGCCTCGAAGGCCGTCAGGGAGCGCAGGATCACGCCCGCGGTCGCGGACGACAGGCCACCGATGCCCTTCAGTTCGGCCTTGCCCTCGTCCGAGGTCAGGAAGGTGACGACGGCCCGCAGGTCCTTGAGGTCGAACAGTTCCAGGCCCTTCTGGTCGGCGTAGTGGAAGATCAGGCCGAGCGACTGCTCCTGGGTCTGGTTGAGCTGGAGCACTTTGGACAGCAGCACCGGGCCGAAACTGGTGACCGTCGCCCGTACGGGAATGCCGTGGCCCATGCCGCCGAGCGCGTAGAACTCGGCCGGGCAGGCGCTCGGGGTCCACTCCTGATGGACCTCTTGGGCACGCGCCAGCACCCTGTCGTTCGACACGCCCGGCACCGAGATCCCGGAGACGTCACCCTTGATGTCGGCGAGGAACACCGGCACGCCCTGAGCCGACAACTGCTCGGCGATCAGCTGCAGCGTCTTGGTCTTGCCGGTGCCGGTGGCACCCGCGACAAGGCCGTGCCGGTTGAGCACGGACAGCGGGATGCGGATCCGCGCGTCCGGCAGACACCGCCCGTCCCAGATCAGTGCGCCCAGGTCGAGCGAGGGTCCGGGGAACGCGTAACCGGAGGCGATCTCCAGGGCCTCCTGGGAGAGCCCGGGAGCGCCGCTCACACCTTCGGGTGCCACCGCGGGAGGTGCTTCGCTGTCGCTCATATCAGGCCCCTGTTCCCGGTTTGCACTGATTTACGGCGTCTTTTCCAGCGTCGCACTCCGTCGCCATGGCTGCGCCCGGAAGGTCTGGGCCGGTAGGCTTTCCGTGTGATCTTCAAGCGCATCGGAAACGGACGGCCGTACCCCGACCACGGCCGGGAAAGCACCCGGCAGTGGGCGGACGTCGCGCCGCGCCCGGTCCGCCTCGATCAGCTCGTGACGACCAAGGGCCAGCTGGACCTGGAGACCCTCCTCGCCGAGGACTCCACGTTCTACGGCGACCTGTTCGCGCACGTAGTGAAGTGGCAGGGCGACCTGTACCTCGAGGACGGCCTGCACCGCGCCGTACGCGCCGCGCTGCAACAGCGCCAGGTGCTCCACGCGCGCGTGCTCGAACTCGACTGAGGTCGGGCGCCGGGGGCGCAGGGGTCTCTTCGAGACCCAAGACCCCCACCCATTGACCCTTTTGGGTTGGACTGCGTCTCGACCGATGATCATTTAGTAGGAATCACCGCCGCGGCACACTACGCTGCGCCCATGAGCATGCTCACTCCCCCTGGCATGGGCGGCCAGTACCGGATCACGGGGGACAAATACCCACGGATGCGCCGACCCCGGGGGCGTCGCAGGCTCGTGTTCCTGGTCGTCGCCTCCGTCACCGCGCTAGGGCTGGTCGGGTGGGGAACCCTGCAGCTCATCGACGTCTTCACGGGCAAGGGCGACAAGGCCACGGCGGCCGGTCCGAAGAGGGACTGCACGTCCGCGGTCGGTCCGTCGGCCGAGGCGACCACGGCGTCCACCACGTCCGGCGTCGCCGGAGCGCTGCCCAAGCCCGGGCAGATCACCGTCAACGTCCTCAACGCCACAGCGCGCAGCGGGCTCGCCAAGCAGACCGCGGACGAGCTGAAGAAGCGCGGGTTCCGCATCGGCGACGTGGGCAACGCGACGGCCTCGTACGACAAGAAGGTCGCCGGCGCCGGGGTACTGCTCGGCGCCAAGGGGGCGGCGCGGGCCGCGCTGCCCGTCCTCGGCACCCAGCTGTCCGGCGCCGAGGTGAAGACGGACGGCCGCGCCCAGGCCGACCGGGTCGACCTGATCATCGGCACCGCCTTCAAGAGCCTCACGAAGAAGGAGGACGCCGACAAGGCCCTGGCCACCCTGGCCGGGCCCCAGCCGGCCGCCTCCGCCTCTCCGAAGAGCTGCTGAACGGCGAAGGCTGTCGGCGGCCCCGTAGGACCGCCGACAGCCCGTAAGAGCATTGCATGACCGGAACGGACGTTGAGGGCCCTGTAGGGGCCACTGAAGGGCCCGTAGGGACCGTTGAAGGCCCGGAAGGGCCGTTGACCCGTCGAGGCCCGTAGGGACCGTTGAAGGCCCCATAGGGCCGTGAGCGCGCCCGCAGAGGTGCGGGAACCTACTCGGCCGCCCCGTACATCCGGTCCCCCGCGTCGCCCAGCCCCGGCACGATGTAGCCGTGCTCGTTGAGCCGTTCGTCGACCGACGCGGTCACGACCGTCACCGGCGTTCCCGCGAGTTCGCGCTCCATGACCTCGACGCCCTCCGGGGCGGCGAGCAGCACCACGGCGGTGACATCGTCGGCGCCGCGCTTGATCAGCTCCTGGATCGCCGCGACGAGCGTGCCGCCGGTGGCCAGCATCGGGTCGAGGACGTACACCTGGCGCCCGGAGAGGTCGTCCGGCATGCGGGTCGCGTACGTGGACGCCTGGAGCGTCTCCTCGTCGCGCACCATGCCCAGGAAACCCACCTCGGCGGTCGGCAGCAGCCGCACCATGCCGTCGAGCATGCCGAGGCCCGCGCGCAGGATCGGCACGACCAGGGGGCGCGGGTAGGACAGCTTGACGCCCGTGGTGGGGGCGACCGGGGTCACGATGTCGACCTGCTCGGTGCGCACGTCCCGGGTGGCCTCGTAGGCGAGCAGGGTGACCAGCTCGTCGGCGAGCCGCCGGAAGGTCGCGGAATCGGTGCGCCGGTCGCGCAGGGTGGTGAGCTTATGGGCGACCAGGGGGTGGTCGACGACGTGGAGACGCATGCCCATAACAGTAGCTGTGCCCCCAGGCCCCTCGCTCTGGCATCAAACCGCCCGTCAGAGGGAAAGTGGGAGGGACCGACCTGGGGTGGTGGGCCTATGCCGGACCGGGAAAAGGAGTCCCCGGAGCAGTTGGAGCGACTTGGGCGAGCCGAGGGGGCCGAACGGGTCGAAAGGACCGAGCGGCTTCACCGCGTCGAACAGGCCCAACAGGCTCAACAGGCTCAACAGGCCGAGCGGATCGGGCGGGCCGAACGGGTCGGGCAGCCGGAGCCGGACACCGAGCGCCGACGGCGGCGTGCCCAGTTCCTCCGGGACCTGACCGAGGCGCGCGAGCTGCGCGACCGCGTCCAGCCCCGCCGCGCCAAGGCCGCTCGCCTCCGTCACGCCATGCGCATGCGCACCTTCCGTTGGTAGCCCCTTCGGTGGCTCCTTCGGTGGCTCCTTCGGTGGCTCCTTCGGCAGCTCCTTCGGCAGCTCCTCGGTGATCCGCCCACGCCGTGAGAGCGGGGACATGCACACACGACGCCGAGGGCCGCGTACGATCCGCTGGTAGCGATCAAAAGAGGCAGACACAGCAGGCCGAAGACGTCCCCTGAACGCTCTGTTTCTGCCACGATTCCGAGTGGGTGGGGTCTCGGAGCAGCACTCCCCGCCCAAATCGACCTCCGCCGGGGGGACCCCCAACCGGCACGCCTATGACCAGTGGGAGAGTCACGGTGTACTTCGCCGCACTGCTCGCGCGCACCGAAGACGGGTGGGAAGCGAGCGACACAGAGCTCGACGATGTGGAGACCCTGTCGGATCTGATCGATCTGGCCCGTGAAGCCTCGGACGAGGACACGGTTCTCGTACTCATCGAGCAGGAGGACGCGTGGTTCGGCGTCGTCCGCGTGGACGGCGAGGAGGACCCTCGCATCTACGTCTCGGACGCCGCAGCCGCTGCCCGCAGCTCGTACGGCGAGATCCTGCTCACGGACGAACTACTAGGACGGGAGCCCGGCGACGACGACGCCGACCTGGACTCCCTCGACCTGGACGGCACCGAGGACGGTGAACCCGACGACGCAGACGACTCCGAGGACGACGAGGAAGAGAGCGTCTCCGGCGAAATCGTCTCGCACAGCCCCGTCGGGGACCGCGAGATCCTCGTCGACCTCGGTGTGAGCGAGAAGGAACTGCTCGCCCTGGACGAAGGCGACGCGCTCAGCACGATCGCCGAAGCCTTGGGAGCGGCGGAGGTCCTGGAGACCGTCCGCTAGGGCCTGTCGATTGGATCAGGTCCCAGGGCCTGATCCAGAAGACAGGTCCCGGTTCCCGTAGTTCCGGGTGAGGCGGTTTCCCGGGCGATCCCGATAGATTTCCCGGGTGAGCCCGACAAAAGAGACCTTTCCAGCAGATCCGGCAGATCCGGTACGCGACCGCTGGCGGGCCGCGATGCGGCTCGCCCTGGACGAGGCCCACCAGGCCGTCCAGGGCGGGGATGTTCCCGTCGGCGCCGTCGTGCTGTCCACGGACGGTACGACGGTGCTCGCGACGGGGCACAACGAACGCGAGGCCACCGGCGATCCGACGGCGCACGCCGAGGTGCTCGCGATCCGTGGGGCCGCCCAGCGGCTCGGCGAGTGGCGGCTGACCGGCTGCACGCTCGTCGTCACGCTGGAGCCCTGCACGATGTGCGCGGGCGCGCTCGTCCAGTCCCGGGTGGACCGGGTCGTCTACGGCGCCCGCGACGAGAAGGCGGGCGCCGTCGGTTCCGTCTGGGACCTCGTACGCGACCGTCGGCTCAACCACCGCCCCGAGGTGATCGGGGGCGTACTCGAGGACGAGTGCGCGAGCCTGCTCACGCGCTTCTTCCGCGACCGCTGACGCCGCTCCCCCGTGACCACCGATCACGGGACGTTGATCCTTCAAGCGCCGCCGGAAACGGATTTCGAACCACGGCCCACCTTGGGGTAGGGTCTCCCTCGGTAGCGTGTCCGAGCGGCCGAAGGAGCTCGCCTCGAAAGCGAGTGTGGCGCAAGTCACCGAGGGTTCAAATCCCTCCGCTACCGCTTCAGAAGGGCCCCGTCGACAGACGGGGCCCTTCGTGCGTACAGGGCGCCCGCGCCGCCGACAGGCCCGGCAAAAGGCCTGGACCAGCGGGCTGTTGGTCCATAAAAGTGGGGCGAAGGTTACACTCGCCGCCGGCACACGGGGCCCAGTGGGCGCAGCAGTCACAGGGGAGGCCGCGATGGCGGTGAATTCGAAGAAGATCGCCGTCTACATACTCGTGGTCTTCGCGCTGTACGTGATCATCACGGATCCCGCGAAGGCCGCCGACTATGTCCAGATAGGGTTCGAAGGCATTTCGACCGCCGCTCGGTCCATCGGCGACTTCATGACGTGGATCGCCGACGGGGCCAAGAACTGATCGGCCGCCCGCGCACGGCCCGTACCACCAGGGAGTACCCGTGATCCGCCATCTGGTCCTCTTCAAGCTCAACGAAGGCGTCGAACGTGACGACCCCCGCGTCGCCGAAGGCGTGGCCGCCTTCCGCGCGCTCGGCGATCAGATCCCCGAGCTGCGGTTCTGGGAGTGCGACTGGAACATCACCGACCGGCCCATCGCGTACGACTTCGCGATCAACTCCGCGGTCGACGACACCGACGCCCTGAAGCGGTACTTGGAGCATCCCGCGCACCAGGCGGGCGTCGCGGTGTGGCGCGAATTCGCGACGTGGGTGATCGCCGACTATCCGTTCTGAACCGTTCCGAGCCGACCCGCTCCGGACCCCTCGCCGTAACCGGCGGGGGGTTTTTCTGCTCCTTATGCCCCAACTCTCCCTAAATCCTGTTCAACACGTGGTTATCCGGTGCTTGCACACAGTGCACATGTCTTGTGATGCTATGACCGCTTTTGACGGATGAGTTGATGGATCTGACGGATCACAGAGGTGGAGTTGACCGTGCCGGCCAGTACTGCGCCTCAAGCACCGCCACAGGAAATCCCCCAGGAACGCGTCCCCACGGAACGCATCGCCACGGAACACATCGCCACGGAACGCGTCACCCCGGAGCAGGTCACCCCCGAGCGACGCCGTGGCGCCGACACCCGGGCCCTCACCCAGCTGCTCTTCGGCCAGCTCAAGACGCTGGAGCCGGGCACCGCGGAGCACGACCGCGTACGCGGGGCGCTCATCGAGGCGAACCTGCCGCTCGTGCGGTACGCGGCCGCCCGCTTCCGCTCCCGCAACGAGCCGATGGAGGACGTGGTCCAGGTCGGCACCATCGGCCTGATCAACGCGATCGACCGCTTCGACCCCGACCGGGGCGTGCAGTTCCCGACCTTCGCGATGCCGACCGTCGTCGGCGAGATCAAGCGGTACTTCCGCGACAACGTCCGCACCGTCCACGTACCCCGCCGGCTGCACGAGCTGTGGGTGCAGGTGAACAGTGCGACGGAGGACCTGACGACGGCCTTCGGGCGCTCCCCCTCGACCGCCGAGATCGCCGAACGACTGCGCATCACCGAGGAGGAGGTGCTGTCCTGCATCGAGGCCGGACGCTCGTACCACGCGACCTCCCTCGAAGCCGCCCAGGAGGGTGACGGGCTGCCCGGGCTGCTCGACCGGCTCGGCTACGAGGACCCGGCCCTCGACGGGGTCGAACACCGCGACCTGGTCCGCCATCTCCTCGTACAACTGCCCGAGCGCGAGCAGCGGATCCTTCTGCTGCGCTACTACAGCAATCTGACGCAGTCACAGATCAGCGCCGAGCTGGGAGTCTCCCAGATGCATGTGTCAAGGCTGCTCGCCCGCAGCTTCGCGCGGCTGCGATCCGCAAACAGGATCGAGGCGTAACCGACAAGAGCGAATCGCTCAACGTCTCCTTTTCCGACAGTTCAGCGCTGAAAAACCGTCAGACCCCCCTTTTCCAGGGCCGATTCACCCCCTCCATGTCGACATGTCACTACAGCGTGTTGCCGACATGTGACATTCTGCCGGAAGAGCGTTTGGCGCAGCCCCGCCGCCGGTATTCAGGTGGAGGCTGCGTTCCTCCGACGGGAGCGTCCGCCGCTACCGTCCGCGACCCAAAGGGGGTGGCATGTCCGCAGACCAGGGCAGCTCGAAGGTGCTCACGCTCACGAAGAGCGAATCCGCGCCCGACGCGCTTCACGATGTCCCGGCCCTCCCGGCCCCCGATGCCGCTCCGGCACTCGAAGCCGTCCCGGCGCCCCCCGAGACCTCGGGGGCCATCGACACCCGCACCCTGTCCCGCTCCCTGTTCCTGCGGCTCGCCGCACTCGGCGAGAACAGTCCCGAGCGCGCCTACGTCCGGGACACCCTCATCGAGCTCAACCTCCCGCTCGTGCGGTACGCGGCGGCCCGCTTCCGCTCCCGCAACGAGCCGATGGAGGACATCGTCCAGGTCGGCACCATCGGCCTGATCAAGGCGATCGACCGCTTCGACTGCGAACGCGGCGTGGAGTTCCCGACGTTCGCGATGCCGACGGTCGTGGGCGAGATCAAGCGGTTCTTCCGTGACACCTCGTGGTCCGTCCGCGTCCCGCGGCGCCTCCAGGAGCTGCGCCTGGCCCTCACCAAGGCCAGCGACGAGCTCTCCCAGAAGCTCGACCGCTCCCCGACCGTCGCCGAACTCGCCGCGGTCCTGGGCGTGTCGGAGGAGGACGTCGTCGACGGCCTCGCGGTCGGCAACGCCTACACGGCCTCCTCCCTCGACTCCCCGGCCCCCGAGGACGACGGCGGCGAGGGCTCCCTCGCGGACCGCCTCGGCTACGAGGACACCGCCCTGGAGGGCGTCGAGTACCGCGAGTCGCTGAAGCCGCTGCTCGCCAAACTCCCGCCCCGCGAGCGCCGGATCATCATGCTGCGCTTCTTCGCCAACATGACCCAGTCGCAGATCGGCGAGGAGGTCGGCATCTCGCAGATGCACGTCTCGCGCCTTCTCACCCGAACCCTGGCCCAGCTCCGCGAAGGCCTCATCTCCGACTGAGACCTCCCCGCCCGAACTCTTCATAATTGACGGATCGTCAGCCACACTGGCGCGATGCGTCGAGCGACCTGGCTCCGTGGCCGTAGAGGCGCCCTGGTGGGCGCCTCTACGGCTGTTGTCTGTCTGGGTGCCGTTCTGGCCGCCTGCGGGGGCGGTGGGAGCGGCGGCGGATACGTGGCGGTGGGGGCGCCCGCCGGTCCCGGACCGGTGGTGGCCCCGACCGGGAACGTCTCACTAACCCCACTGCCCGGGACCACGTCTCCCGCGGAAGCCGCCAAGGGAGCCCCGCGGCAGGGCAGTTCACCCCAGCACTCCGGCTCCCCGGGTGGGCCGTCAGAGCCCGGCGGCCGGGTTACGCCGACGCCGTCGTCGGGCGACGACGGCAACTCCGCCCGTACGAGCACCGGTTCAGGCACCGCATCCGCGCCCCC
Source organism: Streptomyces sp. NBC_01450 (assembly GCF_036227505.1). Taxonomy (NCBI): domain Bacteria; kingdom Bacillati; phylum Actinomycetota; class Actinomycetes; order Kitasatosporales; family Streptomycetaceae; genus Streptomyces; species Streptomyces sp. NBC_01450. The sequence continues at coordinate 6,079,814 of NZ_CP109480.1, read as the reverse complement.
CGCTCAACCGACCCCGGGGTCCACGGCGACCACCAGTCCCCCCGGTTCCGCCGGCCCCGCCGTTCTCAGCGTGAGCGCTCCCACCCGGGAGGCCACCGACGAGCGCTGGTGCGAGAAGGTGACCGTCTCCTTCCGCAACACCGGTGGCACCGCCGTGCGTTCGGGCACGGTGACCCTCGGGACGCACATCATCGGGGCGCTCGGCATCGACTGGGCGACGATCGACTCGACGCGGGACCTGCCCGCGCCGATCGCCGCGGGAGCGGGCAGCACAAAGACCTGGACGGTGTGCGTCGACGACTGGCGCGTGCCGCTCGGCATGCACATCGAGACGCAGGACGTGTCCGTCCAGTGGAAGTAGCCCGCCTCCACCGGTCCTACCGGCGGGGCGGGTCGGAGCTCATTACGCCAGCGCGAGCCACGCCACGGCGGCTACGACCGCCACGGCGACGACGATGCCGATGATCAGGCCGATGCGGGGGCCCGCCGGGGCGGCCGCCTGCTGCTGTCGGGCCTGGGGCCCTTCGTCGACGAAAGCGCGGAACATCTGGGTGCTACCCGCGGGGTCGTAGTTGCCCTCGGGGCCCTGGGTGTTTGCCATGGCCCAGGACCCTAGCGAATACCCGCTCCCCACCCAAGTGCAGGGTTCCCCTCGGAGGCGCAGCCCAGAGGCACAGCCCAGACGTGGCTCGGTCGGTCCACAGTGCGTTCAAAGCCTCGTACGCCCTCCACCTGCAAGTTTACGTTCGCCAATACTTGCCTTTGCCATCTTTTTAGCCCAGCGCCGGCGATATCGTTTGCCTGCAGCAACCAACTGGATTTATGGTTGCCCCAAGCAACGAACATGGGAGGTGTGATGGCCGAGCAGGCGCAGTACGAGGAATTGGCTCGTCAGCTCAGTGCCATCGGCGCGGTGAAGCGGGAGCTCGGGCGGATCCTGCCGCACGACTGCCCCGCGGGCTCCGCCGCCGTACTGACCCTCCTCGGCCGGCACGGCGACATGCGGATGAGCAAGCTCGCCGAGCTGCTCGCCGTGGACATGTCGGTGACCAGCCGCCACGTCGCCCACGTCGCCGACCGGGGCTGGATCGAACGCCTCCCCGACCCCGCCGACAAACGCTCCCGCATCCTGCGCCTCACCGACGCGGGACGCGAGCGGCTCGTCGAACTCTCCCGCCGTTCCTCCCAGCTGTTCGCCGACCGGCTGAGCGACTGGTCCGACCACGAGGTCGGTCTGCTCATCCATCTGATGGGCCGGCTGCGCGAGAGCTTCGGTGACTGCCGTGCCGTACCCCGGCCCCCCTATGTGCCGGAAGCAACCGAACTGACCACCCGTACACCCGCGTAAGACAAGAGAAGGAAGCCCATGGCAACGACCACACCAGCCGGTGTGCGGGCTCACGCCAAGCACGGAGGTGGACCCTCCGACGGCACTCCGATGACACACCGCCAGATCATGGAGGCGCTCTCCGGCCTGCTGCTCGGCATGTTCGTCGCGATCCTGTCGTCGACGATCGTCACCAACGCGCTCCCCGAGATCATCGGCGACCTGGGCGGCGGCCAGTCCGCCTACACCTGGGTCGTCACGGCCTCGCTGCTGGCCATGACCGCGACCACGCCTCTGTGGGGCAAGCTCTCCGACCTGTACAGCAAGAAGGCGCTCGTACAGATAGCCCTCGTCATCTACGTGTTGGGATCGGCCGCCGCCGGTCTGTCCCAGAACCCCGGCATGCTCATCGCATGCCGTGTGATCCAGGGCGTCGGCGTCGGCGGTCTGTCCGCCCTCGCCCAGATCGTCATGGCCGCGATGATCTCCCCGCGTGAGCGCGGGCGTTACTCCGGTTACCTCGGCGCGACCTTCGCTGTCGCAACGGTCGGCGGCCCGCTGCTCGGCGGTGTCATCACCGACACCTCGTGGCTCGGCTGGCGCTGGTGCTTCTACGTCGGCGTGCCGTTCGCGTTCATCGCGCTGATCGTGCTGCAGAAGACCCTGCACCTGCCCACCGTGAAGCGGGACGTGAAGGTCGACTGGGGCGGCGCGTTCTTCATCTCCGCCGCGGTCTCGCTGCTGCTGGTCTGGGTCACCTTCGCCGGTGACAAGTACGACTGGATATCGGGGCAGACGTACGCGATGGTGGGAGGCTCGATCGTCCTCGGGCTGCTGTTCGTGCTCGTCGAGTCCAAGGCGAGCGAGCCGATCATCCCGCTGCGGCTGTTCCGCAACCGCACCATCACCCTCTCCTCCCTCGCCTCGCTCTTCGTGGGCGTCGCGATGTTCACCGGCACCGTCTTCTTCAGCCAGTACTTCCAGCTGGCCCGGGACAAGTCCCCGACGATGTCGGGCGTCATGACCATCCCGATGATCGGCGGCCTGTTCATCGCCTCCACGGTCTCCGGCCAGGTCATCACCAAGACCGGCCGGTGGAAGTACTGGCTGGTCAGCGGCACCGTCCTGATCACCGCGGGCCTGGGCCTGCTGGGCACCATCCGCTACGACACGGATTACTGGCACGTCGCGGTCTTCATGGCGCTGCTCGGTCTCGGCGTCGGCATGACGATGCAGAACCTGGTGCTGTCCACGCAGAACCAGGTCGCCCCGTCCGACCTCGGCTCGGCCAGCTCCACGGTGACGTTCTTCCGCTCCCTCGGCGGTGCGATGGGCGTCTCCGCGCTCGGCGCGATCATGTCCACCCGGATCAGCGACTACGTCAAGGACGGCCTGGCCGGCCTCGACCCCAAGTACGCGGCCGCCGCGTCCGCCTCCGGCTCCGGCACCATCCCGCACATGGACGCGCTGCCCGCCCCGCTGCGCACCGTCCTGGAGAGCGCCTACGGTCACGGCATCGCCGACGTCTTCATGATCGCCTCCGTCCTGGCGCTGCTCGCCTTCCTCATCGTCCTGTTCATCAAGGAGGTCCCGCTGCGGACCTCGGGCGCGCTGGCCCAGGCCGCGGAGGCCAAGGCGGAGGCTCCGGCCGCCGCCGAGGCACCCGCCTTCGCCGAGGCGCCCGCCGCCGAGGAGAGGATCCCGAGCTGGGCGGCGGCCGTCGCCGAGACGAGCCCCGCGGCCGGACCCGAGGGCACGCAGCGGCTCGCCGCCGTCGCCACCGCGACACGGGAGAGCGCCCCGCTGCCCGCCTCCGGCGGCATCCCGGTCCGCGGTCACGTCCGCGGCACCGAGAGCGCACCCGTCCCGCAGGCCGCGGTCACGCTGATCTCACTCGCGGGACGGCAGCTGGGCCGGTCGGTCGCGCAGGCCGACGGCTCCTACGCGGTGGACGCGCCCGGCACGGGCTCGTACGTCCTGATCGCCTCCGCCGACGGTTTCCAGCCCCAGGCCTCGACGATCGTCGTGAACGACGAGCCGGTGGCGTACGACATCCTGCTGAGCGGCACGAGCGGGCTGAGCGGGTTCGTCCGGGCTGCCGGGACCGGCACCCCGGTCAAGGACGCCATGGTCATCGTGACCGACGTCCGCGGTGATGTGCTGGCCACCGGGACCACCGGTGAGCAGGGCCAGTTCGCCTTCACCGAGCTGGTACCGGGTCCGGTGACCATCGCGGTGAACGCGGCGGGCCACCGCCCGCAGGCCCTCCCCGTCGAGGTCGGCGGCGCCGGGGTCACCCGGATCGAGGTCGAGCTCAGCGCGGGAGCCCAGCTCCAGGGTGTCGTACGGGCCCCCGCCGGCCCCCTGGCCGACGCCCGGGTCACGCTGGTCGACGCGGCCGGCAACGTGATCGGCACCTCCAGGACCGGCACGGACGGCGCGTACGCCTTCACCGACCTGGACGGCGGCGAATACACCGTCATCGCGACGGGTTACCCCCCGGTGGCGACGGCCCTCACGGTCTCCGGCCGTGGCGTCGACGACCACGACATCACCCTCGCCCACCCCGGCGAGTAGCTGATACCCCGGCCCGTGGGGACGCGCGCACTCTGAGCGGAGGTGCGCCCCCCACGGGCCGGTTTCATCGCGACCAATTTTTACTGCTTTGCAGGGAGAAAACGGGATGGGACTGACCGCACGGATTCGCACGCGGGACGGATGGGCCGTGTCGCACGCGGTCGTCACGGTGACCGACATGACCGGCACCCAGGTGCTGCGCGCCGAGGCGGACACCGAAGGAGCCGTGCACGACCCGACCACCCTCACGCCCGGCGCCTACACGGTGATCGTGACCGCGGTCGGCTACGCGCCCGCCGCCTCGAGCGCGATCGTCACGGCGAGCGGCCGGGCCGAGATCGGCAACGTGACCCTCGCCCGCCAGGGCGGCACCGAACTGCCGCCGCCCGGCCCCTGGACCGTCGACCCGGCGCACTCCTCCGTCGGCGCCGTCGCCCAGCACCTCGGCATCTCCAGCGTGCACGGCCATTTCACGGACTTCTCGGCTCTGATCGAGATCGCCCCGGACGACGTGTCCAAGTCCCGCGTCGAGGCGGTGATCTCGGCCGCCTCCATCGACACCGGCAACGGCATGCGCGACGGCCACCTGAAGTCCCCGGACTTCCTCGACGTCGAGACGTACCCGCAGATCACCTACCGCTCGACCGGCCTGACCCCGGCCGGCTCCGACCGTTGGACCGTCCACGGCGAACTCACCATGCGCGGCATCGCCCGCCCGGTCGACCTGGACCTCGCCTACCTGGGCACGGGCGCGGACCCCTGGGGCGGCACCCGCGCGGCCTTCCGGGCGACGACCGAGCTGCACCGCGAGGACTTCGCCATGAACTACAACCAGGTCATCCAGGCGGGCATCTCGGCGATCGGCACCACGCTGAAGGTCGAACTGGACATCCAGGCGGTACAGGGCGAGTACCTCCCACAGGCGTAAGGCGAGTGCCCCTTCACAGCGGGCGGCCTAGGGCCTGGCGACCATCGTCTCGATCCCCGCGATCAGCGTCTCCAGCGCGAACGTGAAGTCCCGCTCCCGCATCTCCTCGACCGTGTCACCGCCGCGGGCCTCGATGAGGTCCGCGGCGTTCTCGAAGTTGGCGGAGAACTGCGGCTGTTCGCTGATCGTGCTCATGGCCTGGCGGAAGTACTCGTCCTGGGTCATCCCCGCGGAGGCGCAGCGCTGCACGAAGTGGCCCTCGATGGTGCCGAACCCGTACACGAACTGGAAGACCGCAGAGAGCGCGCCCATCTGACCGTGCGGGGGCAGACCGGTGTTGCGGATCACCTGCTGGACACAGAGCGAGAAGGCCATGGAGTGCGGGCCGATGTTCAGGAAGGTCCCGATGAGCGGGGACACCCAGGGGTGGCGGACCAGCAGGGCGCGATAGCCGGTGGCGAGGGAGCGGAGCTGGTCGCGCCAGTTCTCGCCGGACTCCGCGTCGGGCAGCTCCAGTTCACCGAAGACCGCGTCGAGGGCGAGTTCGAGCAGATCGTCCTTGGTGTCGACGTACCAGTACACGGACATCGCGGTGACGTTCAGCTCGGCGGCCAGCCGGCGCATGGAGAACTTCGCCATGCCCTCGGCGTCCAGCAGCCGTACGGTGGCCTCGGTGATCCGTTCCCGGTCGAGCCCCGACGGCTGCCCGCCCCCGCGTGCCGCACCGCCCCGGGGAGCCTTGCCCTCCAGCCAGACACTGGTCCGCGCCGGACGCTCGGCACGGTCGGCTGCCCTCACCATGGCGCACCATCCTCGGAACTTGGAACTTGGAACCTGGAACTCAACGGTCAGAACTCAGCAGTCGGGGCTCAGCAGTAAGCACTCAGTCCTCGAAAGCGGCGGCAGCGGGTCCGCCCCCTCCCTGATGCTATGCGGGCGCTACACCGAAACCGCCACCGCGGAGTCTGCCCTCTCCGCACGCCGCAGCAACGCCGCGGCCAGCAGTCCGCCGAGAAGGACGGCGACCGCGCCCACCAGCTGACTGGTCTCCAGGCCCGACGAGAACGCGTCCGTGATCCGTCCGCGCTCCTCGTCCGAGCCCGCCGAGGCCAGCGCCGCCGGGAGCGAGGCCGCCGCCGCGGGAATCAGCGCCGCGAAACGGGAGTTGAGGATCGCCCCGAGCACCGCCACGCCGAGGCCGTTGCCGAACTCGGCCAGTGTGCCGTTGACGCCCGCGCCCACGCCCGCCTTCTCGGGTGGGATCGCGCTCATGATGGCGTGCGCCATGGCCGGGTTGGCCACGGCCGCGCCCGCGCCGATCAGCAGCAGGCCGAGCAGTGTGCCGCCGTACCCGTGCGCGGCGAGCGTGGCGATCGACACCAGCCCGGCCGACATCAGCGTCATGCCGAGCGCGATCGACACCGGTGTGCCGAGCCGCGCCGTCCACTTCGCCGAGAGGCCGGAGAAGTTCAGCGCCACGACCGCGAGCGCGAGCGGCGCCGTACGCAGTCCGGCTTCCAAGGGGCCGTACCCCAGGACGAATTGGAGGTGCTGGGTGAGGAGGAAGAGGGCCCCGCCCATACCGAAGGCGATGAGGACGGCTCCCGCGACGGCTCCCGTGAAGCGCCGGTCACGGAAGAAGTGCAGGTCGAGCATGGGGTACGGGATCCGGCTCTCCCAGTACGCGAAGGCGGCCAGCACCAGCACGGCGACCGCGGCCGTGGCCAGCACCCGGCCGGACGTCCAGCCGTGCTCGGGGCCGGAGATGATCGCGTACACGAGTGCGGTCATGCCGATCGTGGAGAGCAGCGCTCCCAGCAGGTCGGGGCGGTCTCCCCGAGGGTTTTTCGACTCCGGTACGAGGGCCACCACCGAGACGAGGCCCAGGGCCGCCACCGGCAGGTTGATCAGGAAGATCGCGCCCCACCAGAAGTGGTTGAGCATGAAGCCGCCGAGGAGCGGGCCTGCCGCGAAGCCGAGAGCGTTGACGGCGCTCCAGATGCCGATGGCCTTCGGGTGTTCCGCGGGGGTGAAGATCTGCATGGCGACGGCCAGCGTGGTGGTCAGCAGGAGCGCGCCGCCGACGCCCATTCCGGCCCGCGCGGCGATCAACTGGTCGGTGGAGCCGGCGAGTCCGGCCACCACCGAGCCGATCCCGAAGAGGACGAGCCCCGCGATCAGCATCTTCTTGCGGCCGATGGGGGTCCCCCCGCGCCCTTAAGGCGTGGGGGAGGTCGGCCGCGCTGCCCGCCGTGAGCAGCAGCCCGGACTGCACCAGTGAGTAGGCGTTGATCATCCACTGGATGTCGGAGGTCGCCGCACCCAGTTCCCGGGTGAGGGAGGGGATCGCCACGTTCAGGACGGTGTTGTCGAGCAGCACGGTCAACTGGGCGAGACAGATGACGCCGAGGATCAGCCAGCGCTGGGGGTGACCTTGCGCCTGGTCTTCGGGGCGCCCTGGGGGAGTCGTGGACATGTTGTACACCGTAGAACAGTTCCCATACGGCGTACAACGCGATTCTCCGGGCGTACGGAAAGGGCGGTGGCCCGGAGCTGGATCGCTCCGGGCCACCGCCCTGGGTACGGGACCTGCCGTCAGCTGCTGGTCGGCTGCGTCAGGTCGTAGAAGGTGGCCGAACCGACCGTCACCTTCTTGAAGTTGGCCGTGACCCACGAGCTGATCTGGGAGGAGGTGGAGGTGGTGGAGGAGGAGTTGCCGCCACCGCCCATGCCGCCGCCCGAGATGAAGTAGTGGATCTTGCCGTCCGTCACGTACTTCTTGAACTGGGCCAGCGTCGGAGACGGGTCGGTGCCGTTGAAGCCGCCGATCGCCATCACCGGCTTGCCGGTGGCGAGCTGGTAGCTCGCGGAGTTCTGGGAACCGATGGCCGCGGCCGCCCAGGTGTAGTCGTCCGCGTTCGTCTCCAGCAGCTTCTTGGCCGCGGAGCCGACGGTCGCGCCGTTGAGCAGACCGCCCACGCCGCCACCGCCCATGCCGCCCTCACCCATCGCGCCACCGCCGGGCATGCCGCCCTGCTGGTTCTGACCCTGGGTGTTGCCGTTGCCCTGCTGGTTCTGGCCGGGGAAGCCACCGGTGCCGCCGGTGCCACCCGTCGGGGGCTGGCCCATGCCGCCACCCTGCTGGGTGGTGCCGTTACCGCCCTGCTGGTTCTGACCCTGAGTGTTGCCGCCACCGGGGAAGCCGCCCCGCGTGCCGCCACCACCGCCGCCACCGGGGCCGCCACCCCGGCCGCCCATCATGCTGGCGCCCGCCGGACCGGCCGTGACGATCGAACCGGTGTGCCCGCTGTTCACCGTGGACAGCGTGTACGCCGTCGGGCCCGCGACCGAGGCCACGAAGCTCAGCCCGACCGCCGCGAGGGCCAGTTGGCGGCCCAGCTTGGCCGCGAAGATCAGACCGAGCGCGCCGGCCAGACCGCCGATGAGGACCAGCCACTTCAGCCACGGCAGGTAGGTGGGCGTGCGGTTGAGCAGCACATACCCCCAGGCGGCGGTCGCGGTGACCGCGCCGGCGAGGGTGAGCGAGACCCAGACCTTGCTCCGCTCCTCCCACAGCACCGTCACACCCATGCCGACGACGGCAGCGATGTAAGGGGCCAGGGCCACCGTGTAGTACTGGTGGAAGATGCCGGCCATGTAGCTGAAGATGATCGCCGTCATCAGCAGGGCGCCGCCCCAGGCGAGGAACGAGCCGCGCGTCAGGTCGGTCCGCCTGGCCTTGCGGGTGAGCACGATGCCCGCGACGAACAGGATCAGCGCGGCGGGCAGCAGCCAGGCGATCTGGCTGCCGATCTCCGAGTTGAACATCCGGTTCCAGCCGGTCTCGCCCCACTGGCCGGTACCACCGCCGCCACCGCCACCGACGCTGCCGGTCTCGTCGCCGTTGATGCGGCCGAGGCCGTTGTAGCCGAAGGTCAGCTCGAGGAAGGAGTTGTTCTGCGAGCCGCCGATGTACGGGCGGGAGGACGCGGGCCACAGCTCCACGATCGCCACCCACCAGCCGCCGGAGACGACCATCGCCACCGCCGACAGACCCAGCTGGGCGAACCGCTTCTTGAGCCGCACCGGCGCGCAGACCGCGTACACGACCGCGAGCGGCGGCAGGATCAGGAAGGCCTGCAGGGTCTTCGCGAGGAACGCGAAGCCGACCGCGACACCCGCCCAGACCAGCCACTTCGTCCGGCCGTCCTCCAGACCGCGGACCACGCAGTAGATCGTGACGGTCATCAGCAGCGCGAGCATCGCGTCCGGGTTGTTGAACCGGAACATCAGCGCGGCGACGGGAGTGAGCGCGAGCACCGCGCCCGCGATCAGACCGGCCGCTGGGCTGAAGCGACGGCGCAGGGCCCCGTACAGAACGCCGACCGTGGCGACGCCCATCAGCACCTCGGGGACGAGGATCGCCCACGAGCTGAGGCCGAAGATCCGTACCGACAGGGCCATCGGCCACAGCGAGGCCGGGGGCTTGTCGACGGTGATGGCGTTGGCCGAGTCGAGCGAGCCGAAGAAGAGGGCCTTCCAGCTCTGGCTGCCGGCCTGGACGGCCGCGGAGTAGAAGGAGTTGGCGTACCCGGAGGCGCTCAGGTTGTAGAGGTAGAGCAGGCCGGTGGCGACGAGCAGACCGAGGAAGGCGGGGCGCACCCAGCGCGGGTCCTCGGGCCGGCCGCGCCAGACGCGGTGGAAGAAGGGCTGCTTGGGCTCACCGGACCGGGGGGCCGCGGTGGGCGGCGCGACGGGCTCCTGCAGAGCCGTCGAGCTCGGCGGTCCCCAGGAGGGCTCGGCGCTCCCGGAGGGACTCAGGCCCCCCTGATAGCTCGTGTCGGGCTGAATCGTCATCGTGCGTCCCTCGCGTCCCTCGGGTCGTGATCGTGCGGGCGCACCGCTTGCAGCTGCATGGTTGCGTCCCCCCAGGTGCGGTCCGCGGCTTCAGCGGCGCGGAACTCGGTGGTCTGGTTGTGGTCGTGGTTGATGTACGGAGCTTGGGGCGCCGTCGGGCCCGGGCGCTGGGGCAGCGGCTGGTGCTGGTAGTGCTGCGGGCCCTGGTGCTGGTGCTGCTGGTGCGCCGCTGTCGTGCTGTAGGCGGGCGAGGCCGGGTTGTGCGAGGCGACGACGGTCGAGGGCGCCGTCTCGTCGCGCCGGTCCGGGAAGACCCAGGCGCGGAAGAGCAGGAACCGCAGCACGGTCGCCGCGAGGTTGGCGGCGATGAGCACCGCGAGTTCGGTGGAGTGCGCCGGGCTGCTCGTCGCCGCGTTCAGGGCGGCGAGCGAGCCGCTGGTGAGGGCGAGGCCGATACCGAAGACGACCAGGCCCTGCGCCTGGTGCCGCACCGCGCTGCCCCGCCCGCGGACGCCGAAGGTCAGACGTCGGTTGGCCGCGGTGTTGGCGACGGCCGAGACGAGCAGGGCGAGCGCGTTGGCGATCTGCGAGCCCGAGAACGAGCGGAAGGCGCTGTACAGAAGCAGGTAGAAGAGGGTGGACAGGGCACCCACCACGCAGAAGCCGACGAGCTGGCGGGCCAGGTTCTTGGGTACGTCGGTCAGGTCGCGGTCGCGCGGATCGTCCCCGAAGGGGCGCCCGAGCCGGTCGAGCGGGAGCGAACCGGTGGCGAGGGCGCGCCCCACGCGCCACACGCCCTTCAGGTCGTCGGTCGCGGTCTTCACGATGTGCACGGTCGAGTTCGGGTCGTCGACCCAGTCGACCGGCACCTCGTGGATGCGCAGTCCGGCGCGCTCGGCGAGCACCAGCATCTCGGTGTCGAAGAACCAGCCGGTGTCCTCGATCAGCGGCAGCAGGACCTGGGCGACATCGCGGCGGATCGCCTTGAAGCCGCACTGCGCGTCCGAGAAGCGGGCCTGCAGCGAACCGCGCAGGATCAGGTTGTAGGTCCGGCTGATGAACTCCCGCTTGGCACCGCGCACCACGCGCGAGCTGCGGGCGAGCCGGGAGCCGATCGCGAGGTCCGAATGGCCCGAGATCAGCGGGGCCACCAGCGGGAGGAGGGCGTTGAGGTCGGTGGACAGGTCCACGTCCATATAGGCGAGGATCGGAGCGTCCGAGGCCGACCACACGGTGCGCAGCGCGCGCCCACGGCCCTTCTGCTCAAGCCGGAAGGACCTGACCTCCGGTATCTCCGACTCCAGCCGTGCGGCCACCTGAGGGGTGGTGTCCGTCGAAGCGTTGTCCGCGACCGTGATGCGGAACGCGTACGGGAAGGTGCGTTTGAGATGCTCGTGCAGTCGCACCACACACGGCTGGAGGTCCTTCTCCTCGTTGTAGACGGGGATCACTACGTCCAGGACAGGCGTACCGGCGGACCCGGCCGGGAGGTGCTCCCGCGCCGGCAGGTTGCCGGGAGAAGAGTCGGTTCGCATGCGAACGACTCTCGTCAAACGCCCTGTTGCACCCATGTGGTGGCGCTGTGCTGTGCCTGTGAGAACAGTTGCGCCTTTGTTTCCACGAACGGATCGACGGCGATCGCGGGCAAATGAAGGGTGAACACGGTCCGTCCGGGCATGCTGTCCACGGTGACGGCGCCCCCGTGCGCGGCCGCCACGGCCTGCACGATGGCGAGTCCCAGACCCGTCGAGCCGGAGGACCTGGAGCGCGAGGAATCACCGCGTGCGAAGCGTTCGAAGACGCGCGGGAGCAGGTCGGGCGGGATGCCGGGCCCGTCGTCCTGGACGTCCACACACAGCCACGGCCCATGCCGGTGCACCCGTGCGGTGACGGTCGTACCGGGCGGGGTGTGCGTTCTGGCGTTCGCGAAGAGATTGACCATGACCTGCTGCAGCCGTGCGGCGTCCGCCAGTACGAGCGCGGGCTCCTCCGGCAGTTCGAGCCGCCAGTTGTGGTCGCGCCCGGCTGCCCGGGCGTCGCTCACGGCGTCGATGACGAGCGGTACGAGGTCGGTCTGGTCGTACTGGAGCGGGCGTCCGGCGTCCAGCCGCGCGAGCAGCAGCAGGTCCTCGACGAGCAGGGTCATGCGCCCGGCCTCGGACTCGATACGGCCGAGGGCGTGCCGGGTGTCGGGCCCGGTCTCCTCGCGTCCGCGTCTGGTCAGCTCGGCATAGCCACGGATCGACGCCAGCGGTGTACGCAGCTCATGGCTCGCGTCCGCGACGAACTGCCGTACGCGCATCTCGCTCTGCTGGCGTGCGTGCAGGGCGCTGTGGATGTGGTCGAGCATGCGGTTGAGCGCGGCGCCGACCTGACCGACCTCGGTGTGCGGGTCGGCCTCGGACTCCGGAACCCGCTCGTAGAGGGTGACCTCGCCGGTGTGCAGGGGGAGTTCGGAGACACGGGTGGCGGTGGAGGCGACCTTGCGCAGGGGGCGCAGGGCGAGCCCGACGAGGACGCTGCCGGCGATGCCGGCGGCGATGAGACCGGCGGCGGTGACGCTGACCTCGACGAGGATCAGGGTGTTGATGGTGTTGGTGACGGACTTGGTGGGCAGCGCGACGTAGAACGCGCCGCGACCGTTCTGGCTCTGCATGTACGTGACCCGGTACTCACCCAGGCCCGGGATGTCCACGGTGTGGTGGGCATCGTTCTTGGCCACATGGGCGAGCACGGCCGTCTGCGCCGGGTTGAGCTTGGTGGACGTCATGTCCTGGTAGCTCTTCTCGTTGGCAACGACCGCCTTGTCGATCCTGCCGTCGTTGCCGATGGCGGCAACGATGGTCTTCGGCTGCGTCGGCCCCTTGGTGACGAACTCGAGCTTCTTGTCCGTCGTCAGGTCGTCCGACGAAGTGTTGGACGAGGTGCCGTTCGGGTTCACGGGTCCCGCGGCACCGCCGTTCGGATCCAGCTCACCCGGTTTCGGACCACCGCCCGCCGCCCGCCTGGCGACATCGCTGACCTGGCCGTCCAACTGCTTGTAGAGGTGCTGCCCCAGCGCGATGGTCGTCACGGTGCCGATCACGGCGCACACCAGGGCGATCAGCATGACCGAGGAGACGACAAGCCGCGTCCGCAGCGTGCGCGGCTGTCGTCCTCGCCCCTGCTTACGCGGCCGTCGTCGCCCGCTCATGACGCCGCGGGCTTGATCAGGTAACCGGCCCCACGCCTGGTGTGGATCATGGGCTCACGACCGGCGTCGATCTTGCGTCGCAGGTAGGAGATGTAGAGCTCGACGACGTTGGCCTGGCCGCCGAAGTCGTACGACCACACGCGATCGAGTATCTGCGCTTTGCTGAGTACACGCCTGGGATTACGCATGAGGAACCGCAGGAGTTCGAACTCCGTCGCGGTGAGGTGGATGTTCTCCCCGGCGCGCGAGACCTCGTGACTGTCCTCGTCGAGGGTGAGGTCACCGACGACGAGCACGGAGTCGGAGCGCCGGTCGGCGGCACCGGAGCGGCGGATCAGTCCGCGCAGCCGGGCCACGACCTCTTCGAGGCTGAAGGGCTTGGTGACGTAGTCGTCGCCGCCGGCCGTCAGCCCCGCGATGCGGTCCTCGACGGCGTCCTTGGCCGTGAGGAAGAGGACGGGCACGTCGGGCAGATCACGGCGCAGGCGCCCCAGGACCGCGAGGCCGTCCATGTCCGGCAGCATCATGTCGAGGACAACGGCGTCGGGCCGAAACTCGCGCGCGGTCTGCACCGCGCCCTGTCCGTCACCCGCACTGCGGATCTGCCAGCCTTCGTAGCGAAGAGCCATGGAGAGCAGCTCGGTGATCGACAGCTCGTCGTCCACCACCAGCACTCGGACGGGGCTCCCGTCCGGCCTCAGCAGTTCGGTGCGCCCCTGGGGCGAGGTCGTGGTCATAGCGGACACCATGTCGGGGTCCTCTGAGAGCACGCTTTCGGGAACCTGTGATTTTCCTGAGAAACACACAGGTGCCTCTCAGGCAACTCCTGGGAAGATCACGAAGTTCCTGAGAGGGCGTTCCCGGGCGTTCCGGGGCGTCCCGCTCAGAAACTGATCGCGAAGAGACGAGCACCGTTCGCTTGACTTGCTCCTCGGGCTGGAGCCCGAGGATTCTGGCCTTCTCGTCCGTTGCTGTGCCGCTACGCGGCACAGGGTTGGGGCGGGAATCCGTGGCTTCCTGTTTCTTCGCGCTGTGCCGGGACGAGTCCTGGTCTTACCGGCGCTCCACAGGCTGATGCCGCCAGTCCGGCGGCCGTTTTGACGTTGATCGCGGCATTGTGGTCCCGGTCGTGGACGGTGCCGCAGGCGCTACAGGTCCATTCCCGGACGTTCAGGGGTTTGGGGCCGTCTTTGACACCGCAGGCCGAGCAGGTCTGGGAGGTCGGCTCGAACCGGCCGATCCTGACCAGGGTCCGCCCGTACCGGGCGGCCTTGTACTCCAGCATGTGCACGAATGTCAGTAGTCGTTCATACAGTCTAGATATGACTCCAGAGGCGACAACGGCCAAGCAGGGCAATGCAGTTGGTGAGGATGCGGCGATCTACTGCCGGATCTCGCAGGCTGGGGACGACGACCAGACAGGCGTGGACCGTCAGGAACGTATCTGCCGGGAGGTGGCGGAGCGGCTGGGGGCGCGGGTGGCGGATGTGTTTGTGGACAACAACCGCTCCGCGTGGCGGCGCAACCGCAAGCGGCCGGGCTGGGATGCGTTACTGGTGCGGATGGGCGAGGGTGCGTACAGGCATGTGATCGTCTACCACCCCGACCGGCTGATGCGGCAGCCCAAGGACCTCGAAGAGCTGCTGACCATCGCGGACGATCAGCACGTGGTGCTGCACGGGCAGGCCAACCGCAAGGACCTGTCGGACCCGGATGACCGGTTCATTCTGCGCATCGAGGTAGCGCACGCCTGCCGCTCCTCCGATGACACCTCCCGCCGCACCCGCACCGCGCTGGAGGACCGGGCCCGCGCCGGGAAGCCCCACGGAGGACGCCGCTACGGCTACGCCAAGGTCGGCCACACCGTGATCGAGGAGGAAGCCGAGGTCATCCGGGAGGTCTTCCGTCGCTTCCTGGACGGAGAGACGGCCAGCGCCATAGCCAAGGACCTGCATGCACGGCAGCTCACAACGGCCGAGGGGGCGCAGTGGCAGCCCAACAAGGTCCGCAATCTGCTGTCCATGCCGTACGTGGCAGGAATCCAGGTGCACCGGGGGCAGCGGATCGGCATGGGCGAGTGGCCTGCGATCATCGATGTGGGCCAGTGGGAGGAGGTACAACAACTCCGTTCCTACCGGGCTGCGCACAGCGGTAGGAGCACTGCCGAGCACCGCTACTACCTGCTGCGCGGGGTGGTGATGTGCACCTGTGGCATGCGGATGTCGGGCAGCAGCAACCGGACCAAGCCGATCTACCGGTGCACCCGGGCCGCCGCCTACGGCCAGGAACGCTGCACACGTGCCATCACCGCCGAGCCGCTCGAAGTCTTCACCCGGGACGTGGCGCTTGAGGTGCTGGAGAAGCTCGACATCACCGGCCGCCAGCCCGCCACCACCACCCGGCCGTCACAGGATGTGGCCGCCGACGAGGACGACGCCGCGCAACTCGCGGACCTGAATCAGATGTGGCTGTCCAAGGAGATCCCGACTCCGGAATACCGGTCCATGCGCCGCGTCATCGAGGACAGGATCAAGGAACGGCAGCGCCGCACCGTGCAGCGGCCCGTAGCGGTGCTCGAAGGCATCGTAGGACCGGACGCGCGCAAGAACTGGCGACGGCTGGAGGAGGAGAAGGACTACGCCCGCATGAACGCCGTCTTCCGCTTCCTGTTCGCCGCCGTGATCATCCACCCCACCAGCAAGCGGGGCCAAGGGCTGGACTTCGACCGCATAGAGATCGAGCCCAACCCGCTCGACTAGCCCGTCAGTCATCGTTGTGAGGGCCGAGAAGCCGTGCGAGCCGTGCCGCACTCTTCGGCCCTATCCGTGCCGGGAACTTCGCCGCCTGTCGTCTGACGGCGCGTGTGCGTTGATCGTCATGGGAACGCTGGGCGCGCAACCTGGGTAAGCCTCCGAGATCAGGTGTGTAGGTGGGTCGCGGCAGTCCATGGGGCACTCCTTTCGGTCCCTGCTGACTTTGCGTCAGCTCTGTGCCTCGACGACGCCTGTCGTCACTCGTCCTTACATGATGCCAGCGGGGTCTGACAGAAGGTGCCTCAATAACACCGCCTGAAATCCCGGTAGTTACCCCGCCGCCCCGGCGTGAGCAACCGGCATCGGTCGAAACAGCCTTTACTTCCTCAAGGGCGCGCCTACGGCGCGCCGGGGCGCCCCGCCGCCCCGGCCGGGCATGCGGCGTGACCGCCGGTCCCGTCCGGTCGCCGGGCGCCCCCGCACCGCAGCACGCCAGAGGAAGAGAGCGTTGACCAGCCGTCTCAGCCCGGGACGTGGTGGGCTGGGGGTCGACGGCCTCCGAGACTTTAGGCAGCCACCATGGGGCGAGCCTCGAAGAACAGGGGGCCGATCGGGCTATTGCGGGCAGCTCCCAAGAGACTGCCCGATCCGCTGGCGAGCGTAAGGCCCCCTGTTCACTCGCCCCATGGCAGCTCCCGCCCAAAGTCGCTGCGGCCGGCGACGTGCCCACAGCGCGCCATTACCCCAGTCAGGACCAGCCCCCCGAAAAACGGAGAGCCCCGCCCGTTGCGCCACCGGGGGAGGACGCACAGGCGGGGCAGCCGACACGCTAAGCCTTGTTGCTCGCCGTCGCTCAGCGGGCCGGGGTCATTCGTCCCGGGTGACGCAGGCGTGGTCGGTCGCGACGCGGCGGAAGAGGTCATGGCCCGTGCGGCCGGTATGACGCAGGCACCAGTCCTGAGCCGTTTCCTGTTCCTCGTGAGGGCCGGATGTCTCGTCGCACCCGGAGGCCACGCAGAAGGCTTCGAAGGTGACTCCGCCGTCCGGTACATGCCGGATCGTGTGGGGCACGTAGCGTAGAACGACGCGGCTCATGCGGATGCCTCAACGGGCCGTGCGGGGTCGTCTTCGTCCTCGTCGTCGATCACGTCAGGGTCATCCCATGCGGGATCGGCCAGGCGTGCGCCCCGGCTCTCCGCGACGCGGTGCACGTCGGTGAGAGCCTCGGTCAGCTGAACGGCCAGCAAGTGGAGTTCACCCGGAGTCCACTTGCGCCCGTCGAGGGTTCTCTTGGCTTCCTCGACGAGGTCGGCGGCCAGGCCGAGTTGCACAGCCTCCATGTTGTCCGCGAGGCGCGAGAGGTAGCCGCCGGAGCCGTCCCCGGCGAGATAGCACGGCTTGCCTTCCGGACCCGACCACGGCAGGAGCCGCATTACGTTGATGTGTCCGGTCACGCCGACGCCTCCACACCGTGGATCAGGCGCGCGGAGTGGTGGCACCTCGGAGAAGGGAGCCGGGGCCGCAACGGCGATTCGGCGAAGCGGGCGATACCTTGACTCATGTCGACCTGCTCTTTCAGGTTGTCCATGCCCCCGGGCCGTTCGCGCGGTCGCGGGGGTCTTGTCCATCACCACACTTCCGCCCCTGGCGGTGCGTTCCTACCGCGTTCCGCGACCGTTAGGCACGGAGTACGTATACCGTGTGAAGCGTGCCTAACGTCCCTGGGGGTACCAGTGAATGAGGCTCTGCGCCGTGCGATGCTCCAAGCCCGCATGACAGATCGTCAGTTGGCGGAGAAGTGCGACGTCGATATCAAGACCGTCGGCCGATGGATCACCGAGACCGGGCGGGTTCCCCGTGCCCGTCACCGGTGGGCCGCCTGCGAAGCACTCGGAGAGGACGAGGCGGTGTTGTGGCCAGCAGCCGCGAAAAAGGCGATCAAGGTCGGTCCGGACCGCGAGGTCGTATCCGTCTATCCCTACCGGTCCGGTTGCCCGGCCTCTCTGTGGCGGTCGCTGATCACCAAAGCTGAACGAGAGCTGACCTTCGCGGGGTACACCAACTACTTCCTATGGCTTGAACAGGCCCGGTTCGGCACCGCACTCCGGCGGAAGGCGGCCCAGGGGTGCCGAGTCCGGTTCCTGCTCGGTGACCCCGACAGCGATCTCACGCGGTCGCGTGAGCAGGACGAAGACGTTGCCCTCACACTTTCCACCCGCATCCGCGTGACGCTCGCCGAGCTGGAGAAGATCAGAAGCCAGCCGGGCATCGACGCGAGGTACAGCGACGGACACGCCCACCTGTCCGTGTTCCGCTTCGATGACGACATGATCGTCACGCCCCTGCTGACGCACCGGGTCGGCCACGATGCCCCCACGCTGCATCTGCGTCGTCACCAGGACGACGGCATGTTTGATCGCTTCGCGTCGCACGTTGACGAACTGTGGAACCGGGGCACTCCGGTATGGGAAAGGGAAGCCAATGGCTAGGCGCGACTACGAGGACGATCCCAACGCCCCGGCCGCGAACAGCCTGGTTCCCGCCGCTTCCACGGTCGTTGTCGACGACTCCGGGCGCATCCTCCTCCAGCGCCGCAGCGACAACGGCATGTGGGCCCTGCCCGGAGGCGCCATGAACATCGGAGAGTCGCTACCTGACTGCGCCCTCCGCGAGACCCGCGAAGAGACCGGCTACGACGTAGAGATCACCGGCATCGTCGGCACGTACACCAACCCCCGTCATGTCTTCGCCTACGACGACGGTGAGGTGCGACAGGAGTTCTCCATCTGCTTCCTGGCGCGGCCCGTGGCCGGGCAACTGGCGGTGTCCGAGGAATCCACGGATGTTCGCTGGTTCCTGTCCGAAGAGGTCGACGCGCTTCCGATGCTCCCCAGCATCCGCAAGCGCGTGAACGACTGGCGCGACGGCAACATGCCCGCAGCTCGGTAGCCGGAAGAGGCGGTGACACGACACACCCCTCCCGAAGCCAAGACTGTATGAACGACCGTTGACGAACGCCGACCATCCGGCGTCATGGACACTCCTGGCCAGCCTGGTGCGCGCGAGTCCATTGACCGCCAGGTCCTCCACGCCGACCGCTTGGTTGTCGCGGATCAGCTGAGTGGAGAGCTGGTGGTGGAACTCGTGGCGGGCATCGGCCACCTTTGCGTGGGCACGGGCGACCTTCAGGCGGGCCTTCTCCCGGTTCTTGGATCCCTTCTGCTTGCGGGACAGCTCCCGCTGGGCGCGTTTGAGTTTCTTCTCCGCGCGGCGCAGGAACCGCGGGGAGTCGATCTTCGTCCCGTCGGAGAGGACGGCGAAGTGGGTGAGTCCCAGGTCGAAGCCGACGCTCTGGTCGGTGTCGGGCATCCGGGCGGCGTCGGCGGCCGGGTCGGTGTCGGTGACGAACGAGGCGAAGTACCGTCCGGCCGCGTCCTTGATCACGGTGACCGAGGAGGGCTGTGCGGGCAGGGTGCGTGACCACTTCACCTTCACCGCGCCGATCTTCGGGAGGTTCAGCCTCCCGGAACCGGTGATCGACCAGCGGGCATTGGCCGTAAAGCGGATCGACTGGCGGCTGTCCTTGCGGGACTTGAACCGGGGCGCACCGCTCTGCGCGCCCTTACGCTCGCCCTTGAGGGAGGCGAAGAAGTTCTTGTAGGCGACCTCCGCGTCGCGCAGGGACTGCTGGAGGACGACCGCGGAGACCCCGCCCAGCCAGGACCGCTCGGGTGTCTGCTTGGCCTGGGTGATCAGCTTCTGCGACAGCACACCCGCCGTGGGAAAGGGTTCGCCCGCCCTGCGGGCGTCCTCGCGGGCGCGCACGGCATCGTTGTACACGACGCGGGCACACCCGAACGCCCTTGCCAGCGCGAGGCGTTGGCCAGGTTCCGGGTACAGCCTGAAGGCGTACCGAAGCTGCATGCGGTGATCGTACGAACGAGCGCCACCCACTACCAGAGAGAACGTGTGTACGGTCGATACCCCCTTGAACCGGGGGAGCAGAACGGGCCGAACGGGACAGGCGTCGCCCGGCTTCGCCGGACCGGGCCCGTGATGCTCCGCGTCGGCCGTGGTGACGCCCGCGCTCTCCTGCTCCACAGAACAGCATCCGTGACGCTCCGCTTCACCATGACAGACTCGCTTCGCCACTGACCTGAAGGCCGATGCACTGCGAATGAATCCCGGTAGCAGATCGCCCTCAGCCAGTCATCCCCCAGCCCGAGCCGAGCCGTTCGAGGGCGTGCAGTTGGTGGGCGTACGGATAGGGGGTGTTCGGGAAGTCGGTCCCCAGCAGGACCCTGTCACCGAGGGCGGCGAGCCGGGCACGCTCGCTCCTGCCACTCGGCCCTACCTCCTTGCTCCGCTCGGGCCCCGGGCCCTACTCGGCCGCCGCACCCTGCTCAGTCCTGATGCCCTGCTCAGCCCCCGGAGTCCGCTCGAAGTCATGGCTCCGCTCGACCTTGGCGATGTGCAGGGTGTAGCGCTCGTACCATTCGGCGCGGCCGCGCCGCTGCGCCGCGCGGTGCTCGGCGTGCCCGCTCCACTCCCGGATCGCGTCCGCGTCCCGGAAGTACCCGACGGTGATCGCCAGCCCGCCCGGCGAGCGCGCGTAGTCCATGCCGAGGTAGCCCGGGATGTCCTTCACCAGCTCCTCCATTCGCTCGGCGGTCTCTGCGTACCCTCCGTCGTCGTCGATCCGGACGGAGGTGAACACGGCGGCGTAGTAGGGAGGTTCGAGGGCTGCGACAGGTGCAATGGAGTGATCGCTCATGTCAGCCACTGTCGGGCCGCGCGCCCCCACCCGTCCAGGCCCTTTCCGAACGGGATCCATAAGGGATCCAACTCTTGACCCTTGGCGAACAGCATCCGCCCGGAGACTCAGAAAAGCCCGTCCTGCAGCACGCTCCCGTCCTCCCACTCCCTCACGGGAACCGTCAGCCGCTCACCACTGACCGCGGTCAGCTCCCACCCGGTCATGAGTCGTGTATCCATGACGACGACCCCACGCCCGGTCGCCAGATGGAGATCGGGCCCGGCGGCGGCGAGCAGCTCCCCGCTCACCACGCCACCGGCGACGAGCTCGCTCAC
This sequence comes from Streptomyces sp. NBC_01450, assembly GCF_036227505.1. NCBI lineage: Bacteria > Bacillati > Actinomycetota > Actinomycetes > Kitasatosporales > Streptomycetaceae > Streptomyces > Streptomyces sp. NBC_01450. The sequence goes on along the minus strand of NZ_CP109480.1, from coordinate 6,059,088 downwards.
GACACCGACGGCGGCCGGGAGCCCCTCGAGCCCGAACACCTCTGTGTGATCGACGGCCTGGAAGGGCGCACGCTCCAGGGAGTCGGGCCAGTCATCGAGCTCCATGACCCGCGCGTGCAACTCCCGGATCTCCTCCAGCCGCTCACCCGCCCCCGGCAACGCGGCCCGCACCATCCTCTTCTCGGCGTACGGAATCCGATCCGGCACCCGCAGCGCGGCCCGCAGCAACTCCTCGGTCCGCCGCGCCGCCATCAACGGCCCCTGCCCGAGCCAGCTGAAGACGACGGCCCCCTGCTCCAGCAGCCGCGCCGGCCCGCGCGAGACTCCGGTGATCCCGACCTTGACCAAGCCCGGCCCGAACCACGCGAGGTATACGCGGTACGGCCGCGGGTCGTCGGCCATCGTGTCGGCGGCCACGGAGTGCGCCCGGTCCAGCCGCGCGCACTCCTCACAGCGGGCCCCCGCACTCCGCGCCGACACCACCGCCCGCACGGGACACGCGTTCCCCCGCGCCCCCACACACGTCCGTACGCCCTCGTCCACCACCCCAAAGGCCACCCGCTTCCCCCAGGACAGCGCACTGCCCCGCCCGCCGCCCCACATCAGCACGGGGCCGCCGTCCGACCATCGCAGGCCCGAACATCTCCACGTCTGTGCCATCACTCACGAGCGTAGGCGTTGCCACTGACAACGGAGTCGACGATCAGGCTGCCGCCCGGGGACCTGTCGGGCAGCCGTTCAGGAGGCGGACTCGGTCACGGGTTCACCGCTCGCGGATTCACGGCCGAGGACCACGTCCGACCGGACCGCGGGCCTCCCACGCCCGGCCAGCCGACACCCCACACACCCGGGATGTCCCTCCCGCGCGCCGCGGTCCCTGACCCGCAGTCCCCACTCCGAGGCGGGCCGACGCCCCGGGGGCTTGCCCCACCCGGCGAGATGGAGCACCCAGGTGACCAGCACGCTCGCGGCCACGACCGCCAGGCCGCCCCACTCGCCGGGGGCGTTGTCGGCGCCGACCCCCAGCCCGATGGCCGCCACGCCCACGGTGGCGATCCCGAATCCGACCCAGCCCGCGAGAGTGTGCCCCTCGTCATGCTTACTCACGTATTGCCTCCCTCTGTCCGAACAGCGGAGCTTCGTGACATGAGGGACTAGAATCCCTCACAGGCTAAGAAATCTACCCCAAAAACATCTCACGCACTAAGGGAAATGCGCATGCAGCAGGGCACGCCGCGCCCACCCGCGACTCCGGCCCAGGCGCTGAGCGCCATGGACCACCTCGTCGCGACGGGCATGATCGGCCAGCAGGAGATGGCCCAGCGGCTGCACCTGAACGTCACCGACCTCACCTGCTTCGGCTTCGTCCTGGAGGCGGGCGACACCCTGCTCACGGCCGGCGACCTCGCGGAGCGGGCCCATGTCACGACGGGCGCCGTCACGGGGATCCTCAACCGTCTCGAGCGCGCCGGATACGTCACCCGTCGCCCCGACCCCGACGACCGCCGCCGCGTCCGCGTCGCCGCGAACCCGGACGCGGTCGCCCGCGTCATGGCCCTCTACGAACCGCACTACGCCCGCGTCACCGAACTCTTCTCCGACTACTCGCCCGCCGAAATCGCGGTCCTGTACGACTGGTTCACCCGTACGGGAAAGTTGATGAGCGAATACCTGGAGGAGTTGCGGAAGAGCGACTGAGCCATTGCGCCTTCGCCTAGCGTGGAGAGGGCCCGAAGTCGCAAGTATGGGATGCGACTTCGGGCCCTTCTCGTTCGCCCGCCGCTCTCCTGTCGGTGCAGCCGAGATCCCTGGCCACGTCCGCCGCCGGGAACCAGTGCTCCCCCTCCGCCAACGTGAGCCTCCGCACTCACACCGGAAGCCCGCCGCGACCGCGCGCGAGCCGGGGATTGTGCTCGGACCACCGCCATCGGTCAAGTCCCGACTTCTCGCGTCACGCGATTCAGGGGCATGACGCCATTCAAGGGGCCGGGCCTAATGGATATACGCACTCCACGGCCGGAAATCCGTGAGTCGCGGGCCATTCGGCAACGCATTGTCCACCCTCCCCCCACTTTTATGGGATGTGAATTTCCATGACTCGCCGTTCCCATCTCCAGCGCATCACGCTGCTCGCCGCCTCGACCACCATGGCCGTCGGAGGCGCGGTATTGCCCAGCAGCGCCTTCGCCGCCACGTCGGCGCCGCACACGGCCGCCACCACGATCACCGCCGGTCATGACGCTCACCATCAGCACGCCGGCGCGGCCTCCGCCAAGCAATGGGTGGAGACCACCGACACCGCGAGCGGCATCAAATTCCGGCTTCCCGGAAAGCCCGAGGTCGAGAAGCTCACCAAGGCCAAGGACGGCGTGAACGGTCGCCTTTACATGGTGGAGACCGATGACGGGATCGTCGGCCTCGCGGTCCTCGACCTGCCCGGCGCCCAGGCGTACCTCGATGACAGTCTTCGGGGGTTCCTCGACGGCTACAACGAGAACTGCGCGTCCTCCCGCGAAAAGCTCGCCAGTACCGACGTCCACAAGACCACGGTCGACGGCCGGCCCGCCCTCGACGCACACCTCTCCGCCCCTGACGGCACCGTTGGTTCCGCACGCCTCATCGCCGACGACACCCACTACATACAGCTCCTTTCCCTCGGCCCGAAGGAGAACGGGAAGCCCATGAGCGAGACGTACCAGCAGCTCCTCACGAGCCTCCACATGCCGGACACCAGCCCCACCCGTGCCGGCTGACGCCGACGCCGGCAACATCACGATCGACAAGGTCGTCGTCAACGGCGGCAAGCCGGTCGTGGCCGGTCCCACCAAGGCGCAGCGCTCGAAGCACGGGGCCTCAACCCACCCCCCTCGCGGAAGTGCACCGGCCTGTACCCGAGTTCGGCCGGCCGAGCGTAAGGACCGCCCGGTCCCGTGTCCTCCAGGACGAACCGCCCTGGTGACGCGGCGCGCCCAGCAGAACGCCGACCGGAAAGCGGCCGGTGATCTCCGGCAGGACCGACACGGGCTGATCTTCACCACGAAGTACGGCACCCGATCGAGCCAGGGAACCTGACCCGCACGTTCGCCCTGCGGGCCCGCCGCGGAACACTCCGCACGCGCGGATCGCCATGACCCGTTGCCGTACTTCGCTGCTGTACGGCACGAAAAAGCCCCGCTCCGGTGACCGGAACGGGGCTTTCACCTGTGTGCACTCGGCAGGATTCGAACCTGCAACCTTCTGATCCGTAGGATCGGGCAGCACGTCGCATGGAGTGCCGACAGCCTCCTGTTGCGATCGCTCAAGATAGCGATCATGTGCGTCTGTGTGCCGTCGTTGCCGTCAGGGCTGCCGTCAACTCCGAACAGATGACACCGCCGCAACTGCGGTTTGGAGAGAGTTAGGACGCAGCGTGCGACGGCTCAGGAGAGGACCTGCGTGAGAGCGGCCGTCAGAGCGGCGGCGAGAGTGAGAACTGCTGCAAAGGTGGCAGCGGCCCTCAACAACGCGGTCGGATAGGTGGCACCGTCGAGACGGGCGAGCTTCCCCGCGCCGGCCGCGACCAGCAGCGCGACGAGGGCCACCAGCGAGATGGCGAACAGAACGACGGTGAGGTGGGGCACGGCTGACTCCAGGTATCCGATGGGTGCTGACGACCCCGAAGTTCTCGAAATGCGTGTTCGCCGTGGTACGACCGGACGAAGATGAACCCGCGCCCTCCCGCGGACTCCGTGGAATAAGAGCGCAGAGAAGACCCAGCAACCGGTCTACTTCTGCGACCCGGCCAGTCCCTGGCAGCGCGGCTCGAACGAAACACCAACGGACTGCTGCGGCAGTACTTCCCTAAGGCACCGACCTTTCGGTGCACGACCGCGAGCACCTGGGCACCGTCGCAGCCGAACTCAACAGGAGCCCACGCAAGACGCTCGACTGGGAAACCCCAGCCGAGCGTCTGCATAAACCGCTCGCCACCACACGTCAATGATCACGTGTTGCAATACAGCCATGAGAACGAGCGGATGTTATCGAGCCGTGTGACTGCCGCTCTTGTAGCCGTTACCCCACGATCCCTTGTCTCCCTTATGCCCCTTCGGGCCCCTGTCTCCCTTATCCCCCTTCGGCCCCTTATGCCCCCTCGGCCCTCTGTCTCCCTTATCCCCCTTCGGACCCTTGTCTCCCTTCGGTCCAGGAGGCCCAGAGGGTCCGGGAGGCCCAGAGGGCCCGGCGGGTCCGGTCGGACCAGCAGGCCCAGAAGGCCCGGCGGGTCCGGTCGGACCAGCAGGCCCAGAAGGCCCGGTGGATCCGGTCGGACCAGCAGGCCCAGAAGGCCCGGCGGGTCCGGTCGGACCAGCAGGCCCGGCCGGGCCTGTCATGCAAACCGCCCTCGTGATGACGTTGTGGTCCAACGTGACCGCACCATTACGTGCCAGCGCCCGGCCCTCGATCGCCGCGTTGGTGTTCACCGTGATGGACTGCAGGGCCAGGATGTTGCCCTTGAAGAAGGAATTGGTGTCGATGGTGGCGGAGCTCCCCACCTGCCAGAACACGTTGCAGGCCTGCGCTCCGTTGATGAGCGAGACGTTGCTCGTCGGGGCCGTGATCAGAGTGGATCCGATCTTGAAGATGAAGACGGCGTTCGGGTCGCCCTGGGCGTCGAGAGTGACAGTCCCGGTGAGATTCAGCGACGACGAAGCGCTGTAGACGCCGGGAGCCAGCGTCTGTCCGCCGATGTCACCCGGGGAGGTGAGGACGGTGTTGGTTGCCCTGCTGGCCGCGTCGTTGTAGGCGATGACCAGGTCGGACTTGGCCTGAACGGCGGCGGCATCGGCGACGTGCTGCACTCCGTTGACGACTCCGGGCGGAAAGCCCGTCACCGAGTTCCCAGGGCTGAGTCCCAGGTCGCCGTTGACGACCGTGTTGGGGACCGGGGGGACGACCACATTGGTGACCGTTGTACCGGCCAGGACCGCGTAACTCGTGGCGGTCCCCAATCCCACGGGGGCCTCAGCTGCGCGCGCAAGGTTCGAGATCAAAGTCATCGTCAGTAGCAGCGCGGTCGCGGGCACCATGACGATAGTCGCTCTGAATCTCCATGTTCGCCGCCTGCCCGGAGGAGCGGAGGGGATGGCATCCACTGCCATGGACGAGTCCTTCCTTGTCACCGTTGACCTCATCACCAGGCTTCCTGGCGGCTGAGGTGAGCTCTGGTCAGGCCACAGGCCCCTGTACTCGCGACGAGATCTCACAGAATCGTGACACATCGTCACTTAACCACAGGAAATACCTATATCAATGGAAGTAGTACCTTCGAGGCCACAGGAGTTGCGATGGCGTGGAGTTCGCCCTACCGGCGGATGCCGACGGATCAACCGGGCCATCGACGCAGCAGGATGCCGAGCACAATCACGCCGTCGACCTGTCCCTGGCTGGGGTGGTAAGCAGCGCAGTACCACCCCAGCCACCACCCCCGTCCGGCAGCGTCCCTCCAGGGCCGCGAAGTGACTGGTATGACCGCCACCGACCGATCCAGATAGAGCTACTGATCAGATGGTGGCACCAGGTGGAGACGGTCCGGCATCGCGCGGGGCCGTCACCAACAGACCTGGAAAGCGGGTTGGGGGCAACCCCTCACGAGTTCGAATCTCGTATCCTCGACGGCGCCTCACCAGGCACGATGTCGAAGGGCCCCAATGCTCGCAGTGGAGCCCTTCGACGCCCACGACGGGCACCCTTTCAAGCCGAGGCCACCAAGGCGAGCCCTGGCCGCCATCTCGTCAATCTGACGCGAAATCGGCCGAACCTGCGTCCTCCCTCAACCAGTCTGCGATCCTGGAGACCGATCGAGAGGGGCCGTAGCCATGCAGTGGAAGATCCACGGGGAACGTCCGATCTACGAGAACCCTTGGGTGAACCTGTGGTTGACCGATGTGGAGCAGCCGGACGGACGCCGGTGGGAGTACCACGTCGTCAAGCTTCGTCATCTGGCCGTGGCCGCCGTAGTCAACGATCGCCAAGAGGTCTTGATGATGTGGCGCCACCGCTTCATCACGGACTCGTGGGCCTGGGAGTTGCCCATGGGCCTGGTCGAAGACGGCGAGTCCCCAGAGGAGGCGGCGGCCCGCGAAGTCCTGGAAGAGACGGGCTGGCGTCCTGGCCCCATCAAGCCCCTGATCTACGCCGAGCCGGCCAACGGGATCACCGACTCGCAGCACCACGTGTTCCGCGCGGATGGCGCGACCTACGCAGGACCGCCTACGGAGAAGAATGAGTCCGACCGCATTGAGTGGATCCCCCTCAGCGAGGTGCGGGGGATGATCGACCGCCGCGAGATCGTGAGCAGTGGATCGCTCGTCGGCCTGCTGTACCTGCTCATGGATGAAGCGATCCGCTGACTGGTGGGAGGAGCTCCCGTAGCCGCGCCTCGAAGGCCAGGGCTACGGGCTCTTGCCTGTGCGGGGCCAACTGGTCGTAGAACTCCCTGAGATGGCCCGACACTCGCTCGGACGCCACCGCGGACGCGGGCACCAGAGCCTGCGTGGCGGTGTCGCACGCCTGATCAAGCTTGCCTTGGTCCAACTGCGTACGAGCCAGCCAGAACGCGTGAAACGCACGGCCGCGCTGGTTGGTGCGGTCTTCCCGCCGCAATGCATCCGCGATCAAAGGTTCGGCGGTTGCTGCTTCGCCGAGTCGGCCGTGGGCGATGCCCGTGTCCACGATGAGTTTTGGCTCATCGAAGTAGTTCACCCATGACGGGTCCGGGTCACTTGCCCCGATCTGTGTCGGCGACGGGTGAATCGTGACCCTCTGACGGCGGATCAAAACTGACCCACTTCGTGGTCTTCTGACCAACCTGATCTTGATCGAAGGTCAGGAGAAGAGGGTGATTTCCGTGGAGGACTGGGCAGAGATCCGCAGGCTGCACCGGGCCGAGCAGATGCCGATCCGGGCGATCGCCCGGCAGCTGGGCATCTCGAAGAACACCGTGAAGCGGGCCCTGGCCACCAACCGGCCACCGCTCTACTCCCGGCCGGCGAAGGGTTCGGCGGTCGACACGGTCGAGCCGCAGATCCGGGAGCTTTTGAAGCAGACTCCGACGATGCCCGCGACGGTGATCGCCGAGCGGATCGGCTGGGACCGTGGCATGACCGTCCTCAAGGAACGCGTACGCGAGCTGCGGCCCGCCTATCTGCCCGTCGATCCGGTCTCACGCACCACCTATCAGCCCGGCGAGCTGGCCCAGTGCGACCTGTGGTTCCCACCCGTCGACATCCCGCTCGGATACGGGCAGTCCGGCCGTCCTCCAGTGCTCGTGATGGTCTCGGGATACTCGCGGATCATCGCCGCACGGATGCTGCCCACCCGCACCACCGGCGACCTGATCGACGGCCACTGGAAGCTGCTGACCGGCTGGAACGCGGTCCCGCGGATGCTGGTCTGGGACAACGAGGCCGGCATCGGCCGCGGCAAGGTGACCGGCGACTTCGCCGCATTCGCGGGCCTGCTCGCCACCCGGATCTACCTCTGCCGGCCCCGTGATCCAGAAGCGAAAGGGCTGGTGGAGCGGGCCAACGGTTACCTGGAGACGAGCTTCCTGCCGGGCCGCACCTTCACCGGGCCCGACGACTTCACCACCCAGCTGACCGCCTGGCTGGCCATCGCCAACCGGCGCCAGCACCGCACCCTGGGCGCCCGCCCCGTCGACCGGTGGGAAGCCGACCGGGCCCAGATGCTCACGCTGCCGCCGGTCGACCCGCCGCGCTGGTGGCGTTTCGCCACCCGCATCGGCCGCGACCACTACATCCGCGTCGACACCTGCGACTACTCCGTGCACCCCCTGGCCATCGGCAAGAAAGTCCAGGTCCGCACCGACACCGACGAGGTCGTCGTGACCCTCGCCCCCGGCGGGGCGGAAGTCGCCCGCCATCCACGGTGCTGGGCCAAGCAGCAGACCATCACCGACCCGGTCCATGCCCGCGCCGCCGCCGTTCTGCGCGGCGACTACCGCCACCACCAAGCCTCCCAGGCCCAGGCCGCCCGCCGGCACAACGCCGCCACCGCCAGTGATCTCGTCGAGGTCGAACAACGCCAACTCGACTCCTATGACCGCATGTTCACCCTCATCGAGGGCGGCGGCCAAGCCGATGATCCGGAGGTCTCCTGATGCCCACCACCAAGACCGCCGCCGCGGCGGCGGGGCCCAGGACCGGCCGTCAGACCGCCGCCGACCTGTCCTTCCTGGCCCGGGCGATGAAGGCCCCGGCCCTGCTGGACGCCGCCGAACGCCTGGCCGAACGCGCCCTGAAGGAGACCTGGACCCACACCGAGTTCCTCGTCGCCTGCCTCCAGCGGGAGGTCTCCGCCCGCGAGTCCCACGGCGGCGAGGCCCGCATCCGCACCGCCCGCTTCCCCGCGATCAAGACGATCGAGGAACTCGACATCACCCATCTGCGCGGCATAACGCGCCAACAGCTCGCCCATCTGGGCACGTTGGACTTCATCGCCGCGAAGGACAACGCTGTTTTTCTGGGACCGCCGGGAACCGGGAAGACACACCTGGCGATCGGACTCGCGGTCCGCGCCTGCCAGGCCGGCCACCGGGTCGCGTTCGCCACCGCCGCCGAATGGGTCGACCGCCTGGCCGCCGCCCACCACGCCGGACACCTCCAGACCGAGCTCACCAAACTGTCCCGCTATCCGCTGATCGTGGTCGACGAGGTCGGCTACATCCCCTTCGAAGCCGAGGCCGCGAACCTGTTCTTCCAGCTGGTCTCGAACCGATACGAGAGAGCGAGTGTGATCGTCACGAGCAACAAACCCTTCGGACGCTGGGGCGAGGTCTTCGGCGACGAGACCGTGGCCGCCGCCATGATCGACCGCCTCGTCCACCACGCCGAGGTCCACTCCCTCAAAGGCGACTCCTACCGCATGCGAGGACGCCAACTCGGACGCGTCCCCACCGCCACACACGACACCGACTGAACACCGGCAACCAGACCCGGTGGGTCAGAACTCGACCGCCCACACCGGGTCAGGATTCAGCCGCCGCCGACAATCTGCTCGAAATGGCGGTGCGCTTCCCCGATCGCCCGGTGAGTGGAGTCCCGGTTGCCGAGGGTGGCATGGGCGAACGCCTCGCGCATGGACAGCATCGACAGGACGCGTGGGGTGGTGCCCAGGGCTGAACGGGCCTGGTCCTGGGCGGCGGTCACGAGTGCGAGAGAGTCCGCGGGCTTGTCCTGGTAGGTCGCCTGCAAGCTCATGCAGGCAAGGACGTTGGCCATGAATTGCCGATCGTGGATTTCCTTGGCCAGTTGCAGTGCCTCGGTGAAGTACGCGCGGGCCTGGTTGTACTGGCGGGCGTCGAAGTGGGTCCAGCCGGTGAGCCGTGCCAACTCTGCTGCGATTCCGTACAAGCCGTTCTGGATGGAGGGCGGTCGACTCTCCTTCAAGAGCCCGACCACATACCGGAGCTGGCCGACGATCGCCGGCCTCAGGGCTTCGCCGCCGTGCTGGTCGTCCCGTCGCCAGTAGTCCTCGATGGACGACCGGAAAGCTTCCAGTGTGGCTGTGCTGAGGCTTGTCCGGGTGGCCAACGCGAGGATGCTGTCCACGTCTGGCCCCGGCAGAGAAGCGGGTGTCTGCTTCTCCGGATCCGGCTCTTGCGGTGCCTCGCGCTCGGTGACGACGAGTGCCTGAGGCGTCTCCCAAGATCGTCTGGCGAGCCCAAGCATGTGGCCTGGAATGCGCAAGCCGTCCGCGATGCGCTCGACGACGTCCATGTGGAGCAACTGGCGGCGGCCTGCGATGACTTCACCGACTCGGCTGGGCGTTAGCTCGCATCGCCTGGCGATCATCGATGGGTAGATGCCGGCTCTTGTTTTCACCAGTCGGAAGACTCTGGCGAAGTCCCGTACCCGACACGCGTTGATCATCTCGGGATCGGTGAGCAGCCGGGCGGGCAATTCCTGCGACCGGTCGGCTTCGGGCATTGGGCAAGCTCCCACACTGCGAGGGCTACGCAACGTCGCTGATTCTCTACTTCCCGCGATATTACCCAAGTTGGGTAATCAGCCTGACCTTTTGGCGGCGGCCCCCGGGTCGCGATGCTCCTGTGCATGGCGAGCAATCAGCAGACCAGACCAGGCATCGGTGAACTGGCGAAGGACAGTGCCAGGGGACGTATCGGCGTCGTCATGGGTGAGATCGGCGGCCGTGTGCAGATAAGGCCGATCCGCGGTGGCAGGGAGTGGGATGCCATGCCGGACAACGTGGTGGCGCTCAGTGCGCGAGAGGAACTGAGCGCACGTCTGGCCGTGAAGAACGGCAACAGCCAGGTCGGGCTGTGATGCGCGCCATCGGCCGGTACGCCGGGGCCCTGCTCATCATCTGCATCAGCGGTTCGTGCGGCTTGGTGATCGGCATGGCCCTCGGTACCAGCCCGTAGACCGGCCGACCCCGGACGGGCGCCAACTCCCCGGCTCCCCAACCCGTTCGGGGTCGGCCATCCAAGCCCGCTTCCCGGCCGTCCATGAGCCGAGCTCGGCGATCGGGGCGGGAGGTAAATGCCCATGCACCACCTCACACGAGGAGATTGCACATGACGGCAACGGCGAACGATCAGAGGACCGGTCGCGCGGTGGCTGGTGAGGAGCTGTTCGAGAGCGTCGCCCACTTCGTGATCATCCACAACGGGCAGGCCCCCGAGCGTGCCGAGCGGATCGCGGACCAGGCGGTCGCGTTCCTGGTCACGGCGGCCACCGCCACCGTCCCCATGGTCCCGTCGGACGACGTGGACCTCGGCCTTCACGCACTCATCCTGCACACGAAGGAGTACGCCGAGCTGTGCGAGCAGTACGCGGGCCGCTTCCTGCACCACAGCCCGATGCCGGGTGGAGGGGCCCGTGACCCTGAGAAGGTCGCCGCCTCGGCACACGCCGTGAAGGCGGCCGGATTCGCCGTCTTCGACGACCTCTGGACCGTCAACGGCGCCAATCTCGCGCAGTGCGACTCGGACTGTGGCCGACCGTACGGTCGGGCGTAGCACACGACAACAGCGATGCGGCCGGCCTCGACTCGTGGTCGGCCGCGTTTGCCCGGAAGGAGAAGAGACATTGCCCGGCTCAACCGCTGAACTGCCGATCGTGGTGCTCGACGCCCTCATGCCCACGGCTCAGCACCTGGTCATCAACCGTCGGGGCTCCACGGTCTGGGAGGTGGAGAGCCATCGGGGCCACTACGCCGTGAAGCTCGGCTATCCGATCGAAGCCACTGCCGACTGGCCTGCCCAGCCCTGGACCGCGCTCGCGCCCGCACGGGAGGGTGCCGTGTTGCATCGCCTCGGCTTCGATGAGATCGCGTACGGCGAATGGGAGCGCGGAACGTGGAACTTCCAGCCGTGGCATGAAGGGCCGGACCTGTACAGGCTGTGGGAGCCGTGCCGTGGGCGAGACTCGTCCATCGCACCGCACACCAGCGCGGCGCTGGGATGCGTGGAAGCGCTGGCCGAACTCCATGCGAAGGGCTGGGCACACGGTGACGTGCAGCCCGCGCACTTCATCATCGGGCCGGGACGGACGCACCTCATCGACCTCGCCCTTGCCCGGGGCGGACAAGTGCCCGAGGGTTACGACTTCCCGTTCCGCGGCTGCCTCGTCCACTACGAGGCACCGGAGATCGCTCGCAGCGTGCTCGCCACCGGTGAAGCCGAGCCGACGCAGGAAGCCGACATCTACGCACTCGGCGCCTCCCTGCTCATCTCTGCCACCGGTTGGCGGGCGGTCGAGTACCCGGACGACGCTCCGCGCCCCGTACAGCGAGAAGCAGTGGCGAACGGTCGGCGTCGTCCCGTGAAGGCGCCCGGTGAGCTGGGCGAGCTGATCGACGCGATGCTCAGCCATGCTCCTGAGGATCGCCCGACGATCTACGAGGTGGGCAAGGCTCTGAGCTGATCCCGAAGCCCCGGTTTATCCGGCACCGCTCACGCGGCGAAAGCCAACAACAGAAGACCGGACCACCCCTCAGCCTGGACAGCATTCCGGGTGGTCCGGTCGTGGAATCCCTGATCAGGACCCCGGTGCCGATGGTACCGGGGCGGTCGGCGTGCTCGGATGCGGGTGCGGCTACAACCCTGGCTTCCTGTTGTCGAGTTGGAGAGGACGACCCTTGCAGTACGGCCGACGGCAAAACGGTTCTGGCCTCAGCCATCGAAAGTCAGCCACAGCGGCGGGTGGCCGAACGAGCACCCGTCACGTGTGTCTCCATCAACCCCGTACCGCCCTCAGCCACGCTTCCCGAATGCGTCACAGGCTGCGCTCTCTCCGACCTGCGCGTTGTCGACCCACACACGGCGCTTGGCGCAGCCTCGGGTCTCCGGTCGCAGGACGGCGGCCGATGGGGCGGTGTGGTCGCTCTCAGCGCGTCTCGGCAGGGACCTGGTACTCGGGCTGGTCGGGTTGCTTCCTGCTCTGGCTGTCCGCCTTGGCGGTGTTGCGCGCTGAGTGGCCGGGGGCCGCCGGAGCGGTGGCGGAGACAGGGAGCGGCGGCGGCCCGTGGCCGCCAGCGCGCGCGGACCGCCGTAGGCGGGCCGCCTTGATCCAGTAAAGAAACTCTGAACAGCCCACAGGGCAGTGGTCGATCAACCTGAGAGATACGCGGATGCCGTGGGCAAGTCCCCGGTTCGAGCAAGCGCGGTACGGAACGACGGCACGGCGGCAAGCGGGGAGCGATGACCGAGCACATACCGGACAACGAAATGGGGTCGACCAGCATTCACGTCGGGGACACGGATCAGATGGCCGCGCTGATCAGGGAGATGCGGGCCATGGTCGGCCGCCTCAACAGGGAGACCAAGGAGTTGCGAGAGGAAGTGGCCCAGCTCAGGACTACGGCTTCGACTGCTGAGCAGCCTTCAGCTCCTCGACCTCACGGCGCAACTCCTGATGATCAGCGCTGAGGGCACGGATCTCGTCGCGTAGCGCTGTGAGCATTTCAGTGAGGGTGGCCCCGGCAGCTTCGGCGTCGTCGGGTCCTCCTTCCCCGTCTTGCTCCTGGTGGGGCTTCCCGTCCTTGTTCGCCAAGTACCAGGCTGGAGCGTTGTAGTTCGCGGAGAACTCGCCACCGGCATCGTGGTCTGCGACGAAGCTGCCCCGGCCATGGATCGTGTAGATCAAGCCGTCATCGCGCAGCACGTTGAGCGCGGCCCTCGCGGTCATGTTGGCGACGCCAAAGCGTTCCTGGAGCTCGCGGATGGACGGCATCTGCTCGCCCGGCTTGATCCGCCCCTGCAAGATGTCGCGCCGAAGCTCGTCGGCAGCGTGCTGATACGGCGGCCGGCGGTCCTGCTTGCTCTCTGGCGCGGGGCTCATGGCCCAAGAGTAGCGATTCCTAGCACCCCTAGCACACCCCACTGACATAGGTGGCCTATGTCAGCTGATACCTAGCTCACACGATTCACTTGACACTGCTAGGTCAGCTATGTTCAATGGTGATCACGCCCCGCCGCCCTGGTGGAGCGCAATCGAAAGGATCAACTCCCATGGCACGCATCCGCGTTGGCCTGCTCCCTACCTCGTCGTTCATGGTCGGCACCCTGCCGGTGCCGAAGTACGCGGACCAGGAGAAGACGCAGTTCGCGACCGACCGTGAGACCGGCGCGAAGCTCTACACGATCACCCTCTTCTTCATGGAGGAGGACCGTGCCGAGGCTCTGAAGATCACCGTTCCGGAGACCGGTCTCCCCAACGGCCTTCGGCCGGGTGTCCCGGTCATGCCGATCGAACTGTTCGCCACCCCGTGGGCGCGGATCTTCAACGGCTCGCTCTCGGACGGCATCGCCTACCGCGCGGGTCGGCTGGACCTGGTGTCCCCGACCACTGAGTCGGCGTGAGCGGCACGGCTCACCGGTCCGGCGCTGAGCGCAGCTACCCGCTGCCTCACGCCGGGCCGGATGCCCGGTTCACCGAATCGCTCGTGAACTCGGTAGCGGCCGTGCTCATCGGCTACGGCTACCCCCGCCTCGACGTCTCGGCGGATCAGGCGGCCCTCGAATCGGCCCTCGTGGCCTTCCTCTACAACCCGTTGGAGAAGCGCATATGAAGGATCCGAACGCCCCGACAGAAGGCGTCCTCGGTTACGGCCCGCTCGTCGTCGATCTGGCGCTTGCCGTGCTCGTCGGATGGGCGGTGTGGTGGGTGGTCCGCTACCTGCGTGCCGACGCCATGACCCGGCAGTCGATCCGGCAGGCCGTACGTGTGCGGTGGGGCTGGAAGCGTCTCGCACCGATGCTCAAGCTGTCGGCCACGGACAAAACCCCGACGGCACTGGCGTCGCTGGCGAACACGAACGGCAAGCCCATCAAGCCACGCGTCCTCATACCCGCTTTGAGGGTGAAGCACGACGCGTACGGAGTGATCGCGCGGGCGAACTGCCTGCCCGGCGTGGGGCTCGAACAATTCCAGAGGGCGGCCCCGCATCTGGCGGACGCCTGGCGGTGCACACGGGTCGCAGTCACCCAGGACAAGCCCGGGCAGGTCGTCATCCGAGGTGTGCGACTCGATCCGCTGAAGTTCCCCACCGAGCATCACCCCACAGGTGAAGTACCGGATGAGACCGCCCGATGGGATCTGGGCCTGGACGAGTACGCGCAGCCTGTGTCCGTGAACCTCACACAGGTGCCCGGCGTGACCGTGGCCGGCCTTCCCGGCTTCGGTAAGACCAGCCTGGTCAACCGGCTTCTCTCGGACTGGGCGCCCTCGCGTGCGGTGCAGTTCGCCTGCGCGGACGGCAAGGTGTCGGCTGCGTACGAAGGCGACTATGCCGACTGGGTCCAGCGCATGTTCGCCTTCGTGGGCGATGACCTGGAAGAGGCCAACAGGCTCTTCCGTCGGCTGGTGGAGCTGCGGCGCGCACGGTCCGCGTCGGTGCGCACAGTGCTCGGAGTGAAGTCCATGTGGGACATCGGCCCGTCCGACCGCTGGCCGCTCGTCGTACTGATCGTCGACGAAGCCCACACCTACTTTCGCGACCACAAGGGGAGCGACCCGAAGACCAAAAAGCTCGCCGCGTTGGCTGCCGAGAACGCCCGGCTCGTCGAGGACCTGGTGAAGAAGGGCCGTTCCGTTGGCCTGCTCGTCATCCTCACCACCCAGAAGTCCACCGGCGACGCGATCCCGACCTTCATCCGCGACGTGTGCCCCGTGGGCCTGAGCTTCGCTCAGAAGACCGCCGAAGCCGCCGTGGCCGCGCTCGGGGAGGAGATCCGGGAATGGCCGGACGCCAACCCGATCAACCTCCAGGACCCCACCTATGTCGGCGTCGCGTCCATGAACCACCAGTCCCAACCCGGCTTCACCCGCATCCGCACGCCGTACGTGCCGGACGCTGACGCGGCCCGCGTCGCCGAGCAGACCGCACACCTCACCGCCGACCCCTACGCCCTCCTCGAATCCGTCCTCGGCTCTCCCGTGGGAGACCTGGACCTGATCAAGGCCGAGGCCGAAGCTGCCTGACCAACCGCCCTACACGTTCACGACGCCAAGCGAAAGGAAGGAGGTGAACACCCATGACAGAGGACCGGATCACTCAGCGCACCATCACCGCCGTCATGATCGTCATTGCCGCGCTGGCGTTCGTCTTCTCCTTTGGCAACGTCTGGTCCCTCGCTCTGCGCCTGGGCGTCCCCGGCCCGATCGCACCGCTCATCGCTCCGATGGTGGACCTGTCCGTGGTCGGTCTCCTGGCCGCTCTGCGCTATCTCTCCCTGCGCGGCCTGCCAGCCGAACAGATGACGGCTGCCACCCGCCTGATGCACTTCTCCGGCTTGCTGACCCTGGCCCTCAACGTCGCCGAACCCATCGTCGCCGGACACTACGGCCGCGCCGCCGTTGACGCGGTGGCTCCGTTGCTCCTCCTCGGCTGGGGCGCGGTCGGCCCTCAGCTCCTGCGCGCCTTCCACATCGTTGCGCGCCCCGCAGAAGCCGCGCCCTCGCCGAACGAGACCGAGTCGGAGCCTGAGACAGCCTCTGCCACAGCCCTCCCTGCGGTGCCACTCACCATTGCGGCCCCGGCCCCGGGCACTCCTCACATCGCCCCGGCTCCCGCCTCGCCTGCGGTCAAGGTGCCTGAGCAGCTGCTCACCGAAGCACGCTCCATCGCTACGTCCCACCACACCGAGCACGGCGAACCGATCACGGCGTCCCAGCTCAAGATGCGACTGGGCATCGGCCTGCCCATGGCCACCGCACTCCACGCCGCCCTGTAGGGCCGCGCCCCCTTCCGCCGACCTCCCCGGCGCCTCCCACCGTCGCCCGCCCCTGGGCTCGACCTGCCATGCCTGCGGGCAGCAGCCCGAGCGCACTGAATCGCTGCTGCCCGCGGGCCCACCCTCGCGCCAGAAGGGACACCTCGCCACTCATGCGCCGCTCCCTCGACCTGCGCCACGTGATCAGCCCCGGCCTGCGGGACCTGGTCGAACTGGCCAACACCGACGACTTCGACCGCGTGACCGAGCAGGTCCGCAACCTGCGCGGGTGCTCTAGCCCCGTCAACCTGCACGGCTGGACGATCACGACCGACCAGGCCACCAAGCAAGTGGTCCGCTCCTACCGCTCCGAGGACGAACCCTCCGGACGCCTGCTCACCACCTGCGGCAACCGCCGCGCCTCCCGCTGCCCCGCCTGCTCCCGTCTCTACGCCGCCGACACGTACCACCTGATCAAGGCCGGACTGTCCGGCGGCAAGAACGTCGCCGAAACCGTCCGCGACCACCCCCGCGCCTTCGTCACCCTCACCGCCCCCTCCTTCGGCCCCGTCCACAATCGCCCCACCACCGACGTGGGCAAGCCCCGTCCCTGCGCGTGCGGCGAGAGCCATCCCCAGGACGCCCCCGAACTCGGCACCCCGCTGCGCCCGGCAAGCTACGACTACACCGGCGCCGTGCTGTGGAATGCCCACGCCGGGGTCCTATGGGCACGCTTCACCACGTATCTGCGCCGCGCCCTCGCCGAGCACCTCGGCATGACTCAGAAGGCACTCAACGCGGCCCTCCGCGTCTCCTTCGCCAAGGTCGCCGAGTACCAGCAACGCGGCCTGGTCCACTTCCACGCGGTCGTCCGCTTCGACGGTCCCGACGGCCACAGCGCCTCGCCCCCAGCCTGGGCCACCTTCGATGCGCTCCGCATCGCCGTCGGCCTGGCGGTCGAGCGCGCCCGTCTCCTCGTCGAGTCGGACGCGGTCGGCGAACGCGTCATCCGGTGGGGCGACCGCTTCAAGGTGGATCAGATCTCCGCCTTGGGGGACGGCGAACTCACGGACGCCAAGGTCGCCGGATACATCGCCAAGTACGCAACCAAGAACGCCGAAGGCGCGGGCACCGTGGACCGCGCCCTCGTATGCCGCCCCTGCGCCGGACGCGGCTATGTACGCGGCCCGGACGGCTTCCACGATCTGTGCACCGACTGCGAAGGGACCGGCCAAGCCGAACCCCTCGCCGACCTCCCCGTACAGCAGCACGCCCGGCAGATGATC
Source organism: Streptomyces sp. NBC_01450 (assembly GCF_036227505.1). Classification (NCBI taxonomy): domain Bacteria; kingdom Bacillati; phylum Actinomycetota; class Actinomycetes; order Kitasatosporales; family Streptomycetaceae; genus Streptomyces; species Streptomyces sp. NBC_01450. The sequence goes on along the minus strand of NZ_CP109480.1, from coordinate 6,041,568 downwards.
CGCACCGCCTGGGCGCTCGGCCACCTCCCCGAGTTCGCCCACCTCAAGCTCTGGAAGTGGGCTCACATGCTCGGCTTCCGCGGCCACTTCTCCAGCAAATCGCGCGTCTACTCGACCACGCTCGGCGCGCTCCGCGACGTACGCCGTGCCTGGCGCACCGCCCAGGCCGAAGCCGCCCGCATCCGCGCCGGCCTTCCCGTCGACGACGAGAACACCACCCTCGTCACCGCCTCCTCGTGGACCTACCTCAGCAGCGGCTACCGCCCCGGCGAAGAGCTCCTCGCCGCCCAGGTCCGCCACGACAGAGCCCATACCGAACGCCTCAAGCAAGAAGGACTGGTGCCTGCATGACAACGGCCGTGCTCACCGTGGACCAGGTCGCCGAGCGTCTCGGTATCAGCCGCTGGAAGGTCCACGACCTGATCCGCTCCCGCGAACTCGCCTCGTTCAAGATCGGCCGCTGCCGCCGTATCAGCGACGCCGCCGTGGACGCCTACGTTTCCCTCCGCACCGAACAGGAAGCCGCCTGATGGCCCAGCCGAAGAAGAACGCCAACAACGAGGGCACCATCTACCAGCGCAAGGACGGCCGTTGGGAGGGTAGTGCGTACGTCCTCACGACGGACGGCACGTACAAGCGACGCAGCGTCTACGGCAAGACCTGGGACGAGGCACACGAGAAGCTGACCAGGCTCAAGGCCGATTCCCTCAACGGCCTTCCGGTCGCCACCAACAAGATGACGATCGCCGAGTACCTGGCGTACTGGCTGGCGAACGTCGCCAAGGGCAAGGTCCGCAAGACGACCTACGTCAACTACGAGTCCCTCGTCCGCAACTACGTCACCCCGGAGTTCGGCAAGAAGAAGCTGATCCGGCTCACCGCTCGCGACATACGCGCCTTCCTCGCGAAGACGGCCGTCACCTGCCAGTGCTGCGCACAGGGCAAGGACAAGAAGCGACCGGAGCACAAGCGGCGCTGCTGCGCCCTCGGCAAGTGCTGCAAGAAGCTCCCGTCTGATCGGACCGTGCGCTTTCTGCTGGTGATCCTGCGCGCTGCCCTCCAGCACGCCGTACGTGAGGACGAGCTGCCCCGCAACGTGGCCCGGAACGTGGAGCTGAGCATGGGAACGAAGCGCGAGATCGAACCCCTCACGGCCAAGGAAGGGCGTCGGCTCCTGGCAGCGGCCCGGGACAACAGGCTGTGGGCCGCGTACGAGCTGGCGGTCCGCATCGGTCTGCGCCGCGGTGAGCTGCTCGGGCTGCGCTGGTCGGACGTGGACCTTCACGAAGGGGTCCTCACCGTCCGGCAGGCTCTACAGCGGGTAGGCGGCGAGCTGCTGATCGTCGCACCGAAGACACAGCGCTCGGCCCGTCGCGTGGCCCTGCCCGCCGAATGCGTGACCGCGCTCCGGGCTCAGCGCGCCCTGCAGACCGCCGACCGGAAGGGGGCGGGCAACAACTGGAAGGGGACGGGCCAGGGCCTCGTCTTCACCACCCGGAACGGGACTCCCATCGAGCCGCGCAACCTGAACCGCTCCTTCGAAGCGCTGGGCATCCGGGCCGGCGTCCGTAAGGTCCGTTTCCATGACCTGCGTCATACCTGCGCGTCCCTCCTCCACGAACAGGGCGCCGACGCTCGCATGATCATGGAAGTCCTTGGCCACAGCTCGATCCGCGTGACCATGGACATCTACACCTTCGTCCGGCTCGACTCGCAGCGCTCCGCGTTCGATCGCGTCGGGGATGCTCTGAGGAGTGACGGCAATGACCCGGACGATGACGACGGCGCGGCCGGTGTCCCAGCAGCCGTCTGATCGGCCCCCGCGCCCCGCCCCCTGAGCCTGGTCACCGGTTAGGGCGAACTGACTGCGTCTGTCGTTCCGACAGAGCAATTCATGGGGAGGGGCAGAGGAAAAGCTCGACAGAAAGGTGCCACCGTGTGGGCCAGTGTTGGTGACAGGCTTCTTGTTCATGGCCGGATCGTGGGGCAACAAGATCGCACCGCAGAGATCATCGAGGTGCTCGGGACCGGTGGAGGACCTCCCTACCGGGTCCGTTTCGAGGACGGGCACGAGACGTTGATGAGCCCAGGCCCGGACACCGTCGTCCGTCACTTCGCGTCCGAGGAGTAGACGGCTCTCCCGCCCCGGCGGTTGCCGTCAAACACCGCCGTCAAGGCAAAACCCAGAGGCCCCGTGGATCACTCCACAGGGCCTCTGGTCTGCTGTGCACTCGGCAGGATTCGAACCTGCAACCTTCTGATCCGTAGTCAGATGCTCTATCCGTTAAGCTACGAGTGCTTGTTCTGTTGTTTCCTGCTTCGTCTCGCTTCCCGGGCTTTCGGCCCGCTCGCGGCGACAGGAAGAACATTACATGACTGCCGCCGCCATGTGAAATCCGTTTGCCGCACCCCTTGTGAGCTGGGCAAACGCGCTCCGGAGGGTCGCAACGCCGAAGCCCCGGTCCAGGTGGACCGGGGCTTCGGATCTTGCGGCGGAGGCGGAGGGATTTGAACCCTCGATGGGCTTTAAGGCCCAAACCGCATTAGCAGTGCGGCGCCATAGACCGGACTAGGCGACGCCTCCAGCACAACCATCCGCGCGAGCGCGAGTGGTGCGTGCAGATGATGACACAGCCGGGTGGGCTGTCACCAATCGGCTCCCACGGTACTAGGCAGTCGGCCCACAGAGCAAAGTCATGAGGAGTCGGAGCGCCGTGGCCCCGGGGTGGTGAGGAGCCGGAGCCCTGGAGAGGCCGGATGGGAGTGCCGGGGGCCCGCGGCGGCGCGGGGGCAAGGGTCCCGCGGAGGTGCGGGGGGCAGGGGGCGAAAGGGCGCGGGCGTCGGTCGCGCGCAACCGCTCGGGCCCCCTCGCGTTAGTCAGGTCATGTTGCGTCGTCTCGTCCTCACCGCCGCCGCGTCCGTCGCGGCGCTGTCCGCCGTGCCCTCCATGCCCGCCGTCGCCCAGGCCGGAGCCGCCCGCGCGGAACCGGCCTCTCTGAGCCTGATGCCTCCGCCGGCCCGCGGCGAGGATTCCGGGGACCGGCTGACCGTGACCGTCCACCACACGGAGGGCGGCGACGGGACGTACGAACTGCGGTGTCACCCCGGTGGCGGCAGTCACCCGGACGCGGGCAGGGCGTGCGCGACGCTGGACCGGCGGACCACCTGGGGCAAGGACCCCTTCGCCCCCGTGGCGCCCGGCACGATGTGCACGATGATGTACGGCGGTCCGGCCACCGCCCATGTGACCGGGACCTGGGCCGGGCGGCCCGTCGACGCGCGGTTCGACCGGGCGGACGGCTGCCAGATCGCGCGCTGGGACGCCCTCGTGCCCCTGCTCCCGGGCTCCGCCCACAGCCGCGGCACGGCTCGGTCATGGTGACACCATGGTTCGGCGGGGTAGGAAGAGAAGGGGCGAAATGCGCGGTCACAGGTTCTTCCGTTCTTCTGCGTGCGACCTCCCTCTCATCCGGCGTCGCGAGCGCAACCTCTGCCCGTAGACTCCCTCGCGTGACACGCTGCGGGCAGGTTGGCAAGATGGCCCTCGCGGTCGGCAAGGTGCGGTAACAGGGAGGAAGCGTCTCGTGAGCAGCAGGCCATCCCGAGGCGCTGCTCGCCTCGCAGCCATACTGGACGCGCTGCCTGATGCGTTGGTGCTGGTCAACGCCAATGGCACGGTCGTCAACGCCAACACCATCGCCCTGGAGGCCTTCGAGGCCCCGGGTACGGCTCTGGTGGGCCGGGGGCTGCTCGATCTGCTGCCGCAGTTCGACTCGCGGCTGATCCCCGGGTCCATGCGGCGTCCCGACACGATCGACCAGCGCGGGCGGACCAAGCCGACCAGGATGATCGCGCGGCGGACCGACGGCAGTGAGTTCCCGGTCGAGGTCACCAGTGCGAATCTGGAGAACGGCCAGCAGGCCTACGACAGTTACGGGCCTACCCCTGACGAGCTGCTCATGCTCGTCGTACGCGATCTGTCGGGCACCGTCGACACCGAGGCCGAACTCGCGCGTTCGCAACGACAGACCGAGATGATCCTGCGCGCGGCGGCCGAGGGTGTCGTGGGCACGGACACGGAGGGACGGGTCGTCCTCGTCAATCCGGCGGCCGCTCAGATACTGGGATACCGGGCCAGTGATCTCGGCGGCCAGGACCTGCACGCCCTCATCCTCCACTCGCGCGCGGACGGCGAGCCCTTCGCGTACGAGGAGTCCCCGCTCGCCGACACCCTGCGCTCCGGGCGCAAGCACCGGGTGCGCGGGCAGGTGTTGTGGTCCAAGTCCGGGGACCAGGTGCCGGTCGATCTGACGACCGCTCCGGTGCGCGACGGGGACCAGCTCGTCGGCGCCGTGATGACCTTCACCGACCGGCGGCCGTACGACACCCTCATCGAGGAGAAGGACGCCGAGGCCACCCGGCACGCGGAAGACATCGAGCGGATCGGCGAGGAGCACGCGGCGGAGCTGGAGGAGCTGCGCGAGCGGCACGCCGCCGAGCTCGCCGAGGTGCGTGAGCGGCACGAGGAGGAAATCGCCGCGGGCGACGAGCGGTACGCGGCGCTCGGCGAGCGCGAGAAGGACCGCTACGAGGCGCTGACCGCCCGGCACGATCAGCTCCTCTCGGTGCTCGGCCAGTCCCTGCGCGGGCCCCTCGACCAGCTGCGCGGTGAGCTCTCCAAGCTCGCCGCCGACGACGCCGGCCAGCTGTGGCCCGAGGCCAACCAGGTACTTCACCACCTCGCGGCGGGCTACTCGCGGATCACGACCCTCGTCGACAACGTGCTCGGCTATCAGCGGCTGGACGCGGGGGCCGAACAGATCGTCCGTACGAACGTGATGCTGGACGCGGTCGTCGCGGCCGGTGTCGACGGGGCCGTCGAACTGATCGGGCCCGGGCGTGTGCAGTTCGCCGTGCACGCGCCGCCCATCGAGGCCGAGGTCGACCCGCAGCGGCTCGCGCAGGCGCTGGCGCACCTCATCGCGGACGTGGCCGGCGTCGACGCGACCGGCAACGCGCCGGTGTCCGCGGGCGGCTACATGGACAACACCGTCGTCGTGGCCGCGGCGCAGCGCGGCGAGGTCGTACGGATCGAGGTGCGTGGGCCGTACACCGGGGGAGACCCGGTGCACGAGCCGATCGTGCGCGGGATCGTGCGCGCGCACGGCGGTGTGCTGCAGACACACGAGGTGCCGGGGATGAGCGGCAGCGCGTTCGTCCTGGAGGTGCCGATCGGCGACGGGGCCGGCGCGATGGCGCCCCAGGCCCCGGTGTCGACCGGTGCCGAGATCGCCCTTCCCGAGCAGGCCTCGCACCAGAGCGGCGGCAACCAGAGCGGCGGCAGGCGGCGGGCCCGGCGGTCCTCCGTGGACGCCTTCCTGGAGAGCGAGGTCGCCACCGCGGAGCCGGCGGCGGTCGAGGGCGGTGCGAGCGCTCCCACCGGGCGGCGCAGGCGCCGTACGGCCGCGGAGCAGAAGGCCGCCGAGGTGTCCGTGCCCGCGCAGGCCGAGGGCCCCGGCGATGACGGCGGTGCCGTCGCCACCGGGCGCCGTCGTGGGCGGCCGAGCCCGGTCGAGGGCGCGGACGGCGATGACGCCGAGGGCGTGTCGGAGGGCGCGGTCGTCACGGCGGCCGAGCACGCGGCGGGAACCGCCGCCGTGGGTACGGGGCTGGGCGGGACGGTGCCTCCGCAAGGCGTTCCGGTGGCTTCTCCGCAAGGGGTTCCCGTGCCGTCCGGGCGGCGGGCACGGCGTAACGGCGAACAGCACGCGCTGCCGCCCGCGTTGCCCGCGGCCCCCAGCGCCCCGAGCGCGCCCGGTACCCCGGGTGCCCCGGAGGCCGTTCCTGCCGAAGGTGCCGGTGCGCAGCCCACCGGACGGCGTCGGCGGGCGCTGGCCGCGGCGGCCGAGCGGGCCGCGGCGCAGGAGGGGGGCTCCCGGACCGTGTTCGCGCTCCCGCCCGCGGAGGCGGACCGCTCACCCGAGTACATCCAGGCCGAACAGGCGCAGCAGGCCCAACGGGCCCAGCAGCAGCTCCTGGAGCAGGCGGGTGACGCCGTCGGCGCCGTCGCCGGTCATGACCAGGGGGACGAAGGTCGGCACGACGGGATGCTGCACGACCCGGCCGACGATCACACTCCGCCGCAGCCGCACCCGGTTGCCGCTCCGTCGGGGCTGCGGACCCGTCAGGCCCCGGCGCCCGCCCCGGCTCGGCCGAACGCGGCGGCGGTTCCGCCTCAGGGCGTCCCTGTGCCGGCCGCCCCCGCGCCCGGCGCCCCGGCGCAGGCCGTCCCCGCGCAGGCTCCGGCCCCTTGGCCGGCTCCGAGCGCCGACGACACCTCCGGCGTCGGCACCCCCATGCCGCCCGGCGCTCCCGTTGCACCCGGTACCCCGGTGCCGCCGGGAACGCCCGTACCGCCGGGCGCGTCCACGGCTGCGGCCGCCCGTCAGGCTCAGCCTCAGGCGCAGGCTCCCGCCCTCGGCGCTCCCCTCCCGCCGGAGCAGCCCGCGCGGCCGAAGCCCCAGAGCCAGCCGTCGGCTCCGCCGCGGGTCGCCCAGCCGCTGCCCGCCGAGGCCGCCGCGCCGATCGACCCCAACTCGACGCAGGGGCGCGCGTTCAGCGTGCGGACGCTCGGGCAGGGCGTGCCGTTCAGCCGCCAGACCGCGCCGAACCAGCCGGGGGCCGTGCCGGCCCAGGCGCAGGCACTGCAGTCCGCGACGCCTCCCCCGCACCAGACCAATGGCTCCGGCCGCCGCCGCAAGCTCGGTACTCCCCCCGAGCCCGCCTCGGAACGCCCCGAGACGACGGCGCGCTCGCACCCGCAGGCCGGGCAGAGCGCCACCGCTCCTGGCTCGAGGCTGGCCGGAGCCACCGACGGCGCCGGTCGGTCGTACGCCATAGGAGCCCCGGACAAGAACGCCGACGAGGGTCCTGAGCCGCTGGACGGTCCCGGTGGCGCGGTCGAGGTCGCCGACCAGCCGCAGCCGCGGCCCGTGGACGACGAGCTGCCTCCGGAGCCGCTGGACAACCCGCGCCGCCTCCTCGTGTGGCCCGCACCGGACGTGACGACCCAGCAGGCGCTGAGCGACCGCGGCTACCGGCCCGTCATCGTGCATTCGCGCGAGGAGGTGGACGCGCAGATCGCCGCGTTCCCGGCCGCGCTGTTCGTGGACCCACTGACCGGTCCGATCACGCGCACCGCACTGCAGTCGCTGCGCCAGGCCGCCGTCGCCGCCGAGGTCCCGGTGCTGGTGACGGCGGGACTGGGGCAGGCGACACGGGAGGCGGCGTACGGTGCCGACCCCGCCGTACTCCTGAAGGCGCTCGCGCCGCGGGACTCCGATCAGCACCCGCCGCGCGTGCTGCTCATCGAGGAGCACGCGGAGATCGCGCTGGCGTTGACCTCGACCCTGGAGCGTCGTGGGATGCAGGTGGCGCGGGCGTCCACGGACGCGGACGCGGTCACCCTGGCCTCGCAGATGCGGCCGAACCTGGTCGTGATGGATCTGATGCAGGTACGGCGTCGGCGCGCCGGGATCGTCGACTGGCTGCGGGCGAACGGGCAGCTGAACCGCACCCCGCTCGTCGTCTACACCGCGGCCGTCGACCAGGCCGAACTGCCGCGCCTCGCCGCGGGTGAGTCGGTCCTCTTCCTCGCCGAGCGCTCGACGAGCGTCGAGGTGCAGGAACGGATCGTGGATCTGCTCGCGCGCATCGGCACGAACTGACCCGCCACGCTCCGGGCCTCGAACTGAGTCCCTTCATACGACGGTTGGGGTGCTGTTTCACGTGAAACAGCACCCCAACCGTCATTCCGCCACCGAGGATCTCAGAGCTGGGTGACGTCCAGCGTGCCCTCCGCGTACTGCCTGCGCAGCACCTTCTTGTCGAACTTGCCGACGCTCGTCTTCGGGACCGCCTCGATGATCGTCCAGCGCTCGGGGAGCTGCCATTTGGCGATCTTGCCCTCCTCGGCGAGGAAGGTGCGCAGCGACACGAAGTCGGCGGTGACGCCCTCCCTGAGGACAACCGTGGCGAGGGGACGCTCGCCCCACTTGTCGTCGGGAACGGCGACGACGGCGGCCTCGGCGACGGCCGGGTGGGACATCAGCGCGTTCTCCAGGTCGACGGAGGAGATCCACTCACCGCCCGACTTGATGACGTCCTTGGCGCGGTCGGTGAGGGTCAGGAAGCCGTCGTGGCTGATCGTCCCGACGTCCCCGGTCTTGAGCCAGCCGTCCTCGCTGAACTTGTCGGCGGGGCGGACCGGTTCGGAGCCCTGGCCGCCGTAGTACGCGCCCGCGATCCAGGGGCCGCGCACCTCCAGCTCGCCCGCGGACTCGCCGTCCCAGGGGAGGCGCTCGCCGCCGGGGCCGGTGAGTCGGGCCTCGACGCCGGCCGGGAAACGGCCCTGGGTGAGGCGGTACGCGAACTCCTCGTCCGTGCCCATGGCACTGGCCGGCGGCCGGGCGATCGTGCCCAGCGGGGACGTCTCCGTCATGCCCCAGGCGTGGCAGACGCGCATGCCCAGCTTGTCGAAGGCCCCCATGAGGGAGGGCGGGCAGGCCGAGCCGCCGATGGTGACCTGGGTGAGGGAGGAGACGTCGCGGGGCTTGGCGTGCAGTTCGCCGAGCAGGCCCTGCCAGATGGTGGGAACGGCCGCGGCGTGCGTCGGCCGCTCGGACTCGATCATCTCGGCGAGCGGCGCGGGCTGGAGGAAACGGTCCGGCATGAGGAGGTTGACGCCGGTCATGAACGTGGCGTGCGGCAGGCCCCAGGCATTGACGTGGAACTGGGGGACCACCACGAGCGAGGTGTCCTGGTCGGTGAGCCCCATCGACTGGGCCATGTTGACCTGCATGGAGTGCAGGTAGATCGAACGGTGGGAGTAGATGACGCCCTTGGGGTCGCCGGTGGTGCCGGAGGTGTAGCACATGGCCGCCGCGGCCCGCTCGTCCAGCTCGGGCCAGTCGTACGCGGTCGGCTTGCCCGCGATCAGCTCGTCGTACTCGTGCAGTTGGACGCTCGCGCCCGCGAGCAGTGAACGGTCACCGGGACCCGAGACGACCACGTGCTCGACCGTGGGCAGATGGGGGAGCAGCGGCGCGAGCAGCGGGAGCAGCGAGCCGTTGGCGATGATCACGCGGTCGGCGGCGTGGTTGACGATGAAGACGAGCTGCTCCGCGGGGAGGCGGAGGTTGAGCGTGTGCAGGACCGCGCCCATGGAGGGGATCGCGAAGTACGCCTCGACGTGCTCGGCGTTGTTCCACATCAGCGTCGCCACACGGTCGTCGTCCTCGACGCCGAGGTCCTCGCGCAGCGCGTGCGCGAGCTGGGCGGCCCGGTCGCCGATCTCGGCGTAGGAACGGCGCTGCGGCTCTCCCTCACCCGTCCAGGTGATCACCTGCGATGTGCTGTGGATGGCCGACCCGTGGGTCAGGATCCTCGAGATCAGCAGCGGTACGTCCTGCATCGTGCTCAGCACGGCGTCCTCCCGGGGCGACATTGCCTACGAGGCGGTAAGGGATGCGCTGATTCTGCGCACATACCACGCGGTATGTCACTAGCTCCGGGCGATCGATCAGGTCACAGGGGTCATTCGGCTCGGACGGAAACTTCTCCGCGGGGGCCGTTCGGTCCGGATCGGCCGAAGGTCAGCGCACGGGCTCCAGCTCGGGGTCCTCGCGCAGCTTGCCCAGCGCCCTCGACACCGCCGACTTGACCGTGCCGACGGAGACGCCGAGCACCTCCGCGGTCTGTACCTCGCTCAGGTCCTCGTAGTACCGCAGGACGACCATGGCCCGCTGCCGCGCCGGCAGCTTCATGATGGCGCGCCACATCGCGTCGTGCAGCGCCTGATGCTCGGCCGGGTCCCCGGCGGGGACGTCCTCCGGCTCCGGCAGCTCGTCGCACACGAACTCGTCGACCTTGCGCTTGCGCCACTGCGAGGTCCGGGTGTTCAGCAGCGCACGTCGTACATAGCCGTCGAGCGCGCGATGGTCCTCGATCCGCTCCCACGCGACGTAGGTCTTGGTCAGCGCGGTCTGCAGCAGGTCCTCGGCGTCGCTCGGGTTCGCGGTCAGCGAGCGGGCGGTACGCAGCAGCACCGGCTGGCGGGCCTTCATGTACGACGAGAACGACGGGTACGGAAGGGTCCGCGTCCCGACGCTCGAACCGCTGGTGCGGACGAGTGTGGTCATGGCTCCACGCTAGGAGTGACCCCTACTCTTTCGGATCGGCCGCAGGTCCCGAAGAGGTGTCCCCCTCAGGTTGTAGGAGGGGGGTTGACCCCACCTCCTGAGGGTGGACGAGCGGCGCCCGCACCCTGAGGGTTCACCCCTGAGAGACCCGTACGGCAGTAGTACGGCGGCGACTGCGGTACTACCCGGGGTGTCCCCGACAGGCCCCGGGGGCCCTGTGCCGCGAGGGAAGACGGGGCGAGCCCGACAGCGTGCTCACCCCCCGTCCGCCCCCAGGATCAACCCCGACGTGGGAACCCCGGTGCCCGCGGTGACCAGGGTGCTGCGGGCGCCCGGTATCTGGTTCACGGACGTGCCGCGCAGTTGTCGTACGGCCTCGGCCACCCCGTTCATCCCGTGCAGATACGCCTCCCCCAGCTGCCCGCCGTGGGTGTTCAGCGGCAACCGCTCCTCGGCGACGAAGTCCGCGGCCTCCCCCGGCTTGCAGAACCCGAACTCCTCCAACTGCATCAGCACGAACGGCGTGAAGTGGTCGTACAGGATGCCCACGTCGATGTCCGTAGGAGTCAGCCCCGAGGTCCGCCACAACTGTCGCGCCACCACCCCCATCTCCGGCAGCCCGGTCAGCTCGTCCCGGTAGAAGCTCGTCATCTGTTCCTGCGCCCGGCCCGCGCCCTGGGCGGCCGCCGTGATCACCGCGGGCGGCCGCGGCAGCTCCCGGGCACGCTCCACGGAGGTGACGACCAACGCCTGGCCGCCGTCCGTCTCCTGGCAGCAGTCCAGCAGCCGCAACGGCTCCACGATCCACCGCGAGGCCGCGTGCTCGGCGAGGGTGATCGGTCTGCCGTGGAAGTACGCCGCCGGGTTCGTCGCCGCGTACTTGCGGTCCACCACGGCGACGTGGCCGAACGCCTCGGGGGTCAGCCCGTACGTGTGCAGATACCGCTGGGCCGCCATCGCCACCCAGGACGCCGGGGTGAGCAGTCCGAACGGCAGGGCCCAGCCCAGCGCGACCCCCTCGGCCGACGGCTCCCGCTGCTGCACCCCCGCCCCGAATCTCCGCCCCGACCGCTCGTTGAACGCCCGGTAGCAGACCACGACCTCGGCCACCCCGGCCGCCACCGCGAGCGCCGCCTGCTGGACGGTCGCGCAGGCCGCCCCGCCTCCGTAGTGCACCCGGGAGAAGAAGGACAGCTCTCCGATCCCGGCCGCCTGGGCGACGGTGATCTCCGGGCTGGTGTCCATCGTGAACGTGACCATCCCGTCCACCTCGGCCGGCGTCAGCCCCGCGTCGTCGAGCGCCGCCCGCACCGCCTCCACGGCAAGCGTCAGCTCGCTGCGCCCGGAGTCCTTGGAGAACTCGGTGGCTCCGATCCCCACGATCGCCGCCCGGCCGCCGAGCCGGTCCCTCGTGCGCACGCTCACGAGACACCTCCGGGCGGCAGGGTGACCGTCACGGTCCCGGTCACATGTCTGCCGATGCCGTTCGCCCCGACGACCCGCACGGTCGCGGTGTCGCCGTCGACCTCCTCGACCCTGCCGGTCAACACCATCGTGTCGCCGGGGTAGTTGGGCGCCCCGAGTCGGATCGTCACCTTCCGGAGGACGGCCTCCGGCCCGAAGTGGTCCGTGATGTACCGCCCGACGAGGCCGTTGGTGGTCAGGATGTTCATGAAGATGTCGGGGGATCCCTTGTGCCGTGCCAGCTCGGCGTCGTGGTGGACGTCCTGGTAGTCCCGGGACGCGATCGCCCCGGCCACGATCAGCGTGCGCGTGATCTCGATCTCCAGCGGAGGCAGCTCGTCACCGACCCGCACGCGCTCCCCTTCTCCGGCCCTCACGTCTCCGCCTCCCCGCTCGCGATCAGCTCCCCCAGCTCCTGGAGGACCTCGCTGCCGCACCCCAGGTAGGCGTCCAGCTGCCGTCCCCACAGGAAGTGCCGATGCACGGGATGCTCCAGGTCGGCGCCCGTCCCGCCGTGCAGATGCTGGCCCGTGTGCACGACCCGCTGACCCGCCTCGGACGCCCACCAGGCCGCGGTCAGCGCGTGCGTCGCGTACGCGAGCCCCGCGTCGCGCCGCCACGCCGCCTCGTACGCCGTCACCCGTATCGCCTCGGTGTCCATGTACGCGTCCGCGGCCCGGAGCTGGACACCTTGCTTGGCGGCGAGCGGACGTCCGAACTGCTCGCGTGTGTTGGTGTGCTCCACGGCTCGTGCCAGCGACCCGGCGCACACCCCGGCCTGCAGCCCCGCGAAGGCGGTCCGGGCGGTGGCGAGCACGTCGTCGTACGCGCCTTCCCCGCCCACCGGCTCACCCGGCGTCCCGTCGAACGTCAGCCGTCCCGCCGACCAGGGCGCCGTCAGCTCGACCGGCGCACACCGCGCGTCAGCGGTCCGCACCAGCCACAACCGGCGCCGGTCGTCCGCGACGAGCACATGGGTGGCGTCCCGCAGCCACGGCACCACGGGGACTGTTCCGCTCAACCGCCCCGCCGCGTCCGCCCGTACGCCCTCCGGTTCGAAGACCGCCCCGCACACCACCGCCGTCCCGTCCCCGATCCCGGGCAGCAGCCGATCGCGCTGCTCCGGTGAACCGTGGGCCGACACCGCCAGCAGCCCGTACACACAGCTCGCCGCAAACGGCACCTGGGCCGTGGTCCGCCCCTGCTCCTCCAGGAGCAGCACCAGGCCGAGGAGCCCCGTGTCCGCCACGGCCGCCACCAGCCCGGCCGCGCACAGCGCCTTCCACGTCTCGGCGTCGCTGCCGGTGCCGGCCGCGGCGAGCCGCTCCGGGGTGGAGAGGTCGCCGAAGATCCGCGCGGCCAGGTCGCGGGCGGCCGCCTGTTCCTCGGTAGGCGTGAAGTCCATGTCAGCCTCCCCCCTCCGCACCGGCCCGGAAGACCGGCAGCACCAGCTCCTCGTCGTACCGCTCGAACCGGAGCCGCACAGGCATCCCGATCCGCACCTTGTCGTAGGGCACCCCGATGACGTTGCTGACGATCCGGACGCCCTCGGCCAGCTCGATCAGCCCCACCGCGTACGGCGGGTCGAAGGCCGGGAACGGCGGATGGTGCATGACCACGTACGAGTAGACCGTCCCGTCACCGCTCGCCTCGACCGTGTCCCAGTCCAGGGAGCCGCACGCACCGCATCCCGGCAGCCAGGGAAACCGCAGCGTGCCGCAGCCTCCGCACCGCTGGATCAGCAGCTCATGCCGGCCGACGCCCTCCCAGAACCCGGCGTTGTCCCGGTTGACGACCGGTCGCGGCCGGGCCGCCCTCGGCTTGGCGCGCGCCGGGGCGTACTTGAGGATCCGGAACCGATGCGTACCCGCCGGCTCCCCGTTCGCCCGTACGTCCATCCGCGTCGTGACGAAGTGCCCGGTGCCCAGCTTGGTGGTCTTGCGCTCGGAGACCGACTCGATGACCGCGTCGAAGGTGATCTCGTCGCCGGGGCGCAGCGGACGCAGATACTCCTGCTCGCAGTCGGTGGCGACCACGGAGGTGCAACCGGCCTCGTCGAGCAGGCCGAGCAGCTCGTCGTAGGCGTCCGAGCGGCCCGCGTGCCCCAAGAGGCCGCCCATCGTCCACGCCTGGAGCATGGTGGGCGGCGCCACGGCGTCCGGACCCGCGTACGCCGGACTGGTGTCGCCCATCGCCTCGCACCAGTGCCGGATCATCGCCTCGTTGACCAGGTCCTTGCCCATGCCCGCGACGGCGGCCGCGCGCCCCTCGTACGCCTTGAGCCGCGCCACCGGCTCGACCCCCTCCTCGCTCACCGCCGCCCCCTCGTCATCCCGAGCCGCATGGTCGCCACGATCTCCCGCTGCACCTCGCTCACCCCGCCCCCGAACGTGTTGATCTGTGCCGCCCTGTTCATCCGCTCCAGCTCGCCGTCCCCGAACACCCCCGGCGATCCGGAGCGCACCAGCGCCTGCGCACCCACGACTTCCTGACACATTCGGTACGAAGCGACCGCCGATTCCGTTCCCGCGACCTTCACGCCGCTCGCGTCGCCCGGGGCCAGTCGACCGGCCCCCACATCCCCCACCAAACGCCAGTTGAGCAGGCGTGATGCCGCCAGCCGGGCATGCACCTCGGCCAGCCGAAAACGCACCCAGGGCTCGTCAACCCGACGCCGTCCCGTCACCGGATCGGGGGTGCTCGCCGTCTGCAGCGCGGCCGCGTAGAAATCCTCGGCCTGCATGCCGATCGCGGCGAGGGCGACCCGCTCGTGGTTGAGCTGGTTGGTGATGAGCTCCCAGCCGCCGTTCTCCTCGCCGACGAGGTTCGACGAGGGGACGCGGATGCCGTCGTAGTACGTGGCCGTGGTGGTCAGCCCGCCCACCGTCTCGATCGGCGTCCAGGAGAACCCGGGCGCGTCCGTGGGCACGAGGACGATCGAGATGCCCCGGTGCTTGGACGCGTCGGGGTCGGTGCGACAGGCGAGCCAGATCCAGTCGGCCTGCTGGGCGTTGGAGGTGAAGATCTTCTGCCCGTCGATCAGCCAGGACTCGCCCTCCCGCACGGCGCGCGTGCGCAGCGAGGCCAGGTCCGTGCCCGCCGAAGGCTCCGAGTACCCGATCGCGAAGACGAGGTCGCCCCTGAGGATGCGCGGCAGGAAGTACTCCTTCTGCGACTCGCTCCCGTACTTCATGAGGGTCGGTCCGACAGTGTTCAGCGTGACCATCGACACCGGTGCACCGGCCCGGTACGCCTCGTCGAAGAACACGAACTGCTCGTCGGCTCCGCGCCCTTGGCCGCCGTACGCGACGGGCCAGCCGATGCCGAGCAGTCCGTCGGCGCCGATGCGGCGCAGCAGCGCGCGCTGCGCGCCGGGGTCGTCGGCGGGCGGGGGACCGTCGGGCATCAGGTCCCGGAAGTACGTACGCAGTTCGGCGCGCAGCCGTTGCTGGCGCTCGGTGGGGGCGAGGTGCACGGCGGCGGCCCTCCCGGACCTCGTGCGAACAAGGTTTTCTGACTGTCCGTCAGATATCGGGAGCTGTCAAGGTCACGACGGACCCGTCGAGGCCGGACACGCGAAAACGCCTGCACTACGGGCGCCTGGCACGCGAAAACGCCTGCGCGACGGCACCGAAGCACCGTCGCACAGACGCGTAACTACCCCACGGAGCACCCCACACGGTGCTTCAAGGCCGGTGAGCCCGTCGAGGTCGGGCGAACCGGCCCCGGTTCACCAGAGCTTGGTGAAGTTGATGACGGTGTGCGACTGGTCGATGGCCGTGAACGCGGAGTTCTTGACCTGAGCCGTGTTGCTGTGGTTCGAGGCCCCGAAGCCGACCGCCTGCTGCTGTGTGGTCGAGGAGTTGCCCTTGTTGTCGTGTCCGACCCCGCTGCCGCTGACGGTTGCCACGCCCGCGTTCGATCCGTCGTCCGCGAACGCGCCGTTGTCCGCCGCGGCGACACCCGTGAAGAGGGCGGCAGCGAGGGGCAGGGCCGAGACGGCGGCGAGAACACGGGCGGTGCGGATGCTTGCCATGTGAATTCCTCCAAGAACCGGATGTACGGACCGGCGCGAACCGGGAAGTACTGCTCGTTCCAAGGCGGTTGGCCGACCACCCCGGCGCTGATCACGACGTCGCGAGTCCAGAGTTGCCCACGGGATCCCCGGCGAACCACCCCGGAAGCCGTGATTCGCCCTCAAGCGTGAGTACATGTCGATAAACCCTCTTCATGACAAGAAACCCCAGATCACGCCGGATCGGACAGCTCACCCTCGGACACCCCCGGACACCCCAAGAGAGGAACCGTTCCGTCACTTTTCTCATCAATCCCTGCCGAATCCCCTTCCGGCACCCCTACGCCCGGCGAACCCTTCCCTTCTTCGAACATTCGTACGAACATAGATGCATGGCCACCATCGACCGGCAGGCCACGACCCTGGCCTTGGCCCATGCCCTGTCCGCCGCCGAACGCGGCCTCGCGGTGATCCCGCTGTCCCGCACGAAGCTCCCGGCCCTGCGCTCCCCCCACCGCGACGACCCCGATCCCGACCCGACGACCCCTCCCTGTCACGGCGAATGCGGCCGTTTCGGACACGGCGTGTACGACGCCACCACCGACCCCCGCCGCATCCGCGCGCTCTTCGCCGCCGCACCCTGGGCGACCGGCTACGGCATCGCCTGCGGCCTCGACCCGCACCACCTCATCGGCATCGACCTCGACACCAAATCCGGTACGGACTCCTCGGCCGCCCTGCGCGAACTGGCTCTGCGCCACCTGTTCACGATCCCGGAGACAGTGGTCGTGCTGACCCCGAGCGGCGGCCGCCACCTCTGGCTGACCGGACCGCCCGACGTGGTCGTCCCCAACTCGGCGAGCCGACTGGCCCCGGGTATCGACATCCGCGGCGCCGGCGGCTACCTGGTCGGCCCCGGCTCCCGCACCGAGCACGGCGTGTACGGAACGGCCCCGGGCACCACCCTGTTGGCGCCCGCGCCCTGTCCCCGCGAACTCCTGCGCCTGCTCACGCCCCCACCCCGCACGCACCACCACGCGCCCCCCGCAACCGGCCAACACGGGCAGGGGCTGGTCCAGTTCGTGCTGGCCGCCCATGAGGGCCAGCGCAACACCCGCCTCTTCTGGGCCGCCTGCCGCGCCTACGAGAACGGCATCGGCCCGGAACTGACCACCGCACTCGTCGAGGCCGCCCTCCGCACCGGCCTCACCGAACGCGAGGCCCGCGCGACGATCGCCTCGGCGTCCCGGATGGCGTTACCCCGCCCCGGACAGTGATCGAGAAACACTAGAGATCGGAATGCCCTCTTCCATTTCGTTTCCCTCAAAATCCGAGAGCCCAGAAGTTCAGCCGCAAGGCCCGACCCGGCATCCAGCAGCCGTGCCCCCGTCGTGAGATCCAAAAGACGGGCCCCGGAACGTCCCGATTCCGATACTCTCCCGGCGCCAAGGGCATCGGACCCGAAGTCAGTTTTGAGCCGACTGCGCGACGGGGCATGTGAATTGACGGCTCACGCCGTCTCACGGACTGGAGAACACCATGCCCCGATGGGCCGTCCTGCAAGCTGAGGGCCAGGCGGAAGCCTTCCGGTACACCGTCCATCGTGAACTCGAAGGGACGGAGGCCGAAGCCCTGGCCGCGATGCTGCACATCGTCAACACCTTTGAAGAAGCCTTCACCTCAGCAGGACGCCGGCGCCAGAGGAGACGGGTCTTCCGCGTCTCCGAACGCAGCTACTTCGTGCGCGTCGAAAACCGGATGTCGAACGAGGAAGCTCACTTCACCCTCGCCGAGCTCATAGCCGACACCCACGACGACGACCTTCCCGACACCGTGGGCGGGTTAGTGGAGGGGTCGTGAATCCTGGCCGCAGGTTGGCCGCACGCGTTGGTCAAAGCTGGGAAACCGGCGAGCCAGGGTGAGACAAGGTCACGCAGAAGGGGTGCCGCTCCGGAGAGGGGCACCCCTTCTGACCTGCAAAGCTTCTGACCTGCGCGGTGGGTGTGGGATTTGAACCCACGGTGACATCGCTGCCACGACGGTTTTCAAGACCGTTCCCTTAGGCCGCTCGGGCAACCCACCCTTGCCCCGCCCACCAGGGGCGGAGCGGGTACAGCCTACCCGGCCCCAAGCGTCTCGCGGGGGCATGGTCCACACGGGGTCCACTGGCCTGTTCCGCACCCCATGCCCACTGCGCCGATCATCAGCACCCGGTCCGCGGCCCTAAGGCCTGTGTGATGTTGTGATCGTTCTTCGGATTCCTGTCCTGGCAATAAAAGTTGATCGAGCCGTTCCTGCCGATAGGCGAGTACGGCCCGTGCCCTGAGCGGCTGCGGAAGCAGTTCGAGGGCACCACGCAGAGATCATTTCACCCCGCCCGGTGTCCCGTTCAGGGAAGTCTTGGACCGGTCGTATCGAACCTTGAGCGGCGCCCCCACAGCCCCCGGCGACTCGAGTCAATCAAAGAGGGCAACGAGCCCGTTCACCCAGATCGCCAGGAACGCGAGGACCGCCACCAGGCATCCAGCCCCTGCCAGGAAGTCGGCGATGGCGCTGCCCCCGCCGTCTGTCTTCCGGCCGGATGACGCCGTGTCCCAGTCGACGGGGTGCCCCATGGCTTCGGAGCAGGCTGCTCGTACCGCTGCCAGTTGTTGTCTGGCAAAGGCCGATGGGGCCAGCGACTCAGGGCCATGCCAGGCAAGTGCCCGCATACGTTGCGGAGCGGTGCGGTATCTCGCCTCGAAGGCCGTGGTCTCAGATGCGTCCCGGTCCTGTTCGAGGTACATCCAGCGGCCCGCTTCCGCGGGCTCTCCGTACAGTCGGTACACCTCGGCCAGGCGGCGACGAAGCATCAGGTCGTTCGGAAAGGACGACACCAGCCCGCGCAGGCGCTGACGCGCGACGGGAACCCGGCCGGCGGCCAGGTCTGCATCGACTCGGGCAAGGGTGTCTCTCAGGGGCATGAGCGCATGATCGGGTACCCAAGTGGCCGCCGTCCACCGTATAAGCCCTGGTCGGTGGGCAGTTCATCGGTTTCGTCACGGCGCACCATTTGGTCCACGCCTGGTCCACACGCACTGATCGACAGCGTGACAGAACAAGATCAAGGTGAGGCAGACTCCACGCAGAAGGGGTGCCTCTCAGCGAGAGGCACCCCTTCTGACCAGCATGTCGATGACCTGCGGAGTGAGCGAGATCGGGACTCACGGGGACGCTTTCGCGTCCTCACGTTTTTCAAGACCGTTCCCTCAGGCCGCTCCGGCATCCCACCCCGCGCCACCGACGAGCGCCGGTGGCGCGGGACAAGACCAACCGGTCAGCTGTCGCCCTCGCGCTGTCCGAGGGTGACCTCGGCGGTGTGGGTCTTTCCGTCGCGCGTGTAGGTGAGCTTGACGACGTCTCCGGGCTGGTGGGTCCAGATCTCGCCGATGAGGGTCGGGCCGCTGTCGATCACCTGGTCGTCGAGCTTGGTGATGACGTCGCCGGGCTTGAGGCCGGCCTTGTCGGCGGGGCCGCCGGAGGTGACCGCGGCGGAGCCGCTCGCGCCCTGCTCGGTGATCTTCGCGCCGCCGGTGCCGTCCTCGAGGGAGACCGAGGCGCCGATCACCGGGTAGACCGGCTTGCCGGTCTTGATCAGCTGCTGGGCGACGTGCTTCGCCTGGTTGATCGGGATCGCGAAGCCGAGGCCGATGGAGCCGGACTGGCTGGTGCCGCCCAGGCCACCGCTGCCCGAGGACTGGATCGCCGAGTTGATGCCGATGACCGCGCCCTGGGCGTCCAGGAGAGGGCCACCGGAGTTGCCCGGGTTGATCGAGGCGTCCGTCTGCAGGGCGCTCATGTAGGAGGCCTTGCTGCTGGCGCTTCCGTCACTGGAGGCCACGGGGCGGTTCTTGGCGCTGATGATGCCCGTGGTCACCGTGTTCGAAAGGCCGAAGGGCGCGCCGATCGCGATCGTGGAGTCGCCGACCGCCACCCTGTCGGAGTCACCCAGGGTGAGCGGCTTCAGGTCCGACGGCGCGTTCTTGAGCTTGATGACCGCAACGTCGTAGCCCTGCGCGTGGCCGACGACCTCGGCGTCGTACTTCTTGCCGTCGGGGAACGTCGCGGTGAGCTTGCCGCCGTCGACCGCTTCCGCGACGACGTGGTTGTTGGTGAGGATGTGGCCCTGGGTGTCGAAGACGAACCCGGTGCCGGTGCCGCCCGAGCCGCTGCTGCTCTCGGCCTCGATGGTGACGGTGCTCGGCAGCGCCTTGGCGGCCACGTTCGCGACCGTGCCCGAGGCCCGCTTCACATCACCGCTGCTGCTCGGCGCGGAGACCGTCGTCGAGTCGGTGGAACTGTCGTTGTTCTTGGCCAGCGAGTAGCCGATGCCACCGCCGACACCGCCCGCGACCAGCGCGGCCACCAGGATCGCCGCGACCAGGCCACCGCGTCCGTTCTTCCGCTTCGGCGCGGGCTGCTCGTAGGAGGAACCCCACCCGCCCGCTCCCGAACCGCCACCGTCCGCGTACGAGGGCACGGCGGGCGGCGGGGGCGGCCAGCCCGCCTCGGCGGCGGAGACCGGCGCCCCGGGAGCCCCGGAGCCGTACCCGTGCGCCTCAGGAGCCCCGGCACCCATCGGCGCCGCGTACGCCGGTGTCTGCTCCGGTGCGCCGGGGGCGCTCGGAGGCACCGCCGGGATCTGGGCGGTCGGTGCGCCCCCCTCGGGCGCAGCGCCCTGCGCGGAAGCAGCGGGAGATTCCACCGGCACGGGAGGTGCGGACGGGGCCGGGGGTACTGCAGTGCCCTCGTTCTCGGTGCTCACAGCTCTTCTCCTCGATCCACGGCTGTTGTTCTCGGTCGCACTCGGTCACGCTCACTCACGCTTGTCGACGGGTCCGGCGCGATGCAGCTGTGCTGGTGTGCATGTGCTTTTTGTACGCCGTCAGCTTTTCCCACGGGACGTCAGAGCACCATAAGCGGTGGCTGTGGGTCCAGGACCATCCTTTATACCGGGCTTTTTATAGTAAAAAGAAACATTCATGGTGTCTCGCCCCCCGCGTCGCCCCCGTGACGGTGGCACCATGACGCGGTGACCCACGCACGACAGCACCCGATTCAGGTCGTCGCCCACCGCGGGGCCTCCGAAGAGGCTCCCGAGCACACCCTGGCCGCGTACAAGAAGGCGATCGAGGACGGTGCGGACGCCCTCGAGTGCGATGTACGGCTGACCGCGGACGGACACCTCGTCTGTGTGCACGACCGCCGCGTCAACCGTACGTCCAACGGCCGCGGAGCCGTCTCCGCCCTGGAGCTCGCCGAACTCGCCGCCCTGGACTTCGGCTCCTGGAAGAACCGCGACGAGTCCCCCGACTGGGAGTACGGCCCCGGGGACCCCGAGGACACCTCCGTCCTCACCCTGGAGCGGCTGCTCGAACTCGTCGCCGACGCGGGCCGCCGCGTGGAGCTGGCCATCGAGACCAAGCACCCCACGCGCTGGGCGGGCCAGGTCGAGGATCGGCTGCTGCTCCTTCTCAAGCGCTTCGGGCTGGACGCCCCGGCGAGCGCCGCCACCTCACCGGTACGCGTCATGAGCTTCTCGGCCCGCTCCCTGCACCGCGTCCGGTCCGCGTCCCCGACGCTGCCGACGGTCTATCTGCTGCAGTTCATCTCGCCCCGGCTGCGCGACGGACGGCTGCCCGCCGGTGTCCGGATCGCGGGCCCCTCGATGCGGATCGTACGCAGTCACCCCGGCTACATCGAACGGCTGAAAAGAGCCGGTCACCAGGTCCACGTCTGGACGGTGAACGAACCCGAGGACGTCGATCTCTGCCTTGAGCTGGGCATCGACGCCATCATCACCAACCGCCCACGCGCGGTGCTGCGCCAACTCGGTCGCTGACCTCGCGCTGGGCCGTCCGAAAGCCACCGTCGAGGACGCGGCGGCCGGCCCCGAAGTATCGACAATCAGCGCCGAATTCCAGCCACGCGATTACAGGGAGTGCACCGGCGCGTTCGGTCCGTGTTCGATCGTTACGAGTGCGTCAGCAGACGTGGACTGGCCGGTTTCCGGTCCAGTCCGCGGGGGCATCCACACCGTGGCGTGGGGCAAAGGAGGTCTCGGGGGTGGCGTTGGTGGTGGCACGGGAGGTGCCCACGTCGTCGAGCATGGCCGTTCCCCATGGCCCTGCGGGCGTGGGGAAAGCAAGACATCGGATGCGGGATCAACTGCGTACCGGTGGAGTGGCGGAATCGGTCATCGACGACGCCGTACTGATCCTTTCCGAACTTTTGAGCAATGCGTGCCGGCACGGCAGGCCCCTGGGCGACGCCCTCGCCGGGGACGGTGACGTCCGGGCCGCGTGGCGGGTCGACACGTCCGGGAGGCTCACCGTCGAGGTGACGGACGGCGGTGGTCCGACCCGCCCGGCTCCGGCCACGCCCTCGGTCACCGCACACGGCGGCCGCGGGCTGAACATCATCACGGCACTGGCCAAGGACTGGGGCGTACGGGACGACATACGCGGAGAGGTCACCGTGTGGGTCGTCGTCCAGGACGACGTGACGGACACGGCTGCCTCGCGGCGGCGCGACGATTTCGCTACGCGCGTCGCGTCACCGGGTGTAGCGGGGCTGCCCGGGCTGGACTTCGCGGACGCCTTCGACGACTTGGACTGACGACCGCGCGGACGCCTTCGACACCTTGGACCGGCGACCGCGCACGGACCGACCACCGCGCACACCAGGGTGGGCCCGGACCGAATCCGAGACAGAAGTCCGAGTCGGAAAGTCCGAGACGGAAGTCCGGAGGGAACCCCGGACGGAAGACCCGGTTCCGGGACGACTCGGTGCGTTGTCCACAGGGTCCCGTCAGTCGACGTACGAGCGGCTAGGCTCGCGCCAGTACGAGACGAGCCGTGATCGGGAGACACCCACGATGGCCAAGAAGCGACCCCAGACGAAGGCCAAGCAGCCTCAGCTCAAGGACGGGGAGATCCCGGTAGTCGGCGCTCGCGAGCCCTGCCCGTGCGGCAGTGGCCGCCGCTACAAGGCCTGCCACGGCCGGGCGGCCGCGCACGCGGTGACCGAGCTGGTCCAGCGCCCCTTCGAGGGCCTGCCCAGCGAGGGCGACTGGGTCGCGCTGCGCGAGCTGGTGCCCGCCGCGACGGTCGAGCTGAAGCTCAAGGAGAGCCTGCCCGAGGGAGTTCCCTCGGTGACGCTCGCCACCGTCCTGCCGATGGCCTGGCCCGCGCTGCGCCGCGACGACGGCTCGGTCCTGCTCGGCCTGCAGAACGACACGGCGTCCGGCGACATCAGCCGCGACCTCGCCGACACCCTTCAGCGCGCGCTCACGGCGCAGCCCGGCACCCCGGTCCAGGGCCGCCGCGCCCCGGCCGAGGGCCCGCGACTGCAGGAACTGCTCGACCCCGAAGGCGCGTTCGAGCCAGTTGTGCACTCGGGCTTCGAGTTCTGGGTCCCGGACGCGGAGCACTCGACACCGGAGGTCACCGCCTCCCTGGAGCGGGCCAACGCGGCGGCCATCCCGACCGTGAAGCTCTCCGGCGTGGACGCGGCGTACTGGTGCGAGACCCCCGACAAGAACCATCTGCGCTGGGTGATGCCGTACCCCGAGGAACAGCTTCTGGACGCGCTCGCGCGGCTGCACGCGGCCGGTCGCTCGAGCCTCGGTGAGGGCACCCGGCTGGTCGGCTCCTTCCGTGCGCACGGGCTCACGGTGCCGGTCTGGGACCTGCCCACAGGCGTCACGGCCGACGATGTGGAGAAGCCGGCGGCCGAGTTCGCCGAGCGCCTCGCGACCGCCCTGGCCTCGGACGCACCGCTCACCGTGGACGAGCGGCGGGCGCGTGGCGGCCTCACGAACCGACAGGTCACGCTCAGCTGACACACAACTGGGACACTGACCGACCGGTCAGCTGGTCGGTCGGTGCGGAGCAGGTGACTCCGGTCACAACTCCCGGCGGCGACAGGTAAATCCGTGTCCGAATAGCCGAGATCGAATTTGCGAACCGCCGATCTCTTGTTACCGTTCGAGTAGCCCGGTTGCTGGTGCATCCCCCGTCGCCAGCAACCGGGTCTTTCCATGTACGGATTTCCCTGCGGCGTCAACCGCCTTGCTACGGGGCCGAGTTGCTCCCCGAGGCGCCCTCCGGACCGCGGCCCGAGGCGCTCTCGGAATCGCCTCCCGAGGCGCTCTCCGCCTCGCTTCCCGACCGTAGGAGCATCGGCCCGCTCCCGGCGCTCCTCGCGAACTCCGCGACCGCCGTGTACGCCCCCACACCCCCCGCCGTACGCCCTCTGGGCGTCTCGCACACCCCCGGGTCGTCCCCGGCGCCCACCACGCAGTTGATCTCCACGGTGCGGCCACCGGGGCCCATGAGGCTCAGCGCGGAGCTCAGCTCGTCACCGGTCGCGTTGCGGTAGTAGGTGCGCGCCCAGGTGTCCTCCCCCTGGGTCATGACACAGGTCTGCGCCTCGATGCCGTCGGCGGAGGAGAGCTCGGGGCCGCACCGGGCGGCGGTGGCCCGGCCGAGGCCCAGGAGCCGGGGCGCAGGGGCGGAAGCGGGAGGGGTCGCGGAAGCGGAACGGGACGCGGCGGGGGCGGCCGTCGCCTTGTCGTCGATCCTCCGGGACCCGAGTACCGCCTCGGAGCTCCCGTCACCGACGGGTCCTGCGGAGGCCACGGTCAGTGGCAGGACGACTGTGAACACCACGAGGCCCGCCAGCGCCACCAGACGGACTTTTTGGGGGTCCGTCCCGGCACGTGGCGACGATGGGGCTCTGTGTCCCCCGGAATGACGCTGCATAGTGCGGAACATAACGAGCGCGGGTGGGCGCGCGGCTCACCGCGCGCCGGGGCACCCTACAACTCGGGCGCGCTCACACCCGTACGAGTGAGCGCCTCCACCACGGCGTCCACCACGGCCTCCACACCGGGCACCCAGGGAGCGGCCGAGCCGGGCAGCGGCGCGCGCTCCCAGCGGATCTGCCCCTGGCCGGTCTCGGACGGGGGCAGCGCGATGTAACCGCCCTCTCCGTGGAAGCGCAGGGACCCCGGCACGAAGTCCTTGGCGTAGAGGAGCTCGCCCAGCTGCTCCATGGAGTAGGGCGCGACCAGGATCGCCCAGCGCGTGGGGGCCGCGACGACCGGGCCGAGGCGCATGCCCTTGCGGTCGAGCGCGTCGAGTGCGCGGGCCGCCGCGAGGGCGGGCAGGCTCACCGCGCAGGGGGCCCTGCCTCCGGTGGCCAGCACGATGGGTGCCGACGGCCGGTTGGTCCACCACCAGCGCACCATGCGCGCGTCGGTGGTGGCCGCGAGAAGGCCGGGGTCGAAGGGGTGAGCACCTGGCACCGTGCACTCCGGGTCCGGGCAACCGCAGCGGGCACGCCCCTGCGGGTCCGGTGCCACACCCGGGAGTACGGGCCACTGCCAATCGGTCGCGAAGGTCAGGGCCGCGCTGAGCATCTCAGGCCTGCCGTTGTTTCGCCTGGACAGGAGCCTGCGTCGCCTTCCGAGGATCTCGCGCATGAGCGCTCGTTCCTTTCCGTTGCACGCCTGGCAACACCGTGGATCACATCACACCATGTGTCGATCACTTCACTGTGCGTACCTGCTGGCGCATCACACCCTTGCGCAAGGCAAGGGGAACCCATCTGGGCCGAGCATTGGCTGCGTCCGCGTCCATACTGCGTCTGTCTAAAGCATGGGCATGGCGTGGGGTGGCGGCGCCTGGCGTTTTGCCGTCCCGCTGTTTCTTGCCGCCTCCGCCACGGGAGGATGGGGCACGGTCGTCGGTGGTTAAGACGCCCGGGTCCGTCGCCAGGTTCCGGGCGGATCCCAACCGCCCCTGGCCTTCACCGAGTACGTACCCATCACGACCGCTGTGACGCTCCGTCGAACGAGGCCAGTCGACCTCAATAACCGGTTACCCGAGTCAGTTTTAAGCCAACTTTGCTTTCCCGCAAGGGTTACCGAGGGTCTCATGGACACCAGGAATCCCAGCAGGACAATGCTGGACATCCCCTCACGAGTGCGTGTACATGTGGAGACACTGCTAGCGGCGCAGAACTACATGGGGGTTTGCGATGCTATTGAGCAATACGCACCGGTCAGAAAGCCGGACGCCATGAACGCCCCTCACGTTCCGAAAGTGGCCGGAATCGATTCAACGGTTCCCGCGCCCGCACACACTGTCGCGCCGACGGCCTCCGGTACGGGTTCCGGCACGGGTTCCTCTTCCGCCGCCTCGTCCACCGGCCCGGGAGCCGTTCTCCAAGATCGGCTCGCCGGCTGGGTCTCCGACCTCACCACCCTCCACGAACTCACCGAGCGCCTGGTGCGCACCGCGACACTGAACGACGCGCTGCAGGAGCTGCTGCGCGCCGGAGCCGCCCTCGTCGGCGCCCGGCGCGGTCTCGTCGTCCTGGAACCGGGCGACGGACTCGGCCCGGACACCACCATCGGCCTGGGCCTCGCCCGCGCCGACCTGGGCCACATCGAGACCGTCCCCCGCAGCTCCATGTCGTACGGCAGGATCCTGGACGGACTGCCCGGCGGCGAGGGTGAGATCTCCCAGCCCGACCTCCTCTCCGAGGACGGGCTCGACCCCCGCCACCGCGAGGTGGCCGCCCGGCTCGGCTACGCCGCGAGCTACGCGCTGCCCCTGTCCACCAAGGCGGCGGGCCGGCTGGGCGCCGCCGTATGGCTCTACGACGAACCCGCCGAACCGGTGGAGCGCCAGCGCCACCTCGTCGGCCTCTACGTCCGCTACGCGACCGAACACCTCGCACGGCTGCTGGAACTGGACCGCACACGCGTGTGCATGAAGACGATCTCCCAGGAGCTGCTTCCGCCGCGGCTGCCCCGGGTCCCCGGTGTCCAGCTCGCCGCCCGGCACCGCACGGGTCCGCGCGGCGGCGGCGACTGGTACGACGCGCTGCCGCTGCCCGACGCCGCGCTCGGCCTCGCGGTCGGCTCCGTCACCGGGTCCGGACCCAGCGCCGTCGCCGCGATGGGCCGGCTGAGGGCCTCCCTGCGGGCGTACGCCGTGATGGAGGGCGAGGACCCCGTCGCCG
This sequence comes from Streptomyces sp. NBC_01450, assembly GCF_036227505.1. NCBI lineage: Bacteria > Bacillati > Actinomycetota > Actinomycetes > Kitasatosporales > Streptomycetaceae > Streptomyces > Streptomyces sp. NBC_01450. The sequence continues at coordinate 6,014,817 of NZ_CP109480.1, read as the reverse complement.
TCCTGTCCGACCTCGAACTGCTGCTGCGTCTGACCGAGCCCGCCCGCTCCGCGACCGCCCTCTTCGCGTACTGCGAGCCCGCACTGCGCAAGATCACGCTCGCCGGTGCGGGCCACAGCCCGCCGCTGGTGGTCGGCGCGCGGCGCACGGAGTTCGTGGAGACCTCCCTCTCCGCGCCCCTGGGCATGCTCGCCTGCTGGGAGGCGCCCAGCGTCGAACTGACGGCCGAGCCCGGCGAGACCGTGCTGCTCTACACCGACGGCCTGCTGCACCGCACCGGTGACCCCATGGACCGCGCCTTCGCCCGGCTGCACGCGGCGGCCGCGAGCGTCCCCAGGGCGCTGCGTGAGGACTCCGGCGCGCTCGCCGACCACGTTCTGCGGTCCGTGCTGCCGGACGGGCTGGACGAGGCGGACAGCGCGGAGGACGTCGTACTCCTGGCGGCGCGCTTCGAGTGAGGTTCTCGCGCCGCCGCGCTGAGCTCTGCGTGTAACAGGACTTCCGGCCCTGGGCCCACTCCTGTACGACCGTACGATGATGAGTGTCCCCCTGCTCGAGCACAGCGGAGAGCCGGGGCGAAGGTCCAGAGTCGTATCTAGGAGGCAGACCGTGTCGGAGGCGCTCAACCCGGAGACCCCGGAAGCCGTGCTCGACGATGCCGCTGACGAAGCGGGCGAAGAAGAGCCGATCAAGCAGCGCAAGAACGGCCTGTACCCGGGCGTGTCCGACGAGCTCGCCGAGAACATGAAGTCCGGATGGGCCGACACCGAGCTGCGCGGCCTCGAGCCGATCGCGCAGGCCCAGTACACCGCCGCCCGCCGTACCGCGCTCTCCGCGCACTTCCCGGGCGAGCGTCTGGTGATCCCGGCGGGCAACCTGAAGACCCGCTCGAACGACACGGACTACCCCTTCCGCGCCTCGGTCGAGTACGCGTACCTCACCGGCAACCTGACCGAGGACGGCGTCCTGGTCCTGGAGCCCACCGTTGAGGGGCACAACGCGACGATCTACCTGCTGCCGCGCTCCGACCGCGAGAACGGCGAGTTCTGGCTGTCCGGGCAGGGCGAGCTGTGGGTCGGCCGCCGTCACTCCCTCACCGAGGCCGAACAGGTGTACGGCATCCCCGCCTCCGACGTACGCGAACTGGCCGACAAGCTGCGCGCGGCCACCGGCCCGGTCCGGGTCGTGCGCGGCTACGACGCCGGCATCGAGGCGGCCCTGACCGACAAGGTCACCGCCGAGCGCGACGAGGAACTGCGGGTCTTCCTCTCCGAGGCGCGGCTGATCAAGGACGACTTCGAGGCCGGTGAACTGCAGAAGGCCGTCGACTCGACGGCGCGCGGCTTCGAGGACGTCGTGAAGGTCCTGGACAAGGCCGAGGCGACCAGCGAGCGCTACATCGAGGGCACCTTCTTCCTGCGCGCCCGGGTCGAGGGCAACGACATCGGCTACGGCTCGATCTGCGCCGCGGGCCCGCACGCGTGCACGCTGCACTGGGTGCGCAACGACGGACCCGTGCGCTCCGGAGACCTGCTGCTGCTCGACGCGGGCGTGGAGACGCACACGCTCTACACCGCCGACGTCACCCGCACGCTGCCGGTCAATGGCCGCTACAGCGAGATCCAGAAGAAGATCTACGACGCCGTGTACGAGGCCCAGGAGGCCGGTATCGCGGCCGTGCAGCCCGGTGCCAAGTACCGCGACTTCCACGACGCCGCGCAGCGCGTGCTGGCCGAGAAGCTCGTCGAGTGGGGTCTGGTCGAGGGCCCGGTCGAGCGTGTCCTGGAGCTCGGTCTGCAGCGCCGCTGGACCCTGCACGGCACCGGCCACATGCTCGGCATGGACGTCCACGACTGCGCCGCCGCGCGGACCGAGACGTACGTGGACAGCACGCTGGAGCCGGGCATGTGCCTGACCGTCGAGCCGGGCCTGTACTTCCAGGCGGACGACCTGACCGTCCCCGAGGAGTACCGGGGCATCGGCGTGCGCATCGAGGACGACATCCTGGTGACCGAGGACGGCAACCGGAACCTGTCCGACGGGCTGCCCCGCCGCTCCGACGAGGTCGAGGCGTGGATGGCGGCGCTGAAGGGCTGAGACAGTGACTGTCGGAGGCTGATACGACACTGATGGCCGGGTACCTGTGAGGTGCCCGGCCATTGGCCTGTCCAGTGGTCTGTCCGGTGGTCTGTCCGGTGGTCTGTCTAGGGGGAACGGCTTTTCGTGAACAACGGTGTGGTGGACGACTTCTGGTCCGGTGTCGGAGTGGATCTGCATCTGGAGCCGGACGCGGCGGCGGGACGCAGGACCGGGCTCGAACGGGCGCTGCGGGACGCGGTGCGCGACGGACGGCTCGCCCCGGGCACGCGGTTGCCCCCGACCCGGCGGCTCGCGGCCGAACTCGGCGTCTCGCGCGGAACGGCCAAGGGGGCGTACGACCAGCTGGTCGCCGAGGGGTATCTGACGGCCCGGCAGGGGTCGGGCACCGAGGTCGCGGAGCTTCCCGCGGACGCCGTGTCGCAGGCCGTCGGGGCTCCCCGCGCGCGTGCGCCCCGTCTCGATCTGCGGCCCGGCAGCCCGGACGTCGGTACGTTCCCGGCGGCGGCGTGGCTGCGGGCGCTGCGCCGCGCGATCGCGACGGCGCCCTCCCTGGCGTACGACTACGGGGACCCACGCGGCCGGCTCGAGCTGCGGACGGCACTCTCGGGATACCTGGGACGGGCCCGGGGCGTGATCGCGCCGCCCGAGCGGATCGTGATCACCTCCGGGTACGTGCAGGGGCTCGCGCTCCTCACGCGTGTGCTGGACAGCGGGGTGGTCGCGATGGAGGACCCCGGGCTGCCGTTCCACCGGGACGTGGTGCGGCGGGGCGGGGGCACGGTGGTGCCGCTGCACGTGGACGAACGAGGCGCCTGCGCGGGGGAGTTGGCTTCCTCACCGGCGGGCGCGGTCGTCGTCACGCCCGCCCATCAGTACCCGACCGGGGTGACCCTGCATCCCGAACGGCGGCGGGCGCTCACCGACTGGGCACGCGCGCGGGGCGGACTGATCGTCGAGGACGACTACGACGGTGAGTTCCGCTACGACCGGCAACCCGTCGGTGCTCTCCAGGGCATGGCACCAGGGCAGGTCGCCTACTTGGGCACGGCCTCCAAGACGCTCGGGCCCGCGCTGCGGCTCGGCTGGATGGTGCTGCCGCCGCACCTGGTCGACGCGGTGGCCGACGTGAAGCTGCACAGCGACCATCACACCGAGTCCATCGGCCAGTTGGCGCTGGCCGAGATGATCACCAGCCACGCGTACGACCGCCATGTGCGTGCCTGCCGGCTGCGGTACCGGCGGCGCCGGGACCAGCTCCTGGACCGGCTGGGCGCGCGCCGGAGCGTACGCGGCATCGCGGCCGGGCTGCACGCGCTGGTGGACGTGGCGGACGAGGCCGAGGTGCTGGCGCGGGCGGAGGAGGCGGGACTCGCGGTCGGGCATCTCGGCGAGCACTGGCACGAACGCGGTGAGGGGCGACCTCAGGGCTTGGTCGTGGGCTACGGGACTCCCCGGGAGCGGATCTATCCGGAAGCGCTGGAGGCGTTGGGACGGGTGCTGGACGGGAGCCGGAAAGTATCGGACGGGAGATGACGGACGTCATGCGCCGGGCACGAATTGGGGCATGAAAATGCCTGAGTATTGGGCCTGTTGACGGGTCCACCAGGACCGTAGCGTCGCATCCATGACGAATCCGGCAGCATCCGCCAAGTCGGGCCGCCTCGTCCCGCCCACGGGACCGGGGCGCGTCCTGGCCCTCGCCCAGCTGAGCAACTCCGTGGGGGACGGCGCCTATTACGTGACCTCCGCGCTGTACTTCACACACGTCGTCGGACTGGCCCCCGCGCGCGTGGGGCTCGGGCTGACCGTCGCCTGGGCGATCGGCTCCCTCGTGGGCGTACCGCTGGGAAGGCTCGCCGACCGCCGCGGGCCGCGCGGCACGGCGGTGCTGCTGGCCCTCGCGACCGGAGCGGCGGTGGCGTCCTTCCTGGTCGTCCGCGGCTTCCTGTCCTTCGTCCTCGCGGCCTGCGCGTACGCCTCCGCGCAGTCGGGGCTCGGGGCGGCCCGGCAGGCGCTGCTCGCCGGGCTGATACCGGCCGGGGAGCGGACCGGGCTGCTCGCCCAGCTGCAGTCGACCCTCAACGCCGGTCTGGCGGTGGGGGCGGGTCTCGGCGGGCTCGCGCTGCGCGCCGGGACACGGGACGCGTATCTCGGGGTGTTCGCGCTGGACGCGATGAGTTTCCTGCTCTGTGCTGGGGTGCTGCTGAGGCTGCCGTCCGTACCGCGCGTGACCGTGCGGCGCGGTCACCGGGCCGGTGTCCTGCGCGACCGCCCGTACGTGCTCGTCACGTTCCTCAACACGGTGCTGCTGCTGCGGATGCCGCTGCTCAGCCTGGGCATCCCGCTGTGGATCACCGAGCGCACCCAGGCGCCCGCCTGGCTGGTCTCCGCGCTGTTCGTCCTCAACACCGGTGCGGTGATGGTCTTCCAGGTGCGGATGGCGCGCGGTGTCACGGGGCTCGACTCGGCCACGCGCGCGATACGCCGTTCCGGGCTCGTGATGCTGGTGTCCTGCGTGGTCTTCGCACTGTCGGCCGACGCCTCGCCCTGGGGCGCGGCCGGGGTTCTGGTGGCGGGCGCGGTGCTCCAGGTCGTCGCCGAGATGCAGCAGTCGGCGGGTTCCTGGCAGTTGGGTTTCGACCTCGCCCCGGCCGAACGCATGGGCGAGTACCAGGGTTTCTTCGGCACGGGCGTCACGGTGGCCCGCACCGCGGGACCGCTGGTCCTGACCGCACTGCTGGTGGGCTGGGGGACGCCGGGATGGCTGCTGCTGGGGGGCCTGATGCTGGGGGCGTCCCGCGCGATGGGGCCGGCCGCGCGGTGGGCCGCCACACGCGAGGTGACAGCCCACCGCGGAAGCCAGGCCCGGAACCAGGACCAGGGCCAGGGCCAGGGCCAGGGCCAGGGCCAGGGCCAGGACCAGGACCAAGATCAAGGCCAAGACCAGGATCGGAACCAGGACCAGGGCCAGGACAGGGTCAGGCAGCAACCCGTACCGGTGAACTGACCACCACCGGAAGCGAGTCCACGAACAGGGCGCCCGCGAACAGTCCCCCCGTGCCACGAGGGCTCCACGCACGCGTGTGGAGGTCGTCGTCGAAGGCGGCCAGGGCGGCGCGGCCTGCCTCCGTCGCCGTACCGCCCGCCTCCAGCACACCCCGGGCACCCGCCTGGACGTGCCGGAGCCCGTGCGGGCCCGCCGTGTACAGCAACTCGGTGTCCTGGAGGGTGGACATGACGGTGAGGAGGGCGTCGAGCCGGGCGCACGTCTCGGACGCACCGGCGGAGCGGGAGGTGGCGAGCGCGTCCAACGCCCGCCGGACGTGCGGGAATCCGGCGCGTGCCTCGCCCCGCGCCCCGGCCGCGCCGTACTTCGCGGACACGGACGACCCCCGGGAGGGCCGACGGGGCGCCCGCCGGTCGGGGTGCGCCGTGATCCGCTTGGCGGTGGCGGTGACCTCGGAGCCCTTGGCCTCTGGGTCCAGGACGGCCGCCGCGACCAGGAAGCCCAGGACCCACAGCGCCCCTCGGTGGCCACCGCCCGCCAGGGCCACCGAGTGCTCGGTGGAGCGGCCGATCGCGCCCAGTTCCGTGCGGAGTTCGGGCGTGGGTCGGCCGATGCGGCGGGCGGCCGCCGCCATGGCCGCGAGGCCGGGCGTCAGCGCCTTGGCCGACCAGCGCAGGGAACACAGGTCCCGGCGGGTGGCCCGGGCGTCGAGGTCGCGCGGATCGGGCAGGCCGGGCTTGGGGGTGAGCTCCAGTTGCCCTGTGAGCGCGGCCACGGCGGCCCGCGCCAGCGTCTCGTCCTCACGGCTGCTCATGGGCGAACCCTACGAGGACGCCGAGGCGGACGGACTGGCACTGTCGCTCGGGGCACCGCTCGGCGGCGTACCGGTCGGAGCGTCGCCGGGCGCGCCGCTCGGGGGCGTACCACCGCCCCCGCTGCCCGGGCCCGCGCCGGTGCTCTCGGCGTCGGGGTCGATGCCCAGGGTGATGGACCCCTTGAAGCCCTTGGACGGGTCCTTCTTGTGGACCGGTTTCAGGGTGAGCAGTCCGCTGGAGGTGCCGCCGCCGTCGTACACCATGTCGTCGGCGAGCTTGGTGTAGCTGCCTGTGTGCTTGGAGTACGGCTCCAGGGCCTGCACCTCGGCGGCGATGTCGTCGTCGAAGAAGAGCTGGCCGGTGAAGTTGACCTTGCCGCCCTCGTAGGTGCCGTCCGCCTTCTCGCCGCCGGTGTGGACCCTGACGTGGATGTGCGTGGTACGGGGCGTGTACCAGCCGGGGAAGATCGTCTCGAACTTGACGACCCCGTTGGCGTTGGCGATCTGGTAACCGCGCAGATACGTCTGGTCGTCGGCCGTCGAGCCGTCCTCACTCTCGGCGGGCGCGGAGCCGCCGGGGTTGGCGGTGGTGTAGCCGGAGTAGTAGCCCCAGGCGTCGCAGTGCCAGATCTCCACGGCCGCGCCCGCGACCGGGCCGCAGGACTCGGTGGTGTCCTGCACCGTGATGCGCAGCGTCAGCGGGACGCCGCCCTTGCCCTCGGTGATGTCCTTGCGCACCAGAGCGCCGTCCAGGTAGTACGGCCCCTCCGTGACGCTGGACATCAGCACGCACTGACCGCTGCTGGTGGAGGTCGCCGAGGCGGTCGCCTCGGCGTCGGCGGCGGTGGTCGTCTCGTCGGCGAACGCCGATTGGTAACCCGCGACCGCGAGCCCGCCCGCGGCGACCGTGCCGCCGGTCACCGCGAGCGCGCGGCGCCGGGTGATCGAAGTGTCTTTGTGGCTTCTCGTCATGATCGGAAAGCTAGGAACGGCAGCAGTCAGGGGCATGGGGTGGGGCTGTGAGGAGGGTAAGAATCCTGAGAAAGCTGAAGTCGACGGAAAATCGCCCTCTCCAGGGAGCGCGAGAACGCCGACGGTGTCGCCACGACGCGCAAGGTGTCACCACGCGTACGGCAGGTCCACCTCGATCACCGTCGGACCCCCGACGGGGCTGGTCAGGCGCACGGTCCCGTCGAGCGCCGCGACCCTCCGTCGTATGCCGAGCAGTCCCGAGCCGACCGCCTCTCCCCCAGAACCGAAAGCCTGGGAGGTGCCCCCAGCGCCACCGCGACCCTCGTCACGAACGACCACGCTCAACCCCGTCGGCGTACGGGCGAGCCGGACCGCCGCCCGCTCCGAGCCGCTGTGCTTGCCGGCGTTCGTCAGCGCCTCGGCCAGTACGAAGTACGCGGCGGCCTCGATCGCCGCCGGGGCCCGGACCCCGCTGTGCGCCCCATCCTCCAGACCGTCCACGTCCATGGTCACGTCGAGCCCGCTGCTCGCCGCGAGCGCCCGCGCCGCCCCGACGAGACCACGGTCGGTGAGGATCGGCGGGTGGATCCCCCGGACGATGTGACGCAGTTCGGTCAGCGCCTCTTCGGCCTGGTTCTGGGCGTCGTCGAGGAGTTCGCGCGCGGTGTCCGGGTCGCGTTCGTATGCCCGTTTGGCGATGCCGATCCGCATGGAGAGCGACACCAGCCGCGCCTGCGTGCCCTCCTGCAGGTCCTGCTCGATGCGGCGCAGTTCGGCCTCGTGCGCGGCCACCGCACCCGCCCGGGTCTCGGTCAGTTCCTCGACCCGCTCGGCGAGCAGCGCCTTGGGTGAGGGCTTGAGCAGAGCGGTGGACCAGGCGGCGTCGAGATCCGCGAGACGGCTGATCAGCGGGAGGACCAGCGGCGGACGGCCCAGCGCACCCTGCCGTACACCGTCGACGAGCAGACCCGCCGGCCACAGCGGCAGTGCGAGGACGACCAGGAAGCCGTAGGCGTAGTGGGCGACCATCCAGCGCAGGTCGTTGAAGGTGCCCGGGTCACGGACCGCCGTACGCAGCCGCCGCCGGAGCGGGCCCTCGACACGCTGGTACGCCTCGGGGATCTCCCGGCCCGTCCATTCACCGACCTGGCGCCGCTTGGCACCGGCGAAGCGGCGCACCAGGAGCACCGTCTCGGGCAGCAGTCCGGCACCGACCACCGCGAGGGTGGCGACCGCCGTGAACAGCAGCACCGTGATGAAGATGATCGAGCCGAACGCCAGTACGGCGGCCCGTCCCAGTTGGGCCGTGGCTCGCGCTGCCTGCCGCACTGTCTTTCCCATGCCGCCCAGGCTAGGCAGACCCGGCGCGGCTGCGCGGGAGAGCAGGCTCCGGACAGATGGTGTAGCCCGCTACACCACAGGTTCGGGAGAGCACTCACTCGTGGCGGCGAGCTTCCGACGGGATCGTTGAATCCGGAAGCTCACGCCCCTACAGACTCCCCGCCGAAGGAAAAGGTCCATGACGTCGCTGCTCTCCTCCCGTCCGGTGCTCTGGTTCCTGTTCCAGGACCACGAAACGCAGGACCACGGCACGCAGGCCCGCGCAGCACAGGCCCGCGCAGCACGGGACCGCGAAGCACAGGGCCGCAGGACGCCGACCCCGGCCTGACGCGTCTGCGACTCCGCCCCCTCGCAGCACGCCGCCGCTCGCTGCCCCGAACACAGACCTTGGAGACCCCTCCCGTGGCTACTTTCCTCTATCGACTGGGCCGTACGGCCTTCCGAAGGCGCTGGTACGTCGCCCTCCTATGGGTGGCCGTCCTGGCCGCGGTCGGTTTCGGTGCCGCCAAGGCACCCGCCGCCGCCGACGATTCGAACTCCATGCCGGGGATCGAGTCCCAGAAGGCGTTCGACCTCATGGAGCAGCGCTTCCCCGGGACGACCGCCGACGGGGCGAACGCCCGGATCGTCTTCGTGGCCCCCGACGGTCAGAAGATCACCGCCGCCGACAACAAGAAGACCGTCGACAAGCTCGTCGACCTCGCGGCCGACGGCTCGCAGGTCGCGAGCGCGGTCAGCCCCTTCCAGGCGAACGCGGTCAGCAAGGACGCGACGACGGCGTACGCCACCGTCACGTACAAGGTGAAGGCCGACGACCTCACCGACGCCAGCAAGAACGCCCTGAAGGACGCCATCGCGCAGGCCAAGAAGTCCGGCCTGACGGTCGAGGCCGGCGGCACCGCGCTGGCGACCCAGCCCTCCGCGGGCGGCTCGGCCGAGGCGATCGGTATCGCCATCGCCGCCGCCGTCCTGATCATCACCTTCGGTTCGCTGACCGCCGCCGGGCTGCCCCTGCTCACCGCCATCATCGGTGTCGGCGTCTCGATGGCCGCGATCATGGCCCTGTCCAGTGCGTTCGGCCTCTCCTCCACCACCGGCACGCTCGCCACCATGCTCGGCCTCGCCTGCGGAATCGACTACGCCGTCTTCATCGTCTCCCGCTACCGCGAAGAACGCGCCAAGGGCCACACCCCGCGGGAAGCCGCCGGCCTCGCCACCGGAACCGCCGGATCCGCCGTCGTCTTCGCCGGCCTCACCGTCGTCATCGCCCTCGCCGGCCTGTCCGTCGTCGGCATCCCCATGCTCACCAAGATGGGCCTCGCCGCCGCCGGAGCCGTCATCGTCAGCGTCTTCATCGCGCTGACGCTCGTCCCCGCCCTCCTCGGCTTCTGGCCCAACGCCGTGCTCTCCCGCCACTCCCGCAAGCACGGACGGGTCAAGGAGAACGGTGAGAACAACGGCGGCAGCCGCTGGGCCCGCTTCGTCCTGCGCCGCCCGGTGCCCGTCCTGCTCGCCTCGGTCGCCGCCCTGGGCACACTCGCCGTACCCGTCATGGACCTCCAGCTGGGCATGCCCGGCGCCGAGTCCAAGCCCACCTCCACCACCGAACGCCGCGCCTACGACGACCTCGCCAAGGGCTTCGGCCCCGGCTTCAACGGCCCCCTGTCCATCGTCATCGACGCCAAGAACGCCCCCGACCCCAAAACCGCGGTCAAGGCCATCGAGCAGAAGATCAAGGCCACCGACGGGATCGTCTCCCTGTCCCCCGCACGCTTCAACCCCGCGGGCGACACCGCCGTCTTCTCCGCCGTCCCGTCCACCGCACCCACCAGCGAGAAGACCCAGGACCTCGTCAAAACCATCCGCGACGAACGCCCCGCCACCGAGGCCTCGACCGGCGCCGAGTTCGAGGTCACCGGCACCACCGCGCTCAACATCGACATCGCGCAGAAAACCCAGAACGCGCTGATCCCCTACCTGATCGTGGTCGTCGGCCTGGCCATCCTGCTCCTGACGGTGGTCTTCCGCTCCCTCCTGGTCCCGGTCAAGGCGGCCGTCGGATTCCTCCTCTCGGTACTCGCCGCCCTCGGCTCCGTCGTCGCCGTCTTCCAGTGGGGCTGGCTGGCCTCACTCCTCGGCGTGGAGACCAGCGGTCCGATCATGAGCATGATGCCGATCTTCCTGGTGGGCATCGTCTTCGGCCTCGCGATGGACTACGAGGTGTTCCTCGTCGCCCGGATGCGGGAGGCCTACGTCCACGGCGACAGCCCGCACCAGGCGGTCGAGACCGGCTTCCGTCACAGCGCCCGCGTCGTGGCCGCCGCCGCACTGATCATGACGGCCGTGTTCTCCGGCTTCATCGGCGCCGGCGAATCCATGATCAAAATGATCGGCTTCGGACTCGCGATCGCCGTCCTGTTCGACGCGTTCGTCATCCGCATGGCCTTCGTACCAGCCGCCCTCGCCCTGCTCGGCAAAGCCGCCTGGTGGATGCCACACCGACTGGACAAGATCCTGCCCAAGGTCGATGTGGAAGGCGAAGCACTCACCCACCAGCCCGCGAACGCCACGGCACAAAACAACCCGGCCGCACGGGAGTCGGCCCGCATCTGACCGTCCAGCGCCGGGAAGGTCACCCGTGCTCGGCACTGGCCCTAAACGGCCATCAGGGGTGCGTCCTTCTTCCACTTGAGGATCTTGTCGAAACTGACCACCGCCCCGCCCCGCCCCGGCTCGTTGCCGATCTGGACGTGATCGGCGAGTTCCCGGATCAGGCACAGCCCCCGGCCGTGCTCCGCGTCGCCGCGGACCGGGCGGAGCGCGGGACGGGCTCGGCCCGGGGCGAAGCCCGGGCCGGAGTCGGAGACCTCGATGCGGCACTTCTCGCCGTCGAGATAGGCGGTGACCCGATAGGCCTCGGACGCGGTGCCGGGAGCGGCGTCGCCGCCGTGCTCCACCGCGTTGGCGCAGGCCTCGCTGAGGGCCACGGAGAGGTCGTACGAGACGTCCGGATCGACACCCGCCGTCTCCATCGTGCCGAGCAGCAGGCGTCTCGCGAGCGGAACGCTCGCAGCCTCACGCCGCAAATGGAGTGACCACCAGATGCTCATGCTCCAGCCTCCCGGCCGCGGCTCGACATACCGTTACGTATTGCCGCAAGCACCTGTGCGCAATCGCCCGCATGACGTGATGCCGCCCATACGGCGGATGCGCACGCGACAAAGATCGGTGTATGTGCGGTCGGTTCGCCCCAGATCGTCATCTTTCGGACCACGATTCGCGGACCGACATTTTGCGGACCTGCCGTAGGTGGCGGGTAGGGCCAGTGCGATGATGAGCCCGCCATGACTGCCCCCCACCAACGCAGGGCGCGCTCCGGACACGAGCTCCGGATTCTGCGGGCCGCGGTGTTCGCCGCGGTCTGTGTTGTGCTGGCCGCGGCCGGTCATGGGCTCGCCTCCTGCGCCACCGTCCCGCTGTGGACGCTCGGCGCCGGATTCCTCGCGGTCTTCGCCGTCGCGGCCTCGCTGGCGGGGCGGGAGCGCTCGCTGCCGGGCATCGCCGCGCTGCTCGCGGTCGGCCAGACCGTCCTGCACACGCTGTTCGGACTCGGCGGGACCACCACAACGTCGGCCTCCGGCTCCATGCCGATGGCCGACACCTCACTCGTGGAACGTGCCGCACGCCTCGTGTGCGGCACGACCGCGGCGGCGATCAGCCCGGCTCAGGCCATGAAGATCCTCGCCGACGCACGGCTCGACACGGGCATGACCTCGTCCATGCCCATGCCCCACTCCACGGACGCGATGGCGACCGCCACGGGGTCCTCGATGTCCGTGCTGCCGTCCCTGCCGATGCTGCTCGGCCACGTCCTCGCGGCCGTCGCCGCCGGATGGGTGCTGCGCCACGGTGATCTGGCGCTGCTGCGCCTGATCCGACTGTCCGCGCACGGAGTCGCGGAAGGGGCGCTCATGCGGTCCCTGCGCGGGGCGCTCGCGCTCGTACGCGCCCTGCGGGCCGGACTTCCGGGTACGCCCGACGCGGCACCGCGCGCCCGGCGCACCGCGCTTCTGACGCCGCCCAAGCCCCGTACCGCCGAGCTCCAGCACAGCGTCGTCCGCCGCGGACCGCCCCACTCCACCGCTCTCGTCCTCGCCGCCTGACACGACGCGCCACTCCACCGGACCGATCCGACGGGGGTGCCGTCGTGCGGCACACGCGCGTGCACGCGATGACACCCCCAGGGGCCGCATCGCACCGTCCGCACGCGCACCCCCTTCTCATCGGACTGAAAGTGGAGTGCTCTCTTCCATGAAGGCTTCCCGTATCGCCGCCGCCGGCGCCGTCGCCGCCTCGGCCGTCCTCGCCGTCTCCGCCCCCGCCTTCGCGCACGTCAGCGTGCAGCCGGAGGGCCAGGCCGCCAAGGGCGGTTACGCCGTCGTCGACTTCAAGGTCCCCAATGAGCGCGACGACGCCTCGACCAACAAGGTCGAGGTGAACTTTCCGACCGACCACCCGCTCGCCTCCGTCATGCCGCAGCCCCTCGACGGCTGGTCCGTGAAGGTCACCAAGAGCAAGCTGGCCAAGCCGCTCACGATGCACGGCGAGAAGATCTCCGAGGCCGTCACCAAGGTCACCTGGACCGCCAACGGCAAGGGCATCGAGCCGGGCTTCTTCCAGAAGTTCCCGCTCTCCGTCGGCACGCTCCCGGAGGACACCGACGAACTCGTCTTCAAGGCGATCCAGACGTACGACAACAAGGAGGTCGTGCGCTGGATCGAGCCGCAGCAGGAGGGCAAGGAGGAGCCCGAGAACCCGGCTCCGGTGCTCACGCTCTCCGCCGCGTCCACGGACGGGCACCACGGGTCCTCCGCCACCGCCGAGGACGCCTCCGACACCTCCACGGCGGCCCCCGCCTCGTCCACCTCCGCCTCGTCCTCGGACGGCGCTGACACCACCGCGCGCGTCCTCGGTGTCGTCGGCATCGTCGTCGGCGCGGCGGGCGTGGCGTACGGCGTTCTGGCCGGCCGGCGGCGCACCGCGGGCTGAGGCCCACCGCACCCCTTCCTTTGTGCACCGGCAGGTCGTACGCCCTCGTCAAAGGGGTCGTACGACCCCGGTGCACACCGGAGCCCTCACATCTGGGACATTTCTCTATGCGCAAGAAGACGTATGCCGCGGCCGCCCTGTTCGCCGCGGCCGCACTGACCCTCTCCGCCTGCGGCAGCGGCGACGACAGCAACAAGCCGATCGCCGACGTGTCCGCCGAGGCCGGCACGGGCAAGGCCGCCACGGTCCTCGACAAGGCGTTCGAGAAGCCCGACCTCGTCCTCACCGACACGAACGGCAAGAAGTACGACTTCCGGGCCGAGACCAAGGGCGTCCCGACGCTCATCTACTTCGGCTACACCCACTGCCCCGACGTCTGCCCGACGACGATGAGCAACCTCGCCGTCGCCAAGAAGCAGCTGCCCAAGGCCGAACAGGACAAGTTCAAGGTCGTGTTCGTCACCACCGACCCGGCGCGCGACACTCCCGCCGCGCTCGGCAAGTGGCTCAAGGGGATCGACCCCGCCTTCATCGGCCTCACCGGCGACTTCCCCACCGTCCAGGCGGGCGCCCGCACTCTCGGCATCTCCATCGAGCCGACGGCGAAGGACAAGAACGGCAAGCTCGTCTCCGTGCACGGCACCCAGGTCATCGCGTTCTCACCGAAGACCGACGGGGGCTATGTGATCTACGGAGAGGACGCCACCGTCGACGACTACACCAAGGACCTCCCCAAGCTCATCAAGGGAGAGAATCCGTGAGCCGATCCGGAGCCCCTTCGAGGCGTCTCGCGGGATGCGCGGCGCTGACGGCCACGGCTCTGGCGCTGGCGGGCTGCGGCTCCGACGACTCCTCCTCGCACAGCGCGGACAAGCCCGAACTGAAGATCACCGGCGCCTATATGCCCGCCCCCGTCATGGACACCATGGCGGCCGGCTTCTTCACCGTCACCAACTCCGGCGGCGCCGACACCCTGACCTCCGTCACCAGCGGCCTGGCCTCCGACGTCACGCTGCACTCCACCAAGGGGGGCGCGATGGAGGAGCAGAAGTCGTTCGCCGTGCCCGCCGACGGGTCACTCGACTTCGTGAGCGGCGGCAACCACCTCATGTTCGAAAAGCTCACCCACAAGCCCCTGGAGGGCGAGAAGGTGTCGGTGACGCTCCACTTCACCAAGGCGGGCGCGGTGAAGGTCTCCATGCCGGTGAAGTCCGCGACGTACAACCCCAAGACCGGGCACTGAGGGAGGGATCACCGTGACACAGACCATCGCTCCCCATGCGCCTGCCACCACCACTGGAGGGGCCGCTTTTCGGGTACGGGCACTGCTCTTGCTGCTCCTCGCCGTGGCCGGCGCGGTCCTGGCCGGCGCCACGCCCGCCTCCGCGCACGCCGCACTGACGGGCAGCACCCCCCAGCAGGGAGCGGTGGTCAATCAAGCACCCACCCAGGTCTCGCTGACGTTCTCCGAGAGGGTCGCCCTGTCCGACGGCTCGGTGCGCGTGCTCGACCCCAAGGGCAAGCGCGTCGACACCGGCAAAGCGGTCGACCTGGGCGGCACCACCTATGGCGTGAAGCTCCACTCGGGGCTGCCCGACGGCACGTTCACCGTCACCTACCAGGTGGTGTCGGCGGACAGCCATCCCGTCTCCGGCGCCTTCACCTTCTCCATCGGCGCACCCTCGCAGACCTCCGTCGCGCTCTCCGACCCGGCCGTGGGCGGCGGAGTCGTCGGCGCGCTCTACGGGATCGGGCGGTATGTCTCGTACGCCGGATTCATCCTCCTGGTGGGTGGCGCGGCCTTCGTACTGACCTGCTGGAAGCGCGGCGCCGGCGTCCGTCCGGTGCAACGACTCGTGGTCTCCGGGTGGCTCGCGCTGACCGGCGCCACCCTCGCGCTGCTGCTCCTGCGCGGCTCCTACGTCGGCTCCGGCAAGGTCGGCGACATCTTCGACCTGACACTGCTCGGACAGGTGCTGCAGACCAAGGCGGGCGCGGCACTGGTCTCACGGCTGCTGCTGCTCGCCGCGGGCGCGCTGTTCATCGCGGTGCTCTTCGGGGCGTACGCGCGTCGCGGCGAGGCCCACACGTCGGATGAGGCCGACGCGACCGACAAGGGCGCGCTGTCCGGCGAGGGCGAGCGCGAGGTGTCCGGCGAAGGCGACGCCGATGCCGATGTCGATGTCGATGTCGATGTCGATGTCGAGAGGAAGGATCTCGCGTTCGGGCTCGCGATCGGCGGCACCGTCGTCGCGGCGGGCCTGGCGGCGAGCTGGGCGATGGCCGAGCACGCCTCCACCGGTATCCAGCCGGGCCTCGCGATGCCCGTCGACGTGCTGCACCTGCTGGCGGTCGCCGTCTGGCTGGGCGGCCTGTCGACGCTGCTGGTGGCGCTGTTCCGGGCGCCCGCCGAGGCACAGATCGAGGCGGCGACCGTACGGCGCTTCTCACGCGTCGCGTTCGGCAGCGTGACCATGCTGGCCGCGACCGGGATCTACCAGTCCTGGCGCCAGGTCGGCTCCTGGTCGGCCCTGACCGGAACGTCGTACGGGCAGCTGCTGCTCGTCAAGGTCGGCCTGGTGGCCGTCCTCGTCGGCATCGGGTGGACCTCGCGGCGCTGGACGGCGCAGCTGTTCGAGGCACCCGAGGCGAAGGCCATGGCGACGGCCGGGGCCACCGCCGGAGCGACGGCTTACGCCGGACAGCGGACGAAGCAGCCGACGAAGGTGCCCGCGAATTCCAGAAACTCGAGCTCCAAGGACTCGACCTCCGGGAGCTCGACCTCTGGGGGCTCGACCTCGGGGAACTCCCGGCGCGCCGCTCAACTGGCCCGGCAACAGGCTGCCGTGGCCACCGCGCGTCAAAAGCGCCTCCGCGACGCCGACCCGGCACGGGCAGGCCTGCGTCGCTCGGTGCTCGCCGAGGCGGGCGTCGCCGTCGTCCTGCTGGCCGTGACGACCGTACTGACGTCCACCGAGCCGGGGCGTACGGAGGAGGCGGCCCAGCAGTCCACCACGTCCTCCTCACAGCGGTCCGGGTCCCTCTCGCTGAAGCTCCCCTTCGACACGGGAGGCCAGGACGGCAAGGGCACCGCGGAGGTCACCCTCGACCCGGCCCGCGTCGGCGGCAACGAGATGCACGTCTTCGTGAAACGGCCGAACGGCAAGGCCTTCGACGTCCCCGAGGTGAAGGTTGCCTTCACCCTGGAGGCCAAGAAGATCGGCCCGTTGCCCGTGACCCCCGACCGCATCGCCACCGGCCACTGGTCGGCGATCGGGGTGCAGATCCCGATGGCGGGCGACTGGGAGATCGCGGTGACCGTACGCACCTCCGACATCGACCAGACGACCGTCACCAAGAACGCGAAGATCGGCTGAACCTCACCATGGCTGACCAGTCCACTCCGGAAGCCACCTCGGAAAATGCCCTTTCAGGAGAGGCCGTTTCCCAGAAACCCTCTTCTGTTTCCCAGAAGCCCTCTTCCGGAGGAGTCTTTTCCCGGCGCCGACTGCTCGGCACCGCCGGTGCCACCGGTCTCGCCCTGGGCGCGGCCGGAGGTGCCGCCGGATACGCGGCCGCACCGTCCACCGACAAGGCCGCGCCCCTGACCTCGCTCGGCGCGGACACGGTGATGTTTCACGGGAAACATCAGCCCGGCATCACCACCGCGCTCCAGGCCCGCGGCCACCTCGTCGCCTTCGACCTGGCCGCGGGCGCGGGCCGCAAGGAGGCCGCCGCACTGCTGCGCCGCTGGTCGACGACCGCCCAGCGGCTGATGGCGGGCGAGGCCGCCACGCAGGACGACACGGACGTCGCCCGTGACGCCGGACCGTCGTCCCTGACGGTCACTTTCGGCTTCGGAAACAGCTTCTTCGCGCGGACGGGCCTGGAGAAGCAGCGCCCGGTCGCCCTCGACCCGCTGCCCGACTTCTCCTCCGACCACCTCGACAAGACACGCAGCAACGGCGACCTGTGGGTGCAGATCGGCGCCAACGACGCCCTGGTCGCCTTCCACGCCCTGCGCACACTCCAGAAGGACGCGGGCAGCGCTGCCCGGGTGCGCTGGCAGATGAACGGGTTCAACCGCTCGCCCGGCGCCACGGCCCAGCCGATGACGGCCCGCAACCTGATGGGCCAGATCGACGGCACCCGCAATCCGAAGCCGTCCGAGGCCGACTTCGACCAGCGCATCTTCGTGCCCGCCGCCGGCGACCCGGCGTGGATGGCGAACGGCTCGTACGCCGTCGTACGCCGGATCCGGATGCTTCTCGACGACTGGGAGAAGCTCTCGGTCAAGGCCCAGGAGGACGTCATCGGGCGGAAGAAGTCCACCGGGGCACCGCTGACCGGCGGCACCGAGACGACCGCGATGAACCTCGACAAGACCGACGCCGACGGCAACCTGGTCGTTCCTCTCAACGCGCATGCCCGGATCACCCGGCCGGACCGGAACGGCGGCGCCGCGATGCTGCGCCGCCCGTTCTCCTTCCACGACGGCTTCGACACGGACGGGGTGCCCGACGCCGGCCTGCTCTTCGTCTGCTGGCAGGCGGATCCGCTGCGCGGCTTCGTCCCGGTGCAGCGCAAGCTCGACCGCGGCGACGCCCTGTCGACGTTCATACGCCACGAGGCGAGCGGGCTGTTCGCGGTGCCGGGCGGGGCGGCGGAGGGGGAGTACGTGGGGCAGCGGCTGCTGGAAGGGTGATCCGGGGCAGAGCGGACCCTATTAGGGTGACGAGTATGTCGGCGACGCGCTACACCTATCTCGGCCCCGAGGGAACGTTCACCGAGGCCGCCCTCCGCACGCTCCCGGAGGCCGCGACACGGGAGCTGGTGCCCATGGTGTCCGTGCCGGCCGCGCTCGACGCGGTGCGCGGGAGCGAGGCCGCGGGGGCGCTCGTCCCGATCGAGAACTCGGTCGAGGGCGGTGTCACCGCCACCCTCGACGAGCTCGCCAAGGGCGAGCCGCTGATGATCTACCGCGAGGTCGTCCTGCCGATCGCCTTCGCCCTGCTGGTCAGGCCCGGCACCGCCCTGAAGGACATCAAGACGGTCACCGGCCATCCGGTCGCCCAGCCGCAGGTACGCAACTGGCTCGGCGCCAACCTGCCGAACACCGTGTGGGAGTCGGCGGCCTCGAACGCGGACGGTGCCCGCCTGGTCCAGGAGGGCCGGTACGACGCGGCCTTCGCGGGCGAGTTCGCGGCGGCGACCTACGGGCTCGAGCCACTGGTGACCGAGATCCACGACGCGGCGAACGCCGAGACCCGCTTCGTGCTGGTCGGCCGTCCGGCCCGGCCCGCGGCCCCGACCGGCGCCGACAAGACGTCCGTGGTCATCTGGCTCGGCGACGACCACCCGGGTGCACTGCTCGAACTCCTCCAGGAGTTCGCCGTGCGGGGCGTCAATCTGATGCGGATCGAATCGCGGCCCACCGGCCAGGGCATCGGCAACTACTGCTTCTCCATGGACGCGGAGGGCCACATCACCGACCGCCGCGTGGGCGAGGCACTGATGGGCCTCAAGCGCATCAGCCCCCAGGTGCGCTTTCTCGGGTCCTATCCGAGGGCCGGGGTCGCCCTGAAGGACGTACGGCCGCTGCGGCCCGGAACATCGGACGGCGATTTCTCGGCGGCATCGGACTGGCTGGCGCGCTGCCAGGACGGACGGTTCTAGGCCGTTCCAGGCTTTCTGTGGCTCCGGGCCTGTTCCAGGCCCCATTGCACTGGTCCTACCTGCAGATTTTCCTCATCCACAGATGTTATCCACAGGTGTGCTTCTCGACCTGGGGACAAGTCGACAACGAAGCACTACATCGTCGACAAATCGGCCTACAGGGCCCAAGTTCGTCCACAGCCCCGCACGTCACCCCTCGTCCACTCTTTTCCCTTGATCAATCCTTTGGAGCGAAGCATTTCCACTCGAACGTGGGTGTACGGATGGTTTGACCCGGGAATTCTTCGTCCCGCATGCGGCTTTCGGAACGATCACTTCCGAAGTCCACAGATCTTCCGCACAGCCTGTGGATAACTCTGCGGAGGCGTGAACCCTGTGGACAACCTCTTCTCAAGTACCGCTCTTCACAAGGGAATCCAGTCAACCCCCTGGTTACCGTCTGCCCCGTTTCAGGGAGTACCGTCCCTTTTATTGACGCGGACCGACCCTGATGGGCGATCATTGACGAGTGTCGGCGATCAAGAAAAATTCGGTCCGGCATTTCACTCATAACGTCACAGAAGCGACGGAGCGGAATATCGAGTCGATGGCCGGAAGCGCGCACCGGTAGCCTTGAGGGGTGATTGACCTTCGCCTGCTCCGTGAGGACCCCGACCGTGTTCGCGCCTCCCAGCGCGCCCGTGGAGAGGACGTCGCCCTCGTCGACTCCCTCCTCTCTGCCGACGAGCGGCGCAGGTCGTCCGGCGTCCGCTTCGACGAGCTCCGATCCGAGCAGAAGGCGCTCGGCAAGCTGATCCCCAAGGCCTCCGGCGACGAGAAGGCCGAGCTGCTGAAGAAGGCCGGGGAGCTCGCGGCCGCCGTCAAGGCCGCCGACGCCGAACAGCACGAGGCGGACGAGGCGGCCAAGCGGCTCCTGCTCCAGCTCGGCAACCTGATCCACCCGGACGTCCCGGTCGGCGGCGAGGAGGACTTTGTCGTCCTGGAGACGCACGGCACGATCCGCGACTTCGGCGCCGAGGGCTTCGAGCCCAAGGACCACCTGGAGCTCGGCGAGGCGCTCGGCGCCATCGACGTCGAGCGGGGCGCCAAGGTCTCCGGCTCGCGCTTCTACTACCTGACGGGTGTCGGCGCGCTCCTGGAACTCGCCCTCGTCAACGCCGCGATCGCGCAGGCCACCGAGGCCGGCTTCACCCCGATGCTGACCCCGGCCCTGGTCCGCCCGCGCGCCATGGAGGGCACCGGCTTCCTCGGCCAGGCCGCGGAGAACGTGTACCACCTGGAGAAGGACGACTACTACCTGGTCGGCACCTCCGAGGTCCCCCTCGCGGCGTACCACATGGACGAGATCCTGGACGCCGACCAGCTGCCCATGCGTTACGCCGGCTTCTCGCCGTGCTTCCGCCGCGAGGCCGGTACCTACGGCAAGGACACCCGCGGCATCTTCCGTGTGCACCAGTTCGACAAGGTCGAGATGTTCTCGTACGTCGACCCCGAGGACGCGGAGAACGAGCACAAGCGGCTCCTGGACTGGGAGAAGCAGTGGCTGACCAGCCTCGAGCTGCCCTTCCAGGTCATCGACGTGGCCTCGGGCGACCTCGGTTCCTCCGCGTCCCGCAAGTTCGACTGCGAGGCGTGGATCCCGACCCAGGGCAAGTACCGCGAGCTGACCTCGGCCTCGAACTGTGACGGCTTCCAGGCCCGCCGCCTGTCCGTGCGCATGCGCGACGGCAAGAAGGTCCAGCCGCTGGCGACGCTGAACGGCACGCTGTGCGCCGTCCCGCGCACGATCGTGGCGATCCTGGAGAACCACCAGCTGGCCGACGGCTCCGTGCGGGTGCCCGAGGTGCTGCGTCCGTACCTGGGCGGTCGTGAGGTCCTGGAGCCGATCTCCAAGTGACCGCCGCCGCCGGGTCGACCGGTTCGTTCCCCTACAAGCTCGTCGCGACCGATCTCGACGGCACGCTGCTGCGTTCCGACGAGACGGTCTCGGAGCGCACGCGTGAGGCACTCGCCGCGGCGGGCGCGGCGGGCGCCGCGCACATCGTCGTCACCGGGCGCGCGGTGCCCTGGACCCGGCACATCCTCGACGACCTCGGCTACGAGGGTCTCGCGGTGTGCGGCCAGGGCGCGCAGGTCTACGACGCGGGGGAACACCGGTTGCTCACCTCGGTGACGCTGGACCGGCAGCTCGCCGGGCTCGCGCTCGCCAAGATAGAGGCGGAGGTCGGCCCACTGCTGCTGGCCGCGAGCCGCGACGGCCTCGACGGCGAGGTGCTGGTCGGCCCCGGCTACCGGCGGCTGGAGGGACCACTGCCGGTCGTCCCGATCAGGGACGCGGCGGACCTCTGGTCGGCCCCTCTGAACAAGCTGTACGTGCAGCACCCGACGCTCTCCGACGACGAGCTGGCCGCGGTGGCGGCGGAGGTCGCGGGCGGTCTCGTCGGCGTCACCATGGCGGGCGCGGGGATAGTGGAACTCCTCCCCCTCGGCCTCTCCAAGGCCACGGGGCTGTCTCTCGCCGCCCGCCGCCTCGGTGTGAAGGCCGCGGACACGATCGCCTTCGGTGACATGCCCAACGACATCCCGATGTTCGCGTGGGCGGCCCACGGCGTGGCCATGGCGAACGCCCACGACGATCTCAAGGCGGTCGCGGACGAGGTGACGTCCTCGAACGAGGAGGACGGCATCGCGGTGGTGCTGGAGCGGTTGCTGAGTTAGCGGGTGAGGGCACAGCCTGCGGCGCCCGGTGCCCCGTAGAACACCCCGACTCTGCCAAGTCCTCGTGACAACGTCTCGCGGAGGATGCGCGGATCGAACGCGCGCGGGGTTGACCCCGACCACGGCTTAGCAAGCCGGTGCCTTACCTCTCGGCCAATCCTCCGGGTGGGCGGCCCGCGCGGCATACGCGCGCTCGAAGCGGCCGCCCCGGGCAGCCCCCCGTGCGGGCGGGCTCCACGGAGAGGTAGCTACTCCGGAGCCTGCCGCGGGCTGCCCTGTAGGGAGCTCGACGGACTGCTACTGATGGGCATCGTCGCGCTCCTCTCCCAGAACGTGGCGCCGGCTCGATGCGGCGACGTGGACATAACTACTGTGCCCGTACGCCGACTTGGGCGCCACTGAATAAAGCCGCTCCCCAAGGGGGTTACCGGCGACGCCACCTGCGCCGACGGGCCTTGCTGAAGAACCATCCCGCGGGCGGCTCGTCGGAGCGCCAGGGCTGCGGATCGGGTCCCCCCTCGCGCCAGCGGGCGGCGAGCATACGGGCGCGGGCGGACGGTTCGGTCGTCTCCGCCGAGCGTATGAAGCTCTCGTCCAGTACGAGGTCGTCCCAGACGTCCTCGGTCTCCCTCTGCCCTTCGCCTTGCGGTTCCGCCATCCCCGTTCCTCCTAGGACCTGTTCTGGCCGCGCGTCCCCTCGGCCCAGTGTGCCGGGACAGAGGTGAAGCCACTGTCAAGAAAAAAGGTGAAGCCACTCTCAAAAGCCGCTCTCGAAGAAAAGCTCGCAAAGAAGAGCTCGCAAAGAAAAGGGGGCGCCACGCGCGCGTACGTGGCGACGACCAGTACACGCGCGTGGAGCCCCCGGCTCACTCCTCGCCGGCCAGCGTCAGCGACCGCAGTCGCTGCCCGGCGTACCAGGTGGCGAGCACGGTGACCACGACCAGGAACACCGTCGCGGTGGGCAGGCCCACGTCCGAGGTGACGAGGTCGCCGCCGGTGACCTTGTGGCCCACGGCGAGCGCCCACTGCTGGACGCTGAGCGTGCGCGCGCCGGACACCAGCGACCCGAACAGGGCCTCCCAGACCAGCGCGTAGACGAGCCCGAAGACCACCGCGTGCCGGGTGACCGTCCCCAGCAGCAGGAACAGCGCGGCATACGCGATCGAGGCGACCAGCGCCGCCACGGTGTAGGCGACGGCGACCTGCTGGCCGTTGCCGTTCAGGATCATGCCCGCGATGAACGTCGGCAGGGCGGAGAACGCCATGGTGACGGCGATCGCGACGATCAGCTTGGTGAAGATGATCGTCGGCCGCTTCAGGGGCTTGGCCAGCAGATACACCACCGAGCCGTCGTCGATCTCGGGGCCGATCGCGCCGGTGCCGGCGATGACGCCGATGATCGGCACCATCGTGGCGAGCGCGAACCCGCCGAGCAGGTCCGAGGCCACCTGGTCGTCGGCTCCGGCGAAGCCGCGTACGGCCGCGGAGATCACGATGAGCAGGACGGGCAGTGCGCAGAGGATGAGGGCCCGGCGGCGGCCGAGCAGGGCTCGATATGTGAGCCGGGCGACTGTGGGGTCGTACATCTTCGGCCTCCTACGCCGCGACGAGATACGAGAAGACGGACTCGAGGGACTCGTCGGACGGCGAGACCGTGAGCAGCCGGATGCCGTGCTCGCGCGCGACGCGCGGCAGCAGCGCCGTGAACCGGCCGAAGTCGACCGCCTGGATGCGCAACGCGCCCTCGGCCAGGTCCACTTCGATGCCGGACGTCGACGGATCGGCGATCAGCGCGGCGGCCAGTGCCCGGTCGTCGCTGGAGCGCACCAGGTAGCGGTGCGGACGGTCGGTCATCAGGCGGCGGATGCGGCGGAAGTCCCCGCTGGCCGCGTGGCGTCCGGCGACGATCACCTCGATGTGGGCGGCGAGTTGTTCGACCTCTTCGAGGATGTGGGACGAGAACAGCACCGTGCGGCCCTCGTCGCCCATGCGGCGCAGCAGGTCCATGAGCTGCATGCGCTGGCGCGGGTCCATACCGTTGAAGGGCTCGTCGAGCAGCAGCAGGGACGGGTCGTGGACGAGGGCGGAGGCCATCTTCACGCGCTGCCGCATGCCCTTGGAGTACGTGGAGATCTTGCGGTCCTGCGCGTACTCCATCTCGACCGTGGCGAGCGCCCGCTGGGCGGCCTTCGCTCCCAGGCCGTGCAACTCGGCGTTGGCGACGACGAATTCCTGGCCCGTGAGGAAGTCGTACATCGCCTCGCGCTCCGGGACGATGCCGATGTGCTTGTAGATCTGTTCGTTGCGCCAGACCTGCCGGCCGTCGAGGGTGACGGTGCCGGTGGAGGGGGCGAGGAAGCCGCCCATCATGTTGATGAGGGTGGACTTCCCGGCGCCGTTCGGGCCGAGCAGGCCGGTGACGCCGGGGCCGATCGTCATCGTGATGTCGTTGACCGCCACCACGTTGCCGAACCAGCGCGAGACATGGTCGATGTTGAGCGTGGTCACAGCCCGACCTTTCGGTAGCGGCGCAGCAGGAGACCGTAGGAGCCCGCGATGAGCCCCAGGACGGCGAGGAGGAAGACGACTCCCTGCCCGGACGAGGGGCCCTCCCCGCCGGGGAAGGCGGAGGTGGCGCCGAGGAAGGCGGTCTGCACCCCGTCGATGAGCGTGATGGGAGAGAAGAGGCCGAGCCAGGGGACGGCCGAGGAGCTGGACTGCTCGTAGGCGATGGCCTGGACGGTCGACACGGCTCCGTAGGAGATGGTCAGCGCCGCGATGACGGCCGCGATGCCGAAGCCGCGGCGTGGGGTGATCGACGAGATGACCAGGCCGATCCCGGCGAAGAGCAGGGACAGCAGTGCCACGGAGACCAGCCCCTGTCCGAAGCCCTTCGTCTGGTCGGAGAAGTCGAGCTTCGCCAGAAGTGCCCCTACGTAGAGCACGATCAACGGCGCGGCCGTCAGGATGAACAGCGCCGAGGCCAGCGCCGCGTACTTGGCGCGTACGTAGTCGACGATCTCGATGGGGCGTGAGAAGTACAGCGGTACGGTCTTGAAGCGCAGGTCGCGCGAGACGGACTGGGGTCCCTGGGAGGCGACGTACAGGCCGATGACGGCCTGCATGATGACCGCGTAGCGCGTGTAGTCGACCGGCAGGGCCTTCGCCTTGGTGGCGACCGCGACGGCCACCATGATGAGCGCGGGGACGCACATCACCACGAAGAGCAGCATCGGCAGCACCTTGGACTTGACCGAGCGGCCCAGGCCGTAGGAGCCGCGCAGGGACTGCGAGTACAGCGAGCGGCGGGCGTAGCCGCGGCCCAGGCGCGGGCCGTCGTAGTGGCGGTAGCCGATGTCGTGGATCCGGGTCTGCTCACCGCGTGGGGTGAGGGACTGCTCAACTGCCATGGCCCACTGCCTCCTTCCGTACGCCCTGCGCGTCCGTCGCGTCCGTCGCGTTCGTCTGTTCTTCGCGGAAGACCTCCGCGATGTGGTGCCTGCGCTGTTCCATCCGGATCAGGCCGAGGCCGAGGTCGGCGACGACGTCGCGGACGAGGTCGTAGGTCTCCTCGCCCTCGGCGGTCAGCAGCAGGATGTGTCCGGCGCCCGGCAGTCCGCTGCCGTCGTGGGTCTCGACCCCGCGCGCGTGGAGCGCCTCGCGGGCCGCCCTGGTGCCGTCCGGGTGCTCGTCGGTGTCGGTGACCTCGATGGCGAGGGTCGTCGTGGTCTGGGTGAAGTCCGTGGTGGAGCTGGACCGCAGCAGCTTGCCGCCGTCGACGACCACGACGTGGTCGCAGGTGCGCTCCAGCTCGCCCAGCAGGTGCGAGGTCACCAGGACGGAGATCCCGAACTCGGTGTGGATACGGCGGATGAGGCCGAGCATCTCGTCGCGGCCGACCGGGTCGAGGCCGTTGGTCGGCTCGTCGAGGAAGACCAGCTGGGGGTCGTGGACGAGGGCCTGCGCGAGCTTGACGCGCTGCTTCATGCCGGTCGAGTAGCCACCGATGGGGCGGTAGCGCTCCTCGTACAGTCCGACGTGGCGCAGGGTGTCCGCGGTGCGCTCGCGGGCCGCGGTCGGCGGGAGCCCGGACATGCGTGCCATGTGGACGACGAACTCGGTGGCCGAGACGTCGGGGGGCAGGCAGTCGTGCTCGGGCATGTACCCGACCCGCTCGCGGATGGCGCCGCCTTGGGTGGCGACATCGAGTCCGAGCACTTGGGCGCGGCCCTCGGTGGCGGGGGAGAGACCCAGCAGGATCTTGATCAGTGTGGACTTGCCGGCTCCGTTGGCTCCGACGAGTCCGGTCACACCGGGCCCGACGTCCACGGAGAGCCGGTCAAGAGCGGTCACCCGGGGGTACCGCTTGCTCAGGCTTTCGGTCGCGATCACAGTCACGTTGTCGAAGGTAGTGGCGCACGCCACAGCGGTCGTCAACCCACGGAGCTGGATCCGCGTCAGCCTCCAGTCGTACGGGCCCGTAGGGGTCCCCCTGAAGTCGAACAACCGGCGAGGGTCTATCCACATCGAGCCGGTTGTCCACAGGCGCGGAGCAGGTCTATTGACGCAGCCTCTAACAACTGTCACATTCGCCAGTGTCACGTTACGGACACGTACCGTGCGGCGCTGGGCGAAGGAGAAGTGACTCACGTGACTCTCGAAGGCGCGCGCGAGCGCCGGGTGCGGACGGGTGGAATCGAGCTGTGTGTCGCCGAGCTGGGCGATCCGGCGAGGCCCACGGTGGTGCTCGTGCACGGCTATCCGGACTCCAAGGAGGTGTGGTCCGAGGTCGCGACCCGCCTGGCCGAGCGTTTCCACGTGGTGCTCTACGACGTCCGTGGCCACGGCGGGTCGACGGCCCCGCGGCCGCTGCGGGGCGGGTTCACCCTGGAGAAGCTGACGGACGACTTCCTGGCCGTCGTGGACGCGGTGAGCCCCGACCGGCCGGTGCACCTGGTGGGGCACGACTGGGGTTCGGTGCAGTCCTGGGAGTTCGTCACGGTCGCGCGCACCCAGGGCCGGATCGCCTCCTTCACCTCCATGTCCGGGCCGTCCCTCGACCACTTCGGCCACTGGATCAAGCGGCGGGTACGGCGGCCCACCCCGCGCAGGGTCGGCCAGCTCCTCGGTCAGGGCGCCAAGTCCTGGTACGTGTACCTGCTGCACACGCCCGTGCTGCCCGAGCTCGCCTGGCGCGGCCCCCTCGGCAAGCAGTGGCCGAAGATCCTGCGGCGGGTCGAGAAGGTACCCGCGGGCGACTATCCGACCGCTTCGCTGCCGACGGACGCGGCGCACGGCGCCTGGCTGTACCGCGACAACGTACGGGCCCGGCTGAAGAGGCCACGCCCTGACGCCTACGCGCACGCGCCCGTGCAGCTCATCACGCCCCTGGGGGACGCGTTCCTCTCCGAGCGGCTCTACGACGGCCTGGAGGAGTGGGCCCCGCGGCTCGTGCGTCGCACCCTCCCGGACAAGCACTGGATCCCGCGTACCCGGCCGGACCAACTGGCGTCCTGGATCACGGACTTCGTGCACGCCAACGAGGACGGTGTGCCGGTGCGGGACACCCTGGCGACGGGCAAGTACGCCGACCGGTTCGGCGGACAGCTCGTGCTGGTCACCGGCGCCGGCAGCGGCATCGGGCGGGCCACCGCCTTCGCGTTCGCCGAGGCCGGCGCGCGCGTGGTGGCCGTCGACCGGGACGCGCGGGGCGCGGCCCGTACGGCGGAGATGTCCCGGCTGATCGGCTCCCCCGAAGCGTGGGCCGAGACGGTCGACGTCTCCGACGAGCAGGCCATGGAGAAGCTCGCCGAGAAGGTCGCCGCCGAGTACGGCGTGGTGGACGTGCTGGTGAACAACGCCGGGATCGGGCTGTCCGGATCCTTCTTCGACACGACTCCGGAGGACTGGAAGAAGGTCCTCGACGTCAACCTGTGGGGCGTGATCCACGGCTGCCGGCTCTTCGGCAGGCAGATGGCCGAGCGCGGCCAGGGCGGCCACATCGTCAACACCGCGTCGGCGGCGGCGTACCAGCCCTCGAAGGCGCTGCCCGCCTACAGCACCTCCAAGGCGGCCGTGCTGATGCTCAGCGAGTGCCTGCGCGCGGAGCTGGCCGGGCAGGGCATCGGCGTCTCGGCGATCTGCCCGGGCTTCGTCAACACGAACATCACCTCGACGGCGCACTTCGTCGGGGTCGACGCGACCGAGGAGAAGCGCCGCCAGAAGAAGTCGGCGCGGCTGTACGGGCTGCGCAACTACCCGCCGGAGAAGGTGGCCGACGCGATCCTGCGCGCGGTGGTCCGCAACCAGGCGGTCGTGCCCGTCACCCCTGAGGCGCGCGGCGCCCGCCTGATGTCCCGCCTGGCACCCAGGGCGCTGCGCGCGATCGCACGGATGGAGCCACCGCTGTGAGCTTCACCGCCGCCCTCAACAGGGCCGTACGCAAGGGCCTGTTGCCCCTCCGGGCGGAGCTCGGCACGGCCATGTCCCGCTGTCCGCGGCGGTCGTACCATCCCTCGCAGGAGGGCTCGCCGCGCGGGACCGTCGCGTAGTACCCAGGGGGTCGGGAGGCAGGCAGCGTGAACGACGAGCCGGTCGGGGTCGCGTACCGCATCGAGGATCTGGCGCATCACAGCGGCGCCACGGTACGGACGATCCGCGCCTATCAGGACCGCGGGCTGCTTCCCCGTCCCGAGCGGCGCGGTCGCGCCAACGTGTACGCGGACGCGCATCTGGCCCGGCTGCGGCAGATCGCCGACCTCCTGGACCGCGGCTACACACTGGCGTCCATCAAGGAGCTCCTGGAGGCCTGGGACGCGGGCCGGGGTCTGGGCGGGATCCTCGGTCTGGTCGCGGAGGTCGACGGACCGTGGACCGAAGAGGAGGCCGTGCGGATGTCGCGGGCCGAGCTGGACGAGCGGTTCGGTGGCAGCCCGGACGACGCGGCGGTGGCGGTGGCGGTGGAGCTCGGTGTGCTGGAGCGTGTCCCCGGCGACGGCGAGGTGTATCTGGTCCCGAGTCCCCAAGAGCTCGCCGTTGCGGCGGAGTTGTACGCGGCGGGCGTTCCGTTGTCCGCGATCTCGGGCCATCTGCGGGAGTTGAGGGACAAGGTCGAGCACATCGCCTCGCGTTTCCTGGAGTTCACGACCGAGCATGTCTTCGCGCGCTGTCTCGGTGAGCATCCGCCGAGCGACGCGGAAGCGACCGAGGCGGCCTCCCTCGTACGCCGTCTGCGGCCGCTCACCCGGCAGACGGTGGACGCGGAACTGGCGCGTGCCATGCGTCTGTTCGCGAACCGGTACCTGCGTGATCAGCTGGGGACTCGGCAACCCCACGGCCTTACTGACGGGACACGTTCCGTGGAGCTGCCCGTCGCCACAACGCGGGCTGTGGAGGCCTTGGTTGGCGCCGGGCAGGTGGCGGCCTTCGTCACGGCGGCTGCGGAACGGGAGGTCCAGGCAAGGACCTTGGACCACCTCGCCTCAAATCACAACAATCACAATATTGTTGACGAAACGCCGTAAATCCCCTGTGAGTTGTCCACAGATTCGTCAATTCACCTGTGGATAACCGGACTTGCTTGTGGATCAAACCTCCGAAGCAAAATCAAATGCGTGATCCGCCTCTCGCCAGGCACGCTGGCAGGATGAACGAACCGATGGATGAAAGACGCACCGTGAAGGTGTCGAAGTACCTCTCGAAGCATCTGCGGCATCAGCCCGAGCGGATCGGGCTCACGCTCGGCGAGGGAGGCTGGGTCGAGATCGACGCGTTGATCGCGGCAGCGGCGGCGCACGGCTTCCGCATCACCCGCGAGGAGCTCGACCATGTGGTGGCCACGAACGACAAGCGGCGCTTCGCCGTGGCGGGCACCCGCATCCGCGCCAGCCAGGGCCATTCCGTCGAGGTCGACCTCGGGCTGCCCCCGGCGACTCCGCCGGCGTATCTCTACCACGGGACCGTGGCCCGCAACCTGGACGCGATCCGGGCCGAGGGCCTGCGGCCCATGAACCGGCACGACGTACATCTCTCGCCCGACCGCGAGACCGCGACCCGCGTCGGCGCCCGCCGCGGCCGCCCCGTCGTGCTCGGTGTGGACTCCGCCGCCATGCACCGCGACGGCCATGTATTCCGGGTGAGCGCGAACGGGGTGTGGCTCACCGAGGCCGTACCACCGGGGTACCTGCGCTTCCCCGGCCCGCACTGATCGTCCGCCGCCCGTCCGGTCATGGAGCGATCATGCGCCGGCCATGACCACCCCGCGACTCCGCTTACGCTCGATGCATGAGTCTGCGTCTGAGCACTGTGATCCTGCCGTACCTCCGCTGGCACGAGGGCGGGCGTGCCGCCTGGCAGCGTGCCGAGCAGCTCGGCTTCCACACCGCGTTCACGTACGACCACCTGTCGTGGCGGACCTTCCGGGACGGCCCCTGGTTCGGTGCCGTGCCCACACTCACCGCCGCGGCCGCCGCCACCGACCAGCTCCGCCTGGGCACCCTCGTGACCTCGCCGAACTTCCGCCACCCGGTGACCCTCGCCAAGGAACTGATCTCTCTCGATGACATATCGAACGGCCGGATCACCCTGGGCATCGGCGCGGGCGGCAACGGATTCGACGCCACGACGCTTCTGAAGAGCGACCAGGAGCCCTGGACCCCCCGCGAGCGCGCCGACCGCTTCGGCGAGTTCGTACCGCTGCTCGACCGCCTCCTCACCGAGGACTCGGTCTCCCACGACGGCGACTTCTATTCGGCGCAGGAGGCGCGCAACATCCCGGGCTGTGTCCAGCGGCCCCGACTGCCCTTCGCGGTGGCCGCCACCGGCCCGCGCGGGATGAAGCTCGCCGCCCGGTACGGACAGGCCTGGGTGACGACCGGCGACCCCAAGCTGTACGAAACGGGTAGCCCTGAACAGTCGGTTCAGGCCATTCGCGGGCAGGCCGAGAAGCTGGCCGCCGCCTGCGCCGCGGTCGGCCGCGACGCGTCCGAGCTCGACAAGATCCTTCTCACCGGCTTCACCCCGGACCGTGGCCGTCCGCTGGAGTCCCTCGACGCGTTCGTCGACTTCGCCGGCCGGCACGCGGAGCTGGGCTTCACCGACATCGTGATCCACTGGCCCATCCCCGACTCGGACTTCGCCGCCGACGAGAAGGTCTTCGAGCGCATCGCCATGGAGGCGCCGGCGCAGCTGGCCTGACGGCCGGTGCCGTCGCGGCCGGCGACAGCGAGGTGCAACGGTACTGGTGAGAGCGGTAACCACTCACATGTGCGGGCTCCCGCACGGCCGTGCGGGCATATGCGCGAGAATGGCCCGGTGACCTCAGCGACCCGACAGCCCGAGACCCCGGCCGCCACCCTTCCACCGCGGCTGATCGCCACGGACCTCGACGGCACCCTCCTGCGCGACGACAAGTCCGTATCCGAGCGCACGGTCGCCGCCCTCGCCGCCGCTGAGGAGGCCGGCATCGAGGTCTTCTTCGTGACCGGCCGCCCGGCGCGCTGGATGGACGTCGTCAGCGACCACGTCCACGGCCATGGCCTGGCGATCTGCGGCAACGGCGCCGCCGTGGTCGACCTGCACGGCGGCCCCGGCGCCCACCGGTTCGTCAAGGTCCGGGAGCTGGCGCGGGAGAACGCGCTCGACGCCGTACGGCTGGTGCGTGAGGCGGCGCCCGGCACCGTGTTCGCCGTCGAGCAGACGTACGGCTTCTACCAGGAGCCCGCGTACCCCAAGCTGCACATGGAGATCCCCGACACCCTCGCGTCCGCCGAGAAGCTCCTGGCCCCGGACGCCCCCGGTGCCGGCGAACCGGTGCTCAAGATCCTCGCCTTCCACCACGAGCTCGACCCGGACGCCTTCCTCACCGTGGCCCGCGACGCCGTCGGCGACCGCGCGACCATCACCCGTTCCAGCCCCAGCGCCCTGCTGGAGATCAGCGGCCCCGGCGTCTCCAAGGCCAGCACGCTCGAACTGTGCTGCGCGGAGCGCGGTATCTCCCCCGAGGAGGTCGTCGCCTTCGGAGACATGCCGAACGACGTCGAGATGCTGACCTGGGCGGGCACCTCGTACGCGATGGGCAACGCGCACCCCGCCGTGATCGCCGCGGCCTCCGGCCGCACGGTCGCCAACAACGAGGACGGGGTGGCCGTCGTCATCGAGAAGATCCTCGCCGAGCGGCTGTAGGAGCGCGTCGGTCGGGGAGGACCGACTAGAGCGGCCCCGCCCGCGGAGCGTACGGCGCCTGCCACACCACCGTCGTACCGGCACCGTCCCCTCCGAGCCCCGGCCCGTACCAACTGTCGCCGCCCAGCGACTCGGCGCGCCGTCTGAGGTTCCGCAGACCGCTGCGCCGGCCGCCCTCGGGGATGCCGACGCCGTCGTCCGCGACGGTCAGCCGGACGCCCTGCCGCCCGTCCGGCAGGACGACGGTCGTGTCGACGACGACGTCGATGCGGGAGGCACCGGCATGCCGGAAGGCGTTGGAGAGGGCCTCCCGCAGGGCCGCGATGAGGTTCTTGCCCGTGGGTTCGCCGACCGCCGCGTCGACGGGCCCGACAAAGCGGTGCGTGGGCTTGAACCCGAGCGGCACGGCGGCCATGTTGATCTCGCGCAGCACCCGGGTGCGCAGCCCGGACGGCACTTCGGCAGGGCCCCGTTGGAGCGCGAAGACGGCGGTGCGGATCTCCTGGATGGTGACGTCGAGCTCGGCGACCGCCTTTTCGACACCCTCCCGCACCTCGGGCACGGGGGAGTTGCGCTGCGCGCTCTCCAACATCATCCCGGTGGCGAACAGCCTCTGGATGACCAGGTCGTGCAGGTCACGGGCGATGCGGTCACGGTCCTCATAGACCGCGAGCCGCTCCCGGTCGCGCTGCGCCTCGGCCATCATCAGCGCGAGCGCGGCCTGCGAGGCGAAGTGCGCGGCGAGGGTGCGCTCGGCCTCGGTAAAAGGACGCCCGCCCCGTTCCCGTGGGGTGACGAGGGCTCCCAGGAGACGGCCGCCGCTCTGCAGGGGGAGCATCATGGTCGGCCCGTACTCGCGGGCGAAGTCGGTGGGCATACGCGGATCGGTGGCCGCGTCGTCGAGGAACACGGCCTCTCCGGCGAGGAGTTCGGCGACCAGTTCGCTCTCCGGCGGGACGACGGCTCCGAGCACCTTGGACGGGCGGTCCTTGGCGACCGCGCTGATCTCCAGGCCGCCCTCCGCGGCGGGCAGCAGCACGATCCCGGCGGCCGAGCCGGAGAGCCCCCGGGCCTGTTCGGCGACGACCTGGAGCGCGTCCTCGGCATCGTCGGCCGACAGGAGTGCCCGAGTCACGGCCACCGACCCGTCGATCCAACGCTCACGCTGCTGGGCGGCCTCGTACAGCCGGGCGTTGCCGATCGCGATACCCGCCTCCGCGGCCAGCACACGGACCACGTCGAGGTCGTCGTCGCCGAACGGGCCGCCGCCCCGTTTCTCCGCCAGGTACAGATTCCCGAAGATCTCCCCCCGCACCCGGATCGGGACCCCCAGGAAGCTGCGCATCGCCGGATGGTGCTCGGGGAATCCGCACGAGCGCGCGTCCTCGTCCAGCTGCGCGAGCCGTACCGGCGTCGGGTCGTGGATGAGCGCCCCGAGCAGCCCCTTGTGTCCGTCGGGCAGCTGCCCGATCCGCCGGGCGGTCTCCTCGTCGACGCCGTGGAAGACGAAGTCCGCGAGTCCCTCTCCGTCTTCCGCCGCGACCCCGATGGCGGCGTAGCGCGCGTCCGCCAGCTCGGCCGCCTTCTCGCAGATCCGGTCCAGCGTCGAGTGCAGCTCCAGCCCCGACCCGATAGACCGCACCGCCTCCAGCAGCCGCGGCACGTCCGGGCCGCCGTCCGGGCAGGGGGAGGCGGGAACCACCGACATGCGTCGAGAGTAGTCAGCCCTCTTTGCCCTGAAAAGTCGGATTGACCTGGAGAGTCGGCGCGTCCCCCGCGGAGCGTCCCCTGGGGAGTCCTAGCGCGCCGCCGCCCCGACCAGCAGATCCCCCGCAGCCTCCCGCTCCAGCATCTCCCGCAGCGGCCCCTCCACCACGGACAACTCGGCGTACGCGCCCTGCTGCGCCACCCGGCCCGCCGCCAGCACGATCACCTCGTCCACCGCCGCGAGACCGGCCAGCCGGTGCGTGATCAGCAGCGTCGTACGGCCCTCGGTCGCCGCCAGCAGGTCCGCGGTGAGCGCGTCCGCCGTCGGCAGGTCGAGGTGTTCCGCGGGCTCGTCGAGAACGAGCACGGGGAAGTCGGCCAGCAGCGCGCGGGCGAGCGCCAGCCGCTGGCGCTGGCCACCGGACAGCCGCGCCCCGTGCTCACCGATCAGCGTGTCGAGCCCGTCGGGCAGTCCGTCCGCCCACTCCAGGAGCCGGGCTCGCGCAAGCGCGTCGCGCAGTTCGGCCTCGGTGGCGTTCCTCCGGGCCAGCAGCAGGTTCTCGCGCACCGTGCTGTCGAAGAGGTGCGCGTCCTGGGCGCAGAGCCCGACCAGTCGGCGCACGTCGTCGCCGTCCATCCCGTACGCGTCCGTGCCGCCCAGCGTGTACGTCCCCGCCTCCGCGTCCAGGAACCGGAGCAGCACCTGTGCGAGCGTGGTCTTGCCGGAGCCGGAGGGGCCGACGACGGCGATCCTGCGGCCCTGTTCGAGGGTCAGGTCGAGGCCGGCGAGCGCGTCCCGGTCCTGTCCGGCATGGCGTGCCCTGAGCCCCTGCACACGCAGCGGGAACGGCGACGCGGGCGCCGACTGCGGCACCTCCGGTTCGCGTACGGGATCGGGGGCGTCCAGCACCTCGTACACACGCTCCGCGCTCCTGCGCACCCGCTGCCGGTACTGGGCGGCGAGCGGCAGCGCCAGGACGGCCTCGAAGGCGGCCAGCGGGGTGAGAACGACCACGGCCATCGCCACGCCGCTCAGTCGTCCGCCGGCGACCGCCTGGGCGCCCACGAGGGCGGTCGCCGCGACGGTCAGTCCGGTTGTCAGCGCGGTGAGCCCGTCGCCGAGCGCGGTCGCGGTGGCGGCCCGGGAAGCGATGCGGGTCAGCACGGTGTCGGCCCGCCGCGCCTCGGCCGTACGGGCGGGCAGCGCGCCCGCGACCGTCAGCTCGGCCGTCCCGGTGAGGAGGTCGGCCACCTGGGTCGCCAGGGCGCCGCGGGCGGGGGACAGCCGGTGCTCCGCCCGGCGCGCCACGGCGCCGGTCAGGAGCGGGACGCCGACCCCGGCCGTCAGCAATCCGGCGGCGAGGGCGGCCCCGGCCTCAGGGAGCAGCCAGGCGGTGAAGCCGACGGAGGCTGCGGACACGAGGAGTGCCGCACCGGCCGGCAGCAGCCACCGCAGCCAGTAGTCCTGGAGGGCGTCCACGTCGGCCACGAGCCGCGACAGCAGATCGCCCCGCCGGGTCGTCCGCAGTCCGGCGGGGGCCAGGCGCTCAAGGCGCCGGTAGACGGCGACCCGGGTGTCGGCCAGCATCCGCAGCACCGCGTCGTGCGACACGAGCCGCTCCGCGTACCGGAAGACGGCCCGGCCGATCCCGAATGCCCGCGTGGCCGTCACGGCCAGCATCAGATACATCACCGGCGGCTGCTGCGACGCCCGCGAGATCAGCCACCCCGAGGTGGCCATCAGCCCGACGGCACTTCCGAGGGCGAGACCCCCGAGAAGGAGGGCGAGCGCGAAACGGCCGCTCCGGGGGCCGGCCATCGCGCGGACCCGGGCGAGCACGCCTCCGCGCCGCTGAGGGGGCGCGGAGGCCTCTTCCACAGCGGGGGCGGGCACGCCCTGCGGCTCGGCGACCGGCCGGAGCTCCTTCGTACCCTCGCGGTGGACGGAACCGGCCGCGACGACCGGCGCCCCGGCCTCGAGCCGCACCACCCGGTCCGCCACCTCCAACAGCGCGGGCCGGTGCACCACCAGCAGCACCGTCCGGCCGACGGCGAGCCTGCGCACCGCCGCCACGACCTCCGCCTCCGTCGCCCCGTCCAGCGATGCCGTCGGCTCGTCGAGGAGCAGCACGGGCCGGTCCGCGAGAAAGGCCCGGGCCAGCGCGAGACGTTGGCGCTGCCCGGCGGACAGGCCGCTGCCATCCTCGCCGAGGACCGTCAGGACCCCCTCGGGCAGCGCGTCCACGAACTCCAGCGCCCCCGCGTCGCGCAGCGCCCGCCGCACCGCCGTGTCGTCGGCGTCGGGCCGGGCGAGCCGTACGTTCTGGGCGATCGAGCCGGCGTAGAGGTGCGGCCGCTGGGGCACCCAGGCCACCCGGGACCGCCATTCCTCCACATCGGCCTCGGCGAGATCGACTCCGCCGATGCGCACTCGTCCGGCGGCGGGCGCCACGAACCCCAGCAGTACGTTCAGCAGCGTCGACTTGCCCACGCCGCTCGGTCCGACGAGGGCCACCGTCTCACCGGGCTCGACCGTGAAGGAGACATCGGAGACCGCGTCCCCGGAGCGCCCCGGATACCGGACCGTCACTCCCTCGAAGTGGATCTCCCCCTCCGGCGCGACGAGCGAGCCGGCAGCCGGCACCGGGGTCTCCAGCACCGAGAAGATCTCCTCCGCCGCCGCGAGCCCCTCGGCGGCGGCGTGGTACTGCGCCCCCACCTGCCGCAGCGGCAGATACGCCTCGGGGGCGAGGACGAGGATGCCGAGCCCGACGTACAGATCCATGTCGCCGTGGACGAGCCGCATCCCGATGGTCACCGCGACCAGGGCGACCGAGATCGTGGCGAGCAGTTCCAGCGCGAAGGACGACAGGAAGGCGATCCGCAGCGTCCGCATGGTCGCCTGGCGGTACTCGCCGGTGATCCGCCGGACCGACTCGGCCTGCGCCTTCGCCCGCCCGAAGACCTTGAGCGTGGGCAACCCGGCGACCACGTCCAGGAAGTGCCCCGAAAGCCGGGACAGCAGCCGCCACTGACGGTCCATCTGGGACCGGGTCGCCCAGCCGATCAGCGCCATGAAGACGGGGATGAGCGGCAGGGTGACGACGATGATCGCCGCCGACACCCAGTCCTCGGTGACGATCCGCGCGAGCACCGCCACGGGCACCACGACCGCGAGCCCCAACTGGGGGAGGTAGCGCGAGAAGTAGTCGTCGAGCGCATCCACTCCCCGCGTGGTGAGGGCGACCAGCGACCCGGTCCGCTGCCCGCTCAGCCACCCGGGACCGAGCGCGGCGGCCCGCTCCAGCAACCGCCCCCGCAGCTCAGACTTGACCGCCGCGCTCGCCCGGTGCGCGGCGAGCTCGGTGAGCCAGGCGACCATCGCCCGCCCGATCGCGACCGCGACCAACAGGACCAGCGAGGTCCGGAGTTCGGAGGCCGGGTGACCGTGCTGGAAGGCGCCGACGACGACTTCGGCGATGAGCATCGCTTGGGCGATGACCAGCGCCGCTCCGGCCGCGCCCAGCCCCACGACCGCCATGAGGAAGAAGCGAGTGGCACGGGCGTACCGCAGCAGACGCGGATCGATTGGTTTCACGTGAAACACACCCTTGGCTCATCCGGCATGTTTCACGTGAAACATGCCCTTGGATCGGACTTGGTCCATGAGGCCGGATTCAGCCCATACGACCGGACTCAGTGAGCGACATCGGCGGCGATGTGATGCGTACCGATCCGCTTGCGGAACACCCAGTACGTCCACGACTGGTAGAGCAGGACCATCGGTGTGGCGATGCCCGCGCACCAGGTCATGATCCTCAGGGTGTACGGAGACGACGAGGCGTTGGTGACCGTCAGGCTCCAGTCCGCGTTGAGCGAGGACGGCATGACGTTCGGGAAGAGCGTGAGGAAGAGCATCGCGACGGCCGCCACGATGGTGAGCCCCGACAGTGCGAACGCCCAGCCCTCGCGCCCCGTCTGGGCCACCGCGATGGCGGCGACGAGGGCGGCCACGGCCACGACCAACGCGACCAGGGACTTCGCGTCGCCGTTGTCGGCCTGGGTCCAGATCAGGAAGACGAGCGCCAGCACGGCGGTCACCAGCCCGACCCCGAGCGACAGCTTGCGCGCCCGCTCCCGTATGTCCCCGACGGTCTTGAGCCCCACGAACACGGTCCCGTGGAAGGTGAACAGCGTCAGCGTGACCAGGCCGCCCAGGAGCGCGTACGGGTTGAGCAGGTCACCGAAGCTGCCCACGTACTCCAAGTTCTTGTCGATCTTCACTCCGTGCACGATGTTGCCGAAGGCCACGCCCCACATGAACGCGGGGACGAGCGAGGTCCAGAAGATTGCCGCCTCCCAGTTGCGCTGCCAGTTCTCCTCGGGCCGCTTCACGCGGTACTCGAAGGCGACCCCGCGCACGATCAAGCAGACCAGGATGAGCAGCAGCGGCAGATAGAACCCGGAGAAGAGCGTGGCGTACCACTCCGGGAAGGCGGCGAAGGTCGCTCCGCCCGCCGAGAGCAGCCACACCTCGTTGCCGTCCCAGACGGGTCCGATGGTGTTGATGAGGACCCGCTTCTCGGCGCGGTCGCGGGCCAGCAGTTTAGTGAGGACGCCGACCCCGAAGTCGAAGCCCTCAAGGAAGAAGTAGCCGGTCCACAGGACCGCGATGATGACGAACCAGACGTCGTGGAGTTCCATGACTCAGCAGCTCCCTGGGCCTAGTAGGAGAAGGCCATCGGCTTGTCGGCGTCATGGGGGTCGCCGCCGATCTTGGTGGGCGGGTTGAGGTCGGCCTCGGTGAGCTCCGGCGGACCCTGCTTCACGTACTTGAGCATCAGCTTCACCTCGATGACGGCGAGGATCGCGTAGATGAGGGTGAACACGATCAACGAGGTCAGCACCTCCGCCTGGGAGACCCCGGGCGAGACCGCGTCCCGGGTCCTCAACAGGCCGTACACCACCCAGGGCTGACGCCCTGTCTCGGTGAAGATCCAGCCCCAGGAGATACCGATGAGCGGGAAGATCAACGTCCACTGGGACAGCCGCCACCACCAGACGCCGAGCTTCGGCGTCAGCTCGATGTTCTTGGTGAGCATGAGCTTCGGGACGTCCTCGTCCCCGGTGCGGTGTTCCGGTGCCAGCCACAGCTTCCGCCTGGTCAGCCAGAGGCCGGCGGTGCACAGGGCCATCGAGACCCCGCCGAAGCCGATCATCCAGCGGTACGCCCAGTAGGCGGTGGGGATGTTGGGCCGGTAGTCACCTGGCCCGAACTTCTCCTGCTCGGACTTGTTGATGTCGTTGATGCCGGGGATCTTGGCGTTGAAGTCGTTCTTGGCGAGGAAGGAGAGTATCCCGGGGATCTCGATGGCGACGGTGTTGTGGCCCTTGGCGACATCGCCGTACGCGAAGAGCGAGAAGGGCGCGGGCTGCTGCGAGTCCCACAGGGCCTCGGCGGCCGACATCTTCATCGGCTGCTGTTCGTACATCACCTTGCCGAGGGTGTCGGCGCTGACGACGGTGAGGATCGTGCCGACCAGTGCGGTGATCAGTCCCAGCCGCAGCGACATCCGCATGGTGCGGACGTGCCGCTTCTTACGCAGGTGAAAGACGGCGATACCGGTCATGAAGGCGCCGCCGACCAGGATGGACGCGCTGATCACATGCCAGAAGTTGACGAGCGCCGTCTCCTGGAAGAGCACCTTGGGGAAGTCGACCAGCTCGGCACGCATCGTGCCGTCCGCCTTCTTCACCAGTCGGTAGCCGACCGGGTGCTGCATGAAGGAGTTGGCCGCCATGATGAAGTACGCCGACAGGATCGTGCCGATGGAGACCACCCAGATACAGGCGAGGTGGACCTTCTTCGGCAGCTTGTCCCAGCCGAAGATCCACAGCCCGATGAAGGTCGACTCGAAGAAGAAGGCAATCAGGGCCTCGAAGGCCAGCGGGGCACCGAACACGTCACCGACGAAGCGCGAGTAGTCGGACCAGTTCATGCCGAACTGGAACTCCTGCACGATGCCGGTCACGACACCCATGGCGATGTTGATCAGGAACAGCTTTCCCCAGAACTTGGTGGCCCTGAGGTAGTGCTCCTTGCCCGTCCGCACCCAGGCGGTCTCCAGAATCGCCGTGAGAGCGGCGAGCGAGATCGTCAGAGGGACGAAGAGGAAGTGGTAGACGGTGGTGATGCCGAACTGCCACCGAGCCAGAGTCTCCGGTGCCAAAGCCAGTTCCACGTCGTCAGTCTCCTTACGCCGCCGTGGTTACAGCGGCAGTTTGCCCCTTTTGCTACATACATCACGGGACAATCGGGACACGCTTGTGAACGCGTTCACATTCACAAGCAATTATGACGCACCAGCTTTCGACCTTCGAAGGGGGGTCCCCTTTTGCGTCAACCCCTAGGAAGGTCTCGAACACACCAAGGTGTCCTCCGGGCCGACGACGAAAGCCCCGGTGCTCCGGCGTCCTGAGACACCGCGGCACCGGGGCCGTGAGACACCGGAGCCCCAGGAGCGTGCGGTACCGAAGCCCCTGGGGTGTGACGTCAGAGCTCCTTGCGGAACCCGTCGGCCGCCTTCAGGAAGATGTCGTTCGCCTCGGTCTCGCCGATGGTCACGCGCACCCCTTCCCCGGCGAAGGGCCGCACGACGACCCCGGCCTGCTCGCAGTGGGCGGCGAAGTCGAGCGTGCGCTCCCCCAGCCTGAGCCACACGAAATTGGCCTGCGTCTCGGGCACCGTCCAGCCCTGACCGCGCAACGCCTCGACCACGCGGTTGCGCTCACACACCAGGGAACCGACCCGGCCGAGCAGCTCGTCCTCGGCGCGCAGCGAGGCGACCGCCGCGTCCTGCGCGAGCTGGCTCACACCGAAGGGCACCGCCGTCTTACGCAGCGCCGCCGCCACCGGCTCGTGCGCGATCGCGAAGCCGACCCTCAGG
This sequence comes from Streptomyces sp. NBC_01450, assembly GCF_036227505.1. Lineage (NCBI taxonomy): Bacteria > Bacillati > Actinomycetota > Actinomycetes > Kitasatosporales > Streptomycetaceae > Streptomyces > Streptomyces sp. NBC_01450. The sequence goes on along the minus strand of NZ_CP109480.1, from coordinate 5,974,304 downwards.
CCCGCGAGCCCGTACGCCTTGGAGAAGGTGCGCAGCACACAGACATTGGGCCGGTCACGGTAGATCGAAACGCCGTCCGGCACCTCGATGTCCCGGATGAACTCGCGGTACGCCTCGTCCAGAACCACCAGGACATCGCTGGGCACCCGGTCGAGGAATCGTTCCAGCTCGGCCCGGCGCACCACGGTGCCGGTCGGGTTGTTCGGGTTGCAGACGAAAATCAGCCGCGTCCTGTCGGTGATCGCGTCGGCCATCGCGTCCAGGTCGTGCACCTCGTCCGAGGTCAGCGGCACCCGTACCGAGGTCGCCCCGCTGATCTGCGTGATGATCGGGTACGCCTCGAAGGACCGCCAGGCGTAGATGACCTCGTCGCCGGGTCCGCTGGTCGCCTGCAGCAGCTGCTGGGCCACCCCGACCGAACCGGTGCCGGTCGCCAGGTGCGAGAGGGGAACCCCGAAGCGGTCCGACAACTCGCTCATCAGCCCCGTGCACGCCATGTCCGGGTAGCGGTTGAACGTGCCGGTCGCCGCGATCACACTCTCCATCACCCCCGGCAGCGGTGGGTAGGGGTTCTCGTTGGAAGACAGCTTGTACGCCACCGCGCCGGCCGCGGCGGGCTTGCCCGGCTTGTAGGTGGGGATACCCTCCAGCTCGGCACGCAGCTTGGGGCTCGTCTCGCTCACCGCAGTCCTCCTCGCGACCACCGCTGGCTCATGTCCACCATCGGCTACCAATACTTCTCACCTTATGAGGATTCGGCGCCGCTGCGAATGGGCTGGGGGCAACCACGCGACGCCCTGCCGCGGGCCGAGGATCGGCCTCGTGCGCCCTGGTGATCATCGTCATACTCGCCGACGGTCGTCGCCGCACGGACCCCGTGGTCATCCTCGTACGAAGGCGTACGAAATGGGGGGGCGCGTCGCCGTCAAGACCGTGCGCTGGTGGCTCACGCCGTAGCGCGCATCACCCGTGAAGGTGAGTTGAGACCTCTTCGAAACATGACCCACTTGGCAGGCCCATGCGCGCCGACGCGTCACGTACTGCCATTGGATCGTTTAACTGACTTGGTTTCAAAGGCAGAAGGACCTTTTTGATCATGCAGAAACGTGCCTGTCAACGCGTGCATATGCGTCCGCACTACCCCACCGCATGAGCCCTACTATCGGCTCGCCATGACAGCAGCAGGGAAGCACCAGGTGAGCCGGGCGGAGACTACCCGCCGAGGCGGTCGACCGGGCCGGGCGGGAATCAGAGACGTCGCCGCGGCCGCAGGCGTCTCCATCACAACCGTCTCCGACGCCCTCAACGGCAAGGGCCGGCTCCCGGACGCCACCCGACGCCACGTCCGCGAAGTCGCCGACCGGCTGGGCTACCGCCCGTCGGCCGCCGCCCGAACCCTCCGTACCGGCAAGTCCGGCCTCATCGGCCTGACCGTGACCACCTACGGGGATGAACCTTTCACCTTCACCGAATTCGCCTACTTCGCCGAGATGGCCAGAGCCGCCACCTCCGCCGCGCTCGCCCGCGGCTACGCCCTGGTCATCCTCCCCGCCACCTCACGCCACGACGTCTGGTCCAACGTCGCCCTCGACGGAACCGTCGTCATCGACCCCTCCGACCAGGACCCCGTCGTCAGCGAGCTCGTCCGCCAGGGCTTACCCGTCGTCTCCGACGGCCGCCCCGCCGGCACCCTCCCCGTCACCGCCTGGGTCGACAACGACCACGAAGCCGCCGTCCTGGACATCCTCGACCACCTCGCGGATGCCGGCGCCCGCCGCATCGGCCTCCTCACCGGCACCTCCACCGACACCTACACCCACCTCTCCACCACCGCGTATCTGCACTGGTGCGAGCGGGTCGGACAGGATCCGGTGTACGAGGCCTACCCGGCCCACGACCCGTGTGCGGGCGCGGTCGCCGCGGACCGACTGCTGGCCCGGCCCGACCGCCCCGACGCGGTCTACGGCCTCTTCGACCCCAACGGCACCGATCTGCTGGCCGCGGCCCGGCGCTACGGCCTGCGCGTCCCGGACGACCTGCTGCTGGTCTGCTGCAGCGAGTCCACCGTCTACGCCAGCACCGAGCCGCCCATCACCACCCTCTCGCTCAAACCACGCCGTATCGGTACCGCCGTCGTCCAGCTCCTCATCGACGCCATCGAGGGAGCCGAAACCGAACAACCCGTCGAACAGGTCATACCGACGGAGTTGATCGTGCGGACCTCCTCCGAGCGGCGTCCGCCCCGTACGACGGTCAGCCCGCCCCGGTCACCCGAGAAGGGGTAGCCCGGGTCATCCGGGCAGGAGTGGCTCGGCGTACGCTGAGGTTGACGTACGTCAGATGTGCGGCGGGGCATCCACCAGGGAAAGCTCCGCCCAATTCGGGCGAAAACCGTGGCGAACAGGGTTCCTGCTCCGATTCACCACCCCTGGGTCATCACATGGCGCGATCCGCATTCCTATGATGGGCCCACGACACCGCGGGCCGCTGCGACCAGGCAGTCCGATCCGGTGCAGATGCGGCGCGATGGTGGTGGAGGGGTCGATGACTCAGGGGGCCGGTCAGGGACCCGAGGTGGTGCGGACGGAGACGTTGCGCGACTTCCGGGTGCCCGCGTACATCCACGAGACCGGTTCGTACGCGCCGAGCACACCTCCCGGCGAGGCGGTCGGTGTCGACGAGGAGCCCGAGGGCTACACGCCCACCCGGCGCGACCTGCCCATCATCAACCGGGGCGACACGGTGCAGGTCGTCGTGGACCCCGCCGCCGTGGCGGCCCCGCAGCCCGCCGACGGGCCGGGCCCGCTGTTCGTCGTCGGCGACGTGCACGGCTATCTCGACCAGCTGATCGCCGCGCTCCAGGAGCAGGGCCTCGTCGACGCCGCGGGCAACTGGTCCGCCGGCACCGCGCGCCTGTGGTTCCTCGGCGACTTCACCGACCGCGGCCCCGACGGCATCGGGGTGATCGACCTCGTGATGCGGCTGTCCGCCGAGGCGGCCGCGGTCGGCGGCTACTGCAAGGCGCTCATGGGCAACCACGAGCTGTTGCTGCTCGGCGCCAAGCGGTTCGGCGACACCCCCGTCCACTCCGGCGCGGGCACCGCCACCTTCCAGGCCGCCTGGCTGCTCAACGGCGGCCAGAAGACCGACATGGACCGCCTCCAGGACCACCACCTGCAGTGGATGGCACGCCTGGACGCCATGGAGCAGGTCGACGGGCACCTCCTGGTGCACTCCGACACCACCGCCTACCTCGACTACGGCGACTCGATCGAAGCGGTCAACGACACCATCCGCGAAACCCTCACGCGCAACGACGCGGACGAGTGCTGGGACCTCTTCCGGAAATTCACCAGACGCTTCGCCTTCCGCGACGACGGGGGCGCCGAGGCCGCGCTCTCCCTGCTGGACACCTACGGCGGCACCCGCGTCGTCCATGGCCACAGCCCCATCCCGTACCTCCTGGGCGAGGTCGGCTCGGAGGAGGGCGAGGACGCCGCGGGCCCCGTGGTCGAGGGACCACATCTTTACGCCGACGGACTGGCCATCGCGATGGACGGTGGCGTGACCATGGCCGGAAAACTGCTGGTCCAGCAACTGCCCCTGGATAGCTGAGGGTTCTTCGGGCAGGCATCCCCCGACGGAGGACAGCGCTGGCCAGGGGGCAATTTCTGGAAACCCCCTGTCACGGCGTGCCTTCACCGCTCTACCATCGGCTTATCCGTAGCAGGCTCCCCTCCGTTTCTGCCCGACGGCTCGTCAGCGTGCGAGCCACCAGCCCTACGGAGCATCGGGGGATGCACATGAACAGCGTTCCGCAGCACCTGCTGAGCGAGGACCGCCAGGATTACGAGCGGATCCTCGATGAGGCGCTGCGCTCCGCCCCACACCGCCCGGAACTCGCCGCTGTCGGCCAGCGGCTCAACGCCGAACAGCTGCGCACCATGGCGCTCAACGCCACCGCACTCGTCACGGTGGCCGCGGCGACCGAGTACGCGCATTACGTGAAGGTCCGCGAGGAACTGCGCCGCCCGGCGCCGTCCACCCCAACCGTGAACGAAGGAGTCGGCTCCGCGGAGCCCGGCACGACCGCGGTGGGGCTCGCCGCCACCATGGGGGAGGTCACCGAGACCGCCGGAGCCGGCGCCATCGCGGTCGTCGCGGTGCTCGCCCCCGTCCTCGCCGGAACAGCAGCGGTCATCTTCCTGCTCGTGGGATTCCTCCTGAAGGCCCTCACCCCCGAGCTGGCGTTCGCCCAGACCCTCCTGACCACCGGGTGGGTCTTCGGCGCGGTCACGGCGGCCGCGATCCTGGTCGCCGCGGTCGGGCTGCTGCTGACCGCTCTGCGCAACGGCTCGTCCTCGCTCCAGGCCGGAGCGCCCGACGAGCTGAACGAGGAGGTGGCCCGGGCCAGGGAAGCCTGGCACGAGGCCCTGCTGGAGCGCGGCATCATGCCGTTCCTCCGGGAGGCCCTCGCCGATCCGGGCGCGGCGGCACTGAGCCGTCCGTCACCGACGCCGACCACCGGTCGTATGCCGCACCTCGGCTACAACCGGCCGGGGTTCAGCAGCCCGGACGGCGGGCCCGCGGCGGGCCCGCGCCCGAGCTTCACCAGCCCGGACTTCACGAGCCCGGACTTCGGGGGGCCCGAGCACCAGCCGGAGTGACACCCGGTGGGCCGACACCGGGGTGACGGGAAACGGGGGGCCTGCGCCGATACGGCGTGGGCCCTTTTGCCGCCGCCCGCCCGCTCACCGGCGCCCACTCCGCTCGTCCCTCTCGTACGGTCCCGCTCGTACGGTCCCGGCGCGCCCCGTCAGATGATGCCCAGCCCCCGGGCCGCCGTCATCCAGGCCGGGAACTGGGAGAGCAGCCGGTCGTACAACTCCGGGTCCGGTACGCCGCCGATGTCGTCCACCGCGAAGAACCCGACGTTGTCGACGCGTCGGCCGGGCAGTGTGTCGAACCGCTCCAGCACGCCGTAGTTCGACCGCCCCAGGCCCACGAACTGCCAGAAGATCGGCTCCTCCACCGCGTCTCTCAGCTCCTGCTCGATCTCCTTGTTCCGATAGACACCTCCGTCGGAGAAGAACAGCACCAGCGTGGGATCGACAGCCGGATGTTCTCGCACATACGTACGTACCGCGGCGATCGCCTTCTGCTCCTCGTTCTGGATACCGACCGACCGCATGTCCACCTGTCCCGGCAGCAGGCCCTTCCGCGGCTTCTTGCTCCGCCGGAACAGGCTCAGCTCGCCGACCCGGACATGGAGGCTCAGCCACTCGGGCAACTCGCCCAGAGTCAGGTCCGGCAGCCGGGCCGCGTGGGAGGCGAACGTCCACGCCTGCATCACCCCGTCGTCGTCCAGCTGCGCCGCCACCGCGGCCATCCGCTCCACCACGTCGGCCACGACGCCCTTCGAGTACAGGAAGGACATGGAGCCGGAGGCGTCGAGGATCAACACGACGCGCGTCGTGACCCCCTCCGCCCCGTGCTTCCGCAGGCTGACCGCCACCTGCTCCTTGCGCAACGAGAGCCGCTTGCGCATGTCCACGGGCAACCGCTCCTCGCCCTTGCTGAGACGCGGGGAGGAGGCCGGGGACACCGAGGGCGCCGGGGATACCGGCGGGGCGCCCGCAGCGGTGGAGGCAGCCGTCCGCGAGCCCGACGCCGGCAGCGCGGGCGACACCGTCGCCGTGCCCCTGGGCGAAACCGCCGGCTCCGGCCCGGACACACCGGCCCCGTCGGACTCCACGCTGATGCCGAAGTCGGTGGCGAGACCAGCCAACCCGGACGCATACCCCTGTCCGACCGCCCGGAACTTCCACTGACCACCCCGCAGATACAGCTCGCCCCCGATGAATGCCGTCTCCGTCGTGGCCTCCATCTCGAAGCGCGCGAACTCCTGCCGGGTCCCGGCATCGAGCAGCCGCAGCGTCAGTCCCGACAGCTCGCCGAAGGTGCCTCCGTCGGCCGAGGCGCACAGGACGACACGCTCGATCCCCGGTTCCAGGGCGCGCAGGTCCACCTCGACGGTGTCCGTCGTGCCACCGCCGTCCAACTGCTTCCCGAGATGCCGTACGGCGCCGGAGGCGTGCTGCGGCTGGTTGTAGAAGACGAAGTCCCCGTCGTCCCGCACACGTCCGCCCCGGCCGAGCAGAAGCGCCGAGGCATCCGCGTCCGGCGCACCGGCCCCTCCTCTCCAGCCGAGCACGGCCCGCACCGCCCCGGCGGCGACGGGAAGGTTGGCGCCCTTGCTCATGGAAGTCGATGCCATGCGCCCAGTCTGCCGAGAGAAGCCGGCCCGGGACCCGTTCGATACGCCTGATGTACGCGGCGAACGGCTCCGGGCGCGGCTCCGCGTGCGTTCGGCTCAGTCGGCGAGCGGCAGATAGACCCGGTTGCCCGTGGCCGCGAACTCCCTGGACTTCTGCGCCATGCCCTCCTCGATCTCTGCCTTCGTGCCTCCGTGCTCACGGCGGATGTCCTGCGAGATCTTCATCGAACTGAGCATTACTTAAAGCCACACATGCGCTACGGTCGTTCCACCAGCCCGTTCAGCGGACCGAGGGGGACCCCGTGAGCAAGCGCGAAGAGGTCATCAGCAAGTTACGAGGCGTGCCCGAGGGACTGTCGTCCGTCGAGGAAGTCCGCCGCATGGTGGCCGCCGATCCCAATCTCAAGTGCGTCGTCTGCTACGCGCGGATCTCGTTCGACGGCCGGGTGAAGGACGCCCACGGCATCGAGGACCAGCACCGCGACATGGCCAACGCCGCCGCGAGGTTCGGGTGGCTGATCGTCTACCGCTATACGGACAACGACAAGAGCGCCAGCAAGGAGAGCGTCGTCCGCGACGACTTCGAGCAGCTGCTCGACGATCTAGCCGTCGGGACGACCCCCGAGGGGTACCCGATCCACGGCGTCATGGCCGCCAACGACGACCGTCTGTACCGGCGCCCAAGCGACTGGGAGCGCTACCTGAAGGCGTTCACCGCGCAGGAAGACCGCGTCTACCACGACTCGAACGGCGTGCAGGATCTGTACGCGGAAGGGTTCGAGATCAAGGGGCTTGTGGGTGTCGCCATGTCCCTCAGCGAGACGAGGAAGAAGCAGCGGCGGAGCCGAAACAGCCACCGCAGCCGAGCGATTCGCGGGCAAGCCGTCGCAGCGTGGCGCCCCTTCGGATGGGAGGACGACAAGGTCACCTTGCGCCCGAAGGAAGCGGACGCGATCCGGAAGGCCGTGCACGACGTGATCGCCGGAGCCTCAATCTCGGAGATCACACGGCAGTGGAAGGAGGCCGAGTTCATCACGAGTCGCGGCAACCCCTTCCAGTACCAGACGGTCAAGCAGGTACTGATGAACGCGCGACTGTGCGGGTACCGCGAGATCAAGGGTGAGCTTGTCCGCGACGGCGATGATCAGCCAATTGTGGGCGAGTGGAAGTCGATCATCACTCCCAAGCAGTGGTTTGCCGTCACGGCCAAGATCAGGGAGCGCGGAGGCGGAACCGGCATGCCGCGCGGTGGCTTGGTCCACAAGTACCTGCTGACAGGCATTCTCCGGTGCGGTCACGTGCTGGAAGACGGCACCGTCTGCAACAACAAGATGATCGGGATCAAGGCAAACGACTGGCTCAAGTACCAGCACGCCTACATGTGCAAGAAGACCGTGGACGGCGGTTGCAACAGGACGTACAAGCGCGGCGACAAGACGGACGACACCGTCGAGAGGCTGGTGATCAGGAAGCTGACGAAGGACGCTGCGAGCAAGGCCCAGGATGTCCCCGACTGGGACAAGGCCGAGGCTCTGGAGCGAGCGATCAAGAGCCGTAAGGAACTGGAGCGTCGTTGGCACGACGACGAGGACACGGACGTCGACGACGAGATGTTCTTCCGCAACCTCCCGGTGTTGGAACGGCGGATCAAAGAGCTGCGTGCGGACGAGGCCAAGCACGAAGCCTTGAAGGCCGAGGCGGAAGAGGCGGAAGAAGACATCGACAAGGCATGGAAGTCGAAGACACTCACGCAGAAGCGCGATGCGATCAAGAAGGTCATGAGTGCGGTGGTCGCGTTGCCGGGAGGCAAGGGCAACAAGACCTTTGATCCGGAACTCCTCAAGCCTGTGTGGCGGACTTCCGGCGGATGAGCTGAAGTCCGAGGATCTCCCCCACACTCCGCAACTGATCATCGGAGAGTGGGGGAGATTCGCGTATCTGTCGCTCGATCCACGCGTCTACAGCGGCTTCCTCGCGCTCTGCCTGGGTGAGCTCCGCTCTCGGGACATTCAGACGGCGTCACCGCCCAGGGGCCGAGTCTCTTCACGGGCGAACTCGCGACTCTGAACAAGGTCTTCGGCGATCCCAGCCGCGATCAGTGCAGCGCCGGGGGTGTGGCCGGAGCCGACGTAGCGCCAGTTCCGTTCGGTGACCGCGTCGGGCATGTGGGCATGGCCCATGTGGTGAGCCCGTTCGGCGCGAAGTGCCGCGTACGTCGTCGAGTACGTCCGGGATTTGGTGAGGATGTGGCCGCGGTAGCCGAGCGTGTGAGCCCAAGCCCGGAGGCGGAGGGGCTCGTACTCGGGGACGTCGCCGAGACGCCAGCAGGTGCGCATGAGGGTGCGGACGTGTTCGCTCACGGGTGCCGACTCGATGTCGCCCCAGGTGGCGAGCGGGTGGTCTGTGCCGGCGCCGGTCTCGCTCGCGCCCTTCGTGACGTACTTGGCCACGTACGCGGCCACCGCGTCGTCGTCGGGGCCGTCGCCATCGGTGTGCAGTGGCCGGGCGTCGACCTGGGCGCCCCAGTGGAGAGCCAGCTCACCCACGGCCGGGCTGTGCGGCGTGCGGACCAGGACGCGCCGGGCGGAGGCGCGCACGGCCTCGATGAGCAGTTCCGCGGTCCCCCACGTCGGGGGTTCGTCGTCGGATCCGTTCGGGCCGTCGAGGCGGACGACGGCGTGCACGTGGACGGCCGCCCGTTTCTGGTACTCGGCGACGCGGGCGAAGGACAGCCGGGCGTGCTGGGCGAATCGGGACTGCACGATGCCGACCGAGGAGGCCAGACGCCGCCGGACGTCGATGACGAACCGGTCCCACAGCTTGGAAGCGTGTGCGTGCCACAGCACGTGGCCCGAGTAGTTGTAGCAGTCGACGCACAGCGGTTGACCGACCAGGGGATCAGTCATGTCGTGGACGGCCCCGCAGCCGAGAGGGCGCCCGTGGTCGCACTCGGCCCCCTCGCGACGGGGGTGACAGCGCTCCCCGGCGCGGTGCACGGGTCCGAAGGACGGGGCGGTCAGGGTGACGAAGAGCCGGGGCCGATGGCGGACCGTTGCCGGGACGTTCTTGCCGCCCAGGAGGCCCGCGCGGACGAGGTGGAAGGTATCCCCGGCGTGGAGGCGCGAGCAGGGGGCGCAGACGGTCGCGCGTCTGTTGCGGCAGCGGACGAGGAGCCGTTCGCCCGGTTCGGTTCGGGTGTCGTAGTGCTGGAGGATCTCGCCCGTTGTGCCGTCCAGGGTGGTGGTCGAACCGGAGAGGTGGACGGGGTGGGAGCAGCCGCCGATTGCGGTGATCTGCTCCAGCCAGCGGGTGAACTGGGGATCTTGGGCGATGCGGATCGCGTCGCGGTCTGTTTCGGGGAGCTGACGCAGGCGCGCCGCGCGGTCGAGAGCGGCGCGCCTGTCAGCCGGGGTGAATCCGGGTGTGATGGTGGTGACCTTCCGGGGTGAGCCGCCGAAGCGGCACGGGTAATGGTTGGTGGCGCGCAGTCGTCCATGGGGATCACTCCTTGCGTGGTCGGGGGTGCTTACGAGGTCAGCGGATGGTTCCGGAGCCCCGGCAGACGCGGCAGCGGCGAAGCCGCCCGGTCCAGGTCCTGCGGGCTCCGTCGCCCTTGCAGTGGGGGCACCTCACGCGGGGCATGGGCATGGCGTTGGTCCTTCCTGCCGGTCTAGAAGTGGGAGAAGCCGCTCAGCACCCAGGTCAGAAGGCCGTTGATCGTGAGGCTGACGGGGGTCTGGCCGAGGTACATGCCGAAGAGGGCGATGCAGACCGCTTCCCAGGCGCGGACGTCCCGGGACCGGATGAGAAGGAAGGTGATGATCCCGAAGACCACCACGAGGGACACGGCGGTACCTGTGCTGATCACTTGTCGTCTCCTTCGAGCGCTGCGAGGGCACGGTCTATGGCGGGCAGTGCGGGGGTGAGGGCCGCGTGCTTGCGGGCCGTTGCCGAGGCCTCTTCGGTCGAGGTGAGGTGGGAGCGGGCGCGGCTCCAGCCGCCTTCGGGCCCGGTGCAGACGGCGACGCCCTTCTCATCCGGGGTGATCGACTGGGCGACGACGACGGCGTCCTTGTTGAGGTCGCCGAGGGTCATCTCTGCCGTGCCGGGGTCGTTGACCCGGTGGCAGATCCGGCCGCCGAGCTGGGCCCGAAGTGCGGTGACGCCGGGGCCGAGGTCGGAGCCGACGCGTTGGCCGGCGACGACCAGGTGCATGCCGAGTGCGGCACCGAGTTGCGCCAGGCGGAGCAGGAGGGTGGAGCACTGTTCGGCTTCTGTCTTGCTTTCGCGTCGGCCGTCGGAGAGGTAGAGCTCCGCGATCTCGTCGACGATCACGACGACCGGTATCGGCCGCAGCTTCTCGGGCAGTTCCCAGATGGAGCGGACCCCAGCCGCGCGGCAGGCGCGCATGCGCTCTTGCATGTCGTCGACGAGCGCGGCGAGTACTGCGACCGCTTCACGGCGGCAGGTGGTCAGTGCGCTGAGCCGGTCGGCGAAGAGGCCGAGTTCCATGCCGCCCTTGCAGTCGATGCCGACCAGGGCGACGGGCTGCGGGGCGAGTTGGGTGATCAGCCGGGCGAGGAGAGTGGACTTGCCGGAGCGTGTGGCGCCGGCGATGAGCCAGTGCGGCACGAGCCGCAGGTCCACGACCCACGCTCGGCCGCTCTCCAGTACGCCGATGAGTGCGGACAGGAGCGCGGCAGGCGCGGAGGCTAAGCCGGGCCGAGCCAGCGGATCACTGGCGGTTGCGGTCAGCAGTACGAGGCCTCGTTCCGGCGAGGTGACCCGTACCGCGTGCACCTTCCAGGCGTGCACCAAGGCGTCCGCCGCTTTCATGTAGGTCGCGGGGGTCTGGCCCGCATGCAGGCGCACGGTCGCCGTCAGCCCCAGGCGGGTAGCCCGCGGGAACGACAGCCGGGGAACAACCGGCCGCAGCGGATCGCCCTTGACGACCAGGTCCCCGAGGAGCCCGCGGGGCGGACGCCGCGATACGGAGAGGTCGTTGAGCATCGCGACCTTGCGCCAGGTGAACACCACCCGGCACGCGGTGGCCGGGTATCCGGCGAGGTACCAGTGCCAGGCCGGACGGTGCCGCCGCAGCAGGTCACCGAAGACAAGCACCCACGCGAACGCGGCGAGTCCGAAGGCGAGCATGATCGGTCCCATCACGCGTCACCGCCCTTGGCGTGCGCGGGAGCACCGTGTACGGGGGTGATGGCGTCGGCGCGGAAGCTGATTCCGTGCCGGTCGCCCATGGCCCAGGCGAACGCGGTCAGTCCGGTGACCTTGAGGATCTGTCCTTCCTCGATGCCCTTCGGCTCACCGGCGACGGCGATCTCGATGACGGAGATGCGCCGTCCGTCCTGGCGCACCGTGACGGCCACGGAGTAGATCGTGTTTCCGTCCCGGTCCTTCTTCACCTCCTGTGTCTCGAAGTTGCTGATCTTTGCTTCGGGCGCGATGGCGCACCGCAGTACGCCCAGTCGTGCCGTGTCCACGGGAATGGACTGCATTGCGTGGCCTCCTTGGCCAGACGGGACGCCTGACATATTCAGACGTCACTTGTCCTTACGAGTGATGACTATGCGGCTCTATACGGCGAGGGGTCAACTACTTATGCTGACGAGTGATGTCGCGCGTGCGACGTGCCTACGACTTCAACCCGAAGGTGCCGAGATGACGGAGATCCAACGCCCCGGAGCCCTCTACCAGCAGGTCGCCGCCGCGATCCGGGAAGCCATCCTGAAGGGCGAGTTCACGCCCGGCGCCCCGCTTCCCTCCGAGGCCCAGCTCATCGAGCGCTACAAGGTCTCCCGCCCCACCGTCCGCAACGCCGTCGCAGCCCTGCGAGCGGAGGGCCTGATCGAGGTGCGGCACGGCAAGGGCAGCTTCGTACGCTCCGACGGCCCGCCCTCCGTCACCCTCGAACGCCGGATCAGCCGCACGGCGGAGGGGCGTTTCGTGATGCCCAACGGCGCCGTCTGGGACGAGGCCGAGGAACCCACCCCGTACCGCACACACACCACCACGGCTACCGGACAGCTCCTCGAACTCGGAGCGGAAGAAGCCCTCTTCGGCTGCGACCGACTGCTCACCGACCCAACCAGCGGCACACGGGCGATGCACCGCACGCTGATCCCGTTCGAGACGGCCGAGGGAACCCCGTTGGCCAAGGCTCCGGAGGCCAACCCAGCAGCGGTGTACGAGGTCCTCACGCAGGCCGGGCACAAGCTGTGGTGGTCGGAGACAGTCCGCGCGCGCATGCCATTGCCCGACGAGCGGACCGCCCTCAAGCTCCCGGACGCAACGCCGATCCTGCACCTGAGCCGCGTCACGCACGGCACCAGTGGCCGCCCATTGATCCTGGAGGAGCTCCGCGTCGGGGCGGACCGTGCCGAACTCGCCTACCGGATCACCGCCGACAAAGAGCCCGCGCGGCGCGCCCAGGGCTGACCGGCAACCAGCATCGGTCGAAACAGCCTTCACTTCCTCAAGGGCGCGCCTGCGGCGCGCCGGGCCGCCCGGCCGCCCCGGCCGGGCGTGCGGCGTGGCCGCCGGTCCCGTCCAGTCGCCGGACGCCCCCGACCGCAGCACGCCCAAAGAGTCGAGGCGTCGACCGGACGGCATGGGCCGGGGCCCACGGGGCTGGAGGTCGCCGGCCTCCGAGACTTTAGACAGCTCCCATGGGGCGAGCCTCGAAGAACAGGGGGCCGATCGGGCTATTGCGGGCAGGTCCAAGGACTGCCCGATCCGCTGGCGAGCGTAAGGCCCCCTGTTCACTCGCCCCATGGCAGCTACCGTCCAAAGTCTCTGCGGCCGGCGACGTGCCCACGCGCGCCACTCCCCAGCAAAATCACCCTTCATGCCGCACCGCCGCTGCCCGGCGTGACCGCCTCCAGGAGCACAGCAAGCCGCTCCGCCGCATCCGGCCAGCCCGCCACGCGCACGACCCCGCGCCCGCCCTCGTCCGTCGAGGCCACCGCCCGCAACTGCGACAGTTCGAACCCAGCACCGAGCAACGCCCGGTTCAGCTGATCCGCCGCCTCCCGAGCACCGCGCCAGCCCGCCACGTAGTCGACCCCGGACACCCACAGACCGCAGTCCGCGCCCGCAACGTCGAGACCGTCACTCAGCCAATCCTCACCCGAGCCAGCCACCTTGCCCACCTCTGCCCTGATCTAGATAACGGATCGTCAACTCTCTTTGCTTCAGGGCAGATGCGCAGCGCAGCGGCCCCGGTACCATCAGGCACCGGGGACCGCTGCGTCCCCTCCCGGACCACCCCGGTAGCTGCCAGGCGAGGGGGTGGTCCGGTCTCGGTTTTCGGTTGTGAAGCGCGGCCCCCTAGGGACCAGGTGGGGAACCCGGCCGATCAAGCCCAGGAGACCGCGCCCCGTTGGCCGGAGTGATGGCTCCGGCCCCGAGCCGCCGCCCACTCCCGATCGACAGGGAGTAACGAGGGGGCGACGGCCCGGAGATTGTCAAAGCTGCCTGTCTCCGGTTTCGCCGTCGAGGTCGAACCGACACCACACGGTTTTGCCGCCCGGCTCCTCCGGCGTCCACCAGACCGCCGCTGCCAAGCGCTGAACGATCAGCAGTCCCCGGCCGCTGTCGGGTAAGACCGCTTCCGCCAGCTCCCCCAGCAGGCCCGGGGAGAACGTGTCTCCCATCGGAAGCAGAGGAGGTGTCGAGTCCTCGTCGGTGACCCCGACGAACAGCCACTTCGGCCACAGCTTGAAGGTCACATCGATGCGCCGAGTTCCACCGGGATGAGCCAAGCAGCGGTCCGGCACCGCATGGTTCACCACGTTGCCGACGAGTTCCGAGACGATCAGCCGGGCATCGTCCACGGCCGCATCCGCACCCGTACCCCGAAGGAACGTGGCCGTCATGTTGCGCGCAACGCGAAGCGTGTCGGGGAACTCGGCGAAGAGCGTGAGCGTCACGAAGTGCCCGGCCGAGGAGGGATCGGGTGCCACGTACCAGTGGGCGAACGCATCCAGTTCGCTCACCACGTGCTTGTGCTGCTCTGCTCTTCTCGCATCCATGCACAGCCGCCCGTCTCTGGTCACGTCTGCCGGGGCGTTCCGGCAGGGTGGACAGAGAGTGCCCCCCTTGTACCGGCCGTCGCTCCCCCCTCTTGGGGACCCCCCTCGTGGGTACACTCGCCAGACGGACACAGAAGGAACATCAGGTCAGGTCAGTCACAATGGGGAAGTGAAATGACCGAAGCTGCTCCGACACCGGCCGCGTTGCCGCCGCACGTGCTGGAACGCGCGGACGTGCGCTCAGCAATCGCCAACCACGACTTTGGCGAGGTCTTCAGACTCGCCCGGCTCCACGGCAAGGTCAGCTACGCCAAGATCGCCGAGGCAATCGGTTACAAGCGCGAGCACATCGGCAAGATGGCGCGGCCGGAGACCGACGGCATGGGCGTTCGCCCCCGGATCACGCAGCACCGCAAGATTCTTGAAGTGGTGGATGGGCTACGGATTCCGGGCCACCTTGCGGGACTGGCTCCACGTCCGTGGGAACTGGAGCGAGGGGCGACCATTTCGGTGCCCGAAGACCCAAGCGCCCTGCTTGCCCAGGGTGGTGCAGGACTTTGGGACGTCGCCGAATTGCTCCGGCGGACCGAGATGTCCAGCATCAACAGCGCGGCCCTGGAGTCGATCGAGCAGGGCATCGACCAGTTGGCTCGCGCCTATCCCTACGCCGACGCCGACTATCTCCACCAGCGCACCCGGAACGGCTTGCAATACGTCACCAAGCAGCTCGAAGGCCGCATGACCTTGCGCCAGCATCGAGAGCTTCTCGTTGACACCGGTTGGCTGTTCCTGCTGAACGCGTGCGTCCAGTACGACCGAGGGCAGCGGGAGGCCGCCAACCTCAGCAAAGCCGCAGCGCTCCGGATCGGCGATGAAACCGGACACGGCGAGATCAAGGCATGGGCCTGGGAGATCGAAGCATGGTTCGCCCTCACCCAAAGCCGTTGGGACGACATGCTCCGCGCCGTCGAAGCCGGACACTCCGCCGACCAGACACACTCCGTCGGCGTGCAGCTCTACGCACACAAGGCACGCGCCGCCGCCCGCATGGGAGACGCCCGCCTGGTCCGCGATTCCCTGGACGCCGGCCGCGCAAGGCTCGACCGACTGCCCCGCCCGGACCACCCCGAGCACCACTTCATCATCGACCCGGACAAGTGGGACTTCTACGAGATGGACGCATACCGCCTACTCGGAGACGACGAACGCGCCGCAGCCCACGCCCGATCCGTGATCCGCATCAGCACGGGGCCCGGCGGGACCGAGATATCTCCCATGCGCGCCGCAGAGGCCCGCCTCACGCTCGGAGTCGCGGCCGCCCGTACCGGGGACATAGAAGAGGCCGTAGGCATGGGCACCACGGCCCTTGCCGCCGACCGCAAGTCGCTCCCCTCCCTGCTTTTAGTCGCCGACGAGTTGGACAAGGAACTCCGCTCCCGGTACCCCCGGGAGGCCGCCTCACGCGACTTCCACGAACGGATCATGACCATCAAGCGAGGCACCACTCAGCCTGAGCTCCCGTTCTAGGACAAGCATTGACCATCTCGCTGCGCAGGCCGGTCTACTACCCCGTGCGACTTCGGGGTAGTAGACCGCGGTGCTGGGCTGAGCTGGGCCCTGACGGGGGTACCTCAACTCTTGACGGCCTCTGCGATCTGCAGGGCGGCCTGGGCAGGCGTGAGGTGCGTGGTGTCGACGACCTCGGCCTCGCCATGTAGCCACGTTCGAGCCGCCTCGGCGTAGGGCTCAAGGTATTCGAGACGGAATGGGGAGGGGCCAAGAACAGTGTCCCCCTCGATGCGTCCACGGAGGGTGTCTTGGTCAGCGTGGAGGACGAAGTGCCGTACTGGAATGGCATGTTGGGCGAGGCCCGTGCTGATCTCGCGCCAGTACTGCTCAACCAGGACGGTCATGGGCATCACCAGGGTGCCGCCGGTGTAGTCGAGTACGCGGCGGGCGGTCTCGACGACGAGCGGCCGCCACGGCGGCCAGTGCTGGAAGTTGCCCGTCCAGGGCAGCCCCGGCGTGATGTCCATGAGCGTCTCGCCGACCTTCTCGGCGTCGAACACCCGTGAATCCGGGATCAACTGCTGCACGAGTGCACTGGTCGTCGTCTTGCCTGCGCCGTGGGTGCCGTTGAGCCATACGATCATGGAACCCCACGCTAGCGCCGTGCGGGCCGCGGGAACGGGCACAGCAGAAATCCGGTACGGCTTCGGCGTTTCTCAGGGTGGCGCCAACCACCAAGATCAGGTGTCACCTACCCGACCGCACCCCGCCCCCGCCTCGCGTCGCTTGACGGGTTCGCTGTCAGTGGGTGCCGATAAACTGGTGATTTTGACCCGCAACAGCCGACAGACACAACATGTAGTGGCGCGTGGAGCTGACAAACCCACAAGTTGTGGTTGATGCAGGTTTTTTGACGACAGACACGGTACGATCACCCGCAGCGCGAAAAACCCCAGCCCGGATGTGCCGAGTTGGGGTCGGCACCTGCCTGAGCTGGGGTCTATATGCGTTTCGAGGCGCCTGTTGACCCTACATGGAGTCGGCTTCTTCATGAAGCCTCACGGCTCTTCAGGCTCGTGTCCAGCTTGAAGGGTGGGTGATCATCATGGCCGTAAAGAAGATCAACCCTGGCACCCCGGCCCCCGATTCCGGGCAGTACCGTCCGGTTGGGGGCGGTAGCGAGGTGACCGCCGTACAGGGCAAGCCCCTGCCTCCGACCCCCAAGGCCGGTCAGGGGTGGAAGCTGGTCGACAAGACCAAGCACAAGCCCAAGGGCAAGTAGGTAGCGAGGGGGCAGGCCCGACGGTCTGCCCCCTCGTCACGTTCAGTCGGCCAAGGGCAGGTACACCCGGTTCCCGCTGGCCGCGAACTCCTTCGACTTCTGGAGCATGCCCTCCGCGACCTGCTCAGCCGTCGCCCCCGCAGCCGCCGTACCGCCGAACTGCTCTGTGATGCTTTGGCTAATCTTCATCGAACAGAACTTCGGGCCGCACATGGAGCAGAAGTGGGCCGTCTTGGCGGGCTCGGCCGGGAGGGTCTCGTCGTGGAACTCCCGTGCCGTGTCCGGGTCGAGGGCCAGGTTGAACTGGTCCTCCCACCGGAACTCGAAGCGGGCGTCGGACAGCGCGTCGTCCCATTCCTGCGCACCTGGGTGCCCCTTGGCGAGGTCGGCTGCGTGGGCGGCGATCTTGTAGGTGATGACGCCGGTCTTGACGTCGTCACGATTGGGCAGGCCCAAGTGCTCCTTGGGCGTGACGTAGCAGAGCATGGCCGTGCCCCACCAGGCGATCATCGCGGCACCGATGCCGGAGGTGATGTGGTCGTACGCCGGCGCGACGTCCGTCGTCAGCGGGCCGAGCGTATAGAACGGAGCTTCATCACAGATCTCCTGCTGAAGGTCGATGTTCTCCTTGATCTTGTGCATCGGGACGTGTCCCGGGCCCTCGATCATCGTCTGTACATGAAAACGCTTCGCGATCGTGTTGAGTTCCCCGAGCGTCCTCAACTCCGCGAACTGAGCAGCGTCGTTGGCGTCCGCGATCGACCCGGGCCGCAGCCCGTCGCCGAGCGAGTACGTGACGTCGTACGCCGCGAGGATCTCGCAGAGTTCCTCGAAGTTCTCGTACAGGAACGATTCCTTGTGGTGCGCGAGGCACCAGGCCGCCATGATCGAGCCGCCGCGCGAGACGATGCCGGTCTTGCGGTTCGCGGTGAGCGGCACGTACGGCAGCCGCACGCCCGCGTGGACCGTCATGTAGTCCACGCCCTGCTCGGCCTGCTCGACGACCGTGTCCCTGTAGATCTCCCAGGTCAGCTCCTCGGCGCGGCCGTCCACCTTTTCCAGAGCCTGGTAGAGCGGCACCGTGCCGATGGGGACGGGGGAGTTGCGCAGGACCCATTCCCGCGTGGTGTGGATATTGCGGCCGGTGGACAGGTCCATGACCGTGTCCGCGCCCCAGCGGGTCGCCCAGGTCATCTTCTCGACCTCCTCCTCGATGGAGGAGGTGACGGCGGAGTTGCCGATGTTGGCGTTGACCTTCACCAGGAACCGCTTGCCGATGATCATCGGCTCGATCTCCGGGTGGTTGACGTTCGCCGGCAGCACCGCGCGGCCGGCGGCGATCTCCTCGCGTACGACCTCGGGGTCGACGTTCTCGCGGACCGCCACGAACTCCATCTCGGGCGTGATGTCGCCCCGCCGGGCGTACGCGAGCTGCGTGACCGCCTCTCCGGGACGGCCCCGACGTGGCTGACGTGGCCGCCCCGGGAAGACCGCGTCGAGGTTGCGCAGGCCTCCGCGCGGCGACGTGTGCTTGATTCCGTCGTCCTCGGGACGGACGGGACGGCCCGCGTACTCCTCGGTGTCGCCACGGGCGATGATCCAGTTCTCGCGCAGCGGCGCGAGACCCCTGCGTACATCGGTGTCGAGGCTCGGATCGGTGTACGGGCCGGAGGTGTCGTACAGCGTGACGGACTGCCCGTTGGTGAGGTGCACTTGACGGACCGGCACCCGCAGGTCGGGGCGCGAACCCTCGACGTATCCCTTGTGCCAGCCGATCGACTTCCCGGCCTCCCGCGGCTGTTCGCCCTCGGGCGCGGCAGGCGCCCCATCCATCTGGCTGGAGGCAGGCGTGCGTACGTCCTTGTTGGTCATGAGACCTACTCCCTACGCCGGCATTACCCGGTAACAGGTTCGGCGGTCGACGCAGCGGATTCCGTCTGCCGACGTCTGTTGTGAAACGTCACTCGTTCCACGTGAAACATCGCTAAGACGGAGGTCAGCGCCCTCTCAGCCCGGTGCTCCGAGCTCCCGCGTGTGCAAAGGTGCCTCCACGCTAGCGTCATATCTGGCGCGGTGAACAGAGGGCCTTCGCCGTTCTTGCGATGATCGGTCGGTGACCACAACGCATCAGTCCCCGTTCCCGCCGTCCGAGCCGCCGCGCCGACGCGGTCCCGGAGACGGCCCTGGACATCGCTCCGGAGCCGGACACGGACACGGGCCGGGCGATGGCCACGGCCCCGGAGGCGGGCATGGGCACGGACCGGGTGAAGGACGCGGGCACGGCGCCGGGGACGGACCCGGGCATGGGTCCGGGGACGGGCCCGGGCATGGGTCCGGGGACGGGCCCGGGAATGGACACGGGCCTGGGGACGGGCACGGGGCGGGGCACTCGCACAGTCACAGCCATGGACCCGCCGCGCCCGTCTCCAAGCATCTGCGCAAGGTCATCGCGGCCATTCTGATCCCCTTCGCCGCCGCGGTCGTTGTGGGTCTCGTGGTACTCTGGCCGGGTGGCGCCCCGTCCCACGAGCGCACCGGCGTCGGCTTCGACCGGCAGACGCAGCAGGCCACGGTCACCAAGGTCGACAAGGTCAGCTGCAAGTCCGTGAACGCGTCGGGGGAGACCCCGACCGGCGACACGTCCACCGCCGAAGGCTCCTCCGCGCAGCAACAGGCGACGGGCGACTGCAAGAAGGCGACGATCCGGATCGACACCGGCAAGGACAAGGGCCGCACGTTCACGGAGATCATCCAGCCGGACCAGTCACGGCAACTGCACGAGGGCGAGAAGGTCGTGGCCGCGTACGAGCCCTCCGCGCCCAGGGATCTGCAGTACTCGGTCACCGATGTGAACCGGAAGTTCCCGATGGCGCTGCTCGCCGGGATCTTCGCGCTGGCCGTCGTCGTCGTGGGCCGGATGCGCGGTGTCATGGCACTGATCGCACTGGCCATCAGCTTCCTGATCCTGACCTTCTTCATCCTGCCGGCGATCCTGCAAGGCTCGAACCCGCTGGTCGTGGCCGTGGTCGGGGCGAGCGCCATCATGCTGATCGCGCTCTACATGTGCCACGGCCTCTCCGCCCGTACGTCGGTGGCGGTGCTCGGCACCCTGCTCTCCCTGGTGCTGATCGGCATCCTCGGCTCGGAGTTCATCGGGTGGGCGGCGCTGACCGGCAACACGGACGACAACACCGGTCTGATCCATGGCCTGTACCCGTCCATCGACATGAGCGGTCTGCTGCTCGCGGGCGTCATCATCGGTTCGCTCGGTGTCCTCGACGATGTGACCGTGACACAGACGTCGGCGGTCTGGGAGCTGCACGAGGCCAGCCCGACGATGGGCTGGCGCGACCTGTACCGCGCGGGCATCCGGATCGGCCGTGACCACATCGCGTCGGTCGTCAACACGCTGGTCCTGGCGTACGCGGGTGCCGCGTTGCCCCTGCTGCTGCTCTTCTCGATCGCGCAGAGCAGTGTGGGCACGGTCGCCAACAGCGAACTGGTCGCCGAGGAGATCGTGCGCACCCTGGTCGGCTCGATCGGTCTGGTCGCCTCGGTGCCGGTGACCACGCTGCTGGCCGCCCTGGTGGTCTCAGCGGACCGCCCGGCGGCCCCGGCCGCCGCTGCGGAGCCTGTCGAGAGCAGGGCGCCGGCACGCGGCGGGAAGGGCCGTCGCCGCAAGCACTGACGCCTCCCCGCGCTTACGTCACCGGCGAGGAAGCGTTACGCCACTTATGGGGGTGCAGGAGTGTCAGCCTGCGCTCTGTTCCTCGGCGAGGATGCGATCCAGTGCCTCGTCGAGGTGGGCGTCGAAGTCGGCGAGGGAACGCTCCTGCCCCAGCGGCACCAGCTTGTCCGTGCGGTCGAGGAACGCCACGAGCGGCGCGGCACCGGACCGGAACAGCGCGTGGTCGCCACCCACCTGAAGCCGGATCAGCACCTCGCCGAACGCCTCCGGATCGGCGGGGGCGATGTGCACATCCCCGTCACCGCACGGCCGGCCCACGCCGTCGATCAGCAACTCCCGCCCGAACGCCCAGGTCACAGGCGCGTCGCCGGGCAAGTGGAAGGTCAGCCGCACGGCGTAGGGATCACGGGTCTCGTACCGAAGCTCCACCGGAATGCGGAAAGAGAGCTCCTCCGAGACGAGGAAGCTCATCATGACCTCTGCCTGTACCGACTCGCGCATCGCCTACCCCGTCGTTTGCCGTCGACTGGCCAGGAATCATCCCCCTGACTCTGGTGAAATATTGCTCAACGTGCACACGAGATCACAAGGAGTGAGTTTTCAGATGCTGATAGAGATCGCGAGTGTCCCCAGAAGTCTGTCGATCTCACATTGCAATTGTCGTGCCGCAGGTAGCAGTCGATCGGCCTGGTGAATAGGAAGAGAAATAGCCATTGTGGCGGCAGTTGCGCCGACCGTGAGGGGAAGGGCCGCGCAGACCGTGCCCAGCGCGTACTCCTGGCGCTCGATGACGGGCTCCATCCGCCCCGTCCGCTCCAGACGCCGCAGCAGGCCGGCGTTGTCACGTACCGTGTACGGAGTGATCGACTGCACAGGGTAGCGGTCGAGATGATCCCGACGGGCCTTCTCATCGAGCTGGGACAGCAGGCACTGGCCGACCGCATGGGCGTGGCCGGTCTCCCGGAAGTCCGCCCACTCCTCCACCGCCGGATTCCCCGGGGTGTCGGCGACGCACATGACCTCGATCTCGCCGTCACGGTAGACCGCGTAGTACACGGGCACACCGATCGAATCGCGCCACTGGGCGAGCGCCTCGCTCACCGTGCTGCGACGTTTCTGCTGCGCTCCGCTGCTGCCCAACCGCTCGGCGGCCTCACCGAGGAAGAACAGCCCCTTGTCACGGCACAGATAGCCCTCGTGGACCAGGGTCCGCAGCAGGTGGTACGCCGTCGGCAGCGCGAGACCTGCCTCCCGGGCGAGCTGCTTCGCCGGGGCGCCGTGCTGGCGCGCGGCAACGGCCTCCAGGAGACGCATCGCCCGCTGCACGGAGCCGATCAGCGTCGTGGGATGCGGCTCCGCCGACACGGCTTCCAGAGGAGGAGTGCGCGCATCGAGCAGGGGGGTGCGTGCCTCGACAGGTGAGGTGCGCGGTTGGGCTGGCGGGAGACGTGTCCCCGCCGAAGCGCTGGACCGCTGCAGGGGTGGGGCGGGTGATTGTGCGGGTGCGGTGTCAACCGTGGCCAAGGGGCACTCCCGAAGCACGAGGGGAACCGCCCGTGCGGGGAAACACGGGAGGGGGCTGTGCGCTGCCCGCGGGGAGTCGGCCCCGCGTCGAATTCCGGACTGTAACCGCCCATCACCGCATGCAGACGGCCTCGCCGGAAAACTTCCCTCGGCCGAGGGAACCTTGAGTTCCCTTTCCCTGCCTGCCCGTTACCCGTTGCTCACCCGGTGGTGTCTCACCAGTCGCTGCGCGACGACGAACTCGACATGAACTTCCGTACTACGTAGATCAATCCGCCGACGAGGGCGACGAAGATCAGGACCTTGAAAAGCAGGCCGATCAACACACTGAGCACGCTGACTATCACCGTGCCGAACACGACCAGAGCGATGACCGGCACCGCGATCCACTTCACCCACCACGGCATCCCGCCGAAGATCTCTCGCATCGCCCTTGTCCTTAGCCTCTCTACGCCCGTGGCCCCAAGTCCGGGACTCTGATTCCGGGTTCTGTGACGTCCTGCATCCGATGCTAGGGCCGTGAGGCGGCCGACGGGGACCCTGCACCCCTTGTCCTCCCCTGACCGTTCCCCTAGGGAACCCTGAGGCCCCCGTCAGCTCTCGGGCGGAGAGAACACCACCAGAACCCGCAGGTCCTCGGTGATGTGGTGGAACTTGTGGGCGACCCCCGCGGGCACGTACACGACGCTGCCCCGTGCGACCTGGGTGGTCTCCAGGCCGACCGTGATCGAAGCGCGGCCGCTCACGACGAAGTACACCTCGTCCTGCTGGTGCGGCTTCTGCGGGTCGGGCGCGCCCGCGTCGAGCGCGTACAGGCCGACCGACATGTTCCGTTCGCGCAGAAACTGCAGGTAGGCACCGTCGTTGGCGGCGCGTTCCGCCTCCAGTTCGTCCAGCCGGAATGCCTTCATCGCCCTCGTCCGCTCCTGTGCTCCGAAAGCTGTGTCCACAGCCTTGCTCGCCCGTCGATCTCT
Organism: Streptomyces sp. NBC_01450; assembly: GCF_036227505.1. Lineage (NCBI taxonomy): Bacteria > Bacillati > Actinomycetota > Actinomycetes > Kitasatosporales > Streptomycetaceae > Streptomyces > Streptomyces sp. NBC_01450. The sequence goes on along the minus strand of NZ_CP109480.1, from coordinate 5,951,002 downwards.
TCTGCCACGATCAGACACATGAAGAATTTCGTAGTCAAGACGATCGCCAACGCGGGGGCCCTGGCCGTCGCGGTGTGGCTGCTCGACAAGATCACCCTGACAGGGACCAGCACCGGCAAGAAGGTCGGCACGCTGCTGCTGGTCGCCCTGGTCTTCGGTCTGGTGAACTTCCTGGTCAAGCCGGTGGTGAAGGTGCTGACCTTCCCCCTCTTCATTCTGACACTCGGCCTGATCACCCTCGTGGTCAACGCCCTGATGCTGCTGCTCACCTCTTGGCTGGCCGACAAGCTCGACCTCAGTTTCCATGTGGAGGGCTTCTGGACCGCCGTGGTGGGCGGCCTGATCATCTCGGTCGTGTCCTGGGCGCTCAATGTCGTGCTGCCCGACGGCGAGGACTGAGGGTCTCCGATGTCCTATCGCGTCTGTTTTGTCTGTACCGGCAACATCTGCCGCTCGCCGATGGCCGAGTCCGTCTTCCGTGCCCGCATAGAAGAGGCCGGACTCGACGGCCTGGTAGAGATCGACAGCGCGGGCACGGGCGGCTGGCACGAGGGCGACGGTGCGGACTCGCGCACCGTCGCCGTCCTGGAGGCGGCGGGCTACGAGAGCGGCCATACCGCCCGACAGTTCCACGCCTCGTGGTTCTCCCGCCTCGACCTCGTCATCGCCCTCGACTCCGGCCACCTCAAGGCCCTGCGCCGGCTCGCACCCACTCCCGAGAACGCGGCGAAGGTCCGGCTGCTGCGGTCGTACGACCCCGCCGCGGGCGACGACCTGGACGTTCCCGATCCGTATTACGGACTCATGGACGGCTTCGAGGAGTGTCTTGAGATGGTGGAGACGGCGAGCCACGGACTGCTCGCCGCAGTACAGCAAGAACTGGAGGGACGGGCGACATGACGTCAGGGGATTTCGTCACGGGAAGCGGCGACGGCACGCGAGCGGTACGGGCGGGGCTGCCCGACCCCGTCAAGTACGAGCCGACGCTTCCGGGCCCGGTCTTCGCCGCGCACTTCCATCTGCCGGGCGATCCGACCGGCCCGTACACCTACGGTCGTGACGAGAACCCGACCTGGACGCTCCTGGAGCGCGCCATCGGCGAGCTGGAGGCGCCCGGGCGGGACGGTGTCACGACGCTCGCCTTCCCCTCCGGGATGGCCGCCATCTCGGCGGTGCTCTTCTCCCAGCTGAAGGCAGGCGACGTGGTCGTCCTGCCCGCCGACGGCTACCAGGTGCTGCCACTGGTGCGCGAGCAGCTCACCGCGTACGGCATCGAGGTACGCACCGCCCCGACCGGCGGCGACGCCCAGCTCGACGTGCTCGACGGCGCGAAGCTGCTGTGGATCGAGACCCCGTCGAACCCGGGGCTCGACGTCTGTGACGTACGACGGCTCGTCGCCGCGGCCCACGCCCAGGGCACCCTCGTCGCCGTCGACAACACCCTGGCGACCCCGCTCGGGCAACGCCCGCTGGAGCTGGGCGCCGACTTCTCGGTCGCCAGCGGCACCAAGATGCTCACCGGGCACGGCGACATCCTCCTCGGATACGTCACCGCCCTCGACGCCGACCTGATGGCGCCCGTCCGGCGCTGGCGGAAGATCGTCGGAGCGATCCCCGGGCCCATGGAGGCCTGGCTGGCGCACCGCTCCCTCGCCACGCTCCAGCTGCGCGCCGACCGGCAGAACGCGAACGCCCTGGCGATCGCCGAGGCGCTGCGCGGCCGGCCCGAGGTGACCGGGCTGCGCTATCCGGGACTGCCCGACGACCCCTCGCACAAGATCGCCTCGCAGCAGATGCGGCGCTTCGGGTGCGTGGTTTCCTTCACGCTGCCCACACGCGTGCGTGCCGACCGTTTCCTCGACACGCTGCGTCTGGTGGACGACGCGACGAGCTTCGGCGGGGTGCGGTCCACCGCCGAGCGGCGCGGCCGGTGGGGCGGCGACGCGGTGCCGGAGGGCTTCATCCGCTTCTCTGCCGGCGCCGAGGATCCCGAGGACCTGGTGGCGGACGTACTGCGCGCGCTCGACGAATCCGCGGAGTGAGCCGCTCCTGAACGACCGGTGAGTATGCTGCGCCGTGCATCCAGGCTGTCGGCTTAGTACCTCGCTACGTACAACGGACGGTCCGAGCCTCCCCCCTCGTGGCTCGGACCGTCCCGGTTCTGTGCGCGAAGAACCGCGCGAACAAGGCTAGTTGACTCTGTGTCAGTGTCCAATCACAGTAGCGACAGCGACCTATCGACTTATTTATAGTTTGGGCTCGGCCGGAGGTGCTGGGAGGGGAGGGGCACCATGGATTTGGCCCTGCTGCGCACATTTGTGACCGTGCACCGGGCCGGTTCCTTCACTCGCGCCGCCGCGCTGCTCGGCCTCTCGCAGCCTGCCGTCACCTCACAGATCCGCACGCTGGAGCGGCAGTTGGGGCGACCGCTCTTTCTGCGCCAGGCCCGCGGAGTGACGCCCACGACGATCGGTGACGAGCTCGCCCACAAGGCCGCGCCGCATCTCGACGCTCTGGTGGAGATCGCCGAGACCGGACTCGACGAGGACTCGTCGCTGCGCACCCTGCATCTGGCCGGGCCACCGGAGTTCACCGCCGAGCGGGCACTGCCCGCACTGACGGAGCTGACGGGCGAGGACGGCATGGGCTTCGCGCTGCGTGCCTCCTTCGGGAACGCCGAGGAAACGCTGGAAGGACTCGCCGCCGGACATCATGATCTGGCCATCACCACGGCCCGGCCCCGCGGCACCCTGCTCACCGCGACTCCGCTCTGCGACGAGGAGCATGTACTGGTCGCCGCCCCGCGCTGGGCCGCCCGCATAGGTGCCGGGAAGCTCCGCCGCAAGGGCTCGCCGGCACTGGAGAACTTCCCCGTGGTCGAGGTGCACGAGTCGCTGCCGCTCGTCGCCCGCTACTGGGCGTCCGTCTTCGACTCCCACCCCGCCGCCTCGGGCACCGTCGTCGTCCCCGATCTGCGTGCCGTGCTCGCCTGCGCCGCCACGGGTGCGGGCCTCGCGGTGCTGCCCCGGTATCTGTGTGCCGAAGCTCTGGAGCGGGGTGACGTGGTCGCGCTGCTCGACCCGGCGGTGCCTCCGCTGCGTACCTACTTCCTGGTGGTCCGCACCGGCACGCTGGCCATGCCGCACATCGCACGGGCGCACGACTGGCTGCTGCACGCCGCGGCCGACTGGTCCTGAGGCTCCCCGCCTCCCGAACGCCCTGAGCCTCTCAGGGCGCGCTCTGAGGCCTTCCTGAGCCTCCTAGGGGGCCTTCTGAGCCCTTCCTGAGGTCCTGGGGGCTCCGCGATGTTTCACGTGGAACCAGCCGGGCCACATTTCTCCCATGACCGTCCGACCCGTGGTCAAGCGCACCGCCCGCGCCATCCTGCTCGATGGCAACGACCTGATCTTGATCAAGCGCACCAAACCCGGCGTCGATCCCTACTGGCTCACACCGGGTGGCGGGGTCGAACCGGAAGACACGACTGTCGTCGACGCACTCCATCGTGAGGTGCACGAGGAACTCGGCGCCAAGATCATCGATGTGGTGCCCTGCTTCGTCGACACCGTCGAGCACATCGGTGATGACGGCGGCGCGACCGGCGTGAAGGTGCAGCACTTCTTCGTCTGCCGTCTGGAGTCCATGGATCCGGACCAGCGGCACGGCCCCGAGATGGACGAGCCGTGCGGCGAGTACGAGATCGTGCGGGTCCCGTTCACCCGGGTCGGGATCGCTTCCGTCCACCTCGTGCCGCTCTCCCTGCGGCACTATCTCGACGGGAACATCGAGGGCGTACGGGCGATGCACGCACCGGACCTGGGCTGAGGGACTTCGGGCGGGGGTCACGGCCCCCTCGGCCGGGTGGGCCCGGTCAGTCCCCGGCCGCGACGAGTTCCTCGACCGAGTCGTGGCGTATGCGGTCCGACGGGATGCCCGCGTCCCTCAGGGCGTCCACCCCGCTGCGGATCATGCCGGGCGGCCCCGAGAGGTAGGCGTCGTACTCGTTCCACGGCCCGTACTCGCGTACGGCGTCGGGCAACTGCAGATGCGCCTGCTGGTCGACGACCGGGCGCACGGCAAGCCATGGGTGGGTCTGCTGCAGCCGCAGCATCGTGTCGATGTCGTACAGGTCGTGATCGGTGCGGGCACCGTAGAAGACCTCGACCGGGCGCCTCTCCCCGTGCTCTGCGACATCCTCGACCAACGCCTTGATGGGCGCGATACCCGTGCCGCCGCCGAGGCAGAGCAGTCCGTTGGCGGTGGTGTGGTCGACGGTCATCGATCCGGCCGGCGGGCCGAGCCGGATGATGTCGCCGGGACGGGCGCGGTGCACCAGCGCGTTGGAAACCCAGCCCGCCGGAACCGCCTTCACGTGGAACGACAGCAGTCCGTCGGACCGGGGCGCCGAGGCGAAGGAGTAGTGCCGCCAAATCCGCGGCCACCACGGTGTTTCCAAGCTCGTGTACTGCCCGGCGAGGAACGGGTACGGCTGGTCGGGGCGGACGGTGATGACGGCGATGTCCGGCGTCCTGAGATCGTGCGCGACGACCTCGGCGTACCACCAGGCCGGGGCGCGCAGCTCGTCCGAGGCCGCCGCGTCGATCATCACCTGGGAGATCGTCGTGTACGCACGAACCCAGGCCGCCTCGGTCTCGGCGTCCCAGATCGCCGAGGCAAACCGGCTGAGTGAGCCGATGAGGCACTCACCGACGGCCGGGTAGTGCTCGGGGCGGGTGCCGTACTTGCGGTGTCCACGGCCGAGGTTCTGCAAGTAGTCGACGAGAACCGGGGTGTTGTCGATGTGTTCGGCGGCGGTCAGCAGCGCCTTGAGCAGTCGGTCCCGCTGGGTGTCCATCGCCGCGGGGAACAGCGGCCTCAGATCCGGGTGGCGCACGAAGAGCAGCGCGTAGAAGTAGGAGGTGACCTTGTCGGCGACGGGGCCGACTTCGGCCATGGTCCGGCGGATGAGCACGGCGTCCGGAGACGGCTGCGGAGTGGGGGCGGGCCTCTGGGCGGACAACCTCGGCTCCGGGCCGGGGTTGGACTGCTCACGTCCAGGGTCCGTCCGCTCTCGCTCGAACACGGACTGCTCCGGGCCGGTGTCGGACTGCGCGGAGCCGTGGTCGGGCCAGGCCGGACCCGACAACGGCCGAGCGGAATCGTGTGCGGGCTCCGGCTCGGGACGTGGAGCCTCAGTGGGTGCGGCCCGGTGAGAGGTCGGCTCTGCCTCCACGGCGGAGGATATTCGTTCCTGCTCCGTCGTTCCCCGACCCGCGACGGGTCGGCCGACCGGGCGCATCGCCGCCAGACGGCGGCCGTCGGCCGGCTCCCGCTCCCCACCCGACGGCAGTGGTTCCTTGCGGGGCGTGAACCAGCCGCCTCCGCCATTGCCTCCGGAAGTGCCGTTGTCGGCCGACGTGGTGGTCGGAGCGTCCATGGTGTGCCTCGCCTCGAACATCTTTCGGTCGGTCTACGCACTTCCGCGGTCGGAAGATGCCTGCTTTCCCCGTAGACGACTTGCTTTCCTGCCCCGTTCAGTCCCCACCGGCCGATGCGGCCACATTCAACCCGGATTCCCGCTCTCTACGGACAAGTAAGGTGAGAATGTGACATTGGCCGCACTGCTCTCACCGCAGCATCCCACTCCGAGTCAACACCCGACCGCATAACGGAAAATGCGGTTCTTCGATCTCCCCGTCCCGTTACGCTGCATTGGCCTGCGTTCGCACCCCACCGGATGTGCGTACATCACGGCGGACGCGAACCGGAGTCGACCATACCGGCAGCTGCCCCACGCACAAGTACCCCCTTCCTTCCGCCCGAAGATGCGGCACCCCACTCTCAACTGCCCTAATTAGAGGTCGCGTCGGACCAATTCATAGGCATCCCACAGGTCCCGCCCCACGTAGGAGTGCGTGGCAAGGCCCGCCAGATGGCGATCCGCATTGACCGCGACGGATACCGGCACCGTCTCGAACAGATCCTTGTCGGACAGCGAGTCGCCATAGGCGACACAATCGGCCCGCATCACCCCGAACTCTTCACAGAGCCGGTCCGTGATCTGCACCTTTGCCGCGGCGCTGAGAATGCCCGCGAGATCAACGGGCTCACTGAAGGGCAGAGCGGGAAAGCGGGAACCGTATGCCGCATGCGCACCCCATGCCGTCAGTCGCTCGACGAAGAACGAGGGCGAGAGCGAGACGACGGCACAGTAGTCCCCGTTGCCCCTGATCTCCGCCCAGACGTCCTCGATACCGGACAGCCACGGCGCACCCTCAAAGGCCGCCGCCACATGTTCCTCCCTGAGATCCGCCCACAAGGCGTGCACCTGTGTGGCGTACTCCGGCGGGCCGATCCGCCCTGCCGAGATCGCTTGCTCAAGCGCAACGGTCTCGGCCTCCAGACCGATCTGCCGTGAGATCTCCAAGGGCGCCGAACTCCCGAACAACAGTGTTCCGTCAAGGTCGAAGAGGTGAAGTCGTGGCATGGAAGCCGAGGCTAAGCCCTGTCGGGCCAGGCGCTCTCCGCCGTTTCACGTGAAACATCTGTCCACACGCTGTGGGAAACGACGCTGTCCGCACGCTGCGCCTATGGCGTGACATGGCCAAAAGCACATAGGTCCCTGGGTAAACAAGTGGACGTCAGGGGGGTGTGTCAGACAGCCTGACCTGCGTGTCGACACCTTCCCCTGCTGTTCTGCCCATCCGCAGGCTGACGCTTCGCGATCTCACTGCCTGCGCCGATTTGTCAGAGGACCGGGGGTGGCCCCGCGAGGAACACAAGTGGGGTCTGCTCCTCACGGCCGGGACGGGCTACGGCATCGACGACCCCGACGGCGGTCTCGTCACCGCCTGCGTCGTGACCGAGTACGGAACGCCGCAGAGACTCGAACTGGGCGCGATCGGCATGATGCTGGTCGCCGAGCGCCATGCCCGCCAGGGTGTCGGCCGACGCCTGATGCGGCACGTCGTGGCGGAGATGGGCACCACTCCGCTGACCCTGCACGCGACTCCCTATGGCCGACCGCTCTACGAGGAGCTGGGCTTCAAGGTCACAGGCCGTGCGGAGATGGTCCGTGGACACTTCGTCCCTGGTGGGCCGGAACCGAAGGCGGCCACACGCCCTGCCGGCGCCGAGGACCTCCCCACGATCCTTCGGCTCGACGCGGAGGTCTTCGGCTCCGACCGCACTCATGTGATCACGCGGTTGCCCGCCTTCTCCGACCAGCTGCACGTCGCCGTGGAGAACGGCCGGATCATCGGCTACGCGGCGGCCTGGCCCAACATGCACACCCATGTGGTGGGTCCCCTGATCGCCCGTGACACGGAGACAGCGAAAGCGCTCATCACCTCGCTCGCCGCCCACACCGACCGACCGCTGCGCACCGACATCGACGTACGACACGAAGAGCTGCTGTTCTGGGCGAAGGAGCACGGCCTCGAGTCCGTGAGCTTCAACGCAGTGATGACACACGGGATCTCGGAGTTGCCCGGGGACTGGACGCGACGCTTCGCTCCGCTCACGGTGGCAGCGGGCTGAGAGCCGCCAGGGTGCAGTCGCATCCATCATGCAGAAACTCGTTCACCACGTACAGAAGCGCCGGCCCCCCATGTTTGTGGGAGACCGGCGCTTGTTCTACGGGGGTGCGGTCAGACGAGCGTCTCCACCGCCGCGACGGCGAAGCCGTGGTCCTGGTCGGGCGCTCCGCCGCCGACCCCGATCGCACCGATCAGACGGCCGTCGCGGCGGACCGGAACACCGCCCGCGATGAACAGGAGCGGACGGTCCAGCGCGGTGGGCAGGGTGTGGAAGAGGCCGCCGGGCTGGACGGCGTCGACCAGTTCCCTGGTGGCGGAGTCCAGCTGAAGGGCCGTGTAGGCCTTGCGTGTGCTGGTCTCGCCGGAAATCAGGACGGCGCGGTCGTCGCGCCGGAAGGCGAGCAGATGGCCGCCCGCGTCGAGGACGGTGACGCTGACCGTGACTCCGGCGGCCTCGGCGGCACGGCGGGCCGCGGAGACGAGAACCTCGGCGTCCTGGATGGTCAGCGGGGCAACGGCGGTGGTGGTCATGAGGGACTTTCTCCTTGATGTGCTGTTCGGCCGTGGCCGATCTGGGTGCTGGCCTCAGCCATAGGAGTGGCTGCTGCTCAGTGGCTCAGTGGCTCAGTGGTGGACGGTGGTCCGTTGCTCGACGGGCGCGCTCACGGCGGCGACGGTGGCACCGGCTCGGCGCTCCAGAGCTGCCGAGATGACGGCGAGGACCAGAGCTCCCGCGGAAAGGACCGCGCCGACCCAGTTGGGGGCGGTGTAGCCCAGGCCGGCTGCGATGACGAGACCACCGAGCCAGGCCGAGAGGGCGTTGCCGAGGTTGAAGGCACCGATGTTCACGGCCGAGGCAAGGGTCGGGGCACCGTGCGCCTGGTCGAGGACGCGCTTCTGCAGCGGCGGCACGGTCGCGAACCCGAGAGCCCCGATCAGCGCGATCGTGAGGGCCGCCAGGATCTTGTTGTGCGCGGTCAGGGTGAACAGGGCGAGCACGACAGCGAGACCGCCCAGGGACACGTACAACATCGGCATCAGCGCGCGGTCGGCGAACCTGCCGCCGATGAGGTTCCCGCCGACCATGCCGAGGCCGAAGAGGACCAGCAGCCAGGTGACGGAGGTGTCGGCGAAGCCGGTGACATGCGTCATCATCGGCGCGATGTAGGTGATGGCCGCGAAGACACCTCCGAAGCCGAGCACGGTCATCGCCATGGCGAGTAGGACCTGGACGTTCTTGAAGGCGGCAAGCTCGTGACGGAGATGTACGCCCTCGGGCTTCGGCATCTCGGGGACCAGCTTGACGATGCCGAGCAGACCGATCACTCCGAGCGCCGCGACTCCGGCGAAGGTGACCCGCCACCCCGCGGACTGCCCGATCAACGTGCCCAGGGGGACGCCGATCACATTGGCGATGGTGAGTCCGCTGAACATCATGGCGATCGCACCGGCCTTCTTCTCCGGCGCGACAAGCTCGGCGGCCACGACCGATCCGATACCGAAGAAGGCGCCGTGGGCGAGCGAGGCGACGATGCGGCCCACCAGCATCAGCCCGAAGGCCGGGGCGACGGCGGAGAGCAGGTTGCCGACGACGAACAGCCCCATCAGCAGCATCAGCATCCGCTTGCGGGACACCTTCGTGCCGAGCGCGGTCATGATCGGGGCGCCGATCACCACTCCGAGGGCATAGCCGGTCACCAGCAGTCCGGCCGTGGGGATGGAGACACCGAAGTCACCGGCGACCTCGGGCAGTACACCCATGATCACGAACTCGGTGGTTCCGATCCCAAAGGCCCCGATCGCGAGGGCCAGAAGCGCGAGAGGCATGGTGGGGACACCTTCCCAAACGATTGCAGGAGCGCTTTGCGTGCGTTCACAATAGTTGCACACGCGGGCTATGCGCAACAGCGGACTATTGCGTTCGTGCTCTACCCTGGTGTCAGCCGCTCCGGGACGGAGGAACACGCCATGACAGCCACGGACCCCGCACTCACCGCCCTTGCCCAGGGATGGTGCGCCCTCTCTCTGCTGCACGGGAGGATCGAGGCCCACATCGAGCGCGCCCTGCAGGCCAAGCACGACCTCAGCGTGCGGGAGTACTCCCTGCTCGACGTGCTCAGCCGACAGCACGACGGCGAGGGTGGCCACCTGCAGATGAAGCAGGTCGCGGACGCGGTCGTACTCAGCCAGAGCGCCACCACACGGCTCGTCACCCGGCTCGAGGACCGCGGACTGCTCTCCCGCTATCTGTGCCCGACCGACCGCCGCGGCATCTACACGAACGTCAGCGAGGCCGGCCTCAAGCTCCTCGAAGAGGCCCGGCCCACCAATGACACCGCCCTGCGCGAGGCACTCGACGAAGCGGCCAAGGTCCCCGAACTGGCCCCGCTGGTCCGCGTCGTGGAGTCGGCGAGCGTTCCTGTCTAGCCGTACCCCCACCGGACACCCACACAGCCCGTACAGGTGTCTGGATACGCTGTGGTCATGGGAGATCTTGAGTTTCGACCGGCCACCTCGGGTGACGTCCCCGCCATCGTCGCGATGCTCGCCGATGATCCGCTCGGCGCTCAGCGGGAGTCACCCGACGACCTGACTCCCTACCTGACCGCGCTCGAGCGGTTGAGCGCCGACCCGAATCAGCACCTGGTGGTCGCGGTGCGCGAGGGACGCGTCGTCGGCACCCTGCAGCTCACGGTCATTCCCGGACTGTCCCGCAAGGGTTCCACCCGCTCCCTCATCGAGGGCGTACGCATCCACTCCGACGAACGCGGCAGCGGCCTCGGCACCCTGTTCATCGAGTGGGCGATCGAGGAATCCCGGCGCCAGGGATGCCAGTTGGTCGAGCTGACCTCCGACGCCACCCGTACCGACGCCCACCGCTTCTACGAGCGGCTCGGCTTCACGGCCTCACACGTGGGTTTCAAGCTGGCGCTCTGAGTCACGCGTGTACGTCGGGGGTCTGTTTCACGTGAAACAGACCCCCGCTGCATAACTGGGGCTACCGAATCCCTCGCCAGCCCTCGGGATCCACTCCACCCGGCACGGGAGCGCCCTCGTCGTACGGCTGACGCGTGAAGACGAACGAGCCGAGGTCGAGGTGGCTCAGGGACCCGTCCGGGCGCCGTACGGCCCGTAGCGGCTCCCCCCTGTAGTAGCCGTCGAGTCCTGTCCAGGTCCCGTCGCTGTTCGCCCGGAAGCGCGACCCGCGGCCACCGCCCGCCAGCGGGCCCAACTCGACCATGCCGTCGGCCCTCAGACGAAGCGCGCACGCCTGGGTACCCCAGTACCAAGGGCCGACCAGCTCCAGGACGGACTGGTCGGCCTCGGAGGCCGGACGCCAAGGCTCGGGAATCCGTGGCTCAGCCTCGGCGACGATCCGTACGAGATCGGTGGCCACGGTCAGCGTCGGTGGACCGGAGGTGCAGTTGGACAGCACCACCGCCGCCACATCGTCCTCCACGCCGATCGCGAGGCCCGCGATGAAGCCGGGCAGGGAGCCCGAGTGCCCCACCAGGATCCGGCCCGATCGGTACATCACCTGCAGTCCCAGCCCGTAAGAGTCTCCCGAAGCGAGCCGTTCGGCTTCCAAGGGGGACGCGGGCGTACGCATCTCCCCCAGGGACTCCGCGCTGAGTACCGCCGCGTCCCCCTTGGCCAGGAAGACGGCGAAGCGCGCCAAGTCTCCCGTGGTGGACCACAATTGACCGGCCGGAGCCATGCGGCCGAGGTCCTCGGCGGGCTCCGGCATCATGACGTCCGCCCAGGGATGCACGGCCCAGCCGCCCGCGTGGGGTGCCTGCGGCTGCCCGCTCGTACGGCGCAGGCCCAGCGGTTCGAGCACCTCGCGTCGTAGGGCCTCTTCCCAGGGGACTCCCCGCAGTTCCTCGATCAGTGCACCCAGCAGGGTGTAGCCGGGGTTCGAGTAGTGGTACTGCCGCCCGGCCGGATGCAGGAAGGGCTGCTCACCGAGCACATCGGAGAGCTCGGGGCGCAGCGAACCGGGTGTGCGTTCCCACCAGAGGCCGGGCGTCTCGGCCGCCAGCCCGGCGGTGTGCGCGAGGAGTTGGGCGATGGTGGCCTCCCCCGCGCCTGTGTCCGGCAGATGCTTCTCGAGCGGGTCGCCCAGGTCGAGCAGTCCCTCGTCGCGCAGCCGCAGCACCAGCACGGCCGTGAAGGTCTTGGTGATCGAACCGATCCGGTACTGCACGTTCTCGTCCGGTCCGTGTCCGTCCACCGAGGTGCGCGAACCGTGCCACACCGGCTCCCCGCCCCGAACGACCGCCGCGACCAGCGACGGCGTCCGCCCTTCGGCCTGAGCGGTGGCGATGCGGTGCAACAGGGCCCGGCGCGTGCCGGGAAGGAGCTTTTCCTGGGGTGTCGTCATGCCCACAGTCCACCCGGCCCGGCACCGCACGTCGAGTGCATTTCCCCGGGGACCGGGCGCATGTCGGCTGCCGGACGCCGAGCTGGGAAGGGCCAGGTCGACTCCGTCGAGCACGAGCTTGTCGCCGTAGGCGGTGCCGGCGTCTAGTGAGGCGGATACTCCGCGGGCGACGTCGCCGACGGGCAACTGGACGGATCCGGAGCTGCCGAGCCACGTTCAGATCGCGAATGGACAGCCGTCTTGACAGTCACAGCCAGGGTGCCCGCGCCGGTCCCCGTCCGTCAGAAAGCGGCCCGCTACAAGCGATGGATCAGGTCTGTGCCATGTCCACGAAGCGCGAGTAGTGGCCCTGGAAGGCCACCGTGATCGTGGCCGTCGGGCCGTTACGGTGCTTGCCGACGATGATGTCCGCCTCGCCCGCGCGCGGTGACTCCTTCTCGTAGGCGTCCTCACGGTGCAGCAGGATCACCATGTCCGCGTCCTGCTCGATCGATCCGGATTCACGCAGGTCGGAGACCATGGGCTTCTTGTCCGTGCGCTGTTCGGGACCACGGTTGAGCTGCGACAGCGCGATCACCGGCAGCTCCAGCTCCTTGGCCAGCAGCTTCAGGTTTCGCGACATGTCGGAGACCTCCTGCTGTCGGCTCTCGGACCGCTTGCCGCCCGACTGCATCAGCTGGAGATAGTCGATGACGACGAGCTTCAGATCGGCGCGCTGCTTGAGGCGCCTGCACTTGGCACGGATCTCCATCATGGACAGGTTCGGGGAGTCGTCGATGTAGAGCGGCGCGGCCGAGACGTCCGGCATCCGGCGGGCGAGACGCGTCCAGTCCTCGTCGGTCATCGTGCCGGATCGCATGTGGTGCAGAGCCACGCGCGCTTCGGCGGACAGCAGGCGCATCGCGATCTCGTTGCGCCCCATTTCGAGCGAGAAGATCACGCTCGGCATGTTGTGCTTGATCGAACAGGCCCGCGCGAAGTCCAGCGCCAGCGTCGACTTACCCATGGCGGGTCGAGCCGCGATGATGATCATCTGGCCCGGGTGCAGACCGTTCGTGAGCGAGTCGAGGTCGGTGAAGCCGGTCGGCACGCCGGTCATCTCCCCCGACCGTGAACCGATCGCCTCGATCTCGTCGAGTGCGCCCTCCATGATGTCGCCGAGCGGCAGGTAGTCCTCGGTGGTGCGCTGCTCGGTGACCGCGTAGATCTCGGCCTGGGCGGTGTTGACGATCTCGTCGACGTCGCCGTCGGCCGCGTATCCCATCTGTGTGATGCGTGTGCCGGCCTCGACCAGGCGGCGCAGGACCGCGCGCTCATGGACGATCTCCGCGTAGTACTCGGCGTTCGCCGCCGTGGGGACCGTCTGAACGAGGGTGTGCAGATACGAGGCACCACCGACCTTGGTGATCTCACCCCGCTTGGTCAGCTCGGCGGCGACCGTGATCGGGTCGGCCGGCTCGCCCTTCGCGTACAGATCGAGGATCGCGGTGTAGATCGTCTCGTGCGCGGGCCGGTAGAAGTCGTGGCCCTTGATGACCTCGACGACGTCCGCGATGGCGTCCTTGGACAGGAGCATGCCACCGAGCACCGACTGCTCGGCGTCGAGGTCCTGGGGAGGTACCCGCTCGAAGGACGAACCTCCGCCCTCCCACGCCCCGCTTTCCCGGTCGCGGTCATGCTGTTCGTCGCGGCCCCGGCCACCCTCGCGGCCTCGGCGGGAAGCGGGCAGACGATCACTGGGACCGCTGTCGGCCCACGGGTCGTCCAAGGGCTCGGAAATACTCACCGAGCCACCTCCTCCCGTCCGCCGAGCGGACCTAACCGTGCCCCTCATTTCTACGGCACGGCACTGACAAATAAGAGGCCCAACTCCGGTTCAGCCGCGTCGGTTTTGCGAGGTTTCCGAGGGCAGAAGAGAGAGCGGGCGACGCACCACGTTAGGCCCGCGGGCACCGTCAGCCAATCTGGTTATCCACAGGCCATGTGGACGACGGCCCGGATGCTGTGGAGAACTCCACAAAACCTGTGCACGACCCGGTGGACAGGCCTGTGAACAAGCCCTCAACCACTCAACGGAGACCGCTCTGACCTGCTCGTTTACCATCCACTGGCTGTGCAGAAGAAAAACTTTCCCAGCGGGACCAAGATCGCTGCAAACAGTGCGTGACGACACGCCCGACGGGAGCCTGGGTAATGGTCACTATCACTTTGCATCTCTTACCTGTGGAAGATTAGATTGGTGCCCATGACACAGGCTCCCCCGACACCCGAGGCCGCCCGACGCCGGCACGACCGAGAGATCGTCGCGCTGGCCGTTCCGGCCTTCGGCGCACTCGTCGCGGAGCCCCTCTTCGTGATGGCCGACAGCGCCATCGTCGGACACCTCGGCACCGCGCAACTGGCCGGCCTCGGTGTCGCTTCCGCCCTTCTCACGACCGCCGTCAGCGTCTTCGTCTTCCTCGCCTACGCCACCACCGCGGCCGTCGCCCGTCGGGTCGGCGCCGGTGATCTACGGGCCGCGATACGGCAGGGCATGGACGGCATCTGGCTCGCGCTGCTGCTCGGCGCGGCCGTCATAGCCGCCGTCCTGCCCGCGGCGCCCGCCCTGGTGGAACTTTTCGGCGCCTCGCACACCGCGGCCCCGTACGCGACGACCTATCTGCGTATCTCCTCGCTCGGCATCCCCGCGATGCTCATCGTGCTCGCGTCCACCGGTGTCCTGCGTGGACTGCAGGACACGAAGACCCCCCTCTATGTCGCCGTCGGAGGCTTCGTCGCCAACGCCGCGCTCAACGTGGGCCTTGTGTACGGCGCCGGACTGGGTATCGCCGGCTCCGCCTGGGGCACCGTCATCGCCCAGTTCGGTATGGCCGCGGTGTATCTCTTCGTCGTCGTCCGCGGAGCCCGGAAGCACGGGGCCTCGCTACGACCGGACGCCGCCGGGATACGAGCCTGCGCTCAGGCCGGTGCGCCCCTGCTCGTGCGTACGTTGTCGCTGAGGGCGATCCTCATGATCGCCACGGCCGTCGCCGCACGACTCGGGGACGCCGACATGGCCGCACACCAGATCATCCTGTCGCTGTGGAGTCTGCTCGCCTTCGCGCTCGACGCGATCGCCATCGCCGGACAGGCCATCATCGGACGCTATCTCGGCGCGAACGACGCTCAAGCTGCCCGCGAGGCCTGCCGCCGCATGATCCAGTGGGGCATCGCTTCCGGCTTCGTCCTCGGCCTGGTGGTACTCGCCGCCCGCCCGATCTTCCTTCCCCTGTTCACCAGCGACTCGGCCGTCCAGAACACGGCGCTTCCCGCCCTGGTTCTGGTGGCCGTCTCACAACCGATCAGCGGCGTCGTCTTCGTCCTGGACGGAGTCCTGATGGGCGCAGGAGACGGTCGCTACCTGGCGTGGGCCATGCTGCTCACCCTGGCGGTCTTCACTCCCGTCGCGCTGCTGGTCCCCACCCTCGGGGGCGGGCTCACCGCACTCTGGGGAGCGATGACGCTGATGATGACAGTGAGGATGCTGACCCTGTGGCTGCGCTCCCGCTCGGGACGCTGGATCGTCACGGGCGCAACACGCTGAACCAGCACTCCGGCCATTTCACGTGAAACCCCCTGTTTCACGTGAAACGAAGAGCCACTCACTCCCTACCGAACGAAGAAGGGCCGCACCCCAACGGGTACGGCCCTTCTCTCAGCTATGCCGAGCGCAGCGGTCAGGCCGCGACGACCTCGATGTTGACCTTGGCGGCAACCTCGGGGTGCAGACGCACGGACGTCTCGTGGGCGCCCAGGGTCTTGATCGGCGAACCCAGCTCGATGCGGCGCTTGTCGACCTCGGGGCCACCGGAAGCCTTGATCGCCGAAGCGATGTCGGCCGGGGTGACGGAACCGAAGAGACGACCGGCGTCGCCGGAGCGAACGGCCAGACGGACCTTCACGCCCTCGAGGCGGGCCTTGATCTCGTTGGCCTGCTCGATGGTCGCGATCTCGTGGATCTTGCGAGCACGACGGATCTGCTCGACGTCCTTCTCGCCACCCTTGGTCCAGCGGATCGCAAAGTTCCGCGGGATCAGGTAGTTGCGAGCGTAACCGTCCTTGACGTCGACGACGTCGCCCGCGGCACCGAGGCCGGAGACCTCGTGGGTGAGGATGATCTTCATTAGTCGGTCACCCTTCCCTTATCGCGCGGTGGAGGTGTAGGGCAGCAGCGCCATCTCACGGCTGTTCTTCACGGCCGTGGCGACGTCACGCTGGTGCTGCGTGCAGTTGCCGGTCACGCGGCGGGCACGGATCTTGCCGCGGTCGGAAATGAACTTCCGCAGCATGTTCGTGTCCTTGTAGTCCACGTACGTGACCTTGTCCTTGCAGAAAGCGCAGACCTTCTTCTTCGGCTTGCGCACAGGCGGCTTCGCCATGGTGTATCTCCTGTGTGATCAAGAAGTGGGGGTACGGCCCACCCTCGGCCCGGGGGCCTAGAAGGGGGGCTCGTCCGAGTAGCCGCCGCCAGAGCCGCCAGAGCCGCCGGAGCCGCCGGAGTTTCCACCCCAGCCGCCACCGCCGCCGCCCTGGTTGCCACCGGCAGGTGCGCTGGTCGCCCAGGGGTCGTCCGCGGGAGCTCCGCCGCCGCCCTGCTGGCCGCCGCCGGAGCCTCCGCCCCAGCCGCCGCCCTGCTGGCCGCCGCCGCCACCGCCGCCGTAACCGCCCTGGCCGCCTCGACCGGTGGTCTTGGTGACCTTGGCCGTGGCGTTCTTCAGGCTGGCGCCGACTTCCTCGACGTCCAGCTCGTAGACCGTGCGCTTGACGCCCTCACGGTCCTCGTAGGACCGCTGCTTCAGCCGGCCCTGCACGATGACGCGCATGCCTCGCTGGAGCGACTCGGCGACGTTCTCCGCCGCCTGACGCCAGACCGAGCAGGTCAGGAACAGGCTCTCGCCGTCCTTCCACTCATTGGTCTGACGGTCGAAGGTGCGGGGGGTGGACGCGACACGGAACTTCGCGACCGCCGCACCGGAAGGGGTGAAGCGCAGCTCGGGGTCGTCGACAAGATTGCCGACGACCGTGATGACGGTCTCGCCTGCCATGGGGGAACCTCTCGGCGGGTTTGCTGCTGGCTGCTAGTGCTGCTACTCGATGCCCGAGATCAGCTGAGCTGCAGAGCTCAGTGGGTCTCGGGACGGAGGACCTTGGTCCGGAGGACCGACTCGTTCAGGTTCATCTGGCGGTCGAGCTCCTTGACGACCGCAGGCTCGGCCTGCAGGTCGATGACCGAGTAGATGCCCTCGGGCTTCTTCTTGATCTCGTACGCGAGACGACGACGGCCCCAGGTGTCGACCTTCTCGACCTTTCCGTTGCCCTCACGGACGACGGAGAGGAAGTTCTCGATCAGCGGGGAGACAGCTCGCTCCTCGAGATCGGGGTCGAGGATGACCATCACCTCGTAGTGACGCATGTGAAACCCACCTCCTTTGGACTCAACGGCCACGGCGGTTCCGTGGCAGGAGGGTTGTGATGCGTTCGCAACGGTATCCGCCGCCACTGACAAGGGGGATCCGTTCGATGTACCGAGTGATCGGTGAACCGAAGGGGAATACCTGTCGTGACCTGGCCTAGGCCTGGGCAGACACCGGTGCAGAGGGTAAAGAGTACCCGCACACCCGCTTCCGGTTGAAATCCGGCCGGGGTCACCGTCAATCTGTACACATCGGGTGTGTATGGCGCTACCATGCGCCGCCTTCCGCAGGAGGTGCCTTATGGCACAGACGCGACCCACCGTTGCCGGCTCTCTGCTCGCGACGGACAACAAACCCCACCCCCTCCAAGACACGCTGCTCGCGGTGACTCTGGTGCTCGGAGTCACGGCCCTCGTCACCGCGGCCTTCAACAGCCTGCATCTCGTCAGCTCGTGGGCAGGCCTGATCGGGATCGTCACCGGCGCCTCCGGGCAGTTCATCTCGGAGACGACCCGGGAGCGCTTCGGACTGGTCCTGGGTCTCGGCGCCTCGGCCATCGGCTTCTTCCTCGGCATGGCGCACGGCGGCCTCTTCGGCGGAATCATCGGCTGAGACAGCCGAGCCCGTTCCGCGGGCCGGGCAGCCGGACACCATCCGGTCCGGGCGGCAGGAGACATCACCTCCTGCCGCCGCAGCCGGACACATCACCTCAGAACGTCCCGACCACGCTCCGGTCGGGACGCGGGTTCCGTCCGGCCAGTCGGGGCGCTCCCAGGGCGCAGTAGGCTTCGGCGCGAGAGCCGGAGCCCCTGTACCCATGGGGACACACCAGCCCGAGGAGCGCCCCGAATGAGCCTGACCCTGAGGACCATCAGCCGAGAGCAGCATCTGGCCTACATCCAGAGCCTGCCCGCGGCGAGCCACATGCAGGTCCCGGCATGGGCTGATGTCAAGGCGGAGTGGCGCTCCGAGAGCCTCGGCTGGTTCGACGAGCGGACCGGCGAGATGGTGGGCGCCGGGCTGGTGCTGTACCGCCAGCTGCCCAAGATCAAGCGCTATCTGGCGTACCTCCCCGAGGGCCCGGTCATCAACTGGTACGCGCCCAACCTCGACGAGTGGCTGCAGCCGATGCTCGCGCACCTCAAGCAGCAGGGCGCCTTCTCCGTGAAGATGGGCCCGCCGGTGATCATCCGGCGCTGGGAGGCCACGTCCATCAAGGGCGGCATCCAGAACCCGGACGTGAAGCGCCTGCGTGACATCGAGGCGGACTTCATCGAGCCGCGCGCCTTCGAGGTCGCCGACAAGCTGCGCCGCATGGGCTGGCAGCAGGGTGAGGACGGAGGGGCCGGCTTCGGCGACGTACAGCCCCGCTACGTCTTCCAGGTGCCGCTGGCCAACCGCTCCCTGGAAGAGGTCCACAAGAACTTCAACCAGCTGTGGCGGCGCAACATCAAGAAGGCCGAGAAGGAGGGCGTCGAGGTCGTCCAGGGCGGCTACCACGACCTCGAGGAGTGGCAGCGGCTGTACGAGATCACGGCGATCCGCGACCACTTCCGGCCGCGCCCGCTGTCGTACTTCCAGCGCATGTGGTCGGCCCTCAACACCGAGGACCCCAACCGGATGCGGCTCTACTTCGCCCGGCGCGGCGGCGTGAACCTGTCCGCGGCGACGATGCTGGTCGTCGGCGGGCACGTCTGGTACTCGTACGGCGCATCGGACAACATCGGGCGTGAGTTCCGGCCCTCGAACGCGATGCAGTGGCGGATGCTGCGCGACTCGTACGCGCTGGGTGCGACCGTCTACGACCTGCGCGGCATCTCCGACTCGCTGGACGAGACGGACCACCTCTTCGGTCTGATCCAGTTCAAGGTGGGCACGGGAGGCCAGGCCGCCGAGTACCTCGGCGAGTGGGACTTCCCGCTCAACAAGCTGCTCCACAAGGCGCTCGACATCTACATGTCGCGCCGCTGAGCCAGCCCGGAGCGCATGCCGAGCCGCCCATCCGGCCCGGCGTCGCCCTGTCGGTCCGGCGGATCCGCCACAATTTCCCTACCTCTGATTCACCGCAGCCACGAGAAAGGTTCCGGGACCGGCCATGGCGCTCACGCTCTACGTCGACACCGCGCGCTGGCGGGCACACCACAAGCAGGTGTCCGAGCAGTTTCCGGGGCTCGTCCCCGTCTGCAAGGGCAACGGCTACGGCTTCGGCCACGAGCGGCTCGCCGACGAGGCCACGCGCCTCGGCTCGGACATCCTGGCCGTCGGCACCACGTATGAAGCCGCCCGGATCAAGGACTGGTTCGGCGGCGATCTACTGGTCCTGACGCCGTTCAGGCGGGGCGAGGAGCCCGTACCGCTGCCCGACCGTGTCATCCGCTCGGTGTCGTCCATCGACGGCGTGTACGGCCTCGTGGGCGCCCGTGTCGTCATCGAGGTGATGTCCTCGATGAAGCGGCACGGTGTCAGCGAGCAGGATCTGCCGCATCTGCACCAAGCCATCGAGAACGTCCGGCTGGAGGGCTTCGCCATCCACCTGCCGCTGGACCGCACCGACGGCTCGGACGCCGTCGAGGAGGTCATCGGCTGGATGGACCGTCTGCGCGCGGCCCGTCTGCCGTTGCACACGATGTTCGTCAGCCACCTCAAGGCCCAGGAACTCGCGCGGCTGCAGCAGCAGTTCCCGCAGACCCGCTTCCGTGCCCGCATCGGCACCCGGCTGTGGCTGGGGGACCACGACGCGACCGAGTACCGCGGAGCCGTCCTGGACGTGACCCGCGTGTCCAAGGGGGACCGCTTCGGCTACCGCCAGCAGAAGACGGCCTCCGACGGCTGGCTGGTCGTCGTGGCGGGCGGTACGTCGCACGGGGTGGGCTTGGAGGCCCCGAAGGCGCTGCACGGCGTCATGCCGCGCGCCAAGGGCGTCGCCCGGGCCGGCCTGGCGACGGTCAACCGGAACCTTTCTCCGTTCGTCTGGGCGGGCAAGCAGCGCTGGTTCGCCGAGCCGCCGCACATGCAGGTGTCGATCCTCTTCGTGCCGTCGGACGCCGCGGAGCCGAAGGTCGGCGACGAGCTGGTGGCCCATCTGCGGCACACCACCACACAGTTCGACCGCATCGTGGAGCGCTGATCCCGGAACACGATCACTGCCCCTCGGGGCACAGCCGAAAGGCCGTACACAGATACCGTGTACGGCCTTTCGCGTTGCCTCTCGGAGACAGGTCCGAGCCCTGTTCGCTCAGAGCGAACTGTCTTCCGGGGCCGGCCCGCCGCCGTTGCCCCATTCCACCTGAGGCCCGTCGAAGTGCGCCGCGTGCCGCGGTGGATGGGCCGCCGCGCCGAGTACGAAGACGTCCTCGGCGCCGTCCAGGACGCCTCCCGAGGGATCGTCCTCGCCCGCCCTGCGCACGACGTCCCGCTCCGGCATGAGGATGTCGCGTACGACCACGGCGCACAGGTACAGCGTGCCCAGGAGGTGGGCGGCGATCGCGAACTGGTACCCGTGGGAGGAGAGGCCCTTGTGGGCGTCCCCGCTGGTCGTGTACGCGAGGTACAACCAGATCCCCAGGAAGTACGCGACCTCGCACGCCTGCCAGATCAGGAAGTCCCGCCACTTCGGCCGGGCCAGCGCGGCCAGGGGGATCAGCCACAGCACGTACTGGGGCGAGTAGACCTTGTTGGTGAGGATGAACGCCGCGACGATCAGGAAGGCCAGCTGGGCGAAGCGGGGGCGGCGCGGGACGGTGAGCGCGAGCGTGGCCATGGCCACGCAGACGAGCACCATCATGACCAGCGCCCACGCGTTCGCCGTCTGATAGCTGATCGGGATCTTCCACCACGTGGAGACGAACAGGAAGACCGAACCGAAGTCGATCCCCCTGGTCTGGCTGAAGCTGTAGAACTTCGCCCAGCCTTCCGGCGCGAGGTACATCACCGGAAGGTTCACCACGAGCCAGGCTCCGACCGCGCCCATCAGCGCGTTCCCGAACTCCCGCCACTTGCCCGCCCGCCAGCACAGCACGAGCAGCGGTCCCATGAGCAGGAACGGGTAGAACTTGGCGGCCGTGGCGAGCCCGAGCAGGATGCCGAAGGCGAGGGAGCGGCCTCGCGACCACATGAGCATCGCGGCGGCCAGCAGGGCCACCGCGAGGAGGTCCCAGTTGATGGTGGCCGTGAGCGCGAAAGCGGGCGCGAGGGCGACCAGGAGGCCGTCCCAGGGGCGCCGGCGGTGGGTGCGCGCGGTGCATACGGCGATGACCGCCGCGCACACCATGAGCATCCCGGCGTTGACCATCCAGTAGATCTGCTCCTGGTGCTGGATGCTGCCGCCACCCGGGGTGAGCCAGGCCGCGACCTCCATGAACAGACCGGTCAGGACCGGGTACTCGAGGTAGTCCATGTCGCCGGGGAGCTTGTCGAAGTACGGCACGAGCCCGTCGGCGAAACCGCGTCCCTGGTAGAGGTGCGGGATGTCCGAGTAGCACGCGTGCGTGTACTGCGTGCTGGCCCCGAAGAACCAGCCGCTGTCGTAGCAGGGCAGTTTCTGCACCATGCCGAGGGCGAACATGCCGATCGCGACGAGCGCGATCACCCGTACCGGGGTCCACCAGGACGCCCCCAGCAGCGCTCTCCGTCCGATGGGGCCGCCGATCAGCTCACTTCCGGCCGCGGCGACCTCGTCCTCTTTGGTCGGCCGCACCGGCTCCGGCTCGCGCACGCTCGTTCGCGTCGTCTCTGCACTGGGCATGGCGCACATCCTGCCGTACGCGTCTGAGAACGGGTGCCGGGGCGAGGTGTGAATCGGGGGCTCGTGCGCCGGCAACGCGGCTGTCACGGCCTCGTGGGAGGCCTGGAAGGGCTACGGGGGGCCGCACAGCTTCGGCACAAAGCGGGTGCGCAACAGACAGGCACGACAGAGACGGCCGCGGCGTCGGCGGTGCCGGTCGTGCTGCTCGCACCGAGGCACACCTCAAAGGCGCTCACCAGCGGGTCGAACCTCCACACTTGACGCAAATCTTAGATTGCCATGAACGGCATACGTAAGATCAATAATCTACATAAGTACGCCATAGTGGGCACGCAATCCAGCCAAATTGACTGGAAAGAAATCCCAGGCCGCGGCCTTTGCCGCGTCGACGATCGCCGACGCCACATGCCGTCTCGGTCCAAGCAAGTAAACCGGCGATGCGCCGTCACAGAGGCGGGGCCAGGATTCCTCTTTCCATCGAAATCCGCTGGAATACGGTGAGTCCAATTGAGAGAATGCCCTCGGCACATACCCCGCGATCGGAACACCGATTACGGGTGGTCAAGTCGGATGGAGCAATTGTGAAGAAGATGGTCACGAAAGGTGCAGCGGTATCAGCGGCGGCACTGGCCCTCACCCTGATCCCTCTCGCGGGCACCTCCTACGCGGCGAGTTGTTCCGGCGCGGGGTGTGACAACAAGGGGCCCGTGGCAACCGGCTGCGACTCGGAGGGCGTCACCACACCTCGCGAAATAGACAACAACGGCCGAGTGGCCCAGCTCAGATGGTCCGCAGGCTGCAGCGCCGCCTGGGTACGAGTGGTCCAGCAGTCCAGCAACCCCATCTACAACGCGACCGGATACATCGAGAAGTACAACTCGTCCGGAACGCTCCTCAAGTCCCTCTCGGTGTCGTTCCCCAGCTCGGGCAGTGACTGGTCCAACATGCTGGGCGGCGCTTCGTACTACTACCGCGTCTGTGTCAGTTTCCAGGGGGACGAGTACCCCCTGAAGTGCAGCACCAAATTCTGACCCGTACGCACAGAGCAGGGGCCGTCAGCCACAGCTGACGGCCCCTGCTCTTCGGGCTGTGCGTCTATATCTCAGCCATTCTGCCCACCGAAGATGTTGCCGCCGTTGCTATTACCTCTGGTGTTCCCATTGGTACTGGTCACCGTCGGTGTGGGTGAGGTGGTTCCGGTCGGATCGCCGGTGCTCCCCGCGTCCGTCCCACCATTGTTCCCACAGTTCCAGGTGAATTTGCCGCAGGTGTCGGTCGGCGAGGGCGTGGGAGAGCTGCTGATGGAGGGGCTGGGCGAGTTGCTCGGCGTCGGGCTCGCCGACAGCGACGGCGAGGTCGACGGGGTCGGGGTCGGGCTCGGGCTGGGGTTGAGGACCTCACCGATCTTCCCGGCCTTCGGGAAGGGCTCGTGCTTGGAGTCCTTCAGGGCCACGGCCATGTAGTCCCTCCAGACCTGGGCCGGGATGTCACCACCGTGGACCGACGCCACACCGCCGGTGCCGTTCATCGACTCCAGCTTGCTCGTCTTCGGGTCCGACCTGAACAGGGTGACGGCCGTGGACAGCTCCCTGGTGTAGCCGACGAACCACGCCGACTTGTTCTTGTCGGTCGTACCCGTCTTACCGGCCACCGGGAAGCCCATGTTGGCGACCTTCGTGCCGGTACCGTTCTGGACCACGTTCTGCAGGACGTCGGTGACGTTGTCGGCCACTTCCGGGGACATCGCGTCCAGCTTGGCGGGCGGTGTGAACTGCGAGAGCGGCTTGCTGTCCTTGAGCACCTTGGTGACCGAGTACGGCTCATAGTGCGTGCCCGACGCGGCGAAGGTGCCGTACGCGTCGGCCATGCGAATGGCGCTCGGGGTCGAGGTACCGAGCGAGAAGGAGACGTTGCGGAGATTCCCCTTGTCGAAGGAGTCCGGCAGGATGCCCATGGACTCAGCGACCGTCCGAGTCTTGGAAAGGCCGACGTCGACGCCCAACTGCGCGAACGGGGAGTTGATGGACTGCTCCATGGCCTTCTTGAGGGTCACCATCCCCCACGCCTTGGTGCCCTCGTTCTTCTGCCGGAACGGCTGCCCGTCGTTACCCATGATCGGGTCGCCGTTCTGGTCCTTGATCACCAGAAGGTCGTTGCCGTTGTAGCGGGTCATCGGCGAGATGGGCTTCCCGCCACTTGCGGCCGTCCCGTACTCCATCGCGGAGGCCAGCACGATGGGCTTCCAGGTCGATCCGACCGGCACACCCGTCGTGTTGGCGTTGTTGGAGTAGTGGCCCTTGTCGAAGCCGTCACCCCCGTAGAGCGCCACGATCGCGCCGCTCTTCGGGTCGACCGACGCCGCGCCGAACTGCACGTCCTTGTCGGTCTTGGGCCGCGCCTTGGTGTCGAGGAAGCTCTTCTTCGTCGCCTTGACGGCCTTCTCCAGCTCGCTGACCCTCTTCTTGTCGAAGGTCGTATAGATCCGGTAGCCGCCCTTCTCCAACTGCTCCGGCGTGACGCCGGCCTTCTTCGCGACGTACTCCTTGGCGATGTCGACGAGGTAGCCGGTCTGGCCGGACAAGGTCGAGGCCACCGTCTTGAGCTTGGGGAATGTGGTGATCTTTTTCCGGTCGGCCTGGGTCATGTTCCCGACCGTGACCTCACGGTCCAGGATCCACTTCCACCGGTCTTTGACCCGCTTGGTGTTCTCCTGCTGTGAGGCCAGCGCCCCGACGCCTCCGTCGGGGTTGTACAGGTTCGGGCCCTTGAGGACGGACGCGAGGAAGACGCACTGCTCGGTGCTGAGCTTGCTGGCGTCCACACCGAAGTAGGCCTGGGCCGCCGCCTGGATCCCGTAGGCGTTGCGCCCGTAGAACGCGGTGTTCAGGTAGCCCGCGAGGATCTGGTCCTTGCTCAGCTTCGAGTTCACCTTGATGGAGATGAAGAGCTCTTTGAACTTGCGGGAGACCGTCTGGTCCTGGCTCAGGTACGTGTTCTTCACGTACTGCTGAGTGATGGTCGAGCCACCCTGCGTCTCGCCGCCCCGGGCCATGTTGACGAAGGCGCGCGCGATGCCCTTCGGATCGACGCCGCGGTCCTTGTAGAAGGTCGCGTTCTCCGCGGAGACCACCGCGTTCTTCATGGCCTTCGGGATCTCCTCCGGCCCCACGATCTGCCGGTTCGTCTGGCCGCCGGTGGCTGCCATCTGCGTCCCGTCGGACCAGTAGAAGACGTTGTTCTCGGCCAGGGCGGTGTCGTTCGGGTTCGGGACGCCCACCATGGTGTACCCGACGCCTGCCGCGACCAGCAGCCCCCCGCAGAAGGTGAGGAACGTACCCGTCACCAGCTTCCAGGAGGGCATCCACCGCCCGGCCCCCGACTTACCCGCACGCGGGTAGTCGATGAAACGCTTCTTTACAGGGCCAGAGGGCCTCCCACGCCCGGGCCCGTCAGGACCCCCGGGGCCGCCGCGGCGGCCGCCGGGCCCCGTGGCGTCGGCACCTCTGCGCCGACCGCCTCCACTGCTGCTTTTCTGGGCTGCGCGCCGGGCCTCGGCGCGGCCGCTGTACGGGCGCTCCTCTTCACCCCCCGACTCATAGGAGTCGGAAGGGGACCCGGTGGCGCCTCGCGGTGCCGCACGGCGGCCGGAGGACGGGCCGGTCTGGCCGCGCCGGGCCGCGGCACGTCCGCCGCCCTCTGGCTGCGACGGTTTGCGACGGTGCTCGCTCATCGAACGATTACTCCTCGGGCAGGCGCACCCCTGGCGCGCCTGGAAACGGCAGCTGGTTTCCGGTCCCCCCGAAGTACGGATGCGGTCGATTGCGCATTCACCCGTACTGCACCAGGGACGAGGACGTCCTCAGGCGTCACTCGGTTCCCGGTCGTTTTGCATGGCGCACAGACTACGCACCGTCAAAACACCCCTATCTCTGAAGTTCACCCCAAATCAGGCAAGTTGCTTCGTATCAATCAGTGATGTGACGCCGTTCACCATGGCCCCTCTTGTCGCAGACGGACGGCCGATCTATCGTGCTGATGTATCGAGTCGATACATCAGCTCGGCATAAAGGACGTGCCGAGGAGACCGCGGCAGTGAGGAGGCGACATGAGCCGGCGTTCCGGGATCCTCGAGTTCGCCGTCCTCGGTCTGCTCCGCGAGTCCCCGATGCACGGCTATGAGCTGCGCAAACGACTCAATACGTCACTGGGTGTGTTCCGTGCGTTCAGCTACGGGACGCTCTACCCCTGCCTCAAGACGCTGGTCGCGAGCGGCTGGTTGATCGAGGAATCGGGGAACACCACCGAGGACGCCCTCGCCGCGCCACTCGCGGGGCGTCGCGCCAAGATCGTCTATCGATTGACGGCGGAAGGTAAAGAACACTTCGAGGAGCTGCTCTCACAGACGGGACCCGACGCGTACGAGGACGAGCACTTCGCGGCTCGTTTCGCGTTCTTCGGGCAGACGTCACGCGACGTGCGCATGCGCGTACTGGAGGGCCGCCGCAGTCGTCTCGAGGAGCGCCTGGAGAAGATGCGTGCCTCTCTGGCACGCACCAGGGAGCGCCTCGACGACTACACCCTTGAGCTCCAGCGCCACGGAATGGAGTCCGTGGAGCGCGAAGTGCGCTGGCTGAACGAGCTCATCGAGAGCGAGCGGGTGGGACGGGACGTCAAGGGTTCCGCCTCCGAAGGCGCCCCCCAAGGCGTCTCCGAAGGCAGCTCCCTGGGCGCCTCCGAAGGCTCCGCTCAGCAGAACAGCACATCTGGAGAGACGGGCGGCCTGCCCCGGCACCGGGACCAGTCCCGGCCGGATCCGTCCGACGACACCACCACGTGAGGTCCAGTCGGGGCTTCACCTCGTACACACAGGGAGCAACCGGAATGGGTTCGGTTCGCGTAGCCATCGTCGGCGTGGGCAACTGCGCCGCCTCGCTGGTGCAGGGCGTCGAGTACTACAAGGACGCCGACCCGGCGTCCAAGGTCCCGGGTCTGATGCACGTCCAGTTCGGCGACTACCACGTCGGTGACGTCGAGTTCGTCGCCGCCTTCGACGTCGACGCGAAGAAGGTCGGCCTCGACCTCTCCGACGCCATCGGTGCCAGCGAGAACAACACCATCAAGATCTGCGACGTCCCGAACAAGGGCGTCACGGTCCAGCGTGGCCACACGCTCGACGGTCTGGGCAAGTACTACCGCATGACGATCGAGGAGTCCGCCGAGACCCCGGTCGACGTGGTCCAGGTCCTCAAGGACAAGCAGGTCGACGTCCTCATCTGCTACCTGCCCGTCGGTTCCGAGGACGCGGCGAAGTTCTACGCCCAGTGCGCCATCGACGCCAAGGTCGCCTTCGTCAACGCTCTTCCGGTCTTCATCGCCGGCACCAAGGAGTGGGCGGACAAGTTCACCGAGGCGGGCGTCCCGATCGTCGGCGACGACATCAAGTCGCAGGTCGGCGCCACCATCACGCACCGTGTGATGGCGAAGCTGTTCGAAGACCGCGGTGTCCGTCTCGAGCGCACCATGCAGCTCAACGTGGGCGGCAACATGGACTTCAAGAACATGCTGGAGCGCGACCGCCTCGAGTCCAAGAAGATCTCGAAGACGCAGGCCGTCACCTCGCAGATCCCCGACCGCGACCTGGGCGAGAAGAACGTCCACATCGGTCCCTCGGACTACGTGCAGTGGCTCGACGACCGCAAGTGGGCGTACGTCCGCCTCGAGGGCCGCGCCTTCGGTGACGTCCCGCTGAACCTGGAGTACAAGCTCGAGGTCTGGGACTCCCCGAACTCCGCGGGTGTCATCATCGACGCCCTGCGCGCCGCGAAGATCGCCAAGGACCGCGGCATCGGTGGTCCGATCCTGTCGGCGTCCTCGTACTTCATGAAGTCCCCGCCGGTCCAGTACTTCGACGACGAGGCCTTCGCCAACGTCGAGAAGTTCATCAAGGGCGAGGTCGAGCGCTAGCAAGACAGGCCTCCGAGCGCCGGCGAGACACGGCGCGGAGCGCCGAGGAGCCTTTCGCTCCTGCCCGTCGAGGGTCCCTGGGTCTTTGGCCCGGGGACCCTCCTCGTATGTGAGGCTGTGCTCCATGGCTGTCGTGCGTGACCTGCGCGTCCTCCTGCGCTTCCAGGGCTTCAGACGCCTGCTCGGTGTCCGGTTGCTGTCGCAGGGCGCCGACGGCGTCTACCAGGTCGCGCTCGCCACGTACGTCGTCTTCTCACCGGAGAAGCAGACCTCCGCGGCCTCGATCGCCTCCGCGATGGCGGTACTGCTCCTCCCGTACTCCCTCGTCGGCCCCTTCGCCGGTGTCCTGCTCGACCGCTGGCGGCGCCGCCAGGTCCTCCTGTACGGCAATCTGCTGCGGACCGCGCTGGCCTGCGTGACGGCCGTACTGATGCTGAGCCACGTCCCCGACTGGCTCTTCTACGCCTCCGCGCTGTGTGTCACCGCGGTCAACCGGTTCGTCCTGGCGGGCCTCTCCGCCGCTCTGCCCCGCGTCGTCGACCCCGACCGGCTGGTCATGGCCAACGCCCTGTCGCCCACCGCCGGAACACTCGCCGCGACCGCGGGCGGCGGTCTCGCGTTCGTCGTACGGCTGGTCGCCTCGGACTCCGACGCGGCGGTCGTCCTCCTCGGCGCGGCCCTCTACCTGTGCGCGGCGCTCGCCTCCCTGCGTATGGCACCGGAACTGCTAGGCCCCAACTCGGAGTTGGTGCAGCCGAGCTTGCGTACGGCGCTCACCGGCACCGCGCGCGGTCTCGTGGCCGGCGTGCGCCATCTCGCCGAACCCGCACGGCGGGAGGCAGCCTGGGCGCTCCTGTCGATGACCCTGATGCGCTTCTGCTATGGCGCCCTGACCGTCATGGTGCTGATGCTGTGCCGGTACGCCTGGTCGTCCGGCTCCGACGGCGGGCTCGCCCTGCTGGGCCTGGCCGTGGGCATCTCCGGGGCGGGCTTCTTCGTCGCGGCCGTGGTGACGCCCTGGGCGGTGGGACGACTGGGCCCCGGCGGCTGGATCGTCGCGTGCGCGGCCGCGGCGGCGGTCCTGGAACCCGCACTCGGCCTTCCCTTCGACGCGGCGCCCATGCTGGCCGCCGCCTTCGTTCTCGGCCTGACCACACAGGGCGCGAAGATCGCCACCGACACGATCGTGCAGTCCTCGGTCGACGACGGGTACCGCGGCCGGATCTTCTCCGTTTACGACGTCCTGTTCAACGTCGCGTTCGTCGGTGCGGCCGCGGTAGCCGCCCTGATGCTGCCTCCTGACGGCCGCTCAGCTGCCCTCGTCGTCACGTTGGCCACGGTCTACGCAGCAATTGCTGTTGCTATGGACCGCTTTGGTCTGCAGTAAGTGTCACATCAGTGCCACAGAGCCTCTCTGGGCTACTGCATTGTCAGTGGGTCTCGATAACTTACGTGCGTCTTATTCGCGCCACGCGCTCACGTTCTAGGGGGACCCCTAAGTGACCACTCCGCCGCCCCAGGGCCAGAACCCGTTCGCTCAGGGCCAGCAGCCCTACGGACAGCCGTCCCAGGACCAGGCTCCGTACGGACCGCCGCCGCAGGGTTATCCGCAGCAGCCCGGCCAGCCCGGCTTCCCGCAGCAGGGGACGGTTCCCTACGCTCCGGTCGCACCGCAGCGCCCGAAGCGCGGCTTCAAGTGGTACCTGCGCATCGTCGTCGTGGCCGGAGCGCTCATAGCTGCCCTCGTCGGCTACATATCGAGCCGCCACGATCCCGACACCGCCAAGGTCGGCGACTGCATGAGCATCAGCAACCCGGACAGCTCCACGGATCCCGGACTCAAGGTCGTGGACTGCACCAGCTCCAAGGCCAAATACAAGGTCGCGGAGAAGAAGAGCGACAACTCCGGCTGCGACCGCACCAAGTACGCCGAGTACACCGAGACCGGCAAGGACGACTTCACCCTCTGCCTGTCGGAGTACTCCGCCAAGTAAGTGCTTCACCCACGCTCGAAGGGGCGGTGTTTCACGTGAAACACCGCCCCTTGGCACTCTCCGGCACAGACCCCGAGGTCATGTTTCACGTGAAACATGACCCCACTCGGCCCGCTCTGTGAGCCTCAGCCCTGCTCGGCCCACCACTCCTTGAGCGCCGTCACCGCCGCGTCGTGCTCCATCGGGCCGTTCTCCAGCCTCAGCTCCAGCAGGAACTTGTACGCCTGGCCGATCGCCGGGCCCGGGCCGATGCCCAGGATCTCCATGATCTGGTTGCCGTCGAGGTCGGGGCGGATCGCGTCCAGCTGCTCCTGCTCCTGGAGCTCGCCGATGCGCTCTTCCAGGCCGTCATAGGCACGAGAGAGCGTCGTCGCCTTGCGCTTGTTGCGCGTAGTGCAGTCGGAACGGGTCAGCTTGTGGAGACGATCGAGGAGTGGACCCGCGTCACGCACATAGCGACGGACCGCGGAGTCCGTCCACTCGCCGGTGCCGTATCCATGAAAACGCAGATGAAGCTCGACCAGGCGTGAGACGTCCTTCACAAGGTCGTTGGAGTACTTGAGCGCCGTCATCCGCTTCTTGGTCATCTTCGCGCCCACCACCTCGTGGTGATGGAAGGAGACCCGCCCGTCCTTCTCGAAACGCCGCGTCCTCGGCTTGCCGATGTCGTGCAGCAGCGCGGCGAGCCGCAGCGTCAGGTCCGGACCATCCTCCTCGAGCTCCATGGCCTGCTCCAGGACGATCAGCGTGTGGTCGTAGACGTCCTTGTGCCGGTGGTGCTCGTCACGCTCCAGTCGCAGCGCGGGGAGCTCCGGCAGCACATGGTCGGCGAGGCCGGTGTCCACGAGCAGCGTCAGGCCCTTCCGCGGGTACGCGGAGAGGATCAGCTTGTTCAGCTCGTCCCGCACGCGCTCCGCCGAGACGATCTCGATGCGCTCGGCCATGTCCGTCATCGCCGCGACGACCTCGGGAGCCACCTCGAAGTCGAGCTGCGCGGCGAACCGCGCCGCCCGCATCATCCGCAGCGGATCGTCGGAGAAGGACTCCTCGGGCGTGCCCGGGGTCCGCAGGGCCCGTGCGGACAGGTCGTCCAGACCGCCGTACGGATCGATGAACTCCTTCTCCGGCAGCGCCACGGCCATCGCGTTCACGGTGAAGTCCCGGCGCACGAGGTCTTCCTCGATCGAGTCGCCGTAGGACACCTCGGGCTTGCGCGAGGTCCGGTCGTACGCCTCGGATCGATACGTCGTGATCTCGATCTGGAAGGACTGCTGTACGTCGTCCACGCGGGCGTCCTTCTGCGCGCCGACGGTGCCGAAGGCGATCCCGACCTCCCAGACGGCGTCCGCCCAGGGCCGCACGATCTTCAGTACGTCATCGGGGCGGGCGTCGGTCGTGAAGTCCAGATCGTTGCCGAGCCGGCCAAGGAGCGCGTCCCGGACCGAGCCGCCGACCAGGGCGAGTGAGAACCCCGCCTCCTGAAAACGGCGGGCGAGGTCGTCGGCGACAGGGGACACCCGCAGCAGTTCACTCACCGCGCGGCGCTGCACCTGGCTCAGGGCACTGGGATTGTCTTCGTTGGCGTTCGGCACAACAGAAAAGGGTACGTGGCCGAGGCACTCGCGGGCGCCTCCATAAAACGTGCACAGCCGTCTGCTCCCCATAGGGGGATCAATACGTACGCATACAGGACACTCGCCCCTGTCTCCCGATCTTGTGGAGCGGTCCGCGGCACTTACCCTCAGCGCGCATCGTTACCATGCGTGGACGCACATTCCGACGACCACTGACGATGACGAGGGACGGGCGAGCGCGTGGCCGAGGCGGCAGACTTCCAGGGGATGAGTCCCTCACCTGCCCGTCGGTGGCTGCGGCGCACCGGCACACTGCTGGCCGGTGCGCCTCTGCTGGCCGGCGTGCTCCAGCTGCCCGCTTCACCGGCCGCACACGCCGCTCAGCCGGCCGCTGTGGCCGATGCCACCGGGTCGGGCGGGGTGGACATCTCCCTCGACTCGCTGACCCCCAGCGCGCCCACGGACGACGACACGATCACCGTCTCCGGTTCGGTCACCAACAAGGGCAAGCAGACGGTCACGGGCGCGCATGTGGGCCTGCGCGTAGGGCCGTCCCTCCAGGGCCGGGTCGCCATCGACGACGCGGAGAAGCGCACCGGGTTCGAACTGGGTCCGGACCCCCTGGAAGTCGGCGGCAAGTACGTCGAGAAGTTCTCCAAGCTCGCCGCGGGCGTCTCGCAGCACTTCAGCATCTCGGTGCCCGTCAAAGAGCTGAACCTCGACTCCGACGGGGTGTACCAGCTCGGCGTCTCGCTCACCGGCCGGACCGCCGCACAGCCCTGGGACCAGGTGCTCGGCATCGAGCGGACGTTCCTGCCCTGGCAGCCCGGCGCCGCCGACACGAAGACGAAGACGACGTATCTCTGGCCGCTGGTCTCGACGGTCCACCTGCGGGCGGAGACCGGCTCGGACGCCCAGCAGACGCCTGTCTTCCAGAACGACGACCTGGCCAAGGAGATCTCCCCCGGCGGTCGCCTCGACCAGCTCCTGTCCATGGGCAGCGACCTCGACGTCACCTGGGTCCTCGACCCGGACCTGCTGGCCTCCGTTGACGCCATGACACGCAGCTACCAGATCAAGAACGGTGACACCACGACGGCGGGCAAGAACCAGGCCGTCGCCAAGGCGTGGCTCGACAGGCTCGAGAAGACCGTCGTGGACAAGGAAGTCGTCGCTCTCCCCTTCGCCGACCCGGATCTCGCGTCGCTGGCGCACAACGGCAAGGACGTCACCGGTTCCCTGAGCCACCTCAAGGACGCCACCGATGTGGCCTCCACCACGGTGCAGACGATTCTCCATGTGAAGCCGAACACCGACTTCGCCTGGCCCGCCGAGGGCGCCGTCGATCCGTCGATCGTCAAGGTCGCCACCTCCGCCGGCGCCGACAAGGTGATCGCCCGCAGCGACAGCCTGCGCGAGACCGGCGGCCTGACCTACACGCCCACCGCCGCCCGCCCCATCGGGGGCGGCACGACGGCGGTGGTCGCCGACTCCCGGTTGTCGACCGCGTTCGAGGGCGACATGGCGAAGGCCGACAACTCGACGCTCGCCGTGCAGGAATTCCTGGCCCAGAGCCTGATGGTCGATCTGCAGGAGCCGAGCAAGCAGCGGAGCATCGTCGTCGCCCCGCAGCGCATGCCCTCCGTGAGCCAGGCGCAGACCATGGCGACGGCGGTGAGGGCCCTCCAGGACGGAAACTGGTCGGAGTCCCAGAACCTCTCCGCGGCCGCCAAGGCCAAGCCGGACCCGAGCGCCACGACCAAGGTGCCGTCGGCGTCCTCGTACCCCTCCTCGCTGCGCAAGCAGGAGCTGCCGCGGTCGGCCTTCGAGCAGATCCAGACCACGCAGAACACGCTCGACAACTTCAAGGTCATCCTCACCGACAAGTCCCGCGTGGTCACTCCCTTCGGTCGGGCCATAGACCGGGGGATGTCGACGTCCTGGCGCGGCCGTGGCGCCCAGGGGGACACCTTCCGCGACGGCGTGGAGTCGTACCTCGAGGACCTCACCGGTCTCGTCAAGCTGATCGACAAATCCGACGCGAAGCTCTCGGGGCGCAGCGCCACGATCCCCGTGACGGTGCAGAACAACCTCGTGCAGGGCGTCCACCACCTGGTGCTGCGTCTCACCTCGCAGCAGCCGACCCGGCTCAAGATCGGCGACGACGCCTTCGACGAGCGGCCGATCCAGGTCGCGGGCGAGCACAGCCAGTCGGTGAAGTTCACCACCTCCGCCAAGGCCAACGGCCCGGTGACGGTCTTCGCGCAGTTGTTCACGGACGACGGCCAGGCGTACGGTCCTCCCGTCAAGTTCGAAGTGAAGGTCACCGAGATCACTCCCACGGTGATGCTGGTCATCGGCGGAGGCGTCCTGCTGCTCGTGCTCGCCGGATTCCGGATGTACACCCAGCGCAAGCGCGCGGCCGCCCGCCAGGCCGAGGAGGAGCAGGAGGACACCCCCGACACCGACGGCGGGGCCGAGGGCCTGACCGGCGTGAACAAGGACGCCGAAGGCACCGTAGACACTACTGAGGACACCGAGCGCTCCAAGGACGGTCCCGACGGGGAGTCCACGACGGAGTCCGGGGCAGACGACCCGGAGCACCCGAGTGACCCGACACCGGACACCGCACCGGAAAGCACCGACCCGTCCGGCACGGGTGAGAGAGTGGACCGTTGAGCGATGTCGTGGCCCGTGGGCCCGGGGACGATGAGGTGGGGTAACCATGAACGCGCCGTACGACGGTGACCGCGGCCAGGGCGCGGGCAGCTCGGGCTACCCCGAGGACTACCCGGACCAGGCCGTGAGCGGCTCGGGCTACCCGGACCAGGGCATGGCCAACACCGGCTACCCCGAGGGGTACCGGGAGGGGCCTCCGGCCGAGCAGCCGCAGGGTCAGTACCAGGACATGTACTTTCAGGACGCCTACACCCAGGACCCCTACCGGGCGCAGGACCTCGCCGCCCAGGATCCGGTGACCGAGGCGCTCTACGACCGTGCGGCGCACCCCCCGCCGCCCCCTGGCTCCTACTACCCGCAGCAGCCGCTCTACGCCCAGCCGCCCACCTCGCAGTACACCCCCGACCCCCGCGTGTGGGCCCAGACGCCCCCGCCAGAGCCCGCGGGCCCGACGCGGCACCTGCCCTACGGCGAGGACGCCCGCACGACCCAGTTCGTCGGCGTGGACGACCTCGTGACCCAGGCCGGCGAGCAGCAGCACGAGCCGGATGCCTTCGCGCACCTCTTCCGCGACCAGGGCCAGGCCGGCACCCGTACCTCCGTCGCCCCGCCCGGCGTACCGTCACCGGCCCAGGAACCGACTCCGGCCGCCCCGCAGACCCCCGCACCCGAAGCGGCGCCCGCCGCGAAGAAGTCCGGCGGACGCGCGTCGGGTCTGCTGAAGTCGAGCGCGGTGATGGCGGCGGGCACGCTGGTGTCCCGGCTCACCGGCTTCATCCGCTCCGCGCTGATCGTCTCGGCCCTGGGCGTCGGCCTCCTCGGCGACACCTTCCAGGTCGCGTACCAGCTTCCGACGATGATCTACATCTTGACCGTCGGCGGCGGCCTGAACTCCGTCTTCGTACCGCAGCTCGTGCGCGCCATGAAGGAGGACGACGACGGCGGCGAGGCCTACGCCAACCGGCTGCTCACCGTCGTGATGGTGGCCCTCGGCGCACTGACCGCGCTTGGCATCTTCGCCGCGCCTCTCCTGATCCGGGTGCTGTCGAACCCGGTCGCCAGCGACCCGGCGGCCAACCAGGTCGCCGTCACCTTCGTCCGCTACTTCCTGCCCTCGATCTTCTTCATGGGCATCCACGTGGTGATGGGCCAGATCCTCAACGCGCGCGGCAAGTTCGGCGCGATGATGTGGACCCCGGTCCTCAACAACATCGTCATCATCGTGACGCTCGGCATGTTCATCTGGGTGTACGGCTCCGCGGCGAGCTCCGGCATGAAGGTCACGACCATCCCGCCGGAGGGCGAGCGGCTCCTCGGTGTCGGTGTTCTGCTCGGCCTCGTCGTCCAGTCCCTCGCGATGATCCCGTACCTGCGGGAGACCGGATTCCGGCTGCGACTGCGCTTCGACTGGAAGGGCCACGGGCTGGGCAAGGCGGCGATGCTCGCCAAGTGGACCGTGCTCTTCGTCCTCGCCAACCAGGCCGGCGCGATCGTGGTCTCGCAGTTGTCCACCGCAGCCGGCAAGGACTCACCCGTCGATGGCACCGGCTTCGCGGCCTACGCCAACGCCCAGCTCATCTGGGGCCTGCCGCAGGCCATCATCACCGTGTCCTTGATGGCCGCCCTGCTGCCGCGCCTCGCACGCTCGGCCCAAGAGGGCGACGCCGGAGCCGTTCGCGACGACATCTCCCAGGGCCTGCGCACCACGGCCGTGGCGATCGTGCCCGTCTCCTTCGGCTTCGTCTCCCTCGGCATCCCGATGTGCACCCTGATCTTCGGCTCCTCGGGCACCAGCGAAGCCACGAACATGGGCTACATGCTGATGGCCTTCGGCCTCGGCCTGATCCCCTACTCCGTGCAGTACGTCGTCCTGCGTGCCTTCTACGCGTACGAGGACACCCGCACGCCCTTCTACAACACGGTCATCGTGGCCGCCGTCAACGCCGGTGCCTCGGCACTCTGCTACTTCGCTCTGCCACCCCGCTGGGCCGTGGCAGGCATGGCGGCCTCATACGGCATCGCCTACGCGATCGGCGTCGGTGTCGCCTGGAGTCGGCTGCGCAAGCGGCTCGGCGGTGATCTGGACGGCACCCGCGTCCTGCGGACGTACGCCCGTCTCGGTATTGCCTCGGTGCCCGCGGCCCTCCTGAGTGGGGCGGCCTGCTACGGCATCGGCCACACTCTCGGTCAAGGCGTCGGGGGCTCCCTGGCAGCCCTCCTCGCGGGTGGCATCGCCCTGCTCGGCGTCTTCTACGTCGCCGCGCGGAAGATGCGCATCGAAGAACTCAACTCAATGGTCGGAATGGTCCGCGGGCGCCTGGGGCGCTGAAGCGGGGGTAGGCGCACAACCATCGTCCGTCGCCGTGTGTCGTGCATAGCGCCGGACTGTGGGCACAATTGGTTTCTGCGTCGGACAGCGCGCAACGAATGGGGAGGCGGGAACGACGGTGGCGGAACGGAGCACGGCTGCCGTCGACGTGGCAGACAACAGCGGCGACGAGCCGCTGACCGCGAAGGCGGACCAGTCCACGTCCGACGGGGTGGCCCAGAACCGGGAGCGGGAGACGGACAGCGAAGAGGCACAGGGGAGCGGCGGGACCGAGAGTCCCGGAAAGGCCTCACCGCCCGAACTGCACAGTGGTCACAAACTCGCCAGGCGCTATCGCCTCGAGGAGTGCGTCACCCGTCTGGACGGCTTCAGCAGTTGGCGTGCGGTGGACGAGAAACTCCGCCGCGCCGTCGGCGTGCATCTCCTGCCCGCCGACCATCCACGGGCCCGCTCCGTACTGGCGGCGGCCCGTTCCTCGGCCCTCCTGGGCGATCCCCGGTTCGTCCAGGTCCTGGACGCGGTCGAGGAGAACGACCTCGTCTACGTGGTGCACGAGTGGCTGCCGGACGCCACCGAGCTGACCGCGCTGCTGGCCTCGGGCCCGCTGGAGGTGCACGAGGCCTACCAGATGGTCAGCCAGGTCTCCCAGGCCATGGCCGCCGCGCACCGTGAGGGTCTCGCGCATCTGCAGCTGACGCCGAGCGCCGTGCTGCGCACCTCGACGGGCCAGTGGCGCATCCGTGGGCTCGCTGTGAACGCCGCACTGCGCGGCATCAGCTCGGACACCCCGCAGCGCACCGACACGGAGGCGATCGGAGCGCTGCTGTACGCCGCGCTCACCCAGCGCTGGCCCTACGACAGCAACGCCTACGGTCTGTCCGGGCTGCCCAAGGGGGTCGGCCTCATCGCCCCCGACCAGGTGCGCGCCGGCGTCCACCGCGGCCTGTCGGAGCTCGCCATGCGCGCGCTCGCCAACGACGGCGCGACCGCCTCCCGCCACGAGACTCCGTGCACCACGCCGGAGGAGCTGGTGAAGGCGATCGCGGAGATGCCCCGCATCCGCCCGCCGGAGCCCGCGTTCACGGCCCCGCCGGAGTACCAGCGCACCTCGTACCAGCAGGGCAGCTACGGTCGCCCCGCGCCCCACATGGGCGCCACACAGCCCGTACCGGCCCCGCCGCCCCCATTGCAGAGCCGCACCGGCACGGCCCTCAAGTGGGCCGTTTCGGCCCTCCTGATCGCCGCCCTGGGCCTCGGCAGCTGGCAGCTGGCGGACGCCCTGATGGATCACGCCAAGTCCGACGACACAAAGCCGACCAAGACCACGGACGGCAACGACAAGAGCACCGACAAGACCAAGCCGGTCAAGCCGATCACCATCAAGGCTGCGCAGGAGTACGTCGCGAAGGGTGATGCCCAGGCGCCCGAGGACGTGGGCAAGACGTACGACGGCGACAGCTCGACCTATTGGCGAAGCAAGAGCTTCGTGGACGGTCCGGAGATGAAGCCGGCCTTCAAGCCCGGCGTCGGCATCGTCTACGACCTGGGTTCGCAGCAGACTGTCACGGCGGCTTCGATAGGGCTCCGGTACCCCGGTGATCACACCACGATCACCCTCTACGCGACGGACTCGATGAGCTCTTCGACGTCAGTGGACTCGATGACGAAGATCGGGACCATCACGACGAGCGGCGCCAGCGCGAAGATCACGGTCGATAAGAAGGCGAAGACTCAGTACGTACTGTTGTGGATCACGGCAATGCCCTACGCGTCCGGTGACCAGTACAGCAACGC
The DNA here is from genome assembly GCF_036227505.1 of Streptomyces sp. NBC_01450. Taxonomy (NCBI): domain Bacteria; kingdom Bacillati; phylum Actinomycetota; class Actinomycetes; order Kitasatosporales; family Streptomycetaceae; genus Streptomyces; species Streptomyces sp. NBC_01450. Next base: position 5,912,549 of record NZ_CP109480.1, on the reverse strand, counting down.
CGGCTACAAGCAAGCCATCACGGACGTGAAATTCACCGGCTGACGTTCGTCGACGAGGGGGAGGGGGTCCGATGGCCGATGAAACCGGATATGGCGACGCAAGCGATCAGGACCTCCTCGCCCGTCATGTGGAGGGCGACCCCGAGGCCTTCGGTGAGATCGTGCGGCGTCATCGTGACCGGCTCTGGGCGGTGGCCCTGCGGACGCTGGGAGACCGCGAGGAGGCCGCTGACGCCGTTCAGGACGCGCTGGTATCCGCCTACCGGGCCGCTCACACCTTCCGCGGCCAGTCGGCCGTCACGACCTGGCTGCACCGCATCACGGTGAACGCCTGTCTGGACCGCGCCCGCAAGGCCGCCTCCAGGAAGACGTCTCCCGTCGATGACACCGAACGGCTGGAACAACTCCTCGAACCGCACGAGTCCGCCGCCGCCCCGGCCGAGCGCAACGATCTGCACCGGGAGCTGCTGACGGCCCTGGGCACGCTCCCGGCCGACCAGCGCGCCGCTCTCGTCCTGGTCGACATGCAGGGCTACCCCGTGGCGGAGGCGGCCCGCGTCCTCGATGTGCCCGTCGGCACGGTGAAGAGCCGTTGCGCACGGGGCAGAGCCAGACTTCTCCCGCTGCTCACCCATCTCCGCGCGGAGAACGGAAGAGGCGAGGGCGGCAACAAGTCGGGCGGGGGAAGGAACCGGACCCAGGGGACATCCGTCCCACCGGCAGCGGGACCGCACGATGCAGGGCCACGTGATGCAGGACCGAGTGATTCAGCGGCTGTGAAGGGCGGAGGTGGGCGAGCGTGACGTCCACGACGGATACGGCCGGGCACCCGGATGTCGCGGAGATCTCCGACCTCTCCGAAGGGCTGCTCGCGCCCTCTCGCACCGCGGACGTACGGCGACACCTCGACGAGTGCGTGCTCTGTGCCGACGTGTACGACTCCCTGGAGGAGATCCGAGGGCTGCTCGGGACCCTGCCGGGCCCCACGCGCATGCCTGACGATGTGGCCGGCCGCATCGATGCCGCCCTCGCCGCGGAAGCTCTGCTGAGTGCCACGGCTGCCGACCGTGAAGCGGCCGAGGACAACCGCGCGAGTGTTTCACGTGAAACATCGGTCGCCGGGGTTTCACACACGTCGGGTGAACCGAGCCTTGCTTCCACCACGGACCGGCCCTCGGGACATTCCCACGCCGCCACCGGCCCCGGCCGCTCGCGTCGGGGCCGCCGGGGACGTCGCAGGGTGGTCGTTCTCGGCACGGTGTTCACAGCCGCCGCTCTGGGGCTGGGCGCGATCCTCGTGCAGTCACTGGGGGACGGCTCCGACAAGAGCCCGCAGACGGTGACGCAGCAGGGGGCGAAGGACACTTTCTCCGAGGAAAAGCTGAAGACTCAGGTCGCGGATCTCCTCGCGAAGAACAAGAGCGCGAACACCCGGTCCGCCAGCCCGAAGCGTCCCTGGGGAGCCGCGTCCGATGGCGCGGGCAACGGGTCCGCCGGGATCGACACCCTGATCACGCCCACCGTGCAGGTCCCCGACTGTATTCAGAAGGGCACCGGAAGCACCGCGACGGTCCTCGCGGCACAGCAGGGCACATATAAGGGGACGAGCGTGTACCTCGTCGTCGTGCCCGACGCCTCCGACAGCACGAAGGTCACGGCGTACATCGTCGACGCCGCGTGTGTGAAGCAGGCCTCGGCGTCTCCTGGGAAGCTCCTGCTGACACACTCGTACGCCCGCTCCTGAGTACGTCCGCGTCGACCCGCCTCCTCCCCGGTAACCCCATGGCATCTGTGTGCGGTGTCTCGTCTTCGTGTGCCCGGACACACCGGGAATGCAAGCCCCTTAGGATCCGTTGGGTGGGGTGAGAGTTCTGAGAGAGGCTCCCACCGGCAGTACGCAGCAGTCTCCAGAAACGAGGAATGAAGCCGTGAGCGACGTCCGTAACGTGATCATCATCGGATCCGGGCCTGCCGGCTACACGGCAGCGCTGTACACCGCACGCGCGTCGCTGAAGCCGCTGGTCTTCGAAGGCGCCGTCACCGCCGGTGGTGCGCTGATGAACACCACCGAGGTGGAGAACTTCCCCGGCTTCCAGGACGGCATCATGGGCCCCGAGCTCATGGACAACATGCGCGCCCAGGCCGAGCGCTTCGGTGCCGAGCTGATCCCGGACGACGTCGTCGCCGTCGATCTGACGGGCGAGATCAAGACCGTCACGGACACCGCGGGCACGGTGCACCGCGCCAAGGCCGTCATCGTCACGACGGGCTCGCAGCACCGCAAGCTGGGTCTGCCCAACGAGGACGCGCTCTCCGGACGCGGTGTCTCGTGGTGCGCGACCTGTGACGGCTTCTTCTTCAAGGGCCAGGACATCGCCGTGATCGGCGGTGGCGACACCGCGATGGAGGAGGCGACCTTCCTCTCCCGCTTCGCCAAGTCCGTGACGATCGTGCACCGCCGTGACACCCTGCGCGCCTCCAAGGCGATGCAGGAGCGTGCCTTCGCCGACCCGAAGATCAATTTCGTCTGGGACAGCGAGATCGCCTCGATCGAGGGCGACCCCAAGCTCGCCGGCCTGAAGCTGCGCAATCTCAAGACCGATGAGATCTCCGACCTGCCGGTGACCGGCCTGTTCATCGCGATCGGCCACGACCCGCGCACCGAGCTCTTCAAGGGCCAGCTCGACCTGGACGAGGAGGGCTACCTCAAGGTCGAGGCGCCTTCGACCCGGACGAACCTGACCGGTGTCTTCGGCGCCGGTGATGTCGTCGACCACACGTACCGCCAGGCGATCACCGCGGCCGGCACCGGCTGCTCCGCCGCCCTCGACGCCGAGCGCTACCTCGCTGCCCTCGCGGACAGCGAGACCGCCGCGGCTGCCACCGTCTGACCCCCGTCCGCCCCACCGCACCAACCAGTTAAGGAGCCCGCCGTGGCCGGCACCCTGAAGAATGTGACCGACGACTCCTTCGAGCAGGACGTCCTCAAGAACGACAAGCCCGTCCTGGTGGACTTCTGGGCCGCCTGGTGCGGTCCGTGCCGCCAGATCGCGCCGTCCCTCGAGGCGATCGCCGCGGAGTACGGCGACCAGATCGAGGTCGTCAAGCTCAACATCGACGAGAACCCGGGTACGGCCGCCAAGTACGGCGTCATGTCCATCCCGACCCTGAACGTCTACCAGGGTGGCGAGGTCGCCAAGACCATCGTGGGTGCGAAGCCGAAGGCCGCGATCGTCCGCGACCTGGAGGACTTCATCACCGAGGGCGCCGAGAAGACCGTCTGACCGGCAACGCCGCCCTGCAAGCGGCGGCGATGTTTCACGTGAAACACGAATGGGCCAGCCCGGAAGGGCTGGCCCATTTGCGTGGCGGAGGGCTTGGGACGGCGGGCGGCACCACAGCCACTACAGAGGACGAAGCGCCGGTTCCTTCTGTACCGCCCCCAGGAGGCGGTCCAGAGCCAACTCCACGTCTTCCTTCCAGGAGAGCGTCGTACGCAGCTCCAGCCTCAGGCGGGGGTATGTGGGGTGGGGGCGTACCGTCTTGAAGCCGACGGCGAGGAGATGGTCGGCGGGAAGCACACAGGCCGGTTCCTTCCACCGCGCGTCTCCGAAGGCCTCGATCGCCTTGAAGCCCCGACGCAGCAGATCCTTGGCGACCGTCTGGACCATCACCCGGCCGAGTCCCTGTCCCTGATAGCCCGGCATGATGAAGGCGGTCATCAGCTGGACGGCGTCCGGTGAGACCGGGCTCGTGGGGAACGCCGTGGAGCGGGGGACATAAGCGGGGGGTGCGTACAGCACGAAGCCGACCGGTACGTCGTCCACGTAGACGACGCGGCCGCAGGATCCCCACTCCAGCAGGACGGCGGAGATCCACGCCTCCTTCTCGAGTTCGGGCCTTCCCGCCTTTACCGCGGCTTCACCACTGACGGGATCCAGTTCCCAGAAGACACACGCGCGACAGCGCTTGGGAAGGTCCGGAAGGTTGTCCAGCGTGAGCGGTACGAGCCTGCGCCCCATGAAGGATGTTCCTCGCTTCCTTCGCCCGCAGCCTCGCGGGCGGCTGTCAGAGCGCTTCGCTCCCTGAGCAGGCTGCCGATGAACCCACCGACCGCCCCCAGTCCCAGGCCTGCGGTCACCAATCCGGTACGGCTCACGGTTTGCATGGCCCCCGCCTCCCCAATGAAGGTGCCGCCAGGTGGATGCGCCATACCCGATCGCATCGTATCCACGAAGCGATTCCATCGATACTGCCTGAAAGCAAAGAGCAGGCCGTGTTCCGGTACACACCGGACACGGCCCGCTCTTATGGTCGGCCGACGGGGACCATCCCGTCACCGGGCGACTCAGGCCTCCATGTCCTCGGAGTCGTCGTCCAGGAGGCTCCTCTGCAGAACCCCTCCCTCACCCGGGGCGAGCGAGCTCAGGATCCGCTCGAGGTCGTCCATCGAAGCGAACTCGACCGTGATCTTCCCCTTCTTCTGCCCCAGGTCGACCTTCACCCGAGTCTCGAAGCGGTCCGAGAGACGCGTGGCGAGGTCACTCAGCGCCGGAGAGAGCCGGGTGCCTGCCCGTGGTCCCTTGGAACGCGCAGCGGTCTGAGGACGCGATCCCATGAGGGTGACGATCTCCTCGACGGCCCGCACCGACAGCCCCTCGGCCACGATGCGGTGGGCCAGCCTGTCCTGCTCCTCCGAGTCCGCGACGGAGAGCAGGGCGCGGGCATGGCCCGCGGAGAGCACTCCGGCGGCGACACGACGCTGAACCGCCGGCGAGAGCTTCAGCAGGCGCAGGGTGTTGGAGACCTGCGGACGTGAGCGTCCGATACGGTCCGCCAGCTGGTCGTGCGTGCAGTTGAAGTCCTGCAGCAGCTGGTCGTAGGCGGCCGCCTCTTCCAGCGGGTTCAGCTGGGCGCGGTGCAGGTTCTCCAGCAGCGCGTCCAGGAGCAGCTTCTCGTCGTCCGTGGCCCGCACGATCGCAGGAATGGCCTCAAGGCCCGCCTCACGGCAGGCACGGAAGCGCCGCTCACCCATGATGAGCTCGTAGCGTGCCTGACCCACCTGCCGCACGACGACGGGCTGGAGAAGCCCTACCTCCTTGATGGAGGTGACGAGCTCCGCAAGCGCGTCCTCGTCGAACACCTCGCGGGGCTGACGCGGGTTGGGGGTGATGTGGTCGAGGGGCAGTTCAGCGAAGTGAGCGCCGACGGGCGCGGAGGGCACCTCCGGGCTTCCGATCGTCGACGACTCCTCTGTTTCATGTGAAACAGGCGGCAGTGTGGTCACCTTCGCCGCAGCCACCCCGCGCTCTGCCGTGAGCACGGGTACGGCCGCCGACGAGGAGCCTCCACCTGCCGGTGAGGGAACCGTCTTCTCCGTCGGAGCCGCGGGGATCAGTGCGCCGAGGCCCCGCCCCAGCCCTCGTCGTCGCTCACTCACTGGATCCCCTCCACCATGTTCTGACTGTTCTGTGCACCCACATGGGCGTTCTGCGCGTCATACGCCACTCCGACTCCGCGGAGGGCAATTTCTCGTGCGGCCTCAAGATACGAGAGGGCACCGCTCGAACCTGGATCGTAGGTCAGCACCGTCTGGCCATAGCTCGGGGCCTCGGAGATACGGACCGAACGAGGAATGCTCGTCCGCAGCACCTCTTCACCGAAGTGGCTGCGCACCTCGTCCGCGACCTGGGACGCGAGGCGTGTCCGGCCGTCGTACATGGTGAGCAGGATCGTCGAGACATGGAGGTTGGGGTTGAGATGCCCCCGTACCAGGTCGACGTTCCGCAGGAGCTGGCCCAGGCCTTCCAGCGCGTAGTACTCGCACTGGATAGGAATGAGGACCTCCGCACCGGCGACCAGCGCGTTGACCGTGAGGAGGCCGAGCGAGGGCGGGCAGTCGATGAGGATGTAGTCCAGCGGCTGCTCGTACGCCTGGATCGCCCGCTCCAGTCGGCTCTCCCGTGCCACCAGGGACACCAGCTCGATCTCCGCACCGGCGAGATCGATCGTGGCAGGCGCACAGAAGAGGCCCTCGACATCGGGGACCGGCTGGACGACTTCGGAGAGCGGCTTGCTGTCGATCAGCACGTCGTAGATGGAAGGCACTTCGGCGTGATGGTCGATGCCCAGCGCGGTGGAGGCATTGCCCTGAGGGTCGAGGTCGATCACCAGGACGCGGCCGCCATGCAGGGCCAGCGACGCAGCAAGATTGACCGTGGTCGTGGTCTTACCCACCCCACCCTTCTGGTTGGCGACCACCATGACGCGTGTCTGCTCGGGCCGTGGCAGGCCCTCACCGGCGCGACCCAGCGCCTCCACCGCCAGTTGGGCAGCACGACCAATAGGAGTGTCGTCCATTGGGGGCGGTGTTTCACGTGAAACTTCCTCCCCCATTGACTCGGTACGGGGACCGGGGACCGGATCGGTCATCGGTCCCGCGATGTTGGCGTCGGACCGCAAGGATTCACTCTCCTCGACTTCAGGCTCGCAATGAACAGAGCCTCCCATGCCTTCGGGGTCATGAACCAGCGAGGCCCGTTCTTCTGTGGAGAAATCCACCTCTGTGGACAACTCCGCACCCTCCGCGAGTGAACCGAGAGGCTTCCGATCGCGGGGTTCGGCCGCAGCGCGTCCGCGACTGATGATGCCGTGCAGCAGTGAGCGACGTTTCACGTGAAACACGATGCATAGCGGCCACGGCCACGACGGCGCGACACTCCGAGATGCGTAGGTTTGGCAGCTTGTGTGGAGTACGGCTCGTCGTCAGGACGCATCAGGTGGAGTGACGAAGAACTCCCGGCTCCGCCCTGCGGAACCGGGAGTCCACGATCCATCTCACGTCCAGGATCAACGCCGTCGGCGTGTCCGCCCTGTCCGGGCCGCCTTCGCCCTTTTCGCGGCGAAGCGCACACCACCCGGGCTCTCCCCGACCTCGACCCGCACCACGGTCGACAGCGGGTCCACAATGCCCTCGCCGACGTGCAGGATGGACGTCTCCACGGCGCCGAGCTTGCTGAGGGCCGTCGCAGCGCTCTTCAGCTCTTCCTCCGCGGTATCGCCCTTGAGAGCCAGCATCTCGCCGTACGGGCGGAGAAGCGGGATGCCCCACGTCGCCAGCCGGTCCAGTGGAGCGACGGCCCGCGCGGTCACCACGTGGACCGCTGGCAGCGTCCCCATGACCTCCTCGGCACGACCACGCAAGACGGTCACATGGTCGAGGCCGAGGAGCTCGACGACCTCGGTGAGGAAGTTGGTCCGTCGCAGCAACGGTTCCAGCAGAGTGATCTTGATGTCATCACGGACCAGGGCCAGCGGAATGCCGGGCAGCCCCGCGCCGGAGCCGACGTCGCACACGGTCACACCCTCGGGCACGACCTCGGAGAGCACCGCGCAGTTCAGCAGGTGCCGCTCCCACAGCCGGGGCACTTCACGGGGGCCGATCAGCCCTCGCTTCACTCCCGCCTCGGCCAACAGCTCCGCGTACCGGACCGCGTCCTCGAAGCGATCGCCGAATACCTCGCGCGCCTGCTCGGGCGCAGGGGGAAGCTCTGCTGCCTCCGTCACGGGGACCGTCCTTCCGTACCGCATAAGCGCGCTGAGCGCTGACCACCAGAACTATCAGGGACTACCGGGGACTACCAGGCTGACAAAGTTCGGCCCCGCCTGCTGAACAGACGGGGCCGGAGGAACCTTCGTACCGATCAGGCGGGAAGCACGACGACGAAGCGCTGCGGCTCCTCGCCCTCGGACTCACTGCGCAGACCCGCGGCCTTGACCGCGTCGTGGACGACCTTGCGCTCGAAGGGCGTCATCGGCTTCATCTTCACCGGCTCGCCGGAGCTCTTCACCTCGGCCGCGGCCTTGGCGCCCAGCTCGGAGAGCTCCTCGCGCTTCTTGGCGCGGTAGCCCGCGATGTCCAGCATCAGTCGGCTGCGGTCCCCGGTCTCCCGGTGAACGGCCAGGCGCGTGAGCTCCTGAAGGGCCTCGAGCACCTCGCCGTCGCGACCGACCAGCTTCTGCAGGTCGCGGCCGCCGGCGTCGCTGATGATCGAGACAGCGGCGCGATCGGCCTCGACGTCCATGTCGATGTCGCCGTCGAGATCGGCGATATCCAGCAGACCCTCGAGGTAGTCCGCCGCGATCTCGCCTTCCTGCTCAAGGCGGGTCAGAGTGTCGCCCTCAGCGGCGGCGGAGGTGGTGGTGCCTTCCGTCACGGGATGGACTCCTTCTTACTTCTTGGACGGGGACTTGGGCCGCTGCGGACCCTTGCGCTGTCCGGACTGGGCTTTGCTGCGGGTACCGGTGCCCGGCTTGTTGCCGCCACCTGCCGGCTTGGGGGCAGGCTTGGCGTCCTCCGGCTGGGCGTCCTCCGGCTCGTCGGACTTGGTCAGCGAGGTCTTCGGCTCGGACTCGCCCGCCGCCTTCGCCCCACCGGCCGCCGTGCCCGACTGGCGCTGGGACTTGGACTGGCGCTTCGGCTGCTGACGCTTGGGAGCGCCGCCGCCGGTGGTGGTCGTGGTGCCGTCCTCGGTCTCGACGACCGTCGCGGCCTCACCCTTCACCACGTTGCCGTCAGCCTGGGCCACCAGGCCCACCTTGGTCAGGCTGTTGATGAACTTGCGCTCGAACTCGTTACGGTCACGGCCCTTGGCCACGATCGCCTTGACGATGGCCTTCTCACCACGACCGCGCGTCTTCTCGTGCTGCGTGACGTGCTTCTGCAGGCGCTCCAGGTACGCGGCCTGAGCCTTGGAGCCGGGGGTCGGGTTGTTGCGGATGACGTACATCTGCTGGCCCATGGTCCACACGTTCGTGGTCAGCCAGTAGACGAGGACACCGACCGGGAAGTTGATGCCGAAGACGGCGAACATGACCGGGAAGACGTACATCAGCATCTTCTGCTGCTGCATGAAGGGCGTCTTCACCGTGGTGTCGACGTTCTTCGTCATCAGCTGACGCTGGGTGTAGAACTGCGAGCTCGACATCAGCACGATCATGATCGCGGTGACGACCCGGACATCGGTCAGCGTGGCACCGAGCTGGGCGACCTTGTCGGCGCTGTCGGTGAACTTCGCCGCGAGCGGTGCGCCGAAGATGTGCGCCTTCTGCGCACTCTCCAGCAGGCTCTGGTTGATCACACCGATCGTCTTGCCGGTCGCGATGCCGTTGAGCACGTGGTACAGGGCGAAGAAGAACGGCGACTGCGCCAGGATGGGAAGGCACGAGGAGAGCGGGTTGGTACCCGTCTCCTTGTACAGCTTCATCATCTCTTCGGACTGGCGCTGCTTGTCGTTCTTGTAGCGCTCCTGGATCTTCTTCATCTCGGGCTGCAGCGTCTGCATCGCCCGAGTCGACTTGATCTGCTTCACGAAGAGCGGAATGAGGCAGATACGGATCAGGATCACCAGGGACACGATGGACAGGCCCCAGGCCCAGCCCGTGTCGGGGCCGAAGATCGCCCCGTATACGGAGTGGAACTGAACGATGACCCAGGAAACGGGTGTCGTGATGAAGCTGAACAGACTGGCAATCGTGTCCACTAATCAGGCTCCTTGAGCATGGGACGGGGTCTCGGCGGCCGGGCTCGAGGGATGGTCGGACATTCCATGCCCCTCAATGGCCGGTTCGGCGGCGGAGTTCCCGCCCTTGCGTGCGCGCCAGGCGTTACGCAGCATTTCGTGCCACCGCGGACGCTTGCGCGGCGGAACATGGTCCACGCCGCCCAGCGACCACGGATTGCACCGGAGGATGCGCCAGGCGGTGAGTGCCGTTCCCTTGATCGCACCGTGCCGGTCGATGGCCTGGTAGCCGTAGTGGGAGCACGACGGGTAGTACTTGCACACCGGCCCGAGCAGCGGGCTGATGGTCCACTGGTACAGCTTGATAAGAGCCAGCAGCGGGTACTTCATCGCGCGCCCCCTCCCAGTAGCCGCTGAAGGGCGGCATCCAGGTCTCGGGCCAGCTGTTCATGGTCGGCGTCGCCCGCACCGGGCAGCGCTCGTACGACTACCAGGCTACCGGGGGGCAGCAGGGCGACCCGGTCACGCATCAGATGGCGAAGTCTGCGCTTCACCTTGTTGCGTATGACGGCTCCACCCACGGCCTTGCTCACGACGAAACCCGCACGCGTCGGGGGAGCGCTCTCCCCAGGCGCGTGCGGGTCCGTTGCACCGCTACGTAGATGAACGACGAGAAGCGGGCGTCCGGCCCGGCGTCCTCGGCGTACTGCGGCCGCGAAGTCCTCGCGCCGCCTCAGCCGATGCTCGGTAGGCAGCACGACATCATGACCTGTAAGTAATCAGGCGGACAGGCTCGCGCGACCCTTGCCACGGCGGTTCGCGAGAATCGCGCGGCCGGCACGGGTGCGCATCCGCAGGCGGAAGCCGTGGGTCTTGGCGCGACGACGGTTGTTCGGCTGGAAGGTGCGCTTGCTCACTCGGGGGCTCCAGAAAGAATCGGTGGTGGCGGGGTGCCGCCCTGGCTGTCACCGTGCGCCCACGAGGTAGCTCGTATTACGCCCGAGTGCACCGCTTCCCGATCACTCTTCGCGATCTGTGCCCATCGGAGGCAGGCGGCAGCAGCCATCGACAACTCGACCTGGTTACGGTACGCGCGGCTGCGCCATCCGGTCAAACCAGCTCCTGGCGGGAGACACTATCCACAGGCTGGGGACAACAACTTGAACCGCAGCGGTCGCCCTGACTACCGTGGCTGAACTCCGATTCGTTCCCTTCTCACCGCCCCAGCGGATTTGTGCCCACCGCCCCACCCGACTGACATCCCAACCTGTTCCCAGAACCACACGTTCGTGGGACCCGTGAGAGAGCGTGCCCTGTGGCTGACGTACCTGCCGATCTTGCCGCAGTGTGGCCACGAGTACTGGAACAGCTCCTCGGTGAGGGCCGCGGTCAGGGTGTGGAGGCCAAGGACGAGCACTGGATCAAGCGCTGCCAGCCCCTGGCGCTGGTCGCGGACACCGCGCTGCTCGCGGTTCCGAACGAATTCGCGAAGGGCGTCCTCGAAGGGCGCCTCGCGCCGATCGTCAGCGACACGCTGAGCCGCGAGTGCGGCCGCCCGATCCGCATCGCGATCACCGTCGACGACTCGGCCGGGGAACCGCAGCCTCCGACCCCGCCCGCCCCCCAGCCCCGGTACGAGGAGCCCGAGCTCCCCTCCGGCACCGGCCCGGGCCGTGACGCGTACGACGGCCCGGGCGGCAACGAGCGAAATCCCTACGGCGGCCAGAACGGCGAGGACCGGAGCCCTTACGGCGGCGGCCAGAGCGGCGAGGACCGCAACAGCTACGGCGGCCAGGGCCGTGACGAGCGCCACGGTTACGACTCCCAGGGCCGCGAGGACCGCGGCGGCTACGACGCCCCGGGCCGTGACGAGCGCAACCCCTATGACACACAGCGCCGCGACGGATACGAGGGGTACGGCCGCCACCGCGCCGACGACCACCGGAGTGACCACCGAGGCGGTCGCTCCGACCAGCTCCCGGGCGCCCCCGGCGACCAGCTGCCGCCCGGCCGCCCCGACCAGCCGTCCTCCTCCCGCGCGGACCACCTGCCGACCGCCCGCCCCGCCTACCCGGACTACCAGCGCCCCGAGCCCGGTGCCTGGCCGAGGCACGCCCAGGACGACTACGGCTGGCAGCAGCAGCGCCTCGGCTTCCCGGAGCGCGACCCGTACGCCTCCCCCTCGCAGGACTACCGACCGCAGTCGATGGACCGCCCGCCCTACGAGCAGCAGCGCCAGGACTACGACCAGCCGCGCTCCGAATACGAGCGCCCCGACCGCCGCGACCTCCAGGAGCCGTCCTCGGGCGGTGCGCCGCTGCATCGCGGCGGCCCCTCGCTGCCGTCCTCCAGCGGCACGCCCGGCCCGCTGGGTGCGAAGCCCGCGCCGGCGTCCGGTCCGGGCGAGCCCACCGCGCGCCTCAACCCGAAGTACCTCTTCGACACCTTCGTCATCGGCGCCTCGAACCGCTTCGCACACGCGGCCGCGGTCGCCGTCGCGGAGGCGCCGGCGAAGGCGTACAACCCCCTCTTCATCTATGGGGAGTCGGGTCTCGGCAAGACGCACCTGCTGCACGCGATCGGGCACTACGCGCGCAGCCTCTACCCGGGCACGCGGGTGCGGTACGTGAGCTCCGAGGAGTTCACCAACGAGTTCATCAACTCCATCCGCGACGGCAAGGGCGACAGCTTCCGCAAGCGGTACCGCGAGATGGACATCCTGCTCGTCGACGACATCCAGTTCCTGGCGGACAAGGAGTCGACGCAGGAGGAGTTCTTCCACACCTTCAACACGCTCCACAACGCGAACAAGCAGATCGTGCTCTCCAGTGACCGGCCGCCCAAGCAGCTGGTGACCCTGGAGGACCGGTTGCGGAACCGTTTCGAGTGGGGTCTGATCACCGACGTCCAGCCGCCCGAGCTGGAGACGCGTATCGCGATCCTTCGTAAGAAGGCGGTGCAGGAGCAGCTCAACGCTCCGCCGGAGGTGCTCGAGTTCATCGCGTCCCGGATCTCGCGCAACATCCGCGAGCTGGAGGGCGCGCTGATCCGGGTGACGGCGTTCGCGTCGCTCAACCGGCAGCCGGTGGATCTCGGTCTGACGGAGATCGTCCTGAAGGACCTGATCCCGGGCGGTGAGGACTCCGCCCCGGAGATCACCGCGACCGCCATCATGGCGGCCACCGCGGACTACTTCGGCCTCACGGTGGACGACCTGTGCGGCTCCTCGCGCAGTCGCGTCCTGGTGACGGCACGGCAGATCGCGATGTACCTCTGCCGCGAGCTCACCGATCTGTCCCTGCCGAAGATCGGCGCGCAGTTCGGCGGCCGCGACCACACGACCGTCATGCACGCCGATCGCAAGATCCGCGCGCTGATGGCCGAGCGCCGCTCCATCTACAACCAGGTCACCGAACTGACCAACCGCATCAAGAACGGCTGACAGGCGAGGCGGTACGCCGCCAAGGGCGCCCCGGGACACCTTCCCGAGGGCGCCTTTCGCTGTTCCGGCCCGCGGTTCTCGCTGTTCCGGCCCGCGGCTCTCGAGCGCGTGTCACGTCTGTGCCGGGTTTCGGCGGCCGTCCCAGAAGCCCTCGGAGCACTCCCGGAGCGGGTGCCGGGAGTGCTCCGAGGGCTTCTGGGACCTGTCCCGAGGCCGTCGTCCCTCTTTTCACCGCTACCGGAACGACATCAGTTGTTCGAATACGAGCCTGGTTACGGCCACTCTCCACAGATTTGGTGACTTTCTGGCGTCCACACCCTGGGGACCGCGAAGTTGTCCCGATCGTGTCCACAGGGTGTGCTGTCGAAAGTCCATCGGGCCAGGTCAGCCCCCTGTGGATTCGTGGACGAACACTCTCCACAGACTGTGGACGAAGAAAAGATCCACAGGGTGTGCACGAAGTTGTCCACCGACGGCCCACAGGCTGGAGCCGGTTGTCCCCAGTCATCCCCAGCTTCTCCACACCCCTGTCCACTGTTCGGCAACGAGACGCGCCCGCTCACCGTGTCGAGTGAAAGGCGTCACACCAAGGTGCCGGATTGGCCTGTGGGGAACGCGGGTAAAGCTGGGGACGGATCTGGGGAGAAGTGGCCCGAGGCTGTGCATCGAGTGTGCAGAACTTTTCGTCGTCCACAGAGACCCCCGGTTGTCCACCGCCTCCGCCCACAGGGTCAGTGGACAAAAAAGCCATGCTGACCTGCGAAAACGCGGTTATCCACCGTTTCCACAGGCCCTACTACTAAGACCAACTAGAGAGAGCCTGGGAATCGATTCGAAGACGGGGCTGTGCACAACTCGCTCTCGGAGGCTCCGGTGCCGCTCGGCACGACTTGACCCCGAGGGGCACCGACTGTCAGCGCGGTGCGTCAGACTGGTCCCCGGTGTCCTTCCCGCCACAGGGCTGAACGACACCGAGTCAGACGACGAAGGCCAGCAGGGCGAGAGCGCCGGCAACAGACGGAGGCGGCAACGGTGAAGATCCGGGTGGAACGCGACGTACTCGCGGAGGCAGTGGCCTGGGCGGCACGCAGCCTCCCGGCCCGTCCGCCGGCGCCTGTGCTCGCCGGCCTCCTTCTGAAGGCCGAGGAGGGCGCACTGAGCCTCTCCAGCTTCGACTACGAGGTCTCGGCACGCGTCTCGGTGGACGCGGAGGTCGACGAGGAGGGCACGGTCCTCGTCTCCGGCCGCCTGCTCGCGGACATCTGCCGCGCCCTCCCCAACCGGCCGGTGGAGATTTCCACAGACGGTGTACGGGCGACCGTGGTCTGCGGCTCCTCGCGATTCACACTCCACACCCTGCCTGTGGAGGAGTACCCGGCGCTGCCGCAGATGCCGTCGGCGACCGGCACCGTCCCGGGTGAGGTCTTCGCCTCGGCGGCCGCCCAGGTGGCCATCGCGGCGGGCCGTGACGACACGCTGCCCGTGCTCACCGGCGTGCGCATCGAGATCGAGGGCGACACCGTCACGCTGGCCTCCACCGACCGCTACCGCTTCGCGGTCCGCGAGTTCCTGTGGAAGCCGGAGAACCCCGAGGCGTCCGCTGTGGCCCTGGTGCCCGCCAAGACGCTCCTGGACACCGCCAAGGCCCTCACGAGCGGCGACAGCGTGATCCTGGCGCTGTCCGGCTCGGGCGCCGGCGAGGGGCTCATCGGCTTCGAGGGTGCGGGCCGGCGGACGACCACCCGCCTGCTGGAGGGCGACCTCCCGAAGTACCGCACGCTCTTCCCGACGGAGTTCAACTCCGTCGCCGTGATCGAGACCGCCCCCTTCGTGGAGGCCGTCAAGCGCGTGGCCCTGGTCGCCGAGCGCAACACCCCGGTGCGTCTCAGCTTCGAGCAGGGCGTGCTGATCCTGGAGGCCGGCTCCAGCGACGACGCACAGGCTGTGGAAAGGGTCGACTCCCAGCTGGAGGGCGACGACATCTCGATCGCCTTCAACCCGACGTTCCTGCTCGACGGCCTGAGCGCCATCGACTCGCCGGTCGCGCAGCTCTCCTTCACGACGTCCACGAAGCCCGCGCTGCTCAGCGGCAAGCCCGCCGTGGACGCCGAGGCGGACGAGGCCTACAAGTACCTGATCATGCCTGTGCGTCTGAGTGGCTGAGTGCTGTGAGCTCGCTGGACGGCCGGTCTGATCGTCCCGTCCGGTCCGGCGGGCGTGTCCACAGGTGGGGTGTACGTCTGAGCGGCTATGCCCACAGGTGTGCGTGAGCGTGCGGGTTTAGGCTCAGACACAGGTACGAAAGTGCCTTCACGCCACGTCGCAAACCTAAGGAACAACTGATGGAGCTCGGTCTCGTCGGCCTCGGCAAGATGGGCGGCAACATGCGCGAGCGGATCCGCCGCGCAGGCCACACCGTCATCGGATACGACCGCAATCCGGACCTCGCCGATGTCCACAGCCTGGAAGAACTTGTGGGCAAGCTCAAGGGCCCGCGCGTGGTGTGGGTGATGGTCCCGGCGGGTGCGGCCACGCAGTCCACCGTCGACCAGCTCGGCGAGCTCCTGGAGCCCGGTGACGTCGTCGTGGACGGCGGCAACTCGCGCTGGACGGACGACGAGAAGCACGCGGAGGAGCTGGCGGCCAAGGGCATCGGCTTCGTCGACTGCGGCGTCTCCGGCGGCGTCTGGGGCCTGGAGAACGGCTACGCGCTGATGTACGGCGGCGACGTCGAGAACATCGCGAAGGTGCAGCCGATCTTCGACGCCCTCAAGCCGGAAGGCGACTTCGGCGCGGTGCACGCCGGCAAGGTCGGCGCGGGCCACTTCTCCAAGATGGTCCACAACGGCATCGAGTACGCCATGATGCAGGCCTACGCCGAGGGCTGGGAGCTCCTGGAGAAGGTCCACTCCGTCACCGACGTACGCGAGGTCTTCCGCTCCTGGCAGGAAGGCACCGTCATCCGCTCCTGGCTGCTGGACCTGGCGGTGAACGCCCTGGACGAGGACGAGCACCTGGAGAAGTTGCGCGGCTACGCACAGGACTCCGGCGAGGGCCGGTGGACGGTGGAAGCCGCCATCGACCACGCGGTACCGCTGCCCGCGATCACCGCGTCGCTGTTCGCGCGGTTCGCCTCGCGGCAGGAGGACTCGCCGCAGATGAAGATGGTCGCCGCGCTGCGCAACCAGTTCGGCGGCCACGCCGTCGAGACGAAGTAATCCACAGATCCACAGGCCGTCAGGCGGTGGATCCACAACCCTGGGGGAGGTCGGCGAACGACCATGCACGTCACGCATCTGTCGCTGGCCGACTTCCGCTCGTACGCCCGGGTCGAGGTCCCGCTCGACCCGGGCGTCACCGCGTTCGTGGGTCCCAACGGACAGGGCAAGACGAATCTGGTCGAGGCGGTCGGCTATCTCGCGACCCTCGGCAGCCACCGCGTCTCCTCCGACGCGCCGCTGGTGCGCATGGGCGCCGACCGGGCGATCATCCGGGCCAGTGTCCGCCAGGGCGAGCGTCAGCAGCTCGTCGAGCTGGAGCTGAACCCCGGCAAGGCCAACCGCGCCCGAATCAACAGGTCCTCGCAGGTCAGACCCCGTGACGTGCTCGGCATCGTGCGGACCGTGCTGTTCGCGCCCGAGGATCTCGCACTGATCAAGGGCGACCCCGGTGAGCGGCGCCGCTTCCTTGACGAGCTGGTCACCGCCCGCTCCCCGCGGATGGCGGGCGTCCGCTCCGACTACGAGCGGGTTCTCAAGCAGCGCAACACCCTCCTGAAGTCGGCCGCGCTGGCCCGCCGCCACGGCGGCCGCACCATGGACCTCTCCACGCTCGACGTGTGGGACCAGCACCTCGCGCGCGTGGGCGCCGAACTGCTCGCCCAGCGGCTCGACCTGGTCGCCGCGATCCAGCCGCTGGCCGACAAGGCGTACGAGCAGTTGGCCCCCGGCGGCGGACCCGTCGCCCTGGAGTACAAGCCGTCCGCGCCCGGCGAGGCGCACACCCGCGAGGACCTGTACGAGCAGCTGATGGCGGCGCTCGCCGAGGTCCGCAAGCAGGAGGTCGAGCGGGGCGTGACCCTCGTAGGGCCCCATCGGGACGATCTGGTTCTCAAACTCGGTCAGCTGCCCGCCAAGGGATACGCCTCCCACGGCGAGTCCTGGTCGTACGCGCTGGCGCTGCGCCTTGCCTCGTACGACCTGCTGAGGGCCGAGGGGAACGAACCGGTGCTCGTCCTCGACGACGTCTTCGCCGAGTTGGACAGCCGCAGAAGAGAGCGTCTCGCGGAACTCGTCGCCCCTGGTGAGCAGGTCCTTGTGACGGCCGCCGTCGACGACGACGTACCGGACGTACTGACGGGGACGCGGTACACCGTCTCCGAGGGCATGGTGGAGCGGGTATGACGGAGAACACACCCGACGCATCGTGGGCCTCCGGGAAAGCTCCCAAGAAGGCACCGGAGAACAAAGCACCGGAAACGGCCTCCAAGAAGACCCCCGAGCCCTCCGGCGTCGACCTCGCGCGCGTGGCGTTGCGCGCGGCGAAGGAGCAGGCACGCGCGCGCGGGGACGCGGCGCAGCAGAAGAAGCAGGCGCGGCGCGGCGGCGGCCTCCGCTCCGGCGCGCGCGCCGACGGGCGTGACCCGATGGCGCTCGGCGCCGCGATCAACAGGCTGCTCACCGAGCGCGGCTGGGAGACCCCGGCCGCGGTGGGCGGTGTGATGGGCCGCTGGCCGCAGATCGTCGGCGAGGACCTGGCCAAGCACTGCGTTCCGCTGAAGTACGACGACGATCCGGCCGAGCGGGTGCTGACCGTGCAGTGCGACTCGACGGCCTGGGCGACCCAGTTGCGGCTGCTCGCCCCGCAGGTGGTGGCGCGGCTGAACCAGGACCTCGGGCACGGCACGGTGCGGCTGATCAAGGTGCAGGGCCCCAGTGGTCCCGCACGTCGTTTCGGCCCCTTGCGTGCCCCTGGAAGCACGGGTCCCGGCGACACCTACGGGTGACGGAGGCCACATCGAGGGGCCCCTGCGCGGGAGTGCACGCGGTTGCGAACACCGACCTGACTCCCCGGTAGCCAAGGGTTGACACCCGGAAGCGCTGAGTGCCGCTGTGAGCCTCTTTGAGCCCGGGTCCACATATGGGGAGTCGGGAGAGACCGGTTCAGGGCGGCACATGCGGACTCAGGTACCGGCAAACCCCCATCACTGTCGGCGCTACCGGTAGACTGGAAGCTAATCCCGCCCCGCTTGCGGGGACCGTCCGGGAAAAGCTGAGCAACGCTGATCAAGGCTTACCAACGCAACGTGCCGCAGCCGCTCCGGCAACCTGCCGACGAGCTTGGCTTGTGCTGTGCCAGAAAGGGCGCTTCGTGGCCGATTCCGGCAACCCCAACGAGAACATCCCGTCCACCGACGCCGGCGACAACGCCGAGGCCACGACCTCGAACGGCGAGGTCACAGCCTCGTACGACGCCAGCGCCATCACCGTCCTCGAGGGTCTGGACGCGGTTCGCAAGCGACCCGGTATGTACATCGGCTCGACCGGCGAGCGCGGACTGCACCACCTCGTGTACGAGGTCGTCGACAACTCCGTCGACGAGGCGCTGGCCGGCCACGCGGACACGATCGACATCACGATCCTGGCCGACGGCGGCGTGCGTGTCGTGGACAACGGCCGTGGCATCCCCGTGGGCATCGTCCCCTCCGAGGGGAAGCCGGCCCTCGAGGTCGTGCTGACGGTCCTGCACGCGGGCGGTAAGTTCGGCGGCGGCGGCTACGCGGTCTCCGGTGGTCTGCACGGCGTCGGCGTCTCCGTCGTGAACGCCCTGTCGAGCAAGGTCTCCGTCGAGGTCAAGACCGACGGACGCCGCTGGACGCAGGACTACAAGATGGGCGTCCCGACCGCCCCTCTCGCCGAGCACGAGGCCATCGACGAGACCGGGACCTCGGTCACGTTCTGGGCCGACGGCGACATCTTCGAGACGACCGAGTACTCCTTCGAGACGCTTTCGCGGCGCTTCCAGGAGATGGCGTTCCTCAACAAGGGTTTGACGATCAAACTCACTGATGAGCGCGAGTCGGCGAAGGCCACGGCCGGTGCGGACGAGGCGGGTGCGGACGAGAAGGCCGAGGTCAAGACCGTCACGTACCACTACGAGGGCGGCATCGTCGACTTCGTGAAGTACCTCAACTCCCGCAAGGGAGACGTGGTGCACCCCACCGTCATCGATCTCGAGGCCGAGGACAAGGACAAGAGCCTGTCCCTCGAGGTCGCGATGCAGTGGAACAGCGGCTACAGCGAGGGCGTGTACTCCTTCGCCAACATCATCCACACCCACGAGGGCGGTACGCACGAGGAGGGCTTCCGTGCGGCGCTGACCTCGCTGATCAACAAGTACGCGCGTGACAAGAAGCTGCTGCGCGAGAAGGACGACAACCTCACGGGTGACGACATCCGCGAGGGTCTGACCGCGATCATCTCGGTCAAGCTGAGCGAGCCCCAGTTCGAGGGCCAGACCAAGACCAAGCTCGGCAACACGGAGGCGAAGACCTTCGTCCAGAAGGCCGTCTACGAGCACCTCAACGACTGGCTGGACCGCAACCCGAACGAGGCCGCGGACATCGTCCGCAAGTCCATCCAGGCGGCCACCGCGCGCGTGGCGGCCCGCAAGGCCCGCGACCTCACCCGCCGCAAGGGCCTCCTGGAGACGGCGTCCCTGCCGGGCAAGCTGTCCGACTGCCAGTCGAACGACCCCATCAAGTGCGAGATCTTCATCGTCGAGGGTGACTCCGCCGGCGGCTCGGCCAAGTCCGGCCGCAACCCGCAGTACCAGGCGATCCTCCCGATCCGAGGCAAGATCCTCAACGTCGAGAAGGCGCGGATCGACAAGATCCTGCAGAACCAGGAGATCCAGGCGCTGATCTCGGCCTTCGGTACCGGAGTCCACGAGGACTTCGACATCGAGAAGCTCCGGTATCACAAGATCATCCTGATGGCGGACGCCGACGTCGACGGCCAGCACATCAACACCCTGCTGCTGACCTTCCTCTTCCGCTTCATGCGGCCGCTGGTCGAGGCCGGGCACGTGTTCCTGTCGCGCCCCCCGCTGTACAAGATCAAGTGGGGCCGGGACGACTTCGAGTACGCGTACTCGGACCGTGAGCGCGACGCGCTGATCGAGCTGGGCAAGCAGGCCGGCAAGCGCATCCGCGACGACTCGGTCCAGCGCTTCAAGGGCCTCGGCGAGATGAACGCCGAGGAGCTGCGCATCACGACCATGGACCAGGAGCACCGGGTCCTCGGCCAGGTCACGCTCGACGACGCAGCCCAGGCCGACGACCTGTTCTCGGTCCTCATGGGCGAGGACGTCGAGGCCCGCCGCGCGTTCATCCAGCGCAATGCCAAGGACGTCCGCTTCCTCGACATCTGAGTCGGTCCCAGCTGACCGCAGCAGAAAGGATCTTCACCAGCAATGGCCGACGAGAACACTCCGAGCACGCCTGAAGAAGGCGGCGAGATCACCCTGCGCGTCGAGCCCGTCGGGCTCGAGACGGAGATGCAGCGCTCGTATCTCGACTACGCGATGTCCGTCATCGTGTCGCGCGCGCTGCCCGACGTCCGGGACGGCCTCAAGCCCGTCCACCGCCGCGTCCTGTACGCCATGTACGACGGCGGCTACCGGCCCGAGAAGGGCTTCTACAAGTGCGCCCGTGTCGTCGGCGACGTCATGGGCACCTACCACCCGCACGGCGACTCCTCGATCTACGACGCGCTGGTCCGCCTCGCGCAGCCGTGGTCGATGCGGATGCCGCTGGTGGACTCCAACGGCAACTTCGGCTCCCCGGGCAACGACCCCGCGGCCGCCATGCGCTACACCGAGTGCAAGATGGCGCCGCTGTCCATGGAGATGGTCCGTGACATCGACGAGGACACCGTCGACTTCACGGACAACTACGACGGCCGCAACCAGGAGCCGACGGTTCTGCCGGCCCGGTTCCCGAACCTGCTGATCAACGGTTCGGCGGGCATCGCGGTCGGCATGGCCACCAACATCCCGCCGCACAACCTCCGTGAGGTCGCGGCCGGCGCCCAGTGGTACCTCGAGAACCCCGAGGCCAGCCACGAGGAGCTGCTCGACGCCCTGATCGAGCGCATCAAGGGCCCCGATTTCCCGACCGGCGCCCTCGTAGTGGGCCGGAAGGGCATCGAGGAGGCGTACCGCACGGGCCGTGGCTCCATCACGATGCGCGCGGTCGTCGAGGTCGAGGAGATCCAGAACCGCCAGTGCCTGGTGGTCACCGAGCTCCCCTACCAGACCAACCCCGACAACCTCGCGCAGAAGATCGCCGACCTGGTCAAGGACGGCAAGGTCGGCGGCATCGCGGACGTCCGCGACGAGACGTCGTCCCGTACCGGCCAGCGGCTCGTGATCGTGCTCAAGAGGGACGCGGTCGCCAAGGTCGTCCTGAACAACCTCTACAAGCACACCGACCTGCAGTCGAACTTCGGCGCCAACATGCTGGCGCTGGTGGACGGCGTCCCGCGCACGCTGTCGCTCGACGCGTTCATCCGCCACTGGGTGACGCACCAGATCGAGGTCATCGTCCGCCGTACGCGCTTCAGGCTGCGCAAGGCCGAGGAGCGCGCGCACATCCTGCGTGGCCTCCTGAAGGCCCTGGACGCCATCGACGAGGTCATCGCGCTGATCCGGCGCAGCGACACCGTCGAGATCGCGCGCGAGGGCCTGATGGGCCTCCTGGAGATCGACGAGATCCAGGCCAACGCCATCCTCGAGATGCAGCTGCGCCGACTGGCCGCCCTGGAGCGTCAGAAGATCATCCAGGAGCACGACGAACTCCAGGCGAAGATCACCGAGTACAACGCGATCCTCGCCTCGCCGGAGCGCCAGCGCTCCATCATCAGCGAGGAACTCGCGGCGATCGTCGACAAGTTCGGCGAGGACCGTCGCTCCAAGCTGGTGCCCTTCGACGGTGACATGTCCATCGAGGACCTGATCGCCGAAGAGGACATCGTCGTCACCATCACGCGCGGTGGCTACATCAAGCGGACCAAGACCGAGGACTACCGCTCGCAGAAGCGGGGCGGCAAGGGCGTACGCGGCGCGAAGCTGAAGCAGGACGACATCGTCGACCACTTCTTCGTGTCGACGACACACCACTGGCTGCTGTTCTTCACCAACAAGGGCCGCGTCTACCGCGCGAAGGCGTACGAGCTCCCGGACGCCGGGCGTGACGCGCGAGGCCAGCACGTCGCGAACCTGCTGGCCTTCCAGCCGGACGAGGCGATCGCCGAGATCCTCGCGATCCGTGACTACGAGGCGGCGCCTTATCTGGTCCTGGCCACCAAGGGCGGCCTCGTGAAGAAGACGCCTCTGAAGGATTACGATTCCCCGCGCTCGGGCGGTGTCATCGCGATCAACCTTCGTGAGACGGAGGACGGTTCCGACGACGAACTGATCGGAGCCGAACTCGTCTCGGCCGAGGACGATCTGCTGCTGATCAGCAAGAAGGCGCAGTCGATCAGGTTCACTGCGACGGACGACGCGCTGCGGCCCATGGGCCGTGCGACCTCGGGCGTCAAGGGAATGAGTTTCCGCGAGGGCGACGAGCTGCTCTCGATGAATGTTGTTCGACCCGGTACGTTCGTGTTCACTGCTACGGACGGTGGGTACGCGAAGCGGACCGCCGTTGACGAGTACCGCGTTCAGGGTCGTGGTGGCCTCGGTATCAAGGCTGCCAAGATCGTCGAGGACCGCGGTTCCCTCGTCGGCGCGCTGGTGGTCGAGGAGACGGACGAGATCCTCGCCATCACCCTGTCCGGCGGTGTGATTCGTACGCGAGTCAACGAGGTCAGGGAGACGGGCCGTGACACCATGGGCGTCCAACTGATCAACCTGGGCAAGCGCGATGCCGTCGTCGGCATCGCTCGTAACGCCGAGGCCGGTCGCGAGGCGGAGGAAGTCGACGGCGAAATCGCCGAGGACGAGACCGCCGAGGGCGTCGAGGCCGTCGGTACGGACGAGGGCGAGCAGTCCTCGCCCGAGTAGCGCGAGGAGTGAAGTCATCGTGAGCGGAGCCACGGGCGCCGGATCGACCGGTACGGATACGGACGGCGGCCGTGGCTCCGCCGCGGAGACGACTGACTCCCATGACTCTCATGGATCCCAGGGGGGAACTGTGACGGACACCCGAGGCCCGCAGGCCCAGCAGTACGCGGCCGGAGCGGGCCCGGCGGCGGCCGGTCCAGCCAAGACCAAGCCTGCGCCCGCTTCGACGCCCCCGCCGGGGGCTCCTCCGGCCGGTACGGCTGCTCCGGCGGCCCCCGCCGGCGCCGCTGCCCCGGCCGGTGCCGGTGCTGCGGCCGGTGCAGCGGCCGGCTCCGCGCTGCCGGGGGAACGGCAGCCGCAGCAGCCCGCGCAGCCCTACCACCCGCCGCAGGCGTACCCGGCTCAGACGCCGTCGGGCGCCGTGCGTCGGCCGCGGACCGGCGCGCGCACCGCGCCGCGCACCCGCAAGGCGCGGCTGCGGGTGGCCAAGACCGACCCGTGGTCGGTGATGAAGGTCAGCTTCCTGCTCTCCATCGCGCTCGGCATCTGCACGATCGTGGCGGCGGCGGTGCTGTGGATGGTCCTGGACGCGATGGGCGTCTTCTCGACGGTCGGCGGCACGATTTCCGAGGCGACGGGTTCGAACGAGTCGAACGGTTTCGACCTGCAGTCGTTCCTCTCCCTGCCGCACGTCCTGATGTTCACGTCGATCATCGCGGTCATCGACGTCGTGCTCGCCACGGCGCTCGCGACGCTCGGCTCGTTCATCTACAACATCTCCGCGGGCTTCGTCGGCGGTGTCGAGCTGACGCTCGCCGAGGACGAGTAACAGCAGCTCGTCGGGCCTGGCCGGGAGGCCTGGGATACCGATTTTGGGACTGGCCGCGTCGTGCGCTAATCTTCAGAGGTCAGCGCGCGGGACACACACCGCAAAGCGCGGCGGGGCTATAGCTCAGTTGGTTAGAGCGCATCCCTGATAAGGATGAGGCCACAGGTTCAAATCCTGTTAGCCCCACCAGTACAAAGACCCCCGGTCCGGATGGATCGGGGGTCTTTGTCATCCCAAGCGCTTCAAGCACCCGTTTCGAAGCCTCGGTAGGCCCAGGGTCCCGTGCGGAGCCGGATCGTCTGCCGGGGTTGGAATTCGTCCGGCTCGATGAGAGCAAGAAGGCCAGGAGCCGGCCGCATCTCGGCTTCAGGCCTGATGACCAGGACGCCGAGGTGGCTCGCCTTGAGGCTCATGGCGCGAAGCGTGTCGACATCGGCCAGGGTGACCGATCGTGGGTTGTCATGGCAGATCCCGAAGGCGATGAGTTCTGTGTCCTCGGCCGACGGCGTCAGTAAGAACCTCTGAGCCCCCTGAGGCGGACAAGGGCGGTTCGGTCGCCGTGGGTGGGGTGTGCGGCCATGGCGAGGGCCCGGCAACTCTTTTCGAGGTGCCGGGCCTTCGGATCTGTGGGTGGCGGTGTACGCAAGTTCGCCGCTACGTCAGAGGAGAGGGGACAGGGGATGGGGACCGGTCGCGGCTGTCAGCGCTGGAGGCGGATCTCGGGCTCGGCGTGGGCCTCAGGGGAGTAGAGCGACGTCAGGTCGGCCGTGTCGGCCTCGGTCTGCGGGCGGTGGCGGCAGCTCGGTGAGGAGCCGTGGGCCTCGGCGTGGATGCGCTGTTTCATCGTGGGGGGCAGGGCCCGGCCGAAGGGGCCGTCCCAGGGAGAGATCATCGGCACTGTCGTGGAGACCGTGCTGTTGCGCGTCGTTTCGGCCTGCGGTACGGCCGCGGCCGCGGTGGTCGTGATGAATCCGAGCGCCGTGCACAGCGCGACGAAGGCGGTGACGATGGCGGTCCACAGCCTCATGACCTTGTTCTGGGTCATGGCCCCTCACTTTCGGGTCAGGCGATTTGCGTACTTTCCTCATGATGTGTATGTGGGCCGCGAAGTGGTGGACCGACGCCCGTGGCGCGTCGATGTTCAGATCAACACCACTCGGATGGGCCCAAGAGGTCCGGAAAGCGCCTGAAAGGTGCGTGAGGGCGCCGAAAAGTCACCGTGTGCGAGGTGTGATCACCCTGCGATACGACCGCGATCGGGGCGGCCCGGTCCGTTCCTACTGCTTCCCGCTGGGCGGGAGTTGGGGGTCGACGCAGGTCACCGATCGATATCGGTCGGTGTGTATAGTCGGGCGCCAGAGGTCCCCTACGTCAACGAAAGACGAGGTCGCGCGGTGAAGAAGCTTCTCCTGGTCGCACTGGCCGCCATCGGCGGGCTCCTCGTGTACCGCCAGATCCAGGCGGATCGCGCCGAGCAGGATCTGTGGACGGAGGCGACTGACTCCGTGCCCACGGGTTCGTGAGAATCGACACCAGTCTCAGATCAGACCCCGGCCGCCCTCGCGGTCGGGGTTTTGTATTGCCCGGAATCGCGACAAGGTTGTCCTGTATTCGCCCTTTGCCCACCCCGGGTTCACTTAAGCAAACGAATTGATTGCGATAGTGAAGCCGCCTGTCCTGTGAACGGGTTCTTTCGGCCGCTTGTACGGATAGCAGGGATGGCTCCGTGACCGGCGGGGCAGGATGGGCCACGGTCCGGGGCTACGACGAGGGGTGGCGCGTGATGGGGCGGCGCACGGCATGGTGGCACGGTGGTCGGCCGCTCGCGGTCGTGGCAACGGTCTTGTGCGCGACGGCGGTGCTGCCCGGGCGGCCCGCCTCGGCAGCCGAGGCCGGCGCACCGACGCCGTACGCCTTCGCGCCGGACGCCACGAAGGTCCAGGGCGCCACGGGCACCACGGACGCCGTACGGCTGGAGCCCGGCCGGACGTACCGGAGTTCCCTCGGCAAGGACGGCAAGCTCTACTACCGCCTGGAGCTCGACGCCACCTCCAACGCGTACGTCGCGGCCACCGCCGTCCCCAGGGCCGGCACCACGGTCGCCTACTCCGACGGCGTCAAAGTCTCCGTACAGGACGGCAACGGCGGAGCCTGTTCCTCCGCCACGACCGCCCACTTCGGCGCCTCCCAGAGCCCCCACCCCATCGCCGCCTCGGCGTCGCGCGAGATCGGCCCCGGCAAGTACGCCTGCCAGGCGGCCGGAACGTACTACGTGGTCGTCGAGCGCACCGCGGCGTCCGTCTCCTCGGCCTCCCCGTCCTCCTCCCCCGACGACTGGGACCTCGAACTGAGCTATGTGTCGGAACCCCGCCTGAAGAAGGCGGGTGCGACCAGTGCTCCAGAGACCTGGGACTCCGCCTCGCCCGAGGCACTCCAGGGGGACGCGCGGCCACGCCGGGGCGGCGCGGGGTTCACCACGGCCGGCGCCCTCGAACAGGGAGTCTGGAAGGACGGGATCAGCCCTGGGCAGACGCTCTTCTACAAGGTGCCGGTGGACTGGGGACAGCAGCTCCACGCGACCGCCGAACTCGGCAGTTCGACCGGCGGCGACGGATTCGTGGGCACGGCTCTCGTCATGTCCCTCTACAACCCGGCGCGGGGACTCGTCACCGACGTGGGCGCCGGATACGACGGCAGCCAGCGGTCCGCCGCACTGGATCCGCTGCCGCCCGTCGAGTACGACAACCGCTACGCCTTCAGCAACCGGACCAGCGGCATGCGGTTCGCCGGTTCGTACTACCTCGTCGTCCATCTCGCGGCGCAGGTCGCCGACAAGTTCGCGGACGGGCCGTTCGGACTGACCCTGCGCGTACGGGTGGACGGCGCCGCGCAGAAGGGCCCGGCGTACGTGGGGCGGGCCGTACCGCGGGGCGTGTTCGACACCGCGACCGGTGACGACGTGCCGGCTACCGGTGGGCTGGTGCCTGCCGGAAGCGGTGGGAGCGACGACGGCACCACCATGAAGCTGGTCGCCGTGGGCGGCATCGGCACCGGGAGCGTCCTGGTGCTGGCGCTCGGGGTGTGGACGGTGGCCGCACGACGGCGGACGACGCCGCGCGGGTGGTAGGCCCGCGGAAGAGGGACAGGGCGCGGAAGAGGGGCAGGGCGCGGAAGAGGGGCAGGGCGCGGAAGAGGGGCAGGGCGTAGGGGACGGGGCTGAGGGGACAGGGCCTCAGGGCGCGGGACTTCAGATCTGGGTCAGCGCCCAGAAGCCCACCGCGAAACAGGCCAGCGCGAGGAGCAGCACGGGGACGGCCACCTTCGCGGGCGGTCCGGTGCGGGGCCGCGCGTGCTGATGCGTCGCGACGGTCGAATCCGTGGACCGCACGGGCGAGGGCGGCTGCGTGGATGTGTCGCCGAACGGCGGGGCGTAGGCCGGGCTCGGCGCCGGCAGCATGACCGAGGTGGGGGGAGTGGGGGGCTGGTCGGGCTGCCACGGGGCCTGGGGCCGTGGCAGCGGCGGCGGCAGGTGGAAGCTGCCGGTGTCCGACATCGTGGACGGCTGCGGGGGTGTGGCGTCGGGCGGGAGATGCGGTGGTACGGAGTGGGGAGCGGACTCGTGCCGGACGGCGGGGGGAGCGGGTTCGTGTCGTACGTCGCCGGGGACGGGCTCCGGTCGTACGCCCCCCGAGTCCGACGCAGGCCATACGCCCCCCGAGTCGGACGCCGGCCCTGCGGCACCCGAGCCCGACGCCGGCCATGAGCCCTCGGAGGACGGATCCGTCCACGCGGCCCCGGAGACGGGCTCCCGGGACAGTGCCCCGGACTCGTGACGCCACGATCCCGAGTTGTGCGGGCCAGAACCAGAAGCAGTGCCGGAACCGGTGCCAGAACCCGTGCCGGAAGGGGTACCGGTGCCGGAGGCGGAACCGTACGACGAAGCCGTGTGCTCCGCGGCGCGTGCCGTGGTCGCCCTGAGCGGTCCTTCCGGGCCGAACCCCGGGGGAAGCGGACCGAGTTGGTCGAAGACCTCGACCAGCTCGTCGTCGGGGCCGGGCTCGGGCAGCAGCTCGGCGGCCGCGGCCAGCGCCTTGCGTGCCCCGGTCGCGGTGCGGAACCGGGCCCGCGGGTCCGGCTGCAGCAGCGTGGCCACGACCTGCCACAGCGGCTCGGGGATGCTCTGGGGGGCGGGAGGTGTGCCGTTCTCCGCGAAGTACTCGATCAGGGCCTTGGCATCGGGTCTGGCCCCTTCGAGGAGATAGAGGGCGACCAGCCCGACGGCGAACAGATCGGCGGGGAAGTCCGGCTCGGCGCCCATCATCTGCTCGGGAGCGAAGTAACCGGGTGTTCCGACCACGTAGTTGGTCTCGGTCAGCCTCGGCTCACCCAGTCGCATCGCGATGCCGAAGTCGGACAGGCGCAGTCGCGGCCGGGCCGTACCGGTCGCTTCGAGCAGGATGTTGGCGGGCTTGATGTCACGGTGCACGACCCCCTCCGCGTGCACCGCGGCGGCTCCCGCGAGGAGCTGGTCGAGCAGGGTGCAGACGAACGGGGGTGGCAGCGGGCCGTAGTCGTTGACCAGATGGACCAGGGAGCCCCCGGCCACCAGATCCATGGTGAACAGGACCTTGTCGTCGTCGGCGGCCCAGCTGGCGGGCGCGAGCACATGGGGGTGATCGATCCGCAGCGCCTGCTCCCGCACGAAGCGCAGCAGCGCGTGCGCGTCGCTCTGCTGGAGCACCTTGGCGGCCACGTAACGGCGCCGCCGCTGGTCCCAGGCGCGCCAGACCGCACCGACTCCCCCGCGGCCGATCGGGTCGACCAGTTCGTAGCGTCCGGCGAAGACCTCACCCATGGTCGTGCGTCGCTCCCCTTCGGCGGTCGGTCCGGAGGCCCCCCGTTGAGACGCCCGGCAACCCGAGGTACGGCGCCGACGGCATTCTGAGCCCCCAGCGCCGGCGTGCGGCGGCCCGGCCGCCGGCTCAGCTCTGGTGCGACTGGTAGTGCGCGACCGCGTCGGAGGTGCGGCCGGCGCCGTACACCCGGAGGAACTCTGCCAGCTCCGGGTGGGTCGGGGCGAGGGTGTCGGCCGCGTCGATGATGTCCCCCGCCGCTGCCACCGAGCGCAGCAGCGACTGGATCTCGCGGACGACCCGCTTGACCGTGGGCGCACCCGAACTGCTCGTCGACTGCGTGGTGTTGCTGAGCACCGAGCCCCCTTGCGACTTCTTGATCTCGTCCATGCGTTCGGTCGCCTCGGCGGCGCTGACGCTGCCGTCCGCGACCTGCCCCGCCAGGTCCTGCAGCAGCTGTACTCGCTGGACCACCGCGGGATTGCCGATCTTGGCACGCTGACCGCTCATCAACTGCGACAGCATGGGCGCGGAAAGTCCCAGCACCCCGGCAAGACGCGCCTGGTTGAGGCCCAGATCCTCGATGAGCCTACGGAAGAGCGCCCCCAGCGGCTCCCCGTACCAGTTCCGCTGCAGCTCTTGAGCTCTTGCGGTTGCTTCCTGCTGTGCGGCGTCCATTGCGTCTCCCCATCGCTTCCCCAAATACCGCGGTTCGCTCTAGCGAACCACTTCGAGCATCTTACGGAGAGTGGTCGTCCACGGGGAGCCCTAATCTTTTTGCGAGATCCCGGGGGTGACCCGGTACTCTGGTCTGCGGCGCCCGCCAGTATCCGATTCCATCGGCCGGACGCTTGTCTTCGGGGCCTTAGCTCAGTTGGTAGAGCGCTGTCTTTGCATGGCAGATGTCAGGGGTTCGACTCCCCTAGGCTCCACATCCCGGACCGGTCAGACGCCCTTCAGGGCGGCTGGCCGGTTCTTGTTTTTCGGTGACCTGAGTCACGCACCGGACTTCGCAGTCGTTGCATTTGTTTGCGCAAACGTCCGGGCTGCGCGGGGGCGCCGTCGGTGCCCCGTCGGCGCCCGACATGGCGCGGGGGTGGCGCGCGTCGACGTCGGAGCCGTGTGTGAGCTGCTGCAAGCAGATATGGGTAATCAGGGCAATGCGCACGGTGAAGAGGGTCTGTGCGGATGTTGTGAGCATCGGTCGTTGCAAACGTCATCGTGGCGGAAGGCGTAAATCGGCTCGGTTCCGTGCCGCGCGGCCGCGCTTCGGGCGCTCCGGGCGCTCGGGTGGGCCGGTCCCGCCGGTTCCACGTGAAACATCGCCGTGGGGCAGAAGACCCTCAAGTCTTCTGCCCCACGGCGATGTTGTTGCCCTTGCTCAGGGCTCGTTTGTCCGGTCGGGGGTCAGCGGAGGTCGTCGCGGTCCGCCGCCTCGTCCTCGGCCTGCTTGGCCTGGACCTCGGGGTCCAGCTCGGATCGGTCGGTGCCGTCGACGGAGGACAGACGACCCGTCTCGGGCACCTCCGTCGCGGCGGGCGGCTCGACCAGCCAGTCGGGGTTGGCCTGCTTGTCCCACCACTTCCAGGCGGCGAAGGCGCCCCCCGCGAGGATTCCCACAACGGCCAGCCCCTTGGCGATACGGCCGGCCTTCGCCCGCCGCTGCTGCCTGCGGACCAGTTTCTGGATCTCCTTGGGCGAGACCTGTCCGCGCAGCGCGGCGATGGCCGCCGCACCGCGTGACGCGGCCTCCTCACGAACAGGCTGGGACGCGGCCACCGCCTGCTCGATCCTCGGCTTGGTGTAGTCGGCGGCCTGCACGGCCGCCTGGCGGGTACGGACGGCGGCCGTGTGGGCGGCCTGGTCGACTTTCGGCGGCACATGCGTACGGGCCTGCTCAAGGCGCGGCGCGAGATGGGCGCTGTACTGGACGCGGGCCTGTTCGGCGGCCAGCGACACCTTGGGCGCGAGCCGTACGCGTGCCTCGTTCGCGTAGTACGAGGCCCGGTCCTTGGCCGTGTCGGCGTAAGGCGCCACCACTTCCGCGGCGTGCAGCACGCTGTCCTTCGCCGAGCCGGTCGCGGCGCGCACGCTGTCAATGCGGGTCACGGGTTTTCCTCCTCCTCGGTGGCGTACGTGGGCGTTCGAGTACCCCAAAAGGGCACTGTTCACCTTTCCGCCCTGTTCGAGATCATGCCCCCCGAGGGGCCGCGAGGCATGCGAGATAGGGCATACGGGGCAACAGGAGCTTGTCGCCGACAATGCCACGGATCGCCGCTTCGCGCCCTGTCCACGCAAGGACTCGACGGGATTTCTGCAAGGGCGCTCCCCGGATATTCGCTCGGTGGTGGTGGCCGGGCGACGTGCGTCGCGGTCCGTGCAAGGATCGGGGAGTCAAAGAAGGCAACGGAAGGCAGATCGTGGCTGAGCAGCTCTACGCCACCCTGAAGACCAACCAAGGCGACATCGACGTCCGGCTCCTGCCGAACCACGCGCCCAAGACGGTCCGGAACTTCGTCGAGCTCGCCACCGGCGAGCGTGAGTGGATCAACCCGGAGACGGGTGAGAAGTCCACCGACAAGCTCTACGACGGCACGGTCTTCCACCGGGTGATCAGCGGATTCATGATCCAGGGTGGTGACCCGCTGGGCAACGGCACCGGCGGTCCTGGTTACCAGTTCGAGGACGAGTTCCACCCGGAGCTCGCCTTCGACAAGCCGTACCTGCTGGCCATGGCCAACGCCGGCCCCGGCACCAACGGCTCGCAGTTCTTCATCACCGTCTCCCCGACGGCCTGGCTGACCCGTAAGCACACCATCTTCGGCGAGGTCACCGACGCGGCCAGTCAGAAGGTCGTGGACGCCATCGCGAGCACTCAGACGAACCCGCGCACCGATCGCCCGGTCAACGACGTCGTCATCGAGTCGGTCGTTGTCGAGACCCGCAAGGGCTGAGACCCGAAGACCCGAACGGACCAAGGTCCCGAAGGGCCTGAGGTCCCGAAGGTCCCGAAGACTTCCGCAGGGAACCAAACGCCCCGCTCATCCGTAAGGATGGGCGGGGCGGTGCATTGCGTACGACCGGATTGAGGGGACCCCATGGACCAGGCGCCAGGCAGCCCGCAGGGCCCGCAGGACCAGGGACATCAGGACGCCCAGGCCCTGCCCACCTGCTACCGGCATCCGGATCGTGAAACCGGCGTGCGTTGCACCCGCTGCGAGCGCCCCATCTGCCCCGAGTGCATGATCAGTGCCTCCGTGGGCTTCCAGTGCCCCGAGTGCGTCCGCACCGGCTCCGGTACGGGCCACGCGCCGTCGGCCTCGCAGCCCCGCACCCTCGCGGGCGGGACCGTCACCGCGGACCCCCGGCTCCTCACCAAGGTCCTGATCGGCCTCAACCTCGCCTTCTTCCTGGTCCAGCAGGCGGTGGGCGACCGCTTCACCGACCGCTTCGACCTCATCGGCCGCGCGTACGTCCCGCTGCTCGGCTCGGTCGCGGGCGTCGCGGACGGCCAGTGGTACCGGATGCTGACGGCGATGTTCCTGCACGGCAGCTACGTCCACATCCTGTTCAACATGCTCAGCCTGTGGTGGATCGGCGGCCCCCTGGAAGCGGCCCTCGGCCGTGCCCGCTATCTCGCCCTGTACTTCGTGTCGGGCCTCGCGGGCAGCGCGCTCAGCTACCTGCTCGCCGCCCCGAATCAGCCCTCACTCGGCGCCTCCGGCGCGATCTTCGGCCTCTTCGGTGCGACCGCCGTCCTCCTGCGCCGGCTCAAGTACGACATGCGCCCGGTCGTCGCCCTGCTGGTGATCAACCTGATCTTCACCTTCAATCCGGCGTTCAACATCGCCTGGCAGGCCCACATCGGCGGACTCGTCGCCGGTGTCGTCGTCGGCTACGCGATGGTCCACGCGCCGCGCGAGCGGCGGGCCCTGATCCAGTACGGGGTGTGTGCCGTGGTCCTGGCCCTGGTGGTCGTCGCGACGCTGGTCAGGACGGCTCAGCTCACCTGAGGTACCGCTCGGCTCACCTGAGAAGCCCTGGGAAGCGGTGTTGTCCACAGATCGTGGCGGATCTTGTGCACGCTGTGTGGGAACAGCTGTGCCCCCTGTCACTGACCCGAGTTTTCGCAGGTCGGACAGGGGGCGAACTGGTTTGCGGATCCCGGTAGGTCAGTCACACCGGCGTCAACCCTGGATGGGTTATCCACAGATCGTCGTTTCTTTTCCACCTGTGGAAAACTCTTGTGGATAACTCAGTGGATAACCGTGGGCAGAGCTACTTCCACTGTGTGGAGACGCCGAATCCCGCCGCGATGAAGCCGAAGCCGACCACGATGTTCCAGTTGCCGAGAGCGTCGATGGGCAGCGAGCCGTCCGTCACATAGAAGACGACGATCCAGGCAAGGCCGATGAGGAACATGGCCAGCATGACCGGTGCTACCCAGCCGCGGCTGGTCAGCTTGATGTTGGTTGCCTGCTTCGCCGGGGGCGGCGTGTAGTCGGCCTTCTTGCGGATACGTGACTTCGGCACGAGGGTCTCTCCTGTCGATGCGCTGCGTGGCCGCGCAGGGAACTGGGGCGGGCTCCGGGGCAGCGTACAAGGGGACACTGAGCGCTCCCCCGGGCGTCCGTTAGCGTAGTGCTTCCGCGGCGCCGAAGGAGATAAGGGTACGTTGAGCAATTCTGCCGACTCCCCCGGGACGGGTTCGAGTCCTGCCGTTACGCGCCGATTCCGGCCCGTACGTGTACTCACCGTGGCCGTCTTCGCGCTCGCCGGGCTGATTTTCTTCACCAGCTTCAACACGGCCAAGGGCACCAACATCCGCACGGACGCGTCCTTGCTGAAGCTCTCCGACCTCATTCAGGAGCGCAGCCACAAGAACGCGTCGCTGGACGAGTCCAACGGCACCCTGCGCGACGAGGTCGACACGCTCGCCGGACGGGAGAACGGCGGCAGCAAGGCCGACACCGCCAAGCTCGCCGCGCTGGAGAAGAACACCGGCACCCAGAAGCTGAAGGGCAAGGCTGTCACGGTCACCCTCAACGACGCCCCGCCGAACGCCACGGCCAAGCTGCCCGGCTACCCCGAGCCGCAGCCCGATTACCTGGTCATCCACCAGCAGGACCTGCAGGCCGTGGTGAACGCCCTGTGGCTGGGCGGCGCCCAGGGCATCAAGGTGATGGACCAGCGGCTGATCTCCACCAGCGCGGTCCGCTGTGTCGGCAACACCCTGATCCTCCAGGGCCGGGTCTACTCGCCCCCGTACAAGATCACCGCGATCGGTGACCCGCAGAAGCTCCAGAAGGCCCTTGCCGACTCTCCGGCGATCCAGAACTACATGGTGTACGTCAACGTCTACGGGCTCGGCTGGAAAGTCGAGGAGAACGGGACGGTGACTCTTCCCGGCTACTCGGGCACAGTGGATCTCCACTACGCAAAACCTGTGGAGTAGTGGCCGAGGCAGCTGCCACTGGGGGGTCCCGTGTCGGTGCGAGTGCTCGTCCGGACAGTGAGCGAACTGTGCATCACCATCGGCGCGCTGATCGTGCTCTTCGTGGTCTACGTCCTGTTCTGGACGGGTGTGAAGGCCGACAGCGAGATGAACCACCAGATCGACCAGCTCCAGAAGCAGTGGTCGAAGGGGTCGGTCGCGCAGCAGCAGTCGGAGGCTCCCACGGCCGCCCCGGTGGGCGGGAACCCGAAGACGCCGACGCCCGCCAAGAGCCCGACGACCACCGGGACCCCGAAGCCCCCCGGTCCCTACGCCTACGGCAAGCCCTTCGCGGTGATGTACATCCCGCGTCTTGGTTTCACGTGGAACAAGCCCGTGCTCGAAGGCACCGGCACGGGCGTCCTGAAGAAGGGGCTCGGGCATTACCGGGGGACGGCCCAGCTCGGGCAGGTGGGGAACTTCGCCGTCGCGGGGCACCGGCGTACGTACGGCGACCCGTTCAAGGACTTTCCCCAGCTACGCCGGGGTGACGCGGTGGTGCTCACCGACGGGACGACCTGGTTCACGTATCGGATCGACAAAGGCCCCTACAAAACAGTGCCCACGGACGTTGAGGTGATCGATCCTGTGCCACGTAAGTCCGGGTACACGGCTCCGGGCCGCTATCTCACGCTGACCACGTGCGATCCGGAGTGGGGGCACAGTCATCGGCTGATCGTCTGGGCACATCTTGACTCCACACAGCCTGTGGAGGCCGGGAAACCTCAGGCGCTACGCCGTTAGTCTGGTCCCGTACGGCGTGGGTCCGATGGTGTAGGGCGTGGCTCTGGTGCCGTGATGCGACGGAAGGGACAGCATGTACGGCTTCATCTGGCGGCATTTGCCGGGTAACGCATGGGTGAAGGCGCTGATCTCACTCGTGCTCGTTCTCGGGGTGGTCTACGTGCTCTTCCAGTACGTCTTCCCGTGGGCCGAACCGCTGCTCCCCTTCAACGATGTGACGGTGAACAACCAGTGAGCGCGCGGATTCTCGTCGTCGACAACTACGACAGCTTCGTCTTCAACCTGGTCCAGTACCTGTATCAGCTCGGTGCCGAGTGCGAGGTGCTGCGCAACGACGAGGTCTCGACCGCGCACGCCCAGGACGGCTTCGACGGCGTGCTGCTGTCACCCGGCCCGGGCGCTCCCGAGCAGGCCGGCGTCTGCGTCGAGATGGTCCGGCACTGCGCGGACACCGGGGTCCCGGTCTTCGGCGTCTGCCTCGGCATGCAGTCGATGCAGGTGGCGTACGGCGGTGTCGTGGACCGGGCGCCCGAGCTGCTGCACGGCAAGACGTCGTTGGTGGAGCACGAGGGCAGGGGCGTCTTCGCCGGGCTGCCGTCTCCCTTCACCGCGACCCGGTACCACTCTCTCGCCGCCGAGCCGGAGACCGTGCCGGCCGAGCTGGAGGTCACCGCCCGTACCCACGACGGGATCATCATGGGGCTGCGCCACCGTGAACTCCCGGTCGAGGGTGTGCAGTTCCATCCCGAGTCGGTGCTGACCGAGCACGGTCACCGGATGCTCGCCAACTGGCTGGTGGAGTGTGGCGACCAGGGTGCCGTGGCGAGGTCGGCGGGGCTCGCCCCGGTGGTGGGCAGGGCCACGGCGTGACCGCGCTGCGCCCCGAGCGCGAGTCCGGCGCCGCCTACGGCGATACCGGAGACGACGGGTCCTCGTACGGGCAGCAGCCGTACGGGGTGCCCGGCGCGTTCGAGGCCGCGGTCGAGCAGCTCGCGGATCCGCTCACCGATCCGCTGCCGGGGCCCTCGCAGGCCCGGGGGTCCGCGGGGCGACACGCCGCCCCGCCGCCCGTGGACGTGCCGCCCGCCGCCATGTCGGAGAGCGGCCTCGGGGGCGGGCCGGACTGGTCCGGGCAGCACCAGTACGCCGTGGACGGGCCCGAGGGGTATGCGCGGGACTGGCAGGGGGCGCCCGGGGGTGTTCAGGCCGCGCAGGGCGCACCAGGCGCCTACGCGGACGTACGACAGCCGTTCGTGGACCCGGCGGCCCCGGTTCCCGGGCCGATTCCCGCCCCTGCTCCGATTCCCGCCCCCGCCCCCGCCCCCGCCCCCGCGTACGGCCAACCGCTCACCAGACCCATGCCCATGTACGCCGATCCGGTCGGCGTGGCTCCGAAGCGGGACGACGAGACCGTGGCGTTGCGGGCGTCGGAGGTCTCCGAGGCGCGGCGCCGGGCCGAGGAGTTGGCGGGCGGGGCCGCGAACGAGGGGATACCGGCGCCCGGGGGTCGCGCGGCGCGGCGCAAGGCGGCCCGTCGCAATGGCCACGGGCGCCACGGAGGGGCTCAGGAGCCCCAAGAGCCCCAGGGTGCCCAGGAGTCGGTGCAGTCGGCGGAGAAGGCCGCTGAGGGCCCGCGGAGCCGCATGGAGGCCCGGCAGGCGGCGCGCGCGCAGAAGCCCGGTGCGGGCGTCCTCGTCAGCCGGGTGATCGGCGAGGTGTTCATCACCACCGGCGTCCTGATGCTGCTGTTCGTGACCTACCAGTTGTGGTGGTCGAACGTGCGGGCGCACCAGCAGGCCGGCAGTGCCGCGCATCACCTCCAGGAGGACTGGGCGAGCGGTAAGCGGAGTCCGGGGACGTTCGAGCCGGGGCAGGGGTTCGCCATCCTGCACATCCCGAAGCTGGACGTGGTCGCTCCGATCGCCGAGGGCACCAGCAAGACGAAGGTGCTCGACCGCGGGATGGTGGGCCACTACGGCGAGGGGGCCCTGAAGACGGCGATGCCGGACGCCAAGACGGGCAACTTCGGGCTCGCGGGGCACCGCAACACGCACGGAGAACCGTTCCGGTACATCAACCGCCTCAAGCCCGGCGACTCCATCGTGGTCGAGACCCAGGACGACTACTTCGTCTACAAGATGACGTCGATCCTGCCGTCGACGCCCCCGTCGAACACGAAGGTGCTGGACCCGATCCCTCAGGGGTCCGGTTTCACCGCGCAGGGCCGCTACATCACACTGACCACCTGCACGCCGGAATTCACCAGCAAGTACCGCATGATCGTGTGGGGCAAGATGGTCGAGGAACGCCCGCGCAGCAAGGGCAAGCCGGACGCGCTCCTCGGGTAGGAGCCCCGTCGGGCACGAGCACGTGAGACAACCTGAGACAGACCAGACGGGGCAGATGCACAGTGGCAGCGAGGACCGACCACGACGAGCGCGCCGAGGCGGCCGGCGCCGAAGCGGCCACTCCGAAGCGTCGTGGAGTCAGCCGGATCGCGATGGCGGTCAGCATCCTGGGTGAACTCCTCATCACCGCGGGCCTGGTGCTCGGCCTGTTCGTCGTCTACTCCCTCTGGTGGACGAACGTCGTCGCGGACCGCGCGGCCGACAAGCAGGGCGACAAGGTCCGCGACAACTGGGCCCAGGACAAGAGCGGTCCCGGCGCCCTGGACACCAACGGGGGCATCGGCTTCCTGCATGTTCCGTCCATGAAGAACGGCGAGGTGCTGGTCGAGAAGGGCACCTCCACGAAGGTCCTCAACGACGGTGTCGCCGGCTATTACACGGACCCCGTCAAGGCGACGCTGCCGATGACCGACAAGACCGGCAACTTCACGCTCGCCGCCCACCGCGACGGCCACGGCGCCAAGTTCCACAACATCGACAAGGTCAAGAAGGGCGACCCGATCGTCTTCGAGACCAAGGACGACTGGTACGTCTACAAGGTCTTCTCGATCCTCCCCGAGACCTCGAAGTACAACGTCAAGGTCCTCCAGACGGTCCCCAAGCAGTCCGGCAAGACGAAGCCGGGCCACTACATCACCCTGACGACCTGCACGCCGGTGTACACGTCGGAGTACCGGTACATCGTGTGGGGCGAGCTGGAGCGGGTGGAGAAGGTGGACAGCGCGCGCACGCCGCCGGCAGAGCTGCGCTGAGGTGACTGAGGTCCTGCAAGGACCTCAGTGATTCGATGGGAAGCCCTGGTCGAGCTGCGGCTAGCCGACAGCCCCCCTGCGAGGGGGGTTGTCGGCTAGCATGCGCCAAGCCCGAAGCCGCAACTTTCTCTTGCGGCTTCGGGCTCTTTCGGTTGCGTCTGGTGACGTCTACTGAAGGGCGGACAGCGGAACTCCCGCGCTCCACTTCTCCAGGTGGGCACGGTCCACGAGCGTGACGCCGTAGGTCTCCGCGATGGCACGCGCGTCGGGCGTGAATGATGTCGTGGCGACGAAGAGCGCTACGTCGGCGGTGTGCTGGACGTGTGAGGCGCCGAGGAACTTCTGCAGTTCGCCGCTCCACACCGGGCGGTATGGCGCGAAGCTCTTGCATTGCGCGACGACCGAGCGGCCGTCGGCGGTGTGCGCCGTGACATCCACTCCCCGGTCACCCGGGCCGCCGTGCACGATGACGTCCGTGCAGCCGTCGCGGCGCAGCAGGACGGCGACGTGGTGCTCGAACTCCCGCCAGTTCATGGCGTCGATGGAGGCCATGATTCCGGTGTACGGGCGCGGACCACGAGTGCGTTCGAGATCGGTGATGCGGGTGTCGTGGTCGCACAGCCGCTGCTCGATCTGCTGGACATCCTCACGGAGGGAGATGAGTTCCTGACGGTGTTCGCCTGAAGCTTCGATCAGGGCGTTGAACATGGGGACGACGGTCTTGCCGAGGATGTGGGTGATGCGCTGGTCGATGCGGGCATCGAGAGCGTGGGGCGTGCCGGAGGCCGTGGTGTCGACTGGGCGAGTACGCGCCAGGTACTCCACGTCGAGGAGGTAGGTGCGGACCTGGCGGGCGACATCGCTGTCGCGGAGGAGCATGGCGATGTTGAGCACGGCCCGTCGGGAGTAGATGGTGAGACTCCGGCGGGCCTGTGGATAACTCCCCAGCGAGAGTGACATGTTGTCACTCTCGAATTTCCGCAGGTCAGCGCCACGCAACACGATCAGTCCGTTGACCTCCAGTTCTTCGCGGTGGCGTTTTACGAGCTGTCGGACGGCCTCGACGGTGACGCTGAAGTACGTGGCCACCATCGCCGTCGTCACATGCATGCCGTCCGGCAGCAGTGACAGTGCCTTGACTCGGTCGAGCACTTCCGTGCGCTCCAGCACGCTGTCCCGCAGGGTCTTCGATTCCAGTAGAGCCGCTTCGTTGATCACGTTCTGCCCCTTCTGCTTGTGTTGTGGCCGTGGCCGGGGCAGAGCTTCGAATCCCCACCCCACCGGCTACAACGAGTCGGGCAAGTGTGAAGATGTGGTCGAATTTCGTACAAGAGGTCGGCCACTGTGTACGTGGCACGACGGTGCGGTCCAGTCAACGAAAACTGTGCCCCGCCCGGGATCCCGGGCGGGGCACAGTTCATTCGACCGCTGGTTCAACCGCCGCGTCAGCCCCCGTTGGGGCCACCGAAGAAGTTGGTGCCGCCGTTGTTGTTACCGCCATTGTTGTTGTTGCCGAAGTTCTGGGTGGTCAGGATGATCGCCGTGGAGTTCGGGTCTGCCTGCGTTCCCTGCTGGGGGTTCTGGCTGATCACGATCGCGTTGTCGCTCTGATCGCTGCCGTCGGCGAACTGGATGTTGTTGAAACCGTTCTGCTGCAGGGTCTGCCTGGCCTGCTTGACCGTCTGGGTGACGACGTTCGGGACCTGCGTCTGGGTCTGTGTCTGCTTGCCGACCTGGATGTTCACCCTGGAACCCTTGTCGGCAGAGTTGCCGATTGCCGGAATGGTCGAGACGACCTTGCCGGCCTGGTTCGGGTCGGTCACGTCGATATCGGTGCAGTCGCCGACCAGGTTGTTGGCCGTCATCAGGGCCTTGGCCTCTTCACAGGACTTGCCGGCCACGTCCGGGACCGTGGACTTCGCGACGGCCTTGGCGATGGTGAGGGTGATCGTGGATCCCTTCTGCACCTCCGCGCCGAGCTTCGGGTCCTGGTCCAGGACGGTGTTCGGGTCCTCCGTGGAGACCTGGGTCTGCTTCTTGACCGTGAAGTTGTAGCCGTCGCCCTCGAGCTTCGCCTTGGCGTCTTCGAAGCTCTGGCCGATGACGCCGGGCACGACGACCTTCGGCGCCCCTGTGGACACGGTCAGAGTGATCGTGTCGCCCTTGGTGGCCTTCACGCCCGGCTTCGGGTCCTGGTCGCAGACGTTGCCGGTTTTCTGGTTCTCACAGGGTTTCTTGGTGATCGAAACCTTCAGTTCGGCGTTCTCGGCCAGCTGGGTGGCGTCCTTCTGCGTCTGGCTGACGAGGTTGGGAACGACGACGGTGTCATTGCTCACCCCGCCGCCGCTGGAGATCCACTTCCCGATGAGGATCGCGCCGATCAGAACCAGCGCACCCGCCACGACCAGCAATATCGTCGAGGTGTTCGACTTCTTCTGCTGGCGGCGGCGGGCCGGGCGGTCGTCGTAGTTGTTGTTGTAGCCGTAGCCGCCGTCGTCCGGGTTCATCGGGGGCAGCATGGACGTGGCCTGGGCGTCCGCGGAGCGCAGCGCCGTGGTGGCCTGGTCGTCCGGGTAGCCGCCGTAGCCCACGGAGCCCATGGCGGCCGTTGCGGCGACCGGCTGGCCGTCGAGGCAGGCCTCGATGTCCTGGCGCATCTCGTCGGCGGACTGATAGCGGTAGTCCGGGTCCTTGACCAGTGCCTTCAGGACGATCGCGTCCATCTCGGGCGTGATCTCGGGGTCGAAGACCGACGGCGGCTGCGGCTCCTCGCGTACGTGCTGGTACGCGACCGCGACCGGGGAGTCGCCCACGAAGGGCGGGCGCACGGTCAGCAGCTCGTAGAGGAGGCAGCCGGTCGAGTAGAGGTCGGAGCGGGCGTCGACCTGCTCGCCCTTGGCCTGCTCCGGGGAGAGGTACTGGGCGGTGCCGATGACCGCGGCGGTCTGGGTCATCGTCATGCCGGCGTCGCCCATGGCGCGGGCGATGCCGAAGTCCATGACCTTGACCTGGCCGTTGCGCGTCAGCATGACGTTGGCCGGCTTGATGTCACGGTGGACGATTCCGGCGCGGTGGGAGTACTCGAGGGCCTGGAGGATGCCGATGGTCATCTCCAGGGTGCGCTCGGGGAGCAGTCTGCGGCCCGAGTGCAGCAGCTCTCGCAGCGTGGACCCGTCGACGTACTCCATCACGATGTACGGGATGGAGATGCCCTCGATGTAGTCCTCACCCGTGTCGTACACGGCGACGATCGCGGGATGGTTGAGCGAGGCGGCCGACTGGGCCTCCCGGCGGAACCGGGCCTGGAACGACGGATCGCGTGCGAGGTCGGCTCGCAGCGTCTTCACCGCCACGGTGCGGCCGAGCCGTGTGTCATGGGCGAGATGTACCTCCGCCATGCCACCACGGCCGAGCACCTGGCCCAGCTCGTACCGGCCGCCGAGGCGACGCGGCTCTTCCATAGCTACCTACCAGCCCTCTCCGTCGGTCCCGACCGCACGCTTGTGTGGTCCGGCGGTGTGCCGTCCGGGCATACCGTACCCGGCTCGGCTTCTGTGACCTGGCCAAGCCCGTCACCCGATACAGGACCGGTATCGCAACGTGCACCGATGTGAAGGGGACGTGACAGGGGTCACTTCTTGCTGTTGATGACCGCCTCCATCACGCTCTTCGCAATGGGGGCGGCGAGACCGCCACCCGTGATGTCTCCACGGTTCGCGGCGCCGTCCTCGACCACCACGGCCACGGCGACGGGCGAGCTGCCGTCGGGGAGCTTGGCGTATGAGATGAACCACGCGTACGGCTTCTCGCTGTTGGCGACACCGTGCTGGGCGGTACCGGTCTTGCCGCCCACGGTGACGCCGGAGATCTGAGCCTTCTGGCCGGTGCCCTCCTTGACGACCGTCTCCATCATCGACTGCAGGATCTGGGCGTTCTCCTTGGAGAGCGGCTGGCTCAGCTGCTTCGGTTCGGTCTGCTCGATGGGGTCCACGCTCGCAGCCTGCAGCTCGTCGACCATGTACGGCTTCATGAGTGTGCCGTTGTTGGCGACGGCCGAGGCCACCATGGCCATCTGCAGCGGGGTCGCGGCGGTCTCGAACTGGCCGATGGAGCTGAGCGCGGTCTGCGGCTTGTCCATCTTCTTGGGGAAGTTCGAGGCGTTGGACCGTACCGGCGTGAACTGCTCGGAGTTGAAGCCGAACTTCTCGGCCTCCGCCTGCATCTTGTCCTTGCCGAGGTCGGCGCCGATCTTGCCGAAGACCGTGTTGCAGGAGACACGGAGCGCCTCACGCATGGTGGCGTTCTTGCAGGGGATGTTCCCCTCGTTCTTCAGCTCGGTGCTGGTGTTCGGCAGGGTGTACGGCAGCGGTGAGTCCGTGTTCTCGTCCGCGGACTTGTACAGGCCGTTCTCCAGCGCCGCCGCCGCGGTGACCACCTTGAAGGTGGAGCCCGGCGGGTAGGTCTCGCGCAGCGCCCGGTTGAGCGTGGGATCGTCGGGGTTGTTCTTCTTCTCCAGCTTCGTCCATGCCTTGCCGTCGACGCTCGTCGAGTTCCCGGCGAAGGTCGACGGGTCGTACGACGGGGTGGAGGCCAGTGCCAGGATCGCGCCGGTCTGCGGGTCGATCGCGGCGACGGCGCCCTTGCCCCGGCTCAGCAGGCCCTGGTACGCGGCCTTCTGCGCGGCGGCGTTGAGGGTGGTGACGACGTTGCCGCCCTGCTTCTTCTTGCCCGTGATCATGCCCAGGGTGTTGCGGAAGAAGAGCCGGTCGTCGTTGCCGGTGAGGATGCCGTCCTCGATGCTCTCCAACTGGGTGGCGCCGAAGGCCTGGGAGGCGTACCCGGTGACGGGCGCCCACATCGCGCCGTCCTTGTAGGTGCGCTTGTATTCGAAGTCGTTGTAGCCGCTGCCGGTGCCCTTCGCGGACCCGGTGATCGACTTGCCGTCGACGATGATGTCGCCGCGCGGTGTGGCATATCGCTCGATGGCGACGCGGCGGTTCAGCGTGTCGGACTTCAGGGTGTCCGCCTGGACGTACTGGAGCCAGTTGTCACGGATGAGCAGGGCGAGGACGAGGAGTCCGCAGAAGATAGCGATCCGGCGCAGGGGCTTGTTCACGGGCGGACCACCTGGGTCATCTCGGCGTCGGGGCTGGGGGCGGGTGCGGGTGCCGGGCGGCGGGCGGTGTCGCTGATTCTGATCAGGATGCCCAGGAGCGCCCAGTTGGCGATGACGGAGGAGCCTCCGTAGGCCACGAACGGCATCGTCATACCGGTGAGCGGGATCAGGCCCATGACGCCGCCCGCGACGACGAAGACCTGGAGCGCGAAGCCGCCGGAGAGGCCGACGGCGAGGAGCTTGCCGAACGGGTCGCGGGCCGCGAGCGCCGTTCGGATGCCGCGCTCCACGATCAGGCCGTAGATGACCAGGATCGCCATGATCCCCGCCAGGCCCAGTTCCTCGCCGAAGCTGGCGAGGATGAAGTCGGAGTTGGCGGCGAACCGGATGAGTTCCGAGTGGCCCTGTCCCCATCCGGTGCCGAGCGTGCCGCCGGAGCCGAAGGCCCACAGGGCCTGCATGGCCTGCTCGGAGTGGAGGATGCCGTCGTGGGTCACGGTCCGGCTGAGCTTGTACTCGTGCAACGGGTTGAGCCAGGCCTGGACACGCGTCTGGATGTGCGGTTCGAAGCTCGCCACGCCGACGGCGCCGACCGCCGACATCAGCA
The DNA here is from genome assembly GCF_036227505.1 of Streptomyces sp. NBC_01450. NCBI lineage: Bacteria > Bacillati > Actinomycetota > Actinomycetes > Kitasatosporales > Streptomycetaceae > Streptomyces > Streptomyces sp. NBC_01450. The sequence continues at coordinate 5,868,715 of NZ_CP109480.1, read as the reverse complement.
GACCGAAGACGATCCAGCTGGTCCGCTCGGTGGCGACGTACAGCATGATCACGAACATGCCGAAGAACAGCAGCGAGGTACCGAGGTCGGTCTCGAAGACCAGGATCAGGATGGAGACGAACCAGACCACCAGGATCGGGCCGAGGTCGCGGCCGCGCGGCAGGTAGAGGCCCATGAAGCGGCGGCTGGCGAGGGCCAGCGCGTCGCGCTTGACCATGAGGTAGCCGGCGAAGAAGACCGCGAGGATGATCTTCGCGAACTCGCCGGGCTGGAGGGTGCCCAGGCCGGGGATCGAGATCCAGATCTTGGCGCCGTAGATGTTGGCGCCGAGGCCGGGGACCAGCGGCAGCAGGAGCAGGACGATGGCGCCGAACATGGAGATGTAGGTGTAGCGCTGCAGGACGCGGTGGTCCTTGAGGAAGATCAGTACGGCGACGAACAGACCGATGCCCAGCGCGGTGTACATCAGCTGGCGGGGCGCTGCCTGGGTGAAGTTGGGCAGCGACTGGAGCAGCTTGGACTGGTCGAGACGCCAGATCATCACCAGGCCGAGGCCGTTGAGCAGCGTCGCCAGTGGCAGCAGCAGCGGGTCGGCGTACGGTGCGAACTTCCGTACGCCGAGGTGGCCGACGCCTGCGAGCAGGCCGAGGCCGAGGCCGTAGCCCAGCAGCCCGGCGGGCACTTTGTCGTTGATGGCCAGGCCGACGTTGGCGTACGCGAAGACCGGGATGACGACGGCGAACACCAGCAGCGCCAACTCGGTGTTGCGGCGGCTCGGTGCGCCGATCGAGCCGATGGTCGACGTGTGGTGCGTCGGCGTGTTCGTACTACTGCTCATGGTGTGACAGGGCCCCTCACGGCTTCTTACTGCTTACCGCACAGCGAGACCAGCTTCTGCTCTTCGTCGGAGAGGCTGGGGCCTGGTGTGGGAGTGGGTGCGGTGGAGGTGGACGGTTTCGAAGACGGTGCCGAGCTGGATGCGTTCGGCGTCGGGGACGGGCTGGACGTGGCCTTGGACGTCAGAGAGGTGGTTGTGGTTCCCGTGGTTCCACCTGCCTGGCCCGTGCCGGTCTTCGCACCGCTCTGGGTGTCGGCGGCGCGACGCTCGGCGTCCTTCTTGCACGCCGAGGCCTGCGTGGCGAGCTCGCCGATCTTCTGCTGGGCGTTCTTGAGGCCGCCCTCCGCGATCGTCGCCTTGACCTGCTTCTGCTGGTACGGCGGCAGGTACTTGAGTTCGATCTCGGGGTGGTCCTTCTCCACCTTCGAGAGCGAGACCCAGGCCAGGTCCTGGCTGATTCCGCGGTACAGCGCGATGTGCTCGTCCTGGGTGCCGACGTAGTACTGCGTCTGTGTCCAACGGTAGCCGCCGTACAGACCGCCGCCGATGACGGCGAGCGCCAGCACGCTGTAGAAGGATCTCTTCAGCCACCTGCGTCCGGGGCGCGGCTTGACGAAGTCCTCGTCGGAGTAGTCGCCGAAGCCGCCCGCGGGGTCGTAGCCGGTGGTGTCGCCGCTGCCGGGCGGGCCGAACTCGCCGCCACCGCCCTGTCCGGGTACCGGACGGCCGAGGCTGGAGGCGCGGCCCGCGGGGGTCTGCATGGCGCCGTTGTCGTGCAGCTGGTGCTGGTTCTCGGCGACCGCGCCGACCACGACCGGGGTGTCGGAGAGCTGTACGGCGAGGGTGTCGCCGGAGTCGATGTCGAGGACGTCGGCGATGATCACCGTGATGTTGTCGGGGCCGCCGCCGCGCAACGCGAGCTCGATGAGGTTCTGGACGGTCTCCTGCGGGCCCTGGTAGCTGGCGAGGGTGTCTTCCATCGTCTGATGGGAGACGACGCCGGACAGGCCGTCGGAGCAGATCAAGTAGCGGTCGCCGGCGCGGACTTCCCGGATGGAGAGGTCCGGCTCGACGTGGTCGCCGCTGCCCAGCGCGCGCATGAGGAGGGAGCGCTGGGGGTGGGTCGTGGCCTCTTCCTCGGTGATGCGGCCCTCATCGACCAGGCGCTGCACCCAGGTGTGGTCCTGGGTGATCTGGGTGAGCACGCCGTCACGCAGGAGATACGCGCGGGAGTCGCCGACGTGGACGAGGCCGAGGCGCTGACCGGTCCACAGGAGCGCGGTGAGGGTGGTCCCCATGCCCTCCAGCTGGGGGTCCTCCTCGACCATCATCCGCAGCTGGTCGTTGGCGCGCTGCACGGCGGTGCCCAGCGAGGTGAGGATGTCGGAGCCGGGTACGTCGTCGTCCAGGGCGACGATGGTGGAGATCACCTCGGAGGAGGCGACCTCACCGGCGGCCTGGCCGCCCATCCCGTCGGCGATCGCGAGCAGGCGGGGACCGGCGTAACCGGAGTCCTCGTTGCCCTCGCGGATCATGCCTTTGTGCGATCCGGCGGCGAAGCGCAATGACAGACTCATGCGCACCTCGCCCGTCGGCTCCGGGTACATCCGCACGGTGCCCACCCTCCGGTCGGGAGCGCGCCGGGGTCCGTCGTGTGGACCACCACTGCGTGCTCGCTCCGCTCGCGCTCATTCATGATGTAGCACTACTTCCGCAGCTCGATGACGGTCTTGCCGATGCGGATCGGCGCGCCCAGCGGAACGGGCGTGGGAGTCGTCAGTCGGCTCCGGTCGAGATAGGTGCCATTGGTGGAGCCGAGGTCCTCGACGATCCACTGGCCGTCTCGGTCCGGGTAGATCCTGGCATGGCGGCTGGACGCGTAGTCGTCGTCCAGCACGATGGTGCTGTCGTGCGCGCGGCCCAGGGTGATGGTCTGCCCCTGCAGCGCGACGGTCGTGCCCGTGAGGGTTCCTTCGGAGACGACCAGCTTGGTGGGGGCGCCGCGGCGCTGTCGGCCACCGCTGCCCCCGCTCGGCGGCGCCTGCTGGCGCTGCGGTGGTGGTGTGGCCTGGCGCGCGGCCTGCTGCGGCCTGGAGGCGTCCCTGCGCGAGCCGCGCTGTGTGACGCGCGTTCCGAACAGGTCGCTACGGATGACCTGCACGGCCACGATCACGAACAGCCACAGTACGGCCAGGAAACCCAGCCGCATGACCGTGAGGGTCAGCTCTGACATTGCCCCCGCTTCACCCTTCGGCTTGCCGGTAAATGATGGTGGTGCTGCCCACGACGATCCGCGAGCCGTCGCGGAGCGTAGCGCGGGTGGTGTGCTGCCCGTCCACCACGATGCCGTTGGTGGATCCGAGATCCTGGATCGTCGAGGGCGTTCCGGTCCGGATCTCACAGTGCCGGCGGGATACGCCGGGGTCGTCGATCCGCACGTCGGCTTCGGTGCTGCGGCCCATCACCAGCGTCGGGCGGGAGATCTGATGGCGGGTGCCGTTGATCTCGACCCAGTGCCGCATACGGCCGCCTGCCGCCGGGCCCGGAGCCCCGCCTGGCCGGGCGCCCATCGGTGAGGGGCCGGGGCGCACGCCGGGCGGCGGTGCGGATGGCATCGGGGGTGCGCCCGTGGGGCCCGGACCGGGGGCGGCCGACGGATAGCCGTAGCCACCGGGCCGGCCGGGGGGCGGGCCCGCGGGGGCGCGCTCGGGGGCCTGCTGGTCGGTGGAGGAGGCGAGCGTACGGCTGCGCACCCGGTAGAGACCGGTGTCGAGGTCGTCCGCCTTCTCCAGGTGGACCTTGATGGGGCCCATGAAGGTGTAGCGCTGCTGCTTGGCGTAGTCGCGCACCATGCCGGCGAGCTCGTCGCCGAGCTGGCCGGAGTAGGGGCTGAGGCGCTCGAAGTCCGGCGCGCTCAGCTCCACGATGAAGTCGTTGGGTACGACGGTCCGGTCGCGGTTCCAGATCGTGGCGTTGTTGTCGCACTCGCGCTGCAGCGCTCCGGCGATCTCCACGGGCTGGACCTCGGACTTGAACACCTTGGCGAAGGTGCCGTTGACCAGACCTTCGAGGCGCTGCTCGAACTTCTTCAGGACTCCCATGGGGCACCTCCTCCTTCGTAACCGTCCTGGTTCTGCGTGCTGTCCACGTCGTACTGCGTACGGCCCGCCGTGTCGTACGGCCTGCCGTAGTCGTCCTGGTCCTGCTGGTACTGCTTACTGATCGTATCCACGCGTCGGGAAATCGGCTGGTTCCCCCTGTCGGCCCGGTCGACGGGTGTCGACGCCTTCCGAAGTCCCCTCCCGAAGTTCCCGCAGGGGCTCCTCTTCGAACACTTCCCGGCACTACTCCTGCCAAGGATCGTAGAGGCGCTCCGAGACCAGTGTCCCGCACCTGACTGTGCACCCTGTCCTGCTCATGGAGAGATGGCCTGGACCGGTACGAGGTTGATACGTGAACCGGTTACGCCTGAGACGTGCGGTGCCGGCGGGGCCCGTGGCCGTGGGAAAGGGATGTGATTCCACCCCGGACAGCGTGCTAATCTTCTGCATGTCGACAGGGGCTCGCACCACTCGGTGAGAGACCAAAGACACACCCAATGCGCGGGTGGCGGAATAGGCAGACGCGCTGGATTCAGGTTCCAGTGCCCGCAAGGGCGTGGGGGTTCAACTCCCCCCTCGCGCACCATGAAGAACCGATGGAACGGGTCTTCACCAGTGACGGAAGTCATGGTGAGGGCCCGTTTCTCGTTGTTGTGGTGGGCTGCGGCCCGGACGGTGACGCGACAGGGCCCCGGCGGTGAGGTATCTCACGGTCGGGGCCGCGGTGGTTTTCCAGGGGCACTTCGGGCGGCTGAGGGGGAGTGCGGCTTCGGTCAGGCGGGGTTTTCGGGGGAGGGTGGCAGAGGGTCCGAGACAAACCACCCCCGCTGGGGAACGGCGTACACCCAGCCTTCCTCGGCCAGTAGGCCAAGCCCCCGCCGTACGGTCGTCCGTGCGATCCCGTACCGCTGCACGAGCTGGGCTTCACTCGGCAGCATGCGCCCAGGCTGCCAGTCGCCGCGCTGAATCTGCGCGCGCAAGATCCCGGCCAGTTGCCGGTACGGGGTCAGCGGCGCACCGTGATCGATCTCAGCGTCAGGATTCATGAAGTCGACGCTAAGCAAGCGGGATGATAGATGCTCTTTGAGATATGTATCGCTTCGTATCGATACAAGGCGATACCATGAGAGCCCAAAAAAACGCCCCGGCGGGAAGGATGAGAGCTTCCGTGCCGGGGCTCAGCCGACTGAACAGGAGTCGACCCATGCGCAGCCTACTGGCCGCGATCCTGAGCCTCTTCCTGCCTCCTCGCGGAGCGCACCGCGGCCCCGGTACGCCACCGTCCCTCACCGTCTGTCCGCCCGTTCCAGCCCACCAACCCGCCCCCGCGCGTCGGCCGGGGCTGCACCCGGCGGACGTCATCCCCGCCGACGGACTGCGCCTGGTCCGGCCCTACCTCGCCGTATGGGAACGCGAGCGTGACGAACTCGACCGCAGGCGGCTTCAGCGGGAGCGGCGCCGGGCGGCGGTCCTAGCGACCCTCGGCCAGGACTACATCCCGATGGAGGTTGCCGCATGAGCGCGAGGCGTTTCCGTAGCGTCGGCTTCGACCCGGCAACCGGCAAGGAGGCGCTCGTGGTTGCGCGTCCCGGCGGTTTCCTTGAGGAACTGGCCGACGCACACGCGCTGAAGGCCGCCGCCGTCCTGGTGACGGTCGTCGGTGCCGTGCTGGAGGGAGGCAAGTCGTCGGACGCCGAACTCGCCGCCTTCGTACCGTCGTTGCACGCGGCGCTCGAAGAATGCGTCGGCATCATGGCGGCCGACAGAGAGTGATGACGCAGAGGCATCCCGCCGGAGGCATGGGGTGGTGCCGTGGGAGCTTTTCCTGGGTGGGCCTCAGGGGCGTCGGCGCAGGGGCACGTGGATCTCCAGCAGGGTGCCGGTGGGGGTGCCGGATGTGATGCCGGTCCGGCCGCCGAGATCCTCGACGCGGCCGGTGAGGGAGCGCAGGGCCCGCGCGCGGTCGGCGGAGCCGACGGAACCTGCCGCGGGGCCCTGGCCGTCGTCGGTCACCTTCGCGTACAGCCAACGCCGGGTGATGCGCACGACGGTGTCCACGCGGTGCGCGCCCGAGCGGGCCAGGCGGTCGCGCAGCGCTTCACGCAGGGCGAGGAAGGTCTCCTCCCGGTGCCGCTCGGAGAGGGTCCACTCGTCACCGATGACCTCGACGGAGGTCTGGACACGGCGGCCGGCGCGCGGGCGGGGGCCCGCGAGGAAGGCCTCCAGGGCCTCGCGCAGGGGCGGCAGGTCGGCGCGGTGGCGGATGCCGTCGATGAGCGCCTGGTTCTCCCGGGCCGCCTCGGCCAGTGCCCTTTGGGCGGTGGCGAGATGAGCCGCGACGGCGCCGGAAGCGTCAGGGGTACGGGGAGTGGGGCTGGGAGTGGGACCGGTCCTTGTACTGCTACTGCTACTGGTGCTGGTACTGGTACTGGCGGGGGCGCAGGTCGAGGCGGCGTCGAGGCTGAGGCGGGCGAGGGACAGGGCGCCGCCCAGTTCGTCGTGCAGCTGCCGGGCCAGCCGGCGGCGCTCGCCGCGGCCGTCGTCGCCGGACCACATCCCCTCCCCGGCCCCCCGGACTACCTCGCCGAGACGCCGGACGACCGCGACCGCGCGGGGCAGCGCGCTCTCGCGGTGCGTGATGCCGCTCTCCAGGACGTGCAGCAGGGCGCATTCGAGGAGCAGGGCGACCGCGGCGGCCACCTGGTGCGGGGAGGCGGCGGGCGGGGCGATGGGAGTGGGGGTGGGAGCAGGGGCGGTGTCCGCGGCCCGGGACAGGGCGGTGCGGGCGAACTCCGTCAGCGTGGTGCGCAGGGCGGGCACCTCCGCCTCGGCGGGGGCGAGCGCGGTGGGCAGACGTGCGGTGAAGCGGTCCAGGACGGCGCCGGTCTCCCAGGAGCCCAGGGCGGTGGTGGGCGACAGGGCGGAAGCGTGACCCGGGCGGGGCGACATCCGGGCCGCCGCGCGGACCAGGCCTTCGTGCAGGGCTTCGCCGAATCCGCTGCCGACGAGGGGGATGGTCGGGGTGACGGGGAGGGGTGGGCCGGCGGGAGCGATCGGCCCGGCGGGAGCGATCGCGCGGGTGGATGCGATCGGGCCGGTGGGTGCGGTCGCGGCGGTGGGGGCGGTCGTGCTGCTCATCGGACTCCTCAACGCTCGGATGACGCTCGGGTGCCGGGGGCAACGTGGCCATCGCCAACGTAACAAACAGACTTGTCTGATTGTCAAGGGTGGACCGGCGTTCGGGGTGAGGTGTGCTCACGGGATCGCCCGGCGGTCAAGAGTCTTGCTATGGGCAAGAGCTGCAGGATTTATGGGGGTTGGATGGAGGTCTGGGTTCACAGGGCTGTCAACTAAAACAGGCATGGTTGTATGATTCCGGTTGTTGCTGGCGCCTACGAGGCACCCGCGCGCTCCTTCATGCCAAGAGCAGGAATAGGCAGGTGCAGCCTGATGCAGACCCGGTCCGAACAGACCCGTCAGGCTCTCGTCCGTGCCGCGGCGGATCTGATAGCGAACGGCCGGCTCTCCGATGCGGGACTGGTCAACATCTGCCGCCGGGCCGGGGTGAGCCGGGGGGCTCTCTACCACCACTTCTCCTCCACCGCGGAGTTGACGGCCGCGGTGTACGAGCAGGCGCACGAGCGGGTCGTCGCGCTGATGGACGAGGCCTTCGAGGGGTCCGTGGAGGATGCCCCGGAGCGTCTCCTGGTCGCCCTGTGCGAGGCGTTGCGCACGGAGGAACTCGTCCGGGCCGGCATACAGCTGGCGGTGGACGGGTCGGAGGGGCCGCCGCGACTGCGTGACGACGTACTGGCGTTGGTGCGCAGGCGGGTGGTCGACGCGCACCGGGACGTCGTGGCGGCGCCGGAGGATCTGGCCGACCTGGCGGTGGTGGTGGCCGCGGGGTTGGAGTCGCTGGGGCACACGGACGCGGAGTGGTGGGACCCCAAGACGTCCAAGCGGCTGTGGGTGTTGTTGCGTCCGTTGTTCTCGTTGGCCGGGGAGGAGCGGACGGAGACGGAACGGACGGGTGGGGAGCGGGTCTGACGGCTCGCGGCGTGAGTTCGCCCGCGGAGGAGCTGCCCGCGTCGGGTGGCCGGGCGGGGGGTCGTTCCGAGGACCGGTGCCCGGAATCGATGCCTGTGAACGGGACGGCACGAGAAGGGGACCCGTGGTGGGGGCCCGGGACGAGATGTCGGGCTGGGTTCGTCACGGGCGAGGCGGCTCTGCCCGGAGTGCGTGTTCGGGTCGCCGTGTTCTGTTCGGCGGGTGTTGCCGGGGCGTGGGCCTCGGTTGTGAGGTTGCCGGGTCCAGGGGGTGCGGGTGGCTGCCTGGCGGGTGTGGAGGGAGGGTCAGGCGGTCTCGCGGGCCGGCGGCGGGGTGGTGCGGAGGCGGCCGAGCAAGCCGGGGGTAGCCAGACCGGGCAGCATGAAGCGCCAGAACGCACCGATGCGTTCCGGCAGATCCTCGCGGTTGCTGTAGACCTGGGACATCAACTGCAGGCCGGTGAAGGCGCCGACGACCGTCGACGTGGCTTCCTGGATGTCCACGCCGGGCAGGATCTCGCCCTGCTCCTCGGCCTGCCGCAGCAGGGCGAGTATGGCGGCGCCGGACTGCTCGTACGCCGTCTGCGGCGGCCGGGAGAACGACGTCTGCTCGACCGCGAGCCGCACACTGGCCCGTAGCACCGGATCGTGCTGCAGACGCTGGGCGAACTCCAGGGTGAGGTCGATGACGGCCTGGAGCTTCACCGCCTGGTCCGGCACCACCAGGGCCTCGCTGTGCGCGGTCACGAGCGCCACGGCGATCGCTTCCTTGGACGGGAAGTGGTGGTACAGCGCGCCTCGAGTGAGACCCGTCCGGGCCAGGATGTCGTTGGTGCTCGCCGCGTCGTAGCCGCGCTCGTCGAACACCCGGGCCGCGGACTCCAGGATCGAGTGCCTCGACCTCGTCCCGCGCTCTTGTGTGGCCATACCAGGTCCTTGCTCTCGCCCGCTGGAAATTTACCGACTGGTCTGTATTGTATCGGCAAGGCGGCACGCCGCCAGTAGGCGGGAGTATTTGCTTCCGTTTTGGCTCGATTTTCGGTCGGTTCCCGGTCGGGCCCGTGTCGGTCCTCGAGCGCTCATCGGGCGCTCCTCCTGTGGGTCGTGAGCTGGTCCTCGGACGGCCTGCGGGTGCCGCTTACGGGTGGCCGAGCCGAAAACCGACACCGCGGACGGTGATGATCCAACTGCTCGAACCGAGCTTGCCGCGCAGGCTGCTGACGTGGGTGTCGATGGTGCGCCCGCGGTGGGACCAGGTGTCGTCCCAGACCTGCGCCATGAGCTGGCGTCGCGGCATGACGGTGCCGGGCTGCGAGGCCAGTAGACGCAGCAGGTCGAACTCCTTGCGGGTCAGGTCCACCGGCTTCCCGTCCAATGTGGCCACCCGGGTGCCGACGTCGATGCGCAGCGGGCCGTGGGTGATGATCTGGGCGGCGGCGGGCTGTTGGCGCACCCGGCGCATCACCGCCTCCATCCGGGCCAGTAACTCACGGAAGCCGTACGGCTTGACCAGGTAGTCGTCGGAGCCGGCCTGCAGTCCGAGCACCCGGTCGAGCTCGGAGCCACGCGCGGTGACGGCGATGACCGGGGTGTCGCAGACCGCCCGGATTCCCCGGCACACCTCGAGCCCGTCCAGGTCGGGCAGGTCCAGGTCGAGCAGTAGGAGATCGGCGTCGCGGTGCGCCTGGAGCGCCTTGGTGCCGGTGGCCACGCTCTGCGCGGCGTACCCCTGCCGCAGCAGGCCCTGGACGAGGGAGTCGGCGGCCCTGAGATCGTTCTCCACGACCAGGACGCGCAGTGCGCCGGCCGGGGGGCCGGGATGGTCGGCGGCCGCCTGTGGGGCAACGGCCCGCCCGGGCTGGGGAATCGTGGGGCGGTGCGGAAGATTGCGCTGCGATCGGGCGTCGAGTAGATCCACGGCTTGCCGATTCATCTGCTCCTCCTGAGGCACAGTCTCGTCATCACGGAACGGACTGCTGAACTCTCGCAATGAGGACGATAGCAAACAGACTTGTCTGATTGTCAACGCGTTCGAAATCCCCCGCGCGTCGGTCCGTACCTTTTCCAATCCACCCATGATGACCTGCGTATATGTGAGGCGCGCCGACGTTTCAAGGTCATGTTTCCGGCAGGTTGCGGTCGGGGTGGACTCCCTCGCCCTAGGGGTGTCCTTGGCGCTAACCATGCAGGTCTGCACGGTTTGCGAGATCGGGCGTCCGGAGTGGCGCAATCGTGCCGTACCGCCCGGTAACGGCGGCTCGTCACTCGAAGGATGCTAAAGCTTTACTTGATAAAACGAACAGACATGTCTGTATCTTGTGGGGGCGAGAGAACGTCGGCCACGGGGGGTGGCTGCCGGCGGTACGGATTGCTGCCCCCTGCTCGGAAACAGACAGGAGTGCCGTACATGTCGTACACCACCTCCACCCGTGTGTCCGTCGATGACGACGTCGCAACGGTGGGCACCAGCGCCTCACGAACCGCTGCTCGAAACGCTGTTCAACCCGCCGTCCAGACCGCGGCGCGAACCCTGACGCCGCGGCTGACCACGACGGTTCCGCGCGAGTACGTCCATCGCGCCGCCGTCTCCGAGGTCCTGCTGACCGGTTGGGAGGCCGCCGCCGAACCCGCGGAAGCCGATCAGCCGGACGAATTCGCGGTCAGCGCCCAATGGCCCCGCAGTCACTCCTTCTTCACCCAGTCCGGCGGCTACCAGGACCCGATGCTCCTGATCGAGTCCGTCCGTCAGATCGGTTCCCTGCTCGCGCACGCCGAGTTCGGCGTCCCCTTCGGGCACCAGTTCCTGATGTGGGACATGTTCTTCAACACCTGCCCCGAACTCCTCGTCGCGGACGCCGTCCCCACGGAGGTCGAACTGCGCACGGTCTGCCGCGACATCGTCCGCAAAGGCCGGGTGCTCGGCGGTATGCGCTACGACGTCACCGTGCTGCGCGACGGAAAGGCGATGGCCACCGCGGGCGCCGCGTTCAGCTGCACCAGCCCGGCCGTCCACCGCAGGCTGCGCGCCGGCCGGCCCACCACCACCGACCGCGTCGTGCCGCCCGCGATCGACCCGGCCGCGGTGGGCCACTCCGACGACCGGCACGTGCTGCTCGCCGAGCCCGAGCCCGGATCCACCTCCGGCATCGGCGACCGCTGGGAACTGCGCGTCGACACCGCCCACCCCACCTTTTTCGACCACCCCGTCGATCACATACCGGGCATGGTCCTGCTGGAAGCCGCCCGGCAGGCCGCCCTCGTCTCGACCGGGATGCCGGACGCACTCCTGCTGGGCCTCAAGAGCAACTTCGCGCGCTACGCCGAGTTCGACGCGGCCTGCTGGATCGAACCGCAGGTCGAACCGCACGGTACGGAGGGCGGCGTACTGGTGCGGGTGCGCGGTACGCAACACGCCGAGACCGTCTTCACCGCCGAGCTCGTCCTGGGCCCGCGCCGCCGTTGAGTCCGCACGGCCGTTGAGTCCGCACGGCCATTGAGCCCGCACGGCCGTTGAGCCCGCATCCTCCGTACGTCTGGGAGAGCGTCCCCATCCCGAGGAGAGACCCGTGCCCACCATCCTGATCACCGGCGCCGCCGGCTTCGTCGGCGGGCACGTCGCCCGCGAAGCCGCCCGGCACCGGGGCGACTTGAGGCTCATGTCGCACCGCAGTCCCCTGCCCGACTCCGCTCCCCCGTCCCACCAGGGCTCCCCGGCCCGGGACGGTGCTCGCGTCGTACGGGCCGATCTGACCGACCCCGCGTCCTTGCGCGGAGTGTGCGACGGCGTCGACGTCCTGATCCACTGCGCCTCGCAGATCGGCGGCGATGCCGAGGCCAACGAGGCCGTCAACGCCCGTGGTACGGCGGCGCTCATCGAGGAAGCGCGTCGCGCGGGGGTCACGCGCATCGTCCAGCTGAGCACCGCGTCCGTCTACGGCCGTGGCACCTTCCGCGGCGACCGGCCCGAAGAACTGACCCGCAATCCACGCTCGCCCACGTCCCTCACCCGGGCCACGGCCGAGGACGCCGTCCTCGCGGCCGGCGGTGTCGTCCTGCGGCCCCACCTGGTGTACGGGGAGGGCGACAGGTGGGTGGTGCCCGGCCTGACCCGGATACTGCGCACGCTGCCCGGCACGGTGGAGGGCTGGTCGGCCCGGACCTCCGTGATCGCCGTATCCGAGCTGGCCGCGCTGCTGGTGGCCGCCGCGCTCGCCCCCGCCGCCGACCTGACCGCCTCCGTCTACCACGCCACCCACCCGGAGCCGGTCCCCGTGGGCACCCTCCTGCGCGCGGTCGCGGAGTGCACCGGGATCGACTGGCCGGACCGGGAGCTGACCGCCGGCCAAGCCCGGGCGGTCCTGGTGGAGAAGGGCGTACCTCCGTCCGGACTCGACATGTTCACCACCGACCATGTCTTCGACAGTGCCCGGCTCTGGGCCGATCTGCGCCGGGCTCCCGGCGCCGGTTTCGACACCGATTTCCCCCTTGCCGCGCCCTGGTACCGCAAGGCCCTGCAGGCCGGTTGACCGAGTACGGGCCCGCGAGCTCGACAAACCGAGTGGACGACGGGCCTGCGAGATCGGTGAGACCGGTGGGACCCGCGAGATCCGCGTCTCATGAGACCCGTGAGACCCGTGAGACCCGCGTGCCCCCCATGACCCCCGTGATCCGGGTGCCCCCCATGATCCGCGTGATCCACGAGACTGCTGAAAGTGCCTCCCGAAGCACCTTCCCGTCAGCCTCCCGTCGGCCTCTCAATCGGCCTCTCAATCGGCCTCCAAGATTCTGCACGGAATGGCGCGTTCCTTTTCTTTCCGGACCCGGTGGATCCATCCACCGGGTCCGGTGATTTGACGGAGGTCTGACCTTCTTCTTTCCTCTTCCGGTAAGTGCTGCCCCGGGTCTGCGGATTCTGACCCAGTTCTGCAACGGACCGTATTGAAGGGGAAGTGCGCACTCGAACAGTCTTGTGGCTCCGAGCGGAGTCTGGGGAGGTTCATCGTGCGCAAGGTGCTCATCGCCAACCGTGGCGAAATCGCTGTCCGCGTGGCCCGGGCGTGCCGGGATGCCGGGATCGCGAGCGTTGCCGTGTATGCGGAACCAGACCGGGATGCTCTGCATGTCCGGGCGGCGGACGAGGCGTTCGCTTTGGGCGGTGACACCCCCGCCACCAGCTACCTGGACATCGCCAAGGTCCTCCAGGCCGCCAAGGACTCCGGCGCGGACGCCATCCACCCGGGCTACGGCTTCCTGTCGGAGAACGCCGAGTTCGCCCAGGCGGTCCTGGACGCGGGCCTGACCTGGATCGGCCCGCCCCCGCAGGCCATCCGCGACCTCGGCGACAAGGTCGCCGCCCGCCACATCGCCCAGCGCGCCGGCGCCCCCCTCGTCGCGGGCACCCCCGACCCGGTCAGCGGCGCCGACGAGGTCGTCGCCTTCGCCGAAGAGCACGGGCTGCCGATCGCGATCAAGGCCGCCTTCGGCGGCGGCGGACGCGGCCTGAAGGTCGCCCGCACCCTCGAAGAGGTCCCCGAGCTCTACGACTCCGCCGTCCGTGAGGCGGTGGCCGCGTTCGGCCGCGGCGAGTGCTTCGTCGAGCGCTACCTCGACAAGCCCCGCCACGTCGAGACCCAGTGCCTGGCCGACACCCACGGCAACGTCGTCGTCGTCTCCACGCGTGACTGCTCGCTCCAGCGCCGCCACCAGAAACTGGTGGAAGAGGCCCCCGCGCCGTTCCTGTCCGACGCCCAGGTGGCGGAGCTGTACTCCTCCTCCAAGGCGATCCTCAAGGAAGCCGGATACGTCGGCGCCGGCACGGTGGAGTTCCTCGTCGGCATGGACGGCACGATCTCCTTCCTCGAGGTCAACACCCGCCTCCAGGTCGAACACCCGGTCACCGAGGAAGTCGCCGGCATCGACCTCGTCCGCGAGATGTTCCGCATCGCCGACGGCGAGGAACTCGGCTACGGCGACCCCGTCCTGCGCGGCCACTCCTTCGAGTTCCGCATCAACGGCGAAGACCCCGGCCGGGGTTTCCTCCCGGCCCCGGGCACGGTCTCCACCTTCGCGCCGCCCTCCGGCCCCGGCGTCCGCCTCGACGCGGGTGTGCAGTGCGGCAGTGTGATCGGTCCGGCCTGGGACTCCCTGCTCGCCAAGCTGATCGTCACCGGCGCCACCCGCGAGCAGGCGCTCCAGCGCGCCGCCCGCGCCCTGGAGGAGTTCGAGATCGGCGGGATGGCCACCGCGCTGCCCTTCCACCGCGCGGTGGTCCAGGACCCGGCCTTCGGCCCCGAACTGACCGGATCCACCGACCCGTTCACGGTCCACACCCGCTGGATCGAGACCGAGTTCGTCAACGAGATCCCCGCCTTCACGACCCCCGCCGAGGTGGCGGAGGCGGAGGACGAGCCGGGCCGCGAGTCCGTCGTCGTCGAGGTGGGCGGCAGGCGCCTGGAGGTCTCGCTGCCGTCCTCGCTGGGCATGTCCCTGGCCCGCACCGGCCTCGCCGCCGGCGCCAAGCCGAAGCGCCGCGCGGCCAGGAGGTCGGGCCCGGTGGCCTCCGGCGACACCCTCGCCTCGCCCATGCAGGGCACGATCGTCAAGGTCGCGGTCGAGGAGGGCCAGGAGGTCAAGGAGGGCGACCTCGTCGTCGTCCTGGAGGCCATGAAGATGGAACAGCCCCTCAACGCCCACCGCTCGGGGACCGTCAGGAGCCTCACCGCGGAAGTGGGCGCGTCCGTCGCCTCGGGCGCCGCCATGTGCGAAATCACCGGCTGAATCACCCGGAATTGCCTGGCATTTCCCAGCGTTCTCCACCGTTCTCCAGCATTCTCCAGCGCAATTCTGAACCGGTCTGACAATTCCCTGACACGGGGAATATTGAAACCGCTCGTACCGCCCAAGATACTGAATATGAGCTTTCGTCAACTGTTGTGTGGTGGGCCCCGAGGAGAGGGAAACGTATGTACAGCACGCTGATTGTGGCTCGGATGGATCCCGGGTCGAGCGTCGACGTCGCGAAGATTTTCGGTGATTTCGACGGCACGGAAATGCCGCACCGCATGGGCACGCGTCGGCGCCAGCTCTTCCAGTACCGGGGTCTGTACTTCCACCTCCAGGACTTCGACGCGGACAACGGCGGTGAGCTGATCCAGCACGCCCGGCACGACCCGCGCTTCATACAGATCAGCGAGGACCTGAAGCCGTTCATCGAGGCGTACGACCCGGCCACCTGGCGCTCCCCGGCCGATGCGATGGCGACACGCTTCTACAACTGGGAGGCGTCCGCGTGACCGGCCGACGAGTTGTCATCACCGGTATCGAGGTGCTCGCCCCCGGTGGTGTCGGGGCGAAGAACTTCTGGAACCTGCTGAGCGAGGGCCGTACGGCCACCCGCCGCATCACGTTCTTCGACCCCAGCCCGTTCCGTTCCCGGGTCGCCGCCGAGATCGACTTCGATCCCGCGGAGCACGGGCTGCGCCCGCAGGAGATACGCCGGATGGACCGCGCCGCGCAGTTCGCGGTGGTCGCGGCCCGTGGCGCGGTCGCCGACAGCGGTATCGACATCGATGCCTACGACCCGTACCGCGTCGGCGTCACCATCGGCAGCGCGGTCGGCGCGACCATGGGTCTGGACGAGGAGTACAACGTCGTCAGCGACGGCGGCCGGCTCCACCTGGTCGACCACGCCTACACGGCCCCGCACCTGTACAACTACCTGGTCCCCAGCTCCTTCGCGGCCGAGGTCGCGTGGGCCGTGGGCGCGCAGGGCCCCAACACGGTGGTCTCCACCGGCTGCACGTCCGGCATCGACTCGGTCGGGCATGCGGTGGAGCTGCTCCGCGAGGGCTCCGCGGACGTCATGATCACGGGTTCGTCCGACGCCCCGATCTCGCCGATCACGATGGCGTGCTTCGACGCGATCAAGGCGACGACGCCCCGGGACGACGTACCCGAGCGTGCCTCGCGCCCCTTCGACGGGACCCGCAACGGGTTCGTCCTCGGGGAGGGTGCCGCCGTGTTCGTCCTGGAGGAACTGGAGAGCGCCAAGCGGCGCGGCGCGCACATCTACGCCGAGATCGCGGGCTATGCGACGCGTTCGAACGCGTACCACATGACGGGTCTGCGTCCGGACGGGGCGGAGATGGCCGAGGCCATCACGGTCGCGCTCGACGAGGCCAGGATGAACCCGACCGAGATCGACTACATCAACGCGCACGGTTCGGGCACCAAGCAGAACGACCGCCATGAGACCGAGGCGTTCAAGCGGAGCCTGGGCGACCACGCCTACCGGACCCCGGTCAGCTCGATCAAGTCGATGGTCGGGCACTCGCTCGGCGCGATCGGCTCCATCGAGATCGCCGCGTCCGCGCTGGCGATGGAGAACCACGTCGTGCCGCCCACGGCCAACCTCACCACCCCCGACCCCAAGTGCGACCTCGACTACGTGCCGCTGGTCGCCCGTGAGCAGCTCACCGACGCGGTGCTCACGGTCGGCAGCGGTTTCGGGGGATTCCAGAGCGCCATGGTGCTGGCGCGTCCCGAGAGGAGCGTGGCATGACCACCACGGTGGTAGTGACCGGTCTGGGCATCGCCGCCCCCAACGGACTGGGCACACAGGACTACTGGGCCGCCACCCGGACCGGCAAGAACGGCATCGGGCGGGTCACCCGCTTCGACCCGTCCTCCTACCCGTCGACCCTGGCGGGCGAGGTGCCCGGTTTCGTCGCCGCGGACGTGCTGCCGAGCCGGCTGCTGCCGCAGACCGACCACATGACCCGGATGGCGCTGGTCGCCGCCGAGTGGGCGCTCGCGGACGCGGGCATCGACCCCAAGGAACTGCCCGAGTACGACATGGGCGTCGTCACGGCCAGTTCCTCGGGCGGCTTCGAGTTCGGGCAGGGCGAGCTGGAGAAGCTGTGGAGCCAGGGCAGCCAGTACGTGTCCGCGTACCAGTCCTTCGCCTGGTTCTACGCCGTCAACAGCGGTCAGATATCCATCCGCAACGGGCTCAAGGGCCCCAGTGGCGTCATCGTCAGTGACGAGGCCGGCGGTCTCGACGCGGTGGCGCACGGCCGGCGGCTCATCCGCAAGGGCACCCCGATGATCGTCTCCGGGGGCGTCGACGCGTCGATCTGCCCCTGGGGCTGGGTGGCGCAGATGGCCGGCGACCGGCTGAGCACCAGTGACGAGCCGACCCGCGCCTATCTGCCCTTCGACGCCGACGCGGCCGGCTATGTGCCGGGCGAGGGCGGCGCCATCCTGATCATGGAGTCGGCCGAGTCGGCGTGCGAGCGCGGCGCCAAGATCTACGGCGAGATCGCGGGCTACGGCTCGACGTTCGACCCGCGGCCCGGCAGCGACCGCGAGCCCGCCCTGCGCAAGGCGATCGAACTCGCGCTCGCCGACGCGGGCACCGCTCCCGAGGACGTCGACGTGGTCTTCGCGGACGCGGCGGGCGTGCCGGAGCTGGACCGTATCGAGGCCGACGCGATCTCCGCGGTCTTCGGTGTCCGGGGCGTCCCGGTCACCGCGCCCAAGACGATGACGGGCCGGCTGTACTCCGGCGCGGCCCCGCTCGACGTCGCCACCGCGCTGCTGGCCATCGAGGAGGGCCTCATCCCGCCGACGGTCCACATCAGCCCCGACGAGGAGTACGGCCTCGACCTGGTCGTCAACCAGTCGCGCACCGCCCAGGTGCGCACCGCCCTGGTCCTGGCCCGCGGTTACGGCGGCTTCAACTCGGCCGTCGTGGTCCGCGCCGTCGGCTGACCGGCACTCCCCCTGCCTCCAACGCCCCTGAGACCCCCGACTGAACGATCCATTTCGACCTGGGAAGGAACCCACGTGTCCACTTCGGAATTCACCCTGGACGACCTGCGCCGCATCCTCCAGGAGGGCGCCGGTGTCGACGAGGGCGTCGACCTCGACGGCGACATCCTCGACGAGCCGTTCGAAGTCCTCGGCTACGAGTCGCTGGCGCTCCTGGAGACCGGCAGCCGTATCGAGCGCGAGTACGGGATCGTCCTCGACGAGGACCTGCTGACCGACGCCGACACCCCGCGCGCCCTCATCGAGGCCGTGAACCAGCAGTTCGGCGCCGACGAGCCCGCCGCCGCCTGAGGCCCGACGGCGTTCCCGGACCGGGCGAAACCTTTCACCTGACCTCGTGACCTCGTCCGGTCCGGCTCCGCCGCAGCCCCGCAGAAGCAAGCGCCATCCCGCAGAACAAGAGGGAGAGGAAGCACATGTCAACGCTGGAAAAGCGGGTCGCTCTCATATCGGGGGCCACCAGCGGCATCGGCCTCGCGTCCGCGCGGGCGCTGGCCGCGGGCGGCCACCGCGTGTTCATCGGCGCCCGCAGCGCGGACAACGTCGCCGAGACCGTCAAGACCCTCCAGGAGGAGGGCGTCGACGCCGACGGCGCGGTCCTCGACGTCCGCGACCCCGCCTCGGTCGGCGCCTTCGTACAGGCCGCGGTCGACCGCTTCGGCACCGTCGACGTCCTGGTCAACAACGCCGGCCGGTCCGGTGGCGGCGTCACCGCCGACATCGAGGACGAGCTGTGGACCGATGTCATCGACACCAACCTCAACAGCGTGTTCCGGCTGACGCGGGAGGTGCTCAACACGGGCGGCATGCGCCACAAGAGCCGTGGCCGCATCATCAACATCGCCTCCACGGCCGGCAAGCAGGGCGTGGTCCTGGGCGCCCCCTACTCCGCCTCGAAGCACGGCGTGGTCGGTTTCACCAAGGCCCTCGGCAATGAGCTGGCTCCCACCGGCATCACCGTGAACGCCGTCTGCCCCGGCTATGTCGAGACGCCGATGGCCCAGCGCGTGCGCGCCGGATACGCGGCCGCCTACGACACCTCCGAGGACGCCATCCTCGAGAAGTTCCAGGCCAAGATCCCGCTCGGCCGCTACTCCACCCCCGAGGAGGTCGCCGGCATGGTCGCCTACCTCGCCTCCGACACGGCCGCCTCGGTCACCGCGCAGGCCATCAACGTCTGCGGCGGACTCGGCAACTTCTGAGCACCCCCACCGACCGGCAGCCCGTACCCAGCCATGGAGAAGAAAGCGTCATGACGACCCGTGAGGTAGAGCACGAGATCACGATCGCCGCGCCCGCACCGGCCGTGTACCGGCTGCTGGCGGAGGTCACCAACTGGCCCCGGATCTTCCCGCCCACCATCCACGTGGACCGCGTGGAGCACGACGGCTCCCAGGAGCGGATACGCATCTGGGCCACCGCCAACGGTGAGGCCAAGAACTGGACCTCGCGCCGCGAACTGGACCCCGAGGCCCTGCGCATCACCTTCCGCCAGGAGGTGACCGCCCCGCCGGTCGCCGCGATGGGCGGCACCTGGATCATCGAGCCGCTCGGCGAGAACGAGTCCCGGGTACGGCTGCTGCACGACTACCGCGCCGTCGACGACGATCCGCACGACCTCCTCTGGATCGACCAGGCCGTCGACAGGAACAGCCGCTCCGAGCTGGCCGCGCTGAAGGAGAACGTCGAGTTCGCGCACGCGGCGGAGGAGGTGACGTTCTCGTTCGAGGACACCGTCTACGTCGACGGTTCCGCGAAGGACGTGTACGCCTTCATCAACGAGGCGAACCTGTGGTCGGAGCGCCTGCCGCACGTCGCCACGGTCCGTCTGGAAGAGGACACCGTGGGGCTCCAGACCCTGGAGATGGACACCCGGGCCAAGGACGGCTCCGTCCACACCACCAAGTCCTACCGGGTGACCTTCCCCCACCAGCACATCGCCTACAAGCAGGTCACCCTGCCCGCCCTGATGACCCTGCACACCGGCCACTGGACCTTCACCGACACCGACCAGGGCGTCGCGGCCACCTCCCAGCACACCGTCACCCTCAACACCGACAACATCACCCGCATCCTCGGTGACACCGCCACCGTCGCCGACGCCCGCGCCTACATCCACACCGCCCTGTCCACCAACAGCCGCGCCACCCTCACCCACGCCAAGGCCTTCGCAGAGAACAGGCGTTGACGATGACGACGGACCATCAGGACACCGACACGACCATCCTGGACACCGACGTCCTCGTGGTCGGAGCGGGCCCCGCCGGGCTGATGCTCGCCACCGAGCTGAGGCTGGGCGGCGCCGAGGTGGTCGTCGTCGACCAGCGCCCCGGCCCGACCACCGAATCCCGGGCCTCCACCCTGCACGCCCGCACGATGGAGATCCTCGACTCCCGCGGGCTGCTGGACGAGCTCGGTACGCCGCCGTGCGAGCCGCGTGGTCACTTCGGCGGCGTACCGCTGGACCTGACGCTGCCCAGCTCGCACCCCGGGCAGTGGAAGGTCGCGCAGACCCGCACCGAGGAGCTGTTGCAGCGGCGGGCCGCCGCGCTGGGCGCCGATCTGCGGCGCCGCCACCAGCTGCTGTCCCTCACGGCGGAGGACGGGGTGGAGGCCGAGGCCATCGGTCCCTACGGTCCCGTCCGCATCCGGGCCCGCTATCTGGTCGGCTGCGACGGCGAGGACAGCACCGTACGGCGCCTGGTCCGGGCCCCTTTCCCGGGCCGGGACGCCGCACGCGAACTGCTGCGCGCCGACGTCTGCGGTGTCGCGGTCGCCGACCGGCGCTTCCAGCGCCTGGAGCACGGGCTCGCCATCGCCGCCACCCGCGAGGGGGTGACCCGGGTGATGGTCCACGAGTTCGGGCGCCCCGCGGCCGAACGCGGCGGCGCCGAACCGGACTTCGCGGAGGTCACCGACGTCTGGAAGCGCGTCACCGGCGAGGACATCAGCCAGGGCACCCCCCTGTGGGTCAACGCCTTCGGCGACGCCAACCGGCAGCTCGCGCGCTACCGGCACGGTCGCGTCCTGTTCGCCGGGGACGCGGCGCACCGCCAGATGCCGAGCGGCGGGCAGGCCCTCAACCTGGGCGTCCAGGACGCCTTCAACCTCGGCTGGAAGCTCGCCGCTGTCGTCCGCGGCAGCGCGGGCGAGGACCTCCTGGACACCTACCACTCCGAGCGCCACACCGTGGGCCGCCAGGTCCTCGCCAACATCCGGGCCCAGGTCGAGCTGCTGCTCGGCGGTCCGGAGGTCGAACCCGCCCGCGCGCTGCTCACCGAACTCGTCGCCCTGGACGGCGTACGGCAGCACCTCGCCGGGATGATCAGCGGCCTCGGCATCCGGTACGACGTCGAGGGCGTCGGCCCCGAGCTCCACTCCGACGAACCCCCGCTGCTGGGGCGGCGGTTGCCGGACGCGTGGCTGGAGTCCGCGGAGCATGGCGCGCGGCGCCGGACGACCGAACTGTTGCGCACCGGTCGCGGGTTGCTGCTGTCCCTGGACGGGGACGGCGCCCCGGCGCTGCGCGCGAGTGCGGCCCCCTGGTCGGACCGCGTCGCCTTCGTCGCCGACCGCCCCGCGGCCGACGGCCCGCTGCCGGCCGGACAGGCCCTGCTGGTCCGCCCCGACGGCTATGTGGCCTGGGCCGGCTTCGGCCCGGCCGGTCTGGTGGACGCACTGACCCGCTGGTTCGGCACCCCGCGCGCCGACGACTGAGTACCACCGCACGGCCCGCACCGACAGGCATGGACACCGCACGGACAGGCACACGCACAGCTGAGGCACCGCACGTCACCCACCGATGCGACGCGCGCCCGGGCGCGCGAGGAGAGGACACCCATGGACGCGCAGATGGACGCGGACGTCATCGTCGTCGGCGCCGGCCCGGCCGGGCTGATGCTGGCCGGGGAACTGCGGCTGGGCGGGGTGAGTGTCATCGTCGCCGAGCGGCTGGCGCGGCCCACCGGACAGTCGCGCGGGCTCGGGTTCACCGCCCGTGCCATGGAGTCCTTCGACCAGCGCGGTCTTGTCCCGCGCTTCGGCGGGCTGGAGAAGAGCCCGATGGGCCACTTCGGTGGGGTGCAGTTCGACTACACCGTGCTGGAGGACGCCCACTTCGGGGCCCGTGGCGTCCCCCAGTCCCAGACGGAGGCGGTACTGGAGGAGTGGGCGCGTGAGCTCGGCGCCGACATCCGGCGGGGCTGGGAGTTCCTGGCGCTGGAGCAGGACGGGAGCGGGGTCACCGTCACCGTGGCCGCGCCCGACGGCGAACGCACGCTGCGCGCCGCGTACCTGGTGGGCGCCGACGGCGGGCACAGCCCGGTGCGCAGGGCCGCGGGCTTCGACTTCCCCGGTACGCCCGCCACCCGTGGCATGTACCTCGCGGATGTCGTCGGCTGCGAGATCCCGCCGCGCTTCCTGGGCGAGCGGCTGCCCGGCGGCATGGTGATGGCCGCGCCGCTGAAGGAGGGCGTGGACCGGATCATCGTGTGCGAGCACGGCACCCCGCCGGCGGACCGCAGTGAGACCCCGGAGTTCGCCGAAGTGGCCGCGGCCTGGGAGCGGTTGACGGGTGAGGACATCTCCGGCGGCGGCGCGGACTGGGTCAGCTCCTTCACGGACGCCACCCGCCAGGTCACCGAGTACCGGCGCGGGCGGGTGCTCCTCGTCGGCGACGCCGCGCACATCCACCTGCCGGCCGGCGGGCAGGGCCTGAGCACCGGTGTCCAGGACGCGGTCAACCTCGGCTGGAAGCTGGCGGCGACCGTCCAGGGACGGGCGCCCGAGGGGCTGCTCGACACCTACCACGACGAGCGTCACGCGGTCGGCGCGCGGCTGCTGATGAACACCAAGGCACAGGGCACGGTCTTCCTCGGCGGCCCCGAGTCCCAGCCGCTGCGCGATCTGTTCGCCGAGCTCATCGGCCTCGACGCGGTCAAGCGGCACCTCGCCGGGGTGGTCAGCCATCTCGACGTCCGCTACGACCTCGGGGACTTCGGGAACTCGCTGGTCGGGCGCCGGTTGCCGCCGCGGGCGCTGAACACCGCCGTCGGCGAGGTCCGTACGCCCGAACTCCTCCACGCCGCCCAGGGCGTCCTTCTCGACCTCACCGACGACTCCGTGCTGCGCGAGGCGGCCGCCCGCTGGAAGGACCGCGTCACCGTCGTCACCGGCACCCCGCAGGACCCGGCCGCCTTCGGCGGCGCCGCCGCGGTGCTGGTCCGTCCCGACGGCTATGTGGCCTGGGCGGACACCGGCTCGGCGGAGCTGTGCGCGACGCTGCACCGCTGGTTCGGCTCACCCGAGCCCCGCTGAGCACCACCACCGGCATCCGATCCGCACGCGAGCACGAACGCGCGAGCACGCATACGAGAGCCCGCATACGAGAGGAAGTACCCCAGTGAGCGCTCCCACGGTCGAGACCATCCCCTCGTCCGTACCCGGTCCGGCCATGCCCCCGATGTCCCCGGGTGTGCGCCCCGTCGCCCTGGCGGCCGGTGACGTCACGCTCTCCGCGCTGATCGCCCAGCCGTCCGGGCCGCCGCGGGCCACGGTCGTCGCGGTGCACGGGGGAGGGATGAGCGCCGGGTACTTCGACGGGCAGGCCCACCCCGACGTCTCCCTGCTGGCCCTCGGCGCCCGGCTCGGCTACACCATGGTCGCCGTCGACCGGCCCGGCTACGGGCTGTCCGCCGCGGACGCCCCGAGCGGTCAGACCCTGGCCGAGCAGTCCGCCGCGCTGCACGCGGCGCTGCGGCACCTGGCCGGCCGCGCCGAGACGGGCGCCGGGGTGTTCCTGCTCGCGCACTCCTTCGGCGGCAAGCTCGCCCTGACGTACGCCGCCTGCCAGGCCGGCGATCCGGATCCGTCCGTACCGCCGCTGCTCGGGCTCGACATCTCCGGGCTCGGCCGGGACTACGCGGTCGACCCGGGCCATGGCCCCGACCCGCACCAGCACCGGCACTGGAAGCGGAACTGGGGCGCCCTGCGCTTCTACCCGCCGAACACCTTCCGTGAGGCGGAGACCCTGGTCGCCCCGATGCCCCCGCGCGAGCAGGCCGAGGCACTCCAGTGGCCGCGGCGGTTCCCGGTCGCCGCGGCGGCCGTGCAGGTCCCGGTGCGGCTGACGTTCGCCGAGCAGGAACTGTGGTGGCACCACGACGAGGACACCGTCGCCGACCTCGCCGCGCACTTCGCCTCGGCGCCGTCCGCCGCCGTCGACCGCCAGCCCGGCGCCGGGCACAACATCAGCCTCGGCTGGGCCGCCCGCACCTACCACCTGCGCGCGTTCGCGTTCTTCGAGGAATGCCTCGCGCGCCGGTCCGCGGGCGCGTCCAGGACGCCCTGATGCCATGACGACCACACGGCCCGACGCCAGGGACACGGCGAAGAGGGCGAGGAGGGGAAGGACGGGAAGGAGCAGCAGGACGGGCACGAGGAGCAGTCGGGTCGTGGGCGACGGCGCCCGGCGTACGCCCTTCCGGTCCCTGGCCGTGCGCAACTTCCGGCTCTTCGCGGCCGGCCAGGTCGTCTCGGTCACGGGCACCTGGATGATGGTCACCGCCCAGGACTGGCTGGTGCTCTCCCTGACGGGGGACTCCGGCACGGCCCTGGGCACCGTGACCGCGCTCCAGTTCACCCCACTGCTGCTGTTCACGCTGTACGGCGGCCGGCTCGCCGACCGATACGACAAGCGGCTGCTGCTCACCCTCGCCAACCTGGTCTCCGGCGCCCTCGCGCTGGCGCTCGCCGTGCTCGTCCTGGCGGGCTCCGCCCAGCTGTGGCAGCTGTATCTGTTCGCGCTGGGCCTCGGCACCGTCAACGCGGTCGAGGTGCCCACCCGGATGGCGTTCGTCAGAGAGATGGTCGGCCCCGAACTGCTGCCCAACGCCTCGGCGCTCAGCGCCGCCTACTTCAACACCGCCCGCGTGGTGGGTCCCGCCCTCGCCGGACTGCTGATCAGCGCGGTCGGCGCGGGGACGGCCATGCTGCTCAACGCGGCCAGCTATCTCGCCACCGTGACCGGGCTGCGGCTGATGCGCCCGGGGGAACTCCTGCGCACGGCGACGCCGGAGCGCGGGGTCAAGGTGGTCGACGGGCTGCGGTACGTGCGCGGCCGCCCCGACCTGTTCGTGCCGCTGGCGCTGGTCGCCGTGGTCGGCCTGTTCGGGTTCAACTTCCAGCTCACCCTGCCGCTGCTCGCCAAGACCGTCTTCCACTCGGGCGCGACCGCGTTCGGGCTGCTGACCACGGCGTTCGCCGCCGGTTCGCTGCTCGGAGCGTTCGCCTCCACCGTGCGCAGCGCCCGCCCGGCCGCCCTGACCGTCACCGCCTCGGCGCTCGCCTTCGGGATCCTCGAGACGGTGGCCGGCTGGTCGCCCACCTACGCGTGGGCGGCCGTGCTGCTGTTCCTGACCGGCTTCGCCACCCTCTACTTCGCCCAGGCCGCCAACCACCGCATCCAGTTGGGCAGCGACGACGCCTACCGCGGCCGGGTGATGGCGCTCTACACGCTCATCCTGCAAGGACTCACCCCACTCGGCGCCCTCCTCGTGGGCTGGCTCACCGTCCGTCACGGTGCGCGCTCCGGCCTGTACGTGGGAGGGCTCGCCTCGGCGGCGGCGGCGCTCGCGGTGCTGCTCGCGGGGCGGACACGTCGATTCCTCCCCAGCCACCGGCCGGAACCGGCACCTCTCGGGCCCGGCCCTTTCCCTGAAAGGCAGCCCCATGAGTCCCCTGAGTGACAACACACCGTGCAGTTGGCTCGACCGGCTCCCGGACCCGGTCCAGCTGCGCGCCATGACCCCCGACGCACGGGCCCGCACCATCGGCCACTGCCTGCGCCTCGAACTGCAGTACCTGCTCGCGGTCCCGCCGGGGCACCGGCTCTCGCCCGGTCTGCCGCTGCGCGGCCAGGGCCTGGACACGCTCGACGCCCTGCACCTGGGGCGCCGGATCCGGCGCGCCCTCGACGCCGAGGTGCCCGCCGAGGTGCTGCGGGAGAGCACCGTCGGCGAACTGACCGCGTTGCTCGCCCGCTGACCGAACCGTCTTTCCTCCTGATCCACTTTGATCCACTTGAATGGGAGATCCGTACATGGAGCCCGCGATACCCATCGAACTGGGCGGCCGGCTGATGGAGCTGGCCGAACGCAAGGACATCGCCCGTGCCGGGCAGGACCCGAAGGCGACCGAACGGCAGCACGCCAAGGGCAAGCTGACCGCGCACGAGCGCATCGAACTGCTGCTGGACAAGGGCAGTTTCCAGGAGGTCGAACCGCTGCGCCGGCACCGGGCGACCGGCTTCGGGCTGGAGGCGAAGAAGCCCTACGGCGACGGTGTGATCACCGGCTGGGGCACGGTCGAGGGCCGTACGGTCTTCGTCTACGCCCATGACTTCCGGGTCTTCGGCGGCGCCCTGGGCGAGGCCCACGCCTGCAAGATCCACAAAATCATGGACATGGCCATCGCCGCCGGGGCGCCGCTGGTGTCCCTCAACGACGGTGCGGGCGCCCGCATCCAGGAGGGTGTCTCCGCGCTCGCCGGGTACGGCGGCATCTTCCAGCGCAACACCCGGGCCTCCGGTGTCATCCCGCAGATCAGCGTGATGCTCGGCCCGTGCGCGGGCGGCGCGGCGTACTCGCCCGCCCTGACCGACTTCATCTTCGCCGTCCGGGACATCTCACAGATGTTCATCACCGGGCCCGACGTGGTCCGCGCGGTCACCGGCGAGGAGATCAGCCAGAACGGGCTCGGCGGCGCCGACGTCCACGGCGCTGTCTCCGGAGTGGCGCACTTCGTCCACGACGACGAGGAGAGCTGCCTCGCCGAGGTGCGCTATCTGCTGTCGCTGCTGCCGTCCAACAACCGCGAGCTGCCGCCGCGCCACGTCAGCGGCGACCCGGGCGACCGGTCCGGGGACGTGCTGCTCGACCTGGTGCCGCACGACGGCAACCGCTCGTACGACATGCGGGGCGTCGTCGAGGAACTCGTCGACGACGGCGACTACGTGGAGGTGCACGCGGGCTGGGCGCCGAACATCGTCTGCGCCCTGGCCCGGATCGACGGCCACACCGTCGGCATCGTCGCCAACCAGCCGGCCGCCATGGCGGGTGTCCTGGACATCAAGGCGAGCGAGAAGGCCGCGCGGTTCGTGCAGTTCTGCGACTCCTTCAACATCCCGCTGGTCACGCTGGTCGACGTGCCCGGCTTCCTGCCGGGCGTGGACCAGGAGCACGACGGCATCATCCGGCGCGGAGCCAAGCTGCTCTACGCGTACTGCAACGCGACCGTGCCGCGGGTCTCGGTGGTGCTGCGCAAGGCGTACGGCGGCGCGTACATCGTGATGGACTCCCGCTCCATCGGTGCCGACATCGCGCTGGCCTGGCCGACCAACGAGATCGCGGTCATGGGCGCCGAGGGGGCCGCCAACGTGGTCTTCCGGCGGGAGATCGCGGCCGCGGACGACCCCGACGCGATGCGTCAGGAGAAGATCGACCAGTACAAGGAGGAGCTGGTCCACCCTTACTACGCCGCCGAACGTGGGCTGGTCGACGACGTCATCGACCCGCGCGAGACCCGGGCGGTCCTGGCCCGTTCGCTCGCCATGCTCGCCGCCAAGCACGCCGAGCTGCCGCGCCGCAAGCACGGCAACCCGCCCCAGTGAGCAGGGAGGAAACCATGAGCGTCCAGCGCCCCGTCCCCGTCCCCGTCGCCGATCCCGATCCCGATCCCGCCCCCGAACCCGTGGCCGGTCCGCTTTTCCGGATCGAGCGCGGCTGCCCCTCTCCGGAGGAGCTGGCCGCGCTGACCGCGGTCCTGATGGCCGTCACCGCGGGTCCCGGCGTCGTGCCCGACGACACGGCCCGCAAGCACCAGGTCGTCGCCCTGTGGCGCCGCCCCGAACGCGTCACGGGCTTCGACGGCCCCCGCACCTGGCGAGCGGCGGCCTGAGCCGGGCCCTCCGGGGGAGAAACAGGGCGAAGGGGCCGGAGAGTTCACAGGAACTCTCCGGCCCCTTGGGCTTGTAGGGCGTCGGGGAATCTGCGGACCGGTTGTGGCTGGTCGCGCCCACGCGGCGGAGCCGCACAATGTCACAACCCCGCGCCCCTGGTGGGTCCGACCTCAGCGTTCGAGATCCCCATGCTGGGCAGGATCCCGGAGCATCGACCGCAGCCCCGGTTCCATCTCCACAAGCCGCTCGACCGCGTCCGGGGCGTACAGATAGGCGGTGGGCACGGCGCGAAGAGCGACGGGCCGATCGCCCGCCCCGGCCAGCGCCACCGCCGCGATGTGGGTGGAGCACAGAGGCAGGTTGCCCACCACCCAACCCGTCGGCCGCTCGGCAAGCCCCGCCTCACCGAGGTAGTCGAGGTCGGCCCCCCGGGTCAGCCCGGTGCCCAGCCCCTTCAGATACGCCTCCTTCCGTGTCCACAGGCGGCCGAAGGCCATGGTCCGTTCGTGCTCGGGAATCTTCCCGAGCTCCTCCTGCTCGGCCGGATGCAGCGCCGGCAGACACGCCTCGGCGGTCTGGGGCGACGGCAGCCGCTGGACGTCGGCGCCCACCCGGGACTCCGCCACCACCACGATCGCCAGGCCGTGGCTGTGCGAGAGCGAGAACTGGGGGGCGCCGCCGGGCACACCGAGCACCACGGGCCGGCCGTGGCGTTCACCGTTGCCGTTGTACCGCTCGCCGGCGAGGTTGAGCCGGCTCGGTTCGATGCCGGTGTAACCGGCGAGGACCCGGCGCAGTCCCACGTGCGCCGCGGCATACATCTGGCGGTCGTCGGGGCGACGGTAGGAGTCGGCCCGACCTCTCTCGTACGCGTCGAGCTCGTCGTACGGGACGTCACGCGGCGAGTCGGGCGGCGGCAGCAGCCACACGTCCAACTCCCCTCGCGCTACGGCGAGCCGGCGCACCGTCGAGGTCAACGGCGGCCCTCCGCGTGAGCCTTGGCGTGGGTGAGGGTGGCGCGGCTGTTGGTGGACAGGGCGGTGTGGATGTAGGCGCGGGCGTCGGCGACGGTGGCGGTGTCACCGAGGATGCGGGTGATGTTGTCGGTGTTGAGGGTGACGGTGTGCTGGGAGGTGGCCGCGACGCCCTGGTCGGTGTCGGTGAAGGTCCAGTGGCCGGTGTGCAGGGTCATCAGGGCGGGCAGGGTGACCTGCTTGTAGGCGATGTGCTGGTGGGGGAAGGTCACCCGGTAGGACTTGGTGGTGTGGACGGAGCCGTCCTTGGCCCGGGTGTCCATCTCCAGGGTCTGGAGCCCCACGGTGTCCTCTTCCAGACGGACCGTGGCGACGTGCGGCAGGCGCTCCGACCACAGGTTCGCCTCGTTGATGAAGGCGTACACGTCCTTCGCGGAACCGTCGACGTAGACGGTGTCCTCGAACGAGAACGTCAACTCGGCGTCGGCGTGTTCGCGTTCCGCGTTCTCCTTCAGTGCCGCGAGTTCCGCGACGGCGCTCCGGTCGATCTCGGCGCCGATCCGGTCCAGGGCCCCGGGGTCGTCGTCGACGGCCCGGAACTCGTGCAGCAGCCGTACTCGGGACGCGTTCTCCCCGAGCTCTTCGACGAGCCAGGCACCGCCGAGGCCGGCCACGGGGGCCGCGGTGACCAGGTGCTGGAAGTTCACCCGCAGCTTGGCGGGTTCGACGATCCGGCGCAGCGGACGGCAGCGCGGTTCGCCCGCCGCGGTCGGTGCGGTCTCCCAGATCGTCAGCCGCTCCTCGCCCTCGGGAGCCTCCTCGTACTCGACGTGGATGACCGAGGGGAAGATCCGCGGCCAGTTCCCCACCTCGGCGATCAGCCGGTGGACGGTGTCCACCGGGACCGCGATGGTGATCTCGTGCGCGACTTGGCGCATGCCCGGGTGTTCCATGCGTGCTGTCTCCTCGTCCTGGTGTGGCGCGCGGGGGCGGGACGGGAACGGGAACGTGACGGACAGAAAAGCCGCTGCCGGGTGGGGGATTCCCGGCAGCGGCCAGCCAGTGGGGATGGGAACGCGCCCGTGCGTCCGCGTCCGTGCGCGATCTGTCATACGTGCTTCTGCCATGCGTACTTCTGTTGGGCGTGCCTCTGCTGCGGGTGTTTCACGTGAAACAACGTGCGGACCCGGTGGCGGGACGGCCGCCGCCCGACCGGTCGTCCCGCCACCGGGTGGCTCACTCGCCCGCGGCGCGGGTGTGGACGACCTGGTAGGTGTTCTCGTCCTGCCAGGTCTGGAGCGCGGCGACGCGGGCGTCGACCTTCTGGCGCTCCGGGGAGCGCTCGCCCTGGGGCACGGAGCGGAAGGCGTCGTACGCCTCCTTGCTGTCCCACTGGGAGTAGACGACGACGAACTTGCCCTCGATGCCGCGGGCACGCAGGCCGCGCAGCACCGTGTGGGTGCGGTAGCCCGGGACGTCGACCAGCCACGTCTGGGACTCGCCCAGGGCGTCGATCAGGTCCTCCTGGTTCTCCGGCAGTACGCCGAACAGCTCGATGGCCGTGTAGTCGTCGCGGGACGGGGAGATCTCGGTGACGCCGCCCAGCTCCGGCTTCTGCTGCGTGAAGACGATCTCGTTCTGGAGCAGACGGATCGAGGTGGTGATCTCGCCGAAGAGCGGGAGGGTGCGGTGCTTGAACTCCTCACCGGCGTAACGGCTCTCCAGGTCCTCGGTGCTGCGCCACTGGATGAAGTTGGCCGTTCCCGGCTTGTCCTGTCCGGCGTGGACCGTGCTGGATATCCAGCCCTCGTAGGCCGCCGTGTCGACGATCTGGCGCATCGCGGCGAGCAGCTTGACCTGCTTCTCGGCGGCGTCGGTCGAGAACAGGTTGAGAACGGTCAGGTGCTGACCATCGGCTGCGATCTTCGGCATTCTCTCGTCTCTTCCGTTCGAGGAAATGGGAGTACGAATGAAGGTGCGAATGGAGGTGCGAGTGGAGCTACGAATGCAGCATGGCAAGGAGATCTGCCCATGTGAAAGGCTCGGCAGTTCAGGATTAACGGCTCATTTGTCAATTGTTTGAGGGCCGTGTCAGATCTTTCTCAACTTCGTCAGGGCTGTGAAAAGCGGCCTTGGTTGCCGATTGGCGCGGGCGCCATGCTCAGGTAATGCAGCCAGGCCCGGAAATATTAGAGATATCCACTCTCCTTGACCGGTACCTCATCGGTCTCGACGACGACGAACTCGACGACGCGTGGGCGCGGGGGCTCTTCACGAAGGACGCCCTGGTCGAGTTCCCCATGAGCCGGCACGAAGGCCTCGATGGACTCGCCGGCTACCACCGTGACGCGCTGGCGGCCTTCGCCGCCACCCAGCACCTCGGTTCGCCCGCGGTCGTCGACCTCGACGACGCCGGTGAGCGGGCCGTGCTGCGCGCCAACCTCGTCTCGACGCATGTGCATCACCCCGACGCGGCGGACGAGCCCTTGTTCCAGGTCGGCACCCTCGCGACCGGCGAAGCCCGCCGCGTCGCCGAGGGATGGCGGCTCTCCTCCCTGACCTTCCGCGTGCTGTGGACCCGCGGCACCCCGCCCCGACCCCGGGAGCCCCAATGACGACTCTGGCGGCGGCCAGTCCCCAGGACATGAAACTCGCGATCATGCTCGCCGACATCGGTCTGGTGCTCGTGGCCGGCGCCGCACTCGGCAGGCTCGCGCAGAAGCTGCGTCAGCCGATGGTGGTCGGCGAGATCACCGCGGGCATCCTGCTCGGCCCGAGCGTCCTCGGCCTGTTGCCGGGGAACCTCACCGAGCGCCTCTTCCCCGCCGACGTGCGGCCGTTGCTGTCCGCGGTCTCCCAGGTCGGTCTGATCCTGTTCATGTTCGTGGTCGGCTGGGAGTTCGAGAAGCGCCTGATCAGGCCGCACGCCCGGCTCGCCGCTGGCGTCTCGCTCTCGTCGATCGCGATGGCCTTCGGCCTGGGTGTGGCGCTGGCCCCGTTCCTGTACGACGAGCACTCCACGGTGGCCGGACACCACATCTCCTTCGTCGCGTTCGCCACCTTCATCGGCACCGCGATGTCGGTGACCGCCTTCCCCGTACTGGCGCGGATCCTCACCGAGAACAAGCTCCTGGACACCCGGGCCGGTTCGCTCTCGCTGGCCAGCGCCGCCATCGACGACCTGCTCGCCTGGTGCCTGCTGGCCTATGTCTCGGCTCTGGTCACGGCGAACGGGAACTACTCCGACCTCGGCCGCATCGGCCTCTACAGCGCGCTCTACGTGGCCGGGATGCTGCTGGTCGTACGGCCGCTGGTGGCCCGGCTGGTGTGGCGCTGGGCGGCCACCGAGCGCTGGTCGGCGCTGCTCGCGGTGCTGTGCGCGGGTGCCCTGACCTCGGCCTGGCTGACCACCTGGATCGGCATCCACGCCATCTTCGGGGCCTTCCTGTTCGGGTTCGTGATGCCCCGTGAGCCTGCCATGGTCCTCGCGGAGCATCTGCGCAAGCCCATGGACCACGTCAGCGTCGTGCTGCTCCCGGTCTTCTTCATCGTCACCGGGCTCGGCGTGGACCTCGGTTCGCTCACCGGCGGTGACTACGTCGCGCTCGCCGCGATCATCGTCGTGGCCTGCACCGGCAAGCTGGTCGGCGCCATCCTTCCGGCGCGGCTGGCCGGGTTCTCCTGGCGCGAGTCGAAGGACCTGGGGCTGCTGATGAACACCCGGGGTCTGACCGAACTCATCATCCTCAACGCGGCCGTCAGCCTGGGCGTGCTCGACACCCGCATGTTCACCATGCTCGTGATCATGGCCCTCGTCACGACGGCGATGGCGGGTCCGCTGCTGTCCAGGCGCCGTCCGGTGCCGGCCGTCGTGCCCGAGCCGTCCGAGCCGTCCGAGGCCCCGGCTACGCGCGCCGCCTGATCAGGAACGCCCCCGGCACCCCCGTAACTCAGGCAACCCCCGCAACTCCGGTAACCCCGAACTCCGTAACCGCGTAACTCCGTAACCCCGTATCCGAGAACGAGAGGGCTGTCGTGATCCCCGTTTCGCAAGCCATCCCCGAGCAGCTCGGTCCGGTCGACGGCCGCGCGCTGCGCACCGTGTGCGGGCACTTCGCCACCGGTGTCACGGTCATCACCTCGGGCAGCGGCGACAACGCCACGGGCGCCACGGTGAACTCCTTCACCTCGGTCTCCCTTGAGCCGGCGCTGGTGCTCATCTGCCTGCACGACGACTCCCGGCTGCTGCCCGTGGTCCAGGAGTCCGGCGGTTTCGTCGTGAACTTCCTGACACAACGGCAGGAGCCCGTGGCCTGGGCGTTCGCCGGTCGGCGGACCGCCCGGATCGAGGAGGTCCCGCACCACAGGTCCGTCCTGGACCTGCCGGTGCTCAGCGAGGCGCTCGCGCATCTGGAGTGCCGGCTGGTCACCGAGTACGACGGCGGCGACCACACCATCCTGCTGGGCGAGGTCGTCGGTCTGCGCGCGCCCTCCGAAGCCGAACAGGAGGACCCGCTGATCTTCTTCCAGGGCTCCATGCGGACACCGGCATGGAGCTGAGGGACCTACCAGGTTCAGTGGCGGGCCGCTGCCTGCTCCTCCGCCTCGTCGAACGCCTGCCGCGCCTGCTCCACCAGCGGCAGGTGGCCGGTCGACCAGTCGAAGAGCGAGGCGAACAGGGGGGCCAGGGTCCGTCCCAGATCGCTGATCTCGTACTCCACCCGGGGCGGCACCTCCGGGTAGTACGTGCGGATCACCAGCCCGTCCCGCTCCAGCTGGCGCAGCCGCTGCGTCAGCACCTTCGGCGTGATGGTGCCGATGTTGCGGTGCAGTTCCACGAAGCGCTGGGTGCCGAAGGCGTTCAGCGTCCACAGGATCGGCGTGGTCCAGCGGCTGAACACGATGTCGAGGACCGGGGCGATCGGGCACCTCTGCGGGCCGATGGCGGCCGCGTGCGCGGCTTCGGGGCTGGTCACGACCGGCGTGCCGGGCGCGTCGGCGGCGCCGCTCGCGGCCGTACGGCCCTGCGTGGCTGTGTCCTTCATTCCGACCGTCACCTTTCGGGAAGTCACTTTCCTCTAGGTACCTACTTTACTCAGGATGCTAGCTTCCGAGAAGCCAGCAAAGCCAGTACCTCCCTGCACGTCCCCGTCCGAGAATCCTCATGCTCCTAGGGAGTGACATGTCCATCCAAGAGTCCACCCACAGCGCCGCCAAGGCGGCGGGCGAGGCAGGGCCGGTCCGCCGCCCCGGCCTCATCCTGGCCTTCCTCTGCCTGGCCGGCTTCATGACCTTCCTCGACGTGTCGATCGTGAACGTCGCCCTGCCGACCATCGAGGACGAGCTCAACATCTCCACCACCGCTCTCCAGTACGTCGTCACCACCTACGGCATGCTCCTCGGCGGCTTCCTGCTGCTGACCGGCCGGCTCGCCGACACCCTCGGCCGCCGCCGGATGCTGCAGACCGGTCTGCTCCTGTTCGCCGGTTCCTCGCTGCTCGCCGGGGTCTCGCAGAACGCCGCGATGCTGATCGGCGCCCGCGGCGCCCAGGGTCTGGGGGCCGCGTTCATCGCCACCGCCGCGCTGAGCCTGCTGACCAACAACTTCGAAGAGGGCGCGGCCCGCAACAAGGCGCTCGGTGCCTGGGGCGCGCTCAGCGGTCTCGCCGCCGTCGCCGGTGTCACCCTCGGCGGTCTGCTCACCGATGGGCCCGGCTGGCGCTGGATCTTCTTCATCAACGTCCCGATCGGCGTCATCGGCGCCCTGGTCGCCCCGATGGTCGTCGGCGAGAGCCGCTCCGCCCAGCGCAGCAAGTCCTTCGACGTCGCCGGTGCGGTCACCCTCACCGCCGGCCTGGTCCTGCTGATCTTCACCCTCGGTCAGACCGTCTCCGACTCCGATGTCCCGACCGGCCGGGTCATCGGCGGGTTCGTCCTCTCCGCGATCCTGCTCGCCTCCTTCATCGTCATCGAGCGCCGCGCCAAGGAGCCGCTGATGCCGCTCGGCATCTTCCGCCGCCCCTCGCTGCGCGCCGCCAACGGCATCGCCATCCTGCTGCTCGGCACCTGCGTCACCCTGTTCTTCTTCGCCAGCCTCTTCATGCAGCAGGTCCTGGACTACTCGGCCGTCAAGACCGGCTTCGCGTACGTGCCGCTCGCGGTGCTCACCGCCGTCGGCGCCGGCGTCGCCTCCCAGATCGTCACCAAGGTCGCCGCCAAGCCCGTCCTGCTGGTCGGCCTCGCGCTCGCCGCGACCGGCATGATGCTGCTGTGGCGTGCCCCGTCCGACGCCTCCTACCTGACGGACGTGCTGCCGGCCTTCGTCCTGATGGGCCTCGGCCTCGGAATGTCCTTCGTCCCGCTGCAGGTCTCCGCGTTCGCGGGGATCGAGGAGCGCGAGTCGGGTCTGGCCGCCGGTCTCATCAACACCGCCCAGGAAGTCGGCGGCGCGCTCGGTCTCGCGGTCGCTGCGACCTACGCCTTCCGCCGGGTCGACGAGCTGACGGCCAAGGCCCACGGTGTTCCCGCCCTGGTCCAGGAGGCCCGTACGACCGTCTTCCACGACGCCTTCCTCGTGGGTGCCTGCTTCGCCGCGGCCGCCTTCGTGGTGACCCTGGTGCTGCTCCCGTTCACCAGGTCCTCCGAGCAGTCCGCGGCCGTCCCCGCGCACGCCTGACGGCAGACCAGAAGACCGAAGTCGGACGACGGAAGAACGGACCCGGCCATGTCCAAGCCCCTGCCCCTGTCCGCCGCGGCGGAGGAGTTCCTCGCCGAGAACGCCCTGTGCACCCTCACCACCCTTCGCCCGGACGGCACGCCGCACGTCGCGCCCGTACGGTTCACCTGGGACGGTGAGGCGGGCCTGGCCCGGGTGATGACCACGGTGCACCGCCGCAAGTCGCGCAACCTGTTAGCCAGGGCCGGTGGCCGGGCCGCCGTGTGCCAGCTGGTCGGACCCCGCTGGATCACCCTGGAGGGCCCGGCCACCGTCTCCACCGACCCGCCCCGGGTGGTGGAGGGGATGCGCCGCTACGCCAAGCGGTACTGGTCCCAGCCGCCGCAGCCCCCGGGCCTCGCGGTCATCGAGATCGCGGTCGACCGCGTGATGGGCCTGTACTGAACGGCCCGTACCGAACTCCCGGAGCACATACGGGGCGAGAGGGTGCCGGAAGACTCTTCCGGCACCCTCTCGCATGCTCCGCCTGTTAAGCGGCCTCGGGGGGTGCAGGCACGCCCCCGAGGCCGCTTGGCACCCCGTACCACCCAGTAGCTGCAAGGCCTCTGACGAACTTGTCAGAGTCCTGTATCGGCGGCCATTCAGCTTCCCGGGAGCCCTCGGAATACTGGAGAAAACGCCAGCGGGAGAGGGAATATGGACGCCTTCAATGCCGATGTGATCGTTGCCGGAGCGGGACCCTCGGGCCTCATGCTCGCGGGAGAACTGCGCCTGTCGGGTCTCTCGGTCATCGTGCTCGACCGGCTGGAACAGCCGATGCAGCAGTCCCGCGCGCTGGGATTCTCCGCCCGTACGATCGAGGAATTCGGCCAGCGCGGCCTTCTCGAGGATTTCGGTCCGCTGGAGACCATACCCGGCGGCCATTTCGGTGGACTCCCCATCGACTACCGCATTGTCGAGGGCGGTAATTTCGGTGTCCGCGGTGTTCCGCAGTCGCGCACCGAGGCCATCATCAACAAGTGGGCCGTGGGTCTGGGCGCCGACGTCCGCCGGGGCCACGAGGTCATCGGCCTGACACAGGACGAGAACGGGGTCCAGGTCGAGGTCGCGGGCCCGGAGGGCGTCGAGACGCTGCGCGCCGCGTACGTCGTCGGCTGTGACGGCGCCCGCTCCACCGTCCGCCACCTGGCGGGGATCGACTTCCCCGGCGTCAGCGCCACCATCGAGATGAAGATGGCGGACGTCGCCGGAGTCCAGCTGCGGCTGCGCCCCACCGGTGAGGTCGGCGAGGCCGGCATGGTCGTGGTCCTGCCGCTCGGCCCGGGCGCCACTCGCGTGGTGGTCTTCGAGCGCGGCGCCGGTGTCCGCCCCACCCAGGAGCCGCCCACCTTCGAGGAGGTGGCCGCCGCCTTCCAGCGGGTGACCGGCGAGGACATCAGCGGTGCCAAGCAGCTGTGGACCAGCTACTTCACCGACGCCAGCCGGCACGCCGCCGAGTACCGCAAGGGCCGGGTCTTCCTCGCGGGCGACGCCGCCCACATCCACCTGCCGATCGGCGCCCAGGGCATCAGCGCGGGCGTCGGCGACGTGGTCAACCTCGGCTGGAAGCTCGCCGCCGCGGTCAAGGGGCACGCCCCCGAGGGCCTGCTCGACACCTACCACTCCGAGCGCCACCCGGTCGGCGCCCGCATCGTCTACAACACCCTGGTCCAGCGCACCCTCTACCTCGGCGGCCCCGAGGCCCAGCCGCTGCGCGACCTGTTCGCCGAGCTGGTCCAGATCGAGGACGTACGACGTCACCTCGTCGGCCTGGTCACCGGCCTGGACATCACCTACGGCGCCGTCGAGGGCGGCCACCCGCTGCTCGGCCGCCGGCTGCCCGACCAGGAACTGCTGGTCGGCGACGAGAAGACGAGCACGTACGAGCTGCTGCACCAGGGCCGCCCGGTCCTCCTCGACCTGCACGACAACGCGGCGCTGCGCGAGGCCGCGGCCGCCTGGTCCGACCGCGTCGACGTCGTCGCCGCCACCCGGCCCGACGCCGCCGCCCCGGCCGCCGACCTCCTCGTACGCCCCGACGGCTACATCGCCTGGGTCGGCGCCGACGGTTCCACGGACGGCCTGACCGACGCGCTCGCCCAGTGGTTCGGCGAGCCCGGCACCGCCGCCTGAGTTCCTCTCGTCGATCCCGATCCCCCCAGTAGGACGCGCGCCACCCATCCGACCCGTCCGTGAAACGAGAAAGAGGAGTGCGGTCTTGCCCACCAAGGCTGAGGAAGCGAAGAAGGCCGACAAGGCCGCCGAGTGGACCGAATGCGACGTAGCCATCCTGGGGTCGGGCCTCGCGGGCTCGATCATGGGAGCGATCCTGGCCCGCCAGGGCGCGAACGTGGTGCTCATCGACGCCGGTCAGCACCCCCGGTTCGCCGTCGGCGAGTCCCAGAACCCCCAGCTCGTCGAGTGGCTGCACATTCTGGCCGTGCGCTACGACGTGCCCGAGATCAAGCACATGCTGGACGTGAAGGCGGTGACCGAGCACATCGGTCCGACGCACGGCCGCAAGCAGAGCTTCGGCTTCGTCACGCACCGGCCGAACCGCGAGCCGGACCCGCACGAGGCGACGATGTTCGTCATCCCGAAGATGCTCACCGAGGCGGTGCACCTCTTCCGCCAGGACACGGACTCGCACTATCTGAACGTCGCCGCCAAGTATGGCTGCACGCTGCGCCAGAACTGGTTCGCCACCGACCTCGACGTCGACGACGACGGCGTCACCATCACCGGCAGGAACGGCGAGGTCTTCCGGGCCAAGTACCTGATCGACGCCAGCGGTTTCCGCTCCCCGCTCGCGCAGAAGTTCGACCTGCGCGAGAACCCGCCCCGGCACAAGCACCACGCGCGCTCCCTGTTCACGCACTACGTTGGCATCAAGCCCTACGACGACGTGTGCAACTACCCCGAGGCGCTGCGCCCGCCCGCCGAGTCGCCCTTCCACGGCGGCACCCTGCACCACCTCATCGAGCGGGGCTGGTTCTGGATCATCCCGTTCGACAACTACAAGGACTCCAAGAACCCGGCCTGCAGTGTCGGCCTGACCTTCGACGAGCGGCTGTACCCCAAGCCGAAGGACATGACGCCGGACCAGGAGTTCAACCACTACCTCGACATGTACCCGGCCGTGAAGCGGCAGTTCGAGGGCGCCAAGCGGATCCGCGAGTGGGTCTCCACCGACCGCCTCCAGTACTCCTCCAAGCGCACCATCGGCGCCCGTTGGTGCCTGATGTCGCACGCGGCCGGTTTCATCGACCCGCTGTACTCGCGCGGTCTGTCCAACACCTTCGAGGTCGTCGACGCCCTCGCCTACCGGATCCTGGACGCCCTGCGCGAGAACGACTTCACCGAGGAGCGCTTCGAGTACGTGGAGCGCCTGGAGCAGGGGCTCCTGGAGTACAACGACAAGATCGTCAACAGCTCGTACATCGCCTTCAGCCACTTCCGGCTGTGGAACGCGGTGTTCCGGGTGTGGGCCTGCTTCACCACCCCGGCCACCATGCGCCAGATCATGGCCCGCCAGAACTTCCAGCTCGACGGCGACGACCGGCACTTCAAGGAGATGGAGAAGGCGCCCTACACCGGCCTGTGGTGGCCGGACAGCCACGCCTTCAAGGTCCTCTTCGACACCACCGCCGAGACCTGTGAGCGGTACGAGGCAGGCGAGATCGACGGCGACAAGGCCGCGGACATCGTCTTCGAGGCGATCCGCGACTGCGAGTCCGTCAACACGCCCTTCGGCTGGAAGGGCCCCGAGGACCTCCGGTTCTTCCGGGCCAC
Organism: Streptomyces sp. NBC_01450; assembly: GCF_036227505.1. Classification (NCBI taxonomy): domain Bacteria; kingdom Bacillati; phylum Actinomycetota; class Actinomycetes; order Kitasatosporales; family Streptomycetaceae; genus Streptomyces; species Streptomyces sp. NBC_01450. The sequence goes on along the minus strand of NZ_CP109480.1, from coordinate 5,829,463 downwards.
CACCCCCACGATGATGAAGTTCATGTGGTGGGCCAGCACCTCCGGCCCCAAGGAGATGCGCGACCTCGGCCGCTCGATGCTGGCCGGCGTCGTCAAGCAGGGGGTGCGCGGCCGCAAGGTGTCCTGACCTCGGCCCTGTCTCGAAGTCCTCACCTCGTAATCCTCACCTCGTAGTCCTCTCCTCGAAGGCCCCGCCTCCCGGGCCCGCCTTCACAGAGCCACTTCCCCCCCGGATCCGGCGCCGGGCCCACCCTCCCCCCGTGGGCCCGGCGCCGGCCCCCTTGTTCCTCTCCTTTCCTTTCTTCTTTGCGTCGCCCCCACTGACTTCCACCTACATCCACCGTTTCCTAGAACCTTGGGACATCCGTGATCACTCGTAGAGCACTGATCGGTGCGGGAACCGCCGCCGTCGGCCTGGCCGTCCTGCCCAACAGCCCCGTCTCCGCGGGCTCCTCCGCCCCCTGGAGCACCCTCGCGGGCAAGCTCCAGGGACAGCTGGTGCTGCCCACCGACTCCGCTTACGGCGTGGCCAAGCAGCTGGAACTCGGCCAGTTCGACTCGGTCAACCCGCGGGCCGTCGCCTACTGCGTCAGCTCCTCCGACGTCTCCGTCGCGCTGCGCTTCGCCCAGGACAACGGACTGCCGTCCGCCGTCCGCAGCGGCGGCCACAGCTTCGCCGGCTACTCGACCACGCCCGGCCTGATCATCGACGTGTCGCGGCTCAACGCGATCACCGTCGGCAGCGGCACCGTCGACATCGGTCCCGGCGCCAAGAACGTCGAGATACTCAACGCGCTCGCCCCGCACAACCTGGTGGTCAGCGAGGGCGGCTGCCCCACCGTGTCGGCCGGTGGCTTCCTCCAGGGCGGCGGATTCGGCTTCCTGACCCGCCCGACGGGCATGGCCTGCGACGCGATCACCTCGGCCGAGGTGGTCCTCGCCGACGGCTGCGTGGTGACCGCCTCCCCGACCAGCCACCCCGACCTCTTCTGGGCGATCCGCGGCGGCGGTGGCGGCAACTTCGGCGTCGTCACCCGTTTCACGGTCACCCCGCACGAGGGCGACCAGATGGCGATCAGCAACCTGATCTTCCCGTACGACCGCGCGGCCCACGTGCTGCACGGCGTGGGCCAGTGGCTGGTGGACGCCCCCCGCACCATCGGCGGCGGCGCCTACCTCGTCCAGGCCGACGCGGCGCCCGGCACCGTACCGGCGTTCAACGTCTTCCTCGCCTCCCGCGGCACCCCGGCCGAACTGGCCGCCGAGTCCGCCCGGTTGCTGGCGCTGACCGGCGCGGTGACGGCCCGCCAGGACGCGGTCATGACGTACCAGCAGGTCATGATGATGATCTTCGGCTGCGGCACCCTGACCCAGGACCAGTGCCAGCGTGCCGGGAAGTCCCCGAGCGGGGTGCTCACCCGGCCGGCCTTCGGTCTGGAACGGACCCGGCTGGGCAGCGCGCCCTATGCGCAGAGCGGCTGGGCGGATGTGGTGACGGCCTTCGACGCCGACCGCAGGGCCGGGCAGTCCCGCTACCTCGACTTCCACTTCTTCGGGGGCGCGGCCAACGACCCGGCCCGCACCGACACGGCGTACGTGCACCGCGACTCGCTCTTCTCCGTCAACTACCGGGTCCTGATCAACGACCCGGCCCAGGTCACCGCCGAGGCCCAGGCCGTCGCCACGAGTTGGGTGGACCACGGGTTCGACACCGTCGACCCGCTGTCCAACGGCGAGACGTACCAGAACTGGATGGACGCGGAGCTGCCGGACTGGCGGCAGTCGTACTACGCCGAGAACTACGCCCGGCTGAAGGTCGTGAAGGCGAAGTACGACCCGTACCGCTACTTCAAGTTCGCCCAGGGCATCGGAGCCTGACGCTTCGTGAACCCGGACCTGTGGAAGGGCCGCCGGATCGATGTCCGGCGGCCCGCCCGCTCGCTCGTCTGCCGCGTCGCCCCGTCAGGGACGACGCCCGTACCAGCCCACCAGCTTGTCGATGTCGGGAGCGTCCTCGTGCACCTCCACCACCGGTCCGAACGGCACCTGGCCGCCGCGGGGTTCCGCGGGCACGGCACGGCGCATGTTGGCCAGCGGAGCGGCGAGCATCTCCGGGTCCCACTCGGGGCTCTGACCGGTCGCCTTCGCCAGGTCCCAGGCGTGCAGCACGAACTCGTTGGTGTAGATCACCGAGGCGACCACCCCGGGAACCGGACCCCAGGGCAGGCCGATCTGGCGGCCCAGCACGGCCGGGTCCGACCACACGGCGTCGAACTCCTTCGTCGCCTCAGCCCAGGCCTTGGCCCAGTCGCCGTCCGCGACGTCCTCGGCGAAGTGCGGAACGCTCATGAAGGAGCCGCCCGCGCCCATGACGGCGACCCGGCGCAGCACGGACACCACGTGGTTGGCCATGTCGCGGACCGCGTAGTCGGGACACGGGGTGACGGTGTCGTACTGCTCGGGGCGCAGCGCGGCGAGCGTACGTCCGGTGAGTTCGACGGCCTTGAACAGGCCGCCACGGGGGTCGGCGGGCGGGTTGGCGGGGGAATTCGCGCTGTCAGCCATGTCGTGAGTCATGTCCTCATCGTCGGCGTCAAACAGGTCATCTTGTGGCCTATTACTGAAGGCTCATCAGATCTAGCTGAAAATAGATGTATTGGCTCAAAACATCTCAAAAACCCGGAGGGGGGCGGTTGTTGTGAAGGCTGACCGTCTGGTGGCGACCCTGCTGCTGCTCCAGGCGCGCGGGCGGGTGACCGTGCGTGAGGTGGCCCAGGAGCTGGAGGTGTCCGAACGCACCGCACGCCGCGATCTGGAGGCCCTCACCACCGCGGGCGTCCCCGTCTACTCGCAGCGCGGCCGGGGCGGCGGCTGGAGCCTGGTCGGCGGTGCCCGCACCGATCTGACCGGATTCACCTCGCGGGAGATCGGAGCGCTGTTCCTGGCCGCGGGCCCGTTGTCGGCCTCACCCGAACTGCGCGCGGCGTTACGGAAGTTGATGCGGGCGGTGCCCGCGCCCATGCGGCCGCACGCGGAAGCGGCCGCCAAGGCCATCCTCATCGACGGTGTCGACTGGTCGCGCACGGCGGGCGGCAGCGGTCCCCACCAGCACGCCCTGGAGCGGGCGGTGCTCGACGGCGAACAGGTCCGGCTCGGCTACGCCCACCCCGACCAGGCGCCCGGCGAGCGCACGGTGCACCCGCTCGGCCTGGTCTCGAAGGCCGGCCGCTGGTATCTCGTCGCCGGGACGGAGGAGGGGCTGCGCACCTTCCGGCTCAGCCGGGTCACCTCCGCGACAAGGACCGGTGAACCGGTGCGGCGCCCGGAGGGTTTCGACCTCGCCGCCGCATGGCGGGAGCTCGCCGCCGAGGTGGAACAACGGCTGACCGCGGCGACCGTACGGGCCCGGGCCGACCACGACGCCCTGCCGGTGCTGCGGCAACTGCTGGGCGGGCGGCTGCGGACCGGCGAGGTCCAGATCGACGGCCGGGTCGAGTTCACGGCCGACGGCCCGTCGGTGGAGGTGCTCGCCGCGCAGCTGGCCGGTCTCGGCGGCCGCGTCGAGGTGCTCGATCCCCCGGAGGCGCGGGAGTCGCTCGTACGGCTGGGCCGCTCGCTCACCGCGGTGTACGGCGGGCGCGAGGAATTCGCCCACTTGGATAGCCACTTTCCTCTAGGTACCTACTATACGGAGGATGTTAGCGTCCCTGTCATGGCCGCTCACCACGGGTGACCGGCGGATTTCCCACACCGTTCCCCCCTCCACCGATGAAGTGCCCCCACCGATGAAGCCGATGACTGCTGATTACTGGTTCGGATTAACGCACTAGGGAGTTGTTACTGATGATCGTTGTCACTGGAGCCACCGGAAATGTCGGGCGTCCGCTGATCGAGGCGCTCGCCGAGGCGGGGGAGCAGGTCGTGGCGGTCTCGCGCCGCCCGCTGCCCTCCCCGACGGACGGTGTCCGCCACGCCCAGGCCGACCTCGGCAGCGCCGAAGACATGCGGCCGGTCCTCGAAGGCGCCGACGCCTTCTTCATCCTGCTCGCCGGCGAACTGCTCGGTCACGGCGAGGCCGCGACCGACCTGCTGGCCGCCGCCAAGGACGCCGGGGTCAAGCGGGTCGTCCTGCTCTCCTCGCAGATCAACGCCACTCGCCCCGACTCCGCCTCGCACGGCAGGCTGCGTGAGTTCGAGGAGGCCGTACGCGGCTCGGGCCTGGACTTCACGATCCTGCGCGCGGGCGGATTCGCCTCCAACGCCTTCGCCTGGGCCGAGTCGGTCCGAGCCGACCGTACGGTCTTCGCCCCGTTCGGTGACGTCGCGCTGCCGGTCGTCGACCCCGCGGACATCGCCGCGGTCGCCGCGGTCGTCCTGCGTGAGGACGGCCACGCCGGTCGTACGTACGAGGTGACCGGCCCCGAGGCGGTCAGCCCGCGTGCGCAGGCCGGGGTGATCGCCGAGGTGATCGGTGAGGAAGTGACCTTCGTGGAACTGACCCGAGAGGCCGCCCACGCCCACATGGCCCAGTTCATGCCCGAGGACGTCATCCCCGGCACCCTGGACATCCTCGGCGCCCCGCTCCCCGCCGAACAGCGGGTCAGCCCCGATGTGGAGAAGGTCCTGGGGCGCCCGGCCACCCCCTTCTCCAGCTGGGTGAGCCGCAGCCTCCCGGCGTTCAAGTAGACGGCTCGGTCCGCTCGGTCCGCTGAGCCCGCTCGTCCCCCCGGTACCGCCGCCGGATGCCCGCTGCGATCCATCCCCCGCGGCAGTGGGCATTCGGCGGCCCATGCGCAGTGATTGGCCCCGCAGGTCCGTGACCTGCGGGGCCATCACGCCGTAGGGGCGCGGCGGGGATTGCTCGGCCTTCCCCCGGAGGCGCTACGCGGCGACGCGCTCGGCGAACTCCTTGGCCTTGGTGACCGCCTCGTCGGCGGCCTTGGCGCGGGAGGCCTCGTACAGGGGGATCAGGTCGGCCATCGCGGGGTTCTGCGGCGCCATCGTGAGCTCCGGGACGATGATGTGGACGTCCAGGGCGAGGGTGTCGCGAAGGATCGCCTCCAGGTAGTTCTGGACGTACTCGAAGCCCTCGCGCGGGGTGCCCGGCGCGTAGGAGCCGCCGCGGCTGGCGACGACCGTGACCGGCGTGCCCTTGACCTTCGAGTCCTCGGTCATGGCGGTGCGGCCGATGAGGATCACCTGGTCCAGCCACGCCTTGAGGGTCGAGGGGATCGTGAAGTTGTACATGGGCGCGCCGATCAGGATCGCGTCCGCCTGCTCCAGCTCCTCGATGAACTGCAGACGCTCGGCGAAGGCGGCGGCCTGCTCGGGGGTGTGCGCGTCCGCGGGGGCGAAACCGGCGGTGTGGGCGTCGGCCGTGATGTGCGGGACCGGGTTCACGGCGAGGTCGCGGTAGATCACGGTGCCCTGCGGGTGCTGCTCCTCCCAGGCCTTGCGGAACGAGTCCGTGACCGTGCGGGAGGCGGAGGCTGCGCCCGGGAACACGGACGAGTCGATGTGCAGGAGGGTGGCCATGGGAATCTCCAAGGGGAGGGGGCAAACTTTTCGTACAGGACTAGAGATAACACAGCTACTTACTTTTTTTCATCCCCTCACGCGAAACACAGTACTCTGGACCCATGCCAGAGCCGGTGACTCACGACGCAGGGCCGTGCCAGAGGGTCGACGACCACATGACCCGCGTCTTCCAGCTGCTCGGGAAGCGCTGGACCGGCCTGGTCGTGTCCGTGCTGCTGCAGCACCCCGCGCACTTCGCCGACCTGCGCAGAGCGATCCCCGGCATCAGCGAGCGGATGCTCTCCGACCGCCTCACGGAACTCGGCGGGGCGGGACTGGTCGTCCGCGAGGTCGACGAGGGCCCTCCGCTGCGGGTCGTGTACGGCCTGACCGAGGCGGGCGCCGCACTGCAGCCCGCGCTCATGGAACTCGGCACCTGGGCGGAGACATACCTGCCGGAGAGCCCGCCGTGCCCGGGTGAACTCCGCAAGTGCCCCTGAACCGGGGCCGATCGTGAGCACCGGGGCCGATCGTGAGCTGATTGCGAGGGGCGGGGTTTTCCCCAGGCCGGGAGTTGTCCACAGGGTCTGACGCGTTTCAGCCACCGGCGGTACGGTCATCACGAGTTGATGTTCGTGCGTGACGGGGGAGGCAGTCGGTATGACGGACCTTGGCGCTGCGGTTCAGGTGCAGCAGGATCAGCGGAGCCGACCGGGCGAGCAGGACGGGCAGAGCGAACAGGGGCGGCAGATGTCCCGGATCTCCGGGGTCTTCGGAGTGCGGGGATTCGCGGGCCGGCCCGCGCAGGGCTCACCCAAGGAAGAGGGCAAGGCGCTGCGCCGACGGGTGCCCCGCGGCGCGCACGCGGAGCTGTCCTTCGACGCCGGCCGGCCGGACGCGGTGACCGCCGTCGAGGAGTCCAACCTCGGCCGGATCCCGGAGCTCACGCCGATCCGGGTCGGCAGGATGGCCGCAACCCCCTTCGCCTTCCTGCGCGGTTCGGCCGGGCTCATGGCGTACGACCTCGCGCGCACCCCCATGACCGGCATCGCGGCCCAGATCTGCGGTGACGCCCACGCGGCGAACTTCGGCCTGTACGGAGACGCGCGCGGCGGCCTGGTCATCGATCTGAACGACTTCGACGAGACGGCACACGGCCCCTGGGAGTGGGACCTCAAGCGCCTCGCCACCTCGCTCGTGCTCGCGGGCCGGGAAGCGGGCGCGGACGAGGACACCTGTCGCAAGGCCGCCCACGACGCGGTCGGTGCCTACCGACGCACCCTGCGCCTGCTCGCGAAGCTCCCGGTGCTGGACGCGTGGAACGCCATCGCGGACGAGGAACTCGTCTCCCACGCCGACGCCCACGACCTGCTCGGCACCCTGGAGCGGGTCATGGAGAAGGCGCGGGCCAACACCAGTGGACGGTTCGCGGCCAAGTCGACCCGGCCGGTGGAGGACGGCGGCCACCGCTTCGTGGACGCTCCTCCGGTGCTGCGTCGCGTACCCGACGCGGAGGCCGCGGCGGTCGCGGACTCGCTGGAGCACTACCTGACCACCGTCTCGGAGGACCGCCTCCCCCTCCTCGCCCGGTACGCGGTGCACGATGTCGCCTTCCGCGTCGTCGGCACCGGCAGCGTCGGCACCCGCTCCTACGTCGTGCTGCTCCTCGACCACCGCGGCGAAGCCCTCGTCCTCCAGGTGAAGGAGGCCCGCGCCTCGGCGCTGCTCCCGCACCTGGCGACGGCCGGGCACGCCATACCGGAGGTGCCGCACGAGGGCCGCCGGGTCGTCCTGGGCCAGAAGCGCATGCAGGTCGTCAGCGACATCCTGCTCGGCTGGACCACCGTCGAAGGCCGGCCTTTCCAGGTACGACAGTTCCGCAACCGCAAGGGCAGCGTCGACCCCGCCGCCCTCGCCGCCGACCAGGTCGACGACTACGCCCGTATGACCGGCGCCCTTCTCGCCCGCGCCCACACCCACACCGCCGACCCCCGTCTCATCGCCGGGTACGGCGGCAAGAGCGAGGAACTCGACGAGTCCATCGCGTCGTTCGCGCTGGCCTACGCCGACCGCACGGAGGCGGACCACGCGGACCTGGTCGCGGCGATCAGGGAGGGGCGGGTGGCGGCGGAACTCGGGGTGTGAGCGGGGAGCCGGGGCAGTGGCGGACACTGGGCCGCGCGAGGCCCGCCCTCCGGGCGGACGACGGGAGTTTGACGACAGGGCCTAGTCTGGTCGGGTGACGACCCCGGAAGCCGAGCACAGCCAGTCCGACCGTACCCAGGCCGAGGATCCCCGGCCCCAGGGCGCCGGGGATGCGCATGCCCAGGACGACCCCGCCGAGGCGGCGGCGCCCGAAGCGCAGGCGCGGCCCGAGGAGCGGTTGGAGCGGGCCGTGCGGGCGGCCGAGCAGGCCCTGATCGAGTTCGAGATCGCCGTGGAGACCTTCCGCATCGAGGTCGAGAACTTCTCGCGTCTGCACCACCAGAGGCTCGGCCCGATGTACTCGCGGCTCGACGAACTGGACGCGCAGATCGCCGAGGCGGTCGCCGCACGCACCGGGGACCTGGAGGACATACGCAAGGCGGACGAGGCGCGGGCGCGGGTCATGCCGATGCCCGGGGTCGAGGAGCTCTTCCACGGCTGGATGGACTCCGAGGGGCTGTTCCCCGAGGCCGTGGCGATGCTGACGGACCAGCCCGTACGCCCGCCGCAGCGCGTGCGCCCCAGCGACGAGGCCCGCAGGCTCTACCGCGAGCTGGCCCGCAAGGCCCACCCCGACCTGGCCCAGGACGAGGACGAGCGCAGGCGGCGTGACGAGTTCATCTCCCGGGTCAATGTCGCGTACAGCCGGGGCGACGAGGCCCTGCTGCGGGAGCTCTCCGACGAGTGGGCGGCGGGCCCGGTGCCCAAGGAGTGGAAGCCGAGTCGCAGCGAGGAGCTCTACGCCCGCCTCGAGTGGCTCGCCCAGCGCAAGGAACTGCTCACCCTGGTCGCCCACGAGCTGGAGGAGAGCGCCATCGGCGCCATGCTCAAGATGGCCCCGGAGGACCCGGACCAGCTCCTCGAGGAGGTCGCCGAGCAGCTGCTGGCCCAGGTCGAAGAACGTGAGAAGGAACTGGCCCGGCTGGTCGGCCAGGACAGGTCCTAGGGGTCGGGGCGCCTGCTCGGTCAGGTAGCGTCGGGGGTATGAGTTTTGGATCTGGTGTGCCCACGGTCGAGGTCGGGGATCTCGCGGACGGAGACTTCCTGCTGGACGTCCGGGAGGACGACGAGTGGCAGGCGGGCCATGCCGCGGGGGCGCTGCACATCCCCATCAGTGAGTTCGTCGCACGCTACGGCGAGCTGACCGAGGCGGCGCCGCAGGACGGCAGGGTCCATGTGATCTGCCGCTCCGGGGGCCGTTCGGCGCAGGTCGCGATGTACCTGGTCCAGCAGGGCGTCGACGCCGTGAACGTCGACGGCGGTATGCAGGTCTGGGCCGCCGCCGGTCGCCCGGTGGTGGACGACAAGGGCGCCCCCGGCTTCGTGCTGTAGCCACCGGCACGGGTTCGCGGGAGCTTCGGCGTGCTGGGCACTGCACCCAGCCCAGGAAGACGTGTCGTGAGCGTGGGCGTTCAGCCCAGGGGATGGGCCGCGAGCAGATCCCCCAGTGCCTCCTCGTGCGCCGCCGCCGGTCCGAGCGACAGTTCGAGCTGTTTGGCCCAGGCGTGGTACCGGTGCAGCGGATAGTCGACGTCGGCGCCGAACCCTCCGTGCAGATGCTGCGCGGTCTGTACGACCCGCCGTACCCCTTCCGACGCCCAGATCTTGGCGACGGCCACGTCCCCGGACGCCGGAAGCGCGCCCCCCGCCCCCGTACTGATCCGCCACGCCGCCTGCCACAGCGTCGCCTCCATCGCCCGCAGGTCGATATAGCGGTCGGCGGCCTGCACGGCGACGGCCTGGAACGTGGCGACCGGGAACCCGAACTGCTCCCGCTTGCCCGTGTACGCGCTCGTCATCCCGAGCACCCGCTCACCGAGGCCGAGCGCCAGCGCGCACGTCCCGGTGGCCAGCAGCTCGCGCAGCCACTGCCAGGCCCCGTCCGCGTCGATGACATCCCGGGCGGCGATCCGCGCGGACTCCAGACGCAGCTCGCCGAGCCGTTCCCCGGACGTGGAGACCTGCTCACCGAGGACGACCCCCTCGTGGATCCGGGGTACCAGCGCGAGGACGGTCCGGCCGCCGCCCGTGTGCGCGGGTACGACGGTGAAGTCGGCGCTCTCCGCCCATGGAACCGCCGTCTGCACCCCGTCCAGCACCCACGCGTCACCGTCCCGCCGTGCGGTCACAGCGAGTTCGGCCGGGTCGTGCCCGGTCCGCCCGTTCGCCGCGACGGTCAGCACGACCTCGCCGCGGCCCGCCCGCGCGAGCAGCTCCGCCTTCAACTCCTCGCCGCCGTACGCCTGTACGGCCACCGCCGCGGCACTGCTCTCCAGCAGCGGCACCCGCGCCAGCACCTTCGCCGCCTCGCGCAGCACCAGACACAGCGCGATCGCGTCCAGGCCCGCCCCGCCGTACTCCGCGGCGAGCGACAGGCTCAACAGGTCCGCGTCGGCGAGCCTCGCCCACAGCGCCCGGTCGAAGTCGTCGGCGACGGCGCCCGCGGTGACCGCGGGGCTGGGCACCGCGTCCGGCGCGACCCCGCCGAACACCGCCTTCGCCGCCTCGACCGCCGCCTGCTGCTCCTCGGTGAAGGTGAAGTCCACGGTCCCGTCCTCCCACGCACCGACCACCGACCCGGCGGACACCGGATCTGACGGAGCGTCAAGATAGAACAGGTTCTACAAGAAGGGAACGGCTCGGCGTGGAAGCTTCACCACTCTGGCAGACCGATCGTTCGGTTGGTCACGTCACGTGTGGGGGCGGGCGGCCGTAGGGTGTCCACCGCTGTGGATAACCTCGGGGTCGCTGTTGTGTCGCTGTTGTGCCCACTGTGCCGATCGGGGCTGTGCTGGGCGGTCCGGCCTGAGTACCGTTCCCGTGCGCACACCGCGGTGTGGTGCGCGCCGGTGCCACGGCGCCGCGCGGCCCGGCGGCGGGAATCGGACCGGGATCGGGAAGCGGGGCGGAATGGACGCGTACGACGAGGGCTCGAAGGCCCGGCACCTGCCGGACGGCCCTGACAGCTCCCTGCCCGAGGCCCCTGCCACGGCCGGTTCCACCCCCGCCGATCCCCCCGTCCCCGTCCCCGTCCCCGTCCCCGCCTCCGCCTCCGTCCCCGCTCCCACCGGCATAGCCGGCCTTCCCCTCCGCTCGCAGATCGTCGCCGCCCTCGCCCTCGCGGCCGTCGCGGTCGTCGCCTGTGTGCACCTCGGCATGGTGTTCCTGCACGTCGCACCCTCGAACACGGTCACCAAGCAGCACGGCCGGGCGATCGACGACTGGATCTACCCGGAGTTCGAGCAGAACTGGAAGCTCTTCGCCCCCAACCCGCTGCAGCAGAACATCGACGTCCAGGTCCGTGCCCAGGTCCGCACCACGGACGGTGGCATCACCGAGACCGGCTGGTACGACCTGTCCGCACTGGACGGCGCGGCGATCGACGGCAATCTGCTGCCGAGCCACACCCAGCAGAACGAACTGCGCCGGGCCTGGGACTTCTACATCGGCACGCACGACAACGCGAACCGCCCGACGGGCCTGCGCGGCGATCTCTCCCAGCGCTATCTGCGCCGCGTCGTCGTGGTGCGTCTGGATCGTGAGGGGGCCGGCGGCAAGGGCGCCGTCGTCGAACGCGTCCAGGTCCGGTCCCGTACCACCAACGTGCCGCCCCCCAAATGGAGCGAGGAACAGGTGTCCGAGACGCCCGTCGTGCACGAGCTGCCCTGGTGGACCGTTCCCGAGGAGGACGTGACGGACGCGCGGACGGAGGCGAGCGCCCGATGAACCGCATCGCAGTGTCGATTTCGCGCGGTATCGCCCGGGTCACCGACGCCGCTCTCGGCCCGTACCAGACGGCCGTGATCCGCATCGGCTTCGCCGCCACCTGGCTGCCGTTCCTGCTGCGCGAGTTCCCGCACCGCCAGGAGATGTACGGGCCCGACGGACCGTGGAAGTGGGACCTCGCCCAGCGGCTCATCGCGGACAATCACGCCTTCACGATCCTGATGTGGTCCGACAGCCAGGTGTGGTTCGAGACCGTCTACGCCCTCGCCGTCCTCTCCGCCCTCCTGCTGCTGGTGGGCTGGCGGACCCGCACGATGTCCGTGCTCTTCATGGTCGGCGTGCTCTCGCTGCAGAACCGCAGCATCTTCATGGGGGACGGCGGCGACAACGTCATCCACCTGATGGCGATCTATCTGGTGTTCACGCGCTGCGGACAGGTGTGGTCGCTCGATGTCCGGCGGGCGCGGCGCGCTCGGGAGGCACGCGCGCGTGGGGACCTTCCGAGGGCCGGGGTCCAGGACCGGGCCGGTCTCGTCCTGTGGGCGGCGCTCGGCCTGGTGCTGGCCGCGGCGACGGGCGCGGGGTGGCTCAGTCCCGGCTGGCTGGTGGTCTTCTGGGGGCTGTGGGCCCTTCAGGCGCTGTGGTGGGCCGTAGGGCGCCTGACGCGCACGGCGGAGCCTCGGATCCTGCTCGACGTCGTCGCGAACGCCGTGCACAACGCGGCCCTGCTCGTGATCATGGCCGAGGCCTGTCTGATCTACGCGACCGCCGGCTGGTACAAGATCCAGGGTTCGCGCTGGCAGGACGGCACCGCCGTCTACTACCCGCTCCACCTGGACTACTTCTCCCCCTGGCCCGCCCTGTCCGACCTGCTGGCCTCACACGGCACGATGGTGATGCTGGTGACCTACGGGACGGTCGCCGTCCAGGTCGCCTTCCCCTTCACCCTGATCAACCGGCGGGTCAAGAACGTCCTGCTGGCCGCCATGATGACCGAGCACGCCGTGATCGCCGTGGTCCTCGGGCTGCCGTTCTTCTCGCTCGCGATGATCGCCGCCGACGCGGTGTTCCTGCCCACGTCGTTCCTGCGACGCCTCGGCGGATGGACGGCACGCGCGCGTGGACGGCTGTTTCCGTCCGGCGCCCGTAAGCTGCCGGGCCAGCGTGCTCAGGAGCCGCGCGTCCCGGAGCCCGCCGAGGACCCGCACGTAGGCTTCACCGCATGAAGGACCCCGCAAGCGCCGTGAGCGCCTGGCACCGCCTCGCCGACACCTCCGTCCTGCTCGACGGCTTCCACGCCCTCAAGCACGCCGTGCGGTTCCGGGCCGAGGTCCTGGTGGCGGTGACCGGTGACCGGCAGGCGGCGCTCGCCCTCACCGACGAGCTGGCCCCGGACGTACGGGACAGCCTGGACGCGCTCCTGGTGGAGGTCCCGGAGGCCACGTACCGCTCCCTGGTCCCGCGTCCACACCCCACCGCGGTGGCCGCGTTGGCGGTACGTCCCTCCCGCGAGGCCAATCTGCGGGCGCTGGCCCGCACACCCCGCACCGCCCCCGTGGTCGTCCTCGACCATCCGCGCAACCTCGGGAACGCGGGCGCCGTGATCCGCCTCGCGGCCGGCTTCGGCGCGACCGGCGTCGTCACCACGGGCACCCTCGACCCCTGGCACCCCACGGTGGTGCGGGGCGGGGCGGGCCTGCACTTCGCGACCGCCGTGGAGCGGCTGACGGTGGCCGAGCTGCCGTCCGGGCCGGTGTTCGCCCTCGACCCGGACGGCGAGGACATCCGGGGACTGAAGCTCCCGGACGACGCCGTGCTCGCCTTCGGCTCCGAGCGCAGTGGCCTTTCCGCCGACCTGCGCGCGCGTGCCGACCACCTGGTGTCGCTCCCGATGCGCCCCCAGGTCTCCAGCTACAACCTGGCGACGAGCGTGGCCATGACCCTGTTCCACTGGAGCGCCCCGTAAGGGAACCAGCGCCCCGTAAGGGAACCAGCGCCCCGTAAGGGAACCAGCGCCCCGTAAGGGAACCAGCGCCCCGCCGGGGAACTAACGCCGGACTTCCACCACTCGGAACCGGTTGGCCACGAACCCTCCGTCGCACAGCGCGGCGTTCGCCGCGGGGTTGCCGCCCGACCCGTGGAAGTCGGAGAACGCCGCCGTCTGGTTGACGTACACCCCGCCCGTCAGGTTCAGGGACAGCTGGGCGCACTCCTCCAGACAGGCCTCCCGCACGGCCTCCTCGACGACCTCGTCGGTGGTGTAAGCCCCGACGGTCATCGCGCCCTTCTCCCGGACGGTCCGCCGCAGCAGCTCCACCGCGTCCCCCGCCGAGTCGACCGCGACCGCGAAGGACACCGGTCCGAAGCACTCGTTCATGTAGGCGGCCTCGTCGTCGGCCCCCTCCCAGTACTTCCGCGCACCGTCGAGCTTGACGATCACCGGGGTGCGGACGACCGCGTCCGGGAACTCCGGGTTGCCGACCTCACGCGAGGCGAGGGCGACCTCGCCGAGCCCTGCCGCGGCCTCCAGACGCGCCTTGACGTCCGGGTTCACGATCGCGCCCAACAGCCCGCCTGCACGCGCGTCGTCCCCGAGGAGCCCGTCGACCGACCGGGCGAGGTCGGCCACCACCTCGTCGTACGACTTGGTGCCCTCCTCCGTGCGGATGCCGTCGCGGGGGATGAGGAGGTTCTGCGGGGTCGTGCACATCTGGCCGCTGTACAGGGACAAGGAGAAGGCCAGGTTGGACAGCATCCCCTTGTAGTCGTCGGTCGACTCCACGATCACCGTGTTGACGCCGGCCTTCTCCGTGTAGACCTGCGCCTGGCGGGCGTGGGTCTCCAGCCAGTCGCCGAACGCCGTCGACCCGGTGTAGTCGATGATCCGGATCTCGGGGCGCACGGCCAGGGTCTTGGCGATGCCCTCCCCGGACCGCTCGGCGGCCAGCGCCACCAGGTTCGGGTCGAAGCCCGCCTCGGCGAGCACCTCGCGCGCGACCTGGACGGTGAGCGCGAGCGGCAGCACCGCGCGCGGGTGGGGCTTGACGAGCACGGCGTTGCCGGTGGCCAGGGAGGCGAACAGGCCCGGGTAGCCGTTCCACGTCGGGAAGGTGTTGCAGCCGATCACCAGCGCGATGCCGCGCGGCACCGGCGTGAACCGCTTGGTCATCGTGAGCGGGTCGCGCTTGCCCTGGGGCTTGGTCCACTCCGCCGTGTCAGGGGTGCGGACCTGCTCCGCGTACGCGTACGCCACCGCCTCCAGGCCGCGGTCCTGGGCGTGCGGGCCGCCCGCCTGGAACGCCATCATGAAGGCCTGGCCGCTGGTGTGCATGACCGCGTGCGCGAACTCGTGCGTGCGGTCGGCGATCCGCTTGAGGATCTCCAGACAGACCATCGCGCGCGTCTCCGCGCCCGCGTCGCGCCAGGCCCGCTGTCCGGCCCGCATGGCGGGCAGCAGCACGTCGACGTCCGCGTGCGGGTAGGTGACGCCCAGCTCGATGCCGTACGGGGAGACCTCGCCGCCCACCCAGTCGTCGGTGCCGGGCTGGCCGAGGTCGAGACGGCCGCCGAGGAGGGCGTCGAAGGCGGCCTTGCCCTCGGCCATGCTCAGGCTGCCGTTCTCCCCGTAGGCCTTCGGGTGCTCGGGGTGCGGGGACCAGTACGCGCGCGTGCGGATCGCTTCCAGCGCCTGGTCGAGGGTGGGCCGGTGCTGGGCGGTCAGCTCGTGCGCGGTCAGTTCGGCGGCCATGCGGGACCATCTCCTCGTCTCAAGAACTCTTCGCTGAGCTCATGACCTGGGCAGAAATAGCCGGACAGAGTTAGAGTAACCGAACGATCGGTCGGGACAAGGGGGACCGCCGCATCTGTGGAAAACCCCGTGCGGGAGGATCGCGCACATGACAGCACTCGACCTCAACAGCCCCGTGGCCGTCGTCGGCACCGGCACCATGGGCCAGGGCATCGCCCAGGTCGCGCTGGTCGCGGGCCACCCCGTGCGGCTCTACGACACGGTTCCCGGGCGTGCCGACGCGGCGGCCGAAGCGATCGGCGCGCGTCTCGACCGGCTCGTCGAGAAGGACCGGCTCGCCGCCGCCGACCGGGACGCGGCACGCGCCCGGCTGCACCCCGCGCACGACCTCGCCGAGCTGGCGGACTGCGCGCTCGTCATCGAGGCGGTGCTCGAACGACTCGAGGTGAAACAGCAGCTGTTCCGCGAGCTCGAGGACATCGTCGAGCACGACTGTCTGCTCGCCACCAACACCTCGTCCCTGTCCGTCACGGCCATCGGCGGCGCCCTGCGCAACCCCGGCCGCCTGGTCGGACTGCACTTCTTCAACCCCGCGCCGCTGCTGCCGCTCGTGGAGGTCGTCTCCGGGTACGCGAGCGACTTCTCGTCGGCCACGCGCGCGTACGAGACGGCACGCGCCTGGGGAAAGACGCCGGTCGCCTGCGCCGACACCCCCGGATTCATCGTCAACCGCATCGCCCGGCCCTTCTACGCAGAGGCCTTCGCGGTGTACGAGGCGCAGGCCGCCGACCCCGCGACGATCGACGCCGTCCTGCGCGAGTCCGGCGGTTTCCGGATGGGGGCCTTCGAGCTGACCGACCTGATCGGCCAGGACGTCAACGAGTCCGTGACCCACTCCGTGTGGCAGTCCTTCTTCCAGGACGTGCGCTTCACGCCCTCGCTCGCCCAGCGGCGGCTCGTCGAGTCCGGCCGGCTCGGCCGCAAGACGGGGCACGGCTGGTACGACCACGGGGCCGACGCCGAGCGCCCCGAGCCGCACACCGCGGAGCAGGCGCAGCCGCCCGCGTACGTCGTCGCCGAGGGCGATCTGGGTCCGGCCTCCGAACTGCTCACGCTGATCCGTGAGGCGGGCATCCAGGTCCGTGAGGACGAGGAGGACCACGGGACCCGCCTGGTGCTGCCCAGCGGCGGGCAGCTGGTCCTCGCCGACGGCCAGACCTCGGTCGAGTTCCGCGACGTCGTCTACTTCGACCTGGCGCTCGACTATCGCAGGGCCACCCGGATCGCGCTGTCGGCCTCCCAGGACACCGCTCCCCAGACGCTCTCCGAGGCCGTCGGCCTCTTCCAGGCGCTGGGCAAGGCCGTCAGCGTCATCGGCGACGCTCCCGGCATGATCGTCGCCCGGACCGTGGCCCGGATCGTCGACCTGGCGCACGACGCCGTCGCCAAGGGTGTCGCCACCGAGGAGGACATCGACACCGCGATGCGGCTCGGGGTCAACTACCCCCTGGGCCCCTTCGAATGGAGCCGCAGGCTGGGCCGGAGCTGGGCCTGCTCCCTCCTGGACGACCTGCACCAGCGCGATCCCTCCGGGCGCTACGCGCCCTCTCTCGCGCTCTACCGCCACGCGTACGCCACCGAGAAGCGCGAGGGAACCTCATGACCACCGCCAAGCGCGACACGTACACCCCCGAGAGCCTGCTCTCCGTCGCCGTCCAGGTCTTCAACGAACGCGGCTACGACGGCACCTCCATGGAGCACCTCTCCAAGGCGGCCGGCATCTCCAAGTCGTCGATATACCACCACGTCACGGGCAAGGAGGAGCTGCTGCGCCGCGCCGTCAGCCGGGCGCTGGACGGCCTCTTCGGCATCCTCGACGAGGAGCACGCGCGCGTGGGGCGTGCCGTGGAGCGCCTGGAGTACGTCGTACGGCGCATGGTCGAGGTGCTCACCTCGGAACTGCCGTACGTGACCCTGCTGCTGCGCGTGCGCGGCAACACGCACACCGAGCGCTGGGCCCTGGAACGGCGCCGCGAGTTCGACCACCAGGTGGCCGAGCTCCTGAAGGCCGCGGCCGCCGACGGGGACGTCCGCGGCGACGTGGAGGTCCGTCTCGCGACCCGCCTGGTCTTCGGGATGATCAACTCGATCGTCGAGTGGTACCGCCCCGACAGCCGCGGCATGGGCGAACGCGAGGTCGCCGACGCGGTGGCGCAGTTGGTCTTCGGAGGCCTCCGGAACGAGGCGTGACGCCCAGGGCAGGACCCGCCCTCGGCACGGAGGTCACCCCTCCGGCTCCAGGTCCTCCTCCTCGAAGACCAGGAGTGTTCGGGTGCTGAGGACCTCCGGAATGGCCTGGAGGCGGGTGAGGACCAGTTCGCGGAGGGCTCTGTTGTCGGGGGTGTGCACCAGGAGCAGGACGTCGAAGTCGCCGCCCACCAGGGCGATGTGGGAGGCGCCGGGCAGCACCCTGAGCTGCTCACGGACCGTGCGCCAGGAGTTCTGCACGATCTTGAGGGTGATGTACGCGGAGGTGCCCTGCCCGGCGCGTTCGTGGTCGACGCGCGCCCCGAAGCCGCGGATCACGCCGTCCTCGATGAGCCGGTTGATCCGCGCGTAGGCGTTGGCGCGGGACACATGGACCCGTTCGGCCACGGAGCGTATCGACGCGCGGCCGTCCGCCTGGAGCATCTGCAGGATGTCCTGATCGATGGCGTCGAGCGGACGGGCGGGCGGCGGGACGGGGCCGGCCTCCGACGGCTCGGCCATTTGTTCAGGTGCCATGTCCCCCCGCCTCCCTACCATGGACGTACTGCGTCCATCTCAGGCTGTGGAGAACCGTTTGTCCACAGCCTGACGGTGCCTGTAGCCAAAATGTGCCGACGACCGAACAATCGGTAGGTGAGGCGCCTCACACCCGTGCAGCGCCCGAAGCCGCTCCCACGAGGAGGTGCCGTCATGACGGTCATGGAGCAGCGAGGCGCTTACCGGCCCACGCCGCCGCCCGCTTGGCAGCCCCGCACCGACCCCGCGCCGCTGCTGCCCGACGCGCTGCCCCACCGCGTCCTCGGCACCGAAGCCGCCGCGCAGGTCGACCCCGCCCTGCTGCGCCGCCTGTACGCGGAGCTGGTGCGCGGCCGTCGCTACAACGCGCAGGCCACCGCCCTCACCAAGCAGGGCCGCCTCGCCGTCTACCCCTCCAGCACCGGCCAGGAGGCCTGCGAGGTCGCCGCCGCACTCGTCCTGGAGGAGCGCGACTGGCTCTTCCCGAGCTACCGCGACACCCTCGCCGCCGTCGCCCGCGGCCTCGACCCCGTCCAGGCCCTCACCCTCCTGCGCGGCGACTGGCACACCGGCTACGACCCCCACGAGCACCGCATTGCCCCCCTGTGCACGCCCCTCGCCACCCAGCTCCCGCACGCCGTGGGCCTCGCGCACGCCGCCCGCCTCAAGGGCGACGACGTGGTCGCGCTCGCCCTGGTCGGCGACGGCGGCACCAGCGAGGGCGACTTCCACGAGGCGCTGAACTTCGCGGCGGTCTGGCAGGCCCCGGTCGTCTTCCTCGTCCAGAACAACGGCTTCGCCATCTCCGTCCCGCTCGCCAAGCAGACCGCCGCCCCCTCCCTGGCCCACAAGGCCGTCGGCTACGGCATGCCCGGCCGGCTGGTCGACGGCAACGACGCGGCGGCCGTGCACGAGGTCCTGAGCGACGCCGTGCGCCACGCGCGCGCGGGAGGCGGCCCGACGCTGGTCGAGGCCGTGACGTACCGCATGGAAGCCCACACGAACGCCGACGACGCCACCCGCTACCGCGGCGACTCCGAGGTCGAGACCTGGCGGGCGCACGACCCGATCGCCCTCCTGGAGCACGAGTTGACCGAGCGCGGCCTGCTCGACGACGACGGCATACGGGAGGCCCGCGAGGCCGCCGAGACCATGGCCGCCGACCTGCGCGCCCGCATGAACCAGGACCCGGTGCTCGACCCCATGGACCTCTTCGCCCATGTGTACGCCGAGCCCACACCACAACTGCGCGAGCAGGAGGCGCAGTTGCGCGCCGAACTCGCGGCCGCGGCCGAGTCGGAGGGGATGGCCGGATGACCACTGTCGCACTCAAACCCGCCACCATGGCGCAGGCCCTCACGCGCGGGCTCCGCGACGCCATGGCCGCCGACCCGACCGTCCACGTCATGGGCGAGGACGTCGGCACCCTGGGCGGCGTCTTCCGTGTCACCGACGGACTCGCCAAGGAGTTCGGCGAGGACCGCTGCACGGACACCCCGCTCGCCGAGGCGGGCATCCTGGGGACGGCCGTCGGCATGGCCATGTACGGGCTCAGGCCGGTCGTGGAGATGCAGTTCGACGCGTTCGCCTACCCCGCGTTCGAACAGCTGATCTCGCACGTGGCACGGATGCGCAACCGCACCCGCGGCGCCATGCCGCTCCCGATCACCATCCGTGTCCCGTACGGCGGCGGCATCGGCGGCGTCGAGCACCACAGCGACTCCTCCGAGGCGTACTACATGGCGACCCCCGGGCTCCATGTCGTCACGCCCGCGACCGTCGCCGACGCCTACGGGCTGCTGCGCGCCGCCATCGCCTCCGACGACCCGGTCGTCTTCCTGGAGCCCAAGCGCCTGTACTGGGCGAAGGACTCCTGGAACCCCGACGAGCCGTCGGCCGTCGAGCCGATAGGCCGCGCGGTGGTGCGGCGCCCGGGCCGCAGCGCCACGCTCATCACGTACGGGCCGTCCGTGCCGGTCTGCCTGGAGGCGGCCGAGGCGGCGCGCGCCGAGGGCTGGGACCTCGAAGTCGTCGACCTGCGCTCGCTCGTGCCCTTCGACGACGAGACCGTCGCCGCCTCGGTGCGACGGACCGGACGCGCGGTCGTCGTGCACGAGGCCGGCGGTTACGGCGGCCCGGGCGGCGAGATCGCGGCCCGTGTCACCGAGCGCTGCTTCCACCATCTGGAGGCGCCGGTGCTGCGCGTCGCCGGGTTCGACATCCCGTATCCGCCGCCGATGCTGGAGCGGCACCACCTGCCCGGCGTCGACCGGATCCTGGACGCCGTGGGGCGCCTGCAATGGGAGGCGGACAGCTGATGGCCCAGGTGCTCGAGTTCAAGCTCCCCGACCTCGGTGAGGGCCTCACCGAGGCGGAGATCGTCCGCTGGCTGGTGGAGGTCGGCGACGTCGTCGCCGTCGACCAGCCCGTCGTCGAGGTCGAGACGGCCAAGGCGATGGTCGAGGTCCCCTGCCCCTACGGAGGAGTGGTCACCGCCCGCTTCGGCGAGGAGGGCACGGAACTGCCCGTGGGCTCCCCCCTGTTGACCGTCGCGGTCGGCCCGTCATCCTCCGTCGACGAGACCGAGGGCTCCGGCAACGTGCTGGTGGGGTACGGCACCGGGGCGCCACCGGCGCGACGCAGGAGGGTACGGCCGCCCGCCGGGGCGACCACTCTGCCCGGGGCGCCCCCTTCGCCCGGGGCCCACACGCGGACCCGGCCCGCACACCACCCCGCCGCCGGGAACCCCCCGGGCTCCTCGGCGCGGGAGCACACGCCGGCCGCCGACCACAACGCGACGGTGGTACGCGCCGACGGACCCGTACCGGTGATCTCCCCGCTCGTGCGCAGGCTCGCCCGGGAAAACGGCCTGGACCTGCGGACCCTGGTGGGCTCCGGCCCCCAAGGGCTGATCCTGCGGTCGGACGTGGAACACGCGTTGCGCTCGGCCCACACCCCGGTCAGGGCACCGGAGACCCCACTCACCCCGCACACCCCCGTAGCCCCCGCACACGCCACGGCCGGCACCCGTATCCCCCTCCGCGGCATCCGCGGCACGGTCGCCGACAAACTCTCCCGCAGCCGTCGCGAGATCCCCGACGCGACCTGCTGGGTGGACGCCGACGCGACGGAACTCCTGCACGCGCGCAGGGCGATGAACGCCACCGGCGGCCCCAAGATCTCCCTGCTCGCGCTGCTGGCCCGTATCTGCACCGCCGCACTGGCCCGCTACCCGGAGCTCAACTCCACGGTCGACACGGAAGCCCGCGAGATCGTCCGCCTCGACCAGGTCCACCTGGGCTTCGCGGCACAGACCGAGCGCGGCCTCGTCGTCCCCGTCGTCCGGGACGCCCACACACGCGACGCGGAATCGCTGAGCGCGGAGTTCGCCCGGCTGACCGAGGCCGCGCGCACCGGCACGCTGACGCCCGCGGAACTCACTGGCGGCACCTTCACGTTGAACAACTACGGAGTGTTCGGCGTCGACGGCTCCACGCCGATCATCAACCACCCCGAGGCCGCCATGCTCGGCGTCGGCCGGATCATCCCCAAGCCCTGGGTGTACGAGGGCGAACTGGCCGTGCGCCAGGTCGTCCAGCTCTCGCTCACCTTCGACCACCGGGTGTGCGACGGCGGCACGGCGGGCGGCTTCCTGCGTCATGTGGCGGACTGCGTCGAACAGCCGGCGGTGCTCCTGCGTTCCCTGTGATCGCGGCGGCACGCATACTCGGGGGATGACCGCGTACGAGCCACCGGGCACCCCCGGCCCCGCCGCCCCGTACGACGCCGTCGTCCTCGCGGGCGGCGCCGCCCGCAGGCTCGGCGGCGCGGACAAGCCCGGTCTGCGCGTGGGTGGGCGCCCGCTGCTCGACCGGGTGCTCACCGCCTGCGCCACTGCCACCACCACGGTCGTCGTCGCCGAGCCCAGAGGGACCGCGCGCCCCGTGCGGTGGGCGCGCGAGGACCCGCCCGGCGGGGGACCGCTCGCCGCACTCGACGCCGGTCTGCGGCACACCTCGGCGGAACACGTCGTGGTGCTCTCCGCCGACCTGCCGTTCCTGGACGAGGCGACGGTACGGCGTCTGCTGGACGCCCTGCGGACGGGCAACGCCCCCGAGGGCCCGGCGAAACCCGACGGCGTGCTGCTCACCGACCCCGACGGCCGTGACCAGCCGCTCGTCGCCGCCTACCGTGCGGACGCCCTGCGCCGGGAGCTGGCCGCGCTCGCCGCCGCGCACGGCGAAGTCACCGGGCTGCCGCTGCGGCGGCTCACCGCCGCGCTCGACCTCACCCGCATCTTCGACCCCGTCGCGTCCTTCGACTGCGACACCTGGGACGACATCGCCGCCGCCCGGGCCCGTATCAGGGAGCATGGGAACGTGTTGGATGAATGGATTTCCGCAGTCAAGGACGAGCTGGGCATCGACCTGGACGTCGACACCGGCGTCCTGCTCGACCTGGCCCGTGATGCCGCGCACGGGGTGGCCCGGCCCGCGGCGCCGCTGACCACCTTCCTCGTGGGGTACGCCGCCGCGCGGGCCGGGGGAGGCCCCGAGGCCGTCGCGGAGGCGTCCCGCAAGGCCGCGGCGCTCGCGCTCCGCTGGGCGGACGAGGACACCCCCGACGCCGAGCCGACCCCCGACGCCGGATGAACGCGCCCCGTGCCCGACCCCTCGGCCAGGACGCCGACGACCTCGACATGGAGGAGGCCCTGGCCTTGGTCAAGGACCCCCGAGGCGCGGCCGATCCCGGGCGCGGCCACGGTACCCCCGCCGTCCCCGCGCCCACCTCGGAGGGCGAGAGCCGCACCCACGCCCCCGACAGCGCCGAGGGCGACGGACACAAGGCAAGCCCCTGGTCGCAGGCCCGTACGAACGCCGAGCGGGCCGCCCGCTCCGTCCCGCGGCGCGCCCCCGTCTCCATGTCCCTGGACGCGGCCCTCGGCCTGGTCCTCGCCGCCCCGCTCTCCGCGCTCACCGACCTTCCCTCCTTCGACACCTCCGCGATGGACGGCTGGGCGGTCGCCGGACCCGGCCCCTGGGACCTCCGCGAGGAACACGTACTCGCCGGCCACGCGAGGCCGGAGCCACTCATCGACGGCGAGGCGGTGCGTATCGCCACCGGCGCGCGCATCCCGCGGGACGCCACGGCCGTACTGCGCAGTGAGCACGGCCGCCTCGACGGTCAGGGGCGGCTGCACGCCACCCGGGAGGCCGTGCACGGGCAGGACATCCGGCCGCGTGGCCAGGAGTGCCGCAGCGGCGACCAGCTCCTGCCGGTCGGCGCCCTGGCCACCCCCGCCGTGCTGGGCCTCGCCGCGGCCGCCGGATACGACACCCTCGCCGTGATCCCCCGCCCCCGTGTCGAAGTCTTCGTCCTCGGCGACGAATTGCTCACCGAGGGGCTTCCCCAGGAGGGCCTGATCCGGGACGCGCTCGGCCCGATGCTGCCGCCCTGGCTGCGCGCGCTCGGCGCCGAAGTCCTCGCGGTGCGCAGGCTGGGCGACGACGCCAAGGCCCTGCACAAGGCGATCACCCGCTCGGACGCCGACCTGATCGTCACGACCGGGGGCACCGCCTCCGGCCCCGTCGACCATGTCCACCCCACGCTGAGCCGCATCGGCGCCCAACTCCTCGTGGACGGCGTCAAGGTCCGCCCGGGCCACCCCATGCTCCTGGCCCGCACGAAGGAGAACCAGCACCTCGTCGGCCTGCCCGGCAACCCCTTGGCGGCCGTCTCCGGCCTGCTGACGCTCGCCGAGCCCCTCCTGCGCATCCTGGCAGGTCGCGCGACCCCGGAGCCGTACACGGTGCCCCTCAGGGACGCGGTCCACGGGCACCCGTACGACACTCGACTCGTCCCCGTCGCGGTCCGTGCCGACCAGGCCGTTCCCCTGCACTACAACGGTCCGGCCATGCTGCGGGGCATCGCGGCGTCCGACGCCCTCGCGGTCGTACCGCCCGGCGGTGCCCGTCCGGGGCAGGAGCTGGAACTCCTCGATCTGCCCTGGGCGTTGGCCGGTATGGGGAATGCCTGACATGAGTGGGGGCGTGAACCGGACGGTGAGCCGGATCGGGGAGTGTTTCACGTGAAACTGCCGGGCCATGATGCGATCGCGCGCCAAGCGGACGAGCATCTCGTGACCCATCGGGTGATACTGCCCAGAAAAGTGGTGGAACGCCCCATCCGTCAGGTCGCCAAACGTCTGGCGATGGCCCTGTTCGTGCTCGCCGTGACGGCCTTCATCGTCTGGGTCGACCGCGACGGCTACAACGACAACGCGGGTGACGGAGTCGACTTCCTCGACTCCCTCTACTACGCGACCGTCACCCTCTCGACCACCGGATACGGCGACATCACCCCGGTCAGTGACGCCGCCCGGCTCACCAACATCTTCGTCATCACGCCGCTGCGTGTGCTGTTCCTGATCATCCTGGTCGGCACCACGCTCGAGGTCCTCACGGAACGCACCCGCGAGGAGTGGCGACTCAACCGCTGGAGGGCGGCTTTGCGCGACCACACCGTCGTTGTCGGGTTCGGGACCAAGGGGCGGTCGGCGGTGCAGACCGTCTGTGCGAGCGGGCTGAAGAAGGAGCAGGTCGTGGTCGTCGACCCCAGTTCCCAAGCGGTCGACGCGGCGACGGCGGAGGGATATGTCGGCGTCGTCGGGGACGCGACGCGCAGCGATGTGCTGTTGCGGGCCGAGATCCACAAGGCACGGCAGATCATCATCGCGACGCAGCGCGACGACACGGCCGTGCTGGTCACGCTGACCGCACGGCAGCTCAACCGACAGGCGAAGATCGTCGTCGCGGTGCGTGAGGAGGAGAACGCGCCGCTGCTCAAGCAGTCGGGCGCCGACGCCGTCATCACCAGCGCCAGCGCGGCCGGACGGCTCCTCGGGCTCTCCGTGCTCAGCCCCAGCGCCGGGATGGTCATGGAAGACCTGATCCAGCAGGGCAGTGGGCTCGACATCGTGGAACGGCCGGTCGTGAAGGCCGAGGTGGGCAAGGGCGTGCGCGAGACGGACGACCTGGTGGTCAGCGTCGTACGGGGGCATCGCGTGCTCGGCTACGACGATCCGGCCGTCGGGAAGCTCCAGTTGACCGATCGGCTCATCACCATCGTGCGGGTCACGTCCGCCACGCGGGTGGCACCGCACAGCCGACCGCTGCCCCAGGACTGAATCCGCAGGACCGAATCTCCAGGACTGAATCCGCGGGACTGCAAGCCCCAGGCCGACTTCGCAGGACTGAACCAACTCCACGCAGTCGGGGGGTAAAGCCATGCCCAAAGTAGATGCACTCATCTTGCTCTTGCAAGTAATGTGCAACAAGCTGATCCGGTCCTTACCGTCATCGTGACCGCGGAGCCACGCCATGCCTCAGCTCATGCCGGATGCCGGACCCCAACGCGTCATCGCCGCCTCGAACTTCGTCCACACCGTCGGCAGCGGCCTCTATCTGACCGCCGGGGTGCTGTACTTCACCCAGGCGGTTCACCTCCCGGCGGGCCAGGTCGGCCTCGGCCTCGGCATCGGCGGCTTCGTCTCACTGGCCGTGGGCATCGCCGTCGGCCATCTCGCGGACACCCACGGAGCACGCGGGGTCTACGCGAGCACCCTCGTCGTCCAGGCACTGGCAACGGCGGCCTTCGTACTGGCCGACAGCTTCTGGCCGTTCGTTCTCGCGGTGTGCGCGGCCACCGGGGCGAAGGCGGCCGGGCTGGCCGCGCGCTCCCCGCTCATCAGGCACTACGGAGGGGACCGGCCACAGGAGTTCCGTGCCTATCTCCGTGCCGTGACCAACGTCGGCATCTCCCTCGGCGCCCTGCTGGCGGGCTGGGCCGTCCAGGTCGGCACCCTCAGCGCCTATCAGCTCCTGGTCGTCGGCAACGCGATCGCCTTCGCGGCCGCCGCGGCCATCGTGCTCCTGCTCCCGCCGGTCGAGCCCGCGCCCGCCGTCGGCGGCCCTCGCCGGCTCGCCCTGCGGGACTGGCCCTACCTCCTGCTCACCGCGCTCGACGGCATCATGGCCGTCCAGTTCAAGGTGCTCACCGTGGCCGTTCCGCTCTGGCTGGTCGAGGCCACCACCGCCCCGCGCTGGCTCATCTCCGGCACCATGCTCACCAACACCGTCCTCGTCGTCGTGCTTCAGGTGCGCGCCGGCCGGGCCGTCGTTTCCCCGGCCGCGGGCGGCAGCGCCTACCGCCGGTCGGGCCTGGCCTTCCTCCTCTCCTGCGCCCTGATCTCGTTCTCGGCGGGGATGCCGGCGTGGGCCGCCGTGGCGCTGCTCATGACCGCGGTGGTGATCCACACGGTCGGCGAACTGTGGCACTCCGCCGCGGGTTTCGAGGTGTCCTTCGCCCTCGCCCCACGACACGCCACCGGCCAGTACCTGGGCGTGTTCGGCCTGGGCGCCGGCCTGGCCGAAGCCCTCGGCCCCGGCCTGCTCATCGCGCTCTGCATCACCTGGGGCCGACCCGGGTGGTACGTCGTCGGAGCACTGTTCGCGCTGACGGGCCTGGCCGCACCGCTCGTCGTCCGCCGGGCCGAGCGCCGACAGCTCGCCGAGAACGGTGCCCGCGCGCTTCTCACCGTGTGACGGGGGTAGCGTCGGCCCTATGAAGGCAGTGACGATCACCCAGCCCGGCGGCCCCGAAGTGCTCACGTGGACGGATGTGCCGGATCCCGTTCCCGGTGACGGGGAAGTTCTCGTCGAAGTAGTGGCCAGCGCCGTCAACCGCGCCGACCTGATGCAACGGCAGGGCTTCTACAACCCGCCGCCCGGCGCCTCCCCGTACCCCGGACTCGAGTGCTCGGGCCGGATCGTCGAGACCGGCCCCGGAGTCTCCGGATGGGCCGTCGGCGACGAGGTCTGCGCGCTGCTCGCGGGCGGCGGATACGGCGAGAAGGTCGCCGTCCCGGCCGGGCAGCTGCTGCCCGTTCCCGAGGGTCTGGACCTCAAGCAGGCGGCCGCACTGCCCGAGGTGACCTGCACCGTCTGGTCCAACGTCTTCATGATCTCCCACCTGCGCCCGGGCGAGACCCTGCTCGTGCACGGCGGCTCCAGCGGCATCGGCACCATGGCGATCCAGCTGGCGAAGGCCGTCGGCGCGAAGGTCGCCGTCACGGCCGGCACCAAGGAGAAGCTCGACTTCTGCGCCGAGCTCGGCGCGGACATCCTCATCAACTACCGCGAGCAGGACTTCGTCGAGGAGATCGACCGCGCCACGGACGGCTCGGGCGCCGACGTCATCCTCGACAACATGGGCGCCAAGTACCTCGACCGCAATGTGCGGACCCTCGCGGTCAACGGACGGCTCGCGATCATCGGCCTGCAGGGCGGCGGCAAGGGCGAGCTGAACATCGGCGCGCTCCTCACCAAGCGTGCCGCGATCAGCGCCACCTCGCTGCGCGCCCGCCCGCTCGGCGAGAAGGCGGCGATCGTCGCGGCCGTACGCGAGCACGTGTGGCCGCTGATCGCCTCCGGCCACGTACGTCCTGTCGTCGACCGTGAGCTGCCGATGAGCGACGCGGCTACGGGGCACCAGATCCTGGAGGAGAGCGGCCACATCGGCAAGGTCCTCCTCGTCGTCCCCGGCAAGGACTAGGACACCGAAGCCCCGACGACCCGGTTCGGGTGCCCGGGCGGTCCGCTCAGTCGCGGCGCAGGCGCAGGGCGAGGAAGGCCAGGCCCAGGCCCAGGCCGATGAAGATCAGCCCGCTGCCGAGAGGCAGGATCTCGAGGACCGGTTCGGGGGCGGACGCCGGACCGACCACCTGGTGCTGGACGGGCACGGCCGCGGGTCGCGACGGCTCGGGGGCGTCGGTGGCCACCGGGTGGTCCGACGCGGCGTCCTCCCCGGCGGGGTCGCGGTCCGTGTACGTCGGCACGGTGTCCTCGTGGTTTCCGTTCTCGTCCACGTCCCCCGCCGTGGGCTCCGCGCGCCCCGGTCGCGTACGGCCCTCTCCCTCGCTGCTCCCGGCGCGGGAGACGCCGGTGCTCGGAGTGGGATCGGCGGCGTAGGAGACGGCGTACGAAGGGCATATCGTGCCGGTCGTCAGGACGAGCAGCAGTCCGGCCACACGGAACGCGGTGAGCCGTGGAGTCATGTGGGTGACCCCCTCCCGGTGAGGAGTCCCATGATCAATGGAGCAAGCCTCACATGACCTCCCTTTCCCGGCATCTCGACGATCGCCTGGAGGGTGGATCACGCTGCACGGGGGGCACCACCCTGATGAGGTGGAGGGGTGCGAGAGAATGGCCGCATGGAGATGCCGAGGAACGAAAGGTCGCCGGAGAACCCCCAGATCCTGGTCGTGGGCCAGGACGGAATGGCTCTCGGTGGCACCGGTGACGAGGACTCCCGCGAGGTCCCGGTGACGGAGATGGTCGAACAGCCCGCCAAGGTCATGCGTATCGGGAGCATGATCAAGCAGCTTCTCGAAGAGGTGCGCGCCGCACCTCTGGACGAGGCGAGCCGGGTCCGGCTCAAGGAGATCCACTCCAGTTCCGTGAAGGAGCTGGAGGACGGCCTGGCGCCCGAGCTGGTCGAGGAGCTGGAGCGGCTCTCGCTGCCCTTCACGGACGACGTGATCCCCACCGACGCCGAGCTGCGGATCGCGCAGGCCCAGCTGGTGGGCTGGCTGGAGGGCCTCTTCCACGGCATCCAGACGACCCTGTTCGCCCAGCAGATGGCGGCCAGGGCCCAGCTGGAGCAGATGCGCCGCGCGCTCCCGCCGGGCGTCGGCGGCCTGGACGGCGACGAGGACCCGCGTGCGGGCGGCCGCTCCGGCGGACCGTACCTGTAGTCCCCGGCGACCCCTTCTTCCGAGGCGACCCCTTCTCACGAGACGGGCCTGGCACGTGAAGTGCCGGGCCCGTCCCTACGTCCGGCGGTTCAGGCCGGGTTGCCCGTCGAGACGCTCAGCACGATGTCCGGCATGTCCTTGGGATCGACGTCGTCACCCGCGGACGGGAACTGATCCATGATCGTGTCCTGGCCGTAGGTGGTCTCGTTGACGTGCTTGATCTTCATGTGCCAGCCCGCGGCCTGGAAGCAGGACTTCACCGACGTCAGGTTCTTGTAGTGGAAGTCCGGGATCTGGATCTTGTTCGGGTCGTTGTACGTCTCCTGTGGAGACGTGCACTTCTCCTCGTCGATCGTCTTCGACGTGTCCGGACCCTTGTGGCCCGCCACCACCGACGGCGAGGGGCTGCTGCCGCCGCCTCCCTGGGCGTCGCTGTGCCCGTTGCGCAGCGCGAGGGCGGCGACCAGTCCGCCGATCGCGACGAGCGCGACCACGATCGAGCCGACGACGACCGCCTTGTTGCCCTTGCGGCCACCCGGGTCACCCGGGACGGAGGTCTGGGGCTGGGGCGCGAGGTGGTACGGCGGCGGGGTCGACACGCCCTGCTGGGGGGCGTACGCCGGGACCCCCGGCGTCGGGTAGCCCCCCTGCTGCGGATACCCGTACGCCTGGGACGGCGTGGGCGTCGGGACCGGCGCACCGTAGGGACCGGGCTGGTAGGGCGTCTGTACGGGACCCGGGGTGGGCATCGCCCGGTCGACGGGCGGGAAGACGGCCGAGCCGACGCCCGCGCCGCTCGACGTCCTGGCCCCCGGCACGATGCTCGGCGCGGTGGCGTGCAGCGACTGGGCCACCCGCAGACACTCGTCGCGCATGGTCTCGGCGCTCGGGAAACGCTCGTTCGGGTTCTTCTTCAGTGCGCGGGCGACCAGCGCGTCCACCGCCGGGGGCAGCGAGCGGTTGATCGAGGAGGGCGTGACCGGCTCCTCCTGGACGTGCGCGTACGCGATGGCCAGCGCTGAGTCGGCCTCGAACGGCAGCCGCCCGGTGACCAGTTGGAACAGCATGATGCCGACGGAGTACAGGTCGGACCGGGCGTCCACACCCCGGCCGAGCGCCTGCTCCGGGGAGAGGTACTGCGGGGTGCCGACGACCATTCCGGTCTGCGTCATCGAGGTGACGCCGGACTGCATGGCGCGGGCGATGCCGAAGTCCATCACCTTGACGACGCCGCGCTTCGTCATCATCACGTTGCCCGGCTTGATGTCCCGGTGGACCAGGCCCATCTCGTGGCTGATCTCCAGGGCCGCCAGCACGTCCGCGGTGATCTTCAGGGCCTTGTCGGCGGGCATGGCCCCGTACTGCGCGATGTCCTGGTCGAGCACGGAGCCGAGCGGGCGGCCCTCGACGTACTCCATGACGATGTACGGCGTCGTCATGCCGCCCAGTTCGTCCTCGCCGGTGTCGAAGACCGAGACGATGTTCGTGTGCGTGAGTTTCGCCACCGCCTGGGCCTCGCGGCGGAAGCGCTCGCGGAAGGCCTGCTCGCGGCCGAGCTCGGTGTGCAGTGTCTTGATCGCGACCTGGCGGTCGAGCACCGAGTCGTAGGCGAGGTGCACCGAGGCCATGCCGCCTTCGCCGAGCAGATCACGCAGCTGGTAGCGGCCGCCGGCGACCGCGCGCCCCGCGTACCGGCCCTGTGCGCCGTCCTGGCTCATGTTCTGCGTCCCCCATTGGCGCGGATTGTTCTGCCCGTGCTGCCAGCTGTGCCGCGCGCTCCGCGCGATCGTGCGATGATCCGCGCGGTGATCTGCGCGTTGATCCGTAGCGAGTCCGAGCTGTGATCGATCTGTGTTGCGGTGATCGATTGGCTGATTCCCGGCCAAGTCTGCCGTAGGGCACTGACACGTCAAGCGCGGTGCCCGTTCCGTGACCGTCTGCGAAAGAAGCGTCGCGGAAGCGTTACAGCTGCCGTGCGGGCGGTACACGGAATTTGCACGCGGGTACCCAGGACAGGTTTCATGGCCGGTCCATCTCACTTCCATCTCGGGCCGGAGCCTTGCGCGAAGCCTGTAGCGTGGCCCGACGGAGACCGTAACAACCACCGCGCAGACCGCGGGCAGAAACGACGGCGAGGACTGATGGCACAGCAGCAGCGCGCTCAGGGCCCGTCCGACCCCGAGGCGACTGGCGGCGGTATGTCAGATGCGCCGGAGATGTGGGGTAACGGCGGACTTGTGGGGGACGGCCGATACCGGCTGACCCACAGACTAGGCCGGGGCGGCATGGCCGAGGTGTTTGCGGCCGAGGACGTGCGCCTCGGGCGCACCGTCGCGGTCAAGCTGCTCCGCTCCGACCTGGCCGAGGACCCGGTGTCCAAGGCCCGCTTCACGCGTGAGGCGCAGTCGGTGGCCGGACTCAACCACCACGCCGTCGTCGCCGTGTACGACTCGGGCGAGGACGTGGTCGGCCACGGAGTCGTCCCGTACATCGTGATGGAGCTCGTCGAGGGCCGCACGATCCGCGATCTGCTGATCAACGCCGAGGCCCCCGGGCCCGAGCAGGCGCTGATCATCGTGTCCGGTGTCCTGGAGGCGCTCGCCTACTCGCACCAACACGGCATCGTGCACCGCGACATCAAGCCGGCGAACGTGATCATCACGAACACCGGTGCGGTGAAGGTGATGGACTTCGGCATCGCGCGCGCCCTGCACGGCGCGCAGTCGACGATGACCCAGACCGGCATGGTCATGGGCACACCGCAGTACCTCTCCCCGGAGCAGGCCCTCGGCAAGGCCGTCGACCACCGCTCCGACCTGTACGCGACCGGTTGCCTGCTGTACGAACTCCTCGCGCTGCGGCCCCCGTTCACCGGCGAGACGCCGCTGTCGGTGGTCTACCAGCACGTCCAGGACATCCCGGTGCCTCCCTCCGAGGTCGCGGCCGGGGCACCGCCGGAGCTCGACGGGCTCGTCATGCGCTCCCTCGCGAAGGAGCCGGACGACCGGTTCCAGACCGCCGAGGAGATGCGGGGCCTGGTCCAGTACGGGCTGCAGATGCTGTACGACCAGGGCGGGCACACCGGCACCTGGAACACCGGCCCGGTCGCCGTGCACGAGGGGCTGCACACCCCGGCGTCCGGCTTCGCCGGCACGACCGCGCTGCCGCACCCCGGTGACTCCGGCACCACGCAGATCCCGGCGCCGATGATCCCGCCGTACGGCAGCGGCGGGGACGACGGCGGCTTCGAGGGACACGGCAACCACGGCAGCGGCCGCGGCAAGCTGTGGATCCTCGCGGTCCTCGCGGTGATCGCGATCGCGGCGGGCGTCGCGCTCGCGCTCCACCGCACCGCTGACACCGGTGGCAGCGGGACCAGTACGACGCAGTCGCCGACGGCCTCGCAGTCGAAGAAGGACGACGAGTCCAGTGCGACGCCCAGTGACACGGCCACGGACACCCCGACGGACGATTCCACGGACGACGACACCAGCTCGGGCGGCGGTTCGGGCTACACGCCGTCGTACACGCCGTCCCCGAGCTACAGCAGTCGGCCCTCGAGCCAGCCGTCGGACCCGGCCACGAACACGACGCCGACGGACACGACACCTTCGGACCCGGCGAGCCCGAGCGAGGAACCGTCGACGCCGGTCGATCCGACGGACGGCGACGGCGGCGTCGGCGACAACCAGGGCAGCTCGCAGGGCCCTTGAAGGACACCGACGCAGACGTCCACCACGCGCGCGTGAAGCCCGAAACGGGCGCCACGCGCGCGTGGTGTTTCTGCCCTGCCCGGTGACGGCGACCCGACCGGTGACGGCGATCAGTCGGCGAACGCCTCGCGCACCGCGTCGTACTCCCGCGTCCACCACACCGCCAGCGCCGAGGCCGCCGGGAACTGCGGATCGGCGCGGGTGTCGCCGCGCTCGTAGTGCCAGCGCAGCATCCAGAAGTCGTTGAGGCGCTCCCACCACACCCGGTGCACGGCGGCCGCCAGTTCGGCGGGTCCCGCGCCCGCCGTCCGCCGGTACGCGCGCGCGTAGGCCCGCACCTTCGCCAGGTCGAGCGCGCCGACGGGACGTACGAAGAAGATCACCGCGGCGCGTACGGCCTCCTCGGCGCGGGGATGGACGCCCAGCCGGTCCCAGTCGACGATCGCGGCCGGTTCACCGTCGCGGTAGAGCAGGTTGAAGGGGTGGAAGTCGCCGTGCACCCAGCCGACCGAGCCGCCCTGCGGGGGCCGTCGGTCGGCATGCCGCTCCAGGAGGGCGCGCCGCTCGAGGAGCCGGTGCCGGGCCAGTGCGTCGAAGGCGTCGTACGGGCGGTGGCGTCGCACCCGGGCGAGCAGGCGGTCGATGAGCGCGAAGGTGTCCGCGGGGTCGGCTCCCCGGGCCGGATCGACCCCTTCGGCCGCCGCTGAGCCTTCCACCCCCGTTGAGCCGCCCCCTCCCGCCGGCCTCTCCGCTTCCGCCGTCCCTCGCCTCGCCCGGGTGGTGTCGGCAGGTGTCGCCGGGGCACGGCCGTCCGTCGGCATCACCCGCTCCAGGCTCGCGTGGACGACGCCCAGGAGCGCCCCCAGTCGTGCGCACTGCTCCGTGGAGAGCTGGCCGCCGTGCCGGTGCCGGCCGTCGATCCAGGGGTGCAGCGCGTACGCGTGGCCCCCGATGACGGCGACCGTGCGCCCGTCGGTGCCGGTCAGCGGTGGGGCGACGGGAACGCCGAGGTCCGCGAGGCGCTGGGTCGCCCGGTGCTGGCGGGCGATCGCGACGGGGTCGGCGGTCTCGGGGTCGAAATGGTGTTTGAGGAAGTAGCGGCCGCGGGTGGTGCGAAGCCGGTAGCCGTGGTTGAGCAGTCCCTGTTCGACGGGGTCGCAGGTCAGCGCGGACCCGGCGGCGTACTGGCGGAGGAGGGCGCCCAGAGGGGGCGCGTGAGACACCGGGGGTGGTACGGATGAGCGCGGCACGCGCCAGATGCTAGGGCACGAGCCGGGCCTCTGACCTCGGGTTTGTCACAGACAGTCGTCTTCGATCAGGGGACAGTCACAGGGTGCGCCGGAACTGGCGTTCCAGGCCATTGTCCATGGAGTGGACGGTGGAGAACTGGGGCTCGATGCCCAGATAGACCGGGTCGTAGGGCTCGCCGTCCACGAACCGCGGCGCGGGCCCGAAGAGCTCCCGGTGGGCCGCGGTCGGCTCCACGGCCTCGCACCGGCCCACGATCTGTACGGACCACACGCTCTCGCCCGGCTCTGCGGAATCCAGGTTGTCGGTGCCGTAGGCGACGACGCTCCCGAGACAGGCCGGGTGGTACCCGCAGCCGCGGTGCAGGCGCAACAGGACGCGGCCGTCGACCACGACGTGGCGGGCGAGGGCGAGAAAGGGCATGGCGCGCAGGCTGGCGGCCACCTGGCCGTGGTCGGTGCGGCCGAGAAGTTCCACGGCGAGGTCGTCGTCGTTGGGCATACCCCCAATTTCCGGCACCCTGAAGGACCCGAAAAAGAGGCGCCCGCCCCTTGAAGAGGGGCCAAAGGTCCCGAATGGCTCAGCGGTGCTGCCTCTCCGCCTGGATGCGCGCCACATAGGCGGCGGCCTGGGAGCGTCGTTCCATGCCCAGTTTGGACAGCAGGCTCGACACGTAGTTCTTGATCGTCTTTTCGGCGAGATGCAGCCGCTCGCCGATCGTGCGGTTGGTGAGTCCCTCGCCGATCAGGTCGAGGATCTTGCGCTCCTGCTCGGTGAGGTGCCCGAGCCCGTCGTCGTTCTTGGCGCTGCCGCCGTGCCGCAGCCGCTCCAGGACCTGGGCGGTGGCCACCGGGTCGAGCAGCGACTTCCCGGCGGCGACATCGCGTACGGCCGAGAGCAGTTCGGCGCCGCGGATCGCCTTCAGCACATAGCCCGACGCGCCCGCCATGATCGCGTCGAAAAGGGCCTCGTCGTCGGCGAAGGAGGTCAGCATCAGGCACTTGATGGCCTCGTTCTGGGACCGGATCTCGCGGCAGACCTCCACCCCGCTGCCGTCCGGGAGCCGTACGTCCAGGATCGCGACGTCCGGGGCCGTGGCCGGGATCCGCACCAGCGCGTCGGCCGTCGTGCCGGCCTCGCCGACGACCTCGATGTCGTCCTCGCCCGAAAGCAACTCATGGACACCGCGGCGTACCACCTCGTGATCGTCGAGGAGAAATACGGTAATTTTTCCGTTTCCGGGCACAAAGTCAGTGTCACACGCCACCCTTGGCCCTGCCCGGGGTGAACTCTTCCCGTGCCTGGGGTGACCGGGATAACGTGCCCGTGTTCCGGCCCCCTGCAAGGCTGTGACCAGTGCTGTGACCAGCGACTGTTCCCGGCCTGCGTGCATTACTTGGAAATCCGACTAAAAAGTAGTGGGAAGTCCAAGCAAAAACGCAGGTCAGGAGGGGTTTCACAGAAATGTGGAGCACTGGGTAACGTGGCCGTTGCAGGGCGCTCGCCGGGGCACCTGTCACGCCTGTTCCCGGCCGAGTGCACCCACCCCGTGCACGGGTACTTGGAGCAGGCGAGCCGCACTGGCCACCCGGCAACCCCGGGGGCCGGACCGACGGAGGAGCACACGTGACCGTGGAGAGCACTGCCGCGCGCAAGCCGCGACGCAGCGCCGGTACGACCGCTGCGAAGAGCGGCGCCAGTACGACCGGTACGAAGAACGCCGCGAGCAAGCGCACCAGCGCGGCCGCAGGCAAGAAGACACCGGGCGTACCCGGCGCACCTGGCGCATCGGGCCCCGGTCCCGAGCTCGTCCAGCTGCTGACGCCGGAGGGCAAGCGGGTCAAGGACGCCACGTACGACCCGTACGTGGCCGACATCACCCCCGAAGAGCTGCGCGGTCTGTACCGGGACATGGTGCTGACCCGCCGCTTCGACGCCGAGGCCACCTCCCTGCAGCGCCAGGGCGAGCTGGGCCTGTGGGCCTCGCTGCTCGGCCAGGAGGCGGCCCAGATCGGCTCCGGCCGGGCCACCCGTGAGGACGACTACGTCTTCCCGACCTACCGTGAGCACGGCGTCGCCTGGTGCCGCGGGGTCGACCCGACCAACCTGCTCGGCATGTTCCGGGGTGTGAACAACGGCGGCTGGGACCCGAACAGCAACAACTTCCACCTGTACACGATCGTCATCGGCTCGCAGACACTGCACGCCACCGGCTACGCCATGGGCGTCGCCAAGGACGGCGCGGACTCGGCCGTGATCGCGTATTTCGGGGACGGCGCCTCCAGCCAGGGCGACGTCGCTGAATCGTTCACCTTCTCCGCGGTCTACAACGCCCCGGTCGTGTTCTTCTGCCAGAACAACCAGTGGGCGATCTCCGAGCCCACCGAGAAGCAGACCCGCGTCCCGCTCTACCAGCGCGCGCAGGGCTACGGCTTCCCGGGCGTCCGGGTCGACGGCAACGACGTCCTCGCCTGCCTGGCGGTCACCAAGTGGGCGCTGGAGCGGGCCCGCCGCGGCGAGGGTCCCACCCTCGTCGAGGCGTACACCTACCGCATGGGCGCGCACACCACCTCCGACGACCCGACCAAGTACCGGGCCGACGAGGAGCGCGAATCGTGGGAGGCGAAGGACCCGATCCTGCGCCTGCGCACGTACCTGGAGGCTTCAAACCACGCGGACGAGGGATTCTTCGCGGAACTTGAGGCCGAGAGCGAGGCGTTGGGCAAACGAGTACGCGAAGTCGTCCGCGCCATGCCGGACCCGGACCACTTCGCCATCTTCGAGAACGTGTACGCGGACGGGCACGCGCTCGTCGACGAGGAGCGGGCCCAGTTCGCCGCCTACCAGGCGTCGTTCGCGGATGAAGGGGAGGGCAAGTAGCGATGGCTGCGGAAAAGATGGCGCTGGCCAAGGCGATCAACGAGTCGCTGCGCACGGCCCTCGACG
Organism: Streptomyces sp. NBC_01450; assembly: GCF_036227505.1. Taxonomy (NCBI): domain Bacteria; kingdom Bacillati; phylum Actinomycetota; class Actinomycetes; order Kitasatosporales; family Streptomycetaceae; genus Streptomyces; species Streptomyces sp. NBC_01450. The sequence continues at coordinate 5,792,763 of NZ_CP109480.1, read as the reverse complement.
CCGACCCCAAGGTCCTGATCATGGGCGAGGACGTCGGCAAGCTCGGTGGTGTCTTCCGGGTCACCGACGGGCTCCAGAAGGACTTCGGCGAGGACCGGGTCATCGACACCCCGCTCGCCGAGTCGGGCATCGTCGGTACGGCGATCGGTCTCGCACTGCGCGGGTACCGGCCGGTGGTGGAGATCCAGTTCGACGGTTTCGTCTTCCCGGCGTACGACCAGATCGTCACGCAGCTCGCGAAGATGCACGCGCGGGCGCTCGGCAAGATCAAGCTCCCCGTCGTCATCCGGATTCCGTACGGCGGTGGCATCGGCGCGGTCGAGCACCACTCCGAGTCCCCCGAGGCGCTGTTCGCGCACGTGGCGGGCCTGAAGGTGGTCTCTCCGTCGAACGCGTCGGACGCCTACTGGATGATGCAGCAGGCCATCCAGAGCGACGACCCGGTGATCTTCTTCGAGCCGAAGCGGCGCTACTGGGACAAGGGCGAGGTCACCACCGACGCGATTCCCGGACCGCTGCACAAGGCGGTCGTGGCCCGCGAGGGCAGCGATCTGACGCTCGCCGCCTACGGCCCGATGGTGAAGGTCTGCCTGGAGGCGGCCGCGGCCGCCCAGGAGGAGGGCAAGTCGATCGAGGTCCTGGACCTGCGCTCGATGTCCCCGATCGACTTCGACTCCGTCCAGACGTCGGTGGAGAAGACCCGCCGCCTGGTCGTGGTGCACGAGGCCCCGGTGTTCCTGGGTACGGGCGCGGAGATCGCCGCCCGCATCACGGAGCGGTGCTTCTACCACCTGGAGGCACCCGTCCTGCGGGTGGGCGGCTATCACGCCCCCTATCCGCCGGCGCGGCTGGAGGAGGAGTACCTTCCTGGCCTGGACCGGGTGCTCGACGCCGTCGACCGCTCGCTGGCGTACTGAGGAGAGGGTCGTGACGACGATGACTGAGAACGCGTCGGGGCTCCGCGAGTTCAAGATGCCCGACGTGGGCGAAGGGCTCACCGAGGCGGAGATCCTCAAGTGGTACGTCCAGCCCGGTGACTCCGTCACCGACGGCCAGGTCGTCTGCGAGGTCGAGACCGCGAAGGCCGCCGTGGAACTGCCCATTCCGTACGACGGCGTGGTGCGCGAACTCCGCTTCCCCGAGGGGACGACGGTGGACGTGGGCCAGGTGATCATCGCGGTGGCCGTGGCCGGCGGGGCCCCCGCCGAGGAGGCCCCCGCCGCCCAGGCACCGGCTGCCGCCCCGGCACCCGCCGCCGAGGAACCCAAGCCCGAGGGCCGCACGCCGGTCCTCGTCGGGTACGGGGTGGCCGAGTCCTCCACGAAGCGCCGCCCCCGCAAGGGCACCGAGGTCCCGGCCCAGCAGCCCGAGCCGTTCCTGGCGGCCACCGCGATCCAGAGCGAGCTCAACGGCCACGGCCACGGGTCCGTGGCGGTCGGGCAGCGCCCCCTCGCCAAGCCCCCCGTCCGCAAGCTCGCCAAGGACCTCGGCGTCGACCTGGCGACGGTCACCCCTTCGGGCCCGGACGGCATCATCACGCGCGAGGACGTGCACGCGGCGGTCGCTCCGGCTCCGGTGCAGCCCGCGGTGACGGCGCCCCCGGTTCCCGCCCAGGCACCGGCTCCCGCTCCGGTCGTCACGTACGACACGGCGCGTGAGACCCGTATCCCGGTCAAGGGGGTCCGCAAGGCCACGGCCGCCGCGATGGTCGGCTCGGCGTTCACGGCGCCGCATGTCACCGAGTTCGTGACGGTCGACGTGACGCGCACGATGAAGCTCGTCGAGGAGCTCAAGCGGGACCCCGACAAATATGGGATGCAGGGTCTGCGGGTCAATCCGCTGCTGCTCATCGCCAAGGCCCTGCTGGTCGCCATCAAGCGCAACCCGGACGTCAACGCGTCCTGGGACGAGGCCAACCAGGAGATCGTCCTCAAGCACTACGTGAACCTGGGCATCGCCGCCGCGACCCCCCGCGGTCTGATCGTCCCGAACATCAAGGACGCGCACACCAAGACCCTCCCCCAGCTCGCCGAGTCGCTGGGCGAGCTGGTGGCCACGGCCCGCGAGGGCAAGACCTCGCCCGCCGCGATGCAGGGCGGCACGGTCACGATCACGAACGTCGGCGTCTTCGGCGTCGACACCGGCACGCCGATCCTCAACTCCGGCGAGTCGGCGATCCTCGCGATCGGCGCGATCAAGCTCCAGCCGTGGGTCCACAAGGGCAAGGTCAAGCCCCGCCAGGTCACCACGCTGGCCCTGAGCTTCGACCACCGCCTGGTCGACGGGGAACTGGGTTCCAAGGTGCTGGCCGACGTGGCGGCGATCCTGGAGCAGCCGAAGCGGCTGATCACCTGGGCGTGAGCGTCGGCGCGTAGTCGGCGCCGGACACGACGAAGGGGGCCCGTCGCGGTGAGCGGCGGGCCCCCTTCGTCTGGTGTGCGAGAACTACTTGGCGAAGCCGTAGTTCAGGAGCTTCGTCGCGTCCGTGCCGCGCTGGGCCACCGAGGTGGAGGCGAGGACGGTGCCGATGATGGTCTTGCCGTTGCGGGTGGCGGCGAAGACGAGGCAGAACTTGGCCTCGGGGCCGGAGCCGGTCTTCACGCCGATGGTGCCGCTGTAGCTGCTGAGCAGCGTGTTCGTGTTGGTCCATGCCCCCATGGTGCGGGTGCTGCCGGTCTTCGTGACGGTCTTCGCCGTGTACGACTTGGTCTTCACGACCGTCTTGAACGTGGAGTTCTTCAGCGCGCTGCTGGCGAGCTTCGTCAGGTCGCGCGGCGTCGAGTAGTTGGCGCCGTGGCCGATGCCGTCGAACGAGTCGAAGTGCGTGTTCGTCAGGCCGAGGTTCCTCGCGGTGGTGTTCATCTTGCCGATGAACGACTTCACACGGGCGGCACGCGTCGTGCCCGAGCCGAACTTGTCGGCGAGCGCGTACGCGGCGTCGCAGCCGGACGGCAGCATCAGACCGTAGAGGAGCTGACGGACGGTGACCTTGTCACCGACGATCAGCTTGGCCGAGGAGGCGTAGTTGTTGGCGACGATGTAGTCGCTGTACGCCTTCTGGATCGTGACCTTGGCGTCGAGGTTGAGGTTCGGCTGCGCGAGCACGACCTTGGCGGTCATGATCTTGGTGGTGGAACCGGTGGAACGCTTGGTGTCCGCGGCCTTGGTGTACAGGGTCTTGGCCGTGCCGTTGTTCATCACGTAGCCGCCGGCGGCGGCGATCGTGGGCGTCGTGACAGCCCCTGCGGGGGCGGCCCCGAAAGCTCCGGCCGCCAGCACGGCGCCGGTGGTGACGGTGACAGCGGCGGCTCGGCGGAAACGCGTGCCCTTAATGCCGGTAATCAAAATGTACGCTCCGAATGCGCGAAATGCCCCTGGGAGAACGGCACATGGTAGTGCCGTCTTACGTACGGACTCGCGACGGACCCAAAGGGATGCACGAAAGAGGGGGTTGAATTGTGTGACGTGGGTTACGCCGGGGACTGGTGTTGACGCGTGAGGGGGTACCGGTCCGCATCCTGGACGGCGCGCCACCATGCGTACGTGTTGTATCTATGATGTGCGCATGCCTGCCGCGCCGTCCGTGTCCGCTCCGCCCGTCACCAAGCAAGCCCCCGCCGCCGACCGCGTCTACGCCCACGTCAAGCGGGGCGTCCTGGAACGTCGTTACGAGGGCGGAACGCTCCTCACCGAGGGCGAGCTCGCCGAGGCCGTGGGGGTCTCGCGCACGCCGGTGCGCGAGGCGTTGCTCCGGCTCGAGGTCGAGGGCCTGATCAAGCTCTACCCGAAGAAGGGCGCACTCGTCCTGCCCGTCTCCGCGCAGGAGATCGCGGACGTGGTCGAGACACGGCAACTCGTCGAGGAGCACGCGGCGCGCAAGGCCGTACCCGCGTCGCCGCACCTCATCGCGCGCCTGGAGGAACTCCTCGCACAGCAGAAGGAACAGGCCGCCGCGGGAGACCTGGCCGGCGCCGCCGTCACCGACCGCTGTTTCCATGCCGAGATCGTCCGCAGCGGCGGCAACGAGATCCTCTCCCGCCTCTACGACCAGTTGCGCGACCGGCAGTTGCGGATGGGCGTCGCCGTCATGCACGCGCACCCCGACCGGATCACCAAGACGCTCACCGAGCACGAGGCGATCCTCGAAGCACTGCGGTCCGGCGACGCGGAGGCGGCGGTCAATATCGTCCACCGTCACGTCAGCTGGTTCTCGAACCTGGCGCGGGGAGAGGTCCGATGAGCTCCCACTCGGCCGTCTCGCTCCCCGGAGACCCGCCCGGCGGGCGCCGCGCGATCGGCGTCTGGGGCATCGGCGTCTCCGTCTACTTCGTCGCCGTCATCTTCCGCACGTCGCTGGGAGTGGCCGGGCTCGACGCCGCGGACCGCTTCCATGTGAACGCCTCCGCCCTCTCCACCTTCTCGATCCTGCAACTCCTCGTCTACGCGGGCATGCAGATACCCGTGGGCCTGCTGGTCGACGTGCTCGGCACCAAGAAGGTACTGACCATCGGCGTACTGCTCTTCACCGCCGGCCAGTTGAGCTTCGCGTTCTCCTCCTCGTACGGGATGGCCCTGGCCTCGCGCGCGCTGCTGGGCTGCGGGGACGCGATGACGTTCATCAGCGTGCTGCGCCTGGGTACGCGCTGGTTCCCGGCGCGGCGGGGGCCGTTGGTCGCGCAGCTCGCCGGGCTGGTGGGCATGGCGGGCAACCTGGTCTCCACCCTCGTCATCGCGCGGCTGCTGCACGGGGTGGGGTGGACGACGGCGTTCGCGGGCAGCGCGTTCGCCGGGGTCGTCGTCCTCGTACTCCTTCTCCTCTTCCTGAAGGACCACCCCGAGGGGCACGAGCCGGAACCGTTCCCGCACCAGGGGGCCGCGTATGTGCGCCGGCAGATCGCGGCGTCGTGGCGGGAGCCCGGTACACGGCTGGGGATGTGGGTGCACTTCACGACACAGTTCCCCGCGATGGTGTTCCTGCTCCTGTGGGGCATGCCGTTCCTGGTCCAGGCGCAGGGGCTGTCGCGGGCGACGGCCGGTGAACTGCTCACCCTCGTGGTGCTGTCCAACATGTTCGTGGGACTCGTCTACGGGCAGATCGTCGCCCGGCATCACGCGGCGCGGCTTCCGCTGGCGCTCGGGACGGTGACGGCGACGGCGGTGGTCTGGGCGAGCGCGCTGGCGTATCCCGGTGACCGGGATCCGATGTGGCTGCTGGTCGTGCTGTGCACGGTGCTGGGGGCGTGTGGGCCGGCCTCCATGATCGGGTTCGACTTCGCGCGGCCCGCGAATCCGCCGGAGCGGCAGGGGACCGCGTCCGGGATCACCAACATGGGTGGTTTCGTCGCCTCCATGACGACGTTGTTCGCGATCGGCGTGTTGCTGGACGCGACCGGGGACGACTATCGCGTCGCGTTCTCCGCCGTGTTCGTTCTTCAGGCGGTGGGGCTGAGTCAGATCTTCCGGTTGCGGAAGCAGGCGGCGCGCAGGGAGCGGGAGCGGTTGGTGGCGAGCCGGGTGGAGACGGTGCACGTCCCCGCGTAGCGCCCCTTCAGGGGCGCGGGGAACCGCGCGACCAGCCCCCACCGACCGGCAGCCTTCCATCCACCCACAGGCTCCCGGCCACCGGCAGAGTCCCGGCCACCGGCAGGCTCCCGACCACCGGCAGGCTCCCGACCACCCACAGGCCCCCGGTCACCCGCAGTCGAAGAACCCCGCGCTACGGCGTGACCGCGAAGTTCCTCAGGATGGCCGAGGTCAGTTCCGGGTCGCCCTCTGTCTTGATGCGATCGGAGACGGCGTCAGCCGTGACACGGCCGCAGGCGAGGCGGAAGTACGTCTCCCAGTCGAGGGTGAGGGTGGCGGCCGGGCCGAGAGAGGGGGCACCGTCTATCGAGCCGCGCCCGTCCGCATCGACCCGCACCGTCCGCAGGAACTCCAGCGGCCCGTGGATGTCGAAGACGACCGCCGAGTTCGCGGGCGCCCCCGCGTCCTTGGCGACGACCTTCGGCAGGGCTCCGAGCAGCTCGTCACGGACGATGTGCGCGCCGGGCGAGTCGAGGTTGCCGGGCGCGCGGAGCGAGGTCCGGAGATCCTGTTCGTGCACCCACACATCGAACGCCCGCTTACGCATCGCCTGCTCGAGGGTGATCTCGGTCCCCAGCGGCCCGCGCACCTTGGCGTCCGGCTGCCGCGACTCGTTGCGCAGCTGACGGTTGCGGCGGATGATCGTGTACTCCAGCTCGGAGGTCATCTCCGGCGCCGTGTGGTGGCGGCGCACGTCGACCTGCATCTCCATGTACCGCTGGTGCTCGTTGGTCACGTGGAACAGGTCGCGGGGAAGCGTGTGGATCGGCCGAGGATCGCCCAGCATCTCGCAGTCGAGCCCGATGACATGCGAGACGAGATCCCGCACCGACCAGCCGGGGCAGGGCGTCCGCCGGTTCCACTCACCTTCCACCAGCGGCGACACCAACTCGGATATCGCATCGACGGAGTGGGTCCAGGCGTCGGCGTAGGACTGAAGGCTGGGATGCAGACTCACGGAACGGGACCCCTCGGGCGGTTGGACGCGGGCAGTGCACAGGCAGCGGGTGTCTTGGGACGCTAAGTTACGCTGCTGTGAGGCACCCCGGCAGTGCTTTGGTGTGACGATCGTAGGCCTGTATGGACGGCTCGAATGCCAGGACGGTGGTAGTGTGCGCGCCTCTCTCCTCCAGATCGACGTAAACGACGGCGAATCGGTCGATTCGCGTCGGCGTCGTGTGGCGGCTCTGGTACGAGAACAAGCCGGAGTCGATCTGGTCGTGCTGCCGGAGCTGTGGACCACGGGGGCGTTCGCCTACGAGTCGTTCGGTGCGGAGGCGGAGGCCTTCGAGGGGCCGACGTTCGAGGCCATGGCGAAGGCGGCGAGCGACGCGGGCGTCTGGCTGCACGCCGGTTCGATCCCCGAGCGGGACGCCGACGGCACCCTCTACAACACCTCCCTCGTCTTCTCCCCCTCCGGCGACCTGACCGCCGCCTACCGCAAGATCCACCGCTTCGGCTTCGACAAGGGCGAGGCCGTGCTGATGGGCGCGGGCGGCGAACTGGTGACGGTCCGGCTGCCGGAAACCACGGTCGGCATCGCCACCTGCTACGACCTCCGCTTCCCCGAGCTCTTCCGCGGGCTCGTCGACGCGGGCGCCGAGACCCTCGTCGTCTCGGCCGGCTGGCCCGAGCGGCGCCGCTCCCACTGGACGCTGCTCGCCCAGGCCCGCGCGATCGAGAACCAGGCGTTCGTTCTCGCCTGTGGAACGGCCGGCACGCACGCGGACGTTCCCCAGGCCGGTCACTCGATCGTGGTCGATCCGTGGGGTGAGGTCCTGGCGGAGGCCGGGGCCGGGGAGCAGGTGCTCACGGTGGACTTCGACCCCGGCAAGGTCGCGACCACGCGGGAGCAGTTCCCGGTGTTGAAGGACCGGATGCTGGGACTCACGGCACCACGCCGCTGAGTCAGTCCTCGTCCCGCTCCTTCTCCGCCAGGTGGATCACGCACACCGCCACCGCGATCAGCAGCGCGGGGTCCGCGTCCTCGCGGACGACGTCCACGCCGTACGTCTCCCGTACGTGCAGCCACCGGCGCGAGATCACCGCCAGCAGCTCACCGTCGTACTCGACCACGAACTCGCGGTCGAGGATCTTCCCGCTGACGTCGAGTTCCGTACCGTCCACCAGGGACACCCGGTAGTGGTTGCGGAGCAGGGACAGCCGCTTGCGCCGGATCGTCGCCAGCGGTTCGCCGTCCCGCTCGATCACCATCGTGTCCCGCAGGGCGAACATCTTCTGGTGGATGTCGACGAGGACACGCCCGCGGGTGTCCTTCAGCTCGAAGGTGTCCCGCAGCCGCATGGCCTTGCCGTCGACGAGGAACACCTTGGTGCCGTGGTCGTCCTCGATCCAGTAGTCGTCACCGAAGCCGAGGAGCCGGTCGCGTACGAGGAATCTCATACCGGTACCGCTTCCCGGGATCCACGAGACCATCACGCGTTCGCGGGAAGGTGCGCCCTCGTCGGCGTGGCCGTCCTGCTCGCGGCCGCGACCGGCTGCTCCCACGCGCGGGACTGCGCCGGCGTGGGCACCGTCTCCGGTGTCGGCGTGCTGTTCGTCCACCAGGGGTACGGCGACCTCGGGGGCGCCTTTTTCGAGCTGTGCGCGCGGGGCACGTTCACGAAGGGTGAGCTGCGGCTGGAGGGCATCACGGACGTGCAGCTCCCGTTGCCGCACGACATGGACCCCGGCGCCGGCCCGATCCGCTTCCGGGTCACCCGCAAGGGCGCCACCCGCCCCGTGATCGACGCGTCCGCCGGCGTGCAGCTCACCTTCCAGTCCGACGGCTGTGGTGGTGGCGACTACAGCCGAGGGCTCGCCTTCACCAAGGAGGGGGGTCTTACGGCGAAGATCCCGAGGGCGGTGTCGGAGGCCTGGGGCGAGCAGGTCAGATCCCGGGCCACGTCCACGTCACGGCCCGATCCGTCCCCGTCCCCCTGATCCCGGAAAACCCGCGCCCGGCTCCTCCTTCGCGAAGGGACCGGACGTCCCCCCTTCCCCCGGACCCGGCCCGAAGCGCCGCCGGTACGCCGACGGGCTCAGCCCCGTCTCGCGCCGCAGCCGCGCCCGCAGGTACACAAGCCGAGCGCCCCGACCGGCGCCGCGATCCTGCTCTTCGAGCCCACCGGAACCTTCACGGTCGGCGACCGTCACGACGAGGTCCCGGACCACGTGGACGCCACTACGGGGCACGTGCTGAGGTGAGTTCATTACCTTTGACTCTGCTGTTCGTTCACAGAGTGATCAACTCTGGGAGGGGACTTGCAGCACCACGATGCTTGCGTCGAATATGCCGATCTCTATCTATGACTCTCGCTGGATCGGGATGGCAAAACGGCCATTGAGCGCCAAGAGACCGATTGTCGGGCCTGGGCAGGCTTACATGGTTTGGTTGTTCGCAGAGTGCACGTCGACCGAGGTCGGTCCGGCTACAAAGATGTGAGCAGGGAAGGCTTCGACAATGCGAGAGCGGCTGTCACGTCGGGTGCGGTCCGCACGCTGATCGTGTGGAAGCTGGACAGGCTCAGCCGCAAGGGAATCGCTGAGGTCGGTCCTCTGCTGGACGAGTTCGATCAGGTCGGGGGCCGTTTGGTTTCCGTCATGGACAAGTTGGATTCAGGTTCCCCTGGGGCGAGGCTCGCCATCGCGTCGCTGTCGGAGTGGGCCCGTGTCGAGTCGGAGACCCAGGGTGAGCGCATCCGTCATGCCAAGCAGTACTTGCGCAACCGGGGAAGGTGGATCGGAGGTCAGCCCCCCTACGGGCTGTGCGTCGACCCTGATTCAGGGCGGTTGTTCCCGGACGCGGAGACTTCCGTGTACGCGCGTCTGATCGCGGACGAGGCGCTCTCTGGCAGTCCGCTTGTAAGGATCGCGAGGCTGCTCAACGAAAACGGGATTCCCTCGCCCCGGGGTGGGCTCTGGCAAGTGGGCTCGCTGTCCCAGCTGCTCAAGGCGCCGGCATTCGCGGGACTGCTTCCTGAGACCGAGACCGTCTGGGACGAGGAGCGTGGCCGGCGCAAGTACACCGGGGTGGTCAAGCCCTACCGGGACCCGGCGACCGGAGGCCCGGTCGTCGTGGGTGAGGGAATCGTCACCGTTGAGGAGCAGAAGCGGATCATGGCCACTCTGGAGTCCAGGACCCGACTCAGGGGCGATGGTGTGAAGCACCCGGTTCGAGCGTCGGTGCACCTGCTGACAGGACTTCTGTACTGCGGAATCGACGGATGTGGAACCCGCATGAGCCTGAGCGGCAAGTCGTATGTCTGCCAGGGCGTGCGACTGGGGCACACCTGTCCGGGTGCGCGGGCGCTGGCGGCGCCTGTCGAGAGGGCGGTGGTGGAATCCCTCATCGCCAGGGTCCCGTCCCTCCCCGCAGGGCATCCGACGCGTAAGGCGATGGCCGACCGGAATGTTCCGTTCGACCGTGCAGGCCTGACGGCTCTGTGGGAGCGAAGTGAGGTGGGGAGTAAGCGGGGACTCCTGTCCGAGGCCATCGAGCGTGTCTGGGTCACGCGTGCCGAGGGGCGGGGGCGACGGTTTGATCCCGAAAGACGACTGCGGATCGTCTGGGCCGGGGAAGGCCGTGCGGAACAGGGTTCAGCGGGGTGTGGTTGGCTTGATCCATGGCAAAGCGAGCACGTGTCCGGGCCCCCGAACTGACAGGTAAGGGTGGCTGGATCAATACAGTCGGTGGACAGCTCGGCCTCACTGAACTCCGAGGCCGCATCGTAATTGTTGATTTTTGGACATTTTGTTGCGTGAACTGTCTGCATGTCCTCGACGAGCTCCGCGAGCTGGAGGAGAAGCACCGGGACACGGTGGTGATCATCGGCGTGCACTCGCCGAAGTTCGTGCACGAGGCCGAGCACCAGGCGGTCGTGGACGCGGTGGAGCGGTACGGGGTCGAGCACCCGGTGCTCGACGATCCCGAGCTCGCGACCTGGAAGCAGTACGCCGTACGGGCCTGGCCCACGCTCGTCGTGATCGACCCCGAGGGGTACGTGGTCGCGCAGCACGCCGGTGAGGGGCACGCGCACGCGATCGCCCGGCTGGTGGAGGAGCTGGAGGCCGAGCACGCCGAGAAGGGGACGTTGCGGCGCGGCGACGGGCCCTACGTGGCGCCCGAGCCCGAGCCCACGGCGCTCCGCTTCCCCGGCAAGGCGCTCGCCCTGCCGAGCGGGAACCTCCTGGTCAGCGACACGACCCGGCACCAGCTCGTCGAGCTGGAGAGCGACGGGGAGAGCGTCGTACGGCGGATCGGCTCCGGGATGCGGGGGTTCGTGGACGGGTCGGCCGAGGAGGCCGGGTTCAGCGAGCCGCAGGGGCTGGCACTGCTCGACGACGGCTCGGTCGTCGTCGCGGACACCGTGAACCACGCGCTGCGCCGCCTCGACCTCGCGACCGGCGAGGTCAGCACCCTCGCGGGTACGGGACGCCAGTGGTGGCAGGGCTCGCCGACGTCCGGCCCGGCGCGCGAGGTGGACCTGTCCTCGCCGTGGGACGTGGCGCTGTTCGGCGGGAAGGTCTGGATCGCCATGGCCGGGGTGCACCAGCTGTGGGCGTACGACCCGGAGGGCGGCACCGTCGGGGTCGCCGCCGGTACGACGAACGAGGGGCTCGTGGACGGGCCGGGGGCCGAGGCCTGGTTCGCGCAGCCGTCCGGGCTCGCCGCCACCGCCGACCGGCTCTGGCTCGCCGACTCCGAGACGAGCGCCCTGCGCTGGGTGGATCTCGACGGGGCCGTCCACACCGCCGTCGGCACCGGTCTGTTCGACTTCGGGCACCGGGACGGGGCCGCGGAACAGGCCCTGTTCCAGCACCCGTTGGGTGTCACGGCGCTTCCCGACGGCTCGGTCGCGGTCAGCGACACGTACAACCACGCGCTGCGTCGCTACGACCCCGCGACCGGCGAAGTGACCACGCTGGCGACCGACTTGAGGGAGCCCAGCGACGCGGTGCTCGTCGGGGACGACATCGTGGTCGTGGAGTCGGCGCGCCACCGGCTGACCCGGCTGCGGCTCCCCGAGGAGGCCGTACGGGTGGAGTCGGTCGCCCACCGCACCCAGCGCGCCGCCACCGAAGTCACTCCCGGCGCCCTCAAGCTGGACGTGATCTTCCAGGCGCCGGCCGGCCAGAAGCTCGACGTCCGCTACGGCCCGTCCACCAGACTCCTGGTCTCCTCGACCCCGCCCGAGCTGCTGCTGGGCGGTGAGGGCGCGGGTACTGACCTCTCCCGCGCCCTGGAGCTGAACCCGGCCGTCACGGAGGGCGTCCTGCACGTCTCCGCGATGGCCGCGTCCTGCGACGACGACCCGGAGAACGAGTACCCGGCCTGCCATGTCCACCAGCAGGACTGGGGCGTGCCGGTCCGCCTCACCGAGGGCGGCGCGGACCGGCTGCCGCTGGTGCTCGCGGGGATGGACGACTGACCGTCCCCCACTCCCGCACCATCACCCGCACGGCCGCTACCTGCACGACGGTCACCTGCACGCCGTAGCCCCGCCCCGGTGATGCCGCTGTTCCTCGATCACCGGGGTGCTATCCCTCCAGGAACGCCACCAGCGCGTTGGCCAGCAGGAACGGGTCGTCCGCGCCGCAGAGTTCACGGGCACTGTGCATCGAGAGGATGGCCACGCCGATGTCCACGGTCTTGATGCCGTGACGGGCCGCGGTGATCGGGCCGATGGTGGTGCCGCAGGGCATCGAGTTGTTGGAGACGAAGGACTGGAAGGGCACGCCGGCCTTCGCGCAGGCGGCGGCGAAGACCGCACGGCCCGAACCGTCCGTCGCGTAGCGGTTGTTGACGTTCACCTTGAGGATGGGGCCGCCGCCCGCGCGCGGGTGGTGCGTCGGGTCGTGCCGCTCGGCGTAGTTGGGGTGGACGGCGTGGCCGGTGTCGGAGGAGAGGCAGATCGTGCCCGCGAAGGCGCGCGCCCGGTCCTCGTACGAGCCACCGCGCGCGAACACCGAGCGTTCGAGCACGCCGCCGAGCAGCGGACCGTCGGCGCCGGTGTCGCTCTGCGAGCCGTTCTCCTCGTGGTCGAAGGCCGCGAGGACGGGGATGTACGTAAGCCCCGAACCGGCACGGGAACCGGAACCGGAGCCGGAACCCGAACCCGAACCTGAACCGGAGCCGGAAGGGGAGCCGTCGCCCGTCACCGCCGCGATCAGAGCCGCCGTCCCCGCGTGCAGGGACAGCAGGTTGTCCATGCGCGGTCCGGCCAGCAGCTCCTTGTCACGGCCCAGGTACGAGGGCCGCTCGACGGAGTGGGTCATCAGGTCCCAGCCGGTGACCTCGCCCGCCGACAGACCCGACTCCTCCTCCAGGAAGGCGATCAGATCGCCCTCGCCGGGGTCGCCGAGGCCCCAGACGGGCTGCAGATGACGCTGCTTGTCGAGCTTGAGGCCGTCGGTGGAGACGGAACGGTCGAGGTGGACGGCGAGCTGGGGCACGCGCAGCAGGGGGCGGTCGATGTTCACCAGTCGCGAGGAACCGTCCTTGAGCGTCAGCCGTCCCGCCAGGCCCAGGTCCCGGTCCAGCCAGGAGTTCAGCAGCGGGCCGCCGTAGATCTCCACGGCCACCTGGCGCCAGCCGTGCGCCCCGCTGTCCGGCTGGGGCTTCACCCGCAGATTGGGGGAGTCGGTGTGTGCGCCCACGATCCGGAACGGGGTGTGCGGCTCGGCGCCCTCGGGCAGGTACCAGGCGACGATCGCGCCGCCGCGCAGCACGTACTTGCCGCCGCTCGTCCCCTCCCACGCATCGGTCTCGGCGACCTGACGGAATCCGGCCTTCTCCAGCCGCTCGGCGGCGTTCGCCACGGCGTGGTACGGCGTCGGGCTCGCCGCCAGAAAGGTCATGAGGTCGTCGGTGTGGCCGCGGTCGAAGCGGGCGCTTGTGCTCATGGGTTCACCTTAACGACGCCCGAGGTCCCGCTCCCGGCGGTGGGGACAGCCCTTCGTAAGAGGGATGTGAAGGACGGACATCTGGCGAGGAGCGGGCTGCCGCGAGCCCTCTGGGGCCGCATGCGACGGCGGCCCGCCCCCGGAGATTCGCTCCGGGAACGGGCCGCCGACGGCGATGCGATGCCCTCAGACCGCGAGGGGCGGGAGGATCAGAACGCCGCCTCGTCCAGCTCCATCAGGTCCAGGTCCACGCCCTGGGCGAGCTTGCGGGCGCCGGTGACGCCGGGCAGGACGTTGGCGGCGAAGAACTTCGCCGCGGCGATCTTGCCGGTGTAGAAGGGCTTGTCCTTCGCCGAGGCCGTCTCCAGCTTCTCGGCGGCCACCGCGGCACCGCGCAGCAGCAGGTAGCCGACGACGACGTCGCCGGAGGCCAGCAGCAGGCGGGTGGTGTTCAGGCCGACCTTGTAGATGTTCTTGACGTCCTGCTCGGTGGCCGCGAGGTCCGTGAGCATGAGGCCGACGATGGCCTCCAGTTCGACGGCCGCCTTGGCGAGCTGCTCGCGGGCCGCGGACAGGTCCTCGCCGCCCGTGCCGAGCGCCAGGAACTTCTTGATGTCCTCGGCGAGGGAGTTCAGCGCCGCGCCCTGGTTGCGGACGATCTTCCGGAAGAAGAAGTCCTGGCCCTGGATCGCGGTCGTGCCCTCGTACAGGGTGTCGATCTTGGCGTCGCGGATGTACTGCTCGATCGGGTACTCCTGCAGGAAGCCGGAGCCGCCGAAGGTCTGCAGCGACTGGGCGAGCTGCTCGTAGCCCTTCTCGGAGCCGTAGCCCTTCACGATCGGCAGGAGCAGGTCGTTGAGGGCCTCCAGGGCGGCGGTGTCCTCGCCGGCCGCCTCCTTGACCTGGATCTCGTCCTGGATCGCGGCGGTGTGCAGCACCAAGGCGCGCATGCCCTCCGCGTACGCCTTCTGCGTCATCAGCGAGCGGCGCACGTCGGGGTGGTGCGTGATGGTGACCTTGGGCGCGGCCTTGTCCATGAAGTTAGCGAGGTCGGGACCCTGGACACGCTCCTTGGCGTACTCCAGGGCGTTCAGGTAGCCCGTGGACAGGGTCGAGATCGCCTTCGTGCCGACCATCATGCGGGCGAACTCGATGATCCGGAACATCTGGCGGATGCCGTCGTGCTTGTCGCCGATCAGCCAGCCCTTGGCGGGGTGGCGGTCGCCGAAGGTCATCTCGCACGTGTTGGACGCCTTGAGGCCCATCTTGTGCTCGACGTTCGTCGCGTACGCGCCGTTGCGCTCGCCCAGCTCGCCGGTCTCGAAGTCGAACTCGTACTTCGGGACGAGGAAGAGGGACAGGCCCTTGGTGCCGGGGCCGGCGCCCTCGGGGCGGGCGAGGACGTAGTGGAGGATGTTCTCCTCCATGTCGTGCTCACCCGAGGTGATGAAGCGCTTCACGCCCTCGATGTGCCAGGAGCCGTCCTCCTGCTGGACGGCCTTGGTGCGGCCCGCGCCGACGTCCGAGCCGGCGTCCGGCTCGGTGAGCACCATGGTGGAGCCCCACTGCTTCTCGACGGCGATCTTCGCTATGTGCTTCTGGACCTCGGTGCCCTCCTCGAAGAGGATGCCCGCGAAGGCGGGGCCGGAGGAGTACATCCAGACCGCCGGGTTCGCGCCGAGGATCAGCTCCGCGTACGCCCAGATCAGGGAGCGGGGCGAGGTGGTCCCGCCGAGCTCCTCGGGCAGGCCCAGACGCCAGTACTCGGAGTCCATGAAGGCCCGGTACGACTTCTTGAAGGATGCCGGTACGGGAGCCGTGTTGGTCTCCGGGTCGAAGACCGGCGGGTTGCGGTCGGCGTCCGCGAACGACTCCGCCAGCTCGTTCTCCGAGAGGCGGGTCAGCTCCTCGAGGACGCTCTTGGCGGTGTCGACGTCCATCTCCGCGAACGGTCCGGTGCCATACACCTTGTCGCGCCCGAGCACCTCGAAGAGGTTGAACTCGATGTCGCGGAGATTCGACTTGTAGTGCCCCATGGCGACGGCTCCGTAAGGGATCGGGGAGGCGGAGGTACTCGCAGCCTCGTTACACGTACCGGCAAGTAGCTACGATGATGCTACCCGTCGGTAATAAGAATCAACCCCTGATGGCTCATATGTGGCCGACTACTCTTTGACCCATGTACGGCTACGACCAGAATGCGGGCGCCCAGCAGCAGTACGCCCCGCCGCAGCAGATGCCCGGCGGCTACGGCCAGCAGCCGCCGCTCTATCCCGAGCCGTCCCCGCCCTCGCTGGCGGACGCGGTGCGCGCGTTCACCACGGGATCGATGTCCGCGGAGGACTTCCAGCAGGTCTTCGCGACGTCGAAGGTCTACTGCCCACGTGGCGACAACCCCGGGTTCCTGGCGCTGCACAACACCCAGCAGCCGGTCATCCCGATGTTCACCTCGCTCAAGGAGCTGCGCCGGTACGCCGGCAAGGAGTCCAAGTACTTCGTGATCACCGGCGCCGAGGTGATCGACCTGCTCCCCACCGGTTACGGCTTCGTCGTCGACATGGAGGGGGAGCACCGTATGGTCTTCGACGCGAAGGCCGTGGAGCAGATGGTGGACTTCGCCATGCGCCGCATGTACGGCTAGCGCCCGCTCCCCTACTCCTACGACAGTCCGGACGCCCGGAGGGAATGCCCTCCGGGCGTCCGTCGTTGTGGGTGGCAGAAAGTTCAACAATCAACTAAACTCGAAGCACAAGGAGGTACCGACATGCCTGCAGTGACCGTCGAGAACCCGCTGACCCTTCCCCGTGTGGTCGCGCCGGCCGACGCCGTGGACCGCCCCGTGCTCACCGTGACGACCGCGCCCAGCGGCTTCGAGGGCGAGGGCTTCCCGGTGCGCCGCGCGTTCGCCGGGATCAACTACCGCCACCTCGACCCGTTCATCATGATGGACCAGATGGGCGAGGTGGAGTACGCGCCGGGCGAGCCCAAGGGCACCCCCTGGCACCCCCACCGCGGCTTCGAGACCGTGACCTACATCATCGACGGCATCTTCGACCACCAGGACTCCAACGGTGGTGGCGGCACCATCACCAACGGTGACACCCAGTGGATGACCGCGGGCGCCGGCCTCCTGCACATCGAGGCCCCGCCGGAGTCGCTCGTCATGTCCGGCGGCCTCTTCCACGGCCTCCAGCTGTGGGTGAACCTCCCGGCCAAGGACAAGATGATGGCGCCCCGGTACCAGGACATCCGCGGCGGCTCGGTCCAGCTGCTGAGCACCCCCGACGGCGGCGCGCTGCTGCGCGTCATCGCCGGTGAGCTCGACGGCCACGAGGGCCCCGGCATCACGCACACGCCGATCACCATGGTCCACGCGACCCTGGCTCCCGGCGCCGAGATGACGCTCCCCTGGCGTGAGGACTTCAACGGTCTCGCGTACGTCCTCGCCGGACGCGGCAGCGTCGGTACGGGCCGTCGCCCGGTCCACACCGGCCAGACCGCCGTCTTCGGCGCGGGCGGCTCGCTGACCGTCCGCGCGGACGAGAAGCAGGACGCGAACACGCCGGACCTCGAGGTCGTCCTCCTCGGCGGACAGCCGATCCGCGAGCCCATGGCCCACTACGGCCCCTTCGTGATGAACACCCGCGAGGAACTGCAGCAGGCCTTCGAGGACTTCCAGAAGGGCCGCCTGGGCACCATCCCGGCGGTGCACGGAATGTCCGAGGGCGGGATGTAATCCCCTTCCGACCCTCTTCCGCCTCGGCGGAAAAGGCCCCGTCCGCACGCCGGACGGGGCCTTTCGCGCTGACGCCGTGTCACCCGGGCGGGCCGTCCCGGCGGGACGGCACGGTCCTCGCGTGGTCGGGTGGAAGCGTGCAGCTACTCCCCGAAGGTGCGCGGCGGCTGGCCGCCTGGTGCGCCGTGATCCTGCTCGTCGCCGGTGTGGCGTGGGTCGGGATCCGGCTGTGCGGGGAGTTCCGCACGGCGATCGTGCCCGTGCTGCTCGCGCTGCTCGGCACCGCGCTGCTCGGGCCGATGTACCGGCGGCTGGTGGACGTCGGCGTCAACCGGTCGCTGGCCGCCGCGCTCACCTGTGTCGCGGTGGTCGTGGTCGTCGGCGGCGCCGTCTACATCGTGGTCGCCGCGCTCATCGACACCGGGGACGAGATCGTCGCCTCCCTCAAGCACGCCGCGCGGTCCGTCACCCAGCACTTCGGCGCGGCGGGCACCTCCCTCGACGACCTCGCCTCCAACGCCAAGGACCTGCTGGCCAAGTTCGGGGGCACGGCCGCGTCCAACGTCATCAGCGGCGTGAGCGTGGTGGGGGAGTCCATCGCCATGGCCGTACTGGCCCTGCTGCTCGTCTTCTTCTTCCTGCGCGACTCCCACCGCACCGCCGGGCTGCTGCGCTCGCTGGCGCCGCGCGGCACCGCGGACACGGTGGAGGCCATGGCCCGGCGCGCCTTCGAGGCCGTCCAGGGCTTCATGCGCGGGACCACGGTGATCGCCCTCATCGACGCCCTGTGCATCGCGATCGGGCTGCTGATCCTGCGTGTCCCGGGCGCGGTCGGGCTCGGGGCGCTGGTCTTCGTGGGGGCGTTCATCCCGTATCTCGGCGCGTTCCTGTCCGGCGCGGTGGCCGTGCTGGTCGCGCTCGCCGACCGGGGGTTCGTGATCGCGCTGTGGGCGCTCGGGGTCGTTCTCGCCGTGCAGGTCCTCGAAGGGCATGTGCTGCAGCCGATGATCCAGAGCCGGACCGTGCAGATGCACCCGGCGGTGGTGATGCTGACGATCACGGCGGGCGCGTCCGTCGCGGGCATCCTGGGCATGCTGCTCGCCGTACCGCTGACAGCCGCCGGGTTCGGGGTCCTCTCGGAGCTGCGCACCCGCTACGCGTCGGCCTCCCCGGCCCCGTCGGAAGCCACGGACCCGCCTGTGTGACCCGCCGGACGCTCCCCGGCTCCCCCGGCTCCCCCGGCCCCTTCCGGCGCCCGGTCGTCCGACCGCCAGAACCGCTCGTCGTCCTGTTCGCCGTCGGCCTCGTAGGACTCGAACCAGATGCTCTTGCCCTCGCCCCGCGGGTCGACGCCCCAGGAGTCGGCGAGGAATTCCATGAGCACCAGTCCACGTCCGGAGGACGCCAGTTCGCCGGGGTGGCGGCGATGCGGCAGGTCGTCGCTGGCGTCGGTGACCTCGATCCGTATCCGGCGGTCGTCCGGACCGCCGGTCACCTCGGCGACGAGCAGCGCGTCGGCGTCGGTGTGGACGAGGACGTTGGTCAGCATCTCGGAGACGAGGAGGACCGCCGAGTCGCGCTGGTCGTCGGAGGCCCAGTCGTGCAGCATCTCGCGCAGCTGCTGGCGGGCCTCCGCGATCCGCTCGGGCTCGGCCTGCGCCACGGTCAGCGCGGTGCGGCGCACCGAGGGGGAGGCCGGGGCCTCGACCGTGTCGCCGCGCCGCTCGCCCTGCCGGCTCAGCAGCAGGACGGCTATGTCGTCCTCGCGCCGGTCGGCCAGCGGCCCGGGGGTGTGGTGCGAGGAGGGCCCGTGCACGCCCTGGACCAGCGCGTCGGCGAGCTCCTCCATGTCGCCGTCGTGGGACTCCAGGATGCGGCGGATACGGCGCCACCCGGTGTCGAGGTCGTGGCCGCCGGTCTCGATCAGCCCGTCGGTGCAGATCAGCATGGTCTCGCCGGGTTCCAGGGCGAGCCGGGTCGTGGGGTAGTCGGCGTCCGGGTCGATGCCGAGTGGCAGTCCGCCCGCCGTGGGGCGTATCAGCACCGTCCCGTCCGCCATGCGTATCGCGGGGTCCGGGTGGCCGGCACGGGCGAAGTCGAGCATGCCGGTCGCCGGGTCCACCTCGACGTACAGGCAGGTCGCGAAGCGCGGGTCCGAGGTGTTGCCGCCGGTGCGGCCCGTGGAGCCGTACGTCACCGAGTCCGTGACCCCGGACAGGAACCGCGAGGCCCGGGAGAGGACCGCGTCCGGCCGGTGGCCCTCGGAGGCGTATGCGCGCAGGGCGATACGGAGCTGGCCCATCAGTCCCGCGGCGCGCACGTCGTGGCCCTGGACGTCGCCGATGACCAGGGCGAAGCGGCCGGTCGGCAGCGGGATCACGTCGTACC
Source organism: Streptomyces sp. NBC_01450 (assembly GCF_036227505.1). Lineage (NCBI taxonomy): Bacteria > Bacillati > Actinomycetota > Actinomycetes > Kitasatosporales > Streptomycetaceae > Streptomyces > Streptomyces sp. NBC_01450. The sequence goes on along the minus strand of NZ_CP109480.1, from coordinate 5,773,151 downwards.
AGTCACCGCCGACCTGGAGGCCGCCGCCGGTGGGGACATAGCGCGCGGCGACCTCCATGCCCGGCATCTGGGGGCCGAGCGTGGGCATCATCGAGCGCTGCAGCCCGTCGGTGAGCTCCCGTTCCGTCTCGGTGGCCACGGCCCGGGAGAGGGCCTGAGCCAGCATCCGGGCCACGGTCGTCAGCACCGAGCGCTCGTCGGGCGTGAAGCTGACGGGGTAGGTGAAGGCCGCCATCCACGCGCCCATGGTGCGCCCGGCGACGGTCAGCGGCAGAAAGGCCCAGGATTCCCGTCCGAAGTGCTGGGCGAGCGGCCAGGAGACGGGATAGCGCTCCTTGTAGTCCTCCGGGGAGGAGAGGTAGACGGCGCGGCCGGTGCGGACGACCTCTGCGGCCGGGTAGTCGGTGGCCAAGGACATATGGGTAAAAGGGCCCTCGTCCCCCGGCTTCTGCCCGTGGTGGCCGATGACGGTGAGCCGGTCCCCGTCCACGCCGAAGACGGCCAGGCCGTCCGGTGTGAACCCCGGCATCGACAGGCCCGCCGCGACCCGCAGTACCTCCGCCGTGGACCGCGCCTCGGCCAGCGCCCGCCCGGCGTCCAGCAGGAACGCCTCGCGGGAGCGGCGCCAGTCGCCGGTGAGCGGGGTGCGCGCGGCGGTGGCCCCCGAGGGCTCGGTGACCTCCTGAAGGGTGCCGAACAGCAGGAACTCCCCGGTCTCGGGGTCGATGGTCGGCTTGGAGCGGCTGCGCACGGTACGGATCACCCGCCCGTGCTCGTCCATGACCCGCAGCCGGACCTCGGCGAGCGTGTTCTCGGCGACGGCGAGCTGTACGACGCCGACGACCTCGTTCCAGTCGGCCGGGTGGAACCGGGACCGCATGGCCACTTCGGTGACGGTCGCCGCTTCCGGGGGCAGCCCGAGGAGCCGGGCGGCCTCGGCGTCGATGGTGACCTGCCCGTGTGTGTTGTCCAAGCGCCACACGCCGGTCGCAAGGGCGGCCAGTACGTCCCCCACGGCTGGCAGGGGCTCACCAGTGCGCATTGACCCACTGTATGGAGAGGTGATCGGAAGGTGCCACCGAGGGTATTCGGAGTGGTGATCTTTGGGTGGCCGGTACCCTTGGGGGATCCGGGCGTCGGCCCGGAAGTTTCACGTGAAACAGCCCCAAGCTCATGTGAGACAGACCCCGATCCGCGAAGACTGGATGAACGACGATGCATCGGTACAGGTCCCACACCTGCGGCGAGCTCCGCGCCTCTGACGTCGGCAGCGACGTCCGGCTGAGCGGCTGGCTGCACAATCGCCGAGACCTGGGCGGCATCCTCTTCATCGATCTGCGCGATCACTACGGCATCACGCAGCTCGTCGCCCGCCCCGGCACGCCCGCCTACGAGGCTCTCGACAAGGTCACCAAGGAGTCGACGGTCCGCGTCGACGGCAAGGTCGTCTCGCGCGGCGCGGAGAACGTCAACCCGGATCTGCCCACCGGCGAGGTCGAGGTCGAGGTGAGCGAGGTCGAGCTGCTCGGCGCCGCCGCCCCGCTGCCGTTCACGATCAACGCCGAGGACGGCGTCAACGAGGAGCGGCGCCTGGAGTACCGCTTCCTCGACCTGCGCCGCGAGCGCATGCACCGCAACATCCTGCTGCGTACGGCCGTGATCTCCGCGATCCGTCACAAGATGACGGCGCTGGGCTTCAACGAGATGGCGACCCCGATCCTCAGCGCCACCTCCCCCGAGGGCGCGCGCGACTTCGTGGTCCCCTCCCGTCTGAACCCGGGCAAGTTCTACGCCCTGCCGCAGGCCCCGCAGCAGTTCAAGCAGCTGCTGATGATCTCCGGCTTCGACCGCTACTTCCAGATCGCGCCCTGCTTCCGCGACGAGGACGCGCGCGCCGACCGTTCGCCGGGCGAGTTCTACCAGCTCGACGTGGAGATGTCCTTCGTCGAGCAGGAGGACGTCTTCCAGCCGATCGAGAAGCTGATGACGGAGCTGTTCGAGGAGTTCGGCGGTGGCCGTCACGTCACCTCCCCCTTCCCGCGCATCCCGTTCCGCGAGGCGATGCTGAAGTACGGCTCCGACAAGCCGGACCTGCGCGCCCAGCTGGAGCTCGTCGACATCACCGACATCTTCGAGGGCTCCGAGTTCAAGGCCTTCGCCGGCAAGCACGTACGCGCCCTGCCGGTGCCGGACGTGTCCGGTCAGACGCGGAAGTTCTTCGACGGTCTCGGTGACTACGCGGTCGAGCAGGGCGCGAAGGGCCTGGCCTGGGTGCGGGTGGGTGAGGACGGCTCGCTGACGGGCCCGATCGCCAAGTTCCTCACCGAGGACAACGTCGCCGAGCTGACCAAGCGCCTCTCCCTGGCCCCCGGCCACGCGGTGTTCTTCGGCGCGGGCGAGTTCGACGAGGTCTCGAAGATCATGGGCGCGGTGCGGGTCGAGGCCGCGAAGCGCTCGGGCAACTTCGAGGAGAACGTCTTCCGGTTCTGCTGGATCGTCGACTTCCCGATGTACGAGAAGGACGAGGACACCGGGAAGATCGACTTCTCGCACAACCCGTTCTCGATGCCCCAGGGCGGCCTGGAGGCCCTGGAGACCCAGGACCCGCTGGACATCCTGGGCTGGCAGTACGACATCGTGTGCAACGGCGTCGAGCTGTCCTCCGGCGCGATCCGCAACCACGAGCCCGAGATCATGCTCAAGGCGTTCGAGATCGCGGGCTACGACCGTGACACCGTCGAGGAGCAGTTCGCCGGCATGCTGCGTGCCTTCCGCTTCGGCGCCCCGCCGCACGGGGGTATCGCCCCGGGCGTCGACCGCATCGTCATGCTCCTCGCGGACGAGCCGAACATCCGCGAGACGATCGCGTTCCCGCTCAACGGCAACGCGCAGGACCTGATGATGGGCGCGCCGACGGAGCTCGACGAGACCCGTCTGCGGGAGCTGCACCTCTCGGTGCGCAAGCCGCAGCCGAAGTAAGCCTCGAAGCAAGTCCTGTTCGCCGGAGTGGCTCGGAACCGTCGTCGGTTCCGAGCCACTTTTGCATGGTCATGCAAAACACAGTCCTTACCCACGTGGTTCACAGGTGGCGTTCCTAGCGTGCCCGCCCATGACTGAGAAACAAGGACCGGCCGATAGCCGGGACATGACGAGGCGCAAGGTCGTCGTCGCAGGTGGAGCGGCCGTCGTGGCCGTGGGAGTGGGCGGCGGTCTTGCCGTGGACGCGTTCGCGGACGACGGGGGCGCCGGCACCCCGTCCTCTTCCGGCACGGCAACGGAGGCGTGTTACACGCTGACCTCGGAGACCACCGAGGGCCCGTACTACATTGACGCGGACAAGATCCGCCAGGACATCACCGAGGATCTGCCGGGCATCCCGCTGACCCTCAAGCTCAAGGTGATCGACGCCGATACCTGCAGGCCCGTGAAGAACGCGGCGGTCGACATCTGGCACTGCAGCGCGCTGGGTGTCTACTCCGGCTACGAGGCGATGGGCAGCGGCGGTGGCGGTGGTACCCCGCCGTCCGACCCGCCCTCCGGTACGCCTACCGGCGAGCCTCCGTCCGGCGGTCCGGGCGGTCCGGGCGGCGGCGGCGGTCACGCCGAGCCCACCGACGACAAGCGTTATCTGCGCGGCACCTGGAAGACCGACAGACACGGTTATGTCACCTTCAAGACGGTCTTCCCGGGCTGGTACCAGGGCCGCGCCGTCCATATCCACACGAAGGTGCACGTCGACGGCGCCTGGACCGACGCGGGCTACGAGGGCGGGCACACCTGCCACACGGGCCAGTTCTTCTTCGACGAGAAATCGGTGCTGGCGTCGGCGGAGGTCGCCCCGTACTCCACCAACACCTCCACGCGCACCACGCTCACCGAGGACACGATCTACCCCCAGAACGGCCACACGGGCGGCCTCCTGTACCTCAGGTACGACAAGAGGCACATCGCGAAGGGAGTCCACGCCCACCTGACGATGGGCGTGGCCCCGGACGAGACGCACGACAGCTCGGACACGCAGCCGAGCGCGTCGGCGTCGTCCTCGGCGAGCTGACCCACCAGCTCGCTCGACCAGGGCCCGGAACTCCACTGGTTCCGGGCCCTTCGGGCGGTACGGGCGCCGGGATCCGGCGTCCGGGGAGGTTCACCGTGGACGCACAGGCGGTTCGGCGGGGGTGCACAGTGGCGGGGCGTGTGATGTGAGGAGGCGGGCGAGGTCACCTCGCGCCGTACCGGGACATCGCAAGCGCCGGAGGAAGCCATGGGAGTCGTACTGGTCGCACTGTTGCTGATCGTCGGAGCGGTGGCCGCGGTCGCCTACCAGCGACGGCTGTCGCAGCCGTACGGCGCGGTGTCCGACCTGGACGCGGAGGCGGAGGCCCACCGCTGGGTGGAGCGGCTCGGCGGAGGCCTGTCGACGCTCGACGCGGGGGGCGACGCGACGGCGGCGCAGGCGCTGACCGACGCCGCCGAGTGCCACCGGGCCGCGCAGGGTCAGTTGGCCACGGCTCGCTCCGGCGCGCAGTACGCGATGGCTTCACAGACGGCCCTGGAGGGCCTCCACTACGTCCGCGCCGCCCGTACGTCGCTGGGCCTCGACCCCGGCCCCGCCCTCCCCGACCTGGGCACGGGCTCGGTCACCGCCCGGGACGGCCACGTCACGATCGACGGCCGGACCTACGCGGCCTCGCCCCGCCCCGGTGACGCGACGCCGTACTACTACCCCGGCGGGGTCGTGGACGGCCGGCGGATGCCGGGCGGTTGGTACAGCTCCCCCTGGTGGAAGACGGCCCTCGTCGCCGGCGCGGCCGGAGCCGGCGGGGTGATCCTGGCCGACGCCCTCCTCGACGGCCTCCGCCACCCGCACGGGGGTGGCCCGATGGGCGGACCCGGGGGATTCGGCGGGCGCTTCTGATGGTCAGGCGGAGGCCTGGTTCTGGTTGCCTTCACTCTGCCCGTCTTCGTTCTCGGCGAACAGTTCCTCGGCCGTGGTGGCGGTCAGGGACCGGTCGAACCAGAGCATGAGGGTGTCGAGGTCGGTGCATGAGGTGACGCGTTCCCGGATGTCCTCGGGGACGTCGACGGCATGTTTCTCCAGCACGCGAAGGATCAGCGTGGCGCGGTCCTTGGCCTCGCCATCAGTGTCGCTGCTATCGCGGTGTGAGGGATGTGAGCCAGTCCTCGACGGTGACGACGTCCGCCCATTGCGGGAACAGCTTCTCGGTGAGGAGTCGGTGTACCTCGGGGTCGGTGTCGAGGCAGGCGTCCGTCAGGACGGTGAGGCCGAAGTCCAGGTCGATGGCGTGGCACAGGGTGGACAGCACCACGCCGCTGGTCGCGATACCGGTGACAACGAGGCTGTCGATGTCACGAGCCCTGAGGACCAGGTCGAAGTCGCTGCCCGAGAACGCGCTCCCTCGCCTCTTGGCGACCACGACGTCGCCCTGCCGGGGCTCGATGTCGTGATGGATCTCGGTGCCGGGGGCGCCCTCGGCGAACAGGCCGGCCCGCACGGCGTTCGTGATCACCCTGTTGCGGGGGCTGACTTCCGGGTCGTCCGGCCGTAACGCGATGACCACGTAGATCACGGGGATGCCCGCCGCGTGGGCACCGTCGATCGCCCTGCGCAGGCGCGGCAGATATCCCGAGCCGTCGTCGGCGATGGCCACGATGTCCCGTTGGACGTCCATCACGAGGAGTGCGCTGTTCGCCATAAGGGCAAGTCTGGGGGATCGGCCGAGCCGCGGTGGAGGTTTCTCAGGGCGGCAACCTTTTCGGTCGTCGCGGTCACTGATGAGTCAGAAGCACCGTTCAGCGGAGCTTCGCGCACCACGACACGTGCTCCACCACCACGTAAGGACTCATCCGTGGCATCCCCCTCGCACCGCAGGTCCCTCCGTAAGCGTCGCGCCGTCATCGTCTCCGCCGCCGCCGTCACGGCCGCGGGCCTCGGCGCCGTCACGTTCGTGATGAACGCGAACGCGGGTACGGTCGACCTCGCGCACCAGGTGCTGCCCGCCAAGGACGGCTGGGCGGCATCCGGGGCCGGGACGACCGGCGGCTCGCAGGCCGACTCCTCGCACGTCTACACCGTCAGCACCCGCGCTCAGCTTGTGAAGGCGCTGGGCAAGGCCGACAACTCCACGCCGAAGATCATTCAGGTCAAGGGCGTCATCGACGCCAACACCGACGACTCGGGCAAGAAGCTGACCTGCGCCGACTACTCCGCCGGTACGGGGTACTCGCTCGCCGCCTATCTGAAGGCGTACGACCCGGCCACGTACGGCACCTCCAAGCTGCCCTCCGGTACGCAGGAGAAGGCCCGTGACGCGGCCAAGCAGAAGCAGGCGAAGAACATCGTCTTCAAGGTGCCCGCCAACACCACCATCGTGGGTGTGCCGGGCACCAAGGCCGGGATCACCGGCGGCAGCCTCCAGGTGCAGAGCGTCGACAACGTCATCATCCGCAACCTGACCTTCTCCGCCACCGAGGACTGCTTCCCGCAGTGGGACCCGACCGACGGCGACAGCGGCAACTGGAACTCCGCGTACGACGCCGTCACCCTGCGCGGCGCGACGCACGTGTGGGCCGACCACAACACCTTCACCGACGCGTCGCACTTCGACAGCGCCAACCCGAAGTACTACGGCCGCGAGTACCAGATCCACGACGGCGACCTCGACATCACCAACGGATCCGACCTGGTGACCGTCGAGCGCAACCAGTTCACCAACCACGACAAGACGATGCTCATCGGCAGCAGCGACACCGACAGCGTCGGCAAGCTGCGCGTCTCCCTCCACCACAACGTGTGGAAGGGGATCGTGCAGAGGGCTCCCCTGACCCGTATCGGGCAGGTGCACATCTACAACAACTACTTCGACACCACGACCGTCAACGGCTACGCGCCCCTCTACAGCATCAACTCCCGCGCCAAGGCCCAGGTCGTCGCCGAGGACAACTACTGGAAGGTCCCGACGGGCGGGAAGATCTCCAAGCTGCTCAGCGGCGACGGCACCGGCTCGGTCGCCGGCGGCGGCAACCTCGTCAACGGCACCTCGACCGACCTCGTCGCCGCGTACAACGCCGCGAACTCGAAGAAGCTGAAGACGACCGTCAACTGGACACCGACCCTCAACGCCGGAATCCAGAGCTCGGCGAAGAACCTGCCCACCGAGCTGGCCACCACCACCGGTGCGGTCCTGACCAAGTAGGTCCGGATACGGAAAGGGCGCCCGGGGCGGCGAAGCCCCGGGCGCCCCATCCTCGGATGCGCTCGCGCGTCTCAGGTGTCGTACCGGCCGTTCCACGGCTCGGCGAACGCGAGGCGGTCCGGGTAGAGCTCGGCCCAGGTCTCTTCCTCGTCCTCCCTGATCACCAGGCCGAACAGCACGCCGTCGACGGTGCGTTGGAAGGGACGGATCGCGATGTTCGTATACGAGCGGCGGGGCAGGCTCCGCAGGAGTTTCGCCAGGTGGGCCCTGGCCCGGGAGAGGACCGAGTCCGGTCCGTCCGGCGCCAGCTGCTGTTCGGCCCAGGTGCCCGCGCACCAGATCTCCGAGTCGCGGTAGCGGCCCTGGGCGTCGAAGGTGTGCAGCACCGTGTAGAGACGTTTGTGCTGCTCCCAGCCATCGTCGGGACGGTAACCCTCGGGGAAGGCATAGGTGATCGACGCCAGGAACTGGCCGTCCGCGTAGCGACCGATGCTCTCGGTGCGGGACTTCGGCTCGTAGGCGATCGGAATGACCGGAGGGACTGCCATGGCGAAACCATACGGGTGGTCAAGAGCATGTCACCAGCGGGGTCGGTTTCCGGCCGAAGGGTGAGACGGACGGCGGGAAAAGAGAGGGGCCCGGCACCGCTTCGGTGCCGGGCCCCTCCCTATGACGTCACTACTCCGGCGCGCCGCCGAAGCGCTCCTTGTACGACTCCAGGTCCTCGTCCGTGATCTTGGCGAAGAGGACCGGGGGAACCGTGAAGGGGGTGCCCGCAGGGACGGCCGAGAGGGACCTCGCCTCGTCCGCCGATACCCACACCGCCGTGTCGTCCGCCAGCGCGAACGCCGAGCGCATCGCGCGGGAGGACGCGGGGATGAAGGGCTCCGAGACCACCGAGTAGAGGTGGATCAGGTTCATCGCCGTGCGCAGGGTCAGGGCCGCGCCGTCCGGGTCGGTCTTGATCTCCAGCCAGGGGGCCTTCTCCTCCAGGTAGGAGTTGCCCGCCGACCACAGGGCGCGCAGCGCAGCCGCGGCCTTGCGGAACTGGAGGGCCTCCATCTGGGTCTCGTACTCGGCCAGCAGGCCCGCGATCTCCTCGCCGAGCTTCGCCTCCGCCTCACCCGCCGCGGAGCCCGCCGGGACCTCCTCGCCGAAGCGCTTCTTGGAGAAGGACAGGACGCGGTTGACGAAGTTGCCGAGGGTGTCGGCCAGGTCCTTGTTCACCGTGGCGGTGAAGTGCTCCCAGGTGAAGGACGAGTCGTCCGACTCGGGGGCGTTGGCGATCAGGAAGTAGCGCCAGTAGTCCGCGGGCAGGATGTCCAGCGCGTGGTCGGTGAAGACACCGCGCTTCTGGGACGTGGAGAACTTCCCGCCGTAGTACGTCAGCCAGTTGAAGGCCTTGACGTAGTCGACCTTCTTCCACGGCTCGCGCACGCCCAGCTCGGTGGCCGGGAACATGACGGTGTGGAAGGGGACGTTGTCCTTGGCCATGAACTCGGTGTAGCGGACGGGGTTCTCGCCCGAGTCCGCCTCGTACCACCAGGACTTCCAGTCGCGGTTCTCCGGGTCCTGGTCCGACCACTCCTTCGTCGCGCCGATGTACTCGATCGGCGCGTCGAACCAGACGTAGAAGACCTTGCCGTCCGCCGCCAGCTCCGGCCAGGTGTCGGCCGGGACCGGGACGCCCCAGTCCAGGTCACGGGTGATCGCCCGGTCGTGCAGGCCCTCGGTCAGCCACTTGCGGGCGATGGAGGAGGCGAGCTGCGGCCACTCGTGCTCGTGGCGCGCCACCCACTCCGAGACCTCGCTCTGCAGCTTCGACTGGAGGAGGAAGAGGTGCTTCGTCTCGCGGACCTCCAGGTCCGTCGAGCCGGAGATCGCGCTGCGCGGGTTGATCAGGTCGGTCGGGTCCAGGACGCGGGTGCAGTTCTCGCACTGGTCGCCGCGGGCCTTGTCGTAGCCGCAGTGGGGGCAGGTGCCCTCCACGTAACGGTCCGGGAGGAAGCGGCCGTCCGCCGGGGAGTACACCTGGCGGATCGCGCGCTCCTCGATGAAGCCGTTCTCGTTCAGACGGCGCGCGAAGTGCTGGGTGATCTCGCGGTTCTGCGGGCTGGAGCTGCGGCCGAAGTAGTCGAAGGCCAGCTCGAAGCCGTCGTACACCGCCTTCTGCGCGTCGTGCGCCTGTGCGCAGAACTCGTCGACCGGCAGGCCCTGCTCCTTCGCCGCCAGCTCGGCCGGGGTGCCGTGCTCGTCCGTCGCGCAGATGAAGAGGACGTCGTGGCCGCGCTGGCGGAGGTACCGGGAGTACACGTCCGCCGGGAGCATGGACCCCACCATGTTGCCCAGGTGCTTGATCCCGTTGATGTACGGAAGGGCGCTGGTGATGAGGTGTCGAGCCATCGCGGGCTGCTCCCAAGTCGCTACGTGGGGTGACGAGCGGCGGTTCAGGTCGTACCGTCGGTCGTCTTACGAACCTTGAAATCGTAGCCGACATGGGTGGGCCGCCCGCTTCCCCTTTTCAAGGGGTGGGAAACGGGCGGCCTCCGGCGGATCTTGCGGGGCTTACCGGCGCCAGTTCTCCAGTACGCCCTCGTAGACCTCCGCGTCGGTCAGCTCGCGCGGGGTCGGGCCCGCGTGGAAGAAGGCCGTGTTGTCGGTCTTCAGCTTGCGGAGGTAGTCGAAGGCCTTGTTGTCGTGCTCACCGAACGCGACGAACGAGAAGAACACCGTGGGGTGGTCCTTCGCCGCGTCCGTGAGGGACTGGGTGGCGGGGGTCTTGGCGTCCGGGGCGCCGTCCGTCTGGAAGATCACCAGGGCCGGGTCCGTGGTGCCGGACTTCTGGTGGTGCGTGACGACTTCCTCGACCGCGATGTGGTAGCTCGTACGGCCCATGCGGCCGAGGCCGGCGTGGAGGTCGTCGATCTTGTTCTCGTGCTCGGGGAGGGTGAGCTCGCCGGTGCCGTCCAGTTCGGTGGAGAAGAAGACGACCTGGACCTTGGCCTCGGGGTCGAGGTGGGCGGCGAGGGCGAGGGCCTGCTCGCCGAGGGCCTGGGCGGAGCCGTCCTTGTAGTACGGGCGCATGGACGCGGAGCGGTCGAGGACGAGGTAGACCTTGGCCCGGGTACCGGTGAGGTCCCTCTTCGCGAGGGCCGTTCCCGCTTGTTCGTAGGCGGTGGCGAGGTCGGGGGCGTGGGTCTTGACCTGGGCGAGGGGGGTGGCGGGGGTGCCGGTCGTCCCGGCCTCCGCTTCGCCTTCGGCCGGGTCTTCTTCCCCACCCGCACCATCCGTGACGCTTTCGTCGTCGGCTGCGGGTGGCCCCGCCGGGGGCTGCTCGTCGTCGGCGGCCGCGGGCTCGTTCGCGGGCTCGCTCGCGGACTCGTCCGTCAGCTCGTCCACCGGCTCGTCCGCCGCGGCCGCGACCGGTTCGGCGACCGGTTCCGCGACCGGTTCGGTGGGGGTGACCTCGGTGGTGACCTCGGCCGCGACCGGGGCGGGGGTTTCCTCGGCGACCGGCTCCGAGGGCTCCTCGACGGCAGGCGCCGGAACCTCTTCGGCCACGGGCTCGGTGGCCTCCTCGGCGACCGGCTCCGGGGCCTCTTCGGCGGCGGGTGCGGGGGCTTCTTCGGTGGCGGGTTCCGGCGTGGGCTCGGTGGCCTCCTCGGCGACCGGCTGCGGGGTCTCCTCGGCCACCGGGTCGGGAGCCTCTTCGGCCGTGGTCTCGGGGGTCTCGGCGACCGGCTCGGATGCGACCTCGGGCTCGGGTTCCGGCTCCGGCTCGGGCGCCTCCACCACTGCCTCGGGCTCGGGCTCGGCTTCGGTCACGTCTTCGACCTCGACCGGAACCTCGGGCTCGGCCTCGGGTGCGACCTCAGCCTCAACCTTGACCTCGGCCACCGGCTCAGGCTCGGTCTCGGTCTCGGTCACCGGCTCGGGGTCCGGAGCCGGTGACGGAATCGATGCGGAAAGGGAAGGGGAAGCGGAAGGGGAAGCGGTGGCCGGAGTCGGGTCCTCCTCGGGCGCCTTCTCCTCCCGCTCCTCCCGCACCGGCTCCGCCTGCTTGGGGACCGTGACGTTGTCGAAGGCCGCCGACACCAGCTCGTCCACCACGGACGGCTTGGGCTCCGGCTTCGGCTCCGACGAAGGTGCGGGGATCTTCGGCTCGGCCTCCTGGGCGGGAGCCGGCGTGGGCTCCGGCTCGGTGGCCGGGGCCGGGACCGTGGGGGCCGTAGCCTCCGTCGGCGAGGTCTCCGCGTCGGCGTCACGCCCCTGGCGTGAGCGGCCGAACGCGTTCCGCAGGAGAGTGAGAATGCCCATGTGCGCAACCCTTCGCATGAGTTGAAGCCGTCAATCCCTGGCCAGGACGGACACGTAAGGTTAGCGGCCGTCTCAGGCGATCTTGGGCAGGGTCGGGTACCGGCAGGTAGTGGTGTCAAGAGCGTTATCAAGACCTGTGCGGGAGTGGGAGGTTCACGTTCTGTTCATCCGGCCGCAGGGTGCTTGCACCCACATCCCCCTAGCGTCACGCTCACACCAAGGGTTCGTAAGGGGAGAGTAAAGTGCGCAGACTGCTGCCGTTGATCGGAACGCCCGGTTCGCATCCCGGTGGGCGATCCGCCCTGACCTGTCGGTTCCGCTGTGGTGACGCCTGCTTCCACGAGGTGCCCAACACCAGCGACAACGCGTACGTCGGTGATGTCATCGCCGGTGCGATCGGCCGCCGTTCGATGATGCGGGCCGCGGCCGTCGTCACGGTCGCCACGGCGACGGGTGCGGCGGTCGTCGGTACCGGCGCCCAGGCGGCCCAGGCGGCAGAAGGGGGTGCGGCGGCCCGTGCCGGACACGCGGCCGGCAAGGCCGCGCGCGGGCTCCGGTTCACGCCCGTCGCCCCGAACACCGCCGACGCCGTCACCGTCCCCGGCGGATATGGCCAGAATGTCGTCATCCGTTGGGGTGAGCCCATCCTGCGCGGCGCCCCCGCCTTTGACCCGGAGCACCAGACCGCCAAGGCCCAGGCCGGCCAGTTCGGTTACAACAACGACTTCCTCGCTCTTCTCCCGCTGCCCGGTGAGCGCGGGCGGCAGCTGCTCGTGGCGAACCACGAGTACACCGACGAGGTGCTGATGTTCCGCGGGTACGACCCCGCGAACCCCACCCGCGAGCAGGTCGAGGTGGCGTGGGCCGCACACGGTCTGTCCGCCGTCGTGGTCGAGGAGGACCGCGGGACCGGCAGGCTCACCGCCGTCACCCGGCACGCCCTCAACCGCCGCGTCACCGCCACCACCGAGTTCCGGCTCACCGGCCCCGCCGCCGGATCGGAACTGCTGAAGACCTCCGCGGACCCGACCGGGCGCAAGGTGCTCGGCACGCTCAACAACTGCTCCGGCGGCACCACTCCCTGGGGCACCACGCTGCACGGCGAGGAGAACTTCAACCAGTACTTCGCCAACGGGAGCCGTGACACCGACAAGCGGTACGGGCTCGGTACGGGTGCCACCGAGCGCAAGTGGGAGCGGTTCGACAAGCGGTTCGACGTGGCGCAGGAGCCCAACGAGTCGCACCGCTTCGGATACGTCGTCGAGTTCGACCCGTACGACCCGGCCTCCACGCCCCGCAAGCACACCGCGCTGGGCCGCTTCAAGCACGAGGCCGCGACCGTGCGGCTGACGGACGACGGGCGGCCCGTCGTCTACACCGGCGACGACGAGCGCTTCGACTACTTCTACAAGTTCGTCGGCAGCAAGCGGATGCGGCACGGTTCCTCGCGCTCCGTCCGGGAGCACAACCTCTCCCTCCTCGACGAGGGGACGCTCTACGTGGCCCGGCTGACCGGCGACTCCCCGGCGGCCGACATCGACGGGAGCGGGAAGCTTCCGTCGGACGGGGAGTTCGACGGCAGTGGTGAGTGGATTCCGCTGGTCACCGCGACCGCCCATGGCGCCGTCTCGCACGTGGACGGGATGACGGTCGAGGAGGTCCTCGTCTTCACGCGGCTCGCCGGTGACAAGGTCGGCGCCACCAAGATGGACCGGCCCGAGGACATCCAGCCCTCCCCGCACACCGGCAAGGTCTATGTCGTTCTGACCAACAACACCAACCGTGGCAAGGCCGGGTCCGCGGGCGCCGACGAGGCCAATCCGCGCAACGCGAACAAGCACGGGCACATCCTGGAGCTCACCGAGCGCCGAGGCCGCGCCGAGGCGACCACCTTCGGCTGGTCGCTGTTCCTCGTCGCGGGCGACCCGGCCGACCCCGCGACCTACTTCGCGGGCTTCCCGAAGGACAAGGTCAGCCCGATCTCCTGCCCGGACAACGTGGCCTTCGACCCGCACGGCAACCTGTGGATCTCCACGGACGGCAACCAGCTCGGCTCGCACGACGGCCTGCTGGGCGTGGCGACGAAGGGCGAGCGGCGCGGTGAGCTGAAGCAGTTCCTGACCGTGCCGACCGGGGCGGAGACCTGCGGTCCGATCATCCAGGACCGGCGGGTACTCGTCGCCGTCCAGCACCCGGGCGAGATCGACGGCGCGTCGGTGGAGAAACCCGCGAGCAACTGGCCCGACGGACCCGGGAAGATCGTGCGCCCGGCGGTCGTCTCGGTGTGGCGTACGGACGGGTGCGACATCGGGGTCTGAGGTTGTACGGGTCTTAGGGGAGGGCTGGGACGGGGTTGTCCACACCGCTGCGTTCCAGCCACTCCCGGTACGCGGGGGCCTGCTGTGCCGTCTCGCGGTACGCCTCCGCCAGGTCCGGATAGACGTCGTCCAGCTCGGCCTCGGTACGGGCCGCGAGCAGCAGACGTACGCCGAGGGGGTCGCCGTACAGTCTGCGGACCACCGTCTCGGGGCCGGACTGGCGGGTCGGCTGGCAGACCGTGACGACCTCACCGGTCGCCACCAGGGACGCCGTCGTGTGGTAATCGCCGTGCAGGACGCGGGGGTTGAGCCCGGCCGAGCGCAGCATCCGGTGCACCGCGTCCCACTCGCCATCGACCGTCGGGTCGATCATCCAGCGGTCCTCGGCCAGGTCGGAGAGACGGACGACGGAGCGCGCGGCGGCCGGGTGGTTGTTCGGCAGGGACACGAACTGGGGCTCGCGCTCGACCAGGACGCGCAGCCGCAGCCCGCCGGGGATGCGCAGCGGGCAGCCTTCGACCTCGTGCACGAAGGCGACGTCGAGGCGGCCCTCGGCGACCAGGTTGAGCAGGGCGTTGGCGGACACGTCCATCTGGAGGAGCGGTTCCTGGTGGCGTTCGCGCAGCCGGCGCAGCCAGCCCGCGAGGGCACGGCTCGCGGTGGAGCCGATGCGCAGCTGGGGTTCGTCCGCGGCGGCGGCCCGGGCCTCCGCGACCAGGGACCGCATCTCGGCCACCAGAGGGCGGGCCCGGCCGAGTACGACCCGGCCGAGCGGCGTTGGCCGGCACCCGGTACGTTCGCGGGTGAACAGCTCCCCGCCCAGCTCCTGTTCGATCCGCCGTAGCTGGGTGCTCAACGAGGGCTGGGCGACGCCGAGGTGGCGCGCGGCGCGGTGCAGGCTGCCGGTGTCGGCGATGGCGCACAGCGCGCGGAGATGCCGGACCTCAAGCTCCATGCCGTCGGAGCCTAAGTCGGAAGCGGGGGTTGCACCAGATGCACAAATCCCTTGCAACGCAGGCGAGTTGGGCGCTCCGGGACGGTGTGGACAGGTCCTCCCGATAGGGCTGTCCTATCGCCGATTGCCATCATCACAGCGGGCACACAGGCATCGACACTCACCGATGACGACTTCCCCCCCCCACACAAGGAGTCATCGTGCGACTCTCCCTGCCCATGCTCTCGGCCGTGGTCGGATTGGGCCTCACGGCCGCCACGTTCGGCGCGGTCCCGGCCACAGCGGCTCCCGCCCCCGCCTCCGCACCCGCCGCGTACGCCGGCTACTCCGGATCGGCCGCGGAGGCCAAGGCGAACCAGGCGTTCTTCCAGGCGGTCATCAGGTCC
The DNA here is from genome assembly GCF_036227505.1 of Streptomyces sp. NBC_01450. Classification (NCBI taxonomy): domain Bacteria; kingdom Bacillati; phylum Actinomycetota; class Actinomycetes; order Kitasatosporales; family Streptomycetaceae; genus Streptomyces; species Streptomyces sp. NBC_01450. The sequence continues at coordinate 5,757,961 of NZ_CP109480.1, read as the reverse complement.
GTCGCCGAGAAGCGCGCCGCGAACCCGAGCAGCGCCGCCGCCGTCACGGTCGTCTACAACGCCTCCCGCGCGCCGTCCTTCAGCGCGGAGATAGCCCGCAGCACCCAGATATGGAACAGCGCGGTCTCGAACGTCAAGCTCCAGTCGGGTTCGGCGTCGAGCGCCGACTTCACCTACCGCGAGGGCAACGACTCGCGTGGCTCCTACGCCTCCACGGACGGTCACGGCAGCGGGTACGTCTTCCTCGACTACGCGCAGAGCGAGCAGTACGACCCGATCCGCATCACCGCGCACGAGACCGGCCATGTGCTGGGTCTGCCCGACCACTACACCGGTCCCTGCAGCGAGCTGATGTCAGGCGGTGGCCCCGGCCCGTCCTGCACCAACGCGATCCCCAACACGACCGAGCGCTCGCGCGTCAACCAGCTCTGGGCCAACGGTCTCGCGCAGGCACTGGACAAGGCGCTCACCAAGGCCGACGCCCGCTAGTCCGACAGGGCCCGGGCCGCCGAGCGGCGCTGAACCCGTACACATCCCCTCACCATTCCCCACCCCCCACAGGTGCGGGCCGTCCCCTGCACGGGCGGCCCGCACCTCCTGTTCCCGGGCCGGTCAGCGTGGCGAGGCGATGGCGCGGGCTGCCGCGACCTCCTGCCGCAGCGGCTCCAGCACACTGCCGCCCGGCCCCGTGAGATCCGTACGGACCGCGACGAGGGTGTCGGTCTCGCGCAGCCCGTCCGACAACTCCCGCAGTTGCAGCGCGACATGGGAGATCTCGGCCGGGGAGGGGCGCTGGGCTCCCTGCCGGATCCGTACCCCGGCGCCCGTGGTCGCGTCCACGATCCGCTCGGCCGCCACGACGAGCGGCAGCCAGGCGGCGGCGCGCCGGCCGCTCGGCGGCGGTTCGCTCAGGGCGCGCTGGAACTCCGTACGGATGGCGGACAGGTCGCGGTAGAGGCGGCGCCGCATCCGGGCGCGGGCGGCGGGGTCGACGGCCGTTCCGAAGGCGTACTCCACATAGCGGGCGGTGTCCGCGACCGCGTCCGCGAGGCGGTCGCCGACCCGGGTGTGCCAGCTCTCCGGCCACAGCAGATATCCGGCGACGAGGGCGATCGCGCACCCGATGAGGGAGTCGACGAGGCGTGGCACGAGGAGGGCGGTGCCCAGGCGGTTGAGGACGTCGGAGAGCAGGAGGATCACCGGGGTGACGGCGGCGGTCTGGTAGCCGTAGCCGCGTGGGCTGAGGGCCGGGATGAGCGGGCCGAGGACGCATATGACCGGCACGTCCCACCAGCCGAGGGGCACCGCGGCGAGTACCACGGCCGCGACGACGAGGCCGGCGACCGTGCCGAGCGCGCGCAGCAGCGCCCGGGAGAAGACCGATCCGAAGTCGGGCTTCATGACGAAGGTGATGGTGAGGGCGACCCAGTACGAGCGTGGCACCGGGACGAGGGAGACCAGGGCCTGGGCGAGGCCGATGCAGAGGGCGAGGCGCAGGCCGTAGCGCCAGGAGGCGGCGGACAGCAGGACGCTGCGGGAGGCGCGGGCGGCGCGGACGCGCAGGGCGGCGGGCCTGCCGAGGCGGTCGTCGACGTTTCGCAGGGACCCCTGACCGGCGGACCGGTCGCTGACGACGTCGGCGGCGTGCCGCAGTGCGTGGTCGACGGCGCGCGCGGTCTCGTTGGTGGGGACCGGGAGATTGAGTCCTATGGGGCCGGTGTAGCCGGTCTCGACGGCGTCGGCGAGGTGGCGCAGGGCGTCCGGGACCTCGGGGGCCAGCGGCTCGTTGAACTGGTGGGCGGCCGGGGCGGCTTCGATGACGGGCGTGATGGCGTTGAGCTCGGCGAGCAGCCGGGCGAGCTCGGGGCTGCGGCCGTGGTGGAAGGCGCGCCGGGCGAGGGCGAGGTCGTAGGACTCGTTGAGGGACTGGGTGACGGCGAGACGGACGTCGACGTACCGGTCGGTGCCGGATGCGGCGAGCAGGTCGGCGACGGTCCGGTAGGTGTGGGCGACGGCGGCCCGTTCGGGGATGCCCGAGCGCAGCGGCCAGGCGAGCAGAGCGAGGGCCAGCACGAGGAGGCCGCCGCCGGACATCAGCACGGGCGCGAGCCACCAGGACCCCGGCAGCGGAAGTCCGGCTCCGATGGCGCAGTTGAGCAGGAGCAGCAGGCTGGACACGGAGGCCACGGCGCCGATCGTCGAGATCATCCCGGAGACCAGCGCGACGCCGGTGACCGCGCCGACGGCGACCCAGCCGTGGCCGAAGACGAGCGAGCCGATGGTGACGCCGATCGCGCCGAAGAGCTGGGGGACCGCGATGTTGAGGATGCGCATGCGGTAGGCGTCCGCGGTGTCGCCGATGACGCCGGACAGGGCGCCCATGGAGGCGAGGGCGCCGTACGCGGGTTCGCCCGTCGCGAGGCCGATCGCCAGCGGCAGGGCCAGCGCGATCGCCGCGCGCCCGGTGGCGGCCCAGGGGATGGGGGCCCGCTGCGGCCGGAGGTTCCTGACCAGCCAGTCGGGAGGGGTGAGAACACTGGGCAACTGGCGGGGCATGGCCCCATTATGACCGCATCACACCACCGGCCCTGGGCTCATTTGTGCTGGTGAAGGGTGATATCGACGACGAGTGCGCGGTGGTCGCTGCCGGTGATGTCGAGGAAGGTGGCCGCGTTCGCGGAGAAGTCCCGGGAGACGAGGACGTGGTCGATCTGGGCGCCGAGGGTGGGGGTGGTGCGGGCGGGCCAGCTGGGGGCGCGCGGGGAGCCGGCGAGGCGGGCGCTGTCGCGCAGCCCGGTGTCGAGGACGTGGCGGAACGCGGCGTGGTCCTGGGAGGCGTTGAAGTCCCCGGCGAGGATGGTGGAGCGGTCCTTGCCCCCGGCGGCGTAGTCGCGCAGCTCGCCCAGTTCGCGCCGCCACAGCCCGACCTGCCCCGGCAGCGGCGGCATGGGATGCGCGAGCTGAAGCCGTACGGCATGCCCCTGTACGTCGGCCACGGCCCCCGGCATTCCCATCGTCCCGCGTACGCCGTCCGCCGCCGTGAGCGGGTACCGGCTGATGATCACGGATCCGTCGGATCCGGGGCCCTCGACGGACTCCCGGTACGGATAGGCGCCCGACGGGCCCTGGAGGGCCTTCTTGAGCGTGGCGGAGCACGTGTACTCGCACTCCTCCACGAACACGATGTCGGGCCGGTGCCGTTCGACGGCGGCGACGAGCGCGCGGGCGCCCTGTCCGAACTGCACGTTCGACGTCATCACCCGCAGCTCGGCGACCGGACTCCCGGTCGGCTCGGCGGTCTTGCCGTAGGGCTCGATGTACCAGGCGAGCGCGCCCAGCAGCAGCACACCCCACACCATCGTGATTCGCGAGCGGGCGAACAGGGCGAGCAGGAGTCCGAGGGCGGTCGGCGCGAGGAGCCACGGCAGAAAGGCGAGCAGTTGGGGCACGGGGGTGATGCCGTCGCTGTCGGCGCCCCGGCACCCGACCACCACACTCACCCCGGCCAGCAGCAGCCCGCCCGCCCAGGCCCCGATCCGCCGGCCCCCGGGCCGCTCCACCCGCTCCTTGGACCCCGCCGGGGCGGTCACCGCAGTCTCCAAGTCCGGGCCTGCCTTCCGCTCGTCTGCGTGGCGTGCCCGAATCCTCCCTCAAAGGCGGGTGGGACGTCTGCTCAGGCGTCGAGTGTGTCCAGGAAGTCCGCCAGCGCCCCGTTGAACTCCTCGGGCCGCTCCAGGTTCGGCAGGTGGGCCGCCGAGGCGATCACCCTGAGCGTCGAGTGCGGGAGCGCCGCGTGCATCGCCTCCGCGTCGCGGACGGGGGTGTACTCGTCGTCGGCGCCCACGACGACGAGGGCCGGAACGGTGACGCGGGTCAGCAGGTCGCGGTAGTCCGGGCGCTCCGCCCGTCCCCGCAGGGCCGCCGCCGCGCCCTCGGGCGGCGTGGCGGTCATCATGCGGCGCACGTGCGCCGCGACCTCGGGGTCCGCGTACGGCGCGACCATCTTGTACAGCACCTCGTCGGCGTAGCCGGTCATGCCCTCGCGCAGCAGCCGGTCCGCCATCGCGGCCCGCGCCTTTCTGCCCTCCGGGGTCTCGGCGGACGGGAACGTGTCGGCCAGTACCAGCCCGCGGATCCGCTCCGGGAACAGCCGGTAGCACTCCATCGCGATCTGGCCGCCCATGGAGAGTCCGGCGAGGACGAACCGGTCCACCCCGAGGTCGTCCAGCAGTGCGGCGATGTCCTCGGCGAAGGTGGCGAGGGGGGTGACGCCGGGGACCACCGCAGAGGCGCCGTAGCCGCGCAGGTCCGGGGCGATCACCCGCCGCCGCGAGGAGAACGCGGCGATCTGGGGGGTCCACATCGTGTGGTCGAAGGGGTGGCCGTGGATCAGGACGAGAGGGAGCGCCGCGGCATCGGCGGCGCCCCCTTTGTCCTCGTACGCGAGGAAGGGTGCCATGGTCACGACCCTAGGTCGGGCCAACCGCCCGGTGCAATAAGATCTTTGCCCTCGGTGCAATCCGAACGGGCGCCGCGGCACGAGCGATCCGAGACAAGGGGGAACGTTCACGTGGTGGACGACTACCGGCGTATCGCCGACCGGCTCGCCGACGACATAGCCGCCGGGCGGCTCAGGCCGGGCGAACGGCTGCCCCCGCAACGGGCGTTCGCCCGACGGCGCGGGATCGCCGGATCGACGGCCGGACGCGTCTACGCCGAACTGGTGCGGCGCGGACTGGTGGTGGGCGAGGTCGGGCGCGGCACCTTCGTCCGGGCCGCCCCCCTGCCCTCGGGACGCGCCCTCGCCGAGCCGTCCCCCGACTCCCCGGCCCCGCTCGTCAACCTGGAGCTCAACTACCCGTCCGTACCGGGCCAGTCGGAGCTGCTCACCCCCGCACTCGCCCCGCTGCTGCGCCCCGACGTCCTCACCGAGTCCCTGCGCACGGCTTCCGCCACCGGTACGCCCGCCGCCCGCGAGGCCGCCGCCGCCCTCCTCGCCACCCCGGGCTGGCGCCCGGCCCCGTCCCGGCTGGCCTTCGCGGGCAACGCCCGCCAGGCCATCGCCGCCGCGTTCGCCTCCCTCGTCCGGCCGGGCGGCCGTGTCGGCGTCGAGGCGCTGACGTACCCGCTGGTCAAGGAGATCGCCACGCGGCTCGGCGTCACTCTGGTGCCGCTGGCCATGGACGACGAGGGGCTGCGGCCCGAGGCGGTCACCGCGGCCCACCGCTCGGCACCCCTGTCCGCGGTGTACGTCCAGCCCACCGTGCACAATCCGACGTCCGCGACGATGGGGGACGCGCGTCGACGGCAACTGGCCGACACCGCACGCGACCTGGACCTCCCGCTCGTCGAGGACCGCATCTGGTCCTTCCTGCACACCGGCCCCGACCCCCTCGCCGCCCACGCCCCCGAGCGCACCTACCTCGTCGACAGCCTCTCCAAGCGGGTCGCGCCCGGCCTCACCGTGGGCTTTCTCGTCGTGCCCGAGGGCCGGGTCGAGGACGTGGCGGCGGCGCTGCGCTCCGGTGCCTGGACGGCGGGACGGTTCGCGCTGGAGGCCGCGGTGCGCTGGCTGGGGGACGGCACGGTCACCCGGCTGGTCACCGCCAAGCGGGCGGACGCGGCGCTGCGGCAGGGGCTGGTCGCCGAGCATCTCGCCGGGTTCCGTGTGCGGGCCGATCCGCGGGCTTACCACGTCTGGTGGGAGCTGCCCGCGCCCTGGCGGGCGGACACGTTCACGGCGGCGGCAGCGGCGCGCGGGATCGCGGTGACCCCGGGCTCGGCCTTCGCCGCCGCCCCGGCCGCCTCGGCGGGCGCTTCGGACGCCGTCAGGCTCGGACTCGGGTCGGTGGCTCCGTCGGAGCTGGCCCGGGCGCTCGGGACGCTCGCCGACGTCGCGCGTACGCGGCCGTGAGCAGGGCGGTCCCCGCCACCGTGAGGCCGAGCGCGAGCAGCGCCCAGGAGACCAGGCGCAGGGTGTCGGTGAGGGCGTCGTAGACCGCGCCCACCGCCGTGGGGGACACGTCGGGCGGCAGGTCGGCGAGGGTGAGCCGGCGGCCGACGGCCACCGCGACGCCGAGCAGCGCGGCGCCCAGCGCCGTGCCGAGCCCGGTGGCCAGCACCGCCTGTCTGCGGCACACCGCGACGAGGATGCCCGTCACGGCGAGGACGGCCGCTGCGACGGGCAGCCAGAATCCGGCGACTTCAAGCACGTGGAACCCTTTCCGGAGCTCGGCCAGATTCTCCGAGGGCAACACCGTGATCTCGGTGTGCGCGACGGGGATGCGGTTCGCCAACGGCACGTGCGCGTCGGCGAGTTGATTCCTGACCTGTTCGACGACCGGCCCGAGGTCGATCGTCACGGCCTCCTCGCGGTCGCTGCGCAGCGCCCGCATCACGGCCTCGTGCGCGGCCCGGTTCGCGGCCTGCCACGCCGTGTGGAACGCCGGTGACAGGGTGAACGAGCGCACCGCGTCCCGTACGAAGTGGTTCACCGGTGCCTGGAGCGGTGCCCGCACGTGGACTTCGTGCAGGATCCCGGTCGTGACGGCCGCGGCGATGGCCTCCCGTACGTCCGTGTCGGCGGCGAGCGGCTCCATCGCGGCCTCGTAGCGCTCGTCGTCGCCGATCCCGTACGCCGCCCAGGTCGACAGCGCGCCGAGGGGCGCCAACAGACAGGCGAGGGCGATCAGGACGGCCGACAGGGTGCTGCGCACACGAGGGGACACCCCATCAGGCAAGGCCGCGGGGGCGGCGGGCGCGAGCGGTGTGACTGCATATGGACGCAGACGACAAGCCGCTCCGGTGGAGAGCTCACCCGAACGGGTGTTACCTGGTTGTAGCGGCACTTCCCAGGGCTCCTGGGACCTGGTCCCAGGGGGTAGGTGAGTGAGGGAGGTGCACGAGGCCCCGGCAGGCTGCCGGGGCCTCGTGCACCATGGGCCGCCGCGTCAGCGACGCGCCGTTCCGTCAGTTCACCGGATGGCCGGCCGCGTCCTCGTGCGTGTAGTAGTGGTAGAAACTCCCCGCGAGCACGAGCACCGAGACCCCCAGCGCCACGAACGTGGAGCGCAGCACGGACTCGCCGGTCAGGCTGAAGAGGAACCCCAACGCGATGCCCGCGAACGCGGTCCACACCAGCGCGTGCAGTTCACGCCTGAGCACCGGCGCCAGCATGCGGACGCCGATGTAGGCGGCCGCGAACACGATCGCGCACACGAATCCGAACAGGACGTTCCAGCCCGTGATCGGTCCGGCGTCGCGCAGGTTGGCCGCCGCCCAGTACCCGTAGAGCAGCCCGCCGAGGACGGGCACCGCCCACTTCGCGACGGCGTGGGTGCGCGCGTCGAAGACGTCGGGTGCGCGGTGCGTTCGCGCCGCCCATGTCGAACCCGCGATTCCGGCCGTTCCCGCTGTACGTCCTGTCACCGCTGTGTGTCGTGTCCCTGACGCCGATGAGGCAGCTGGCGCGTGAATCATGGGAGCACTCCTCTCTCCTCGCCCCGGGTTCCAGGTCACACCCCGCCCGGGTCGCTGGCAAGTCGGGATGCGGGGGCTTTGGCCACGTGTTTCGCTGAATTCCATGAAGGTCGTACTCTTCGGCGCCACCGGCATGATCGGCAGTCGTATCGCCACGGAGGCGTCGGCGCGCGGGCACCAGGTCCTGGCGGTGAGCAGGTCAGGGCAGTCCCCGGTCCCCGGGGTCACGGCGACCGCCGCGGACGCCTCGGACCCCGTGAAGGTGACCGAGCTGGTGGCGGGCGCGGACGTGGTGGCGTCGGCCTGTGTGCCACCCAGGGACGGCACGGAACCCCGGGAACCGTTCCTGGCGCTGAACAGGGCGCTGGTGGAGGGCGTCCGGGCCGTCGGGGTGCGGCGGCTGGTCGTCGTGGGCGGGGCGGGCAGCCTGGAGGTCGCGCCCGGGCAGACGGTCCTGGACCAGCCCGGCTTCCCGGAGACCGTGCTGGCGGAGGCGCTCGCCCACCGCGACGCCCTCGACTTCTACCGCACGCTCGACGACCTCGACTGGACCTATGTCTCGCCCGCCGCCGACATCGCCCCGGGCCCCCGCACCGGCCACTTCCGCCTCGGCGGCGACCGGCTGCTCACCGACGAGCACGGCAACAGCCGGATCAGCGCCGAGGACTACGCCATCGCCTTCGTCGACGAGCTGGAGACGCCCGCCCACCCGCGCGCCCGGATGTCGGTGGCGTACTGACAAGGAAGGGGCGGTACGGCGATGTGGGCGCCCTGCGACGCATCCGAGACCTGTCACCGCTGCTCGGCCCGCCGCCCCCGGAGGAGCGCGACGACTCCGTCCAGCGGCAGAAGGTGCTGCGGCTGCGCGGCCACAGCGTCGCCTGGGTGCCGCCGCTGCTCCTGCTCATCGGCATCGGGCTGGCCGACTGGAACACCTCCGACCAGTTCCGGATCATCTCCTGGATCATCCTCGTCCCCGGCATCGCGGCGGCGATCTGCGGGGTGTGGACCACGGCGGTCTTCGCCTGCCTGTCGGTCGTCACCTACGTCGAGGTGGACGCGTCCTGGCAGCACCAGTACCAGACCGGCCTTCCCGACTTCATCCTCGTCAGCGTGGGCGGCGCCCTCGCGGTCCTGGCCTGTGCGGTCCGGGTCCGCAGCGAGCGGCGCATGCTGCACATGAGGGACGTCGCCGAGACGACCCGGCGCACCGTGCTGCGCCCGATGCCGCCGGGCTGGGGCGGCCTCGACCACGCGGCCGTGTACCTCGCCGCCGACAGCGAGGCCCGGGTCGGCGGGGACTTCTTCGACATCCAGCCGGGCCCCTGCGGCACCCGGCTGCTCCTGGGCGACGTGCAGGGCAAGGGGCTCGGCGCGGTGGAGGCGGCGGCCGCGCTGCTAAGCACGTTCCGCGAGGCGGCCTACCACGAACCCGTCCTGCGTACCGTCGCCGAACGCCTGGAGGTACGGATGCGTCGGCACATCGGCTACCGCAAGGCGGTCGGACACGACGACCACGACCGCTTCGCCACCGCCGTCCTGGTGGGTTTCCCCGACGACGGCCGGGACACCGTCGAGTTCGTCAACTTCGGTCACGAGCCGCCACTCGTGGTCGCGCCCGACGGCGTACGTGCCCTGCCGCCGGGCCACGGACTCCCGCTGGGCCTCTCCGAGCTGTCCCCCGACCAGCCGCTCGTCCTGACCGCCGTTCTGGTCCCCGGCGAGACCCTGCTCCTGGTCACGGACGGGGTGACCGAGGCCCGCGACGCCGACGGCGTGTTCTTCCCGCTGCTCGACCGGGTGACCCGCGCACGCACCGAGGATCCGCGCACCCTCGAGCCGCAGCACCTCGTCGAACTCGTCCGCGACGGCACACTGCGGCACTGCGGCGGGCACCTGGCCGACGACACCACGATCTTCGCGGTACGACGATGTGAGGGCCCGAACCAGGTGGTCTCGCCGAACGTGGCCCCGGAGGGCGAGGACAGGGGCACAACCCAGCCATAGGCGGGCGTTTGCCCGACTGGCGTCCCCTCTTTGCAGGCGCAGCGGTTACGGTGCTGGCGTACGTGATCGATGGGGAGGGAGGGAACCATGCCCGGAACCGTGCTGCTCCTCGCGGCCTCACCGGTGGGCAAAGGGCGTCTGGTGGACGCGGCGTCCGTGCTCCCCGTGCTCGCGGCGGTGTCCCCCGCGGTGCTGTCCGGCACGGAGACCGCGAACGTGGTGGAACTGGCCGACCCCTTGGAGCCGCAGGCCGTGCTGACCCGGCTGCGCGCGGCCGGCGCGACCCCCGGCCCGCTGACGATGTTCGTGACGGGCCAGCTCCAACTGGACCGCCGCCAGCGCCTGCCGCACCTCGCGCTGGCCCGCACCACGCCGTCGACCGTCCGCTACACGGCCTTCCCCTGGCACTGGATCAAGGAGGAGCTCCGGCTGCGCGCGCCGGGCACCACCGACCTCCTGGTCGACCTGCACGTGGACGCGGAGACCTGGGAGCACCTCGCGACGAGCCCCCTCACCGCGGGCACGGGGGTGGGCCTGTACGGCCGCGTCGCCCCGCCGCCGCCCCGGCGCTCGGTGGCGTCACCGGCGTACATGAAGGCGCTCGCCACGATCCTGCGCAGCGGCCGGCGGCCCGAACTCACACTGCTGCACCAGCAGTCGCTGGCCCGGGTGGAGGCCGAGAGCGGGTCGCCTGGGATCGTGCTGGCGGCGCCCGCGCGGCCACCCGTGGTCCCGGACCCGCATGCCGCGATCACCGCCGCCGCGCAGGCGGGCCGGCACGACGAGGCCGCGGCGCTCGCGGCGCGCTGGGAACAGGAGGCGGTCCGCGCCTGGGGCGTCGCCTCCGAACAGGCCCTGCACTGGGCGGAGGTCCGCGCGGACCTGGCGATGCTCGCGGGCGATCCGGTCGGCAGCTGCCGCACCTGGCTGGCGATCGCCGGGCACCGGCTGGCCGGGGGCCAGCCCGCCGACGCCCCGGCCGTGGAGTCGGCCGTGGACCGGGCCCACCACCAGTGGGGTCAGATAGCCGACTTCGCGCGGGCGGTCGAACTCGGCGCCATGCTCACCGAGTTGAGGATGCGCGTGCCGGGGCGCCGACGGGGCGCGCTGGACCACGTCCAGCGGCACCTCAGCAGACTCCAGGCGCGGGTGTGAGGGCAGGTCGGGAACAACGGTCCAAGACATGCGGAAGCCCGCCTTCCCCGGGGAAGGCGGGCTTCCGGGTCACGGCGCTGACGCATCAGCCGATGAGTCAGCCGACGAGTCAACCGATTGATCAGCCGGTGAAGATGAAGTACTTCCAGTCGCCGTGCGTCGTCGAGTTCACGTTGTCGCCCGACGTGCCGTTGTAGTACGAGGAACGCACACGCATCCGGTAGCCCGTCTCGTGGGTGCCGCCGAGCTGCACCTTGGACACGCCCGTGGAGCTCAGCTTGAAGTACTGGGTGCCCGCGTCGTACCAGGTGCCCTGGTAGTAGAGCTCCATCTCCAGCCGCTGCTGACGGTGCGGGTACGCCGTCATCGTCGTGGTGAACAGCGGGTCCTTGGACTTGTGGAAGTAGTAGTACGTGTGGCCGTACACCGACTTCTTCTTGTACTGGCCGCTGATCGCCGTGGACACCTTCACCTTGGCGCCGACGGTGCTGCTCACGGACTTCGACTTGTAGCGCGAGTCGCCCGCGAACTTCGCGGTGACCTTCGCGTCGCGCTTGAGGTCGAGCGTGACGGTGAGATTGCCCGAGGAGTTCACCTTGCCGGACTTCACCAGCTTGTTGGGCTTGTCGGAGCCGAACGGGTCGGCCCAGATCTCGACCGTGCGGTTCTTGTACGTCGACCCCAGATGCGCCGTGAACTTCACGTCGGTGCCGTACGCGTACACCTTGCGATTGTTGTTCAGGGTCAGCGTCGGGGTGGCGCGCGAGACCTCCACCGTGTCCGAGGCGGACGCCGGGGTGTGCGTGGCGTCACCCGCGTACTTCACGGTGTACTTCACCTTGCCGCCGGCCGGCGGGGTGTCCTTGAAGGAGAACTTGCCACCGGCGCCGAGGGTCTTGGTGCCCAGCGACTTCCCGTTCGGCGACTCCATGTCGGTGCGGGTGACGGTGAGCGGGGTCCCGGCGGGCAGCGCCAGACCGGAGGTGAGCTTGCCGCTGACGGTGAGGGACTTGGCCCGGGTGGCGGTGGCGGGTGCGTCGACCGTCAGGGTGGCGGCGTATTTGCGGGGCTCGTCGACGGCGTGGAACTCGGTGGACTCGTTGGACCCGGTCAGCACGAACAGCTTCCCGCCGTCGGCCGACCAGTTCATCGAGTGCCCGAACCACGGCATCCAGCTGGACGACAGGTTGCGGACGCTGGCGGGCTTGTCGGAGCCGCCGCTGAAGACATACGTGTCGCCGAGGTTGTCGGTGTCGAGGACGGTCGCCGCGACCGTGCCGTCCGGAGCGACGCTGACCGTCTCCGGTTCGTCGCGCACGGGGTAGGTGCGCACCTGCTCCAGGTCGGAGAGCCGGTACTCGGTGAGTGCCCGGTTCCCGGGCCCGGCCACGACGACGTTCTGGCCGTCCGGGGTGAGGGCCGCGTCGCGGTAGAAGCCGCCCTTCTCAGCGGAGACGCGGATCACCGGGGTACCGGAGGAGATGTCGTAGACGACGATCGGGGCGGAGCTGATGTGCGCGTCGAGCGCGAGCAGCGTGCCCGGGTTGTCGGGGTCGGCGTAGAGCTCGGGCGGGCTGGAGAAGTCGTGGCCGGCCGCCAGGTCGAGGGTCACCGTGGGCGTCTCGGCGGTCAGGTCGACCTCACCGAGCCCGGACTCCCACTGGTCGCCGTAGCCGAACCACAGCTTGCCGTCGGCGTAGGCGAGCCGGGAGGGGATGGTCTTCTCGCCGGTGGGGTACTCGGCGGTCTGGGTGAGTGTCGCCGTGTCGAAGGCGACGATCTTGTCGGCTCCCTGGACCGCCGCGTACAACGTGCCGGAGTCCGGGCTCAGTTCGAGGTCCCGGACCTGGGGCAGCCCGGTGAGCGAGGTGACGACCTTGCCGGTGTTGTCGGTGACGACGATCCGGTTTTGGTAGCGGTCGCTGAAGTAGAGCCGCTGGTGGACGCCATCGACGACCGTGTCGTCCGCGTCCGAGACCGCGATGGGCCTGGTGGTGTCGGCAGACGCCGCAGGCGCGGCGACGAGCACCGCGGAACTGAAGAGGACCGCCAGCGCTGTGGCGGCGGGAAGAGTGCGCATACGCACGCTGATTCGAACCCCCCGGTACGAAGTGTGGGTGCCACTGACACGGGTCGAGTGATGTCCCGGCCGTGCATGACCCGCGAGCCGTGTATGACCTGTGAGTCATGTGTGGCGAGTGGGCAAAGGTTAAGTCATGGCACTGACAACATGAGGCGCAGGGGTCACAGGAATGCGTGGGTGTGCCGCTCCGCCCCTGTCGAGAGCCTCCCCCGGCGTCAACTCCGGTGCCATGATGGTGAGTCATGACTGCTGAGGGGGAGGGTGTGGCGACCCGGGCCATCCGCGTGCGTCTGGACGGGACGGCGAGCGACAGCGATGTCGGCGCCCTGAAGAAGTGGCTGGAGCGGGAGAGGCCGCTGGAGCGGCTGGTCCAGCGGGGCGACCTCAGGATCGAGGAGCGCGCCGGGACCGATGAGCAGGGCACGCCCATGGGCGTCGGCATGGACATCGTGCTGGTGCTGATCGGGGCGGGCGCGGAGACGCTCTTCAAGGAGCTGCTCGCACAGGTCAAGAGCGCGGTGCGGGCCTGGAGCGACAACCGCGGCTCCGTGGAGAACGGGGATCCGCCCGAGGCCCGTGTCGATCCCCTGGGCTCCGACGAGAGGTAGTCGGGTGGACCGCTTCGACCCGCGGGGAAAGGTGAACCGGGCGCTGCTCGTCGGCGTGTCCGAGTACGAGTTCACCCGGCCGAAGCACCGCGACGGCGTCCCGGGCCAGCTGCCCGCCGTCGCCCACAACCTCGCCCTGCTCGTACGTGCCCTGGAGCGGGGCGGAGTCGTCCGGCCCCTGGAGATCACCGTCGCGCGCTCACCGCGGCTGGCCGACTTCCGCCACTCCCTGCGCGCGGCCGCCGACGCCGCCGAGGGGCTGCTCCTGCTCTACTTCGCCGGACACGGCGCCGTACCCAGCGCGGGCGACGAACTGTGGCTGCAGATGCGCGACGCGGAGGTCGTCCGGGGCGAGACGGCGGGGTTCGAGGGCGCGGCCCGGTTCACCAACGTGCTGCGCATCCTCGCCAACAGCCACGCCGAGCGGATCGTGGTCGTCCTCGACTGCTGCAACGCGGGAAACGCCGCCCGGGTGTGGGAGGCCGTGGAGCGCCCCGACGTCCGACGGCGCGTCTCGGTGCTGATGAGCGTGCAGGCCAACAACCGCATCGACGCGGGCGACGCCGACACCCCCACGCCGTTCACCGCCCGGCTGGTGGAACTGCTGACGTCGGGCATCGAGGGGCAGGGCGACGAGGTTCACTTCCTGGACCTCGCGGAGGCGCTCAGGGCCCACATGTCCGCCCACCACCGGACCGAACGCGGAGAATGCTGGGAACCGCAGAGCCGCACGGAGAACCCGCCGGTGGACGTGGTGCTGGGCATCCGGGCGGGAGCCGGGAGACCCGTCGGCCCCGGAACGGCCCTGCGGCAGCCCGCGCCGGGAACCGTCGGAACGGGAGTGGTGAGCCGCCCCACGTCCGGTCGCCGCCGGCAGCGCGCGCTCGGGGCCCTGAGGTCCCGGAGCTTCCTCACGAAGGCGAAGGCGAAGGCGTCCGTGGCCCGGGTGCGCGCGGCGGCGGCCCGGTTACGGCCCGGGTCCGTGAGCCCGAGCGCGCTCCGGCCCACGACTCCCGACCCGACCCGTCCCTCCGGCCGTCCCCCCGGCGGCCTCCCGTCCCGCCGCCTCGCCGTCGTCCTCCTCGTCCTCGCCGCCGCCCTCGGCCTCGTCGGCTACTTCGTCGTCGGCAACGCGGCCTCCGACCGGTCCACCTGCGCCCCACCCGTGGAGCTGCGGCTGCTCACGGACCCCGACCTCGAATCCACCGTGCGCAAGGCGGCCGACACCTATCTGACGTCGGCGGCGAACACCACGGGCGGCGGCTGCCGGCGCAGTGGGATCACGGTGTACGGCGCGGGGTCGGCGGCCGTGGTGGCGGGCCTGCGCGACCAGTCGGACCCCTGGCAACGGCCGGTGAGCGACGACACCGACCCACAGCGCGACATCGGGCCCCAGCCGGACATCTGGATCCCGGCCACGCTCGCGACCGCGACCAGGGCGCGCCCCTCCGGGGTGGCGCGGACCTACGTGACGCTGGAGCCGGACGCCGCGCCGTTCGCGTACTCCCCGATGGTGCTGTCGCTGCCGCAGGACATCGCCGAGGACTCGGCGGACGACCGGACCGGCGACTCGCTCGCGGGCCTGCGGGCGAAGCTGGCCCGACGGGACAAGACCGCCTCCGTACGACGTCCGGACCCGGAGTACACCGACTCCGCGCTGCTGGCCACGGTCGGCCTCTACGGCGCGGGCAAGGCCGACGTCGGCCGGGCGGAGGAGAGCGTGGCCCCGGCCGGACCGCCCGCGCCCGCCGCCGGTGACCTGCTGTGCACCCTGCCCGACAACGCGGACACCGACCGGAGCACCGGGGCACTCGTACCGGAGTTCCTGATGGTGAGCGGGATCGGCTGCGACCGGACGACGCGCACCCCGCGGAGGGCCGAGTACCCCGACGACGTGCCGGGCCTCGACCCCACCTTCGTCCGGGTCCGCTGGAAGGACGGCGACAACGACGAGGCGGCCCGGGACGACGCGGTACAGCGGTTCCACGACTGGCTCACGGGCACCGGCGACACGGGCGGGAAGAACGGCAACGAGAACGGCAACGAGAGGGGCAAGGAGAGCGGCAAGGAGGCCGACAACGGTCTCGCGGTGTTCGGGCAGGACGGCTTCCGCGCCCCTTCCGGCACCCACGCCTTCCTCGCCGCCCACGACTCGGCCGACGGCCTGATCACCGACCCCGGCCCGCCCGCCGTGGCCGCGCGCGCCGAGGCGATGGACACGGCCCTGAACCAGTACCGCAACGCCAACGGCCCCGGCCGGGTGCTCTTCCTGCTGGACAGCTCCGGCTCGATGGCCGGCCTGTGGCAGGGGCCGGGCGGCGCCCCCGGCATCCTCAAGCAGTCCCTCGGCGGACTCGGTACACAGGACGAGTACGGCGTCTGGTCCGTGGCCTCCCCGGGGCACAGCCTGTACACCGAACTGCTGTCCTTCGGCCCCCACAAGCGCCAGGACGCCGAGCGGGCCCTCGACGGGGCCGCGGTCAAGGACGCGGAGGCCGACCCGTACGCCGCGCTGAAGGCGGCGCTGGACACCATGGGCCGGAAGGGCAGGGACGACGACCGCCCCGAGCTGATCGTCTTCCTCACCGACGACGAGGACAACAACCACCTCACGGCGAAGGGCCACCTGGACGAGCTGCTCGCCTCGCCCCGTATCCGGGGCGTGCCGGTGGTCATGGCGGCCCTCGACAGCGGCGGCTGCGCCAAGGGCAGGCCCGACCAGCGGATCTCCGACGTGAGCGGCGGGCGTTGCCTGGACACCAAGGGCGACCTCGTGGCGGGGCTGCGGGACGAGGTCGCGCGCACCGGAACGGGGGACGAGTGATGCGGCGACGGCGTACGTACGGGCGGGCGTACCGGGGGGCGTACGGGAGGGTGTCCGGGTACGGGCTGGCTCTCGCCCTCCTGCTGACCGCCTGCACCGGCGGTGGCCCGGCCGGACCCGGCGCCACGGTCTCCCCCGGCGCTCCCGGGGACATCGTGGTGGCCAGCGGGCGGGACGTGACCGGCAAGGGCGGCATCCGCCAGCAGCTCATCGACGCGTGGAACGCCCAGCAGGACCGGGAACACAGCGACGTCCACGCCCGCCTGGTCGAACTCCCGGGCTCCGCCGACCAGCAGCGCAGCCAGTTGCTCGGCGCGCTCCAGTCCGGCAGCGCGGAGTACGACGTCGTCAACCTGGACGTCACCTGGGTGCCGGAGTTCGCCGCCGCGCACCTCATCAGCCCGCTGCCGGACTCCCTGGTCGACGCGGACGTCATCGAGTCGGTCGCGAGCACGGCCCGGTGGGGCGGCAAGCTCTACGCCGTCCCCTTCAACAGCGACGTCGGCCTGCTCTACTACCGGCGGGACTACCTCAAGCAGGCGCACGTCCAGGACACCGACCTGAGCAAGGGGATCACCTGGCGGCAGCTGCGGGACCTCATCGACGCCGTCGAGGCGCCGGGCCTGCCGCGGCCGAAGGGGTACGAGAAGGGCTGGACCACCCAGCTCGGCCCCTACGAGGGCCGCACGGTCAACGGGGTCGAGGCGTTCCTGTCCGCCATGGACGGCGTCGGCCTCACCGACGAGGACGGCCGTTACACCGCCACCGTCCAGCAGCTGGCGGACGGCCTCGCGGAGCTGCGCGCCCGCACCCAGGGCCCGTACACGCTCGGGGACGCGGTCCGCTCCGACGAGGGCGCCTCGCTCACCGACTTCGCGGACGGCCGTACGGCGTTCGTGCGCCACTGGCCGTACGCCTACCGCACCCTGCACCAGTCCCTGAGCGAGGCGCAGCTCGGCGTCGCACCGCTGCCCGGCCGGGCGGTGCTCGGCGGCCAGAACCTCGCACTGGCCGGTTCGTCCCAACGAGCCGACAAGGCAAGGGAGTTGATACGTTTCCTCACCAACAAGGAGAGCGAACGCTGTCTGCTCGACGCGGGGTTCGCGGCCACCAGGGAGTCCGCGTACACGGCCGACGACGTGACCTGCGGCGTGGCGAGGACACCCGGAGCCGCCTCCCCCTCGGCCTCGCCCTCCGGCGAGAGCGCCGACCGCATGCCGCGTGACGACCACGGACGTCCCGCGTACGCCCGTACGATCCTGCTTCCCGCGCTCCGGCGCGCCGTCCAGCGCCCCCGCACCCCCTTGTACGGCGCGTTCACCCAGACGTTCGCCACCGAGCTGGGCAGGCTGTTCACCGACGACCCGCCGGGCGACGCGGAGCTGGCCGCCGACCTGGACAAGGAGCTCAGGAAGGCTCTTCCGGGCTGACGAGATGGGCGAGCGCCCCCGACACCAGGGTCCGCACCCCCGGCACGAGCGTCGCGAGGTCGGGCGCGAAGTGCGGGCTGTGGTTGCTGGGCACGGCCGCGAACTTCTCCATGAGGTCGTCGCCCGGGGCCGCGTTCCACACCTCGGCCGGGGTGCTGGTCACGAACCAGTAGGAGTACGGGATCTTCCCGTCCGCGAGCCGGGGGAAGTCCTCGCTGCCCATCGCGGGGCCCGGGTCGAGTATGGTCCCGGCGCCGAAGACCTCGCCGTGCACGGCCGCGACCCTGCGGTCGGTCTCCGGGTCGTTGACGGTGACCGGGAAGCTGTTGCCGACGACGACCTCGGGCTCGCGCGGGCAGCCGGCGGCCAGGCACTCGCCCGCCGCGATCCGCCGGATCGCCGCGATCATCCGCTCACGGACCTCGTCCGACTGCGTACGGATGTTGAGGGCGATCCGGGCCTCGGAGGGGATGATGTTGTGCCGGGTGCCCGCCTCGATCCGCCCCACGGTCAGTACGGCCGACTCACGCGCCGCGATCTCCCGGCTGACGACGGTCTGCAGCCGGGTCACCAGGTACGCGGCGGTGACGACCGGATCGACGGTGGACTCCGGCCGCGAACCGTGCCCGCCCCGCCCGTGCACGACGATGTCGACGTCGGTGGAGGCGGACATGATCAGGCCGGGCGAGTGGGCGTAGAGCCCGGTGGGTCCGGGGGCCGCGTGCTGGGCGAGCAGGACGTCCGGCCGCGGGAACCTCTCGTAGAGCCCGTCCGCGACCATCGCCGCCGCGCCCTCGCCGGTCTCCTCGGCGGGCTGTCCGAGCACGAGGAGGGTGCCCGACCAAGTGTCGCGTCCGGCGGCGAGCGCCCGGGCCGCGCCCGCCAGCCAGGTGACGTGCAGATCGTGCCCGCAGGCGTGCATCACACCGGGTGCCTGGGAGGCGTACGGCAGCCCCGTCTCCTCCTGCACCGGCAGTGCGTCCATGTCGGCGCGCAGCAGCACGGTCGGCCCGGGCCCGTTGTGCAGGACCCCGACGACTCCGGTGCCACCGACTCCGGTGACCGTGTCGAACCCGGACGTGCGCAGCCGGTCGGCGAGCGCGGCGGCCGTCCGGTGTTCGCGCATCGACAGCTCCGGGTGCCGGTGCAGGTCCCGGTAGAAGTCCTCCAGGTCGGCAACCGGGAGGTCGGCGGTGAGGTCCAACGCGGTGTGTGCGGCAGGCGAGATCACGGGCCAAGGGTAAGGGCCGCCGACGGGACGGGGGAGTTCCCGTCGGCGGCCGGTCTACCGCGGGATCCCCGGGTGGCCGGTGTGGTGCTGGAGCAGCGCGGCGGTGGGTTCGGCCGCCCGGGCGGGACCGGCGTTCGCTGCCAGGACCAGGGCGGCGACCGCGACGACGGCAGCACCGAACCCTCTGAAGTAGCGCGCGGAAATACGTCGGAGCATGGCGACCTCGCAACAACAGCGGCGTATTAAGCAGGCTTAATCCGCCGCTTAACGTAGGGGCTCGAAGCATCAAAGAGCAAGGGGCGCAAGGGGAGTTGGACAATAGTCAAAAGTTGGCCGAGTGTAAGTCGGGTTAATGGCATGCTTAACCCATGGCGGAGCGTGACGGCCCGGAGGTCATCGGGCGCAGGGTTCAGCAGTTGCGTACGGAACGCGGTTTGACGCAGAAGCAGTTGGCGGAACCGGCGTACACGCCCGCGTACATCTCCACCCTGGAGGCCGGGCGGGTGCGGGCCTCCGAGCCCGCGCTGCGGCACATCGCCGAGCGGCTCGGCGTGGCGTACGAGGAGATAGCGACCGGGCGCCCCGCCCACCTCGCCACCGGCCTGCGGCTGCGGCTCACCGACGCCCAGCGCACACTCGCCACCGGCGAGGCCGAGGTCGCGGCGGAACAGTACGACGCGCTGCTCGCGGAGGCGGACACGCACGGGCTCGTCGCCGAGCAGGCCGCGGCGCTGCTCGGGCTCGGCGAGTGCGCCCTGGAGACCGGGGACCTGCAGACCGCGCGGGAGCGTTTCGAGGCCTCGGAACAGCGCCTCGGCGACGCGCCCCTCCCGAACCGGGTACCCGCCCTGCGCGGCCGGGCGGTGTCCCACTACCTCGCCGGTGAACTCCGTTACGCCTGCTACCTGTTCGAGTCCACCCTCGACGAGCTCAACCGCACCGGGATGCACGACCCGGACGCGCTGCTGCTCCTCTACACGGGAGTCATCGCCCCGTACATGGACATGGGCGCGCACGCGCGGGCCGCACAGGCGGCGGAGTTCGCGCTCGCCCTCGCGCCCCAGGTGGGCGATCCGGCCCTGGTCGCCCGGATGCACCGTTCCGTCGCCCGCACGATGATCGCCGAGGGCCGGATCGCCGAGGCCGACGCCTCCCTCGCCAAGGCCTCCGAGCTCTACCGTCAGCTCCAGATCCGTACCGAGCTCGCCAACTGTCACTGGATGCGCGGCTACTTGTACGCCCAGAACGGTGAACTGGAGCGGGCGGAGAGCGAGTTGCGGGAGGCGCAGGTCATGCTCTCCGCGAAGCGCGCCGCGCTCTACACCAGCCAGGTCAACGTGGAGCTCGCGGACGTACTGCACCGGCGCGGGAAGTCGGCCGAGGCCGCCATCCTCCTCCACGAGGTGCTCGGTGACCTCAGCCCCGAGCGCGGCGCCGTGCACTCGGCCGGCGCGCACCGGCTGCTCGGCATCATCGCCGAGGACGCCCGGGACACGGAGTCCGCCGAGGAGCACTACGTGCGGGCGCTGAGTCTTCTCGAGCGGGCGGGGGCGGCGGGGGATCTCGCCGACCTGTGCCGGCTCCTCGGGGACCTGTTGCGGCGGACGGGGCGGGTGGAAGCGGCCCTCGACGCCTACCGCACGGGCCTCGGCCACCGCACGGCCCCCGGCACCACCACCCTCGGCCCGGCCCCGGCCCAGCCCCCGCTGTAACGGGCCGGTGGCGGCCGGTCGCGCCCACGCGGCGGAGCCGCATATGTCACAGCCCCGCGCCCCTGAAAGCCCCACCCCGGCCCGCTCTATTCAGCCCGTCCGGCGTTGAGGACGAGGCCGTTCAGGCCGACGGGGGGTGTGAGGGCGCAGCCCCCTGGGACGGGACGGCTATCTCGGAGGCGGGGATCTCGAAGATGGTTTCGAGGCCGTCGTCCTCGTCCCACTGTTCGCCGACCTCCACGAAGCCGAACCCGCCGATCGTGGCCAGGGACGCGGCGTTCTCCGGGCTGATCGACACCCGCACGGTCCGCACCCGCGCCTCGACGGCGGCCCGCCGCATCAACGCGGCCAGGATCGCCCGGGCGTAGCCCTGCCGGCGGTGGCCGGGGTCCACGGCGTAGCCGATCTCCACCATGCCCGCCTCGTCCGGCGGTCCGTGGAACCCGGCGTAGCCGACGACCGCGCCCTCCGGTTCGGAGATCACGGCCTGCGTGATCCACCCCGCGCAGGCGGGGTCCGCGGCCAGCTGTGCGACGCGGTGACCCCAGACGAACCGCGCGCTGTCGGTGAGGAAGTACTCCGTGAGGTCGGCCCCCGCCTCGACACTGGCCCGGTCGAGGTCGGAGTCCAGCAGGGCGGTCATGGCCGTGCTCGACAGTTCGACGAAGCGCACCGCCTTCGGGTCGGCGGGGAGGACCGGGGCGGGGCGTCCGGCGTTGGGTTCTGCGGCGTTGTCTGTCACAGCGCGGATCCTCATCGGGCGGAGCCGGACGTGTCGAACGGTTTTCCTACGGCGTCACGATCGAGAAGGCCTTGTCGGGCTCCGAGACGTACGAGAGCAGCCGGGCCAGCACGGTGGTGTCGCCGTCCGACTCGATGCCCGCGAGGCCCTGCCCCGACACGACCCCGAGCAGTTCCGGGCGGGTGAGGGTCAGGGTCAGGTCCGCGTGCGGCTTCGGGGTGTGGTGGACCGGCATGGCGCGATGGGTGAGGGCGCCGTTGTGGAGGTTGACGCGGTGGCGGCGCTGTTCGTCGATGACGACGAGGTCGAGGGTGAGGTGTTCGTGCCAGGCGCGGGGGCCCTCGATACGGACGGCGAGCGAGTCGAGCAGCATGCTCACGGTGAGCGCGGACGTCAGTTCGGGGCTCGTGGTGTCGACGGGGATGTCGGCGGTGCCCGCACGCAGTTCCAGGGCGGCCGTGAGGTAGGCGTTGCGCCAGGTCCCGTTCTCCGCGCCGTACCCGAGCCGTTCGTAGACGCCCGCGAGCGTGTCCTTGGCGGCGTTGTTCGACGGGTCGGCGAACACCAGGTGGTTGAGGAGGGTGGCGGCGAACCGCAGGTCACCGGAGTCGATGTACGCCCGCGCCTTGATCAGGGTCTCCGTCTGGCCGCCCGCCAACTCCACGTACCGCCGCCCGAGTTCGACCGGCGGATGCTCCCAGAGGTGGGCGGGGTTGCCGTCGTACCAGCCCATGTACCGCTGGTAGACGGCCTTGACGTTGTGGCTGACCGAGCCGTAGTAGCCGCGGGCGTGCCAGGCCTTCTCCAGGGCGGGCGGCAGCAGCAGCTCCTCGGCGATCTCGGTGCCGGTCAGGCCCCGGTTGAGCATGCGCAGGGTCTGGTCGTGCAAGTAGGCGTACAGGTCCCGCTGTTCGCCGAGGAACCTCACGACGTTCGCCCGGCCCCAGATCGGCCAGTGGTGGGAGGCGAACGCCACGTCGTAGGTGTCACCGAACACGTCGATCGTCTCGTCGAGATAGCGGGCCCACACGTGCGCGTCGCGGACCGGGGCCCCGCGCAGGGTGAGCACGTTGTGCAGGGTGTGGCTGGCGTTCTCGGCCACGCACAGGGCGCGCTGCTCGGGGAGCAGGAAGTTCATCTCGGCGGGCGCCTCGGTGCCGGGCGTGAGCTGGAAGACGAACCGCACACCGTCGAGGGTCTCCTCCTGCCCCGTCCGGGTGATGTCCACGTTGGGGGCGATGAGCGTGACGGTGCCGGTGGAGGTGATGGTGCCGAGCCCGGTACCGATCTGGCCGCGCGGCGCCCTGGGCAGCCGGGAGCCGTACATGAAAGCGGACCGTCGCAGCATCGCGTTGCCCGCGAAGACGCTCTCGCTGACCGCGTGCTCCAGGAACCCCGCGGGCGCGAGCACGGGCAGCCCGCTCTCGCTGCGGCGCGGCACCACCCCGCGGGCGCCGCCGAAGTGGTCGACGTGGGAATGGGTGTAGACGAGCCCGGTCACGGGGCGTGGACCCCGGTGCTCGTGGTAGAGCCCGAGGGCGGCCGCGGCGCACTCCGCCGAGATCAGCGGGTCGATCACGATCACGCCGCGCCTGCCCTCGACGAGGGTCATGTTCGAGAGGTCGAGGCCGCGTACCTGGTACACGCCCTCGGTGACCTCGTACAGGCCGTGGCGCGCGCACAGCCGTGACTGCCGCCACAGGCTGGGATGCGCGGTGTCGGGGCAGTCCTCGTCCAGGAACGCGTACGCGTTCCCGTCGTACACGATCCGTCCCTCGCCGTCGATGATCACGGGCGGCTCCAACGACGCGATGAACCCCCGATCGGCGTTCTCGAAGTCCGTGAGATCGTCGAAGGGAAGGTCATCACGCGCCGGGACGGTCATACGTCCAGCCTCTGCCGACGAGCGGTGAGCGGCTAGTGGAGTGGGCCGTTCGTGACGTGCGCGGTCGCGAGGTGCGTGCTCGTGACGTGCGTCAGAGCCGGTCCATCCGGCTGTAGGGGCTGAGGATGCGGGCCTGGCGGGAGCCGAAGTCGACGAGCATGGCGATGCCCTCTTCGACACCGATGATCGTGCCCAGGCCGAACTGGTCGTGGGTGACCCGGTCTCCGAGGCTGAATTCCTTGGCCACGGGGACGACCGGGGCGGCGAAGGGGCTGGTGGGCAGGTGGCGCCGGGGCGCGGAGGGTTTCGTCATCGTGTAGCCAGTATGGGCTTTGTTTGGCCGGTTGGAAGCCCCGGATTTGGTTCCGCAGCCGGATCGTGGCCTTCGGCGGTGCCGACGATCTTGGACCAGACGCCCTCGGACACGAACAGTGAACGGCTCTGCGCCGTGTACGGGAGGGGTGCGGGCAGGGCCGCCTTCTTGCCCTTGGCCGGGTGTTCCGCGAAGAGAGCGACGGTGAGCGTGAGGTGTTCGTCGTAGGCCGTCTGCCAGAGTGTGCGCAGGCCCGCGGCGCCGGTGTGGGTGGCCACAGGAGCGCCCGACCGGCCGTACAGGAGCTTGGTGATCAGCCCCGCGCCGTCGGGTGTCATGGCCGTACGGGTGCGGGGGTGGGCCTCGTAGAGGGTGCGGCCCGCACGGGTGATCTTCGCGACCGTGTACGGCGTGGCGTAGACGCCGTGCGCCGCCGCCGTGGCGTACGCGGAGGCCAGCCGGAGCGGGGTCGGGGCCGCGGTACGGGCAAGGCCCGTGAGGGGAGCGAGCAGCTTCACGCCGGAGAACGGCTGGAGCGCCGTGCCCGCCTCCACCGCTCCGTCCCGCGCGTCGTTGAAGGGCTGAGTGGCGTAGTCCGCGCCGCCGTACAGCACCCGGACCGCGCCGTCCCCGGGGACCAGCGCGACCACGGCCGTGTGGACCCGGACGTCCCCGGCCGGTCCGGCCCCGGGCCTCGTCACCTCGCTCGCCTTCTCCTCGGCCGCTTTTTCCCCGGCTGCCCTCTTCCCGGCTGTCTTCGCCCCGGCCGTCTGCTCACCGGTCTTCTTCCCGGCGCCGTCGGCCGCCAGCTCCGCCGTCGCGTCCTGCGCCGTGAGATCGAAGGTCGTACGGACCGTGTAGCCGCCGCGGGCGAGCTGGTCCTCGGTGATGCCGAGCCGGTCGGCGGCCTCCGAGGCGGCCGCGTCGATGAGGTACTGGCGCTGGCCGTCCGTGTCGCCCGGCGGATAGAAACGGAAGGCCGGGAAACGGGCCGCGGCACGCTGTGCGGACGTGATCGCGCCACTGTGCGCCATCGCGTCCAGCACCCACTCCCAGCGGTCCACGAGCTTGGCCGTCACCTTCGGATCGGAGCCCGCCTTCTCGTAGTACGAGGGAATGTTGATGACGGACGCGAGCGCGGCGCCCTGGCTCACCGTGAGGTCCTCGGCGTCGACGCCGAAGTAGTTCCGCGCGGCGGACTGGATGCCGGCCGCGCCCCGGCCGAAGTACACGGTGTTGAGGTAGCCCCGCAGGATCTCGTCCTTCGAACGGGTGCGGTCCAGCTTGATCGCGATCAGGGCCTCGCGCGCCTTGCGGGACAGCGACTGCTCCGGGCTGAGCAGGGCGTTCTTGACGTACTGCTGGGTGATCGTGGAGCCGCCCTGCCGGCCGCCCCCGCTCACCGTCGACCAGGCCGCCCGGCCGATCGCCTTCGGGGATATCCCGGTGTCCGTGCGGAAGGACCGGTTCTCCGCCGCGATCACCGCCTCCCGCACATACCGGGGGACCTGCGAGAGCGGGATCTCCTGCCGGTCCACGGGGCCGCGCCGGCCCAGGTAGTCGCCGTGGTCGTCGACGAAGACCGTGCTCTGCATCGCCGTCTCCGGGTGCGGCTCGGGGATCTTCGTCAGGTGGTACGCCACCACGGCCGCGCCGACGAGGTGCGCGAGGACGGTGAGCAGCACGACGATCGCGCGGCGCAGCCGGCGCCCGCGGGTGCGACGGATGCGGATCCGCCGCCTGACGAGCCTGCGGCGCAGGCCCGCCACGACCCGGCCACGCCCACCGGCACCGTGCCGCCCGTTGCCGCCGTTCGTGTGCATGTCCATGTTCGTGCCGTTCACCGGGCGGCCCCCGTGCTCGCGATCACCCCGCCCGCCGAGTCGTACACCGTGACTCTCCTGGTCACATCGACGGGCGTGCCGGGGGCGATCGACTTCGTCGTGCTCACCATCGCGTACCAGACTCCCCAGTGGGGGTCGCCCGCGAGGGTGAGGGCCGTGCCCGCGACCTGGCCCGAGGTGGTCCCGACCTCGACCCGCGCCGCCTCGTTCTCGCCGCGGTAGAGGCCGGAGAGGAAGTACCCCAGGTCGCCCGCACCCTCCTGCCGGACGGTGACGCCGGGCTCGCCCGGGTCGGTGGCACCGGCTTTCACGCTGGTGAACCGCGGTCCGGAGCCGGCCGGCGAGGACCAGTGCTCCCCGTCCTCGGTGAGCCAGATCTTGATGCCGTGCGCGACCTCGACCCGTTCGCCGGCGGTCACGACCCGCACCATGGTCATGGGCAGACCGGAGGGCGACGTCGCCTGCTCGTCGCCCGCCCCCGAGGACACGGCCTCGCGCAGTGCGACCACGGCCAGCGGGACCACCAGCAGGGCGCACGCGGACCCCGCCACCGCGGCCGTACGGCGCCGCCTGCGCCGCAGGCCCGCGCGCTCGATGGCGGCCAGCGGTACGGCCGAGGGAGTGACGTCGTAGGCGGCTTCGGTGAACACCTCGCGCAGCCGCTCGGCCTCGGCCGACGGGCGCGGGAACTTGCGGTGACGTTTCATGAGCGGGCTCCGGAGACGGGGTGTCGGCGAGCGGGGGACGGGGCGACGGAGGGGGCGGGGGAGGCGGCGAGGCGGGCGGCGAGAGAGGGATGGACGCGCAGGGCCGCCAGACCGCGCCGGGCGTGCGCCTTGACCGTGCCGGGCGAACAGCCGAGCAGCTGCGCGATCTCGGCCTCGCTCAGGCCCTCCCCGTGGCGCAGCACGATCACGGCCCGCCGCCGCGCGGGCAGCGCGGCCAGCGCCCTGCCGAGCGCGTCCCGCCGGTCGGCGGCCCGCGCGGCGACAGGAACGGCCCGGCGCGCCCGCGCGGGCAGCAACGGTGTCAGCAGACGCGCGGCGCGTCTCCTGCGCGCCCGGCCGAGGTGGGTTCTGACCAGCGAACGCCGTACGTAGAAGTCGATGTCGTCGCGCGGGATGCGCCGCCAGCGGGCACGGACCCGGGCCAGCGCGGTCCTGACGAGATCCTCGGCCTCGTCGAGGTCCCCGGTGAGCAGGTGCGCGGCGCGGACCAGGCGGGGCCAGGCCGTGGTGGCGTACGGGACGAACTCGCCGTTCCTCACTTCAGCGCGCTGCCTCACCTCAGCGCGCTGCCGGCCCGCCACCGGGCCCAGTCCGCGTTCCAGTCGCCGTAGCCGTTGCCCACGGCCACCGTGTCCTTGGAGCCGACGACGGTGACGACGTCGCCGGGGATGACCTCGTCGTAGAACTTCTTGGCGGTGCCGTCCGTCGCGAGTCCGACGCATCCGTGGGTGACGTTCTGGTGCCCGGCGTACGTATTGGCCTTCGGGTTCTGGTGGAGGTAGGTCCCGGAGGTGGTGAGGTGGACGGCGTAGTAGTAATAGCCCGCGTAGGCGTCGCCGTAGCCGACGGTCCGCGAGTTCATGAAGACCTTGGCCGCCTTGTCGGAGACGACCATCGTGCCGTTCCAGGTGTCCATGCCCGGGGCGCCCGCGGTGATCGGGACGATCCGCGTCTGCCCGTCCTTGACGACCTTCATCCGGTGCGTGCGCACGTTCACGACGGCGACGAGCGAGCGGCCCACGGTGAAGTGCCGGGTGATGCCCGAGCCCGCCCGGACGGTGACCTCGGTGCCCGGGCTCCAGTACGCGCGCGGCCGGAAGTCCACCCGCTGCCCTTCCAGCAGATCGCGGTCCTTCACCCAGCTCCAGGAGCCCTCGACATCGACGTCGACCTTCAACTGCCGTTCCACCTGGGCCCGTTCACCGGCCGGTATCGCGTGGTCGAAGGTGACGGATATCGGCATGCCGACGCCCACGGTCTGCCCGTCGGCGATGTTGATGTGCGCGTCGGTCAGTTTCGCGAGGGGCTTGGCCTCGACGGGCGCCTCGGTCCGCTTCTGATCGACCATCGCCTTCGGCTTCGCCGCCGCGTCCACCTCGGTGCCCGCGCTCCCCGTCACCGCCCCCTTCGAGCAGCCGGCGAGCGCGAGCGCGCACACGGAGGCCGCCGTCCAACTCGCCGCGAGGCGACGGCTTCTGGCTCTGCTGGTCATCCTGATCCCCCTGCGGTGTGTTTCGATGTGCGGCGTACGGGACCTGTACGCACGGCACGGACCGCCGGGTTGCACGGGGCGGCGGAAATTCCGAAGTCTCCGGCGAGGGCACGACCGAGGAAGATACGGGGGGCATGACCGAGGAAGAGTTCGACGCGTTCTACGCCGCCGCGTTCCCCCGGCTGACCGGGCAGCTCTACGCGTTCACCGGGGACCACGGCGAGGCGCAGGACGTCGTCCAGGAGGCGTTCGTCCGCGCCTGGGACCGGCGCCGGGAGTTCCTCGCCGAAGGGGCACCCGAGGCGTGGATACGGACCGTGGCGATGCGGCTCGCGGTGAGCCGCTGGCGCCGTGCGCGCCGCTGGCTCGAACTCGTCCGCCGCACCCCGCCGCCCGAGCACACGCCGGGCCCCGACCCCGAACGCACCGCGCTGGTCGCCGCGTTGCGCACGCTGCCCGAGGCGCAGCGGATGGCAGTGGTCCTGCACCATCTGTGCGACCTCAGTGTCGAGCAGGTAGCCTCCGAAACCGGTGCCCCCGTGGGCACGGTCAAGGCCCGGCTGTCCCGCGGCCGGGCGGCGCTGGCGCAGACGCTGGCGACGGCGGACGAGTGGGAGACCGCCGACGGGGGGAAGAAGATCGCGGACAGGGGGAAACCGTCCGCGGGTTCCTCGGACTCGCCGGATTCGCCGGGCTCCGCGCACTCGCTGAACCCGACGGACGAGGGGAAGAGGGAGGACGACCGTGTCCGATGAACTCGCCTCCGGCCTACGCGAGTTGGCCCAGGACGCCGAGACACCCCCGTCGCTGTCCGGCGCCGAGATCCGGCTGCGGGCCGTACGCCGCAGGCGTTTTCGACGGACCGCCGTGACCGTCGCCGGTGCCTGCGCCGCCGCGAGCCTGGCCCTGGTCGTGGCCCTGAACCTCACCGGCGGCGACCGCGAGGACCGCCCCTCCCCGGCCGCGAGCCCCACCGCCCCGCCCAGCACGCCCGCCCCGACCCGCACCCCCGCCGGGCCCGTCGCCACCGTCGACCTCGCGCGGCGCGTGCTGACGGTCGCGGGCCGCGAACTGCCGATCTCCTCCGGTTCCGTCCGCTACCCCACGGCGACGGGACGGATGACGGTCGTCACGAAGGAGGAGATGAAGGCGGAGCCCATGTTCTCGGGCAAGTACGTGGAGAAGGTGGCCTGGGCGATCGGTCTGCGCGCCGCCGACGGCACGACGAACGTCATCGGAGCCCTCACGAGCGACGAGAAGGCCCCCGGGAACTACGACGTCACGAGCGGCTGGATCGGCCTGCGTCGCGAGGACGCGCAGTGGCTGTACGAGCAGTTGGCGCCGGGTGCGGCGATCGAGATCGAGGGCGCGTCGGCCACCCCGACCGCGACGGGCCTGGATCCGTCGGAGAGCGACGGCTCGGTCCTGCCGGGCGGCGTCGGTGGCACGGAGGCCTCGCCCGGTCAGACCGTCGGCACGCCCGAGCCGTCGGTGTCCGTAGCGCCGTCCGTGGCGGCCGTACCGGCCGGGTAGGTGTCGTCGAGGTAGGCGTCGAACGCGGCGAAGGTCCTGGCGGGCTGCTCGATGTGGGGCAGATGACCGGCCTCGGGCACGGTGACGAACCGCGCGTCGGCGAACGCCGCCGCGAAGGCCCGCCCGTACGCGGGCGTCACGATGCGGTCGCTCTCCCCCCACAGCACGAGGGCCGGGACCTGGACGCGCCCGAGGCGGTTCAGCAGCTTCGGGTCGTGCATGTACGGGTCCCCGCACAGCGTCCGCATGGTCACCATGTTGGCCTTCTGGGCCGTGATCTGGTCCTCGGTGAGGGTCGCGGGGTTCACGCCGAAGCGGGCCGGGTCGTGGAAGGAGTACGTGCTGATCTCCCCCGGGCCGAGGGCGAAGACGTCGCGGACCGGCTCGCCGGGCACGTCCACCCCGGCGGAGTTGACGAGCACGAGGCCGGTGATGCGGTCGCCGTCGTCGCGGACGGCCATCTCGGCGGCGGTCCAGCCGCCGAGCGAGGAGCCGACGACGAGGACGTCGCGGTGGCCCTCGTCCTTGAGCCACTGCAGATAGGCGAGGGCGAGGTCGTCCACGCCGGTGAACCAGTCGGGCCGCTCGGCCCCGTTCCAGCCCGGGTGTGTCGGCAGGACGACCCGCATCCGCTCGGAGAGGTGCGCGGCGATGGACCGCACGGTGGCAGGCCCGCCACCCCCGTGCAGAACGAGCGCGATCCGGCCGTCGGCCGGGCCGCTCTCGGTGAGGGCGAGGGGGAGGTCGGGGCGGATGTGGGCGGTGCGTGTCACGGTGCGTGCTTCGGTGTCGGCCATGCGCCAGACTGTATCTACGCATACGTATATACGCAAGCGTAGATACGGGATTAGAATCGAGGCATGACGGTGGAACAGGGGAACGTGGAGCGGGAGCGCGTGGACCGCGAGGGTCCGGTCGACCTCGAAGTGCTGGGGCGGGCGGTGAAGGAGGCGCAGTACCGGCACCACCGGGCGCTCGACACCCGGCTCGCGAAAGTCGGTACGACCCTCGCCCAGTGGGACGCGCTGCGCGCCATCGCGCGGTCGCCCGGCGCCTCCGCGCACGAACTGGCGCTGGCGACCTTCCAGGGCGACCAGTCCTTCGGCACGCTCGCGAGCCGGCTCGCCGCCCAGCACCTCGTCGAACGCCGGCCCGGCCGCGGACGCCGGATCGAGCACCACCTCACCGAGGCGGGCGAACGGATCCTGGAGGCGGGCGGTGAGGTCGCGCGCGAGGTGCTCGGCGCGTCCTTCGCCCCGCTGGACGAGGAGGAACGGGCCACACTGCTGGCCTTGTTGCGCCGGATGGGAGTCCGCGGAGACGCGCTTTCCTAGGGACTGTCCGACGGACCGAGTCCGGTGCCCGTCCCCGGGTTCAGTCCTCTTGGGCGGTGTCGGCGGTGTCGGCGGTGTCGGTGAGGCCGGCGGTGTCGGTTCTGTCGGTTCTGTCGGTGAGGGTTTCGGCCGGAGTGTCGGTAGGGGGTTGGGCGGGCGTGTAGGTCGGCGGGTCGGTAGGAGGCTTGGCGGGCCTGTAGGTCGGAGTGTCGGTAGGGGGTTGGGCGGGCCTGTAGGTCGGCGGGGCGGTACGGGGCTGGGCGGGCCTGTAGGTCGGCGGGGCGGTACGGGGCCGGGCGGGCCTGTAGGTCGGCGGGGCGGTACGGGGCTGGGCGGGCCTGTAGGTCGGCGGGGCGGTACGGGGCCGGGCGGTCCTGTAGGTCGGTGGGTCGGCTGGGGTCTGGACGGGCCTGTAGGCCGGCGGGTCGGTAGGGGTCTGGACGGGCGTGTCGGTAGGGGTCTGGACGGGCGTGTCGGTGGGCGTCTGGACCGGCGTGTCGGTAGGGGTCTGGGCGGGCGTGTCGGTGGGAATGTCGGCCGGCACGGTGGTCGGGGGCCGGCCCGCCAGGACGTTCTGGAGGCGTTGCGTGCCGAGTTGGACGGCCTGCAGGGTGGAGTCCTGCGCCGCCCCACCGAGCCCGCCGTTGGTGAGGGAGACCGCCCGGTCACCGACCCGCACGGCGGCGAAGTCCAGCGTCAGCATCGACCCCCCGCCGGGAGCGTCACGGCTGTCGGCCGACGGCTGACCGCTCATCGTCAGTCGAAGACCCTCCCGCGCGTCACCCACCCCGGGCAACACCGCGGGCACGACCGTCACGTTGAGCCGCCCGCCCCGCACGTCCGTGGACGTGAACTGCGCGCACTTCGCGGGCAGCGTCCGCAACCAGGCCAGCTTGGCGTCCACTTCCGAAGGGGCGGCGTACGCGGCGACCTGGTACCGCAGTTGGGCCGCGTTGTCGATCGCGTCGAGGCCCACGACGGCCCGGGGTCCCTTCGGCTCGCCCAACAGGTCCTCGGCGTACAGGCCGTCGAGCAGTCGCTGACAGTCCGGTGCGTCCGTCCTGCCCTTGAGGAGCCCGTCGCGCCAGGTCGCCCCGCCCTGCGTGGCGGACCAGCGACCGCCCAGCTCGCCCTGGGTGATCAGCGCGGCCGAGGCCTGGGCGGCGGTGAGGGACGGGGCGACGGAGGAGGCGGGGGGTATGACGGACGGAGCGTCCGCCTGCCTCTTGATGCCGTGCCACGAGCACGCGGACGCCGATATGAGGACGCCCGCGGTCAGGGCGCGGACGAGGAGACGGTACGGGCCGTTCGGGCCGTTCGGGCCGTTCGGAACCTTCATGGCGGAGGCCTCCTGGGGGGCGGACGCGCGGGTGTCGCTCTCACGCCACCACCGGGGCGGGCGGCCCACCAGCGCACCGGGCCGTCCGGGTGAGCGGCCGGGCCCCGAGGGAAATATCTGTCATGGCCGGGATAGAAAATGGGCCGCCGTCCGGGCGGTTTTTTTATTCCCTGGGGTGGGGTGAGATAGTGCGCCGCCCTCCGGGAGCCGCACGTGCTAGTGTCGATATCAGTTGCAGTTGTGGTTCCCAAAGTCTTGGAGCGCACTTTCCGGTCCGTACCGGTCGGTCGCTTCTGAATTATCCGGGAGTTTTTCCGGATGGGGCAATCATTGCGGCGACGCGGACCCGCACAGTGTGGGTCCTCGAGCTTTGCCCCGAAGGAGATTTGACATGGCTACTGGCACCGTGAAGTGGTTCAACGCGGAAAAGGGCTTCGGCTTCATCGAGCAGGACGGCGGCGGCGCCGACGTCTTCGCCCACTACTCGAACATCGCCACCCAGGGCTTCCGTGAGCTCCAGGAAGGCCAGAAGGTGACCTTCGACGTCACGCAGGGCCAGAAGGGCCCGCAGGCGGAGAACATCGTCCCCGCCTAGTCCGGGACCCGCTGACGCCTGACTTCTGAGTCGGCCGACGCTTACAGGTGGCCGGGACCTGCACCACGAGGTGCGGGCCCCGGCCACCTGCTTTTTTCTTCCTTCCGGTTCGGCCCCGGTTCAGCCCCGGTCGTTCCTGGTTGTTCCGGATTGAATTTCCGGCGAATTTTCTGGCCGTCGTGCCCACTTTCCGGTCTGCTGTGCCCACCTTCCGGCGCCGTGAAACTTCACCCGCGGAGACACCATGCGTTGTGTGATCGCCCGTTTCCCCTTCGACCTCATCAAGAGCGAGGTCGAGCACTCGATGGCGGACGTCGAGCCCGAACCCGTCACCAGCGCGTCCGTGGTCATCGGCCCGCACACCTACCCCGTGAAGCAGGTCGGGGAGGTCATCACCAAGCAGGACCGTCGTGACTTCACCGAGGTCGAGGTGGCTCGCGCCCTCACCCGTCTGGGCTTCGTCTGCCGCCCGGCCGCCACCCCGGCCCGCGCCGCCGTTCCCAGCTGGGCCGAGACCGCGTAACACCCCGTTCGGCCCAGCATTCACGCCTTTTTCTCCGGCCCGCGCAGTCGAGGAAAGTCCCCTCAGCCTTTCATCCACGGGGCGCCGGGGACACCCGTCCGTACCCTCGCCGCCACGAAGTCCACCGTCGCGTAGCGGCCCGGGGACATCCGGTCGGTGACGCGGCGGAGGTTGCCGTCGGTGTCGATCCAGTAGGTGAGGGCGGAGGTGTCGGCGGGGGTCGCGGAGGCGCTCGGGCGGGGGCCGGCGAAAACGCCGTAACCGTGGCCGTCCAGGCGTTCGTCACGCAGCCACAACGGCCCCGAACGGGCGAGGAGTTGCGCGTCCGCGGGGCGGTCGGCGGCCACCGACAGCACCAGACGCAGGGCTCGGTCCAAGGGCGCCGTGGAGTAGGGGCGGCGGGTCCACTCCCCGCGCTTGAGGGTGGCGGCCCTGCGGACGGCCTGCGCGGCCGTCGTCACGATGTCCGGGGCGGGCGGCCTGGCAGTCGCTCGGCCGGGCTCCGCGCCGGGCGCGGCAGCCGGGGGGCGGGCCACGGCGATGCCCTCCGAATCCCAGGCGAGCAGGCCCTGCAAGGTCCGGGTGCCGTCGGCGATCTCGTACGCGCCCACCGCCCGGTGCACATGGTGGTCGACCACCCCGCGCACCGTGATCGTCCCGTCCCCCGTCTCCGCCGCGGGCAGCCGCACCGTCACCTCCGAGGGACTCGCCTCGTACGCGCGCAAGCGGGCCAGTGCCATGCGCTGGGCCTCGTCCGCCGAGACCGGGTGCGGGGGTGCCTCTCCGCTGCCGGAGAGCAGGAGCAGGAGGGCGGTCAGGGTGCCCGCCAGCGCCGTCGTGGCCGCGACCGCCGGCACCCAGATCTTCTTGTGCGGCTTGTGCGGCAGATGAGGCTTGTGAGGAGAGAAGCGCATGCTTGTCTCTACCTGCGAGCGGGCCCTCCACCGGTCGACTCCGCTGGACAGCCCGCCCCGTGTCACCCTCCCGGGTGAGGCGGGGTCACACCGCCAGGATCGCTCGGACCGTCTTGCCGCCGATGCCCGTGTCGACGACTTCCAGACGGTGGGCGAGGTGCTGGACCATCGCGAGGCCGCGGCCGCTTTCGGCGTCGGAGTCCACCAGGCCCACCCGGGGGCGGCCGGGGCTGTCGTCGTGAACCTCGACGGTCACCTCGCCGCCGTGTCCCAACTGCAGCCGCAGCCGACAGCCGGTGCGGCCGTGCCGGACGGCGTTGGCGACGAGCTCCGACGCGATGAGCGTGGCGTCGTCGACCTGGTCGGCGGTCGGCGCCGCCGTCCGCGGACGCGGACGGGTCAGGAACGCCGAGGTCAACCGACGGGCCCTGCCTGCTGAAACGGCCGCGCGCGGCAGCGTGTACTCCACGCGGGCGGTCAGTCGGGCGGCGCGCTGCTGCGCACGCATGACAACCTCACTTCCCCTCCCAGGACAACCGGTACCCGGCGGCCGGACCCCCGCCGACCGGGCCCCGCGCGAAACGGTGCGCGGCCCTGCCCCCGGGTGATGCCCGCCCCCGGCGATCGGCAACCAGCGGCGGAGGTCACAAAGCCGCCAAGGATGTACAGAGTTGGTGGTGGTTCACGGCAGGGTTGCCGTCGGTTCACGGCCCGTTGCCGAGGAGGCGGAAGTCCGCGTAGTCGAAGCCGGGGGCCACCACGCAGCTGACCAGGACCTCTTGATCGCCGGCCGGGCGGGCGGACTGCCAGACGTGGCCGGGGACCAGGCCCTGCGGGCGTTCGCCGCTTTCCAGCGCGGGGCCCAGACGCAGGACCGTCGGCTCCCCGTCCGGGGCTTCGCCGTCGCCGCCGAGGAGGAGGTCGAGGGGGCCGCCGCGGTGCCACAGCCACAGTTCGTCGGAGCGGACCGTGTGCCAGGCGCTGGTCTCCCCGGGGGACAGGAGGAAGTAGATGGCGGTGGCGGCGGCCCGGGGACCCGGGTAGCCGTCGGGGTGGAAGTCCCGCGCCGCCCGCCACGTCTCCACGAACCAGCCGCCCTCGGGATGCCTTCGCATACCCAGTGCGGCGGCCGTCGCCGGCTTCTCCGGATCGGTGCTCGTGTTCACTTGCCGTCCTTCCGCTCGAAAGTTCTCCGACCACTCCCGTGTCTCACAGGAGTCTGAAAGGGTGTGGGGATGCCGACCCTTTACAGAAGAATGCTCGGTCTGCTGCCCCGGATCGGGGTGCGGGTTCTTGATCTCGGTTCGGGTGCGGCGGTGGTCTACCGGCGCGGCAAACGCACCCGTGTCCCCGTGGGGCGCGCCGCCGATCTGATCGCTCGCGGCAGTGGAGAGTACGTGGTTACGCCGGTGGGCGCGGAGGCGAAGGCGGACATGTGGGTGGTCGCCCGGGAGCCTTCGTCGCCCGGTGACGTCTGGGGCAGCGTCTCCTTCGGTGAGTCCGGTGGACGGCTGCTGGTCGACGAGACGGCCTCGGCGGCCGACGAACGCCGTTTCCAGCTTGCCACCGCCGAGTATCTGTGTACCCAGCACGTTACTGCCCTGTTGGAGAAGTACCAGGTCAACTGCGTGTTCGATGTGGGCGCCAACTCCGGCCAGTACGGGCGGCGGCTGCGCAAGCTCGGCTACACCGGCCGGATCGTCTCCTTCGAGCCCACCAAGGACGCCTTCGAGAAGCTGGAGCGCGCCGCCAAGAAGGACGACGACTGGTGGGTGTACAACGTCGGGCTCGGCCGTGAGGACTCCGCGCAGTCCATCCACGTGGGCTGGAACACCATGAACTCCCTGCTCCCGCCCAGCGACTACGGCAAGGACCGCTACCTCAGGTTCGCGAAGACCAACACCGAGGAGATCGAGATCCGGCGCCTCGACGGGATGCTGGAGAAGGCGCTCGACGGCATCGACGACCCCCGGCCGTATCTGAAGATGGACACCCAGGGCTACGACCTGGAGGTGTTCGCGGGGGCCGGGGAGCGGATCGCGGACTTCGTGGGCATGCAGTCGGAGGTCGCGGCCCTGCGGCTCTACGAGGGCAGCCCCAGGATGAGCGAGTCGATCGCCACGTACGAGGGCAGCGGGTTCGAGATCTCGGGCATGTACCCGGTGACGCGTGAGGAGAGCACCGGCCGGGTCGTCGAGTTCGACTGCGTGATGGTCCGCGCGGAGGCCGTACCCAAGGCGGAGTGACCGGGAGGAGTGACCCCTTCTGGTCACTCCTCGTCAGGCCGGATACGCGTGCGTCTGGGCGGCCTTCACCGTCGCCCAGACCGGCGCCCCGGTGTGCAGGTCGAGCTCGGCCGCGGCGACCGTCGTCAGGTCCGCGGCGAGCGCGAGCTCACCGGTGAGGTCCGCGCGGATCTGGTCGCCGTGCGTCTCCAGGCCCGCGACCTCGCATTGCCACAGGTTGCGCGCGCTGGAGCGGGTCGGGCGCTCGCGGTACAGCGTGACGGCGCCGGGCGGGAACGCCACGAAGACGGGACCGGCCAGGTCCTCGGTCGTGGTGATCGCCGGACCCTCGTCCAGTCGTACGGTGTGGCCCTCGGCCGCGCCCCGGTAGAGGTTGAGGCCGACGAGCTGGGCGATGTAGTCCGTGCGCGGGTGGCGGGCGATGTCCGACGGCGTGCCCTCCTGGACCACCCGGCCGTGCTCGACGACGACCAGCCGGTCGGCGAGCACCATCGCGTCCAGCGGATCGTGCGTCACGAGGACGGCGACGGCCTCGAAGTCGCTGAGATGGCGCCGGAGTTGGGAGCGCACGTCGAGGCGGGTGCGGGCGTCCAGCGCGGCGAGCGGCTCGTCCAGCAGGAGCAGCCGGGGGTGGGTGGCCAGCGCGCGGGCGAGTGCGACGCGCTGGGCCTGTCCGCCGGACAGCCGGCGCGGTTTGGCGGCCGCGTGCTCGGCCAGCCCCATCCGCTCCAGCCACCGCGCCGCCTGCTCCCGCGCCGCCGCCTTCGGCACGCCCTGGCAGCGCGGTCCGAACGCCACGTTGTCCAGGGCGGACAGGTGCGGGAAGAGCAGATAGTCCTGGAAGACGACGCCGACCGGGCGTGCCTCGGGCGGCGTGCGCCCCAGGTCGGCGCCGTCCAGTCGGATCCGCCCGCCGTCGGACAACGGTGTGAGCCCCGCCAGCGCCCGCAGCGCGGTGCTCTTGCCCGCCCCGTTCGGCCCGAGCAGCGCGACGACGTCACCGGGCGCGGCGGCCAGGGCGATGTGGAGACGGAAGGCGTCGCGGTGGACGACCAGGTGGGCGTCGAGGCCTTTGTCGGAGGCGGGCGGCTTGCCCGGGGGGAGCGTCGGGTCCGTCATGACGGCGCCGCCGTCCAGCGGTCCCTGAGGCCCGCCAGGACCGCGATCGACACCGCCAGCAGGACCAGGCTCAGGGCGATCGCGGCGGCCGGGTCGTTCTGGAGGGCCAGGTAGACGGCGAGCGGCATGGTCTGGGTGCGGCCGGGGAAGTTGCCCGCGAAGGTGATCGTCGCCCCGAACTCGCCCAGCGCCCGCGCCCACGCCAGTACGGCACCCGCGGCGATCCCGGGCGCGATCAACGGCAGGGTGACCCGCCGGAACGCGGTGAACCGGGAGGCGCCGAGCGTCGCGGCGGCCTCCTCGTAGCGCGGATCGGCCGCCCGGAGCGTGCCCTCCACGCTGATGACCAGGAACGGCATCGCCACGAACGCCTCCGCGACCACGACGCCCGCCGTGGTGAACGGCAGCGTGATCCCGAACCACGAGTCCAGCCACTGCCCGACGACGCCGTTGCGCCCGAGCGCCAGCAGCAGTGCCACACCGCCCACCACGGGGGGCAGCACGAGGGGCAGCGTCACCAGGGCCCGTACGAAGCCCCGGCCGGGGAAGTCCGTACGGGCGAGGAGCCAGGCCAGCGGCACGCCCAGCACCAGGCTCACCCCGGTCGCCGCCGTGGCGCAGACCAGGGACAGCTGGAGCGCCTGCCAGACCTCCGTACTGGTCAGCTGGTTCGGGAGGTCCCCCCAGGGGGCCCGTACGAGCAGGGCGATCAGCGGGAGGAGGAGGAAGGCCAGGCCGACCAGGGCGGGGAGGAGGAGGGGGAGCGGGACCCCGGTCGGCCGGCCGCCCGTCCGGACGCGCCGGCGCCGCGGCCCACCGGTGAGGGTGTCGGTCGCGGCGTCGGAGGCGTCCAGCTCGGTCACGGCTGCAGGAACCCCGCGACGGTGAGCACCTTCTGGCCCTCGGCGGACTGCACGAGCGCGATGAACGCCTTCGCCGCCTCCGCGTTGGGCGCGTCCTTGAGCAGGGCGATCGGGTAGTCGTTGATGGCCTTGGCCGACTCGGGGAACTCCACGCCCTCCACCTTGTCACCCGCCGCCTTCACATCGGTCTTGTAGACGACGGCGGCGTCGGCCTCCTTCAGCTCCACCTTCGTCAGGGCGCTCTTGACGTCCTGCTCGTAGGAGACCGGGGTCAGCTTCAGCTTGCTCGCGTCCAGCGCCTTCTGCGCGGCGGCACCGCACGGCACCGTCTTGTCGCAGAGCACGACCTTGAGGCCGGACTTGGTGAGGTCCTTCAGGGAGGCGACCTTGTCGGGGTTGCCCGGCAGGGTCGCGATCTCCAACTGGTTGCGCACGAAGGTCGCGGGCGTGGTCGCGGCGTCCTTCTTGTCCGTCACGATCGCCATCGTCTTGGGGCTGGCCGCGGCGAACACGTCGGCCGGGGCGCCCCCGGTGATGCTGGCGGCGAGCGCGTCGCTGCCGGCGAAGTTGAAGGTGACCTTCGTACCCGGGTTGGCCTTCTCGAACTCCTTGCCCAGGGTCGTGAAGCTCTCCTTGAGCGAGGCGGCGGCGAAGACGGTCACCGTGCCGGAGAGCTTCGGCGAGGAGGAGGCCGAAGTGTCCGACTTCGGGGAGGAGTCGGAGGAGGAGTCGGAGTCGGAGGACGAGCAGGCACTCAGGGCCAGCAGCGCGGCGGCACCCACGCCCGCCACGCGCAGAGTGCGGGTGCGGGTCCGGCGCGCGGATCGGGTCATCACGGGTCTACTCCCTCGGAAGCCTCAGGCATGCTTACGCCGATCATACTTCCGCAGATGCGAGCCGGAAGTCTCCTGTCACATCGCATGAGCTGCACAATCGTTGCCTGTATATACGCATGTGCGTTTGTACGGGACCGCCTCCTGGGTACGGACATGCGGGAGGTGGTGCCCAGTGGGGCAGTCCCTGACTCAGCCGCCCGCTCACTCGCTCGCGTCGGTCACCCTGACCGGAGACCTCGCCCGCCCGGTCCGGCTGACCGTGCCCGACCTGCTGGCCTGGCCCCAGCACCGGACCCGGGTGAGCTTCGAGTGCGCCACCAGCGGCGTACAGCACCACCGCTTCGAGGGGCCCCTGCTGCACGACGTCCTGTACGACGCCGGACCGGGCTTCGACCCCGCCCGCCGCAAGGACCGGCTGCGCTTCCTCATCGCGGTGACCGGGGCGGACGGCCATCACGCGCTCCTCACCTGGGCCGAGATCGACCCGGACTTCGCGCACGCCCCGGTCCTTCTCGCGGTCGGCATCGACGACACCCCGCTGGACCGGGCGGGCCCCCAGCTCGTACTGCCCCAGGACCGCTGCGGCGCCCGGCACATCAGCGGCATCAACACGATCCGGGTGGACGGGCGTTACCCGTCATGGACGTAGTCACCGAGGGCATGGACGTGACGCAGGGGCATCTGCGAGCCTGACCCGCCGGGGAGGTCGCGGATGCTGCTGCGTCAGCTGGAGTACCTGGTCGCGCTGGCCAGGGAGCGGCACTTCGCCCGTGCGGCGGCCGCCTGCTTCGTCTCGCAGCCCTCGCTGTCCGCCGCGATCCGCCGTCTCGAACACGAACTGGACGTGCCGATCGTGCGCCGGGGCAGACGGTACGAGGGGCTGACCCCGGAGGGGGAGGTGGTGCTCGCCTGGGCGCACCGCATCCTCGCCGAGCGCGACGCCCTGCACCAGGAGCTGTCGGCGCTGCGCGGCGGTCTGACCGGCACCCTGCGCCTGGGCATCGTCCCCACCGCGCTGCCCGCCGCCTCCCTCCTCACCACCCCGTTCTGCGAGCGTCACCCGGGGGCCCGCGTCGGCCTGGAGTCCCTGTCGTCGGCCGAGATCACGCAAGGGCTCGCCGAGTTCGAGCTCGACGCGGCGATGACGTATCTCGACGACGAAGAGCTCCGTCACGTACGCCGCTTCCCGCTCTACGAGGAGCGATATGTGCTCCTCACCCCGGTGACCGGCCCGCTCGGCGCGGCCACGACCGCCCGCTGGGCGCACGTGGCCGCCCTGCCCCTGTGCCTGCTGAGCCCCCGGATGCGCAACCGGCGGATCATCGACGAGTGCTTCGCGGCGGACGGTGCGAAGGCGGCCCCGGCGATCGAGTCGGACAGTGTCGCCGGGCTGTACGCGCATCTGCCCGGCGGCCGCTGGTCCAGCGTGATCTCCCATGCCTGGCTGCATATGTTCGGGGTGCCGCGGGGGATGCGGGTGGTGCCGCTGGAGGGGCCCGCGCACGGGCCGAGGGTGGGCCTGGTCGTGGCGCGCGACGATCCCCCGTCCGTGCTCGCGGAGGCGCTGCTGACGGTGGCGCGGGAGGCGGGGGTGAGGGACGCGCTGGACACTCTGCTCCGCACCTATCTGGGCGGGCGCGGCTGACGGCGGGAGTTGATAGCCGCCGTCTATGCGGGCATAGCGAGGTTCGCTTTGACCAGCGCGATCGGCCCCGGGGATCGTGATAACACCGTCCGTTCAACGGAGCCCACGATCAACGGAGTTGAGGAGAGCCGCGTCATGGCCAAGGTGCTCTGCGTGCTGTACGACGACCCGACCGACGGAAACCCCACGACGTACGCCCGGGACGACCTCCCCGTCATCGACCACTACCCCGGCGGCCAGACCGCGCCCACCCCGAAGGCGACCGACTTCACCCCCGGCCACCTCCTCGGCAGTGTGAGCGGCGAACTCGGTCTGCGCCGCTTCCTGGAGGAGCGCGGGCACACCCTGGTCGTCACCTCCGACAAGGACGGTGACGGTTCCGTCTTCGACCGGGAGCTGCCGGACGCCGACGTCGTCATCTCGCAGCCGTTCTGGCCCGCCTATCTGACCCCCGAGCGGATCGCCGCCGCGAAGAACCTCAAGCTGGCGATCACGGCGGGCATCGGCTCCGACCACGTCGACCTGGACGCGGCCATCGCGCGCGGCGTCACCGTCGCCGAGGTGACGTACTGCAACAGCATCAGCGTCGCCGAACACGTGGTGATGATGACGCTCTCCCTCGTCCGTAACTACCTCCCCTCCCACCAGGTCGTCCTGGACGGCGGCTGGAACATCGCGGACTGCGTGGCCCGTTCGTACGACCTGGAGGGCATGCACGTCGGTACGGTCGCCGCCGGACGCATCGGCCTCGCGGTGCTGCGCCGCCTCGCGCCCTTCGACGTGAAGCTGCACTACACGGACCGGCACCGGCTGCCGGCGGAGGTGGAGCGGGAGCTCGGTCTGACCTTCCACGCCACGGCCGCCGAGATGGTTCCGCACTGCGACGTCGTCACCGTCAACGCGCCGCTGCACCCGCAGACGGAGGGCCTGTTCGGCGACGAGCTGCTCGCCACGATGAAGCGCGGCGCCTATCTCATCAACACGGCGCGGGCCCGGATCGTGGACCGCGACGCGGTCGAACGGGCGCTGCGCGGTGGGCGGTTGGCGGGGTACGCGGGTGACGTCTGGTATCCGCAGCCCGCCCCGGCCGACCACCCCTGGCGCAGCATGCCGCACCACGGGATGACCCCGCACATCTCGGGTTCGTCGCTGTCCGCGCAGGCCCGTTACGCGGCGGGCACCCGGGAGATCCTGGAGTCGTGGCTCGACGGGACCCCGATCCGGGACGAGTACCTGATCGTCGACGGGGGTGCGCTGGCGGGGACGGGGGCGCACTCGTACTCCGTCACCGGATGAGCAGGTAATCGCACGGTCGTCGAGGCCGCCGCCCGACGGGCATCGGGCCTGATCCGAAAGGCAGGCCCTATACCCGGTCGATGTGCACGTTCGTTGACTTCACGCGGGCGGTGGCCTCCATGCCGACCTCGAGGCCGAGTTCCTCGACGGCCTCCCGGGTCAGCAGGGAGACCAGCCGGTGTGGTCCGGCCTGGATCTCCACCTGGGCCGCCACGTCGCCGAGCTTGACGGCGGTGACGATGCCCGGGAACGCGTTGCGTACGGAGGTGTAGGAGGCGTCCTCCTCACCGCTGCCGCTCTTGGCGAGCTCGACGGAGAACGCGGCCAGATCCCGCCCGTCGATCAGCCGCCGCCCGCCCTCGTCCCGGTGCGTCGCCACCCGCCCGGCGTCCGCCCACCGCCGTGCGGTGTCCGGGCTCACGCCGAGCAGCCGGGCCGCCTGACCGATGGTGTAGGACTGCATACGCGCCAAGATAGGCGCGAAATCCTTGCATATGCAAGCAAGCTCGTGGGGCGCGTCAGAGATCGCCCTTGACGTACGAGCGGGCCGCCGCCATGACGTCCTTGTGCCGGTCCTCGGCGATGGCCTGCAGCGGTGAGTCGTCCTCCAGCTGCGGATTCATGCCGATCATCCAGGCGCGTGCCGTGTGGCAGTTCTCCTGGAGCTCGATGATCTGGAACACCTGGTAGGCCGCCCGCAGGCGCAGCTCGGAGTCGATTCTCGGGCTGTTCTGGGCGCTGGACCACTTGCCGACCTGCTTCGGGTCCTCGATACCGGCGATGAACGCGGTGAGTTTCTGCCCGAAGTTGTCCTGGAGGAAGCGCGCTATGTCGGCGATCGACTTCTGGACCGTGTTGGCGTGCGCGGTGGTCTCGGTGACCGCGTCGACGGCGCTCCTGGTGACCGTATTGGTCGCGGGCTCTCGCAGTGGCTGCATGATTCCTTGCTTCCTGGCGGTCATGAAACGGGTAAGACGCGGGATGGCGCGAGGGGTGACATACAAGGTGTCAACATGGCGTCTCCTCAGTTGTGTTGAGGGAAGTCTACCCGTCGGAGGGTCTCTCACTCCACCGTTTTCCCCCCTTGAATCCCCTGCGAAATCCCACCTCGAAAGTGGTGTGGGGGACCTGACCAGGGGTTTTCTCTGGTGCCGCCGGTGGGTGCGGGAGGGAGCACCGCTCGATCGGGCGACGCGGGTGCGGCCGAACGCCCGGGGGCGGGCGCCGTTCGGCGGACCCGAAGGCCCCCTCCAGGAGATCCGCGGGCCTCGTTCAGGAGATCCGTGGGTCTCGTTCAGAAGACACGTAGGCCGTACTCCGCCGCGACCGCGCGCAGTTCGGGGGACTCCGGCTGGATGGGGCGCCGCTCGGCCTCGACGAGATCGACGTCGTGGAAGATGGCCCAGCAGGTGCGCCCGCCGTATCCGGAGCGGTAGGCGATGCCCTGGGCCAGCCGGTGGCCGGCGTGGTTGCGCTGGGCGACCGTCCAGGCCGCGATCTGCCGGGCGAGCCTGCGGTCGCGTCCGTGGATGTGCGGGTCGGTGAGCGGGGGTTCGATGTCCCACGCGGCCAGCTCGCCCTGGAGCTCGCGGGCGAGGACGGCCCGGGTGGACTCGGCGTCGACGTCGAGGAACTGGGCGTCCTTGGCGGGTTCGAGCCGGACCAGGATGTGGTCATCGCGCCAGCCCGAGGCCAGGTGGCCGAGCCTCATGTGGCTGGGCCGCTCGTCCCACTCGTCGCCGATGAGCCCGCGCAGCTTGGGATGGACGCGGAAGGGCGCGAGCGCCTCGGCGTAACAGCCGGCCGGATCGCTGGCGCAGTACAGCATTCCGTAGGTGGCGAGGCTGAAGCGGCCCGCGCTGGAGCTCTGGCTGGAGCCTTGGCTGGTCTCGGGGTCGAGCCGGTTGTACTCCTTGGGGTGATCCCTCTTGCCCAGCCGCCACACTCCGCGTTCCGGAGCGGGGACGAGGGACGGTAAGTGGGCTGTGGCCACCGCCGAAGGGCTGTTGTTCATCATGTTCCTCGCTGCTGAGCCGATGGTTCGCGGCCGCTGCCGCGCGGTCCGCACGAGGCGCGCGATCCCTGTGTCCCGCAGGTTCCCGAGCCCGTACGTGCCCCGTGCCCGTATGTTCCGCCGGAACATGCGGGCGATCATTCTCCCGTAGCGGGCGCCCGGGGATGTCCGCTTCCACGCCGTGGCGGGGGCGCGCGAGGGGGCGCTGGGGCACACGGGAGGCGCACGCGCGCGTTCGGCGGCCTGGCGGGCGCCGGATCAGCGGCCCTCCATTCGAACGTCAAACACGCATACGCCGGCGACCCCGGCCGCGAGGAGGACGGGGTGCCGCGGGTGCGGGCCGCCCGGCTGCCGGGCGCCGATCGCGTCGAGGGTGCCGAGCGGGCTGCCGGTCACGATCCGCAGCAGGTGCGAGCCGGTGTCGATGTCCCACAGGTGGATGGTTCCGCCGGGGCCCGTGGCCGCGAGGCACGGGCGGCCGGCCGCGGTCCGGAAGAACGCCAGCGCGGCCACCGGCCCGTCGCCGATGTCCAGCCGCCGTCCGACCGGCTGTCCGGTGTCGGGATCCCAGAGCCGGATCGTGCCGTCCTCCCCGCCGGACGCGACGAGCACGGCACGGTCGGGCTCGTCGACGGGCACGGCGGCGACGGCGTTGACGACCCGCTGCCCGCAGTGGATCGGGGGCCCCG
Organism: Streptomyces sp. NBC_01450; assembly: GCF_036227505.1. Classification (NCBI taxonomy): domain Bacteria; kingdom Bacillati; phylum Actinomycetota; class Actinomycetes; order Kitasatosporales; family Streptomycetaceae; genus Streptomyces; species Streptomyces sp. NBC_01450. The sequence continues at coordinate 5,713,482 of NZ_CP109480.1, read as the reverse complement.
CGGGTCGCAGCGTGGCCGGATCCCAGAGCCGTACGGTCCCGTCGGTGCCCGCGGAGACGATCCGCGGACCTCGTACCGTGTCGAGCACGGCGACGTCCCGGACGCTGAGCAGATGGTCCTCCCGGCGGGCCAGCGCGCGCGTCCGGTCGAGGTCCCAGAGGCGTACGGTGCCGTCCTCGCCCCCGGTGACCAGCAGGGTCCGCCCGTCGTGCGGGAAGGAGGCCATCGACCGCACCGGCAGGCTGTGGCCGAGGAGCCCGGCCAGCCGTGCGGGGGCGGCGTGGGCGCCCCGGTCGAGGGACCACAGCTGAACCCCGGCGTCGCTGTGCGCGGTCACCAGCAGGGGCTCGCCCCGGACGAGCGCCGAGGCGAAGGCGGTCACGGTGGCGTGGCCCGCCGGGAGGACGGCCGAGCGGCCGGTCCCGGTGTCCCACAGCGCCGTACCGGACTCGTCGGCCACCGCGATCAGCGGAGCCCCGGCGGAGGATCCCGGACCGCAGAGCGCGGCCGCGGTGACGGGCCGCCGGACCGCCCGTACGGCGCCGGCGCCCCGGCCACCAGGCTTCCAGCGCCGCAGCGTGTGGTCCGCGCCGGCCGAGACGAGGAGCGGCTGCGGGGTGCCCGGCATCGTGGTCAGGGCCACCGGAGCAGCGGTGTGTCCCTCCAGGGCGCCGCCGATCGCCGCGCCCGTCCGCGCGTCCCAGACCCGCAGGGTGTGGTCGCTGCCGCCGGACGCCACCGCCGCCCGGCCCGCCACGGTCAGGGCGGTGAGGGCGATGGCGGGCCCCGCGGGCGGAGCCGGTGCGACGGCCGTCTCCCGGCCCGTCGAGGCGTCCCGGAAACCGACGTACCCCGAGTCGTCGCAGAGCGCGTACCGCCCCGGCGCCGCGAGGTCCACCAGGGCCCGCACCGCCCCCTCGTGCTCGTGCTCGTGCGCGTACCCGCCGCCCTGCCGCGGATCCCAGACGCGCACCCGCCTGCCCTGGGCCACGGCCAGCGCCATCCCCTCCGTCCCGCCCAGACCGACCCCGCTCAGCAGGGCCGGCGCGGGATCGAGGGAGGGCAGCGGGATGTCGACGGGCCGGAAGGTGGCGGGATCCAGCGCGGCGAGACGGCCGTCGCTGTGGGCGACGAGGACGACCTCCGGGGCGTCCTTCGCCGCGAAGAGCGTGAGGGCGCTGACCCAGGTGCCGGGGCGGTGGACGGGTTCGGCGAGCAGCTGGCCCCGGGTGAGGTGCCAGACGCGCACCGAACCGTCGGTGCCCGCGGAGAGCAGCAGGTCGCCCGGGAGCGGCAGCAGATGCTGGACCGCGCCGCCGTACGTGTGCAGCGGGGCCATCGCCGGTACGCCGTGCGGCTCCCAGGTGCGGATCGTGCCGTGGCTGTCGCCGGTGACCAGCAGGCAGCGGCCGTCGGCGGTCGTGGCGCGGGTCAGCGATTCGAGGCGGGTCTCGGAGACGGCCAGTACGTTGTCCTGCGCAGTCCAGTCGCTCCACAGCGGGGTGACGCGTGAACCGGACACGCGCGCGGCGGACGTGTCGAGCGGAGCGCGGGGGCGGGTCGCCGCGTGATGGGCCAGGTGCAGGCTCGTCAGCCGGGAGTCCGGACCGGCGCCGCCGATGAACGGCTCGATGCGGGCCCACGCCTCCAGCCACTCCTGGCGCCGCGCGGCGCTCGCGGCGCCGCTCTGCCGCAGCAGCGTGCGCACGTTCGCGCTGGACTCCCAGGGCAGCACGGCGAGCGGCACATGGGCGTCGTCGAGGACGTCGCCCCGGGCCGCGTGGTGGGCCAGATGGCGGCTGAGATACGGATGGGGCGGGATCGTCGGGTCGGTGGCGACGAGCCGGGCCAGCGCCTCGGCGATGAGTCGGTGCGCGTCCTTCGTGTCGGCCCACGCCTTCGCGTCGCTCGTGCCGGAGCGGCCCGGACGGGGCGCGCGGTACGGGTTGTCCACGTCGCTCATACGGCGTCGCCCCCGACGCCGGCCAGCAGGTCCTGCCGGGGATCGCGCAGGAGCTCGGCCAGGGCTTCGTGGGCCGGCCGGTACACCAGCCGGTCGTCCTCGTCGTCGTGGGCCAGATATCCGGCGAGTCTGCTCTTCAGCAGGCTCTCGATCATCCGGTCCGGCTCCTCGAGGGGCCGGCCGAGCAGCGCCCCGGCGACCGCCGGCCACACGTCCGACCAGGGGATGCCCGCGCCCAGTGCGAACGCGGCGGCCCGCAGCAGTGCGAGGGCGACCTCCGCGGGCAGCCCCTCGTCCTCGACGAGCGCCAGATCGCGCCGGAGCAGACCGATGGTGCCCGCCTGCAACAGGTCGAGCCAGTCGGGGTTGTCCGCGAGCGCGCCCGGGTCGGACGCGTGGTGCAGCTGCTCGCCGGCCAGCCGGGCGTCCAGGAACGAGGGCCAGACCCGCTTGGCGACGGTCTCGGCCGCCTGCCGGGTGCTGTCGCCGCCGGACGTCTCGGCGCCGACCAGCGCCTGGACGTAGTCCGCGATGTCGCTCTCGCTGTCCGTCTCGTCGGTGCGCAGCACGGACGCCGCGGGGAAGACCTCCCGGAGCGCGCCGAGCAGCCCCGCCTCCGGCCCCGCCGCCCCGGCGGGGGCGGCGCGGTCCGTGTGGGGACGGCTGCTGCGTACGCCGATCAGCAGCCGCAGGGACCGCTGCCGCTCCGCCCTGCGGGGGCCGGGCAGGGCGGGGGTGATGCCGCAGTGGGCGGTCAGCGGGGCGAGGACGTCCCTGACCACGCGGAAGGGTTCGACGGACTCGTCCAGGCCGTCGAGGACGAGCGTGACCGGGTCGCCCGGCTCGTCCAGGTAGGCCAGCAGCTGGGCGCGGCGCAGTTCCACCGGGTCGTTGCTCGGCCCGGCCGGGCGCGGTCGCAGTTCCAGGGCGCGCAGCAGGTCGCCGAGCACGTCGGAGGCGGTGCGGTGGCGGGCCAGCACGGCGGCGGTGACGGAGCCCTCGGGCGGGACGGTCTCGGGTGCGGCCGAGCGCAGCGCGGGGCCGTAGCGCGGGTCGTCGCGGAACAGCGGGTCGCTGAGCGTCACGGCCCGCGCCAGCACGGCCGACTTGCCGCTGCCGGCGGTTCCGGTCAGCAGCAGGACACCGCGGGGACGCCCGAGGAACGCGGTGACCGCGCGGCCCAGCCCTTCGCGACCGCTGAAGTACCAGCCGGGGTCGGTCTCCTGGGGTCGGCCGCTGGCGCGGTCGAGCCAGTGGTCGACCTCGTCGGCCGGGGTGGCGACCTGGCGGCGCGCGGGCCCCACCAGTTCCCGCACCGGCCGGTAGCCGGGGTTCGGCAGACAGGGCGTCAGGGCGGTCTGGCCGCCGCCGTCCAGGACCCGCTTGAGCCGGTGCTTGCGCCGCTCGGTGTCGGTGCCGAGCTCGCTCTCGAACTCCGTCATCAGATGCGCGACGCTCAGCCAGGGCGTGGTGATCTGCGCGGTGGTGCGCAGCCGCTCCAGCACGCGGCGCATCACCGAGGGGAACCGCCGCACCTGGACCAGCTGGTCGTGGGCGCAGGTGGCGACGACGTCCAGGCTGCCGCCGGTGCGCCGGCTCGGCAGGATCTCCTGGTGCAGCTTCTCCAGCTCCTCGGCGATCCCGGCCGCGTAGCAGGTGTTGATGACGACCAGGACGTGCTCGACGCGGGAGTCGAGGGCCGCGGCGACGATCTCGCTGGTGCGGACGGCCGTGGCCAGCTGGCGCCGGGGTTCGGTCCTCGGCAGCTGGAGGAAGTGGGTGCGGGAGGCGCCCAGTTGGCCGTGGCCCGTGATGAAGACGACCAGGGCGCGGCCGCGCGTCTCGCGCACCTCGCTCTCGTGCAGGAAGCGCTCGACGTCGTAGCGCTCGCGCAGCTCCGGCGCGGGGAGGTGCGTGAAGGGCTCCGGTGCTCCCGGGGCGCACCACCAGTCGGACACGACGGAGAGCTGTTCGTCGATGCCGGCGGTGAACTCCGCGTCCCCGTCGTCGTAGTCGCGGACGGCGAGGGTCAACAGCGTGCGCCGCTCGGCGTCCTCGTCCACGGCGTTCACCGGCGCACGGTCCGCCGTGGCCCGCCCCGTATCACCGGCGTCCCCCGGCTCCCCGATCCTGACAAGCCCGCCCGCCCGCCCTCGCATGCTCTCTATTCTTCCCGCCATGACCGAGCCGTCGCAGCCCGATACCGCAGGCCGCCGCCTGGCCGAGCGGCCCTACCGCCTCCCCGGCCTCTCCCCGAACACGACGCAGGACGCCGTCGTCGTCGTTCCCGGCATCATGGGGAGCGAGTTGTACGACACAGAGTCCGGCGACGTCGTCTGGGGCCTCGCGAGCGCCGGATGGCTGCTGAAGGCGTGGACGGCGCCCCGCGGCTTACGCGCCCTGCACCTCACGCCCGACGAACGCGAGGGCCGCCTCGGCCGCATCCGGGCCCGGCGCCTGCTGCGCACCCCCGCCTGGAGCCCCTTCCTGCGCGGCATCGAGCCCTACAACGACCTGGTCGCGACGGTCACCCGGAGCGTGGCCGACCCGGCGGCCGTGCTGCCCTTCGCCTACGACTGGCGGCTGTCCGTCGCCACGAACGCCCGGTTCCTCGCCGAGGCGGCGCGCGAACACCTGGAGCGGTGGCGGCTCCACCCTGCGCACGCGCTCGCCCGGGGGCACCGGGTCGACGAACGGGAGGGGCGGCTCGTCTTCGTCGCGCACTCCATGGGCGGACTGCTCACCCTCGCCGCTCTCACCGACGGCCCCGACGGCGACCTCGCGGCGGACACCCGTGGGGTGCTCACCCTCGGTACGCCCTTCCAGGGGGCGGTGGCCGCCGCCGCGATCCTCAACACCGGGCAGGGCACGCCGGTTCCGCTGCCGCACGGCAGGCTGAGGAGGCTCGCGTACACCATGCCGGGCCTGCACGACCTGCTCCCGACGTTCCCCTGTCTCGACGAGGGCCTGAACATCCGCCGGCTCAGCCCCCCGGACATCGCCGACCTGGGCGGCGACAAGGATCTGGCCGTCGACTCCCAGACCCTGCACGACACCCTGCGCGGGCGGGCACTGCCCGGGCACCGGGCGCTGGTGGGCATCAGCCAGCCGACCCTCCAGTCCCTGACCCTCCGTCAGGGTGTTGTGACCGCCTCCGAGCACTGCTACCGCGAACACAGCGACGGCGAGCTGATGCGCGACGAGACCGGCGCCCCGCGCCGCTTCGACGTGGGCGGCGACGGCACCGTACACAAGGAGTCCGCGTCCCCGGTCCGCGCCACCGTGCCCCTCGCGCTGCAGCACGGTGCGCTGGCCAAGGGGGAGGCCGCGTTGGAGGCGGTGACCTCGTTCCTGGAGGAGGACGAGCACCTCGGGCCCGCGCAGGCCGGGGCACGGGTCGGCCTGGAGGTCCCGGACCTCGTCGCCCCCGGCACGCCCTGGACGGTCCGGGTGCGTGGCGTCGACAGCCCCGCGGGACTTGACCTCGCCGTCGAGGAGGTGGGCGGGGCCGTCACCGGACCCGCCCGGCTGTACGGCGACGACGACCACCTCGCGGCCCGTGTCACCGTGCCCGCGCCCGGCCTCTACCGGGTCACCTTGGACACGGGCGACCCGACCCCGCTGACCCAACTCGTCCTCGCGGCCCCGGACGAGCGCGACGACGGCTGAGATTCCTCCGCAACCTGCGCCGACTATGGTGTCGACACGAATCGAACGCGCAAGGGTTCGAACCCGGTCCGGAGCGGGCGGTCCGGAAAGAACGGCAAGGGGCACGCGGTGGCGGACGAGGGGCGGCTGGTCGCCGGGCGTTATCGGCTGATCGAACAGATCGGCCGGGGCGGCATGGGCACGGTGTGGCGTGCCGAGGACGAGGTCCTCAGCCGCGAGGTCGCGGTCAAACGGCTGCACATCCAGCGGCACCTGACCGACGACGAGCTCGCCACCCTTCACGAACGCACCCGCCGCGAGGCGCGCAGCGCCGCCCGGATCGCCCATCCCCATGTGGTCGTCGTGCACGACGTGGTGGACGACGAGGGGCTGCCCTGCATCGTCATGGAGTACGTGCCCTCCACCACCCTCGCCGGACTGCTCGCGGACGGCGGCGCGGTGTGGCCCACCGAGGCCGCCCGGATCGGCCTCGGCATGGTCGCCGCCCTGCGGGCCGCGCACGCCGCCGGGGTGCTGCACCGTGACGTCAAGCCGGGCAACGTCCTGCTGGGCGCCGACGGCCGCGTCGTCCTCACCGACTTCGGCATCGCCATGGCGACCGGTACCTCGACGCTGACCAAGACCGGCGAGATCATCGGCTCGATCGACTACATCGCGCCCGAGCGGATGCGGGGCAAGAAGCCCGGGCCCGCCGCGGACCTGTGGGCGCTCGGGGCGACCCTCTACCAGTCCGTCGAGGGGCGGCCGCCGTTCCGCAAGGCCACGGCCGTGGAGACGGCGTACGCCATCGCCGTCGACCCGGTCGACCCCATGAAGCAGGCCGGGCCGCTGGAACCCCTCATCGAGGCGCTGCTCGCGAAGGAGCCGGAGGAGCGGCCGTCGGCGGAGGAGGTGGAGCGGGTCCTGAGGGACGTGGTGTCGGGGGTACCGACGCAGCTGACGCCCACGCGCCCCGTACCGGCGCCGATACCGGCATCGGTGCCAGGACCGGCACCGACACCGGCGCAGTCTCCGCTGACCGCGACGACGGTGGCACCGGCGCGGGAAGCGGCACCGCCCCGGGCCCGTGGGCGGCGGCGCGTGGCCGTCTGGGGCGCGCTGGCCGTGGTGGTGGCGGCCGCGACGGTGGCGGGCGGGTGGTCCCTGACCCGGGGAGACAAGAGTGGCGGCACCCACCACAAAGCCGCCGCTTCAGCTTCCGTGCCCCCGGCCGTCCCCGCGGACTACCACCTGGTCACGGAGAAGGAGCTGGGCGTCTCCTTCCCGGTCCCGGACGGCTGGAAGCGCGGCAAGGCGAGCTCCGAACAGGTCACCTACGCCGACGAGACCGGTCTCGCGGGCCTCACGATCGGCATGGTCGAGCCGGCGGGCGCGAACCCCGAGTCGCACTTCACGAACATCGAGGCGAACACCAAGATCAACTACCCCGACTCGTACCGGAAACTGCGCATGCTGCGCACCACGTTCCAGGAGAAGCCCGCCGCCGTGTGGGAGTTCACCTTCAAGGGCCGGGTCCGGGCGTTCCGCGCCATCGACCTGGGCTTCGGGCAGGAGGGCGGCAGGGAGTACGACATCTACCTCTCGGCCCCGGACCTCAAGTGGGACACCTTCCGCCCGGTCTTCGACACGGTCTCGGCGGGCTTCCGGGTCGGCTGAGACCGCACGGCGGGCTGGGACGGCGCAGCGGCAGGTCAGGGCCTGCCGTCCGTCAGTTCGCTGGCGTCGAGCGGCAGGCGCAGGCCGACCCGGCGGCGTACGGAGGCGAGTTCGCGGTGCAGGGGTGAGCGCGGTACGGCCAGCACCGGGCAGGCGGCGTGCGCGAGGCAGTAGCGCGCGACGGACGGGAACAGCACCCGGCGCATCCGGCCGCGCCGCCCGCCGCCGATCACCAGGAGGTCGCCGATCCGGTCGGCGGTCCGCACCAGGGCACGCCCCGGCCGGTCCCACACGACCACCACCCGGCACGGCACCCCGGGTCCGCCGTCGCCGAAGGCCGTGTCGAGCGCGGTGAGCAGCCGGTCGTCCGCCATCTGCCGCAACTCGGCCATCGGCGGCGCGAGCATCGAACTCGGGTGGGCGAGCGCGCCGCGCGGCGGTTCCCACGCCCCCACGGCCAGTAGCACGGCGCCGGTGCGGCGCGCCTCGAACGCGCCCCGGTGCAGCGCCGCCAGACTCCCCGGCGAACCGCTCACCCCCACGACGACCCGCCGCCGCTCTGCCTCGCCCATCGCTCGCTCACCCCTCGGCGTACGTCGACACGGGTATCCGCGTTCCATCGAACGCGGGGGGAGGGCGGCGGGCCAGGGGGTTGGCGTCGACCTGACGCGGTCCCGACCGTTCATGACACTTCGGCACACTCCTCTGTCCTTGGCGGCTTTCGAGCAGTCGCTCGAGAACGAAGCCCGCCCCGGTCGTGGGGGATCTCCGGAGATCCCCCACGACCGGGGCGGGAACGGCAGGGGCGGCTCGGATCAGCCGGCGCAGAGGGTCAGGTTGATCGTGTCGCCGATGGACACGGTCTTCGGGCTGTGCGGGTCGACCGAGTGGACCGAGCCCGGCTTGCCGTTCTTGCCGCAGTCCACCTTGCTGACCGTGCCGAGCTCGAGCCGGCCCTTCAGCAGCAGCTGCTTGGCGAAGTCCAGGTCGAGGCCCGCGAACTCCAGCGGGAACTTGCTGCCCTTCAGCAGCACGTTGGTGGCGTCGTTGCCGGTCGCGGTGGTCGCGGCGGCGGGCTTCGCGGCGTGGGAACCGTTGGTGACGGCGGTGGCCAGGGCGGTGCCGCCGCCGGCCACGATCAGGGCGGCGGCGAGACCCGCGATGGCCGTGACGCGCTTGCGGCGGGTCTTGCGCAGGATGCCGACGGTGTCGACGGACGGCGCGTCGGCGGAGTTCGCGAATTCGTTCATGGCGTTCACCAGTTCCTCTTCGAAGGATGTGTAACCGGTGCGGCTGGAAGGCCGTGCATCGTGTGAAGTCATCGGTTTCCTTCCGTGGGCCGCTGCGGTGAAGGGCCGGAGAGCGCGGGGAACTGGCTTCTCAGCTTCTCGATCCCACGAGCGAGCTGGGACCGTACGGTACTCGCCGAGATCTTCAGATCCGCCGCTATCTCCGCGTCCGACAGATCGTGGAAGTACCGCAGGACCACGACCGTGCGCATACGCATCGGTAACTCCTGAAGAGCGCGAACGAGCTGGTCCCTGCTGTCTATCTGCCCGTACTCGTCCCCCGGAGCGGCCCGGTCGCCGCCGCTGTCGGGGTGCGGGGTCGTGCGGCGGAATCTTCGCCAGCGGTCGTTCGCCAGGTTCACCATGATCCGCCGCACATAGGCGTCGGGGGCGTCCTTGGCGGCGATCGTGCGCCACTTGCGGCAGGTCCGTTCCAGGGTTTCCTGGAGCAGGTCCTCGGCGGCTTCGCGGTTTCCCGTCAAGACGAGGGCGCCACGGAACAGGGCGGCCGACCGGGCGGCGACGAAAGCGGGAAAGTCCATGTCCAGCGACTCGGTCCCGCCGCGCTCGGCGCCCAGCTTCCACTCGGTTGCCAGATCCACACGCTCCTCCCTTCCTGTCACCCCTCCTCGACGGGGAAGGCCCTCCATCTGCTGCACGGCGGGGATGAGAGCTGGGTCACAGGGACACAGAGAGGGAGCGGGCGGGCTTGACGGTGGAGGGTGGTCGGGCGGGTGGGATCACATGGGCGGCAGGTCGAGGACGCGGGTGATCGTGCGGAGGACGCCGTTGTCGTTGTTGGACGGGGCGATGTGGCGGGCCCGGTCGATGATGGCGGGGTGGGCGTTGGCCATGGCGAAGGACCACTCGGCGGTGTCGAGCATTTCGAGGTCGTTGAGGTAGTCGCCGAACACCATCGTCTGGGCGGGTGTGATGCCCAGGTCGTGCTGGAGACGGCGTACGGCCGTGCCCTTGTCGGCGGTGACGTTCATGATGTCGACCCAGTGTTCGCCGGAGACGACGACCTGGTGGGTCGAGGTGAAGGGGTGCAGGGCCGGGGCGGTGGTCCGCTCCACCGGTCCGAAGTCGAAGAGCGCGACCTTGAGGATCTCGTCGTCGTCGACCGCGGTCGCGTCGGGGACGGGCTGGAGCCGGGTGTAGTACTTCCGGACCTCGGCCAGAAACGCCTCGTCGGTCCGTTCGACGTACGCGGACCGCTTGCCGCAGACCACCGCGCCGACGTCCACGCCCTCGGCCCGCAGTCCCCGTGTCGTGGTGACGATCCGCGCGGCGACGGACGGGTCCAGCGGGTCGGAGCTGAGCTCCACGCCGTCCCGTACGACGTATGTGCCGTTCTCGGCGATGAACACCATGCCCTGCCCCGCGTCGGCGAACTCCTTGGCCAGGGTCGCGTACTGGCGGCCGCTCGCCGGGCAGAAGAGCACGTCCCGGCGGCGCAGCTCGGTCAGGAGCGACCACAGACCCTCGGGTATGCGCTTGGCGTCGTCGAGGAGCGTGCCGTCCATGTCGGTGACGATGAGCCTGATGTCGGCGGCGGCTTCCTCCGAGGGGTGGGGCGCGGAGACGGTCAGGGGGGTGGACGCGGCGGTGGCGGTCGCGGGGTGAGGAAGGGGCATGTTCTTTCCTGTGGCGGGGGTTGCGGGGGCGACGGGCAGTGGTGCGGCGTCGCCCAGCGCCCCGGCCTCGAGCGGCGGCAGTGGGACCGGCGTGTTCACGGCTTGCGGAACGGCGTCGTGCAGGGCAGGGCGGCGCCGGCCGTCGCTTGGCGGATGTCCATTTCCGCCACCCTACCTGGGGCCTGAGTGAGGGCTTTTGCCCCACCGAAAGGGGCATTTAGGGATTATTTGCGCTCGCTTCGGGCTCGCCCGGAGTTCGGTCTCTGAAGCGGGAACGGTCCGTGGGGCGGAGCTGACCAGTTCCTCACAAGTCACCCCCAGGCTGACGATCATGGCTTTCTTCACCCGTCGCCCGGCCTCTTCCCGCCGGCGTCCGCGTACGCCGTCGATCGCCGCCGGGGCCCTGGTCCTGTCCTTCGCACTCGCCGGATGCGGGGGCACCGGCGCCGAACGGCTCGCCGACGCTCCTGATAGGAGTGATACGACTGATACGACGCAGGCCAGGCCCGGGCAGCCCGCACCGGACCCCACGGAGTCCGCCACGCCGGTCGCGCCGGCGCGGCTGGCGGGCGTCGGGCCCGCGACGCTGGCCGGGATACCCCGGAACGCGCGGCAGGTCGTCCTGGTCACCGGCCGGGGCAAGGACTCCCCGGTGTCACAGGTGGTGCTGTACCGGCGTACGAGCGCGGGCTGGGAGCCGGGAGCGACCTGGCCGGCCCACAACGCCCTCAAGGGCTGGACGGACGACCATCACGCCGGTGATCTCCACTCGCCCATCGGTGTGTTCACCCTCACCGACGCGGGCGGGCTCAGGCCCGACCCCGGCACCAAGCTGCCGTACGACCGGTCGCGCGGGTTCACCATCGTCGGCACGGGCTTCGAGGGGGAGCCGCTGGCCGGCTCCTTCGACTACGTCGTCGCGATCAACTACAACCACCAGCCCGGCACTTCACCCCTGGACTGGACCCGCCCGCTCGGCGCGGGCAAGGGCGGCGGCATCTGGCTGCACGTCGACCACGGGGGCCCCACGCACGGCTGCGTGAGCCTGCCCCAGGAGCACATGAAGGAACTGCTGCGCGCGCTGGACCCCGCCCAGCACCCGGTGATCGTCATGGGCGACGCCAAGTCCCTCGCCCGCTGACGTCTCCGCGACCCCAGGGTGCTTGTCAGCGCGGGGGTGTCGCCGGACTTCCGGCGGTGGGCAGGGCCGGAAGCGTGGACAGTCTGCCGCCGAGGAGCCCCGTGACCACTCCGACCACCGGCGACAGCAGGCCGGTCACCGTGCCGAGCGCCCCGGTCAGGGCCTTGACCAGCCCGTCGACCGTCCACTGGAGCTGGGCCAGGAGATCCGGGACCGGATCGGCGACCGAGACCGCGACCGGGACCCCGGCCTCGGCCCGCTCCTTCCGTCTCCGTTCGAGGGACGCGTTCGCCGTCTTCAGAGTGCGCGCGTACCCGGCCGCCTCGGCCGCGTCGAGACGGCCGCCCCGTGCGGCGACGGCGGACAGCACGTCCAGCAGGAGGCGGAGTACGGCGTCCCGCTCGCAGGAGGCCTCCTGGCGTACGTCCACGGCCGCCGCGGCGGTGCCGACCGGACCGCGGACCGGCGCGGTGCCGGCCGGGGGAGGCAGGAGGAGTGGGCGAGAGCTGGATATGAGGGCGGGCATGCGCGGTCCTTTCGACGGGTGCTTCTTCCTGGGCCCACCGTGAGATCCACCCATCCCCACCGCAACCCGCCCCACGCCCGCGCCGCGCGCCCCGATCCCTCCCCGGCACAACGCTGAACAGCGCCTTTCTCCCGCTGCGCGGTCACCGCCCCGGCCCGCCGCCGTTCGGCTGTCAGGGGAGTCCGTGAGGAGTCCGTGCTTCTGAGTCCGTACTCCTGACCCGTACCCCTGGCGTCACCAGCCCGTCAGCAGGAGGTGGTTGAGGAGCAGGGCCAGGGTGGCCTGGGCGGTGAGCCAGGCTCGGGGACGGGGCAGGAACGCGCAGGCCGACAGCAGCCACATCGCGAACGGCAGCCAGATCCGTTCCGTCTCCGCCTTGCTCATCCCCGAGAGATCGGCGGCCAGGAGGGCGAGCAGGGCGGCGAGGGCGAGGAGGGCGAGGCGGGACTCGGGGGAGAGGGTGCGGGGGCGGCGGAGGGCGCGGGGCGTCACGCGCGCGGCCGTCGCGGCCGTCCGGCGCAGGCCCGCCACCGTCGCCGGGCCGACGATCAGCGCCGTACAGGCGAGGTTCGCCCAGATCCAGTAGCCGTACGGCCGTACGCCGCCGACCCCTTCGTAGTAGCGCGTGACCAACAGGCCGTACGCCTCCCACCAGTTGAAGCCGAGCAGCGTGAACAGAAGGGGGAAGACGGCCAGCCCGGCGAGGACGTACGGGAGGGGGCGGAGTCGGCGGGAGCCGAGCGGCAGGACGGCGGCGACGATCACGACGAACAGCGTCAGGCCGTAGGAGAGGTACGCGGTGAGGCCGAGGAGGAGCCCGGCGGCGAGGCCCGTCGCCCGGGGCCGGGGTCCGGTCACCGCGAGGGCGAGGAAAGCGACGGCCCAGGCGGCGACCGCGGCGAAGTAACCGTCCGCGGAGGCGCCCACCCACACGGCGGCCGGGGCGAGGACCAGGAAGGGGGCGGCGCGGCGCGCCAGTTCCTCCGCGGCGAGCGTCCGTACGGCGAGCAGGACCGCGGCCGGTGCCGCCGCCCCGACCACGATGCACCACACGCCCGCCCAGCCGCCGCCCCCCAGCCCGACCCGGTCGAGGAGCACGAAGGTGACGGTGGCCCCGGGCGGGTGGCCGGCGATGTGCGCGGGCCAGGGGGCGGGGGAGTGACTCACGATGTGGTGGGTGAAGTCCCGCAGGGCGGCGGGGATGTCGTGGAAGCGGTCGATGACCTGGAGGTACTCGTTCGTGGCCGTCAGCCGCCCGGCGATCCCCCGCTGCCACCCGTCGACCAGCGCGAGGGAGAACGTCCAGGCGGTGGCGGTGCCCCAGGACGTCCACAGCAGCGCCCGCCACGGCAGACGCGTGGCGAGGGGCGGCCCGTACGCGACGACGGCGACGGCCACGGCGAGCGCGGCCGGGGTGCCGGGGCCGAGGTGCGGCTCCCACTGGGCGAACAGGGGAGGCCACCGGACGAAGAGCGTGTGGTGGCGGCGTTCGATCGACGTGCCGACCAGCGCGGCCGCCGTGACGAGCAGGGCGGCCGCCAGGACGGCGGACAGGTCGAGAAGCGGAGCGTGGCGCCGGTCGTGGATCCGGTCGAGGGGAGGGTCGTGGGGAGGGTCGGGGAGATCGCGGGGACCGTCCTGGGGAAGGCCCGGGGGACGGTCCGGGGGAAGATCGCGGTTCACATCGGCACGCTAGGCCGCGGACCGGTCTCCGGAGCCGCCGCAGGGGCGGACGTCAGAGTTTCGTCATGGTTCGCGGACCCGTTCGGGGGTGTTCCGGTCCTACGGTCGGGGCATGCCATGGTCCCCCTCCTCCCCCGCGTTCTGGCGCAGCCCCCTGCGCGGCCCCTGGTTCACCCTCGGTGCTCGGCGTCGTCCTGCTCGGCGGGATCACCGTGCTGTTCGTAACGGGTCTCGTGTCGTACGCCGCCTACAACCCGAACCTGTCACCGGTGAACGACATGACCCCGGACAAGGGTCTGCTCGGCATCTACCTCTTCTCCTGGCCGACGCATCCGTCCTGGCTGTACCGCCTCACCCAGGGCGTCCACGTCACCCTCGGGATCGCGCTGATCCCCGTACTGCTGGCGAAGCTGTGGTCGGTCGTGCCGAAGCTGTTCACGCTGCCGCCCGCCCGGTCGCTCACGCACGCGCTGGAGCGGGTCTCGCTGCTCCTGCTGGTCGGGGGCGCGCTGTTCGAGTTCACGACAGGTGTGCTGAACGTCCAGCTCGACTACCTCTTCCCGGGCTCCTTCTATCCACTGCACTTCTACGGGGCCTGGGTGTTCTTCACCGCGTTCGTGGCGCACGCCGTGCTGCGGGTACCGGCGGCGATCCGCAATCTGCGCCACCTCCGGGACGAAAACACCCCGGAGGAAGGGGAGTTGGTCTCGCCGGACCCCACCCCGCCCACCGTCTCGCGGCGCGGCGCACTCGGTGTCGTCGGCGGCGGATCGCTGTTGCTGCTCGCCACCACGGCGGGCCGCAGCTTCGACGCGCCGCTGCGGGAGACGGCCGTTCTCGCGCCCCACGGCGGCCCCGAACCGGGCTCCGGCCCCGGTGGCTTCCAGATCAACAAGACGGCCGCGGCGGTCGGCATCGACATGCGGGAGACGAGCGAGGAGGCATGGCGGCTGGTCATCGAGGGGCGCGGGCGCACGGTCCGGCTGAGCCGGGACGAGTTGCTGGAACTCCCGCTCCGCAGTGCCGCGTTGCCCATCGCCTGCGTGGAGGGCTGGTCGACCTCCGACCAGTGGTGGCGGGGCGTACCGCTGCGGGACCTGGCGCGGCTCGTCGGATACGAGGAGGGCGCGGCGCCCGACGTACTGGTGGAGTCGTTGCAGCGGCACGGGGCGTTCCGGCACGCGGCCCTGCGCTACAACCAGGTCCGCGACCCGCGCTCGCTGCTGGCCCTGTTCGTCAACGGCGAGGATCTGACCCCCGACCACGGTTACCCCGCGCGGATCATCGTCCCCGCGGCGCCCGGCGTGCTCAACACCAAGTGGGTGGCCCGGATGACGTTCGGAGACCTGTGATGCGACGACCCGTGACGCGACGACCCGTGACGCGACGACCCGTGACGCGACGACCTGTGACGCGACGACGACCCGTGACGCGTCGGCCGTTCGGGAAGCCCGTTCTGGGCAGTCCGCTCCAGATCCTGCTGCTGGCCTGTTCGCTCGCGCTCGCCGGGTACGCCGGAGTGCGGCTGCTCGCCGGGGACTGGTTCGGAGTGGTGCTGTGGTTCGTGGGCGCGGCGGTCCTCCACGACCTGGTGCTCGTCCCGCTGTACGCGGGGGCGGACCGGGCCGCGGCGAGGGCGCTGGGCGCGGTCGGCCACCGGGAGTGGACGGTGTACGTCCGTGTCCCGGCGGCGTTCTCGGCGCTTCTGCTGCTGATGTGGTTTCCGCTGATCAGTGAGCAGATGGCGGAGCACTACCGGTTGGCCACCGGGCTCCCGGGCGACGGCTTCCTGGCCCGCTGGCTGCTGATCACGGCGGTGCTGTTCGGGGGCTCGGCGGCGCTGCTCGTCCTGCGGCTGTCCCGGTCGTCGCGGTCGTCGCGGTCGTCGCGGTTGCGCAGGGCGACGAACGAGCGGCCCCCGGCCGACCACTGACCCTCCCGGCACCAGCCCGCGTGTGCCGCGTGCCGGAGCAGCGCCGGGGTGCCGAGGCGGGCCCACGGGAAGACCGGCCCGGCCGTGCCCCGGGGGTCGGTGACCCGGACGATGTCGACGCTGACCCGCTCGTCGACGTCCACGTCCGCGAGGGTCTCGACGATCAACAGCCCGCCGGGAGCGAGGAGTTGGGACACCCGGCGGAGCAGGGCGGCCGGATCGCCGCCGATGCCGACATTGCCGTCCAGGAGGAGGGCGGTGTCCCAGCGGCCCTCACCGGGGAGCGGCTCGAAGACGGAGCGCCGCAGGGCCTGGCCGCCGAGTCGGGCGGTGTGCTCGACGGCGGCCTCGCTGACGTCGATGCCCAGCGCGGGCCGGCCCCGGGCGGCGAGTTCGGCGACGAGCCGCCCGGGCCCGCAGCCCACGTCGAGCACGGTCCCCTCGCAGCGCGCGAGCACGGTCAGGTCCACCGCGTCGGCCCGTGCGCACCAGCGCTCCACCTCCAGGGGCAGCAGCCAGCCGTCGGTGCGCCGGAGGAAGAGCGGGCCCCGGCCGGTGACCAGGGCGTCCGCGTAGGGGTCGGTGGACCAGGGGCGCGGACCGGGCACCCCTGGCGGTGTCGTCGTGTCGTGCGCGGTGCTCATCGTCCGGTGGCCGTCCGCAGACGTCCGAGCTCGGCGGCGAAGCGGCTGCCGGACGGCGCGACGGCGGCGACCGCCTCCGCGTCGGCGGCCGTGTCGACGTCCCGGAGGCGGGGCAGATCCCGCACGCGCAGCCCGGCGGCGACGAGCCGCTCCCGCTGCACCGCGCCCGTCGTGGGCGTCGACATCGGCACGCCCCGCAGCAGCTCCGGATCGGGGGCGGCGAGCCCGAGGGCCCAGAAGCCGCCGTCCTCGGCCGGTCCGAAGTACGCGTCGCAGCCGTCGAATTCCACGGTGAGCAGCGCGGGTGTCACCTGCGGTGTGTCCATGCCGATGAGCAGCGCGGGTCCGGCGCAGCCCGCGAAGGCGGCGGCCAGCCGTTCGTCGAGGCCGCCCGCGCACTGCGGTACGACGTCGAAGCCGGGCGGCAGCCAGTCGCCCGCCGCTCCGTCGAGCACCAGCACCCGGCGCCGTGCCGGGGTCGCCGCCACCGCGCGCAGGGTGTCGGCGAGGGACGCCTCGGCGAGCAGCGCCGCCTCCCGGGGCGTGAACGGCGGGGTGAGGCGGGTCTTGACCCGTCCGGGGCGCGGTTCCTTGGCGATGACGAGGAGCGTCGTCACTGGGTGGTTCCTCCCTGGGAACGGGAATCCGTGGAGATGCGGGAAGCGGTGAGGGCGACGTGGGCGTGGTGCGAGGGCACGGGCGGTTCGGCGAGGACGCGGCGCATGTCCCGTACCGCCTGCCAGGTGCCGCGCCAGGTGCCGGTGACCTTGGAGGCTCCGGTGCGCGGCAGATACGGCACGTCGTGCTCGGTGACGCGCCAGCCGGCGTCGGCGGCGCGCACGACCATCTGGAGCGGGTAGCCGCTGCGGCGGTCGGTGAGGCCGAGGGCGAGCAGCGGTTCGCGGCGGGCGGCCCGCAGGGGGCCGAGGTCGTGCAGGCGCAGGCCGGTGCGGCGGTGGAGCATCCGGGCGAGGGCGAGGTTGCCCGCCCGGGCGTGCGCGGGCCAGGCGCCCCGGCCCTGCGGGCGGCGCCGCCCGAGCACGAGGTCGGCCTCGCCGCCTCGCACCTCGTCGACGAAGGGCAGCAGCCGGGCCGGGTCCAGCGAGGCGTCGCAGTCGCAGAAGCACACGATGTCCGCGGTGGCGGCCCGCAGACCGGCGTGGCAGGCGGCGCCGAACCCGCGGCGTGTCTCGCGCACGACGGTCGCGCCGAGGCCGCGGGCCAGTTCCGCCGAGCCGTCCGTGGAGCCGTTGTCCACGACGAGCGCGCGCCAGCCGGCGGGGATGCGGGCGAGGACCCAGGGGAGGGCCTCGGCCTCGTTCAGACAGGGCAGGACCACGTCGACGGGCGCCGGGTCCGTGTCCGGGGCGGCGGCCGCGGCCGTGTTCCGGGCCGCGGCCGGGGCCTTGTGCGGTGCTGGGTCCGGGGCCTTGTCCGGTTCCGGTGCGGGAGAGGTCGTCACGGCTTTCACCCTACGAACGCGAAAGGGAGATATCGGACTTCAGGTCCTTACGAAACACGGACGTCGCGGCGGGATCGCGGCACACGGGTGCGGCCGGTGGGACGCTGGATTCATGCAGCAGCCGTACGAATCCGCAGGTGCCGGACCTGCCCCGGGCGGGCCCGGACAGAGGGCCCGCGTCCTCGTCGTCGACGACGATCCCACCGTCGCCGAGGTGGTCTCCGGCTACCTCGACCGCGCCGGGTATGTCGTGGACCGTGCCGGGGACGGACCCGCCGCGCTCGCCCGTGCCGCAGCACACTGGCCGGACCTGGTGGTGCTGGACCTGATGCTGCCCGGGATGGACGGCCTGGAGGTGTGCCGCAGGATGCGCGGGCACGGGCCCGTGCCGGTCATCATGCTCACCGCGCGCGGTGACGAGGACGACCGGATCCTCGGCCTGGAGGTGGGCGCCGACGACTACGTCACCAAGCCCTTCAGCCCCCGCGAACTGGTCCTCAGGGTGGAGTCGGTACTGCGCCGCACCCGCCCCGCCGCAGGCGCCCGCCCCCTCCGGCTGGCCGGTCTCGCGGTGGACCCCGAGGCCCGCCGCGCCACCAGGAACGGCGAGGAGCTCGCCCTCACCATCCGCGAGTTCGACCTGCTCGCCTTCTTCCTGCGCAACCCCGGCCGGGCGTACAGCCGCGAGGACCTGATGCGCGAGGTGTGGGGCTGGGACTTCGGCGACCTGTCGACGGTCACGGTCCACGTGCGCCGGCTGCGGGGCAAGGTCGAGGAGGATCCGGGCAGACCGCGGCTGATCCAGACGGTGTGGGGGGTCGGTTACCGCTTCGAGGAGCCCGCGCCCCGCGAGGCCCCCACTCTCCGCGAGGAGGCGGTCTGACCATGCGAGCCATGCCCCTCGCGTACGCCGCGCACACCGTCAACGCCATGCAGACCGTGCACTCCATGCGCGACACGCTGCTCATCGCCCTGTACTCCTTCCTCGGCGCCGCCGCGGCCGGGCTGCTCGGCGCCGTGGCGCTGCGGCTGATCCGGCGGCGGTCGCTGACCGTGTCCCTCGCCGTCGTCGCCGCCGTGGCGGTCACCGCGATGCTCGCGGGAACGCTGGCCGTCGCCTGGGCGATGTTCCTGTCCGCGCACGACCTGAGCGTCGTCACGACCGTCGTGGCCATGGCGGCCGTGGTGTCCCTGGCGACGGCCCTGTTGCTGGGCCGTTGGGTGGTGGCGCGCAGCAAAGCCCTCACGCTCGCCGCGCGTTCCTTCGGCGACGGCGGTGACTTCGCGGCCCCCGACGGCCCGGCGACCGCCGAACTCGCCGCGCTGAGCCGGGAGTTGCAGGCGACCAGCGCGAAGCTCGCCGAGTCCCGCGACCGTGAACGCGCGCTGGAGGCCTCCCGCCGCGAACTCGTCGCCTGGATCTCGCACGACCTGCGCACCCCGCTCGCCGGACTGCGGGCGATGTCGGAGGCGCTGGAGGACGGGGTGGCCGCCGACCCGGACCGCTACCTCCGGCAGATCCGGGCCGAGGTGGAACGCCTCAACGACATGGTCGGCGACCTCTTCGAACTCTCCCGCATACACGCCGGGACCCTCGCCCTGTCCCCCTCCCGCATCTCCCTCTACGACCTCGTCGGCGACGCGCTCGCGGGCGCGGACCCGCTCGCCCGCGAGTACGGCGTACGCCTGGTCGGGGGCCGCGTCGAGCCGGTGCCGGTCGAGGTGGACGGCAAGGAGATGAGCCGCGTGCTGGGCAATCTCCTCGTCAACGCGATCCGCCGGACACCTGCCGACGGCACCGTCGCGGTCGCCGCCGAGCGGTCGGACGAGGGGGTCGTCCTGTCCGTCACCGACGGCTGCGGGGGCATCCCGGAGGAGGACCTCCCGCGCGTCTTCGACACCGGCTGGCGCGGCACCCACGCCCGTACGCCCCCCGCCGGAGCGGGCCTGGGCCTCGCCATCGTCCGGGGCATCGTCGAGGCCCACCAGGGGCAGGCCGCCGTCCACAACGTCCCCGGCGGCTGCCGCTTCGAGGTCACGCTGCCCACGGCGGGGGCGTGAGGCGCGGGCCCCGGCTCGCTACGCCCCGCGCAGCCCGGCCGCCGCGAACTCCCGCATCCCCTCGGTGAAGCCGGTCTCGGGCTTCCAGCCCAGCTCGGCGCGCAGCCGCGCGGAGTCGGCCGTGATGTGGCGTACGTCGCCCAGCCGGTACTCCCCGGTCACCACGGGTTCGGGGCCGCCGTGGGCGGTGGCCAGGGCCCGGGCCATCTCGCCGACGGTGTGCGGCTCGCCGCTTCCGGTGTTGTAGGCGGTGAGGACCCCGCCGCGTGAACCCGCCTCGAGGGCGGCGACGTTGGCCGCGGCCACATCCCGTACGTGGACGAAGTCCCGTCGCTGCCCGCCGTCCTCGAAGACACGCGGCGCCTCGCCACGGGCCAGCGCGGACCGGAAGAACGAGGCGACCCCCGCGTACGGGGTGTCGCGGGGCATCCCGGGCCCGTACACGTTGTGGTAGCGCAGTGACACCGCCGAACCGTCCGTCGACCGGGCCCAGGCCGCCGCCAGATGCTCCTGGGCGAGCTTGGTCGTCGCGTACACGTTCCGGGGGTCGGCCGGGGCGTCCTCGCGCACCAGACCGGGTGTCAGTTCCTCGCCGCACCGCGGGCACCGGGGCTCGAAGCGACCCGCGTCGAGGTCGGCGACGGCCCGGGGCCCGGGGCGTACCGCCCCGTGCCACTCACACGCGTACGCGCCCTCGCCGTACACGACCATCGACCCGGCGAGCACGAGGTGGCGCACCCCCGCGTCGGCCATCTCGGCGAGCAGCACCGCCGTACCGAGGTCGTTGCGCGACACGTACTCGACCGCGTCGCCGAACCCCTTCCCCAGCCCCACCATCGCCGCCTGATGGCACACGGCGTCCACGCCCGCCAGCGCGCCGCCGACCGCTGTGGCGTCCCGTACGTCCAGGCCGTCGCGCAGGTCGAACACGACCGCCTCGTGTCCCCGCGCGGTCAGCGCCTCGACGACATGGGACCCGATGAACCCGGCACCGCCGGTGACCAGTACTCGCATACGCCGAACGCTAGGACCACGACCGCACCGCGGGGCAGCACCGCGCCCGTCACGTCACGGGTCCGTAAGACCCGCCGGACCCGAGAGGACCCCGGCGGACCCGGGGTTCTGGGAACTTCCTGAGAAACAGGGCGGCGGTTCCGTCCCGTACGGGCGTGACCTGCGGCCGTCTCCCGTCGGCTTTCAGCGAATTCTTGCGAGGAACCCCGGGCGTTTACGCCCGGGAGGAATCGCATCCCCGTGGCTGCGGCGCGGAGCGCCGCAGTATCACTATCACTGTGTCTGTTCGGCCGCGGAGCGGCCGGATGCCTTCTCCGGCGGAGCCGGGGTGGTGTGAACGCATGGCCGGTCGGTTCGCTCAATGTGATGAACGGACTTGAACGTGTGGTGGTGTTTCGTACGGGTGCCTACGATCGGTGATCGTGAAGCTGGTCGTGCAGGTCAAGCTGGAGCCGACACCGCAACAGGCGGCGGCACTCGAGGCGACCCTTCACGCCTGTAACGAGGCCGCCACCTGGGTGAGTGGGATCGCTTTCGAGCGTGGGGAGTTCAAGAACTTCGCCTTGCGCAAGCACACCTACGATGCTGTCAAATCCCGCTGGAATCTCGGTGCGCAGGCCGCGCAGCATTCGATCAAGAAAGTGTGCGACGCCTACACCACGCTGAAGGCGAACCTGAGGGCCGGGAACCTCGGCAGGCCCGGCTCACGCCGTTACCGCATAGCCTCCGAGAAGCCGATCGCCTTCCGTCCCCGGGGCGCGCAGCCCTATGACGACCGCATGCTGTCCTGGCAGATCCCGGACCGGACGGTGTCCATCTGGACCACCAGCGGCCGGGTCAAGGACGTGGCGTTCACCGCCTCACCCGAGCAGCTGGCCACGCTGGCCCTGTGCCGCAAGGGTGAGTCGGACCTGCTGGAGCGGGACGGCATGTGGTTTTTGAACGCCACCTGTGAGGTCCCTGAAGCGCCGCTCAACACCGATCCGGTGGACTTCCTCGGCGTCGACCTGGGGATCGTGAACATCGCCACCACCTCGGACGGCGAGATCATGGTCGGACGCGAGCTGAACCGCATCCGGGTCCGGGAGCGCGGGCTGCGGGCCAGGCTGCAGAGGAAGAACACCCCGTCCGCCAAGCGGCGCCTGAAGAAACGGCGGCGCAAGGAGGCGCGGCGGGCGAGGGACATCAACCACAAGATCGCGAAGCATGTGGTGGCCGAGGCTGAACGCACCGGTCGCGGGATCGCCCTGGAAGACCTGACAGGGATCCGCGAACGGGTACGGCTTCGCAAGCCCCAACGGGCCACCCACTCCTCCTGGGCCTTCGCCCAGCTGGGAGCGTTCATCGCATACAAGGCCCGCCGGGCAGGCGTGCCGGTGGTGCACGTCGATCCGGCGTACACCTCACGCACCTGCGCCGAGTGCGGCCACGTAGACAAAGCGAACCGGGTCTCACAGGCCTGGTTCGCGTGCCGGAACTGCGGATTCGTTGATCACGCGGACCGGAACAGCTCCCGCAACATCCGTGCCAGAGCACGAGAGTTGTGGCGACGCGGGGCCCAGTCAACGGCCCCTGCCTCACCCCGAACACCTCGGAGTGGGGCTGGACGCAAACGCAGCATCACACCCAGTGACGCCCGTTGTGCAAGCCCGTCGCTTTAGCGACGGGTAGTTGACCATGCTCCTGGAACAGCACTCCGACCTGACCGTGGTCGGCGAGGCCACCCACGGCGCCGAGGCGGTCCGTTCGACCGCCGAACTGCGCCCCGACGTCGTCCTGATGGACGTCCGGATGCCCGGCATGGACGGCATCGAGGCCACCCGCCGCATCGTGGCGTCCGGCGGCCGCTCCCGCGTCCTGGTCCTGACCACGTTCGACCTCGACGAGTACGCCTACGCCGCGCTGCGCGCCGGGGCCAGCGGCTTCCTCCTCAAGGACGCGCTGCCCGACGAACTGGTCGCCGGTATCCGCGCGGTGGCCGCCGGGGACGCGGTCATCGCCCCCGGTCTGACGCGCAAACTCATCGACGCCTACACCCAACGGCGACCGGGGCACACCCC
This sequence comes from Streptomyces sp. NBC_01450, assembly GCF_036227505.1. NCBI lineage: Bacteria > Bacillati > Actinomycetota > Actinomycetes > Kitasatosporales > Streptomycetaceae > Streptomyces > Streptomyces sp. NBC_01450. The sequence continues at coordinate 5,690,744 of NZ_CP109480.1, read as the reverse complement.
CGAGCAGGAGCGCGGGCTCGACGCCCTCACCGACCGCGAACGCGAGGTCCTCACCGCCATGGCCTCCGGCTGGAGCAACGCCGAGATCGCCGACCGTCTCTCCCTCGCCGAGTCCACCGTCAAGTCCACGTCAGCCGCGTCCTCGCCAAGATCGGCGTACGGGACCGGGTCCAGGCGGTGATCTTCGCCTATGACGTGGGTCTGGTACGGCCTGCCTAGAACGACGGCCTGCCTGGAACGACGGTCGGCCTAGAACAACGGAAGGGCGTCCGTGTAGGCGTTCACCGGCTTGGCGACCTTCTTGACGGTACGGGCGTCGAGCGCGGCCGGGGCGGAACTCGTGCCCAGCGTCCCGCCGGGGTGCCACGTTCCCGTGACGGTCACCCAGGTGTCGGCGGGCAGGGCCGCCGCCCCGTGGATCCGTACCTTGACGGACTGGGCGTCCGCCGCACAGCAGGTGAAGATGATCCGGGTCAGGTACCAGCCGTCGCCCCCCTTGTCAGGTGTGACGAAACCGGTCATCCGGATGCTGCGGTCCCTGAGGTCCCGCTTGTGGTCCTGCTGCACCCGGCTGGTGAACTGGGTGAGCGTCAGCGGGACGGGCGAGGTCGCGGGCAGCGGCTCGAAGTACCGCTGCTCGGTGACGGCCTTGGGCGCCTCGCGCGCGGCGGTGTACGCGCCGAGGGCCGGCGGGGCGTAGAAGAGCAGACTCACCGCGGGGAGGAACAGCAGCCATGCGATGCGCGGCACGGTGGAGTGGTCGTGTCCGTGACCGTCTCCGTGACCGTGGCCGTCGGCGGCTTCGCCGCTGTCCGGCTGCTGGTTCGACCACGCCTCCGCCACGCCCAGCACGAGCAGCAGCACCCCCGACGCGACCAGCATCGGACGCATCCCCTCCTTGACGAACCTGAGGCTCAGGTCGGTGAAGAGCGAGGCGTGCAGCAGGCCGAGGCCGCTGAGGACGAGCAGGGTCACCTGGAAGGGGCGTCTCACAGCAGGACTCCTCCGATGAGCGCGCTGCACAGGATCGCGACGACCGTCGTGGCCGTGGAGAAACGGACCGCGAAGGCCCGGCCGAAGGTGCCTGCCTGAAGGGCGATCAGTTTCAGGTCGACCATCGGCCCGACGACCATGAACGTCAGCCGGGCGACGGGCGAGAAGCCGGTGAGCGAGGCCGCGACGAACGCGTCGGCCTCGGAGCACACCGCGAGCAGGACGGCGAGTGCCGCCAGGAACAGCACCGACAGCCAGGGCGAGCCGGAGAACGCGTCGAGCACGGTGCGCGGGACCGCCACGTTGAACGTGGCCGCCGCCATGGCCCCGAGGACCAGGAAGCCGCCCGCGTGCAGGAAGTCGTGCTGGAAACCGCGCCGGAACTCCCGCAGGCGGCTCTGCTCGGGCTGGTGTCCGGTGTGCCGTACGGCAGGCTTGAGCCACTTCTCGCGGCCCAGGAAGAGCCACAGCCAGCCCATCACCGCGGCGGTGGCGAGCGAGGCGAGGAGCCGGGCCAGCACCATCTCGGGGTGGCCGGGGAAGGCGATGGCGGTGGCGGTCAGCACGACCGGGTTGATGGCGGGCGCCGAGAGCAGGAACGCGAACGCGGCGGCCGGGGTGACACCCCGGCCGATCAGGCTGCTCGCCACCGGTACCGACGCGCATTCGCAGCCGGGCAGGACGACTCCGGCGACTCCGGCGACCGGGACGGCGAGCACGGGCCGCCGGGGCAGCACCCGGGTGAACACCCGGGCCGGTACGAACGCGTTGATCGCGCCGGACAGCGCCGTGCCGAGCAGCAGGAACGGCAGCGCCTGCACGGTGACGGCGAGGCAGACGGTCCGCCAGGCCTGCATGGCCGGCTGGTCCATCCACCGGCTGAGGACGTAGAGCACCGGCCCGGACAGGGCGCACGCTCCGAGCAGAAGGGGCCAGTGGCGGGGCCAGTCGCGCCGGGTGCCGGTGGCACTCGTCTTTGCCGCGGGGACCGCGACAGCCGCCTCCGCTTCCGCTTCCGTGGACGGTACGTCCGCCCCCACGGCCCGTTCATCTGTCTTCTGCACGCCCGCTCCGAATCTCGGATGATCGCACCGAACATAGCGGGCCTCGGCCCCACGGCTCACCACGACTTCACCACTTCTGGGTCATGAGTGGGACCACTGCGGCGAACGGCGACTCAGGATGTCGGAACGCCCGCGCGTCCGGAGCCCTCTCAAGAGGTGGTGGGCGGGAGCCGCGCCGGGTCTCGGGCCGGGTTGTTATATTGCGCAACCATGCAAGTGAGGCGTCCCCGCAACGCCTGACGTATGCCTGAACGGCCCGACCGTTTCGTGGGAGTGCGAACATGACTGACCCTGGGGACGGCCCCGCCGGAAACGCCACACGCATCCACGCACGCGGGGTGCCCCGGCAGCGCCACACCTCCGGTTCCGTGACCTCCGGTTCCGGGGCCGCCCGTTCCGCGCCCTCCCGGACGGGGTCTCGTGCGCGGCCCAAGGCCGGTGCCGGCGGGCGCCGGGCCCGGCCCGCACGCCGGGGCGGGCGGATACTGCGGACGGCCGCGATATCGCTGTCGGTGCTGGTGCTGGCCACCTCGGGCGTGGGGTGGTGGTTCTACGAGCATCTGAACGGCAACCTCCACAGCGTCCCGTTGACCGACGGCACGGGCAGCGACAGCGCCGGCAAGGAGAAGCCCGACGCCTTCGGCAGGACCCCGATCAACCTGCTGGTGATGGGCAGTGACGGCCGTACCGACGCGAGCGACTGCAAGCTCGGCGGCGGCTGTTCGAAGACCGGTGTGCAGTCCGGGTCCAACGCGGACGTGGAGATGGTGATGCACATATCCGCCGACCGCTCCAACGCCACCGTGATGAGCATCCCCCGCGACACCATGACCACCGTCCCCGCCTGCAAGGACACCGAGACCGGCATGTCCACCAAGGGCTACACCGGCATGGTCAACAGCGCCCTGGAGTACGGGCCCGCCTGCCAGGTGGCCACCGTCCACCGGCTCACCGGCATCCCCATCGACCACTTCGTCAAGCTCGACTTCTCCGGCGTGGTGAAGATGTCCGACGCGGTGGGCGGGGTGTCCGCCTGTGTCGACAAGGACGTCTACGACACCTACTCGCACCTGAAGCTCGCCGAGGGCACGCACACCCTCAAGGGGGTCGCCGCCCTGGAGTTCGTCCGCTCCCGGCACGGCTTCGGCGACGGCAGCGACCTGGGACGCACCTACTCCCAGCACATCTTCCTCAGCTCGATGATCCGCAAGTTCAAGAGCGCCGGGACCCTCACCGACCCCACCGCCGTGTACCACCTGGCCGACGCCGCCACCAAGGCCCTCACCGTCGACACCGGCCTGGGCAGCGTCAGGAAGCTGATCGGGCTCGCCGCCGACGTGGACAAGGTCCCGGCGAAGCGCATCACCTTCACCACCATGCAGACGGCGCCGGACCCGGGCGACAGCAACCGGCTCGTGCCCGCCGCCACCGCCCAGAGCCTGTTCGCCACCATCGCGGACGACCGGTCCCTGACCAGCGCGTCCGGCGAGAAGACGACCGCGGCCTCCGCGACGGCCAAAGCCACGCCCACGGCCACCGCCTCGGCGATCCCCGCCGCGCGGATCGTGCTGACCGTGGAGAACGGCACCACCGTCGCCGGCCGGGCCTCCGCCGTCGCCACCGCCCTGATCGACAAGGGCTTCAGCTCCGGCACGACCACGGGCAACGCCGCCGGCACCACGTCCAGGACCACCCTCACCTACGGCAGCGGGCACAAGGCCGAGGCCCAGACCGCCGCCAAAGCCCTGGGGCTGCCCTCCTCCCATCTCGACCAGAGCGGCGCCGCCGGCACCGGCCTGACCCTGGTCATCGGGACCGACTGGACGAGCGGCACCGCCTACCCCGCCACCGCCCCGGCCGACACCAAGGCCGCCACCGCCGACGCCCATGCCGAGACCGCCGACGAGTCCAAGACCTGCGCCAAGGTCAGCCCCTACAGGACCGTCGAACTCAACGGCGTCGCCATGACCCCCAGCCAGGCCTACCGAGCGGCCACCGGCACCAAGGACTCGGCACCCTGAGCCGGTGCTCACAACCTTTGGAGGCCGCGCAATCCGGGAATCACCACACTGGCACGCCGGCCACCCCGTGTTCCGGTCCCTCGACCGATCACTGGCTCGAGCCTTGTAAGGAGACGGTGTGACCTACGCGCCCGGCCTCCGGCAGGAGGATCGAGTGGAATTCGAACGAGTGCTGCAGTGCGCGCTCGACGTCACCGACATCCGTTCCGCACTGCTCCGCGACCCCACCGGAAGGGCCGCGAGACGGCTGCGGGACCTGGCGCTGGAAGCCACGGAGGAGATCGCGACCGCCGTCGGTGACGAGTACCGCGACTACCTCGCCGCCCTCGAGACCCGGGACGCCCGTGAGGCCGCCGACGGTGAGCTGTGGCCCGTTCTCGCCGTGCTCACCCCCCTGGTGGCGGCCGCCGCGTCGGCGGTGCTCCTGCTGATGGGGTACGGACTGCGTCTCATCGAGGCGGCTCCCCGTTTCGCCGCGTCGGTGATCACGGCGGGCTGGGTGCTCGCACTCACCGCGGCGGTGACCGTGAGCATCGGTCTGTGGGCCCTGTTGCGCACGGCCCTGCGCCGACGCGAGAGCACGTCCGACGGTCGGAAGTCCGCTGGTGGAACCGATGTGGACCGGGCCCGGGAGAGATGGCGGCAGGCTCTGCTGGAGCGGGGTCTGCTGCCCTACCTGCGAAGCCACCTGCCCGAGTAGCCGGCCGGACGACGGGAGCAGCCGGTTCGACGGCGAGAGCGGCAGGTTCGACGACGGGAGCGGCGGATTCGACGGCGGCGCCCTGGTGACCCACGCCTAAACTGGGTCGGCGCGAACGTGGGCACGGATGCCCGGGGCGGGACGGGAGAAAGACTGTGACGGCAGACGTCGGTGGCTTCGAGGATCCGCCCGCCGAGGTGCTGGCGGACGCGGCCGCCGCGTTCGGACTGCTGGCCTCCTCGCCCCGACTGCACATCATGTGGGCCCTCGCACAGGGGGAGAGCGACGTGACCCACCTCGCGGAGCGCGTGGGCGGGGCCCTGCCCGCCGTCAGCCAGCACCTGTCGAAGCTGAAGCTCGCGGGCCTCGTCCGCTCCCGCCGCGAGGGCCGCCGGCAGGTCTACTACGTCGACGATGCCGACGTCGTGACCGTGGTGCGCGTGATGGTCGGACAGCTGGCCGCCCGGGCCGAGGAGGCATCGGCACCGGTACGCACGCTGCGCGGGATCGGTGGCTGAGACGTCCACGACCGCGGGAGGGGGCACCGAGTGCCCCGCTTCCGCGGACGGCCCGGCGGCGGGGAAACCCCGGGTCGTCCCACCCGCTTCGGGCGGGGGACTCGGCGACCCGACCGCGCTCCAGCTGCTCCGGCGGCTGGACAGCGGTCCGCGGGGGCTGACGGAGACGCAGGCCGAGGAACGCCTCGCCCGGTTCGGGGAGAACACCCTGCCCGCCCGGCGGCCCGTGCCCTGGGCGTGGCGGTTCCTGCGCAGTCTGCGGGATCCGTTCACCGCCGTACTGCTCTGCCTGGGCCTGGTCTCGGCGCTCGTGGCCTCCTGGGGCACCGCGAGCGTGATCACCGTACTGGTGGTGGTCAGTTGTGTGCTGCGGTCGTCCGGTGAGCACCGGGCGGACCGTTCGATCACGGCGCTGCGCGAACTGGTCGCCGGCACCGCCACCGTGCTGCGCAGGACCGACGCGGACGCGATGCCCACGGACCGGGACCTCCCGGTCGACCAACTGGTGCCGGGGGATGTGATCCGGCTCGGTCCGGGCGACCTGGTCCCCGCCGACGTACGACTGCTGCGGGCCAGTGGGCTGACCGTCTACCAGGCCGCGCTCACCGGCGAGTCGGCGGCGGTCGCCAAGTACCCCGTCGACGCGCCGGGCGCCGGCGCGGGTCAGCAGTTCGAACAGCCACAACTGTGCTTCCAGGGCAGCGGTGTCGCCTCCGGCAGCGGCACCGCCCTGGTCGTGGCGACCGGCGCGCGCACACGGTTCGCGGCGAGCCACCGGGACCTGGGGCGGCGGGCGGCGAGCGCCTTCGACCGGTCCGTGCACGGCATCTCCTGGATCCTCGTCCGGTTCACGCTGCTCACCCCGCCGCTGGTCCTCATGGCGGGCGCGGCCCTGCGCGGGCGTGGCCTGGAGACGCTGCCGTTCGCCGTCGCGGTGGCGGTCGGGATGACCCCGGAGATGCTGCCGGTCATCACCACGACCTGCCTGGCCCGCGGGGCGTCGCTGCTGGCCCGCAGGCACGGAGTGATCGTGAAGCGGCTGCCCGCGCTGCACGACCTCGGTGCCGTCGACGTGCTCTGCGTGGACAAGACCGGCACCCTCACCCAGGACCGGCCGGTCGTCGACCGCGCGCTGGACGCGAACGGGAAGGACGCGCCCGAGGTGCTGCGGCGGGCGGCCGCGGCCGCCTGGTGGACGCTGCAACTCGCCGACCTGCCCGCACCCGACGCCCTCGACGAGGCGCTCCTGGACGCCGCCGACGAGGACGACCTGCTGGCGTACGACGGGGTCGCCGCACTGCCCTTCGATCCCGTACGCCGACTCGCCACCGCCGTCGTACGCACCCCCGGCGCCCTCGGCTCCCACACCCTCCTGGTCAAGGGCGCCGTCGAAGCCGTACTGGAGCGCTGCGCGCTGCAACCGCGGGAGCGCGCCCGGCTGCTCGCCCGCGCCCACGAGTCGGCGGCCGACGGGCTGCGCGTCCTGGCGGTCGCCACCGCCGTCCGCCCCGCCCGCCACCGCGACTACACCCCGGCCGACGAACGCGGGCTGACCTTCGAGGGGTTCGTCACGCTGCGCGACGCGCTGGTGCCGAGCGCCGCGGACGCGCTGCGCGTGCTCGCCGACCGGGGCGTCGCCGTACGCGTACTGACCGGGGACCACCCCGGCACGGCCGCCCGCGCCTGCCGTGACCTGGGCCTCGACCCCGGGGAGGTACGCACCGCCGCCGACCTCGACGGTCTCACGGACACCCAGCTCGGCGAACTCGCCGACCGCACCACCGTCTTCGCCCGCCTGACGCCCGAGCACAAGGCGCGCATCACCCTCGCACTGCGCAGCCGCGGACATGTCACCGGCCACCTCGGCGACGGGATCAACGACCTGCCCGCGCTGCACGCCGCGGACGTCGGGATCTGCCCGCGCGACGCCACGGACCTGGCCCGGGAGAGCGCCGACGTGGTCCTCGCCGACAAGGACCTCACCGCGATCTCCCACGCGATCACCGCGGGCCGCTACTCCAGCGCCAACATCGCCGCCTATCTGCGGGTCACCCTCTCCTCCAACCTTGGCAACGTGATCGCGATGCTCGCGGCCGGCATCCTGCTGCCCTTCCTGCCGATGCTGCCGACGCAGGTCCTCGTGCAGAACATGTGCTTCGACGCGGCGCAGCTCGCCTTCGCCCACGACCGCCCCGCCCCGGGCGCCCTGAAGCGCCCCACCGTGCTGCGCTCGCGCGACCTGCTGGGCTTCATCACCGGCTTCGGCCTGCTGAACGCCGTCGCCGACCTCGCGACCTTCGGCGTCCTCGCGCTCGCCGTGCACGGGCCCGGGGCGGCGAACGACGAGTCCGTGTTCCACTCAGGCTGGTTCACCGAGAACCTGCTCACCCAGGCCCTCGTGATGCTTCTGCTGCGGATCGGCCGCCGGGGCGCCGAGGGGCGTCGCGAACCGGGCCCCGTCGGCTGGGGCGCGGCCGCCCTCACCGCCGTCGGCCTCGCGCTGCCGCTCTCCCCGCTGGGCCCGCCGCTGGGCATGACCGCGCTGCCCGCCTTCTACTACCCGCTGCTCGCCGCCGTCCTCGGCCTGTACGCGGCCGGACTGGTGGTCACGCGGTCACGTTACGAACGCCGCCGCGCCGAGGACGAGGCCGAGGACGACCGCGGGTACGGGTTCGAGCATGAGTTCACGCACAGTGATCGGGGTCGGCGCGGCGAGCGCAACCACGACGGAGGGTGACGCTGGCTTACTCTTCCCTCCATCGATTCGCCTCGGCGCACCGGTGAACGGGCGGAAGAGAGAAGGCGGGACATGGCCGCATCCTGGACGCGGTGGCGGTGGCTCACTCTGCTGGTTTTCGCCCTGGCCCTCTACGTCATCGTGCGGGCGGCCAACACCCCGCAGGCCACTCCTTCGCACGTCCCCCCTCCGCACGCCACTCCTTCGCTCGCCACCACGCCGTCCGGGAACGCGCCGTCCGGGACCACTTCGCCCGGGACCACCCGGACTCCGGCAGATGTGGTCTATCCGTAGGACAGGTCGGAGCGTGGGTGAGAACGAGGCCGAGGCCCGCATCCCGGCCGTCTACGAGGCGGGTTCGGCGGTCCAGGTGATGTGCGGGGGTTCGACCCGCGCGCACAGGGGGTTGCCGTACGCGTCGGTCAGACCGAGGCGTCCGACCAGAAGGCCCGTGTGCGCGGCGGCGGCGAGGACCTCGGCGGGGATGACGTCGAGCATGAGCTTGGCGCGGCGGAACATGCTGAAGACGCCCGACTCGTCGACCGTGCCCCACGACAGGTAGACGAACCGGCGGCCCAGACGGTCCTGCACGTAAGGCCCTTTGACCTCCGTGCCGGCCGACGAGGTGACCGCGGTGCACTCCAGGGTCCAGGTCGCGGACGCGGCGTCACCGGGCTGCGGTTCGAGGAGCTCGGCCGGACGGTCCCGGCGTTGTACGGCGACGTGGATGTTGCCGTACGTCGGCACGCCGCGGTCGGCGGGGGCCGGACAGGTGCGGCCGGGCAGGTCCACGGCGTCGATACGGATGCGCATGCCGACCATCATCCCGCCCTCCCGTCGGTGTTGTTGATGGAGTCGACCTCCGTTCAGCAACCGGTGGCGGTCGGGGTGAACTCCATGCGGGTGTGCTCGTCCGCGCCGCGGGCTTCGTCGTAGGTGGCCCGGGCGACCTGGTACCAGACGTCGTCCTTGGCGGTGTCGCCGTCGACGTTGTCCAGGCTCACGCACCACCGTTGCGACCGGACGGTTCGTGTGTACGTCTCGGTGCCGCTGCGGACCTTCTTGCAGGTCCGGTACCGCTCCGTCGTGTACCAGGTGCGGGTCGTCCTGCGGGTGCCCGTGCCCGTGCGTTCCGTGTGCCTGACCCGCCTGGTGGCGGACGTGCACTTCTTGACCAGGTGCGGGCGGGTGGCCCTGGTGGTCTTCTTGGCGAGGTGGCGGACCGAGTCCCTGAGCCCGGAGACGGTGTCAGGGCTCGGCGCGGCCTGCCGGACGGTGCCCGTATCGCTTCGGCCGACGTCGGTCACGGCTCCCGGGTCCTCGCCGCCTGTACCGCCCCCACCGCCGCAGGCGCCCAGCCCCGCTATGAGAACCGCGGTCGCCGCGGCCACTATCAGTCGCTTGCCGAACATGTCTCCCCCTGAGGTCAGCGGCGGTCAGCGTAACGGATCAAGCCGAATCCCATCGGTCCCGGAGACCAGTGCCCAGTGCCCGCACCGGCTCAGTCGAAGGCGGGTGACGCCTCCGGCGAGGATGCCTTCGCCGGCAGTTGGAACCACATGGTCTTGCCGGTCGCCGTAAGGGTGCTGCCCCAGGCCTCGGCGAGCAGATCGAGCAGGTCGATGCCACGTCCGCCCTCCGCGTCGGCGTCGACGACGCGCCGGACGGGCCCGGTGGGGTCGGTGTCCTCGACCTCGCACCGCAGCCGGGAGTCGCGCGCCTGCAGGTTGAGCCGCAGCGGGCCGCGCGTGTGGCACAGGGCGTTGGTGACCAGTTCGCTGACCAGGAGCTCGGCCGTGTCGGTCAGGTCCCGCAGACCCCAGTCGTCGAGCTGTGCGGTCACCAGACGTCGGGCCCGGCGGGCCGAGGTCAGGTCGCGCGGCAGGGGCCAGGACGCGTCCCGGTCGGTGGCGCGGCCGCGCGGGGCGTCAAGGGGCCGTACTGGGGCCAGTACACGCGACCAGAGAGCCTGGTGCCGGGTGATCCACGAGCTGGGTGCGGCCTTGTGCCCCGGCTCTTCCTGTCGGCGGCGGTACAGCCGGGCAACGAATCCCCCGCGGGAGGTCACGGTGAGGCCGATGGCCTGGAAGGCCATGGAGAATCAGTCCCTTCTGGACCGTCGGCGGCCATGGTTGCCGCGGCGGCGGAGGTCCGCCGGTGACCGGGCCGTGCGTGCCAGGTCCCGCATTCATTCACGTAGCACTCGCTACATTCAAATATACGTGTAGCGGGCGCTACAGTAAATACCCCAGCGAAGGCAAACGAAATGGACATGCCGGTCCCGACCGGCAACCCCGACCACACTTGGGAGCCCCCATGCCGCGCCCGCCCGACCCGGCCAAACGGCGCGACCTGCTGGACCAGGTCCGCGAGTACATGATCCGCAACGGCCTCGCGGACCTGTCCCTCCGCCCGCTGGCCCGGGCCCTGGGCACCAGCGACCGCATGCTCCTGTACTACTTCGGCACCAAGGAACGCATGGTCGCCGAGGCACTCGCCCTGGACGAGCGACGACCGCTCCTGCGTGCCCGGAGCCTGCTCGACGCCGTCGACGGCTCCAGGGGCCCGGAGTGGCTCCGCGGCTTCTTGGAGGACGTCTGGCAGCAGTTCGGCGACCCCTACCTGCGCGCCGCGTTTCCCCTCTACGTCGAGATCCTGACCGCGAGCCTGTTTCACCCCGACCGGTACGGGCCCGTCATGCGCGACGTACTCACCGAGTGGACGGACCGGCTCACCTCCGTCTTCCGGGACATGGGCCTGCCGGAGGCGCGAGCCCGCACGGAGGCCGTCCTTCTGGTCGACTCGGCCTTCGGCCTGCTCGTCGCACCCCTGGCCGGCGGCGACTGGGACGAGGCCGACGCGGCCTTCCATGCCCTCCTCGACCGCCTCGAACCCGGCTGGCGAGTCGCGTAGCGAACGTCGTCCTGCCTTTCGTGACGCCGTGAGCGACGCCGCGCGAGGGGTCGTACGAGCCGGTAGGTTGTGAATGAAGGGCATATGTCCGCCCCCTGCGGGAGACCCACCGTGCGCGGGATCATCGCTTCCGCACATCGGAGTGGGCGATGCGTCGACGTCGAGAAGAAAGACATCCGCATGGACCTGAAACTCGAAGTCATCGTGTTGCCCGTCTCCGACGTCGACCGGGCCAGGAGCTTCTACGAGGCGGCGGGATTCCGGATGGACGCCGACCACGCCGCCGATGACGACTACAGGGTGGTGCAGTTCACGCCGCCCGGCTCCGAATGCGCCATCATCTTCGGCAAGGGAGTGACCTCCGCCGAGCCCGGCTCGGTCCGGGGCCTGTACCTCATCGTCCCGGACATCGAGAAGGCCCACGCGGAGCTCAGCGGCCGAGGCGTCGAGATGAGCGAGGTGTTCCACGACGCCGGAGGGATCTTCCAGCACGGCCACGACGCCCAGGGGGTCACCCACCAGGGCGGCGAGACGGAACGGGTGCCCGGCCCGCACCCCGACCGCGCCGACTACGGCTCCTACGCCACCTTCAGCGACCCGGACGGCAACGGCTGGGTGCTCCAGGAAGTGAGGAAGCGGGCCCCCGGCCGCTGACAGCACGTGCCCATGACGGGAGAACAGGGCTGATACCCGGAGGCGGAGATGACGGGCAGCGAACCCGACCACGGCCACGGCCATGACCTGGCCGGCCGGACGGTCGTGGTCATCGGCGCCAGCACGGGAATCGGACTCGAGACCGCCCGCCAGGTACGTGCGGAGGGCGGCGGGGTGGTCCTGGTCGGCCGCAACCCCGAACGGCTGCGGCAGGCCGCGCTGGAGCTGGACCCCGTGGGCACGGCCGCGTTCGACGCCACCGACACCGACCGCCTCCAGGAGTTCTTCCAGGATCTGCCCGGCCCGGTCGACCATGTGCTGGTCACCGCCGGCGGCCCCTACTACATGCCGTTGGAGAGCATGGACCTCGCCGCCGCCCGCCGCGCCTTCGACGAGCGCATCGGCATGACCCTCGGGGTCGCCCTCTACAGCCGTGACAGGATCAGGGCCGGCGGCACCCTGCTGTTCATCGGCGGCACCGGCGGCCGACGCCCCGGTGTCGGCCTGGTCATCGCATCGGCCGCCACCGCGGCTCTGCCCGCCCTCGTCGCCAACCTGGCGCTCGAAATGGCGCCGGTCCGGGTGAATCTCATCGCCGCCGGATTCGTCGACACCCCCCTGTCGGCCTCGCTGCTGGGGGACGAGATCGACGCCCGGCGCGAGGAACTGCGGACCACGCTTCCCATCCGACGGGTGGTCGGCCCGGCCGACGTCGCCGCTCTCGCCGTACACATCATGTGCAACGGCGCGCTGACCGGCGCGACGTACGACATCGACGGCGGCCAGCAACTCCTCCCCCGCTGACACGGGCTTCACGGTCCACGTCCACCGCCGCCGAGGCGGTCGGTGTCTCGGCGCGTACCGCTACGACGGTGCGCGCAGCGCGTCGACCGGTTCCATGCGGGCGGCGCGCAGTGAGGGGTAGAGGCCCGCGAGCAGTCCGACGAGGGCTCCGGCGAGCGGGGCCCCGAGCGCGAGCCGCAGGTCGAGCACCGGCGTCCACTGCTTGACGACGGCGACGGCGACGGCGACGACGGCGGCGGGCGGTCGGCCGCCTCCGACCGGCGACGACCCCGAGGGCACGTGACGCCGCGCTCTCGGGGTCGTGTCCGCCCGGCTGGGTCCAGGGTTCAGTCCACCGTGAAGTAGTAGTCGTAGGCAGCCAGTTGGATGCCGGAGCGGGTCGTGGCGTACACCGTGAGGTAGTGGTAGCCGTCCGAGGCCGGGGTCCAGTCGACGCTCGCGGTGTGGTGGGCGCCCGCGGGGACCGTGACCTCCGGGTCCCCGTCGAAGGAGTACGTGTAGCTCGCGACGCCCTTCACCTTCGGCGTGAACGTGAAGGTGCCCGGGACGCCCACACCGCCGCCGGAACCGTTCTCGGGGTAGACGTCCGAAGCGACGGTGGGAGTGGTGTCGTAGCTGATGCCCCACGATGCCGCGTCGGTGACCCAGCCGTTCGCGCTCTTGCTGGTCACCCGGAGATGCTCGCCGTAGATGCCGTCCAGCGCGAGCTTGATCTTCGCCGTGCCGTCGGCCGCCGCCGCGACGTCGATGGTCTTGTCGCCGCCCTGACCGCCGATGGTCTGCACGGAGTAACTGACGACCGGGCTCTTCGACTGGAGCGCGGCGTCGGGCCGGAGCGTGAACGTGGTCGGCTTGCCGTACTCGGGCGACGCGACGGCCGGGGTGACGGTGGGCGCCGTGGAGCCGACGCGGAACGAGTAGCTGGTGATCGCGGACCCGTTGAAGGCGCGGTCCAGGCTTCGGACCCACAGGGTCATCGGACCTGCGCCGCTCGGCGGGACCAGGCTGAGCGTGGCCGAACCGCCGAGGGCGTCGGCGCGCGTGAAGTATCTGGGGTCCGAGTAGGGGTCTTCGGGCTGCGGGATGCCGTGGTCGCCGATGTTGGTGCCGATGACCGGGAGGTCCTGCTGCCAGGAGTACTCGAACCCGGTGACATCGTCGGCGCCGTTGGCGTTCAGCGTGAACGTGACCGGCTCGCCGCCCTGGTTCCACACGTCCGGCGGGTAGTTCGGCGAGGAGATGGTGGGCGTGCTCGCCGGACGGGTGTTGTCGATCGTGACGTAGCAGGGGGCGGACCAGTCCGAGGCCGCGGTCCCGGCCACCGTCTGCGCCCGCCACGCGTAGCTCTGCCCGTCGGTGAGCGCGTCGGCGGGCAGGTTCGCGACGGCCTCGAACCCGGGGGTGGCGTAGGTACGGGTGACCGTCGTGGTCTGCGTCGGGTCGGTGACCGGCCACACCTGATACCGCACGCTGACCGGGGAGTTGCCGGTGGTGTCGGTGGTCCCGGGGATGCCCTCGACGTCGAGGCCGTTGCGGGCCCAGAGGTAGGTGGGCCGGTCCGCGTCGGTCGAGCAGTTCCGGTAGCCGTTGAAGAGCTGGGTGGGTGTGGTGGGCGTTGCGTCGGCCGCGCTCGCGGGCGACACGGCGGCGGCCAGTGACAGGCCGAGGGTTCCCAGAGAAGCGAGGACGACGCGCGAGCGCGCGCCGAAGGACATGGTCAAGTGATCCCTCCCGTTTGGATGCCCGCACACGGCACCTGGATACGCACTGGTGTACGGGCGGCGGGAGGATCGTATGGGGTGGCGCAGGCCGAACGCATGAGAATTTAAGGGGCAGTTGAGGGAACAGTGCGGGCCTTGCCGAGCGGGCACGCCGGACAGGCCCCGTCCGCTGCTGTCGGACAGACCTCGTCCGCTGCCGCCGGGATCCGCACTCTGACAACTTCCTGATATCCGCGATCCAGGCTGGGTCCATGCCCCTGGGCGCTTCGGCGCCGGCGTCACGCCGGGCCGCGTCGACACCGCGCCGCTTCTCCCCGGGGCCGACTTCCCGCGACTCGGTGGCAGACACCACCTGACTCGGTGGCAGACACCACCCGACGCGAACGACGGAGATCCCATGCACCGCACCCGCCCGGCCGTCGCCCTTGTCGCCCTGTCCGTCGCGGCCTGCCTTCTGGCCGGCTGCAGCACCGGGCCAGGCGACGAGAGCGACCGTACGAAGGCGTCCACCGCCGCGGCCCGAGCGGCGAGCGCACCGCATATACGACTGAACGCGACCGACGGACAGCAGCACGTCTCCGTCCGGCGCGGTGGCCGTGTCACGGTCGAGGCCGGGAAGATCACCAAAGTGTCCCTGGCCACGGCGAACGGCGGGGTCGTACCCGGCGCCGTGTCCTCGGACGGCAGGACCTGGGCACCGGATGCCGTCCTCGACCACGGCACCGCCTACCGGCTGACCGTGGTGGCCGCGGGCGCCGAGGGACGCAAGGAGACGAAGAAGATCGCCTTCACGACCGTCGCCGAGACCGACCGCTTCACCGGCGCGTTCACCCCGGACAACGGATCCACGGTCGGTGTGGGGATGCCGGTCTCGTTCACCTTCGACAAGGCGATCACCGACAAGAAGTCGGTCGAGTCGGCCATCGAGGTCAGCTCCAGCAGCGGACAGGCCGTCGTCGGCCACTGGTTCGGCGCGCAGCGCCTCGACTTCCGTCCGCGGCAGTACTGGAAGGCCCGCTCCACCATCACCGTCAAGATCCGTCTCGACGGGGTGAAGGGCGCCAAGGGCGCCTATGGCGAACAGGACAGGACCGTCCGCTTCACCGTCGGTCGCGGTCAGGTCTCCACCGTGGACGCCTCCACGCACCGGATGGCGGTCGTCCGCGACGGCAAGACCCTGAAGACGCTGCCCATCACGGCGGGCGCCCCCGACTCGACCACCTGGAACGGCCAGATGGTGATTTCCGAGAAGCTGATCAGCACCCGGATGAACGGAGCCACGGTGGGCTACGCCGGTCAGTACGACATCCCCGACGTCCCGCACGCCATGCGCCTGTCCACCTCGGGCACGTTCGTCCACGGCAACTACTGGGCCCCCGACTCGGCGTTCGGGCACTCCAACCTCAGCCACGGCTGTGTGGGCCTCAACGACGCCAAGGGCGGCAACGACTCCCAGCAGGACGCCGCCTGGTTCTACGACAACTCCCTCATCGGTGACGTGGTCGTGGTGCGCAACTCCGACGACCGGACGATCGCCCCCGACAACGGCCTCAACGGCTGGAACATGCCGTGGGATCAGTGGAAGGCGGGCTCCGCACGCTGAGGCGAACTGACCGTTCTCATGGGCGACTTGGCTGAATCGAGGCGGCGGAACGGCCGCTTCTGAACGCCTTCGGTGCGGTGCGTGCACACATTGTTACTCAAAGTGTTGTGGTCAATTTGAACGATCAAACTATTGAGATCATTTGTGTGATGAGTAGGCTTCCCCTGACATCGCGCGGACCTCATATCGGACCAGTCCGCCATCGCTAGCATGGCGGGAACTTTCGTGGCACTTCACGCGCGAGCGGCAGAACAGCAGACAAGCCACGAAGCGGAACCGCGGCAAGGCGGCCAGGAGACGGTTTCGAAGCGCGGGTTGTCGCTGCGTACGACCCTGCTCATCCTGGCCCTGGTTCCCACCATCGCGCTGGTCGCCCTGTGGGCGATGAACTCGGCCCAGCTCTACGGCAACTGGAAGACCGTCCACGACCGCAACGAAGCGGGCAAGCAGGTCGGGCAGCCGATCGCCGTCGTCCTGTACCAGTTGCAGGCGGAGCGGCAACTGAGCGCCGCGGCGCTCGCCGACCCCAAGGCCTACCAGTCGAAACTGGCGAAGCAGCGTGCGCTCACCGACCGGTCCGTCCAGGGGCTCGAAGCGCTCTCCGACGCCATGCCGGCCGCTCTCGCCAAGGGTTACCAGCAGGTCGGCCGGGGCCTGGACCGACTGCCCGCGTACCGTCAGGCGGTGGACGAGCGGGACGCCACCCAGGAGCAGACGTTCGACCACTACACCGATGTCATCGCCTCGGACATGCAACTGTTCGAGGACTTCACCAACGTGGGCTTCGGCGAGGTCACCGTCCTCACCAAGCCGCTGATCGACTCGCAGTGGGGCGTGGAGATGCTCTCGCGCGAGAACACGATCTTCACCGCCGCAACGGTGAGCGGCTACTTCACCAGTGCGCAGCGCTCCCAACTCGCCCAGGCGATCGGCGGTCAGCAGCACATCTACGACAACAAGGTCGTACCGCGGCTGCCGAGCGGGCCCGCCAAGACGTACCAGGGCATCCTGTCCGGCGCGGCCTGGAAGCAGAAGACCCGGATCGAGCAGACGGTCCTGACCGCCGAGAACCCCGGGCAGGACGGCCGGACCCCGGTATCGGCACAGCTGGGCAAGGAGTGGCAGCAGAGCTACGGGGCGATAACACCCCAGCTGACACAGGCAAGCGGCTCCTACGCCGAGTACCTCGTGAGCGCCACCGAGGACCAGCTCGGCGGCATGATGACGGACCTGATCGTCAACAGCGCCGTGGGCGGCGCGGCCGTACTGCTGGTGTTCCTGGTCTCGCTGCGGCTCACCGGAGTCCTGCGCCGCCGCATCTTCGGGCTCCGCTCCGCGGCGCTGGAGCTGCAGACCCGGCTGCCCGACATGGTGGAGCGGCTGCGGCAGGGCGAGACGGTGGACACGGACGCCGAACTGCCCGAGATCCGCTACGGCAACGACGAACTGGGCATGCTCGGCCAGGCTCTCAACGAGGCCCGCGGCAGCGCCCTGGAGACGGCCGTGCGGCAGGTCGAGCAGTACCGCGGCTTCGAGCGTCTGCTGCAACGCATCGCCCGACGCACCCAGTTGCTGATCGGCATGCAGATGAAACGTCTCGGCGAGATGCAGCGGCAGCACGAGGACCCCGAGGTCCTGGAAGGACTCTTCGACGTCGACCACCTGGCCGCCCGGCTGCGGCGCTACGAGGAGAACCTGGTCATCCTCGGTGGCGGTACGCCCCAGCGGCGCTGGCGCAATCCCGTGCCGCTGCTGGACGTGATGCGCGCCGCGCAGGGCGAGGTGCAGGACTACCGGCGCATCCGGATCGACGCCGAGGGCGAGACCTGGCTGTCCGAGCGGGCGGTCGGCGCCATGGTGCACGTACTGGCCGAACTGATGGAGAACGCGGTGTCGTTCTCCAAACCGCCGACTCCGGTGGAGGTGTCCGCGTCCCGGGTGGGCCGTGGCGTCGCGGTCGAGATCGAGGACCGGGGCATGGGCATGGACCCCGAGCAGTACGCCGAGGCCAACCGCCTGATGGCCGATCCGCCCCGCATGGACGTGATGTCCCGCGCCGACGACGCCCGCCTCGGCCTGTACGTCGTGGCGCGGCTGTCCGCCAACCTGGGGCTGAACGTCGAGCTGCGGCCCTCCTCCTTCGGCGGCACCCGGGTGGTCGTCCTGGTGCCGGCGGAGCTGATCTCCGACGGGCGACCGGCCTCGGAGTCACCGGACGGCGCTGCCCCGGCCCAGCTCTCGGTCATCGGCGCATCCCGCTCCGGACAGGACGACGATCCCCGGGGTCCGCGGCCGGAGCCCCAGCCGCACTCCGGTGACCAGGAGGCGCTCACGCGCCAACTCATCGGATCCTTGGCCAGACCGCCGGCCCGCACCACCGCCGAGCCCCCCACGACGAGTTCGGAACCGCTGCCCCGCCGGGTACGACAGGCCAGTCTGGCCGCCGAACTTCGCGATCCTCCCCGTGTGTACGCCGAGGCGCCGCACGTCGAGGCATCGGAAACGAAGACGGAAACAGAGACGGAGACGGAGCCGTTGCCGCGCCGGAGCGCGCCGCGCCGCTCCGGCGCCACCATCGGCGCCTTCCAGCGCCAGTCCCGGATAGCCCGGCTCGGGCCCGACTCCGATCAACAGCCCACTCACCCCTCACCGGGCCACGACGGGGCCCGCAAGGAAGACAGACGATGACTCTGCGCACCACTGCCACCAACTCCGACCTCGACTGGCTGCTCGACCGCTTGGTCGACCAGGTTCCGGGCACCAGGAACGCCATCGTGCTGTCCGACGACGGCCTGGTGGTCAGCCAGTCCAGCAGCATCGAACGGGTCGACGCGGAACGCCTGGCCGCCATCGCCACCGGCCAGCAGAGCCTGGCCCGCGGAGTCGGTGACGTCTTCGGCGGCGGGCCGGTCCACCAGGTCATCATCGAGCTCCGTGAACTCTGGCTCTTCGTCAGCTCCGCCGGCCGGGGCACGCACCTGGCGGTCGTGGCGGACCAGGAGGTGGACGCCGAGGTGATGTCCGTGGCGATGCACACCCTCGTCCAGCAGGTCGGGCAACGCCTGGGCACCGAGGCCCGTGTGGCGCGGGACGACGCCGAGGGAACGGGGTCCCGCCGCTCCAGCGACGGCGAGGGTGGGGGAGGACGTGGGTGAGCCACTGGGCGGACGCGGCACCGGACGAGGAGTACGCGGAAGAGAGCTTCATCAGGCCGTACACGATCACCCAGGGGCGCACGACCTCGGCTCGGGACGACCTCACCCTCATCACCGTGATCGCGACGGTCGTCGCGCCCGGTGAGCAGCTCTCGACCCGTGGCCTGCAACCCGAACACAGACTGATCCTCCAGCTGTGCCGCACCCCGGTGGCTCTCGCCGAGGTCGCCGCCGAGCTGAACCTGCCCGTGGCGGTGACGAAGATCCTTGTCTCCGACCTGATCACGCTCGGCAGGGTGACGGCCCGGCCACCGCTGGCGGTCGCGGTGGGCCAGGGACTGGACATGACACTTCTTCAGGCGGTGAAAGATGGCCTACTCAGACTCTGACGACCGGGTCGGGACAGACCCGGCCCACTCCACCGCGGCCCAGGCTCCGGCGGCGGTGAAGATACTCATCGCGGGCGGATTCGGCGTGGGCAAGACCACGATGGTCGGTGCCGTGAGCGAGGTCGTGCCCCTGAACACCGAGGAGCATCTGACGGCCGCGGGCATCGGCGTGGACGACATCGACGGGGTGGACCAGAAGGCCACCACGACGGTGGCCCTGGACTTCGGCCGGATCACCGTGAACTCCCAACTCGTGCTGTACCTCTTCGGCACACCCGGCCAGGAACGCTTCTGGTTCATGTGGAACGACCTGGTGCACGGGGCGCTCGGCGCCGTCGTCCTCGTGGACACCCGGCGGCTGAAGAGCAGTTTCGCGTCGATCGACTTCTTCGAGAGCCGCGGCATCCCGTTCGTCGTCGGCGTCAACTGCTTCGACGGACGCCGGGACCGCACCGAGTCCGAGGTCCGGGAGGCACTCGACCTCGACCCGCACACCCCCATCGTCATGGGCGACCTCCGGCAGCGCCGGGCGAGCCGCGACCTGTTGCTGACCCTGATCGAGCTTCTGATGTCCGGCCAGGCGCAGGGCCACGACGTCGCGGACGACCGGCTGGCCTGAACTGCGGGTTTCAACGCCCTGGAGCTCCTCTCCGGGGACTGAAACCGGGTTGAAGCCGTTCTGAAGCGCCCAGCCCGCAAGCTCTGCGGCATGACGACGAACCAAGAACCCGCGATCGCGGCCACCGGGCTGCGGAAGTCCTACGGGGACAAGACAGTCCTCGACGGCATCGACATCCAGGTGCCCGCCGGCACGATCTTCTCGCTCCTCGGGCCGAACGGCGCCGGCAAGACCACGGTGGTCAACATCCTGTCGACGCTGATCTCCGCCGACGGCGGGCAGGCGCGGATCGCCGGGCACGACGTCACCGCCGAAGCCCAGGCCGTTCGGGGCGCGATCGGTGTCACCGGCCAGTTCTCCGCCGTGGACGGGCTGATCACCGGCGAGGAGAACATGCTCCTGATGGCCGACCTGCACCACCTCCCCCGCGCCGAGGGACGGCGGGTGACCGCCGAACTGCTGGAGCGCTTCGACCTGGTCGAGGCCGCCAAGAAGCCCGCCTCCACCTACTCCGGCGGCATGAAGCGCCGCCTGGACATCGCCATGACGCTGGTCGGCAGCCCGCGGATCATCTTCCTCGACGAGCCGACCACCGGCCTCGACCCGCGCTCCCGGCACACCATGTGGGGGATCATCCGCGAGCTGGTCTCCGGCGGCACGACCGTCTTCCTCACCACCCAGTACCTGGACGAGGCCGACGAACTCGCCGACCGCATCGCCGTGCTCAACGGCGGCAGGCTCGTCGCCGAGGGCAGCGCCGAGGAACTCAAGCGGCTCGTCCCCGGCGGCCACGTACGGCTGCGGTTCTCCGACCCGCTGGCGTACGAGCAGGCGGCGACCGCGCTGCGCGAGGTCACCCGGGACGACGAGGCATTGGCGCTGCAGATCCCCAGCGACGGCAGCCAGCGCGAGCTGCGCGCCATCCTCGACTGGCTGGACACCGCCGGCATCGAGGCCGACGAGCTGTCCGTGCACAGCCCGGACCTGGACGACGTGTTCTTCGCTCTGACCGCCAGCCCCGTACCTTCGCAGCCCGCCGACAAGGAGACCGTCCGATGAGCACCGCGACCTACGCGTTCCGCGACAACCTCACCATGCTGCGGCGCAACCTCCTGCACGCCCGCCGCTACCCCTCCCTCACCCTGAACCTCCTGCTCACCCCGGTCATCCTGCTGCTGCTGTTCGTCTACGTCTTCGGCAACGTGATGAGCGCCGGCATCACCGGCGGTCCCGCGAACCGTGCCGACTACGTCGCCTACATCGTCCCCGGCATCCTCGCCCTGACCGTGGCCATGACCTCGCTGGGCACCGCGGTGGCCGTGTGCACCGACATGACCGAGGGCATCATGGCCCGGTTCCGCACCATGGCGATCTCCCGCGCCTCCGTGCTGATCGGCCACGTGATCGGCAGCGTGATCCAGACGATGATGGCCCTGGTGCTGGTCCTGGGCATCGGACTGGCCATCGGCTTCAGGCCCGACGCGTCGCCGGTGGAGTGGATCGCGGCGGCCGGGCTGATGGCTCTGGTCAGCCTCGCCCTGACCTGGCTCGCGGTCGGCATCGGTCTGATCAGCCCCAACCCCGAGGGGGCCAGCAACATCGGAACGCCGCTGGTGATGCTGCCGTTCCTGTCCAGCGCGTTCGTTCCGGTGGACGCCATGCCGGGCTGGTTCCGCTGGTTCGCCGAGTACCAGCCGTTCTCGCCCTTCATCGAGACCCTGCGCGGGCTGCTGCTGGGCAGCGAGATCGGCGTCAGGAACGCGGTGCTGGCCGTCGCCTGGGGCCTGGGGCTGACGGTGCTGGGCTACCTGTGGTCCAAGGCGAAGTTCAACCGGGAACCGCGGAGTTGAGTTCCTGCCGGGCCGCGGCCCGCAGTTCCTCCCGCCCCAGGGCGGCGTACGTCGACCTCGCGTCGTCGTAGGCCGCCCTGTCGGCGTTCTCGGCGGCCTGCCGGGACCGGGCCCAGGACAGGGTGGGGAACTCCTGCACCGTCGGCATCCGCTCCGCCAGCGCCACCAGCCGTACGCCCGCCGGGTCGCCCCCGGCCAGCCCGGCGAAGCCGAGAGCCAGCAACGCCGCGCCGTACACCGGCAGTTCCACCGGAGACCTGTCACCCGAAGAACCCGAAGAACCCGAAGAACCCGAAGAACTCGCAGAACCGGAGGAGCCGGAGGGGCCGGCAGAACCGGAGGAGCCGGACAGCATCCCGAGGAGCCGCTCCCGCAGCTGCCCGGCCAGCGCGGCCACCGGTTCGAGCCGGCCGTGCTGCGCGTGCGCCGCCAGCGCGGCCGACTGCACCTGCAGCGCCCAGGGATCCACGAACGGATCGCCGGCGAGCAGCACGCTGTCCTGCCGGATCCGCTCCACCGCACGGCGCCACAGCCCGAGCCCGACCTCGGTCAGCCCCCGGGCCAGCGCGATCTCCGCCCGGGCCTCCAGATCGGGAGCGTAGATCCGGGCGGACTCCGGCTGCTGGTCCAGGGTCGCGAGTCCCAGCCAGTACTCCGCCTCGTCGACCTCCCCGCGCTGCAGACTGGCGAACACCAGCCCCCAGCGGACGCCGATCGAGTCCGGCCAGCCGTCGAACTCCTCGAGCGTGCGCAGCGCGGCCCGCAGATGGTCGTACGCCTCCGTGCCCCGCCCGGACTGGATGCACAGTTCGCTGATCCGCCCGTGACTGAGCAGCCGCATGGCCGGATTGCCCAGTGACCCCAAGGTGTCGGGCATCCGGCGGGCGCACTCCAGCGCCCGCTCCGGCTCGTGCTCGGCCTCCCACACGTAACTGAGGACGGCCCACGCCGTGCCGGCCAGCAGGGGCGCGTCGGATGAGGAGAGCTCCCGCAGTCGCGTGTACTGCGGCGGGCGCATGTCAGGGATGGCACACAGCACCTCGGCCATCGCCCGCACGACCGTGTCCGGCGGGGCGGGCGGCAGCCGGCGCAGGGTGACCAGTTGCCGTGCGGCGTGCGGGCCGAGACCCACGAAGAGGCCGCCCGTGCACACCGCCGCCGCGCTGCGGGCCGCCTCGATGTCCTCGGGGTTCTCGGGGCCGGGCCGGAAACGGGACAGCGGCCCGCCGGTCTCGGCACACAGGGCGACGAGCCGGGCGTAGCTGGAGTCGGTGACCCACAGGGAGGCCAGCACGGCGGTGAGCGCCGCGGTGGTGGGACCGTCGGCGCGGGCGAGCGCGTACCGCAGGGCCAGGACGAGGTTGTCCTGCTCGGCCCGCATACGGAACCACGCGGGCACCGGGTCGGCGCGGAACAGCGCGTCGTGGTGCGCCCGCCCGAAGTCCCGGGCCCAGAGCAGGAACCGGTCGGTCACCGTCTCCTCCTCGCCGGCCTCGGCGCGCCGGGCGGCACTGAACTCCCGCAGGGTCTCCAGCATGTGGAAGCGCACCCCGGCAGGACTGTCCCCCACCTTGACCAGGGACTGACCGGCCAACTGCTCCAGCAGCGTCAGCGCGTCCTCACTCTCGCCGAGCACGCGCTGGGCCGCGTCCTCGGTGAAGCCCCCGGGGAACACCGACAGCGCGCGCAGCGCGGCCCGCCCATCCGGCTCCAGCAGATTCCAGCTCCACTCGACCACGGCCTGCAGCGTGCGATGCCGCTCGGGCGCGTCGCGGGCGCCGCCGCGCAGCAGCGCGAAGCGGTCCCGGAGCCGGCGCGAGATGTCCGCCACGGACAGCACCCGCACCCGGGCCGCGGCGAGTTCGACGGCCAGCGGGAGCCCGTCCAGGTGGCGGCAGATCTGCGCCACCTTGTCGGCGGGCAGTTCCACACCGGGCCTGGCGGCCCGCGCCCGCTGCTCGAAGAGCTCGACCGACGTGGCCAGCGAAAGCTCCGGCAGGGCGTACACGGACTCCGAGGTCAGCCCCAGCGGAGCGCGGCTGGTGGCCAGCACCCGCAGCTCCTTCGACCGCGACACCAGCGCCTGTACGAGATCCGCCGCGCCGGGGATCACCTGCTCGCAGTTGTCCAGCACCAGCAGCGCGGGCCCGGCGCCCAGCGCGGCGACGATGCCGCTCACCATGTCCCCGCCCCCGCTGAACCGCCCGCCCTCCCCGGCACCGACGGCCGAGGCCACTTCGGCGGCGACGTCGTCGTCGGCGAGGACACCGGCCAGGGTGACGAAATGCACCACCGGCTGCTCGGCCGCCCGGCTCACCGCGTAGGAGAGACGGGTCTTGCCCAGCCCGCCGGGACCGACGAGCGTGACCACCCGGACCTCGCGCAACAACCCGGCCACGGCGGCGACATCGGCGTCCCGCCCCAGCAGGGGATTGGGTTCGTGCGGTACACCGTGCCGGACATGCGGCACGTCCGCCCGCACCAACTCCTGGTACACGGACCTGAGCCGGGGCCCCGGGTCGGTCCCCAGTTCGTCCCGCAGCCGATGGCGATAGGCGTCGTACCGGGTCAGCGCCGCGGCCCGGCCCGCGGTCGCGGCCTCACACCGCAGCAGCTCCGCCAGCACCTCCTCGTCGCGCGGCAGCTCCCGGGCCAGCTCGGCCAGCGGTGCCGCCGCCTCCTCCCGCCGTCCGACCCGGGCGAGCGCGAGCGCCCGCGACCGCACGAGGGAACGGTGTGCCGGGACCCGGTCGAGGCGCAGCGCCACCACCGGATCGTGCAGGTCCTCTCCCGCACCGGCGCCCACGCTCCCGTCCCACAGAGCCAGGCCCGCCTCGGCCTGCGTCAAGGCGCCCATGTGATCCCCGGCCCGTGCCCGCTCGGCGCTCGCCGCCTCGTACAGCGGCAGCGCGGAACTGTCGACCCGTGCCTCGTCCAGCGCCAGCCGGTACCCCGTCGGCGTACTGACGACCAGCTCGGCCCCCAACTGCGCCCTGAGCCGCGACACCAGGACCTGCACCGCCTTGCCCGGCCGCTCCGGCAGCTCGTCCGCCCACAGCCCCTCCACCAGCCGGCCGGCGCTGCACCCGCCGCGCAGGTCCCCGGCGAGCAACGCCAGCAGTCCGCGCAGCCGGGGCGCGGTGACCTCCTGTCCGCGATAGGCGACACGGGACAGTAGAGCCAACTCGGTGGTCATACCTGAAGATTAACCAGCGGAATGCCGGGCGGACCCGTCGGCGTGGACCTCACCGCCTTCGTGGAGCAGCGCGTGGATGGAGGCGGTGAGGTCCACGGTGAGGCGTTCCGCGCTCATCTCCGCCAGGTCGCCGGCTCGGACGACGTACCGGCTGAAGGTGACTCCGACGAGCAGCGCGGCGAGGAACGGCACCCGGTGCTCCAGCGCGTGCTCGCCCAGGAGGCGGCGGTACGTCGCCTTGGTCCGTTCCTGCATGGCCACGTACAGCTCTCCGGCGGCGCGTTCGTCCTGCCCGGCACTGCGTACGAGCGCGACGAACGTGTCGGTGCCGTCGGGCTCCTCCAGGCGGCGCACGAACTCCCGGGCGATGCGCGCGGAAAGGGGCTCGGGGGAGTCCTCGGCGAGCTCGTCGACGGACCGGGTGCCGGGAACCGCGGCGAGGAACAGGTTCTCCTTGCTGCCGAAGTGGCGCAGCACCAGCCCGTGTGTCACTCCGGCACGGCGGGCGATGTCCCGCAGGGTGGCCCGGCTGTAGCCGCGCTCGGCGAAGGCACGGGCCGCCGCGTCGAGGATGGCCCGACGGTGAAGCTCCGGATCGCGGACGCGGCGCGGCCGGTCGGAAGGAGTGTCGGCGGTGGGCATGCGTCGACCTTAGCCGGATCCGAAGAGGGATGATGAGGGATAATGACCGTTGGTCATTAGTGGCTGTGGGAATCCCAGTGAACCTCTGCACCAGGAGTTGAACCGTCATGTCGCGTCAGGCACCATCCGAGAGGTCCTCGGACCACCAGGTCGTGATCGCGGGAGCCGGCCCGGTCGGTCTCTGGCTGGCCCACGAACTCGCGCTCGCGGGCGTCCGCGTCCTCGTGCTGGAGAGGGAAGAGCACCGCGGTCCGCACTCCAGAGCCCTGGGCATCCAGCCGCGCACCATCGAAGTGCTGGCCATGCGCGACCGGCACCACGAGACCCTCGCCGCCGGCCGGCCCATCCCGAACTGGCACTTCGGCATGCTGGAGTCCCGGGTGGACTTCAGCTCGCTGCCGACCCCCTTCCCCTTCCTGCTGGCCCAGCCGCAGACGGTCACCGAGGAACTGCTGGAGCGCTACGCCACCGAACTGGGTGCGGTCGTCCGGCGCGGACACGAGGTCACGTCACTGGTCCAGGACGGCTCGTCGGTCACCGTCGAGGTGAGCGGTCCCGATGGCGCCTACGAGGTGCGCGCACCGTACGTCGTCGGTGCGGACGGCGCCCGCAGCACCGTGCGCCGGGAAGCCGGCATCGACTTTCCCGGTTCCGACACCTCGGCCTACGGATTCCTCGGCGAGGTGGTTCTCGACAACCCGCCGCGGACCCCGGGCTTCGCCGCCCTGTCCGAGGCGGGCCGCCTCCTGGTCGTCCCGGTGCCGGGCGGCAGGTTCCGTGTCACCGGATACGACCCGGCCAACCAGCGGCGCGACGTCCCCATGACGCTGGACGAACTGCGCGACGCCTCGCTGCGGATCGCGGGCACCGATTTCGGCATGCGCGACCCCTCCTGGCTGTCCCGGTTCGGCAACGCGACCCGGCTGGCCGCCGCCTACCGGAACGGCTCGGTGCTGCTGGCCGGGGACGCGGCCCACATCCACTGGCCGGCCGGCGGGGTCGGGCTGAACGTCGGGATCCAGGACGCCATGAACCTCGGCTGGAAGCTGGCCGCCGTGGTCCAGGGGCGGGCCGAAGCGGAGCTGCTGGACACGTACCACGCCGAACGCCACCCTGTCGGCGCCGAGCTGGCCGAGCACACCAGGGCCCAGGGTGCCCTGATCAGCGGGCTGACTCCGGACGTCACCGCACTGCGCGGCCTGCTGAACGAGGCCATCGCCTCCGAGCCCGCGTTCGCGCGGATGCTGGCCGGAAAGCTCTCCGGGCTCGACACCGTCTACCGGCCCGCCGACCCGGACGCGCACCCCCTGACCGGCGACCGCGCCCACGACCCCGAGGGCGAGGGTGTGTTTCCGTTGCTGCACGCCGGCCGCGCGGTGCTTCTGACCATGGGCGGCGAACCGATGGACAGCGACGTGGCCGAGCGGGCGGCGGCGGCCGGCATCTGTGTACATTCGAGCCGGCTCGCCGAGACCGGCGGACCCGCGTGGTCCGGCGTCACGGCGGCACTGATCCGCCCCGACGGGCGCGTCTGGTGGGCGACCGAACACCCCTGGTCCGAGGCGGGGTGCGCGGCCGAGGTGAGCAAGGCGCTCGACAGGCTGCCCGCGGTCTTCTGACCGTGCCGGGGCCGACCGGGCTGCCCTGCGCCTAGGACCTGCCGGCCTAAGGCCGGACCGGCATGGTGCGACCGGCGGCAGACGCCCTGTGACGCATACCGGCGGGGCGGCGGCGCCACAGAGCGAGGTGGCTCATACGACGGACTTGTACCGTTCCTAAAAACTGAGCGGGAGTGAGTCCTGTCGCCAGGACTCATGCTCAGCCGCACGTCCCGAGCGGTGTTGGGCGTGAGGCCTGTCACCGTCGGAAGTCATTGTCCTGCCTGCTTGCTCGTTCTTTTCACAGGAGCCCCATGCGCCTCAAGCAGGTCTCGCTCACCGCGGCTCTCTCAGTCGTCACTGGGCTGACCACCGCCACCGTCGGCCTCACCGGCCCGGCCGCCTTCGCGGACAGCACCGCGAAGACCCAGCTGAGTCTTACCAACGCGCTCAACCAGAAGTTCCGGGTCCGCTCCGAGTACGAGCGCAGCACGAAGGACGACACCAACCTGAGCACGTGGGGCGGCTGGCTCTACTTCACGGTCAGGGCCTGAGGCGTCGGTCCGACCCTATGTGTGCCGGAAACCGTGAACACTTAAGCGCTTAAGTGTTCACGGTTTCCGAGGAGAGTTTCCCCGCCGGACGATTCGCCAACAGCATGGGACGGCCGCGGGGGCCGGGTCAGTATCCGATGGCCTCTCGCAGAAGCAGCACAGTGCCGCGCCCTGGACGGGGTTCCGCGTTGAGGATGAGCAGGCGGTTGACGGCGCTGGGCATCCCGTACGCCGCCTGGGCGCGGGCGTTCTCCAGCGGGAGGGCGTGCTCCTCGACGCGGCGCAGCGCTGTGCTCAGGTCAGGCACCACCTTCTGCGCGCCGACGATCCAGACCGCGTGGGCGGCTCCGCCCGCGTTGGCAGGGAGTTGGCTGCCGCTGCCCGAGGCAAGGACGAGCGAGCCGGTCTCGGTGACCGCGGCGACGCTGTTGACGACGAATTCGGGGCCGGCGACCAGCCTTCGGATCTCGTCGGCGCCGGTGGCACGGTCGATGGCCAGGACGCGCGGCCTGATGGCGTCGTACCGGCCGCCGGTGTTGATGTCCTCGTCGATGCCGGACAGCCGGAGGGTCTCGCTGGCTCCGGTGAGCACGCTGGCGCCCTCGGGGACCAGGTCCTTGACGCGGGCGCGCGCGGCCGCGGCGTCGTCGAGGATCTCGGCGGCGAAGCCGCCCGCCCGCAGCGCGGCGGCCACCCGCTCCAGTCGTTCGGCCGATGCCGGGTCGGCGAAGGACGCGGCCGGAGCCGGGGTGGCCGTGGCGTCTTCCGGGTTGGTCCCGGAACCCCGCGCCGTGTGGGGCGCCGTGCCCGCCAGCGGGGAGGTGTCGAGATACCTGACCTCGTACACCCGCTCGGCGAACTTCCAGCCGTCCGCGGTGCGCTGGTAGCGGTCGTGGTAGACGGCGTAGTTCAGACCCTGGCGTCCGTCGAGGGTGCGCGCGAGTTCTTGGATGTAGGCGCGGCCGGTCGCGGTGTCGCCGTCGAGCAGGATCGTGCCGGGGTGTGTGGTCTGTACGAAGAAGTCCCACTGGCTCTGCAGCCGCTCGCCCCCGGCACGGATCTCCTCGCGGCCGACCTGCTCGGCGGGAATGTCGGGCATGCGCAGGGCACCGTCCGGTGTGAACAGCGACGCCAGGCGGGGTCGGTCGCGCATCATCGCCGCGTCGGTGAACTCGCCGCGCAGTGCCTCGATCTCGACGCGGTCCGCGATGGCCTGGAAGTCGTTCATCGAAGTCACCTCTCCGTCTCGTTGTCGTCCTCACCGGTACGACAACGCGGCCCTTCGGAATGTGAGGCGGCGCGTCGGCCTCACATTCCGATGCGCTGTCTTGTCGTACTGGGTAGAGGCACAGAGGCGAGCGAGGGAGACGGCCACACCATGACCACCAGAGCCGAGCCCGGCGACGATCAGAACGATCCGGGCCTCAGCGCGATCATGAGCGAGCGGCGCCGGCTGATCAACCTCGGCTATCGGCTCCTCGGGTCCCTTGCCGACGCCGAGGACGTCGTGCAGGAGACCTACGCCCGCTGGTACGCCATGTCCGCACGGGAGCAGCGGGCCGTCGAGTCGCCCGGCGCCTGGCTGATGACGGTCGCCAGCCGCATCTGCCTGAATCTGCTCGGCTCGGCGCGGGCCAGGCGGGAGACGTACGTGGGCGACTGGATCCCGGAGCCGCTGCCCGAGCCCACGGAATGGATCACCGGGCGCTCCGGCGTCGGCGGGATCGACCCGGCCGATCGGGTCACCCTCGACGAGTCGGTGACGATGGCCTTCCTGGTCGTCCTCGATTCGATGACCCCGGCCGAGCGCGTCGCGTTCGTCCTGCACGACGTCTTCCGCTACCCCTTCGGCGAGGTCGCCGAGATCGTCGGCCGCACTCCGGCGGCGTGCCGCCAACTGGCCACGTCCGCCCGCCGTCGCATCCGCACCGCGCAGACCCCGGCGGTCCCGAGTGCAGGGCAGGCCGACCTCGTCAGGCAGTTCAAAACGGCGTGGGAGGTCAAGGACATCGACGCCCTGATCAGCCTGCTCGACCCCGACGCCACCGCGATCGCCGACGGTGGCGGGCTGGCCGTCACCCATCAGCACCCGCTCGTGGGCGGTGAGCGGATCGCACGTGCCTACGCCGAGATCGCCCGGGTGTCGGGCGACCGCACGACATTCCTGGAATGCACGGTCAACGGCCTGCCCGGCTTGGTGGCGCAGCAGGACGGCGACATCGCGACCGTGTTCGCGTTCGAGATCGCGGGCGACCGGATCAGGCATATCTGGGCGGTGCGAAACCCCGAGAAGCTCCGTCCCTGGCGGATCGGCTGTTTTCGCTGGTCGTAGCGGCGGCAGTGCCGTGTGCCAGCAGGATGAGCTGCCTGTAACAGGGGTACCGTGAATCTGTGACCCACGTCGCAAATCCGAAAAAACACGAAGTGTGATGCCATGCCTCGCCGCCGCACCGGTTCGCCCAGTGGGACCGCAGAGCTGCTGGACACGCTTGGTGATCTCACCGGCCGGATACTGGATCGGATCAAGGTCCAGCAGGCGCGCGTGGAACTGGCTGCCGCGCTGCAGCGCCAGGTCCTCGCCGCCGAGCTGCCGGCCCTGCCCCGCCTGCACGTGGCGGGACGGTACGCGCCCGCACGGGCCGGGCTGGACATAGGGGGCGACTGGTACGACGGCTTCCTCATGCCGGACGGCTCGGTGGGATTCGTGATCGGAGACGTACAGGGCCACGATGTCGAGGCCGCGGCTCTCATGGGGCAGGTGCGCACCTGTCTGCGCGCCGTCGCCACCGCCACCACGGACCCGGCGGAGGTGCTCCGGCGCACCAACGACCTGCTCGTCGCCTTGGACTGCGGGCTGTTCGTGACCTGTTCGTTCCTGCGCTTCGACCCGGTCACGAGCGAGCTTTCCGACGCCCGCGCCGGGCATGTCCCCGCCGTCTGGGCCACGGCGGACGGCTGCTGCTACACGGTCCTGAGCGACGGCGGTCTGCCGCTGGGCATCCATGCGGGCGAGAGCTACCGGTCGACCCGCCGGCTGCTCACCGGCGTGGGCGCGTTCGTGCTGCTCACCGACGGCGTGGTGGAAGGCCCCAAGTACCCGATCGAGGAAGGCCTCGAGCGGGTGGCCGAACTGGTCGTCGGCGCCTGTCGCACCGACCCCGATGAACTGGCCGCGCAGGTGATCAAGGTGGCGGATCTCACCGGCCACAGCGACGACGCCGCGGTCCTTGTCCTTCGTTACGGAGGGCTCGGGGACGAGCGGCGTCACGGAGGGTTCCAAGAGCAGCGGCAGGGCGAGAAATGAGCGACATCCGCGGCATGTACGACCCCGGTGCGGCGCGCGGTGAGCGGCTCCGGCGGTACACCGCCGGGGCCTTGCAGGTGGCTGCCGTCACGGCCGCTTACTACGTCAGTGCCAAGATCGGGCTGCAGCAGCAACTGGTGCGAGGGCAGGTCACGCCGCTCTGGCCGCCGACCGGCATCGCTCTCGTCGTCCTGCTGCTGTGGGGCCTTCGCATGTGGCCAGGCATCGCTCTCGGGGCCTTCGTGGTGAACGTGATGCTCGGGCCGTCGATCCTCCCCGTGCTCGCCATCGCGGCCGGCAACACGCTCGCCCCGATCTGCGCCTACGTCCTCCTGCGGCGCGTGGGATTCCGTACCGCACTCGACCGGCTGCGGGACGCTCTGGCGCTGGTCTTCCTCGGGGCCCTGGGCGGGATGCTGATCAGCGCGACGCTCGGCACCGCAGTCCTGGTGGCCTCCAGCGCGCTGGCGGCCCGGGATTTCTGGCCGACCTGGTCGGTGTGGTGGACGGGCGACGCGATGGGGGTCCTGGTCATCGCGCCCTTGCTGCTGGCCGCGCGCACCGCCCGCTGGCCACGCGGCACACCTGTGCTCCGCTGGGCCGAGGCGGTGGCCCTGCTGGGCGGCACGGCCGCGGTCGCCGTGGTGGCCACGCACAGCTCGGTCGAGCTTCTCTTCCTTGTCGTCCCCTTCCTGATCTGGGCTGCCTTCCGCTTCCAGCTGGTCGGCGCCGCGCCCTGCGTGCTGATCGCTTCCGTGATCGCGATCGACGCGGGTGCCGACGGGGCGGGTCCGTTCTCCGGTCACGATCTCCTCGCCAAGATGGTCGTCCTGCAGGCCTTCAACGGCACAGTGTCACTGACGGCCCTTCTGCTCTCGGCGGTCATCACCGAGCAGAACCGCACCCTCCGGGAGATCGAAGAGGCCTGCGAGCGCCTGACGGAAGCGCTGTATCGGCTCGCGCCGGACGAGACGTTCGATCACTGGCCGTCCTCCCGCCGGGGAAGACCGGATCACCAGAAGGGGCACCGCTCTTGACTTCGGGCCCCGGTGTCCCCGGGGCCAGGGAACGTTTGTACGGTGTGGCTCTCTCAGTGACCCGGAGTGGCTGAAACCGCTCCCTCTTCTTCGGAGTCGCCACGGTGCGGTCTTCCCTGCGCGCGACCACAGCCTTGGGTGTGGTCCTCCTCTTCTCCGCCTCCGCGGCCGGGCCCGCCCTGGCTGACGACGGCCCCTCCAGTGCCGGTGCGGTCGGTGACGTGAGTGTCGTCGAGCAGACGGACTCGGTCACCGGCGCTCAGGAGACCCAGGACGCCTCGGGCGCCTACCGGGGCGATGTCCTCGTCCGCTTCACGCCGGTGGCCGACACGGGCTTCCACTTCGAGGCCGGCACGGGCAAGGCGACGTACTCCACGCGCGCCGGATCGGACGACTACAGCTCCGTGACGGTCAGCTCCGTCGGCACGGGCTACTTCAGGCTGGACACACGGAAGCTGCCGGACGGTCAGAACACCCTGGACGTCACGGTCACCGAAACCCCGGACGACACCGGCTCGGGGGCCACCGCCCAGACCATCAGCGGCACCGTCAGCCTCACGGTCACCAACCCGTCGGCGGTGTTCACCTCCCCGCAGGCGCACACGCTCGTGTGGGGGGCCACCACGTACACCGTGGACGCCCAGCCGGCGACCGACGGCTCCGCGATCGACCACGTCGACTTCTACGAGACGGCCCTGTTCACCAAGAGCAACAAGCCCCGCGCGACGGACGACACCGCTCCGTACACCTACACCAGTACGTACTCGGCCATGGCCTACCACCCGGTCGTCCAGGCCGTCACCGTCGACAAGGACGGCTACCGCTCGGCCCCGGTCTCGCTGCAGCTCACGGCCACCCCCGGCCCGACCGTCACGGCCACCACGAGTGCGCCGCGACTCGCGTACGGCGGTGCGGACTCGATGGACATCGCGTGGACGGCCGCCGTGCCGTACGGCTGGAACAGGACGGTCTCCGACCCCAAGCACTACGAGGTGTGGCTGACCAAGGAGGAGGTCGCGGTCGACGGGACGACCGTGCGGTCCTACGCCGACGGTGACACCCCGTTCTCCCCGCTCCAGGTGCAGAACGGCGGCGTCCACCACATCGACACCAGCTGGGGCGACGGCCTGGACACCGCGGCCTGGTCGGTCGGCACCCACACCGTCACGGTGACGGTGACCGACAGCACGGGTGCGGTCGGTACGGCGTCGGTGAAGGCGGTCGTGACCGCCGACAAGCTGACCGCGACCGCTCCGGGCAGCGTGGTGCTCGGCAAGAGCGTGACGGTGTCCGGCCTGCTCACTGCGGGCACCGGGAACCCGCTGGCGTACCGTACGGTCTCGCTTCAGGCCCGGCCGGCGGGCAGCACCGTCTGGAAGACGGTGGCCACCGGCACGACGAACGGCAACGGCACCATCGCGCTGACCACCAAGCCCGCCCGGAACGAGAGCCTGCGCCTGGTCGCCGCCGCCGGGACCAAACCTGTTTCGGCCGCCCTCAAGGTGTCGGTGTCGCCGCAGGTGACGCTGAAGGCGTCCGCCACCACCGTCAGGCGCGGCGCCACGGTCAAGTTCAGCGGCGCCGTCGCCTCGAAGGAGACCGGTGCCACGGTGAAGCTGCAGGTGTACCGCAGCGGTGCCTGGACGACCATCGCCTCCAAGCCCCAGTCCAGCACGGGCCAAGTCACCTTCAGCGTCAGCGAGAAGACCAAGGGCACCTTCACCTACCGGCTGCTCACCGTGGCGACGACCGGCTTCGCCGCCGCGCACAGCCCCTCGGTGAAGATCACCGTGAGCTGACCGATCTTTGCGAATTCATGTGCGGTTGTTCCGCGTTCGTTTCCCGGCTGGCCCCGGGGCCCATTCCTGATCGGTCATAAGATCGGGCGGCCGCCGGGCGGGGAACAAACTTTCGGGAACGTGTCGGTCCCGAACCAGTTGGCGGTATCCGCGAGCTGCCGTCGGCCGGCGGCTTTCTCCCTGTCCGCGTGCGAGAAAACCCCTTTCACTGACGGGAGACCTGAGTGTTCTCTGCCCACAGGGCCAACGGGGGCGCAAGACGCAGGCGACGGGCGCGGAGAGTCGTTCCCGCCGCCGTGGCGCTTGCCGCCGCCCTCGCCGGCGCCCTCACCTTGGCGTCCGCCCACGCTTCCCCCGCCCCCGCCGCCGCTCCCTCGCCGGCACGGGCGGCAGTCCCCTCACAGGCCCAGCTGACGGCCCGTGTGAAGGGCGCACTGCGGACCGACCAGGCCTCGCAGACGCGGTCCAAGCCGTCCGCGACCACCGCGACGCCGACCGCCACACCCTCCGCCTCCGCCTCCACGACGTCCACCGTCGACCCGAAGGTCATCGGCGGTACGGAGACCACGATCGCCAAGGCTCCGTGGATGGCGCAGCTCTGGTACTACGACGACAAGGGCACCAGCGACACCTCGGACGACACCGGCTTCTTCTGCGGCGGCTCGGTCGTGTCGCCGACGAAGATTCTCACCGCCGCGCACTGCGTCAAGGGCTACGACTGGAACGCCAACGGCACCATCGTCACCGGCACCGCCCAGCTGCCGACCGACAACAGCGACGGTTCGGTCGACCTGCACGGAGGCACCGTCTCCGGCGCATGGCGACAGTGGAACCACCCGTCGTTCAACACGACCACGGTCGACAACGACATCGCGGTCCTGACGCTGCCGAACCCGGTCAGCGCCAAGCCCATCAACATCACCACGTCGAACGACACCTCCTCCTACACGGCGGGCACCAACGCCACCCTGTACGGCTGGGGCCGCACCAGCTCCACCAGCGGCGACATCGCGCAGACGCTGCGCACCGCGACCCTGCCCATGGTCGCGGACGCCACCTGCTCCAGCACCTACACCACCGACTTCGTCGCCGGCCACATGGTCTGCGCGGGCACCCCGGCCACCGGCTCGGACAGCGGCACCGTCGCCGCCTGCAACGGTGACTCGGGCGGCCCGCTGATCGTCGACGGCAAGATCGTCGGCGTGGTCTCCTGGGGTGTCGAGGACTGCGTGGCATCCGGCTCGTACAGCGTCTTCACGAAGGTCAGCACGTACGTCGGCGCGACCTCCCCGCGCCTCGACGACACCGACCTGAGCGGCGACGCCATGGCTGACCTGTTCGTGCGCCGCGCGTCCGACAACACCGGCTTCGAGTACGACTCCAAGGGCACGTCCTTCGCCACGCGGATCTCCTGGGGCTCCTACACCGACAAGAACGTCGTCCTGCAGACCGACCTCAACCGGGACGGCTACCAGGACCAGATCATCCGCCGCGCCTCCACCGGCGCCGTCTACTGGCGGCACTACATCCCGGCGAGCGACAGCTGGACCACGACCCTGGTCTTCGGCGACTGGTCAACCCGTACGAAGATCGTCGCACCGGGCGATGTCACCGGCGACGCCCTGCCCGACCTGCTCTCGGTGACGGCGAGCGGAATCCTGTACGTCTACCCGGGCCTCGGCAACGGCACCTTCGGCTCGCCGGTCGCGGTCGGCAGCGGCTGGAACCAGTACAACCAGCTGCTCGGCCACGGCGACTTCACCGGCGACGGCAAGGCCGACCTGATCGCCCGCAGCAGCAGCAACTCCTACGTCTACCTCTACCCGGGCACCGGCAAGACTGGTTCGGCGGCGTTCGGCGCCCGGATCCAGGTCCGTACGTGGGGCCAGTTCAACGCGTTCGACGCCGTCGGCGACATCACCGGGGACGGCAGGGCCGACCTCGTCGCCCGCACCCCGGCCGGCACGCTCTATCTGTACCCGGGCACGGGCAAGGCCACGTCCGACATCTTCGGCACCCCTGTGACGATCGGCACCGGCTGGCAGCAGTACAACCTCTTCGGCTGACGGCCGACCGCCGCCGGACAACACACGGCCCCCAGGTCGCTGACCTGGGGGCCGTGTCCGGAGCGGGTGAGGCTCAGTGGTCGTCGCGGATGGTGGTCGCGATGCCGTTGCTGATCACGACCTCCGCGCTGAAGCCCTTCTTGGCGGCCTTCTCCAGTTGGGCCTCGGTGCACTCGATGCCGCCCTCACCGCCCGTACCCGTGTTCACGGCATCGCAGATGTCGTCGTAGCCCAAGATCTTGGTGTCCTCGGCGACGAGGAACTCCTGCTCGGTGCCCTTCGTGTCGGAGACCGTGTACTTGCCCGGCGCCAGGTAGGAGACGTTGCCGAACCAGGTTCCGTTGACGCCCTTGCCCTTGTTGACGCCCTCGACGACGGTCTCACCGGAGCCGGAGCCGGAGCCGGAGCCGGAGCCGGAGCCGGAGCTGGACGACGAGCCGGAGCCCGAACCCGACCCGGATGACCCGGATGACCCGGACGACGACCCGGAGCCGGTGCCCTGCTGGCCGGCACGCCGCTCGGTCACCAGGGTCGCTATCCCCTTCTTCATCTCCACGTCGGCGTTCACGGCGCCCTTCTTGGTGGCCGCCTCCAACTGGTCCAGCGTGCAGGGCGCGTCCACCTTGGACCCCGACACGCCGCATATCGTGCCGACGCCGTAGACCTGGGTGGCGTCGGCCACCAGGAACTGCTGGTCGTCCTTGCCCGCCGCGGACACGATGTACTTGCCCGGGGCGAGATAGGTGACCTTGCCGTCCTTGAACGTACCGCTGACGCCCTTCGAGTCCGACGCCTTCTCCGCGTCCGCCGTCGCGCCCGTTCCGCTCTTGCCGGACGAGCTCGCATCGGTGCCGTTCTGGCACGCCGTCATCAGCAGCCCGGCGGTGATCGCGGCAGTGGCGACAACGGCCTTGCGCAGGTGGCGGTTCATCAGGGGAGGTTCCTTCCGAGGGGTGCGGGTAGCAGGGGCGCCGGCGGCGATTCCGCCGGCTTCCCGTCTTGCAGTGGCCATGAGGAGCCGCAGAGCCCCGAGGTCACGGCCGTCCGTCCTTCAGGACACCGCCGTGGCACAGCCGTGACGCCGCAACACATCAGGGGAGGGAGAGCAGGTCCCTACGGACCGTTCTCAGGGACGGACAGGCGGCGGTCCGGTCGTCGGGCCCGGACGGAAGACACAGCCGATGAGTGGTTCTCGCGCGTCTTCGCCCGCGATGAGTGCGGTGAGCAGTCGTACGGCGGCGGCGCCCAACTGGGGTCGGGGGATGTCGAATCCGGTCGGCAGGGGTTCGCTGGCCAGGTCGGAGGGTGGGCTGCCGAGCAGGGCGAGGGACACCTCGGTGGGGCAGTGGAGGCCCGCCTCGCGTACGGCGGAGAGCAGGCCCCGCCAGGCCGCTCCGGTGTCGGTCTCCTCCGCGACGAAGGCCGTCACTCCTTCGTCGGCCCAGGCGCGCAGCCGTTCGGGCGTGAGGTCGCGCAGTGGATCGGCGGACCGGAAGACGGTCGCGGGCCCGGCCGGCAGGCCCGCTGCTTCCAGTCCTTCCAGGAAGCCGCGCTGGCGGTCCGCGGAGGCGGGCGCGTCGTCGTCCTCGCGGACGAGGATGATCCGCCGGTGCCCCGACCCGGTCAGGTGGCCCACGACGTCACGGGTGGCTTCGACGTAGTCCGCGCCCACCCAGGCCACGCCGTCCAGTTCCTCGCGGCGGCCCAGGTGTACGACCGGGAAGCCGTCCTCGACGAGCCGTTTGAGCTCGGCGCGGGGGGTGTGCCGGCCGAGGAAGAGACAGCCGTCGGCGAGCCGGACCCGGCTCAGGGCGTCGGGGACCGTGGCCCCGGCCCCGCCGGTGCTCGATCCGGTGAACAGGACCAGGTCGTAGCCGAGTGCCGCCGCCTCGTGCTCCACGCCGACCAGGAAGGGGTAGTAGGAGTGCTGGACGTCGGTGGGGAAGGTGGCGGTGAAGCTGAAGACGCCGAGGAGGTTGTTGCGGGCGGCGGCCAGGCGGCGGGCGGCCGGGTCGGGCACGTAGCCGAGGCTGCGGGCCGCTTCCAGGACCCGTCGGCGGGTCTCTTCGGAGATGATGCGTGCCTTGCCGTCGGGCTTCGGGGAGAGCACCAGGGACACGGTCGCCTGGGACACTCCCGCGAGCCGGGCCACCTCGGCCTGCCGGGGCCGTGACGTACGCCCGGCCGGAGCGGGCGTCCGCCCGGGCCGCTTCCTGGGTTCCACAGTGACTTCCCCCTGGTAATGCGTATTAGGTAATGCGCATTATCGGAGACTGTACCTCCCCGCCCAGCGGGTCAAGGCCCGGGGCGGACGCACCGCGGTGTCGCCGCCGCCGACGGCACCGCGCCCCCGGTGAAGGCGGGAAGCCCGGTGCGGCCGGACGGCGGCTGTGTCGTGGGGCGCCTGGGCGGTTACCAGGAGAGAGCGTCCGCCGCGTTGTCCTGCCAGTAGGTGACGGTGGCGGCGCTGTTGAAGAAGACACCGCCGTTCGGCAGCTTCAGGGTCTTCTCCGTGTTGGTCGCATTGCCCTGCCTGTTGGCGAAGATCACGCCCAGGGTCTTCTCCTTGCCGCCGCCTTCGCCGTCGGGGGAGTACGTCGTGATGCCCGCGTACGCCGACTGGCCGGGCTCGAGCACCAGCACGGCCTGCGGAGTGGTCTCGTCAGCCCACGGCAGCGGGGCCTGAGCGTCGGCGCCGGCCCTCAGGAAGGGGGCGCTGTAGGCGTAGCAGGGCTTGGTGCCGGTGTTGGTGGCCTTGAGCAGCAGGTGGTTGATCGGGCGGGACACCTCGGCGACGGTCACCTTGGTGTTCGCCGTGGTGCAGGTGACGACCGAGGAGGCCTTCTGGGGGGCGGCGGAGGCGGTCTGCCCGGCGGCCTGGATTCCGGCGAGTGCGAGGGCGGCGACGACCATGGAGGAGGCGGCCGTGCGGGAGACGAAACGGGTGGCGATACGCATGAACGGACTGCTTTCTCTGAACATCAGGGATCTGGACATCAGGGATCCGGACACCAGGAAGATGATCTTCCGGTTGTGATGTGTGCCGGTCGGGCTTGTCTTGGTCCTGCTGTGTGGGGTGCGGGTGGGCACGCCAGAAGTGCGGGCCATGAAAGCGGAGTTGAACGGGGCCGAGCACCGTGTCCGGCGAGGTGCCGTGCTTGGATGGCCCAAGCCTGCGCCACGCGGCGTCCCATCTGCCATTCCATCGGGAATTTCGGGACGCCGGGATGCGCGAACCGGATCTGACCTGGGGAATCGTGACTTTCCTGGGATGTCGAACGGAATGGGGGACTGGTGGGGGCGGCTGAGGAGATCGCTGAATTCGCGGCGCTGCTGCGCGAGTTGAAGCAGCGATCCGGGCTGAGTTACGAGGTTCTGGCGAAGCGGGCGCACATGAGCACCTCGACGCTGCACCGGTACTGCAAGGGGGAAGGAGTGCCGACCGACTACGCGACCGTCTCCAGCTTCGCCCGGGTGTGCAAAGCGACTCCCGAGGAACTGGTCGAGTTACACCGGCGCTGGGTCCTGGCTGACGCAGCACGGGAACGCGCCCGGCGGGCCGCGGCGGACAGGAGACCGGACTCCGCGGACCGCGCCGGAGCGTCCACGTCCGACTCAGGCCCGGAACCACGCTCCGCGCAGGCACGCACAGACCAACCCCGGCCGGAGGCCGTGTCGGACACCCCGCCCCTGCCCGCACCCGCACCCGCGCCCACATCCAGGACCGAGCCCGGGGACCCTCCCGGGTCCGTCGCCGAACCGTCGTCGGAGGCGGTTGTCCTCGCCCGCCGCACGCCGACACTCATCCGGACCGCCCGCAGGCGGTGGGCCCTGATCGCGGCGAGCACCGCCGTCGTCGTCGCCGTGTCCACCGGGCTCACGGTCGGCCTGAAAGGCGGGGGGACGGAGGCGGACCTGTCGGAGAACGGCCGTCCGACCGACACCATGACCTCCTCCGGACAGCCGGCCTCCGCCGCCTCCACGCCGCACCCATCGGCGTCCATGTCCCCCTCCGTGCCACCGAGCCGTTCTCCGGCCCCCGGAACGCCCGACGCCAAGCCGACGGCACACAGCACTGACACGGGCCGCCCTCAGGACAGCGATGAGGTCCCGCTGACGGTGGCCACCCGCACCTATGCCTGGGACGACCCGCAGTGCGAGGGGAAGTATCTGATCAACCGGCCTCCCGGCGAAGTCTCGCCACCGGTCATGGGGCAGGACGTACCGGGCTGGGTGAAGGCGCACGGCGCCATCGCCGCTGACGGGCAGCGGGTGGCACTGACCGTCCAGGGCACCGGGGACGAAACCGTCGTCATCGAGTCCATGCACGTCCGTGTGGTCAACTCGAGCGAGCCCCCGGCCTGGAACGCATACCTGGGGTCGTCGGGCTGCGGCGGAGGAGTGGAGACGAGGTCGTTCGACACGGACCTCGACGCCGGTCACCCCACCATCGTGCCGAAGGCCGGCCAGCGAGGTCTCCCCTACAAGGTCAGCCAGTCCGATCCCGAGGTGCTGTACATCACCGCCCACGCCAGTGCCCACGATGTGAACTGGTACGTGGAGGTGCAGTGGTCCAGCGGCGGCCGTCAGGGAATGATACGGATCGACGACCACGGAAAACCGTTCCGCACCAGCGGCAGTCGGGGCCGTCCCGTCTACGAGTACCTGGTCGGCGGCACCGAGTGGTTCAGCGTGGCGGAGAACTGAGCTCGGCCTACGGGGGCGCCCGCGAGCCGGTGCTCACGGCCTGGGGGGCCGAGTGGCGTCGGCATGGTGGCAACCGGGTCATAGGAGCGCAGGTCCAGCCAGTACCCGAACAGGCCGAACAGCAAGACCCGCTGTAGCCGACACCGCCGCTCAGCGGCTCACCCCACCCGCCCACCAAGGAGGGACACCACCGCTCGCGGTGAACCAGACCACCAGGGATGACGGCGGACACCAGTTGTCCTTCGACGGCGAAGCCAGTCGTGTGCGGCCCGCTGATCTGGGCCGACCGGGTTGGCGGTACGCGGCGGACCCGCCGTCCGCGAACAGCTCGGGGATCGGCCACCTGCTCAAGCAACGGGTCGCAGATGTCGAGGAGTACGCCGACTGCCTGCGGCGGGTGGCCGCGGGCGGCACCGCGCCGGACCCGCAGGTGGTCTCGCAGCCGCTGGCGCGTCGCCACAGCGATCCGCTGGACCGGCTCACCCCGCGAGAACGCGGAGACCCTGGCGTGACCTGCGCGCTCCACGGCCCGGAGAGAAGCTTGACGCTCGCCAGGGAGATCTGTAACATGAACAAGTTGCCTCGGGCCGTGACGATTCTGTAGCGGAACTCACCGCCACTCAGGTGACAGAACAAACCACTGGCACGGTCTCCCAAGCGGGACTGAATTCAGGCATGCCTGCATGCGTGAATTCAGCTCCATCCGCCTCGATTATGAGCGGCCGGGAGAATCCGCTAGAGTTTGAGACGCCAGACCGGCCCAACGACCGGGAAGGCACCCCTTCCGACAGGAAAGTCAGACATCGAAAGAGTCTGATAGAGTCGGAAACGCAAGACCGAAGGGAAGCGCCCGGAGGAAAGCCCGAGAGGGTGAGTACAAAGGAAGCGTCCGTTCCTTGAGAACTCAACAGCGTGCCAAAAATCAACGCCAGATATGTTGATACCCCGTCTCCGGCCGATCGGCTGGGGCGAGGTTCCTTTGAAAAAGTCCTGCCGGGCACTGCCTGGTAGGCGCACAGCGAGGACGCTGTGAACCGGGAGGATTATTCCTCTTCCTGGTTCCGCTCTCGTGGTGTCGTCCCGATTACGGGAAAACATTCACGGAGAGTTTGATCCTGGCTCAGGACGAACGCTGGCGGCGTGCTTAACACATGCAAGTCGAACGATGAAGCCCTTCGGGGTGGATTAGTGGCGAACGGGTGAGTAACACGTGGGCAATCTGCCCTTCACTCTGGGACAAGCCCTGGAAACGGGGTCTAATACCGGATAACACCTGCCTGGGCATCTGGGTGGGTTAAAAGCTCCGGCGGTGAAGGATGAGCCCGCGGCCTATCAGCTTGTTGGTGAGGTAGTGGCTCACCAAGGCGACGACGGGTAGCCGGCCTGAGAGGGCGACCGGCCACACTGGGACTGAGACACGGCCCAGACTCCTACGGGAGGCAGCAGTGGGGAATATTGCACAATGGGCGAAAGCCTGATGCAGCGACGCCGCGTGAGGGATGACGGCCTTCGGGTTGTAAACCTCTTTCAGCAGGGAAGAAGCGAGAGTGACGGTACCTGCAGAAGAAGCGCCGGCTAACTACGTGCCAGCAGCCGCGGTAATACGTAGGGCGCAAGCGTTGTCCGGAATTATTGGGCGTAAAGAGCTCGTAGGCGGCTTGTCACGTCGGGTGTGAAAGCCCGGGGCTTAACCCCGGGTCTGCATTCGATACGGGCTAGCTAGAGTGTGGTAGGGGAGATCGGAATTCCTGGTGTAGCGGTGAAATGCGCAGATATCAGGAGGAACACCGGTGGCGAAGGCGGATCTCTGGGCCATTACTGACGCTGAGGAGCGAAAGCGTGGGGAGCGAACAGGATTAGATACCCTGGTAGTCCACGCCGTAAACGGTGGGAACTAGGTGTTGGCGACATTCCACGTCGTCGGTGCCGCAGCTAACGCATTAAGTTCCCCGCCTGGGGAGTACGGCCGCAAGGCTAAAACTCAAAGGAATTGACGGGGGCCCGCACAAGCAGCGGAGCATGTGGCTTAATTCGACGCAACGCGAAGAACCTTACCAAGGCTTGACATACACCGGAAACGGCCAGAGATGGTCGCCCCCTTGTGGTCGGTGTACAGGTGGTGCATGGCTGTCGTCAGCTCGTGTCGTGAGATGTTGGGTTAAGTCCCGCAACGAGCGCAACCCTTGTTCTGTGTTGCCAGCATGCCCTTCGGGGTGATGGGGACTCACAGGAGACTGCCGGGGTCAACTCGGAGGAAGGTGGGGACGACGTCAAGTCATCATGCCCCTTATGTCTTGGGCTGCACACGTGCTACAATGGCAGGTACAATGAGCTGCGAAGCCGTGAGGCGGAGCGAATCTCAAAAAGCCTGTCTCAGTTCGGATTGGGGTCTGCAACTCGACCCCATGAAGTCGGAGTTGCTAGTAATCGCAGATCAGCATTGCTGCGGTGAATACGTTCCCGGGCCTTGTACACACCGCCCGTCACGTCACGAAAGTCGGTAACACCCGAAGCCGGTGGCCCAACCCCTTGTGGGAGGGAGCTGTCGAAGGTGGGACTGGCGATTGGGACGAAGTCGTAACAAGGTAGCCGTACCGGAAGGTGCGGCTGGATCACCTCCTTTCTAAGGAGCACTTCTTACCGATCCCTTCGGGGTGAGGTCAGAGGCCAGTACATCAGCGAATGTCTGATGCTGGTTGCTCATGGGTGGAACGTTGATTATTCGGCATCTTCAGTCATCTCAGGCTGTGAGTACTGCTCTTCGGGGCGTGGAAAGCTGATCATGGGTGGCGGGGATGCCGGGCACGCTGTTGGGTGTCTGAAGGTACGGCCGATTGTTGGCTGCCTTCAGTGCCGGCCCCAGTGCACTCGAACCGGAAGGTTCGGGGTGATGGGTGGTTGGTCGTTGTTTGAGAACTGCACAGTGGACGCGAGCATCTGTGGCCAAGTTTTT
Organism: Streptomyces sp. NBC_01450; assembly: GCF_036227505.1. Taxonomy (NCBI): domain Bacteria; kingdom Bacillati; phylum Actinomycetota; class Actinomycetes; order Kitasatosporales; family Streptomycetaceae; genus Streptomyces; species Streptomyces sp. NBC_01450. The sequence continues at coordinate 5,647,147 of NZ_CP109480.1, read as the reverse complement.
AAGGGCGCACGGTGGATGCCTTGGCACCAGGAACCGATGAAGGACGTGGGAGGCCACGATAGTCCCCGGGGAGTCGTCAACCAGGCTTTGATCCGGGGGTTTCCGAATGGGGAAACCCGGCAGTCGTCATGGGCTGTCACCCTTGCCTGAACACATAGGGCAAGTGGAGGGAACGCGGGGAAGTGAAACATCTCAGTACCCGCAGGAAGAGAAAACAACCGTGATTCCGGGAGTAGTGGCGAGCGAAACTGGATGAGGCCAAACCATATGCGTGTGAGACCCGGCAGGGGTTGCGTATGTGGGGTTGTGGGATTTCTCTTTCACGGTCTGCCGGCCGTGAGACGAGTCAGAAACCGTTGATGTAGGCGAAGGACATGCGAAAGGTCCGGCGTAGAGGGTAAGACCCCCGTAGTCGAAACGTCAACGGCTCGTTTGAGAAACACCCAAGTAGCACGGGGCCCGAGAAATCCCGTGTGAATCTGGCGGGACCACCCGCTAAGCCTAAATATTCCCTGGTGACCGATAGCGGATAGTACCGTGAGGGAATGGTGAAAAGTACCGCGGGAGCGGAGTGAAATAGTACCTGAAACCGTGTGCCTACAAGCCGTGGGAGCGTCGCGCATTGAGTTTACTCAGTGCGTCGTGACTGCGTGCCTTTTGAAGAATGAGCCTGCGAGTTTGCGGTGTGTTGCGAGGTTAACCCGTGTGGGGAAGCCGTAGCGAAAGCGAGTCCGAATAGGGCGGTTTAGTAGCGCGCTCAAGACCCGAAGCGGAGTGATCTAGCCATGGGCAGGTTGAAGCGGCTGTAAGAGGTCGTGGAGGACCGAACCCACCAGGGTTGAAAACCTGGGGGATGACCTGTGGTTAGGGGTGAAAGGCCAATCAAACTCCGTGATAGCTGGTTCTCCCCGAAATGCATTTAGGTGCAGCGTCGTGTGTTTCTTGCCGGAGGTAGAGCACTGGATAGGCGATGGGCCCTACCGGGTTACTGACCTTAGCCAAACTCCGAATGCCGGTAAGTGAGAGCGCGGCAGTGAGACTGTGGGGGATAAGCTCCATGGTCGAGAGGGAAACAGCCCAGAGCATCGACTAAGGCCCCTAAGCGTACGCTAAGTGGGAAAGGATGTGGAGTCGCAGAGACAACCAGGAGGTTGGCTTAGAAGCAGCCACCCTTGAAAGAGTGCGTAATAGCTCACTGGTCTAGTGATTCCGCGCCGACAATGTAGCGGGGCTCAAGCGTACCGCCGAAGTCGTGTCATTGCAGCAATACTCCCAACGGAGGCTGTGATGGGTAGGGGAGCGTCGTGTGCCGGGTGAAGCCGCGCCGGAAGGCAGTGGTGGACGGTTCACGAGTGAGAATGCAGGCATGAGTAGCGATACACACGTGAGAAACGTGTGCGCCGATTGACTAAGGGTTCCTGGGTCAAGCTGATCTGCCCAGGGTAAGTCGGGACCTAAGGCGAGGCCGACAGGCGTAGTCGATGGATAACCGGTTGATATTCCGGTACCCGCTGTGAAGCGTCAAACATCGAACCAGGCGATGCTAAGTCCGTGAAGCCGCCCCGGAGCCTTCGGGCAAAGGGGAGTGGTGGAGCCGACGGACCAGACCTGTAGTAGGTGAGTGATGGGGTGACGCAGGAAGGTAGTCCATCCCGGGCGGTGGTTGTCCCGGGGTAAGGGTGTAGGCCGTGTGATAGGTAAATCCGTCACACATTAAGGCTGAGACCTGATGCCGAGCCGATTGTGGTGAAGTGGATGATCCTATGCTGTCGAGAAAAGCCTCTAGCGAGTTTCATGGCGGCCCGTACCCTAAACCGACTCAGGTGGTCAGGTAGAGAATACCGAGGCGTTCGGGTGAACTATGGTTAAGGAACTCGGCAAAATGCCCCCGTAACTTCGGGAGAAGGGGGGCCATCACCGGTGATGAGTCTTGCACTCTGAGCTGGGGGTGGCCGCAGAGACCAGCGAGAAGCGACTGTTTACTAAAAACACAGGTCCGTGCGAAGCCGTAAGGCGATGTATACGGACTGACGCCTGCCCGGTGCTGGAACGTTAAGGGGACCGGTTAGTCACTCTTCGGGGTGGCGAAGCTGAGAACTTAAGCGCCAGTAAACGGCGGTGGTAACTATAACCATCCTAAGGTAGCGAAATTCCTTGTCGGGTAAGTTCCGACCTGCACGAATGGCGTAACGACTTCTCGACTGTCTCAACCATAGGCCCGGTGAAATTGCACTACGAGTAAAGATGCTCGTTTCGCGCAGCAGGACGGAAAGACCCCGGGACCTTTACTACAGTTTGATATTGGTGTTCGGTTCGGCTTGTGTAGGATAGGTGGGAGACTGTGAAGTGCGGGCGCCAGCCCGTGTGGAGTCGTCGTTGAAATACCACTCTGGTCGTGCTGGATGTCTAACCTGGGTCCGTGATCCGGATCAGGGACAGTGTCTGATGGGTAGTTTAACTGGGGCGGTTGCCTCCTAAAGAGTAACGGAGGCGCCCAAAGGTTCCCTCAGCCTGGTTGGTAATCAGGTGTTGAGTGTAAGTGCACAAGGGAGCTTGACTGTGAGACCGACGGGTCGAGCAGGGACGAAAGTCGGGACTAGTGATCCGGCGGTGGCTTGTGGAAGCGCCGTCGCTCAACGGATAAAAGGTACCCCGGGGATAACAGGCTGATCTTCCCCAAGAGTCCATATCGACGGGATGGTTTGGCACCTCGATGTCGGCTCGTCGCATCCTGGGGCTGGAGTCGGTCCCAAGGGTTGGGCTGTTCGCCCATTAAAGCGGTACGCGAGCTGGGTTTAGAACGTCGTGAGACAGTTCGGTCCCTATCCGCTGTGCGCGTAGGAATATTGAGAAGGGCTGTCCCTAGTACGAGAGGACCGGGACGGACGAACCTCTGGTGTGCCAGTTGTCCTGCCAAGGGCATGGCTGGTTGGCTACGTTCGGGAGGGATAACCGCTGAAAGCATCTAAGCGGGAAGCCTGCTTCGAGATGAGTATTCCCACCCCCTTGAGGGGTTAAGGCTCCCAGTAGACGACTGGGTTGATAGGCCGGATCTGGAAGGCGGGTAACCGCTGGAGGTGACCGGTACTAATAGGCCGAGGGCTTGTCCTCAGTTGCTCGCGTCCACTGTGTTGGTTCTGAAACCACGAACAACCCCGTTGTCGGGCCACGGCAATGGTGCGGTAGTTTGAAAAGTTTCATAGTGTTTCGGTGGTCATAGCGTGAGGGAAACGCCCGGTTACATTCCGAACCCGGAAGCTAAGCCTCACAGCGCCGATGGTACTGCAGGGGGGACCCTGTGGGAGAGTAGGACGCCGCCGAACAAATTTTGAAAAAGGCCCACACCGTTTCGGTGTGGGCCTTTTTGTATTTCACGACGGCTTCCTCGCGGCACCTTGAAGACCAGCGCGGTGGCATGGGCGGCACGGGCGGCAGGGGTGGCAGTGGGGCAGGAAAAGACCCGCTGTTGACCATGGTTGTCCGCCCTTACGGGCCCGGGGTGGGGCACGGCGGGGGCTACTTGTGCTTCCCGCTGCCCTTCTCGCCGCTTGCCTGGCCGTTTCCGCCCGCGTTGCTCGTGCCGCCGGGGTTCTTGTCGGAGGCGCCGGCGCCCCCCGCTTTGCCGTTGCTGGCGGACTTGCTCGGCGCGGCGGTCGCCCGCGCCAGCTGCTCGGAGCAGTACGCGGCGACCTTGTCCTTCCCGCCGGCGGCCGTGATGAGCCGCTGCCAGGCCCGCGCTTCGAGCGCTTTGCCGCGATCCTTGACCTGCTCGTAGGCGCGGCAGTGGGCTTCGGTGTCCTGGGCGGTGGCCGGGCGGTCCGTCGGTCCGGGGCCGCCGGAGGGCGCCGACGAGGCTTCGCCGCCCGGCTGGTCAGGGGCGACCGTCGACGGGTGCGCGGTCCCCCGCCCGGCACCGTCACCGTCCGTGGACGAGCCGACCGAACCGATGGCCGCGACCGCGACTCCTCCCAGCGTGAGGCTGGCGAACACCACGCCGAGCGTCATCTTCACAGGACGCCTGGCACGCCGCTCCGCGAGCGGCCGCCAGTCGTCCCGGCGCCGGGTACGCGCCCGGTGCGCGCCCGCGTCGTGGGCGGCCCGGAAGGCGGTCAGGGCCCGCTGCTCGGCCTCGGGGGCGAGACGGCCTTCGCGTAGGAGGGTGCCCAGCTCCGTTTCCAGCGTGGCGGCGTCACGCGCCTCCCACGGGTCGGACGCGGCGCCGCCGGGCTGCACACGTCGACGGTCCGGAACCCGGCCCGGAACTCCGTCGCCGCCCAGCCGTTCACCCATGTCCGCTTCCGTTCCTGTTCGACCGGTTCGATTCGTTCGGCGTTCCGGGCTTGATGCCTGTCAGTCGGTCACTGTTGCCGACGTTGTTCATTTCGACTTCCCCAGCGTTGGGGAGGCCTCATTCGTCACACCCTTGTCCGCTTCGGCGGCGACGCCCAGTTGGCGAGCGAGGCGTTTCAGGCCCCGGTGGGCGGCAGTGCGCACCGCTCCAGGGCGCTTGCCGAGGACGCGTGCGGTGGCGGGACCGTCCAGGCCGATGACGACCCGCAGGAGCACGGCCTCGGCCTGGTCCCGCGGTAGCCCGCGGACCAGTTCCAGCGCCCGCTCGGTGGACAGGGACTCCAGGGCCTCTTCTTGGGTGCTGTGCCGGCTGGGGAGGTCCAGTACGTCCTGTTCGGTCCCTCCCGCCCGGGGCCGTACGCGCTGGCGGCGCAGATGGTCCAGCGCCCGGTGCCGGGCGATGGTCGAGGTCCAGCCGCGGAACCCGGCCCCGTCCCCTTTGAAACGGCCGAGGTCACGGGCGATCTCCAGCCAGGCGTCGGAGGCCACGTCCTCCGCGTCGTCGCCGACCAGGCCGCGCAGATAGCCGAGCAGGCCCGGCTGCACGATCCGGTAGGCGACCGCGAAAGCCGTCTCGTCGCCGTCCTGGGCCCGCGCGACCGCCGCGCCCAATTCCCCGTCGTACGCCTGTACACGCCGGGGTTGCCGTACCTGGCCCAAGACCGTCCTCGTTCATACCGGGTTCATGGCGAGTGCATGCCGTCCGCCGTGCTCCGGTCGCATCGACGGCCCCATGGTGACCAGCGTCTGTCCCCACAGAAGTGTCACAACGCCTCGGGCGCCCCTTCACGTCGTCGCCTGCGCTTGCCACCCAGGACCCGTCCGGCCGATCACGGTGGAGGAGAGCGGCCACACCCCCCGGACCTCACCGCGGCCGCCGATCCCGGGGTTCGGGTGCGTCCGCCGTCGCGTCGCGGCACAGCAGCCGCAGCGAGCCGTGTCCGGTGAAGCAGCGGCGGCCCTCGTCGATGGGATCCCACAGCCGTCCCTCGGCCGTGCGGATCCAGTGGTGGCCGTCCGCCTCCCACCACTCGGCGCCCGCCTGGCGGACGATCACCTCACCCGCATACGCCCCGAAGCCGCGCAGCACGCTCTCCACGGCGGCGTAGGGTGTGTCCTCGCGCCGCAGGTCGTCGATGATCCGGTCGACGCGCCACAGGCTGGATGCCGAGTAGTCGAGGCGCACCCGTGCCCCCTCCCGCATCGTCGCCACCACGTCCGCCGCCCACCGCACGGGCCTGGCCGCCGCATGGGGTCTCGTGTCCTGCTCTGTCGTCACATACGAAGAGAGCGAGGTGGGCGGTCGATCCGTTACGCGGTTCCGGGGATTCCCGGCAACCGGCGCGATACCGCCCCACCCTCGCGCGCGCGACGGTCGAGGTGTCTTCCCCCGATCCGGGTCCGTCGGGCCGCGTAATGCTTCGGCGCTCCCGTGCGCTCCCTCTGGCATGAGTACGTACCTCCGTCTGCGCGCGGTGCCGCCTCCCGCACTGCGCAACAGCACGACCTGGTTTGAACGACTCTTCGAGGACGACTCGGAGAGTGTCCGGCACCGGGGCGTCCGGCACCGTGAAGAGGCGCTGGACGAGCATTATCTGGACCAGGAACGCATCTACGCCGGCGCTGCCCCGCATCGCGGCGAAGACCGGCCCCGGAACCAGGTGGTGCTGGGTGGTCGGCCGGTGTTCCGCGCCGACCGGCACAAGCCGCCGTTCCTGGTGCTGACGGCGGCCCAGGCCCGACAGGTGGCCGGATTCCTGACGATGGCCGACTTCGACGCGCTGTGGGATTTCGCCCGCGCCGAACTGCTGCCACGCTACGGCGGCGCGAACGCGGAGCCCGAGACGTGGCACGCGTTCGCGGCGGCGCACCAGGAGTTGAGGGCGTTCTACGCGCAGACGGCCGAGTGCGGGGACGCGGTGGTGAAGTGGCTGCGGCCTGAGGCGAGCGAAGGGCGCGGGTCAGGAGTCCGCGGCCGGCGGAGACACCGCGTGTCCGCCTCGCCGACGACCGTTTCCCGCTGCCGCGACTGATGGCCGGCCTGTACGCGTTCCGCCTGGGCAAAGAACGGCCCGGCCCGTTGTGGAGCACGCCGCTGCAGCAGTTCGTCCACCGGCAGTTGATGTACCTGGTGGTGATCCAGTCCGGTCGGCGCCGTACGACGGCTTTCCGCGGCAGGTGTCGCGCAACGGCCTTCCGTAGAGCCACCCACTACCCCCGGGCTTCCGGCAGCCCGGACCGTACGAGACACGGCAGTCGTCCTGAGAGGACAGTGAGCAGAGCCCATGAGTGGACACCGGCGCCGACCGCGCCAGCGCTCCGTCGGCGGCACGAGTGCCGGGGGCGACCGCGCCACCGGTCGCCGGGCCGCACATCGTGACCAGGCACCACAGGACCTGTCGGACCTTGCCAGGAGAAGGGCGCCACAGGGGAAACGTCGGATCGACTACCCGCGCCGAGGCAGGACGGGCCCGCGCCGCTGGCTGCCGTCGGTGCGCCAACTACTGGCGCTCTCACTGCTCTTCATCGGCGGCACGGCAGCAGCCGTCGGCTACGCCTACGCCACGGTCACCATCCCCGACCCCAATCCCACGGCACTGCTGCAGAACAACGTCTACTACTGGTCGGACGGCACGGTCCTGGCGACCGACGGCAGCGTCAACCGGCAGAACGTGTCGCTCTCGCAGATACCCGCCGACGTGCAGTGGGACTTCATCGCCGCGGAGAACGCCTCCTTCTACACCGACCCGGGCATCGACCCGCAAGGAATTGCCCGCGCCGTCGTCCACATGGCCGAGGGGGGCTCGGTGCAGTCCGGATCGACGATCACCCAGCAGTTCGTCAAGAACACCTACCTGGATCAGGCGCAGACGGTCTCACGAAAGTTCAAGGAACTGCTGATCTCCACCAAGATCGGCGCCGCCATGACCAAGAAGCAGATCCTCCAGGGGTATCTGAACACCTGCTTCTTCGGCCGTCAGGCCAACGGCATCCAGGCCGCGGCCCGCATGTACTACAACCTCCCGGTGGAAAGGCTCGACGTGAGCCAGGGGGCCTTCCTCGCCGCGGCGGTCAACGAGCCGAGTCTCTTCCAGCACGCGGACTCCGACCCTGCGGCCAGAGCACAGGCGGAAGCACGCTGGTCCTGGGTGCTCGACCGGATGGTGAGGACCGGCAAGCTGACGCCTGGGCAGCGGGCACGGTACGAGGCCGCCGGATTCCCCGCACCCAGGAAGTGGACGCCCGGTTCAGGACTCACGGGTGAGACCGGCTACCTGGTCCAACTCGCCAGGTCCTATGCCGAGGCACACGACCGGACCATCACCGACAGCAGCCTGAGCAGGGGTGGCTACCAGATCCACACCACCTTCGACAGGAGGAGGACCGCGGCACTGGCCAGGGCCGTCGCCAAGGTGCGGGGGCAACGCCTCGACCCCGCCCGCCGGTCGGTCGACCGGGACGTTCAGGTCGGAGCCGCATCGGTGGAACCCTCGACCGGCAGGATCCTTGCCGTCTACGGCGGTCCCGGCTTCGACCACGCCCATTACTCGGACAACGCCGACACCTCCGGCGTCCCGGTGGGATCGACCTTCAAACCCATTGTCCTCGCCGCCGCGCTCCAGTACGGAGCCGTACTGCGGCCCGGTGAGTCCCCGGAGCCGATCACCCCGGCCAGTAAGTTCAACGGTGACGACGGCATCGAGATCAAGGACCGGCAGGGCAACCGCGTCGCCGACCCCAAGGACCCCACCGGGCTCCTCCACCAGCACAACGACACCCCTCAGCGTTGGGGGTACATCCCTCTGCGCAAGGCGATGGAGCAGTCGGTCAACACGCCGTACGTGCAACTGGGAGAGGACGTCGGCTACGGGAACGTGGCGAGGACGGCCGAAACCCTCGGCCTGCGCCCGGGCAGCCTCGCCGCCCCCAGCGCCGGCTTCTACATCGGCACCTCGACACCGAGCGCCATTCGGATGGCGGGTGTCTACGCGACCCTCGCCGCCGAGGGGATGCAGACATCCCCGTACTCGGTGACCAAGGTGATCCACAACGGCTCCGTGCTGTCCGGGTTCACCGCCCCCGCCACCGTGCGGGCTCTGCCGGCGGCGGTCGCCGGCAACGTGACCGACGTGCTCCGGGGCGTCATCGCCCGGGGCACCGGCACCAAGGCCCAGGCTCTCGGCAGGACCGCGGCGGGCAAGACCGGAACCACCGACGACTACCGGTCGGCCTGGTTCATCGGCTACACCCCCCAACTCGCCACCTCTGTCGTCCTCTTCCGAGAGGACTCGAACCACCCACAGCTGCAGTCCCTGGCAGGCGTCGGTGGTCTCCAGAAGGTGTTCGGCGGCGACATCCCCACCGAAATCTGGACCCAGTACATGCGCGACGCCCTCGCCGGCCTGCCCGACGCCTCCTTCCCCGTGCCCGCCTCCCTCGGCCGCGGGACCGACGAGCCCGGTGCTCCCACGCCCTCCCCGTCCGCGGCCCCCGCCAAGCGGAGCGGCAAGACCGGCAAGAGGGCGGCCGCCACAGCCGTCCCCACACCGGACGCCCCGACAAGACGCCCCAAGTGCCGCCACCACAAGTGCGGTTGACCACAACAGCGGCGGCCCTGGGAGATATCGCCGTTGAGGTGATCTGCGTCACCGCGGTCGGTTGCCCCGTGATGTTCGTCGGGCGCGGTGCGCTGTAGAGGGCGGCTACCTGTGTGGCGGGTGTGCCTCATGTGATTTTTTCTGTGGCCTTTCCGGGCCTCCTGGGGGTGGATACGTCGTGGGTCGTCGTACGGCGCGTGTGTACAGACCGCTGAGCATGAAACGACGGGTGTGGCTGACGCTCGGCGCGGTGGTCCTGGGAGGCGGGGGCGTGGTGACCTACGCCGTCGCCGGCCCGTCCTCCGATCCCGGCGCGGCCGGCCGGGCCAAGCGGCCGTCGAAGGTGTACGACCTCGCGCTGAAAGGCGGTACGGGCGACAAGCGTGAGCTGCCGCGCACGGACACCGAGCGGTTCTCGATGCTCGGCGTCTCCTGGACGGGGGCGGCCAAGCGGCTCGACGGTACGGCTCAGGTACGCACCCGCAGTCTCGAGACCGGGCGGTGGAGCGCCTGGCAGGACCTCGAACTGAACGTAGACCCGCTGGAGAACCCCGGCGTCGGAGTACGCGGAGCATCCGAGCCGCTGTGGGTCGGCCCCTCCGACGGCATGCAGGCGCAGGTCATCCGCAAGAACGGCGCCGGCAGCTCCGCTCTGCCCAAGGGCCTTGAGGTCAACCTGGTCGACCCCGGGGTGATGACCGACGCCGAGACCAAGGCCGGCGGCACCGCGGCCGAGCGGGCCGCGTTCGTCACCGATGAGACTCCCGGCGCCACGGAATCCGCGCCCACCGACTCCGCCGCGCCCACCGACGGCACCAGCGCCACGCCGACGGACGAGCAGACCACCACGTCCCCGGCTGCGACGGACACCACGCCCGCGGCCACCGACTCCGTCCCGCCCTCCGAGTCGGCGTCCCCCACGGACTCCGTCTCGCCCTCCACCTCGGCGTCCTCCACGGATTCCGCGTCGCCGTCGCCGAGCACGTCCTCCAGCGCGCCGCCCTCGGCGCCGCCGTCCACCGTGCCCGAACCGCCGATCGTCTCGCGCGCCGACTGGGGTGCCGACGAGTCGATCAGCCCCGAGGCGCCGGAGTACACCGATGACGTGAAGGCGATCTTCGTCCACCACACCGACGGGGCCAACGACTACTCCTGCGCCGACTCGCCGTCGATCATCCGGAGCATCTACGCGTACCACGTCCAGGTCAGTCCCCCTGTTCCCTTCGGGTGCGCCTTGCCGGCGTGAAAACATGGCTGCGGCGCCTGCCCGCCGACGCCGGTAGCTCGTTGGGACGTTGAGCCCGTAGGTCAGTCTGGTGCCGGGGCCGCAGAGGGGCCACGCACTGTTGCCATCGAGCACGCCGGTCAGATTTTCGCTTCCCCCGCGGCCCCCTGAGCAGGCGTCGGCCCGTACGGATCGATACCAGGGAGTTGTGCATGGCGGACACCGACGACGGTGGCGTCGAGGAGATCGAGCAGGCCGAGGAGCTCGTGGCCCGTGTCGCGGCGATCGATATCGCAAAGGCGTCGGGCATGGTCTGTGTGCGGGTTCCGCATGAGGACAAGCCCGGCAAGCGCGTGCAGCGGGTCTTCAACACCGTCGCGACCAGCGGCGCGATTCTGGACCTGGCCGATCACCTGATCTGCCAGGGCGTCACCCGGGTGGTGATGGAGGCGACGTCGACCTACTGGAAGCCGTACTTCTTTCTGCTGGAGTCGCGTGGTCTGGAGTGCTGGCTGGTCAACGCCCGTGACGTCAAGAACGTCCCGGGCCGGCCCAAGACCGACCGCCTGGACGCGGTCTGGCTGGCCAAGCTCACCGAACGCGGCATGCTCCGGCCCTCGTTCGTACCCCCGAAGCCGGTCCGTGAACTGCGCGATCTGACCCGGGCCCGGGCCGTCATGACCCATGAGCGCACCCGCCACAAGCAGCGCACCGAGAAACTCCTCGAGGACGCCCAGATCAAGCTGTCCACCGTGATCGCCGACATCTTCGGCGTCTCCGGCCGGTCGATGCTGGAGGCACTGATCGCGGGCGAACGCAGCCCCAAGGCGTTGGCGGACCTGGCCCACGGCACCATCAAGGCCAGCCACGCCACCCTCGCCGAATCGCTGACCGGCCGGTTCGAAGAACATCACGCCTTCATGTGCCGGATGCTGCTGGACACCATCGACTACCTCACCGTGCAGATCGACAGGCTCACCGCCCGCATCACCCTGCGTCTGGCCGAGCTGTCCACCACCGAGGACGACGAAGGACCCGGACAGGGCACCCTGATGCCGATCACCGACACCGAGCGCCTCGACGAGATCCCCGGCGTCGGCCCCAGCACCGCGCAGGTCATCCTCGCCGAGACCGGCCTGGACATGACCGTCTTCCCCACCGCCGGCCATCTCGTGTCCTGGGCGAAACTCTCCCCACGCACCCTCCAGTCCGGAAACAAGAACACCTCCGGACCCACCGGCAAGGGCAATCCCTGGCTCCGCGGCGCCCTCGGCGAAGCAGCGATCTCCGCCGCACGGACCGACACCTTCCTCGGCGCCCGCTACCGCAGGATCGTCAAACGCCGCGGCCATATGAAAGCCCTGGTCGCCGTCGCCCGCTCCATCCTGGTCGCCGTCTGGCACCTCATGAACGACCCGACCGCCCGTTACCGAGACCTCGGCCCCGACTTCCACACCCGCAACCTCGACCCGGGCCGCAAGAGCCGCGACCTCGTCCGCCAGCTCAAGGCCCTCGGCCACGACGTCACCCTCACCCCGGCAGCCACCTGACATCCCACAACCCCACCACCCCACACCAGCCCCCGACCGTCACCACCGAGGGGCTATCTCGCCATCCCCACCTGACCGTTGAGTTTTCCGGTCAGTCCCCCTGTTCCCTTCGGGTGCGCCTTGCCGGCGTGAAAACATGGCTGCGGCGCCTGCCCGCCGACGCCGGTAGCTCGTTGGGACGTTGAGCCCGTAGGTCAGTCTGGTGCCGGGGCCGCAGAGGGGCCACGCACTGTTGCCATCGAGCACGCCGGTCAGATTTTCGCTTCCCCCGCGGCCCCCTGAGCAGGCGTCGGCCCGTACGGATCGATACCAGGGAGTTGTGCATGGCGGACACCGACGACGGTGGCGTCGAGGAGATCGAGCAGGCCGAGGAGCTCGTGGCCCGTGTCGCGGCGATCGATATCGCAAAGGCGTCGGGCATGGTCTGTGTGCGGGTTCCGCATGAGGACAAGCCCGGCAAGCGCGTGCAGCGGGTCTTCAACACCGTCGCGACCAGCGGCGCGATTCTGGACCTGGCCGATCACCTGATCTGCCAGGGCGTCACCCGGGTGGTGATGGAGGCGACGTCGACCTACTGGAAGCCGTACTTCTTTCTGCTGGAGTCGCGTGGTCTGGAGTGCTGGCTGGTCAACGCCCGTGACGTCAAGAACGTCCCGGGCCGGCCCAAGACCGACCGCCTGGACGCGGTCTGGCTGGCCAAGCTCACCGAACGCGGCATGCTCCGGCCCTCGTTCGTACCCCCGAAGCCGGTCCGTGAACTGCGCGATCTGACCCGGGCCCGGGCCGTCATGACCCATGAGCGCACCCGCCACAAGCAGCGCACCGAGAAACTCCTCGAGGACGCCCAGATCAAGCTGTCCACCGTGATCGCCGACATCTTCGGCGTCTCCGGCCGGTCGATGCTGGAGGCACTGATCGCGGGCGAACGCAGCCCCAAGGCGTTGGCGGACCTGGCCCACGGCACCATCAAGGCCAGCCACGCCACCCTCGCCGAATCGCTGACCGGCCGGTTCGAAGAACATCACGCCTTCATGTGCCGGATGCTGCTGGACACCATCGACTACCTCACCGTGCAGATCGACAGGCTCACCGCCCGCATCACCCTGCGTCTGGCCGAGCTGTCCACCACCGAGGACGACGAAGGACCCGGACAGGGCACCCTGATGCCGATCACCGACACCGAGCGCCTCGACGAGATCCCCGGCGTCGGCCCCAGCACCGCGCAGGTCATCCTCGCCGAGACCGGCCTGGACATGACCGTCTTCCCCACCGCCGGCCATCTCGTGTCCTGGGCGAAACTCTCCCCACGCACCCTCCAGTCCGGAAACAAGAACACCTCCGGACCCACCGGCAAGGGCAATCCCTGGCTCCGCGGCGCCCTCGGCGAAGCAGCGATCTCCGCCGCACGGACCGACACCTTCCTCGGCGCCCGCTACCGCAGGATCGTCAAACGCCGCGGCCATATGAAAGCCCTGGTCGCCGTCGCCCGCTCCATCCTGGTCGCCGTCTGGCACCTCATGAACGACCCGACCGCCCGTTACCGAGACCTCGGCCCCGACTTCCACACCCGCAACCTCGACCCGGGCCGCAAGAGCCGCGACCTCGTCCGCCAGCTCAAGGCCCTCGGCCACGACGTCACCCTCACCCCGGCAGCCACCTGACATCCCACAACCCCACCACCCCACACCAGCCCCCGACCGTCACCACCGAGGGGCTATCTCGCCATCCCCACCTGACCGTTGAGTTTTCCGGTCAGCGGCTGGAAGGACATCGGCTACAACTTCCTCGTCGACAAATGCGGCACCATCTTCGAGGGCCGCAAGGGCGGCGTCGACCTTCCGGTGTTCGGCGCACACACCTACGGCTGGAACCGGGAGGCCGCAGGCGTCGCGGTGCTCGGTGACTACACCACCACCAGCGCCACCAACGCCACGCTGGCATCGGTCGCCCGCCTGGCGGCCTGGAAGCTCGGCCAGTACGGCGCCGATCCCGCCGGAACCACCCAGCTGACCGCGGGCGCGAGCCAGCACAACTACTTCAGCACCGACTTCACCGCGGGCAGCAAATACACCTTCCAGCGGATCTCCGGCCACCGGGACGGCTTCAACACACAGTGCCCCGGCGGCCTGCTCTACGACCAACTGCCGACCATCCGCACCTGGGCGTCCGGCCCGGTGCAGGGCCTGAAGGTCAGCTCGGTCGACGGCGCGGCCCTTTCGGGCTCGACGTACTACACCAAGGGCGGCATCACCGTCCGCTGGACGGCCACCACACCGGCGTCGTTGATCTCGAAGTTCGAGCTGCTGGTCGACGGCAAGAGCGTCGCCACCGCCTCCGGAACCGCCACCTCCGTCGGCGCCACCCTGCCACTGGGCAGCCACACCGTCGCCGTGCGGGCCGTGCACCAGTCCGGCAAGACCGCGACCAGTGCCGCGCTGAGTGTCGTCGCGGAGACGACCGCACCGACCTTCACCACCAACCCGAAGCTCTCCCTGCGCTCCGGCACCGTCAGCACCAGCGCCGTCCCGGTCGCTCTCGGCTGGAAGGCCACCGACGACAAGGCCCTGCGCGAGGTGAAGCTGCTGTCCCCCACCACCGCCACCTTCGGCCCGACCACCACCACGTCCAACCGCACCGTCAAGTCCGGCGCCGCCACCACCTGGTCGATGCGGGCCTACGACTACGCCGGTAACTACCGCACGTCGTCCCCCTCGTACACCCCGGTGATCCTGCAGGAGACCGCCGCCACGAAGTCCGGCAGCTGGACCACCCGCTCCTCCACCAGCTACCTCGGCGGGCAGTCCTACTCCAGCGGTTCCAAGGGCGCCGGCCTCACCTGGACCTTCACCGGCCGCTCCGTCGCCTGGGTGGTCTCCCGCGCCGCCAGCTCCGGCCAGGCGTACATCTACGTCGACGGCACCAAGATCTCCACCGTCGACCTGAAGTCCTCGACCACCCTGTACCGGCAGGCGATCTGGACCAAGACCTGGTCCAGCAGCGCCAAGCACACCATCAAGATCGTCGTGGTCGGCACCAGCGGCCGTCCCACCGTCACCACCGACAGCCTCGTCTACATCAAGTAACCCTGGTACATCAAGTAACCCAAGCCCCACGAAAACGCAGCGCGCCACACCGACCGGCGCATGCGGTCCCCCAGCACGAAGTCGGCCTTCACGATCCGCCGTACGCGGTCGTGAAGGCCGGGGGCGCTGTCCTTGGACCTGGCGTTCATCGAAAAGGCTGCCATGCGCCGCGGGACGGACGAGGTCAAGCGATCAGTAAGGCCGTCGCAGGAGCCCCCGCTCCATGGCCACCACCACCGCTCTCGTCCGGTCGTTGACATCGAGCTTGGCGAACAGGCGCAGCAGATGTGTCTTCACCGTGGCTTCGGCGATGACGAGGCGTCTGCCGATCTCGGCATTGGTGAGTCCGTCGGCCACCGCGTTGAGGACGTCGGTCTCGCGGTCGGTCAGCGGGTCCTGGGCCGGTCTGCGCATCCGCGCGACCAGCTTCTCGGCGACCCGAGGAGCCAGCACCGTCTCGCCGCGTGCCGCCGAGTGGATGGCGTCGACGAGCTGCTCGCGCGTGGTGTCCTTGAGCAGGTAGCCGATGGCACCGGCCTCCACTCCGCGTTCGATGTCCGTGTCGTACGTCGTCAGGATCAGCACCCGGGTACGCGGAAACCGGACGACGATCTCGGCCGTCGTCGCCACCCCGTCCAGGACGGGCATCCGCAGATCGACCAGGGCCACGTCGGGGTCGTACCGCTCGACGAGTTCGAGCGCCGCGCGTCCGTCGCCCGCCTCGCCGACGATCTCGATACTGTCCTCGGCGGCGAGCAGAGCGACCACTCCGGCCCGCATCACCGTGTGATCGTCCACCACGACGATGCGCAGACTTCCCTCGCTCATGCCTCCACCTCGCTCGCCATGGGGATCATCGCCAGGATCCGCGTCCCGTCGCCCACCGAACTCGTCACCGTGAGCCTCCCGCCCAGCTCCGCCAGCCGTTTGCGCATGCCGTCGAGCCCGAAGCCCGTCGACTCCTTCACCACGAACCCTGTTCCGTCGTCGGTGATCTCCAGCTCCACTCCGTACGGCCGCCGGACCAGCACCACGCCGACCGTGGACGCGCGCGCGTGTTTGCGCACGTTGGCCAGGGACTCCTGGGTGCAGCGCAGCAGCGCGATCCGGGTCTGCTGGTCGCACTCGAGGTCCGCCAGGTCGGCGTCCACGGCGAGCCCGGTGTCCTCCGCGAAGCGGTCCAGCGTGCGGCGCAGAGTCTGCGCCACCGAACCGGCCGCCACCCGGCCCGGACCCGGCTGCGTCGCCGAGCCGACCAACTCCCGGGCCTCGGTGAGGTTTTCCCGAGCGGTGGACTCGATCGACCGCAACTGCTGGTCACTGCGCGCCGGATCGTCGGACATCCCCGCCCGTGCCGCCTCCGCGAGCACGATGATCGATGCGAAGCCCTGCGCGAGCGTGTCGTGGATGTCCCGTGCCATGCGTTCCCGCTCGTCCGCCGCGCCCTGCCGTTGGTGCGCCTCGGACAGTTCCTCCTGTGCCCGTTCCAACTCCTTGATCAGTCGCGCCCGTTCGCTGCTCTGCGCGACGACCGAGTGTGCCCACAGGCCGATCAGCACACCCACCGCGACCACGATCAGGGTGGACACCAGCGTCTCGCCGAAGAACTCCGCCGACCAGCCCTGCCTGACCAGGGCCCCGGTCAGCGTGGCACCGGTGGCCGCTCCGAGGAACCCCATCGAAGCCCTCGGAGTACGCCCGAACATCCAGTAGTGCGGCAGCGTCACCATGAACAGCGCCGCGTAACTGCTGCCCAGATACGCCAGCCCGCCGAGTACGAGCACGAGCACCGAGAGGTAGACCTGCGGACGTACAACTGGATTGCCCGGGAAGCGGTCGAGAACCGCGTAGCACAGCACCACGCAGCCCAGCAGCGCGAGTGCCTTGTACTTGCTTCCGCCGGGCGGGGCCGCCGTCACCAGCCCGACGGCCATCGCACCGAACAGCGCCCAGCACACCGCGTTCCACCGGCGCAGTGAAGTGGCCCAGAAGGCGTCGGCCAAGGGGTCGGCGAGAGCGGTCATGCCGATCAACGTACGTCGACCACCGGTCGCCCGTCGGCCGTTCGGGCTGAGGCCGCGGCCCTTCGCCCGGCTTGCCGTGAGGGCCACCAGCTCGCCTCACCGAGCAGCAGCATCGCCGACGGCAGGACCATGATCCGGACGACGAAGGCATCGAGCAGCACGGCCACCGCGAGGACGAAGCCGATCTGCTTCATCTCGATGATGTGCAGGAAGACGAAACTCACGAACACGGTCGTCATCACCACCGCGGCACTCGTCACCACGCTCGCCGACCTGTGGATTCCATCGAGCACGGCCTGCCTCGTGGACGCGCCCGTGAGCACGGCCTCCCTGATCCGGCTCACCACGAACACCTGGTAGTCCATCGAGAGCCCGAAGAGGATCACGAAGAGGAACAGCGGTACGCGCGAGCCGATCGAACCCGTGGAGTGGAAGTCCAACAGCCCTTCGGCCCAGGTTCCCTGGAAGACCAGGACGAGCAGTCCGAGCGCCGCTGCCGCGGACAGCAGATTCAGTACGACACCGATCAGGCCCAGCGCCACCGAGCGGAACGCGTATGTGGTCATCGCGAAGGTCACGAGCAACAACGCACCGAGGACCAGCGGGAGTTTGCCGTTCTGGTGAGCGGGATAGTCGGCGTACCGGGCGACGTCCCCGCTCACTCCGAACTCGGCCCCGTCGATCCGGCCGACGGTCGCGGGCAGGTAGTCGTCCCGCAGGTGGTCGAGGGAGTCGTACGCCTGGTCGGAGTTGCCCAGGTACGGCACCTTCAGCTCGAGCACGCTGATCCGGTGGTCGGCGGATGTCCGGATCCCCGAGGCGCCGGCGAACAGCGGGTCGGCGTCGGCGCGTCGGGCCAGTTCGCGCAGTGCCCGGGTGACCTCGCCGGAGCGCGCGGCGTCGGCACGTACGACGACCTGGTGCGTGACCCGCTGATCCGGGAAGGCTTCGTTGAGCCGGTCGTACACCCGCATGGCGGGGATGTCCCGGGAGTGCGTGTCCCGGCTCATCTCCGTGATCTTCAACCCGGCCAACGGGGTGACGAGCGCCAGCAGGGCAAGGACCGAGACGCACAGGGTGGCCAGGGGGTGCCTGCTCGCCGGCCGCAGCAGCGCGGCCCACACGCGGCCGCCGCCGTCGCCCCGTGTCCGGCGCGCCGGCTTTCCGCGCCCGGCACGGCGCCGCGCCCCGCGCTCGGCCCGCTGTCCGAGCTTGACCAGCAGCGCCGGCAGCGCCGTCAGGGAACTGGCCACCGCGACCAGGACGACCACGATGGTGCCGGTGGCCAGCGAGGAGAAGATGACGTCGGAGGCGAGATACAGCGTCGCGGTGGAGGCCACGACCGCGAGCCCGGAGATCACGACCGCCCGCCCCGAGGTCGCCGCGGCCAGCTCCACCAGCGCCTCGGCGCTCAGCCGGCCACCCGAGCGGACGCGCTCCTCGCGCTCCCGCTTGAGGTAGAAGAGCGTGTAGTCGACGCCGACGGCGAGGCCGATCATCAGGATGACGTTCGTGCCGACCCCGGCGTCGGGGGAAAGGTGCGAGGCCACCATCGACAGCCCGACGGCCGCCGCGATCGACGACAGAGCCAGCAGCAGCGGCACCCCCGCCATGGTCACGGACCCGAAGACGATCAACAGGGTGACCAGGGTGATGGGCAGCGTGATCTCCTCCGACAGCGCCAGGTCGTCGCCGCGCTGCTGGTCGACTCCCTTGCTGATGGAGGGACTCCCGGTTTCCTCCAGCAGCAGCCCGGGACGCGCCTTCCCCACGGCCTCGGTCTGGGCGAGCAGCGCGTCGACCTTGTCCTTCGCGTCCCGTTCCTCGCCCTTGAGGGCCACCTCGACCATGAGGATCCGGCGATCCCCGGACAGCAGCGGGTCGGCCACGCCCGCCACCTCGGGCAGCCGGTTCATCCGGGCGGTCAGGTCCTTCGCGGCGGCCTCGGCCGCGGCCCGGTCGAGGGGGCCCGACCTGGAGGAGATCAGCACCTGCTCGGTGGACCTGCGTTCCAGATGGCCCTGGGCGGCCATCGCCTCCGCCCGGCCGGCCTCGCCGACCCGGTAGTCGGCCGTCGTCGCGCTGTGTGTGCCGACGGCACTGCCGATCCCCAGGCACAGCACCACGAACACGAGCCAGCCGACGATGGCCCGCCAGGGGTGCCGAGCGCTCCAACGGGCCATGCGCACAGTGAATGATTTCATGCCCAAAAGCCTTGCTGGCCAGTGCAGTTGGCGGGCAGAGGTACCCGGTTGAACTTCGCGTCCACCGATCGGTGGACGCGAACCGGGAGAGGCTCCCGCGAGCCAGGTCCCAAGGGGCTTTGCAGAAGAGCGGGTGACGAGTGGTCTACCGGTCTTATGGGCACGCTTTGGGGCTGGCGCCGTATCGCGAGAACGTCGGTGGCGGACAGAGAGTGCGATGGGGCCCGAGGCGACATGTCCTGATGCCGTCTGACTGAGTGGCCCGGGGCGTTCACCGAGTGAACTTCCTGGCCGTTCACCCGGTGAACAGACTTTGCGCCTCGGTCATGCTGTCGAGGCCGCATCGGACGTCTCGGGGCGTGTGGCCAGCGGGATCTCGCAGGCGTCGGAGAAGCCTTGTGAGGTGACGCCGTTCGCCACGTTGGCCCTGGTCGCCAGGTTGACGTAGGCGATGTACGCGGTGAGCTCGATCATCGCCGTGGGACCGAGCCGGTCGAGCAGGCTCGCGTACAGCTCGTCGGTGACGGTCGGCGGTGTGTTCGTCATGGCCTCGGCGTACTCCATCACATCCCGCTCAAGCGGCGAGAACACCTCCGACCTCCGCCAGCGCGGTACCTGGCTTGCCTTGGTCAGGTCCAGGTTCTCGTTCTGCGCCTGGAAGTAGCCGATGTCGAGGCACCAGCTGCAGCCGACCTGCGACGCGACGGCCATGTGCGCGAACGACTTGAGGCTCGCGTCGGCCGCGCTCCACGCGCCCACCTTGCCGCCGAACTCCAGGTTGTCCTGGGTGACTTCGGGGCTGTGCCACAGCACCTCGACGTTCTCGGGTACGGCACCGAGCTGTTTGACCATGTTTTCCTTGAGCTCGCTGGGGAGCTCGGCCTTCGGGATGCGAAGCGCCATGATGTCGTCCTTCCTGTGTGTGCGTATGCACGTAGGTGTGTACGTCCGTGTGCTGGTTGTGCGGCATGAAGGGGCCGTCGGGCTCGCGCATGTGACGGCCGGGTTCGCGGGCTAGCCGATACGAGTGCCGGCAGCCGCCTTCTCGTTGCGCGGCCGGCTCTGCGGGGTGGTCCTGCGCGGGTCGGCGTTGATCACTACGGTCACGAGCGCCGCGGTGGCCAGCATGATGCCGAGCGCCCAGGAGGCGGCCACGGCGTAACCGTGCACGGTGGCCTCGCGTATCAGGTCGGTGCCGTTCCGGTGTTCGTCGAGGTAGGTGCCGCCGGCGCCCGCGGCGATGGTGTTCAGCAGCGCGGTGCCGATCGAGGCGCCGACCTGCTGGGCGGTGTTGACCGTCGCGGAGGCCACGCCCGCGTCGCGCTGGTCGACGCCGCTGGTGGCGACCGACACGGTGGGCCCGAACAGGGTGCCGATGCCCAGTCCGAGCAGCATCTCGGCAGGGACGATCACCTTGAGGTAGGAGCTGTCCGGAGTGAGCCGGGTGAGGAGGGCCAGCGAAGCCGCCGCGGCCAGGAGGCCGGGCACGATGAGAGTCCGGGGCGGGACCTTGGGCAGCAGACGGCCGGCGAGTTGGGTGGCTCCGAGGACGTTCATCGCGACCAGCGGCAGCAGGGCGACGCCCGTCTTGACCGCGGAGTAGCCCATGACGGTCTGGAGTTGGTAGGTGAGGAAGAGGAAGACGCCGAACAGCCCGAGCGTGGCCAGCGCGACGGTGGCGAGGGCCGTGCCCCGGTTGCGGTCCGTCAGGATGCGCAGGGGCAGCAGCGGGGTGCTCCGCCTGGCCTGCAGGATCACGAAGACGATCAGCAGAACGCCCGCCAGTGCCAGCGACCCGAAGACCCGGTCGGCGTGCCAGCCGCGCGCACCGGCCTCGGAGAAGCCGTAGACCAGGGCGGCGATGCCACCGCAGCCGGTGATCGTGCCGAAGACGTCCATGCGCGCCTCCGCCCGGCCGGGCGGATCGGGCAGGGTGAGGACGGCGCCCACGGTGGCGGTCAGGGCGATCGGAATGTTGACGTACATGCACCAGCGCCAGTCCAGAGTGCTGGTGAGGAGGCCGCCGACGACGAGTCCGAGGCCGCCGCCCGCGGTGAGTACCGCTGTGTAGATGCCGATGGCCTTACCTCGTTCGGCCTGCTCGGGGAACATCGTCACGAGCAGTGCCAGGGTGGAGGGGGCCAGTAGGGCGGCGAAGAGTCCCTGGCCGGCCCGGGCCGCGATCAGCATCCAGCCGGACTGCGCCATGCCGCCGATTCCGGAGACGACGGCGAAGCCCAGGACGCCCATCAGCAGGGTGTGTTTGCGGCCCAGGCGGTCGGCGACACGGCCGCCGAGAAGCAGCAGGCCGCCGAAGGCCAGGGTGTAGGCCGTCACCACCCACTGGCGGTTGGCGTCGGACAGGTCGAGATCGCTCTGGGCCGTGGGTAGCGCGATCGTCACGATGGTCGTGTCCAGGGTGATCATCAGCTGGGCGAGGGCGATGGTTGCCAGCCCCCACCAGCGGCGTTCCGGTAACGGGGCCGCGCCCGGTGCCGCAGCGCCGCCCGGTTCGTTGTCCGTGGTCGTCATCGCGGTGAGACACCTCTCGCACGGGGAGTCGGGATCGTGGGTCGAGCACGCCATGGCGGACTGCGTCACTCCATTGCTTTACTTGCCGACAGGTAAAACAATGGGGATGTGCACACCATAGCCCCATTGCCTGTCGGTCGGCAAGTGATGGAGGGTGGGGCCGGATCGGCCGGACGCGACGGGACCGGCCGTAGGGTTGAAGGCCACGCAGGGAAAGAGGACATCCATGGCCGGACGCCGTACCGACACCCGTCAGCGCGCCCAGCGCGTGGCGTTGCGACTCTTCGCCGAGTACGGCTACGAGGGCACCTCGTTGCGGATGATCGCGGAGGGGCTGAACATCACCAAGGCCGCCCTCTACTACCACTACAAGTCCAAGGAGGAGATCCTCGCGGCCGTCCTGTCGGACTTCTCCGGCGCGGTCGCCGACTTGATCGAGTGGGGCGAGCAGCAGCCCTCGGGGCCCGAAACCCAGCGTGAACTGCTCCGCAGATACGGCGAGTTGACCGTCGACGGAGTCACGGCCGCGGCACGCCTCATCCAGGTGAACGAGCCCGCGCTGCGTGAACAGCCGCTCGCCGCAGAGGTTCAGGCCCAGGTCATCGCTCTGTTCGACCTGCTGGCGGGTCCGGGCGTACTCACGGGGGCGGACGGCCCTGTCGCGGCACTCAGGGTCAAGCTGGCCATCTCCGCACTGCACCTGGCGGGCGAGGAAGCCGAGAGCGGTGGCCGGGACGTCATGGACGCGGCCCTGGACATCGCCTGCGGCCTCCTCGACCCGCAGTGGGCCGGTTCAACACCCTGACACCTCACCGACGGTGTGGGCGCCGGCGTGATCAACCGCAGCAGTCCTGCATCCTTTTGGACGGCTTCCGGCGGGGTGCTGGACGATTCGGTCCCGGTATTGAGGCGGTGGCGAGGGCGGCAGCGTGAAGTGCCCGCAGGACTCGACGGGACGGCACCCAAGCAACGTGCGAACCACTGCTTCGGGCGGCGAAGAACCCCCGGGTCCATGACCTGGGGGCTTCTTCTGGAGCGGGTGACGAGAATCGAACTCGCGCTTTCGGCTCGGGAAGCGACGGTACTTCCCGAGCCGGATGGCTTCGGTCAGGGGCTGGGCACTCCCTCGGACGCGACCTGTCGCGGCCGGTCAGTACAGGGCCTTGTAGCCCTGCCAGCCGGCGGCGATCTCGGTGCGGGGACCGAAGGAGCCCTTGCCGTCGCCGTTGTTGCGCCACAGCTTGCCGGAGGTGTCGCGGGAGACGATGTCCGCCCTCCCGTCCCCGGTGATGTCGCCGGCGCCCACCACGACGTTGTAGGAGGCACCCCAGTTGTCGGCCACCTTGACCCGTGCCCTGAAGCCGCCGGTCGCCGTGCCCGCGTACCGCCACAACTTGTTCGACGTGTCCTGCGCCAGCAGGTCTCCGTACCCGTCACCGTTGAGGTCGCCGACGCCGATGATCTTCTTGTAACCGGACCACTTGGAGAAGATCTTCACCCGTGCCGAGAGCTTTCCGCTGCTTGTGGCCTTGTACAGGTAGATGTCACCGGTGGACGCCTGGCGGGCGATCAGGTCCCCCCGGCCGTCACCGGTGATGTCGCCCGGTGAGGTCAGCACGTTGTACTGGTTCCAGCCCGACGTTCCCAGCGTGGTGTACGGCGTGGATGTCGTCAGGGCTTTGCCGCACCCCGGGCGGTACGCCCGCAGCGCACCGCTGGTGAGCCGCACGAGCACGTCGTTGCAGCGGTCACCGTTCAGGTCTCCGAACGGCACCACCGTGATCGAGGCCGGCCAGCCCGAAGCCGACGTCTTCGTCGAGAACTTCCCGGCGCCGTCGCCCCGGTGGAAGGAGAGCGCACCCTGGGGGGTGAGCGTGAGCAGGTCACCGATGCCGTCGGACCCGACATGGTCGCGTCTCACCGCGGCGCCACCGGTCAGTTTCAGCGAGCCGGACGCCGTCGCCGACGCACCGAGCCCGTCGGCCGGGGCCACCGTCAGTGTCCAGCTGTACGTGCCGTTCGGCACATACGCGCCCGTCGACGTCGTGCCGTTCCAGGACGTGTGGACCGCGTCGTGTGCGGCGCCACCGGACAGAGTGCGCACGGTGGCCCCGGTCGCCTTGCTCCTGAGCGCCAGCGTCCACGACGCGGCCGGCTTCGACAGCCACCACGTGCCGTCCCACGAGGACGACGAGTTCACCAGGGCGACCGAAGGCTGCGTCCTCGCCCCCAGGACCGCGATGTCCGTGGCGGGGATGCCGCTCCGTAGGACGTGGATGTCCTGGGAGGCCGGGTCCACGTAACCGACCAGGCCGGTGTACGGATCGACGTCCCACTTTCCGGCCTTGGCCGCGAGGGTCCGACTCACCGCGGAGCCGCTCGTGACGTCCGTGAGGTTCAGCGCTCCGGATGTGGAGTCACGCGTGACCAGGAAGCCGTCGCCCAGGCGCGCCTCTCTGCCGGTGGGCACGGCGATGAGCGTCTTCCTGCGGGTGTCGTACACGAAGGTCTTCTGCACGCTGCCCTGGGGAAGATCGCACCAGCCGGACCAGTACACCCAGCGTCCCACCGCCTGGAAGTCGCCCAGACCGCAGCTGCTGCCACTGCCGACCACCCTGAACGACGTGATCGTGTTGCCCGAACGCACCTCCGTGGCCGTGACACTGCCGTCCCCGGCCGCCGCCCACAGCGTTTCCCCCCACAGGGCGGAGGGGACCGCACCGGCCGCGCCCGTGCGGGTGCGCACTACCTTCCGTGTGTCCAGATCCGCCACCATCAGGCCGTCTCCCGCGGGCGAGGGCCCACGCCAGGCCGCATACCGGCCCTCGACGTCCACGAGGCCGTGGTTGTCCTGGAGGCCCGAGGCCAACACGGTGCTGGGAAGGGACTGACCCCGGTCCAGGACGGAGACCTCCCCGGCCGTGTTCCGGATGACCGCCCGGCCGTCACCCGTACCCATCAGGTCGGGACAGCTCCCGCGGTCCCCGGCCATGACCCCGCACCTCTGGGTCGCTCCCCGGTCCGTGCGCGTGCCCGCCGTCAGAGCCCCCGCCGTGACCAGCGAGCGGCTGTACAGGTGCGTCGCCCCGTCGCCGGACTCGTAGGTCATCAGCTCACCGCCGCTCAGATCGAGCGACTCGATCCCGATGGGCACCGCCGGAAGGCCCACGATCCGGCGGGCCCGGGGCAGACCGTCGGCTCCCGCTTCGACCTTGGCGATGCCGTAGTCCAGAGAGGACTCCCCGCCGGCGAGGACCAGACCGCCGTCGGGGGTCACGAAGGCAGCGGGATCCGCCCGCTTGAACAGGGGCAGTTCCGCGGAGCCGTCGAAGGGCAGCGCTGACACACTCCAGACGGAGGAGTCGCTGCGCCGCGCGACGACGAGCGCGTCACCGACGACGCCAAGGATCTTGTCCCCGGAGTTGTGGGGGAACGCGACCTCGTGCGAGGGAGCGTCGTAGGCACCCTGGGCGTACACCCGCGCCCGGGACCCGCTGTAGCTGACCAGGTAGTCGGATCCCACCACGGTGTCGATGTTCGCCACCGGTGAAGGCAAGATCGTGGCGGCACCGGTCTCCGCATCCACCCAGGCGTAGTGGAGGACCTGGTCCGGGCCGTTGTAGTTGACGAGGAGGCCGGAGGTGGAACCCTTGGGGAAGAAGGGGAAGACCGTCCCGTCCGGGAGTCCGGTCACGGGCTTCTGCACCGTGCTGCCGTTCTCGTTGTGCAGCAGGAACAGCCGAGTCCGTTCCCCACCTGTCGACGTGCCGGTCAGGACTGTGCGCCCGTACGTCTGCATGTAGCTCTGGTCCGCCGGGATGACCACGGTCCCCGTCGTACCGGTTCCCATGTCCCGGAGCAGGACTTGCCCACCACTGCCCTGGGACGTGCGGAGGGCGACGACGTCCGAACCGGTGCCGTACGCACCCGGAGTGCGCGGCCCGAGTCGCTCGCCGCCTTCCACCGGCTTTCGGCTGCCGTCGTAGCCGGTCCACCAGAGGCCGTAACCCTCGGCGGTGGAGCGGTACTCGAGGAAGCCGGAGGCCCCCGCGCTCTGCGGATACGCCGTGCGCGGAGTCGTGCCCATGGTGGCCGGAACGGTGATTTCCGTTGCGGTGTCCGCGTGCGCAGGCGCCACCAGCGGCACGGCTGACACAGAGAGCGCCAACCCGATGATCGTGGCAAGAGAGCCACGCCTGAAGGTATGACGAGTCACTTGGTTCCCCTCCCCGACGGAGGGCCCCATCCCCCCGAACAAGCGGGCGGATACTAGCATTTGTTCACGACGGATGACCTTGTCGAGCCGCTTGGCCGGCCCGTGTGCGGACGGAGCGGCCGCCCGCGCGTACAAGCCGCGGAAGATACCCCCGCTCAGAGTCCCTCCAGGCCGATGACCTGGGGCGGTTCCGGCAGAGCCTGGGGCGGCCCCGACTCGCAGGTCGGCCGAGTGGGTCCGTCGCGACCGCACACGGATACGCGTGTCCGTTGATGCGCGGGGCGACGACAGGCCTGCCGTCAAGTACGAGGCCGGAACCCGGACTGTGAACTTTCCGTCTTCCCCCGTCGGGCGGGCTGTTCTTCGTGAGGTAGAAAATGGCCCCGACCGGAAGGTGACGAGCGAAACCCATCCTGACCTTTGACTAAAATTTATCAAATAGGCCAAGAATTGAGACATATACCAACGCAGTCTTCTTCGCGAATGAACTGCAGAATCGCGTTCTCCGTGTGGCGTCGACCGCGGGCGAGACTCTGGGCCGTAGCGGGTGTCGCGACCCTCGGATTCCACATTGCGCTGGAGATCGTCGCACGTCGCTACGGCCTGCCCGGGCCGATCACCAACGAGGTGCGAGATGCGGTATTCGCCCCCAAATCAGGCTTCTTGTTGTATGCCGGTATGGCGTTGATGATGGTGGTGCTCACCTGGCGGCAACGGTTCATCGCGGCTGGTGCCGCGATCGGTATCGACGTCGCCTTCTTGGTGGTCCGGTGGGCGGTCGGCGCCAGGACGACCGACTGCGATCCCGTCGGCACCGGCGCGTTGTGGGTGCTTCTGGGCTGTGCGGTCATCGCTGTCACGCGTCGCACCGGCCGGGAACGTGCCCTGCTGCTGAAGGGCGTCGGGCTGGGCCTGCTGCTGGTGGTCGGCCGCACGATCGGCGATACCTGGCTGTTCGTCACCGCCAAGACCCGCCCAGCGGTGCTCGACCAGTACGTGGCAACCGCCGATCACGCGCTGGGCAACCCGTCGTGGCTGGTAGGCCGGATCGTCACGGCCACCGGCCCGATCGGCTTCAACATGCTCCACGTCGTTTACGGTCAACTCGCGTTGGCCGCGGTCGTCGTCGCGCTGTACCAACTGCGTAACGTGGCGGTCGAGCGTCGCTTCCCGGGCCACCATCTGTTGCGCACCTTTCTGGTGATCGGCCTCCTCGGGCCGGCCTTCTACATGATCTTTCCGGTGGTCGGACCGGTCTTCGCCTACGGGACCGGCGTCGAGCACTGGACGACGGCCAGCCTGTGGTCGCAAGCGCCGCCCAGCGAGCACTGGGCGGTGGCCGACCTGTGGCCGGAGACGCCGCCGCCGATCAATACCCCGCACCACATGCCATTCGACGAGATCACCCCGCGGAACTGCATGCCCAGCCTGCACACGGCGTGGGCAACAGCGATTTTCATTCACTCCCGGAAGGGCCCACGGATTCTGCGAATCGCAGGCACGTTGTGGCTGATTGCCACGCTCGGCGCAACGCTGGGCTTCGGCTACCACTACGGCGCGGATCTCATCGCCGGCGTGGTGTTCACGCTCACGATCGAGGCAGCTCTGCGCTCGTTCGACCGTGGCTGGGATCGATCAGGGATCCGGCTGGTCGCTTACGGTGCAACGGTCTTCGCCGCGCTCTTGGTGTCCTATCGCTATCTGCCGTTGGAGATGGCAGAGCATCCGCGGGTGTCCGGACCTTTTCTCATATTGGCGATGACCTCAGTGGTCTACGGCTACGTACGGACCACCAAACTGTGGGAACCGAAGCCCGCACCAGCGCCGCAACCGGAACCACAACCCGAACTGATTTGAATCATGTTGCCCCATGGCATCCGGTGGCCGGGGTGTCTTGGGCGTGCGGCATGGAACGGGCCCGGACGAACCACGTCGTCCGGGCCCGCGGGGCAGTGGCGAAGGCCGGCTCAGAACAGGCCCTTGTACCCCTGCCAGCCAGTGGCGATCCTCGTACGGCCGCCGAAGGAGCCCTTGCCGTTGCCGTTGTTGCGCCAGACGGTGCCGGAGGTGTCGCGGGAGACGAGGTCAGCCCTGCCGTCGCCGGTGATGTCGCCCACCCCCACGATCACGTTGTACGACGCGCCCCAGTCGTTGAAGACCTTCACGCGGCTCTTGAACTTGCCGGTCGCGGTGCCGTCGTAGCGCCACAGCTCGTTCGACTTGTCCTGCGCCAGCAGGTCGCCGTGGCCGTCGCCGTTGAGGTCGCCGGCGCCCACGATCTTCTTGTAGCCCGTCCACTTGGACGCGATCTTCACCTTGGCGGAGAGCTTGCCGGTGCTCGTCGCCTTGTAGAGGTAGACGTCGCCGGTCGAGGACTGGCGGGCGATCAGGTCGGCCCGACCGTCACCGCTGATGTCCCCGGGCGAGGTCAGCACGTCGTACTGGTTCCAGCCCGTGCCCAGCGAGGTGTACGCGGTGGAAGGCGTCACCGCCGCCCCGCACGCGGGCCGGTAGGCGCGCAACGCGCCGCTGCTGAACCGGACGAGCACGTCGTTGCACCGGTCACCGCTCAGGTCGCCGAAGGGCACCGCCTTCACCGTCGTCGGCCACCCGGAGCCCGTCCGCTTCCCGGTGAACGTTCCCTTCCCCGCCCCGTACTGGTACGTCAGCCCGCCCGAGCCGTTCAGCGTCACCAGCTCGCCGAAGCCGTCCGACCCGACGAAGTCGCGGCGGACCGCGGCGGCTCCGGTGACCTTGACCGTGCCCGTCTTCGTCAGCGCCGTGCCCTGCCCGTCCGCGGGGGTGACGGTCAGCGTCCAGGTGTAGGCGCCGTTGGGGACCAGCCGGCCGGAGCCGTCCTTGCCGTTCCACGCCGGGGTCACCACACCGCGCGCCGGACCACCGGAGAGCGTGCGCACGGCCGCACCGGTGGCCTTGTCGCCGATCACGAGCTTCCAGGAGGCCGCGGGCTTGTTCAGCCACCACTTCGGGCTCCACTGCGTGGCGCCACCCTTGACGTCCACCGAGGTGGCGACGGTGGCGTCGCGCTGGACGAGGGCGGAGACGGGGACGTCACTGGAGGTCAGACGGATGGTGTTGTCGGAGCGGAGCTGGGCGATCACGCCGGTGTACGGGTCGACGTCCCAGGCGTTGCCCTCGAACTTCCCGGCGGTGTGCGAGACGGGCGTCCCGCTGCGGACGTCGATCACCTTGAGCTGCCCGGCCTCGACCGTCGCGACGAAGCCGTCACCGAGCTGCGCCTGTTCCCAGTCGGAGCCCGCGAGCGTCAGGTTCCGCTTGGTGACGGTGTCGTAGACGCCCTGCCCCTCCGAGTTGAGCACGCAGTTCCACAGCAGCCAACGGCCGACCGCCTGGAAGTCGTTCAGCAGGCAGCCGCGCCCGAACCACACCGGCTCGCCCTGTTGCCCGGTCAGCAGGTCGACGGGGGCCACGCTGTCGTTGCCGGACCTCACCCAGAGGGTGGTGCCCCAGATCGCCTGCACGGTGTCCGTCGTCGTGTACACCGTGCGCCCGGAGTCGAGGTCGACGACCCGGGTCTCGGCCGCTCCAGCGCTGTTGTACGGCCTGGTCAGGGCGGCGAAACGGCCGTTCGCGGCGGTCGCGGTCTGATAGCTGCGCGAGCCGTCGATCCGGGTGCCGGGCAGCGACCGGTCGGCCCCGAGGAGCTGGGGCTGCTGGGCGGCGCTCGTGCCGTAGCCGGAGATGACCGTCCGGCCGTCACCGGCGTCGAGGAGACGCGGGCGGCTGCCCGAGAAGTCCTCCGGCACGATACGGCCGCGGGTGGTGCGTGCCCCCGCCGCGGGGGAGTCGGCCACGCCGGTCTCCCGGGTGTGGAGATACGACCAGTCACCCACGGGGTCCTGCTCGACGGTGGTCAACCTCCCCTGAGAGAGGGTCAGTTGCGAGACCGTGTGGACGGTCTGCCGGGGGTACGCGTCCGCGATCCTGCGCACGGTGACCCCGCCGCCCTCGGTGGCCTCGACGAGGGAGACACCCCAGTGGTCCGTGTCGGCGCCGCCCGCGACCAGGAGCCCGCCGTCCGGAGTCGGCATGGCCTGCCGTGACGTCCTGGCCAGCAGCGTCCGCGGCGTAGAGCCGTCGAGGGGGACGGCCTCGACCCGGGAGACCGCGCGGCTGGTGTCGCGGCTGCCCAGGGAGGAGTCGTACCGGGACACGATGACGTTGTCGCCGACCAGGCCCAGCACCTGCAAGATGTCGCCGACCGGTACGGTCCGCACGGCGGCGGCCGGGTTCTGGCGGGAGGCGATGTGCAGGACGCCGTCGTAGCACCACACCAGATGAGTCGGGCTGAGGGCGACCTGGTCGTACCACGGCAGCACGTCGTACGGCAGGGCGGTGAAGCGCCCCTGCTCGACGTCGAGCCACCCGGTGACCGTGTCGTCGCCCTTGCGATACCGCACGACCTGCCCGCGCGCGTCGCCCAGCCCCGCGGCGGTCCACAGGTAGACGCCGGAGGGGACCCCTTCCACCGTGCGGTCGGAGACGGAGCCGTCGGCCCGGGCGTCCAGCAGATGCCACACGGAGTCGGTGCCAGGGGTTCCCGCGGTCGTGACGACCGTCGACCCGAGCGTGCTGAAGTACGCGTGTCCGTCGGGCAGCGCAACCGTGCTGACCTGGCCGGACGTCATGTTCCGCAGCGTCACGGTCCTGGCGGAGCTGTCATAGCGGGCGACGACGTCCGAGCCCGCGCCGGTACTCGTGACGCCGTACACGTCCGTGCCCGATGCGTCGACGACCGTGTCGACACCGTCGTACGTCGTCCACAGCTGGCCCCGCCCCTCCTCGTACCGGAGGAACCCCGAGGGCCCCGCGCTCAGCAGGCCCGTCCGGGGAACCATGGCCGTGGCGGCCGGCACGACCACCTCTCCGGTGACCGTGTCACCGTGCGCGCTGCCGACCGTCAGCGAGTCGAGGCCGAGAGCCAGTGTGAAGGAAACGGCTGCGGCGGTGGCGCCTCGTACGAGCGCACGTCTGCCCATTCAGAACCTCTCCAAGGACGGTAGGCGAAGGCTTGGAGAGACTTGCGCGCGCCGTTGAGCCGCAGGTCACGGACCCGCGGCACAGATGACGTCCCGCCCCCCAGGCAAGTGGCCGGATCCTAGCATTTTGCCTGTGCATGACCTTCGGGGCGGGGAGTGGCTTGCGCAGGGGGCAGGCTTGTACAGACGAGCCGAACGCTCACCGGCCCGCCGAGGCCAACCCCGGTCCCGGCGACGTCTACGACGAGATCGCGCCGGTGGAACTGCCCGAGGACCGGGCGGACTGGTCAGAAACCGGCCGCCCGGGCCGCCGAGTACACCTCGGCGGACACGTCCTTCAGCTCCTGAGCGTCCCGCGCGGCCCACGAGAGGTCGACCAGGAACTCGTCGAGACCGACCTCGGCGTACTCCATCAGATCGGCGACGATCTGCTCGACATCGCCCTGGAAGGGCCGGCGGTCCGGCCCCTCGAACCGTTCGGCGGTGTAGTCGGGGTTCACGCGTACCACCGTCCGCAGCGGCCGGGTGCGGCCCCGCTCGGCGGCGAGGTCCCGCAACCGGCGCCAGCTCGCGGCCACCTGATCGGGGCCGTCGGCGTACGGCAGCCAGCCGTCGGCGTGGTCCACGAGCCGGCGCATCGCCCGCGGGGTGTTGGCAGGCACCAGGATCGGGATCGGCCGGGCCGGCTTCGGCCCGACCACCGCCGAAGCGATCTTCGTGATCCGGCCGTCCTCGTAGACCACCGGGTCGGGGCCCCAGACCGCCCGGCACACCTCGAACACCTCATCCATGACCTTGCCGCGCTCCTCGAACGGGCGTACCCCGGCCGCCGCGTACTCGTCGAGGGACCAGCCGGTGCCGAGGCCCGCGACCACCCGGCCGCCGCTCGCCGCGTCCAGCGTGGCCAGGGATTTGGCCAGTTGGAAGGGGACGTGCAGCGGGGCCACCAGCACCGCGGTGCCCAGCTCGGCCCGCTCGGTGGCCGCCGCCGCGAGGGTCAGCGTGACCAGCGGTTCGGCCACGCCCCGGTAGGAGTCGGGCCAGGGCAGGCCCTGGACGCCGTACAGCGGCTGGGTCTGGGGTTCCGGGAACAGGGCCCGTTCATACACCCAGAGGCTGTCGTATCCGATGGCTTCGGCGGCCCGTGCCACGTCGGGCACGTCCTTGCCGAGGTCGTACTGCCGATTCTGCGGAAGACCGATGCCGAGCCGGGTCGTCATGGCACGCGCTCCTTAATAGTTGGTTGCGCAATCAGGTCGCCCACGCGGTCGAACTCGTCCGCCGGATCGGCCGGTTCGCAGGTGCCGGCGGTTGGCCAGCATGCGCAGCCTGTCGGCGTACTCACCGCGGGCCTCGGCGAATCGCTCCGGTTCGACCGCGTTGACGAGGATCTCGTCCGGTAGCTCGCCGGAACCGAGGATGACCGGGTTGCACCGGCGTGCCGGCAGCCGATCCCTGGCGGGTGATGCGCGGCCGGTAGCGCCGCGCATCACCCGCCGGGAAACGACTCAGTGCTTGTTGACCGCCGAGGCCCAGTCGAAGTCCACGCCCATGTCGTGGTACATCTTCGAGTACCCGACGAAGCAGTTGAACGTCTTGACCTTGCCGTTCTTCAGGTACCAGAAGTCGGCAGTCGGCGCGTCGACCTTGTGGCCGTTCCCCTTGACGACGCCGCCCGTCGGCGACGCGAGTTGCCCATCGAACGTGCCCTGGATCGACAGCTCGATGCTGACCACGTCGCCGTTCACGGTGATGCGCTTGAGGTCACGGTGAACATTGGAGAAGAGGCCCTTCATGTAGGGCAGCACGCTGCCGAGCGCCTCCCCCCGATAGGCCTGGCCGGCGACCATGTCGTTGAAGACGCCGTCCTTGGTGAAGCTGTTGACGAACGTCGGGACGTCGATGTGGCTGCCCTCCGCCACGTAGTAATCGCGCAGGACGATCGCGAGGTTGGCCTTCTCGTGCTTGGTCAGGTGGCGGTCGGTGAGCGGCAGCTTCGCCAGCTGGCGTGCGGTCAGGGTAGGGGCGGCCGTGTCGCTGTGGACCGCTGCCCCGCTGTGGGCGGGGCTCGCGGCCTGTGACGGCACAGCGGCGATGGAAAGACCACCCAGGACAGCTACCGCGGCCGCGGCGGTGATCGACTTCCGGCTGAGCAGCTTCATGTCGTGTTCCTCCAGGTTGGTACTCAGGATTCGGGATCCGTCGCAACGGTCTCCGTCGCGCTCTTAGTAATTCAAACGCTCGCTTAACGTTATGAAGGGCAGTGTGGACTGTCAAGCCATTGTTTGAATTCTGTGGTCGCGCAGCCACGGGGTTATGCGTGTCCACCCGCGTCGCGGCAGGTCAGGCCGGATCTGTGCCGGGTCTGTGGCAGCGATCCGGGCCGGTGTGGCGTTCGGCGACCGACGCTCGACGCTCGACGCTCGACCTCGATCCGCGAGGCGACTGTTGACAATGTACTCAAGCATATGCTTGAGTACATTGCATGATACGGGCGGAAAAGACGGACCTACGCCGGGAGGCCGGTCAGCGCACACGGGACGGCCTCCAGACGGCCGCCCTGGAGTTGCTCGCGCAGCGGGGCCAGGAGGGCGTGACCCTCCGCGAGATCACAGATCGCGCCGGAGCCAACGTCGCCGCGGTGAGTTACCACTTCGGGTCGCTGAAGAAGCTGTGCGACACGGCGATCGAGCACGCGTTGGAACGGTATCTGGACGACAAGATCCTGGAACTCGACTCCCTCGCCTCCACCGCGACACTCCATGAAGTGGCGGCGGCGTTCGCCCGGCCGATGGTGCGCGCACTGGCGGCCGGAGGGCAAGACCTGGACGTGATGCGGACGGTGGCGCGCGTCGGCATCGATCCGCCCCAGGGGTGGCATCGGCTGGACAGCAAGTTCGACCGGAGTCGCCGGGGCGTCGTCCGGGTGCTGGCCCCGAACCTTCCCGGAGTCGACGAGGAGGAACTGATCTTCCGTACGCGATGCGCGGCCGGCCTGCTGAACTGGCTCGCGCTGGCACCCATCGGCACCGAGCTGGCCGCGCTGTCCGCCGAGCAGATCGAGCGGCAGTTGGTCCCCGTGGTGGCCGGGGCGTTCCGCGGGGACGCCCCCGCCGGCCGCTGACCCGGCCAAGGGGTCACTTTCGAGGCGCCTCGGCCAAGGTGGTGTCGCAGGCGACGTGGGCGAAGTGGAGCCGGTTCTCGATGGTCCACTGCGAGCGCCCTGGCGGCTGGTGAGGTCGGTCAGTGCGTAGACCGTCTCGTGTGTGCGTTTGCCGGTCAGGACCTGCACCACCCGGGTCTCCAGCCGACCGTGGCTGTGGGACCGGTCGTAGAACTTCGCCGTCGTGATCAGTCACCGTGACCAGGTCCGACCCCGCGCCATCAGCGACTTGTGCCCGACCTGGCAAGTGAAGGTCACCGGCGTGGGCGCGCCGGCTGCGGTGCAGGCGGGCGCCGCGGTCACGGCGTACGGTCCCGGACGGGGCCGTGCACCGTTGCGCGTCGTCCGTCAGCCGATCGTGTCGGTCAGGCCGACGGACAGGTACGTCGCCTGTCGCTGATTCTTCTCGCTCCGCCACGGCTCGCGGAGCCCCAGGAGCGTGCTGCTCTTCGGGTCGATGATCACCTCGGCGGTGCCGACGCCCTTGTGGAAGGCCGGCTCGAGCCCGGTGCGCCCGGCGCTGTCCTTGACGGTGCCGACGGCTTCGTCGTTGACAGGTTTGGCTAACGAGATTAGCTTGTAGCTAACGGGATTAGCCACGCTGGAGGATGTCATGACCGAGTACCTCGCCGTCGACGGCGGCACGATCGCTTACGAGGTGGCGGGGTCCGGCCCGCTGATCGTTCTCGCGCACGGCATGGGCGACAGTCGCGCCGCGTACCGTGCCGTGATCCCGCAACTGGTGGCGGCGGGCTACCAGGTCGCCGCGGTCGATCTGCGCGGCTGCGGCGAGTCCGGCGCCGACTGGCCGGCCTGGAGCCGCACCGCCATCGCCGACGACCTGCTCGCCGTGATCCGCCACCTGGGCGGCCCGGCCGTGCTCGTCGGCCACTCGATCTCCGGCGGCGCCGCCACCATCGCCGCGGCACAGGAGCCCTCGCTGATCACCGCCGTCGTCGAGTTGGCGCCGTTCACCCGCAAGCAGTCGATCCGCCTCGGCGACCTGCGGGTCAAGCGCTTCCGGCGGGGCATGCTGCGGCTGCTCGGCGCGGGCGCGTTCGGCAGCGTGCCGCTCTGGCGTGCGTACCTCGACGTCGCCTACCCCGGCGTGAAGCCGGCCGACTGGGCCGAGCGGCTCGGTCGCATCGACTCCCTGCTGCGCGAGCCGGGCCGGATGAAGGCCCTGCAGGGCATGGGCCGCAGCGCCCCGACCGACGCCGGCTCGCAGCTCGGTAACGTCCGCTGCCCGGTTCTGGTCGTGATGGGCACGCTCGACCCCGACTGGGCCGACCCGCACGCCGAGGGGGCGGCGATCATCGACGCCCTGCCGTCCGGCCTCGGACGCCTTGAGATGATCGAGGGTGCCGGGCACTACCCGCACGACCAGTTTTCCGACCGGATGGTTTCGCTCATGCTCGCCTTCCTCCGAACGGACGCCGCTCGTGCCTAGGGCCGGCCTGGACCCGGCGGCCGTCGTCGCGGCCGGTGCCGCCCTCGCCGACGGGGTGGGCTTCGCCAACCTGACGATGGGCTTGCTGGCCGAGCGGGTGGGGGTGCGCACCCCGTCCCTGTACAAGCACGTGGGCAACCAGGAGGACCTCAACCGGCGCATCGCGGCCCTGGCGTTGAACGAGGCCGCCGACGCCGTCGGCGGAGCGATCCAGGGGCACGCGGGCCGCGACGCCCTGGCGGCCGCCGCGCGCGCCTTCCGCGCCTTCGTCCTGGAGCACCCCGGCCGGTACGCCGCGACGATCGGCATGGAACCGTCCGGCCCGGACGATCCGCTGGCCACCGCGGGTCAGCGGCTGCTCGGCGCGTTCATGGCGGTCCTGCGCGGCTACGAGATCCCGGAGTCCGACGTGGACCACGCCCTGCGCATGCTCCGCAGCCTCTGCCACGGCTTCGCGACCTTGCAGGCGGACAACGGCTTCCAGTGGAGCGCCGACATCGACGAGAGCTTCGAGTGGCTGATCGCCTTCGCCGACCGGGGCCTGCGCGCCATGTGAGAGATGCTGCCGCCATCGTCGAGCGCGGGCGGTGTGCCGCATCCGGATCGGCGGAGAGCTCGATCAGCAGGTCCAGCTTCCGGCCCGCTTCCTGGAGTTCGGCAGCGGCCGCGGTGACGCGGCTTCCGAGCCCGGCGGCATAGAGCGACCACCCGAGCCGCTCGAGCGTCGGACGGGGTGATCACCACGGGGTGCGGCGACACTTGCCCCGTCTTCCCCATCGGGGACA
Organism: Streptomyces sp. NBC_01450; assembly: GCF_036227505.1. Taxonomy (NCBI): domain Bacteria; kingdom Bacillati; phylum Actinomycetota; class Actinomycetes; order Kitasatosporales; family Streptomycetaceae; genus Streptomyces; species Streptomyces sp. NBC_01450. The sequence continues at coordinate 5,610,946 of NZ_CP109480.1, read as the reverse complement.
ACTCGGGGCAGGGACTGCCGGAATGACGCCCGGACACCCCTGAATTGGACTAGACAACAAACAAACCCCAGGCCACTGACCTGGGGCTTCAATATGGAGCGGGTGACGAGAAGCGAACTCGCACTCTCAGCTTGGGAAGCGACGGCGCTTGGCGGGCTGGATGGCTTCCGACCTGGTCATATGCGTTCCGGTGCGGTGCCCGAGGAAGCGCGGTCGCACCGCTGTTGACCGTGACTGTCCGCCCTCACGGGCACGCTATGGGCACGGGCTTCCCAGCAGCCGAGAGGGGGGCCGCGGGACGTCCGTACGGACACATCGCTTCATGGACTGATCCAGAGTATCCGTCGCGACCGCACATGCTGGGAGCCTGTGCCCAGACGTGGAACTGCCGATGTTGATGACGTATTCTTCTATGTACATAGCCAACATTGCCTGGGAGGCGCGGCATGTCTGTGACCCAGATCGATATCGACGACGACGCCCTGGAACGCGCCATGGCTCTGGCCAAGGTGAGGACCAAGAAGGAGGCGGTCAATCTCGCTCTGAACTTTTACGCCGAGCAGCAGGAGCGGGCGGCACGTATCAGCCGTCACTTCGAGCGTGCGCGTGACTGGGGTGCCGTCGAGGACGCCGAGCGCCTGCACCGAGCGGAGAAGCACAGCCGGTGATCTACCTGCTCGACACCTCCGGCCTGGTCCGGCTGCTGCGTGACCCGAAACTGCAATCGGCCTGGTACGACGCGATCGATGCCGGGGCCATCGCATCCTGCTATGTGCAGCGCGCCGAATTTCTCCACAGCGCCCGGAGCGGACGCGAGTACGAAGAGATCACGGAGATGTTCAGTGATCTCTACCCCGACGTGTCAGTACCGAAGAACGCGGGACGCTGGATCAGCGCGGTGCAACACCGGATGGCTCGGGCCGGGGAGCATCGCAGTGCCTCTGCGGTAGACCTTGTCATCGCCGCCACCGCGGCTCACCATGGCCTGGCCGTTCTGCACGACGATGCCGACTACCGCGCTGTCGCCCGGCACGCATCCGACTTGACCGAGCACAACATCCACAACGTCGTCTGAGGCGCCTGGCCGCTCGCCAGAGAGCGGATGACGGGGAGGGCGACTCGCACGCCTACCGCAGACGGTGTCGCCCCCATGGGATGGGTACCTTGCCGCAAACCCGCAACGGATCACGTAGCAGGCCAGTTGTACGGCATAGGTGCAGTGCCAGGAGGACGAGCGCGGGACAGGAACGCACTAAGGGTGTCCCCGCACTGCACCTCGTCCGCCGTCGTCGCGGGCGGAGCGAACCCCAGCGCGCGGTAGAGCCGGATCCGGTGAAGAGCGAACAGATCGCTTACATGACGACTGTACGCGTCGACTCCCGCTCTCAGCGCCCGATGCGCTCCCCAGACGAGCATCGAACATCCCGCTACCCAGATCAGGCGCGGCCAGAATCCTGGCAGAAGCAAGCCCCACACACAGGCTGCTGCTGCACAGACCACTCCCTGCACGCGGGCCAGCACACGGGTCGCGGCGGCCGCCAACTCGTCGCGCGCGGGCGTCTCCAGCGTCTTGACGAATAGATCCCAGCAGACCACCAGTTCGAGCCCGTACCTGCGCCGTATCTCCGCGGGCAGCGAGATGAGCGCGTTTCCGAGGGCCGTAGGCAGCAGCGGTTCAGGGTCGCGCGGACGCGGATAGCGTGCCGACGCTGCGCGCCTTCTGGCCGCGCGCCAGCCGCTCTGCACTTGCCAAGCATCGAGGCGATCGCCGCTGAGCCCCGGAGGTGTCGGACAGACCGAGGCGAGAGCGGTGCGACTGGAGCGGTGGCGGGCCGTCCGACGCCGCGTGTGTGCCAATGCGAGTCGAGAGGTGCCCCAATTGCCCGCGAGGATTTCGAGTACGAAAGTTGCCGACGCGGACAGGGCCCATGCAGAGATCACGACGAGCGCGGTCACTGTCGAGGAGAGGGCGATCGGGCCGACGACGCCCTGCCCGGCGATGGTGCAGAGCTTGTCCGCCGAAAACATCGATGCATGGCACGGAGGTGCACCGGAGCCCTTGGGCCAGAGCACGATCAGCGCGCCCGCGAGCCAGAACATCAGCAGAGGACCGCCCATCGTCGCGCTCCATCGCTTCGCGATCGGTTCGATGAGCCCCTTAACCAGATCACCCAAAGCCGCCGCCTATGTAAGGACGAACGCGTCGTCGGGATGGGTTGGGCAGCAGTCAGCATCGAACGGGGAGTCCGTGTCGCCGGGTGCTTCCTGGGAACAGCCGGGAACCGGGCACATCCACTTGAACGCGGACGGTCCCGGGCCTGGGAGGCTCGGGAAGATCGGCATCCGGAACTGCGAAACTCGGGTAGAAGCATCGTCCGTGGCATCAGGCAGGTCAACGATCGCGGATCCGATGGGGATTCTGGACAGCGCCGCTGGATGCCCCAGACCCTGATGGACGAAGGCTGCCCACGACGAAGGGTCTCCGGCCCCGCTTCTGGCCTTGGGCCCCCGTCCCACGGCCCTGGCACGCGCTTCCCGGAGTGCCCGGAGTTGCGCGACGCGCAGTGCCTCCGCAGGAGGCATGCCGTCCAGGTTGAGCAGCAAATGGAAGTCCCGCATCAGCGCGGCGGTCGCCGCGTCGTCGACTGTCCACAGTGAGCCCACCACCGCTGCCGCCCCCGCTGCGGCGAACGCCGTGGCCAGGCTCAGAGCACCGTCGTAGTGAGCACCGGGGACCGCTGTGGCGCAGGCGGACAGGACGACGAGGGGGCGGGACCTCGGCCCGCCTTCCTCCTGCTCAGCCTGCGCAAGCTCCTGCTCAGCTTGCGCAAGGAGCCGTGCGACGCTCAGTCGCTGCCCGTTGGCCAGCTGCAGATACGAATCCGTTGCGGGCGTCCTGCTCACTGCGTGGCAGGCGAAATGGGCCACTGGGCAGGCAGGCCCGGCCCCTGTTCCGCTGAGTGCCGACAGCACGGCACGGGGTGTGGCGGGTATCGCTCCCTGCTCACCGGATGAGCCGAGCCGCTGCCCTTTCGGGTAGTGCCAGCGATGAATGTCCTCACCCTCCTGGCGTGCGTGAGGCAGATCCCGAGTGGGGTCCACGACCACCAGGCCGTTGCCGGCGAGCGGCGCGAGAGATCGATCGGTGAACCAGAGCAACGCACGCGCCGACGGCGCGTAGCTGATCGCCATCGACTCGATGGCGAAGCGGTGCATCCAGCCGCCGGGCTCCTTCACTCGCCGCCGGGCCGCGTGCCACGGGACCAGCGCGAGCGTTCCGGACGGGATGAGCACGATACGAGGTGTGCCGCCGACTCCCAGAGACGCGAGACGCTCGGAGAGTTCTTCGAAAACAGCCCGCCAGGCCCAGTCGCAGACCTTGCGCAGCGCGACCCGCCAAGTTCGGGACGGGTCGACGGCAGGAGAGCGCAACAGCTTGTCGTGTTCTGACGCGAAAGCGAACAGATCGGGGTGGTGGGTGCGCAGGAGCGGCAGCCTGATCGAAACGAGGTGTCCGTCCCGGTGCACCACGAGCGCCCACCCGTGGTTCCGTCCCGCAAGAAGATGCACCACGGCGTCGATACACAGGTCCCGACACAGTGCGGCTGTCGCCTCGGGAGTGAGTACGTCAACGAGTTCGTCCAATGCGTCTTGCACGGTGTCGCTCAGGCCTTGCGGCAGAGCGGAGACGCGGTCTGCCGGAGCGAACCGGGGCAACGATGGGCGATGGCCTCCGAAAGGAGCCCTGGCTGCTCCCAGGGAGCGCAGCCTGTGGGCGTTTTCCAGGGGGAGCGCTCGCCTTGTGAGCCGGTCGGCGATCGGGTCTGCTCCGGTGGCCGCGTTCGTGATCACGGCACGACCCGATTCGGCGACCTCGAACGCCATGCGGGGCTCGCCCGCCTCCAGACACCAGCGAGCCAGCGCTCCGGCTTCCCGCGTGATATGTCGAGCCAGCTGAACATTGCCGACACCAGGATGCCGTGTCACGACGTCGACCACGCGCTGACACAGCTCGTCGCGGACCGCCTGAGGGCCTTGACGGAAGTCGTCGAGGGTGCGCAGCCGACGATGACGGACACTCTCGGCGGCCTGCTCGCCGAGCAGAGCCAGAGCACGTCGCCAGACGGGTCGGTCCAGGTGGAACGGACCCATGTCGGCATCGAGTTGTCCAGAGCCATGGGCCTCGACGCGCGCTGCTGTCACCGCACGCGCCAGCAGATCGCTCGCCTCGGCCCTGAGAGGCTCGTCGGAGCCGGAACTATCCATGACGTCCAGCAGAGTCGCTGCGGCGTCCTCCAGCGGATCGTCCCCGTGATCGTTCGTCTCGACGGCCGCCGACGTCATCGCGTGTACCTCGGACAGGATCAGCCGTGCCCGGCCGTACTCGAGTCTCAGAAAGGTGAGGTGCTCACCGGACTGCCCCGGCCACTTCAGACAGTGGTCGAGGAACCGTGAGGCGGATTCTGCATCGCCCGGCGCACTCAGCACCTCGGCACGGGAAAGCAGGTACTGGGCGAGGTCGAAGGCGACGGGTAGATGTGCGCCATCCGGCCCTGCTGCGGCGCGAACCTCTTCGGCCGCGATACGCACCGCTGTGTCCAAGGCGCACAGGTCGCTGCCGCGTAGATAGTCCGCGTGGAGCACGGCGGCCAGAGCGGACCGGTCCTCGCTCTGTTCCAGGAGGGTGCGGGCCGTCCGCAGGTCGCCGTCTGCCCCGACGAGGACGTATCTCCACAGCAGCGCCTCCCCCAGAGAACCGAGCAACGAGACATACTCGGAGGTTCCTTCGGGCAGGACGGCGAGGGCCCGTACGCAGGCCCTCATCAAACTCTCCAGGCTGTCCTGGTCGCCGCGCTGTGCGAAGCGCGCCCTGAGCGCGGCAAGGAGGGTGCCGGTCCACTCCCCCATTTCGGCAGGGTTGCTCTCCCGGCCTTCTGTCACAGCCTGCTCCAGGGCCCATACCGCGCTGTCGAGAGCGGATGGCTCTCCGGAGCTGCCGTGCACACTCAGCCAGGTGTAGCCGAGGCTGGCGTACGTGCTCGGCGGAGTGGCCGAACGCTCCGGGAGCTGTGGCTCTTCGTCGATGAAACGGTGCAGTCGGAGGGCCCGGTCCAGGTAGCTGGAGTGGCGCGAGGCCGCATATTGCTGCCGCTGCACCGCGCCGACCAGGCGCAACCACTCCAGCCGGGTCGAGCGACCGATCAACGGTGCCGCCGTCACCCTGTCCGGGTCTGCCGCCTCCCACAGGGCGTCGGCCGCGGCCCCGAGGTCGGCCGAGTCACCATAGGCGTCATACCGTGCCCAAAGCACCGTGCCGAGCAGGCTCAGCCATGTCACCAGCTGTTCCGCTTCCTCGGCCGCACGAGACATCCGCACCGCCGTCATGGCGTGGTCGACCCCACGAGCAAGGTCTTCCGACGGCCCGTTGATGTCGTGACGCAGCAGCAACGCCTGGGCTAGATCGCCGAGTACGAGACTCCATCGCCAAGGGGGCGCTGTGTCCGCGAAGGACTCGATCGTGTCGCTGAGCGTCTCGACGGTCTGGTCCAGATCGCTGGCGGTGCGAGAACGGGAGGCATGGGAGAGCCAAGAACGCCTCCGGGAGGCGAGCCGCGCATACATCGCGAGATCAGGGTCGTCGGCAAGGGGAAGCGACGCGTCGAGCGCATCACGGATCACGACCGTGCAGGGCAACAGAAGGGTCGTGGACACCTCGCCCTCATAGCCGCCGGATGCTTCCAGAGCGGCGGGCGGAGTCACCTGGAAGGGCGTCCGGCTCGCCTCCTCCCACGACTCCAGCAGACCGGCCAAGTCGTCGAGCCCGTCCAGGCCGGAGATGTCTTCCATGGATAACGGGAAGGCTGCCTCCTGTCCCGACACGTGCTGGAGACGCTTGAGCCGTGAGCGCAGCACAGGAGCAGTTGACCCGAGGGCGTCGGCCGCACTGAGCGCCGCAGCCGCGGCGATTAAGGCCTCCTCGTCCTCGGTGTTCTCATAAGCGTCGAGGGCACGCTCGCCGATCAGATTTGCCCGGGCCCCGGCGGGTAGATCCCGTTCAGTGCTCGTGAGCCAACGCTCTGTCAGGTGCTCCACAAGCGCGCGGAACTGTTCACGACGAACTTCGGTCATCGCTGCCCCTCCCCGTCCAAGCCTGGCAACGCGGGCACATTACCCTTGCGCCGACCGCTGCATGAGGCTTTCGTCTCCGGCCGGGGCGGCTGCGCAACCGCGACAGGAGCGGTTCGAACGTACTGGTGCCAAGAGACCGATCAGAGCCGACCGCCGAGCCCGAGCAGACTGACGATCGCCGAGCTCCTGGCGATACCAAATCTGAGGCGAGCACCCGCACCGCGTACGTGTCGACCCGCTCAGGCGCCACCCTCAAGGAAACGGTGGTTCGCGCCGGCAGTCCTCCGAGGAGGCCGTGCTGGTCTGTCGTGTTGCGACGACAAGCGACAGCAGAAAAGCGGACATGGCCAGATGAAGCGGGCGTCAACCTCGGCGATCAGCTTTCTGGCACCCGATAACTGATCAACCAGCAAAGCAAAAGGCCCGGGTCGACGACCTGGGCCTTCTCCATGGAGCGGGTGACGAGAATCGAACTCGCACTCTCAGCTTGGGAAGCGACGGCGCTTGCGGGGCTGCGTGGCTTCTGACCTGCGTTGATCTGTGATGTCGGCGGTGTTGCGCCGAACCGTTCGCACCGCTGTTGACCGTGGTTGTCCGCTCTTATGGGCACGCTGTGGGCACGGCTTCGAAGAACGGTCGGCAGAGCCTGTGCGCGAAGGGGCTCTGCGCTCGGCTCGGCTGGTGCGGACGTCCCACTCGAGGGTTCCTTCGCGCGTGCACATGCCTTCCGGTGATGTGCGCTCCTGCTACGGGACGGATTCTCGTGTTTCCTCGGAGCAGCTCTCGACCCAGTTCACTTGCCGGCTTCGGGGCCGTACCACTGCAGTGCCTGGCCGATGACGGCGGCGATCCACTTGAAGTCCCGGTTGCGGTGCAGGAGGGTCAGCCCCTGCAGCTCGGCCGTGGCGGCCACTACGAGGCCGGTCGCCGACCGGCAGCCAGCCGAAGACCAGGCGTAGGTCCTCGATGCCCTGCGCCCGGTCGGCGGCAGAGCGCGCGCTGTAGAAGAACTCCAGCTCGGTGACGGGGCAGGTGGCGATGAGTCCGGCGGCTGCCGGCGACGGTCCGAAACCGGTGGGGCTTGAACCCCTGTCCCGCAAGCGAGTGGGTGGCGGTGATCGAACGCAAGCTTTAGCACTTCACCTTAGAGTGAGCTGATCGACTCCTGTGCTGGATGAGCCGGGAGTTGGTTCTCAAGGGGAAGGGACAGGGGGCAATTGATGTCCGGATTTTGGGGTGGGCGGCTCCGAAGACCCGCTGCGGTGGGAGTGAGCGGGGCGTTGGTGACGGCCTCGGTGCTGCTCGCGCCCATGGCGAGTGCCACGGAGGGTGAACCCGCCACGGTAGGCCTGGTCTCCGCGGTACAGGACTCGGCACACCGCGGCGCGCCGAGCGCCGAGTTGGGGGACGGTGGCCGCGTCGAACTCGTCGACGGACGGAACGTCCGCGTCACGGCGGACCCGGGAGGCTCCGGGGGCCACCCGGCCCGCTACACGGTCGCCGCCATGAATGGCACGCTTTCCGTACGGCCGACAGGGAAGTCCGCGGCAGACCGTACGGCTGCGAAGCTTCCGCTGACGGCGACAGGCACGGGCACCGTGCGCAGCGGTCTCAGGACGGCGAGCGCCACCGCGTCGATGTACACGGTGAAACTGAGCATCACGCACGCCGACGTCAGATCCAAGCTCTTCTACGTCTGGAACCGCAAGACCTGGACGTCGTACGCCGTCAACAGCGACACCGCGGGCGGCACGGCGAGCGTGAAGCTGCCGCCGGGCGACTACTTCTCGGTGGCGTTGCACAACGACTGGCTGGAGCCGAGCTACCTGCTCACTCGTACCTTCACCGTAGGTTCGGCCGCCACCACGGTCACCTTCGACCAGCGCGCGGCCAAGGAGACCGCGATCCGTACCGACGACACCACCGCCACCCGGGACTCCTCGGCCGTGTGGATCAGCGTCCCGGGCGGCGAACTGGCGGGCTTCGCCGGCGGGGGGCCCGACAAGGTGTACGTCACTCCGTTCTCAGTGCCCGGTGTCTCGCTGCGAGTGCACGAAGTGCTCGGCAAGAAGGGCGCCTCCGCGAGCGTCCCGAGCCCGTACCGCTACGACCTCACGCACAGCTACACCACCACGGTGCCCACCTCGCCCGTCACTACGGTTCGTACCTCCGCCCTGGCGAAGACCGTCACGAAGGTCAACGCCCCGGGCACCCGCACCACCGCGTACCTGCAGAGCTCCCCTTCCTTCGGCGAGTGGACGGGCGTGTTCATCGGCGCCTCGGTGTCGGCCACCGGTTCGGTCACCGAGTACGCCACCCCGGGCGTCACCTACAGCCGCCTCCTGAACTACGGCACCGGTGAGCTGAACCTGAACCTCCCCGACCGCACCCTGCCCGCCGGGACCGGTGTGGGCGAGGTCCTGGGCGCGGCCCCGCTCCAGCCGGTGCGCGGCCAGTCGATCGGCTCACAGCGGTACTTCGGGAAGATCTCGCTGAACGAGGGGAGCGCCTTCGGCGACACCGCGGGCCACACGGGCCTCGACTTCCGCGCGACCTATGCCTACAAGCTGACGTCCGACGGCGTCACCTACGCCCAGGCCTCGGGACTGGACAGCTCTCACGGTCTGATGTCGTCGAGCCTGCCGTCGCTCGAGAAGACGTACGCCCTCGACCAGACCGTGCACCGCCGCGTCCCGTACGCCCGGTTGTCCACGGATGTGCACAACGAGTGGACGTTCCACTCGGGTTATGCGGAAGGCAGGGAACTCCCCCTGATCGACGCTCGGTTGAAGGTCTCGGGGCTCGACGGCCTGGGCCGTGCGGCCGCCGGGACGGTCCGGATCGACGCGAGCGCGAGCACCCGCAACACGGCGGCGGAGGAGGCGAACACCAGGGTCACGGGCCTCGCGTACTCCACGGACGACGGCACGAGCTGGACCGACCTGCCCGTCGCGGCCGACGGCTCCGCCACCCTGGACGTACCCGCCACCGCCTCCTACATCACCCTGCGCGTCACCGCCGCCGACGACCAGGGCGGCAGCCTCCGCCGCACCATCGTGCGGGCGTTCGGGGGCCCGGCCCCGCAGAGCGACGAGACGGTGGGCGCGACCCGTATCTCGAACGTCGTGGTGAACGGCGGAAAGCCGGTGGAGCTGACCGACCAGCCGCTGCAGGAGTTCAAGGCGAAGTTCACCGCGACCGACCCGTCGGGGATCGCGAGCGGCGACATGTACCTCTACCGGGGGTCGTACGCCACCCCTGACGCCGTCCTCTACGGCACGTGGCCGGCGACCTGCACCAAGGTGAACGCGACCACGTCCACCTGTGAGGCGCAGTTCGCCTACATCCAGCCACGCTGGGACCTCGGCCGCAACTCCCTCGCCGGCGTCTGGAAAGCCGCCGCCTGGGCCGAGGCCGCCGATGGCAAGGGACACGTCGATCTGCACGCCGCCACCTCGCCGTCCGTGGTGCGCGATGCGACGGTGACGGCCGACGCGTCTCCCGAGCCGGTGACCAAGGGCAAGACGCTCACCATCACGGGCAAGCTCTCCCGTGCGGACTGGGAGACGCTCGGCGGGTATCACGGATACGCCGGACAGAAGATGAAGCTCCAGTTCAGGAAGAAGGGGACGTCCGGGTACACGACGGTGAAGACGGTCTCCACCAGCAGCACGGGAGGCCTGAAGACCACGGTGAAGGCATCGACGGACGGCTACTGGCGGTACGCGTTCACCGCCACGTCCACCACCGCGGCCGCCACCTCCACCGGCGACTTCGCCGACGTCCGCTGATCTCGCTCACCCTGCCGGGCCCCCGGATCGATCCGGGGGCCCGGACCGCCTACCACCTCGGTCCCGCGCAGGCGTAGGCCGCGGTGCCGGCGGCGGTTCTGCGTGGTGGGCTCTGCGCCGGAAGGCGTCGGCGAGGCGGCGTGCCGCGATCGTCCACAGCCAACCCGTGGCCGTCCCGCCCACCGAGGCCCCCGTGAACGCACCCGCCGCACGCCACACCGCCGGATACGTCTCCTGCATCACCTCGGCGACGATCTGCTCGTCCACACACCGGCGGCGCAGCCGCAACGCCATCCACGGCGACGTACGCCGGTACAACTCCTCGAACGCCGGTATCGACCAGCTCAGCGCACCGGGAAGCCGAAGGAGTAGCCCTGCTCCTTGAGCCGGGGGAGGATGCGGCGCAGGGCCTCGACGGTCTGGGCGCGATCGCCTCCCGCGTCGTGGAAGAGGAGCGTCGGCCCGTCCGGCAACTCCCGCTCGACGGTGGCGACGATGGCGTCCGTACCCGGCCGCTCGAAGTCCTTGGTGTCCACGTTCCAGCCCAGCGGGCGCATGCCACGGGAGGCGGCGAGCGTGCGGCTGTACGGGGTGAAGGCCCCGCCGGGCGCCCGGTAGTACATCGGTCGCACGCCCCCGGACGCCTTGGTGATCATGCGTTCGGCGTCGAGGATCTGCTGCGACTGGTAGGCCTGGGACTTCTTGTCCATGGTGGTGTCGTGCGACACCGAGTGGTCGCACAGCCGGTGCCCGGCAGCGACCACCTTCTTCACGAGGTCCGGGTGGGCCTGTGCCTGCGTCCCCACCATGCAGAACGTGGCCTTCACCCCGTACTCCCGCAGTACGTCGAGCACTTGAGGGGTCCATACGGGGTCGGGGCCGTCGTCGATGGTGATGTTGACGCCGTGCGCCCCCTTGTCCGAGGCATGCGCGATGGTCACCGCGACCGCCTTGACGCCACTGTCCGGCGCGGCCGACGTGGTCGCCTTCGGCGACGAACCGCCCACGGCCTCAGCCTGCGCGGTCCATATCGATGCACCGGCGGCGAGCAACGCCACCCCGATCGCCGCGCCGAGCACCTTGCCGTACCAGCCCTGCCCGCCGCCGTGCCGCGCCATGTCCGCCCCGCTTTCCCGCAGTTCCTCGCCGATTCCTTGGTCACCTCGCGACCATTTGGCAGGACGAGGAACGGCGGCCACGGGATGCGTCCGTTACCGATCAAGGACAATCCCGGGGTGGTTCCCGGACAACCCAGCGAGCAGCGGGCGAAACCGAGCCGCTCGGCCCGATCCCGCCTGTCCCTCGACACTGGCGCGCCCCCACCGCGGTGGCCCGCCGCAGCCGACGTCACTCAGCCGAGTGGAGTGCCGCTCGCGTCGGTGAGGCCGGCGAGCTGGGCACCGCTCGCCGGGGTGTTCCAGATGGTTTGTTCAGGCTTGCTGAGGGAAGGGCGAGCTGAGCAAAATACAAGCCCCAGGCCGCTGACCTGGGGCTTCATCTGGAGCGGGTGACGAGAATCGAACTCGCACTCTCAGCTTGGGAAGCGACGGCGCTTGGACGGCGGCGTAGCTTCTGACCTGCGGGTACGCCGCCCGGGGAGGCAGTTTGAAGGGTTGGTTTCGCGCCGCTGTCTACCGTGGTTGTCCGGTCCTGTGGGCACGCTTTGGGCACGCACCCACATGGGGACGCCGCGCGGGGGCCGGACGGCTCCGCTGCGGTGGGACACCTGCGGGTGCGGGATGCCCCCGACACATCGGCCTCGGTCGGTCAGGTGGGCCCGTCAGGGCTCCGGGAGAAGGCCGTGTCGCCGGCCATCGCCACGATCGCGTCCTTGACGAGCAGCACTCGCGGCGGGTAGCTCTGCACTTTGTCCCCGGGGCTGTCCAGTGCGGAGGTGCGCCAAACTTCCGCTCCGGTGCGGCTGTCCAGTGCCAGCAGACGGCCGAAGCGGTTGGAGAAATAGACCCGCTTGTACGTCGCTGACACCGCGGGCGCGGACAGACTTTCCACGTCCGTCACCTTCTGCCAGAGTTGCTTGCCGCTGTCCGCCGACACCGCGGTGACCGACCCGTCGGACCGGACGAAGTAGACGACGCCGTCCACAAGGGTGGCCGCGCCGGTCAGCGGATGTGCCAGCGGTATCCGTCTGACCTGCCCGGTTTCCGACGCCACCCGCAGCAGCGCGTTGTACGGCCGTTCGTACCCGGTTTCGTACACGTCCTTCGCGGTCTGGGGGGCGAGGAACAGGGGTTGCCCGCCGACAGCGCCGAGCGCTTCCGCCTTCTTGGGCAGTGTGGCGGTTTCGGTCAGGCTGCCGGGTCCGAGCTTCATCAGCTCGACCGGGGCCTGGCCGGGCTCGGTGCCCTTCGAGCACAGGGCGTAGGGGACGCCTCCCAGCGCCGACGGAGTGCAGTACTCGTCCTGCGAGGGCGCCCGCCACAGTTCCTTGCCGGTAGGCCCGTAGGCCACGAACGACGAGTAGTCGGGAGACATGGTCAGCAGTCCGCCGTCGTACAGGACCGCATCCTCGGACGGGTTGATGCCGCGTTGCCACCGCCGGTGCCCGGTGCCGGTGTCGAGGGCCACTACGCGCCTGGTCTTGTCGTCCGGTTCCTCGTACATGTAGACCAGCCCGTCGCGGACGCCGATCGGCTGCGCCCCCTGAGGGCGGGTGCCGGTCCGCCACAGGGTGCGGCCGGAGGCCGCGTCGATCCTGGCGGCTGTGAAGCCCGTACCACCACAGAACAGGGCGCTTCCCTCCGCCACGCATCCAGGGCTGTCGTAGTCGAGAGGGACACCCTTCACGTCGTACCGCAGCGCCGTCTGCCACGGCCGCCAGCCGTCGGGCAGTGACGCGGCACGGGCGGTGGCCGTGGCGCTGGCGGTGGCGGTGGGGGTGTCCGGATCGGACGCGAAGACACCCACCCCGATGGACAGCCCCGTGACGGCCAGCACCGCGCCGAGGCCGGTGAGCAGCATCCGGGCTCGGCGTCGCTTGCCGGTGCCGGTCGCGGCGCCTGGGGAGGCGGTGGCCGCGCTCCGTGAAGCGGGACGGCGCCGGGGTTTCGCGGCCTGCCCGGTCTTAGGGGACCCGGTGGCGTCGGATTCCGGCAGCGCCTGGAGCATGCGGTGTATGTCCGTCAGTTCCGGCCGTGCGGCCGGATCCTTGTCCAGGCAGCGCTCGACAATACCCAGGAGCGCTTCGGGCACCCCGCCGAGGTCGGGGGTCCCGTGCACCACCTGATAGCCGGTTATATACGGGCTGTCGGCATCGAACGGTCCCGTGCCGACGGCCGCGAACACCAGCAGTGACCCCAGCGCGAACACGTCCGAGGCCGAGGTGACGTCTCGGGGAGCGGCCAGTTGTTCCGGCGACATGAAGGGCGGAGTGCCGATCATCCGCCCGGTCGTGGTGAGGTGCTGGTTGTCGGAAGCGCGCGATATGCCGAAGTCGATGACGCGCGGCCCGTCCTCGGTCATCAGGACGTTGCGCGGTTTGAGGTCCCGGTGCACCAGGCCCGCCCGGTGGATGTCGCGCAGCGCCTCGGTGAGCCCCAGCCCCAACGCGCGCAGTTCCCGCTGGCTCAACGGGCCGTCCTTCTCCACGACTTCGGCAAGGTTGAGCCCCGGCACGTAGAGCGTCGCCATCCACGGCCGGTCGGCGTCCGGGTCGGCGTCCACGACAGGCGCGGTGAAGGCGCCACTCACTCTGCGCGCTGCCGCGATCTCCTGCCGGAAGCGCGTCCGGAACTCCTCCTCCTGGGCATACGGACCGTGCACGAGCTTGACCGCCACCTGCCGTCCCGAGGCGGAGACTCCCAGATAGACGGCTCCCATGCCGCCCGCCCCGAGCCGACCGAGAAGGGTGTACCCGCCTATGGACTCCGGGTCCCCGGTGCTCAGGGGCGTCATCGCCGATCATCCTTCCCAGCGCCTGCCTGCCTCACGGGGATCAGAGTAGGGCCTGCCGCTCCGGAAACGGAGCCGCGCCTATCACGCACCGGTGTCCCTGTGCCCCTGAGCCGTGCGATGGGTCATCCGTCCAGACGAGGGCTCAACTCCTGGCCGTCCAAGCCGATGTCGAACTCGAGCCGATGTTGATAGATCGGCGACGCACAGCGGTTCGCGGACGCGCCGCCTCGCGTCTCGACCGTTTCCCGTCGCATCTCGAAGGCGACTCAGAACAAGCCCTTGTACCCCTGCCAGCCGGTGGCGATCTTCGTACGGCCGCCGAAGGAGCCTGCGCCAGGGGATAGACACCGCCCACGTCGAGGACATCCGCAAGCAAGCGACGGTGGAGATCTGTGAGGTTCACGCAGCGGCCTGGGCTTCGTGAGCCAACTCGTCGAAGGAGCTCTCCCATACCTCCCGGACATCACGGCTGACCAGTGTGCGCAGTATGGGCCACAGGCTGACCAGAAGGTCGCGATTGAGGAACCGGACCAGATCTTCGTGCAGACCCTCGGCCAGGACGATCCGGTAGTAGCTCATCCGCAGCCGCGGCTGATCGAGATCGAACGTGGTCAGGCCCGACCACGCCAGATGCAGCGGCAGCGTCACTGTGCCGTGCTGAGGGCCTACGAGCTCGGAGAGTGCGGCAGGCGCACGCCGTGCGAACTTGGCACGGCGAAGATCAGAGCGACCGGACTGTGTTGCCATACGTCGATTATCCAGGAAGAGCCTGCGGTGGGCTCTGTGATCCGCAGACCGGCGCAAGCACCTCTCAGGTATACCGTTAACAAGTTATGTCTCTTGTCTCCTGGCGACTAGGCAACCGTGGAGAGCGACGGGAGGTAAAATACCTGCTGAGAGCACTACTGGCCCTTGAATTCCGGCTCTGCAGCTGATGCATCTCGCCCATCGGGCGATGTGCGCACCGCCGGTGCGCTGTTTGACGCTCTCGCCGTCGCCTCTCTACCGTTCCCTCATCGAGAGCAATCAGGACGGTGTACGGGGGTTTCGTGAACGGTACGGGTCTCAGCGACGATCGCTTGCTGTCGAGGGCCGAACTCGCAGAACTGGCTGGGGTGATGCGGCCGGCGGTCACCAACTGGCAGCGTCGGTACGAGGATTATCCGGAGCCGGTCAGGACGGGAGAAACGGAACTATTCAGTCTACGGGCGGTCCTAGGCTGGCTTGGCTCCCGTCAGATCCCGTCGCGCGCACGTGCGTCCGACGAGCCGCCCGGGTTCACCTATGCGGACCGCATGCGGCGGAACCTCGTTGCATTGGACGACGCCCGCCAGAGAGCGACCGCGCTGAGCGGTGAGGCAGCTGGCAGCGGTCTGTTGAGCGACGAAGAACAGCGGGCGCGTCAACTTGCCCAACTGCTGGGACCGATGGCAGACGCCGTGCGCGGCGGCGGATCGATAACGGACTACCTTGCCCTGCTCCTCTCCCTGGTCTTTCTCCAGATGAGCGGAAACCCGCGCTCGGTGTCGCTTCCGCGCACGGCGCGGGCTCGAACCAGGGCTGCCACGGCGGCTTTGTTGCAGGAGATCGGGGAGGCAGCCGACGAGGCACTTCGCCTGCGTGGTGTGCCGCCGGGCATGCGGGCAGCCATCGTCAGGTTGGAGCCTCGGGAGTACGCGGATGTCATCGAGGTGATCCGCCTGACCGACGGCTTGGGCATCGACGAGTTCCGGCAACTGGTGGATCAGTTCGGCTCCCGAGCCGGGCTTCCCAGCGGTGAATTCTTCACCCCACGTGCTGTCGTGCGCCTGATGCGGGACGCCGCCATAGGGGACGAGGACTCCGCGCAATGCGTCTACGACCCGTATGTGCGCGCAGGCGAGATGCTTGATGGAGCCGCTGAACGCCTCGGTGGCGTCGTGCCTCTGACCCTGCGTGGCGAGAGCCCGCAGCGCGGCACACTTCGGCTCGCCGGAATGAACCTCGCGCTGCACGGAGTCCGGGTCGAACTGGAGGCCGGAACCACGGCCCCATGGAACGAAGGTGTCTGGCCGAAGGGCTACCAGGCCGACCTGATCCTGACCAATCCGCCTTTCAACGCGCGCGGAGCCGTGCCGAAGCCCCGTGAGGGTATCGACTGGCCGTACGGACCGCCTCCCCCCGGCAATCCTGCCTTCGCCTGGCTCCAGCATGTCCTGGTGTCTCTCAAGAACGAGGGCCATGCAGGCGTCGTGATGCCGGTCAGTGCGGGCGCCTCCACAGACGTCCGGGAGCAGGAGATTCGGGGCAGGCTGGTGGAGGACGGTGTTGTCGAATGCATCGTCGCGCTGCCGCCTCAGCTCTTCTCGGGGGCTCAGGTGTCCGTCTGCTTGTGGTTCTTGAGGCGTTCCGTGGGGGTTGGCGAGGAGATCCTTTTCGTGGACGCCCGGGACCTGGGTGACAAGGCGACTCGCGGACCTCGGGTCCTGTCCGACGAACACGTCGGCGCCGTGACGAAAACCGTTCAGGCATGGCGGCGAGGGACCGGATTCCGCCTAGGTCGGCAGAGCGCAGGCCATCTTGCGGTCGCTGCCCCGCTGGAGGCCGTGCGGGCTGCCGGTTACTCGCTCAGCCCCGCCGACTACGTGGACAGATGGATGTCTGCGGCGTCACCGGCCGATGCAGCGACTGAGGCAGCAGCCACGAAGCGGACGCTCGATTCGGCGAGGCGTCGAACGGAAGCCGTGGACGGCGCGGTCGATACGCTCTCGTACGGCCCATTGCCGTCAGCCGTCGCGTTCTCGTACGACGGGCTACCTCATGACTGGCGTCGGGTTCCGCTGGGTGATCTGGTCGACATCATGGCTGGTCCGTCCTACTCACGCCTGCCGGCCGAGGTTCGCTCCGCGGCAGGCGATCTACATGTCGTGATGCCCAAGCATCTGCGTGAGGGACGTATCGACGATCGCGACATGGAGAAAGTGGGTGTGGACGTCGCCCGCGCACTGGCAAGGTTTCGTCTCAGCCCCGGAGACATCCTGTGCGTGCGTTCCGGTGCTCAGATGCCCCCTGCTTTGGTCGCGAAGGCGCAGGATGGCTGGCTGTTCAGTACCAACCTGCTGCGGCTGCGTGCCCTGGAATCGGATGGGGAGCCACTTGTCCTTCCGGGCTACCTGCTCGCCTACTTGTCTCTGCCGGAGACAGTGCATTGGCTCAAGGAGTACGCCCGCGGAACCGCCGTCCCTTCCCTCAGCGCCGCCACACTGGCACTTCTGCCCGTACCGCTGCCGCCCCTTGCGCACCAGCGGCGAATCAGCGCCGCGCTGGAAGCGGTAGACGCACAGATCACCGCGCACCGCGAACTCATTCAGGCCGCGATGCACCACCGCAGCACACTCGCCGCCCATCTGCTGACCGGCGTCCTGGTCCCGGAATGATGCACTCCTCTCCGTTCAGTCCTTTCGCGAAGGAAGACTTCTGTGAATGCTCCGTCGTGCGAGCCACGATCCGGAACAAGGTACCTGTGGCTACTCGTCGCAGCGCTGTTCTCGCTCGTAGTGGCCCTTGTCGCTGGGATCCTGAAGGCCAGCACCGGAGCCGGATTCGCCGAGGCAGTCCTTTACGGCGGCACTGCTTTTGCCACGTCGATGGGCCTCTGCTTGCTTGTCCTGTCTGCGGCCGGTCAACTCTGAACGAGCTGACGTGCCGCGCGGTACAGCCCGATGTGAGCCGTGCACGTTCCCCTCTGCTTTCGTAGCATCGGGTACGCGGGCCGCCTACCAACCGTCGCAAATGATGCACGAAGGGTACGAGTCCACTGATCAGCCCAGACTACAAAGAAGGCCCGGGTCGATGACCCGAGCCTTCTTCATGGAGCGGGTGACGAGAATCGAACTCGCACTCTCAGCTTGGGAAGCGACGGCGCTCAGGTGGGCGTCACCCCTCTGACCTGCGCAGATTCGACGTCCTACTGCGGGCGTGGGTGCCTCGTGTCACCGCTGTTGACCGTGGTTTTCCGCCTTGAAGGGCACGCTATGGGCACGACGGGGGGCACGGGGACGATTGCCGTGTTGATGGAGCCTCCCCTGGCCTCGGCACTCTTCGACGCCCGAGCCAACCGAGTGGCGCCGTCGCGACTGCACACGGATGCCGAGCGGTGGATTGTCATCGGGTGCGGTGTCGTAGGAGCGCCGGGCGTTGTGAGCGTGCTTCTCCGGCAGATGTGCGCAGAGTACCGCCCCCGGGTGATGTCCGCGTTCGTCCGGGGCCGCCTCATCGACGAGGTCTACCTCCCCCCCCCATCGGCGACAACCTCGCCAAACAGCTCGGCACCGCAGGCGATGCCAAGCGCACCGACACCGGCGGCCTGCTCCTGTTCATCTCCCCGCCCGGCTACGACAAGACGACCCTCATGGAGTACGTCGCCGACCGCCTCGGCCTCGTCCTCGTCAAGGTCAACGGGCCCTCGCTCGGCAGCGCCGTCACCTCGCTCGACCCGGCCGAGGCTCCGAACGCCACCGCCCGCCAAGAGGTGGAGAAGATCAACTTCGCGTTGGAGGCGGGCAACAACACCCTTCTCTACCTGGACGACATCCAGCACACCTCGCCCGAGCTGCTCCAGCGGTTCATTCCGCTGTGCGACGCCATGCCGCGCGTCGAGGGCGTGTTGGCTTCGTTCACTTCAAGTAGCAGCGTTTGTTCACCGGTTTGGGCAGCAGTTGGTGATCTTGGGGCTCGTGGATGTTCACCAGAAATGACGCCATTGTCTGAAGCGGCGGCTGACGGACCGTCGCTTGGCGGCGGTCCTGGGCCCAGGGGCAGGCGATCGGCTGCTGCCATATCCTTCTGCCGTGGCAGCTTGGTTCGGCTGGAGTGGCCTGTGCGGAGACCGGAGAGGGCAGGTGCAGGGTGGGAACGACGCGAAACCCGAGGGCCGAGTTCTTCAGCAGCCCGGGGTGGATGGGCGTGTGCATCCTGTTCTATGCACTGACGGCAGCCAGCAGCAGCACTCCGCCCTGGCTGAGGGGCATCGCGGCCGTCCTTCTGGCCATCTGGGTGACGCTGCTTGCGAAGCACCTCTTGCGACGTGCCCACAACCGCACTGAGAAACCGGACGACCCGGCATCCGGAAGCTGCTGATGCTATGCACGACCCGCCGTCTGGTCGGAGGGCGGGTCGGCAGATGGGGTTCGACGGGCGTCAGCCGGCCTTGGCCGGCTCTTCGGCCCGGGCCCGGGTGCTGGCCAGGCGGTAGGAGTCGGTGCCGGTCTCGATGCTGTCCTGGCAAGCCCCCCACTGCCTTCAAAACACGACTCGTGAATAAAGCCAGCCCTTGCCGTCAACACGGCCTACATCGCCTCCGCCGCCCGGACCGACGCCACCCGCACGGAGCCGCCCTTCCGGCTCCAGGGCTCCTACCGCACCATGAACAAGATCGCCCAACGCATCCAGCCCGTCATGAACGACACCGGACTCGCCGCCGTCATCGACGACTGCTACACGGCCGAGGCACAGACCCTCACGACCAGCGCGGAAGCCAACCTGCTGAAACTGGCCGAACTACGCGGCACCCTCACCACCGGACAGGCGCTCCGCTGGGCGGAGGTGAAGACGGCTTACGTCCGCGCGCAGACCCTCGGCGGCCCCGAGGACGCCCCGCTGACCCGCGCGGTCGGCGCGCTCGGCCTGCTCGCCGACCGGATCTCCGCCGTGGAGTCCGCGATCAACCGTGCCGCCGACCCCCGTCACCTGATGGCCGGCCCCACCGCCAGGCACGCCGCCGGGCTGCGGCAGCGAGCGTCGGACAGTACCTAGCCGAAGGCGAAGTGGCTCCGTCGGGCGGCGCAAGGCCGGTCCTCGGGCACACTCTGTATCGGCAGGCCGGTTGTATCGTTCGAGGTGTCGGCGCGGTCGTACGTCCTCGTGGCCGTTTCTGCCGGTGGATCGAGAGCGAGACAGGAGCCGAGGGTGCGTGCGCGTGACTTGGCGGTGGAGTACGAGACAGTCGGTGTCGACAGCGACGCCCTGGACGCCGCACGATTGATGGCCGAACACCGGCTGCCCGCGCTTCTGGTGCTGGACGAGCGGGGCGCGCCGAAGGCGATCCTGCCCGCTTCCCAGATGATCAAGATCCTGGTGCCGGGGTACGTCGTGGAGGACCCCACGCTCGCGGCGGTCGTCGACGAGCGCCACGCCGACCGGCTGTGCGAGGCGCTCGCGGGACGCAAGGTCCGCGACTGTCTCTCGAAGACCACGCCGCCGCCCGCCATCGCCGCCCCGGACGACACCGCACTGGAGGTCGCGGCCCAGATGGCACAGGCCCGCAGCCCGCTGGTGGCGGTGGTCGATAAGGACAAGAGTGGTACGCGGCTGCTCGGAGTCATCACCGCCTCGCACCTGCTGGAGCGGCTGCTCGCCGCCGCGGCGTGCTGACGGCCGCTGTCACGAGTGGTAAGGGCCGGTCTCTTCGTAGATGTCGAGGACGCGGGTGAGGCCCAGCTGGGTCAGCGTGGGACGGGTCCGGGAGTCGGCGTGGGTGACGATCACCCGGGTGCCGTGGGGCCGTGCCGCGAGCAGCGCGATGAACACGGCCCTACAGCCGTCGCAGCTGAGGTAGGTCACCCAGGCGAGGTCGATTTCGAGGATCGGTGGGCGGGTGAGGAGGACCTCCCGCAGGCCCTCGCCGATCTGGTCGGCGTTCTCGGACGTGATCTCCCCGGAGAGTCTGACGACGACATGGCCCGGGTGCGGGACGACCTCCGCTGTGTGGCGGTGGAACGGGTGGAGGATGCGGCTGCCCACGCCGCGAAATCCGTGGTGCTCGTGCGGGTCGTGAGCGGATGGCGGATCTGGCATTCGAGGCTCCGTGGTAGCGGGCGGCCGACTGCCGACCAGGCTTCCCGGCCTGCCTGACTCTTAGCCTAGGCAAAGATCGCAGTGGCCGCAGCTCGGGGCCCGGTAGTTCGAGTACTCCGACCCCCGGTGGGCTCTGTCGTCAGGTTGCCGGATTCCGGCAACCTGACGGCCCTCAAGGTGCTCGCCAAGAATCTGTTAAAGACGCGTCAAGGACCTGTAAGGTTCCCAGCGGTGTGCCGGGAAGTCTGGTCGGCGAGCAGGGGATCACTCTCTCTTCCGATCGGGGCGTTCAGCATGGTGCTCGTGGTGGTGTTCGGGGCCGCACTGCTGGTGGCGGTGCTGTTGTCGGGTCTGGCGGCACGCACAGTGCTCTCCACTTCCTTTCTCTTCCTGGTCGGCGGCGCGCTCGTCAGTGACGGTTTCCTCGGGCTGATCCACATCACGCCGGACAGCGAGATCGTGTCCGTTACGGCCGACCTCGCCCTGTTCGCGGTGCTCTTCACCGACGGCATGCACGTCTCGCTGCCCAAGCTGCGCGCCAACTGGAGGAACCCGGCGCGCGCCTTGGGCCTGGGCATGCCGCTCGCGTTCGTCTTCATGGCGCTGGTCACCCACTACCTGGTGGGCCTGGACTGGACGACGTCGTTCCTGGTGGGCGCGGTCCTCGCGCCCACCGACCCGGTGTTCGCCTCGGCGATCGTCGGACGCGCCGAGGTCCCGGCCAAGCTGCGGCAGCTGCTGAACGTGGAGAGCGGCATCAACGACGGGCTCGCCCTCCCGGTCGTCCTCGTCCTGATCGCCGCGGCTGGCCCGACCGCGGGCAGCGCGGACGCCTCCGGCTCCACCATCGCCCTGGAACTCGGGCTGGGCCTTGCCTTCGGCATCCTGCTGCCGCTCTTCGTCAATGGGCTGGTCCGCTTCCGGCTGCTGGGCGCAGAGCCCAAGTTGCAGCCGCTGCTGCCGCTGGCGACGGGCACCGTCCTGTACGCGACCTGCCACCTCACGCACGCCAACCCCTACCTGGCGGCGTTCTCCGCGGGCGCCGTCCTCGCACACACGTCACCGGAGGCGAAGAGGTCCTTCGAGCCGCTCGGCGAGGCACTGGCGGAGCTCGCGAAGTTCGCGGCGCTGCTGGTCTTCGGCGCGCTGCTGACCCCGCGGCTCTTCGGCGCCCTGTCGTGGGGCGGGTACGCGGCGGTGGTCCTGGCGATCTTCCTGATCCGTCCCGCCTCGATGCTGCTCTCGCTGCTCGGCACGCGCATCTCCCGTAAGGAGAGGCTGGTGGCGGCCTGGTTCGGTCCGAAGGGCTTCGCCTCTGTGGTGTACGGGCTGCTCGTTCTCCAGTCCGGCATCCCGCAGGCAGCGGAGGCGTTCACCCTCGTCGCCGTGTGCATCGCCTTCTCGATCATCGCGCACAGCTCCACGGACGTGCCGATCGCCCGCGCCTTCGACGTGGAGGACCTGGCGGGTATCCCGGACGGACCCGACGGGGACGGCACCGGGAGCAAAGCTCTGCAACTGCTCGGAGGAACCGGAGAAACGTGAACGACTGGCACAGCTGGGCGGCGATCGTCGTGTTCGTCGGCGCGTACGCCCTGATCATCAGCGAGAAGATCCACCGCGTCGCCGTGGCCCTGGGCGGCGCGGGCCTGATGCTGGCGATCGGGGCGACCGACGACGTCTCGGCGTTCTACTCCGAGGACTCCGGCGTCGACTGGAACGTCATCTTCCTGCTAATGGGCATGATGATGATCGTCGGCGTGCTGAAGAAGACCGGCATGTTCGAGTACCTGGCCATCTGGTCCGTGAAGAAGGCGAAGGCCAAGCCCTTCCGGGTGATGGCCATGCTCGTCGTCATCACGGCCGTCGCCTCCGCGCTCCTCGACAACGTCACCACGGTCCTGCTGATCGCCCCGGTGACGCTGCTGGTCTGCGAGCGGCTCGCGCTGCCGGCCGCTCCCTTCCTCATCGCGGAGGTGTTCGCCTCCAACATCGGCGGCACCGCGACCCTGGTCGGCGACCCGCCCAACATCATCATCGCCAGCCGGGCCGGCCTGACCTTCAACGACTTCCTGGTCCACCTCGCCCCGCTGGCCGCGGTGCTGGTGGTCGTTCTTGTCGCGCTGTGCCGGGTGATGTTCCGCAAGTCCTTCGTGTACGACGAGGACCGCGCCGCCGAGATCATGGACCTGGAGGAACGAGAGGCCATCAAGGACCACCGCCTGCTGGTCCAGGGCCTGATCGTCCTTGCCCTGGTGGTAGCCGGTTTCGTCCTGCACCCGGTGCTGCACTACGAACCGAGCATCGTCGCCCTGCTCGGCGCCGGACTGCTCATCGCCGTCTCCACCGCCGAGACGAACGAGGTCCTGTCCGAGGTCGAATGGCCCACCCTCGCCTTCTTCGCCGGCCTGTTCATCATGATCGGCGGCCTGATCGACACCGGCGTGATCGACGAGGTCTCCAAGGCACTGGCCGATGCCATCGGCACGAACGAACTCGGCGGCTCGCTGACCCTGCTGGGCGCGTCCGCAGTCCTCTCCGGTGTCGTCGACAACATCCCGTACGTCGCCACCATGGCCCCCATCACCAGCGACCTGGTCCACAACATGGGCAGCGGCAGCGACCACGTCATGTGGTGGGCCCTCGCCCTCGGCGCCGACCTGGGCGGCAACGCCACCGCCATCGGCGCCTCCGCGAACGTCGTCGTCCTCGGCATCGCCGAAC
The DNA here is from genome assembly GCF_036227505.1 of Streptomyces sp. NBC_01450. Taxonomy (NCBI): domain Bacteria; kingdom Bacillati; phylum Actinomycetota; class Actinomycetes; order Kitasatosporales; family Streptomycetaceae; genus Streptomyces; species Streptomyces sp. NBC_01450. Next base: position 5,587,556 of record NZ_CP109480.1, on the reverse strand, counting down.
GCAACCGCCAGCCCATCACCTTCTGGCAGTTCACCAAGTACGGCCTGATCGTCACCGCCGTCACCGTGACCATCTCCCTCGGCTACGTGTGGCTGCGCTACTTCGCCCTCGGCTGACCCGTGGCCGACGCGGCGTACGGTCGCGTGTCCCGGCAAGGGGCCGTACGTCCCTGCAGGAATCGACCGGCCTGTCCGATACGTCACATGCTCCGGGCGTCGCACCTGCCTGGGAGCACGGTCACCACCCGGTGATGAGCAGGTGGTTGAGCAGCGGCGGTACCCCCGCCTCGGCCATTTCGGACAGCAGGACGGCGGTGCCGAGGTCATTGGGGGAGACGTACTCCGCCGCGTCCCCGAACCCCACCCACAGCCCGACCATGGCGGCCTGATGGCAGACGGCGTCCACGCCCGCCAGCGCCTGCCCGACCGCCGCCGGATTGCGCACATCCGCGCCCGGATCGGCGCGCACGTCGAAGACGACCGCCTCATGCCCGTGCGCCGTCAGCGCCTCGACGACATGGGAACCGATGAACCCGGCACCGCCGGTGACCAGTACCCGCATACGCTCACGCCAGGTGAGCGGCGCCGCCGGACCACGCGCCCACGCCCGCACGTCACGACTCCGTAAGAAGGGACGGTCTCGCGGACCGCCGCCCTCAGTTCCTCCTCAGCGAAGCCTCAGGGTTCCGCCAAGCCATGCGGTGGTCGTGGGCCCGATGCTCGAGCGGTCCGGGTCGGTCCGATCCGGAGCGGCCCACGGTGGCCGGAGACCACCTGCGGTTCCGGGCCATGCCGCGAACGGAGAGACGGAGATTCGATGATCTACGAGAGCGGGTACCCGGACGTGGCCGTCGTCGACCGCCCCGTCCATGAATGGGTGCTCGGCGACGCCGCCCGCCGTGGCACACGGCTGGCCATGGTGGATGTGGCCGGTGGACAGACTCTCACCTACGGTGAGCGCCGAAGGCATCGGCAAGGGCGATGTGGCCGCGCTGCACATGCCCAACACGATCCTGTTCCCCGTGGTCCTCTACGCCACGACCAGGGTGGGCGGGACGGCGACCACCCTTTCCCCGCTGGGCCGGCCGGCCGAGATCGCCAAGCAGCTGACCGACTCCAATGCCCGGGTGATGGTGAGCGTGTCGGCACTGGTCGAGACCGCACGGGCCGCTGTGGAGCTGGTGCGGCGGCAGACCGGCCGGGACATCGAGATCCTGGTCTGTGACAAGGCCGACGGCCACCGTCCGGTGCTGGGGCTGCTCGGTGACGGTGACGTACCGGAGTGCGCGATCGATCCGGCCGTGGACGTGGCCGTGCTGCCGTATTCGAGCGGTACGACGGGCGTGCCCAAGGGCGTGATGCTGACCCACCGCAACCTCTGCACCAACCTCCAGCAGATGAACGGTGTGCACCGGGTGGAGGAGGGCGATCGCGTCATCGCGATCCTGCCCTTCTTCCACATCTTCGGTCTGACCGCGCTGGTCAACAACGCGCTGCGGTGCGGTGCGACCGTTTATGTGCACTCATGTTTCGACATCGACGCGTTTCTGACCGGTCTGGAGCGGGACCGGATCACGCATGCGTACGTCGCTCCGCCGGACCGGTCATGCTGGCACTGGCCAAGCACCTCGCGGTCGACGGCCTGGACCTATCGCACCTGCGGCGCGTCATCTGCGCGGCGGCGCCACTCGACGCCGGGGTGCAGTCGGCGGTGGCCGACCGGCTGGGCGTGGAGGTAGGGCAGGGGCACGGCATGACCGAGCTGTCCCCCGTCACCCACCTACACGCGGACGGCGACCGTGACGAGCCCGTCAGGGGCGTGGGCCGCCTGCTCCCGTCGACGCGGGCACGGCTGGTCGACCCGGACACCGGGCAGGACGTGGCGGCGGGGGAACCGGGCGAGGTGTGGATCCACGGACCGCAGGTGATGAAGGGCTACTTCGGGCGCCCGGAGGACACCGACGCGATGGTCGACGCGGACGACTGGCTGCACACGGGTGACATTGCTCGCGTCGTACGCGTCCCGCCCATGTGCCAGGTCATCGGGCAGAAACGTGTGCAACCTGAAGGCCGTCGCGGGTTATCCGTGCCGCCCGTCTCCGGCACGTCCGGCGACAAGGGCATCCCCGTCCGGTGAGAAGGGCGTCAAGAAGGCATCAATCGGCTGGTCAGAGGCCATACTTGACGAGTGGGGGCCAGATAGGTCCCGGGAGGTTCCGCGCGGGGAGGCGACATCAGGTGAGCAGCGTCGGCAAGGGGCTCGGGAAGGTAGAGGTACGCCTGAAATGGGACCCGAGTCCCTTGGGGGAACCGGCCCGGCATCTCGACATCGTCGCCGCGACCTACTCCGCGGACGATCCCCACGGCCGGCCGGCGTACATCGTCCACTATGACAGCCGGTCTCCCGACGGCACGATCAACATGACCCGGCACAGTCAGACCGGCCAGGGCTTCGGTTACGTCGAGGTGATGGTGCTGGAGTTCGACCGGCTGTCGTCCGCCTACGGGCGGGTCGTGGTGGGGGTGGTCATCCACCAGGACGACGGGCGCCGGACCTTCGGCGACATCTCCAACGCCGGGGTGGTGGTCGTTCAGGGCTACACGGAGCTGCTGGCGGACGACTTCGCCGGGGGCGCCGACTCCACCGCCACCACCGTGGCCGAGTTCGTCAGAGACGGCTCAGGCGAGTGGGAGATGCACGAGATGATCCGGGGCTCCGACAGCGACCCCGTGGCGTTCACCATGGAGATGGGTACGGTGCCTGGGCCACGCCCTGACCACGCTCCGGGGACGCGTCCGACCGGGACGGTGTGAACGCGGAAGTTCTCCCGGGCTGGGCCGCGAGCGCGCGGAGAGCCCCATCTGGTCCAGGGCCGAGCTCGCCCGCTCCTCCGCGCGCCTGCCGACCAGCCGGATGCCATCAAGATGTACGGACGTGCCCCGGACCCTGCTCACCTGGCGAAACTGTTCAACCGTCGTAGACGGGATCGGAGCGGGCCTTCTTTCCCTTTTCCGCGTGTCTCATCCGTTGCGGGGCGCCGCGGAGGACGTGCCCGCGTAGGTGGGTCCGGGCGGCACGCCGGTCGCGGTGGGCACTCCGTCCGGCAAGACGTTCTCGGACTGCTGCGTGGCGCCCTCGTCGGGCTTGCCGTCGGGGAAAGGCGATCGAGTGGGCACGTGGGAGAGGGCTCCCACGGCCACGATGACCGCGGCGACGGCGGTGAGGAAGCACCCGGCGCAAGGAGCCGGATGCGGACCGTGCCCTGGAAGCCGTACGAGAAGACATGGTCAGACATGCCGACGTGCCGCTGCACGACGATGCCGCGATGCTGCTGCTCAGGTACCACGGTCATGGGGAAGGAAAATCTGTTCCCATCGCGTGAGAGGGCACCGACTTCGGCACGGTAGAAAGGAGATATGCCGGAGCACGAGAACCTTGCGGGGGCCATGGACGATGTCGACGCTGTCACCAGGGCGGTGCTGACCGCCTCCCGCCTGTTGGTGGCGGTCTCCGCCCGTTCCCTCGCCGAGGTCGAGGAGCGGGTGACCCTTCCGCAGTTCCGGATGCTGGTCGTGCTGGCCACCCGGGGCGCCACCAAGCTGGTGGTGCTGGCCGACCTGCTACAGGTGGCCCCCTCGACGGCGATGCGCATGGTGGACCGGCTCATCGCGGCCGGGCTCGCCGACCGGCAGACCAACCCCGACAACCGTCGCGAGACCCTGCTGCAGGTCACCGAGGAGGGTCGGCGCACCGTCGAGCACGTCACCGGCCGGCGCCGCTCCGAGATCGAGGCGATCGTCGCCCGACTCGGCCCCACGCAGCGGCTGGCGCTCATCGAGGCCCTGGGTGCCTTCAACCGGGCCGGAGGCGAGCCGCCTGCGGCTCCCGCCGCAGGCGACTCGGAGCCGCACCCGCTGGGCTGGGTCGTGGACGAGGCGATGGTCCACGACGTGTGACCGCAGCGGATCGGAACGGTGTACGTGGTCGGGCGGTACCTGCCTTCGGACACCTCTTCTCCGCATCCCCCCGTTCTTGCATAATGCAAGGGAATCGTGAGCGCGGGGTTCGCGAACCCGCTCCGGCGTATGCGTAGCACGAGCCTGTCCCGCCGCGACCGGGCGGTCGTGCAACAGGGTCGCCGACGGACAGAGGGAGGACGCGGGGATGGCACTCGTGCCCCGAACGGGCCGGTCCTCGCCCCCTGCTGACGTCCACCTGATGGCACATCTGCGTACCACGGTGTAGGGGCCCGCCGAGTTCGTCGGGCTCCCACACCGGTGCGGGACGCCGACGGCGTACTGTTCAAGGTCCGCAACTGGCGCGGCTGCGAACGGACGACCCGGCCCGGAGACGCGCTCGCGGTCGTGTACGACCCTCAGGGACTGGTGTCCCCACGCGGTGCGCAGGCGAGGTCCGGTGTGCCGGAGCCGCTGCAGGACCTGGCGCCGTGGGCAGCCGCTCTCGTCGCCGGTTGCCTGGTCGCCGTCGTCCGCTCCTACCGGCTTTCCGGTCCCGTCGACGCGAAGCGCTGAGGTCTTCCGGGTGGGACGGCGCGGTCTGCCGTTGATCACCCGGCCGTCGGGGTGGGCGTGGGCGAGGCGGTGTTGATGTTCAGGTCGGGGCGCGGTGTGAGGGCGACCATCGGTGCTCCCGGCTGTGGCGCGGGCGGGGTGAGCTGGTCCTTGGGGAGTTTCGGCGGGGTGGTCTGCTGGAAGTTGACCTGGTCGAAGTTGACCACTCCGGTCTTCTCCAGGACCGTGATGTGGTCCAGGACGGTGTCGTTGGCGAGGTCGGCGAGCTGGCGCACCAGGGTGTTGGTGGTGCTGGCGCGGATCTTGGCGATGGTCGGGAAGATCTGGCCGTGGGTGACGCGCATGATGTTCGCGGCGGTGCTGTCGAACTGTCGGCCGGACTGCGCCGCCGAGGTGGCGACGAACTGCTGCTGTTGCGGGGTGGCCTGGTTGGGCAGCGTGATGTTCAGCATGGGCGCGATCTTGCGGCACAGGTCGTCCAGCCCGGCATGCCCGACGATCAGGTGCTTGCCCGCTTCCTTCATCTCCTGTGTCGAGCCCTTCTCCAGCGCGAGCTCGCCCAGGGGGTACTCCCAGAGTCCGGCGGAGCGGACCTTGACGACGAAGTCGCGGTCGCCCTCGGTAAGCGGTCCCCACTGGGTGTTGGCGACGATCCGGGACGGATCGGAGGCGGTGGTCTGGATGCCGAGCATGCTGGGGTAGACGAGGGCGGCGAGCGTGGCGGTGAGCGCCCCGCCGACGACAAGGGTTCCGATGGTGTTGCGGCCCATGGGCATGACAGCTCCTGACGCGAGCGGACGGTTCGCCAAGAGGTACGGACGTGTCACACCGACCGATCATTGCGCAAGGTAAAATTTGCATGCTGCCATACGGTGATCGCGGTGGCGGGGTCATCCCGCGGTCGGGGACGCGGTCGGCATGGCTGCCGTGGTCGGTCCCGTCGGTACCCCCTCGGTCGACAACCCAGGGGGCACGCTGAGAGCGACCACGGGCGCGCCCGGCTGCGGCACCGGTGGCGTCACCTGGGCGGCGGGGAGCTTCGGCGGGGTGGTCTCCTGGAAGTTGACCTGGTCGAAGTTGACCAGTCCGGTCTTCTCCATCTGTGTGATGTGGTCCAGGACCACGTCGTTGGCCTGGTCGGCGAGCTGGCGCACGAGGGTGTTCTCGGTGGTGGAGCGGATCTTGGCGATGGTGTTGAAGATCGAGCCGTGGGTGACGCGCAGGGTGTTGGCGAAGTCGGAGTCGAACTGCTTGCCCGTGTCCGACTGGAAATTCGCCAGGAAACCCTGCTGCTGTGGTGTGGGCTGGTTGGGGATGGTGATGTTCAGCTCTGGGGCGATCTTCCGGCTGCTGGCGTCGAGCGCGGCGTGCCCGATGACCAGGTGGCGCCCGGCCTCCCGTACGGCCGCGGTCGTTCCCTTCTTCATGGCCAGTTCGCCCGAGGGGCCCTCCCAGAGCCCGGCGGAGCGCACGAAGACGACGAAGTTGCGGTCGGCCTCGGTGAGCGGTCCCCACTGGGTGTTGGCGATGATCCGCGACGAATCGGAGGCGGTGGTCTGGATGCCGAGCATGCTGGGGTAGGCGAGGGCGGCCAGCGTGGCGGTGAGCGCCCCGCCGACGGCGAGGGACCCGATCGTGTTGCGCGAGACGGGCATGGTGCCTCCTGGTGTGGGTGGCGTGGCTGCCCGGTCGTACGCGGCAGGTACGGAAAGAGGACCTTTGCGCTAGGTAAAGATTGCATGATGCCAGATTAGATGGGGCGGCTCGGGCCGCGCGTTGGACGGTTCCACACCGGTGGGCGTGGCCACATCCGCTCATTTCAGTCGGCCGGACGTATCCCGTGCTGAAACGACTGATGGCCTTGGCCGAGGAGATCCGCCGCGGCGAAGGGAACCGCGGGGCTGCCGAGCCCGCGGTGAGCAACCACGCGTGCGGTCACGCCGCCCGGTGGTCGTCGTCCGCGCGGACAAGCGCCGACTGGGCCGCGGGCGTCAGTCCGCTTCGGCGCGGGCCTCGATGTCCTCGATGTCCGCGGGCCGTCCGGCTCGCGTCCACCGGGCGTACAGGCCGCCGGCGACGAGCAGGGCCGCGGCGAGGGACAGCATCGGCCAGCCGCGCAGCAGGTTCACCGCGAGGGTGAAGGCGACGGCCACGGCGGCCAGGCCGTTGATCCAGGCCAGGGCCGTCTTCCGCTCCTGGCGCGCGAACCGGGCCATGGCCAGCAGGCCGATCAGGAAGCTGACGAAGACGGCGACCGCGTAGAACAGGACCAGTTCCTGCTCCTGGCCGGCGGCCGCGACGATGATCAGCGCGGCGGCAGCCAGATAGACCACGACCGACCAGTACGGGGTGTGGTGCCGGTTGCTCCGGCCGAGTACCGGTGGCAGTACGCCGGGCCGCTCGGCCGTGCCGGACAGGGCTTTCAGCAGCCCGGGTCCGGCTTGGAAAGAGGAGCTGGCCGCGGCGAGCAGCAGCAGTGAGCTCGTCAGCTGGAAGGCGCCGTACAGCCAGCCGGGTCCGGCGGCGGCGTGCGCGATGTCGGCGATCTGGGTGGAGTCGGAGCCAGGGATGCCGATGTGCAGGCGCACGGCCAGCGCGGTCAGGGCCAGAGTCAGTCCGCCGACGATGATCAGCAGCAGTGCGAGCGTGCCCCGGCCGAAGCGCCGACGGTGGGTGTCGTCGAGCTGGCCGAGCTGGGCGATCGCGGTCGACGGTGCCTCGATACCGGTGGCCAGGGCCATGGCGACCGGGAAGGCCAGGACCACGGCGAGCACGGCGGAACGCCCCGGGTCGGTCGAGGCGGCGGCGTGGCCGCTGGTGTGGGGGGAGGTGAAGCCCAGGACGAGAACGGCGACGGAGATCACGATGAAGGCCACGGTCATCACGGCGAACAGCAGTCGTCCGCCGTGCCCGAACCAGGTCAGCGCGGCGACCACCAGGAGCAGCAACAACGCGAGCGGGATCCGGAGCGGGGCCAGGCCCGGGAAGAGGGCGATCACCGCGCTCGTCGCAGCCGCGATCGAGATGCCGATGGTCAGCACGAAGTCGACGACCAGGGCACCGATCGGCAGGAACGTCCAGCGCGCGCCGAAGGCCCGGCCGGCCGCCGCCGCGGCACCCCCGCCCTTGGGGAAGCGCCGTACGAGCTGCCAGTAGTTCGCGGTGACGAGCACGACGAGTGCGATGACGAGGCCCATCGTCGGCAGCAGCAGGGCGAGGTCGCCGTGCAGGGCACGCAAGGCGGCCTCGATCGCGTACGCCACCGAGGAGACCGGATCGGCGATCACCGCGAAGGCGAACGCGAAGAACAGGACTGAGCGGCGGGGGCCACGCCGGTCCAGGACGGGGGACGGGGCGCCTGCGACGGCGGCGGCCGACTTCGAGAGGGTCACGCGAAGACCTTCCTTGATGTCCGTGGTTCGCACCACGAACGAGTCACCAGGGACACTTCGCCGACCCGTCTTCCCGGCACACCGGCTTCGACGTTACGTCAAAAGGTCATCAGTGCGGCGTCAGAGAAGCGTCAAGATCTTGGGTTCGGGCCGTGCGGCCGGTATTGCTGCCCCTCGGCCGCCGCCCGTCGCGCTGGGCAGGTATGAAACCGCCGGGGCGCCATCCGGTTCGCCGTCGATCGGACCCCGGCCTTCTTGACATCCAAGCTTTGCATAGTGCAAAAGTAGAGATGGGGTTGGCCTGCCCCGGTCCTCCCGGAGTGGAAGAGGCGACGCACACCGATGAGAGCAGTGATCTGCGGAGCCGGTATCGCCGGGCTCGCGCTCGCCGGCCGACTGCACAACACCCTCGGCTGGGAGGTCGTGGTCCTGGAGAAGGCGCCCCGGCCCCGTACCGGGGGATACATGATCGACTTCTTCGGTCCGGGCTACGACGCCGCCGAAGCCATGGGAGTGCTGCCCTGGCTGGAGGAACTGAGTTATCCGGTCTCCGGGGCGGCGTTCGTCGACGACCACGGCCGGTGCCGCGCCCGGCTCGGCTACGACCGGTTCGCGCGGTCCCTGAACGGGCGTCTGCTGAGCATCATGCGGCCCGACCTCGAACTCGCCCTGCGAGAATGGCTGTCCCTCGCCGTCGGCCTGCGCTTCGGCGTCGGTCCGGAACACATCGACGCGAGCGCCCACGGCGTCCGGGTCACGCTCACCGACGGCAGCAGCCTTCACGCCGACCTCCTCGTCGGGGCCGACGGCATCCACTCCACCGTGCGCTCTCTGGCCTTCGGCGAAGAACGGCGGTACGTACGGCACCTGGGCTATCACACGGCAGCGTTCACCTTCGACGACCCCGAAGTGCACGCGGAACTCGGCGACCGGTTCTGCCTCACCGACACGGTCGGCGGACAGATGGGCCTGTACGCCCTGCGGGACGGCAGGGTCGCCGCGTTCGCCGTACACCGTGCCGCCGATCCCCGCCTACCCGGGGGCACCCGGGTCGCGCTGCACCGCGAGTACGGCGCGCTGGGCTGGCTCGCGCCCCGCGCCCTGGCAGGCTGCCCGTCGTCCCCCGGGCTCTACTACGACCAGGTCGCCCAGACCGACCTGCCGTCCTGGAGCCGGGGACGGGTCGTGCTGATCGGCGACGCGTGCCACGCCGTGTCCCTGCTCGCCGCTCAGGGCGCCTCGCTGGCGATCGGCGGCGCCTACGTCCTGGCCGACCAGCTCGCCGGATCCCGCAGCATCGAGGGGGCGCTCGCCGGATACGAACGGCTCTGGCGGCCGGTCGTCACCCGCAGACAGCGCGCCGCGCGCCGTACCGCCCGCTGGTTCGTCCCCGCCTCCCCCCGGCAACTGCGGCTGCGCCGACTCGCCCTGCGGCTCGCCGACCAGCCCGGAACGGGCCGCATCGCCGGCATCGCACTTACTGGCAGGCAACGACCGTACCTGCGTCAACTCGCCGCGGTACCGGCCTGGGCGGGAACGGCGGACACGAACGGACAGAGCTCGCGTCGGACGAAGTCGGCGCGGACGACGGAGAGTTCTGGCGAGCAGCCCCGGCACGCGGAGAGTTAGATGCCATCAAGTCCCAGACCCGGCCCGAGCGTCGTCACCGCTCGCCTGCGCGAAGCCCTGGAGACCGCCGACTGCTCGCCGGACTTCTGCATCCGAACGTGCACTGGAGTCCGCCCGAAGGCGGTGAAACCGGCTGCCACGCCCGCTCCCACGTCCTGAGCCGCTGCTCCCGTCTGCACGCGCTCGGACTGCGGGCGCGGGCCGAGGAGACTTTTACCTATCCGGCGGCCGTCGTCATCGGACTCCGGATCCACGGCCCGGTACCGCCGGCCGACCCGGAGACCGTGGGATACCACGTCTTCGATGTCAACGGCGGTCTGATCACCCGCATCACCCGCTACGCCGACCGTGCCCAGGCGCTGGAAGCCGCCCTCACCGGCGCCACGGCAGGATACGCAGCGGCGTCGGGTCACTTGCGCGGGCATCGGTCAGAAGCGCCAGGATGAGGCGACTCGTGCCTGGAACCTGACCATTCCGGCCGTGCCGAACTGCAGGGCCACCGGCAGCGTGTGCGCGGCGGTGACGCCGTGCGGTGACGGTGGTTCCGCTCAGCAGCAGGATGCCGGCGGCGGACAGTGAACCGTTGCCCTCGGCCGACTTCCCGCCGACCAGGACACCACGTCCGCCGTCCGGCGTCGCGACCATGCCGAGGTGTTCGGTGACGCCGTCGTCGTTGCGCACCGTCATGCTGAGCGAACCGTCGCCCGAGCGGTCGAGGCGCGCGACGGTATCCGCGATCGTCATGTGGACGTCGGAGACGTCCACATGGATGCGGCACGGGACGGCAGGGCCGCCGTCGGACGGGGAAACGGAGGCACTGGCTCGGGAGGAGGAAGGACTGTTCGTGCACCCTGCGTTCAGGACAGTGAGTGTCACGGACAGGGACACTGCGAGAAGGATGTGGCCACGCGTGGTTGTGCCTCTCATCTTTGCACTATGCCAATATGGGGTGGTGTCTCCCGGGTCTGCCGCTCACCGGCGACTGACGCGGCTGGATGCGAAGATGCGGCCCTCGGGCGAGGAACACACCGGTCTGCGGTGCGGAGACCGACGGAGTGGGGGAACCATGGGATTGGCCATGTGCCCGTTGTGCAGTGACGACGAAGACATCGAACTCGTTCGTGTACTCGACGACGGAAGACGAGTCGTGAAGCACCGGTGCGGCTACGCGTGGGAGCACGGCGAGCGCACCGCCCCGAAGGAGCCGTCCCGCTCCTTCGGCGACCTCAAGGCCCGCTTTCCGAAACCCGATGACGTCGACCCCAGGTGGCTGGAACGAGCGGCCCGCCTCAAGACGCAGTACCTGGCCACCAAACCCGACTTCGACCCCCAGGTCGCGGAATACTGGGCGAGGTATCAGAAGATCTTCTCCCTCGATGGGCTGCACACCTGCGATCCCAGATTCCTCAAGGACTTCGCCAACTCCGACGTCGGAGCCCACCCCGGCAACCAGGCCACGTTCAACTCCGCCTGGAACGCCATGGGCGACGTGGCGGCCGGGGAATCGACCCGTCAGACCATCGAGTACCTCCTCTACGGACCCGACGACGAACCACTCGAAGACCGGCTCCATCATCTGCTGGCCGGAACGAAGCCGTTCGCCATGACCGGTTTCAAGGAGGCGCTCCTCACGAGAGTGCTGTGCGTGGTGCAGCCCGAGCGCTTCCTGTCGATCCTCAAGTACACGACGGAGGCGGGTGGCAAGCGCGAGATAGCCCGGGCGGTCTACGGAATCGAACTGCCGGCGCCCGAGTCCGTGAATTGGACCCGAGGCCGGCTCATCCTCTGGAGCAACGACCTGCTGCACACCCTCGTCGGCGAGGGCTTCGCCAACCAGCAGCACTCCGCCGCGTTCCTGTGGTGGGCGAAGGACCAGCCCGGAGGGTTTCAGTAGACCTCCGTCGGCGAGTGCGCGTTCGCCGTCGGTGCCGACGTACCCGGCTTCCGATGTCGTTATCACTGGCCCCAGTGGTAGCAGCGATCGCTCCTGCCCCTGTCCGAGGGAGCAGGCCACCGCGCTGGGATTCATACCGAGTGGTTCCGGAAGGCACTGCCGGCCACCGAGATTTCGCCGATCTCTGGCACGGGAATGTCGATCGGCTCGCACCGGAAGCGGCTCCCCTCCCGCCGGTCGAAGCGGCTCCACAGCTCGCGAGGTTTCAGTCCCATTCCGGCTCCTCCTCCGCGAGGTGAGGCAGAGGGCTCCCGCCGACAATGGGTACGAAACTCACTGGACGGGCGTGCCAGACGAAGTTGTACGGGCCAGCCGAGAGGGGGAGCGTGAACTCCTCACCGTTCTTCAGCGCCTCGGCGGGCTCACGCCATCCGTCGGACAGCCAGTCCCAGACGAGGCCGACCAGCGATGCGTTGATGGCCGAGGCGATGACACGCATCTGGATGCGGGCCCAGCGGATCGCGCGGTCCGGCGTGGGCAGGGCCGCGAGCGCGAGCGGCTTGCCGTCCTCCTGGCGCCACTCGCACCAGAAGCCCGACTTGGGTACCACTGGCTCCGGTACGGCGATCGTGCACCACGTGAGGGTGCCGTCCTCGCTGGTGCCCCAGTCCTCGGCGAGGGCTTCGACGATCAGCATGCCGCGACCGCTCTCCTCGTCGGCGGTCGGTCTCTTCACCTGAGGGCGTCCCGGAGTCCCGTCGGCCACCTCGACACGGACCTCGCCCCGCCAGTATGAGACGGAGAAGCTGACGTCCTCCGTCTCGCCGTACCGGACGGCGTTGGTGACCAGCTCACTGATGAGCAGGTTGGCTGTGTCGATGCAGGATCCGATCCCCCACAGCCGGAGATGAGCGGCACTGATGCGGCGCAGTTGCCGCACACACTGCGGTGCGCGGGTGCATGAGATGACGAAGCGAGCGGGCTGGTCCATGCCTCTCCCCGGACCGCGTACGTGCGGAAACCTTCCCTGTGGCGGAACAGCACCGGCTATGCCGCTGGAAGCGCTCCGAAATCTCCCGAGCGTCGCCTCGGGAGCGGTTGCACTCTGCAAGGCAAGGGCCATTGCTGTCCTCCGCATGTCACGGGAAGGAAGGTTGCTCCCGGCGCCGCACCGAGGCGCGTTCCGCTGGCTTCCCTGGGTTGCTCGGGTTTTGTAATGACCGTAGGACTACCTTCTCCCAACTTCCAAGCAGATTGCGCGAGTTTGCAGCATCTCGATTGACGTCGTCTAACGCCGAAAGGACTATCGATGTGTCGCGCAAACCGGCGCAAGGCAGCGGACGGGAGAGTGGCCGTGAAGCTACGGTTCCTTGGTAAGAACTCCACCCCCGGAGACAGCCCCACCCTGTACGCCAGCGATCAGGACAGCTACGTCATCCAAGGATGGAAGGTGTTCGCGAACGACTTGCTGATGCAACTCGACGTGCCCGAAGGTCAGACAGTGATCGAGGTACCGCCGGAGCTGTTCGAGCACCTGACGAAGGACGGACACACGACCGGCGAGATCAAGAGCTTCACCGCCCCGATCATGCTCGTCACGGAACAGGACACGTGCATCCTGCAAGGCCCGGAAATGACCGATCCCGAGGCGCTGAGCCAGATGCGGATGCCCGACTATGAGACCTGCATCGAGGTTCCTAAGTCCTCGATCACGGCCCTACTGAAGGAGAGCAGTGGACCTGATCACCCCAGCCCAGCGTGACGAGCTGTTCCACGGCTTCGAACGCGACGCCTTCCACCTGGAGCTGAGGGACGACTACGGGTCTCCCGTCGAGGACACGCCCTACGTGCGGTGGCAGCGGGGAGAGCCTGACGACTACGCGTGGCTCGACCCTTGGATGACGCTCATGAAGCGCGTGTCGGGCGAAGGGAAGACCGTCAGGCGCGTCCGGGTCATCACGGAACCTCACTCCCAGTACGTCGGTTGGGAGCGCTCGTTGACCCACCTGAACCTGGAGGCTGGCGAGGACATCCGATGGCTTCCGCGGCACCGGCTGCCGGAAGGCATCACATTCCCGCTCGACGGCAACGACTGGTGGCTGTACGACGACCGTATCCTCGCTGTTGGCCACTTCGACCCGGAGGGCAGGGTGCTGGGGTCGGAAATCGTCGAGGACCCGGACACCGTGGCCGAGTGCGTCCGCGTGCGTGACCTGCTCTGGTCCGCCGCCGTCCCACACGCCGAGTACAAGCCCTGACCCATCAGTGAATAACCAGGCTCAAGAAGCACGCGAGGCACTGGGTGCCCGGCTGCGCGGATTCCGCAAGGATGCGGGGTTCGCGAGCGGCCGGGCATTCGCCGTGGCCACGGGGTGGGCCGAGTCCAAGGTGTCCCGGCTGGAGAACGGCAAGCAGAACCCCAGCGAAGACGACATTCGCGTCTGGTGCATCAAGACCGATCGGCAAGAGCACGTCGAGGACTTGATAGCCACGGTGCGCCACATCGACGAGCTGTGGCTTGAGTGGCGCCGACAACTCCAGACGGGGGCGGAGCGACGGCAGCGCAAGGCCCTGCCGGTCTACGCCAAGACCAAGGTCTTCCGGATCTGGCACCCGACGCTCGTGTGGGGAACGCTCCAGACGGCGGAATACGCGGCCGAGACGTTCCGGCAGGTCGTCGACTACTACGAGATCCCCGACGACGCGGAAGCCGCCACCGCCAAGCGGCTCGAACGGCAGCAGTACCTGTACCAGGGCAATCGGATCTTCAACGTGGTGCTCGGCGAGCAGGCGCTCTACACCAACTTCGGCGGCCCGGAGGTGATGAAGGGGCAGCTCGACCGCCTGCTGGCGGTGATGCGGCTCCCCCGGCTGAGCCTGGGAATCATCCCCCGGTCCGCACCCCTGGGGATCTGGCCTGGCAACTCCTTCTCAATGTTCGACGACAAGCTCGTCCTCGTCGAGACGTACTCGGCGGAGTTCTCCGTCACCCAGCCCCGAGAAATCGAGCTGTACACCAAGGCGTTCGCCCTCTTGAAGCAGTCAGCGGTCTACGGGACCGCAGTCCGAGACCTCATCCTCACCGCGATCCACCACTTCGATCAGATACCGAGCGACTAGGAGAACAACATGCAGCCCGAGGCCCCGAACTGGCGCACCAGCTCCTACACAGGGACGGAGAACTGCGTTGAGGTGGCCGACAACGACCTGAAGCACGTGATGGTGCGGGACACGAAGGCGCGCGGTCGGGCAATCCTGGCCGTCCAGCGGGACAGCTGGGCGGCATTCGTCGAGTACGCCAAGGGGGCGTAGCGCTGGGCGCCCTCCGCCTCACATGAGGTGAACATGCTGGGAGGGCGAGCACATCACGGCCGTTCCCTGAGGGAACAGGACGAGCGTTCCTCCTGGGAACAGACGGCGCGTTCCCTCGGGGAACGGCCCGTTGTCACCGAATCGAGTCGGCGTAGCTCAGCTGTCCTTTGACGGCGAAGTTAGTCGTGCTTGTCGCGCTGACCTGGACGGACTGAGTTGAATGGCAAAGGCTGTCGCTGATCCTCTGACTATGACCGTCTCGGGCTGAGCACGGGTAAGTCGGAGGGCCCGAGCCGCGGTCGCGTTCCTGCCGTCTCCACGTGCGGCACAGCTAGGGCGGGCCCGAGGCCCTATCTGGGAGTCACAGGGTCATGAAGGGTGAGTGCTCGGCTAGTAGGAGCTTGCGCAGTGACGAGCGGATGCGCGACAGGATGCGGCGACGTGATGATGTAGGTGCAGACATGGCTCCCCCGGCAGCGGTAAGGTACGCATCGCTGCGTACCTAACGTAAGGTACGCGCACGCGCGTACCTTGTCGAGGGGTGGAGTGATGGCGGCGGGTGAGTTGGCGCATCCTCGGGTTGAGGAGCTGGAAGTGGGGGCCATCCTTTTGGCACTGGCCGATGCGAACCGGCGTCGGGTCGTGGCTGAACTGGCCGCGGGACCGGAGGAGGAGCGGTTGTGTGCTTCCTTCGATCTGCCGGTGGGCAAGTCCAGTCGCACCCGTCACTGGCGCGTCTTGCGTGAGGCGGGCTTGGTGTATCAGCGCGACGCCGGGAACGGGCTGTACATGCGCCTGCGGAAAGAGGATCTGGACCGCCGCTTTCCGGGCCTGATCGAGGCTGTCATCTCGGCGGATTAGGCGTGTCCGAAATTGATCCAGTGTGTGTTGCCGGCCTCGAATCATTCAGCTCTGCAGGCTTCGGCGTCTGCCGGGCGCCGATGGGCGCTAGCCGTGACCGGAAATGGTCACCGGGTTGGGTGATCGGTGCTCTGTTGTACCGGGTCAGGGACCGATGATGAGGAGATGACTGCCAGCTCACGTGCTCATTCGTTCAACTCGGCTGCTGCCCAGTATGAGGCGAGCCGCCCGTCGTATCCGCCCGCGCTGTTCGACTTCGTCGAGGAATTCCTGGGCCGTTCCCTGGAGGGTGTCCGCGTCGCTGATGTCGGTGCGGGCACAGGAATTGCGACCTCCTTGCTGTGTGAGCGGGGTGCTGATGTGGTCGCCGTCGAGCCTGGTGACGCGATGGTCGTCGAGTTTCGGCGGGTGCTCCCGGACGTGCCGATCGTGCGAGGAGACGGCAATGCCCTGCCACTCGCCGATGCCTCGCACGACCTCATCACGTACGCGCAGTCATGGCAGTGGACCGACACTGGCCGTTCCGTTCCGGAGGCTCTGCGGGTCTTGCGCACGGACGGTGCGCTCGCGATCTGGTGGAACACCACCGCCTTCGATGTGCCATGGATCCGCGCCCAGCACGAACGCATCTCGCATCACTGCGGAGTTCCCGCTCGTTCCGCGGTGCGTCCCAACGACAGCGAGGCCATCCGGCTCGCGGGGCTGACCGGACTGCGGGTCGTGCGCCAGCAGATCCGCTGGCAGCGGATAGTCCCCCTCGACACGCACCTCGCCAATATCAGCAGCCGCTCCGCGTTTCTTGTCCTCGATCAGGCCACGAACCGGGCCTTTCTCGCCGAGGAGCGCAGGCGACTGCGCGAGGCTTTCCCTGATGAGATGGTGGAAGAGATCTATGTGGTTGATGGGTTGGTAGCAGCTCGTCCGTGACCTTGCGCTGTCTGCTTGCCCGTCGGGCCGGGCAGACCGTGGCCGATCCTGGATCATCCCCGCCGTCGGAGAGGCGACCGCCCGTTACCGTACGCCCCATCGTTCACCACGCCTCGTCGAGCTCGGCGGGGAGCCGAGTGAGAGGGCGTCCATGACGACGACCGTCCCTGCCGCCACCGACAACTTCACCCACCCCATCGAGGACCGCTACTTCGAGGACTACGTGCCGGGCGCCGTGCACGTATTCGGCAGCAGCACCCTCACCGAGCAGGACATCCTCGACTTTGCCCGGCGCTTCGACACCCAGAGCTTCCACACGGATCCCGTGGCGGCGCAGGCCGGACCATTCCAGGGGCTGATCGCCAGCGGCTGGCACACCACCGCCGTCATGATGCGCCTGTACGCCGATCACTACCTCAGCAAGGTCGCCTCGCTCGCATCTCCCGGCGTCGACGAACTCCGCTGGCAGCGGCCGGTGCGGCCAGGCGACACCCTGTCGGTCCGGGCTACGATCGCCCAAGCCCGCATCTCCCGTTCCAAGCCCGACCGCGGCATCGTGCACACCGAGGTCGAGGTACTCAACCAGCACGGCGAGACGGTGCTTACCATGACCGTCATGAACATGCTGCGCCGCCGGCCGTAGCGGCCACCCTTCCCTCGTGCCGAGCGGCGTGCAGGGCGACGGCATCGGTTGTCAACCATCCGATCTCTGCGAGGTGTTCGCGGATCTCGCCCATCTTGAAGATAAGGCCAGGCCGCCGGTCGTCCGCAGGTTTTGACCGGTGATCCACCGGCCGTCCTGGCCGACAAGAAAGGCGGCAACGTCGGCGACGTCGGCAGGCTGTCCGAGTCGGCCGAGGGGTGTCATGCCGGCGACAGTCTGGAGGGCTTGCGGGGGATTGGCTACATGCAACATCTCGGTGTCCGTGGCTCCGGTCGCCAGCCGCAGCGGCCCCGGGCACCAACGGCCCGGGCTGCGAGAAGACCTCCATCAGCCGGGCAGCGACCGGAGCCTGCCGGCAGCGGGGGTGACGGTAGCGCGACAGCCACCGCACGTTCGCCAGCAGCACCGCCTCCGGCACCCCACCCGCTTGAAGGCCACCCGGCCGCGTTGCCGGCGTGGCGTGTCACTTCGAACGCTTCGGCATCGCGCGGCGCGATCCAATCGTCGGCGCGGACGTCGACGACCACGGCCGAGCCATCCGAGCGGCGCACGAAGAGGCCCGGGCATGCCGGCGCTCACGCGAACCGTCGTGCCAGTGCAGCCAGAACGGCTGGGAGGCGATTTGCATCACGGCGGGATCGAAGTCCATGAGCACGAGATGATCCCGCTCCAGCCACGACTCCAAGCCGACGTGCTGCCCGGTCGTCGCCGACCAGTACAGCCCGGGAAATGGCGCGAACCCTGCGACGACCGAAACGGCCGTACCGGAACCACGTCCTCGAACCTCGCCGTCGCGCAGTCCAGCAGGGGACGCCGCCGACGCTTGCCTGCGGCGTCCACGGACGACACCTCGACGTACGGCACGGCCTCAGCCGCCCAGCCGGTACGGCCATACAACACCCCCTCCCAGCGCGCTCACCCCGCACGACTAGGTTCGCTGTCAAACGTTTTCCAGGATGAAGCCGTCGCTCCAGTCTTCGGCCCCTGGGTCTGACGCGTGTGCACCAGGGTTGCCTTCTTCGTCGAGCAGCATGACCATCGCTCGTTCGGTGTTCGTCGTGACGGCGAGATGTCGCCCTGCTGAGCTGTGCGGCCACGACTCGAGTTTCCCGTCGGCGATCCGCCTGCCGAGCTCTTCGACGGCTGCCTCAGCTCTCACCGGGAGAGCGCCCTCACCCTTGTTGAAGGACCATGCTTCGATCACGTGCGGGATCTTTTCATGCAAGGCAACTTGTCTGGTTGGATGCCGAGTTGCCTTGCCGTTTCGGTGCGCAGTTGAGAGTGGTCTCGCCAGTGTGGTGAGGTGAACAGGCTGGTGACAACGACGGCCTCGGGAAAGGTGGCCAGCTCGATGCCGGCGTCGGAGGGACGGTGGAGATCACCGAACGCCGGCTCGTGACCACCCTGCTTTACTGGTGCCCCTCTGCCTTGGCGGAGGGGCACCAGCGTAGGCCCCGGATTACCGTGCGTTGTGCGGTCTGTCGTGTCGGCTTGGCGAGGGCCGGACAGTACTCCCGCCCTTCGGGGCAGCGGTGGTGTGTTCGGGCATGGGGGTGGCGTCGGCGGGTAGGTCGGCCAGGCACCGCAGGCGCCATACGAGCACGTCGCTGATCGAACCGGCGGTGCCCAGCTCTTGCCGCGCGGCGGCCTCGGCCAGCAGTGCCGCCGGGTCGTGGCCGGAGCTCTCGGCGTCGGCGAGGGTGGCGGCCAGGGCGTGCCAGCCCGGTTCGGTGAGAACCTGCTCCGCCAGCTCCGGCACCGCTTGACGCAGGTGGGCGGTCTGCCTCTGGCGCAGAGACTGCGACAGGCGCCGACCTCGCTGGTGCAGCACGCCCAGCGGGACGTCGGCAGCGGCCCGATAGGCGGCGCGCAGGTGTCCGGCGGCCTCTCGGGCAGCGGCTGCCTGCTGAGCGTGCCCCTTCTTCGCGTGCCAGTGGGCGGCGGCGGTGACGAGGAAGAACGCCATGTCGATCACCATTGCTGTGGTCGCCCCGTCCTCCCCGCGGCCGAGCGCCGGCCCGCTGTAGACGAGGTCGCGTGCGGCCTGGCGCAGGCCGCGATCGTGCCCGCGTACGGACTTGATGTGGGAGCGGGTGGCTCGCTCGAACGCGAGGGCTGCTTCGCGCAGTTCGGTGCGGGTGTGGGCGGCGGAGGTCTTGGCGAGCGCGTCCAGGACCTCCCCGGCGGCGGCGACGTGCGCGGCCACCTGGCCGCCCTCACCGCTGTCGATGACCAGCACCGCCTGCCACACCGAGGTGGCTGCCCGGCGTCGCGCGGTGGCCGGATTGCTTGGCGTGGGATCGGAGGCCCGGCCGGACGGCGCCCTGTCGCTTCGGCCGGCGGCGTCGCGGTCACCGGACCAGCGTTTGCGGATGCGGGGCAGGGACAGGTCGGGAGAGAGGGTGGAGCCAGCGTAGAACACTGGTTCCATCTTGCCGTTGCGGTCGTCCGCGAGAGCGACCTTGTAGCCGAGCAGGTCGCCGGAGGGCGCGACGCGCTTGCGGATCAGCAGGCCGGCGGAGGCCAGCCGGTCGAAGAACTCCTCCTCACTGGTGGCCCCGGCGACCGCGCGGCGTACGGTTTCGCGCAGTCCCTCGCGCGCCGATTGTTCCCTGCCCTCGCGTTCCGCCTTGTGGAGTTCGGCGCTTGTAGGGCGCTTGGCGGCGGTGCCGTCCCCGGGCGGGACGCGGCGCAGCCCGTAGTCGGCTTCGATGCGGCGGCATTCTGCCTGGGCGCGGCGGGCCTCGTTGTGCCGACGGGGTCGGCGGCCGTCGTCGCGCACGAGGGTGGCGATGATGTGGATGTGGTCGTCGGCGTGGCGGACGGCTGCCCACCGGCAGGCTTGCTCGTCGCCGTCGGGGGCGATGTCGGTGGCGGCGACCATGCGGCGGGCGATGGCCGCCCAGTCCTCGTCGGACAGGATCGGGTCCTCGGGGGCAGCCCGCACCGACAGGTGCCACACGTGCTCCTTGGGGCGCTTGCTGGCGGGCAGGGCGGTCACGGGCTGGTCGAGCAGGTGCTCAAGCTGCTCGTAGGTGGCCTTCGGGTCGCGGCCGGGGTCGGGGGTGAGCGGGTCGAAGGCGGCCACCAGGTGTGGGTCGATGTGCTCCTCTTGGGTACCGGGGCCGTAGAGGTAGCGGATCAGCCCGATGGTCTCGCTGCCGCTCTTGTGGATGCTGGGGATCACGCAGGGGCACCGCGGTCGTGGTGGGCGAGCAGGGCATCGGCGGCGCCCTCCATGCGGCGGGCGGCGCTTCGGACGACCTCGGCCGCAGCGTCCAGGTGGGGTGCGTCGGCGCCGGAGTTGAGGACCTTGGCCACCTGGTTGAACAGACCGTGCATGCGGCCCAGGTGCCGACGGGCGGCGAACAGCTCGTCGATGACCTCCCGTTCGGTGGCGATCTCGGCGGCGGTGCGGGTCAGGTCGCGGGCGGCCTTGTCGACGGCGTAGGCGAGGAAGGCGGCGTTGGACATCTCGCAGTGGGCGGCGGCGTCGGTAAAACGCTTGAACTCGTCTTCGTTCATGCGGCAACTGGGCTGGTGCACGCGCTTGCGCGACTTCGGCTGGCGTGCGCGCTGACGTCTCTTCGCAAGGGACTCGGCCTGTCGGTTCTCTCCCGGCTGCGGTCCGCCCTCGGTCGCTGCCTGACGGCCCGGTGCCCCCTGGCGCCGGGCTGCTCCCGCCACCCCAGGGGCGGGGACTCCGGGAGCATTGCTCCCGGTACAACTTGCTGTGCTGTTCAGGCCGGTGGTCATCTCCTGTTGAGGGGTGGGGAGTTCGTGGTTCGGGTCGTGCATGGGGCGGTTCTCCGTGGGGTGCTGGTGCCGGGTACTTCGCGCTGCCCAACCTCCGTGCCCCAGGCTTGTCTGCCCAGGGCATGGGGTGAGCCGGAAGGCCGGGGTGGTCGGTGCGCTTGCGGGTCTCAGGTGGTGCCGACGGCGGCTGTGCCGAGATGCCTCTGGTGCTCGGAGGCGGCTTCATGGGGTCCGTCGCGAGGAGGCTCGGCCTCGATGTCGTCGTAGGCGACGGGGTCTGGCCGGTCGGTGCGTTCGGCCTTCAGCTGGTTGCGCAGGGTGCGGGCGCGGGTCTGGCTGATCCGTAGTTCGCTGCGCAGGCGCTGGGCGGTCAGCCGGTCGGCGCTCCAGTCGGCGGTCAGGAGTCGGGCCTCGGCGAGGACCTCAGCGTCGGTGCGGGGGCGGTCGGAGGCCGACTCGGCAGTGGCGGTGGCCCGACCGGTCGCACGGCTCGGGGCGGCTCCGGTCGACTCAACCGCGGCGGTCGACCGAGGCGGTCGGGTAGAGCGGGCCACCTGGGTGGCCTCGGCCGGCCTCGGCACGGGAGTCTTGGCAGCCTTTGCGGGGGCCGACTCGGTCGGCTGCTCGGGGGCCGATTGATGCTGGTCAGAGGTCGACCGTGCGTCCTGCTCGTCGGCCTGCTGGCCAACCGCTTCGGCAGAGTCGGCCGACTCGGGGTGGTGATGCAGCACCTTCGCGACGAGGTCCGACCCGAAGTAGATCGACCCGACCGGGAGCGAGGTGGCCAGCAGTACGAGGGCCCAGTTCGCCGGGTCCCAGTCGGTCAGTCGGCCCCACCGGGTCGGCATGGTGTGCAGTGCCGGGGTGAGGCCGTGTACGTAGTTCAACAGGAGGCTGGCGATCGTGTAGGTCGCCAGGACCCGCAGTGCGAACTTCCGGTCGGCGTCGGGCAGCACGAGTGTGGCGGTCAGCGCGAGGGCCATCAGCCCGTCGACCACGATCGGGTACAGCAGGGCGGCCGTGGAGTCGGCGCCGATGGCGCGGGCCACGTCGGACAGTGCGTTCCAGGAGACCCGGAAGGCCATGAGGACCACAGCCATCAGGCCGACGACGAGGGTGAAGCGTGCACCGCGGTTCGCGCGGTGGCCCCCGGCGTGTACGTCTGCGCGGTGGCGGTAGCGAGCTCGAAGGCGGGCGATGCGAGAGCGATGGCTGTCGGTGTTGGGGCTGGCGGCCGGGGGTATCGGGGTGGGGGAGGGCAAGTCAGATATCTCCAGGGTGGGCCTAGGCGGGCATGGGGAGAGGTCTCCGAGGAAGCCGTCCGGGCATGGCATTGGTGCTGCCGACGGGCGGTGAAGGTGGGATTGGGGTGCGGTGGAGGGGCCGTTGCTCAGGCGCCGGCACGGCAGCCGCGGGTCACACGGCGTCCTGCTGGGCCAGTTCCACCACGGCGAGGTCCACGCGGGTGGGGTGCGGCCTCGTGCGGGGTGCGTTGCCCCGGGCGTGACCGTCGAGTCCCAGGCGCTGGTACGGCAGGGCTCACCCTTGTCGGCGTGGCACCACCGGCACGGGACGCTGAGAGCGTCCGGCTGTCCGGCGGCGACGACAGCCTCGCGGGCGGCATGCGCGGGCCGGTAGGGGGCGAGCGCCGCGCGGACGGCCGGCGGGGTGGACGATCCGACGGCGGCCAGGCGGGCATCGAGGTCCCGGTGCGGGCCCCCGGTGAGCTGTCGGTGCGGGGACGGCGCGGCCATGCCGGTGGCGACGGCGTGCCGTGTGCCGAGCAGTTCGGTGCGCCAGGCGGCGGGGTCGTCCGGATCGGCGACCGGAGTGGGATCGGTGTGCCGGTCCAGGCGGTCGCGTCGGTAGGCGCGCCACTTGCGGGCGACGTCCACCGGAAGGATCGGGTACGGGGAGCCCAGGACGTGGGCCCGTATCGCCTCGCGGACGTCCCAGCCGTGGGCGGTGGCGAAGGGCACGTCGTGAAGCAGCTCGTGCCACTGGGCGATCTGGTCACGGGCTTCGTCCGTGCCAGTGCGGGTGGTGCGGGGATCGAGGCGGCCGATGTAGCCAGGGCGGCGGCGATTTCGTTTCGTTCCAGGGTGGTTACTCCATTCCGGTCGGTCAGTCGAGGGCGGCGAGCAGAGCGGCCATGTGCGCCTCGCTGCGCGTCATGCCGGTGGACGAGGGGGGTGTGGGTGTGCCACCAGGCAGGGCGTAGAGGTTCGGGCGGCCGGGGGTGGGGGTGCGTTCCCGGGCGATCCACGCGCGCCAGTCGGCGGCCCACGCGTCGGCGGTGCGGGGTTCCCACGAGCTCCGGTAGGTGCGCCACTTCGCGTCGGCGGCGTGCAGGGCGTGCTCGCCGAGCCGGTCGAGATGCCCGTCGTGCTGGAGCCAGGCGCGGGCGCTGTCGTCGATCTGCCACTCGGTGGCGGAGATGAGCGAGGGAGAGCTGCTGCTCTTACTACCGTTCACCTTCGGTTCTCTTCTGTTCTGGGGGTCGGAATCCGCACCCCCTTCGGGTCGGAATCCGTACCCCCTGGGGGTCGCATTCTGTTCCCCGGGGTTGGATTCCGATCCCCCCTCGAAGGGCTCGACAGGGTCGGATTCAGACCCCCCGAGGGTCGGATTCCGACCCCCTTGGGGTGCCGGATTCCGGCTCCCCTCCCGGGACTCATCGGCGATGAATTGGGCGGCGGTTGGGAGGCGGTAGTACGTCTCTCCCCGTGGTCCCTTGCGGTCGGGGAGCTGCACCAGCTCACCGTCGGCGATCAACTTGGCGAGCGCATCGCGCACGGCGGTGCGGGAGGCGTTGGCGCGCTTCATCAGGGTGGGCACGGACGCATAAGCGACGCAGTGCCGGTCGCGGCACCGATCGGCGATCAGGGCGAGGACCATGCGGGCGGTGCCCTTGCTGCGGCTGTGGTCCCACACCCATTCGCGGGCGTCGTAGCTCATCGGGCGGCGGCTCCTAGGTCGGGGCATGAAGGTGCAGTCGGCCCTTGTCGGGCGGTGCACAGGGAGGGGGTTGGCCCACCGCCTCGGCCGAAGACGCGAGGGAGGGCTGGTGGCGTCGTATAGCCAAGACAGCCACATCAATGCCGCTCAAGTCCAGCATTCCGTCGAGAAATCAGACAGCTGACGGCGAACGCTTACTGCGAGCTAGGCATTGCCAAAATTATAAACCCGAATCGGCCGCTGCCGAAATAACGGACCGTCAGGCGAAGCCAGAAGCATCACATCGGCAAGCCGTTGACGCGCCGCCGACGGGGAAGCTACAACACAACACCGCACGTCAGCGTATCGATCGACGCATCGGTCCGAACCCCCGTCCCGACCCCGGAAACCTCTCCCCGGCGTACGACGCGAGCGCAACATAGCCGAAGATCGCCGGTTACCAAAACCGGCGATTGAGCCTTTCAATTGGAGCCATGCCCCCACGCTCATTGGAAATCGGGCCGGCAGGAATGCAGGCGGCCCGTGCCATCGAAATCCTCCGCGCCGAACGCGGCCTGTCACAAAGGCAGTTGGCCGACCGCGTGACAGCCCTCGGCCGCCCGATGTCCAACACCATGCTGTCCCGCATCGAGCGCGCCCAGCGCCGATGTGACGTCGACGACCTCATCGCGATCGCCGAGGCCCTCCACGTCCCGGCACCAGCGCTCCTGCCCGGCCGCCCTGCCGTCTGAGCCACTACCGCCACGCCACGGCTCGCCCCATCCCGCACCCGAGTGAGGACCCACCACCCTTGCACCCTGCCCGCAATACCCCTGGCTCCCGCCTGCCCCCAGCGCCCCTCCGCGACGGAGGTGATCGCGAATGGCTGACCGCCTCCTGACCGTGGCCGAGGCCGGCGAAATGCTCGGCACTGGCGAGCGCTTCGTCCGCCGCCTGATCGCCGAACGCCGCATCCGCTACGTGAAGCTCGGCCGCCCGGTCCGCATACCCGAGAGCGCGGTCGCAGAGTACGTCGAGGCGCGCACCGTCGAGCCGGTCCGCCGTGCCCGTACCCGCTACGGGAAGGCAGCCTGATGGCGGGACGCAAGCCGCAGCGGCGGCGCGAGTTCGGCACGACCCGCAAGCTCCCTTCTGGTCGATGGCAGGCCCGCTACATCGGCCCCGACGGGCAGCGGCACACCGCCCCGGAGACGTTCGAGACCAAGTCCGACGCCCAGGACTGGCTCAACCTCGTTCGCGCGGACATCGAGCGCGACGTATGGCGCGACCCGGACGCCGGCGCGGTCAACTTCCAGAAGTACGCACTGCGTTGGATGGAGGAGCGCGCCCTGGCCCCCACCACCGTCGACCGCTACGACGGGCTCCTCCGCCTCCACATCCTGCCGACCTTCGGCGGCAAGGACCTGGACGAGATCACCCCGCCCTCCGTTCGCACATGGCGTGCCGAGCGTTTGAAGGCGACCGGTGCCACGACGGTGGCCAAGTCGTACCGCCTGTTGAAGGCGATCCTGCAGACGGCCGTCGACGACGACCTCCTGCGCACCAACCCGTGCCGCATCAAGGGCGCGGGCAAGGAGGAGGCCGACGAACGCCCCACCGCCACCATCGAGCAGGTCTTCGACCTCGCCGACGCCATGGGCCCACGCTGGCGCCTGATGGTCCTGCTCGGCGCCTTCGCTTCCCTTCGCCCGGAGGAGCTGGCCGAACTGCGCCGCCACAGTGTCGATGTCGACGAGTGCTCCCTGCGCATCACGCAGGCGTCTCCGGAGCTGACCAACGGCAAGCGCGTCACCGGCGACCCCAAAACCCGGGCGGGCAAGCGCACGGTCTACCTGCCGGAGTTCCTGAAGCCTGAGGTACGCCGCCACCTGCAATGGTTCGCGGAGAAGGAGCCGGACGGTCTCCTCTTTGTCGGCGAGAAGGGCGCTCCCTTCCGCCGCTCGACGTTCGGCCGCAAGTGGCGCAAAGCCCGCACCAAGGTCGGCATGCCGGACAACTTCCGCTTCTACGACCTCCGCCACACCGGCAACACCCTCGCCGCCGACACGGGCGCCAAGCTCAAGGACCTTATGGTCCGCGCCGGCCAGTCCTCGGAGCGGGCCCAGCTCATCTACCAGCACTCGACGGCGAAGCACCAGCGCAAGCTGGCCCAGGGAATCGACGCCGAGGTGCGCGCGGGGCTTCGCGAAGCCCCGCCAGGCATGCAGCGAGGGGCTCACGAGGCATAAGCCTGCCCTGCCCTCGTTCAGGCGGCCGGCGTTTCAGGGGCCCCTTGAAGCTGCCCCGCGGCACGCCAGTCGGTCGACTGTGAGCGGGGCGGCAGTCGGGTGCACTAATCGGTGCTGCCGACGCCGCACGACTGGCTCGCCCTATTCGTGGCCACGTCGACTACGTCCGAAGCACTCGCGTGAGCGTTCTCTTGAGGGCCCGCGACCCTAGGAGTGTCGCAGCAGTCCCGTCCCGCGTTCGGTCCTGCCTCTCCGTACTTCCTGTAGCGTCCTGAAGCGCACAACTGGGATGCTTGGGGTAGAAGATCTCGCGAGACCTGGAGGGAGTGGACCATGGCGTACTCGACTCGTATGGCTGCGGCTCTTTCCGGGGCCACCATGGGGCAACTGCGCTCATGGCGGCAGGACCGAGGCAATGGACCGATTCTCTGCCCTGAGCTTGCGGCCAAGCCTGCTCTGTACTCCTTCCGGGACGTCCTGGCGCTACGCGCGTTCGCGATTCTCAGGCAAGACGTATCGCTGCAGAAGATCCGCAAGTCTCTGGCCACGCTGAAGCGATTCGGTGAGTTCGAGCACCTGTCCAAGTACTCCCTGGTTGCTGAGGGGGACTCCATCGTCCTTGTGGGCGACGGAAGCGACGATCACGCAACGGACCTCGTCAAGCATCCCGGGCAGCGGGTCATTGCGACCATGGACGACATCCTCCAGGAGTTCGCGCCCCGAGCCGGCGTCGTGGTTCCGCATCTTCTGAGGCCGAAGCAGTACGTCAGTGTGGACCCGGGGACGCAGGGAGGGCAGCCGGTCATCACTGGCACTCGCGTCCCGTTCGACGCAGTCGCGGAGCTGGTGGAGGACGGCGTCGCCCCTGAGGAGATCGCCGACTACTATCCCGGCGTGACAGCGGAGGCCGCCCGTGACGCGGTGTCCTTCGCTCTCTACGTGGACAGCTACAGCCCGGGACCGCGCGCTGCCTGATGCGAATCCTCATCGACGAGAACGTCCCGGTCCAGATGCTTGAGATGCTCAGGCGGCTCCTCCCCGGGCATGAGGTGTTCCACGTCAGCGAGATCAAGTGGACAGGGAAGAAGGATCTTGCCCTCCTTCCCGACGCCGCCAAGAGAGGCTTCGGAGCCTTCCTCACCAAGGACGGGCGTCAGCTGGAAGACCCGTCGGAAACCACGGCCATCAAGAAGTCCGGCATGCACCACATCCGGTTCAGTCACGGTCACAAAGGCATGGCTGGCCTGGGGCTGGCCATGGGCGCCGTGATCGCAGCCATGCCTCTGATCGTCCGTGAACTCGATGAGGCGGAAGGCCAGCAGCTCGTTCACATCAAAGGTCTGAACCCCGGCAGTAAGCAGCGGTTCGATCTTGTTGATCCTGCCAAGGAACCGCCTCGCTACTGGCCGCGGTAGTCGAACCGGCGCGGAACTCGTCCACGACAGCAGGCATGTGGCGCAGCGCAGTTGGAACCCCCGGTGAGCGAGTGATGCAGCACCCGTCCGGCCAGGGCTGGATTCTCGGAGAGTGAAGCCCTGCGAAGCCCACTCGCAGCCCAGTCGGCTGGACCACGCGAACTCGCTATTTGCTAAAGCGACTTCACCCTTACCTCGTGGGCGAGTGGCGCAGGTCACATGAAATGCGTCTCGCCATTCGAGACGATTCGGTATCGCTGCGGCTGAAGTGGCGCTTCGGGGCTCCCGGGCGGCCCTTGGGAGTGGAGTTAGGGCACGTGGAGGGCACGCGACCATCAAATTGGTCTAGACAACAAGTAAACCCCAGGTCGCTGACCTGGGGTTTCATTTTGGAGCGGGTGACGAGAATCGAACTCGCACTCTCAGCTTGGGAAGCTGATGTTCTACCACTAAACTACACCCGCGTAAGACGCCGGTTTACCCGGTGTCGAATGCTCGCTCACTCTACCTCATGCCCGGTCCCTGACGCTGACGCCATGGGACCGGTGCGCGTTTCGGGGGGTGGACGTGGGTGCGGGGGACCGGAGTTGGGGCGTACGGTGGAGGCGTGGAAGAGGGTCTGGGCGGGACTGGAGTGCCGCCTGGAGGGCCGTCCCTTTCATCCCGTAATGTGGCTTTCGTCGTCAGTTAGACGCGGCTCTTGGGGAAGGGACTCTGAGGACTTGATGGAGCGCACCGTCGTCCGTTGTGCCGAGGGGCACGTGTTCAGCACCGCTTCGTTCCCGATGCAGCAGGCCGAGCGGCTCGGCCCCGGTCGATTGATCCGGTGTCCGCGGTGTGCGCGGCTCCGGAGCGTCGTTCCGGTCATGCTCGAGAAGCGGTAGGACTCAGCGGTAGGACTCAGCGGTAGGACCAGCGGTAGGACCTGGGGCGCGGGGACTGTGCGAAATGCTGACAGTCCCCGCGTATCCTCGGGGCGTGCTTCTCTCAGACAAGGACATCCGGGCCGAGATCGACGCCGGCCGGGTGCGTATCGACCCGTACGACGAATCCATGGTGCAGCCCTCGAGCGTCGACGTGCGGCTCGACCGCTACTTCCGGGTGTTCGAGAATCACCGTTACCCCCATATCGACCCCTCCGTCGAGCAGGCCGATCTGACTCGGCTCGTCGAGCCCGAGGGGGACGAGCCGTTCATCCTGCATCCCGGGGAGTTCGTGCTCGCGAGCACGTACGAGGTGATCTCGCTTCCCGTGGACCTCGCCTCGCGGCTGGAGGGCAAGAGTTCGCTGGGGCGGCTGGGGCTCGTCACGCACTCCACCGCCGGGTTCATCGACCCCGGCTTCTCCGGGCACGTGACCCTGGAGCTGTCCAATCTCGCGACGCTTCCGATCAAGCTCTGGCCGGGCATGAAGATCGGGCAGCTGTGCCTGTTCCGGTTGAGCTCGCCGGCCGAGTTCCCGTACGGCAGCGACCGGTACGGCTCCCGCTACCAGGGCCAGCGCGGGCCGACCGCCTCCCGGTCCTTCCTCAACTTCCATCGGACCCAGGTGTGAGCGGAAGTGGGGAGAGCGAGGAGCGGGGAGAGTAGGGGAGTGAGGATATGAGCTTGTCCGACGCCCGGGAGAACCTCACCTACGAGCGGTTCGGGGCCGCGGTCCGTGAGCTCGCCCAGACCATCGCCGACGACGGCTACCGGCCCGACATCGTGCTCAGCATCGCCCGCGGGGGTGTGTTCGTCGCGGGTGGACTGGCGTACGCCCTCGACTGCAAGAACATCCACCTGGTCAATGTGGAGTTCTATACCGGTGTGGGTACGACGCTCGACATGCCCGTCATGCTCGCTCCCGTTCCCAACGCCATCGACTTCTCCGACAAGAAGGTCCTGATCACCGACGACGTCGCCGACACCGGCAAGACGCTCAAGCTCGTGCACGACTTCTGCGTCGACACCGTCGCCGAGGTCCGCAGCGCCGTGATCTATGAGAAGTCCCACTCGCTGGTGAAGTGCGAGTACGTGTGGAAGCGGACCGACGACTGGATCAACTTCCCCTGGAGTGTTTTGCCCGTAGTACGTAAGTCGGGCGAGCCGATCACACCGTCTAGAGAAGCGCTCTGAACTGCGGTTTCTTCGTAGATTGCAGATGCGCAAGAGCCCCTCGAAGATCATCGAGGGGCTCTCGGTTGTTCGGGATGCTGGTGACCTTCTGATCCGTAGCTCAAAGTGGATCGGTCAGAGGCAGTCATTGCGGTTCCTGCGCGGCCCTGCGCGGTGTCTGTTGGCCGGTGACGGTTGCTGCGGTTTCTGTACTTCCGTGCTGTACCGGGCTCGGTAGCTAGCCCGCTTGCTCCAGGGTCAGGTTGCTGCGAATGGGCTCGGCTCGCCACATGGCCGCCAGCTGGGCGTAAGACTCGATGAACCGGCGCATCTCTCCCAGCGCGACAGTCCTGGGCATGCCGATCTCGTCGTAGTCGAACCCGGTGTCCTGATGCCCGAGGCTGTCGAGCGCTGCCCATGCCGGGTCCTCGCCGAAGACGAGCTGCAGCTCGACTTTCCAGTACTCCGGCTGCCGGTCGGGGGCATCACGGTCGTCGGCACCGTTGACCGCAAGCAGTCGCCCAAAGGACATCGAAGGCTGGTCGTCGTTCCAGCCCCACCTGCCCCATTCGACGATGAAGCCGTCACCATCGTTCTCAAGACGCTCGATCCCTTCGACCTCGACCTGGAGGAACTCGCCGAAGGCATCCCAGGTGGCGTCGACGTCGCGTACAGACTCGGGCTCGACTGCACGCTGTCTCAAAATGCGCGCGAATACGTCCACGCTGGATCTCCACGGAATGGGCATGCGGGATGCTAGCGCGATGCTCCAAGTGGCTCAGGGGGGATGGGCAGTTCAACCAGCGTCCCGCTTCTCCAGCGACCGGCGCCGCTTCGGTCGAGGGCGGACGTAATCGAGGACCGCGCCTGCAGTCGTCACCACGCCCACCACCAAAAAGAAGATGGAAGCGATCCGTAGCATCCCGTCGCCGTATAGAGCCTGGTAGCCGAACCAAGTCACGGCGATGCAGGTCATCAGGCCGTTGCCAAGTCTCCTAAAACGCGGATCCATACGCACTCCGAGTCAGGTACGCCCGCGAACCGGGCCTCCTGAGTGTGGCACGGGCCTCCTCTTCCTGTACCCACCACTCACCCCAGCTCCCATCCCGTCTGCCGTCGACCCACACACCGTGGAGCGGGCGTGGTTCAGGGCGCCACTGTACGAACGACCTTGACGCCCTGGGCCGCGGCTGCTCGGCTCTGCCTGGGTTGATGGCGGACGGGATGGGAGCACCCCGCGCACGCCCCTACGGGCCGGCACTCGCGAACGACGCCCCCTCCATCCTGGAGCCTGAGCGCCCACGCCGGAGGCATGTCGTTGACCTCCCGTGCCCACCTACCCCATCCCCGGCCTTCTGCGCGCTCCGGTGGGTTCTCGGTCGTGGTGTCCTCACCTCGGTACTGCGGCTGACTTCTGCAGTCCATCGGTGGGCCGTCAACGGCTGTACCTCGAGGCTGGCCCTGGTGCGTGGGTGGGGTGGAGAAGCAAGCTCGGTCCGACGCATCGTCCCCGGCGGGCCAAAGCGTGAAGCGGGAATCACCTCGGGGCATCTTCAGGTGGCCCGGGGCCGGGGTTGCGCGGGCCGAAGGCAGGAGCGGAGCCCCGAGTCCCGTGCCCGCGCCGGCCCGCAGTGCGGGCCGGTGGGGTGTGATCCCGTAGCGGCGGCTGGAAGAGCTGATTGGCCAGCGCGTCGGATGCCCGAAGGGCAAGAGCCCCTAACCCTCCCACATGCCTGGGACCGTGTACCCGTGGTCGGGCCCGTCCCGCTGGCCCGTGAGGCGTGGGAAGGCTGGGTACCTGGCTCAGGCACGGGATGGAGAAGGCCCCCGGCAGTGGTTCAGTGCCGGGGGCCCTCTCGTACGTACTCGACGTTACGCGGCGTACCGCGCGTCCTTGCTAGTGCCGCGGCAGGCAACGTTTGCCCGTCAAGGAGCGGCGTCCGGTGCGTGCTCTCGGCGTGCCGGCCGGAAGTCCTCGTACTGGACGTACTTGGGCTTTCGGCCGGTGCGGCGAGAGGGCGTGCCGGGCGTCGCGACGGGGCGAACGTTGCCTGTCGCGGCACTAGTAGGGCTTGGTCAGGTTCGTATCGGTGTGGGTATGTTGCGGTGGCAGGTGGGGCAGGCGCCGGTCCAGAGGGCGAGGAGTGTCTGCAGCTCGCGGACGACCTGGTAGAGGCTCAGGCCGGCGCTGGGTCTTTTGGGGCCCGGGCCAGTCGTTGCAGAGTGCAGAAGGCATGTGCGACAGAGACGAGGGTGACGTGGTGGTGCCAGCCGTTCCAGGTCCGGCCCTCGAAGTGGGCAAGTCCCAGGGCCTGTTTCATCTCCCGGTAGTCGTGCTCGATGCGCCAGCGGAGTTTGGCGAGCCGGACCAGTGTGGTCAGAGGCATGCCGGAGGGCAGGTCGGACAGCCAGAACTGCACCGGCTCGCTCTCACCGGCGGGCCATTCGGCCAGCAGCCAGCACTCCGGCAGCTCCGGGCCGTCGGTGGCCTGGCGGACCTCGCGTCCGGCAGGCCGGATGCGCAAGGCCACGAAACGGGAGTACATCCGCTTGCGGCCAAAGCGGCCGGTGCCGGGCCGGGAGCCCTCCCGCCACTGCACCGGCCGAGCTGCTTTCCGGCCCGCCGCGATGACCAGCTCCTTCACCGGCCGTGGCTTGTCGGGATACTTCGCCACCGGCGGGCGTCCGGTCCCGGAATACGGTTCGGCCACCGGCACCGCGCCGGCGGGCTGGGCCGACAGCGTGGTGGAGATCCCCACCACGTAGTTCAGGCCGCGATCCTGCAGTCCGTGCCGGAACGCGGCGGCGTCGCCGTATCCGGCGTCCGCGACGGCCAGCGGCACCTCGATCCCCCAGGAGCGGGTCTCATCGAGCATGTCCAGGGCCAGCTGCCACTTCTCCACATGCCCGACATCGTCCGGGATGCCGCAGGCGGTGCGGCGGGCGACCTTGTCCGCATCGGCCTTCGGTGAGGCGGGATCCCAGGTCCGGGGCAAAAACAGCCGCCAGTTGACCGCCGCCGAGGCATGGTCGGACGCGAGGTGGAGTGAGACGCCGACCTGGCAGTTGGTGACCTTGCCCGCGGTACCGGTGTACTGCCGCGACACACACGCCGAGGCAGTCCCGTCCTTGAGGAACCCCGTGTCGTCGAAGATGAGGGCGTCCGGCCCGATCGCCTCCTCCATCCGCCAGGCGAGCTGGGCCCGGATGTGCGCCGGGTCCCAGGGGCTGGTGGTGATGAAGTTGGCCAGTGCCTGACGATTGCCGTCCTCCCCGAGCCGGGCGGCCATCGGCTCGACCGACTTACGCTGTCCGTCGGTCAGCAGCCCCCGCAGATACACCTGCCCCCACCGGCGCTGGTCCTTACGCGCAAACGGCTCGAACACCTCCGCCGCGAACGCCTCCAACTCACCACGCACCACAGCAATCTCGTCCGGAGTCACACACTCTCAACGCCACACCAGGCCGACAGGACACGCATCAACACAAACGACCTGACCAAGCCCTACTAGAACGTGCCCAGCTTGATGATCGACAGGATCGCGATCAGCTGGATGGCCGACGCGGCCAGTGCCTTCGGCCACGGGAGGTCGTGGGACTTGCTGACCATGAGGGTCAGCAGGGCGCCCGCCGCGACCCAGGTCACCCAGCCGAGGAGCTGTACGAAGGACGCGTCGCCGCCGAAGAACATGGCGACGACCAGACGCGGGGCGTCCGTGATGGACATGATCAGCATGGAGAGGCCGACCGTGGGCTGCCAGGCGCCGTCGCCGCCGAGCTGGCGGGCCAGGGTGTGGGTGACCACGCCCAGGATGAACGTGCTGATGACGATCGCCACGGCCGTCGTGAGGACGATCGGGACGGCGTTGGAGAGGGTGGCGCTTATGGCGTCCTGGCGGGCGCCGTCGAAGCCGAAGACGGCCAGCAGGCCGTAGAGGAACGTCACGATCAGGGCCGGGGCCCACATCGTGTAGTCGCGCATCTGCATGAAGGTCTGGTTGGGGGCCGCGACGATGCCCCTCAGCAGGTCCTTCCAGTGCAGTCGGGGGCCGATCGGCGGGGTCGCCACCTGGCCGGCGTGGTAGGTGCCGCCCTGGGTGTAGGGGTCCTCGCCGACCGAGAAGGACTGGGTGTGACCGGGGCTGTTCGCCGCGTACGGGTCGGGGCCCTGCTGCGGGTGACCGTCGCCGAAGTACTCCGGCTCGCCGTGGCCGCCGCCGTTCGCCTGGGGCCAGCCCTGCTGGCCGCCGCCGTACTGCTGCCCCCCGTACGGCTGCTGCTGCGAGGGCGCGGGCGGGTAGCCGTACGGCTGCTGGCCTCCCTGCGGAGCCTGCTGTCCGTACGACGGTCGGTGTTGTTGCGGTCGCGCTTGCGGGGCCCGGTCGTCCCGGCCGCGTCCGATCCTGAATCCAGCCACGTAATCGAACGTACCTGGTCCCGCACGGTGACGTGCTGGGTGCGGGCCATCCGAGGGGGTTTGGGGCCGAGCTGTGACATCCCCTAAGGGGAGGAGTACGCGTCTCCCTTACGGGCTTTCGGGCTCCGGAAGGGGAAGAGTGCGGAAGCCGGGCCCGTGGGTGCGGGCCCGGCTCGAGAGCAGGTGGGATCAGTCCGCGAAGTTGGCGCCGAACGCCGGAGTGCCCGTCGTCGAGACGCCCGCGTCGGCCGGCCAGATGGCGCGGGAGCCGGTCGTGGTGATCTTGGAGCCGTTGGAGGGCAGGTAGGTGACGCTGCCGTCGCCACCGTTCTCGTAGGAGCCCACGAGGAGGTCGGCCTTGCCGTCGCCGTTGACGTCGTCGAGCTTCGTGTCCAGGCCGAAGAGGTCGGACTTCTCGTCGCTGCCGGGGACGCCCGGGGTGCTCTGGGCGAAGGCCTGGGCGCCGGAGGAGGTGTTGACACCGTTCGCGGAGCCGTACAGGACGGTGACCATGCCGGTGTCCACGACACCGTTCAGGTCCTCGTCCGCGGCGCTGACGACCAGGTCCTGGTAGCCGTCGCCGTTGATGTCGCCGAGGTCCAGCTCGTAGCCGAAGTTGTCGGCCTTCTCCGAACTGCCGGGCACGCTGCCGGTGTTCTGGGTGATTCCGGTGGTGGAGGCCGGGCCGGAGGCGGAGCCGTAGGTGATGTTCACCTTCCCGCCGAGCGCGGAGTCCGGGATGGTCGTGCCGTCACCGGTCTTGTTGTCCCAGGACGCGCCGCTGACGATGTCGCCGAAGCCGTCCTTGTTGATGTCGCCGATGGCCGTGATGATGCCGGGCTTGAGGGTCTTGGCGGCGGAGACGTTCAGGCCGTTCGCGGTGCCGGGCACGTAGTAGTTCGTGTTCCAGCCGTTGTCGGTCTTGGTCTCGAAGCCGTCGACCACCAGGTCGGTACGGCCGTCGCCGTTGATGTCACCGGCGGTGAGGTTCAGCGGGCCGAGGGCGGTGCCGCCGGACTGGATCGGGGGCTTGATCGTGGTGCGGGCGAGGCCGGCCGCGCCGGTGGAGGTGATACCGCCCCGATAGACGTAGATCGTGCTGGAGGAGTTGCCGACGGCCAGGTCGGCCTTGCCGTCGCCGTCGAAGTCGCCCGCGGCGATGGTCTTGCCCCAGTAGTCGTGCGAGGAGCCGGCCGGGTCGGCGATGGCCACGCCCTTGCCGGTGAGGCCGCTCGGGGAGCCCCAGAGGACGGCGAGGGCACCGGCGTCGGTGTCGTTGCCGAACTTCTCGTGCGCGGAGGACACGGCGAGGTCGTCGTAACCGTCGCCGTTGAAGTCCGCGTACGCCGTGTCGGAGCCGAAGATGTCCCCGGCCTCGGCGGTGCCGGGGACGCCGGCGGTGTTCTGGCTGAGCGTGGAGCGCTTGGCGCCGGACACGCCGCTGTGGGTGCCGTAGAGGACGACGAGCTGGCCGGCGGCCTTCTGGCCGCTCACGTAGGCGTCGGAGGCGGAGAAGGCGACGTCGCCGATTCCGTCGCCGTTGAAGTCGGCCTGCGGGACCTTCGTGGAGTCCGCGGCCGTCGCCGTCGCGGCCGAGAAGGTGAGCAGACCGCCCGTCAGCGCGACCGCGGTGGCCGTCGCGAGGGCGAGTCTGAAGGTGTGTGTGCGGTGCTGCGGGTACTGCTTGTGCATGCGGGGGTCTCCTGGGCATGCGGGGATGCCTCGCGGGCATTCCCAGTCAATGGGGTGCGGACCGCCGTCGTTCACCGGGAGTTGTCCCGGGGTTCGGGGGCTGGTCGGCGCGAACAGAAGACCTTGAAAGGGGGCTGAGGGTTGTACGTGAGTTTGATTATTTTCTGTGATGCCTGAGGCGAGTGCTGCTGGTGGTGACTGGTGGTGAGGTGCCTGGTGGTGAAGTGACTCGTGGTTCAGGGGTTCATGCGCAGGAACTCGGACGTGGAGAACGTGACCGTCGGCTTCGCCGTCACCAACGCCTCCTTGCTGCCCGCGTACACCGCGACCGTGTCCTTCGTCTCCCCGTCGTACGTCCGCACGACCAGGTCCGCCCGCCCGTCCCCCGTGAAGTCGGCGACGGTCAGGACCCGGGTGGTGCCCCGGGCCGGTGGCGGCACGGTCACCATCCCCGTCGTGGACAGTCCGGTCGTACGACCCCGCAGGATCCGCAACTCCGCTCCGCTGGAGACGAGTTCGCTCACGCCGTCCCCGTCGAAGTCCCCGGCGTCCAGCACCGAACCGGGGGTGCTGATGCTGCCGGGTACGGCGGTGGGGAGGTCGTAGCGCAGATACGTTCCGTCCATCGCGCCGACCGCCGCGTCGAGGGCGCGGCCCTTGCCGAAGCGGCCGAAGGCGACGTCGATGCCGGTCGGCAGGGTGGTGCCGGTGCGGGTGGGTCCGGCCGGGCCGCCGAGGACGAGCGCGGAGGTGGCGGGGCCTTCCGCCGTACGGACGAGAAGGTCGTCGTAGCCGTCGCGGTTCACGTCGAGGGCGGGGCCGGTGGGCACGGTGCCGGGTGAGGGGAGGGGGCTGCCCGCCGCGCGGGGGGCGCCCTTCCTGGTGAACGGGCCGCGCAGATAGCTGAGTCGGCCGTCCGAGGTGTGCACGACCAGGTCCTCGGCGCCGTCGCCGTCGAAGTCGCCGCACACGGGCTGGTCGGGCCAGTCGTTGCCGGCGCGGGCCGCCGCCGGGATGACCAGCTCGACCGCCCTGCCGGTGAGGCCGGCCGGGGAGCCGAAGAGGATCTGGAGGGGGACGGGGGGCCGGCCCTGCCCGTCGTACGGCGGGTCCGTCGACACGACGAGATCGGTGAAGCGGTCCTTGTCCAGGTCGCAGCTCGCCTCCGCGTCGAAGACGGCGGGTGACCGGCCCTTCGTACGGGCTGCTTGGTGCGCCGGGTTCAGCAATTACCGTGCGCCGGGAGCGAGTCCACGTGTGGCTCCGGCTCCCGTTCCGGCTCCGGTTCCGTAGACGATCCCGATGCCCGCGTCGTCGCCGTGGGCGTCGTCGGGGCTCTTGACCAGGTCGTTGAGGACCAGGTCGCGAAGGCCGTCGCCGTTGAAGTCGTCGGCGGACCTGCTGCCCTTGCCGCGGGGGACGGGGAGTTGAGCGGGGCCCTTGGCGACGGTCACGGGTTCGTGGCGTGCGGAACCGGTGTTCCCGGTGCCGGCGCATCCCCCGAGCAGCAGTGCGCAGCTGATCGCTGCCCCGGCCCGTATGCCGGCTTTTCTACCGGCTTTCCGCCCGCCCACCGTTCACCTCATCCGCCCCACGGACAACAACCTCGCCATGATGCTCCGGATTCGGCGGGAGCGGTATCGCAGCCGGTGTCGCAGCCGGTGTCGGAGTGGTGTCGGAGAGGTGGTGCCGCCTCGGAAAGGGCTGTGTGTCAGCGATGAGTTTTACAGAATTGTTGACAATATTTGGCGGCTCGATTTACGTTCGCAAGGACCGGACAAACGGGGGTGGCGCCCGGAGCGAAGAATGATCCGCACGCCCCTGACCAGCCGTTTCGGCCGCCTCACGGCCGCCGCGAACAGGGAGAAGGCTTTCCGTGAAGCACAGGGCAGTGAAGCGCAGGACCGTCGTCATGGGTATCGGCGCGACCGTCGGAGTCGCCGCAGCCGGTGGCTTCGCCTTGAGCGCGAACGCGTCGGGCACGGGCTCGAAGTCCTCGGGTGCGTCGGGTTCCCTGGTCTTGGACAAGGACGCCTACACCGAGCTGACGACGACCATCACGGACGCCGACGGCACCGACCACACGGTGGTCTACCACTTCTGGAAGGCCATCACCTACGTCGCCAGTCCGGTGGACGAGAAGTACCAGAGCCTGAACGTCAGCGTCCCCGTCAAGATCGACGGCAAGGCCGTGGACGCGACCGACGCTCCGATCGTCCTCGCCAACTCGGTGGGCGGCTACATGCCGTCGTCCGTGGCGGACGCCACCGGCGTGGGAGGCGCCGAGATGACGGGCGGCATGCCTACGGGCGGCACGGGCGGCAGTGCCTCCCCCAGCCCCTCGGCCTCCAGCAGCGGCGGCACGGGCGAGGTGCAGTCCGGCGGCAACGCGATGGTCAACGCCCAGGGCGGGATGGTCAACCTCGGGAAGCTGGGCCTGGCGGCGGGTTACGTCGTCGTGGAGCCGGGCGCGCGCGGCCGGACCCTCACCGACTCCGCCGGCACGTACTACGGCACCGCCCCGGCCGCCATCGTCGACCTGAAGGCCGCGGTCCGCTACCTCCGCGCCAACAAGGGCGTCATCCCGGGCAACACCGACCGGATCGTCTCCACCGGTACGAGTGCGGGCGGCGCCCTGTCCTCCCTGCTCGGCGCGTCCGGCGACAGCCCGCTCTACGACAAGTACCTCAAGGAGCTCGGCGCCGCCGACGCGTCCGACGCGATCTTCGCGGCCGGCGCGTGGTGCCCCATCACCGACCTCGAGCACGCCGACGGCGCGTACGAGTTCAACTGGGGCACCAACGTCACCGCGAGCACCGGCAAGGTCGTCGATCAGACGGTGTCGAAGGCGCTGCGGGCCCAGTTCGCGGAGTACCAGGCCTCGCTGAAACTGCGGGGCCTGAACGGCTTCGGTCCCCTCACGGCCCGCAACTACGACGACTACATGGTGGAGACCTACCTCCAGCCGTCCGCCACGAAGTACCTGGCGGCGCTGTCGGACGCCGACCGTGCGACCTATCTGGCCGCTAACACGTTCATCACGTGGTCCGGCGGCAAGGCGACCTTCACCTGGGCCGACTTCCTGACCCACGTCGGCGCCCGGAAGAAGACGACCCCGGCCTTCGACGCCTTCGACCTGTCCGCGGGCGAGAACAACGAGTTCGGCGCCGGTA
This sequence comes from Streptomyces sp. NBC_01450, assembly GCF_036227505.1. NCBI lineage: Bacteria > Bacillati > Actinomycetota > Actinomycetes > Kitasatosporales > Streptomycetaceae > Streptomyces > Streptomyces sp. NBC_01450. Next base: position 5,548,610 of record NZ_CP109480.1, on the reverse strand, counting down.
CCACCGAGGCGCGGCACTTCACGGCGTATGGGGCGAAGAACGACACCACCGGCCTCGCCATGAAGCGGGTCGCGAGCGACATCGCAGAGAAGCTCGACCTGATGAACCCGATGCACCACATCGGGGAGGAGAACCCCGGCCGGTCGAGGCACTGGTGGATCCGCCTCGGCACCAAGGACTCCGACACCTCGCTGACGGTCTCCGCCAACCTGGCTGCCGCGCTGGACAACCTGGGCGACGACGTCAACCACCTCTACTACTGGGACGAGGGTCACGGTTCGAACGTCGACCCGGGCGACTTCCTCAAGTGGGTCGCGAAGGTGACGGGCGACTCGGCGCGGCGCCGCTCCGCGAAGTAGCCGCGCCCCCGGGCGCGGTGTCCTGGGGCGGCTTCTCGTCATCAGTCACCCCGGGACGGCCGGGCCCGCGCAGGAACGGGCTCGGCGTCGCGCTGCCCACGGCGTTTCGCGCCCCCGCCGCCCCTACCCGTCCCACCCCCAGGGGCTCCGCCCCTTCAACCCCACCGGGGGCTCCGCCCCCGGGCCCCCTGCGGGGCTCCGCCCCCGGGCCCCCTGCGGGGCTCCGCCCCCGGGCCCCCCGTGAGGGGCTGCGCCCCTGCACCCCCCGTGGGGCTGCACCCCCCGTGGGGCTGCACCCCCCGTGGGGCTGCGCCCCCGGACCCTTCGAGGGGCTCCGGCCCTGCCCTTCTCCGGGGGCTGCGCCCCCCTGACTCCCTGCGGGGCTGTGTCCTTGGGCCCCTCGCGGGGCGGAGCCCCTGCCCCTCCACCAGGGGCTCGGCCCCTTCAACCGCACCAGGGGCTGTGCCCCCCGGACTCCCCATGAGGCTGTGCCTTCGGACTCCCTGCGGGGCTGCGCCCCGGACCCCCCTCCAGGGGCTGTGCCCCCCGGACTCCCCGTGGGGCTGTGCCCTCGGACCCCTCGCGGGGCTCCGCCCCTGCACCCCACCAGGGGCTGCACCCCCGGCCCCCTGCAGAGCTGCACCCCCGCCCCCCCGCAGGGTTGCGTCCCTACACCCCTCGCGGGGCTGCGCCCCAGGCCCCTCGCGGGGCTCTGTACCCGGACCCCTCGTAGGGCTGCGCCCTCGACCCCCTGCACCCCGGCACCGGGGCGGGCGGGGTAGGCCGGGGATCGGCCCCCCGGCTTCAAGCCTTGGGCGTCGGATGCTTTAGGGGCGCGGGGAACTGCGCGACCGGCCCCCACCGGCCGGCAGCCGGACAACGTGCTGCGAGGGGGGCGGCGGTCTTCGCCGTCATGGGGCGGACGTCAGGCATCGGACGTTTGAGGGGCGCGGGGAACTGCGCGAGCGGCCCCCGCAGTCGAAGACACGGCCCTCGGGGTCTGGGGCGGGTAGGGGCGGCGGGGGTGAGAAACACGGACGCCGGTGGGGGCGAGAGTCTCGCCTCCACCGGCGTCCGGGGGAATCGGCCGGTTACTTGACCGGCTCGGGCTCCGGCTCGCTCTCCGTCTCCGCCGTCCCCGCCGGATCAACCGGCGTCCTGACGGAGTCGAGGAGAAGCTGGGCCACGTCCACGACCTGGACGGACTCCTTGGCCTGGCCGTCGTTCTTCTTGCCGTTGACCGAGTCGGTCAACATCACGAGGCAGAACGGGCAGGCCGTGGACACGATGTCCGGGTTGAGGGAAAGAGCTTCGTCGACGCGCTCGTTGTTGATGCGCTTGCCGATCCGCTCCTCCATCCACATCCGCGCACCACCGGCACCGCAGCAGAAACCGCGCTCCTTGTGCCGGTGCATTTCCTGCTGGCGCAGGCCCGGGACGGCCGACATGATCTCGCGCGGGGGCGTGTAGATCTTGTTGTGGCGGCCCAGGTAGCAGGGGTCGTGGTAGGTGATGAGGCCGTCCACCGGGGTCACCGGGAGCAGCTTGCCCTCGTCGATGAGGTGCTGGAGCAGCTGGGTGTGGTGGATGACCTCGTAGTCGCCGCCGAGCTGCGGGTACTCGTTGCCGATCGTGTTGAGGCAGTGCGGGCAGGTGGCGACGATCTTCTTCGCCGACTTCGGCTTCTTCGTCGACTCGTCCACCTCGCCTTCCTCGTTGAGGGACTCACCGAATGCCATGTTCAGCGCGGCGACGTTCTCCATGCCGAGCTCCTGGAAGAGGGGCTCGTTGCCGAGGCGGCGGGCGGAGTCACCGGTGCACTTCTCGTCGCCGCCCATGATGGCGAACTTGACGCCCGCCATGTGGAGGAGCTCCGCGAAGGCCTTCGTGGTCTTCTTGGCGCGGTCCTCGAGGGCGCCGGCGCAGCCGACCCAGTACAGGTACTCGACCTCGGACAGGTCCTCGATGTCGCGTCCGACGACCGGGATCTCGAAGTCGACTTCCTTCGTCCACTCGAGGCGCTGCTTCTTGGCCAGGCCCCAGGGGTTGCCCTTCTTCTCCAGGTTCTTGAGCATGGTGCCCGCCTCGGACGGGAACGCGCTCTCGATCATCACCTGGTAGCGGCGCATGTCGACGATGTGGTCGATGTGCTCGATGTCGACCGGGCACTGCTCGACGCACGCGCCGCACGTGGTGCAGGACCACAGCACGTCGGGGTCGATGACGCCGTTCTCCTCGAACGTGCCGATGAGGGGGCGCTCGGCCTCGGCGAGCGCGGCGGCGGGCACGTCGGCCAGCTGCTCCGCCGACGCCTTCTCCTCGCCCTCCATGTTCTTGCCGCCGCCCGCGAGCAGGTAGGGCGCCTTGGCGTGGGCGTGGTCCCGGAGGGACATGATGAGGAGCTTGGGGGAGAGCGGCTTGCCCGTGTTCCAGGCGGGGCACTGCGACTGGCAGCGGCCGCACTCGGTGCAGGTGGAGAAGTCCAGCAGGCCCTTCCAGGAGAACTGCTCGACCTGGGAGACACCGAAGACGTCGTCCTCGCCGGGGTCGGTGAAGTCGATGGCCTTGCCGCCGCTCGTCATCGGCAGCAGCGCGCCGAGGGCGGTCTCGCCCTTCGCGTTCCGCTTGAACCAGATGTTCGGGAAGGCGAGGAAGCGGTGCCAGGCGACACCCATGTCGGTCTTCAGGGCGACCGTGATCATCCAGATGAAGGAGGTCGCGATCTTCAGGCCCGCGAAGAAGTAGGTGAGGTTCTGGAGCGTGGAGACGTCCAGGCCCTCCAGCCACGACACCACTGGGTACGAGATGAAGAACGAGGACTCGTAGCCGTCCACGTGGTGCTGGGCGCCCTCCAGCGCGTGCAGCATGAAGATGCAGACGCCGACGATGAGGATGACGGCCTCGACGAAGTACGCCTGGCCGAAGTTGGAGCCGGCGAAGCGGGACTTGCGGCCCGGCCTGTCCGGTCTGCTCAGCTGGCGGATCACGATCAGCGTCAGGATGCCGAGCACGGTCATCGTCCCGATGAACTCGACGAAGACGTTGTACGGCGCCCAGTCGCCGATGACCGGCAGGATCCAGTCGGCCTCGAACAGCTGGCCGACGGCGTTGACGATCGTCAGCAGCAGCGAGAAGAAGCCCACCGCCACGAACCAGTGCGCGACACCGACGATGCCCCAGCGGTTCATCCGGGTGTGGCCGAGGAACTCCCTGACCACGGTGACGGTGCGCTGGACGGGCTCGTCGGTGCGGGTGCCCGCGGGCACGTCCTGGCCGAGCCGCATGAAGTTGTAGATCTGCAGGAGGGCGCGGGTGAACAGGGCCACGCCGACCACGATCAGAACCAGCGACACAATGATCGCGGCGAGTTGCATTCGGGGGCTCCTCGGGCCTGCGAGGGGGAGCTGAAGGCCGACCTTCAGCCGATTACTAAGCGGTAACTTATGCAGTCCGTCTGAGACTACCCATATCTTCCGCCGCACTGTAGCCAGCGGTGCGGTGATCTGCGTCGCTGAGGTCCACCTGAGTCGCCGAACTCACGGACCGCCGGTCGCGGAAGTCACCGACCGCCGGTCGCCCAGGTCACCGACCGACACGTAAACCCGATCGTGTTATATGCGGCGTATTTGCAACATTTAACACTAAATTGGCGGCGTGCTGTACGGAATCGCCGCCGCCACCTCTGCCCTGCTCCTCGCCGCCGTGCTCGCCGCCCTGCTGCGGCTCCTCGCCCTGCGCTTCGGCGTGGTCGAGCGGCGGCGGGCGCGCGCGGTGCCGCTGCTCGGCGGGGTCGCGGTGGTGGCGGTGACGGCGTTCGTCGCCGGGGTCGGGGACTGGACGGACGTGGCGCCGCTGGGGCCCGCGAGCGGGCGGCTGCTGGTCGCCGGGATCGGTGTCGGCGCCTTCGGACTGGCCGTCGACCTGTGGTCCCGGTCGGCTCGCCTGCGGCTCGCGCTGCAGGCGGCCGTCGTGACCGGCGCCGCCGCGCTGACCGTGCCGTACGGCGAACTCGGTCCCGTGGTCGGGGTGGTGGCCGTCGGCTGGATCGTCCTCGTCACCCACGCCTTCACCTCCCTCGACCACGCCGACGGAGTGATGGGGACGGTCGCGGTGGTGACCGCCTTCGCGCTGAGCGGATGTGCGGCCGCCGAGGTCATGGACGGGCTCGCGGCGCTGCTGAGCGTGCTGGCCGCCGCGCTGACCGGGTTCCTGATGCACAACTGGCCGCCGGCCCGGATCGTCCCGGGGCGCTGCGGCGCGCTCTTCACCGGGTTCGTACTGGCCTCGGCGGCGGTGCTGGTGCACACCGGGCGGGAGGCCGGGTCGAGCGCGGGTGCCGGGTTCGCGCTGACGGCGGTGGCGACCGTCGACGCCGTACTGGTGCTGGTGTCGCGGCGGCGGGCCGGGCGTCCGCTGCTGCGCGGCGCCCCCGACCATCTCGTCCACCGGTTGCGCCGCCTGGGTGTCACGCCCCAGGGTGCCGCGGTCGTCGTGGGGATCACCGGCTTCGCGGATGCACTCGTCGGGATGCTGATCGACATGGGATGGGTGAGCGCGACGGCGGCGTTGTGGTTGGCGGGCGGCGCCGGTGTCGCCGTACTGGCGCTGCTTCGGATCCCCACCTACGGGGGACGGAATGTCGCCGCGTACGGGAGTCGGTTGACCGCGAAACAGCAGGTCGGACCACGTGTGCGAGCACACCTGCGTGTAAGCAAGAGATAAGACTTGAGCCCCTTCGACTCATGTCTGTTGACCCAGCGGTGCGTGTCGTGCACACTTGAGTCCGTTCCACTCAAGTCATTGCTGGAGGAATTGAAATGGCACGTGCGGTCGGCATCGACCTGGGCACGACTAACTCCGTCGTCAGCGTTCTTGAAGGCGGCGAGCCCACCGTCATCACCAACGCAGAGGGCGCCAGGACCACGCCGTCCGTCGTCGCCTTCGCCAAGAACGGCGAGGTGCTCGTCGGCGAGGTCGCCAAGCGCCAGGCGGTCACGAACGTGGACCGGACGATCCGGTCCGTCAAGCGTCACATGGGCACGGACTGGAAGATCGAGCTCGACGGGAAGAACTTCAACCCGCAGCAGATGAGCGCCTTCATCCTGCAGAAGCTGAAGCGCGACGCCGAGGCCTACCTGGGTGAGAAGGTCACGGACGCGGTCATCACCGTCCCGGCGTACTTCAACGACTCCGAGCGCCAGGCGACGAAGGAGGCCGGCGAGATCGCGGGCCTGAACGTCCTGCGCATCGTGAACGAGCCCACGGCCGCCGCCCTCGCGTACGGCCTGGACAAGGACGACCAGACGATCCTCGTCTTCGACCTCGGTGGCGGCACCTTCGACGTGTCCCTCCTGGAGATCGGTGACGGCGTCGTCGAGGTGAAGGCCACCAACGGTGACAACCACCTCGGTGGTGACGACTGGGACCAGCGCGTCGTCGACTACCTGGTGCAGCAGTTCCGCTCCGGTCACGGCGTGGACCTCGCCAAGGACAAGATGGCGCTCCAGCGTCTGCGCGAAGCCGCCGAGAAGGCGAAGATCGAGCTGTCCTCGTCCACCGAGACCTCGATCAACCTGCCCTACATCACGGCGTCCGCCGAGGGCCCGCTGCACCTGGACGAGAAGCTCACGCGCGCCCAGTTCCAGCAGCTCACCGCCGACCTTCTGGAGCGCTGCAAGACGCCGTTCCACAACGTCATCAAGGACGCGGGCATCAACCTCTCCGAGATCGACCACGTCGTTCTCGTCGGTGGCTCCACCCGCATGCCCGCCGTCGCCGAGCTCGTCAAGGAGCTGACCGGCGGCCAGGACGCCAACAAGGGCGTCAACCCGGACGAGGTCGTCGCCATCGGCGCCGCCCTGCAGGCCGGTGTCCTCAAGGGCGAGGTCAAGGACGTCCTGCTCCTCGACGTCACCCCGCTGTCCCTCGGTATCGAGACCAAGGGCGGCATCATGACGAAGCTCATCGAGCGGAACACGACGATCCCGACCAAGCGGTCCGAGATCTTCACCACCGCCGAGGACAACCAGCCGTCCGTCCAGATCCAGGTCTACCAGGGCGAGCGCGAGATCGCGGCGTACAACAAGAAGCTCGGGATGTTCGAGCTGACCGGTCTGCCGCCGGCCCCGCGCGGTGTCCCGCAGATCGAGGTCGCCTTCGATATCGACGCCAACGGCATCATGCACGTGACCGCGAAGGACCTGGGCACGGGCAAGGAGCAGAAGATGACCGTCACCGGCGGCTCCTCGCTGCCGAAGGACGAGGTCGACCGGATGCGCCAGGAGGCCGAGCAGTACGCGGACGAGGACCACAAGCGCCGCGAGGCCGCCGAGACCCGCAACCAGGGCGAGCAGCTCGTCTACCAGACCGAGAAGTTCCTCGCGGACAACGAGGACAAGGTCCCGGGTGACGTCAAGACCGAGGTCGAGGCCTCCATCGCCGAGCTGAAGGAGAAGCTCAAGGGCGAGGACACCGCCGAGATCCGCACCGCCACGGAGAAGGTCGCCGCGGTCTCGCAGAAGCTCGGCCAGGCCATGTACGCCGACGCCCAGGCCGCGCAGGCGGCCGGTGGCGCCGAGGGTGCGCCCGGTGCCGAGCAGGCCAAGGCCGATGACGACGTCGTCGACGCCGAGATCGTCGACGAGGACCGCAAGGACGGTGCCGCGTGACGGAGGAGACCCCGGGCTTCGAGGAGAAGCCTGACGTCCCCTCCGGCGCCACCCCTGACGACGCCGAGCCCCAGGCCGCCACCCCCTCCACGGAGGAGGCGGCGGCCCCGGCCGGGGACGCATCAGCAGCAGCACAGCTGGCCGGCCTGACCGCACAGCTGGACCAGGTCCGTACGGCGCTCGGTGAGCGCACGATGGACCTCCAGCGGCTCCAGGCCGAGTACCAGAACTACCGCCGCCGGGTCGAGCGCGACCGGATCGCGGTCAAGGAGATCGCCATCGCGAACCTCCTGACCGAACTCCTGCCCGTGCTCGACAACATCGCCCGCGCGCGGGATCACGGCGAACTGGTCGGCGGCTTCAAGTCGGTGGCCGAGTCGCTCGAGACCGTCGCGGCGAAGATGGGCCTGCAGCAGTTCGGCAAGGAGGGCGAGCCCTTCGACCCGATGATCCACGAGGCCCTGATGCACTCGTACGCGCCGGACGTCACGGAGACGACGTGCGTGGCGATTCTGCAGCCGGGGTATCGCATCGGCGAGCGCACCATCCGCCCCGCGCGGGTGGCGGTCGCCGAACCGCAGCCGGGGGCGCAGACCGTCAAGGCCGACGAGGCCGAGGCGGCCGACGACAAGGAGAGCGGTGGCCCGGACGAGGGCTGACGTTGACACGATGAGGAAGGAGGGACGTCGAGGATGAGCACCAAGGACTTCATCGAGAAGGACTTCTACAAGGTCCTCGGCGTCCCCAAGGACGCCACCGAGGCAGAGATCAAGAAGGCGTACCGGAAGCTCGCCCGCGAGTTCCACCCGGACGCCAACAAGGGCAACGTCAAGGCCGAGGAGCGCTTCAAGGAGATCTCCGAGGCGAACGACGTGCTCGGTGACCCCAAGAAGCGCAAGGAGTACGACGAGGCACGCGCCCTCTTCGGCAACGGCGGCTTCCGTCCGGGTCCCGGCGCTGGCGGCGGCAACTTCAACTTCGACCTGGGCGACCTCTTCGGAGGCGGCGCCCAGGGTGGAGCGGGCGGTGCCGGCGGCTTCGGCGGCGGCATCGGAGACGTCTTCGGGGGCCTGTTCAACCGCGGCGGCGCGGGCACCGGTACGCGGACCCAGCCCCGGCGCGGCCAGGACATCGACACCGAGGTGACGCTCAGCTTCACCGAGGCGGTGGACGGCGCGACGGTCCCGCTGCGGATGACGTCCCAGGCGCCCTGCAAGGCCTGTTCGGGCACCGGCGACGCGAACGGCACACCGCGTGTGTGCCCGACGTGCGTCGGCACCGGCCAGGTCGCGCGCGGCTCCGGCGGCGGCTTCTCGCTCACGGACCCCTGCCCGGACTGCAAGGGCCGCGGCCTGATCGCGGAGAACCCCTGCGAGATATGCCACGGCAGCGGCCGCGCCAAGTCCTCGCGCACGATGCAGGTCCGCATCCCGGCGGGGGTGAGCGACAGCCAGCGCATCCGTCTCCGGGGCAAGGGCGCACCCGGCGAACGGGGCGGACCGGCGGGTGACCTGTATGTCACGGTCCACGTGGACGCCCACCCGGTCTTCGGCCGCAAGGGCGACAACCTCACCGTCACCGTGCCCGTCACCTTCACGGAGGCGGCACTCGGCGGCGAGGTGCGGGTACCGACCCTGGGCGGTCCCCCGGTCACCCTGAAACTGCCCCCGGGCACGCCCAACGGCCGTACGATGCGGGCCCGCGGCAAGGGTGCCGTCCGCAAGGACGGTACGCGCGGCGACCTCCTCGTCACCGTGGAGGTCGCGGTCCCCACGGACGTGTCGGGCAAGGCTCGCGACGCCCTGGAGGCGTATCGCGAGGCAACCGCGGGCGAGGACCCGCGGGCGGAGCTGTTCCAGGCCGCGAAGGGAGCATGAGCAGATGGACGGCCGTCGTCGGAACCCCTATGAACTGACCGAGGAGACCCCGGTCTACGTCATCTCGGTGGCGGCCCAGCTCTCCGGCCTGCACCCGCAGACCCTGCGCCAGTACGACCGCCTCGGCCTGGTCTCCCCCGACCGCACGGCCGGGCGCGGCCGGCGCTACTCGGCCCGCGACATCGAACTGCTGCGCACCGTCCAGCAGTTGTCGCAGGACGAGGGCATCAACCTGGCCGGCATCAAGCGCATCATCGAGCTGGAGAACCAGGTCGCCGCCCTCCAGTCCCGCGTCGCGGAACTGGAGTCGGCCCTGGACGGCGCCGCTGTCGCGATGCAGCAGCGCGAGGCAGCGGTGCACGCCTCGTACCGCCGCGACCTGGTCCCGTACCAGGAGGTCCAGCAGACGAGCGCGCTGGTGGTCTGGCGGCCGAAGAGGCAGTCGGACTAGCTCCCGCGTACCGAAGGGGGTGGGGAGGTCGTCGACCTCCCCACCCCCTTCGGCGTTCCTCAGATCACCGCGCCGGTCCGGTGACCGTCCAGTCGCCGGCGGGCAGGGTCTCGGTGCCGTCGGCCTTCACACCGGTCACCCAGTAGTAGGACGTGGTGCCGCGCTTCGCGCCGGTGTCGAAGTACACGGACGCTCCGGCGGAGGTCTCGTGGATCTTCTCGTACGCGGCGGTGGCGGGGTTCCACCGGTAGATGCGAAAGCCCTGCGCGGGCTCGGGGGACTCCTCCTCGCCCGCTCCGAGCCCGGACCAGATCAGCTGGTTGCCCTCGTCGCCCTCCGCCCCGGACGCCTCCAGGCGGAGTGGCGAGCCCTCGGGCGTCGGCACGCTCGGCGTCGTGTCGAGCTCGGTCGCGACCACGGCCTCGGCCGTCCGGGTCCACTTGAACGAGGAGTTCCAGGACGTGTCGATGGCGTCGACGAAGAAGCAGACGCGGTCGCCGTCCGGTCGGGTGGTGTACGAGTACGAGGTGGTGTCGGCCGGCAGGTACTCCGTCAGCGTTCCGGCGCACACCTGCTCGTCGCCCTCGTCGCCCCAGAGTTCACCCCGGTAGACGGTGTACCTCCCGAGGTCGGCGGCCGGGTTCTTGTCCCACTCCAGCTCGAAGCCGTACTCGGTCGGGGTGACCGTCAGCCCGGTGACGGCGGGCGGCGGGGTGAGGTCCTCGCGCTCGCCGGCGGCGGCCGTGGAACGCGCGGACTCGTTGCCGGCCGCGTCGAGAACGGTCACCCGGTAGTAGTAGGTGACGCTCTCGACGGCCGAGGTGTCCAGGTACGACGGCTTGTCCGTACGGCCCACCTCGCCGTACACGCCGTTCTCGCTCGTCGCCCGGTAGACGCGGTAGGACACCGCTCCCGTGACCCCGTTCCAGTCCAGCTGCAGCCCGCGCGACAGTGAGGTGGCGATCAGCCCGGCGGGCGCGGCGAGCGCCGTCCGGTCGACGGTGGTCACGGCCTGGTCGGCGGTACCCGTCGACTCGTTGCCCGCCTTGTCGTAGGCGCGGACCTCGTAGTAGTACGTGTCGCCGGTCGCCGGAGGTGTGTCGGTGTACGAGACGGCGGCCGTCGTGGTCAGTCTCGTCCAGGTGGTGCTGCCCTTGAGCCGGCGGTAGACGCGGTAGCCCGCGAGGTCCATCTCCTTGTTCTTCGCCCAGCTCAGCCTGGTGTTGCCGCCCGCGGTGTCGTACGAGACGGAAGTCCCGGTCGGGGTGAGGGGCTTGACCTTGTCGACGGTGGCGGTGGTGCGGGGGGTGTAGGCGAAGGTGACGTTGGCGGCGCCGGTCCAGTTGGCGTAGTCGACGCGCAGGGTGTGTTTGCCGGAAGGAATCGTGACGTTGACGGTCTTTTTGACCGTGGAGGAGACGTTCTTCCAGAGGTCGATCTTGCGGGTGCCGTCGAGGTAGACGCGCAGGCCGTCCTGTGCGGCGACGGGAAGGGCGAAGGGTCCGCCGGAGCCGAAGTCCCTGGTCACGGTCCAGCGGACGCCGAAGTTGTCCTTCGGGAGGCCGGAGGCGGGGATCTTCGTGCCCCAGTTCTCGTTGACCGTCGTGTCGCAGTCGGTCTTCTTCGGCGTACCCGAGAACGTGGTGTTCGCGTAGAACTGCCGCTTGTAGACGGGGGAAACGCAGCTCGTGGCGGCCGAGGCGGTGGGGGTGGCCACGGTGGTGAGGACACCGGACGTGGTGGCCAGCACCACGGCCGTCGCCCGCAGGGTGGTCTTCATCGGGAGGTCAGGCTCCGCTCGGCAGGGACACGCTGGAGTCCACGTTGCTGAAGGTCTCCGAGCCGTCGGGAGCGACGACCGAGAGCAGGTAGTAGACGGTCGTGCCGTCGGGCATGGTGGTGTCCGTGTAGTGGGTGGCGGTGGGCGCCAGGGGGACGTCCGTCACGCGGACGTAGGTGCTCGTCGCGCGGTCCCAGCGGTACACGTTGATGCCGGCGGCCTCCGTGGCCACCGAGTCGGCGCACTCGATGTACATGCCGCCGGCGTCGCCGAGGGTCGTATAGGTGAGCACGGAGCAGGGCGCGGTGTCCTCGGGGACGGTGGTCGGCCTGAGGTCGCGTTCGGTGACGGTCACGGTGGAGACGGGACGGTCCCAGTACGCTCCCGTCCACTCGGCGTAGTTGCCGTAGACGTCGGCCGGGATGACGACGTAGGTCTTCTCCTCGCCGTCCGCCGGCGCCGGACCGACGACGAACTCCGAGGTGCCGGCCGGCACCTCGCCCAGGAAGTCCGGCGTGCAGCACGACCGGTACTCGTAGACCTCGTAGTGGTCCAGGTCGGTCGCCGTGCTGTCGTCCCAGTCGAGCTTGACGCCGTACTCCAGCGGCTCGGCGGTCAGGCCGGTCACCTTCGGCGGCGGGATCTCGTCGCCGGGCCGGGTGACGGTCAGCTCCGCGGAACCGCTGGACCACAGACCCGCGGTGTTCTTCCGGATCATCACGTAGTGGTACGTGCGGCCCTGGTCGCCGTCGTAGTCGGTGCAGCTGCGGATCGTGTTGCCGGCCGCGTCGGTGCGGGTCTTACGGCTGCGGCAGTCGACGGGGTAGGCGCTCGAGATGTTCACCGGGGAGGTCTCCGAGCGGTACACCTCGTAGTCGGCGGTGTCGCCGCCCGCGGGCTCCGTCCAGGTGAAGACCGCGCCCCAACTGGGCGTGGTCGCCACCACGTTCGTGGGCGGAGTGATGGTGCGCCTGCTGCGCACGACGGCGGAGGCCGCGGCGTTCCCGGCCGCGTCGACGGCGCTGACCTTGTAGTCGTACGCCTTGCCGTACGACGCCGTGGTGTCGGTGTACGCGGTGGCCGTGGTCTCGGCGAGCTCGGTGTACGAGGTCGCGGTGTCCCGCTTGCGGAGGATCCGGTAGGTGACCGTGTCCGCCGAGGCCGTCCAGGAGAGGTTGTTGGACGCCTCCGTGGCGGTGGCGGTGAGGACCGGAGCGGCGGGCGCGGTGTGGTCGTCCGTGGTGACCGGCCCCTGGTCGGTGCCGCCGGCCGACTCGTTGCCCGCCTTGTCGTAGGCGCGGACCTCGTAGTAGTACGACTGGCCCGTGGCCGGCGGGGTGTCCGTGTGACTGCGGCTGGTGGTCGTGGCCACCTTCGTCCAGGTACCAGTGCCCTTCACCCGCCGATAGACGCGGTAGCCGGCGAGGTCCATCTCCTTGTTCGCGGCCCAGGTGACCTGGACGAGGGCCTGGTTTTCCGCGTCAGGGAACTCGTCGAACCGGGCGCCGGTCGGGGTGAGGGGCTTGACCTTGTCGACGGTGGCGGTGGTGCGGGGGGTGTAGGCGAAGGTGACGTTGGCGGCGCCGGTCCAGTTGGCGTAGTCGACACGCAGGGTGTGTTTGCCGGAAGGAATCGTGACGTTGACGGTCTTTTTGACCGTGGAGGAGACGTTCTTCCAGAGGTCGATCTTGCGGGTGCCGTCGAGGTAGACGCGCAGGCCGTCCTGTGCGGCGACGGGAAGGGCGAAGGGGCCTCCCGAGCCGAAGTCCCTGGTCACGGTCCAGCGGACGCCGAAGTTGTCCTTCGGGAGGCCGGAGGCAGGAGCCTTCGTGCCCCAGTTCTCGTTGACCGTCGTGTCGCAGTCGGTCTTCTTCGGCGTACCCGAGAACGTGGTGTTCGCGTAGAACTGCCGCTTGTAGACCGGCGAGGTGCAGGTGGTCGCCGCGGCGGCGGAGGTGGCGGTGAGGAGGCCGCCTGCGGTGGTGAGCACGAGGGCGGTGGCGGTCGCGGCCGTCGTGCGTCTGGCTGGGTTCATGCGTTCCTTCGGTCCTGATCGTCAACGGAGGGCAAAGCCGTTGACGATCAGGACCGACAAGGAAGGGGATTGGTTGTACGGATCTTTGCCGCCTTTTGAAGGTCGGGCGACCTTGAAGGTCAGGCGACCTTGAACGTCAGGTGGGTGGACGGGCCGACACGCCCGTACACGTCCACGGTGGCCACCTCGACGATGTAGGTCCCGCTCGCGGGCGGTGTCCAGGTGAGGCTGCCGTCCGTGGTCTGCGCGTATGCGCCGCCGGTGACGCGCCACTGGTACCCGTGGATGACGCGGTCGTCGCCCGCGGGGCGGGTCATCGTCACGGTGGCCGCCTGGCCGGGTCCGCCGTGCCCCGCGCAGTCGTTGGCGGTGCACTCGGTGTACGGCGTCGAGAGCGCGAGCAGTGGAGGCAGTGGCCCGGTGGACGTCGCCGGGGTGATGCGGTCCACGGAGACGACGTCGGAGGGTGCCGACTCCCGGCCCTGCGCGTCGAGCACCACCACGTAGTAGGACGCGCGGCCCGCCGGGGCCTCAGTGTCCGAAAAGAGGGTCGCGTGGGGCGAGCCGACCCGGTTCCAGGCGGCGGAGGCGTCGGTGCGGCGGTAGACCCGGGTGCCGTACATCACCCCGTCGACCGAGATGGCCCAGGTGAGTTCGGTACCGCTGTCGTGCGGGGTGACCGTCACGCCGGTGGGCGCCGCCGCGTCGCCGGGAGCGGGCCGGGTCGCGATGACCGCCTCGGACGCCGGGGAGATGTTCCCGTACGCGTCGACCGCCTGGACCGTGTACGTGACGGCGGTGCCCGCGGCGGCCCGGAAGTCGTTGAACGACGTGCCGAGGACCAGGTCCGGCCCGTCCGGGTCCGACTGCCCCTCGGGCGCGGCCCACACCTCGTAGTGCTCGACGTCGTCCGAAGGGGCGTTCCAGCGCAGCGCGTTGCCCGCCGTGGTGCCCTCCGCCGTCAGACCGGTGACCTGGCCGGGCGCGAGGGTGTCCGGGGCGCCGGTGTCGGCGGTCGCGGACGGGACGGACTCGTTGCCCGCCGTGTCCAGGGCCGTGACCCGGTAGTACAGCCGCTGGCGGATGTCGGCCGAGGTGTCCCGGTAGGAGACGTCGGACAAGGAGGACGCGAGCTGTTGGAAGGGGCCCTGCGGGGCGCTCGCGCGGTAGACGCGGTAGGCGGCCGCGCCCGGGACCTTGCTCCAGCCGAGGGCCACGGAGCCGGTGCTCACCTTGGCGTTCAGGCCGCCGGGCGCCCCGGTCGGGGTCCGGTCGACGGTGGTCACGGCCTGGTCGGCGGTACCCGTCGACTCGTTGCCCGCCTTGTCGTAGGCGCGGACCTCGTAGTAGTACGTGTCGCCGGTCGCCGGAGGTGTGTCGGTGTACGAGGTGGCGGTCGTCGTGGCCGTTCTCGTCCAGGTGGTGCTGCCCTTGAGGCGGCGGTAGAGGCGGTAGCCGGCGAGGTCCATCTCGTTGTTCTTCGCCCAGGTCGGCCTGGCCTTGCCGGTGGCTTTGTCGTACGCCACGGAGGTGCCCGTCGGGGTGAGGGGTTTGACCTTGTCGACGGTGGCGGTGGTGCGGGGGGTGTAGGCGAAGGTGACGTTGGCGGCGCCGGTCCAGTTGGCGTAGTCGACGCGCAGGGTGTGTTTGCCGGAAGGAATCGTGATGTTGACGGTCTTTTTGACCGTGGAGGAGACGTTCTTCCAGAGGTCGATCTTGCGGGTGCCGTCGAGGTAGACGCGCAGGCCGTCCTGTGCGGCGACGGGAAGGGCGAAGGGTCCGCCGGAGCCGAAGTCCCTGGTCACGGTCCAGCGGACGCCGAAGTTGTCCTTCGGGAGGCCGGAGGCGGGGATCTTCGTGCCCCAGTTCTCGTTGACCGCGGCGTCGCAGTCCGTTTTCTTCGGTGTGCCGGAGAAGGTGGTGTTCGCGTAGAACTGCCGCTTGTACACCGGTGACGCGCAGCTGCTCGCGGCGGAGGCGGGTACCTCCGACACGGCGAGCAGGCCCCCGGCGGTGGCGATCGTCAGTGTCGCGGCGAGTGCCGGTCCACCCCGTCCAACTGGTCTCATGCTTCCCCTGCCCCGAGCTGCGATGTTCATGGCCACGTTCAAGACTCCCGGGCGCGCGGGCGGGTTGTACGCCGCCGGGGAGTGAGTGACGCAAGTCAATCAGAGGGGTTCTGTGGAAGTGGAACCGCACCCCCTTCCCATCGTGTTCACTTGAGGAACACAGACTGCTGTTGCCATCTCGTTAAGTGGTTACTCCTTGACGCTGAGGTGATCGCCGCGTTGGCTTTCAGCCACCTGGGTCGCAAAGCAGCTACCTCGCCCGGAAGGCACCTGATGTGAACACTCGTAACACCTGGCTTCGTCGTACGGCCATAGCCCTGGCTTCCTCCGCGACGGCCGTCTCCCTCGCCGCCTGCGGGGTCGTGGACGGAATCGGCGGCAGCAACACCAAGGCGAGCCCGACCAAGGGTGACGACATCACGGTCGGTCTCCTCCTCCCGGAGAAGGCCAACACCCGTTACGAGAAGTTCGACCACCCGATCATCGCGCAGCAGGTCGCCAAGCTCACCAACGGCAAGGGCAAGGTCACCTCCGCCAACGCGGAGCAGAGCGCGTCCAAGCAGAGTCAGCAGTTCCAGCAGATGGTGAAGGACAAGGTCGACGTGATCCTCGTCGACGCGGTGGACTCCAAGGCCATCGCGAGCGACGTGCAGAAGGCCAAGGACGCGGGCATCCCCGTCATCGCCTACGACCGCCTGGCGCAGGGCCCGATCGACGCGTACATCTCCTTCGACAACGAGCTCGTCGGCCAGGTGCAGGGCAAGGCCCTCCTGGAGGCGCTGGGCACCAACGCCTCGTCGAAGAAGATCGTCATGATGAACGGCTCGCCCACCGACCCGAACGCGGCGCAGTTCAAGTCGGGCGCCATGGGTGAACTCACCGGCAAGGTCGTCATCTCCAAGTCGTACGACACCAAGGACTGGGACCCGGTCGTCGGCAAGGCCAACATGGAGAAGGCCATCTCGGCCATCGGCCTCAGCAACATCGCCGGTGTCTACTCCGCCAACGACGGTCTCGCGGGCGCCGTCATCGACGCCATGAAGACCATGGGCGTCAGCAAGGTGCCGCCGGTCACCGGTCAGGACGCCGAGCTGGACGCGGTGCAGCGGATCGTCCGGGGCGAGCAGTACATGAGCGTCTACAAGTCCTACCCCGACGAGGCCTCCGCGGCCGCCGAGATGGCGGTGGCGAAGATCCAGGGACGCAGCATCGAGTTCGACGCGCTCACCCGCGACAAGGTCAACAGCCCCACCAACAGCAACATCCCCTCCCAGCTGATGCCCGTGGTCGCCCTGACCAAGGACAACATCAAGGACACGGTGATCCAGGACGGCATCTACACCGTCAAGCAGATCTGCACGGCGGCCAACAAGTCGGCCTGCGCGGCGATCGGCCTCAAGTAGTCGTGCTCCCGCACTGACGACCTGCACCGACGACCTGTACTGACGATCTGCACCGACGTCCTGCACTGACGAATTTCCCTGACGAACGCGCGGGAGCCCTGGGCGAGGGGTTCCCGCGCGTTCGGCGGATCAGGGGTCAGCGCCCCATCGACTGCCAGATCGTCAGCGCCAGCGCCGTGCACGAGGTGGCGGCCGCGAGGGAGGGCAGGGGCCAGCGGGTGCGTTCCAGGGCGTCGAGGCGGGACTCGTGCTCGTCAAGGGTCTTGTCGGTCTGGTCCGCGCGTTGCAGGAGGAGGGCGAGGTCGCCGCGGGTGGTGGCGAACCCGACGTCGACCGAGCGGCGCAGCCGCTCCAGTTCCAGGGCGACGCTCTCGGCCTCAGTCGTCGGCATCGGCGGTTTCTCCGCGGGAGGGCCCGCGCAGCCACCCCGGCAGCAGCCGGTCCACCGCGGGCATCGCCATCACCCGGCTGAGCAGCGCGGCGCCGCCCACCACGGCCGTGAGCGCGGGTACGTCCCGGATCAGCGGGTCGTCGGCGACCAGCGGCAGGACGGTGATCAGGGCGAACAGGGTCTGGAGTGTCGTACGCAGGGTTCTGCGGCCGGCGTCGCTCATCTCCGGGCTCCTTTCGGGTGCTCCAGTGCTTCTCGGGTACGTCCGGCCTCCTACGCGCGCGGGACGCGCAGCTTGTCCCAGCTGGTGCGGCCCGGGGTGCCGTCGGCGTCCTTGCCGACGTAGCCGAGTCCGCGCTGCCAGGCCGCGTACGACAGGACGTCGGCCTGCGTCCACACCGGGCCGGGGCCGGCCGAGTAGCGCCCGCACCCCTCCGCGACCAGTCGCTCGCCGACGGCTGTGATCAGCGGACTGCGGCGGCCGAGCGCGAAGAACGCGGCACCGGGGAAGGGTTCGTACGAGACCGGGCGGGAGCCGAGCCGGGCCGCCACCCGTTGCCGCATCCCGGACATCGAGAACGACGGGTCGATCTTGCGGCGGGTCCACTCCTTGTGCGCGATCACGCTGGACGCGGACCAGCCGTGGGCGCGGCAGATCGCGGCGGAAAGCCGTTCCACGGCGGCGAGTTGGGCGGCCGGGTAGGGGTCCCGCCCGTTGCCCAGGTTCTCGATCTCGAAGCCGTAGAAGCGGGCGTTGCCGTCCACGGCGTCCGGTCCGGGGGCGGGCAGAGCGGCCTGTTCGGCCCGTACGGCCTCCAGGACCGCGGTCGAGCCCGAACCGGCGTGGTTGGTGCGGCCGTAGCCGACCAGGTGGACGGTGCCGTCCTTGGTGATCAGGCCGATGCAGAGCGGGCCCGGCAGGTCCGTGGTGCCCTCGCGGCACAGACGGAGGCTGTCGGTGCCGGCTGTGTGGTGGAGCATGACGCCGTGGACCGGGCCCCAGGCGCCTCGGCTGTTGCGGTTGTGGGTACGCCAGTTGCCGCTCTCGGAAAGGACGACGCCCTCGTCGCGCAGGGCGCGGGCGAGGGCGTCGGCGGTCAGGGGTGTGGCCATGGTGGAGTCCTCAGGTGACTGGGGTGACGGTCACGAAGCGGTAGGCGCCGGTCGCGGTGGCGGTGGCGGCCGACGACTTGTAGGCGGCGGTTGCCGTGTACACGCTGTTCGGGGTGAGCCCGGTGACCTGGAACTGGGTACTCACGGAGCACTGGTCGGTTCCGGTGGAGATCGCCGAACGGGCGTCGGCGGCGGCCAGCACGACGGTGGTGCCCTGCCGGACGTTCGCCGACATGAAGCAGGACGTGCCGGTGGCGCTGCTGCTCAGGCGGGCGCCCAGCGCGACGAGCACCGCGCCGGAGGCCGGGGCGGTGAAGGTCACGGCGGTCGGATCACCGGTGGAACCCGTGAGCGACTCCACGTACGACGCCGAAGTCGTCGTGCCTGCGGTCGAGTTGGCCTTGTGGACCGGGCCGGGCGCCAGCTGTGTCCAGACGCTGCCGGTGTAGAACCAGTACTGCTTCGGCGTGCTGAGCCAGCACAGCATGCCCGCTACCGGGGCGGTCACCTTGGTGTCGCGTGTGGCGGTGTCGGCGAAACGCAGCACGGTGCGTCCGTCGACGGCTTCGGCGAGGGACTGCATGTGTACGGGGATGTTCGCGGCGTCGGCCGGCTGCGGGTAGGGCAGGCTGCCGAGCGGGGTGAGCAGGGCCATGAGGGCTTCCTTCCGGATCTCACGTAGGGGGGACGACGGACGGCGCGGTCAGCCGCCGAGCGCCGGCGGGAACAGGTCGGCGGGTGTGCCGCTGTCGCCCTCCTGGGCCGAGGAGCTGTCGATCGGCACGGGGTGTGCCACGTTCCCGTCGTCGTCGGCCGACACCGCGTCCTCGGGGGGCAGTTCGCTCATGCCGCGCCTCCCGGTGCCTTGAGCAGGTCGCGATAGGTGATCTTGCTGGTGGTCAGGGCGTCGAGCATCGCGCTCTGCGCGTCGATCAGGGCGTACGTGCGCTGGGTGCCGTACTCCGGATCGACCGGCGCGTCCGGCGTGAGCCCGGAGTCGGCCGGGGCGCCGTTGTACGAGGTGCCGCGCAGCGTCAGCGTCTGCTGGGGCGCGGTGCCCGCCTGGCAGGTGGTGCGGATGCCGACGACCCAGGCGAGCGTGTCGAGCCCCGCCCCGCTGCGGTCCACCACCCGTACGACGTCACCGAGTTGGATGCGCGGGTCGTGCAGCACCTCCACCTCGCCGAGCACCGGCACCGGGTAGCGGCCGGCGTCGAGCATGGCGTGCGAGAGGTCCGAGGCCACCTGCTGCTGTTGCACCCAGTCGGTCGCGGGCGCCTGGTAGACCTGTTTGCCGTAGAAGGACTGGCTGGTGGTGTTGTACCAGGCGAACGAGCGCTCTCTGGGGTCCCGCGCGCGCTTCTGCGGGATGATCTGCACGGACGGTTTGCCGTCCTTGGTGACCGTCCACACGCTCGCCGTGCCGTAGTTGGTGAACCGGACGATGTAGTTCGGGCCGTCGCGCCGCGAGCTGACCGTCACGCTGCCCTTGACCGAGCTGCCGCCCGTCGCAGCGCTGCCGAAGCGGACGCGGTGTCCGCCGACGGGTGCCACGTCGTCCTCGATCTGAAGCGGGCCGATGTCGAGCTCGTCCTCGGCGACGGCGTAGGCGACGTCCACCGGGGCGCCCGGCTTGATCTCCCGGATCACGGTGTCGGTGACCGTGTCGCTGTACGTGCTCGTGACGCCGGTCCAGTCCTGATAGGGCTGTTCGCAGTGGTTGCGGCAGGCGTCGATCTCCTCCGAGACGGTGAGCGCGGCGATGTCGCGCCGGGTGGTGACGGTGAGGTCGGGTCGGGCGGGCACCGACTGGAAGCGGCCGGGACCGCGCCAGTGGAAGACACCCTGCTCGTCGAACTCGGCGGTGGACATGGTGGCCTTGGCTATCTCGGTGAGGGCGTCCCACTGGGAGCCGGAGACCTGCGGCACGTGGTAGAGCGGCACCGTCGCGTCGTCGAGCACCGCGCCCTTGACCCAACGGCCCTTCTGTTCCCACTCGTCGGCGGTGTACGAGGAGAGGTCGGGCCACGACCGGTCGGTGACCTGGAGGCACTCGACGGCCAGGTCCGTCTTCAGGTTGATCTGGAACAGCTCCGAGGGCGGCTGCAGTGCGGAGGTCTCGGTGAAGGTGTAGGGCCCGGTCGACGGGACGACGTACTCCCCGTCGGGCGCGGTGAGCCGCGGATACACGGTCGCCTGGGTGTTCGCGCCGACGGTGCCCGAACGGGTGTCGACGGTGAACCCGAGGTGCCACACGCCCTTCAGGGAGGCGAGCTTGGGGATCGTCCAGCTCGCGACCGTGCCCGACCCGTCGAGCGTTCCAGAGGTGATCTTCACGACGCCCGTGGCGAAGTACACGTTCAGGGCGTAGTTCCCGTACGCGCCCGCGCTGCGGTCGAAGACCAGCTTGAGTTCGAGCTCGTTGCCGACGGACAGAGCGGTGTTGACGTGCACCTCGGCCTGGAACACCTTGCCCGCGACGACGAAGCGGGACCGCGGCATCCAGGAGACCGCGAGCCCGGCCGCCTTCGGCATCAGCGCCATCTCGAACGGCGCCCCGTCCCGGACCCAGGAGTACGCCGACGGGGCCGGCAGCGTCTCGGGCTGCCCGTACGAGGCGTTGAAGCCGCCGTGCAGTGAGGCATAGAGCGCGGTGAACGGCCTGGAGACGTCGGCGTCGACGGAGGGGGCGCGGGGCGGCGGGCAACTGTGGACGCCGGCCTGGCGCAGGAGTTCGTCCGCGCACCAGGTCGCGGTCGCCACGGGCTGGGCGCGCAGCAGCCCGTGGTACGGCCGTGGCAGCTGCGCGGGCCCGCGCAGCCGCTCCGCGCCGTCCAGCGCCTGGACGGTGACGGTGTCGCTGCCGGAGGCGGCTGTACGGGACCGTACGGTGCCGCGGAAGGCGGGCACCGTACGGCCGCTCGCGCCCGCCTCGTGCACCACGGACTGCCCGGGGCGTACGACGTCACCGGTGGTGCGACCCGCCCAGGCCGAGTACAGCCGGGGCGCGGGCTCGCCGGTTCCGCCGAGCGACAGCTCCAGCTGGGCCGCCGCGCTCCCGGAGAACGCCCGCAGCGCCTCGGGCACATCGGTGCTGTACGCCCGTTCCACCCGCCAGGACTGCACCTGCCCGCCCATCTCACGGCCGCCGAGCCGGGTGGAGTGGGCCGGGACCCGTTCGGGGGCGGCGAGGGCGTCGGCGAGTACCTCGTCAGAGTTCCGCACCGTGCACCTCCACCAGGTCGACGCTGATGCTGCGGTAGGGCAGCCGGGCGGACGGGACGTCGCTGTACGCCGTCACGGACATCGCCGGGCAGCCCTCGCCGAGCGCGTGCGCGACGGGGCTCTCGCCGATGGTCAGGCAGGCTCCGGCGAGACCCCGCAGACCGGCCGCGCCGGGCCCGCCGACCGGGGTGACGAAGGCGGCCCCGGCGGGTGCGGTGCCGGTGATGCTCGCCCCGTTCACGGCCGTCGTGCTCAGATACGAGCCGTCGGCGGCCTTCCAGTCCAACTGCGCGACGGCGAGGGCCGGATCCCAGTCGGCCGGAACCAGCCAGGACACCTGCATGCCGGGCGTCACCGGCCAGCCCGTCCACACGCCGTGCCGCCAGCCGATCCGGGTGGTGTCCTGGAAGTCGGCGACGACCGTGTCGTTCACGGACGGGCTGACGACCATGGTGCCGGTGACGGTGAACCAGTGGTCGCTGCCGCCGGGCTCGCTGCTCTGGGCGGCGGCCTGGTACGGGTCGAGCAGATTCACGGAGGCCGGGTCGAGCACGGCGAGTGGCCCGTACGACGTCAGTGAACTCCCTTGGACGCCAGGTCCGTTGACGCGGCGGGCCAGCCGGGAGAGATGCTGGGCGTCACCGGGTGCGAGCGACTCCCAGGAGAGCTTGAGCCGACGGATCGTGCGGGCCGGGGCGACGGTGGTGACCCGCCCTTCGAGGGACTTGAACTCGGTGACGTTCAACTCGGCCGTACGATCCCAGTTCCTGGCGGCCTGGTCGATTTCCCGCAGCAGACCGGGCTTGCCGATCCAGAGATTCCTGGCCATGGTCCTGTCTCACCTCCGGGCGAGCTTGCGCTGTCCGAGCAGGACGGCGCGCGCGATGGTCTGGGAGTCGACATCGATCTGGACGGGCCGCTCGGCGAGGGCCTCGACGGCGGCGGCCAGCCGGCGCATGCCGCCGCCCGAGCCGAGCATCCGCTCCAGCCTGGACAGCGGGATGACCGCCTCGGACTCGCCCGCCTCGCCGACGAGGGCGAGGGTGCCGCCGGCGCGGGCGGGCACGATGCCGCCCTGGGCGAGGGTGGGAATGTTGGGCAGCATCGGCAGGTGGATGCCGAACTCGCGGCCTCCGAAGTGGGGGACCCAGCCGGGGATCTTCACATGGATGCGGTTCAGGGCGCCGATCATCGCGTTGAGGCCGCTGATGTAGGCGCGGGGCAGGGCGGTGAAGGCGTTGATGATGCCCTTCATGACGGACTTGATCGGTCCGGCGTGGTTCTTGACGGCCCCGTAGATGGCGTTCCAGGCCCACTTCACGCCCTTGGCGAGGGCGGCGGAGACCTTGTCCATGTTGATGAACTGCGAGATGAGCGGCGCGAGCAGACTCATGATCAGCCCGAAGGCGTTCGCCTTCATGGCGGTGTTGAGCCCCTTCTGCGCGAGCGACGCTCCCTTGAGTCCCTTCCCGAAGCCGCCCATGGACGTCCCGCCCTGCCCCGCCTGCTTGCCCGCCTTTCCGACGGACTTCTCCACGGCGTCGGACTGTGTCTTGACGTCACGAAGGGCGTTCTTGGCCTGCCCGGAGGAGGACTTGAGGTGGTCGAGGGAGGTTTTGAACTTGTCGGTGGCGCCTTTGGACTTGCCGAGGGAACTGTCTGTCTGGCCGAGGGCGCTCTTGAACTTTCCGGCGTCGCTCGCGTTCTTCGTCAGGGAGGACTGGAGCTTGCCCAGCGAGCTGCTGAACTTGGTCACGCCTCCAGTGGTGCGGCCGACGGATGTATTCGCCTGGCCGGCCGCGGTGGAGAACCGGTCGAATGCGCCATTGGCGGACTTTAGTTTCTGGATCAGGGACATACGGATTTCTCCTTGCGTCAGGAGCCTTCATGGACGCCGGTTCAGAACTGGGCCTCCAGATCCTCGACCCGCTTTTCCAGCGCGGCGAGGTTCTTGCTCGCCCGGGACGCGTTGTCTGCGGCGAGGCGGGCGTTGCTGTTGGCGCTGCGCAGCAGGTTGTCGGCACGCTTGGCGTCGTTCTGCGCCTTTGAAGCGTCGTCCTTTGCGTGGCGAGCACTGGTTTTGGCCTGATCGACGCTTTTTCTGAGGTCGTCCTCGAATTTCCTGACCCGCTTTGCCTCCGCTTCCCTGACCTCTTTGGCGGCTTTGGCTTCTTCCTGGGCCGCACGCTCCGCGGCCTCGGCCTTTTTCTTGTTGCGTCCGCCGTGGACGAGGTTGTCGAGTGAGGCGCTCGTCCCGGGGCCGATGGGCCTTCCTGCGAAGGTGAGACCCTTTTCGTCCCACTTGAAGACTGAGTGGTCCATCTTGAAGAACTGGGCGCTGAGGGTCGCAGCCTGAAAGTCGCTCTTGAGGAGCGTGGCTTGGACGTCCTTGATCCATTCGGTCTTGAACTTCGGGATCTGCGCCTCGAAGATCTGCCACGTCGTCTTCTGTGCTTGCTGTGCGGCGGTGGTACGCACCTGGTTCGGGTCGAAGGGGATGCTGTTCGTTGCCATGGGACCTCCTCGTGTGAACAAAGGTCGGCAAAAACCCCTGACCGCGGCGCGGTCAGGGGTGGGAGAGAGGATCACCCGGGGGAATTCCGGGAATTCCCGGAGGGGATCACAGGAAGAGGGCGAGGAGCACGATCGTGTCGAATGCGGCGAACAGCACCAGCACCGGGACGACCCCCAGCAGCACGCGCCGCCGGAATCTGATCCCCGGCTCCAGGCACTCCGTCAGCTCGGCCGACTCGGGGGATGCGGGATCGTAGACGAGCGAGACGGTCGTGCCCGGGCACATGGACGTGCGGGACATCCAGAACGAGTCCGCCTCGTGCTTCGTACCGTCCGGCAGGGCATAGGAGAAGCGCACCGAGACCTCGTCCTCACGCCAGGCCAGCGAGACACACTGCCCGTTCGTGGAGATCCCCGAGGTCTTCAGGCGCAGGCCCGCCCGAAGGGTGCGGACGGTGTGGACGGCGACCGAGACCAGGGCCGCGGACGGCACGCCGAGGATGAGCAGCAAGATGAGTTGGCTCGCCATGCGCTCCCCCGGGTTCCGCCCCGACGGCTGGGGCACTTCATCCTGACGTACAGGAGGGTGTTGTGGTTCCCGCTACGTGAAGAAACGTATGAGCTGCTGCGCTGTCGGGCTGCCCTCGCCGCTCTTGGTGGGCGGGCGGTACTCGCGGGAGCCATTGGCTCCACGGCGCTGCTCGTCCTCTCACTTTTCCTGTTTTTCTTCGGTGCCTGACCGCTGAGGCAAGTGTCGATGAGCGGACGGCCCCGGGCGTCAGAGGAAGAAGAGGGCGAGTTCTTCCGCCGCCGGTACTCCTGTTTGCTTTTCGGCGGTAGCCAGTTCGCTGCCCGGCCGGGGCACCGGCGCCGGGTACTCCAGAGGTTCGCTGTCCTCGTCCCGGTTGACGGTGGCGAACATCCAGTTGGCTTCGGCGAGTTGGTCGACGACGTTCGCCAGGAGGTGGTCGGTGAGCGACCACTCGGCGGCCTCGCCATGAAGTTCCTTCAGCAGGGCGCTGTCGTGCGGCAGGTGCCGGACCAGCACCGCGAGCCGGCGGGAGGAGAGCCGGCCGTGGTGCCAGTCCAGGAGGTCGATGCCGTAGTGGCGGAGCAGGTCCGCTTCCAGGGCCTCGGCGTGCTCTTCGACGAGCTCGCCGAGGCTCAGTCTTCCCCCAGGCCCAGCCCCGTCTCCTTGCCGTAGGCCTCCAGGATCGCGGCGATGTCCTGCATGGTGACGTCGTGCTTCTCGAAGCGGGCGAATTGCTGCTCGCCGAGGAGGAGTCGGAGCAGTCCGTCCACGTCGTTGTCGTCGAGGTCGCGCAGCTTGCGCGCGGTGGCACGGGTGAGTTCGGTCGGCAGCTCGAAGCTGTCGCCGTCCAGCTCGAAGGTCCATTCGCGGCCGAGCGCTTCGAGGCGCTGGGCCCGGGCGGCGTTGACGTCGAATCCGGCCATCGGGGCTCCTTGTGTCGGTCGTAGGCGTGCTGAAGGGGCGGCCCCGGCGCCCGCGGAAGGGGGGCGGGCGCCGGGGCCGGGGAAGGCGGCGTGGACTAGGCCAGCGCCGCCGGGTCGTTGACCAGCCACGTGGCCAGCGGCTTGGTGGCGTCGTCACCGGACAGCGCGGTGAAGGTGACGCCGAGCTTGACCGCGCCGGTGCGGGTCAGTGACAGCTCCTCCACCTCGGACACCGCGCCGTACGGGATCACCAGCCGGTACCGCAGGTCCTTGGTGCCGTTGTTGTCCGCGAAGTCGATGGCGAGGGCCCGCTGGTCCTGGCCGCCCGGCGCACCGGTGATGTCGATCTTCTGCGCGGTGGTCTCCGTCTGGGAGCCGGACGCGACGACCGAGGACGACGGAAGCCCCAGGTAGAACGGGAACGTGTCCTTGTTGATCTGGAGCAGCTGGAACTTCAGGGTCAGGTCCCGGTCCGAGAGCATGAAGCGCGCCGGGGCCATGGACTGCCAGGTGTCGACCGGGTCGTTCTTGTCCTTCTTGTTGAACTTGACGCCGTCGGACGAGGTGAAGCCGAGGTTCACCCACGGGGAGGCCAGCGCGGCGGTGTCCTTGGTGGTGGTCCCCGCCGGGGCCCACCAGACGTTGCCGGTTCCGGCGATGCGGATCTCGGTGTTCTTGAAGCCTGCCATGTGTACTCCTCAGTGAGGGACGTGCGAACGGGTGGTGCTCACGCGGGCCTGATGGACAGCCGGAGCGTGGCCAGGTAGCGGTTGCCCGCCGGCCGGTTGTAGTCCGGCAGCCAGCGCGGCCCGTCCACCTCGTCGACGTCCGTGACGAGCGCAGTGCCGTACCGCGTGCCGGTCAGTTCCAGCACACAGGCGCGGGCCGCGTGGGCGACGCCGAGTGCGGTGGTCTTGTCCGGCCCGTACGCCTCTAGGTCGATCAGCGGCCTGTCGAGGTGGAGGTCGTCGATCCAGGCGCCGCCGGCGCGGGAGACGAGAACGACCTGCTGGGTGCCGTCGAATCCGGCGGGCGGCCTGTTGTCGACCGTGGTCCCGGCCAGTTCGGTCCGGTTCTTGAGGAAGTCGACGACGAGCCGCTCGACGTCGGGGAAGTTCAGGATCGCCACATGGACGCTCCCTTCGGGGAGACGGGAGGCGGGAGGGGCCCGAGATTGCGGGCAGCGAAAAGCGGCAGGTCCGCCGCCCTTCGAAGAGGGCGCAGCTCTGCCGCTGCTTCGAGTGTGACGGTGGTCGGGGAATCCTGCAACTGGCCTTGTTCGAGGGGGTGTTGGGGCCCCGGGTGCACGAGAGGGGCCCCGCCGCATGGTGCGCGGCGGGACCCCGGTGACGTACGAACGAGGGAGCGGCAGGGAGATCAGCGGGTGCAGCCGCGGGCGCGATACGTCGCGCGCTCGGCCGCGAACACGTCCTCCAGGCGGTACAGCTGCCTCCGCCCCTGCGCGCCCGCGGCCCGCAGGTGCCCGCGCTGTACCCACTTGCGGATGGTGGCGGTCGTGACGCCCGCCTCGTCGGCGGCCAACTCGGCGGTGATCAAGGGGGTGTTCACGATCGTGTGTCCTCCTCGGGTACCGGTACGTCCGCCGGTGCCGCCCGTACGGCTCCGCAGGCGGGGTTCACACACCGCACCTCGGCCCGCTCGGGAAACGCCCGCAGTGAGACCGAGTCGCAGGCCGGGCAACGGCCGGGCAGACGGACCAGTTGCTCGGGCTCGCCGAGCGTGCGGGCGCACCGTGCGGCCATGCGCCGGGTCTCGTCCTCGACGTGTGCGGCGAGGGCGGGGTCGGCGGCGATCCGCTCCAGCAGCCCGGCGATCCGGCGCAGCCGCACCGGGACGGGGGCGGGCGGCACGGCCCGCAGCTCGAGCCGTTCGCGTACGGCCTCCTCCAGTTCGACGACCCCGTCGGTGATGTCCCGTACGGCGTCCGAGACGTGCAGCCGTACGGGCAGCGTCGTCCCCGCGACAGGCCCGCCCCCGCGGCGCTCCCGCAGCCCCCCGTGGGCAGCGGGCGCCAACTCGTCGACGAGGTCGGGGAAGCGGCGGACGAGTGAGGCGATCCAGACGGCGCCGGGCAGTTCGCGGCTCATCGTGCGGCTCCCTCCGGGGTGTCCTGCGGCATCCCACGAGACACCTCGCGCCCGTTGCGCCACAGTCGTCCCCCGCTCACTCCGTCGAACCACGTGTGCGAGGGGTCGACGACGGCCTCGCATTCGTGACGGATCGGGCACTGATTGCAGGCGCGCAATACCGGCTCGGCCTCGGAGAGGATGCGGGTGAACACGGAGTGTTCGGGAAGATCGGCGCAGGCTGCGGCGCGGCGCCAGTCCAGTTCTTCGCGTGCAGAGGGAAAACGCCAGGTCGTGGCAGTGGCGGATGCGGTCGGCTGGTTGAGCACGTGCAACCCCTCCCCAGATGTGGGAACATGTGTTCGACAGTTGCGAACGCGCGATCAGGGTCGCATGGTGCGAGCGCGTGCGCAAGTTACTACGCTCCGGAGTCACGCTCGATCGGAATCAGGGTCGGAGTCGGGGCCGAGGTCCGCTCGGGAGGTGTCGACAGCGCCTGTACCAGCCGCATATGCCGCGACGAGAGTGCTCGCGCAGGTCGGAACTTTACGAATGCGTGCGAGCGCGCACTCCCAGAGGTGCGCGCGCGCTCGGTACTCTTCCCTCGCGACGAGGGGAGAGCCACCACATGGGTGCAAGCTCGTGGGCCAACGCCTACAACGACCAGGGCCATCGCGCCGACAGTGGCCGAACGGCCAGGGCCGACGGGCTGGAGGAGTTCGCGGTCTGGATAGAAGGACTGATGCGCACGCGCGGCTACGACATCGACAGCCCGCGGGGCGGTGGCAAGTCCAAGCTCGCCGACGACGCGGGGGTCCACCGAGCCGCGGTCAGCCGGCTGTTGCAGCGGCAAAGCATGCCGGATCTGGAGACGATGCGCCGGTTGGCGACGGTTCTGGCCGTTCCCTTGCGGGACATGCTGATCCGGTCCGGCCGGCTGTCGGAGGACGATCTTCCGCTCGACACGCGGATCGGCGAAACCGCCGGGGGCCCGGCTGCGTCACTCAGCCCGGCGGAGGCGGCGCGGCTGCTCGGGGTGCCGTCGGAGCTGCAAGAACTTTTCGTGAAGGTGGTTGGCCAGTTCCTGCCGGAGGAACGCAGACGAGAGTGACGCTTCGGCAGGGGGATTCGGAGCAGCGGTGAAGAGGGGTGTGCAGGTGGGGCACGAGGGGGGAGACCCGCATGCGTGCGACCGGCGTGCGCGTGGTCCGTACGACTCACACGACTCGCACGCACGTGATCCACGTCCACCGGAGGAGGAAGCGGACGGGCCGGCCACCGCGCCGGATCCGGACGCCGTGGCGTACACCGTGGGCGGCCTGCTGATCGAGCTGGGGGAGAAGATCCGGCGGGCCGGTACGGAGGGCGTGCGCATCCTCACCGACGAGGAGGTGCAGCGCGACCAGTTGGCCTGGTTCCGCGCGGGCTGGACCGAGCATGCCCGAGCGACGTCCCCCGACCGGCCCGACGGCCCCGAGCCCTCGGGCGGCCCCGGCCAGCACCCGGACAGCGAGGGGTTCCCCGTGTCGCCGGCACGGCTGCTCCGCTTCCCCGAGCCGCAACCGGCGGATCACGACCACCAGGACGAGCGGCGCTCCCGCTACGCCGAAGGCCCTCAGGAACACCACAAGACCGATGAGTTACGGCTGCCCGTGGTGGGCGCGGGCGAGTCCCGCACACGCGACCTGATGCCGCACCGGCCGCGCTTGAGGCGGTTACGGGAGGGCGAGGACGAGGGCGACCGGGACACGCCGCCGGACGGAGACTCGCAGTGAAGCGGGTCGGCGACAGCGAGGACAGGGCCTAGAGCGCGGACAGCAGGATGATGAGGGAGACGGGTGGGTACGCGGCGGTCGCCGCTGTGACGGGCAGGCCCAGGAGCACATACGCCAGGACGGAGAGCATGCGTACGGCGGGCCCCTTGCGCGTGGTCATCCGCTTCGGGGCGCAAGGGTCGTAGGTCACCTCGATCCGCTCCGGATCAGTCGCCACGAGCCGGCCGCTTCCGCGGAACGTCCGCTCCTCGCCTGCCGCGTCGGTGAACGAGTACGTCTTGGCGAGCACTTCGCCGACGTAGTCGCTGTCTTTGTAGACGGCGAGGACGGTGATGCCGCGGCGGCGCAGCAGCCACCAGTCCACCGTGACCCGGTACACGATGTGCGTGAGCGCGCACCCGACGAGGAACGGTGTGTAAGAGGCGGCCCAGAGGACGATGAACACCCACCCCCCGGTTGCCGCGGCGAGGGCCGTCCCCAGCGCGAACAGCGCGCCGAACGCCCATGGCACCCTCCGCTCGCGGGATGTCGTCCAGCGGTCCTTTTGTTCCGTCCGCGGCGGCACGGGCACGGTGGTCACCGACGGCGCCCCGTCCGCGCGCGGTTCGACGGCGTCGCGGACGGGCAGCGCGGCGTTGACCGCGTCGGCGAACGCGGTCGCGGCGGTGGCGTTCGGTGGGCTCAGCGTGTGGACGACGGGGGTGGCGTCGGCGGAGGTCAGGACGATCTCGATGACGCGCCGCCTCGATCCTCCGCCCGTACGGACGGTCTCGATCGCGGTGAGGGGGATACGCAGTCGCATCCCTCCCCGGTCCAACAGCACGGCGTCCCGCTCGAAGAGGGCCGTGGTACGGCGGGCGCGCAACACCAGTTCCGTCACGAGGAGCAACATAAGGCACCTGTACGTGTGTTCGGCAGTCCTGACGCTCACATCCCGGCTGAACCAATCCGGGCCCGTCGGTGTCTCAGAGGGGGACCGTGCTTGTTGTGTTTGATGCGCTCGTTGCGCTGGAGGCGTCCGTGGCCATGATCGGCCTGTTCTGGATCACCAAGGAGAGTGTGTACGTGGGCGCCGAGCCCGAGGGGCACGGGCGCGGGGTGCGGCTCACCCCCGAGGGGCTCCAGGCCGTGGGCACGGGCCAGCAGGGGTTCTGGTCCTGGGCGGACGTCCGTGAGGTCACCGTCCACGACGTCCAGGTGCGTTCCAGCACCCGGTGGCTGGTGAACAACGTGATGGACACGGTCCTCGACATGGCGACGGGCGGCGGGGAGGCACCGCCCGCGTTCGAACTCCACGTACGGACGGACGAGGAGAAGGCCGAGCTGACGGTGTACACCGCGGCCGTCGGGGGTTACGTGCAGTCCGAGTACGAGCTGTCGGTGGAGCTGCTGGACCGGTTCGTGGACGGCAGGGCGGACGTGGCGCGGCTGCTGGAGTGGGGACGCGCCGAGGGCGACGGCGTGACGCCCTGGCGGGCCGCGCGGGAGGCTCTGCTCACGAGTTGGGCCGCGGCCTGAGGGGTTGCCCCGGCCGGACGAGGAGTGTCCGGCCAGGGCGGGTCAGGGCGCCGTGTCGCCCCGGTGGAGCGGGTCCACGATGGCAGCGGGTCGCGCACCCCCACCACCGTCATCTTGTTGCAGAGTGCCGTGCGGAGGTGGGGATATTTCCGTACGTACAGGGGTGATAGGGGGCGCGCGAAGGACGCAGCCGTGTTGCGATGGCGGTCGGGGCCGCGCATAGTTGCGCTGCGGACGGCGCGGAGGCGTCGCATCGCGAGGATGCTGGAGCCAGGGGTGGAAGATGGCCGGGCACAGGAGGGACAGGCATCCGCACGGCGCTGACCGACTGTGCGAGGCCGGGGACCGGGTGTACTCCCGGGCCGTGCGGCGCGGGCGCGTGCCGCGCGAGGACGCCGAAACGGTGCCCTGTCTGGTCGAGTTGGCGCTGCTGCATCCGGACCCCGACGACATGGGGTGGCTGGTGCCGACTTCGCCGCAGGAGGTCATGACACGGCTGCTGCGGGGCGTGTACAAGGAGATCAGCTCCAGCCAGGCGCGCGTGGGCGACGCGGTGGCGGCGTTCGAGTGGTACGCCGGGCTCGGCGGGCGCGTCCAGGCGTCCACGGAGGGCGTGGCGATCCGTGTGCTCGACGGACTGCCGCGGATCCGGGCCGCGATGGACGCGGCGACCGAGGCGTGCACGACCGAGGTGCTCACGGTGCAGCCCGGCGGCATCCGCCGCGAGGACGAACTCTCCGAGGGACTGCACCGGGCGCTGGAGATGCGCCGACGGGGCGTGCGGATGCGGGACCTGTACACGCACGTGGCCCGGCACGGTCAGGGCCTGCACAACTACATGGAGTTGATGGGCGACGCGGCGGAGGCCCGCACCCTCGACGAGGTCGTCGAGCGCCTCATCCTCTTCGACCGCAAGGTGGCGTTCATCCCGGCGAACGCGGACCGCACGATCGCCCTGGAACTGCGCCACCCCGCCCTCGTCGACTACCTCGTCACGGTCTTCGAGCGGCTGTGGCGCCTCGCGATCCCGCTCGCCGCCCCGCTCCCGGACACCGGCATCGACGGCATCACCCACCGCGAGCGGTCCATCGCGGCACTGCTCGCCGAGGGACACCAGGACGCGGTGGTCGCGGAGCGGCTGGGGATCAGCGTCCGTACCTGCCGGGCGCACATCGCGCGCCTCTCGGAGACCCTGGGCGCCGCGAGCCGCACCCAGCTGGGGGTGCGGATCGCACAGGCGGGGCTGGACGGCCCGCCGCGCGCCGCGGAACTGCTGCCGCTCAGTGATCCTGGTCGAGAATCCCCGACCGCCCGATGAGGTAGCCGAGCTGGGCCCGGCTCTCGCTGCCGAGGGTGACGGCGAGTTTGGCGATGTGGACGCGGGCCGTGCGGACGTTCATGCCGAGGCGGTCGGCGATCACGGCGTCCGTGTGACCTTCGACGAGCAGGGCGGCTATGGCGCGTTGGCGGGGGGTGACGCCGTTGTGGGACGGGCGCTGGACGGCTTCGGGGTACATGGGGGTGGCCAGGCGCCAGAGCCGGTCGAAGGTGGTCACGAAGTAGGAGACCAGTGCCGGGTGGCGGACTTCCAGGGCGAGGAAGCCGTCTTTGTCGGCGGGGATGAAGGCGACGGTGCGGTCGACGGCGATGAGCCGGTCGGTGATCTCGTCCAGGCTCCGAGCCTCGACGTCGCCGTTCAGCTGTTCGTAGCGGGCGAGAGTCATGGGTGAGTGGCGGAGCGTGTGCTGGTAGAGGGTGCGGATGCGGGCGCCTCGGTCGAGCAGGGCCTGGTCGCGGCTCAGGGCGGTGGCCTCGGCCGCCGCGTAGCGCTGGCCGATGTGGCCGGCGTGGGGCTGGATGGTGAGGAGTTCCCAGGATGCGGCGGCCATGGCCTCGGTGATGGCCCCGTTGATCCGCTCCGTACCGCTGAGGACGCGGATGGTCGGGGTGTCCGTGGCTGCCGTGCGCCGACCGTCGATCCGCATCAGTGGCTCGAACACCGCGGTCAGTCTGGCCTCGCGCCGTCGTTCTTCCGCGACGCGTTCCTCGGAGGTCCGTAATAACCGGTGGAGGGCGACAGCCGGGGCGACGGGCTCCAACCAGTTCAGATCCTCGACGGCCGGGTGTACCAGTCCGAAGTCGACGAGGCAGGGAGCTTCGGCGGCGTCCGTGCTGCGTACGCGCCCTTCGCACAGGGCCCGTTCGTACAGCTTCGATCCCGCCGCGCACAGTTCTTCCACGCCGTGGGCCGGGTGCGGCACGTTGGTCACCCCGCCGTTTCCTCCTGCTTGAGGATTCCCGATTCCGCTATGAGATAGCCGAGTTGGGCGCGGCTGCCGCTGCCGAGAGCGGTGGCCAGCTTGGCTATGTGGGAGCGGCAGGTGCGGACGTTCATGCCGAGACGGCGGGCGATGGCCTCGTCGACGTGGCCCTCCACCAGGAGTTTGGCGATGGAGTGCTGGATGTCCGTGATGCCGGCCGGGTCGGTTTCGTAGGGAGCGCCGGCGCTCAGCGGGACGGCTCGGCCCCACATGAACTCGAAGACCTTGGTCAGGTAGCGGACGAGGCCCGGATGGCGAAGCTCCAGGGCGACCTGCTGGTCGTCGCGGGTGGGGATGAAGGCGACCGTCTCGTCGCAGACGATGAGGCGCTCCACCAGTTCGTCGATGGTGCGGTACTCCACCTTGCCGTTGGAGAACTGGTCCACGTAGGCGAGCTTCTCGGGGCTGTACCGGGCCGTGTGCTGGTAAAGGGTCCGGATCCGCACACCACGTTCGATTAGCGGCCTGTCGCGCTCCAGGCCCTGAATGATGCTCCGGTCGGAGAACCGGTTGCTCGGCTGGACCGTAAGCACTTCGGTCTGGCACTGGGCCGTGGCCAGATCGAGTGCCGCGTTGATGCGGTCGCCACCCTCCAGTACCGAGATCGAGTGCGTGGTCGCCGTCGTCTGAGTGCTGAGGTCCATGAACGGCTCGAATGCGTCGGACAGTTCGATCGACAGCCGTCTGCGCTCGGTGATCTCGCGTTCTATGGGGTTGAGTCGCTGAGCCAGGGCGATCGACGGGGCCACGGGGCGCAGCCAGTTCGCGTCATCAGGATCAGGGTGAAGGAGAGTGAACTCCATCAAGCAGGGAGCGGATTCCACGTCCTCGCGTGCGATGCGTCCTGCGCGGAGAGCGTTCGCGTAAAGACGGCCGCCCTCGTCGCACAGCTCGGTCATCGCATGGGGATGTGTGGCTTTTGTTCGATTCGTTGTCAAATCTCCACCCCCCAGGGTCCTGAACGTGCAGGAACATGATGCATCGATTATGTGGCCATGACGTGCCCGAATGAGCCATCGTCGTATCCGACGGGGGAAGAGGGGACCTTCAAGTGAGGACGAAGCCGATTATGCGTAACAAAATGCTTCGCTCGGTGCTTGTCGCCGCCTTCTCCGCCGTTGTGGCCTTCGGTGCGCTGGGTGGCCTCTCCGATGCGAAGGGTGACGCACGAGCGGACACCAGGTGGCCGGCGGTGGCTGTGTCGGATGCACCTGTCAGTGGCGGTGCCATGTCGGTCGGCACGGACAACAGCATCGGGAGCTGACGTGACGACACCCCCGGACGACCGATCCTTCCGCCGAGAAATGGCCACCGCCTACCGCTCCGGATGGCACTTCATCGACCTGGCGACCGCCATTCCCCACAGTGGCGACTCGTTGATGGTGACGGTGTTCGGAGAGCCGGTCGTGGTCACCCGGGACGATGACGAGGACGTCCGGGCGTACCGGTGTCTGCGGCGCCCGCGCGGCGCGCCGCAGCCCGTGCGATGTGCCATTCGGTACGGAATGATCTTTGTGAACCTCGACCAGCGTGACCACCAGCTGGCCGAGCCGGAAGCCCCGGATGTAAGGACTGTCTCAGCCACCCCCCGCAGTGCCTGACGCGATTCCCCCGTCGTAGTAGATCGCGCAGGTACTTCCCCCCGCAGCGGCGTCACCGTGACCTGAACACGGTGACGCCGCTGCAGTTTTGGGCGAAAGATCCAGGTATCCGCCCATCTTCATGCCATCTCCACAACGGCTGAAATCAGCCGTGCCGCATGGCCGGGGCCGGTCGGCCGGACCCCACGCCCGTGACCGGTCAGCCGCGCCCCATCGCCGAGGTCAGCGTGATCTCGATCGCCACCCGGTCGGGGTTCGGGGAGGGCGTCCTCCCGTACCGCTCCGCGTAGCGCCGCTCCGCCTCCGCGACACGCGCGGGGTCCGCGGAGATCCTCGCGCGCCCCTCCAGCGTCGCCCACCGGCGCCCGTCCACCTGGCAGACCGAGACACGCGCCCCCTGCGCCCCCGCGGCCAGCACATGGCCCACCTTCGCGCTGGACTTGTTGGTGATCACCCGAGCCAGACCCGCCTCGGGGTCGTATGTAACCCCGACGGGCACGACGTGCGGGCTGCCGTCCGCCCGGAGGGTGGTGAGGGTGCACAGATGGCGTTCCCACCAGAAGGTGAGGTACGCGGGGTCGGGATCGTGTGGGTCCACCGGGTATGCGCTCATGGTCGGAAATGTATCCCCACCCGGGAGCGCCATGGCTTCCCCGGCCTTCCTTGAGTGGAATAGACTCAACTTTGTGTACGTTAGGCGAGTCAGTCCGTACATCAGGGTCGTATTGAGGAGGAGAACGCGAACGTGGACGCCGAGCTGACCAACAGGAGCCGGGACGCGATCAACGCGGCCACCAGCCGGGCCGTGTCCGAGGGGCACCCCGACCTCACCCCTGCCCACCTGCTGCTCGCGCTGCTCGGGGGTCAGGACAACGAGAACATCACCGACCTGCTGTCCGCGGTCGACGCCGACCAGGCCGCCGTACGGGCCGGGGCCGAGCGCGTCCTCGCCGGCCTGCCCAGCGTGACCGGATCCACCGTCGCGCCCCCGCAGCCCAACCGCGAACTGCTCGCCGTCCTCGCCGAGGCGGCCGACAAGGCCAAGGAGCTCGGGGACGAGTACCTCTCCACCGAGCACCTCCTCATGGGGATCGCCGCGAAGGGCGGCCAGAGCGGCGACGTACTCTCCCAGCAGGGCGCCGGTGCGAAGAAGCTGCTGGAGGCGTTCCAGAAGACCAGGGGAGGGCGCCGGGTGACGACTCCGGATCCCGAGGGCCAGTACAAGGCACTCGAGAAGTTCGGTACGGACTTCACCGCCGCCGCGCGCGACGGCAAGCTCGACCCGGTCATCGGCCGGGACCAGGAGATCCGCCGGGTCGTGCAGGTGCTGTCCCGGCGCACCAAGAACAACCCCGTCCTCATCGGTGAGCCCGGCGTCGGCAAGACCGCCGTCGTGGAGGGGCTCGCCCAGCGGATCGTGAAGGGCGACGTGCCCGAGTCGCTCAAGAACAAGCGGCTCGTCTCGCTCGACCTCGGCGCCATGGTCGCCGGGGCGAAGTACCGGGGCGAGTTCGAGGAGCGGCTGAAGACCGTCCTCGCCGAGATCAAGGACTCCGACGGGCAGATCATCACCTTCATCGACGAGCTGCACACGGTCGTCGGCGCGGGCGCGGGCGGCGACTCCGCCATGGACGCAGGCAACATGCTCAAGCCGATGCTCGCCCGCGGTGAGCTGCGCATGGTCGGCGCCACCACCCTCGACGAGTACCGCGAGCGGATCGAGAAGGACCCCGCCCTGGAGCGCCGCTTCCAGCAGGTCCTGGTCGCCGAGCCGTCCGTCGAGGACACCATCGCGATCCTGCGCGGACTCAAGGGCCGCTACGAGGCCCACCACAAGGTCGTGATCGCGGACAGCGCGCTGGTCGCCGCGGCCACCCTCTCCGACCGGTACATCACCTCCCGCTTCCTGCCCGACAAGGCCATCGACCTCGTCGACGAGGCCGCCTCCCGGCTGCGCATGGAGATCGACTCGTCCCCCGTCGAGATCGACGAGCTCCAGCGCGCGGTGGACCGGCTGCGCATGGAGGAGCTGGCCCTCGACAAGGAGACCGATCCCGCCTCCCGGCAGCGTCTGGAGAAGCTGCGCCGCGACCTCGCCGACAAGGAGGAGGAGCTGCGGGGCCTGACCGCCCGCTGGGAGAAGGAGAAGCAGTCCCTCAACCGTGTCGGTGAGCTGAAGGAGAAGCTCGACGGGCTGCGCGGTCAGGCCGAACGCGCCCAGCGCGACGGCGACTTCGACACCGCCTCCAAGCTGCTCTACGGCGAGATCCCCACCCTGGAGCGGGACCTGGAGGAGGCCTCCGAGGCGGAGGAGGAAGCGGCCAGGGACACCATGGTCAAGGAGGAGGTCGGCCCCGACGACATCGCGGACGTGGTCGGCTCCTGGACGGGCATCCCGGCCGGGCGCCTCCTGGAGGGCGAGACCCAGAAGCTCCTGCGCATGGAGGAGGAGCTGGGCCGCCGCCTCATCGGCCAGAGCGAGGCCGTCCAGGCCGTGTCCGACGCCGTACGGCGCACCCGCGCCGGCATCGCCGACCCGGACCGCCCCACCGGATCCTTCCTCTTCCTCGGCCCGACCGGCGTCGGCAAGACCGAACTCGCCAAGGCCCTCGCGGACTTCCTCTTCGACGACGAGCGGGCCATGATCCGCATCGACATGAGCGAGTACGGCGAGAAGCACAGCGTCGCCCGGCTGGTCGGCGCCCCGCCCGGGTACATCGGCTACGAGGAGGGCGGCCAGCTCACGGAGGCCGTGCGCCGGCGCCCGTACAGCGTCGTCCTGCTCGACGAGGTCGAGAAGGCGCACCCGGAGGTCTTCGACATCCTGCTCCAGGTGCTGGACGACGGACGGCTCACCGACGGACAGGGCCGCACGGTCGACTTCCGCAACACCATCCTCATCCTGACCTCCAACCTGGGCAGTCAGTTCCTGGTGGAGCCGCTGACCTCCGAGGAGGAGAAGAAGCAGCAGGTCCTGGAAGTCGTACGGGCCTCCTTCAAGCCGGAGTTCCTCAACCGGCTCGACGACCTCGTGGTCTTCTCGGCGCTGAACAAGGAGGAACTGGAGCGCATCGCCGGGCTTCAGATCGGCCGCCTCGCCAAGCGGCTGGCCGAGCGCAGGCTCACCCTGGAGGTCACCGACGCGGCCCTGGCCTGGCTCGCGGACGAGGGCAACGATCCGGCGTACGGGGCCCGGCCGCTGCGCCGCCTCGTGCAGACCGCGATCGGCGACCGGCTCGCCAAGGAGATCCTGGCGGGCGAGGTCAAGGACGGCGACACGGTCCGGGTGGACGCCTTCGGGGACAGCCTGATCGTGGGAGCCGCGCAGTAGTCCGGGCGGTCCGATCCCCCGCGTTCGACGGCGCCGGTCCCTCCGGCGCCGTCGTCACTGGCCGCATCGGATACACACTCCCGGTGGCGGTGTCCGTGCCTTTGCCTGTGGGGTTGCCACTGACCGCCCGTGATGGGGGAGGATGGCAGCATCCGTACGAAGGGAAATACACGGTGAGCATCGACCCGTCCTCGATTCCGAATTTCGGGGGCCAGCCCGAGCCGCAGCCCGGCGGACCGGCGGGCCCCGTCGTCCCGGATCAGGACCTCGTGAAGCAGCTCCTGGACCAGATGGAGCTGAAGTACGTCGTCGACGACGAGGGTGACCTCGCGGCGCCGTGGGAGGAGTTCCGTACGTACTTCATGTTCCGCGGCGAAGGGGACCAGCAGGTCTTCTCGGTGCGGACGTTCTACGACCGGCCGCACCAGATCGACGAGAAGCCGACTCTGCTGGAGTCCATCGACGACTGGAACCGCCGCACGCTGTGGCCCAAGGTCTACAGCCACACGCATGACGACGGCACCGTCCGCCTGATCGGCGAGGCGCAGATGCTGATCGGCACCGGCGTCGCCCTCGAGCACTTCGTGTCGTCGACGGTCAGCTGGGTGCGGGCGGCCATCGAGTTCGACAAGTGGCTCGTCGAGCAGCTCGGCCTCGAGCAGGAAGTCAACGAGGCGGAGGAGAAGCCCGAGGACGACGACGAGGAGTAGTCCTCCCACCAGGTTTTACAACGGCGTGTGAGCGATGACGACCAGATACGCGCCGTAGGCGAACGAGAGCCCGGCCAGGGCGCCGACCACCAGGGCGGCGTGCCAGGGCCGGGCTCTTGCCGTGCGGACCAGCGCCCGCGCGAGCGGCAGCAGCAGCGGGAACGCGGGCAGCAGGAAGCGCGGCTTGCACTCGAAGAACCCGGACCCGCCGAGCGCGATCAGCAGCAGTACGCCGCTGTGCACGAGCAGCGGCAGCGGGGCACGGTCCGCGATCAGCAGCCCGTACAGCAGCACGGCCGCCGCCACGACCACCATCGTCATCGGGAACACGAAACGGTCCCCGTGCGTCAGCAGATGCCGGACGAAGCGCAGCGAGCCGACGCCGAAGTCGAAGCGTGAGCCCCACAGCCGCTGCACCTCGAAATAGCCGCCGAACGGATCGCCCTCGCGCCGGCCCACCCACAGCACATAGCCGCCCCAGCCGACCGGCGCGAGCGCGGCGCCCGTCCACAGCCTGTGGGTAACCCGCCCGCGCCGCCGCCAGATCTCGCACGCCGCCGCGGCCAGCACCGCCGCGGCCACCGCGAGCCCGTTCGGCCGCGACACGCCCGCGAGCGCGGCCAGCGCGCCCGCCCACAGCCAGCGCTCGGTGAGCACGGCGTACAGCGACCAGGCGGCGAAGGCGGTGAGGACGGGCTCGGTGTACGCCAGGGACAGCACGATCGAGTGCGGGAGCAGGCCCCAGAGCAGGACCAGGGCGGTGGCGACGGCGCGGCCGTGCAGCCGGGCCCCGATCGCGTAGATCCCGCAGGCGGCGACCGCGGCGGCGGTCCAGGCGATCAACAGGCCCGCCGCGCCGCCGCTCAGCGGGGTCAGTGTGGTGACGGCGCGGATCAGCCCCGGGTAGAGCGGGAAGAAGGCCAGGTCGCTGTGGACGACGGTGGGCCTGAAGTACAGGGTGCGTGCGTAGCCGTGTGCCGCGATCCCCAGGTACCAGAGCGAGTCCCAGGACCGTCCGAGCAGGGCGAGGGGCCGTTTGCCGCCCGCCCAGGCGGTTCCGGCGAGCACGAGAACGCCGACGATGCGCGCCGCCGCGAACAGCGCCAGTGCCTGCGCGACAGGGGACAGGCCGTGCGCGGGGCGCGCGGGGCGGCCGTGCCCCTCGTCACCGGGCTTCGGGGCGGCGGGGGCCGGAAGGGTACTGGCGTGGGTCACACCCGAACTGTGCGTCCCTTACGGGGCATTTGCGAGCTTTACACGCCTGGGTGAGCGCGCTTTCCCCCACTTCGGCGCGCCCTGCCCGCCGTCCGGGGCCCCGCGCTACCAGGCCGCCTTGAGCCGCTTCGCCGCCTCCTCCAGCACGTCGGTCCGCTTGCAGAACGCGAACCGCACGAAGGGCGCGCCCGCCTCCCGGTGGTCGTAGAAGACCGCGTTCGGGATGGCGACGACCCCGGCGCGCTCGGGAAGCGCGCGGCAGAAGGCG
The DNA here is from genome assembly GCF_036227505.1 of Streptomyces sp. NBC_01450. NCBI lineage: Bacteria > Bacillati > Actinomycetota > Actinomycetes > Kitasatosporales > Streptomycetaceae > Streptomyces > Streptomyces sp. NBC_01450. Next base: position 5,508,444 of record NZ_CP109480.1, on the reverse strand, counting down.
AAGCCGTCGGACTCGCCGAGCGGCCGGATGTCGGTGGTGATGAAGTACGTGCCCGCCGGCCGGAAGACCTTGAACCCCGCCTCCGTGAGCCCGGCCGCCAGTACGTCCCGCTTGGCCAGCATGTCCGCGCGGAACGCCTCGAAGTACGTGTCCGGCAGCGCCAGCGCCTCGGCCACGGCGTACTGGAACGGCCCGGACGCCACGTACGTCAGGAACTGCTTGGCCGACCGTACGGCGGTGACGAGGTCCGGCGTGCCCGTCACCCAGCCCACCTTCCACCCCGTGAAGGAGAAGGTCTTCCCCGCGCTGCCGATGGTGACCGTCCGCTCCCGCATCCCCGGGAAGGAGGCCAGCGGCACGTGCTCGGCGTCGTCGAAGACCAGGTGCTCGTACACCTCGTCCGTGATGACGAGGAGATCCCGCTCGACGGCGAGCTCCGCGATCTCCCCGAGCTCCTCGCGGGTCAGGACGGTGCCGGTCGGGTTGTGCGGGGTGTTGACGAGCAGCAGCCGCGTGTTGTCGGTGACCGCGTCGCGCAGCTCGTCGAGGTCGAGCCTGAAGCGCCGGTGGGTGACTCCGTCGAGGGTCTCCTCGTGCGGGCGCAGGGTGACCGGGATCCTGGTCCCGCCCGCCATCGCGATGCTGGCCGCGTAGGAGTCGTAGTACGGCTCCAGGGCGATGACCTCGTCACCGGGCTCGACCAGCGCGAGCAGCGCCGCCGCGATGGCCTCCGTCGCACCGGCCGTGACCAGCACCTCACGGTCCGGGTCGTACGACAGTCCGTACCGGTGCTTCTGGTGCGCGGCGATCGCCGTACGCAGCTCGGGCACGCCCGGGCCCGGCGGGTACTGGTTACCGCGCCCGTCGCGCAGCGCCCGTACGGCGGCCTCCCGGATCTCCTCGGGCCCGTCCGTGTCCGGGAAGCCCTGACCGAGGTTGATCGATCCGGTGCTCAGGGCCAGGGCCGACATCTCGGCGAAGATCGTCGTGCCGAACTCGGCGAGTCGACGGTTGAGGAAGGGGCGGCGGCCGTTGGAGTTCATGCCGGTCATCCTGCGCCGAAGCTCTGGACTTCCTCAACTCGGCTTTGCCTGGTGAGACGCGAGGGCATCCCCCTGGCACGCAAGAAGCGAGGCGCCCACGGGGGGTCGCTTCGGGGGAACGAAAGGAGGGTGACGCCATGTTCATCGGCTTCATCCTGGCGGTCGTCTTCATCCTGTTCGTCGTGTCGCTGCGTGCCGCCGTCCGCGGCCGCAAGAAGGTCGGGCTCTCGAAGAGCTCGTCGGGTTCGGCCGCCCGCCGCCGCTCGCGGGGCGGGTCGGACAGCTCCGGCAGCTGGTGGGCCGGCGGGGCCGGGGGAGCGTCGTCCTGCGGCGGCGGTTCGTCCGGCGGGCACCACGGGGGGCACTCGTGCGGCGGGCACTCGTCGTGCGGGGGTGGCTCGTCCTGCGGAGGCGGGTCGTCCTGCGGGGGCGGCGGGGGGTGCGGCGGAGGCAGCTGACCCACAGCTGAACTTCGCCGGGGGCGTGGGGGCGTGGGGGTGCGGGGGCGTGGGGGTGCGGGGGTCGAGGGAGGGCCCTCGGCCGCGGGCCGGTGGGGGCTGGTTACGCCCGCGCGGCCGAGCCGCAGATGTCACTGCCCCGCGCCCCTTGTGGCGCGCGCCCGGCGCACGCCGTGGTTGAACAGTTGAACTGTGGAGCCCTCGGGGGGATGGAAACCCTACGAAGTTGGGTAAAAACGCTGTGGTGGCGCCACAGTTCATGATTCCCTCTAATTCACCAAAGCAGCCCTCGGATCGTCCCTTCCTCACAGGGCAGACCGGGCTGACCGGTCCGATCCCCCGGTACCGAGATACCGACCGGGTGCGCCGGACCCCCCACCTCCCTTTTTGCGTGCTAGCGGAGCCGACCCATGCTCACGACCCTGAACACCTCGTACACCGACACGCGCGCGGCCGATCTCGCCTGGGCCCTGGGGCGCGAACCGCTCCCCGCGCTCGCCACCCTCGACCTCGAACTCGACGGGGCGAGACTGCAGTTGCGGCTCCTCGGCGCGTCCCACCAGGTCCTCCTGGAGGAGGAGCGGGGCATCTGTTCGGAAACCGTCGCGTGCATCGCCGGCAGCAGCATGCCGCTTCCGCTCGGGGTGGCCAAGCGGGTCGGTGACTGGGAGTACGAGTTCGCGGCGCGCGTCGAGACGCTCTCCTGCGGGTCCTTCGCGGGGCGGGCACAGGAGTTACTGGCCCTGGTCTCCGACCACCCCAACGGACTGGCCGGCGTCTTCCCCGGCAGCCCGCACGCCTTCACCGCGCTGCTCGCCCAGCGCCACGAAGGGCAGGTCCACTGGCGTACGTGGCATGCCTACCCGCAGGAGGGCCAACTGGTGGCGACGCGCACGAGGGTGGGGGTACGGGTGACGGCGAGGGCGCGTTGAGGGGCGCTTCGGCCGCGGACGCCACCCATCGGGACGGCATTTCCACACGTGTGGGTGACGAAGCGTCGTGGTGGCGTGACGTAGCGTTCCCAGCGTGATCGAACCGCACGCGCCTGCTCCCCCCGGCGCGCCGCCGCCCTGGGGCGTCCAGGGCCAGGCGCGGCTGCCCGTCCGCCCGGGCACCGGGCGGTTCCTGGTCCTCGCGGGCGTGTTCGTCTGTGCCGCCTGCGGACTCGTGTACGAACTCGAACTCGTCGCCCTCGCCTCGTACCTGATCGGCGACTCGGTCACCCAGGCCTCCGTGATCCTCTCCGTGATGGTCTTCGCCATGGGCGTCGGCTCTCTCGCCGCGAAACGTTTGCGCCCCCGCGCCGCGGCGGGCTTCGGCGCCGTCGAGGCGGCGCTCGCCCTGGTCGGCGGCTGCAGCGCGATGGCCCTGTACGCGGCGTTCGCGTGGACCGGCGACTGGGGCGGGGTCTGGTCGAGCGGCTCGCGCTACCTCCTGGCGGCCTTCTCCCTCGCCATCGGCCTTCTCATCGGCGCCGAAGTCCCCCTCCTCATGGAGCTGATACAGCGCATCCGCCGCCAGGACCCCGGCGGGGCGGTGGCGGACCTCTTCGCGGCGGACTACGTCGGCGCCCTCGTCGGCGGACTCGCCTTCCCCTTCCTCCTGCTCCCCCTCCTCGGGCAACTGGAAGGCGCGCTGCTCACCGGAACCGTGAACGCGCTGGCCGGCGGCGCCCTCGTACTGGGCCTGTTCCGCCGGGACTTGAGCCGACGCGGACGCTGGTTCCTGCTGATCGCCAACCTCCTGGTCCTCGGTCTGCTCGCCACGGCCGCCGCCCACGTCGACGACTTCGAACGTGCGGCCCGGCGCGCCGTGTACGGCAAGGACGTACGGGTCGCCCTGCGGACCGGCGTCCAGGAGGTCGTGCTCACCGGCGGCACGCACGGCCGCCCGCTCGGCCTCTTCCTCGACGGACGCCTGCGGGTCAGCGGCCGCGACGAGCACCGCTACCACGAGGCACTGGTCCACCCCGCGATGAACGGTCCCCACGCGCGCGTGCTCGTCCTCGGCGGCGGCGACGGACTCGCCACCCGCGAGGTGCTGCGCGATCCGGGCGTACGCAGCGTCGACGTCGTCGAACTCGACCCAGGGGTGGTGCGGTTGGCGCGCACCGACCCGGCCCTGTCGGCGCTCAACGCTCACGCGTTCGGCGACCGGCGCGTGCACGTGTTCACCGCCGACGCCTTCGGCTGGCTGCGCGGGGCCGAGTCGACGTACGACGTGGTCGTCTCGGACCTGCCCGACCCCGGGATCACGGCGAGCACCAAGCTGTACTCGCAGGAGTTCTACGGCCTGGCGCGCCGCGTCCTCGCCCCCGGCGGCCGGCTGGCCGTCCACGCGGGCCCCGTCTCCTCCCGTCCCCGCGTCTTCTGGACGGTCGTGTCCACGCTCCGGGCGGCGGGCCTGCGCACCACCCCCTACCTCGTCGGCGGCCGGGACGTCGGCTTCGCGGCCGGCCCCGACCGCACGGCGGGCGCGTCGCGTGCCCCCCGAGACTGGGGCTTCGTCCTGGCCTCCGTCACGGGCACGCCCCTGCGGCTCGACCCGCACGGCCCGCACCTGCGCACGCTCACACAGTCGTCCCTCACCGCCGACGCGCACGCCGCGTGGCGTACCCGCGTCCCCGGCCTGGCGCCCTCCACACTGGTCCATCCGCGCTACGCCGACTGAGACGGCGGACGGACGAATCCCCGGATACGAGGGTGCGGTGCGGGCCGTCCTGGGTAGGCTCGGCCGACATGGAGCATGAGGTGTTCGTTCCGGTTCAGGCCGAGCGGCTGAGGGAGGCGCTGGCCGATCCCGTACGGGTGGCCCGGGCGGTCCCCGGACTCCAGCAGGACGCCGGGACGCCGCCCGTCTCCGGGCGCCTGAGAGTCCGCGTCGGCGGCCACACCATCACCTACCGGGGGACGGTCCGGGTCACCGCCCGGGACGACGGCTCGTACGCCGTCGAGGGCGACGCCACCGAGGCGCGCGGCCCCGGCACCGTGAAACTCGCCCTCACCCTCACCTTCTCCCCCTCCGACGGCGGCACGACCGTCACCATCACCGGAACCACCACCGCGGACGGCCGCGTGGCGGAACTCTCCCCGGACGCGGTGTCCGCGGCCACGGGCCGCCTGCTGAACCGGTTCGTCGAGAACTTGGCGGGGCTGACGCAGACGCCACCGGTCGGCGCCGGGCGAGAGCTGGAACGGGAGCCTGAGCCGGAGATCGAGCCGGAGCCGGAGCCGGAGCCGGAGCCGGAGGTCGAGCGGGAGCCGGAAGCCGAGATCGAGCCCGCCCCGGAGCCCGAGCCCTCCCCCCTCTTCGAGGAGGAGGAACCGGCCCCGACCACCCCGAGTCGTGTGAACAGAGAGGATGCCGTGGCCGAGGCGGCGCACGCGCGGCGGACGATGATCGGCCGCAGCGCGGAGGAGGTGGACCACGCCCCGCCGCGTGGCCGCTACGCCCCCGTCCCGGCGCCGGAGACCGCCACCGCCCGCGCCACGCTCCGCTGGGCGGCCCCCGCCGCGGCCGTCGCCCTGGCCTCGGCCATCGCCGTCACCCGAGCCCTGCGCAAACGCCGCTGACCGCACCCGTAAGGGGCGGACGAAGAATCAGGCCCAGTAGGGTCAACTCCGTGAGTAACGAAGACATCACGCTGACCGCGGGCGACGCGGAAGTGACCGTCACACCCGGCAACGGCGGACGGATCGGCAGTCTACGAATCGGCGGCGCCGAACTACTGCGGCAGGGCCAGAAGTTCGGCTGCTTCCCGATGGTCCCTTGGTGCGGAAGGATCCGCGACGGCCGCTTCCTGGACGGCAGCACGGTCCGGCAGATGCCGCTCAACGCCCCACCGAACGCCATCCACGGCACCGCCCGGGACGGCGCCTGGCGCACCGCCCGCACCAGCAAGTCCGAGGCCGTGATCACGTACGACCTCGTGGACCCCTGGCCCCACCCCGGTCGCGTCACCCAGGCCTTCACCCTGACCGAGGACGCCTTCTCGGTCACCATGTCCGTGGAGACGTACGAGGACTCGTTCCCCGGCCAGCTCGGCTGGCACCCGTGGTTCAACAGGAACCTGGGCCAGGAGGACGTCCGGGTCGACTTCACCCCGGCCTGGCAGGAGGAGCGCGGCGAGGACCACCTGCCCACCGGCCGCCGCATCGAACCGAAGCCCAGCCCCTGGGACGACTGCTTCGGCATGCCCGGCGGCGTCGACGTCACGCTCACCTGGCCGGGGCAGCTGGAGTTGAAGGTCGCCAGCAGGGAGGAGTGGGCGGTGGTGTACGACGAGCAGGAGGCCGCCGTGTGCGTCGAACCGCAGACCGGCCCGCCCAACGGGCTGAACACCCACCCGCGCCTGGTCACCCCCATCGAGCCCCTGGAGGCGACCATGACCTGGAGCTGGCGGCGCCTCTAAGCTGGCGGACATGAGTGACGTACGCGGCGCGCTGCTGCAGCAGATCAAGGACAAGGCCGTGGTGCACGGCAAGGTGACCCTTTCGTCGGGCAAGGAAGCCGACTACTACATCGACCTTCGCCGGATCACGCTCGACGGTGTGGCCGCTCCGCTGGTCGGTCAGGTCATGCTCGACCTGACCGCCGAACTCGACTACGAGGCCGTCGGCGGTCTGACCCTCGGAGCGGACCCGGTCGCGACCTCGATGCTGCATGCCTCCGCCGCGCGCGGGAAGGCGCTGGACGCCTTTGTCGTGCGCAAGGCCGGCAAGGCCCACGGCCTCCAGCGTCGCATCGAGGGTGCCGAGGTCGAGGGACGCCGTGTTCTGGCGGTCGAGGACACCTCCACCACCGGTGGCTCGGTGCTGACCGCGGTGGAGGCGCTGCGCGAGGCCGGTGCCGAGGTCGTCGCCGTGGCCACGATCGTGGACCGGGACACCGGTGCCGCCGAGGCCGTCGCCGAGAAGGCCGGAGTGCCGTACTTCTTCGCCTACTCCAAGACGGATCTCGGCCTGGACTAGACGCCGGCACGGGACCCCGCGGAAATCGGGGTCCCGTATGCCGGACAGGGTGTCTGGAGCATCCGGTCAAGTCTGGAAAGATGGGGACGACGATGACGTCGCCCCCCCAGGTCAGGGCCGAAAGCACCAGTCCCGTCGTACCGCATCAGCGGTACGCAGACCCGCACATACAAGGAGCGGACAGATGCCCATCGCAACCCCCGAGGTCTACAACGAGATGCTCGACCGGGCGAAGGCAGGCAAGTTCGCCTACCCGGCCATCAACGTGACCTCCTCCCAGACCCTGCACGCTGCACTGCGCGGCTTCGCGGAGGCGGAGAGCGACGGCATCATCCAGATGTCCACCGGTGGTGCGGAGTTCCTCGGCGGCCAGCACAAGAAGGACATGGTGATCGGCGCCGTCGCGCTCGCCGAGTTCGCGCACATCGTCGCCGCCAAGTACGACATCACCGTCGCGCTGCACACGGACCACTGCCCCAAGGACAAGCTGGACACGTACGTGCGTCCGCTGCTCGACATCTCCGCCGAGCGCGTCGCCAAGGGCGAGAACCCGCTGTTCCAGTCGCACATGTGGGACGGCTCCGCCGAGACCCTCGCCGACAACCTGGCCATCGCCCAGGAGCTGCTCGCCAAGGCCGCCGCCGCGAAGATCATCCTCGAGGTCGAGATCACCCCGACCGGCGGTGAGGAGGACGGCGTCAGCCACGAGATCAACGACTCCCTCTACACCACCGTCGACGACGCGCTGCGCACCGCCGAGGCCCTCGGCCTGGGCGAGAAGGGCCGCTACCTGCTCGCCGCGTCCTTCGGCAACGTGCACGGCGTCTACAAGCCGGGCAACGTCGTGCTGCGCCCCGACCTCCTGAAGGAGCTGAGCGAGGGCGTCGCCGCCAAGTACGGCAAGCCGTCTCCGTTCGACTTCGTCTTCCACGGCGGCTCCGGCTCCACGGCCGAGGAGATCGCCACCGCGCTGGAGAACGGCGTCGTGAAGATGAACCTCGACACCGACACCCAGTACGCGTTCACGCGCCCCGTCGCGGACCACATGTTCAAGAACTACGACGGTGTCCTGAAGGTCGACGGCGAGGTCGGTTCCAAGAAGACCTACGACCCGCGCACCTGGGGCAAGCTCGCCGAGGCGGGCATGGCGGGGCGTGTCGCCGAGGCGTGCGAGATGCTGCGCTCCGCGGGCAACAAGCTCAAGTAGTCACCCGGGTTCTGCCCGGACCGTACGAGTAAGGGCTCGGCACCCCCCGTGGTGCCGAGCCTTTCCGTATGCTCCGAGGTATGGCCGCGCTTCCGCAGGAGAATCCAGGCGAGGGTCCGGGAACGGGTCCGGGGCCGGGAACAGGTCCAGGATCGGGTCCAGGAACGGATCCGGGATCAGGTCCGGGAACGGGGCCCGGTGTACGGATCGCCAGCCCCACCGGCAAGTGGGTCCTGCTGACCACCGTCCTCGGCTCCAGCATGGCCATGCTGGACTCGACGGTCGTCAACGTCGCGCTGCCCACGATCGGCCGTGACCTGGGCACGGGCCTCGCCGCCCTCCAGTGGACCGTGAACGCGTACATGCTGACCCTCGCGGGCCTGATCCTGCTCGGCGGGTCACTCGGCGACCGCTTCGGGCGGCGCAAGATCTTCGTCCTCGGTGTGGTGTGGTTCGCCTCCGCCTCGCTGCTGTGCGGCCTCGCGCCGACCGGGGGCGTGCTGATCGCGGCCCGTGCCCTGCAGGGGATCGGCGGGGCGCTCCTGACCCCCGGATCGCTCGCGCTCATCCAGGCCTCCTTCCACCCCGACGACCGGGCCAGGGCCGTCGGCCTGTGGTCGGGCTTCGGCGGCGTCGGCGCGGCGGTCGGCCCGTTCCTGGGCGGCTGGCTGGTGGACGGCCCCGGCTGGCGCTGGGTCTTCCTGATCAACCTGCCGGTGGCGCTGATCTGCGTTCCCGTCGCCCTGCGCCACGTCCCCGAGTCGGGGGACGGCCGCACGCACCGCCGGGGCTTCGACGTGCTCGGCGCCGCCCTCGGCGCCCTGGCGCTCGCGCTGGTGACATACGCCCTGATCGAGGCCACGAGCGGTTCCGTACTGGTGTGGGTGTCGGCGGCCGGGGGCGTGGCGGCCGGCGTGGCGTTCGTGTACGTCGAGCGGGGCCGCCCCGATCCGATGATGCCGCCGGACATCTTCGCGTCGCGCCAGTTCACGGCCGTCAACCTCGTCACGCTGTGCGTGTACGCGGCCTTCGGCGGCTTCTTCTTCCTGACCGCGCTCCAGCTCCAGGTCGTGGCGGGCTACTCGGCCCTGGGCGCCGGTACGGCGCTGCTGCCGACGACCGTCCTGATGCTGCTCTTCTCCGCCCGCTCCGGCGAGCTCGCCCAGCGCATCGGCCCGCGCATCCCGCTCACCGTCGGCCCCCTGCTGTGCGCGACGGGCATGCTGCTCATGCTGCGGGTGGGCCCGCACGCCTCGTACGTCAGCGATGTGCTCCCCGCGTTGCTGGTGATGGGCGCGGGCATGGTGACCCTGGTCGCGCCCCTGACCGCGACCGTCCTCGCCTCCGTGGACGCCGGGCGGGCGGGCCTGGCCAGCGGGATCAACAACGCGGCGGCCCGGGCGGCCGGACTGATCGCGGTGGCCGCGCTGCCGCTGCTGACCGGGATGGGCCCGGAGGCGTACCGCTCGGCGGACGCCTTCAACGCCGCCTTCCGGCGCGCGATGCCGCTGTGCGCCGGGGTGCTGGTCGTCGGGGCGGTACTGGCCTTCGCCACCGTGCGCCGCCCGGCTCCCGACTGTCGGCGCCCCCAGTGCCGTACGCACGGCTGTGTGACGGCCCCGCCACTGGAACCTTCGAGGTCGCGCCCGCCCCAGCCCCGGTGAGACCGGAAGGCGGGGCCGCCCGGCGTGGCTCCGGGGCGGCTGCCCGGGCGCCGGGTACCCCGTACGGCACGACCCCCGGAGGGTGCCGCAGACTGGAAGGTATGACGATTCACGAGAACCTCCTCGGGGGCCCGCCCCCGACTCACCTCCCCGACGACCCGGAGCCGCGTGAGCTCCTCGCGAACGGCACGGCGCCCGCCGATGTCGCCGCCAAGTACCCCACCTCCTCGCTCGCCTGGGCCCAGCTGGCCGACGACGCGTTCGAGCGGGGCAGTGTCGTCGAGTCGTACGCGTACGCCCGTACGGGCTACCACCGCGGGCTGGACTCCCTGCGCCGCAACGGCTGGAAGGGCCACGGCCCGGTGCCCTGGGAGCACGAGCCGAACCGCGGCTTCCTGCGTGCCCTGCACGGCCTCGCCCGCGCCGCGCAGGCGATCGGCGAGCAGGAGGAGTACGAGCGCTGCAGCCAGTTCCTGAAGGACTCCTCGCCGACGGCGGCGCAGACGCTGGGCTGAGTCCTCCCCAGGGTGTACCCGTCAGGGTGTACTCGCAGGTCGTACGGGTCCGCCTGGTCGATGTGACCGGGCGGACCTTGCGGTTTCGGGTGACGATTGTGGAGGATGCCCGGTGGGGACCGGGGCCCCCGTGTCGGTAACGGCAGGGGCGGACCGCTACCCAAAGTACGCATCAGGAGACAGCGATGTCGTCCCAGCAGGCTCAGCCCGTCGAGGCTCAGGAGCCCGAGACCCCGCATCTCGACTTCCAAGGAACGACTCCGTACGAGGACTATGTCCAGGCGGACGTTCTGACCCACCTCCAGCACACCCTCTCCGACGACCCCGGAGAGATGGTCTTCCTGGTCACCACCCAGGTCATGGAGCTGTGGTTCACGGTCATCGTCCACGAGTGGGAGACCGCCGCGGACGCGCTCCGGGAGGACCGGGTGCCGGTCGCGGTGGCCGCGCTGAAGCGGTCCCTACGGGAGCTGGAGGCGCTGAACGCCTCCTGGCGGCCCCTCGCCCAGCTCACCCCCGCCCAGTTCAACTCCTACCGCTCGGCCCTCGGCGAGGGCTCCGGCTTCCAGTCCGCGATGTACCGCCGGATGGAGTTCCTGCTCGGCGAGAAGTCCGCGTCCATGCTGGTCCCGCACCGGGGCGCGCCGCGCGTGCACGCCGAGCTGGAGAAGGCACTGCACGAACCGAGCCTGTACGACGAGGTCCTGAGGCTGCTCGCGCGCCGCGGCCACGCGGTCCCGGCGTCCGTACTGGACCGGGACGTGTCCCGGCGCTACGAGTCCTCGCCGGAGGTGGAGGCGGTGTGGACGACCCTGTACGCGGGCGACGAGCACGATGAACTCGCCCGCCTCGGAGAGGTGCTGACGGACGTCGCCGAACTGGTGTGGCGATGGCGCAACGACCATCTCGTCGCGACGCGCCGTGCGATGGGCGCGAAGACGGGCACGGGCGGTTCCGCCGGGGTGGCCTGGCTGGAGAAGCGGGCGCAGAAGAACGTGTTCCCCGAGCTGTGGACGGCGAGGTCCCATGTCTGAGCGGTTTGAACGGTCCGAGCGGTTCGAACGGTCTGAGCGGTCCGACCTGGGTGTCAGGGCCGCCGAGCTGGACGCCTCCGACGAACTCGCCAAACTGCGCGCGCAGTTCGTCCTGGACGACGTGGTGTACCTGGACGGGAACTCGCTCGGCGCGCTCCCCGCGGCGGTCCCCGGCCGGGTCGACGACGTCGTACGCCGCCAGTGGGGCGAACTGCGCATCCGCTCTTGGGAGGAGAGCGGCTGGTGGACGGCCCCGGAACGGATCGGCGACCGGATCGCGCCGCTGGTCGGAGCGGCCCCGGGCCAGATCGTGGTGGGCGACTCCACCAGCGTGAACGTCTTCAAGGCCCTGGTGGGAGCGGTCCGCCTGGCCGCTCCGTCCTCCGCCGGGCGTGACGAGATCATCGTCGACGCGACGACGTTCCCGACGGACGGTTACATCGCGGCGTCGGCGGCCCGCATGACGGGCTGCGAACTGCGCCCCGTGGACCCGTCGGAGGTCCCCTCCGCACTCGGCCCCCGCACGGCGGCGGTGTTGCTGAACCACGTCGACTACCGCACCGGCCGCCTGTACGACCTTCCGGCCCTCACGTCCGCGATCCACGACGCGGGCGCCCTGGCGGTCTGGGACCTGTGCCACAGCGCCGGGGCCCTGCCGGTGGACCTCGACCGCCACGGGGTCGACCTCGCGGTCGGCTGCACATACAAGTACCTGAACGGAGGCCCGGGCTCCCCGGCGTACCTCTACGTCCGCGCCGACCTCCAGCCCCGCTTCGACTCCCCGCTCCCCGGCTGGAACTCCCACGCCGATCCCTTCGGCATGAGCCCGGTCTACGAACCGGCCCCGGGTGCCCTGCGGGGCCGCGTCGGCACCCCGGACATCCTCTCCATGCTGGCCCTGGAGGCCGCGCTGGAGGTGTGGGAAGGCGTCTCGATCGACTCCGTCCGCACCAAGTCCCTCGCCCTGACCGACTTCTTCCTGGAATGCGTCACGGCGTACGTCCCCCAGGGCCGAGTGGAGTCCCTCACCCCCTCCGCCCACGCCGAACGAGGCAGCCAGGTCGCCCTGCGCTGCGCGGACGCGGGCGAGGTCATGAAGCGGCTGATCGAACAAGACGTCGTGGGCGACTTCCGCCACCCCGACGTCCTCCGCTTCGGCTTCACCCCCCTGTATGTGGGCTTCGGTGACGTGGAGCGGGCGGCGCGGGTGCTGGGGGAGACGGTGGGATAGCGGGCTCAGCCCGGGTGTGTTCTTCGGCCGCGGGCGGGTGGGGGTTGGCGGCGCGGTTCCCCGCGGCCCTGAAAACCCCGGCCCGCCCGCTGTCCGAGGACGGCTCCCACCCTCCCCGCCCGGTGCCGCGCCCATCCTGACGAAACACCGGAACCCTTTCCCCCTCACCGTGTGTGACATCCGGGTGTAGACGCACGTCACGGGCCTGATACCGTCCCCGCCAACGGCCGAAAACACTCCTGGTCCGCCAAATCCGTTTCACCGCTGAGAGGTTGGAGCATGCCGGACGACGCCGCAGCACGGGACGCCGCCGAGGAGGCCTCGGCCTTCTCCCACCCGCCGGTCGACCCCGACGGCACCGCCACGTACGGCGACCATCCCGACCAGGTGATCGACTTCTACACCCCGCGCGAACCCGACCCCGAGGTCCCCGCCCCGCTGGTGGTCGTTCTGCACGGCGGCGCCTGGCGCGCCCCGTACGACCGTCGCCACATCACCCCGTTCGCGGACTTCCTGGCCCGTCGGGGCTTCGCCGTGGCCAACGTGGAGTACCGCCGGGGTGCCGCGATCCCCGCGCAGGGTGGCGAGGGCCCGGTCGCGGGCCGCTGGCCGGACACCTTCGACGACATCGCGGCCGCTCTCGACGCGTTGCCGGCGCTCGCCGGTGAGCACCTGCCGCAGGCGGACCTCCGCCGTACGGTGATCACCGGCCACTCGGCCGGCGGCCACCTCGCGCTGTGGGCCGCCGCCCGCCACGTCCTGCCCGCCGACTCCCCCTGGCGCGCCGACCGCCCCGCCCCACTGCGCGGCGTCGTCGCGCTCGCCCCGATCGCGGACTTCACGGTCGCCGAGAAACTGAACGTCTGCTCCGGAGCCTCCCGCCAGCTCCTGGGCGGCGAGGCGAGGTTCGTAGAGCGTCAGCCGTATGCCGACCCGGCGTTCCTGCTGCCCACCGGCATCGCCACGACCCTCGTGCAGGGCCGCACCGACGTCGTCGTCCCGGAGGCGGTCGCCGAGTCGTACGCGGAGGCGGCGGCCAGGGCGGGCGAGGTGGTCGGTCTGACCCTTCTGGAGGATGTGGGTCACTTCCCGCTGATCGACCCGGCGGCGGACGCGTGCGCGGTGGTGGCCGAGGAGATCGCCCAACTCGCCTGGTAACAGGCGGAGTTGTGGGGGATTCGGCGATCCTTGCTCAGGCCCCGAGTGTTCCGCTCAGGGTTTCCCGGTCATACCCGTAATACCTGAGAGCTACCTCGCAGGTGAGCTCCCTGGCGGGACGCGAGCGACATATGACGATCCGTAACTTCCCATCCAGAGGCGCCCGATGAGCGGGCGGACTGGACGGGAAGGACGCCATGGAGCTGCGGGGGAAGCCGAACGCGGCGGGGAGGACGACATCAGTCGCACAGGCGCCACCGCCTGATCCGGACCTTGAGCCGTCCAGCCCATCCGTCCGATTCCTGCGGCGCCTGTGCCGCACCCTGCTCGCCGCGCTGATCACGGCCGCGGTGGTCGTCCCCGTCTCCGCCGCGGCCCGCCCCCGGATCCCGGCCCCGGCCCCGGCCGCACTGGCCCCGCCGACGACAGCGACGCTGGACAAGGCCTACGCGGCGAACCGGGCGAACGCCGAGGAGGCGTCCCGTATGGCCGCCGGCCACGGCGACCGCACCCGCGCCGCCGCGGACCGCGCCATGGCCGCACCCACCCGCCACTTCCTCTCCTTCGACGGACGCGGCCAGGGCCTGGCCGTCGAGGTCCTCGGCGACCTCGCCCACGCCGACCGCGTCGCGGTCCTGGTCCCGGGTTCCGACACGACCCTGGAGACCTACGGCCGCTTCCGAGCGGGAGCCGGGGCCCTGCAAGACCGCCTCGACAGCTCCGACCGCCGCCATGGATCCGCCCCCCGTACGTCGGTCATCGCCTGGCTCGGCTACGAGACCCCGGGCACGGTCAGCACCACGGTCCTGACGACCGGCCGCGCCGAGGACGCGGCCCCGCGTCTGAAGGGGTTCATACGTGAACTGCGGGGCGTCGTCGGCGAGAAGGCGCACGTCTCCCTGCTGTGTCACTCGTACGGCACGGTCGTCTGCGGCCGCGCGGCACGCGGGCTCGACGTGGACGACATCGCCCTCATCGGCAGCCCGGGCACCGGCGCGGACTCCGTGCCGGCCCTGCGCACCTCCGCCCGGATCTGGGCGGCCCGAGGCGCCGACGACTGGATCGTGAACGTGCCGCATGTCCACGCCGACCTCTTCGGCACCACCGTCGGCTTCGGCGCCGACCCGGTGTCCCCGGCCTTCGGCGCCCGCGTCTTCGCGGCGGGCACCGGCGGCCACAGCGACTACTTCAAACCGGGCTCTGTGTCCTTGGACAACCTCGCCCGGATCGTCCTCGGAGACACCTCGGAGGTAACCCGTGCGTGAGTCGACGGTTCACGAAAAGGCAGCCGCCCACCGAACGAACGCACCAACCACACCAACCGCACCGGCCATGCCAACCGCACCGAGGCAACGCACAAGCCCCTCCGCCCTGACGCGCACGGCCACTCCGCGTACCGCTCCCCACGCGATGAGCCTGCGCACCGCCACCCACGCCATAGGAGACGGCGCTCGCCGTATCGACGCAGCCACCCCCGCGGAGCGGGACCGCGCCGTCGACGCCCTGCGCGCCTTCGCGATCCTCGGCGTGGTCCTGGGCCACTGGCTGGTGACCGCCCTGGTCGCGGACGGCGGCGCGCTGCACACGGCGAGCCCGTTGCAGCACATGCCGTGGCTCGCCCCCATCTCCTGGGTGTTCCAGACGCTCGCGGTGTTCTTCCTGGTGGGCGGCCATGTGGCGACGAAGGGCTACGCCTCGGCGCGGGCGCGCGGTACGACGTACGGACCGTGGTTGCGCACCCGTCTCACGCGGCTCTTCAAACCCGTGGCCGCCGTACTGACCCTCTGGACGGTGGCCACGGTCGGCCTGCTCGCGTCGGGCACGGGAGTCGCCACGGTCCACACCCTCGTCAAACTCGCCCTCTCCCCGCTGTGGTTCCTCCTGGTCTTCGCGGGACTGACGGCCGCGACCCCCCTGCTCACCCGGCTCAACCCGCTGTGGCCGCTGGCCGTCGTTCTCCACGTGGATCTGATGCGGTTCGGACTCGGCGGCCCGTCCTGGCTCGGCTGGGTGAATGTGGCGGCGGGCTGGCTGGTCCCGTACACACTGGGCGCGGCCTGGACGCGCGGCGAGTTGGACCGGCGGCGTGCGGGCTGGGTGCTGCTCCTCTGCGGCGCGGCGGCGACCGCGGGGCTGGTGGCGTGGGCCGGTTACCCCGCGTCGATGGTCGGCGTCCCGGGCGCGGCGGTCTCGAACCTGAACCCGCCGACGCTGGCCGCGGTCACCTTCGGCCTGGCCCAGTGCGGCCTCGCTCTTCTGCTGCGCGAGCCGTTGCGCCGATGGATGCGGCGGCCTTTGGCGTGGGCCGCGGTGGCCCTGGTCAATCTGTCGGCGATGACGATATTCCTCTGGCACCAGACGTCCATGATGGCCGTCACCGCCGTGGGCCTGCTGGTGGGAAGGCTGCCCGGCCTGCACATGGTTCCCGACGGACTGGGCTGGGTGGCGGCGCGCCTCGCCTGGCTCCCGGTCTTCGCCGTCGCGCTCGGCGTCTGCTGGGCTGCCTTTCGCTCCTACGAACAGGGCCCGCGCTGCCGCTCCGGCCGTTCCTCCCGGGTCGTCCGCGTCCACCGTCGTGGCGGCCCGGCAGGGTCGCGAACGGCCCGCCGTGCCTAGGGTTGACCGGGTGACCAGCGCCGAGTCCGGGGACTCGTACACCGACCGCACACGCGGCCTCCTGCGTGAGGTCCTCACCGACCTCACCTCACCGTCGGCCGCCCGGCTGCCGACGCTGTCCCGGCCCCGCTGGCTGCGCCGGCTGCCACACGTCGTGCTGTGCTGGATCGCCCTCGCCCTCGGGCTCGCCGGGGTGGCTCAGATGAACGACACCTACCGACTCGGCTTCCCGCTGGGTGTGGTGACGGGTGCCGCGCAGGGGGTGGCGGTCGTCCTGGCTCTGTGGCGGCCGGTGCCGGCCTGGTGGCTCTCGCTCGGCGCCGCGGTAGTGGCCGCGGCCGCGGCCAGGCAGCACATGGTGGTGGACATCCCTGTGGACTTCCCCTCCCCGGGCCCCGACTGGCCGTGGACCATGTCCGCGCTGATCGCGCACGCCTTTGTGCTCTTCCTCCTCGCCCTGCGGCTGCCCGCACGGGCGGCCATCGGCGCGCTGTCCGTGACCGCCCTGCTGACGTACGTCATGCAGGGTCTGATCGGCGGACAGCTGTACCACTCGACAGGGTTGCTCGCGGTCGTCGTCTTCGCCGCGGTGGTCCTCCTCGGCATCGCCCTGCGCGGCCGCCGCGAGGCCCGCACCCAGCTCGTCGAACAGGCCTCGCAGACCGAGGAGGAGCGTGCCCGCCGCACCCTCCTCGAGGAGCGCAGCCGGATCGCGCGCGAGCTGCATGACGTGGTCGCCCACCACATGTCGGTGATCTCCATCCAGGCCCAGGTCGCCCCGCACCTGGTCGAGAACCCCTCCGACGAACTGAAGGAGAACCTCGAAGGCATCCGGCAGAACGCCCTGGAGGCGCTGACCGAGCTGCGCCGCGTCCTCGGCGTGCTGCGCTCCGAGAACCCCGATGACCCGTACGGCCTCGGTGCCGGTACGGGCGCAGCCCCCAACTCCCCGCAGCCCACGCTCGACCGTCTCGACGCCCTCGTGGAGAACACCCGCGCCGCCGGTCTCCGGGTGACCACGGAGATCACCGGCGAGCAGCTCCCGTTGCCGCCGGGCGTGGAGCTGTCGGCGTACCGGATCGTCCAGGAGGCGCTGAGCAACGCCCTGCGGCACGCGCCCGGTTCGGCGGTCCGCGTCGAGCTGTGGCACTTCCCGCGCGGGCTTCAGGTGCGGGTGATCAACTCCAGACCCGAGCGTCCGGCCCCGCCGTCCCCGGGCGCGGGGCACGGGCTGCTCGGCATGCGGGAGCGCGCCGCGATGCTGGGTGGCACCCTCGTGACCTCCGAGACCTCGCACGGCGGCTTCGTGGTGGCGGCCTTCCTGCCCCGCGACGGCGCGGCCACCGGCGACGCCCCTTCCACCGCCCCATCCACCGACGTCGATCGCACAGGTCGCACAGGAGACGAGAGCCCATGACGAGCAGCACCATCCGCGTACTGATCGCCGACGACCAGCAGATGGTCCGCCAGGGTTTCACCGTGCTGCTCAACACCCAGCCCGACATCGAGGTGGTCGGGCAGGCGGTCGACGGCCTGGACGCGATCGCCAAGGTCGCCGAACTCGCCCCGGACGTCGTGCTGATGGACATCCGCATGCCCGAGCTCGGTGGCATCGACGCGACCAGACGCATCACCGGCGAGACCCCCCACATCAAGGTGCTGGTGCTCACCACCTTCGACCTCGACGAGTACGTGTACGAGGCGCTGCGTGCCGGCGCCTCCGGGTTCCTGCTCAAGGACGCGTCCGCCGACCAGTTGGCCGAGGCGGTACGGGTGGTGGCGGCGGGCGACGCGCTGCTCGCCCCCGGGATCACCCGCCGTCTCATCGCCGAGTTCTCCCGCCTGGACTCCACACCCCGCGCCCCGCTCAAGCAGCGAGTGGGCGAGCTGACCGAGCGTGAGACGGAGGTACTGGCACTCATCGCGCAGGGTCTGTCGAACGCGGAGATCGCCGAGCGCCTGGTCGTCGCCGAGCAGACCGTGAAGACCCACGTGGGCCGGATCCTGGTGAAGTTGGGCCTGCGCGACCGCACCCAGGCGGCGGTCTTCGCCTACGAGTCGGGTCTGGTACGCCCGTCCGGCTACTGAGCCCGCCACCCCGTTCCCTCCCGGGGGATACCCGTAGTACTTGAGACGGATTCCGCAGGACCCTTCTCACTGGTGACGACCGCGACCCGGCAGGCGGCCTACCGTTTTGAACGTGACCGAGACGACCCAGACGCAGATGACGCCGCCAGGCGGAGCCAACCCACGCAGCCCGGAGTTCCGGCTGGCCGCGGACGCCCTGCGCGGGCTGCGGCAGGACCTGTTCCACGATGCCTTCGCCTACCGTCCGCTGCCGCGGATGCGAGTGGACGGCCCGCTCACCCGGCGCCTGCCCGAGCGCGTCAGGGAGTACGCGGCCTGGACTCCGCACGCCGTGGTCGCGGCGTGCGGACTGCTCGCGATGTCCGTCGCGAGCACCGCGAACCAGGGCGGTCCCGGCATCAGGAGTCTGGTGCCCAGCCTCCTCGCGGTGCTCCCGGTCCTGCTGACGCTCGTCCGGCCGGTCGGAGCCTTCTGGTTCTCCATGGCGGCGACGCCGTTCGCGGCCGCGTTCAGCGACAGTTGGGGCGACTGGCCCTGGCCGCCGGGCGCCTTCATCACCCACCTGCTGGTGCTGACGGTCGTGGCGCTGCGGACCCGACCGCGCACCGCGGCCTGGATGTGGGTGCTGACCGCGTTGTACGCGATGGCGACCGAGACCGTCTTCGGCTCCGGGTACTACGAGACCGACTCGATGCCCCTGCTGTTCCTCGCGGCTCTCGCCCTGCTGGTCGTCACCGTCCTGCACATACGCCGCGCGGCGGAGCAGGAGGTGACCGCCCACCAGTCGGAGACGGCGCAGGAGCGCTCCAAGCGCACCCTTCTGGAGGAGCGCACCACGATCGCCCGCGAGCTGCACGACGTGGTCGCCCACCACATGTCGGTGGTCGCCATCCAGGCGGAGGCCGCCCCCTACCGGGTGGAGAACCCGCCGCCCGAGTTGGAGCAGGCCTTCGTCACCATCCGGGAGAACGCGGTGGCGGCGCTCACCGAGCTGCGCCGCGTCCTCGGCGTCGTGAGGGCCGCGGACTACGAGGCTCCGGACGCCCCGCAGCCCACCCTCGCCGACCTGGGCGCGCTCCTCGCCAATGTGCGGGAGGCGGGCCTGAGCGTGGAGAAGACGGTCACGGGCGCGGTGCGTGAACTCCCGCAGGGCGTGGAGCTGTCGGCGTACCGCATCGTTCAGGAGGCGCTGAGCAACACCCTGAGGCACGCGCCCGGCGCGACGGCCCGTGTCGAGATCGGCTACGTTCTCGGCGGTCTCGGCCTGCGGATAGTCAACGGCCCCGCGCGGACCACCACCCTGGTGAAGTCCACCCACGGCGCGGGGCACGGCATCACCGGGATGCGAGAGCGGGTCACGATGCTGGACGGTGAGATGACGACGGGAGAGACGGACGACGGGGGATACGAGGTGACGGTGTTCCTGCCGGTGCCCCTGAGGGCTGCGGAGGAATCCGGATGACGAACGGCACCATCCGCGTCCTGATAGCGGACGACCAGGTGATGGTCCGCGAGGGCTTCTCGGTGCTGCTCGGCGCGATGCCGGACATCGAGGTGGTCGGCGAGGCGGTCAACGGCCGGGACGCGGTCGAACGGGTCCGTGAGCTCGCTCCGGACGTCGTGCTGATGGACATCCGCATGCCGGAGATGAACGGCATCGAGGCGACCCGGGAGATCGTCGCCGCGGACAGCGCCGCGAAGGTGCTGGTGCTGACCACCTTCGACCTCGACGAGTACGTGTACCAGGCGCTGCGCGCGGGAGCCTCCGGCTTTCTGCTCAAGGACGCCTCGGCGCGCCAACTCGCCGACGGAGTGCGGGTGGTGGCGGCCGGGGAGGCGTTGCTCGCACCCTCGGTCACCAAGCGGCTGATCACCGAGTTCTCCAAGCTCGCGGACGCTCCACGGCTCTCGGCCACGGCGCAGGCGGCCTACGGCGACCTGACCGAGCGGGAGACGGAGGTGCTGGTCCTGATCGCCCAGGGACTGTCGAACGCGGAGATCGCCTCGCGGCTGTTCGTGGCCGAGTCCACGATCAAGACCCATGTGAGCCGGATCCTGGTGAAGCTGGGTCTGCGGGACCGCACCCAGGCCGCGGTGTTCGCGTACGAGGCGCGGCTGATCACACCCAGGTGACCCGGGTGACTCACATGCCGACGGCGGGGTACGGGGGTCCCCGCCGTCGGCCCGCTCGCCGGGACACCCCTGTTCAGCGGGGCGGAGTCGGGTTAGCGTCCGCCCATGGCAGCCTCGCACACCCCGCAGTCCCCGCAGTCGTCGCAGTCCCCGCAGACACCGTCGGCCTTCGATCCCTGGAACCCGGAGTTCGTGGCGAACCCGTACCCCGCGTACGCGGAGCTGCGCGAGCGCGGCCGGGTGCACTACTACGAGCCCACCGACCAGTGGCTGGTCCCGCACCACGCGGACGTGTCGGCGCTGCTGCGGGACCGGCGCCTGGGACGGACCTACCAGCACCGTTTCACTCACGAGGACTTCGGGCGGACGGCGCCTCCGCCCGAGCACGAGCCGTTCCATGTCCTCAACGACCACGGAATGCTGGACCTGGAGCCGCCGGACCACACGCGGATCCGACGGCTGGTCTCCAAGGCGTTCACGCCGCGCACGGTCGAACAGCTCAGGCCGTATGTGGACCGGCTGGCGAACGAGCTGGTCGCCGAGCTGGTGGCGGCCGGCGGCGGTGATCTGCTCACCGATGTCGCCGAGCCGCTACCGGTGGCCGTGATCGCCGAGATGCTGGGCATCCCGGAGTCCGACCGGGCGCCGCTCAGGCCGTGGTCGGCGGACATCTGCGGGATGTACGAGCTGAACCCTTCCGAGGAGACGGCGACGAAGGCGGTCCGGGCGTCGGTGGAGTTCACGGAGTACCTCCGGGAGCTGATCGCGACGCGCCGCGAGGAGCCGGGCGACGACCTGATCTCGGGGCTCATCGCCGCGCACGACGAGGGTGACCGCCTGACGGAGCAGGAGATGATCTCCACCTGCGTCCTGCTGCTGAACGCGGGGCACGAGGCGACGGTGAACGCCACGGTGAACGGGTGGTGGGCGTTGTTCCGCAACCCCGGCCAGCTGGCGGCCCTGCGCGGTGACCGTTCGCTGATCCCCACGGCGGTGGAGGAGCTGATGCGCTACGACACCCCGCTCCAGCTCTTCGAGCGGTGGGTTCTGGACGACATCGAGATCGACGGCACGACCGTTCCCCGGGGCGCGGAGATCGCCCTGCTCTTCGGTTCCGCCAACCACGACCCGAAGGTCTTCGCGTCCCCGGAGAGGCTGGACCTCTCCCGCTCGGACAACCCCCACATCTCCTTCAGCGCCGGTATCCACTACTGCATCGGCGCCCCGCTGGCCCGTCTCGAGCTGACGGCGTCCATGGGCGCTTTGTTGGAGAAGGCGCCGACGCTCGCCCTCGCCGCGGAGCCGGAGCGCAAGCCGAACTTCGTGATCCGGGGGCTCGAGGGGCTCAGTGTCGTGCTCTGACCCGTTGGCCGAGGGCCCACAGTCCCAGTGCGGCGGCCACCCCGCCGAGGACCATGAGGGGCAGCTCGGCATAGAGCACACTCCAGTCGGGCCCCTGCTCGAACCGCTGGAACCGGTGGCGGCTGTTGACGGCCCAGACCGCCAGCCCCGTTCCCGCGCCGGCGGCAGCGATCAGACACCCGCCCGCGGCCTGCGTCTTTTGCCCCATGCCCCTCATGGACGTGGTGCGGGGGCCCGGGGTTCCCGGGTCCCCGCACCTGGCACGCGTGCGCCCGCCGTCAGGTGCTCATGTCCCGGCGTCGCAACGCCGCCAGCCCCGTGGCGGTCAGGGCCACGGCGATCGCCGTCAGGGTCAGTACCGGCGTCCACGTCATCTCCCCGCCCGGGAGCTTGGGGAGGTGGCCGAAGGGGGAGAGGTCCATGGCGGCCTGGGGGACGTTCAGAGCGGGGCCGATCCAGCCCAGCAGCAGGGCCACCCCGGCCGCGCCCCAGGCCCCCGGGGCCAGCCGCGGCGAGAGCCCGTACAGAAGGACCGCCAGCCCGCCCAGTGTCCAGACCGCCGCGACCTGGACGAGGCAGGCGCCGAGCACGGGCCCGAGCTCATGGCCGTATCCGAGTCCGAGGCCGAGCCCGCCCAGCGCCATGATGAGCGCCGCGCCGCCGAAGGCGACGACCAGGTGGCCGCAGGCCCACCGCAGCCGCCCCACCGCGTTCGCCAGCACCGGTTCCGCCCGCTGCGAGGTCTCCTCACCGTGCAAACGCAGTACCGACGAGACGACGTAGAGCGCGGCCACCATCCCGAGCATGCCGACCATCGCCGCGAGGAACGCGTCCGTGAGCCCGGACTGCCCGCCCATCCGCTCGATGATCTGCCGGGTCTTGTCGTTGCTCCCGACGAGATCGGCGGCCCCCTTCGTCATCCCGCCGAACGCGGCCCCCGCGGCGAGGAACCCCAGGCTCCACCCGAGCACGGCGCCCCGCTGCAGCCGCCAGGCCAGCGCCCCGGCCGACCCGAGCCGCCCCTGCGCGGGCCCCGGCCGGGTCGGCAGGAAGCTCATCCCGACATCGCGCCGCCCGGCGAGCTCGTAGGCGACCGCGCCCTGGATCACCACGGCCACGACGAACAGCGGCAGCACCCACCACCGCTCCTGAGCGAAGGGGCGTTCGTTCTCCAGCCACCCCAGCGGCGACACCCAGGTCAGCACGGAGGAATCGTCGTTCGTCGACGAGTCGCCCGCCGCCCGCAGCACGAACGCGGCGCCGAGCAGCCCGCCCGTCAGCCCCTTGGCGAGCCGCGCGCTCTCGGTGAGCTGGGCGACGATCGCCGCCATGGTGGCGAAGACCATGCCGACACCCCCGACGCCGAGCCCGAGAGCCAGCGCCCCGGAACCGCCCTGCCCGGCCAGCCCGCCCGCGATGAGCAGCGCGAGCACGCCGTTGGCGACGAGGGCGGCCAGCAGCGCCGCCGTCAGGGGAGCCCGGCGCCCCACCATCGCCGACGAGAGGAGTTCCTGCCGCCCGCTCTCCTCCTCCTCGCGGGTGTGCCGTACGACGACCAGCAGGCTCATGATCCCGGCGAACAGCCCGGCGTAGCCGCCGATGCGCCAGGCGGTGAGTCCGCCGAGCGAGTCGTCGAACACCGGCCCGTACGTGGCGCGCAGGGAGCTGTTGGTGAGCATCTGGCGGGCGAGGTCGGCGCGTTCGGCGGGGGTGGCGTAGACGGACTTCAGGGAGTTCGGCATGGACAGCACCAGCAGACCGATCACGCCGACCCACAGCGGCATCATCAGCCGGTCGCGGCGCAGGGAGAACCTCAACAGCGTTCCGGTCCCGGCGAGTTGGCGGGAACCACGGGCTCGTACTCCGCCCCGTACGGCAGTGGTCGCGGCCGTCATCGTGCCATCGCCCCTTCGCCGTTCACCCGGACGTCGTCCTGGTAGTGCCGCAGGAACAGCTCCTCCAGGGTCGGCGGCGTCGAGGTCAGCGACCGTACGCCCGACTCGGTGAGCGAGCGCAGTACGGCGTCGAGCTTGTCGGTCTCGACCTGGAGCCTGACCCGGTGGCCCTGGACGTCGAGGCCGTGCACGCCGGGCAGGTGAGCCAGCCCGTCGGGCGGGCCCGCGAGTTCGGCGGTGACGCTGGTACGGGTCAGATGGCGCAGGTCCGCGAGGGTGCCGCTCTCGACGGTGCGGCCCTTGCGGATGATGCTGACGCGGTCGCACAGCTCCTCCACCTCGCTGAGGATGTGCGAGGAGAGCAGGACGGTCCGGCCCCGGTCGCGCTCCTCCTCGACGCACCGCTGGAAGACCCCCTCCATCAGCGGGTCGAGACCGGACGTGGGCTCGTCGAGGATCAGCAGGTCGACGTCCGAGGCGAAGGCGGCGACAAGGGCGACCTTCTGCCGGTTGCCCTTGGAGTAGGTACGGCCCTTCTTGGTGGGGTCGAGTTCGAAGCGCTCGATCAGTTCCGTCCGCCGCGCCCGGTCGAGCCCCCCGCGCAGGCGCCCGTACAGGTCGATGACCTCGCCGCCGGAGAGGTTGCGCCACAGGGTGACGTCACCGGGTACGTAGGCGACCCGGCGGTGCAGTTCCACCGCGTCCGCCCAGGGGTCCCGGCCCAGCACCTGCGCCGCGCCCGAGTCGCCGCGCAGCAGGCCCAGCAGGACCCGGATGGTGGTGGACTTCCCGGAGCCGTTCGGACCGAGGAAGCCGTGCACCTCACCGGCCTCGACGTCCAGGTCGAGACCGTCCAGCGCGTGCGTCCCGCCGAACGACTTGCGCAGCCCGGAGACGGTGATCGCCTTCGTCGTGGCCTTCGTCATTCCCTTGGCCCTGCCCTTCGTCATGCTTCAGAACGTACGCTTCTTTCAGAAATTTGTGAAGTTAACGAATTGTATAAACGCTCGGATACAATTGAGGGATGGCAGAGCCGGAGGCGGTGGGAGCGGTGGGTCGGGACGCGGAGGCGGTCTCGCGGTTCGTCGAGCACTTCGCCGCGCAACTCGTGGAGGCCGGGATGCCCCGGATGCCGTCCCGGGTCTTCGGGGCGCTGCTGGCCTCGGACACCGGCGCTCTGACCTCGGTCGAACTGGGCGAGCAACTGCGGATCAGCCCCGCGGCGGTCTCCGGTGCGGTGCGCTATCTGGCGCAGGTGCACATGGTGTCGCGCGAGCGGGAACCCGGTTCGCGCCGGGAGCGGTACCGCGTGCACAGCGACCAGTGGTACGAGGCGCTCACCAATCGTGAGGCGATCATCAAGCGCTGGGAGGACGCACTGCGCGAAGGCGTCGCCAGCCTGGGCGCGGACACCCCGGCGGGCGGTCGGCTCGCGGAGACCCTTGCCTTCTTCGAGTTCATGGAGGGCGAGCTGGAGTCGATGATGGACCGCTGGCGGATCCACCGGGAGCAGCACTTCGGCGAGGGCTGAGAGCCCTCGCCGAAGAGAGAAGCGGCGTTTTCCTACCTCTCCTTGGTCTCCTCCAGGACCGTCCGCCCGAGCAGGGCGTACCGCTGTGGTGCCCGGCGCTTGAGGTACGTCGCGTAGGCCACGCCGCCCACCGCGATCAGGGCGACGATCCAGGGGGTCGCCTTGAGGACGAGGGAGCCGGACTCGGTGCCGGCCGCGGCGCCCATGTTGGACACCAGCAGGACGACCACGCCGAGCATCGCGAGGCCGCCGACGAGCGGGGCGGTGAAGGTCCTGAACCAGTGCCTGCTCTCGGGGTGGTTCCTGCGGAAGTACGCCAGCACCGCGAAGGAGCAGACCGCCTGCACCACCAGGATGGCCATCGTGCCGAGGATGGCGAGCAGGACGTACGTGCCGGTGTACGGGTCCTTCCCGGCGATCCAGAACGCGGCGATGAGGACGGCGCTGACGACCGTCTGGACGAGGCCCGCGATGTGCGGGGAGCCGTGCTGGGGGTGGGTGCGGCCGATCGTGCGCTGGAGCGAGGGGAGGACGCCCTCACGGCCCAGCGCGTACATGTAACGGGCGGCGCAGTTGTGGAAGGCCATGCCGCAGGCCAGCGAGCCGGTGATCATCAGCCACTGCATGACGTCGACGGCCCAGTGACCGACGTAGTGCTCGGTGGGGTTGAAGAACAGGGCGAGCGGGTTCGAGGAGGAGGCGGCCGTGACGGCCTCGCTCTCGCCGTTGCCGATGATGGCCATCCAGGAGACGAAGACGTAGAAGACGCCGACGCCCAAGACGGAGATCATCGTCGCCTTGGGGATGATCTTCTTCGGGTCGCGGGACTCCTCGCCGTACATCGCCGTCGACTCGAAGCCGACCCACGACCAGAAGGCGAAGAAGAGGCCGAGGCCCGCCGAGGTCCCCTTGAAGGCGTTGACCGGGTTGACCGGGCCGAAGGTGAAACCGTGCGGGCCGCCGCCGTGCAGGGCGACGGAGACGGCCATGGCGGCCAGGACCGTCACCTCGGTGGCCAGCAGGACGACGAGCAGTTTCTCGGCGACGGACACCCCGAACCACGTGCCCGTCGCGTTGACGGCGAGCATCAGGATCGCGAACGCCCACCAGGGCACGTCAAGTCCCGTCTGGTCCTTGAGGGTTCCGGTGGCGAAGGTCGAGAAGATGCCGATCAGAGCCGGCTCGAAGACGACGTACGCGAAGGTCGCGAGGAGTCCCGAGGCGAGTCCCGCGGTGCGGCCGAGGCCGTAGGAGATGAAGCCGTAGAAGGCGCCGGTGGAGGTGATGTGCTTCGCCATCGAGGTGAAGCCGACCGCAAAGATTGCCAGGACGACCATTGCGACGAGATAGCTCGCAGGGGCGCCGATGCCGTTGCCCGCGGAGACCATGAAGGGCACGTTGCCCGTCATGGCGGTGATCGGGGCGGCGGTCGCGACGGCCATGAAGACCACGCCCAGCAGCCCGATCGCGTTCGGCTTGAGCCGGTGAACTGTGCCGCTGGGGGCCTCCGGTGTGCCCGCCGCCTCAGGGGCGACGCCCTCTTGCACTGCCATCGAGTGGCCCCTTCCCATGTCGCTCGCCGGCCGCACCCTGGGTGCGGCGGAGTGGATTACGAACCGGAATGCTGCATGAGAAATGAGTCCTGTCACGGGTCGGGGCGTTAAATATATGTCAACCAGACCTTTAGGAGTCCGGGTGGAGCGAACGTCCTTGTTAACTCTCCGCCGGACCGTGGACCGCGCCCGACACCCCTCCGTACGGTCCCTGGCATGAGCACCTACTCCGCCACCCTCGGCGGCCGGACGCACTCCTTCGCCGGTCTCGCGCGGCTGCTCGCCGCCGCGAGCCCCGAGCGTTCCGGCGACCGCCTCGCCGGGCTCGCCGCCGACTCCGCGCAGACGCGCGTCGCCGCGCGGTGGGCGCTGGCCGAGGTCCCGCTCGCACGGTTCCTCGCCGAGCCGGTGATCCCGTACGAGACCGACGACGTGACCCGCCTCATCATGGACAGCCATGACGCGGCGGCCTTCGCCCCCGTCCGCGGACTCACCGTGGGGGAGTTCCGCGAATGGCTGCTGTCGGACGCGGCGGACGCGCCGGCGCTCGCCGCACTCGCCCCCGGACTGACCCCGGAGATGGTCGCCGCGGTGTCGAAACTGATGGGCAACGCGGATCTGGTGGCGGTCGCCCGCAAGGTCCGGGTCGTCACCGCCTTCCGCTCCACGATCGGCCTCCCGGGCCGCCTGGCCACCCGCCTCCAGCCCAACCACCCCACCGACGACCCCGCGGGCGTGGCGGCGGCCCTGCTGGACGGCCTGCTCCTCGGCTCCGGCGACGCGGTGATCGGCATCAACCCGGCGACGGACAGCCCCCAGGCGGTACGGGACCTGCTGGACCTCCTGGACGGGGTGATCGGCCGTTACTCCATCCCCACCCAGTCCTGCGTCCTGTGCCACGTCACCACCAGCATCGACCTGATGGAACGCGGCGCCCCGGTGGACCTCGTCTTCCAGTCCATCGCCGGTACCCAGGCCGCGAACGCCTCGTTCGGGGTCACGCTGGGGCTCCTGGACGAGGCGCACGAGGCGGCCCGCTCGCTGGACAGGGGCACGGTCGGCTCCAACGCCCTGTACTTCGAGACGGGGCAGGGCAGCGCGCTCTCCGCCGACGCCCACCACGGCGTGGACCAGCAGACGGTGGAGGCACGGGCGTACGCGGTCGCCCGCCGCTACGAACCGCTGCTCGTGAACACGGTGGTCGGCTTCATCGGCCCGGAGTACCTCTACGACGGCCGCCAGATCCTCCGCGCGGCCCTGGAGGACCACTTCTGCGGCAAGCTGCTCGGCCTGCCCATGGGCCTCGACATCTGCTACACCAACCACGCCGACGCCGATGACGACGACATCGCCACGATGCTCACCATGCTCGGCGTCGCCGGCGCCTCCTTCGTGATCTGCACCCCCGGAGGCGACGACATCATGCTCAACTACCAGTCGGCCTCGTACCACGACGCGTTGTACCTGCGCGAGGTGCTCGGGCTGCGCCCGGCGCCGGAGTTCGAGGCGTGGCTGGAGCGGATCGGTCTGCTCGACGACGGTGGCGGGATACGGGACGTGGCGGGTACGGGCCATCCGCTGACGGCGATCGGACGGGGGCTGGCGGCATGACGGAACGTCGAGTGATCGCACCGGAGTCGGACACCGCCCTCTGGAACTCCCTGCGCCGGCACACCCAGGCCCGGATCGGGCTCGGGCGGGCGGGCTCGGCGTTGCCCACGCGGCACCGGCTCGAACTGCAGGCCGCGCACGCCGCCGCTCGGGACGCGGTGCACTCGCCGTTCGACCCGGACGTGGTGGCGTCCGCGCTGACGGGCGTGGCGACGATACGGGTGCGCAGTGCCGCCCCCGACCGGCTCACCTATCTCCAGCGCCCCGACCTCGGACGCAGGCTCCACGACGTGGACCGGGCGCACCTGCCCCGCGACGGCTGGGACGTGGTGTTCGTCGTCGCCGACGGGCTGTCCAGCCGGGCGGTGCACGAACATGCGGCGGCCGTGCTGCGCGCGACGACGCAGCGGCTGCCCTCCGACTGGCGTGTCGCTCCCGTCGTGCTCGCCGAGCAGGCGCGGGTGGCTCTCGGCGACGACATCGCGTACACGTTGGGGGCCGGGATGGCGGTCGTCCTCATCGGGGAGCGGCCCGGGATGTCCGCCGCGGATTCGCTCGGCGCGTACCTCACCCACGACCCGCGCCCCGGCCACACCACCGACGCCGACCGCAACTGCCTCTCCAACATCCGCCCACCCCTCGGCCTGTCCCACACCGCGGCGGCCACGAAGCTGGCGACACTGATGCGAAGGGCCCGCGACCTCGGCCGCACCGGCGTATCCCTGAAGGACGAGTCCACCCCGGTCCTGCCCCGGCCATAGCCCCGCTGTCAGGGGCGCGGGGAACTGCGCGCCCAGCCCCCACCGGCCGTCAGTCGACCCACACACCCGGGGTCCCAGGGGGCGGAGCCCCTGGGACGGGGCGGGTAGGGGCGGCGGGGGCGAGAACCCCCCGGGAGCTCAGCTCGGCAGCGTAAGCCCCCACCCCCCTTCCCGAACCGTCCACGTCCGCGTCCGCACAGGCCCGGACACCACGGAATCCGCCCGATACCGAAAGTCCGCCCCGGACACGGTCACCCGCCGCCCCACCACCCGCAGCGGCGAAGCCTCCGCCCCCACGGAGACCGGCCGAACCTCCACCTCCGCACCCCCGGAAACGCCGGGCGTCACGGACACCGCCTCCACCGGCTGGTCCAGATCGACCAGCGTGACCCCGTCGACCTCGACCCGCAGCCGCGAAGGCCCGGGCCCCGGCACGGACGTCACGCGCGTGGGCCGCGCCGCGAGCGTACGGACCAGCGACTGACAGGTCCGCAGCCACGCATGCCCCCCGAGCCCGGAAACCCCGCCTCCGAAACCACCGACTCCACCGACTCCACCGATACCGCCGACACCCTCCATGTCGGCCTCGTCGGCGCCCCCCGTCGCCCCGCCCGCCCCCACCGGCGGAATCCGCAACGCCCCCAACACCACCCCGTCACTCTCGTCGACCAGCAGATCGAGCCGCCGCTCGACCCCGTCGAGCACGGCCCGGGCCGCCGCGACGGCCCCCGTCGGCACCCCCAACGCCCGCGCGAGCGACAACACACCCCCGACCGGCACCAACGACACCCCACATCCGGCCAGGTCCCGCTGTCGGTGCAAAAGGGACACAGCACGCAGGAGGGCCCGGTCGTCACCGACCACGACCGGCCGCCGGGACCCTCTGCGGGCCAGCGCCCGGGCAAATTCCTCGGGGCCTTCCGGCAGGCACACTTTCGTCGTCGCACCCGCGCTGAGCACGTCTTTTGCGATCCGTACTGACTCGCCGTCCGTCCGGCGGGCGACCGGGTCGATGACCACCAGGAGCTGGTCGGAAGCCGCCACCTCGGTCATGCCTCGCTTCCTCGGGTAGCATCTTGGTGCAAGAGCCCCTTGCGCTATTGCGCCAGGGGCTTCGTCTATTCCGGGGCATCCGGTCCGACGGTCGCGGCCAAAGGAGGTCGCCGGCGTACGCAGCCGTATCGAAAACCAGCCGCGTACGTCCCCGACCTTGGACATGCCCCGCCCGGAAGGGGTGTACGCCTGTGCCCGCACTTGTGCTGCTCGGTGCTCAGTGGGGTGACGAAGGCAAGGGAAAGGCCACCGACCTGCTCGGTGGATCCGTGGATTATGTGGTGCGCTACCAGGGCGGCAACAACGCCGGCCACACGGTAGTCGTGGGCGATCAGAAGTACGCCCTCCACCTCCTCCCTTCCGGAATCCTCACACCGGAGTGCACTCCGGTGATCGGAAACGGAGTCGTCGTCGACCCGTCGGTCCTGTTCTCCGAGCTGAACGGACTGAACGAGCGCGGCGTCGACACCTCCAAGCTTCTGATCAGCGGAAACGCTCACATCATCACGCCGTACAACGTCACCGTCGACAAGGTGACGGAACGCTTCCTCGGGAAGCGGAAGATCGGTACGACCGGGCGTGGCATCGGGCCCACCTACGCGGACAAGATCAACCGCGTCGGCATCCGTATCCAGGACCTCTACGACGAGTCGATCCTGACCCAGAAGGTCGAGGCGGCGCTCGAGGTCAAGAACCAGCTGCTGACCAAGCTCTACAACCGCCGTGCCATCGAGGCGGGCCAGGTCGTCGAGGAACTGCTGGGCTACGCGGACCGGCTCAAGCCGTACGTCGCGGACACCGTCCTGATCCTGAACCAGGCGCTGGAGCAGGACAAGGTCGTGCTCTTCGAGGGCGGCCAGGGCACGCTCCTCGACATCGACCACGGCACGTACCCCTTCGTGACGTCGTCGAATCCGACCGCCGGCGGTGCCTGCACCGGTGCGGGTGTCGGCCCGACGAAGATCAGCCGGGTCATCGGCATCCTCAAGGCGTACACGACCCGTGTCGGCTCGGGCCCGTTCCCGACCGAGCTCTTCGACGAGGACGGCGACGCGCTGCGCCGTATCGGTGGCGAGCGCGGTGTCACCACCGGTCGTGACCGGCGCTGCGGCTGGTTCGACGCGGTCATCGCCCGTTACGCGACCCGTGTGAACGGTCTGACCGACTTCTTCCTCACCAAGCTGGACGTCCTGACCGGCTGGGAGGAGATCCCGGTCTGCGTGGCGTACGAGATCGACGGCAAGCGCGTCGAGGAACTCCCGTACTCGCAGACCGACTTCCACCACGCGAAGCCGGTCTACGAGAACCTCCCGGGCTGGTCCGAGGACATCACCAAGGCGAAGTCCTTCTCCGACCTCCCGAAGAACGCCCAGGCGTACGTCAAGGCGCTGGAGGACATGTCGGGCGCCCCGATCTCCGCGATCGGCGTCGGCCCGGGCCGGACCGAGACGATCGAGATCAACTCGTTCATCTAGCGGTAACCCTTCTGGTGCCAGGCGATTGGCGGATCCGTGACCCGGATCCGCCAATCGCCCTTTTTGTGCGCACAGTTGCCCTTCCTTGACCCGGTCATGGACTGTTCCTGGTTCTCGGCGGGTAGCGGCGCGAGCAGCATCTACGCGTGTAGCCCCCCGCATGGCACACGCATCTGCTCGCGTCACCGCAGCCACCCAGGAGACCTGAATGCCCGTCAATCCCATGAACCGCCGGGAGTTCGTGAAGAAGTCGGCCGTCACCGGGGCGGCCGTCACGGTCGCGGGGGCCGTCGCCGCGACCCCGGCCCAGGCTCAGGCCCCGAACCACAAGCCCGAAAAGGCGCCCCGTACCTGGTCGTTCTCCATCCTGGGCACCACCGACCTGCACAGCCACGTCTTCGACTGGGACTACTACACGGACGCGGCGTACAAGGACAGCAAGGGCAACTCCGTGGGCGTCGCCCGCGTCGCCACCCTCATCAAGCAGCAGCGTGCCGCCAAGGGCGAGGAGCGCGTCCTGCTCGTCGACGCCGGCGACATCATCCAGGGCACCTCGCTGGCGTACTACTACGCGCGCGTGGACCCGATCGTCCCCGCCACCGGCAAGCACGGACCCAAGCACCCGATGGCCGTCGCCATGAACGCCATGCGCTACGACGCCGCCGCGCTCGGCAACCACGAGTTCAACTACGGCATCGAGACCCTGCGCAAGTTCGAGAAGCAGTGTCACTTCCCGCTGCTCGGCGCCAACGCGCTGGACGCCAAGACCCTGCGCCCGGCCTTCCAGCCGTACACCGTGAAGCGCGTCCGCGTCCCCGGCGCCCCGGACATCAAGGTCGGCATCCTCGGCCTCACCAACCCGGGCATCGCCCTGTGGGACAAGGACAACGTCTCCGGGAAGATGGCGTTCACCGGGCTCGTCGAGCAGGCGAAGAAGTACGTACCGCGGATGCGCGCCCTCGGCTGCGACGTCGTGTTCCTCACCGACCACTCGGGCCTGGACGGCAGTTCGTCGTACGGCGACGAGCTGCCGTACATCGAGAACGCCTCGAACCTCGTCGCCCAGCAGGTCCCCGGCATCGACGCGATCCTCGTCGGTCACACGCACGTCGAGGTCTCGTCGTACACGGTGAAGAACGAGCAGACCGGCAAGGACGTCGTCCTCTCCGAGCCGTACTGCTGGGGCATGCGCCTGACCGTCTTCGACTTCGAGCTCGAACTCCACCACGGACAGTGGAAGGTGACGAGCACCAAGGCGCAGACCCTCAACAGCAACACGGTCGAGGAGGACCCGGAGATCACCAGGCTCCTCAAGGCCGACCACGACCTGGTCGTGAAGTACGTGAACACGCCGGTGGGCACCTGCACCGCGGACCTCTCCGCGGCCGAGGCCTGCTGGAAGGACGTCCCCGTGATGGACTTCATCCACCAGGTCCAGATGGCGACGGTCGCCTCCGGCCTGTCCACCGCCGACGCCGCCCTCCCCCTGATCTCCGTCGCGGCGCCCTTCAGCCGTACCGCCGACATCCCGGCGGGCAACGTGACCATCCGCGACGTGGCGGGGCTCTACATCTACGACAACACCCTGTACGGCAAGAAGCTCACGGGCGCCCAGCTCAAGGACTACCTGGAGTACGCGGCGAAGTACTACTACCGGGTCCCGTCCGGCACGAAGGTGGACACCGCCACCCTCACCAACGCCAACAGCTTCTGGGACTACATGTACGACACCGCCGCCGGGGTCGAGTACGACATCGACATCGCGCAGGCCGAAGGTTCGCGCATCAAGAACCTCACCTACAAGGGCGCGGCCGTCGCCGACGACCAGGTCTTCGTCGTCGCCGTCAACAACTACCGCGCCAACGGCGGCAGCGGCTATCCGCACATCGCGGCCGCCGACATCGCCTACAGCTCCACCAACGAGATCCGCCAGCTGATGATCGACTACGTCACGTCCAAGGGCAGCCTCGACCCGGCGGACTTCGCGGTCACCAACTGGAAGCTGACACAGGACGGGACGCCGGTGTTCTGAGCCGCAACCCCCTTTCTCCTCAGGCCGGGGCCGCCGACCGGATCACCCGGCCGACGGCCCCCACCCCCAGGCCCCGTCCGGCCGGAGTGCGCCTCAGCTGAAGATGATCATCGACCCTTGGGCGAGGCTGCGGGTCGCCGCCGCGTGCAGGCCGAGCCACACATGCCGCTCGCGCGCGAACGGGCTCGCGTCGTACGGGGCGGGCGCGGCCGGCTCCTCCAGATCGGTGGGAGCCATGGGCGGCTGCGGGGCGGCCGGCGGGTTCGCCGGGTCGATGCCGATCGACGGGGCCACGAACTCCAGCTCGCGCAGCAGCGTCTGGGAGGAGCCCAGGGGTCCGCCTCCGGCGAGGAGTTCGTCGTTGGCGAGCGGGTGCGGGAAGTCGACCGGGACGTACGCGCCCGCGTGGTCGTAGTGCCACACGAGGTGCGACTGCTGAGCGTTCGTCTCGAACATCTCCAGCAACTGCTCGTAGTCGCCCCCCAGTTCGTCCACCGGGGTCACCGCGAGGCCGCACATCTGGAGCAGATACGCCCGGCGCAGGAAGTGCAGCGCGTCGTAGTCGAAACCGGCGACCGGGGCCACGTCGCCGGACAGCCCCGGCATGTACGCGTACACCGGGACCGGCGGAAGTCCGGCCTCGCCCAGCGCCTTGTCGTAGAGCGCCAGTTCCTCGGCGAAGGGGTTGTCAGGGGTGTGGCACAACACGTCGACGAGCGGGACCAGCCACAGGTCACAGGCCAACAGACGGCTCCTCTAGCTCCTTGGGAAGCACGGTGGTCAGGGAAGCGTAATGGGTGGGACCCGTCCTCAGTCCCCCCTCGTGCGGATCCCTTCCCCACACCTCGTGTGCCCACCTGTCGCACCGGCGCACACGTCTCCCGCCACGACCGTACGTCGCGCTCATCCGGCGGCCAGACGTTCGAGGAGCGCGAGGGAGTGCTCGTTGTACGCGGCGATGATCGCGTGCGCCCCGTCCGGATCGCGGCGGGCCAGCGCGTCCACGAGCTCCGTGTGGCCCGCCCACAGGTGGCCCTTCAGATCCTCCACCCGACGCAGGTGCTGCACCGTGCACACCCAGGACTGGACGCGCAGGCGGTACAGGAAGTCGGCGAGGTAGGGGTTGCCGAAGAGGGCGCTCAGTTCGCGCCAGAAGCGCAGGTCGTAGCCGATGAGGATGTTCAGGTCGCCGGCCGTCGCGGCGCGCTGGGCCTCCTCGCCGCGGCGGCGGACGCCGACGAGGGCCGCGACGGCGCGCGGATCGTCGGCCTGCGCCATGCCTCCGCGGAGGAGACTCTGGAACATCCCGTCGGTGACCAGACTCCGGGCCTCGATCATGCCGCGGTAGTCGGCCAGCGAGTACTCGTGCACGCGGAAGCCACGGTGCTGGTCCGCCTCCAGGAGGCCCTGGGCCGACAGATCGACGAGAGCCTCGCGGACGGGGGTCGCGGAGACGCCGTACTGCTCGGCGATCTCCTTCACCGTGAACGCCTGCCCGGGCCGGAGCCGGCCTGCCAGCACCTCGTCGCGAAGCGCGTCAGCGATCTGCTGCCGCAGGGTGCTACGGGTCACGGCGCCGTTGCCGCCGATGCCGGGCATGGTCTCTCGCTCCCTCATCACGTACGGGCGCACCTACGCGCACTCCCTCTATGAGCACGCCACCTTACGCGGACCCGAGCTTCCTGGGGGCGCGGGGAACTGCGCGACCAACCCCCACCGGCCGTCAGCCGAAGAACTTCGGCGAGCGGGGGATGTGGGGCGAACCCCCACCCTGGGGGCGCGGGGAACTGCGCGACCAACCCCCACCCGCCCGCAGCCGAAGGAACCACCCCGGGGGTCTGGGGGCGGAGCCCCCAGGTACGGATGGGACGGGTAGGGGCGGCGGGGGCGAGAAGCCCCCGCACGGTCACACGGTGTACTCGTCCGCCACCGACAACGCCTCGTCCAGCACCGCGAGCCCCTCCTTCGCCTCCCCCTCGGAGACATTGCACGGCGGCACGACATGAGTCCGGTTCATGTTGATGAACGGCCACAGCCCCCGCGCCTTCGCCGCCGCCCCGAACGCGACCATCGGCCCATTGGCCTCCCCGGCGGCGTTGTAGGGCACCAGCGGCTCCCGCGTCTCCCGGTCCTTGACCAGCTCCAGCGCCCAGAACACCCCCGTACCGCGCACCTCACCCACACTGGGATGCCGGGCGGCCAGCTCCCGCAGCCCGGGCCCGAGCACCGTCTCCCCGATCCGCGCGGCCTGCTCGACGATGCCCTCCTCCTCCATCACGTTGATGGTGGCGACGGCGGCGGCACAGGCCAGCGGATGCCCGGAGTACGTGAGCCCGCCGGGGTAGGGCCGCCGGGCGAAGGTCTCCGCGATCGCCGAGGAGATCGCGACGCCGCCCAGCGGGACGTAGCCCGAGTTCACGCCCTTCGCGAAGGTCATGAGGTCCGGCGTCACCTCGTAGTGGTCCGCCGCGAACCACTTCCCGGTACGCCCGAACCCCGCCATGACCTCGTCCAGGATGAAGACGATCCCGTACTGGTCGCAGAGCGCGCGCACCCCCACGAGATAGCCCGGCGGCGGCGTCATGATGCCCGCCGTCCCCGGAATCGTCTCGAGGATGATGGCCGCGACGGTCCCCGGCCCCTCGAAGACGATGGTGTCCTCCAGGTGCTGCAGCGCCCGCTCGCACTCCTGCCGCTCACTGTCGGAGTGGAAGGGGGAGCGGTAGAGGAACGGCGCCCAGAAGTGGACGACCCCCGCCGCGCCGCTGTCGTTCGGCCAGCGCCGCGGGTCACCGGTGAGGTTGATCGCGGTGGAGGTGGCCCCGTGGTACGAGCGGTACGCGGAGAGCACCTTCGGACGGCCGGTGTGCAGCCGGGCCATGCGCGTGGCGTTCTCGACGGCCTCCGCGCCACCGTTGGTGAAGAAGATCTTGTCCAGGTCGCCCGGGGTCCGCTCGGCGATCAGCCGGGCCGCCTCCGAACGGGCCTCCACGGCGAAGGCGGGCGCGAACGTGGACAGGGTCGCCGCCTGTTCCTGGATCGCGGCGACGACCTTCGGGTGCTGGTAGCCGATGTTGGTGAAGACGAGCCCGCTGGTGAAGTCCAGATACCGCTTGCCTTCGTAGTCCCAGAAATACGACCCCTCCGCGCCGGCCACGGCGAGCGGGTCGATGAGCTCCTGCGCGGACCAGGAGTGGAACACGTGCGCGCGGTCCGCGGCCTTCACAGCGGCGCCGACCTGGGGGTTGGGCTGAGGAGTCATGCGCCGAAGCGTAAATGTCCACGGAGGGGGCGCGATATCGACGTCCTGTCTGTCACCGGGGGCTTTCCACGACAGTCTGTCGGGCCTGGGCGCCGGCAGGGCGCTGGGCGAGACGAGATCGACGGGGCCGCGACGGACGTCACGAAAACGCCGGGTGCTGTTACTGAACCGTAGACAGCGCCCCACCCACCGCCCCGTAGGGCCGCACTATCCTCGGGCTCGGGCGGTTGCACAGGCACGGGGGAGGGCGACACGACGATGGAGAAACTGGGGGCGGGGGAGCCGCAGCAGATCGGGGCGTACCGACTGCTCGCGCGGCTCGGTGCCGGCGGCATGGGGCGCGTCTATCTGGCCCGCTCCGACCGGGGCCGCACCGTCGCCGTGAAGCTGGTGCGCGAGGAGCTCGCCGCGCAGGAGGAGTTCCGGGCCCGCTTCCGCCAGGAGGTGCAGGCCGCGCGCCGGGTCGGCGGTCACTGGACCGCGCCCGTCCTCGACGCGGACACCGAGGCCGCCGTCCCGTGGGTGGCGACCGGATATGTCGCAGGACCGTCCCTCCAGACCGTCGTGGGCCACGACCACGGAGCGCTACCGGAACGTTCCGTCCGCATCCTCGCGGCCGGACTCGCCCACGCCCTCAAGGACATCCACGCCGCCGGGCTCATCCACCGCGACCTCAAGCCCTCCAACGTCCTCGTGACCATCGACGGCCCGCGCGTCATCGACTTCGGGATCGCGCGCGCCCTGGAGACCGTCACCGACGGCGGCCTCACCCGCACCGGCGCCCTCGTCGGCTCGCCCGGGTTCATGGCGCCCGAGCAGGTCCGCGGCGACCGTGTCACGCCCGCGTGCGACATCTTCTGCCTGGGCTCGGTCCTCTCCTACGCCGCCACCGGCGCCCTGCCCTTCGGGGCGGCGGGCAGCGGAGTGCACGCGATGATGTTCCGCATCGCGCAGGAGGATCCCGACCTGGACGGCGTACCGGAGGGCCTCGCCGACCTCGTACGGCACTGTCTGCGCAAGGACCCCGCCGCCCGCCCCGGCCTCGACGAGATCCTGGAGCGCATCGGAGCGCAGGACACCGTCGTGGACGGGCGGTCCCGCGACCCGTGGCTGCCGAGCGCGCTCGTGGCCCAACTCGGGCGGCATGCCGTGCGGCTGCTGGACACGGAGAACCCGGACGAGCGCCCCGCACCGGCCCCGGCGCCGCCCGCGCACCAGGCCGCCGTCCCCGCCCCGGAACCGGCCCAGGGATCCGCCCCGGCGGCCCTGGACCTGTCCGAGCCCCCGGCCGCACCCACCCCCGCACCCACCCCCGCTCCCGCCCCCGAGGTCGCTCCGGAGCACGCCGCCACCCCGCCCCCGCCCGGAGGACCGGCCTCGACGGAGGACCACTTCCCGACGCTGATCGCGGGCGTCGGCCAGGCGCCCCCACCGGCCGCGCCGCCCGCCGGGCACCCCGCGTACGGCCATCCCCAGCAGCACCCGAACCCCACGGGCCCGCCCGCGTACGGCTATCCGCAGGGCGGCTGGGGCACTCCCGGCTCGTACGGCCCGACGCCGCCGTACGGACCGGGCATGCCCACGACGCCGTACGGCCCCACGGGCGTCCCCGAGCCCGAGCCGCCGCGCAGAAGCGGCCGCTCCACCGCCGCCCTGATCGCCGTGGCGCTGGTCGTCGCGCTCGGCGCGGGCGGTTCCGTCTACGCGCTGATGCAGGGCGGCACGGCCAAGGGCACCGACGACGCGAAGGCGTCCTCGCCCGCGTCCACGACCCCGAACGCCCCCAACTCCCCTTCTTCCCCTCCCTCTTCTTCCTCCTCCCCCTCCTCCCCCTCCGATTCCGCCTCGCCCCGGACATCCCAGGGCGGCACGATCCCGGAGGGGTTCCTCGGCACCTGGGACGCCTCCATCGACAACGCGACGGGCCACAACACCCGCCAACTCACCATCCAGCAGGGCGGGGTGGGTGACACGGTCCTCTCGCTCGTCGCGGACGGGCCGTCCGGCAGCAGCACCTACCACTGCGTCTTCCGCGCCAGACTGACGGCGGCTCCCGGTGGCGGCGGCCCCCTGGTGATCGGCCCTTCCGAAGTCACCGGCGGCGCACCGATCTCCTCCTGCTCTCCGGGTGCCGCCTCCGAGATCACTCTCCTGTCGGACGGCCGGTTGCGCCGGGTGAACACGGGCTCGGGCGAGTCGTTGACGTACACGAAGAGCGGCTGACGAGTCGTCAGTTAGGCTGAACGGCCGCTGAACTTCACCCGGTGTATGCCGGGTGTTCCCGCCCCGAGCCGTACGGTGACCGCACCTTGGGCTCGGGGGAGTGGCTCGCGATGGAGTGGCTGAGCGCGGAGAACATTGTGGCCGTGGGGACCGCCGTGATCGGTGTCGTCGCCTCCGCGGTGATGGTCTGGTACGAACGTCGGGTGCCGCGGCGCAAGCGCATCGGCTACCGGGTGCAGATGGACAACCCGATCGGCGACGACGTGCGTTCGGGGCGCGCCAACGTACGGCTCGGGCTGTTCGACGAGACGCCGGGCATGATGGACGCCACCCTCGTGCTGCTGCGGATCGAGAACGACGGTTCGCAGAGCATCGCCGGCGACGACTACACGAGCCGTGAACGCCACGGCCTGACGGCGGTGTTCACCGACCGCACCATCCGCGGTGTGTCGGTCACCCAGCCGCCCGGCACCGACCACCTCATGGACCACTTCACCCCCGCCGCGGGCCTCAGTTACGAGAACGGCGTCCTGCGCATCCCGCGTGTCCCGCTCAACCGGGGCGAGCACTTCAAGCTCCTCGTACTGCTGTCGGGCGGGGACGTGGGGCGCGAGATACGGCTCATCGGCGGGCTGCGGGACGGCGAGGTCAGCCCCAACCGCAGTACGACACCGGACGACCAGCCGCCCCTCTTCAGCCGTGCGGCCCGGCTGATCACCGTGCTGCTGACCGCGTGTGTCGTCACGCTCGCGCTGATCG
Organism: Streptomyces sp. NBC_01450; assembly: GCF_036227505.1. Lineage (NCBI taxonomy): Bacteria > Bacillati > Actinomycetota > Actinomycetes > Kitasatosporales > Streptomycetaceae > Streptomyces > Streptomyces sp. NBC_01450. Next base: position 5,468,810 of record NZ_CP109480.1, on the reverse strand, counting down.
TCGTGCTGCGGGACGACTCCCGGCCGCCGATCGGCTGCGAGAAGGGCACGCTCACCGTCACCGGATCGACCGCCTTCGCGCCCGTGATGAGCGAGCTGGCGAAGAAGTACGAGCAGGACTGCGAGGGCGCCGACATCGTGGTCGACGCGCACGGGAGCACGGCGGGCGTGCGTGAACTCGGCGAAGCCGGCGCCAAGTCGGCGAAGGGCGCGCCGCCCGTCGTCGCCCTCTCCGACGGGCCCAAGCCGAGCGGGTTCCCGCAACTGCGCGAGAACCGGGTCGCGGTCTCGGTCTTCGCCCTGGTCGTGAACGACGACCTGCCCGTCCGGAACCTGTCGCTCGCCGACGTACGCCGCCTCTACCGCGGCGAGATCAAGAACTGGAAGCAGCTGGGCGGCCCCGACCGCCAGGTGTTCCTCGTCAGCCGGGACGCCAACTCCGGCACCCGCCAGGTCTTCCAGCGCCGGGTCCTGGGCCGCGGGGAGATCGCCAACTCCTCCCTGGACTGCGTCCACAAGGACGACGCGACGGCGCCGGTCGTGCGGTGCGAACTCGACTCCACGGAGCAGGTGCTGAGCACGGTGGCCGGGTTGCCCGGGGCGATCGGCTACAGCGAACTGAACCTCGCCACCGGCTACAAGGGCCTGCACCAGCTCACCCTCGACGGTCACACCGCGTCCGTGGAGGATCTGGAACACGGCACGTCCTCCTACCCGTACCGCGAGATCGAGTACGCCTACACCTACGGCCAGCCGCCCGCCGACTCCCTCGCCTCCAGCTTCCTCACCTACATCAGCCGCGGCAACGGCCAGGACGTCATCCGCACCCACGGCCACCTGCCGTGCGGTACCCCGGTGGGCCTGAAGATCTGCGGTACGAACTGATCCCACGGACGATCGCCTCACCGGCTGCGGGCCGGTGGGGGCTGGTCGCGCAGTTCCCCGCGCCCCTGAAAGCGGGGCTTCGCCCCGCACCTTCAGCCCGCCCGGCGTTCGAGGACGAGCCCTTCGGGCGATGCGGGGGTCCGGGGGCGGCTGCCCCCGGTGGGGTGCGGGTGCGGGAAAACGCTAGCGCGGCTCAGGGGGGCGCTGGCGAGGCATGTTCGGGCGCGTACCCGGCGGCAGCGGCAGCCGCCCGGCCGGTGCGCCCTCCGACCGAGGCGCCCCGGCCAGGGACGACTGGATACCCAGCGGCGCGGGCCCCGTCCGGAACTCCACCATCCAGTCCGCCGTCTCCACGCGCACCAACTCGGTCACATCCTCCGAAAACCTGCGCAACACCCCCAGGCACCGATCCGCCGCCTCACTGGCGGTCCCCTCCGTCGGCCCCAGGACCTCCCGCACGCTCTCCGATGCCCAGTCGAACTGCAACGCCTGCAACCGCCGCTGTACGGCCTGCGCGGTCGCCACGTCCCTTATCCACCCGGAGGTCACCCCGAAGAACCGGTCCCCGGCGACGCACGCGACCCCGAGCAGCAGCGCGAGATACCCCCAGGGGGCGACCCCGCCGACCACTCCCGTGAGGTCCAGCAGAGGAAGCGCGGCCCCGGCCACCGCCCCCGTCGCCGCCCCGCCCCGCAGCGCACGCGCCCCCCGCCGCTTCCACACCCGGTCCGCGAGATACCAGGACGCCGTGTCGAGCGCCCCCCGCTCCACCCACCGGTACAACTCATGGAGCCGCTCGGCCGGCTCCCCCCAGTCCCCGAGCGGAAACGTCCGGCCGGTCAGATCACCCGGCCGGGTCCCCGCGGCCCCGTCGTCCCGCCCGTCCTGGGGCGGCCCCTCGGGCTGCATCTCCGGCTGGCTCACCCGGCACTCCCTACTGGAGAAGGACGACGAAGGACGAAGCTGTTGATGTCGCTGGTGACGTTGTGTCTGGTGACGTTGTGTGATGTCAAGTGACGCGTGGTGCCGAAGCGCCGCCCCCTTCCTACCGCCCAATGGGTGGCGATGGCCCGAGTTTCGCCGCTTTTCCGCCCGGAAGAGGGTCTTGATCAGGTATGGGCTTCGGGGTCGTCTCACTCGAAAGAGTGCTTGGGCGACGGCCCCGCCAACCACGTAGGCTCGTGCTGAACGGGAAAAGCCCGTCCAGACAGCCGTACGAAGCAGGAGCTGATCGTGATTCCCGGTGGTGGCCAGCCCAACATGCAGCAGCTGCTCCAGCAGGCCCAGAAGATGCAGCAGGACCTCGCCAACGCGCAGGAGGAACTCGCGCGCACCGAGGTCGAAGGACAGGCGGGCGGCGGCCTGGTGAGGGCGACGGTGACGGGCTCGGGCGAGCTGCGTGCCCTGGTCATCGACCCGAAGGCCGTGGACCCCGAGGACACCGAGACCCTCGCCGACCTGGTCGTCGCGGCGGTCCAGGCGGCCAACGAGAACGCCCAGGCGCTCCAGCAGCAGAAGCTCGGCCCCCTTGCCCAGGGCCTCGGCGGCAGCGGCATCCCCGGCCTGCCCTTCTAAGACCGGCGGCGGCCAACTACCGTACGTACTGAAAGATTCCAGGAAGGGCGGCAGTCCGTGTACGAAGGCGTGGTCCAGGACCTCATCGACGAGTTGGGGCGGCTGCCCGGCGTCGGTCCCAAGAGCGCGCAGCGGATCGCCTTCCACATCCTGCAGGCCGAGCCGACGGACGTCCGCCGGCTCGCGCAGTGCCTCATGGAGGTCAAGGCGAAGGTCCGGTTCTGCGCGACCTGCGGCAATGTGGCGCAGGAGGAACTGTGCAACATCTGCCGCGACCCGCGCCGGGATCTGACCGTCATCTGTGTGGTCGAGGAGCCCAAGGACGTCGTCGCGGTCGAGCGGACGCGTGAGTTCCGGGGCAAGTACCACGTGCTGGGCGGCGCGATCAGCCCGATCGAGGGCGTCGGCCCCGACGACCTCCGGATAAGGGAACTCCTCGCCCGTCTCGCCGACGGCGCGGTCACGGAGCTCATCCTCGCCACGGACCCGAACCTGGAGGGCGAGGCGACGGCCACGTACCTCGCCCGCATGATCAAGCCCATGGGCCTCAGGGTCACCCGCCTGGCCAGCGGCCTCCCGGTGGGTGGCGACCTGGAATACGCGGACGAGGTCACACTCGGCCGCGCCTTCGAGGGGAGACGACTCCTAGATGTCTGACGCCACGCTGCACGCGACCAGTCAGGACCCCGACGACTTCGTGGTCCAGATCGCGGACCAGGTCGAGAGCTTCATCGTCGCTGTCACCGAAGTGGCGAAGGGCGACGAGCCGGACTCGGCCGTGCCCTTCCTCCTCCTGGAGGTCTCCCAGCTGCTGCTGGCGGGCGGCCGTCTCGGCGCGCACGAGGACATCGTCCCCGACGAGCGCTACGAGCCGGACCTCGGTCCGGAGCCGGACGTCGACGACCTGCGCGAGCGCCTCGCGGTCATGCTGGACCCGATCGACGTCTACTCCGAGGTCTTCGACCCGTACGAACCGCGCAAGGCCCCGGTGGCCTGCCGCATCTCGGACGACCTCGCGGACGTCATCACCGATCTGCGTCACGGCATGGCCCACTACCGCGCGGGCCGCACCACCGAGGCCCTGTGGTGGTGGCAGTTCTCCTACTTCTCCAACTGGGGGTCCACGGCCTCGGCGGCCCTGCGAGCCCTCCAGTCCCTGGTGGCCCACGTCCGCCTGAACCAGCCCCTGGACGACCTCAACGGCCTCGACACCGACCAGGACCTCGGCGAGGAGGTCCTCGCGGAGGAGGCGGGCCGGGTCATGGCCGAGGAGATCGGCGAGCAGCTCGGCATCAGGTCGTCCAAATAGCCCCGGTCCGGGGTCGGGTCAGACGTGGGGTACTTGGGGCCGGACCCATAACTCGACGGCCACGCCGCCGAGTTCACCCCGATGTCGCGGCGTCGACGTCACCACCACCCACAGGGCCGGGAGGTCCCGCAGCCACCGACGACCCGCGGCCGCCGTGCGACGCGAGGGGCCGTGCCGGTGCGTCGCAAGCCCGTCGCTTACGTCCGGATCGAGCAGCGGCTCCCTTGCCCGGCCCACGTCTGATCCAGCGGCGACGGGCTCGACGTACCGGCACGGCCCCGCCCCACCCCCGACACCTGGCGCACCCGGCACCCCACCTGGCGCACCCGGCACCCCACCCGGCGCACCCGGCACCCGCCCCGGCGCACCCGGCACCCCACCACCGCACCCAAACCGCACCCGGCGCCTCGCACGCAGTCACCCCAGCCCCCACAACCCCTTCCCCAGCGTGGTGAGCCCCCCGGTCAACGCCAGCAACAGAACCAGCATCCGGGCCCGCTGCTCCGGCACCCGTTCGGCCAGCACCTTCCCGACCGAGGCCCCCACCACCATCCCCGCCAGCACGACCCCCCAGCGCGACGCCCCAAGACGCGGAACGCCGTTCGCGGCCACCGAGAAGGCGTTCACCACCACCCCGTAGAACAGCGCGTTCGGCACGAACTCCCGTACCGTCCATCCCGCGTTGAGGGCGTACAGCGAGACCGGCGGACCCCCCACCCCGGCGGCGGAGTTCATGAACCCGCCCGCCGCCCCCGCGGCCACCGCACCCCGCGTGCCGCGCAGCGCGGGCAGCCGGGTGCCCCGCATGACCACGACCACGGCCACGGTCACCAGTGCGCCCATGAACGCGAGCAGCGCGGCCGGCGGCAACCGCCGGGCCACCCAGCTGCCCACCGGGACGGTCAGCGCCGCCGCCACGCACAACGGCACCATGGCGCGCGGTCGCACCCGCCGCCAGCCACCGGCCAGCCCCACGACGCAGATGGCCCCGGCGGCGCAGTTCGCGAGGACGACACCCTGGGTCGGCCCGAGCAGCAGCACCAGCGCCGGCACGGCGACGAGCGCGAAGCCCATCCCGGTCAGCCATTGCACACAGGACCCCAACAGCACGATCCCGCCCAGCATCAACTCGCCCGTCACCCACGCCCCCTACCCCACTACCTCACCCGGCACCCCCGCACGCCCGTCATCGTGCCCGAGAGTCAAGGCGCGGCGGCCTCGTGGGACACACCTCGCGGCCACCTTTCTTACGGCGTCTCGTGTGACACGGGGCACTTTCCGGAGTGGCGGGGCGTGTGGGCGGGCAGGTGCCGCTCGGAGCGGCCGGAGGAACCCTGCCGAAACCGGTGGATCTGACGACTCCGGTGGACTTCCGATGGACCCTGACGGTCCGGAGTGATCACGTCGTGAGCGGGACATCTCACGATGCGAGACTCCGGAAGGGAAATCCGGCCGCTCGTTAGACTGAGCCGACCGCAGTTGTGCGGTGCAGAGACGGATTGAGCGAGGAGCGCACGTGGGCCTTGTCGTGCAGAAGTACGGAGGCTCCTCCGTAGCCGATGCCGAGGGCATCAAGCGCGTCGCCAAGCGAATCGTGGAAGCGAAGAAGAACGGCCACCAGGTGGTCGTGGTCGTTTCCGCGATGGGCGACACGACGGACGAGCTGATCGATCTCGCCGAGCAGGTATCTCCGATGCCCAGCGGACGAGAGTTCGACATGCTGCTGACCGCCGGAGAGCGGATCTCCATGGCCCTGCTGGCGATGGCGATCAAAAACCTGGGCCACAGCGCCCAGAGCTTCACCGGCAGCCAGGCAGGCGTCATCACCGACTCGGTCCACAACAAAGCGCGGATCATCGATGTCACGCCGGGCCGTATCCGGACGGCGCTCGACGAGGGCAACATCGCCATCGTCGCCGGCTTCCAGGGCGTCTCGCAGGACAAGAAGGACATCACCACGCTCGGGCGCGGCGGGTCCGACACCACGGCCGTCGCGCTCGCCGCGGCGCTTGACGCCGAGGTCTGCGAGATCTACACCGACGTGGACGGCGTGTTCACCGCCGACCCGCGGGTGGTGAAGAAGGCGAAGAAGATCGACTGGATCGCCTTCGAGGACATGCTGGAGCTCGCCGCCTCCGGCTCCAAGGTGCTGCTCCACCGCTGTGTGGAGTACGCCCGCCGCTACAACATCCCGATCCACGTGCGCTCGTCCTTCAGCGGACTGCAGGGCACCTGGGTCAGCAGCGCACCGATCAAGCAAGGGGACCAGAAGGTGGAGCAGGCCATCATTTCCGGTGTCGCTCACGACACCTCCGAGGCCAAGGTCACGGTCGTCGGTGTCCCGGACAAGCCGGGCGAGGCCGCCTCGATCTTCCGCGCCATCGCCGATGCCGAGATCAACATCGACATGGTCGTGCAGAACGTGTCCGCCGCCTCCACCGGCCTGACGGACATCTCCTTCACCCTCCCCAAGACCGAGGGCCGCAAGGCCATCGACGCCCTGGAGAAGGCGAAGAACGTGATCGGCTTCGACTCGCTGCGCTACGACGACCAGATCGGCAAGATCTCGCTCGTCGGCGCGGGCATGAAGACGAACCCGGGTGTCACGGCCGGCTTCTTCGAGGCGCTGTCCGACGCGGGGGTGAACATCGAGCTGATCTCCACCTCCGAGATCCGTATCTCGGTGGTCACGCGTGCCGACGACGTCCCCGAGGCCGTCCGCGCGGTGCACACCGCCTTCGGACTCGACTCCGACAGCGACGAGGCCGTCGTCTACGGAGGCACCGGACGATGACCGTCCTTTCCTGCGGCGGCACTGGCCGCCGCTGATGGCCGGGACCGCAGGACCGACGCTGGCGGTCGTCGGCGCGACCGGGGCCGTCGGCACGGTCATGCTCCAGATCCTGTCCCAGCACGCGGACATCTGGGGCGAGATCCGTCTGCTCGCCTCCCCGCGCTCGGCCGGCCGCAAGCTGGCCGTGCGCGGCGAGGAGGTCGAGGTGCTGGCGCTCAGCGAAGCCGCCTTCGACGGGGTCGACGTGGCGATGTTCGACGTCCCCGACGAGGTGGCCGCGCAGTGGGCGCCGATCGCCGCGGCCAAGGGTGTCGTCGTGGTCGACAACTCGGGTGCGTTCCGGATGGACGCGGACGTGCCCCTGGTCGTCCCCGAGGTGAATCCGCACGCGGTGCGCGTGCGCCCGCGCGGGATCATCTCCAACCCGAACTGCACCACCCTCTCCATGATCGTGGCGCTCGGCGCGCTGCACGCCGAGTTCGGCCTGCGCGAGCTGGTCGTCTCCTCGTACCAGGCGGTGAGCGGCGCCGGGCGCGCCGGCGTCGAAACCCTGCGCCAGCAGCTGTCCCTCGTCGCCGGTACGGAACTGGGGACCAGCCCCGGTGACGTACGCCGGGCCGTGGGTGACAACACGGGCCCCTTCCCGGAGCCGGTGGCGCTGAACGTCGTCCCGTGGGCCGGGTCGCTGCGCGAGGACGGCTGGTCCTCGGAGGAGATGAAGGTACGGGACGAGACCCGCAAGATCCTCGGGCTGCCGGACCTGCCCGTGGCCGTGACCTGCGTCCGCGTCCCGGTCGTGACCACGCACTCCCTCACCGTGCACGCCCGCTTCGAGGGCAAGGTCACCGTGACCAAGGCCCGTGAGATCCTGGCCACCGCACCCGGGGTCGTCCTGTTCGACAACCCGGCCGCCGGGGAGTTCCCCACCCCCGCGGACGTCGTCGGCACCGACCCGACCTGGGTGGGCCGCGTACGCCGGGCCCTCGACGACCCGACCGCCCTCGAACTCTTCGTCTGCGGCGACAACCTCCGCAAGGGCGCCGCCCTCAACACGGCCCAGATCGCGGAGCTGGTGGCGGCGCACCTCTGAGCGTCGGGCGGCTCGCCGGGGAGGGACGGGCGCGGCGGCCCCCGAGCGCCGACTTGCCTGGCCGGTAAGTTTCCCTGCTCAGGGTGGCCAGGGAGCAAAATCTCCCTGGCCATCCCGGGATTCGTTTGTAGGATCTGTGTCAGCTGTGTGGCCGGAATAATGGTCCGGACCACTTGTACGGGACCCGCTTGGCGTTCGAAGATTTCCCTCCCCGTTCTCCGCAACCGCGCGGAGGGCGGGGAGCGTCTTTGCGGTCGCCCTGACGGGTGTCCGGGGGCGGCAGCACGGCATAACGGGGCATAGGGGATGAGCTAGTACGCATGAGGGCATTCAATGCACCGCCGGACGCGCCACCGGTCGCGTCGGCAGGCGTTGCGGCACATGGTCCCGCGGGCGTTGCGGGGTGCGTGAGGGCGGGTCTTGTGGAGCGCGTGGGGACGGGCGTTGTGGGACGCGTGGGGGCAGGCGTTGTGCGGTGCGGGGGAGCGGGCGTTGTGGGGCGTGTGGGAGCGGGCGGTCCGGTCGGTGTGAATCCTGAAGCGAATGTGATGCCTGTCGCGTACAACCCTCACGGGGGGAAGCGTGTCCAACTGGCGTGGCAGAGGTTCTCGAATTCACCGCGGTACAGACCAGGGGCGCGCCCCTGCGTCCACCCCGCCGACTCCGCAGCCCCGGCGTGCCCGGCGGCATGCCGGTGATCGCGCCCATGCCTGCAGCGCGGCCCGCCCGCATACCGAGTCAGCGCGACGGCGCTGAGGACAGCATGGCCGCCGGCACCACGGTGGACCATCTCACCGAGACCTACCGCGCCCATTACCGGTCGCTGCTGGGCCTCGCGGCACTCCTGCTCGACGACACCGCCTCCTGCGAGGACGTCGTCCAGGAGGCCTTCATCCGGGTGCACTCGGCGCGCAAACGCGTCCGTGACCCCGAGAAGACGCTCGCGTATCTGCGTCAGACCGTCGTCAACCTCTCGCGTTCCGCCCTGCGCCGGCGCATCCTCGGCCTCAAGCTCCTCTCGAAGCCGATGCCCGACATGGCGAGCGCGGAGGAGGGCGCGTACGACCAGCTGGAGCGCGACGCCCTGATCAAGGCGATGAAGGGCCTCCAGCGCCGTCAGCGCGAGGTCCTCGTCCTGCGCTACTTCGCGGACATGACCGAGGCCCAGGTCGCCGAGACCCTCGGGATATCGCTCGGGTCGGTCAAGGCGTACGGCTCGCGCGGCATCGCCGCGCTCCGTGTCGCCATGGAGGCCCCGGCATGAGCCAGCGACGCGACAACCACGACCGACACGAGCCCTATGAATGGCATGAGCCGACAGACCGGGCCACGCCCGCTGAAGACGAGCAAGAGCACGAGCAGCAAGCTGGGAACGGAACTGTGAACCACGGACCCGACGCAAACGGCCCCCACCCCCAGGGCCCGGACGCGCTGGGCCCGGACGCGCTGGGCCCCGACGCACTGGGCGCCGACGCATTCGGCTCGGACGAGCTGGCACTGCGGCGGCTGCTGCACCAGGCCGTCGAGGAGATCGAACCCACCGACGGCACGCTGGAGCACCTTCGTCGCGCGGTCCCCGCACGACGGGCCCGCAAGCGTCAGGCCATCGTCGGTATGGCCGCCGCCGCGCTCTTCATCGGCACCGCCGTCCCCGCCCTCGTGCACGTCTCGAACGCCTCCGGGGCGAACGCCGACCCGTCCATAGCGGGCAACAGCTCCCAGGCCCAGGGCGGCACCAGCCAGGGCAAGGACCCCGACGGCGGCGAGAGCTCCGCGGGTGGCACCTCCGGCACCTCCAAGGGCACGGACAAGGGCGGCAAGCCCGGCAAGCCCGACAAGGGCAAGGGGACGAGCACCGGCTCGGCCACCGGCGGCCCCGATCCATCGGCCTCGGCCGTGATCGCGCCCCCGTGTGGGCCGGCCCAGCTCGGCGGGGCCACCAGCACCGTCGGCTCCCCGGACGCCACCGGCGCGGTCTACGGCTCCTTCACTCTCTCGAACATCTCCGCCACCAGCTGCACCGTCAGCGGCGCGGGCACGGTCGGCTTCCTCGCGCAGGGCGCCGCGGACTCGGCCAAGATCAGCGTGGCGACGCATGTGGCGGGCGACGCGGCCACCGGGCTGCCCGACCCCTCCACGGAGGTCGCCTCGGTGGTGCTGAAGCCGAGTACCTCGTACGTCGTCAAGTTCGCCTGGGTGCCCTCGGAGACCTGTCCGACCATCGGCGGACAGCCGACCCCGACCCCGACCGCCACGGAGAGTGCCACCCCCGGCGGCACCGTCGGGGACGCCGGTGGCACGGGTACCTCGACCCAGCTCATGACGGAGGACGGTGGCGTGGCCGACGGCAGCGTCTCCGTGTCCTACACGGCGGGGACGGGCTCGGCCACGGCCTCGACGACCGTGCCCAACGCGTGCGCCGGGACGGTCTACCGGACGGGGATGCTGTCGGCGTCCTGAGGCGTCCTACCGGACGGGAACGCTGTCGACGTCCTGAGGGGCGTCGGCGGCGGCTTCGGCGACCGTGGCTTCTTCTTCGTCATGATCCGGGACGAGACCCAGCTCCGCGTCCCGCGCGAACTCCGCCTCGCGGCGCAGCAGCCGGAACCACATGAAGACCACGAAGCCCGCGAAGACGAACCACTCACCGGTGTAACCGAGGTTCTGGAACGCCTTCAGGTCCAGGCCGGTGCCCTGCGGCGCGCTCGCGGGCACCGCGCGCATCCCGCCGTCGGCCTTCGTGAGGGTGATCCAGGCGTCGTACACCTTGTACGGCACCAGGTTCACCAGTGACGCCGAGCTGATCGCGCCGGTCTGTCCGGCGGGCAGACCTCCGGCGGCGGTGACGCCGTCCGACCCCGGACTCTCGGACGCCTGGAGCGCGCCCGTGACGGTGACCTCACCGGTCGGGGCGGGCGGCGCCTTCGCCGGGTCGGCGTCTCCGGGCAGCCAGCCCCGCACGACGGGCAGTGCCTTGCCGCCGACGCCGTCGACGCGCAGCAGTGTCAGTACGTAGAACCCGTGCCTGCCGTCGAGCTCGCGGCCCGGTACGAGGAGCTGCTTGCCGTACCGGCCGGTCGCGGTGGCCTGCTTTCCGGACGTCTCCGTGCTCACGGGCAGCAGCCGGTCGAGCGGACGGGCCGCCTCCGTCCTGGCCGCGGTGATCTGCTCACCGGCCGCGCGGTGGTCCTGCACCCGCGCCTCGAACCGGCTCAACTGCCACGACCCCATGAAGATGCAGAAGGGGATGGCCAACAGCACGAAGACGTTGATCCCCCACCAGCGGGGCGTCAGCAGGAACCGGTACACGACTTCAAAGGTACGGTGCCGCCGCACCGGACTCGGCTTCGGGGCCCTTTCCGGGGGCGCGGGTCGGGGAAGTTATCCACAGGCTGGGGGCCTCGCCGACGCGGGGCCGGTCGGGCCAGGCACTATGGGGCCATGACTGAGAGCAACGGGTCCATCGAGCAGCAGCAGGCAGCCATGCCCGACTGGGAGAAGCGCTTCAGGGCGCCGCGGGTGTCGCTGCCCGACTGGGCGGAGGACGCCCCGCACCGCGCGCTGTTCGTCTCCAACGCGACGGGGACGTACGAGCTGTACGCGTGGGACCGCGCGACGGGGGAGCAGCGCCAGGTCACGAACCGGGTGAACGGTACGACGGACGGGGTGCTCTCCCCGGACGGCGAGTGGATCTGGTGGTTCGACGACAAGGACGGGGACGAGTTCGGCATCTGGCGCCGCCGGCGCTTCACCGCCCCCGAGGCCACGGACACGGTGGACTCCGTCGACCGTGCCGACGAACCCGCCGCTCCGGGTCTGGAGCCTTCCTACCCCGGCGGCCTGGCCATCGGCAGGGACGGCCGTACCGCGGTCGTGGGCCGCTCCACGGACGAGGACGGCTCGACGATCCACGTGGCTCGCTCCGGTGAGGAGCCGGTGGAGATCTACCGCCACCGGGAGTCGGCGGGCGTCGGCGACCTCTCGCACGACGGCTCGCTGATCGCCGTCGAGCACACCGAGCACGGCGACGCGATGCACTCGGCGCTGCGGGTGCTGCGCCCGGACGGCTCGACGGTCGCCGAGCTCGACGACACCAAGGACGGCACGGTCGAGCTGGGCCTGGAAGTGCTCGGCTTCGCCCCCGTCGACGGCGACACCCGCCTCCTCATCGGCCATCAGAGGCGCGGCCGTTGGGAGCCCCTGGTGTGGGACGTGGTGACGGGGGAGGAGACGGACCTCGCCCTGGACCTCCCCGGCGACGTGGCGGCCGAGTGGTATCCCGACGGTTCGGCCCTTCTCATCGCCCACAGCTTCGAGGCCCGAAGCGACCTGTGGCGCTACGACCTGGCGACCCGCGAGCTGGTCCAGGTGCCGACCCCGCAGGGCACGGTCTCCGGGGCGACGGCCCGCCCCGACGGAACCGTGGAGTACCTGTGGTCCTCGGCGGCCGAGCCGTCCGTGGTCCGCTCGACGACGGGCGAGATCGTCCTCGATCCCCCCGGCCTGAAGTCCCCGGGCTCGGTCCCGGTGGAGGACGTGTGGGTGGAGGGCCCCGGCGGCCGCATCCACGCCCTCATCCAGAAGCCGGCGGGCACGACGGGCCCCCTGCCCACGGTCTTCGACATCCACGGCGGCCCGACCTGGCACGACAGCGACTCCTTCGCGGCGGGCCCGGCGGCCTGGGTGGACCACGGGTACGCGGTGGTCCGGATCAACTACCGAGGCTCCACGGGCTACGGCCGTGAGTGGACGGACGCCCTCAAACACCGAGTCGGCCTGATCGAGCTGGAGGACATCGCGGCGGTCCGGGAATGGGCGGTGACGTCCGGCCTCGCCGACCCCACCCGCCTGATCCTCACCGGCGGCTCCTGGGGCGGCTACCTCACCCTCCTCGGCCTCGGCACGCAACCGGAGGCGTGGACCCTCGGCATCGCCGCCGTCCCGGTCGCCGACTACGTGACGGCGTACCACGACGAGATGGAAGCCCTGAAGGCGATGGACCGCACCCTCCTCGGCGGCACCCCCGAGGAGGTCCCCGAACGCTTCGAGGCGTCCTCCCCCCTCACCTACGTCGACGCGGTCAAGGCCCCCGTCTACATCTCGGCCGGCGTCAACGACCCCCGCTGCCCCATCCGCCAGATCGACAACTACGTGGACCGCCTCACCGCCCGCAGCGCCATCCACGAGGTCTACCGCTACGACGCGGGCCACGGCTCCCTGGTCGTGGACGAACGCATCAAACAGGTAAAACTGGAACTCGACTTCGCAAACAGACACCTGCCCCAGTAGGCGGGACGGAGAGCGACTTTCGGCTGCGCGCAGCGGCGCAGCCCTGCGGAGCCCCTTGGCGGGGGGGTGCCTCTATGTTCTTCGTCAAGCGTCTGGGCAGCCTCTGCCCGGGGTTCGATCTTCTCTGTGGGGCGTGAGACTGTCTGGTCGTGCCAGAGATGACGAGTGGGTTGGAGGCAGCCTTGGCTGAGGCGTCGTCTCCTTCGTGGACCCAGCGTGTTCGTGCCGGGCGTGACCTTGCTTCCTTCGCTGATGTTTCTGAGGCTGCGGAAGCGTTGGTGGGGCTGCTGCTGGACGTCGAGGACACGGCGGTGACCCGGCAGACGGCAGAGGCTTTGACCCGGGTGGGGACGGTGGCCGCCATAAGGCTTATCGCTCTCGCGGTTGCCGAGGCTGACGACAACCAGGCCGAGTGGCTGCAGACCGGGGTGCATGACGCGCTCGTGGGACCGGGCGGTGTGCCGGACGTCGCAGCGGCCTGCGGGAAGCTCGCCCGGGACCCGGAAGAAGCTGTCCGTCGGGGGGCCGCAGATATCTCGGCATGGGCAGACGACCCATGGTGTTGATCTGCGTCAGCCTTCCTGTGGACTGGTTCATGCAGCCGTCGCCTGGGGGACGCGGGGTTCGTAGAAGGTGCCGTCGCGGAGCATGGCGAACAGGACGCTGATGCGTTGGCGGGCGAGGCGGAGGAGGGCTTGGGTGTGGGTCTTTCCGCGGGCCCGGCATCGGTCGTAGTAGGTGCGGGAGGCGGGATCGGCGTTCATGCAGGCGAAGGCGGAGAGGAACATGGCGCGTTTGAGCTGCCGGTTTCCGCCTCGTGGTGCGTGTTCGCCGTGGATCGAGGTGCCCGACGACTTCGTGGTCGGGGCAAGTCCGGCGTAGGAGGCGAGGTGGGCTGCGGTGGGGAAGCTGGTGCCGTCGCCGACGGTGACCAGCAGGACGGCGGCGGTCCTGACGCCGACGCCGGGCATCGATGTCAGGACCGGGGAAAGAGGGTGTGCCTCCAGCAGGGCGTTGATCTGGGCTTCCAGGGCCCGGCGTTGTTCGTGGACCGCGGCGAGCGAGCGGGCCAGGGAGGGCACGACGATGTCGAGGGTGCCGGTCCCCGGGACCACGACGGTCTGTTCGTCCAACGCGTCGAAGACGTCGTCGATCAGCCGGGCGGCCATGCGCGGGGCCTTGGGCCGGATGAGCTCGACGAGCCTGCGGCGGCCGGCTTTGCGCAGGGCGGTCGGGGAGCCGTAGCGCTCCAGCAGCCAGGTGACGGCCTGGTGGTCCAGACGCGGGCCCAGGACGCGTTCCAGCGACGGGTGGAACTGGGTGAGCAGGCCGCGTATCCGGTTGGAAGTGCGGGTGGCCTCGGCGGCAAGGTCCTGGTCGAAGCCCACGAGCACGGTCAGTTCGGCGGTGATCTCGTCGGTGAGTTCCAGCGAGCGCAGGGTGTGCGGCAGGGTGCGGGCGGCGTCCGCGATGACCGCGGCATCCTTCGCGTCGGTCTTGGCCTCGCCCGGGTAGAGGTCGGCGATCCGGCGCATGGCCAGTCCGGGCAGGTAGGCGACCTTGCAGCCCGCGTCCCGGGCCACGGTGAGCGGGAGGGCGCCGATGGAGGCGGGCTGGTCCACGATCACCAGGACGGTGCCGAACTTGGCCTTGAGCTTGTCGAAGACGGCCCGCAGCTTCGGCTCGCTGTTGGGCAGCTGCTTGTCGAGGACCTTCTTCCCGGCCGGGGTGAGCCCGTGGCCGTGATGAGCACTCTTGCCGACGTCCAGGCCGAGGAACACGCCCACGTCTTCGGGGTCGAACATCGCGCCCTTCCCAGGGTGTTGAACGTGCCGGCCTCGGCGGTGGTGTCGTACGCGCGCATCCACGTTATGCAGACCTGCCGCCCGCGAGCTGTCCGGCATTGCGCCGGACCGGGCGGTGGCCGGACCTCTCATCAGCGTCTCCGACGGCACCTCCCAGGCCCGGCGACACCACCCCCCAGGTCATGCCTTCGACAGGGGGCAAAAGTCATACCGGGCCCGGAGGCCAGCGGCCCTCTTGCAGGACCGCGAAAAACATAACGGGGCTGGGGCGGAGCCCCAGAGGGATGGGACGGGTAGGGGCGGCGGGGGCGAAGAAAATCCCCCCACCCCACTCCCCGCGCCACTCCCCGAACCCGAACCGCCCCCGAGACCAAAAACCTACGTGCCCGCCGACTCCCGTCGCCGCCTCCCCAACAACTCCGCCAGCCCCCTCCGAGTCGCAGCCAACACCACCCGATCCTCCGCCCGAAGCACATACGTCGAGGGAAGATCCCAGACCAGCCCGGACCCACCCCGCTCACTCCCACCGCCCCCCACGGCGGACACCGCGTCACCACCCCGCCGTCCCCCCGACGCAGCCGTATCCAGCGCGAGCACCCGCCACGCCCCCGCCCGAAACGCCTCCCCCACAGTCCGCCCCTCCAACTGCGGATGCCCACCCACCACGATCGCCGCGAACAGCAACACCCGCCGCTCCACCGGAATCGCCCCGAGGATCTGCCGCCCCATCATCGCCCCGGCGAACGCGGGCGCGGCGAGATGCGACACGCTACGACTCCGGGTCAGCGCCTGCGGATGCGCGGCCCGCAGGGTCCGGTACACGGCGGTGGCGAAGTCGTCGTCGTACAACCGCAGCACGACCCGCAGATCGGGCCGCACGGTGCGGGCGTACAGCGCGGCTTCCAGGTTCGTCGTGTCCGCGCTGGTCAGCGCGAGCAACGCATGCGCCCGATGAATCTTCGCGGCCTCCAGCACACCTTCCTGCGTCACATCGCCCAACACCACCGGCACCCGCAACCGCCGCGCCAGCGCCAGCCCCCGCGCCTCCGGATCGGCCTCGACGCACACCACCGGAATCTGCAGCTCACGCAGGCGCGCCAGCACGCGCGTCCCGATCTTCCCGACCCCGAGCAGCACCACATGCCCGGACAGCCCCCGCGGCGGCTTGCGCAACGCGGACCCGCTCCGGAACGTACCGAGCGCCTCCAGCACCGCCGCGAGCAGCACAGGCAGCAGCAACAACCCGACGAGCCCGGAGAAGAGCTGAAGGATCTGCCGCCCGAGGGGCTGCCCGATCGCGGGGTTGTTGATGGCGAAGAGATCGAGCAAGGTCAGATAGGTCGCCCGCAGCGGTGGCTCCCCGGTGACGACCATCGAAGCGACCGCCAGCCCGACCACACACCCCACCAGCCCGGCGAACGACCAGCGCAACCGCCGCGACAGCAGCGAGCCGAAGGGCACGACGCTGCGCCCGGCGGACGGCGCGGACGCGGCGTACGACACCGTCTCCAGGGCGACGGTCCCGCGCCCGGTGGCCGCGGCCACGGCCCGCTCGTCGGGCAGCAGTCGAGGCCCTTGCGGCCCGCTGCTCTCGGAACCGTCCGCGCCGGCGGGATCGTTGGTGGTGGCGGACAGCAGCGCGAGCGTGCACAGCCCGGGATCGGCGACCTCGCCGGGCCCCGGCGGCGGCCGCTCCACCGCCCGCAGCATCAACCCGTCGGTCTGGACGACCTTGCTGGTTCCGGCGACGGCGGTCGCGGCGAGCGCGGGAGCGGCGGTGTCGGCATCGGACAACACGGTGGTGGACGCATCGAAGCCAGGCCCCCCGCTCCCCCCGCCACCGGTTCCCTCGCCATCGGTCACCGCCATGGCCAACGCCGAGGCCTGATCGAGGAGTTCCTCGATGTGCTGCCCGAGGCGCCGGTTGTAGAGCCGTATGACGAGCCGCAGCCGCGGATTGAGGCGGCGCGCGGTGAGCGCGGCCCGGATGTTGGTCTCGTCGTCGTCATGGACGAGCGCGAGGGCGGCGGCCCGTTCCACACCGGCCTCGGCGAGTACGGCCTCGGTGAGTTCGGTGGCTTCCAACACCCGCTCGGCACCGGCGGGTTCGGCCGTCCGGTTGGGCGGCCCCTGTGGCCCCTCCCCGTTGCCCGCCGCCCGGTTCACCGCCGCGGACATTCGGTCGAACAGTGTCGAGGCCCGCGCCCGCCCGACCACCGGCGGCCGAACACTGCGCTGGGTGGGCGGTACGACGAGGGTCACCCGCTCGCCGTACACACCACGCAGTTCGGCGGCCAGCCGGTGCGCCAGGGCGTCGTCCCCGGCCACCACCATGTGCGCGGTCGTGTCGGTCGACGGGCTTTGATACGGAAGGGTCGCCACGAGGGAGAAGAGTGCCGCACCGGGATGTGTGGTTCCAGAGGGCGGTGGTACGCCGCCACCGCCTCAGCGACGCGTACGGGCCCGTGCCTCACGCGGCGGCCGGACGAACCGCAACTCCGGCGCGACCGGCGGTTCGGCGATCCCCGGCCCGTCGGCGGACGCCCAACTCACCGGCTCCTCGGTGCAGTCGTCCCCCATCGCGAACCCGATCCAGGTCGCCCGCGCACCCCGGCGCCGCGCACCCAGGGCAGACGACCAGCGTGCAGGGCCGCGACGCGGCGGCACCGATCAGCGTCGTACGAGTCCCGTAGGCCGAGGCTCGGTCCAGCGGATCGACCCTCCCTGTCGAGCATATGCCTATCGTTCCAGAGGATGGTTGACGGTCCGGCAGGCCATCGCGGAATGCCAGTGCGGAGTGCCACCCCTGACCACGCCGACCTCGAGGCCGAGACGACTGCGGCGAACCGGTGTTGACCCTGGTCAAGGGATGCTCGTGTACGTCTCTGTCCGGCGGCGTCGACGTCAGCGACGGATGCCGGGACCGCCCTCGGTGGTGATCGTCGCCATGACCGCGTCGGTGGCCCCAGCGCGGCCGTACGAGTGGATTGAGCCTCCACGCAATGGAGTTCCGGACACTTCTTGATCATGCTCCCTTAGCGTGCAATTGCGCATCGGCCCCTGCCGTGCCGCCCCAACCTCCCCCGGTCGCCAAGTGAGGTCGCACCCATGAGAATTCGTAGCGTCATCAGCCCCTTGATTGCCGGAGCGGCGGTGGCAGTACTGGCAGCCCCGATGCCGGCTTCGGCGGCGGATACGCCGGTGACCGTCCAGGTCTCGTCAGGCACGCTCGACATCAGCGTCCCGTCGGGGCCCGTGAACCTCGGCACCGTCGCCGTCAGCGGCAGTCCGCAACAGGTCTCCAGCCAGCTGGGCAACGTCACGGTGACAGACGGTCGAGGCGGCACCGCGGGCTGGACCGCCACGGCCAGCGCAGTGGACTTCACCGGCCCCCAGAACATCTCCGTATCCGCCCAGGGCACCAGCAGTTACATCACACCGGCGGCCTCGGTCAGCGGCACCGCGAACGTCACTTCGAGCGACTTGACCCCGCTCTATCCCCCCGGCCCCGTCCAGGTGGCCACCGGCGTGAGCGGTATCAACTCGGCCACCTGGAACCCGACGATCCATCTCACCATCCCCGGGAACGCGCTGGCGGGCACGTACAGCTCGACGATCACCCACTCCGTCGCCTGAGACCTCGTACGTCCGTACCGCAAAAAAGGAAACCGTAAAGCCCTGTGCCCAGGTTCTCTTCCCTCGCGGTGCTGGTGGCCACGGCGTTTGCCTTGGCCACCAGCACCGCTTCGGCCACATCCCTCGTATCGGATCCGGTACAGCGACCGAACCCCCCGGACGCGGTGGGCATTCGGCTCGTCGATGTCCCCGCCGACCTCGTCAAAGACCCACGGGCCAGGCAGTACATCGTCGACAGCCTGAGACCCGGTGTCACCGTGAAGCGGCGTATCGAGGTGTCGAACAAGTCGGACGACTCCTTGCATGTCGCGGTCTACCCCGGCGCCGCCGACATCCGCCGGGGTTCCTTCGTCGGCGCTGCCGGAAGCACCGGTAACGAGCTCACCTCCTGGGTCAAGCCCAGTCAGCTGAGCCTGGACATCCCCGCTCACTCCAGAGTCCGTGACACCGTGACCATCGCCATTCCGGAGGATGCCGCCCCCGGCGAGCGATACGGCGTGGTGTGGGCGCAGGTCAGCGGTCGCGACCTGGGCAGCGGCATCACCTTGGTCAGCCGCACCGGAATCCGGCTCTACCTCGCAGTGGGCGGCGACAATCCGCCGCGTGCCCGATTCACGGTGGACAACATGACGGCTGAACGTGATGCCAGTGGGCGCGCCGTCGTACACGCCAAGGTCCACAACACCGGTGGCCGCGCTCTGGATCTCACCGGCACGATGAAGATGTCCCAGGTATCCGGAAGCATCCATGCCGGGCCCTACCTGGTCGACTCCGGAAAGAGCTTGGCGCCCGGCCAATCCGCGTCGGTGAACGTCATCGTGACCGATCAGGTCACGGACGGCCCATGGGACGTCTCCCTCAAGCTGAAAAGCGGGCTGTTGGAGGTGACGCAAGGCGCTCGCATCACCTTCCCGAAGGGGCCAGGCATGACCGAGGCAGTCCTTTCAGGTCGTGATCGGCAAAGCCCGCTGAACTGGAGTCTCATCTCAGCAGCGGCGGGTCTGATCCTCCTGATTTTGGGGACGCTCGCGATGATCCGTTCTCATCGGCGAGGAGCCGGAGGCAACGAGCCCTGATGCGGAACGGACCCTGCGGGCGCAACGTCGTCGACCTTTGATCCGCGCCCCGGGGACAGACGGGGCCCCGCGGGGAGCGGGTCGGCTCCCGGCCTGCTCCCAGGCGCCCTCCGGCGTATGAGGCGCTGACGACGGCGTTGGGCGTGGCCTGTCCCAGCGGATACGTGAAGCGGTCCCAGCGGATACGTGAAGCGGTCTCAGCGGATACGTAAGCGGAATGGCCGAATCTCGCCCACTTCTTTGATCACCGTTGACCCCCGTTTGCCTCTGCTGTCACTGGCGTGACCTAGGCTCCGGTTACTTCCCCAGTTCAACAACAGGGGCTCTTTTCGTTCCGGGGGGTTCGAAACCACCGTGCGCATACGCACTCTCCCAGCCGCGACGGCGCTCGCGGTCCTCTTCAGCTCGGCCGCGCTCGCGGTCACCTCGGCCGCGCCCGCGCTGGCCGACTCCAGCACCACCCTGCCGGTCAAGTCGACCGGCGACGTCGTCGTGGACGGCGTCCACCAGCGGGTCTTCATCAGCGACCCGACCAGCGGAAAGGTCGTCGCAACCGACTACAGCGGCACGGTCGTCGGCACCGTCGACTCGCTGCCCGGCGTCCGCGGCCTGGAACTGTCCGCCGACTCCGGCACCCTGTACGCGGCCGTCGAGGACGCCGACGCGATCGTCGCCATCGACACGGCGACCGCCACCGAGGCCCATCGCTACCCGACGGGCGACGGCACCCAGCCCGAGTATCCGGCCCTCGCCGGCGGCAAGCTCTGGTTCGGCTACCGCGGCGCCGGCAGCGGCAACATCGGCTCGCTCGACCTGAGCGGCAGCGACCCGGTCGTGGCCCTCCACCAGGACACCACCCGTACCTGGAACGACGCCCCGATCCTCGGCTCCTCGGCCGGCGCCCCGGGCACCATCGTGGCGGGTGCCCCTGGGCAGAGCCCGGTCGAACTCGCCGTGTTCGACGTGTCGTCGGGCTCGGCGAACCGCACCGCGTACGCCTGGGATCCGGGCAGCAGCAGCAACCTCACCGACCTCGCCGTCACTCCGGACGGCAAGGACGTCGTCACGGCCAGCGGCGCCCCCTACAAGCAGGAGGTGTTCAAGCTCTCGGACCTGTCGGAGGACGGGAGCTACGCCACCAACCCCTACCCGAACGCGGTCGACATCGCCCCGAACGGCGCCGTCGCCGCGGGCACCTTCTCCTGGTACGACCCCGACGTCCACATCTTCGAGCCGGGCGTCTCCGAGCCGGTACGGCAGTACGACTTCCCGAACACCGGCGGCAGCAGCGGCTCCGACACCCTCGCGGCCTCGGGTCTCGCCTGGGCGCCGGACGCCAGCAAGCTGTTCGCGGTGTCGTACAACGACTCGAATGTGTACTCGCTGCGGGTTCTCGACGACCCGACCAAGGCGGGCACCACCCTCGTGGCGACGGCCCCGGCCACCGCCACGCGCGCCAAGTCCCTCACCGTCACGGGCAAACTGACGTCGGACACCGTGCTCCCGTCCGGCACCACGGTCTCCGTCACCCGCACCGACGACGAGTCCCCGGCCGGCAAGGCGCTCGGCAAGGCGACGGTCGGTGCCGACGGCTCGTACACCTTCGCCGACACCCCGCCGGCCGGCGGCAAGGTCACGTACACGGTCACCTACGCGGGCGACGAGTACCACGCGGGTGCCACCGCCACGAGCGCGGTGAACGTCACCCGCACGGCGACCACGGTGACGCTCAACAACAACGGCAAGGTGTACGCGTACAACAGCGCGGTGAAGTTCACGGCGCACCTGGGGACGACGTACAAGAACCGCACCGTCGCGATCTACGCCAACCCCTACGGTGCCGACAAGCCCGAGAAGCTGGTCAAGTCCGGCACGGTGGACTCCTCCGGCAACGTGTCCGTCACTCTCTCCGTGACCCGCGACACCAAGCTCACCGCCAAGTTCACCGGCGACACCCGGTACGCGCCCGCGACGGCCACCACCACGGTCGGCGCGCAGGTCAAGGTGTCGACCGCGCTCAGCGGCTACTACACGAGCAAGACGGCGTGGAGCCAGACGTACCGCTACTTCCACAAGTCCAAGGACCCGGTCTACGACACGACGATGACGGCGTACCCGGGCCGCAAGTACAAGGTGGAGATGCAGGGCTACTACCAGGGTGCCTGGCGCACCACGCACTCCGAGTACCTCGTACTCGGCTCGGGCGGCAAGGACACGCTCGAGCTCACGGGCACCCCGCCGACGGGCGTCCGCTTCCGGATCCGGTCGTCGTACGTCGACACGAAGTCGGGCGACAACGTGAACTCGACGACGTACGGGACCTGGAAGTACCTCATCTTCACCAGCTGACGTCCGGTACTCCTTACCGAAGACTGACGTGACGGGCGCGGGTCTGCTGCTGAAGCAGACCCGCGCCTTCCGCATTCGCCACGCCGAGGAAGCACAGGACCGCCGGCACCGGGCGACGGTCGGGCCCCCGAGGGTTTCAAACGCGTCGTCGTCCAAGACTTGGAGATCGGTGAGCCGGTCCAGCGCGGGCACGCCGGACAGGATCTGTGCGTCGGGAGTGTCCTCGTCCGGATCGGGGTCGCGGTCCCGGGCGATCTTCTCTCCCGTGACGGCGTCGAAGAGGCCGTGACCATCGCGGGAAACGACCATCAGTGTCCGTAAGCCCTCGCCTGAAAGGATCCGGCCGGTGCCGAACAGGACGGGTTGTGGAATCCATGACGGAAGAGGAGTCGCGCCAGAGGCAGCGGGCGCGCTTCGAAAGACTGGCGCACGTGGTGGTGGAACCGTTGCACCGGTATCTGCTGCGACGGACGAGCGCCGACATGGTCGACGACATCCTGGCGGAAGCGATGCTGGTGCTGTGGCGCCGTATTGACGACGTCCCCGGCTTGGGGTCGGCGCCAGGTTCCCTGCCCGACCCCGATGACGTGCTGCCGTGGTGCTACGGGGTGGCGCGGGGCTGCCTGGCGAATGCCCGCCGTGCCGACGGGCGCCGGCTCCGGCTGGTGGAGCGGTTGATCCGGACGCAGGAGCAGCAGCCGGCCGGGGTCGCCGACCACAGCGATCTGCACGCCGCGCTCGCCGCCCTCGGGGCGCTGGACCGTGAGGTGGTGCGGCTGTGGGCGTGGGAGGGGCTGGCGCCCCGGCAGATCGCGGAGGCGACCGGGCTGACGTCCAACGCCGTGAGCATCCGGCTGCACCGGGCGAAAAGGAAACTCGCCGAACAGTTGAGGCGAAAGCATGACGAACCGTCCGGACACAAGAGAGATGAAGGAAGGAGCGGTCAGTGAATGACGACGAGTTGCTGGCCCGGCTGAAGTCCGCGGACCCGGCGCTGACCCCACATGCTCCGCTGCCCGACATCGACCGACTTGTGGAGGACATCTTGACCACCGACACCGCGCTCCAGACCGGCAATACGGTCCCCGTGAAGACCGCTGCGCGACGGAGCCGCCGTCAGCTCCTCGGACTCGCGGCGGCTGCCGGTCTGCTTCTGCTCGGCGGCGGCATCGCCGGAGGCGTGATGGCGAACAATGACAACGGGCACTCGGCCTCGACCGGCCCACTGACACTCACCACCCACAGCGGCTTCGGCAGCCAGAAGTGTGTGACACCCAGTCCCGACACCCTGCGTGGGTACCCGACCCTCTTCGTGGGAACGGTCACCTCCATCAAGGGTTCCACGGTCACCTTCCGCGTCGACTACTGGTTGAAGGGCGGCGACACGGAGACGGTCGTGCTCGACAGCGACGCGAGCCGGCCGGAGGCGCTGACGTTCTCGGAAGGTGAGCGCTACATCGTGGCCGCCGAGAACGGCGTCGTCCCCGTGTGCGGCGCGAACGGGGCCTCGGACGAGATCGTCGACGAGTTCCGCCAGGCATTCGGGAAGTAACGGAAACCAGCTGCACGGACGATCCGAGCCCACCGACGGCCGCGGTGGGCTCGGGCCGGTTCGGGAAGGCAGCGCTTCTGTTGTGATGACCGTGTTCGCGCCGCGATGATCCTCAACGAACGGGAAACGGCCCACCAGTTGGTCTCGCCGACGAAGTACTTCGCGACCCTCCGCAGGATCTCCCGCTCCGTCTCCAGCTCCCTGATCCGGGCCCTGATCTGCTTGTTCTCCTCTTTCAGCACATCGTCGGAGGCCACAGCGGCGTGCCACCCGCGGACTCGCACAGCGTGGCGGGAGGTGTGGAGTGGGCCACTGACGGCTTGATGACTCACGTCGGGCGCGCAGCGCCGGTTCGGCGACCTCCTGCGGATACGCCTGATACGGAGAGATCGTTGAATCGGTGTGGGCGGCTCGTACGACGCGACCGTGCTCCGCGTCCGTCACCGACCGCGCGCCTCGGACGCCCACGTGCTCGCCTCGCGGATCTCCGGCCCCTCGGCGTGTGCGGTACCGGCCGTGTACAGCAGCCACAGCAGGTCGAGGGATCCGAAGAAGGATTCGCCCCAACTGTCGACCCAGACGTGGACCTGCGACGGGCCGAGCGGGACGACGTCCCAGAACTCCCAGCCCCGAGAATCCTCGTCCGGGTCGAACCGGTAGATCCAGTTCTGCAGGGACCAGGGATTTCCACCGCTCCGGTGCGTGTACGCGGTGCGGCCGTCCCGGGCGAATTCCTCGTGTGCCTCACCGTCCCGGGCACTGATCGCCGTGAACCAGTCCGGGAATTCGTCGGCCGGCAGATCCGCGTCGTCGAACTCCGCCGTACGGGCCAGATGGAGCGCGGCCGAGAGGACGTGACGTACCCGCTGCGCGTACGCCGCGGGGGAGCCCTCGGCGACATCGACGGTGAAGGCGGCCAGAACCGGCGGAGCCGACTCGGCGGGGGGACGCTGCCGTACGCGACCTTGAGAAGGTCGTCACCGACCCGCTCGGCATCCTGCTGAACCGCCGAGAGGGCCGCCCTGCTGTCCAGCCGCAACGACGAGTTCGTCGCCGTGTCCTCGACGCGCTACGACGAACCGGGTCACACACACACGCACGCGTTGAGAGCAGCATGAGGAGCGATCAGGGATGCCTGGTGCGCCTGGTGCGCCCAGCCCCTTGAAATCCCGCATTGAACACCGGGTCAGGCGGCGGTGGGGCGTGGGCTGCCGTGGAAGACCTGGCTGGTGTGCCAGGAGCGGTGGGCCTCCGCGATGGGCCGGGTGCCGGGTCGAGGGCCTATGAGCGGACGGCCCGCGAGTGCTGTGACATGCTCGCGGGCAGCCTGGCTGCGGCCGATGAATTGCTGCGAGACCAGGATCCGATGGCCGTCGCCTATGCCGAGGACGCCCTTGTCGAAGAGCTTGTGGTGCAGAGAGCACAGGCACAGTCCGTTGTCGACGTCGTCCGGGCCGTCGTACGCCCACCAGCGTACGTGCGCGGCCTCCAGCCCGACGGGCGCGGTGCCGATCATGCCGTCGTAGCCGCAGAAGGCGCACTGGTACTCGTACGCGGTCAGCACCATCTCCCGCATCCGCCGGTCCCGCCGGCGCCTCTCAGGCGCCGCCAGAGCGTCGGTCTCCGCCATTTCCAGTTCCAGGCCCACAGCGTCGCACAGGTCCTGGTGCAGCGACGCCGGGAAGTGCAGATCCAGCAGCACCCTTGCCGTGCGGCCCAGCAGCGACAGTTCCCGCCGGAGCGCCAGCTGAAGGTCCGGTGCCAGCCGCCCGGTGGCCCGGCTTGCCCGTAGTTCCCGCACCCCGGTGCCTGGGCTGCCGACGCCGTGCTCGGTCCGCACTTCCCACACCCCGTCGCTGACCAGGTGGTGGAAGGGATAGGCGGGCGTGGTCCCACGCGACGGACCGTACTCCACCAGCAGTTGCTTCAGATCCGCCTCCACCGCGCTGTACGGCAACTCTTCCGCGGCATCCGCCTGAAAACGGCCCAGCGCGTACAGCAACAGCAACGGCTTGTGCGGCGCCCGCACCCCGTCCCGGCTCCACTGCCTCAGCTTCGCGGCACGCTCCAGCCAATCCATGACGGTGATCGTAGTGATGCTTCGCCGTACATCATGCTGTCCGGGCTGCAACTCCTCCTGCGCCTGCGACGGGTGCACCGGCTTCGCTCATCCGCTTGCCGGCCCGCCATTCCAGCGCCTGGGGTTCCTCGGTGAACTCGATCAGATGCTGTCCGGCGAACCGTTGCAGCGCATCGCGCACCTCCGACGGGGTGGCATAGAAGAACTCCTTCCGGCTGTTGACCTGGTTGACCCGCTGCGAGGCGAACTGCCGGTGGAGTTCCGTCTCCAGGCCGACCGCGTCCTTGCTGAAGATCAGCGCGTGCACGTCGAAGCGGAAGGGCACGGCCGCGCCACTCAACTCGTAGACACGCTCCAAAGGTTCGAGTCGACGCGTCATTCCGATCTTCACCATACGATCGCCGAAGGCGCCGATGTTCGAGATGACGTACACATAGCCGGCGCGGACGTTCGCCGCGCGGGACTCGACGTCCTGCAGAGCGTTCTCGATCTCGGCCAGTTTGGCCTGCATCTCCGCCGCACCCGCCTCGTCACCGCGCTCGCGCAGGCGGTCAAGTGCTGACTGATAGTGACCGAGTTCCTTGTTCAGCTTCTCGCGCTGCCGGTCGAGTTCCCGCTGGACCGCCGCCTCCTCACGCTCCCGGGCGCGCACCTCGCGCTGGGCCTCCTTCTCCTCTTCCTTCTTCTGCAGGAAGTCGGCGGTGAGTTCCAACTCCCGTACGCGCGCGTTGTGGTAGTCGTCGGTGATCCGGATGTGCATGGTGGCGCCCAGCCTGGCGATCGTCTCGCGGCTCTTGAAGAGCCGGTCCACGAGGGAGTCCAGCCGGTGCGGCCGCATGGACCGCACGGCGTAGTCGGCTTCGGCGTTGTAGGCGCGCAGCATGAGCTTGGAGAAGTCGCGGACCATCTTCTGGCCCTCGCGCTTGGAGCCGTTGACCGTCCAGTCCGTGGCCGCCTGTACGGCGCGGCCCGCACGGGCGAGCGCCTTGATCTCGTTCTGCAACGTGTCGAGCCGGCTGCGGTAGGCGATCGCGTCATGCAGCGCATGCCGGTAGGCATAGATCCCGGCCTCCTGCAGCATGGCGGTCTCGTCGGCGTTGACGATCCGGCCCTGCAGCTCGGCAAGCCGCCGCTCGGCATCGAAGACGTCCTTGCGGTGCCGGTCGGCCTCCTTGCGGACCCGCTCGGTCTCCTTCGCCGTCCGGCGCGCGTCGGCGAGGATCTCCTTCGCCGTCTCGCGTGCGTCCTTGAGGATCCCCTCGGCCTCCTCGGCGGCTTCGGCGGACGCCTTCTCACGCAGCGCGGCGGCCTCCGCCTCGACCTGCCGTACGAGGCCCGCGACCCGCGCGGCATCCAGCCCCTGTGTCCTTGCGATCCATGCCCGCAGTTCTTCGGCCTCGGACACGGCATCCGCACGACGCCGCCCGAACAGCCCGCCCTTCCGAGGCGCCGGCACCGCGGTCGTGCTCCCGGGAGCGGCTGCGTCCGGCGCCGCGGAGGCTCCTGCGGCAGGGCCGACGGCGAGGGTGTCGGAGGTGGATCCGGCCTCCGGGACCCACAACTGCCATCCCTCCGGCATCGGGGGCCACGAGGGGTCGGGCCGCCAGTCCGGCGGCGGCATCCATCCCGCAGGTGGCACAGGCCAACCCGGCGGCGGATTGAAACGGTAAGTACTCATTCCCCACCCCTCGCCCCTGAGGCTCCCCAGCACACAGGGCGCCGGATATTCCCGGCAAACGTAGAGTGACATTCTCTTGGTGATCAGCCACCCGATCACCCGTATGTCCCACCTCTTGACCCTCCTGTGACCATGTGTGAGGGCCTCTCCGGAGCCGACTTCCGCTGGCGACGGCCGTGGGGGCTTCGCGGCGCGCTGCGGCGCCGACTCCGTCTTGGGCGCGGCCGTGGCTTGCTCCTGTAGTGGAGGGGTCGGTCGTGCCTCTGGCTCGGGAACCCTCGAACGTCGCTCGCGTGCACCCGCGTCGGGGTCGGTTCCGTCCCCGATGCGGGTGAGGAGTGCGAGCTGCCGGTCGTTCAACGGAGTCCAAGGGTGCATGGCGATCGTCGTACCGTCCGCGGGCTCCTTGGCACCAAGCCGTGGGGACGACTCTCCCGGGGCACACGCGGCGCACGGCACGCTCTGGGAAGCGTTGGTCTCCGTTGGTGCGTCAGGGATCCCGGCGCAAGATCATCTCCAGGAATTCTCCAAGCCTCGCTCACGCTCACTGCGCGCGATGCAGGAGCCGGCGTGTGGTCCGCAGATCCGTGGTCCGCCGGCCGCACCGCCCGCCTCGGCGTGAGGCACCGCGAGCCTCGGAGGCTAGACCTTTCTACGCGGGACTGGAACGGCGATGTATAGCTGCCGGAGTCCTTGCGTGGCGGCATGGAACGCAGCCGCGATTTCGCGTGCCTTCTGCTCGCTCTCGATCGCCCATATGGAGATGTAGTCAGGTGCAATGTTGGCCCGCGTCACCGTGCCATCAGATACCAATACTTCAACCGCGGACTGCAGGACTGCCACTGCCTGGTCCGGGATGGTGGGCCCACTGCTGGCCGGAGCGTCAAGCTCCACCTTCCAGCGCGATCCCTGGCGAGCGATGCACACAAAGATCGCGTCGTTGGTCTTGGCACTTCTGTAGGCCGCGTGGTGAGCTTCCTGTTTGGTGCAGTCGGGGATGAGTGCAGCGGGGAGAGGCGTTCCAGGCGTCGGCACGCTGACATCGTCGCAGGCGCTCACACCGTTAATCAGGCGAACTCCCGCCATCGCAACCGACCCCACGCCGCCTGTACGGGCCGTCGATGACCTGAACTGAGAGCTCTGGGTTCTCGCCCATCGTTCCTCCCGCAGTCCTGGAGTCGGAGACACAGTGTGACCGCACCAAGCTGGGAGACCATCTACTTCTGGCCCCTGTACACGGGCACGGCGATCCCCATAGACCAGTGGCGGTCGCGGATGTGGCTGGACACCTGGGTCTAGCCGCACAGACACACCAAGAGGCAGCGGTAGTTTGCCGCGCCCTCTTGGTCGTTGTTGGCCGTCAGCGGTTGTCGTTGGTCACCCTCGTATGGCCCGGAGACGGCCCAGCTCGCGGCTGAAGCGGCTGACCACCGCCTTGCAAGTTCGATCCCCCATCCGTGCGACGGACTCGGACTCGTGCTCGCCGGGTGGTCCGTAGTCCAGCTCCAGCCGCCGGGATGCGTTGTCGTCTGGTGACGTTGATGTCAGCTGGTGATGTCAGGCCGTTCTCGCAGCCGGTCTGACGGTCAGTCGATCGGATCATATTCAGTGTGCGTCCAACGGCTCGTCCTCGCACTTTGGTTGCGGAGTGCCGCTCACCCTCTCCACAATGCGCTACATAGGGTGACGAGCAGTCACATGTTGTGTGTGCCTGCGGTGCGCTGTCGGCTCCCACGGTATGTCCGCTCGCGGCCGCCCTTCCTGACGAAGCGAGGCATTCGTGATCCCACATGCGGGCAAGGAGCCCGCGCCGCAGGGCGGCCCGGTACCGGACCGGGGCAGGCCCGGGCCACGCCTGGGCATCTTGCGGCTGGTCATCGGGGCCCTGGCCATGCTGGCGGGACTGTCCCTGCCGGTCCTGGCTGCGGCCCCGGCGCAGGCGGCCGCCCCCACGCCGAACGCCTACGTCACCAATTTCAATTCGACCACGGTGTCGGTGATCGACACGGCCACGAACACGGTCACCACCACCATCACCGTCGGCGCTGCCCCGTTCACTGTGGCCATCACCCCCGACGGCGCCCACGCCTACGTCACCAATTTCGGTTCGACGACGGTGTCGGTGATCGACACGGCCACGAACACGGTCACCGCCACCATCACCGTTGGCACCAGCCCGGTCGGTGTGGCCATCACCCCCGACGGCGCCCACGCCTACGTCGCCAATTTCGGGTCCAACACGGTGTCGGTGATCGACACCGCGACGAACACGGTCATCGCCACCATCCCCGTCGGCGCCGGCCCGGTCGGTGTGGCCCTCACCCCCGACGGCACCCACGCCTACGTCACCAATGAGAACGCGAACACGGTGTCGGTGATCGACACGGCCACGAACACGGTCACCGCCACCATCCCCGTCGGCAGCACCCCGGCCTTTGTGGCCATCACCCCGGACGGCACCCACGCCTACGTCGCCAATGAGAACTCCAACAACGTGTCGGTGATCGACACCGCGACGAACACGGTCACCGCCACCATCCCCGTCGGCAACAACGCGGTCGGTGTGGCCATCACCCCGGACGGCACCCACGCCTACGTCACCAATCAGAACTCGAACACGGTGTCGGTGATCGACACGGCCACGAACACGGTCACCGCCACTATCCCCGTCGGCACCACCCCGGTCGGTGTGGCCTTCACCCCGGATGGCACCCACGCCTACGTCGCCAATCGGAACTCGGACACGGTGTCGGTGATCGACACGGCCACGAACACGGTCACCACCACCATCCCCGTCAGCAACGGCCCCATCGGTGTGGCCATCGGCACGCCGCCGTTCCCCTCCCTGACCGTCACCAAGACGCACCGCGGCGCGTTCGTTCAGGGCAAGAGGAACACCTACAGGATCACGGTCACCAACCACGGCACCGGCCCGACCGACGCCACCACCGTCACCGTGGCCGACACCCTGCCCACGGGGCTGACCCCCGTTTCGCTCCGCG
Organism: Streptomyces sp. NBC_01450; assembly: GCF_036227505.1. Lineage (NCBI taxonomy): Bacteria > Bacillati > Actinomycetota > Actinomycetes > Kitasatosporales > Streptomycetaceae > Streptomyces > Streptomyces sp. NBC_01450. The sequence continues at coordinate 5,438,691 of NZ_CP109480.1, read as the reverse complement.
GCACCGGATGGGCCTGCACCCGCGCCACACTGACCTGCACCCGCAGCGACACCCTCGACCCCGGCCGCAGCTACCCGACCATCAAGCTCACGGTCAAAGCGTCCTACAGCGCGCCGAAGCAGGTCACCAACACCGCCACGGTCACCGGAGGCGGCAGCACCCCCGACACCGCGACCGACCCCACCACCATCAAACGCGGCAGACACTGCGAAAAGCACCACCACAACGGCAGACACCACAAGAAGCACAGGCCCGGCAAGCACGACGCCAGACACGGCGCACCCAGCAAGCAGCAGCCACACTGCGACTGACGACCCGCCACGGACAGCACGCACGACAGGAACACCAGGCGGCAGAAAGGGGGCCGCGCCATCTCCGCATGGCGCGGCCCCCAGCCACGTACAAGTCCTCACAGCCGTACGCTCCAGGCCCTTGGCTCAGGGTTGTTCAGCCATAGCCCAGTGACCGCGGAGACCACGATGCTCCCTTGCAGCCACCTACCCCAACCCCACTCGACCGGCACCCGCGCGCCGACCTCGCGCCATCCCGGACGCAGGAGCGCCCCCGCCGGAGGCATCGTTTGTACTCGCGATTTCCTCGCCTCGCTCCTTGCCAGCCACATCGCCCGGACGAGATCGAAGCCTTGCGAGTGCCACGGACTGGCCTAGACGAGTCATTCCGATGTGGTCAGTGGTCATAAGCGATCAAGGATCGTATGACGGGCTGGCCGGTCTTGTGGTTGTGCCAGATCGCGGCGGCCATCGCGAGGATGCGTTGGGCGACGCGGACGGCGACACCTTCGAAGGTCCGTCCACCGTGCCGTTCCAGGTCGAGCTGGCCTTTGAGGGTGTCGTTGACCGACTCGATCAGCTGTCGCACCGACTTCAGGAGGCTCTCGCCCCTGCGCTTCTTCTCGCGCTTGAAAGAAGGACGCAGCAACTCCGCGCCCCGGAAGGCCAGATCGGCCTCGAACTCCTTGGAGGCGAAGCCTTTGTCTGCGATCACCAGCAGGCTCGGCCGGTCCGTGGACAGGTGCGGTTCGCGGTCCAGCATCGCCGACAGCACCTCCCGCTCATCCAGTTTCGGGTTCGCCAGTGCCCACAGGATGGGCATCCCGGTCGGGGTGCATACCAGGAACAGGCGCAGGCCCCAGAAGAACCGGGAGTGCGAGGCGCAGTACCCGTATCCGGCCCAGCCGGCCATGTCCGACCGCTTCACCGTCGGACGCGAGCGGCCGCACTCCACCGGTGTGGAGTCGATGATCCAGTGGTTGTCGAACCAGAAGTCCGTATCGACGGCCAGCAGTCGTATTGCCCTCTTGACCAGTGGCAACGCTGCCCGCAGCCGCTTGTTCCAGCCCGGCTGCCTGGGCACGTACGGGAACATCGCTCCCAGTCGGGAGTCCACGAACCGCAGCCAGCGCGACTCCGAGGTGTAGCCCAGCAGCGCCTGGGCGACGGCAAGGGTGACCAGCTCAGAATCCGTCAGCTGCGGCGGTCGGCCAAGCCATCGGCTACCTCCGATCTCGTCGTCGATCTTCACGTACAGTGCGGTCAGCAGGGCGTCTAGGTTGTTCGTCACACAACGAATCTTGGACGCCCTGTCTGCGTTCCCAGACACACCGTCAGCATTCGGAATGACTCGTCTAGGTCTTCCGCGGCCATGGAGCCGCCAACGGGTCCGTAAGTCGCTCCGGGGCGAAGCTAGTGCCGCGGCAGGCAACGTTCGCCCCGTCGCGACGCCCGGCACGCCCTCTCGCCGCACCGGCCGAAAGCCCAAGTACGTCCGGTCCGTCGACGGGGCCTTCCGGCCGGCACGCCGAGAGCACGCACCGGACGCCGCTCCTTGACGGGCAAACGTTGCCTGCCGCGGCACTAGTCGACGTGGCGCGCCGCTCCGGCGTATCGACCGGCACCGTCTCCAACGTCCTCAACCGCCCAGACGCTGTGGCGGAGCCGACTCGCCTGAAGGTGCTGGAAGCGGTCAGTGATCTCGGGTACATCCGCAACGCCGCATCGGGGGAGTTAGCTGCTCACTGGCGGGGCTCCGGTTTCGCCACGTGGCTCTTTCGACCGGCCGCGACAGGGCGGTACCCCGGGCGGGGCAGTCAGGAAGAGCGGGCGGTGCCCGTCGTTGTTGAGCCGTGGCCTGGCATCCCGGCGCGCGGGCGAGGAGCCTCCAAGCGGGCTGAGGTGTGCTGGGTGCCGATCGCCCCGGGGCTCACCCCGCACGGGTTGCGCCACACTCACAAGACCCTGATGAGGGAGGTGGGGACCCCGCCGAAGCTCATGGACGAACGCATGGGTCATGAGGACGGCTCCGTCCAGTCGCGCTATGACCACATCACGCCAGGGATGCGGCAGGCGCTGATGACCGCGCTCACCGGGATGTGGGAGGAAGCGTTGGACGCGCGCCGGACGATGAGTCTCGGCTCGCCCGTGGCTGCTCTGGATGCGTTGCTGAAAGCTCGCTAGAGCTGCCATCGCTCCGTCGTCCGTCCCGCTTTCCCAGTCGGCCGCGAAGGTCTTGGGCGGGCCGGGTCAGCGGCCCCGCTCCCGACAGCCATGTCACCCGAATGGCGCAACATGATGTGCCACCCGGATGGGTGAAGATCAAGATGGCTAGTGCCGCAATCGAGGCAATCCGTGAAAGGGGAACCAAATGTCCGTTCGACGAATCCTCGCCGCCGTCATCGCCACGGCAGCCCTCGCCGGACTAGGCCTCACGGGCGCCGCCACCGCCGCCACCGCACAGGGTGCCCCGTCGTACGTCACCCCTTCTCAGTGCAGGGAGGGCGGCGGAGAGCCCCGGATCGACTTGCCGGGCAACCCCTGCGTGGGCGGTAGATACGACGGCCAGGAGGTCGACTGAACCCCACAAGGCGCCCCGCAGCCGCGGGGCGCTCCCGCGCGAGCGTAGCCGGGAGAGTCGCAGGGACTGTGCCGACCCGTCGGACACGCCCTAGCAGCGCGCTGATCCGGAGGCAGATTCCAAGATCCTCTCCAGGATTTCTCCAGAGAGCCTCTGGAGAACGAGGAAGGCCCGGTGCTGATCTCTCAGCACCGGACCTGACCTGCTATTCAGCTGTCGGGGTGGCGGGATTTGAACCCACGACCTCTTCGTCCCGAATGAGGTTCGGCGAAGATCACCATCAGCCTTGATGGTGTTTCCCCTGGTCAGGGCGTTGGTGCGGATAGGTATGGGGTGGTCTCGCGGGGGTTCGAGGAACGAATCGGCTCCCCAATGGCTCCCAGGTGATACGTCCTGCTCTCAAGGCTCGCAGGGGGAGGGGCACGGGAGTGGGGAGCCAGATGTCGGCGGGCCGGAGACCTCAGCACGACCTCCGGCTTTGTGATGCAGATCACTCAAGATTCCGGGGTGGGGATTGCCGGTTTGGGGCGTTGCGGCGCCCGAGAGGGGACAGGCTCGCCCATCATCTGCCGGAGGCACCACCCATGACGCCCGAAGCTCTCGAAGAACCGCAGGCACTGGAAGCGGCGGCACCGCCTGTGACCGTCCCGCCCCGCGAGACCGACGTGTCGGAGACGGAAGAAGCCGAGGACCTCGACGCCCTTTACGCGCGGTACGGCCTGGTCAGGCGGTGGCGGGTACTTCCTGAGCCGAAGCCCGTACCCATTGATCCACAGTCCACTCGCGGCCTCCCTGTATTGGGTGAGGGCGACCTCATCGCGTACGGGGGCGATGGGGGAGTCCGCGACAGCTCCTACTTCTATTTCGGCAACGAAAGGGACGGTGGACGACTGCTGGCAGGACGCTTGTTCCTGGACAGCCCTCGACTCGAACCTTGGCAAATCGCGCAGACCTGGACAGAGGGGGAGGTCGACGGCCCATGGGGTGGAGCGGCCATCGCCGCGAAGCCCAGCTCCCCGGAGGCTCGTGCAGAGGCCCGTGAGGCCAGGCTCGCGGCACGCGCCGTGGAAGCACGGAACGAGGCGGCGCTCGGCAACACCGAGCTCATCGAGAAGTTCATGGCCGTCGACCTCGGCCTGTGGCGGGGAGCCCGCTGGCAGGAACCGGTGACCACGGCTCTCCTTGGCGACTGGGCGAGCACCCTGTACACGCACGGCACCATCCGCCGGGGGGCTCTCTCCCGGCTGATGCGTGAGGTGAGGGAGATCCACCGACAGCTCACGCCACTGTGGCGTCGGCGCTGCGCTGGAGAGCGGCTGCTCAGCCTCGATGTCCCCGTTCTGGAGAATGGGCTGACTCTCGCCGACCTCGTCGCAGGAGGGCCCGACCCGGCCGACATCCTTACGGGGATGCTGCCTGATGATCCGCGTGTGCTCGCCGTGCTGGAGCAGATGTTCCCGATCGAGAGGGCCGTCGCGCTCGCCTGGTCCCGTTCGGGTACGTCGAGTTGGACCGAGGCGGCCGCCATGGTGTTGGCCCTCACCTCGCAGGCGTACGTGCAGGGTGGCGCCGAGGCTCTGGGTGAGCGAGTACGCCGCAAGCTCAAGCGGCTCGGTCGCCGTGCGCGTCACAGTCGTGATGGCGAGGAGACGTCCCGTTTCCGAGCGGCCCAGTCGCCTGCTGTCGGTCGAGCCGATGACCGCGCAGCGGAAGCGCGGGAGGCGTGAATGCCTGACACATTGACTCTCGCCCTGATCGCCATGGTCGGCTGCTTCGTCGTGCGCGAATCTCGGCGCGACGAACGGCTAGGCGCTGCGCTCTTGGTCGGCGTTGCCGTTGTGGCACTGATGCTGACGCTGTACGGGGCAGGTCCTGACTGACAGCGGTCGGCTGAAGCCCGCTTGGAGGCCGGCGTAAAGCCGACAGGGGCCCGACCCGCGATGCGGGTCAGGCCCCTGTCCTGGTATTTCAGCTGTCGGGGTGGCGGGATTTGAACCCACGACCTCTACGTCCCGAATGAGGTTCGGGTGGATCGCCGACCGGCTCATCCGCCGTTTTACCTGGTCAGATGGTTGGGCTGGGATGGTTTCGGCTGGTCTTGAAGAGGCTCCGGGAGCGGGTCGGCTCCCAGATGGCTCCCAAGCAGCTGGCGGGAACGGGGCGGCTGGCGCTGACCCTATTGCGCTCAGCGGCGGATGCCGGCGGCCTTCCGGAACGCCGACGTTCTGTCCTTTTGTTCCTTGGTCGTGTTGTGCTCTCCCGTGAGCGTTCTGGAGACCGCCCTCGCTTGTTCGCGCATCGGCTGCACCGCGCGGCCCAGTACGGCGGCGGTGTCCACGTCAGTGCAGTCATGGACGAGAGGCGCGAAGTCCTGCACGAAAGTCTCTGGAACACTATCGGGGTGCTGTTCCGCGAGCGCCCGGATTACATGGGCTGCCCGATGCAGGCTGTCCCGGCCCTCGGCGGCTGCGCTGAGTGCTGTGGACCACACGGCAGTTGGATCGGCGATGCCAGCTATGGCTTTATCGGCGGAATCGGGCTGCCAGACGGGAGCCTGCAGAAGCTCATCGATGAAGTGATTGAGAGCGGCTGATGCCCCGGGGGCGTCGCGTAGCAACTGCAGCACACTCTCAAGATCTTCACCGGCCCGCTGCAAGGTACCCAGCAGCACGGGCACGGGACTTTCGGCTGCCTGCACGGCCAGCTCTCGGCAGCGTCCTCGCTCAGCAGCTAGCAGTTGGGCGCGCTGATCCTCGTTCAAGGCATCCCAGAGCCTCGGGGCGGAGTGCCATGGAGCGTCGGCCGAAGAGTCGAGCAGGTGGTCCAGCAGCAACGGCGTTAGGTATTGCGCTGCTGCGTGAGGCGGCAGCAGTTCGGTTCGACCGGCGGCGCGAAGAACGAGGTTGCGCTCGGCCGGGGCAAGGGCGGCCCAGTGTTGCCCGATCCAGGCCAGCCACTGGTCAGTGACCGCGGGCTGGTCCGAGTAGTGGGCGGCGAAGACCATGGCCGGCCCGGCTTGGGCCGCGTTGATCCACTGCTGTACTCGTCCAAGCGCCTGGGGCAGGTGTTGCTCCCGGGCGGCCGGGATGGCGAAGAGCTGGTGCAGCAGCGAGGTCAGTAGGAGCGCGTGCGCGGTGGCCTGGTTCGGGATGGCGTTGATGACCCGCATGGCGAGGGCCGGTGCGTGAGCTGAGCCCTGCTGGGTGGTCAGTAGATAGGGGAGGCTCTTGTGGGCGAAGTCCCCGGCGGGGGCTTCCGCCTCCAGGCCAGCGGTGAGGCTCTCGATCACCTGCGCGGTGGCCTGGGCCGTAGCCGCTGCGTTGCTGTCCTTCGTTGCGTGGAGGAAGTTGATCAGGGTTGTGCGCAGCGCTGCGTCGATGCCGGGGTTGGCGTCGCGCTGAGGGGTGAGTCTGGCAGCCAAAGCCGCCGCATACCGGGCGACGTCGTTTTCGGGAAGCAGAGGCACAAGGTCGGCCGAGGTCTCGGCGAGCGCCAGGCTCGTATCGGCGGTCTCGACGAGCGCGTCGATCGTCAGGTCTATGGCAGTGCGATTGGAGGTGGCCAACCAGTGTGGCAACCAGGCGCGCAGCAAAGCGGCGGCCTTCCCAGCCTCGGCGTCGTCCTGCTCTTCTCGCAGGGTCGAAGAAACCCGCTCGGCCAAGCGGACAGCAACAGTTGAAGATGGAGGGAGATCCTGGTCTTCCCCCTCGTCTCTTCCCCACTCGTCCGTGGGAATCTCCACGTGACCGAGCAGCTCCAGCGTCACCTGCCGCATCTGCGACTCGTCCCCGAGACAGTCCAGCAGGCCAAGCACGACAGGGCGGCCCCAACGATGGCGTGAGGCGCCGGTCAGGACGATTTCGCTGAAGCCTGGTCGGGCCTGATGACGCGCTGCGCTGGAGAGCGCGAATGCGTAGGCGCTGGTGGGCCAGGTGGCGAGCGCCTGGTCTGGGTTCCGCTCCCAAGCGTCCAGCCAGTAGTCGAGATCTTCATTGTTGCTTTCCGCGTCGGACGCGGCGTTGAGGAAGTACTCGTCCAGCATCGCTGCGAAGTGGGCGCCATGAGGTGTCTGGCTGAGGTTCAGCAGCGTGGTCGCCCACCGCCTGCACCGGTCAGCGTCCTCGGGCGCCTGCTGCAAGGTGGCGATGAGGGCGGGGTGGAGGGCCTCCGAGCTGAGCGCGAGAAGTACGGCAAGGTCTTCGGCTTCCAAGGGAATGGTCATCGCACTGCGGCGACGGACAATGGTGTCGGCGAGCCTGCGGGCCTCGCCACCGCTCAGAGCATTCTGCGTCTGCCCGAGCGCGCTGGCTGCCGTGGTCAGGGCATTATCAAGGGCGAGTCCATGGCGAGCGTTGGCGAGAACAAGCTCGGCTGCCTGGAGTACGCGCCCGCGGCCGTCCGGCTCCACCAGCCGTGTCGCAAAGCCGTGAGTGTCCCGTCCCTGGAGTTCCGCGCGGATAGCGCGGGCAGTCTCTCCGCCCAGTTGGCGACTGTCGGGTTCTGAGCCCAGCGTCAGGAGCGGTCCGATCGCCGGGGCACGGTGCGGGCGTACTGTGGGCGCAACGGTACGCAGGTAAGCCAGGCCGGGATGTGCTGCGTAGTCCAGCGGGACAGCGGCGCTCTCGGCGGGGCTTTTGGTCCTGAGGTACGGGTTGAGCAGCGGGTCGGCGTTCTCCACGGGGGCGTCGGCCAGGATCGTGTCGTCCAGGAGATGGAGGAGTTCATGCTCCCGCGCCACGGCCTCATAAAGGTGACGGAAGTCGTACTGCAACGCGGTCAAGCGCGCCAGCTCTACTGGGTAGTCGGTGACTTCTCCCTCGGCGATGCGCGCGGGTGAGCCGTTGGCGGCTGCTTCGCGTCGCTGCCCGAGGCGGTAGTGCGCCAGGAAGCCATTGAGCAGACGGATGACATGCCTGGGATCGACGACGCGGTCGTGGATGAGCACATCCAGGATCGTTTCAAGGTTGCTCGCGCTCACCATGGTGGTGATCGGATGTTCTTTGAGGAGTTGTCCGGCGTACTCGCGCATGTCGAGGCCGTGGTGGTCCGGCAGCGCGATCCGCACCGTAAACAGCTTGTTGAGGTACTCGTCTGCCGCTTGGGCCGCTGCGCGGTGCTCGCCCTGCGCGTCGTCGCCGAGGGTGTGGATCGGGCGATGAGCCAGGCCGGGGCTCACTCCGATGATGGCCTCCCGAACGATCTCCTCATCACATGACAGTAGGAACACAGGGGGCCGCTCCAGGTGAGCACCCACCAGGAGCAGGCTGCGCACCGTCGACAGGGCATCGAGGACATCGTCCGCGGCGAGCCGGTCGATGTCGTCGATGGCCACCACGACCCGGCGTTTGACCTGGCAGACCAGGCGGAGGAACGCCTGCTCAAGCTCGTCGGCGGTATCCGCTCGCGGAGTGGTGAGAGTGATGTCGTAGGCGCGCAGGACGTGCTGTGCGCCTTCCTTCGCTGCCACAATCACGGTGGCTGCCACCGCGCCGCTGAGCAAGAACGCGGTCGGTGCTGTCGCTCCACTCGCGGTGAACCAGGTCCAGCTCTTCACGTGGGGCCAGGCGTGCAAGAGGTGGACCAGCACGGTGATCACAGCACCGATCACCCACACGGCCAGCATCAGCCCGACGATCCAGGCGAGACCGTTCCCGGCCGCGTGTGCATACTTCTCCCAGCTGGCCTTGCTCTTGCCGTCCCCTGTCACGTTCAGGGTCGTGGTTCGCTGCTGGCCGCCTTCCAGGCTGGCTCGCAGCGCCTTGTGTTCTTCGGCGCTGAGCACGTCGTCACCCTGGCGGTGGGCCTCATCGATGAGCCCGTACAGCAATCCCCGCCCCCGAGCCACACCCGTGTGTCGCTCCGCGCTGACCTGGAGGACGGCCCACTTCCTGCCATTGAGTTCCTGGTGGAGCAGCCGCACGACCGATGACTTGCCGGTTCCGTAGCGGCCCAGGAGGCCGATCGCCAGCGAGTGCGTGGACTTACGGGCGATATCTCCTATTTCGCGCGCAACCGAGGTGTGATCGAAGCGGTCTTCGCTCTCTGAGGCGATCGATACGTCCTCAATGATCCACTTGTCGCTCCGGCCCACGTGCCCACCCCTTGCACAGTTTCTTCACACCAGCCGCAGTGATCGTAGGGCCTCGTACTGACATCGGATATGGATCGGTACTGGGCTGCGATTCCGAGTGGCGTTCTGGCCTGTTGGCGGGGGGCGCCGACTGCGTGCTGCGGAGGCTGCTCCGGCAGGCAGGCTTGCCGGAGAATGTGGGCACGCACGCTTCGGAGATCCAGAGGCGGAGTCCGTGTTCCTCCAGCAGGCGGTAGGTGTGTCAGGCCGCGGTGGCAGGGCGTGGAGTGCCGTGGAAGACCTGGCCGATGTGCCAGGCGAGGTGGTCGGCCGCGACAGGGCGTGCGCCCGGCTGTGGTCCGACGAGCGGCCGACCAGCGAGCGCTATTACGTGCTCGCGGGCAGCTGGGCTGTGGCCGACGAAGCGCTGGGAGACCAGTATGCGGTGGCCGTTGTCGACCCCGAGGACGCCCTTATCGAAGAGTTTGTGGTGCAGTGTGCACAGGCACAGCCCGTTGTCGACGTCGTCCGGACCTCCGAACGCCCACCAGCGCACATGTGCAGCTTCCAGCCCGACTGGCATCGCGCCGATCCTGCCGTCGTAGCCGCAGAAGGCGCACTGGTACTCGTAAGCGATCAGCACCAGCTCGCGCATTCGTCGGTCCCGTTGCCTCCGTACGGTTGAGAGCTGCTCGGTCTTCGCGGGCTCCAGTTCCAAGTCGGCGGCTTCGCACAGCTCACCGTGGAGCGAGGGCGGAAAGTGACGATCGAGCAGCAACTGCGCCATCCGCCTGAGCAATTCCGGTTCGCGTCGCAGAGCAGTTCTCAGTTCCGGTGAGAGTCGCCCGGCGGCACCCGTTTCCCGGAGATCTCGTACACCGCTACCAGGACTACCGTGCCCGCGGTCGGTACGCACTTCCCACACGCCGTCGCTGACCAGATGGTGGAACGGGTAGGCGGGCGTCGTCCTATTGGGCGGCCCGTACTCGGTCAATAGCCGCTGCAGGTCTTCCTCCACCGCGCTGTAGAGCAGCTCGCTGTCCGCGTCTCGCTGGAACCGGCCGAGGGCGTACAGGAGTAACAGCGGCTTGTGCGGGGCGCGTGTCCCGCCTCTGGTCCACTGTCTGAGCTTCGCAGTGCGCTCGAGCCAGTCCATGGTCGGTGATCGTAGTGAGGATCTACCGTTATGGAGCAGGCCGCAACGCAATTGACTGGCCCCGCCATACCGCGGCGACACTGGCCAAAGCCGGTCTGATGTCGCCAAGTTCAGCCGAAGGCGAGCTGGCGGAAGGCGTTGCGAACCTCGGTCAAAGGCTGACGGTCCCTTGTGTAGTAGAGCTTGTTGGTCAGAAGCACCGCCCACCGACCCTTGGTGGGCGAGATCCACATTCCTGTGCCGGTGAAGCCGTAGTGGATCCACACGTCGTCTGCGGCGGACGTATCAGGGGCGGGGTGCCAGAACAGCCCACGGGCCGGTTGGAACTCGCCGGTCTGGACGGTGAGGGAGCACGCGGTCCACTCGGTCCCGAAACTGGCACTGGTGCGCGACGTGGAGGCGTTGAGCATGTAACGCAGGAAGGTGACGAGGTCGTCGAGGACGGTGAAAACGCCGGCGATGCCGCAGACACCGCCCAGGAGTCGCGCGGAAAAGTCGTGCGCGGCGCCCTTGAGATGGGTGTCGGTGTCCTGGTCGAGTTCGGTCGGGGCGCAACGGGCCGCGATCTCATCCGGCAGAGGGCCGAAACGGGTGGAATTCATGCCCAGGGGATGCCAGGTGCGGACGGCAGCCAGCTGGTCCAAGGGCTGACCAGAGAAGTGTTCGGCGAGGTAGCCGAGAATGAGGGCGGCCCGGTCGGTGTACTCGACGGCTTCACCGGGTGTCCGATGGAGTTGCTCGTGCAGTACGCCGCGGCGAACGTCGTTCCGGTCCGTGCCGTAGAGGTTCTTCAGCTGGGCCCGCAGGGGGACGCCAGCTGTGTGCGTCAGCAGCTGCAGGACGGTAACGCTCCCCAAGGGATGGCCGGTGACCTCTGGCCAGAAGCTGCCGAGCGGCTGGTCGAGGTCGAGGGCGCCGTCCTCCCACAGGGCGCCGATGGACGACCACACGGCGAGGATCTTGGTGAGGCTGGCGGCGTCGAAGACGGTGTCGGCGCGCATCGGCACGTTTGGCTCGTCGGGGTCGAGGGCGCCGGTGGTGCCTTGGGCGCGGATACCAGCGGCGTCGCCGACGGCCCACACGGCGCCGGGATACACCTTGTCGCGCACGCCCTCGTCCAACAGGGCTTCGATGCGGTCGCTGTTATACGTCATGGTCTCCCTCTTCGCCGGGGGTATCCCGCCGGTCAGCGTAGTGACGTTCATGGAGTGGTCCAGGCAGCGGCGTGTCGAACCGCCTGGAAGGCAGTTCAGGCGAGTTGGCGGCCGAGGTTGGTCAGGGACCGTGCGGTCGCCGAGAGCGGATAGCGCGCCGCGTTTGCATAGCCCGACTGCCGCACGGCAGTCAGCAGGCCGGGAGAGGTTCTCAGCCGATCAAGATCGCGGCCGAGGGCGGCGGAGTGGGTGAAGTCGGTGGCCACGCCGGAGGCGGCGAGGGCTTCACTGAGGCCGGGTACGGGTTGGTACAGGACGGGCAGTCCACAGGCTTGGGCCTCCAGCGCGACAAGGCCCATGGCCTCCAGTGTGGTGGACGGCATGACCAGCACGTCGTGCCCGGTAAACGCCTTCCACAGCTGTGGACGGCGGAGCCAGCCGAGGTAACGGGCCCGTACGCCTGCTGCCCGTTGCAGCAGCGGGGCCAGGCCATGGAACTGGGCCCGGGGTGCGGCGATGCTCAGTTCAACACCTGGCACGGGGGCCAGGCTCTTGATCAGGGCCTCGACGCCTTTCTCGGCGGTCAGCCGTCCTGCGTACAGCAGTCGTAGGTGGTTGGAGAATGTGGGGGTTGGTCGGGGCGGCGGGTCGGTGAGCAGGCGGTCGGGGATGCCCCAGGGGATGTGGGTGATCTTCCGGCGGTCGACCTGTGGGGCGAGCTTGAGAAGGTGGTCGGCCATTGCCCCGGTCGGCACCACGATGGCGTCGGCGGCCCGAGCGGTCTCGCGCAGGACTTGGAGCTGGTCGCGGTGGGCCTCGGCGAAGATCAGGTCCGTGCCGTGGACCAGGGCGATGCGGGGATGCATGGGCAGGGCCCGGATCAGCGCGGGGGTGGCACCGAAGGCGAGGTGCTGGAGGTGCAGGACGCCGATCTGGGCTGGGTCGATCGCTACTGCGAGAGCCTTGCGCAGGGCCGCGACGTAGCGGCTGAAGGCCGGGCCTTCCAGGCACTTCCCGGCCACGGGCAGCAGGTCGAGCCCGGCAGGGACGCGGTGTCCGGGGCTGGACGGACCCAGCATGAACGCGCGTGCGGGGATGAGGGGGCAGTCGCCGGTATAGAGGTCGAGGAAGAGCTCGACGCTGCCGCCTGGACTTCCGGCGGGCAGGTCCAGGAGGGTGGCGGCCAGCGGCCCGGTGGTCGGATGGGGGCTCACAGGAATCCTCCAGGGATCTCTTCGTAGAGGCGGGAGATGTCGATGCCGTCCGTCGTCGCGTACTTGGCGGGCTGCTGTCGGTAGCTGGCCGGGGTGCCGTGCGCGGTGAGGAAGACGAGCTTGCCGAAGGTCATCTCCGGATAGACGCGTACGGGTCGGGCGGCGCGGATCTCCAGGGTCCAGCGGATGGCATGGCCCTGGTGGCCGAGCGGGGCCGAGACGTGGACCCATATGCCCAGGCAGCCGATGGTGCGGTCGCCGTTGAGCATCTGTGCGTACGTCTCCGAGCCGGTCCTCTCCAGAGTGACGCCGAGGTAGAGCACCCCAGGCTCCAACACCAGGCCGGCGGCGGGAAGGGACTGCTCGGTGAAGGCGGTGGGGGCGGCGGCGTCGAGGTCGCCGTCGCAGACGCGGAGCGTGTCGCCGAGTCGCCAGTCGTAGGCGTTCGGGGAGAGGCGGGCGGGGTCGTACGGGTCGATGGTGATCTCGCCGGCCTGGATGGCGGCGGCGATGGCGGGGCCGGTGAGGATCACGAGGCCACCGCCCGGAGCCGGGCGACGTCCCGCCAGTAGGCGGAGGACTGCGGGCCTGCGGCAGCCTGGTACTTGCCGCGGTAGAGGTCGATGGCGCCGGTGGAGACGAAGAACATGATTTGCCCGATCCTCATGCCGGCGTACACCCGCAGTGGACGGATCGGGGTGAGCATCAGCGTCCACTGGCCGTGGAAGCCGATGTCGCCGATCGGGGCGGTGATCTCGACGAACAGACCGAGCCGTCCGACGGAGGAGCGGCCGAACAGCAGCGGGACGAAGGTGTCGGAGCCGACCTCTTCGAGGGTGTGGCCGAGGTACAGCTCGCCGGGCTGGAGGACCTCTCCCTCCGGGGTGATCGTGATCTCACGGGTGGGGTTGGGGCGGTGGGTGTCCAGTACGTCAGCGGTGTACAGGACAAGAGTCGGTCCGAGGCGCACGTTGTAGCTATTGGGGTTGACCTGCTCTGCGGAGAAGGGGGCGATGCGGAGGCGGCCGTCGTGGGCGGCTGCGGTGATCTCGGGGCCGGTGAGGATCATCGCGTGTCTCCAGGGGCGGTGTCGGAGGACGGGGCTGTGAGGACGTGCTGGACGGCCTGGTCCAGGCACAGGCCCGCCTCGTGGGTGCGCTGTCCGAGGTAGTTGTCGGCGAGATAGTCGGTGGTCAGCACCGTGGTGATGCCGTCCGGCAGGGGATCCGGCACGGTGACGAGTGGGCCGGCCTGCTCGGCGAGCCGGGCGAGCAGATCCTGCGGGGCTGCGCGGTACCTGTCCGGGATCTGGGCGTGGACCAGCTGGTTGCCGAAGGGCTCGATGGCGAGCAGGTCGCCTCGTGTGAGAGTGCCCCCGAGGGGGACGGGGCGGAGCGCGGTCTCGTTGAGGATGACTGCGTCGGCACCCAGTCCGGTGTGCAGCCGTGTGGCGACGGCGGCCAGCAAGTGGCTCCGGTCGGGCACTTGGTGGCGGTACGCCTCGCTGATGGCGCCGATGGGCTCCTCCAGCTCTCTGCGCGCATGGCCGATCTGCTGTGTCGCGCCGACGAATTCATCCGGCCCGGGGCCCGGGTGGTTCTTCGGGAAGTCGGCCGTGCCCGCCGCCCAGCCGGTGCCGACCGGCTCGGCGTAGGCGTACCCGGCGGCGAGTTCTCGGCCTTTGAGGACGAGGGTGTCTCCGACGTGGACGGGGCCGTACTGGTCGCTGTGGCAGTGGCCGGCGAAGACCACGTCGAGGAAGGGGCAGGCAGCTGCCAGCTTGAGGTCCTCGTCGAAGCCGGAGTGGCTGAGCAGGATCCAGTCGTCCACCTCGTGGTGGTGGGCGAGCATGATCTCGCGCAGGGCCTGGACGGGGTCGGTGACGCCGTGACCGGCTCGCTGCTCGGCAGGGATGGCGTTGAACGCCTGCTGCCCGATCACCGCTGTGATCGCGACGCGTCGGCCGCCGACGCGCGCGGTATGCAGACGGCGGAAGAGCGCATCACCGGTGACCGCGTCGACGGCATTGGAACAGACGGTGAGGCGATGGAGTTCGGGTTCGAAGTGGTGGGGCCAGCCGTGGTTGCCGGGCGCCAGCACGTCGTAGAGCCCCAGGAGGATCTCGCGCTCGATGGCGCCGTGGGCGAGCCGGTAGTAGCCGCCGCCCTCGAAGAAGTCGCCGCAGTCCGTGATGAGTGAGGTCGGGCGGAGACCGTGGAGATGAGCGAGGAGCGCTTCGGCGTTGTCGAAGGCGGAGTGCACGTCGGTGGTGGCGACGATCCTCCGTAGCGCGCGATCGGCAGTCATGGGGTGACCTCGCAGATGTCGGCGCCCAGGGTGCGCAGCTTGCCGGGCAGGTCGGCGTGGCCGCGGCGGAGCTGGTCGAGGCCGCCGAGGGTGGTGATGCCTTGGGCGGTGAGGCCGGCGACCATGAGGGCGGAGCCGGTGCGGATGTCGGTGGCCTCCACGCCTGTCCCGATCAGCCGCTGGGGTCCGGCCAGGCGGCACTCGGTAGGGGAGATCTCCTCGATGTCGGCTCCGAGGCGGGTCAGCTGGGGGAGCAGGTTGCTGTGGCGTCCGGGGTTGATCGCGTCGGCGAACAGATGGGTGCCGGGAAGACCGAGGGCGAGTGCCATGAGCGGCGGTTCGAAGTCGGCGTCCAGGCCGCCGGGGCTGAGGGAGGCGATGGCCCGCAGAGGCCGCCCGGTCGCACGTGCGTCCTGGGCGCGGATGACCAGGGCGTCGACCTCGCTGCTGATGGTGACCCCCAGCCGCCGTAGGGCAGCGAAGAGCAGTCCCATGTCCTTGCCTCGCACGCCTTCGATGCGTGCGTTGCCGCCGGTCGCCGCGACCGCGCAGGCCAGCGTCCCCGCTTCGACCTTGTCCCCGGGCACCGCCCAGACGACGGTGTCACTCGGGGCCGAGAACGGCGGCGAAAGGGCGAGAAGGCGCTCGCCGGCCTGGGTCTCCCAGCCCACCGCGTGCAGGGCATCCAGCAAGCACAGCACTTCCGGCGAGAGGTTGGGTTCGCCCAGCCGTAGCGGGCGTCCCGTCGTGACGGCGCGCAGCATGGCGGCCACGGTCGCTCCGCGGGAGCGGAACGGCAGCACCAGGGAGACGGTGCTGGTGCGCGGCATGACGGCCTCGACGCGGTAGCCGGAGTCGTCCGCCGCGCTCCGATCGCCGAACGCCTCGTACACCTTGAAGTGCACCTCCATCCCGCGCGCGCCGATCCGGCAGCCTCCCGGCCAGGGCAGTCGTGCCTCCCCGTGCCGGGCGAGCAGGGCGGGCACCAAGTAGTACGAGGCACGGATGTGGGCGGCTTGGGGCAGCTCGGGGTGCGTGCGTCGGCTCTCGGTCGGCAGGATCACCGCAGTGGTCGGCTCCCCGACGGGCTGCGCGACGTGCCAGCCCGCCTGCTGCAGTAGCGCGAGCATGATCTGTACGTCCGTGTTGGCCGGGATGTTGCTCAGCCTTACAGGGCGGCCGAGGGCAGCTGCGGCGGCCAGCAGGGGGAGAGTGGCGTTCTTGGATCCGTCGACGGCGACTGTGCCGGCGAGCGGCGGTCCGGGGCGTACGGCGATCACCTCGGCGGCCCGGGTCGAGGTGGAGGCGGTGGTTTTCACGGTCAACTCCTCTGCAGGGGAAGGGAGACGGCCCTCTTCTGGTCCGGGCTGGTGGGCAGGGCGATCTCGGCCCAGCACCGCTTGCCCATGGATGTCGGCTCGGCGCCGTACTGGTCGGCCAGCGCGGCAACGAGAAACAGGCCGCGGCCGTTCTCGCTGCACTCGTCCGGCAGGCCGAGCTGGGGCAGCACGGGGCTGGAGTCGCAGACCTCGATGCGCAGGACGGTCGCGATGAGTTGCACGGTCATCGAGACGTGGCCGGTACCGGCGTGGCGGACCGCATTGGTCACCAGCTCGCTGATCACCAGCTCGGCGGTGTGCACCACCTCGCCGTCCAGCTCCGCCTTCCAGCCCGCTATCGCGTCCACGGCCTGGTGCCGGGCGGCGGTGACTGCGGTTGGTGTGGCGGGTACGGAGAGAGTGAGCTGGTGCGCTTGCATGAGCGGCCTCCCGGTGTAGGTGCGGCCACTTCACGCAACCAGCTCGTCGCGGTGGGTGGTTAGCCCAGGTGCCTGCGCTGCATCGGTTATGCAGGAGCTGCATCACGGCGAAGTACGGCTGATCTACGCTCGGTTGAGCAGGCAGGATCGGCGACGGCGGAAGGGGCCGTGGCAGATGGCCGAAGCACACAGCGAAGCGAGACGGATCGGCGAAGCGATCCGTCAGACGCGGGTGTTACAGCGGCGCTCGCAGAAGGATGTCGCCACCGCGCTCGGCTACCACCAGTCCAAGGTGAGCCGCCTGGAGAGCGGCCGTGGGACGGAGGACATCCGCGTCCTACGCGCCGTCGCGCAGGAACTCAGGATTCCGCCCCAGCAGTTGGGCCTCGCCGCTGCGCCCGATGCCTCCGCCGCCGATCTCGAAGCAGAGGACATGCACCGCCGTACCTTCCTCGCCGCGAGCATTGCTGCGCTCGCGACCCCGGCCGGCGCAGCCGCCGCCCACAACGAACTCGTACAAGCCCTCCTGCCCGGCCTGAGCCCGGCGAGCACCGACGCCCCCTTGGATACGGCAGTTCTCCGCGAGCGGGTCGGCACGGCCCGCAGGCTCTTCTATACCTGCGACTACACGGAACTGGAACGCACCCTGCCCAGCCTGATCGCCGACCTGCGGCTCGCCTCCAATGGCGCGACGGACAGCGACACGCTGTCCGCGCTTTTGGCCACCGCGTACCAGACCTCGACCAGCCTGCTGCTCAAACAGCACGACCAAGGCAACGCCTGGCTCGCGGTCGGCCGGGCGATGGCCGAGGCCGAACGCTCCGGCGACCCGGTGGTCCTCGCCTCCAGCGTCCGCGTCCAGGCCCACGTCCTGGCCCGGGAGAAGCACACCACCCAGGCCGTCACCCTCGTCCGGCACACGGCCGATCAGCTCACCGGCTCCTACGATCGACGCTCCCCGACGTACCTCGCGGCCGTGGGGCTGTTGCTGCTGCGCGGCGTGACGGCGGCCAGCGGTGGTGGCGACCGTGCTGCCACGGAGGAGTTTCTCGCCGAAGCCAAGGAAGTGGCCCGGTACGTGTCCCTCGACCGCCCCGACGCCTGGGCGAACTTCAGCCCCACGAACGTCGCGTTGCACGAGCTCAGCGCCTTGGTGGCCTTCGGCGATGCGGGCCTCGCCCTCCAAGCGGCTCGCCCACTTATGCGCCGGCACATCCCCGTCCCGGAGCGCCGGGCTGCTCTTTGGGTGGAAGCTGCCCGCGCCTACAGCCAGCAGGGCCGCCTCTCGGACGGCTACCAGGCCCTGCGCATCGCCGAGACCTGCGCCACCCAGGATGTCCGCCGCCCGGCTGTTCGCGACCTGGTCGCCGACATGGCTGCCCGCGACCGCCGTCGTACGCTGCCGGAACTACATCACTTCAGCCGCCGACTGGGAGTCCCCGCGTGACCGAGCAGAACGCCCCGGACAAGCAGCCCTTCCTGTACGTCGTCGTGTGCGCGTGCGGCATCGCCGGCGACATCGGCAAGCTGATCACCGCCGCGCAGGAACGGCACTGGGACGTCGGCGTGATCGCCACGCCATCGGGTTTGGGATTTCTCGACACCGATGCGATCGAGGCGCAGACCGGATACCCGATCCGCTCCGCCTGGCGCACGCCCGGCGAAGCCCGCCCACTGCCGCCTGCGGACGCGATCGCCGTCGTCCCGGCCACCTTCAACACGATCAACAAGTGGGCCGCCGGCACCTCCGACACCCTGGCCCTGGGCATCCTGTGCGAGGCATACGGGATGGGCATTCCCACCACCGTCCTCCCCTATCTGAATGCGGCCCAGGCCGCCCACCCTGCGTACCAGCAGAGCGTGGAACGGCTACGTGGGATGGGCGTCCTGATCGGCAGCTACGAGCCCCACAAACCCAAGGTCGGAGGCGGGGCTGACCGCTTCCGATGGGAGGAAGCGCTGGAGTTGCTCGCCCCTGTGCTTGCTGCCGCGGAGTGATTACCGCCGACGCGTTGATGCCTGACTCGGTTGCGGAACTGTCGGCGCGGCAGAAGGGGCAAGGCCCTGGGCAGGCCGATGAGGCGCGGCGACCGGAGCGGGAAGGTCCGCAAGCCGCCTGAGCCGCCAGACAAGGACATCGCTGACGGACTCCGCTGTAGACAGTTCCCGCGAGTCCGCAGCCTGTTGCAGGAGCACAGCGGCGTCGTGACCGGCCCGTTTCGCCTCTTGAAGGCTCGCGGCCAGGGCGGGCCAGCCCGGCTCGTCCTGGAGCCGCCGAGCCACATCCGGCGGCAGCACGGCCAGGACGGTCCGCGCGTGCCTGCGTTGTAGCGGAGCGGGTAGGCGCTGTCCGTTCGCGTGCATCACTGCCATGGGCGCCTGGGCCGCCGCGCTGTAGGCGGCGCGGAGGTGTTCGGCGGTGCGTTGGGATGCTTCGGCCTGCTGGGCGTGGCCGCGTGCGGCGTACCAGCGTGCGGCGGCGATGGCGGCCAGGAGCAGGACGTCTAGGACCATGGCGGTGGCGGTCCCGTCCGGGCCGCGGCCGAGGGTGGGGCCGGAGTGGATGATCTGGCGGGCCGCGCGGCGCAGGGCCTGCATCTGCGTGTCGCGGGCCTGGATGTGGGAGCGGGTGGCGCGCTCGAAATACCGTGCGGCGTCTCGCAGTTCGGTGCCGGTGTGCCCGTGGGAGGTCTGGGCGAGCGCGTCGAGGACCTCGCCGATGCCCTTCATGTGGGCGGCGACCGTTCCGTCGTCGGCGGAGGCTATCGCCACCAGGACATCCTCGGTGGCCTCGGTGGCGAACAGGCGAGCCCGGACGGGCGCAGACCGTCCGAAGGGCGATCCGGGGGTGGGATGTTCGGCCTCGGCGGTGGTGTGCGTGAACCGTTTGCGGATCTTGGGCAGGGACAGGTCCGGTGCGAGTGTGGACCCGGCGAACCAGATGGGTTCCTGGTCGCCGTTGCGGTCACCGACTATTGCGACCTTGTAGCCCAGGGCATCGCCGGACGGGGCGATGCGCTTGTTGATGCGTACGCCTTCGGCGGCGAGCCGGTCGAAGAACTCGGCCTCGTCGGCTGCCCCGGCCAGGGCGCGGTGGACGTGTTCGCGCAGCAGCTCGCGGGAGGCATCTTCCTGGCCGAGGCGTTCGGCCTTGTGGCGTTCGGCGCTGGTGGGGCGTTTGGCGGCGGTGCCGTCGCCTTCATTGAGGCGGCGGAGGCCGAAGTCCTTCTCGATCTTGCGGCATTCGGCCTGAGCGCGGGTGCCGTCCTTGTGGTGGCGGGGGCGGGTGCGGTCGGCACGGACGAGGGTGGCGACGATGTGGATGTGGTCGGGGGCGTGGCGGACGGCGATCCAGTGGCAGGCTTGGTCGTCGCCTTCGGGCGCGATGCCGGTGGCGTTGAGGACGCGGCGGGCGACGGTGGCCCACTCGTCGTCGCTGAGGTGGCGGTCGCCGGGCGCGGTGCGAACGGGGCAGTGCCACACGTGCTTGGTGGGGGCCTTGTCGCCGAGGGCGTTGACCCATTGGTCGAGGTCGGCGGCGAGGTCGGAGAAAGTGGCGTCGGGGTGGCGGCCGGGGTCGGGGACGAAGGGGTCGTAGGCGGCGACGATGTGCGGGTCGACGTGGGCTTCGATGTCGCTGGTTCGGTAGAGGTAGTGCAGCAGTCCGATGGTGCGGCTGCCGCGGGAGACGTCGGGGACCAAGGGTTTCAGCTCACTAGCTTCTGGGCGGTGGCCTTGACGGTCGTGGCGGCTTGGCGGACGTCGTCGAGGGTGCGCTGGAGGTGGATGGCGTCGCCGCCGGAGTTCAGCATCTTGGCGATCTGGTTGAGGTTGTTGCCGATGCGGGCGAGCTGGACGCGGGCGGCGTCGAGGCGGTCGAGGGCGTCGTCCTGGTCGAGCCGGGGGCGGCCGTGGAGTTCGGCGTGGACGGCCTGGGCGATGAAGCGGGCCTTGGAGATGCCCTTGGCCTCGGCGGCGGCGTCGATCTCAGCGGCTTCACTCTCGCTGGCGCGGAAGGTCTGCCGCTTGCCCCGCTGCTTGTCCTGGCGGGAACGGCGTCGGGCCGGCCGCTTCCCCTTCTGCGCCCGGCCGCCCTCGGCCGGGGCTTCCTGGTGCCGAGCCCCCCGGTGCGGGACCTCCTCCGTCACCCCTGGGGCGGGGGCAAGCGCGATGGACCGGCCCTTGGACGGTCCATCGCTACAGCTTGCTCCGCTGGTGGCTGGCGTGTCGGATGCGGCATTACGGGGAGCGTGGTGCTCATGGTGATTGTCGTGCATTCGGTTCGTCTCCGTGGAGTAGTGCGGGATGGGGTTGTACTCGCGGTGTCGAGCCGGGTGGCCGAGTCGGAGTTGGCTCTGCGAAGCCCGCGAGGAGCGGGCTGGCGGCGCCGCTCAGGTGGCCGTGCCGGGCGTTGGCGGAACGCGATCTGCCAACGCCCGGCGTTCTGCCGTGACGCTCATGCGGCGATGGCGTTCTTGGCGGCGGTCAGTTCCGCCGTGACGGTGGCGGCGACCTTCTGGGCGTCGTCTTTGCTGATGGTGTAGCCCTTCGCCCTGACCGCCTTCTCCAAGGCGGTGCGGGGGACTTGGCCGGTCTCGGTGCCGATGGCGCGGGCGATGGCCAGCAGCTTTTCTTCGGGGACGGTGCGTTTGCGCTGGCCCGCCCTGGGCGCTTTCTTGGCAGCCGACGTCATGGTGGCGGCGGGTTTCGCCTCGGGCGTGGGCGTGCTGCTCGCCTTGTCAGAGGGAGCGGTGGTGGCGTCGTCCGCCTGCTCCTGGCGGACTTGGCGGTCCTCCCTTGGCGTGGCGGATTCGGCGGGCGGCGTGGCGGGGGACGCCGCTGCCTCGCTGTTGGCGGCGAGGTGGCGGTTGATGACGAGGTAGAGGTGGACGGCGCCGGCGAGGGCGAGCGGGGCGATGGCGGACAGGGCGCCGGCGGTGGCGTTGTTGAGGTGGAGGCGGGTCCCCTCGTTGAGGCCGACGGCGTGTACGACGTTGGCCGAGATGCTGGTGCCGGTGGCTACGCCGACGAGCGTCCACACGTACAGGCGGGAGCGCACCGGGGCGGTGCGCAGGAGGAGCAGGGCGACGATGCCGATGGCGATGAAGCCGTCGATCACGAGGGGGAAGAGGTAGGTGAGCAGCCCGCGCACGTGGCTGGCGACGGCCATCTGACGCAGTGCGTCGTAGGAGAGGGCGAAGGCGACGGCGGCGAGCAGGACGATGCCGACGCGGATGCTGCGGCTGCCGCGCATGGCGGCCGGGGCTATCGGGGCGGGGGAGGGCAAGACAGGCACTCCAGGGGTGGTGCGGTGGGGCTTGTGGTGTGGAAGTGAGGGGCGTTCACGGAGGGGGCGTACACGCGGGCCCCCTTCTAAAAGGGGGCCCCGCGCGTGATCGCTTGGGTGCGTGTACGGCGTGGACGCTCGCGTGATCGCTTGACCTGCGGGTTTGGGATGAGCGTGCTCGCTGTGAGCGGTTCACGGCGGGGTGTTCGCGTGAGGGCCGCGTGTACGGTCGCGTGATCGCTTTGCGCGGGCCGGCGGGAGCTCAGCCGACGGCAGTGAGGTGGCGTGCGGAGGCGTAGTAGCGGGTCTGCTGTCCGCCTCCGGCTCCTCCGGCGATCCCGTCGGCCTTGGTGGCCAGGCCGCTGTCGACGAGGCGGGCCAGATGGCGTCGTGCCTTCTCCACATCGGCGCGGTCGGGGTCGCCCCCGCCGATCAGGACGGCTGCCAGGTCTCGGGCGGTCAGCCCGTTCGGGGCGTTGCGGAGCAGGACGGCGGGGTCCTTGCTGGGGTCGACCGTGGTGGTGCCGCGCACGTGGTCGTGGGTGACGTCGAGCGGGCCGATTTCCCCGGTGGGGGTCTTCAGGTGGTGGAGGGTGACGGCGGGGTCGCCTGCCCGGCCGGTGATGAACAGGACGCTGCCCGCGCCGGCGGTGATCCAGGTGGAGCCGTAGACCTGGTCCAGGCTGGGGCGCTGGCCGCGTGGGGCGTCTGCGGTGGCCTTGCGCTGGTGGTGCAGTTCCATGATCTCCACGCCGTTGCGCAGGGCGCGCATGCGGGCGTTGTGGAAGGCGACGGCGAGGCTGTCGTCGACCATCGTGCTGACGGCGTCCTTGAGGCTGTCGATCACTATGGTGTCGGCCCGGTGGGCGGCGGCGAGGTCGGCGAGGAGGTCGGGCTCCTTGTCGAGGGTGGCGGGCAGCGGGCCCTGCCAGACGACGAGCCGGTCGCGCAGGATCTTCTCGTCGGTGTTGAAGACGCGGCGGTCCATGGCCTTGGCGATCTGCTTGGGGCGGTCCATGGCCAGGTAGAGCACCCGCCTGCTGGGGGCGACCGGCATCTCCAGGACCGTCTCCTGCAGGCCGAGGCGGGCGAAGACCACCTGGTGGGCAAGGGTGGTCTTGCCGACGCCCGGAGCGCCGACGATCATCAGGCTTTCGCCCGGTGCCCAGACGGTCTTGTCGCGGGTTCCCCAGAGGGGTTCGGCGCTTGCGCCGGTCTCTTTGACGAAGGCCCACCCATCGGTGGCGAAGCGGGACAGGCGGCCTTGGCCCGAGGCGAGTGCGCGCTCGCGCTCGGCGCGTACCGCCGCTTCGATCTCGCTGCGTATCTCGTCGGGATCGGCGCCCGACTCCTGGGCGCGCTGGACGGTGCGTACGGCGGAGGCGAGCAGGCGGCGGAGGTCGGCCTTCTTGCGGATGATCTCCGCGTGGTGCTCCGCGTTGCCGGTGCCGTAGAGCGCGTCGGCGAGCTGGTGCAGGTAGACGGGGCCGCCGACACGCTGCAGATCGCCCTGCTCCTGGAGCAGTTCGGTCAGGACGATCGGGTCGGTCGGCCTGCCCTCGCGATGCTGGGTGAGCAGCGCGCGCCAGACCGTCTCGTGGGCAGGCCGGTAGAAGGCGTCCTCGCCCAGGATGGGCCGGACCGTGTCGATGACGTCGCTGTCGTGCATGCAGGCGCCGAGCACCGCGCGCTCGGCTTCCACGTTGAAAGGCTGCGTGGGCCCCTCCGGCGCTGACGCGTGGATGTCCACGGAGCGGGATGGCGTATTCGGTTGGGCATCGGTCATACTGGGCATCAGCTCCTCTGCTCGCGGGCCATACGGGACGGCAATCCCGGCCACGCGGGTCGATCGCTAGGGATGGCGGTTGAGAGGTTTGCGCTTGGCCCCCGGTGACAGCCGGGGGCTTTTTGCATGCGGTGCTACGCGGGGTGGGTCGCGGGGGACTCCTCGGGCTGATGGGGGTGAGCTACCAGCATGCCACACGAATTGCCGATAGCAGAAGCGCTCTGCGTATCGCAGAGTGCATGCTACTGTTTAGGCATCGCTGCAAATGGCAGTGACCTGCTACGAACGGAAGGAGGTGGACGTGGCAGACGACGACGCCCCACAGGGCGTGCTGCTCAGCGGCGAGGCGAACGTCGCCGTGCGCATCAAGCTTGAGCGCGAGGCACGCGGCTGGAGCACCAACGCCCTGTCCGACCGCCTGAACGAGGCCGGCTTCGAGATGAACCCGTCGGCGGTCTGGCGTATCGAGAACGGCAAGCGCCGCATCAACCTTGACGAGGCCATCGGCTTCGCCGACGTCTTCGGCATCGACCTGCGCAACCTCGTCGGCCCCCCGCAGCTCGCCGCCCAGGCCCGCGCCATGGAACTCATCGACGCTGTCGTGGACGCGTTCCGTGAGACTCGGCGGGCCAACGCCGCCTACACCCAGGCCCGCGACGCCCTGGACGCGTACCTCGCCGAGCACCCCGACATCCGCGAGGAAGCGGACGTGATGGTCTCCAACGCCATGGCCGAGGCGTCCGCCAAGCATCTGCTGGAGACGTACGGACCGCCGACCGCCGAGCACCACGACGAGGCCGACACCTCCGACGAGGCATAGCCTCCACTCTCTCCACTCCCGTCTTGGGCCCGCAAACCCCCAGGACGGGCGCCTCCACCCATCCCCAGCGATCGACCGGCGGGCCGGTGTTGCCGCACTCATGCCCGCCAGAAGAGGACCCACCCCTTGCGCCAACCCGCGATACCCCCTGTCTCCACATCGACCCCGCGCGCCGACTCCGCCTTCCCGCGCCTGTACGTTCCCGAGGAGGTTGCCGCCGTCCTCGGCTGCTCCGCCTGGTGGGTCAAGGACCGTGCCCGCCGACGGCTTATCCCCTTCACGCGCGTTGGCCGCGCTTACCGCTTCACTGGCGGGCACCTCGCGGAGATCATCCGCATGCACGAGGCCCGACCTGCCTTCCCTCAGCAGTACCCGGCGGCAGCTCACGCTCCCAAGCCGCCCACTACCCAACCCTCCCCGCCGGCTGCCGTGCCCACGACTCGACTGCGTGCGCGGTCCCCACGTCGCGCACGCGAGAGCCAGTTCGGGACCGCCGCTTAGGACGACGACGGGGAAGGGGAAGCACACATGGGTTTCGCGGAGAAGCGCGCAAACTACTGGCGCGGCCGGTACAAGACCGCGCCCGGCAAGCACCTCACGGTCGTCGACGAGCATGGCAAGGCGATCCGGTTCGCCACCAAGGGCGAGGCGCAGCGCGCCGCGAGCGAGGCCGAGAACAAGTACCGGCGCGGCGACTGGCGCGACCCGGCACTCGGCCAGGAGACCTTCGGCGAGTACGCGAACCGCTGGTACGAGGCCCAGGACCTGGCCGCCTCGACTATGCAGAACTACAAGCGCCACATCGAGGAGCACCTGCTCCCCGACTTCGAGGACAAGGCGCTCGCCGGCATCCTGCGCACGGACGTCGACCTGTGGGAGAAGAAGGAGAAGGCCGACTACGCGGCCTCCAGCGTCAAGACCTGGCGCTCGACGCTCCACCTGATCTTCGAGGACGCGATCGACGAGGGGTTGATTACATCCAACCCGGCCGCCCGACGGCGCGGGCGCGGCAAGCGCGCCGGCCGTTCCCGAGACCGCGGCCCGGAGAAGGTCGTCACAGATCCGTTCGGCATTCTACTGACTGCCGAACGGGCCGCCCTGCTCTCCGGCCGCGACGACGAGTTCGTCGCCGTCGTCCTCAAGGGGTACACCGGCATGCGCTGGGGCGAAATCGTCGGCCTGGAGACGGAGTTCGCCCGCCCAGGCTCCATCCGCGTCGAGTGGCAGCTGTATGAACTCGACACCGGCGAGCTCGTGCGCTGCCCGCCAAAAGACGACAGCTACCGCACCATCTACGCGATGGACTGGCTGTCGGCCCTGGTCGCCAACCACGTCGCCCGTACGAAGCCGACACCCTGCCCGTGTCACGGCAAGACCTACGTCTTCCGTGGCCAGGGCGCGGCCCGCACTGGCGGCCACCAGGGCGCGAAGCTCGTCGACGTCGCACGCCGTGCCGAAGTCTCCACGGGCACGGTGTCCAACGTCCTCAACCACCCCGACCGCGTCACCGAAGCCAAGCGGATGAGGGTGGAGCAGGCCATCGCGGACCTGGGGTTCGTGCGGGGCGGCGTGGTGTCGGAGCACGCAGCCCACTGGCGCCGAAACGGCTTCGCGACGTGGCTGTTCACCCCGGCGGTCTCCGGCTGGTACCCGAAGAAGGCGCCGCAGGAGGCCCGCCCCGTCCCGCTGCTCGGCGAGCCGAGGCCGGGTGTCCCGGTACGAGGACGTAACGCGGGCGAGCGGGCCGACTCCTGCTGGACACCGATCGCCAAGGGGCTCACTCCCCATGGCTTGCGCCACACTCACCGGACGGTGATGGAGGACCTCGGCACGGAGAAGGTCCTCATGGACGAACGCATGGGCCACATCGACGGCTCGGTCTCGGCGCGCTACGCGCACGTCACCCCCGGCATGCGCAGGCGCCTCATGGGCGGGTTGACCGAGCAGTGGGAAGCGTCTCTCGACGCCCGCTTGGTGCTGAGCCTCGGCTCACCGGTGAGCTCGCTGGATGCGCTGCTGCGAGCGCGTCTGGGTTCACGTCAGTAGCCGATGTTCGGGAGCCGATTCGCGCGATCGGCTCCCGAAGGACGGAAGGTGCCACGTCTTCATGAGGCACTGGAGCGTGCCGAGAGACTCAGCCCTGAAGACTCACGCGGCACCAGGGGCCCGGCCTACATGCCAGGCAAACTGGAGGCAGTTTCGGCCAATCCTTAGCTATCCAGTGAGGTTGCGCGCATTGTCGCGTTTGCGGTCTGGCGGTTCCTGCTGTCCACCGTGAAGATGCCCGCCTGTCGATGAACGGGGGAGCGGGATGGCGGTTGGGTGGGGCGTGCGTGCTCGGGGGAGGGCACGGGCGGAGGAGGCGGAGTGGCCTGCTGTCCCGGTTCAGACGAATCCTGTTGCCTCTGGGGCCAACCGCCCCGCGGAGGTGGACCCCACATCGTCCGAAGTGACGCTGCTGCTGTGTCAGGCGGTCTATGCGCGTCCTGATCGGGTGAAGGCCGTGAAGGCGTGGTGGCGCAGGATCCGGGGCAAAGCGGGGAAGGCCAAGAAGCCTCGGCGCAGTACCAGGCGGCCGATCTATCTGGAGGGCAGCGACGACTGTCCACCCCTGGGCGAACCGACTGCGAAGTGGGTCGTCGACCATGTGCTGCACGGTCCGCCGCTGCCTGTGCCGTCGTACGGCTTCGACCTTGTTCCGGTGACGGCGCACAGCCTTCGTGCGCGGCGCCGCCGTTGGGCACGGCGCGTATGCATCCTGGTCCTGTGTGGGCTGGTCGCCTACGCGGTGCCGTGGGCTTTCGCGATCTGGGCTGCGGCCGTAATCGTCGCTTTGTCCCTACGGTGGGCTGCCTTCCGTGCCATCCGCAGAGTCGGCCCGACGCGGTGGGCGCCTTCGCGGCGCCTGGCGTATGCCGTGCTGCTCATGCCGTGGCTGCTTGCACTCCTGCCGTACGGACCCGTTGGCGGCGACGTGTTCGAGTTGCGACTGGAACTGGCCCTACTCCCCTTCGGGCTGGCGGCTGTCGTCGCACTGGCGTATGCGGCCGATCGGCTTGTGGCACGGTCTGCGCTGGGTGCCCTGACGCGGGAGGGCGTGTCGTCTGATGACCTGCCGTGGGCCGCTGCGAAGGCCAAACGCAGGATGTCGGACATCAACAAGGATCAATCGCAGCTGGCGTTGCCCTACGACGCCTCGGAGCAGTTCGTCGGTGCCGGGCGTGATGTCTGGGGACCTGCTCGCATCAGCATCCCCCTGAAGGCCAAGGATGCCGAGGAGTCGGTCAGGCCGTTCGGGGAGGCGGAACTTCTCCGACGCGTGGGCACCGCCCTGAATGAACTGGGTCGCGGCGCTCGGGAGATCACAGATCCACTCCCTGGGTTCTCGATGGAGCGCATACTCGGCCTGCCGGCGGCCCGATGGCTGCAGCGCACCCGCGAGACGAAGGTGGAGCTGCCCGACCTGAGCGGTCTGGGACGCAGGTCCCCTTCCGGTGTGCCGGACCGGCTGTATCTGCGGGCCCAGTGCATCAGCTGGGACGGACAGATCGTGGTCAGCGTGTTCGTGCATGCCGCGCTGGAGGCCGGAGAGCTGCGGCTGACCATTCGTCCACACGTGATGACACCGCTCTACAACGAGTTGCGGGTGACCGCCGCACCGGCCCGGACACGCGGAGCACGTCTGCTCAGGTGGCTTGCTGCGCAGTCGCTCCTGGACACGGCCATGGGCCCCCTGGCCGTGTGGCGACTGGTCGCGCGCCTCGGTGAGAAGGTCGAGGGCCATGCGGAGGAAGAAGACCCGGTTAGCCTGCGCGACCGTTACTCCACCGAGGAAGTCACCGACATGCACCAGAGTGACGATGCCAAGCGTCACGTCGTTCTGATGCAGTCCTGTGTCTTCCGGACTGTCGCCGAGTATCTCGACGAGCAGGGGATCGACTTGGCTGCGTACGAACGGCAGGTCGCCACCGTGACCAACAACATCCTCGTCTATGGGGACAACAACGCTCCCATCCAGAACGTCGCCGGCAGTGGCATCAGTGGCGTCGGCCAGGACAACAAGAATCAGGGAGGCAAGTAATGGTTGTGGGACGGCGTCGCCCCGAGCCGGACCCGGGCCATGGCTCGGGCATCAGCATCGGGGGTAACAACAACGCACCGTTGCAGAACGTGGTGGGACAGAACATCTCCAGCATCCATCAGTCTGCCTCGGTTCAGGGCGCGGTCGACATCGACGCTGTGCGCGGCCTCCTCGCCGCGTTCCGCGCGGATGTCGACCGCAACGCGGCGGACTTGCAGAACGCGACGGTCCTGCGCGCTATGGCGGACACCGTCGACACCTCGCTCGCGACCCCCGATGCGCCGCCGCAGGTCGGCACACTGCGCGGGATCGCGCAGGCGTTGCCCGCGCTTGTTGTGGGCACCGCAGTCCAGCAAGGAGGCGAAGCCCTCGCCAACGCCATTGGCGGGCTGTTGAGTTGAGTCGGCTTGCCCCTTGAGCCGGCCTGGGATGCGGGATGAGCCGTTCCGGCCGCCGCCTGCGGCGCGCGTGGATACAGTGCTGCGACCAGTTGGGGGGAATACGAAGTGGACGAAGTGACGTTCGCAGCGACCACCATGGCGGCGGCCTTCCTCACCCAGGCGACCCAGGAGGGGTACCAGAGGGTCCGTGAGGCCATTGGCCGTCTGATCCGACGCAGCGGTCGAGAGGACGAGGCAGCGGCTCAGCTTGAGCGTCTGGACCGAGATCGGAGTGCTGTCGCCCAAGCCCAGGCGGGTGACCGTGAGGCTGTCGTACGGGCCGCCGCGGTCGCGTGGGCTCCCGTGCTCGTACGACTCGCGGAGTCGGAACCGGTCGCGTATGCCGAGCTGTTGGCTCTGGCCCGACAGGACCATCCGACCTCCGTGGTCAACCAGCACAACCACGGAACGGGCACCTTCATCAACGGGAACGTTGAAGGCGGCCTCACTATCAACCACGGCACGGGGCATGGCAGACACAACTGACCCTCAGAGCCAGAGCGGGCAGCACAACCGCGGGCCTGGCGTGTTCATCGCGGGCAATGTGTACGGAGACGTCAATAACCACCAGACGTCACGTCCGAACCACGGGCGAGATGACGAGCCCCAGGCGTCCCAGGAGCACCAGCGCAACGAGAAGGAATCTCCGGCCGGGCATCAACCGGAAGAAGCGGACGAGGCGGGGCCCGGCGGGACGTTGCTCGGCTGGACCTTGCTCACCGTCTGGCTACTCGCGTCGTCCGTCTACTGCGTCGTTGCAGCTTTCACGGCCCCACAAACGGCTGGGGGTTACGTCGGAGCCGTCTTTGGCGCCGTGCTGTTCGCCCTTGGTGGATTGGTCCCGTTGGCCTTCGTGTTCACGGCTCTCACGGAGGTCTGCGCCGCAGGCACGGCCAATGCTGCCGACTCCGCGAGGAAACGATGGGCGCAGGGGCAGCGAGCCGCAGCCCGTTTGAATCTTCGGTACGCGGTCTCAGCTGCCCGTGTCGCGAGCGTCAGCGCAGTCCTGGTTGGGTTCATCACAGGGCTCTTCGGATTTCTGGCCATCGGGAAGAAGGCTGCAGACCGGGCCCACGGCGCTCGCGAACTCGCCGAGTCCGAGATCGTCAAGACACGCTCCGCGCTGGGGGAGAACCTCGACGGGGGATGATCTGGCTTTCGTGGGAGCGGGTTTCTAAGTTCGGCTCCCAGACTCCCAAGGGGAGGCAAGTCGAGGGGGCGCTTGCAGTCACGCCGCCGACGCTGTTCCGATGCTCTCCACGATTCGCGGAGGCAGAACAGCTCGGGCAGGGCCACTCTCGGGCGAGGCGAGGTAGCTCAACAGCCTTGCCGGTTGCTCCGGTCGGCCTAGGGGAACCGGTTCGACGCGGCGCCACCCCCTGGCGGATGCCGTCTTGATGGCCGTCAAGTACGTGCTGTCACTAATGCGGCCCAGGGTCCGAGCGCGCATGAGCAGGGCGGCGAGAGACACCTGCCAGAACCGCTTGAGTTCGAACAAGGTTGACCAGTCGATCGTGGTCGGCAACTGGTCGTAAATGTCCTCGGCAGGCATAAGGAACGCCGCCGCGAACTGATGGGCCTGCGTCTCGACCTCTTTGACACCCCAGATCTGCTCACCGTGCAGCACAAGATGGGCGAGTTCATGCGCGGCGTCGAACCGTGACCGTGCGCGGTCGTTCTTGTCGGTACCTAGGACGACGACAGGGTTGTCGGGGAAGGGCAGGGAGAAGGCGTCAACGTCCGCGCTGTCGAGTGGGAGACGAATCACGGCGACCCCGTGCGCCTCTAGAAGTTCGACGACGTTTGGGGCCGGGCCCGGGGGAACCTTCCATAGGGACCGGACTCGGGCCGCAGTCTGCTCGATCTCGGACGCAGGGGCCTCCAGTCCGCTCACAGGGATCATCGGCACGTCACTTGCGCAGAACCGCTGTGCGGCCGACGCGTGGATGGCGAGGTCGTGGGCGACGTGAGCGACTGCTCGGGCGCGTCGGCGGTCGACCACCGACGTCCGGCGCAGTGACCGGAAGAAGCCTTCATGGCTCTCGGCCATCGCCTCGTGGAAGAACGCGGGGGGCACCGCGAGGATCTCGGCCAAGGCGCCGACCGTATCCGGGCTCGGGCGCGCCGCACCGCTCTCGAATTGACTGATCGCGGCAGGTGTGAGCCCAGCCTCGCGGGCCAGCTGCGCCTGGCTCAGTCCGGCCAACGGTGAAGTCGACGTCCAGCCTCGGGTCGTATGCCTCGGGCTGGATGCTGAGCCCTCCGGCTCGATGGCCACTCTCTCAGCAGCTGTCAGATGATCTTCTGAAGGTCCTCGGCGACGTGGAAGCGCTCAGCTCGTCGAGCGGCCGCCCGTGAAGCTCGAGAGGGTGCTCCTGCCTGATGGTTCGATTCGGTTCCCCCGGGAGCCGAATCACGAACTTGGCTCCCAAACGGCTCCCAAAACGACCCCAGAAACCACTCAGGGACCCGACCCGCTAAGCGGATTAGGCCCCTGACCTGGTACTTCGCTGTCGAGGTGGCGGGATTTGAACCCACGACCTCTTCGTCCCGAACGCGATATCTGCCTACCCAGACATGTCCAACCATCGTGCTGGCTGGTGAGTTGGTTGTGATCGCCATCCGTAGACGTCCACAACCGTCGCCCGTCATTCACGCCGGTTGGCCCCTGTTTGGCCCCCTGGGGTGCCGGACGCCTCGACCTGCGGACCCCGCCCCAGGTCGGAACTACGCATTACGAGTTGTCGGATATTGGCTCACAGGAATCCATCAGTGTCCTCTTAGTGCGCCAGAATGCTGTTCAGGCACCTCACCGGATGACTTCGGATACTCGTGTACGACCACGGAACAACCCACTATCGAGATCAGAACTGAGACCGACCAACCAAGGCCACCTAAATCGATGCAAGCAGTACTTCATTCACGGCGCCATGAAGCTGCCTGCCATGCCCCGTTACACATGCTTCACCCGTCAGCGAAAACGTCGGTTGATTTCGGAATGGCCTCGATGACCTTAGGGTTCTTGGCTATTTCGGGCGGGAGTTTAGTTTGCGAGCTAAGTCTCGTTGAGAGGATCTGTGCGACGGTCACCCCTCGAACGGTTCCCAGATCTGCATCCCTCAGGTCCGCATCCCTTAGGTCTGCGCCTTTCAGGTCCACATCTTCCAAACTTGCCCCCCGCAGGCTTGCGCCTCGCAGGTTTGCCCCCGGGAGGTCTGCATCGCTAAGCGATGCAGATTCCAGGTTTGCACCTCGCAGGTTCGCTCCATCTAGCCTTGCCACACTCAGATCAACCCATTCCAGATCGGCCCCGGCAAGCTCGGCTTCCTCGAGATCCGCCAAGA
The DNA here is from genome assembly GCF_036227505.1 of Streptomyces sp. NBC_01450. Classification (NCBI taxonomy): domain Bacteria; kingdom Bacillati; phylum Actinomycetota; class Actinomycetes; order Kitasatosporales; family Streptomycetaceae; genus Streptomyces; species Streptomyces sp. NBC_01450. The sequence continues at coordinate 5,406,402 of NZ_CP109480.1, read as the reverse complement.
ACAGGTGACTGTATTGCAGGTTTACTTTCATTTTTCCGTCATATTTGACATTTCTGCTTGCAAGAACTGTGATCGCAGCCTGGATGTCAGCCGGCAGCTCGTCTTCGCCGGGAAGAAACGCCTTCCCCTCCGCGGGCATATGGATCTTGGCCGAGTGAGTGCGGACGTAGGTAGATAGGACATTCACGACAGTCGGGTGATCTCGCCGCGAGTCCTGCATGATCCGTTGGAGACTGTAGATTCCACCGAGTCGCACATCCATGGCCTCGTCACCCAAGTTCTCCACTGCGGCGTTGTACCTGTCGGTGATCTGCCCTTCTTGGGATAGCCCGAGCCCTTCCTGTGCCTGAGTAACCGAGCGGCTCGTGAAAACCAGAGCGCCAATAGCCGCAATGCTCGTTACCAGCGCCACCGCCACTTCGACCCGTCGTGCCCAATTGACGGTCTCACCTGCGGAATCCCCGGCTGACGGTGTATCGACTGCCCTGGCGCGTTGCGGTGCTCGTCGCCGCTGTCCAGGGCGGCGCGGCCCCAAGGGAGACCACCAACGCCGCCCTCGCCGTCCTGCCCTTAGGGATCCGCGATTGGCGATCCTTCGGAGCTGAGCGCTACGAGCGCTCGCACGAGCTATCCCCCTGGTCATGATCCCATTCGAACCGATCAAGCACCGTGATCGCAGGCTCTTCACCGAATAGCCACAGCACCTGGGGCGGGACACGCTGCTGGGCCCGTCACCAGACGCTGACCGATCCGGACCACGCCGATGCCGCCACGGCGATGCGGCGCCAGTACCGCCAGAACGGGGCCGTCGCCGCGGCGGTGGAGGTCGCACCCTGGAGTTTGCGCACTGCTGGCCGACCTAGTCCATGCTGGCGCCCTTGGGAGCCGTTCGGGAGCCGTATCTCGAAGTCGGCTCCCAAACGGCTCCCAAGACGGGCTCGCACAACAAATCAGGCCCGGCGCTGATCTCTCAGCACCGGGCCTGACCTGGTGTTATGGCTGTCGGGGTGGCGGGATTTGAACCCACGACCTCTTCGTCCCGAACGAAGCGCGCTGCCAAGCTGCGCTACACCCCGATTGTCGCTGCTCTCGCGGCGACGTCGTTTACTTTAGCCCACTGGTGGCCGGAGACGAAATCCGGTTTTCGGGGCGTCGGCTGCGGTGGCGGAACGGGTCGGGGCGGACGTGGTCCAGGACGATGACGACGAGGGCGAGGGCATAGAAGGCGACGCCGAGGATCGCGGTGTTGCCGAGGATGCCCACGTAGCCGTGCCGGTCGACGTCCACGAAGGGGTAGAGGTAGCGCGCCGGCGTACCCGGCGACAGCATCGCTCCGCGGGTGAGGGAAAAGGCCAGGTAGGCGAGGGGGTAGAGAAGCCACGTGGTCGCATGCCGCAGGGCGAACGGCGCCGGGCGGGTCAGCAGGAGCCAGTCGATCACCGCGGCGATGGGGATCGCCGTGTTCAGGATCTGGTTCGACACCGTCTGCCAGGAAGCGAGCGGGGCGACGCCCCCGGTCATGGAGAAGCCGCTGGACGGGTCCGTCAGGATCAGGTGGTAGACCAGGCCCGTGATCGAGATGTAGAGCAGCGTGCCGCCGGTGAGGACCGCGGGCAGTGGGCGACGTGCCGTCCACGCCCGCCGGGCCGAGGCGGCGAAGACCAGCGCCACCAGCAGGTTGGCCTGGATGGTGAAGTAGCTGAGCACGTGGAGCGGACTGCCCAGGCGCATCTCGACGGCCACGCCCGCGGCCGCGACGAGGGCGATCAGGAGGCGGAAGGTGGCCGCCAGGGGGCGGCGCACGGGGGTCGTCACCGCCGTCGCCGGGACGACAGAGGGGATCGGCGGGGGGATGCCCGGTATCGCGGGCAGGTCGGGTATGTCCCTGGGGAGCGGGGCGATCATGTCCCCACGCTAAGCACGGGGGGCGAATCGGGCTATATGGGTCACCCGGGTGGGTGACGGCGGGGCGCTGACCTGCGCCCCATCAACATCGGCATCAACATCAACATCGACATCAACTTTCACGTCAACTTCGACATCGACTTCGGCTTCGACGCCTTGATCGCTCCGCCCGGCGCCGCCGCCGACCGCCCCTCACGCTCGACGGCCCTCACGATCGACGGCCCCACTCCGGCCGACTCGTTTCCGTCCGCCCTGCCGTCGTCGTCCGGCCTACTGCCGAGCGACCAGCGTCAGCAGTGACGCCTCCGGCGGGCACGCGAACCGTACCGGCGTGTAGCGGTTCGTGCCGCAGCCCGCAGAGACGTGCATGTACGACGTTCGCCCCTCCGCCGTATGCGTGGACAGGCCCTTCACGCGGTCCGTGTCCAGGTCGCAGTTGGTGACGAAGGCGCCGTAGAAGGGGAGGCACAGCTGGCCGCCGTGAGTGTGGCCGGCCAGGATCAGGGGATAGCCGTCCGCCGTGAACGCGTCGAGCGAACGCAGGTACGGGGCGTGGACCACGCCCATCGAGAAGTCGGCCGACTCCGACGGGCCGCCGGCCACGCGCGCGTAGCGGTCCCGCTTGATGTGCGGGTCGTCGAGGCCGGTCAGCTCGATCTCGGCGCCTTCTATCTTGAGCGTCCCCCGGGTGTTCGTCAGGTTCAGCCAGCCCGCCGTGTCGAAGCCGTCGCGCAGGTCCTCCCACGGGTTGTGGATGACGCCCACGGCCGGCCTGTTGCCGTTCAGACCGTGGCGGCCCTTGGACTTCTCCAGCAGGTACAAGGCGGGGTTGCGGAGTTTGGGGCCGTAGTAGTCGTTCGAACCGAAGACGTACGCACCCGGGAACTCCATCAACGGGCCGAGGGCGTCCAGGACTTCGGGGATGCCCTCCGGGTCGGAGAGGTTGTCCCCGGTGTTGATGACGAAGTCGGGGCGCAGCCCGGCCAGGGAGCGCAGCCAGCGCTGCTTCTTGCGCTGACCGCTCACCATGTGGATGTCGGAGACCTGGAGGACGCGCAGCGGCCGCATGCCTGGTGGCAGGACCGGGACCGTCACCCGTCGGAGGCGGAACGAGCGGGCCTCGAAACCCGCCGCGTACAACAGTCCGGCGGCGCCCACCGCCGCGATTCCCAGGGGTACTCCGTATTGCGCGCGCATACGTCCATCGTGTCAGACCCCGGCAGCCCCGCGTTCCACCCTGTGGACAGCCTCGAACCTGTGGACAGCCTCGCGCCCATCGACGGCGCGTCCCAGGGCACGGCGCTGAAATCAGCAGGCGACCGCCGCACCACACCTGCGACAATCGACGGCATGACCACGCTCAAGTCGAAGCTGCAGGAAGACCTCAACTCCGCCATCAAGGAGCGCGACGAGCTCCGCTCCTCGACGCTCCGGCTGACCCTCGCCGCGATCACCAAGGAAGAGGTCGCCGGCAAGACGAAGCGCGAGCTCTCCGACGACGAAGTACAGAAGGTGATCACCCGCGAGGCGAAGAAGCGCCGCGAGGCCGCGGACGCCTTCGCGCAGGGCGGGCGTCCCGAGTCGGCCGAGCGGGAGAAGGCGGAGGGGGAGATCCTCGCCACGTACCTGCCCAAGCAGCTGTCCGACGACGAGCTCCAGCAGATCGTCGCGCAGGCCGTCGAGGAGGCCAGGGCGGCGGGTGCCGAGGGGCCGCGTGCCATGGGTCAGGTCATGAAGATCGTGAACCCGAAGGTCGCGGGGCTTGCCGAGGGCGGCCGGGTCGCCGCCGTGGTCAAGAAGCTGCTCGCGGGCTGAGCCCGAGAGGGACCAGACCCAGCGCCAGTAAGAGCAGCAGCAGAAGCAGTAGTAGAACTCCGTAGCCGTACCCCGGTACCTCTACCCGTACCCGCTTGCTCACCGAACGCCGTCGGCCTCGGCGCTCCCCCGACTGGGGAAGCGCCGAGGCCGACGACTGTGCTGGGCCGTTCTCGGCCGGCGGTCGTCACGGGGTTACCCGTTACGACCCCCGTTGCCGTTGCCGTTCTGTCCCTGGATGAAGCCCGAGGGGATCGAGAACGAAGGCGTCGGGAAGCCGCCACCGTTCGTGTCACCGTTGGCGCCACTGATCGTGTTCCCGTTGATCGTGTTGCCGTTGGTGGTGTTCCCGCCGTTCGCGTTGCCCCTGTGGTCGCCGTTGTTGTCGCCGTCGGTCGGGTCCTGGCCGTCGTCCTTGGGCTTGTCGTCCGGAATGTCGACGAGGTTGAAGGACGGGGAGTTCTTGCCCGAGAGGGCGCCGGTCATGGCGTCCTTCCAGATCGGGCCGGGCACCTCACCGCCGTAGACGAGGGCGCGGTAGACGCCGCCGATGTTGATGTTCGTCATCTTGACGTTCTGCTTGGGGCTGCCGACCCAGACCGCGCCCGACAGGTTCGGCGTGTACCCGACGAACCAGGCGTTCTTGCGCTCGTCCGTCGTACCCGTCTTACCGGCGTTGTCGCGGTCGGAGAGACCGGCCTGCTGACCCGTACCGGAGTCGATCACGCCCTGGAGCAGTGTGTTGACGGTGTCCGCGGTCTTCTCGGACATGGCCCGGGAGCAGGTCGACTTCGGGACCTCGAGCGACTTCTCCTTGCCGTCGGCCTTCTGGGTGATCGACTCGATGGCGATCGGGGTGCAGTACATGCCCCGGGAGGCGAAGGTGGCGTACGCGCTCGCCATGGTCAGCGGGGAGATGCCCTTGGAGCCGAGGGTGATGGCGGGCACCTCGGGCAGCTTGTCGCCGTTGCCCTGCACGACGTGCAGCTTGTCGGTCATCTTCACCACGGGGCAGATGCCGATGTCGGAGATCATCTGCACGAAGTAGGTGTTGACCGACTTGGCCATCGCCGTCTTCAGCGCGTACGGGCCCTTCTCCTCGGTGCTCTCGTTCGACAGCTTCTCGTTGGTCAGGTTGGTCCAGGGCTTGCTGCTGCACGTCTGTACGGGGCTGGGGTAGAGCATCTCGTACGGCGACGAGTAGTGCTGGGTCGCCGGCCGCCCCTCCTCCAGCGCGGCCGCGGCCACGAACGGCTTGAAGGTCGAACCGGTCGGGAAGCCGAAGTTCGAACCGCCCATGTCACGGTCGACCGAGTAGTTGTACTCGGTCTCGTTCTTCCCGTAGCCGTACGGCCTCGACTGGCCCATGCCGACGATCTTCCCGGTGCCGGGCTCGACCAGGGTGGCCGCCGTGGCGACCGAGTCCGACTTCTTGACGTGGGACTTGATCGAGGACTGCACCGACTCCTGCGCCTGCGGGTCGAGCGTCGTACGGATGGTCAGGCCGCCCTGGTTCCAGACCTTCGCCCGGGCCTCCTTGGTCTTGCCGAAGACCGGGTCGGTCAGGAACACGTTCTCCACGTACTTGCAGAAGAAGCTCGCGCCCTTGACCGCCGTGATGCAGCCGTTCTTCGGCCGGCTGACCTTCAGGTCCAGCTTCGCTTCCTTGGCCTTGTCGGCATCCTGCTGGGAGATGTCGTGAACCTCGGCCATGCGCTGCAGCACGGTGTTGCGCCGCTTGGTGGCCTCCGCCTCGTCGTTCACCGGGTCGTACCGGCTGGGTGACTGGACGATGCCCGCGAGCATCGCCGACTCCTGGAGGTTCAGGTCCTTGGCGGGCTTGGAGAAGTAACGCTGGGCGGCGGCCTCGACGCCGTAGGCCTGCTCGCCGAAGAACGTGATGTTCAGGTAGTTCTCGAGGATCTTCTTCTTGCCGAGCTTCTCTTCCAGCTGGATCGCGTACTTGAGCTCGCGGACCTTGCGGCCGAGGGTCTGCTGGGTGGCCTGGGCGACCTTCGTCGGGTCGTCGCCGGCCTCCTCCACGAAGTAGTTCTTCACCAGCTGCTGGGTGAGCGTGGAGGCGCCCTGGGCGACCCCGCCGTTCTGCGCGTTCTGGTTCACGGCGCGCAGGACGCCCTTCAGGTCGATCGCGCCGTGCTGGTAGAAGCGGGAGTCCTCGATCGCGACGATCGCCTTCTGCATGTACGGCGAGATGTCCTTGAGGTCGACCACCGTACGGTCGCGCGAGTACACCGTCGCGATCTGACCGCCCTTGCTGTCCAGGATGGTGGTGCGCTGACTCAGCGCGGGACTCTTCAGGTTGTCGGGGATCTCGTCGAACCCCTGGACGGAACCCTTGGCCGCGAGACCGAGCGCGCCCGCTGCGGGCAGCGCGATTCCGGCCATGACTGCTCCAGCGAGCACGCTGACACCGAGGAACTTGGCGGCCTGTTGCGTTGGCGACAGACCACCGCCCGAGCGCTTCTTTGGCATGGGGGCAGCCTACGTTCTCATTCGCCGGACACGCGTATATGCCTTGGCCTAAGCTGCTCTCAACTGTCACAGCAGTATGGCCACGTATCAATACGTCCGGCGACCCCGAATCGTTCCGGAGGTTCCCCAACTTTTTTGGGGAGGTCGTGTCCGAATCAGCCTCATGCGTCACCAGGTGTCCGTTGTGACTCAACTGAACTGTCCCGGTTTGCCGGGATACTCACGTATGTCCGCCGCTCACTCCCCCGGGTGATCTGCCGCTTACGCATAGTCCGTTCGGGCCATTCAAGATTGGGCCCGCAGGGGGTGTTGCGCTGTGCCTGCCTTCCGTAACGTCCTCAACTGGCGGCGGTGAATATGCCGCTGCCGCCGTGGGGGAGCCTCGATTCGGGAGAGGACGGCGCCGGTATGGGCTGGGTAACCGACTGGAGTGCGCAGGCGGCCTGCCGCACTACCGATCCGGATGAACTGTTCGTTCAAGGAGCAGCGCAGAACAGGGCGAAGGCAGTGTGCACCGGATGTCCGGTACGCACGGAGTGCCTCGCCGATGCGCTCGACAATCGCGTCGAATTCGGCGTGTGGGGTGGCATGACGGAGCGGGAGCGTCGCGCACTGCTGCGCAGGCGTCCCACCGTCACCTCGTGGCGTCGCCTGCTGGAGACCGCGCGTACGGAGTACGAGCGCGGCGCGGGCCTGCTGCCCCTCGACGAGGAAGAGGTGTACGAGCGCTACGCGGCGGTGGGGTGACAGTGCCACGGAGGGCGTCCCGCGGGGCCACCTCGGCCCGCGTCGGACCCACCCGTCGCCTCGGACCCACCCGCCTCAGGCCATCTCAGGCCCAGCCGACTCAGGCTCAGCCATGAGGCCATGAGGCCATGACTCAGGCCTGGCCGCGAGTTTCATGACTCAGGTCCGGTCACGAGCCCATGACTCAGGTCCGGCCCGGGCCCGTGGACGGCGCCGCTCAGGCGCCGGCTTCAGGCAGCTCCGGCCGGTTGGCCGCGAGCCGGTCTCCGATGTTCCGCAGTCCTGCGAGATCGTGTACGTCGCCGGGCAGCGCGGCAACTTCGGCAACCGCCACCTCCGGGTGGAGCGCGGCGAAGCGGTCACGCGTGCGCTGCTCGCGGGAGAGCAGCTGCATGCGCTCGGCGTGCAGCCTCAGCAGGCCTGCGGTGAGTTGTTCGACGGTCCGGTGTCCGTGCGGCGGCGTGTCGGTCGGCGCGTCGGTCCTGTCCGTGGCGTCTGTGCTGTCCGTGGCGGCGGGGGAGCCTTCATCGGAACCGTCGGAGCCGGCTGGACCTTCGGAGCCATCGGGAGCTGATGTCTCGGAAGCGGGAGATTCTGAACTGCCGTACGTGTCGGGAGAGTTACGAAGTCCAGCTTTCCCGCCCTCCTGATCCACAATGCGGGCGTCGTCAAGATTTTCCGCGGCCTCGGCATCGAGATTCTCCGCCGCCGCGAGCGCCCGCTCGGCGGACAGCTGGGCGGCACTACTGCCGTGCACCCGGTTGAGCACGAGGCCGGCGAACGGCATGTCCTCGGCCGCCAGCCGTTCCACGAAGTACGCGGCCTCGCGCAGCGCGTCCCGCTCCGGGGCCGCCACCACCAGGAATGCCGTCCCGGGCGCCTGGAGCAGCTTGTACGTGGCGTCCGCGCGCGTACGAAAGCCCCCGAACGTCGTGTCCATCGCCGCCACGAACGTCTGCACGTCCTTGAGGAGCTGTCCCCCCAGCAGCTTCCCCAGGGTGCCGGTCATCATCGACATCCCGACGTTCAGGAACTTCATCCCCGCACGCCCGCCCAGCTTCGCCGGGGCCGTGAGGAGCCGGATCAGCCGTCCGTCGAGGAAGGACCCGAGCCGCTTCGGCGCGTCCAGGAAGTCGAGCGCCGAGCGCGACGGCGGCGTGTCGACGACGATCAGGTCCCACTCGTCCCGCGCCCGGAGCTGGCCCAGCTTCTCCATCGCCATGTACTCCTGCGTGCCCGCGAAGCCCGCCGAAAGCGACTGGTAGAAGGGGTTGTTCAGGATCACGGCCGCCCGCTCGCCGTCCGCGTGCGCCTCGACGATCTCGTCGAAGGTGCGCTTCATGTCGAGCATCATGGCGTGCAGCTCGCCGCCCGCGGAGTCGTCGACGCCCTTCACACGGCGTGGGACGTTGTCGAGGGAGTCGATGCCCATCGACTGCGCGAGCCTGCGCGCCGGGTCGATGGTGAGCACGACCACCTTGCGGCCCCGCTCGGCGGCGCGCAGCCCCAGGGCCGCCGCCGTGGTCGTCTTGCCGACGCCGCCCGAGCCGCAGCACACCACGATGCGGGTCCTGGGGTCGTCGAGCAGCGGGTCGACGTCGAGTACGCGGGCCGGGTCGAGACTCATGAGATCCCTTGAGTGCGCAGTTCCGTTGCGAGCTCGTACAGGCCCGCCAGGTCCATTCCCTCAACGAGCAGGGGGAGTTCGTGCAGCGGCAGGTCCTGCTCGGTCAGGACGGCGCGCTGCTCGCGCTCCAGGGTGTGCCGCTCGGCGTACTCCTCGGCCTGTTCCAGGAGGGGGCCGACGAGCCGCTCGGCGTTCCCGCCGCGACGGGCGCCGCCGAGTCCGGCCGCCGAGAGCGACTTGGCGATGGCGCTGCGTGCGACGGCGCCGGTGAGATCGAGGTCGACCTCGTCCAGGAGCGCGGGCCGCACCATGTTCACGATGATCCGCCCCACCGGGAGCTTCGCCGCCCGCAGCTCGGCGATGCCGTCCGCGGTCTCCTGGACGGGCATCTCCTCCAGCAGCGTCACCAAGTGCACGGCCGTCTCCGGCGACTTCAGGACGCGCATCACGGCCTGCGCCTGATTGTGTATCGGGCCGATCTTGGCGAGGCCCGCGACCTCCTTGTTGACGTTCAGGAAGCGCGTGATCCGCCCCGTGGGTGGCGCGTCCATGACGACGTAGTCGTACGCGAACTGCCCGCTCTTGTCCTTCCTGCGTACGGCCTCACACGCCTTGCCCGTGAGGAGCACGTCCCTGACACCGGGGGCGATGGTGGTCGCGAAGTCGATGGCGCCGAGCTTCTTCAGGGCCCGGCCGGCGCTGCCCAGTTTGTAGAACATCTGGAGGTAGTCCAGAAGCGCCAGTTCGGGGTCGATGGCGAGGGCGTACACCTCCCCGCCCCCCGGAGCGACGGCGATCTTCCGCTCCTCGTAGGGCAGCGCTTCTGTCTCGAAGAGCTGCGCGATGCCCTGCCTGCCCTCGACCTCGACGAGGAGGGTGCGCTTGCCCTCGGTTGCGAGGGCGAGCGCGAGGGCTGCGGCTACCGTGGTCTTGCCGGTACCGCCCTTGCCGCTGACGACCTGGAGCCTGCTCACGTCTTCGAGCCTAACCAGTCCGTCGCCGTAGTACGCAGGAGGCTGTGGACAACGTGTGCGCGAGGCCCCCGGCGGCAACGGCTACAGTCGGCGACATGACCAAGTGGGAATACGCAACCGTGCCGCTGCTCGTCCATGCCACGAAGCAGATTCTGGACACCTGGGGCGAGGACGGCTGGGAGCTCGTCCAGGTCGTGCCCGGGCCGAACAACCCCGAGCAGCTGGTGGCCTACCTGAAGCGCGAGAAGTCGGCATGAGCGGCGCCGTCGAGGCGAAGCTCGCGGAGCTCGGCCTGACACTGCCGGACGTCGTTCCGCCGCTGGCCGCCTACCAGCCCGCCGTGCAGTCCGGTGTGTACGTCTTCACGGCGGGGCAGCTGCCGATGGTGGACGGCAAGCTTCCGCTCACCGGCAAGGTGGGTGCGGAGGTCACCGCCGAGGAGGCCAAGGACCTGGCCCGCATCTGCGCGCTGAACGCGCTGGCCGCGGTCAAGTCCGTCGCGGGCGACCTCGACCGCATCGCGCGCGTCGTGAAGGTCGTCGGCTTCGTGGCCTCGGCCTCGGACTTCACCGGCCAGCCGGGTGTCCTGAACGGCGCGAGCGAGCTTCTGGGCGCGGCCCTGGGCGACAAGGGCGTCCACGCCCGCAGCGCGGTCGGCGTGGCCGTCCTCCCGCTGGATGCCCCGGTCGAGGTCGAGATCCAGGTGGAGCTGACGGCGGTGTAGCCGGTCGGGGCCGCGTCCCGCGCGGGAGCACGCGGCTCGGGCCCCCACCCCGGCCCGGAGATCCCCATGAGCCCCTCGAACATTCGCCCGGCTCGGGATAGCCTCCGGCCATGGCGAATGGGCAGTGGTATCCACCGGAGTGGCCCGAGCGGATCCGCGCGCTCGCGGAGGGCACGCTGACCCCGGTGCCCCCCAAGCGTGCGGCCACCGTCATGCTGCTCAAGGACACCCCCACCACGCCTGTGGTGCACATGCTGCGCAGACGCGCCTCCATGGCCTTCGCCGGAGGCGCGTACGCGTACCCGGGTGGCGGCGTGGACCCACGCGACGACGAGCACCAGATCCGCTGGGCGGGCCCCACGCGCGCGTGGTGGGCGAAAAGGCTCGGTACCGACGAGACGTCCGCCCAGGCCGTCGTCTGCGCGGCGGTCCGCGAGACGTACGAGGAGGCCGGCGTTCTGCTGGCCGGGCCCACCCCGGACACCGTGGTCGGCGACACCACCGGCGAGGACTGGGAGGCGGACCGCGCGGCCCTGGTCGCCCGCGACCTCTCCTTCGCCGAGTTCCTCGACCGCCGGGGACTCGTGCTCAGGTCCGACCTCCTGGGCGTCTGGACCCGCTGGATCACCCCGGAGTTCGAAACCCGCCGCTACGACACCTGGTTCTTCGTGGCCGCCCTCCCGGAGGGCCAGCGCACCCGCAACGCCTCCACGGAGGCCGACCGTACGGTCTGGATCCGTCCCGCGGACGCGGCGGACGGATACGACAAGGGCGAGCTCCTGATGATGCCGCCCACCGTCGCGACCCTGCGCCAGCTCATCCCGTACGGCAGCGCCGCCGACGTCCTCGCCGCCGCTCCCGCCCGCGATCTGACCCCCGTCCTGGCCAAGGCCCGCCTGGAGAACGGCGAAGTCGTCCTCGCCTGGCCCGGCCACGACGAGTTCACCAAGCACATCCCGACCGGTGGAGCCCCCGCATGACCGACGCCGCCGCCCTCCCCGGCCAGCCGCGAGGCGGGGTCCTCTCCGGCTCCGCCACCTCGCGCGCCGTCAACGTGCTCGCGCCCAACGCGTCCGCGATGACCCTGGACGGCACCAACACCTGGATCGTCTCCGAGCCGGACTCCGACCTGGCGGTCGTGATCGACCCCGGGCCCCTGGACGACGTACATCTGCGCAATGTCGTGGACACCGCCGAGAAGGCGGGGAAGCGGGTGGCGCTGACCCTGCTGACGCACGGGCACCCCGATCACGCCGAGGGCGCCGCGCGGTTCGCCGAACTGACGGACACGAAGGTGCGGGCACTGGATCCGGCGCTGCGGCTCGGGGACGAGGGGCTCGCGCACGGGGACGTCATCACCGTCGGCGGGCTCGAACTGCGTGTCGTGCCGACCCCCGGCCACACCGCCGACTCGCTGTGCTTCCATCTCCCGGCCGATCGGGCCGTCCTGACGGGTGACACCATCCTCGGTCGCGGTACGACCGTCGTGGCCCACCCCGACGGCCGCCTGGGCGACTATCTCGACTCGCTGCGGCGGCTCAGGTCCCTCACCGTGGACGACGGCGTGCACACCGTGCTGCCGGGGCACGGGCCCGTCCTGGAAGACGCCCAGGGCGCCGTGGAGTTCTATCTCGCCCACCGCGCCCACCGTCTCGCCCAGGTCGAGACGGCGGTCGAGAACGGCTACCGGTCGCCGGCCCAGGTCGTCGCGCACGTGTACGCGGACGTGGACCGTTCGTTGTGGCCGGCGGCGGAGCTGTCGGTCCGGGCGCAGATGGACTACCTCCGGGAACACGGCCTCATCTAGGGCCTGTCCGGCGCCGGGCGGCCGCACAGGTGGTACCGGCGACCGCCGGGGACACGAGAAGGGCCCCGCTGTACGGCAGGGCCCTTCAGGTGCGTCGAAAGTCGGCGCGCCGTGTGGTCTCGGCGCGCCGTGTGGTCAGCGCGAGCGCTTCGCGAGGCGCTCCACGTCCAGCAGGATGACCGCGCGGGCCTCCAGGCGGAGCCAGCCGCGGCCCGCGAAGTCGGCGAGCGCCTTGTTGACCGTCTCGCGGGACGCGCCGACCAGCTGGGCCAGCTCCTCCTGCGTCAGGTCGTGCACGACGTGGATGCCCTCCTCCGACTGCACGCCGAAGCGGCGGGAGAGGTCCAGGAGCGCGCGGGCCACGCGGCCGGGCACGTCCGAGAAGACCAGGTCGGACATCTGGTCGTTGGTCTTGCGCAGGCGCCGGGCGACGGCGCGCAGCAGCGCGGCGGCCACCTCGGGCCGGGCGTTCAGCCAGGGCTGGAGGTCGCCGTGGCCGAGACCGAGCAGCTTGACCTCGGTCAGCGCGGTGGCGGTCGCCGTGCGCGGGCCCGGGTCGAACAGCGACAGTTCGCCGATGAGCTCACCGGGGCCCAGGACGGCCAGCATGTTCTCGCGGCCGTCGGGTGAGGTGCGGTGGAGCTTCACCTTGCCCTCGGTGACCACGTAGAGGCGGTCACCGGGGTCGCCCTCGTGGAAGAGAGCGTCGCCGCGTGCGAGGGTCACCTCACTCATGGAGGCGCGGAGCTCCGCGGCCTGCTCGTCATCGAGCGCCGCGAAGAGCGGGGCGCGCCGCAGAACGTCGTCCACGAGTTCTCTCCTTGTCGACCTGCTCAGGGGATCTTGCTCCCCCGTGATACCAGGGGACCGTGTTCCCCATCTTGCTGGACGGTCCAAACAGTGTGATCAGTCACAAGTCTGCCGCACTGGCGTGCCGGGCAGTGCGGCAGGGGGCCAATTGGGGGCTGATCTTCTGGGTCCGGGGCGGATGTCGGTGGTGGGCTTTAGGCTGGCCGAGTGTCCAAATCGCCGGTGAGAGCACAGGCCAAGGGGGCTGGGCGGGTGGTTGTACGTCGCGATTCCGCTGTGGGCGAACAGAGCCCCGCCGGAAGTATGAAAACGACAAAAGCGGCAAAATCGGCGCCGGTGAAGCCGGTCACGAAGAAGGCCGCGAAGAAGATGGCCGAAAAGGCGACAGCCACGACCGACAAGAAGACAGGCGTGACCAAGAAGGCGACGGCCACGATCAAGAAGGCGGCGACCACGTCCACGGCGACCACGTCCACGAAGGCGACAGCCACGTCCGAGAAGAAGACGGCTGCCGCCAAGAAGGCGACGCCTGCCAAGACCGTTGCCAAGAAAGTCGCCAAGAAGGCGGTCCCCGCCAAGACCGTCGCGAAGAAGACGGCGCCGGCCAAGCAGGCGGCCTCCACCCGGACCGCCCCCAAGAAGGCGACCGCAGAGTCCCACGCCGCTCTCGTGCGCCGCGCCCGCCGTATCAACCGTGAGCTCGCCGAGGTGTACCCGTACGCCCACCCGGAGCTGGACTTCGAGAACCCCTTCCAGCTGGTGATCGCCACGGTCCTGTCGGCTCAGACGACCGACCTGCGGGTGAACCAGACGACTCCGGGGCTCTTCGCCAAGTACCCCACTCCCGAGGACCTCGCCGTGGCGAACCCGGAGGAGGTCGAGGAGATCCTCCGCCCCACCGGTTTCTTCCGGGCCAAGACGAAGTCGGTGATAGGGCTCTCCAAGGCCCTGGTGGAGGACTTCGGGGGCGAGGTCCCCGGCCGCCTCGAAGACCTCGTCAAGCTCCCCGGCGTAGGCCGCAAGACCGCCTTCGTGGTCCTGGGCAACGCCTTCGGGCGCCCCGGCATCACCGTGGACACCCACTTCGGCCGGCTCGTGCGCCGTTGGCAGTGGACCGACGAGACCGACCCGGACAAGGTCGAGGCCGCCGTCGGCGCGCTCTTCCCGAAGAGCGAGTGGACGATGCTCTCGCACCACGTGATCTTCCACGGGCGCCGTATCTGCCACGCCCGCAAGCCCGCTTGCGGCGCCTGCCCCATCGCCCCGCTCTGCCCCGCGTACGGAGAGGGCGAGACGGACCCGGAGAAGGCGCGCAAGCTCCTGAAGTACGAGAAGGGCGGTTTCCCCGGCCAGCGTCTCAACCCGCCGCAGTCCTACCTGGACGCGGGCGGCATTCCGGCACCCCCACTGGGCGCCGGATGACGGAACGAACACGGCGCCGCCCGGCGTTGGGCAGAGCAGAACGGGGGTGGCGATGACGCACGCGAGCAACACGCACAACAGGCACGACGAGCCGGAGACGCACCACGCGCAGAACGAGACGGGCACGCACCGCACGCAGAACGAGCCCGGCACACACCGCACGCGGAACGAGTCGGGTACGCACCACACGTACGACGGCCCCGGCGCGCACCACCGCACACACGAAGACGCCGACTCGCACAACGGCCGGGTCCTGGTGACCAAGGACGGCCTGCCCCCCTGGCTGGACCCGGTGGTGCACGCCGTCGAGACCGTGGAGCCGCTCCAGCTGAGCCGCTTCCTGCCGCCGGCGGACGGCGCGGGGCGGCAGTCGGCCGTTCTCATCCTCTTCGGCGAGGGTGCCCGCGGTCCCGAGCTGCTGCTGATGGAGCGTGCCAGCTCCCTGCGCTCGCACGCCGGGCAGCCCTCCTTCCCCGGCGGCGCCCTCGACCCGGAGGACGGCGACCCGATGGCCGACGGGCCGCTGCGGGCCGCGCTGCGGGAGGCCGAGGAGGAGACCGGGCTCGACCCGGGCGGGGTCCAGCTCTTCGGGGTGCTGCCGAAGCTCTACATCCCGGTGAGCAGCTTCGTGGTGACCCCGGTCCTGGGCTGGTGGCGCGAGCCGACCCCGGTCGGCGTGGTCGATCCGGCCGAGACGGCCCGGGTCTTCACGGTTCCCGTGGCGGATCTCACGGACCCCGCCCACCGCGCGACGACCGTGCACCCCAGTGGTCACCGAGGCCCGGCATTCCTGGTCGAATCGGCCCTGGTCTGGGGCTTCACCGCGGGGATCATCGACCGCCTGCTGCACTACGCGGGCTGGGAGCTGCCCTGGGACCGCGAGAAGCAGGTCCCGCTCGACTGGCGCGCATGACAGGGTGGCCCCCGTGAACGTGCTGGACATTCTGTTGCTGGTCGCCGCCGTGTGGTTCGCGATCGTGGGCTACCGCCAGGGCTTCGTCGTCGGCATCCTGTCGGTGATCGGCTTCCTGGGCGGCGGCCTCGTCGCCGTCTATCTGCTCCCCGTCATCTGGGGTGCCGTGACCGACGACACCAAGGTGAGTACGACCGCCGCCGTCGTCGCGGTGATCGTCGTGATCGTCTGTGCCTCCGTCGGCCAGGCCCTCACCACACACCTCGGCAACAAATTGCGCCGCTACATCACCTGGTCCCCGGCCCGCGCCCTGGACGCGACCGGCGGCGCCCTCGTCAACGTCGTCGCGATGCTCCTGGTCGCCTGGCTGATCGGCTCCGCCCTCGCGGGCACGACGTTGCCGACGCTCGGCAAGGAGGTCCGTGGTTCCAAGGTGCTCCACGGCGTCTCCGACGCTCTGCCCTCCCAGGCCGACACCTGGTTCGCCGACTTCTCCTCGGTCCTCGCGCAGAACGGCTTCCCGCAGGTGTTCAGCCCGTTCGCCAACGAACCCATCACCGATGTCCAGCCCCCCGATCCGGCGCTCGCGAACAGTCCCGTCACCACTCGCGCCGAGAAGTCCATCGTCAAGGTGATGGGCACCGCGCAGAGCTGCGGCAAGGTCCTCGAGGGCAGCGGCTTCGTCTTCGGCGACCGCCGCGTGATGACCAACGCGCACGTGGTCGGCGGGGTCGACGAGCCCACCGTCCAGATCGGCGGCGAGGGCAGGAAGTACGACGCCAAGGTCGTCCTGTACGACTGGGAGCGCGACATCGCCGTACTCGACGTACCGAACCTGGACGCGCCCGCCCTCCAGTTCACCGCGAAGGACGCGGCCAGCGGCAACAACGCGATCGTCGCCGGCTTTCCGCAGAACGGCGCGTACAACGTCCAGCCCGCGCGCGTACGCGGCCGCATCACGGCCAACGGCCCGGACATCTACCACCGCGGAACCGTGCGTCGCGACGTCTACTCGCTCTACGCGACCGTGCGCCAGGGCAACTCCGGCGGCCCACTGCTCACGCCCGACGGCAAGGTGTACGGAGTGGTCTTCGCGAAGTCCCTCGACGACGCGAACACCGGGTACGCCCTCACCGCGGACGAGGTCCAGCCGGACGTCACCAAGGGCCGTACGGCCAATCAGCAGGTGGACAGCGACAGCTGCGCGCTCTGAGGGTGACGGATGGCGTGGTGCGAGGGCTCAGCCTCGTGGGTGACGCAGCCGCACCGAAACCCAGCGGGCCCGGCGGCGCAAAATGCGCGGGATCCCCACTTGGGGGTCCGCGCCCGGCAACTGCGGGGTGCCCCTCTGATGGGAGCTCAGACCCGTCGCCGAGCGGCGGTTGCGTGGTGCGTCACTGTAGTCGTGCGTCCAGCCCATACCCCGACGTGTGCCCCTGCCCCAAGGTCGATAACCGCGCCCGAGCCCCCCAATTGGCCTATGCGCCAGGCATTTGGCTGTTCGTAGGACAGGTGTTCCCATCCGCATACCGGGCGCGCCACGGGCCGCAACCGGACAGTCACCGACGGATCATCGGTCGGGCTCGGGATCCTTCAGCCAGTTGACCAATTCGGTCGAAAACGCCACCGGGTCCTCTTCATGGGGGAAGTGTCCGAGACCGTCGAACAGCCGCCAGCGGTACGGCGCTTCGACGTACTCCCCGGATCCGGCCGCGCTCCGTGTCCGCATCACAGGATCGAGCGATCCGTGCAGATGCAGCGTGGGCACCCGAACCGGGCGCTTCATACGCCGGTTGAACTGGATCCCGTCCGGACGCGCCATCGAACGGACCATCCACCGATAGGGCTCGATCGCGCAATGCGCCGTCGACGGGATGCACATGGCGCGGCGATACGTCTCCACGGCCTCGTCGTCCGGCTGCCGCGGCCCCGACCAGTCCCGTACCAGACGGCCCACCAGGGCGCCTTCGTCAGCGACGAGTTGGCGTTCGGGGATCCAGGGCCGCTGGAACCCCCAGATGTAGGAACCCGCGGCCGACTGCTTGACGTCGGAGAGCATGGCCGAGCGCCAGCGCCGCGGATGCGGCATGGACGACACGGCGAGCCGGCGGACGAGCTTGGGGCGCATCACGGCCGCCGTCCACGCCAGATAGCCGCCCAGGTCGTGTCCGACGAGTGCGGCGTCGGGCTCGCCGAGGGACCGTACGACCCCGGTGATGTCGAGCGCCAGGTTGGCGGGGTCGTAGCCGCGGGGCGTGCGGTCGCTGCCGCCGACGCCGCGCAGATCCATGGCCACGGCCCGGAAGCCCGCGTCCGCGAGCGCCACCATCTGCCGGCGCCAGGTCCACCAGAACTGCGGGAAGCCGTGCAGCAACAGGACGAGCGGTCCGTCGCCCATCTCGGCGATGTGGAAGCGCGCGCCGTTGGCGGCGACGTTCCGGTGGGTCACTTCTCTTCCGCCGGGGACGTCGAGCCGCACGACCGAGGTGGGTTGCGCCGAAGGGGTGGCGGGGTCCGTCATGACGTCGAGCGTGCCACAACCTCGACCGCGTCACTCACAGGGGCGGTCCGGGGATGCGGTTTGGCGTTCTGGAGCACGCCCGCCGTCTCCTTGACCGAGGCGGCCACCTTCTGCGGGCCCTTGCCCTTCTTCGCCTTCTTCGCGAAGACCAGACCGATCAGCGCGAGGAGGGCGGCGACCAGCACGTTCGCGGCGAACGACAGGACGAAGCAGATCGCGAGATTCCAGTGGCTCCAGGTCCGGATGCCGTACGCCAGGGCGAAGTTCAGCATCGGCAGGGAGAAGATCAGCACCGCTCCGGCCGCGGAGAACGCGCCGCCGCTGACCGCACCACGCTTGACATCGCGCTTGAGCTGCGCCTTCGCCAGCGCGATCTCGTCGTGCACCAGCGCGGACATCTCGGTCGTCGCCGAGGCGAACAGCTGGCCGATGCTGCGTTCGGCGCCGACCGGGCTGCCGTCGGGTGCGCTCATCGCGGACTCCCTCTTCTGTATGTGCGAACTGTCTACTGCCGACCGTTCGGTCTTGACCATCAGGTTCCGACCATCCGGTTCTGACCATCCGGTTCTGACCATCCGGTTCTGACCATCCGGTTCTGACCATCCGGTTCTGCTCAGATCATGCCGGACCGTCGTTCTCCTCGCTTGCCCCGCCCGCCACTTCGGCAAGCCTTCGGTGCTCGGCGGCCTTCCGTTCGTGGATCTCGGCCATCCGCAGGTGGTACGCCGGGTTGTCCTGCTCGTAGATGTCGGGGATGCCGTCGCTGTCCTCGTCGAGCTCCTCGGCCTCGCACAGCGCACGGTACTTGGCGTTGCGTATCTTCAGCAGCGTCGTGGCGAGTACGGCGGCTATGAGCGAGCCGATCAGTACGGCCGCCTTGACCTCGTCGGTGAGTACCGGGTCGTCCGTGAAGGCGAGCTCGCCGATGAGAAGGGAGACGGTGAAGCCGATTCCGGCGAGGGAGGCGACGGCGAAGACGTCGGGCCACACGAGATCCTCACTGAGCGAGGCGCTGGTGAAACGTGCCGCCAGCCAGGTCCCCCCGAAAATGCCCACGGCCTTCCCGACGACGAGCCCCAGCACGACACCGAGCGTCTCGGGCCGCGTGAACACATCACCGACCGCCCCGCTGGAGACGACGACCCCGGCACTGAAGAGCGCGAACAGCGGCACGGCGAGCCCGGCGGAAAGGGGCCGCACAAGATGCTCGATGTGCTCCCCGGGTGAGTGCTCCTCGCCCTCCCGCCGGTGGCAGCGCAGCATCAGCCCCATCGCGACGCCGGAGATGGTGGCGTGGACGCCGCTGTTGTACATCAGCCCCCAGATGACGAGCGCGAGCGGCACATACACGTACCACCCGCGTACGCCCTTGCGCAGGAGTACCCAGAACACGCCGAGCCCGACGACGGCCCCGCCGAGCGCGCCGAAGTCGATGTGGCCGGTGAAGAAGATCGCGATGATCAGGATCGCGACCAGGTCGTCGACCACGGCGAGGGTGAGCAGGAAGGCGCGCAGGGCGGACGGCAAGGAGGTGCCGATCACGGCGAGCACGGCGAGCGCGAAGGCGATGTCGGTGGCGGTGGGCACGGCCCACCCGCCCAGGGACCCGCCCCCGACCGCATTGGTGAGCGCGTAGACGAGCGCGGGCACGGCCATTCCGCACACGGCCGCGACGACGGGCAGTATCGCGGCCTTCGGATCCCGCAGATCCCCCGCCACGAGCTCGCGCTTGAGTTCGATCCCGGCGACGAAGAAGAACACGGCCAGCAGCCCGTCCGCCGCCCAGTGCTGAACGGACAGGTTCAGCCCGAGAGCCGAGGGCCCGAAATGGAGGTGACTGACGGTGGCGTAACTGTCCCGCAGCGGCGTGTTGGCCCACACCAGCGCGGCAACCGCCGCGACGAGCAACAACACCCCACCGACGGTCTCGGTCCGCAACGCCTCCGCGACGAAGTTCCGCTCGGGCAGCGACAGCCGTCCTAGAAGCTTGCGGTTGTTGGCGCTGGGCGCGGCCACGGCGGGACCTCCGGGTCGTTACGGCTGCTTGCTGACGGCCGCCACACGGGATCGCTGACGACACCGCCGACCAGACTTCCCGGCACACCCTGAGGTCACTACTTTACCTTGCCATTACGGCGAGATACTTCGCGTTACGAACATATGGGACATGGGTCGAGCCCCAGGAGAAGGCCTCCCGGTGTCGCAAGGCCATGGCGGCACCGCCCGCCTCGCGGCCGACCGGAACAGGGCCGCGGAGCCCCGCAAGGTTGGCGGGTGTGGGGGCACGAAGTACCCCCACACCCGAAAGGGGCGGGTGGGTGAGGGAAACCCTCAGTCCTCGCTCGGCGCCGCCGGCAGCTTCTCCTGGATGAGCTCCATGACCGTGGAGTCCGTCAACGTCGTGACATCCCCCAGCTCCCGGTTCTCCGCCACGTCACGCAGCAACCGCCGCATGATCTTCCCGGACCGGGTCTTGGGAAGCTCGGCCACCGGCAACACCCGCTTCGGCTTGGCGATCGGCCCCAGCGTGGCCCCCACGTGATTCCGCAGATCCGCCACCAGCCCGGCATCCTCCGCGGAAGCGGTCCCCCGCAGAATCACGAACGCGACGATCGCCTGCCCCGTCGTCTCGTCCGCCGCACCGACCACCGCCGCCTCGGCGACCGAAGGATGCGAGACGAGCGCCGACTCCACCTCGGTCGTCGAGATGTTGTGCCCGGACACGAGCATCACGTCGTCGACCCGCCCGAGGAGCCAGATGTCCCCGTCCTCGTCCTTCTTGGCGCCGTCCCCGGCGAAGTACTTCCCCTCGAACCGCGACCAGTACGTGTCGAGGAACCGCTGGTCATCGCCCCAGATCGTGCGCAGCATCGACGGCCACGGCTCGGTCAGCACGAGGTACCCGCCACCCCCGTTGGGAACCTCCTGGGCCTCGTCGTCGACCACGGTCGCCGAGATCCCCGGCAACGGCCGCTGCGCCGACCCCGGCTTGGTCTCGGTGACCCCTGGCAGCGGCGAGATCATCATCGCGCCGGTCTCCGTCTGCCACCACGTGTCCACGATGGGCGTCCGGTCGCCGCCGATGTGCTTGCGGTACCAGATCCACGCCTCGGGGTTGATCGGCTCGCCCACGGACCCCAGCACCCGCAGGCTGCTGAGATCGAACTTCGCGGGGATGTCGTCCCCCCACTTCATGAACGTACGGATCGCGGTGGGCGCCGTGTAGAGAATCGTCACCCCGTACTTCTGCACGATCTCCCAGAAACGCCCCTGGTGAGGAGTGTCCGGCGTCCCCTCGTACATCACCTGCGTCGCACCGTTCGAAAGCGGCCCGTACGTGATGTACGAGTGCCCGGTGACCCAGCCGATGTCGGCCGTGCACCAGTACACGTCGGTCTCCGGCTTGAGGTCGAAGACGGCGTGGTGGGTGTACGAGGCCTGCGTGAGGTACCCGCCCGAGGTGTGCAGGATGCCCTTCGGCTTCCCCGTGGTCCCGGAGGTGTAGAGGATGAACAGCGGCTGCTCGGCGTCGAACGCCTCCGGAGTGTGCTCGGCGGACTGCCGCTCGACGATCTCGTGCCACCACACGTCGCGGCCCTCGGTCCAGTCGACCTCCTGGCCGGTACGGCGGACCACCAGCACCTTGTCGACCCCGTCGACCCGGTTCACCGCGTCGTCGACCGCCGGCTTGAGCGCGGACGGCTTACCGCGTCGGTAGCCGCCGTCGGAGGTGATGACCAGCTTGGCGTCGGCGTCCTGGATGCGCGTGGCGATCGCGTCCGCGGAGAACCCGCCGAACACGACCGAGTGCGCGGCGCCGATCCGTGCGCACGCCAGCATCGCGACGACGGCCTCGGGGATCATCGGCAGATAGACGGCGACCCGGTCGCCCTTCCCGACGCCCAGCTCGATCAGTGCGTTGGCGGCCTTGCTCACCTCGTCCTTGAGCTCGGCGTACGTGATCGCCCGGCTGTCACCCGGCTCGCCCTCGAAGTGGATGGCGACCCGGTCGCCGTTCCCGGCCTCTACATGCCGGTCGACGCAGTTGTACGCGACGTTCAGCTTCCCGTCGGCGAACCACTTCGCGAACGGCGGGTTGGACCAGTCCAGGGTCTCGGTCGGCTCGGTGGCCCAGGTCAGCCGGCGGGCCTGCTCGGCCCAGAAGCCGAGCCTGTCAGCCTTGGCCTGCTCATACGCCTCCGCGGTGACATTGGCGTTCGCCGCCAGGTCGGCGGGCGGCGCGAACCTGCGCTCTTCCTTCAGCAGGTTGGCCAGGCTTTCGTTGCTCACGACATCTCCCTTTCCCAGGGTGTCCGTTGTGTCCCAGGCCACAGCTCATCAGACCGGGGGCCTCGATGACAAGGGCCGATCTCAAATTGGTTTAGACCTATAGGGGGGCTGAGGTCTCTTCAGAAGCACGCACCAGGCACGCGTGAGGTACGCACTCCGAGCCACGTACGGACGGGTGCGCGGGTTCACCCGGCGATGTCTCCCGCGACCGACCCCCACACGGACGCCGTGACAGATGCGGCGCCCGGGCGTGTCGCGGCCCCCCGCCCCAGGCCCGCGCGAGGGAACCGTCACCCCGTACCTGCCGTATCCCTACGCACGGCGTGGTGCGCGCCCCCGCCGACCGGGGCCGCGCACCACGCCGAGGTCACACGGGTGGCGAGGTCAGGCGGGGTGCCGTAGATCCTCGGCGGCTCCCACGTGATCGAACAGCTCGCCGCCGTCACGTTCGACCAGCAGATACGCCTGCGCCTCCCCGACGTGGAAATACATCCCGTGCAGTTCGAGCGCACCCTCCCGCAGGGCCCGCGCCACGGACTCGTGTGCCCGCAGATGCTCCAACTGCTGGACCACGTTGGTCAGACACAGCTGCTCCACCGCGTCGGCCGGCGCCCGCCCGGCGAGCCGGGCCCAGGGGCGGTTCTTCACGGTCATCCGCTCCAGACTCGGAAGCCCATGCCGCAACCACCGCTTGAGTGGGGTCTGTGCCCCGCCGGGCTCCGAGTTCATCAGGGCCTGCATGGCACCGCACCCGGAGTGCCCGCACACCGTGATGGACCGCACATGCAGCACGTCCACCGCGTACTCGATCGCCGCGGCCACCGAGTCGTCCCCGCTCTCCTCCCCGGGCCTCGGCACGAGGTTGCCCACGTTGCGTACGACGAAGAGGTCACCCGGACCACTGGAGGTGATCATCGACGTGACGAGCCGTGAGTCGGCACAGGTCAGGAACAGCTGAGAGGGCCGCTGCCCTTCCCGCGCCAGCCGCGCCAGCTCACCTCGCACCAGGGGCGCGGTGTTGCGCTGGAACGCGCTGATTCCGCGTGCCAGTTGATGCGCGCTCTGCCCGCTGCGGCCGTCGCGCCCGGCGGAACCGGCCGCTCCGTCGGGTCCCTCCGACGCGTCTGCCGGGCCCTCCCCACCCGACCGCTCGCCGGGGGGTGCGGGCTGCGGACCGGCGGAGGGTTCGCAGTGGTGGTTGCGCCAGGGCGTCCAGGGGCGGCAGCGGCAGTGGGAGGGGCCCTCGGGCTCGGCGATCCTGGTGCCGGTCCGGCCGGACCGGCCGGTCAGCTCGACCGTGCCGCCTCGCGCGACATGCGAGTTCTGCCAGTCCTGCAGGGACTCGTACGCCGCGTGGTCCATGAACGAGCCGTCCAACTCGAGAACCACGTCAGCGCCTTGAGGCACCAGGTGCAGGGCGCGGCTGAGCCGAGGCACCGCGAGGAACGTCAACTGCCCTCGGACTTGTACGTGATGGACTGCTCCTCTCTCTTCGTGCGTGATGCGTGTGCGGGCGAGGCGGTGCAGGGCTACGGCGACGGCGACGGCGACCCCCAACGCCACGCCCTCGAGGACGCCGAGGCATACGACGCCGAGCGTGGTGACGACGTACACCAGCACTTCGCGGTGGCGGGTGACCGTGCGGATGTGGTGCAGGGACACCATCTGGATGCCGACGGCCATCACCAGGGCGGCGAGCGATGCGAGGGGGATCAGCTCCAGGATCGGGACCATCAGCAGCGCGGCAACTACTACGAAAACGCCGTGCAGCATCGTGGAGTTCCGGCTCACGGCACCGGCTTGCACATTCGCCGAACTGCGCACGGCGACCCCGGCGAGGGGCAGTCCGCCGAGCGCGCCGGAGACGACGTTGCCGGCGCCCTGCCCGAGCAGCTCCCGGTCCAGGTCGGAGCGGCCCACCCGGGTTTGCTGCGCGGGCCGCCCCGCCACCATCTTGTCCACAGCCACGGCGCCGAGCAGCGACTGCACACTGCACACCAGCGTGATGGTGAGGACGGCGGCGGCGATTCCGAGCACCGGCCCCTCGGGCAGCCCGGCCAGCGCGTGGCTGCTCCAGGACGGCAGGTCGACCTTGGGCAGGACCAGTCCCGTGAGCGAGGCGGTCACGGTGGCTCCGGCGACGGCGACGAGCGCGGTGGGCACGGTGCGCAGGACGTGCCCGACCCGTCCGGGAATCCGGGGCCAGGCGAAGAGGAGCGTCAGGGTGAGCGCGCTCATCGAGACCGCCCCGGGGTGAACGTTGGCCAACTGGGCGGGGAGCGCGCTCAGGTTCTCGAGCACGGAGCTCTGCGGGGTGCCGCCCAGCACGATGTGCAGCTGGGCGACGGCGATGGTCACACCGATACCGGCGAGCATGCCGTGCACGATCGCGGGGCTGACGGCGAGCGCCGTACGGGCCACGCGCAGGCATCCGAGGCCTACCTGGGCGACCCCGGCGAGGACGGTGATGGCGCAGGTCGTACGCCATCCGTAGCGATGGATGAGATCGGCGGTGACGACCGTGAGGCCGGCGGCGGGCCCGCTCACCTGGAGCGGTGAGCCGCCGAGCCGCCCGGCGACGATTCCGCCCACGGCGGCCGCGACAAGGCCCGACTGGAGCGGCGCGCCGGTGGCGAGGGCGATACCGAGAGACAACGGCAGGGCGATCAGGAAGACCGCGATCGAGGCGGACAGATCGGCGCCCGCGATACGGAATCGGCGGGGCGGGGTGGGCGGGGGGCTGTGGGGTTTGTGGATGCGCTTGGGCCGAGATGAGTCGGCGGCGCGGGTGGGGACGCAGGCAGACATTCCCGTCTCCTCCGGGGCAGCGCGGTCGCGGAACAGGTGGTCCCCGCCCAGGGAGGACGGGGGCGGATCGCGGCCGTGGGTCACGGCGTGCAGCGGCGGGACTTTCAACGATCGGTAAACGAATCGTAATCCAGAGTAAAGCTCTTGTGCGGACTTTAGCGGCAAATGGGGCAGCAAATCACTCACGTGGGTGAACCGGGCTTTTTATCGGCTTGTCGTATTTATTCGTTCTCGGTCGCGTGCGACCTTGACCGCACTGTCGGCATTTAGCCGCACATCACCCTAGAACGCCCGAAGTGGCGTTGCTCTGACCGAAGGAAGAAGGTGGGCGGAGATGGCCGCCACCCAGAGGATCGCCGCGGGCGTAGCAATCGCCGCGGCCTGCGCCACGGCGCTCGCCGGTTGCGCCACCGGTACCCAGCAAGGCGCGCACGGCGCGAACGAGGCCGCAGGGGCCCCGGCGCCCCGGAGCGTGGTCCGCCTGATCGGCGACGGCTCCACCGCGTATACGGGAGCGCAGCCGAATCTGCCCCAACCCGAGCGGCTGAAGCCCGGTCAGAAGCCCCCGCAGTTCGTGGTCTTCTCCTGGGACGGCGCCGGTGAGGACAGCCAGAAGCTCTTCTCGCACTTCCGCGAGGTGGCCAAGGCCAACCGGGCGACGATGACGTACTTCCTGAGCGGCGTGTACATGCTGCCGGAGGACAAGCGCGAGTTGTACAAGCCACCGGAGCACTCGCCAGGCAGCTCGGAGATCGGCTTCAACGACGAGCAGGGCATCAAGAACACCGTCGAGCAGCTACGCGGTGCGTGGCTGGAGGGCAACGAGATCGGTACGCACTTCAACGGCCACTTCTGCGGCCCGGAAGGCGGTGTCGGCGAGTGGTCGGTCGCGGAGTGGAAGAGCGAGATCGCCCAGGCGAAGGTGTTCGTGAAGTCCTGGAAGACCAACGCGGGCATGAAGAACGCGGCTCCGCTGCCCTTCGACTACGACAAGGAGCTCATCGGCGCCCGCACGCCCTGCCTGGAGGGCCAGAAGAACTTCATGAAGGCGGCCCGGCAGCTGGGCTTCCGCTATGACACCAGCGGTGTCAACGACCAGGTCTGGCCCAAGAAGAAGAACGGCCTGTGGGATCTGTCGATGCAGCTGGTCCCTTTCCCCGGGCACACCTTCGAGCAGCTCACCATGGACTACAACTTCATGGTCAACCAGTCGGGCACGCAGACCCAGGGCGACCCCGGCAAGCAGGAGTACTGGGGCAATCAGATGCGTGACGGCCTGCTCAAGGGCTTCGACCGCGCCTACGACGGCAACCGCGCGCCGCTGATCATCGGCAACCACTTCGAGTCCTGGAACGGCGGCACCTACATGCGTGCCATCGACCAGGTCGTGGAGAACGTCTGCAACAAGCCCGACGTCCGCTGCGTCTCCTTCCGGCAGCTCGCCGACTGGCTCGACGCCCAGGACCCGACCACGCTCGACAAGCTGCGCGGCCTCAACGTCGGAGAGGCCCCGAAGCAGGGCTGGGCGTCCCTCCTGTCGGGCCGCCCGGCCCCGGCCCCGAAGGGCATCCCCGGGGCGCCGGCCGTCAAGCCGTAGCCACCAGTCCCTCGCCGAGTACGAAACCGGGGTCGACCTGCGCCGCCAGGTCGGCCCCGGTCCTCTCGTTGCCCCAGCTGCCCGCGTTCTTCAGGTGGAAGTGCACCATCTGGCGCGTGTAGCGCTCCCAGTCCCGCAACTCGTACGTGGCGTCGGTGGCGCTCTGCAAGATGCGCAGGGAGCGCCGGTTGGCCTCCTCCAGGAGCTCGAACCGGGGTGGGCGGCCCTTCTCCATGGCGCGCACCCAGTCCGAGTGCCCGACCGTGACCAGGAGGTCGTCACCGACCTCGGCGCGGAGGAAGTCGATGTCGTCCTGGCCCTGCACCTTGTTGCCGACGACCTTCAGGATGACCCCGAAGTCGCGGGCGTACTCCTTGTATTGCCGATAGACGGAGACTCCCTTCCGGGTCGGCTCGGCGACGAGGAACGTGATGTCGAAGCGGGTGAACATGCCGGACGCGAAGGAGTCGGAGCCCGCCGTCATATCGACGACGACGTACTCGCTCTGGCCGTCGACGAGATGGTTCAGGCAGAGCTCCACCGCACCGGTCTTGGAGTGGTAGCAGGCCACTCCCAGATCGGCCTCGCTGAACGGGCCGGTGACCATCAAACGGACGGCGCCGCCGTCGAGTTCCACCGGCCGCGCACAGGCGTCGTACACCGGATTGTTCTCGCACACCCGCAGCAGACGGGACCCCTCGCCGGGCGGTGTCGTCTTGATCATCGTCTCGGCGGACGTGATCCGCGGATTGGCTCCGCGCAGGTAGTCCTTGATCAGCTTCAGCCGCGGGCCCATGGCCGGCAGCCCGGCGGCCACCGCCTCGTCGAGGCCGAGCGCGGCTCCCAGATGCTGGTTGATGTCGGCGTCCACCGCGACGACCGGCGACCCCGAGGCCGCGAGGTGGCGGATGAAGAGGGAGGACAGGGTGGTCTTGCCGCTGCCGCCCTTCCCTACGAAAGCAATTTTCATGTTCACCAAGGGTAGTCGGACGATTGCTCACAGTGTCCTGGTGACGTGAAGAAGACCACTCCTTCGTGGGGCGGGCCGCCGGGGTGCGTAGGGTCGTACTCATGAGTACGACAGGCGCGACCGCCGATCCGCTCGCGGCCCTGGGCTCGCTGCCCGGCGTGGCCGAATCCGTGGAGTCCGTCCGCAAGGCGGTGGACCGGGTCTACGGACACCGGATCATGCGGCGCCGCAGCAACGAGATCACTTCCGAGGCCGCGCTGCGGGGCGCCCGCGGCTCCGCGGCGCTGTCCGGTTCCGACTGGGCTCTCGAAGAGGTGCGCCGCCGCACCGACTTCAGCGGTGACGGTGAGGGCCGCACGGTCGGCGCGGCCCTGCGGCTGACCGCCGAGGCGGGTCAACTCCTGTCCATCTGGCGACAGTCGCCGCTCCGTGTGCTGGCCCGGCTGCACCTCGTGGCGGCCGCGGACAGGGAAGGCGCGGTCGGTCGGCCCCGCCAGGACGGCGAACCGGTCGACGAGCCGCTCGTCGAACTGCCCCTGCCGGAGGCGAGCGAGGTGGCAGGCCGGCTCGAAGGGCTCTCGCAGCTGATCATCGCGGGTGGTTCGGCCCCGGCCCTGGTGACGGCGGCCGTCGTGCACGGCGAACTGCTCGCGCTGCGCCCCTTCGGCACGCACAACGGCCTCGTCGCGCGCGCGGCCGAGCGCATCGTCCTGGTCGGCAGCGGCCTCGACCCCAAATCCGTCTGCCCGGCGGAGGTCGGTCACGCCGAGCTGGGCCGCGCGGCCTATCTGGCGGCCCTGGACGGTTATGTCTCCGGCACCCCGGAGGGCATGGCGGCCTGGATCGCCCACTGCGGCAAGGCGATTGAACTGGGAGCCAGGGAGTCGACAGCCGTCTGCGAGGCGCTTCAGCGCGGCGCGGCATAAGTCCTACGGCGTGGGTCCGTGTGCGAACCGGGCCCCCAAAAAGGGTTGCGGCGGTACGAGTTTTCGTACCGCCGCTGGCATGCTCACCGGGTTACCAAGCGTCCTCGATATGTTGCCCATCAGGTCGGGAACTCCTGCCCGTCACCTGGTGCGGCTGGCCCGTAATCGACGGGTCGACGTCGCGTGGGTGCTCGATGTCCATGCTCGGTCCGTGGGGCCTCGGTTGCGTTTGAAGGTGATCCTTTCGGATGTCCTTGGTCTCGCGGGCCGTTAACCCCTTTGTACTCCTGGTCCAGGGGAAGCGGAACCCCTGACTGCACTTCTTTACTTTTAGGTTCAAACGGGTGTTAATCAGGCATAAATGTGCGGCATCCGCATGCGTGACACGCTCACGCCACCGTGGTGCGCCGCTTGCTCGCGTACCAGACGAGCCCCGCCGTGGCCGCTGCCGCGCCTATCGCGGCCGCCGCGACGAGCGCGGGACGCGGCGGCACCGACAGTGCGGGCAGCCGCTGCTTGAGTCGGACCGGTCGGTGGAAGTCCAGAATCGGCCATGAACGGGCAATTGCCTCGCGTCGCAGCGCGCGGTCCGGATTCACCGCATGGGGGTGGCCGACGGCCTCCAGCATCGGAACGTCGGTCACGGAGTCGCTGTAGGCGTAGCAACGCGAGAGGTCGTACCCCTCGGACGCGGCCAGCTCCTTGACGGCCTCGGCCTTCGTCGGCCCGTACGCGTAGTACTCCACCTCTCCGGTGAAGCAGCCGTCCTCGCCCACGACCATGCGTGTGGCCACCACCCGGTCCGCGCCGAGGAGCTCTCCGATCGGCTCGACCACCTCCGCCCCGGACGTGGAGACGATCACGACGTCACGCCCGGCGGTGTGGTGCTCCTCGATGAGGGAGGCGGCCTCGTCGTAAATGATCGGGTCGATCAGGTCGTGCAGCGTCTCGGCGACGATCTCCTTGACCTGCCGCACGTTCCAGCCGCGACACAGCGCGGAGAGGTAAGCGCGCATCCGCTCCATCTGATCGTGGTCCGCGCCGCCCGCCATGAACACGAACTGGGCGTATGCGGTACGCAACACGGCCCTTCGGTTGATCAGCCCGCCTTGGTAGAACGACTTGCTGAACGTGAGCGTGCTCGACTTCGCAATGACCGTCTTGTCCAGGTCAAAGAAGGCTGCCGTGCGAGGCAAGGAGTGGTTTTCCACGAGCCCGAGCATATGCGCCCACCATTCGGGCTAGTGTGGGGCGCGTGGGTTTGCCTGAGAGGGCTCTCGGGTACACCATGGAAGTCACGGATCGTTCGCGACCGTGCTAACCCGGTCCGACTCCTCCCCCCCCGAGTCGGCCGTGGGGACGACCCCCGCTCTCCCCCCCGGCGGGGGTCGTCGCATGTCCGGATGGGTTTTTCCCCTCTTTCGCGCGGCCCCGGGACCCCGTTGTCACCGTTGCGGCCGCCCCTTTCGCGCGCCCGCGATCTGTCACTCTGCGTAGCCGTGAGGCTGCTCTGTGGAAGTCGCACGCGGCTCACCGGTATGGGTGATGGCGATATTCACAGCCACTGAGTTGTCCACAGTTATCGACCAAGATCCACACGATTTTCGGGATCGCTGCACCGTGATTCCAGCGCGTCCCGCTCGCGGCGAGTTCCTCGCGGCAAGTTCATGGCCGGTTCCGTTTGTCGGACGCGTTTGGCCGGTTCGTATCGGCCGTTCATATGGAGGCCGCTTGCCGGTTCTTCACACGAGCGGGAATCGCGGGTCCACAGAGGACCCTGCGGGCTCCGCGCAAGAAGCAGCGAAGGGGGCTGGAGATCATGGCGGGAGCCATCACACACGACCTGCCGCCCGCCGCCGACGGGCGGCAGGGCGGACCACTGATCGTCACGGAGGACGCCGAACTTCTCGACGACCTGCTGCGCCTGTGCGCCGCGGCGGGCGCGAGGCCGGAGGTCCACCACGGGGTGCCGGAGGGCCGCGGCAGCTGGGAGGCGGCGCCACTCGTCCTGGTCGGCGACGACGCGGCGCGGCGTGTGCGCGGGGCCGTGCGGCGACGCGGAGTGGTGCTGGTCGGCCGGGACCAGGACGACTCCGGCGTCTGGAAACGGGCTGTCGAGATCGGAGCCGACCATGTCCTGATGCTTCCGGACGGCGAACAGTGGCTCGTCGACCGCATCGCCGACGTGGCCGAGGGAGTCGGCCGCCCCGCGCTCACCGTCGGCGTGATCGGCGGCCGCGGCGGGGCCGGAGCCTCCACGCTGGCCTGCGCGCTCGCCGTCACCTCGGCGCGTGAGGGACGCCGCACCCTGCTCGTGGACGCGGATCCCCTGGGTGGCGGACTCGACGTACTCCTGGGCGGAGAGACGGCCGAAGGCCTGCGCTGGCCGGCGTTCGCGGCCTCCCGTGGCAGGGTCGGCGGCGGCGCCCTGGAGGAGTCCCTTCCCGAATTGCACGCGCTGCGCGTCCTGAGCTGGGATCGCGGCGATTCCGTGACCATTCCGGCGCAGGCCGTGCGCGCCGTCCTGGCCGCCGCCAGACGGCGTGGTGGCGCGGTGGTGGTCGACCTGCCCCGGCGCGTCGACGAAGGCGTCGCGGAAGCCCTCGCCCAGCTCGACCTCGGACTTCTGGTGGTCCCCGCCGATCTGCGCGCCATCGCGGCGGCCAAACGGGTGGCGTCCGTGGTCGGCATGGTCCTGCGCGACCTGCGCGTCGCAGTCCGCGGCCCTTACACACCGGGCCTCGACGACCGCGAAGTGGCCCGTCTGCTCGGACTGCCGCTGGTCGGCGAAGTGCCCGCGGAATCCACGCGGCTGGACACCGGAGTGCCACCCGGGGGAGCCGTGCGAGGGCCGCTCGCCCGGTTCTGCGCCGCGTTCTGGGAGCGGGTTCCGGTGGAAGGCGGGGGCGTATGAGCCGGGAAGCGGGCACGGGCGTCGGTACCGGCACAGGACTGCTGGACGGCGTACGGCAGTGGCTGGCCGAGAGCGGGTCGGAACCGACCCCCGCGCGCGTGGCACAGGCCCTGCGCGAGCAGGGGCGAGTGCTCGGAGACGCCGAGGTCCTCGGCACCGCCGAGCGGTTGCGCTCCGAACTGGTCGGCAGTGGTCCGCTGGAGCCGCTGCTCGCCGACCCGTCGGTGACCGACGTCCTGGTGTCCGCGCCGGACCGGGTGTGGGTCGACCGGGGCGGTGGCCTGGAACTGACGGCCGTCACCTTTCCGGACACGGCCGCCGTACGACGCCTCGCGCAGCGCCTCGCGGCCGTGGCCGGGCGAAGGCTCGACGACGCCCGCCCCTGGGTCGACGCCCGGCTTCCGGACGGCACCCGTCTGCACGCGGTGCTGCCCCCGGTCGCCGTCGGCTCCACCTGCCTGTCGCTGCGGGTCGTACGGCCCCGGGCGTTCACTCTCGACGAGTTGGTGGCGGCGGGGACGATCCCGCACGGCGGGGACCGGGTGCTCAGAGCCCTGTTGGACGCCCGGCTGTCGTTCCTGATCAGCGGTGGCACCGGGAGCGGCAAGACGACCCTGCTGAGCGCGCTGCTGGGGCTGGTCGGACCCGGGGAGCGGATCGTGCTCGCCGAGGACTCGGCGGAGCTGCGGCCAGACCATCCCCATGTGGTGCGCCTGGAGGGACGGCCCGCCAATCAGGAGGGCGCCGGACTCGTGGCGCTGCAGGACCTGGTCCGTCAGGCCCTGCGCATGCGACCGGACCGGCTGGTCGTCGGCGAGGTGCGCGGACCGGAGGTCGTGTCGCTCCTGGCGGCGCTCAACACCGGCCACGAGGGCGGCTGCGGAACGGTGCACGCGAATGCGGCGGCACAGGTACCGGCCCGCCTGGAGGCCCTGGGCACGGCGGCAGGGCTCGACAGAGCCGCGCTGCACAGCCAGTTGGCGGCGGCGCTGTCCGTGGTCCTGCATCTCGTACGCGACCGGGCCGGGCGGCGGCGGATCGCCGAGGTGCATGTCCTGGAGCGCGATGCGACGGGGCTGGTGGTGACGGTGCCCGCGCTGCGGTGGGGCGCGGAGGCGTTCGCGTACGAGCGGGGGTGGGAGCGGCTGCGGGGGCTGCTCCGGGACGGGACCGAGAGGAGTGGTCTGTGATGACGGGAGTCGTTGACATCTCGGTGGGGGTGGCCATGGCGTGTGCCGGGGCGGCGGCCTGGTTGATGGGCGGATGGGACGCGGGGGCACGCAGGGCTCGGCTGCTGTGCGCGGGCGGCGGGGTGGTGGCCACCGGTCCGCCGGCGTGGGAGCGGGCACGGGCCGAGTGGCGGCGACTGCGCGGACGACTGCGACCCGAAGGGTGGTCGCTGGTGGCCGGGTTGGTGATCGCGGTACTGGGCACGTCCGTGGTGCCGCTGTTCCTGGGGGCGGCCGGGATGCCGTTGCTCCGCCGGGTACGGCGGGCCGGCGAGGCGCGTCGGGACCGGGAGCGTCGGGGCGAGGCGGTGATCGCGCTGTGCGGGGCGCTGGCCGGCGAGGTGCGGGCTGGGCGTCAGCCGGGCGAGGCACTGCGGAGAGCGGCGCGCGACTCGGGCGGGCTCGGCGAGGCACAGGCGGTGGTGCTGGCTGCGGCGCGGTTCGGCGGTGATGTGCCGGGCGCGCTCACCGACGCGGCACGTCAGCCGGGAGCCGACGGGCTGGTGGGGCTCGCCGCGTGCTGGCGGGTGGCGGTGGACCGGGGCGCCGGCCTGGCGGCGGGACTCGACCGCCTGGAAGGGGCCCTGTGCGCGGAGCGGGACCAACGGGCCGATCTGCGCGCTCAAGTGGCCGGATCGAGATCCACGGCGGTGATGCTCGCGGGGCTGCCCGTTCTGGGGCTTCTGCTGGGCACCGCGCTGGGAGCCGATCCACTGCACGTGCTGCTGCACAGCGGGCCGGGCCTGGGCTGTCTGCTGGTCGGCGGGGTGCTGGAGGCCGTGGGGCTGTGGTGGGCGCTGCGCATCGTGAGGGGAGCGGAGGCGACATGAGCACGGAAGTCGTCCACAGGCTGGGGGCGCTCGTGTGCGGAGCGCTGGCGCTGGGGTGGCTGCCGCGAGCGCTTGGCGCGGCGCGGCGTGAGCGACGGGCACGCAGAAGGTTGGCCGAGCTGCTGGCCCTGGAGCGGGCGCCCGAGAAGCGGCACTTCGCGGTCCGGGACATCGGGCGGCGGTGGCTGCCGGTGGCGGGCGCGGTGTGCGCCGGCTGGGTGCTGGTCGGCGGTCTTGCCGGGGTCGTGGTGGGACTGCTGGCCGGGTTCGGGGCCTGGCGGTGGCGGCAGCGGCGCAGACCGGGGCCGGTGG
Organism: Streptomyces sp. NBC_01450; assembly: GCF_036227505.1. Classification (NCBI taxonomy): domain Bacteria; kingdom Bacillati; phylum Actinomycetota; class Actinomycetes; order Kitasatosporales; family Streptomycetaceae; genus Streptomyces; species Streptomyces sp. NBC_01450. The sequence goes on along the minus strand of NZ_CP109480.1, from coordinate 5,372,768 downwards.
AGGAGCACGACGCGGCGCTGGTTGCCCGGCAACTTCCCCTCGCGGCCGACCTGGTCGCGGCCTGTATCGCGGCGGGGGCGGACCCGGTGGTGGCAGCCCAGGCGGTGGGCGAGGCCCTGGGCGGACCGGTGGGGGAGCGGCTCGCGCGGGGCGCGGCGGAGGTACGGCTCGGAGGCGAACCGGCCGAGGCATGGCGGAGGCTGGCGTCGCTCCCGGGCGCGAGGGCACTGGCGCGGCTGCTGGAACGGGCCGGCGAGTCGGGCGTACCGGCGGCCGTGCCGGTCGGGCGGCTCGCCATGGAGGCCCGCGCCGAGCGGGGCCGCACCGCGACGGCGCGGGCGCGCCGGGCGGCCGTCATGGTCACCGCGCCCCTGGGGCTGTGCTTTCTTCCCGCGTTCCTCGCGATGGGCGTCCTACCCGTGGTGATCGGGCTGGCGGACGGGGTGCTGGGAGGGGGTGGCGGATGACGAGCGACAACGTGCGGTGAACGACGGACGATCAACGGGTTTGGACCTTACGGGGGTTGAGATGTGCAAGACGGTAGGCGTACGGATGCGGGCGTGGCTGCGGGCTCTGGCGGCACGGAGGGACGCGGGAATGGTCACCTCCGAGTACGCGGTGGGTGTCCTCGCGGCGGTGGCCTTCGCGGCGGTGCTCTACAAGGTGGTGACGAGCGGCCAGGTCGGCGCGGAGTTGCAGGACATCGTGGGGCGGGCGCTCAATGCGCCGATGTGAACGCGGGACGGCTGGTCGGGGCCGGGATCGGGCCTGGGGCCGAAATCCGAGCCAGAGCCGGTCCCGGGGCCGGCCCCGGGACCAGGGATTTGTGACCGCCGAGGCCGCCGTGGTGCTGCCCTCGCTGGTGCTCGTCGGAATGGCGCTGGTCTGGGCCCTGCTCGCCGCGTCCGCGCAGATCCAGTGCGTGGACGCGGCCAGGGCGGGCGCCCGCGCGGCTGCCCGCCAGGACCCGCCGGACACGGTGCTGGCGACGACCCGCCGTGCGGCCCCGCGGGGCGCCAGGGTCACGGTGACCCGGGAGGGCGACCTCGTCCGGGTCATGGTCAAGGCGAGTGCGCCGGGACCGGACGCGCTGTCGTTGGAGCTGAGCGACGAGGCCGTGGCGTTGGCGGAGGAGACGGTGGGGGTGGTGAGGGGATGAGGGTCTGGAGCCCTGGTCGCGCAGGGTGGACGGCCGCTTGGAACAGATGGCGCACCCGCCGGATCCGCGGCCGGGACATCGGCCGCCGTCTTCCGTCGGACACCGACGGGACTCTTTGCTCGGACCGGGGGTCGGCCACCGTCTGGACCGTCGGGGCGATCGCCGTGCTGTGTGTCGTGTTCGGTGCCGTTCTGGCCATGGGGCAGGCGGTCGCGGTCCGGCACCGTGCGGCGGGGGCGGCCGACCTGGCCGCGCTCGCCGCGGCGGACCACTGGGCGGACGGCGGCACGGCGGCCTGTGCCCAGGCGGACCGGGTGGCACGGGCCCAGCACGCCCGGCTGGTGCGGTGCGCCGTGGAGGGCGAGGTCTCGGACGTCACGGCCGTGTCGGGCTCCAGGCCCTTCGACGCGGAGGTCAGGTCAAGAGCCGGACCCGCGACACCGCAGGAGCCTAGCCCTCCGGCGCCCCCCGCAGAAGTTCCGTGAGCAGCCGCACAGCGCCCCGTTTGTGCAACGGCTCGTTCCCGTTGCCGCACTTGGGGGACTGGATGCAGGACGGGCAGCCGGCCTCGCACTCGCAGGACGCGATGGCCTGCCGGGTGGCGGTGAGCCAGGCGCGGGCGGTGTGGAAGGCACGCTCCGCGAATCCCGCGCCGCCCGGGTGGCCGTCGTACACGAAGACCGTGGGCAGGAGCGTGTCCGGGTGCAGCGGGATGGACACGCCGCCGATGTCCCAGCGGTCGCAGGTGGCGAACAGCGGGAGCATGCCGATCGACGCGTGCTCGGCGGCGTGCAGGGCGCCGCCGAGGATCTCCGGGTTGATCCGGGCCGCGTCCAGTTGGTCCTCGGTGACCGTCCACCACACGGCGCGCGTGCGGAGCGTACGAGGAGGGAGGTCGAGTTTCGACTCGCCCAGTACTTCACCGGTGATGACACGACGACGCAGGAAGGAGACGACCTGGTTGGTGACTTCGACGGACCCGTAGCACAACCGGCCCTCGCCCCAAGGGACGGCGGTGTCCGTTTCCAGGACGGAGATGGAGGTCGTGTCGCGGGCGACCGTCGAATACGGCGGGTTGGCCTCCTCGACCAGGGCGACGGAGTCCTCCAGGTCCAGGTGCTTCACCAGGTACGTACGGCCCTGGTGGAGGTGGACCGCGCCCTCGTGGACCGTGGTGTGCGCGGAGCCCGCGTCGACCGTGCCGAGCAGCCGCCCGGTCCCGGCCTCGACGATCTGCACCGGACTGCCGCCCTCGCCCCGGATGTCGGTCAGGTCGGCGGCCCGCTCCCGACGCGTCCAGTGCCACGCCGTCGTTCTCCGGCGCAGCAGTTTCGCGGCCTCCAGCTGTGGCAGCAGACCGGGGGCGGCCGGTCCGAAGAGCTCCAGATCCTCTTCCGTGAGGGGGATTTCGGAGGCGGCGGCGCACAGGTGCGGGGCGAGGACGTACGGATTGTCGGGGTCGAGGACGGTGGACTCCACCGGCTGGTCGAACAGGGCTTCGGGGTGATGCACGAGGAACGTGTCCAGTGGATCGTCGCGGGCGACGAGGACGGCGAGTGCGCCCTGCCCCGAGCGGCCGGCGCGGCCCGCCTGCTGCCACAGGGAGGCCCGGGTGCCCGGGTAGCCCGCGATGACGACGGCGTCCAGGCCGGAGACGTCGATGCCGAGTTCGAGGGCGGTGGTGGCGGCGAGGCCGAGGAGTTCGCCGGAGTGCAGGGCGCGCTCCAGGGCGCGGCGTTCCTCGGGGAGGTAGCCGCCGCGGTAGGCGGCCACGCGCCGGGCCAGTGAGCGGTCGATCTCGGCGAGGCGCTCCTGGGCGATCACCGCGATCAGCTCGGCACCGCGGCGGGACCGTACGAAGGCGACGGAGCGTACGCCCTGGAGGGTCAGGTCGGTGAGGAGGTCGGCGGTCTCGGCGGTGGCGGTACGCCGAACGGGTGCTCCTTTCTCGCCGTGCAGTTCGGTGAGCGGGGGCTCCCAGAGGGCGAACACGAGTTCGCCGCGGGGCGAGGCGTCGTCGGCGACCTCGACGACCGGGAGGCCGGTCAGCCGGCGGGCGGCGACCGAGGGTTCCGCGGCGGTCGCGGAGGCCAGCAGGAAGACGGGTGAGGCGCCGTAGCGGGCGCACACTCGGCGCAGTCGGCGCAGTACCTGGGCCACGTGGCAGCCGAAGACGCCGCGGTAGGTGTGCACCTCGTCGATGACGACGTACTTCAGGGCGCGGAGGAAGGAGGACCAGCGGGGATGGGAGGGCAATATCCCGCGGTGCAGCATGTCGGGGTTGGTCAGGACGTAGTTGGCGTACTGCCGTACCCACTCGCGTTCCTCGAACGGAGTATCGCCGTCGTACACGGCTGAGCGAACGGCATTGCCCAAAGGTTGTGAAAGTTCCTTCACCGATCGGCGCTGATCGGCTGCAAGGGCCTTTGTGGGGGCCAGGTACAGCGCGGTGGCCCCACGGCCGTTCGGGGCCTCGGAGCCGTCCAGGAGGGCTGTCAGGACCGGCGTGAGGTATGCCAGGGACTTTCCCGAGGCGGTGCCCGTGGCGACGATCACGGAGTCGCCGTCCAGGGCGTGCTCGGCGGCCAGTGCCTGGTGGGCCCAGGGGTGCTCGATGCCCGCGGCCTGCACCGCCGCGATGACCTCCGAACGGATCCGATCGGGCCATACGGCATGGCGACCCGCCCGTGGGGGCAAGTGCTCCGTATGAGTGATGCGCGAAGCCCGACTCGGCCCCGAGGCGAGCCGGTCCAGGACCGTGCCCGGATCGGGGCGGGAAGCGGTGTCCGTCGAGGGTCGATCGGATCGGTGATTCTTGGCCATCGGCATCGAGTGTGTCACTGGCGTGACGGACAATGGGCCCAAGGCGTCGTGCACGCCTGCCGGTAAGTGATTGAATGCCATCGCGGCTGGCGAACCGTCCCGGGGGCTCTGCCGAGGTGTCCCTTGGGATGACCGCTCGATAGCAAGGTGCTGGAGGATCCGTGGACCTGTCCCTGTCGACCCGTACCGTCGGCGATCGTACGGTCGTCGAGGTCGGTGGCGAAATCGATGTATATACCGCGCCCAAGCTGCGCGAGCAGCTGGTCGAGCTGGTGAACGACGGCAATTTCCACCTTGTCGTCGACATGGAGGGCGTGGACTTCCTCGACTCCACCGGGCTCGGCGTGCTGGTGGGCGGCCTGAAGCGTGTGCGTGCCCATGAGGGCTCGCTGCGACTGGTCTGCAACCAGGAGCGCATTCTGAAGATCTTCCGCATCACCGGCCTCACCAAGGTGTTCCCCATCCACACCTCGGTCGAGGAAGCGGTAGCGGCCACCGACTGACCCCGTCCCGGGCCTCACGAGTGATGTGGTGTCCGAGACGGTAGAAGCAATGGACGGGGGACCGGGCCTCGGCGGCCCGGCCCCCTGACAGCACGCCCGTAGTTGAGGGGGATGCATGGCCACCGTTGAACTCCGCTTCAGCGCGCTGCCCGAGCACGTCAGGACCGCCCGACTGGTGGCGGCGGCGGTGGCGCGCAGGGCCGGAGTGGACGAGGCCGTCCTCGACGAGGTCAGACTCGCCGTCGGCGAGGCCTGTACTCGTGCCGTCGGACTGCACCAGAGCAACGGCATCTCGGCGCCGGTGCAGGTGAAGCTGATCGAGGAGGAGAAACAGTTCTCCATCGAGGTCGGCGACGAGGCGCCGCGTTCGGCGCCCGGTGAGACGGCATCCGGTGCCTCGGGTGATCCGGACATGGATGCCGAGGAGGACGAGATGGGCCTCGCGGTCATCAGCGGCCTCGTCGACGATGTCGAGGTCACTTCCGGTGAGCACGGTGGACTGATCAAGATGAGCTGGCCGACCACGCCGCCGGCCGCGCTCGTCCCCTGATCGCACCCCCGCAACACACTCGAAGGGCCCTGCTCAGCAGGGCCCTTTTTGTATGCCCGCGCCCGGCCGGGTTCGACCCCGGCCTTTTCGTGAATTGATTCACGATCAATCACGCGATTATTTGATCAAGCGTCAACGCTTTTGGGGCATTACTTCTTTTGGGTCCCATGGATGCCCGTCGATCATTTGCTGATCGGCATGTGAAGGCGAATTCCGTTTACCGGGCACTGTTTTGATCAGGTTCCGGTACCTACAATCCGTCCACATCTTGAGCTCAGCACAGGCGTCAAGGAGGACGAATGGCGGGGCTTTCTACCCCTCATCAGTTTGACCATCCCACAACCTTCGCAGCCGCAGTACTGACCAATGACAATCGCTTGATCGTGATGGTCATCGGCGCCGTGGCCCTGGCGGCCCTGGCGGTAGCCGGTGTCCTGGTACGGCAAGTGCTCGCGGCCGGCGAGGGCACCGACAGCATGAAGAAGATCGCGGCGGCGGTGCAGGAAGGCGCGAACGCCTACCTGGGTCGCCAGATGCGCACGCTCGGCGTATTCGCCGTCGTGGTGTTCTTCCTGCTCATGCTGCTGCCCGCGGACGACTGGAATCAGCGCGCCGGACGATCGATCTTCTTCCTGATCGGCGCGGTGTTCTCGGCGACCACCGGTTATATCGGTATGTGGCTCGCCGTACGAAGCAACGTCCGCGTGGCCGCCGCGGCAAGGGAAGCGACCCCGGCCGAGGGTGAACCCGAAAAGGATCTCACTGCCGTCTCACACAAAGCCATGAAGATCGCTTTCCGTACCGGCGGCGTCGTCGGCATGTTCACGGTGGGGCTCGGTCTACTGGGCGCCTCCTGTGTGGTGCTGGTGTACGCGGCCGACGCGCCGAAGGTCCTGGAGGGCTTCGGTCTCGGCGCGGCGCTGATCGCCATGTTCATGCGTGTCGGCGGCGGCATCTTCACCAAGGCCGCCGACGTCGGCGCCGACCTGGTCGGCAAGGTCGAGCAGGGCATTCCGGAGGACGACCCGCGCAATGCCGCGACCATCGCCGACAACGTGGGCGACAACGTCGGCGACTGCGCCGGCATGGCCGCGGACCTCTTCGAGTCGTACGCCGTCACGCTCGTCGCCGCGCTGATCCTCGGCAAGGCGGCGTTCGGCGACGCCGGGCTCGCCTTCCCGCTGATCGTGCCCGCGATCGGCGTCCTCACCGCGATGGTCGGCATCTTCGCGGTGGCACCACGGCGCTCCGACCGCAGTGGCATGTCCGCGATCAACCGTGGCTTCTTCATCTCCGCGGTGATCTCGTTGGTGCTGGTGGCCGCGGCCGTCTTCATCTACCTGCCGGGGAAGTACGCCGACCTCGACGGCGTCACGGACGCGGCGATCAGGGCCAAGGAGGGCGATCCGCGGATCCTCGCGGTCGTCGCGGTGGCCATCGGCATCGTGCTCGCCGCCCTCATCCAGCAACTGACCGGCTACTTCACCGAGACCACCCGTCGTCCCGTACGGGACATCGGCAAGAGCTCGCTCACCGGTGCGGCCACCGTCGTCCTGGCCGGTATCTCCATCGGTCTGGAATCGGCCGTCTACACCGCCCTGCTGATCGGCCTCAGCGTCTACGGGGCCTTCCTGCTCGGAGGTACGTCGATCCTCCTGGCGCTGTTCGCGGTGGCGCTCGCCGGAACCGGCCTGCTCACCACGGTCGGCGTCATCGTCGCCATGGACACCTTCGGCCCGGTCTCCGACAACGCGCAGGGCATCGCCGAGATGTCCGGCGACGTCACGGGCGCGGGCGCGCAGGTGCTCACCGACCTGGACGCGGTGGGCAACACCACGAAGGCCATCACCAAGGGCATCGCCATCGCCACGGCCGTCCTCGCGGCCTCGGCGCTCTTCGGCTCGTACCGGGACGCGATCCTCACGGCCGCGAACGACGTGGGCGAGAAGGTCTCCGGGCAGGGCGCGCCGCTGAACCTGATGATGGACATCTCGCAGCCCAACAACCTGGTGGGCCTGATCGCGGGCGCGGCGGTCGTCTTCCTGTTCTCGGGCCTCGCGATCAACGCGGTGTCCCGGTCCGCGGGGGCCGTGGTCTACGAGGTGCGGCGGCAGTTCCGCGAGCACCCCGGGATCATGGACTACACGGAGAAGCCGGAGTACGGGCGGGTCGTCGACATCTGCACCAAGGACGCCCTGCGGGAGCTGGCCACTCCGGGTCTGCTCGCCGTCCTGGCGCCCATCGCCATCGGCTTCACGCTCGGCGTCGGCGCGCTCGGCTCGTATCTGGCGGGCGCGATCGGCACCGGCACGCTGATGGCGGTCTTCCTCGCCAACTCCGGCGGCGCCTGGGACAACGCGAAGAAACTGGTCGAGGACGGCCACCACGGGGGCAAGGGCAGTGAGGCCCATGCCGCCACGGTGATCGGCGACACCGTAGGTGACCCCTTCAAGGACACCGCGGGCCCCGCGATCAACCCGCTCCTCAAGGTGATGAACCTGGTGGCGCTGCTGATCGCACCCGCGGTCGTGAAGTTCTCGTACGGCGACGACAAGAACCTCGGTCTGCGCATCCTGATCGCGGTGCTCTCGATCCTCGTGATCGTGGGCGCGGTGTACATCTCCAAGCGGCGCGGGATCGCCGTGGGTGACGAAGGCAACGCGGAACGGGTGTCGAAGTCGGCCGACGCCGCGGTGGTTTCGTAGCGCTAGGTCCTTTGGGCAGGTCCCGACGGGCGGGCGGCACGCAGCGACGTGCCGCCCGCCCGTCGTTTGTGTGCCGCCCGCCCGTGTCGTGAGCCTTCTCTCGCATGGAGCAAATGGCTTCAATAGTCACTAAATCGGAAATTCGCTATGGGGGTGGCGCCCGTGTGGCGTGTAAGTTCCGGGGCCGAGAGCCACGGAAGGGACCAATCCGGTGAACAAGAAGCTCGCGGCCGCGCTGTCCGGCGGTGCGGTACTGGTGCTGGCGCTGTCGGCATGCAGCAGCGGTAGTAGTGCCAAGGACGACAAACTGGACCCCTGGGCCAAGCAGGTCTGTGACGCGGTGCAGCCCCAGGTCCAGAAGATCGCGGCCGCCAACACCGCGATCCAGAAGGAGACCACGGACCAGAGCGCTCCGGCGGACGTGCAGAAGGCCGACTCCAAGGGCTTCCAGGACATCTCCGACGCCTACAAGGCGATGGCGGCCGCCATCGAGAAGGCCGGCCCGCCGGACGTGGACAGCGGCAAGATCAAGCAGGAGAACGCGGTCAAGGAGCTCAACGCCCTCTCCGCCTCCTACGCCGATCTGGGGAAGCAGTCCGACGTGCTCAACACGAAGGACCAGGCGAAGTTCGCGGACGGTCTCGACGGCGTCGCCAAGCAGCTGGAGAAGCTCAGCAAGACCGGGACCGACGCCCTGAAGGAGCTCGAAGCGGGCGACGTCGGCAAGGCGATGGCCAAGCAGGCGAGCTGCAAGTCCGCCTCCGCGTCCGCCTCGCCGGCGACCACCCAGGGCTGACCCCCCGGAGAGCGACCGGCGAACGGCCGGAGAACGCCTGGAGAGCGACCGCAGAGCAGGATCCGTCCCGTCCATCCGCCAAGAGCCCGGTACGCGCGCGTACCGGGCCCGTGGTGCTTGCCCTACGGCTCCCGCGGCGCAAGCCCACGGCTCCCGACGGCGCCGCATGGCCCACGGCTCCCGCGCGAGTCCCCACGGCTCCTCGTGCGGGCTTGTCCACACCGGCGCGGGCTCTGTCCACAGGTGTACGTCCCTTTCGGCCGGAGCGGACACAATGGGGGACGTGAGTCACACCAGCCTGTCACCGTTGCCCTCGTCCGACCGCGTCGACGTCGCCGCTCGGCTGCGGGATGCCCTGCTCGGCGCCTCCTTCACCGCCGACGGTCTGCTCGACCTGCTCGGCGCCCCCGCGTACGCGGCGCTGGCACGCAGCGAGACCGTGCCCGCGCTCCGGGCGACCCGCGGCGACACGCCGTTGGAGACGCTCGTACGGCTGTTCCTGCTGCAGCAGCCCGTGCCGCACGCGCGCGTGAGGGACGTGCTGCCGGTGGAGGACTGCCTGGAGAGCGGCTGGCTGACCCGCGCGGGCGCGGACGAGGTCGCGGCGACCGTGGACATCCGGCCGTACGGCGGGCCTGGTGGCGAGGACTGGTTCATCGTGTCCGACCTGGGGTGCGCCGTCGGCGGCGCGGGCGGCATCGGCAGCCGTGAGGAGGGCGTCGTCCTGGGCGTGGGCGGAGCGTCCACGACGCTGGCCGGCATCACCGTCCGGACGCCCGTCTCCTCCGCGCTCGACCTCGGCACCGGCTCCGGGATCCAGGCCCTGCACGCCGCGCAGCACGCCACGCGCGTGACCGCGACCGACCTCAACCCGCGCGCCCTGCACATCACCGCGCTCACCCTCGCGCTCTCCGGAGCCCCGGCGGCCGATCTGCGCCAGGGCTCCCTCTTCGAACCGATCGCGGACGACGAGACGTACGACCTGATCGTCTCGAACCCGCCCTTCGTGATCTCGCCCGGTGCCCGGCTCACCTATCGCGACGGCGGGATGGGCGGGGACGATCTGTGCCGCACGATCGTTCAGCAGGCGGGAGACCGGCTCAGCGACGGGGGGTACGCGCAGTTCCTGGCCAACTGGCAGCACGTGGAGGGCGAGGAGTGGCAGGACCGGCTGCGCTCCTGGGTGCCGCGCGGGTGTGACGCCTGGATCGTGCAGCGCGAGGTGCAGGACGTCACGCAGTACGCGGAGTTGTGGCTGCGCGACGCGGGCGACCACCGCGACGACCCCGCCGAGTACCAGGCGCGGTACGACGCCTGGCTGGACGAGTTCGAGGCCCGCAAGGTCAAGGCCGTCGGCTTCGGATGGATCACGCTGCGCAGAACGGCGACCGCCGAGCCCTCGATCACGGTCGAGGAATGGCCGCACTCCGTCGAACAGCCGCTCGGTGAGACCGTGCGCGCACACTTCGACCGCGTCGACTACCTGCGGGCGAGCGACGACGCGGCCCTGCTCGCCGGGCACTTCAGGCTCGTGGCCGAGGTCGTTCAGGAGCAGGTCGGGCTGCCCGGCGCGGAGGACCCGGAACACGTGGTGCTGCGCCAGCACCGCGGGATGCGCCGGGCCACCAAGGTGGACACGGTCGGCGCGGGCTTCGCGGGTGTGTGCGACGGCACGCTGAGCGCCGGGCGGATCCTGGACGCCATCGCTCAATTGGTCGGTGAGGACCCGGTGTTGCTGCGCGACCGGACGCCCGCGCAGATCCGGCTGCTGGTGGAGCAAGGGTTCCTCGAGCCCGCGGAGTGAAGGGCTGAGTCGCATGTGCCTGTTCTGACGGGATTGGCCGACATTGATCAGGATTGGTCGGTAAAAGGGCTCCTGTCGGTGGTGCGTGCGAAGCTGCCTTCAAGAGACAAGCTGCATGCGTCCTCGGGGGAGGCGCGCTGTCTCGGGGGAGGCGGCATGGGGAGGGTGTGGCTCGCGTACGACGCGGAGTTGGCCTGCGCGATCTCCGTGAAGGAGATCGCGCTGCCGGACGTGCCGATGGACGCGACGCAGCCCGCGCAGCGCGTCGCCCGGGCGCGCGGCGAGGCCCAGCACGCTGCCCGGCTGCGCGGGCATCCCCATGTGGCCACCGCGCACGACGTGGTGGTGCACGAAGGACTGCCGTGGATCGTCGTGGGGTACGTGCCGGACGCGGTCGATCTACAGGCGGTCGTGCGGCAGTCGGGGCCGCTGTCGCCCGCTCGGACCGCCCGGATCGGGCTCGCCGTTCTCGACGCGCTCTCCGCCGGACACCGGATCGGGATCCTCCACAGGGATGTGAAACCGGCCAACATCCTTCTGGCGCCCGACTCTTCGGGTGACCCCTACGCACGCGTGCTGCTCACCGACTACGGGATCGCGCTTCAGCCTGTTCTTGTGAGGAACCCGGGCCGGGCTCGAAGCGCTACCGGAAAGCCAGCGAGAAGCCCATCGTCTTTCGGCCGCGGGGCGCGCAGCCCTACGACGACCGGATGCGGTCCTGGCGGACCGCCGAACGCCGGGTCTCGATCTGGACGGTTCCGGGGCGGATCAAGCCGAGCTGAACGTCGAACCCGTGGACTTTCTCGGGATCGACCTGGGCATCGTGAACATCGCCACCAAGCGGCGCCGCAAGGAGGCACGGAGGGCGCGGAACATTAACTACAAGATCGTGAACCATTACGCGGGCGAGCGGCCGGATACCCGGCCCCACTACGGTCCGAGCGGTCCGAGCGGTCCGTGGGGGTGCCGTCTGCTCGGCGTTCACCGCAGGTTCGCACGCGCGCTTCCGGCCCGCTTCCGGAGGGTGCCAGCCTCCCCACCCTGGGGACCCGGGGAGGAAGGGCATATCGGTGGAAAGTGGACCTGCGATCTTTGTGGGGACGGTGTTCGCGCTGTTCGGAGGCGGACTGCTGATCTGGACCGCGGTGCGGCTGCGACACGGCGAGCCCGTCGCCGTCGGTGTGAACCGCGTCGCATCGGCGACGCTCGCGAGCGTCGCCGGAGTGGGTGCGCTGGCGCTTGGGATGTGGTGTTTGACGCGCGCGTGAGAGCCGGGCCTCCAGTAACTGAGAGGTCACGCTCCGGATGGGCCCGAAAGGGATGCTGGACACTCCGGGCGGCAGGAATGGCGGTAGTCGGGTTACCGTTCGAGTGGCCGTTGCGGGCTTTTCCCGTTTGACACGGGGGCGGGATGTACCGTCACACTCCGCAGCGTCAGCATGACCCGACCCCCGGGACCAAGGCCTGGGGGAGACCCCCTGCGTCGACCGGAGAGAAGAGCGAAGTTGTCCCCGACCAGCGACACCGCACACGGCGGCCGCCGACTCGTCATCGTCGAGTCGCCTGCCAAGGCGAAGACGATCAAGGGCTATCTCGGCCCCGGCTATGTCGTCGAAGCGAGCGTCGGGCACATCCGCGACCTCCCCAACGGCGCCGCGGAGGTGCCGGAGGAGTACACCGGCGAGGTGCGCCGCCTCGGCGTGGACGTCGATCACGACTTCCAGCCCATCTACGTGGTCAACGCCGACAAGAAGGCCCAGGTCAAGAAGCTCAAGGACCTGCTGCGCGACTCCGACGAACTCTTCCTCGCCACCGATGAGGACCGCGAGGGCGAGGCCATCGCGTGGCACCTCCAGGAAGTGCTCAAGCCCAAGGTCCCGGTCAAGCGGATGGTCTTCCACGAGATCACCAAGGCGGCGATCCAGGCCGCCGTCGCCAACCCGCGCGAGCTCAACCAGAAGCTCGTCGACGCCCAGGAGACCCGCCGCATCCTCGACCGCCTCTACGGCTACGAGGTCTCGCCGGTCCTGTGGAAGAAGGTCATGCCGCGGCTGTCGGCGGGCCGCGTGCAGTCCGTGGCGACCCGACTCGTCGTCGAGCGGGAGCGTGAGCGCATCGCCTTCCGCTCCGCCGAGTACTGGGACCTGAACGGCACCTTCGGCACCGGCCGCGCCGGTGACGCCAGCGACCCGTCCAACCTGGTCGCCCGTCTGACCGCGGTCGACGGGAAGCGCATCGCCCAGGGTCGCGACTTCGACTCGCTGGGTCAGATCAAGGGCGCGAACACGCTCCACCTGGACGAGACGAACGCCCGTGCGCTTGCCGCCGCCCTCCAGGACACGAACTTCGCGGTCCGCTCGGTCGAGTCCAAGCCGTACCGCCGCTCGCCGTACGCGCCGTTCCGCACGACGACCCTCCAGCAGGAGGCCTCGCGCAAGCTCGGCTTCGGCGCGAAGGCCACCATGCAGGTGGCCCAGAAGCTGTACGAGAACGGCTTCATCACGTACATGCGTACGGACTCCACGACCCTCTCGGACACGGCGATCTCCGCCGCCCGTGCCCAGGTCACGCAGCTCTACGGCGCCGACTACCTGCCGGCCCAGCCGCGGACGTACGCCGGGAAGGTCAAGAACGCGCAGGAGGCGCACGAGGCGATCCGTCCCTCGGGTGATCGTTTCCGCACCCCGGCCGAGACGGGCCTGACCGGCGACCAGTTCAAGCTGTACGAGTTGATCTGGAAGCGGACCGTCGCCTCCCAGATGAAGGACGCGGTCGGCAACTCCGTCACCGTGAAGATCGCGGGCACGGCCTCCGACGGCCGCGACGCCGAGTTCAGCGCGTCCGGCAAGACGATCACCTTCCACGGCTTCCTGAAGGCGTACGTCGAGGGCGCGGACGACCCGAACGCCGAGCTCGACGACCGCGAGCGCCGTCTCCCGCAGGTCAACGAGGGCGACCCGCTGTCCGCCGAGGAGATCACGGTCGACGGGCACGCCACCAAGCCCCCGGCCCGCTACACCGAGGCGTCGCTGGTCAAGGAGCTCGAAGAGCGCGAGATCGGCCGCCCGTCGACGTACGCGTCGATCATCGGCACCATCCTCGACCGCGGATACGTGTTCAAGAAGGGCACGGCACTCGTGCCGTCCTTCCTGTCCTTCGCCGTGGTCAACCTCCTGGAGAAGCACTTCGGGCGGCTCGTCGACTACGACTTCACGGCCAAGATGGAGGACGACCTCGACCGCATCGCGCGGGGCGAGGCGCAGGCCGTGCCGTGGCTCAAGCGGTTCTACTTCGGCGAGGGCGACGCCAGGGGCGCCGCCGAGGCCGGGAACGGCGACGGGGACCACCTGGGCGGCCTCAAGGAGCTCGTCACCGACCTGGGCGCCATCGACGCCCGTGAGGTGTCGTCCTTCCCGGTCGGCAACGACATCGTGCTGCGGGTGGGCCGCTACGGCCCGTACATCGAGCGCGGCGAGAAGGACTCCGAGAACCACCAGCGCGCGGACGTTCCCGAGGACCTGGCCCCGGACGAGCTGGGCGTCGAGCTCGCGGAGGAGCTGCTCGCCAAGCCGAGCGGTGACTTCGAACTCGGCACGGACCCGGAGTCGGGCCACCAGATCATCGCCAGGGCCGGCCGCTACGGCCCGTACGTCACCGAGGTGCTCCCCGAGGGCACCCCGAAGACGGGCAAGAACGCCGTCAAGCCGCGTACCGCCTCACTCTTCAAGTCGATGTCGCTCGACACGGTGACGCTCGACGAAGCCCTCAAACTGATGTCCCTGCCGCGCGTCGTCGGCAAGGACGCCGAAGGCGTGGAGATCACCGCGCAGAACGGGCGCTACGGGCCGTACCTGAAGAAGGGCACGGACTCGCGCTCCCTGCAGTCCGAGGACCAGCTCTTCAGCATCACCCTGGAAGAGGCGCTGGAGATCTACTCCCAGCCCAAGCAGCGCGGGCGTGCGGCCGCCAAGCCGCCGCTCAAGGAGCTGGGCGAGGACCCCGTCAGCGGGAAGCCCGTCGTGGTCAAGGACGGCCGTTTCGGGCCGTACGTGACCGACGGCGAGACCAACGCGACCCTGCGCTCCGCCGACAGCGTCGAGGAGATCACCCCGGAGCGCGGCTACGAGCTGCTGGCCGAGAAGCGCGCCAAGGCTCCCGCCAAGAAGACGGCGAAGAAGGCCGCCGCCAAGAAGACGGCGACCAAGAAGGCCCCGGCCAAGAAGACGGCCGCAAAGAAGACGACGACTTCGAAGACGGCCGCCAAGAAGGCTCCGGCCAAGAAGGCCGCCGCCAAGAAGACGGCGGCTTCGGAGAACTGAGGTCCGGGTCCGCGGCCTGGGTCGGGTTTCGCGGCCTGCGCCAGGTCTCTCGCGGTCCCTGCCGGGTCTCGCGGTCTCTGTCGGATTCACATGTGGACGCCCCTACACCTTTCGGTGTGGGGGCGTCCACATGTTCGGGCACCCCTTCGGGCAGTCACTGGGGCCGGATAGGCTTGCAGGATGACGCGAGCCGAGCAGCCAACGGCCCCCAACCCGGCCACCGACGACGCCCTGGTCGCGGATTCCCGCGAGCGCGCCGTCCGCGCGCTGCTGCGCCGACCTCAGCTGAAACGGCTGTGGAGCGCCCACTTGGTGGGCGGTGTCGGCGACGTCCTGGCCCTGCTCGTGCTGGTCGTCCTCGTCCTTCAGGCGGCGATCGCGGAGGGCTCCTTCGGCGGTGGTTACCGTGGGGTCGCCCTCGCCGTGGCGGCCGTCTTCGGGGCACGCATTCTGGCCACGCTGCTCTTCGGAGCCGTACTCCTCGGGCCGCTCACCTCGCTGACGTCCCAGGAAGGGCCGCTCGACCGGCGCTGGACCATGGTCGGAGCCGACGGACTGCGCGCCGTGCTCATGCTCCTCGCGCCCCTGTGGATCGACTGGACCCCCGACAGCGCACTCGCGGCCCTCCTCGTCGTCGCCTTCGTGACCGGCGTCGCCGAGCGCTTCTGGACGGTGTGCCGGGAGAGCGCGGCGCCCGCGCTGCTGCCCGCGCCGCCGCTGGAGGGCGCCACCGTACGTCCGCTGCCGGATCACCTGGACGCGCTGCGGCGCCTGTCGCTGCGTACGGCCTTCGTGGCGGTGCCGATCGCGGCCGCCACGCTCGTCGTGGTGTCACTCGTCAGCAACCTGCTCGGTGCCGGGATCGCCTGGTTCGACCAGCACCAGGCGGCGCTCGCCTCGTACGTCGCCGCCGGACTGTTCGCCGCCTCGCTCTCCGTGCTCACGTCCCTCCAGCTGCCCGACACCCGCACCCCGCGTGCGCGCTCGCCCCTGGAGGGTCTGCGCCGCCCCAGGACGGGCACGGACGTCGACAAGGGCCGTACCGGCGTGATCCCGCTCCTGGTGCTCGCCTGCGCGGCCGTCGCCGCGGCGATCGCCGCCGCCGTCGCCGTCTCCGTGCTGCAGGCCAAGGACCTGGGCGGCGGACCGGTCACGTACGGCCTGCTGGTGCTGGCGCTGACCGGGGGCGTCGTCATCGGCATCCGGACGGCCCCCTCCGTGCTGCCGTCGCTGTCACGGCGCAGGCTGCTCTCGCTGGTGATCGCCTTCACCGGGATCGCGCTGCTGGCCGCCGGTCTGGTCCCGGACGTCACCACGGTGTTGCTGATCGCCGCCCTCGCGGGCATCGGCGCGGGCGTCGCCGCGAACACCGGGCACGCGCTGCTCGACCAGGAGACCGAGGAGTACCGGCGGGCGCGTACGACGGAACACCTGCACGCGGTCGTACGGGTCTCCGTGGCGCTCGGCGCCCTGCTGGCGCCCGTGGTGGCCGCGGCGATCGGCCCGCACCGGCTCGAGAACGGCAAGTTCGTGTTCGCGCACGGAGGCGCCGCCTTCACGCTGATGCTGGTCGGCGCTCTGCTGCTGCCGGTCGCCGCCCTGGTGCTCGCCAAGGTCGACGACCGCTCCGGAGTGCCGCTGCGACACGACCTGCTGGACGCGCTGCGCGGCGGCGACGACCCGGTGCAGACTCCCACCGCGAACGGGTTCTTCATCGCCCTGGAGGGCGGCGACGGCGCCGGGAAGTCGACACAAGCGGAAGCGCTCGCGGAGTGGATCCGGGCGAAGGGCCACGAGGTCGTGGTGACCCGCGAGCCGGGCGCCACGCCGGTCGGCAAGCGACTGCGGTCGATCCTGCTGGACGTGTCGTCGGCGGGCCTTTCGCACCGCGCGGAGGCGCTGCTGTACGCCGCCGACCGTGCCGAGCACGTGGACACGGTGGTGCGCCCCGCGCTGGAGCGGGGTGCCGTCGTCGTCTCCGACCGCTACATCGACTCGTCGGTGGCCTATCAGGGAGCTGGCCGGGACCTGTCCCCGACCGAGATCGCCCGCATCAACCGGTGGGCGACGAACGGACTGGTGCCGCATCTGACGGTGCTCCTCGACGTCTCCCCGGAGGCGGCGCGCGAGCGCTTCACGGAGGCGCCCGACCGCCTGGAGTCGGAGCCGGTCGAGTTCCACACGCGTGTGCGGTCCGGATTCCTGACGCTGGCCGCGGCCGACCCGGGCCGGTACCTGGTCGTCGACGCCGCCCAGGAGCCCGAGGCGGTCACCACCGTCGTCCGGCACCGGCTCGACGTGATGCTGCCCCTCTCCGAGGCCGAGGTGAAGGCCCAGGAGGAGGCACGCAAGGCGGCCGAGGAGGCGGCCCGGCGCAAGGCCGAGGAAGAGGCCGCCCGCAAGGCCGAGGAAGAGCGACTGGAGCGCGAGCGCCAGGAACAGCTCGCCCGGCTGCGGGCGGAGGAAGAGGAGCGCAAGCAGCGCGAGCTGGAGGAGGCCCAGCGGCGCGAGGCCGAGCGGCAGGCGGAGGAGGCCCGGCAGCGCGCCGAGGAGGCCCGCCGCCGGGCCGAGGAGGAGCGGGCGCGGCTGCTGGCCGAGGAGCAGGCACGGGCCGCCGAGGAGGACCGGCTGCGCAAGCTGGCCGAGGAGCAGGCACGGCTGCGGGCCGAGGCGGAGGAGCGCCGCCTGGAGAAGCAGCGCAAGGCCGAGGAGGCGCTGCTGAGGGCGGAGGAAGCGCGGCGGACCGCTGCGGAGTCGGCGGCGGCAGCAGCGGCGGCGGCCGCGGCCACGGCGGCTTCGACTTCCGCTTCGGCGGCTGTGGGTTCTGGTGAGTCGGCGGTCGCGGGTCCCGTGGCCGACAACGAGACGACGTTGCCCACGCCGGTCGTGACGCGCTCCGGAGAGCGCCACGAGGGTTCCCGTTCCGACTCGGAGGAGACGGCCAAGCTGCCGAAGCCGCCCGTGCCCGAGGAGGCGGCCGAGAAGACGGCCGTTCTCCGGCCGGTGGTTCCGGGGGCCGCGGACGAGACCACTGTGCTGCCGCCGGTACGGGACGCGGGCGCGGCCGACGAGACGGCCGTGCTTCCCCCTGTACGGGACGCGGGCACGAATGCCGCGACGGGCGCCGGCGCGGGTGATCCCACGGGCCGGGTGCCCTCGGGCTTCTTCCGCGACGAGCGGCCGGAGCCCCGGCCCGAGGGGGCCCGGCCCGCAGAGGCCGCCGACCGTACGCGCGAGCTGCCGCAGGTCGATGCCGAGGGTGCTCCCCGCCGCCGCCCCCGTCCCGACTGGGCGGAGGAAACCCCGCTCGACGACCTTCCGACTCTGGCGGACGAGCTGCTGGGCCCGCGTGACGAGGACGAGCCGGACGACGGGCGCGAGGGGCGGAGCGGCCGCCGCGGCTGAGAGCCGGTGCCGCTGAGAGCCGGTGCCGCTGAGAGCCGGTGCCGAGAGCGGCGGCCGGGGGGACGGTCGGGGGGACCCGTTGTCAGTGGCGACCCGCACAATGGACGCGGCAAGGCAAAGTGCGACGAAAGGGCGGTGCCCCGTGCCCGTATGGGACGACCTGGTGGGCCAGGACAAGGTGAGCGAGCAGCTCGTCGCCGCCGCTCGAGACGCCGACGCCCTCGTCACCGCGGTCGCCGCGGACACCCCGCTCCCCGAGGCGTCCAAGATGACGCACGCCTGGCTGTTCACCGGCCCGCCCGGCTCCGGCCGTTCCACCGCCGCGCGAGCCTTCGCGGCTGCGCTCCAGTGCGTGAGCCCCGACCGCGCGCTGGGCGGAGTGCCCGGCTGCGGCTTCTGTGACGGTTGCCACACCAGCCTGATCGGGACGCACGCCGATGTGCAGATCGTCCGCACCGACCTCCTCTCCATCGGCGTGAAGGAGACCCGCGACCTGGTCCGCCGTGCCCAGATGTCCCCGGCGACCGGCCGCTGGCAGGTCATCGTCCTGGAGGACGCGGACCGCCTCACTGAGGGCGCGGGCAACGTCCTTCTGAAGGCCGTCGAGGAACCGGCTCCCCGTACGGTCTGGCTGCTCTGCGCGCCCTCCATCGAGGACGTCCTGCCCACCATCCGCTCCCGCTGCCGCCTGCTCACCCTGCGCACCCCGCCGGTGGACGCGGTCGCCGACATCCTCGTCCGCCGTGACGGCATCGAGCCCGGTGTCGCGGCGGCCGCCGCCCGCGCGACACAGGGGCACATCGGGCGGGCCCGCCGCCTCGCCACGGACCAGAGTGCCCGTGAGCGCCGGGCCGCCGTCCTCAAGCTCCCGCTGCGGGTCGACGACATCGGCGGCTGCCTCAAGGCGGCCCAGGAGCTGATCGACACGGCCGCGGAGGACGCGAAGCAGCTCGCGGAGGAAGTCGACGTCAAGGAGACCGAAGACCTGAAGGCGGCCCTCGGCGCGTCGCAGGGCGGCCGTATGCCGCGTGGCACCGCGGGTGTCATGAAGGAGCTGGAGGACCGGCAGAAGCGCCGGAGAACGCGTACGCAGCGCGACAGCCTGGACCTGGCCCTCATCGACCTCACCGGCTTCTACCGCGATGTCCTCGCTCTCCAGCTCGGTTCCCGGGTGGCCCTCGCCAACACGGAGGCCGAGGATGTACTCGAGCGCCTCGCCCGCGGCAGCTCACCGGAGGCGACCCTCCGCCGGATCGACGCGATCGCCGCGTGCCGCGAGGCACTGGACCGCAATGTGGCCCCGCTGCTGGCGGTGGAGGCGATGACGATGGCGCTGCGGGCGGGCTGAGCCGAGGAGTGCGTGCGCGCAGCCGGCAGCCGGGCCCGGGCTGAGGGGCCGGAGTGAGGAGCTGAGGCGAGGTGTGGGCACGAGGAGCTGAGTCACGGTGTTGACCGCATCACTCGTAAGAGGCAGATCCGCGACTGTTGGTGATCATTGCATCGCGCAGGGTTACGCTCGCGAGATGTACTCCAGGTACTTCAGGCGCACCCCTCGGCCGCCCCGGTCCCGTCGGCCGGACCGACCCCTCGGCGCGATGCGTACCGTCCGCACGGGCGGCGCGCTGCTGGCCGCCACCGCGCTGCTCGTCTCCGCCTGCTCCACGGGGAGTTCGACCAGGACGTCCACGACGTCGGCCGACGCGGTGCTGGCCGCGCTGCCCCGCGCCACACCGTCCGCGCTGTCCTCGTACTACGACCAGAAGCTGGCCTGGCGCAGCTGCGGCACCGCCGGCTTCGAGTGCGCCACGATGAAGGCGCCGCTCGACTACGCGAAACCGGCCTCGGGCGAGGTCAAGCTGGCCGTGGCCCGCAAGAAGGCGACAGGCCCCGGCAAGCGCATCGGCTCGCTGCTGGTCAACCCGGGCGGCCCGGGCGGCTCGGCGGTGGGCTATCTGCAGGCGTACGCGGGGGTCGGCTACCCGGCGGAGGTGCGTGCCCGCTACGACATGGTCGCGGTCGACCCCCGCGGGGTGGCCCGCAGCGAGCCCGTCGAGTGCCTCACCGGCCGCCAGATGGACACGTACACGGAGACGGACGTCACGCCCGACGACAAGAAGGAGACGGGCGAACTGGTCGACGCGTACAAGAAGTTCGCCGAGGGCTGTGGCCGACGCTCGCCCAGCCTGTTGCGGCACGTGTCCACGGTCGAGGCGGCCCGGGACATGGACATCCTGCGCGCGGTCCTGGGCGACCCGAAGCTGAACTACGTGGGGGCGTCGTACGGCACGTTCCTCGGGGCGACGTACGCGGGCCTGTTCCCGGACCGGGTGGGCCGTATGGTCCTGGACGGCGCGATGGACCCGTCCCTGTCCGCACGCCAACTCAACCTGGACCAGACGGCGGGCTTCGAGACGGCGTTCCAGTCCTTCGCGAAGGACTGCGTACGCCAGAGCAGCTGCCCGCTGGGTGGCCCGGGCACGAGTCCGGACCAGGTCGGCAAGAATCTCAGCGCCTTCTTCAAGCGGCTCGACGCGGCCCCGATCCCGGCGGGCGACGCGGGTGGCCGCAAGCTCGGCGAGGCACTCGCGACGACGGGCGTGATCGCGGCGATGTACGACGAGGCGGCCTGGCCGCAGCTGCGTGAGGCGCTCACCGCGGCGATGAAGGACAAGGACGGCGCGGGTCTGCTCGCCCTCTCGGACAGCTATTACGAGCGCGACGCCAAGGGCAAGTACGCGAACCTGATGTTCGCCAACGCGGCCGTGAACTGCCTCGACCTCCCGGCCGCCTTCGCCACGCCCGAGCAGGTGGAGAAGGACCTTCCCGCGTTCGAGAAGGCGTCCCCCGTCTTCGGCGACGGCCTGGCCTGGGCCTCCCTGAACTGCGCGTACTGGCCCGTGAGGCACACCGGCGAGCCTCACCGCATCGAGGCGAAGGGCGCGGGCCCGATCCTCGTGGTCGGCACCACCCGGGACCCGGCCACCCCCTACGCCTGGGCCAAGTCCCTCGCCTCCCAGCTCTCCTCCGGCGTCCTCCTCACCTACGTCGGCGACGGCCACACCGCGTACGGCCGCGGCAGCGTCTGCATCGACTCCACGATCAACCGCTACCTCCTCCAGGGCACCCCTCCCGCGAAGGGAAAGCGCTGCGCATAGCCCTCCCGCACGCCCCGGAACCGGTCCTCCCGGGGCGTGTACGGAGCACCCCCGGAAACTGTGTAGACTTACCGACGTTGCTGATCGCACCATAGTGCGGACAGCGCGCCGCCTTAGCTCAGATGGCCAGAGCAACGCACTCGTAATGCGTAGGTCTCGGGTTCGAATCCCGAAGGCGGCTCTGTAGAAGCCCCAGGATTCTCACTCGCCGTGAACTGGGGCTTTTGCTTTTTTCGGAGCCGGTCAGGGCGTGGCGAGACGCACGGCTGGGACCCCGTGGAGGGGCTTGCGTGAGCGATGCGTGAGCGGAACGGTGCCGCGGCCTACTGGTCGGGCTTCCGGCGTTCACCCTTCTTCTTGCTCTTGGCCCGGCCTTTCGCCTTGACCTTCGCCTCGGCAGCGTTCTTGCCGATGTGGGGGAGGACACTCTGGTAGATGTCCCGCGTGATGCGGGTGTCGCTGTGCCCGAGAGTGTCTGACACGATCTTGATGTCGATGTCGATGTCGATGTCGATGTCGATGTCGGCGGCGAGCATGAGCGTGGCCGCGCCGTGCCGGAGGTCGTGCAGCCGGATCGGCGGGAGGTTGGACGCTGCGACGAGCCGCTCGAAGAGGTCGGTGACCTTGCCGGGGTGTAGCCAGGAGCCGTCTTCCTGCGTGCAGACGAGGCCGGTCTCGATCCAGGCAGAGCCCCACTCCGCGCGGTCCGCCTCCTGCTGCTTCCGGTGCCGCTCCAGTACGTCGACGGTGTCGTCGTCGAGGGTGACGACTCGGAAGCCGCTGTCCGTCTTCGGCTCCGACGCCTCGACCTCCCAGCCGTCCTGGACGAGTTGTCCGGTGACCGTGAGGGAGTGCCGGTCGAGGTTGGTCTCCGACCACGGCTGGCCGCACGCCTCACCGCGACGCAGGCCCCGGAAGGCGATCAGGTGCCACATGGCGTACAGCCGGTCCTCGGCGACGAAGTCGAGGAAGGCGCCGGTCTGTTCCGGCGTCCAGACCATGACGGGAGAGGGCTTCTCGCCGGTCCGCTGCCACCGGGCGACCCGCTCGTCCGTCCACACCAGGGCGCCTTCGGCATGCGGACGGGGTCGATCTCGACGTGGGCCGCCGGGTTGAACGTGATGATCTGCCAGACCGAGATCGGTCTACACGCACCGGATACCGAGGGGCCGGCCGAACGGGATCCCGTCCTGGCCGCAACCGACCTTGGCCGCGCCGACGTCGAGCGCCGCCGCTTCCTCGCTGTGGCCGCCTTCACCGCCGCTGGCGTCGCCATGCCTCTCGCCCACGGGGATGAGGCCACCGCCCGCACGCTCCGCGCCCGCACCGGCACTTCGGGGCGGAGGACGTGGATGTCCCAGCTACTCCCGCGTCAGCGACCCCGCGGCCGGCGCTGTGGCCAGCCACACTGCCCGCACCCTCACCGATCTCGCCGACCACATCGGCACCGAACAACAGCACCGAGACGCCCTGATCCGGTGGGACCCCGAGAAGTAACCTTCAGCGCAGCCAGAACGCCAAGTTCGCCCAGGGCATGTGGGACCTCCCCGTCGGCAAGAGCGAACCTGGCGAGCCCATCACCGAAACCGCCGTACGCGAACTGCACGAAGAGACCGGCCTGACGGTGAAGCCCGAGTCTCTCAAGGTCGCCCACATCATCCACGGCGCCTGGGGCGTCGAGGCCCCAGGCGGCTTCCTCACAGTCGTCTTCACCGCCCACGAGTGGACTGGCGAACCGGAAAACCGCGAACCACGGAAGCACGCGCAGGTTCGATGGGTCGACGCCGACGCCGTCCCTGAGGATTTCGTCGGCACTACCGCCAGCGCCCTGAACCGCTACCTCGCCGGTGGACCACAAGTGTCTCTCGACGGCTGGGAGTAGACAGCTTCCGAGACGATGGTTGGCACGCCCTGATTTCGAGGCAACTCTTCCCATGTCACGACGCGTTGTCAGTGGCGGGGGCCGGCGGTTCCTTTGACTCACGGCAGCGCCGGTTACGTGTCACGACCGTGGAGGAGGCTCTGCCTCTGCGTCGGGGCGCCGTGACGAGTCGCGTCGGCGCGCCACCAGAGTGGTACCGGTGACCACCAGGCCGATCGCCACGACCTTCGCGGCCTGGTAGATGAGTGAAGGGCTGGAGCTGGACCGGCCCAGAAACCCCCACAGGAGCAGACCGAGTCCAGAGAGCATCAAGAGGAAGCCGCCGACCGGGCCCGCCCAGCTCCCAGGGGACGCCGCTAACTCGTGCTCCGTGCCAGGTTTTTCATGTTCATCAGCTGTCATGGCTCGCACATTAACGAGTTTCCGGTCTGCGGTCGTTTGGGGCGCGGGCCAGGGCGAGTAAGCGACGTACCCAGGCCGCGCAGGCGGTGTACGAGGGACCTCGGCGGCCTGTCGTGCCCGCCACCTCATGGACCGGTGTGGGCGATCTGGTGAGGGGCGAGGCTTGGTGCTGTGTGAATGCCGAATTCGTGCCTCAGCGCGGAACGGGCGGCCGGTTAACCGGACATTCCGCGCACGCCAGGTCCTGGTGGTGTGGATGCGGAGCACAGGTACACGCCGCGGAGCGGCGTGCGGTAGGGATTCACACGGAGGGCTGGGCCGAGCACGCTCTGCTTCAGGGTCACAGCACCGCCGTTGATGTCCCCGCCGATGTAGTTGGGGTCGTAGGTCTCGTAGTCGCGGGCGCTGATACGGCGGCCGGCAATGACGGTGTCTCCGAAGCCGGGCGCGTAGTGCTCGATGCGTGCCTGCACCATGGGCACGGGGTCCTGGGAGCTCCCGTTCGGTACGTGGGCGTAGGCCCACACCGGCCGCTTTCCGTCTCGAGCCCGAGTGGGGTCGGCCACGGCAGGGTCGACGACCAGGACGAAGGGCTCTGCGGCGGCACCTGCGGCAGTGAGGTGTTCATGTCATGTCGCCACCACCGCATCGCACGGCCCCTGTCGCACCTGGCTTCGTGCACGTCGGGAACCGCTCCGGTTCGCAGACCGAGGGTTGCCCGATAGAGAAGGCGTATAGGCGGATCGCGGAGGTTTGGAGGCGCTCGCCGGGACTGGCCGGCGGGGTACCGAATCCGTGGAGGACCCGTGCGTCGCCGTCCCGCCATGCTGGTCGTCGGCACCGCCGCCGCGCTCTCGGCCGTTCCCGGACTCACCGCGCCCGCGGTCGGCACCACCAGCGCCGACGAGTACCTCCTCGGTGGCGCCCTCCATGGCGACCTCAAGCGGGTCCGCGCGGTGTGCAGCGGAGTGAAGAAGACCTCCCGCGACGCCACGGCCCGGACTTGTCACCAAGCCGTCGACGAGTTCGGCTCCGTCGCTTCCGTCGACGTCCCGGCGGCCTGAGGCCCGTTCGGTGTCCGGCGGAACACGCCGTTCGCGGCGCGACGAGAGCCGCAACGCGGCCGGGCACATCCGCACCGGCCGCTCCTCACCCCACCGATATCGCCGATTCTCGGAGGTTCCATGTCCACTCTGCCTTCAAGTCTTCCTTCAAGCGCCACATCCGCCTTGCTCCGCAAAGCCGCCGTCGTCCTGCTGGCGGGCGGCGCCACCCTGTCGCTCGCCGCAGGCCCGGCCCAGGCGGCGTCGCCCGGTTGGGAGACCCTTGCCAAGCCCAACACCGACGGCTCGCTCTATGACGTTCTGCCGGTCGGCGACGGCAGCACCGCCTTCGGCCAGACCGTCTGGGGCCGCAACAGCGGGGACGCCGAAGTCGTCCGTTACTGGCTGCGTCAGGGGACGGCTTGGAAGGAGCTGACCTACGAGAAGGATCGTGCGGACGACGGGATCTGGGCCGCCACGTCTGCCAACGACTTCTGGGTCCTGGGCAAGAAGTACCAGCAGTCCCGTTCCGTCAGCCACTGGAACGGCACGGCCTGGGAGAAGCGGAACCCGGCCGACGCGTCCGTCAACTTCCTTGGCCTCAAGGCGGTTTCGGCCACCGATGTGTGGGCCGTGGGCGAGTCGCGAACGGACACCGCCACGAGTGTCCCGGGCGTCGTCGGGCACTGGGACGGCACCTCCTGGAAGGTCACCAAGCTCCCGCAGGCCGCCGGCGGCAGTACCAAGCTGAACTCCGTCCAGGTCAACTCCGCCACCGACATCTGGGCGGCCGGACAGACCTGCACGGATACCGCGGGCACCAACTGCCGTCCGTACGTCGTGAAGTACGACGGCGCCAACTGGAAGGAGGTCGCCACGCCCACCGGCCTCGCGGGCTCCCTCACCAAGGTCGTCGCCCGCGGCTCCAGTGATGTGTGGGTCGTCGGCGGCACCACCGCCCTGCACTGGAACGGCACCGGTTGGACCCGCGCGGACATCACCCTGAAGGGAGTCACGAGCTTCGCCGATCTGGCTTTCTACTGCGGACAGTTGTACGCCGGTCTGCACTCCGGCACCGACGGCGCCTTCGCCCGCTGGAACGGACAGGCCTGGGAGGCCGTCACCGGTCCCGTCTCCTACTCGGCGGACGGCGTCCGGCTGACCACGGCTACCGACGGGAGCCTGTGGGTGGCCGGCCGGACCATGTCCCTCTTCGGCAGCTCGTCGCCGTTCGCCGCCAGGCTCGCGGCGCCGGCCGCCGGCTGACGATCCGCGCGGCCGGGACTCCCCTGCCGCGGTTTCGGCACCCCCAGCCGGTTCCGGCACGGTCACTCCATCGTGCCGGAACCGGCCCCTGTGCATTGCCTCCCTCGTCACCCGTGATCCCCTCCGCGTCCTCTCCCCGTCCCCTTCACGACGTCGCTCAAGACCCTTCCTCCGAAACGGAGTGACCGATGCCCCGCCCCGCCCCGGTTCCGTATCTTCAACTCCCGCTCCTGGCAGGCCAGTCAGGCATCTGGCATGACCTCCGGGCCGGCGCCGGCAGTCAGCAGTACAACGTCGGCCTCTACACCGATGTGCGCGGACCGCTGCATGTCCCGGACTTCCAGGAAGCCGCCCGCCTCGCCGTGACCGAGACCGAGGCGCTGCGGGTGCGATTCGTCGAAGCCGAAGCCGAAGCCGAAGCCGAAGCCGAAGCCGAAGCCGAAGCCGAAGCCGAAGCCGAAGCCGAAGCCGACGGGCAGGGGGCGGGCTGGGCCGGGGGGCGTTTGGGGCAGTACGTGGACGACGGGATCCGGCAGGAGGTCGGGCCGCCCCTCGACTGGGAGCTGCCGCTGGTCCGGGCCACCGACGAGGCGGCCGCCCATGACTGGATGCGCGCCGACCTGGCCCGGCCCGTCGACCTCGGCCGGGATCCGCTGTTCGCCTTCGCGCTGATCACCGTCGCCCCCGAACGGCACTTCTTCTACCAGCGCGCCCACCATGTGGTCCTCGACGGGCACAGCGGTGTGCTCGTGCTGCGCCGCACCGCCGAGATCTACACCGCTCTGCGCGAGGGCCGGGATCCTTCGGAGGGCGCCCTGCCGGGCCTCGCCGAGCTCCACGCGGCACAGGCCGAGTACCGGGCGTCGGAACGATTCACCGAGGACCGTGCCCACTGGGCCGGGCGCATGGCCGACCGGCCGGAGCCCGTCGGCCTGTCCCTCGGCCTGGCCCGGCCGCGAGGGCGTACGGAGCGCACGCAGGGCGCGGAGGAGCTCGTACGGAGCGCGGGGTGCATTCCGCGGGAGACCCTGGACCGGCTCGGCGCGATCGCCCGGCCGGCCGGCACCAAGTGGTCCACCGGTCTCGTCGCCGCCGTCGCCGCCTACCTGCACCGTATGACCGGCCGGGACGACATCCTGCTCAGCCTGCCGGTCGTCGGCCGTGTCACGGAGGTCGCGCGGCGGACGCCCGGCATGACGGCCAACATCCTTCCGCTGCGCATCAGGGCGGACCGTGACACGACCGTCCGTACCCTCATCCGCAGTGCGCTCGACGAGACCCGCCAGACCCTGCGCCACCAGCAGTACCGCTACGAGGAACTGCTCCGTGACCTGCGCGACGGCGGCTCCGAGAGCGCACATCGGCAGTTCGGCCCGATGGTCGACATCATGGGCTTCGACCTCGGCATCTCCTTCGGCGGCACCCTGGCTAGCGCTCACCGGCTCACCTCCGGCCCCGTCGAAGACCTGGAGATCGCGGCCTGTCCGGTGCCCGGTGAGGGCGGTCTCCAGATCCGGCTGGCCGGCCATCCCTCGCGCTACACAGAGTCCGAACTCACCGCCCACCTGAGCCGGTTCGCCCGATTCCTCGCCGCCTTCGCCGCCGACCCCGATGCCCTGGTGGGCGATGTGCCCCTACTGCTTCCGGGCGAGCGGGAGCGGCTGCTCGAGGAGTGGAACGACACCGCCGTCGAGCTGATGCCGGCGACCGTGCACGGACTGTTCGAGGCGCAGGCCGCCACCACGCCGACCCGGATCGCCCTGATCCACGGCGAGGAGCGGCTCACCTACGCGGAGCTGAACGCGCGGGCCAACCGGCTGGCGCACCGGCTGATCGACCAGGGGGCAGGGCCGCGCACCGTGGTCGCGGTGTCGCTGCCGCCCTCGGTGGAGCTGGTGGTGGCGCTCCTCGCGGTCATGAAGTCGGGGGCGGCGTATCTGCCCGTGGACCCCGGGTATCCGGCCGAGCGGATCGCGTTCATGCTGGACGACGTCAAGTCCGTCGCCGTACTCGCGGAGCCGGCGGAGGTGCGGGACACCGGCGGGTGGTCCGAGAACAACCCCGCCGCGCAGGAAGGCGCGGCCAGGCATCCGGCGTACGTCATCCACACCTCCGGTTCGACGGGTCGGCCCAAGGGCGTGGTGATCCGGCACGAGGCCGTGGCGGGCTATCTGTCCTATCTGCACGATCTGACGGGGCTCGGGGGCGACGACACCGTCCTGAACCTGGCGTCGGTGTCCTGCGACCCGTCGGTGCGGGACATCTTCGGGCCGCTGACAGCGGGCTCCCGGCTCGTCCTGGCGGAGCAGGACGAGGCCCAGGACCCGGCCGCGCTGTTCGCCCTGCTCAGGCGGCACCGGGTGACCGTGCTGCCCGCTCTGACGCCGACGATGCTGGACGCGCTCGCGGACGCCGCGCGGGATGCGGCGGGCGAGGGGGACGTGCCGTCGCCCTGGCTGCGGATGGGCCTGGTCAGCGGTGAGGAGCTGACCGCCGCGCACCTGCGGCGGGCAGCCTCGATCGGCGCGGACTGGCGGCTGGTCAACCAGTACGGGCCGACCGAGTCGACCATGGCGGCCACCGTCCACCCGGTCGGTCCCGAGGACGGGGCGGGCGGGACGCGGCTTCCGATCGGGCGGCCGGTCGCCAACGCCCGCTGCTATGTGCTCGACCGGTGGCTGCGGCCGGTGCCGCCCGGTGCGACCGGCGAACTGTACCTGGCGGGCGACGACCTGGCCGACGGGTACATGAACCGTCCCGGACTCACCGCCGAGCGGTTCCTGGCCGACCCGTACGGGCTGCGGCCGGGAGCGAGGATGTACCGCACGGGCGACCTGGCGAGCTGGCGGGCGGACGGCACCCTGGAGCTCCACGGGCGCGTCGACGACCAGGTGAGGCCGCGCGGTGTACGGACCGAACGGGGCTAGCCCCAACCTGAAAGTTCCGGCGACATTGGCTCGATTGCCGCGAAATATGGCGCCCAAAATGCTTGCGATATGACGGGAATATAGCTGCCGGATAGGCGAAACCTCAAGAATGTCAAGGAGCACGTCGAGCATTCGACGCGATCAATGTTCGGGAGGTGACAGTCGTGTCGGAGCCACCATTCTCAGGAATTCTTTCGACCGTGGGGAACACCCCGCTCGTGGAATTGGAGAGGCTGCTGCCGGGGTTTGAGGCCCGGGTATTCGCCAAGATAGAGAGATTCAATCCGGGCGGCAGTATCAAGGACCGGTCCGGGCTCAGCATGCTGAGCAGCGCGATCGAGAGCGGCGAGCTGGTACGCGGCCGCTCCGTGGTGGTCGAGTCCAGCTCGGGGAACCTGGCGGTCGGACTCGCCCAGATATGCCGCTACTTCGGGTTCCGCTTCATCTGTGTGGTGGACGGAAAGACCACGGAGCAGAACCTGGCGATCCTGCGCGCCTACGGCGCCGAGATCGAGGTGGTGACCGAGCGGGACGAGCTGACCGGCGAGTACCTGCCGATGCGGCTGCGCCGTGTGCGGGAACTCGTCGCGCGGACGCCGTACGCGTTCTGGCCCAACCAGTACGCCAACCTGCTCAACCCGCGGGCCCACGAGAAGACCATGAGGGAGATTGCGCGCGCCCTCGACGGCCGGGTGGACTACCTGTTCTGCTCGGTCAGCACCTTCGGCACGTTGCGGGGCTGCGCCGACCACATCCGCGAGCAGGGGATGGACACCACCATCGTCGCGGTGGACGCGGAGGGCAGCGCCATCTTCGGCCTGGAGTCCACCCGCCGTCTCATCCCCGGGCACGGGGCGTCGGTCGTGCCGGCCCTGATGGACCCGACCGCCGCCGACCGGGTGGTCCACGTCTCCGACCTGGACTGCGTGGTGGCCTGCCGCAGGCTCATCCACCGCGAGGCCATCCTGGCCGGCGGCTCGTCCGGGGCGACCGTCGCCGCGCTGGCCCGGCTGAGGGACGAGATCCCGGCCGACTCGACCGTCGCGCTCGTCTTCCCCGACGGCGGCGACCGTTATCTCGACACGATTTATTCCGACACGTGGGTGCGCCGAAATTTCGGTGAAGTCGCGCACCTCTGGAAGGACTGAACCCCGTCATGCTCATCATCCGGCACTCCGAGGTCGGGCAGATTCTGAACGGCCGTGAACTCGAGAACATCGAGGCCGTCGCGGACGCCTACCGCATTCACGCACAGGGCGACACCGCGGTGCCGCACTCCATATTCCTTCGCTTTCCCGGACAGCCGCGCAATCGCATCATCGGCCTGCCCGCCTACCGGGGCGGAGAGAAGCCGGCCGCGGGTATGAAGTGGATCTCGTCCTTCCCGGCCAACATCGACCGGGGCATTCAGCGCGCCAACGCGGCGATCATCCTCAACTCCCTGGAGACCGGCCGCCCCGAGGCGCTCGTCGAGGGCTCGCTGATCTCCGCCAAGCGCACCGCCGCCAGCGCGGCGCTCGCCGCCGAACTGCTCACCCGCGACCGCCGCCCGGACGGCCTCTCGCTGATCGGCTGCGGCGTCATCAACCTGGAGATCCTGCGTCACACCCGGGCGGCCGTCCCCGGCCTCAAGACCGTGACGCTGTACGACAGTTCGGCCGAGCGGGCCGCTTCGTTCGCCGCCCAGGCGGCCGAGGCCGCCCCGGAGGCGCGGGTGGTCACCGTCACCACCGCCGAGGAGGCGCTCGCCGCCCACGGCCTGGTCTCCATCGCGACGTCCGCCATCGAACCGCACCTGGACCTGAGGGCCGCCGTGCCCGGCACGGTCGTCCTGCACATCTCCCTGCGCGACCTGCTGCCCGAGTCGCTGCTCGACGCGCACAACATCGTCGACGACGTCGACCACGCGCTGCGCGAGCGCACCTCGCTCCACCTGGCCGAGCAGTTCGCCGGCCACCACGACTTCATCGACCCGACGATCGGCGAACTCCTCCTGGACGAGAGCACGTTCACTCCCCAGCCGGGCCGCACGATCGTCTACGCGCCCTTCGGGCTCGGTGTCCTCGACATCGCGCTGGCCGACGACGTGCTGACCACGGCCCGGCAGAAGGGGCTGGGCGTGGAGGTGGAGGGCTTCCTGCCGTAGCCCCGGGCCGCTCGGCGGCGTACCGGCATCACCTGAACGACGACACGAGAGGAACCACCATGACCGACCGCAACGGCTGGTCGCCGCTGGAGATCACTCCGGGCGACGTGGGCGCAGCGGCGACCCCGGAGGCGCTCGTCGAGCACCTCGACAGCATCGACCTGGCCGGGCTGCTCGTCCGCGAGAAGGCCGTGGTCTTCCGCGGGTTCAAGGTGCCCGGCGAGGGTCTGGACCCGGTCCTCGACCGGCTGCTGCCCCGCCGCCTCGCCTACGTGCACGGCAACTCGCCGCGCACCAAGGTTGGCTCCAACGTGTACACCTCGACGGAGTACCCGCAGGAGTACACCATCTCGATGCACAACGAGATGTCGTACGCCCACGCCTGGCCGACCCGGCTCGCCTTCTACTGCGCCGTCGCGCCGGAGACCGGCGGTGCCACCCCGGTCGTCGACGCCGCGCTGTGGCTGGAGGCCCTCGACCCGGAGGTCCGCGAGGCCTTCGAGGCCGGGGTGCGCTACACGCAGAACCTGCATGGCGGCAAGGGCCTCGGCAAGAGCTGGCAGGACACCTTCGAAACCGGGGACCGGGACGAGGTCGACGTCTTCCTCAAGGAGGCGGAGGCCGAGTGGAGCTGGGGGCCGGGCAACAGCCTGAAGGTCAGCCAGCTGCGCCACTCCACGATGCGCCACCCGGTCACCGGCGCCGAGGTCTGGTTCAACCAGTCCGACCAGTGGCACCCGGCCTCGCTCGGCGACGACACCGCGAAGGCGCTCGCCCAGATCATGCCGGCCGACGAGCTGCCGCAGTCCGTGACCTTCGCGGACGGCAGCCCGATCCCGGACGAGTACGTCCTGCAGGTGCGCGACCGTGGCCTGGAGAACGCGGTGAACGTCGACTGGTACGAGGGCGACCTGCTGCTCATCGACAACCTGCTGGTCGGCCATGGCCGCCGCCCGTTCACCGGCCCGCGCAGGATCCTCGTCGCGATGTCCGACTGACGGCCGGTCCGACCGGCCAACCTTCGTAGGTCAACTTCCGTTGGCCGACCCCGGTTGGTCAATCTCCGTTGGCCAACCCCGGTTGGCCAACCTCCGTAGGCCCCCCCCGCAGCGGGGCCCAGCCGGTGGACCCCCGCCACCGGCCGGGCCCCGCCGGTCTGTTTCAGGCCTCGTATAGGCCGGATATGGGCCCGGATCGAAAACTGGCCAACGCATTACGACCAGCACACCACCGCTCCACCGAAAACACAGGAGACCACCGTGTCCGAGCAGCACGAATCCGCCATCACCCACCGCGTCGTGCTCAACGACGAGGAGCAGTACTCGATCTGGTGGGCCGACCGGGACCTGCCGGCCGGCTGGCACGCCGAGGGCACCGAGGGCACCCGCGAGGAGTGCCTGGCCCACATCGAGCGGATCTGGACCGACCTGCGCCCGGCCAGCCTCCGCCGTCGGATGGACGCCGCGTAACCGGCCCGGCTCCGGCCGACGGCGCACCACGCGTACGACCGGGCTCCCGCCCGGCACCCCCGCTCTCGATCAGTCACTCACCACACGAGGAGCACACCCTCCATGTTTCCCGAGTCACGGACGGACGCATCGGCCGATGCAGCCCAGCTCACCCCCGTGCTCGTCGGCCGTCAGGCTTCGCTGACTCCGGAAGCGATCGCCGTGGAGCACGGTCGGCAGCGGATGACGTACGCGGAGCTCGACGCCCGCAGCAACCGGCTCGCCCACCTGCTGAGGGCCCAGGGCGCCGGACCCGACCTGCCGGTCGGCGTCCGGCTCGCCCGCGGCCTCGACCTGGTCGTCGGACTGCTCGCCATCTGGCGGGCCGGTGCCGCCTACCTGCCGCTGGACACCGAGGCGCCGCGGTCCCGCACCTCCGCGCTGATCGCCGCGTCCGGCACCGCACTCGTCCTCACCGACGCCCGGGGCAGCGCCGCCGTCACCGACGCCGGGGCCCGGCCCGTCGTCCCCGAGGACCTCGCCGCCGAACTCCGGGAGCAGCCCGCCGGCGCCCCGGTCACCGGCGTGCACAGCACCAACGCCGCCTACGTCCTGCACACCTCCGGCTCCACCGGCACCCCCAAGGGCGTCGTGGTCAGCCACGCCGGCATCGCCAACCGCATCGGCTGGGCGGTGCGACAGCACGGACTCTCGACCGCCGACCGGGTGCTGCAGAAGACCGCCCTGGTTTTCGACGCCCATGTCTGGGAGGTCTTCGCCCCGCTGGTCAGCGGCGGCACCGTGGTGCTCGCCCCGGCCGGTGCCGAACGCGATCCGGCCGCCCTGGTCCGCGCGGTCGGCGAGCACCGGATCACCGTGCTGCAGGTCGTGCCGTCCGTGCTGCGCCTGCTCGTCGCCGAGGACGGCTGGCAGAAGTGCGGCGAGCTGCGCCTGGTGTGCTGTGCCGGTGAGCCGCTGCACGCCGAACTCGCCCAACGGCTGCGGGCGGTGAGCGACGCCGAGTTGTGGAACACCTATGGTCCGACCGAGTGCTCCATCGACGTCACCGCGCACCGGTTCGACCCCGCCCAGCTGACCGGCCCGGTGCCGATCGGCCGCCCCATCGAGAAGACGCGCGTCCTGGTCGTGGACGCGTCCGGCAGCCCGGTCGGCGTCGGTGTCCCCGGCGAGCTGCTCGCGGGCGGTGCCGGTGTGGCGCGCGGCTATCTCGGCCGCCCCGGCCAGACCGCCGAGCGCTTCGTGCCCGACCCGTTCGCCAAGGACGGCAGCCGTCTGTACCGCACCGGCGACCGGGTCAGCTGGCGTGCCGACGGCGTACTCGAATACCTGGGCCGCATGGACGACCAGGTCAAGGTCAACGGCGTACGCATCGAACCCGCCGAGGTCGAGGCCCAGCTGGCCGCGCACCCGGCGATCGCCGGTGCCGTGGTCCGTCCCTACGCCGCGGCCGACGGCGCCAAGCGGCTCGCCGCCTACTACGTGATCCGCGAGCCGGTCGCCGAGACCGAGCTGCGCGGCCACCTGCTGGAGCGGCTGCCCAGCACCCATGTGCCGGCCGCCCTGATCGAACTGGAGTCCTTCCCGCTGGGCCCGACCGGCAAGGTCGACCGGCGGGCGCTGCCCTCGCCCGACGCGGTCGCCGAACCGGCGGGCACCGCCCCCGCCACCGAGGCCGAGCTCCTGGTCGCCGAGGCCTGGCAGAGTGTCCTCGACTTCGGCCCGCTCACCACCTCCAGCGACTTCTTCCGCGGCGGCGGCACCTCGCTCCAGCTCACCCGGGTCGCCGCCCGGCTGCGCGCCGCCACCGGCCGCGACATCTCCTTGCGCGCCCTGCTCGGCGCCCCCACCCTCGCCGACCACGCGGCCCTGCTGACGGCGGCCGCCGGGGAGGACTCCGCGCCCGTGCGGCCCGTTTCGCGCGAGGGCGGCCTTCCGCTCTCGTACGGGCAGCGCCGCCTGTGGTTCATGGACAAGATGCATCCGGCCAGTCCCGAGTGGGTCGCCGGTCTGCTGCTCAAGGTGCCCGCAGGCACCGCTTCCGAACTCGTCGGGCGGGCCCTGGACACCCTGGTCGCCCGGCACGAGGCGCTGCGCACCCGGTACGCCGAAGTGGACGGCGAGCCACGCCAGTTCATCGAGGCGCCGACCGGCGTCCCGGTCCGCGCGATCACCACCGGCCGCGAGGGGCTGCCCGCCGTCCTCGCCGAGCTGCTCGGCACCGGCTTCCGCCTCGACGGCGGTGAGCTGCTGCGGGCCGCGCACATCACGCTCGACGACGACAGCGAGCTGCTCGCCGTCGCCATGCACCACATCACCACCGACGGCTGGTCCACCGCCGTCCTGGAGCGCGAGTTCCACCAGGTCCTCGCCGCGCTGACGGCCGGCGAGCAGCCGGTCCTACCGCAACTCGCCGTCCAGTACGCCGACTTCGCGGCCTGGCAGCAGGAACGGCTCACGGGCGAGGCCGTCGGGCGCGAGCTCACGCACTGGCGCGCCGTCCTCGACGGACACCAGCCACTCGCCCTGCCCACCGACCACCCGCGTCCCGCCGTCCGCGACGGCCGCGGCGGCATCACCCCGGTCACCATCGACGCCGGCACCCTCGCGGCCGTCGACACGATCGCCCGCGAGCACGGCACCACCCGGTTCACCGTCCTGCTCACCGCGTACGCCACCGTCCTCGCCCGGCACAGCGGCCAGTGGGACCTGCCGGTCGGCACCCCGGCCGCCGGGCGCGAGCGGCCCGAACTCGACGGCGTCGTCGGCTTCTTCCTCAACAACGTGGTGCTGCGCTGTGTGCTCGACGGCGAACTCGGCTTCAACGACGCGGTCGCCAGGGTCGCCGCCATCACCCGGGACGCCTTCAGCCACCAGGACCTGCCGTTCGACCTCCTCGTCGACGAACTGGCGCCCGACCGCGACCTGTCACGCACCCCGCTCTACCAGGCCGCCTTCGACCTGCACGGCGAGGACTTCAACGCCGCCGTCGACGGCGACACCGAGACGGTCCGCAGGATGTGGCGGATCACCCACACCGACCTCACCCTGCTGCTGCGCCCGGCCGCCGACGGCACGCTGGTGGGCGGCCTGGAGTACGCGACCAGCCTGTACGAGGAGGCCACCGCAGCCCGCCTCGCCGCCGGCCTGACCACCCTGCTCGCGTCCGCCACGGCCGACCCCGACCGCGCGCTCGGCGCCCTCGACCTGCTCACCCCCGGTGAGCACGCCGAGCTGACCCGCTGGGGCACCGCCGAGATGCCCCAGCCCGTCATGTCGACGCCGCAGATGTTCGCCGCGCAGGCCGTGCGAACCCCGCACGCCACCGCCGTCGAGGGCGACGGGTCCGCCCTGACCTACCGGGAGCTGGCGGCCCGCGCCGCGCGGATCGCCCGCCACCTGTGCTCGATCGGAGTCGACAGGGGCAGCACTGTCGGTGTCCTGCTCGACCGGGGCCCGGAGCTGCACGCCACACTGCTCGCCGTCTGGCAGGCCGGCGCGGCGTACGTACCGATCGACCCGGCCTTCCCCGTCGAGCGTGTCACCGGGATGCTCGCCGACGCCGACGCCCGGGTCCTGGTCACCCAGAACGCCTACGAAACAGGGGTGTTCGACGGCACGGTCGTACGGATCGACGGGGCCGACGCCGACGCGATCGCCGCCCAGGACGCCTGGACGCCGCCGCTGGAGGCCCACTTCGACGACCTGGCGTACATCATCTACACCTCCGGCTCGACCGGCCGCCCCAAGGGCGTCGCGGTCACCCACCGCGGCCTCGCCAACCACCTGAACTGGGCGGCCGCCGAGCTCGCGGGCGCGGGCACCGGCGGCGGCGCGGTCTTCTCCTCGGTCGCCTTCGACCTGGTCGTCCCCAACCTGTGGGCGCCGCTGCTCACCGGCCGGCGGGTGCTGCTCCTTCCGCAGGATCTCGACCTGTCCGAACTCGGCGAGCGCCTGGCCGCGCACGCCCCGTTCAGCTTCCTCAAGCTGACGCCGGGCCATCTCGACGTCCTGACCCAGCAGTTGACCGAACGTCAGGCAGCATCGCTGGCCCCGGTCGTGGTGGTCGCGGGCGAGGCCCTGGACGGCTCGCTCGCCGCCACCTGGGCTGCGCTGCTTGGTGAGGGCGGCCGGCTCATCAACGAGTACGGTCCCACCGAGGCGTCCGTAGGCACCAGCGTCCACCCGGTGGCGACCGGCACCGGACCCGGCGTCGTGCCCATCGGCGGCCCGCTGCCCGGCATGGTCATGCGCGTCCTGGACGAGCGGATGCGGCCCGTCCCCGTCGGCGCGGTCGGCGAACTGTACGTCGGCGGCACCGGAGTCGCCCGCGGCTATGTCGGCCGCCCCGGCCTGACCGCCGAGAAGTTCCTGCCCGACCCGTACGGGCCCGCCGGAGCCCGCTTCTACCGCACCGGGGACCTGGCACGCTGGCTCGACGGCGGCGCCGTGGAGTTCCTCGGCCGCACCGACGACCAGGTCAAGATCCGCGGCTACCGGGTGGAGACCGGCGAGATCCGCGCGGTCCTGCTCGACCACCCCGGCGTCGCCGACGCGGTCGTCGTGCCGGTCGGCAGCGGCGCCCGGGTCCGGCTCGCCGCCTACTTCACCGCCGTCCCCGGCGGCGACGCGGACGCCGCATCCCTCGCCGCCCACAGCGCCCTGTTGCTGCCCCCGTACATGGTCCCGGGCAGCTTCACCGAGCTGGAGCGCATCCCGCTCAACCCGAACGGCAAGGTCGACCGGCGCGCCCTGCCCGAGCCGGCGGCGGCCGAACCGCCGCGGCGCGCGCGCCCCGCCGACCCCGTCGAGGAGCGCCTCCTCGACATCTGGCGCGACGCCTGCGGGATCGAGGCAGGCCTTGACGACAACTTCTTCCACGCCGGTGGAAATTCGATCCTCGCGATCCGGCTCATCGCCGCGATCCAGACCGACTTCGAGATCACCCTGCCCGTACGCGCCGTGTTCGAGGGCCCGACCGTCGCCGAACTGGCGCAGACGATCGAGGACCGGATCCGCGCGGAGATCGCCGAGATGTCCGACTCCGAAGTGATGGCGGACTCGATGCTGCTGAAGGAGCAGAACGCATGAGCACCGAGGAAGCAACCACCGCCGTGCCCGCCCCGTCGGGCGCCTCGCTCCGCGACGAACTGCTGCGCCGCCGCCTGGCCGGCCGCCGCGGTGCCCGCCGCGACGAGATCACCCGTGCCGACCGCAGCGCCCCCCTGGCGCTCAGCGCCGGCCAGCAGCAGATGTGGTTCCTCAACCGCCTGGAGCCGGACAGCACCGAGTATCTGGTGCCGCTGGTGCTGCGGCTTCGCGGCACCCTCGACGCCGCCGCCCTCGGCCGCGCCTTCGAGACGATCGCCGCCCGCCACGAGATCCTGCGCACCCGGTACGCCTTCGAGAACGGCGGCCCGGTCCAGGTCGTGGACGCGCCCGGCGCCCGCGCGCTGCCGCTGCCGGTCGTCCCGCTCACCGAGGCACCGGCCGCCGAGCGCGAGCGGAAGGCCACCGAGGTGCTGCGCGAGCAGCTCGCCACCGGCTTCGACCTGGCCACCGAGTGGCCGGTGCGCGGCACGCTGCTGCGCCTCGCCGACGACGACCACATCCTGGCCTTCGTCTTCCACCACATCGCCTGCGACGCCTGGTCCACCCGCGTCTTCGGCGGCGAACTCAGCGCCTTGTACGCCGCGTTCGTCTCCGGCCGCGAGGCTCAGCTGCCGCCGCTCACCCTCCAGTACGCCGACTACGCGGCCTGGCAGCGGCAGCAGCTCGTCGGCCCCGGCGCCGAGGCTCACCTCGACTACTGGCGCGAGCGCCTGGCCGGCGTCGAGGCGACCGACCTGCCGACCGACCGGCCGCGCCCGGCCGTCCGCGACCACGCGGGCGCCGACCTGGACTTCGAGCTGCCCGACGGGCTCGCCGACCGGGTCCGAGAAGCCGCGCTGAACCACGACACCACGC
The DNA here is from genome assembly GCF_036227505.1 of Streptomyces sp. NBC_01450. Taxonomy (NCBI): domain Bacteria; kingdom Bacillati; phylum Actinomycetota; class Actinomycetes; order Kitasatosporales; family Streptomycetaceae; genus Streptomyces; species Streptomyces sp. NBC_01450. Next base: position 5,334,450 of record NZ_CP109480.1, on the reverse strand, counting down.
CGTTCACCGTGCTGCTCACCGCTTACCAGACGCTGATCGCCCGCTACACCGGAAAGCGGGACGTGACCGTCGGAACCGTCGTCTCCGGGCGCGGCCGCCCCGAGCTCCAGCAGCTCATCGGCTACGGCATCAACACCCTCGTCCTGCGCGCCGGGTGGGACGATCAGGCCACGTTCGGCGGGCTCGTCGCATCAGGTCGCCGGCACATTCTGGACGCCTTCGATCACCAGCAGGTGCCGTTCGCGCAGCTGGTCGACGAGCTCCAGCCGGAGCGCGACCAGTCCCGCACCCCCCTCTACCAGGTCGCCTTCACCCTGCACGAGTGGCGCCTGGACTCCTTCGAGCTGCCCGGCCTCACGGTGGACCCGTTCGGTGACAGCGACGGCATCGCCAAGTGCGACCTCGCCCTCCAGGTGCAGGAACTGCCCGACGGCTCTCTCAGGGCCCGCTTCCAGTACGCCACCGCCCTCTTCGACCAGAGCACGGTCCGCCGCCTCGCCGGCAACTTCGTGCGCCTGCTCGACCAGGTCCTGAGCGCCCCGGACACCCGCCTCGCGGCCATCGACATCCTCAGCGAGGCCGAGCGCGCCATCGTCACCGGCGCTCTGGACGGCCACCGCACCACCGAGCCGGTCACCTCTCTCGCTCATGAGTTGTTCGAGGCGTGGGTGGTGGGGTCGCCGGGTTCGGTGGCGGTGGTGGCGGGTGGGTTGTCGTTGTCGTATGGGGAGGTGAATGAGCGGGCGAACCGGCTGGCGCATGTGTTGCGTGCGGCGGGTGTGGGTCCGGAGGATCTGGTGGGTGTGCATCTGGAGCGGGGTGTGGATCTGGTTCCCACGTTGTTGGGTGTGCTGAAGTCGGGGGCGGGTTATCTGCCGTTGGATCCGGCGAATCCGGTGGAGCGTCTGGGGTTTGTGCTGGGGGACGCGGGGGCGCGGGTGGTGGTGACGACGTCGGGGTTGTTGCCGTCGTTGTCGGGTGTGTTTGCGGGTGCGGTGGTGGTGCTGGACGCGGAGGAGACGTGTGCCGCGTTGGCTGCGGCGTCGGTGGAGAATCCGGTGCGGGTCTCTGATCCGGACAATGTGATCTACACGATCTATACGTCGGGTTCGACGGGTCGGCCCAAGGGTGTGGTGCTGACGCATGCCAATGTCGTGCGGTTGTTGGAGACGGCGCAGGAGCATTACGGGTTCGATGAGTGCGATGTGTGGTCGATGGCGCACTCGTATGCCTTTGATGTGTCGGTTTTCGAGATGTGGGGTGCGCTGGCTCATGGTGGGCGGCTGGTGGTGGTTCCGCAGGCGGTGACGCGTGCGCCGGAGGAGTTCTTGGATCTGCTGGTGGGGGAGGAGGTGTCGGTTCTCTCCCAGACGCCGACGGCTTTCCGGTCCCTGGTGGCGGCCGCGGCCTCCGGTGATCCGCGTGTTGACGAGCTTTCCCTGCGTGCTGTCGTCTTCGCGGGGGAGAAGCTGGAGGTCTCCGAACTCCAGCCGTGGACGGACAGACTGGGCCTTGACGCTCCCGTGCTCGTCAACATGTACGGCATCACCGAGACCACCGTGCACACCACCTACCACAAGGTCGAGGAACAGGACGTCGACGGCCTGGCGGCGAATCGCGTGGGCTACCCGCTCAGCGACCTTTCGGTCTATCTGCTGGACGCCTCGGGTTCGCTCGCGCCCGTCGGTGTACCGGGTGAGATCCATGTGGCGGGCCCGGGTGTGGCGCGCGGTTACCTCGGGCGTCCGGACCTGACCGCGGAGCGGTTCGTGCCGAACCCGTTCGGGCCGGCCGGCGGCCGGATGTACCGCAGTGGTGACCTCGCCCGCCGCCGTGAGGACGGCAGCCTCGAGTTCCTGGGCCGTATCGACGACCAGGTCAAGATCCGCGGCTACCGCATCGAGCTCGGCGAGATCTCGGCCGCGTTGACCGCGCACGAGGACATCGCCCAGGCCGTCGTGGTCGTCCGCGAGGACACCCCCGGCGACAAGCGACTCGTCGGCTACCTCGTCCCGGCGCGGTCCGGTGCCGGGCTGCCGGTCGCCGAGATCCGCGCGGCCCTCGCCCGCGAGCTGCCCGAGTACATGGTTCCGGCCGCCTTCGTGGCGCTCGACACCATTCCGCTCACCACCAACGGCAAGCTCGACAAGCGCGCCCTGCCCGCCCCCGACGCCGCCCTCCAGCTGCGCGCCGCGGGCGAGTTCACCGCGCCGCGCACCCCGGACGAGGAGTCCGTCGCCGCCGTCTGGCGTTCGGTGCTCGGCGTCGAGCGGGTCGGCGTCCACGACAGCTTCTTCGAGCTGGGCGGTGACTCGATCCGCGCCGTCGCCCTGGTCGGCGAGCTCCGCGAGGCCGGCCACGAGGTCGCGGTCCGCGACGTCTTCGACTGCCGTACGGTTGCCCGCCTCACCGAGCTGACCACCGGCCGCCCCGCCGCCACGGCCGCCGCCGAGCGCCGCGTCGCCCCCTTCGAGCTGATCGGCGACGAGGACCGGGCCGTCCTGCCCGCCGACGTCGTCGACGCCTACCCGCTGGGCCAGAACCAGCTGGGCATGGTCATCGAGATGCTGATGGACGACGGCCGCAACCACTACCACAACGTCTCCACCTTCCGGATCCGTGACGAGCATCCCTTCTCGCTCGACGCCCTCGTCGCGGCCGGCCGTATCGTCACCGCCCGGCACGAGGTGCTCCGCACGTCCATCGACCTGGCGTCCTACTCGCGACCCCTCCAGCTCGTCCACGCCACCGCCGAACTGCCCATCACCGCACAGGATCTGACCGGCCTCGACGCCGAGCAGGTGGAGGCCGCGCTGCGCGCCCTCACCGTCACTGAGCGGGCCCGCCTCTTCGACCTGGCGGTGCCGTCGCTGATGCGCTTCCATGCGCACACCACGGATGACGGCGGCTGGTGGATCTCGGTCACCGAGTGCCACCCCATCCTGGAAGGCTGGAGTCACCACTCCCTCCTGATGGAGCTGTTGACGACCTATCAGGCCATACGTGACGGCCGCGACCCGGAGCCGGCGGAGCTGCCCTCGCTGCGCTTCGCCGACTTCATCGCGGGCGAGCTCGCCGCCCTCGACTCGGCCGACGACCAGGCGTACTGGACCGAAGTCACCGAGAACCACGCCAAGTTCATCCTGCCCACCACCTGGGGCGAGCCAGGGGCCGCGCACACCACCTTCCAGACCGGCATCTCCTGGCAGGACCTGGAGCCGGGCCTGCGCGCGCTGGCCACGGCCGCCGACGCCTCCCTCAAGAGCGTCATGATCGCCGCCCATCTCAAGGTGCTCGGCCAGCTCACCCACGAGCATGCCTTCCACACCGGCCTGGTCTGCGACGCGCGCCCCGAGGAGACAGGCGCCGACCGCGTCTACGGCATGTACCTCAACACGCTGCCGTTCCCGCACACCAAGGGCGCCCGCACCTGGCGTGAGCTGGTGGGCCGGACCTTCGCGGCCGAGGTCGAGCTGTGGGGTCACCGCCGGTACCCGTTGCCCGCCGTCCAGCGCGACTGGGGCGGCACCGGCCGCCTCATGGACGTCTACTTCAACTACCAGGACTTCCGGCAGATCGACACGGACCTGGTGGACGAGCTGGCCGGCATCGACGACAGCCCCACCGAGTTCCCGCTCAGCGTCTCCTCGCGCGCCGGGCATGTCATCCTGACCGCCGACACCCGCGCCGTCACCCCGGCCCACGCCGAGCGGCTCGCCGCGATGTACCGGTCGGTCCTGGAGGCCATGGCCGCCGGCGCGGACGGCGACGCCACCCGCACCTTCCTGCCAGAGGGCGAGCGGGCCGCCCTGCTCGCCGCCGCCGAGGGCCCTGCCACCGAGCCGGTCAGCCGCACCGCGCTCGACGCGATCGTGGCCACCGCGGCCCGTACGCCCGGCGCGGTCGCCGTCCGCGACGCCTCGGGTTCCCTCGACTACGCGGGGCTGTCCGCCCGTTCGGAGGCCCTGGCCCGCCGCGTTCGCGCGGCCGGCGCGGGTCCCGAATCCGTGGTCGGTGTGCTTCTCGACCCGACCGTCGACCTGCCGGTCGCCCTCCTCGCGGTGTGGCGGGCCGGAGCGGCGTACGTCCCGATGGACGGCTCCTGGCCGGCCGAGCGCATCGCGACCGTCGTCGCCGACGCCGGCTGCCCCGTCGTCGTCACCCAGGCCGAGTACGCCGATCGCTTCGCCGGATTCGGCGGCCGGGTCCTGCTCCTCGATGAGGACGCCGGCGTCCGGGGTATCGGTGAGGGTACGGAGGTCCTGGACCCGAACCCGCTGCCCGGGGCCGACCCCGAGCAGCTCGCCTATGTCATCTACACCTCCGGCTCCACCGGCAGGCCCAAGGGCGTCCAGATCACCCACCGCTCGCTCGCCGGCTATCTGGACTGGGCGGTCGCCGACTACCTCGGCGGCGCCCCCGGCGACACCGCGCTGTTCTCGTCCGTCGCCTTCGACCTGGTCGTGCCGACGCTGTACGCCCCGCTGATGACCGGCGGCGCGCTGAACCTGTTCGGCTCCGAGCGCGACCTGTCCGAGCTCGGCGACTGGCTGGCCGAGTCGGGCCCGTACGGCTTCCTCAAGCTGACCCCCGGCCATCTGGAGATGCTGGGCCAGCAGTTCGACGGCGAGCGCGCGCACGGCCTCGCGCCGGTGCTCGTCGTCGGCGGCGAGGCCCTGCTCAGCCGCACCGCGGAGCGCTGGCTCGACCTCGTCGGCGGCGGCCGTGTCGTCAACGAGTACGGCCCGACCGAGATCACCGTCGGCAACAGCGTCCACGACGTCACCGGTCCCCAGGCCACCGAGATCGTGCCCGTGGGCCGTCCGCTGCCGGGCACCACGATGCGTGTCCTCGACGACAACCTCCAGCCGGTACCGGTCGGCGGCACCGGCGAGCTGTACGTCGGCGGCCACGGCCTCGCCCGCGGTTATGCGGGCCGCCCGGCCCAGACGGCGGCGTCCTTCCTGCCCGACCCGTTCGGCCCGGCCGGCGCCCGCCTCTATCGCACCGGCGACCTCGCCCGGGTCCTCGCCGACGGCACGGTCGACTTCCTCGGCCGTATCGACGGACAGGTCAAGATCCGCGGCTACCGCGTCGAGCCCGGCGAGATCGAGGCCGTTCTCGGCGGCCACCCGGCGATCGGCGAGGCCCGCGTCCGCGTCCATGAGAGCGCCACCGGCAAGCAGCTTGTCGCCTACGTCGTTCCCGCCGTCCCGGAGGGCGAACTGCCCCCGCACGCCGAGCTCGACGCGTACGCCGCCGACCGGCTGCCCCCGTACCTGCTGCCCTCCGCCTACCTGGCGCTGGAGCGCATCCCGCTGACCGCCAACGGCAAGCTGGACCAGCGCGCCCTGCCCGCCCCTGACGCCGCCGCCTTCGACGCGGCCCCGCACGTCGCGCCACGCACCCCCGCCGAGGAGCGGATGGCCGCGGTCTGGGCCGAGCACCTGGGCCTGGAGCGGGTCGGTGTCCTCGACAGCTTCTTCCAGCTGGGCGGCGACTCGATCCGCGCGGTCGGTCTGGTCGGCGCGTTGCGCGCGGCGGGGTTCGAGGTCGGCGTCCGTGAGGTCTTCGAGAAGGCCACCGTCGCCGCGCTCTGCGAGTCCGTCACCGGGCGCCCCGCGCCCACCGCACAGGTCACCGCCGTCGAGCCGTTCGCGCTGCTCTCGGACGCGGACCGGGCGCTGCTGCCCGAGGGCCTGAGCGACGCCTACCCGCTGTCGCAGAACCAGACCGGCATGCTCGTCGAGACCCTCGCGTCGGACGGCCGTAACAACTATCACGACCTGACCTCCTTCCTGGTCCGTGACGGCGCGCCGTTCGACTTCGGCGCCCTTCGGCGGGCCGTGGAGATCGTCGGTGCCCGCCACGACATCCTGCGCACCTCGGCCGACCTGACCGGGTACAGCGTGCCGATGCAACTGGTGCACAGCGAGGTCGCCATCCCGCTGGACCGGGCCGACGTGCGCCACCTCGACGAGGACCGACTGGCGGCGGAGCTGGCGGAGTTCGCCGCCACCGAGCGGGCCACCCTCTTCGACATGACGTCGTCCGCGCCACTGCTGCGGATCTTCGTCCACGTCCAGAGCGACGCGGCCTGGCGGCTGACCTTCACCAAGAGCCACGCCATGCTGGAGGGCTGGAGCTACCACACCCTGCTCAACGAACTGGTCGAGGTCTACCGGGCGCTGCGCGACGACGCCGAGCCCGCCCCGTACGAGGCGCCGCCCGTGCGCTTCGCGGACACCGTCGCCGCCGAGCTCGCGTCCCTCGACGACGCCGAGGACCGCGCCTACTGGCAGGGCATCGTGGACACCCACGCGCCGTTCGCGCTGCCCGCCGACTGGCACGGCGACCGCACCGCACCCCCCGAGACGGTGGGGGCCGGCTTCTCCTTCCGCGACCTGGAGCCCGCGCTGCGCGGCCTCGCGACCAAGGCGGGAGTGCCGATCAAGGCGGTGCTGCACGCGGCCCACCTGAAGGTGATGTCGCAGCTGACCGACGAGGAGCGCTTCTTCACCGGCATCGTCGGCCACCAGAGGCCCGAAGTCCCCGGCTCCGAGCGCCTGTTGGGCATGTATCTCAATACCATGCCGCACGCCCACGACCGGTCCTCCCGGACCTGGGGTGAGCTGGTGAGGCAGGCCTTCGACGGTGAGGTCGCGGCCTGGCCGCACCGGAACTTCCCGCTGCCGGCCATCGAGAGCGGCGGCCGCCGCCTGATCGACGTCTACTTCGTCTACCTCGACTTCCACCTCGTCGGGGAGGACCAGGTCGTCGACGAGGGCAACGGCATCAACAGCAGCTCCACCGAGTTCGGCCTCGGCGTCACCGCCATCGGCGGCTTCATCAGCCTCCGCGCCAGTTCGCACGTCCTGTCCGCCGAGAACGCGGAGCGCGTCGCGGGCATGTACCGCTCGGTCCTGGAGGCGATGGCCGCCGAGGGCATCGACGGCGACGCCGGCGCGGTTCGGGTGACGGCCGGGGAGTACGACCTGCTTGTACGTGACGCCCGGATCCCGGGCTCCGAAGTCACCTCTCTCGCTCATGAGTTGTTCGAGGCGTGGGTGGTGGGGTCGCCGGGTTCGGTGGCGGTGGTGGCGGGTGGGTTGTCGTTGTCGTATGGGGAGGTGAATGAGCGGGCGAACCGGTTGGCGCATGTGTTGCGTGCGGCGGGTGTGGGTCCGGAGGATCTGGTGGGTGTGCATCTGGAGCGGGGTGTGGATCTGGTTCCCACGTTGTTGGGTGTGCTGAAGTCGGGGGCGGGTTATCTGCCGTTGGATCCGGCGAATCCGGTGGAGCGTCTGGGGTTTGTGCTGGGGGACGCGGGGGCGCGGGTGGTGGTGACGACGTCGGGGTTGTTGCCGTCGTTGTCGGGTGTGTTTGCGGGTGCGGTGGTGGTGCTGGACGCGGAGGAGACGTGTGCCGCGTTGGCTGCGGCGTCGGTGGAGAATCCGGTGCGGGTCTCTGATCCGGACAATGTGATCTACACGATCTATACGTCGGGTTCGACGGGTCGGCCCAAGGGTGTGGTGCTGACGCATGCCAATGTCGTGCGGTTGTTGGAGACGGCGCAGGAGCATTACGGGTTCGATGAGTGCGATGTGTGGTCGATGGCGCACTCGTATGCCTTTGATGTGTCGGTTTTCGAGATGTGGGGTGCGCTGGCTCATGGTGGGCGGCTGGTGGTGGTTCCGCAGGCGGTGACGCGTGCGCCGGAGGAGTTCTTGGATCTGCTGGTGGGGGAGGAGGTGTCGGTTCTCTCCCAGACGCCGACGGCTTTCCGGTCCCTGGTCGCGGCCGCCGCCTCCGGTGATCCGCGTGTTGACGAGCTTTCCCTGCGTGCTGTCGTCTTCGCGGGGGAGAAGCTGGAGGTCTCCGAACTCCAGCCGTGGACGGACAGACTGGGTCTCGACGCTCCCGTGCTCGTCAACATGTACGGCATCACCGAGACCACCGTGCACACCACCTACCACCAGGTGGACGGTGTGGACCTGGCCCGTCCGGCGGCCAGCCGGGTCGGGCATCCGCTCTCCGACCTCTCGGTGCTGCTGCTCGACGCGGACGGCCGGCCGGTGCCGGTCGGTGTCCCCGGCGAGATCCATGTGGCGGGCCCGGGTGTGGCGCGCGGTTACCTCGGACGTCCGGACCTGACCGCGGAGCGGTTCGTGCCGAACCCGTTCGGGCCGGCCGGCGGCCGGATGTACCGCAGCGGCGACGTGGCCAAGCGGCTGGCCGACGGAGGCCTGGAAGTCCTGGGCCGTATCGACGACCAGGTCAAGATCCGGGGCTACCGCATCGAACTGGGTGAGATCGCCGCCGCGCTCGCCGCCGAGCCGTCCATCGCCCAGGCCGTCGTGGTCGTCCGCGAGGACACCCCCGGCGACAAGCAGCTCGTGGCGTACGCGGTGCCCGCCGAGGGCGGACTCGCCGATCTGCGCACGCTGCGTGAGAGCCTGGGCCGCGCACTGCCGGACTACATGGTCCCGGCCCTCTTCGTGGCGCTCGACACCATTCCGCTCACCACCAACGGCAAGCTCGACAAGCGGGCCCTGCCCGCGCCGGACCGCTCCGACCTGGCGGTGGCGGCCGGCTCGGTCGCCCCGCGCACCCCGCAGGAGCAGCGGCTCGCGCTGATCTGGGCCGACGTCCTCGGTCTGGACTCGGTCGGCGTCGAGGACGCGTTCTTCGACCTCGGCGGCGACTCGATCCGCGCCGTCGCGCTGGTCGGCGCGATGCGCGCGGCCGGTCTCGACGTGTCCGTCCGGGACGTCTTCGAGCGGCGCACCATCGCCTCGGTCGCCGAGCTGCTCGCGGGCCGCACCGCCCCGGTCGAGGAGTTCCGCACGGTCGAGCGGTTCGCGATGATCAGTGCGGCGGACCGGGCGCTGCTGCCGGTCGGCGTGGTCGACGCGTACCCGCTGACCCAGGTGCAGACCGGCATGCTCGTCGAGATGGTGGCCGGTTCGCGGGACGGCGCCCCGGCGGCGTACCACTCGACCGCGAGCTACAAGGTCCGCGACGAGCGGCCGTTCGACGCGGACGCGCTCCGCGCGGCGGTGCGCACCGTCACGGCCCGGCACGAGGTGCTGCGCACGTCCTTCGACCTGTCCACGGCCTCCCGGCCGCTGCAGTTCGTGCACGCCTCGGCCGGGACCCCGGTCGCGGTGCACGACCTGAGCGACCTGGACGCGGCGGGCGTCGACGCGGCGCTGCGAGCCCACCAGGCCGAGGAGCGGGCCGAGTTGCTCGACCCGGCGGCCGCTCCGCAGCTGAGGGTCGCGGTGCATGTCGTGGGTGACGGGTGGTGGCTGGGGCTCACCCAGTCCCACATGATCACCGAGGGCTGGTCGCAGCACGCGATGCTGATGGAGGTCATCGCCTGCTATCGGGCGTTCGCGGCGGGCCGCGCGCCCGAGACGTACCAGGCGCCGGATGTCCGCTTCGCGGACACCGTGGCCGCCGAGCTGGCCTCCCTGGAGTCGGCCGAGGACCGCGCGCACTGGCAGGGCGTGGTGCAGGGGTACACGCCGTTCGTGCTGCCCGCCGACTGGGCGGACCGCACGGGCGCGGCCGAGGACTACGCGGTCACCGTGGAGCTGATGGACCTGGAGGCGCCGCTGCGCGCCTTCGCCACCAGGGCCGGGGTCTCCGTCAAGAGCGTGCTGCTCGCCGCCCACCTCAAGGTGCTCAGCCAACTCACCGACGAGCCCGCCTTCCACACGGGGCTGATCTGCGACACGCGCACCGAAGTCCTGGGCTCCGACCGGGTGTTCGGCATGTACGTCAACACCTTGCCGTTCCCGCACCCCCGTACCGCCCGCACCTGGCGGGAGCTGGTGCGCCAGGTCTTCGACCGCGAGGTCGCGCTCTGGCCGCACCGCCGCTTCCCGCTGCCGGAGATCCAGCGCACCGCCGGCACGGCCGGGCGCCTCATCGAGGTGATCTTCAACTACCAGGACTTCCACAACCTGGACGGCCGGCAGCTCGATCTCGCGGCCGGGCTCGGCTCGGGCTCCACCGAGTTCGCCCTGGAGGTCTCGACCTCCGGCGGGGGTCTCACCCTGAAGACCGACACCTCGGTGCTGGGCCGGGACGCGGCGGACCGCCTGGCCGCGATGTACCGGTCGGTCCTGGAGGCGATGGCCGCCGAGGGCGTCGAAGGCGATGCCCGCACGACCCGTCTGTGCGCCGCCGACGCGGAACTGCTCGACTCCTGGGCGGACACGGCCCGTACGCCGTCCTGGATCAGCATCGAGCGGGAGTTCGAGCGGTATGCCGCCAAGTACCCCGACCGGCCGGCGATCTCCGACGACACCACCGCGCTCAGCTACGCCGCCGCCAACGCGGAGGCCAACCGGCTCGCCCGTCACCTGCGCGGCCTCGGCGTCGGCCCCGACACGGTGGTCGGCATCAGCGCCGACCGTTCCCCCAAGACGGTCCTCGCCGTCCTCGCGGTGCTCAAGGCGGGCGGCGCCTACCTGCCGCTCGACCCGGGCTACCCGGCGTCCCGGCTCGCCTTCATGGCCGCCGACGCGCAGGTGAAGGTGCTGATCACCCAGGGTTCGTACGCCGACGCCCTGGCCGGGATCGACGCCGCCGCGGTGCTGCTCGACGAGCCGGCCGACTGGGCCGCGCAGGACGCCACCGATCTGCCGGAGACCGCCCACCCCGACGACCTGGCGTACGTCATCTACACCTCCGGCTCCACCGGCAGGCCCAAGGGCGTCCACGTCCACCGGCACGGCATGGCCAACCACCTGCTCGCCAAGGTCGAGGACCTGGAACTGACCGACGCCGACAGCATCGTGCAGAACGCGTCGATGGCCTTCGACATCTCGGTGTGGCAGATGCTCGCCGCGTTCGCGGTCGGCGGCCGGGTCCGGGTGGCCGACGCGGACACCGCCCTCGACCCACTGTCCTTGTTCCCGCGCACCGCCGACGAGCACATCACCGTCCTCGAAGTCGTACCGTCACTGCTGCGCGCCGCGCTCGACGCGATGGACGCGGGCGCCCTCGATGTCCGGCTCCCGTCCCTGCGCTGGATGGTGGTGACCGGCGAGGCGCTGCCGCCGGACCTGTGCCGCCGCTGGTTCGACCGCTTCCCGCACGTGCCGATGGTCAACGCCTACGGCCCGACCGAGTGCTCCGACGACATCACACACGCCCTGATCCGGGCCGGTGACGAGATCGGCGACACCCGCGTCACCATCGGAAGGCCGGTCCGCAACTTCCGGCTGCACGTACTGGACGAGCACCTGGCCCCGGTCCCGGTCGGTGTCCCCGGCGAGCTCTACGCGGGTGGCGTCGGCGTCGCCCGCGGCTACGGTGGCCGCCCCGGTCTGACGGCCGAGCGGTTCGTGCCCGACCCGTACGGCCTGGCCGGCTCCCGCCTGTACCGGACCGGTGACGTCGTCGCCTGGAACCGGGAGGGCGACGTCGAGTTCCTGGGCCGCGTCGACCACCAGGTGAAGATCCGAGGCCAGCGCATCGAACTCGGCGAGATCGAGGCCGTGCTCGTCGACCGGCCCGAGGTCGCCGACGCCGCCGCGGTCGTCCGTGAGGACACCCCGGGCGTCCAGCTCCTGGTCGCCTACCTGGTGCCCGCCGAGGACGACACGCTCGACGTGGCCGCGCTACGCGCCGAGCTCGCCGATCAGCTGCCGCCGGCGATGGTCCCCGGCGCCTACGTCACCCTGGACGCCCTGCCGCTCACCCCGAACGGCAAGGTCGACCGGCGCGGCCTGCCGGTCCCCGAGGCGGACGCGGACGCCGACGCGGCGTATGCCGAGCCCGCCACCGAGGCCGAGCGCGCGGTCGCCGAGGTCTGGGAGCAGGCCCTCGGGGCCCGCCGGATCGGCGCCCAGGACGGCTTCTTCGACCGGGGCGGCGACTCGATCCGCGCCGTCACCGTCGTCGGAGCGCTGCGCGGCCGGGACTACGACGTGTCCGTGCGGGACGTCTTCGAGCACCGCACGGTCGCGGCCCTGGCCGAACTGGCAGCCGGGCGCGACAGGTTGACCGTCCAGGCCGGTGCGGTCCGCCCGTTCTCCCTGATCGGCGCGGCCGACCGGGCGCTGCTGCCCGCCGACGCCGTCGACGCCTACCCGCTCGGCCAGGTCCAGCTCGGCATGGTCGCCGAACTGCTCTCCGAGAACGGCCGCAACAACTACCACACGGTGGTCTCCAAGCGGATCCGCGACGACCGGCCCTTCGACGCCGACGCGCTGCGCGCCGCCGTCCGCACCGTCACCGCCCGCCACGACGTGCTGCGCACCTCGGTGCACATCACCGGCTACGGCGTACCGATGCAGGTGGTGCACGCGACGGCCGAAGTGCCCGTCCGGATCGACGATTTGAGGGGGACCGGCCCGGTGGACGGCGAGCGCGAACTGCTCGCGTACGTCGCCGCCGAGCGCGCCGACCTGTTCGACTTCCGTGTCGCCCCGCTGCTGCGCGTCGCCATCCACCTGGAGAGCGACGACGCCTGGTGGCTGACCCTGACCCAGTCCCACGTGATCGTCGAGGGCTGGAGCCAGCACACCCTGGAGATGGAGCTTGTGAACGCCTACCGGGAGTTCCGCGACTCGGGCGAGTCCGCCCCGTACCAGGCCCCGCCGGTGCGCTTCGCGGACTTCGTCGCGGGGGAACTCGACTCGCTGGACAGCGCCGCCGACCGCGGCTACTGGGAGCGGATCGTCAAGGAGCACGCCCGGCTCGCCCCGCCCGCCGCCTGGGCCGGCGACCCGGCCACCGCGGAGCCGTACGGCATCGACGTGCCGCTGGACTCGCTCGCCGAGGCCCTGCGCGCGCGGGCCGCCGAGGCGGACGTGCCGCTCAAGACCGTGCTGCTCACCGCCCACCTGACCGTCATGGGCCGCCTCACGGACGCCGCGGCCTTCCACACCGGTGTGGTCTTCCACGCCCGGCCCGAGGCCGTCGGCGCCGACCAGGTGATCGGCATGCACCTCAACACGCTGCCGTTCGCCCACGAGCGCGGGGCGCGCTCCTGGCGCGAGGCGATCGCCCAGGTGTTCCGCCGCGAGACGGAGATCTGGGCCCACCGCCGCTACCCGCTGCCCGCCATCCAGCGTGCCTGGGGCGGCCGACGGCGCCTGCTCGACGTCCACTTCAACTACATCGACTTCCACCAGACCGACACCGACCTGGTGGACACCGGGACGGGCATCAGCGAGGCGCCGACCGAGTTCGGGCTCTCCGTGCACGCGCACGGCGACCGCAAGATCGGCATCCACAGCGACACCGGCCTGATCACCCGCGCCAACGGCGAGCTCCTGGCCCGGATGTACCGCGAGGTTCTGGAGTCGATCGCGAACGGGCTCGACGGAGAGATCGCGCTCGACGGAGAGATCGGGCTCGACGAGTTCGGAACCACGGAACCAGTACAGGGGGAGGCTGAAGTGGGCGTTCTCGCACATGAGTTGTTCGAGGCGTGGGTGGTGGGGTCGCCGGGTTCGGTGGCGGTGGTGGCGGGTGGGTTGTCGTTGTCGTATGGGGAGGTGAATGAGCGGGCGAACCGGTTGGCGCATGTGTTGCGTGCGGCGGGTGTGGGTCCGGAGGATCTGGTGGGTGTGCATCTGGAGCGGGGTGTGGATCTGGTTCCCACGTTGTTGGGTGTGCTGAAGTCGGGGGCGGGTTATCTGCCGTTGGATCCGGCGAATCCGGTGGAGCGTCTGGGGTTTGTGCTGGGGGACGCGGGGGCGCGGGTGGTGGTGACGACGTCGGGGTTGTTGCCGTCGTTGTCGGGTGTGTTTGCGGGTGCGGTGGTGGTGCTGGACGCGGAGGAGACGTGTGCCGCGTTGGCTGCGGCGTCGGTGGAGAATCCGGTGCGGGTCTCTGATCCGGACAATGTGATCTACACGATCTATACGTCGGGTTCGACGGGTCGGCCCAAGGGTGTGGTGCTGACGCATGCCAATGTCGTGCGGTTGTTGGAGACGGCGCAGGAGCATTACGGGTTCGATGAGTGCGATGTGTGGTCGATGGCGCACTCGTATGCCTTTGATGTGTCGGTTTTCGAGATGTGGGGTGCGCTGGCTCATGGTGGGCGGCTGGTGGTGGTTCCGCAGGCGGTGACGCGTGCGCCGGAGGAGTTCTTGGATCTGCTGGTGGGGGAGGAGGTGTCGGTTCTCTCCCAGACGCCGACGGCTTTCCGGTCCCTGGTCGCGGCCGCCGCCTCCGGTGACCGCCGGGTCAAGCAGCTTTCCCTGCGTGCGGTGATTTTCGCGGGGGAGAAGCTGGAGGTCTCCGAACTCCAGCCATGGACGGACAGACTGGGCCTCGGTCGCACCTCGCTCGTCAACATGTACGGCATCACCGAGACCACCGTGCACACCACCTACCACCGGCTCACCAAGCGGGATTTCGCACCGGGCGCGGGCAACCCGGTCGGCCGTCCGCTGGCCGACCTGACCGTGCACCTGCTCGACGCCCAGGGCGCCGAGGTGCCTGTCGGCACCGAGGGTGAGATCCATGTGGCGGGCCCGGGTGTGGCGCGCGGTTACCTCGGGCGTCCGGACCTGACCGCGGAGCGGTTCGTGCCGAACCCGTTCGGGCCGGCCGGCGGCCGGATGTACCGCAGTGGTGACCTCGCCCGCCGCCGTGAGGACGGCAGCCTCGAGTTCCTGGGCCGTATCGACGACCAGGTCAAGATCCGCGGCTACCGCATCGAGCTCGGCGAGATCTCGGCCGCGTTGACCGCGCACGAGGACATCGCCCAGGCCGTCGTGGTCGTCCGCGAGGACACCCCCGGCGACAAGCGACTCGTCGGCTACCTCGTGGCGGCCGGGCAGTTCCTCCCCGACGCGGGCGCCCTGCGCGCACACCTGGCGCGGACCCTGCCCGAGTACATGGTTCCGGCCGCCTTCGTGGCGCTCGACACCCTTCCGCTCACCACCAACGGCAAGCTCGACAAGCGCGCCCTGCCCGCCCCGGAGGAGGGCGGTCAGCTCCGCTCGGCCGCCGACTACGTCGCTCCCCGCACGCCCATCGAGGCCCAGGTCGCCGCGGTGTTCCAGTCGGTGCTCGGCGTCGACAAGGCCGGCGTCCACGACAGCTTCTTCGACCTCGGCGGCGACTCCATCCGGGCCGTACTGCTCGTGGGCACACTGCGGGACGCCGGGTACGAGCTGAGCGTGCGCGAGCTCATGGAGCGGCCGGTCCTCGGCCCGCTCGCCGAGCTGCTCGCGGGGCGCACCGGTGCCGCGCCCGCCGCCGCCCCGGCCCCGGTCGCGCCGTACGCCCAGATATCCACGGCAGACCGTGAGCTGCTGCCCGCCGGTGTGGTGGACGCCTATCCGCTGACGCAGAACCAGCTCGGCATGCAGATCGAGATGCTGTCAGCGCCCGAGCGACCCGACTACCACCTGGTGACCAGCCTGCGGCTGCGCGACGCACGGCCCTTCGACGCCGCCGCGTTCCAGCGGGCCCTGGACGCCCTGGTGGCCCGGCACGACGTGCTGCGCACCAGCGTCGACCTCGACACCTACAGCGTCCCGCTGCAACTGGTGCACGGCACCACAGAACTCCGGCTGAAGGTCGTCGACCTGACCGGGCTCGGCGAGGCCGGTGCCACCGCCGCCATCGAGGCCTACGTCGACGAGCGTGGCCGGACCGCGCTCGATCCGGCCGCCGCGCCCCTGCTGGACGTCACCGTCCACCTGTGCGCCGACGGGAGCCGCCAGCTCACCGCCGTCAACTCCCATGTGATCCTGGACGGCTGGAGCCTGGGCGGGCTGCTCACCGAACTGCTCGCGCTGTACGACGGGGCCCTGGCCGGGAAGCTGCCCGCCCACGAGGCACCCTCCGTGCGCTTCGCCGACACCGTCGCCGCCGAGGCGCGGGCCCTGGAGTCGGGGGAGGACCGGGCCCACTGGCAGGCCGTCGTCGCCGGACACGAGCGGTTCGCGCTGCCGGCCGGCTGGGGCGAGACCGACCCGGACGCGTCCGAGGAGATGTACCTCCTCGACGTCGGCTACGCCGACCTGACCGAGGGCCTGGAACGGCTCGCCGCGCAGGCCCAGGCGCCGCTGAAGAGCGTGCTGCTCGCGGGCCATCTCAAGGCGCTCAGCCTGCTCACTCCCGAGCCCGCCTTCCTGACCGGCCTCACCTCGCACGTGCGGCCCGAGGCGGCCGGCGCCGACCGGGTGCACGGCATGTTCCTGAACATCCAGCCCATCGGGTACACCGACGGCGCCCGCACCTGGCGCGAGCTCGTCGAGCGGACCCTCGCCGCGGAGCTCGCCGGCTGGCCGCACCGGCACTTCCCGATGCCCGCCATCCAGCGGGAGTTCGGCGACGGCTCCCGGCTGGTCGAGGTGTACTTCAGCTATCAGGACTTCACCTCGGTCGCCGCCGGGCAGCAGGACCTGGGCGCCCGGGTCGACGCGGATGCCAGTATCGGCGCCAGCTCCAACGAGTTCGGCTTCTCCGTCGGCACCGCCCCCGGCCGGCTCCAGCTGCGCTGCGCGCCCCGCGCGGTCGCCCGGGCCCATGGCGAGCGGATCGCCGCCCTCTACCGCCAGGTCCTGGTGGAGATGGCGGGCGGTGCGGACGGCGACGCCCGCTCCGGCTGCTTGCCGCCCGACGAGACCGGCCGGATCGCGGGCTGGGAGGCGGCTCCCGAGGGGGCGACCACCGACCGCCCGGTGTACGAGGTGTTCGCCGAGCGGGCCGCCCGCACCCCGGACGCCGTCGCGGTCGCCGGGGACGGGTTCGCCCTGACCTACGCCGAGTTGGAGGCGCGCGGCAATCAGATCGCGCACCACCTGCTCGCCCAGGGAGTCGGCACCGAGTCGCTCGTCGGTGTGCTCCTCGACCGGGGCCCGGACCTGCACGCCGCGCTGCTCGGCGTGTGGAAGGCCGGAGCGGCCTACATCCCGCTCGACCCGGCGTTCCCGGCCGCCCGTATCGAGACGATGCTCGACGACGCGGGCGCCACCCTCGCGCTGACCGGCACCGGGTACACCGACCGGTTCGCCGCCGGGGTCACGGTCGTCGACCTGGCGGCCGACGCCGCCGCGATCGCGGCCCGGCCGACGGCCCCCGCCGGCGTCCCCGGCGAACCGGACCGGCTCGCCTACGCCATCTACACCTCGGGTTCCACCGGCCGCCCCAAGGGTGTCGCGGTCTCCCACCGGGGGCTCGCCAACCATCTGGGCTGGGCGGTCCGCGAACTCGTCGGCGCGGGCATCGGCGGCGGCGCGGTCTTCTCCTCGGTCGCCTTCGACCTGGTCGTCCCCAACCTGTGGGCGCCGCTGCTCGCCGGCCGGCCCGTGGTGCTGCTGCCGCAGGATCTCGACCTGTCCGAGCTGGGGGAGCGGCTGCTCGCCCATGGCCCGTACGCCTTCCTCAAGCTCACCCCCGGCCACCTGGAGGTGCTCTCGCACCAGGTGAGCGACGAGCAGGCCCGGGACCTCGCCGGAGTGATCGTGGTCGCGGGCGAGGCGCTCCAGGGCGAACTCGCCTCCCGCTGGGCCGAGGTGCTGGGAGCGGGACGGCTCATCAACGAGTACGGGCCGACCGAGGCCTCCGTCGGCACCAGTGTCCTTCCGCTGACGTGGCCTCTCGCCGCCGAGGTGGTGCCGATCGGGCGCCCGCTTCCCGGCATGGTGATGCGCGTCCTGGACGGCGGGATGCGCCGGGTACCGGCCGGGGCCGTCGGCGAGCTGTACGTCGGCGGCACCGGAGTCGCCCGCGGCTACATCGGCCGCGCCGCCCTGACCGCCGAGACGTTCCTGCCCGACCCGTACGGTCCCCCGGGTGCCCGGATCTACCGCACCGGCGACCTGGCGCGCTGGCTGGCCGACGGCACGGTCGAGTTCCTCGGCCGCGCCGACGACCAGGTCAAGATCCGCGGCTACCGGGTGGAGACCGGCGAGATCCAGGCCGTCCTGCTCGGCCACCCGGCGGTCCGCGCGGCTTTCGTCACGGGCCGTGAGCACGCCCCGGGCGATGTGCGGCTCGCCGCGTACGTGGTGCTCGACGAGGCCGTCGAGGCGGGCGCGCTCGCCCGGCACTGCACCGGGAAGCTGCCCGACTACATGGTCCCGGCGACGTTCACGGTCCTCGACTCGATGCCGCTGAACGCCAACGGGAAGGTCGACCGCAAGGCGCTGCCCGGCCCCGAAGAGGCCGACAGCGAGGGCGAGTTCGTGGAGCCCGCCACCCCGACCGAGACCGCCCTCGCGGCCATCTGGTCGAGGGTGCTCGGGGTGGAGCGGGTGGGCGCCACCGACAGCTTCTTCGCCCGTGGCGGCCACTCCATTCTGGTCATCCAGGTGGTCGCCGCCGCCCGTGAGGCCCAGCTGCCGCTCTCGCTGTTCATGCTCTACCAGCACGAGACGCTGGCGGAGCTGGCGGCGGCCGTCGACGAGGCGGTCGCGGCCGCCGCGCCCAAGCCCGCCCCCGGGCCCGCCCCGGCGAGCCTGCTGCCGGTGCCGGCCGAGGTGTTGGAGCGGTACCGGGTGCCCGGGGTCAGCGTCGCCGTCATCATCGGCGGCGAACTGGTCGCCGCCGAGGCACACGGCCTCGCCGCGGGTGGGATCCCGGTCACGCCGGTCACGACGTTCCAGGTCGGCTCGCTCAGCAAGCACGTCACCGCCTTCGGCGCGCTGCGGCTGGTCGGGGACGGGGTGCTCGCCCTCGACGAGGACGTCAACACCTATCTGCGCGGCTGGCGCGTGCCGGACGGTCAGGTCCCGGTCACGGTACGGCAGTTGCTCGGCCACCTGGCCGGTCTCACGCCGACCCCGGGCAAGGGCTTCCAGCCCGGCGACGCGGTACCGACCCTGCTCGACCTGCTGCACGGCAGCGGGCCCACGACGACCGCCCCGGTCGGCCGGGACCTCGAACCCGGCACGGTCTTCCGCAAGGCCAACGTCCATTACTCGGTGCTCCAGCAGGCCATGACGGACGCCACCGGCGAGCCGTTCCACCAGTTGATGCGGACCCTGGTGCTCGACCCGCTCGGCATGCGGGACAGCAGCTTCGACCAGGGCTTCCCTGTCATGCCGGGGCGCGTGGGCAAGGTCGCGCTCGGTCACGACGCCGAGGGCCGGCAGATCGAGGGCGGCCGCCGGATCCGCCCCGACGCGGCTGCCGCCGGCCTCTGGTCCACCGCGCCCGACCTCGCCAAGCTGGCCCTGGAGATCCGCCGTTCGGCGCTCGGCAGGCCGCTCGCGCTGCTGCGTGAGGAGACGGCGGCCGAGCTGCTCACGCCCCACCGGGACACCTTCTACGGTCTGGGCACCGTGGTCGACGCCAACGGCGCCGACACCCAGTTCGGCCACGGCGGCACCCCGACGGGGTACCACGGGGTGTCCGTCACCCGGCTCACCGCGGGCTCCGGACTGGTCGTGCTGACCAACGGGGACGCGGGCGAGCACGTGGTCAAGGCGATCGCCGCCGCCATGGACACCGTCTGACCCCGCCCCTTTCCGGTGGCCGGTCCGGCAGGGCCTCGTTGGTCCACCCCGTCGGACCGGCCGCCATCGACGCACCCAGGAGCACACAGTGACCCCTCGGCACCTCATCTCCCTCGACGACCTCTCCGACGCCGAACTCCGCGCGATCGTGGCCCGCGGCGCCGACTTCTCCGCCGGCACCGCCGCCCACGGAGGCCCGCTGGCCGGCACCGTCACCGGCGTCTACTTCCGCAAGACCTCCACTCGGACCCGTACCGCCTTCTCGGCCGGGGCGCTGCGGCTCGGCGGCCAGATCCTCTCGTACGGGCCGGACGACCTGCAGCTGAACACCGGCGAGACCACCGAGGACACCGGCCGGGTCTTCTCCCGGATGCTGGACGTGCTGGTCGCACGGACCGCGGGCGACCCCGCCGAGCTGCGCGGCTGGGCCGCACAGCGGCGGATGTCGGTGGTCAACGCGATGAGCGCGGACGAGCACCCCACGCAGGGCCTCACCGATCTCACCACGCTGCTGCGGCGGTTCGGCCGGGTCGACGGGCTGCGGGTGCTGTACCTCGGCGAGGGCAACAACACCGCCGCCGCGCTCGCCCTCGGCCTGAGCCGCTTCAACGGCACCACGCTGGAGCTGCGGACGCCCCAGGGGTACGGGCTGGCCGGGCAGGTACGGCGCCGGGCGGACGAACAGGCCGCCCGGACCGGCTCGTCGGTCGTCGAGCACCACCACATGGACGCCCTCCCGGGCGACTTCGACGTCATCTACACCACGCGCTGGCAGACCACCGGCACCGCCAAGGCCGACCCCAACTGGCGCGCCGGCTTCCTGCCGTTCCGGGTCACCGCCGACCTGTGGAAGACCAGCCCGCGCGCGGTCTTCATGCACGACCTGCCCGCGCACCGCGGCGAGGAGGTGGCCGCCGACGTCCTGGACGGGCGCCACAGCATCGCCTTCGACCAGGCGGAGAACAAGATGCACAGCGCGATGGCGGTCCTGGAGTGGTGCCGCCTCGGCACCGTCGGCGGCGTCCCGTGTTCCGAGCCGATGGCCGTGGCGGCGGGCCGGTGACCCTGCTCGATCAGGCCGAGGTCCCCGAGGAGACCGAGAAGCCGCCCCCGCTGCGCCGCAACAAGAACTTCCTGCTGCTGTGGTCCGGTGCGGGACTGTCCCAGTTCGGCGTCCGAGCCGCGGTCTCCGCGTACCCGCTGCTGATGCTCTGGTACACGGGCTCGCCCGCCGACGCCGGCCTGGTCGGCTCGGCGGCACTGTTGCCACAGCTGCTCCTGCTGCTGCCGGCCGGCGCGCTGGTGGACCGTTGGGACCGGCGGCGGCTGATGGTGGTGTGCGACGCGGTCGGGCTCGTCTCGATGGGCAGTTTGGCCGCCGCGCTGTGGTTCGGGGTGCTGTCGGTGCCGCACGTGATGGCCGCGGCGTTCCTGGAGGGCGGCGCGGTGATCTTCTACAAGCTCGCCGAGCGGGCCGCCGTACGCCACGTCGTGCACCCCGACCACCTGTCGGCCGCGCTGTCGCAGAACGAGGCGCGCGGCCAGGCCGCCGGGCTGCTCGGGCAGCCGAGCGCGGCGGTCCTCTTCCAGGCGTTCCGCTGGCTGCCGTTCGGGGTGGCCGCGTTCACCCACTTCTTCGCGCTGGTCACGCTGCTGCTCATCCCCAAGTCGTTCCAGGACGAGCGGGACGAGGAGGCCGGACGGTCGATGCGGGCCGAGATCGGCGAGGGCATCGCCTGGGTGTGGCGACAGCGCTTCATGCGGGCCGCGATCGTCATCGTCGGCGGCAGCAACCTGCTGTTCCAGATCCTCAATCTGGCCCTGGTGCTGATCGTCAAGGAGGGCGGGTACCCGCCTTCGTACATGGCCGTCATCGGGATCATCGAGGGCGTCGGCGGCGTCCTGGGCGCGCTGACCGCCTCCTGGTTCATGAAGCGGCTGCCGCTGCCCGCGATCCTGATCGGTGCGCTGCTCGGCTGGGCGGGCCTGATCGCCGGGATCGCGCTGACCGGGCAGCCGGTGGTACTCGGCGCGCTGTGCGCGGGCACCAGCTGGGCCGGGGCGCTGCTCAACGTGGCCGCCGGGGTGCACCAGGTCCGGGTGACCCCGGACGAGATGCAGGGCCGCGCGATGAGCGTGTTCGGCCTCGTCGGCTCCGGCATGAACTCGCTGGGAGCCCTGGCCGGCGGGCTGCTGCTGGCCGCGGCGGGCACGTACCGGAGCGTTCTGGGCGTGGCCGCCGCGATGGCCGTCCTCGCCCTCGTGGCCCTGGCCACGCCCGCGGTGCGCGGCATGGGCGCGGAGGAGCGGCAGGGCTGATCCGGCCCGGTCGGCGGGCACCCGGCGGCGTGGGCCGACTCCGGGTGCCCGTCGTCGGCATACCCGAATATCGAAGGGATATAGAGCCGCACGGAAGGCTCGGAGCACCGGACGCCCCCATGGGTCCGGTGCTCCGCCATGCGGCGCGGCGGGACAACTCCACAGCGTCTGTCTTTCACGTGTAAGAAACTGTTGACAGGTACCTCGGGCACCTGTCATGGTTTTCTTACACATGAAAGAGGTCGCGATGGAAACATTCCTGACCCCGACCGGTGATGAGGTGTTGCAGATGCTGGCAGCGCTCGGGAATCCGCACCGGATGCGGATCATCGCGGCGCTGTCGGAGGGGCGTAACTACGTCAGCCGGCTCGCCCGCGAGATCGGTATGAGCCGCCCGCTGCTCCATATGCATCTGCAGCGCCTCGAGGCGGCAGGGCTCGTGACCGGAGTACTCGAACTGTCGGAGGGCGGTAAGGCGATGAAGTACTTCGAAGTCACCCCCTTCGTCCTGCATCTGACCCCCGAGACCGTGGCCGACGCGGCCCGGACCCTGACCGATCAGGACGAGAGCAAGAACGAGACCGCGAGCACCACAAAGGGAGCGAAGTGAACGGGTACGAGACGGTGAAGCTGGCCAGTGATCCGTGGAGCGGCGACTCGACGGGCCTCGTGGCGTCGGGCGGCGTCTTCCTGCTGCTGATCGTGATCGTCTGGCAGATCGCCGCCACCTGGCGGGCCCGCATGCTGGCCGCCCGGGAGGACGAGTACCGCCGGCTCACCGCCAAGTACGCCCAACTGCTCGAGGACAACGTGGAGCTTCACCGCCGTACGTCCGAAGAGCTCACGCAGGCGCGTCAGGCCATCGTCTCGATGGAGAAGATGATGCGCGAGATCGAATAGGGCCGAGCGGCCTGGTCCCACCCCCCTGCGTGCCGTGGGCCGCACCACCGAGTTGGCGCTCGGTGGCGCGGCCCGGGCAAGGGAATACACGAAAGTCCCGCACAGCCGATCTTGGTGTCACGGCAAGGCCTAGGAACCGAAGGCCGTGACCCCGGCCGGCGTGCGTCCGCTACCGCACTGCACTCCCCTGCATAGGAGACCATCTCATGCCGAGCATGACACCCCCCACGTCACCGCTGGGGGAAGGGCGCAGGCCGCTGACCGTACGGGTCGCCGGCTGGTCCGCCCGCAATGCCAAGAAGACGATCGGGGGCTGGCTCCTGCTGGTGGTGCTCGCCGTGCTGATCGGCGGTGCGGCCGGGTCCGGCGCGCAGACCTCCGACCCCGGTGAGTCCGGCCGGGCCCAGAAAATCATCCGCGACCAGGACGTCGAGGAGCCCTACCAGGAGTCCGTGCTGGTCGAGGCCAAGAACCGGACCTCCGCGAGGTTCGCCGACGACGCCAAGCTGCAGCAGGCCGCCCGGGACCTGGTCGCCAACCTGAAGGCGATCGGCGGCGCCGCCACCGACGTGGCGTCCCCCCTCGGCGCCGAGGGCGCGGAGCAGATCTCCAAGGACGGCCACTCCGGCCTGGTCGGCCTCACCGTCGCGGGCCCCGAGGAGCAGGTCGACGCGCACTTCGAATCGGTGCTCGCCGCCGTGCAGAAGACCAAGGCCGCCCACCCGGACGTGCGCATCGCCGAGGCCGGCGACCTGTCCCTGCAGACGGCCGTCAACGACGCCGCCGACAAGGACCTCGCCAAGGCGGAGCTGACCTCGCTGCCGCTCACCCTGATCATCCTGCTGGTGGTCTTCGGCGCCCTGGTCGCCGCCGGCATCCCGGTGCTGCTCGCCGTCACCTCGGTGCTCGCCGCCCTCGGCCTGCTCGGCGTCGTGGGCAACTTCATCCCCGCCAACAGCACGGTCTCCTCCGTGGTCCTGCTGATCGGCATGGCGGTCGGCGTCGACTACTCGCTCTTCTACCTGCGCCGCGAACGCGAGGAGCGCGCCGCGGGCAGGTCCGCCATCGAGGCCCTGGAGGCCAGCGCCCGCACCTCCGGCCACGCGGTCGTCGTCTCCGGTATCACCGTGATGCTCTCCGTCGCCGGGCTCTTCATCACCGGCATCGACGTCTTCAACGGCATGGCCGTCGGCACCGTTCTCGTGGTCGGCCTCGCCGTCCTCGGCTCGGTCACCGTACTGCCCGCCACCCTCTCCCTGCTCGGCCGCCGCGTCGACGCGCTGCGCATCCCCTTCCTGGGCCGCCGCCGCACCGCCGCCACCGAGTCCCGTACCTGGACCGCCATCGCCCGCGGCGTGGTGCGCAGGCCGCTGCTGATGGGCGGCGCCGCCGTGGTCCTGCTGCTCGCCCTGGCCGCGCCGGCGCTCCACATGAAGCTCTCCGACCCGGGCCAGACCCGCTCGCTGCCGCGCTCCATCGAGGCCGTCGACGCCGGCGTCCGCATTCAGGAGGCCTTCCCCGGCGGTCCCGCCCCGGCCTCGGTCGTCGTCTGGGGCGAGGGCGCCACCACCGGCAAGGCCGACGCGGCCGTCGCCGAACTGCGCCGCGAGGCCGCCGACAGCCCGGCCCTCGGCGAGCAGATCTCCACCCACAAGGTCGGCGAGGCCCTGGTCATCAAGGTTCCGCTGGCCGGTTCCGGCACCGACAAGGTCTCCACCGACGCGCTCAGGACGCTCCGCGACGACGCCCTGCCGAAGGCCTTCAAGGACACCAAGGGCCTGGAGTACGCCGTCACCGGCTCCATCGCCGGACAGCACGACTTCGCCTCCGCGCTCAGCGGCCGCGCCCCCTGGGTCTTCGCCTTCGTCCTGGTCCTCGCGCTGGTCGTGCTGACCCTCGCCTTCCGCGCGCCGGTCGTCGCCCTCGTCTCCATCGCGCTCAACCTGCTCTCCATCGGGGCGGCCTACGGCCTGGTCGTCCTCGGCTTCCAGAACGGCGGCCTGGGCGGTCTGCTCGGCTTCGACTCCTACGGCGGAATCGTCAGCTGGCTCCCGCTCTTCATGTTCGTGATCCTGTTCGGCCTGAGCATGGACTACCACGTCTTCATCCTCAGCCGGGTCCGCGAGCTGTGGCAGCGCGGCGACAGCGCCAAGGACGCGGTGGTCAGCGGGGTCGGCTCCAGCGCCGGCGTCGTCACCAGCGCCGCGGTCGTGATGATCTCCGTCTTCGCGCTCTTCGCCACGATGTCCGGCATCGAGTACAAGATGCTCGGCGTCGGCATGGCCGCCGCGATCGCCATCGACGCGACCATCGTCCGCGGCCTGCTCCTGCCTGCCGCGCTGACCCTCCTCGGCGACCGCGCCTGGGGCAAGCGCCCGCAGGCCGCCACCCCGGCGCCCGTCTCCGCCACCGGCGAACTCGCCGCGCCCGAGGCGGAGTCCGCCGACCTCGCCACGTCCCGCCGATAAGCCGACCCCCCGCACGGAAGATGAGAAGGTAGATCCTCGTGAGCATTGACAGCAGGAGCCTCAAGAAGTTCGTCGTGTGCGCGGTGACCGTGGCGGCCGCGGCGGTCGTCACCACCGGGTGCCAGGAGTCGGACGGCCTCGGCAAGTCCGCCTCCAGCTCCAGCCAGTCGTACGACGTGACCGACAAGGTCACCGGGGTGAGCGTCGACAACAACGGCGGGAACATCGAGATCGTGGCCGGCACCGGCAGCGCGATCAAGGTGACCGAGCGGTTGGAGTACAGCGACAGCAAGCCGAAGACCGAGCACTCCGTCTCCGGCGGCGCGCTGGCCCTCAAGGGCGGCGACTGCGGCGGCTCCTCCTCCAAGTGCTCCGTGGACTACCGCATCGAGGTGCCGGCCGGCGTCAAGGTCGACGCCAGCACCGGCGGCGGCAACATCACCGGCACCGGCCTCGGCGGCACCGTCGTCGCCAAGACCGGCGGCGGCAACGTCGACGTGGCCTTCGGCACGGCACCCGCCAGCGTCAACGCCGACAGCGAGGGCGGCAACGTGACGGTCAAACTCCCCAAGGGCTCGTACGCCGTCGACGCCTCCACCGACGGCGGCAACAAGAAGGTCGACGTGCCGGTCAACGACGGCTCGGCCAACAAGGTCAAGGCGCACAGCGCGGGCGGCGACGTCACCGTCCAGTCCGCCTAGCCAAGTCCTGTCGGGAACCGGCAGTTCACGAGACTCCTGGAGGGCCGTCTCCGTACGGGGCCTTCACGTCCCCCGTCATGGTCGCGTAACGGAAAAATATAGGCACTCCCGGCAGAGTGAAGCCCCGGACGGATATCCGTCCGGGGCTTCACCGTTGTCGCGGTGCATCTCACCGCCTCCACCGAACCACCGCTGACGAGCAGGGAGTTGCCGCGCTCATGACTGTTGTCCAGGCCGCCACCGGCACCGACTGGTTGCGGGTGTTCGCCGTCCGTCCGGCCGCCAGACTGCGGCTGTTCTGTTTCCCGCACGCGGGCGGCGCGGCCAGCACCTTTCGCGAGCTGGCCCGGCTCGCTCCGCCGGACATCGAGCTGGTGGCCGTTCAGTACCCGGGCCGCCAGGACCGCTACGGCGAACCGCTCGCCGAGACCCTCGAAGAGCTCGCCGCAGGTGTCACCGAGGCCATCAGACCGCGCCTGGACAAGCCCGCCGCGTTCTTCGGCCACAGCATGGGCGGCACCGTCGCGTTCGAGACCGCGCGCCGGCTGCGCGCCACCCACCCGGGTGCCCCCATCCGGCTGTTCGTCTCCGCCCGCAAGGCCCCGCACATCGATATCAGCCGCGCCCTGAGCTTCAGCGGCGACGCCGATGCCATGGAGTACGTACGCGCCCTCGGCGGCGCCGGGGCCGCCCTGCTCGACAACCCCGAGCTGCGTGAGCTGACGCTGCCCGTGCTGCGCGGTGACTTCCGCCTCATCGAGAAGTACCGGTTCACCGCGGGCGCCCCGCTGACCTGCCCGGTCACCGTCGTCACCGGCGACAGCGACCGCTCCTGCACACCGGACGACGCCGCCCAGTGGGCGCGGCACACCGTGGCCGGACACGAGGTGCACACCCTGCCCGGCGGCCACTTCTACCTGGAGACGGCGGGTGAGCAATTGATGCAGCTGCTCACCGACCGGCTCGCCGCCCAACTGCCCGGGACCGTCCGCGCGACGACCGTGACCGCACCCGCCGACAGGGGGACCCGCCCGTGAACCGCCACCCGTCCGACCCGCCCGCTCCCGCCCTGCGGCGGCTGCCGCTGTCGGTGCCGCAGACCGGAGTCTGGTTCGCGCACGGCCTCGACCGCACCGGCTTCGCCTACAACATCGCCGAGTACTTCGACATCACGGGCGAGCTCGACCCGAAGCTGATGGAGGCCGCCTGGCACCGGCTCCTCACGGACGCCGAGACGCTGCGGGTCCGCCGCGTCGTCGAGGACCCCGACGGGGGCCTCTGGCAGCTCGTCGACGACGGGCCGCTGCCCGGGCTCCCGTACTTCGACCTGCGCACCGAACCGGAGGCGTTCGACGCCGCCCGGGCGTGGATCGACGACGACATGGAGCGCCCGATCGACCTGGCCGAGGGCCACCTCAGTACGTTCGCGCTGTTCCGCGTCGCCGACGACCGCTTCCTCTACTACCAGCGCGTCCACCACATCCTCATCGACGGCTTCGGAGGCTCGCTGATCTCCCGCAAGGTCGCCGACGCCTACACGGAGCTGGCGGGCACCACCGCCGTCGAGGGCGGCCTCGAACCGTTCGCCCCGCTCGCCGAGACCCTCGCCGAGGACGCCGCGTACCGCGCGGGCGAACAGGCCGGCGACGACCGGGAGTACTGGAGCGGGCGGCTCGCCGGGATGCCCGCACCCGCGCTGCTCAGCGACCACCTTTCCGGCGGCCCCGGCGCCGCGGCGGCCCCGCCCGCCGTGCGGATCCGCCGCACCAGCAGGCTGCCGCAGGAGTACGCCGACCACCTCGCCGTGGCCGCGCGCGGCTGCCGTACCCGCTGGCCGCTGTTCGCCGTCGCCGCCACCGCCGCGTTCCTGCACCGCGTCACCGGACAGCGCGAGGTCGTCGTCGGCCTCCCGGTCACGGGCCGCGCCACCCCCGCGATCCGCCGCACTCCGCTGCTCGCCTCCAACGTGCTGCCGCTGCGCATCGAGGTCGCCCCGGGCGACTCCATGCGTGAGCTGATGCCCCGGGTCACCCGGGAGGCGCGCGGCGCGCTCAAGCACCAGCGGGCCCGCTACGAGGACCTCCGCCGCGACCTGGGCCTGACCGGCAGCGACCAGGGCCTGATGGGCCCGGTCGTCAACATCATGGCGTTCGACTACGAGCTGAGGTTCGCGGGCTGTCGCGCCGACATCCACAACCTGGGCCTCGGCCCGGTCGACAACCTGTCCGTCGCCCTCTACGACCGGGGCGACGGCACCGGCCTGCGCATCGACTTCGACGGCAACCCCGAGCGCTACACCGACGCCGACCTCGCCGCCTGCCAGGAGTGGTTCCTGCACTTCCTGGAGGAGGTCACCGAGACACCCGACCGCTCCTTCGCCACGGTCGACCTGCTGCCGGCCGACTCCCTGGCCCAGCTCCTCGACGGCTGGAACGACACCGCGTACCCGGTGCCGGACGACAGTCTCGCCGCCCTCTTCGAGCGGCAGGCCGCCCGCACCCCCGACGCGGTCGCGATCGCCGCGGGCGAGCGGGAGATCACCTACCGGGAGCTCAACTCCCGTGCCAACGCCCTCGCCCGCCGCCTCACCGCGCTGGGCGTCGGCGCGGAGACCCCCGTCGCGATGCTCCTGGAACGCTCGCCGGACGTCGTCGTGGCGACCCTCGCCGTCGTCAAGTCCGGCGCCGCGTACGTGCCGCTGCACGCCGGGTACCCGCCGGAGCGGATGGGCTGGGTGCTCCAGGACACCGGTGCCCCGGTCCTGATCACCGACCGGGACGACGCGGCCCTCGGCTTCGCCGCCGACGTCACCGTCCTGCGGGTCGCCGGCACCACCGCCCACGCCGCCGATGCCGACGCCGATCCCGGCAACCTGGAAATCCCCATCGACAGCGCCCAGTTGGCGTACGTCATCTACACCTCCGGCTCGACGGGCGTGCCCAAGGGTGTCGCCGTCGCGCACCGCGACGTGGCCGCGTTCGCCGCCGACCGGCGCTGGCGGGGCGGCGCCCACGAGCGCCTGCTCATGCACTCCCCGCACGCCTTCGACGCCTCCACCTACGAGATCTGGGTGCCGCTGCTCTCCGGCGGCCGGATCGTCGTGGCTCCGCCCGCCGGGCTCGACGCGCCGGGCCTGCGGGAGCTCGCCGCCCGCCACGGTCTCACCGGGGTCTTCCTGACCACCGCCCTGTTCAACCTGATCGCGGGGGAGGACCCGGCCGCCTTCGCGCCCCTGCGCACCGTCCTGACCGGTGGCGAGGCCGCCACCCCCGCCGCCATGCGCCGGGTCCGCGAGGCCTGCCCCGAGCTCGCGCTCGCCCATGTCTACGGGCCGACCGAGACCACCACCTACGCCACCCACTTCCCGCTCGACACCGTCGACGACGTGCCGCCGATCGGTGCCGCCCTCGACAACATGCGGGCGTACGTCCTGGACGGCGGCCTGCGCCCGGTCCCGGCCGGGGTCGCGGGCGAGCTGTACCTGGCGGGCGCGGGCCTGGCGCGCGGCTATGTGCGCCGCCCGGGTCTGACCGCCGAGCGGTTCGTCGCCGACCCGTTCGGGGCGCCCGGCTCGCGCATGTACCGCACCGGTGACCTGGTGCGCTGGCGCGCCGACGGCGTACTCGCGTACGTGGGCCGCACCGACCACCAGGTGAAGGTGCGCGGCTTCCGCATCGAGCTCGGCGAGATCGAGGCCGCCCTGATGGCGCTCGACGGCGTGGCCGGGACGATCGTCCTCGTCCGCGAGGACCGCCCCGGTGCCCGCCGCCTGGTGGCGTACGTCGTCGGCGAGGACCTCCGGCCGGAGCGGCTGGCCGCCGAACTCTCGGGCGGGCTACCCGAGTTCATGGTGCCCTCGGCGATCGTGGCGCTCGACGAGCTGCCGCTGACGCCGAACGGCAAGGTCGACCGTGCGGCGCTGCCCGCCCCCGAGGCCCCCACCGCGGGAGGCGGCCGGGGCCCGGCCGGCGCCCGTGAGGAGATCCTCGCGGCCGCCTTCCAGCAGGTCCTCGGCATCGCCGGGGCCGGCGTCGAGGACTCCTTCTTCGAACTGGGCGGCGACTCCATCATGGCGATGCAGGTGGTCGCCCGGGTCCGCGAGGCCGGCTTGGTGATCAGCTCCCGCGACGTCTTCCGGCTGCGCACGGCCGCCGCGATCGCCGAGTCCGCACGGCCGGCGCCGGCTGCCCCGGCCCTCTCCGACGAGCCGCTCATCGAGCTGGACGACGACGAACTGGCCGTACTGGAAGCCGGGTTCGCCGACGAGCTCGGCCTGGCCGACGCCGACCTGGCCGTGGAAGCGGGGCACTGACATGACACCGACGGCACAGAACACGGCACAGAACACGGCACCGAACACAGCACGGGAGACGCCGCGGGAGACGCCACGCGGGCCGGTCCCGGCCGTCGAGGCATCAAGATCCGCGCCCGCCGCGCGCCCTGCCCGCGCCCTCCCCGAGGGCATCGAGGAGCTGCTGCCGCTCTCCCCGCTCCAGGAGGGTTTCCTGCTCCACGCCGCCGACGCGCGGGCCGCGGGCGCCGTGGACGCGTACGCCACTCAGATCCGGATCGACCTGCAGGGTGCGCTCGACCGGGCCGCGCTCCGCTCGGCCGCCGAGCGGCTGATCGCCCGGCACACCGCGCTGCGCGCCGCCTTCCGGCACGCGGGGCTCAAGCGTCCGGTCCAACTGGTGCACCGGCATGTGCCCCTCGCCTGGGAGGAGTTCGACCTCGACGGACTCGGCGAGGACGAGCGCGAGGACGAGGCCGCCCGGCTCGCCGCGGCCCAGCGCACCCGGGGCTTCGACCTGTCGCGTCCGCCGCTGCTGCGGTTCGCGCTGCTCGGGCTCGACACCGGGCGGCACCGGCTGGTGCTGACCGCCCACCACATCCTGTGGGACGGCTGGTCGGTGCCGCTGCTGCTGACCGAGCTGTTCACGCTGTACGCCGACGGCCCGGACGCGGCACTGCCCCCGGCCGTCCCGTACCGCTCCTTCCTCGCCTGGCAGCGTGCCCAGGACCGGCCGGGCGCCGAGAAGGCCTGGGCGGCCGCGCTCGACGGGCTCGCCGAACCCACCCTGTACGCCCCGCACGCGGCCGACCTGCCGCCCGCCCCGCAGGACGAGGTCAGGGCGCAGCTCCCCGCCGCGGTCGCCGACCGGCTCGCCGAGCACGGCCGCGTGCACGGCGTCACCGCCAACACGGTGGTCCAGTTCGCCTGGGGCCTGCTGCTCGGCCGGCTCACCGGCCGCGACGACATCGTCCTCGGCGGCACGGTCTCCGGCCGTCCGGCGCAGCTCGCGGGAGCGGAACGGATGGTGGGGATGCTCCTCAACACCGTCCCGGTCCGGATCCGGCTCCATGAGGACGAGCCCGCCCTGACCGCGCTCGCCCGGCTCCAGGCCGAACAGGCCGAACTGCTCGACCACCACCACCTCGGCCTCGTGAGCGTCCAGCGGGCCGCCGGGCACGGCACCCTCTTCGACACCACCACCGTCTTCCAGAACTTCCCGCTCGACCACACGGCCCTCGACGGCCTGCTCTCGCGCGGCGGGCTCCGCCTCACCGGTTACGGCGTCGGTGACGCCACGCACTACCCGCTGCGGCTCGCCGTCACCCCCGGCGACGGGCTCGACCTCCGCCTCGGCCACCGCACCGACGTCGTCGGCGCCGCCGAGGCGACGACCCTGCTCGACCGGCTCATCCGCGTCCTGGAGGCCATCGCCGCCGAGCCCACCCGCCCGGTCGGCGCCATCGACGTACTGTCCGAGGAGGAGCGGCACCGGCTGCTCACCACCTGGAACGCCACCGAGGGCCCGCGGCCCACCGCCACGCTTATCGAGCGCTTCGAGGCACAGGCCGACCGCACGCCCGACGCCACCGCCGTCGTCTTCGGCGACACCTCGCTCACCTACCGCGAACTCGACGTCCGGGCCAACCAGCTGGCCCGGCAGCTGATCGCCGACGGGGCGGGCCCCGACCGGCTCGTCGCGGTCGCCGTGCGGCGCTCCCTCGAACTGGTCGTCGCCCTGTACGCCGTGCTGAAGGCGGGCGCCGCCTATCTGCCCGTCGATCCGGACTACCCGGCGGGCCGCATCGCCCAGCTCCTCGAGGACGGCGCCCCGGTCGCCGTGCTCACCACCACCGGCACGGCCGTCCGGCTGCCCGCCACCGACGTCCCGGTCCGCCACCTCGACACCCTCGACCTGTCGGGGCTGCCCCGGACCCGGCCCACCGCACACGGCCACCCGGCCGCGTCCCTCGACGACACGGCGTACACGATCTTCACCTCGGGCTCGACCGGCCGCCCCAAGGGCGTCGCGGTGCCGCACCGGGGGATCGTCAACCGGCTCGGCTGGATGCAGGAGCGCTACCGTCTCACCGCCCGGGACCGGGTGCTCCAGAAGACCCCGGCGGGCTTCGACGTCTCCGTGTGGGAGTTCTTCTGGCCGCTGCTCGAAGGCGCCACCCTCGTCGTCGCGCCACCGGACGCCCACAAGGACGCCGAGCAGCTCGCCGAGCTGATCGTCCGGCACCGGGTCACCACCGTGCACTTCGTGCCGTCGATGCTCGCCGCGTTCCTGCGCGAACCCGCCGCCGCGCGCTGCACCGGCCTGCTGCGCGTGGTGTGCAGCGGCGAGGCGCTCCCGCTCGACCAGCAGCTCCGCTTCCACGAGGTGCTGCCGGACGTCGGGCTGCACAATCTGTACGGGCCGACCGAGGCCTCCGTCGACGTCACCTCCTGGGAGTGCCGCCCCGAGCCGGACGCCCGCTCGGTGCCGATCGGCGCGCCGATCACCAACACCCAGGTGTACGTCCTGGACGGCGGCCTGCGCCCGGTCCCGGCCGGGGTCGCGGGCGAGCTGTATCTGGCGGGCACCGGCCTCGCGCGCGGCTACGCGGGCCGCCCGGGCCTGACCGCCGAGCGATTCGTGGCCAACCCGTTCGGGGCGCCCGGCTCACGCATGTACCGCACGGGTGACCTGGTGCGCTGGCGCGCCGACGGCGTACTGGACTACGTGGGCCGCACCGACCACCAGGTGAAGGTGCGCGGCCTGCGCATCGAGCTCGGCGAGATCGAGAACGCCCTGACCGCCTGCGAGTACGTCGCCCAGGCGGTCGTCGTCGTCCGCGAGGACCGGCCCGGCGCGCGGCGCATCGTCGCGTACGTCGTGGCCACCGGCTTCGACGAGGAAGCGGTACGCGGCGAACTGGCCGCGGTCCTCCCGGAGTTCATGATGCCCTCGGCGATCGTCGTGCTCGACGAGCTGCCGCTGACGCCGAACGGGAAGGCCGACCGCAAGGCACTGCCCGCCCCCGAGACGCCGACCGGCTCAGGGCGCGGCGCCGCGGGTGGCCGCGAGAGGGTCTTCACCGCCGCCTTCGCCGAGCTGCTCGGCCTCTGCGAGATCGGCGCCGACGACTCGTTCTTCGACCTGGGCGGCGACTCCATCATGGCGATGCAGGTCGTCTCCCGGGCCCGCGAGGCCGGACTGGTCGTCACGGCCCGCGAGGTCTTCCGGCTGCGCACCGCCGCCGCGCTCGCCGAAGCCGCGCGGGACGCCGCCGCGGAGCCGGCAGCCGAAGCCCCGGACGCCGGCCTCGGCTCGGCCCCGCTGAGCCCACTCGGCCAAGAACTCCTCGCCAGGGGCGGTCAGTTCGACGGATTCCATCAGGCCGTCCTGGTGGAGCTGCCCGCCGGACTCGACGACCGTACCCTCACCGCTGCCCTACAGGCCGTGGCCGACCGGCACGACCTGTTGCGCGCCACGCTGGTGCGCGGCGACGGCGAGCCGCACTTCGCGATCCCCGCCCCGGGCGCCCCGGGCGCCACCCCGATCCGCCTGGCCCGCGCCGAGCTCCCGGACCAGGGCGCCCCGGAGCGTACGGCCGCCGTCACCGCCGCCGCCGAGGCGGCCCGTGCCGGGCTCGCCCCCGAGCGCGGCGTGATGCTGCGCGCCGTACGCCTGATCACCCCCGACGGCGAACCGGACCAACTCCTGCTCTGCGCACACCACCTGGTGATCGACGGGGTGTCCTGGCGGATCGTCCTGCCGGATCTGGCCGCCGCCACGGCCGCCCTCATCGAGGGCCGCCCGGTTGCCCTCGCCCCGGTCCCGGCCTCCTACCGGACATGGGCTCGCGGCCGGGCGGCCGAGGACGCCTTGACCGTGGAGAGCCCCCGCGGGGCGCCGCTCGGCGCGCGCGCCGTGGACCCCGGGCGGGACACCTTCGCCTCCGCCCGGCACACCCGGCTCGTCGTCCCGGCCGACCTCGCCGATGACCTGCTCGGCGCGGTGCCGGCCGCCTTCCACGGCCGCCCCGACGATCTCCTGGTCACCGCGCTCGCCCGGGCCGTCGACGCCTGGCGGGTCAAGCGGGGCGGCCCCTCGGGGTCTGTGGCCGTCGACATCGAGGGGCACGGCCGGGACACCGATGACGCCCGCGACCTGTCCCGCACGGTCGGCTGGTTCACCGAGGTCCGCCCGGCCCTGCTCACCCCCGCGGGCGCCGACCTGCCCGGCGCGGTCAAGCGGGTCAAGGAACAACTGCGCGCACACCCTGCGGACGCCCGACTGCCGCGAGCCCAGATCCTGTTCAACTACCTCGGCAGGATCGGCGACGACCCCGCGGCCACCGGCGGCGGCTGGCGGATCCTGCCGTCCGCGGCGCTGCCGCACGGAGCCGACCCCGGCATGCCCACGCCGTACGCCCTCGAAGTGCACGTACTGGCCCAGGAGACCCCCTCCGGCCCCGAACTGCACGCCGTGTGGACCACTCCCGGGGAGCTCTTCACCCCCGAGGAGACCGCCGAACTCACCCACCTGTGGCTCGCCGAACTGGACGCCCTCGCCCTCCTCGCCGACCGGCCGGGCGCGGGCGGGCGCACCCCGTCCGACCTGCCGCTGATCAGGCTCACTCAGGACGACATCGAGCAGTTGGAGGCCATCGCCCCGAGCCCCGCCGACATCCTGCCCCTCACCCCGCTCCAGGAGGGCTTCCTCTTCCACGCCGCCGAGGCGCGGGAGGGGCTCGACGTCTACACCACGCAGGTACGCCTCGACCTGGAAGGCCCGCTCGACACGGCCGCGCTGCTGCGGGCCGGGGAACGCCTGGTCGCCCGGCACACCGCACTGCGGGCCGGCTTCCACCACGAGGGCCTGACCGTCCCGGCCCAGGTGGTCCACCGCGAAGTGGCCCTGCCCTGGGCCGAGGTGGACCTCGGCGCGCTCCCCGAGCGGGACCGGGCCGCTGAAGCCGCGTCGGTGGCCGCCCGTGAGCGGGCCCGTCGCTTCGACCTCACCCGGCCACCGCTGCTCCGGCTCGTACTGCTGCGGCTCGGCGCCGAACGACACCAGTTGATCATCACCGGGCACCACATCGCCTGGGACGGCTGGTCGACGCCGGTCCTCGTGGAGGAGCTGTTCACCCTGTGGGCGCGCGGCAGCGCCGAAGGCCTGCCCCGGCCCGTCCCGCACGTGGCTCACCTGGAATGGCTCGCCGGACAGGACACCGCCGCCGCCGAGGCCGCCTGGGCGGCACACCTCGACGGACTCGAGGGCCCGCTGCTGGTCGCCCCCGAGGCGGCCGACCGCGACCCCGTCCCGCAGGAGACCGTCATCGAGGAGCTCCCCGCCGAGTTGCTCGGCCGCCTCACCGACGAGGCGCGGCGGCACGGGCTCACCCTCAACACCCTGCTCCAGGGCGCCTGGGCGCTGGTCCTGGCCCGCGCCACCGGACGCGACGACGTCGTGTTCGGCACCACCGTCTCCGGGCGTCCCTCCGAACTCGCGGGCATGGAACGCATGGTGGGCCTCTTCGTCAACACCCTGCCCGTACGGCTCCGGGTGCCCGGCGGGGCGAGCCTCCTCGAGGTGTTCGCCCGCCTCCAGAGCGAACAGGCCGAACTCATCGACCACCACCACCTTGGGCTCGGCCGCATCCAGCAACTCGCCCACACCGGCCAGCTGTTCGACACCACCACCATGCTCGTCAACTACCCGCTCGACCTCGACGGCCTCTCCGGCGGCCTCGCGAGCCCCAGGCTCACCGGCATCGGGGTCGACGACGCCACGCACTATCCACTGCGCCTGGTCGCCGTCCCAGGGCCCGGCGGCGCACTCACCCTGCGCCTCGGCCACCGCCCCGACACCCACGGGGCCGGCGAGGCGGCGAAGTTCCTCGGCCGCACCGCGAAGGTGCTGCGGGCCTTCGCCGACGACCCGGCGACGCCCGTGCACCGCATCGACCTGATGGACGAGGCGGAGCGCGCCCGACTGCTCGTCCAGTGGGGCGGCTACTAGATCATCCCGGGCCCGCCAGGCCCCCGGAGGGGCGGCTGCCCCTGTGCCCGAGCACGTCAGCAGACAGCACTCACCGAGAGGCCAGACCGTGATCCGTCACCGTGCCAACGTGCGCTCCCCGCGCCCCGTCGTCCTGCTCGCCGAAGAGCTCTCCCCGGCCACCGTGGAGGCGCTCGGCTGGGACGTCGACATCCGCCGTGTCGACGGCGCCGACCGTGCGGCCCTGCTGCCCGCGCTCGCCGAGGCCGACGCCGTCCTCGTGCGCAGCGCCACCCGGATGGACCGGGAGGCGATCGCCGCCGCGCCCCGTCTCAAGGTCATCGCCCGGGCCGGCGTCGGCCTCGACAACGTCGACATCCCGGCCGCCACCGAGGCCGGCGTCCTCGTCGCCAACGCCCCGACGTCCAACATCACCAGCGCCGCGGAAATGGCCGTCGGCCTGCTGCTGGCCGTCGCCCGCAACATCCCGCAGGCCGACGCGGCCCTGAAGACCGGCGCCTGGCAGCGCAGCCGGTGGTCCGGCGTCGAGCTGGCCGGCAAGGTCCTCGGCGTCGTCGGCCTCGGCCGCATCGGCACCCTCGTCGCCCAGCGGATGGCCGCCTTCGGGATGGACGTGGCGGCGTACGACCCCTACGTGACCGCCGCGGGCGCGGCCGCCGTCGGTGTGCGGCTGCTCTCGCTCGACGAGCTGCTCGCCCAGGCCGACTTCCTCACCGTCCACCTGCCGCGCACCCCGGAGACCACCGGCCTGATCGGCTTCGAGGCGCTGCGCAAGGTCAAGCCCACCGTGCGCATCGTCAACGCCGCGCGCGGCGGCATCGTCGACGAGAACGAGCTGTACGCCGCGCTCAAGGAGGGCCGCGTCGCGGGCGCCGGACTCGACGTGTACGCCGCCGAACCGTGCGTTGAATCGCCGCTGTTCGGCCTCGACAACGTCGTCGTGACCCCGCACCTGGGTGCCTCCACCGACGAGGCGCAGGAGAAGGCGGGCATCGCCGCCGCCCACTCGGTGCGGCTCGCGCTGGCCGGCGATCACGTGCCGGACGGGGTGAACGTGCAGGGCGGCCCGGTCCCCGACGCGGTACGCCCGTGGCTGCCGCTGACCGAGCGGCTCGGCCGGGTCTTCACCCGGGCCGTGGGCGGCGTCCCCGCCCAGCTGGAGATCCAGCTGCACGGCGAGATCGCCGAGCTGGACGCCGGCGTGCTCGAACTCGGGGCGCTCAAGGGCCTGCTGGAGACCGTTGCCGGGGGCGCGGTCAGTCATGTGAACGCCCCGCTGGTCGCCCTGGAGCGCGGCCTGACCTCGCGGCTCACCACCCACCAGGGGGGCGGGAGCCACCGCTCCACCGTCACCCTGCGCGGCATCTTTCCCGACGGCCGGGTCGTCACCGTGAGCGGCACCCTGGCCGGTGTCCGCCTCCAGGAGAAGCTCGTCGAGGTGCTCGGCCACGAGCTGGAGCTGCCGCTCTCCGGCGACCTCGCCTTCCTGCGCTACCCGGACCGGCCGGGCGCGGTCGGTCTGATCGGCTGCGAGTTCGCCGACGAGGGCGTGAACATCGCGGCCATGCAGGTCGCCAGGGACGCCGCCGGCACCACCGCCCTGGCCGGCCTCGTCGTGGACTCGCCCGTACCGCCCACCGCGCTCGGCCGCGCCGCCGCCTCCGTCGGCGCCGACCAGAGCTGGACCGTGCCGGCGGCCACCGCCCGAACCGGCCCGACGGGCCGCGCATGAGCACCGAAGTCCTGCGTGCCGAAGTCCCGCGCGCCGAGGTCCCGCGTATCGGGACCTCCCGCGCCGAAGTCCCGCGCACCGACACCTCGCGTCGCCTGCTCTCCCTGCTGAACGGCGCCCACGTCCCGTACCGGCTGATCCGGCACGCCCCCGAGGGTCGTACCGACCTCGCCTCTCAGCTGCGTGGCCACCCCCTGGAACAGGCTGCCAAGTGCCTGGTGGTGAGGGTGGGCACGAGCCGTCGAAGACGCCGCTACGTGCTGGCGGTGGTGCCCGGCGACCGCCGCGTCGACATGGCCTGCGTCCAGGAGCTGTTCGGGGGTACCGACACCGCCTTCGCGTCCCGCGAGATCGCCGAGAGGCTCTCGGGCTGCGTCAGCGGCTCGATCGTGCCGTTCAGCTTCCACCCGGAGCTGGAGCTGGTGGTCGACCCGGACCTGCTCGCCGGGGAGGAGATCTTCTTCAACGCGGCTCGCCTCGACCTGTCCCTGGCGCTCGGCGTCGAGCCGTACCGGGCGCTCGCCCGCCCGCGCGTCGCCCGCGTCGCGACCCCCGCCCCGATGCCGGCCTGAGCCGCCCCGCCGAGCTCCTGTCCAGTGTCAGCCCGCCTTGACGAGACCGAGGCCGGGCGCGGGGAGCGGGGTGGAGCGCGGGGCGGAACCGGGCAGGGATCCGGACCCGACGGCGTCCTCCAGCGGCCCTTGGAAGAGCAGTCGCACCAGAGGGTGCAGCTGGTACAGCGGCAGGCCGCGGCGGTCGATGCCGCACAGGTCGAGCATCGAGAGGTCCACCAGCTGCTCCAGGACTTCTTCGGCCGCGGCCTCACCGGTGCCGAACGCCACCCCGGCTGCCGCTGCGTGGAAGGGCTCTCGACCAAGCAGCGGCAGCCGGCCGAGCAGCGCCCGGCTCGGCCGGTCGAGCCCCTCCAGCGGCCGGCCCAGGGAACGCTGTACATCGAGGTCGCCGAGGCGGAGTTCGAGCAGCCGGGTGCGCGGGTCGGCGAGCCGCCGGGCGAGCCGGTCCGGCGACCAGTGCGGCCGGGCGGCGAGCCGGGCTCCCGCGATCCGCAGCGCCAGCGGGAGCCCCGCGCAGTGCGCCACTATCTCCCGGGCCGCTTGGGGTGCGGCGTCGATCCGGCCGGGACCGGCCGCCGTGCGCAGCAGCTCGTGCGCGGCGGCGTCGTCCAGCGGGCCGAGCACCGTGGTGTGCGCGCCGACCGTCTCGGTGAGAGGGGTCCGCGCGGTGACGATGACCGCGATGTCGGGGCTGCCGGGCAGCAGTGGGCCCAGCTGGAGGTCGCCGGAGGCGTTGTCGAGCACCAGCAGGAGGCGCTTGCCCGCGGTGCGGGTGCGGTAGCGGCGTACCAGCTCGTCGAGGTCGTCGGCGATGTGGCTCTCCCGGTCGAGACCGGTCTCGCCGAGCGCCCGCAGCAGCCGCAGCAGGACGTCGCAGGGGTCCTTCGGGGTGCCGTCGGGGCCGCGCAGATCGGCGTAGAGCTGCCCGTCGGGGAAGTGCTCGGTGCTGGCGTGCGCGGCCCGCACGGCGAGCGCGGTCTTGCCGATGCCGGGCATGCCGGTGATCAACAAGCGCCGGGGGCGCCAGGCGTCGCGGCCCGGCGCGGGCCTCACCAGCTCGCAGAGGGAGGCGAGTTGGTCTTCCCGGCCGGTGAAGGCGACGGTGTCGGCGGGCAGCGTCGCGGGCGCCGCGGTGGCGGGCGGCGGGGTCCGCTCGCCGCGCAGCACGATGTGGTACGCCGCTTCGAGCTCGGCGCCGGGGTCGACACCGAGCTCGTCGGCGAGGATGCGGCGGCCGTGGTGGTAGGCATGCAGGGCGTCGGACTGCCGGCCCGAGCGGTGCAGGGCCAGCATCAGCTGCGAGCGGAGCTTCTCGCGCGTGGGGTGGCGGGTCACCAGACCGGTCAGCTCGGCGGTGATCTCCTGGTGCCGGCCGAGGGCGAGATCGGCCTCGATCCGGTTTTCCAGGGTCGCCGCGCGGGCGTCGTCCAATTGCGGAATCTCGACTTCCGAAAGGAATTCGGTGACGTTCGCGAGCGCGGGACCCCGCCAGAGTCCGAGTGCGTCCCTCAGGAAGTTGCCGGCCGTTTCGTAGTCTCGCTGCCGCAACGCCTCCCGGCCGAGCCGGTCGAACCGCTCGAATTCGAGAAAGTCGATGCTGCTGTTTCCGGGGTGCAGTACATATCCTGGCTGCTGCCGCGCGATCTCGACATCGGGGCCGAGCTGTTTGCGCAGCCGCGAGACGTAGGTGTAGATCTGCGAGTTCAGCGTCGCGGGAGGCGACCAGCCCCACAGCAGGTGGCTGAGGCGGGCGTCGGACACGACCCGGCCGCGGGCCAGCAGCAGCGCCGCCAGCACCGTGTGGATCTTCGATCCCGACAGTGCGGCGACGGTGCCGCCCCGGCTCGCCTCGACCGGTCCTAGCAGTCGAAATTCCATGTGGGCCCCCGTTGTGAGTTCTGGATGAACACTCTTGGAGGATAGGACGGCTCATTTTTGACGTCTTTTCGGCTCGATTTCGTGAGGGGCGAAATCGAAACAACATCGGGTCGACAGGTGCGATCCATAACGTTTCTCCTGTCGCACCGGGCACACCGCGGACAAGGTGAGCGGTAGGGGCGATCACCGAAACATTGACCCGCACATGGCGTACGAATGACTGTTTTTATATGGGGGAGAAGTAATGCGCAGCAGCACCCGCACTTTCCTGGCCTCGGTTCTCGGCGCGCCCGCTCTGGGCGGTGTCCTGCTGGTCGGCGGCACAGGCGCGGTGGAGATGCCGTCCGTCCGGGCCGCCGAGGCCCCGGCGGTCGTCGTCATCGCCGACACCCCGGCGGTCTTCGACGAGAACAACCCCTGGAGCTGACCCGAGTGACGCAGCCCCGCACCTGGCGCAGGTGCGGGGCTCGCTCTGTTCAGGCGCTCTGTTCAGGCGCTCTGTTTCGGCGAGAGAGTCAGTGTGCGGAGAGCAACTGCCGGAGCTCCTCGGGCGACGGCCCGTACGGGGGATGCTCCGCGGTCAACGAGTCCATGACCAGGGTGATCCGTTCGCCCTGTGGTCTGGCGCCGTACTCGGCGAAGGTGTTCCTGGCCCGGCGCAGCCGGCCCACCGCCCCGTCCCGCCCGGCCAGCAGGTCCAGGCAGCCCAGATTGGCCTCGGCCCGGGCCCGCAGCAGATGGTCGTTGATGTCGTCGGCGATCGTGAACGCCTCCTGCAGGGTCACCTCCGCCTCGGTCAGATTCCCCTGCCGCCAGAGAATCTCGCCCGCGAGCCGCAGGATGTGGGCCTCGCCGGTCCGGTCGCCGTGCTCCCGGACGATCCTCAGGGCTTCGTCGCACTCGCTCGCCGCCTCGTCGAGCCGGCCGTGCCGCGTCAGTGCCTCGGCCAGGCGGAGGATGGACTGTGCGAGGCCGCGCACCAGCCCCGTCGCCCGGCTCAGGGCGATGGCCTCGGTGGACAGCCGCAGGCTGCGCTCCAGGTTTCCGCGCTCCAGCTCTATCTGCGCCAGGGCGCCGAGCCCGTGCGACTCGCCGCGGGCGTCCCCGATCTCCCGGAAACCGAGTAGCGAGGCCTCGCCGTCCCGCAGCGCCTGGTCGAGGTCGCCGCGTACCCGCGCGTTGTGGGTGAGCATGCGCCGGGTGAGGGCGGCGCCCGCCACGTCGCCGATCTCGTCGAAGATCCGCAGGGCCGCCCTGAGCCGCCCCTCGGCGATCTCGTAACGCTGGGTGTGCAGCGCGACCCCGCCGAGCAGCCGCTGCATGCTGGCCTCGCCCTGGCGGTCGAAGCACCGCTGAGCGGCCGCCAACGCGCGCTCGGAGCAGATCTCCCACTCCTCCAGATAGTTGCGGGACTCCTGCAGTGGGTTGCTGAGCAGCGCCAACTTCCAGGCATGGGCGGCCCGGCCGGTCTCGGCGGCCTGCCGGACCGCGTCGACCAGGGCGCTGTGCTCCGCCTCCATCCACTCCATCGGATCCGTGAGCAGCTCCTCCACCAGCGACTGCGGAAGGTTCGGCTCCGGGATCCCGTCCAGGGACGCGAACTCGGCGCCGTACAACCGCTGGTAGGCGACCCAGCACAGCGAGAGCCAGCCGTCCAGGGCCCGGTCGAGGACGCCCTCGCGCTCCTCCGGGGTGTCCTCCTCCTGGGCGCACTCCCAGGCGAACAGGCGCAGCAGGGCCTGAAAGCGGTAGCGGGGCGGCTCGCCGGGGCGGCCCGAGGCGACCTCCAGGAGCTGGGCGTCGACCAGTTGCTCGATGAGGTCCTCGGCCTCGATCGGGTCGGTGTCGAGTACCGCAGCGCCGACCCATGCCGCGAAGTCGGGCATGGTCAGCAGCCCGAGCCGCCGGTACATGCGGGCCGCCGCGGGCGGCAGATCGCGGTAGCTGAGCCGGAAACCGGCTCGCACGCCGCCCTCGTTGGGGCTGAGTTCGTCGAGCCGGCGTCGCTGGTCCTCCAGGCGTCGCACCAGGTGCCGGACCGACCAGTGGGGCTTGGCGGCCAACCGGGCGCCCGCGATCCGCAGTGCCAGCGGCAGCCGGTCGCAGAGCGTGCCGAGCCGGGCGGCGGCCTCCGGGTCGGCGGCGATCCGCTCCGGTCCGGCCACCGCACCGAGCATGGCGGTCGCCTCCGCCTGGCCGAGCACGTTCAACTCGATGCGGTGTACGTCGTAGTCGCCGGTGAGGTCGTCGATGGCGTCCCGGCTGGTGATCAGTACACAGCAGTGGCGGCCGCCCGGCAGCAGCGGCCGGATCTGCGCGAACGACCGGGCGTTGTCGAGCACCACCAGGATCCGTTTGCCGTCCAGGATCGAGCGGTACAGCGCGGCCCGCTCGTGCTGGTCGCCCGGTATCTGGGGCCCCGGTACGCCGAGCGCGCGCAGGAACCGGTCGAGCACGGCGGTCGGCGCCTGCGGCGAGTCCGACTCGTCGTAGCCGCGCAGGTCGGCGAAGAGCTGGCCGTCCGGGAACCGCCCGGCGACCTGGTGGGCCCAGTGCACCGTGAGCGCGCTCTTGCCGACCCCGGCGATGCCGGAGACGGCCGCCACGGCGAGCGGCGACTCCTGGCCCTCCCCGTCGAGCAGCCGGTCGAGCAGCGCGAGTTCCCGGCTGCGCCCGGTGAACGCGGCGGCCGACGAGGGGAGTTGCGCGGGCACGGTACGCGGCTCCGGGGCGACCTGGGGCTCCGGCGGCAGGGTCAGCTCGGGGTCGTCCCGCAGGATCAGTTCGTGCAGCTCCTGCAGCTCGGCGCCGGGCTCGATGCCCAGCTCCTCCACGAGCACCTGGCGTCCCTCGCGGAAGATCTCCAGCGCCTCGGCCCGCCGCCCCGAACGGTACTGGGCCAGCATCA
Organism: Streptomyces sp. NBC_01450; assembly: GCF_036227505.1. Lineage (NCBI taxonomy): Bacteria > Bacillati > Actinomycetota > Actinomycetes > Kitasatosporales > Streptomycetaceae > Streptomyces > Streptomyces sp. NBC_01450. The sequence goes on along the minus strand of NZ_CP109480.1, from coordinate 5,291,220 downwards.
GATGGGCCCGGGCCTGTTCCCGCAGCGGGTGCTCGCGGACCAGCGCGGCCAAGTCGGAGATGAGTGAACGGTGCTGGCCGAGCTGCAGTTGCAGTCCCGCCTGCTCCTCGCGCAGCTCCAGCCGGAACTCGGCGAGCCGGGAGGCCTCGTGGTCGATGGGTCCGCCCGCAGCCCCGTCGAGCGCGGATCCGCGCCACAGCGAGAGCGCCTCGGTGAACAGGGTGCACGCCTGGACGGTGTCGCCGGCCCGGGCCAGCTCCCGGGCCTTGCGCACCCGGGTCTCGACCTCGTGGATGTCGATCCGATGCTCGCCGAGGTCGAGGATGTAGCCGGGGTGGGAGGTGACGATCAGATCGTCGACGCCGGCCGAGGTGCGGAAGGTCTTGCGCAGCGCGGTGACACAGATGGCGACCTGGTTCCGCGCGGTGGCCGGTGGCTCCTCGCCCCAGACGGCCTCGATGAGGGCGTCCACGGAGACCACTCTGTTCAGAGCGATGAGGAGCATCGTCAGCACGGTGCGCTGACGGCCACCACCAAGTCTGACGGGCTCCCCGTCCACCCGTACGTCCAGCGGTCCGAGCAGCCTGAAGTCGATCCGGTGCAAGACGCCCTCCACTTCCCCCGAGTCCCCCACCCGGAGTCGCCGAGACATTGTGGGCCTTGCCGCGTCGCATAATCAACCAAGATCCATAAAGCGTTCACAAGGCACCCACGCATCGGGTGATCATGTGCCTCCTTTCTGATCCAAATCACCATATGCAGGACCGATGGAGAGGGAATATAGGTCATCGCGGAGAGTGGATTGTGACGTTCGCTCGCCGCCGCACAGGGGCGAGGCACCGCCGAGCAGAGGAAGCTGACATGGCAACGAACCCCTTCGAGGATGCCGACGGCACCTTCTCCGTCCTGGTCAACTCCGAGGGCCAGCACTCGCTCTGGCCGTCCTTCGCGGAGGTACCGGCGGGCTGGGAGCCGACCCTGACGGACGCCACCCGCCAGGAGTGCCTGGCCCATGTCGACGCCACCTGGACGGACATGCGCCCGGCCTCGCTGCGCTAGGGCCTGTCCGGCGGATCAAGTCGCAGGAAACAGGCGGCGCCAAACACCAGAGAACCGCAGGCCAGGGATCTGACCTGCGGTTTCTTTAATGTTGCGAGAGCGTGGCTCGGGTGCGCGGGTGGGGTCAGGCCTTCGCCTCGACCGCCTCGGGGGCCGCGTCCGGGGTGGGTTCGACCTGCGGCTGGGCGGCCGTCGCGCGGACCGGGATGAGGAAGGCGACGATCGCGGCGGCGATGCCGACGCCGGAGCCGATCAGCATGGCGACGCGGAACCCGCTCTCGGAGGGCAGGGAGACCGGGCCGAACTTCGTGGTCATCTGGGCCAGGACCACGGCCATCACGGCGGCCGAGACGGAGCTGCCGATCGAGCGCATCAGTGTGTTGAAGCTGTTGGCCGAGGCGGTCTCCGACTGGGGTACCGCACCCATGATGAGGGCGGGCATCGCACCGTAGGCGAAACCGACGCCCGTGCTGCAGACGATGGTCACGGCGAGCAGGCCCAGGGCGGAGCCGTTTCCGATGAGCGGCAGGGAGATGCCGTAGCCGAGGGCGATGACCAGGGCGCCGACGGTCAGGGTGATCCGGGGGCCCTTGGCGGCGGAGAGCTTGGCACCGACCGGGGAGATGATCATCATCATCAGGCCGGCCGGGGCCATCCACAGGCCCATGGCCAGCATCGACTCGCCGAGGCCGTAGCCGGTCTCCTTGGGCAGCTGCAGCAGCTGGGGGATCACGAGGGACTGGGCGTACATCGCGAAGCCGACCAGGATCGAGGCGGCGTTCGTCATCAGTACCTGCGGGCGGGCGGTCACACGCAGGTCGACCAGCGGCTCGGCGGTGCGCAGCTCCCACCAGCCCCAGGCCAGCAGCAGGACGACCGCGGTGGCGAGCAGGCCGAGCGTGGTGCCGCTGCCCCAGCCCCAGTCCGCGCCCTTGGAGACACCGAGGAGCAGGCAGACCAGCGCGATGCCCAGGCCGATCGCGCCGAGCAGGTCGAAGCTGCCCGCGGCGGTGCTCTCGCGGCCCGCGGGCACGAAGAACCAGATCAGCGTGGCGACCGCGAGGGTCAGCGCGGCGACGACCCAGAACAGCACGCGCCAGCTGGCGTTCTCGGCGATCGCCGCGGAGAACGGCAGGCCGAGCGCGCCGCCCACACCCATGGACGCGCTCATCAGCGCGATGGACGAGCCGAGCTTCTCCGCCGGTACGACGTCGCGCAGCAGGCTGATGCCGAGCGGCACCACGCCCATGCCGAGGCCCTGCAGACCGCGTCCGGCGATCATCGGGACGACCGAGGAGGACAGGGCGCAGACCACGGAACCGAGGACCAGCGGGATCAGCGAGGCCAGAAGCATGCGCTTCTTGCCGTACATGTCACCGAGGCGGCCGGCGACGGGGGTGATCACGGCAGCCGCGAGCAGCGTGGCGGTGACGACCCAGGAGGCGTTCGAGGCGGTGGTGTCGAAGAGGGTCGGGAGTTCCCCGATCAGTGGCACCACCAGCGTCTGGGTGATCGCGGCCACGATGCCGCCGAAGGCGAGGATGCCGACAACACCGCCGGAGCGGGCTGCGGGCTGGGAACTGTCCACGGGTACTCCCTGTTGCTCTTTCCGGGCTTGTTGCCGTGCTGCGCATCCGGGCCTGTCGCGTACGAGCTGCAAGATGCACGCGAATTGCATGGTGCACGTAGTGTGCATCATGCATGCCTCATGCATCATACACATTGCGATGGTATACCTGGCGGGAGGTAGCTTTCCTGTAGGGGAAGCGAGCCGGGAGCCGAAGGATGCCTCGCGTGGACAAGCCACTTGACCTGCTGGAATTCGAGACCATGCTGCTCGGGCGTCACATGCACATGCTCAACCCGCGGGGGCGCGGGATGAGTGAGGAGCGGCTGGACCGCAGTGCGTACGTCCTGCTCAGCCGCATTCAGGTGGAAGGCCCGATGTCCATCGGTGGACTCAGAGAGGCCTTCGGCCTGGACGCGTCCACCCTCAACCGGCAGACCGCCGCGATGCTGCGGGCCGGGGTCGTCGAGCGCATGCCCGACCCCGAGGGGGGCATCGCCCGCAAGTTCGCCATCACCGCCGAGGGCAGGCGCCGGCTGGACGCCCATCGCGCCGAGAACCTGGACGGTCTGGAGAAGATCATGACCGACTGGGATCCCGAGGAAGTCGCCGAGTTCGCCGCCTATCTCAGCCGCTTCAACCGTGACATCGAACGTCTCGACGGGCGCCCCTGGCCGCGCGGTTGAGCGGTTGAGCGGTTGAAGGGGGGAGGGGGGAAGGCGGGGGGTCAAGGGTGGGTCGGTTGTCCGGCCCGCCCTGGTGTGCTCCAGGGGGCCGTGTTGTCGTTCGCGGACGTCTCCGGTGCCGTCTGCGTGATGCCGGTCGAGGTCTCGGCCGGGGTGATGGGCATGCCGTAGGGCGCGTTGCTCGTCGGGGCGCGTAGCTCGTCACGTCGCTCTCGTCACGTAGCTCGTCACGTCGCTCGTCCCTCGCTGGTCGCGCCGCTGGTTCTCCGGTTCCTTGAGGGGGGGGAGCCCCCGCCCCCCACTCGGCGTCAACTCGCCTGCCCCCTTTGTTGGTTGATCTTTCACCGCTGCGACATCCCGCACCGCTTGAGCGCTCAACGAGTCAGGTGAGGGTGATCCGGGCATGTCAATGAAACCGCTTGCCCCACCCCCACCCCCTCGCGGTCCCTCAGGAGGACGCAGTGCAGAAGAGCTCGCGCGTACGCAGAGCCTCGCTCATCCTCGGCAGCGCCGTCGCGCTCGTCGTCGCCTTCCCCGGCAGCGCGCTCGCCGCCCCGCCCAAGGCCCTGCCCGCCAACGCGGACGACCTGGAGAAGACCTGGCAGCCGGCGTACGACTACGACACGGACGGCTGCTACCCCACGCCCGCCATCGGTCCCGACGGGACCGTCAACGGGGGCCTCAAGCCGACCGGTTCGCTCAGTGGCGAGTGCCACGACACCTCGGATCTCGACAACACCAACGGCTACTCGCGCGAGAAGTGCAACAACGGCTGGTGCGTGATCCTCTACGGCCTCTACTTCGAGAAGGACCAGGCCACGATCGGCGGGCACCGCCACGACTGGGAGCACGTGGCGGTCTGGGTGCAGAACAACCAGGCCAAGTACGTCTCCACGTCCGCGCACGGCGACTTCAACGTCTACAGCGCCGACCAGGTCCTGTGGGACGGCACGCACCCCAAGATCGTCTACCACAAGGACGGTCTGAGCACCCACGACTTCCGGCTCGCGAACTCGGGCGACGAGCCGCCGGAGAACGGCTACCACACCTGGCAGTACCCGGCCCTGGTCGGCTGGAACGGCTACCCGGCGGGGCTGCGCGACAAACTGAGCGCCTACGACTTCGGCAGCGCCAACTTCGGCCTCAAGGACGCCAACTTCGCCGCCCACCTCACGAAGGCCATGCCGGCGGGCATCTCGTTCGACCCCAACGCCTGACGGGCCGGGGATCTCTCCTCCGTCCCTGTCACACAACCGCCCGCGGGCGCGTCAGGGAGATGGCGCCACCCACACGCTCCGGTAGCGGTGTGACAAGTGTGGCAGGTGTCACAAGGCATGACATATGTGACAGGGACGAGAAGGAGATGACGACATGGCCGTTCTGATGGTGCGCGCGACGGTGAAGCCCGAGTGTGTCGACGCGCTCGAAGCGGCGCTGGGGAAGATGTTCGCCGCGATCGAGGCTGCGCGGCCCGAGGGCGTGCGCTATGCCTCGTACCGGCTCCCCGACGGAGTCACGTATCTCGCGGAACTGGAGCTCGCGGACGGGATCGAGAATCCGCTGACCGCGATCCAGGAGTTCCGGGAGTTCCAGGAGGGCTTGAAGGGCTGGCTGGCCGCCCCGCCGTCCGCCGAGCGGTTCGAGGTGCGGGGCGCGTACGCCGCCTGAGGCCGCCCGGGTGTGCGCTCGGTAAGAGTCGGCGAGCGTCGGTGAGAGTCGACGAGACTCCGGGCGCGCATCCCGTGCCGTGGCCCCGCGCCGAGTAGGTTCGCTCCTGACCGCGCAGAAGCAAGCGAAGAGCCGCGTACGCCGTGAGTAAATGCGGAGAGCACGAGGAAACGCGGCGTACCTGAGGGAGACGCACGGTAAACGGCTAGCATCGCGGGCAGAGTTGTCGGCCTGGGATGGAGTGGTGTCGTGTCGGAGGGGCCTCGGATCGCCGTTGCCGTCGTGACCATGGGGAACCGGCCCGACGAGGTCGACGCGCTGCTCGCCTCGGTGGCCAAGCAGGACGTCGCGCCCGCACGGATCGTGATCGTGGGGAACGGGTGTCCGCTGCCCGAGTTCGCCGAGCGGCTGGGGCTGCCCGGTGAGGTGACCGCCATCGAGGTCGACGAGAACCTCGGCTGCCCGGGCGGGCGCAACGTGGGCCTCGCCCGGCTCAGGGAGTTCGCGGACGTGGACGTCGTCGTCGAGCTGGACGACGACGGGCTGCTGGTCGACGCGGATGTGCTGCGCAAGGTGCGGGACCTGTACGCCGCCGATCCGCGCCTGGGCATCGTCGGCTTCCGCATCGCCGACGAGAACGGGGAGACCCAGCGCCGGCACGTGCCCCGGGTCGGGGCCAAGGACCCGATGCGGGGCGGTCCGGTCACCGGGTTCCTCGGCGGTGGGCACGCGTTGTCCATGCCCATGCTCGCCCGGATCGGGGACTGGCCCGCCGAGTTCTTCTTCGCGCACGAGGAGACCGACATGGCCTGGCGGGCCGTCGACGACGGATGGACCGTGCTCTACGAGCCCGGACTGCTGCTCCAGCACCCCAAGACCTCGCCCGCCCGGCACGCCATCTACTACCGGGTCACCGCCCGCAACCGGGTCTGGCTCACCCGCCGCAGGCTGCCCCTCCCGCTCATCCCCGTGCACCTGGGAATCTGGATGCTGCTGACGCTCCTGCGGACACGGTCGCTGGGCGGACTGCGGGCCTGGTTCGGCGGCTTCGCGGAAGGGCTGCGGCAGTCGGGCGGCGAGCGGCGGCCGATGCGGTGGCGGACCGTGTGGCGGCTGACGCGACTGGGACGCCCGCCCGTCATCTGACGGCGGCCGATGGGCGGTCGGCGACAGGCGGCAGGACGGCCGGGGGGCGGACGAGGGCCCCGGTCGCTCACCTCCGACGACCAGGGCCCTCTCTGTCCCCGGATCCGGCCACGGCGGCGACACTCCCCCGAGTTACGCGTTGTACGCGCGCACCGTCGGGCCAGATCCGATGGAGTGATCCCATCAGGCCGCGCCAACGGATCGCTAACATGTCGCCAACGGGTTTCCATCCGGAAACCTGGAAACCGGAAGTCGGTCGGCGTGAAGTCGCCGCAAGAAGGCGCGAAGTCGCCATGGATGTGGTCGGTACCGGACTGAACCGGTCGGGCCGGTCGAGCGGGAAGGCAGTGGAGCGGGCTATGCGGTACGAGCTGCGGTTCGGGCTGCTGGGGCCGCCGGTGTTGTACGACGCCGACGGCGAGGTCCGTTCGATCGGCGGCGGCAAAGTGCGTGCCCTGCTGGTCGCGCTGCTCCTCGAGCCGGGCCGGGTCGTCTCGGTGGACGCGCTCAAGGACGCGCTGTGGGGCGGGGCGCCGCCCGCCTCCGCGCAGGCCTCGCTGCAGAACCACGTCACCCGGCTGCGTCGGCTCCTCGACGATCCGGAGCGGCTGCGGGCCATGCCGCCCGGGTATCTCCTGCGGGTCGACGAGGGCGAGTTGGACGTGCGCGTCTTCGAGGCCCACGTCACGGCCGCACGCGCCGCGCACGCCGAGCGCGACTGGGAGCGGGCGCTGCGCGAGGCCCTGGTGGCGCTCGCGCTGTGGCGCGGCACACCGCTGGGCGGGGTCCCGCCCGAACTCGGCGGACACGCGCTCGTCCAGCGCCTGGAGGAGGCGCGGCTGCTCGTCCTGGAGTGGCGGTACGAGGCCGAACTGCGACTTGCGGGGCCGGGAGCCGGTGGTGCCGGTGGTGCCGGTGGTGCGGGCGAGGGTACCGATGGTGCCGGGGGTACCGGGGGTACCGGGGGTACCGGGGGTACCGGGGGTACCGGGGTCGGCTGGGTTTTCGGGGACGTCGGGGGGTCCGCCGACGCAAAAGCAACGGAAGCCTCCGATGACGTCGGCGTCCCTGACAACTCCACAGTCCTCGGCACTTCCACGGCTCCCGGCACCTCCAGCGCCCCCGGTACCTCCACAGCCCCGAACGTCTCCATAGCCCCCGACACCTCCACAGCCCCAGGTGCCTTCAACACTCCCGGCCCCGCCCGACTCGCGGCCCTCGCACCCGAGTTGTCCGCACTCGTCGCCGAGTACCCCTTGCGTGAGGCCTTCCACCGGCTGCTGATGCTGGTGCTGCACCGCACCGGACGTCAGGCCGAGGCCCTGGCCGTCCACCGGGATCTACGGGCCCGCCTGGTCGAGGAACTCGGTGTCGAGCCCGGGCCCGCGGTGCGCGAGGCGCATCTGGAGATCCTGCGTGAGCGGGCGGGGGAGCGCGACGGACCCGAGCGCGACCGGGACGAGGCCGCCGACGCACGGCGGGCCACCCCCGCCGAACCGGCCTCACCCCGGCCCGCCCAACTCCCACCCCCACCCGCGCACTTCACCGGCCGCGGGGACCTGTGCCAGGAACTGAACCTGGCTCTCGACACGGCCCGGCACCCCAGACCCCCCACCCCGGCTGTCGCCGTCATCAGCGGAATGGCCGGAGTCGGCAAGAGCGCGCTGGCGCTGCATGTGGCACATGGGCTGCGGGAACGTTTCCCCGACGGCCAGCTCTACGTCAACCTGCACGGGGCCACGCCCGGAATGACCCCCCTCACGCCCGGCCAGGCGCTTGCCGCGCTGCTGCGCGACCTCGGTGCCGAGCCGCGCCGCATCCCCGAACACCTCGACGCGGCGGCCGCGTTGCTCCGGTCGATACTCGCACCGACGCGCACCCTGATGGTGCTCGACGACGCCGCGCACGCCGCACAGGTACGGCCGCTGCTGCCCGCGGGCGCGGGGTGCGCGGTGATCGTGACGAGCCGTTCGCCGCTCACCGCGCTGGACGGCGCCCGGCGCTTCCCGCTCGCGCCGCTCTCGGACGAGGACAGCGCGGCGCTGCTGCGCGCGGTCTCCGGTCGGGTGAACGGCCTCGACGGCGCGCACCCCCTCGTCGAACTCACCGGCCGGCTCCCGCTCGCCCTCCGCGTGGTCGCGGCGCGCCTCGCCGCGCGCCGCGCGCTCACGCCGGACGCCCTCGCCGGTCAACTGGCCGCGACCGAGGGGCGGTTGCACCATCTGGAATACGACGATCTGAGCGTCCGCAGATCCCTGGCCGTCGCGCTCGACGCGCTGCGTGCCTCGGAGCGGGAGGCCGACCAGGACGCGGCGCTCGTGCTGCGCGGCATCGGCACGCTGGACCTCCCCGTATACGGCGCGCCCCTGCTCGCCCGGCTCTCCGGCATCGCCGAGTTCCGCGCCGAGGCCGCGCTCGACCGCCTCGTCGACGTCGCGCTCCTGGAGGAGACGGCGTACGGCCGCTACGCACCCCACGACCTGGTCCGCGACTTCGCCAGGGAGATCGCGGGCGCGACGGACGGGGAACCCGCGGACGGGGGCGCGGGCATCTGCGTGTCCGAGCGGGCGTTGCGCTGGTACGCCGGTGTCGCCGCCCGCTCCCTCGAAGCGATCGTCGAGCCGGGCCTCGACCGCCAGGACCGCAGCCGGCCGACCGCCTCGCAGCCGGCCGCGCACACGGTGGACGCCGCGGCCACCCCGCCGTTCTGCACCGCCAAGGACGCCTTCACCTGGGGCGATCTGGAACTGGAGAACGTGGTGGCGCTGGTGGAGCGGTACGCGGACACATCCGCGTACGTTCCCGTTCTCGTGCGGCTGCTCAACCCCTACCTCCAGCGCAGCGGCCGGGTCGCGGAGTCGGAGGTGCTCCTACGGGCCGCGCTGGGCGCCGCGCGGCGGCTCGGTGACGAGGCCGCGCAGGCGTACGCGCTCGGGGACCTCGCGGGGCTGCACTTCATGACGGGCCGCGCGAGCGAGGCGCTCACGCTGAACGACGAGGCGCTGGCGATCTGGCGGCGGCTCGGGGTGCTGTCGTGGATCCGGCGCGGTCTGAACAACCGCGGCATGCTCCTCGAGGGGCTGGGCCGCCACGCCGAGTCCAGCGAGGCGCTGCTGCAGAGCCTCGAACTCTCCCGGGAGCTGGGCGACCCGCACACCGAGGCCATCACCTACAGCCACCTCGGCAATCTGTACGAGCACACGGACGCCCGTGCCGCCATCGACCACCACAAGCGCAGCCTCGCGATCGGCGACGCGATGGACGACGTGATCATCCGGCACTCCGCGCACTCCAACATCGGCTACGCCCATCTGAGGCTCGGTGAACCGGCCGCCGCCGTGCCGCACTTCGAGGAGAGCCTGCGCATCCTCGGCGGTCACGGCGACTGGCACGGGGAGTCGCAGACGCGGCTCGGGCTGGTGCGTGCGCTGCGCGGGGTGGGGCATGTCGAACGGGCCGCGCGCGAGTGCGATCTGCTGCTGCGCCGCGCCGATCAGCGCGCCGACCGGTACACCGGTGGGCTCGCGCGGCATCAACTGGGTCTGGTGCTGCGCGCACAGGGGGATGCCGCAGAGGCGTACGAGCTGTGGAGGTCGGCGCTCGCGGCGCTGGACGGGACGGACAGCTCGGTGGTGGGGGAGCTGAGGAAACTCCTGGAGGAGGAGTAGCGGCCGTCCTGCTGCTCCAGGGCCACCGTCCTGGTCACTTCGCGTCCGCGTAGCACTCGACCACCGCCGTCGTGAACGGGAAGCGGACCGGTGTCTCGCCGAACGTCAGCCGTCCCGCCAGCTCCGCGGCCTCCCGGATCGCGGCCACGACGGCGTCCGCCTCCTCGGCCGGGCAGTGCACGATCACCTCGTCGTGCTGGAAGAAGACCAGCTCGGCGGTGAGGTCCCCGCAGGTGCGGCGGAGGGCGGCGAGCAGCAGCAGCGCCCAGTCGGCGGCGCTGCCCTGGACGACGAAGTTGCGTGCGAAGCGGCCGCGGGCCCGGGAGTTGGAGGAGGCGTAGCCCGGCACCCAGCCCTGGTCCGCCAGGGTCTCGGCGGGCTCGTCCTGCGGGATGCCCGCCTCTTCCGACGCGGCGTCGGAAGAGCCGGCCGCCGGGGGACTGGTCCGCCCCAGCCATGTCCGTACGAGCCGGCCCTCCTCGCCGGCCCGCGCCGCGTCGTCCACGTAGGCGACAGCCCGGGGGAAGCGTCTTCTCAGCGCGGCCAGGTTCTTCAGACCGTCGCCGGACGTCTGCCCGTACACCGCGCCGAGCACGGCGAGCTTGGCCTGTGCCCGGTCGCCGGCGAACGCCCGGTCCGACACCGACTGGTACAGGTCGCTCTCCCGGCCCGCGACCTCCATCAGGCCCGGGTCGCGCGAGATGGCGGCCAGCACCCGCGGCTCCATCTGGTCGGCGTCGGCCACCACGAGCCGCCAGCCCGGGTCGGCGACGACGGCACGCCGGATGACCTTGGGGATCTGCAGGGCGCCCCCGCCGTTGGTCACCCAGCGGCCGGTGACGGTCCCGCCGGGCAGGTACTCGGGCCGGAAGCGCCCGTCGCGCACCCAGTCCTGCAGCCAGGACCAGCCGTGCGCCACCCAGATCCGGTACAGCTTCTTGTACTCGAGCAACGGCTTCACGGCGGGATGCTCGATGGTCTCGATCTCCCACCGCCGGGTGGATTTGACCTTGATCCCGGCCTGCGCGAAGGCCTTGATGACGTCGGCGGGCAGGTCGGGGCGGACGCGCCTGCCGAAGGCGGCCGACACCTCGTCCGTGAGCTCGGCGAGGCGTCTGGGCTCACCGCCGCCCGCGTACCGCTCGCCGAGCAGCTCGTGCAGCACCTCACGGTGGACGTCCGCGCGCCACGGCAGACCGGTGCGGTTCATCTCGGCGGCCACCAGCATGCCCGCCGACTCTGCCGTCGTCAGCAGGTGCATGCGCTCCGGGTGCGCCGTCGTGTCGTGGCGGCGGCGCTGATCGGCGTACACCTCCAGGAGGTCTTCCAGGGGTACGCGGACCGGGCGCGGCTCGAAGAGGGACGACTGCGAGCCGGGCTCGGCGGAGCGCTGCGGGGGATCCGGCGGTACGGGGCCGCCGCGCAGTCTCGCCAGCGCGGCGGCCGCCGACCGGGGTTCGCCGAGCCGGCCCTCGTGGCCGAGCAGCAGCGTCTCGGCGGCCTCCATGTCGTAACACCGCTCCACTCGCACCCCCGCGGCGAGCAGACGGGGGTAGACGTCGGCCGTGGACCGCCAGACCCACCGGACCACGTCGGGCCGCCCCCGCACGGCCTCGACCAGGTCCGCCTCCCTGCGCACCGGTCCCGCGGGCAGCCCGTCGGGGCCGAGGGGGGCGACCTCCGCGCCACCGTCCTCGGCCGGTCCGAGAGCCCACCGGTCGCTCATGATTCCGAGTTTCGCAGGCGGGTCTGACAACGGCCGCGGACGCGACGTCCTACTGATCCTTCTGATCCTTCTGATCCTTCTGATCCTGCTGGTCCGGCTGGTCGTTCTGCTGTCCCGCCACCGTGATGAGCTCCAGCACGCGCGCGAGGTAGGACTCCGCCGCTGTCTTGTCGATGCCGAGGTCGCTGAGGACGCCGTTGCCGTTCTCGTACTCCAGGAGGGCCAGGAGGATGTGTTCGGTGCCGATGTAGTTGTGGCCGAGGCGGAGGGCCTCGCGGAAGGTGAGTTCCAGCGCCTTCTTGGCGGCGGGGCCGTACGGGATCAGCTCCGGGACCTCGGCGGCCGCCGGCGGGAGCGCCGCGGTCGCCGCCTCGCGGACGGCGTCCAGGGTCACGCCCTGGGCGGTGATCGCCTTCGCGGCGAGCCCCTCGGGCTCGGAGAGGAGGCCGAGGACGAGGTGCTCGGTGAGTCCCTCCGCGTTGCCCGCGGCCTTCGCCTCGTTGTGCGCGGCCATGACCGCGTTGCGGGCGCGGGGCGTGTAGCGGGTGAAGCCCTGGCTGGGGTCGAGGTCCGACTCGGCCTTGGGGACGAAGCGCTTCTGCGCCGCCTGCCGGGTGACGCCCATGCTCTTTCCGATGTCGGTCCAGGACGCGCCCGAACGCCGGGCCTGGTCCACGAAGTGGCCGATCAGGTGGTCGGCCACGTCGCCGAGGTGGTCCGCCGCGATCACCGCGTCCTGGAGCTGGTCGAGCGCGTCGGTGTGGACCTTCTTGATGGCCTCGATGAGGTCGTCGAGACGTACGGATGCCTTGCCGGGTGGGTTCGTCGTCATGTGTCAACCGTAAGTTGACAGGCAGGGGGTGTCAACCCGAAGTTGACACCCTTCCGGCCGTCGTCCACGTTTCACTGTCCACAGGGTGTGGACGGTCCGGTTCGGCGGGCGTGACACGATCGACGCATGAGCAGTACGCCCAGCACCGTGGAGCGCGCCTTCGAGGCCGCGCTCTACGCCGACAGTGACGGGGCCCTCGACACGGGCGCCTCGCTGCTCGCCGCCGACCCCGCCTCCGACGCCGAACTCGCCCGCCGTGGCGAGGAGTTCGTCGCCGCGGCCTGGCGTCGCGGCTGGCAGCCCGCCGACGTCGTGCGGATCGTGCGACGCGAGCTGGACGACGTACACCTGCGGCTGGTGTCGGAACTGGTGCGCGCCGAGGCCGGCCGGGACCGGCGGCCCCGGGGCCCGCGATGGGCGGCACAGCTCGAAGAGCTGGACGCCCGGGCCCCGCGCACCGACCGCTTCTCGCAGGCGACCGCGGCGCTGGAGCTGTACCGGCTGCTGCTGCGCCTTCCCGCCCTCGAGTCGCTCGACGCGCACCGGCCGCACGGCACGTCACGGCACCCGGGCGCCCCGCAGGACTCCCGCATGCTCTCCCGCATCCGCGCGCTGCTCGCCAAGGCCGAGGCGACCGGGTTCCCCGAGGAGGCGGAGGCACTGAGCGCCAAGGCGCAGGAGCTGATGGCCCGGCACAGCATCGACGAGGCGCTGCTCGCGGCCCGTACGCACGCCAAGGACGCGCCCGGCGCCTGCCGCATCGGTGTCGAGCCGCCGTACGAGACGGCCAAGGCCGTGCTGCTGGACGCGGTGGCCGACGCGAACCGCTGTCGTGCCGTGTGGAACGAGTCGCTCGGCTTCTCGACCGTCGTCGGTTTCGAACCCGACCTGGAGGCCGTCGAGCTCCTCTACACCTCGCTGCTCGTGCAGGCCACGGCCGCGATGACGAAGGCGGAGGCGGCCCAGCGGGCCGGAGGAAGGAAGCGTACGAAGAGCTTCCGGCAGTCGTTCCTGGCCGCGTACGCGCACCGGATCGGCGACCGGCTGGCGACCGCCGCCGAGGGGGCCGAGGGGGAGGTCGCCTCGGCGGCGCCGGCGGGGGAGTTGCTGCCCGTGCTGGCGGCCCGTGACGTGGCGGTCAACGACCACATGGAGCAGATGTTCCCGGACACCGTCACCACCCGGCTGCGCGGCGTCAACGACGCGGCCGGATGGCAGGAAGGGGCCGCGGCGGCGGACCGCGCCCAGGTCAGGGCACGTCCGCCGCTTCGCTGACGCCCGGCTTGCGCCGGGATCCGCTCAGTCGCCCGCGGGCTGGAACGAGCTCACGGAGGCGTTCGGGTCGCTCGCACCGGTCTTGCCGGCGACGGGGCCGTACGACCACTTGAAGCTCTGGGCGGTGGTGGCACCGGGCAGGCTGATCTTCAGCGCCGTCGCGTCGAGGCTCTTCCCGTCGCCCGCCGTACCCCGCACGTAGGTGATCGTGAAGGAGGCGGTGCCGCTCTTCGCCAGCGTCAGTTTCGGCGGATTCGGGGCCTTCTCCTCGGGCACGTCCGTGCTCTTGCCCCCGTCCTGCACCGTGACGGCGGGGAAGCCCTGGAGGGTGCACTCGGCGCCCTTGTTGGTGAGCGTGACGGGCACGTTGCCGGTGTCGCCCGCGGCGGGGGCCGCGTTGGCGGGGCCGACCTGGATGCCGATCTGGTCGATCTTGCAGGCCGTGGAGGCGGCGGCGGAGGAGGTGGAGGCCTTCTTGCCGCTGTCACTGCTGCTGTCGCCGCCGCTGTCGCAGGCGGTGAGGGTGAGTGCCGCCGCGGCGGCGACGACGGCGATCGGAAGGGCGCGCATGGGTTCCCCCTGGGTTCGTGAAGGTGCTCATGGATCATCACGCAGACCGATGGGCACGCGTTGCGCGACCCCCCTGTCAGGCACCTCTCCCGTGCCGCGTATGCCCCGAAAACTCCCCTGAGCCGACGGAATGAGCGACGGACACGCGAACGGACATGCGGACGGGCATGCGAACGGGCCGCGGAGTCCGACGGACTCCGCGGCCCGCCGTCAGAGACCGGTCGGGACAGGTGAGGGCAGGTCAGGGAGGGGGCGGGCCGGTCAGGAACCCAGGCTCGCCGTCGGCAGTCCCGACGGGAGCTGACCGCCCTCCGCCTTCGTGTACGACTCCTTGCCGAGCTTCCCCGACCAGGTGACCTTCAGCGTCGTGCTGTTCACGGAGTCGACCATGCCGGTCGTGCGGTCCTTGTTCCCGTCCGTGCACTTGAGGTGGATCATCTGCATGCCCGCCTCGTCACCGGCGGTCCCGCTGCACACGGTGCCGCCCGTCGTGAAGAGCCCGGCCTGCTTGCCGGTGATCACCAGCGCCACGACCTTGCCGCCGGTCGTGGCCGCCCAGCTGCCCTCCAGCTTGCCGGCGGCGGTGGACGGGGTACTCGAGTCGCCGCCCGTGCCGGCCGTCCCCGAGGCGGACGCGCTGGGGCTCGCGGCCCCGGCCCCGGAGTCGGATCCCGAGTCGCCGCCACAGCCGGTCAGCACGAGCGCGCCCGCCAGACCCGCGGCCAAGGCCATGGCCACGCCCCGGGTCCGCCGACGCGGAAAGGTCGCCGAAGTCGCCGATGTCACTGAAGCCCCCAAGGGTGATGGTGTCGCTGGGGTCGCCGGAACGACCGCAGCAAGCTATCAGCCGTATTCACGAACACCCTGAGTGAGACATCGGGAGAACCTAGGAATGTTCTGGGGCAGCCGTCGAGTCGTGGTGCCGAGGGAGTCGTCACCCCGTCGCGGATTCTCGCGTACGAGCCGGAACGGATGCCGCGCGTCCGGTGGCCGACGTCGATCCGGCGGACCCTGCGGATTGGGCCATTACGTGAACGTTGAAACTCGAAGGGCACGGTACGCGTCTCTTCCTAGTGCATGAGGGATTCGACCCGGACGACCCTGCACAGATGTTGGCGCGGAAGATCATGCACGGGGGCTGGAGAGCGCATGTCATGCGATCTTCGGGGCACACGCTGGACCGGGAGCAGCCCGGCGAGTACCAGACAGTAGTCAAGTGGTCAACAGGCCGTAGTCAAATGGCGGTAAAAGCTGTAACCGTGGCGCCACCCCCCGTGCACGTGCATCTGCCCATGCATCTGCACATGAACAGAGCTATGATCCGGGGCAGTTGGCCACTGCATCAATGGCCACATTGGCCACTGCACGACCGGGGAGCGACCTGTGGACCACGACGTGTACGACGTGGATGACCTGGATGACGTGTACAACGGCATGGCTGCGACGGGGCTGACCGGAGTGGCCTGGCAGAAGAGCAGGCACAGCAATTCGCAGGGCTCCTGCGTGGAGTTCGCGAGACTGCCCGGAGGGGACGTGGCGGTGCGGAACTCGCGGTTCCCGGAAGGACCCGCGCTCGTCTACACCCGCGCCGAGATCGAAGCCATGCTCCTGGGCATCAAGGACGGCGAGTTCGACCACCTGGTCGCCGGCTGACATGAGCCGACGCCACCCGCGTGGGCGCGTACCCGGGTGGGGCAACCGGCATAACTGACGGCGACCGCCGTCTCGCGATGCGTAACGCGCGTAGAACCGCGGCGCCAAAAGGCGCCGCGGTTCTCTATTCGGTCGAAACCCCGCCGGCGGCCGGCTGCGGGAGCCGGAACAGCGCCCATACGACCTTGCCGCTGAGGGTCCCCGCGAGCGGGTGCCAGCCCCAGCTGTCGGCGAACGAGTCGACCAGGAACAGGCCGCGGCCCGACTCCGCCGAGAAGTCCTCCGAGTCGCCCGCGACCGGGCTGTCGTGACTGGGGTCGCGTACCGCGCACACCAGACGTGAGGTCCACCGCATCAAGTGCAGCCGCACGGGCGGCCCTTGGTCGTCCGGGCGGGGCGTGTCCGAGGGCAGTGCGTGCCGCAGCGCGTTGGTCACGAGCTCGGAGACCACCAGGCAGACATCGTCGAAGCGCTCGCCGATGTCCCACTGGTCGAGCGTTCTGCGGGTGAACTGCCGCGCTTCGCGCACCGCTTCGTAGCGTGCGGGCAGCGCACAGGAAGCGGCGTTGGACACGGCCGCGGGGTCGAGCGGCGGAAGTCCCTGCCGTAAGGGCTCGAGCATGGTCGATCCATTCGTCCCCATGCGAGGCACTCCCGGGTGTTCGCGGTCGTTGCGATGCAGCGGTGGCGCGGGGACCATGGTTCCGAATGCGTACAGCAGATGCAAGGGCAGATGCACGTGCACGCGCCCGAATTAGACCTTCCTCCACCCTTTCTTGGTCATTTCTTCTGTCACCTTCTTCCCCCTTGTTGACCCTCTACCGATCTTTTCCTGTGTGGCACCTTTGGAGTCTTTCCGTTTCTGTAACTGAACGAGTACTGCTTGAAGTGTTTTAGTGGCAGACTTCGGCCCTTGAAGACGGTTGGGGAGGCGGACGAACGTGAGCGCTGGTGAGTCGAGCGGCTCGGTGGTGCGGCGCATGCTGCTCGGATCACATCTGCGGCGCCTGCGGGAGGCACGTGGAATCACGCGGGAAGCGGCCGGTTACTCGATCCGCGCCTCCGAATCGAAGATCAGCCGCATGGAGTTGGGACGGGTGAGCTTCAAGACGCGCGACGTCGAGGACCTGCTGACGCTGTACGGCATCAATGACGAGGCCGAGCGCACGTCGCTCGTCTCCCTCGCCAAGGAGGCCAACGTCGCCGGCTGGTGGCACAGTTACTCGGACGTCCTGCCCAGCTGGTTCCCGACCTATGTCGGCCTGGAGGGCGCGGCCCACCTGATCCGGTCGTACGAAGTCCAGTTCGTACACGGCCTGTTGCAGACGGAGGCCTACGCCCACGCGGTCGTCGCGCGCGGCATGCGGGGCGCTTCGCCCGCCGACATCGAGCGGCGCGTCGCGCTGCGCCTGGAGCGGCAGAAGTACCTCGTCTCCGAGAAGGCCCCGGAGTTCCACATCGTCCTCGACGAGGCCGCGCTGCGCCGCCCGTACGGCGACCGCGAGGTGATGCGGGGGCAACTCCAGCATCTGATCGAGGTGTCGGAACGCCCGAACGTACGACTTCAGGTCATGCCGTTCAGCTTCGGCGGCCACTCGGGTGAGAGCGGTTCCTTCACCATCCTGAGCTTCCCCGAGTCCGATCTGTCGGACGTCGTCTATCTGGAGCAGCTCACCAGCGCGCTCTACCTGGACAAACGCGAGGACGTCACCCAGTACGAGGGTGCGCTCAAGCAGTTGCAGCAGGACAGCCCCGGGCCGTCCGAGAGCCGGGATCTGCTGAGGGGGCTGCTCCAGCTCTCCTGACTTCTCCCCATCACCTCCGGCGAGTCTTCACGGACCGCTCCCGTGAATCTTCACAGCCTGTTCGCCTGTGAGTCTTCGTGGACTCTTCGGAGGTGCTCTCCAACTCCCTTTGATCGCAAGTACGATGACGTCTGATCAGACGTTGATCGGATGTGTCTGCTGACTCAGACTCGGATGTCTGCCTCGGCAGCAAGGGGATTGAGGAGCACATGTCGTCCTACTTCACCGACCTGGCCCGGCAGTACATCGACGGCGAGTGGCGCCAGGGCACCGGCTCCTGGGACATCATCGATTTCAACCCGTACAACGGCGAGAAGCTGGCGTCGATCACCATAGCCACGGTCGATGAGGTCGACGAGGCCTACCGCGCCGCCCAGCGCGCCCAGAAGGCATGGGCCGCGACCAACCCGTACGCCCGTCGCGCGGTCTTCGAGAAGACCCTGCGCCTCATCGAGGAGCGCGAGGCCGAGATCACCGAGGTGATCATCGCCGAGCTCGGCGGCACCCACCTCAAGGCCGGCTTCGAGCTCCACCTCGCCAAGGAGTTCCTGCGCGAGTCGATCCAGCTGTCGCTGCGGCCCGAGGGCAAGATCCTCCCCTCGCCGATCGACGGCAAGGAGAACCGCCTCTACCGCGTCCCCGTCGGTGTCGTCGGCGTGATCAGCCCCTTCAACTTCCCCTTCCTGCTCTCCCTGAAGTCCGTCGCGCCGGCCCTGGCGCTCGGCAACGGCGTGGTCCTCAAGCCGCACCAGAACACCCCGATCGTCGGCGGCTCGCTGGTGGCGAAGATCTTCGAGGACGCGGGCCTGCCCGGCGGTCTGCTCAACGTCGTCATCACCGACATCGCCGAGATCGGCGACGCCTTCATCGAGCACCCCGTCCCGAAGGTCATCTCCTTCACCGGCTCCGACAAGGTCGGCCGCCATGTCGCCACCGTCTGCGCCTCGCACTTCAAGAGCGCGGTGCTGGAACTCGGCGGCAACAGCGCCCTGGTGGTCCTGGAGGACGCGGACATCGACTACGCCGTCGACGCGGCGGTCTTCAGCCGCTACGTCCACCAGGGCCAGGTCTGCATGGCCGCCAACCGCGTGCTCGTGGACCGCTCGATCGCGGACGAGTTCACCGAGAAGTTCGTCGCCAAGGTGAAGACGCTGAAGGTCGGCGACCCGAGCGACCCCCAGACGATCATCGGCCCGGTCATCAACTCCTCCCAGGCGGACTCGCTCACCGGCGCGGTCGACCAGGCGATCGCCGAGGGCGCCACCGCTCTGGTGCGCGGCGCCACCACCGACAACCTCGTCGAGCCGACCGTCCTGACGGACCTGCCCGCCGACTCCGCCATCCTCCAGCAGGAGATCTTCGGCCCTGTCGCGCTCCTCGTCACCTTCGACGGTGAGGAGGAGGCCGTACGCATCGTCAACGACACCCCGTACGGGCTCAGCGGCGCCGTGCACACCGCCGACGTCGAGCGCGGTGTCGCCTTCGCCAAGCAGATCGACACCGGCATGTTCCACGTCAACGACGGCACCGTCCACGACGAGCCGCTGGTCCCCTTCGGCGGCGAGAAGCACTCCGGCATCGGCCGTCTGAACGGCGAGACGACCGTCGACGCCTTCACCACCCAGAAGTGGATCTCGGTCCAGCACGGCCGCAGCTTCTTCCCGTTCTAGGGCCTGTCCGGCGGATCAAGTCGGAGGGCAGCGGCGGTGCCTCATCGACGCTGGTGAGCGGGGCTTGGTGCGTGCAGCTGCAAGGCGGAGGAAGGAGTCGACGCGGAGCGTCGGCGAGTGACGACAACGCCGCAGATGGGCGTGCCAAGCCCCGCGTCTGCGGCATGATCCGCCGGACAGGCCCTAGGGCTCCTTCCGTTCGGAGACTCAGAGACTCTTCGTCGCCATCGGGCCCTTGCGGACAGAAGCTGACCGCAAGGGCCCGTACGTTCGTCGGTGTCAGGCAGGGGATGCCAGGCAGGTGGACCGATGAAAGGCGGCGATCATGGTTACTCACGTTTCGGCGGAGACTCCCGGTGACGAGCGTGGAGCACTGCTCTCCTTCCTGGAGGCCGAGCGCGGCGGGATCCGCCGGGCCCTGATCGGCCTGACGCCGGAGCAGGCCACGAGCCGGCCAAGCGCGAGCGAACTGTCCCTGGCCGGGCTGCTCAAACATGTCGCCGAGACCGAGCAGGCCTGGATCGCCCGCGCCAAGGGCGAGCCGCCCGCCGTCGAGCGGGACGAGTCGACCTGGCACGAGTGCTTCGCGCTCGTCGGCGACGAGACCGTCGAGTCGCAGCTCGCGTACTGGGAGAAGGTCGCCGCCGAGACGGAGGCGTTCATCCGCTCGGTACCCAGCCTCGACGAGACCTTCGCACTGCCCGAAGCCCCCTGGTTCCCCCGGGAACGGGTCTCGATGCGCTGGGTGGCGCTCCACCTGATCCGCGAGACGGCCCGGCACGCCGGCCACGCCGACATCATCCGCGAGTCCCTGGACGGCGCCACCGCCTTCGAGCTGGTCGCCCGCGCGCAGGAGGGTTGACCTCCGCGCCCTCATCTGCCCCATAACCTGGACCGCATGTCAGCGATCCGTCTCCTGGTGCTGGGTGCCGTCCGCCAGCACGGGCGGGCCCACGGCTACCAGGTGCGCAACGACCTCGAGTACTGGGGCGCGCACGAGTGGTCCAACGCCAAGCCCGGCTCGATCTACCACGCGCTCAAGCAGATGGCGAAGCAGGGACTGCTGCTCGCCCACGAGATCGCCCCGTCCACGGCGGGCGGCCCGCCGCGCACCGAGTACGAGATCACGGACCAGGGCACCGAGGAGTACTTCACGCTGCTGCGCCGGTCGCTGACCGCGTACGACCAGAAACCGGACATCCTCTCGGCCGCGCTCGGTTTCATGGTCGACCTCGGCCGTGCGGAGACCCTCGAACTCCTCCAGGAGCGGGTGCGCGCCATCGAGGAGTGGCGCAAGTCCGTCACTGGGTACTACACCCCCGAGGACGGCCCCGGGCAGCTCGGCCACATCGGCGAGATCATGAACTTCTGGGTCCACTCCGCCGACTCCGGAGCGCAGTGGACCCGGGGCCTGATCGAGCGGATCCGGGGCGGCGCGTACACCTTCGCCGGCGAGGGCGAACCCTTCGTCGGCGTCCTGGTGGACGGCGAGGAGAACCCGTACGCGACGGGAACACCGCACCCCGGCGACCAGGAGTAGCCGCACCCGCACCCGCACCCTCCGCCGGACAGGCCCTAGTGGTGGAAGCCGGTCGCCGCCTCCTTGTCCTGGGTCAGTGGATGCGGCAGCTTGCGCAGTTGGGGCACCAACCGGCTCAGGTCCTCGATGAACAGGTCGGCGAGATCCACCGAGAAGCCGTTGCGGCACACCACACGCAGGACGGACAGGTCCTCCCGGTTGGCCGGGAAGGTGTACGCGGGCACCAGCCAGCCGCTCTCCCGCATGCGCCGGGACACGTCGAAGACGTCGTACGCGTTCACATGAGGTGCCGTTGTGAACGCGAAGACGGGCAACTCGTCGCCCCGGGTCAGAAGTCGGAAGTCCTCCAGCGCCTCGATCCGGTCGGCGAGCCCGCGGGCCAGATCTCTGGTCGTCTGCTGAACGGCTCGGAAGCCTTCCCTGCCCAGCCGTAGAAACGTGTAGTACTGCGCCACGACCTGCGCGCCCGGGCGGGAGAAGTTGAGCGCGAAGGTCGGCATGTTGCCGCCCAAGTAGTTGACCCGGAAGACCAGTTCCTCGGGAAGCTCGGCCTCCGTCCGCCACAGCGCCCAGCCGACACCCGGGTAGACCAGTCCGTACTTGTGCCCCGAGGTGTTGATCGAGGACACCCGCGGCAGCCGGAAGTCCCAGACCAGGTCCGGGTCGAGGAAGGGGGCGATCATCGCGCCTGACGCGCCGTCGACATGGACGGGGATGTCCAGGCCCGTACGCTCCTGGAGCTGGTCGAGGGCCGCGCACAGCTCGGCGATCGGCTCGTACGACCCGTCGAAGGTGGAGCCGAGGATGCCCACGACCCCGATGGTGTTCTCGTCGCACAGCTCGGCCGCCGCCTGTGGGTCGAGGTGGAACCGGTCGCCCTCCATGGGCACCTGGCGTGCCTCGACCTCCCAGAAGTTGCAGAACTTCTCCCAGCACACCTGGACGTTCACCCCCATCACGAGGTTGGGGCGCGCTCCCGGATAGCGGTCCGCGTTCCGCCGCATCCAGCGCCGCTTCAGCGCTATGCCGGCGAGCATGCACGCCTCGCTCGATCCGGTCGTCGAACAGCCGACGGCGGAGGCCGGATCCGGCGCGTTCCACAGATCCGCGAGCATCGCCACGCAGCGCCGCTCCAGCTCGGCGGTGCGCGGGTACTCGTCCTTGTCGATCATGTTCTTGTCCTGGCACTCGTCCATCAGCCTGCCGGCCTGCGGTTCCATCCAGGTGGTGACGAAGGTGGCGAGATTCAGCCGCGCGTTCCCGTCCAGCATCAGATCGTCGTGGACGACCTGATACGCCGTGTTGGGCGGCAGCGGGCCGTCGGGAAGCCGGTGTTTGGGCGGGGCCTCGGTCATGCCCCCGACCGGATTCGCCTCCCCGAAGAAGGGGTTGACGGACACCGGTCGCTCGTCGGGCTTCTCGGGACCTTGGTGGAGCGGCATGGGAAATCCTATCGAGTCGGCGGTCGGAGGGTTCTACGGGTCGATTGGATCAGGGGTGTTACTGGTTCATCGGACCGGGTGGTTCATCGGATCGGGTCCCCACTGGTTCATCGGACGGGAGAGGCCTGTCGGTTCACCGGATCGAGCTCCCGTCGGCGCGCAACTGCATCTGCGGACGTCCGGTGACGATCAGCCAGGCCGGCACCGAGGCCAGCACCAGCAGGGGCAGCACGCCCGGCTGGGCCACCAGGACGGCCGCCGTGAACAGACTGATCCAGCCCTGCCGGGTGACGGCCAGGAGCACACCCAGGACCGCGCACACCACGGCGAGCGTGGGATTCACCTGCGGTACCAGCGCGTGGGCGCACAGCCCGAGAGCTACCCCGGCGAACACGGAGGGAAAGATCCGGCCGCCTCGGAAGCCGCACGAGGTGGCGACCAGCAGCGCGGCCAGCTTCACCATGGACATCAGCGCGAACCGTCCCGCCGACCAGCCCTCCGGGTTCGCGGCGAGGGTCTTCACCTCGTCCAGGCCCTTGAAGAGCGTCAGAGGCCCGCCCAGCGCCCCCAGCAGCCCCAGGACGAGACCGCCCACGGGAAGCGCCAGCAGGGGGTGTTTGAGCCGGGAGAAGGCGCCGTGGACGTACGGGAGGGCGCATACCGCGGTCATCCCGATCGCCGCCGCGACCGAGGCGACCACCAGGGCGCTCAGCAGATCGCCCCAGTGGGGACCCGGGTAGGCGGGCAGCGCGAGGTCGAAGCTCGGGTGCTCCAGCAGCGTCATGGTCAGCGCGCCCGTGCCGCCCGCGAGCAGCGGCGGCAGCAGCCGGTCCCAGAGGGCGCCGGGCTCCGGCTGTCCGGCCAGCACCTCGGAGAAGATCAGCGCGGCGGCCACCGGCGTCCCGAACAGGGCGCCGATCGTGCCCGCGACCGCCAGGCCCACCCACAGCCCCACGGCGGAGCCGGGGATCACCCGGGTGCCGAGCCAGTAGGCGAGGGCGACGTTGGCGGCCGTGATCGGGTTCTCTGGGCCGAGGCTCACCCCGCCCGCCAGCGTCAGGACGGTGGCGACGAGCAGCCCCGGCAGAACGCGGGGTGGCAGGGGAGCGTCGACCAGGCCCGTGGTCGACGGATCGGGCCCCGCGTGCCCCGGCACCTTCCACACCACCAGCCCCACCGCGATGCCGGTCGCCGTCAGCATCACGATCATCCACAGCACGGAGTAGCGGCCCACGCCCAGTGCGTCCGGAAGGGTCTCCCACAGCACGTCCTCGAACCGGTCGGCGAGCAGGCTGACGCCCAGCAGGATGAGCGCCGCGGCCACACCGACCACCACGGAGGGCACGATCAACGGCAGCAGACGCCGTAAGGGGCTCGCCGTGGACGCATCGGTGCTCACGGCCACACCTTAAGCGGGCAAAAGCCGCACAACACCCCAGGGGGGAGCCCCCGGCATGCCGGGATTTCCGGCTTGCACCTCACGTGGCGTGAGGGCTCATGGTGGGACGCGTACCGAGGAAGGAGCGGAAGTGGGCTACTCAGTGGGCCAGGTCGCCGGTTTCGCCGGGGTCACGGTGCGCACCCTGCACCACTACGACGAGATCGGCCTGCTCGTGCCGAGCGAGCGCAACCACGCGGGGCACCGGCGCTACAGCGACGCCGACCTCGACCGGCTGCAGCAGATCCTGTTCTACCGGGAGCTGGGCTTCCCGCTCGACGAGGTCGCCGCCCTGCTCGACGACCCGGAGGCGGACCCGCGCGCGCACCTGCGCCGCCAGTACGAGCTGCTGACCGCCCGGATCGAGAAGCTGCAGAAGATGGCCGCGGCCGTGGAGCACGCCATGGAGGCACGCACGATGGGCATCAATCTCACGCCCGAGGAGAAGTTCGAGGTTTTCGGGGACAAGGATCCCGAGGAGCACGCGGAGGAGGCCGAACGGCGGTGGGGCGGCACGGCGGAGTACGCCGAGTCGCAGCGCCGTGCCGCCCGCTACACCAAGGACGACTGGCAGCGCGTCCAGGCCGAGGTCGCCTCCTGGAGCGAGCGCTACGACGCCCTCATGGAGGCGGGTGAACCCGCGACCGGCGAGCGGGCCATGGACATGGCCGAGGAACACCGGCAGCACATCGGCAAGTGGTTCTACGACTGCTCGTACGAACTCCACGGCTGCCTCGGCGCGATGTACGTGTCCGACGAGCGCTTCAAGGCGTACTACGACTCCATGCGCCCGGGTCTCGCCGAGCACCTCAGGGACGCGATCACGGCGAACGCGGCCCGGCACTCCCAGGGAGCCTGACGGCAAGACGGTAAGGGGCACCCTCCACGAGCGTCGTGCGTCGTCACGACGTGGATGTCCGACCGGGGTCGCCGGCTGCCTCCGTGATCACGGATGCCCATGGCCCACAGCTTTGTCCCAGTGGGCACACAGTGCATCCTGGGGGCACCGGTGGAACCTGGCACGGACACTGTGCGTTGATAGCTTTGGCCGACAGTACTGATGTGCTGCCGTACTGCCGTCCCAGGACCGCCGTACTCTTCCTCCCCCCTTCAGGAGCCCGGAACCGTGAACACGCTTGCCCTTGGTCCAAGCTGGCTGGATCCGAACACGCTCCTGGACAACTTCGGCATCTGGGGTCTGCTGCTCGTCGTCTTCGCCGAGTCCGGCCTGCTCATCGGCTTCTTCCTGCCGGGCGACTCGCTGCTTTTCACCTGCGGTCTGCTGATCACGTCGAACAAGCTGGACTTCCCGCTGTGGGCGGCCGTCGCCCTGATCTGCGTCGCGGCGATCCTCGGCGACCAAGCGGGTTACCTCTTCGGCAAGAAGGTCGGCCCCTCGCTCTTCAGCCGCCCGGACTCCCGCCTCTTCAAGCAGGAGAACGTGGTCAAGGCCCACGAGTTCTTCGAGAAGTACGGGCCCAAGTCCCTGGTCCTCGCCCGCTTCGTGCCGATCGTGCGCACGTTCACGCCGATCATCGCGGGCGTCAGCGGCATGAAGTACCGATCCTTCCTCACCTTCAACATCATCGGTGGCGTCCTGTGGGGCGCGGGCGTCACACTGCTCGGCTCCTGGCTCGGCAAGATCGACTTCGTCAAGAGCAACATCGAGGCGATCCTGATCCTGATCGTCCTCGTCTCGGTGATCCCGATCGCCATCGAGTTCCTGCGGGCGCGCTCCAAGGCCAAGAAGAACCCGCCGGAGCCGGAGGCCCCCCAGGGCCCGGCCGCCTACCGGCAGCAGCCCACGGCGCCCGTCATGGACGACGCGACGCGCCCGCTGCGCATGCACCAGCCGCAGCAGAGCCAGGATGCGTACCAGCAGGATGCGTACCAGCAGGACCAGTACGCCC
The DNA here is from genome assembly GCF_036227505.1 of Streptomyces sp. NBC_01450. Taxonomy (NCBI): domain Bacteria; kingdom Bacillati; phylum Actinomycetota; class Actinomycetes; order Kitasatosporales; family Streptomycetaceae; genus Streptomyces; species Streptomyces sp. NBC_01450. The sequence goes on along the minus strand of NZ_CP109480.1, from coordinate 5,265,565 downwards.
AGGGCTACCCGCAGCAGCAGCCGTACGGCAACCAGGACCAGGGTTACTACCAGGGCCAGGGCTACGACCAGAACTACGGTCAGAACTACGACCCGAACTACGACCCGAACTACGACCAGGGCCAGGCCTACCCGCCCCAGCAGCAGCCGCAGGGCTACCCGCAACAGCCGTACGGCGCGCAGCAGAACCCGTACAACCAGGGTTACCCGCAGAACTGAGCCAGGAAGCCGCGCCCCGCTCGCCACCCGGCACAACGCACCGAGCTCGTAGGCCCCCGGGCTCAGAACCCCCGCGTCCGCTTCGCGGCCCTGCGCCCGCCGGCGGTGCCCCCCGGCACCCGCAGGAACAGCCGCGAGATCTCCGACCCCAGGTTCACGCCGATGGCGATGGCCATGGCGAGCGCCGCGGCCTTCGAGAGCGACACCAACCCCTTGTCGACGTTGTTCTGGGCGATCGACAGCAGCCCGAAGTAAGTGGCCGACCCCGGCAAGAGGGGCCCGATCGCGGCGGTCGTGTACGGCAGCGCGGACGCGAACCGGTAGCGGGACAGCAACTGTCCGAAGAGGCCCACCAGGCCCGCCGCGACGGCCGTGGAGGCGACCGGTGAGATGCCGCCCGGGTAGTGCATCGCCCCGTACACCGACCAGGCGACGCCTCCGTTGAGGGTCACCGCGAGCACGGTGGATCGTTCCTGCTGGAGCAGGATCGCGAAGGTCAGGGACAGCAGCATGGCGGCGGCGATCTGCACCAGGGGCCGCTCGGAGATGCCCAGCGCCTGGTCCGGATTGAGCGCGGCGCCGAACTTCACGCCGAAATAGAGCACGATGAGGACGCCGACGATGATGCCCACGAAGAGGTACATGACCTCCAGGAGGCGTGCGGACGCGGTGATGTAGAAGCCGGTCAGTCCGTCCTGCACGCCGGCGACGAGGGCCCGCCCCGGCAGCAGCGCGAACAGCCCACCCGTGATCACCGCGGACGACTTCGCGTCGACGTGCGCGAGCTGGAGCGCGACACCTATCGCGGCCGGCGGCATCGCGGCCACCGTGAACTGGTAGAACTCCGGCAGCCCGCGCCCCGCGCACAGCCAGGCCAGCCGGTCGCCCAGCATCGCGCCGAGCGCCGCGGCGACGAACACGATCGCGTCACCGCCGACGAGCACCGAGGCCGCACCCGCGAGCAGCCCGCTGGAGCCGGTCAGCACCCAGCCGGGATACGGGTGCCGGTTGCGCCGCATCTCCGCGAGGCGCCGGTAGGCCTCCTCCAGGGAGAACGTGGTCTCCGGGTGGCTCAGGTCGTCGACGAGCCGGTAGACGGCCGCGAGCCGGGTGTAGTCGGTGCCCCGGCGGCGTACGGTCCGGGAGGCCGTCACGGGATCGTCCACCAGGGATGGCTGGTGCGAGATCGACAGCAGGGTGAAGGTGACGTTCGGCTCGCAGCGGTCCAGGCCGAACGAGCGGCAGACGGCAAACATCGCCGTCTCCACGTCCTCGGCGCCCTCGCCGCCCGCGAGCAGCAGCTCGCCGATGCGCAGCGTCAGGTCGAGCACGCGGGGGACCGCCGGGCCGGCCTCGTCCTCCTTGTGCGGCAGGTCGGGTGCCGGCCGCTCGGCCACGGGCATGCGCAGCATCGTGCGCATCCGGTCCTGCCAGGGCACGTCCTTGGTCAGACTGACAACGGGGATGCCGGACGCCGGTGTGAAGGCGGGTGGGGCGTGCTTCGCGCTGTAGGTGCGCGGGGTGCTGAACGCGGACCCCTCGGACTCGGTGCCCGTCGTCTCGGGCGGCGCGAGCCCCTCGGGGATCGCGAACTCCGACGTGGTCCCCGATTCGTCCTCGACCGCCGGTGCCACGCCGTCCGGCTGTGCGAAGGCACTCCTCGCCTCGTCCGACTGCGGTTTGCGGTCCTCCGCCTCCGTCACCCACCACTCCCGCTGTTGCAGACCGTGCGTCGCCCGTACGCCCCAGTATGCGCACGGAGACGCGAACGGGCCGCGCCACCCCGGGAGGGGTCACGCGGCCCGCGGGGTTCAGGGGGGATCAGTGACCGCCCTGCTCCTTCAAGCGCTTGTAGGAACGCTCGATCTCGGCCTCGGCCTCCGCGCGGCCGACCCAGTTGGCGCCCTCGACGGACTTGCCCGGCTCGAGGTCCTTGTAGACCTCGAAGAAGTGCTGGATCTCCAGGCGGTCGAACTCCGACACGTGGTGGATGTCCCGCAGGTGCTCCACGCGCGGGTCGTGCGCCGGGACGCACAGCAGCTTGTCGTCGCCGCCGGCCTCGTCCGTCATGCGGAACATGCCGATCGCGCGGCACTGGATCAGGCAGCCCGGGAACGTCGGCTCGTCCAGGATGACCAGCGCGTCCAGCGGGTCGCCGTCCTCGCCGAGGGTGTTCTCGACGAAGCCGTAGTCGGCCGGGTAGCTGGTCGAGGTGAAGAGTCGACGGTCCAAGCGGATCCGACCGGTCTCGTGGTCCACCTCGTACTTGTTCCGCGAACCCTTCGGAATCTCGATCGTGACGTCGAACTCCACCGGTGGCTCCTCCATGATCAACACATAGTTCTGGTGGTTAAGTGTCCCTCACGCAGGTGTGTGATCGCGAAAGGGGCTGGTGGTCGTGCCAGAGCTGAGGGCTTGGCGGGCCGCGAGACCGCTTGTGGAGCGGGTCGAGCGGACCGTGCGGCCGCACGTGACGCGGGTCGCGCAGGCCGTGCAGCCGCGTGTGACGAGGGCTGCGCAGTCCGTGCGACCGCACATGGCGCGGGCTGCTCAAGCCGTCCGGCCGCGTTCCGTGAGGTTCACGACCCCGCAGTTCACGGCCGTCGCCGCCACCGCGGGTCTGGCACTCGCGGCCGGGGCGGTGGCCCTGGCCGGTCCCTGGGACTCCTCCGGTCAGCGTACGGCCGAGCGTGACTGGGCCGCATCGCGAGACGGGGAGGGTGTCGCAGATCACGGACGTAGTTCCGATACGTCCCCCAGGGAGCCGAAGCCCGCCCCCAGCGCCGCCTCCGTGCTGATGGGTCTCGGCGGCTCCACGGTGGCGGTGCCGGCACCCACCGAGAAGGCCCTCACGAACACCCTCGACCGGCTCCTGGGCGACCCCGCGCTCGGCGCGCGGCGCACGGCGGTGGTCGTCGACGTGGCGACCGGCAAGCGGCTGTACGGCAAGGGCGCCGACGACGCGCAGACGCCGGCCTCCACCACGAAGATCGCCACCGCGGTCGCCGCGCTCTCCGCGGCGGGCGCCGACCACCGCATCGAGACCCGCGCGGTCCTGAAGCCCGGCACCAAGGAGGTCGTGCTCGTCGGGGGCGGCGACCCCACCCTGACCGCCCGCAAGGAGGCGGCCGACTGGGCGAGCCTGCGCACCCTGGCCGACAGGACGGCGACCGCCCTGAAGGCCCGTCATCTGGACCAGGTGACGCTCTCGTACGACACCTCGCTCTACGCCGGCCCCGCCCTGCACCCCATCGGCGCCAACCCCAACCTGGCGCCGGTCAGCGCCCTCATGGTCGACGAGGCCCGCACCGACGACTCGTCCAGCGGCCCGGTCGCCCGCACCGCGGACCCGGCGGCGGACGCGGCCGGGAAGTTCGCGGAGCTGCTGCGGGCCAAGGGCATCAAGACGACGGCCTCCGGCCCCTCCAGGGCGACGAACCGCGCGCAGTCGCTCGCCTCGGTCTCCTCGCCGCCCCTGTCCGCCCTCATCGAGCGGATGCTGACGAACAGCGACAACGACATCGCGGAGGGCATGGCCCGCCAAGTCGCCCTCGCCACCGGCCGACCGGCCAGCTTCGAGGGTGGCGCGGCGGCGATCGACGCCGAGCTGAAGAAGCTCGGACTCCCGCTGTCCGGCGCGCACTTCACGGACGGCAGCGGTCTGAACCGGGACGACAGGCTGACGGCGGACCTGCTCACGGCCCTTCTGGTGAAGGCCGGTGACCCCACGCACCCCGAACTCCGGCCCATCCTGACCGGCCTTCCGATCGCGGGCTTCACGGGCACCCTCAGCGACCGGTACTCCGACGAGTCGTCCGGCACCGGCCTCGTACGCGCCAAGACCGGCACGTTGACGGGGGTGAACACCTTGGCGGGCACGGTGGTCGATGCCGACGGCCGTCTGCTGGCCTTCGCCTTCCTGGCCTCCGACACGACCGACCCGTCGGCGGCCCAGTCGGCCCTGGACCGCACGGCTTCGGCGCTGGCGGGCTGCGGCTGCCGTTAGGAACCGCCCGCACCTCTAGGCCCTGCCGTCAAATTCCCTCCCCCAGCCTTCGGCCGGGAGGTGCCCCCAGCCCGGCACGCCGAGAGCACGCACCTGACGCCGCCGGGCCCGCCCTTCGGGCGGACGACGGGAATTTGACGACAGGACCTAGCCCCGTGCGCCCCGGAGTACGGGGCATATCCGGCGACGTACCCCTCACCGCACCCGGACCCGCTCACGTACGGTTGACGCATGACGAGCATCGGTGGTGCCGAGATGGTCGACTGGAATCTCGCGGTGGCGACCGCGACACGGCTCGTGCGGCCTGGCCCCGAGGTGAGCCGCGACGAGGCCCGAGAGGTCGTCGCGGAACTGCGCCGGCATGCGAAGGCCTCGGAGGAGCACGTCCGGGGCTTCACTCGTATGGGCACGGAGGACATCCACGACACCCCCATCCTCGTGGTGGACCGCCCGGGCTGGGTCCGGGCGAATGTCGCGGGGTTCCGGGAGCTCCTGAAGCCCCTGCTGGACAAGATGCAGGAGCGGCGGGGGAGCACCCCGGGCGGAGCCGTCCTCGGCGCCGTCGGCGGCAAGGTCACCGGCGTGGAGCTGGGCATGCTGCTGTCGTTCCTGTCCTCACGCGTCCTCGGGCAGTACGAGACCTTCGCCCCGGCGACCCGGGAACTCCCGGCGGGTGAGAACGGCGGCGGCAGGCTCCTGCTCGTCGCACCGAACATCGTCCACGTGGAGCGCGAACTCGACGTGGAACCCCACGACTTCCGCCTGTGGGTGTGTCTGCACGAGGAGACGCACCGTACGCAGTTCACGGCCGTGCCCTGGCTGCGCGACCACCTGGAGGGCGAAATCCAGTCTTTCTTGGGCGAGACCGAGGTCGACCCCATGACGGTTCTGGAGCGCATCAGGGAGGCCGCCCAGTCCCTCGCCGGAGGCCGCCCCGAGGGCGAGGAGGACGACGGGGGCCGGTCCCTGGTCGAGATCGTGCAGACGCCGGCCCAGCGGGAGATCCTCGGCCGCCTCACTGCCGTGATGTCCCTCCTGGAGGGCCACGCGGACTTCGTGATGGACGGCGTCGGCCCGGACGTGGTCCCGTCCGTGGGCGAGATCCGCGAGAAGTTCCAGCAGCGCCGGGCCAAGGGGGCCTCGCGTCTGGACCTCGCCCTGCGCAAGCTGCTCGGTCTGGATGCCAAACTGAGGCAGTACAGGGACGGTGAGCGGTTCGTGCGCGCGGTCGTCGGCCAGGTCGGCATGGACGGGTTCAACCGTGTGTGGACTTCCCCGAACACCCTCCCGACCAAGACGGAGATCGCCAAACCGGCGGACTGGGTCGCGCGGGTGCACCGCAAGGCGGAGTCGTGAACCCTACGGCAAGGTCGTGAAACGAATTCGGCCGACGGCAGGAGAACGCCCCTCCAATCACCCGTCCGAGGGACCGTGAGCCAACGGTAGGCGTGCAATGCTCGGGGAACGGCCCGTTTCTGTCACCATCGACACACTCTGAGTGACCAGACTCGGGCTCACCCCCCGAAAACTTCATGAAGGGAACCGGACATGGGTCCCCATCCTGCGGTCGCGGCGATACGCCTGGCGGTCCGCCGCGTACTCCACGACGTCCTCACCGACCACACCCGTCCCCCAGGCGAGTCCTCCCCGCTCGTCCTCGTCGCCTGCTCAGGCGGCGCCGACTCCATGGCGCTCGCCTCCGCCCTCGCCTTCGAAGCCCCCAAACTCGGCATCCGCGCCGGTGGCATCACCGTGGACCACGGTCTGCAGCCCGGCTCCGATCTGCGCGCCGACGACGTCGTCTCCCGCCTCGTCGAGCTCGGTATGAACCCCGTCGAGTCCCTCGCCGTGACCGTGGGCCGCGAAGGCGGCCCCGAGGCCGCCGCCCGCGACGCCCGGTACGGCGCCCTGGACGCCGCCGCAGAGCGCCACGGCGCCTCCGCCGTCCTGCTCGGCCACACCCGTGACGACCAGGCCGAGACGGTCCTGCTGGGCCTCGCCCGCGGCTCCGGAATCCGCTCCCTGTCTGGAATGGCCGCGGTCTCGGGGGCCGGCGGCCGTTACCGCCGACCGTTCCTGCACCTGGACCGGCAGACCGCCCGCAAGGCCTGCATGGTCCAGTCGCTGCCCGTCTGGGACGACCCGCACAACGCCGACCCGGCCTACACCCGCTCCCGGCTGCGCCACGAGGGCCTGCCCGCCCTGGAGAAGGCGCTCGGCAAGGGAGTCGTCGAGGCCCTCGCCAGGACCGCGCAGCTGTCCCGCGACGACGCCGACGCCCTCGACGCCTGGGCCCGCCAGGCCGAGGCCTCCGTACGCGACACGGCGGGCCTCCTGGAGTGCGCGAAGCTCTACGCCCTGCCGCCCGCCGTGCGCCGCCGCATCCTGCGCCGCGCCGCCATCGAGGCGGGCGCCCCGGCCGGTTCGCTGTTCGCCCGCCACATCGAGGAAGTCGACCGGCTGATCACCGGCTGGCGCGGTCAGGGAGCCATCAATCTCCCGGGCAAAGTCGTCGCTCAGCGGCAGGGTGGCAGACTGGTGATTCGGCAAGGCTGAAACCGGACCCTCCAGCGGGACCGCTCACGCGGCTCTCCGGGACCCCTCACTCGGGTCACGGGCGGTCCGGGCGGCCGCGTGAGTGAGCCGAAGGGGAGCGACCTCAGCACCCCGTAGGTGAACGAGCCCAAAAAAAGTGGGACGGACGACCGAAAGTGATGCGGGTGGACGCGAAAGACATGGGCACCGACCTCAAGTCGGTGCTCATCACCAAGGAAGAGATCGACGCCAAGCTGGCTGAGCTGGCCGCGAAGATCGACGCGGAGTACGCGGGCAAGGACCTGCTGATCGTCGGTGTCCTCAAGGGCGCCGTCATGGTCATGGCGGACCTCGCGCGTGCGCTGTCCACCCCCGTCACCATGGACTGGATGGCGGTGTCGTCGTACGGCGCGGGCACCCAGTCCTCGGGCGTGGTGCGGATCCTCAAGGACCTCGACACCGACATCAAGGGCAAGCACGTCGTGATCGTCGAGGACATCATCGACTCCGGGCTGACCCTGTCCTGGCTGATCTCCAACCTCGGCTCCCGCGAGCCGGCCTCCCTCAAGGTGTGCACGCTGCTGCGCAAGCCGGAGGCGGCCAAGGTCGCGATCGACGTGGAGTGGGTCGGCTTCGACATCCCCAACGAGTTCGTGATCGGCTACGGCCTCGACTACGCGGAGAAGTACCGCAACCTCCCGTTCGTCGGTACGCTCGCGCCTCACGTCTACGGCGGCTGAACCTCCGGGTCCCAGTCCTCGTAAGACGATCGGGAACCCCAGCGGGTTTCGCGCCGTTGGAGCATGCGTGGGCGGGATTGCCAGTCGTCCCCTGCGACTTCGGGTGACAATGCTGGGGTACCGTCCGAAGAACAGTCTTTATAAGTCTTTATCAAACTCACTATGGCAGGAGGGACGGGGCGGCACCGCTCCGTATGGATGGACGTGAAGCGATACTTCCGTGGGCCGGTCATGTGGATCGTGCTGGCCGTCCTTGCCGTGGTCGTGTTGATGCAGGTCGTCGGCTCGTCCGGCGGCTACAAGACAGTGGACACCGGCCAGGTCGTCCAGGCGATCAATGACAACAAGGTCCAAGAGGCCAAGCTGACCACCGGTGACGAGCAGGTCATCAAGGTGCAGCTCAAGGACGGCCAGAAGGTCTCCGGCAGCTCCAAGATCCAGGCGAGCTACATCGGTGACCAGGGCGTCAACCTTGCCAACACACTTCAGGACAAGTTCCAGAACAAGCAGATTCCGGACGGCTACACGGTCTCGCCGTCCAAGCAGAACCCGTTCCTCGGGATCCTGCTGTCGCTGCTTCCCTTCGTCCTCATCGTCGTCGTCTTCCTGTTCCTGATGAACCAGATGCAGGGCGGCGGCTCCCGGGTCATGAACTTCGGGAAGTCCAAGGCGAAGCTCATCACCAAGGACACCCCGAAGACGACGTTCTCGGACGTCGCGGGCTCGGACGAGGCGGTCGAGGAGCTCCAGGAGATCAAGGAGTTCCTCCAGGAGCCGGCGAAGTTCCAGGCGGTCGGGGCGAAGATCCCCAAGGGCGTGCTCCTGTACGGGCCTCCTGGTACCGGCAAGACGCTGCTCGCGCGCGCCGTCGCGGGTGAGGCCGGCGTTCCCTTCTACTCGATCTCGGGTTCCGACTTCGTCGAGATGTTCGTCGGTGTCGGTGCCTCCCGAGTGCGTGACCTCTTCGAGCAGGCCAAGGCGAACGCTCCGGCGATCGTCTTCGTCGACGAGATCGACGCGGTCGGCCGCCATCGCGGCGCCGGCCTCGGCGGTGGTCACGACGAGCGGGAGCAGACGCTGAACCAGCTGCTCGTCGAGATGGACGGCTTCGACGTGAAGGGCGGTGTGATCCTCATCGCCGCCACGAACCGGCCCGACATCCTGGACCCGGCGCTGCTGCGTCCCGGCCGCTTCGACCGTCAGATCGCGGTCGACCGTCCGGACATGCAGGGCCGTCTGGAGATCCTCAAGGTTCACCAGAAGGGCAAGCCGGTCGCGCAGGACGTCGACCTGTCGGCCGTCGCCCGCCGCACTCCCGGCTTCACGGGTGCCGATCTCGCCAACGTGCTGAACGAGGCCGCGCTTCTGACGGCCCGCAGCGACCTGAAGCTGATCGACAACTCCATGCTGGACGAGGCGATCGACCGCGTGGTCGCGGGCCCGCAGAAGCGGACCCGGATCATGTCGGACAAGGAGAAGAAGATCACCGCGTACCACGAGGGCGGCCACGCCCTGGTCGCGGCGGCGTCTCCGAACTCCGACCCGGTCCACAAGATCACGATCCTGTCGCGCGGCCGTGCCCTCGGCTACACGATGGTCCTGCCGGACGAGGACAAGTACTCCACGACGCGCAACGAGATGCTGGACCAGCTGGCTTACATGCTGGGCGGCCGCGCGGCCGAGGAGCTCGTCTTCCACGACCCCACCACGGGTGCTGCGAACGACATCGAGAAGGCCACCGCAACGGCCCGCGCGATGGTCACGCAGTACGGCATGACCGAGCGTCTCGGCGCGATCAAGTTCGGCGGCGACAACACCGAGCCCTTCCTGGGCCGGGAGATGTCGCACCCGCGCGACTACTCGGAAGAGGTCGCCGCGCTCGTCGACGAAGAGGTCAAGAAGCTCATCGAGAACGCGCACAACGAGGCCTGGGAAATCCTGGTCGAGAACCGTGACGTCCTCGACGCGCTGGTGCTCCAGCTGCTGGAGAAGGAGACGCTGAGCAAGGAGCAGATCGCCGAGGTCTTCGCTCCCATCGTCAAGCGCCCGGCCCGCCCCGCGTGGACCGGTTCCTCCCGGCGCACCCCGTCCACCCGCCCGCCGGTGCTCTCCCCCAAGGAGCTGTCGCTGACGAACGGGGCGAACGGATCGACGGCGGCCATCGCCAATGTGACGGAGTCCGTCCCGGCGAAGGAAGCGGCTCCGGAGGACCGCTCCGAGAGCTGACCAGGCTCCCGGCGGGGCCCCAACAGGCCCGGAATGGATGCCGCGCCCCCCAGGTTCTAGCCTGGGGGGCGCGGCATTTTTCCACGACCGCACGTTTTGGACGCGTCGACCAGCACGCGCAAGATCCACAGGAACGAGGACCACATGACCGACCCCGTGACGCTGGACGGCGAAGGTGTGATCGGCGAGTTCGACGAGAAGCGCGCCGAGGACGCCGTACGAGAGCTCCTCATCGCGGTCGGCGAGGACCCGGACCGCGAGGGCCTGCGCGAGACGCCAGGGCGGGTCGCCAGGGCCTACAGGGAGATATTCGCGGGGCTGTGGCAGAAGCCCGAGGACGTGCTGACGACCACCTTCGACCTCGGACACGACGAGATGGTGCTCGTGAAGGACATCGAAGTCCTCAGTAGCTGTGAGCACCACCTGGTGCCGTTCGTCGGCGTGGCCCATGTCGGCTACATCCCGTCCACGGACGGGAAGATCACGGGTCTGTCGAAGCTGGCCCGGCTCGTGGACGTCTACGCCCGGCGGCCGCAGGTGCAGGAACGCCTCACCACGCAGATCGCCGACTCCCTGATGAAGATCCTGGAGCCGCGCGGTGTGATCGTCGTCGTGGAGTGCGAGCACATGTGCATGTCGATGCGCGGGGTGCGCAAGCCCGGCGCGAAGACCATCACCTCGGCCGTGCGCGGCCAGCTGCGGGATTCCGCCACCCGCAACGAGGCGATGAGCCTGATCATGGCGCGTTAGCGCCCCCTGCGTCGTACATCGGCATATGTGATGTGCGTCGCCCTGGGCGACCGGTGCCGCGCCGCTAGGCGACCGGTGCCGCGCCGCCGTGTTCGTTGTCGTCGTCCTCCGGGAGCTTGCAGACGCGCTCGAGGAAGAAGGCGGCCGCTATCACGGCGATGCCCGCGAGGACCGAGAAGCCGGCGTAGATGGCCTGGTCGCGACGGGCGGGGACGTCCAGGGACTCGAGCAGGAACGCGCCCGTACCGCCGTACATGCCCGCCACCAGGGCGGCGACCAGCGCGCTCGCCTGACCGAAGACGACCGCCCGGGCCGCCATCAGGGGGTCGACGCCCTTGGCGCCGGGGCGGCGTTCGCGCTGGGCCTTGAGGCGGGCGCGCAGCGAGAGCGCCGTGGACAGCAGGACGACGGCGATCAGGGCCAGGACGATGGGGGCGGCCAGGGGGACCCGCGGGAGGGTGCCCACCGAGTCCCACAGGCGCGCGCCCGCCCAGGACAGCACACCGGCCACGACGAACACGGCTGCCAGCGTCCTGATGCGCAGCTGTTTCACGTTGTTGTCCCTTTGCCCCTCTTGTAAGCCCGCCTCTGGTCGTCCTGACCTTAACGACTACTCGGGCAGCCGGAGTTCCAGGTCGGGCCGGGGCAGCACACCTTCCCGGGTGACGGCGGTGAGCAGGTGGGCCACGGGGCCGCGGTCGGGCAGCTGCGCCTCGGGCTCCACGTCGTGCCAGGGGGCGAGCACGAAGCCCCGTTCGTGGGCGTGCGGGTGAGGGAGGGTCAGGACCGGGTCGCCGGAGACGACATCGGCGTACGCCACGATGTCCACGTCGATCGTGCGCGGGCCCCAGCGCTCGTCCCGTACACGGTGGAAGGCCTCCTCGATCGCGTGCGCCCGCTCCAGGAGCGAGGACGGAGGGAGGGTGGTCTTGAGGACCACGACCGCGTTGAAGTACGTCGGCTGGCTGCCCGGTTCGACGCCCCAGGGCTCCGTCTCGTAGACGGGGGAGACCGCCTTGACGCGGACGCCAGGGGTGTCCTCCAGGGCGTCGATGGAGCCCTGGAGGGTCTCCAGGCGGTTGCCCAGGTTCGAGCCGAGGGAGAGCACGGCCCGCTTCGGGTTCTGCAGGGTCGTGTCCGCGGCGTCCACCTGTTCGACCACGGAGGCGGGTACCGGCTGTACGGTCGGGTCGCTCTGACCCTCGGTGAAGTAGGCGGTCATACTCGGCTCCGGGTGATCGTGACGGTCACGTCGTCGAAGGGGACCGTGATCGGCGCGTCCGGTTTGTGCACGCAGACCTCCACCTCCTGGACCCCGTCGTGCTTCAGACAGGTCTGGGCGATGCGCTCGGCGAGCGTCTCGATGAGGTCGACGGGCTCGCCCTCGACGACGGCCACGACCTCCTCCGCCACGATGCCGTAGTGCACGGTCTTCGACAGGTCGTCCTCGGCCGCGGCCGGTCGGGTGTCGAGGCCCAGCGTCAGGTCCACGATGAAGGTCTGGCCCTCCTCGCGTTCCTTCTGGAAGACACCGTGGTGCCCGCGGGCCTTGAGGCCGCGCAGCGCGACACGATCCACGCGAATCACTCCTGCAATCGTCGGTAGCGGCCGATGTCCACCGAGTGCGGTCGGCGCACCGGCCTCAAACGAATCTACCTGCGGGCACTGACAGAGCTCACCCGCGGGGACACGCGCCCACATGATGGTCGTGAGGCTTCATCGGGCGTTTCCCCTGGGGAACACCGCGGCTCACGGGTTGGTAGCCGCCCCTACCCAGCGGTTCGTGATTCCAACCACTCCTTGATGCCAGTGGACCGTCCGCCCACCCGACCGGGGGTGTCCGCGGGCTCGGCGGAGGGCGGGCCGGTCCTCAGCCGGGGGTGTCCTCGTCGTCCTCGTCCTCGCCGGATTCGGCGAGCACGGGGGAGGCGTGGTGCGACCAGAGCTTCCAGCCGTCCACCGTGCGACGGAACACGTTCGTGGCGACGACCAGCTGGCCGACGAGCGGGCCGAGCTCGTCGCTGTCCTCGGGGGCGGGGCCGCCGCTGAGGATGTTCTCGGTGCAGGTCACCAGCGCGGTGTCGCCCGTGACGGAGACGTGCACGTCCGTGAGGAAGAACTGGATGTACTCGGTGTTCGCCATGATCAGCGCGTACGAGCGCAGGACCTCGCCGCGGCCGTTGAGGACCGGCCAGCCGGGGTGGACGCAGGAGACCACCGGGCCCTCGCCCTCGATGTCGTCGGCGGCGGTTTCCAGGGGAGCCAGCCACAGCGACGACACTGTTTCGAAGTCGCCGCGCTCGAGTGCCTCGTAGAAGGCGGTGTTGGCGAGTTCGACCTGCTCGATGTCGGTGCGGGGTGCGCTCACAGGGCTCCCTCTACGGCCCGGGCGACTCGTACGGCGTCGGCGGTGGCCCGTACCTCGTGGACGCGGACCGCCCAGGCACCCTGGTGGGCGGCGAGCGCGGAGACGGCGGCGGTGGCGGCGTCCCGTTCGCGGGCCGGCGGCGGGGCGCCCTCCGGGCCCGCCAGTACGTGGCCCAGGAACCGCTTGCGGGAGGCGGCGACGAGCAGGGGGTGGCCGAGTTCGCGCAGCCGGTCGAGGTGGGCGAGGAGCGAGAGGTCGTGCTCGGAGTCCTTGGAGAAGCCGAGGCCCGGGTCGACGACGACGCGGTCGGGGGCGATGCCGCCCGCCAGAACGGCCTCCACACGTGCGTGCAGTTCGTCGACGACTTCGGAGACGACGTCCGCGTACGTTCCCCTCACGTTGCCGCCCTCAAGGAAGCCGCGCCAGTGCATGACCACGAAGGGCGCGCCGGCCGCGGCGACGGTGGGGATCATCGCGGGGTCGGCGAGACCGCCGCTCACGTCGTTGACGAGGGCGGCGCCCGCGGCGAGCGACTGCTCCGCCACGGACGCGCGCATGGTGTCGACGGAGACGGTGACCCCCTCGGAGGCGAGGCCCCGGACGACCGGGATGACGCGCTTGAGCTCCTCCGCCTCGTCGACGCGGGTGGCGCCGGGGCGGGTCGACTCGCCGCCGACGTCCACGAGGTCGGCGCCCTCGGTGACCAGGTGGAGGCCGTGTTTGACGGCGGCCGTCGTGTCGAACCAGCGGCCGCCGTCGGAGAAGGAATCGGGGGTTACGTTGACGACTCCCATGACCGCGCAGCGGTCCCAGGTCGGCAGTCCCGCGACGTGGCCGCGGAGGCGCTCGGAGTTCATGCGTCCAGCCTAGGCCTCCGGCGGGGGGCCGAATCGTCCGCGGGTTCGCTCCGGCGGGGGTCCTTTGGCAGCCAAAGGGGGTCGTGGCCCGGGCGAGGGTCCCCAGGGCTGGGGTAGGGGCCCTCGCCCGGGCCTGTTCAAAGGGGGCTACGCCGCCCTGACTCCGCGTTCCGCCACGCCGTGGGCGCACGGGCGCGGAGCCGGTGCGCGGCGGCGCAGCAGGCTCGGGAGGGCCAGGTTCAGGAAGCCCTCGGCCTGCATGGCGGCGAAGCCGATGCGCGGGAGGTCGCGGGAGGAGCTGTAGACGACGAAGCGGGGTTCCCACCGGGGGCGGAACTTGGCGTTGAACTTGTACAGGGACTCGATCTGGAACCAGCGGGAGAGGAAGACGAGCAGGCCGCGCCAGGCGCGCAGCACCGGACCCGCGCCGATCTTCTCGCCGCGTGCCAGCGCCGAGCGGAACATCGCGAAGTTGAGCGAGATCCGCTCGATGCCCAGGCGCGGGGACGCCTCGAGCGCCGCCACGATGAGGAGTTCGTTCATGCCGGGGTCGGCCGAGCGGTCGCGGCGCATGAGGTCGAGGGAGACCCCGTCCGTGCCCCACGGGACGAAGTGCAGGACGGCCTTCAGATCGCCGTACGGGCCGAGCGCGTCGTCCGCCTTGTGCGCGGTGGCGATCAGGCAGTCGCCGTCGGACGGGTCGCCGATGCGGCCGAGCGCCATGGAGAAGCCGCGCTCGGTGTCCGTGCCGCGCCAGGCCTCCGCCGCCCGTCGTATCCGCTCCAGCTCGCCCTCGCTGAGGTCACGGATGCGCCGCACCCGGGTCTCGTAGCCAGCGCGTTCGATGCGCTTCACCATTTGACGCACGTTGCGCATCGCGCGCCCGGACAGGGAGAAATCCGCGACATCCACCACCGCCTCGTCGCCCAGTTCGAGGGCGTCGAGGCCGGTCTCGCGGGTCCACACCTCGCCGCCCGTCTCCGAGCAGCCCATGACGGCGGGGGTCCAGGAGTGGGCCTTGGCCTCGTCCATGAAGCGTTCGATGGCGCCGGGCCAGGCCTCGACGTCGCCGATGGGGTCGCCGCTGGCGAGCATCACGCCGGAGACGACGCGGTAGGTGACGGCCGCCTTGCCGCTGGGGGAGAAGACGACGGCCTTGTCGCGGCGCAGCGCGAAGTGGCCGAGCGAGTCGCGACTGCCGTGTTTGTCCAGCAGGGCCCGAAGTCGGGTCTCGTCGTCCTCCGTGAGCCGGGCGGCCGGGTGTTCGGGCCGGAAGGCCAGGTAGATCGTGGTGACGGCGGTCAGCCAGCCGAGCGCGCCGAGCGAGAAGGCGACCGTCCAGGACGTGGGTCCGGCGTAGTCGACGGGGCCCTCGAAGCCGACCAGGCCGTACAGGACGTGCGTGATGCGGTCGGCCAGGCTGGGGTCGCCGACCATCCGGTTCTGGTGGGCGCCGACGATGACCAGTCCGAGGACGAGGGAACCGGCGCCCATGAGGACGAAGTTGGCGAGCGCGCGCCAGCGGCTGCGCGGATCGGGCAGGGCGGCGAACTCGCTCCGGTGGCGCAGCAGCGGCGCGAGCAGCGCGACGGAGATGACGACGCCGATGATCGAATGCCGGTACGCGAACTGGGCGACGGCACCCGCGGGCAGCAGGACCACGGAGGCCCGCCACGCCCGGCGCTTGCGGCGCCGCAGCCCATGAGCGAGCAGCAGCAGGAGTACGCCCGCGCTGAGCGACAGCGCGGCGGCGAAGGGGCCGAACGAGCCGGGCAGCACCTCGGCCATGGCGTGCATACGGCTGCGCCGGAAGCGGGGGAAGACCCCGGCGGCGATGTCCAGGAGCCCTACGAGGGTGCAGGCCCTGGCGACCAGGGTGGGGACAGCCTCTGGGCGTGGACCGCGGAGTATGCGTCGCGTCCTGCCTGTTCGGTCTGGAACCCCACCCGACATTTCCCCATCTATCCTGACAGACATCGCATCCCGTAGTTCTGCGAGAGACCTTGAATCCGGTGCCATTCCGGCATCCGGCGACATTGCGCCCTCTAGGACGGTGTCTTGGGGAGTCAGGTTCACTCCCCAGCGGAAAGCCGGTTCAAAAGGCAAGGAAAGTCCAGGGCAAGGCCTCGCGAAAGCGCAGGGCGGCCAGGGGCGGAAAGCGCAGGCAGGACAGCTCATGGGTCTCACGAGCAACAAGGTGCTGGTGCTGGCGGTTCTGTTCGCCGTGCTGCTGTTCGTCGGTACGGTGTGGTGGTGGCCGCGGCTGGCGCGGCGCAACTGGCGGGCCGTCAGCGGGCGGGTCGGGATGCTCCTGGCCACCCAGGTGGCGGTCTTCGTCTCGATCGGCCTGTTCGCCAACCAGGCGTTCGGTTTCTACGCCAGTTGGGCGGACCTCTTCGGTCAGGAGAGCGGCCAGGGCGTGGTCATGTACCACGGCGGCCAGAGCGACCACGGCGGCGGGCCTCTCCAGGTGGTCGGTACCCAGCCGGTGAACGTGGCGGGCGGGACCCGGCCACCGGTCGGCGGCCAGATCCAGAAGGTCGACATCGTCGGCCGTACGACGCACATCGCCACGCCCGCGTTCGTCTACCTGCCTCCCGAGTACTTCCAGGCGCGCTACCGCACCCGCACTTTCCCGGCGGTCACGGTCCTCACCGGCTACCCGGGCACCGCCGCGGCGCTCATCAAGGGACTGCACTATCCGCAGACGGCCCACGAGTTGTCGAAGAACGGGCAGATGCAGCCGATGATCCTCGTCATGATGCGGCCGACGGTCGCGCCGCCGCGGGACACGGAGTGCGTGGACATCCCGGGCGGCCCGCAGACCGAGACGTTCTTCGCCAAGGACCTCCCCGAGGCCGTATCGGCTCACTACAGGGTGGGCAAAAAGCCCGGAAGCTGGGGCATCGCCGGCGATTCCACGGGCGGCTACTGCGCGTTGAAGCTGGCACTGCACCACCCCGAGGCGTACGCCGCCGGGGCGGGTCTGTCGCCGTACTACAAGGCGCCGATCGACCCCACGACGGGCGACCTCTTCCATGGGAACAAGGAGCTGCGCAACAACGCGGACCTGCGCTGGTTCATGCAGCACAAGCCCGCGCCCGACACATCGCTGCTGGTCACCAGCAGCAAGGTGGGCGAGCACAACTACAAGGAGACGCTGAAGTTCATCAGCCTCGTGCAGTCCAAGCAGCGCACCTGGATCGCGTCGATCATCCTCGACAGCGGCGGCCACAACTTCAACACGTGGCGGCGGGAGATCCCGGCGACGCTGCAGTGGTTCAGCGGGCGGCTGAGCGACCGTTGACCGTCGTCCCCGAATACGGGGCGGCCCGCGTGATACGTGCCGCCCCTCGTGGAATTCCCCGAGTCCCTCGAATCTCCCGAATCACTCGAACTCAAGGAAATTGATCAACAAGTAGCCGCCTTGTGGGGCAAGCGGGAGCCCTTGCCGGACAAGGAGTTGCCCTTATAGGCGGCTGTGGCGATGTGAAACCCCTGGGGTGGCCGTGTTTTTACCGGGCGGGGCTCCAAGATTCGCCTACGCGCGGTAAGTTTCTGGCCATGCCACGTGGACGTCACCGCCATTCCCCACCTCTGCACCGGCTGCTGCCTCCTTCGGCGATCGCAGGCGTCTCGCTCGTCTGTGCCGTGGGGCCCTGGCTGTTCACGGAACCAACGGTGCTCCGCGCCTTGGCCGCGGCCGCCGCGGTGACCGCCGTCGCGGGCGGTGTCGTCATGCGCCGCTGGGACACGGCGGCGGGCAAGCGGGTCGCGGACCTCACGCGCGCGCGTGCGAGTGACGAGTGGCGTCACGAGGAGCGCGTCGCCGAGCTCGACACCGACCTCGACGAGTCGCGCGAGCTGCGCACGAAGCTCGAGCACAAGCTGCGCGCGAAGCGGGCGGAGCTGGCGGGCCTGCGCAACGAGCACGCGGCACTGCTGCGGCGGTACGCCACGGCGGAGACGGAGCGGGCGAGCGCCCTGGAGGGACGCCGGCTGCTCGAGATAGAGACGGTGGCCCCCGCTCGCGCGCTGCCCGCCGGGGCGGAGACCGTGGAGTCCGCGGAATCCTTGGACGCCGTCGACTCGGCGGAGCCGGAGGCTCCGGAGGGCGTGGCTGCCGAGGACGAGGACTTGAACGAGGGTGCGGGCGACGGCGCAGGCGAGGACACGGACGACGGCGGCACCGCCGAAGACGCGACCGCCGCGGAGGCGGAGAACGCCGCCGAGGAGCCGACGGACGCGCCCGCGTCCACCCAGGTCTTCTCCCCGGCCGGGTCGTCGCTCTTCCTGCGCGCCAGCACCGCGCTGAGCCGGATCACGAACGGCGAGGCGGCGGCCGAAGTGTCCCTCACGGACACCGCATCGGACACCGACCCGGATACCGACACGGACGCCGACCCCGACACCGATCCGGACGACGACGCGAAGCCCGGCGCCGAGGCCGAAGCCGACGTCGACTCCCAAGCGGGCTCCGAAGCCGAGGTCGAAACCGAAGCCGCCTCGGATTCCGATGCCGAGTCCAATGCCGATGCCGCTGCCTCCGGTTCCGACGAGGGAGAGCACGCCAAAGGAGAGCACGCCAAAGGAGAGTCCGCCAAAGGCGAGCCCGCCAAAGGAGGGTCTGTCAAAGGAGAACCTCCGACCGACGGCCCTCCGAAGGGCAGCCGCCCCCTGACCGACGCCAAGCCGGCGGCGCTGCCCGTTCCCGCCGCGCGCGCGGTGTCCGTCGAGGCGGAGCCCCCCGCGCAGGCACCCCACCCTGTGAAGCCGACGAAGCCGGCCCGTGCCTCCGGGCACTTCACCGTGCCGACGGCGGTGGCCGTCGCCCCGGCCGCGCCCGTGCGGCGCCCCTCGGTCGAGGGCGGTTTCGACTTCTTCGGTACGCAGAAGGGGACGTCCTCGGCCGCCATGGAGGCCATGCAGAACGAGGACCTCGCGGACGTGGTCGGACAGGAGGCGCTCGCCCTGCACAAGGCCGAGGCCGAGTCCGGCTTCAAGCCCGTCGACGAGGGGTCCCGCGGTGTCGGCCAGGTCATCGACCTGACCGCGCACGACGAGACCGAGCAGATCGACCTGGCGGAGCTGCGGACCGCGGCTTCCTGAAGCCGCCCGGCACGTGGCTCACGCAGATGAGGGCAGTGGCTCAGGCCACTGCCCTCACGCCGTCCCAGGCCGCACGCCGGCGCATGCCATCGCATGTCGGCGCACGTCGTCTCAGGGTCTCAGGCCATCCACCGGTCCGGCCGGGCCTCCCGCCGCCCCGTCCGTGACCGGTCGGCCTGCGACTGAAGCAGCTCCGCGGCCTCCGAGGCGTCCCGCAGCCGCGCCGTCACCGTCTTGTCGGCTCCCGTGTCCACGTGGACGTCGGCGACGCCCTTGAAGCGCTCCCAGGGCCCCTGTGTCAGCCGTACGCTCTGCACCTTCGCGTGCGGCACGAGCGAGAGGCGGCGGCGCAGCAGCCCGTGACGCGCCGCGAAGACGGTGTCGGTGACGGCGAGCCCGTAACCCCGCCACCACAGCGGCACGCACCACCAGGCCCGGCGCGGTGGCCGGGACAGGGCGGACGGCACGGTCACGCCGGGGAGCACCCCCGCGATCACCGACTCGGCGACCTCGCGTGGAGCGACGGGCACGAGGACGGAGTTCGAGGACCCCGCCACGTCGAGTTCCACCCGCACCCACCCGCGCCGCCGCCACAGCAGCGGTTCGACGATCCGTACGGTCTGCACGCGTCCGGGCGGCACCGTCTCGTGCGTACGGTCGAGGAGGCCGTGGTCGATGCGCAGCCCGTCCGGGGACTCGCCCACCGTCCAGTCGTACTCGGCGACGAACCGCCCCACGCTGCTCGCGCCCGCGGCGCCGAGCAGCGGCACCCCGGTGGCGAGGACCGTCCACACGCTGTGGGTGGTGAACCACAGGAACGGGGGCACGACGAGCGCGGCGGCCAGGGAGCCCCAGGTGGCGCCGGTGAGGACGAGGGAGACGGCGAGGAAGCCCGCCGGGACGTGCAGCAGCTGCCGCACCGGCGCCTCGCCGACCTCGTGAGCCGTCTCGGGGGCGAAACCGGCGGCGCGGGCGAGGAGTTCGGCGCGCAGGGTGCGGGCCTCGTCCTCGCCGAGGAAGGCGAGTTCGTCCTTCTTGTCCGTTCCTATGACGTCGAGTTTGAGCTTGGTGACGCCCGCGACGCGGGCCAGCAGTGGCTGGGTGACGTCGACGGCCTGCAGCCGGTCGAGCCGGATGTGCGCGGTGCGCCGGAACAACAGGCCGGTACGGATGCGCAGTTCGGTCTCGGTCACCGCGAAGTGCGTGAACCACCAGCTCAGAAAGCCGTAGAGGGCGGCCGCCGGGACGATCACGGCGAGACCGATGAGCAGCGCGGTCGTCGTCAGCCTGGTCAGCTGCTCCTGCGCCTGGTTGGGGTCGTGGACGGCCCACCCGGCGACCACGGCGACCGGCGCCCAGGCGCGCCGGAACGGTGTCACGGGGTGCAGCCGCCGCTCCACCAGCGGCTTCTCCTCCCGTATGGCGTCCTCCGCGCCCGGCGCCGGCGTGCTCACAGCCCCGCCGATCGGGCCTCGCCCAGCTCGGTCAGCCGGTCGCGCAGCCGCTCGGCCTCGGCCGGGTCCAGACCCGGGATGCACGCGTCCGTCGCGGCGGCCGCCGTGTGCAGCTGCACACTCGCGAGCCCGAAGTGCCGCTCCACGGGCCCGGAGGTCACCTCGACCAGCTGCATCCGCCCGTACGGCACCACGGTCTCCTCGCGGAACAGCACACCCCGGCTGATCAGCAGGTCGTCCGCGCGCTCGGCGTACCGCCAGGAGCGCCAGTTGCGCCCCAGCATCGGCCAGCCCCACACCATCAGGGCGAGCGGCAGCAGCGCGAAGGCCGCCCACGCGGCGCCCGCGAACACCCCGAGAAGCAGCCCCAGGGCGATCGTCAGCAGTCCCAGCCACACCACCAGCAGCAGCCGGCGCATCCGCAGCAGTCCCGGTGGCAGTCCGGTCCAGACCGGCTCCGCCGCCGTGTTTCCCGCGGTCTCCGCGCTCCCCGTATCCATGCCGCAAGGGTACGTACGACAGACTGTCCCCATGACTCCTACGACGGAGACCATGGTCGGTATCGGCGGCGCCGCGGAGAGTACCGACATGGTGCTCAACATCGGACCCCAGCACCCGTCCACGCACGGCGTGCTGCGGCTGAAGCTGGTCCTGGACGGTGAGCGGATCCAGCACGCGGAACCGGTGATCGGTTATATGCACCGTGGCGCGGAGAAGCTCTTCGAGGCCCGTGACTACCGCCAGATCGTCATGCTCGCCAACCGTCACGACTGGCTCTCCGCCTTCTCGAACGAGCTGGGCGTGGTCCTCGCCGTGGAGCGGATGCTCGGCATGGAGGTCCCCGAGCGCGCGGTGTGGATGCGCACCCTGCTCGCGGAGCTCAACCGGGTCCTGAACCACTTGATGTTCCTGGGCTCGTACCCCCTGGAGCTGGGCGGGATCACCCCCATCTTCTACGCCTTCACGGAGCGCGAGGAACTCCAGCACGTCATGGAGGAGATCTCCGGCGGGCGCATGCACTACATGTTCAACCGCGTCGGCGGTCTCAAGGAGGACCTCCCCGCCGGATGGACCACCCGCGCGCGTGGCGCCGTCACGGCCCTGCGCTCGCGGATGGGCGTGTACGACGACCTGGTGCTCGGCAACGAGATCTTCCGGGGGCGTACGCGGGGCGTGGGCACCCTCGCCCCGGAGGCCGTGCACGCCTACGGAGTGAGCGGGCCGATCGCGCGCGCCTCGGGCGTCGACTTCGACCTGCGCCGGGACGAGCCGTACCTCGCCTACGGGGAACTCCAGGACACCCTGAAGGTCGTCACCCGCCAGGAGGGTGACTGTCTGGCGCGCTTCGAGTGCCTCCTGGAGCAGACGCACAACGCGCTCGATCTGGCCGACGCCTGCCTCGACCGGCTCGCGGACCTTCCGGCCGGGCCGATCAACCAGCGCCTCCCGAAGGTCCTGAAGGCGCCCGAGGGACACACCTACGCCTGGACCGAGAACCCCCTCGGGATCAACGGCTACTACCTGGTCAGCAAGGGCGAGAAGACCCCGTACCGGCTGAAGCTGCGCTCGGCCTCGTTCAACAACATCCAGGCGCTGGTGGAGCTACTGCCCGGGACGCTGGTCTCGGACATGGTGGCGATCCTGGGGTCACTGTTCTTCGTGGTCGGGGACATCGACAAGTAGGCCGTCGGCCGGTGGATCGTCGGCAAGGAGGCCGTCGATCAGTGGGTTGGGAATTCCAACCGGCTGGAGCAGCCAGCCGAAGTCGCCCAGGCCGCCGGTCGCGGTGAGTTCGGCGGCTTCCCCCGCGCCCGCCAGAGCGCGTACGTAGGCGGCGGGGTCCGTGGTGGCGAGCGTGAGCGCCGGCCTGGCGCCGCTCACGCCGAGCGCGCGCAGTGCCGCCCGCTGGGTCACCACGCGCCCTCCGGGCAGCGCGCAGGCATCCAGCGCCACATGCGCCGTGATGTCGCACGAACCGTCCGGGACGGGCACCGTCTCCCTGCCCTCGCGGAAGCCGGTGAGCGTCCCGTAGGGCGGGCGCGCCGCGGCGAAGTGCGCGTAGTCGACGGCGACGGCGAGACCCCGGTCCAGGGAGGCGACCGCACTGGCCCAGGCGGTGTCCCTGGGGAGGCCGATCTCGGCGCGGGCCCCCTCGAAGGGCGCCTCTTCGGAGGGCGTCCCTGGGGAAGGCGCCTCTTCGGGGGTCAGGGGCCACCACCTCCGCAGCCACTCCGCCTCCGCCCCGGCCACGGGGTCGCCCAGGCGCTCGGCCCCGTCGTCATCCCGTACGAGAACCAGCCGGGGTACGCCCGTCGCGTCCACCTCCGCCACCTCCACCGGCACGTTGTCCAGCCACTCGTTGGCGAACAGCAGCCCGGTGATCCCCTCCGGGGGCCGGGTGAGCCACTCGACCCGGTGATCGAGACCGGCGGGGCGGTCGGCACGTTCGACGGCGTACCCGCGCGCGCGGGAGGCCACTTCGGCAGGGAGCGCGGCGAGGACGGCGGCCACCAGCTCACCGCGGCCGGCCGCCATGTCCACGAAGGCGAGCTCGGCGGGGCGGCCGAGGGCCTCGTCGACCCGGCACAGCAGCCGGGCCACGGCCGCGGCGAACAGCGGGGACGCGTGCACCGACGTACGGAAGTGGCCGGCCGGCCCCTCGGGCCCGCGATAGAAGCCGCAGGGCCCGTACAGGGCCTCCTCCGTCGCCTCGCGCCAACCTCGCCACTCACCTGTCCCCACATGCCTCACCGGGCCAGGCTAGGCCCTGCCGAAAGACGGGCACTATCCGTCTCGGACGGGGGAGCATCCACCTTGGGGAGTACGAGCGCCCGTCGCGGATCGACCCTCCGGTTGACCCCTGCACACCGCGTGCTTCCCTACTCTGGGTTACGTGCAGCGCCTTTATGACTTCCTCCGCAGGCACCCGACATGGGTCGACAGCTTCTGGGCCGTCGTCCTGCTCGGGATCTCCGGCGTGAGCCTGAGCAATGTCAACGGCGCCGCCGATCAGCGCGGGTCGCTCGCCGCGGCGCTCCCGATCGCCGTCGTACTGAGCGCGGTCGTCGCGCTGCGCCGCCTCATGCCCGAGAAGATGCTGGTGCTGGCCGCGGTGGCAGGTGTCGCACAGGTGATCCTGGACGTCCCGCCGGCGCCCGCGGACTTCGCGATGCTGGTGATCATCTATACCGTCGCCGCGGACGGTGCCCGCTGGGCTTCGCGCCTCGGGCTGATCGGCGGCCTGTGCGCGGCGACCGTCGGGCAGCTCCGCTGGCCCCTGAAGGATCAGGGCCCGCTGGGCGCCGTCCTGATAGTGATCTTCCAGACGGTTCCCTTCGCGCTCGCCTGGGTCCTCGGCGACTCCATCCGCACCCGCCGCGCCTACCTCGCTCAGTTGGAGGAGCGCGCCGCCCGTCTGGAGAAGGAGCGCGAGGCGCAGGCCAAGGTGGCCGTCGCCGCCGAGCGCGCCCGGATCGCCCGTGAGCTGCACGACGTGGTCGCGCACAACGTCTCGGTGATGGTGGTGCAGGCCGACGGTGCCGCGTACGTCATGGACACCGCCCCCGAGCAGGCCAGGAAGGCCCTCGAGACCATCTCCGGGACCGGTCGCCAGGCCCTCGCCGAGATGCGCCGCCTGCTCGGCGTGCTGCGCACCGGCGAGCACCAGGAGAGCGGTGAGTACGTGCCGCAGCCCGACGTCGAACAGCTCGACGACCTCATCGAGCAGTGCCGCACCTCGGGCCTGCCCGTCGACTTCAAGGTCGAGGGCACCCCGCGCCCGCTGCCCAGCGGGGTGGAGCTCACGGCGTACCGCATCGTCCAGGAGGCGCTCACCAACACGCGCAAGCACGGCGGCCCGAACGCGGGCGCGAGCGTGCGCCTGGTCTACTTCGACGACGGGCTCGGGCTGCTCGTCGAGGACGACGGCAAGGGCGCGCCCCACGAGCTGTACGAGGAGGGCGGCGCCGACGGCCAGGGGCACGGCCTGATCGGGATGCGCGAGCGTGTCGGTATGGTCGGCGGCACCCTGGACGCGGGGCCGCGCCCGGGTGGAGGCTTCCGCATCAGCGCCCTGCTGCCGCTCAAGTCGGCTCACTGACACCTGTAACGACACCTTTTGGCCATTTCCAAAGCCTTTTGACCGTTGTTCTAAAGCCTTTTGACCGTTGATGGAGAGGGAAGAGACCCCGATGGCGATCCGCGTGATGCTCGTCGACGACCAGGTGCTGCTGCGCACCGGCTTCCGGATGGTGCTCGATGCCCAGCCGGACATGGAGGTCGTGGCCGAGGCGGGCGACGGCGTCGAGGCCCTCCAGGTCCTGCGGTCGACGGCGGTCGACGTGGTGCTGATGGACGTCCGCATGCCGAAGCTGGACGGTGTGGAGACCACCCGACGCATCTGCTCGGATCCCAACCCTCCGAAGGTGCTGATCCTCACCACCTTCGACCTCGACGAGTACGCCTTCTCCGGGCTGAAGGCGGGCGCCTCCGGCTTCATGCTCAAGGACGTGCCGCCCGGCGAGCTGCTCGCCGCCATCCGCTCCGTGCACAGCGGTGACGCGGTGGTCGCGCCCTCCACCACCCGGCGCCTGCTCGACCGCTTCGCGCCGATGCTGCCCAACGCCGGCAAGGAGCCTCAGCACAAGGAGCTGGAGCGGCTCACCGACCGTGAGCGCGAGGTGATGATGCTGGTCGCGCAGGGCCTGTCGAACGGCGAGATCGCGGCCCGGCTCGTGCTGTCCGAGGCCACTGTGAAGACGCACGTGGGGCGCATCCTGACCAAGCTGGGGCTGCGGGACCGGGTGCAGGTGGTCGTCCTCGCCTACGAGACGGGGCTCGTACGGGCGGGCGGGCAACGCTGATGGCCGGTGGCGTGACCGGGGCGTGACCGGGGCCCACTAGGGTCTGCGCACGCTCCTGTGGATCAACGTCCCTTTCGGGGGCGGCGATCCATCAAGAAGCCGCCCGCACACGAGATCCGGCGACGGCTGCCCGGCAGCGTCGTCTGCGACCCGGAACACGCCGGTTTCGGTCTGCGCCGCATGCTGCCACCTGAACTGCGAGTTCGGCGTGGTGCTGCCGGGCTCAGCGCAGGATGCCCTCCAGGAAGTCGCTGCCCAGCCGGGCCACGACACTGACGTCCAGCTGGTGCAGCACGTACCGCCCGCGGCGCCTCGTGGTGATCAGGCCCGCCTTCTTGAGCACGCCCAGGTGCCGGGATATCTCCGGGGCCGTCATCCCGTTCAGCTGCGCCAGCTCGCCCGTGGTGAACGCGCTGCGGGCCAGGCTGCGGCAGATCCGCATCCGGACCGGATGGGACAGGGCGGTCATCCGCAGGGTCAGCTGCTCCAGCGAGAACGGTGCCGCGAGCTCCGGGGAACCGACCGGGTAGTGCAGCACCGGCTGCCAGCCGTAGCGGTGCAGCACCATCAGGTGCGGCCAGCCGAGACTGGTCGGCACGAGGAGGAGCCCGCCCTCCCCGGTGGCCGTCTGGCCCTCGCCCAGCTTGTCGACCGTGATCGTCCGGCCGGTCTCGTCCAGCGTCACCGCCGGGGACACCGAGGCCACGGCCTCGGCCAGGCCCTTGTGCCGCAGCAGGTCCGTCTTGTGGCGGGCGTCCGCCGCGAGCTGGTGGCGCAGCCGGGACCAGGTCTCGGCGAAGAAGGCCTCGTCGCAGTCCTCCAGGAACTGCCGCAGCCATGCCCGGATCTGCGGCGGATCGTCCAGCAGCCGCTTGCTGAACCGCACCTGCTGGGGTCCGCGCGCGGCGGCCAGCTCCAGCGCGCGCCGCTGCAACTCGGGGTCGGAGAGCGTGTCCCGGCCCGGCGCCGCGTACGGAAGCGCGCAGGTGAACTCCAGGGCGGCGTCCACGAACTGCTCGTCGGTCAGCTTGTCCAGCAGGTCCAGCTCCTCGGCGAGCGTGGCGCCCGGGAGCGTGGTCCCGCCGGGAATCCCCGCGTACGGCAGGAACAGGTCCGAGAACGTCGTCCGCCACAGGAAGTCGGCCTCGCACATCCGGTCCGCGAGATGCGAGTCGAGCCGGGCTGTCACGCCGGTCGCCCAGCCCTGCAGCCCGGGGTGGTGACCCGGCTCGGACAGCGCGTGCAGCGCCATGCAGAGCTCGGCCAGGGGCGACGGCACGACGGAGATCCGCTCCTGCCGCAGCCCGGTGACGTCGATGCGCACGCTCATGACCTCATGGTGCACTCCGCCACCGACAACGCCGCCCCGATTGACGGAGACCGTCAATCGGGGCGGCGGCCAAGCGGGGCGACAGCCGCGGAAGGCGGTCGCGATCCGGGGTCACAGCCCGAACCCGGTCTTCGCGCGGCGTCAGCCGGGCAGTCGCTCGACGAACTCCCGGACGGCGGCCCGTACGTCCTGCGCCGTCCACTCCAGGCCGGGCGCCGCCACCGTGACCTCGGTGAGCGCGAGCCCCGGACCGCCCCGCATCCAGCTCTGGGAGAAGAGCGAGGTCTTCGTCTCCTCGGTCTGCCGCAGCGCCGCGTCCGTGAGGACATCGGGGTCGTACGGCAGCCAGACCTGGAACTGATGGGTGTGCGGCTCCACAGGGTGGACGCGCGCCCAGGGGACCTTGGCCTCCGTGAACCCCTCGCGCAGAGCGGCGGCGACCACGCGCGCGTGGGCCACGTACTCCGGCAACCGGGGCAGCTCCCGCTCCAGGCCGATGAGCGCGGCGAGGACGGTGGGGAACTGCTGGAGGATCATGCCGCCGTACCGGTGCCGCCAGGTCTTCGCCTCGTCGATCAGCGTCTTCGGGCCCGCGATCGCCGCCCCGCCGAAGCCTTCGAGCGACTTGTAGAACGACACGTACACGCTGTCCGCGAGGCCCGCGATCTCGTCCAGGGGGCGGCCGAAGTGCGTCGTGCACTCCCACAGGCGGGCGCCGTCGAAGTGGACCACCGCGTCACGGTCCCGGGCGGCCTCCACGACCCCGGACAGCTCCTCCCAGGAGGGCAGTACAAAACCGGCGTCCCTGAGAGGCAGTTCGAGCAGCAGCGCCCCGAAAGGCTCCTCGAAATCCCGTACCTCCTCGGCGGTGGGAAGCCGGGGCTCGTCGGTCACCCGCACCGGGCGCAGGCCGCTGACCTGGCTGAACGCATGCCGTTCATGGACCTCGGGGTGGCCGAGCGCATGAAGCGCGACGGTCGAATTCCCGGTGCGGCCCGCCCAGCAGCGCAGGGCGACCTGCTGGGCCATGGTGCCGGTGGGGAAGAAGGCGGCCGCCTCCTTGCCGAGCAGGCCCGCGACCCGCTCCTCCAGGGTCTCGACGATCTGGCCGCCGTACAGGTCGACGGGGCGGTCGAGGTCGTACGCGCCTTCGGCGCCGTCGTTCAGCCAGGCCAGCCGTGTCCGCACCGTGTCCAGGTGGCTGGGCCGCCACAGCTGGCGCCGGGCCGCCCGCAGCGCGGCACCCCGCCGCTCCCGCAGCCGCTCGGCCGCCTCGTGCGGGTCCTGGCCCGCACTCTCCGGGTCCTGTCCCGCCGTCGCTTCCGCCGTATCGCTCATCCCCGGATGATGCCGCGCGCCGCCCCGCCTCGGCACCCTCGTTTTCCCCACCCCCCGCGACCTGCGGAAACCCACAGCCTGTGGACAACGAAAACGGCGCTCGAACCAATCGCGTTAACATGACGAGAAATCGTCCGGTACCCCGAGCGGACTGGAACGGAAGGCCGCCGTCGAGTGAGTACATTCCCCCAGCCAGACCCCAAGGACCGCCCCGCGCGGCTCACCGTCGGCGTTGTCGGCGCGGGCCGTGTCGGCCCCGCCCTCGCCGCGGCCCTCCAGCTCGCCGGGCACCGTCCGGTGGCCGTCTCCGGGGTCTCCGACGCCTCCAGGCGGCGCGCCGCGCTGCTCCTGCCCGACGTGCCGCTGCTCTCCCCGGCGCAGGTCATGGAGCGCTCCGACCTGGTCCTGCTGACCGTCCCGGACGACGCCCTGCCCGGGCTCGTCGAGGGGCTCGCCGAGACGGGCGCCATCCGGCCCGGACAACTGCTGGTGCACACCTCCGGGCGGTACGGCGCGCGAGTGCTCGACCCGGCGCTCAGGGCGGGCGCCCTCCCGCTCGCGCTGCACCCCGCCATGACGTTCACCGGCACCCCGGTGGACGTGCAGCGGCTCGCCGGATGCTCCTTCGGGGTCACCGCGCCCGAACAGCTGCGCCTGGCCGCCGAGGCCCTGGTCATCGAGATGGGCGGCGAGCCCGAGTGGATCGCCGAGGAGTCCCGCCCGCTCTACCACGCGGCTCTCGCGCTCGGCGCCAACCACCTGGTGACCCTGGTCGCCGAGTCCATGGAACTGCTGCGCACCGCCGGCGTGGAGGCCCCCGACCGGATGCTCGGCCCGCTGCTCGGCGCCGCCCTCGACAACGCCCTCAGGTCGGGCGACGCCGCCCTCACCGGGCCCGTCGCGCGCGGGGACGCGGGCACGGTCGCCGCGCACGTGGCCGAACTGCGCAAGCACGCCCCGGGAACCGTCGCCGGCTATCTCGCGATGGCCCGCGCGACCGCCGACCGGGCGCTGGCCCACGGACTGCTGAAGCCGGAACTCGCCGAGGACCTCCTCGGGGTACTCGCCGACGGCGCGACCCTGCCCGACGACGGGAGCGACCGATGACCACCACCCTGCTGCGTACCGCCGACGAGCTGCACGCGCGTGTACGCCGCGGCCGCCGGGCCGTCGTGATGACCATGGGCGCCCTGCACGAGGGGCACGCCACGCTGATCCGCGCCGCCCGCGAGATCGCCGGACCCGAGGGCGAAGTCGTCGTCACGGTCTTCGTGAACCCGCTCCAGTTCGGCGAGGGCGAGGACCTCGACCGCTACCCGCGCACCCTCGACGCCGACCTCAAGATCGCCGAGGAGGCGGGTGCGGACGCGGTGTTCGCCCCCTCCGTGGACGAGGTCTACCCCGGCGGCGAGCCCCAGGTCCGCCTCTCCGCGGGCCCCATGGGTGCGCGCCTGGAGGGCGCCGTGCGCCCCGGCCACTTCGACGGCATGCTCACCGTCGTCGCCAAGCTGCTGCACCTCACCCGGCCCGACGCGGCGCTCTTCGGGCAGAAGGACGCCCAGCAGCTCGCCCTGATCCGCCGGATGGTGCGCGACCTGAACTTCGGCGTGGAGATCGTCGGCGTGCCCACCGTGCGCGAGGAGGACGGGCTCGCCCTCTCCAGCCGCAACCGCTACCTCTCGCCCGAGGAGCGGCGCACCGCGCTCGCCCTCTCCCAGGCCCTCTTCGCGGGCCGCGACCGGCACGCCGCCCAGGAGGCCCTGCGCGCCCGGGCCCGCGAAGTGCCCGCCACGCGCGCGCGTGCCGAGGCGCTCAGCGCGATCGGCGAATCCCGCGCCGCCGCCGACGCGCACGCCGTCGCCAAGGCCGTACCCGGCGGCCCCTTCGCCGTCCGCGCCGCCGCCCGCCTCGTCCTGGACGAGGCCGCCCGCCTCCAGCCGCCACTGGCCCTGGACTATCTGGCGCTGGTCGACCCGTCCGACTTCACCGAGATCGAGGACGACTTCACCGGCGAGGCGGTCCTCGCCGTCGCCGCCCGGGTCGGGACGACCCGCCTGATCGACAACCTCCCCCTCACCTTCGGAGCCGCCTCGTGACCGGCACAGGCACAGGTACAGGTACACCCACGGACACTGGGATACGACTGCACGCGCCCGCCCCCGGCTGGGCCCTCACCGCGGACGTGGTGGTCGTCGGCTCCGGCGTCGCGGGCCTCACCGCGGCGCTGCGCTGCGAGGCGGCGGGCCTGAAGACCGTCGTCGTCACCAAGGCCCGCCTCGACGACGGCTCCACGCGCTGGGCACAGGGCGGCATCGCCGCGGCCCTCGGCGACGGCGACACCCCCGAGCAGCACCTCGACGACACCCTGGTGGCTGGCGCGGGCCTGTGTGACGAGGACGCCGTACGCATCCTCGTCACCGAGGGCCCCGACGCCGTACGCCGCCTGATCGAGACCGGCGCCCACTTCGACGAGTCCACCGAAGGCGAGCTGGCACTCACCCGCGAGGGCGGTCACCACCGCCGCCGCATCGCGCACGCCGGCGGCGACGCGACCGGCGCCGAGATCTCCCGGGCGCTCGTCGAGGCGGTACGCGCGCGTGGCCTGCGCACGGTCGAGAACGCGCTCGTCCTGGACCTCCTCACGGACTCCGACGGCCGCACCGCGGGTGTGACCCTCCACGTCATGGGAGAGGGCCAGCACGACGGCGTGGGGGCCGTCCACGCCCCCGCCGTGGTCCTCGCCACCGGCGGCATGGGCCAGGTCTTCTCCGCGACCACCAACCCGTCGGTCTCCACGGGCGACGGGGTGGCACTCGCCCTGCGCGCCGGCGCCGAGGTCAGCGACCTCGAATTCGTCCAGTTCCACCCGACCGTGCTGTTCCTCGGCCCGGACGCCGAGGGCCAGCAGCCGCTGGTGTCGGAGGCGGTACGCGGCGAGGGCGCCCACCTGGTCGACGCGGACGGCGTGCGCTTCATGGTCGGCCAGCACGAGCTGGCCGAACTCGCGCCCCGGGACATTGTCGCCAAGGGCATCATGCGGCGCATGCAGGAGCAGGACGCCGAGCACATGTACCTCGACGCCCTGCACTTCGGCGCCGACATGTGGGCGCACCGCTTCCCGACCATCCTCGCCGCCTGCCGCGCCCACGGCATCGACCCGGTCACCGAGCCCGTCCCGGTCGCCCCGGCCGCCCACTACGCCTCCGGAGGCGTCCGTACGGACGCCCGCGGCCGCACCACGG
Organism: Streptomyces sp. NBC_01450; assembly: GCF_036227505.1. NCBI lineage: Bacteria > Bacillati > Actinomycetota > Actinomycetes > Kitasatosporales > Streptomycetaceae > Streptomyces > Streptomyces sp. NBC_01450. Next base: position 5,234,530 of record NZ_CP109480.1, on the reverse strand, counting down.
TGCCCGGCCTCTACGCATGCGGCGAAGTCGCCTGCACCGGCGTCCACGGCGCCAACCGACTCGCCTCCAACTCGCTCCTGGAAGGCCTCGTCTACGCCGAGCGCATCGCCGCCGACATCACGCTCAGCCGCTCGGAAGACGGCCTCCACGCGCGTGTGCCCGTCCCGGTCCCGCACCCCGAGAAGCCCGCGCACCCCCTGCTCGCCCCCGAGGCCCGGTTCGCGATCCAGCGGATCATGACGGAGGGAGCCGGTGTGCTGCGCTCCGCCGAGTCCCTCGAGACCGCCACCGGCCGGCTCCAGCAGCTCCACGCCGACGCCCGTGACGCCCTCGACGAGAACGGCAAGACCTCCGAGCCCGGAGTCGACACCTGGGAGGCCACCAACCTCCTGTGCGTGGCCCGGGTCCTGGTCGCGGCCGCGCGCCTGCGCGAGGAGACTCGTGGCTGCCACTGGCGCGAGGACCACGCCGACCGCGACGACGCCGACTGGCGCCGCCACATCGTCGTACGGCTGAATCCGGACCGCACGTTGACCGTACACACCACGGACACCGCAGACTTCCCCCCGACCCTCCCGGAAACCCCCGGCTCCCCCCGACCCGGGGGGACCCCCGTGCCCCAGCGCCTTCAGGAGCAGTGACAGCAGTGAGCACCCCCGACCTTCCCCTCGCCCAGAGCGGCGGCTGCGGCGACGGCTGCGGCTGCGGCGCCGAAGCGGACGACGACACCTACATGGAGTGCGGCCTCGACCCCGCGCTCGCCCAGCTCCTCGCCGACGCCGGGCTCGACCCCCTGGAGGTCGAGGACATCGCGAACGTCGCCATCCAGGAGGACCTCGACCACGGCGTGGACGTGACGACCGTCGCGACCATCCCCGAGGACGCCGTCTCCACCGCCGACTTCGTCGCCCGTGACGCGGGCGTCGTCGCGGGCCTGCGGGTGGCCGAGGCGGTCATCTCCGTGGTCTGCACCGACGAGTTCGAGGTGGAGCGGCACGTCGAGGACGGCGACCGGGTCGAGGCGGGCCAGAAGCTCCTCAGCGTCACCACCCGCACCCGCGACCTCCTCACCGCCGAGCGCAGCGCGCTGAACCTGCTGTGCCGGCTGTCCGGCATCGCGACCACCACGCGCGCGTGGGCGGACGCCCTGGAGGGCACCAGCACCCGCGTGCGCGACACCCGCAAGACGACGCCGGGCTTGCGCGCCCTGGAGAAGTTCGCCGTGCGCATGGGCGGCGGCGTCAACCACCGCATGTCGTTGTCGGACGCGGCACTGGTCAAGGACAACCACGTGGTCGCCGCCGGAGGCGTCGCCCAGGCCTTCGAGGCCGTCCGCGAGGCCTTCCCGGAGGTGCCGATCGAGGTCGAGGTCGACACGCTGCACCAGCTGCGCGAGGTCGTGGACGCGGGGGCCGACCTGATCCTTCTCGACAACTTCACGCCCGTCGAGTGCGAGGAGGCGGTGGCCATCGTGGAGGGCCGGGCCCTTCTCGAGGCCTCGGGGCGGCTCACCCTCGCGGGCGCCGGGGTGTACGCGAAGACCGGCGTCGACTTCCTGGCAGTGGGCGCGCTGACCCACTCCTCGCCGATCCTGGACATCGGCCTGGACCTGCGCGAGGCATCGACGGACCAGGCCTCGACGGACGAGGCGGAGTAGGACTCATGCTGCTCACCATCGATGTCGGCAACACGCACACCGTCCTCGGTCTCTTCGACGGCGAGGAGATCGTCGAGCACTGGCGCATCTCCACGGACGCCCGCCGCACGGCCGACGAGCTCGCCGTGCTCCTCCAGGGCCTGATGGGCATGCATCCACTGCTCGGCGAGGAACTGGGCGACGGCATCGACGGCATCGCGATCTGCTCGACAGTCCCGTCCGTACTGCACGAGCTGCGCGAGGTGACCCGCCGCTACTACGGCGATGTCCCCGCTGTGCTGGTGGAACCCGGCATCAAGACCGGCGTACCGATCCTGATGGACAACCCCAAGGAGGTGGGCGCCGACCGCATCATCAACGCGGTGGCGGCCGTCGAGCTCTACGGGGGACCGGCCATCGTCGTCGACTTCGGTACGGCGACCACCTTCGACGCGGTCTCCGCGCGCGGGGAGTACACGGGCGGTGTCATCGCGCCCGGCATCGAGATCTCCGTCGAGGCGCTCGGGGTGCGGGGGGCGCAGCTGCGCAAGATCGAGCTGGCCCGGCCGCGGGCGGTCATCGGCAAGAACACCGTCGAGGCGATGCAGTCCGGCATCATCTACGGGTTCGCGGGCCAGGTGGACGGGGTCGTCAACCGGATGGTCCGCGAGCTCACCGAGGATCCCGACGACGTCACCGTCATCGCCACGGGTGGCCTGGCTCCGATGGTTCTCGGCGAGTCCTCCGTCATCGACGAACACGAGCCGTGGCTCACGCTGATCGGGCTGCGCCTGGTCTACGAACGCAACGTGTCCCGCACCTGACCCCAGCCGTCAGGGGCGCGGGGAACTGCGCGAGCAACCCCACCGCCCCGCAGGCGAAGGGATCGGGTGGATCGGGTGGATCGGGGTTCGGGGCGGAGCCCCGTCGGGGGCGCCGTCGGGTCCACCGGCCCGCGGTCGACCCCCCCGCCGACCCCCGGAGGGACACGCGCAGGCGCTATGCGGATTTTGTCTGATTAGCGCGTATCGTCGCCGCATGCCCACGCCCTACGGATCCCGCGGCGGCATGGCGTTCGGAGCGCAGGAGCTGCGTGTGCTCCGTCGCGCTCTCGCCCTCGCCCTCCACCCCGCCCCCGCCTCGGCCGAAGACGTCCAGGACTGCCTCCGCCTCGCCGAGTCCGTCGACGAGGCGACCCGCGAGGGAGCCAGGCTCAGGGCCTTCCTGCTGGCCGACCTCGCCCGGTACCGGACCGCCCTGCCCGGTACCGCCGCCGGCTACCTCGTCCTCCTGGAGGAGGCCCTCGGCTCGGGCTACCGTCCCGACCCCGACGACCTCGCCGCGCTCCGGGCGCTGCGCGGCAACCCCACTGCCGCCGCCCTCCTGGACCGCTGCCGCCCCCACGCCGAGCAGGACGTCCGTACCCGCCTCGCGGGCCACGGCCCCACGCCCACGGTCCCGGCGTCCCGTACCCGCCTGACGGCTCTCCCCGGCGGCCTGGCCGCGACCTCGGCCGCGGAGGAACCCGCGAAGAAGCCCGCGGGCAGTCCCGCCACCGAGCCGCGGCCGCAGTCCCCGGCCAGGAGCCCGCGTCCGGACCGTCCGATCCCGACCCCGGGCGAGGTCTTCCCGCCGAAGCGAAAGCCGGCGCCGCCACCGGCGAACCCGCCGCAGCAGCTCGCCGCGGGCTAGCTACTCTGGGGGCATGGACTACGTCTCCGCGCTGGTGCCCCCTGTAGTGATGGCCGTGTTCTTCATCGGGTTGATCGTGACGATCGTGAAGACCCAGGGCGGGGCCAACAAGTCGAAGGAGGACGCGGTCGTCGACGCCGCGCTCGCGCGCGCGGAGAGCGCCCGCCAGGCCTCCCCCGACATCAAGGCCTGACCTCCCCGACCGACGCGGCCCGCGTCCCGGTCGGGGGTGCTCATCGGCGTACGACTCATGCGTTCTCATACGTTTTTCGAGTCGTACGCCCTTTTTGTCACTGATCTCCCACTATTGTTCTGAACTGTGCCTCGCCCATTGGGAGAACTCGAAGACGCGGTCATGACGCGGGTGTGGAAGTGGAACCGCCCGGTGACCGTTCGAGAAGTCCTGGAAGACCTTCAACAGGAACGGTCCATCGCGTACACCACGGTGATGACCGTTTTGGACAATCTCCATCAGAAGGGCTGGGTGCGCCGGGAGGCGGAAGGCCGGGCCTATCGATATGAGGCGGTCTCCACGCGTGCCGCCTACTCGGCCGCACTGATGAACGACGCGTGGTCCCAGAGCGACAACCCCGCCGCCGCTCTCGTCGCCTTCTTCGGCATGATGAGCGAGGAACAGCGGCGCGCGCTGCGGGATGCCGTACGGATCGTGCAAGGGCCTGAAGAAGGCCCCGAACAAGGCGCGGGTGGCGGCGAAACACGTGTAACCCCGGACGTCGCCGACGAGAAGCGTGTCGAGAAGTCCGTCGAGAAGCCTGATGAGAAGCCTGATGCGGCGTCGGGTGAGACGCCGGGTAAGGAGTCGGGCGAGAACCCCGACTCGGACCCGGGCGGCACCGGGCGATAGCGTCCGGACATGCCAGCAGAGCATCCAGCACCGCGTCCCGAAGGCACCGCGAAAGCCGTCACCGTCCGGCGGGCCAGGACCGGTGATGTCCCGGCCGTGCGCCGCCTCCTCGACGCGAACGTCCGCCGTGGCATCCTGCTCGACAAAGCGACGGTGACGCTTTACGAGGACATCCAGGAGTTCTGGGTCGCGGAACGCGACGACAACGCCGAGGTGGTCGGCTGCGGTGCGCTGCACGTCATGTGGGAAGACCTCGCGGAAGTGCGCACTCTCGCGGTGAACCCCTCGGTCAAGGGCGTCGGCGTCGGTCATCAGTTGCTGGAGAAGTTGCTGCAGACCGCCCGCTGGCTCGGCGTTCGCCGGGTTTTCTGTCTGACCTTCGAAGTCGACTTCTTCGCGAAGCACGGCTTCGTGGAGATCGGCGAGACGCCTGTCGACAGGGATGTCTACGCCGAGCTGCTGCGTTCCTATGACGAGGGCGTGGCAGAGTTCCTCGGTCTCGAACGAGTGAAACCGAACACCTTGGGCAACAGCCGGATGCTTCTGCATCTGTGATCGCCGGCGACTATTCCGCCCGACCGCCTTGCCCGCGTTCCCTATGTCCGAAACGCGCACGTTTCCGGTCTGCCAGCGGACCCCGAGTCTCACCCAGGGGTTTGTGTTTTTCCAGCAAAAGCGGTTTGCTTTCCGACGTACTGCAGTACTGCATATAACAGGGGACGTGAAACAGCGGCAGACGCCGCAGGCCCTCGACCCTCAAGTTATCGATGAAAGGAAATCCGGTGGCACAGAAGGTTCAGGTCCTTCTTGTCGACGACCTCGACGGTGGCGAGGCGGACGAGACCGTGACGTTCGCGCTGGACGGCAAGACGTACGAAATCGATCTCACGACCGCCAATGCGGACAAGCTCCGTGGCCTTCTCGAGGCCTACGTGAAGGGTGGTCGTCGTACCGGAGGCCGCGCTTCGGGGGGGCGTGGAAAGGCGCGTGTCGCTTCCGGCGGCAGCCAGGACACCGCACAGATCCGCGCGTGGGCGAAGGAGAACGGTTACGAGGTCAACGACCGTGGCCGCGTTCCGGCTTCCATTCGCGAGGCCTACGAGAAGGCCAACGGCTGAGTCGAGGCCCATGGCCCAGCCGAGGTCTACGAGTAGGCCGGCGGCTGGGCGCACGCGCGTCGCAGCCGGACCCGGTGGCACTGCGTCGCCACCGTGTCCACGAGGCGTACGAGATCGGGGGCGCCCCCATCGCCCCCCACGGCCGACAGAGTCGGCAACGAGGGTTCCACCTCGCACCCCGGCTCGGGGGGCCGCAACCAGACGGCGGCCCCCTGTGGACCGGCCCCGCCGGGCCCATCCGTCCCGGCCCCGGCGCCGTCCGCGGTGAGTGGCCCCTCGGGCACCCCCGGCGGCAGCGGAGCCTCGATGCTCCCGCCCGCGCCGATCGCCGTGAGATCGAGCGCGAGAGCGCCCCACTCCAGCCAGTCGAGCAGCCCCGGCAGTTCCTCCGCGCTTCCCGCGGCCACCAGCAGCCACATCCGCGCCCCGTACCGAGCCGGCCACTTTTCCCGCCGAGCCGCCGGAACCTCACGCCGAGCCGCTGGATCCTCCCGCCGAGCCGCCGGAACCTCACGCGGTGCCGATCGGCTCCTGTGCAGTGCCACCGGAGAGGCCGGACCCAGGTGTCGCAGGGCCTTGACGCCCGCCTCCGCGGGGATGTCCAGGACGTCGAAGCGCAGGCCGGAGGCCAGTCGTAACGGTGAACCGGGCACTGTCGCCCAGCCGAGTTCGTTCTCATACCACTGCCGCACCGAGTCGCTCGGGTGGAGCGGGCGGCGAGGGAGGGGGACAGTGGGAAGCATGTCAGGAGCAACCGTCGGAAGGGCTCCAGAGTTACGCTGGGTGTTTCATTATGTGCGCAGAGTATCGGAACAAGGGGCTCGTGAGGGCGATCGGTGGCGCAAGGGTGTTCGCCCATAGCGGAGGGAACCGGTGCGCGCGGCATGGAGTGTCAGTGCGTACGGGTAAGACATCCCTAGTGGGAGGGTCGACACGCATGGCTCAGGCATCTCACGTTCGCCATCGGCGTACAGCTGGTGAGGGTATCTGCCTGGCCTGCGGGAACATCGTCTCGCACCATCAGGTTGGACAGGATGTCGGCGTTCGGGGTCAGGAGGCCAAGGACGGTGTCGGCAGTTGGAATGAGCGGTCCCCGCTTGCGGGACTAAGCTGCGGAAGGACAGGGAGGGGAGCGTCCCCTTACTGCCTGACCGCTCTGAGGAGCGATTAACGATGTTCGAGAGGTTCACCGACCGCGCGCGGCGGGTTGTCGTCCTGGCTCAGGAAGAAGCCCGGATGCTCAACCACAACTACATCGGCACCGAGCACATCCTCCTGGGCCTGATCCACGAGGGTGAGGGTGTCGCCGCTAAGGCCCTGGAGAGCCTCGGGATTTCGCTCGAGGCGGTCCGCCAGCAGGTGGAGGAGATCATCGGGCAGGGGCAGCAGGCCCCGTCCGGGCACATCCCCTTCACCCCCCGTGCCAAGAAGGTCCTGGAGCTGTCGCTCCGCGAGGCCCTTCAGCTGGGCCACAACTACATCGGCACGGAGCACATCCTGCTCGGCCTGATCCGAGAGGGCGAGGGCGTCGCCGCCCAGGTCCTGGTCAAGCTGGGCGCAGACCTCAACCGGGTGCGGCAGCAGGTCATCCAGCTGCTCTCCGGCTACCAGGGCAAGGAGACCGCCACCGCAGGCGGTCCTGCCGAGGGCACCCCCTCCACGTCCCTGGTCCTCGATCAGTTCGGCCGGAACCTCACCCAGGCCGCTCGTGAGTCCAAGCTCGACCCGGTCATCGGGCGCGAGAAGGAGATCGAGCGGGTCATGCAGGTGCTGTCCCGCCGGACCAAGAACAACCCGGTCCTCATCGGCGAGCCCGGCGTCGGCAAGACCGCCGTCGTCGAGGGCCTGGCGCAAGCCATCGTCAAGGGCGAGGTGCCCGAGACCCTCAAGGACAAGCACCTCTACACCCTCGACCTGGGCGCGCTGGTCGCCGGTTCCCGCTACCGCGGTGACTTCGAGGAGCGTCTGAAGAAGGTCCTCAAGGAGATCCGCACCCGCGGCGACATCATCCTGTTCATCGACGAGCTGCACACGCTCGTGGGTGCGGGTGCCGCCGAGGGCGCCATCGACGCGGCGTCGATCCTGAAGCCGATGCTGGCCCGCGGTGAGCTCCAGACCATCGGTGCGACGACTCTGGACGAGTACCGCAAGCACCTCGAGAAGGACGCGGCCCTCGAGCGCCGCTTCCAGCCGATCCAGGTGGCGGAGCCTTCCCTCCCCCACACGATCGAGATCCTCAAGGGCCTGCGCGACCGTTACGAGGCACACCACCGCGTCTCCATCACGGACGAGGCACTGGTCCAGGCCGCGACCCTGGCCGACCGGTACATCTCGGACCGCTTCCTGCCGGACAAGGCGATCGACCTGATCGACGAGGCCGGTTCCCGGATGCGTATCCGCCGGATGACCGCGCCGCCGGACCTCCGTGAGTTCGACGAGAAGATCGCGGGCGTCCGCCGCGACAAGGAGTCGGCCATCGACTCCCAGGACTTCGAGAAGGCGGCCTCTCTCCGTGACAAGGAGAAGCAGCTGCTGGCGGCGAAGGCCAAGCGCGAGAAGGAGTGGAAGGCCGGCGACATGGACGTCGTCGCCGAGGTCGACGGCGAGCTGATCGCCGAGGTCCTCGCGACCGCGACCGGCATCCCCGTCTTCAAGCTGACCGAGGAGGAGTCCTCGCGTCTGCTGCGCATGGAGGACGAGCTCCACAAGCGGGTCATCGGCCAGAAGGACGCCGTCAAGGCGCTCTCGAAGGCGATCCGTCGTACGCGGGCCGGTCTGAAGGACCCGAAGCGTCCGGGTGGTTCGTTCATCTTCGCGGGCCCGTCCGGTGTCGGTAAGACCGAGCTGTCCAAGGCCCTCGCCGAGTTCCTCTTCGGTGACGAGGACGCGCTGATCTCCCTCGACATGTCGGAGTTCAGCGAGAAGCACACGGTCTCGCGTCTCTTCGGTTCCCCGCCCGGATACGTGGGCTACGAAGAGGGCGGTCAGCTGACCGAGAAGGTCCGCCGCAAGCCGTTCTCCGTCGTCCTCTTCGACGAGGTCGAGAAGGCCCACCCGGACATCTTCAACTCGCTGCTGCAGATCCTGGAGGACGGTCGTCTGACCGACTCCCAGGGCCGGGTCGTGGACTTCAAGAACACGGTCATCATCATGACGACCAACCTCGGCACGCGGGACATCTCGAAGGGCTTCAACCTGGGCTTCGCGGCCACGGGTGACACGAAGTCGAACTACGAGCGCATGAAGAACAAGGTCTCGGACGAGCTCAAGCAGCACTTCCGCCCCGAGTTCCTCAACCGCGTCGACGACGTGGTCGTCTTCCCGCAGCTGACGCAGGAGGACATCCTCAAGATCGTCGACCTGATGGTCGGCAAGGTGGACGAGCGCCTCAAGGACCGGGACATGGGCATCGAGCTCTCCCAGTCCGCCAAGGAACTGCTGTCCAAGAAGGGTTACGACCCCGTCCTGGGCGCGCGGCCGCTGCGTCGCACGATCCAGCGCGAGATCGAGGACACGCTCTCGGAGAAGATCCTCTTCGGCGAGCTGCGCCCCGGTCACATCGTGGTCGTCGACACGGAGGGCGAGGGCGACACCAAGACCTTCACCTTCCGCGGTGAGGAGAAGTCGGCACTGCCCGACGTTCCGCCGATCGAGCAGGCCGCGGGTGGGGCAGGACCCAACCTGAGCAAGGAGGCGTAGCGCTCGGCGCTCGCCTGAACGAAGGGGCTGCCCCGGGACCTCGGTCCCGGGGCAGCCCCTTTTTTTCACACCACGCTGTCCGTTTTCTCGAAGGTGACGGCCGCGGTGTCCGGGAGCGATGCCAGGAGATGTTCCGGTACGTCGGTCACGTCCGGGGCGAGATGGAACGTGAGCCTGCGCAAGCCGGGAAAGAGGGCCGGGACATTTGAGAGGTCTTCGTTTCCTGTGAACTTGTTGAGCCGCAGTCTCGTCACGTTCGGCAGTACCGGACCCGCGCTCCACCCGACGGCATTCCAGTTCACCCGAAGTTCTTGTAGAGCGGGAAGCCGGGTGATCTCCTCGAAGTCCTCGGGGGTGAGGTTTTCGGGGAGTGTGGCCAGACTCAGCTGCTTCAGCGAGTGCATATGACTCAGGCCGCGCAATCCCGTGTGCCGCAGAGCGTTCCTGGTGAACCGCAGATACGTCACCGGCAGATTCCGGGGGAGTACCTCGTCGAGGGAGTCCCCCTGCAACGTGATGCCGATGTCGAGCAGACGGAGAGTGCGGGAAGCCGAAAGCGGTGCCAACGCGTCCGGTTTCTCGAGTCCGGGCAGGCCGGCGAGCGAAAACCATTTCAGGGGTAGCTCGGCGAGCGGAGTGAGGTCGTCGACGTACGGGCTGCCGCCGCTGACGTCCAGATGTACGAGCCGTGCCTGATCCGACAGGAAGCTCAGATCACGCAGGACGCGGTTGTCGCGTACGACGAGTTTGGACAGCTGGTCCGGCAGCAGCCCCTCGCGTATGTCGTCCGCGTCGATGTCCCCGACGACCTGGAGCATGGGGCGGCCGCCGAGGTCGCGCAGGGCGCGCAGCCGGTCGACGGAGTGCGCGCAGAAGTACAGGTCGTCCGGTGGCAGATGGGCGATGACGTCGGCCGTGTAGCGCCGGGTGTCGAACCGGTGGGCGGTCCAGGCGAGTTGGGCCCGTACGAGCAGCGACGGATGCGACCGGAAGCGGGACAGGACCGGGAGCGCCGCGTCCGTGCCGATGAGTGACGCGGTGATGACCACGGCCCTGGCCTCGCCGTCGGTGAGCCCTCCAGGCCCGGGCAGCAGCTCCAGGACGAGCGGGCCCGCGTCGGCGAGGGTGCGGGCCTCCTCGGTCGTACGGGGCGGGATGAGCGAGGCGGCGTTGCGCTCCACGGACGCGCGGACGTGGGGGTCGAGTTCCGTGGCGTGTTCCAGCGCGGCCAGGGCGAGAAGTCGTACACGCGTGCCCGCCGTTCCGGACGTCTCCTCGGCGGACCTGGTCAAGTCGGCTAGCAGGGTGGCCCGTTCGCGGGGGCGGGCGTGGGCGACCGCCATCCGGATCACGTCCGACCACTGGGAGTCGAAGGCGCCTCGCACCAGCAGCCCGAAGTCACCGTCCTCCACCGCCGCCCGCGCGCCCAGGTAGTCCTGGAAGGTGCGGTGCACGAACTCGACGGTGCCGAGGGTGGGTTCGCGGAGCAGGCCGCTGCGCACGAGGAGGTGGCGCAGGATCGCCTGGGCGTCGCCCTGCGCGGCGGCGGACGGGAGGGAGGGCAGGACGTCGGCGACGATGCGTTCGGCGCGGTCGCGGTCCATCTCGGACTGGTTGTTGCGGATGAGCCAGTAGGCGAGGCGCTGGAGGAGCTGGATCTGCGGGAGTTCCGTGAGGTGGATGCCGCCCGGACGGTCGGGCGCGAACATGTCCCGCTCCTCGTCGCGGCGCGACAGCAGCATGGACAGGGCGGCGTCGTACAGCTCCTGGCGGCCGTGCGGCAGATAGCCCCGGCGGTCGCGGTGCAGCGCGCAGATCAGCCCGCACATCAGCGGGTTGGTGGCGAGCCGGCCGAGGTCGGGCTTGGTCCCCACGGCGGTGAGGAGGGAGTGTTCGTAGCCGTCGAGGCGGTCGGTGTCCGGGGCGTCCAGCCGGGCCGCCGTGTGCCAGCGGCGGATGAAGGCGGTGACGTCGTCGCGGCTCATCGGGGTGAGTGCGAGCTCGGTGAAGCCGTCCGGGGTGAGCCAGTCCTCGCGGACGGCCGAGGGGCGGGAGGTCACCAGCCACTGGTTGCCGGGGTAGACGTCGAGCAGCTCGCGCAGCCAGCGGCGGGTCCGCTCGCGGTCGCGTTCGGGGATCTCGTCGATGCCGTCGACGAGGAGCAGCCCGCGCCCGGCGCCGAGGACGCGGTCGCTCCAGCCGTCCGGCTGGGTGGCGTGGAAGGGCACGCGTGCGGCGGCGAGGAAACCGTCCGGTGCCGGGAGTCCGTCGGGGCGGCGGACGAGGGTGCGCAGGGGCAGGACGAACGGGATCCGGTCGCCGCGCTCGCCCCGGGCCGCGGTCACGGCCAGCCACTGCACGAGGGTGGTCTTGCCGGACCCCGCCACTCCGCGCAGCAGCACCAGGTCCTGTTCGGAGAGGACCTGTTCGGCGGGGAGGGTGCTGCCGGCGGCCGCGATGTGTGTCCCGCCCGGGCCGGTCGCCTCCGCGTCCTCGGCGGCCCGCACGGCCCGCAGGCTGAGGTAGGCGGCGTCGAGGGGCCAGCGCTCGGGGGAGTTGACGAGGTCGATGCCGTAGATGGTGAGCCGGCTGTGCTTGGTCGCGAGGTACGCGAGGTACCGCTGTTCGAACGCGGGATCCGTGCCGCCGGCCGGCGGTGTCCGCGCGATCAGAGCGTCCACCTTGGCGATGAGTTCACTCTGCTTCCGGCTCTGCTCGACCAGCGTGCGGGCCACGAAGGCCGAGCGCTGGGTGAAGAAGTGCAGGATGTGCAGACAGGCCGCGCTCAGGATCCGCTCGTAGAACAGGGTGGCGTCGAAGGAGAGATCGCGCTCGGGGTTGCCGCTCGCGGCGCGCAGCCGCAGGGCGAGCGCCTCGTGACCGAGTTCCACGGCCTGTACGTCGGTCATGGCGAGGTCCCCGAGGGCGTGCAGCGTGTCGGCGAGGGCGTGGACGACGGCCTGCTCCTCGTCGGCGGCCAGCGGGCGTTCCCCGGTGCGCAGGGCCCGCGCGACCAGCTCGGCGGCGAGCTTGGTCAGCTCCTTCTCCCCGACGGTCCGTTTCTCACCCCTGAAGGAGACGAATCCGGAGATCCGCACCGGCTTCTCGACCAGCCCGGCGCCCGGCCCGTCCGCCACGAACAGCTTCTTGACGAGCGGCGTGACCACGCTCGAGGCCAACTTGGCACCTATGGCTGCTGGTTCCATGTCGCTCCCCCGGACGGCACGGTGACGCTGCTCCGGTCAGCCTAGGGCCTGTCCGGTGGATCACGTCGGAGGGAAGCGACGAAGGGGTCGCGCCGGAGGCCGAACGAAGCCTTGGGACACCCCCGTGCGGTGACATGACGCACAGGCGATTTGTCCGTTACTAGGTCGGGTAGTGGAAGACGCCGAGGGGGCAAAACGGACTTAATGGTGCGGAACCCCCATGGGGTGTGCGGGGGTGGGGAGGGGGGTGCCGCGAGGGCCGTACTTCACCGGAACGCAACGCCTGTAAGTGGAGTTAAACGTCTCTACTACGAAAAATCGGGCGTATTCGATACGGGGTGGGGCGTCTGTCAAGAAGGGGGAAATTTTAGGGTGAACTACGACCTGGCGTCGTAGATGGGCATTTTGTAGGTCTGCCAGGAGTCGGGTTACCAAGGGATGGCCCACCCGGCGACGACCAGTCCACGGGTGGACCTGACTCCCGTCCCCGTCCCCATGAGGTTCCCGATGTCGAAGCGCGTCACGTCCCGCCACTCCCGTATGTCCCTGCTCCGCTCCAGGGCGGCCGTCCTGGCCGTCGGCGTGGGTGCCACGGCCGTACTGGGTGCCGGGGTCGCGGCCGCCGCCACCGAGGCGGCCCCGCAGGCCGCCGTGAAGACGGCCGCCGCCAAGACGGCCGCCTCCTGGGTCGACCCGGTGAAGAAGTACACGCTTTCCGCGGGCTTCAACCAGGCCGGCAACCTGTGGCAGCACAACCACTCCGGGCAGGACTTCGCCGTGCCCACCGGTACCGAGGTCGTCGCCGCTCACGGCGGCACCGTCGTCAAGGCCGGCGGCAACGGCGCCGGTGACGGTCCCGCGTACGGCAACGCCATCGTCATCAAGCACGGCAACGGGACCTACTCGCAGTACGCCCACCTGTCCCGGATAGACGTGCGGATCGGGCAGGTCGTCGGGACCGGCCAGCACATCGCGCTCTCCGGCAGCACCGGCAACTCCACCGGCCCGCACCTGCACTTCGAGATCCGTACGACCCCGAACTACGGTTCCGCGGTCAACCCGGTCGTCTTCCTGCGCGCCCAGGGTGTGACCGTCTAAGACGCCTCAGGGGTGACGGTCGCGCCGCCGTGCGCCTGTGTCACCAAGTCGATCGCGACCTCCAGGACGGCCTTGCGCTTCTCCTCGGGGTCGCCTTCGACGTCCTTGAGCAGGAACATCCCGGCGTGCATCGAGAACAGCGCGCTGACGCAGCGCACCTGGTCCGTCAGATCGGCGTCCGGCTCCTTGAGCAGGCCGACCATCCGGATCATGCGGTCCTTGAAGTCCTCGCCCGTGCGCAGCTCGCGGACGGCCGCCTGGTTCTCCTGCATGAAGCGGAAGAGCGGGGCCGCCTCGGCGAGCGCGTTGCTGTAGCGGCGCAGGATCTCCTGCTTCGTCTCCAGCGTGCGAGGCTGCTGCCGCGCCCACTCGATCAGCTCGTCCATGGGCCGGGACAGGTCCTGGAAGAGACTGATGAGGATGTCTTCCTTGGTCTTGAAGTGGTAGTAGAGCGCCGCCTTCGTGACGTCGAGGTGCTCGGCGATCTCGCGCAGCGAGGTCTTCTCGTAGCCGTGCTCGGAGAAGAGTTCGAGGGCGACGTCCTGGATGCGCTGGCGGGTGTCCCCGCGCCGCTGTCGCTTGGTGCCGTCCATGGTGTCGCCGCCCATCTCTGTACTCCTCGCACTCCTCGAAACGTTACGTGTCGTCCGACTGGCAAATCCAGGAAAACTTACTTGACGCCCGGCTAGTTACCGGTCTAACTTCCCTCAGTGTAGTCAACTTGCCGGGCGGCAAGTAAGTACCCAGGGGAGTGGAACCGTGGCGGACAACAAGGAAGCGGTCATAGAGACCGAGAAACAGCCGCGCAGCGTACGCGTCGTGCTGCTCGCGCTCATGATCACGATGATGCTGGCGATGCTCGACAACATGATCGTGGGCACGGCGATGCCGACGATCGTGGGCGAGCTGGGCGGCCTCGAGCACCTGTCATGGGTCGTGACCGCGTACACCCTCGCGACCGCCGCCTCCACCCCCATCTGGGGCAAGCTCGGCGACATGTACGGGCGCAAGGGCGCCTTCATGACCTCGATCGTGATCTTCCTGGTCGGCTCCGCGCTCAGCGGTATGGCCCAGGACATGGGTCAGCTGATCGGCTTCCGTGCCGTTCAGGGTCTGGGCGCCGGCGGTCTGATGGTCGGCGTCATGGCGATCATCGGTGACCTGATTCCGCCGCGGGAGCGCGGCAAGTACCAGGGCATGATGGCCGGCATCATGGCCCTCGCCATGATCGGCGGACCGCTCATCGGCGGCACCATCACCGACCACTGGGGCTGGCGCTGGTCCTTCTACATCAACCTGCCGCTGGGCATCGTCGCGCTCCTCGCCATCAGCGCCGTACTGCACCTGCCGAAGAAGCGCCTCAAGGCGAAGATCGACTACCTCGGTGCCGGACTGCTGGCCCTCGGCATCTCGTCCATCGTGCTGGTCACCACCTGGGGCGGCAGCGAGTACGCCTGGGGCTCGGCCAGGATCATGGAGCTCATCGGCATCGGCGTCGCCGCGCTGGTCGGCTTCGTCTTCGTGCAGACCAAGGCCGCCGCGCCGATCATGCCGCTGCACATCTTCCGCAGCCGCAACTTCACGCTGATGTCGATCATCGGCTTCATCACCGGTTTCGTGATGTTCGGCGCCACTCTCTTCCTGCCGCTCTACCAGCAGTCCGTGCAGGGCGCGTCCGCGACCAACTCCGGGCTGCTCCTGCTGCCGATGCTCGGCGCGATGCTGGTGACCTCGATGGTCGCCGGCCGGGTCACCACCGGCACCGGGCGCTACAAGGCCTTCCCGATCGTCGGCGGCGTTCTCATGGCGGTCGGTCTGTTCCTGCTCTCCCAGATGGACACCGGCACGACCCGGTTCACCTCCGGGCTGTACATGGCGGTGCTCGGCCTCGGTATGGGCTGCCTGATGCAGATCACCATGCTGGTCGCGCAGAACAGCGTCGAGATGAAGGACATGGGCGTCGCGTCCTCGTCCACCACCCTCTTCCGTACGCTCGGATCGTCCTTCGGTGTCGCGATCATGGGTGCGCTGTTCAACCACCGGGTCCAGGACGTGATGGCCGAGCGGGCCGGGGTGCTGGGGTCCAAGGTCACCGAGCAGTCGGCGCAGCTGGACGCGGCCAGCCTGGCCAAGCTGCCGGCCGCGGCGCGGGAGGCCTACCAGTACGCGGTGTCCTCCGGTACGCACTCCGCGTTCCTGCTGGGCGCGGTGGTGTCGCTGGGCGCGCTGGTGGCCGCGGTGTTCGTGAAGGAGGTCCCGCTGCGGGGAGCGGGGGCGCCGGCGGCGGACGAGGCCGAGGGTGCGGTGAACGACTCGACGCCGAAGCCGACGGTCGCCGAGACCGTCTGACATCACCGACCTCGCCCGATCCACCCCTGCCTGATCCGAAGACCCCCGGAGTGTCCGCCCCGGGGGTCTTCTCCTGTACGGGCCGGGGGCGCAGCCCCGCAGGGGGCAGGGCCGCACGGGGGCAGGGCTGAGCCCGGCCGATCAGGTCGGCAGTATCGGGTAGCTGCCGGTGTTCGTCGGCGCGTGCTCCGGCAGCCACAGCACCGCGACCGCCCCCTCCGCGGGCACGCCCTCCGGGGCTCCCGCGGGCCGGACGTTACGGAAGGTCAGCCGCGCGCCGAGCACCCGGGCCTGGCCGGCCGCGATGGTGAGGCCGAGGCCGTGACCGTGGCCCGAGCGGTCGCTGCTGCCGGTGCGGAAGCGGCTGGGGCCCTCGGCGAGAAGTTCCTCGGGGAAGCCGGGACCGTGGTCGCGGACCCGGATGACCCGGCCCTCGACCGAGACCTCGATCGGCGGCTTGCCGTGCCGTGCCGCATTGGCCAGCAGGTTGAACAACACGCGCTCCAGGCGGCGCGGATCCGTCGTGACCTCCGACTCGTGGATCACGCGTACGTCGACGTCGGAGTCCTTGGCGGCCACGCGCCGCGACACGAACTCGCCGAGCAGGATGTCCTGCAGTTCGGCCCGCTCGGAGGCGCCGTCCAGTCGCGCGACTTCGAGGACGTCCTCGACGAGGGTCCGCATGGCCTGGGCGCGGTCGCGGACGAGTTCCGTGGGGCGGCCGGGAGGAAGGAGCTCCGCCGCCGTCAGCAACCCGGTCACCGGCGTGCGCAGTTCGTGGGCGATGTCGGCGGTCACCCGGCGCTCGGCCTCGATGCGTTGCTGGAGCGCGTCCGCCATGGCGTCCACCGCGCGCGCGAGGTCGTCGGTCTCGTCGCGCACGACCCCGCCGATCGCCTCCCGTACCCGAACGTCGGTCTCGCCCTTGGCGACCTGGTTCGCCGCCGCGGCGGCCTTGCGCAGCCGCCGTGAGAGCTGGCCGCCGATCAGCACGCCGAGCGCGCTGCCGCCGAAGACGACCGCGATCGAGCCGATGATCAGCGCCTGGTCGAGGTCCTTCATGACGTCGGTGTTGCGGTCCGTGAAACCGGTGTGGAGGGAGAGGACGCGGCCGTCCTTGAGGGGGAGGGCCGCCCAGATGTCCGGAACCCCGTTCGGACGGTCGGCCACGTAGGTGGCGCGCCGGCCCTCCATGACCTTCGCCAGCAGGTCCTTCGGGATGGTCGGGTCGTCGACCTTGACCCCGAAGGCCTGGGTCCGCCCGGACTCGTACATGCGCTCGGCGACTGTGATGCGCTCGTCCGCCAGGTCGCGCGAGTTGTCGAGCATCGAGACGCGCGCCGAGTTGTGCACGACGAGGCTGAGCGCGACCGCGACCAGCGCGCCGACCATGGCGATCGCCGCGCTGAGCTTCCACCGGATGCCCGTGCGGATGCCGGAGTTCCCGGCGGCGGCCGCCATGCGCATGCTCACAGGTGTGCCGCGGTCGACGGATGCGCGCCGGCCGACGGGTGTGCCCCGGCCGGCAGGTGAGTTCCACCCGGCGGACCCGCTCCCGTTGACCGACCCGTTCCCGTTGATGGGGCCGTACCCATTGGCCGCCCTGCGCTCGTCGCGTTCGTAGCGTCCGTCGGCCAGTCCGTTCCGGCCGGTCGGGCCGCCGCCCGCCGGAGTCCGGCGCTGAAATATCCCCCGCATACCCTGCTCAGGCCTTCAACTTGTAGCCGAAGCCGCGGACCGTCTCGATCCGGTCCTGGCCGATCTTCGTCCGCAGCCGCTGTACGTGGACGTCGACGACGCGGGTGTCCCCGCCCCAGCCGTAGTCCCACACGCGTTCGAGCAGCTTGTCGCGGCTCAGCACCGTGCCCGGCGCGGAGGAGAACTCCAGCAGCAGCCGCATCTCGGTGGGCGTCAGGGCCACCGGCGCACCGCCCTTGAGCACCTCCATGCCCTCGGTGTCGATCTCCAGGTCGCCGAAGGAGAGCACCCCGCCGTCGACGGGCGAGGCCTCTTCGGGGGCTCCGTTCGGCCCGCTCGCGTGTCCGAAACGGCGCAGCACCGCGCGGATCCGGGCGACCAGCACGGCCCCGTCGAAGGGCTTGGTCACGTAGTCGTCGGCGCCCGCCTCCAGGCCGAGCACGACGTCGATCGAGTCGGCGCGCGCGGACAGCATGATCACGGGGACGGTGGACTCGTCACGGATGCGGCGGCACAGCGAGACGCCGTCGAGTCCGGGGACCATCACGTCCAGCAGGGCGATGTCGGGACGGTCGGCGCGGAAGGCCTCCAGGCCCGACAGCCCGTCGGGCATGGCCGTCACCGCGAAGCCGTCGCGCTCGAGAGCGAGCTGCGTGGCCTCGCGGATGACGTCGTCGTCCTCGACGAACAGGACGTGGGTCTGCTCTGCCATCCGGCTGCTCCGTCTGCGCTCAGTTCGCGGGAGCGGGCGTGTCGACGCCGCCCACCGCGTTGCTGTAGTCGTTGTGCGTCCGGGACTCCTCGGTGAAGCGGGTCGCGGTCCACCCGTAGGTGATCACTTCCTCGCTGGAGGGGTACTCCACCGGGTCGCCCTTCTTGTACAACTGCTGGGTGACCACCAGGTCGCCCCGGTCGATCTCCGCGTAGACCGGCGGCTCCTCGGCCTTGAAGACATTCTCGTATCTGCCGCTTTCCTCGCGGTAGACGTACGAGCCGATTCCCACAGCATCCCCGCAGGTCATGACGTTGACCACGATGTCGTCGGTGGTCCCTCCGGTCAGTTCCCCGTACGACACGTCGACCGGGTACTCGTCGGCGACGCACGGTTTGGTCAGGGTGCTCTTGACCGATTCGCTGACCTCCGGGTCGTCCTTGACGAGCTTGACCGCGTCTACGCGCTTGGGTGTCTTGGACGGGGAGGCGGCGGCCTCGGCGCTCGGGGCCTCCTTCGCCACCGCCTCCCTGCTCGCCGGACCCTCGTCGCGGGCGCCCGTGCCACCCGTGGCGCAGGCGGTCAGGAAAAGGCCGAGGGCGGTGAGCGCGGCCGTCGCCGCACTCCCCGCCTTCAGGACCTGCCTGGCCCGAGTTCCTAGGCCGCGCAACGCTCCCGCTCCTCACGTTCGAGCGCGCGTGCGTCCAGGTCGCGGCTCTCCAGCTCCTCGCGGAGCCGGGCGAGCGCCCGGTGCAGCGTGCTCTTGACCGTTCCGGCCGACATGCCGAGGGCGGCGGCCGTCTCCTCCGTGGACATCTGCTCCCAGTGTCGCAGCACCACGACGCTGCGTTGCTTGGGAGCCAGAACCTTCATGATGTCCATAAGGAGCGCCCGGTCCGCGTGCTGCTCGGTCGAGTCGTCGACGCAGGCGTCCGGGAGCTGCTCGGTGGGCACCTCTTCGAGTTTCCGCGCCCGCCACCACTCGGTACGCGTATTGATCATCACGCGGCGCAGGTAAGCGTCCGCGAGCCGCTTGTCCGCGATGCCGTCCCAGCGGCCGTACGTCCGTACGAGCGCGGTCTGCAGCAGGTCCTGGGCGTCGACGGGGTCGGGGACCAGGCGACGGGCACTGCGCAGCAGCGCGTCCTGCCGAGTGCGGACGTACTCCTCGAATTCGAGCACCTCGCCGTGCGCCATGATCAACCGCCTCCATCCCCGTTTTCCGACCTGCCTGGCTCGCGCCTGCTGCCGGTTGTCCGTTTCCTGTGTCCCGCTGTCGTTCTGCTGTGCGTGCGGTACGGAAATGAAGCTACGGAGGCGTTGTCACGGGGTTGTCCGAGGCAGCCTGCGGTGAGCCCTCGGCTGTACGTCGGTTGTGTAACGGATGTATGAGGTGGGTAAGGCGGTGTGGTTACAAGTCCCGGTTGGGGTGGTTTTGAGGGCGTGAGGGGCGTCGCGGGGACAGGCCCTAGGTCAGGGGCAGCCGATACAGACCACCCGGGAGCGGCTCCACGAGTCCGTCGGCGACGAGTCCGTCGAGGGCGCGGGCCCGCTGTACGGGCTCGTCCCACACCCGATCGAGTACGGACTGCGGGACCGGGCCCGCGACGGCCTCCCTGAGTACGGCGAGGAGCTTGCCGCGCACCTGGCGGTCCGTGCCCGCGTACGTCTGGCCGCGCCGGGGCGGGCCGTCGTGCGCCGGCTTGCCGGCCAGCCGCCAGGCGCACTGCGCGGCGATCGGGCAGCGGTGGCAGGTCTCGTTCTTCGCCGTGCAGATCAGCGCGCCGAGCTCCATGGAGGCGGCGGCCCAGCGGGAGGCGGTGCCCTCGCTCTCGGGGAGGAGGGCGCGCGCGAGCTTGCGTTCGGCGGCGGTGGTGGCGTTCGGCGGGTACTGCACGCCACTGACGGCCCGTGCGAACACTCTTCTGACATTGGTGTCGAGCACGGCATGCCGCTGCCCGTACGCGAACGAGGCGACGGCGGCGGCGGTGTACTCCCCGATCCCGGGCAGCGCGAGCAGCTGAGCGTGCTCCTTGGGTACGTCGCCGCCGTGCCGTTCCGTTATGGCGACCGCGGCGCCGTGCAGCCGGAGCGCGCGGCGGGGGTAGCCGAGCCGTCCCCAGGCGCGGACGGCTTCGCCCGGAGCCTCCTTGGCCAGGTCGGCGGGGCGGGGCCAGCGGGCGATCCACTGCTCGTACACGGGCAGGACGCGGCTCACCGGGGTCTGCTGCAACATGAACTCACTGACCATCACGCCCCAGGGGCCGGCGTCGGGGCTGCGCCAGGGGAGGTCACGGGCGTGCTCGTCGAACCAGGTGATCACCGGTTCGTGCAGGGTCTTGCCGGTGGCGTCGGGCTGGGGGCTGGGTGTGGGCATGGTGGGTGCAGTCATGGCGGTTCCGATCCTGCCATGCGGGGGCGGGACTACGCGGTTTCCTCCAAGGCGCGGAGGAGTGGCTTTTCGCCCCTGCCCCCGTTTCCCGCGCTCCTGAAGGGGCGCGCTGATCGTCCGGAGGCCCGGGTCCGGCAGCCCTCGGGGGACGGGAATGGCCGGTGTGGGGGTTGGCAGTTGCTCGTTGGGGAGCGTGCGTGCGGTCGTTTTAGCTCGATCGTGTGATGGTCGGCTCGCGGGCTTGCGGTGCCTTGGGGCGGCTGGAGTAGCGTGATCATGCGATCTGGGACACCGGTGCGGTGCCAGCGTGCGGGGCCCCTGCTCCACCGGAGTGATGGTTCAGGGCCTCCCCGTCGCCTCTGGCCGTATCCACATGGCCAGGTCGCGCAGGGAACTGACCTCCCGGGACCGGACCACGCACAGGATGCGTGTCGCCGCCCCGGGGTTGAGTACGCCGGGGACCAGTGCGCCCAAGACCGTTCGGGGCGTGCGGCTGATCGGGCTCACTCCCGCTCAGTCCAAAGGAACGGTAACTCGGATGGTGTGCCGGGATGATGATCCGGAAAAGTTGGGGCTCGGGGCGGCGGGTGGGGCGAGCACCGGCGTGGATCTCTCGTACAGTTTGAGCCGTGGGATCTATGCGCAATCCGGTCGGGCCACTTCCCTCCACCATCTACTGGCGTCGGAGGGCCGTTCTGCTGTCCCTGGTGGCGCTGTTGGCGCTGCTGATCGTCTGGGTCGTCAGCAGCGGCGGCGGAGGCGGCAAGAAGAACACCGACGGGTCCAACGGGAAGAACCCCGTGCAGACGATCACCCCGGGCCCTTCCGGTTCCGGACCCGCGATCAGCCAACACCCGGGCGGCCGCGACGAGTCCAGCGCCAGCGCGAGTGCCGGCACGGGAAGCGGCGGCAGCGGCGGCAGCGGCAGTGGCGACGGGTCCGGCGGTACGGGTGGCGCGGGCAGCGGCGGTTCGGGCAGTGGTTCCAGCGGCGGCGGCACCGGCTCCGCGGATCAGGTCCCGGCCGGCTCCACCCTCCCCAACTGCACTGCGGGGGCGGTCAAGTTGACCCTGCGCAGCGTGCACAACACGTACGCCCCCGGCGACAAGCCCTCGATCGAGCTGATCGCGAAGAACTCCTCCGCCGACGACTGCAAGGTCGATCTCGGCCCGAAGAGCGCCGTCCTGACGATCACTCAGGCCGGCAGTGACAAGAGCTTCTGGTCCTCCAGCGACTGCCCCAAGGACGTCGCCAGTCTCTACTTCCGCGTCCCGGCCGGCGACCAGGTGACCTACACGGTCGACTGGGACCGCACGGCCAGCGCCGCCCAGTGCGCGACACCCCCGGCGGGTTCGGCGACCCCGGGCACCTACCTGGTGGAGGCGAAGGCCCAGGGCCTCACGAAGGCGACGACGTCGTTCGTGCTGTCCCAGGACTGAGGACGGGACGGGGCGGGGGCGCGAGTCCCCGGCGGGGCACACAGTCCCTGAGTGCGCAGGCCCCGAGGCCTGCCGCGCGCCCCCGAGCGCGCCGGGCCTCGTCAGACGTAGCGCTCCAGGATCGACGACTCCGCCAGCCGCGACAGGCCCTCACGGACGCTGCGCGCCCGCGCCTCGCCCACCCCGTCGACCGCCTGGAGGTCGTCGACGCTCGCGGCGAGGAGCTTCTGCAGACTGCCGAAGTGCTCCACGAGACGGTCGATGATCGTGCCGGGCAGACGCGGAACCTTGGCGAGGAGGCGGAAGCCGCGCGGGGAGACCGCGGAGTCGAGTGCCTCGGGGGAGCCGGTGTAGCCCAAGGCTCTCGCCACCGTGGGCAGTTCGAGCAGCTCGGAGTGGGCCAGGGCGTTCAGGTCGGAGAGAGCCTCGTCGACCGTGCGGGAACGCTTCGCGGTCGGCCCCGGCACGTAGTCCCGGACCACCAGCTCCCGCTCGGGCTCCACGCCGGCGATCAACTCGTCCAGCTGGAGGGCGAGCAGACGCCCGTCCGTGCCCAACTCCACCACGTACTCGGCGATCTCCGTGGCGATGCGCCGCACCATCTCCAGGCGCTGCGCCACCGCCGACACGTCGCGGACGGTGACCAGGTCCTCGATCTCCAGCGCGGAGAGCGTGCCCGCGACCTCGTCGAGGCGGAGCTTGTAGCGCTCCAGGGTCGCGAGGGCCTGGTTGGCACGGGAGAGGATCGCTGCGGAGTCCTCCAGGACGCGGCGCTGACCGTCGACGTACAGCGCGATCAGACGCATCGACTGGGAGACCGAGACGACGGGGAAGCCGACCTGCTTGCTCACCCGGTCCGCCGTGCGGTGCCGGGTGCCGGTCTCCTCCGTCGGGATCGTCGGGTCGGGCACCAGCTGGACGCCGGCCCGAAGGATCTTGGTGATGTCCTTGTCGACGACGATGCCGCCGTCGAGCTTGCACAGCTCGCGCAACCGGGTCGCCGTGAAGTCGACGTCCAGGACGAAGCCGCCCGTGCACATCGACTCGACGGTCTTGTCCCAGCCGAGCACGATGAGTCCGCCCGTGTTGCCGCGGAGAATTCTCTCGAGCCCGTCGCGCAGGGCCGTGCCAGGTGCCACGGCGCTCAATGAGGCGCGCATCAGGCCATCGGCACCGGAGCTCCCACCGGACTTTCCGGGAGCTGCTGCCCGGTCGTTGGCTGCCACTGCACTCCTCCGGTCGCGGGTTTCCGGTCGCCCAAGGTTCGTCCAGGGTTCGTACGGACGGGCGAGACCAGGGCAAAGTCTACCGGCGCTGCTCCTCGTCCCGTGGGGCCTCTCTGCGACGGGAGCGCGGGAGGACTCGCAGGGCGTCGCCCATGTCGGCGACTTCCAGGACCTTCATACCGGCAGGGATCTTGCCCGGATCGCTCGGAACGAGGGCGTGCGTGAAGCCCAGGCGGTGGGCTTCGGCGAGCCGCCGCTGTACCCCCGTGACCCGTCTGACCTCGCCCGCGAGACCCACTTCGCCGATCGCCACGAGGTTCTTGGGGAGCGGGGTGTCACTGGCCGCGGACGCGAGCGCGAGGGCGATCGCGAGGTCCGCGGCGGGCTCGGAGAGCTTCACGCCGCCCACCGTCGCCGAGTAGATGTCCCGCTTGCCGAGGGCGCTGATGCGGCCCCGCTGCTCCAGGACCGCCAGCATCATCGAGACCCGGGAGGTCTCCAGGCCGGACGTCGTGCGACGGGGGGAGGGGATCTGGGAGTCGACGGTGAGGGCCTGCACCTCGGCCACCAGCGGGCGGCGGCCCTCCAGGGTGACGGTCAGGCAGGTGCCGGGGACGGGCTCGGCGCGACGGGTGAGGAAGAGGCCGGAGGGGTCCGCGAGGCCCGTGATGCCCTCGTCGTGCAGCTCGAAGCAGCCGACCTCGTCCGTCGTCCCGTACCGGTTCTTGACCCCTCGGACCAGACGCAGGCGCGCATGGCGGTCGCCCTCGAAGCTCAGGACGACGTCCACGAGGTGTTCGAGCAGGCGGGGGCCCGCGATCGCGCCGTCCTTGGTGACATGACCCACAAGGAGCGTGGACATGCCGCGCTCCTTGGAGGCACGGATGAGCGCCCCGGCGACCTCCCGCACCTGGGCCATACCGCCGGGCGCCCCGTCGATCTCCGGGGAGGCGACGGTCTGGACCGAGTCCAGGATGAGGAGCGAAGGCTTCACCGCGTCCAAGTGGCCGAGCACGGCGGCCAGGTCGGTCTCCGCCGCCAGGTACAGGTGGTCGTGGATCGCCTTGATGCGGTCGGCGCGCAGACGGACCTGGCTGGCCGACTCCTCACCCGTCACGTACAGCGTGCGGTGCTCGTCGCTCGCCGCCTTCGCCGCCACGTCCAGGAGGAGCGTGGACTTGCCCACACCGGGCTCGCCGGCGATCAGGACGACCGCGCCGGGCACGAGACCGCCGCCCAGGACGCGGTCCAGCTCGGGTACACCGGTGGAGCGGGCCGTGGCCTGACGGCCGTCGACCTGCCCGATCGGCACCGCGGAGGTGGTGACACGGCCCGGTGTCGTCGTACGGACCGCGGGTGCGCCGTACTCCTCGACCGTGCCCCACGCCTGGCACTCGGGGCAGCGGCCGAGCCACTTGGCCGTCTGCCAGCCGCACTCGGTGCAGCGGTAGGACGGCCGGTCCTTCGCGGTTTTCGTACGGGCAGCCATGACGGAACCGTAACCGAGAGGACTGACAGCACGGGCGGGCCCGCCCGGCGGGGCATCTGCCATGGCCTGCCGTTGCCGCCTGTGACGGTGTGGGCCACGGAATCGGAGGCTCCTGTCCCCCTTTGAGGGATCGTTTCACCCGTATGGATTAAATGTGCTCAAGGGGGAAGAAGGGGCCACCCTCGGGCACCTACGGTCGCACGGGTGATGAGCAGCAGTCCGGAGACCTCCACGCACACCACCGGCACACACCGGGCGCACGGAGACGCGCGCAAGCGGGTGACCGCGCCCCGTGGCGCGCACACCCGCACCCTGGCTCAGCGCCCTCCCGCGCGCTACGAGCCCTACTTGGACGGCCTGTTCACCTACTGCCTGTCCGTGCTGTGCGACCACGACGAAGCCACCGCCGCCCTCGGGGACGCGCTCGCGCTGGCCGAGCGCCGCGGCCAGCGCGGCCCGGCGGCGCCGGAGGACCGCAGGGCCTGGCTGTACGCCCTCGCCCGCTGGTCCTGTCTGCGCAAACTCACCGAGGCCCGGCGCAGGCGCCAGGCGGCCCACGCCTCGGGTCGGCCTACGCCCGCCAAGGGCCACAAGGCCCTCTTCAAGGGCCACAAGGAAGCCGCCGGCCGATGTGCGGCCGAGGCGCTGAGCGCCCCCGTCTCCGAGGAGGCGCAGGACCGGCGGCGGCTCGAACTGGCCCTGCTGGCCTGGCCGGAGGCCGCCGGCACCACCCCCGAGCAGCGCGAGGCGCTCGAACTCGCCGTGCGCCACCAGCTCGCCGCCGCCGAGGTCGCCGCCGTTCTCGGTCTGGACCTCGCCAAGGCGCGCGAACTGCTCGCCACCGCCGCCTGCGAGGTCGAACGCACCCGCGCCGCCCTCGCCGTCGTGGAGACCGGCACCTGCCCGAGCGTCGCCCGCCTCACCGGCGACAACCAGCTCGTCCTGAGCGCCACCCTGCGCCGGGAGCTGGTCCGGCACGTCGACGACTGTCCGCGCTGCCGCCGTACCGCGGAGCGCGCCGCACCCGGTGCCTGGCCCGGCACCACCGTCACGCCCGCCGCGCTCCCCGTCCTGCAGGCCCCGCGCGCGGCCCTGCACATCGCGATGGCCCACGTCCCACGCGCGCGGGGTGCCGCTCCACGCTTCGACCGGCGCGGTTTCCCCGTGGACCCCAAGGACCACGCCGCCCGCAGGGACCGCCTTCGCGCGCGTGCCGTCACGACGACCGTCGTCGCCACCGTCGTCGCCGCACCCGTCCTCGCCCTCTGGGCGGCCTACCGCGGCGCGCCCCTGACCGGCGAGGGCGCCGACGGCCGCTCGATCACCGCGAGCGAGGCGCACGGGCCCGACGGCATCACCGGCGAGCAGGCGGGCGGCTACGAGAACGCCGGCAACGCCAGCGCCAGACCCGACACCCGTTTCGCCAAGGGGAGCCACTCGCCCGACGTCTCCGTGGAGGTCATCAGCGCCCCCAGCGCGGGAAACGGCGCCGGACACCTCGCGGTCCGGGCCTCGGGCAGCGGCGACACGACCCTCGTCACGCTCACCGCCTCCGGGAGCTCACCGGTCCACTGGTCCGCCGAAACGGGAGCGTCCTGGCTCTACTTCAGCCAGTCGTCGGGAACGCTGACCCCCGGAGAAACGTTCACGATCAAGGTGTACGTCGATCATCTTCGCGAGCCGGTGGGCCCCTGGGGCGCGCGGGTGTCGATCGCACCGGCGGGAGCGGTGGTCACGATCGGGGGGTACGGAACAGCGGGTCCGTCCGCCCCGGGCAGCTCCGGCCCCGACCCCACGCCCGGCCGTCCCACCCCGTCCGGGCCCGGCCCGACCACGCCCCCCTCGGACCCGTCACCGACGCCCAGCGATCCCCAGCCGACTCCCACGGACCCGTCGCCCTCACCGTCTTCGCCGTCACCGTCGGACCCGGGCGGTTCGACGCCGCCGCCAGGCGACAGCGACGCCCCGAACCCGTCCTCGTAACGCCCGCGGGGCCGGAAGACGATGGAGCGGGGCACGCTGGACCGAGGGGTCTCAGACGACCGGGTCCGCGGGATGCGGAGCCAGCAACGGCAGCTGCGAGGCCAGCCGCTCCTCGCAGAGCTCGACCAGCCGGCCGTAGCCCGCCTTGCCCATCAGCTCGATCAGCTCCGGGCGGTACGAGACGTACACCGGGTCGCCCGCGCCGTGTGCCGAGGTCGCCGACGTGCACCACCAGTGCAGGTCGTGGCCGCCCGGACCCCAGCCCCGGCGGTCGTACTCGCCGATGGAGACCTGGAGCACGCGGGTGTCGTCGGGCCGGTCGATCCACTCGTACGTCCGGCGCACGGGCAGCTGCCAGCAGACGTCCGGCTTGGTCTCCAGGGGCTCGCGCCCCTCCTTGATCGCCAGGATGTGCAGCGAGCAGCCCGCGCCTCCGGCGAAGCCGGGCCGGTTCTGGAAGATGCACGAGCCCTGGTACGGGCGGGTCTGGCGGTCGCCGTCCTCGTCCTCGGAGACCCAGCCGGTCTTCACCCCCACGTCATGGTGCTGCCAGATGTCCGGCGTGAGCCGTGCCACGTGCGAGGCCACCCGCTTCTCGTCGTCCTCGTCGGAGAAGTGGGCTCCGAGCGTGCAGCAGCCGTCGTCGGCGCGACCGGCCTGGATGCCCTGACAGCCGCTTCCGAAGATGCAGTTCCAGCGAGAGGTCAGCCATGTCAGATCGCACCGGAAGACCTGCTCGTCGTCGGCGGGATCCGGAAACTCCACCCATGCCCGAGCGAAGTCGAGCCCCTTCTCGTCGGACACGGTGGCCTTCTTCGGGGACTTCGTCGGGGACTTCTTGGACGCGGAGGTCTTCGCCTGCGAAGAACCCTTGGTCGATTTGTCGGGCTTCGCCTTTTTCGTCTTTGGCACCCGTCCAGGGTAAGTCGCTTCAGCCCGCTCCGGGGACGGTCGACCGCCGTACGCGCAGTAGCGTTCCGTATATGAGACTCGGTGTCCTCGACGTGGGTTCGAACACGGTGCACCTGCTGGTGGTGGATGCACACCCCGGCGCGCGCCCGCTGCCCGCGCACTCGCACAAGGCCGAATTGCGGCTCGCCCAACTGCTCGACGAGAGCGGGGCGATCGGCCTCGACGGCGTCGAAAAACTGATCGCGACGGTCCAGGACGCGCTGGTGGCCGCCGAGGACAAGGGCGTCGAGGCCCTGCTGCCGTTCGCGACCTCCGCCGTGCGCGAGGCCAGCAACGCCGACGACGTACTGGCGCGGGTGCAGGCCGAGACCGGTGTCGAGCTCCAGGTCCTGAGCGGGGCGGAAGAAGCCCGGCTGACCTTCCTGGCGGCCCGCCGCTGGTTCGGCTGGTCGGCGGGGAAGCTGCTGGTCCTCGACATCGGCGGCGGCTCGCTGGAGATCGCGTACGGCATGGACGAGCAGCCGGACGCGGCGGCGTCGCTGCCGCTCGGCGCCGGACGCCTGACCGCGGGCTGGCTGCCCACCGACCCCGCCGACCCGGCGGACGTCAGGGCCCTGCGCCGCCACGTCCGGGCCGAGATCGCCCGTACCGTCGGCGAATTCAGCCGCTTCGGCGCCCCCGACCACGTGGTCGCCACCTCCAAGACCTTCAAGCAGCTCGCCCGCCTGGCCGGCGCCGCCCGCTCCACCGACGGCCTCTACGTCCAGCGCGAACTCAAGCGCCGCACCCTGGAGGACTGGGTCCCCCGCCTGGCCTCCATGACCGCGGACGAACGCGCCGAACTCCCCGGCGTCTCCCCCGGCCGCTCCAGCCAACTCCTCGCCGGCGCCATGGTCGCCGAGGGCGCCATGGACCTCTTCGCCGTGGAGACCCTGGAAATCTGCCCCTGGGCCCTACGAGAGGGCGTCATCCTCCGCCGCCTGGACCAGATGGCATCAGAGTGACCGAGTAACCGAAGTCACGTCCCCCGCCCCCACCAGGGGCGCGGGGAACCGCACGCCCAGCCCCAAACAACCCGCCCCCACCAGAGGCGCGAGGAACTGCGCGCCCAGCCCCCCCACGACCCGCACCCACCCACCGGCGCCCGCCCCACCAGGGGCGCGAGGAACTGCGCGCCCAGCCTCACACCACCCGCACCCGCCCACGACAACCCCCACAACGGCGACAAGGCACCCCACCCCACCCCCACCTGACCCCCATCCCACGCCGACCCCCCTCCCAACCCCCACCACCCCCCGCCCAACCGCCGGAGGCTTACGCTGTCCCTCGTGGCAGAACCAGTCGTGCGCATCCCGGATGCGAAGGTCGCGCTGTCCACGGCGTCCGTGTATCCGGAGCCGACGGCGACGGCCTTCGAGATCGCCGCGCGCCTGGGCTACGACGGTGTGGAGGTCATGGTCTGGACGGATCCGGTCAGCCAGGACATCGAAGCCCTCCGCCGCCTCAGCGACTACCACCAGATCCCGATTCTCGCCGTTCACGCCCCCTGCCTGCTGATCACCCAGCGCGTCTGGTCCACCGACCCCTGGGTCAAGCTGCAGCGCGCCCAGGCGGCGGCGGAGAAGCTGGGCGCGTCGACGGTCGTCGTACACCCCCCGTTCCGCTGGCAGCGCCAGTACGCGCGCGACTTCGTGACGGGGATCTGGCGTATGGCGAACGAGACGGACGTACGGTTCGCCGTCGAAAACATGTACCCCTGGCGCTACCGCGACCGCGAGATGCTCGCGTACGCCCCCGACTGGGACGTGACGAAGGACGACTACCGGCACTTCACGATCGACCTCAGCCACACCTCGACGGCCCGCAGCGACGCCCTGCAGATGGTCGACCGCATGGGCGACCGCCTCGGCCACGTCCACCTCGCCGACGGCAACGGCTCCAACAAGGACGAGCACCTGGTCCCGGGCCGCGGCACCCAGCCCTGCGCCGAACTGCTGGAGCGCCTCGCCCTCTCCGGCTTCGACGGCCATGTCGTCATCGAGGTCAACACCCGCCGCGCGATGTCGAGCGCCGAGCGCGAGGCGGACCTGGCGGAGGCCCTGGCCTTCACCCGCCTGCACCTGGCCTCCGCGGTGAAGGTGCCGCGCCGGTGACGGACGCCGCCACCCCCCGCCGTGGCCGGGGACGCCCCTCCCGTACGCAGTCGGAGGCGGCCCCCGCCACCCGCGACCGCATCCTGGAGGCGGCCCGCGAGGAGTTCTCCGAGTGTGGCTACGAGAAGACGTCGGTGCGCGGCATCGCCAAGGCCGCCGGTGTGGACTCGGCCCTCGTGCACCACTACTTCGGCACCAAGGAACAGGTCTTCGAGGCGGCCATCGAGGTCGCCTTCGCCCCCGCGCTGGCCGCGCCGGCCGCGGTCGAGGACGGCCCCCTGGACGGTGTCGGCGAGCGCCTGACCCGCTTCCTCCTCGGCATCTGGGAGAACCCCACCACCCGGGCCCCGCTGCTGGCGATCGTCCGCTCCGCCGTGAACAACGAGACCGCGGCCGCCGTCTTCCGCCGCCTGGTCGCCGCCCAGCTGCTGCGCCGTATCGCGGGCCGGCTCGACCTCCCCGACGCGGAACTCCGCGCCGAACTGGCGGCGGCCCAGTTGGTGGGCGTGGCGATGCTCCGCTACGTCATCAAGATCGAGCCGCTGGCCTCGGCGGACGTGGAACGCATCGTCGAGCGAGTGGCCCCGGTGGTACAGGGCCACCTGACAGCCCCGTGAGCTGAGCGCCCCCTGAGGGGCGCGGGGCGGTGACATGGTGCGGCTCCGCCGCGTGGGCGCGCTCAGCCAAATCGGACCCGCACTTCACCCACCGAGAACAGCCCCCCGCACCCGCCCACCGAGACAACCGTCCCGCATTCCGGACACCCCGTCCGAATCGTGGCGCACGGGCGTAGGCTCGACCTCAGTCATTACTCTCCGAAGGAGCGAGCGACGATGCCCGAACTGAGGTCCCGCACAGTCACCCACGGCCGCAACATGGCGGGCGCACGCGCCCTTATGCGTGCCTCCGGTGTACCGGGCGCGGACATCGGACGGAAGCCGATCATCGCGGTCGCCAACTCCTTCACGGAGTTCGTGCCGGGCCACACCCACCTCCAGCCGGTCGGCCGCATCGTCAGCGAGGCGATCACGGCCGCCGGGGGCATCGCGCGCGAGTTCAACACGATCGCCGTCGACGACGGCATCGCGATGGGCCACGGCGGCATGCTGTACTCCCTGCCCTCCCGCGACCTGATCGCGGACTCGGTGGAGTACATGGTCGAGGCCCACTGCGCCGACGCCCTGATCTGCATCTCGAACTGCGACAAGATCACCCCCGGCATGCTGATGGCGGCCCTGCGCCTGAACATCCCGACGGTCTTCGTCTCCGGCGGTCCCATGGAGTCCGGCCGCGCCACCCTGGTCGACGGCACGGTCCGTACGCTCGACCTGGTCGACGCGATCTCCGACGCCGTGAACGACAAGATCTCGGACGAGGACATCCTCCGTATCGAGGAGAACGCCTGTCCGACCTGCGGCTCCTGTTCGGGCATGTTCACGGCCAACTCGATGAACTGCCTGACCGAGGCCATCGGCCTGTCCCTCCCCGGCAACGGCTCGGTGCTCGCCACCCACACGGCCCGCAAGGGTCTGTACGAGGACGCGGCGCGCACGGTGGTCGACATCACGCGCCGCTACTACGACCAGGACGACGAGTCGGTCCTGCCCCGCAACATCGCCACACACGCGGCGTTCGAGAACGCCATGGCCCTCGACATCGCCATGGGCGGCTCCACCAACACGATCCTGCACCTGCTGGCCGCGGCCCAGGAAGCGGGCGTCCCCTTCGGCCTGGACGAGATCAACGAGGTCTCGCGCCGCGTGCCCTGCCTCGCCAAGGTCGCCCCGAACGTCGCGAAGGACCGCACGTACTACATGGAGGACGTGCACCGCGCAGGCGGCATCCCCGCCCTGCTGGGCGAACTGCACCGCGCGGGCCTCCTGAACGAGGACGTCCACTCGGTCCACAGCCCGTCCCTCTCCGACTGGCTGAAGACGTGGGACGTGCGCGCCGGCTCCCCGTCCCCCGAGGCGATCGAACTGTGGCACGCGGCCCCCGGCTGCGTCCGCTCCTCCGAGGCGTTCTCCCAGTCCGAGCGCTGGGAGGCACTCGACGAGGACGCCGAGAACGGCTGCATCCGCTCCTCCGAGCACGCCTACTCCAAGGACGGCGGCCTGGCGGTCCTCAAGGGCAACCTGGCGGTCGACGGCTGCGTCGTGAAGACGGCGGGCGTCGACGAGTCCATCTGGACCTTCGAGGGCCCCGCGGTCGTCTGCGAGTCGCAGGACGAGGCCGTCGACAAGATCCTCCGCAAGGAGATCACCCACGGCGACGTCGTCGTCATCCGCTACGAGGGTCCCAAGGGCGGCCCCGGTATGCAGGAGATGCTCTACCCGACGTCCTTCCTCAAGGGCCGCGGCCTCGGCAAGACCTGCGCGTTGATCACCGACGGCCGCTTCTCCGGCGGCACCTCGGGCCTGTCCATCGGCCACGCCTCCCCCGAGGCGGCGTCCGGGGGCACCATCGCCCTGGTCCAGGACGGCGACCGCATCCGCATCGACATCCCGAACCGCTCCGTCGAACTCCTGGTCTCCGACGAGGAGCTCACCGCCCGCCGCAACGCCCTGGGCGGCGTCTACGCCCCCGCGGCCCGCGAGCGCAAGGTCTCCGCCGCCCTCCGCGCCTACGCCGCGATGGCGACGAGCGCGGACAAGGGCGCGGTGCGAGACGTCTCGAAGCTGGGCTGATCCGACCCCAGAACCTCTTCAAGAGTGCTCTTCAAGGGGCCGCTTCTTCGGAAGCGGCCCCTTTGCTCCGCCCTTTTGGCTCACCAGGCCGCCGGATCGTCCCCCGCCACGCCGAACACGGTCCCGTCGGGCGCACTCGAGTAGACGTTGCCATCGGCGATCATCGGCGTCTGCAGTACGGCCGGGACCCGGTCCGACTCCGTTGCGAGCCGTGTCCGGGTCTGGCCGACGAGCTTGCCCCGGACGGCGTCCACGGCGAGCAGCCGCCCGTCGGCGGCGGTGAAGTACACGTGCTTGGCGTCGGTGGCCGGTGCCGAGCCCTGGCTCACGGCGGTCTCGAGGCGCCAGCGCTGCTTCCGGGCGTCCATGTCGACGGCCACCAGCGCGCCGAGGGTGCTCATCATGTAGACGGTGCTCCCGCGGACGGTGGCCTGAGCCTGCGGCAGCGCCACCTCGAGCCCCACCCGGTGCGACGTCTTGCTCTTCGGGTCGTACTGGACCAGGGCGACGGTCCGGGTGTACTTGTCGACCGACGTGAAGAACACGGTGCCCCGCCATGCGCCGACCGGATACAGCGTCCCCTTCAGACCGGTGTTCCACCGCACGTCGCCGGTCTCCGGATCCACCGCGGTCACCTGCGTATGGCTTCCGTCGTCCGCCGTGCTCGTGGCGTAGCCGAGTTCGTCCCCGGCGAACGCGGCGAAGTTCGGCGCGGTCTGTCCCGGCAGCCGGCGGCTCCACCGGTTCTCACCCGTGGCGCCGTCCACCCCGCTGACCGTCCCGTCGGCACGGGTGAGGAGCACCATGCCCCCCACGTGCTGCCACCGGCCGTATGCCGTGAGGTCCATCTTCCAGCGCACCTTGCCCGAGGCGGGATCGAGCGCCTCCAGGAGCCGGCCGGCGTGAGTCACGGCATGCACGAGGCCGCCCGACATGGCGGGCGCCCCGTCCGGGAGGCTCCGCTCGGTCGAGGCGTGACGCCACAGCACCTTGCCGTCGACCGGGTCGAGCGCGGAGACCAGTCCCGGCTGGGCACAGAACAACTTCCGGCCGCCGTACGAGCATTGGGGCGCCCCGCCGGCTCGGGCCGCGGGCTTTGTGTCCCACCCGCTGAAGGCGGCCGGTGCGGACCGCTGCCGATGGTCCCGCGGAGCGGCGCCGCTGTCGTCCTGCCCGAGCAACCGGGGCGCGGCCAGTGCCCCGCCCGCGACGAGGACGAGAGCGCCGACGGCGACGGCGACGCGCCTGAGCGCTTGGCCCTTGGGCCGTCGCACGGGCGGCGAAGTCTCCGCGCCGGCGGGAGCGGCCGGGGCCTCAGGGGCGGCCAGGGCGTCAGGGGCGTCAGGAGCGGCCGGGGCATCGGCCTGCTCGGTGCGCTGAGCCGGAATGAATGCCTGCGTGTCGTACGAGGCCGCCACCGAGCGCAGCTCCCGCATCAGCTCGTCGGGCGTCGGCCGGTCCTCGGGCTCTTTGGCGAGGCAACGGGTGATGAGCGGTGCGAGATTCCCGGGCACATCGGTCAGGTCCGGTTCGTCGTGCACGACTTGGTAGGCGACGACGTAGGGGCTGTCGGAGTCGAAGGGGCCACGGCCCGTCGCCGCGTGCACCATCACCGAGCCCAGGGCGAAGATGTCGGCGGCCGGTCCCACCTCCCGCGGACGGCGGAACTGCTCAGGTGCCATGAAGGGCGGCGTCCCGATCAACTTGCCCGTTTCGGTGCGCAGTTCACTGTCCGACGGCCGCGAGATACCGAAGTCGATGACCTTGGGGCCGTCCTCGGCGAGCAGGACGTTGCTGGGCTTGAGATCCCGGTGTACGACTCCCACCCGATGGATGTCGCGCAGTGCCTCGGCCAGCCCGGCCATCAGCCGGCGCAGCTGGGAGGCGGGCATGGGACCGTTCTGTTTCACCTGTTCGGCGAGGGTCGGGCCCGGTATGAACAGGGTCGCCATCCAGGGGCGCCCGGCCTCCGGGTCGGCGTCGACCACGGGCGCGGTGAACGCCCCGCTCACCCGCCGCGCCGCAGCGATCTCCTGCCGGAAACGCCCTCTGAACTCGGGATCCATGGCGAACGCGGCATGCACGACCTTCACCGCGAGCCGCAGCCCCGAGCCGCTGCGGGCCAGATGGACCACGCCCATGCCACCGGACCCGAGGCGCTCGTCAAGGCGGTACTGCCCCGCGTACTCGGGAAGTTCCGCTTCCGGATCCGCTCCGGAGTTCCGCTGTGGCGCCATGGACCCACCCCCGTGCTGTTCGTCCGCGCGCGCGACGCACGGAGCCTAGTCGATTCCTCGTACGAGACCGAGGCGGCTTGCTAGCCTCCGCGTGCGACAGGCGTACGCATGCACATTGCCTGATTCCGTCTGTTCCATCTGTTCCATCTGATTCAACGGGGGAGGCCTCAATGGCTGTTGAGCGTATTCAAAACATGGAGAGCGGTGACGAGGGGGTGGCGTCGACGACGGCGACCGCGAGCGTGACCGCAGTGCAAGCGGTCACCTACCCCATCGCACCCGGCTCCGCGGTGAACGTCCGCAGCGGCCCCGGCACCAGCTACCGCATTGTGCGGGTCCTGCCTGAGGGTTCACGCGTGTCGATCCTCTGCCAGCGCCCGGGCGAATCCGTGAGCGGCCCCTACGGCACCACCAGCATCTGGGACAACATCGCCAACGGTGAGTACATCTCGGACGCCTATGTGAAGACCGGCAGTGACGGCTACGTCGCGCCGCGCTGCTCCTGACCGAACGAGGCCCAGGGGCCCCGCGGCCGACCGGAGCGATAATCGTCGAGTGAGTGACGAGAACCGATCCGGTACCCCCGCGGGACCCCAGCCCGAGCCCCTCCGCTTCTTCGGGACGACCTGGGTGGCCCAGGACGGCGGCTACACGGCCCGCCGCATCGCCGTCGCCGTAGGCTCTCTCGCCGCCGCGGTCGCCGCCTGCTTCGTGCTCCGCTTCGCCTACCAGGGCCTGGCGATCGCGGACGTCGGCAAACCCGTGACCCTCCTGGTCGTGCTGATGTTCGCGGTGTGTAGCGCGCTCGCGTTCCGCCATACCTGGGACGCCTTCTCCAAGCGCCCGGACCCCGACCGCCAGGCCTCCCTCCGCGGCCTCCTGGCCATCGGCTTCATCGGCTCCCTCCTCGCCTACGCCTTCCGCACCCTCACCGAGGCCCCGGGCGAGAAGCTCGCCCGCGAGGAGTACGAGGAGGCACGCCGCCAGTACGAGCGCCGCTCCCGCAACCCTTCAAAGAAGCGCCGCCGCCCTTAACGGCACTGGGGCGCAGCCCGTGCCCCAGGGGCGCGGGGAACTGCGCGCCCAGCCCCCACCGGCCCGCAGCCAAAAAACTGTTCCCCACCCCTACCCCCCACCATCACCATGGCCTTATGACGACCCCTCCGCCCTCCTCCTCCCACACCACCCGAGCCCACTCCTTCAACACCGCCGCAGCCCAGTACGCCGCGAACCGCCCCTCCTACCCACCCGCCCTCTTCACCACCCTCGAAGACCTGGCCGACCGCCCCCTCAAGGGCGCGAAGGTCGTCGACGTGGGCGCGGGTACGGGCATCGCCACCACCCTCCTGCACGCCCGAGGCGCGGACGTCATCGCCGTGGAACCCGGCGAGGGCATGGCCGCGGAGTTCCGCCGCACCCTCCCCGACATCCCCCTCGTCCGGGGCACCGGCGACGCCCTCCCCCTCGCCACCGCCTCCGCCGACTTCCTCACCTACGCCCAGTCCTGGCACTGGACGACTCCGGCCCACTCCCTCCCGGAGGCCTTCCGCGTCCTGCGCCCCGGCGGCGCCCTCGCGCTCTGGTGGAACACGGACGCCCTGGACATTCCCTGGATCGCCGCCCAGGCCCAACGCATCGAGCGGTACTTCGAGGGCGCCCACCTCACCAAACAAGGCATCGCCACCAAACAAGGCATCGCCACCGAGCAAGGCGCCGCCACCGAGCAAGGCGCCGCCACCGAGCAAGGCGCCGCCACCAAACAGTCAGCCGCGGAGCTCCGCACCGAACGCGCCTTCCAAGGCGTTCCCGAGCCCCCGTTCCACACCCACCGCACCGTCCGCTGGAGCCGCCGCGTCCCCGTGGACACCCACCTCGCGAACATCGGCAGCCACTCGATCTTCCTGGTCCTCGGCAAGGAGGGCACCGAGGCCTTCCTCGCCGAGGAGCGCGCCCGCCTCCTCGAGGCGTTCCCGGACGGTCAGGTCGAGGAGGTCTACGACGTACTGGTGATCGTGGCGACCCGCTCGTGATCCCGCGCGGCGGCCCACCGCTCCAGGGCCGCCGCACACGCGTGGTCCACATGTCGCAGGCCGCCCAACTCCAGCCGTACGTCACGGTCGTGCGGCAACGCCTCCAGGGCGTCCAACAGTTTCGGCAGCCGCAGGAACGTGGCATTCCCGATCACCCGTACGACCATCCCCGCGGCCCCCCGGTCCTCCGTCTCCACATGCACATGGCTGATGTCCCACGCGGTCTTGGCGACGGCGAGCGCAAGCCCGACCAGCACCCCTTCGAACAGGTTCCCCACCACGATCGCCACCGCGGTCACCCCCAGCACGACCACCTCCCCGCGATGCCCGCGCCACAACACCCGCACCTCCCGCACCGGCACCAACTTGCAGCCCGCGTGCACGAGCAGCCCCGCCAGCGCCGCCACCGGAATGATCCCGAGGACCCCGGGCACCACCACCGTGAAGACCAGCAGCCATACCCCGTGCAATACACGCGAGACCTTGGTCTTGGCCCCGGCCTGCACATTCGCCGCGCTCCGCACGATCACCGCGGTCATCGGCAGCGCCCCGAGCACCCCGCACACGGTGTTCCCCGCACCCTGCGCGATGAGCTCACGGTCGTAGTCGGTCCGCGGCCCCCGGTGCAGGCGGTCCACCGCCGCGGCGCTGAACAGCGACTCGGCGGAGGCGATCAGCGCGAAGGCGACCACCGTCCCGAGCATGCCCACTTCCGTGAGCCGTCCCAGGTCCGCCAAAGACGGCGGCTGTACGGCATCGAGCAGCCCGCGCACCTCGACCCGCCGCACGGGCAGATCGAACACCCCGGTCACACCCGCGGCGAGCGCCACCGCCAGCAGCGGCGCCGGCACCACCCGCGCCCCATGCCGCCAACGCGGCCACAGCAGCAGTACGACCACGGTGGCGCCCCCGACCGCGAGGGCCACCGGGTCCGCGTCCCAGGGCAACGAGACCACCCCGGCGATCTTCCCGAGCCCGCTCGCGGGCGCGGACGCGTCACCCATCGCGTAGACCTGGCCCGCGATCAGCACGAGCCCGATCCCGGCGAGCATCCCCTGCACCACCGCGACGGACACGGCCCGGAACCACCGCCCGAGCCGCAACGCCCCGAGTGCGAGCTGCACCAGCCCGGCGCCGAGCACCAGCACGCCCAGGGCCCGCAGTCCGTACGTCTGCACCGCCTCGTACACCAGCACGGTCAGCCCGGCCGCGGGCCCGCTCACCTGCAGGCTGCTCCCGGGCAGCACCCCGGCGACCAGCCCGCCGACGATTCCGGTCACCAGCCCCAACTCGGCCGGCACGCCCGAGGCGATGGCGACCCCTACACACAACGGCAACGCGACGAGAAAAACGACGATGGACGCGAACAGATCGGCTCGACGCAGATCGACTTTGCGCATGGCAACGGCACCTCCGGTTGAGAACGGAAGATGCGTGGGTGCCGAGCCGGGGGAGGGCACGGCGGATCCAACGGCGCGGCACCAAGGCCGGTAGGCATATGACCGCGCACTGAAATCCATTGTCGGTAACGGAAGTTGATCGCGCAGCCCTTCCGTGTGGCCGCCGAGTGAAGGCGGAAGCGCACCACCCCACCGCGCGCCGGAACGCACCCTTCCGATCACGCCGCCGCGCGCCTGCGCCGTCGAATGCGACCGGGCTTGACGCAGCCACCCCTCCCACGCAATATTCATCACGTGATGAATATTGCGCCGCAGCCCCCCGACCGCCCCACGGCCACCGCCATCCGCGCCACCGGCCTCACCGTCGTACGCGGCCCCCGCACCGTCCTGCGCGGCCTCGACTTCGCCGTACCCCGTGGCCAGATCACCGGCCTCCTCGGCCCCTCCGGCTGCGGCAAGTCCACCCTCATGCGCACCGTCGTCGGCACCCAGGCCAAAGTCACCGGCACCCTCGAAGTCCTCGGCCGCCCCGCCGGCGACGCCGCACTGCGCTCCCGCATCGGATACGTCACCCAGGCCCCCTCGGTCTACGACGACCTGACCATCCGCCAGAACCTCGACTACTTCGCCGCGATCCTCGACCCGGGCCGCGCCGCCGCCGACCGCCGTGACGCCCATGTCACCCAGGCCATCGCCGATGTCGACCTCACCACCCACGCCGACTCCCTCGCCGGCAACCTCTCCGGCGGCCAGCGCAACCGCGTCTCCCTCGCGGTCGCCCTGCTCGGCACCCCCGAACTCCTGGTCCTCGACGAGCCCACCGTCGGCCTCGACCCGGTCCTGCGCCGCGACCTGTGGAACCTCTTCCACGCCATCGCCACGGAACGGAAGGCGACGCTGCTGGTCTCCTCCCACGTCATGGACGAGGCCGAGCGCTGCCACCGCCTGCTCCTGATGCGCGAGGGCGAGATCCTCGCCGACGACACCCCCGACGCCCTGCGCGAACGCACCGGCCGCGACACCGTCGAGGCCGCCTTCCTCCACCTCGTCGACGAGGCGGCCGCGACCGGCGACGCCCGCAAGGAGACCGTCCGATGACCACGACCACCCCCACGCACACGGGTACGACGGCCCCCGCCCGCCCGAGCGCGATCAGCTACTCCCGTACGACCGCCACCGCGACCCGCGTGCTGCGCCAGCTCCGCCACGACCCGCGCACCATCGCGCTGATGATCCTCATCCCGTGCCTGATGCTCGTCCTGCTCCGCTACGTCTTCGACGGCAGCGCGCGCACCTTCGACTCCATCGGGGCCTCCCTCCTCGGGATCTTCCCGCTGATCACGATGTTCCTGGTCACCTCCATCGCCACCCTGCGCGAACGCACCTCGGGCACCCTGGAACGCCTCCTCGCCATGCCCCTCGGCAAGGGCGACCTGATCGCCGGCTACGCCCTGGCCTTCGGTGCCGTCGCCGTAGTCCAGTCGGCCCTGGCCACGGGCCTCGCGGTCTGGTTCCTCGGCCTCGACGTCACGGGCTCCCCCTGGCTCCTGCTGCTGGTGGCCCTGCTCGACGCCCTGCTCGGCACGGCCCTCGGCCTCTTCGTCTCGGCCTTCGCGGCCTCGGAATTCCAGGCGGTCCAGTTCATGCCGGCGGTGATCTTCCCCCAACTCCTCCTCTGCGGCCTCTTCACGGCCCGCTCCTCCATGCACCCGATCCTCGAAGCCCTCTCCGACGTCCTGCCCATGTCCTACGCCGTCGACGGCATGAACGAAGTCCTCAAGCACACCGACATGACGACCAACTTCGTCCGCGACGCGTTCATCGTGGCGGGCTGCGCCGTCCTGGTACTGACCCTGGGCGCGGCAACCCTGAGGCGCCGCACTGAATGACGAATCCACGCCGATGGAGGGCAGGGGCGCGGGGAACTGCGCGCCAAGCCCCCACCGTCCCGCAGCCGAAGGAACCCCCTCGGGGGTCTGGGCCCCCACGTCCGCCCAACGGACACCCCACCCCGCCCAACCCCCCAAGTGCGAGGATGACCCCAGGACGACGCACCCCCGGAGGGCACCCGCACCATGACCCAGAAAGTCGCAGTCCTCGGCACCGGCAAGATCGGCGAAGCCCTGCTCAGCGGAGTGATCCGATCCGGCTGGGCCCCCACCGACCTGCTGGTCACGGCCCGCCGCCCCGAGCGCGCCAGGGAACTCCAGGAGCGCTACGGCGTCACCGCCGTCACCAACGCCGAGGCCGCCAAGAACGCCGACACCCTGATCCTCACGGTCAAGCCGCAGGACATGGGCACCCTCCTCGACGAACTAGCCCCCCACGTACCCGCCGACCGTCTGGTCATCAGCGGCGCGGCCGGCATCCCCACCTCCTTCTTCGAGGAGCGCCTGGCCGCGGGCACCCCGGTGGTCCGGGTCATGACGAACACCCCCGCTCTCGTCGACGAGGCCATGTCCGTCATCTCCGCCGGGAGCCACGCCACCGAAGCGCATCTCGCCCACACCGAGGAGATCTTCGGCGCCGTCGGCAAGACGCTCCGCGTCCCCGAGTCCCAGCAGGACGCCTGCACCGCGCTCTCCGGCTCGGGACC
This sequence comes from Streptomyces sp. NBC_01450, assembly GCF_036227505.1. Classification (NCBI taxonomy): domain Bacteria; kingdom Bacillati; phylum Actinomycetota; class Actinomycetes; order Kitasatosporales; family Streptomycetaceae; genus Streptomyces; species Streptomyces sp. NBC_01450. The sequence goes on along the minus strand of NZ_CP109480.1, from coordinate 5,193,913 downwards.
GGCGTACTTCTTCTACCTGGTCGAGGCCATGACGGACGCGGGCATCCTGCTCGGCCTGCCCCGCGACAAGGCCCACGACCTGATCGTCCAGTCCGCGATCGGCGCCGCCGTGATGCTCCGCGACAGCGGGGAGCACCCCGTGAAACTCCGCGAGGCCGTCACCTCTCCCGCGGGCACCACGATCAACGCGATCCGCGAACTCGAGAACCACGGCGTCCGCGCCGCCCTCATCGCCGCACTGGAGGCAGCCCGCGACCGCAGCCGCGAACTGGCCTCCGGCAACAGCTAGTGCCGCGGCAGGCAACGTTCGCCCCGTCGCGACGCCCGGCACGCACTCTCGCCGCACCGGCCGAAAGCCCAAGTACGTCCGGTCCGTCGACGGGGCCTTCCGGCCGGCACGCCGAGAGCACGCACTGGACGCCGCTCCTTGACGGGCAAACGTTGCCTGCCGCGGCACTAGAGACAGCGGGGCCGGGGCCACCGCCCCGGCCCGCCGCCGACAACCGCTCTCCCCTCAGGGACTTCAGCCGGCGGCCAGCAGCCCGATCGCCCGATACGCCGCGTCCACCCGAGGACGCGCCATCTCCCTGGCCTTCCCGGCACCGTCGCGCAGAACCGCCTCCACATACGAGGGATCCGCGCACAGCCGCTTGTGCCTCTCCTGCACGGGCCTGAGGAGTTCGATCACGGCCTCGGCGGTGTCCTTCTTCAAAGCGCCGTACGACTCATACGCGCCGCCCAGGGTTTCCGGATCCCCACCTTCACAAGCGGCGAGAATCTCCAGCAGATTCGAGACCCCCGGCCGCGCCTCGGGGTCGTACACGACATCCTGTCCGCTGTCGGTCACGGCCCGCATGATCTTCTTCCGTACGGCGTCCGGCTCGTCGAGCAGGTAGACGACGCCGGGCCCCACGTCATCGCTCTTGCCCATCTTCGATGTCGGCTCCTGCAGATTCATGACCCGCGCCGCGATCTGGGGCCGCGTGGCCCGGGGCATCACGAAGGTGTGGCCGTAGCGCTGGTTGAACCGCACCGCGAGATCCCGGGTCAGCTCCACATGCTGCGTCTGGTCGTCCCCGACCGGCACCTCGTCGCTCCCGTACGCCAGGATGTCCGCCGCCATCAGTACGGGATACGTCAGCAGGGACAGCCGCACACTCCCGCCCCGCTCCCGCTCCCGCACGGCCTTCTCCTTGTACTGGATCATCCGCCGCATCTCCCCGTCGGTCGCGACGCACTCCAGCAGATAGGACAGCCGGGCGTGTTCGTCCACATGACTCTGTACGAAGACGGTGCACAGCTCCGGATCGAGCCCCGAGGCCAGCAACAACGTCGCCGCCTGCCTACTGAGCCTGCGCACCCGCGCCGGATCGTGGTCCACGGTCAGCGCGTGCAGGTCGACGATGCAGAACAGGGCGTCGGCCCGGTGCTGGTCGACATCGGCCCACCGTTGGATGGCTCCCAGATAGTTCCCCAGCGTCAGATGCCCGGTCGGCTTGACCCCACTGAAGACCCGTGTCATCTCTCCACCTCCTGGTCGAGGCCGCCGCACCCGCCGGCCGGCTCCTCAGGAGGGAGACACAAAAACGGCCGCCGAGGCGGCGGCCGTTGTGTACATACGTGAGTACGGCCGCCGTCAGGCGGCCCACCACTGCTGGGTGCACGTATGTGTAGTCATGGCTCAGACAGTACGCCTCCGGAGGGCGTCCCGGGGCCGAGTTGACACGCCCCTGCCCGGTACGTAGTGTTCTCCGAGTTGTCCGACGTGAGCGCCGACTCCGGTCGGTCCCCGGACAGCCATTCCGCAACAAGCACTCAACGAACGACGACTCGTCGTCAGCTCGTTTTCCTGCGTGTTTGCGAAATGAGGAATCCGCGTTCGAAAGGGCGCCACCCCGATTAGCTCGGGAGTCAGGAATCCGCTAAAGTCTCACTCGTCGGAACGGCCGAAGGGCCGGGAAGACAAGCCCCGCTGACTGGGAATCAGGCCCGAAAGGATCTGATAGAGTCGGAACCGCCGGAAAGGGAAACGCGGAAGCGGAAACCTGGAAAGCACCGAGGAAATCGGATCGGGAAACGGTCTGATAGAGTCGGAAACGCAAGACCGAAGGGAAGCGCCCGGAGGAAAGCCCGAGAGGGTGAGTACAAAGGAAGCGTCCGTTCCTTGAGAACTCAACAGCGTGCCAAAAATCAACGCCAGATATGTTGATACCCCGTCTCCGGCCGATCGGCTGGGGCGAGGTTCCTTTGAAAAAGTCCTGCCGGGCACTGCCTGGTAGGCGCACAGCGAGGACGCTGTGAACCGGGAGGATTATTCCTCTTCCTGGTTCCGCTCTCGTGGTGTCGTCCCGATTACGGGAAAACATTCACGGAGAGTTTGATCCTGGCTCAGGACGAACGCTGGCGGCGTGCTTAACACATGCAAGTCGAACGATGAAGCCCTTCGGGGTGGATTAGTGGCGAACGGGTGAGTAACACGTGGGCAATCTGCCCTTCACTCTGGGACAAGCCCTGGAAACGGGGTCTAATACCGGATAACACCTGCCTGGGCATCTGGGTGGGTTAAAAGCTCCGGCGGTGAAGGATGAGCCCGCGGCCTATCAGCTTGTTGGTGAGGTAGTGGCTCACCAAGGCGACGACGGGTAGCCGGCCTGAGAGGGCGACCGGCCACACTGGGACTGAGACACGGCCCAGACTCCTACGGGAGGCAGCAGTGGGGAATATTGCACAATGGGCGAAAGCCTGATGCAGCGACGCCGCGTGAGGGATGACGGCCTTCGGGTTGTAAACCTCTTTCAGCAGGGAAGAAGCGAGAGTGACGGTACCTGCAGAAGAAGCGCCGGCTAACTACGTGCCAGCAGCCGCGGTAATACGTAGGGCGCAAGCGTTGTCCGGAATTATTGGGCGTAAAGAGCTCGTAGGCGGCTTGTCACGTCGGGTGTGAAAGCCCGGGGCTTAACCCCGGGTCTGCATTCGATACGGGCTAGCTAGAGTGTGGTAGGGGAGATCGGAATTCCTGGTGTAGCGGTGAAATGCGCAGATATCAGGAGGAACACCGGTGGCGAAGGCGGATCTCTGGGCCATTACTGACGCTGAGGAGCGAAAGCGTGGGGAGCGAACAGGATTAGATACCCTGGTAGTCCACGCCGTAAACGGTGGGAACTAGGTGTTGGCGACATTCCACGTCGTCGGTGCCGCAGCTAACGCATTAAGTTCCCCGCCTGGGGAGTACGGCCGCAAGGCTAAAACTCAAAGGAATTGACGGGGGCCCGCACAAGCAGCGGAGCATGTGGCTTAATTCGACGCAACGCGAAGAACCTTACCAAGGCTTGACATACACCGGAAACGGCCAGAGATGGTCGCCCCCTTGTGGTCGGTGTACAGGTGGTGCATGGCTGTCGTCAGCTCGTGTCGTGAGATGTTGGGTTAAGTCCCGCAACGAGCGCAACCCTTGTTCTGTGTTGCCAGCATGCCCTTCGGGGTGATGGGGACTCACAGGAGACTGCCGGGGTCAACTCGGAGGAAGGTGGGGACGACGTCAAGTCATCATGCCCCTTATGTCTTGGGCTGCACACGTGCTACAATGGCAGGTACAATGAGCTGCGAAGCCGTGAGGCGGAGCGAATCTCAAAAAGCCTGTCTCAGTTCGGATTGGGGTCTGCAACTCGACCCCATGAAGTCGGAGTTGCTAGTAATCGCAGATCAGCATTGCTGCGGTGAATACGTTCCCGGGCCTTGTACACACCGCCCGTCACGTCACGAAAGTCGGTAACACCCGAAGCCGGTGGCCCAACCCCTTGTGGGAGGGAGCTGTCGAAGGTGGGACTGGCGATTGGGACGAAGTCGTAACAAGGTAGCCGTACCGGAAGGTGCGGCTGGATCACCTCCTTTCTAAGGAGCATCTAGGCTGCCGGGCTTGCCCGGTGGTCCAGGGCCATTACGTCGGCAAATGTTCGACGGTGGTTGCTCATGGGTGGAACGTTGATTATTCGGCATTTTCGGTCATCTCAGGCTGTGAGTACTGCTCTTCGGGGCGTGGAAAGCTGATCATGGGTGGCGGGGATGCCGGGCACGCTGTTGGGTGTCTGAAGGTACGGCCGATTGTTGGCTGCCTTCAGTGCCGGCCCCAGTGCACTCGAACCGGAAGGTTCGGGGTGATGGGTGGTTGGTCGTTGTTTGAGAACTGCACAGTGGACGCGAGCATCTGTGGCCAAGTTTTTAAGGGCGCACGGTGGATGCCTTGGCACCAGGAACCGATGAAGGACGTGGGAGGCCACGATAGTCCCCGGGGAGTCGTCAACCAGGCTTTGATCCGGGGGTTTCCGAATGGGGAAACCCGGCAGTCGTCATGGGCTGTCACCCTTGCCTGAACACATAGGGCAAGTGGAGGGAACGCGGGGAAGTGAAACATCTCAGTACCCGCAGGAAGAGAAAACAACCGTGATTCCGGGAGTAGTGGCGAGCGAAACTGGATGAGGCCAAACCATATGCGTGTGAGACCCGGCAGGGGTTGCGTATGTGGGGTTGTGGGATTTCTCTTTCACGGTCTGCCGGCCGTGAGACGAGTCAGAAACCGTTGATGTAGGCGAAGGACATGCGAAAGGTCCGGCGTAGAGGGTAAGACCCCCGTAGTCGAAACGTCAACGGCTCGTTTGAGAAACACCCAAGTAGCACGGGGCCCGAGAAATCCCGTGTGAATCTGGCGGGACCACCCGCTAAGCCTAAATATTCCCTGGTGACCGATAGCGGATAGTACCGTGAGGGAATGGTGAAAAGTACCGCGGGAGCGGAGTGAAATAGTACCTGAAACCGTGTGCCTACAAGCCGTGGGAGCGTCGGGCAAGCACTTGTGCTTGCCTCGTGACTGCGTGCCTTTTGAAGAATGAGCCTGCGAGTTTGCGGTGTGTTGCGAGGTTAACCCGTGTGGGGAAGCCGTAGCGAAAGCGAGTCCGAATAGGGCGGTTTAGTAGCGCGCTCAAGACCCGAAGCGGAGTGATCTAGCCATGGGCAGGTTGAAGCGGCTGTAAGAGGTCGTGGAGGACCGAACCCACCAGGGTTGAAAACCTGGGGGATGACCTGTGGTTAGGGGTGAAAGGCCAATCAAACTCCGTGATAGCTGGTTCTCCCCGAAATGCATTTAGGTGCAGCGTCGTGTGTTTCTTGCCGGAGGTAGAGCACTGGATAGGCGATGGGCCCTACCGGGTTACTGACCTTAGCCAAACTCCGAATGCCGGTAAGTGAGAGCGCGGCAGTGAGACTGTGGGGGATAAGCTCCATGGTCGAGAGGGAAACAGCCCAGAGCATCGACTAAGGCCCCTAAGCGTACGCTAAGTGGGAAAGGATGTGGAGTCGCAGAGACAACCAGGAGGTTGGCTTAGAAGCAGCCACCCTTGAAAGAGTGCGTAATAGCTCACTGGTCTAGTGATTCCGCGCCGACAATGTAGCGGGGCTCAAGCGTACCGCCGAAGTCGTGTCATTGCAGCAATACTCCCAACGGAGGCTGTGATGGGTAGGGGAGCGTCGTGTGCCGGGTGAAGCCGCGCCGGAAGGCAGTGGTGGACGGTTCACGAGTGAGAATGCAGGCATGAGTAGCGATACACACGTGAGAAACGTGTGCGCCGATTGACTAAGGGTTCCTGGGTCAAGCTGATCTGCCCAGGGTAAGTCGGGACCTAAGGCGAGGCCGACAGGCGTAGTCGATGGATAACCGGTTGATATTCCGGTACCCGCTGTGAAGCGTCAAACATCGAACCAGGCGATGCTAAGTCCGTGAAGCCGCCCCGGAGCCTTCGGGCAAAGGGGAGTGGTGGAGCCGACGGACCAGACCTGTAGTAGGTGAGTGATGGGGTGACGCAGGAAGGTAGTCCATCCCGGGCGGTGGTTGTCCCGGGGTAAGGGTGTAGGACGTCAGGTAGGTAAATCCGCCTGGCACATAGTCTGAGACCTGATGCCGAGCCGATTGTGGTGAAGTGGATGATCCTATGCTGTCGAGAAAAGCCTCTAGCGAGTTTCATGGCGGCCCGTACCCTAAACCGACTCAGGTGGTCAGGTAGAGAATACCGAGGCGTTCGGGTGAACTATGGTTAAGGAACTCGGCAAAATGCCCCCGTAACTTCGGGAGAAGGGGGGCCATCACCGGTGATGAGTCTTGCACTCTGAGCTGGGGGTGGCCGCAGAGACCAGCGAGAAGCGACTGTTTACTAAAAACACAGGTCCGTGCGAAGCCGTAAGGCGATGTATACGGACTGACGCCTGCCCGGTGCTGGAACGTTAAGGGGACCGGTTAGTCACTCTTCGGGGTGGCGAAGCTGAGAACTTAAGCGCCAGTAAACGGCGGTGGTAACTATAACCATCCTAAGGTAGCGAAATTCCTTGTCGGGTAAGTTCCGACCTGCACGAATGGCGTAACGACTTCTCGACTGTCTCAACCATAGGCCCGGTGAAATTGCACTACGAGTAAAGATGCTCGTTTCGCGCAGCAGGACGGAAAGACCCCGGGACCTTTACTACAGTTTGATATTGGTGTTCGGTTCGGCTTGTGTAGGATAGGTGGGAGACTGTGAAGTGCGGGCGCCAGCCCGTGTGGAGTCGTCGTTGAAATACCACTCTGGTCGTGCTGGATGTCTAACCTGGGTCCGTGATCCGGATCAGGGACAGTGTCTGATGGGTAGTTTAACTGGGGCGGTTGCCTCCTAAAGAGTAACGGAGGCGCCCAAAGGTTCCCTCAGCCTGGTTGGTAATCAGGTGTTGAGTGTAAGTGCACAAGGGAGCTTGACTGTGAGACCGACGGGTCGAGCAGGGACGAAAGTCGGGACTAGTGATCCGGCGGTGGCTTGTGGAAGCGCCGTCGCTCAACGGATAAAAGGTACCCCGGGGATAACAGGCTGATCTTCCCCAAGAGTCCATATCGACGGGATGGTTTGGCACCTCGATGTCGGCTCGTCGCATCCTGGGGCTGGAGTCGGTCCCAAGGGTTGGGCTGTTCGCCCATTAAAGCGGTACGCGAGCTGGGTTTAGAACGTCGTGAGACAGTTCGGTCCCTATCCGCTGTGCGCGTAGGAATATTGAGAAGGGCTGTCCCTAGTACGAGAGGACCGGGACGGACGAACCTCTGGTGTGCCAGTTGTCCTGCCAAGGGCATGGCTGGTTGGCTACGTTCGGGAGGGATAACCGCTGAAAGCATCTAAGCGGGAAGCCTGCTTCGAGATGAGTATTCCCACCCCCTTGAGGGGTTAAGGCTCCCAGTAGACGACTGGGTTGATAGGCCGGATCTGGAAGGCGGGTAACCGCTGGAGGTGACCGGTACTAATAGGCCGAGGGCTTGTCCTCAGTTGCTCGCGTCCACTGTGTTGGTTCTGAAACCACGAACAACCCCGTTGTCGGGCCACGGCAATGGTGCGGTAGTTACAGTTTCATAGTGTTTCGGTGGTCATAGCGTGAGGGAAACGCCCGGTTACATTCCGAACCCGGAAGCTAAGCCTCACAGCGCCGATGGTACTGCAGGGGGGACCCTGTGGGAGAGTAGGACGCCGCCGAACAAATTTTATGGGGAACCCCCGTACCGGGATATCGGTACGGGGGTTTTCTGCGTTCGGGGGTCTAGGGTTTTGTCATGCGCTATGACTTGGTGATCTTCGACAATGACGGTGTCCTCGTGGACAGTGAGCCGATCTCCAACACGATCCTCGCCGCCTATCTGACCGAACTCGGGCACCCGACCTCGTACGAGGAGTCCATCAGGGACTACATGGGGTCCGCCATGCACCGCATCCATGAGCTCATCCAGGAGCGGAGCGGGCGGCGGCTGCCGGAGGAGTTCGACGACGTCTTTCACGGGCGCGTGTTCGCCGCCTTCGAGCGGGAGCTGCAACCCGTTCAGGGTGCTGTAGAGCTGCTGGAGAAGCTGGCCGCGGACGAGGTCCCGTACTGCGTGGCCTCCTCCGGGAGCCATGAGCGGATCCGGGTGGGGCATCGCAAGACCGGGCTCGACCGGTGGTTCGACGAGGGGCGTGTCTTCAGTTCGCAGGATGTGGGGCGGGGCAAGCCGGCACCCGATCTGTTTCTCTACGCGGCCGAACGGATGGGCGTGGCGCCGGAGCGGTGTGTCGTCGTCGAGGACAGTCCGCTCGGGGTGCGGGCGGCGAACGCGGCCGGGATGGACGTGTACGGGTTCACCGCCATGACACCGGCCGCCAAGCTCACCGGTGCCACTCAACTCTTCTCCGACCTGGGCGAGTTGGCTGACCTGCTCGTATGACGGCACCCATGGCACGGCACTGACATTTGTCACGCCGAGCTCCGGACGATCGTTTCTGTTGGCGAGTGGGGTCCGACCGCGAAGCTGAGTACATCGAACGGGACGTACACAGCGACGACGGAGGGACCCGATCATGAGCATCACGGCCATCGAGACCAGCACCGGAGCGACCACCGTCGAGGCATCGGACGCCACGAGCGCCGACCTCGCCGCCCGGCCCAGCTTCCTGCCGCTGATCCTCGACGTGGCGGTGCCCGTCGGGTCGTACTACCTCCTCAAGAGCGGGTTCGGCATGAGCACCATGGCGGCCCTTGGCTGGAGCAGCGTGGTGCCGGCCGTGCGGACCGTCTGGAGCGCGGTGAAGGAGCGCAGGGCCAACGCCCTGGCCGGGCTGATCCTGTTCGTCAACGTCGTCGGGCTGGCCCTCAGCCTCGTCGCCGGTGACCCGCGGCTGATGCTGGCCAAGGACAGCGGGGTCAGCAGCGCGATCGGCATCGGCATCCTGGTGTCCGTGAAGCTCGGCCGGCCGATGATGACGGCGGGCATGAAGCCGTTCCTCATCAAGGGCGACGCGGCCAGGAACGCCGCATGGGACCGGCTGGCGGCCGGCTCCCCGGGGTTCCGGAAGGCCGAGCGGACCTTCTCCCTGGTCTGGGGCGTGGTGCTGCTCGGGGAGTGCGTCGCGCGGGTCGTGGGGGCGTACACCCTGCCGGTCGACACGATGGTCTGGCTGGGCACGGTCGTGATGATCAGCTCGATCGCGGTGGCGATCCTGGTCGCTGGGCGGCTGGCGGTCGGTCCGATGGAGAAGATGCTGGAGAACGAGGGCGCCAGGACCTCTCAGCCGAAGAGTTGAGCAGAATTCATCTTCGGTTGGATCTACCCACCGGTAAGCCGGGGCCCTACGCTCGCCGCCATGACAGATGTGCTGCGGCGCGGTAGGGCCTCTTTGGCGTTCAGCTTCTTCGCTCAGGGCGCCACCTTCGCTCTGCTCGTGACGCGCATTCCGGCCATCCAGGACCGCTACGGCGTCTCCGACGGGCTGTTGCCCGCGTTCCTGGCCGCCGTGCCGATCCTCGCCGGGGTCGGGAGCGTGACGACCGAGCAGCTGGTGAAGCGAATACGGCCCAGCCGGCTGCTGCGCTGGTCCCAGCCCGTTGTGCTCCTGGCGCTGCTCGGGGTCGGGTCGGGGGACCGGCTGGTCGAACTGGCGGTCGCTCTGGGCGCCTTCGGGCTCGCGGTCGGCGCGCTGGACGCCTCCATGAACATGCTCGGGGTGAGCCTCCAGCGGACGTACGGGCGCAGCATCATGCTCGGTTTCCACGCCACGTACAGCCTGGGCGGGATCCTGGGCGCCTCGCTCGCGTGGGCGGGGGCGCACTGGCATCTCTCGCTCTTCGTGTCCTATCTGCCGGTGGTGCTCGTGCTGCTGCCGGCGGCGTTCGTGGGGAGTCGGTGGTACGTCGACGGGGGCGCCGCTTCTGGTCCCGATACCGATACCGATGCCGCTGCCGGGGCCGGGAAGGCGCAGGGGGAGAGCGGAGCCCTGGTCTTCAGGCTGCTGTTGCCGCTGTGTCTGGTGATGACGTTCGCGTACATCGGGGACTCGACGGTCTCCAACTGGAGCGCGAAGTATCTGCAGGACGTGCTGGGCAGTTCGGAGCAGTTGGCGACCGTTCCGTACAACGTCTACATGGTCATGACGCTGGTGGGGCGGGCCGTCGGGGACTTCGGGGTGCGGCGGTTCGGGGCGGTGGCCGTCGTACGGCTGGGAGCGGTTGTGGCGGCGCTGGGATTCGCGGTGGTCGCGGGGGCGCCCGGGGCGTGGGTCGGGATGCTCGGGTTCACCCTGCTGGGGCTCGGACTGTGCGTGCTGGTGCCGCAGACGTTCGCGGCGGCCGGGCGGTTGTTCCCCGGGGCTTCGGATACGGCCATCGCGCGGCTGAACATCTTCAATTACGTGGGGTTCTTGATCGGTTCGCCGTTGGTGGGGGCGTTGGGCGACGCCTGGAACTACCGGGGCGCCATGCTTGTGCCGATGGTGTTGGTCCTGGCGACCTTGGGGTACGCCCGCTCGTTCGCGCCCGAACCGGACCGATACGGTGACGGACATGAGCGGCCGCGCACAGCTGATGTGGGACGAGGCAGTAACGGGCTATGACTTCGGCCCGGACCATCCGATGGATCCGGTCCGGCTGGCGCTGACCCGGCGACTGGTCGATGCCTTCGGGCTCGATCGGGAGATGGACGTCGTCGCGGCGAAGCCGGCCGGGGAGTCGACGTTGCGGCTCGTGCATCGCGAGGACTATGTGGAGGCGGTCAAGGCCGCGTCGGTGGATCCGGGGGCCGCGGACGCCTCGTACGGGCTCGGGACCATGGACGATCCCGCCTTCGCGGGAATGCACGAGGTCTCCGCGCTGATCGCGGGGCAGTCGGTCGGGGCGGCGGAGGCGGTGTGGCGCGGGGACGCGCTGCACGCGGTGAACTTCGCGGGCGGGCTGCACCATGCGATGCCGGGCGGGGCGTCCGGGTTCTGTATCTACAACGACGCCTCGCTCGCAATCGCCCGGCTGCTGGAACTGGGGGCCGAACGGGTCGCGTACGTGGATGTCGATGTGCACCACGGGGACGGGGTGCAGGCGGCGTTCTGGGAGGACCCCCGGGTTCTGACGATCTCGCTGCACGAGCACCCTCGGACGCTGTTCCCGCAGACCGGGTGGCCGGAGGAGACGGGAGCCGCCTCGGCGGAGGGCGCCGCCGTCAATGTCGCGCTGCCGGCCGGGACGGGGGACGCGGGGTGGCTGCGGGCCTTCCACTCCGTGGTGCCCGAGCTCATCGCCGACTTTCAGCCGCAGGTGCTTGTCACCCAGCACGGTGCCGACACCCACTTCGAGGATCCGCTCGCTCATCTCGCCGTCTCGCTCGACGCGCAGCGGGCCGTGCAGGTCGCCTGTCACGACCTGGCGCACGAGTACGCCGACGGGCGGTGGGTCGCGTTGGGCGGCGGCGGGTACGCGGTCGTGGAGGTCGTACCGCGGTCGTGGACGCATCTGGTCGCCGTCGCGGCGGGGCGGCCCATCGACCCCGAGACGGTGATTCCCGAGAGCTGGCGGCAGGAAGTCTTCGCTCGTACGCGGCAGTTGGCGCCCATGCGGATGACGGACGGGCGGTGGCCCGTGTCCTGGAAGGGGTGGGAGTCCGGGTACGACCCGGCGGACCGCCTCGACCAGGCGATCGTCGCGACGCGCCGCGCGGCGTTCCCCCTGCGGGGCCTCCTCCCCTGACACCCACCCGTCCCCACCTGCGCCCCGGCTCCCGGCGGGGACAGCCGGGGCAGAGTGTGCATTACGCCAACTGTGGGGCGTTTTCGGGAAATTCGGGTGAAGAGGGCTCGGGTGCGTCAGCATCGCTGTCGTGTTGAGCACCGGAGCATTACGTGCGCACCTGCTGGCGGCCCGGTTGGCCGGGCCCGTCGCCACCTCGCGTGAGGAGAGCCTGCGGAGTTATCGGCTCTTCGTGGCCCGTGACCCCCGTGTGTTGATCGGGCTCGATCCCGAGTGGACATGGGGACCCCGGGACCTGATCGAGTTGATGGCGGACAAGTGTGGAGTTTCGGCCGATCCGACGCACACGAGCGGGCATGATGTGATCGACCCTGAGCGGACTTTGGCCGCGCTCGATTCCTTCGCGGCGCGGCTCGGAACGGCGGCCCGAAGGCGTGAGGCGGTGCTCCTCGGGACCGGTCATCCGCACCGTCTGCTCGGTTTCTACGCCTCCCTCGCGGACGCCCTGTCGGCGGCGGGATGTACCGTCCTCACCCCCGCGCAGGGTAGCTCTGTCGACATAACGACCCGGTTCGGTCTACGCACGTACAACCTTGACTACGTACAAGGTGTCGCGTTGGTACGCGAACCCGGCGCGCAAGCCCCCGGTGGTGCGACCGGCGCACACACCCACTCACCGCTCCCGGTTCGGACCGTTCTGGCGGCCGCCGCGGAGGCCGGCGGACCGCTCCCGGAGCTCGTCATCGGGGACCACGGTTGGGTCTGCGGAGCAGGTCAGCTGGGGTTCGAGGCCATGGGGCTGGCCGATACGGACGATCCGGCGCTCTTCGTCGGAGAGGCAGAGGGGCGGGTGTCCGTCGTCGTTCCGCTTGATGACGCTGTGCGGTCTGATTACTACCGACCGCTTACTCGCTATGTACTCAATCGAGCGTGTCTGTCACAGTAGGCGGCCGATGGCATCCCCTCTTCCCCACTCGCATCACCCGCCCCTACATTGGGGAGTGAGCACGCAACGACGAAGAGTCACCGGAAGGGGAAGCCGGTGGCCGTCGAGTGCGGAAGGTTCAGGTGTGTCATGGCTGCAGCTGGCGAGAGGCCTCTGAACGAGGTTCAGTTCCTTACCGTGGCGGAAGTCGCCTCGGTGATGCGAGTGTCGAAGATGACCGTGTACCGCTTGGTGCACAGCGGTCATCTGCCGGCGATCCGGGTGGGGAGGTCCTTCCGGGTGCCGGAGCAAGCGGTTCACGAGTACCTCCGCGAGAGCTATGTGGGGGTGGAGACAGCCTGACGGTTGCTCCGAGGGGTTCCCGAGAGGCCCTTGTGGCCGCCTCGGGAATCCACTCGGATCCCCTCGATTACGACCTCGGCGCTCGGACGGGTAGGCTGGCCCCTCATAGGTCGTGTGGGCCCATGCAGCCCAGCACCGAGTAAAGAGAAGTGAGCGAGGGTAGTCGTGGGCTCTGTTATCAAGAAGCGGCGCAAGCGGATGGCCAAGAAGAAGCACCGCAAGCTGCTCAAGCGCACTCGCGTTCAGCGTCGCAACAAGAAGTAGGGCCGTGCCCCGCATCGCCGGGGCTCGTCCTTGCGCTTGTGCGAGCGCTGCGAACGGCGCGCTCTGTGGCCCCCCACCAGCCGGTGGGGGGCCACAGCCGTTTTCCGGCCCGGGCCCGACCGGGGCCCTGGGGCGGGGCCCGCTCTCCCGCCGCACCGGGTTCCTCCGGACTGGGTTCCTCCGTCGCGGCGGCTTTCGCCCAGAGCGGGTACTTTCCGCGGGGAGCGGCGCGCGTCTCCTGCGCGAGGGCTCCAGAGGGCGATGCTGTGCGTACGCCCATGTGCCGTGTGGCTTGGTCTGATCGTATGTCTGTGGCTGTCGTCACTTCGTGCATCGGGCGGTCATCACAGCGCAACATCAACCCGCTAGGTTGGCGGCACACGGGGAACACGGCAGGGTACGAGCAGAGCTACGTCCGCTTACGCGCAGAACGGGAAGAGAGGCGCTGATCTTGGGGAAGGTCGTGCTCGTCACCGGAGTGGCCCGTCAACTGGGAGGCCGGTTCGTACGACGGATCCAGCGTGACCCCCAGGTTGACCGGGTGATCGCCGTGGACGCGGTGCTGCCCGAGCACCATCTGGGCGGGGCCGAGTTCGTCCAGGCCGACATCCGCCAGCCCACGATCGCCCGCGTGCTCGCCGAGCACTCCGTCGACACGGTCGTCCACATGGACGTGACGGGCATCGCGCTGGGCGGTGGCAGCCGGACGACGGTCAAGGAGACCAACGTCATCGGCACCATGCAGCTGCTGGGCGCCTGCCAGAAGTCCCCGTCGGTCAAGCGGCTGGTCGTGAAGTCCAGTACGAACGTCTACGGGTCCGCGCCGCGGGATCCGGCCGTGTTCACCGAGACCACCCCGCCCAAGTCGCTGCCCAGCGGCGGCTTCGCGAAGGACACGGTGGAGGTCGAGGGGTATGTGCGTGGCTTCGCGCGGCGGCGGCCCGACGTCGCCGTGTGTGTGCTGCGGTTCGCGAACATCCTCGGGCCGAGCGCCGACTCGCCGCTCGCCTCGTACTTCGCGCTGCCGGTGCTGCCGACCGTCTTCGGCTACGACCCGCGGCTGCAGTTCGTGCACGAGGACGACGTGATCGAGGTGCTGCGGATCGCCTCGGACGATCCGGAGCGCGGCACTCTCAACAGCGGAACCTTCAACATCGCCGGAGACGGCGTCCTGTTGCTCTCGCAGTGCGCCCGACGGCTGGGGCGTCCCACGGTGCCCCTGCTGCTGCCGGCGCTCAGCTGGGCGGGCACGGCGGTGCGTACCCTGGGCGTGACGGACTTCTCCCCCGAGCAGCTGCGGCTGCTCACCCACGGCAGGGTCGTGTCGACGAACCAGATGCGCGAGACGCTGGGCTACAAACCGAGATACTCGACCGCGGAGACGTTCGCGGACTTCGCACGCAGCCGGGGGCCCGGACTCCTGCCCCCCGAGGCCCTCGCGGGGGCCGTCGACCGGATCGCCGCGCTGCGTCATGTGGGCGGCGGCCACCCCCCGACACTGAGCGCCAACTGAGGAGCGCATCGACGATGGCGGACGCCAAGGTCATTCCGTTCGACGACGACCGGTCGCGCGGGGGTGCTGTGCAGCGCCCGCCGCGGCGGCGGGCCGCGGGGAGCCGGCGCAAGGGCGATCCCGTGGTGGTACGTGAGGTCCAGCCCCTGCCCGGCCGGCCCTTCCCGCAGGATGATGTTCCTGTGACGTGTGAGGAACAGCCGCCTCAGCCGTCGACGCCGAAGAACGCGCCGTCGACGTCGCAGGCGCGGGAGGGCGGCGGACTGGAACGGCGCGTCGCCGGTGGCCTCGCCTTTCTGCGCCGGCGCCTCACCGGGGACTACGAGATCGATGACTTCGGGTACGACCAGGAGCTCACCGAGCAGGTCCTGATGTCCCTGATCCGCCCGCTGTACGAGAAGTACTTCCGGGTCGAGGTGAAGGGCATCGAGAACATCCCGACCGACGGCGGCGCCCTGATCGTCGCCAACCACTCCGGCACCCTCCCGCTGGACGGCCTGATGATGCAGGTCGCCGTCCACGACAACCACCCCGAGAGCCGCCATCTGCGTCTCCTCGCGGCCGACCTGGTCTTCATGCTGCCGGTGGTCAACGAGCTGGCCCGCAAGGCCGGTCACACCCTCGCCTGCGCCGAGGACGCCGAACGGCTCCTGGAGCGCGGCGAACTGGTGGGCGTGATGCCGGAGGGCTTCAAGGGCATCGGGAAGCCGTTCAGCGAGCGCTACAAGCTGCAACGTTTCGGCAGGGGCGGTTTCGTGTCGACGGCTCTGCGGCAGGGCGTCCCGATCATTCCGTGCTCGATCGTCGGCGCGGAGGAGATCTACCCGATGATCGGCAACGCGAAGACGTTGGCGCGGCTGCTGGGCTTCCCGTACTTCCCGATCACGCCGACCTTCCCGTGGCTGGGTCCGCTGGGTGCCGTGCCGCTCCCCACGAAGTGGACGATCCAGTTCGGCGAGCCGATCCCCACGGACGGCTATCCGCCGGAGGCCGCCGAGGACCCGATGCTGATGTTCAACCTGACGGACCAGGTCAGGGAGCAGATCCAGCACACGCTGTACAAGTTGCTGGTGCAGCGCCGGTCGGTCTTCTTCTGACGGCTGGTCTGCTTCCGGCAGGTGGGTTCCGCCCGGCAGGTGGGTTCCGCCCGGCAGGTGGGTTCGCCCGGCGGTCGTTTCCTTCGGGCAGATGTACGAGGCTGGGGGCGCCCTTTCAGAGAAGGGCGCCCCCAGCCTCGTAACGGAGTTACCTGTTGTCCTCGCTGTCGATGCCCAGGCCCGGCAGGAGACCGGGCAGCAGCGGGGGCAGGGTGACGTCCGGCGCGCCGCTTGTCGGGCTGGACTTGCCGGCCGACGGGGATGAGCTGGTGGTGTCCTTGGGCGGGTCCAGGAGGCCGCCCGTGGTGCCGCCGAGCAGGCCCTCGCCGGTGCTGCTCGAGCTGGACGGCTTCGGGTTGCCGGTGCTGCTGTGGCTGCCGGCGGTGGAGCCGCTGCTGGCGCTGGGCGCCGGACGGTCCGTGCCGGACGACGAGCCGGGGGCGTCCGAACTGGCACCCCGGTGACGGCCCGTGCCTTCCTTCGCCGGGGTTCCCGGGAGCAGCGGGTCGACCTCCTCGTCTATGGCGGCGAACACCGACGAGACCTGCTGACTGACGTCGCCGAGCTGGACGGGCAGCCGGTCGCGCAGCGCGCCCCAGGCCTGGCGGTGCGACTGTGCGAAGGCGGACAGGGTCTGGAGGGGGCCCAGCGAGCCGTCCCGCTCGTATGCCTCGTACAGCAGGCGGTGGCCCTCGGAGGCGTCGTGCTGCATGCCCGACAGCGCGCGGCGGATCTCGCCCAGTGACTCGTGGTCGAGGTGGCCGGAGCGGCCGCGCTCCATCAGCCGGCGTGCCTCGCTCAGGCGTGTGGACGCCTGGTCGAGGTAGAGCTCGCCGCGGTCGCTGTCGCCGTGGGCCAGGCCCAGCTTGATGTCCTCCATGCCTCGCTTCAGCCCGTAGAGCGAGTCACCGGGCAGGGCGTCGGAGCTGGCGGCGGCCACGCCGCCGAAGGCTCCCGCGGCCACGCCCACGGTGAGCCCGCCCGCGGCCAGGCCCTTGGACAAACGCGAACGCGGTCGCAGCTTCCCCAGTCCGGTCGCCCGGTGCGCGCCCCGTGCCCGGTGCGAGCGCTGCTCGGGCACGGAACGGTCCGGGCCTTCGCCCCCCGCGGCGGTGCCTTCCAGCAGCATGGCCTCCATCGCGGCCACGAGCTGCGCTCGCTGCACGATTTTGACCTCGGGGTCCAGCTCCGGTTTGGGCAGCTCGCCGAGACCGGTGGCGAGGGCCAGCAGAAGGCCCTGCTCGGTCTGTTCCGACGCAGCCTGGGACGGTGCCGATCCATCGGGCTGCTCGGCCGCCGTGCCCTGGTCGGAATGCTCCTCCAGGGCCTGGGCGAAGGCGTTCGCCCGCCGGTGTGCCGATACGTTCGCGATCACTGGCGGCACCTCCTCTCGTCAAGACGGTCGACTCCCCAGGGGGTCCTGAGGGTTGCACGCCCCGAGCGCATCCACACGATCGAGTGATCGGCGATGGCCGGGTCGTGACCACAGGGAGCCTGTATCCCGCACAACGAGCGTCGCGGCACTTGGGTTACGGACGATGGATGATCGGGCCGCGAAGTCAACACACCTTTACGGAAGGTGAGTTGGACGTCGCTGAGCGTGCGGGATCGCTATGGCGTTCGTACGGGTCTCAGCGGGCGTCGTCCGGGAGGAGTCGCGCCAGGGTGCGGACGGCTCGGTACTGGAGGGTCTTGATCGCTCCCTCGTTCTTGCCCATCACCCGGGCGGTCTCGGCGACCGAGAGCCCTTGCAGGAAGCGCAGGGTGACGCACTCCTGCTGCTGAGGATTGAGCCGTCGTACGGCGTCGAGCAGGGCCGCGTTCGACAGTGACTCCAGGACGGAGTCCTCGGGGCTGCGCTCGACCTCGTTCGCGTCGAGCATTTCGCCGGTGGTCACTTCGAGTCGGAATCGGCTCGATTTGAAGTGGTCCGCGACCAGGTTGCGGGCGATGGTGACCAGCCAGGCGCCGAAGTCTCGGCCCTGCCAGGTGAACGTTCCGATGCGGCGCAGGGCGCGCAGGAACGTCTCGCTGGTGAGGTCCTCGGCGGTCGCCTTGCCGCCGACGCGGTAGTAGATGTAGCGGTACACGGTGTCGCTGTACTGGTCGTAGAGACGGCCGAAGGCGTCGGCCTCGCCGGCCTGGGCGCGCTCCACGAGGTCCATCATCCGGGCGCTGTCGCTGTCTGCGGCCGGGCGGCGTGCGGTGGGCGTGGCGGCCGAGCCCGAGCGGCCTCGTCTGCCGACCGCCGCGCTGCCCTCGGCCAGGGCGTAGCAAGGGCCGAGGGGCGCGGGGACGGCGGCGAGGGCGGGGACGGCGTACGCGGTGGGGACGAAGCCGCGCAAGCGGTCCAGGACCGTTGCGCGCAGCGTAGCCAGGCCCGAGGCGTCAACCCCGACGTGTGAGTACACGGGACTCCCAGAGGCAGAGCTTCCATCACGTGCAGTGCGGGACCGTTCACCCGTCGTAGCGACGGAGGGGTACCGGTTTGCGTCTGAGGAGAATAACGCTTCGTACAGGCAGCGCTACACCGAGTTGCTCAAATCGTCGATTACGTCGCTTCTGTAACCGATTGACGCCTGTTCAAGTGCCAGACAGTGACCGGTTGTTGATCGGATGGGTTCGGGTTCCGTCTGGGTGCGGGGCGTGTTGTGGCCGTGTGGGGGTGAGGTGACTGGGTGGGGGGTCAGGGGGGTAGGACAGGGGATTGGCCGACGTCCGGGGCGGTGCCCTGGGCCATGTCCCTCGCCGCCGCCGCCCCTACCCGTCCCATCCCCAGGGGCTCCGCCCCTTCGACCCCACTGGGGGCTGCGCCCCCAGACCCCCGCATCGGCCTGAACGGCCTCGTCCTCAAACGCCGGACGGGCTGAAGACGCGCGCCAGCGCTTCTGAGGAGGCGCGGGGAGATGCGGGGCGAAGCCCCCGCTTCAGGGGTGCGGGGAACTGTGCGATCAGCTCCCACCGGCCGTCAGTCGGGCGGATCGGGGTGGGTGGGGATGGGGGGCGAAGCCCCGCCGGCCGGGGTGCGGACCCCGGGGATGGTCAGCGGCGGCGGCGGTGGAGGGCGATGGCGGCCGCCGTGCCGCCGGCCACCGCGCCGACGCCGGCCGCGGCGGGGATGCCGACCTTCGCGGCCTTGCGGGCCGTGCGGTAGTCACGCAGACGCCACTCGAACGTACGGGCGTGCTTGCGGAGTTTCGCGTCCGGGTTGATCGCGTAGGGGTGGCCGACCAGGGACAGCATGGGGATGTCGTTGTGGGAGTCGCTGTAGGCGGCGCAGCGCGAGAGGTCCAGGCCCTCGGCGGCGGCCAGCGCGCGGACGGCTTCCGCCTTCGCCGGGCCGTGCAGCGGCTCGCCCACCAGCTTGCCCGTGTAGACGCCGTCCACCGACTCCGCGACCGTGCCCAGCGCCCCGGTCAGGCCCAGCCGACGGGCGATCACCGTGGCGATCTCCACGGGAGCCGCCGTGACCAGCCAAACCTTCTGGCCCGCGTCCAGGTGGGCCTGGGCGAGGGCGCGGGTACCGGGCCAGATGCGTTCGGCCATGTACTCGTCGTAGATCTCCTCGCCGATCGACATCAGCTCCGCGACACGGTGGCCTTTGACGATCGAGAGCGCCGAGTCACGGGCGTCCTGCATGTGTTCCGGGTCCTCGATACCGGCCAGCCTGAACCACGCCTGTTGCCAGGCGAATCGGGCGAGGTCACGGGTCTCGAAGAACTTCCGTTTGTACAGGCCCCGGCCGAAGTGGAAGAGGGCGGCGCCTTGCATCACGGTGTTGTCGAGGTCGAAGAAGGCCGCGGCCTTCTCGTCGCCGAGGACCGGGAACTCCGGTTCACGGTCGGGCGCGTCGGCGCCGGGCGCGGCGACGTGGGCTAGTTCCTCCAGTTCCTGGGAGGACTTGCGCGCTGCCTCCGCCGAGGCCTCGCCTGCCAACACGCTCCGCGCGGTTGCGGAGCGCCTACGGGGAGTGAGCCATCCGAGAGCGGCCATGTCGTGAGCATAGCCAGTTTGTTCGGAGCTTCCGGAGTCGAGAGGATTCGATGCTGTGAACTCTCCGCGACCGAGCCGTTAAAGAAGTCGTCCGACCGGCACGTCGGCGTCGCGCGGGTGGCGGGAGAATGACCCGTATGAGTTCCATGTTCCGGCGCGGTGAGCGCCGTACGACGCAGAAGGCACCCTCGGAGCGGCTGGTCACGCTCATCAGGAAGCCTGGTTGTCATCTGTGTGATGACGCACAAGAAGTGGTGGAGAAGGTGTGTGGGGATCTCGGGGTCCCCTGGGAGCACAAGGACATCACCGAGGATGAAGAGCTGCACCGTGCCTACTGGGAGCAGATCCCCGTGGTGCTGGTGGACGGGGCGCAGCACACCTTCTGGCGTGTGGACGAGGCGCGACTGCGCAAAGCCCTCGCTCCGTAGCGGCGCCGCCCGGCGCGGCGAGGTGCGGGTGCTTCGCCCGGATTGTGCCGTGATCGGGTCCGGACCCCGTCCTGACCGGTGAGTCCAACGGGTCCGGAAAGTCGCCTAGGATCGACGGCGATTGGTCTCGGGGGCGGGATTCGTTGAGGAGAGTGTACGGTTTTGCCCCCTTCAGGTGCGGAACGAAGTCGTGCGCGCGCCGGTTCCACACTGGCGCGCCGAGAGCGCGTGACCCCCGTCACGTTGCCCGGGCAAATCGGACACCATCTTTGTGCACGCGTTCACAAAGACATAGCCTGCATTCGACGGGGCGGTCTAGGTACGTGTGACCGCCTGCAGCCCCGCGCTACCCGCAGGAGCACCGTGGCAACTGGCCGAACTCACCGACCGGCGACCCGCAGCCGAGGGATTCCCGAGGCCACCGTCGCCCGTCTTCCGTTGTACCTCCGAGCCCTCACCGCACTGTCGGAGCGCTCGGTACCCACGGTCTCCTCCGAGGAGCTCGCGGCCGCGGCGGGGGTCAACTCCGCGAAGCTGCGCAAGGACTTCTCCTACCTCGGCTCCTACGGGACGCGTGGTGTGGGATACGACGTCGAGTATCTCGTGTACCAGATCTCCCGTGAGCTGGGCCTGACCCAGGACTGGCCGGTAGTGATCGTCGGTATCGGTAACCTCGGCGCCGCACTGGCCAACTACGGCGGGTTCGCCTCCCGTGGTTTCCGGGTCGCCGCGCTGATCGACGCCGATCCCGAGATGGCCGGAAAGCAGGTCGCCGGGATCGCCGTGCAGCACAGCGACGGCCTCGAGAAGATCATCGACGAGAACGGCGTCTCCATCGGCGTCATCACCACCCCGCCGGGCGTGGCCCAGCAGGTCTGCGACCGCCTGGTCGCGGCCGGAGTCACCTCCATCCTCAACTTCGCGCCGACCGTCCTGTCCGTCCCGGACGGCGTCGACGTACGCAAGGTCGATCTCTCCATCGAGCTGCAGATCCTCGCCTTCCACGAGCAGCGCAAGGCCGGCGAGGAGGCCGAGGCCCAGGCCGGTGCCGCCGCCGTGGCCCAGGCCGCCCAGGAGAACAACGGCAAAGGGCCTGACGGGGACGTCCCCGCCGTGATGCCGGCATGAGTCTCCTCGTCGTCGGGCTGAGCCACCGCAGCGCCCCGGTCAGCGTCCTGGAGCGGGCCACGCTGAATGCGGACGCCCAGGTCAAGCTGCTGCAGGACACGGTCGCCGCCGAGCCGGCCGCCGAGGCCACGCTGCTCGCCACCTGCAACCGCATCGAGCTGTACGCCGACGTGGACAAGTTCCACGCGGGCGTCGCCGAGCTGTCCACGCTGCTCGCCCAGCACAGCGGGGTCGGCCTCGACGAGCTCACCCCCCACCTCTACGTGCACTACGAGGACCGGGCCGTCCACCACCTCTTCTCGGTGGCCTGCGGCCTCGACTCGATGGTCGTGGGCGAGGGCCAGATCCTCGGCCAGATCAAGGACACGCTCGCCACCGCGCAGGAGCAGCACACCGCGGGCCGGCTGCTGAACGACCTGTTCCAGAAGTCGCTGCGGGTCGGCAAGCGTGCGCACTCCGAGACCGGCATCGACCGGGCCGGGCAGTCCCTCGTCACCTTCGGCCTCCAGCAGCTGTCGGGCGGCGCCGCCGTCGACGTCTGGGCCAAGGGCAAGAAGGCCCTCGTCATCGGCGCGGGCTCGATGTCCTCGCTGGCCGCGGCGACACTCGCGCGCGCCGGAGTGTCCGAGATCGTCATCGCCAACCGCACGCCGGACCGTGCGGAGCGGCTCGCCCAGATCCTCAACGAGAACGAGGGCGGCGGCACGGACGTGCTGGCCCGCGCGGTACCGATGGAGTCGGTGCCGGTCGAGCTGACACGTGCCGACATCGCCGTCTCCTGCACCGGCGCCACCGGCCTCGTCCTGACGGCCGAGTCGGTCGCGGCGGCCGTGGAAGGACGTACGGGAGAGCCCGTGGGCACGGCGAAGCCCGCCGCGCGGGGTGCCGACTTCGGCCGTACGGCGTCGTCCGCGGCCGTGGCCGACCCGGCGCAGCTCGCTCCCACGAGCGTCGGCACCGACGACGACTGCCCGCTCGACCTGTCCGCCGTGCAGGGCACGGCCGGCTTCTCTGTGCTCGGCGAGGCCGCCGTGGCCGGGATGGGCGCCGCCGAGCTGGAGCAGCACGCGGCCTGGGTGGACAAGGGCGATGTCGCGGCCCGTGCCCCGCGCGGGGCGGCCGTACTCGACCCGGAGGCCGACGCCGACGCCATCGCCGCACTCGTCCTGGCCGTCGCCACCGTCGGCCGGGTGCCCGAGCGCCGCAGGCCCGAACCGGTCGCCGAGGCCCCCCGGCCCGCGCCCGTCCTCGCGCTGCTGGACCTCGCCATGCCCCGTGACATCGACGCGGCCGTGCACCGGCTGCTCGGCGTGCGGCTCGTCGACATCGAGTCGCTGGCCGAGGCGTCCGCGGACGCGCCGATGGCGGCGGACGTGGACCAGGTACGAAGGATCGTTTCCGACGAGGTGGCCGCGTTCAGCGCCGCCCAGCGGGCGGCCCACATCACCCCCACCGTCGTGGCGCTTCGCACCATGGCCGCCGACCTCGTCGCGAGCGAGATCGCGCGGCTGGACGGGCGGCTGCCGGACCTCGACGACAAGCAGCGGGGCGAGATCACACAGACCGTGCGGCGCGTCGTCGACAAGCTGCTGCACGCGCCGACCGTACGGGTCAAGCAACTGGCCGCCGAACCCGGCGGCGCCGGGTACGCGGACGCGCTGCGAACCCTGTTCGACCTGGACCCCGAGACGGTCGCCTCCGTCTCGCGGGCCGAGAACAACAACGAGAACGCCAAGAACCGAGGGCGAGCATGAGTGAGCCACGTGAGCCACGTGCGCCGCAGGGGCAGGCTGGAGCGCCCCAGGGGCGACCAGATGAGAAGGCGGCACTGAGGCTGGGGACCAGGCGCAGCAAGCTCGCCATGGCCCAGTCCGGGCTGGTGGCGAAGGCCGTGAGCCAGGTGACCGGCAGGCCCGTCGAGCTCGTGGAGATCACGACGTACGGTGACACCTCCCGTGAGCACCTCGCCCAGATCGGCGGCACGGGCGTCTTCGTCACCGCGCTGCGCGAGGCGCTGCTGCTCGGCGAGATCGACTTCGCCGTGCACTCGCTCAAGGACCTGCCGACCGGGCAGCCCGACGAGCTCGTGCTGGCCGCCGTGCCGCTGCGCGAGGACCCGCGTGACGTCCTCGTCGCCCGCGACGGGCTGCGCTTCGAGGAGCTTCCGGACGGCGCGCGCGTCGGCACCGGTTCGCCGCGCCGGATGGCCCAGCTGAACGCGTACGCCCGCGACCACGGGATGACGATCGAGACGGTCCCGATCCGTGGGAACGTCGATACGCGGATCGGATACGTGCGCAGCGGGGAACTCGACGCCGTCGTGCTCGCCGCCGCCGGCCTCGGCCGCCTGGGGCGGATAGAGGACGTGACGGACTTCCTGTCCGTCGACACCGTTTTGCCCGCCCCCGGCCAGGGGGCCCTGGCGATCGAGTGTGCCGCGGACAACGCGGATCTCGTCGCCATGCTCGGCGAACTCGACGACCCGTTCACCCGGGCCGCCGTGACCGCCGAGCGGTCCCTGCTCGCCGCCCTGGAGGCCGGCTGCAGCGCACCCGTGGGTGCTCTCGCCGACCTTTTGGCCGACGGGCAGATTGTCAAGGAGATGCGCCTGCGCGGCGTCGTCGGTACGACCGACGGCACGACGCTGGTGCAGCTGTCCACCACCGGTCCCGTGCCCGAGACACATGACCAAGCAATGGCGCTCGGCCGTGAACTCGCCGCCGAGATGCTTGCCAAGGGCGCGGCCGGTCTGATGGGGGAGCGAGCACATTGAGCCCCACCAACCTTCCCGCCGGTCCCGAACACGGGCACGTCACCTTCCTCGGTGCCGGACCCGGAGATCCGGGACTACTGACACTGCGCGCCGTCGAGGCGCTGGCGAACGCGGACGTTCTCGTC
This sequence comes from Streptomyces sp. NBC_01450, assembly GCF_036227505.1. Taxonomy (NCBI): domain Bacteria; kingdom Bacillati; phylum Actinomycetota; class Actinomycetes; order Kitasatosporales; family Streptomycetaceae; genus Streptomyces; species Streptomyces sp. NBC_01450. The sequence goes on along the minus strand of NZ_CP109480.1, from coordinate 5,169,763 downwards.
GCCGAGTACGAGGTACTCGACATGGTCCGCGTCCACGCCAGACAAGGCGTCGCCGTAATGAGTACGGATACGGACGGGGGGACGCCTTTGGGCACGTCTTCCAGTACGTATCCGAGCACAGGCACGCCTCAACTAGCGGTTGTTGACGTCGTGTCAACGACCGCTGGTGACCCCGCGTTGAGGGACGCTGCCAATCTTGTCATGGAGGCCGCGCGGGGCGGCAAGCGGGTCGTGCGTGCGGTCTCCGGTGACCCCGGGCTCGACACGTACGCCGCCGAGGAGATGCTGGCCTGCGCCGCCGCCGGCGTGCCGTTCGAAGTCGTGCCGGGTGTCGCCGCGGCCGTGGGCGTGCCCGCGTACGCCGGTGTGCCGCTGCGTGACGCGCAGGGCGCCGACGTGCGGATCGTCGACGCGCGCACGGCCTCCGACCGGTGCTGGACCGAGGTCGGCGCGTCGGACGGGACGGTCGTCGTCTCGTCGACGCTGGACTCCGTGGCCGCCGCCGCGGGTGAGCTGGTCGCGGCGGGCCGCAAGCCGGACACGCCGATGACGGTGACGATCGCCGGTACGACGACGCGTCAGCGGACCTGGTCGGCCACGCTCGGGACGATCGCCCAGACCCTGAAGCAGGCGAAGGTGCTGCCGTCCCCGGACGGTGGGCGCCCGGTGATAGCCGTGGTCGGTGAGCGTTCCGCCGCGGCTCAGCGCGAGCAGCTCTCGTGGTTCGAGTCCAAGCCTCTGTTCGGCTGGAAGGTGCTCGTGCCGCGGACGAAGGAGCAGGCGGTCTCGCTCTCCGACCAACTGCGTTCCTACGGTGCTGTGCCGCACGAGGTGCCGACGATCGCCGTCGAGCCGCCGCGGACGCCGCAGCAGATGGAGCGCGCGGTCAAGGGCCTGGTCACGGGCCGCTACGAGTGGATCGCCTTCACTTCGGTGAACGCGGTCAAGGCCGTGCGGGAGAAGTTCGAGGAGTACGGGCTCGATGCGCGGGCCTTCGCCGGGATCAAGGTCGCCGCGGTGGGGGCGGAGACGGCGAAGGCGCTGGTCGCCTTCGGCGTGAAGCCGGATCTGGTGCCGAGCGGTGAGCAGTCGGCCGCGGGGCTTCTGGAGGACTGGCCGCCGTACGACCCGGTGTTCGACCCGATCGACCGGGTGTTCCTGCCGCGTGCCGACATCGCCACCGAGACGCTGGTCGCGGGGCTCATCGAGCTGGGCTGGGAGGTCGACGACGTCACGGCCTACCGGACCGTGCGCGCCTCGCCGCCGCCGGCGGAGACGCGGGAGGCGATCAAGGGGGGCGGCTTCGACGCCGTGCTCTTCACGTCGTCCTCGACGGTACGGAATCTGGTGGGCATCGCGGGCAAGCCGCACAACGTGACGGTGATCGCCTGTATCGGTCCGGCCACCGCCAAGACGGCGGAGGAGCACGGACTGCGGGTCGACGTCATGGCTCCGGAGCCGTCCGTGCACAAGCTGGCTGAGGCGTTGGCGGACTTCGGTCTCCGGCGCCGGGCTGCCGCCGCGGAGGCGGGGGATCCGGTTACTCGGCCGAGTGAGCGGCGGCCGGGAGCGCGGAGGCGTCGTACGACGTAGTCGTACGACATGGGTGTGCGTCGGGGGTATGGGGGCTTCGCCCCTCATACCCCCGCTGTCTTTTCGGCTGCGGGTGGGTGGGGGCGGGGCGCGCAGTTCCCCGCCCCCCTGGGGGCCGGGGCTGCGCCCCAGGCCCCCGCGGGTACCGGCACGGTGTCGGCAAGGGGGGTCGAGGGGCGGGCGTAGCGTAGAGGACATGACGAAGTACGGATCCTTTCCCGGTGCGCGGCCGCGGCGGCTGCGTACGACGCCGGTCATGCGGCGCATGGTTGCCGAGACCCGGCTGCACCCCGCCGACTTCATCCTCCCCGCGTTCGTGCGGGAGGGCGTGAGCGAGCCGGTCCCCATCGCGGCGATGCCCGGCGTCGTGCAGCACACGCGCGACAGCCTGAAGAAGGCCGCTCTGGAGGCCGTGGAGGCCGGGATCTCCGGGATCATGCTCTTCGGCGTGCCGGAGGACTCGAAGAAGGACGCCGTCGGAACTCCCGGGACCGATCCGGACGGGATTCTGCAGGTCGCACTCCGCGACGTGCGCGCCGAGGTCGGCGACGAACTGCTCGTCATGTCCGATCTGTGTCTCGACGAGACCACCGACCACGGACACTGCGGGGTGCTCGACGCGGAAGGCCGCGTCGACAACGACGCGACCCTGGAGCGGTACGCCGAGATGGCCCAGGTCCAGGCCGACGCCGGGGCCCATGTGGTGGGGCCCAGCGGGATGATGGACGGGCAGATCGGGGTCGTCCGGGACGCCCTGGACCAGATCGGGCGCGAGGACGTCGCGATCCTCGCCTACACCGCGAAGTACTCCTCCGCCTTCTACGGGCCCTTCCGGGAGGCCGTCGGTTCCTCGCTGAAGGGCGACCGCAAGACGTACCAGCAGGACCCCGCCAATGTGCGGGAGTCCATGCGGGAGTTGGCCCTCGATCTGGAGGAGGGGGCCGACATGGTGATGGTGAAGCCGGCGGGACCGTATCTGGACGTCCTCGCGCGGGTCGCGGACTCCGTCGACGTGCCCGTCGCCGCGTACCAGATCTCCGGCGAGTACTCGATGATCGAGGCGGCGGCCGAGAAGGGCTGGATCGACCGCGACAAGGCGATTCTGGAGACGCTGACCGGCATCAAGCGGGCCGGCGCCCAGAACATCCTCACCTACTGGGCCACCGAGGTCGCGCGGAAGCTGCGCTAGGGCCCGTCCAACGAACACGTGCCAGGACCTGACAGCCGCTCAGTAGGCCAGCGCGTCGTCCAGGCTCTGCTGCCAGTAGGTCACCGTGAGCTTGTCGTCCACGTAGACGCCCTTGGACGGCAGTGCCGGGGTCGCGCTGCCGCCCTTGGCGAAGCTGACGACGAGGGTCTTGGCCGTGTAGCCGTTGCCGCCGCTGCCGTCGGCGGCCGAGAGCAGGACGCCCGCGTAGCCGGACTCGCCCGGGGCCAGCGTGACGACCGCCTGCGGGTGGGTCGACTCGGCGACTGGCGGGACCGACTGGGCCTCGCCGAAGCGGGCGATCGGGTAGCCGGTCAGGTCGCAGTTCTTCGCGCCGGTGTTGGTGACGGTGAGGAGCAGGTGGTTGAGGGGGCGGGACACCTCGGTCGCGGTGGTCTTGACGTTGGCGCCGTTGCAGGCGGGGTTCCGGGTGGTCGTGGTGCCCGCGCCGTTCTTTCCGGTGGAGCCGGAGCCGCCGCTGGTGCCCCTCGTGCCGCTGCCCGACGTGGTGGTACCCCCCGTGCTGTTGCCCTTCGGGGCGGCGGTCGAGCCCCCCGTCCCGCCCGCCGGCTTCGCCGTCGTACCGCCGGCGGCCGCGGATCCGCTCGTCTGCGAGGAGGAACCGGACGCGGCGGACGGGCCCTCGTCACGTACGCCCTTTCCGTTGTCGCAGGCCGAGAGGGCGAGCGCGGCGAGCGCGACCGTCGTGGCGGCGAGGAGACGGGTGCGGGCGGTGCGTGCGGACATGGGTGATCCCCCTGTGGGTGTGCCTGGGTCGGCAGCCGCTCGACCGGTCGAGGGGAGCGGCGTGCTTGGATGACCACAGCTTGTCGGGTGATCCGTCCCGGCCGCCACGGTTGCCGGGGGATACGGGACGCCGGAACGTTCGTATGGGGTCTGACCAGGGGGAACACCGTCCCCCTGGAACGCGGCCCGGGACACGGGGGATGGAGGAACGGTGGACGGGGACGAGTTCGCGGGGCTGCTGCGGGAGCTGAAGGAGCGGTCCGGACTCAGTTACGGGGTACTCGCGAAGCGGCTGCACATGAGTACGTCCACGCTGCATCGGTACGTCAACGGGGACGCCATACCGACGGACTACGCGCCCGTGGAGCGGCTCGCGCGGGTGTGCGGGGCGACTCCCGAGGAACTGGTGGAGCTGCATCGGCGGTGGATACGGGCGGATGCGCTGCGGGGGCAGAAGGGGGCACCACCCGCGGCGCCCACGGCTCCTGAGGCTCCGGAGGTGGCTTCAGGCGCCGAGGGTCTGGCTTCGGAGGTTGTGGGCGAGCCCTCGGTCGGTCCCTCGGTCGGTCCCTCGGGCGAGGCCTCGGCAGGGGGCCGGCGGCGGCGTACGGTCCTGTTCGCCTCGGTCGCCGTCGCCGCGGTGCTGGCGTCGGCCGCGCTCGCGGTGCGGTTCGTGCCGGACGGGAACGGCGGGCGCAACGGAGGGCGGGAGGAGGTGGGGGCCGCCGCGTCGGCCGGCCCCCGGGAGGACGCGCGGGGGACGGCGTCGCCCGATGACAAGCACCGGAAGCCTTCCGCCTCGGTCAGCACCTCCGCCTCCGCCTCCGCCACGCGCGGTGGCGGGCCCGAGGCGTCCGTCTCGGTGGCGGCCTCGGGTGGGAGTGCGGGCCAAGCGGTCGCCGACGGCGCCACCGCGCCCGTCGTGGCCACCAACCCGTACAAGTGGGACGGGCCGTGCAGCCAGCACTACCTGGTGAACCGGAAGGCCGCGCAGGTGCCCCCGCCGCCGAACGAGTCGGACGCGCGCGGGTGGGTCAGGGCGCTCGGCGGGGTCGCCGGTCAGGAGCAGATGCTCGCGCTGACCGTGCAGGGGACCGGGAAGGCCACCGTGGTCCTGGACGGGCTGCATGTGCGGGTGGTGGGGAAGGACGCGCCGCTCGCCTGGAACGACTACGCGATGGGCGTCGGCTGCGGCGGCGGCGTGGAGACGAAGTCCTTCGCCGTGGACCTCGACGCGGGGCGGCCCGTGACCACGACCAAGGGCGGGCAGCGGGACTTTCCGTACAAGGTCAGCGAGTCCGACCCCGAGGTCTTCTATGTGTTCGCGGACGCGCGGGCGCACGACGTGAGCTGGTATCTGGAGCTCGACTGGTCCAGCGGGGCGCGCAGTGGCACGGTGCGTATCGACGACAACGGGAAGCCGTTCCGGACGAGCGGGAATGTGGGGCGGCCCGCGTACGACTATCCGCTGGGCGGCAGCGAGTGGCAGACGGCCGCGACGGGTTAGGGCCTGCCCGCCGGACAGGGGCCAGTCAGGGACGGGCACTATCAAGTGCCCCTGGGAGTTGGGTTGTTGCCCGCTGAATAACGCGACTCTTCAGGGAGAGGCTTTATGCCCGGTGATGCTCTTGGCCAGGACCGCGCCGAGCCGGGAAGGGGGATCGACACCACCAAGGCGCACCCGGCGCGCGTCTACGACGTCCTCCTCGGGGGCAAGGACAACTACCCGGTCGACCGGGCCGCGGCCGCCGCGGCGCTCGCGGTCAATCCGCGGGGTTACCTCGATGTCCGGCACAACCGGGACTTCCTGCGGCGGGCGATCACCACGCTGACCCGGGAAGTGGGGATCCGGCAGTTCCTGGACATCGGTACGGGGCTGCCGACGCAGGAGAACGTCCACCAGATCGCGCAGCGGATCACCCCGGACTCGCGGGTCGTGTACGTCGACAACGACCCCGTGGTGCTCGATCACGCACGTGTGCTGCTCGCCAGTGGGCCCGAGGGGCGGACGGACTACATCGACGCGGACCTCAAGCAGCCCGCGCGGATCCTCGAAGAGGCCGCGAAAACCCTCGACTTCGAGCAGCCGGTCGCGCTCGTACTGGTGGCGGTTCTGCACTTCATCGAGGACGAGGAGGCCCGTCCGATCGTGCGTGAGCTGGTGGAGGCGTTGCCTTCCGGCAGTCGGCTCGTCCTCAGTCACCTGACCGAGGACCTCCACGCGGAGAGCATTCGGGCCGTGCAACGGACTTTCACCGAGCGGGGGTTCACGTTCGTGCTGCGGAGCAGGGCCGAGGTGGAGCGGTTCTTCACCGAGAACGGGCTGGAACTGGACGAGCCGGGTGTCGTGCCCGCGCACCGCTGGCGGCCCGACGGTGCGGCGCCGTTGCCCGAGCAGGTGGATCCCGCGTACCTCGCCACCCTCGACGACATCGAGAAGGTCCGCTATCTCGACATCAATGACGTGACGGACGCGGACATCAATGTGTACGGGGTGACGGGCGTCAAGCCCTGACTCCCGCCCCCGCCACCCCCCACCCGCCCCCTCCTCGACCTGGGGGCTCCGCCCCCGACACGGGAGTCGGTCAGCCGGCGGTCAGTCCCACCAGAAGGACCACACCCGCTTGCCGAGCACCTCGTCCGCCGCGTACGCGCGCAGCGTCTCCCCCTCGCCCTGCGTGATGTTGTCCGGGCAGAAGGCGAAGTGCTCGGCGGCCACCGCCTCGGCCTCGGCCGCCGTCGTGGGCGGGGCCGCCACCGACAGCACCAGCTGGTCGAAGGTGAGGGCCACGACCCGTATCCCGAAGCGGTCCTCCCAGGAGCGCAGGACCGCGCAGAGGCGGGCCACGTCACCCTCGTAGTTCACCGGACCGGACCAGCCGATCGCCGCCGGGATGTCGGCGCTGCGGCGCGCCGGGACCAGCGCGAGGCGCGGGTCCTTCAGCCAGGAGCCGCCGCCCGCGAGGGAGTCGGCGACCTCGGTGGCCCGGTCGTCCGGGTCCGTCCCGGACGGGGTGGCCGGTGCCAGGCCGGGCCACTGCACGCCGTGCGGGGCGATCGTCTCGGCGAACTCCTCGGCCTCGCCGAGGAGTTCGCCGATGGTCTCGTTGCCGGGGTGGTCCGCGTCGGCGTCGAGCTCGAGCTCGTCCTCCGCGTACTCCTCCCAGTACCCCGCCAGTACCTCGTCGGCGTCGTGATCCCCGGGATACGACACCTCCTCGGGCATCAACTCCCATTCCTCCGGGCCGCCCTGGCTGCCGCCGACGTCTATGAGGAGGGGGAGCAGTCCGGCCGTGCGAGGGGCGGCACCCAGCGTGGCCCAGTCGCCGGGGGCCGCCGGTGCCTCGGCGTGCCACAGCAGCGGCTCGTGCCAGGGGCCCTCGTCTTCCCCCACTGCCTTAAGGGCGTGGGAGGTACCCCCAGCGTCGATCAGTCTCCCGGGCGGGAGTTGGAGGCCGAGCGCGCGCCCGCTCGGATCTGCCGCCAGCGAGGGCAGCGGGTTCGGAAGTGTCGCCATGCCGGTGACTTTAGGGCCCGCCACTGACAACGGGTCCCGGGGTCCGCCCACGAGGTCCTGGAGGGCCGGGGCACACAGACGCGGCGTGCCACGGATGGTTCGTGGCACGCCGCGCGAAGAGGGGGGATCAGCCGCGGGTCGAGGGCGGTGCGGTCCGTGCGCCGGCCTCGACCCGCACCGGGTCAGCGCTGGCCGTGGCCCGGACCGCGGCCGTGGTCGTCGCCGTGGCCACGACCGTCGTTGCCGCGACCGCGACCGTCGTCACCGTTGCGGCGACCGTCGTTACCGTGGTGCCTGGCGTCCCACGTGATGGTGTCGACCACGCGACGGTGGTCGTTGCGGAGCGTGGCGGTGTCCTGGCGGTCGTCCCAGACGAAGTTGCGGCGGTCCTGGTAGACGTCGCGGTAGGTGTCACGCCCGATACCGGTGTGGACGCGGACGCTGGAGTGGCCGTTCAGGCGCAGGTGGCGGAACGTGTAGACGCGGCCCTGACGGTTGGACAGCGTCCAGTCGTCCAGGTTCACGCTCTCGCGCCCGCTGTTGGTGATCTGCACCCACTCCTCGTTCAGCGAGCGGTTGGACCTGGAGCCGTGTCCCGGGGCGTCGTACTGGACCTTGCTGATCTCCACCCGCGAATCGCGCGGCCCGGATCCGTCGGCCGCCGCCGGCAGGGCGGCTGCCCCCACCAGCGCGGCGGCGGACAGAGCGGCGGCGGCCAGGCGACGGGCCGTGAAGGTCTGCGAAGCGGTCATGGGTGCCCCCTTGGGGTACTGGCGGGTCGCGGCGACAGGATCGTGCCGTCGACCCGCTGTTCGTGCACCCGGCCTGCTGGCCGGACACCGCATAGCTTGCCGACTGAAGTGCTCCGCTACGCCCGGGAATCGGATGGCGTTGCCGATCAACGACATTGTTGTGATGGTCGGCTGTACTGTGCACTGTTTGTGAAGGTGTGTCGGGTTGACGCCCCTTCAGCGGGTGTGGCCCCATCAGTGCTGGTCTGCCGCGCTTGTTCGCCATGCCGCGCCACCCGTCCGCGACCCCCGCCGTCACCCGAAAGTGAGTAACAGATCCGAGCGGGCAAGGGCACCCGCTCGGGTGGCCGTGTGTACGCGCGTTCGGGTGCGGAAACGACTGATCCCGTAGGCGGCATCAGCGGCCCACGGGATCAGGTACTACGGGTACCAAGAGCAGGTACTACGGGTACGGAGCGGGTACTACGGGATCGGCGACCTGCGGGAGATCAGAGACGCTCGGGCGTCCTGATGCCCAGCAGGGCCATGCCCTGGTGCAGCGTGCGGGCGGTGAGGTCGCACAGGAAGAGGCGGTTCTCCGCGACCTCCTGCGCCGGCGCCGGCTTGATGACCGGGCACTGGTCGTAGAACGTCGTGTAGAGCGACGCCAGCTGGTACAGGTACGCCGCCAGCTTGTGCGGGGCGTACTCGTCGGCGACCTCGTCCAGCGTCTCCCCGAACCGGTCCAGGTGCAGACCCAACGCCCGCTCAGACGGGGCCAGTTCGAGCTCCGGGTGGGCCAGCGGCGTACGGTCGCCGGCCTTGCCGAAGATCGACCGGATACGGGCGTACGCGTACTGGAGGTACACGGACGTGTCGCCGTTCAGCGACACCATCTGGTCCAGGTCGAACTTGTAGTCCCGGACGGCGGAGGTGGAGAGGTCCGCGTACTTCACGGCGCCGATACCCACGTACCGGCCGTTCTCCACGATCTCCTGCTCGCTCAGGCCCACCTTCTCGGCCTTCTCCCGCACGACGGCGGTGGCGCGGTCGATCGCCTCGTCCAGGAGGTCGACCAGCCGGACCGTCTCGCCCTCACGCGTCTTGAACGGCTTGCCGTCCTTGCCCAGCACCGTGCCGAAGGCCAGCTGCTGCGCCTGCACGTCCTCGCCCAGCCAGCCCGCCCTGCGCGCGGTCTCGAAGACCATCTTGAAGTGCAGGGACTGGCGGGCGTCCACCACGTAGACGAGGTTGTTCGCCTTCAGGTTGAAGACGCGGTCCCTGATCGCCGAGAGGTCGGTCGCCGCGTAGCCGTAGCCGCCGTCCGACTTCTTCACGATCAGCGGGACCGGGTTGCCGTCCGGGCCCTTCACGTCGTCGAAGAACACACACAGCGCGCCGTCGGAGCGGACCGCCACACCCGACTCCTCCAGGAGGCGGCAGGTCTCGTCCAGCATGTCGTTGTAGCCCGACTCGCCGACCACGTCCGGGTCCCGGATCTCCATGTCCAGCTTGTCGAAGACCGAGTAGAAGTAGATCTTCGACTCGTCCACGAACTTCTGCCACATGGCGAGGGTCTCGGGCTCGCCCGCCTGGAGGTCGACCACCCGGCGCCGCGCCCGCGTCTTGAACTCCTCGTCGGAGTCGAAGAGCGTCCGCGCCGCCTTGTAGAGCCGGTTCAGGTTCGACATGGCCTCCTCGCCGGAGACCTCCGCCGCGCCCTTGTGGTCCAGCTCGTGCGGGTGCTCGATCAGGTACTGGATGAGCATGCCGAACTGGGTGCCCCAGTCGCCGATGTGATGGCGCCGGACCACGCTCTCGCCGGTGAACTCCAGGATCTGGACCACCGCGTCGCCGATGACCGCCGAGCGCAGGTGACCGACGTGCATCTCCTTCGCCACGTTCGGCTGCGCGTAGTCGATGACCGTGGTGCCCGGGTTCTTCGCCAGCGGCACGCCGAGGCGCTCGCCGTCCTCGTAGCGCGCCGCCAGGTTCTCGGTGATGGCCTTGTCGGTGATCGTGATGTTCAGGAAGCCGGGCCCGGAGACCTCGACGTCCTTGATCACGTCACCCGACTCGACCCGCGCCACGACCTGCGTCGCCAGCTCTCTCGGGTTCGCCTTCGCCTTCTTGGCGAGGGCCAGGATCCCGTTGGCCTGGAAGTCGGCCCGGTCGCTTCGTCGCAGCAGCGGGTCCGCGGAACCGGCCTCCGGCAGGGCTGCCGAGAGGGCGTCCGCGAGGCGCTGGTGGACGGAGGCGGTGAGGGACGTGACCGAGGCCATGGAGTGGGTGCCGTTTCTGCTCGGGTTCCGGAGTTTCGACAGCTGTGACAGCTACGAAACCCCAGTATCCCATGCACTGAAAAGCCGTTTTCGCGGTTCACGTCCTAGCTGGGAGAATGGTCCCGTCAGCCGTACTGGCGTATGAGAAAGAAGGACGTGCCGATCGTGGCTCAGAGCACCGAGACCACCGACTGGGTCTCCCGTTTCGCGGATGAGGTCATCGAGGAATCGGAGCGTCGGGCCCCGGGCAAACCTGTGGTCGTCGCGTCCGGGCTCTCCCCCTCGGGTCCGATCCACCTCGGCAACCTCCGCGAGGTCATGACCCCGCACCTGGTCGCCGACGAGATCCGCCGCCGCGGGTACACGGTGCGCCATCTGCTCTCCTGGGACGACTACGACCGCTACCGCAAGGTCCCGGTCGGCATCCCCGGCATCGACGGGTCCTGGGCCGAGCACATCGGCAAGCCGCTGACCTCCGTCCCGGCGCCCAAGGGCTCGGAGTACCCGAACTGGGCCGAGCACTTCAAGGCCGCGATGGTCGAGGCGCTGGCCGAGCTCGGCGTCGAGTACGACGGGATCAGCCAGACCGAGCAGTACACCTCCGGTGTCTACCGCGACCAGGTGCTGTTCGCGATGAAGCACCGCGGTGACATCGACGCGATCCTCGAGCAGTACCGGACCAAGAAGGGCCCCGCGAAGAAGCAGCAGGGCCAGAAGCCGGTCGACGAGGCCGAGCTCGAAGCCGCCGAGGGGTCCGGGGCCGCGGCCGAGGAGGACGGCAGCTCGGCCGCCGGGTACTACCCGTACAAGCCCTACTGCGGGCAGTGCGAGAAGGACCTCACCACCGTCACCTCGTACGACGACGAGACCACCGAGCTGGCGTACACCTGCTCCGCCTGCGGCTTCTCCGAGACCGTCCGGCTGAGCGAGTTCAACCGCGGCAAGCTGGTCTGGAAGGTCGACTGGCCCATGCGCTGGGCCTACGAGGGTGTCGTCTTCGAGCCGAGCGGGGTCGACCACTCCTCTCCGGGGTCCTCCTTCCAGGTGGGCGGCCAGATCGTGGGCATCTTCGGCGGCAAGCAGCCGATCGGGCCCATGTACGCGTTCGTCGGCATCTCCGGCATGGCCAAGATGTCCAGCAGCAAGGGCGGGGTGCCCACCCCGGCCGACGCGCTCCAGATCATGGAGCCCCAGCTGCTGCGCTGGCTGTACGCCCGCCGCCGCCCCAACCAGTCCTTCAAGATCGCCTTCGACCAGGAGATCCAGCGGCTGTACGACGAGTGGGACAAGCTCGCGGGCAAGGTCGCCGAAGGCCCGGTCCTCCCGGCCGACGCCGCCGCGTACGCGCGCGCGGTGGGCACCGCCGCCGGGGAGCTGCCCAAGACCCCCCGCCCGATGCCGTACCGCACCCTCGCCTCCGTCGCCGACATCACCGCCGGCGCCGAGGACCAGACCCTGCGGATCCTGAGCGAACTCGACCCCGAGAACCCGCTCGCCTCCCTGGACGAGGTCCGGCCCCGCCTCGGCAAGGCCGAGACCTGGATCAACACCCAGGTGCCGGCCGAGGAGCGCACCGTCGTGCGCGACGAGCCCGACGTCGAGCTGCTCAAGTCGCTCGACGACCAGGGCCGCGAGTCGCTGCGACTGCTCCTCGACGGGCTGGAGCGCAACTGGTCCCTCGACGGCCTCACCCACCTCGTCTACGGCGTCCCCAAGGTCCAGGCCGGCTTCCCCGCCGACGCCACCGCCAAGGAGCTCCCGCCGGAGATCAAGGTCGCCCAGCGCACGTTCTTCGCGCTGCTGTACCACCTGCTGGTCGGGCGTGACACCGGTCCGCGCCTGCCCACGCTGCTGCTCGCGGTCGGACAGGACCGGGTGCGCAAGCTGCTCGGCGTGTAGGGCCTTCGGCGGTACGAGGAGGGGGCGCCCGGTGATCACCGGGCGCCCCCTCCTCGTACGCGCGTCTGTGCCTACGCGATGTGGTCCTCCTCCAGTTCCGTGTTGAAACGGTTCTGGAAGCGGCTCATATAGCGCCTCAGCTCGCTGTCGGTGAGTGTGACGCCGTACGTGGCCTCGACGTTGCCGCCGAACTCACCCTTCGTGGGCAGGCCCTGGCCGGGCATGATCGACTGGCGGAACACCTGGTAGAGGCTCTCCTCGCGGGCCTTCTCGTCGGAGAGCGGCGACTGCTCCTCCCGCGGGGCGGGGATGGGCAGCTGCTCCTGGTACTCCTGCTGCTCCTGGGCGACGCCCTCACCGAGCTGGCGCGTGCGGCCGGGGCCCGCCGGGATCGGGAAGGTGCCCGTCTCCTCAGGGCCGGGCTCGTACGCCTGCGCCTGCTGCTCCTCGTACCACTGCTGGTACTGCTCCTCGGGGACGTACTCCGGGTCGTAGCCGCCCTCGTAGACGATCTCCTGCGGAGCGGGGGAGGCGAACCAGGGGCTGGAGTCCGGCTCCGGAGCCTGTGCCTCCTGCACGTACGGCGGCTGGGGCTGCCGCGCGGGAGCCGGGGAGGACTCCAGCTCCCGGTGCTCGGGGGCCGCCGGGACCGGGGCGGGCGCCGCCACCTGTACCGGCGCCGGGGGCAGGAGGGCCGGCTCGATGCCTGCCGCCGCCAGGCCGGAGGGGGCGGTCTCGGCGAGCGGGACGCCGTAGCGGGCCAGGCGCAGCGGCATCAACGACTCCACCGGGGCCTTGCGGCGCCAGGCGCGGCCGAAGCGGGAGCGCAGGCGGGCCTGGTAGACGAGACGTTCCTGCTCCAGCTTGATGACCTGCTCGTAGGAGCGCAGCTCCCACAGCTTCATACGGCGCCACAGGAGGAAGGTGGGGAGCGGGGAGAGCATCCAGCGGGTGAGGCGGACGCCTTCCATGTGCTTGTCGGCGGTGATGTCCGCGATCCGGCCGATCGCGTGCCGGGCCGCCTCGACGGAGACCACGAACAGGATCGGGATGACGGCGTGCATGCCGACGCCCAGCGGGTCCGGCCAGGCCGCCGCGCCGTTGAACGCGATCGTCGCGACCGTCAGCAGCCACGCCGTCTGGCGCAGCAGCGGGAAGGGGATGCGGATCCACGTCAGCAGCAGGTCGAGGGCGAGCAGCACACAGATGCCCGCGTCGATACCGATCGGGAAGACGTACGCGAAGTTCCCGAAGCCCTTCTTGAGAGCCAGCTCGCGTACAGCCGCGTAGGAACCCGCGAAGCCGATTCCCGCGATGACGAGCGCACCGGCGACGACCACACCGATGAGAATCCGGTGCATTCGTGTGAGCTGGATTGGCGCGGACACCCGTACTCCCCTCTTCTTGCGTGTTGTTGCGCGCAACAGGGTGGCACATGTGTACGGCGCACGGGCGGCCGGTATGGCAGGAGCCCGGCCCGCGAGGCGACCGGGCTCCGTCAAATGCCCTGCTGGGCAGGCGAGTTGCGCGCCGATGCCCGATGAATGTCAGTACTTCTCGAATGTCAGTTCTTCTTGGTGGCCGACGCCGAAGCCGAGGGCTTGGAGCTGGCCGACGTCGACGGGGAAGCCGACTTGGAGGGGCTCGCGGACTTGGAGGCGGACTTGGAGGGGGAGGCCGACTGCGACGGGGCGGTGGTCGCGCGGCCGCCGTCCTGGTTCGCGGAAGCCACCGCGGCCACCGCCTCCTTGGAGGCCTTCTCCGCGGCCTTCGTCAGATCGTCCGCGCTCGGGGCCTTGTCCCCCGCGAGACCGGCGCCGTTGTAGTCGAGCGTGATGACGACGTTCTCGACGCGTGTCACGACCGTCTGCTGCTTGAAGGAGCCTTCCTTCTTCTTCAGGTCGTAGCGCACCGCCGTCGACGCGTCGCCGATCCCGGAGACCGGCTCCGACCGGGCGCCCGTCGCGCCGGCCACCGTCTGCGCCTCCTTGACCTGCTTGTCGTAGTAGGTCTGCGCGAGCTGATTGCCCTCGCCGCGGGTCGCGTCCGAGTCGAACCGCAGCAGGGAGACGTTCAGCCAGCGGAACTGGGAGCCCTTGACGCCCTTGTTGTCGAGGCTGTTCCAGGAGCAGCTGCTGCGGTCCTTCGCCTCGTCCGACTTGCCCGACTTGGCCGACTTCAGGCCCTTCGGGACGAGTTCGCCCAGTGTCTTCTTCGAGAACATCGAGCAGGGGGTCGGCAGCGTCGTGTACGCGGCGGGCTTGACGGTGCCCGCGGAGGTGTCCGGGGACGCGGACGAGGTCGCGGCGGAGCTTTTCTGAGCGGCGTTGTCGGCGCTCGAACCCGATCCGGAGCCGGAGCCGGAGTCCGAGGAACAGCCGGCGGCGGCGAGCACCACCGGGACGGCGGCTGCGCTGACAAGGATGCGGGTGAGTCGGGGGGCTCGGCCTACTCGCTGTGCTGGTCGGTGCATGGTTCCTTCACTCGTGGCGCTCGTGGTGCGACCGCACATGGCAGGTGCGACCGGTCGGGTCCGAGGGGCCACGGTACGCGGTGAGGCAGCGATGCGTTTCCGGTTCGAGGGGTTCGCGTGGGGTGCCCCCGCGCCCCGGCGGCCCCGTCAGTCGTTGAGCCGGTCGACGAGCTTCTGCGCCAGATTCCGGGCCCTGTCCTGCATTTCTTTGCTGTCCGGGGTGCCGCTGGAAGCGGTCGGCTGCTCGGCGTACTCGATCCTCACGATCACGTTGGACGTGCGGAAGACCACAGTCACCGTGCGTTGCTGGGCCGTCGAGGAGGCGGAGTTGAGCTTGTCGTTGAGGAACGCCTCGTCGCCCAGGTCGCTGAGCTTGCGGGGCTGGAGGTCGGCGGGGGTCTCGCTCGCGCCGGCGGAGGCCGAGGCCGAGGAGGACGCGGACGTGGAGGGGGTGGCCGAGGAGGTGGCGGTGGGGGTGCCGGTGTCGGACGGCGTGGCCGAATCGGAGGGCGCGGGGAGGTTCGCCGCGGTCTCCTCGGTCGCGTAGACGTCCTGGGCGCGGGAGTCGTCGCTCACCGCGTTGTCGTACGAGACCACGCGCTCGAAGTCGACGAGGAGGTGGTCGGTGGCGTCCGTGGAATCCACCTTCCAGCCGCAGCCGACGCGGCGGTCGGTGTCGTAGGTGAGGGTGGCCTGGCCCTCGTACGCCTTGTCGCGCTGGTCCTGGTCGGTGATCTGCTTGATGCCGGGCAGCAGGGAGTCGAGGCTGTCGTGGCTCACGGCGGCGCAGGCCTCCGGGAGCGTGCGGTACTTGCCCGGCTGGGCGGCCGGGGTGCTCACGCTGAGGTCGCCCGGCTTGGGGTCGGCCGCCGTGCCGTCGCTTCCCGAACCTCCGGTGCAGGCGGCCAGCCCCGCCGCGAGGAGCACGGCGATGCCGGGGACGTATGCCTTCCGCTGCACGGTCAGGCTCCTCTCGACGGTTCCCGAGGCCTGCGGCCGGGATGCCCTGTGGTGCTGTCCTGTGATTGTTCCTGGTTATTCGGTTGCCGCGTGGGGGCGGCCCCTGGAGACAATGTGTATCGCACGCACAGCCGTGAACGCCGGTCCGTTGTCCCATACGTCGACCTTGGCGCCGTTTTTGCGCTCTATGACTTTTGTCGCCTTTCGGGGGAATGAGGATGTTATGTCGTACGTAGAGATACCGGGCGCGAAGGTGCCCATCCGCATGTGGACGGACCCGGCGTCGGTCGAGGACGTGGCCCTGCGCCAGCTCCAGAACGTGGCCACGCTCCCGTGGATCAAGGGGCTCGCCGTCATGCCCGACGTCCACTACGGCAAGGGCGCGACGGTCGGGTCGGTCATCGCGATGCAGGGTGCGGTGTGTCCGGCGGCGGTGGGGGTCGATATTGGCTGCGGGATGTCTGCGGTCAAGACCTCGCTCACTGCCAACGACCTGCCGGGGGATCTTTCGCGGCTGCGATCGAAGATCGAGGAGGCGATTCCGGTGGGGCGGGGGATGCATGACTCTCCGGTCGAGCCGGGGCGGTTCCATGGGCTGGCCACCGGGGGGTGGGACGACTTCTGGGGGCGGTTCGACGGGATCGCTGATGCGGTGAAGTTCCGGCAGGAACGTGCAACCAAGCAGATAGGGACGCTTGGATCGGGTAATCATTTTATCGAAGTATGCACAGATGCGACCGGCTCCATCTGGCTGATGCTGCACTCCGGTTCGCGGAACATTGGCAAGGAGCTGGCCGAATACCACATCGGCGTGGCCCAGAAACTCCCGCACAACCAGGGGCTGGTCGACCGCGACCTCGCCGTCTTCGTGGCGGACACTCCGCAGATGGCCGCTTACCGCAATGACCTTTTCTGGGCACAGGAGTACGCGAAGTACAACCGAACCCTGATGATGGCGCTCCTGAAGGACGTGATCCGAAAGGAATTCAAGAAGGCGAAGCCGACATTCGAGCAGGAGATCAGCGCGCATCACAACTACGTAGCCGAAGAGCGGTACGACGGAATGGACCTGCTGGTCACCCGCAAGGGCGCGATCCGCGCGGGCTCCGGCGAGTACGGGATCATTCCGGGCTCGATGGGCACGGGTTCGTACATCGTGAAGGGACTCGGCAACGAGAAGTCCTTCAACTCGGCGTCGCACGGCGCGGGCCGACGCATGAGCCGCAACGCGGCGAAGCGCCGCTTCTCGACCCGGGATCTGGAGGAGCAGACGCAGGGCGTCGAATGTCGCAAGGACTCCGGCGTCGTCGACGAGATCCCGGGCGCGTACAAGCCGATCGAGCAGGTCATCGAGCAGCAGAGCGACCTCGTGCAGGTGGTTGCCAAGCTGAAGCAGGTCGTTTGCGTCAAGGGGTGACACTCGGTCGCAGACCATGGACACCCTTGTGAGTCAGCGGAGGTGCTTCTCCAGGAGGGTCACCGCGTAAGGGGTGCCCAGGCCGCCGTCCTTGGCGGTCTGTTCGCCCATGACCGTGTAGCCCGCTGCCTGGTAGTACTCCCGCAGGCGGGGGTTGGTGGAGAGGCAGTCCAGGCGGGAGAGAAGGCGGCCCGTGGCGGCGATGCGGCGTTCCGCTTCCGCGAGCAGGTGTCGGCCGGTGCCGGGCGGGGCCACCCGGCGGTCGGTCATCAGGCGGTGGATGTAGGCGGCGGTGGGCGGTTGGGGGCCCCAGGCCGCCGGGTCGTCCCACCAGAGTTCCCAGGCGCCCGCCACCTGGTCGTCCAGGAGGGCCAGCCAGACCTCGCCCTCCGCGAGGCGGGCGCGGAAGTGGGGTTCGGTGAGCTGGCCCGGCTTCCACTGGTCGATGCCGTGGGCGATCTGCCAGCGGGCCGCATCGTCGCGCAGACGGACCAGGGTGGGGATGTCCGTCTCGGTCGCCCGGTGGAAGGTGAGGGGGGAGGAGGGTTCGAGGAGGTGTGTGCGCAGGGCCTGCGCGAAGGTGGGAGGCAGGCCCAGGGTCTCGGTCACGTAGGACTCGACCGAGCCGTAGCGGGACTTCAGGTCCGACAGGAATCCGGTCATCACCTCGGCGGGGGCCGTGCCGTAGGCCGGCCACACCAGTTCGCGGTCGGGGTGGTCGGTGCGCCAGTCCGCCACCAGGCGGGGGGTGGCCCGTTCCGTGAGGGTGAAGTCCTCGGTGATCGTCCGGTCCGGGACGCCCAGGAGGGACAGGACGAGGGCTGCCACGAGGCCCGTGCGGTCCTTGCCCGAGGCGCAGTGGAAGACCAGAGGCGTGTCCGACTCGGCCGCCTCCGCGATCAGGCTCAGCGTCTCGCGGATTTCCTTCGTGCCGTCCTCGGCGACCTCCGCGTAGCGCGCCGCCAGGTAGGGGCCGGGGGCGACGGAAGGGGGCAGTGCCGCCTGGTCGTACGGGCGGTGCTCGATGCTCTGGTTGTGGTACGTGAGGGAGGGGTGCTGGGGGACTCGCCCCTTCGCCTCGATCTCCCAGGGGTAGCGGAGGTCCACGACCGTGCGGATGCCGAGGGTGAGGAAGAGATCCCAGTCCTGCGTCCCGGGGGCCAGTTTGCCGAGCGAGTCCGCGCGGTACAGGCGGGACCGGCGGACCGTACGGCCGTCCGCGGTGGTGTATCCGCCCAGGTCGCGGAAATTGTGCAGGCGGGCGAAGGGTATGGATCTGTTCGCGTCGTGTCCGTTCACATCGTGGCAGCGTACGGCGGACGTACGGCTGCCGCGATCACTTCGCGTGAGTCACCGCGTAGATCATGACGAAGGCCACGATGTGGATGCCGAAGAGGAAGTAGGCGAGGTACCACCAGACGTAGCGCTGGTTCTTCTTCTCCGCGGCCAGGTGGCGTCGCTCCGCGGAGGGCTCGATCAGCGCCTCGTCCGACGTCTCGCTCGGCATCCCGTCCGGCATCCCGTCCGGCATCCCGTTCGGCATCACAGTTCGCGGTGGACCTTGGTGTTCGACGCCTGGGCGCGGGGGCGTACGACGAGGAGGTCGATGTTGACGTGGCTGGGGCGGGTGACGGCCCAGGTGATGGTGTCGGCGACGTCGTCGGCGGTCAGCGGCTCGGCCACGCCCGCGTAGACCTTGGCCGCCTTCTCCGTGTCGCCGCCGAAGCGGGTCAGCGCGAACTCGTCCGTCTTGACCATGCCCGGCGCGACCTCGATGACCCGGACCGGCGTCCCGACGATCTCCAGGCGGAGGGTCTCGGCGAGGACGTGTTCGGCGTGCTTGGCGGCGACATAGCCGGCGCCGCCCTCGTACGTGCCGTGGCCCGCGGTGGAGGAGAGGACGACGACCGTTCCGTCGCCGCTCGCGGTGAGGGCGGGGAGCAGGGCCTGGGTGATGTTCAGTGTGCCGATGACGTTCGTCTCGTACATCTGACGCCACTCGGCGGGGTCGCCGGTCGCGACCGGGTCGGCGCCCAGCGCGCCGCCCGCGTTGTTGACCAGGACGCCGATCGTCTTGAAGGCGCCGGCGAACTCGTCGACCGCCGCGCGGTCCGTGACGTCCAGCGCGTACGCGGTGGCCTGGTGGCCCGTCGCGTTGATCTCCTCGGCCAGCGCCTCGATGCGGTCCTTGCGGCGGGCGGTCAGTACGACGCGGTAGCCGGCCGCGGCGAGCTGCCGGGCCGTCGCCGCTCCGATGCCGCTGCTCGCGCCGGTGACGACGGCGATGCGGGAGGGGGCGGAGGGCGCGGCGGACGTCATGGGCTGCTCCTAGGACGTGGCTGACTGGCGTACGTGGTGTGGTCGGTCCTCGTCAGGATAGGCAGGTG
The DNA here is from genome assembly GCF_036227505.1 of Streptomyces sp. NBC_01450. Lineage (NCBI taxonomy): Bacteria > Bacillati > Actinomycetota > Actinomycetes > Kitasatosporales > Streptomycetaceae > Streptomyces > Streptomyces sp. NBC_01450. The sequence continues at coordinate 5,150,550 of NZ_CP109480.1, read as the reverse complement.
GCCGGCGCCGACGGGGCCGCGGGCTCAGTTGCCGCCGCGCGGCGCGTACATGATCACGGCCATTCCGGCGAGGCAGATCAGGGCGCCGGTCACGTCCCAGCGGTCGGGGCGGTAGCCGTCCGCGACCATGCCCCAGACGAGGGAGCCGGCCACGAACACCCCGCCGTACGCGGCGAGGATGCGGCCGAACTCGGCGTCCGGCTGGAGCGTCGCCACGAAGCCGTAGACGCCGAGCGCCATGACGCCCGCGCCGATCCAGAGCCAGCCGCGATGCTCGCGCGCGCCCTGCCAGACCAGCCAGGCGCCGCCGATCTCGAAGAGCGCGGCGACGAGGAAGAGCGCGGCGGAACGGACGATCAGCATCCCGTCACTCTCGCACGGGCCGCGTCCGCCGCTTCCGTCACCTGTTGGACGGCGCCTGTCGACGGTCAGGGGTGGCATACATCGGGTGATCACGTGAGCGTGAGTGCGTGCGGGCCCCGAGCGAAGGAAGCGACGTCATGCGGATGCGGATGCGGCGGGAGATGAGGGCCTGGGGCCGGGTGGTGGGTGTGGTGGGTGCGGGGGCGGTTCTGACGGTGGGTGGGGCGCCGGCTGTCGGTGCCCTCGTTCCTGAGGCCGATCTCGCCTATCACGGCTCGGTGACCGTGGCGGCCGGGCTCGTCGATCTGCGGCTGACCCCGCAGAACCACGGCCCGAGCGCCGTCGAGGACGCGACGGTCCGGCTGCGCTGGTCCGCCCCGCTCGCGGACGCGCAGCGGCTGCCGGGCGACTGCGCGCGTTCGGGCGAACAAGTGGTGGTGTGCCGGACGGGGCCGCTGGCGGCGGACGGGCTGGGGGACCGGATCCGGCTGAAGGTACGGCTGCGGGGGGCGCCGTCGGAGGTGATGCTGGAGATCGACACGGTGTGGGGCGGCGGCGCGGTCGACCGCAATCACGGCAACGACCGGCAGCGGGTGCTGGCGCTGGAAACCGGGGACTCGTATGTGTTCTAGGACTTGTTCGGCCGCGCGGGACGGGGCGAGGGAGTCGGTCAGTGGGTGGTGGTCGCGTAGGTGGTGGGGGGTACTCCTACCGTCGCGGTGAAGTCGCGGATCAGGTGGGCCTGGTCGGCGTAGCCGAGGTCGGCGGCGAGGGCCGCCCAGTCGACCGGGCCGGAGGCCTCCGCGCGGGACAGGGCCTCGTGCATCCGGTAGCGCAGGATGATCCACTTCGGGCCGACGCCGACGTACGCGGCGAAGAGCCGTTGCAGCGCTCGTACGGTCATTCCCTCGGCGCGGGCGAAGTCGCCGACGTGGCGGATGGCGCGGTCACCCCGGATCCGGTCCACCAGGGCCATGGCGAGGTCGGCCTGGGGATCCGGGCGCGGGCCGAGACTCAGGAGGAACGCGTCGAGCGCGGCTACGCGGGCGTCCTCGTCGGCGGGGTCGAGGACGGAGGGGATCGTGGAGGTGTCCACCGTGGGGAACACGGTGTGGAGGGGGATCCGCTCGCCCGTGAGTGACGTCAGGGCGCGTTCCGGCGCGAAGGGCCGGAAGCCCCCCGGGCGGAACTGGATCCCGCACACCCGTCCCCGGCCCTCCAGTTTCTGCGTGAACAGGTCGAGGCCGATGCCGGCCACCTCGCCGAAGCCGAGGGGGTCCTGACCCGCGTACCTCTGGAAGACGATGTTCACGGACGGGTGCGGGACCACCTGGGAGGCGTACGGCTCGGGCAGGTCCCAGTCGATCAGCCAGTAGTGCTCGAGGTAGGGGCGGAGCGGCTCGGCGGGTTCGCGGCGGCGGAAGCGCACGCGCGCGAAGAGCTCCGCGGCGTCGACGATGCCTCGGGTGTCACGGCGTGGGGCGGCCATGACGGGATCGTAGGGCGGGGCACTGACAGTCGGGCGTCGGGCGTCGGGCGTCGGGCGTCGGGAGCCGGGAGCCGGGAGCCGGGAGTGAGGAGTCGGGGGCAAGGAGTGGGGGCGGACGGGGTGCGGAATAGCGGGGCGGGGTGGTTCGTTTGCGGGTATAGTTGAATCGTAAACAACCTGGAGGGTGAGCGACCATGCAGTTCGGAATCTTCAGCGTCGGCGATGTGACGCCGGACCCGACGACCGGCCGTACGCCGAGCGAGGCCGAGCGGATCAAGGCGATGGTCGCCATCGCGCAGAAGGCGGAGGAGGTCGGGCTGGATGTGTTCGCGACGGGTGAGCACCACAACCCGCCGTTCGTGCCGTCGTCGCCGACCACGATGCTCGGTTATGTCGCCGCGCGGACCGAGCGGCTGATCCTGTCCACGTCCACCACGCTGATCACGACGAACGACCCGGTGAAGATCGCCGAGGACTTCGCGATGCTGCAGCACCTGGCGGACGGACGGGTGGATCTGATGATGGGGCGCGGGAACACCGGGCCGGTCTATCCGTGGTTCGGGCAGGACATCCGCCAGGGCATCAACCTGGCCGTGGAGAACTACGCGCTGCTGCGCCGGCTGTGGCGTGAGGACGTGGTGACGTGGGAGGGCAAGTTCCGCACACCGCTGCAGTCGTTCACCTCGACGCCGCGTCCGCTGGACGGAGTGCCGCCGTTCGTGTGGCACGGGTCGATCCGGTCGCCCGAGATAGCCGAGCAGGCCGCGTACTACGGTGACGGGTTCTTCCACAACAACATCTTCTGGCCGGCCGACCACACCAAGCAGATGGTCGAGCTGTACCGGGAGCGGTACGCGCACTACGGGCACGGCACGCCCGAGCAGGCGATCGTCGGGCTCGGCGGCCAGATCTTCATGCGGAAGAACTCGCAGGACGCGGTGCGCGAGTTCCGGCCGTACTTCGACAACGCGCCGGTCTACGGGCACGGGCCGTCCCTGGAGGAGTTCACCGACCAGACCCCGCTGACCGTCGGCTCCCCGCAGGAGGTCATCGAGAAGACCCTGTCCTTCCGCGAGTACGCCGGTGACTACCAGCGCCAGCTGTTCCTGGTGGACCACGCCGGGCTGCCGCTGAAGACCGTGCTGGAGCAGATCGACATGCTGGGCGAGGAGGTCGTACCCGTCCTGCGTGAGGAGTTCGCCAAGGGCCGCCCGGCCGATGTGCCGGACGCGCCGACCCACCAGTCCCTGCTCAAGGCTCAGGAGGTGAGCGTCGCATGAAGCTCGTCGTCGTCTCGGCGGGGCTGAGTGTCCCCTCGTCCACGCGGCTGCTGGCCGACCGGCTGGCCGCCGCCACGGACCGGCACACGCCCGTCGACGTCCAGATCGTCGAACTGCGCGACCTGGCCGTCGAGATCGCCCACAACTTCACCAGCGGCTTTCCCGGGCGGGCGTTGTCGGCGGCCCTGGAAGCGGTGGCGGGCGCGGACGGGCTGATTGTGGTCACACCGGTGTTCTCCGCCTCCTACAGCGGCCTGTTCAAGTCCTTCTTCGACGTACTGGACCAGGACGCGCTCACCGGAAAGCCGGTGCTGATCGCCGCGACCGGCGGCTCCGCCCGCCACTCCCTCGTCCTCGAACACGCCCTGCGTCCCCTCTTCGCCTACCTGCGTGCCGTGGTCGTCCCGACCGGGGTCTACGCGGCCTCGGAGGACTGGGGCGCGGAAGGCCTGGCCGAGCGGATCGACCGCGCGGCGGGAGAACTGGGGAGGCTCATGGAAGGCATGGGGTCCGTGCGGAGGGCTGCCGCGGCGGACGCGACGCGGGACGCGTCGGCGGCCGTGGACACCGACACCGCTGCCGCCATCGCGCCGCGCCTTGTCGACGGGGTCGTCAACTCGGCCGACAGGTTCACCGTCGTGCCCTTCGAGCAGCAGCTCGCCGCGCTGCGGCCGTAGCGCGACAAGGCCGGAAGAGGGCGTGGGACGAGGAGGCCGGAAGAGGCCGTGGGGCGAGAAGGCCGGAAGAGGGGGTGGGCCGCCACCGTCGTGCGCTTCCGGCCCACCCCCTCCGCACCGGCCGGACCCCTGCCTGGGGGTTCGCGGCCCGTCCTGACATACGGGACACACTGACCGGGCGAGGTAAGGGGCGCGGGCGAGGAGGGGTGAGAGGCGGGTAAGAAGCCCACCCTCACCACCGCTCACCAGGTGGTACCCGGCCAGGGGCTTGGCAGACTGGTGGGGTGCCCCAAAATGTGCTGCTCGCCGAGGACGACCGTGCCATCCGCCATGCCCTGGAAAGGGCGCTGACGCTGGAGGGCTACGCGGTGACGGCCGTCGCCGACGGCGTGGAGGCGCTGGCCCAGGCCCACCGCACTCCACCGGACGTCCTCGTCCTGGACGTGATGATGCCTGGTATCGACGGGTTGCAGGTGTGCCGCGTGCTGCGCGCGGAGGGGGATCGTACGCCGATCCTGATGCTCACCGCGCTGGTCGAGACCGCCGACCGCATCGCGGGCCTGGACGCCGGGGCCGACGACTACGTGGTCAAGCCGTTCGACGTGGAGGAGGTCTTCGCCCGGCTGCGGGCGCTGCTCCGCCGCACCGGTCCGGTGAACGGCACGCCCGCCGACGTACCGGCGGTGCCGTCGGCATCGGCGTCCGCGTCGAAGGAGGCGTCGGGACAGGTCGTCGCGGCCGGGCTGCGCATGGACATCCAGGCGCGCCGCGCCTGGCGCGGGCAGCGCGAGCTGGAGCTCACCCGTACCGAGTTCGAGCTGCTCGAACTGCTCGTCCGCAACACGGGCATCGTCCTCGACCACGCCACGATCTACGACCGCATCTGGGGCTACGACTTCGGTCCCGGTTCCAAGAACCTCGCCGTGTACGTGGGGTATCTGCGGCGCAAGCTCGACGAGCCGGGGGCACCGGCGCTGATCCACACCGTCCGGGGCGTGGGGTATGTGCTGAGGGAGGACTGAGTGCCCCCCGGATGGCTCACGGGGCTGCGGCCCCGGCGGGTGTCCTCCCTGCGGGCCACCTTCACCCTGTCCTTCGCCGCCGTGGCGGCCGCGGTCACCGTGCTCGTCGGGTTCCTGAGTTACGACGCCGCCGCCCGGCTGGTGCGGGTGGACCAGCAGACCGTCTTCACCGAGGTCGTGCAGGACCTGCGCAGCCAGGTGCGCGAGACACCGCTCGACCCGGGTGACTTCTCGTCGTCCGATCCCGACCACGACGGACCGCTGGACGACATCATCCGGCCCAGCCGTACGGATGTGCAGGTGCTCGGGCGCGGCGGGGTGATATCCGACCGCGGGCGGCCCGTGCTGCCCGTCACCGCCACCGACCGGCGGACAGCCGCGACCGCGACCGCGGGCAAGTGGGTGGAGCACAAGGAGGTCGACGTCGCAGGCGACCGCTACCGGGTGGCGACCGTCGCGCTCGGCGGCGGGCGGGGCGCGGTGCAGGTGGCCCAGCAGTTCAGCGACACGGAGGATCTGCTGCAGGAGCTGCAGCAGCGGACCGTGCTGCTGGTGGGGGCGGTGGTGCTCGCGTCGGGGCTGTTCGGCTGGTGGCTGGCCCGGCGCATCACCCGGCGGCTGGTGCGGCTGGCCGGGGCCGCGGAGGACGTGGCGCGCACCGGGCGGCTCGGCATCCAGGTGCCGGTGGCCGGATACGACGAGGTGGCCCGCCTCGGCCGCTCCTTCGACCGGATGCTCGGCCGGCTCGCCCAGTCCGAGGAGGACCAGCGTCGGCTGGTCCAGGACGCGGGTCACGAACTCCGTACGCCGCTGACCTCGTTGCGTACGAACATCTCCATGCTGCGTCGCATCGACGAGCTGCCGCCCGACGCCCGCGAGGAGCTGGTCGCCGACCTGGCGCAGGAGTCCCGTGAGCTGACCGACCTCGTCAACGAGCTGGTGGCGCTCGCGGCCGGGCGGTCCGACACCGAGCCCGTGCAGCGGATCGACCTGGCCGATCTCGCCGAGGACGTGGCGATCGCCTCGCGGCGCCGCACCGGGCGGGACATCATCGTGCGGGTGAGCGGTGACACGACGGTCGACGGTCGTCCCACGGCACTGCAGCGGGCGGTGTCCAACCTGGTGGAGAACGCGGCCAAGTTCGACCGCGAGGGCAAGGCGCCGATCGAGATCGCGGTCACCGGTCCGGTACGCCCCGGCGTCGGGGCGGGCGGCGGCCTCCCGGGCAGCGTCCGGATCGAGGTCCTCGACCGGGGTCCGGGCGTGGCCGAGGGCGATCTCGTCCGGGTCTTCGACCGCTTCTACCGTGCCGCCGACGCCCGTAGCCTGCCCGGTTCCGGGCTCGGCCTGTCCATCGTCCGCGAGGTGGCCACCGGCCACGGCGGAGCGCCGTTCGCCTTCCGGCGGGACGGGGGAGGCACGGTCATCGGGTTCACGGTGAGCGCGGACTACCCGGCGGAAGAGGACTGACCAGGCCCTAGGGCCTGTCCGGCGGATCATGCCGCAGACGCGGGGCTTGGCACGCCCTCCCCCAGAGGGGGTACCCCCAGCGGCGTTGTCGTCGGTTGCCGACGCTCCGCGTCGACGCCCTCCTCCGCCTTGCAGCTGCACGCACCAAGCCCCGCTCACCAGCGTCGATGAGGCGCCGCCTGTTTCCTGCGACTTGATCCGCCGGACAGGCCCTAGCCGACGTGCACGCGCGGTCGGCGGGAGCGGTCGGGTTCGGCCTCGCGCAGGACCTCTCGGGTGACGGGGGCGACCTCGCCCTGGCCGAAGAGGAAGAAGCGCAGGAAGTTGGTGAAGGGGTTGCCCTCGGTCCACTCGAAGTAGATGTGCGGGGTGCAGCCGGTGCGGTCGCGGACGTACAGGAGCAGGGCGGCCAGGGCGTTGGGGATGGAGGAGGACTCCAGGGTCAGGACGCGGTAGCGGCCGTGGAGCACCTCGCCGCGTACGGTCAGGCCCGACTCGAACTCCGAGGGGTCCAGGACGGTGACCTCGACGAAGACGAAGTCCTCCTGGGCGGGGAGGTCGTTGTCGGCGCGGATCTGCTCGATCTTGTCGCGGTACTCGGCCTTGTCGCGGTTGTCGGGTTCGTTGGCGATGAACCGGATCCGGCGGCTGGCTATGTCGCGTACGAACCGGTCCGCCATGTCGTCCAGGCTCACGCTGGTGACCCGCAGTTCGAAGGCGCGGGCCAGCCGGGAGAGGAGCGAGACGAGGATGATGCCGGCGATGAAGCAGGCGCCGATCTTGACGCCGTCGGGGCGTTCGATGACGTTCACGACGGTCGTGTAGAGGAAGACCGCGGAGATGACGGCGAAGGCGATGGTCCAGTTGCGCTGGCCGGCCTTGCGCGCGGCGATGGTCACGGCGATCGCGGCGGAGCTGATGAGGACGAGGACACCGGTGGCGTAGGCGCCGCCCTGTGCGTCGACGTCGGCGTTGAAGATCCAGGTGACCAGGAACGCCACCAGGGTGAAGACGATCACCATGGGACGGACGGCGCGTGCCCAGTGCGGGGCCATGCCGTAGCGGGGGAGGTAGCGGGGCATGAGGTTGAGCAGTCCGGCCATGGCGGAGGCGCCGGCGAACCACAGGATGGCGATGGTCGACACGTCGTAGACCGTGCCGAAGGCGCCGCCGAGGTACTCGTGGGCGAGATAGGCGAGGGCGCGGCCGTTGGCCTGGCCGCCGGACTTGAACTCCTGCTCCGGGATGAGGAGCGTGGTGATGAAGCTGGTGAAGATGAGGAAGACGCTCATGATCACGGCGGCGGTGGTCAGCAGCTTCTTGGTGTCCCGGATGCGGCCGGCCGGCTTCTCGTCGGTGTCGGTGGCGTCGCCCTGGACGTGCGGCATGACGGCCACGCCGGTCTCGAAGCCGGAGAGGCCGAGGGCCAGTTTGGGGAAGACCAGGAGGGCGACCCCGACCATCGCGAGAACGTTTCCGTGTTCGGTGGTCAGGGCGCTGGTCCAGTCGGTGATCACATGCTCGGCCGTCGCCACGTGCCACAGGCCCACGACCACGACCACGACGTTGAGCGCGAGATAGATCCCCACCAGGACGACGGCTACGCCGATCGCCTCCAGGAATCCCTTGAGGAACACCGCGCCGAGCAGCGCCACCAGGATGAGCGTGATCAGCATCTGCTGGTCGTGCAGGGTGCTGGTGAGATGGGGGTTCTCGACCAGGTGGGTGGAGGCGTCGGCCGCCGACAGGGTGATGGTGATCAGGAAGTCGGTGGCGGCGAAGCCCAGCAGGGTCAGGACGAACAGCTTGCCCTGCCAGAACGACAGCAGTCGCTCCAGCATCGCGATCGAGCCCTCGCCGCGCGGGCTCTCCTCGGCCACCCGCCGGTAGACGGGCAGTGCGCCCGCCAGGGTGACGATGACGAGCACGATGGTCGCGATGGGCGACAGGAGTCCGGCGGCCAGGGCCGCGATGCCGGGCTGGTAGCCCAGGGTCGAGAAGTAGTCGACGCCGGTCAGGCACATCACCCGCCACCACCGCTGCCCCTGGTGCACGGGCTCCGGCTGGGCGTGCGGGCGTTGCGGGGTCTTGCCCATGTCGGACAGTCCCTCGAGCATCCACGCACGCAGCCGGCTCGTACCCGTCGTACCTCCGGTACGAGAGTGGTCGGTGGTGGCCATCGGGTGCTCCTGACGTGCTGCCCGGCGTGGTGCCCATTGTGATCCGATTGTGGGCAATGGGGGAGGAAACGGCAGGGCGGGTGGACATTGCGGCGAACGGGGGACGGTGGAGGCACGGTGATGTGGTCACAGGGGTGGCAACCCCCGGTCCGGCCCCCGTCGATGAGAATGCCGTGCTTTTCGCACACGTGGTCGGCCGACGGCATCAAGGACGCGTCAAAGTCGTCCGGGGCGACATCAGGGGCCCATCAAGGGCCGGTGTGCGTGACGTGAAGCGGTCGCAGACTGGGCGCGGCACGGGGGACACGGACGAGCGTCCGTGGCGTGCCGATGGAGGGGCTCGTGGCTGTCACGGCCGGTACCACGCACAGTCCTGCGGCGCGAGCCGGGACCACGCTCAGTCCCGCGGCGGGAGCCGGGACCACCGGAGCGCCACCGTGCGCGGCGACCGCCCCCTCCGGGGCCGGCCGCGCACCTCGGCCACGGCGTGCGGGTACGCGGCCGAGGCGACCCCGACGCCCCAGGCGGCCCCGAAGTCCCCGGCGCCCCCTTCGCCTCGCACACCGAAGAGTTGGCGCGGCCCTGCACCGCCGCTTCTGGGCGACCCTGCCCGCGCGGCTGCGGCTGCTGCGCACCGCCACCGTCCTGCCGACCGTCGCCCTCGCCCTGCTGCTCGCGCTGGCCGGGCTCGCCGCCACCGGCACCTGGGACACCGTCGCGGGGCGCGACGCACCCCGCACCACCAGCGCCGCCGACCTGAACCTCGCCCTCAACGACATGGACGCGCAGGCCGCCAACCTCCTGCTGGCCGGCGGTGACGGGGGCAAGGGGCGCCTGACGACACCGTACGAGAAGGCGGTCGGCTTCTACGGTGACGCGCGTCGCGCCATCGGCCACGACCTGCGCGCCCTCGCCGTCGCGGCCCAGGGCGACCGCACCGACGAACGCACCGTCGAGTCGCTCACCGACGACTTCGCCGAGTATCAGGAGCTGATCGGCCGGGCCCTCGAGAACGACGACCGCGCCGGCGGCAGACCGGCCGCGCTCGTCGACTACCGCGAGGCCACCGATCTCCTCCAGGCCCACCTCCTGCCGAGCGCGAGGAGGCTGGTGGACTCCAACGACAGTGCCTTCGACCGGCAGTACGACCAGGCCCGTTCGGCCCTCGCGGCCCAGCTGACCGCCGTCCTCGCGCTCGGCGCGTTGCTGCTCGCGGCCCTCGGCGTCCTCCAGTGGTACCTGGCCCGCCGCTTCCACCGGATCCTCAACCCCGGCGTGCTGGCCGCCACCGTCTGCGCGCTGCTCGCCGTGCTCCTGGGCAGCCAGGCGCTCTCCGCCTCCGCCGACCGGCTGCACGGTGCCCGCCGCGACGCCTTCGACTCCGTCGTCGCGCTCTCCCGCGCCCGCGCCATCGCCTACGACGCGAACGCCGACGAGAGCCGCTACCTGCTGGACCCCGAGCGCCGCGACCAGTACGCGCAGGCGTTCCTCGCCAAGTCGCAGCAGTTGTACGGGATGAAGGGCGCGACCCTCGACTCGTACGACTCCGGGCTCGGCGCGACCTGGAAGGAGTACCGCGCGGATCACCACACCCTCGACTTCGGCGGTGAGTTCGCGCGCGAGCTCGCCAACCTCACCTTCCCCGGCGAACGGACCGCGGCGGAGCGGACGGTGGACGCGTACGCCGTCTACCAGGGCGACGACCGGAGGATCCGGGCACTGGTCGCGCAGGGCAGGGAGCGCGAGGCCGTCGCGTTCTGCATGGGCTGGGAGCCGGGCACGTCCAACGCCCACTTCGGGGCCTGGATGACGGCACTGGACAAGGTGACGGACATCAACCGGCGGCACTTCACGGCGGCGGTCGGCGCGGGCCGCTTCGAGGCGAGCGGACCGCTCCCGTGGACGTGCGGTCTGCTGCTCGGCGCGGCCGCGCTGATCCTGCTGGGGCTGCGTCCGAGGCTCGCCGAGTTCCGCTGAGCCGGGGCCTGCCGGGCCGGGGTCGGCCGCGGGCGCGCTACCGCTGGGGGGTGCCTGCCCGGGGCCCGGGCCCCTGTGGCTCCCCCCGTCGGAAGGACCCCGGCGCCCTGGCCGCGGGCCGGTCGGCGTGGGCCGAGGACGTCAGCTGCCATGGCACGCTCGTGACCATGACCCCGGGGGTGAACAGGAGCCGGTTCTTCAGCCACAGCGCCGACTGGTTGTGCAGGAGGTTCTCCCACCAGTGTCCGACGACGTACTCGGGGATGAAGACGGCGACGATGTCCCGTGGGCTCTCGCGGCGGATCGAGCGGACGTACTCCACGACCGGCCGGGTCACCTCGCGGTACGGCGAGTCGATGATCTTCAGGGGGATCTCGATGCCGTACTCCTCCCAGCTCCTGAGCAGCGCCGCGGCCTCGTCACGGTCGACGGAGACCGTCAGGGCCTCCAGCAGGTCGGGGCGGAAGGCGCGCGCGTAGGCGAGGGCGCGGAGGGTCGGCTTGTGCAGGGTGGAGACCAGCACGATTCCCAACACCCGTGAGGGCCGGGTGAGTTCACTCTTCGGGTCGGTCACCGCCAGCTCCGCCGACGTGGCGTCGTAGTGGCGTCGGACACCGCGCATCATCACCCACAGCACGATCGCCGCGAGCACGGCGAGCCACGCGCCCTCCGTGAACTTGGTGGCCAGCACGATCGCCAGCACCAGGCCGGTGACGACCGAGCCGAGTGCGTTGATCACGCGGGCCGTGTGATGGCGGCGCCGCAGTTGCGGGTCGCGTTCGACGCGCAGCTGTCCGTTCCAGTGCCGGACCATGCCCAGCTGGGAGAGCGTGAAGGCGGTGAACACGCCCAGGATGTAGAGGTGGATGAGGCTGGTGACGTTCGCCTTGAAGCCCCACAGCAGCGAAGCCGCGACGATCGCGAGCGCCAGGATGCCGTTGGAGAAGGCGAGCCGGTCGCCCCGGTTGTGCAACTGGTGCGGAAGATAACGGTGTTGGGCGAGGATGGATGCGAGCAGCGGGAAGCCGTTGAAGGCCGTGTTCGCCGCCAGGATCAGGACCAGCGCGGTCGCCGCCTGGATGACGTAGAAGCCGACGCTGTGCTCGCCGCCGAAGACCGCCGCCGCGATCTGCGCGATGACCGTGCGCTGGGTGTACGAGCCGCAGCTGTCGGTGAGCCCCGTCAGCCGGCACGCGTCGTCCGTGATGTGCACCTTGGTGATCAGCGCCAGCGCGGTGACGCCCACGAACATGACGATCGCGAGGGCTCCCATCGCGGTCAGTGTCTCGGCCGCGTTCCTCGACTTGGGCTTGCGGAAGGCCGGTACGCCGTTGGAGATGGCCTCCACCCCCGTCAGCGCCGTACAGCCGGAGGAGAACCCGCGCAGGACCAGCATCAGCAGGGCGAGGCCCGTCAGGTTCGCGTCGGAAGGGTCCGGCGTGACGCCGTACCCGGCGCTCTCGGCGACCGGCGCGTCCCCCAGGGCGTACCGGATCAGGCCCGTGACCACCATGATGAGCACGCCGCTGATGAAGAGGTACGTCGGTGCGGCGAAGGCGCGTCCCGACTCCCGGACGCCCCGCAGGTTCATCGCCGTCAGGACCGCCACGAAGCCGATCGCCATCAGGACACGGTGGTCGGCGAGGCGTGGGACGGCGGAGATGATGTTGTCGACGCCGGAGGCGACCGAGACGGCCACCGTCATGACGTAGTCGACGAGGAGCGAGGCGGCGACGACCAGTCCGGCGGTCGGGCCGAGGTTCGTCGACACCACCTCGTACGAGCCGCCGCCGCTCGGGTAGGCGTGCACCACCTGGCGGTACGACAGCACCACGACCGTCATCAGCGCCACGACCGCGGCCGCGATCCACGGGGTGAAGTGCAGGTAGGCGAGGCCGCCCAGGGTGAGGACCAGCAGGATCTCCTGGGTCGCGTACGCCACCGAGGACAGCGGGTCCGAGGCGAAGATCGGCAGGGCGAGCCGTTTGGGCAGCAGCGTCTCGTGCAGCTCTTCGCTGCGCATGGCCCGGCCGATCACCAGCCGCTTGAGGATCCCCGTGACGTTGAACACGGGCGGAGGGTAAGCCGGGGAAGGGGCAAGGAGGGGGCCCGACACTCACTCCGCCCCGGACGGCGGGCCGCCACGCTGAACCTTTGTCTCCCCTGTCCTGCGGTTCGTGTCACACCTTCACGGGTCATTTTGTCATAAGGGTGAAAGCGGAAAAGCGGACAAAAGCCTGCTTACCCAAGGAGTGAAGTCATGACCAAGCCCGTTCTTGAGCCCGCGGCGCAGGAGCTCGCGGAGGCGACGGCCAACCCGCCGTTCCTGTACGAGCTCGGCCCGGAGGGTGCCCGGAAGGTCCTGGACGACCTGCAGGCGGCGCCGGTGGCGAAGCTGGACGTGGAGGAGAAGTGGATCACGGTGCCCGCCGAGGTGGGTGATGTGCGGGTACGCGTCGTCAAGCCCGTCGGCAGCCAGGACACGCTGCCTGCCGTCCTCTACGTGCACGGCGGGGGCTGGGTCCTCGGCAACGCCGGCACCCATGACCGTCTGGTGCGTGAGCTGGCCGTCGGGGCGAATGTCGCCGTGGTGTTCGTCGAGTACGACCGTTCACCGGAGGCCAGATACCCGGTCGCCATCGAGCAGGCGTACGCGACGGCCCGGTGGATCACCGAGAAGGGGGCCGAGGAAGGCCTGGACGCCTCCCGGCTGGCGGTGGCCGGTGACTCCGTCGGCGGCAACATGACCGCGGCACTGACCCTCATGGCCAAGCGGCGCGGAGACGTGACCTTCGTGCACCAGTCGCTGTACTACCCCGTCACGGACGCGGGCCAGGACACCGACAGCTACCGGGAGTTCGCGGACGGCCCCTTCCTCTCGGCCAAGGGCATGGCCTGGTTCTGGGACTGCTACACCACCGACCCCGCCCAACGGGCGGAGATCACCGCCTCGCCGCTGCGGGCGAGCCTGGAGGAGCTGCGGGGCCTGCCGCCCGCGCTCGTCATCGTCGACGAGAACGACGTGCTGCGGGACGAGGGCGAGGCCTACGCCCGCAAGCTGACCCAGGCCGGTGTTCCCACCACCAGCATCCGCGTCAACGGCATCCTGCACGACTTCATGATGCTCAACCCCCTGCGGCCCACCCAGGCCACGACAGTCGCGATGGAGCTGGCCATTCACACCCTGCGCACCGCACTGCACGGCAACTGAGAGTTCTCCGCGGCTCAACCGCAGCACCTCGAACCCCTACCTCGAAAGGCACCCCTCTCATGCAGGACCGCAAGCCCACCGTCGTACTCGTCCACGGCGCGTTCGCCGACTCCTCCAGCTGGAACGGCGTCATCAAGAAGCTGAAGGAGGACGGGTACCCGGTGGTGGCCGTGGCGAATCCGCTGCGCTCGCTGAGCGGCGACGCCGCCTACGTCAAGGACCTCCTGGCCGGCATCGACGGACCGGTGGTCCTTGTCGGGCACTCCTACGGCGGAGCGGTGATCAGCAACGCCGCCCACGGCTGCGACAACGTCAAGGCACTCGTGTACGCCGCCGCCTTCCTCCCCGACAAGGGCGAGAACGCCAATGAGCTGGCGAGCAAGTTCGAGGGCAGCACGCTCGGCCAGGCTCTGCGCCCGGTTCCGATCACCAGGCCCGACGGCTCCCAGGACGTCGACCTCTACATCGACCAGACCGTGTTCCACCACCAGTTCGCCGCCGATGTCCCCGAGAGCATCGCTGACACCATGGCGGTCACCCAGCGCCCCGCGACCGGCACCGCTCTCAACGAAGGTGCTTCCGAACCCGCCTGGAGGACCATCCCGTCCTGGTCCGTGGTGGCCACCGACGACCTGAACATCCCCCGGGAGCTTCAGATCTACATGGCCGAGCGCGCCAACGCCCACGTCGAGGAGGTCCGTTCCTCCCACGCTGTGACCGTGTCCCAGCCGGACGCCGTCACCCGCGTCATCGAGAAGGCGGCGGAAACGGTCCGCTGACCGGACCACTCCACGGGTGGGGCGGCAAGGTGTGCCGTCCTCACCCGTTCGTCGCCCGCACTGTTTCCCGGGCTTGGTCGGTCAGTCGCTGTCGCTCAACTCCAACCCCGATCGGCGACCAGGACCCGGGGGTGCCACAAGAAGCGTGGGCCGCCGTTACGCGGGCCGGGCGGCCCGGCCTCCCGGGGTGGGGTGCGTGGACCCGCGTACGGGTTCGGCCTCCGGGGCGACCGGGTCGCCTCCCGTACGTCGGCACGGCATCAGCAAACGACTGGTCATGGCCCGCCCCTTTCCCCCGTTTTCTTCCTCAGGCTACGCCTCGGCGCTTCGCCCGCGACCTCGTCGCCTCCATCGTCCGTGCGCGAAGACCCGACGACGACCGGTTCAGCCGAAGGGCAAGGCGGTGTGGTTCGACCTGTCCGGGTCGAGGTGATGCGGCCCGTGGTGGTGGGCGATGCCGACCACCTCGAGGAGGTCGTGCAGGTCGTGGGTGGCGGCGACGGTCGACGCCATGGTGAGGGCCAGGCACGCCGTCGTGACGAGGGCGAGCCCCGGATGGCGGGTGAGCGGCGGGGCGAGGAGGGCGGCGACCCGGCGGGGGACCGGGCCCGCGCCGGCGAGTGGTCCGCGTCGGCCGAGGACGCCGCGGAAGCCGAGGGTGGAGAGGCGAGGAGCGGGGGCGCCGTGGGCGGCCAGGGCCGCCTTGCCGACCGCGTGGGCGACTCGGCGGCGGTCGCCGGTGGCGCGGGCCGCCTGTTCGTCGGCCCAGCGTTCCACGGTGTAGGTGACGGCGGTCGCGAAGGGCCGCAGGAGGGGGTTGGCGGCGGCGCCCAGGCCTGCCAGGGCCACGAACAGGTAGTGGTGGGCGGCGAGATGGGCGCGCTCGTGGGCGAGCAGGATGTCGTGCTCGGCCTTGTCCAGGGTGCGCAGCATGCCGGTGGACACGACGACCCGGCCGGGCAGCCCGGGCAGCGCGTACGCGTCCGGCGCCTCGTCCTCGACGATGACGAGCCCGTCCCGCGTGGGCATGCACGCGGCGTCCCAGATGGCGGAGGCGAGGGAACGGGCCCGACGCCACAGCATCCTGGCCGCGGTGAGCAGTGCGGCGCCGAGCAGGAGGCCCGCGAGGAGCGCGACCGGCGGTTCGGCGGGGTCGTTGATCTGCGCGGTGCGGGCCGACCAGTGGCCGAGGCCGGCGAGGAACGGGACGCCTATCAGGCCGGTGATCGCCAGTAGTCCCAGCGAGATGGTGGTCGCGACACCCAGGATCAGCGCGGAGGCGGTGAGCAGCCAGGTGGCCAGACGCGGTTCGCAGCGTTCGGAGAGCGGGCGGGCGCCGAGGGGCGCGATCACGGACAGCAGCAGCGGCAGATAGACGGCGATACGCATCCGGGCGGGCTCCTTGTCCTACCGGTCGGGGTCCGTGTCGGGTCCCAGCAGCTGGCGCAGCAGGTCCGCGTCGGTGTCGGACAGGCTGTCGGCGAAGCGTGCGAGCACCGCCTCGCGGTCGGGGCGTTCCTCCAGGACGGTGCGCATCCGGCGGGCGGCGAACCCGGGGTCGTCGGTGACGGGCGCGTAGGCGTACGCCCTTCCGCGCCGGGTGCGGGTGAGCAGCTGCTTGGTGTGCATCCGGGTGAGGATCGTGACCACGCTGCTGTACGTCAGCTCGCCCCCGAGCCGTTCGGCGACCTCACCCGGCGTCAGCGCGCCCTCGGCCCGCTGGAGTACGCCGAGGATCTCGGACTCCCGCTCGCCGTTGGCCCGCTTGGAGCCCCGAGCCTGTGAATCGCCTGAATCGCGGCCCATGGGTTTGTCGTTCACCCGTCCATCTTCTACAGTCGTGTAAAACTTGAACTTCTACGGCGGTGTAAATGCTGCCGTGGTCCGAGTCTGCCATGGGTTGCCGTGCCCCCGTACCCCGGGGGACACGCGCCTGCGCGCCGGAGCGCTCAACGCCGACCGCCGAGCCGGTCGGCGTCGCCGACACCGGTGGCGGCGGCCTCGGTGGCCCCCGTGTCTGTGCCCTTCGCCTTTGTTCCGGCGAGTCGGTGACGTCCCCCGTCATGCCCTCACCACTCTGGAGGCTGATCCGCTGTGCCCCACCCCGACAGTCCCACCCGTGTCACCGTCATCTCCGCGAGCATGGGGGCCGGGCACGACGGCGCCGCCACCGAACTCACCCGCCATCTCACGGCGGCCGGCTTTCTCGTCGACCGCCACGACTTCCTCGACCTGCTGCCCGCCCGCGCCGGAAAGCTGCTCTCCGGCGCCTACCTCCGGCTCCTGACCTGGGCCCCCGCGGGCTACCAGCGCATCTACGCGGCCACCGAGCACGAACGACGCCCCAACCCCGCCGTACGGGCCCTGCTGCGCGGCGCCGAACGCCGCACCCTCGCCACCGTCACCCCCGACACCCGCGCGGTCGTCTCGACCTACCCCGGAGCCAGCCAGGTCCTCGGCGCGCTGCGGCTGCGTGGCCGGCTCGCGATACCGGCGCTGACCTACCTCACCGACTTCTCCGTCCACTCCCTGTGGGTGGCGCCCGGCATCGACGCCCACCTCGCCGCTCACGCGATACCCGCGGCCCAGGCGCACGAGCGGGGCGGGGCGGGCGTCACCGTGACCGGTCCGATGACCGACCCCCGCTTCACCCCCGCCGACGAGGACGAACGGCGCGCCGCGCGCACCCGCTTCGGCCTTCCCCAGGACACACCGCTCGTCCTGCTGGTCGCGGGTTCGTGGGGAGTCGGGCCCGTCCGGGAGGCCGCCGCCGAGATCTTCGACACCGGGGTCGCGCTGCCGGTCGTGGTCTGCGGACGCAATCACGCGCTCGCCGAACGGCTGCGCGCGGACGGCGTCGCCCACGTCCACGGCTGGGTGGACGACATGCCCGGCCTGATGCACGCGTGCGACGCGCTCGTCCAGAACGCGGGCGGGCTCACCTCGCTGGAGGCGCTCGCCGGCGGACTCCCGGTCGTCAGCTACCGCTGCATACCCGGGCACGGCCGGACCAACGCCGCCGCGCTCGACGAGGCGGGCCTCGCCCCCTGGATCCGCGAGCCCGACGAGTTGGCGCCGACCCTGACCGAACTCCTCCACGGCCCGCGCGGCCGGGCGCAGCGCGAGGCGGGCCTGGCCCTGCACGCCTCCGCTCCCGGGCCCGTACCGGCCGTTACGGCGATGGTCCGCCGTCCGCTGCCGGCCGCACGCCCGTCGAGCACCGTGACGCCGGTCGAGTCGCCGACGGCCGGCGTCGTCCCGGCACAGCGGCGGCGCCGGGTCGCCGCACGGCAGACGGCACCGGGCCGCCGGGCCGACGCCGACCGGCCGGTGATGCCGGGACGTCCGGGTGCCGCGCGGTCCGGCGCCGAATCACGGCGGGCCCGGCGCCGAACGGCCCTCATGATGGCCGCCATCGCGGCCACCGTCTCCCTCGGCATCGGCGCCCCGCTCGCCTACGCCTACGGGGAGTCCCCCGGCCACCACTTCGGCGCGCTCACCCACTACCTGGAGGACGACGACCGATGAGGTCAGGCCCGGGCCAGTTGGCCCGTACCGTTCGGCGGGCCGGGGCGATCGTCCTGCCCGCGCTCGCCGCCGCGCACGCCGCGCCGGTGGTCTCCACCTTCGGCCCGTTGCGCAACCGGGCCATGCCCCGCCTCGCCGGCCGCGGCCGCCCCGACCATGTCGCGCTCACCTTCGACGACGGGCCCGACCACCTCTCCACCCCGCACTTCCTGCGACTGCTGGACGCCCGGGGCATCCGGGCGACCTTCTTCCTGTTGGGTTCGATGCTCGCCCGCTCGCCCGGTCTGGCCAAGGAGATGGCCGCCGCCGGGCACGAGATCGGCATCCACGGCTGGCACCACCGCCCCCTGCTGCTGCGCGGTCCGCGCGCCACGTATGACGACCTCGCCCGGGCCCGCGACGCCGTCGCCGACGTCACCGGCCGCCCGCCCACGCTGTTCCGGCCGCCGTACGGAGTGATGAACACCGCCGCCCACCTCACCTGCCGCCGCCTCGGGCTGACCCCGACGCTGTGGACGGCCTGGGGCGAGGACTGGCGCGCACGGGCCACCCCGGACTCCGTCCACCGCACCGTGACCCGCGACCTGTCCGGCGGCGGCACCATCCTGCTCCACGACTCCGACTGCACCTCGGCCCCCGACTCCTGGCGCATCACCCTCGCCGCCCTGCCCGGCGTCCTCGACACGTGCGAGGCACACGGCTGGCAGATCGGTCCCCTGCGCGAGCACGGGGTTCAGACGAGGTGGGCGAAGACCACCAGGTTCTCGGTGTAGTCCCTCGCGGAGTGGTCGTAGTCGCCGGCGCAGGTGATCAGCCGGACCTCGGCGTCGCGGGTGTCGGCGTACACGCGCTTGTCGGGGAAGTCGTCCTTCGCGAAGGTGTCGGCGCTGTCGACCACGAAGGTGGCGTTGCGCCCGTCGGCCCTGTTCACGGTGAATTGGTCGCCCGGCTCCAACTCCCTGAGGTCGGCGAAGACGGCGGCGGAGGTGGTCGTGTCGACGTGACCGGCGACGATCGCGGCCCCCGGCTCACCGGGGGACACGCCCTTGGCGTACCAGCCGACCATGTTCGTGTCGTCGGCGGGCGGCGGCTGGAGCTTGCCCGTGGCGTCGACGGCCAGTTCGGTGAACGGGGCGTCCACGCCGATCTTCGGGATGAGCAGCCGCGTCGGCTCGGACCGCGGCAGATGCTTGCCCGTCGGCGGGCCGGCCGAGGACGACGGTGAGAGCCCCGCCTCGGCATGGGGCTTGGCCGAGAAGTCGGAGGCGCCGGAGGGCTTGCCATGGCCGCCGAACAGGCTCAGCGCCAGCAGCATGATTCCGGCGCACCACACGTACAACGGCATGCCGGGCCGGGCGCCCTGGAGCGGCGTCACGGACTGGGGCTCGACAGGGGAGGACAACCGGGATGCCATCGGGCACCACCTCACTGGAACACGTACGGGACAACTCACTGGACTACGGCGGCGGAGCCGGCGCGGCACGGGGGCAACCAGCCGGGCCGCCACACTGTGCGCAGGAGGCGGCCCGGGCTGCTATGTCGTCAGGCATGGATCAGGACAGGCCGTCCGCCGCGCGCTTGCGGCGCAGCAGGAAGTAGGCACCCGCACCGGCGAGGCCCAGGACCGCCAGCCCACCGGCCTTCGTACCCGGCGTGGCGAGCGCACCGCCACCCGTGTGCAGACCGCCGCGGGGCTTGTCGCGCTCCGAGTCCGAGTCGTCCCTGCCGCGGTCGGAACCCGAGTCGTCCTTGTTCTTGTCCTTGTAGGTCTCCGGGTCGAACTTCTCGTCGTCCTTGTTCCAGTCGTCGCTGCGCACGGCGCTGAGGGCGCCGCCGCCGGTGTGCACGCCGCCGTGGGGCCTGCCGTGCCCGTGCTTGGAGCCGGAGTCGGAGTCGGAGTCGGAGCCGGAGTCGGAGCCGTAGCCGGAGTCAGAATCGGAGTCGGAGTTGCCCTTGCCGTGGTCGGAGCCGCCGCCCTTCTTGCCCTGTCCGGAGTCCGACGAGTCGCCCTTCTTGCCCTGGTCGGATCCCGAGTCGTTGCCGCTCGAGTCCTCGCCGCGCACGACACTGAGGGCGCCGCCGCCGGTGTGCACGCCGCCGTGGGGCCTGCCGTGCCCGTGCTTGGAGCCGGAGCCGGAGTCGGAGCCGGAGTCGGAGCCGTAGCCGGAGCCAGAATCGGAGTCGGAGTCGGAGTCAGAATCGGAGTCGGAGTCGGAGTTGCCCTTGCCGTGGTCGGAGCCGCCGCCCTTCTTGCCCTGTCCGGAGTCGGACGAGTCGCCCTTCTTGCCCTGTCCGGAGTCGGACGAGTCGCCCTTCTTGCCCTGTCCGGAGTCCGACGAGTCGCTCTTGCCCTGGTCGGAGCCCGAGTCGTTGCCGCTCGAGTCCTCGCCGCGCACGGTGGTAAGGGCTCCGCCACCCGTGTGCACCCCGCCGTTCGGCTTGTCGTGCTTGCTCTCCTTGTCGTGTTCCCTGCTGTAGGAAGAGTCGTCGTGGCTCCCGTCACCCGCCGTGGCGGCGAGGGCGCCTGGTGCGCCGATCGCGAGGGCGGCCGTGGCCGTCGCGGTGGCGAGGAGCATGCGGGCAGATCGCATCTTCGGAGTCCTTCCGTCGCAGCCAGGCAGCTGACACCTTGTCAGCTCGTGAGAACCCGACCCTGACGTGATCCACCGTCAGTCCGCCGGGCCCCGCGCACCACTCGAGCCGCTCACCTGGCGCACCCCGAGGCCACGCCCACCCAGGCCCATTCGGCCAACAGATGACTCGTCAGACTGCACTGACCTGCCGTTTCGTCAGGGACGAGCGGCCCTCACCCGGCCCGCACCGCATCTCGGGTACTACCCGATCGGCGGCGACACGACTGCGCGCCCCGCACCTTCGGTCCGCCGCGGTCCGGGCGCGTCCTTGCCCCTCCACACCGCACCACGCCGGTCACACTGACCTCAGAACCCCCCCACCCCCGCGAGGTCCCCCATGGCGTACGGCCTGGCCCGCCGCGAACTGCGGCCAAGAGTTCCGCTGCGGCACGGGGAGGGCGACAAGTACCACCTGACCAGCATCGAGGGGCTCGCCGCGCTCTCCCTGGACGCGCTGAGCTCGGTGGCGTACGGCCCCGAGGCGATCGTGCTCGTACTGATCGCCGCCGGGACGAGCGCGCTGTCCGCCACGCTCCCGGTGACGCTCGTCATCGCCGGACTCCTGGCGGTACTCGTCGTGTCGTACGGACAGGTCATCGCCGTGCATCCGGACGGCGGCGGCGCGTACGCGGTGGGGAAGAAGGATCTCGGACCGACCGTCAGCCTGCTCGCGGCGGCCAGCCTCGTCGTCGACTACGTGCTGACCGTGACGGTCAGTCTGGCGGCGGGCGCGGCCAGCCTCGCCTCCGCGTTCCCCGTGCTCGGCTCGCACCTGCTCGCGGTCTGCCTGATCGGGCTCGCCCTGCTCACGGCCGTGAACCTGCGCGGTGTGGCCGAGAGCGCGCGGGCGCTGATGCTGCCCACCGCGCTGTTCATCGTGAGCATCCTCGGCATCGTCGTACTCGGCCTGGTGCGAGGCCATCCCGTGGCGGTCGTCGGCACCTTCCAGTCCGTCCACGCCACTGAGGCGTTGAGCGTCTTCCTGCTGCTCAAGGCGTTCTCCTCCGGCTGCTCCGCGCTCACCGGAGTCGAGGCCATCGCCAACGGCGTGCCCTCCTTCCGTGAACCCCGCGTCAAACGCGCCCAGCGCACCGAGCTGATGCTCGGCGCGCTGCTCGGCCTGATGCTCATCGGCATGGCCCTGCTGATCCGCCGCGACCATGTCGCCCCGCGCGACGGCGTGACCGTACTCGCGCAGCTGACGGCGGGCGCGTACGGGACGGGATGGCCGTACTACGCCACCAACCTCATCGTCACCCTGGCCCTCGCCTTCGCCGCGAACACCAGCTTCGGCGGTCTGCCCGTCCTGATGAGCCTGCTGGCCAAGGACCACCGGCTGCCGCACCTCTTCGGGCTGCGCACGGAACGGCCGGTGTACCGCTGGGGCGTGATGACCCTCGCCCTGCTCGCGGCGGTTCTCCTGATCGCCGTGAACGCCGACACCCACCGCATGATCCCGCTCTTCGCGATCGGCGTGTTCACCGGCTTCACCATCAGTCAGATCGGGCTCGTACGGCACTGGGCGGGGCAGCGTCCGCACGGCTGGCTGCGGCGCGCGGCCCTCAACGGGGTCGGCGCGGTACTGACCGCCGTGGCGGGAGTCGTCCTGCTGGCCACCAAGTTCCTGGAGGGGGCCTGGGTGGTGGTCGTCGCGATTCCGTTGCTGATGCTGCTCTTCGCCCGCGTCCAGCGCTACTACACAGTGGTCGGCCGGGAACTCGGGCTGGGTGAGGTCCCGCCGCCGGTGCGCGTCGGCGACTCCCTCGTCATCGTGCCGGTCGGCGAGGTCAGCAGGCTCACCCAGTACGCGCTGTCGGCCGCCCGCGCCCTCGGGCAGGAGGTGGTCGCGGTCGCCGTACACGCCGACCCGGCCAAGGTCCGTGCGCTCAGGGAGAGTTGGGACCGCTGGAACCCGGGCGTACGCCTGGACGTCGTCGACAGCCCGCAGCGCTCGCTCGTGGAACCGATCGTCGACTACGTCCGGAGGGCGGCGGAGGAGGGACGGCAGATCGCCGTCCTCATCCCCGAGGTGGAGCCCCTCCACCGCCGCTACCAGATCCTCCAGAACCAGCGCGGCCTGCTCCTCGCCGCCGCGCTGCGGGCCCGTACGGACGTGGTCGTCTGCGTGGTGCCGTACCGGTTGAGCCTCTGAACCGGCCGCCGCGCCAGGGCTGGATCCCGAAGAGGGGGACCCCGAAGAGGGGCCCTACAGGCCGACGTCCCGGCGGCTCATGTCGTCCAGCGATTCACGGCGTACGAGTACGCGCGCGATGCCGTCCGACACCGCGACCACCGGCGGGCGTCCTACGAGGTTGTAACCGGAGGCCATGGACAGGTGGTAGGCGCCGGCCGCCGGGACGGCGAGGAGGTCGCCGGGGCGTACGTCGCCGGGGAGGGCCACTTCGTCGGCGAGGATGTCGCCGGCCTCGCAGTGCCGGCCGACGACGGTGACGAGGCGGGGTGGAGTGGAGGAGGGGCGGCCGATGAGCCGGGGCGCGTACCGCACTCCGTACAGGGCGGGCCTGGGGTTGTCGCTCATTCCGCCGTCGACGGCGACGAGGGTGTGCGCGCCGGTGCGCTTGACGGCCAGCACCCGGTAGACGGCGACTCCGGCGGGGCCGACGATCGCCCGGCCGGGTTCGAGGGTGAGCCGGGGTACGGGCAGCCCCGCGCGGGCGCAGCCGTCCTCGAGTTCGGCGCGGACCCGTCCGGCGAGGACGGAGATGTTCAGGTGTTCCTCGCCGGGGCGGTAGGCGATGGCGTGGCCGCCGCCGATGTTCAGCTGGGGGAGGGCGATGCCGTGCTGGTCGCGGACGCGGGCCAGCAGCCCGACCATGCGCCGTACCGCGGCGACGTACGGCTTGACGGTGGTGACCTGTGAGCCGATGTGGCAGTGCAGGCCGACGAGTTCGAGGTGCGGCTGGTCGAGTATCCGGGTGACGGCGTGCTGTGCGGAGCCGTCCGTGAGCGACAGGCCGAACTTCTGGTCGTCGGTGCCGGTGCGCACCTTGGCGTGTCCGCCGGCCGCGATGCCGGGCACCACGCGGACCATGACCTTCTGGCGGGTGCCGGCGGGTGTGATCGCGGCGAGCCGGGCGATCTCGGAGGTGCTGTCCACGACGATGCGGCCGACGCCGAGGCGCAGCGCGGTGCGCAGGTCCTCGGGGCTCTTGGCGTTGCCGTGCATCACGATCTCCTCCGGCGGAAAGCCGGTGGTGACGGCGAGCGCGAGTTCCCCGGCCGAGCAGACGTCGAGGCCGAGGCCCTCTTCCTGGACCCAGTGGGCCATGGCCCGGCACAGGAACGCCTTGGCCGCGTAGACGATGTCGGCGTCGGGGAACGCGGTGCGGTAGGCGCGGCAGCGCTCGCGGACTTCCTGCTCGTCGAGGACGTAGACGGGGGTGCCGAAGCGGTCGGCGGCCTCGGCGAGGGAGACGCCGCCGACGGAGACGTCCGCGTCGGGTTCGGGGCGGGCGGAGCGGGGCCAGACGGAGAGGCCTTCGGCGTCTCGCGCGTCGGCCCCGGGTGCCCGGTGCGGTTCCTGAACGGGCGTTTCTTGAACGGGCAGTTCCTGAATGGACATGACGTCTCCTCAGCCGATCAGCAGGTTCAGGCACGCGACGGCGGCGGCGCCGGTCACCGGCAGAGCGCCGACGTGCTGGGGGTGCCAACGGCGCCAGGAGTTCTCGCGCTCACGGACCGTGGCCGCGGTGCGGTCGGCCGCGGGGCGGGGAACGACGGGTCGACGGTGAGGGCGGTGACGCCCAGAGGCGCGGCGAGCGCACGCAGCGCGGGTTCGGAGAGCCGGATGGAGGCCTGGTCCGGGCCGAGTGTGGCGGTGAGGCTCGCCACCGAGGTGAAGCCGACGGCCGTACGGCCGCCCAGCGGGGTGCGGAAGAACCGGGCCGTACAGCCCGCGGGTCCCGACCGGACGGGGACGAAGAGAAGTCCGGCCGGGAAGCGTTCGGAAGGCTCGGGGTCCTCGGAATACTCGACTGGAGACATGGTGCCGCTCCTCGGGGAAGTGAAGGGAGCCGGCCGGTTCGGCCGGGCGCCTCTGTGAGGCTATGCCCGCCGGGCCGGGGACGGGGCTCTTCGCTGACGGAGGTTTGACGCGCTGCCCCGGTCCCGTAACGCGCCCCTGACGTGGGAGGTCACTCAGGACCTGTCCTCCGTCAGCTCCCGTGCGTCGAGGGGCAGCCACAGCCGGATACGGCGGTGCACGGAGGCGAGCTCGCGGGACAGCGGCGAGGGCGACAGGGCCGGCACCGGGCAGACGGCGTGCGCGAGGCAGTACGTCGGAGCGTGGTCACCGGCAGTGGGCGGAGCGCACCGCGGTGGGCGAAGTCACCATCGGGCGGTTCCCAGGCGAGTACGACCCGTGATTCATGACACTTCCCTTCTCTGACACCGGCGGAGCGGCGGGCGCCCGGCGCAGGCTGGAACCGGGCTCTGACGTCGGGCTTACCCCCTACTGGCACACTGGCCGTCCGTTCCGGGAAATCCGGGGAAGGAGTACCGCATGTCGATGGTCGGCAACCTGCGCAAAGTCGCCCGTCTGGCACGCGGCGGACGCCGGGTGGACCTGAGTCACCCGGCCCGTTCCCCGCTCGGCTCGGCCGTCGTCAACTGCGTCATCTACCGTGACGGCGTCCGCCAGGAGGCCGCGCCCAGCGTCGAGGAGGCCGTCGCCCGCGTCCGCAAACACGGCCGCCAGGGCTTCGTCTGGCTGGGGCTGCACGAGCCGACCGAGACGGAGTTCGCCCGGGCCGCCGAGCTGTTCGGCCTGCACCCGCTCGCCGTCGAGGACGCGGTCCACGCCCACCAGCGCCCCAAGGTCGAGCAGTACGGCGACGTCCTGTTCGCCGTGTTCAAGACGGTCTCCTACGTCGAACACGCCGAACTGACCGCCACCAGCGAGGTCGTGAACACCGGCGAGATCATGGTCTTCGTCGGCCCCGACTTCGTGGTGACCGTACGGCACGGACGGCACGGCTCTCTCGGCCCCCTGCGCGAGGACCTGGAAGCCGAGCCGGAGCAGTTGGCCAAGGGCCCGGCCGTGGTGCTGCACGCCATCGCCGACCACGTCGTGGACGACTACCTGACCGTCACGGACGCCGTCCAGGACGACATCGACCAGGTGGAGACGTCCGTCTTCTCGCCCCGGGGAGCCAAGGGCGCCGACGCCGGCCGCATGTACCAGCTCAAGCGTGAGCTCCTCGAACTCAAACGCGCGGTGGTCCCCCTCGGCCGTCCCCTCGACCTCCTGGCGGGCGAGCCGATGCGCCTCATCGCCCCGGAGGTCCAGGCGTACTTCCGCGACGTCGCCGACCATCTGTCGCGGGTCACCGAACAGATAACGGCCTTCGATGCCCTCCTCGACTCCATCCTCCAGGCGCACCTCGCCCAGGTCTCCGTCGCCCAGAACGAGGACATGCGCAAGATCACCGCCTGGGCCGCGATCGTCGCCGTACCGACCATGGTGTGCGGCGTCTACGGCATGAACTTCGACCACATGCCCGAACTCCACTGGCGCTTCGGCTACCCCCTGGCCCTCACGGTGATCGCCGTGGCGTGCTTCGTCATCCACCGGGGGTTCAAGCGCAACGGGTGGCTGTGACGGTGACCGTGCCCCCGGACCCGGACTAAGGCCGCGGTTCCTCGTAGGGGATGCGGTTCAGGTGCAGGACCTTTCCCAGCGTGCCCCACTCGTCCCCGCCGAGCTTGGTGAGCGGGAACAGACGTTCGGAGTCGGGGCGGCCGTCGACGATGCGGTCCTCGTGCACCGCCGCGTGGAGGACCCGTCCGAAGACGAGGGTGGCGTTTCCCATACGCAGGGTGGTGTGCGAACGGCACTCCAGAACGACGGGGGAGGCCGCCACTCTGGGTGGTCGGACATGCAGGCTCGGTTCGCGCTCGATTCCCGCGTAGTCGAATTCACTGACCGACCGGGGGAAGTCGGTGGCCGTGGAGTTGATCAACTGCAGCAACGGTTCGGTGGAGAAGTTGACGACGAACTCCCCGGTGTCCTCGACATTGCGCAGGGAATCCTTGCGGCCGATCGAGGTGAACTGCACGACCGGCGGGTCCGTACTGGCGATGCTGAAGAAGGAGTGCGGGGCGAGGTTTTCGGTGGAGCCGTCCGGTGTGACGGTGGAGATCCATGCGATCGGACGCGGGATGACGACCGAGGTGAGGAACCGGTAGAAGGCGGCGCCGCCCATGGCCTCCGGGTCGAAATCGATGCGCATGAAATTCAGTATTCACCGGTCCCGGGTGGCGCGCCTGTTGTCGGGCCGCCCCCGGGCGGGACCGCGAGCCCCGCCCGTGTTACGGAGAACCGGAGATCAGGGCCACACCAGGCAGTACGGCTGGTGCCCCGCCTCGTGCAGACGGTGGCTGAAATCCTGCCATTCATGGAGGAGCTGGTACACGTTGAAGGCGTCCCGCGGGCCTCCGCGGTCCGGGACGGTCGACCAGATGAAGGCCGCCGCTCCGACCGCCTCCTCGCCGATGCCCCGGAGGGGGTCGACGACGGTCATGGGGAGCTTCACGACGGCGTAGTCGGGGTGGAGGACGACCAGTTCCAGGGGCGGGACCTTGTGGAGAGGGACGCCCTCGATGCCGGTGAGGACCATCGCGGCCATGGTCTCCGGCTTGATCTTGGTGAACATGCCGTTCATGCCGAGCTCGTCGCCGCCGAGTTCCTCGGGGCGCATCGAGATCGGCACGCGGGCCGCCGTCGCACCGTCCGGCGCGCCGAAGTATTTGTAGGTCACCCCCACCCGGCCACCATTCCCGCTTCCTGCCCTGAGCCGGTCTGCCCCGCGGTCCGTGTAGTCCATACCGTCCATACGGCCCGACGGGTCGATCCGCTCAGGATCGTTCTGTGATCCTTGCGACCCCGGTGATCCGGGTGATCCGGGTGATCCGGGTGAGCCCGGCGACCCTTGTGTCCGCCGCGCCTCGGCCGCTTCCTCCGCCTCGCGCCGGTGCCTTCCCCGCCGGGCACGCCGAGGACCGAGGTCATCGGTCCCCTCGCCCAGTCCGCCACCGCGATGCATATCTCCACCCGACTGCTTTTCTAAGGCGCGCGACCCCCGCCACGCAACCCGATCATCGTGACAGTGACCTCCCCCACGGCCGCACGCCGAAACGTACGCCGAAACACTTGTCCGTCGCCGAGGGCCGGCCCCAACCCTGCGGGGTGAACTATCCCCGAGAACGGCGCCTTCATGGATTTTAGGTAATACGTTCCCGCCATGACCAGCGAAGAGGGGGGAGCGGCGCGGAAACGCCGCGTGGCAGCAGGGTATACCCGGCAGTCGAAGCTCAAGTCGGACAAATCCGAGGCCGGCCCGCAAGCCCAGGACGAGGCTACCAAGGCCGGAGCGGTGGAGCGCGGCTGCGTGTTCCTGGGCCACTACCGCGCCATCGGGGTGTCCGGGTACGCGTCTGGTGCTGAGCGTCCCCTCGTGCACCGAGGGTGTGTTCTTGCCGGACAGCGCGGCCGACCGTAGCCAAGGAGTTCGGAGGGTGGGCGGGGGCGCGCCACCGTATGGCCTGGTGAGCGTGGCGCGCACCGAGGTCCGCCATATCGAGGGCAGGGCCGTCACGGTAGCCGTCCGCACGCTGCGGCCCAGCGCACCCGACACCGCGCGTAAGTGCTCACGGCCGCCGGGGACGGTGGAAGCGGGGCGACATGCGGGTGGATGCACATTCAGCGGGAGGCACTCGACGCCCATGTGGTGCGTCGCATCCTCGACGTGTTCACGGCCGGTGCCGATGCCTCTGACGCGCAGGGTGTGCTGCGGGAGGCCGCCCGTCGTTTCGCCCAGGGCGCCGACCATGCGGCCGACGCGGCGCGACGTGGCGAGCGGGGTGTCCTACGGTCCGAACGCGTGCTTGTGACCGATGAGTTGGAGCGCCTCTATGACGACCTGAACCGTGGGATCTACAGCGGGAGCGTCGGGCGCCGGAGGTTCCTCGCCGACAAGAGGGCGCTCGATGAGCGTCTGGGCAGACTGGATTCGTGTGTCGCCGGCTCGGCAGCGGACGGGGCCGAACCGCGATCCGAGCAGTTCTCCGACTGGCTCTCGCGGAGGTGTCCGGCGTGGCTGCCGGGTCACGGAGCGAGCTACGGTCACATTCGCGGGAGCAGAGCCGACCGTGCGGGCGAACTCGGTCCGGGTTGCTCCGCGGCAACGCCGTACGGTGCGGGCCTGACCCGGTACGGCCCTGTTCCGGCGCCCCGGGGTAGGGCCGGAGTGGCGGACGCCGGGCCGTACGCTGAACGGTATGGCAGAGGCGAACAACATCTCCGGCGGTACGTCACCCCAGACAGGGGAGACCGCGCACGCGCCGTATCCCTATGAGGCACCGGTCTCGCAGGCCCTCTTCGACCGTGCGTCCCTCGTCACGCCCGGCGGCGTGAACTCTCCGGTGCGCGCGTTCCGCGCCGTGGGCGGTACGCCCCGCTTCATGGTGTCCGGAAACGGTCCGTACCTGACCGATGCCGACGGGAGGGAATACGTCGACCTCGTGTGTTCATGGGGGCCGATGATCCTCGGGCACGCGCATCCCGACGTCATCGGCGCCGTCCAGGAGGCCGTCGCGCACGGCACCTCCTTCGGCACCCCCGGTGAGGGCGAGGTCGCGCTCGCCGAGGAGATCGTCGCCCGCGTCGAGCCCGTTGAGCAGGTCCGGCTCGTGTCCAGTGGGACCGAGGCGACCATGTCCGCCATCCGGCTCGCCCGTGGGTTCACCCGGCGGTCGAAGGTGATCAAGTTCGCCGGGTGCTATCACGGGCATGTCGACTCGCTGCTGGCGTCGGCGGGGAGCGGGTTGGCGACCTTCGCGCTGCCCGACACCCCTGGTGTCACCGGCGCCCAGGCCGCCGACACGATCGTCCTGCCCTACAACGACCTCGAAGCCGTGAACGAGGCCTTCCACGCGCACCCCGGTGAGATCGCCTGTGTGATCACCGAGGCCTCGCCGGGCAACATGGGCGTCGTGCCGCCCCGGCCCGGGTTCAACCAGGGACTCAAGGACGCCTGCGCGCGCAACGGCGCCCTGTTCATCTCCGACGAGGTCATGACCGGATTCCGGACCAGCAAGGCCGGTTGGTACGGGATCGACGGGGTACGTCCGGATCTCATGACCTTCGGGAAGGTCATGGGCGGAGGGTTCCCCGCCGCCGCCTTCGGTGGCCGCAAGGACGTCATGGAGCACCTGGCTCCCGCGGGGCCCGTCTACCAGGCCGGCACGCTCTCCGGGAACCCCGTCGCGACCGCCGCCGGGCTCGCCCAGCTGCGGCTGCTCGACGACGCCGCGTACGACAAGGTCGACGCCGTCTCCGAGCAGATCCGCGGGCTGGTCACGGAGGCGCTGAGCAAGGAGGGCGTGGCGCACCGGCTGCAGAACGCCTCCAACATGTTCTCGGTCTTCTTCACCGGGCGTGAGGTGCGCGACTACGAGGGCGCGAAGGCGCAGGAGTCCTTCCGGTTCACCGCGTTCTTCCACGCCATGCTGGCGCAGGGTGTCTATCTGCCGCCGTCGTCCTTCGAGTCGTGGTTCGTGTCCACGGCCCACGACGAGCGGGCCATTCAGCGGATCGCCGACGCCCTTCCGGCGGCGGCCAGGGCAGCGGCGGAGGCCACGGCATGAGCCAGGATCAGACGCGGGATCAGGCGCGGGAGGCGCAGGATCAGATGCGGGATCAGACACAGGGCCGCGATCAGGACATCACCGTCGTGCATCTCATGCGGCACGGCGAGGTCGCCAACCCGGACGGGGTGCTGTACGGGCGGCTGCCCGGCTATCACCTGTCCGAACTCGGGCGGCAGATGGCCGAGCGGGTCGCCGAGCACCTGGCGGAGCGGGACGTCACGCATGTCGTCGCCTCCCCGCTGGAGCGGGCGCAGGAGACCGCGACGCCCATCGCGAAGGCGCACGGTCTCGACCTCGACACCGACGGGCGGCTGATCGAGGCCGACAACGTGTTCCAGGGGAAGACCTTCGGGGTGGGGGACGGGGCGCTGCGGCGGCCCGAGAACTGGAAGCACCTC
Source organism: Streptomyces sp. NBC_01450 (assembly GCF_036227505.1). Lineage (NCBI taxonomy): Bacteria > Bacillati > Actinomycetota > Actinomycetes > Kitasatosporales > Streptomycetaceae > Streptomyces > Streptomyces sp. NBC_01450. The sequence continues at coordinate 5,119,874 of NZ_CP109480.1, read as the reverse complement.
GTCAACCCGTTCAAGCCGTCCTGGGGAGAGCCGTACGTCGATCAGGTCGTACGGATGATGGGGGCGCTGGACGCCGCCAAGGACGCGGCCCGTGGGCATGAAGCGGTGGTGGTCAGCCACCAGTTGCCGATCTGGATCGTGCGGTCCTTCGTGGAGAAGCGGCGGTTGTGGCACGACCCGCGCAAGCGGCAGTGCACGCTGGCGTCCCTGACGACCTTCACCTACCGCGGCGACAAGATCGTGTCCGTGGGGTACAGCGAGCCCGCCCGGGACCTCGTCCCCGCCCATCTCCTCGCGGGCGCCAAGCCGGTGAAGGGGAAGAGCAAGGCGTTCGGGGCGTAGAGCGCTCGTACCCGTACATGCGCTCATTCCCGTACGGATCGGCGCGAAGTTTTCGGAAGCGGCGTTACCCGATTTGTTCTTCGTAAAATACGATCAATGTTGCGCGGTCTGAGGAACTTATCCGCTTGTCGTGCCCTCTTATTGTGTGTCGGCTGGGAGCCAGCTGAGAGGGCACGATGAGATGGGGACCGAATGCGGGACATCAGCCGACGGGGAATGATCGGCCTCGGGGCGGGTGCCGCGGCGGCGATGGGACTCGCGGCGTGCGGCACCGCACAACACGACGGTCCGAGCGGGGGCGGCGGTTCCCGGTCGGGCAAGCCCGGTCCGTCCGGCAAGCCCAGCGCCTCCTCGCACCCCGCCCGCCCGATAGGCGACGGCTCCACCTCCTTCACGGGCAAGCAGCCCAACCAGCCCGCGAAGCCGGTCCCTCTGGAACCGGGTCAAACCCCTCCGCAGTTCGTGGTCTTCTCCTGGGACGGCGCGGGCGAGGTCGGGACCGGTCTCTTCTCCCGCTTCCTGCGGCTCGCCCGTGAACACGAGGCGCACATGACCTTCTTCCTCTCCGGGCTGTACCTCCTGCCCGAGTCGAAGAAGCGCAAGTACCTGCCGCCCAACAACCCCCGGGGCGCCTCCGACATCGGCTATCTCGCCGACGACCACGTCAAGTCGACGCTCGGGCTCGTCCGGCAGGCCTGGCTCGACGGCCATGAGATAGGCACGCACTTCAACGGCCACTTCTGCTCCGGTCACGGCACCGTCGGCAACTGGACGCCGGCGCAGTGGCGCAGCGAGATCGACCAGGCCAAGTCCTTCGTCAAGGAGTGGCGGACCAACACGGGCTGGACCGACTTGCCCGCGCTGCCCTTCGACTACGAGAAGGAACTCGTCGGCGCCCGCACCCCCTGTCTGCTCGGCCGGGACAACCTGCTGCCCACCGCCAAGGAGCTCGGCTGGCGCTACGACGCCTCCTCGCCCGGCGGCCGCCAGGTCTGGCCGGACAAGCGGCACGGACTGTGGGACCTCCCCCTCCAGGCGATCCCCTTCCCGGGGCGCAGCTTCGAGGTGCTGTCCATGGACTACAACATGCTGGCCAACCAGTCGATCAACTCGACGAAGGCGCCCGCGCACAACTACCCGGCGTGGCGGCAGCAGGCGGGCGAGGCGTACGTCGCCGGATTCCGACGGGCCTACGAGAGCAACCGGGCGCCCTTCTTCATCGGCAACCACTTCGAGCACTGGAACGGCGGCATCTACATGGACGCCGTCGAGTACGCCTTCAAGCACATAGCCTGGGAGAAGGAGAAGGGCCAGGACGTCCGCCTCGTCTCCTTCCGGCAGTACGTGGACTGGATGGACGTACAGAAGCCCGAGATACTCGCCAAGCTGCGGACGCTGGACGTGGGACAGCGACCGGCGGGTGGCTGGAAGGCGTTCCTCGGCGACACCGGCAAGGGGGCCGGTACGGGGGCCGGTACGGGGGCCGGTACGGGTTCGGGCACCGGCACCGGCACCGGCACCGGAACGGGCTCTGGGACGGGCACTTCCAAGGGATCCGGGAGCGCCGCCTGAAATGGTGTTTTCCGCCCGCAAGGGGGGTGCGGAAGATCCTCGAAACGGGCATGCGAAACTTTTCACATGAGTGCCGCCTGCCGCGCCCAACAGCGCTCGAACCGCACCCGTAGCCGCGCCGCCCTGCTCACCACCGGGGCCGCCGTCGCCGCGCTTGTCCTGTCCGCGTGCGGTTCGGGCGGGACGTCCGGGGGCTCGGGCGGCAGCAACTTCGTGGCGGGCAAGGACGGCATCTCGACCGTCGCCAAGGGTTCCCGGGCCGAGGCCCCCGACCTCTCCGGCCCGACCGTGGACGGCAAGCAGCTCGACGTCAAGGACTACAAGGGAAAGATCGTCGTCGTGAACGTGTGGGGCTCCTGGTGCCCGCCGTGCCGCGCCGAGGCGCCGAACTTCGTGAAGGTCGCCAAGGACACCGCGGCGAAGGGCGTGCAGTTCGTCGGCATCAACACCCGTGACGCCAACATCAGTCTGGCCCAGGCGTTCGAGAAGCAGCAGGGCGTCACCTACCCCAGCCTCTACGACCCGACGAGCAAGCTGCTGCTGCGCTTCAAGAAGGGCACGCTGAACCTGCAGACGATCCCCTCCACGATCGTCATCGACCGGGACGGGAAGATCGCGGCCCGTACGCTGCAGGCCCTCAGCGAGGACAAGCTTCGCGAGATGCTCGACCCCGTACTCGCGGAGAAGTGACCTGACGTGTCCCTTCTTGCCGCGTCCACGAACCTCGCCGCGTCGTCCGACACCGTCGTCAGCGGTGCCCTGGTGCTCGCCCTGCCGATCGCCGTCCTCGGCGGCCTCGTCTCCTTCTTCTCACCGTGCGTGCTGCCGCTCGTCCCCGGCTATCTGTCGTACGTGACCGGTGTCACCGGCACGGATCTGGCGGAGGCCAGACGGGGGCGGATGGTCGCGGGCGCCAGCCTGTTCGTGGTGGGCTTCACCGCCGTGTTCGTCTCCGGCGGGGCGCTGTTCGGCTACTTCGGGTCGACCCTCCAGGAGTACCAGGGCACGATCAGCAAGATCCTCGGCGTGCTGATGATCGCGATGGGCGTGTTCTTCATGGGGATGATGCCCTGGCTCACGCAGCGCGAGTTCCGCTTCCACAAGCGGCCGGTGACCGGCCTGCTGGGTGCTCCGATACTCGGCGCGCTCTTCGGCATCGGCTGGACGCCCTGCCTGGGACCGACCCTCTCCTCCATCAATTTTCTTTCCATGAACCAGGCGAGCGCGGGCCGCGGCGCCATACTGACCGTCGCGTACTGCGTCGGCCTGGGAGTGCCCTTCGTCCTCGCGGCCGTCGCCTTCCGCAAGGCGCTCGGTGCCTTCGCCTGGGTCAAGCGGCACTACGTGTGGGTGATGCGGATCGGCGGCGGCATGATGATCGCGACCGGCCTGCTCCTGCTCACCGGTGCCTGGGACAGCATCGTGCAGCAGATGCAGACCTGGTCCAACGGCTTCACGGTAGGGATCTGATCGATGAGCACGACCGACACCGACACCGGCACGGGCAGGACGAAGGACCCGGCGGCCGCCAAGCGGCACATCGGGGTGAGCGCCGACGGCGAACTCGGCGAAGCCGGATCCCAGCTCTCCACCGCGCCGGTCGACACGGCCGTGCCCGGCTCCTTCGGCGGGTCCCGCGCCCCCGGCGCCCTGGGATGGCTGACCTGGACCGGCCGTGAGGTCGTCGGCTGGGCCCGCTGGTTCTGGCGGCAGCTGACGTCGATGCGGGTCGCCCTGATCCTGCTCTTCCTGCTGTCGCTCGGGGCGATCCCCGGCTCGCTGATCCCGCAGTCCGGGACCGACGCCCAGAAGGTGGCGGCCTTCAAGGACGCGCACAGCATCCTCGGGCCGGTCTACGACAAGCTCGGCCTGTTCCACGTCTACAGCTCGGTGTGGTTCTCCGCGATCTACATCCTGCTGTTCGTCTCGCTCATCGGCTGCATCATCCCGCGCACCTGGCAGTTCGTCGGGCAGCTGCGCGGCCGTCCGCCGGGCGCCCCCAAGCGGCTGAACCGGCTGCCCGCGTACGCGACCTGGCGCACCGCGGCCGAGCCCGAGCAGGTCCGCGAGGCCGCCCTCGAGATCCTCAAGCGGCGACGCTTCAGGGCGCACATCGAGAAGGACGCCGTCGCCGCCGAGAAGGGCTACCTCCGCGAGACCGGCAACCTGCTCTTCCACATCGCGCTGATCGTGATGCTGGTGGCCTTCGCCTGGGGCCAGCTCTTCAAGTCCGAGGGCAACAAGCTGATCGTCGAGGGCGACGGCTTCTCCAACACGATCTCGCAGTACGACGACTTCAAGTCCGGCAACCTCTTCAGCACCGACGACCTCACGCCGTTCAGCTTCCACCTCAAGAAGTTCACCGGCACCTACGAGCGCACCGGCCCCAACAAGGGCACCCCCCGCACGTATCAGGCGGACATCACGTACAGCGTCGGTGCGTACGGCAAGGAGAAGAAGACCACCGTCAAGGTCAACGAGCCGCTGAAGATCGGCGACTCGAAGGTCTATCTCACCGCCCACGGCTACGCGCCCGTCGTCACCGTCCGGGACGGCAAGGGCAACGTCGTCTACCACGACGCCGTGCCGATGCTGCCGCTCGACTCGAACGTCACCTCGCAGGGCGCGATCAAAGTCATGGACGGCTACAAGAACGCGCAGGGGACGACCGAACAGCTCGGTTTCTCCGCCTTCTTCGTGCCGACCTTCGCGGGTGCGGGCAAGGGCGACATGTTCTCCCAGTTCCCCGCGCTCGACTTCCCCGTGCTCGCGCTGTCCGGGTTCCACGGCAGTCTGGGCGTCGACGCGGGCATCCCGCAGAACGTGTACCAGCTCGACACCTCGAAGATGAAGCAGTTCAAGGACGCCAAGGGCAACATCGTCAAGGCGCGCCTGCTGCCCGGCGAGACGATGAAGCTGCCGAACGGCGCCGGCTCCATCACCTTCGACAAAGGCATCGAGGAATGGGCGAACTTCCAGGTCACCCAGCAGCCCGGCAGTGACTGGGCGCTGGTCGGTGCCTTCACCGCGATCTTCGGTCTCGCCGGTTCGCTCTTCATCCAGCGCCGCCGTGTCTGGGTGCGGGCGACCACCGGGGCCGACGGCGTCACCGTCGTCGAGATGGCGGGCCTCGGCCGCAGCGAGTCCGCGAAGCTCCCCGAAGAACTGGGGGACCTGGCCGCACTCGTCCACGAACAGGCGCCCACCAAGCCCGACACAGACGAAGCCGCAGTCGAAACCGACCCCGACGCCGAACCCTCCGTACCTGCCGCCGAAGGGGCTGAGAAATGACTCTCGCCACCGCAACCGACCTGGGCGCCGTGACCGATCTGGCCACGGCCACCAACGAACACCTCGCCAACATCAGCAACACGCTGATCTACTCCGCGATGGCCGTCTACACCCTGGCCTTCTTCGCGTACATCGCCGAGTGGATCTTCGGCAGCCGCAGCAAGGTCGCCCGCACGGCCGCCGCGCTCACCGCCACCGAGAAGGCGAAGGCCCCCGCGGTCACCGTGAAGTCGGCGGGCGGTACGGCCGTCCTGGAGCGGCCGAAGGTCGTCACCCGGTCGGCGGCGGGCGCCCGTGACGTGCCCGACGGGCCCGGCGCGCACGGCGGGGACGAGCAGGGCGACCTCTACGGCCGGATCGCGGTGTCCCTCACCGCGCTCGCCTGGGCCGTCGAGACGGCGGGTGTCCTCGCGCGTGCCCTGTCGGTGCAGCGGGCGCCGTGGGGCAACATGTACGAGTTCAGCATCACCTTCTCCACGGTCGCCGTCGCCGTGTACCTGGTGATGCTCGCGCTGAAGAAGAACATCCGCTGGCTCGGCCTGCCCCTGGTCGCCTCGGTCCTCCTCGACCTCGGCCTCGCGGTCACCGTCCTGTACACCGCGAGCGACCAGCTGGTGCCCGCGCTCCACTCGTACTGGCTGTACATCCACGTCTCGACCGCGATCCTCTGCGGCGCCGTCTTCTACGTGGGCGCGGTCGGCACCCTGATGTACCTCTTCAAGGACTCGTACGAGAACAAGCTCGCCACCGGCGGCCAGCCGGGCCGTTTCGCCACCTCCGTCATGGAGCGGCTGCCCTCCTCGGCCTCCCTGGACAAGTTCTCCTACCGCGTGAACGCCGCCGTCTTCCCGCTGTGGACCTTCACGATCATCGCGGGCGCCATCTGGGCGGGCGACGCGTGGGGCCGCTACTGGGGCTGGGACCCCAAGGAGACCTGGGCGTTCATCACCTGGGTCGCCTACGCCTGCTACCTCCACGCTCGTGCCACGGCCGGCTGGAAGGGCCGCAAGGCCGCGTACATCGCCCTGATCGCCTTCGCCTGCTTCCTCTTCAACTACTACGGAGTCAACATCTTCGTCTCCGGCAAGCACTCGTACGCCGGGGTCTGATGCGGATCCCGCTGTCTCGGGCCACGCTGGTGTCATGACCGGAGTGACCCGAGGCATCGAAGAGGGCGCCACCGAGACCCGGGAGGACGGCACCCGCGTCCTGCACTACCTGCTGCGTTTTCCCCAGCCTGTGGAGAACGTCTGGAAGGCGGTGGCCTCGTCCGAGGGCCTGCGGGCGTGGCTGGCCGAGGCCGAGGTCTTCGAGCCGCGACTGGGCGGCGCGGTCACGCTGCGCGGGCTGGGCAGCGGTCGTATCACGGCGTGGGACGTCGAGCGGATCGCCGAGTACACGGTCGAAGGGCGGGGTCGGGTCCGGTTCCACCTGGAACCGACCCGCCCGTCAGGCACGACAATCCGCTTCACCCACGAGTCCCCAAGCGACGAGGACCCGGGCTGGCGCCAGCGTTTCGAGGAATTGGTCATCCACTTGGCAGGCGCCCCGGACAGCAGCGCCCTTTAGGGGCGCGGGGAACTGCGCGACCAGCCACACACGACCCGCACGCACCAAGTCACCGTGCCCCCAACGGCGCCCCCCTCAAGCCGGCGGCAGACACTCCGCAGAGGGCGGCTTCCCCTCAGGCCACGCGATCTTCACAAAGCGCGCCCGCGACTCGGGCGTCAGCTGCACGATCGGCACCGCCTTGTCGTACGGATTGCCGTGGACGTTCAGGCAGATCCACCCGCTCGCCCCGTTCACCCGCTGCTGCTTGCCCTTGACCTGCGGCCACTGGAGGCCGACGTCCGCGAGGGCCGGGATCTTCCCGGTCGGCGAGGCCCCGCGGATACCGCGCACGGCGAGCCGCATGGCGTCGTACGCGATGATCAGCTGGCCGTCGTCGAGGGCGATCGGCCCGACGGGCCCGACGGGCTCCTTCCCGGCACTCCCCAGAAGTGACCGCAACACCTTCGCGTCGGCCGCGCTGCCGCCCGTCTTCGCGCTGTCCTGGAGCCAGGCGTCCGGGTGGGCCAGGGACGTGTAGCGGACGGTCAGCAGCGGGTCCTTGAGGGCGGCCGGGTCGAGGTCCTTGTCCCCGGCGAGGTAGGAGCCCTCGTCGCCGGTGAGCACGGTGAACCGGCGGTCGTGGCAGCCGCGCTGGCCCAGCATGTTGATGAACTGCCGCAGTTGGGTGTGGCGCCCGGCGAAGAGGATGGTGTTCGTGGTGGTCGGCGTGTTGCAGAGGATGTTGGTGATCTGCATGAAGACGTTGGAGGTGCTGCCCTCCTGGCTGCGGTCGGCGGGCGGCGTGAACGGCTGGGCCTCGTAGCGCGAGCCCTTGAGCATCTTCTCGAAGGACGCCTGGAGCGTGCGCGTGTACGGGTCGCCGGTGCGGTCGTAGACGAGGAAGGCGTTGGCGGCCGAGACCTTGGCGAAGGAGGCGAGGGCGCGTGCCTCGTCGGTGTTGGTGGGGGAGACCCGGGCGAGGCCGGGGAACGGGTCCTTGCCGTTCTGCCCGTTGGCCAGGTCGTCGGCGGTGATCGAACTCCCTATCACCGGGATGCCCCGGCTGGTCAGCTCCTTGACGGCCTTCTTGTTGTTGTCGGTGCTCAGGCCGACCCCGGTCACCGCGCGCAGCCGGTCGGAGCCTCCCGTCATGCCCGCCAGCTGGTCGACCGTGTGCTGCCAGTACGTGCCGGTGGAGCCGGGGTTGGCCAGCACCAGGCGGATCTTCGGCTTCAGGCCGGTGGTGTCGTGGTTGGCCTGGTACTGGGCCAGATAGGCGCCCTGGAGCTCGTGCAGCACATCGGCCAGGTTGTCGGCGTCGGTGGCGGTGAAGGGCTCGAGGAGCGCGACGGTGACATAACTGCCGGGGGCGAGACGGGCGTTCTCGCGGTGGATGGCCCGTACGGTGTCGGCGAACTGCGGACGTCCGAAGGCGTACGTCGTCCACGAGACGCCCACGCACTCGTCGCTGTCCTTCGGCTGGACGACACCGGGTGCGCAGGAGCGGTTCTCCTTGGTGGCCGTCATACCGCCCCAGACGCCGAGGCCCGCGAGCACTGCCGCGAGGGTCAGCGCGACATATCTGCGGAAACGAATCTCCCAGACGTCCTCGCGCAGCCAGGTCCACAAGCGCGCCATCACAGGTCCCCGTTCCCGTTCTCGTCGTCGTCACCAGGGATGCGCAGGGGGCGGCCGGCGAGCGCGTCCGACGGCCACTCCCGCGAGGCCCGCCACAGCAGCGGGTTGCCCGCGGGCCGCAGGTTCGACAGCTGCTCCAGCTCGAAACGGAGCCGGTCGGACACCTTCGGATCCGGCAGCACCAGCGGATCGGTGAGCTGCCAGACCGCGTGCAGCAGCCGTCGTACCCGCAGATGCAGTACGGCGTCCACGCTGTCCGGTGGCTGCTGGGCGGCGTCGGTGCGGCCGAGCGCGACGGCCGCCCGGTCGTCGTGACCGCCGTGGCCGCCGAAGTCGCGGCCGTCCGGGTCGTGTGCGTGGTAATAGGGCGCGGACGCGATGAAGACGAGCGAGGACAGCCAGGACTCCGTATCGGTGCGCGGGAAGGTGTCGCGCAGGTGCGCCACCGCGAAGTCGGCCTTGCCGAGGGCGAGTTCGTGGTGCCGCCGGTAGCGGGCGCTGTCCCGCTGGCCCCCGTCGCCGTAGTGGTCGATGAGGGTGCGGTGCACGGACCGCCAGCGTGCGTGGTCGGGGTCGTCGTGGTGCAGCCGCAGCAGGAGCAGCGCCCGCAGGAACGGATCGCCCACGAACTGCCCGGCGGCGGGCGCCCAGCCCTCCTCCGCGAGCCGTTCCTCCAGCGCGAGGACCCCTGACGCACCGAAGTCGTCGGAGAGCTGGACCTCCGCGAGCACACAGGCCGAGTCGCGGTCGTGGGCCGCGGCGAGCACGGTCAGCTCGTCGAGCCGGCCACCGGGTACGAGCCGGCCGAGCAGCTCCTGATAGGTGGGCCGGCCGTCGTGGTCCTCGTGAACGGAGACGTCGGCGGTGAGCAACTCGCCGAGAGACTTGGCCCCTTGGGGCAGGTTCTGGCGGGCGGACTCCGCGAGGAGGGTGACGCCGAGTGGGCTGCCGCCGGACAACCGGTGGGTGGCGTGCGGGAGTTGCGGGGGGACGGCGAGGCCCTGCGAGACGCCGCCCACGAGGTGCAGGGTGTCGTCCGGGGTCAGCGGCGGCAGCGCGACGAGCAGCGCCCGTGAGGACGGCGAGGTGCCCGGCTCCCAGCCGGAGTGCCGGGCGACCTCGGGGAGGGTGCGGCGGCCCGCGTTGCGCAGCGCTCCATGGGTGTATCCGCGCAGGGCGGCGAAGAAGACGACGTGGTCGGCGATGCCGTCGGCGCGGTCGCGCAGCACCGGTTCCATCAGGCCGAGGCCCGCCCGTTCCTGCACGTTGTCGATCAGTACGACCGGCCGGCCCAGCCGGTGCGAGCGCTGCATGACCCCCGCGTACGCGTCGTCGAGGTCGGCCAGCAGGGCCCGTACGAGATAGCGCTCGGCGTGGGTGCGGGAGTCGCCGCCCGCCCGGAAGTGCGAGGAGAGCAGGATCAGACCGAGCTTGGGGTTGCCGCCCGCGTTCGGATAGTCGCGGTACCAGGTGGCGGCCCTGCGCAGCCGGCGGGGAGCGGGGCCGATCCCCTCGGCGAACGCCTCGAGGGTGGCTTCGATGATGGGCGCGATCACGGGACCCGTACCGCTGAGCGAGGCGATGAGCTTGGAGACGACCTTGCTCACCCAGCGGCCCGCGAACCCTGAGAGCCAGGAGCCGGTCTCGTTCAGCAGCAGGATCCGTTCCGCCTCCTGCCGGATGCGCGGCACGTCACGGTCGCTCCAGCCGCCCGCCGCGACCGCGAGCAGCCCGGAGGTCAGGCGCGGAAAACCGATCCGCCCGGCGCCGGTCACCGGCTCGGCCAGCTGCTCGGCGACTGTCGTGAGCGCCTGTCCGACCGGCGACCAGGACTCCGCGGGCCGCTCGGGCGGCGGCCCGGCGAACTGCCGCTCCTCGCCGTCGATCAGGGCGACCGGCGTGTGCCCGCGATACGCGTCGTGCAGCTCCCGCAGTACGGCACTCTTGCCGAGCCCCCGTCCGCCCGCGAACACCACGAAGGGCAGTTCCTTCGGGTGTTCGTACGGGCTTGAGCGCAGCTGGTACGGGCGCAGGCCGACGAGCCGTAGCGCAAGACCGGGCGGATCCGTGTCGAACAACGCTCCGCGTCCGTGCAGCCCTCTGTGCACCGCATCTCCCCCTGGCGCGGTCCGGTCCTGCTCTGTGCTGCTGTGAGGTCTATCAACACCAGTGTAAAAAGGGGGAGTTGGTTCGCACTAGGGCACGGGATGTCCGTTTGGTTACGAAAATTTTCCGTACGCTTTCACCCGCTTACCCCACGGTGATCGAATCCAGCTTTTCGCGCAGATAGACATGGGAGTCGACCGGCGGATACGCGACGCGCCCCACCGGCGCGGGCACCGACTCCACCACGGTCCCCGGCGTGCACTCGCCGAAGTACACCAGCGACATCAGCTCCTCGGCCGGCGCGTCGGCGGGCGGGGGCAGCACCCGGTGCCGGCCGGAGCGCCATCGGTCACCCGTCCAACGGGCCATCAGATCACCGATGTTGATGGTGAACGCCGCAGGGTCGAAGGGTGCGTCCTCCCAGCCGCCCTCGTCCGTGTAGACCTGCAGCCCGCCCTTGCCGGCCTGGCGGTCGAGGATGGTGACGGTGCCGAAGTCGGTGTGCGGGCCGATACGGAACTGGCCCGGCTCGGGCTCGCCGACGACCTCCGTCCCCGGGTACCAGTTGATGTTGAAGCCGTACGTGGGGTGGTCCATGTGCCGGGTGAAGAAGTCCGGCTCCAGTCCCAGGGCCTCACCCAGGAGGGCCAGCAGGTGGTTCTCCAGTCCGCCCATCCCCGCCAGGTACTCCTCGCAGAGTTTCCGCAGCCCCGGGGCCTCGGCGGGCCAGACGTTCGGCGCGTACCACTCCGCGTTCGTCACCGGGTCCTCGAAGGGCTCGTGCGTCGCGAAGGTCAGCGACTCCTTGAGGTCGGGGGGCGTCTGGGTACCCTCCGAATAGCCGTTGGCCTCGGCGCCCGGCCCGAGCCAGCCGCGCCCGCCGACCCGCACGGCGTACGGCTGCTTGTGCTCCGCGGGGAGGGTGAAGAAGGCGCGGGCGGCCTCGCGGATGCGGGTGCGCAGGGCCGGGTCGACGCCGTGTCCGGTGACGAGAAGGAAACCGGCGGTCTGGAGGGCCTCGTCGACGGTGCGGGCGATGCGGGTACGGGCGTCGGGGTCGCCGTCCAGCCAGGGCCGCAGGTCGATGGTCGGGATGCGCGGGGCACCGGGGGCACTGGGGGTACGGGGGCTGCTCGGGGGCCTACTCACCAATGTCCTCGTTCCACAGAGCCGGGTTCTCCTTGATGAAGTCGCGCATCAGCGCGGTGCACTCGGGATCGTCCAGGAGCACGATCTCCACGCCGTGCTCGGCCAGCCAGTCGTGGCCGCCGTGGAAGGTCTCCGCCTCGCCCACCACGACCCGCGAGATGCCGAACTGGCGCACCAGACCGGAGCAGTACCAGCACGGCGAAAGAGTCGTCACCATGGTCGTGCCGCGGTACGAACGCTGTCGTCCCGCGGCACGGAACGCCGAGGTCTCCGCGTGCATGGACGGGTCGCCGTCCTGGACCCGCCGGTTGTGACCGCGGCCGAGAAGCGTGCCGTCCGCGCCGTACAGCGCGGCGCCGATGGGGATACCGCCCTCCGCCAGCCCGGCGCGGGCCTCCGCGACGGCCGTCGACAGCCACGCCCGTGCCTGTGCCTGATCAATGCGTTCCATGACCCCACTCTCCAGTGGCTGAAACGCGAGGGCAACGAGCGACGCCGGGCGAACGTCACACCTCGGACGCCGCCTCGACGATGCCGTACGCCAGGGCGTCGAAGTTCTCCGTCTCCTCGTCGTCTCCTCATCCCGTCCCTCGAAGGGGAACCCCACCGTCACACCGGCGCTTCCGGTTTCCGGGCCAGGATGAACACCTGCGGTGTCTTCTCGTGGGCGTCGGCCTCGCGGACGAGACGGGCGACCTCCACCAGTCCTGCCTCACGCAGGAGTTCGGCGACGCGCTCGGGTGGGAAGCGGTAGACGTCGAGGTCCAGGTCATGGCCGTACGCGTGATCGAGGTGCACGCGTTCGTCGCCCACCTTGAAGGCGATCAGCAGGTGACCGCCCGGTGCCAGGATCCGGTGGAACTCCCTGAAGAACAGCGGAAGTTCGTCCAGCGGCGTGTGCACGGTGGAGTACCAGGCGAGGGCCCCGGCAAGTGAGGCGTCCTCGATGTCGAGGTCGGTCATCGAGCCCACCTCGAAGCGGAGGTGCGGATGACTGCGTCGGGCCACGGCGACCATCCGCGGCGACAGATCGATCCCGTACGCGTCCAGCCCGAGGCTCTCCAGGTGAAGCGTCACCCGCCCCGGCCCGCACCCGAGGTCCGCGACCTGCCCGCCCCCGCCGGCCCGCACCTGCTCCGCGAAGGCGGCGAGCATGGCCCGGTCGAAGGGCTTGTCCTCCAACTCGGCCTTGAGGAGCTCGTTGTAGTCGACGGCGACGGTGTCGTACGAAGCCCTGGTGGCGTCCGGGCGGGAGGCCGTCCGGTCGGAGGTCGTCGGGTGAGAGGTCATGGCGAGGGAGGCTAGCCGGGGGGACTGACAACCCTGACGATCCGCTAAGCGTTCTCGGCCTGCCCGGCCACGCGGTCGGCGCGCAACAGCAACTTCCCCGTACTCGTCCGCGCCCCCATCAAGCAATGGGCCTCGCTCGCCTCCTCCAACGCGAACTCCGCCGTCACCGGCAGGGACACCACCCCGTCGACCACCGTCCGGAAGGCGCGTTCGGTCAGGGCGCGCAGTTCGGCCGGGGCCGTCTGGGCCAGAGTGAGGATGGAGAAGCCGGAGACGGACACGGCCAGGGGATAGAGGTCCGGCTGGCCCACCTGCCACGGCTCCGCCCCGCTCGCGTTGCCGAAGGAGACCAGACGGCCGAAGAGGGCGAGGGAAGCGAGGCTCGCCCGGAGGGTTTCGCCGCCGACCGGGTCGAGCGCCAGATCGACCCCGCGCCAGTCCGTCGCCTCGCGCACCTCCTTCGCGAAGGAGGTGGAGGAAGTGACGAAGACCTTGTCGTAGCCGTGCTCGAGCGCGTACTCGGCCTTCGCCGCGCTCGACACCACCCCGTAGACCGCCCCGGCCCCTGCCGCGCTCGCCAACTGCCCCAGCACCGTGCCCACCCCACCCGCCGCGCCCTGCACGAGCACCGTCTCGCCGGGCTGGAGCCGGCCCACGGCGTGGATCAGGGCGTACGCGGTGGGCAGCACGGTGGGGAGGGTCGCGCCGGTGCGCAGGTCCACGCCGGGCGGCAGCGGGAAGACGGTCACCGCGTCGGCCACGACGACGTCCGCGTACGCGCCGCCCTGCGTCAGGGCCGCCACCTCCTGCCCCACGGTCAGGCCGGTGACCCCTTCGCCGAGGGCCCGCACGCGGCCCGAGACCTCGAGGCCGGGGACGAAGGGCAGGGCGGGCACCCGGTAGCCCTCGGCCCTGGCCTTGAGGTCGGCGAAATTCACACCGGTGTACGCCACGTCGATGCTCAGCTGCCCCGGCCCGGGCTCGGGCACCTCCGTCTCGACGACCTTCAGTACCTCCGGACCGCCGTACTCCTGGATCTCGACCGCGCGCATGGCACACCCCTCGCGAGAACTCGTCAGCTCGAGTGTTCAATGAGAACCGAACACTCGGGAGTGTATGGTTTTCATCGAACACTCTGCAAGGTGTGAATGACAGGGTGCGAATGATCCGAGGGGAGTCAGGCATGGCGGAACGCACGAGTCACAGAGCCGCCCCGGAACACACCCACCCCGACGACGTTCCGGTCCAGACCGCCCTCGCCGCGCTCGCCGATCCCGTACGCGTCACTCTCGTGCGGGAGTTGGCCGACTCGGCGGAGTGGACGCGCAGTTGCGGCAGCTTCGACGTGCCGGTCGGCAAGGCGGCTCTCAGTCACCACTTCGCGGTGCTGCGGGGGGCGGGTCTGGTGGAACAGCGGGACGAGGGCCCCAAACGCGTCAACCGCCTGCGGCGCGAGGAATTCGAGGCCCGTTTCCCCGGACTCCTCGACCTGGTTCTGCGCGAGGGCCCGGAGCGCGCGTAGTCGTGAACGCGTTGGCCGCCCCCGCGCGTCAAAGAGGCTGGAGTCGCGACTTCCTCAGCTCTCGGAGCCCTCGCCGGCCTCGCGCCGGCGCAGTTCCTCCTCGCGGCGCCGCAGGTCGGCCTCCCAGTCCTTCAGGAGTGCCTCGTCCTTGACGTCCTTGACGTCCTTGACGTCCTTGGAGGGGGCGGACTCCGCCTTGAGGGAGTTCAGGAACTCGGGGTTGTCGTCGGGGGCGACGTACTGCGGGCGCTGGTCGCGGTGCCACTCGGAGGGCATGACGCCTCGGGTCGGGCCCCGGCCGACCTTGCCCGCGACGAGCCAGGCGATCGGGCCGACGAGAACTTCCCCGAAGAGCAGGATGATGATCACCCACACCACCTTGGGCAGGCTCCGGACCTCTTCCTCCGGTGTGTTCAGGCAGTCGATGAACGCGTAGATCCACAGGGCCAGGACCAGGAGGAACGGCAGATACCTGAGCATGGCGGAAGGATCCCCCAGTGAGGCGGTGGCGGGGCGCTGCGGGCCCCGGTGACGCGCACAGGTTAGCGGGTGATTTCAACGGGGGTGGGTCGCTTTTCCTTCGCCGTCTGCGGGCGGGTGGTGGCTGGTCGCGCAGTTCCCCGCGCCCCTGAGGCGGGGGCTTCGCCCCGCGTATTCAGCCCGTCCGGCGTTTGAGGACGAGGCCGTTCAGGCCGATGCGGGGGTCTGGGGGCGCAGCCCCCAGTTGGGGTCGAAGGGGCGGAGCCCCTGGGGATGGGACGGGTAGGGGCGGCGGGGGCGAGACCAGGCGGTTCAGCCCACGGCGGTGGGGCGCACGTAGGCGCCAAGCACCCCTCAGCGATACTGGGACGCATGGCTTACGACGATCTTCGATCCCTGCTGAGGGCACTCGAGCGCGAGGGCGACCTCAAGCGCATCAAGGCCGAGGTGGACCCGTATCTGGAGGTCGGGGAGATCGTCGACCGGGTACAGAAGGCGGGCGGACCGGCGCTGCTCTTCGAGAACGTGCGCGGCTCCGCCATGCCCCTCGCTATGAACGTGTTCGGGACCGACCGACGGCTGCTGAAGGCCCTCGGGCTGAAGTCGTACGGCGAGATCAGCGAGAAGATCGGCGGCCTGCTCAGGCCCGAACTCCCGCACGGCTTCGTCGGCGTACGCGAGGCCTTCGGGAAGCTCGGCGCGATGGCCCACGTACCGCCGAAGAAGGTGAAGTCCGACAACGCGCCCGTGCAGGAGGTCGTGCTGCACGGCGAGGACGTCGACCTGGACGCCCTCCCCGCGCTCTTCACCTGGCCCCAGGACGGCGGCTCCTTCTTCAACCTCGGGCTCACCCACACCAAGGACCCCGAGAGCGGCATCCGCAACCTCGGGCTCTACCGCCTCCAGCGCCACGACAAGCGCACCATCGGCATGCACTGGCAGATCCACAAGGACAGCCGCAACCACTACCAGGTGGCGGCGAGGAGGGGAGAGCGGCTGCCGGTCGCGATCGCCTTCGGGTGCCCGCCCGCCGTGACATACGCCTCCACCGCCCCCCTGCCCGGCGACATCGACGAGTACCTCTTCGCCGGGTTCATCCAGGGCAAGCGGATCGAGATGGTGGACTGCAAGACCGTCCCGCTCCAGGTCCCCGCGAACGCGGAGGTCGTGCTCGAAGGGTGGCTGGAGCCGGGCGAGATGCTGCCGGAGGGGCCCTTCGGCGACCACACGGGGTTCTACACGCCGCAGGAGCCCTTCCCGGCGCTGACCATCGACTGCGTCACCATGCGCAAGCGGCCGCTGCTCCAGTCGATCGTCGTGGGGCGGCCCCCGACGGAGGACGGCCCCCTCGGGCGCGCGACCGAGCGCTTCTTCCTCCCCCTGCTGAAGATCATCGTGCCGGACATCGTGGACTACCACCTCCCCGAGGCCGGCGGCTTCCACAACTGTGCGATCGTCGCGATCGACAAGAAATACCCCAAGCACGCCCAGAAGGTGATGCATGCCGTCTGGGGGGCGCACATGATGTCCCTCACGAAGCTCATCGTGGTCGTGGACTCGGACTGTGACGTCCACGATCTGCACGAGGTCGCGTGGCGGGCCCTCGGCAACACCGACTACGCCCGCGACCTCACCGTCGTCGAAGGTCCCGTGGATCACCTCGACCACGCCTCCTACCAGCAGTTCTGGGGCGGCAAGGCGGGCATCGACGCGACGAGGAAGTGGCCCGAGGAGGGCTACACCCGGGACGGGGGATGGCCGGAAATGGTCCTCTCCGACCCGGAGACGGCGGCGACGGTCGACCGCCGTTGGAAGGAGTACGGCCTGTGAGGTCCATCAACAGCGGACGGATCGACAGCGAACGGGTCGGCAGCGGACGGGTCGGCAGCGGACAGGCGGGCGCCCGGTGACCAGCGCATCCGCCGCGCTCCCGCAACCGGGGCGCACCAAGGCCTTCCTTCGGCTCGTCATGATCGAGCACTCCGTCTTCGCGCTGCCCTTCGCCTACATCGCCGCGCTGACCGCGATGTTCGAGTGGGACAAGAACGTCCACTGGGGCCGGCTGCTGCTCGTCACGATCGCGATGGTCGGGCTGCGCACGTTCGCGATGGCGGCGAACCGGATCATCGACCGCGAGATCGACGCCCGCAACCCGCGCACGGCCCACCGCGAGCTGGTCACCGGCGCGATGAGCGTGAAGCACGCGTGGACGGGCGCGCTGGTCGCGCTCGTCTTCTTCCTGGGCGCCGCGGCTCTCCTGAACCCCGTGTGCCTGGCCCTGGCGCCCATCGCCGTGATCCCGATGGTGGTGTACCCGTACGGCAAACGGTTCACGAACTTCCCGCAGGCCATCCTGGGTCTGGCCCAGGCGATGGGCCCGATCGGCGGCTGGCTGGCGATCTCCGGCGAGTGGTCGTGGGACGCCGTCATCCTGGGGCTCGCGGTCGGGGTCTGGATCGGCGGCTTCGACCTGATCTACGCCTGCCAGGACGTGGAGACGGACCGTGAGATCGGGGTCATGTCGGTGCCGGCGCGCTTCGGCATCCCGGCGGCGATCTGGGGTGCGCGCGGCTGCCACGCCGTCACCACCGCGCTGTTCGCCTGGTACGCCGCGGCCACCGACGCGGGTGCGTTCTTCTGGCTCGGCCTGCTGATCGTCGCGGGCGCGTTCCTCTACGAGCACTCCATCGTGAAGCCCCACGACCTGTCCCGTCTGAACCGCGCGTTCTTCCAAGTCAACGGATTCATCGGCATCGCCCTGTTCGTGTGTGCCCTGCTCGATCTGCTGGTCCGCGGGCTCACGGTCTGAATCCCGACAGCCGCCGGATACCCTCGACATCATGAAGCCAGGACAGACGCAGCGCCGGCCTTGGATCGTGGGGGTGTCGGGCGCCTCCGGTACGCCGTACGCCGCCTCCGTGCTGCGGGCGCTCCTGGCGGCGGGGGAGAGCGTCGACCTGGTGGTCTCGCGCGCCTCCCGGCTCACGCTGCTCGACGAGACCGGCCTGTCCTTCCGGGACGCCCACTGGCAGGACGACCTGCGGGAATGGCTGGCGCGTGGCGCGGACGGCAAGCCCGGCACCTTTGACGTACGCATCGACGACGTACGGCACTGGAGCGCCGGTGACCTGGCGGCGGGCCCCTCCTCGGGCTCGTACCCCGCGAAGGGCATGCTGATCGTGCCCGCCTCGACGGCCTGCGTGGCCGGGGTCGCCCTGGGGCTGTCGAAGGACCTGCTGCAGCGGGCCGCGAGCGTGACCCTCAAGGAGGGGCGCAGGCTCGTCGTCGCCGTTCGTGAGACTCCCCTGAACGGTCAGACGCTGCGCCACCTGGTCTCTCTGGACGACGCGGGCGCCACCGTGCTGCCCGCCTCGCCGGCGTTCTACGCGGGGGCCACCCACATCCAGGACCTGGTGGACTTCGTCGCGGGGCGGGTGCTGGACGCGGCGGGCGTCGAACACGGGCTGTACCGCCGGTGGGAGGGCGAACTCGGCGGCGGTTCCCGAGCGACCTGAGCACCCACGACCCGAGCACCACTGAGCAACATCGCACCACTCAGGACTCACACACTTCAGCGGAAGGCTAGCGATCGCATGGACGCGGTGGACAGGCAGCTCATCCAGGCCCTGAGAGAGAACGGTCGGGCCTCCTACGCGGAACTGGGGCGCCTCGTCGGTCTGTCGGGACCCAGCGTCACCGACCGCATCAACCGGCTGGAGGCGGCCGGGGTCATCACCGGCTACCGCGCCACCGTCGACTCCGCCTCGCTCGGTCTCGGCGTCATCGCCCTGATCGGCATCTCGCTCTCCGACGCGGCCGACCACGAGGACGTGGCCCACCGGCTGAGGGACCTCAGCGAGATCGAGGACTGCTGGTTCATCGCGGGCGACGACTCGTTCATGCTCAAGGTGCGGGCGAGTGACGTGGACGGCCTGGAGAAGACCATCCGGCGACTGTCCGGGACGAAGGGCGTCTCCCGCACCCGTACGACGATCGTGCTCTCCACGAAGTGGGAGAACCGGGTCGGAGAGCTTCCCGAAGAGGGTTAGGCGTACGGTTTACGAAGTCTGTCTTAGGAAGAGGTAGTGCCATGGACGTCGGGCTCAAGCGCGAGCTGGAGCAGAAGGTTCGAGCCGGTGAGCGGCTGACCCGCGAGGACGGCATCGCGCTGTACGAGTCGGACGACCTGGCCTGGCTGGGCGGGCTCGCCCACGAGGTGCGGACGCGGAAGAACGGCGATGTCGTCCACTTCAACGTCAACCGCCACCTCAACATGACGAACGTGTGCACCGCGTCGTGCGCGTACTGCTCCTTCCAGCGCAAGCCGGGCGAGAAGGACGCGTACACGATGCGCATCGAGGAGGCCGTCCGCCTCGCCAAGGCGATGGAGAACGAGAACCTCACCGAGCTGCACATCGTCAACGGCCTGCACCCGAACCTCCCGTGGCGCTACTACCCCCGGTCGCTGAGCGAGCTGAAGAAGGCCCTCCCGAACGTCTCCCTGAAGGCCTTCACGGCGACGGAGATCCACCACTTCGAGACCATCTCCGGGCTGTCGGCGTCGGAGATCCTCGACGAGCTGATCGAGGCGGGCCTCGAATCCCTGACCGGTGGCGGCGCCGAGATCTTCGACTGGGAGGTCCGGCAGCACATCGTCGACCACCGCACCCACTGGGAGGACTGGTCGCGCATCCACCGGCTCGCGCACGAGAAGGGCCTCAAGACCCCGTGCACGATGCTGTACGGGCACATCGAGGAGCCTCGTCACCGGGTCGACCACGTCCTCAGGCTCCGTGAGCTCCAGGACGAGACCGGCGGTTTCCAGGTCTTCATCCCGCTGCGCTACCAGCACGACTTCGTGGACATGAAGGACGGCAAGGTACGTAACCGCCTTCAGGCGCGCACGCAGATGGCGACCGGCGCCGAGGCCCTGAAGACCTTCGCGGTCTCCCGGCTCCTCTTCGACAACGTCCCGCACGTCAAGGTCTTCTGGGTCATGCACGGCGTCCAGACCGCGCAGCTCGCGCTCCAGCACGGCGCCGACGACATGGACGGCTCGGTCGTCGAGTACAAGATCACGCACGACGCCGACAACTACGGCACCCCGAACAAGCTCACCCGCGACGATCTCCTCGACCTGATCCGCGACGCCGGTTTCCAGCCGGTCGAGCGGAACACGCGCTACGAGATCATCCGCGAGTACGACGGCCCGGACCCGGCGCGCCGCGAGTCGCCGCAGCCGATGCGCGTCTGACGCTCCGCGGACCGGCCGTACGTCTTCGGCCACCCAGCCTCCGGCCGGTCCGCTCCGACCTCGGTGTTCTACGCTCGGTGGCTGTGCCACTGACCTTCACCCTGTTCACCCGGGACACGAAGCCGCCCCAGACCCTGTCCGGTCAACTGCTCACGCTCTGGACGGATGTCACCAACGCGGGCGGTGCGGTCGGTTTCGTGCCGCCGGTGACCGCCGACGACATACGCCCCCGCGCCGAGGCCCACCTCACCGCGATAGCCGAGGGTCGCACCCGGCTCCTCGCCGGTTTCACCCCCGACGGCCGGCTCGCCGCCACCGCGTTCCTCGCCCTCAACGACCACGCCCTCATGCGCCACTGGGCCTGGCTGTACACCGTCATGGTCGACCCGGCTCTCCAGGGGCGCGGGTACGGTGCCGACCTGCTTCGCGAGGCCGAGGACCGGGCCCGCGCGCTCGGCCTGGAAGGGCTCCGCCTCACCTGCCGGGGCGGGGAGGGACTGGAGCGCTTCTACGCCTCCTGCGGCTACAAGGAGATCGGCCGGGCGCCCGACGCGCTGCGTGTCGCACCCGGCGACGACCGTGACGAGATCACGATGTTGCTGCCGCTCCCGCGTTGCGACTGAGGCCCCCCTGTACGACAGGCACCCCGGTCGTGCTTCACTGGACGGTGCCCTTTGGGAACGTTCGAAACGGTTCGGAACGGAAGAGTGGATTGACATGGGCCGCTACACACTGATGCGCCTCGGCGTCTTCGCCGGCTGCCTCGTGGTCGTCTGGGGCCTCGTCCAGCTCGGTATCGCCCCGCGCGGCCTGGGTGACTCCAACAACATGTGGGTCGTCCTGCTCGCCCTGGTGATCTCCGCGCCCATCAGTTTCGTCGTGCTGCGCAAGGAGCGCGACCGGGCCTCCGCGCAGGTCGTCGCGCGCGTGGATCGCATGAAGACCAACCTGGACCAGAACCGCAGCCAGGAGGACGGCGTGGACGACGCCGCCCGCGGCGGCGTGCAGGGCCAGACCTCGTAACGCTCCTTGGCTTCTTGGTGCCTGACCGGTGGCGGCCGATCGTACGCTTACCTGTATGGGTGCTGTGAAGAACAAGCGGATGCCGCGCGCGGTACGCGAACAGCAGATGCTGGACGCCGCCGTGCGGACCTTCGGGCAGCGGGGGTACCGGTCCGCTTCGATGGACGAGATCGCCGATCTGGCGGGCGTGTCCAAGCCGTTGGTGTACCTGTACCTGAACTCCAAGGAAGACCTCTTCACCGCCTGCATCCGCCGTGAGGCGGCCGCGCTGACCGCGGCGGTACACGCGGGCGTCCGGCCCGGGCTGCCCGCCGACCGCCAACTCTGGGAAGGCCTGCGGGCGTTCTTCACGCACACGGCCGAGAACCCGGACGGCTGGGCGGTCCTGCACCGTCAGGCGCGTACGCACGGCGAGCCGTTCGCGGCCGAGGTCGCGGTGATGCGCGAGGAACTCGTCGCCTTCGTCACCGAGCTGATCGTGGTCGCCGCGCGCGATGGGGGTACCCCCTGCTCGAACGAAGCTGAGAGCTTGGGGGAGCACCGTGACCCGTCCCTGCCCGAGGGGGAGGTCGCCGGACTCGCCGAGGCCCTCGTCGGCGCCGCCGAGTCCCTGGCCGCCTGGGCCAACGCCGCACCGGGCGTCTCGGCGAAGCAGGCGGCGGCGACGCTGATGAACTTCGCCTGGGCGGGCCTGGGCGACCTGATGGAGAACCGCCCCTGGACGCCTCCGCTGGACTGACCGTTCCGTCGGGCTGACCCCTTCACCGCATGGGCTGTAGGTCGCCCGTCAGATGCAGGCGCCCGGTGTCCGTGCCGCGGAGCTCGAAGGCGGGGCCGTCGGCCGCGTAGGTGACCGTGCCTGGGAGGAGTACGGGGGCCTTGAAGTCGGCGTGCAGACGTACCGCGTCCTGGGCGCCCTGTTCCGCGAGGCAGCGGGCCACCGTCCACATGCCGTGGGCGATGGCGCGGGGGAAGCCGAAGAGGCGGGCGGTGAGGGCGTGCAGGTGGATGGGGTTGCGGTCCCCGGAAGCGGCGCCGTACCGCCGCCCGACATCACCGCCGAGCCGCCACTCGGCACGGACGGGAAGCGGCTCGCCGCCGTCGGAGTCCCGAGGGGACGTGGACGTCGGCTCCCCGTTCGTCCGGTGCCGCGCGAGATAGACACTCCGCGACTCCCACACCAGCTCGCCGTCGACCCTCGCCTCGGTCACGACGCAGGCCTGCGTCCCCCGCCGATGGGGTTCCAACCCCGCGACGCGCACGCCGAGTTCGTACGCTTCCCCGGCGCCCAGTGCCCGCCGCTGGGTGATCTCGATCGAGGTGTGGACGAGCCCGAGCAGCGGCAGCGGGAACGAGCGGCTCGCCATGATCCGCATGGCCAGCGGAAACCCGAGGACGTGCGGATACGTCACCGGCAGCGCGTCCGCCCCCGTGGCGAACCCGCAGATCCGCTCGTACCTCGCGAGCCGGTCGAGATCGATACGGACGTCCGGGAGAACGAGCCGGGTCGGCGGGACGTGGGCGTCCGGACGGGGTCGCTTGAAAGGCGAGAACAGGGCGCCTCGGGCGAGGAGAGGGGTCATCAGATAGCGCTCGGCCATGGTCCAGCTCCCGGCTCGGATGTATTTACTCCGGAGTCAGGTTACCCAGGGTAAGTCCCCGTCAATACTTGCCGGGGGGCCAGGGCTCGGCGGTGAGGAAGGCGGACCAGGTGGTGGGGGAGAGGGCGAGGCGGGGGCCGGTGGGGTTCTTGGAGTCGCGGATGTGGATGGTGTGGGGGGTGACAGCGACTTCGAGGCACTGACCTCCCTCGCCGTCGCTGTAGCTCGACTTGTGCCAGGTGTAGGCGACTTCGAGGCATTGGCCGCCTTCGCCGCTGCTGTAGCTCGACTTGAACCAGTTCAGCTGCTCTATGGTCATCGCTCTTCCAGCATCTTCTCGATCAGGTCCAGGGACTCGTACGGGTTGAGTGCCTGCGCCCGGATGATCCCATAGCGGGCGGCGAGGACGCGGACCTCTTCGCGGTCGGTGATCAGCCTCGGGTAACCCTGGGACTCCATGTACGCCACCTGCTCCTTCCTTTTCGGGGTCAGAAGGGTGAACGAACTGTCCAAGCAAGGGTGTTCACGGCGCCCCGTCGGCATCACCTGAAGCTGCACGTTTCGCAGGCGCCCGATGCGCAGCAACTGTTGCAACTGTTCAGCGTGCACTTCGGGCCCGCCGATGGGCCGCTCCAGTACCGCCTGCTCCAGCACGAAGCTGCACTCCGGCGGAGGCCATCGCTCGAAGAGCTGCTGTCGCGAGAGGCGGTCCGCCACGCGTCGCTCGATGGTCGCCTCGTCGAGGGGAGGGTGCCGTTGGGTGAACACCGCCCGCGCGTACGACTCCGTCTGCAACAGCCCGAGCACGCCCATCGTGCTGTAGTCGTACAACGAAACGGCCTCCGCCTCCAACCCGGCGTAACTGCGATACCACTCCGGATGACGCGTCCGCGCCTTCTTCATCGCCTCCCTGACCTCGGGGATCGCCTGCTTCAACAGGCCCCCCGCGTCCAGGAGTTCGTCCGCCTTCTCCAGTAGCTCGGGGCGTGTCACCCGGACCCCCCGCTCCATGGCGGAGATCGCGTCGGGGCCGTATCCCACCGCCTGCCCGAACTCCTTCTGCGTCAGTCCCGCCCGCTCACGCAGCAGCTTCAGCATCTTGCCGAGCGCGGTGAACAAGCCCGTCGTTCCCTCGGCCTCCGCCGGTGTCTCCGGCCTCCGGTCGGTCTCTTCCGTCACGTACGCCACCGCCTTCACACGCTCACCGCCACGGCCGACAACCCGCACACCCCGCGCACCGCACCCGTACGGCTACGCAGCGTCGCCGGGTCGCTCCTGGTCAGCGTAGGACGAGCCGACCACGCTCGGTGACGTGAACTTCCGAATCTCCACCCACATCGACGAGCTGAGCCAGCGCCTCAGCTCCACCCCGCGCGGCGCCCGGCTGGCCCGTCACCTCACCGCGCACCAACTCGCCGCGTGGGGACACCCGCACGACAGCGACGTGAGCGACACCGCGCAGCACGTCGTGGCCGAACTCGCCGCCAACGCGGTCACCCACGGTCGCGTACCCGGACGCGACTTCGAACTGCGCCTGCTGCGCCTCCCGGAGGGCATCCTGCGCATCGAGGTGAGCGACACGCGGGGTGACCGGCAACTGCGGTTCGGGGCGGGGGAGGTGGACGGTGAGGGAGGGCGGGGCCTGGTCATCGTGGCCCTGCTCGCCCCTGTCTGGGGCATTACGGACCGCCTCGTCGGCAAAACGGTGTGGGCGGAACTCCCGCTGGAGATTTAAGGTTTACCCGGGGTAACGCCCAGCCAACTCGCACCCCGCCCGCCCCAAACACCCACAAACTCCACACCTCGACCCCGTACGATCCCGGTCACCCCCTGCCTTGTTGAAACTCGCATGAACCCCCCACGTCCCAGGCACGTATGAGGCTTTGCACTCCCAACCCGCCTCATACCGACCGGGTCCCGGCAGCCAAGGAGCCGCCCCATGTCCAGTCAGTCCAGCCTCTACGACTCCGCACCCTCCCTCGTGGAGCCCGAGATCAGGCGGCTGGACGGAGTGGTGCGCGAGGTGTCCGTGCCACCGTTCGTCGGTCAGGTGACCCACGGCTCGCTCGCGGACATCCCGTTCGACAACGCGACCGTGGCCCCGAACGAGGCGGTCCTCAGCAGGAAGAACGCCGACGGCGACTGGGAGGACGTGACCGCCGCCGAGTTCGCCGCGCAGGTGCTGGCGGTGGCGAAGGGCCTGATCGCCGAGGGCCTGGCGCCGGGCGACCGCATCGCGATCATGGCGCGGACGACGTACGAGTGGACGCTCCTGGACTTCGCGGCCTGGGCGGCGGGTCTGGTCACCGTCCCCGTCTACCCCACCTCCTCCCTCTTTCAGGTCCGCTGGATCCTCCAGGACTCGGGAGCCGTCGCCCTCGCCACGGAGACGGTGGCGCAGGCGTCCGCGCTCGGCCCGGAACGCGACCGGATCCCCGACCTGCGGCACATGTGGGTCTTCGAGAAGGGGCACCTGGACCGGCTGGCCGAGCTGGGCCAGGACGTCCCGGACCAGGAGGTCGCCGTACGCCGCGGGGTGCTCGGCCCCGACACGCTCTGCACCCTCATCTACACCTCGGGCACCACCGGCCGGCCCAAGGGCTGTGTACTCACCCACGGCAACTTCTTCGCCGAGATCGACAACGCGATCGACCTGCTCTTCCCGATCTTCAAGGCGAAGACCTCGGACGCCGCGTCGCTGCTCCTCTTCCTCCCCCTCTCCCATGTCTTCGGGCGCATGGTCGCCGTCGCCTGTCTGCGCGCGCGGGTGCGCCTGGGCCACGCGCCGAGCCTGAGCACCGACGACCTGCTCGCGGATCTGGCGAGCTTCAGACCCACCTTCCTGCTGGCCATCCCGTATGTCCTGGAGAAGGTGTTCAACACCGGCCGGGCCACGGCAGAGAAGATGGGCCGCGGATCCTCCTTCGACCGCGCCGTGCGCATCGCGCGCAACTACGGCGAGGCGGTCGAGGCCAAGCAGCACGGCACCGGGCCGGGCCCCTCGCGCTCCCTGCGCGCCGCCCGCGCCCTCTACGACCCCCTGGTGTACCGGCGTATCCGCAACGCGCTGGGCGGCAAGGTCCGTTACGCGATCTGCGGCGGTTCCCCGCTGGGCCGCCGTCTCGCCGCGTTCTACGCGGGCGCCGGCATCGAGATCTACGAGGGCTACGGCCTGACGGAGTCCACCGCCGCCGCGACCGTCACGCCCCCGCTCAAACCCCGGCTGGGCACGGTGGGCTGGCCGCTGCCCGGCACCCGGGTCCGCATCGCCGGGGACGGCGAGATCCTGCTGAGCGGCGAACAGATCTTCCGCGGCTACTGGGACCCGAACGCGGGCGGCGTCGTCGACGCGGCGCCGGACGGCTGGTTCCCGACCGGTGACATCGGTGAACTCGACGGCGAGGGCTACCTCACCATCACGGGCCGCAAGAAGGAGATCCTGATCACCGCGGGCGGCAAGAGCGTGGCCCCCGCACCCCTGGAGGACTGGCTGCGGTCGCATCCGCTGATCGCCCAGTGCATCGTCCTCGGCGACCGCCGCCCCTTCGTCACCGCCCTCATCACCCTCGACCAGGACGGCATCACCCACTGGCGCCAGATGATCGGCAAGCACCCCGTCCCGCCGGAACTCCTCATGGACGACCCGGAGCTGAACGGCATCCTCCAGCGCGCGATCGACGAGGCGAACAAGCTCGTCTCCCGCCCCGAGTCCATCCGTCGCTTCGCCGTCCTCCCGGGGGGCTTCACGGAAATGGCGGGCCACGTGACCCCCACCATGAAGCTCAAGCGTGCGGCGATCGAACGTGACTTCAGCAAGGAGATCGAGGAGCTTTACGTGCGCTAGGGCCGCTCCGGACAAAGGCAGGAGCCCCACGACCGGCTGGCGCGGGGCTCCTTGGGTACTGCTATCCGTTCCGGATCAAAGCATTGGGCTCTTGGAGCCGAAGGCTTAGAGCGGGGTGACGTTCTCCGCCTGCGGGCCCTTCGGACCCTGCGTGACGTCGAAGGAAACCGACTGGTTCTCTTCGAGAGAGCGGAATCCGCTCGCGTTGATCGCGGAGTAGTGGACGAAGACGTCCGGGCCGCCGCCTTCCTGGGCGATGAAACCAAAGCCCTTTTCGGCGTTGAACCACTTCACGGTTCCGGTAGCCATAAGCCCTCCTTGGGCCCAAAGGGTTGCCCTGCTCCAGAACCTGCGATTGTGTAAACAACTGCATACGTCTGAAAACGACGAGAGCCCGCGGTCACATGCTCCGCAGGCTCTGTACTGCAAGGGAAACCAAACTGCAACTTGCGGCGAGCCTAGCACGCAGGCAGCCGAAAGCAATAGGGGGCAAGATCACGTCACCCGGATGTTTGACCCGCATGGCGGATGGGTTGACGTCGTGGTGTCGACTTGCTGTCGCAAGGCTTGACGCAAGAGGACTGAAGGGTTTCGGAAACCGCACGGGGACCCTGGGGAGTGCACGCTACCGCATGGGGTCTAGCCTCGCGATGTGGACAATTACCGCACCCGGCCGCGCGTCGGCCACATCCAGTTCCTGAACTGCCTGCCCCTCTACTGGGGGCTCGCGAGAACGGGCACGCTCCTCGACTTCGAGCTCACCAAGGACACCCCGGAGAAGCTCAGCGAGCAGCTGGTGCGGGGCGACCTCGACATCGGGCCCATCACGCTCGTCGAGTTCCTCAAGCACGCCGACGAGCTGGTCGCCTTCCCGGACATCGCGGTCGGCTGCGACGGTCCGGTGATGTCCTGTGTGATCGTCTCGCAGGTCCCGCTGGACCAGCTGGACGGCGCCCGGGTCGCCCTCGGCTCCACCTCGCGTACCTCTGTCCGGCTCGCTCAGCTGCTGCTGGCCGAGAGCGTGGGCGTCCAGCCGTCCTATTACACGTGCCCGCCCGACCTCAGCCTGATGATGCAGGAGGCCGACGCCGCCGTGCTCATCGGCGACGCGGCCCTGCGGGCCAACCTCCTCGACGCCCCGAAGTTCGGCCTGGAGGTGCACGATCTCGGCTCGCTGTGGAAGGAGTGGACGGGCCTGCCGTTCGTCTTCGCCGTGTGGGCGGCCCGCCGCGACTACCTGGAGCGCGAGCCCGTCGTCACCCGCAAGGTGCACGAGGCCTTCCTCTCCTCCCGGGACCTCTCGCTGGACGAGGTCTCCAAGGTCGCCGAGCAGGCGGCCCGCTGGGAGGCCTTCGACGAGCGGGTCCTGGAGCAGTACTTCACCACGCTCGACTTCCGCTTCGGTGACCCGCAGCTCGCGGCCGTACGGGAGTTCGCCCGGCGGGTCGGCTCGACCACCGGCTTCCCGACGGACGTGAAGGTCGAACTGCTCACTCCCTGAGATCGCGAAGGCGTTCTGAACCCGCGGGGAGCGTTCGCAACCCCGCGGAGGCGTACGGAACTACCCTGCTGGGCAGTGCGTCCGTGCGTACGGGGGAGGTGGGAGCGCCATGCAGCCGCTCGGAGTGGACGAACCCACGGTCGTGGGGCCCTACCGGCTGCTCGGCCGGCTGGGCTCCGGCGGCATGGGGCGGGTGTACCTGGGCCGCAGCGCGGGCGGGCGGACGGTCGCGGTCAAGATCGTGCACCCGCACTTCGCGCTCGACGAGGAGTTCCGCGCCCGCTTCCGCCGCGAGGTCGAGGCCGCGCGGCGGGTCGGCGGCGCGTGGACGGCCCCGGTCCTCGACGCGGACCCGGAGGCGTCCGTGCCCTGGGTCGCGACGGGTTACGCGGCCGGTCCCTCGCTCGCGGCGGCCGTCGCGGACGCGGGCGGCCCGCTTCCGGCGCATTCGGTACGGGTACTGGGCGCCGGCCTCGCCGAGGCGCTCACGGCGGTCCACGCGCTGGGCCTCGTCCACCGGGACGTCAAGCCCTCCAACGTCCTGCTCACCCTCGACGGCCCTCTCCTCATCGACTTCGGCATCGCCCGGGCCACCGACGGCACCGCCTCGCTCACCTCGACGGGCGTCTCCGTCGGCTCCCCCGGCTACATGTCCCCCGAGCAGATCCTCGGCAAGGGAGTCACGGGCGCGGCGGACGTGTTCTCCCTGGGCGCGGTGCTGGTGTACGCGGCGACGGGCGAGTCCCCGTTCCCCGGCGACTCCTCGGCCGCCCTCCTCTACAAAGTGGTGCACGAGGAACCCCGGCTCGGCTCCCTGGAGGGCGAGCTGCGGGAACTCGTGGCCGCCTGCCTCGCCAAGGACCCGGCCGGCCGACCGACCCCGCAGGAGGTGGCGGCCCGGCTGGCCCCCGAGGGCGCGGCCCGGCTGGTGACCGCCGGCTGGCTGCCGGGGCCGCTGGTGGAGCAGGTCAGCCGTAGCGCGGTGCAGCTGCTCAACCTGGAGGCGGCGGAGGTGACGCCGTCCGGGCCGGTGGGCTTCAGCAGTCCTTCGGTGGGCACGGACTCCGGGGCCGGGGCCGCGACGCCGCCGCCCGACGGGGTGTTCGGTCCGCCGCCGGCCATGCCGCCGTACGCCATGCCGACGTACGTGCCGGGGCAGCGCGACGTCCAGGACGCGGTCGCGGCGCCGACGGTCCACCCGAGCACGTCCGATGCCCGCCCCGGCCAGCGGGACGACGACCGGCGAGATCACCCGGGCAAGCTCTCCGTCAGCATGGCCGCGACCTCCGCGCCCGGCGCGAACGGCCGTGGCCGCAGGGTGAGTTGCACGCTCGCGCTGGCCGTCGCGGGAGCGCTGGCCGCGGTGACCGTCGGCTCGGTGTTCATGTTCCACCTGCTCCCGGGCGGCGCTGACGACGACACCGCCGCCGGCGGCTCCGACGCCGCGGCCAGCCGTCCGGCGGCCACACCGAGCGCCCCCGGCCCGGCCGGCGCGACGCTCGCCTCCGTGCCCGCGCACTACCTCGGCACCTGGTCGGGCGACGCCTACGCGCTGAGCGGGAAGCTGCCCGCGGGCACGTTCCGGGTCACCCTCCACCAGGCCGCCGTGGGCCAGGAGCTGGGCACGTTCCGGTCGACCGACCTGATCGGCGGCATCTGTGACGACGTACTCGTCCTGAAGAAGGTCACGGACGAACAGCTCACCGCGACGAGCACCGCCAAGACGTCCAACCCCAGCACCTGCACGACGGGCAGCCACGAGGTGCGGCTGATCCCCGCCGGGGGCGACCTCAAGTACGAGACGGACAACGCGGACGCGGGCGATCCGGTGGCGCGCATGTCGAAGGCCGGGTAGCCGTGGACCTCGAACTCTGGTCCGTGCGGCCGCTGTGGCTGACCGTCGTCGCCGCCCTCTGGGGTGCGGCGGCGGGGCTGCTGGTGCCGCGGGCCGCGTACCGGTTCGCGGTGGAGCCGGACGAGGCGTGGCGGACCCGGTGCCCCGACGGACACGCCCTCACGGGCGCCGCGGGCGGCTGGCTCGGCCTCGCCCGCTGCGCCGACTGCGCCCAGCACCTTCGCAACCTTCGTGCGCCGTGGTCGGTGCCGGGCGATACGGGGCCCGGTGACGCGGGGCGCCCGCCGGGCGATGCCCCGACGGCGTACCGCTACGGCCCCACCACCCCACTCGTCGCCCCCACCACCGCACTTGCCTGTGCCGGTCTCGCCGTCGCCACCGGCGCCCGCCCCGAACTGGCCGTCTGGCTGCTGCTCGCCCCGCTCGGCGTGCTGCTCGCGGTCGTGGACTTCCGGGTGCAGCGCCTGCCGGACGTCCTGACCCTGCCGCTCGCGGGCCTCGCCCTGGCGCTGCTGGGCGTGATGGCCCTCGTACCGGAGCATGCGGGGCAGTGGCCGACGGCGCTGCTCGGGTCGCTCGTGCTGGGCGGCGCGTACTTCCTCCTCTTCCTCGTCAACCCGAACGGCATGGGCTTCGGGGATGTGAAGCTCGCGCTGGGAATCGGGGCCGTGCTCGGCTGGTACGGATGGGGGACCGTGGTGCTCGGGACCTTCGCCGGGTTCCTGTTCGGCGGCCTGTACGGGCTGGGGCTGGTGCTGTTGCGACGCGCGGGGCGCAAGACGTCCATCCCCTTCGGACCGTTCCTGATCGCGGGGGCGTACGTCGGGCTGCTGATCGGGGCGTACGCGGCCTGACGTCGGGTCGCGGACGGGGCTGGCGTAGGCTGGCCGCGTCCGTCCAGAACCCTTACGAAAGGGACGCTCCCGGTGACCGAGAAGGCCGACCTCACGTCTTTTGATGTCACAGCCGTCCTTGACCGTGCTGCCGCGGGTGGGCGGATCACCCCCGAAGAGGCGCTCGTCCTCTACCGCGACGCGCCGCTGCACGCCCTGGGCGCCGCCGCCGACGCGGTGCGCCGCCGCCGGTACGCGGGGACCGAGCACATCGCCACGTACATCATCGAGCGCAACATCAACTACACGAACGTGTGCGTCACGGCGTGCAAGTTCTGCGCCTTCTACGCGGCCCCCAAGGACACCGCCAAGGGCTGGACGCGCGACCTCGACGACATCCTGCGTCGCTGCGCGGAGACCGTCGAACTCGGCGGTACGCAGATCATGTTCCAGGGCGGACACCACCCGGACTACGGCGTCGAGTACTACGAGAAGCACTTCGCCGCCATCAAGGCCGCCTACCCGCAGCTGGTCATCCACTCCCTCGGCGCGTCCGAGGTCGAGCACATGGCCCGCATCTCCAAGGTGAGTGTGGAGGAGGCCATCCAGCGGATCCACACCGCAGGCCTCGACTCCTTCGCGGGCGCCGGAGCCGAACTCCTCCCGGCCCGCCCCCGCAAGGCGATCGCCCCCCTCAAGGAGTCCGGCGAGCGCTGGCTGGAGATCATGGAGACCGCGCACGGGCTGGGCGTCGAGTCGACGTCCACCATGCTCATGGGCACCGGCGAGACCAACGCCGAGCGCATCGAGCACCTGCGGATGATCCGTGACGTACAGGACCGCACGGGTGGCTTCCGCGCCTTCATCCCGTACACCTACCAGCCCGAGAACAACCACCTGAAGGGCCGCACCCAGGCCACGCTCTTCGAGTACCTGCGGATGATCGCGATCGCCCGGCTGTTCATGGACAACATCGCCCACATCCAGGGCTCCTGGCTCACCACCGGCAAGGAGGTCGGCCAGCTCTCCCTGCACTACGGCGCGGACGACCTCGGCTCGATCATGCTGGAGGAGAACGTCGTCTCCTCGGCGGGCGCCAAGCACCGCTCCAACCGCATGGAGATCATCGACCTGATCCGCAAGGCCGGCCGCGTGCCCGCCCAGCGGACCACGACGTACGAGCACATCGTCGTCCACGACGACCCGGCGAACGACCCCGTCGACGAGCGCGTCATGTCCCACATCTCGTCCACCGCGATCGAGGGCGGCACGGCGCATCCCGAGCTGAAGCTGCTCGCCTCCAACTAGCGCCGCCGTGCTGACGATCCACACCGCCGACGAGCTGCGCGTCAGCCCGGACGCGGACCCGGTGAAGGGCGGCGCGGTCGCCGTGGAGGGCGACC
The DNA here is from genome assembly GCF_036227505.1 of Streptomyces sp. NBC_01450. NCBI lineage: Bacteria > Bacillati > Actinomycetota > Actinomycetes > Kitasatosporales > Streptomycetaceae > Streptomyces > Streptomyces sp. NBC_01450. The sequence continues at coordinate 5,087,619 of NZ_CP109480.1, read as the reverse complement.
GGGTCGCGGGCGTCGGGCCACTGGACGTGCTGCTGAAGCGTTTTCCGGGGGCGCGGGTCCGCAGTTGGCCCGGGGTCCTCGGGCCGGCGCTCGTCCACGAGGGCCCACTGCCCGAGGCGCCGTCCCCACGGGAACGCGTGCACGCCGTGCTGAAGTCGGGTGCGGTGGCGGTTCTGGCGGAGTACGCCGACACGCCGGAACTCCGGGCGGCGGCCTCCCGTAACGAGGTCGCCGTACTCCCGCGTACGCGAGAGACCGCGATCGTCGACACGGGACGTGCCGACCTCGCGGTCTTCGATGCGGACGGAGCATGCATCGCGACGGTATGCGCGGGCCGCTTGGTACACAGACGCCGCTGAACCCCCATCGACCCGCATCCGACGAACTCAGCCGGCGAACGCCTTCGCAAACGCCCCCGAACTCTGCGAAACCCCACTGCAATTGGTGGCCGCATCGTCCGAAGAAGCGTCATCACTCGAACACTGCTGATCCCGGAACGTCGACCACATCGACACCCAAGCGATCTTCTTCGACTCGGCGAACGCCCGAACCTGCGCCGCGTCCGAGAGGCTGAACGTCTCGTTGGACACGTCGTTGTCCCCGATCATCGAGGTCAACGCGAGCCCCTGCCAGGCGCCGGCGCTGGACAGCCCGAAGACCTTCTCCAACTGATCATGGGTCGCCTCGGCGGACTTCTCGGCATAGTCGCCCATGTCCGCCGTGTACGAACTCCCGTAGTTCATCGTCATGATGTTGACGGTGGAGACCTGCACGGAGTTGTCGTTGGCGGACTCCAGCAGCGCCAGACCGTCCGAATCCAGCCCGGACGGCATGACGGGCAACGTGAAGGACACCGTCAGGTCGCTGCGCTCCTTCTGGAGCAGCGCGATCGCCTTGGACCGCAGCGCGACCGACGCGGAGTCGGTCAGCGTGTCCCCCTCGATGTCGAAGTCGGCCTGGGTGGACCCGGCGGCGTCGAGCGCCGCCCCGTACGCCGCCGCGAGCGCGCTCGCGCTGTCGCAGACCTCCGCCAGCTCCTTGCCGGACGCCCCGCCGAACGAGACGCGCACGCTCGCGCCGGACTCCTTCAGCGCCGAGATCCGGGACTTCACGGCGGCCTTGTCGATGGCGTCCGTCCCGTTCCACTTGGCCGTGCAGTGGGTGCCGTCGGAGATCACGAAGGCCAGGTTGTACGTGGTCGGAGACCCTGTCGAGTCCGTCGCGGAGGCCTCCGTGGCGCTCACGTAGGGGGCGTACGAGGTGCTGGAGGAGGTGTCGGAGGCGGACGCGCTCTCGGAGGGTGCCGCACTCGCCCGTGGGGCCTGGGAGATCTGCGCGGGCGCCGAGTCCGAGGCGTCCGTACCGCCGGAAGAGCACCCCGCCGCTCCCAGAGCAAACAGGCAGGTGAGCCCGGCAGCCGGCCTCATAAAACCCCTCATTGCGTATGCACCCGCTCTCGTGATTTCTGTCTCAGGACCGAAACAAAGTGCGATTCAGGAGTTCCAAGGTGGCACATCCGGGTGGGATTCCCGAATACAGGAAGCTCATAGGTGACCCATGAGTAGCGGTACATGAATCGGATAGATCGGGCCGCAAAGTGGTGCACAAGGTAAAAATATATCGCCCGTGGGCTGCGCGGATGTTCAAGGATTCTCTCAGGGAATGGATAGCTTGGGCCAAGTTTCATGGGCGCCTCACATGAGAACCAGAGAATTGGCCACATAGAGGAGCCCTAATATCCGGGGAATGCAATCCGAGTCAGCCATCGAAAACCACAGTCAAGGGCGCGGCCGCCGCCGCAAACGCGGCAACGCGTCCGAAGACGGTCCCGTGTTCGTTGACAACTCCGGGCGCAGAGCACGTCTGCTGCGCAGGTTCGGCATGCTCGTCGGCGCCGTCTGCTTCGGTTACGCGGTCGTCCTCGGGATGGCCTTCATGGGCTGGGGCACCTCGCTGACCCCGTCCTCGCTGATCCCGTTCGGCGGCGGCCAGGCGGGCTCCGCACCCGGGCGTGACCTTCAGCCGCAGGGCGGCGAGGTGCCCGCCGACAGGCGGACCGGCACCCCGCCGTCGCGCCTGCCCCAGAGCGCGGCCCCCTCCTCGGCCGTCTCCTCGACCCCCTCCGCGTCCGCTTCCACCGGCGCCAACTGACCGGAAACGGACCCACCTCCATGACTTCGACGACGCCTCCGCGCGGACGCCGGCGCGCCCCCACCAAGATGGAACGGGCGGCCGGCAAGGCCGCGGCGCTGCAGAAACCGCGTGTGATCCTCGCCCTGCTGCTCCTGCTGGGGCTCACCAGCGTGATGCTGCTCGACGGCTATCTGCGTTCCGAGATCGGCAACGACGCGCGGGTGCGCGACGGCGCGGCCTACGACAAGGTGCCGCAGAAGATCCTCGACGGCGGTCCGCTCCTGACGTTCACGGGCGGCACGGCCAAGACCCAGTCCGTCCCGAGGAAGACCATCGTGCTCACCTTCGACGACGGTCCGACCCCGACCTGGACTCCCCAGATCCTCAAGGTGCTCGACGACAACGGCGTCGAGGGCACCTTCTTCATGGTCGGCTCGATGGTCTCCCGCTACCCGAGTGTCGTGAAGGACCTCGTGGACCAGGGCAACGAGGTCGGCATCCACACCTTCACCCACGTCGACCTCTCCTACCAGGGCACGGGCCGGCTCCAGCGCGAGCTGAAGCAGACCCAGCTCGCGCTCGCGGGTGCGGCGGGGATCACGACGACGCTGTTCCGGGCCCCGTACTCCTCGGAGATCAACGCCGTCGACAACTACAGCTGGCCCGTCTACAAGGAGATCGGCAACCTCGGCTACACCAGCGTCTTCGTCGACACCGACAGCGACGACTGGAAGAAGCCGGGCGTCTCGAAGATCGTCCAGTGGGCCACGCCGAAGAACAACAAGGGTGCCGTCGTCCTCATGCACGACGCGGGCGGCGACCGCTCGGAGACGGTCAAGGCGCTCGACACGTACATCAAGAAGATGAAGGCGAAGGGGTATTCCTTCACCACCGTCAGCGGTGCGATGGCGAAGCTGAACGGAGTGCCGAACGGTGCCGGCCGCACGGGCACCACCGGTTCCGGACAGGCCGTCGAGGCCGGGGTCGGACAGACCGGTGCCGGTGCGGGTGCCGGTGCGGGTGCGGGTACGGCCGCCGGTGGCGGCACCGGCGCGCAGGGCGAGCAGCCGGGCGGCACGCAGTCCGCGCCCGGTTCGGGCTCCGCCAGGAAGGTGAACATCGAGCAGTCCGGTCAGCAGCAGGCCACCGGCGCCACCCTCTACGAGGGCAAGGCCCTCATCTACGCGGTCGCGGTCGCCGAATGGGTCCTGCCGCTGCTCTCCTGGCTGCTGCTGGTCGTCGGCATCTCCGTCATGGGCCGCTTCGGGATGATGCTGATCCTCGCCCGCCGCCACTACAGACAGCGCAACAAGAAGCGCGGCAGCGGTGGCAAGTTCAGCTGGGGGCCGACGGTCACCAGGCCGGTGACGGTGATCGTGCCCGCGTACAACGAGAAGGAGTGCATCGCCAACACGCTCCACTCGCTGGCCCAGAGCACCCATCCGATCGAGATCATCGTCGTCGACGACGGCTCCACGGACGGCACCAAGGAGATCGCCGAGTCGCTGGGCCTGCCCAACGTCCGGGTCATCCGCCAGGAGAACGCGGGCAAACCGGCCGCCCTCAACAACGGCGTCCGCAACGCCAGTTACGACATCGTCGTGATGATGGACGGCGACACCGTCTTCGAGCCGGACGCCGTGCACCAGCTCGTCCAGCCCTTCGCGGACCCGGGCATCGGCGCGGTCGCGGGCAACGCCAAGGTCGGCAACCGCAACACCATCATCGGCGCCTGGCAGCACATCGAGTACGTGATGGGCTTCAACCTCGACCGCCGCATGTACGACCTGCTGCGCTGCATGCCCACCATCCCGGGCGCGATCGGCGCGTTCCGCCGCGACGCGGTCCTCGAGGTCGGCGGCATGAGCGAGGACACGCTCGCCGAGGACACCGACATCACCATCGCGATGCACCGAGCGGGCTGGCGGGTCGTCTACCAGGAGCACGCCAAGGCCTGGACGGAGGCACCGAGTTCGCTCAAGCAGCTGTGGTCGCAGCGCTACCGCTGGTCGTACGGCACCATGCAGGCGCTGTGGAAGCACCGCAAGTCCCTGACGGACAAGGGCCCGTCGGGTCGCTTCGGTCGCATAGGCATGCCGCTCGTCGTGATCTTCCAGATCATCACCCCGGTCCTCGCGCCGCTCATCGACGTGTTCACCGTCTACTCGATGATCTTCGTGGACTTCTGGGCCTCACTACTGGCCTGGCTGGCGGTGCTGGTGGTCCAACTCGTCTGCGCCGCCTATGCGTTCCGCCTCGACCGCGAGAAGTACCGCTACCTCGCGATGCTGCCACTGCAGCAGCTCGCCTACCGCCAGATGATGTATCTCGTCCTGATCCACTCCTCCGTGACGGCCCTGACCGGCGGTCGGCTCCGCTGGCAGAAGCTCAAGCGCACGGGTGAGGTCGGGACCCCGGCAGGAGTGAGCTGACATGAGCTGGGGCTCGGAACAACAGCGGTACCAGGGATATGAGGGGTACCAAGGCCACCAAGGCCACCAGGGGCAGCAGGGGCAGCAGGGGCAGCAGGAGTACCAAGGCCAGCAGGGCCAGCAGGGCCAGCCGGGATATGACTATGGGTACGGGCAGCAGCCCGATCCCTACGGTCAGGGTCCGCGGCCTCAGATTCCCCAGCAGTACGGCTACGGCCAGGGGTACGCCGACCAGGGCCAGGTGTACGTCACCGAGACGGCACCCCTGCCGGTGATCGAGCCGGAGCCCGCGGTGGACGTCGCTGTCCGGACCGAGCCCAGCCCTGACGCCGGGGAGCCCGAGAGCCCGGCCGCCGACCCCGCCCCGAAGGCCAAGGGCACCGGACGCGACCGGTACTTCGACGCGCTGCGTGCCGTCGCGCTGGTCCGTGTCGTGGCCTACCACACCTTCGGCTGGGCGTGGGCCGGCCTGGTCTTCCCGTCGATGGGCGTGATGTTCGCGCTCGCCGGCTCGCTGATGGCCAAGTCCCTGGAGCGCCCCGCGCTCAAGGTGGTCAAGAGCCGGATGCGACGGCTGCTGCCGCCCTTCTGGTTCTGGGGCTTCTTCGTCGTGGTGGCGATGCTGATCCACGACTGGATGCCGGGCTGGCAGATCGTCTTCTGGATCGTGCCGGTCGGCGACCCGCCGGGCAACCAGTGGGGCGTCCAGGCCTGGGAGATCCTCTGGTACCTGCGGACGTACCTCTGGTTCGTCCTGATGTCCCCGCTGCTCCTGAAGGTCTTCCGCAAGGCCCCCCTCCCGGTCCTGCTCCTGTCCCTGGCCCCGATCCTGGTCTTCCAGTACGCCTGGCAGCCGCCGGACAACCGCTTCGGCAGCGGCCTGACGGACTTCGCGACCTTCCTGTTCTGCTGGCTGGTCGGCTTCGCGCACCGCGAGGGCGTGCTCCGGCGGCTGAAGCCGGCCCTGGTGATCCTGGCGTCGCTCGCCCTCCTGGCGTACGGCGGCTGGTACGCCTTCGCCCACCAGGCGGAGTTCGGCACCTACGACCTGGACGAAATCCCCGTCGCGCAGACCTTCTGGTCGGCCGGCTTCGTGACGCTGCTGATGTACTTCAAGGCGTACTACAACGTCGACTTCGCCTGGCTCGCCCGTTTCAAGCGGCTCGACCGGATTGTGGCGATATTCAACGGGCGGGCGGTGACGATCTACCTCTGGCACGAGATCGCCCTCGTGCTCGCGGTCCCGCTGATCGACCAGTTCTGGAAGGTGCCCGCCTTCGAGAAGTGGCTGCCGCTGGAGAGCCAGTGGTTCATGTTCGGCATCGGCTGGGTGCTGATCTGGATCGCCATCCCGCTGGTCGGCTGGGTCGAGGACGTGGCCGCCAAGAAGAAGCCGAAGCTGCTCCCCTGAAGGGGGCGTGCGAGACCGGCGTACGGGCCGGGCGCCGCAAAGGCGCCCGGTCTGAGAGGGTGTCGCTGGGCTCGGGCGGGGCCCGGCGCGGCTGGCACGCACGCTCGCCGCGTTGCCGGAAGGTCCTAGTAGCTCCGCTACGAGGACCCCCCGGCGCCTTGCGAGCGCACGCACCAGCCGCGCCGGGCTGATCCCGCCCGAGCCCAGCGACACCCTCTACTGCCACAATGGGGGAGTGACCCGCGCATCCCTGGACAAGCAGCCGCACGAAGTCGCCTCGATGTTCGACGACGTGGCGGAACGGTACGACCTGACGAACGACGTGTTGTCGCTCGGCCAGGACCGGGTGTGGCGCAGGGAGGTCGCCAAGGCGGTCGACGCGCGCCCCGCGCAGAAGATCCTGGACCTGGCGGCCGGTACGGCGACCTCGTCCCTCCCCTTCGCCCGCACCGGCGCGTACGTCGTGCCCTGCGACTTCTCCCTCGGCATGCTCCGGGTCGGCAAGAAGAACCACCCCTGGCTGCCGCTGACCGCGGGTGACGCGACGAAGCTGCCCTTCAAGGACGACACCTTCGACGCGGTGACGATCTCCTTCGGCCTGCGCAACGTCCAGGACACCGACACCGCGCTGAGCGAGCTCTACCGGGTGACCAAGCCCGGCGGCCGCGTCGTGATCTGCGAGTTCTCGCACCCCACCTGGGCGCCGTTCCGCACGGTCTACACCGAGTACCTGATGCGCGCGCTGCCCCCGGTCGCCCGTGCCGTGTCCTCCAGCCCCGACGCGTACGTCTACCTCGCCGAGTCCATCCGCGCCTGGCCGAACCAGCCCGAACTCGCGGAGAAGCTGCGCAAGGCCGGCTGGTCGAAGGTGGCCTGGCGGAACCTGACGGGCGGCGTGGTGGCCCTGCACCGGGGCTACAAGGCCGTCTGACGGCTCCTCCGGGCCCACCAGGCGCTCTCGGCTCCGGAGAGCGCCTGTCTCACCTGAGCACCTCGAACGGGTCCCCGGGCTCGTCGAGCTCACGGCGCATGCCCCCCGACGGCGGTCGTGGAAGCCGCGGCTCCCGCACGCCCGCGCCGCCCTCCGCGTCACCGAGGTCGAACCACACGGTGACCACGGCCCCACGCGGCACCTCGGAGCCGGGCGGCGGGTATTGGCGTACGACGTAGTCGACGACGGTGAGATGGAAGTCGGGCCGGTCGGGCGCGGCGAGCAGCACACCTCGCGCGTCGGCCGTCTCGCGCGCGTCCACGGCCATCAGGCCGATGAGCCGCGGCACGCGCACTTCGGGTGTCTTGGGTGTCAGGCGCACGGACGTCACCCCCAGCGGTACCGGAAGGGTAAGCCCGGGGCCGGCCCTTCCGGAAGCCGTCAGAGGGCGAGGCGGTAGCAGTGCGCGGGCTCGGCCGACGCGGGATGGGCGAAGACCTCGGCCGGCTCCATGCCGAGGCGCCGGGTCACGGCGATGGAGCGCTCGTTGCCGGGTCTGACCATGGCGACGACGTCCGAGACGCCCGCCGCGCGCACCCGCTCCAGAGTGGTGAGCGCGGCGGCGGTGACGTACCCCTTGCCCCAATGCGCCCTGCCGAGCCGCCACCCGATCTCGATCTCGCCCCTCGGCCCCCACGCGCGCGGCCACGGCTGCGCGCCGGTGAAGCCCAGCACCTCACCCTCCGGGCCGACCATGGTCCACAGACAGAAACCCAGTTCGGCGTCATGCCGGCGCTGCCGCGCGGTGAGCTCCTCGTACACCGACAACTCGGCCGCTTTCCCGCCGTGGAACTCCATGACCTCCGGGTCGGCGAAGATCCGGTGCCAGGCGAACGCGTCCTCGTCGGTGGGGACACGCAGCCGTACGTCGGGCAGAGCTTGGTTCACGGGGCAACCCTTCAACCAGGTGATCAGTACCGCTGCATAGACTGCCCATGTCCAGTGCCCGTCAGCACGCAGATTTCGAGTCTTGGGGAGACCCCGCCGTGACCGAGCCCCAACCCCTCTCCGAAAACACCGCAGATGTGATCGTCGTCGGGGCTGGACCAGCCGGTTCCACGACCGCGTACTACCTGGCGAAGGCCGGACTCGACGTCCTGCTCCTGGAGAAGACCGCGTTCCCGAGGGAGAAGGTCTGCGGTGACGGCCTGACCCCGCGCGCCACCAAGCAGCTCGTCTCCATGGGGATCGACATCTCCGAAGAGGCCGGCTGGCTGCGCAACAAGGGCCTGCGCATCATCGGCGGCGGCGTCCGCCTCCAGCTGGACTGGCCGGATCTCGCCTCCTACCCGGACTACGGACTCGTCCGCAAGCGCGACGACTTCGACGAGCAGCTGGCCCGGCAGGCGCAGAAGGCGGGCGCGCGGCTGTACGAGCGCTGCAACGTCGGCGCCCCGATCATCGACGACCGCACCGGCCGCATCACGGGCGTGCACGCGAAGCTGGGCGACGCGGGGGAGAAGCGCGGGGTCACCTTCCACGCGCCGCTGGTCGTCGCCGCCGACGGCAACTCGACCCGTCTGTCCCTGGCGATGGGCCTGCACCGCCGCGAGGACCGCCCGATGGGCGTCGCGGTCCGTACGTACTTCACGTCCCCGCGCCACGAGGACGACTACCTGGAGTCCTGGCTGGAGCTGTGGGACCGCCGGGGCGCCGAGGACCGTCTGCTGCCCGGCTACGGCTGGATCTTCGGCATGGGCGACGGCACGTCGAACGTCGGCCTCGGTGTGCTCAACACCTCCGACTCCTTCAAGGAGCTGGACTGGCGCGAGGTCCTGAAGGCCTGGTGCGCGTCGATGCCGGAGGACTGGGGCTACACCCCGGAGAACATGACCGGCCCGATCCGCGGCGCCGCCCTCCCCATGGCCTTCAACCGCCAGCCGCACTACACCAAGGGCCTGCTGCTGGTCGGCGACGCCGGCGGCCTGGTCAACCCGTTCAACGGCGAGGGCATCGCCTACGCCATGGAGTCCGGCCAGATCGCCGCGGACGTCATCGTCCAGGCTCACGCCCGTTCGACGCCCACCCAGCGCGAACTGGCCCTCCAGCGCTACCCCCGCGTCCTCAAGGACACCTACGGCGGTTACTACACGCTCGGCCGTGCCTTCGTGAAGCTCATCGGCAACCCGAAGGTCATGAAGATCGCGACCCAGCGCGGCCTGACCCACCCGCTCCTGATGAAGTTCACCCTCAAGATGCTCGCGAACCTCACGGACCCGACCGGCGGCGACGCGATGGACCGCATCATCAACGGCCTGTCGAAGGTGGCACCGAAGGCCTGACGCCGACACGGGGTCCCCGGGGGAGGGTCCCGCCCCCGGGGCAGCACGACGAGGCCGCCACGCACTCGGGTGGCGGCCTTCATGCCGTATGACTCATACGGTCCCGCGACTCACACGGTCCCGTGGCTCAGAGAACGCGCACCGCGCCCGTGGCCGGATAGCCCGAAAGGTCCTGAATCACCACACCCTTGGAGGGGTTGGCCGCGTCCAGGTACTGGCCGTTACCGATGTACACACCCACGTGGTACGCCGAACCGGCCGAACCCCAGTACAGGATGTCGCCGACCTGGACGTTGGACAGCGAGACCGGCGTGCCGGACGTCGACTGGTCCTGCGAGACGCGCGGCAGGTCGACACCGACCTGTCGGAACGCGGCCTGCACGAGGCCGGAGCAGTCCCACGCGTTGGGGCCCGTACCGCCCATCACGTACGCGTCGCCGACCTGAGCCTTGAGGAAGGCGATGACGGTGGCGACACTGCCGCTGGCCGGGGCGGAGACGGTGGAACTCCCGCCGGAGCCCGCGGAGGCGGACAGGACGCTCCGCGTGGAGGACCGAGAGACGGCCTCGGCGGCCGCGGCCTTGCGCGCGTCCTCGGCCTTCTTCTTGGCTTCGGCCTTCTTCTTGGCGTCCGCGAGGTCCGCCTTGGCCTGCTTCGCGGCCTTTGCGGCGGCCGCGTCGCGCTCGGCCTGCAGTTCGTAGTTCGCCGCCGCCTGCTGCGTGGCGTCTGCGGACTGTGCCAGCTGGGTGGCCAGGTCGGCCGTCAGGGTGGGCAGTTCGAGGGTCTGGGTCGCGGGCTCGGCTGCGCTGGCCGAACCAGCCGCACCGGCCACGGCCAAGGTGCTGAGAACGCCACCGGCAACTCCGGCGCGCATCGCGAGCGTCGTCGCGTTGCGGCGGGGCTTCCGGTGGTTGCGTATGTGAGCGGTGTGGGACATGAGTACAACCGGTATCAGGGACTCCCTCATACCTTCAAGAAACGTGTGGTGCGCCACAGTTGTTCAATCCGCCGCCGAATCCGGTTCGCGCCACTCCTTATTGACGCCGTAACGGGCATTCTGGACAGAGGTGATCAAGGCTTTGATCACGCCCTTTCCCCATTACGTCCGAATTGCCCTCCGCCTACCATCGGTTGCAGCCTGTGGCCAAGGCCCGTTTATCTGACTCATAGGCTGATGTGACGCAGGTCACGGAACGGTCGCCGGGTCGACGGCGTCTCGCGCGCACCTCTCGACCGTCCTCGCTCGTGAACGCGTGCACGCGCCGATGCCCGTCCACATTCGTCCACACCCCTCCCTCTGATGTGTGAACGGGCTCCACTATCAAGCCCCCGCGTCCAGCACCAATTTGCATGCATCGGAAGTCTCTTGATATTGAGACGCCGCCCCCGACCTGTGGTGACGAGCGGAAATGTCACATCTGGTGATCGCGCGGACGCTTCGCGTATGAAGATCACTGCTCATCCGACTTCATGATCCTTCGTCAGGTGGTGGAGATCACAAAGCTTGTGCAATACCCCGTGTCGCAGATCACAGACCGGCGGGCATAAGATGCGAGGCAGTTGGGCTTGTGACCTGCTTCACATGTCCGCGATCTTCGTCGGGACGCACGGGGTTCGTGGGACGGGTGGGGCGGAAGTGCATGCCCGACGCAACCGCCAGCAGTCAGTGCCGACTGAGAGGAGCGAGGAGCGTGAACGCGTATGCGCCGATCCTCGTACTGGGAGCCCTCGGGGCAGGCTTTGCGATCTTCTCCGTGGTCATGGCCACGCTTATCGGTCCAAAGCGATACAACCGGGCCAAGCTCGAGGCCTACGAGTGCGGTATCGAGCCGACCCCCACGCCGGCCGGCGGCGGGCGCTTCCCCATCAAGTACTACCTGACGGCGATGCTCTTCATCGTCTTCGACATCGAGATCGTCTTCCTCTACCCCTGGGCCGTCACCTTCGACGCCCTGGGTGTTTTCGGGCTCGTGGAGATGCTGCTCTTCGTGCTCACCGTCTTCGTCGCGTACGCGTACGTATGGCGGCGCGGCGGCCTGGAATGGGACTGAGGGGCCTTTAAGACATGGGACTCGAAGAAAAGCTGCCGAGCGGATTCCTGCTGACCACCGTCGAGCAGGCCGCGGGCTGGGTGCGTAAGGCGTCCGTCTTCCCCGCCACGTTCGGACTCGCCTGCTGCGCCATCGAGATGATGACGACCGGCGCGGGCCGCTACGACCTCGCGCGCTTCGGCATGGAGGTCTTCCGCGGCTCGCCGCGCCAGGCCGACCTCATGATCGTCGCCGGTCGCGTCAGTCAGAAGATGGCGCCGGTGCTGCGACAGGTCTATGACCAGATGCCCAACCCGAAGTGGGTGATCTCCATGGGGGTATGTGCGTCATCGGGCGGAATGTTCAACAACTACGCCATTGTGCAGGGCGTCGACCACATCGTCCCGGTAGACATCTATTTGCCGGGCTGTCCGCCGCGGCCCGAGATGCTGATGGACGCGATCCTCAAGCTCCACCAGAAGATCCAGACCTCGAAGCTCGGCGTGAACGCCGAGGAGGCGGCCCGCGAGGCGGAGGAAGCGGCGCTCAAGGCTCTCCCCACCATCGAGATGAAGGGCCTGCTGCGGTGAGCGACGTGAACGGCAACGGGGTGAACCCCGAGAAGGACCTCGGCGCCTCGAACCTCCCCGGCCAGCGCGGCGAGGGCGGCGAGGAGATCCGCGTCCAGCGCGGCATGTTCGGCGCCAACAACGGCGGCGACACCACCGGCTACGGAGGCCTGGTCCGCTCCGTCCGGCTCCCCGGCCCGGCCGCCCGCCCCTACGGCGGCTGGTTCGACGAGGTCGCCGACGAGCTGGAAGGCGCCCTGGAGGAACAGGGACTCGTCCCCGACAACGCCATCGAGAAGACGATCGTCGACCGCGACGAGCTCACCTTCCACATCGAACGCGAGTACCTGGTCCGGGTCGCCCAGACCCTGCGCGACGACCCGGCCCTCCGCTTCGAACTGTGCACGGGCGTCAGCGGAGTGCACTACCTCAGCGACAAGGGCCGCGAGCTGCACGCCGTCTACCACCTGCGCTCGATCACCCACAACCGGCTGATCCGCCTCGAAGTCAGCGCACCCGACGCCGACCCGCACGTCCCGTCGCTCGTCTCCGTCTACCCGACGAACGACTGGCACGAGCGCGAGACGTACGACTTCTTCGGCCTGATCTTCGACGGCCACCCGGCGCTGACGCGGATCATGATGCCGGACGACTGGCAGGGCCACCCGCAGCGCAAGGACTACCCCCTCGGTGGCATCCCCATCGAGTACAAGGGCGCCCAGATCCCGGCTCCGGACCAGCGGAGGTCGTACTCATGAGCACGCAGACCCCTTCTTCCGGCGCGTCCGCCGCGGCGGCGCGGGAGACGACCGAGGGGACCGTATATACGGTCACCGGTGGCGACTGGGACGAGATCGCCCAGTCCGCGGCGAAGTCCGACGACGAGCGCATCATCGTCAACATGGGCCCGCAGCATCCGTCCACCCACGGCGTGCTCCGGCTCATCCTGGAGATCGACGGCGAGACGGTCACCGAGGCCCGCTGCGGCATCGGCTACCTTCACACCGGCATCGAGAAGAACCTCGAGTTCCGCACGTGGACGCAGGGCACCACGTTCGTGACGCGCATGGACTATCTGACGCCGTTCTTCAACGAGACGGCCTACTGTCTCGCCGTCGAGAAGCTCCTCGGCATCGAGGACCAGATCCCCGACCGCGCCTCGGTCATCCGTGTCCTCCTGATGGAGCTGAACCGACTCTCCTCCCACCTGGTGTGCATCGCCACCGGAGGCATGGAACTCGGCGCCACCACGATCATGATCTACGGCTTCCGTGATCGTGAACTCATTCTCGACATCTACGAGCTGATCACCGGCCTGCGGATGAACCACGCGTACATCCGCCCCGGCGGACTCGCCCAGGACCTGCCGCCCGGCGCGGTGGACCAGATCCGCGAGTTCGTGAAGAAGATGCAGAAGAACCTTCCCGAGTACGACAAGCTCGCCACCGGGAACCCCATCTTCAAGGCCCGCATGCAGGACGTCGGCTACCTCGACCTCGCCGGCTGCATGGCCCTCGGCGCCACCGGCCCGATCCTGCGCTCGGCGGGCCTGCCGCACGACCTGCGCAAGGCCCAGCCGTACTGCGGCTACGAGACGTACGACTTCGAGATCCCGACCGCCGACACCTGCGACTCCTACGGGCGCTTCCTGATCCGCCTGGAAGAGATGCGCCAGTCGCTGCACATCGTCGAGCAGTGCCTGGACCGGCTGCAGCCCGGCCCGGTCATGGTCGCCGACAAGAAGATCGCCTGGCCCGCCCAGCTCGCGCTCGGCCCCGACGGTCTCGGCAACTCCCTCGACCACATCAAGAAGATCATGGGCACCTCCATGGAGGCCCTGATCCACCACTTCAAGCTGGTGACCGAGGGCTTCCGCGTCCCGCCGGGCCAGACGTACGCGGCGGTCGAGTCGCCCAAGGGCGAGCTCGGGGTGCACGCCGTGTCCGACGGAGGCACCCGCCCCTACCGGGTCCACTTCCGGGACCCGTCCTTCACCAACCTTCAGGCCATGGCGGCGATGTGCGAGGGCGGCCAGGTGGCCGACGTCATCGTCGCCGTCGCGTCCATCGACCCCGTGATGGGAGGCGTCGACCGGTGACCACCACCCCCGAGGGCGTCAGCCTGGGCATGCCCCAACTGCCCGCGCCCGACTATCCGGACGACGTTCGAGCCCGGCTCGAAGCGGACGCGCGCGAGATCGTCGCCCGCTACCCGGACTCCCGTTCGGCGCTCCTTCCGTTGCTGCATCTCGTGCAGTCGCAGGAGGGCCACGTCACGCGCACGGGCATGCGGTTCTGCGCGGACGTACTGAACCTGACCACGGCCGAGGTCACCGCCGTCGCGACCTTCTACTCGATGTACCGGCGCAAGCCGAGCGGTGACTACCAGGTGGGTGTCTGCACCAACACCCTGTGCGCGGTCATGGGCGGCGACGCGATCTTCGAGGCCCTGCAGGACCACCTGGGCGTCGGCAACGGCGAGACCACCGACGACGGCAAGGTCACGCTGGAGCACATCGAGTGCAACGCGGCCTGCGACTTCGCACCGGTCGTGATGGTCAACTGGGAGTTCTTCGACAACCAGACCGTGGCCTCCGCGAAGCGCCTCGTCGACGACCTGCGTGCGGGAGCACAGGTCGCACCCACCCGCGGCGCCCCCCTGTGCACCTTCAAGGACACCGCGCGGATCCTGGCGGGCTTCCCCGACGAGCGCGAGGGAGCCGTGGAGGCGGGCGGCAGCGCGGGCCCCGCCTCACTGATCGGTCTCCGCCTGGCCAAGGGGGAGAACGTCCCCGCGCGCGTGGTCCACCCACGTGGTGGTGGGGCACCGCAGGACCAGCCGTCGGCCGAGCACCTGAGCTCGCACGACGCGCCGCAGGACACATCGGCCTCCGATCCGTCGCACCCGGCGGGTCCCGCAGCCGAGGAGGGGGAGTGATGACGTTGGCACCCGAGATCGACGAGACCAGCCCCGAGAAGCTGCTCGCGCCCGTGCTGTCGGCCTTCTGGGACGAGGAGAAGTCCTGGACGCTGGACGTCTACCGGAGGCACGAGGGGTACGAGGGGCTGCGCAAGGCGCTGGCCATGTCACCGGACGACCTGATCGCCTACGTCAAGGACTCCGGTCTGCGCGGACGGGGCGGCGCGGGATTCCCCACCGGAATGAAGTGGCAGTTCATTCCTCAGGGCGATGGCAAACCTCACTATCTAGTTGTCAACGCCGACGAGTCGGAGCCGGGAACCTGCAAGGACATCCCGCTCCTCTTCGCGAACCCGCATAGCCTCATCGAGGGCATTGTGATCGCGTGTTATGCCATCCGGTCTTCGCATGCGTTCATCTATCTCCGCGGTGAAGTCGTCCCCGTATTGCGGCGGTTGCACGAGGCCGTTCGAGAGGCCTACGCGGCGGGCTACCTGGGCGAAAACATCCTGGGCAGCGGGCTCGACCTCAAGCTCACCGTGCACGCGGGCGCGGGCGCGTACATCTGCGGTGAGGAGACCGCACTGCTCGACTCGCTCGAAGGCCGCCGTGGTCAACCGCGGCTCCGTCCCCCCTTCCCAGCCGTCGCGGGCCTCTATGCGTGCCCGACTGTGGTGAATAACGTCGAGTCGATCGCGTCAGTTCCCGCAATTCTCCAAAAAGGCAAGGAATGGTTCAGGTCGATGGGCAGCGAGAAGTCCCCGGGCTTCACGCTCTACTCGCTCAGCGGCCATGTCGCCAGCCCCGGCCAGTACGAGGCACCGCTCGGCATCACCCTCCGTCAACTCCTCGAGATGAGCGGCGGGATGCGCCCCGGCCACCGGCTGAAGTTCTGGACGCCGGGCGGCTCCTCGACCCCGATGTTCACCGACGAGCACCTCGACGTCCCTCTTGATTACGAAGGAGTGGGTGCCGCGGGTTCCATGCTCGGCACCAAAGCACTCCAGTGCTTCGACGAGACGACCTGCGTGGTGCGGGCGGTCACCCGGTGGACCGAGTTCTACGCCCACGAGTCCTGCGGCAAGTGCACGCCCTGCCGCGAAGGGACGTACTGGCTCGTGCAGTTGCTGCGCGACATCGAGGCCGGCAAGGGCGTCATGTCGGACCTCGACAAGCTGAACGACATCGCCGACAACATCAACGGCAAGTCGTTCTGCGCCCTCGGTGACGGCGCGGCCTCGCCGATCTTCTCCTCGCTCAAGTACTTCCGCGAGGAGTACGAGAAGCACATCACGGGCCGCGGCTGCCCCTTTGACCCGGCCAAGTCCACGGCTTGGGCCGACCGCACGGAGGTGAACGCATGACGGTGACCACCAGCGCTCCCTCGGGAGGGGGAGAAGCGGCGGTTCCGCCGGAGGATCTCGTCTCGCTGACGATCGACGGAGCCGAGATCAGCGTGCCCAAGGGCACCCTGGTCATCCGGGCCGCCGAACAGCTCGGCATCGAGATCCCCCGCTTCTGTGACCATCCGCTGCTCGACCCGGCCGGCGCCTGCCGCCAGTGCATCGTCGAGGTAGAGGGCCAGCGCAAGCCCATGGCGTCCTGCACGATCACGTGTACGGACGGAATGGTGGTGAAGACTCACCTCACCTCGCCCGTCGCCGAAAAGGCCCAGCACGGTGTGATGGAGCTGCTGCTCATCAACCACCCGCTGGACTGCCCGGTCTGCGACAAGGGCGGCGAGTGCCCGCTGCAGAACCAGGCGATGTCGCACGGCAACGCCGAATCCCGCTTCGAGGGCAAGAAGCGGACCTACGAGAAGCCGGTCCCGATCTCCACGCAGGTGCTGCTCGACCGGGAGCGGTGCGTGCTGTGCGCCCGCTGCACCCGCTTCTCCAACCAGATCGCGGGCGACCCGATGATCGAGCTGATCGAGCGGGGCGCGCTCCAGCAGGTCGGCACCGGCGAGGGCGACCCGTTCGAGTCGTACTTCTCCGGGAACACCATCCAGATCTGCCCGGTCGGCGCGCTGACCTCGGCGGCGTATCGCTTCCGCTCGCGTCCCTTCGACCTCGTCTCCTCGCACTCGGTGTGCGAGCACTGCGCGGGGGGCTGCGCGACCCGCACCGACCACCGGCGCGGCAAGGTGATGCGGCGGATGGCTTCCCCCGACCCCGAGGTCAACGAGGAGTGGCTCTGCGACAAGGGGCGGTTCGGGTTTCGGTACGCGCAGCAGCGGGACCGGCTCGACACGCCCCTCGTACGGGGTGAGTCGGGTGAACTGGAGCCGGCTTCCTGGCCCGAGGCCCTGGAGGCGGCGGCCCGGGGCCTTTCGGTGGCGCGCGGCCGGACCGGTGTTTTGACCGGTGGCCGCCTCACCGTCGAGGACGCCTACGCCTACAGCAAGTTCGCGCGCGTGGCTCTCGACACGAACGACATCGACTTCCGCGCGCGCGTGCACAGCGCCGAGGAGGCCGACTTCCTGGCGTCCCGGGTCGCCGGTCGCGGACGGGACCTCGACGGTACGGGCGTCACGTACACCTCTTTGGAGAAGGCGCCCGCCGTCCTCCTCGTCGGCTTCGAGTCCGAGGAGGAGGCGCCCGGCGTCTTCCTGCGGCTGCGCAAGGCGTGGCGCGGGCACGGGCAGAAGACCTTCTCGCTCGCCACGTACGCGACACGCGGCCTGGAGAAGGCGGGCGGCACGCTGCTGCCCGCCGCGCCCGGTACCGAGACCGAGTGGCTGGACGCCCTCGCGAGCGGCGTCGGTGTGGAGGGCGACGGTGCCAAGGCCGCCGAGGCGCTGCGCACCGAGGGCGCGGTGATCGTCGTCGGCGAGCGGCTCGCGGGCGTGGCGGGCGGGCTCACCGCCGCCGTACGGGCCGCGGCCGCGACGGGCGCCACGCTGGTGTGGATCCCGCGCCGGGCCGGGGAGCGCGGCGCGATCGAGGCGGGCGCGCTGCCGTCGCTGCTGCCGGGCGGGCGTCCGGCCACCGACCCGCGCGCGCGGGAGGAGGTCGCGGCCGCCTGGGGCGTCTCCCAGCTCCCGCACCGCTACGGGCGCGACACCGGCCAGATCGTCGAGGCCGCCGTAGGTGGGGAGTTGCTGGCCCTGGTGGTGGCGGGGGTGGAGGTCGCCGACCTTCCCGACCCGGCACGCGCGCGTGCGGCCCTTTCCGAGGTCGACTTCCTGGTGTCGCTCGAACAGCGGCCCGGTGAGGTCACCGAGTACGCGGATGTCGTCCTCCCGGTGGCCGCGGTCGCCGAGAAGGCGGGCACCTTCCTGAACTGGGAAGGCAGGGTCCGCTTCTTCGAGGCCGCGCTCAAGCCCGACCAGATGACTCGCCGCCTGGCACCCACCGACGCGCGCGTCCTGCAGATGCTGGCCGACGCCATGGACGTACACCTGGGTCTGCCGGATCTGCGCACCACGCGCGGGGAGCTGGACCGACTCGGGCCCTGGAGCGGCCTGCGGGCCACCGGACCCGTGGAGATCGCGGCATCGCTGCCGCGTCCCGCCGCGGGAGAGGCCGTGCTCGCGGGCCACCGGCTGCTGCTCGACCGGGGCCGCCTCCAGGAGGGTGACGACGCGCTCGCCGGGACCCGGCACGCGGCACGCGCGCGTGTGTCGGCGGCCACGGCCGCCGAGGCAGGCGTCAAGGAAGGTGACCTCCTCGCGGTCACCGGCAGCGCCGGAACCGTCGAACTCCCGCTGCAGATCACCGAGATGCCCGACCGCGTGGTCTGGCTCCCGCTGAACTCCGCCGGAGGCGGCGTCGCCTCCGACACGGGGGCGCTGCCCGGCGCACTCGTCCGCATCGGCCCGGCGACGCTCGTCGGCGAGGCCCCCAAGGAGGTGGAGGCATGAGCAGTCTGTACCTCGCCACTGAAGACCTCTCCATGTTCGGCCGCGACCCCTGGTGGCTGGTCGTCGTCAAGGCGGTCTTCTGCTTCGCCTTCCTGATGATCACCGTGCTGTTCTCGATCGTGTGGGAGCGCAAGGTCGTCGCCTGGATGCAGCTGCGCATCGGACCCAACCGGCACGGCCCCTGGGGCATGCTCCAGTCGCTCGCCGACGGCGTGAAGCTGATGCTCAAGGAAGACGTCATCGTCAAACGCGCGGACAGGGTGGTCTACGTCCTCGCGCCGATCGTCGCGGCCATCCCGGCCTTCATGGCGATCGCGGTGATCCCCTTCGGGCCCGCCGACAACGAGATCTCGATCTTCGGCCACCGCACTACGATGCAGCTCACGGACCTGCCGATCGCGATGCTCTACATCCTCGCGGTCGCCTCGGTGGGCATCTACGGGATCGTGCTCGCGGGCTGGAGTTCTGGATCCACCTACCCGCTGCTGGGCGGTCTGCGGTCCTGCGCGCAGATGATCTCGTACGAGATCGCCATGGGCGCCGCTTTCGCCTCGGTGTTCCTCTACTCCGGGTCGATGTCGACCTCGACGATCGTCGAGCAGCAGCACGACCGCTGGTACATCATCCTGCTGCCGGTCTCGTTCGTGATCTACATCATCACGATGGTCGGCGAGACCAACCGCGCCCCCTTCGACATGCCGGAGTCCGAGGGCGACCTCGTCGGCGGCTTCAACACCGAGTACTCGTCGATCAAGTTCGCGCTGTTCATGCTCGCCGAGTACGTGAACATGGTGACGGTCTCGGCCGTGTCGACCACGCTCTTCCTGGGCGGCTGGCGGGCCCCGTGGCCCATCAGCACCTTCTGGGAAGGTGCCAACCACGGCTGGTGGCCGATGCTCTGGTTCGTGGTGAAGGTGCAGCTGCTGCTGTTCTTCTTCATCTGGCTGCGCGGCACGCTCCCGCGCGTCCGCTACGACCAGCTGATGAAGCTCGGCTGGAAGGTCCTCATCCCGGTCTCCGTGGTCTGGCTGATGCTTGTCGCGACCGTACGGACCCTCAGGAACGAGAACTACGACTTCGCCGACATCGCCCTGTACGTCGGCGGCGGTGTCCTCGTCCTGCTGCTGCTCTCGTTCGCCGCGGACATCTTCCGTGACAAGCAGGGGGCCCAGGAAGGGCCCGCCGAGCCCGCCGCCTTCGACCCGATGGCCGGTGGATTCCCGGTGCCGCCGCTGCCGGGACAGGAGCTGCCACCCGTGCCGCGGCGCCGCCCGCGCCGCGAGCGCGAGTTGATTGTCAGTGGCGGGCCGGATACTGCGAGTGACGGATCGAATGGCGGATCTCGTGACGGAAAGGAGGGGTCCGATGGCTGAGGAGCCGAAGGAGACCAAGCCCGGTTTCCAGAACCCCGTCGCCGGCTTCGGCGTGACCTTCAAGGCCATGTTCAAGAAGCGCCTGACGGAGCAGTACCCGGAGCAGCAGAAGACCACCGCCCCGCGGTTCCACGGCCGGCACCAGCTCAACCGTCACCCGGACGGTCTGGAGAAGTGCATCGGCTGCGAGCTGTGTGCCTGGGCCTGCCCCGCGGACGCCATCTATGTGGAGGGTGCGGAAAACACCGACGAGGAGCGCTACTCGCCGGGCGAGCGGTACGGCCGCGTGTACCAGATCAACTACGCCCGCTGCATCCTGTGCGGCCTGTGCATCGAGGCGTGCCCCACCCGCGCGCTCACGATGACGAACGAGTTCGAGCTCGCCGACTCCAGCCGCGCCAACCTCATCTACACCAAGGAGCAGCTGCTCGCCGGGCTCGAGGAGGGCATGGTCGACACACCGCACTCGATCTTCCCCGGCACGGACGAGCAGGACTACTACCAGGGTCTGGTGACCGAGGCGGCGCCCGGCACCGAGCGCCAGGTCGCCGTCTCCAAGGGCGAGAAGCCCACGGAAGAGGGGGTGGGGGCATGAGCGCGCAGCTCGCCGCCTACTCCACCTCCACCGGAGAGGCCTTCCAGTTCTGGGTCCTCGGCACGGTCGCCGTGATCGGCGCCCTGTGCACCGTCTTCATGAAGAAGACCGTGCACAGCGCGCTCTGTCTCGCCGGGACCATGATCATCCTGGCGGTGTTCTACCTCGCCAACGGCGCCTACTTCCTGGGCGTCGTGCAGATCGTCGTCTACACCGGCGCGATCATGATGCTGTTCCTCTTCGTGGTCATGCTCGTCGGTGTCACCGCGGCGGACTCACTGAAGGAGACCATCAAGGGGCAGCGCTGGCTGGCCCTGCTGTGCGGACTCGGCTTCGGCGTCCTGCTGATGGCGGGCATCGGCAACGCGTCCCTGAAGGACTTCAACGGCCTGAGCAAGGCCAACGCCAACGGGAACGTGGAGGGCCTCGCCGCCCTCATCTTCACGAAGTACGTGTTCGCCTTCGAAATCACCGGTGCCCTGCTGATCACGGCCGCCGTCGGCGCCATGGTGCTCACGCACCGCGAGCGCACCGAGCGCGCCAAGACCCAGCGCGAGCTGTCCGAGCAGCGCGTACGGGAAGGCAAGCACGTACCGCCGCTGCCGGCCCCCGGTGTCTACGCCCGGCACAACGCGGTGGACATCGCGGGCCTCCTCCCGGACGGCACCCCGTCCGAGCTGACGGTCAGCAAGACGCTGCGGGACCGCGGCCAGATCCGTGACGTGTCCACCGAGGCGCTGAGCGATCTGAAGGCGCTGGAGCAGCGCGCCGAAGAACGCCTGGAGCGCACGAAGACGGAGGAGGCGTCCAAGTGAACCCGGTCAACTACCTCTATCTCGCCGCCCTGTTGTTCACGATCGGCGCCACCGGCGTGCTGATCAGGCGCAACGCGATCGTGGTGTTCATGTGCGTCGAGCTCATGCTCAACGCCTGCAACCTCGCGTTCGTCGTCTTCTCCCGCATGCACGGCAACCTCGACGGCCAGATCATCGCCTTCTTCACGATGGTCGTCGCCGCCGCGGAGGTCGTGGTCGGGCTCGCGATCATCGTGTCGCTCTTCCGTTCCCGCCACTCGGCCTCGGTCGACGACGCCAGCCTGATGAAGCTGTAAGGGGTCGCTGAATCGTGGAGAACCTGATTGCGCTGCTGGTAGCGGCGCCTCTGCTCGGAGCGGCCGTACTGCTGTGCGGCGGCCGGCGGCTCGATGCCGTCGGCCACTGGATCGGCACGGCGCTCGCGGCCACGTCCTTCGTGATCGGCGCGATCCTCTTCGCCGACATGCTGGGCAAGAGCGCGGACCACCGGGCCATGAGCCAGTACCTGTTCAGCTGGGTCCCCGTCGAGGGCTTCCAGGCGGACGTCTCCTTCCAGCTCGACCAGCTGTCGATGACGTTCGTCCTGCTGATCACCGGCGTCGGCTCGCTGATCCACCTGTACTCGATCGGGTACATGGAGCACGACGAGCGGCGCCGCCGCTTCTTCGGCTATCTGAACCTGTTCCTCGCGGCGATGCTGCTGCTCGTCCTCGCCGACAACTACCTGCTGCTGTACGTCGGCTGGGAGGGCGTCGGCCTCGCCTCGTACCTGCTGATCGGCTTCTGGCAGCACAAGCCCAGCGCCGCCACCGCCGCGAAGAAGGCCTTCCTGGTCAACCGCGTCGGCGACATGGGCCTGTCGATCGCCATCATGTTGATGTTCACCACCTTCGGGTCCTTCGCCTTCGGGCCGGTGCTCGGCACCGAGGGGCACCCGGGGCTCGTCGGCGGCGCGACCGAGGGCAAGCTCACCGCCGTCGCCCTGATGCTGCTGCTCGCCGCCTGCGGCAAGTCCGCCCAGGTGCCGCTGCAGTCCTGGCTCGGGGACGCGATGGAGGGCCCGACCCCGGTCTCGGCCCTCATCCACGCCGCGACCATGGTGACCGCGGGTGTCTACCTCATCGTCCGCTCCGCCGCGATCTTCAACGCCGCGCCCGACGCCCAGCTCGTCGTCACCGTGGTCGGTGCCGTCACGCTCCTGTTCGGTGCGATCGTCGGTTGCGCGAAGGACGACATCAAGAAGGCGCTCGCCGGATCGACGATGTCGCAGATCGGCTACATGGTGCTGGCCGCGGGCCTCGGCCCCATCGGCTACGTCTTCGCGATCATGCACCTGGTGACGCACGGCTTCTTCAAGGCCGGACTGTTCCTCGGCGCCGGCTCGGTCATGCACGGCATGAACGACGAGGTCGACATGCGCAAGTACGGCGGCCTCCGCACGTACATGCCGATCACCTTCGTCACCTTCGGCCTCGGCTACCTCGCCATCATCGGCTTCCCGGGCCTGTCCGGCTTCTTCTCCAAGGACAAGATCATCGAGGCGGCCTTCGCCAAGGGTGGCACCGAGGGCTGGATCCTCGGCGGTGCGGCCCTGCTGGGCGCGGCCATCACGGCGTACTACATGACCCGCGTGATGATCATGACCTTCTTCGGGGAGAAGCGCTGGCAGCCGGATGCCGAAGGCCATGAGCCGCACCCGCACGAGTCCCCGAGGTCCATGACGATCCCCATGATCGTGCTGGCCTTCGGATCGGTCTTCGCGGGCGGTTTCTTCAGCATCGGCGACCGCTTCCTCAACTGGCTGGAGCCGGTCACCGGGCACTCGGAGGGCAACTCGCCCGTCAGCGCCCTCACGGTCACGCTGGCCACCATGGTGCTGCTCGTCGTCGGCGCCGGCATCGCGTACGCCCAGTACGGGCGCAGCCCCGTCCCGGTCGTCGCCCCGCGCGGCTCCCTGCTGACCCGGGCCGCCCGGCGCGACCTGCTCCAGGACGACTTCAACCACGTCGTGCTGGTGCGCGGCGGGGAGCACCTCACCCGCTCCCTGGTGTACGTCGACCACACCCTGGTCGACGGGGTCGTCAACGGCACCGCGGCCTCCATGGGCGGCCTCTCCGGGCGCCTGCGCAAGCTGCAGAACGGCTATGCGCGCAGTTACGCGGTCTCGATGTTCGGCGGTGCGGCCATCCTCGTCGCCGCGACCCTGCTGATGAGGGCGGTCTGATACCGATGTCCTTTCCTCTGCTGACAGCGACGGCGGCGCTCCCGGCGGTCGGGGCGATCGCCACGGCCGCCGTGCCGGCCGCGCAACGCGTCGCCGCCAAGTGGCTGGCGCTGCTCGTCTCGCTCGCCACGCTGGTCCTGGCCGCGATCGTGCTCGTGCGGTTCGACCCCGGCGGCGACCGCTACCAGCTCACCGAATCCCACGCCTGGATCAAGGAGTTCGGGGTGCGGTACGAGCTGGGCGTGGACGGCATCGGGGTGGCGCTCGTCGCGCTGACCGCGCTGCTGATGCCGTTCGTGATCCTGGCGGGCTGGCACGACGCCGACCCGCACGAGACAGGAAGCAGGCGCTGGCGGCCGACTCAGGGCTTCTTCGGCCTGATCCTGGCCGTCGAGGCGATGGTGATCATCTCCTTCGAGGCCACCGACGTCTTCCTCTTCTACATCTTCTTCGAAGCCATGCTGATCCCGATGTACTTCCTCATCGGCGGCTTCGGGGACCGCGCCCACGAACACGGCGACAAGGCGGCGGCGACCCAACGCTCCTACGCCGCGGTGAAGTTCCTCCTCTACAACCTGGTCGGCGGCCTGATCATGCTGGCCGCCGTCATCGGTCTCTACGTAGTGGCCGGGAACTTCTCGCTCCAGGAGATTGTGCAGGCCCGCGCCAACGGCTCACTGCACATGGCGACCAACACGGAGCGGTGGCTGTTCCTCGGCTTCTTCTTCGCGTTCGCGGTGAAGGCGCCCCTGTGGCCGCTGCACACCTGGCTGCCCAACGCCATGGGCGAGGCCACAGCCCCGGTCGCGGTCCTGATCACGGCGGTCGTCGACAAGGTCGGCACCTTCGCGATGCTCCGCTTCTGCCTCCAGCTCTTCCCGGAGGCGAGCAAGTGGGCGACGCCGGTCATCCTCGTCCTCGCCCTCATCAGCATCATCTACGGGGCGCTGCTCGCGGTCGGCCAGCGGGACATCAAACGGCTGGTGGCGTACGCGTCGATCTCGCACTTCGGGTTCATCATCCTGGGCATCTTCGCGATGACCAGCCAGGGCCAGTCGGGCGCGACGCTCTACATGGTCAACCACGGGATCTCGACCGCCGCCCTGATGCTGGTGGCGGGCTTCCTGATCTCGCGGCGCGGCTCGCGTCTGATCGCCGACTACGGAGGGGTGCAGAAGGTCGCTCCGGTGCTCGCGGGCACCTTCCTGATCGGCGGCCTGGCGACCCTCTCGCTCCCCGGGCTCGCACCCTTCGTGAGTGAATTCCTGGTCCTGGTGGGCGCGTTCGAGCGCTACCCGGCCGTCGGCATCGTCGCCACCTTCGGCATCGTCCTCGCCGCGCTCTACACACTCGTCCTCTATCAGCGGACGATGACGGGCCCGGTGAAGGCGGAGGTCGCCGAGATGCCCGACCTCAGGGTGCGTGAGCTCCTGGTGGTCGCCCCGCTGATCGCCCTGCTGATCTTCCTGGGCGTCTATCCGAAGCCGGTCACCGACATCGTCAACCCGGCGGTCCAGCAGACCATGTCCGACGTCCATAAGACGGACCCCAAGCCCGAGGTGGAGGCGGCCAAGTGAGTACAGCAGCCGTCCACAGCCTGTGGACAACCGCGGCCGAACCGATCTCCAAGATCAACGCGCCGAAGATCGAATACGGGCAATTGTCGCCCACCCTGATCGTCATCGGGGCGGCGCTCGTAGGAGTGCTCGTCGAGGCCTTCGTGCCGCGCAGGTCCCGCTACTACACGCAGGTGTTCCTGTCCGTCGTCGCGCTCGCCGCCGCCTTCGCCGCGGTGGTCGCACTGGCGGCGGGCGGATACGGCACCACGAAGGCGCACATCGCGGCCATGGGCGCGATCGCCGTCGACGGACCGTCCCTGTTCCTGCAGGGCACGATCCTGCTGGCGGGCATCCTCGGCGTCTTCACCTTCGCCGAGCGGCGGCTCGACCCGGAGGCACACGGAAACCGCGTCGACTCGTTCGCCGCGCAGGCCGCCTCCGTGCCCGGCAGCGACAGCGAGAAGGCAGCGGTGAAGGCCGGGTTCACCACCACCGAGGTGTTCCCGCTGCTGCTCTTCGCGATCGGCGGCATGCTGGTCTTCCCTTCGGCCAACGACCTGCTGACCCTGTTCATCGCGCTGGAAGTCTTCTCGCTGCCCCTGTACCTGCTGTGCGCCGTGGCCCGCCGCAAGCGGCTCATGTCGCAGGAGGCCGCGGTCAAGTACTTCCTGCTCGGAGCCTTCGCCTCCGCGTTCACCCTCTTCGGCATCGCCCTGCTCTACGGCTACGCGGGCTCCGTGTCGTACGCGACGATCGCGCAGGTCGTGGACGGCACGATCCCGAACGTCGACCTGGCGCTCGCCGGCACCATGGGCAACGACGTGCTGCTGCTCATCGGCGCCGCGATGGTCGTCATGGGCCTGCTCTTCAAGGTCGGCGCGGTGCCGTTCCACATGTGGACCCCGGACGTCTACCAGGGCGCGCCGACACCGGTCACCGGCTTCATGGCCGCGGCGACGAAGGTGGCGGCCTTCGGAGCGCTGCTGCGGCTGCTGTACGTCGTCCTGCCGGGCCTGCGCTGGGACTGGCGGCCGGTCATGTGGGCCGTCGCGATCGTCACCATGCTGGGCGGTGCGATCGTCGCGATCACCCAGACCGACATCAAGCGGCTCCTGGCGTACTCGTCCATCGCGCACGCCGGATTCATCCTCGCGGGCGTCATCGCGACCTCGCCGGACGGCGTCTCGTCGGTCCTCTTCTACCTGGCCGCGTACTCGTTCGTGACGATCGGGGCCTTCGCGGTCGTGACCCTGGTCCGGGACGCGGGCGGCGAGGCGACGCACCTGTCCAAGTGGGCGGGCCTCGGACGTCGCTCACCGCTGGTGGCGGCCGTCTTCGCGGTTTTCCTGCTGGCCTTCGCGGGCATCCCGCTGACCTCCGGCTTCGCCGGGAAGTTCGCCGTCTTCAAGGCGGCGGCGGAGGGCGGCGCGGGCCCGCTGGTCGTGGTCGGTGTGATCTCGTCGGCGATCGCGGCGTTCTTCTACATCCGCGTGATCGTGCTCATGTTCTTCAGTGAGCCGAGGCCGGAGGGACCGACGGTCGCCGTGCCCTCGCCGCTGACCATGACGGCGATCGGGTTCGGTGTGGCGGTCACGCTGGTGCTGGGCGTGGCGCCGCAGTACTTCCTGGACCTGGCGAGCCAGGCGGGAGTCTTCGTCCGCTGAACCACGCATGGGCCGGGCCCCGCTCCCTTCTCGCGAGGGGGCGGGGCCCGAGCTGTGATCGGCGCATCGCGTGTCCCCTGTGAATCGAACGCGCGGACTGCTCCGCGCAGGGGAGTGAGAGCGGCCGGACGCGAGTGCGTAGGGAAGCCGATCGGTCGCAGCCTGTGGATAACTCTCGGGCTGTCGGCGCGGACCTCTATCGTGGACGCAGTGGTCGAGGCGCGACGTACGGGGGACAGGACGATGGGCGGGACGGGTGTGATGACCGAAGCGGACGCGACGGAGACGCTGGGAGAGAGCGAGGCACTGGCCACGCTCCACCGGGTCTTCGGGTACGACGCCTTCCGCGGTGAGCAGGAAGCGATCATCGAGCACGTGGTGGCGGGCGGTGACGCTGTCGTCCTGATGCCGACGGGTGGCGGCAAGTCGCTCTGCTACCAGATTCCGGCCCTGGTCAGACCCGGTACGGGAGTCGTGGTCTCCCCCCTCATCGCGCTGATGCAGGATCAGGTGGACGCGCTGCGCGCGCTGGGCGTACGCGCCGGGTTCATGAACTCCACGCAGGACTTCGACGAGCGGCGCGTGGTGGAGGCTGAGTTCCTGGCGGGAGAGCTCGACGTGATCTACCTGGCGCCGGAGCGGCTGCGCCTGGAGACCACGCTGGACCTGCTGTCACGCGGGAAGATCTCCGTCTTCGCGATCGACGAGGCGCACTGCGTGGCCCAGTGGGGGCATGACTTCCGCCCCGACTATCTGGCGCTCTCGCTGCTCGGTGAGCGCTGGCCCGATGTCCCGCGCATCGCGCTGACGGCCACGGCCACCCGCGCGACGCACAAGGAGATCACCCAGCGTCTGGCCATGCCGACCGCCCGCCACTTCGAGGCGAGCTTCGACCGGCCCAACATCCAGTACCGGATCGTGCCGAAGGCCGACCCCAAGAAGCAGCTGCTGTCCTTCCTGCGTGAGGAGCACGCGGGCGATGCGGGCATCGTGTACTGCCTCTCCCGCAACTCGGTCGAGAAGACGGCCGAGTTCCTCTCCCGCAACGGCGTAGAGGCGGTGCCGTACCACGCGGGTCTGGACTCGGGCACCCGCGCCGCCCACCAGTCGCGCTTCCTGCGCGAAGAGGGCCTCGTCGTGGTCGCCACCATCGCCTTCGGGATGGGCATCGACAAGCCGGACGTGCGGTTCGTCGCCCACCTCGACCTGCCCAAGTCGGTCGAGGGCTACTACCAGGAGACGGGACGCGCGGGCCGCGACGGGCTCCCGTCCACGGCATGGATGGCGTACGGGCTTCAGGACGTCGTCCAGCAGCGCAAGATGATCCAGGGCTCGGAGGGCGACGAGGCGTTCCGCCGTCGGGCCGCCGCCCACCTGGACTCGATGCTGGCCCTGTGCGAGACGGTCCAGTGCCGGCGCTCCCAGCTCCTGGCCTACTTCGGGCAGGACCCGCACACCCCGGCATGTGGCAACTGCGACACATGCCTCGCACCGCCCGAGACCGCGGACGGCACGGTCGTGGCACAGAAGCTGCTGTCCACGGTGGTACGGCTGCAGCGCGAGCGCGGACAGAAGTTCGGCGCCGGCCAGATCATCGACATCCTGCTGGGGCGGCGCACCGCCAAGGTGATCCAGTTCGATCACGACCAGCTGTCGGTGTTCGGCATCGGAGAGGAGCTTGCCGAGTCCGAATGGCGCGGCGTGGCGAGGCAGTTGCTGGCACAAGGACTGCTCGCGGTCGAGGGCGAGTACGGGACGCTCGTGCTGACCGAGGAGAGCGGGACGGTGCTGCGGCGCGAGCGCGAGGTGCCGCTCCGCAAGGAGCCGCCGAAGCCCACTGTCTCCCGCTCGTCGTCCTCCTCGTCCTCGCGGGGCGATCGCAAGGCCAAGGCCGCCGCGGCCGACCTGCCCCAGGAGCTCGTCCCCGCCTTCGAGGCCCTGCGCTCCTGGCGCGCCGAACAGGCCAAGGAGCAGGGTGTCCCCGCGTACGTCATCTTCCATGACGCCACGCTCCGGGAGATCGCCACGGTGTGGCCCACCTCGGTCGAAGGCCTCGGCGGCATCAGCGGGGTGGGTGAGAAGAAGCTCGCGACGTACGGGGAGGGCGTCATTGGAGTGCTCGCCTCCCTGGATGGCGGCGCCCCCGGAGGAGCGCCGGCTCCTGCGGCCGGTGAGGCACCGGACCCGGAGTGGCCCGAGATGGACGCGGAGCCGGAGCCGGAGGACTGGATATAGGGCGCCCCGGCCCTCCGCCCGGTCCTGTGGTCACAGGACCCGTGACGCGTAGGCCCTGACGTCCGCGTCGGAGTCCGCCGTGGCCGTGGCCAGGGCCGCGCGGGCGCCCTCGTCGACCGCGGAGTGCCGCACGAGGGCCAGGACCGCCGCCTTGCGGACGTCGGGGTTCGGGTCTTCCAGGGCCTGGGCGAGCGCAGGGACGGCGACCCCGGCCTCGGCGGCGGACAGTGCGGTCGCGGCGCCGGAGCGGACCTGCCAGGCGGCGTCGGCCTGGGCGGCGACGGCCCGCGTGGCCAGGGGCGCGGGGCAGCCGGTGACGGCCAGCGTCGCGAAGGCCGCTGCCCGGACCAGGGCGTCCGGGTCGGTCGTGAGCCGGTCGAGGGTGTCCTCGACGAGCTTTCCCGGGCTCACGTTGGCGAGGGCCTTGGCCACCGTGACGCGGACCTCGCGGGACGGGTCGGCCGCCGCCCGGCTCAGGGGCTCCGCGGCATCGACGGAGACCAGGGCGCGCACGGCCTCGACGCGGACGGCTGTGTCGGGATCGGCGAGGGCGTCCGCGAACAGTTCCGCACCGCCCAGGCGCAGCGCGCGCAGGACGTCCAGGGCGGCGGCGCGTACGACGGAATCGTCCTCGGTGAGGGCGGCGGCGAGGCCCTCGCGCAGGTCGGGCTCGGCAGGCAGGGTCTCCACCAGCTCGCGCAGCGAGGCCGCGGCGGTGGCCCGTACGTCGCCGTGCGGGTCCCGGAGCGCGGCGGCGAGGGCGGGGCCGGTGCCGGGCGGCACGGTCTCGGTGAGGACGCCGACGGCCGAGCGTCGGACAGCGGGGGACGGGTCGTCCAAGTAGGGCTGCAGCGCGGTGAGTTCGGGCTCCTGTTCCGTGAGGGCGAGGAGTTCGAGGAGGTGGGGTGAGGTGCCGTCGCCGGTGTGGTCGAGGCCCCTGCCGTTGGGATCGGTGACAGGGACCGTGACGGCAGGGGACGCCGAGGCCACCGGCACGGCGTCCCGTGCCCCCGCCGTGGCGACCGCCTCCGGATGGACCTCGCCAAGGTGTCGGGAGGGGCCGCCCGTCGGGGTGAAGTCGGGAACCGGGACGAGATAGGGGGCCACGGGACGGGCCGTGAACTCCATGGAGCCGGAGGGGGACTTGTGCAGGTCGAGGTGGTGGAACCAGGAGGCGTCGTCGCGCGCGGGATGGTCCGTGCGGTCGTGGTACAGGCCCCAGCGGGACTCCGTGCGGGCGAGGGAGGCGCGGGCCGCCATCTCCGCGCAGTCGCGGATGAACGTGACCTCGGCGCACCGCATCAGCTCGTGCGGAGTGCGGGCGCCCATCTCCGCGATGTCCGCGCGCATCCGCTCGAACGCCTCCAGGGCGAGGGAGAGCCGGGCGCCGGACTTCGGCGGTGCCACGTAGTCGTTCACGAAGCGGCGGAGTTTGTACTCGACCTGGGACTGCGGGGGCCCGTCCGGGTGGTGCAGCGGACGGTAGACCAGTTCATGCGCGTCGCGCAGCTGGTCCTGCGGCAACTCGCCCTCGTAGGGCTTGTGCTGGGCGGCGTCCGCTCCCGCGAGGTCGCCGAAGACGAACGCGCCGATCATGTAGTTGTGGGGGACACAGGCCAGGTCCCCGGCGGCGTACAGGCGGGGCACGGTCGTACGGGCGTGGTCGTCGACCCGTACGCCCGAGGCGGAGTGGCCGCCGCACAGGCCGATCTCGGAGATGTGCATCTCGATGTCATGGGTGCGGTAGTCGTGGCCGCGACCGGCGTGGAAGGTACCGCGCGTGGGGCGTTCGGTGGTGTGCAGGATGGACTCGAGGGCGCTGATCGACTCCTCGGGGAGGTGGCTGAGCTTGAGGTACACCGGGCCCCGCTCCGAGGCGACCTCGGCGGCGAACTCGGCCATCATCTGGCCCGACCAGTAGTCGGAGTCGACGAAGCGTTCGCCGTGCCGGTTGACCTGGTAGCCGCCGAAGGGGTTGGCGACGTAGGCGCAGGCGGGGCCGTTGTAGTCCTTGATCAGGGGGTTGATCTGGAAGCACTCGATGCCGGTGAGTTCGGCGCCGGCGTGGTAGGCCATGGCGTAGCCGTCACCGGCGTTGGTGGGGTTCTCGTACGTGCCGTAGAGGTAGCCGGAGGCGGGCAGGCCGAGGCGGCCGCAGGCGCCGGTCGCGAGGATCACCGCCCCGGCGCGTACGGAGACGAACCGCCCGGTGCGGGTGTTGAAGCCCGCGGCACCCACCGCACGCCCCTCCGCCGTCAGGACCCGTACCGGCATCACCCGGTTCTCGATGCGGATGCGCTCGCGCATCTCGCGGCGCCGCAACTGCCGGTAGAGGACCTTCTTGACGTCCTTGCCCTCGGGCATGGGCAGCACGTACGAGCCGGAGCGATGCACCTGGCGGACCGCGTACTCACCGTGCTCGTCCTTCTCGAACTTCACGCCGTACGACTCCAGGCGCCGCACCATCGCGAAGCCGCGGGTCGCGGTCTGGCGGACGGTGGACTGGTCGACGATGCCGTCGTTGGCGCGGGTGATCTCGGCGACGTAGTCGTCGGGTTCGGCGCGGCCGGGAATGACCGCGTTGTTGACGCCGTCCATGCCCATGGCGAGAGCCCCGGAGTGACGGACGTGCGCCTTCTCCAGGAGGAGGACGTCGGCCCCGTGCTCGGCGGCGGTGAGTGCCGCCATGGTGCCGGCCGTGCCACCGCCGATGACGAGGACGTCGCAGGACAGCTCTTCGGCGTCCGCGAGCGCGGGGATCTCCACGAGGGTGTCCACGAGGGTGCCTTTCAGGTGCTGAGGGACGTGAGGACCTCGCGGCGCAGGGTGAGCCGCGCCGGGTCGTCGAGCGCGGATCGCTCACGCGGGCGCGGAACTTCACGTACGCAGAGAAGCCGGCCCGGGCTGCCGGGACCGCCGTCGTCGTCGGCCGGGTGTCCGGAGCCGAGAAGTGCGACCCGGTCGCCCAGGAACAGCGCCTCGTCCACGTCGTGGGTGACGAAGACGACGGTCGCTCCGGTGCCGTGCAGTACCCCGACGAGGAGGTCCTGCATACCGGCGCGGGTCTGGGCGTCGAGTGCGCCGAAGGGTTCGTCCATCAGGACGGCGCGGGGTGCTCCGGCGAGGGCGCGGGCGAGCTGGGCGCGCTGGCGCTGGCCGCCGGAGACACGGTGCGGCAACTGCCGTTCGCGGTCGGCGAGTCCGACGCGGGCGAGCCAGCCCGAGGCCTGCGCACGCCGCTCGGTTCGGGACGAGCCCTGGATGGCCAGCGGGAGTTCGACGTTGGCGCGCAGGGTGCGCCAGGGAAGGAGGGCGTCCTCCTGGAAGACGAGTGCTCGGTCGGCACCGGGGCCCACCAGGGGGCGACCGTCCTGGGCGACGGTTCCGGCGAGTGCGGGCAGCAGCCCGGCGAGGGTGCGCAGGAGGGTCGACTTGCCGCAGCCGGAGGGGCCGACGACGGTGAGGATCTCACCGGGGGTGATGTCCAGGTCGACGCCTTCGAGGACGGGGGCGCCGGGGCGGCCGAGCGAGGCGCGTGCGAGGGACAGCCGGGTGCCGCGCGCGGAGACGGGCGTTCCGGTTTCAGACGAGGTGCTCATCGCGCACCTCCTCACCGCGTGCGGGCTCCTGGTCCGGCGAGACCGGGGCGGGGGCCCTGCGCACGCGCGCCCCGGCGACGTACTCGGTGCGTGGCAGCCACCGGGTGAGCCACCGCCCCACGCGCTCGACGGCCGTGGAGGTGACCCAGCCCAGCACACCGATCGTGACCATGCCGACGAAGACACCGGGATAGTCGACGACGGTGTAGTCCTGCCAGGTGCGGTAGCCGACGCCGTACTGTCCGGAGATCATCTCGGCGGAGATCACGCAGATCCACGAGACGCCGATGCCGACCGAGAGACCGCCGAAGATCCCGGGGAGGGCGCCGGGCAGGACGACCGAGCCGAGGATGCGCCATCGGCCGCCGCCCATGGTGCGTACCGCCTCCTCCCACACGGGGGCCAAGGCCCGAACCGCGTGCCGGGTGGAGACCAGGACCGGGAAGAAGGCCGCGGCGCAGGTGATGAAGACGATGCCCTGTTCGTTGCTGGGGAAGAGGAGGATCGCCACCGGGACGAGCGCGATCGCGGGGATCGGCCTCACCACCTCCACGAGCGGGCCGAGCAGGTCCTCGGCGAGGCGCGAGCGGGCCACGAGCACGCCCGTGGCCACCCCCAGGACCGCCGCCAGCAGGAAGCCGGTGAGGATCCGGGTGAGGCTGTCGGTGAGGTCCGTCCAGTAGTCGTGGCCGCCGAGGCGGTCACCGAAGGCACGAGCCACGTCGGCGACGGTGGGGAACTGCGAGAAGCGCAGCCAGAGGTCGACGTTCAGGCTGGTCAGCACTTGCCAGGCGGTCAGGGCCGCGGCGAGCGACGCGGCCCTGACGAGATACCGGGTCATGACGCCCGCTCCAGCGCGGAGGCGTACGAGATCGTGTGCGCGCCCTGGTGGCCGGCGAGGTATGCCCGGGCGGTCTCCGCCGTGACGAACGGGCGCAGGTCGCTGCCGTCGGCCACCCACACCGCCCGGTCGGCGAACCACAGGGTGCCGGTCGTGGCGTCGGGGACGTACGCGGCGCGGACGGCGTCGCGGTGGGAGGACACGTAGTGGAGGAGGGCGGAGGGGGAGGCGAAGGTACGGGTCGAGGAGGCGCCCTTGGGCCACACCTCGCTCGCGGCCGGTGGAGGTGAC
The DNA here is from genome assembly GCF_036227505.1 of Streptomyces sp. NBC_01450. Classification (NCBI taxonomy): domain Bacteria; kingdom Bacillati; phylum Actinomycetota; class Actinomycetes; order Kitasatosporales; family Streptomycetaceae; genus Streptomyces; species Streptomyces sp. NBC_01450. The sequence goes on along the minus strand of NZ_CP109480.1, from coordinate 5,053,791 downwards.
GCGGCGAGCTGGTCGGCGTACGTGGTCGGGCCGAGGGCGCGCTTGACGTACTGGTCGTCGACGAAGGCGTCCACGTCGACGGCGCCCACGAGCTTCGCCGACTTCAGGACGGCGACGTCCTTCTTCAGCGCGGAGATCAGCTGGGGCTTGAGGGCCGGGTCGAAGGTGGCGATGCCGTGAGCGCCGTTGTACAGGTAGACGACCTCGGCGGGCAGGTCGGTCGCCTTCGCTACCTTCTGGGCGGCGGCCAGCGGGTGGTCGTGCAGGTAGGTCGTCGCCTCCGCCTGGGCCCTGAGGAAGGCCTCCAGTACGGCCGGGCGCTTCTTCGCGAAGTTCTCGCGGGCGGTGACCCCGTGGAAGGTCGGCAGATCGAGCGCGGCGCCGTCGTACAGGGCCTTCGCCCTGCCCTGGAAGGCGAGCAGGCCGGGCCAGGCGACGAACTGCGAGAGCGCGTCGGTGCTGCCCGCGGAGAGGGCCGAGGCGCCCACCGCGGGCTGCTGGTTGAGCTTCTGGATGCCCTTGTCCGGGTCGATTCCGGCGCGCTGCAGCGCTCGTACGAGGGTGCCGTCGGCCGCCGAACCGATGCTGGTCGACACCCTCTTGCCGCGCAGGTCGTCGAGGGTGGCGAGCTTCGAGTCCGGCGCCGTGACGATGGTGTTGAGTCCGCCTCTGAGGTTGTAGCCGGTGACGGAGACGAGGCGGGTGGGGCTGCCGAGCTGTTTGCCGCGGGCCGCGTTGATCAGTAGCGGGAAGTCGCCCATCGAACCGATGTCGATCTTCCCGGCGGTCATCTGGGCGGTGATCGGGGCGCCGGTCGCGTAGTCCTGCCAGTTCACCTTGTACGTGGTGCCGTCCCCGAGGGCCTTGAGCTCCTTCTCGAAGGAGCCGAGGGAACGTAGGAGGGTGCCGGCCGTGACGGTGTTGATGGTCTTGGACTGGTAGCCGACCGTGATGGTGACCGTGGAGCCGGCGCCGGTCGTGGCGCTGCCGCCGCAGGCGGTGAGAGGAAGTGCGAGGGCGGCCGTGGCGAGGGCGGCGAATGCCTTGAGTTTCATGGGAGTCGGTCCTCTCACCGGAGCAGGTAGGGCATGTTGACCGTGACGGCCCCGGTGGGGCAGCGGGCCGCGCAGGGGCCGCAGTACCAGCACTCGTCGACGTGCATGTACGCCTTGCCGTTGCTCTCGTCGATGGCGAGGGAGTCCAGGGGGCACATGTCCACGCAGAGCGTGCAGCCGTCGATGCACTTCGACTCGTCGATGGTCACGGGCACGTCGGCCCGCTGGGGCGCCAAGGGCATGGCTGTCTCCAGAAAAGTCGTGCGTGGGATGAACCGGAAGGGCCCTTCGAAACGATGAAGGGGTGAAGGCGCGGTGGTGGAGGGGCGCGGTGTGGTGAGGGAGGGAGGTGACGGTGACGTGGTGAAGAGAGGCGTCAGAGCGCGCGGCGGAGCTGGCCGCTCATCGTGATGCGGTCGCCACGGAAGCGGATGAACTCCAGGTCCACGGGGCGGCCGTCGGCGAGGTGAGTGAGCCGCTCCAGCATGAGGACGGCCGCACCACGGGGCGCTTGCAGGACGGCCGCCGAGTGTGCGTCGGAGTTGACAGCCTCCAGGGTGATCTCGGCGTGCCCCAGCGGCTGGCCGGCGATGGCTTCCAGGAGACGGAAGACATCGGTGTTCTCGAGGTCGGCGCCGAGCAGGGCGGTGCCGAGGTCGAGGGGGATGTAGGTGAGGTCGAGGGAGAGGGGGAGGCCGTCCAGGCGGCGGAGGCGTTCGATGTAGAGGACGTCCGCGCCGGGTGCGATACGGAGGCGGTCGGCCACGGGGGTGGGCGCGGCCACGGGGCCGACCGTGCGGACCTCGTTGGTGACCTGGCCGTGTTCACGCAGGGTCTCCGCGAGTCCCATCAACCGGTCGAGTCCGTGCGGGTACTTCTGGGCGACGACGACGGTGCCGACGCCGGGACAGCGTTCGACCAGGCCCTCCGCGCGGAGCAGGTCGAGGGCCTGGCGGACGGTGTTGCGCGAGGCGCCGTAGTCGGTGCCGAGAGCGGCTTCGTGCGGCAGGGTGCCGTCCGGGAAACCGCCGGTCAGTACCTGGTGGCGGAGCAGGTCGGCAAGTTGCCGCGCCCGGTCCGCGCGCAGCCGACGCCGGTGGGCGGCGACGGTGGTCGCGCCGAGGCCGGCGTGCTCTCGGATGCGTTCGGTGGGCATGCGACGGACCATACCGACGGGGTGCGGGTGGTGGTGTTGCTGGAGTGTTGCGCCACCTGTCGACCGTGAGGGCCGGGGGCTGGCCTGCGGTTTTGGCCGGGAGGAGAGGAGATCTGCCACCCGTGGGGAGCCACCGCAGGCCTCGCCCCTGCACCCCGCCGGGGCCGCGCCCCCGGACCCCACTGGGCCGACTGACCCCACTCCTCGCCGAGCTGCCGTCCCGGGCCCCGGCCTTGGCCTTTGGGTGCCGGATTCAGGACGCGGTGGGCGCCGGGGTGATGCGGCCCCTCACCTCGCCCAAGCCCACCCGCGTGTCACCGGGGCCCGGGGCCCAGGCGGTCAGGGTGACCTCGTCGCCGTCCTCCAGGAAGGCGCGCTTGCCGTCGGGGAGGTCGAGGGTGTCGCGGCCGTTCCAGGTGAGTTCCAGGAGAGAGCCGCGCTCGTGCTCCGAGGGGCCGCTGACCGTTCCCGAGCCGTACAGGTCGCCGGTGCGCAGGGAGGCTCCGTTGACCGTCATGTGGGCCAGTTGCTGGGCGGCCGTCCAGTACATGGTGGAGAAGGGGGGTTCGGAGACGACGTGGCCGTTGATGGCGACGGAGATACGGAGGTCGTAGCCGCCGGGCTCGTCTTCGGAGTCGTCCAGGTAGGGGAGGAGGGGGTGCGTGCGGGCCGGGGGCGCGACCCGTGCGTCGTCCAGGGCGTCGAGCGGGGTGATCCAGGCCGACACCGAGGTGGCGAAGGACTTGCCGAGGAAGGGGCCGAGAGGGACGTACTCCCAGGCCTGGATGTCGCGCGCCGACCAGTCGTTGAGGAGGCAGAGGCCGAAGACGTGGTCGCGGAAGGAGGAGAGCGGGACGGGTGTGCCCCTGGTCGAGGGTGCGCCGACCACGAAGCCGACCTCCGCCTCGATGTCGAGCCGGATGGAGGGGCCGAAGACCGGGGCGGTGTCGGAGGGGGCCTTGCGCTGGCCCGAGGGGCGGACCACCTCCGTGCCCGAGACGACGACCGTGCCGGAGCGGCCGTGGTAACCGATCGGCAGGTGCTTCCAGTTGGGGGTGAGGGAGTCGGTGGCGTCGGGGCGGAAGATCTGTCCGACGTTCCGGGCGTGGTTCTCGGAGGCGTAGAAGTCGACGTAGTCCGCGACCTCGAAGGGGAGGTGCAGGGTCACCTCGGAGAGGGGGTGCAGGAGAGGTGCGATGGTCTCCCGGTGGGCCGGGACCGTCACCCAGGCGGTGAGTGCGCGGCGTACGTCGGACCAGGCCGTGCGGCCGGCGGCGAGCAGCGGGTTCAGGGTGGGCTGCGCGAGCAGTTCGGCGTACGGGGAGCCGAGCGCGCGGGCGGTCGCGCCCGCGTCGAGGACGTGGTCGCCGAGCCGGACGCCGACGCTCCGCTCGGACGCTCCGGCCCGGGAGAAGACGCCGTAGGGGAGGTTGTGCGGGCCGAAGGGGTCGCCCTCGGGGACGTCGAAGGGGGGCATCGGGTGGTGCCTCGCTTTCGTGGTCGTACGTGCCGTGTGATCCGCGCGGTCCATGTGCGGGCGTCTCACGTGTTCCGGGTGGTCGCGGCACAGGTTACGGGGGAGTGACGTGGTGTGGCAGTGGGCAGAGAGTTGCCGTGGGGTGTCGTGAGTCGCCGTGGCAGTATCCGAAGAGTTGCCCCGCCCGCGCCTAACCTCGCGCTTTCGCGAGTGGGCCTGTCCGGGTCTTGATCAAATAAGTGGAGAGTGCTGCTGACCTGCAACGATGGGACTTGTCGAGGGTCCTGTCAGTTGCGAGGAAAGAAGCACTCTCCAGGTGAAGAAGCGTAGCGGGTCGTATCCGCGTGTTCGTGTCGAGGGCGGCGGCCGTGGGGTGGTCTCGCAGGCCGGGGCGGTGCTGCTGGTCGAGACGGTCCGCAAGTCCGGGCTGGACACCGCGATAGCGGCGGCACTGGCGCCGTGGCGCAAGCCGCGGGCAGTGCACGATCCGGGGAAGATTCTGCTGGATGTGGCCCTGGCCGTCGCGCTCGGCGGGGACTGTCTGGCCGACGTCGGCATGCTGCGGGCCGAGCCCGACGTGTTCGGCCCCGTGGCCTCCGATCCGACGGTCTCCCGTCTCGTCGACGCTCTCGCCGCAGCCGGCCCGAAGGCGCTCACCGCGATCCGGTCAGCGCGGGGCGAAGTGCGGTCGCGGGTCTGGGAGTTGGCCGGTGCGGATGGTCCGGCCGCCGGTGGCAGCGTGATCGTGGACATCGACGGCGTCCTCGTCCTGGCGCACTCCGAGAAGCAGGATGCCACCGCGACCTGGAAGAAGACCTTCGGCCATCATCCGCTCGTCGCGTTCGTCGACCACGGCGAGGCCGGGTCCGGGGAACCGGTGGCCGCGCTGCTTCGGCCCGGCAACGCCGGCTCCAACACCGCCACCGACCACATCGAAACCGCCCGACTCGCCCTGGCCCAGCTGCCCAGACACCTGCGGCGGGGACGGCAGACACTGATCCGGACCGACTCCGCAGGCGGCACCCACGCCTTCCTCGGCTGGCTCTCCCGCCGGGGCCGGTGGCTGTCGTATTCCGTCGGAATGACCATCACCGACGCCATCCACCAGGCCGTCCTGAAGATTCCGAAGAAGGCATGGACGCCGGCCTGCGACGCCGACGGCACCGAGCGGCCCGGCGCCTGGGTCGCAGAGATCACCGACATCCCCGACCTGAGCACGTGGCCCAAGGGCATGCGGCTGATCGTCCGCAAAGAACGACCGCACCCCGGCGCCCAGTTGCGCTTCACCGACCTCGACGGACTACGACTCACCTGTTTCGCGACCAACACAAAAGGCGGCCAGCTCGCCGACCTGGAGCTGCGTCACCGCCGCCGGGCCCGCTGCGAGGACCGCATCCGAAACGCCCGCGCCACCGGACTGCGCAACCTGCCCCTGCACGACACCGCCCAGAACCGGATCTGGCTGGAGATCGTCCAGATCGCACTCGACCTCCTCGCCTGGATGCCGATGCTCGCCCTGATTGCACAAACCCGCCGCTGGGAGCCCAAACGGCTTCGCCTGCGCCTGTTCTCTGCCGCCGCCCAGCTGGTCACCACCGGCCGCCGCCGCTGGCTCCGCTTCACCGCCCGATGGCCCTGGACGGATGTGATCACCCTCGCGATCCAGCGACTCGCAGCCCTGCCGAACCCCGGCTGACCAGCGACTCCGACCATCCCGACGAACCAAAGCAACATCCCGGAGCCGTGGAACCCCGGCGCCCACCCGACGCGACAGCCGGGCCACCAACCTGCCCCAGCCCACGAAAATCCGCACCACCCAAGCACAGAGTCCCCGTCAGCGAACCGACGAGGACTCATGAACGATCGAGGCTAAAGAGTTCGCAATGTCCCAATAGGCCTTGTCGGACGCGGTAATTCCGGCTTAGCGTCCTTTGGGGACACGGACGGGGTGGGTCCGGTCCGTAGGGGGGACACGTGGGGGGACCCGTGGCCAGGAGCGTCAGCGGAGTGCCGGTCGACGCCGATCGCGACGTTCCGGGCCTGATCGTGAAGTTTGGCGACTATCCGCTGCACCACGGCGGCGTGGGCGCCATCCGAAGTCTGGGCCGCCTCGGCATACCGATGTATGCGATCACCGAGGACCGTTACACGCCTGCCGCGGCCTCGCGCTATCTGCGCCGCGCCTTCGTCTGGCCGACGACGGGCACGGAGGAGCCGGAGCGTCTCGTCGAGGGGCTGCTGCGGATCGGGGCCCGCATCGGGCGGCCGACGGTGCTCGTCCCGACGGACGAGGAGGCGGCCGTCCTGATCGCCGAGCACCAGGAGGAGCTGGGGGAGCGGTTCCTCTTCCCCCGGGTGGACGCCAAGCTGCCCCGGCGCCTCGCCAGCAAGCAGGGCCTGCACGAACTCTGTGTGGAACACGGCATTCCCAGTCCGGCGGCGGCTTTTCCGCAGTCGTACGAGGAGATCGTGGCGTTCGCCGAGAGCGCCCGGTTTCCGATCGTCGCCAAGAACCGCGAGGCGTTCGTCCGCCGCAGCCAGCCGGCGGTGAACGGGACGACGAGGATCGCGACCCGGGAGGGGCTGCTGACGCTCGCCCGGGACTGGGGTGATCAGCCGGGCGTCATCCTCCAGGAGTACCTGCCCAGGGAGGAGGCGGAGGACTGGATCGTGCACGCGTACTTCGACGCGGACTCGACGCCGCTCGCGATGTTCACGGGCGTGAAGGTCCGCTCCTGGCCACCGCACGCGGGCATGACGGCGAACGCGTACGTCGTCGACAATCCGGAACTCGCCGATCTCGCCGCGCGTTTCATCAAGCAGATCGGCTTCAGCGGCGTCATCGACCTCGACCTGCGCTTCGACCGGCGCGACGGACAGTACAAACTCCTCGACTTCAACCCCCGGATGGGCGCGCAGTTCCGGCTCTTCGAGAGCGAGTCGGGGATCGACGTCGTCCGCGCCATGCATCTCGACCTGACCGGGCGCACCGTTCCCGAAGGGGAACAGCGGGCCGGCCACCGGTACATCGTGGAGAACATCGACCTACCGGCCCTGCTCGCCTACCGACGCAGCGGCTATACGACCCCGCACGCGCCGGCGCGCGCAAGCGGTACGGAGCTGGCCTGGCTGGCGGGTGACGACCTGCGGCCGTTCTTCACGATGCTCGCGCGCTTTGTACGGCCGGGTGCGAGACATCTGTATCAGCTGTGGCGGACCAACCGCCGTGGCAGCAGTACGAGTGCGACCACGAAGTGACGAAAGTACGTCCTGGGGAGGGGACTTCGTGATTCATCCGGTAGCAGTCATCGGTGCCGGCCCGTTCGGCCTGTCCACCGCCGCCCATCTGCGGGCGCGCGGCATTCCGGTGCGTGTGTTCGGCCAGCCCATGGTGAGCTGGCGTGATCACATGCCCCAGGGAATGCTTCTCAAGTCGACCCCGGTCGCGTCCAGCCTGGACGCCCCGCAGCCCGGCCACACGATCGCCGACTACTGCGACGCGGCGGGGATACGCCGGCTCGTCACGGACGAGGACATCATCCCGGTCGAGACGTTCATCGCGTACGGCGAGTGGTTCCAGCAGAAGCTGGTGCCCGAGCTGGAGCGGGTGCGCGTCGTGTCCGTCGACCGCCGGGGCCGCGAGGGCTTCGAACTCAAGCTGGACTCCGGGGAGTCGTTCACGGCGCGGGCGGTCGTCGTGGCCACCGGTCTGTACGGACTCGCCCACTTGCCGCCCGAGCTCGGCGGCGCGGCGGCGGACGGACCCACACCCACCGGCCCCGTCTCGCACAGCTCCCAGCACCACGAGCTCAGCCGGTTCTCCGGCAAGGAGCTGATCGTCGTCGGCGCGGGCCAGTCCGCCCTGGAGACAGCGGCGCTCGCGGCGGAGGCGGGCGCGCGGGTGCGGGTGGTGTCCCGGGGCAAGGGCAGGGTGGCCTTCGGCGCGCCGCCCTGGAAGCAGCCGAAGCTGCGTCCCGAGTCGCCGTTCGGACGTGCATGGTCCCTGTGGGCGCTCAGCTACTACCCCCACCCCTACCGCTATCTGCCCGCCGAGGCCCGGCACTACCTGGTCCGCCGGGTGCTCGGACCGCTCGGCGCGTGGTGGCTGCGCGACCGCTTCGAGGGCAAGGTCGAGGTCAGCGAGGTCTCCGGGATCGTCCGCGCCGACGTCTCCGACGGGCGTCCGGTGCTCTCCGTCCAGACCCTGGGCGGCCGGAGCGAGGAGCTCTCCGCCGACCATGTCATCGCGGCGACCGGTTATCGCGTCGACATCGCCGCGATGGACTTCCTGGGGCACGAGTTGCGTACGGCGCTCGCGGTGAGCCGCGGCACCCCCAAGCTCGGTGCCGGGTACCGGTCCTCGGTGCCCGGGCTGTACTTCACGGGGCTGCCGGCGGCGGCTTCGTACGGGCCGGTGATGCGGTTCGTGTGCGGTACGGAGTTCGCTTCGCCGCGGTTGGCCAAGCACTTGGCGGGCGCGCACGGGTGAGGCGTCCGGGGGCCGTACGGTCGAGGGGGCGGTGGCTTGTGGGCCACGCCCCCGGGCCGAGCCCAACCCGCAGCGCCGGAGCTCGTGTTGGGGTCGGACAGCCAAAGTCACCGGAGCCGCGTCATCCTCTGGAGTGACATTCCGGTCGGAGTCTTTTCGTACCGCCCGCCTCGGTGGACGGGGGCCGAAGTGGACTTTGTACGCCCGGTACGCCCCGTACGGTGAACGGCGTTGCTGTCGGGATACCGGACGTCGTCTGGTTCACGCCGGGCCGACGAGTCGTTCGATCCGTATTCTTCGGATCATGGCCGCTCCGACTGCATATTCACTTATCGCCACTGACCTGGACGGAACGCTGCTCCGCGGCGACGACACCCTCTCCGACCGGTCCCGGGCCGTGTTGGCGAGGGTGGCCGAGGCGGGCGCCCGGCACCTGGTCGTGACGGGGCGCCCGGCGCCGAGAGTACGACCGCTGCTCGACGAACTCGGCGGCGCGGGGCTGGCGGTGTGCGGGCAGGGGGCGCAGCTGTACGACGCGGCGGCGGACCGTCTGCTGTGGTCGGTGACCCTGGACAGGGAACTCGCGGAGACCGCGATCGGCAAGATCGAAGCGGAGGTCGGACTGCTCTACGCCGCTGTGGACCAGGACGGTGTGGACGGGCTGACGCTCATCGAGCCGGGGTATGTGATGCCGCATCCGACGCTTCCCGCGGTACGGGTGCACCACCGCGACGACCTGTGGACGAAGCGGATCAGCAAGGTGTTGCTCCGTCACCCCTCGCTGTCCGACGACGAGTTGGCGTCAGCGGCCCGGAGCGTGGTCGGCTCCCTGGCCACCGTCACCATGTCGGGGCCCGGGACCGTCGAACTCCAGCCATGCGGCGTGACCAAGGCGACGGGTCTCGCGCTCGCCGCCGCCCATCTCGGCCTCACTCCCGCCGCCACCATCGCCTTCGGTGACATGCCCAACGACATCCCTATGTTCGACTGGGCCGCCCATGGGGTCGCCATGGCCAACGCCCATCCGGAGTTGAAGGCGGTGGCCGACGAGGTGACGCTGTCGAACGAGGACGACGGGATCGCGGTGGTGCTGGAGCGGTTGTTCCCGTGCCCGCCGGTTCAGTCCCGAGAGTTCTCGGAGTTCTCAGGGTCCTCGGAGTCTCGAGAGCCCTCAGAGTCCCGAGAGCCCTCGGAGTCCCAAAGGTCCGGAAAGTCTGATGGGTCCTATTCGTCCCGTCAGGCTTCTGGGCCCCTTTGGCCCCGGCAGGCGCACCAGCCCTACCAGTCGTATCAGTAGGCCCCGTGGACGTTGTCGATCGAGCCGTACCTCGCCGCCGCGTAGTTGCAGGCCGCCGTGATGTTCGCCACCGGGTCGTAGGGATCCATTGACGTGCCCGGCACGTGGTAGGCCTTGAACGTCGGGTCGATGACCTGGAGGAGGCCCTTGGAGGGGATGCCGGCAGCGGCGTTGGAGTCCCACTTGTTGATGGCCAGGGGGTTTCCGGAGGACTCGCGCATCACGTTGCGGTAGATGCCGTTGTAGGTCCCGGGTATCCGGTGCTGGGCCATGATGGCCAGCGAGTGCTTGATCCAGCCGTCGAGGTTGTTCGTGTACGTCTTCGCGGAGGCCTGGGTGGCGGTCGCCGGCTTCGCTTTGGTACCGCCATGGACGGTTTTGGTGCCCACGGTCAGGGTGAGGCCCGTGCGGAGCGCCGACGGGTCGGGGCCGATGACCGCGCGGTTGGCCTTGTACAGCTTCGCCACGCCGCCGCTCGTGGGGTTCTTCTGCGCGATCTTGGACAGTGTGTCGCCCGCGACCACCTTGTACGTGATGAGCTGGACGTCCGGGGTGGTGGCGGCCTGTGCGCCGGTCGCGCCCACGATCGGAAGGGCGAGCGCGGCTCCACCCGTTCCCACGGCGAGGATGCCCCGGACGAGGGTGTTGCGGGTCTTGGATCTGCGGTGCTTGCCAAGTGCGGCCATGCGAGTTCCTCTCCGGTGCCTGCGAGGTGAGCTGTCGGGTTCGGGCGGAGCTGCCCGGCCGCACGGTGTGTGCGGTTTCACCCCTAGCCGTTCCGGTGTGCGGATCGGCGACTTACCTGGGTCCCCCGCTCCTGCCGTGCGTGCGTCTGTGTGGGTGGGTGGAATATTCCGGTCGGCGGCAGGATTGGGCGGTCCGTCCGGATCGACGTGAACGTATGCGAGAGCACATGTCCGGAACAAGCCCTCATTTCCCGGTGTAGATCGCTTTCACCTGGGCAAATCGAGGGATGAATTGCCCGATTTTTCCGGAACGTGCCACTCAACTTGCCTTATGCGAAGGGGGAGTCGTCAAGGGAGGGTAAATATTCCGCCCCACGTGGACGTGACCCAATTCACGAGACCAAGCGTGAGTAATGCCGCACTGGCGGCAAATCGGACATCAGGATCCGAGTGTCCGGGCCGATGAACCCGCGGGTGGAGCCGGGTGTGCCTCCCGCACGGACGGGCCAGTGTCGGGGTGGCCGCCGGGGAGCCGGCCGGTGTGGGGCTTGAAGTAGAGGCCGCGGGACCGGCATTCGGGGAGTTCGTGGCACATCAGGTCCGGGTATGGCCCGAACTCCTGCCCCGCATAAGCCCCGTTGGTCCTCGCCGACGCCTCGCCGCCGCCGTCGGCATTTCGGTCCGTCGTGCGGGCGATCCTCTTCTCCCATGTCCGATGGAGGGCGACCTCGTCGCCGTCCTTGCGGACCGGTTCGTTGGAGGTGGTGAACTCCCGGGCGTCGCAGCCGATTTCGCGGCGCGTCTCGATCCGGGCGTCCCGGTGCGGCTCCGGGCGGTACGGCGTGGCTCCGGGGGGTGCGGACGGACCGACCTCGTTGAGCGGACGCGGGTGGAGAGCGGGTCCGACTCCCTTGCTCGCGACGGGAGTTCGAGGAAGCTGCCCGCCGGGCCCAAGGCGAACCCCGCCTCCGAGCCCGGATTCCAGGAGACCGCCTGATCGGGGTCGTGAACGCGCCGGCAGGTCCAGAGCGCCCCGGGGCACCACTGTCGAGGAACCGTCGGCAGCGACGTCGCACACCCGGGCGATCACCTGGCCTCAGGGGGAGTGGGGGAGTGGGACTGGGGGGGGGAGGGCCGGACGGTGTCACCCACCCAGCGGCCGGCGGCTGCTCCATCACGCCCGGGCCCGGATCGGCGAGCGAGCCGGGGCCGGGATTGTTGATCACGCCGAGGCCGGGTCGGTGGCTCATGCCGGGGTCGCGCCCGGGGACGCTCGTACTGGTCGGCCTCAGCCGGCGGTCCCACCACCTCGGCGTCTCCTGGAGGAAGCCGGTCGCCGGGCCCGGCGGCAGATCCCGGTCCGGGTGCTGGTGGCATCAGGGGCCGATCGGGGCGCGCACACGGTCGGCGGGGAGGTTCTCGACCAGCCGCGGCACCGTGTCGCGGTAGGGGTCGTGCCGGCCGTCCGCCGCCAGGACGGCGGCCGGGATCCCTTCGTGTCCTCCGTCCGCGTGCACACCGGCGTGGCGCCAGTACGCGTCCCGGGCCGGGTGGGACAGCCACGTATGGATGAACGGCTCCACCGTCTCCAGACGCTTCACCCGCGTGTCGCGCCACATCACCTGGCCCACGTGCGCCGGGTCCGGCGGACGGGTGACGTCGGTGAGCGCCGTGGCCGCCCGGGCGTGCGTCTCGACGGCGGGGACGGAACCTCCCATGTGGCGCTGGTCGTTGTCATAGGGCTCGTCGGTCGAGCGGACCGTGACGATCGCCTTGAGCGGTTCGGGCGCGAGGGCCGCGATCCGGCGGGAGGCTCCGTACGGGTCCGTCGGCACGCCCTCTCCGAGTCCGGTCGGTGAGGCGGCCCGGGCGATATTCGAGGAGTGTGGGGACGACGGCGTCGGTCAATGGGCGCCGCGCGCGTACAGGCGGGCGTCGTCCGGGAGGGGGATTTACAGATCGGCCATATCGGCTGATCTATCACATACCGCCCGCGATCCCGCACGGCCCGGGCGCGGGACTGTCTGCCGCTCGGGGGACATCGGATGGCGAGGGAGGGGGAAGTCGGGAGGAAGTCGGCAGTGGGGACGGTGGGCGCTCGTGGTGATCGAAACGTGACCGGATACGCTGACTTGAGTGATGGCAGCGACACATCGACAAACCGTGTCATCGACCGAATGATCGACCGAGTTCGCCATGTGATCGTCAGCAGACAGGAGAACCTCTCGTGACCGTCGTCGGGCCGTTCGGGCTGAGCGTGCGGGACCAGGCTCTCGAAGCCGATATCCAGGCCGGATTGACGGCTGTGGAGGAGGGCTTGCTCGAAGTCACCAAGAGTGAGGTCCCCTTCATCACGGAGGCCGCGCAGCATCTGCTGCGCGCCGGCGGAAAGCGGTTCCGTCCGCTGCTCGTGATGCTCGCCGCGCAGTTCGGTGACCCCTACGCGCCGGGTGTCGTGCCCTCGGCCGTGGTCGTCGAACTGACTCATCTCGCCACCCTGTACCACGACGACGTGATGGACGAGGCCGACGCGCGGCGCGGCGTGCCCAGTGCGAACACCCGTTGGGGCAACTCGGTCGCGGTCCTCACCGGTGATTTCCTCTTCGCGCGCGCGTCGCACACCCTGGCCGACCTCGGGCCCGAGGCCGTCCGTATCCAGGCCGAGGCGTTCGAGCGGCTCGTCACCGGGCAGATCCTGGAGACGGCGGGGCCGCGCGACGGGCGCGACCCGGTCGAGCACTACCTCGACGTGCTCAGCGGCAAGACCGGCTCGCTGGTCGCCGTGGCGTGCCGGTTCGGCGCGATGATGTCGGGTGCCGACGAGACGGTCGTGGACGTGCTGACGCAGTACGGGGAGCGGCTGGGTGTCGCCTTCCAGCTCGCGGACGACGTACTGGACATCGCCTCCGACTCGCACGAGTCGGGGAAGACGCCGGGGACGGACCTGCGCGAGGGCATCGCCACGCTGCCGGTGCTGCGGCTGCGTGAGCGGGCGGAGCGGCTCGGTCTCGCCGAGGACATCGCGCTGTGCGAGCTGCTCGACTCCGACCTCACGGACGACGACCGGCATGCGGAGGCGCTGGCCCTGCTGCGGGCGCACCCCGCCTTGGAGCAGGCCCGCAGGGACACCGTGCGGTACGCGGAGGAGGCCCGGGCCGCGCTCGTTCCGCTCCCCGAGTGTGATGCGAAGGCGGCGCTCACGGAGCTGGTGGACGCGGTGGTGCACCGGGCCGGGTAGGTGCCCGGTGGGCGCGACTGGCGGACGCGACCGGCGGATGCTCCTCGCGGTGTGACGCAGGTCACATTGTTGGATTGAGTCCAGGGTAGGAATCGGTCCGTACTCCCGTACAGAAGCTGACGCAGGGGGCGTCAGCTGCGCTACGGGGAGAAAAAAGAATCATGGAATCGAACGCCACGTTCAATGCCATGTCCGACATCGCGTCCGACGTCACGATCAAAGCGTCCGAGACGCCCCGCGCCTTCAGGGCCGTGTCGGGTACGCGTCGCAAGAGTCTGATCATGACCGGTGTCGCGGTGGCCGCCGCGGCCGGTGTCGCCGCCGCCGTCATCCCGGCGGTCGCCGCCAGTGGCGGCCACCACGCCGACGGCAGCGGCATGAGCCACTCGACGCACGGCGACCAGGCCGTCGTCACGCAGAGCGGAGTCCTCGGCGGCAGCGGCGGCACCATCCTCGCCACCAGCCTCCGCGGAGCCAACGAGATACCCGTCAAGGGCGGCCCCGCCGTCGGCGACAAGGACGGCGCGGCACTGGAGTTCGTCAAGGTCAAGGGGGACAAGGTGTCCGTCGCCGTGACCTGGCGCGGCACCGGCAGGCCGACCATGCTCCACATCCACCAAGGCGCCAAGGGCACCAACGGCGGCGTAAAGATCGACTTCACCAAGCTGCTCGGCGCGATCAAGGGCCACCACGTGGTCGGGACCATGAAGGTGAAGGACGCCGCCCTGCTGGAGCGGCTGAAGAACGACCCGGGTGCGTTCTACGCCAATCTGCACACCGCCGAGTTCCCGGGCGGAGCCGTCCGCGGCCAGCTCCACAAGGTCACCGGCTCCTTCGACTTCCGCGACGCCCTGGACAACTTCCAGGCGTCCGTGGTCAAGGGCAAGCAGATCTACGAGTGCAAGCCCGCCGAGGGCGGTGGCTACGCCTTCGCACAGCGTGACGTCGCCGCGCTGCTCGGTGGCGACATCGTGCACACGTTCGTGAAGCCCAACTCCGGTACGCCGCAGTGGGTCGCGCCCGACCGCAGCGCGGTCACCGGAGCGGTGATCTCCAAGACTCCGAACGGCGACAAGAACATCGCCGAGCTGGACCTCAAGGCCACTCAGTCCGGCAAGCACCGCGGTCTGCTGGCCGACACGCAGGAGATCCTGCGGCTCAACACCGTGGGCGGCGTCGCCCCGGCCGGGTCCTGCTCGCCGGGCACGATCGTGGGCGTGCCGTACCGGGCGGACTACGTGTTCGTGCAGCGGTGACGGACACGGACTTCGTGCGGCGTTGACGGACAGCGAGCTCAGCGAGCCTCAGGGCCTCAGTGAGCCTCAGGCGGGCTCAGGCGGGCTCAGCCGGGCTCAGGCGGTGGTTTCCCCAACCCCTACGGGTCGGGGGAGCCACCGCCTCCTCACGTCATACCGCAGGAGTACGTGGAGTTGAGTCCGGGGTCTGACGCTTCTCGTCGGCCGATTTGGTCAGATTGAGAACACCACTCCTCACCGGTTCGGGTGAGAATGGCGGCTATAGGGGTGGAGAAGTGAGGACGGTAGGCCGCCGCCGACGACGGAGGTAAGGCACACATGGCACCGTACGAATCCGACAGGACCGCCGGGGCGGAAGGATCGCCCGACGAGGCGGACGACGTCCGCGCGGGCCGGCGCAAGGCGGCTCGTTACGTCGTTCCGGTCGCAGTGGTGGGGGTGGCGGCCGCGACCATCGGGCTCGTCCCGGCGCTCGCCGACTCCGGCGACCCCAGCCTGCCGAAGATCACCGCACAGCAGCTCATCGAGAAGATCGCCAAGTCGGACGTCCAGGAGCTGTCCGGCACGGTCAAGGTCAGCACCGATCTCGGGCTGCCCAGCCTGGGCGGCCTGGAGAGCGGCCTGCTGTCCGGCGCCACCAAGGGGTCCGGCGGTTCCTCCGCCGACCCGCAGTCCAAGCTCATGGAGCTGGCCTCCGGCACGCACACGGTGCGCGTCGCGGTCGACGGCCCGGACAAGGCCAAGGTCTCCGTCCTGGAAAGCGCCGCCGAGTACAGCGTCATCCACAACGGCGACGACGTATGGGCGTACGACAGCAAGTCGAACGAGGTGTACCACTCGACGGCCCCCGCAGCCGAGAAGGGGCAGGAGAAGGCGCCGAAGGACGTCCCGACGACGCCCAAGGAGCTCGCCGACGAGGCCCTGAAGTCGGTCGACGACACGACCTCCGTGACGGTCGACGGCACGGCGCAGGTCGCGGGCCGTGACGCCTACAGGCTGCTCATCAAGCCGAAGCAGTCCGGCTCCACGGTCGGCGCGATCACCGTCGCGGTGGACGCGAAGACCGGGGTGCCGCTGAAGTTCACGCTGGTCCCGACGAGCGGCGGCGCGGCCGTCGTGGACGCCGGCTTCACCCAGGTCGACTTCGCCAAGCCGGCCGCCTCGACCTTCGACTTCACCCCGCCGAAGGGCGCGAAGGTCACCGAGGGCAAGGACTCCAAGGACCCCAAGGACTCCGAGGACTTCAAGGGCCCCAAGGGTTTCGAGCACTTCAAGGACTCCAAGGGCTCCAAGGCACCGGATTCCGCTCCGACCCGCGGTGACCTCGGCAAGGGGCTCGACGGTCTGAAGACCATCGGCAAGGGCTGGAGCACCATCGCCGAGTTCGACACGGGCGGCCAGGGCATGCCCTCCGGCTCGTCGTCCGAGGGCGGCGACGTCTCCGGGTTCCTGAACTCCCTCGGCGACCACGTCAAGGGCAAGTTCGGCTCGGGCACGGTGTTCTCGACCCGCCTGGTCAACGCGCTGATCACGGATGACGGCAAGGTGTACGCCGGTGCGGTCACCAAGGACGCGCTCGTGAAGGCGGCCAACGCCGCCCACTGAGCACCGTACGGACGGAACCGATCGCCGTAACGGACGGAACCGACCACCGTACGGACGAAGCCGAAACGAGGGAGCCCATGGAGGAGCGGTCCGCCGCCACCGCGCCCGCCGACGGCACGGTGATCGCCACTCGCGCGCTCACCAAGCGCTACCGCGGCGGACAGCTCGCCGTGGACGGCCTCGACCTGACCGTCCCGGCGGGCAGTGTCTTCGGCTTCCTCGGACCGAACGGCTCGGGCAAGACCACCACCATCCGCATGCTGATGGGTCTGATCGAGCCGACCTCGGGCACGGCGCGCGTGCTGGGGCAGCCCATGCCCCGCGCCGCCCGCGCCGTGCTCCCGCACGTGGGCGCCCTCATCGAGGGCCCCGCGCTGTACGGCTTCCTCTCCGGCCGCGACAACCTCCTGCGGTACGACGCCGCCGACCCGACCGCCGACCCGCGCACCCGGCGTACCCGCGTCGCGGGCGCCCTCGACCGGGTCGGACTCACCACGGCCGCGGGCAAGAAGGCGAAGGCCTACTCGCTCGGCATGAAGCAGCGGCTCGGGCTCGCGGCCGCGCTGCTCCAGCCCCGCCGCCTGCTCGTCCTGGACGAGCCGACCAACGGCCTCGACCCGCAGGGCATGCGTGAAATCCGTTCCCTCGTGCGGGAGCTGGCCTCGGACGGCACGACCGTCTTCCTCTCCTCGCACCTGCTCGACGAGATCGAGCAGGTGTGCACGCACGCCGCCGTGATGACGCAGGGGCGGCTGATCACCCAGGGCCCGGTGGCGGAGCTCGCGGCGGGTGCCCGGGGGCGGCTGGTCGTGACCACCCCGGACCCCGGCGACGCGGCGCGCGTGCTGAAGGAGCAAGGGGTCGCGGATCTCGTCGTGACGGAGACGGGGGTGACCGCCGAACCTCCGGACCGTGAACTCGCCGAGCTGAACGCCGCGTTGGTCACGGCGGGCGTCCGGGTCCGCGGCTTCGGTGTCGAACGGGCCTCACTGGAGGACGCGTTCGTGGCGCTGACGGGGGAGGGGTTCGATGTCGCGGGCTGAGCTTGAGGCCGAGGCCGAGACCGGGGCGGTACGCGTCCAGGACACGGCCGTACGGAAACCGAATCCTCTGTGGACCTTCGGACTCTTCCGCAGCGAACTCGTCACCACCTTCCGGCGCTGGCGGACCATCGCGCTGCTCGGCGTGCTCGCGGCCGTGCCGATCCTCATCGGCATCGCCATCAAGGTCGAGACGCGCGACGGCTCGTCGGCGGGCGGTGGCGGCGGCGAAGGGCCGGCGTTCATCTCGCAGATCACCAACAACGGTCTGTTCCTGGTGTTCACGGCACTCGCCGCGACCCTCCCCTTCTTCCTGCCGATGGCCATCGGCGTCATCGCGGGCGACGCGATCGCGGGCGAAGCGAACGCGGGGACACTGCGCTACCTGCTGGTCGCGCCTGCGGGCCGTACCCGCCTGCTCCTCACCAAGTACGCGACCACGATGACGTTCTGCCTGGTCGCGACCCTGGTGGTGGCGGCCTCGGCGCTCGCGGTCGGAGCTCTGCTCTTCCCTCTGGGCGAGCTGACGACCATCTCCGGGACCCGGATCAGCTTCGCCGAGGGGCTCGGGCGGGCGTTTCTCATCGCGCTGGTCGTCGCCGCGTCACTGACCGGCATCGCGGCCCTCGGCCTGTTCGTCTCGACGCTGACCAACAGCGGCATCGCGGCGATGGCGACGACGGTCGGCCTCCTCATCACCGTCCAGATCCTCGACCAGATCCCCCAGCTCCACGCCCTCCAGCCGTACTTCTTCTCCCACTACTGGCTGTCCTTCGCCGACCTCATGCGCGACCCGGTGTACTGGGACGACCTGGTCCGCGACCTCGGTCTCCAGGGCCTGTACGTGGCGGTGTTCGGCTCGGCGGCGTGGGCGCGGTTCGCGGCGAAGGACATCACCGCGTAGCCACTGGCGCACGCCGGCCATGCCCCGCGTGCCGTGCGGGCGCCGGGTGCCGGGTCTCGTCGGGGTCAGGGAAGGTTTCAGGGAAGGTGCGCGGCGCCCGTCAGACGGGCCAGCGCGGCGGTTTCCCGGGGCGGCGCCGCGGTGAGGTCACCGATGCGCCACGCCGGAATCCATGGCACCTGGTACACGTCGATCAGTGAATCGATCACCTTGACGCGCTGGGCGAGCGGGCGGGGCAGTCGCCCGGGTGCGTCCGCGACCAGCACCACGGCGTCGAGGTCGAGCCCCGGGGGCGCCTCGCCCCTGCGGAAGGTGTCCAGGGTGTGCGAGACGGCGTCCAGTCCCGTCGCGTGCGTACGCCCGACGAGAAGCACCGACCCCGGCTCTCCCTGGTCGGGCCGGGGCCAGTTACGCCCCGCGTCATGGCCGCCGAAGACCGCGGCGAGCGTGGAGGTACCGGCCCCGCCGTGTGTCGCGACCCAGGCGAATCGCCGTGGGCCGACGGCGAGGTGGCCCGGTTCTGCCCCGCCGGGTTCGTGCCACCGCGTGGGTTCCGGCGTGTCGGCGACCGGCCCGCGGATCCAGATCTCGGGCCCGTCCGCCCCCTGCCATGTGCTCCCCTGTATCACCGGACCACTCTCCTCGGTCGTCGGCCGTCAGTCATCGGTCGTCCTCAGTCGTCCTCGGTCGTCATCGATCGTCGTCGTTCTCGTCGTCGGCCACTCTTACGAGCCTGTGACGCGGTAGTGACGCATGCAGCGGTGGTGAGCCGAGAGACTTGACTGTATGTACCTGACCGAATCTTGAGGCAAGGTCGACGCATGGAAGTACGACCCGAGTGAGGGAACCGATGGCTCGACTCAGCCGCGAACAGAAGCGGGAATCGAAGCGGCAGCGCTCGGCGGTCGGCCCCGGTGCCGGCCCGCTGGAGGTGTGGGTCCCCGCACCCGCCGGGGGAAGCGGGAGCGGCGCGACGGTCGGCGACGTGCCGGTCGTCGTCGTGCCCGGCGAGACCGTCCAGGCCGCCGTCCTGAACCACCTCCACCGACTCGCCCTCGCCGCCGGCCACCCCGTTCTCGCCACCATCCACGACGAACGGATCGGTTTCGTCGTACCGCTCGAGGTCTACGGGGACGGGTCGAGCCGGTACACGGGCGAGCCGGTACGGGTGGGACCGCCGGCCGAGGTTCCTGGGGCGTCCGGAGCGCGGGCAACCCCTCCCGCGATGCCCGCGAGCCCTCCCGCGATGCCCGCGACCCCTCCCACGATGCCCGCGAGCCCTCCCGCGGCGCCGCCGGTGCCGGAGCCTCAGCCCCTGCCCGGGGCCGCGGCGACGCATGCCCTGCGGCCGCTGCCGGAGTCGACGCGGGACGCCATGCCCGGTGTCGTGGCGGCTCCGACGGGCGAGTTCGGCCCGCCGCCCGTGGGACTGACACCTGAGCGGCCGGTGCCCGCGATGGCGACCATGTCCGGCATGGACTCCGAGCCGGAGCCGGAGCCGAAGCCCACTCCCGCGCGGGGTTTCGACGCCGTCGCCGAGTCGGTACTGGCACCGGTCGAGGAGATGGAGGGCGCGGCGTTCCTCGTGGAGCCCGTGGTGCGGATCAACGAGGCCGTGAAGATGGGCCGGATCGAAGAGGCCGCCGGGATGGCGGAGCGGGTCGTCGCGGACGCGTCGCGGTCGCTGGGCCCCGAGCACCCGGAGGTGCTGCGGCTGCGCGAGCTGACCTCGTACATCGCCTACCTGGCCGGCGACCCGCTCCGGTCGTTCCACCTGTCCCTCGACCTCGCCCGGATCCGCGAGCGGCACCAGGACCCCGAAGCCGCGTACGGCAACGTGCAGAGTGCCGCGGCGGCCTGGCGAGCGGTCCGCGACCCCGTGCAGGGGCTGAACCTGGGGCAGGACCTGATCACGCTGTGGAGCGAACTCGTGGCCGACGGCGGCCCCGCCGCCGACGACCTCGAACAGCTGGAGTCGGCCCGCAACCGCATGACCCGCCTCGCGGACCGGGCCCGGTCCCGCTCCCTGGCCGACAACCCGTACACACCCTAGGAGCGACTCCTGGGGCGTGTACGGGGGCGGAAGCCATTGGAGGACGGGGAGAGGACGGGGAGAGGACTAGGAGAGGACTAGGAGGACAGCGTCCACACGGCGTACGCCAGCGCGTCCGCGTTCCGGTCCAGCGCCGTGTCGTTGATGTTGGACGCCGTGTCGCAGGAGGCGTGGTAGCAGCGGTCGAAGGCCTGGCCGGACGTGCCGCCCCACTTGGCGGCCTGGGCGGCCGTCTTGATGTAGTCGGCGCCGCTGAAGAGGCCGCCGACCGGGATGCCCACGTTCTTGAAGGGGGAGTGGTCCGAGCGGCCGTCGCCCTCGGTCTCCGGCTCCGTGGCGATGCCGACGCCCGCGAAGTAGTCCTTGAAGGTCTTCTCGATGGTGGGGTCGTCGTCGTAGACGAAGTAGCCGGGGTTCGGCGAGCCGATCATGTCGAAGTTCAGATAGTCGCTGATCTTCGCCCGGTTCGCGGAGGACAGGCTGTTCACGTAGTACTTCGAGCCGACCATCCCCAGCTCCTCCGCGCCCCACCAGGCGAACCGCAGGTGCTTGGTGGGCTGGTACTGGGCCCGGGAGACGGCGAGCGCGGTCTCCAGGATCGCGGCGGACCCGGATCCGTTGTCGTTGATGCCGGGACCCGCGGTCACGCTGTCGAGGTGGGAGCCGGCCATGACGACCTGGTTGGAGTCGCCGCCGGGCCAGTCGGCGATCAGGTTGTATCCGGTGCGTCCGGAGGATGTGAACTGCTGGAGGGTCGTGGTGAATCCGGCCGCGTCCAGCTTCGCCTTCACGTAGTCGATGGAGGCCTTGTACCCGGTGCGGCCGTGGGCGCGGTTGCCGCCGTTGGCGGTGGCGATGGACTGCAGCTGCGCGAGATGGGCCTTGACGTTGGCCACGGGGATGTCGGGTGCGGCGGCCGCGGCGGTGGGGGCGGGCGCCGCGCCGGATATCGCGCCGGTGGTGAGGAGCGTGACGGCCGCGACGATGGTGGCGCCGGTGGCACGCCCGGGAACGGAGAGCTTCATGTGGGGGGCTCCGAATTCCTGGTGGGAAAGGGGTGCCTGATGGTGTTTCTGAGGCTGACGTTCCGTCAAGAGCGCAATCCGGTCAGCGGAGTTCGGACAGCGAACCCGTTCACCGGGGGGCGCAGCCCCACCCCAGGGGCGCGGGGAACCGCGCGACCAGCCACCACCCACCCGCGGTCGAAAAACTCACCCGGGGCCGAGGGGGGCTTGGGGGAGGCGGAGCCCCCAGTCGGGATGGGACGGGTAGGGGCGGCGAGGGAAAAACCCTCTACGGCTTGGCGTCCATGGCGGCGGCCCCCCGCACCCGGGCACCGGGGACCGCGCCCCCGCTCCCACCCCTGAGCGCCCGCGCCGCCCGCCGCGCAGTCCGCAGCGCGTCGAAGGTGAGCAGCGCCAGCGCGAGCCAGACCAGCGCGAACCCGGCCCACCGCTCGGGCGGCATGGCCTCGTGGAAGTAGAGGATGCCGAGAAGGAACTGGAAGACGGGCGCGAGGTACTGCAGCAGCCCCAGCGTGGACAACGGCACCCGTATCGCTGCCGCGCCGAAACAGACCAGCGGAAGCGCGGTCACCACGCCCGTCGCCGCGAGCAGCGTCGCATGCCCCGCACCCTCCGTGCCGAAGGTCGCGCCTCCGCTCGAACCCAGCCACAGCAGATAGGCGAGCGCGGGCAGGAACTGGATCGCCGTCTCGGCGGCGAGCGACTCGATCCCGCCGAGGTTGACCTTCTTCTTCACCAGCCCGTACGTGGCGAAGGAGAAGGCGAGGGTGAGGGAGATCCACGGCGGCCGGCCGTACCCGATGGTGAGGACGAGCACCGCGGAGAAGCCGACACCGACCGCCGCCCACTGCACCGGGCGTAGCCGTTCCTTCAACAGGAGTACGCCCATGGCGATGGTGACGAGCGGGTTGATGAAGTAGCCGAGGGAGGCCTCGACCACGTGCTCGCTGTTCACGGCCCAGATGTAGACGCCCCAGTTGACCGTGATCACGGCCGCCGCGACGGTGATCAGCCCCAGCTTGCGCGGCTGTCGCAGCAGCTGGCCGAGCCAGGCCCAGCGCCGCATCACCAACAGGGCGACGCCGACCACCGCGAGGGACCACACCATCCGGTGGGCGAGGATCTCGAGGGCCCCGGCCGGCTTCAACAGCGGCCAGAAGAGCGGAACGAGCCCCCACATCCCGTACGCGGCGAAGCCGTTCAACAGGCCGATGCGTTGCTCGGCCCTGGATGTCCGGGGTCCCGTCGAGCCGACAGGGTCACTGGAGCCTGTGGAGCCGGTCGCCCCCATCGAGTTCTTCGCCTGCCGCACGGCCACCGGCCCTCCCTCTCGCGCAGCTGCTCCCGTGCAGCCTCCAAGAAGGTAGCGCCGGGCACCCCCGCCTGTCATGCCCGTATCGCCATACGGTCATGACAGGCGAGGGCTGGGAGGGCGACGGTGCCAGGGCCCCGAGGGGAGTCAGCCCTTCAGCGCCGCCGCGATCGACTCGGCGACCGGCGTGGTCGGGCGGCCGGTCAGCCGGGACAGGTCACCGCTGGTGCCGGCGAGCTCGCCCTTCTCGATGGACGCGTCGACGCCCGCCAGGATCGCGGCGAGGGGGCCGGGCAGTCCGGCGCCGGTCAGGATGCCGGTGAGCGCCTCGACGGAGACGGCGTTGTAGACGATCTCCTTGCCGGACCGCTCGGCCACCAGGGCGGCGTACTCGGCGAAGCTCCACGCGGTGTCGCCGCTCAGCTCGTACGTCTTGTTCTCGTGGCCCTCGCCGGTCAGTACGGCCACGGCGGCGGCCGCGTAGTCGGCGCGGGTGGCGGAGGCGACCTTGCCGTCACCGGCGGCCTGGGTGACGGCGCCGTGCTCGAGGGCCGGGGCGAGGTTCTCGGTGTAGTTCTCGTTGTACCAGCCGTTGCGCAGCAGGGCGTAGGGCACGCCCGACTCCAGGATCGCCTTCTCGGTGCCCTTGTGGTCGTCGGCGAGGGCGGCGGTCAGGCTGCCCGGGGCGCTGGTGTACGCGAAGAGCGCGACCCCGGCGGCCTTGGCGGCGTCCAGGACGACCTGGTGCTGGGCCACGCGGCCCTTGTCGAACTCGTTGCCGGAGATGAGCAGCACCTTGTCGCCGGCGGCGAAGAGGGTCCCGAAGGTCTCGGGCTCGTTGTAGTTGGCGACCGCGATCTTCACACCGCGGGCCGCATAGCCGGCGGCCTTCTCCGCGTCGCGGACGACGGCGGTGATCCGGTCGGCCGGAACCTTCTCCAGCAGCCCTTCGATGACGTGGCGGCCGAGGTGTCCGGTGGCTCCGGTGACGACGATGCTCATGACTTGGCTCCTTGTGGGGTGGGTCTGCCACTCACCCTAGGAGGTGCACTAACTCTGCGAAAGTACCCACTTTGAAGTAAGGTACTGGCATGGGAGTAAGCGCAGAGACATCTGTAGAAGCCGCGGCCGCCGCCAAGACTCCGGCCGTCTCCAAGCCCCCGGCCGTCTCCAAGTACGACATCGGCGAGGCGATGTGCCCGTACCGCCTGGTCCTGGAGCACGTCACCAGCCGCTGGGGCGTGCTCGTACTGATCGAGCTGCTCGACCGCCCCTACCGCTTCAGCGAGCTGCGCCGGGCGATCGGCCGGGTCAGCGAGAAGATGCTCACCCAGACCCTCCAGACCCTGGAGCGCGACGGTCTCGTCCACCGTGACGCGAAGCCCGTGATCCCGCCCCGCGTCGACTACTCGCTCACCGGACTCGGCCGCGAGGCCGCCGAGCAGGTGCGCGCGCTGGCCGTCTGGACCAAGGACCGGATGGACGACGTCGAGAAGTCCCGTCACGCGTACGACGAGGCCCGGGCGTCAGCCGCCCGGGCCCCTGGAACCTCTTGAGCGCCCAGAAGAACGCCTAGAAGATCACCTCGAAGAACGCCTCGAAGAACGCCTCGAAGAACGCCTCGAAGAACGCCTCGAACGGGCGGCTCGCTCAGCCCACGACCGTCCAGGTGTCCCCGCCCGCGAGGAGCGTCGCGAGGTCACCCTTGCCGTTCTGTTCGATGGCCGTGTCGAGCTGGTCGGCCATCTGGGTGTCGTAGACCGGCCGCTCCACGGAGCGCAGGACGCCGATCGGGGTGTGGTGCAGGGTGTCCGGGTCGGCCAGCCGGGAGAGCGCGAAGGCCGTGGTCGGGGACGCGGAGTGGGCGTCGTGGACCAGGATCTGTGCCTCGTTCTCCGGGGTGACGGCGACGACCTTCAGATCACCGGTCAGCTGATCCCGTACGACACCCTTGGCGCGTTCCGCGCCGAAGCGGATCTGCTGCCCGTGTTCGAGACGGATCACCGCCTCCTCGGCCTGCTGCTTGTCCTTGAGGACCTCGAAGGCGCCGTCGTTGAAGATGTTGCAGTTCTGGTAGATCTCCACCAGCGCCGTGCCCGGGTGGGCGGCGGCCTGCCGCAGTACGTCGGTGAGGTGCTTGCGGTCGGAGTCCACGGTCCGGGCCACGAAGGACGCCTCCGCGCCGATGGCCAGGGACACCGGGTTGAAGGGCGCGTCCAGCGAACCCATCGGCGTCGACTTGGTGATCTTGCCGACCTCGGAGGTCGGCGAGTACTGACCCTTGGTGAGGCCGTAGATCCGGTTGTTGAACAGCAGGATCTTCAGGTTCACGTTGCGGCGCAGCGCGTGGATCAGATGGTTGCCGCCGATGGAGAGGGCGTCCCCGTCACCGGTCACCACCCACACGCTCAGGTCCCGCCTGCTGGAGGCGAGGCCCGTCGCGATGGCGGGTGCGCGGCCGTGGATGGAGTGCATGCCGTACGTGTTCATGTAGTACGGGAAGCGGGACGAGCAGCCGATGCCCGACACGAAGACGATGTTCTCCTTGGCGAGGCCGAGCTCGGGCATGAAGCCCTGCACGGCGGCCAGGATCGCGTAGTCACCGCAACCGGGGCACCAGCGCACTTCCTGATCGGACTTGAAGTCCTTCATGGACTGCCTGGCCTCGGCCTTGGGCACCAGAGTGAGCGACTCGATCGTGTCCGCGCTTCCTGCGGTCGTCTCAGCCATCGATGGCCTCCTTGAGCGCCGTGGCGAGCTGTTCGGCCTTGAACGGCATGCCGTTGACCTGGTTGTAGGAGTGCGCGTCGACCAGGTACTTCGCCCGGACGAGAGTGGCGAGCTGGCCGAGGTTCATCTCGGGGATCACCACCTTCTCGTAACGCCCCAGCACCGCTCCGAGATTCTGGGGGAAGGGGTTGAGGTGGCGCAGATGGGCCTGCGCGACGTTCTCCCCGGCCGCCCGCAGCCGCCGTACCGCCGCGGTGATGGGTCCGTACGTCGAACCCCAGCCCAGCACGAGGGTGTTGGCCTCGCCGGAGGGGTCGTCGACCTCGATGTCCGGGACATCGATGCCGTCGATCTTCGCCTGGCGGGTGCGGACCATGAAGTCGTGGTTGGCGGGGTCGTAGGAGATGTTGCCCGTGCCGTCCTGCTTCTCGATGCCGCCGATGCGGTGTTCGAGCCCCGGTGTGCCCGGGATCGCCCAGGGGCGGGCCAGGGTCTGCGGGTCGCGCTTGTACGGCCAGAACACTTCCGTGCCGTCGTCCAGCGTGTGGTTCGGGCCCTGCGCGAACTGCACCCGCAGATCCGGGAGTTCGTCGACCTCTGGGATCCGCCACGGCTCGGAGCCGTTGGCCAGGTAGCCGTCGGACAGGAGGAGGACGGGGGTGCGGTAGGTGAGGGCGATCCGGGCCGCCTCCAGGGCGGCGTCGAAGCAGTCGGCCGGTGTGCACGGGGCGACCACCGGGACCGGGGCCTCTCCGTTGCGCCCGTACATCGCCTGGAGCAGGTCCGCCTGCTCCGTCTTCGTCGGCAGACCCGTGGACGGCCCGCCGCGCTGGATGTCGATGACCAGCAGTGGCAGTTCCAGGGAGACCGCGAGCCCGATGGTCTCCGACTTCAGTGCCACGCCCGGCCCGGAGGTGGTGGTGACGGCGAGGGAGCCGCCGAAGGCCGCGCCCAGGGCGGCGCCGATGCCCGCGATCTCGTCCTCGGCCTGGAAGGTGCGCACGCCGAAATTCTTGTGCTTGCTGAGCTCGTGCAGGATGTCGGAGGCGGGGGTGATCGGGTAAGAGCCCAGGTAGAGGGGCAGGTCCGCCTGCTTGGAGGCGGCGATCAGGCCGTACGACAGGGCCAGGTTCCCGGAGATGTTGCGGTAGGTGCCGGTCGGGAAGGTCTTGGCGGCCGGAGCGACCTCGTACGAGACCGCGAAGTCCTCCGTCGTCTCGCCGAAGTTCCAGCCCGCCCGGAACGCGGCGATGTTGGCGGCGGCGATCTCGGGCTTCTTCGCGAACTTGGTCTGCAGGAACTTCTCCGTGCCCTCGGTGGGCCGGTGATACATCCACGACAGAAGCCCCAGCGCGAACATGTTCTTGCTGCGCTCGGCCTCCTTGCGGGACAGCTCGAACTCCTTGAGCGCCTCGACCGTCATCGTCGTCAGCGGGACCGGATGGACGGCGTACCCGTCCAGCGAACCGTCCTCCAGCGGGCTGGCGGCGTAGCCGACCTTCGCCATCGCCCGCTTGGTGAACTCGTCCGTGTTGACGATGATCTCCGCGCCACGCGGCACATCACCGATGTTCGCCTTCAGGGCGGCCGGGTTCATGGCTACCAGGACATTCGGCGCGTCACCGGGCGTGAGGATGTCGTGGTCCGCGAAATGCAGCTGAAATGAAGAAACGCCCGGCAGTGTGCCTGCGGGCGCTCGGATTTCGGCGGGGAAGTTCGGCAGCGTGGAAAGATCATTGCCGAAGGACGCCGTTTCGGAGGTGAAGCGGTCGCCGGTGAGTTGCATTCCATCACCGGAGTCACCCGCGAACCGGATGATCACCCGGTCGAGCCGGCGAGTTTCCTTTGCCCTCGCCGGTTTGCGCTGTTCTCCTACGACGGCTCCGTCGGCATGCTCCGCTGGGCTACTGACCTGGCTGGTCACTTAACTGGACCTCCTTCGAGGCGGCTGTCTGGGAGCGGCCTTCCCGCAGACCTTCCCAGGACCAACCCTACGTCTGTAAGGGTCGCCTTCCCTCGGCCGTTCGCATGATGGACACCATTTTGAGACGGTTCGACGCCCTGAATTGTCATGACTTACTCGCCCCCGACGCTCCTCTGGAAGACGCTTCCACCTCATCCTTTGGTTCTCGTGCCGGTCTCGTGCCGGTCTCGCGCCGCGCTGGTGCCGCTCTGGTGCCGTGTCGGGCGCCCCTGGGCCTCGCGGGGGATTCCGGTCGGCTGCCCCAGTGTCAGTCCCTCAGGAGTTCAGATACGTGAGGACGGCGAGAACACGCCGGTGATCCCCGTCGCTCGGGGACAGCCCGAGTTTCAGAAAGATATTGCTGACGTGTTTCTCGACCGCTCCGTCACTCACCACGAGCTGCCGGGCGATCGCCGAATTGGTGCGTCCCTCGGCCATAAGTCCTAGGACCTCCCGCTCCCGTGGGGTGAGCCCGGCCAGCACATCCTGCTTGCGGCTGCGCCCGAGCAGCTGCGCGACCACCTCCGGGTCCAGCGCGGTACCCCCCTGGGCCACCCGCACCACCGCGTCCACGAATTCGCGAACCTCCGCGACGCGGTCCTTGAGCAGATAGCCGACGCCACGGCTGGAACCGGCCAGCAGTTCGGTGGCGTAGCGCTCCTCCACGTACTGCGACAGCACCAGCACCCCCACCCCCGGATGGTGCTTGCGCAGCTGCACGGCCGCCTTCACGCCCTCGTCGGTGTGCGTCGGCGGCATCCGTACGTCGGCGACCACGACGTCCGGCAGCGCGTTCTGGGCCGCCAGGTCGGTGATGGTCTTGATCAGCGCGTCGCCGTCCCCGACGCCGGCCACGACGTCGTGCCCACGGTCGGTCAACAACCGGGTCAGGCCCTCCCTGAGCAGCACTGAATCCTCGGCGATGACCACCCGCACCCTGTCCTCCACGATTTTCGGCCCCCCACACCCGTCTCCGGCCCACGCCGGCCACCACGTCCCCGCTCACACATCAGCCCTCAGCATCCCAGCATTCGGACCGACCCGCGCCCGAGCAAGGGGAATCAAGGGCAATCAACGGGAATCAAGGGGCAGAGGGAAGGGGAATACGGGGGCGCACTTTTGTCTCCGGGTGGGTTTTTTCCGGGGGCGGTGATTTCGAACTGGTGGGGTGCAGGGGCGGAGCCCCGCCGGGGTCCGGGGCAGCGCCCCTGGCGGGGTCTGGGGCGGAGCCCCAGGGGATGGGACGGGTAGGGGCGGCGGGGGCGAGGACCCCCCCCACCCGGCACCCCCGGGTTCACCCCCGCCAGGGCAACTCCGCCGTAATCCGAGTAGGCCCACCCACAGGCGAGTCCACCACCAGAATCCCGTCCACCGCACTGAGCCGCTCCGACAGCCCCGCAAGCCCGGACCCACCGGAAACATCCGCCCCACCCACACCATCGTCGACAACCTGAAGCATCAACCGGTTCTCGACCCGCCACACATCGACCGTGGCCCGCGTCGCCCGCGCGTGCTTGCTGATGTTCTGCAGAAGCTCGGAAACGGTGAAGTACGCGATCCCCTCGATCGCCGGCGCGGGCCGAGCGGGAAGATCCACATCCACCTGCACCGGCACGGTGCACCGCGAGGCCACCGAGGACAGCGCCGCATCCAGCCCACGATCGGTCAGCACGGCCGGATGAATCCCGCGCGCCAGATCCCGCAGCTCCTGCAACGCCGTCTTCACCTCACCGTGCGCCTCGTCCACCATCCTCGCCGCGGCCTGCGGATCCTCGGTGAGCTTCTCCTTGGCCAGCCCGAGCCCCATCGCGAGGTTGACGAGCCGTGCCTGCGCCCCGTCGTGCAGGTCCCGTTCGATGCGCCGCAGGTCCGCCGCGGCGGCGTCGACCACGACCCCCCGGTCCGACTCCAGCTCGACGACCCGGCTCGCCAGCCGCGACGGCCCGAGCAGCCCCGCCACCATCACCCGGTCCACCGTGGTCAGCGCCCGCACGATCCACGGCGTGGCCATCGTGATCAGGAGCCCCAGCAGCGCGGTGACGGTGATCTCGAAGGGGTTGTCGAGGTAGATGCCGTGCGTTTCGTCGCCGTAGAGCTGCAGGCCGCCCTGCCCGCCGTACACCGGAAAGAGCCAGAACCACAGCGGATACGTCAGCATCGCCCAGCCGTACGCCCAGAAGCTCAGCGACACCATGAACGAGAACACCGACCACGGGAACTGCACCACCGCGTACAGCAGATGCCGCCACGCCGGACCGTTCTTGAGGACCGCCCCCATCCATGCCATCGCCCCGTGCTTCCGCACCCGCAAGGGCTCCGGCGCCGCCACCTCGAGCCCGAGCAACCCGCGCGCCCGCGCACGCTCCAACGCGCCGAATCCGCGGCAGCCGGCGAGGGCCGCGGCGAGCACCGGGATGCCGAGGAAGGTGATCAGCAGCCCCATGCCGAGCGAGAACATCGTGACGGCGAACGTGAACATGATGAGGCCGAGAGGCAGGCTCAGCATCACATAGCCGAACTCACGCCAGCTGCGGGCCTCGATCGGCGCCCGCAGCGGTGCCGGGAGACGGTGCCGCCGCTCCTCGGCACCCGCCCCGCGGAATCCGGGCCCGCTCGGGTACCCGTACCCCTGTCCGTACTCCGTCGCCATCGGTGTCGTCCGTTCTACTCGTCCTGCTCGTCGCCTCGTACTCCCACCCTGCTGCGCCCGGCCCTTCCCGACCATGGAGCGGGTCGGCGTCTTGGAACGGGGGTTTTCCCTACCTCGGAGACCGGCGTCCGCCCGGAAAGCGCGGGAGACGCGGGAGACGCGGGAAACGCGAGAAGAGCGGGAGACGCGGGAGATGCGGGAGACGCGGGAACCACGGCCGTAAGAACCAGTCCCGCCCCGCCAGTCCCGCCCGCCCCGTCAGTCCCGTCCCTCCCGCCCCCTCAGTCCCGCCCGTCCTGCCCATCCCCCCGGTTCCGCCAAGGCAGCTCCGCCGTGATGGTGGTCGGCCCGCCGGGCGGTGAGTCGATGAGGAACAGCCCGTCCACCGCACCGAGCCGGTCCGCGAGCCCCGCCATCCCCGTACCGCCGTCGAGGGCCGCCCCACCGTGCCCGTCGTCCCGGACCTGTATGAGCAGCCGCTCGTCCGCCCGCCACACGTCGACGGACGCGGACCGCGCCCCACTGTGCTTGCTGACGTTCTGCAGCAGCTCGGACACGGTGAAGTAGGCGATGCCCTCGATCGCGGCGGCCGGTCTCGTCGCGAGGTCGGCCGTCACCTTCACCGGCACGGTGCAGCGCGAGGCGATCGACGACAGCGCCGCGTCGAGGCCCCGGTCGGTGAGGACCGCGGGATGGATGCCGCGCGCGAGATCGCGCAGCTCCTGCAGGGCCAGCTTCACCTCGCCGTGCGCCTCGTCGACCATGGCCGCGACGGTCTCGTCGGCCTGGCCCTCAAGGAGCTTCTCCTTGGCCAGGCCGAGCCCCATCGCGAGGTTGACGAGCCGTGCCTGCGCCCCGTCGTGCAGGTCCCGTTCGATGCGCCGCAGGTCCGCCGCGGCGGTGTCCACCACGACTCCCCGGTCCGACTCCAGCTCGGCGATGCGCCGCTCCAACTCGTCCGAGGGCGACAGCAGCCCGCGCACCATGGCCCGGTCCACGTTCGTCAGCCCCCGGGCGAGGAACGGCAGTACCGGCCACAGCAGGAACAACGACGTGAGCGTGACGGTGAAGGTGACGATGCCCCACGGCAGCCGGATGAAGTCGTACAGCACCGTCCGCCAGGCCACCGAGTCCCTCAGGCTCGACCACAACCAGGAGAAGAAGCCCGTCCGGCGCACCAGTACCGGGCTCGGCTCGTCGATCCGCACGCCGAGCAGCTTGCGCGCCCGCGCCCGCTCCATCCGGCCCAGCAGCCGCGCGCCCAGCAGCCCGCCCGCGAGCAGCGGCAGCCCGACCACCGTCACCGCCAGCCCCGCGCCCATGGAGATGAGTGTCACGACGTACACGAAGCCGACGATCGACACCGGCAGATTCGCGAGGAGATGCGCGATCTCCTTCCACGTCTGCCGGCCGAGGGCGAAGCGAGCCGGAGGCAGCCGGTCGTTGTCGGCCGACTCGTCCGGCGCGTCGGGCGCGTCCGGGGTATGCGGGGCTTGCGGCGGGTTCGATGGCCCGACGGAGCCGACAGGGGTGATGCGTTCGGTCATATTCGCTAGCCTGCCCGGCGGCGAGCCGTCGCGCCATGAGGTCGACCGCCACGATCCACTGGGGAAAACCCCACCCCTTGAGGTGAAAGCGAACACCGCCGTGAGGTGTACGTGGCTGTGCTCGCGAGGTGAAATGGGAAGTGACCGCGAGGTGCGGACGGGGACCCGGTGGCGCGTGAGCCGGACGAGTCCGGGAACCCGGCGCCGGGCGAGGCGGACGAGTCGGTGACATGACCCCGATAGCCAATGCGTGACGGGCTGCTTACCGTCTCTTTAGCAGGCCCTAGACTCCCGTCCGTACAGATCGTCGAACAGGGCGCATCACAGCGTGCGCGACGGGGCGTGCGCGTCGGGCGCAACGAGGTCAGGGAGTGAGGGGCTGACGTGCCGGAACCGACTGTTGTCACGGCAACCGGGGCCGTCGTCGCGGCGGGCTACTTCCAGTCGTACTCGGTCGTCGGACTGCTCGTCGTCGTCGGCGTGCTCTTCGTCGCCGTCGCCTTCGGGGCGGGCCGTCTGCTGCGGCCGGTGGTCCCGACCCCCGAGAAGCTCCTGACGTACGAGTGCGGCGTCGACCCCGTCGGCGAGGGCTGGGCCCACACCCAGGTCCGTTACTACGTCTACGCCTTCCTCTACGTCATCTTCGCCGTCGACTCGATCTTCCTCTTCCCCTGGGCGACCGTCTTCGCCGCGCCCGGCTACGGCGCGGCCACCCTCGTGGAGATGTTCATCTTCCTCGGCTTCCTGGCCGTGGGCCTGCTGTACGCATACAAGAAGGGCGTCCTGACATGGACGTGACCCCCTCGAAGACCTCCGAGCCGGTGCCGCTGCCCGAGCCGGTGGTACTGCCCGAACCGGTGCTGCTGCCCGAGCCGAAGCGGCTCGGCGCGCTCTCCAGGCTGGCCCCGGAACCGATGAAGGTGGTCCTGAACTGGGGCCGTCGCTACTCGCTCTGGGTCTTCAACTTCGGGCTCGCCTGCTGCGCGATCGAGTTCATCGCCGCGTCGATGGCCCGGCACGACTTCATCCGGCTCGGCGTGATCCCGTTCGCACCGGGTCCGCGCCAGGCCGACCTGATGGTCGTCTCCGGCACGGTCACGGACAAGATGGCCCCGGCCGTCAAGCGCCTGTACGAGCAGATGCCGGAGCCGAAGTACGTCATCTCCTTCGGCGCGTGCTCCAACTGCGGCGGCCCGTACTGGGACTCCTACTCCGTCACCAAGGGCGTCGACCAGATCATCCCGGTGGACGTCTACGTCCCCGGGTGCCCGCCCCGCCCCGAGGCGTTGCTGCAGGGCATCCTCAAGCTCCAGGAGAAGATCGCCCGCGAGTCGCTGGGAGAGCGCTACGGCTCCTCGCCGCGTCCGTCGGCCGCCGCCCTCCAGAGCGACCTGGTGCGCCCGCCCGCCGTGGGTGAGGACCGATGACCGTCGGCTGGCTCCCCGCCCCTGTCGAGGAACTCTTCGGCCCGGAGGCCACGGCCGAGGAGTCGTACGAGGTCCTGACGGTCGACGTACCGCCGGCTGTCTGGGTCCGCGCCCTGGAGACCGCGCGCGACTCGCTGAACTGCACCTACTTCGACTGGCTGAGCGCCGTCGACGAACCCGGCACCGGCTTCCGCGTCGCCGCGCACGTGGTGGCCCTGTCTCCCGTACGCCGCCTCCTCGTCCGTACGACCGTCCCGCACTCGGCACCCGTCCTGGCGACGGCGGTCTCCGTGTACGCCGGCGCCGGCTGGCACGAGCGCGAGACCCACGAGATGTTCGGCGTCACCTTCGAGGGTCACCCCGGCCTGGACCCCCTTCTTCTCCCCGAGGGCTTCGAGGGCCACCCCCTCCGCAAGGACTTCGTCCTCGCCGCCCGTGTCGCCAAGGCCTGGCCCGGTGCGAAGGAGCCGGGGGAGTCCGATCACGGTGGACCCAAGCGTCGCCAGATGCTTCCGCCCGGCGTCCCCGACCCCAACGAATGGGGTCCCCTGAAGGGCCAGCTCCCCCCGGCCCCCGCCCGCCCGGCGCGCGGAGCGGCCCGCGCCGCCGGCGACCGCCCGGTACGCCGGGCCCGCACGGCGGGC
This sequence comes from Streptomyces sp. NBC_01450, assembly GCF_036227505.1. Lineage (NCBI taxonomy): Bacteria > Bacillati > Actinomycetota > Actinomycetes > Kitasatosporales > Streptomycetaceae > Streptomyces > Streptomyces sp. NBC_01450. The sequence continues at coordinate 5,020,237 of NZ_CP109480.1, read as the reverse complement.
GAGGGCTCGGCAAGCCAGGCCATCGCTGGTGGTGGCACGGAGGCCGGTCCCGCCACAGCAGGTACCGCTGCCGCCGCCGCTGCCGGTGCGCAGGCCCCGACGCCACCGCGCCGGGCGCGCAGCGCCGGCCAGGGCTCGGCCAGCCAGCGGACCGAGGCCCCGGCCGCCGAGCAGCAGGCGACCCCGACACCCCCCGACGCCCCGGGACCCGCCGAGCCCACACCTCCCGCCGGCCCCCGCCGCACGTGTAGCGCGAGCCAGGGCTCGGCGACGCAAAGGACACCGTCCACCGCCCCACCCGCCCCCACCGAACCGACAGCCTCGACCGAACCGACGACCGCGACGGAACCGACACCCTCCGCCGAGCCGTCCACTCTCGTCGAGCCGTCAGCTCCCACCGGACAGGCAAGGCCCGCAGCGTCGCGCAGCTCCGACGCCCCTTGGCACCACGCCCGCCCCGCTTTCGACGAACCGAAGGCGGAGCCCGGGTCGGAGCCCGGGTCGGAGCCCGGGTCGGAGTTGGAGTCGGAGCCGGGGGCGGGGTCCAAGCCGGACCGAGGCCTTGAGGGCACCGAGGAGCCCGAGGCCACCGCGAAACCCCCGGCATCCCCTGACTCGGACTCCGGCGCGGACCCCGACTCCACCCCCACACCCGAAGACTCCACGCCCGAAGACTCCACCCCTGAAGACCCCACCCCCAGAAACCCAGCCGGAGGCACGCAGTGAACGACGCTCTCGACGTCGCCCTACGCCTCCTCGTTGTCTTCGTCGTGTTCCTGACGTTCCCCCTGATCGTCGGTCAGACCGAGCACAAGGTGATGGCCCACATGCAGGGCCGCCTCGGCCCCATGTACGCCGGCGGCTTCCACGGCTGGGCCCAGCTCGTCGCGGACGGCGTGAAGTTCGCGCAGAAGGAAGACGTCGTCCCCGCGGGCGCGGACCGCCGTATCTTCCAGCTCGCCCCCGCCGTGGCGCTCCTCCCGTATCTCCTCGTCCTCCTCGCCATCCCGATCGGCCCGGGTGAGGGCGCGGTGGGCCAGGTCGTCGACGCGGGCATCTTCTTCGTCCTCGCGGTGATGGGCGTGGGCGTCCTCGGCTCGATCATGGCGGGCTGGGCCTCGGCCAATAAGTTCTCCCTCCTCGGCGGCCTGCGTACCGCCGCCCAGCTCCTCGCGTACGAACTCCCGATGTTGCTGACCGCCGCCTCCGTCGCGATGGCGGCCGGCACGGTCTCCCTGCCCGGCATCGTCGCCGCCTTCGAGTGGTGGTGGCTGCCCTGGCAGATCGTCGGCGCGATCGTCTTCTTCGTGGCGGGCCTCGCCGAACTCCAGCGCCCGCCCTTCGACATGCCCGTCGCCGACTCGGAGATCATCTTCGGCGCGTACACCGAGTACACGGGCCTGCGCTTCGCGCTCTTCCTCCTCGCCGAGTACGCCGGAATCGTCGTCCTGTGCGCTTTGACCACCGTCCTCTTCCTGGGCGGCTGGCACGGTCCGTGGGGTGCCGACGGCCTCGGCTGGGTCTGGACCCTCCTGAAGGCGGCCCTCCTCGCCTTCGTCGTGATCTGGCTGCGCGTCACCTACCCCCGCCTGCGCGAGGACCAGCTCCAGAAACTCTCCTGGACCCTCCTCGTCCCCCTCTCCCTCGCCCAGATCGCCCTCACCGGCATCGTCAAGGTGGTGATCTCGCATGGCTGAGTCTCTCCGGCCCACCCGTTCCCGCATTCCTGGCTCCGGACTCGCCAAGGGCCTGGCCGTCACCCTCCGCACGATGACGAAGAAGACCGTCACCGCGCAGTACCCGGACGCCCAGCCTGAACTCCCGCCCCGCTCCCGCGGCGTCATCGGCCTGTTCGAGGAGAACTGCACGGTCTGCATGCTGTGCGCCCGTGAGTGCCCGGACTGGTGCATCTACATCGACTCGCACAAGGAGACGGTCCCGCCGGCCGCCCCCGGTGGCCGCGAGCGCAGCCGTAACGTCCTCGACCGTTTCGCCATCGACTTCTCCCTGTGCATGTATTGCGGTATCTGCATCGAGGTCTGTCCCTTCGACGCCCTGTTCTGGTCTCCGGAGTTCGAGTACGCGGAGACCGACATCCACGAACTCACCCACGAACGCGACAAGCTCCGCGAGTGGATGTGGACGGTCCCGGCCCCGCCCGCCCTCGACCCAGGCGCAGAGGAACCGAAGGAACTGGCCGCCGCCCGCAAAACCGCCGACAAGCTCGCCGCCGAGGCAGCCACAGCCGTCGAGGCAGCCGAACTCGAGGCGCAGGCAGCCGAACAGGCAGCCCGGCCCGAACCCCCGGCCACGGGCTCGACCACAGGCACGACCACGACCACGGGCATGCCTGATCCCTCCAAGCCCTCCAAGCCCTCCGACCCGCAGGACGGTGCGTCGTGAGCCTCGCAGCAGCCACGGCCGCCGCGGCGCGGGCCACCACCACCGCCGCCGAAAGCCACGGCTTCCTCTCCCCGACGGGTGTCGAGATCGCCTTCCTCCTGGTCGGCCTGGTCTCCTTCGGCGCCGCGATCGTCACCGTCACCACCAAGCAGCTGGTGCACGCCGCCCTGTGGCTGGTGATGACGCTCGGCGGCCTCGCCGTCGAGTACCTCCTGCTCACGGCCGAGTTCATCGCCTGGGTGCAGGTGCTCATCTACGTCGGTTCCGTCGTCGTCCTCCTTCTGTTCGGTCTGATGCTCACCAAGGCGCCGATCGGCCGCTCCCCGGACGCCGACTCCGGCAACCGCTGGGCCGCCCTCACCGTGGCCGTCGCCGCGGCCGCCGCCCTCGTCTGGGTGGTCGTGGATGCCTTCCGCACCACCTGGGTCGACCTGAAAGGCCCCGCCGCCGGCTCCACCGAGGTCACCGGAGCGAGCCTCTTCCAGAACTGGGTCCTCCCCTTCGAGGCCCTCTCCGTCCTCCTCCTCGCCGCCCTGGTCGGCGCGATCGTCCTCTCCCGCAAGGCGAAGGCGGACGCGACCACCACAGCGGACGCTGTCACCCCCGCGGGTGCCCAGAGCCGCCGGAGCGAGAAGGAAGGGACCCGCTGATGCACCTCGCCTATCCCGCCGTGCTCTCCGCCCTCCTCTTCTGCACGGGCCTGTACGGAGTCCTCGCGCGCCGCAACGCGATCCTGGTCCTGATGTCCGTCGAGCTCATGCTCAACGCCGTCAACCTGAACCTCGTCGCCTTCGACGTCTGGCTCTCCAGGACCGCCCGCGACACGCTCCACTCCGGCCAGGCCCTGACCCTGTTCACCATCGCCATCGCGGCCGCCGAGATCGGCATCGGCCTGGCGATCGTCCTCGCCGTCTACCGGGGCCGCGGCACCTCGGACATCGACAAGCTCCGCGACACCGCCGAGGGCCCCGCCCCGGACGGCTCCCACGGCGACGGCACCGAAGAAGCCCCCGTCACGGGAGACGAGAAGGCTGAGGCCACCGCGTGACCACGACCACCCTCGCCGTCCTCGTCCCCCTCCTTCCGTTCCTGGGCGCCGCGGCCGGACTCCTCCTCGGCCGCACGGCCCCCGGCTACGTCCGCCCCCTCGCGGTCCTGCCGTCCCTCACCTCGCTCGTCCTCGCCGTACTGGTCGCCGTGCGCCAGGGCGGTGGCCAGGCCATCAACGCGGCCACCGAACTGACGCCCACCGGCTCGGTCCCGATCGAACTCTCCCTGCACATCGACGGCTTCGCCGCCCTCGTCGCCGTACTCGTCGGCGTCGTCGCCTCCTGCGTGCAGATCTACTCGACGGGCTACCTGCGCGATGACCCGCGCTACCCCTCGTACGCCGCTCTCGTCTCCCTCTTCACCTCCGCGATGCTGCTCGTCGTCTACTCCGGCGACCTGATCGTGCTCCTGGTCGGCTGGGAGGTCATGGGCATCTGCTCGTACTTCCTGGTCGGCCACTACTGGGAGATCCCCGAAGCCCGCGCCGCCTCGATCAAGGCCTTCCTGGTCACCAAACTCGGCGACGTCCCCTTCCTCATCGGTCTGTTCGCCCTCGGCACCGACGCCGGGTCGTTCCGCATCACCACGGTCCTCGGCACCGTGGCGAGCGGTGGACTGCACCATCCGACGCTGGTCGCCCTGCTGCTCCTGGCCGGCGTGGCGGGCAAGTCGGCGCTGTTCCCGCTGCACACCTGGCTGCCCGACGCGATGGCGGGCCCGACCCCCGTCTCCGCCCTGATCCACGCCGCGACGATGGTCGCCGCCGGTATCTACTTCGTCGCCCGGCTCCTCCCCGTCTTCCAGGCCTCCTCGGCCGCGATGGTGGTCCTCGCCGTCATGGCCGCCGTCACGATGGCGGGCTCGGCACTCGCCGCACTCGCCCAGGACGACATCAAGCGTGTCCTCGCGTACTCGACGATCGGCCAGCTCGGTTACATGGCCGGCGCCCTCGCCGTCGGCGACCGTGGTGCCGCCGTCTTCCACCTCCTCTCGCACGGCGCCTTCAAGGCGCTGCTGTTCCTCGCCGCCGGCGTGATCATTCACGCCTCCGGCACCAACTCCCTGGCCGTCATGTCCCGCATGACGGGCCTGCGATCCCGCGTCCCCGACGCCTACTGGACGATGACCGTGGCGCTGCTCGCGCTCGCCGCGATCCCGCCGTTCAGCGGCTTCTTCTCCAAGGAAGCGATCCTCGGCGCAGCCGAGCACGTCGCCACCGGCCACACCGAGCACGCCCCCGGCGCCGCGGGCTGGATCGTCCTCGTCGCCGGTCTGGTCACCGCCGTACTCACCGCCGCGTACGCGACCCGGCTGTGGCTGCTGACCTTCCACGGGCGAGGAGCCGAGGCCCCCGACCAAGGCAAGGAACCGCGCAGCATGACCGTCGTGCTGTGGGTCCTCGCGGTCCCGTCCCTCGCCTTCGGTCTGGCGTACGGTCCGCTGCCCGACTGGTTCGACGGCCGCGACCTGACACCGGTGCTCACCACCTCCGTCCTCGGCACGGGGCTCGCCCTGGTCGGCGGGATCGTCACCTACGGCGCCTGGCGGCACACCACCGCGCTGGCTCCCCGCGTGCCGATGGGTGCGGTCGCGGCCCACCCCGACGCCGAGCCCGCGCTGGTCGAGGCGGAGGCGATCGCCAGGCACGCGCCCGTGTTCGGAGACGTGGCCTACGCCGCCGACCCGGCGGACCCCGGACGGCTGCTGCTCGGCCCGCTGCACCGGCACGCGGCTGTCGGATTCCACCTCGACGCCGTGTACGACGTGCTGTTCGTCCGCCCGGTCCAGGCCGGAGCCGCACTCGTCCGGTTCCTCGACCGTGAGGTCGTCGACACCTACGTACGCGGTGCCGCCGCCCTACCCCGCCTGCTCGGCGCCGCCGTACGGCGCGCGCAGACCGGCAATGTGCAGACCTATGTGAGCGCGCTGCTCGCCGGCACCGTCGTCCTGGTGGTCGCCGCCCTCCTCGTCGCCACGGGAGCGTGAGCAGGCGTGATCGATATCAGTGAATCCGTGATGCAGATTCTTCTCGCGTTGATCGTCGTCGGGCCGCTCATCGGCGCCGCCGCCGCTCTCCTGCCCGCGCCGCCCGGACTGAAGGGGAAGTCGCCCGAGCAGGCCGTGCTGCGGCACGGCGTGATCGTCACCGGCGTGGTGCTCATCGCCGCGATCGTCCTCGCGCTCGGCTTCGACCACGACCACCCGTCAAAGATGCAGGCCACGACGGACATCAGCTGGATCCCCGCACTCGACGTGCGGATCCACCTCGGCATCGACGGCATTTCCCTCCCCCTTCTGGTCCTGACCGCGCTGCTGACCTTCCTCTGCGCGCTCTACAGCTACTTCAAGATGCCCGCGGGGCCGACCCCGAAGGCCTTCGTCGCACTGCTGCTCGTCCTCGAGTCCGGCACCCTCGCGACCTTCGCCGTCCTCGATCTGCTGCTGTTCTTCCTCGCGTTCGAGATGGTGCTCATCCCGATGTACTTCCTCATCGCCCGGTGGGGCGGTGCCCAGCGCCAGGCCGCGGCCTGGAAGTTCATCCTCTTCACACTGCTCGGTTCGGTCGTCATGCTGCTGGGCCTGCTCCTGATCGGAATCAAGGCGGGCACATTCGACATGGTGGCACTCGCCACTGACAACGGCCGGTCGCTGACCACATCCGTGCAGGTCATCGCCGTTTTGGCGATCGGGATCGGGCTCGCGGTCAAGACGCCGATGTGGCCGCTGCACAGCTGGCTGCCGGATGCCCACACCGCCGCGCCCACCGTCGGATCGGTCCTGCTGGCCGGCGTACTGCTGAAGATGGGTACGTACGGTTTCGTCCGGATTCTGCTGCCGATCGCGCCGGACGGGATGCACACCTTCGCCCCCTACCTCGCGGCCTTCGCCGTGGTCGGGATCATCTACGGATCCCTGGCCTGCCTGGCCCTCGCGAAACGGGGCGCGAAGGGCGATCTCAAGCGGCTCATCGCGTACTCGTCCGTCGGTCACATGGGGTTCGTCCTGCTCGGCATCGCGACGATGACCCCGACCGGCGTGAACGGCGCGCTGTTCGCCAACATCGCCCACGGCCTCATCACCGGCCTCCTCTTCTTCCTCGTCGGGGCGCTGAAGGACCGCACGGGCACCACCGACCTCGACACCCTCGCCGAGGAGACCGGCGCCGCGCTCTACGGCAAGGCTCCGCGCCTCGGCGGCCTGCTCGCCTTCGCCGCCGTCGCCTCGCTCGGGCTGCCGGGACTCGCCGGATTCTGGGGCGAGATGTTGGCCCTGTTCGGCGCGTTCAAACCCGCCGCCGACCTCAGCCGCCCCGCGTATCTGACGTTCATGGCGATCGCCGCCTTCGGCACATTGCTCACGGCCGCGTACATGCTCGCCGTCGTACGCCGTGTGTGCATGGGCGAGACCCCGCGGCAGGGAGCGCCGAAGCTCGCCGACGTCCAGAGCTACGAGTTCGTGGCCTGGACGCCGCTCGTCGCCCTCACCGTCGTCGCCGGTCTGTGGCCCAAGGCCCTCCTCGGCCTGACCGACCCGGCCGTACAGCAGCTCCTCGCAGGAGGCACCCGATGAGCTCCCTGGTCCAGTCCGTCGACTGGCTCGCGATCGCGCCGCCCACCCTCGCCGCGGTCGTCGGACTCGTCGTGCTCGTCGCCGACCTCTTCATCGGAGAGGAGAAGAAGGCGGTACTCGGCTGGGTGTCGGTGGCGGGGCTCGCCGCGTCCGCGCTCATGCTGCTGCCCCTCCTGGACGGCGACCGCGCCACCTTCTGTCTGACGGGCGACACGCACACCTGCAGCTATACGGCGGACCGCTTCACCCTCGTCATCCAGTTCCTGGTCCTCGGCGGAGCGCTCCTGGCGGCACTGCTGTCGGTCACGGCCCTGAAGGACGCCAACAAGGAACTCCCCGAAGGGGAGTTCTGGTTCCTGCTGCTCTCCTCGGCCGCGGGCGCCGCCCTGCTGCCCGCCTCCCGCGACCTCGCGACCCTCATCGTCGCCCTCGAAGTCGCCTCACTGCCCGCCTTCGCGCTCGTCGGCATCAAACGCGGCGACAAGAAGTCCTCCGAGGCGGCCCTGAAGTTCTTCCTGTCCTCCGTCACCGCGACCGCCGTGAGCCTCATGGGCGTCAGCTTCGTCTACGCGACGACCGGCACCCTCTACCTCACCCAGATCGCGGACAAGATCCAGCACGTCGACGGACAGTTCCACACCCTCGCGCAGGCGGGCGTCGTCCTGACCCTCGTCGGCTTCGCCTTCAAGACGGCCGCCGTGCCCTTTCACTTCTGGGTGCCCGACACCTACGTAGGGGCGCCTTTGCCGGTCGCCGCCTACTTGTCGGTCGTCGGCAAGGCGGTCGGCTTCTCCGGCCTGATCCTCGTCACCGTCGTCGCCCTCCCGTCGTACGCGGACGTCTGGGGCCCCGCGCTCGCCGCGCTGGCCGCCCTCACCATGACCGTCGGCAACGTCGGCGCCCTGCGCCAGCAGGCCACACGCGCGTACAGCGCGGTCCGCCTGCTCGCCTGGTCCTCCGTCGGCCAGGCCGGCTACCTCCTGGTCCCCATCGCGTCCGCCGCCTACTCCAAGGACGCCGGGAAGGCCGTCGGCTCCACCGTCGCGTACGCCCTGATGTACGCCGTGGTGAACCTGGGCGCCTTCGCCGTGGCCGCGCTCGTCGCCCGTACGAGCCCCCTGAACCGCATCAGCGACTACCGAGGCCTGTACGCGAAGAGCCCCCTGTCCGCGCTGATGCTCGGCTTCTTCCTGCTCTGCCTCGCGGGACTGCCGCCGGGCATCATCGGCCTCTTCGCGAAGGTCACCGTCTTCTCGGCGGCCGTCGACGCCGGGCTCGGCTGGCTGGCCGTGGTCATGGCCGTCAACGTCGTGATCGCGCTCTTCTACTACCTCCAGTGGACGACACTGCTCTTCCGCGCCCCCGAGGGCGAGCCCGAGAAACACCGCGTCCCGGCCCCGCTGACCGCCGCGATCGCCCTGACGGCCGTCCTCAGCATCGCCCTCTCCGGAGCACCCCAGCTGGTCCTGCGCTTCTCGGCGACCGGCCTGTTCTGACACCGCCACCCGGACGGCCTACGCGCGCCACCGCCCGCACAAGGGAACTAGTGCTCCCCGCCTGGCGTTGACCAGTACGGGAGGGTCCACTGAAGAGTGGACGCAAGGCATCAGTAAGCAAAGGGTTCCCCTGCCGCACCACTTGGAGGGCGTACCGTGCACCGCCGGCACAACGGGCTCAGGACCGCCGTACTCCTCGGGGGACTGTCCGCACTCATCATCGTCATCGGCAGTTTCTTCGGGCGTACCGGCCTCGTCGTCGCGCTGTTCATCGCGATCGGGACGAACGCGTACGCGTACTGGAACAGCGACAAACTGGCTCTACGCGCGATGCGCGCCCGCCCGGTGAGCGAATTCGAGGCCCCGGCCTTGTACCGCATCGTCCGGGAGCTCTCGACCCAGGCCCGCCAGCCCATGCCGCGCCTGTACATCTCACCGACGGAAGCGCCGAACGCGTTCGCGACGGGGCGCAATCCGCGCAACGCGGCCGTGTGCTGCACCGAAGGAATCCTGCGCATCCTGGACGAACGCGAGCTGCGCGGCGTCATCGGCCACGAGCTCAGTCATGTCTACAACCGCGACATCCTGATCTCGTCGGTCGCCGGCGCCCTCGCCTCCGTGATCATGTTCCTGGTGAATTTCGCCTGGCTGATCCCGGTCGGCCGTTCGAACGACGACGAGGGCCCCGGCATCCTGGGCATGCTGCTCATCATGATCCTGGGTCCGCTCGCCGCGTCCCTCATCCAGCTCGCCATCAGCCGCTCCAGAGAGTACGAGGCGGACGCGTCCGGGGCCCAGCTCACCGGGGACCCCCTCGCCCTCGCCAGTGCCCTGCGCAAGCTCGACGCCGGTACCAAGCAACTGCCGTTGCCCCCCGAGCCGCGCATCGAGACCGCCAGCCACATGATGATCGCCAACCCCTTCCGCCCGGGCCAGGGAATGTCGAAGATGTTCTCCACGCACCCGCCGATGGCGGAGCGCATTGCCCGGCTCGAGCAGATGGCAGGTCGCCAGCAATGAAGACAATCCTGAACGTCATTTGGCTCGTCCTGAGCGGCTTCTGGCTGTTCCTCGGCTACCTGCTCGCCGGCTTGCTGCTGTGCATCACGATCATCGGCATCCCCTTTGGCATCGCTGCCTTCCGTATCGGCGTCTACGCCCTGTGGCCCTTCGGCTATACGACGGTGGAGCGCCGCGACGCGGGCGCGCCCTCCTGCGTCGGCAACGTCCTGTGGCTGGTCCTCGCGGGCTGGTGGCTCGCTCTCGCCCACATCGTCACCGGCATCCTCCTGTGCATCACGATCATCGGCATCCCGTTCGGCATCGCCAACTTCAAGCTCATCCCGGTCTCGTTGCTCCCGCTGGGCCGCGAAATCGTCAGCACGGACGAGCCGTTCGCCACGCGCTGACAGGGCGGTGCGGGGGTGCAGCATCCGAAGTACGCCGTGGCGGCGTACAGCACCAGAGGCGTCGGTGAGTCGATATGGGCCCTGCGCGAGGACACAGACGACGCGCTCTACGCCGACCCGCTCCCTGCGCCACGCGTCCGCTACGACCTGCTCGGCTGCGCGCCCCAGGGTGAGCCGGCCGCGGCTACGGAGCGGGCCCGCACCGCGGGCTCCGCTCCGTTGGGTTATCCACAGGCCGCCCGATTGTCAGTGGCGCGCTGCATCATGAATCCATGACCGAAATCGAGCAGTTGCTGGCACGGGTCGGTACGGAGGCCCGCAACACCCGCCCGTGGGGCTGGCCTTCGCTCCCCGAGCCCGTGGACGCGGCGGCGGTCGCCCGCGCCGAAGCCGTCCTGGGCTTCCCCCTGCCGCCCCTGCTCGCCGCGCTCTATCTGCGGATAGGGGACGGCGGTTTTGGTCCGGAGTACGGCCTGCTGCCGCTGCTCGACGGCGCCCCGTCCGGCGAGCCGGCCGCCGTCCCGCAGTACCTCGCCCACCGTGAGAGCGGCCGTCAGGACCCCGACTGGCCCTGGCCCGAGGGCGTCCTGCCGATATCCCACTGGGGCTGCGGGATGTACGCGTGCGTGGACTGCCGCAGTCCCCGGGGCACAGTCCTGCTCTTCGAGCCGAACCCGGGCGAGGCCGACCACGCCTGGTACGTGGACGCACCCGATCTTCAGACGTGGCTGGACACCTGGCTGGAGGGCTCCGGCTGGTACGAGGAGTCCAACGACGACACGGACTTGGCCCCGTGGCCCGACTTCCGCATACGCACGGCGGCGGGACAGGCCTCGTAGCACCCGGCCCTGGGCCTGTCCGACGGCTACCGCGAGGCAGCCGCCCACGCCCTCACGCCGTACGCGGCCGCTCCCACCCCCAGCACAGCCGCGCCCACGACCACCGAGACCGTCGGCAGCGCGAACGCCAGGGTCACGCAGCCGACGATTCCCACCACCGGCACCACCCGCGCCGCCGGAGTCGGACTCAGCGTCCAGGCGGACGCGTTGGCCACGGCGTAGTACGCCAGCACACCGAAGGAGGAGAAGCCGATCGCGCCCCGCACATCCACCGTCGCGGCCAGCGCGGCGACCACCGCGCCCACGGCGAGCTCCGCTCGGTGCGGCACCTGGAAGCGTGGATGTACGGCGGCCAGGGCGCCCGGCAGACGACCGTCGCGGGCCATGGCCAGCGTCGTCCGTGAGACGCCCAGGATCAGGGCGAGGAGGGAGCCGAGCGCGGCCACGGCCGCACCCACCCGCACCACCGGCACGAGCCCCGGCACACCGGCCGCCCGCACCGCGTCGGCCAGCGGCGCCGAGGCGCGCCCGAGCCCGTCCGGCCCCAGCACCGAGAGGACCGCGACCGCGACCGCCGCGTACACCACGAGCGCGATACCCAGAGCCGTCGGGATCGCGCGCGGAATGGTGCGTGCCGGATCCCGTACCTCCTCGCCGAGCGTCGCGATCCGCGCGTACCCGGCGAACGCGAAGAACAGCAGCCCCGCCGCCTGAAGAATCCCGCCCGCGCCACCCGAGGCCCCGACGTCCAGCCGCCCGGCGTCGGAGGCGTCCGAGCCGAGACACACGACCACCACGGAAGCGAGGACCGCGAGGACCGCCGCCACGATCGCCCGGGTCAGCCAGGCGGACTTCTGCATGCCGCCGTAGTTCACCGCGGTGAGGGCCACCACCGCGCCGACCGCCACCGCGTGCGCCTGCCCCGGCCAGACGTAGGCGCCCACAGTGAGCGCCATCGCCGCACAGGAGGCCGTCTTCCCGACGACGAACGACCAGCCCGCCAGATACCCCCAGAAGGCGCCGAGCCGCTCGCGCCCGTACACGTACGTGCCACCGGAGGCGGGATACACGGCGGCCAGTCGTGCCGAGGACATCGCGTTGCAGTACGCGACCACGGCGGCGACCGCGAGCCCGAGCAGCAGGCCTGACCCGGCCGCCCGTGCCGCGGGGCCCAACGCGGCGAAGATCCCCGCACCCACCATCGACCCGAGCCCGATGACCACGGCGTCCCCGACGCCCAGGGTGCGCCGCAATGCGGATCCGGACTGTGTCATGGGCGGCACCCTACTGATCGCTGCAACCGACCACCGCCGACGATGCGTCCTCCCCGACAACGCGCGACGAACACCGTCACGACCACCGGCTGCTCGGACTCGAAGGCATGACACAACGGGTCCGGAGCAGGAGCACAGCACAGGCACAGCGCGGAGAGGCAGGTTCATGGCATGGGCATCATCAGCTGGATCATTCTGGGACTGTTGGCCGGAGCCATCGCCAAATTCCTGCTGCCGGGCCGCGACCCGGGCGGCTTCATCGGCACGACCGTCATCGGCATCGCGGGCGCGTTCATAGGCGGCTGGATCTCCGCGCGCTGGCTGGACCACCCGATCGCCAAGCACTTCTACGACGGCGCCACGTGGGCCGCCGCGATCGGCGGCTCGCTCGTCCTGCTCGTCCTCTACCGCATCCTGTTCGGCGACTCGCGCCGTTGAGCGCGCGCCTCGAGGCCGCAGCCAGCAGGCGAGAGGGGTGGGCACCCCCGGGTGCCCACCCCTCCTCGTACACGCGACTTTCCTCGTACGCGCAACGAACCACCGGCCGAAGCCGGCTGGCGGCCGACAGCTACCGGTAGTTCACGAACTGCAGCGCGAAGTCGAAGTCCTTGCCCTTGAGCAGCGCCTGCACGGCCTGCAGGTCGTCACGGCTCTTCGAACTGACGCGCAGCTCGTCGCCCTGCACCTGCGCCTTGACGCCCTTCGGGCCCTCGTCGCGGATGATCTTCGCCACCTTCTTCGCGTTGTCCTGGGAGATGCCCTCCTCGATGGACGCGAAGATCTTGTACTCCTTGCCGGAGAGCTGGGGCTCGCCCGCGTCCAGCGCCTTCAGCGAGATACCGCGCTTGACCAGCTTGGTCTCGAACACGTCGAGAACGGCCTTGACGCGCTCCTCGGAGTTCGCCTCCATCAGGATCTTCTCGCCGGACCAGGAGATGGAGGCGCCCACGTTCTTGAAGTCGTAGCGCTGCGAGATTTCCTTGGCGGCCTGGTTGAGGGCGTTGTCGACCTCCTGCCGCTCGACCTTCGAGACGATGTCGAAACTGGAGTCGGCCATGTCCTGTGGCTCCTTGTATCGGGGTGCGTAGGGGCGGCCGTCGAGCCCGGCGTAGGTCCCCGGCCGCATCCGCATAAGCCTAGCCATCCCCTCCCCTCCAAGCGCAGATCAATCCGGTGGCGAAGCACCCCCGAGCATCAGGTATCGTTTACGTCGTTGCCAGGGAGCACCGCCGAAAAGCGGTTCTCAGGGCAGCAACCCCGGCGGTGTGCCCGAGCGGCCAAAGGGAGCAGACTGTAAATCTGCCGGCTCAGCCTTCCCAGGTTCGAATCCTGGCGCCGCCACACGGGAAACAAAGGGCCCGTGACCTGCCCTCTACGCAGGTCACGGGCCCTTTGTCATGCGCCCGTGAGATCAGAGCACTGTCTCGCTCTGTCTCGTGTTCGAACGCTCTCTCTCGGGTTTCGCGGACGGGGCGCGGACGGCGGCCGTGGGTCCCTCAGCCATGCCGCCCCAAGCGTTCAGAGATCTTGGCGTTGGCGGCATCGTCTCCGTCGCTTAGGAACTTTGCGTACACGCGGAGTAGCACTGCGACGCTGTGGCCGGCGCGCTTCGCCACGAGCTGTGGCTCCACCCCGGAGCTGAGCCACGTAGAAACCGCCGTGTGGCGAAGATCATAAGGACGCTTGGCCAATGTGGAGCCGTACTCGGCAGGCGTCAGGGCCCGTGAGCGAGCCTCAGCCCAGACCTCCCCATAACCGGTGTCCTGGATCAGTCCACCGCGCTGCGTCTGGAACAACCGGCCGTCAGGAGCGGTGCCGTACGCGGTGACGTGCCACCGCAGTAGAGCCACCAATTCGGGCGGGATCGGGACCGGCCGCACTGCCTTTCGAGGACGGTGCTTCAACCCTCGCTTCTCGTGTGGCTCGCCGCTGTCCGTCCACGCTGAGCCCGACCGGGGGCGCGTCTCCCTGATGCGGAGCATGCCCCATCCACGACGCGGCAGGTCGCAGTCTGAGAGGCGTAGCCCGATGACTTCCGCCGGGCGCGCCGCCGCGTAGTACATGCAGCCGAAGAACGCCACGAGGCGCCGTCCACGGGGGCTCTGTTCACGCACGGCGGCCAGGAGCTTCGAGGCCTGCCCCGGGTTCGGTACGCAGGCTGGGTCAACCTCTTCTTCCACCTGCTCCGGGGCTCTCCACTTGATTCGGGTGAGCGGGTTCTCAGTGAGGAGTTCGGCATCCACCGCGTATTCAAGGGAGTTGTGGAAGATGGCGCGCTTCCGCCGGATCGTTCCGGGCGCGGCCGTCTTGCCGTCCAGTTTCTTGGACAGGGCTTTCAGGGTGGCTCTTACAAGCATGCGTTCGGAGAGTGCGGACGTGGGCAACGACTTGCGCTCGAACCAATCCAGCACCTTGGCTACATCGGCAGGTATGTCGTCTTCCCAGCGGTTCTTGTTGAACGCCCAGCTATAGAGGGCGGTACGCACAGCTCGTACGTCGGGCATGCCCTTGGTGTCCTTCACCAGCGCGGGCGTCACGGTTGCCATGGCTTCGGCCAACGTCCGCCGCGTGGAGCCGGGGGAGTCGTCCCACTTCATCTCGATGTAGTTGCGGGCGTGCTCGTACCAGGAGATGTCCCGTTCCTTGACGACCAGAGACTTGGGGAGCCCGCTTTCCACGTCGAACGGTTCACCTGCGTTGGCTGCGGTGATGAGTTGGGCTTCTCGGCTTTTCGCGAGGCCCGACGTGAGGAACGATTCCGAGTGGGAACTCGTGCCCACGAACCAGCGGAGTTGGTAGGGCTTCCGATAGTCGCGCTTACGGATTGCCCAAAATTTGACGGTGTAGCTCCACTCGGTCACGCGGTTTCCAATTCTTCTTTGAAGGCGTCCAGGACACTTCGGCGCACACATATGCGGCCGGACGGCGTGCGGCGCGCTTCCGGCCCGAAACCGCGATCGCGCCACCGGTACCAGGTCGGGCGGCTGATGCCGAGTTCTTCCAGGACGTCACTCAGGGGCAACAGTTCATCCTTCGGCGCGCGGCGCCGACGGGTGGGGGTGCTCATGCGGAGGGTCTCCTTGGTGTGAGGAGAGGGCGGGGCGGGGTGTGGTTGGCGTCACAATGCTGTGGGTCGCGGCCCATCGCGGCCCAAGGCTGTGACCTGCGGTTTTGTCCCACCTTTGTGCGGCCCATCGCGGCCCGCCCTCCGGGCGGGTTGGGCCGCGTTGGGCCGCGATGAGGCGTGGGTAAATCCGCAGGTCAGACGTGGTGGGCCGCGATGGGCCGCGACCCGGCGGAATGTGGTCTCAACCGCTGAGGGCGATCCCGTGGTACGTGGCGATCCGCTCATCGCCCGAGGGCGCACGGGGCCGGGAGCGGTTGAGCTGAGGGACCACGGAGAGCAGGTTGCGGCCGAACACCTGCTTCGTGCCGGCACGGACGCCGTTGTCCTCAGCCCACTCGCGCCAGACGTTCCACAGGTCGTCCACGGGGACGCTGCACGTCGGGCCGGTCTGGCAGCGTTCGCGGACGAATGCACTGGTGGGCGAGGCGGTGTCCTGCAAGGTGGTGATCGCCTCACGGCTGGACGGTGGCTGTGTGATCCGTCCGTTGCGCTGGAGACGGGCGAGCCCCTCCAGGGGCCTTCACCCTTGATCGTGGACACCGGTTGTTATGCGGCGGTGGTCAGCGTAGTTGATCGCTGTTCGTAGTTGATCGGGCTCTGCTGACCGAGGGCTGAGTGCCGTCGCCAGGTGTTGTAGCGGGTGACCCAGCGGAAGACCGCAAGGCGGGCGGCGCGAAATGCTGGCGTTGAACGACTCCGCGGCGGCGTTGTCCGCGCTGGTGCCGACGGCCCCGCGTGATCGGATCACGCCGAGGTCCTTGCAGACCTGGGCGAACTCCTTGGAGGCGTACTGGGCTCCGTTGTCGCTGTGGAAGATCGCTCCGCGCAGGTTCCCTCCCCGCGCGCCGGCGGCGGCCTTGAGGGCGTCGGTGACCAGTTCGGTCCGCATGTGGTCGGCGATCGACCAGCCCACCAGACGCTTGGAGTGCAGGTCCAACACCGTTGCCAGATAAAGAAATTGGCCGTCGCCGACCGGGAGGTAGGTTATGTCGCCGACGTACTTCTTGTTCGGCCCAGAGGCGGTGAAGTCCCGCTGGATCAGGTCCGGCACCGGGATGGCGTCGGCTGCGGGGACCGTGGTGCGGACCTTCTTGCGCAGGTGCAGCCCGACGATGCCGAACTTCCGCATGACGCGTTCCACCCGCTTGTGATTGATCCGCAGCCCGGCGCCCTGGAGCTCGGCGGTGACGCGCGGAGCCCCGTAGGTGCCGTCGGACTCGGTGTGGATCGACGTGATCCGCCCGGCAAGTTCGGCGTCCGCACGCGCCCGCCCGGCCCGCGCATCCAAGCCGGCCAGGTGCCGGTAAAACCCGGAACGGGAGAGCCCCAGGATCCGGCACAGCCGCTTCACGCCGAAGGCGTCATGGTGGTCGGCAACGAACTGGAAACGGCTCACCAGCTGGTCTCGCCCGCAAAATACTTCGCGGCCCTCCGCAGGATCTCGCGTTCCAGCTCGAGCTCCTTCACCTGGGCCCGCAGCCGCTTGTTCTCCTTCTCCAACTCGCTGGCCTCCACCGCGCCGGGCACGGCGGCCTGCTCGGCATCCCGCACCCAGGTGCGGAGCGTCTCGTGGTTCACCCCAAGATCCTTGGCCACCGACGCGTACGTCCGGCCCGGGCTGGAGCGGTACAACGCGACGGCATCGGCCCGGAACTCAGGCGAGTACTTCGACGTCCCCAACGGGAACTCCTGTCCTTCGGATCTTCACGATCCAATGATCAGGGTGTCCACGGTCAAGGGGTAACGCCCCAGAGCCCAGTTGAGGATGCCGGGCATCTCGGCTGTGAGGCGGTCGGTGAGGGTGGGATCTTCCTTGCCGAGCCACGACACGCGCATGCTGAGCAGGATGAACCGGTTGGCGATGACGCCGGATGAGTCGCCGAAGTGCGGCAGTTCGTTGGACAGGATCATCAGCCGCGAGGGCAGCTTGCCCGTCCACGGTTCGCGGTACTTGCGGTCGATGTCGATCGTGTCGTCGCCGGAGATCGTCAGCAGCCGCTCCACTACCTGGCTGTTGTCGTTGCCGGACAGACGGGCGTCCGAGATGATCGCGAGGGATTTGCCGACCAGCGTGGACAGACCGAAGTTCGTCCCGAGTCCGGCCAGGGTCGGGCCGGCCAGGTTCTCCTTGCCGACCAGCGCTTTCAGCACGCGGGCGATGGTGCCCTTACCGGAGCGGGACGGGCCGACGATGAGCAGGATCTTCTGCTGGTCGGTGCGCCCGGAGAGGACGTAGCCGAACCACTCTTGAAGTGCGGCGATGGTGTCGGGGTCCTCGGGCCAGACCTGCGCGAGGAACCGTTCCCACGTCGGCGCACTCGCGTCGGGGTCGTAGGCGAACGGCACGGACACGAGGTTGAAGAACTCCGGACCGTGCGGCAGCAGCGCACGATCCTGAATCCGGAGTAGCCCGTTCTCACAGGCCACGATGGGCCCCTCGTCCTGTCCCGTGGCGCCCTGGCCATCGATCCACGCCGGGGCGTCGGTGTCGGTGGGCAACAGGGTGATCGCCCCGAGCGCATCGAGAAGGTTGCCGATCTTCTGCTTGGTGGGTGCCCAGTCGCGTTCCTCGGTCTGCCCGTCCTTGCCCGGCGCCTGGTAGACGGCGTATTCGAGGCGGGTGTACATGCCGGCGCGGATCTGCGCTTCGTCCATCTCGCGCCAGCAGGAGCCGTTCCAGCGCATCCACGATGCCCGCCAGCGTCGGCACACGAGCCGTCCGTCCTCGGTCTGCCAATCGGGCAGCAGCCGTCG
This sequence comes from Streptomyces sp. NBC_01450, assembly GCF_036227505.1. NCBI lineage: Bacteria > Bacillati > Actinomycetota > Actinomycetes > Kitasatosporales > Streptomycetaceae > Streptomyces > Streptomyces sp. NBC_01450. Next base: position 5,002,315 of record NZ_CP109480.1, on the reverse strand, counting down.
AGCGACGGCCAGGGGGTTGGTGGGCGGGGGTAGTTCCTCGGTCTCGGTGGCGGGGCGGTTCATCATGCGGCCGTCCTCCCGTCGGTGAGTGTGGCGGGTGTTCCGGTGCAGGCGGCTTTGTGGGCGTCGTAGTCGGCGACCAGCGCGGCCACGCCGCGGGGGCCGGTGGCCGTGCCGGTCTGCCCGCAGGCGCAGGCGTAGGCGGCGGTCGGAGTGCTGCCGTATCTCTTCGACCAGCGAGCCGGGTCACCCGGGAAGCGGTAGACCGGAGGGGCGTAGATGCGGATGCCGGGCTGGTCCGGCGTGGGGTTCCCGCTGTCGTGACGTGCGCCACCGTCAGGGAACCGCTTGGAACGAGGAAGAGCAGAAACGACGCCCTGACGGGCGGCGCCTTTCGGTTCGCCCACGGCCGTCGTGTCCACAGGCTGTGGAGCGGTGTGCGGTCCGGCCGGAGTGGCGGTGATGCTCTTCAGAGGGGGGCGGGAAGGGGCGGTCATGCCGAGCCCCGCCGGTGCTGGTTGTGGGCGATGGACCAGTTGAGGGCGCTGCGGAGGGTGGCGCGGCACTGGGACGGCGGCAGTCCCACCGCCTCGCCCGCCTCCTGAAGAGCCTGCTCCACCTCGTGCCGGGGGAGGTCGCCCCACGCGATGAACCGCCCCATGGCTCGCGCCGCCCGGAACAACCTCGCCTCACGCTCCCCGAGTTGAGCCCCGGAGACGTTGCGGACTTCATTGCTGAGCGCTGTGTCCATGTATCGGCTAGATTGCGCCGTTACGGGTACTGAGGGCGCCTGTACGGGCTTGGGAGCCGGTTTCAGGATGCTCAGCAACCACGAGGGCAGAGAAGCCGTTACGGGGCCGCCTGCGGCTTCGTAGGGTCCGGCGGGGGTGATGCTGCCCGCGGCGACGACATAGCCGCCCCATGCCCGGGTGTCGACCAACGGAGCGATCGTTCCTGCCGTGTTGGCCAGCCGCACCCCGGACGGCGCCGCGAAGTACAGGTGGTGGCCGCCGCTCGCGGTCCGGGTCCGGTAGGTGTCGGGGGCGGCGTGACCGGTGCGCTCGCAGAGCGCCCCGAAGGTCGCCGCGCCGTCAGGCGCGTCCCCATTGCTGTTGTCCTTGGGCATGTCGAGGTCGACGACCAGCAGCCCGGAAGGACCGGTGGCGATACCGACGTTGAACGCGCCCTGCGACCAAGTGGCGCGGATGCGCTCGGGGTCGGTCGTCGCGCGCTGCTCCCACTTCTGGTGGCCTCCCGCGCACGCTCCGGTGCGCGGGCAGGTGGCCTCTCCGTGGAGGGCGGGGCGCTTGGTGCCGGGACGGAGCGGGAACACGTGCCAGCCACGCTCAGCGGCAGCCAGTGCCGCGTTCAACAGATGCGCACTCATGCGGCTGCGCCCCCGTCCGTCCACAGGCCGAGGATGCGGGCGTTGTAGCCGTCCATGGCGGCGGTGAAGGCCTCCCGGTCACCAGTGCTCAGGGCGTTCAGCAGGGCGGCGGTCTCGGGGTTGGGTCCGGGGGGCTCGATGCCGTCGAGGTCGCGGGCGAGGGTGTGCAGCAGGGCCCGGGTCAGGTACCGGTCCAGGACCATGCGGTGTTCGATCAGGGTGAGCGGCGGGCCGACGGTGAGCAGGACCAAGACGGTGCTGCCGTCGGGGCGGGGCTCGGTACGGACCATGGTCACTTGCTCGGCGCCGTCCGGTACTCGCGGGTTGTTCGTGCGATCGGTCATGCTGGATGTCTCCAGTTCCTTGATGGGTGACTGGTTGGCAAGGGCGACCCCGGTCATTGGCGTGAGTGAGGGTCGCCCTTGGCGTAGCTACTGGTTCTCGGCCCAGACGGCGTATTCCTGGCGGACGTAGCCGCGCGGGTGGGCGAGCGTGGCCGGGTGATCCGGCCCGTACGGGGCGCCGCTGTGGTCGCGCTCCCGGTTCTGGTCGATCTCGATGAGCTGGCGAGCGGCATTGGCCGCGATCTCGTCCGTTCCGTTGCGGACGCCGTCGGCCTCGTGCTCCAGCGCGATGCGGTCCAGCAGGGCGGCTTTGCGCAGCCAGTACTCACGGTCCACGTCGCCCCGGTGCGGGTTCTTGGCGAGCGTCCTGGCGGTGGAAGCGGTCCATGCGATTTCGTAGGTGATGCCGGGGGCGGTGGCGTAGGTGTCTTCCGGCGTGGGCCATGCTGTCGGCCCTACCTCGGTCGGCTCGGGGGCGTCGTTGAGCAGCGTGGCGGGGTCGGGGTGGAAGGCTTTGGTGTAGAGGCGGATGCGGTGGCCGTTGTGGGCGGGGCGGCGCTGGATGGGGTCGCAGTCGAACGCGGCGGTCAACGCGCGGGTGATGTCCGGTTCGTCGGCGGGGTCGCAGATGATGCGGATGTCGAACACGGTTCTCCTCTAGGGGGTGTTCAGCCGTGGAAGTGGTTGCGCTTGATGACGGCTTTGCGGATGTTGACCGTGGTCCCGCTGCCGCGGTGGCTGTTCGCGCTGAAGACCTGCACGGCGATCCATCCGCCGAAGATGACGGCGGCGAGGATGATGAGCTGGTGGATGAACGCGGCGAGGGCGGCGACGAACGCGGTGAGCAGGGCCAGCCCGCCGCAGAAGGCGGCGAACCCGATCCCTCCGAGCGCGATGTTGACCGCCGCGCGGGAGACGGCCGGTTTGGCGGCGACGGGTTCGGGCTTGGCGGGCTCGATGGCGTAGCCGGTGACGACCCGCCCGTCGGGTAGGACGATGCTCGCCACCGCCGGGACGCCGGCGGGCTGCACGGGCACCAGCGGCGCCGCCTGAACGGGCGTTATGGGGGTGGGTTGGTGGATGGTCACGGCCCGTTCGGCGGGCAGGTGGCCGGTGTGTTCGGGGTACATCCGGAATCCCTTCTCGGAACGGTTCAGGGAGGCAGGACCACCCCCTTGCGGGGTGGCTGTGGAGGGGGTTTTCGGGGGTCTGACCTGCGGGCCTCCCTGACTCCCTGAACGATCATTTGTGCAGGTCAAGCCCAGGGAGGCGGGTCAGGGAGGCGTTCAGGGAGTTCTCCCTGCCTCCCTGAACCATCGGGGGTCGGCTCCCTGTCACCCTTCGGCGGAAGCGGAACCGTTCTCGTCGCGGTTGGCGAGGGCGCGGACGACGCGTTCATGGGCGATGACCATGCGGCCGTCGGACTTGTACGGCTCGGCTCCGGTGTCCTCCAGCACGCGGCGCAGGTCAGTGAACGTCCACCGGCCGTAGGCGTCCTCGTTCAGCGCGGTGAGCCGCTTGAGTACGTCCTGTGTGACCAGACGCGGGAGCTTGCCGAAGATGGCGGCGATGTCGGCGAGCGGGTCACGCTCCTCGCGCCGCTCGATGACGCGCAGGGTGGCCACCCCGTCCCGCAGCGCCTTCGCGCGGGCGGCGATCTCCTTCGCGTCGTCGGTGCTGATGTAGTGCGTGCGGACCGTGATGGATGCCTGGCCGGCGGGAATCTCGATGCCGTCGCTCGCGACGACCAGCGTTCCCTTGTCCAGTCCCTGGCGCAGCAGGTGCGGGGCGGCGCCGCCGTTGACGGCCTTGTCCCCCAGCGCCATGCAGGCCTGCGACTCCGTGCCCAGGACCAGGGAGGCGCGGGTGTGGGCGCCCTCGCGGACCAGCTTGGGAAGGTTCTGGTCGGTGGGGTCCTGGGTGCCCTCCCACAGGGTCACGTCCACGGCGCGGCCCTGGTTGTGGACCTTGCGGACGGCCATGAAGTACCGCGAGGTGGCCTTGGAGCCGCCGTAGGGTCGCTTGTCCTCGTCCTTGGCCGGGCACATGAACGCCACCTGTGCTTCGTCCACGATGCCGACCAGCGGCTCGAACACGGTGCCGGGCGGCGCCTGGAGACGGCGCTCCATCTCCGCGACCAGGCCCTCAACCATCTCGGTGGCCTGGATGACGTGGTCATCGGTGGGCCCCTGAATCAGCACGGTGGCCAGGCCGTCGAACATGTCCCAGTCGCCTGCGCCCTTGAGGTCTGCGATGCGGAACTCAACCGTGCGGTCGAAGGCGAGCCACAGGGCGAGCGCGCGCAGGGCAGCGGTCTTGCCCTGGTTGGACAGTCCCGTGATGAGCAGGTGCCGCTGGTAGACGCTCAGCGCGGCGGCGTCGCCGCGCAGGTCCTGCCCCCACGGCGCCTTGCCGGTCCTGTAGTTCGCGGTCAGGGTCTCGTCGGTGACCAGCGGGGAGGGGCCGATCGGCTCGTCCAGCGCCCCGGAATCGGCGATCCACAACCGGACCGTGCGGGCCGCCTCCGGGATCGTGATGAACACCTCGTGCTCATGCCGGGTGAGATTCTCGGCAAGCTTGCGGCGCTTGCCCTGCACCTCGTTCGTCGACACCCCGGACGGGAGCGTGACGTCGACTTCCACGCCGCATCCGGCGATCCGGATCGGTCCCAGCATGGACGCGCCGGCGTCGCCCATCTCCTTGATGGCACCTCGCAGCGCGGGCACCCCCAGGTCGCGCAGCGCCTTGACCACGATGGACGGGGTGATCGGCTCACCCTCACCGCTGCGGACGTTGGCGGGCAGGGCCCACTGCGGTGCGGCCTGCTGCTTGCTGCCGACGGTCCACAGGGCGAGCAGGGCGAGGAACGGGCCGATCGTGAGGGCCGGACCCCATACGACCTGCACGATCCGAATCAGCAGGGCGATGAAGTCGATGGTCGCTCGGAGTGGGGTGATGACGTCGGTGACGTCGTGGTTGTTGATGGCCATCACCACTCCGAGCGCGACCAGCACCCCGATGCTCACCCCGGTGCCGACCGCGAGGCCTTTGGCGGCCTCTACGGGCGAGTGCAGGAGGTCCATGCGGCGGTGGTGGCGGGCGGCGCGGAAGCGCTGCAACCGCTCTTCCCACTCCTCGGCCGCTTCCAGGTTCCCCGCGGCTTCCGCCGTACGGATCATGCGCTCGTAGCGGGCCCCGGTCTTGCCGTCCCAGGTGCGGCGGGCCACGATCCGGCCCCCGTTGAACGTGTAGAGGCCGTGCCGGGCGACCGCCCGGACGGTGGTCCTGGTGGTCTCGTGGGTGGCGGCGGTGCGGAGGGCACGGCCCGAGCGCACCCACAGCGGTACGGGCGACGCCGGCGGCGCGTCGGGCACGACGGTCAGCACCGTGGGCGCGTTGTCGTCGGTCGGGGGGTCGGTGGGCTTGTGGAGGTGAACGACGTTCTCAGACATGCTGAGGGTTCTCCTGACTGCCCTTTCGAGGGCGGGAGTTGTGGAGGGCGCCGGGGTGGCCGTGTCCGTGGCAGGGGGCGGTCACCCCGGCGGGTTGTGCGGGCTGGTCAGAACCAGCGGGAAGACTTCTTCGCGGCCTTGGCGCGGGCGGCCTCGGTGATGAGGCGCTGGCGCTCGCCGTGCAGGGCGGTCAGTTCCGCGTTCAGCCGCATCTCGGCGGCGGACCCGGTGGCGTCCATCCGCTCCTCGGCGCGGCCGGTGCTGCGGCCGCGGGAGGCGCGGTAGGCGCCGCCGGCCAGCGCGCGGGCCATGGCCCGCCGTTCCGAGCCGTTCAGCGGCCACCATTCGCCGCGCCGGACGGCTTCCAGCTTCTTGACTGTCTGCTGGATCTCGCGGTCCAGACGGCGGATGTCGGAGTTGGCCATGGTCATCCCTTCCGGGGGTAGGTGTGGCCGGCGGGCGGCTGGTCGCACCGGTTGGCGTACAGGGCGCGGGCAACGATCTGTTCGAACTCGTCCGGCTCGCGGTCGGGGGGCAGGGAGTCACCGAGGGCGGCCATCAGCCCTACGGCGCGGGCGCAGTCGTCGGCGGCGGTCTCGCGGCAGATGCTCAACAGGCCCCCTGGCGGTCGGAGTCGTGGCTGTCCGGGTAGGCGCACAGCACGCACATGCCGAGCGAGCGCGGCATGCAGTAGCTGTAGGTGATCTGGCACTTGGGGCAAGTGCGGCGGGCGAGCATCGCCAGCGCGAGCGCGCCCCACTTCCGCGACGTCATCGGGCGGACGGGCTTGGCGAGGTCGATGCGGTAGAGGTAGGCGACCCGCACCCCTCCCGCGCGCCGGTTGACCCGCATGGTCTGCGCCGCGATCGGCTGCCCTCCGGGACGTAGGCCCTGCGCCCGTAACTGCCGGCGCGTAGCCAGCCCGTCCGGGGCCAGGCGCCACGGGTAGGTGGGCACCCCGTAGCGGGCCCCGGACGGGTCGAAGCACTTTCCCCACGCGGCGGACATCAGGCGACCGCCTTGCCGGTCCGCTCAGCTCGCAGAGTGTCGCGCAGCATCCGGGCGTTCGCCGGGGATGTGCGCACCGCGAGGCGGATCCCCTCGGCGGTCAGCTTCCCGTCTGGCCAATCAGCCGTCACCGTGCGGGCTTCGGCGAGCAGTTGATCCGGCGTGCGCTTCGGCCGGCTCGATCGGGCAACCTCCGGAACCCGACCCGTCGCCCGACGCCGCCGACTCGACACCGCCGGAACCGGCCGCGCGATCGGCACCACGATCGGCGCCAGGATCGCCCGTACGGGCTTGAGGGGCAGAGTCGACTTGCCCAGGTCGACCGCGACCGGATCCGGCACGTTCAGCCGGGTCAGCGTGGCCGTGGGCGGCGGGGTTGATTCCCGCAGGTCAGCCGTAGACCGATTCCTCTCGGTCTCGGTAGATTCCTCCGCATTCGTACTGGCGGGGAGGATCGGGGCCGCGACACCGAACATCGAGGCGAGCGCCGCGTCCGCGCCGTCGGTGATCCGATCGCGCTGGACATCCAACAGCCTCGATCCGAGCGCCGTGTCCCCGACCCCGACCTTACGGGCCAGACGCCACGACGCCCGATCCGACCGCTTCCGGACCCGGTCGACCGGATGATGGGCGGCACGCGCCCGGTGATAGGCGAGAGCCTGCACGATGTCGGCCGTACGCCGCTCGTTCTCCGCGTCGCGGCCGTCGGTGTGGACGACGATCCGCCGGGCGAGAAACGCCATGCCCTCCGCAGAGACGGACATGCCCATCGGGGTCAGCGCGTAGACGACGGTCCGGCCGGGATCCGGAGCGGCCATCGCGGCCATGACGGACGCGGCGGCCGGCAGCACCCACAGCCCCATACGCACAACGCGCGGGGAAGACTGCCCCAGCATGGTCAAGCCCAGCAGGACCAGGGCGAGCACGGCCGTGGCACCCTCACCGGCCGCCAGCGCTCCGAGCGCGGTGCCCTTGCCGTAGGCATGACCGATGTTGCTGTAGGTACCGAAACCGCCGATCACGCCCGTGGCCAGCATCGGCACGAACGCGGCTGCCAGCACACCGGCCTGAACCTTCGTCAGCTTGGTGCGGTTCACCGGAACCACCCCCGCTTCTTCGGCCTCGCCTCGGCTGCCGCGTCCGCGGCAGCCGCCTGCGCTCCCATCCGCTCCCACTCGCGGGCCTCGTCCTCACGCCCGTCGAGTCGGGCGAGGTGCGCGGCCTGCTGGTGCGCGGTCATCTGCCGCCACTCAGAGTGGCTGGCCGGGCTAACCGCCGACCGGGACGACGAGGCAGGACGTTGCGCCTGATGGGCCGCGTACTGCTGTTCCGGCGTCTGCATGTCCTTGAACCGGCGTCCCATCACGCACCCCCGACGGCGAGCAGGGCCGCGAGGATGAGTAGCGCGCCACCCGCGCAGGTCAGATCGACCGCGCGCCGCAGGCCGGTGAACTTCACGACGGCGATCCGGGACAGACCCGCGATGTCTGCGGCCTGGTCCTCGGCCAGAGTGGCGCTGATCTCCTCGGCCGTGAGCGTCGCCCACAGCGGAAACCCGCGCCCACCACCCAGGTTCGGCCGGACCGACCGCAGCAGCAGACCCGCCGCGGCGACCAGCAGCCCCATCCCGAGCCCGCCCACGACGTACGCGGGGGTGGTCAGGGGGACATCCTTGGCGACGGTCCACGTGCCGGCGAGGACGGCGCCGACGAACGCCAGCAACAGACCAGTCTTCGTGTCGGTCCGCGCGATCTCCGCCTTCACCTCCGCATGCGCGGCCGTGAGGCTCTGACCGGTCGTGGCGCTCATGCCGCGCCCCCGGCGGCCATCTCGTCGGCGGTGCGGTTGGCGAGGATCCGCCACTCGGTGAGGACCCGGGCGAGGGCGCGGCGCACGCGGCGGGTGTCGACCTCGTTCGGGGTGTGGTCCATGGCGATGATCTGCGCGTCGATCAGGTCGACGTCCGCCAGGATCAGCGGCATCTCCGAGTCGATCGCGGCCAGCTCCGCGTCCGTCGGCTCGTTCCAGTCGGCGAAGGCGGTAACGGCTTCCTGAACAGTGACGATGTGGTTCATTGGGTCGTGTTCTCCCTAGTCGGTGGTACGGCCCGAAAGCGGCTCCGGTGTTCGAGCACCGGAGCCGCGTGCCGTGTGGGGTGGTGGTGCGGGTCAGTCGTTCTCGGGCTTGCTGCTGAGGCCGTAGGCGGCGTCCAGCTCCGCCGTGACGTCCTCGCACTCGCCGGCCACAATCCGGTCGTAGACCGCCTGGCCGCGCTTGAACTTCTCCGGGGAGGTCAGGTCGGGCGACTGCTGCGACTTCTTGCCGAACATGCGGACTCCTGACGTGTCGTAGGCACATCCACAGCGCCGTGGGGCGCGGCGGAAGTTGAGGCAGTGCGTGTCTCCTCCAGGAACACGAGCTCCCGTTTGAGGCGTATGGAGACGTGACCTTTCGGTCTAAGCCCTCCGGTTGACCAGGGGTCCGGGTCCCTCGGCCCGCTCTGTCCCGGGCCCCTTTGCACACCGCGAATTGGAGGCAACTCCGTCATCTGGTGCGCACCAGAAGGTAAGCATCTGGTGCGCACCAGAGTCAAGGGCCTTCGCCCATTCGAGCGGCGGTTGCCCGCCGCGGTGCATCTCCAGAAGACCCGTTCAGGAGGGAGTGCCGGTAGCCAACAGGCCTTAACACCCGTCCTGTTAACCCCTGTTGACCTGCGGCGATGTGAGGCATGCTGGGAAGGTCAGTGAGTGGACCTATCGCCGGACGGTGGCCGTGAGCACAGGACTGCGAAGCGCGCGAACGGCGCGAGGCTGGTCTCAGGAGCGACTGGTTCGCGAGATCGAGCAGTACGCCCGACGGCACGTCACGGACGTTGCGTCGACCGCGAGTTTGCGGGTGTACGTGTCCGAGTGGGAGAACGGCAAGCGCAACATCTCGGATCGCTACGCGGCGATCCTGCGGCAGCTCCTCGGCGTCACGGATGCAGAGTTGAGGGGCGGACCGCTCACGCTTCCTCCGTCGATGGCCGACGGGTACGACGAACTGCTGAGCAGGATCGATTCGGCCAGCAGTGTCAGTCAGTCCATGGTGAAGGCGTTCAACGATCAGACCGAGCTACTGCGCACCATGGACCGAGAGAGGGGTGCGTCCGGTCTCGTGGACCAGATGGCGGGGCATCTCAGCGCCCTCGAAGACGCGCTGAACTTTGCGGTGCTTCCGAATGCTCGGCGGCCCGTGGCGCTCGCGCTCGCGGGGGCGTCCACCCTCGCGGCGTGGCAGGCGATTGACTCGGGAGCGGTCGAAAGGGCTTGGCGTCACTACGAGCTTGCGAAGCGAGCCGCGCGCGACGCTGAGGCCCCGATGTACCTCGCTCACGCGATGGCTGAGCAGGCGTACGTACTGTGCGAGGCTGGTCGGCCGGCGCTCGGTGTCGACCTGGTCCGCGATGCTCAACGCACCCTTGGCCAGGCCGGATCGCCCCGCCTTCAGGCATGGCTGTACGCCGCCGAAGCGGAGTTGTGCGCCCACGCGGGAATGCCCGACGACTGCCGACGGGCGCTCGATGCGGCCATGGCGAGCATCCCGCCCGGCTCCGATGACCGAGACCCGGACATGCTGAGCATCTTCCTCAACGGCGCCCATCTGGCCCGGTGGCGCGGCAACGTCCTTGCCCTGCTTGGCGATGGAGACGCGGTGACCAGCCTTTATGACGCGCTGGAAGTGGTGGACCCGACCTTTGTCCGAGCGCAAGCCGGACTGCATGCCGACCTCGTACAGGCGCACTTGGCCCGAGCCGAGTACGACGACGCGCACACCCACCTGCGGCAGGCACGACTGTTGGCGAGCCGCACCGGTTCGGTGCGGCAGCGCCGCCGTGTCGACCTTCTCAGTGCGAGGCTGTGACCCCCTGCTTGCCCCGGCTCGCAAGGATGTGGAGTAGGGCCACGAGGGTGCCGGAACCCATCAGCTCACCGCGTGCCATCAGGCCAGGGATGTCAGCCAGTGGGACCCACTCGATGTGCCCCGCCTCTTCTAGATCGGTGGGGGAGCCGACCTGCTCAGCGCCGTGGCCGACGAAGATCTCATGGGGTGAGTCGACCATGCCCACCATGGGCTGATAGGTGACGACGTGATCCACGGACTTTGGGCGCCACCCCGTCTCTTCCACGACCTCCCGCAGCGCCGTGTCCGCCGGTTCCTCTCCTTCGTCGACGATCCCGCCGGGGAGCTCCCAACCCCACTGCTGCGGCACAAAGCGGTAGCGCCACATCATCAGTACGCGTTCCTGGTCGTCCAGAACCGCGGTGACGGCGACGTGGTGCAGCTTCACCACGTGATGTTCGAAGCGCTCCACGCCGGGCGGCTCCACATCCCAGAGCTGGAGCTTGACCCACTGGTTGTCGTAGACGTCTCGCTCGCCATGGATGCGCCAAGGCTCCAACCCCTCGGGCGTCTTGACGCTCACGGCGCCGGGCACCCGGTACGAACTCCGTCCGCGCACTTCCAAGGCGCCCTCGGACACGAGTCGGGCCAGCACCTGACGTAGCGCGGTACGGCCGATACCGAGTTCTTCCACGAGCGCGCGTTCCGAGGGGAACTTGTCGCCGGGGGCGTACTCCCCGGAGGCGAGCCGATCACGAATCGTCTCGTAGACCTTCGTCGTCTTCGGTCCCATCCGCGAAGCACTCTCCATTCTGCCGTGGTGCGTACCAGGCCACTGAGTAAATTTACCCACTGGCGCCGTTCCGTGGCGGCCCAGAGCCATGCTTCCTCCGGTCGATGCGCGGACGATTTTCCATGATCAGGACGAGACGCGGACGAGATTGGGGCACCTCCCATCTACCTCGGGTGAAACAGCAGGTCAGGCGTGGTGCAACGGGTCGATCATGAGGGGACTGTAAATCTGCCGGCTTCGCCTTCCCAGGTTCGAATCCTGGCGCCGCCACACGACCGAAAGGGTCCGTGAACAGCAGCAATGCTGATCACGGGCCCTTTCGTCGTTCCGGGGACGTGCGACATCGATTTGCCCGCCTGGCGTACTTCCGTGACAGCAATCGCCTGTCCGTGACCTCTGGTCGAGTTCATCGACGTGAATGAGATCGACATCCCACGTATGCGTTGCTCCACCGACAGCCTTGACGTGACCGCGCCACAGTCCTACTGTCGCGACACCGAATGTTCATGTTGGCATATGAAGTTCACAGACATGAACACGAACACTCCCTGCTGAGAAATGCGCGCGCCCGCCAACCGAGTCTCCGAGCCGACAGGAAGGCACCCCCCATGCGCATGCGTACGCTGCTCACCTCCCTGGCCACCGCCACCGCCGTCACCGGCGGCCTGTTCCTCGCGGCTCCCGCCGCGCCGGCCAGTTCACTTTCCGCCGCCGTGGGCGTAGCCGGTGCACCCAGCGGTCAGCGCAGTACCAGCGTCGTCTCCTCACCCCTGGCGGACCCGTCCGTCGCGCCCGGTGGGAATTTCGACCTGTCGGTATGGCAGCTTCAGGAGCCGGTGGGCTCCCCCGGCTCGCCGACGACGATCCCGTCCTCCCGGCTGCAGGGGGCCAACGGGTTCCAGGACTCGTACTTCTACACGGACACCCGTGACGGCGCGATGACCTTCTGGGCACCGGAGAAGGGCGTCACCACACCGAACTCGAACTACGCCCGCTCCGAACTGCGGGAGATGAACCGCAACGGCACCGCCGCCAACTGGTCGCTCAGCGGCACGCATCAAATGAAGGCGACGCTGCGGGTCGTGTCCGTCACATCGAACGTCTGCGTCGGACAGATCCACCTCGGTACAGGAGGCTCGTCCACCAAGCCGTTGCTGGAGCTGTACTACCGGTCGAGCGGCGACATCGTCCTCGGCACGGAGAACTCGCCCTCCGGAGGGCAGACACTGCACACCGTCGGCCACGTATCGGTCGGCAAGACATGGAACTACACGATCGCGGTCTCGGGCGGACACACCATCGACTTGACGGTCAACGGGAGCACCACGCACTACGCGATCCCGTCGTCGTTCGACGCCTACAAGCAGTACTTCAAGGCCGGTTCGTACAACCAGTCGTCCTCCGACAGCACCACCAAGGGCGCTCGGGTCGCCTTCTACGGCCTCACCGTCTCCCACAGTTGAGCGAAGCTCGGCGCATCCCGCGTGGTCAGCGAGGTCGTCGACCAGGCCCTGACCCTCTGCACCGACGGAACCACCCGGCCGGGCACCTCGAGCAGCAATGTTCGAGCCCGGCCGGACGGCCACCAACCAGACGACCGGGCCAGGGACTGTCCGGCGGCCCCAGCGGCTGTCCCGGGTTCGAATGCGGAATCGGGTGGTGGTGATCGGGGCCGGGGGCTTGGGCGCTGTCGGTGCGGCTGCCTTCTGCCGGGCAGACTGATCGCATGTCTACGCGTCGCAGGAACTGCCCCGAGTGCCGTCGGGAGATCGCCGTCGTCGCGGGACGGTTCGCCCGGCATGATCCGCCTGGTGCGCGGGGGAGCGGGGAACTGGTCTCGTGTCCCGGGTCGCGTCGACCGGCGCAGCTGGGGGCGGCCCAGCCGACGTTGGACGGGTATGCCGTTCCTGAGTTTCCCGGGCAGCTTCCGTTGTTCTGAGTGGGCCGACGGATGGTGTGGGCCGGACGGGGCGAACGGTGCCTGTCGCGGTGCTAGGCCCTGTCGTCAAATTCCCTCCCCCAGCCTTCGGCCGGGAGGTGCCCCCAGCCCGGCGACGCCATGCACGCTCCCCCATTGCCTGAAGGGCGTGGGAGGTGCCCCCACTCGCCGTACCGGGCACAGACCCGAGTACGTCCAGTACGAGGGTCTGTGCCCGGCATGCCGAGAGCGCGCACCTGACGCCGCAGGGCCCGCCCTTCGGGCGGACGACGGGAATTTGACGACAGGACCTAGACGAGTCATTCCGAATGCTGACGGTGTGTCTGGGAACGCAGACAGGGCGTCCAAGATCGTTGTGTGACGAACAACCTAGACGCCCTGCTGACCGCACTGTACGTGAAGATCGACGACGAGATCGGAGGTAGCCGATGGCTTGGCCGACCGCCGCAGCTGACGGATTCTGAGCTGGTCACCCTTGCCGTCGCCCAGGCGCTGCTGGGCTACACCTCGGAGTCGCGCTGGCTGCGGTTCGTGGACTCCCGACTGGGAGCGATGTTCCCGTACGTGCCCAGGCAGCCGGGCTGGAACAAGCGGCTGCGGGCAGCGTTGCCACTGGTCAAGAGGGCAATACGACTGCTGGCCGTCGATACGGACTTCTGGTTCGACAACCACTGGATCATCGACTCCACACCGGTGGAGTGCGGCCGCTCGCGTCCGACGGTGAAGCGGTCGGACATGGCCGGCTGGGCCGGATACGGGTACTGCGCCTCGCACTCCCGGTTCTTCTGGGGCCTGCGCCTGTTCCTGGTATGCACCCCGACCGGGATGCCCATCCTGTGGGCACTGGCGAACCCGAAACTGGATGAGCGGGAGGTGCTGTCGGCGATGCTGGACCGCGAACCGCACCTGTCCACGGACCGGCCGAGCCTGCTGGTGATCGCAGACAAAGGCTTCGCCTCCAAGGAGTTCGAGGCCGATCTGGCCTTCCGGGGCGCGGAGTTGCTGCGTCCTTCTTTCAAGCGCGAGAAGAAGCGCAGGGGCGAGAGCCTCCTGAAGTCGGTGCGGCAGCTGATCGAGTCGGTCAACGACACCCTCAAAGGCCAGCTCGACCTGGAACGGCACGGTGGACGGACCTTCGAAGGTGTCGCCGTCCGCGTCGCCCAACGCATCCTCGCGATGGCCGCCGCGATCTGGCACAACCACAAGACCGGCCAGCCCGTCATACGATCCTTGATCGCTTATGACCACTGACCACATCGGAATGACTCGTCTAGTTCCCCGCGACCGCTTTGACCGCCACCGAAATCGGCGTCGAGCCGCTGATCAGCTCCAGGGTCAGCCCGGCCGTCGCCGGGGTGTCCACCAGCTCCGCCAGGGCCGCGGCGACATCGTCCCGCGGGATCGCGCCGCGCCCGGTCGAGGCCTCCAGGCGTACGAGGCCGGTGCCGGCGTCGTCGATCAGCGCTCCGGGGCGCAGGATCGTCCAGTCCAGGGACGTACGACCGCGTACGTACTCGTCGGCCTCGCCCTTGGCGCGCAGATACAGGTCGAAGACGTCGTCGCCCGGATGCGCCGGGTCCGCGCCCATGGACGACACGACGACGTGGCGCCGTACCCTCGCTCGTTCCGCCGCGTCGGCGAACAGGATCGCGGCGTTCTTGTCCACCGTCTCCTTGCGGGCCGGACCGCTGCCCGGGCCCGCGCCCGCCGCGAAGACGGCCGCGTCCGCGCCCTGCAGATGGGCCGCGACCTCCTCCACCGAAGCCGACTCCAGATCGCAGAGGACCGGCTCGGCACCGGCCGCCCGCAGATCGTCGCCCTGCTCGGCGCGGCGGATGATCCCCGCGACCTCGTCACCGCGCGCGGCGAGCAGTCGCTCCAGCCGCAGCGCGATCTGACCATGACCTCCAGCGATGACAATGCGCATGTTTCCGACCGTACGCCCGGATGGACCCGTTCGCCGCACGACTCTGTGGACAACTCACGCGGCTCTTGAGTTGTCCACAGGGGCGCGCGGCGGCGGAGGCCGTCATGCCCATGATCTGCGGGGTGAACAGGAGGCGCCTGGAAGGCGGTTGCGGTGGCATGCGCACAACTTGTGGCGTGGCGGGCGGCAGTTGTCGCTACGACGGCTCTCCGCGTGCCTGCCGGGGCAGGTCAAGCCCCGTTGCCGCCGCGGAGTTGCAGTACTCCCGCACCGCGCTCGTCCGCGCCACCACGCGCCCCCGGTGCACCACGATCCGGCTGTACGCGAGCGACAGTGCCCCCGCCAGCCGGTTCCCGCGCACCGCGAGCAACTCGGCCGGGAAACCGGCCTCCACGCGTACCTCGGGCAGCCCGAGGGCGGCTCGCGCACCGGAGCTCACGGCGTCGTACGCGTCCTCGGGACGCAGGCCGTGCCGTGAGGCCAGCAGATACGCGGCCTCCAGGGGGTCGCCGCGGCCCACCGGGTTCGACACGTCGCGCAGGGCGCCGCTGCCCGCGGCGATCCGTACCCCGGCCGCCCGCAACATCCGTACCGGAGCCGTTCCGCGCCGGTCCACGCCCCCGCAGCCGCCCTGCGGCAGGCACACCACGGTCACGCCCGCCGCGGCGAGTTGGTCGGCCGCCCGTGCGGCCACCTCCAAGGGCAGCCGGCCCAGGCCGCCGCACGGGCCGAGCGTCACTCCGGACCGCAGTCCGCCCGCCATCGCCGCGAGCCGGGCGAGCCGGGCGGGATCGGAGGCGTCCGTGTGCAGGTCGACCGGGCAACCGTGTTCCGAGGCGAGTTCGAGGACCGCCTCCACGTAGCCCGTCGGATCCGGGTCGGCGTCCGGGCAGCCGCCCACCACCGAAGCGCCCATCTTCACGGCGTCCCGCAGTATCGCGAGGCCGTCGGCACCGGCGACCCCGGTGAGCACCCGCGGCATCGCCACCGCCGTCAGCTCGGCCAGTCCGCGCAGCGCCCGCCGCGCCTGAAGCACCGCCGTCAGCGCGTCGAGCCCCTGTACGTCGCCGACGCGCACGTGCGAGCGCAACGCCGTCGCCCCGTGCCCGAGCTGTAGCAACGCGGCCTCGGTGGCCCGGCGCTGGACCTCCTGGGTGTCGTACGAGAGGGGGCCGTCGCCGTCGGCCGTCAAGGCCGTGTCGCCGTGTGCGTGGGGCTCGGCGGGGGCCGGCAGGAGCAGGTAGCCGTCGAGGTCCACCTTCGCGGCGAGCGAGCCGGAGGCGGGCGTCGCCAGGCTCCCGGCGGTGCCTACCGCCTCGATGCGCCCGCCGCCCAGCCGCACGTCCACAGTCCGGCCGTCGGTGAGCCGCGCCCCGCGCAGCAGCAGGGTGCCGGTGTCGGTGTGTCCCGACGAGGAGTGGGGCGGCTGCGGCTGACTGTCGGGCATCGCGCTCCTGGGGCTCGGGGGCGGCTGCGAAGACGGGGTTGTGGGTTTGTGGGTTTGTGGGCTGTCGGTTGGGGGCTGTGGGTTGAGGGCCGTGGGCTGTGAGTTGTCGGGTGGGGGTGGGGCGAGGTTGTGGGGTGGGGATGCGGGCAGTGAGGGGCAAGATCACGCAGCGTGAGTCGAGCCTAGGGTGGCGAGCCCTTCTCGTCCGGGAGGAGCGCAATAGTCGTACCGGTGTGGTCCGTGCACGGACAGAAAGCCGGAGACGAGAGCCGGACATGCGAGTCGGCGCAGCCGGACGGAGACGCTGGTCAGGTGGGCGGAGAGGCCCGTACCGGAGGCCTCTGGACCGGGCGGTGCGCCCGTGGTCCGTGGGGCGGGAGCGGCCGGAGTCACGGCCGTGAGGCACCGTCCGTGAGGGGCCGGAGGAGCGGCGGTGAACGGCCGGGAACAGGCCGGGGCGGGTGCCACGAAACGGATTTGGGCGATCGGCGGGCGAGCGTGTAATGTCTTCATCGCTCGCCCCAATAGCTCAGTCGGCAGAGCGTCTCCATGGTAAGGAGAAGGTCTACGGTTCGATTCCGTATTGGGGCTCTGGTGTGTGAGGTTCCCGCTCGCAAGGCGGGTTCCGATCGCATCTCAGCGGTGTAGCTCAGTCGGTAGAGCAAGCGGCTCATAATCGCTGTGTCACCGGTTCAAGTCCGGTCACCGCTACAGACAGTAGCCGATTGTGGGGTCGGTCCTTCGATCGGCTACTCTTCTATGCGTTAATGTCCCATCCGTTCGTCAAGGAGCACTCCTGTGGCTGCCACCGACGTCCGCCCGAAGATCACGCTGGCCTGCGTGGAGTGCAAGGAGCGGAACTACATCACCAAGAAGAACCGGCGTAACGACCCGGACCGACTGGAGATGAAGAAGCACTGCCCGCGTTGCAATGCGCACACCGCGCACCGCGAAACGCGATAAATCAGGCTCGTACACGAGGCCGTCCCCAGTAACGGGGGCGGCCTCGCGTCGTTCATCGGCCGAGTGCCGACGTGCGGGTGGTCGTCGAGCAGTCGTCGACAGTCCTCGTACGGGCATCGGATTCGAGAATCGCTGCACCGGCTGAAAACCAGGAGGTACCGAGCCCATGGCGCTCGACCAGTCTTTCGTGGGGCGGACCTACCCGCCCACCGACCCCTACGAGGTCGGTCGGGAGAAGATCCGCGAGTTCGCGGAGGCCGTGGGGGACACCAACCCGGCGTACACGGACCCTGAGGCCGCCAAAGCGCTCGGGTACTCCGATGTGATCGCCCCGCCGACCTTTGTGTTCTCGATCACCTTCAAGGCCGCGGGGCAGGTCGTCCAGGACCCCCAACTGGGTCTCGACTACAGCCGCGTCGTGCATGGTGACCAGAAGTTCGCCTACACCCGTCCGGTGCGCGCGGGCGACCGGCTCACGGTCACCTCGACCATCGAGGCGATCAAGTCCATGGCGGGCAACGACATCGTGGACATCCGTGGTGAGGTCCATGACGAGGCGGGCGAGCACGTGGTGACGGCCGTCACCAAGCTCGTGGCGCGCGCGGCGGAGGAGGGCTGATCATGACGGCGAAGATCGCGTACGACGACGTCGAGGTCGGCACCGAGCTGCCGGCCCAGACCTTCCCCGTGACGCGCGCCACACTCGTGCAATACGCGGGCGCTTCCGGGGACTTCAACCCCATCCACTGGAACGAGAAGTTCGCGGTCGAGGTCGGTCTCCCCGACGTCATCGCGCACGGCATGTTCACCATGGCCGAGGCGATCCGCGTCGTCACCGACTGGGCCGGCGACCCGGGCGCGGTCGTCGAGTACGGCGTCCGCTTCACCAAGCCCGTCGTCGTCCCGAACGACGACAAGGGAGCGGCCATCGAGGTCAGCGGCAAGGTCGCGGCCAAGCTGGACGACAACACCGTCCGGGTCGACCTCACCGCGATGAGCGCGGGGCAGAAGGTCCTGGGCATGTCGCGAGCGGTCGTACGACTGGCCTGATGGCTGCCGTGAAGACCTGAGGGTCGGCATGGAGGCAGTGGGTAAGGGGCGCCGGCCATTGCGGGCGCCCCTTACGCGCACCCGGCCTTCCGCAGTCCGCCGGTTCGCAGTCCGCCGGTTCGCAGTCCGCTGGTTCGCAGTCCGCCGGTTCGCAGTCCGCTGGTCCGCACTCCGCTGGTTCGTTGTTCGGCCATGTGCGGTCCGTCCGCACCGGCCCGCAGTGGGGCGCCGCAGCGTGGTCGGTGGGTCGGGGCCGTGCCGGTACGTCGAGCACGTCGCCGCCGGATCAGGCCTTGCCCTCCAGCGAGCCGCTTCCAGACCCGAACGTAAGCGACGCGCTTACGACGCACCGGCACGGCCCCTTCCGTCCGTGCGCGGCTGCGGGGCGTGGGGCGGGTGGGAGACCGTCGTGTGCATCGTGCGGAGCCGCTTTCAGCTACCGCTTGACTTAGTTAGTGATTGAGTACTAACTTAGCCGCATGGTCAGGATGAGCGCAGACGAGAGGCGCGAGAGCGTCATCCGCGCGGCGATCGCGGAGTTCGCCCGGGGTGGCTACTACGGCACGTCCACCGAGGCGATCGCCAAGCGTGTCGGGGTCTCGCAGCCGTATCTCTTCCGGCTCTTCCCCGGCAAGCGGGCGATCTTCCTCGCGGCGGCACGCCGCTGCATGGAGGACACCATCCGCACCTTCGGGGAGGCCGCGAAGGGTCTGGAGGGTGAAGACGCCCTGCATGCCATGGCGAACGCGTACACCAAGGCGATCGCGGAGCACCCCGAGCAACTGCTGATGCAGATGCAGATGTACGTCGCGACCGCGGCCGCGGAGCAGGCGGGCGATCGCGAGCTCGGCGAAGCCGTACGGGCCGACTGGATGCGGCTGTGGGAGACGGTTCATCTGCCGCTCGGCGCCGACCCGAACGGCACGACGGTCTTCATGGCGTACGGCATGCTCATCAACTGCCTGGTGGCCATGGGTTTTCCTCCCGAGCACAAGGTCTGGGAAGGGATGTATCCGTCGGCGCGGCTCAAGGGTCGGCTGGAGAAGTAGGCAGGTAGGGGCAGGAAGCGGGCGGGGGAGGCGGATGTCGCCGCTTTTTTCTGGTCGCGAAAGTTAGTCATCAATAACTAACCGCAAGAACGATCGCCCTTAGGGGGAGCGATGTCACAGCAGACCGCACGTCGCGGGGGAGCCACCTGGGCCCTCATCATCACCAGCGTCGCCGGATTCATGGCGGCCCTCGACAATCTCGTCGTCACCACCGCGCTGCCCTCCATCCGCAAGGATCTCGGCGGCGCGCTGGACGACCTGGAATGGACCGTGAGCGCCTACACGCTCACCTTCGCCGTCCTGCTGATGTTCGGTGCGGCGCTCGGTGACCGCTTCGGCCGCCGTCGGCTCTTCCTCGTCGGCCTCTCCGTCTTCACCGGCGCGTCCGCGGCCGCCGCCATGGCGCCCGGCCTCGACTCGCTGATCGCCGCCCGCGCGGTCCAGGGCGTGGGCGCGGCGATCATGATGCCGCTCACGCTCACCCTGCTGACGGCAGCGGTGCCGGCCGCCAAGCGCGGCATGGCGTACGGGATCTGGGGCGCCGTGAACGGACTCGCGGTCGCCTCCGGGCCCCTCATCGGCGGCAGTCTCACCGAACACGTGTCCTGGCATTGGATCTTCTGGCTGAACGTTCCGCTGGGCCTCGCCCTGCTGCCCCTCGCCCGGCTCCGTCTGGCCGAGTCCCACGGCACCGGCGCCCCGCTCGACGTCACCGGCACTCTGCTCGTCAGCGGCGGTCTCTTCGGAATCGTCTACGGCCTGGTCCGCGGGCCCGCCGAGGGCTGGACCAGCCCGATCGTCCTGACCGGTCTGTTCGCGGGCGCCGCACTGCTCACCGGCTTCGTCTTCCACGGCATCCGCGCCAAGAATCCGATGCTGCCGATGCGGCTCTTCCGCTCCCGCGCCTTCGCCGGGATCAACGCCGCGAGCCTGCTGATGTTCCTCGGGATGTTCGGATCGATCTTCCTGCTCAGCCAGTACATGCAGGGTGTTCTCGGCTACTCGCCCACCCAGGCCGGCCTGCGGATGCTGCCCTGGACCGGGATGCCGATGCTCGTCGCGCCGATCGCCGGGTACCTCTCCGACCGCGTCGGCGGGCGTCCCGTGGTCGCCACCGGGCTCTTCCTGCAGGCCGCCGGGCTCGCGTACTACGCCTCCGTGGTCGCCGCCCACGCCTCGTACGCCGCCCAGCTGCCCGCCCTGATCGTCAGCGGCATCGGAATGTCCCTGTACTTCGCCCCGGCCTCCAACCTGGTCATGTCCAGCGTCCGCCCGCAGGAGCAGGGCATCGCCTCCGGTGCCAACAACGCGCTGCGTGAGGTGGGCGGCGCGCTCGGCATCGCGGTGATGTCCTCGATCTTCTCCGCGCAGGGCGGCTACGGGACCGCGCAGACCTTCGTGGACGGCCTGCGGCCCGCGCTGGTGGTGGGCTCCGCGATGGTCGCCCTGGCAGGTGTCGCGGCGCTGCTCATCCCGACGGCGCGGCATGCGGCTCGGACGCGGGTCGTCGGCTCCGAGGCGCCCCAGGATCAGGGCCAGGGCCAGGACCAGGGTGAGGGCGAGGATCAGGCGCCCGTCCTGGAAACGGCCTCGCGCTGAGGCGACGGAAACGGCCTCGCGCTGAGGCGACGGAAACGGCCTCGCGCTGAGACGAGCCTTGATCGGTCCGTCTCGTGAACCCACAGAAGTGGCCCCGCCTCGACCGGCGGGGCCCTTCTCGTACTCTTGAGCCCGTGCAGGAACTCCATGACGCCCCGCTCGCCCCGCTGACCACCTTCCGGCTGGGGGGACCCGCGACCCGGCTGATCACCGCCACGACCGACGCCGAGGTGATCGCCGCCGTCCGAGAGGCCGACGACACCGGTACGCCGCTGCTGCTCATCGGCGGCGGATCGAACCTGGTCATCGGCGACAAGGGCTTCACCGGGACAGCCCTGCGCATCGCGACCACCGGCTTCTCTCTCGACGGTACGAGGCTGGAGCTGGCGGCGGGCGAGGTGTGGACCGACGCGGTCGCCCGCACCGTCGAGTCCGGGCTCGCCGGCCTCGAGTGCCTCGCGGGGATCCCCGGTTCCGCCGGCGCGACCCCGATCCAGAACGTGGGCGCGTACGGCCAGGAAGTGTCGTCCACCATCACCGAAGTGATCGCGTACGACCGTAAGACGTGCGAGACGGTCACCCTGACCAACGCCGACTGCGCCTTCTCGTACCGCCACAGCCGCTTCAAGGACGACCCCGACCGGTACGTCGTGCTGCGTGTCCGGTTCGAGCTGGAGGACGCGGACGGGCTGTCGGCGCCGATCAGGTACGCCGAGACGGCGCGCTCCCTCGGGGTGGAACCGGGCGACCGGGTGCCGCTCGCCACGGCTCGCGAGACCGTCCTGAAGCTGCGCTCCGGCAAGGGCATGGTGCTCGACCCCGAGGACCACGACACCTGGTCGGCCGGGTCGTTCTTCACCAACCCGATCCTCACGGACGAGGAGTTCGCCGCGTTCCACGCGCGCGTGGCGGAGCGGCTCGGCATCGAGGTCGTACCCCCCGCGTACCCGGCGGGCGAGGGCCGCACCAAGACCTCCGCGGCCTGGCTGATCGACAAGTCCGGCTTCACCAAGGGGTACGGCTCCGGACCCGCCCGTATCTCCACCAAGCACACTCTGGCCCTCACCAACCGGGGCCGGGCCACCACCGAGGACCTCCTCGCGCTGGCCCGCGAGGTCGTCGCAGGCGTCCGCGACGCCTTCGGGATCACCCTGGTCAATGAGCCGGTGACGGTGGGCGTGGAGCTTTAGACAGAGCTCCAGGAGCCCTGGGGCCTGTCCGGCGGATCATGCCGCAGACGCGGGGCTTGGCACGCCCTCCCCCACTCTCGACTTCTCCCCAGTGCCTTAAGGGCCTGGGAGGTACCCCCAGAGCGGGGGGACCCCCATCGCGTCGACGCCCTCCTCCGCCTTGCAGCTGTACGCACCAAGCCCCGCTCACCTGCGCTGGTGAGGCACCGTTGGTTCCCTCCGACTTGATCCGTCGGACAGGCCCTAATACGCGACTCCGACGCCCTGCTTGACCGTCCCGGGGTCGTCGATCATCGCCAGCATCGCGTGCGCCACGTCGGCGCGTCCGATGAACCGGCCCTTGAGCGGGAAGCTCCCTACGGCCGTCCGGTACGAGCCGGTCACGGGCTTGTTCTGCAGCCGAGGCGGACGCACGACCGTCCAGTCGGTCGCGCTCCGGGCCAGCTCGCCCTCCATGGCCGCGAGGTCGGCGTAGACGTCCTTCAGGAGCAGCGAGACCAGGCCCCGCGCGGCGCGGTCGACGAGCGCGGCGCCCTCGGGGTCGGGACCGACCGGCCCCGCGCTCACCACCAGTAGTCGGCGTACCGCCTCGGCCTCCGTCGCGACCAGCACCGTACGGGTCAGCCGGGTGGCGATCCCGGCGTCCTTGCGGGTGCGGGCGCCGAGTCCGGAGAGGACCGCGTCCCGGCCCGCGACGGCGGGGCGCAGCGCCTCAGGGTCCGTGAGGTCCGCGCGGAACACCTTCAGACCCGCGCCGGTGACGGTCAGCCGAGCCGGATCCCGTACGACGGCCGTGACTTGGTGGCCGGAGTCCAGCGCCTGCCGGACGATCTCCTGGCCGATGCCTCCGGTGGCACCGAAGACGGTGAGTTCCATGGCGTGTTCCCCCCAGGGTGGATGAGGTGGGTGAGTATTCACTCACCCCTGCTTGCTCCTAGGGTGGGTAAGCGCTCACCCACCCGTCAAGGCCGAACAGGGGTCATCATGGAATCCTTGGGGCCCATGCAGCAGAAACCGGCCCGGATCCGCATCCTCGACGCGGCGCACGAGCTCATGCTCACCATCGGCCTCGCCCGCGCCACGACCAAGGAGATCGCCAAGGCCGCGGGCTGCTCGGAAGCGGCGCTCTACAAGTACTTCCCGAGCAAGGAGGAGCTGTTCGTCAGCGTGCTCAAGGAGCGCCTGCCGCAGCTGACCCCGCTGTTGGCCGGCCTCGCGGCCGAGCCGGGCGGGGGCACCCTCCTGGAGAACCTCACCGAGATCGCCCGCCAGGCGGCCCTCTTCTATGAGCAGAGCTTTCCGATCGCCGCCTCCTTGTACGCGGAAACGCAGCTCAAGCGCCGGCACGAGGAGTCGATGCGCTCCATGGGATCGGGCCCGCACATGCCCATCCGAGGCCTCGACGCCTATCTCCGCGCCGAACAGGACTCGGGCCGGGTCCGCGCCGGGGCCGACACCTACGCGGCCGCCTCGCTCCTGCTGGGCGCCTGCGCCCAGCGCGCCTTCGCCTACGACTCCACCGAGGCGGGCAAGCCGCCGCCCGTGGACGAGTTCGCCACGTCGATCGCCCGCACGCTGCTGGGTGGAATCTCCGTTGCGGACGAGCCCTCGTGACGGTCACCCTGGGCCGATGAGACAAGCTTCCATGGCCGTGCGGCGCTCGCCGTGCGGCTGAGCGTCACGGAGTTCACGCCGCGCGTCGGTCCCCACACCTACCGGGTCGTCCAGCCGCGGCCACCGCTGCGGCACACCACGCTCAGCGACCCCTTCGAAGGCTGGGGCTATCTCGTGGGCGACCACGACGGACTCGCCCGACTCGCCGCGCTCTTCTCGTTCGCCGCGTTCTCCCGGCACACGATCGTGTACGTCCCGCTGCGGCGGAGCATCCCCAGGACCTACGCGCCCGGGGTGCCGGTCGACCTCGTCCTCGCCCATCGGTCACCGGGCCTGCGGGCCTCCGCATGGCCTGAGCTGCGCCGTCGGCTGCGCGAGGGCACCCCGCTCACCGTGCGCACGAACGAGGAGCGCACCGCCGCCCACGCGGCCGCCTGGGAGGCGCGCCGGGAACAGCGCTGGGACCGCCTCGACGCGCGGGACCGGATCCATCCGGACGTGCACGCGGGGACGCTCTTCCTTCTCGGCGCCCGCGACACCTTCGCCTCGGCCGCCACTCATCTGGAGGCGGCGGCCGGGTTCGGGCCGCGGGGGAAGCGGGCCGCCCAGGGGCACGACGTGCTCGCCGCTTCTCTCACCCGGCACCTGCCGCCGTCCGAAGGCCGTCACGTAGAGCTGGACATCGGCTTCCAGGCGTATCCGCCGTACACCCACTTCAGGCGACCGGGGCGGCCAGCCAGTCGTCGACTCCGGACAGCAGTTTCTCCTTGACGTCCTTGGGGGCCGCCGTGGCCCGCACCGACTGGCGTGCCAGCTCGGCCAGTTCCGCGTCCGTGAAGCCGTGGTGGTGGCGCGCCAGCTCGTACTGGGCGGCGAGCCGGGAGCCGAACAGCAGGGGGTCGTCGGCGCCGAGGGCCATCGGGACGCCGGCCTCGAAGAGGGTGCGCAGGGGGACGTCCTCGGCCTTCTCGTAGACCCCCAGGGCGACGTTCGACGCCGGACACACCTCGCAGGTGATGCCGCGGTCCGCGAGCCGCTTCAGCAGCCGCGGGTCCTCGGCGGCGCGCACGCCGTGTCCGATCCGGGTGGCGTGCAGGTCGTCCAGACAGTCGCGGACCGACGCCGGGCCGGTCAGCTCGCCGCCGTGCGGCGCGGACAGCAGCCCGCCGTCCCGCGCGATCGCGAAGGCCCGGTCGAAGTCCCGCGCCATGCCCCGCCGCTCGTCGTTGGAGAGCCCGAAGCCGATTACACCGCGGTCCGCGTAGCGCACGGCGAGCCGGGCCAGGGTGCGGGCGTCCAGCGGGTGCTTCATCCGGTTCGCGGCGACCAGGACGCGCATCCCGAGCCCGGTCTCCCGCACGGCCGAGTCCACCGCGTCCAGGATGATCTCCAGGGCCGGGATGAGCCCGCCCAGCCGGGGTGCGTACGAGGTGGGGTCGACCTGGATCTCCAGCCAGCCGGAGCCGTCCTTGATGTCCTCCTCGGCGGCCTCGCGCACCAGCCGCTGGATGTCCTCGGGTTCTCTGAGGCAGGACCGCGCCGCGTCGTACAGCCGCTGGAAGCGGAACCAGCCGCGCTCGTCGGTCGCCCGCAGCCTGGGCGGTTCGCCGCTGGTCAGGGCGTCGGTGAGGGCTTCGGGCAGCCGGACGCCGTACTTGTCGGCCAGCTCCAGCACGGTGGTGGGCCGCATCGAACCGGTGAAGTGCAGGTGCAGATGGGCTTTCGGCAGTTCAGAGAGATCACGTACGCGCTCCATTCCAGGATCCTGCCGTACGTTCCCGCCGTGCCGGTAGCGCTTTCCCCGTTCGTGGTCTTGCTCGCACGAAGAAGCGGGCCGCCTCCCCGGAGGGAAACGGCCCGCACACACGCGTGGAGCGCGAAAACGTCAGTCCCGTGCCTCGGCCAGGAGCTTCTGGATCCGGCTGACGCCCTCGACGAGATCCTCGTCACCCAGGGCGTACGACAGACGCAGGTACCCCGGGGTGCCGAAGGCCTCACCCGGGACGACCGCGACCTCGGCCTCCTCCAGGATGAGCGCGGCCAGCTCGACCGTGTCCTTGGGGCGCTTGCCGCGGATCTCCTTGCCGACGAGGGCCTTGACCGAGGGGTACGCGTAGAAGGCGCCCTCGGGCTCGGGGCAGAGCACGCCGTCGATCTCGTTGAGCATCCGCACGATGGTCTTGCGGCGGCGGTCGAAGGCCTCGCGCATCTCGGCGACGGCCGTCAGATCGCCGGAGACGGCGGCGAGGGCGGCGACCTGGGCGACGTTGGACACGTTCGAGGTGGCGTGCGACTGGAGGTTGGTCGCGGCCTTGACGACGTCCTTGGGGCCGATGACCCAGCCCACCCGCCAGCCGGTCATGGCGTACGTCTTCGCGACGCCGTTCACGACGATGCACTTGTCGGCGAGCTCGGGCACGACCACCGGCAGGGAGTGGAACTCCGCGTCCCCGTAGACCAGGTGCTCGTAGATCTCGTCGGTCAGGACCCACAGGCCCTTCTCGGCGGCCCAGCGGCCGATCTCCTCGATCTGCTCGCGGGTGTAGACCGCGCCCGTCGGGTTGGACGGGGAGACGAAGAGCAGCACCTTGGTGTTCTCGGTGCGGGCGGCCTCCAGCTGCTCGACCGAGACGCGGTAGCCGGTGGTCTCGTCGGCGACGACCTCGACCGGGACACCTCCGGCGAGACGGATGGACTCCGGGTACGTCGTCCAGTACGGCGCCGGGACGATGACCTCGTCGCCCGGGTCGAGGATCGCGGCGAAGGCCTCGTAGATGGCCTGCTTGCCGCCGTTGGTGACCAGGACCTGGGCGGCCTCCACCTCGTAGCCGGAGTCGCGCAGGGTCTTGGCGGCGATCGCGGCCTTCAGCTCGGGCAGGCCGCCGGCCGGGGTGTAGCGGTGGTACTTCGGGTTGGAGCACGCCTCGATGGCGGCCTGGACGATGTAGTCCGGGGTCGGGAAGTCGGGTTCACCTGCGCCGAAGCCGATCACCGGGCGTCCGGCGGCCTTCAGGGCCTTGGCCTTGGCGTCCACGGCGAGGGTGGCGGACTCGGAGATCGCGCCGACGCGGGCGGAGACCCGGCGCTCGGTGGGAGGGGTTGCAGCGCTCATGGGACCCATCGTTTCAGACCGGAAACGCCCCCGGCACGCGGGTTTCACAGACTGAACAACGAGAGAACAACCGTCCGGATCCGGACCCCCACCAGTCGATCTTCGGCGGACAAGGCCCGTACGGACACTTTCTGTTCGACGACCGGCCCCGGACCACGTACACTCTCACCTCGTTGGCCTTCACCGGTCGCACTCAGCGGATGCACACCGAGCATCCGGGTGGATGCGGTACGTTGGGGGAAACAAAGGGTCGTAGCTCAATTGGTAGAGCACTGGTCTCCAAAACCAGCGGTTGGGGGTTCAAGTCCCTCCGGCCCTGCTACACACACCTTCGCCAGGATGTGTGCGCATGTACGTACTGCAATGCACCGCCGTGCGGCTCAACCGGGCGCGGCACGGCCACGACCCGGAATCAGGTGAGGACGAGTGACGGACGCCGTGGGCTCCATCGACATGCCTGATGCCGAGGCGCCCGAGTCACAGAAGAAGGCCCGCAAGGGCGGTAAGCGTGCCAAGAAGGGCCCGCTGAAGCGCCTTGCCACTTTCTACCGCCAGATCGTCGCGGAACTCCGCAAGGTCGTCTGGCCGACTCGGAATCAGCTGACGACGTACACCACAGTGGTGATTGTCTTCGTCGTCATCATGATCGGCCTGGTGACCGTGATTGACTATGGGCTCAACCACGCCGCCAAGTACGTCTTCGGCTGAGTCAAGAGCGAAGGGCGCCGTCACCGGCGCCCCTTTCGCGTGTTCCACCCCCATGTATCCAGGAAGAAGCAGCCACCGTGTCTGACCCGAACCTGAACGATGCCAGCGAGTCGGTCGAGTCCGTTGACGACGAGCTCGACATCGTCGAGGGCGCGGACGTCGTGGACGAGTTCGAGGCTGCCGATGCCGCCGCCGGCGAGCCCGCCGAGGAAGCGGCCCTGCACGTCGAGGACGAGTCCGGTGAGGACGTCGAGGACGAGGACGTTCCCGACGAGGCCCTCGCTGAAGACGCCGAAGAGGGCGACGAGGAAGAGGCCGAAGAAGAGGCCGAGCCCGTCGACCCCGTCACCGCACTGCGCGAGGAGCTGCGCACGCTCCCGGGCGAGTGGTACGTCATCCACACCTACGCCGGTTACGAGAACCGCGTGAAGACCAACCTCGAGCAGCGCGCCGTCTCGCTGAACGTCGAGGACTTCATCTTCCAGGCCGAAGTGCCTCAGGAAGAGGTCGCGCAGATCAAGAACGGCGAGCGCAAGACGATCAAGCAGAACAAGCTCCCGGGCTACGTTCTGGTCCGCATGGACCTGACGAACGAGTCCTGGGGTGTCGTCCGCAACACTCCCGGTGTCACCGGCTTCGTGGGCAACGCCTACGACCCGTACCCGCTGACGCTGGACGAGATCGTCAAGATGCTCGCCCCGGAGGCCGAGGAGAAGGCCGCCCGTGAGGCCGCCGAGGCCGAGGGCAAGCCCGCTCCGCAGCGCAAGCTCGAGGTCCAGGTCCTGGACTTCGAGGTCGGCGACTCGGTCACGGTCACGGACGGCCCGTTCGCCACGCTGCAGGCGACCATCAACGAGATCAACGCCGACTCCAAGAAGGTCAAGGGCCTGGTGGAGATCTTCGGTCGCGAGACCCCGGTCGAGCTTTCGTTCGACCAGATCCAGAAGAACTAGCTCCTTCTGGACGTACGTCTTCCGAACAGGTCAGACGGGCTCACGCAGCCGGTCTGACCTGCTCGGTTTTTGGCCGCGCATAGATACCCGTTATCGTTGTGCGGTATGCCTGCATCCGGGTCATTGGCTCGGTTGAAGGCAGCCGTCCGGGTTTCGACCCGGACGTAGGAAGGCGAAAACGAAAGAGGACCCGGAATGCCTCCCAAGAAGAAGAAGGTCACGGGGCTTATCAAGCTCCAGATCCAGGCCGGCGCCGCCAACCCGGCTCCGCCGGTCGGCCCGGCGCTGGGCCAGCACGGCGTCAACATCATGGAGTTCTGCAAGGCCTACAACGCCGCGACCGAGTCGCAGCGCGGTTGGGTCATCCCGGTGGAGATCACGGTCTACGAAGACCGCTCCTTCACCTTCATCACCAAGACTCCGCCGGCCGCCAAGATGATCCTCAAGGCCGCGGGTGTCGAGAAGGGCTCCGGCGAGCCGCACAAGACCAAGGTCGCCAAGATCACCCAGGCGCAGGTCCGCGAGATCGCCACCACGAAGATGCCCGACCTCAACGCCAACGACCTGGACGCCGCGTCGAAGATCATCGCCGGCACCGCCCGTTCCATGGGCATCACGGTCGAGGGCTGACACCCACCTTCGTAGGAACCATGCGGCGCGAGCCGCACGTGGCAGGGCCTGCTCGGTCCGTACCACGACTCCTCAGAACACATCAGGAGCAGTAGTGAGCAAGCGCAGCAAGTCTCTCCGCGCTGCGGACGCCAAGGTCGACCGGGACAAGCTCTACGCCCCGCTCGAGGCCGTCCGTCTCGCCAAGGAGACCTCCACGAGCAAGTTCGACGGCACCGTCGAGGTCGCCTTCCGCCTGGGTGTCGACCCGCGCAAGGCCGACCAGATGGTCCGTGGCACCGTGAACCTCCCGCACGGCACCGGTAAGACCGCCCGGGTCCTGGTCTTCGCGACCGGTGACCGTGCCGAGGCCGCGACCGCCGCGGGCGCCGACATCGTCGGCTCCGACGAGCTCATCGACGAGGTGGCGAAGGGCCGTCTGGACTTCGACGCCGTCGTCGCCACCCCGGACCTCATGGGCAAGGTCGGACGCCTGGGCCGTGTCCTCGGCCCGCGTGGTCTGATGCCGAACCCGAAGACCGGCACCGTGACCCCGGACGTGGCCAAGGCCGTGACCGAGATCAAGGGCGGCAAGATCGAGTTCCGCGTCGACAAGCACTCGAACCTGCACTTCATCATCGGCAAGACCTCCTTCGACGAGGCCAAGCTGGTGGAGAACTACGGCGCCGCGCTGGACGAGATCCTTCGTCTGAAGCCGTCCGCCGCCAAGGGTCGCTACATCAAGAAGGCCGCGATCAGCACCACGATCGGCCCCGGCGTTCCGGTCGACCCGAACCGCACCCGCAACCTCCTCGTCGAGGAGGACCCGGCCGCCGTCTGAGCCCCTGGCTCACTCCGGTGACCGCGTCGCATACGCGTTCTTGACACGGGCCCCGCAACCTTTCGAGGTGCGGGGCCCGTCCTCATTCCCGGGTACGTGTGTCAGTGGGCTGCGCTAGCGTGCAGTTCTCAGGATTCGCATAGGGGTGGGACGAATGAAGAGCACGCGCATGCGCCGGGTGACCCTCTCGATCGCGTTGGTGAGCGCGCTGGCGGGAGTGGCCGCCTGCTCCTCGGGCTCCGGCAAGGACGACAAGGCGGCCGACAAGGGCACGACCCGCGTCAGCCCCATAGCGGCCCTCCAGTCCGCCGAGAAGTCCACCGACGGCGCCGACACCGCCAAGATCGAGTCCACGACGAGCCTGGGCACGCTGATGTCCATGAAGTCGGACGGCGTCATGGGCTGGAGCGACGGCCTCACCGGCGACATGACGATCACGTACACCGGCGGCACGTTGGCCGAGACGATGCGCAAGACGGGCAGCACCTCCATGCAGGCCCGCTACCTGTCCGACGCCTACTACGCCAAGATGGGCGAGGTGTTCGCCAAGCAGATGGGCGGCAAGCACTGGGTCAGGTACGCGTACGACGACCTGGCGAAGATCGCGGGCGGCTCCGGCGCGTTCCTGAAGGACCAGATGCAGAACAGCTCGCCGAACCAGTCGGTGAAGCTCCTGCTGGCCTCCGGCGATGTGAAGAAGGTCGGCGACGAGACGGTCCGCGGCGAGAAGACCACGCACTACGCGGGCACGGTCGACGTCTCGGACCTCGCGGCCAAGAGCTCCCGCCTCACCGCGAGTCAACTCGCCGACCTGAAGAAGCAGTTCACCCAGGCCGGCATCACGACGGAGGACGTCGACATCTGGGTCAACGGCAAGGACCTGCTCGTCAAGGCGGTCTCCAAGGGCGAGTTGTCGAGCGGCACGATGTCCTCCACGACGTACTACAGCGACTACGGAGTGAAGGTCTCCGCCGTGGCGCCGCCGGCGAGCGACACGGCCGATTTCAAGGACCTGCTGAAGGCACAGGGCCTGACGCCGGGCAGCAGCGACACTGCGAGCGGGTCCGGCACCACGAGCTGAGAGCGCCGGCGCCACCGGCCGAGAGGCGCACTCGGCTGAGGCCACCGAGTCCCAAGAAACTCAAAAGAATTCGCGAGACCACTTGAGCCCCTCTGGGTTACGCTCACGCCCAGTCTGTGAATCGTTCATCAGTTCCCTGGGGGGGATCTTGAAGATTTCTGTGCGTGGTTCCGTGCGGCGTGGCGCGACGGGCGCGGTGCTCGCGGCCCTGGTTCTCGCGGGGGGTGCCGTCGCCTGTGGAAAGGGCGACGATGCGCCGAAGATGACGCCCGCGGCGGCCGTGGCCAAGGCGGCGAAGAACAGCGAGGCCATCACCTCGCTCAGCTACCGGATGACCGGCAAGGTCCCGGAGACGGGCCGCGTCGAGGCCCAGGCGTCGATGAGCATGAAGCCACTGGCCATGAGCATGAAGATGACCGCCCTCGACCAGGGCGCCGACGGCAAGGTGGAGATCCGGGTCGTCGACGGGGCGATGTACCTGGGCGGGGGTGCGGCCGCCGCCAAGGAGATGGACGGCAAGAGCTGGATGAAGTTCGACATCTCGGCGATGTCCAAGGGCGCCGACGGCTCCGCGGGCATCGACGCGAGCAAGCTCTCGGACCAGGCCGACCAGGACCCGTCCCAGGAATCCACCTACCTGACCGGCTCCAAGGACGTGAAGAAGGTCGGCACGGAGAAGATCGACGGAGTTCAGACCACCCACTACAAGGGCACGGTCACCCTCGACGAACTCCGCGCCGAGCTCAAGAAGAAGGACAAGGCGACGCGGGACAAGCGCGAGAAGAGCCTGAAGCAGTACGAGGAGCTGGGCGCCGACAAGCTCACGATGGACATGTGGGTCGGACCGGACGACCACACCAAGCAGGTCCGGGTGCGCGCCGCCTCCGACAAGGGCCCGCTCGACATGACCATGGTCTTCCTCGACTACAACAAGCCGGTGACGGTGAAGGCCCCGCCGGCCAAGGACACCGTCGACCTCGCGCAGCTGATGAAGGACGCCCAGAAGGGCTGATCCGTCACTGGACTGCCGCTGAGCCGAGGCGCTGTCGAGCGCCGGACCGAGGCGCTGCCCCGCGGATTTGCTTGACAGCTGCCCCGTCACGTACTGTTCCCCAGAAGCCAAAGACCGCTGGTCGTTGCCTTGCGCTCGGAAGAGGGCGAGGCGGCCGAAGGATCCGCTGAAACTGCGGACGACCCGCGTAGGTGACCGTGGATGTGTTCCCGGAGTTCGCTTGCTCAGCTCGCGGACGTACCGGTTGAGCTACGCCCCGTGCGCCTGCGCCGGGGCGTTTCGTTTTGCCCAGCCCCTTCCGAGCGGTCCTCATCACCCGGAAGGAGGCCGACGCTCTATGGCAAGGCCCGACAAGGCTGCCGCGGTAGCCGAGCTCGCGGACCAGTTCCGCAGCTCGAACGCCGCCGTGCTGACCGAGTACCGGGGTCTCACCGTGGCGCAGCTCAAGACGCTGCGCCGTTCGCTCGGTGAAGACGCCCAGTACGCCGTGGTGAAGAACACGCTGACCAAGATTGCGGCCAACGAGGCCGGGATCTCTACGCTCGACGACCTGTTCAACGGTCCGACGGCGGTCGCGTTCATCACCGGTGACCCGGTGGTGTCCGCGAAGGGTCTTCGTGACTTCGCCAAGGACAACCCCAACCTCGTCATCAAGGGCGGTGTCCTTGACGGCAAGGCGCTGTCCGCCGACGAGATCAAGAAGCTTGCGGACCTCGAGTCCCGCGAGGTTCTGCTCAGCAAGCTGGCCGGTGCGTTCAAGGGTAAGCAGACTCAGGCTGCTCAGCTCTTCCAGGCGCTCCCCTCGAAGCTCGTCCGCACCGTGGACGCTCTTCGTGCCAAGCAGGCCGAGCAGGGCGGTGCCGAGTAATTCGGCTCGCGCATTGACCGCCGCCTAGGCAGTGGTCGCAGCGGGCCGAAAGTACGCCCGCCTCACATGTACATCCGGCACCAGCCGAATTAGTGGAAGGATCGCCCATCATGGCGAAGCTCAGCCAGGAAGACCTGCTCGCGCAGTTCGAGGACATGACCCTCATCGAGCTCTCCGAGTTCGTGAAGGCGTTCGAGGAGAAGTTCGACGTCACCGCCGCCGCCGCGGTCGCCGTTGCCGGCCCCGCCGTCCCCGGCGCCCCGGCCGAGGCCGCTGAGGAGCAGGACGAGTTCGACGTCATCCTCACGGGTGCCGGCGAGAAGAAGATCCAGGTCATCAAGGTCGTGCGTGAGCTGACCTCCCTGGGTCTGAAGGAGGCCAAGGACCTCGTGGACGGCGCCCCGAAGCCCGTTCTCGAGAAGGTCGCCAAGGAGGCCGCCGAGAAGGCTGCCGAGTCCCTCAAGGGCGCCGGCGCCTCCGTCGAGGTCAAGTAGTCCCACGGGCCCGCCCGAGGGCCCCTCGCGAGCTGATACAGGGCCACTGGTGGACCTGTAACGCTGACGCACTGAAGAGCGATCACCCAACTGGGTGGTCGCTCTTCGGCGTTCCTGGGGTCCGGTGGCGGCTGCCTTGCACTGTCGGTGGCGACGAGTATGGTGATCTTCGTTGTTGCCTCCGGCCGAGCCCGTGACGGGCTGCAAGACGGGCTGCAAGACAGGTTGCACGTGACGATCGCGGCACTTGCTTAGGGCATGGGGGGCCTTGACGAACCGCACGCAGCGCGCAATTCTCAGGACGCGTCGTCACAACGATCCGGATCCGAGGCATGGATCGGTGGCGAAGAGGGCAGTATCGATGTGCATTGAGGGCGTGGCTTGCCGCAGGTGTTGAGAACAACGATGGTCTCTAAAAACCGGGACTGGACATCAGTGGGCCTAGTGGCTACACTGACCCTTTGCGCTGCCTGTTAGCTGCCTCCTGCCCGTCACCAGGGGCATGCCCTCGCGTGAGCACCGATGACTAGATCATCCCTGACCTGGCCCTTTGGCTGAATCGGGAACGACCTGTCTCTGTGCCCACAGTGGGGGGCCGGTACGCGCGTAGTGAGTCCGAGCCCTCGGAAGGACCCCCTCTTGGCCGCCTCGCGCACTGCCTCGACCGCGAATACGAACAACGGCGCCAGCACCGCCCCGCTGCGCATCTCCTTTGCAAAGATCAAGGAGCCCCTCGAGGTTCCGAACCTTCTTGCGCTGCAAACCGAGAGCTTCGACTGGCTGCTCGGCAACGACGCGTGGAAGGCTCGTGTCGAGGCGGCTCTGGACAACGGACAGGACGTCCCCACGAAGTCCGGTCTGGAGGAGATCTTCGAGGAGATCTCTCCGATCGAGGACTTCTCCGGGTCGATGTCCCTGACGTTCCGGGACCACCGCTTCGAGCCTCCGAAGAATTCCATCGACGAGTGCAAGGACCGCGACTTCACGTACGCGGCCCCGCTCTTCGTCACCGCCGAGTTCACCAACAACGAGACCGGCGAGATCAAGTCCCAGACGGTCTTCATGGGCGACTTCCCGCTCATGACCAACAAGGGCACCTTCGTCATCAACGGCACCGAGCGTGTCGTGGTGTCCCAGCTGGTCCGCTCGCCGGGCGTCTACTTCGACTCCTCCATCGACAAGACGTCCGACAAGGACATCTTCTCCGCGAAGGTCATCCCGTCCCGGGGTGCCTGGCTGGAGATGGAGATCGACAAGCGCGACATGGTCGGTGTGCGCATCGACCGCAAGCGCAAGCAGTCCGTCACCGTTCTCCTGAAGGCTCTCGGTTGGACGACCGAGCAGATCCTCGAGGAGTTCGGCGAGTACGAGTCCATGCGCGCCACCCTGGAGAAGGACCACACCCAGGGCCAGGACGACGCGCTGCTCGACATCTACCGCAAGCTGCGTCCGGGCGAGCCCCCGACCCGCGAGGCCGCGCAGACGCTTCTTGAGAACCTCTACTTCAACCCGAAGCGCTACGACCTCGCGAAGGTCGGCCGCTACAAGGTCAACAAGAAGCTGGGCGGCGAGGCGCCGCTGGACGCCGGGATCCTGACCGTCGAGGACATCATCTCGTCGATCAAGTACCTGGTGAAGCTGCACGCCGGTGAGACCGAGACCGTCGGTGACAACGGCACGCAGATCGTCGTCGAGACCGACGACATCGACCACTTCGGCAACCGTCGTCTGCGTAACGTCGGCGAGCTCATCCAGAACCAGGTCCGCACGGGTCTGGCTCGTATGGAGCGCGTCGTCCGCGAGCGCATGACGACTCAGGACGTCGAGGCGATCACGCCGCAGACCCTGATCAACATCCGGCCGGTCGTCGCCTCCATCAAGGAGTTCTTCGGCACCAGCCAGCTGTCGCAGTTCATGGACCAGAACAACCCGCTGTCGGGTCTCACCCACAAGCGCCGTCTGTCGGCTCTTGGCCCGGGTGGTCTCTCCCGTGAGCGGGCCGGCTTCGAGGTCCGTGACGTGCACCCCTCGCACTACGGCCGCATGTGCCCGATCGAGACCCCTGAAGGCCCGAACATCGGTCTGATCGGCTCGCTCGCCTCCTACGGCCGCGTCAACGCGTTCGGTTTCGTCGAGACCCCGTACCGCAAGGTCACCGGCGGTGTCGTCACCGACGAGGTCGACTACCTCACGGCCGACGAAGAGGACCGATTCGTCATCGCGCAGGCCAACGCGCCGCTGACGGACGAGTTCCGCTTCGAGGAGTCCCGCGTCCTGGTCCGCCGTCGTGGCGGAGAGGTCGACTACGTCCCCGGTGACGACGTCGACTACATGGACGTCTCGCCGCGCCAGATGGTGTCGGTCGCGACCGCCATGATCCCGTTCCTCGAGCACGACGACGCCAACCGTGCCCTCATGGGCGCGAACATGATGCGTCAGGCCGTGCCGCTCATCAAGTCCGAGGCGCCGCTGGTCGGCACCGGCATGGAGTACCGCTGCGCGGTCGACGCCGGTGACGTCCTGAAGTCGGAGAAGGACGGTGTGGTCCAGGAGGTCTCCGCGGACTACGTCACCACCGCCAACGACGACGGCACGTACACCACGTACCGCCTGCACAAGTTCTCCCGCTCGAACCAGGGCACCTCCGTCAACCAGAAGGTTGTCGTGGACGAGGGCGCCCGGGTCGTCGCCGGTCAGGTTCTGGCCGACGGTCCGGCGACCGAGAACGGCGAGATGGCGCTCGGCAAGAACCTGCTCGTGGCGTTCATGCCGTGGGAGGGTCACAACTACGAGGACGCGATCATCCTGTCGCAGCGCCTCGTGCAGGACGACGTCCTCTCCTCGATCCACATCGAGGAGCACGAGGTCGACGCCCGTGACACCAAGCTCGGCCCCGAGGAGATCACCCGGGACATCCCGAACGTCTCCGAGGAGGTCCTCGCTGACCTCGACGAGCGCGGCATCATCCGCATCGGTGCCGAGGTCGTCGCCGGCGACATCCTGGTCGGCAAGGTCACGCCCAAGGGTGAGACCGAGCTGACCCCGGAGGAGCGCCTGCTCCGCGCGATCTTCGGTGAGAAGGCGCGCGAGGTGCGCGACACCTCGCTGAAGGTGCCGCACGGCGAGATCGGCAAGGTCATCGGCGTCCGCGTCTTCGACCGTGAAGAGGGCGACGAGCTGCCGCCGGGCGTGAACCAGCTGGTTCGTGTCTACGTGGCGCAGAAGCGCAAGATCACGGACGGTGACAAGCTCGCCGGCCGTCACGGCAACAAGGGTGTCATCTCCAAGATCCTGCCGATCGAGGACATGCCGTTCCTGGAGGACGGCACCCCGGTCGACATCATCCTCAACCCGCTCGGTGTCCCGTCCCGAATGAACCCGGGACAGGTCCTGGAGATCCACCTCGGCTGGCTCGCCAGCCGCGGCTGGGACGTCTCCGGTCTCGCCGACGACTGGGCGCAGCGACTGCAGGCCATCGAGGCCGACGTGGTCGCCCCGGGCACCAACGTCGCCACCCCCGTCTTCGACGGTGCGCGTGAGGACGAGCTCGCGGGTCTGCTGCAGCACACGATCCCGAACCGCGACGGCGAGCGCATGGTGCTCCCGACCGGTAAGGCGCCGCTGTTCGACGGCCGCTCCGGCGAGCCGTTCCCGGAGCCGATCTCGGTCGGCTACATGTACATCCTCAAGCTCCACCACCTGGTCGACGACAAGCTGCACGCCCGCTCGACCGGTCCGTACTCGATGATCACCCAGCAGCCGCTGGGTGGTAAGGCTCAGTTCGGTGGCCAGCGCTTCGGTGAGATGGAGGTGTGGGCGCTGGAGGCATACGGCGCCGCTTACGCCCTCCAGGAGCTGCTGACCATCAAGTCCGACGACGTGACCGGCCGCGTGAAGGTCTACGAGGCCATCGTCAAGGGCGAGAACATCCCCGAGCCCGGCATCCCCGAGTCCTTCAAGGTGCTCATCAAGGAGATGCAGTCTCTCTGCCTCAACGTGGAGGTGCTGTCCAGCGACGGTATGTCCATCGAAATGCGTGACACCGACGAGGACGTCTTCCGCGCGGCGGAGGAGCTCGGCATCGACCTGTCCCGGCGCGAGCCGAGCAGCGTCGAAGAGGTCTGACGGGAGTTCGGCGGGCCTTTGACCACCTGTGGAAAAGGTGACAAAGGCCTGCCGGCCCCAGGACCCCCGTTTCAGACCCCAAGACTTACAACCCTGAGAGGGATTGACGCATAGTGCTCGACGTCAACTTCTTCGATGAGCTCCGGATCGGTCTGGCCACCGCTGACGACATCCGTCAGTGGAGCCACGGCGAGGTCAAGAAGCCCGAGACCATCAACTACCGCACCCTCAAGCCCGAAAAGGACGGACTCTTCTGCGAGAAGATCTTCGGTCCGACCCGGGACTGGGAGTGCTACTGCGGTAAGTACAAGCGTGTCCGCTTCAAGGGCATCATCTGTGAGCGCTGCGGCGTCGAGGTCACTCGCGCCAAGGTGCGTCGTGAGCGGATGGGCCACATCGAGCTGGCCGCTCCCGTCACCCACATCTGGTACTTCAAGGGCGTTCCGTCGCGTCTGGGCTACCTGCTCGACCTCGCCCCGAAGGACCTCGAGAAGGTCATCTACTTCGCGGCGTACATGATCACGTTCGTCGACGAGGAGCGCCGCACCCGCGACCTGCCCTCGCTGGAGGCGCACGTCTCCGTCGAGCGTCAGCAGATCGAGAACCGTCGCGACGCCGACCTCGAGGCCCGCGCCAAGAAGCTCGAGACCGACCTGGCCGAGCTCGAGGCCGAGGGCGCCAAGGCCGACGTGCGCCGCAAGGTGCGCGAGGGTGCCGAGCGTGAGATGAAGCAGCTGCGTGACCGTTCGCAGCGCGAGATCGACCGTCTCGACGAGGTCTGGACCCGCTTCAAGAACCTGAAGGTCCAGGACCTGGAGGGCGACGAGCTCCTCTACCGCGAGCTGCGTGACCGCTTCGGCACGTACTTCGACGGTTCGATGGGTGCCGCGGCGCTGCAGAAGCGCCTGGAGTCCTTCGACCTCGACGAGGAGGCCGAGCGCCTCCGCGAGATCATCCGTACCGGCAAGGGCCAGAAGAAGACCCGTGCGCTCAAGCGCCTCAAGGTCGTCTCCGCGTTCCTGCAGACCAGCAACAGCCCCAAGGGCATGGTGCTCGACTGCGTGCCGGTCATCCCGCCGGACCTTCGTCCGATGGTGCAGCTGGACGGTGGCCGCTTCGCGACCTCCGACCTGAACGACCTGTACCGCCGCGTGATCAACCGCAACAACCGTCTGAAGCGACTCCTTGACCTCGGTGCCCCCGAGATCATCGTGAACAACGAGAAGCGCATGCTTCAGGAGGCCGTCGACGCGCTCTTCGACAACGGCCGTCGTGGTCGCCCGGTCACGGGCCCCGGCAACCGTCCGCTGAAGTCGCTGTCCGACATGCTCAAGGGCAAGCAGGGTCGATTCCGTCAGAACCTGCTCGGCAAGCGTGTGGACTACTCCGCGCGTTCCGTGATCGTCGTCGGTCCGCAGCTGAAGCTGCACCAGTGTGGTCTGCCCAAGGCCATGGCGCTGGAGCTCTTCAAGCCGTTCGTGATGAAGCGTCTGGTCGACCTGAACCACGCGCAGAACATCAAGAGCGCCAAGCGGATGGTCGAGCGCGGCCGCACGGTCGTGTACGACGTCCTGGAAGAGGTCATCGCGGAGCACCCGGTTCTGCTGAACCGTGCGCCCACGCTGCACCGCCTCGGCATCCAGGCCTTCGAGCCGCAGCTGGTCGAGGGCAAGGCCATCCAGATCCACCCGCTCGTCTGCACCGCGTTCAACGCGGACTTCGACGGTGACCAGATGGCCGTCCACCTGCCGCTCTCCGCGGAGGCGCAGGCCGAGGCCCGCATCCTGATGCTGTCCTCGAACAACATCCTCAAGCCCGCCGACGGCCGCCCGGTCACGATGCCGACCCAGGACATGGTCCTCGGTCTGTTCTTCCTGACCACGGACGGCGAGCTGCGCGACGTCAAGGGCGAGGGCCGTGCCTTCGGCTCGACCGCCGAGGCGACGATGGCGTTCGACGCCGGGGAGCTCGCGCTCCAGTCGGCCGTCGACATCCGCTTCCCGGTGGGCACCATCCCGCCGCGTGGCTGGACCCCGCCGGCGCAGGAGGAGGGCGAGCCCGAGTGGCAGCAGGGTGACACCTTCCGCCTCCGGACGACCCTGGGCCGTGCGCTCTTCAACGAGCTGCTGCCCGAGGACTACCCGTTCGTCGACTACTCGGTGGGCAAGAAGCAGCTCGGCGAGATCGTCAACGACCTGGCCGAGCGCTACCCCAAGGTCATCGTGGCGGCGACGCTCGACAACCTGAAGGCGGCGGGCTTCTACTGGGGCACCCGCTCCGGCGTCACCGTGGCCATCTCCGACATCGTCGTTCCCGAGGCGAAGAAGGAGATCGTCAAGGGCTACGAGGCGCAGGACGAGAAGGTCCAGAAGCAGTACGAGCGCGGTCTGATCACCAAGGAAGAGCGCACTCAGGAGCTCATCGCGATTTGGACCAAGGCGACCAACGAGGTTGCCGAGGCGATGAACGCGAACTTCCCGAAGACGAACCCCATCTTCATGATGGTTGACTCGGGTGCCCGAGGAAACATGATGCAGATGCGTCAGATCGCCGGTATGCGTGGTCTGGTGTCGAACGCCAAGAACGAGACGATCCCGCGTCCGATCAAGGCCTCCTTCCGTGAGGGCCTGTCGGTGCTGGAGTACTTCATCTCGACGCACGGTGCTCGTAAGGGTCTGGCGGACACGGCTCTGCGTACCGCCGACTCGGGTTACCTCACCCGTCGTCTGGTGGACGTCTCGCAGGACGTCATCATCCGCGAGGAGGACTGCGGCACCGACCGTGGTCTGCGTCTGGCCATCGCCGAGCGCGGCGAGGACGGGGTGCTGCGCAAGACGGAGAACGTCGAGACCAGCGTGTACGCACGTGCGCTGGCCGAGGACATCACCGTCGACGGCAGGGTGCTGGCCCCGGCCAACACCGACCTCGGCGACGTCCTCATCGACGAGCTGGTCAAGCACGGTATCGAGGAGGTCAAGACCCGCTCGGTCCTGACCTGCGAGTCCGCCGTCGGTACCTGCGCCATGTGCTACGGCCGTTCGCTGGCCACCGGCAAGCTGGTCGACATCGGTGAGGCGGTCGGCATCATCGCCGCCCAGTCCATCGGTGAGCCCGGTACCCAGCTGACGATGCGTACCTTCCACACCGGTGGTGTGGCCGGTGACGACATCACCCAGGGTCTGCCCCGTGTCGTCGAGCTCTTCGAGGCTCGTACGCCGAAGGGTGTCGCCCCGATCTCGGAGGCCTCCGGCCGTATCCGGATCGAGGAGACCGAGAAGACCAAGAAGATCGTCGTCACCCCGGACGACGGCAGCGACGAGACGGCGTTCCCGATCTCGAAGCGTGCTCGTCTGCTGGTGGGCGAGGGCGACCACGTCGAGGTGGGCCAGAAGCTCACCGTGGGTGCCACCAACCCGCACGACGTGCTGCGGATCCTCGGTCAGCGCGCGGTCCAGGTCCACCTGGTCGGCGAGGTCCAGAAGGTCTACAACTCGCAGGGTGTGTCGATCCACGACAAGCACATCGAGATCATCATCCGGCAGATGCTGCGCCGTGTGACGATCATCGAGTCGGGCGACGCGGAGCTGCTGCCCGGCGAGCTGGTCGAGCGTTCGAAGTTCGAGACCGAGAACCGTCGTGTGGTCCAGGAAGGCGGCCACCCGGCCTCCGGCCGTCCGCAGCTGATGGGTATCACCAAGGCCTCGCTGGCGACCGAGTCGTGGCTGTCGGCGGCGTCCTTCCAGGAGACGACCAGGGTTCTGACGGACGCGGCGATCAACGCCAAGTCCGACTCCCTGATCGGCCTCAAGGAGAACGTCATCATCGGTAAGCTCATCCCGGCCGGTACGGGTCTGTCCCGCTACCGCAACATCCGGGTCGAGCCGACCGAAGAGGCCAAGGCCGCGATGTACTCGGCCGTCGGCTACGACGACATCGACTACTCGCCGTTCGGCACCGGCTCCGGCCAGGCCGTCCCGCTGGAGGACTACGACTACGGTCCGTACAACCAGTAAGGCGTACGTCTGAAGTACTGAAGGGCGGTCACTCCGTTTCGTACGGGGTGGCCGCCCTTCGGCGTTGTCCGGTGCCGGTCGTCCGTGGTCAGCGGCTGAGCTGGAGGTAGGGCTCGAGTGCCTGGAGCCGGGTGTAGTTGTCCGGGTGGGTGGTCAGCAGCCTGGCCAGGCCGCCCGGTTCCTTGAGCTTCCTGCCCTGCGCCGCGGCCTGCGCCTTCACCGCGTCCTCCTGGGCCTGGAAGTGGTACAGGACCTGTGCCAGCTGGGGCGCGAAGCCGAGGTCCGCGGCCTGCCGGTCGGCACGCAGCTCGCCCTGGCGGCCCACGTAGGCGAGCAGGTAGGGGGCGATGACGAGCGGCACGGTGATGTACCAGGCGGCGACGAACCCGCCGATCACGAACATCCCGATGAAGAGGTAGACCATCCCGGTCGCGGCCAGCGAGAAGACGCTCGCGACCCGGATCGCGATCCGGGCGATGCCCCGCATGAAGGCCCAGGCGATCCGTCCTGGCAGCGAGTACCAGTAGCCGAGCAGGCCGGTCCAGGCGTGACCGCCGGTGTGATGGCCGAGTTCATGGGCGAGTACGGCGGCGAGGTTGCTGCTGGGGATCTCGTTCAGCGCGTACGTCGTGACCCCGACGACATGGCCGGCGGCCGCCACCGCGTTCAGGTCGGTGCTGTTCTCCACCATCAGCTCGTACGAGTGTGCCTCGATGCCCGCACGGGCGGTGACCTCGCGCCAGATCGGCTCCAGACGGGCCCGCTCCTCGGCGAGCGGCACCCTGAGCTTCATCACGTGCCGGGCGAAGGCCAGCTCGGTGGGCCGGTGGAAGACGAGCGCCCCGGAGGCCAGCCAGGCGAGGATGACCAGCCAGCCCATGGCCGTGCCGAGGATTCCCACGGCGAACGAGGCGACCACGGCGAGGCTCACCAGGAAGCCCGGCACCTGGACCGCCAGCTGCCCGATCGCGGTGGCGTCGGCCCCGCGCTGGTGCGCGGCCACGTGGACGCGGGAGCCCGCGTGCCGGTAGTCGAGGTCGTCGGGCGCGGTGGCCTCCGGCGGTGCTGGAGGTGTGGGCGGTGCCGCGGGTGCGGCGGCGGGGGGCGTATGCATGGGGGGCGTCTGGGGCGGGATGTACGGCGGTGCGGTGGCGGTGGGGGGCTGCGGGCCGCTCGGGTACGTGGGCGCGGCCCCCGGGTGGGCGGGCGGCGCCGCGGGGTACGAAGGCGCGGCCCCGGCCCCCGGGTACTGGGGCGCGGCGCCCGGATAGGACGGGGGCGCGGGGGTCCCCGGGTATGGGGGTGGGGGAGTGGCGGCCCCGGGGTACGGGGGCGGTGTCGCGGCGGTGCCCGGGTACGGCGGTGGTGTCGTGGCGGTTCCCGGGTACGGCGGTGGTGTCGCGGCGGCTCCCGGGTACTGGGGCGCGGCGCCCGGATAGGACGGGGGCGCGGGCGTGCCCGGGTACGGGGGCTCCGGATAGGCGGGGCCGGGCTCCGGGGCGGCCGGGTCTGGCGGGTAGGACAAGGTGGGGCTCCTTCAGGACGGGGACGTCAGCCGATGAGCAGCCCGGCGGGAAGCAGCACCGTGCCCGCGCAGAAGGCGATCAGTCCGGTGCGGATCCACTGGTGCTTGCGGGCGGCGATACGGCTGGTCTCGGTGAGCGCCGCGGTGAGTCCGGCGGCGGGGTCGCGGTCGGTGTCGGCGAGAGCGGTCGCCAACTGTCCTTCACGTACGGCTTGTTGGATGTCTC
The DNA here is from genome assembly GCF_036227505.1 of Streptomyces sp. NBC_01450. NCBI lineage: Bacteria > Bacillati > Actinomycetota > Actinomycetes > Kitasatosporales > Streptomycetaceae > Streptomyces > Streptomyces sp. NBC_01450. The sequence goes on along the minus strand of NZ_CP109480.1, from coordinate 4,959,104 downwards.
CGAAGAAACAGAGGGGCCGGCCCGGGGCCCACGAACTGGCGCGGTACCGGGGGAGCACCGCGAGCAGCAGCGCGAACAGGGCGAAGGCGAGGGCCAGGGCGCCGGTCCACCAGACGGCCGTACCTGGCGCGGAGAGCGAGCTCGGCGACCAGTTCCGTCCGGCCAGCAGCCCGCTGAAGACCCCCGCCGTCATTCCGAGCGCCGCCACCAGCACGGACGCCTTGCTGTCGGCCCGGGCGATCTCGCCCCGCAGCTCGGCCAGCAGCCGTTCGGCGGTTCTGGTGCCGGGAGCGGTGGTGGTCACTCCGGTCCCGTCCCGGACGGCTCCGGGGGCGGGGGCGGCGGATAGGCGGAGGGTGCGGGCGGAATGACGGGCGTGGGGGCGACGGCCGGGGGCGGCGGGGCCTGGTCGTACGGGGGCCCGGCGGGGGCCGGAGGATCGGCCTGGTAGGGCCCCGGCGGCACGGTTCCGGGCGCGGGCGGGACGTACGGCTGGTGGGACACGGGCGGCCCGGGCGGGGTGTAGGGGGCGCCCGGTACGCCTCCGGGGGCCGGAGCGCCGCCATAGGGCTGGGCGGCGGCCCCGTACGGCTGTGAGGGGTCGTACGGCGGCTGCGGTACGCCACCGGGTGGGGGCGTCGGCCGGCCGGGAACCGGGGGCCCCGGCGGGGCCTCCTGGCGGCTGTTCAGCTCCTTGACGACCCGCAGGGTGGAGCGGGCCGACTCGGCCTTCTGATAGTCCTCCAGAGTGTCTCCGGCGATCAGCTCCAGCTGGCTCTCGATGGCGGAGAGCTGGTCCTTCTGGAGCGCGTTGATGACCATCCGGGTGTCCTCGGGGTGCGCGGCGAGGTGGAAGGCCCACTGGGCGACACCCCCGTGCTGCAGGTGGTACTGGTAGAAGGCGATCTTCTGGGCCATCAGCTCCTGGGACTGCGTCTGGCGCAGCACCTCCAGCTCGTGCAGTTGCTGGGACTGGCGCAGCCGGTACTCGTGCTCGGGGTCGAGCATGTCGGCCTCGTAGCGCAGCGCCCGCTTCCGCCGCCGGTGCGCGATCGCGTCGTCGTCCAGGCGTAACCGCACCACGCAGGTGACCGCGAGCCCGATGCCGTCGGCGAAGACGCCCCTCTCGACCGCGTACTGGACCTCGGCCTCGGCGTCCCGGCTGTCCTCGATGGAGAACCGCCGGCTGACCGGCCGCGCGAACTGGTGGAGTTCACGGGTGAGCCGCGTGGGCACATCGCGTTCGCCGCCGGCCACGTAGGCGATCGGGTCCGAGACGCGCCAGGTCAGATCGGCGGTGGCGCTGAACGAGAACGCGTCGTCGTCGCTGGGCAGTTCGAGTTCCAGCTGTACCGGGTGGCTGCCCATGTCGACCTCGTAGACCGAGGTGTAGCGGCGGGTCGCGGCGTCCGTGCGGCTCGGCCGGTGCGGGGGCATGTACGCGTCGTAGGCGCCGCCCACGGTGGCGAACACCAGCGCGTGGTCGATCGCGGAGACCGGCCGCCGGGCCGTGTAGTCGAAGCGGGAGATCGGCCGCACGGTGAGCACCGGGTCGATCAGCATGGTGTGTCTGTCGGCCTGTTGCTGCCACTCCGGCGGGCGGCGGAATTCCGCCATGGGTCAACTCCTCGTAACTCTGTGTCAGGGCTTCAGGGCTTCAGGGCTTCAGGGCGTCGGGACGGTGGGACGCAGCGTGGTGAGCAGGCGGTCGGCGAGGGGCGGGCGCGGGCCGCCGTCCCGGCCGCGCAGGGTGCGCAGTTCGTGGCTGAGGCGTTTGTGGTCGTCCGCCGTGACGACCAGCGCGGGCAGCAGCAGCTCCAGGGCCTGGGTCGCGTCCGGGCGGTGCTCGGCCACGTACACCCAGGTGTGCAGGGCGTTCAGGGCGCCCCGGGTGTGGGCGCGGTCGCCGAGGGCGGTGCGCCAGAGGGTGGCGAGGTCACGGGCCGAGTCCGCCTGGTACATGCCGATGTCGGCGTACCACTCGACGAGCGCGCCCTCCTCCGCGTTGTCGCACGCCCGTACGAAGGCGCCCAGTGCCAGCGCGCGGACCGCGGGGGTGTCGTGGTGGAGCAGCCGCACCAGCTCGGAGAGCATCTCGCCGCGCCTGAGGCCCACGGAGAGCAGCAGGGCCGTGGACTCGATCAGGTTGGCCGCCTCGGCCGGGCTGCTGTTGTCGGCGCGGGCGCGGGTCGCGAGGGCGCTCAAGGCCGTGCTCGCGAGATGCGGGCGCAGCGGCGCGAGCAGTCCGAACGCCCGGATCGCGGTCCAGCGGCGGGCCCAGTGGGTGTCCGTGCACCACTGGGTGAGCAGGCGCAGGACGACGGGCGCGTCGAGGAGCTGGGCGAGCGTGAGGGTGTTCGCGGCGGTGACCCGGGGGCCGAACGTCTTCGACACCGCCCAGCCGTCGATCAGCAGCGCGACCGCGGAGGGCAGGTCGGCGAGCGCGAGCATGGCGGTGGCCGCGGCGGCCCGGGTCCGTACGACGGGACGTCCGTCGCGGGCCAGCTCCTTCAGCCAGGCGATCAGCGCGGGCCGGGCGGAGGGATGGCCCGTCCACACCTCGGTGAGCAGGGCGCGAGGGGTGTTCTCCTTCCGGAAGAACGCGGTGAACTGCGGCACGGAGCCCCATTCGGTCGCCTCGTTCCGCACTTCCCCCTCGGCGCGGGCCCGCGCGAGACGGGTCTCGGCGGCGAGCCCGAACACCGGGATCTCCGGCGGCTCCTCGGGGTGCTGCAAGCGCTGGAAGTGCACGAACAGCTTGTCCGCGAGCTCGGCGGCGAGGACGTACGGCGCCCGGTCGAAGACGGCGAGCGAGATGAGGAAGGCCTTGTCCCGCAGCGTGGACTCGGGGTCGCTCAGCCACTCCCGGCACTGCTGCTCCACGGCCGCCTGACCGAACTCCGCGAGCCGGGCCGTGGCCGCCTCACCGCCGTCGAACCCGGCCAGCTCCTTCGCGAACTCGGCGGCCTCGGCGGGCTGATGGTGTCCCCGGGCGAGGAAGTCCCGCACCGGGGGGAGGGCGAGGAGGTCGTCGGCGTCGTGCGCCCGGTGCCTGCCCACATACGCGCGGACGACCGCCGACGCCTCCGGAGGCTGCCAGACGGCGGCGGTGGCCCCCAGCAGGAAAGGCGAGTTCTCGACGGTCACCACGAGATACCCGTCGACCTTCTTCAGCTGGTCGCGGGCCGCGTGGAGATGGGTGTCGCGCAGCGGCCGGTTGCGGCTCAGCGGCAGATCGCGCAGGACGTGCCCGCCGGGTGCGGTGAGCGGGGCGCTCAGGGCCGCCGGGCTGGTCTCCGGCGAGAGGGCGTGCACGGCGGGCACGCCCAGGCGGTGCAGGAGCATCAGCGCGGCGGCGTGGCGGCCGGTGGCGTGGGCGCCGGCGAGGACGAGGACGCGTTCTTCGCGGAGCCGGTCCAGGGCGGTGGCGTAGGCGGGGCTCTCGACGAAGACGGCGTCCAGGTCCTCGAGGTGGCGCCGCGGGATCTCTCCGGAGGCGTACGCCGCCGACGCCGCCGAGCCGTGGTGGTGGATCTCCGTCTTGCCGCCCATGAACACGTCACCGGCGACCTCGCCGCCGGACACGCCGTGCTGGGCGCCGCCGACCAGACTCCCGCCGAAGGACGAGGCCGAGCCGAGAATGAACCCCGGGGTGTGTGCGAAGAGCTCGCGCTGAGCCGCGCGCGCCTCCTGCGTCCGCTCCTGTTCCCCGTCTCCTTCCCCGTCTTCGTGCCGGGTGTCAGGTCCGGGGGCCGGGTGCGGGTCCTTCGGGTGTACGTCCTTCGGGTGTACGTCGTCGGGGGTCGGCGCGGTGGGGGGAGGCACCGTCACGCCGACTCACCCCCGGACCCGCCGAGGTGGACGTCTCCGGTGACCTGGCCGCCCGACACGCCGTGCTGGTCGCCGCCGACGAGGCTGCCGCCGAAGGTGGGGGCGCCTCCGTCGAAGTGGAAGACGGCGCCCGCCCGGGTTTCCGGCCGGTCGTCCCGCCTCGGTGCCGGACGCTCCCCCGAGCTGGCGCCCGGCACCGAGGTTCCCCCCTTCTCACTGTGGTCGTCGTCGGCGTCCGGCACCGGGCCGTGCAGCCAGGCCCGCAGCGGGCCGTTCTTGCTGTCCACGGTCACCGCGTGGAAGTCCGCCGCCGGGATGCCCGCGTGACCGTGCCGCACGATCCCCGTGTGCACGCTCTCCGAGACGCACAGGGCGAAGTCGTCTCTCCGCTCCCGCAGGGCCGCGCGCAGCAGCTGGGCGTCGAGGAGGCGGCAGGCGTGGTTGAGGTCGGAGCCGACCCAGCCGTCGTGCTCGTCCACGGCGACGTAGCCCGTGGCGACGACGCCCCGCAGCCGGATCTGTGCCGAGCTGGACGCCATCCGGTTGACCGCGTGCAACTGGCTGGGGACCTCGGTGAGCAGGGCGCGCAGCAGTGCGGTGACGGAGGCGTTGGCGTCGATCAGCTCCATCACGGAGTCGCCCCGGTCGGCGCGCAGGCGCAGGCGTTCGTCGATGCCGGCGCGCTCCAGGGTGCGGTCGGCGACGTCGTACAGCATGCGCCGCAGATACGCCTGCTCGATGTCGTCCCGGTCGCTGTACTTCTCGATGTCGAGCAACAGGATCGTCCGGCTCACGGGGTCGGTCATGGTCGCCTCTCGCAGGTGGTGCGGCAGTGGCAGAAGAGTGGCGGGCGGGGTTGTGGTGCCGTGAGGGCGGATGACGCAGTCGGAGTGTGACGGCGTACACAGAACGGGCGGTCCCGCGCCCCCGCCGCCCCTACCCGTCCCATCCCCAGGGGCTCCGCCCCTGGCCCCCCGCCGGGGGCTGCCGCCCCCGGACCCCGCTCCGGCCTGAACGGCCTCGTCCTCAATCGCCGGACGGGCTGGAAATGCGGGCCGGGGTGGGCGGGGATCGGCCCCCGGTCTCGTCCTGGAACGCCGGGTGGGCTGGGCGCCTCGAGGCTTTTGGGGGCGCGGGGAACTGCGCGACCGACCCCCACCGACCGGCAGCCGAAGAGCTTCGGGCGGGCGGGGATCCGGTGCGCAGCCCCGGGCCCGCAGGGGCGCGGGGAACCGCGCGACCAGCCCCCACCGACCCGCAGCGACCCATCCGCAGCGACCCACCCGCCCAGATACGACACCCGGCATCAGATCCACCTCACCCCCGCGCAATCCGCCGCAGCACATCCGGCCGCACGATCACCAGCGCCCGGCGCCCGGTCATCACGACCCCCCGTTCCCGCAGGTCCTTCAGCAGGCGTTGGACCATTTCCCGGGAGGCCCCCACCGATCCGGCGAGTTCCTGTTTGCTCAGGGGGACGGAGAGCTCGATGCCCTGGCCGGTGCGCCGGCCGTGGGTGCGGGCGAGGTCCAGCAGCAGGATCGCGAAGCGCTCCCGCACGCTGAGGGAGGCGAACTCCAGGCGGCGCCGGTCCGCCGCCCGGGTGCGGTCGGAGGTGAGGCCGAGGAGGGCGAAGGAGACGGCGGGGGAGCGGGCGAGGAACTCGGTGAAGCGGCCGCGTTCGACGGCGACCGTACGGACCGGCTCCAGGGCCGTCACGGTGGCCGACCGGGGGCGCCCGGTGAGCGCCGCGGACTCCCCGATGACGTCGCCGGGGCCGCGCAGCGCGAGCAGCGCCTCGTAGCCGTTGGAGGCGGCCGCGGTCACCTTCGTCCAGCCGTGCGTGACGAACAGGACGTGCGAGGACGGTTCGCTCTGGTGCAGGAGCACCATCCGGGGCGCGTACGACAGCTCGTGCCCGAGAGCGAGCAGCGCCGAGCGGTCCTCGCTCTCCAGCCGGGCCAGGAACGGCACCCGGTCGTCGAGCCCCCCGTCGCCGGGTAAGCCCGAGGAATCCCACGAACCCGGTAAGTCCGATGAGCCAGATGACCCGGATGAGTCCGATGACCCGGATGAGTCCGGTGCGTGTGCTGCCGTCATGGTCCCCCGATCGCCGCAGCCGACCGATCAAGGTACTGAAGGGCACACGGCGGTGGACAGGATTGCGCGGTACCGTCGGGGATCGGAAACTTTTGGGGACGAGCGCCCCGGGAATGCGCTAAGGCCGGCCCGCAACCAACCCCGTACGGGAGCACCGCGCTGACGTGGCGAGAAGTCCGGCGTGTCGCCCTGGACAGCATTTGTTTTGACCGAAGTCGTTGAGGTAGGTACGCTCAGACCTTGTGCCTGGGGTGTGCCCTGGCTCGCGTGCGTGCCTTCAAACCGCAAGGCGAGCCGTAACCGGCCACCGTGATCTGCGCCCTTTTCGCCTTGCGGCGGGAGTCTGCAGCATTCGACACACCCGACCGCGTGGGTCGGAGATGTTCCAGGTTAGCTTCACCATTCGGCACACAGAAACCGGAGAAGTAGTGCCTACGATCCAGCAGCTGGTCCGGAAGGGCCGGCAGGACAAGGTCGAGAAGAACAAGACGCCCGCACTCGAGGGTTCGCCCCAGCGTCGCGGCGTCTGCACGCGTGTGTTCACGACCACCCCGAAGAAGCCGAACTCGGCCCTGCGTAAGGTCGCGCGTGTGCGTCTGACCAGCGGGATCGAGGTCACCGCTTACATTCCGGGTGAGGGACACAACCTGCAGGAGCACTCCATCGTGCTCGTGCGCGGCGGCCGTGTGAAGGACCTGCCGGGTGTTCGCTACAAGATCATCCGTGGTTCGCTTGACACCCAGGGTGTCAAGAACCGCAAGCAGGCCCGCAGCCGCTACGGCGCCAAGAAGGAGAAGTAGAAATGCCTCGTAAGGGCCCCGCCCCGAAGCGCCCGGTCATCATCGACCCGGTCTACGGTTCCCCTCTGGTGACCTCCCTCATCAACAAGGTGCTGATGAACGGCAAGCGCTCCACCGCCGAGCGCATCGTCTACGGCGCCATGGAGGGTCTGCGTGAGAAGACGGGCAACGACCCGATCATCACGCTGAAGCGCGCGCTGGAGAACATCAAGCCGACCCTCGAGGTCAAGTCCCGCCGTGTCGGTGGTGCGACGTACCAGGTTCCGATCGAGGTCAAGCCCGGTCGCGCCAACACGCTCGCGCTGCGCTGGCTCGTCGGTTACTCCCGCGCCCGTCGCGAGAAGACCATGACCGAGCGTCTGCTCAACGAACTTCTCGACGCGTCCAACGGCCTCGGTGCCGCTGTGAAGAAGCGCGAGGACACCCACAAGATGGCCGAGTCCAACAAGGCCTTCGCGCACTACCGCTGGTAGTCGCTACCCCCATCGAGACCGAGAGAAGACCGAAGCCTTATGGCTACCACTTCACTTGACCTGGCCAGGGTCCGCAACATCGGGATCATGGCCCACATCGACGCGGGCAAGACGACCACCACCGAGCGGATCCTCTTCTACACCGGCGTCAGCTACAAGATCGGTGAGGTCCACGACGGCGCTGCCACCATGGACTGGATGGAGCAGGAGCAGGAGCGTGGCATCACGATCACCTCTGCTGCCACCACCTGTCACTGGCCGCTCGAGGACAACGACTACACGATCAACATCATCGACACCCCGGGGCACGTCGACTTCACGGTCGAGGTGGAGCGTTCGCTCCGCGTCCTCGACGGTGCCGTCACGGTGTTCGACGGTGTCGCCGGTGTGGAGCCGCAGTCCGAGACGGTGTGGCGTCAGGCCGACCGTTACGGCGTGCCGCGCATCTGCTTCGTCAACAAGCTCGACCGGACCGGCGCGGAGTTCCACCGCTGCGTCGACATGATCAAGGACCGCCTTGGTGCGGTGCCGCTGATCATGCAGCTTCCGATCGGTGCCGAGATGGACTTCAAGGGCGTTGTGGACCTGGTCCGCATGAAGGCGCTCGTGTGGTCCGCCGAGGCGGCGAAGGGCGAGATGTACGACGTCGTCGACATCCCGGCCACGCACGCCGAGGCTGCCGAGGAGTACCGCGGCAAGCTGGTCGAGGCCGTCGCGGAGAACGACGACGAGATCATGGAGCTGTTCCTGGAGGGCCAGGAGCCCACCGAGGAGCAGCTGTACGCCGCGATCCGTCGCATCACCATCGCGTCCGGCAAGTCCAAGGACGTCACGGTCACCCCGGTGTTCTGTGGCACCGCGTTCAAGAACAAGGGCGTGCAGCCCCTGCTCGACGCGGTCGTGCGCTACCTGCCGACCCCGCTCGACGTCGAGGCCATCGAGGGCCACGACGTGAAGGACCCCGAGCTGGTCGTCAAGCGCAAGCCGTCCGTGGACGAGCCGCTGTCCGCGCTCGCGTTCAAGATCATGAGCGACCCGCACCTGGGCAAGCTCACCTTCGTCCGGGTCTACTCGGGCCGCCTGGAGACTGGCACCGCGGTGCTGAACTCCGTCAAGGGCAAGAAGGAGCGCATCGGCAAGATCTACCGTATGCACGCGAACAAGCGTGAGGAGATCGACGCGGTGGGCGCCGGCGACATCGTCGCCGTCATGGGCCTGAAGCAGACCACCACCGGTGAGACGCTCTCGGACGACAAGAACCCGGTCATCCTGGAGTCCATGGACTTCCCGGCGCCGGTCATTCAGGTCGCCATCGAGCCCAAGTCCAAGGGTGACCAGGAGAAGCTGGGTGTCGCCATCCAGCGTCTCGCGGAGGAGGACCCCTCCTTCCACGTCCACTCGGACGAGGAGACGGGCCAGACCATCCTCGGTGGTATGGGCGAGCTGCACCTCGAGGTGCTGGTCGACCGTATGAAGCGCGAGTTCAAGGTCGAGGCCAACGTCGGCAAGCCGCAGGTCGCGTACCGCGAGACGATCCGCAAGGGCGTCGAGCGTCACGACTACACGCACAAGAAGCAGACCGGTGGTACCGGTCAGTTCGCCAAGGTGCAGATCGCGATCGAGCCCATCACCGAGACCGACGGTCCGGCGTACGAGTTCGTGAACAAGGTCACCGGTGGGCGTATCCCGCGGGAGTACATCCCGTCGGTGGACGCCGGTGCGCAGGAAGCCATGCAGTTCGGCATCCTGGCCGGCTACGAGATGACGGGCGTCCGCGTCATTCTTCTCGACGGTGGCTACCACGAGGTCGACTCCTCCGAACTCGCGTTCAAGATCGCCGGTTCGCAGGCCTTCAAGGAGGCCGCGCGCAAGGCCAGCCCCGTGCTGCTCGAGCCGATGATGGCCGTCGAGGTCACCACGCCCGAGGACTACATGGGTGAGGTCATCGGCGACATCAACTCCCGCCGTGGTCAGATCCAGGCCATGGAGGAGCGGGCCGGTGCCCGTGTCGTGAAGGGCCTCGTGCCCCTCTCGGAGATGTTCGGCTACGTCGGCGACCTCCGCAGCAAGACCTCGGGTCGCGCAAGCTACTCGATGCAGTTCGACTCCTACGCCGAGGTTCCCCGGAACGTCGCCGAGGAGATCATCGCGAAGGCCAAGGGCGAGTAACACACACCGTTTACACGCTTTAGGCTTGACACCGACCGCCGGGGCTCACCCGGGAGGGCAGACCCCGGCGGGCGGCATCCCAGCAAAGATCACCTGGCGCCGATGAGTAAGGCGTACCAGAACCACTCCGCAGGAGGACCCAGTGGCGAAGGCAAAGTTCGAGCGGACTAAGCCGCACGTCAACATCGGCACCATCGGTCACATCGACCACGGTAAGACGACCCTCACGGCCGCCATTACCAAGGTGCTGCACGACAAGTACCCCGACCTGAACGAGGCCTCGGCCTTCGACCAGATCGACAAGGCTCCTGAGGAGCGCCAGCGCGGTATCACCATCTCCATCGCGCACGTCGAGTACCAGACGGAGGGCCGTCACTACGCCCACGTCGACTGCCCCGGTCACGCGGACTACATCAAGAACATGATCACGGGTGCGGCGCAGATGGACGGCGCCATCCTCGTGGTCGCGGCCACCGACGGCCCGATGCCGCAGACCAAGGAGCACGTGCTCCTGGCCCGCCAGGTCGGCGTTCCCTACATCGTCGTCGCCCTGAACAAGGCCGACATGGTGGACGACGAGGAGATCCTGGAGCTCGTCGAGCTCGAGGTTCGCGAGCTGCTCTCCGAGTACGAGTTCCCGGGCGACGACCTGCCGGTCGTCAAGGTCTCGGCGCTCAAGGCCCTTGAGGGCGACAAGGAGTGGGGCCAGACCGTCCTCGACCTGATGCAGGCCGTCGACGAGAACATCCCGCAGCCCGAGCGTGACGTCGACAAGCCGTTCCTGATGCCGATCGAGGACGTCTTCACGATCACCGGTCGTGGCACCGTCGTCACCGGTCGTATCGAGCGTGGTGTCCTCAAGGTCAACGAGACCGTCGACATCGTGGGCATCAAGCAGGAGAAGACCACCACCACGGTCACCGGCATCGAGATGTTCCGCAAGCTGCTCGACGAGGGCCAGGCCGGTGAGAACGTCGGTCTGCTCCTCCGTGGCATCAAGCGCGAGGACGTCGAGCGCGGCCAGGTCATCATCAAGCCCGGTTCGGTCACGCCGCACACCGAGTTCGAGGCCCAGGCCTACATCCTGTCCAAGGACGAGGGTGGCCGCCACACGCCGTTCTTCAACAACTACCGTCCGCAGTTCTACTTCCGCACGACGGACGTGACCGGCGTTGTGACCCTCCCCGAGGGCACCGAGATGGTCATGCCGGGCGACAACACTGAGATGACCGTTTCGCTCATCCAGCCCGTCGCCATGGAGGAGGGCCTGAAGTTCGCCATCCGTGAGGGTGGCCGGACCGTGGGCGCCGGCCAGGTCATCAAGATCAACAAGTAAGTCCTTGTTGGCTTGACAGCCTGGTAGCTCCTCGCGAGCTCCTTGAAGGGGCCCGTACGACTTCGGTCGTACGGGCCCCTTTGCCATGCTCGTCGCGCACACTGCGTGCGTGGATTCCCATGACCTGGGCGAGGTGGGCCGTCGGCCGCTGCCGCCGAAGCCGGATCTTCCGGACGTGGCGGCGGCGCATCGGCGTGGCCCCGCCGACGCCGTGGAGGCGCGGTGGCGGCAGCTGGCACTGGTGTGGCGGTGGCATCGTGAGCGGCAGGAGATCCTCCGGCCGGGCGTGTGCTACCCGGGCATCGTGGACCTCATCGAGGTGGCCCGCGCGGAACGGGCCCTGCGGCAGCTGCATCCGTACACCAGCCACTTCGCCCTGCATCTGAGCAGCTGCACCCGGTACCCGTACGTGCTGCGGGCGCCGAGCGTCCTGCCTCGGCACGACGGGCGATTCCAGGTCTTCGTGCCACGCGGCGGGACTCTCCTCGGTGAGACCGGCACGGCGGAGGCGGCCGTCGCCCTGGTCGTGGCCCACGTTCCGGCGGGACTCGGCCCGGCCGTGGCCGGCACCGCCGACGATCTTCGCTGATGACGGCCTTCGTAAGCCGATGGCGGCCTCCGTGAGCGTGATGACGGCCTCCGAAAGTATTCGACGCCGACGACCCATTCCCCCCGGCTGACCCTCCCTCCACTATTTGTCATGCCGCTGAGCAAATTCGTACGCCGTCGGGGCGAGGGGTGAGGCATGTCTGGAGTCGTCAGCCGCAGAACCGTTCTCGGTGCCGGACTCGGCGCCGGGCTCGCGGCGTTACCGGGGCTGTCGGGCGCGGCATGGGCGGACGGTGAGGAGCCGCGGCCCACCGATCCCGGCGCGTACATCTCCTTCACCGGCGGAGCGTTCTCCCTGGTGGGCGCACCGGTCGTGGTGTCCCCGGAGGACCACCCCGGAGTCGTACGGGTGGCGGGCGACCTCCGTGACGACCTCGAACGGGTGACGGGCAGGCGCCCCGGTGACGGGATGGCGCGGGAGGTCGTGCTCGTCGGGACGGTCGGGCGCAGCCCGCTGGTCGACGGCCTGATCGCCGCCGGGAAGCTGGATGTCCAGGGGGTGCGGGGCCGGTGGGAGACCTCGTTGCAGACGGTGGTCGAGCGGCCGATGCCCGGCGTGGACCGGGCCTTCGTCGTCGCGGGCAGCGACCCCCGCGGCACGATCTTCGGCGCTTACGACGTCTCGTACGGCATCGGCGTCTCGCCCTGGTACTGGTGGGACGACGTACGCCCGGTCCACCGCGACGCGCTCCATGTGCTGCCGGGACGCCATACGCAGGGCACCCCCGCGGTGAAGTACCGCGGCATCTTCATCAACGACGAGAACCCGGCCCTCGGCACCTGGGCCCCCGCCTTCTTCGGCCCCGGGAAGGCGCCCGGCCACGACGGCGGCTTCAACGCCGACTTCTACGCGAAGGTCTTCGAGGTACTGCTCCGCCTGAAGGCGAACTACCTGTGGCCGGCGGTGTGGGGCCGCGCCTTCGCCGAGGACGATCCGCGCAACCACGCCCGTGCCAAGGAGTACGGAATTGTCATGGGCACGTCTCACGAGGCGCCCATGATGCGGGGCATCGAGGAGTGGAACCGGCACGCCGTACCCGCCGTGCGCGACAGCGCCGGAACCGTCGTCACGCCCGGCCATGACCCGTACGGCGGTACGGGGGAGTGGTCGTTCCGCCGCAACGCCGACGCGCTCAAGGCGTACTGGCGCGACGGCATCCGCCGCATGACCGACCTGGACTTCGAGGGCGTCGTCACCCTCGGGATGCGCGGCGACGGCGACACCGGCCTGCCGGACGGCGACGGCGTCGAACTGATGCGGGAGATCATCGACGCGCAGCGGACGATCATCGCCGAGGTGACGGGCCGCGACCCGGCCGCGGTGCCCCAGGTGTGGACGCTCTACAAGGAGGTCCAGCGGTACTGGGACCGCGGCCTGCGGGTCCCGGACGACGTCACCGTCGTACTGACGGACGACAACTGGGGCAACATCCGCAAGCACCCCGACCCGGCCGAGCCCGAGCGGCCCGGCGGCTACGGCCTCTACTACCACTTCGACTACGTGGGCGCGGGCCGCAACTACAAATGGGTCGACACGGCCAACCTGCCCAACCTCTGGGACCAGCTCCACCAGGCGCACGCCTACGGCAACCACGGGCTGTGGGTGACGAACGTCGGGGACCTCAAGGGCAACGAGCTGCCGACCGAGTTCTTCCTCGACTACGCCTGGAATCCAGGCCGTTGGGACACCCCTGCATCCCTCGGCGCGTGGGAACGGCGGTACGCGCGGCAGAACTTCGGCGCGGAGCAGGCGGCGGCGATCGCGGACGTACTGGCGACGTACGGACAACTCCAGTCGCGCCGCAAGCCGGAACTCCTCAACCGCCGGATCACCCTCGACCCGGCATCGGGCGCGGTGGTGTACGACGACCAGGCAACCCCCTTCCACGGCCGCGAACTCGAGCAGGTCACACAGGAGTGGCGGACGCTCAGGGCACGGGCCGGGCGGATCGCGCGACGGCTGCCGGACTCGGCGCGGGACGCGTGGTTCGAGCTGGTCGGCTACGAGGTCGAGGCGACGGCCAACCTGTACGAGCTGCGGGAGGCCGAGTTCACGAACCTGCTCTACGCCGCCCAGGGCCGGGCGGCGACGAACGACCTGGCCGCGGCGGCGGAGGCGGGCCTGGCACGGGACTTCGCGCTGGCCGAGCGCTTCAACCACGGGGTGGCGGGCGGCAAATGGGCGGGTTTCCAGACGCAGCCGCACATCGACTACGGGGACGTGGCGCGCTACGGCCCGAACGCGAGCTGGCAGCAGCCGGAGCTGAACAACGTCGCGCTGCCGGACGTCCTGTTCCCCGCGGTGCGCCGCATCGAGCTGCCGCCGGGCGCCGAACTGGGGGTGGCGGTCGACGGCTCCCCGGGCGCGGAGGCGGTGCTGAGCCCGTACCGGACGGGCCCGGCGCCGTACATCGAGGTGTTCAACCGGGGCCGGGACGCCTTCGACTACCGGATCGAGGCGTCTCAGCCGTGGCTCACCGTGGACCGTCCGCGCGGGAGCGTCCGTGACCAGACGCGGGTGGTGGTGACGGCGGACTGGGCGCGGGCGCCGCACGGCCGCACGGACGCCGAGATCACGGTGAGCGGCGCGGGAACTTCGGTGGCCGTGCGCGTGATCGCCGAGAACCCGCCCTCCCGAGGCTTGCGCGGATTTGTCGAGGCGGGCGGGTATGTGGCGGTGGACGCGGAGCACTGGGCGCGGGCGGTGGGCGACTGGCGGTGCGTTCCGCGCATCGGCCGCACCGGGGCGGGCATGACGCCGTACCCCGTGACGGCCCCGCGCCGGACGCCCGGCGGGACGGCCTCCCCCCGTCTGGAGTACGAGGTGAGCCTGCTGAGCGCCGGCACGGTCGCCGTCTGGGCGTATCTCTCCCCGCGCAACCCGGCCCTCCCGACGGGCGGCCTGCGCTACGCACTCTCCTTCGACGACAAGGCGCCGCGGACGGTCGACATCCACGCGGCCACGGGAGCCGACGACGGCCTGATGAACAGCGAGTGGGCCCGCAACACGTCGGACAACGTGAACGTGACGTCGACGAGGCATGTGATCGCCGCTCCCGGCGTGCACCGCCTGAAGTTCTGGATGGTCGACCCGACGGTGGTGCTGCAGCGGCTGGTGATCGACACGGGCGGGCTGAGGCCGACGTACCTGGGCCCGCCGGAGAGCCGTCGCGTGAGGTGACCGCTACGAGGTGACGGTTACGTGGTGATCATTACGAGGTGACCGCTACCAGGTGACCGGTAGGGCCACCGGACCGCGGATCATCGTGCGCTGCCGGAAGGGAACCTGATCGGCGGGCACGGCGAGGCGCAGCCCGGGCAGCCGCTCGAGCAGGGTGTCGATCAGCAGCTCGATCTGCATCCGGGAGAAGACGGCGCCCGTGCAGAAGTGCGGCCCGTTGCCGAAGGCCACATGGGCACCGGCGTCCCGGTCGAGGTCGATCCGGTCGGGGTCGGGGAAGACGTCCGGGTCGCGGTTGGCGGCCAGGTAGGAGACATAGACGGCATCGCCCGTGCTGATGCGGGTGCCGTGGATGTCGACGTCCTCCGTGGCGATACGGGGCAGGCCGACGGCGACGCGGTGCGGGATGTGGCGCAGGAGTTCCTCGATGGCGGCCGGGCGGGTGGCGGGGTCGTTGTGGAAGCGTTCCAGCAGGTCGGGCCGGGTGAGGAGGAGGTAGAACATCTGGCCGGTGTTGTTGGTGACGGCCTCGCCGCCGATCTGGAGCGGCCCGGCGACGCTGATCGCCTCCTCCACGTCCAGCTCGCCGCGCCGCACGGCACCGCCGAGCAGGGACAGCACGTCCTCGCTGTCACCGTCGCCTTTACCGTCACTCCCGCTGTCGCGGCGCTCGCGCACGGCCTCCCCGATCCATCCGAAGAGCCCCTTCTTGGCGCGCTCGGAGGCCTCGGCGCCGCCCGCCGTGCTGATGATCTCCCGCGTCCAGTCGTGCAACTTCCGCCGCTCGTCGACGGGTACGCCCATGACCTCGCAGACGACGTTGACCGGGAAGGGTTCGAGGACCCGCTCGATCAGGTCGGCCGGGGGGCCGTCCGCCACCATCCCGTCCACCAGGGCGTCGAGCATGTCCTGGGCGCGGGGGCGCAGGCGCTTCACGGCGCTCACGGTGTAGGCGTTCGAGACGGCGTGCCGGAGCCGGTTGTGATCGGGCTGGTCGGCCCAGGCGAGGGCCCCGGGCCGCGGCGCGAAGTGCGGCGCGAGCCGTGTGACCTGCCGGACGGAGGCCTCCCGCCGGCTGAACCGGGGATCGTTCGTGATCATCTTCACGTCGTCGTAGCGCGTCGCCAGCCACGCCCAGCCCTCCCCGTACGGAAGCCGGATCCGCGTCAGCGGCCCCTCCCGCATCAGCCCCGCGAGCACCGGCTCGAACTCGGTCGCGTTCAGCTCACCGGCGGGCCAGTCCCGAACGGGGGGAAGGGGCCGCTCGGGCCGCCCGGCGAGGGTGCTGGTCTCTTCTGCCATGCGTTCAGCGTGGGCGGGCGGGGGGTGGGGTGTCGCGCGGGAGTGCTCCAGCCGGAGCAGCGGAATGCCTTCGGCGCGCCTCGTCGTGCCTTCGTCGCCGCTGCGGTCCGGCTTACTGGTTCGGGTACCGCGGCAGGTCCGCGGTCGAGATCGTCCACTCGGCGATGGTGACGTCTTCGCCGTACACGAAGTCCTTGCGGGTGGCGTAGCGGGGGCCGTGCGGGGTGGGGTGGATGTCGGAGAGGACGGTACCGGTGGCGGTACGCGGGTCGAAGATCGCGTAGACGGGGATACCGAGCAGCGGATAGTCACGCATCTTGCCGACCCAGTCGTTGTCCGGGGTGGAGCGGGACACGACTTCGACGGCGGCGATGAGCGTACGGGGGTCGAAGGAGCCGTCTCCCTCCATGTCTGCCTCGGCGATCAGCATGACGTCGGGGTGGCGCAGGATGCCCTCGGACACGTCCTCCACGTCCGGGGCGCCCGTGTGAGCCACGCACTCGGTCGGCATGACTTTCTCGAGGCGTCTCCGGACGTGTGCTGCGGTCAGTTCATGGGGGCCATTGGGTGTGGTCAGGTCGTGGACGATCCCTTCCTTGGTGATCTCGAATTTGCCGGGAAGGGTGTCGTCCATGGACTGAACGAAGTCCCGCATGGCCCGGTACAGATGAGAGGTGCCGTGCTGCGCGTCGTCCGCGGCGATGGTCATGGCGCTCGCTCCTCGTCTGCCGTGCCCGGGGGCAAGGATCGTCACGTTCATGCTAGGCGGCCCCCAGGAGATCGGATCGGCATGCGCGGCAGCGCCCCGGGCGCGGGGGAGCGGAAGGCGTGGTCGCAGCCCTCGCAGTTCTGGAGCGGATGCCGTACGTCCGGGGGCGGCGCGGGCGCGCGAAACGGCGGTGGAGGCGGCAGCTGCGCCGCGAGCCGGTGGGCCAGGAGGGCGGCTGGGCGGCGCAGGTCTTCGGGCGGCAGGTCCGCCGTCAGCGCGTGTTGTACGGCGCTGGGGACGAGATCGCGCTCCAGCCAGGCGGCGACGCCGGGGGCGAGGTGCTCCGCGTCGGTGGCGGAGAGGAGCAGACGGGGATCGTGGCGGCGGAGGCCGGCGAGGAGGTCGGTGGCGGTCCGCAGGAGGGTGGGGGAGGGGTATGCGGGCTGGGGCACGGCGGGGAGGAGCTTGCGGGGCGGGCGTTCGGCCGGTGCTGGGCGGCGGGTGGGCCTGCTGGGGGTATCGACTGCCGTTCCCGTTCCGTGGTGTCCGGGCTGGTTGCAGGAGACGGTGCGGGTGACGATGCGGCCGCCAGGGGTGCGTTCGCGGGTGCGACGGAGGTAGCCGTGGGTTTCGAGTTCGCGCAGGGCGGCGGCAATACGGGTGGGGCCCTCGGGGAAGCGGGCGGCGAGGGTCTTGATGTCGACGCGGGCGCCGGTGGGGAGCGACTGGATGTAGACGGCCAGCCCGATCGCGAGTCCTGAAAGCTCCGGGTGCTGGGCGAGGTGATTGCCGATCACCGTGAAGCGGGTGGTGTGGCGGGTGTTGTCGTGGATGACGCCGCCGGGACGGGCGTCGACGTTCCGACGAGGGTGGTTTTTGCCCGCGATCCGGGACTGCGCGCGCGGGGGCCCGCTAGGGTTCTCTGTATCCATCGGGAAGGTTCTTTCTTCCTCGGTGGTCAGGCCCTCGCTTCGGGATGCCAGTCCCGGCGGGGGCCGTCGCATGTCTGCGGTGGTGCTGTGCCGCGCTGAGCGTAAGGCAGGCAACCGGTCCCGAATCCACCCGAGTTGGGCATATTCACTCGCGGGAGTGAGTTTGCGCGGTGGCCGCCGTTTCGGCGAGCGGGAGGGAGGGGTGGGGCTTGGTGGGGTCCTTTCCCTCTCGTGTTCCTTGGGGAAGAGCGCGGGCCGCACCGGAGCATGGCTCGCTGGGCTCCGGTGGGAGGAGTTCGATCTCGGCCCATACGGTCTTGCGTGGGGGCGGCCCTGATGCGACACCCCAGCGGTCGGCGAAGGCGTCGACGAGGGCGAGACCGCGGCCGGACTCGGCGTCAGGGCCGAGGGATTGGGGCCGGGGCGGGGGGTCGCCGACCCGCGCAAGCGGTCGGTGATCCGCCTGATTCTGATTGGCACCGCGTCCCAACACCCCGGTGTCCTGGACGACTTCCGGGACCTCGTGCACATGCTCCGCCCGGACGTCGGCGGGGCTTCGTCATAGGTTGATCTCATGGGACTCTTTGACAAGCTGACCGGAACCAAGCGCCCGGCCGACGGTGTCGCCCCGCGATCCGCCGCTGAGGTCCACGCGGCTCTGCTCGGCCTCAACCGCCCCGACGTCCCGTACGTCATCCGGGACGGCCGCGCGGAGGGTGCCGACCTGGTGGCGGAGTGGCGGATGCTGGAGCCGGCCTGGCAGACCTTCTTCGCCCGCACCCAGGTGAGTCGGGTGTTCCAGGTCCGTATGCGCCTGGTCCCGGAGAAGAACGAGGTCCGCTCCCTCGACCAGCAGTACGAGGTCACCTGGGTCGGCGGCACCCCCAGGCTGTCCATTTCGGCCGAGGCCCAACGGGGTCAGGTGCAGACGGTCTCGAAGCAGTGGACGCTCGGCGGGGGCAAGGACGGCGGTCTCGAAGCGACCGAGACGTTCAGTTTCGACAGCTCTGAGCTCAAGAACCCCCTGCAGGATGCCGTCCTGGGCGCCGGGTGGACCTGGCGCGGAGTCGTCACCGGCAAACTGTGAGGTCTTTTAGCTCCCTCCGTCACGTACTGTGCGCGGACGGCTGCTCGCTGTCGGCGGGCGTCCCGGTCGATCGCCCCAAGGCCGGCGGCAATGATCTCCGCCGGGGCGCGCACGCGCCCAGGGTTTGACCTGTGTCACCTTCGGGGTACGATCCTCGGCTCGATTGGCCAGCCCCCCATCGTGTATGGCAGACTAACGGGGTTGCTCGGTCGAGTGCCGATGCTGCGCGCCTCCCGTCGGGAGGACCGGAAGCGAGTCCCACAGTACTCGTCGCCTCAACTGCCGTAAGGCAGCGCTGGGGCGGACGTACGGGAATCTTTCGGGAAGTGTCAGCGGGGTGCGGGCCAGGCACCCGGTGGGTGTTCCAGCCTCCGGTCCTGCGGTTGCTTTCGGGCGGGCCGCGTCCCTCGTAGGGAAATCCGTTACGGATATTTCTGCGGCAGGAGCGCGACACACCCGACCGCGTGGGTCGGAGATACGGGACGCGAACCCCCGGGTTCCAGAGCGTTTCACGAGACAAAGGACTACTGAGTAGCCATGGCGGGACAGAAGATCCGCATCCGGCTCAAGGCCTACGACCACGAGGTCATCGACTCCTCGGCGAAGAAGATCGTCGAGACGGTGACGCGCACTGGTGCGTCGGTCGCGGGCCCGGTGCCGCTGCCCACTGAGAAGAACGTGTACTGCGTCATCAAGTCGCCGCACAAGTACAAGGACTCGCGCGAGCACTTCGAGATGCGCACGCACAAGCGCCTGATCGACATCCTCGACCCGACGCCCAAGACCGTTGACTCTCTGATGCGACTCGACCTCCCGGCCGGTGTCGACATCGAGATCAAGCTCTAGGGATCGGTGATCTGAGAATGGCTAAGCAGATCAAGGGCATCCTGGGCGAGAAGCTCGGCATGACGCAGGTTTGGGACGAGAACAACCGTGTTGTTCCGGTCACCGTCGTCAAGGCGGGCCCCAACGTCGTCACCCAGGTGCGTACCAACGACATCGACGGCTACGAGTCGGTCCAGATCGCCTTCGGCGAGATCGACCCGCGCAAGGTGAACAAGCCCCTCAAGGGTCACTTCGCCAAGGCCGACGTCACCCCCCGTCGCCACCTCGTCGAGATCCGCACCGCGGATGCCTCCGAGTACACCCTCGGCCAGGAGATCTCCGCCGAGGTGTTCGAGGCGGGCGTGAAGGTCGACGTCACCGGCAAGAGCAAGGGCAAGGGCTTCGCCGGTGTCATGAAGCGTCACAACTTCAAGGGCCTCGGCGCCGGTCACGGCACCCAGCGCAAGCACCGCTCTCCCGGTTCCATCGGTGGCTGCGCCACCCCGGGCCGTGTGTTCAAGGGCCTCCGCATGGCGGGTCGCATGGGCAACGAGCGGGTCACCACCCAGAACCTGACCGTTCACGCCGTTGACGCGGAGAAGGGCCTGCTCCTTATCAAGGGCGCGGTTCCTGGTCCGAACGGCGGCCTCGTCCTGGTCCGCACCGCGGCCAAGGGGGCCTGAGGACTATGAGCACCATTGACATTCTGTCGCCCTCCGGCGACAACGCCGGGACTGTTGAGCTCCCGGCCGAGATCTTCGACGTAGAGAAGATCAGCATTCCGCTGCTTCACCAGGTCGTTGTCGCGCAGCTGGCCGCCGCCCGTCAGGGCACGCACAAGGTCAAGCGTCGTGGCGAGGTCCGTGGTGGCGGTAAGAAGCCTTACCGCCAGAAGGGCACCGGCCGCGCGCGCCAGGGTTCGACCCGTGCGCCGCAGTTCGCCGGCGGTGGCGTCGTCCACGGCCCCACGCCGCGTGACTACTCGCAGCGGACCCCGAAGAAGATGAAGGCCGCGGCCCTGCGCCACGCCCTCACCGACCGGGCCCGCAACGCTCGCATCCACGTCATCACCGGCGTGATCGAGGGCGAGACCCCCTCCACCAAGGCCGCGAAGAGCTTCCTCGGCAAGGTCAGCGAGCGCAAGAACGTGCTCCTGGTCATCGAGCGCTCCGACGAGGCCGCGCTGCTCTCCGCGCGCAACCTGCCCCAGGTCCACATCCTGGAGCCGGGCCAGCTGAACACGTACGACGTTCTCGTCTCGGACGACGTGGTCTTCACCCAGGCCGCTTTCGAGTCCTTCGTGTCTGGCCCCAAGGCCGCTGACACCGAAGGGAGCGAAGCCTGATGGCTACGCGTCACCCGAGCATTGCCTCCAAGGCGGCCAAGGCCGCCAAGGCCGCGCGCGTCGCCAAGGCGAAGCGCCACGAGGCCGAGGGCAAGAACACCGTCGAGACCCCGCTGAGCAAGTCCTTCACGGATCCCCGTGACGTGCTCCTCAAGCCGGTCGTCTCGGAGAAGAGCTACGCGCTGCTCGACGAGGGCAAGTACACCTTCGTCGTGGCGCCGGGCGCCAACAAGACCCAGATCAAGCAGGCCGTCCAGGCGGTCTTCTCGGTCAAGGTCACCGGGGTCAACACGATCAACCGCCAGGGCAAGCGCAAGCGGACCAAGAGCGGCTTCGGTAAGCGTGCTGACACCAAGCGCGCCATCGTGACCCTCGCTGAGGGCGACCGTATCGACATCTTCGGCCAGGCCTCCTAACGGAGCGCCCTGGTCCGATATCGGACGAGGACTGAGAAATGGGAATCCGCAAGTACAAGCCGACTACGCCGGGCCGTCGTGGCTCCAGCGTCGCCGACTTCGTCGAGGTCACGCGGTCCACGCCGGAGAAGTCGCTGGTCCGCCCGCTGCACAGCAAGGGCGGCCGTAACAATTCCGGTCGTGTGACCGTTCGCCACCAGGGTGGCGGACACAAGCGCGCCTTCCGAGTGATCGACTTCCGTCGTCACGACAAGGACGGCGTGCCGGCGAAGGTCGCGCACATCGAGTACGACCCCAACCGCACCGCGCGCATCGCGCTGCTGCACTACGCGGACGGCGAGAAGCGCTACATCCTCGCGCCCCGCAACCTGTCGCAGGGTGACCGCGTCGAGAACGGTCCCGGGGCCGACATCAAGCCGGGCAACAACCTGGCGCTCCGCAACATCCCGGTCGGTACCACGATCCACGCGATCGAGATCCGTCCCGGTGGCGGCGCCAAGTTCGCCCGCTCCGCCGGTGCCTCGGTGCAGCTGCTCGCGAAGGAGGGCACGATGGCCCACCTTCGTATGCCTTCCGGTGAGATCCGCCTGGTCGACCAGCGCTGCCGCGCCACGGTCGGCGAGGTCGGCAACGCCGAGCAGAGCAACATCAACTGGGGTAAGGCCGGCCGTAAGCGCTGGCTGGGCGTTCGCCCGACCGTCCGCGGTGTGGCGATGAACCCGGTTGACCACCCGCACGGTGGTGGTGAGGGCAAGACCTCCGGTGGTCGCCACCCGGTCTCCCCGTGGGGTCAGAAGGAGGGTCGTACTCGTTCGCCGAAGAAGGCTTCGAACAAGTACATCGTCCGCCGCCGCAAGACGAACAAGAAGCGCTAGGAGCGGGTTTAGATGCCGCGCAGTCTCAAGAAGGGACCCTTCGTTGACGGCCACCTCGTAAAGAAGGTGGACGCTCAGAACGAAGCCGGTACCAAGAACGTCATCAAGACCTGGTCCCGTCGCTCGATGATCATCCCGGCCATGCTCGGTCACACGATCGCGGTGCACAACGGCAAGATCCACATCCCGGTGTTTGTCACCGAGTCGATGGTCGGCCACAAGCTCGGCGAGTTCTCGCCGACGCGCACCTTCCGGGGTCACGTCAAGGACGACCGGAAGTCGAAGCGCCGCTAACGCGGGGTGGAATGACCATGACAGACACTGGAAGGACAACCATGGAAGCCAGGGCCCAGGCGCGGTACATCCGCGTTACGCCCATGAAGGCCCGCCGCGTGGTGGACCTTATCCGTGGCATGGATGCCACGGAGGCTCAGGCGGTCCTGCGTTTCGCCCCGCAGGCCGCGAGCGTGCCGGTCGGCAAGGTGCTTGACAGCGCCATTGCCAACGCCGCGCACAACTACGACCACACCGACGCCGACAGCCTCTTCATCTCCGAGGCGTACGTCGACGAGGGTCCGACCCTGAAGCGGTTCCGTCCGCGTGCCCAGGGCCGTGCCTACCGGATCCGCAAGCGGACCAGCCACATCACCGTGGTCGTCAGCAGCAAGGAAGGAACCCGGTAATGGGCCAGAAGGTTAACCCGCATGGGTTCCGGCTCGGCATCACCACGGACTTCAAGTCCCGTTGGTACGCCGACAAGCTGTACAAGGACTACGTCAAGGAAGACGTCGCCATCCGTCGGATGATGACGTCCGGCATGGAGCGCGCCGGCATCTCGAAGGTTGAGATCGAGCGCACCCGTGACCGCGTGCGGGTGGACATCCACACCGCGCGTCCCGGCATCGTCATCGGCCGCCGTGGCGCCGAGGCCGACCGCATCCGCGGTGACCTCGAGAAGCTCACGGGCAAGCAGGTCCAGCTGAACATCCTCGAGGTCAAGAACCCCGAGACCGACGCTCAGCTGGTTGCTCAGGCCGTTGCCGAGCAGCTGTCCTCCCGCGTCTCCTTCCGCCGTGCCATGCGTAAGAGCATGCAGGGCACGATGAAGGCCGGCGCCAAGGGCATCAAGATCCAGTGTGGTGGCCGTCTCGGCGGCGCCGAGATGTCCCGCTCGGAGTTCTACCGCGAGGGCCGTGTGCCCCTGCACACGCTCCGCGCGAACGTCGACTACGGCTTCTTCGAGGCCAAGACGACCTTCGGCCGTATCGGTGTGAAGGTCTGGATCTACAAGGGCGACGTCAAGAACATCGCCGAGGTCCGCGCCGAGAACGCCGCTGCCCGCGCCGGCAACCGCCCGGCCCGTGGTGGCGGCAACGACCGCCCGGCCGGCCGTGGTGGCCGTGGTGGCGAGCGTGGCGGCCGCGGCCGCAAGCCGCAGCAGGCTCCCGCTGCCGAGGCCCCCAAGGCCGAGGCTCCGGCGGCTGCCGCTCCGGCTGAGAGCACCGGAACGGAGGCCTGACCGACATGCTGATCCCCCGTAGGGTCAAGCACCGCAAGCAGCACCACCCCAAGCGCCGTGGTCAGGCCAAGGGCGGTACGCAGGTTTCGTTCGGCGAGTACGGCATTCAGGCCCTCACGCCGGCGTACGTGACGAACCGCCAGATCGAGGCCGCGCGTATCGCGATGACCCGCCACATCAAGCGTGGCGGCAAGGTCTGGATCAACATCTACCCGGACCGCCCGCTCACGAAGAAGCCTGCCGAGACCCGCATGGGTTCCGGTAAGGGTTCGCCGGAGTGGTGGATCGCGAACGTGCACCCGGGCCGGGTCATGTTCGAACTGTCCTACCCCAACGAGAAGATCGCCCGTGAGGCCCTCACTCGCGCAGCCCACAAGCTGCCGATGAAGTGCCGGATCGTCAAGCGCGAGGCAGGTGAAGCGTGATGTCGGCCGGTACCAAGGCGTCCGAGCTGCGCGAACTGGGTGACGAGGAGCTTCTCGCGAAGCTTCGCGAAGCCAAGGAAGAGCTGTTCAACCTCCGCTTCCAGGCGGCGACCGGTCAGCTCGAGAACCACGGTCGGCTCAAGGCCGTCCGCAAGGACATCGCGCGGATCTACACCCTGATGCGTGAGCGCGAGCTGGGCATCGAAACGGTGGAGAGCGCCTGATGAGCGAGAGCAACGTGACTGAAACGACTGAGGCGCGCGGATTCCGCAAGACCCGTGAGGGTCTCGTCGTCAGCGACAAGATGGACAAGACCGTCGTCGTCGCCGTCGAGGACCGCGTCAAGCACGCCCTGTACGGCAAGGTCATCCGCCGTACGAGCAAGCTGAAGGCCCACGACGAGCAGAACGCCGCGGGTATCGGCGACCGCGTCCTCCTCATGGAGACGCGTCCGCTGTCCGCGACGAAGCGCTGGCGCATCGTGGAGATCCTCGAGAAGGCGAAGTAATCAAACGGGGGGCTCCGTCCCCCCGTTGCCCCCGCCGGGGGCCCGCCGCACCGTCAGGTGCCCGGCCCCCGGCGGAGGTTTTCTCCCTCAAGAGGCCAAGTAATTCCTGCGGGGGCCACCCGCAGGACGGTTCCGCCAGGCTCGCGGGGTGACCCGAAAGGGATCCCCGCGGGAACCGGCAGACAATCAGGAGATAGACGTGATCCAGCAGGAGTCGCGACTGCGTGTCGCCGACAACACGGGAGCGAAGGAAGTCCTTTGCATCCGTGTGCTCGGTGGCTCCGGTCGCCGCTACGCGGGCATCGGTGACGTCATCGTCGCCACCGTCAAGGACGCGATCCCCGGCGGCAACGTGAAGAAGGGTGACGTCGTCAAGGCGGTCATCGTTCGCACCGTCAAGGAGCGCCGCCGTCCGGACGGCTCGTACATCCGCTTCGACGAGAACGCCGCCGTCATTCTGAAGAACGACGGCGACCCTCGCGGCACCCGTATCTTCGGCCCCGTCGGCCGTGAGCTGCGCGAGAAGAAGTTCATGAAGATCATCTCGCTCGCGCCGGAGGTGCTGTAAGCATGAAGATCAAGAAGGGTGACACGGTTCAGGTCATCACCGGCAAGGACAAGGGCAAGCAGGGCAAGGTCATTGCCGCTTACCCGCGCGACGAGCGCGTCCTGGTCGAGGGTGTCAACCGGGTCAAGAAGCACACCAAGGCCGGCCCGACCGCCAGCGGTTCCCAGGCCGGCGGCATCGTCACGACCGAGGCGCCGATCCACGTCTCCAACGTCCAGCTGGTCGTTGAGAAGGACGGCAACAAGGTCGTCACGCGTGTCGGTTACCGCTTCGACGATGAGGGCAACAAGGTTCGCGTTGCCAAGCGGACGGGTGAGGACATCTGATGGCTACCACCACCACTCCGCGTCTCAAGACGAAGTACCGCGAGGAGATCGCGGGCAAGCTGCGTGAGGAGTTCTCGTACGAGAACGTCATGCAGGTTCCCGGCCTCGTCAAGATCGTGGTCAACATGGGTGTCGGCGACGCCGCCCGTGACTCGAAGCTCATGGACGGTGCCGTCCGTGACCTGACCACGATCACCGGTCAGAAGCCGGCCATCACCAAGGCCCGCAAGTCCATCGCGCAGTTCAAGCTGCGTGAGGGTCAGCCGATCGGTGCCCACGTCACCCTCCGTGGCGACCGCATGTGGGAGTTCCTGGACCGCACCCTGTCGCTCGCGCTGCCGCGCATCCGCGACTTCCGTGGTCTGTCCCCCAAGCAGTTCGACGGCCGTGGCAACTACACCTTCGGTCTCACGGAGCAGGTCATGTTCCACGAGATCGACCAGGACAAGATCGACCGTACCCGGGGCATGGACATCACCGTGGTGACCACGGCGGCCAACGACGCTGAGGGCCGTGCCCTTCTCCGTCACCTCGGCTTCCCCTTCAAGGAGGCGTAAGCGAGATGGCGAAGAAGGCTCTGATTGCCAAGGCTGCTCGTAAGCCCAAGTTCGGTGTGCGTGGCTACACGCGCTGCCAGCGCTGCGGTCGTCCGCACTCCGTGTACCGCAAGTTCGGCCTGTGCCGCGTCTGCCTTCGTGAGATGGCTCACCGTGGCGAGCTGCCGGGCGTGACCAAGAGCTCCTGGTAGTCCCGGTAATTCGGGATTCCAGAGGCTCTCGGTAAGTAAAGGGTTCGGTCAGGTGCCCACCTCTCCATGGCTTAGGCTAGGAGGGTTGGGCGCCTGCCGCCCCAATCGACTTACTACGCCGTAGGTCCCCGCACCGCACCCGTCCCGCCACTGAGTGGGGAGAGGGATGGCGCATACAGGAAACCCCGGCGAGAGAGGCCGAAGGCCAATTCATGACCATGACTGATCCCATCGCAGACATGCTTACCCGTCTGCGTAACGCGAACTCGGCGTACCACGACGATGTCGCGATGCCGCACAGCAAGATCAAGTCTCACATCGCGGAGATCCTCCAGCAGGAGGGCTTCATCACCGGCTGGAAGGTCGAGGACGCCGAGGTCGGCAAGAAGCTCGTCCTCGAGCTGAAGTTCGGCCCGAACCGTGAGCGCTCCATCGCGGGCATCAAGCGGATCTCGAAGCCGGGTCTGCGCGTGTACGCGAAGTCCACCTCCCTGCCCAAGGTGCTCGGTGGCCTCGGCGTGGCGATCATCTCCACGTCGCACGGTCTCCTCACCGACAAGCAGGCCGGCAAGAAGGGCGTAGGCGGAGAAGTTCTCGCCTACGTCTGGTAACGGAAGGGAACGGAGGAAACAGCTATGTCGCGTATTGGCAAGCTCCCCATCACGGTTCCCGCCGGCGTGGACGTCACCATCGACGGCCGTACGGTCCAGGTGAAGGGCCCCAAGGGCACCCTCTCCCACACCGTCGCGGCGCCGATCGAGGTCGCCAAGGGTGAGGACGGCATTCTCAATGTCACCCGCCCGAACGACGAGCGTCAGAACAAGGCCCTCCACGGCCTGTCCCGCACGCTGGTGGCGAACATGATCACCGGCGTGACCACGGGTTACGTGAAGAAGCTCGAAATCAGCGGTGTCGGTTACCGCGTCCTGGCGAAGGGTTCCAACCTGGAGTTCTCGCTCGGCTACAGCCACTCGATCACCGTCGAGGCGCCCGAGGGCATCACCTTCAAGGTGGAGGCTCCGACCCGTTTCTCGGTCGAGGGCATCGACAAGCAGAAGGTCGGCGAGGTTGCGGCCAACATCCGCAAGCTGCGCAAGCCCGACCCGTACAAGGCCAAGGGCGTCAAGTACGAGGGCGAAGTCATTCGCCGCAAGGTCGGAAAGGCGGGTAAGTAAGCCATGGCATACGGTGTCAAGATTGCTAAGGGCGACGCTTACAAGCGTGCTGCCATCAAGCGTCGTCACATCCGGATCCGTAAGCACATCTCGGGTACGGCTGAGCGTCCGCGCCTGGTCGTGACGCGCTCCAACCGCCACATCGTGGCCCAGGTCATCGACGACGTTAAGGGTCACACCCTGGCGTCGGCGTCGACCCTGGACACGACGGTCCGCGGTGCTGAGGGCGACAAGTCCGCGCAGGCCAAGTCGGTCGGCGCCCTGGTCGCCGAGCGCGCCAAGGCCGCCGGTGTCGAGGCTGTCGTATTCGACCGTGGTGGCAACCAGTACGCCGGGCGCATCGCCGCCCTGGCGGACGCCGCCCGCGAAGCCGGACTCAAGTTCTGAGTCGCCCGTCGCGCTAGCGACTTAGGTCGCTGCGTAGCTAGCGGAAAAAGAGAGAGGTAATCCAATGGCTGGACCCCAGCGCCGCGGAAGCGGTGCCGGTGGCGGCGAGCGGCGGGACCGGAAGGGCCGTGACGGCGGCGCTGCTGCCGAGAAGACCGCGTACGTTGAGCGCGTTGTCGCGATCAACCGCGTCGCCAAGGTTGTGAAGGGTGGTCGTCGCTTCAGCTTCACCGCGCTGGTCGTGGTGGGCGATGGTGACGGCACCGTCGGTGTTGGTTACGGCAAGGCCAAGGAGGTGCCGGCCGCCATCGCCAAGGGTGTTGAGGAGGCCAAGAAGCACTTCTTCAAGGTTCCCCGTATCCAGGGCACCATCCCGCACCCGATCACGGGCGAGAAGGCCGCGGGCGTCGTCCTGCTCAAGCCTGCTTCCCCCGGTACCGGCGTTATCGCCGGTGGCCCGGTGCGTGCGGTGCTCGAGTGCGCCGGCGTTCACGACATCCTGTCGAAGTCGCTCGGCTCGTCCAACGCGATCAACATCGTGCACGCGACCGTGGAGGCCCTCAAGGGCCTGCAGCGTCCCGAGGAGATCGCGGCCCGCCGTGGTCTGCCCCTCGAGGACGTCGCCCCCGCGGCTCTGCTGCGTGCGCGTGCGGGAGCGGGTGCGTAATCATGGCTCAGCTCAGGATCACGCAGACGAAGTCGTACATCGGCAGCAAGCAGAACCACCGCGACACCCTGCGTTCGCTCGGGCTCAAGCGCCTGAACGACGTGGTCGTCAAGGAGGACCGCCCCGAGTTCCGCGGAATGGTGCACACCGTCCGCCACCTCGTGACGGTTGAGGAGGTCGACTGATCATGGCGGAGAACAACCCGCTCAAGATCCACAACCTCCGTCCCGCCCCGGGCGCCAAGACCGCCAAGACCCGTGTGGGTCGTGGTGAGGCGTCGAAGGGTAAGACGGCCGGTCGTGGTACCAAGGGCACGAAGGCCCGCTACCAGGTTCCGGAGCGCTTCGAGGGCGGGCAGATGCCCCTCCACATGCGCCTCCCGAAGCTGAAGGGCTTCAAGAACCCGTTCAAGACCGAGTTCCAGGTCGTGAACCTCGACAAGCTGGCCGCGCTGTACCCGGAGGGTGGCGAGGTCACCGTCGAGGGGC
Organism: Streptomyces sp. NBC_01450; assembly: GCF_036227505.1. Classification (NCBI taxonomy): domain Bacteria; kingdom Bacillati; phylum Actinomycetota; class Actinomycetes; order Kitasatosporales; family Streptomycetaceae; genus Streptomyces; species Streptomyces sp. NBC_01450. The sequence goes on along the minus strand of NZ_CP109480.1, from coordinate 4,930,303 downwards.
TCGTCGCCAAGGGTGCCGTTCGCAAGAACAGCCTCGTCAAGGTCCTCGGCCAGGGCGAGATCTCCGTCGCGCTGCAGGTTTCGGTTGACGCCGTTTCCGGCTCCGCCAAGGAGAAGATCACCGCCGCCGGCGGTACCGTCACCGAGCTCGTCTGATCTTTTCAGGCGTCTCGATGACATGAGCGATCCCGACCGGGGGTGCCCCTATAAAAGGGGTATCCCCGGTTGGTCGTTCCTAGGGGGGCAGTCCCGCCGGTAAGGTGACTTGCACTGCCGACTTTCGTCCGGCGTTCCTCGGACGGCAGTCGACCGATACCTACCTATTCGTCGAACCTCAAGACCGTCACCTCTGACGCAGTTGCGCGGGGGTCGCAGGAGGCACCGTGCTCACCGCGTTCGCCCGGGCGTTCAAGACGCCCGACCTGCGCAAGAAGCTGCTCTTCACGCTCGCCATCATCGTGGTCTACCGGGTCGGTACCCACGTACCGATCCCAGGTGTCGACTACAAGAACGTCCAGACCTGCATCGACGTGGCCAAGGGCAACCAGGGTCTGTTCGGGCTGGTCAACATGTTCAGTGGTGGCGCGCTGCTGCAGATCACGATCTTCGCGCTCGGCATCATGCCGTACATCACGGCGAGCATCATCCTGCAGCTGCTGACGGTGGTGATCCCGCGCCTCGAAGCCCTCAAGAAGGAGGGTTCGGCCGGCACCGCGAAGATCACGCAGTACACCCGTTACCTGACAGTGGCGCTGGCGATCCTGCAGGGCACCGGCCTTGTGGCGACCGCTCGCAGCGGCGCGCTGTTCAGTGGCTGCCAGGTCGCCAACCAGATCGTTCCTGACCAGTCGATCTTCCAGACCGTCGTGATGGTCGTCACCATGACCGCCGGTACCGGCGTCGTCATGTGGCTCGGCGAGCTCATCACCGACCGTGGCATCGGCAACGGTATGTCGATCCTCATGTTCATCTCGATCGCCGCGACCTTCCCGTCCGCGCTGTGGGCGATCAAGACGCAGGGCACGCTGGCCGGCGGCTGGATCGAGTTCGGCACCGTGATCCTGGTCGGCCTGGTCATGGTCGGCCTGGTCGTCTTCGTCGAGCAGGCCCAGCGACGTGTTCCGGTCCAGTACGCGAAGCGCATGATCGGGCGCCGGTCGTACGGCGGTACGTCCACATACATCCCGCTGAAGGTCAACCAGGCGGGTGTGATTCCCGTCATCTTCGCGTCGTCGCTGCTCTACATCCCGGCTCTGGTCGCCCAGTTCTCCAGCGGCAACTCCGCCTGGAAGACCTGGGTCACACAGAACCTGACCAAGGGCAGCCACCCGATTTACATCACTATGTACTTCCTTCTGATCGTTTTCTTCGCGTTCTTCTACGTGGCGATCTCGTTCAACCCCGAGGAAGTCGCGGACAACATGAAGAAGTATGGTGGCTTCATCCCGGGCATCCGGGCTGGCCGACCGACCGCTGAGTACCTCAGCTACGTACTCAACCGGATCACCTGGCCGGGGTCGCTGTATCTGGGTCTGATCGCTCTCGTGCCAACAGTGGCGTTGGTGGGCTTCGGGGCAAGCCAGAACTTCCCGTTCGGTGGTACCAGCATCCTGATCATCGTGGGTGTCGGTCTTGAGACGGTGAAGCAGATCGAGAGCCAGCTTCAGCAGCGCAATTACGAAGGGTTCCTCCGCTGATGCGAATCGTCCTCGTCGGGCCGCCCGGTGCCGGGAAGGGAACGCAAGCCGCGTTCCTTGCCAAGAACCTGGGGATTCCGCACATCTCCACGGGCGACCTCTTCCGCGCCAACATCAGTCAGGGCACGGAGCTGGGCAAGCAGGCCAAGGCGTACATGGACGCCGGCAAGCTGGTGCCGGACGAGGTCACCATCGGGATGGCCAAGGACCGCATGGAGCAGCCCGACGCCGCGAACGGCTTTCTGCTGGACGGCTTCCCTCGTAACGTCTCGCAGGCCGAGGCGCTCGACGAGATGCTCAAGGCCGAGGGCATGAAGCTGGACGCGGTGCTGGACCTGGAGGTCCCCGAGGACGAGGTGGTCAAGCGCATCGCGGGCCGCCGTATCTGCCGCAACGACTCGTCGCACGTCTTCCACGTGACGTACAAGCAGCCGAAGAGCGAAGGCGTCTGTGACGTCTGCCAGGGTGAGCTGTACCAGCGGGACGACGACTCCGAGGAGACCGTCCGTACGCGTCTCGAGGTCTACCACACGCAGACCGAGCCGATCATCGACTACTACGCCGCTCAGGGCCTGGTCGTGACGATCTCGGCGCTCGGCAAGGTGGAAGAGGTCACGGGACGCGCCATGGAGGCGCTGGGGAGCAAGGTCGGCGACAAGTAGTCGTCACGCTGCCATCGGCCGCGGCGCCCTCCGGGGTGCCGCGGCCGCTTTTTGCGGCCGAGCCGCCGCCGCTCTCGCGGGCGTGGTGATTCGCCGTTGTGGTTGCTCAATCGCCGGTTGCGGCAGACTTGGGCCAAGACGTTACTGGAAGCGGAGAGGCGACAGCCCGATGGTGCAGATCAAGACCCCCGAGCAGATCGCCAAGATGCGTGAGGCGGGGTTGGTCGTCGCGGCCATCCACGCGGCCACGCGTGAGGCGGCGGTGCCGGGCGCCACGACGAAGGACCTGGACGAGGTCGCCCGCAAGGTGCTGGCCGAGCACGGGGCGAAGTCGAACTTCCTCGGGTACGGCGGTTTCCCCGCGACCATCTGCACGTCGGCCAACGAGGTCGTCGTCCACGGCATCCCGTCCGACGAGGTGGTCCTCAAGGACGGCGACATCATCTCGATCGACTGCGGCGCGATCGTGGACGGCTGGCACGGGGACGCGGCGTACACCGTGTTCGTGGGCTCCGGTCACGCCCCGGAGCTGCTCGAGCTCTCCCGGGTGACGGAGGAGTCGATGTGGGCGGGCATCGCGGCGATGAAGCAGGGCAACCGGCTCATCGACGTCTCGCGTGCCATCGAGACGTACATCCGCCGCCAGCCGAAGCCCGGTGGCGGCCGGTACGGGATCATCGAGGACTACGGCGGTCACGGCATCGGCACCGAGATGCACATGGACCCGCACCTGCTGAACTACGTCGAGAAGCGACGCGGCAAGGGTCCGAAGCTGGTCCCCGGCTTCTGCCTGGCCATCGAGCCGATGGTGTCCTTGGGCACCCCGAAGACCGAGGTGCTGGAAGACGACTGGACCGTCATCACGACCGACGGGACCTGGTCCTCGCACTGGGAGCACTCGGTGGCGCTGACGGAGGAGGGCCCGCTGGTCCTCACGGCCCCCGACGGCGGCAAGGCGAAGCTGGCGGAGCACGGGGTCACCGCGGCACCGGACCCGCTGGCCTGACGGCGACGGGTGAGTCCGACGGGGCGCGAGGTCGCGCTGTCCGGACTTTCGCGCTCGGGTCAGCTGTCCGGACTTGGCGTCGGCCGGCTGTCTGGACTCGGCGCCCAGACTCGGCGCCCGGATCTGGCGTTCGGATCAGCAGTCCGACCGCCGGCGCCCGGATAGGTCGGCGCGGCGGGCGGTGGTTCGTGCCCTGGCTGTCGGTCGATGTCCGTGGGGCCTGCCCAGTCGCCGGAGCGCGGGGCATCGCGGCACCCCATCAGGCCCTGCGGTCGGCTACGGCAGGTGGCGATCCGGTCGCCGTACGTCTCCGCCGCTCCGGTACGGAACGCCCGCGCCGCGGCGTGCGGTCACGCGCCGCCGACCCCCGTTGCTTAAAGATCTCCGTAGTGGGGCATTCTTTCTCGATTCGTCTTTCCGAGAGGCCTGACGTAGACTGACTCGTCGGCTCTCGTGCACCCGCATGTCTGCATGCGCTCGTGCGAAGTCGATCAAGGTAGTCGATTCGAAGGGCGAAGCGTGGCCAAGAAGCAAGGTGCCATCGAGATCGAGGGCACTGTCGTCGAGTCTCTTCCGAACGCCATGTTCAAGGTCGAGCTCCAGAACGGCCACCAGGTCCTGGCACACATCAGCGGCAAGATGCGTATGCACTACATCCGCATCCTCCCTGACGACCGGGTCGTGGTGGAGCTGTCTCCGTACGACCTCACGCGTGGCCGGATCGTCTACCGCTACAAGTAGATCTTGCCCTTACTCCGTGTTCCCGGTTCCGGGGCGCGGGGGGTGGCACTGACCCGGAGAACCTCACCTAATGAAGGTCAAGCCGAGCGTCAAGAAGATCTGCGACAAGTGCAGGGTGATCCGCCGTCACGGTCGGGTCATGGTCATTTGCGAAAACCCGCGCCACAAGCAGCGCCAGGGCTGACGCACGACCGCACCTTCTGCACCCGCAGATACTTCGCGCGACGCAAGCAGTACATGTTCATACGCAGAATCCAGGGCTGATTCCCATCAGGCCTGACACCCCCGGTCGGAGGCCGGGGACCCGGTTCGTACCGAATCTTCGGAGAAGAAGATGACGGCGGGCGGGATCCGGTTCTGCGGAAGACCTCCGAACGACAACTGGAGCCATTGAATGGCACGCGTTTCCGGTGTTGACATCCCGCGCGAAAAGCGTGTGGAGGTCGCCCTGACCTACGTGTTCGGCATCGGCCGGACCCTTTCCCAGCAGACGCTGGCCGAGACCGGCGTGAACCCGAACACCCGCGTTCGTGACCTCTCCGAGGAGGAGCTGGTCAAGATCCGCGAGTACGTGGACGCCAACATCAAGACCGAGGGTGACCTCCGTCGCGAGATTCAGGCCGACATCCGCCGCAAGGTCGAGATCGGTTGCTACCAGGGTCTGCGCCACCGTCGTGGCCTGCCCGTCCACGGTCAGCGCACCAGCACGAACGCTCGTACCCGCAAGGGCCCGCGTCGCGCCATCGCCGGTAAGAAGAAGCCGGGCAAGAAGTAGTCCTCAGCGGACGCTTATCAGCGGTCTTCGCTGTAGGACCGACCACCTCCCGTAGGAGTAATAGATGCCCCCCAAGGGTCGTCAGGGCGCTGCCAAGAAGGTGCGCCGCAAGGAAAAGAAGAACGTCGCTCACGGACACGCTCACATCAAGAGCACGTTCAACAACACGATCGTCTCGATCACCGACCCCGCGGGCAACGTGATCTCCTGGGCCTCCGCCGGCCACGTCGGCTTCAAGGGCTCGCGCAAGTCCACCCCCTTCGCCGCGCAGATGGCCGCCGAGTCGGCCGCCCGCCGCGCGCAGGAACACGGCATGCGCAAGGTTGACGTCTTCGTGAAGGGCCCGGGCTCCGGTCGCGAGACCGCGATCCGCTCCCTCCAGGCCACTGGCCTCGAGGTCGGCTCCATCCAGGACGTCACCCCCACCCCGCACAACGGCTGCCGTCCGCCCAAGCGCCGCCGCGTCTGACGCACGGTTGTCTTAGGTTCCGGGCGGTACGTCTCTTCGGAGGCGTGCCGCCCGTACCCTTGCAGTAGCAGCAGGGCGTCAAATAGCGGGCGCCCATGACTGAAGGATCGCAACATGCTGATTGCTCAGCGTCCCTCGTTGACCGAAGAGGTCGTCGACGAATTCCGCTCCCGGTTCGTGATCGAGCCGCTGGAGCCGGGCTTCGGCTACACCCTCGGCAACTCCCTGCGCCGGACCCTCCTGTCCTCGATCCCGGGTGCGGCGGTCACGTCCATCCGCATCGACGGCGTTCTGCACGAGTTCACCACCGTGCCGGGCGTCAAGGAGGACGTCACCGACCTGATCCTCAACATCAAGCAGCTCGTCGTCTCCTCGGAGCACGACGAGCCGGTCGTGATGTACCTGCGCAAGCAGGGCCCGGGTCTGGTCACCGCCGCCGACATCGCGCCCCCGGCCGGTGTCGAGGTGCACAACCCCGACCTCGTCCTCGCCACCCTCAACGGCAAGGGCAAGCTGGAGATGGAGCTGACCGTCGAGCGCGGTCGCGGCTACGTCTCCGCCGTTCAGAACAAGCAGGTCGGTCAGGAGATCGGGCGCATCCCGGTCGACTCGATCTACTCGCCGGTGCTGAAGGTCACGTACAAGGTCGAGGCGACCCGTGTCGAGCAGCGCACCGACTTCGACAAGCTGATCGTCGACGTCGAGACCAAGCAGGCCATGCGTCCGCGTGACGCCATGGCGTCCGCCGGTAAGACGCTGGTCGAGCTCTTCGGGCTCGCCCGCGAGCTCAACATCGACGCCGAGGGCATCGACATGGGCCCGTCCCCCACGGACGCCGCCCTCGCCGCCGACCTCGCGCTGCCGATCGAGGAGCTCGAGCTCACGGTTCGTTCGTACAACTGCCTCAAGCGTGAGGGCATCCACTCCGTGGGTGAGCTCGTCGCCCGCTCCGAGGCCGACCTCCTGGACATCCGCAACTTCGGTGCGAAGTCCATCGACGAGGTCAAGGCGAAGCTGGCCGGCATGGGCCTGGCCCTCAAGGACAGCCCGCCCGGATTCGACCCGACCGCCGCGGCGGACGCCTTTGGCGCGGACGACGACGCGGACGCGGGCTTTGTGGAGACCGAGCAGTACTAAGAGCTCGGGTTCCGCTGCCGGTTCTAGGCTGCGGGCCGGTTCTTGGCTGGTCGCGCAGTTCCCCGCGCCCCTTTGGGGCGCGGGTCCTCCGGGCGCCTTGAAAGAGGTGGCCGGATCTCCGACGGGCGATCGCCCGCTCGGACACTGACCCCGGTACCTGATACGGCCGGGGCAGACACCTAGGAGAAACACCATGCCGAAGCCCACCAAGGGTGCCCGTCTGGGCGGCAGCGCCGCGCACGAGAAGCTGCTCCTCGCGAACCTCGCGAAGTCGCTCTTCGAGCACGGCCGCATCACCACCACCGAGGCGAAGGCCCGTCGCCTGCGCCCGTACGCGGAGCGTCTGGTCACCAAGGCGAAGAAGGGTGACCTTCACAACCGCCGTCAGGTGCTTTCGGTGATCACGGACAAGAGCATCGTGCACACGCTCTTCACCGAGATCGGCCCGCGCTACGAGAACCGCCCGGGTGGCTACACCCGTATCACCAAGATCGGTAACCGCCGTGGCGACAACGCGCCCATGGCCGTCATCGAGCTGGTGGAGGCCCTGACCGTGGCCCAGCAGGCCACCGGTGAGGCCGAGGCGGCCACCAAGCGTGCCGCCAAGGACGCCGAGGTCAAGGCCGAGGCTCCGGCCGAGGTCGTCGAGGACGCCAAGGTCGAGGACGCCGCCGAGGCTCCCGCCGAGGAGTCGAAGGACGCCTGAGGCACTGCCTGGCTGTGAGCGGGTCCGTCCCTTCGGGGGCGGGCCCGCTTTCGCGTTCCGGCACAGGTGCCGGCCCTGAGAGGATCTAGGTGTGAGTGACGAAGCAGAGCCCGGGTTCGTACGGGTGCGGATGGATGTGTCGTACGACGGGAGAGAGTTCTCCGGGTGGGCCAAGCAGGCCTCGGGGCGCCGGACCGTGCAGGGGGAGATCGAGGACGCCCTCAGGACCGTCACGCGGTCCAAGGACACCACGTACGAGCTGACCGTCGCCGGGCGCACCGACGCCGGTGTGCACGCGCGCGGGCAGGTGGCACACGTCGATCTGCCCGTCGAGCTGTGGGCCGAGCACGAGGAGAAGCTGCTCAAGCGGCTGGCCGGACGGCTGCCCAAGGACGTGCGGGTGTGGTCCCTGCGGGAGGCCCCGAGCGGGTTCAACGCACGCTTCTCCGCGATCTGGCGGCGGTACGCCTACCGCGTCACCGACAACCCCGGGGGAGTGGACCCCCTGCTGCGGGGGCACGTCCTGTGGCACGACTGGCCGTTGGACGTCGACGCCATGAACGAGGCGGCCGAGCGGCTCGTGGGCGAGCACGACTTCGCCGCCTACTGCAAGAAGCGCGAGGGCGCCACGACCATTCGTACGCTCCAGGAGCTGAGTCTGGTGCGCGGGGACGACGGGATCATCACCGCGACCGTGCGCGCCGACGCCTTCTGCCACAACATGGTGCGCTCGCTCATCGGCGCGCTGCTGTTCGTGGGGGACGGGCACCGCGGGCCCGACTGGCCCGGGAAGGTGCTCGCGGCCGGCGTACGGGACTCGGCCGTCCATGTCGTACGGCCGCACGGACTGACCCTGGAGGAGGTCGGGTACCCGGCGGACGAACTGCTCGCCGCGCGCAACAAGGAGGCGCGCAACCGGCGGACGCTGCCCGGGGCGCCCGGGTGTGAATCCTGTCAGTAACTCGCAGACTCGCAGACTCGCAGACTTCGGCGGGACGGACCTCGTGCCGTATCTGACGGAGTGGCCGCAGTTCCGGGCGCTGGGACGTCCCGCGCCCGGTGGGGAGGGGAGAAGGGCTTGACGCACGACATGGGGGCGGACACGGCGCTGACCGTGGTCATGCCGACCTACAACGAGGCGGCCAACCTGCCGGGAATGGCCGAGGCGGTACTTCAACTGCCGCTCGACGGGCTCCACTTGAAGGTCGTGGACGACTCCAGCCCGGACGGCACCGGCCGGATCGCCGACGAGCTGGCGGAGAAGTACAACACCAAGGGGCGGCGCCGGATGAGCGTGCTGCACCGCACCGAGAAGGACGGGCTCGGGCGCGCCTACGCGGCCGGGATGGGCCTCGCGCTCGACGAGGGCGCCGAGTACGTCGTCCAGATGGACGCCGACGGCAGCCACCCCGTCGAGGCCGTGCCCCGGATGCTCGGCACGGCCCTGGCCAACGGGGTGGGCCTGGTCATCGGCAGCCGGTATGTCGAGGGCGGCTCACTGGACGAGGACTGGGGCGCGCACCGCGTCCTGCTCTCCCGGTTCGCCAACCGGTACGCCCGTACCGTGCTCGGAACCCGGATCCGGGACATCACGGCCGGGTTCAACCTGTGGTCGGCCCAGGCCCTGCGCGACATCGACCTGGCCACGCTGGACAGCGCCGGTTACAGCTTCCAGGTCGAGCTGAAGTACAAGGCCGTACGGGCGGGGCACAGCGCCGTCGAGATCCCGATCCGCTTCGAGGAGCGGACCGAGGGAGTCTCGAAGATGACGCTGAGGACGCAGCTGGAGTCGGCGGTGGTGCCGATCCGGCTGCGCATGAAGAACAAGTGACCCGGGTCCCGGGTACGGGGGCGGCCGGCCGGCCGGTTACTGGTTGGCCGCCGTCGACGCCTGGGCCTCGCCGCGGCGGCGGATCTGGCGGAAGGTGAACTCCGCCAGGTCGTCGCCGGTCGTGAAGACCTTGGTGTCCTTCGTCGTCACGTCCTTGCCGTTGGTGAAGCCGGCCAGCGTGAAGTAGGCGTAACGCCCGTAGGAGTTGGTGGTCGAACGGCAGACCGCCGTACGGCAGAAGTTGGCGACGCCCTGGCCGGACAGCGAGGTGATGATGCTCTTGCTGTCCGCCTCGGACTTCGCCTTGGCCGCCTGGGCCTCGCTGTCGAAGACCGCGACGGCGACGGTCACCGCGACGCCGTCCTTGCTGTAGGTGACGCGCATCAGCCGGGTGCAGTCGTTCTTGGTGAGCACCGCGGGCAGCGTGCGCTGCACGGCGGACGCGCACTTCGTCGTCGAGGCGGTGGGGCCCTTGCGGTAGACGCGGTCACCCATCGTCAGCTGCGAACCGGGGAAGAGGATGTCCGGGCTGAGTGGCGCGGTGTCCTTCTTCACACTGGATATGAAGTCCATCGGATCCAGCGGCGGCGGCGCGGAGGTCGGCGCGAACGTCGGCACCGGCGCCGTGGTGTCGCTCGGGATGGTCGCGGTGGCGGGCAGCTTGCTGGGCGTGTTCCCGGCCTGGTTGTCCCCGTTCGAGGAGACGACGGCCACGGCGACGGCAGCGCCGACCGCGATGGTGGCGACCGCCGAGCCGACGATCACCAGCAACCGGCGCCGCCGGTTGCGTGTCTCGGACGCCTCGGCGAGTGCCGCCCAGTCCGGAGTCTGGTTCCGACGTCCCCAATCGGGTTGCTGAGAACCAGGCTTCCAGGGATCCCACGGAGGTTCCCCCTGCCCACCCTGCCCATAACTCATGGGGCGCATCTTAGACGGGGTACGGGGGGTGCCGTTCCGCAACGGAGGGCACTTGAGCCCCTAGTGTGACCTGAGTGCGCAAGGGCAAAACTGACATCTCCGGGTGCTTGGTGCGACACGCTTCGACAGGCTTCCCGGCATCGGCCGTCCGGTGACGCCGGGTAGTCGGAACGTTGCGGGGGCAAGGGCTGCCTTATCCTGTTTCCAGTGACTGTTCGAGTGGCCCCGAGTGCCTAGGCGCCCGGGTCGCGAAGCCGCGTTTTGACCCGTCCGGGCAAGCGCGGGTACTCTTGCAGTTCGTTATGTGTATTGGCTTGCTCATTCTCACGTGGGGGGCCCTTACACCGGTCCACCGGGGCCGATGACCAGCGACCAGCACTCGGTATGCGTCACCGAGGTGCGGTCAGGGCTGTCGTGATCGTCCGTGGTGGCCATGTCAGGACCCACTCACTGAAGAAGCGAAGGCTACGACCGTGCGTACGTACAGCCCCAAGCCCGGCGACATCACTCGCCAGTGGTACGTCATCGACGCCCAGGATGTCGTCCTGGGTCGTCTGGCGACCACTGCCGCGAACATCCTGCGGGGCAAGCACAAGCCGATCTTTGCGCCGCACGTCGATGCTGGTGACTTCGTCATCATCATCAACGCCGACAAGGTGCACCTCTCCGGCAACAAGAAGACCCAGAAGCTGGCGTACCGCCACTCCGGTTACCCGGGTGGTCTGCGCTCCGTCCGTTACGACGAGCTGCTGGCCAAGAACCCCGAGAAGGCCATCGAGAAGGCCATCAAGGGCATGATCCCCAAGAACACCCTGGGCCGTCAGGTGCTCTCGAAGCTGAAGGTCTACGCGGGCGAGAACCACCCGCACGCTGCGCAGCAGCCGGTCCCGTTCGAGATCACCCAGGTCGCGCAGTAGTTCCGGCCACCACCCCCAAAGACAGAAAAGAATCTGAGGAGAATCGTGGCCGAGACCACCGTTGAGCAGCCGGTCGAAGAGACTGAGCTTGTCGACATCGACCAGTACACCACCGAGTCCGAGGTCCCCGTCGAGGGTGAGTACACCTCGGAGTCGCTGGCGTCCCGCTTCGGCGAGCCGCAGCCGGCCGCCGGCCTGGGCCGTCGCAAGAACGCCATCGCGCGCGTTCGCATCGTGCCCGGCACCGGCAAGTGGAAGATCAACGGGCGCACGCTCGAGGACTACTTCCCGAACAAGGTGCACCAGCAGGAAGTCAACGAGCCCTTCAAGGTTCTCGAGCTCGAGGGCCGTTACGACGTCATCGCCCGCATCTCCGGCGGCGGTGTCTCCGGTCAGGCCGGTGCGCTCCGTCTCGGTGTCGCCCGCGCGCTGAACGAGGCCGACGTCGACAACAACCGCGGTCCGCTCAAGAAGGCCGGCTTCCTCAAGCGCGACGACCGTGCGGTCGAGCGCAAGAAGGCCGGTCTCAAGAAGGCCCGTAAGGCTCCGCAGTACAGCAAGCGTTAATCGCTGGCTGCTGCGCATTTGTACGACCGTTCGCCCCGGCGGCACGCTGTGTGCCGCCGGGGCGTTCGTTTATCACAGCCCAGGGCGTATAACGGCACAAGGCGCTCAAAGGCTTGCATGATCGGATGACTTCCGAAAACTGAGCTTCATCAGGAGGACACCAGTGGGACGACTCTTCGGCACGGACGGCGTGCGCGGTGTCGCCAACGCGGATCTGACGGCCGAGCTGGCGCTCGGTCTCTCTGTGGCGGCGGCGCATGTGCTGGCCGAGGCGGGTACGTTCGAGGGCCACCGGCCGGTGGCAGTGGTCGGGCGGGACCCGCGCGCGTCCGGGGAGTTCCTGGAGGCCGCCGTGGTCGCGGGCCTGGCCAGCGCAGGTGTGGACGTCCTGCTCGTCGGTGTGCTGCCCACCCCCGCGGTGGCGTACCTCACCGGTGCGCTGGGCGCCGACCTCGGCGTGATGCTCTCGGCCAGCCACAACGCCATGCCCGACAACGGCATCAAGTTCTTCGCCCGCGGTGGCCACAAGCTCGCCGACGAGCTGGAGGACCGGATCGAGGGCGTCTACGAGGAGCACCGCACCGGCGCGCCCTGGGACCGGCCCACCGGCGCCGGGGTCGGGCGCGTGCGCGCCTACGACGAGGGGCTCGACAAGTACGTCGCCCACCTCCTCGGCGTACTCCCGAACCGCCTCGACGGCCTGAAGGTCGTCCTCGACGAGGCGCACGGCGCCGCCGCCCGAGTGTCTCCCGAGGCCTTCACGCAGGCCGGTGCCGAGATCATCACGATCGGTGCCTCGCCCGACGGCCTGAACATCAACGACGGCTGCGGCTCCACCCACCTCGACCTCCTGAAGGCCGCCGTCATCGAGCACGGGGCCGACCTCGGCATCGCGCACGACGGCGACGCCGACCGCTGCCTCGCCGTGGACCACACGGGTGCCGAGGTGGACGGCGACCAGATCCTGGCCGTACTCGCGCTGGCGATGCGGGAGCGTTCCGCACTGCGCTCGGACACCGTTGTCGCGACGGTCATGTCCAACCTGGGCTTCAAGCTGGCCATGGAGCGTGAGGGCGTCTCCCTCATCCAGACCGCGGTCGGCGACCGCTATGTCCTGGAGGAGATGAAGGAGCACGACTACGCGCTCGGCGGCGAGCAGTCCGGGCACGTGATCATCCTCGACCACGCCACCACCGGCGACGGCACGCTGACCGGCCTGCTGCTGGCGGCCCGGGTCGCCCAGACGGGCCGTACGCTCCAGGACCTCGCGTCCGTCATGGAGCGGCTGCCGCAGGTCCTCATCAACGTCCCCGACGTCGACCGCACGCGGGTGAACACCTCCGCCGAGCTGGCGGCCGCCGTCGCCGAGGCCGAGCGGGAACTCGGCTCCACCGGCCGGGTGCTGCTGCGCCCCTCCGGCACCGAGCCGCTCGTCCGGGTCATGGTCGAGGCCGCCGACATCGACCACGCGCGTTCGGTGGCCGGCCGTCTCGCGGACGCGGTGAAGTCGGCGCTCGGCTAGAACCGACCTGTTTTGGCGGTGCGTTCACGCTGCTGGGCCCAGAGCCATTTCTGGACGACCAGCGTGAACGTACCGGCCAGCACGATGCCCAGCAGGTTGAGCAGCAGCTGCTCGGTGGAGCCCCAGGCCTGCCGGTACTCGCCGTAGGCGAAGGCCACGGCAGCGTTCGCCGCCGCCGGCACCGTGGTCACCGAGATGGCGACACCGACCAGCGCGCCGGACTTCGCCGAGGTCAGCGAGAGGGTGCCGGCCACGCCGGCCAGGACCGCGACGACGAACGAGAACGCGTCGGGACGGTAGATGAAGTTGGTGTTGGGCCGCTCGGCGTCCAGCTTGACCGCGCTGAACAGGCCCACCGCGTCCATGAAGTACGTGAAGCCGACCGTCACCACCAACGCCACGGCGAAGCCCACGAGCAGCGCGTTCAGGGAGCGCCACGCCAGCCGTGGGACGCGTTGGACCAGCGCCGTGCAGATGCCGGCCAGTGGCCCGAACTCCGGGCCGACCGCCATCGCGCCCACGATCAGGATCGCGTTGTCGAGGACCACGCCACAGGCCGCGATCATCGTGGCCAGCGTGAGGAAGGCGACGTAGGTCACCGAGAGCGTCGACTCCTCGTGCGTCGCGTCGGCCAGGTGCTCCCAGAGCACCGCGTCCGCGCTCTCGCCCGGCGCCTCGTCCTCCGCCTTGTCGGCGCGCTTCGACAGCGACAGATCGATGTTCTCGACGGCGATCGACCCGGTCCGGTCGAGCTCCATCTCCCTCAGCCCGGCGATCAGTTCGTCGCCCGCTTCACGCGCGACGTCACACGTCACCACGTCCCCCGCCGGGTTGCGGGCGGCACCCGTGAGCACGACGAGATGGGTCGTGCCCACGGTCCTCTCGATCAGCCGTACGACGTCGTCGGTGCGGTCGGCCGGGGTGATCAGACGCAGATGCAGCATGCGACGCAGGTTATATGCACGGGATGACGACGTTGGGGCATGCGATGGCAGCCGGCGTCGAGGGACTTGCGACTACAGCTTGCGCAGGCTCAGGCGTTGCACCTTGTGGTCCGGGCCCTTGCGGACGACGAGGGTGGCGCGGCCGCGGGTGGGGGCCACGTTCTCCAGTAGGTTGGGCTTGTTGATGGTGCGCCAGGTCGTGCGGGCGTAGTCGAGCGCCTCCTCCTCGGAGACCTGCGTGTACCTGCGGAAGTAGGAGTCGGGCTTCTGGAAGGCGGTCTGGCGGAGCTTCTTGAACCGGTTGAGGTACCAGTGCTCGATGTCCTCGGTACGGGCGTCGACGTACACGCTGAAGTCGAAGTAGTCCGCGAGGCCGACGCGGGTACGGCCGTCCTTGCCGGGGAGGGCGGGCTGCAGGACGTTCAGGCCCTCGACGATGAGGATGTCCGGGCGGCGGACGGTGAGCCGCTGGTCGGGGACGATGTCGTAGATCAGGTGGGAGTAGACGGGCGCCGTCACCTCGTCCTTCCCCGCCTTGATGTCGGCGACGAAGCGGGTGAGGGCCCGACGGTCGTACGACTCGGGGAAACCTTTCCTCGACATCAGGCCGCGTGCCTCCAGCTCCTTGGTGGGAAGCAGGAAGCCGTCCGTGGTCACCAGTTCTACGCGTGGGTGTTCGGGCCAGCGGGAGAGCAGGGCCTGCAGCAGGCGCGCGACGGTGGACTTGCCGACGGCGACGGACCCCGCCACCCCTATGACGAACGGGGTGCCGGACTGGGAGCCCTTCTCGCCGAGGAAGGTGTTCAGCGCCCCTCTGAGCCCGTCCGTGGCGCCGACGTACAGATTGAGCAGTCTGGACAGCGGCAGATAGATGTCCCGCACCTCGTCGAGGTCGATGACATCGCCCAGACCGCGCAGCTTCTCGACCTCCTCGGCGGTCAGTGGCAGCGGCGTCTTTTCGCGCAGCACGCTCCACTCGGCTCGGGTGAGGTCGACGTAGGGAGTCGCCTCCGGCCTGTGCCGGTGGGCGCTCCGGGGCATCGGGGAGACCGGAGAGATCACAGTCCATTGTTAACGGAGTTTGAACGGGGTGGTGGGTGGGGTCCGTCACGTGCGTGCCCGGCGCGAAGCGGCGCGGCGCGGCGCACTGGACCGTCTCCGGGCTTCGCACCGTTGGGACCGGCAGAATTTCCGAATTCGGGCACGACGTGCCGGGTTCGGGGGGCTGTTGGCGCTTAGGCTGCGGCGCATGTGCGGAATCGTGGGATACGTGGGGTCGCAGTCGGCGCTCGATGTGGTGATGGCCGGGCTGAAGCGGCTGGAGTACCGGGGGTACGACTCGGCGGGCGTCGCCGTGTTGGCGGACGGGGGGCTCGCCGCCGCGAAGAAGGCCGGGAAGCTGGTCAACCTGGAGAAGGAGTTGGTCGGCCGGCCGCTGCCGACCGGGTCGACCGGGATCGGGCACACCCGCTGGGCCACGCACGGGGGGCCCACGGACGCGAACGCCCATCCGCATCTCGACAACGCGGGGCGCGTTGCCGTCGTGCACAACGGCATCATCGAGAACTTCGCGCTGCTGCGGGCCGAGTTGGCGGAGCGCGGGCACGAGCTGGCGTCGGAGACCGACACCGAGGTGGTCGCACACCTGCTCGCCGAGGAGTTCTCGGCGTGCGACGACCTGGCGGAGGCGATGCGGCTGGTGTGCCGCCGCCTCGAGGGTGCGTTCACGCTGGTCGCGGTGCATGCGGATGCGCCGGATGTGGTGGTGGGGGCGCGGCGGAACTCGCCGCTCGTGGTGGGTGTCGGGGAGGGCGAGGCCTTTCTCGCCTCGGACGTCGCCGCGTTCATCGCCCACACGCGGTCGGCGATCGAGCTGGGCCAGGACCAGGTGGTGGAGCTGCGCCGGGACGGCGTGACGGTGACCGGTTTCGACGGCCGTCCCGCGGACGTGCGCTCGTACCACATCGACTGGGACGCGTCGGCCGCGGAAAAGGGGGGTTATGACTACTTCATGCTCAAGGAGATCGCCGAGCAGCCCAAGGCGGTCGCCGACACGCTCCTGGGCCGGATCGACGCGGGCGGTTCACTGACGCTCGACGAGGTGCGGATCCCGGTTCACGAGCTGCGCGAGGTCGACAAGGTCGTCATCGTGGCCTGCGGTACCGCCTTCCACGCCGGGCTGATCGCCAAGTACGCCATCGAGCACTGGACGCGGATCCCCTGCGAGGTGGAGCTCGCGAGCGAGTTCCGGTACCGGGATCCGATTCTCGGTACGCGGTCGCTGGTGATCGCCATCTCGCAGTCCGGCGAGACCATGGACACGTTGATGGCCTTGCGGCACGCCCGTGAGCAGGGCTCCAAGGTGCTGGCGATCTGCAACACGAACGGTTCGACGATCCCGCGCGAGTCGGACGCGGTGCTCTACACGCACGCGGGTCCCGAGGTCGCCGTCGCGTCCACCAAGGCCTTCCTGACACAGCTGGTCGCCTGCTACCTGGTCGCGCTGTACCTGGGCCAGGTGCGCGGCACCAAGTGGGGTGACGAGATCCAAGCCGTCATCCGGGACCTGTCCCACATCTCCGGCGAGGTGGAACGGGTCCTGGAGACCATGGAGCCGGTACGGGAGCTCGCACGATCGCTCGCCGACAAGAACACCGTGCTGTTCCTGGGGCGGCACGTCGGTTATCCGGTCGCCCTGGAAGGCGCCCTCAAGCTCAAGGAGCTCGCCTACATGCACGCCGAGGGTTTCGCGGCGGGTGAGCTGAAGCACGGGCCGATCGCGTTGATCGAGGACGATCTGCCGGTCGTGGTCGTCGTGCCGTCCCCGCGCGGGCGCTCGGTTCTGTACGACAAGATCGTGTCCAACATCCAGGAGATCCGGGCCAGGGGCGCGCGCACGATCGTGATCGCGGAGGAGGGGGACGAGGCGGTCGTTCCATACGCTGACCATCTGATCCGCATTCCTGTGACGCCGACGCTATTGCAGCCGTTGGTGGCCACGGTCCCGTTGCAGGTGTTCGCCTGCGAGCTGGCTACGGCTCGAGGGAACGAGGTGGATCAGCCTCGGAACCTGGCGAAGTCGGTGACGGTGGAGTAGTCCTTCAGGCCGTCGAGGAAGGCTGCGTAGGCCCCGGTCGGGAAGGCGGATGCTGTTGGCGAATCCGCCGCCGGGGACACCCTCCTCGGGAACCGTGAACACTTAAACGTGTAAGTGTTCACGGTTTTTGGCACCCATGGGGTGGGACCGACATCACCAAATGGATTCGCCAACAGCGCCCGGGAAGGTGAGGGTGCCGTCGGCCGGGGCCTTTGTGTCGCGGATGGCAATGTGGGTGGGCGAGTTGGCGATTTCTACGCACTCGTTGCCGTCGCCTTCGCCCGAGTAGGACGACTTCCGTCAGTTGTCGGGGGCGGTCAGGCTGTGCCTCCGCGGAATCTGGCGAAGTCGGTGCGCAGGGCTTCGATGAAGGGGGCGAAGGCTCCGGTCGGAATGGTGAGGGTGGCCCTGGCCGGGGTCTTGGAGTCGCGGATGGCTATGTGGGTGTGGCGGTTAGCGATCTCGACGCAGGAGTTTCCGTCACCGCCTCCCGAGTAGGACGACTTCCGCCAACGGTCGGTGGTGGTCACCATGCGCCTCACAGTTCCTTGGTCAGCCTGAAGATGACGTCACGCGAACGGGCGGGGTCGAGTGACACGGCCTCCATTTTACGGAAGAGCGCTCGAAGGACGCCGAGTTGAGCCTCGGAATCGATGAATGCCGTGCCATGAGGTGCGTCGCGAACGGCGGTGTCGAGCTTGGGTACGGCACCACCCGCAAGCATCATGGGGGTCCAGGTCCCGCCGAAGCCGTCCAGGTTGAAGGGGATGACACGTACGGTGATGTGGTCCGCTTCGGAGAGTTCGACAAGGCGGACGAGTTGGGCACGTGAGGCAGTACGGTCGCTGACTCGGATGTGCAGTGCTGCCTCGTGGACGAGCGCTGCGTACGAGGTGGGATCGGGGCCTTCGAGGATTACCTTCCGTTGCATCCGGTGTCGGACGCGCAACTCAAGCTCTTCCTGGGGGAGCTCGGGGACCCTGTCGGAGAAGATGGCGCGGGCGTAGTCCTCTGTCTGAAGCGGGCCGGGGATGTACAGGAACTGGACCTCTCGCAGGAACGTAGCGTGGTGCTCCAGCTCGGCAAGGTCTAGGAACGGCGTGGGCAGCGCCCCTCGGTATTCCTCCCACCAGCCGCGTGTCCGGTCGGTCGCCACGGCAACCAGGGCGTCGATGAACACTTCGTCAGTGCACACGTAGTGGGCCGCAAGACGGCGCAGCCGCTTCTCGCTCACGCCTGTGAGGCCCGACTCGATCTGGCTGATCTGTGCGGAGCTTACGCCGAGCTGATCGCGGCCGAGCTGGTCTCCAACGCCGTACGGCATACGAAGGGGCAGGCGGCGCTACGGGTGCAGTGGCGGGCCGGGATCCTCCGCATCGGAGCCTGGGACGCGGACCCGCAGCCGCCGGAGCCGTCCCTGCCGTGGGAACGGGTCGCCGACGCGGAGGAGGGGCGGGGCCTCGCCCTCGTGCGGGCCTGCGCCGATCTGTGGGGCTGGCAGCCGTTGGCCAGGAACGGGCAGCGCGGCAAGTACGTGTGGTGCGAGCTGGCGGCGGCCTAGTTTCGGCCGGGCGTCCCGTGGGGGCTCTCTCTCCTGAGAGGATCACCCGCACCGTACGGATATGCGAATGCAAGGTGGGGGAACATGGGCGTTCTGGTGCTGGCCGGTCTCCTGGTGCTTGTCGTCGGCGGGTGCGTGTGTGTGGTGTGGGCGTCGCGCGGCGGACCTCGCTGGGTCCGGGGCGTGGCGGCGGTGACGCTCGTCATGGGGGAACTGTTGCGTGCCTCCGCGAAGAACAACCGGCGGCGGAGTGTGAATCAGGCCGGCGGTGACGGTGATTAGTGCCGGTGAGGGGGCTCGTCCCGAGGGTGGCGTTACTCCGTTTGTCCCGTAGTGGGGGTTCCCGCTGCGACCCGTAGGCCGGTGCCCTCTTATTCTCGGACACGACCTTTCGAATACAAGAGGAGCAGTGCCATGGGACAGAACGTCTTCTTCGAGGTGTCCGCGGACGGGGAGTCGCTCGGCCGGATCGAGTTCAAGCTGTACGACGACGTGGTCCCTGAGACGGCCCGCAACTTCCGTGAGCTGGCCACCGGCCAGAACGGGTTCGGCTACAAGGGCTCGCCGTTCCACCGCGTCATCCCGGACTTCATGCTGCAGGGCGGTGACTTCACCAACGAGAACGGCACCGGCGGCAAGAGCATCTACGGTACGAAGTTCCGCGACGAGAACTTCCAGCTCAAGCACACCAAGCCGGGGCTGCTGAGCATGGCCAACGCCGGCCCGAACACCAACGGCTCGCAGTTCTTCATCACGACGATCGTCACCGACTGGCTCGACGGCAAGCACGTCGTCTTCGGTGAGGTCGTCGCGGGCATGGACGTCGTCAAGGCCGTCGAGAAGCTCGGCAGCCGTTCCGGCGCCACGTCCAAGAAGATCGTCATCGCGGACTGCGGCACCGTCTGACAGACCTGGCCGGACATCACATGGATCGAGCGGGAACGGCTGTGGCCGTTCCCGCTCGTTCTGTTGTCAGGCGCCCGTCCCGCCTCTCCACCGCCCTCTCCCGAGCGTGACACATGCCCAACGGCTCAGCGAGCAGGAAGTGCTGGTGCCGAAGAACGCTCACCACTGAGCCCGCGAGATCGACGCCGAGCGCCCTTTGGCCCATAGGGTGCTGGGCATGAGCATCATCGGGGTCGGTATCGACGTGGCCGAGATCGACCGGTTCCGGACGTCGCTGGAGCGTACGCCGGGGCTGGCTGATCGGCTGTTCCTGGATCAGGAGTTGCATCTGCCGAGCGGGGAGCGCCGGGGCATCGCGTCCCTGGCCGTGCGCTTCGCCGCGAAGGAGGCGCTCGCCAAGGCGCTGGGCGCTCCCGCGGGCATGCACTGGACGGACGCGGAGGTCTACGTCGAGGACAGCGGCCGGCCGCGGCTGCGGGTGACGGGGACGGTGGCGGCGCGGGCGGCCGAACTCGGTGTCCGCTCGTGGCATGTGTCGCTGAGCCATGACGCGGGGGTGGCCTCGGCGGTGGTCGTGGCGGAGGGGTAGGCCCGCAGGGGCCGTTGTCCTTGCGGCCGGGGCGGCGCGGAAAGCCTCCGTACGGGAGACTCGACCCATGCGTACTGCGTACAGCGTGGAGACGGTCAGGGCGGCGGAGCGAGAGCTGATGGCGCGGCTTGCGGAGGGTGCGCTGATGCAGCGCGCCGCGGCCGGACTGGCCGCCGCCTGCGCGGACTTGCTGGGACGGGTGTACGGCAGCCGGGTCGTACTGCTCGTGGGAAGCGGGGACAACGGGGGCGACGCCCTGTACGCCGGCGCCCGGCTGGCGCGGCGGGGGGCGGGGGTCACCGCCGTACTGCTCGCGCCCGAACGGACGCACGGCGCGGGCCTGGCCGCGCTGCGGCGGGCCGGGGGCACGGTGGCCGGGTCCGGCGCCGCCGAGGAGTTGATCCTGCGGGCCGACCTCGTCGTGGACGGGATCGTCGGGATCGGGGGAAAGGGCGGGCTGCGGCCCGAGGCGGTGCCGCTGGCCGGGTACGCCGCGGACTCCCGGGCGGCCGTGGTCGCCGTGGACCTGCCGAGCGGGATCGAGGCCGACACGGGAGAGGTCCGGGGCACCGCCGTCCGCGCCGATCTGACGGTGACCTTCGGGACGCACAAGCCAGGGCTGCTCATCGACCCGGGGCGTGAGTACGCCGGTTCCGTACGCCTGGTCGACATCGGGCTCGAACTGCCCGAGGAGGCCGGGCTGGAGGCCCTTCAGCACGCGGACGTGGCGGCGCGGCTGCCGGTGCCCGGGGCGGAGAGCGACAAGTACCGGCGCGGGGTCGTCGGGATCGCGGCCGGGTCCGCGCGGTATCCCGGGGCCGCCGTGCTCGCCGTGTCCGGGGCCCTGCGGGGTGGGGCGGGGGCGGTGCGGTACGTCGGGCCCGCGGCGGATGCCGTGATCTCGCGCTTTCCGGAGACGCTCGTGTCGGACCAGGGGCCCGCGCGGGCCGGGCGGGTCCAGGCGTGGGTGGTGGGGCCCGGGGTCGGGGACGACGCGTCGGCGGTGGCCGAGGTGCTCGGGGCGGACGTGCCGGTACTGGTGGACGCGGACGGACTGCGGCTCGCGGACCGGTCCGCCGTACGGGCCCGCACCGCGCCCACGCTGATGACTCCGCATGCCGGGGAGGCGGCGGCGTTGCTCGGGGTCTCGCGGGAGTCGGTGGAGGGGGCTCGGCTGGCGTCGGTGCGGGAGTTGGCGCTTCGGTACGGGGCGACCGTGCTGCTGAAGGGTTCGACGACGCTGGTCGCCGATCCGGGGGGCGGGGCGGTGCGGGTGAACGCGACGGGGACGGCGTGGCTGGCCACGGCGGGCAGTGGGGACGTGCTGTCGGGGCTTGCGGGGTCGTTGCTCGCGGCGGGGTTGTCCGCGTTGGACGCGGGGAGTGTGGGGGCGTATCTGCACGGGCTGGCGGGGAGGTTCGCGGCGGACGGGGCGCCCTTGGGGGCGCATGATGTCGCGGCGGCGATTCCGGAGGCATGGCGGGACGTCCGCGACGCGCTGCGCTGACCCCGCTGTTCCTCGTCCGCGGGTGGGCGGGGGCTGGGCGCGCCCCGCGGCGGAGCCGCACATATACACAGCCCCGCGCCCCTTATGGCGCGCTGCGTTGCCCATAACGGGGGACCCCGTCCGCGCGGCTCACCGGATGGGGAGTCGGGGTTGCGTATCGCTGGTCGCATGATGATGAGCAGACGAATGAGATGCGGGAGCGTGGGAGCGCTCCTCGCGCTGGTGGTGGTGATGTCGGTGGACGGCGCGGCTGCGTCCGGGCCCCCGGCGCCCGGGCCGGGGAGCGAGCTGGTGCCGGGCGTGGCGCCGGGGCCGTATCAGCCGTGGCCGGTGGACACGCCGGACCAGATGCTGCCGCCGAAGGTGTACACACCGAGCGCGCGGGAGGACGCCGTCGAGCCGAGGGACGTTGCCGCGGAGACGAACGCGCTCATCGAGTACATCCCTCTCAGCGAGGCCGTCGCGGGCAAGTCCGTGACCTGCTCCAAGCTGACCGGGCCGTATCAGCGGCAGGTCGAGCGGTGGTTGAAGCTGAAGGTCGACGGGAAGCAGTCGGCGAGGGACTGCGCCGCCATCCGGGCGTTCCAGACGAAGCACGGGATCAAGCCGAACACCGGCTTCGCGGGACCCGTCACCTGGGCCGGGATGCAGCTGCTGTCCGCGAAGAAGAACCCGAACGCGGCCGGGAAGTGCCCCGTCCGCTCGTCCCGCGTCGCGTGTGTGGATCTGACCCGGCAGCTGACCTGGGTGCAGAAGGGGAAGAAGGTGCTGTGGGGACCGGTGCCGATGCGCAGCGGGCGGGCCGGGTACCGGACCAGGACCGGCTGGTTCAAGATCTACTGGAAGCACAAGAACCACTGGTCGACGCTGTACAACACCCCGATGCCGTACAGCCAGTTCTTCAGCGGCGGAGAGGCGTTCCACGCCATCTACGGCAGCATCTACGACCCGAACGGCTCGTATGGCTGTGTCAATCTGCGCCTTGCCGACGCCCGCTCCCTGTGGAACACCATCAAGACGGGCGACAGGGTGTACGTGTGGGGCCGCAGGGTCGGCACCTGACCGTCGTCCGGGGGCCCTCGGGCCCCTCTGAGACACTGGGGGCGCGATGAACGACACAGCACCCCTGCGCGCCCGCGCAGAGATCGACCTGGCCGCCCTGCGGGCCAACGTGCGGACCCTGCGCGCCCACGCGCCGTCCGCGGCCTTGATGGCCGTGGTCAAGTCCGACGCGTACGGCCACGGCGCGGTCCCTTGTGCCCGCGCGGCGCTGGAGGCGGGCGCCACCTGGCTCGGCACGGCCACCCCCGAGGAGGCCCTCGCCCTGCGCGCGGCCGGCCTGACCGACAACCGGATCATGTGCTGGCTGTGGACGCCCGGCGGTCCGTGGCGGGAGGCCATCGAGGCCGACCTCGATGTGTCGGTGAGCGGGATGTGGGCCCTGCGGGAGGTCACCGCCGCGGCCGAGGCGGCCGGGATCCCCGCCCGGGTGCAGCTCAAGGCCGACACCGGGCTCGGGCGCGGTGGCTGCCAGCCCGCCGACTGGACCGAACTCGTGAGCGAGGCGCTGAGCGCCGAGGAACGCGGGCTGATCCATGTCACCGGTCTGTGGTCGCACCTCGCCTGCGCCGACGAACCGGGGCATCCCTCCATCCGGGCCCAACTGGACCGTTTCCGAGAGATGGTGACGTACGCCGAGGAGCGGGGCGTGCGTCCCGAAGTGCGGCACATCGCGAACTCGCCGGCCACGCTGACCCTCCCCGAGAGCCACTACGACCTCGTACGGACGGGGATCGCGGTCTACGGCATCTCGCCCAGCCCCGAGATCGGCACCCCGGCCGACTTCGGACTGCGCCCGGTGATGACGCTGAGCGCGTCCCTCGCCCTGGTGAAGCACGTACCGGGGGGCCATGGGGTCAGTTACGGGCATCACTACGTCACTGCCGGTGCCACCACCCTGGGCCTTGTTCCCGTCGGCTACGCGGACGGCGTTCCGCGTCATGCCTCCGGCACCGGGCCGGTGCTGGTGGGCGGCAAGTGGCGGACGGTGGCGGGACGGGTCGCGATGGACCAGTTCGTGGTCGATCTCGACGGGGACGAGCCGGTGCCCGGTTCGGAGGCGATCCTGTTCGGTCCGGGCGACCGGGGCGAGCCGACCGCCGAGGACTGGGCGCGGGCGGCGGGCACGATCGCGTACGAAATCGTCACCCGGATCGGAACCCGAGTGCCGCGCGTATACGTGAATAAGGAACAAGGCGGGTAACCCACAAGGAGTACAGGGGGTGCCCCGCGCAGGACAACAGGGCAACAGGACATAGTTGCACCACCAGCGGTACCTCCGGCACGACCTCAGCACGACCGGCACCACCCCCAGCACGACCTTCCGAAGTGAACGAGACCCCGGCGAAGAGGAGCGGTACGTGAGCGAGAGCAGCGCGGAGGCCGTGACGGACGTCGCCGCGGCGGCCGTCGCCTCCGCCGCCGGGAACTGGCGCAAGGCCGGTATCGCCGGCGTCGCCATAGGCGTGGTCGCCGCGGGCGCCGCCGCCGGAGTCGCCATAGAGCGGCTCACGGTCGGCCGTGGCATGCGCAACAAGGCCCGCCTCGCGCTCGACTCGACGGGCCCGTACGGCTCGCTGCGTGGCACGCCCGGCAAGGCCTACGCAGACGACGGCACCGAGCTGTACTACGAGGTGGACGACATCGAACAGGATGTGACGTTCACCCCGCGCCGGCGGCGGCTCTTCGGGCGCAAGGCTCCCGCCCCCGTCACCGTCGTCTTCAGCCACGGGTACTGCCTCAACCAGGACTCCTGGCACTTCCAGCGGGCCGCGCTGCGCGGTGTGGTGCGCACGGTGCACTGGGACCAGCGCAGCCACGGCCGCTCCGGGCGCGGGGTCGCCCAGACGAAGGACGACACACCCGTCTCCATCGACCAGCTCGGCCAGGACCTGAAGGCCGTCATCGACGCGGCCGTGCCCGAGGGGCCGATCGTGCTGGTGGGGCACTCCATGGGCGGCATGACCGTCATGGCGCTGGCCGATCAGTACCCGGACCTCATCCGCGAGCGGGTCGTCGCCGTCGCGCTCGTCGGTACGTCGTCGGGGCGGCTCGGCGAGGTCAACTTCGGGCTGCCCGTCGCGGGCGTCAACGCGGTGCGATGGGTGCTGCCCGGCGTACTGAAGGCGCTCGGTCAGCAGGCCGCCCTGGTGGAGCGGGGGCGGCGGGCCACGGCCGACCTGTTCGCGGGGATCATCAAGCGGTACTCGTTCGCGTCCCGGGACGTCGACCCGGCCATCGTGCGGTTCGCCGAACGGATGATCGAGGGCACCCCGATCGACGTGGTCGCGGAGTTCTATCCGGCGTTCACCGAGCACGACAAGACCGCGGCCCTCGCGCACTTCGCCGAACTGCCGGTGCTGGTGCTGGCCGGGGTCGGCGACATGGTGACGCCGAGTGAGCACAGCGAGGCGATCGCGGACCTGCTGCCGGACGCCGAACTGGTACTCGTCCCGGACGCCGGGCACCTGGTCATGCTGGAGCACCCCGAGGTGGTCATAGACCGTCTCGCCGACCTCCTGATGCGCGCGGGCGCCGTCCCGGCAGGGGCTACCGTGGGTGGCTATGGAAGCACCAGCAGCAGCGCACAACCCGGCTGAGCCCGCCGTCGAGGGCGTGAACGTCCGGATCACCGTCAACTCGCCCGAGCAGATGCGGGAGTTGGGCCTTCACCTGGCCAAGCTGCTGCGCGCGGGCGATCTCGTGATGCTGAACGGGGAGCTCGGCGCCGGCAAGACGACGCTGACGCGCGGGCTCGGCGAGGGGCTCGGCGTACGGGGCGCGGTCACCTCTCCGACGTTCGTCATCGCCCGTGTGCACCCCTCCCTCGGTGACGGTCCGCCGCTCGTGCACGTGGACGCGTACCGCCTGGGCGGCGGGCTCGACGAGATGGAGGACCTCGACCTCGACGTGTCGCTCTCCGACTCGGTGATCGTCGTGGAGTGGGGCGAGGGCAAGGTCGAGGAGCTCACCGACGACCGGCTCGACGTCGTCATCCACCGGGCCGTCGGTGACACCACGGACGAGGTGCGGCACGTCACGCTCACCGGGCTCGGGGAGCGCTGGGCGGCGGTCGATCTGAGCGTGCTCGCGGCTTGATCACCCTGGGTGAAGGTTCCGGGGGCGTGAAGGTTCCGACAAGTCGTCGGCAAGATGTTGCGTTCGGCGTCCAGGCCGTGGTCACATGGACCTCAGTCCGTAGTTAGGTCTACCTAACCACGCTTGCCCCCGAATCCCCAGGAGGCGTCCATGTCGGCTTCGGAACGTGACGTGCCGGTGCAGCAGCCGTGCGGCGGCGGGGTGTCGATGCGGGATCTGCTGGCGTCATGCGCGGCCGCTGACGCGGTCTCCAGGCCGCCGGCGGCGCCTGTGGCCCAGGCTCCGGGGGCTTCTTCGAAGGAGCAGGTCCGCAAGGCGGCGTGAGCGCCCCGAGAGGGGCGCGGGGCTGCCACATCGTGCGGCTTCGCCGCGTGGGCGCGACCAGCCCCCGCCGGCCCGCGGCTATGCGCAGGCCCGCCGACTACTGGATGACGACCACCTTCACGCCGATCGTGGCGAAGTTCCACATCGCGGTGCCGTTCTTGCGGGACTCCCGGATGCCGCCGAGTTTCTTGGTGGAGTCGGGGGAACCCGTGGAGCCGTCCATGGCGGAGCTGAAGCCGATCGGCACGCCGTCGACGGCGGTGAAGCGGACGACGTGCTCGATCTGGGCGCCGTCCGATCCGGTGACGGCCTTGGAGCGTGAGGTGACGGCGTAGGTGCCGACCGCCGGGTCCACCGTGCCGGGAGTGACCGGGAAGGTGCGCTCGGTCCTGTTGTCCGCGGTGACCAGCCACACGCGGTCGTCGTCGACCGAGTAGACGACCCGCTCACCCCTGCCGGAGCCGACGGGCAGCGCCACCGGGTTCTTCTTGTCCCGGGGTGCCTTCGTGGCAGGAGCCTTGGGGGACGCGCCCGCGAGGGGCTTGCCCAGGGTGTCCGGTACGTTCGCGGACGCCTGGTAGGCGAGGAAGCCGACCACCGCGACAGCCGCCGCGGTGAGCCCGGCCACGAATCCCGAGCTGCTCCCAGCCACCTTGTGTACCCGCCTCTCGTACCACGTTCGTGTCCATTACGTCCTTTGTGGTGACGGTAGCAGCCGCCACCCCGCAGACCGGGGCGGCGGTGCGTCCCGCTCCGGCGCCGTAGGCTGTTTGCGTGCTCTTGCTCGCTCTGGATACCGCCACCCCCGCCGTGACCGTCGCCCTGCACGACGGCACGTCCGTCATCGCCTCGTCGAGCCAGGTGGACGCGCGCCGGCACGGAGAGCTGCTGCTGCCGGCCGTCGACCGGGTGCTCGCCGAGGCAGACCTCAAGCTCGACGCCGTCACCGGCATCGTCGTGGGCGTCGGCCCCGGCCCGTACACGGGGCTGCGCGTCGGCCTCATGACCGCGGACACCTTCGGCCTCGTGCTCGGCGTGCCCGTGCACGGCCTGTGCACCCTCGACGGGCTCGCCTACGCCGCCGACGGCACCGGCGTCGAGGGGCCGTTCGTCGTCGCGACGGACGCCCGGCGCAAGGAGGTGTACTGGGCCAGGTACGACGACCCCCGTACGCGCGTCTCGGAGCCCGCCGTCGACCGGCCCGCCGAGATCGCCGAGGCCGTGGCGGGACTGCCCGCCGTGGGTGCGGGCGCGCTGCTCTACCCCGACACCTTCCCGGACGCCCGCGCGCCCGAGCACGTCTCGGCGGCCGCGCTCGCGTCCCTGGCGGCGGAGCGGCTCGCGGCGGGCGAGGAGCTCGCGGCGCCCCGGCCGCTCTACCTGCGCCGCCCGGACGCCCAGGTGCCCAAGAACTACAAGGTGGTCACCCCCAAGTGACGGCCGAGCTGCGCGAGATGCGCTGGTGGGACATCGATCCCGTACTGGAACTGGAGAAGGACCTCTTCCCCGAGGACGCCTGGTCGCGGGGGATGTTCTGGTCCGAGCTGGCCCACGCCCGCGGGTCCGAGGCGACGCGCCGGTATGTGGTCGCGGTCGAGGGCGGGCAGCTCGTCGGATACGCCGGGCTCGCCGCCTCCGGCGACCTGGGCGACGTACAGACCATCGCCGTACGGCGTGATCAGTGGAGTACCGGCCTCGGCAGCCGGCTGCTGACCGAGCTGCTGCGGGCCGCGACCGCGTTCGAGTGCGCCGAGGTCATGCTCGAGTGCCGGGTGGACAACGTCCGCGCACAGAAGCTGTACGAGCGCTTCGGCTTCGAGCCCATCGGCTTCCGCCGCGGCTATTACCAGCCGGGCAACGTCGACGCCCTGGTCATGCGGCTGCACACCGCGTCCGACAGCGGCCCAGCCGCGGGTTCACCCTCAGTAAACGGCGTACAAGGAACAGAGAGCAATGGCTGACGAACCGCTGGTCCTGGGTATCGAGACGTCCTGCGACGAGACCGGCGTCGGCATCGTCCGCGGTACCACCCTGCTCGCGGACGCCATCGCGTCCAGCGTCGACGAGCACGCCCGCTTCGGCGGCGTCGTGCCCGAGGTCGCCTCCCGCGCCCACCTGGAGGCGATGGTGCCGACCATCGACCGGGCGCTCAAGGACGCGGGGGTGAGCGCCAGGGACCTGGACGGCATCGCCGTCACCGCGGGGCCCGGGCTGGCCGGCGCGCTGCTCGTCGGGGTCTCGGCGGCGAAGGCGTACGCGTATGCGCTGGGCAAGCCCCTGTACGGCGTCAACCACCTCGCCTCCCACATCTGCGTGGACCAGCTGGAGCACGGCCCGCTGCCGGAGCCGACGATGGCCCTGCTCGTGTCGGGCGGCCACTCGTCCCTGCTGCTCTCGACCGACATCACCTCCGATGTGCGGCCCATGGGCGCGACCATCGACGACGCCGCGGGCGAGGCCTTCGACAAGATCGCCCGCGTGCTCGACCTCGGTTTCCCCGGCGGTCCGGTCATCGACCGGTATGCGAAGGAGGGCGACCCCGCCGCGATCGCCTTCCCGCGCGGGCTCACCGGGCCGCGCGACGCGGCGTACGACTTCTCCTTCTCCGGTCTGAAGACCGCCGTGGCCCGCTGGATCGAGGCCAAGCGGGCGGCGGGGGAGGAGGTGCCGGTGCGCGATGTGGCCGCGTCCTTCCAGGAGGCGGTGGTGGACGTGCTGACCCGCAAGGCCGTACGGGCCTGCAAGGACCAGGGCGTCGACCACCTCATGATCGGTGGCGGTGTGGCCGCGAACTCCCGGCTGCGGGTGCTCGCCCAGGAGCGCTGCGAGGCCGCGGGGATCCGGCTGCGGGTGCCGCGGCCGAAGCTGTGCACGGACAACGGGGCGATGGTGGCCGCGCTGGGCGCGGAGATGGTCTCCCGGAACCGGGCCGCCTCCGACTGGGACCTGTCGGCCGACTCCTCGCTGCCGGTGACGGACCCGCATGTGCCCGGTCGTTCGCACGAGCATGCCCACACCCACGACCATGATCACGTGCACGAGGTCTCGAAGGCGAACCTCTACTCGTGACCGTCGCGCTGATGTGGGAGGCGCGGGCCGTTCCCGGGCGGGGCGAGGAACTGCTCGCCTGGGTGCGGGCGCAGGAGCTGCCGGCGGAGCCGCTGCGGCGGGAGGTCCTGCGCGCGCCGCAGGACCGGGTGCTCGTCATCACCTGGTGGGACGCGGCGTACGAGGCCGAGTTGCCCGAACTGCCTGAGCCCGACGGGGAGTTGGTGACCCGGGCGGTTCATCGATGGCGGTTCGAATCGGTTGACGGGGGCTGACGGGGTTCTTCCGTCCCCGATTCCGTTGTCACCGGGGCTTGTCTACGTCTCGTTCGTCGTGTCTTCCGAGGCGTCTTCCTCTTCGGAGGTCTTTGTGGCCTCGGAGGTCTCTGCGTCCTCGGTATCCCCGAAGGCCTTGGCGATGCCCGCCTCCAGCGCCTGGGTGGAGATCTGTTCACCGGAGACGTTTACCGTGAGCTCGTCGCTGCCGTCTCGTTGGACCGTGATCGTCATGGAGCGCGAGCGGTCACGCCGCAGCCAGAGTTCTACGAGTTTGACCACGGCCCATGCGACGGACGGCGCTCCGGGCGCAAGGAGGAGTGCGGAAACGCCGCCCTTCTCACCCGGGACGGGCACGCCTCCCTCCTCCACGGAGAGGCCCGGCACCTCCCGGGCGTCACTCGCGAAATCATCGAGTGCCTCTTGCGCGACCGGGTGGTCCGCTGCCAGCCCGGCGACCTCCGCCTGGATTCTGATCTTCACCGATTCAGTCATCCCAACCTCCTGTACGGAGATCGCCGAGTACGATACGGGCGATCTACTTGTTGCTTGACGGGCAACATAGCGGAACGGGGGTGGCGGTGTACCGCGCATTGGTGATCTGCAACTCCATCTTCCCTGAGGACCCTTCCCGTTTTCCCGGGCTGGAAGGACCACGGAAAGACGGGTTGATTCTCTGGTCGTCGCTCACGAACCCTCGAACGGGAAAGTTCCGTTCGGAAGACGTGGAAGTTTTCTACGAACGGTCCTCGAAAGAGATCATGGCGCTGGCCGAGGACTTCTTCGCCAAGGGGAAGACGGGGGACACCCTGCTCTTCTACTACAGTGGGCACGGTTTTCGAGAACAGCAGGAGCTTTTTCTCTGCGGCAGGGACTCGGTGCAGAACAGGATGGTCTCCACCGCGGTTTCGGCGGACTCGCTCAACAAGATCATGAAGAAGACGCCGGCAAGCACCGTGATCGTTGTTCTCGACTGCTGCCACAGCGGGGCCTTCAAGGGGAGGCCCCAAGTTACCCCGGATTCCCTCGCAGGGAAGGGGAGATACGTCATCACCGCGTCCAGCGCGATCGATGTGGCTGCCGATGCGGAATCCCCAGGAGCGGCCAGCCCCTTCACCCAGGCCTTGGCGGACGCGCTTGAAGCGGGGACAGCGGGCCTCGACGATTCGGGTGAAGTCAGCCTGGACGAGGTGTTCAGGCACATGAGCACCCGGCTCTCCGGCAGACACTCCCCGCCTCGGCGCAAGTTCGACGGATCCGGCGACCTGGTCCTCGCGAGACGCGTTCGCCCCGAGCAGGAAGGCTGGCGGAGTGCGGACCCGCAGGATCGGGTGGCGGACCCCGCGCCCGCTGCCGCCCCCGGGAATCCGGACGCGGAACGGGTCACCCTAGGCGCTCACCTGGCCAATCTCGCCCCGCGGCGGCGGAAGGACTACTCGTACGGGGACAGCATCTCGGGGCTGATGTACTTCGTCCTGTCCCTGGTGATCGCGCTGTTGGCGGTGGGCATGGCCACCAACGAGGAAAACCTGCTCTATCAGGAATACGAATATTCCGACACCTACAGTGGTCGCTTGATGGATCCGGATTTGTACCTCCTGTATTGTGCGGTGCTGATTTCCCTTTCCGTACTGCTGGCCGTGGGGTCACTCTGGGAGCTTCTCATCGCGCGGAAGTATGCCCGGACGGCGCAGTCGCGCAGAGAATTTCTCGAAATGCTTGGCCGTCCCTATGTTCGACGTGTACGCGTCGGGCGCGATGCGGTCGCCTGCCTGTTCGTCGTGCCGGTCTTCGTCACTTTAATCAGCGAGGATCTACCGATTCTTCCGTACTCACTGGCAATTTCGCTCTGCGGAGCAATTGTCGGGACGGTGTGCGTCAGCAGGGCCGGTTACGGTGATGCGTCCTACCTCGCGGCCTCGTTGCTCGTCCTGGCCGGTGTCTTCACTCCGCGAGAAGAGCTCGGATACGGCACGTCGAACGACTTCAGCGGCGTGGTGATCGCCCTGCAGGTGGCGGGCTTTGCGGGAATGTTTTTCGTGTGGGTTTTCAGGCTTTCACGCAAGAGGCTCACCTTGCTCGCCCTCACCAATTGCCTGCCGATTCTCGTCTTTTCCATACAGACGGGAGTCCTGCCCGGCGTCAGCGCACTGGGGGTGGGGCTGGCCCTGTTCGGCTGTGCGCTCGGTGACGGTGTCGCCCTCCCTTTGGGCACGCCCGTAGGGAGATTGGGCGGTGGGGCAGTCGGTCCGATACGCCTCTTCCGGCAGGTCGTTTCCTCGCGCTGAACCGCTGACCTGTTGCGGACGTACTGTGCGCGGAGTACGCGATCGTGGGGCGGACAGTACGGCGACAGTTTCGTGACTCTAAGTGCATGGTGCATGACGGTGGGTGGATGACTGGTGAGCCCGGGTCGTCCGACAGCATGAAGACGTTCGGGGGGTTCGTCCAGGGGCTTCGGGAGCATGCGGGGCTGAGCCGGGAGGAGTTCGGGGCGCGGGTTCATCTGTCCAAGCACTCGGTCGCTTCCATCGAGTTGGGGCGGAGGCTGGCGGACGAACGGTTCGTGGAGCTGGCGGAGGGGGTGTTGGGGGATACGGGGGCGTTGCGGAGGGCGTTTCGGTTCATGGCGCGTCAGCCGGGCCTGGCGGCGTGGTTCCGGATGTGGGCGCGGCTGGAGCGGGAGGCGGCGAGTCTCGACACATACGAGTGCCGCATCCTGCCAGGTCTGTTGCAGACGGAGGCGTACGCTCGCGCCGCGTTCTCCAACAACATTCCATTGCTCAACGAGGAGGAGATGGAAGCACAGCTCCAGGCGCGCATGGAACGGCAAGGACTTCTGCGTGAGCGCGCCAACACCTCGTTCAGCTTCATCATTGACGAGGCGGTCCTGCGCAGTCTTCTTGGCGGTCCGGAGGTCATGCGGGGGGCGCTGGACCACATTCTGACCTGCATGGACGCACGCAACGTACAGGTGCAGATCATGGCGATGAACTACAAGGAGCACGCGTGTCTCGCGGGGCCGCTCCAGCTCCTGGAAACCGAGGACGGGAGGCGGTTCGCCTACGCGGAAGGGCAGCAGCACGGTTGGCTGATCACCGACGTGAAAGAGGTCGTCATCGTTGGCCAGCGTTATGCAACACTGCGCTCGCAGGCCTTGCCGCCAGGGGACTCCAAGGACCTGCTCAAGCAGATCCGAGGAGCGTTATGAGCACTGCCGCCGAACTCGACTGGTTCAAAAGCAGCTACAGCAGCCCTCAAGGCGACAGCTGCATCGAAGTCGCCCCCACCCCCACCACCATCCACATCCGCGACTCCAAAGACATCACCCGCCCCCACCTCGGTCTCACCCCCTCCGCCTGGACCGCCTTCGTCGCGCACGCCGCGGCTCAGGTGAACTGAAATCACCCCCGCCCTCTCCCTGTAGCCTTCACGCGAGCCCCGGTTTTCCGGAAGGCTCCTGCAAGGTTTCGGCAACGGAGGTGGGCGCAGTGGCCCGGGAGAGCATCAAGAACAAGGTGACGATCACCGAGATCGCCCGGCAGGCCGGGGTCTCGGTGCCCACCGTGTCCCGTGTCGTCAACGGCCGCTCCGACGTGTCGCCGGAGACCCGGGCCCGGATCGAGGACCTGCTGCGCCACCACGGCTACCAGCGGAAGCCGAACGCTCCGGGCGACCGGGCCGCCCTGATCGACCTGGTCTTCAACGATCTCGACAGCCCGTGGGCCGTGGAGATCATCCGCGGGGTCGAGGAGGTCGCGCACGCCTCCGGTGTGGGCACGGTCGTGTCGGCCATTCATGGGGCCTCGGGGTCGGCCCGGCAGTGGATGACCAATCTGAGGGCGCGCGCCTCGGACGGCGTCATCCTGGTGACGTCCGTCCTGGAACCTCGGCTGCATGACGAGCTGCGGCGGCTCGGTGTGCCGCTCGTCGTGGTCGATCCGGCGGGCTCGCCTGCCCTCGACATGCCGACCGTCGGCGCCACCAACTGGGCCGGTGGCATGGCCGCGACGGAGCACCTGCTCGGCCTCGGGCACCGGCGGATCGGGTTCATCGCGGGGCCGCCCCGGCTGCTGTGCTCACGGGCGCGGCTCGACGGCTACCGGGCGGCGCTGGAAGGCGCGGACATCGCCGTCGACGACGCGCTGGTCGTGCCCGGCGACTTCTACCACTCCGCCGGCTTCGACGGCTGCAACACCCTGCTCGACCTGGCCGAACCGCCGACCGCACTGTTCGCCGCCAGCGACCAGATGGCGCTGGGGGCGATCGAGGCGCTGCGCCGCCGGGGCCTCAGGGTGCCGGAGGACCTGAGCGTCGTCGGCTTCGATGATCTGCCCGAGGTCCGCTGGTCGGCCCCGCCGCTGACGACCGTGCGC
The DNA here is from genome assembly GCF_036227505.1 of Streptomyces sp. NBC_01450. Classification (NCBI taxonomy): domain Bacteria; kingdom Bacillati; phylum Actinomycetota; class Actinomycetes; order Kitasatosporales; family Streptomycetaceae; genus Streptomyces; species Streptomyces sp. NBC_01450. Next base: position 4,896,571 of record NZ_CP109480.1, on the reverse strand, counting down.
CAGCCCCTGGCGGACATGGGCAAACTGGCCACGCGTACGGTGCTGCGCCTCGCGCTCGGCGAGGAGCCCGCCTCCCCCCGGATCGAGCTCGCCACCGAGTTGGTCGTGCGGGCGAGTACGGCTCCGCTCGTCTGACGCCCGGGCGCTGCTTACGCGCCCCACCTTTCCTTTCGCCGTCCGGTCGCCGTCGCGTGGATCTCTCTGCCTCCCGCATTTGTCAGGAGCGTTGACATACCCATCATTGGGCCGTAACTTCCGTGCGCACTTAACCGATAATGTTCGGCTCTCTTCCGGAAGGTATGCGATGCGACCGTTCGGTACGACCTCCAACTTTTCTCGCCGTGGGTTCCTGGCGGCCTCCGCGGCGACCGGCCTCGGCGCGGCCGGACTGAGCGCGTGCGGCTCCTCGGATGACAGCGGCTCGGGCAAGAAGACGATCGAGTGGTGGAACATCACCACGACCCAGCCCGCGAAGAAGCTGTGGGCCCAGCGCGCCAAGGAGTTCGAGGCCGCGCATCCGGATGTGAAGATCAAGGTCGTGACGCTGGAGAACGAGGCGTACAAGTCGAAGATGACCGCGCAGATCGCCTCGGGCAAGCTGCCGGACATCTTCCACACCTGGGGCGGCGGCGTCCTCAAGCAGCAGCTCGACGCGGGACTGGTCGAGGACCTGACGGACCGGGTCGCCTCGTGGACCGGCAACTACGTACCCGCCTCGATGGCGGCCTACAAGTTCGACGACAAGCTGTACGCCGTCCCCTTCGACATCGGCGCGGTCGGCTTCTGGTACAACAAGGCGCTCTTCAAGAAGGCCGACATCACCGCACCGCCCACCACCTGGTCCGGCTACCTCGACGCCATCAGGGCCCTCAAGAAGGCGGGCATCACGCCCATCGCCCTGGCCGGCAAGGAGAAGTGGCCCGGCATGTACTACTGGGCGTACCTCTCGATGCGCGTCGCCGGTCTCGACGCGATGCAGAAGGCCTCCGACGATGCCGACTTCACCGGCGACGACTTCGTCAAGGCCGGCCAGCACCTCAAGGACCTCGTCGCGCTGCAGCCCTTCCAGAAGGGGTTCCTCGGCGGTGCCTACTCCGACCCCAACGGTGAGGCGGCCCTGATGGGCAACGGCAAGGCGGCCATGGAGCTGATGGGTCAGTGGGCGCCGATCGTCGAGGCCGACTCCGGCAAGGGCATCGGCAAGGATCTCGGCTTCTTCTCCTTCCCCGCGGTCGAGGGGGGAAAGGGCGCGCTCACCGAGGTGTTCGGCGGAGGCGGCGGCCACGCATTGCGCAAGGGTGCGCCGCAGGAGGCGCTGGACTTCCTGAAGTTCTTCGCCGAGAAGGAGTTCGCGGAGAAGCTCATCAAGCAGACCGGCCTGATACCGGTGTCCAAGGACACGGCCGGCGCGCTCACCGACCCCAACCTCACCGCCGTCTCCGAGATGCTGAACAACGCCACCGGCTTCCAGCTCTACCTCGACCAGGCGTACGCCCCCGCCGTCGGCCAGGAGATCAACGACAGCGTCGCCGCGCTCATCGCGGGCTCCAAGTCGCCCGAGCAGGTGACGCGTTCGGTCACCCAGGTCGCCAAGAGCGAGAAGAGCTAGCGCCACCGATGACCCACTCGACTTCGACCTCCGCGACCTCTTCGGCGGGCTCGGCGCCGTATGTGCCCGAGGCCGGCAAGTACGACGACCAGGACTTCGCCGCCGACGGCCCGGGGCGCCGCAGGTCGCCGCTGCGCCGGGTGCGCGACTGGCTGTCGGCCGTCGTGTTCACGGTCCCAGCCCTCGTCCTGTTCGGCATGCTCGTGCTGGTGCCGATGGGCTACGCGATCTACGTCAGCTTCTTCAACTGGGGCGGGTTCGGCTCGCCCTCGGACAGCGTCGGACTCAACAACTACACGCGGCTCTTCAAGGACCCGGTGTTCCTGGGGGACTTGGGGCGCGGCGCGCTGCTCATCGGCTTCTCCATCCTCGTACAGCTGCCGTTCGCGCTCGCCATGGCCGTGCTGCTCAACCAGAAGCTGCGCGGCCGGGCCGTGTACCGGATGCTGTTCTTCGCCCCGTACATCCTGTCCGAGGTCATCACCGGCGTGCTGTTCAGCATGATCTTCGCGCCGGGGGAGGGGCTCGCCGACAAGGTCCTAGACAAGCTCGGGCTCGGAGGGCTGGGCGGCGACTGGTTCGCCGGTCAGCACAGCGTCCTGCCGACCCTCTTCATCGTCATGACCTGGAAGTACTTCGGCTTCCACATGATGCTCTACCTGGCGGGCCTGCAGGGTATCCCGGCCGAACTGCAGGAGGCGGCGCGCATCGACGGCGCCGGCACCTGGCAGCGCTTCCGCCACATCACGCTGCCGCTGCTCGCGCCGACCCTCCGGATCAGCGCGTTCCTCTCCGTTGTCTACTCCATCCAGCTCTTCGACCTGGTCTGGGTCATCACCACCGGCGGCCCTGACCACGCCTCAGAGACCATGGCGATCAGCATGGTCCAGTACGGCTTCAAGCGCTATCAGATGGGCTACGCGAGCGCCCTCAGCGTCGTGATGTTCTTGATCAGCCTGGTCTTCGCCCTCGCCTACCAGCGCTTCGTGCTGCGCCGGGACACCGAAGGAGCCATCACCACCATGCGAGGAAAACGATGAGCGCCACGACGGAGACGGAGACGCGGGAGGGCGCCGCGGCGGAGCTGCGGAAGAGCAGGCTGCGGCGGCGACGGCTGCGCAGCCTCCCCGTGTACGTGACCCTCTGGGTGGTCGGCGTCTTCATGGTCACCCCACTGCTCTACGCCCTGATCTCCGGCTTCAAGTCCACCGACCAGCTCTCCTCCAACCCGTTCGGGCTGCCCTCGCCGTGGGTGACCTCGAACTACACCTCGCTGCTCGGCTCGGGCTCGTTCTGGCGGTCCATCGGCAGCAGCACGGTCATCGCGGTGGGCGCCACCGCGCTGACGGTGGCGACGGCCGCCCTGGCGGCGTTCGCGCTCGCCCGGTTCGCCTTCCGTGGGCGGGAGTTGATGTTCACCCTGTTCACGATGGGGCTGATGTTCCCGTTCGCGGTGGCGATCCTGCCGCTGTTCATCCTGCTGCGCACCTTCGGGCTGCTGGACAACCCGTGGGGTGTGATCCTGCCCGAGGCGGCCTTCGGACTGCCGGTGACGATCATCATCCTGCGCGGCTTCTTCCGGGAGATCCCGGGGGAGTTGGAGGAGGCGGCGACCCTCGACGGCTGCACCCGCTTCGGGTTCTTCTGGCGCATCCTGCTGCCGCTGGCCCGGCCCGCGCTGGGCACGGTCTCCGTCCTCGCGATCGTGAGCAGCTGGAACCAGTTCCTGCTGCCGCTCCTGGTCTTCAGCGAACCCACCTGGTGGACGATCCCGGTCGGCATCCAGCAGTTCCAGGGCCAGTACGCCTCCGACGTGGCTCGCATCTTCGCCTACCTGGTGCTCGCCATGGTGCCCGCCCTCGCCTTCTACGCGGTCGCCGAACGACAGCTGATCGGCGGCATCACGCTCGGCGCGACCAAGGGCTGAACACCAGTCCCCTCCAGATGCCTCTGTGGATGTGAGGAGTTACATGACCGACCCCTGGCAGGACCCCGCTCTGCCCGCAGGCGTCCGCGCCGCCGACCTGCTCGCCCGTATGACCACGGAAGAGAAGGTCGCCCAGCTCTACAGCGTGTGGCCCGGCTCGAACCAGACCCCGGGCGGGGACATGGCGCCGCTGCAGCACGCCCTGTCCGAGGACATCGACCTGGCACGGCTGCTCCCGCACGGGCTCGGCCAGCTCACCCGCCCCTTCGGCACCGCACCGGTCGACCCGGCCGAGGGCGCCGCCCGCCTCGCCTCCCTCCAGGAACGCATCCGCTCCGCGAACCGCTTCCGGCTCCCGGCGCTCGCCCACGAGGAGTGCCTCACCGGGTTCACGGCCTGGCGGGCGACCGTCTTCCCGACCCCGCTCGCCTGGGGCGCCAGCTTCGACCCGGCCCTGGTGAAGGAGATGGCGGCGGCGATCGGCGCCTCGATGCGCTCGGTCGGCGTCCACCAGGGCCTCGCCCCGGTCCTCGACGTCGTACGGGATCCCCGCTGGGGCCGTACGGAGGAGTCCATCGGCGAGGACCCCTACCTCGTGGCGACCGTCGGCACCGCCTATGTCCAGGGCCTGGAGTCGGCGGGCGTCGTCGCCACGCTCAAGCACTTCGCCGGCTACTCGGCCTCGCGCGGTGCCCGCAACCACGCGCCCGCCTCGCTCGGCCCGCGCGAACTGGCGGACGTCATCCTGCCGCCGTTCGAGATGGCCGTACGGGAGGGCGGGGCGCGCTCGGTGATGGCCGCGTACAACGACCTCGACGGACTGCCCGCCCACGCCCACCGCCGACTGCTCACCGAACTCCTGCGGGAGGAGTGGCAGTTCACCGGCACGGTCGTCGCCGACTACTTCGGGGTGTCCTTCCTGGAGACCGCGCACGGGCTCACCGACTCGCCGGCGGGGGCGGCAGCGCTCGCGCTCGCGGCGGGCGTCGACGTCGAGCTGCCCGCCGTGCGCTGCTACGGCGCCGGGCCCCTCGACGAGGAGTCCGTGGACCGGGCCGCGCTGCGGGTACTGACGCAGAAGTGCGAACTGGGGCTGCTGGACCCCGACTGGGCACCGCCCGCCGACTCCGCTTCCGCCGATCTCGATCCGCCGCACATGCGGGCGCTGGCCCGGCAGTTGGCGGAGGAGTCGGTCGTCCTGCTGGCCAACGGGGGGACGCTGCCGCTGGCGTCCGGGGTGCGGCGGATCGCGGTTCTCGGTCCGCTGGCCGACGACCCGGCCGCCATGCTCGGTTGCTACACCTTCCCCCGCCATGTCCTCCTCGACCACCCCGAGGTCGCGATGGGGGTGGATGTGCCGACGCTGTTGGAGGCGCTGCGCACGGAGCTGCCGGACGTGGAGTTCACCGACGATCCGGTGGCCGCCGACCTGTGTGTGGTCGCGGTCGGCGACCGTTCGGGGCTGTTCGGGCGGGGCACGTCGGGCGAGGGCTGCGACGCGGCCGATCTCGAACTGCCCGAAGAACAGGGGGAGGTGGTGGACAAGGCGCTGGCCTCCGGGACACCGGTCGTGCTGGTGCTGCTCTCGGGGCGGCCGTACGCGCTCGGGCGCTGGGCGGACCGGTGCGCGGCGGTGGTGCAGGCGTTCTTCGCGGGACAGGAGGGAGGTCCCGCGGTGGCCGGGGTGCTGTCCGGGCGGGTGAACCCCTCGGGGCGGCTCCCGGTGAGCGTGCCGCGGGAGCGGGCCGGACAGCCGTGGACGTATCTCGCGCCGCCGCTCGGACAGCGCGGCGAGGCCAGCAACCTCGACCCGACGCCGCTGTTCCCCTTCGGACACGGGCTGTCCTACACGACGTACGACTGGCAGGCGCCGTCGGTCGACGACACGGCGTTCCCGACGGACGGCGAGACGACCCTGCGGCTGACCGTCCGCAACACGGGGGAGCGGTCCGGTACCGAGGTCGTGCAGCTCTATCTCCACGACCCGGTCGGCAAGGTGGCGCGTCCGGTCGCCCGCCTGGTGGGCTACGCGCGGGTGCCGCTGGAGGCGGGCGCGTCGGCGGAGGTCCACTTCACCGTCCCGGCGGACCTGGCCGCGTACACCGGCCCGGACGGCGACCGGATCGTCGAACCGGGGGAGCTGGAGCTGCGGTTGGGGGCGTCCAGCGCCGAGGGCGAGGTGCGGTACGCGGTGCCGGTGACGCTGACCGGGCCCGAGCGGGTGGTGGGCCGGGAGCGGCGGATGCGGTGCGAGGTGCGCGTGAAGTGAGCCGTCGGTTCTCGTCGTCATCCTGGGTGACCGAATGTTTCCTGCCAGTCCTCGAATGTTACGGACCTTCCTGAGGTCGGAGAGGGGGCACCCGGCGTGCACCCGGGGATACCATCGCGCCCATGGATCCCGCGAAGCCCGTGGAGAAGCGGAGGGCGGACCGGTCCTCGGGGACCGCGACGCTTGCCGAGATCGCCCGGGAGGCCGGCGTCTCCGCTCCGACTGTTTCGAAGGTGCTCAACGGCCGGGCCGATGTCGCCCCGGCCACCCGCACCCGCGTCGAGGAACTGCTGCGCGCGTACGGCTACCGGCGCCGCCGCGCCGAGGCGACCCGCTCGCCCCTCATCGACCTGGTCTTCCACGAGCTGGAGAGCGCCTGGGCGATGGAGGTCATCCGGGGCGTCGAGAACGTGGCGCGGGACGAGGGACTGAGCGTCGTCCTCTCCGAGAGCGCGGGACGGCTGACCCCCGGGCGGACCTGGGCCGACCAGGTCGCCGCCCGCCGCCCGCACGGCGTCATCCTCGTCCTGTCCCGGCTGGACGAGTCCCAGCGCGCGCTGCTGACCAGCAGGTCCATCCCGTTCGTGGTGATGGACCCGGCGGGCGACCCGGGCGACGACGTGCCGTCCATCGGCGCCACCAACTGGCACGGCGGGCTGGCCGCGACCCGCCATCTCGTCGACCTGGGGCACCGGCGGATCGGCGCCATCAGCGGGCCCTCACGCATGATGTGCAGCCGCGCGCGCGTCGACGGATACCGGGCGGCGCTGGAGACGGCGGGGCTGCCGGTGGACCCGGAGCTGATCAGGACCGGGAACTTCCACCACGAGGACGGCTACCGGCTGGGCCTCGACCTGCTGCGCCGCCCCGACCGCCCGACGGCCGTCTTCACCGGCAACGACCTCCAGGCGCTCGGCCTGTACGAGGCCGCCCGCGAGCTGGGGCTGCGCATTCCGGAGGACCTGAGCGTCGTGGGGTTCGACGATCTGCCGGTGGCGCGCTGGGTCGGGCCGCCGCTGACGACCGTACGGCAGCCGCTGACGGAGATGGCGGAGGCGGCGGCCAGGCTGGTGCTGGAGCTGGGGCGCGAGGAGCGGCCGGCCGCGGGGACCAGGGTGGAGCTGGCGACGAGTCTGGTGGTGCGCAGCAGTACGGGGGCGGCTCCGGCGGTCGGCCTGGCGTGAAGTGGACGTATTGACGAGTGGGGCATCCCGCTCCACACTCCTCCGAAGCCAATCGGTTGCAAGACCGAAACTTTCGGAGGCACCCGCATGAGATCTCTGAGAACAGGCTTATCCCTGGGGTCCGTCCTCACCGGCATCGCCGCCCTCGGCGCCCTGCTGGTCGCGGCCCCCGCCGCCCACGCGGCCGACACCCCGCTGCGCGACCTCGCCGCCGCCAAGGGCAAGGTCATCGGCACCGCTGTCACCGGGTCCAAGCTCACGGGGACGTACGGGGACATCGCCGGGGCCCAGTTCAGCTCGCTCACTCCTGGCAACGCCATGAAGTGGGAGACCGTCGAGCCCACCCGGGGCACCTACAACTGGGCCGAGGCCGACCAGATCGTGGCCTTCGCGCAGGCCCACAACCAGCAGGTGCGCGGGCACACCCTGGTCTGGCACAGCCAGAACCCGAGCTGGCTGACGAACGGCACCTGGACGTCCGCGCAGCTCGGTTCGCTGCTCCAGGACCACATCACCACCGAGGTCACCCGCTACAAGGGCAAGCTGGCCGCCTGGGACGTGGTGAACGAACCCTTCAACGAGGACGGCACCTACCGCTCGACCCTCTGGTACAACGGCCTCGGCTCCGACTACATCGCCCAGGCCCTGACCTGGGCGCACGCGGCCGACCCGAGCGCCAAGCTCTACATCAACGACTACAACGTCGAGGGCGTCAACGCGAAGAGCACCGCCCTCTACAACCTGGTCAAGTCGCTGAAGGAGCGGGGCGTCCCGATCGACGGGGTCGGTCTCCAGGCCCACCTCATTCTCGGCCAGGTGCCGTCCACGCTCCAGCAGAACATCCAGCGCTTCGCCGACCTCGGCGTCGACGTGGCGATCACGGAGCTGGACATCCGTATGCAGGTCCCCTCCGACAGCACGAAGCTGACGCAGCAGGCCGCCGACTACAAGGCCGTGTTCGACGCGTGCGTGGCGGTGTCCCGGTGCTACGGCGTCACCGTCTGGGGCTTCACCGACTCCGACTCCTGGATCCCGGACGTCTTCTCCGGGTACGGCGCGGCGACCCCGTACGACGAGAACTACGCGCCGAAACCGGCGTACTACGCGATCGCGAGCTCCCTGGGCGGTACCTCGACACCACCGCCCACGGGTGCGTGCACGGCGACGTACAGCGTCCAGAGCCAGTGGAACACGGGCTTCACGGGGCAGGTGAGGATCGCCTGTTCCGGGGCCGCGCTGTCGTCGTGGAAGGTGAACTGGACGTACGGCGCGGGCCAGCGGATCACCCAGGCCTGGAACGCCGACTGCACCCAGTCCGGTGCGGCGGTGACGTGCGCGAACGCCTCCTACAACGGAACGGTATCGAACGGTGGATCAGTGACGTTCGGGTTCAACGCGTCATGGAGCGGGAGCAATCCGGTGCCCACGGTGACGCTGGGCTGAGGGCGGCGTGAGAAGTCTTAGATTTTCCGAAGGAAAGCCCAGAAGAGGTTCCTGCTCGTAATAATTCGGACTTACGTTCCTCCGCGTGACTGCAGAAGAGGAGCGCGGGGGCGAACGTGGGGCCGGACGCGGGGACGGGAACGGGGACGAGAGCGGAGACGGGAACGAGGGCGCCGCGAGACGTGCCGGACGGCGGAGAAATGTGCTGAAAGCCGCCGGTATCACGCTCGCCGGCGTCCTCGTGCTCTCCATGGCGGGCGCGGGCTGGGCCTACTGGCATCTGAACCACAACATCAAGAGCGTGGACATCAACAGCGCGCTGGGCGACGACCGTCCGGCGAAGGCGGTGTCGGCCCCGTCGGCGTCCGCGTCCGCCTCGGCCGCCCCGCTGCCGAGCGGCGCCCTGAACATCCTGGTCCTCGGCTCCGACTCGCGCAGCGGAAAGGCGAACGCCGCGCTCGGGGGCGGCGACAGCTCGGGCGCCCGCTCCGACACGGCGATGGTCGTCCACATCGACGAGGGCCGCACCAAGGCGACGGTGGTGAGCATCCCCCGGGACACCCTGGTGACCCGCCCGTCGTGCCCGACCTCGTCCGGCGGGACGACCTCGGCGGCGTACAACGCGATGTTCAACAGCGCCTACTCGGTGGGCGGTCCGGTCTGCGCGGTGAAGACCGTCGAGTCACTCACCGACGTCCGCATGGACCACTACATCGAGATCGACTTCTCCGGCTTCGCGAAGCTGGTGGACGCGCTCGGCGGCGTCACGGTCACGACGGACCAGGACATCGACGACGACAAGAGCCATCTGCACCTGAAGGCGGGCACCCACCACCTGGGCGGCACCCAGGCCCTGGCGCTGGCCCGCACCCGGCACGGCATAGGCGACGGCAGCGACCTCGGCCGCATCGGCCTCCAGCAGAAGCTGGTCAAGGCGCTGCTGGAACAGATGGCGTCGACGTCCCTGCTCACCGACCCCACCAAGCTCTACAAGGTCGCCGACGCCGTCACCGGCAGCCTGACGACGGACACGGGACTCGACTCGCTGGGCGAACTGATGAAGCTCGGCCAGAGCCTGAAGTCCCTCTCCTCCGACAAGGTCAAGACGGTCACCATGCCGGTGGTGACGGCCCCGTCGAACCCCAACCGGGTGGTGGCCGACGAGCCGGAGGCGAGCGACCTGTGGGCCTCGCTCAAGTGACGTCGGCGACCCGGTACGTCAACAGGTAACGCCAGTAGAGGAGTTGGCGGACGCGGGAGCCGGGCAGCAGCCGGTCCGCCTCGCTCCGGACGTCCGCCAGCGACATCCGCGGCTCGCGCACCGGCGCCCGCAGGGGCACGGCTTCGCTTCCGCGCAGCCGCTCACCCATCGCCACCCCCGCCCGTGCCACGGCATTGGCGGGCACGGCCGCGAGATCCCACCAGGTGATCCCGGCGTAGCAGCCCAGCACCAGCAGCACCCCGCCGGGCGCGAGCGCCTCCCGGAACCTGGTCACCGTGCCGAACGGCATGTGGTGCAGGCTCGCCAGACAGGTGATGACGTCGTAGTGCCCCTTCGGCAGCCCGGCGGAGGCGACGTCCGTCCGCCGGAACCGGGGGCCGCCCCCGATCCGCCGCGCCGCGGCGATCACCTCGGCCGACGGATCGACGGCATCGACCTCATAGCCCCGCGCCGCCAGCCGCCGGGCGAACCGGCCGGTGCCACAGCCGACGTCGAGGGCGGTGTGCCCCTGCTTGGGCAGCTTCCGCAGCAGCAGCCGGTGATAGTGGTCGTTGTGGTCGAAGGGCATACGAGGACCCTGCCCACAGGAACCCCGCGGCAGCGCCCGGCGAGAAAGTTCAAAGAATTTCGGGGACGGTGTCGAAACCGGTGTCTCCCGTTCGACGCACGGGTGAGAGGCAGGGAGAAGCCCCGCCTCCGAGGCACCACGGACACGAGGAGTCACCATGCCGCGCTATCTGTCGCTGGTCCAGATCGACGAGAACACCGCGCCCGCCGAGGGCCCGAGCCCGGAGCTGATGCAGCGGATGGGCGAGCTGATCGAGGAGATCACCAAGGCCGGGGTCATGCTCGACACCGCCGGGCTGACGCCGTCCGCCCAGGGCAAGCGGGTGCACTGGTCGGGCGGGCAGCTGTCCGTCACCGACGGGCCCTTCACCGAGTCCAAGGAGGTCGTCGGCGGCTACGCGCTCATGCAGTGCAAGGACATGGCCGAGGCCCTGGAGTGGACCAAGCGGTTCCTGAAGGTGCACGAGGAGCACTGGACGGTGACCTGCGAGGTGCGGGAGATCGCCGAGGGCTGAGCGGCTCCTTGGCCTCCGGCCGCCGCGGGTGTCTGATGGTGGGTTGTGGAAGAGCAACAGCCCACCGTCACGCCCGTTGCGCAGCCCGTCGCGTCCGGGGCCACCCGAGGTGCCGTCGAAGCCGTCGAGACGATCTTCCGGATCGAGTCGCCCCGCATCATCGCCGGCGCCTCGCGCATCGTCCGCGACGTCGGCATCGCCGAGGAGCTCGCGCAGGACGCCCTGGTCGCGGCGCTGGAGCAGTGGCCGCGGGACGGCGTCCCGGACAACCCGGGCGCCTGGCTGACGACCACGGCCAAGCGGCGGGCGATCGACCTCGTACGCCGCCGGGAGCAGTACGTCCGCAAGCTGGAGGAGGTGGGGCGGGACCTCTCGGTGACCGCCCCGCACCACCTCGACGAACCCTCCGACCCGGACGACATCGACGACGACCTGCTGCGGCTCGTCTTCACCGCCTGCCACCCGGTCCTCTCCGCCGAGGCCCGTATCGCCCTCACCCTGCGCCTGGTCGGCGGTCTGACCACCCCGGAGATCGCCCGCGCCTTCCTCGCCCCGGAGGCGACCGTCGCCCAGCGCATCGTGCGCGCCAAGCGGACCCTGGCGACGAAGGGCGTCCCCTTCGAGGTCCCCTACGGCCCGGACCGCGAGGCCCGCCTCGGGTCCGTACTCGAGGTCATCTACCTGGTCTTCAACGAGGGGTACGCCGCCACGGCGGGCGACGACCTGCTGCGCCCCGCCCTGTGCGAGGACGCGCTGCGACTGGCCCGCGTGCTGGCCGAGTTGATGCCCCAGGAGCCCGAAGTGCACGGGCTGGTGTCCCTCCTGGAGCTCCAGGAGTCCCGCGCCGCCACCCGCACCGGCCCCTCGGGCGAGCCCGTCCTGCTCAAGGACCAGAGCCGGCGCCGCTGGAACCGTCTGCTGATCCGCCGCGGCTTCGCCGCCCTCGCCCGGGCCAACGCCGTCACCACCGGACCCCCCGGCCCGTACGCACTCCAGGCGGCCATCGCCGCCTGTCACGCCCAGGCGTACACCTACGAGGACACCGACTGGCGGCAGATCGCCACCCTGTACGGGCTGCTGGCGACCTGTTCCCCGTCCCCCGTGGTCGAGTTGAACCGCGCGGTCGCCGTCTCCATGGCCGAGGGCCCCGCCCCGGCGCTGGAGATCGTCGACCGGCTGGCCGGCGAACCGACCCTGCGCGACTACCACCTGCTGCCCAGCGTCCGCGGCGACCTGCTGGCCCGCCTCGGCCGTACGACGGAGGCCCGCGCGCAGTTCGAACGAGCCGCGGGCCTGGCCCGCAACGAACGGGAGCGCGAGTTGCTGGAGGCGCGAGCCCGGGACTGCCGCTAGGCGACGTGCCGCTAGGCGGTGCGACGCTCGGCCGGGTGGCCGAGCAGCATCGTCGGTGCCCCCGCGACCCTGGTCAGGAAGACGGTCGCTGAATGGGGGCCGTGCGACTTGGGCAGGGCCTTCTTGCGGAGTTCCTCCGGTTCGACCGCCGACCCCCGCTTCTTCACCGTCAGCACCCCGACCCCCCGCTCCCGCAGCAGCGCCTTCAACTTCTTCACGTTGAAGGGGAGTCGGTCGGTGATCTCGTAGGCGGAGGCGTACGGCGTCGGGCGCAGTTCGTCCGCCGTGATGTACGCGATCGTCTCGTCGACCAGCCCGCCGCCGACCTCCTCGGCGACCTCGGCGACCAGATGGGCGCGGATGACGGCGCCGTCGGGCTCGTACAGGTAGCGCCCGACCTCACGCACCGCGGGGTCGGGCAGGCCGCGGCCGCGCAGCTCGCGCGGACCGGGCAGCAGGGTGGCCCGCACGAGTCCCGGCTCGGTGCCGAACCACAGCACCGCCTCCTTCACGTCACCGGCGTCCGAGATCCACTCGGCCTCGGCCTCGGCGGGGACCGCCTCGTGGGGGATGCCCGGGGCGATCTTCAGGGCGGCGAGCGGGGCCTTCAGAGCCGTCGCGACCGCCCAGGAGAGCGGGGGCGAGTACGCCTCCGGATCGAAGATGCGGCCGCGTCCGCCGCGCCGCGCCGGATCCACGAAGACCGCGTCGTACGCGGCCGTGTCGATCTCCGTGACATCGGCCTCGCGCACCTCGATCAGGTCGGCGAGCGCGAGCGCCTCGGCGTTCGCGCTCGCCACCGCCGCCGTCAGCGGGTCGCGGTCCACGGCGAGGACGCGAATCCCGGCGCGGGCCAGCGCGATCGCGTCGCCGCCGATGCCGGAGCACAGGTCGGCCACCGAGCGCACGCCCAGGGACCGCAGCCGCCGCGCGCGATGGGTGGCGACCGTGGTGCGCGTCGACTGCTCGACCCCGTTCGGGGTGAAGTACATGCGCTCCGCGTCCTCGGCGCCGAACTTCGCCGCCGCCCGCTGCCGCAGCCGCGCCTGCCCGAGCGCGGCCGAGACCAGTTCGGCCGGGTGGTCGCGGCGCAGCCGGGTGGCGACGGCCAGCTCCTGGGCCGGTTCGGTGCCGCGCACCTCGTCGAGCAGGGCACGGCCCTCGGGGGTGAGCAGGGAGGCGAAGGAGACGTCGTTCACCGGCCCATTGTCGGTCAGCGCGGGTGGGTGTGGGCCAGTCGGTGGACGGTGGGCCCCCGGTCGCGGTGTCGGAGCCGCGGGCGGGTGGTGGCCTGCGAGGATCCGACACCATGCGATCAGTACGACAAAAGTACAAAAACAACGCAAAGAGGGCGCGCGTATGGGGCGGGGTCGCCGTCCTCGCCGTCGCCGCCCTCGCGTCCGGTTGCGCCGACGACGACACCAACGGCGCCCGCGTGGCCGGGGGACCCGAGGCGCTGCACGCGCCCCCGGCCCGCGCCCTCGACTCCTACGCCGCCAGACTCCGCGAGCAGCAGGCCGCCCGGGTCGTCGCCGCCAAGCGCTGGGGGCTCGCGAAGGTCCCGCTGGCCGCGCCGCCGGCCCCGGCGAGGAAGCCGGTCATCCGGCCCCGCGACGGCTTCGAGGTCACCGATCAGGACGAGCTGGGCCTGCCGCCGGTCTTCACGACCGTCCCCACCAAGGACAAGGTCGTCTTCCTCACCATCGACGACGGCTCCGAGAAGGACCCGGCGTTCCTCAGGATGATGAGCGACCTGAAGATCCCGTACACCGCCTTCCTGAGCAACTACCTGATCAAGGACGACTACGGGTACTTCCGGAAGATGCGCGACCAGGGCGTCACGCTCAACAACCACACCCTCACCCACCCCTACCTGCCCGGCCTCTCCTACGAGGAGCAGAGGCACGAGATCTGCGGCATGCAGGACATCATGGAGAAGCGGTTCGGCAAACGCCCGAAGGTCCTCAGGCCGCCCTACGGCAACTACAACCAGGACACCCTGCGCGCCGCCAAGTCCTGCGGCATCAAGTACGCCCCCATCTGGGACGAGGAGGTCTTCGTCGACCACTGGGAGTACCGCGACTGGGACCGCGACCTGCACCCCGGCGACATCGTCCTCACCCACTTCCGCGGCAAGGAGGACTGGGACGGCACCATGCCCGACATGGTCCGCCGCTTCCTGAAGAAGGTCACCGACAAGGGGTACGCGGTGGCACGGCTGGAGGACTACCTGTGAGAACTCGGGTGCTGGTCGCGGGGGCGCTCACCGCCGCGCTCCTGACCGGCTGCACCGGCTGTGCCCAGTCCGTCGACCCGATCGAACGGCTGGGCAAGAAGGCCGCGCAGGAGGTGCGCAGGTCCAAGCCGAACGGGCCGACCCCGGCGGCGTACCGCCACTGGGGGCTGCCCGCCCCGCTCGCCCCCGCGCCGCGCCCGCCCGCCCGGCACGCCCTCCGCGGCGCGGGGCCGGGGCTGGCCCCCGTCGTGGACCGCGTACCCACCCGCGACAAGGTGGTCTTCCTGACCTACGACGACGGTGCCGAGCGCGATCCGCGGTTCGTCGACATGGTCCGTGAACTGCGGCTGCCGGTCAGCATGTTCCTCACGGACAGTGTCGTCGGGCCGGGGTACGGGCACTTCGCCCAGCTGCGGACGGTCGGCGCGAGCGTGCAGAACCACACCCTCCATCACGCCTCGCTGCGCGGGCTGCCGTACGCGGGCCAGCGGGCCGAGATCTGCGGCCAGCAGGACAAGCTCAAGGCCCGCTTCGGCGTCCGCCCCCGGCTCTTCCGTCCCCCCTACGGCACGTACGACACCACCACGCTGCACGCCGCCGCCGACTGCGGGGTCGCGGCCGTCGTCCTCGGCCGGGAGCCCGACGCCCGCCGCCTGCGACCGGGTGACATCCTCTCCGGCTTCGAGGAGCCCAACCTCACGGAGGCGACGGTCAGACTCCTGCGACGCATCCAGGCGGAGGGCTTCACGCCGGCGCGCCTGGAGAACTACCTCTGACCAATCGGCTCGGGGGGGCATCAATCAGCCCGTCCGGCGCTTGAGGACGAGGCCGTTCAGGCCGACAGCGGGGGTCTGGGGGGCGGCAGCCCCCGGGCGCGCCGACGCCCACGCCGGGTGCCAAAACCCCACGCCACGCCGGAGGCTTTGGCACTCCGCTTGACCGAGTGCTAATCGCGGTCATAGTCTCGGCCCTGGCACTCCCCCCTGGAGAGTGCCAATAGCGACGGGCAGGTCCGGCACCCGCGACGACGGATCCACCTGGTCGCCACCTCAGACAGTTAACCCCGTGAGATCTCCGAAGGGGGAGGTCGGATCGTGACGACCACCAGCTCCAAGGTTGCCATCAAGCCGCTCGAGGACCGTGTTGTGGTCCAGCCGCTGGACGCCGAGCAGACCACGGCTTCCGGCCTGGTCATCCCGGACACCGCGAAGGAGAAGCCCCAGGAGGGCGTCGTCCTCGCCGTGGGCCCGGGCCGCTTCGAGAACGGCGAGCGCCTGCCGCTCGACGTCAGCACCGGCGACATCGTGCTGTACAGCAAGTACGGCGGCACCGAGGTGAAGTACAACGGCGAGGAGTACCTCGTCCTCTCGGCTCGCGACGTGCTCGCGATCATCGAGAAGTAGTTCACCGAGCTTCACCGTTTCACCCAGTTTTGCAGTGAACTGCGCCCCTGGCCCCCGCGACCATAACCAGCCGGGCGTCGGGGGCGCGGTTCGTTCACCCCAGTTTTCCGAGAGGGCTGAATCGCTCCCATGGCGAAGATCCTGAAGTTCGACGAGGACGCCCGTCGCGCCCTCGAGCGCGGCGTCAACAAGCTTGCCGACACCGTCAAGGTGACGATCGGCCCCAAGGGCCGCAACGTCGTCATCGACAAGAAGTTCGGCGCACCCACCATCACCAACGACGGTGTCACCATCGCCCGCGAGGTCGAGCTCGACGACCCGTACGAGAACCTCGGCGCCCAGCTGGTGAAGGAGGTGGCGACCAAGACCAACGACATCGCGGGTGACGGTACGACCACCGCCACCGTGCTGGCCCAGGCGCTCGTCCGCGAGGGCCTGAAGAACGTCGCCGCGGGTGCCTCTCCGGCGCTGCTGAAGAAGGGCATCGACGCGGCCGTCAAGGCGGTCTCGGACGAGCTCCTCGCCACCGCGCGCCCGATCGACGAGAAGTCCGACATCGCCGCCGTCGCCGCGCTGTCCGCCCAGGACCCGCAGGTCGGCGAGCTCATCGCCGAGGCGATGGACAAGGTCGGCAAGGACGGTGTCATCACCGTCGAGGAGTCCAACACCTTCGGCCTGGAGCTGGACTTCACCGAGGGCATGGCCTTCGACAAGGGCTACCTGTCGCCGTACATGGTGTCCGACCAGGAGCGTATGGAGGCCGTCCTCGACGACCCGTACATCCTCATCCACCAGGGCAAGATCAGCTCCATCCAGGACCTGCTGCCGCTGCTGGAGAAGGTCATCCAGTCCAACGCCTCCAAGCCGCTGCTGATCATCGCCGAGGACGTCGAGGGCGAGGCCCTGTCGACCCTGGTCGTGAACAAGATCCGCGGCACGTTCAACGCCGTCGCCGTGAAGGCCCCCGGCTTCGGTGACCGCCGCAAGGCCATGCTCGGCGACATCGCCACCCTCACCGGTGGTCAGGTCATCGCCGAGGAGGTCGGCCTCAAGCTCGACCAGGTCGGTCTGGACGTGCTCGGCACCGCCCGCCGCGTCACCGTCACCAAGGACGACACCACCGTCGTCGACGGCGGCGGCAGCCACGACGAGGTCGCCGGCCGGATCAACCAGATCAAGGCCGAGATCGAGAACACCGACTCCGACTGGGACCGCGAGAAGCTCCAGGAGCGCCTCGCGAAGCTGGCCGGCGGCGTGTGCGTGATCAAGGTCGGCGCAGCCACCGAGGTCGAGCTCAAGGAGAAGAAGCACCGTCTGGAGGACGCCATCTCCGCGACCCGCGCCGCGGTCGAGGAAGGCATCGTCTCCGGTGGTGGCTCCGCGCTCGTCCACGCCGTCAAGATCCTCGAGGGCAACCTCGGCAAGACCGGCGACGAGGCCACGGGTGTCGCGGTCGTCCGCAAGGCCGCCGTCGAGCCGCTGCGCTGGATCGCCGAGAACGCCGGCCTGGAGGGTTACGTCATCACCTCCAAGGTCGCCGACCTCGACAAGGGCCAGGGCTTCAACGCCGCCACCGGCGAGTACGGCGACCTGGTCAAGTCCGGTGTCATCGACCCGGTCAAGGTCACCCGCTCCGCCCTGGAGAACGCCGCCTCCATCGCCTCCCTGCTCCTCACGACCGAGACCCTGGTCGTCGAGAAGCCGGCCGAGGAGGAGGCCGACGCCGGCCACGGCCACGGCCACGGGCACTCCCACTGAGTCTCGTACTCCCGAAGAAGCCCCCGTTCCGCATGGAACGGGGGCTTCTCCCGTACTCGGCACTACCGACTACTACCGAATACCGACTACCCACTTTCCGACTACTGCCCAGCGCCTACTGACCACCGACCACCGCACTATTGCTCCAGCGCGTCCAACGCCCCGAGCTGACTCATCAGCCCCAGCCGGTCGTACTGCCACCAGCCCTCGACGATCTTCCCGTCCTCCCTGCAGCGGAAGACGGTCGTCCCGGTCATGGTGACCTGATTCCCGGTCGCCGGGATCCCCATGAAGTCGCCCTTGTGGGCGCCGTTCCAGGTCCACCGGGTGCAGACCCGGTCGCCCTCGGTGAGCTGGTCCTCGACGGTGAACGTGAAGTCGAACCCGCCGCGCCACATCTCGATCTCGCGCCGCATCGCGTCGAGGCCGATCGTGTCCTGCTCGTTGGCCGGATCGTGGTCGTGGTAGTTCTCCGCCATCAGGCTGTTGAGCGGCGGCAGTTCACCCCGGGTGGCGAGCGTCTCCAGGAACCGGCGGACGTTGGCCGCGTACAACTGCTCGTCCCGCACCACGTCCAGGTCGGTGAACGTCGGCAGCTCGTCGCAGAGCGCCACCATCTCGCGGAAGACCGTGTCGGTCTCGGGGAGGTTCGAGATCCGCATCGCCTCCTCGAACGAGGGGAACTCCACGATCTCTATGAAGTGGCTCGCGTCGGAGCGGTCCTTGCCGATCACATTGTGTGTCGCGGCCCGCTTGCCCTTGGTCCTTTCGACCCATGTGTCCATCAGCTGGTTCATCTCGTCGAACCGGCTGGTTCTGCAGTCGATGAGCTGTACGAATGTCATGGCGTCGCCTCCGGCCCCCTGGGTCCGGTTGAACACTCTCAGTTTCCCACCGGAGGGACGACACCACCCACTGCACGGCGGTCCTTACTGGGGACCGTACTTCCGGCCCGTCTTCGACGTGATCCCGCCCAGCAGTCCCCGCGGTGCCACCTTCACCAGGCCCATCAGCGCCTTGTAGCGAGGGTCGGGGACGGAGAGCGACTTGCCGCGGGCCAGGTCCGCGAGCGCCGCCGCGACCAGCTTGTCCGCGTCCAGCCACATCCAGTTCGGGATGTTGTCCGTGCCCATCCCGGCCCGCTGGTGGAACTCGGTGCGGACGAAACCGGGGGCCAGCGCCATCAGCCGCACGCCGCTGCCCGCCAGATCCCGCGCCGCGCCCTGCGTGAACTGCACGACCCACGCCTTGGACGCCCCGTACGTGCCCCGCGGCACGAACGCGGCCACCGACGCGACGTTGACGACCCCGCCCCGGCCGCGCTCCCGCATGGCCTCGGTCGCCGCCGACGTCAACCGCAGAACGGCCTCGCAGTGCACCTTGAGCATGGTCAGCTCGTCGGCCATCGACACCTCGAGATAGCGGCCCTTGTTGCCGAAGCCCGCATTGTTGATCAGCAGGTCGACCGGGTTCTTGCGGTCGGAGAGACGGGCGGCCACCGCCTCGATGCCCTCGTCCGTCGCCAGGTCGGCGGTCAGCACCTCCGCCTCGATGCCGTGCCGGTCGTGCAGTTCGGTCGCCTGCTCGCCCAGCCGCTTGGTGTCGCGCGCCACCAGCACGAGGTTGTGCCCGTCAGCCGCCAGCCGCCGTGCGAAGGCGGCGCCGATACCCGCGGTCGATCCCGTAATCAGAGCCGTTGTCATGACCCAAGGCTATTGAATCCTCTCCTCCTTGAAGGGAGGAGATTCCTGGCTCACGCTGCCTGTGGGCCAGCGGCTCAACAGGTCTTCTGCGATCAACACCAGCCGGGTTGAAACCAGCCCGGATGCAAAACAGGAACAAGGGGACGCCACGTGCTTGGTTCTCGCGACGCGCCATCCAACCTTCACGGTACCAGCAGGCCGGTCCGCCCCAGGGTCGAACCGGCCGCTAACCGCCCTGCCGCGCCACGTACTTCTCCGCCATCTCCAGCAACTCCGGGTGCAGCGCGTCGCCCGCGGCCAACACCCTGGGCAACAGCGTCCGTTCGGTCGTCCCGGCGCGGAAGGCGAGGGCGACCGTCACCTCGTGGTCGGGCCGGTGCACGATCTCGATCGGGTCGCCCGCCCGGATCTCGCCGGGCTCGATCACCCGTAGATAGGCACCGGGCGCGCCCTTCTGGGTGAACCGCTTCACCCAGCGCTGCTCGCCGAGGTGCCCCTGGAACGTACGGCAGGGAATGCGTCCGCAGGTGACTTCGAGGACCACCTCGGAGCCGACGCGCCAGCGCTCGCCGATCCGTGCGCCGGACACGTCGAGCCCCTCGGTCGTCAGGTTCTCGCCGAACGAGCCGCTCGCCAGCGGCCGGCCGAGCTCGCGTCCCCAGTCGTCGAGGTCCTCGCGGGCGACCGCGTACACCGCCTGGTCGTTCCCGCCGTGATGGCGCAGGTCGCACACCGCGTCCCCGGCGAGGCCGCTCGCTCCGACCCCTTTGGGCCCGGGCGCCGCCACCCGCACCGGCCCGTCCACCGGCCGCTTGTCGATGCCGGTCACACCCCTGGGATGGTCCGTGTACGGGACGGCCCGCGGGTGGCCGACGTTCAGAGACAGAAGCTTCATGACAGCACGCTAGGTGATGAGGCCCAAAGCGGCGACGCAATATTCGCGGCCGTACCCAAGGATCACTTATCCTCGGAGGGTGATCGAGGCCCGTCATCTCCGTGTCCTGCGCGCCGTCGCCGCCACCGGCTCCTTCTCGGCGGCGGGACGTGAACTGGGCTGCACCCAGCCCGCCGTCAGCCAGCAGATGAAGGCGCTCGAATCGTCCGTCGGCACCCCGCTCCTCGTCCGCACGGGCCGCGAGATGCGCCTCACCCAGGCGGGTGAGGCGCTGGTCCGACACGCGGCGGGCATCATCGCGGGCCTGACCGCCGCCGAGGAGGAGGTCGCCGCGATCGCGGGCCTGCGCGCGGGCCGGGTGCGGCTCGTCTCCTTCCCCAGCGGCAGTTCCACGCTCGTCCCCACGGCCCTCGCCGCCCTGCGCGCCGCGCATCCCGGCACCCGGGTCTCCCTGGAGGAGGCCGAGCCGCCCGAGTCCGTCGAGAAGCTCCGGGCCGGCGACTGCGACATCGCCCTCGCGTTCCGCTACGAGGGCGCCGCCGGTGCCGAGGAGTGGGACGACCTGGTCGTACGGCCCCTGCTGCGGGACCGACTCGTCGGGCTGGTCCCCGAGAGGCACCGGCTCGCGCGGGCCGGGTCGGTCGCGATCGCCGAACTCGCCGGGGAGCCGTGGATCGCGGGCTGTCCGCGCTGCCGCGGACAACTGGTCGAGGTCTGCCGCGCCGCGGGCTTCGTGCCCCGCATCGACTTCGCCACCGACGACTACCCGGCCGTGGTCGGGCTGGTCGGCGCGGGCCTCGGAGTCGCGGTCCTGCCGGAGCTCGCGATCGAGTCCGTACGCCCCAAGGGTGCACGCACCGTGACGGTGGAGCCGCCGGTGCGGCGGGAGATCGTCGCGCTCACGCTGCCGGACCTGGCGCAGGTGCCGGCGGTGGCGGCGACGCTGGACCAGCTGGCGCGGGCGGCGGCCCGCTGACGCCGGGAAGGGCCGGCTGAGCTGGAAAAGCCGACTGAGCTGGGAAAAGTCGGCTGAGCCGGAAAAAGTAGGGGCACGCATGCGCGTGCCCGGCTGCAGACTCGACTGAAGAAACGTTCCTTCAGTTGTTCGAAGCGGGATCGCCGCTCCCGGTGGTCGACGCTGCCACCAGCCGGTTGCGCGCCCGCCCCATGAGTTCCTCGCGCTCGTCCTCGGTCAGACCGCCCCACACGCCGTACGGTTCGCGCACCGCCAGGGCGTGTGCCGCGCACTGGGCGCGTACCGGGCATCTCATGCAGACCTCTTTGGCCGAGTTCTCGCGAGCGCTCCGTGCCGCACCGCGCTCGCCCTCCGGGTGGAAGAAGAGCGAGCTGTCGACCCCGCGGCAGGCCGCGAGGAGCTGCCAGTCCCATAGGTCCGCGTTCGGACCGGGAAGGCGGGAGAAATCTGCCATTACATGTCCCCTTGTCGCCGTTCTGGGCTGCTCTGTGCCCACCGACCGTACATCTACGATCTAAGGAGATGAAAATATGACTCATTGCGAATCTAGCCGCAGACACCAGTAAATGGGAAGAAAACAGGCTGAATGGGGCATAGGTTGTGATGAAACGTTGAGGGTCCGTTGTGCATGTCTGCGCCGTGTCCACGCCCTCACGTAGAGTGCCGAAGACGACCGACTGCCCCGTAACTCTTTCGAGTGACCATCGTTGAGAGGGCGGAGGCGGTTGAAGGAACAAGCGCTCGGGCAGACGGCAGTTCCGTCGGCGAGTGTCGACCGCACAGATGACGATTCGTACCAGCCTGGAGGCTCAAGGTGACGCGCATCAGCTGCGGAGGGCGGCCATGACATCCGTCCTCGTCTGCGACGACTCCCCGCTTGCCCGAGAGGCGCTCCGCCGCGCGGTGGCGACCGTGCCCGGCGTCGAGCGCGTGACGACGGCAGCCAACGGCGAGGAAGTCCTCCGCCGCTGGGGTGCCGACCGCTCGGACCTGATTCTGATGGACGTACGCATGCCCGGACTGGGCGGCGTCGAGACCGTTCGGCGGCTGCTGTCCGCCGACCCCGGTGCGCGCATCATCATGCTCACCGTGGCCGAGGACCTGGACGGAGTGGCACTCGCCGTCGCCGCCGGGGCCCGCGGCTATCTGCACAAGGACGCCTCCCGCGCGGAGCTGCGTGCGACCGTGACCCAGGCGCTCGCCGACCCCACCTGGCGGCTCGCCCCGCGCAGACTGCGGTCGGCCGAGATGGGCGCGGCGCCGACGCTCACGGCGCGTGAGATCCAGGTGCTGGAAGGCATGAGTCACGGCCGCTCCAACGCCGAGATCGGCCGCGAGCTGTTCCTCTCCGAGGACACCGTGAAGACGCACGCCCGGCGGCTCTTCAAGAAGCTCGGCGCCTCGGACCGCGCGCACGCCGTGGCGCTCGGTTTCCGGTGGGGTCTGGTTCGTTAGGTGAGCCGTCGCGGGGGTACGACGCACCCCGCCTACCTCATGGTGGGCGGGGCCGACAACAGGGCCCGCCGAGTGCCCGCTGCTCGTTTCGCCGCGGATGCCGCATGCTTGAGGTGTGGAGTTCCTCGGGGACGAGTCGGTCGAGCGGAAGGGGAGGGCGACGGAGATGAGTTCCGGCGCACCTGCTCATAACGCTTCGGTGCACAACTATGGACGCGGTGCCACGGACAAGACGACGCCAAGGCACCATGGACCGATGCGCGACGACGAGACGACGGTGATCGGTGCGCTCGTCCATCGCGCGGTCGACGGCGACGAGCAGGCCACGCACGACCTGCTCGCGCGTGTACATCCCTTGGCGTTGCGCTACTGCCGCACCCGCCTCTCCCGGCTTCCGGGCGATGCGCGGCACTTCGTCGAGGACCTGGCCCAGGAGGTCTGCGTAGCGGTGCTCCTCGCACTGCCGCGCTACAAGGACACCGGGCGCCCCTTCGAGGCGTTCGTCTTCGCCATCGCCGCGCACAAGGTCGCTGACCTGCAGCGCGCCGCGATGCGCCACCCCGGTTCGACGGCGGTTCCCTCGGACGAGATGCCCGAGCGCCCCGACGACTCCCTCGGCCCGGAGGAGCGCGCCCTCCTCAGCAGCGACGCCGAGTGGGCCAAGAAACTCCTGGCCAACCTCCCCGAGAACCAGCGCGAGCTGCTTCTGCTCCGCATCGCGGTGGGCCTCACGGCCGAGGAGACGGGCCAGATGTTGGGAATGTCACCAGGCGCCGTACGGGTGGCCCAGCACCGCGCGCTGAGCCGGTTGCGGGCACTGGCGGAGCAGTAGACGAGCTGGTCGACGGGGCGGTGATCGGGCCGGCGGTCGGGGCTTCGAGCGCCGTTACCGGGTCTCTCCGGGCGGCGGCTTCGCCCAGGGACGGCTCCCGCGGGCGGAGAACTTGCCCCGGGCGCCGAGATTTCCCCGGCCGGGGTTTCGTTCGGGCGTTGGGTCTCCCGGAGCCAGGTTTTCGTTCGGGCGTTGGGTCTCCCGGAGCCAGGTTTTCGTTCGGGCGTTGGGTTCCCCGGGGCCAGGGTTTTGTCCGGGCGCCGGGTTTCCCGGGGCCAGGCTTTCGTTCGGACGCCGGGATCCCCGAGCCCAGAGAGCTTCGTTCGGACGCCGGAATCCCCCAGGCCCGGGGCTTCGTCCGGGCGCCGGGTTTCCCGGGGCCAGGCTTTCGTTCGGACGCCGGGATCCCCGAGCCCAGAGAGCTTCGTTCGGACGCCGGAATCCCCCAGGCCCGGGGCTTCGTCCGGGCGCCGGGTTCCCCCGGTCCAGGGTTTCGCCCGGGGCTCGGGCGCCCCGTATCGAGGGCTCGGCCCGGAGGGCGGGTTGCCTCGCATCGAGGGCTCGGCCCGGAGCGCGGGGTGCTTCGCATGAGGGATGCGGCCCGACGGCGGGCCGGTTCCGGTGAGGGTTTCGGGGACGGCGGGCCGGTTCGGGTGAGGGCTTTCGTCCGACGGACGGGGTCCGCGGTCCTTGCTGGGCCGCGATGGCTGTCCCTCGCCGTGGAGGTGAGACCCTTTCCGTAAGGGTGAGAACGGACACCATGGATTCCCTCGCCGCCCCTGAAAAGGCCCCCAGGGACCGGGCCCGGCCCACAACTGAACGGCGTCGCCACCCGGCCCGTACGAACCTACGAAGCCCGAGGGCGATCCGAACCATGGAATGAGAGAGCCTTGCTTCCCGTTAGCATGGACATCCGCACCGATCAAGGCCATTTGGGGAAGGTGTCATGACTGCCAACGTCGACGGAGTGCCCGCCAAATTCGCGACACTCGGGCTGACCTACGACGACGTGCTGCTGCTGCCGGGCGCCTCCGAGGTGCTGCCCAACGCGGTCGACACCTCGTCTCGTATCTCCCGCAACGTACGTGTGAACATCCCGCTGCTCTCCGCGGCGATGGACAAGGTGACCGAGTCGCGCATGGCGATCGCCATGGCCCGGCAGGGAGGCGTCGGCGTACTGCACCGCAACCTCTCCATCGAGGACCAGGTCAACCAGGTCGACCTCGTGAAGCGCTCCGAGTCCGGCATGGTCACCGACCCGATCACGGTGCACCCGGACGCGACGCTGAACGAGGCCGACGCGCTGTGTGCGAAGTTCCGCATCAGCGGTGTCCCCGTCACCGACGGCAGCGGCAAGCTGCTCGGCATCGTCACCAACCGCGACATGGCCTTCGAGACCGACCGGTCGCGCCAGGTGCGCGAGGTCATGACGCCGATGCCCCTGGTCACCGGCAAGGTCGGCATCTCCGGCACCGACGCCATGGAGCTGCTGCGTCGCCACAAGATCGAGAAGCTTCCGCTGGTCGACGACGCGGGCGTTCTCAAGGGCCTCATCACGGTCAAGGACTTCGTGAAGGCCGAGAAGTACCCGAACGCCGCGAAGGACGCCGAGGGCCGCCTGCTGGTGGGTGCCGCCGTCGGCGCCAGCCCCGAGGCACTGGAGCGTGCTCAGGCGCTGGCCGAGGCCGGGGTGGACTTCCTGATCGTCGACACCTCGCACGGGCACAACAGCAACGCGCTCAACTGGATGGCGAAGATCAAGTCGAGCGTGCACGTCGACGTGATCGGCGGCAACGTCGCCACCCGTGACGGTGCCCAGGCCCTGATCGACGCCGGCGTCGACGGCGTCAAGGTGGGCGTGGGTCCCGGCTCGATCTGTACGACCCGTGTGGTCGCCGGCATCGGCGTCCCGCAGGTCACCGCCATCTACGAAGCGGCCCTCGCGGCCCGTGCCGCGGGTGTCCCGGTGATCGGCGACGGTGGTCTGCAGTACTCCGGCGACATCGGCAAGGCGCTGGCCGCCGGTGCCGACACGGTGATGCTCGGCAGCCTCCTGGCGGGCTGTGAGGAGTCGCCCGGCGAGCTGCTCTTCATCAACGGCAAGCAGTTCAAGTCGTACCGCGGCATGGGCTCCCTCGGCGCCATGCAGTCCCGGGGCCAGGGCAGGTCGTACTCGAAGGACCGCTACTTCCAGGCGGACGTGGCCTCCGACGACAAGCTCGTACCCGAGGGCATCGAGGGCCAGGTGCCCTACCGCGGCCCCCTGGCCAACGTGCTGCACCAGCTCGTCGGCGGTCTGCGCCAGACCATGGGGTACGTGGGCGCCGCCACCATCGACGAGATGGAGTCCAAGGGCCGGTTCGTCCGGATCACCTCGGCGGGCCTCAAGGAGAGCCACCCGCACGACATCCAGATGACGGTCGAGGCGCCGAACTACAGCCGTAACGACTAGCCGTACACGCACATGAGGGCGGTCCCGGAGGTTCCGGGGCCGCCCTTGTCGTAGGTGTCGGGGATACTGGGAGGCGCAGAAACGAAGAGGGAAAGGCCACACACGTGACTGAGATCGAGATCGGGCGCGGCAAGCGCGGCCGCCGGGCGTACGCCTTCGACGACATCGCCGTCGTCCCGAGCCGCCGTACGCGAGACCCGAAGGAGGTCTCGATCGCCTGGCAGATCGACGCCTACCGCTTCGAGCTGCCGTTCCTGGCCGCCCCGATGGACTCGGTCGTCTCCCCGGCCACCGCGATCCGCATCGGCGAGCTGGGCGGCCTGGGCGTACTGAACCTCGAAGGACTGTGGACGCGGTACGAGGACCCGCAGCCGCTGCTCGACGAGATCGCCGAGCTGGACGCGGACACCGCGACCCGCCGCCTCCAGGAGATCTACGCCGCTCCCATCAAGGAGGAGCTGATCGGGCAGCGCATCAAGGAGGTGCGCGACTCCGGCGTCGTCACCGCGGCCGCCCTGTCGCCGCAGCGCACGGCCCAGTTCTCCAAGGCCGTCGTCGACGCGGGCGTGGACATCTTCGTCATCCGCGGTACGACGGTTTCGGCGGAGCACGTCTCCGGTGCCGCCGAGCCGCTGAACCTGAAGCAGTTCATCTACGAGCTCGACGTCCCGGTGATCGTCGGCGGCTGCGCCACGTACACGGCGGCGCTGCACCTGATGCGCACGGGCGCGGCCGGTGTCCTGGTCGGCTTCGGCGGCGGCGCCGCGCACACCACGCGCAACGTGCTGGGCATCCAGGTCCCGATGGCGACCGCCGTCGCCGACGTGGCCGCGGCCCGCCGCGACTACATGGACGAGTCCGGCGGTCGCTATGTGCACGTGATCGCGGACGGCGGTGTCGGCTGGTCCGGTGACCTTCCCAAGGCGATCGCGTGCGGCGCCGACTCGGTGATGATGGGCTCTCCGCTGGCCCGCGCCACCGACGCGCCCGGCAAGGGCCATCACTGGGGCATGGAGGCGGTCAACGAGGAGTTGCCGCGCGGCAAGAAGGTCGACCTCGGCACCGTCGGCACCATCGAGGAGATCCTCACCGGGCCCTCGCACATCCCCGACGGTTCCATGAACATCTTCGGCGCCCTCCGCCGCGCCATGGCCACCACCGGCTACAGCGAGCTCAAGGAGTTCCAGCGCGTCGAGGTGACGGTCGCGGACTCCCAGCACAAGCGCTAGGGCCGCCGAGTGAGCCGAGGGGCTCGGTCCGGTTCCCGCCCGGTCCGAGCCCCGAAGAGCATGGCGGGTAGCTGGAATGTCCCCAGGGGCAAGTTCGGGACCTTGAAGGCGTACCCGCTCTACGAGGATTACTCCTTCAGCGTGTACAGCAAGATTACCGGCAAGGACGTGGGTAAGGGGACGGCTCGTAAGGCGATCGGTTACCGCTACGAGCACTCGGCCAGGTAATTCAGTTGCTCGTTCAAATGCTCGTTCAAACGGCCCGCCGGTTCAACCGGTGGGCCGTTTCGGCATGGTGGGATTCCCGCGTGGAGATCTCGCGGAGAAGGCTCACAGCCGGTGCGCCGCCCCCGTGGGCGTGGCGCCGCGGGTGTCCAGCAGCAGTTGTGCTTTCACCGACAGTCCCTGCAGGTCGTACGTGCGGTGCTGCTGGAGCAGGATCGTGAGGTCGGCGTCGGCGGCGGCCTCGTAGAGGGAGTCCGCGCGCGGGACGGGGCGGCCGAGCACGTTCCAGGCCGGGACGTGCGGGTCGTGGTAGCTGACGGTCGCGCCGAGCTCCATCAGGCGCAGGGCGATCTCGCGGGCGGGCGAGTTCTGTTGGTCGGCGAGGTCGGGCTTGTAGGTGACGCCGAGGAGGAGCACGCGCGCGGCGCGGGCCGACTTCCCGTGCTCGTTGAGGAGCGTGGCGGCACGCTGGATGACGTACTGCGGCATGTGGCTGTTGACGTGCTGGGCCAGTTCGACCATCCGGAGGGTGCGGCCCGAGTGGCCCGTGAGGTCCTGGGCGATGCCGTGGCCGCCGACGCCCGGTCCCGGCCGGAACGCCTGGAATCCGAACGGCTTGGTCTCGGCGCAGCGGATGACGTCCCACAGGTCGACGTTCAGGTCGTGGCAGAGCACGGCCATCTCGTTGACCAGGGCGATGTTGACGTGCCGGTAGTTGGTCTCCAGGAGTTGCACGGTCTCCGCCTCGCGGGGGCCACGCGCGCGTACGACCTTGTCGGTGAGGCGCCCGTAGAAGGTGGCCGCCGACTCGGTGCAGGCGGGGGTGAGGCCGCCGATGACCTTGGGGGTGTTGGCGGGGGTGAAGTCGCGGTTGCCGGGATCGACGCGGCTGGGCGAGTACGCGAGGTGGAAGTCGCGCCCCGCGCGCAGGCCCGAGCCCTCTTCGAGGAGCGGGCGCAGGAAGTCCTCGGTGGTGCCGGGGTGGACCGGCGACTCCAGGATCACGGTGGTGTGCGGGCGCAGCCGTTCGGCCAGGGTGCGGGCGGCCGAGGCCACTTGGCCCAGGTCGGGGGCGCCGTCCGGGCCGGGTGGGGTCGGGGCGCAGATGACGGCGGTGCGGACGCGGCCGAGCTCGGCGGGGTTGGTGGTCGGCCGGAAGCCCCCCGAGAGCATCCGGCGCAGTTCGGCGGGGGTGAGTGAGCCGCCTTCCGGCCCGGTTTTGTAGCCGAGCGTGGGGATGCCGGCGGCGACGGCGGCCTGGGCCAGGGGCAGGCCGAGATGTCCGAGTCCGATGACGGCGAGATCTGCGGGCATGGCGTGGGCCGTCCTTCCCAGTAACCGAAGCGGGACAGGTGCGCAAGCCCTGTGGATAGAACGGACGAGCGCAATGTCAGACTAGGAGTAAATATGACCGACTTGCGGTATTGGGCGGGCGAGTTTCCGGGAGTGTTGTCCACAGGCTGAGGACGCGTGGTGGCCGATGACGGACATCGCCGTCAGACTTTGGGACAGGGGGACGTGAGCCGGGCGTCGCCGGACAGGTGCGGCCAGCGCGACAGACAGCGGGAGGCAGCGGTGAGGACAGCGAAACTGGGGCCGGCGGAGCGCGCCGAGTCCCTGGCGGGAATGGCCGAGCGTGAGCTGGATGTGCTGGTGGTGGGCGCGGGTGTGGTCGGCGCGGGGACGGCGCTCGACGCCGTGACGCGTGGCCTGTCCACGGGCCTGGTCGAGGCGCGCGACTGGGCGTCGGGCACCTCCAGCAGGTCCAGCAAGCTGATCCACGGCGGCCTGCGCTACCTCGAGATGCTCGACTTCGCCCTCGTGCGCGAGGCCCTGAAGGAGCGCGGACTCCTCCTGGGGCGCCTCGCACCGCACCTGGTGAAGCCGGTGCCCTTCCTCTACCCGCTCCAGCACAAGGGCTGGGAGCGGATATACGCGGGGACGGGCGTCGCGCTGTACGACGCCATGTCGGTGACGAGCGGATACGGACGCGGACTGCCCACCCACCGCCATCTGACGCGCCGCCACGCCCTGCGCATAGCACCCGCCTTGAAGAAGGACGCGCTGGTCGGCGCGTTGCAGTACTACGACGCGCAGGTGGACGACGCCCGCTATGTGGCCACGTTGGTGCGCACGGCGGCGGCGTACGGCGCGAAGGTCGCCAACCGCGCCCGTGTGACCGCTTTCCTGCGCGAGGGTGAGCGTGTGGTCGGCGCCAGGGTGCAGGACGTCGAGGGCGGCGGGGAGTACGAGATCCGCGCCCGGCAGATCGTCAACGCCACGGGCGTGTGGACCGACGACACCCAGGCCATGGTGGGCGAGAGAGGCCAGTTCCACGTACGGGCCTCCAAGGGCATCCACCTGGTCGTGCCGAAGGACCGGATCAACGCCGCGACGGGCCTGATCCTGCGCACGGAGAAGTCCGTCCTCTTCGTGATCCCCTGGGGGCGGCACTGGATCGTCGGCACCACGGACACCGATTGGAACCTGGACAAGGCCCACCCCGCGGCATCCAGCGCCGACATCGACTATCTGCTGGAGCATGTGAACTCGGTGCTCTCGGTGCCCCTGACCCGTGACGACGTGGAGGGCGTGTACGCGGGACTGCGTCCGCTGCTCGCGGGCGAGTCGGACGCCACCAGCAAGCTCTCGCGCGAGCACACCGTGGCCCACCCGGTGCCGGGACTGGTGGTCGTGGCGGGCGGCAAGTACACGACCTACCGGGTGATGGCCAAGGACGCGGTCGACGAGGCGGTGCACGGCCTCGACCAGCGGGTCGCCGAATGCGTCACCGAGGACATCCCCCTGCTCGGGGCCGACGGATACCGGGCGCTGTGGAACGCGCGGGCGCGGATCGCGCAGCGCACCGGGCTCCATGTGGTCCGTGTGGAGCACCTGCTGAATCGGTTCGGTG
Source organism: Streptomyces sp. NBC_01450 (assembly GCF_036227505.1). Lineage (NCBI taxonomy): Bacteria > Bacillati > Actinomycetota > Actinomycetes > Kitasatosporales > Streptomycetaceae > Streptomyces > Streptomyces sp. NBC_01450. Next base: position 4,866,404 of record NZ_CP109480.1, on the reverse strand, counting down.
TGCTGGCCGAGGAGATCCTCGAGCTCATCGCCGCCGACCCCGCGCTGGGCGAACCCCTTCCGGCCGCCGAGGACTACCTCAAGGCCGAGGTCGTCTACGCCGCCTCGCACGAGGGCGCCCGGCACCTGGACGACGTGCTCACCCGGCGCACCCGCATCTCCATCGAGACCTTCGACCGGGGTACGCGCAGTGCCCGCGAGGCCGCCGAGCTGATGGCGCCGGTCCTCGGCTGGGACAAGGACCAGATCGAGCGCGAGGTCGAGCACTACGAGAAGCGGGTGGAGGCGGAGCGGGAGTCTCAGCGTCAGCCCGACGATCTGACGGCGGACGCGGCGCGGCTGGGGGCGCCGGACATCGTGCCGCGCTGATCGGGGGCCGTGTGCCGCGCTCATCGGGCGTCGCGCCGATCGGACATCGGGCGGGCGCCGACCGGGTTCCGCTGGCGGCGGGGCCTGCCCGGTCCCGTGAATGTCACTCGAACGGGTGTAGTGACCTGGGATCTTTGCTCGAAACCTGCCCGTTCTACTGGGTGCGGGGGCAGAACTCGGCGGCGAGCAGGGAGGGTTCGAGATCGGGGTCCTGGATCCCGTCCGTGTTCACCCGGAAGGTGAGGACACGACGCCCGTCGACGGTGGCCGCGGTACGCACGTAGCTGCCGGAGATATGGCCGTCGTGCCCCCACACCGTGGTGCCGCACGACAGTTTCACCGGATACAGCCCCATGCCGTACTGGCCGTGTGCGGTGCGGGTGTCGAGCATCTCGCGCAGTTGGCGGGGCGGGAGCAGGTCGCCCGCGAGCAGGGCCGCGTAGAAGCGGTTCAGGTCGGCGAGCGTGGTGACCAGCTCACCCGCCGCGCCGGCCACGCGCGGGTCGAGCGCGGTCACGTCGGAGCCGTCGGCGGAGTAGGCGCGGCCGTGCGGGGAGGGCAGCGAGGTGCGGGCGCCGGGGAAGGAGGTGCCCGTCAGACGAAGGGGGTTGATGATGCGGCGCTCGGCCTCGGTGGCGTACGAGTGGCCGGTGACCTGGCGGATGACCATGCCCAGCAGGATGAAGTTGGTGTTCGAGTAGGCGAAGCGGCCGCGGGCGGTCGGGGGGTGGGCGAGTGCGATGCGGACGGCCTGGAGCGGGGTGAGGGGGACGGCGCCTTTGGTGTCGTCGGTGAAGTCGTACAGACCGCTGGTGTGGGTGAGCAGGGAGCGGAGTGTCAGACGTCGGCCGTCGTTGCCCGCGCCGCGCACCAGCCCCGGGAGGTGAGCGTCCAGGGAGTCGGACAGGGACAGCCGGTGCTCGGCGGAGAGCTGTAGCACCACGGTCGCGATGAACGTCTTGGTGATGCTGCCCGCGCGGAAGTGGTCGCCGCGGGCGATGCCGTCGCCGGCGCGTGCGAAGCGTGAGCCGGAGGCGTCACTGGCGAGCAGCGCGGCGGCGGGAACCTTGCCGCGGGTGACGAGGAGGGGGAGCAGACGGCGGAAGGCACGGGTGGCGTCCGTTGCCGGGGCGGTGGGGGAGCGTGAGCCCGTCGGGGCCGCGGACCGGAGCGTGTGTTGGGCGGGGGACATGGCGGAGGGGGAAGGAGCGGCGGTCGGCAGCAGGCGCAGCAGACCGATCGGGGCCAGGACCAGGACGGCCAGGGACACGGGTATGACCAGGAGTGTCCGAGGTGTCCGGCGCGCAGGCATCGGCGTTCCTTCCTTGTTGCGGCACATCATGGGGGACGGACCTGTGCGTATGAGAGGGGGGTTCGCAGGTGAGGGGCGTGCCGGTTGCCGAGTGGTTGTCGGCCGAAGGGCCCCCTGGGCGCTGAGCGCTTGTCGGGTGAGGGACAATGAAGGCTCTGTCAGGGCGGGTTGCATGAGGGGACGCATGTCGGAGGCGGAGCGGGCGGGAGCATCCCGTCAGGACAAGAGCGAACGTCTCCTCGCCGGGCGGTACCGGCTGGGAGATGTTCTCGGCCGCGGCGGCATGGGCACGGTGTGGCGGGCCCAGGACGAAACGCTGGGCCGCACGGTCGCCGTCAAGGAGCTGCGGTTCCCGTCGAGCATCGACGAGGACGAGAAGCGGCGGCTGATCACACGCACCCTGCGTGAGGCCAAGGCGATCGCGCGGATTCGCAACAACGGCGCGGTGACGGTCTTCGACGTGGTCGACGAGGACAACCGGCCGTGGATCGTGATGGAGCTCGTCGAGGGCAAGTCCCTCGCCGAGGTCATCCGCGAGGACGGCGTGCTTACGCCGAAGCGCGCCGCCGAGGTCGGGATCGCGATACTCGACGTGCTGCGTTCCGCGCACCGCGAGGGCATCCTGCACCGCGATGTGAAGCCGTCGAACGTGCTGATCTCCACCGACGGCCGGGTCGTGCTGACCGACTTCGGTATCGCGCAGGTCGAGGGCGACCCGTCCATCACCTCGACGGGCATGCTCGTGGGCGCGCCCTCATACATCTCGCCGGAGCGGGCGCGCGGGCACAAGCCCGGCCCCGCGGCCGACCTCTGGTCGCTGGGCGGGCTGCTGTACGCGTCGGTCGAGGGTGTGCCGCCCTACGACAAGGGTTCCGCGATCGCGACGCTCACCGCGGTGATGACCGAGCCGGTGGAGCAGCCGAAGAACGCGGGCCCGCTGGAGAGCGTGATCTACGGGCTGCTCGCGAAGGACCCCGAGCAGCGGCTCGACAACGAGCGCGCCCGGGCGATGCTCAGCGAGGTGGTCTACGCCCCCGAGCCCAAGGAGACCGTGCCGGAGCCGGTGGACGCGACGAAGGTCGTGACGCTGCCGCCGGTGCCGGACGAGGGCGCGGGCAAGCAGAGTGCGGGCGGCTCGGGCGGTTCCGGGGCCAAGCGGGGCGAAGAGGCCGGGGAGCGGTTGCGCGGGGCGCTGCGTTCGGTGCGGAAGGTTGCCTCAGCCGCGGGTGCGGCCACGGCGGCGGCCACCGCGGCGGCGACGGCCCGTGCGAAGTCCGGTACCGCGGGCGGGACGGGCGATACGGGAGGCGCCGGCGGTAGCGCGGCTTCCGGTTCGGTGGGAGTGGCGGGGGCCGCTTCGGTCGCTCCGAAGGATCCGGCGGCTCCCCCGGCTCCGCCGCGCGCGGATGTGTCGAAGCCCGCCGCGGCCCCGGGGAAGTCCGGGGCGCTCGCGCCCGGTCAGGGTGCCAAGGCGGCCGGGGGTTCCCCGAAGCCGGGCGTGCGTGACGGCGCGGCAGCGGGTTCGGGTGGCGCGGGCTCCACAGGTTCCGCGGGTTCCACCACCAGTACGGCCAAGCCTGCCTCCGGGTGGCCCGTGGCGCCCGAGCGGCCGCCGCGGCCCGTGCCGCGGGCGCCGCTCACCGATGTGGTGCCGCGGCGGACCCTGGTGATCATCGCGGTGGTCGTGGCGCTCGCCGTGATCGGGACCGTGCTGGCCCTGACCCTCGGTGGCGGTGACGACAACGGCTCGAAGAGCGGCAAGGGCAGCGACACCAAGGCGGCCGCGTCCAGCGGGGTGACCGCGGGCAGCGGCGGCAAGGGCGCGACCACCGGTTCTCACACCGACAGCGGCGACAAGAACGACGGTGCCACGGGGTCGGCCGCGGACGGGAGTTCGGGCAGCACGCCGGACACCGACGCGTCGGGCGACGCCGCCACCACGAACGGGACCAGCGGGACCAACGGGACCAGCGGCGACGGCAAGGAGTCGGGCTCCTCGGGCTCCACGGACGTGAAGACGTACACGGCCGGCCAGGGGTTCAAGATCGGGCTGCCCGCGGGGTGGAAGTACCAGTCGACGGATGACGCGGGAGCCCGGTTCACCGGTCCCGACGGGCAGAAGCTCCTCGTCGGCTGGACGACCACGCCCAAGAGCGACCCCGTGGCGGACTGGAAGAACCAAGAGGGGTACATGGTGCGCTCGCAGTACAAGCGGGTGCGCATAGAGAAGGTGAACTATCGCGGTTGGAACACGGCCGACTGGGAGTTCACCTATCAGGACGGTGGCACGAAGTACCGGTCGATCGACCGCGGGTTCGTCGTGAACGATCACCTCGGGTACGGGCTGATGTACACGGCGAAGGCCTCCGACTGGGACAGCCAGCTGCGCAAGGACACCTGGAAGACGCTGACGGCGACGTTCCAGCCGAAGTCGTGAGGCATGGGCCCGAACCCATCGCATGAGGCACGTGCCCATGTCGTGAGGTTCGGGCCGGTTCGCCCGGGGTGTCTGTTGTAGGGGTCGGTCACGGGGCGATGACATCTCGCATCCCGACTTTGCGGGTTGCCTCCGGCACGTATCGTGAGTGGTTGCGGACCGTACGAAGCCGTAACGGGCCGCGAAGCGAACGGAATTGACCACCGGGCGGCCGGGGGAGGCATCGTGGACGACTATGCGGGACGGGTACTCGCCGACCGCTACCGCCTGCCGCTGCCGCCCTCCGACGAGTACGAACTCGCCGAGAGCCGGGCCTTCGACACCTACAGCGGACAGGAAGTCCTCGTCCGGCAGGTGCCGTTGCCGGAGGTCGTCGAGGCGGAGATGCTCGACGCGGACGGGCTCCCCGAGGGGTTCGTCGCGCGGGACGGCGGGGCGCGGCGCGCCTCCGCACGAACCACACGCAGGCCCACCGAACCCGCGGTACGGCGCGCGATCGAGGCGGCGCAGGCCGCCGCGCAGATTCCCGACCATCCCCGGCTGGACCAGGTCTTCGACGTGTTCGCCGAAGGCGGGTCGTTGTGGATAGTGAGTGAGTTGGTGCCCGCGCGGCCGCTGGCCGCGCTGCTCGCCGAGAAGCCGCTGAGCCCCTATCGGGCGGCCGAGGTCGCCGCGGACGTCCTGACCGCGCTGCGGGTGCTGCACGCACACGGATGGGTGCACCGGAACATCACCGTGCGCACGGTGCTCGTCTGCGACGACGGCCGTGTGATGCTGACCGGCCTGGCGGCCGGCGCCGCGGAGGAGGCCCTGTGCGGGTACGACCCGGTGCCGGTACGGGACTTCGAGGATCCCGGGGGTGAGACGGGCGCGGGCGCTGGCTCACCCCACGCGGGTGCCGGTGCGGATTCACGAGCGGGTACGGGTCCCGGCCCGGTTGTCGGCGTCCCGCGTGGTGCCGCTCGTACGCCCGGTGCCGCGCCCGGTGGAGTGGCCGGAGGTCCGCCCGGCGTGGGAGCCGGTGGTGCGTCCGGCACGGGTTCCGGAGCCTCGTTCGGCGCGGTGGTCGCCAGTGCGCAGGGGGCCGATGCCGAGGCCGCGCGGCGGGCCGCGATCGAGGCGCGGGCCGAGAACGCCACTCCCGTAGGAGAGCCGCCCGCCGACGGCGGGGCGGCCCTGGCGCGCAGGGCGCTGGAGGCCGGAGGCGACGCCCGGGCAGCCCGGGCCGGGGCCATCGCCGCCTACCGGGCCGGAGCGCGGGCCGCGGCCCGCGTGCACGAACAGCAGCGGGGTGGCCCGGCGGCACTGCCCGCGCCCCGTCCCGCCCCACCGGCCGACGGCTCCGCGCCGGGGGCCCAGGGCTCCGGGCCGGGTGCGGAGCAGCGGCCCCAGACCCCGCCCCCCGGTCAGATCGCAGACCCGTACGGTGCCGGGCGCCCCGGCGCGTGGCCCGGCACGCAGCCCCACCCCGGAACCGGCAGTGGTACCGGCACCGGCCCTGGCGTCGACGGCCCCGGATTCGGTGGCCCCGGTCCTGGCGGTAACGGCGGTCAGGGGCGTCCGGCGCTCCCCGGCCCCGCGGCCGGACACGGCGGCGGCCACCGTGGCACCCCGGTCCCCCCGGTCCCCCACGGCACCCAGGGCCTCCAGAACCACGGCACCCCCGCCCTCGTGCCCGGACAGCAGTCCACCCCCGCCCCGCCCCCCAACGGCCGTTGGGACGAGCTGGTCGCCGGTGAGCCCCCGCGGCGCGGTCCCGCCACCGCGCTCGCCGCGGAGCGGGCCCGGCAGGCGCGGATGGCCGTCGTCGGTCCGGTGACCGAGCGATGGGCGCCCGAGCAGGCGGGTCCGGTGCACGAGAACTGGCAGCTGGCGGCGCCGATCGGCCCTCAGACGGATCTGTGGGCGCTGGGCGCACTGCTCTTCCGGGCCGTGCAGGGGCACGCGCCCTACCCGGAGGACAACACCGCGGAGCTGGTACAGCTGGTGTGCGCGGAGCCGCCCGCGTTCGCCGAGGAGTGCGGGCCGCTGCGGCCCGTCGTGGAGTCGCTGCTGCGTCAGGACCCCACAGAGCGGCTGGACTTCGAGGAGCTGAGCGGCTGGCTGCGCTCGCTCGTACGGTCCGCGCCGGAGCCCGAGGCGGGTGCGCACGTCGTCGCCGCGCCGCCCGTCGACCCCAGCAGGCTGCCGATCGTACGGCGCAGGGGTGAGCTCGTCCGCAGGCGCCGGGCCCGACTGCCCGCGACCAGCGCGCACGCCCGCCACAAGCGCGCCAAACACGACCGGCCCGACCGGCAGCCGAGGCCGGCCAGGTCGACGGGCCCGGCCAAGCCCCGCAAGCTGGGCCGGAACCTGCTTCTGCTGGTCCTGCTCCTGCTGGTCGCGGCGGTCGCGTACGCGATGGTCTTCATGCCGAAGAAGACCGACGCGAACAGCGACGCGAACGGCGAACGGACGGGCTCCGCCGGGCAGGTGAGCCCGGCACCAGGGAACACCGCGGGCACGGGAGCCGACGGCAGCGCCAGCAGCCGGCCGCGCCCCGACCAGACCTCTCCCGGCACGGACACGACCCCTTCGGGCGGCGCCGGTTCGACGACCTCGCAGTCCAACGACCCCACGGTCGCCCAGGGCTTCACCCTGCGCAAGGACTCCGAGGGCTTCCAGATCGCCGTGGCCAACGGCTGGAACCGCACGCCCGAGAACGGGCGTGGCCAGGTCGTCTACTCCCATGGCGACTTCGAGCTCATCGTCGTACCCGGACGGGACAGCACCAGCAAGTACGGCAGCGATCCACTGACGTACCAGCGGGAGACCGAGAGCGAGCTGCAGCCGTTCCGCGACTCGACCTGGGCCACGTCCAGCGGGATGCGACGGATCGACGTGGGCGGACGGACCATGGCCGAGGGCCAGTTCACCTGGCAGAGCTCCGCCGGGCAGTCACTGTACGTCCGCAATCTCGCGATCGTCGTCGGCGGGCACTACCACGTGGTGCAGGTGCGTGGCCCGGAGGCCGAACGGGACGAGGTCACGAGGCTGTACGAGCAGGCGTCGGCGACGTACCAGGTCACCGGCTGAGCAAGTCTCGTACTCGGCCGGCGATTTCGCCCCGGTACCCGACCCTCGCGGCCGCCCCTCGTAGCCACGCCTCCCACCCGCTCCGCGGGCTCGATTCCGTACCGATGAATCGCTGAACGCCGAATAGTTCCCGCCCGTACCCGGAAGGGAGAACCGTCACAGTGCGGTCTCCGTACGACCCCGCTGGTTCCCTGTGCGGGGACCGCTCTTTAGTCTGACCCTGTCAAGACCATTGCGGGGCAACGTGAATCAGATGCAGGGCCTGCTCCTCGCGGGCCGCTACCGGCTCGTCGAATCCATCGGCAGTGGTGGCATGGGCCGGGTGTGGCGTGCGCACGACGAGGTGCTGCACCGCGCCGTCGCGGTCAAGGAGTTGACGGCCGCGCTGTACGTGACGGAGAGCGACCGGGCCGTGCTGCTGGCGCGTACCCACGCCGAGGCGCGGGCCGCCGCCCGGATCAACCACTCGGCCGTCGTCACCGTGCACGACGTCCTGGACCACGACAACCGGCCCTGGATCGTCATGGAGCTGGTCGAGGGCAACTCGCTGGCCGACGCGGTCAAGGAGCAGGGACGCATAGAACCGACCGAGGCGGCGCGGATCGGTGTGTGGGTGCTGCGCGCCCTGCGCGCCGCGCACTCCGCGGGTGTACTGCACCGTGACGTGAAGCCCGGGAACGTACTGCTGTCCTCCGACCGACGGGTGTTGCTGACCGACTTCGGGATCGCGCAGGTCGAGGGCGACACGACCATCACGCGCACCGGCGAGATCGTCGGCTCGGTCGACTATCTGGCACCCGAGCGGGTGCGCGGCCACGACCCCGGTCCGTCCGCCGACCTGTGGGCGCTCGGCGCGACGCTGTACACGGCGGTGGAGGGGCGGTCGCCGTTCCGGCGGACCTCGCCGCTGACCACCATGCAGGCCGTGGTCGACGAGGAGCCCGCGCCGCCGCAGCACGCCGGTCCACTCGGCCCCGTCATCACCGCGCTGCTCCACAAGGACCCCGCCGTACGGCCCGGTGCGGAGGAGGCCGAGCAGATGCTCGCCGAGGCCGCGGAGGGGCGCCGGCCGAGCGCGGCGCAGGCGTATGTGCCGACGCAGCAGCACGTGGATACGGGCACCATGGGGATGGGCGCGCAGCGGATGGCGCCCTACGGGACGGCCCACGGGACGGGGGCGCACGGCACGGCGCCCCATGGACCGGGGGCGCAGGGACCGGGGGCGCACGAGACGGCGTCGCACGGGTCCGTGGCGCACGGATCGGGCGCGCACGGGGCGACGCCGACGCTTCACGCGCCGGCGCCCGGGGCCATGGGCGACGGCACCGGCACCGGTACCGGCACCCGGGGTGCGTCCGGGAGGCGGCGCCGCGGTCGTACGATCGCCCTCGCCGTCGTACTCACCACCCTGATCGGCGGTGGCGGCGCCGTGGCCATGAACTATCTGAACAGCGCACGGACCGCAGACACGCACGACAGCGCCTCGTCCGGCACCGCGAAGCCCAGCACCACCAAGCCCGGGAGCACCCCGACCGCGACTTCGGGCACTCAGGAGCCGTCCGGCGCCGTACCGGACTCCTGGGTGCGGCGGGACGACGCCGAGGGCTTCACCATCTCCCTGCCCGACAAGACCTGGCAGCGGCAGGCCAACGGCAGCCAGGTCGACTACACGCCCGACGGCGGCGAGCACTTCGTCCGCATCGCCATCGACGACTCGCCGGACTTCCCCACTCCGTACGCACACCAGCAGGACCTGGAACAGCAGTTGACCAAGCTGGCCGACTACCGCAAGGTGCTTCTGCAGTCCAACACGTTCCGCGACTGCCCGGGCTCCCTGTGGGACTTCACCTGGACCGCGCTGCCGAATCAGACACCGTTCCCCGGCAAGCGGCGGGCGATCGAGGAGACGTACCTCAGCCGCGAGGGTGTCGAGTACGCGATCTACATGTCCGCGCCGGCGGCGGACTGGGACACCGCACGGCAGCAGTTCGACGTGATACTGCGCGGCTGGCTCCCCAAGACCTGACGGGCCGGAGGAGCAGTACGGGCGTGAACTGGTCGCAACTGGTCTGACGAGGCCGGATAACAGCCATCGCGGGAGCAGGGACCCGGAGCGGATCCGTCCGGTGCGGCATGATGGGGCGCATGGGGACCGAGGGGGAGAACGTCCGCGTGATCGCCGGCCGTTACCGGCTGGAGGCCAGGATCGGGCGGGGCGGCATGGGCGTCGTCTGGCGCGCCACCGACCAACTGCTCGGCCGGCAGGTCGCGGTGAAGGAACTCGCCCTCGACGACTCGCTCTCCGACGACGAGGCCCGGACGCAGCGCGACCGCACCCTGCGCGAGGCCCGCGCGGTCGCCCAGCTGCACCACCCGCACATCATCGTCGTGCACGATGTGGTCGAGGAGGCCGAGCGGCCGTACATCGTCATGGAGTTGATCGACGGCGGCTCGCTCGCCGAACGGATCTCCGCCGGCGGTCCGGTCGACGTGCGCGAGGCCGCCCGGATCGGCCTGGCCCTCCTCGGCGCGCTGCGCCGCGCGCACGACGCGGGTGTCCTGCACCGCGACCTCAAGCCCGCCAACGTCCTGATGGAAGCCGGCACCGACCGTGTCGTGCTCACCGACTTCGGCATCGCCCAGGTCGCGGGCGCCACGACGCTCACCGAGAGCGGGTCGTTCGTCGGCTCGCCCGAGTACACCGCGCCCGAGCGGATGTCCGGGGTCAGGACGGGCCCCGAGTCCGACCTGTGGTCGCTCGGCGCGCTGCTCTGCACGGTCCTGAGCGGCGAATCGCCCTTCCGTCGTGACTCGTTGGGCGGCATCCTGCACGCCGTCGTCATGGACGAGATCCGTCCGCCCGCGCAGGCCGCGCCCCTGCTGCCCGTCGTACGGGGGCTGCTGGAGCGCGATCCGGAGCGGCGGCTCGACGCGGTGGAGGCGGAGCGGCTGCTCAAGGCGTTCCTGGAGACGGGCCGTACGCCGCGGGCCGCGTCCGCCGGTTACACGCCCACCCAGCGGGACGTACCGAAGCGGAAGTCGCCCGTCCAGCAGACCGCGCACCCCTCCGCTCCGCCGGTTCCTCGTCCTGCCGCCACGCCCGGCCGTGCGCCGAAGCGCTCGGCGCGGACCGTGCTCGTCGTCGCGGCGCTGGTCGCCGCTGCGGCCGGGGCGGGCGTGTCGGCGGTGCTGCTGGTGAACCACGGCGGAGGCGGCGGTGGGGGCGGTACGTCGACTCCGTCCGCCAGTTCGGCGCCGGGGACGTCCGTGAGCGCGTCGCACTCCCCGAGCGCGCCCGGAGCGCCGGGGTCCTCGGCCTCACCGAGCCCCGCCCCCACGGTCACCGTCACCCGGCGGCAGACGCCGACCGCCGCCTCCAGCACGGCGCCCTCGGGCTACCAGACGGTCCATGACCCGGACGGGTTCTCGCTCGCCGTGCCGGACGGCTTCACACGCGACCCGGAGGGCGAGCGCATCTTCTACATGTCGCCGGGCCAGACCTTCCGCCTCGGCATCAAGGCGACCGACCCCGAGGCGGGCGGTCCGCTCGGGGTGATGCGGCGAGCCGACGCCGACGGGCCGTCCACGAACCCGGGCTACCACGACGGCACCGTCACCTCGACCACGTACGACGGACAGCCCGCCGCGCTCTGGGAGTTCACCTGGAACGGGTTCACCGAGGCGGAGGGCGCGCGGCACACGTACGACCTCTGCTGGGAGCGGGGCGGCCGGATGTACGACGTGTGGGTGTCGGCGCCGGTCGGCAAGATGACGGAGGCGAAGGAGTACTTCGACGTGGCGCTGGACACCTTCGTGGCCTCGTAGGCGGGAGATAAACAGGAGATAAGGGGCGGCCCGCGTCACGGGTCTGTGACCGGTGTGCGACGGGCCTGGCTGCCGGAGAGCGTGCCGCGATAGGGATGGACCCATGAGCAACAACGGGGGAGTCCCTTACGGGTCCGACGAGCCGACGAGTTTCGTTCTGCAACCGCCGGCCCGGGTCGCCCCGGTGCCGACGGTCGAGTCCGCGCCCGCCCCTGACCCCGAGCCCGGCACCGGGCGGCTCATCGCGGGCCGCTACCGGCTGCTGGGCAAGCTCGGGCACGGTGGGATGGGGACGGTCTGGCGGGCCAAGGACGAGACCGTGGACCGAGAGGTCGCCGTCAAGGAGCCGCGCGTCCCGGACCATCTTCCCGAGCGTGAACGCGCCAATGTCTTCGAGCGGATGCGCCGCGAGGCGCGCGCCGCGGCCCGGCTCGACCACCCGGCGGTGGTGAACGTCCATGACGTCGCGGTCGTGGACGGACAGCCCTGGATCGTCATGGAGCTGGTGCGGGGCCGCTCGCTGGGCGCCGCCCTCCAGGAGGGCACGATCGGGGTGCGTGAGGCGGCGCGTATCGGTCTGGAGGTGCTCGGCGCGCTGGAGGCCGCGCACGCGGCGGGCATCCTGCACCGGGACGTCAAGCCCGACAACGTGCTGCTCGGCCCGCACGGCAGGGTCGTCCTCACCGACTTCGGCATCGCGCAGATCGAGGGCGAGACGAATCTGACGGCCACGGGCGGCTTCGTCGGGTCGCCCGAGTACATCGCCCCGGAGCGGGTGCTGGGCCAGCGCCCGGGCCCGGCCTCCGACCTCTGGTCGCTCGGTGTCGTCCTGTACGCGGTCACGGAGGGCGTGTCGCCCTTCCGCCGCAGCAACACGCCCGCGACGCTCCAGTCCGTCCTCAACTCCACCCCGGCGGCGCCCGCTTCGGCAGGCGGGCCGCTGGCGGAGGCGATCAACGGACTGCTGGACAAGGACCCGTCCCGCCGCCCGGGCGCGGACCGGCTCCGCCGGCTGCTGGAGGAGGCCGCCGCGCCGCCCGTCCCGGAGCCGACGCGGGTGGCGCAGATCGCGGGTCCGGGCGGCAAGGGTCTGCGCGTGCGCCGCAAGCCCCTGTTCATCGGCCTCGGCGCGGCGGTCGTCGCGGCGGCGGTGGCGGCGTACCTGGTGCTCGCGAATCCCTTCGCGGGGCCGCTCCGACGACTGGAAGAAGCACCACGAGAACGACGTCGCCGCGACGCTGGCGGCGCCCGCGGGCTACCAGAGATCGACGCCGGACCGGACGTCGGACAAAGGGCACTGGGTCACGTACACCGACTGGAGCGGCAGCATCTGGATCGGCCTGACCCTGGTCAAGAAGTCCGAGGACACGAGCCATCGGATCAAGGACTCCTCGGCCGCCGAGATGTACGCCGACAACGACGACTTCAAGGACAGCGGCGCGTACGAGCTGAGCATGCCCAAGGCCCCGCGGACGGACCCGGAGGGCGCGGAATACCACGGCAGGCAGGCCGCCGAGAACACCGTCGCCTACACGACCACCGACAGCCAGAACCCGCGCCCGCGCGAGGTGAAGATCTTCTACTACAAGTCGTCCAAGGGCGACATGTACAAGCTCACGGTCGGCTATCCGGGCAAGGGCGACTTCACGGCACGTGGCCGTGAAGTCGCCAGGACGGCGATCGCGAACCTGGGCATCGACCAGTTGTAGAGGGGCGACGAGCGGTCAGGCGAGCTTGCCGGCCTGGGCCTTGATGAGCTCGGCGGGGATGCCGTACTCCTTGGGCTTCCCGTCGGCGAGGAACGCGGCCAGGTTCATCGAGTAGTACGTGGCCACCGTGCTGCCGTGGCGTACCGCCTCGCCGTGTACGACGATCTTGTCACCGTCCGCGACGCCGGTCACGGCGAAGGCGACCGACTCGTCGCCGCTGCCCGAGGCCTTCTCGGCCTCGACCTTGGTGAACTTCTCGGCGTCGTCCTTCGCGCCCTTCGCCGTGGCCGTGAACCCGCCCGCGCAGCCCTTGACCGCGTCGGAGACCGAGGACATGGCCTTCTGGGCGCCGTCGCCCTCGTACGAGGAGAGCGAGACGATGGTGACCGTCCCGCCCAGGGTGTCGGTGATCGAGTTCAGCGCGTCGTCGAGCTCCTCCTCCGTCATGTCCTCCATGCTCTTGGTGGAGGACGCGCTGGGCTTGGCCTCCACCGGCGTGGCCATGGTGTTGACGTACGCGGTCGAGTCGCCCGGCGCGAAGCCGGTGAGGACATAGGCGAGCGGCGCGCACTTGTCGTCGACTACGGTGATCTCCTCCTTGGAGGAGGCGAACCGCTCGGACTGGTCGGCCGCCGCGAAGCGGTACCCGCCGAGGTCACCCTTGCCGACGAGCCGCTTCTTCAACTCGGCGCCGCTCAGGGCCTTGACCGTGGCCGTCGCCCCCTTGCCGCCGGTCGCCTTGTCACCGGAGCCGGAGTCCGAACCGGAGTCGGAACAGCCTGTGGCCAGGGCGAGCGAGAGTGCCGACGCGACCACTGCGACGCCCGGGCGCGACAGCACGGATCTCTTCATTCTGGGGAAGTCCTTCGGTGTGCGGACATGACCGGCCGCGTTGGGGAACGTGGCCGATACCTGCCGTGTACATGAGGTGAAAGGACTATGAAGTAAGAGTCAAGTAAACGTCAAGCGAGTAAAGGGACCGCCAACGCCCCGTCGGTCACGGCTTCAGCTTGCCCGCGACAGCTTTGAGCAGGTCCGCCTTCGCCACGCGCAGTGCGAAGCTGCTTCCGGTGACGGACGCCGGCTTCGCGTACCAGGGCAGGCCCCGGCGGCGCCACTTGGCCGGTGCCAGATCCTTCGGGAGCCGGGGAAGGCGAGTAGACCAGCCGGAGAGCCGCAGTTCGCCGCTCCAGGTGCCCTCGGGGAGGTCGGACACGGGCACCCGGGCGGTGAAGGTGTCGCTGTGCGCGGTCCCGGTAACCGGGAAGGCGGCCGTCTTGCCGCTGTCGCTGCTGAGCGCCAGGGTCATCGGTCCGTCGGGGTACGCGCCAAGCGTCCACCGTCCGGTGATCTGCAGTTCGGTGGGGGTGCTGGCGTTCCAGCGCACGGCGCCGATCTTCAGGTGGGACAGCACCCGGTGCTTTTGCTCGCCGAGGTCGATCGTGAAGTTGCCGTGCGGGTTGGTGGTGTACACGGTGACGGGGCGGACGCCCTGTGTGGTGGCGATGACACGGGTGTCGGCCTTGCCGGACACGTCCTCGGCCCGCTTGCCGCCGATCCGCACCTCGCGCGACAGCCCTTGAGCGCCGACCGCCAGGGAGATGTCCCACAGCCCGTCGCCGAGCGGCGCGCCGGCGGCGGCGGTGTCGATGTCGATGGCGGCCGCGAACCCGGCCTTCTCATAGGCGTAGTGGCCCTCGTCCTCGTCCGCGCCGAGGCCGGGGGTGGGGGTGTGCAGGACCGGGAGGCGGTACTCGGTCCCGTTGTCGCGCTCGCGCAGTACGAGTTCGGTGGTCACGTTCTCGGTCGCCACACGGTGGAGGTACGCGTGCCCGGCGAGGTGGAGTGTGGTGCCGCGCAGCTCGGCCCGGGAGACGTGGTGCCGGACGCCGACCTTGTCGGTGACGTCGTAGCAGATGTCGGGGACGGCGCGGGCGGGGTCGCGGAGGAAGGGGTAGCGGGCGTAGGCCCGGCCGTCCTCGAGGAGGAGGGGGGTGGAGATGCCGCTCTTGCCCAGACTCTTCTCGAACTCGATCAGTTCGAGGATCTCGTCGAGCATCCGATGGCGGATGAGGTACACCCGCAGCCGGGCCATGGCCGAGAGCTGGTCGTTGATCCCGTCGTGCCACACCCGGTCGATGATCTCGGCCATCCGGGCGAGGGTCTTCTCTTGCTCGCCGCGGGCCTCGTGCACCAGGTGGCCCTTGAGGAGCACCTGCACCTCGATGGTCAGGTGACGGTGTGCCAGGTGGTCGCGGCCGGGGCCGGACGGCACGTTCTCCAGCAGCAGGTCGATCATGGCGGAGAGGAACTGCAGTCGGGGCTCGGCGCCCACGGTGCGTGTGGTGACGTTGCCCCCGTCGTCCCGCAGTGTGCAGAACAGGCAGTCGTAGTCGGCGATGACGGAGACGCCCGACGCGTTCAGGTACGCCAGGGCCGTGAACGGCTGGTCCTCTCCGACGGGCAGGCCGGATGTGAAACGCAGCTTGTGCTTCTCCAGCAGCTCGCGCCGGAACAGCTTCAACGGGCTGAGGGTCCAGTAGATGCGGGAGTTGAAGACATCGGTCTTCGGCTGATTGCGCTTGAACATGGAAGCGGGCATTCCGCGTCCGCCCACGCCCACCATTTTGCCGAGGACGATGTCCGTGTTGTTCTTCTCCGCCATGGCGACCATGCGGTCCAGGGTCTCCGGCCCCACGTAGTCGTCGGCGTCGAGAAAGAATACGTACCGCCCGCGCGCGAGCTCGAGTCCACGATTTCGCGGGGCGCCGGGACCCCCGGAGTTCTCCTGTCGGATGACCTGCAACAGCCCCGGGTACACGCTGGTCAGACGCTCCAGCTCGGCCGAGGTGCCATCGGTCGAACCGTCGTCGACGATGATGACTTCCATCTGCTCTTGGCCGATGCTTTGCTCGGCGAGAGAGGAAACGCTGCGCGTCACGTAGGGCATCGCGTTGTAGGCAGCGATGATCACCGACACTGTGGGCACAGCCATCGTCACATTCTCCTGGACAGAAAGGGGCACGCCTCGTTCTTCGGCCGCTTTAGAAACCATGTGAGCGAGGTTCATTGGCAGAGGAGAAGGTGCCGACAGAGTTGTGAATATACCGTGAGTTGCCAGTGCGTTCAACATGAATGATTGATGAAGTGCCAGCTCGGCCCGTGGTTCGGATCACCCCCGCGTCAGTCGATTTGCCCGCTCTCGTTCAAGAATGCGCCCCTCCGGTTTCGCTACTCGCGGCAACAAAGTGCAGGTAAAGCAGGGGTTTCTGCTGTGTTTAGCCCAGAAATCCAGTCGGTTCTGTGACTTTCGCGGGGCGGGTAGAGCGGGTTCCGCCCGGGGCGCACTCGAGAGGCAGGGTTGTGGCGGGGCTGAGCGGCGAGGTCGAGACGGGGCCCCGACGAACGTGATCGGGACCAATCCCTGACCCTGCCGATCAAGTACGACTACCTGATCCGCGGCGACTCCGGCCCAACCGCCGTCCACACCCAGAAGATCGAGAACGACGGCACCTCGTATGGCAGCGAGCGGACGCTGTACGACGGTCTGCTCCACCCGCGCCAGCAACAGACCGAGGGTGACGGCGGCGGCCGCATGGTCGCCGACATCATCTACGACGGCTCCAACCGCGTCGCCAAGGTCAACGACACCTATTACGCCTCTGGTGCCCCGTCCTCCACTCTCTTCCTGCCGGTCAACTCGGACGTGGATGCGCAGACGGTCGCGGAGTGCGACGGCGCGAGCCGCGCCACGGCATCGATCTTCAAGGTCGCGGGCACGGAGAAGTGCCGGACCACGTACGCGTACGGTGGTGATCGGGTCACGGCGAACCCGCCGGCCGGGCAGCCGGCCACCACGGTCGTTTCCGACGCGCGGGGACAGGCGACGACGCGGATCGAGTACCCGACAGGGGGTGACGCGGTCACCAAGTCCTACGGCGGCTACACGCCCTCGGGCCAGCTGTCGAAAGTGACGGACGACGCGGGGAACGTCTGGTCGTACGAGTACGACCAGCTGGGGCGGCAGAAGACGGCCGTCGACCCCGACACCGGTACCTCAACGCTCACCTACGACGAGATGGACCGCCCGACGTCGGTCACGCTCAACGGCACCAAGACGTCGACGCCGGAAGAGATGGAGGGTTTCGTGAAATATGTGCCAGTCCCTCCTGCGGGGCGGAGCGGAATTTCCGGCATGATCGAGAGGCTGGATTCATTTCCGAAGTCCTCTGAGGAACCCTATCGACGAAGCTGAACTCGGCCGGACGGCTCGGCGAGTAGAGGTTCAAAGCGGGTCGATGACGCCTTTCTGACGGTCCATCGGTCCAGGGCGTCCACCGGACGGGAGTGGCCCGACCAGTAGGAGTGCTGGTGGGGCCACTTCGCGTTCAGGCGGGTCGAGCGTGGTTCCGGGACCGCAGGATGGCTATCAGGGCGCAGAGTTGGCCCGGACCGGTGGTGAGGACGACCTCCGGTTCGTCGCTTTCGCGGAGGAGGATCGTTCCGGCGGGGGTGGCGGCGAGGTAGACGCAGGAGGAGGCCGCCTCGCTGTAGGTGGACTTCTGCCAATTGAGTTCGGTCATGGGGTGCCTCTCCTCAGGTTTCCTTGGCATGCCCGAGTTCACCGACGCCGCAGAACTCCTGACCTCGGAACTCGTCACGAACTCCTACCGCCACTCCACCGGCCCCGCGACCCTCCGCCTCCGTGCCCTCGGCGATACCCGCCTCCGGGTCAGTGTCTGGGACGCCGACCCCCACATCCCGCCCCCCTTCGACAAGGGTTCCGGTCCGTTCCACCCCGTCCCCGCCGAGGCGGACGGCGGACGCGGGTTGTTCCTCGTATGTCACTACGCGGACGCATGGGGCGGCTGCCCGCTCGGCGACGACCTCTTCGGGCGAAGCGGAAAGGTGCTGTGGTGCGAACTGGGGCTGCGATCCGAGCCGGGTGGCCGCGGCGTGAGGGCCCACGGTTGCGAGCGGCGTAGTCCGCGCGGCGCTACCGTGGAGGCAGCGACACGCCCTGTAATCGGTGGAGGACCGCGGTGACCATCATGAGCGAGCGTCCGGCGGCCATAGACGCTCCTTCGGCCGGAGCCTTCGAGGACATGCTCCGGACCGTCGAGGAGCTGGACACGCCTGAGGGCTACAAGGCTGAACTCATCCGGGGGAAGATCGTCGTGTCGCCGTGGTCGAAGTTGCGCTACAAGAAGGTGATGAAGTCGTTGCGGCTCCAGCTCGAGCCGCATGCGCCGGAGGGGTACGACGTGGATGTGGCGCCGTTTCTCTTCACGTTCCCCCACTCCGAGCGCGGATTCGGCCCCGACCTCCACGTGGCCGACGAATCCGCCTTCGAAGCCGAAGGCCGCCACGCCGACGGTGCCGCGCTCTCCCTCGTCGCGGAGTTGACCTCCGCATCCACCAAGGACGCCGACTGGCTCGACAAGCTGGACACGTACGGGCGTGTCGTCCCCGTGTATCTGGTGCTGGACATGCAGGTGGGGGAGATCACCGCGTTCTGGGATCCTTCCCCGAAGGGCTATCGGTCGCGGACCACGGTCACCTTCGGTACGTCCCTGCACGTTCCCCCGCCCTTCGACTTCGGCCTCGACACCTCGGAGTTCGCGGCCGGAGCGGACGTGGAGAGCTGACCGACCCGGTCGGCCCCGAATCGACACCGACCGCTTGAACAACGCCCTGATCAGGGCGTTTACTGCCAGTGCCCACTGGCGCGGTGTGTGCAGTCGGTGAAAGCGGGTTACCAACGGGTACCCAAAGCCCCCGCTCCGTCATACGCTGCGGCTCATGACGGACTCGCAGGCCTC
The DNA here is from genome assembly GCF_036227505.1 of Streptomyces sp. NBC_01450. Taxonomy (NCBI): domain Bacteria; kingdom Bacillati; phylum Actinomycetota; class Actinomycetes; order Kitasatosporales; family Streptomycetaceae; genus Streptomyces; species Streptomyces sp. NBC_01450. The sequence goes on along the minus strand of NZ_CP109480.1, from coordinate 4,847,856 downwards.
GGAAATCACCGGCACGGTCAAGTCGGAAACGACCGGCACCAACCCCCTCGCCCCCGCCCCCGTGGGCGCCCGCACCGCCGCCGACGTGGTCACGCCCGAGCTGGTCGCGCAGCTCACCAAGGGTGTCGTCGGCTCGGGACGGACCGCCAACCACACCCCGTTCACCGGCGAGAAGCTGGCCGACCTGCCCGAGTCCACCCCCGAGGACGTACAGGAGGCCTTCGAGCGGGCCCGTAGGGCGCAGGTCGCCTGGGGCGCCACGCCCGTACGGCAGCGCGCCGCGGTCCTCCTCCGCTTCCACGACCTGGTGCTCGCCCGGCAGGCGGAGGTGCTCGACCTCATCCAGCTGGAGACAGGCAAGGCCCGGCTGCACGCGCACGAGGAGGTGCAGGCCGTCGTCGTGGCCGCCCGCCACTACGGCAGGAAGGCTCCCGCCTACCTCCGCCCCAAGCGGCACGCCGGGGCCATGCCCACCCTCACCAAGGTCACCGAACTGCGCCACCCGCGCGGAGTCGTGGGCCAGATCGCGCCCTGGAACTACCCCCTCGAACTCTCCGTCGGCGACGCGCTCCCGGCCTTCGTCGCGGGCAACGCGGTCGTCATGAAGCCGGACACCGAGACCTGCCTCACCGCCCTGTGGGCGCGTGACCTGCTCGTCGAGGCCGGGCTGCCCGCCGAGGTGTTCCAGGTCGTCATCGGGGACGGGCCGGTCGTCGGGCCGGAGGTCGTCAAGCACGCCGACTACGTCTCCTTCACCGGGTCCACCAGGACCGGCCGCGAGGTCGCCCAGGGCGCCGCCGCCCGGCTCGTCGGCGTCTCCCTCGAGCTCGGCGGCAAGAACGCCATGGTGGTTCTCGAGGACGCCGACATCGACAAGGCCGCCGCGGGCGCCGTCCGCGCCTGCTTCTCCTCCGCCGGTCAGCTCTGCATCTCCATCGAGCGGTTGTACGTCCACGAGTCCGTCGCCGACGCGTTCGCGGAGCGCTTCGCCGCCCGGACCAAGGCCATGCGGCTCGGCACCTCCCTCGCCTACGGCGCCGACATGGGCTCGCTGGTGGGGGAGCGGCAGCTGGAGACCGTGACCCGGCATGTCGAGGAGGCGGTCGCGAAGGGCGCCAAGGTCGTCGCCGGTGGCGTGGCCCGTCCCGACATCGGCCCCTACTTCTACGAGCCCACCATCCTCGACGGCGTGGAGGCCCCCATGGCCGTCTGCAACGAGGAGACCTTCGGGCCCGTCGTCTCCCTCTACCGCTTCAAGACGGACGACGAGGTCGTCGAACTCGCCAACTCCACGCCGTACGGCCTCAACTCGTCCGTCTGGACGAAGGACGGGCGGCGCGGACGCGCGGTCGCGGCGCGGCTGCGCACCGGCACGGTGAACGTCAACGAGGGGTACGCGCCCGCGTACGGCAGTGTCCAGTCGCCGATGGGCGGCATGAAGGACTCCGGCCTCGGCCGCCGGCACGGCTCCGAGGGCATCCTCAAGTACACCGAGGCGCAGACCGTCGCCCAGCAGCGGCTGCTGCCGATGGCGCCCTCGCTCGGCATGGACGACGAGAAGTACGCGGAGTTCATGAGCCGCAGCCTGAGGGTGATGAAGGCGCTCCGGCTGCGATAAGGGCTCCGCCGAGGGCCCCGCAGAGGGCTCCGGCAAGGGCTCCGTCAGGCCGCACCACGTTCTCGATGAGGAGAGCAGCACGTGTCACAGGAGAACTCCGTCCACACCCCGGACGACACCGCTTACGACTACGACGTCCTCGTCGTCGGCTCCGGCTTCGGTGGCTCGGTCACGGCCCTCAGGCTCACCGAAAAGGGCTACCGCGTAGGCGTGCTGGAAGCCGGCCGTCGCTTCACCCGCGACGCGCTGCCCAAGAACTCCTGGGACATCAAGAACTATCTGTGGGCGCCGGCCCTCGGCATGTACGGCATCCAGCGCATCCATCTGCTGGGCAACGTCATGGTGCTGGCGGGCGCCGGAGTCGGCGGCGGCTCCCTGAACTACGCCAACACCCTCTACGTACCGCCGAAGGCGTTCTTCGACGACCCGCAGTGGAAGGACATCACCGACTGGCGGGAGGAGCTGAAGCCGTACTACGACCAGGCGCGCCGCATGCTCGGCGTACGGCTCAACCCGACGATGACCCCGTCCGACGTCCATCTCAAGGCGGCCGCGCAGCGGATGGGCGTCGGCGACACCTTCCACATGGCGCCGGTCGGCGTCTTCTTCGGCGACGGGCAGGACGCGGACGGTACGGCGAAGGCCGGGCCCGGCGGTGAGGTGGAGGACCCCTACTTCGGGGGCGCCGGACCCGCCCGCAAGGCGTGCACCGAGTGCGGCGAGTGCATGACCGGCTGCCGGCACGGGGCGAAGAACACCCTCAACGAGAACTACCTGTACCTGGCGGAGAAGGCGGGCGCGGTCGTGCACCCGATGACGACCGTCGTGTCCGTCACCGACGATTCGCAGGGCGGGTACGCCGTCGCCACCCTGCCCACGGTCGAGAGGCGCAAGGGCGAAGGGCGGACGTTCAAGGCGCGCAGGGTCGTCATCGCCGCGGGTACCTACGGCACGCAGACACTGCTGCACCGGATGAAGGCGGGCGGCCAGCTGCCCTACCTCTCCCCGAGGCTGGGCGAGCTGACCCGCACCAACTCGGAGGCGCTGGTGGGCGCCCAGACCGACAACCGCCGCTACCGCAAGGCGCACGGCACGCCCAAGGCCGACTTCACCCGGGGTGTCGCCATCACGTCGTCGATCCACCCGGACGAGAACACCCACATCGAGCCCGTCCGCTACGGCAAGGGCTCGAACGCCATGGGCGGCCTGTCCATCCTCCAGGTCCCGTACGCGGAGGGCTCGTCGCGGGTGGCGGGATGGCTGGCGAACGCCGCGAAGCACCCCCTCCTCGTGCTCCGCTCGCTCTCCAACCGACGCTGGTCCGAGCGGACCATCATCGGGTTGGTGATGCAGTCGCTGGACAACTCCTTGACGACGTATCTGAAGCCGAAGGGCGCGGGGAAGGGGCTGCTGACGGCCCGGCAGGGGCACGGCGCGCCCAACCCCAAGCAGATCAGGGCCGCGTCCGAGGCCGCGTCGGCCGTCGCCGCGGAGATCAACGGCTTCGCGGGCAGCAACGTGGGCGAGCTGATGGGAACCCCGCTCACCGCGCACTTCCTGGGCGGCTGCCCGATCGGCGACTCCCGCGAGACCGGCGTGATCGACCCGTACCACCGGCTCTACGGCCACCCGGGCATCTCTGTCGTCGACGGCGCCGCGGTCTCCGCGAACCTCGGGGTGAACCCGTCGCTCACCATCACCGCCCAGGCCGAGCGAGCGATGTCGTACTGGCCCAACAAGGGCGAGGCGGACCCGCGTCCGGCGTCGGGAGCGGCGTACGAACGTCTGAAGCCGGTGGAGCCCCGCGACCCGGCGGTGCCCGCGGACGCCTTCGGCGCGCTGCGGCTGCCGTTCCTGGGGATGCCGACGGTGCCCCCGAAGCCGTAGGCGGCACGTGGGGGCGGACGGCTCATGTGAACGCGAAGAAGGAAACGCGAAGAAGGACCTGTGCCCCCCTCCGAGCCCAGGTCCTTCTTCTTTTGTGAAGCGTGCTTACGCTTCTTTTGTGAAGCGTGCTTACGCGGTCGCGGCACCCGACTTGCGACGCCGCACCACGAACACCGCACCCGCACCGGCGACGACGGCGATGCCACCGGAGAGCGCGATCATCGGCAGGGCGGAGCTGGAGCCGGTCTCGGCGAGGCTGCCGTTGACCTCAGGGGTGTTGCCCTTGTCGGCCGGCTTGTCCGAGACCGGAACCTTGCCGCCTTCCTGCGGCTTGGTGCCGTCGGTGTCGGTACCCGAGGAGACGATCTGGAACTTGTACGCGACCTCGCCGAAGCCCGTGCACTCGCCGTCCGTGTCGCCGTAGATGCTGGCGCCGAGCGAGAAGCCGGCGCCGACCGGGGCGCTGGACTTCACGTTGATACGGAGCGGGATGTCGACCTCGTAGTCGGGCTTGAGCTCGTCGGTGTAACCGACGTAACCGACCGCGTAGCCCTCGGAGTCGACGTCCTCCCACGCCTTGGTGTCCTCGTTGTACGCCTGGAGCTGGACCTTCTTGCTCTGGAAGAGGTTGTCGCCCGCCTTGTCGGAGGACGCGCCGGCGAAGAAGCCGAGCTCGTTGAGCGTGGACTTGGAGTTGTTGAGCACGTTCAGGGAGAACTTGTGCCAACCGCTGCCCGCCGCGATCTTGCCGGGCAGGCCGGAGATGGAGACGTCGACCTTGGAGTCCTGGCACTCGGACGGCTCGGGCTCCGGCGTGTCGGACGGCTCCGGCGACGTGGTGCTCGGCGCGGGGGTCGCGGAGGTCGAGGTGGTGGCGGTGGCCGTGGCGGAGGCGCTCGGAGCCGGAGTGGTCTCGGTCGCCGACGCGGACGGGGTCTCGGAGGGCGCGGGAGTGGTCTCGGTCGGGGTCGCCGACGCGGTCTCGCTCGCGGTCTCGGACACCGTCGCGCTGGGGGTGGGGCTCCCGTCCGTCGCGAACGCGGCCGGCGCCGAAAGCAGCGCCAGTGGGGCTATTGCTGCCGTCGCGGCCGCAACGGCCATGGCACGGCGAAGCTTCATGAAGACCTCGGAAAGTCCGGTGTACCACGTTGTCGCGGTACTCGTATGGGATGAGGCCTCCGCGTGTGGGGCGCGGGTGTGGCCGTTGGTTCAGCAGGTGTGACCCGCGAAACCTGTAAACGGTTGTGTCTCCGTTCACAGAATTCTTATGTGGGCTGTGTCACACACGGGTGCGCCTTGTGTGCGGCCTTTCGATCCACTTACAACTGATCCTCGTGTCTGATAAGCAGCCCGAAGGGGCGGGAGAGTCCGGGGAGTTCGAGCAACCCTCCATCCCCGACGAGGTGTGGGAGCGGTTCGCCCGCGACACCGAACGTGACATCCGCGGTTCGGCGCCGAAGGAGCCGTCCGCCCGGGCGCGCATGGTGACCGAGCGGCTCCGGCAGAAGGACGCCCAGGGCGCTCAGCCGGAGGGGTGGCGGACGGGTCCGGCCTGGCGGGAGATGAACGGGCGCGCGACCCGTCGGCGCCGGCTGTGGGCGATCCTCGGCGTGCCCGTCGCGATCGCCGTGGCGCTGGTGGCGGTCAAGCCGTCGCTGCTGCCCGGCGACCCGTTCGGCACGTCGTCCGGTACGTCGTCCGGCGGCGCGGCCGCCGCCACGCTGCCCGCCGAAACCGCGGCCCCGACCGCCGCTCCCTCCAGCGCCCCGCCCGACACCCCGACCCTCGACAGGCCGTTCGCCGGATCGCCCGCCGAGCGCTGGGCCGACGGTGCCGCCGCCATCGACGTACCGAAGGCCACGTCGATCGGTACGTTCACCCGCGCGCAGGTGGCCACGGCCCTGAAGCAGGCGAAGGCCCTGCTCGTCGGTGCGAACCTGAACCCGGGGACCCTGCGTGGCGAGCGCCCCGAGAGCGTGCTCGCGCTCCTCGACCCGAAGCAGCCCCGCATGCTGGACGACGCGAACAGCTGGCTGCGCGCGCCGGGGAAGAAGCACGATCCGCTGACGCTCTTCAGCCGGTTCGACCCGGGCGAGGTGCGGCCGGCCGGGGATGTGGTCAAGGTCCGTGGCCGGATGACGTTCAAGGCGGGCGCACACGCGTCCGTCGCCATCCACATGGACTACACGTTCGTCTACCCCCTGATCCAGGCCGACCAGGCGTCGGGGGCGTCGGGAGCCACGGAGACGCCGGGGGCGTCGAACGAGGGTTCCGGCGGGGGCTCGACCGAAGTGGCCCGCACCATCGTGCGCCGCGTCCTCGACCTCGAACTCCTCGACCCGAGGAAGTACCAGGCCACCCCCGGCAAGCTGTCGATCCTCCGGTACGAGCAGGACTTCGGCAATACGGCCTGCGATGTCTACGACGGTTTCCTGCACCCCCACTTCGACTCGTCGACCCCCACCGGCGCGCCTCCCACGGGGCCCACGACCGATCCGTACGACCGCAGCCGGGACCTCCAGCACTCCGGCACGGAGACGTGCGGCACGGTGTCCCGCACCTGACGGGAGCTGACAGGCGGGCAGGCGGGATCTGACAGGCGTGCGAAGGGCCCCGCGGGACGGAAACCGCGGGGCCCTTCTTCGCCAGCACCGACGTCAGGGCAGCGCCGGTGCCTGAGGAGCGGCGCCGGGGGGCGCGCCGCGGGTCTCGGTACGGACAACGGGGTACGGATACGGGGTTCGAACATGGGGGTACGGGACTGGGACCGCCGTCGGACGGCCCCGGGCGTCCCCGGAGCCGACCGTTCTCTTGAGTGACCGGGCTGCTGTCCCCTGCCGTCCGGTCACACCCCTGGGACGAGGTCCCACGACGTACGGCACGATCCGTACGTCTCATCGCCCCAGTGGAGCCACGCGTGGTTCTTTCGGGCCCGCCCCTGGCTGGCACGGACACCAGGACCAACGAACCCCGCGGCGCCCCGGTCACGCGCCGTACGGGTGAGAGGGCAGGCGTACGTGCGTACGTCGCGTACGGGGTTCAGACGCGGCCGCGGCACAGTTCCAGCAGCGTCATGGCGAGCGAGGTGCCGGGCTTGCCGAGCGCGTCCCTGTAGTGGGCGAGGATCTCCATCTCGCGGGAGAGGTTCACCCGGCGGCCGCCGGAGTCGATCCGGGCCTCCTGGATCACCGCCGACACGGCCATCCGTTCCTGGACGAGACCGATGATCCGGTCGTCGAGGGCGTCGATGCGTTCACGGGCGCCGGTGATCACGCCTGCGGCCTCGTCGGTACGGGCGCCGGTCTTGTCGAGTACGTCGGCCATGGTGGGCTCCTCTTTGGGCTGAGGTGCCCCGGATCGGCAGGACCCGGAAACGACAGACGCCCCGGGCCTTGTCGGCCCGGGGCGCCTGGGAAGTCGCTTGTCAGTTGCTCAAGCAGCACGACCATGGCAGCCGGTGGGCCGGTTGCCATAGGTAAACAGGAAGGTCGTCTGCGTGAGCATGGAAGCAGTATGCCCACAGGCCCGTGCCAAGTCCAAGCGGCTTCGGATACTGAGATGCGGAACCGGGATTCGGACGGGGCGCCCCAGGCCCATCCCCGCACCTTCAGCCCGTCCGGCGTTTGAGGACGGGCCCTTCGGGCGATGCGGGGGCGCAGCCCCTGGCGGGGTGCGGGGGCGGAGAAACCCGGCGCAGGCACGCCCCCACGGACCCCCGGTAGACTCGATACCCCACACCCCCTGCTCACCGCCGGAAGGCAAACCGTGCCAGAAGCGTCCCCCGCCGCCCCCGACACCGTCCTGGTCGTCGACTTCGGTGCGCAGTACGCCCAGCTCATCGCCCGCCGCGTCCGCGAGGCCCGGGTCTACAGCGAGATCGCGCCGAGCACCATGCCGGTCCAGGAGATGCTCGCCAAGAACCCGGCGGCGATCATCCTCTCCGGAGGCCCCTCGTCGGTGTACGCCGAGGGCGCCCCCCGCCTCGACCGAGCGATCTTCGAGTCCGGCGTCCCCGTCTTCGGCATGTGCTACGGCTTCCAGCTGATGGCGACGACCCTCGGCGGCACGGTCGACAACACCGGCGCCCGCGAGTACGGCCGTACGCCCCTGCACGTCTCCAAGTCCGGATCGACCCTCTTCGAGGGCACCCCGGACGAGCAGTCGGTGTGGATGTCGCACGGCGACGCGTGCAGCGCCGCCCCCGAGGGCTTCACGGTCACGGCGTCCACTGACGTCGTCCCGGTCGCGGCCTTCGAGAACGACGAGAAGAAGCTGTACGGCGTCCAGCACCACCCCGAGGTCATGCACTCCACGCACGGCCAGCAGGTGCTCGAGCACTTCCTGTACCGCGGCGCGGGCCTCACGCCGAGCTGGACGACCGGCAACGTCATCGACGAGCAGGTCGCCCTCATCCGCGAGCAGGTCGGCGACAAGCGCGCCATCTGCGGCCTCTCCGGCGGTGTGGACTCCGCCGTCGCCGCCGCTCTCGTACAGAAGGCCATCGGCTCCCAGCTGACCTGCGTCTACGTCGACCACGGCCTGATGCGCAAGGGCGAGACCGAGCAGGTCGAGAAGGACTTCGTGGCCGCGACCGGCGTACAGCTGAAGGTCGTGGACGCGCAGGAGCGGTTCCTCACCGCGCTCAAGGGTGTCTCGGACCCCGAGGAGAAGCGGAAGATCATCGGCCGGGAGTTCATCCGGGTCTTCGAGCAGGCCCAGGCGGAGATCATCGCCGAGGCCGCGGAGGGCGAGGACGTCGCGTTCCTCGTCCAGGGCACGCTCTACCCGGACGTGGTCGAGTCCGGTGGCGGCACCGGCACGGCCAACATCAAGTCCCACCACAACGTGGGTGGCCTCCCCGAGGACCTCGAGTTCGAGCTCGTCGAGCCGCTGCGCAAGCTGTTCAAGGACGAGGTCCGGATGGTCGGGCAGGAGCTCGGTCTCCCCGACGAGATCGTCCAGCGCCAGCCCTTCCCGGGCCCGGGCCTCGGCATCCGGATCGTCGGCGAGGTCACCAAGGAGCGCCTGGACCTGCTCCGCGAGGCCGACGCCATCGCCCGCGAGGAGCTCACGGCGGCCGGCCTGGACCGTGACATCTGGCAGTGCCCGGTGGTCCTGCTCGCGGACGTCCGCAGCGTGGGCGTCCAGGGCGACGGCCGCACGTACGGTCACCCGATCGTGCTGCGCCCCGTCTCCTCCGAGGACGCGATGACCGCCGACTGGTCGCGCCTCCCGTACGAGGTCCTCGCCAAGATCTCGACCCGCATCACCAACGAGGTCGCGGACGTCAACCGAGTCGTCCTCGACGTCACGAGCAAGCCCCCGGGCACGATCGAGTGGGAGTAGTCCCACCCCTCAGGTCCGCCTGAGAGTCCGCACCGGCTCTCCGGGCGTCCAGACCTGGACGACGAGATACGTGTCGTCCTCGACGTAGGTCCATGCGACCTCCGTCAGCTCGGTGCGGAAGAGGTGGAACGGCTCCGGCGGTTCCACCTCTTTCACGTACGCGGCCTTGACCGCCCCGTCGTCGACCTCGACGGCCCGTCCGCTGATCCGGACGTCCCCGCCCCCCATCGCCGTGCCCGGACCCGGGTTCGCCTGGAGCGCGAAGCGCGGGTCGCGGCGCAGGTCGAGCGCCTTGAGCGAGTCCGGCATCATGCCGAGCCACAGCTCGCCGCGCAGGAAACGCACCTCAAGGCCGGTGGTCCGGGGCGAACCGTCCTTGCGGAGGGTCGCGAGGACGTGGTGCGTGAAGGCCCCGAAGCGCTCTTCGGCCGAGCGGGCGAGTGAGGGTTCGGCGGCGGCGAAGGTGCCCCAGCGGGCGGGGTTCGCGTGTTCGGCAGGGCTCTTGGTAGCGCTCATACGGTGAGTGTCGCGCCAATACCCGACACCTTCTGTCGGGTATTGGCGGGCGGTCGATGGGCGGTCGATGGGCGCCCTCGGACGGTGGCCCCGGCAGTCTCGTAACGGTTGCGCACTCTCTTCACCGAACGGCTCTGTTCTCCTGCGCCTACCAGAGGTAACTTCCGCTCCGTATCGAACACGCCAGTGCTGGAGGACCTATGCAAGGGCCCACTCCGCCCCTGCCCCTGCCCACCGACCAGCTGCGGTTCGCCATGCCGCCGATGCACGACTCGTTGGACGACGAGCGACGCCACCGGAAAGAACGGCTGGCCGGGGCGCTGCGGATCTTCGGGCGGCTCGGCTTCGAGGACGGGGTCTCCGGGCACATCACCGCGCGTGACCCGGAGTACAGCGACTGCTTCTGGGTGAACCCCTTCGGGATGCCCTTCAAGCACGTCACCGTGAGCGACCTGGTCATGGCCAACCAGGACGGGCAGGTGATCGAGGGCCGCTACCACGTGAACCAGGCGGCGTTCACCGTGCACGCCCAGGTCCACGCCGCCCGCCCCGACGTCGTCGCCGTCGCGCACTGCCACTCCGTGTACGGCCGCGCCCTGTCCGCCCTCGGTGACCTGCTCGACCCGATCAGCCAGGAGAGCTGCGCCTTCTACGAGGACATCGCGCTGTACGACTCGTACACCGGTGTCGCCGTGGACACCGAGGAGGGCCGCCGCATCGCCTCCGCGCTCGGCACCCGCAAGGCACTGGTGCTGCGCAACCACGGGCTGCTGACCGTGGGTGACTCGGTGGACGCGGCGGCCTGGTGGTTCCTGTCGATGGAACGCTCCAGCCAGGTCCAGCTGACCGCACGGGCCGCGGGCCGCCCCGTCCTCATCGACCACAAGCAGGCGGTCGCGACCCGGGAGCAGCTCGGCGGCGACCTGGTGGCGTGGATCAACTACCAGCCGCTGTGGCAGGACATCAGCCGCAGCGAACCGGACCTTCTCAGCTGAATCCCGGAGCGCCTCGGCCCGGACAGGCCCTAGAAACCCCGCAGTACCGCCGCCTTGGTCGCCGCGAACTCCTCGTCCGTGAGGACGCCGTCGCGGTGGAGCTCGCCCAGCTCCCGCAGCCGGCGCAGCAGTACGTCGTGGTGGTCGGCCTGCGGCGGTACGGTCGCCGGTACCGGTCCCGCCGCGGAGGCGGTGAGTTGCGGCGGCCGGTCGACGTGCTCGCCCGCCCGGAGGGACGGATGCGGCAGCCGGGCGGTCACCGCGGCGGCGACGAGCGCGGTGAGCAGATCGCGGCGGGCGCTGCCCCACAGGTCGAGGGCGAACGGATCCTTCTCCGGCGGCAGTTTGGAGAACACGGTCTCGCGCGTCACGAACCGCAGAAACCCGTCCTCGTACCCGGAGTTGGGCAGCCACTCCACCTGCACCAGGTCCCCGACGGCGATGATCCGCGGCCCCGTCGCCCGTTTGACCCGGTCCGAGGTGTCCGCCCAGTCGATCCGCACCTGCGCGCCGTCGAAGGAGATTGTGCCGTCGCTGGACCGGACGGACACGGGCACGGGCGGCCCCGCGAGGAGGAAGGCCTTCGCCGGCTCCTTGGGGATCTGGTCCAGGAGCAGGGCGTGCCGGATCTCCTCGGCGACGTACTCGGCGACCCCGGTACGGTCGATGTCGATGGTCAGCCGGTACGGGTCCGCCGCGTCGGGGAGCCGCCCGCCGGTCGCCTGGAGCAGCGGGTCGGCGCCCTCACGGAGCCTGAGGCGCAGTCTGCCGCGTTTGCGTTCGGGCTCGTAGACGATGCCTGAAACCGCCTCCAGGGGAACCGTGATCTCTCCGTACGTCTGCCGGAACAACGGCACGGAGCGGTGGAGTCCCGGCGTGATCCTGACCGTGCTGCCGTCGAAGGCCCAGGTTCCGTCGCGCTGGATGATCTCGGCCATGGGGAAATTCTCGCAGCCGGGTCAACACGGGGTCCGGTGCTTCACCCGCGCTGACCGGACCTGCCCGACGCGAGCACTGTTGCGTGCGGCACAATGCCCTGTCATCGCAAGGCAGTTGTAGCTTGCGAGGCAGCTCTCGGCGCGGGGAAGGCGGCAGCGGGCGTGGCGGTGCAGGAGGCGAGACACGGCGCGGAGCGCGGTGGCGGGCTCGGCGCGGGACAGGGGGCGGCGCACACGGGCGGCTGCGCCTGCGGGGACTGTCCGCACGGGGCGCGCGAGGGGCACCGGCGCGCCGTCGCCGCGTTCCTGGCCAGGCGCGACGAACTGGCGTCCGGGCAGGGGCTGCCCGCCGCTGTCGCGCACTCGGCGTCCGCGTCCCGGCAGTGGGTCTCCGACGAACTCACCCAGTCCGCCGACCTGGTCGCCGAGCGCGGGCGTGTCGACGGCGAGGCATGGCTGGGACGGCTGTGGCGACGTACGGCGTACGCGGTGTGGGGAGCCGTCCTGACGCTGCTCCTCGTCCAGGCCCTCACGGCGATCGGCGCGGGCTGGACGGCGGCGCGCACGGCAGGCCTGCTCGCCGCCCTCGTGGTGGCCGGCGGGCTGACGGGCGCGGGCTATCTGCACCGGGCGCGGGGCGGGGCCCTCGCCCCGGTCATCGGCGAGGACAACCGCCTCTCCACCTCGCGGGCCATGGCCGCCGGCTGGGTCCTGTTCGTCGTCTACGCCGTGCTCGTCCTGGTGGGCCAGCTGGCGGCGGCCTCCGCCCACGGCAAACGCGACGACCTGATCGCCGGCCTCGAACTCGCCCGCGGCGCCGGTGTGGTGACCGTCATCGCCGTCGTCTGCGCGATCGCGGTCCTGGTACGCCGGACCGTGGGCCTGCGGGTCCTCGGGCAACGCCTGCAGAAGGTACGCGCGGACCGGCCGCGCGCCGCCGACCTCCTCACGGACGACTCGGGCCGGGGCAGCTTCGCCGACATCCAGTACGTCGCCGTCGGTGCCGTCGCCCTGGTCTTCGCGGCGGTACGGCTGGCCCGGCGTCCGGAGCAACTCCCCGATCTCCCCTGGGGTCTCGCGCTCCTGGTCCTCGTCTCGGCGGCCACCTATCTCGCCGGGAAGTACGCCGAGGGCGGCCGTCCCGTCATCCTCTCCGTCGTCCGCTCCCGTGAGGCCGGCGACCTCGACGCGCCGATCCGCACCGGCGACGACATCGAGATCCGGGGCGCCGGATTCGTCCCACCCGGCGCCCAGAGCGCGGACCGTCTGTCCCGCATGGTCGTCCGCATCGGCGCGGTGCATGTCCATGTCCCCCTGGTGCCGGTCCCCGGTGGCTTCAGCAACCCCACGGACGCGGTCCTGACCGTCCCGGTCCCGGTGGACGTGGAACCGGGCCGGGTGGAGGTCCAGGTGGTGACGGCGGCCGGGGTGGAGACAAACCGCTGCCTGATCGAGGTAACGGACTGAGCCCCGTAGCTACGGGTGGGTGGTCGCGGGTGGTTGCGGGTGCACACCGGAGTCTGCGGACGGTGGGGGCTGGTCGCGGCGTTCTTGAGGACTAGGATGAGGAAGAAGGCCGATGCCCCACCACCCTGGCCCGCACCTTCCAGCCCGTCCGGCGTTCAAGGACGAGGCCGGTCAGGCCGATCGGGGGTCTGGGGGCGCAGCCCCCAGATACGGATGGGACGGGTAGGGGCGGCGGGGGCGAAAAAAGTGGCCCCGAGCGTTGAGCTGGAACCCACTCTCGTACGTATGGTTTGTTGAGGGGTCAACGGCACGCGGGCGAGAGGCGGCGGAGAGCGATGACTCACGGTATGCGGTCGGACACCCAAACCCCCCATCTCGACGGCGGCGGACGAAACTGGCGGGACACCGCCACCCGTTACGCCCTGTTGCCCCTGCGGGTCTTCCTGGGCGTCACCTTCATCTACGCCGGCCTCGACAAACTCACCGACAGCACCTTCCTTTCCGCCTCGGGCTCCGGCTCGGTCGGCGACCTGATGCGCAACGTGCGCGACTCCTCCGCGATCCCGGCCCTCGTCGACCTCGCCTTGAAGAGCCCCGTCGGCTTCGGCTACGCCATCGCCTTCGGCGAACTGGCCGTCGGCATCGGCACTCTGATCGGCCTACTGGCCCGCCTCGCGGCGCTCGGCGGCGCGCTCATCTCGCTCAGCCTGTGGCTGACGGTGAGCTGGGCCTCCGACCCGTACTACTACGGCAACGACCTTGCCTACCTGATGGCCTGGCTGCCCCTGGTCCTCGCGGGCGCATCGGTCTTCTCCGTCGACGCGGCCTTGCGCGCGAGGCGCGGGCAACGGTCCGGAGACCTCAGCTACTAGGCATCGCAGGTCAAGTCAGGTCAGCGCATCACACGTCGGTAGGTGCGGGGCGTAGGTCGCCCCGCACCTACCGACGGTCCGTTTATGCCCGGTTACCCGGACACTCCCGCTACCCGGACACCCCCGCGCCCCGCCGCCTCAACCGTCGTCGACGTATGCCATGGGTCAGGAACGCCACCGCGCCCGCGAGGCAGAGCCCACCCGTGACGACGGGGATGATCGCGAACCACGGTGTGTCCCACCAACCGCCCGCGTCGCCCGCGTAGGTGAGGCCCGCGGCGGTGAGGAAGAGACCGGCGACCAGCTTTCCCGGCTGGAACTCATGACGTGGCACGGATCACCTCCGCCTGTCCCACGCCGACCTGGAGGTTCAGGTCGAGCGTGCCGCCGTCCTTGCTGCCGGTCGGGGCCGGCAGGGTCACCTGCTTGTGCTTGCCCGGTTCCACGTCCACGTCCTTCTTGCCGTCACCCGGCAACTGGATGTCCCCGACGCCCACGTCGATGTTCAGCTTCAAGGTCGCGTCCTTGGGGACGATCACCTTCAGCCGGCCCGCGCCCACCTCGGCGGTCGTCGTCACCGTCTGGCCCTTGGTGAGGCCGAGGTGGGTGAGGTCGAGGGTGCCCACACCTGTGCCGAGGTCGAATCTCTGCGGTACGGCGGCAGCGGTCTGGGGAGTCCATTCGACCCGCATCCAATGGGTGCTGATGTCCTTCGGCATGGCCACCGAACCGGCCAGCAGCGCCGCCGTGATCACCGCGAGGAAGACCGACCCCGCGCCCGTACGCCCCACGAACGCGCTGAGTGCGATGCCCAGACCGAAAACGACGAGCGCGCAGGACAGACCGGTCTGCAGGCTGGTGGCGAGCGGATGGTCGTTCCATGTCAGGCCCGTGCCGAGACCGCCTGCGACCAGCGCGAGCAGGAAGACCCAGCCGCCGATCCAGCGTGGGCCGCGCGGCTGCGGCTCACGGGCCGCGCGGAGGTCCCGTATGTCCGGCCGGGGCGTGCCGCGGGCGATGTTGAGCGCCGCCGCGACATCCCGGTCCCGGGCGTCCACCGGGCCCCACAGATAGCCCGTGCCGCCCACGTGCGAGCCGTCCTTGACGATCGGGTCGCGCCACCAGGAGGGGTAGGAGACGGGGACGGGCGGGGCCTGGGCCTCCGGCGGGGCGTCCGCCACGGCCTGGGCGGCGAGCGGGTCCGGGTCGGGGGCGCCGCGCTGCTGCGACCAGTACCCCGCGCCCGCGAGCAGCAGGGAGAGGACGACGGCGAACGTCAGCACGCTCGCGTTGTTCAGCATCGACAGGAACACGCCGCAGCCGACCAGGGCGAACAGCACGGCCGCCAGCGCGTGGCCGTCGACGCGACCGGTGAGGAGCTTGCGGACCTCGTTCTCCTCCTCGTCGTCGTACGGAACGAACAGCCAGACGAAGCCATAGAAGATGAGACCGATGCCCCCCGTCGCGGAGAGCACCGCGAGCACGATCCGGAAGATCACCGGGTCCATGTCGCACTGCCGCCCCAGCCCGGCGCACACCCCGCCCAGCAGCTTCTGCCGCCGGTCGCGCCGGAACCTGCGCGGGCCCTCCGGCGCGGGCGGCTCCCCGTGCGCGCGCGGTTCCTCACCTGTCGCGCCTGGTGCTCCCGCACCCTCCGCGGCTCCCGTGGCGGTGCCCGCGGCGGGCGGCGCGGCGTCCCGCGGCCCGGCGCCCGATGGCGGGGCGCCCGGGCCGGGGCCGGGATCCGGCTCCGCTGCCGCGTGCTGCTGATCTGTCATGTGTCCATGGTGACGGGCGCGAAGCCCCGACGGCAGTCGGGATGACCCTGGCCGAACCCTGATATCGGCCCTGACAGAGGCGGGGGGAGCCGTTCGAGCACCGGTCTGCCGAAGATCAGGGGAGTCTCGGGGGTCGACCCTGATGCTCCCGCCTTCCGGCCGTGTGAACATCGATGGCATGCCGGAAGCCGCAGCAGCGCCCCTCGACGACCCGCGGCCCCCGCGCAAGCTCTACCGCAGCAGCGACGGACGCTGGCTCGGGGGCGTGGCGCGAGGGCTCGCCGGGCACCTCGGGCTGCCCGTGATCTGGGTGCGGCTGGTGTTCGCCGGCCTGTTCATGGCGGACGGCCTCGGGGCGCTGCTCTATGCCGCCTTCTGGTTCTTCGTGCCGCTCGGCGTCGGCGGCGTCGACTCCGGGCGCACCCCGGCCTTCACCACCGAGACCGCCTCCGACGGCCGCCGCAGACTCGTGGCCCGCAAGCCGGACCGGGGCCAGATCGTCGCCCTGCTCCTCATGGTCGTCGTGGCCATGGTCTTCGTCGGCAATGTGAATCTCGGCGGTGGGGCGAGGGCCTATCTCTGGCCGACCGTTCTCGTCGGCGCGGGCGTCGCCCTGGTCTGGCGCCAGGCGGACAACGCGCGCCGGGCCCGTTGGGTGGAGGTCGGCCGTCGTCGTCGTACGCTCACGCTGCTGCGCTCCGCGGCCGGTGTCCTGCTCGTCACCGCGGGCGTCTCCGGGATATTCGTGCTCCAGGGCTCGGCAGCCCATCTCGGTTCCGTTCTCCAGGCGGCACTCGCGGTCCTGGTCGGCACGGCGCTCCTCGCAGGCCCCTATCTCGTGCGCATGACCCAGGACCTCTCCGAGGAGCGCCTGATGCGTATCCGCGCGCAGGAGCGGGCCGAGGTCGCCGCCCATGTCCACGACTCGGTGCTGCACACCCTGACCCTGATCCAGCGCAACGCGGAGAACGCGAACGAGGTGCGACGGCTCGCCCGCGCCCAGGAGCGCGACCTGCGCGCCTGGCTCTACAAACCGGAGGGCACCGGCAAGGACGAGGCGGACGAGCCCGCGACCCTGGCCGAGGCGGTCCGGCGTAACGCGGCCGAGGTGGAGGACAAGCACGGTGTCCCCATCGAGGTCGTCGTCGTGGGCGACTGCCCGCTCGACGAGGGCCTGACCGCACAGATGCAGGCCGCGCGGGAAGCGATGGTGAACGCCGCCAAGTACGGTGGCGAGGGCGGCGCCGTACAGGTCTACGCCGAAGTCGAGGGCAGGACGGTCTTCGTGTCCGTCCGCGACCGTGGTCCCGGCT
Source organism: Streptomyces sp. NBC_01450 (assembly GCF_036227505.1). Taxonomy (NCBI): domain Bacteria; kingdom Bacillati; phylum Actinomycetota; class Actinomycetes; order Kitasatosporales; family Streptomycetaceae; genus Streptomyces; species Streptomyces sp. NBC_01450. Next base: position 4,831,126 of record NZ_CP109480.1, on the reverse strand, counting down.
TCGACCTCGAGGGGATACCCGCCGACCGCATGGGCGTTAGAGAATCGATCATCGGCCGCATGGAGCGCAACGGCGGCACGGCGCGACTGCGCGCGGTGCCGGACGGCGGCACGGAGGTCGAGCTGGAGATGGAAAGGGCGGAGAAGACGTCATGAGCGACGCGAACGGACCGACCGGGCAGACCCCGGCGTCGAACGGGCCGGAGGACGCCTCCGTGAGTACGGCCGGGGCCGAGTCGGCCACGGGGCCGGCCGCCGAGCCTGTCGCCGGTGCGGGAGCGGCCTCTGCCGGGGGCGGACGTCGTGTGCGGGTCGTGCTCGTCGACGACCACCGCATGTTCCGTACGGGAGTGCAGGCCGAGATCGGAGAGACGGAGCGGACCGGCGTCGAGGTGGTCGGCGAGGCCGCGGACGTCGACCAGGCGGTCACGGTCATCACGGCCACCCGGCCCGAGGTCGTCCTGCTCGACGTCCATCTGCCGGGCGGCGGCGGTGTCGAAGTGCTGCGCCGCTGTGCCCCGTTGATGTCCGACGCCCGGCAGCCGGTCCGTTTCCTCGCGCTCTCCGTGTCCGACGCCGCGGAGGACGTCATCGGTGTGATCCGCGGCGGCGCCCGAGGGTATGTCACCAAGACCATCACCGGCACGGACCTGGTGGACTCCATCTTCCGAGTCCAGGACGGCGACGCGGTCTTCTCGCCCCGCCTGGCGGGATTCGTCCTGGACGCGTTCGCCTCCACCGACGCCCCGCCCGTCGACGAGGACCTCGACCGCCTCACCCAGCGCGAGCGCGAGGTCCTGCGCCTCATCGCCCGCGGTTACGCCTACAAGGAGATCGCCAAGCAGCTGTTCATCTCGGTGAAGACGGTCGAGTCGCACGTCTCGGCGGTCCTGCGCAAGCTCCAGCTCTCCAACCGGCACGAGCTGACCCGGTGGGCGACGGCTCGCCGGCTGGTCTAGCCGATCGCGTCGCACGCATTCACGTCCTCGCGCCCGCACTGGATGACGTCCGCTGAACCCGCCGGAGGCGCCCGGTGACTACCGGTGATGCGCGTCGGGAGCCCGGCCCAGTATGCGTAGCGCCCAGCGGTAGTGGCGTACGGCCTTCACGATGCCGATGAGGCCGGTCAGCCACAGGATCAGGCCGATACCCATGCCCTGGACGACATCGCTGTACAGGGCGTGGCCGGGCTCGGCCCGCGCGGCCGCCGCGAAGGACGTCCAGGCGCCGATCGCGCAGACGCCGAGCGAGGAGAGCAGCCAGAAGAGGCTGAGGCCGGGGGAGCGGAGCCGGGAGTCGGTCGCGGGGTGCCGGTCCAACGCGGACCAGGCGTCGAGCAGTCGGTGTATGTGATGGTCCCGGCGGACGGAGAGGGCGACGGCGACGACGGTCGGGGCGAGCGCGGCCAGGCCCAGCAGGGCGAAGAGCGGGCCCAGGACGAAACCGGTGGGGTCGCGCTGCTCGAGCTGTCGCAGCGGCAGCACCAGCAGGGCCCAGCCGATGATCGCCGCGAGCGCGAGCAGCCAGAGCAGCAGCACCCGGTGCACCCCGAGGCTGCGTCTGCGCAGCTCCTCCAGCGCCCGACCCCGGTCGGCCAGCAGCGCGGCGCGGTTCGGCCAGGTCCTGATGTGCGCGGGCGGCGGCGGAGGCGGCAGCAGGGAGCCGGGCATCAGAACCTCTCGGACGACGGAGCGGCGCCGGAACGACGGCGGAGCGATGAGGGAACGGCGGCGGAACGACGAGGGAAACAGCGTCCGCGTCGACGCTACCGTGATCCACTTCTCCGTCCGCACCACACCGCGGTCGCTCCCGCGTCTTTCACGCCACTCGGGTGGCCCCCGCGAACGGCATCTCGTCGACCGGCGCCAGGCGTACGGGCGCCGACGGGTTCGGGGCGTGGATCATCTGGCCGTTTCCCACGTAGATGCCCACATGGCTGATTCCCGAGTAGAAGAACACCAGGTCACCGGGGAGGAGTTCGGACCGTGAGATCCGGCGTCCGGCGTTGATCTGGGCGTACGTCGTGCGTGGCAGCGAGATGCCCGCGGCGCGGTAGGCGGCCTGGGCCAGGCCCGAGCAGTCGAAGGCGTCGGGCCCGGTGGCGCCCCAGACGTAGGGGCTGCCGAGCTTCCCGTAGGCGTACGCGACGGCCTCCGCCGCACGGGAGTTGGGGGCCGCGACGGAGCCGGGCGACGACACCGGGCCGAGGTCCCGCGGAGCGGAGCGCGAGGCGCGCTGCCCGGCGCTTCCCGTGCTTCCGGCGCCCCCGGCCGCTCCCAGGCCCCCGAGCTGCGCGCGCTGCTCGTCGGTGAGCCGCGACAGCAGTTGCCGCGCCGCGTCCAGTTTCCCGTTGATCGTCTTCTTGGCGCTCTTCAGCTCCGTCTGACGCGACTTGAGCGAGGCCAGCTCGACATGCGCGGCTCCGCGCAGCTGCTCGATCTCCCGCAACTGCTTGCGCACCCGGGCCACGGCCTCCGCCTGCCTGCTGCCGGCCCGCTCGGCGAACGCGGCCCCTTCCAGATACTGGTCGGGGTTGTCGGAGAGCGCGAGTTGCAGGGCGGGGTCCAGGCCCCCGCTGCGGTACTGGGCGGCGGCGATCGAACCCAGTGCGTCGCGCGCCGTGTTGAGCCGGTCCTCCCTGCGCGCCGCCTCGTCGCGCAGCGCGTTCAGCCGCTGCTCGGCCTTGTGGGCCTTGTCCTTCGCGCCGTCGTACTTCTGGGTGGCGACCTCCGCCTCCTCGTACAACTTGTCCACCTTGGCCTTCACCTGTGCCGGCGACAGCTGCGGGTCCGCGTGCCCCGTCCCGTCGAAGCCCGTTGCCGTGGCCGCGCCCGCGAGGGCGATGGTCACGGCTGTGCGTGCCGTGTTTCCACCGAGCGAGCGCTGTCTGGGCTTTCGGTGCGCTGCCACGAGGGCCCACATCCTTCCCGGGGACTTGCGTACGACCGCCGGGGACGAGCGCGGTCAGCGGGGGACACGTCCGGCGGCGGCCCCCACAGGGGGAGCGGGCCGCCGCCGGACCTTTCTCGGCGGTGGTGTCCGGCTGCCGCCCCTGGCCAGGGCGGCGGTGGGGAGCCGGTCACCTGGTGGAGGACGCTAAACCTGAGAGTGATGCCCCGGAGACGCTATGTACGGAACTGACGCCACTGGATCGCGGAGCGACCGCATGTGACCGTGATCCCGGCCCGACGCCGTCGACTTCACGCGGTGTGATGACCGATGGGGCGGTTCCGGGACAATCGGTGGCTCCCAGGTGGTACGGGTCTACAGGGGGTGGGCCGGTGACAAGCGGGGTCAGGGTCGCCGATTAGGCTCCGGCCCCATGGACGTACTCATCCATTTCTTCGTCGGCCTGCACATCATCGGCATCGCGGCGCTGCTCGGCGGTTTCCTCACCCAGATGAAGGCGATGGGCCAGGGCACGGCCCGGTTCGTCCCCGGCATGCTGCACGGCGCGCTGACCATGCTGGTCACCGGCGTGATCCTGGTCGGCCTCAACCAGGCCGACGATCAGCACGTCAACACCATCAAGATCGGCGTCAAGCTCGCCCTGCTGATCGTGATCCTCGGCCTCGTCTATGTGAAGCGGGACGAGGAGAAGGTCGACAAGAGCCAGTTCGGCGTGGTGGGGCTGCTCACCATGGCGAACATCTTCATCGCGGTTCTGTGGACGTGATCGCGGCCGTGGCGGCGACGTAGTACCGGACCGTCCCCGCGGCGACCACCAGCCACGCCGCCACCGCGATCCACAGCATCACCTGCCCGGGCGTCCTGAGCCCCGGGACGTCCATGGCGGTGCCCACGGACAGTGTGGTCGCCGCCGTCATCCCCAACGGGAACACGGTCGACCAGCGGCGCACGTCGAAGCGCAGCCGTCGGCCAGACGGCCTCGGCGGCCAGCAGGACGACGCACCAGGCCAGGTCGAGCACCAGCAGCGCCGCGGTCACGGCACGCAGGACGCCCCTGTCGTCGAAGTTCCACAGGTACAGGCTCGCGCTGTCCGCGGAGATCAGCTTCGCCCCGGCCAGCGCGCCGACACAGCGCACCGCCGACGATCCAGTGGTCCCCGGCCCCGGTGACCACCTGCCGCCATTCGAAACGGGCCAGCGCGAACCCGTAGAGGACCAGCCCGAGCCAGAACAACACCAGCGCCGCGTGCGCGAGCCAGGCCGCCGACTCGCCCGCAGCGATCGTGGCCGCCGTCACGGTGAGCGACTCCGTGGCCACACAGCCGAGGAACACGGTCCCCGGCATACGCCCCCGCCACTGCCGTGTGACCCGCACGAGCAGCCCCGGCCACAGCACCGTGGCCAGCGCCAGCAGCGCCTCGGCCACGGTCTGCCGGCCCGCCACCGAGAACCGGGTCCCGAGCACGGCGGTCGCGGCGACGGCGGTCAGCGAACCGGGCGTCCCCGCCTCCGCGAGCCACCTCTCCCGCTCCCACAGCAGTCGTGCGGTGAAGGACACGGCCAGTCCCAGCCAGACGGCGCAGGCCACCGCGAAGGCGATGCCGGACAGCACCTCGTACCCCGTGAGACGCAGGGCGACCGACACGATGCCGGTCGCCATCACGACGGCCCCGGCCGCCGGCGGACGCTGCGCCCACCAGGCGCGGAAGGGGGAGGTGCGAGACATGGGCCGATGCTAAGGAGCCGTGCCGGTGCCGACGGTGGGCCACGCGCGCGTGGGCCTCAAAAACACCTGCACGCGCGCGGAGGGCTCGAAAACAGCCACACGCGCGCGTGCACCCGGAGAAATCGGCTCAGGATCCGCGCAGGATCAGCTGAGGATCAGCTCGGGAAACGCTCAGGCCGGCCGCACCACGCTGTGGATGATCGACGCGCCACCGTAGTAGATCGACTCCTCGCGGACATAGGCGCCGGGCTTCGGGGCGTGGATCATCATGCCGTTGCCGATGTAGATGCCGACGTGGCTGACGTCGTCGTAGAAGAAGACCAGGTCGCCGGGCCGGGCATCGGTCAGGGAGACCGTTGTGCCGGCGTTCACCTGGTCGGTGGTGACGCGCGGGAGGGTGACGCCGGCGGCCTTCCAGGCGGCCTGGGTGAGGCCGGAGCAGTCGTAGGAGCCGGGCCCGGTCGCGCCCCAGACGTACGGCTTGCCGATCTGGGTGCGGGCGAAGGCGAGGGCCTTGTCGGCCTTGGCGGTGTACGAGGAGTCGGTGGCCGAACTCCCGGAGGTGGCGGTGGAGCCAGTGGTCCCGGAGCCGGTCTGCTGCTGGGCGGCCGCCTCCTGGGCCTTCTTCTCCGCCGCGGCCTGCTGCTGGGCCAGCTCCGCCGCCTTGCGGTCGGCCGCTTCCTGCTTCTTCTTCTCGATCGCGGCGAGCCGCGTCTTCTCCTCGGCGGTCAGCTTCGAGAGCAGGTCGCGCGCCTCGGCGAGCTTGCGCTGGACGTCGGCCTTGGACGTCTTCAGCGCGCTCTGCGTCGTGGTGAGCGTCCGCAGGCTCTCGGAGGCCTCCGTGCGCTTCTTGGTGGTGGCGGCCTGCTCGGTGACGTAGTCGTCGACGGCCGCCTTCTGGCGGGTGGTCAGACGGTCCATCAGCTGGGTCTGGTCGAAGTAGTCCTGCGGATTGTCGGCCAGCAGGAGGCTCGCGGTGTCGGGAGCCGCGGCGCCGGTGCGGTACTGCGCCGCGGCGAACGAACCCAACTCCTCGCGCGCGGTGTTGAGCTTCTCGGTGCGCTGGGCCACGTCGTCGAGGAGGGAGGCGACGCGCTTGCGCTGCTGGGCGGTCTTCTCCCTGGTCGCGTTGTAGTTCTCGGTCGCCGTCTCCGCCTGGTGGTAGAGGTCGTCGACCTTCTTCTCGACCTCTTCAATGCTCGGCTTGGAATCGGCCGAGGGCGCGGCGTTCGCCGTCTGGGAGAGCAGGGCCACGGAGGTGAGGGCCGCCGTGGCGAGGACGGGGGTCCGTATACCCGCTATGCGCGTACCCGTAGGACTCGACTTGCGATGCGACGCCAAGGGTGGCGACTCCTTCCGTCATCCGCCTACCGAGTTAGCTGTCGGGTTCGGGCGGGTGCTTCCGGAAGGTTTGCCCTACGGTCCTTGCCCCGCAGGGCGGTTGGACCGATTCACCCCAAGGTCGGTTGGGTCCCCGGCTCCGGCTGCCACGCGGGCGCACCGGACTCGGCGGAGGCCGCACGGCCCGGCGATGTTCGCCGGTTGGGTCGAGCGGCCTGCCCGGCACGCTAGCCAACTCATAAGCGTTCTGTGAAGTTTGATGTGCGATATGCCCGATACATTTTCGTGACCTTGATCTCGGGGCCATTGATCGTCGCTGACCGTATTGAATCGATCCTGAACGGTGACGGCGCCTTCGTACGGGAAAGGGATCATGTGCGGTCGTGGAAAAACCGGTCGGGTTTCCGGGGTGGCCGCGGGTTGTCAGTGCGGCCGCCTAGACTCGGAGAGCGATGAGCAGCCTCTTTGATGACAGCTTTCTGGCGGACCTCCAGCCTTCCGGGGCCCACGAGGAAGAGCCCCCGCCGCCGCCCGAGGACGCGGCGCCGGAGCCGCTTCCGGACGACCTGTTCGGCGGCCGCTTCGACGCGCCCGCGAGCCGGGACACGTACTACCGCGACGGCGCGCACCGCCCCGCCGTGGACCCGGCGGCCCTGCTGGACGGGCTGAACGAGAACCAGCGCGCGGCCGTGGTGCACTCCGGCTCCCCGCTGCTCATCGTGGCCGGCGCGGGCTCCGGCAAGACGCGGGTGCTCACGCACCGCATCGCCCATCTGCTGGGCGAGCGCCATGTCCACCCCGGCCAGATCCTCGCGATCACCTTCACGAACAAGGCCGCCGGCGAGATGAAGGAGCGCGTCGAGCAGCTGGTCGGCCCGCGCGCGAACGCGATGTGGGTGATGACCTTCCACAGTGCGTGTGTGCGGATCCTGCGCCGCGAGAGCAAGCAGCTCGGCTTCACCTCCTCGTTCTCGATCTACGACGCCGCCGACAGCAAGCGGCTGATGGCGCTCGTCTGCCGTGACCTGGATCTCGATCCCAAGCGATTCCCGCCCAAGTCCTTCAGCGCCAAGATCTCGAACCTGAAGAACGAGCTGATCGACGAGGAGGATTTCGCCGCCCAGGCCGCCGACGGCTTCGAGAAGACCCTCGCCCAGGCCTACGCGATGTACCAGTCGCGGCTGCGCGAGGCCAACGCGCTCGACTTCGACGACCTGATCATGACCACGGTCAACCTGCTGCGCGCCTTCCCGGACGTCGCCGAGCACTACCGCCGCCGCTTCCGTCACGTCCTGGTCGACGAGTACCAGGACACGAACCACGCGCAGTACGCCCTGGTCAGGGAGCTCGTCGGCCCGGCCGCCGGTGACCGGGCCGCGGACGTGTCGGCCGCCGCGGGCGACCTCGAGCCCGCCGAGCTGTGCGTCGTGGGCGACGCCGACCAGTCGATCTACGCCTTCCGCGGCGCGACCATCCGCAACATCCTCCAGTTCGAGGAGGACTACCCGGACGCGACGACGATCCTGCTGGAGCAGAACTACCGCTCCACCCAGACGATCCTGTCCGCCGCCAACGCGGTCATCGAGCGCAACGAGTCCCGCCGCCCCAAGAACCTGTGGACCAACGCGGGCGCCGGTTCGAACATCACCGGTTATGTCGCGGACACCGAGCACGACGAGGCCCAGTTCGTCGCCGACGAGATAGACCGTCTCACCGACGCGGGCGAGGCCAAGGCGGGAGACGTCGCGGTCTTCTACCGGACGAACGCCCAGTCCCGTGTCTTCGAAGAGATCTTCATCCGCGTCGGCCTGCCCTACAAGGTCGTCGGCGGCGTCCGCTTCTACGAGCGCAAGGAGGTCCGGGACGTCCTCGCGTACCTCAGGGTCCTGGCCAACCCCGAGGACTCGGTCCCGCTGCGCCGCATTCTGAACGTTCCCAAGCGCGGCATCGGCGACCGCGCCGAGGCCATGATCGACGCGCTCTCGCAGCGCGAGAAGATCAGCTTCGCGCAGGCGCTGCGCCGCGTCGACGAGGCGTACGGGATGGCGGCGCGGTCGACGAACGCCGTGAAGCGGTTCAACACGCTCATGGAGGACCTCCGCACGATCGTCGAGTCCGGCGCGGGCCCGGCGACCGTCCTGGAGGCGGTCCTCGAGCGCACCGGCTACCTCGCCGAGCTGCAGGCCTCGACCGATCCGCAGGACGAGACCCGTATCGAGAACCTTCAGGAACTCGCCGCTGTGGCCCTGGAGTTCGAGCAGGAGACCGGCGAGGGCGAGGGCGAGGGCGAAGGCGCTGGTGCGGCTGCGGCGTCGGGTGAGCTCTCCGCGTTCCTGGAGCGGGTCGCGCTCGTCGCCGACTCCGACCAGATCCCGGACGAGGAGGACGGCAACGGCGTCATCACCCTGATGACCCTCCACACGGCCAAGGGCCTGGAGTTCCCCGTCGTCTTCCTCACCGGCATGGAGGACGGCGTCTTCCCGCACATGCGCGCGCTGGGACAGGTCAAGGAGCTGGAGGAGGAGCGGCGGCTCGCGTACGTCGGCATCACGCGCGCGCGGGAGCGGCTGTACCTCACCCGCTCGTCCATGCGCAGCGCCTGGGGCCAGCCCTCGTACAACCCGCCGTCCCGCTTCCTGGAGGAGATCCCGGAGACGCACCTGGAGTGGAAGCGCACCGGTGCGACCGCTCCCGTGTCCTCGGGGCCCGTCTCCGGTGTGGCCGCCTCGCTGTCGTCCTCGCGTTCGCGGTCCGCGGCGTCCGGTGCCTCCGGCTTCGCGACGCGCCGCGGGATCTCCGAGAAGCCGGTGGTCTCGCTCGCGGTCGGCGACCGGGTCACCCACGACCAGTTCGGGCTGGGCACCGTGGTCGGTGTGAAGGGGACGGGTGCGAACGCGGAGGCGACGGTCGACTTCGGCGAGGCGAAGCCGAAGCGGTTGCTGCTGCGGTACGCGCCGGTGGAGAAGCTGTAGTCCTACGGGGCGGCAGCGAGAAGCCCGGCGACGGCGTTTCGGTCACGTCGTCGGGTGAGGGACCGGTGGGTTACGTCGGGTCCGAGGCCCCGTGGGTTACGTCGGGTCCAGGCCGTGGCTGCGCAGCCACGGCAGCGGGTCGATCGCCGAACCGCCCGCGGGGCGGACCTCGAAGTGCAGGTGCGGACCGGTCGAGTTGCCGGAGTTCCCGGAGAACGCGATCTGCTCACCGGCCTTCACGACCGTCCCCGACGGCACCTTGTAGCTGGAGAGGTGGCAGTACCAGGTCTCCGTGCCGTCCATCGCGGTGACGATCGCCATGTTCCCGTACGCGCTGTTCCACTGCGTCCGTACGGTGCCGTCCGTCGCGGCCATCACCGGCGTGCCGTACGACACCGGGAAGTCGATGCCCGTGTGTACGGACATCCAGTTGATGCCGGCCTGGCCGAAGTAGGCGCTGAGGCCCTTCTGGGTGACCGGGAGGACGAATTTCGGCCGCAGCCGCTCCTTGCGGGCCGCCTCCGCCGCCGCCTTCTGCTTCTCGGCAGCCTGCTGAGCCTTGAGGTCGATACGTTCCTGCGTCCGGCTGGCCCGGTCGGCGAAGTCGTCCGCGCCCGCCGAGAGGCTCTGGAGCTGGGTGTCCAGTTTGTTGTTGGCGGCCGACGGCTTCACCGCGGTCCCGTCGGACGCGCTGAGGGTCGTGTTGTCCTTGCTGTCGCTCCCGCCGATGGTGCCCACGGAGGCGGCGGCGATCCCCGCGACGCCCATCACACAGGCCGAGGGCACGGCGACGGTCAGCAAGGCGGAACGCTTCGCCGGGGTGCGCCGCCGGGAACGCGACGCGGACCGGTTCGCGGCACGGGGGGCCGGAACGACCTCCTCCATGTCCTCGAGCAGCGGCGCGTCCTGCGCGTCACCGGCGTCCTCGAACTCGCCCTCCGCGGCGCCGACTTCCTCGTACGACACCTGCTCGAAGGCCGAGGTCGCCTGCTGGTCGAAAGGCTGGTCGTCGACGTCGGACTCGGGCGCCTGCTGATGCTCGTAGGCCTCGGCGGCGATCTGCTGCTCGTACGACTCGGCCTGCTGGTGCTGCTCGTACCCGTCGTACGCGTCGTGTTCGCCCGCGGTGTTCCACTGCGTGGCGTCGTACGAGCCCGTCTCCTGGGTGTGCGCGGTCCACTGCTGGGTCTGGCCGGTCTGTTCGGCCTGTTGCCAGGCGGCCGCGTCCCACTGGCCGGTGGCCTCGGGGCCCGGGTGCTGCGCGGGGATGTCGGCGAGCTGCTGGTAACCGCTCGCCCAGGCGGCCGTGTCGTAGGCGCCGGTGTCGTACGCGGCCTGGTGCTGTGCGGCGTACGGGTCGTAGTGCGGCGTCTGATGGCTGCCGGTGTTCCACTGCGTGGCGTCGTACGAACCCGTGCCGTCGCCGCCCGACATGTCGCCGAAGAGGGGGTCGGCCGCGAAGGTCGACGTCTCGAAACCAGTGGTCTCGAAGCTTCCGGTCGCATACGTACCGGTGGAGGTGTAGCCGTCGTACGTGGTGAGGTCGCCGTACTGGGCTTCCTGGCCACCGTACGACCCATAGGGCGCCTCGGCGGCATCGGAGGCCGGAGCCGGGGGCGTTACGGTCCCCGACGGGTGACGGTCGTTCACCAACTTCTCTTTCGCCTCGACAACAGGGGCTGGCAGAGCAGTGCGGCGACTGTACCCGGCGGTACGCGGGCGCGACAATCTTCGGCAGGTTTCCTCCACTCGGGAAACGGGCATTCGGCCGTGTTTCGGGGGAGGGCGGGCACGGCTTTGGCCTGGCGTTCGATTGTCGTTCGATGTCGGGGGCGTTCTGTGGAGGCGTTACGCCACTGTCAGACCCCCGGTTTCGGCGGCGGGCGCGGCGGTGGGACGGGCCCGCGTCTCCTCGAAGTCGAGTGCCTGCCGTATGCCGGCGGCGACCGCGGGATGGACCGGCAGGGCGAGATGTCCGATACCGCTCACTTGGACGCTCTGAGCGAGCAGGTCCGGGTGATCGATGGAGGCGGTCTCCAGCGGGTCCATCAGATGGTCGAGGTCGCTCCAGAAGCTCACGAACTGCGTACGGCAGTCCGGCGCCGGCTTGCGCAGCTCCTCGATCACCTTGGAACCCGGTCGCATCTGACGGACGATCGGGTGCGCGTTCATCAGCGGAACGACCTTCGTGCCCGCGTGCGGAGTGCCGAGCGTGACCAGGGTGCGGACGCGCAGGTCCCCGCCGAGGCGCTGGACGTAGTAGCGGGCTATCAGTCCGCCGAGGCTGTGGCCCACTATGTCCACCTGATCGTGCCCGGTGCGCTCGCAGATGTCCTCTATGTGCCGTCCGAGCAGCTCCGCGGCGGTGCGGATGTCGTTCGTCAGCGGCGAGTAGTTGAGCGACTCGATGTGCTGCCTGCCGTGCTGGGCGAGGTTGCGGCGCAGCAGCACGAAGACCGAACGGTTGTCGATGAAGCCGTGCAGCAGCACGACCGGCGGCTTGGTCCCGGTGGGCAGCCGGGGCGCGTCGGGCAGCGGGAGCGCGGGGGTGCCGCGGCGCTCCTGGGCGATGCCGGACGGATAGAGGAGGAGGTGCCCGGCGAGGATGGCGATCTCCAGGGCCGTCGCCTTCAACAGGGCCACCGAGAGCCCGGTCAGTCTGCTGGGCAGCAGACGCTGACGCAGCGGGAGAAAGGGCAACTGGGCCCCGGTGACCTTCATGGCCGACCTCCAGTCGGCACGCGACGGGACCGCTCTGTCCCCCGTGTGCCCTCGTGGAAAGCCGCGGTGGTGGTGCCGGTGGCGATGGCGTGGGCGGTGGCCGACGGTGCGTCCGTGGCGCGTGGTGCGCCGGTGACGCGACGGGATTCCCTGCCGTCGTGCTCCCGCCGGTGCGCCGCACCGCCGCCGCGCGTCCCTGATGCGACGGTGGTACTGCCACCTGCTGGCGGCTCTCCTTGCGCAGGCTCCAGTCGCGGTCCGCGCGTCGCAGATCCCTGCGGCGCGTGTGCCGCAGAGTCGCGGAGCGGTGCGCGGCGAATGTGTCCCACCGTGTGATTTCCCCCTCGCTCTTCAGCGGGAAACTGCGGTTTGCACGGATCTGACGATAACGTTCGTTCACTTCCCCGGCCGGTGCGGCGCGGGGCGGTCGATGTAGTCCGTTCATGGAGGCAGTGATGGGTGTGGCAGCCGGTCCGATCCGCGTGGTGGTGGCCAAGCCGGGGCTCGACGGCCACGATCGCGGGGCCAAGGTGATCGCGCGGGCGCTGCGCGACGCCGGTATGGAGGTCATCTACACCGGGCTTCACCAGACCCCGGAGCAGATCGTCGACACCGCGATCCAGGAGGACGCCGACGCGATCGGCCTGTCGATCCTCTCCGGCGCCCACAACACGCTGTTCGCCGCCGTCATCGACCTCCTCAAGGAGCGCGACGCGGAGGACATCAAGGTCTTCGGCGGCGGGATCATCCCCGAGGCGGACATCGCGCCGCTCAAGGAGAAGGGCGTCGCCGAGATCTTCACGCCGGGAGCGACGACCGCGTCGATCGTGGAGTGGGTACGGGCGAACGTGCGCCAGCCGACGGGCGCGTAGCGCCTCTCCGGCAGGGGAGCGGTCCCCAAGGCCCGTGGGGCGGCTGCGGTTGGGTGGGGCCTGGTCGCGCAGTTCCCCGCGCCCCTCGAGGGGCGCTCCTGTCAGCGCGGGCCCGTACCATCCAGCTCCGAGGACATCACCGCGCGCAGACGCAGTGTGGTGACAAGGCGCTGGAAAGCCTCCGCCCAGTAGCCACCCGCGCCGGGGGCCGCGTTCTCCGGCTCGTCGGCCACCGCCGTGAGTCCCTCCAGCCGACCCGCCTCCGCAGGATCCAGACACCGCTCGGCCAGCCCCATCACCCCACTGAAACTCCACGGATAACTCCCCGCGTCCCGCGCGATATTGAGCGCGTCGACCACCGCCCGGCCCAGGGGCCCCGCCCACGGCACCGCACAGACCCCGAGCAACTGGAACGCCTCGGACAACCCGTGCGTGGCGATGAACCCCGCCACCCACTCGGCCCGCTCGGCGGCGCCCAACGTGGCGAGCAGCTTCGACCGCTCCGCCAGCGACACCGCCCCCGGCCCGCCGGCCTCCGGAGCCGACGGCGCGCCGAGGAGCGCCCGGGACCACCCCGGGTCCCGCTGCCGCACCGCCGCCCGGCACCACGCGGCATGCAGCTCGCCCTGCCAGTCGTCTGCCACCGGAAGCGCCACGATCTCCTCCGGCGTACGTCCGCCGAGCCGCCGCGACCAGGTCCCGAGCGACGCCGATTCGACCAACTGTCCCAGCCACCATGACCGTTCCCCTCGTCCCGCCGGAGGCTTCGGTACAACACCGTCGCGCTCCATGCTCGCGTCGCACTCGTGCGGCGCCTCGACGACGATCGAGGGCGCGCCCCGCGTACGGTCGACGGCCACGCACGAACCGGCCCGCGCCGCCATCCGCGCGGCGAGCGCCGAACCGGGCAGCGCGGACAGCAGTTCCGCCGCGGTGGCCCGGACGTTGCGGCTCCGGTCGGCGAGCGCCCGCTCCAGGAACGGTTCGTCCGCCGCGCACAGCCCGGAGCGCAGGGAGTCGAGGAACATCAGCCGGTCCTCGGCCCGCTCGGTCGCCCAGCTGGTGGCGAGCAGCTCGCGCGCGGCCGTGGGGTCCTGGGCCCGTATCGACGTGAGCAGCGCGACGCGCTCGGCGAAGAGGCCCTCCTGCCAGAGCTGTTGCGCGCGGCCGGGGTCCTCGGGGCCGGGCAGCGCGGTGCCGCCGCCGGGCAGCGAACGCAGTGCGAAGCGCCAGTCCGGATTCAGCCGGGCGAGCCACAGGGCACGCGGCCCGGCGAAGGCCAGGGCCGCAGGCCGCAGGTCCGTACGGCCCCGGGCCGCGTCGAGGAGCGCGGGCAGCGCTTCCGGGGGCGGCGCGAAACCCCGCGCGTTCGCCAGCGCGAGCCACTGCGGCAGCAGCTCCATGAGGTCGGGTGCCGTGCCTCTGCGGCCGCCGCCTCCCGCGCCGGGCCGGTCCGCCAGCAGCGTCACGAGTCGGCGCGCCGCGGCGGGCGGGAGGACGGGGCGTGGGTCGGGTGCGGCGGGCTCGGGCCGGGCGGCCGCCCGAGCGGCCCGCACCCCGGCCCGCCGCCGCAGGGTCTCCACGGCTGCCGCGTCCAGCAGGGCCACCGGTGCCGCACGCCCGGCGGCCCAGGCCGGAGGGGGGCGCCGCTCGGTCCCGAGCAGGGCCGTCGTGACGAGCTCCTCCCAGGAACCCCCGACGGGCGCGCCCGCGGCAGCGGAGGTCGTGTTCATGAGCGTCCTTTCCGTGGAGAGGTGACGCCGGGGGCCGTGCCGGTGGTGCGGGTGGTTCCAGTGGTGCGGGTGGTGGCGGTGGTTCCAGTAGTGCGAGTAGTGCGAGTAGTGCGAATGGTGCCGGTGGTCAGCACAGCGACACCGGCTCTCCGTCGCCCTCCGGCCAGGCCGTCAGGGGAGTGAAGCCGCGGTGGCCGCACTCTCCGAAGACCGTGACGGGCGCGCCGCCGGAGAGGGCGGCGAGGCGCCACAGGCCGGGACGGGAGAGAGGGGAAGGGGTGGTCGGGAGTCCGAAGTCGCCGTCAGCATCCGCGAGTTGCCAGGTGTCATCGTCGGGGGTGGGTATCACCCGGGCCAGCGTGACCGGGTGGGAGTCGAGCCAGGGGTCGGCCCGCAGAGCTTCGCCGAAGCGGGCCGCGGCCTCGGGAGTGGTCAGCCCCGGTGGACGGATGCGCGTGGGGGCGGCTGGCGTGAACCGCTCGCCCAGGGCCGCCCGGAGCTGTCCGGCGCCCGGGTAGGCCGTCACCTCCGCCTCGAAGGCCAGTCCCACCGGGAGCGTCAGCTCCGGCGCACGGCCGGCGGCCCCATAGGAGAGGAGCAGCGCGGTGCGGTCGGTCTGCGCGCCGTACAGCCAGATCCTGCGGGTCGTGAGCCGGGTGTCCGCCGTGTCGTACTGGGCGAGCACCAGCCAGCGGTCACGCACCGGCGGCCCGTCCGCCGAACCGGGCAGCCCCACCCGCGAGCGAACCGTCGCCGCCAGGTCGTCCGGCAGCCGCTCACGGCGCAGCCAGCCCTGGTCGAGCAGGTGGAGCAGCGCGCACTCCTCCAGCAGCCGCACCGGCCAGCCGGGCCCGGAGGAGGGAATCGCCCCCAATTCCCTGACCCGCGCGGCCAGTCCGGGCGCCTGCGCGTCGACCATGCGAGCCGCCGTCTCCTCCCACATCCCGTAGCCCGCCCGCTCGGCCGACGCGAGGCCGCCCCGCAGCAGGTCCGCCAACCGCTGCTCCAGCTCCGCCGCCCCCGCGGTGATCCGCTCGGCCCGCCGCTCCGCCCTGCGCCGCGCCGCCTCGGGATTGCCCGGTGACGCCGTCCCAGATGCCCCGCCCGTCGTCCCCTTCTCCGCCGCTCGCTCTCGTCTCCCCTCTATCCACCGCTCCGCCCAGTCCGGCGCCCGCCCCCGCGACACCGAACCGTCCTCGCCCGCCCAGAGCAGCAGCAGTCCCAACGCGTGCTTGCACGGGAACTTCCGACTCGGGCAACTGCACGTGTACGCGGGCCCGGTGGAGTCCGCGATGTCGATGACCGTCTGATAAGGCCTGCTGCCACTTCCCCTGCACAGTCCCCATACCGTCCCCTCGTCAGAACTGCCTGCCTCCGACCACGGCCCGGCCGCGCCGAGCTTGCTGCCCGCCGTACGTGACGCGGCATCAGGCGCCAGTGCCAGCACCTGATCCGCCGTCCAGCGCACCCCCTGCTGAGTCATGTCATCGAAGGTAGGTCCCGCCACTGACAATCGGCCTTCGCGAGCGTATTTGCGCAGTTCAGAGCGCATTGTCAGTGGCGTGGTGCACGGTGGAACCAGATCCGAACCGGCCGAGCTGGAGGGGGAGCGAGCCATGTCCGTGCCCGTTGAGTCCGCTGAACCGACGACCGTCCGTCCGCCCGTGAGCGAGGGCATGGGCGAGGGCGTGAGCGAGAGTGCGGGCGAGGCACTGCGGCCACATGCCGAGCACGCCTTCGCGGCCGAACTCACCGCGCTGGCCGCGCAGGACGACCGGCCGCGCCCCGCCCGCTGGCGGCTGTCGCCATGGGCGGTGGCGACCTATCTGCTGGGCGGCACACTGCCGGACGGCACGGTGATCACACCGAAGTACGTGGGACCGCGCCGCATCGTTGAGGTCGCCGTCACCACGCTCGCCACCGACCGCGCGCTGCTCCTGCTCGGCGTGCCCGGTACGGCCAAGACCTGGGTGTCCGAGCACCTGGCCGCGGCGGTCAGCGGCGACTCGACCCTGCTGGTGCAGGGCACGGCCGGCACACCGGAGGAGGCGATCCGCTACGGCTGGAACTACGCGCAGCTGCTCGCGCACGGCCCCAGCCGGGACGCGCTCGTGCCGAGCCCGGTCATGCGGGCCATGGCCGAGGGCATGACGGCCCGCGTCGAGGAGCTGACCCGCATCCCGGCGGACGTGCAGGACACGCTGATCACGATCCTGTCGGAAAAGGTGCTGCCGATACCGGAGTTGGGCCAGGAGGTGCAGGCCGTCCGCGGCTTCAACGTGATCGCCACCGCCAACGACCGCGACCGCGGGGTGAACGAGCTGTCCAGCGCCCTGCGCCGCCGCTTCAACACGGTGGTGCTGCCCCTGCCGGAGAGCGCGGACGCCGAGGTCGACATCGTCTCGCGGCGTGTCGACCAGATCGGCCGCTCGCTCGACCTGCCCGCCGTACCCGAGGGCATCGACGAGATCCGCCGTGTCGTCACCGTCTTCCGCGAGCTGCGCGACGGGGTCACGGCGGACGGGCGGACGAAGCTGAAGTCGCCCAGCGGCACACTGTCCACCGCCGAGGCGATCTCCGTCGTCACGGGCGGCCTCGCTCTGGCGGCCCACTTCGGCGACGGTGTCCTTCGCGCGTCCGACGTGGCGGCCGGCATCCTCGGCGCCGTCGTCCGCGATCCGGCCGCCGACCGAGTCATCTGGCAGGAGTACCTGGAGGCGGTCGTCCGCGAGCGGGACGGCTGGAAGGATTTCTACCGGGCCTGCCGGGAGGTGAGCGCATGACGACCTCCACGGCGGGGCCGTTGCTGCTGGGGGTGCGGCATCACGGCCCGGGGTCGGCCCGCGCCGTGCGGGCCGCACTGGAGGCGGCGACGCCCGAGGTCGTACTGATCGAGGGACCCCCGGAGGCGGACGCGCTCATCCCGCTCGCCGCCGAGAAGGACATGCGTCCTCCCGTCGCGCTCCTCGCCCATGTCGTGGACGAGCCCGGCCGCTCCGCCTTCTGGCCGCTGGCCGAGTTCTCCCCCGAGTGGGTGGCGGTCCGCTGGGCCCTGGAGCACGGAGTCCCGGCCCGCTTCATCGACCTCCCGGCGACCCACACGCTGGCCTGGGGGAAGGAAGAGGACAAGGAGGTAGGCGCATCCGACCGTCCCGTCGGCGCGGATGTGCGGATCGACCCCTTGGCCGTACTCGCGGAGACGGCGGGTTACGACGATCCCGAGCGCTGGTGGGAGGACGTGGTCGAGCACCGGGGCGGGGCCGGGAGCGGGGCCGACCCGTTCGCGCCGTTCACCGCGCTCGAGGAGGCGATGGGGGCGTTGCGAGAGGTCTACGGGGTCGGGGGACACGACCGGGACCTGGTGCGCGAGGCGTACATGCGGCTCCAGGTGCGGGCGGCACAGCGGGAGTTCGGGGACGGGGCGGCCGTGGTGTGCGGGGCCTGGCACGTGCCGGCGCTGCGGCGAAGGACCACGGTGGCCGCCGATCGGGCGCTGCTCAAGGGGCTGCCCAAGGCCAAGGTCGACATGACGTGGGTGCCGTGGACGCACCGACGGCTGTCGCGGGTCAGTGGGTACGGCGCGGGCATCGACTCGCCGGGTTGGTACGGGCATCTGTTCGCCGCCCCGGACCGTCCCGTCGAGCGCTGGATGACGAAGGTGGCGCGGCTGCTGCGCGACGAGGACCGCATGGTGTCGTCCGCGCACGTCATCGAGGCGGTACGACTGGCCGACACCCTCGCCGCGATGCGAGGTCGCCCGCTGCCCGGGCTGACCGAGGCCACCGATGCCGTACGGGCCGTGATGTGCGAGGGCTCGGACGTGCCGCTGGGGCTCGTGCACGACCGACTTGTTGTCGGCGATGTGCTGGGCGAGGTACCTCAGGCCGCCCCCGCGGTGCCGTTGCAGCGCGACCTCGCGCGTGTGCAGAAGCGGCTGCGGCTCAAACCAGAGCCGCTGGAGCGGGAGTTGGAGCTGGATCTGCGGGGCGAGACCGACGCCGGGCGGAGCAGACTCCTGCACCGGCTGCGGCTGCTCGGCATCGCCTGGGGCGAACCCACCGCCTCGCGCGGCAGCACCGGCACCTTCCGGGAGACCTGGCGGCTGCGCTGGGAGCCGGAGCTGTACGTGCGGGTCGCCGAGGCCGGGGTCTGGGGTACGACGGTGCTGTCGGCGGCGACCGGCAAGGCCGAGGCCGACACCGTCGCCGCGCACGCCCTGGCCGACGTCACGGCCCTGGCCGAGCGCTGTCTGCTAGCCGAACTCCCGGACGCGCTGCCCGTGGTGATGCGGGTCCTCGCCGACCGGGCGGCGCTGGACGCGGATGTCGGCCACCTCGCCCAGGCCCTGCCCGCGCTCGTCCGCTCCCTGCGGTACGGCGATGTGCGCGGCACGGACACACACGCCCTCACGGACGTCGCCGTGGGCCTCGCCGAGCGGATCTTCGTCGGGCTGCCACCGGCCTGCACGGCCCTGGACGCGGAGGCCGCCGAGCACATGCGAGGCCATGTGGACGCGGTGCACGGCGCGGTGGGCTTGCTGGGGGAGCCGGGCACGGTGTCCTCCGGAGGGATACGCGAGCGCTGGCACTCCGTACTCCGGGTGCTGAGCGGACGGGACACCGTGCCGGGGGTGATCCGTGGGCGGGCGGTACGACTGCTCCTGGACGACGGGGAGTTGGAGCAGGACGAGGCCGCGCGGCTCATGGGGCTCGTGCTGTCGCCGGGTACGGAGCCGGGGGACGCGGCCGCGTGGGTCGAGGGGTTCGTCGGCGGTGGCTCCGGGGGCGGGATGCTGCTCGTGCACGACGAGCGGCTGCTCGCTCTGGTGGACGCGTGGCTGACCGGGGTGCCGGCGGAGGCGTTCACCGATGTGCTGCCGCTGCTGCGGCGCACGTTCTCGGCGTACGAGGCCGGGGTGCGCAGAACGCTGGGCGAGCTGGTCCGGCGCGGCCCGGGGGCGCGGGGGAGCGCCGAGGCCGCCGCCTCCGGCATACCCGGGTTCGCTCCCGACCTCGACCCCGAGCGCGCCGACGCGGTCCTGCCGGTGCTGAGCCTGCTGCTGGGGCTGGACGAGTCCTACGACGACGCCTTTGCGGGGGTGGCCCGATGACAGCGACACCTGGGGAAGCGACCGGAACCAAGGACATCACCAACGCCACTGACGCCGTCGACGCCACTGAGATCACCGACGAGCGGTTGCGGCGGTGGCGGCTCGTGCTCGGGGGCGAGGAGGCGGACGGCACCGGATGCGTGCTCGCGGGGCAGGACGCGGCGATGGACATGGCGCTCACCGCGTTGTACGGGAAGGACGGCAAGGGGCGGTCGGGGCGGGATCGTTCGGCGGGGCTCGGAACGTCGGCACCGTCCGTCGCGCGCTGGCTCGGTGACATCCGGACGTACTTCCCCTCGTCCGTCGTGCAGGTGATGCAGCGGGACGCCATCGACCGGCTCGGGCTGTCCACCCTGCTCCTTGAGCCCGAGATGCTGGAGGCGGTGGAGGCCGATGTGCACCTGGTCGGCACGCTGCTCTCCCTCAACAAGGTCATGCCGGAGACGACGAAGGAAACGGCACGGGCCGTCGTGCGCAAGGTGGTCGAGGATCTGGAGAAGCGGCTCGCCAGCCGTACCCGGGCCACCCTCACCGGCGCCCTCGACCGCAGTACGCGTGTCAGCAGGCCTCGTCACCAGGACATCGACTGGAACCGCACGATCGCGGCGAACCTGAAGCACTACCTGCCCGAGTACCGCACGATCGTGCCCGAGCGGCTGATCGGCTACGGGCGTGCTTCACAGTCCGTGAAGAAGGAGGTCATCCTCTGCGTCGACCAGTCGGGATCGATGGCGGCGTCCGTCGTCTACGCGTCCGTGTTCGGTGCCGTCCTCGCGTCGATGCGGTCCATCGCCACCCGGCTCGTCGTCTTCGACACGGCCGTCGTCGACCTGACCGACCAGCTCGACGACCCGGTCGACGTCCTCTTCGGCACCCAGTTGGGCGGCGGTACGGACATCAACAGGGCACTCGCGTACTGCCAGTCGCAGATCACCCGGCCCGCCGACGCGGTGGTCGTGCTCATCAGCGACCTCTACGAAGGGGGCATACGTGACGAGATGCTCAAGCGGGTCGCGGCGATGAAGGCGTCGGGAGTGCAGTTCGTGACGCTGCTGGCGCTGTCCGACGAAGGGGCGCCCGCGTACGACCGCGAGCACGCGGCGGCGCTCGCGGCGCTGGACGCACCGGCGTTCGCCTGTACGCCCGACCTGTTTCCCGAGGTGATGGCGGCGGCGATCGAGAAGCGCCCGCTTCCGATACCGGACGCCGCGTGAGGAGATGCGAGGAGACGTGAGGAGAGATGCGGGGAGCGGGCGCAGGCGGCGGACGGAAGTGTCATGCCCTCGTCGTCGCGCCCGGCGTGCGGCGTGGGGACGCCGGGTCCTCGATATCGAACTGACGTTTAGAGGCGGAACGGCTCTGCTCCGCCGTTCGGACCTGCCCCGGTCGGTCGTGGCGGGTGTCGGAGGCAGTGCCACCTGTTTGGCCTATGGCGTGGCCGAGTCCGCTGCCGACCGACCGACTCCGCGGGGCCGCGGCCCCGGACGGCCGAAATCCATCCGCCGTGGCCGACCGAAACCCCGCGGACGGGGAGGGTGGTCCCCATGGGGGTGGGGGCCACCCTCCCCGGGCCCCTGGGGGGCTGTTCGAGGGGCCTCACCAGGCAAACCCCAGCCCGGTGAGGTCCTGTGAAGGCCGGATCTGTGACAGGTATCACCGCTCAGGTGTGACCTGCGATTTAGGGACCCACGTCCTGCGGCGATAACCTGCGAGACGGACATGCCGCGCGCTCGGACACCGTGTGCGCCACCCTTGTGACAGCGGACGTCACGTTGCCCTTCGCGGCACGCCCACGCATCCAACGAACCGCGAGATCACTGATAGGGACGGACGCGCGTGGACCTGTTCGAGTACCAGGCGAGGGACCTCTTCGCCAAGCACGGTGTACCGGTGCTGGCCGGTGAAGTCATTGACACGCCTGAGGCAGCCCGCGAGGCGACCGAGCGTCTTGGCGGCAAGTCCGTCGTCAAGGCCCAGGTGAAGGTCGGTGGCCGCGGGAAGGCCGGCGGCGTCAAGCTCGCCGCCACCCCGGACGAGGCCGTCGCCCGCGCGACGGACATCCTCGGCATGGACATCAAGGGCCACACGGTCCACAAGGTGATGATCGCCGAGACCGCGCCCGAGATCGCCGAGGAGTACTACGTCTCGTACCTCCTCGACCGCACCAACCGCACCTTCCTCGCCATGGCGTCCGTCCAGGGCGGCGTGGAGATCGAGGTCGTCGCGGAGGAGAACCCCGAGGCCCTCGCGAAGGTCCCGGTCGACGCCAACGAGGGCGTCTCGATCGAGAAGGCCCGCGAGATCGTCGCCCAGGCGAAGTTCCCGGCCGAGGTCGCGGAGCAGGTCGCCGAGATCCTGGTGACGCTGTGGGACACCTTCATCAAGGAGGACGCCCTCCTAGTCGAGGTGAACCCGCTCGCCAAGGTCGCCGACGGCCGCGTCATCGCGCTCGACGGCAAGGTGTCGCTGGACGAGAACGCCGAGTTCCGTCAGCCGGACCACGAGGCGCTCGTCGACCACGCGGCGGCCAACCCGCTCGAGGCCGCGGCCAAGGCCAAGAACCTCAACTACGTCAAGCTCGACGGCGAGGTCGGCATCATCGGCAACGGCGCGGGTCTCGTCATGAGCACCCTGGACGTCGTCGCGTACGCCGGTGAGAACCACGGCGGCGTCAAGCCCGCCAACTTCCTCGACATCGGTGGCGGCGCCTCCGCCGCGGTGATGGCGAACGGCCTGGAGATCATCCTCGGCGACCCGGACGTCAAGTCCGTCTTCGTCAACGTCTTCGGTGGCATCACCGCCTGTGACGAGGTCGCCAACGGCATCGTCCAGGCGCTCCAGCTGCTCAAGGACAAGGGCGAGGAAGTCACCAAGCCGCTCGTCGTGCGTCTGGACGGCAACAACGCCGAGCTGGGTCGCAAGATCCTGTCGGACGCCAACCACCCGCTGGTCCAGCGTGTGGACACCATGGACGGCGCGGCCGACAAGGCCGCCGAGCTCGCGGCTGCGAAGTAAGGGACGAGGGAAACAACCGCCATGGCTATCTTCCTCAACAAGGACAGCAAGGTCATCGTCCAGGGCATGACCGGTGCCACGGGCATGAAGCACACCAAGCTCATGCTGGCCGACGGCACGAACATCGTCGGTGGCGTGAACCCGCGCAAGGCGGGCACGTCCGTCGACATCGACGGCACCGAGATCCCGGTCTTCGGCACGGTCGCCGAGGCCATGGAGAAGACGGGCGCCAACGTGTCCGTCCTCTTCGTGCCGCCGGCGTTCGCCAAGGCCGCCGTCGTCGAGGCGATCGACGCGGAGATCCCCCTCGCGGTCGTCATCACCGAGGGCATCGCCGTCCACGACTCCGCCGCCTTCTGGGCGTACGCGAAGTCGAAGGGCAACAAGACCCGCATCATCGGCCCGAACTGCCCCGGTCTCATCACCCCGGGCCAGTCGAACGCCGGCATCATCCCGGGCGACATCACGAAGCCGGGCCGCATCGGCCTGGTCTCGAAGTCCGGCACGCTGACGTACCAGATGATGTACGAGCTCCGTGACATCGGCTTCTCGTCCGCCGTCGGCATCGGTGGCGACCCGGTCATCGGCACGACGCACATCGACGCGCTCGCCGCGTTCGAGGCCGACCCCGACACCGACCTGATCGTGATGATCGGCGAGATCGGTGGCGACGCCGAGGAGCGTGCGGCGGACTTCATCGCGAAGAACGTGACGAAGCCGGTCGTCGGCTACGTCGCCGGCTTCACCGCGCCCGAGGGCAAGACCATGGGCCACGCCGGCGCCATCGTCTCCGGCTCCTCCGGCACGGCCGCCGCGAAGAAGGAGGCCCTCGAGGCCGCCGGCGTCAAGGTCGGCAAGACGCCGACCGAGACGGCGAAGCTGGCCCGCGAGATCCTCGCCGGCTGACCTTCACCAAGCCGAACGGGCTCGCATCCCCGCACGGGGGTGCGAGCCCGTCGTCGTACCCGGCTCAGCCCGGCTCCGGAACCAGCCGCTGCGGACCGCTGACCGTCTCACTCTTGAGCTTGGCGCGCAGTGCCAGCTCCTCCGCGGACAGCGGCCCCGGCGCGACCCGGGGTGGTACTCCTTGCACCGTGGTGCCGGGCGCCAGCGGCGGCTCGTAGTGGTCCGGGGCCGTGCGCAGCGTCAGCGTCGTGACGCCGATGAGGACGACCGTGAAGGCGATGGCGGCGCTGGTCCAGTGCCGGGCCCGCTGCTCCCCGCCCCAGCGAACCATGGTGGGTCTCGCGGGGCGCAGCCGCTGCGTGGAGGCGACCTGGGCGAGCCGCCGGTGCAACTCCTCCGGTACCGCCAGTTCCGGCAGCCGCGCGGCCACGGCCTCTCGCGCGCGCAGCAGCCGGTTGGCCGCCGCGGGCGTGCTCGCCTCCGTCTCGGCCGCGGTCTCCGGCAGGTCGAGACCGACCCCGTCGTAGAGCAGCAGGGTCCGCCGGTACACGGGCGGCAGCGTCAGGAGTACGTCGAGCAGCGCGCGGTCCGCGGGGGCGGTGGGCGGCGGCTCCGGGTTGCGGTGCCGGGGGCGCAGCCGGTGCCAGGGCGAGAGCGCGAACTCGTACGCCGTCGCCCGCACCCACCCCGCCGGATCCCGGTCCAGGGCCACCTCGGGCCAGCGGTGCCAGGCCAGCTGGAAGGCCCGCTCCACCGACTCGCGCGCCAGCTCGCGCCGCCCGGTGAGCAGATAGGTCTGCCGTGCGAGGGCGGGGGCGCAGAACGCGTAGAGGGCGTCGAAGGCCTGATCGGGTGTCAGGGGGGCCGAAAGGGGTTCGAGCGGGGGTTGGAGCTCGGGTCGGAGTGCGGGGCGGAGCTCGGGGTCGCGTTCGGGCTCGGGTTCGTGGGCGATTTCGGAGGTGGACGGGGCTTCGGGGGGCGGCTCAGGGGCGGGTTCGGCGCGGTCGGGAGACGCCTGTACGGGGCCCGTGGCGGCGCCGACCAGGGCGGGAGCCGAGTTCTCCTGATGGGCGGTCATCTCAGTGCCCGTCAGCAGCCGCACGTACGCCTCCCGTTTGTGGCCGCGCGGCGTCGTACGGCCGTTCTCCCACGAGCGCACCGTCGCACGGGTGACGCCCACCGCGGCCGCGACGTCGTCCTGGCTCAGCGACTTGGCCTCGCGCAGGCGGCGGCGCTCCTTGGGGGAGGGCAGCGGGGTCGCAGGGGTGCGTGTCATGTCGGACCCCACAGGGTGCCCCTCAGTACGAAAAAGTACATAGCTGCATATTGAGCGACACATCCGAGCTTCGCCTGTTACGACGAGAAAGCGCGTGTCGTTGGGAGCATGGCGGACGTGACCCAAATGACCGACCGCAGGCTGTCGTTGTCGCCCTTGTTCATCCGGATGCGCCACCGATCACCCGGACTGGGCGCCAGCCTCCTGGGTGGCGCCCTCGCGGCGGGGCTCGGACTCGGCTCGTTCGCCGTCCTCGTCATGATGCTGTGGATCAGCTCGCCCTATCCGGACAGCGGAATGGGCGGAGCGCTGCACGTGGCCGCCGCGTTGTGGCTGCTCGCGCACGGTGTGGAGCTGATCCGTACCGAAACCCTGTCGGACCTGCCCATGCCGGTGGGCGTGACACCGCTGCTGCTGGTCGTCCTGCCCGTGTGGCTGCTGTACCGGGCGGCGCGCGGTGTGGCGGACGCCGAGGCCGAGGCGGAGCCGGGCACGGTGTGGACCGGGATCGTGGCGGGCTATCTGACGGTCGGACTGGCGGCCGCGCTGTACTGCTCGGGCGGGGAGCTGCGGCCTTCGTGGATGTGGACCGCCGGGTGCCTGCCGTCGCTCGCCGGGAGTGCGGCGGGGGTGGGGGTGTGGGTGACGTACGGCCGCGCCGGCTTCCCCGCGCCCGCGCGGGTCCGGCGGTGGCTCGCCGGGCTGCCCGCCTGGGTGCGCCGTTGCTCGCCCGAACTCCTCGGGGCTTCGGCGCGGGCGGCGGGAGGCGGGGCCGCGGTGCTCGTCGGGGGTGGCTCGCTGTTGGTGGCGGTGTCGCTGGTGTGGCACGGCGATGCCGCCCGGGACTCGTTCGCGCAGCTCACCGAGGTCTGGTCGGGACGGTTCGCGGTACTGCTGCTCTGCCTGGCGCTCGTGCCGAACGCGGCGGTGTGGGGGGCCGCGTACGGGCTGGGGCCCGGGGTCGTCCTGGGGGCAGGGCATGTCGCCGGGCCGTTGTCCGCGGCGGGGCCGGAGCCGTTGCTTCCGGCGTTTCCGCTGCTCGCGGCGGTGCCGGTGCCGGGGGCGGGAGCAGCATGGAGCGAGGCGGGGGTGATCGTGCCGGTGGCGGCGGGGGTGACGGTGGCGTGGTTCCTGGTGACCGCGGGAGAGTCGGGGGAGTCGGGGGAGGGCCGTGAGGTCTGGTCGCGGGGGCGCGTCGTGGTGGGGGTCGGGTTCGCGGCCGTGTTGTGCGGGGTGGTGATGGCGGTGCTCGCCGAGGTGGCGGGTGGGCCGTTGGGGGTGGCGGCGTTGGCTCGCTTCGGGCCGGTGTGGTGGCAGGTGGGGGGTGCGGTGGTTGGTTGGACGGTGGGGGTGGGGGTTCCGGTGGGGGTGGGGTTGCGGGAGTGGAGGCTTTGGCGGCGAGGTGGGGTTTCGTGGCCGGGGTGGTTGTCGTGGTTCTCGTGGGGGTTGTGGGGGGCGGGCCGGTCGTGGCTCTCGTGGGGGTCGGCGGGGCGGTCGCGTGGAGACGGAGGTCAGGTGGAGCCGACTCCGACCGTGGTGGCGGCTCCGGCTCCGGCTGGGGCTCCCGATCCGGATCCGAGCCTGGAGCCGTACGACCTCTTGCCCTCCGATGCGGCTCTGGAGGCGTTGTCCTTGCCGGAGCTGCCGGAGCTGCCTGAACGGGGCGAGTGAGGGGGCCCGGGGTTCCTCGTCCCCGCCGCCCCCAGCCGGTCAGCCGTGCGTTCCCAGGAGGCCCCTCAGGTCCTTCGGGAGGAGGTCGTTGCAGGACTGTTTGGCCGCGTTGGTGAGGGCGTCGTTCGTACAGGAGTAGTAGTCGCTGTACACGAGCTGCGCGGTGAAGGTCGCGGCGACCATGAGGATGGCCAGGGACGCGGTGACGAGGCCGCTCACCGCGGCGGTCGTCTGGGGGCGGTTGTTCTGGTCGGGAGCCGGGGTGTCCGGGTCCTGCGTGCGGGGCTTGGCGCGCAGGGCGCTGCCGCCCCAGTACAGGGCGAGCGCGCCGAGCAGCAGGGCCACGTACGGCCAGCTGAACAGGGCGAAGAAGAACGCCCACATTCCGGAGAGGAGCGCGAAGCGCGCGCGGCGCTGGACCGGGTCCGTCGGGTCCCAGCGCATTCCGGAGCCCGGACCGCCGCCGGGACCTTCCGGGCCGCCCTGACCCTGCGGAGTCCCGGGGCGGTCGCCGAAACCGCCGCCGGACGAACGCCCCGGCTGCCGGTCGCTCCACTGACTGCCCCAGGGGGACTGTCCGGGGTCGGATCCGGAACCGTCGTTCTCGTTCGGGTTCTGGCCGGACGCGGGACGTCGAGGTTGCCAGGGGCGGTCCGGCGTCCCCTCCGGCGGCGGAGCGAACGGGTTGTCGTCGGAGCCGGAGCCGGAGCCTGTGCCCGAGCCGGATTCGGTGTCAGGGCCGCGTCCGTCCGCGGAACCGTTCCCACCCGCGGGCGTGTCCCCGCTCTCCCGCGGCGGGGTAGGCGAAGGGCGCCGCTCGCGCAGCAGGAGCGGAGGGAGTCGGAGACTGCGGTCCGGCATCAGGTGTGCGTCTTCCCCTTGGTGGTTCTGGCGGGCGGCGTGTCCACACGGCATCGTGCTCGCGACGCGCGCCCCGAGCGTCCTGCCCGGGGCTCGCGCCCCAGGCGTTCGTTTTCAGGATCAGGACCCGGGGTTCGCACCCCGGGCACCGCTCCGCGGAGTCCGTGCTCCGGGTCTTCCGCCCGAGGTCAGCGCCCCGGACGTTCGCCCCCAGGGCTCGTACCCCGAACGTTCTACCCGTCCCAGGTCAACGTCCCACGCGCACAGGGCGTTCCCCGTGCTGAACGGTGTTCCCGGGAGGATCCACCGCAGACGCTACCTTCCGGCCACGCCCCCGTCCCGTGGGGGCCGCCCGGTGTGCCGGTATCGTTGCTGACGGTCGGCCGGTTTGTAGACTTCCCTGTATCCAGGGGCGCGAAGCATTCGTACGACCGTACAAACGCTCCCCCGAGAAAGGGCCCCGTCGTGGCCAAGACCAAGCGCCTCGTCGTGCTGGTCTCCGGATCAGGCACGAATCTGCAGGCACTGCTCGACGGCATCGCCGCGGGCGGGCCGGAGGCCTACGGGGCCGAGATCGTGGCCGTGGGCGCCGACCGCGACGGCATCGAAGGGCTGGCCCGGGCCGAGCGGGCCGGGATCCCGACCTTCGTCCGCCGCGTCAAGGACTACGACACCCGGGACGAGTGGGACCGCGCTCTCGCCGAGGCCGTCTTCGCCCACGAGCCCGACCTCGTCGTCTCCGCGGGGTTCATGAAGATCGTGGGGAAGGAATTCCTCGCCCGGTTCGGCGGACGGTTCGTCAACACGCATCCCGCCCTGTTGCCCAGTTTCCCGGGGGCCCACGGCGTACGCGACGCGCTCGCGTACGGCGCGAGGGTCACCGGCTGCACCGTCCACTTCGTCGACGACGGCGTCGACACCGGACCGATCATCGCTCAGGGCGTGGTCGAGGTCCGGGACGAGGACGACGAGAGCGCTCTGCACGAGCGCATCAAGGAAGTCGAGCGAAGGCTGCTCGTCGATGTCGTGGGGCGGCTCGCCCGCAACGGCTATCGCATTGAGGGACGAAAGGTAGTTATCCAGTGACCGCCGACAGCACAGTCACGGCCGAGAGCACCGAGGGCACCAAGCGGGTCATCCGGCGCGCGCTCGTCAGCGTCTACGACAAGACCGGGCTCGAAGAACTTGCCCGCGGGCTCCACGAGGCCGGTGTCGAGCTCGTCTCCACCGGCTCCACCGCCGCCAAGATCGCCGCGGCCGGGGTCCCCGTCGTCAAGGTCGAGGACCTGACCGGCTTCCCGGAGTGCCTCGACGGCCGCGTCAAGACCCTGCACCCCAAGGTCCACGCCGGCATCCTCGCCGACCTGCGTCTGCCCGACCACCAGCGGCAGCTGGAAGAGCTGGGCGTCAAGCCGTTCGACCTCGTCGTCGTCAACCTGTACCCCTTCCGTGAGACCGTCGCCTCGGGCGCGACGCCCGACGAGTGCGTCGAGCAGATCGACATCGGCGGGCCTTCGATGGTCCGTGCCGCCGCGAAGAACCACCCGTCCGTGGCCGTCGTGACCAGCCCCGTCCGTTACGGCGACGTCCTCGCCGCCGTCAAGAGGGGTGGCTTCGACCTCACCACCCGCAAGCGGCTCGCGGCCGAGGCCTTCCAGCACACGGCCGCGTACGACGTCGCCGTCGCCTCCTGGTTCGCCTCCGAGTACGCCCCCGTCGACGCCTCCGGGTTCCCCGACTTCCTGGGCGCCACCTGGGAGCGCGCGCACACCCTGCGCTACGGCGAGAACCCGCACCAGCCCGCCGCCCTCTACACCTCGGGCGCCGGCGGTCTCGCCGAGGCCGAGCAGCTGCACGGCAAGGAGATGTCGTACAACAACTACACGGACACGGACGCCGCGCGCCGTGCCGCGTACGACCACGAGGACCCCTGCGTCGCGATCATCAAGCACGCCAACCCGTGCGGCATCGCGATCGCCTCGAACGTCGCCGAGGCGCACCGCAAGGCGCACGCCTGTGACCCGCTGTCCGCGTTCGGCGGTGTGATCGCGGTCAACCGGCCGGTGACGAAGGAGATGGCGGAGCAGGTCGCCGAGATCTTCACCGAGGTCATCGTGGCGCCCGAGTACGAGGACGGCGCCCTCGAAGCCCTCACCAAGAAGAAGAACATCCGGGTGCTGCGCGCCCACCGGGCGCCCGCGAACCCGGCCGAGCTCAAGCCGATCGACGGCGGCGCGCTGCTCCAGGTCACCGACCGCCTCCAGGCCGACGGCGACAACCCGGCGAGCTGGACCCTGGCGACCGGTGACGCCCTGAACGAGGGCGAGCTCGACGAGCTGGCCTTCGCCTGGCGGGCCTGCCGCGCGGTGAAGTCCAACGCGATCCTGCTCGCCAAGGACGGTGCCTCGGTCGGCGTCGGCATGGGCCAGGTCAACCGTGTCGACTCCGCGAAGCTCGCGGTCGAGCGGGCGGGCGCCGAGCGGGCCCGGGGGTCGTACGCCGCCTCGGACGCGTTCTTCCCGTTCCCCGACGGTCTGGAGATCCTCGCCGAGGCCGGCGTCAGGGCCGTGGTCCAGCCCGGCGGTTCGGTCCGTGACGAACTGGTGGTCGAGGCCGCGAAGAAGGCGGGCGTCACCATGTACTTCACGGGGACGCGGCACTTCTTCCACTGATCCGCGGCAAGTCGATGCGTGGGCGGCGGTCCACCGGGGTTCCGGTGGGCCGCCGCTAGCGTGCGGGCGCGGTGGTGGTCGCGCCCTTGACCGCGCGTGCGCAGTTCGGCCAGTCGTGGAAGTCGCGCTTCTTGCTCCAGAGGCGTTTGGCCGCCCTGATGTTCCACTCCGGGTCCAGCGCCTGACGCGGGGTACCGCCCAGTTCACGCAGGCGCAGGTCGGAGATCTGGAACAGACCCCAGTTACGGGTGCCGTTGGTGTTGGGCAGGATGTGCAGCGGGTCCAGGAACGACTGACAGTCCGCGATGGCGACCGCCGCGTCGGGTACCTCGGTGAAGACCGCGCGGATGTGCTGCCGCACCTTCGCCGGCGACCAGACGGTCATGCGTATGTCCGAGGTGTAGAGCGCCTTCTTGGTGGCGTCCCCGACGACTCCGTTGGGCTGGAGGCCGGTGAACACCTGGAAGGCGGTGACCCGGCGCAGCGTCTGCGGTCCGAAGTCCGAGTCGACGTCGATGTCCGCGCCCTTGGCGTGCAGCAGCCGTTGTACCTCCCCCACGCACGCGTCGTGCTGGCCCATGGCCACCACGGGCTGACAGGCGGCCGAGAAGAGCAGACGGCCGTCCGCCACGGATCCGCTGCCGCTGCCGCTGCCGCTGCCGCTGCCGGTGCCGGACGACGGGTGATCGGTCGTCAGGGCCCAGGCGGAGACACCGAGTGTCAGGGCCACGGCGCCGATCACGACGACACGGGTCCGGCCCCGACGGAACTGGTCAAGACGGAACCGACCCTGACGGACCTGCTGAACGGGCCCGACCTCCACGGTCTCCGATTCCTCGGCCCCAGATTCCCCGACCGCCGATTCCCCGACCTTTGGCTCCTCGACCCTTGGCTCCTCGGCACCGTTGCCGTTGTCGCCGGCCACGGGATCGACGACCTCGACAAGGCCCGCGTCGGCCTCCGTCCCCGCCTCCGCCCCCGCCTCCGTCCGGGCGGCGTCGGCCAGGGCCCACTGCCGGTGCAGCGTCCGCAGCTCGTCCGGGGTCGCGCCGCAGGCGGTGGCGAACCGGTGCACGCTTCCGTAGTCCTGGGGCACCGAAGTGCCGCGGCAGTAGCGGTGCAGGGTGGATCCGGCCGTGCCGGTCTTCTTGGCGAGGGCCTCGTAACTCAGACCGGACCGGTTCTTCAGCGAACGCAACAATGCGGCGAACCGTTCGGTTTCCGGGCACGCGGGCATCGCTGTTCCCCCCTGGCACATACGGCACGTTGGTCAGACGTTCCAATGGCTGGCCAGAGTAGCCGTCCCACGGTCGTCCCAGAGGTTAGAGAACACGCCAAGTAGCGGGCGTCCGGCCGTCCCGGCGTCCCATCCCGTCGGGTCTCCTTGCCCGGCCGGGACCCGCGTTGCCACCTTCTGGCTGTCCGACCACCAGCAGCCGCATCGCAAGGAGAAACAGACCCATGAACCTTTCCGTACGTCGTCCGCGCCGCCTCTCCCCGCTGCTCGCGACCCTCGCCGTCGGCGCGGCGGCCGCCACCACGCTGGCCCTGCCCGCCTCCGCGTCGGCGGCACCCGCCTCGGCCGCCGCCGTGGACTGCGCGTCGGGCAACGTCTGCTTCTGGACCGGGTTCAACTTCACCGGCAGCAAGTGCTCGTGGAGCGTCGCCGACCCCGACTGGCAGAGCGGCGCCATCAAGTGTTCCTGGGCCGCCACGACGAACGTGAAGTCGGTGTGGAACGCCGGCACCGGGTCGTACAGCGGCGTGGCCTTCTACGCGAGCACCAACTACAACGACCGGATCGGCTGCACCCGGCAGCAGCAGGGCGGCAACCTCGCCGGTACGTACAAGGTGCGGTCGCACCAGTGGATCACCGGTAACTGCGGCTGAGTCCTGGTGCACGTGCGCGGCGGTGGCTTCCGGCCCCTCGGGGGAGGGTCGGAAGCCACCGCCGTATCCCTTGGTCGACGGCAGACAGAGGCATCGGGGCCGTGTCCCCCTTTGCGCGGGGTGTGACACGGCCCTCGGAGTGAATGGCGGAAAGTCGCCGTCGTCGCTGGGACGTCGGCCTCGCAGCCGGCATGGCGGTCGGCCTCGAACCGGGCCTCGAACCGGGCCTCGCGACGGCTGTGCCGCCGGTGGCCTCAGGCCGCGTACTTCGGGCGGTCGAACCAGGCGGCGCCGTCCGCCTTGCCGACGAACACCGCGATGAGGATGGCGAGCACGGTGTGCACCAGACCGACGATGATGAACGGGTAGATACCGAGGACCGCGGTGAGGATGCCGAACACGAGCGCGGCGACGCGGACGCCGCTGCCGCCGTTCGCGCACTTGACGCCGAGCCAGATCGCGAAGACACCCCAGGCCAGGACCGCGACCGCGACGCCCCACAGGGCGCCGGCCGAGTAGTCCGCGAGCTGCTGGAACTGGACGTCGTCCTTGAGGTCCGCGTTGTTCTTCGCGGCGGAGACGGCGAGCGCCGAGATCGCGATCAGGACGGCACCGATCACCTGGAAGCCGGCGATGACGAACAGCATCACGCGCGCGGCCTTGACCGTGCCGGGCATTTCCATCGGGCCACCGGGGTAGCCGACGTACGCCTGCTGGCCGAGCGGCGGGGCCTGCGGGTAGCCGTAACCGGGCTGCTGCGGGGCGCCCTGGGGGTAGCCGTAGCCGGGCTGGCCCTGGGACGGGTAGCCGGCCGGCTGGCCCTGCGGGGGACCGTAGGGGTTGTTCGGGTCGCCGAAACTCATGGCGGGTGTTCCTCCGTTGCCTGGTGCGGGGACGCGCGGCAAGGTGCGGAGGAGAGTTCTACAGAGCGGTCCGTCCCCCCGGTACTGTCCGCGGCACTGTGATGTTCATCGTTCTCAATGCCTTACTAATTTGTCCAGGGTCCTTCCGATTGTGTTGTGCAGGTGTTGTGTAAGCGCAACATCGCTGATCACGGCTGATCGCTGCCGATCGAAGCTGATTGCGGGGCGGAAGAGGCGCCCGGATTGGAACCGGGAGCGGGTCATCCGCGAGGATGGGTACATGACCGCCCAGATTCTCGATGGCAAGGCCACCGCAGCCGCGATCAAGTCCGATCTGACCGCCCGCGTGGCGGCCCTCAAGGAGAAGGGCGTCACGCCCGGCCTGGGGACCGTCCTGGTCGGCGACGACCCCGGCAGCCAGAAGTACGTCGCGGGCAAGCACCGCGACTGCGCCCAGGTCGGCATCGCCTCCATCCAGCGTGAACTGCCCGCGACCGCCACGCAGGAGGAGATCGAGGCGGTGGTGCGCGAACTCAACGAGGACCCCACCTGCACCGGCTACATCGTCCAGCTCCCGCTCCCCAAGGGCATCGACGAGAACCGCATCCTGGAACTGATGGACCCGGACAAGGACGCCGACGGCCTGCACCCGATGAACCTCGGGCGGCTGGTCCTCAACGAGCCGGCCCCGCTGCCCTGTACCCCCAACGGCGTACTCACCCTGCTGCGCCGCTACGGCGTGGAGATCAAGGGCGCCGAGGTCGTGGTCGTCGGCCGAGGGGTGACCATCGGGCGGCCCATGCCGCTGCTGCTGACCCGGCGCAGCGAGAACGCCACGGTCACCCAGTGCCACACCGGCACCCGTGATCTCTCCGCGCACCTGAAGCGCGCCGACATCATCGTCGCCGCGGCGGGCTCCGCCCACCTCATCCGCGCCGAGGACGTGAAGCCGGGCGCCGCCGTCCTCGACGTGGGTGTCTCGCGCAGCGCCGAGGGCAAGATCGTCGGAGACGTCCACCCGGACGTCGCCGAGGTCGCCGCGTGGATCTCCCCGAACCCCGGCGGAGTGGGCCCGATGACCCGCGCCCAGCTGCTCGTCAACGTGGTGGAAGCGGCGGAGCGCAGTGTCGGCTGACGGCGGGCCCGAGGACACCGCGGCCCGCGACACCGACATCGACACCGACACCGACGCGGAGTCGGCCGTACGGGAGGCCGCGTCCGCGAACGGCGGGTCGGCCGCGCGCGGGACGGGGTCCGCGAAGGGCGACTCCGTCGCGCCGAAGACTGAGGCCGTAGGAGCCGCGAACGGTGCGGCGGGTGCGCGCAGGGCGCGGGCCGTGAAGGATGAGTCCGTCGTGCGGGAGGCGGGATCCGTGACAGGTGAGGCCGGTTCGCGGAAGGTGGGGGCCGTGACAGGTGAGGCCGGTTCGCGGAAGGCGGCGGCCGTGAACGGGGTGGCTGGTGTGCGGGAGGCGGAGGGGGCCGCGGGTGAGCCGAGCGCGCTCGACGCCGAGGGGGCGCTCGACGCCGAGGGGAAGCCGCGCCGCACCACGCGGCGCTTCCCCCTGTTCACGCGGGACACCGCGCGGCCCGAGGGCGGCGGCCGGGCGGCGGGCGGCGACGCCCCGGCCCCGGCCCGGCAGTGGCCCATTCTCGCCGTCCTGTCGGCCGTCGGACTCGGTCTGCTGCTGACCGCGCTCGACGTGTTCCGGCTCGGCACGATCCTGATCGGCGCCGCGCTGCTGGCCGGTGCCGTGATGCGCTGGATGCTGCCCGACGTGGGCATGCTCGCGGTCCGCTCCCGCTTCACGGACATGCTCACGTACGGCGTGCTGGGCGTCGCCATCGTGCTGCTCTCGCTGATGGCACAGCCCAACCCGTGGCTGGTCATCCCGTTCCTGGACGACACGCTGCATTTCACGGTCCGCTGAGACCTCCGCGCATGGCGCGGCCCGTCCCCTCCCCCGAGTAAGGACGGGCCGCGGCCGGGCGGCAGGACCGCCCGGGTCAACCCTTCTGTACAGGCACCGCCTGTTCAACAGCCGGCAGTTCCCTGTGGCACGGAAGTGACCATTCCGCCACGGTGTGCGCTCCGCGTGACGGGAACCGTCCACCGCCCGGCTTCGTCAATCGCTCACGAGGGACGACACGGGAGCGACTGGGAAGCCCCGCGGGAGGTGGGTGAGCGATGGGTGCCTGGCAGCCGCTGCCGGAGGAGCTTCCGGCGGAGGTACGGCACTTCGTCGAGCAGTTGCGGCTGCTCAAGGACCGCACCGGGATGAGCCTGGTCGCGCTGGGCACACGCACCGCGTACAGCAAGTCCTCCTGGCAGCGCTACCTCAACGCGAGCCAGCCGCCGCCCCGGCAGGCGGTCGTCGCCCTGTGCCGGGTCGCGGGTCTCGCGGGCGAGGAGACCGAACGCTTCGGCGTGCGCTGGGAACTGGCGGTGCGGGCCTGGCCGCGCGAGCCCGCGCCGCCCGTACGGGTACCGGCGGGCGGCCCCGTCCCCGGCCCCGGCGGCGAATCCGCTCCCGGCGCCGAAGTCTCCCTCCCCGCCGCGCACGGCCGTGACGGCTACGAGGAGGACCCCACGCTCCCGTGGTGGGACCTGCTCGACGAGGAGTCGTCCCGGGCGTCCCGGGAGCCCGCCGCGCCCCGTACGCCCCGCCTTCTCCTCTACGCGGCCCTGCTGGCCGTCGTCCTCCTCCTCGCCGCCGTCGTGGGCGCCGTCACCCGCGGGTGAGCTGAGTGTTCTCGTGACGGGTGAGGTCGCACCTGTGTTCCCGTTGTGTCGATGTCTTGACAAGTTCGAGGATTTAGCCTGATCCGCCCCAACAACCCGGTTAGCGTGGCCAATCGGGACGGTACCGGACGTCCTGTCGCGGAGGACGAGGGTCCGGTCGGCGGGTACGACGTCGATGGGACAATGGACCGCGGCCCGCGGGGCGTGCAACGGTGCTTGCCCCGGCCCGAATGCTCCCGTGCGCCCCCATCCCGGGAACTGAGATCCTGACCGATCGCATCCCTGTGGGTAGCCAGAACGGGGACCAACGGGACTGGCGGGAACTCGGCGGAGGGCGCCGAACACACGGGGGAACAGTCAGGCACGTACGGGGGGAAAGAAGCAGGGGGGAGCAGTAATGCCTCGTTGGAGGGACTTGCCGGATGAACTCGATCCGCAGGTCAGGGAGTTCGCCAGCCAGCTGCGCCGGCTGGTCGACCGGAGCGGGCTGAGCATCGCCGCGGTGGCCGACCGTACGGGCTACAGCAAGACGTCCTGGGAGCGGTACCTCAACGGTCGGCTCCTCGCGCCCAAGGGCGCGATCGTCGCCCTGGCCGAGGTGACCGGGACCAATCCCATCCATCTGACGACCATGTGGGAGCTTGCCGAGCGTGCGTGGAGCCGCTCGGAGATGCGCCACGACATGACCATGGAAGCGATCCGGATCTCCCAGGCGCGCGCCGCGCTCGGGGAGTTCGGGGCGACCCCGGCGAAGGGGAGCAGCGGCAAGCAGGCCCGCAAGGGCGGCAGCGCGACCGCGACGCCCGGGATCACGCCGGGGATCGCCGGACCCGCGGGGGTGTCGCCGACGGTTCCGCCGCAGCCGTCCGCCACGGAGGTGGAGGACTCGTCGTACGGCTCTTCGTCGTCGCTCGGGGGTGGGGCGCGCGGGGGTGCCGGGTACGGCGGGTCCGGTTCGGGCGGGTCCTCGTCCGGTGGGGGCTCGCGTGGCGGGGGCTGGGGGGTCGTCGCCACGCCGTCCGGTGACGCGGGGCGGTACGGTCCGGCGACTCCGGCGACTCCGGCGACTCCGGCGACTCCGGCGACTCCGGCGACTCCGGCGGGGGCGGTGGGTCCGGGCGGTTCCGTGGGGGCCGGCGGACCTGTCGGCGCGGCTGGGCCCGCCGGTGTCGGGCCCGCCGGTGTCGGTCCCGGCGGGCCGGGCGCGCCCGCGGGGGGTTCGGGGGACGGGGCGGCGCGGCGCAAGCGGCGGGTGACGATGTTCCTCGCGGGGGTGGTGGGTGCGCTCGTGGTGATAGCCGTGGCCGTCTACCTCACCGGGGGTGGCGACGACAAGAAGACGCAGAGCGCGCCCAAGACGCCCTCGACGTCCGCCGCGGTCAATCCCGATCTGCCGGCCGGAGTGAAGTGCAGTGGCGCCGACTGCACGGGCAAGGACCCGGAGAACATGGGGTGCGGCGGACAACTGGCGACGACCAGCACCAGCATCACCGTCGGTACCACCCTCGTCGAGGTGCGCTACAGCAAGACCTGCG
The DNA here is from genome assembly GCF_036227505.1 of Streptomyces sp. NBC_01450. Lineage (NCBI taxonomy): Bacteria > Bacillati > Actinomycetota > Actinomycetes > Kitasatosporales > Streptomycetaceae > Streptomyces > Streptomyces sp. NBC_01450. Next base: position 4,794,310 of record NZ_CP109480.1, on the reverse strand, counting down.
CCGCGGCCTGGGCCCGTATCACCCAGGCCGTGATCGGTGACTCGGTGCAGGTGACGGCCGGGACCGCGGCCAAGCAGACGGGCACCGTCGACAACGCCACCGATGCGTACACCCCGATGGTCGCCGTCAAGGATGCCGCCGAGGCGAAGGCGTGCGTCACGTTGAAGTCGGGCCAGAAGGGCTGCACGACGTGAAGTAGCGGGGAGGGGGCGTGGCGGGGGGCTGGGGGGGTGGGCACACGCGGCATGGTTCCTCGCCCCCGCCGCCCCTACCCGTCCCATCCCCAGGGGCTCCGCCCCTTCGACCCCGCCAGGGGCGCTGCGCCCCCTGGACCCCCGCATCGGCCTGAACGGCCTCGTCCTCAAACGCCGGACGGGCTGATGGTGCGGGCTGGTCGGGGTGGGTGGGTCATCGGCCTTCGGTCTCGTCCTCGAACGGCGGACGGGCTGGTGCGGGCCGGGGGTGGGTGGGTCATCGGCCTTCGGTCTCGTCCTCGAACGGCGGACGGGCTGGATGGTGCGGGCCGGGGGTGGGTGGGGCATCGGCCTTCGGTCTCGTCCTTGAACGGCGGACGGGCTGGTGGTGCGGGTCGGCCGGGGGGTGGGCCCCGCCCGCAGTCGAAGAACCCACCCACGGACCCACCCACCAAAACCGAATCCCAGGAATGTTCCGGCGTCGTCGGGGCAGGCGCACCGTACCCCCACGGGATCCGGCCCCGGCCGGTCACCCCGACGGCGGCCGTCGGGTCGTTCTCTCCCGGACCCGACGGCCGCCCCGTCGGAGGTCTGTGGGCTGGGCCACACGGGACCCGGCCATCCGCGATCCCGGATGCGCGATAGCCTGACGGCGGATCTCTCTTGACGCCGAGAGATCGATCATCGGTTCCTTTGATCGATCATTGCGGTGGACGCAGAAGACGATCCTGCACCCCGGGGCAGGGACGCCCCACCGCCTGCTGTCATACGGAGAACGCCATGACCCGCACTCCCGTGAACGTCACCGTCACCGGCGCGGCCGGCCAGATCGGTTACGCCCTGCTCTTCCGCATCGCCTCCGGCCAGTTGCTCGGCGCGGACGTGCCGGTCAAGCTGCGCCTCCTGGAGATCACGCCGGCGCTGAAGGCCGCCGAGGGCACCGCGATGGAGCTCGACGACTGCGCCTTCCCGCTGCTCGCGGGGATCGACATCACGGACGACCCGAACGTCGCCTTCGACGGCACGAACGTCGCGCTGCTCGTCGGCGCCCGCCCCCGTACCAAGGGCATGGAGCGCGGTGACCTGCTCTCCGCCAACGGTGGCATCTTCAAGCCGCAGGGCAAGGCCATCAACGACCACGCCGCGGACGACATCAAGGTCCTCGTCGTCGGGAACCCGGCCAACACCAACGCCCTCATCGCCCAGGCCGCCGCTCCGGACGTACCGGCGGAGCGTTTCACCGCGATGACCCGTCTGGACCACAACCGCGCGCTGACTCAGCTCGCGAAGAAGACGGGCAGCACCGTCGCGGACATCAAGCGCCTCACCATCTGGGGCAACCACTCCGCCACCCAGTACCCGGACATCTTCCACGCCACGGTCGCCGGCAAGAACGCCGCCGAGGTCGTGAATGACGAGAAGTGGCTCGCCGAGGACTTCATCCCGACCGTCGCCAAGCGCGGTGCCGCGATCATCGAGGCCCGTGGCGCGTCCTCCGCCGCCTCCGCCGCGAACGCCGCCATCGACCACGTGTACACCTGGGTCAACGGCACCGCCGACGGTGACTGGACCTCCATGGGTATCCCGTCGGACGGTTCCTACGGCGTGCCCGAGGGGATCATCTCCTCCTTCCCCGTCACCACCAAGGACGGGCAGTACGAGATCGTCCAGGGCCTGGACATCAACGAGTTCTCCCGCGCCCGTATCGACGCCTCCGTCAAGGAGCTCGAGGAGGAGCGCGACGCGGTCCGCGGTCTCGGTCTCATCTGATCCGGATCGGATCTGGCGTATCCGACTCACCTGAGTCACTCGCAACTCATCGGCCCCGTCCGGGATGTGTCCCGGGCGGGGCCGACGCATGCGTACAGAAAGTACGCATCGAACGTAGGTGCTTTCTCGCTGTATGCGGGGGCGCACGGGGAGTAACTCTCGCTATCGTCGTGACGTACGGTCCGCCAGGGGAGCGCAGGGCTGCTCAAGAGAGTTGGGGCGCGACCGTGGGAGACACACGGGGGTGGTCCCAGTGACGGAATCGGAGAGACGGTACGCGCACAGCGAGGCGACACGGCTGTTGTGTGCCGGAGTGCATCTGGACACCGTGTTCCGGGCGCGGGTCATCGACGAACTCATAGGGCACGAGGAGCGGCCCGCGGCACCGTCCCTCGGTGTCGACGTGGTCGCCGTGCTCGCGCACGCGCTGCGGGCGCGTCGCAGGGAGGCCCTGACCGGGCTCGGGCTGCTGGCCATCTGGATCGTGTTCTTCCTGGTGGAGATGGTTAGGGCGGCCACCAGCGTCTCGGACTCCGGGGTTCAGGGCTTCGAGGGCCTGTTCGGCGCCGTAGCGGTGTTCTTCTACGCCGCCGTCTGCTTTCTGCTGTGGTCCGCGCGGGCCGCGTCCGGGTGGGGCACGAGCATGTACGCCGCGAGCCGGGACGAGTCCGCCCGGCTGCGTCTGCCGCGCAGGGCGACCGCCTGGGGGCTCACCTTCATGGCGCGGGCCGCGGAGATCGGCTACTGGGCGTACGCCTTCAGCCAGTTGCTGCACGACCCCTTTCTGGTGATCTTCCCGCTTCTGCTCACCTTCGTGATCGGCGCCCATCGCGCCCAGGTGGCCGCGGTCATGAGCGTCGAACTCTCCCGGGACGCCTTCGCCCGTACGGCCGTGGCACTGCCCATGGGCAGCGAGCGTCAGCTCCGGGTCGCGCGGGCCGTCACCTGGGAGCAGCACGCGTCCGTGGCACTCTACGACGCCCACCGGCCGTTCGTCGGCGCGGGAAAGCCGTACGAGCCCTGGTCGTTCGCGATGGAGATCACCCCCGCCAAGAAGCCGTTCGACGGCCTGAACGGCAAGCTGCCCGAGCAGACCGGCGACGGTTCGGCGAACGGGCACCGCACTCCGGTGCAGTTGACCAACCGGCAGATCCTCGACCTGGTCGTACCGAAGCTGGAGGCGCTGCGGGAGTCCGCCGCGCGCACCAGCCGGGACCGGCTCAAGGATCTGGAGGTGGAGGAGTTCGTCTACCTGCCGTACGGCGTGGGGCGGCACCAGGGTGTGTACGAGCCGGCGTCGGCCCGGCTGCACCTGGACGGGGCGGTCGACGAGGGCGGCGAGGCGCGCCGTCACTTCCTGCGCATCAGGGTCGGTGCCTGGGACGAGCAGGTGGTGGTCTCGGTGCTGGTCCGCGTCCACACGCAGGGCGGGATGCTGGTCCTGGAGGTCGTACCGCACGTGCTGGGGCCGATCTTCGAGGAGTACCGGCGCGTGGACTTCATCGCGGCCTCCGAGGAGGGCGCGACGGCGCGCGAGGTGCTGCGCACGGTGCTGTCCGCCCCGGCGACAGGCGTGCTGGCGGGGTTCTCCATGGTGCGCACCCTCGTCCAGTGCCTGCGCACCTGGCTGGCCAGGCCCGAACAGGCCCCGCCGGACGCCCCGTTGGTGTCCGTGCGGGAGATGGGCAGCACCGACCGGCTGTCGCTGTTCCAGGAGATGGACGTCAGCCGTTACATCAAGACCGTCGAGGACCGCATCGCGAGCGGGGTGCGCGAGGCGCTGCGGCGCAGCGGCTGCGAGACGGGCAGCTTCGAGCAGAACATCTTCAACGTGGCCGCGGGCGGCCAGTTCATCGGTCAGATGAGCGGCGGCACCGCGGTGGGCCGGATCAGCAAGAGCGCCGTCTCCATGGGCAGCGGGGGCGCGTCGTACAACGAGGGGAGCAGAGATGACTGAGGGCTCGGGCGGGCGGGTCGACCGGATCACGCGCAGTGCGGTGAACTTCGGCGACCACGGCACCGCGAACTATCACGAGGCGCCGCCCGCGGCCGCCGCCGACGAGACGACCGCGGCGCTCCTGGAGGCCGTCCGCACGTTGCGCGATCATCTGCGGCTGCTCATGGAGACCGACGACACGACCGGTCTCGACGGTGAACTGGCCGTGGTGCAGGGGGAGATCGAGAGAACGGGCCAGGCGGACCCGGCGCGGCTCGGCCGGCTGCGGATGCGGCTGGAGACCGCCGCCGCGGCCGTGGCGGGGCTGGCGTCGACGGCGGCCGTGGTGCAGGTGATCGCGCAGCTGGCCGGATAGCGGCGGCGCGGGATCGGTCGAGTGGGAACGGGGTGACGAGGTGGCGCAACGGTGGGACGCGGACCGCCAGCGGTGGGTCGACGACGACGGTGCCGGCGGACAGGGCGGGAGCGGGGCCGGCGGTGGCGGGGTGCCGCCGGACGCGGAGCAGCAGTGGTGGGCCTCGGCGACGACTCAGGCGGGGCCGCCGCGCCCGCCCGAGACGCCGCTGCCGCCACCGTCGTGGTCCGGGCCCGGCGGGACTCCCGGCGGCGGCCGGACCCCGGGCCCCACGGACTCGCGCCGGCTGCTGCTGGTGATCGTGGCCGTCGCCGTCCTCGCGGGTGGTGTCGGAGGCGCGGTGTGGGCGCTGACCAAGGACGACTCGTCCGGGCGTACCGGCGCCGACCCGACGGGCCCGGCGGTGACGGTCACGGCCACCCAGAGCGTTCCTTCCCCGGACACGGGGTACACCTCCGGGAGCCCGGACACCTACGCCGGGCCGGGCGAGTCCAGCGACCCGGCGACGGGGCCCACCACCCCGGATCCGTCGCCCGGCTACAGCAGGTCGGTGGATCCGGTCGGCTACACGGTGGACGTGCCGGACGGCTGGGTGCGCGAGGAGGTACAGGGCAAGCTGGCGCCGGTCGTCACGTACACGGCCCCCGGCGGCAGCAGCCGGCTCATGCTGTTCGAGGTCAAGGAGAGCTCCCTGGCCGAGTCGTCGTCCCAGGCCGAGGAGATCTCGCAGAAGCTCCCGGGGTACCGGCTCATCGAGCGGCAGAGCGGCTTCGACTGGACGCAGGTCACCTACCGCTACGACAGCCCGCAGAAGGGCGCCACGCACGTGGTCGACCACCGTTTCCGGGCCGCCGACGGCACGCTCTACGCGATCAACGCGAGCGGTCCCGAGGGCGTGGACATGACCGGCCCGCTCGCCACGGCCCTGAACTCCTTCTGCCCCACCGACACGAACTGCTCGAGCGGCACCTAGCCAGGTGTGTTGACCCGCAGGGCCTTCCGTGTCGTGCTCCGCGAGGGGTCGGCGAGTTCCGTCACCTCCGGGGTGCCGATCACTCTCGGCGTACGCTTTGCCGTTTTCGGTGTATTTCTTCCGTTTTCTCAGTGACGCCGCGCACTTTGGGTCACTGGTCGTGCATGCATTCCGGGGTGAGGGGCAGGCGCTCCCGGTCCCCGAGAGTGACACGCGTGTGACGCGCGGGCACTCAGGGGCACGGAACAGGAACGGAAGGCAACACCGACCATGGCCGGACACCAGGCGCACCAGGCTCAGCAGCAGGAACAACAGACCATTCACGCGGGCGGAGAGTGGCGGGAGGCCGTCTCCCGTGCCACCCGTGAGATTCTCGATCCCGCGGATGCCAAGCCGTTCGCCGTGGTCGCGGAGGGTGACGGGCGCGACGCGGACGCGGCCGTCGCCGCCGCCCGCCTCGCTTTCGACACGGGGGAGTGGCCCCGTACCCCCGTCGCCGAGCGTGCCGCGCTGCTGCGCCGCGTCGCCGACCTCCTCGTCCGCGACCGCGAGGAGCTGGGACTCCTGGAGAGCCGCGACGCGGGCAAGACCCTCGAAGAGGGACGGGTCGACATCGACTGTGTCGCGGACGCCTTCCGGTACTTCGCCGACCTCGTCGTCGGGGAAGGCGGCGGGCGGGTCGTCGACGCCGGGTCCGACGACATCCACAGCGTCGTCGTGCACGAGCCCGTCGGTGTCTGCGCGCTGATCACCCCCTGGAACTATCCACTCCTGCAGGCCAGTTGGAAGATCGCGCCGGCCCTCGCCGCCGGGAACACCTTCGTGGTCAAGCCGAGCGAGATCACCCCGCTGACGACGGTCGCGCTGATACGGCTGCTCGCCGAGGCCGGGCTTCCCACCGGGGTGGCCAACCTGGTGACCGGCCCGGGGCACACGGTCGGCGCCCGCCTCGCCGAGCACCCCGACGTCGACCTCGTCTCCTTCACCGGCGGCCTGGTCAGCGGTACCAAGGTGGCGCGGGCCGCCGCGGAGAGCGTCAAGAAGGTCGCCCTGGAACTCGGCGGCAAGAACCCCAACGTCGTCTTCGCCGACGCCTGCGCCACGGACGAGGACTTCGACACCGCCGTCGACCAGGCCCTCAACGCCGCCTTCATCCACAGCGGCCAGGTCTGCTCGGCCGGATCGCGGCTCATCGTCGAGGAGTCCGTGCGCGAGCGCTTCGTCGCCGAACTCGCCCGCAGGGCGAGCGGGATCAGGCTCGGCCGCGGCACCGAGGACGGCGTCGAGTGCGGCCCCCTCGTGTCGGCGGGGCAGCGCGAGAAGACCGAGGCGTACGTCGCCTCCGCGCTCGCGGAGGGCGCGGTGCTGCGCGCGGGCGGCCGGCGCCCCGAGCCGTCCGCCGAACGGCCCGCCACCGGGTACTTCTACGAGCCGACCGTGCTCGACCAGTGCCACCGGGAGATGAAGGTGGTCCGCGAGGAGGTCTTCGGGCCCGTCCTGACCGTGGAGACCTTCCGCACGGAGGACGAGGCCGTCGCGCTCGCCAACGACACCGAGTACGGGCTCGCGGGCGCCGTCTGGACCACCGACGCGGGCCGCGCCCGCCGCGTCGCCGGCCGACTGCGGCACGGCACCGTCTGGATCAACGACTTCCATCCCTATCTCCCGCAGGCGGAGTGGGGCGGCTTCGGGAAGAGCGGCGTGGGGCGCGAACTGGGCCCGGCGGGCCTCGCCGAGTACCGCGAGACCAAGCACGTCTACCAGAACCTGGCGCCGAAGCCGGTCCGCTGGTTCGCGGGCTGACCCACCCTCCTTCGACCCCCTGGAGTAGTACCCCCATGTCCCAGACCCCCCATGAGTACGACTACGTCGTCATCGGCGGCGGCACCGCAGGGTCCGTCATCGCCTCCCGTCTCACCGAGAACGCCGACGTCACGGTCGCCGTCATCGAGGGCGGCCCCAGTGACGTCGGCCGCGAGGACGTCCTCACCCTGCGCCGCTGGATGGGCCTGCTCGGCGGCGAGCTGGACTACGACTACCCGACCACCGTGCAGCCGCGCGGCAACTCGCACATCCGGCACAGCCGGGCCCGCGTCCTCGGCGGCTGTTCGTCGCACAACACGCTGATCGCGTTCAAGCCGCTGCCGTCCGACTGGGACGAGTGGGAGGCGGCGGGCGCCAAGGGCTGGGGCGCGGTGCCGATGGAGGCGTACTTCGCGCGGCTCCTCAACAACATCGTCCCGGTGGACGAGAAGGACCGCAACGCCATCGCCCGCGACTTCGTCGAAGCCGCGCAGGGCGCGCTGGGGGTGCCCCGCGTCGAGGGCTTCAACAAGAAGCCCTTCGACGAGGGCACCGGCTTCTTCGACCTCGCCTACCATCCCGAGAACAACAAACGCTCCAGCGCGTCGGTCGCGTATCTGCACCCGGTGATGGACGAACGGCCCAACCTCACGCTGCTGCTGGAGACCTGGGCGTACCGGCTGGAGCTGGAGGGGGCGCGCGCCACGGGCGTGCACGTCCGCGCCAAGGACGGCACGGAGAGCCTCGTACGGGCCCGGCGCGAGGTCCTGCTGTGCGCGGGCGCGGTCGACTCGCCGCGGCTGCTGCTGCACTCCGGGATCGGGCCCGCCCGTGACCTGGCGGAGCTCGGCATACCCGTCGCCCTCGACCTGCCCGGCGTCGGCGAGAACCTGCTCGACCACCCCGAGTCGGTCATCGTCTGGGAGACCAACGGGCCGATCCCGGAGAACTCGGCGATGGACTCCGACGCGGGCCTGTTCGTGCGCCGGGACCCCGAACACGCGGGCCCCGACCTGATGTTCCACTTCTATCAGATCCCGTTCACGGACAACCCGGAGCGGCTGGGCTACGAGCGTCCGGCGCACGGCGTCTCCATGACCCCCAACATCCCCAAGCCGCGCAGCCGCGGCCGCCTCTACCTGACCAGCTCCGATCCCTCCGTCAAGCCCGCCCTCGACTTCCGCTACTTCACGGACGAGGACGACTACGACGGCCGCACCCTCGTCGACGGCATCCGCATCGCCCGCCGCATCGCCCGCACCGAACCGCTCGCCGGCTGGCTCAAGCGCGAGGTGTGCCCCGGCCCCGAGGTCACCGACGACGAGGAGCTGAGCGCGTACGCCCGTCAGGTCGCGCACACCGTGTACCACCCGGCGGGCACCTGCCGTATGGGCGCCACGGACGATCAACTGGCGGTCGTCGACCCCGAGTTGAGGGTGCGCGGCCTCGACGGTCTGCGGATCGCCGACGCGTCCGTCTTCCCGACGATGCCCGCCGTGAACCCGATGATCGGGGTGCTCATGGTCGGGGAGAAATGCGCCGAGCTGATCGGGGGCGGTGCGTGATGGGTACTGATTCCGTCTTCTCCGTCGACGGCCTGTGGAAGGTGTTCGGACCGAAGGCCGAGCGCGTCCCCGCCGACCCCGAACTCGCCGCCCTCACCCCCGCCGAACTCCGCTCCCGCACCGGCTGCACGGCCGCCGTCCGGGACGTGAGCTTCGACGTCCGCAAGGGCGAGGTCTTCGTCGTCATGGGGCTGTCCGGCTCCGGCAAGTCCACGCTGGTCCGCTGCCTCACCCGGCTGATCGAGCCGACCGCGGGCGCGATCGTCATCGACGGCGAGGACGTACGCGCCATGGACAAGAACCGGCTGCGGGAACTGCGCCGCCACCGCGCAGCGATGGTCTTCCAGCACTTCGGCCTGCTCCCGCACCGCTCGGTGCTCGACAACGTGGCGTACGGCCTGGAGATCCAGGGCGTCGGCAAGGCGGAGCGCCGCGAGAAGGCCGCCGAGGTCGTCGCCAAGGTCGGCCTGGAGGGCATGGAACAGCGCAGGCCCGGCCAGCTGTCCGGTGGCCAGCAGCAGCGCGTCGGACTCGCCCGCGCGCTCGCCGTCGACCCCGAAGTCCTGCTGTTCGACGAGCCGTTCAGCGCGCTCGACCCGCTGATCCGGCGCGACATGCAGGAAGAGGTCATCCGGCTGCACCGCGACGAGGGCCGCACGATGGTCTTCATCACGCACGACCTCACCGAGGCGCTGCGTCTTGGCGACCGCATCGCGCTCATGCGCGACGGCGGCGTCGTCCAACTGGGCACCCCGGAGGAGATCGTCGGCTCGCCCGCCGACGACTACGTCCGCGAGTTCGTCCGGGACGTACCGCGCGAACAGGTCATGACCGTCCGTACGGCCATGCGGGCCGCGTCCGCCGGGGAGGCCGGCCGGGGCCCGGCGCTCGCACCCGACGCGACCGTCTCCGAGGCCATCGAGGCGGTGGCCCGCTCGGGCGACCCCGCCCGCGTGATGGACCAGGGACGCTGCGTCGGCGTCGTGGACTCCGCGGCGCTGCTCGGCGTGGTGGCCGGCGCGGACACACCCGCCGGAGCGCACACACCCGCCGGAGCGGACACGACAGCCGCCGGGGCGCCGGACGGCCCCCGTGGGGAGGCCGCCTGATGGCCACCGTCACCGCGACCGTCGGTCACTCCGGCGTCGCCGCGCTGCTCAAGAACCTCGGCAGACACCGGACCGTCGGCAAGCTGCTGCTGCTCGCCGTCGCGGCGGCCGTGATCGTCCCGGTCCTCGACTCCCACTGGGCGAGCGGCACCTGGCCGGGCGCCCTCACCGTCGACCTCTCCGCACCCCTCGGCCGAGCCAGCGAGTGGATCATCGACAACCGGGACAGCCACCCCCTGTTCCTGTACTTCTTCGGGTACGTCAGCAACGCCGTCGTCCTCTCCGTGCGCGCCGTCTACGTGGTGCTGCTCGCGGCGGGCTGGGCCGGGGTGACGGCCCTCGCGGCACTCGTCGCCTGGCGCACGGCGGGCGTACGGCTCGCGCTCGGCACGGCCGCCGCGTTCCTCGCCTGCGGACTGCTCGGCATGTGGGTGCCGACCATGCAGACCCTCGCGCTCATGGTGGTCGCCGTCCTCGCGTCCGTCCTGCTGGGCACGCTGCTCGGCCTCGCCGCCGGGCTGTCCGACCGCACCTACCGCGCGCTGCGTCCCGTCCTCGACACCATGCAGGTGCTGCCGGCGTTCGCGTACCTCCTGCCCGTCGTCCTCGTCTTCGGCATCGGCGTGCCCGCCGCCGTCCTCGCCACCGTCGTGTACGCCGCCCCGCCCATGGCCCGTCTCACCGCGCTCGGCCTGCGCGACGCCGACGCCGGGGTGATGGAGGCCGTCACCTCGCTCGGCGCCACCGCCCGCCAGCGCCTGCTGACCGCCCGCCTCCCGCTGGCCCGCAAGGAACTCCTCCTCGGCCTCAACCAGACGATCATGATGACCCTGTCCATGGCGGTCATCGCCTCCGTGATCGGCGCGGGCGGCCTCGGTGACCGCGTCTACCAGGCCCTGGCCTCCGTCGACGTGGGCGCCGCCCTCGCCGCCGGTATCCCGATCGTGCTGCTCGCGGTCGTCCTGGACCGGGTCACGGGCGCGGCAGGGGAGCGCCTGGGCTCGGACTCCGGGGCGACGGCACCGCGCCGCTGGGTGTACGCCGCCGCCGCGGCCCTCGTCGTGGCGCTGGCCGGACGCCTCACCGGCCGTCTCGACTGGCCCGTCTCCTGGACCCTCCACATCGCCGAGCCCGTGAACCGCGTCGTCGACTGGATGACCAACCACCTCTACTCCGGCGTCCCCTACATCGACGGCACCGCCGACTGGGCGGGCCACTTCACCACCTGGGTCCTGGACCCCGTCCGGGACGGCCTCCAGTGGCTGCCCTGGTGGTCGGTCCTGCTGATCGTCGCCGCCCTCGCCTGGCTGATCGGCACCTGGCGCACCGCCCTCACCGCGGTCCTCGCGATGGCCGCGATCGGGGTGCTCGGCGTGTGGAAGCCGTCCCTGGACACGCTGTCGCAGGTCCTCGCCGCGGTCGCCGTGACCCTCGTGCTCGGCTTCGCGACCGGCATCGCGGCGGCGCGCAGCGAGCGCGTCGAGCGGCTGCTGCGGCCGGTGCTTGACGTCTTCCAGACGATGCCGCAGTTCGTCTACCTGATCCCGGTGGTGGCGCTGTTCGGCGTGGGCCGCGCGCCCGCCGTGGCCGCCGCGGTCGTCTACGCGCTGCCCGCCGTCGTCCGCATCACCACCCAGGGCCTGCGCGCCGTCGACCCGGCCGCGCTGGAGGCGGCCCGCTCGCTCGGCGCCACCGGCGCCCAGCAACTGCGCCAGGTCCAGCTGCCGCTGGCCCGCCGGTCGCTGCTCCTCGCCGTGAACCAGGGCGTCGTGCTCGTCCTCGCCGTCGTCATCATCGGCGGTCTGGTCGGCGGTGGCGCGCTCGGGTACGACGTCGTGTTCGGCCTCGCGCAGGGCGACCTGGCGACCGGTCTCGTGGCCGGCGCGGCGATCGTCTGTCTCGGCCTGATGCTCGACCGGGTGACCCAGCCGACCGCACGGACCACGAAGAAGGGAGCGTGACATGCGCCTTCGTACGACTTCGGTGATGGCCGGTGCGGCCGCGCTGCTGACGCTGACCGGCTGCGGCGCCGTCGACATGACCAAGCAGGCCTCGCCCTTCGCGAACGCGCGGGGCGCGAAGAGCCTGACCCTCTCCGTCCAGTCCTGGGTGGGCGCGCAGGCCAATGTGGCCGTCGCGCAGTACCTGCTGGAGCACGAGCTCGGCTATCGCGTCGACACCGTCCAGGTCGACGAGGTCCCCGCGTGGGACGCGCTCAGCCAGGGCCGGGTCGACGCCATCCTGGAGGACTGGGGCCACCCCGATCAGGAGAAGCGGTACGTCGAGGACAAGAAGACCATCGCCCCCGGCGGGGACCTGGGTGTCACCGGGCACATCGGCTGGTACGTCCCGACGTACTTCGCCAAGCAGCACCCCGACGTGACCGACTGGAAGAACCTCGACAAGTACGCCGGCCTCATGCGCACCGCGGAGAGCGGCGGCAAGGGCCAGCTCATGGACGGCTCGCCCTCCTACGTCACCAACGACAAGGCCCTGGTGGCCAACCTGAAGCTGAACTACCAGGTGGTGTTCGCCGGTTCGGAGGCCGCGCAGATCACCCAGATGAAGCAGTTCGCCAAGGAGAAGAAGCCCTTCCTCACCTACTGGTACTCGCCCCAGTGGCTCTTCAAGAAGGTCCCCATGACGGAGGTGAAGCTGCCCGCGTACAAGGAGGGCTGCGACGCCGACGCGGCCAAGGTCGCCTGCGCCTACCCGCACACACCGCTCCAGAAGTACCTGAACGCCGACTTCGCGAGGAGCGGCGGCAAGGCGGCCGCCTTCCTGAAGAAGTTCCAGTGGACCACCGAGGACCAGAACGAGGTCTCCCTGATGATCGCGAACGACAAGCTGTCGGCGCAGGAGGCGGCGAAGAAGTGGGTCGACAGCCACGCGTCGACATGGCACGCGTGGCTGCCGTGACCCCGGCCTCAGCGGGCGTTCGTGGTGTCGGCGTGCTCCGTCAGTGGTGCTGGCCCGCCTGGTAGTGGCCCGGGACCATACGGGTGCTCACGCCGAACCGGTTCCAGGCGTTGATCACCGTGATCGCGGCGATCAGCTGGGCCAGCTCGGCGTCCTCGAAGTGCTGCGCCGCCTTCGCGTACACCTCGTCCGGTACGAAGCCGTCGGTGAGGACGGTGATGGCCTCGGTCAGCTCGATCGCCGCCAGCTCCTTGGCCGTGTAGAAGTGCTTCGACTCCTCCCACGCGCTGAGCTGGATGATCCGCTCCAGGCTCTCCCCGGCCGCCAGCGCGTCCTTGGTGTGCATGTCGAGGCAGAACGCGCAGTGGTTGAGCTGCGAGGTACGGATCTTTACCAGCTCGCGCAGTTTCGGGTCGAGTCCCTGCTGGGCGGCCATGTCCAGCCGGACCATGGCCTTGTAGACGTCGGGAGCGTGCTTGGCCCAGTTCAGGCGGGGGCTGTGCTCGGGGGCGTACGCGGCGCTGGTGGGGGTCGTGGCGGTGGTGGTGTCGTTCGTCGTCATGCTCTCGACTCTATGAGCGAAGCAGCCCAGGAGTATGGTCCATTTACATGGCGAAATCCTGGGCCACTTTCGGAGTCGATCTCCACGTCGAGCCGACCGGACCCGGCGTCCGCAGAGGTCTGACGGAAGCCCTCCGCGAGGCGGTCCGCAGCGGCCGTCTCGCCTCCGGCACCCGGCTGCCCTCGTCCCGCTCGCTCGCCGCCGACCTGGGCATCGCCCGCAATACGGTCGCGGAGGCGTACGCGGACCTGGTGGCGGAGGGCTGGCTCACCGCCCGCCAGGGCTCGGGCACGAGCGTCGCACCGGGGGTACCTCCCACGCCTTTCGGGCAGTGGGGGAGCCCGGTGCCGGCGCCCGCCGCCACCTCGGCCCCCGGCCGCCCGGCCCGCGCCCGCCCGGCGTACGACCTGGTCCCCGGCACCCCCGACCTGTCCTCCTTTCCCCGCGCGGCCTGGCTGAAGGCCTCCCGTCGCGCGCTGACCGTCGCCCCGTCCGAGGCCCTCGACTACGGCGACCCGCGCGGCCGGGTGGAACTGCGCACCGCGCTCGCCGGCTATCTGGCCCGCGCCCGGGGCGTCCGCACGGACCCGGAGCACATCGTCATCTGCTCGGGCTTCGTGCACGGCCTGATGCTGCTCGGCCAGGTACTGCGCGGGCGGGGACTGACCTCGCTGGCCGTGGAGTCGTACGGGCTCGACGTCCACTGGCGGCTGCTGGAGGCGGCCGGGCTGCGGACGGTGCCGCTCGGATTCGACGAACTGGGTACGCGTACGGAGGAGTTGGCCGCCGGTGCGCAGGGTGGAGGCGCACTGGGAGGCGTACGGGCGGTGCTGATGACGCCCGCGCACCAGTTCCCGATGGGCGCGTCGCTGCACCCCGACCGGCGGGCGCAGGTGGTGGACTGGGCGCGGCGCGGCGACGGTCTGATCCTGGAGGACGACTACGACGGGGAGTTCCGCTACGACCGCCAGCCGGTCGGCGCCCTCCAGGGGCTCGACCCCGAGCACGTGGTCCATGTGGGTACGGCCAGCAAGTCCCTGGCGCCGGGCCTGCGGCTGGGCTGGCTGGTGCTGCCGCCGTCGCTCGCCCCGGAGGTCGTCGCGGCGAAGGGCGGGGTGGACTGGGCGTGCGGGGTGCTGGACCAGCTCACCCTGGCGGAGTTCATCACGTCGGGCGCCTACGACCGCCATGTCCGCGCGTCCCGGCTGCGCTACCGGCGCCGCAGGGACGCCCTGGTGGCACGGCTCACCGAACGGGCCCCCGGGGTCAGCGCCACCGGCATCGCGGCGGGCCTGCACGTGGTGCTGCGCCTGCCGCCCGGAACCGAGCAGGCGACGCTGCGGGCGGCGGCCTGGCATGGGCTCGCGGTGCACGGCCTCGACCGCTACCGCCACCCGGAGTCGACCGCCGAGCGGTCCGACGCGCTGGTGGTGGGGTACGGCACGCCGCCGGACCACGGGTGGTCGGGGGCGCTGGACGCATTGTGCGCGGCACTGCCTTTCAACGGTACTTTCCACAATGAGGGAGGCGGCGGTCTTTCTCATGGAATAGAGTTGCCTCATGAGTAATACTGAAGCCCTGTCCCGTGCGGCCCTGAAGAAGATTACCCCCGAGGTTTCCGGTGCCATGGGCGCCCTGCACGGTGCCGCCGTTTCCGCGGCCCAGGACGCCAAGGTCGAACCGGAACTCCTGGAGCTGATCAGGATTCGCGCCTCGCAGCTCAACGGCTGCGCGTTCTGCCTCGACATGCACACCAAGGACGCCCGCGCCGGGGGCGAGACCGAGCAGCGGATCTACGCGCTGAGCGCCTGGCGGGAGACCCCGTTCTTCACCGGACGGGAGCGTGCCGCACTGGCGTTGACCGAGGCCGTGACGCTGGTCCACGACGGACACGTGCCGGACGAGGTCTATGCCGCGGCGGCGGAGGTCTTCGACGAGGCGCAGCTCGCGGCGCTGATCTGGGCGGCCACCGTCATCAACGCGTACAACCGGATCGCGATCGCGACCCGTATGGTTCCGGGCGCCTATCAGCCCGTCCAGAAGAAAAGCTGAATTCGGGCACGAGAAGCAGCGCCGGGTCGAATTCAATTCGGCCCGGCGCTTTTTGTTCCGGTGATCCCGTCCGGAATCCGGTCGACTCCTGAATTCAGTCGACCGGCAGCGGCTCCATGATGTCGTCCAGCCAATTCCGCCATTCCGGGGCGCGCACCGCCGGCGCCGGACTCATCGGCCGCGCCGTCCAGGCCGTCACCGGCCGGATCCCGTGCAGCGCGTTGACCAGCCACACCTCACGGCCGTCGAGCTCGGCCACGGTCCGCTCGCGGTGGGCGACACGGATCCCGGACCGGTGGGCCCGCTCCTGGATGAGGCCGGCCGTCACCCCGGCGAGGACGGGCAGCCGCGGCGAGGGCAGGCACAGGGTGTCGTCCTCCCACCACAGCAGGCTGGCCGTGGCCGCCTCCAGCACCACACCGGAGGACGCGATCAGCACCGCCTCCTCCGCGCCCTCCCCGGCCGCCCGCCGCCGCACCCGGGCGAGGGTGTCCAGGTCGGGCCCCTTGCGGCGGGGGACGCTCCGTGGATCGCTCTGCCCCGCCGCCCAGACCCGAACGCCCGCGCCGAGCGGCGGCGCGTGCCGCAGCAGCAGCCGCAACTCCATGGAGCCGGAGGCGAGTTCGACCCGGGGGAACCACTCGCCGGTGCGCGGCAGCGCGGCGGTCATGTCCCGCCAGAACGCGACGAGCCGCTCCAGCGGTGGCCCGCCGCAGTCGCCGCAGGCCCGCAGGAAGCGCTCCCGGTGCCGGTCGAGGCCGCGCATCCGGCCGTCGCGCAGCAGCCACGAGTCCGCGACGAGCAGCCGCCCGCCCGGCCACGCGCCCGGGGCCGGACCGGAGGCCAGCCCACGGCCGGGCGCCCACGCCAACAGCTCCTCCACGACAGCCGGTTGTGTCACTGCCTTCCCCTCTCGCTCTCAGTACTTGCGGCCCGCGACAGCGGGCGAACCGTTGCGCGGCCCGTACGGCGCGTGCTCCAGCCAGGAACCGCACCACGGCAGCACGGGCGCGAGCGCCGCGGCCGCCCGCTGCTTGACCCGGACGATCCGGCGGTGCGGCCGCAGATGGTCCAGCGCGTTGCCGGCGGCCGCGCTGTTGAACAGGGCCGCCGCCCGCCGGACCTCGGCGAAATCGGCGACGGCGTCCACCGTCCCGTCGGCGATCGCCCGCGCGGCCGCCGCGGCGTCCGCGATCCCGCTGTTCATCCCGCGCGCGCCGAACGGCGGGAACAGGTGGGCGGCCTCGCCGACGAGCAGCACCCGCCGGTGCGGGTCGCTGAACGAGGCGGCGACCTTGCGCAGGAAGCGGTACGTCGACACCCACAGGATCCGCTCGGCGTACCCGTCGCCCACCACCGCGGGCAGCCATTCCCGTACGGCCTCCTCGGTCCCGTACGCGTCCTGCGCGTCGTCGTCCCGGCACTGCAGGTCGACCTGGAAGCCCCCGGTGAACGGCACCCGCATCACACTGCGGCCGCCCACCCCCGGATGCTCGTAGTGGAAGACCCGCTCCAACGGCAGCTCGGCGCCCGGCACATCGGCGACGTCCACGACGACGTGGAAGCCGTCCGCGCGCGTCCCCTCCATCGGGATGCCCAGCTCGCCCCGGACCACCGAGCGCGCCCCGTCCGCGGCGACGGCGTGGGTACCGGTCCAGACCCGGCCGTCCGCACCGGTGAGCACGACCTCCGACGACGAGACGCGCACCCCCGCCACCCGCGCCCCCCACACGAAGTCCACCCCGGCTTCCTCGCACGCGGCGCGCAGGAAGCGCTCGGTGTCCACCTGGCGCAGGCTGGTGAAGGGCGGAAGGCCGGGCGTGGACGGCGGCGGGAAGGTGCGGGCGTACACCTCGCGGCCCCGGTACAGGGTCCGTCTGGTGTGCCAGGTGCGCCCGTACGCCGTGATCTCGGCGGCCAGCCCCGGGCGCATCCCGTCGAGCAGCCGCAGGGTCTCCCGGTGCACGAACAGGGCGCGGCTGCCCGGGCGTTCACGCTCCTCGGGGTCCGCCTCCAGGAGCACGACCGGCAGCCCGTGCGCCCGCAGCCCGAGCGCCGCCGACATGCCCACGGGCCCGGCACCCACCACGAGGACCGGACGGCCGGGGGCGCCGCTCACGTACGCGCGCCCTGGGCCAGCATGCGGGTGATCTCCACCCGCTTCACCTTCCAGGTCGCGGTCATCGGCAGCTCCTCGAAGCGCCACTGCCGGGGCTCGGCCAGGGGCGGCAGATCGGCCGTGGCCTCCCGCCAGCGCGCCGGGTCCAGCGGCTGTTCGCCGCGCACGCACACCACCGGCACCGGTTCGCGGTCGGCGCCGGGCACGATGACCACCTCGCGCAGCTCCTCCAGCCGGTCCATCAGCGCGTCCTCGACCTCCAGATTGCTGTGCACCGAGTCGATCCGATCGATCTCACGGTCGATCAGATACAGCCCGCCCAGCCGGCTCTGGTACCCCATGTCGCCCATCTGCCACCAGCCGTCGCCGTCGAGCTGGCGCTGGTACTGCTCCCGGGCACCGAGGTAGGTGAGGATCCGGCCCCGGGTGCGGGCCTCGATACGGCCGGGCGTGCCGGGCCTGGCCCGCCCGCCGGAGTCGTCCGTGACCCGGATCCGGGTGAAGCCGGGGATCCCGGTACCGACCCGGCGTCCGTCCGCGCGGGCGGCACTGCGCCGGGTGAACCACTGGAACGCCACCGGGCCCGTCTCGCTCTGCCCGTACAGCTGGATCAGCCAGGGCGCGCGCCGCTTCGAGGCGCCCAGCAGCCGCCGTACGGTGCGCGGATGGATCGCGTCGAACGTGGAGCCGTACGAGCGGACCCGCGACAGCGGCGCTCCGGGCGCGTCGGCCAGCTCCTCCCACAGCACGAAAGTGTTGGGGTGGGTCTCGACGATGCCGGGGCGGTGCCGGGTCAGCAGCGGTCCCACCGTGGCCGGGTCCGGGTCGGTGATGAGCACGAGCGGGCTGCCGAAGTGCAGCAGGACGCCGAGCAGATGGTAGAAGCGCGAGTGCACGAACGACATGTGCAGCGCGGCGGTCTCGCCACGGGTGGGCCAGCCCATCGCCTTCTGCGGGACGAGCCGGTTCCACATGGTGTTCGCGCAGTGCACGGCGAGCTTGGGCAGACCGGTGGTGCCCGAACTGTGGGTGATCAGGGCGGGCTCGCGCGGATGCAGCCGGACGGGAGAGGGGGTGTCCGCCCCGGCGTACTTCTCCAGGGGTTCGGCCCCCGGCGCGTCGTCCACGGTGAGCGTGCGGCGTACGAGGGTGGAGACGTCGACGTCCTCCAGCGGGCCTTCCAGCTTGGCTCTGTCGGTGATCAGCCACGGTCGGTGGAGCCGTTCGAGAAGCCGGCCCACCACCGGACCGGCCAGCGCGGGGGACAGAAGGACGGGCACGGCCCCGATGCGGGAGACGGCGCAGGTCAGCAGGACGATGTCGACGTTGTCCGTCTTGTGGACGACCACCTCCTCCGAGGGCCGGACTCCGGCCTCCCACAGCCGTCCGGAGAGCTCCTCGACCACCTCGGCCAGTACCGAGTAGCTGAGGTCGACCCCAAGACCCGGGTTCACGTCCAGCGGCCGGTCCAGGGTCACGAAGACGGCTCCGTGGCGGTCCGCCGCGTGCCGGAACATCGGGCCCAGGTAGAAACCGCGGTCGGCGAGCAGGGGCTGCTGCTGTCGCATGTGCCCGTTCCCTTCTGTGGCTGTGGTTGTAGCTGTGGACATGGCCGTAGCTGCGGTTGTGGCCGTGGTCACCAGGCGCCCTGACGGACGAGGTGGCGGCGGAGCTTTCCGGTCGCGGTGCGGGGCAGTGACGGGACGAAGCTGATGACTCTGGGGACCTTGAACGCGGCGAGGTGCTCGCGCGCCAGGCCCACGAGTTCGGTCTCCAGACCGGACGGACCGGACAACCCCGAGAGGCCGGGCGGCAGGGGCGAGACGGGGACGACGAACGCCCGCAGCCGGCTGAAGCCGCGCCAGTCGGTCATGGCCGCGACCGCGACCTCCTTCACCGCCGGATGGGCCCGCAGTACGGCCTCCACCTCCAGCGGGGAGATGGTGATCCCGCCGACCATCTCCAGATCGTCGGTGCGTCCCAGGTGCCGGTAGCTGCCGTCCTCCTCGCGGCGCGCCCGGTCGTGGGTGGCCAGCCAGCCGCCGACCAGGGTGCGTTCCGTCTCCTCGGGCCGGTTCAGATAGCCGGGCGTCAGCGTCGGCCCGCGCACCCAGAGTTCGCCCTCCGCGCCGTCCTCCACCGGCACGCCGGCGCCGTCGCGCAGTTCCACCTCGAAGCCGGGGACCGGACGGCCCACCGTGCCCGGGTGGTTGTGCTCGAGGCTGTTGGCGCAGAACGCGTGACCGGCCTCGGTGGAGCCGATCTGCTCCAGGACCGGCGCGCCCAGCAGATCGGTGACCTGCTTCCCCAGCCCCTCGGGCAGGCCCTCCCCGGCCGACACCGCGGCACGTACGGAGGCGAAGCAGGCCACGTGGCCGCTGCCCCGGTCGGCGACGAGGGCGGCGTACGCGGAGGGCACGGAGTAGAGCAGGGTGACCCGGTGCCGGGCGACCAACTCGTCCACCGCGGCCGGGTTCGGACGCCGGTCCACCAGGACGGCGGACGAGCCGGAGAAGAGCGGGAAGACGAAGGCGTTGCCGAAGCCGTACGCGAAGTACAACTTCGACACCGACAGGGTGACGTCGTCGGGAGTGATCTGCAGCAGCCGACGGCCGATGAGGTCGTGGTACGTCTTCGGGTCGCCGTGACAGTGCACGACGCCCTTGGGCCGGCCCGTGGTGCCGGAGGTGTACTGGACGTAGAGCGGGGTGTGCGCGTCGACCGGCTGGGCGGCGGCCGGCTCGGCCGCGGCGGTGAGCGCCATCAGCTGATCGGCGCCGAGACGCACGCGGTCGGTGAAGCGGTCCTCCAGGCCCGGCCCGGTCACGCAGAGCACGGCCTTGGCGTCCTCGGCCATGAACGCGTGGTCGGCCGGAGGCAGTTCGGGGTTGACCAGGACCGCGACGGCTCCCAGCCGGGCGGTGGCGAGGAAGGCCGCCACCCAGGCGATCGAGTCGGGCAGCGCGAGCAGCACCCGGTCGCCCGCCCCCACGCCGTGCGCGGCGAGCACACTGGCCGCACGGCCCGCGAGCTCGTGCACCTCGCCGTGCGTCCAGGCCCGGTGGCCCTGGTGGAAGGCGACCCGCTCACCCCAGCCGCGCCGCTCGGCGAGCGCGGCGAGATGGGTGGCGAGGTTGCCGGGGGTTTCGGCGTCCGCGTGGGTGCCGGTCGGCGACTGCGGAGTCGGCGTGGAGGTGGGGATCGTCACCGGGCGGGCTCCTCTACGGCGGCGCGGCGGGGGGTGTCCGCCCGACGGGCGCTCACCCCTGTCGGGGTGGCTTCCTGGTGCTCCCGCAGGGCTCGCATCTGCGCCGCCGTCTTCAGCAGCATCTCGTCGTACTCCGCGGCCGGATCGGAGTCGAGGACGATCGCGCCGCCCGCGCCCAGATGCATCAGCCCGTCCGCGAGTACGGCGGTACGGATGACGATGTTGAGGTCGGCGCCGCCGCTGCACCCCAGGTAGCCGAGGGCCCCGGAGTACACCCCGCGCGCCTCGGTCTCCAGCGTCTCGATGATCTCCATGGTGCGCAGCTTGGGCGCGCCGGTCATCGAGCCGCCGGGGAAGCAGGCGCGGACGCAGTCCACCGCTTCCGTGTCCGGGCGCAGCCGGCCCTCGACGGTGGAGACGAGCTGGTGCACGGTGGCGTAGGTCTCGGTGGCCATGAGCCGGGAGACGCGTACCGTCCCGGTCCGGCAGACCCGGCCCAGGTCGTTGCGGAGCAGATCGACGATCATCAGGTTCTCGGCGCGGGTCTTGGCGTCGGCGGCGAGCGCGTCCCTGAGGGCCGCGTCCTCCTGCGGGGTGGAGCCCCGGGGAGCGGTGCCCTTGATGGGCCGGGCCTCGGCGACGCCGCCCCGGGTGATCCGCAGGAAGCGTTCGGGGGAGGCGCTCGCCACGTCGAGGTCGCCGAACCGCAGGAAGGCCGCGTACGGCGCCGGGTTGACGCGGCGCAGCACCCGGTAGAAGTCGTACGCGTCGGGCGGCGCGGGCAGCCGGGCGGCGTTGGTCAGACAGATCTCGTAGCTGGTGCCCGCGTGGAGTTCCCGCGCGCAGGCCTCGATGTCCGCGAGGTAGGTGTCCCGGTCGCGGACGAGCCACGGCTCGGCGGCGCCGAGGTCCGGCTCGGCCGACACGGGCGCGGGCGGTAAGGGCTGCGGGTCGGCGCCGACGAAGGTGAGCTGGGCGAGCGCGCCGTCGAGCCAGTCGGTGGCCTCCCGGGTGGCCTGGGGGGTGTCCTCGGCCACGCAGACGGCGTAGGTGAAGCCCTCCTGGTGGTCCACCGCGATCAGCCGGTCGGCGAACAGCCAGCAGGCGTCCGGGGTTTCGGCCCGGTGGCGGTTGGGGGAGCCGCAGTCGGCCTTGGTCTCGTACCCGAAGTAGCCGACGTATCCGCCGGTGAAGTCGAAGGGCAGTCCGGTGGCGTCCACGTGGCGGTTCGCCAACTGCCGCTTGAGGTAGTCGAAGACGCTCGCCCGGACCTTGCGCGGCGGCCGCCCGGCCCGCTCGATCTCGCAGCGGCCGCTCGTGACGTCGTACCGGACGAACTCCGACAGCGGCCCGGAGTCGTCACCGAAGAACGAGAACCGTGACTGCCCCTCCTCGACCCGCGCGCTGTCCAGCCAGAACGCCCGCGGGGAGGCGGCGTACATCCGGGTGAAGGCGGCCTCCGCGTCGACGGCGGTGGCGATGCGGCGCGTGTGCAGCCGGTGGGCGGGGCGGACGGTCCGCGCGGGGCGGGAGGGTGGGGCCGGGGCGGGGAAGGCCGCCGCGGACGGGGTGACCGCGGTGTTCTTCGTACGGGTCTTACGGGCGCGGCGCGCCGTGAGGTTGCGGAAGTTCACGAGCATCCGGTGGCCGTACTCGGTGAGGACGGACTCCGGGTGGAACTGCACGCCCCACAGCGGCCGGGTGCGGTGCCGCAGCCCCATCAGGACGCCGTCCTCCGACCAGGCCGTGGCTTCCAGCGTCCCGGGCAGCGGCTCGTGCACGGACAGTGAGTGGTAGCGGACCGCGGTGAAGTGCTGCGGCAGCCCCTGGAACAGGTCCCGCTCGTCGTGCCGGATCCTCGACAGATGCCCGTGCCGGGGCTCCGGGGCGGGCAGCACCCGGCCCCGCTCCCCGAGCGCGATGCCCTGGTGGCCCAGGCAGACGCCGAGCACCGGGATCGTGGACTCCGCGAGCACTCTGGCGCTGATCCCGAAGTCACGGGATTCGGCCGGGTGCCCCGGTCCTGGCGACACCACCACATTGTCGAATTCCGAGAGATCCGGAATTCTTCCGTCTGTTCCGTCGGGGGCGGCGTCGTTGAGGACCACCACCGGCTCCTCGCCGTTGACCTCGGCGATCAGCTGGAACAGGTTGTACGTGTACGAGTCGTAATTGTCGATGAGCAGGGTCTTCACCCGCCCACCTCCCTTTGATCGTTCTCGGGCCTACGCGGTCCGTCTTTTGTGACGTCCGCGGAGTGCCTGGAGCGGTGGGTACAGCCATTTCTTGAAGAATCGCTGAAGTCGCGGCATGAGAATCCACGTGACGAGGGCCGTCACGCAGAGACACAGCAGCAGCGTACGGATCAGCGGATTGAGACCTCCGAGATACGGAATCACGAGCAGATTGAATAAGAGAACCGGCGGGAAGACCGCGCTCATATTCACGAACCAAAGCTTCCATTTCGCGGGCGGGAGCGGCGCGGCCGGCGGTTTCGGTGCGCCGGTCTGGGCGTCGAACCAGCTCTTGGAGCCCCGCACGCTGCGGCGCCCCGTCTCCCGGGCGAACGGGTCCGCGCGGGTGGCCCACTGCGCCCGGATGATCGAGTCTTCCCAGGCCAGGGCCGACCCCTCGCTGTCGAAGCGGTAGACCACATGCCACTCCGCCTCTCCGTCGGCAAGAACACCACCCCCTAGGAAGCCAGGTTCGCGCGAGCTCGCCCGCAGTACGGCCCACCCCCAGGAGTGGAAGTCGGTCTCGCGGCCCGGGATCACGTGATACGCCACGGTGACGGTTACGGGATTCCTGGTCACGCTACCGAGTACGGAAAGCGCATACAGCGCGTTCAAATATTCAACGAAGTTTTTCGAGTGTCCGGATCGTGACCGTTTGTTTACCTTTCAGTTATCTTGACATCTTCTGTCGATCGATACTCCTGGTAACTCTCCCGTAATTCTAGAAAGTGCTTGCGAGGTCCCTCGGTAAAGCTGCACGATCGCCATCCACCGCCGAGGTGTCCCCCCATCCGTCCCCAAGAAGGAGATCCCATGTCCAGGTACGACTGGAACGTGAACCACGAGGGAATCGAGCGGGCGCGTTCCGTGATCGAACCCGCCCGTAAAGAGGTCACCACGCACCCGATTTACCAGCGGATAAACAGCCGGGAGGACATGGCGACGTTCATGGCACACCATGTGTTCGCGGTATGGGACTTCATGTCACTCCTGAAGTCCCTCCAACGGGAACTGACCTGTGTCGACGTCCCCTGGGTGCCGCGCGGCACGGAGGTCAGCCGGCGCCTGATCAACGACATCGTCCTGGTCGAGGAGAGCGACGAGCTGAACGGCGGCTTCACCAGCCACTTCGAGCTGTATCGCGCGGGCATGACCGAGGCGGACGCCGACGTGACCAGGATCGACACCTTCCTCGCCCTGGTCACCGAGGGCCACGACGTGCCCTCGGCACTCCGCGTCGCCCAAGTCCCAGCCCCAGCGGTCGAGTTCGTCCGCACGACCTTCGAGATCATCGCGGACCGGCCGCTGCACTGTCGGGCCGCCGCGTTCGCCTTCTCCCGCGAGGACCTCATCCCCGACATGTTCGATCAGGTCATCAACAAGGAGGGCACCGACCGCTTCCCGCTCTTCTGCGACTACCTGGCCCGACATATCGAGGTCGACGGCGAGGAGCACACCCCCATGGCCATGCAGATGGTCGCCGACCTCTGCGGCACGGACGACACGCGCTGGCAGGAGGCGGTGGAGACAGCGACGCTGGCCCTCGAGGCGAGGGTCAGGCTGTGGGACGGGATCGTGGAGGCGATGGCCTGAGTTCGGGAGGGGTGCGCGGCCGAAACGGTCTCCAGGGAGGGGGCTGCGCCCGGCTTCTCCCGCCCGGGGTGCGGCAGAATCCCGCGTCGTGAAGATGACCGCGCGCGAGCTCAACCGAGCCACCCTCAGCCGCCAACTACTGCTGGAGCGGGAGCCGTTGTCCGTCCCCGACGGAGTGCGGCGCATCGTCGCGCTTCAGGCGCAGCAACCGGCCTCGCCGTATCTCGCACTCTGGAATCGTCTCTCCGGTTTCGACCCGGCCGAACTGGATGCCGCCTTCACCCGGCGCTCGGTGGTCAAGGCGACTTTGATGCGGATCACCCTGCACGCTGTGCACGCCGAGGACTACCAGATGTTCCGTGCGGCGATGCAACCGGTCCTGTACGGCTCTCGCCTCGGGTCCCGCTTCGCTGCGGGGAGGCGCACGCCGGCGGACGCGGAGGCGGTGATGGCGGAGCTGCTGGCCTTCGCCGCCCGCCCGCGGACCGCGGCCGAAATGAGTGCATGGGTCGAGGAGCGACTCGGCTCCGAGGAGAAGGACGGGGCGTGGTGGGGGCTCAAGGCGTACGCGCCGCTGCACCATGCCCCGACGGGCGCGCCGTGGTCGTTCGGTGTCAAAGCGTCCTTCGTCGCGGCCGGGACCGGGCCCGTGCCCACGGGGCGGCAGGTGGACCCGGAGGCGCTGCGGACCCTGATCCTGCGCTATCTCGCGGGGTTCGGGCCCGCGTCGGTGGCGGACGTCGGGCAGTTCGCCATGGTGCAGCGGGCACCTGTCCGTGCGGCGCTCCGCGCTCTGGACGGCGCCGTCGAGCAGCTCCAAGGGCCGGACGGCGTCACGCTGTACGACCTGCCAGGAGCCCTTCGGCCGCCCGCGGACACCCCCGCGCCGCCCCGGCTCATGGCGATGTGGGACAGCATTCTGCTGGCCTACGCCGACCGCAGCCGGGTGATACCCCCCGCCTACCGCTCCGTGGTGATCCGGAACAACGGCGACGTACTGCCCACCTTGCTGGTGGACGGCTACGTCGCCGGTGTGTGGCGGCCGGTGGACGGCGGCATCGAGGCCACCGCGTTCCGTCCCCTCCCGCCCGCTGTCTGGGACGGACTCGCCACCGAGGCCCGGTCCCTGACGACGCTGCTCGCAGAGCGCGAAGCGGCGGTCTACAGCCGCTACCACCACTGGTGGGCCAAGCTCCCCGAAGCCGAGGTGCGGCTGCTGCCGACGCTGCCGTGATCAGCGGTTCCGCCGCTCGGACTTCCCCAGGTTGTGCGTTGTGGGCCTTGCTCCGAAGAGGAGTATGGCTGGATGTGGCTGTTCCGGATGCCTGAGTCGGTCACTCCCGGGCTCAGCCCCGTCGCCCCGTCACCCCTCCTCCACCGGCGCCTCTCCGAACCGTGCCAGCGCCAACGCCCCCGCCACCGCGACCACGAATCCCAGCACGGCCAGCCAGGCCAGGCCCTCGCGCGTACGGTCGCCCAGCCAGATCACGCCCACGAGCGCCGGTCCGATGGTCTCGCCGATGACCAGCCCCGCCGTGGCCGTCGTCACCGAGCCGCGCTGCAGCGCCGAGGTCAGCAGGATGAACGCGGCTCCTCCGCCGATGAGCAACGCGTACGTCGCCGGATTGCGGACCAGCGGCCCGAGCGCCAGGTCGTCGATCAGCCGTACCGAGACCTCTACGACCCCGAACCCGAACCCGGCGCCCAGTCCGAGGACCAGCGCCCGCCCCCGCCCGGACATCCGCCCGCCCACCAGACCGAGCAGCAGCACCACCACGGCGGTCCCGAGCATCCAGTACTTGAGGGCCGTCGACCCGGCCTCGCCGCCCTCCGTGCCGGACGCCAGCCCGAGCATTCCGAGCCCCGCGCACACCACCCCCACCGCGGCCCACTCCATCCCGCTCAACCGCACGTGCAGCAGCCGCGCGGCGACCACCGCCGTCACCGCGAGGCTCGCCGCCAGCGCCGCCCCGACCGCGTAGATGGGGATGGAGCGAAGTGCCGCGATCTGCAGCAGGAAGCCCAGCCCGTCCAGCGCCAGGCCCGCGAGATACCGCCACTGCCGCAGCGCCCGCAGCAGCAGCGCCGCGTCCCCGCCCGAGCCGCCGCTGTCGGCCGCCGCCCGCGCGGCGATCGCCTGCAACACCGTCGCCGTACCGAAACAGACCGCCGCACCAAGTGCGCACACCATTCCAAAGAGCACGAAGTGACTGTAGGGGACGCCGAATCGAAGGGGGGCCTCACCCACCTTGCCCAATGGGTCTCTAATCTGATCGCTTGCGCCAAGCAATACGCACGGTCAGGACAACGGGGGACAGAAGATGGCAGACACACGACGGCAACTGCGCTCGGGCACGGTCGTACTCGGCGGCATGGGACTTCTCGCGGCGGCTCTCACCGCCTGCTCCTCGGACCCCGACAAGCGTTGCGTCGACCGCGACAGCTACACCTCGGCCAAGGGCTACAAGGTCGTCGCCGACAAGAACTGCAAGACCACCAAGACCTCGGTCGGCAGCGGCTGGTACTACGGCGGCAAGAAGAAGAGCGGCTGGGTCGACGGCGGTTCGTTCACCAAGGCGAGCAAGGGATCCGGCAGCAGCACCAGCGGCGGCAGCCATCACTCCGTCGACCGCGGCGGCTTCGGCAGCGGCAAGGGCAGCTCCGGCGGCTGAGCGTCCCCTACGTCACCACACCTGTAGGACGCGCCCCGCACCGATCGGACCCGTACGCCATGGAACGCCGCACCATCGAGCCCCGCCCCGGCTGGCAGCAGACCGTCGAGCACCAGGGCCTCATCTACCCGCTGACCCGCTACCCGGACGACTCCCTGCGCCCCTACTGGGACGAGAGCGCGTACTACGCCTTCTCGCTCCCGGAGGTGGAGGCGCTGGAGGAGGTCGTCGAGGAACTGCACCGCATGTGCCTGGCGGCGGCCGAGCACATCGTCAAGGAGAACCGTTTCGCCGACCTCGGCATCACCGACCCGCGCGTCGTGCGGGCGGTCGCCGAGGCCTGGCGGCGCCGCGACGAACTCCCCTCCGTCTACGGCCGGTTCGACCTGCGGTACGACGGCACGGGCCCCGCCAAGATGCTGGAGTACAACGCCGACACCCCGACCTCCCTCGTCGAGGCGGCGAGCCCCCAGTGGTTCTGGATGGAGGACCGTTTCCCCGGCGCCGACCAGTGGAACTCCCTCCACGAACGCCTCGTCGCCGCCTGGAAGAAGCAGGCCGCCCTCCTCCCACCGGGCAGCCCCCTCTACTTCGCGCACTCCGCCGCCGACGAACTCGGCGAGGACCTCATGACCGTCGCGTATCTGAAGGAGACGGCGGAGCAGGCGGGCCTCGACACCGACTGGATCTCGGTGGAGGAGATCGGCTGGGACCCCCTCTCCGGCCGCTTCGTCGACAACCAGCTCCGCTTCATCCGCAGCTGCTTCAAGCTCTACCCCTGGGAGTGGCTCACCACCGACCGCTTCGCCGACCACGTCCTGGACACCCTCGACAACGGCGGCGGTACGGGCACCACCCTGTGGATCGAGCCCGCCTGGAAGATGCTCCTCAGCAACAAGGCCCTCCTCGCCGTCCTCTGGGAGCTGTACCCGGGCCACCCCAACCTCCTCCCCGCCCACCTCGACGGCCCCCGGGAGCTGGCCGCCACCAAGGGGTACGTCGCCAAGCCCCTCCTCGGCCGGGAGGGCGCGGGGGTGACCGTGCACGCGCCGGGCGCCGCTCCCGTCGTACGCGAGGACGAGCCGTGCTGCTACCAGGAGCTGGCTCCGCTGCCGACGTTCGACGGCAACCACGTCGTCCTGGGCGCCTGGGTCGTGGACGACGAGTCGGCGGGGCTCGGCATCCGCGAGTCGTCCGGGCTGATCACCGACGAGTACGCCCGCTTCTTGCCCCACGTGATCTTCCCGGGACAGGTTTCCCACCCCACGTGATCCTCCAGGCGTTCACTCGGCGCCCAGCACCGCACGCAGCTGAGCCAGCCCCCAGTCCAGGTCCTCCTTGCTGATGACCAGCGGCGGGGCGATCCGGACCGTGACCCCGTGGGTGTCCTTGACCAGGACGCCCCGGTCCATCAGCCGCTCGGAGATCTCGCGCCCCGTGCCGTACTCGGGGGCGATGTCGACACCCGCCCACAGCCCCCGCCCGCGTACCGCCGTGACATGCCCCGTGCTCGTCAGCAGCCCCAGCTCCCGGTGCAGATGGTCACCCAGTTCCGTGGCGCGCCGCTGGTACTCGCCCGACCGCAGCATCGCGATCACCTCGAGGGCCACCGCGCAGGCCAGCGGGTTCCCGCCGAACGTCGACCCGTGCTCACCGGGGCGGAACACCCCGAGCACCTCCCTGCTGGACACCACCGCCGACACCGGCACGACCCCGCCCCCGAGCGCCTTGCCCAGCACATACACGTCCGGCACCACGTCCTCGTGCTCGCACGCGAAGGTGCGGCCCGTGCGCCCAAGACCGGACTGGATCTCGTCCGCGACGAAGAGGACGTTCCGCTCCCGCGTCACCTCCCGCACCCCGGCGAGGTAGCCGGGCGGCGGCACCAGCACGCCCGCCTCGCCCTGGATCGGCTCCAGCAACACCGCGACCGTCTCCTCGGTGACCGCGGCCCGCAGCGCGGCCAGGTCCCCGTACGGCACGATGTCGAAGCCCGGCGTGAACGGCCCGAAGTCCGTCCGGGCCTCCGCGTCCGTGGAGAAGCTGATGAGCGTCGTCGTACGGCCGTGGAAGTTGTCGCTCGCCACGACGATCCTCGCCCGGCCGTCGGGGACGCCCTTGACGCGGTACCCCCACTTCCGGGCCGTCTTCACGGCGGTCTCCACCGCCTCCGCGCCCGTGTTCATCGGCAGCACCATCTCCATGCCGCACAACTGCGCGAGCTGCGCGCAGAAGTCGGCGAACCGGTCGTGGTGAAAGGCCCGCGAGGTCAGCGTCACCCGCTCCAGCTGCGCCCGGGCCGCGTCGATGAGCCGCCGGTTGCAATGACCGAAGTTGAGCGCCGAGTAGCCGGCCAGCAGGTCGAGGAACCGGCGGCCCTCGACATCCGTCATCCAGGCCCCGTCCGCCGTCGCCACGACGACCGGCAGCGGGTGGTAGTTGTGCGCGCCGTGCGCGTCGGCGGAGGCGATGAGTCGTTCGGTGGTGGTCACGGGATCTCCGTTTCCTGCAGCGCGGGGATCGCTGCCGCACGGGGAGGGGCGGGCTCGTGGCCCCCTTCTTATCGTCGCTCGCATGGTGGACGCCGGAACCCGGCGATCCGGCGCGCCCGGTAGGCTGGCGGCGGGCCGTGACTGGCGCGCTGGGATGGGATCGACCATCGGGGAGCGGCTCGTGAACTGTGTGCCGTGCGCCTGGGCCGACTCGTGAACGCTGAACGCCACGTCCGGAGGCCTTCCATGCCCGAGCCCCTCTCCACCGAGTCCACCGCCTTCCGCAGCGCCCTCGACGTGATCCGGGCCGTGGAGCCCCGCGTCGCCGACGCCATCGGCCAGGAAATCGCCGACCAGCGCGACATGCTCAAACTGATCGCGTCCGAGAACTACGCCTCCCCGGCCACCCTGCTGGCGATGGGCAACTGGTTCAGCGACAAGTACGCCGAGGGCACCGTCGGCCGCCGCTTCTACGCCGGCTGCCGCAACGTCGACACCGTCGAGGCCCTCGCCGCCGAGCACGCCCGCGAGCTCTTCGGCGCCGAGCACGCCTACGCCCAGCCGCACTCCGGCATCGACGCCAACCTGGTCGCCTTCTGGGCCGTCCTCGCCCAGCGTGTCGAGGCCCCGGCCCTCGCGAAGGCCGGGGTCCGCAACGTCAACGACCTCTCCGGGGCCGACTGGGCCGAGCTGCGTCAGGCCTTCGGCAACCAGCGCATGCTCGGCATGTCCCTGGACGCGGGCGGCCACCTCACCCACGGCTTCCGCCCGAACATCTCAGGAAAGATGTTCGACCAGCGTTCGTACGGCACCGACCCCGCCACCGGTCTCATCGACTACGAGGCGCTGCGGGCGTCGGCCCGTGAGTTCAAGCCGCTGATCATCGTCGCCGGCTACTCCGCCTACCCCCGCCTGGTGAACTTCCGGATCATGCGGGAGATCGCCGACGAGGTCGGCGCGACCCTCATGGTCGACATGGCGCACTTCGCCGGTCTGGTCGCGGGCAAGGTCCTCACCGGCGACTTCGACCCGGTCCCGCACGCCCAGATCGTCACCACCACCACGCACAAGTCGCTGCGCGGCCCGCGCGGCGGCATGGTCCTGTGCGACGAGAGCCTCGCCGAGCAGGTCGACCGCGGCTGCCCGATGGTCCTCGGCGGCCCGCTCCCGCACGTCATGGCCGCCAAGGCCGTCGCGCTCGCCGAGGCCCGCCGCCCCGAGTTCCGCGACTACGCCCAGGCCGTCGTCGACAACGCGCGCGCCCTCGCCGAAGGCCTGATGCGGCGCGGCGCCACCCTGGTCACCGGCGGCACGGACAACCACCTCAACCTGATCGACGTCGCCTCCTCCTACGGCCTCACCGGCCGCCAGGCCGAGTCCGCGCTGCTCGACTCGGGCATCGTCACCAACCGCAACGCCATCCCGGCCGACCCGAACGGCGCCTGGTACACCTCCGGCATCCGCATCGGCACGCCCGCGCTGACCACCCGTGGTCTGGGCACCACCGAGATGGACGAGATCGCCGGTCTCATCGACCGCGTCCTCACCGCCGCCGAGCCCGGCACCACCGCCAAGGGCGCCCCGTCCAAGGCCCAGCACGTCCTGGACGCGAAGATCTCCGACGAGGTCTCCCACCGCGCCACCGACCTGCTGGCCCCGTTCCCGCTCTACCCGGAGATCGACCTCGGCTGACCCACCTCCTGGTTCAGAGGCCTCCTGGTCCAGAGGCCTCCTGGGTCAGAGGTCGATCAGCTCCTGTCGTGGTTCCCGCGGCGGTCCGGCTCCCTCCCGCCGGGCCGCCGCGCGGCGTACGAGGAAGGCGACGCCGGCCCCGAGGAGCAGACCCGCGCCCAGCCCGGGCAGCACCCACCGCGCACGCTCCTCGACACCCCGTTTCGAGCCCGGTGCGCTTGCGGCGGCGTCGAGCAGCTTCCCCCGCTCGACCACCCGCTCGTACACCGAGCGCGCCACGCGATGCCAGCGGATGTCGTCGTCGACCACATCGGGCGCGGGGTCCGTGCGTACCCAGGGCGTGCCGTCCGCGGCCACGAACAGCTGGTCCTGGCGGGCCATGGCGATGTCGCCCCCCGGTGCGCTGTCGGTCTGCGGCCAGCCCCCGACCCCGCTCAGCCCCCACACCACGGTGGCCCGCACCGGCGGGAAGTCGCCCGCCGCCCACGCGTCCGGCACCCGCTCGGTCCCCGTGAAGGTGGGAGTCAGCAGGTTCCACAGCCTTGTGAAGTCCCGCTCCCCGGAGTGCAGCGCGGTCGTCCGCCCCGTGCCGCCCTCGATGACCAGGGCCATGTCCGGCCCTCTCGGCCCCGCGGCCGGTGCGAGAGCCCCCGCCGGGTGCGCCGCCGCCACGGCGAGCACCACACCCGACAACACGACGATCCCCGATCTCATCCGTCTGCCTCGGCCCGCCATGCGTGTCCCCCGTCCGCCCGGCACCTGCCTCGAGTATCCGCCCGGGTCCCCCCTCCGGGGAGTGCTCTGCTCCCACCTGTTCCCGAGCTCCCGGGTGCACCTGAGAGAATGGTGAACATGGCCTCTGATCGTCCCCGCGTGCTCTCCGGAATCCAGCCCACGGCAGGCTCGTTCCACCTCGGCAACTACCTCGGCGCCGTCCGCCAGTGGGTGGCCCTGCAGGAGTCCCACGACGCCTTCTACATGGTCGTCGACCTGCACGCGATCACCGTGCCGCAGGACCCGGCGGACCTGCGGGCGAACACCCGGCTCGCCACCGCGCAGCTGCTCGCCGCCGGTCTCGAGCCGGACCGCTGCACGCTCTTCGTCCAGAGCCATGTCCCCGAGCACGCCCAGCTCGCCTGGATCATGAACTGCCTGACCGGTTTCGGCGAGGCCTCCCGCATGACCCAGTTCAAGGACAAGTCCGCCAGGCAGGGCTCGGACCGCGCGTCCGTCGGCCTGTTCACGTACCCGATCCTCCAGGTCGCCGACATCCTGCTGTACCAGGCGAACGAGGTCCCGGTCGGCGAGGACCAGCGCCAGCACGTCGAGCTGACCCGCGACCTCGCCGAGCGGTTCAACGGCCGCTTCGGCGAGACCTTCACGATCCCGAAGCCGTACATCCTCAAGGAGACGGCGAAGATCTACGACCTCCAGGATCCGTCGATCAAGATGAGCAAGTCGGCGTCCACGCCGAAGGGCCTCATCAACCTGCTCGACGAGCCGAAGACCACCGCCAAGAAGGTCAAGAGCGCGGTCACCGACACGGACACCGTCATCAGGTATGACAGCGAGCACAAACCGGGTATCAGCAATCTGCTGACCATCTACTCGACCCTCACCGGTGCCGGTATCGCGGAACTGGAGGAGAAGTACGCGGGCAAGGGCTACGGTGCGCTCAAGACGGACCTGGCCGAGGTCATGGTCGACTTCGTGACGCCGTTCCGGGAGCGCACCCAGCAGTACCTGGACGACCCGGAGACGCTCGACTCGATCCTGGCCAAGGGAGCCGAGAAGGCGCGCGCCGTCGCCGCGGAGACGCTCGCGCAGGCGTACGACCGGGTGGGCTTCCTGCCCGCCAAGCACTGAGGCGTACGACCGCACACACGTACCGCTGGGCAGAGCGCCGCACATCACTATGGCTGCGCCTGCCCACAACACAGCCGGGGCCTTACAGTCGATAGCCGGACGGCTGAGTACGAACCAGACAACGCGCCCGGCGACGCGAACGACAACGCAACCGGCAACGCGACCGACAACGCACCGGACACGACGACAGGAGACGACGTGGGGACCGTAACGATCGGCGTGTCGATCGCGGTCCCGGAGCCTCACGGCAGCCTGCTCCAGGAGCGGCGCGCGGACTTCGGCGACCCCGCGGCTTGTGGCATCCCCACGCACGTCACCCTGGTGCCACCGACGGAGGTCCACGCCGCCGACCTGCCGGCCGTCGAGGCGCACCTGACCGAGGTCGCCGCGGCCGGCCGGCCCTTCCCGATGCGACTGTCCGGCACCGGCACCTTCCGGCCCCTGTCGCCGGTGGTGTTCGTGAAGGTCGTCCAGGGCGTCGAGGCCTGCACCTGGCTCCAGCAGCGGGTCCGCGACGCCTCCGGTCCGGTGGCACGCGAGCTGCAGTTCCCGTACCACCCGCACGTCACGGTGGCGCACGGCATCGACGACGCGGCGATGGACCGCGCCTTCCAGGAGCTCGCCGACTACGACGCCGAGTGGTCCTGCATGGGGTTCGCGCTCTACGAGCAGGGCTCCGACGGGGTGTGGCGCAAGCTCCGGGAGTTCGCCTTCGGGGGAACCGTGGTGCCACCGCAGGCGGGCCACATGGACATCGAGCGCGGGACCATCGCCAGCCGCTAGGGGCGGTCGAGCTAGATCGGCAGGCGCCGGAACACCGCCCGCGGTACGTGCCGCAGCGCCGCCATCACCAGTCGCAGCGCCCCCGGCACCCACACCGTCTCCGAGCGCCGTCGCAGCCCCACCTCGATGGCCGTCGCGACCGCTTCCGGTGTGGTGGCCATGGGCGCTTCGGTGCGCCCCGCGGTCATCTTCGTACGGACGAACCCCGGGCGTACGACCATCACATGGACGCCGGTGCCGTGCAGCGCGTCGCCCAGGCCCTGGGCGAAGGCGTCCAGGCCCGCCTTGCTGGACCCGTAGATGAAGTTGGAGCGGCGGGCCCGCTCGCCCGCGACCGAGGAGAGCACCACCAGGGAACCGTGCCCCTGTGTCTGGAGGGCTCGCGCGCACACCAGCCCGGCCGACACCGCGCCCGTGTAGTTGGTCTGCGCGATCCGGGCGGCGGCCACCGGCTCCCGCTCGTCCCGGGCCTGGTCGCCGAGGACCCCGAAGGCGAGCAGCACCATGTCGAGGTCGCCCTCGGCGAAGACCTTGCCGAGGACCGTCTCGTGGGACTCGGGGTCGAGCGCGTCGAAGGACAAGGTACGGACGTCCGCGCCCAGTGCGCGCAGGTGCTCGGCGTCCCGCTCCAGGGCCGGCGAGGGCCGTCCGGCGAGCCACACCGTGCGGGTGCGCCGGGCGATCAGACGGCGCGCCGTGGCCAGCGCGATCTCGGACGTGCCGCCGAGGACCAGCAGGGACTGGGGGGCTCCGAAGGCGTCCTTCATGACAACTCCTAGAGGGGAGGGGTGAGGAGGCGGGACGGTTCTAGAGGTCGAGGCGGCGGGACAGGTCGGACGTGAACACCCCGCGTGGGTCCAACTCGGCCCGCAGTCGCCGGAATTCGGTGAGCCGTGGATACATCCCGGCCAGCAGTTCCGGCCGCAGTCGCGCGTCCTTCGCCAGGTACACGCGCCCGCCCGCCCCGGCCACCTCCTCGTCCAGCTCGTCGAGGAAGGCGCCGAGGCCCGGCAGGCTCGCGGGGATGTCCAGGGCGAGGGTCCAGCCCGGCATCGGGAAGGAGAGCCAGCCCGGATCGCCCTGGCCGAAGCGCTTCAGGACGGCGAGGAAGGACGGGCACCGGCGTTCGGCGATGCGCCGCACGATGCGCCGCAGGGCCTCCTCGCGCCCGTGTCCGACGGCGAACTGGTACTGCACGAAGCCGCCGCGCCCGTAGACCCGGTTCCAGTGCGGCACCCCGTCGAGCGGGTGGAAGAAGGCCGAGATCCGCTGCAGTTCCCCGGCGCGCGCGCGAGGTGCCTTCCGGTACCAGAGCTCATTGAAGAGGCCCACTGTTCCGCGGCCGAGCAGCCCCTCCGGTACGAAGGCGGGCGCGGACGGGAACCGTGCCGGGCGGAAGGCCAGCGGGCGCCGACGCGCGCGAGGGGGGAGCGCGTCCAGGGGCGCGTGTTCCCCACGGGTCAGCACCGAGCGTCCTGTCGAGCGGCCGCGCGCGAGCAGGTCGATCCAGGCGACCGAGTACCCGTAGCGATGGTCCGTGGCGGTGAGACGGGCCATCAGGTCGTCCAGGTCCGCCGCGCGTTCGGTGTCGACGGACATCAGTGAGGTGGCGACGGGCCGGAGCCGGACGGTCGCCGTGAGGATCACCCCGGTCAGGCCCATGCCGCCCGTGGTGGCGTCGAACAGAGGGGTGTCGCGGCGCACCGTGCGGATCGCGCCGTCCGCGGTCAGCAGCTCGAAGGAGAGGACGTGGCGGCCGAACGAGCCGGACACGTGGTGGTTCTTGCCGTGGATGTCCGCGCCGATCGCGCCGCCGACCGTCACATAGCGGGTCCCGGGCGTGACCGGCACGAACCAGCCGAGCGGGAGCAGGACTTCCATCAGCCGGTGCAGGCTCACGCCCGCGTCGCAGAGTACGGTCCCGCCGGCGGCGTCGATCGCGTGGATGCGGTTGAGGCCGGTCATGTCGAGCACGGCCCCGCCCGCGTTCTGTGCCGCGTCCCCGTACGCCCGGCCCAGGCCCCGTGCGATGCCTCCGCGGGCCCCGCAGGCGCGGACGGCGGCGGCCGCTTCCTCGTAGGTGCGCGGGTGGACCAGTCGGGCGGTGGTCGGGGCGGTGCGGCCCCAGCCCGTGACGGAGACGGACTCGGCCGGGTCGGAGGCGGATCCGGCCGGGTCCGAGGCGGGCTCGGCCGGGTCGGAGACGGCGTCGGAAGGCATGACCGTGACCGTATCGGCGAAAAAGGTGCATAAAGCCCTCACCTCTCCCGTCTTCGCGGCTCCTCACCGAAATGGGTGATTAATGGGATGTCGTACAAGATTTCCGTAATTCTGTGGCCACTCCCTAGAAGAGTGAGATCACATGGACGACCTTGACGACATGGACCGCCGACGCTGGGACGGCATGGACCGTCGGCTGCTGTCGGCCCTTTATGAGCGCGGCACGGATCCACGCGTGGCGGCCGTCGCTCGTACCCTTTCCTGGACCGGGGAGCACGGCGCGCTGTGGCTCGGGGCCGGGCTCACGGGGGCGGTGGTCGACCGCGAGCGGCGCGGCGCGTGGCTGCGCGGCACGGCACTCACCGCCACCGCGCACCTCGCCAGCATGGGTGTGAAGCGGATCGTGCGCCGTCCACGCCCCGCGCACATCGTTCCGCTGGTGCGCACGGCCGGACGTCACTCGTTCCCCAGCTCCCACGCCACGGCCGCGACCGCCGCGGCGGTGGCCTTCGGCGCGCTCGGGGCCCGCCCGCTGCTCCCGCTCGCCGCCGCGATGTGCCTCTCCCGGCTGGTGGCCGGCGTGCACTACCCCTCGGACGTGGTCGCGGGCGCCGCCCTGGGCGCCCTGACGGCGCGTCTGGGCGCCCGCTGGATCGAGGCCGGCCATGGCTGAGCGCACGGTGCTCCTGGAGCCCACGCCGACCGCCCCGGCGCCCGAGAGGACTCTCACCGGCCTCGCCCGGGGGCTCCTCAGGACCACCCGTCCCCGTCAGTGGGTGAAGAACCTGCTGGTCGTGGCGGCCCCGGCGGCGGCGGGCCAGCTCTTCTCCCGGCATGCGGTGATCCAACTCGCGCTCGTCTTCGTCCTGTTCACCGCCTGCGCCGCCGCCGTGTACCTGATCAACGACGCCCGGGACGCCGACGCCGACCGCGCCCACCCGGTCAAGCGCCGCCGCCCGGTCGCCGCGGGCCAGGTCCCCGTCTCCCTCGCGTATGCCGCGGGGGGCGTCCTCGCCGTCCTCGCCCCGGTCGCCGCCGCCTTGTTGTCCTCTCCGGTCACCGCGGCAGTGCTGACCGCCTACCTCGGTATGCAACTGGCGTACTGCGTCAGCCTCAAGCACGTCCTGGTCGTCGACCTCGCCGTCGTGACGACCGGTTTCCTGATGCGGGCGATGATCGGCGGGCTCGCCCTCGGCATCCCGCTCTCCCGCTGGTTCCTGATCACCACGGGCTTCGGCGCCCTCTTCATGGTGGCGGCGAAACGGTACTCCGAGGCCGTCCAGCTGGCCGGGAGCCCCGGTGCCACCCGCGCGCTGCTCACCGAGTACACCACCGGCTATCTGCGCTTCGTCTGGCAGCTGGCCGCCGGGGTCGCCGTCCTCGCCTACTGCCTGTGGGCCCTGGAGGACGGCGATGTGCCCGGCGCCGGGGTGCTGCCCTGGCGCCAACTGTCCATGGTCGCCTTCATCCTGGCCGTCCTGCGCTACGCCGTCTTCGCCGACCGGGGCACGGCGGGCGAACCCGAGGACGTCGTCCTGCGCGACCGCGCGCTCGCCCTGATCGGAGTGGTGTGGCTGGCGATGTACGGGCTCGCGGTCGTGAACTGGTGAGCCCGGCCCAGCGGCCCCTGACCCAGGAGCTCCTGGGCTTCGCCACCGTCGGCGTCCTCGCCTACGCCGCCGACCTCGGCCTCTTCCTCTGGCTGCGCGGCCCCGTGGGCCTCGACCCGTTCACCGCCAAGGCGCTGTCCTTCGCGGCGGGCTGCTCGGTCGCGTACACGGGCAACGCGCTCGGCACCTACCGGCACCACCCCGTGCGGGGGCCCCGGCGGTGCCGCGACTTCCTGGTGTTCCTCGCCGTGAACCTCGCGGGCGCCCTCGTCCAGCTCCTGTGCATCGCCGTCAGCCACCATGGCCTCGGGCTCACCTCGCGGCGCGCCGACACGGTCTCCGGTGCCGGGATCGGTATGGCACTCGCCACGGTCCTGCGTTTTTGGGGTACCCGGACATTGGTCTTCCGAGGCGAGGGCAGAGTCGGATCATGGACTGGCTGAAAAAGCTTCCCGGCGTGGGGCCGTTGGTCACCCGCCTGATGGCCACGCACGCGTGGCGGTCGTACGAGCGTCTGGACCGGGTGAAGTGGGCGCGGCTCGCCGCCGCGATGACCTTCATCAGCTTCGTGGCGCTCTTCCCGCTGCTGACCGTCGGCGCCGCGATCGCCGCCGCCACCCTCACCAGCCAGCGGCAGAAGGAGCTTCAGGACAAGATCGCCGATCAGGTGCCGGGCATCTCCGACCAGCTCGACATCAACGGGCTGGTCCAGAACGCCGGCACCATCGGGCTCATCGCGGGCGCCGTCCTGCTGTTCACCGGCATCGGCTGGGTCGGCTCCATGCGGGACTGTCTGCGCGCGGTCTGGGAGCTGCCCGACAGGGAGGAGAACCCCCTCCTGCGCAAGCTCCTGGACGCCGGGATCCTCGTCGGACTCGGCGGTGCCGTACTCGTCACCATCGCCGTCTCCACGGTCGCGTCCTCGATGGTGGGCTGGACGGCCCGGCAGCTCGGCATCGGCGAACACGACTGGGGGAGCGTGCTGCTGCAGTCCGCCGCGTTCGCCGTCGCCGTGCTCGCCGACTTCCTGGTGCTCCTGTACGTCCTGACCCTGCTGCCGGGCGTCGAGCCGCCGCGCCACCGGCTCGTCGTCGCCGCGCTGATGGGCGCCGTCGGCTTCGAGCTGCTCAAGCTGCTGCTCAGCAGCTATATGCGGGGGGTGGCGTCGAAGAGCATGTACGGCGCCTTCGGGGTGCCCGTCGCGCTGCTGCTGTGGATCAACTTCACCGCGAAGCTGGTGCTGTTCTGCGCCGCCTGGACGGCCACGGGACATGCCGACTCCGGCCCGAAACAACGCGACGACGCCCCCTACGAGCCCGGAGAGCCCGACGCCCCCGAGGAGCCCGAGAAGGTCAGCGGCGGCGGCGCATCAGGTCAGGGAGGGGCCAGCGGCGGTTGACGAGGAAGACGGCGCCGGCGACCAGGACGAGCAGGCCGCCCGTGACGGCCAGGGCGGTTCCGATCCCGCTGGTGCCGTCCTTCGACGCCGCGGAGGCGGCCACCGGTGAGGCGGAGGCCTTGTCCCCGCGGCCCCCGGTGGACGTCGGTGCGTCGGATCCGGCGGACGCGGACGCACCCGCCTGCGCGCCGGTGTCGACGCCCTTCGGCGGCACCAGCTCACCCACCGGCGTGACCTTGCCGGTCGCGCCGAACCCCCAGTCGAGCAGCCGCGCGGCCTCCTTGTAGACCTCGTTGTGCTCGTCCTTCTCCGGATTCATCACGGTGACCAGGAGCACCTTGCCGTTCCGCTCGGCGACACCGGTGAAGGTGGCGCCCGCGTTGGTGGTGTTGCCGTTCTTCACGCCCGCGATGCCCTGGTACGTGGAGACGTCGGTGTCGCCGGTCAGCAGGCGGTTGGTGTTCTGGATCTCGAAGGTCTCGCGGGTCGTCTTCCCCTTGTCGTTCTTCTTCGTCTCGCCCGGGAACTTCGCCCGCACCGTCGAGCAGTACTCCCGGAAGTCCTTCTTCTGCAGCCCGGAGCGGGCGAACAGCGTCAGGTCGTACGCCGACGACACCTGGCCCGGCTGGTCGTAGCCGTCGGGGCTGACCACATGTGTGTCGAGGGCCTGCAGGTCCTCGGCGTGCGCCTGCATGTCCTTGACCGTCTGGTCGACGCCGCCGTTCATCGCCGACAGCACGTGCACGGCGTCGTTGCCGGAGCGCAGGAAGACACCGAGCCACAGATCGTGCACGGTGTACGTCTCCTCCTCCTTTATCCCCACCATGCTGGAGCCCGCGCCGATGCCCGAGAGGTCGGTGACGGCGACCTTGTGCCGCTCGGTCCCGGGGAACTTCGGCAGCACGGTGTCGGCGAAGAGCATCTTCAGGGTGCTCGCCGGGGGCAGCCGCCAGTGCGCGTTGTGGGCGGCCAGCACGTCACCCGACTCGGCGTCGGTGACGATCCAGGAGCGTGCGGTCACCTCCTTGGGCAGCACCGGGGCGCCCGCGCCGAGATCCACCTGGGTCCCGGCCTGTCCCAGCCGCGCTCCACCCACCGTCGACATGTTCGCCGGTGGAGTGGCGCTCGGACTCGCCGTCGGTGACGGCGACGACGACGGCTTGCCGGCCGCGAAGACGGGGACGGTTGTCGTCAGTGAAAGAGACAACAGGGTGGCGGAAGTGACCAGCATCGATCGCCGGATGGTCTTTTTGGTGACGGGCACGGTCGAGAAAGTACAGGGCGTGGGCTGGGAAGTCCCCTCACCGGACCGTGGAGTCCCCAGGTCCCGGCCACCCCGGCGCCGGGTCCCGGCCGGCGACGGCGATACTGGACCCATGCTGTGCCCACCCGGGGGACAACCCCCGGACCCCCGGCCCGTTGGGTCGGCTTCGGGTGCCCGGCATGGTGATGAAAGGTCCCTTCGCGTGAAACTCAGCCGCCCCGTCTCCTGGTTCCTGCTCGCCTTCGGAGTGTGGAGCTGGGTCATTTGGGTCACTTTCGTCAAAAACCTGTGGAAGGACGGCAGCGGGCTCGCGTTCAACGACGCGGGGGATCCGACGGCGTACTTCTGGGTGCACCTGACGCTCGCCGTCGTCTCCTTTGTCTTGGGGACGGTCGTCGGGGGCATCGGGTTCCGCGGACTGCGCGCGTTGCGCCAGACGTCATAACAACAGGGGACGAACGGGGGGCAACCGAACACCACGGAACGCAACGGGGGGCACGGCGTCTTGGTCATCGTCTTCGTACTGGTGGGACTGCTCGCCCTCGCCGCGGTCGCGGGGCTGTACTGGTACGTGTGGCGCCGTCTGGTGCGCGACACGACGTCCGGTCCGGGGCTCGCCCGGCGCGCGGGCACGGTGGTCTTCGTCGCGGGGCCGGTGCTGATGATCGCCGCGGTCGCCGCGGAGCGCGCCGGTGCGCCCTTCTGGCTCCAGCGGGTGCTGGCCTGGCCGGGGTTCCTGTGGATGGCGCTGTCGATCTATCTGCTGCTGGGCGCGGTGGCGGGTGAGGTCGTACGACCGCTGCTGCGCCGGGTCGTGGAACGGCGCGGGGCCCCCTCCGCGGCCGCACCGCACACGGCACCCGTACCGCACACGGAGTCGGTACCGACGGGAGCGGCACCCCGGGAGCCCCAGGAACCCCAAGAGCTCCCACCTGTCGAACCGTCACGGCCCGTCACCACGCCCTCGCGGCGGCTCTTCGTCTCGCGCGCCGTCGGCGGGGCGGCCGCGGCCGTCGCCGTGGGGACCGTGGGGTACGGGACGTACGGGGTACTGCGCGGGCCCCGGGTGAAGCGGGTCACCGTGCCGCTCGCCAAACTGCCTCGGTCCGCTCATGGCTACCGGATCGCCGTGGTGAGCGACATCCACCTCGGGCCCGTCCTGGGCAGGGACTTCTGTCAGCGGGTCGTCGACACGATCAACTCGACGCAGCCCGACCTGATCGCGGTGGTCGGGGACCTGGTCGACGGGAGTGTGAAGGACCTCGGACCCGCCGCGGCGCCCCTCGCGCGGCTTCGGGCGCGGCACGGCTCGTACTTCGTCACGGGCAACCACGAGTACTACTCCGGCGCCGCGCAATGGGTACGGGAAGTACGGGAACTGGGTCTGCACCCGCTCGAGAACGCGCGGACGGAAATGGCCGGATTCGATCTCGCGGGCGTCAATGACGTCGCGGGGGAGAGCGAGGGGCACGGGCCCGACTTCGGCAGGGCGCTGGGGGACCGGGACACCTCGCGGGCCGTGGTGCTGCTCGCCCATCAGCCGGTCCAGATCCACGACGCGGTCAAGCACGGTGTCGACCTTCAGCTCTCCGGGCACACCCACGGCGGACAGCTCTGGCCCGGCAACTACATCGCGGAACTGGCCAATCCCACGGTCGCGGGGCTGGAGCGGTACGGCGACACGCAGCTGTACGTCTCCCGGGGCGCGGGTGCGTGGGGGCCGCCGACCCGGGTGGGCGCGCCGTCGGACATCACCGTCGTGGAACTGGCGTCCCCGCAAGCCTGAGAACCGGCTGTGAAACAGGGGCGAAACGGCCTCTCCCAATACCCCGTTTGATTCTTCGAACACCTCTTCCCTCAGACGAAACACCTGTGGTTGGGTGATCCGCGTCACTGGGGAGTGACACGGGGCGTGGCCTGGGGAGGGGCGCCGATGCGATCGGTTCGCATACGGATTCTCGCGGTGCTGGCGGTACTGGTGGCCGTGGGAGTGGGCGGCTGGCAGTTACTGCCGTCGAAGATGAACGACGACAGGACCATCACGGTCGGGACGACGGACGCCGTCACCTCGCTCGACCCGGCCGGCGCGTACGACGCCGGCTCCTGGGCCCTGTTCAGCAATGTGTTCCAGTCACTGCTGACGTTCGAGCCCGGTGGCGCGGCGCCCGTGCCGGACGCGGCGAAGAGCTGCGGGTTCGTGGGCAGCGGGCTGCGGACCTATGCCTGCACCCTGCGCGACGACCTGACCTTCCCGAGCGGGAGCAAGGTGACCGCCGAGGACGTGAAGTTCTCCTTCGACCGGGTCAAGGCCATCAATTCCGAGGTGGGGCCCGCGTCCCTGTTCTCCACCCTCGGCTCGGTGGACGCCAAGGGCCTCAAGGTCACCTTCCACCTGTCCTCGCCGGACGCCACCTTCCCCTTCAAGGTGGCCACCGGAGCCGGGTCGATCGTCGACCACGCCCGCTACGCGAAGCACGCCCTGCGCAAGGACGCGGGCGCCGACGGCACCGGGGTGTACGTACTGAAGACGTATACGAAGGACAAGCGGGCCGTTCTCGCGCCCAACAAGCACTACAGAGGCGCCGTCAAGGGGAGCGGCACGCCCACCGTGCTGCGCTACTACGCCACCCCCGCGGCCCTGGAGAGCGCGTGGAAGGCGAAGCAGGTCGATGTCGCGACGCGTCAGCTGACGCCCGCGACGCTCGCCGCCCTCTCGCCGAGCGACCCCGACCAGCACGTCACCGAGGCCGACAGCGCCGAGACCCGCAACCTCGTCCTCAACGTCCGCGCGAGCTCGCCGCTGCACAACCTCCTCGTACGCCAGGCCGTCGCCGCTCTGATCAACCGAGAGCAACTGGT
Organism: Streptomyces sp. NBC_01450; assembly: GCF_036227505.1. NCBI lineage: Bacteria > Bacillati > Actinomycetota > Actinomycetes > Kitasatosporales > Streptomycetaceae > Streptomyces > Streptomyces sp. NBC_01450. The sequence goes on along the minus strand of NZ_CP109480.1, from coordinate 4,751,040 downwards.
CAGCCAGACCTACAAGGGGACGACCGAGCCGCTGTACGGGCTGATCCCGGCGGGCATCACCGGACACTCGACGTCGTTCTTCGACGCCTATCCCAAGCCCGACGCGGAGAAGGCGAAGGCCCTGCTCACCGAGGCCGGGGTGTCCCTGCCGGTGCGCTTCACCTACGGATACGCCGAGGGGCGGGGCGCCGCCGGTGAGGAGGCCGCCGAGCTCAAGCGGCAGCTGGAGGCGGGCGGCCTGTTCAAGGTGGACATCGAGGGCTACGAGTGGACCGACTTCCAGAAGCGGTACGCCGAGGGCAAGTTGGACGCCTGGGCGGTCGGCTGGGTCGCCGACTTCCCCGACCCGGACACCTTCAGCACCCCGCTCGTCGGCACCGGCAACAGCATGAAGAACGGGTACAGCAGCAAGGACGTGGACCGGCTGATTCAGGACAGCCAGCACTATGAGGACCGCAGCCGAGTGTCCGACGACTTCCGGGCACTACAGGAAAGAGTGGCCCGCGATGTTCCCCTGATTCCCCTGTGGCAGCGCAAGGAGTACGTGCTCAGCAGTGAGGACGTCGGAGGCGGCCAGTATCTGTCGGACGGGACCGGTGTCTTCCGCCTGTGGCGGCTCAACTGGATCTGACACGTGACGCGATCTCACGGGGCGGCACCCCACCCCGTGTGGAGCCGGGGCCGCCACGGCGAGACCGTGTGGTCCCTCGTGGCGGCCCCGGCTCCCCGAATCACGGCGCCGGGGTCGAGCCGTACGCCGTCAGGAAGCGGTCGCGGAACGCGTTCATCTTCCAGACCGGGGTGTCCTGTTTCGGCTGCAGGCCGTCCGCCCAGTTCCAGTCGGCGATCTTGTCCAGGACCTTCGGGTCCTTGGCGACGATCGAGACCGGCACATCACGGCTGGCGTGGTTGCCGCTGACCCGGGCGATGGGCTGGTGGTCGCCGAGGAAGATCAGCACGGTGTTCTTGTTGCCGTACTTCACCAGGTAGTTGATGAGGCTCGACACCGAGTACTGGATGGACTTGCCGTACTCCTGCTTCGACTTGGTGGAGTCGGTGATGATGTCCGCGGGCTTCTTGCCGGCCTTCTCGATCGAGTCGTAGATCGAGCCGTCGCCGACCTGGTCCTGCGGGACCAGCTTGGGGATCGGCGCCCAGGGCTGGTGGCTGGAGGTCAGGATGATCGTCGACATCAGCGGCTTGTCGTGCTTCTTGCTGTGCACCAGGCGCTCGAACGCGGTCAGGGCGTACTGGTCGGGCATGGTCGACCAGCTGAACTTCGGGCCCTTGTAGCCGAGGTTGTGGGAGTCGTAGAGCTTGTCGATGCCGTAGAACTTCTGCTCCGGCCAGGCCTTCTGGATGCCCGGCATGACACCGACCGTGTCCCAGGCGCCCGTCTTCTTGAAGGCGCCGGGGAGGGTCAGGCGCTCGCCCGCGGTGACGGTGCGGTAGCGCTGCTGGTTGCTGATCCACAGGCCCGACATGAAGGTGGAGTGGCCGAGCCAGCTGCTTCCGCCGTACGTCGCCGAGGTCAGCCAGCCGCTCTTGGCCGCGAACCCGGCCTGCGTCAGCTTCTCGTTCTCGGCCGTGAGCGTCGCGTCGACGCCCGGCGCCATGACCGGGTCCTCGATCGCGCTACGGCCGTAGCTCTCGATGAAGGTGATCATCATGTCCTTGCCGCGCAACCCGGTGAGCAGCTGGTCGGGCGGCGTGTCGGCGAAGTCGTCCTTCTTCGCGATCTTGGCGAACTCGGCCTCGTCCCGAAGCGTGCGCCGCACCTGGTCCGCCTTGAACTGGAGGGCCTGCATGGTGTGCTCCGAAGCGATGGGTATCCCCGCGGCGTACTGCACGCCCAGCGCCGCGCAGGTGACCCAGGCGATGGCCAGCACCAGTGTCGTGCGGGTCGCCGTCTCGGTGTTCCGGGCCGCCAGGTTGCCCAGTCGGATCACCGACATCGTCGTGAGGGCGAGTACGGCGATCACGAGCGTCACGGCCAGGGCCGCGATGCCGAGCGCGCCACCCTTGCCGAACGTGTCCTGGAGGTATCCCTGCGCATCACTGAAGAGCGACCAGTCGAGGACGACGTTGAAGCCTCGCCCGAGGTATTCGTTGAAACCGATGTCGAGGAAGTTCACGACGGTCAGGGCGCCCAGGCCGAGCCCGGCGAACACCGCCACGGCGATCCGCGGCTTGCGGGGCAGGACGATCAGCAGGGCGGCGCCGAAGATCGCCTCCACCGGGAGACGCACGAAAGCGGCCACCCGGAACTTGTCCGCCTGGGTCGGCATGAGCAGCGCGACGACCACGACGGCGAGGGCCACGGCGGTGGTGGCCCACGCGAGGACGCGGGCCGCGACCGGGTACTTCTCCCGCCACCCACCCAGGACGCGCCGCCACCGGCGGGGTCGGGGAGCGGCGGCGGGGGTGTCGCCGCCGCCGCCGTCGCCGTCGCCGTCGCCGTCGGTTTCGGGCGCGGCGGCGCCGGTGTCGGACACGGCGGCGGCCTGCTCCGGAACCTCGACGTCCGGGGCTTCCGGGGCTTCCGGGGCTTCGGCGTCCGAGGCTTCGGCGTCCGAGGCTTCCGGAGCTTCCGCGTCCGAGGCTTCCGCGTCAGGTTCTTCCGTCTGAGGTGTCTCGGTCTCAGCTGTCCCGGTCTCAGGTGTCTCCGCCTCGGGAGCCTCCGCCTCGGGAGTCTCCGTCTCCGGGGCCTTCGCTTCTAGGGCCTTGGCTTCCGGGGCCTTCGCTTCCGGGGCTTTCGGCTCGGGGGCGTCCAGGGGCGTGGCCTCCTGCGAGGGCATGTCCTCGGGTGCCTCGTCCGTTTTCGGCAGCTGTCGAGAGCTCGTGTTGAACGACAACCCGGCGGTCCTTCCGTGCGAAGCCCGGTGGTGGCGCGGCGGACCAGGCTGAGGTCGGGGCCGCCTTCATCTGTTGGGTACGAGGTCGTACCGGCCGGTGTTCAATCATCCGGGTTTGCTTATGTTCAAGCGAGTCACCGAGCTTGTTCAAGCACCTCACTGCGCTTGTTAAAGCAGCTCACCGCGTCGGAAGCGTCACCGTGACATCGAGCCCCGCTCCCGGCGCCGTCCGTACCGTCACTTCGCCCCCGTGCGCGGCCACCACTCCCTGCACGATCGCCATCCCCAGCCCGCTCCCCGCGCCACCGCCCGCCCGGAAGAACCGGTCGAAGATGCGCGCCGCGTCCTCCTCCGCCAGCCCGGGCCCCTGGTCCGCGACACACAGCCGTACGATCCCGTCCTCCCGTTCGAGACCGAGCCGCACCGGCACGTCGGCGGGCGTGTGGGTGCGTACGTTGGCCACGAGGTTGCCCAGCACCTGCCGCAGCCCCGACTCGTCGGCGTGCACCAGCAGCGTCCCGTCGGCGCCCACGGTCACCGGACGCCCGGGCTGCTGGGCCCGCAGATCCTCGGCCGCGTCCCGTACGAGACGGCTCAGGTCGACGTTCTTGAAGCGCAGCTCGGGGCTCTGGTCGAGGCGGGCCAGGATGAGCAGTTCGTCCACGAGGCGTCCCATGCGGTCGGCCTCGGCGTTCACCCGGTCCCAGGCCCGCCGGCGTTCACCCGGCTCGCGCAGCATGCCCTTCTCGTACAGCTGGAGGTAGCCGCGGATCGCCGACAGCGGGGTGCGCAGCTCGTGCGAGGCGTCCGCGACGAACCGGCGCAGCTGCGTCGCGCTGCGCTCGCGGGTCCGGTACGCCGATTCCACCTGGTGAAGCATGGAGTTGAGGGCGAGCCGCAGTTGTTCGACCTCCTGGGTCGGATGGTGGCTGGAGGGCACGCGTCGGGTGAGGTCTCCCTCGGCGATGGCGGACGAGGTCTCCACCATGTCCTCCAGCGGCCGCATCCGGCGGCTCACACTGATCATGGTCAGCACGGCGAGCAGCGCCAACAGCAGGGTTCCGACGCCCAGGTCGAGCTTGAGGGCCTTGGCGATGCCCTTGTGCAGGGCGTCGGTGGAGGCGGCGAGCAGCACGTACGTGCCATCGGCGAGCCGGGCCCCGGTGACCCGGTAGGAGGCGCCGTGCACGGTGGTGTCGTGCAGGGCGGGGTCGTGCGCGAGGGCGCTCGGGTCGTCCACCGCGGCGACCAGCGCGCGCTGGATCTCGGTGGGCTTGAAACCGCCGACACTGAGGGGGGTCCCGTGGCCGTCCACCGCCGCGAAGATCGAGTCGGGCTTGTCGGACCGGTCCGCGCCAGGGGCCATCCGGTCGCGCACGAAGGCGAGCGCGGTGAGCGAGTCGACCTGGTGGAGGGTGAGCCGCGAACCGGTCAGCGACTCCCGCGTCTTGGACAGTTCCGTGTCGACCTGGTCGAGCAGATAGTGCCGCATGCCCATCAGGCTGACGGCGGTCGCCACGATGATGCCCAGCGCCAGCAACCCCACGTTCGCGAGCGTCAGTTTGCCGCGCAACGAGTGGATCCCGTGGTGACGCCGGGCCCGCCGCACACTCACATACGCGGGAATCCCCGCACAGACGGCGTACTCGGCCCGGAGTACGGGTTCCGGGAGGGCGGGATTCTCCGCACGCACCGTGACCTCGCCCCGGTCCGGGGGTGCCGGGGTGGTCATGCGAGGCCGTATCCGACGCCCCGGCGGGTCTGGATCACCGGCGGGCCGAGGGGTTCGAGCTTGCGGCGCAGATAGCTGATGTACGTCTCGACGACGGTCGACTCGGCGGAGTGCTCGTACTGCCAGACATGCCGCAGGAGCTGATCCTTGGGCACGATCCGGCCGCCGTTGCGGACGAGGAAGCGCAGCAGGGCGTACTCGGTGGGGGTGAGCTCCACCGTGCGGTCCCCGCGGTGTACGGAGTACGTGGTCTCGTCCAGTTCGAGTTCGCCGTAGCGAAGGGGCGGGCGCTGCGGAAGGACGTCGTCGGGGCGGGTGCGCCGCAGGACGGCCGTGATCCGGGCGACGACCTCGTCGATGTTGAACGGCTTGGTGATGTAGTCGTCGCCGAAGCCGAGCGCGCCGACGATCTCGGCGGGCGCGTCCCGCGCGGTGAGGAAGACGATCGCCAGGTCGGGCCGACGCAGGCGCAGTTCACGGCCCAGCGCCCGTCCGTCGCCGTCCGGCAGCATCACGTCGAGCAGTGCCGCGTCGGGGCGGGTGCGTTCGGCGAGCGTGAGTGCCTGGCGGACGGTGCCCGCGGTCATCACCTCGAAGCGGTGGTAGCGCAGGGCTATGGCGAGGACGTCCGCGATGCTCGGCTCGTCCTCGACGACGAGAACGGTGGCACCCTCGTGAGCGGTCATGCCCCCAGTATCCGCACGCGGGTCGCGCCAGGGGGCGGCTCGCCCTTTGGAGTTCCTTGAGAGTCATGGGCGGTCTGTGTCGTCGCTCGAGCGCGCCGGTTGATGGTTGGTCCAGGACCTGGGGGACCAACCGACAACCGAACGGCCGGATGGCCGGTCGACTAAGGAGCGTTGAGCGTGGCGACATTGGCACGGTGGTGCTATCGGCACCGGCTGGTGGTCCTGTTGCTGTGGGTGGGGGCGCTGCTCGGGCTCGGGGCCGCCGCCTCGACCGCGGGCACGGATTACGCGAACGTCTTCTCCCTTCCGAACACGGACTCCAAACGCGCGTACGACCAGATGGAGAAGGCCTTCCCGGAGCGCGCGGGCGACACCGACACGGTGGTGTGGAAGGTCGACACGGGAACCGTCCGGGACCAGTCCGTACAGTCCCGGATCCAGCCCGCGCTGGAGAAGATCGGCAAGATGGCGGGGGTCGGCGGCGTCACCGGCCCGTACGCGGGCGACCGGGGCGCGGCGCAGATCAGCGCCAACGGCAAGATCGCCTATGCCCAGATCACCTTCGCCGAGCAGGCGAACGCGGTGCCCAAGCAGCTGGTGCAGGACGTGGTCGACACCGCGCAGGGCGCCGAACGCGGCGGACTGCACGTCGAGTTGGGTGGCCAGGCGATCCAGCGGGTCCAGGAACCGCCCACCGGACTCGCCGAGATGATCGGCATCCTGGCCGCGGCGGTCGTCCTCTTCCTCGCCTTCGGCTCGCTGTTCGCGATGCTCCTCCCGATCGGCATCGCGATCTTCGGGGTGGGCACGGGCCTGTTCTCCACCCAACTGCTCAGCCATGTCACGTCCGTACCCGACCTGGCCCCGTTGCTCGCCACGCTGATCGGCCTCGGGGTCGGCATCGACTACGCGCTGTTCATCGTCACCCGGCACCGGCGCGGCATCCTGCGCGGCATGGACCCGGAGGAGTCGGCGGTCATCGCCCTCAACACCTCCGGCCGCGCGGTGCTGTTCGCGGGCGGCACGGTGTGCATCGCGCTCGCCGGCATGCTCGTGACCAACCTGCGCTTCCTGGACGGCGTGGTCATCGGCACCTCCCTCACCGTGGTGTTCAGCGTGCTCGCGGCGGTCACGCTGCTGCCCGCGCTGCTCGGCTTCCTCGGCTCCCGGGTGCTCAGCCGCCGCCAGCGGCGCAAGCTGGCCGCCGAAGGCCCCGAGCCGGAGCGGGCCAGTGGCTTCGCGGCACGCTGGTCGGCGAGCGTCCAGAAGCGCCCGCGCTCGATCGCCGTGATGGCCCTCGTCGTCATGGCGATCCTCGCGATCCCGGTGCTGTCGCTGCGGCTCGGCGCGACCGACCAGGGCAACGACGACGCGTCGACGACGACCCGGAAGGCGTACGACCTCCTCGCGGAGGGCTTCGGCCCCGGCTTCAACGGTCCGCTCCAGGTGGTCTCCACCGGCGGCGACACGAACAAGCTGGTGCAGGGCATCCGCTCGACCGCGGGCGTCGCCCAGGTCGCGGCGCTGCCGCCCGCCCAGGGCGTCACGGTGATCCAGGTCGTACCGACCACCTCACCGCAGTCCGAGAAGACGGACCAGCTCATCGACACCCTGCGGGACAAGGTGATCCCGGACGCGGGGGCTCAGGCGCACGTCGGTGGCGTGACGGCGATCTCCAAGGACTTCTCGACTGTCACGGGTGACCGCCTGCCGCTCTTCATCGCCACCATCATCGGCCTGGGCTTCCTGCTTCTGATGATCGCCTTCCGCTCCCTGGTGGTGCCCCTCACCGCCGCCCTGATGAACCTGATCGCGGCCGCCGCGTCCTTCGGCGTCCTCGTCGCGATCTTCCAGTGGGGCTGGGGACTGAGCCTGCTGGGCCTCGGCAAGGAGGGCCCGATCAACGCCTTCCTGCCCGTCATCATGCTCTCCCTCCTCTTCGGCCTCTCGATGGACTACCAGGTGTTCCTGGTGAGCCGGATGCACGAGGAGTGGGTGCACACCAAGGACAACGCGCGCGCGGTCCGGGTCGGCCTCGCGGAGACCAGCCGTGTCATCAACTCCGCCGCCCTGATCATGGTCTGCGTCTTCCTCGCCTTCGTCCTCAGCGGAGACTCGGGGGCGGCGATGGCGGGCGTGGGCCTCGCGGCGGCGGTCGCGCTGGACGCGTTCATTCTCCGTACGGCGCTGGTGCCGGCCGCGATGCATCTGCTGGGCAAGTCCAACTGGTGGCTGCCGGCGGGTCTGGAGAAGCGGCTGCCGCACCTGGCGGTGGAGCCGGCCGAGGAGGCGGAGTCGCTGCCGCGGGCTTCGGCGGGAGGATCGTCGGTCGTCCACGGCTTCGTCCGTGACGCTGAGGGCGCGCCGGTCGACGGGGCGGTCCTCACCTTGCTCAGCAAGGGCGGACGTCAACTGGACCGGGTGACCTCACTGGCGGACGGCTCGTACATCGTCTCGGTGCCGACTCCGGGCACCTACCTGCTGTCGGCGACGGCCTCGTCGTACGGCGCCCGCGCCCGGCATGTCGTCGTGACCGACGAACCGCTCGTGCACGACCTGGAGTTGACGAAGGGGGAGGTGGACGCCGTCAACTAGCCTTCGGCTGCCCGGCTTTGAGGATCTCGTTGACGTCCAGAGTGACCTCGGCGCCGATGGAGCGGGGAAGGATGACGATTTCGCCGGGGGCGTGCACGCGATGGGTTGCGTACGTGTCTCCGGCGGGGTCGGTGAGGACGTGGAGGCGTTGGTGTTCGCGGTCGACGATGACGTAGACGGGGACTTTGGCTTCGGCGTAGGCGGTGACCTTCGCACGGAGGTCGGTCCTCCAGTTGCTGGAGGTGACTTCGAGGATGAGGCGGAACGCCACGGGGTCGTAGGCGTTGTTCTCGATGAGGTGCTCGTCGATGTCGGCTTCGACGAGGCAGAAGTCGGGGATCGCGTAATCCTCGGGACCGCCCGGCAGCCAGATGCCGATGCCTTGGAGCACCTCGGTCTCACCCTCATCGAGACCTGCTGATTCGAAGGGGCGAGTCACCTTCTTGAGCGCCCGCGCGTGAGCGACGTCAGGAGAGGGCGTCACGAAGATCTGGCCTCCGATGATCTCGACGCGGCGGCCCGGAAGACGGTCCATGATGCGGTTCGCCTCGGCGATCAGCGGCCGGTCCTCGTGCGGTCGCTCGACAGCTGCTGCGGACATCACGTGCCTCCCATGGGCTGGTGTCGAGGACATCATCGTAGGCCGCATCCCTCCCCCATGCCCCGTATCACCTGCTTCACCCGATCGTGGAGCCCCGCCCCGGATCCGGCAGCATCTTCGTCATCCCCGGCAGGAAGTCCGTGAACAGTTCGTGCACCTCGTGGACCAGTGGCCGCAGGACCCGGAAGCGGGCCAGTGAGACGCCCCGGGTGGTGAGGCGGGCGCCGCGCTCGGCGAGCCGGTAGCTGCGTTCGCGTCCCTCCGTGCGGTCGAAGACCCAGTACAGGACGAGCCCCATCTGCGACAGCCACATCAGCTCGGGCAGGACATCCCTCAGCTCCTCCGGGACCTTCGCCTTCGACCCGGCGAGCACCTCACGGTGTATGGCGATGGACTCCTCGCGCGGCCCCGTCGACTCGGGGGAGAAGGGGCTGAGCGGGCTCTCCGGATCGGCGGCGTTCTTGAAGAACTGCGCCGCGAACTCGTGGTACGGCTCCGCCACGTCCAGCCACGCCTTCAACACGCCCGCGATCCGCGCCTCCAGATCCTTCTCGCGTTCCAGGACCGGCCGGATCGCCACCTGGTGCTCGGCGCCGATCCGGTCGTAGAAGCCCTGGATGAGGTGCTCCTTGCCGGCGAAGTAGTAGTACGCGTTGCCGACGGAGACCCCGGCCTCCTGGGCGATGGCCCGCATGGTCGTCTTGTCGTACCCCCGCTCCTGGAACAGCCGCAGCGCGGTCTCCAGGATCAGGGCGCGGGTCTGCTCACTCTTGGCAGGGTTCTTTTCCTGGGCCTTTCCGGGCGCGCTCGTGTCGTCCGGGCCGGGGCTGTCTGTCGGTGCTGGCACGAAAACAGAGCCTAACGAGTCGAACAGGAGTCGCTGTCACAGCCGGGAGGCTCGTACGTCCACCCGACGCTCGGCTCGTACACCCATCCGTCCCCCCGCCGGTACGCGCCCCCGCCCCACCCCTGCTGGGTGTGCCCGGAGCGCCACTTCGCGGCGGCGAGCATCGCGCCCTTGGCGAGCAGGGCCCCGGCCGGGGTGCTCAGCCGGTGGGCGAGCGGCCGGTGCTCGCGCAGCGCCCACAGGCAGACGACCCAGGCGGCGGCCCCGCGATAGACCTGGCCGCCGTCCCCGACGACGGTGATCTCGTCGAGGGTGGTGCGGTGGTCGAGGGCCGGGAAGAGCGACCTGGCGTGCTCGGAACCGGCGGGCACGAGCCGCAGCGGCACCAGCTGGGGCTGCTTGCCCAGCCAGTCGCGCAGGAAGGCGCACAGCGAGCACCGCGCGTCGTAGAGGACGGTGAGCCCGAGGACCGGGACGCGCGCGGCGTCCCGGTCAGGGCCGGCCTCGAGGCCGGTCATGGTGCTCACGCCCCGGCCGCCGGCGCGACCCAGTCCGTCGGCGCGACGGGCGGCAGCTGCTCCCGCTCCATGACGCCCCGCCGCCGGATCTTGTTGAGCACGTACACGTTGCCGAGGTGCATGACCCCGAGGACGAGCAGGACGACGCCGAGCTTGGTCGACAGGGCCTCGAAGACCCCGCGGGCGTTGGCGATGTCGTCGTCGCCGTTCAGATAGAGCGCGACGAAGCCCAGGTTGACGAGGTAGAAGCCCACCACCAGCAGGTGGTTGACGGCGTCGGCGAGCTTCTCGTTCCCGTGCAGCACGTCGGCGAGGAAGATCCGCCCGTTGTGGCTGAGTGTGCGTGCCACCCAGATGGTCAGCGCGATGCTGACCAGCAGATAGATGACGTACGCGACGACCGTGAGGTCCATGTCCCCACCCCTTCTTGAACGCGTTCAAAACGCTGTCGAGAAGGAATCTAGACCTGCTTTTGAACATGTTCAAGTCAGGGTGGGGTGAAGGGTGGAGTGAGAGGGGTCACGCCTGGGGGCGGCCCAACTCGGGCCGCTTGCCGTAGTCCGTGAAGCCGATGACGTTGCCCCAGGGGTCGGCGACCTCGACGGTCCAGCCGGTGGCGACCTGGAAGGCGGGGGCGAGCGGCTGGATGCCCGCCGAGGCCAGCGCGTCGGCCGTGGCCCGCGCGTCCCGGACCTCGAGCCACACCCGCGCCGAGGCCCACGCCGGCGGTCGCGGACCGAGTTCCTCCTCGAGCTGCAGCAGCAGCCCCGGCGTCTCCTTGCCCACCTTCAGCAGTGCGATCCCGGCCTCGTCCAGCCGGAAGGCCACCGGAATCCCGGCCCGCCCGTAGAACTCCACCGCGGCGCCGAGGTTCCCGACGGGCAGCAGTACGTTGTCGAAACCGAGCAGCTCGTACGACACATCATCTGACATGCCATCAGATTAGGTACGGGCCACCCCGGGAGCCCGGTGGCTGACCGCGCGGGTCCCCCAGGTGGTGCAAGGCCGAGCGCGCCGCGTGACAGCCGCACATGCCGCACATGCCGTGCACGCCGGGTCCTTCAGGTACGCAGCGTGCGTCCTCGGTGCGGCGTTCCGGTGATGCCGGTGAACCGGAGGTCGAGACCGAGTCCGTCGCGCTCGGCGTGCAGGCGCAGGTGGGGCTCGGTGGTGTTGCCCGAGTTGCCGACCTCGCCGAGGAGTTGGCCCGCGCGCACCCGGTCACCGGTGGCCACGGTCACGGTGCCCGGCCGCAGATGCGCGAGTTTGACGAGTTCACTGCCGGTGTCGATGAACACGTGGTTGCCGTAGGGGGGCTCGTAGCGGATGGTGCCGGGGACCTGGTCCGCGTAGTCGTCGGCGGCGGAGACCACGTTCCCGTCGCACGGGGCGTACAGCTTCGCGCCGTAGATCCGGTAGGCGTCCGGCGAGGCACCGGAGCGCAGCCGGGCGCCGCGCGCGCCGACGCCGATGACGTCGATCGCCCCGCGCTGTTCGGGGTGGGGCGCGTGGTGGTTCAGGCCGGGGCCGCCGCCCTGGGCGATGAGCCAGGTGCCGTCGCGCAGCGGGAAGCACAGGGGCGCCGACAGCTCGGCCCCCCAGCGGTGGCGTCGCGCCCACCCCAGGTAGCCCGCGACGCCGCCCAGCAGGACGAGACCGGTCACGAGCTCCGTAGCGAGGTGACCGGCGGGCAGCGAGGGCAGCCGCCAGGCGGAGACGAGCGCCACGGGCCCGCCCGCTTCCATGGCCCGGCGCAGCCACCAGGGCAGCCGGGCGGGTGTGAGGAGCCCCTCCGTGAGGAGGTACGCGGCGGCCACGATGAGGACGTTGCCGCACCAGCCGGCCACCGACGAGGCGGTCCAGCACGTCGCGACGCACACGGCCAGCAGCACGCACCACAGGGTCCAGCCCACGGCGACGCGGGCCCCGGCCGGGACGCGCAGCCGGGGCGGCCGGTAGGGGCCGGGGGCGAGGCGGAGGTTGGTGAGCCGTCCGCCGGCGTCCGCGGCGGCGAAGGCCAGGGTCCGCCCCGCCGTTCCCTGGACCACCAGCCCGTCCGGGCCGTCCGTGACCGAGCGCAGGTCTCCCACGTGGGCGAGGGTCGCCCCGACCACTTCGTGCAGTCGCCGGTCGCCCACGGCGTCGACGACGCGCGGCGCCAGCTCGCCCCACTGTCCGGGGTCGGCCAGCAGGAAGCGCTCCAGGGCGCGGGCCGCTTCGGTGCTGTCGTGCCTAGGCATCGGCAGCCCCGTCCCGAGGCGCGAGGACGGCGAACGCGGAGACCCTGGCGGGTCCGGCGCCGACGGTCCCGGCGCGGCGGAGCCGCGGGGCGAGGCACGAAGTGACGCCGACCGCACGTCCCCTGAGGCCCCGGCAGTCCTCGCCCCGCACGCACGCGCAGTCCGTGCCGATCATCAGTAGCCCGAAGCACACCAGTCCCATGCAGACCATGATGCCCGGACGCATGGGGACGGGCCCTGATGCCGAGAGCGGGCGAGGGCTCCGGCTCCTGCGGCCGTGGTGAGGACGGCGGCCGTGTGCGAGTTGCCCATTCCCCAGCCCCAGGACCGCCCGTACGCATCAGGCGCCGGCTTTTCGGCGGACGCGTGCCGTGCCCCGCGGTGTGCGGCGGCCCGGACGGGACGTCCAGGGCCGAAGGCCTGCCGGAGCGTCATACTGAGGAGTGCTCAGGTGAGTATGGGGAGGGTGGGCTTCGTGCGACGGCTGTTGGCGGTGCACTTCGTGCCGTGTGCGCTCTTCGTCACCTGCCTCTACGGGTTGGTCAGGGCGGGGAGCTTCTCGGGTCGTAGCGACTGGACCGCCGTCCTGCCGTCGAGCCTGGTAGTCACCGCCGGGTCCCTTCTTCTGATCGGTGCTTGCGCCGCCCTACTCGGAATGCTGTTGCAGCCTTTTCAAGTGCGGGCGGTGCGGGTGCTGGAGGGGTACTGGGACCGGTGGCCGGTCACGGCGGGATTCGCCGGGGTGCTGATGGAATGGCAGCGCCGCCGCGGGCAGACCCTCGCTGATCGAGCCGACGTCGCGGCCGATGCCGGACCCGACGCCCGGCGAGTCGCGGCAGACGCCTCCAGACGCTTGGGGGCCGGACCGCCTCAGGACGTTCTTTTGCCCACCGCACTCGGGAACGCCCTCAGGGCGGGCGAACTCAGCGCGGGCGAGCGTTACGGACTCACGACCCTCGCCTCGTGGCCGCGCATCTATCCGCAGGTGTCCGCCCCGCTCGCACAGGCGCTGAGCTCGGCCCGGGACATGTTGGACACGGCGGTCAACCTTTGCCATGCCTTCCTCGCCTGTGCTGTCGTCATGGCGGCCGCCTGCTACGACGAACCTGGGGAGTGGTGGCTGGTCGCACTCGCGCTGGTGATGGCCGCGGTGGCGTACAAGGGAGCTGTGGTCGGGGCACAGTCGTACGCGGGGCTCATGCATGTCGTGTACGACCTGCACCGGTTCGACCTGGTTGAGGCCCTGCACCACCCGCTGCCGGACCGCGACGGCGAGTGGGCGCTCTTCCAGCGGCTCTCGGACCGGTTCGCGGGGCAGCGAGTGAACTTGCCGTACGCCCACGGCAGTTCACGCCCGGACGAGACTGATGGCCCCGCACAGCCCGAGAAGGTGTAGCCCGACTTCGCGAGCGGCATCCGCGTCGGTGCCCTCACGCGCGCCCGTGTCGGTGACGCGGGTGAGGACGGTGCCGGCCGTACGGACCGTGACGGGCCACTCCTTGGGCACGGTCAGGTGCACATGGCCCGCCACTGCCGTCACCTGGACGGACAGGCTGCCGTCGAGGAAGGAGCCGGTCAGATCGGCACGCACCTCACCGGCTATGGCGCGGAGCACCACCTGAGGTGTGTCACGGCGGCTGCCGAGCGCATCCGTCGTACGGACCCGGCCTGTCGCCAGCACGCGCGTCCACCGGTGGGAGTCTGCCTCACGGGAGGAGAGCAGCAGCGCCAGGCCGACGAGAATCAGGGCGGTGGGTGCGGCAAAGTCGGCGAGGGCGCGGGTGCTGATGCCGTGGGCTGCCGCCAGCCCGCCGAAGGCCACGGTGCCGAGCAGGCCGGGCGCGATGAGCGAGCCGGGGGTGATGACCGAACGCAGCAGGTTCAGCAGGGCGATGGCCAGCAGGAGCCAGGGCCACCAGGCGGTGAGCCAGTCCGCGGCGGCTCGGACCCGGTGCGCGCTGTCGCCGACGGTGAAACTGCCGACGGCCAGGACGGTCAGGCCGAGCCACAGGCGGGAGCGTTGCTCCCTCCCACCCCCTGTGCCCGCCACGCGCGCCATCGTAGTGGGGCGGCGAGGCGGCCTCCTGGGGCGGGTCGGCTACTGGTTGTAGCGCATGCTGTTCGCCAGCTCGAGCTCTGCCTCAAGGGAATCGTAGGAGTGGTGGTACGCCACATGGACGATTGGAGGCAGGGTGCTGAATTCGCAGGTCACGGCGTGCGCGCCCGCGAACCGGGCGTTGTACGTGGCCAGGTAGGCATCCATCGCTGTGGAGCCCACCTTGATCGCAGCATGCCAGGCGTCCAGCGTGTCCCCCGCGAGCACGTCCTCGGCGCGAATGACAACCTCGCAGCCTGTGCCTCGGCAGCCACCCCTATGCGAGAGGCCGTTGCCCGGCAGGGTCATTGCATGGGTGGTCATGCGTTCTCCCTCGGTTTGGCGATCGCGCTGAGCGCGAACCCGCGACTGACGCCCAGGTGCACGTTCTTCCGGTAGATGGCAATGGTCCAGACCGCCTCGACGGCGGTGCACAACAGCACCAGTCCGCCGGCGGCCCACCGCCATGAGGCTTGTTGGCCGCCGTCCGGTGGAACCAGAGCGGCGGCGACGCCCAGCCCCAGCAGGACGGTTCCCATGCTGAAGCAGTGGACGGCAAGGTTCTGGTACCGGGCCCACACGCCGTAGTCGTCGCCCTGCCATGCGTACAACCTCTTCAACTGTGCCTCGTTGTCGCTCCCGTACCAGTCGTGGATGTCCTGGCGCGAGTAGAGGTACTGGCGGGCGAAGTAGTGCAGTTGAATGCTGGCGATCAGGGCCATGGATGTGGCGACGAGCAGCAGGAGGCTGATCCCGGGCCAGCGGAAGATTCTCTCGTTCGCTCCGGCGACGACTCCGGCAAGGGCCAGAGCCGCTCCCACCAGAAGCGGTGCGGCGACCGAGTGGGCTTCTTTTGATGCGGGTCCGTAGCCCAGCGGCACAGGTGCTTGCAACAGGCCCATGATCCCCCTTGAGTAAACCGCCCCTTGATGCGGAGTGTGACTGCGGAATCCTCTCCTCAGTAGCTGCGGAAACAGGCCACAACAACTGAAGGCCCCGCCTCCGCGTCACAGCGGAAACAGGGCCCTCAGTGCTGCTCAGCAGCGTCAGAAGCGGCGGGTGATCAGTGCGCGCTTCACTTCCTGGATGGCCTTCGTGACCTCGATACCGCGCGGGCAGGCGTCCGTGCAGTTGAACGTCGTGCGGCAACGCCACACGCCGTCCTTGTCGTTGAGGATCTCGAGGCGCTGCTCGCCCGCTTCGTCACGGCTGTCGAAGATGAAGCGGTGCGCGTTCACGATGGCCGCCGGGCCGAAGTACTGGCCGTCGTTCCAGAAGACCGGGCAGGACGACGTGCACGCCGCGCACAGGATGCACTTCGTGGTGTCGTCGAAGCGCTCGCGGTCCTCGGCGGACTGCAGTCGCTCGCGCGTCGGCTCGTTGGTGTCCTTCGTGATCAGGAAGGGCATCACATCGCGGTACGCCTGGAAGAACGGGTCCATGTCGACGACCAGGTCCTTGAGGACCGTCAGGCCCTTGATGGCCTCGATCGTGATCGGCTTGTCAGGGTTGATGTCCTTGATCAGCGTCTTGCAGGCGAGGCGGTTCTTGCCGTTGATCCGCATGGCGTCCGAGCCGCAGATGCCGTGCGCGCAGGAGCGACGGAAGGTGAGGGATCCGTCCTGGTCCCACTTGATCTTGTGGAGGGCGTCGAGGACGCGCTCCTTCGGGTCGATCTCCAGCTGGAAGTCTTCCCAGACCGCGTCCGCCGAGACCTCGGGGTTGAAGCGGCGGATGCGGAAGGTGGCGGTGATGTACGGCGAGTCGGCGAAGCCCGCCTCGGGCTGGCCGGCGCTGTCCGCCTTGTCGAGGGTCGGGGTAGCCATCAGTACTTACGCTCCATCGGCTGGTAGCGGGTCTGGACGACCGGCTTGTAGTCGAGACGGATGGACTCGGTGCCGTCGTCGCCGACCTCGCGGTACGCCATGGTGTGGCGCATGAAGTTGACGTCGTCTCGGTTCGGGTAGTCCTCGCGGTAGTGACCGCCGCGGGACTCCTTGCGGGCGAGCGCGGAGACAGCCATGACCTCGGCCAGGTCGAGCAGGTTGCCCAGCTCGATGGCCTCGAGCAGGTCCGTGTTGAACCGCTTGCCCTTGTCCTGGATCGAGACGTTCCGGTAGCGCTCGCGCAGCTCGGCGATCTTCTCGACCGCCGTCTTGATCGTCTGCTCCGTGCGGAACACCATCACGTTGGCGTCCATGCACTCCTGCAGCTCCAGGCGCAGCGCGGCGACCCGCTCCGTGCCCGTGGAGTTGCGCAGGTGCTCGACCTGCGAGACGACCTGGGAGGCCGGGTTCTCGGGCAGCTCGACGTAGTCGGCCTTCGCGGAGTACTCGGCGGCGGCGATGCCGGCGCGGCGCCCGAACACGTTGATGTCCAGGAGCGAGTTGGTGCCGAGGCGGTTGGCGCCGTGCACGGACACACAGGCGACCTCACCGGCGGCGTACAGGCCCGGGACGACGGTCGTGTTGTCGCTGAGCACCTCGCCCTGGACGTTCGTCGGGATGCCGCCCATGGCGTAGTGCGCGGTGGGCTGGATCGGGATCGGGTCCGTGTAGGGCTCGATGCCGAGGTAGGTGCGCGCGAACTCCGTGATGTCCGGGAGCTTGGCGTCGAGCTGCTCCGGCGGGAGGTGCGTGAGGTCGAGGTAGACGTGGTCGCCCTCGGGACCGCAGCCGCGGCCCTCACGGATCTCCGTGTAGATGGAGCGCGAGACGACGTCACGGGACGCGAGGTCCTTCATGACCGGCGCGTACTTCTCCATGAAGCGCTCGCCGTCCTTGTTGCGGAGGATGCCGCCCTCACCGCGGGCGCCCTCCGTCAGCAGGATGCCCATGCGCCAGATGCCGGTCGGGTGGAACTGGAAGAACTCCATGTCCTCCAGCGGCAGCCCACGGCGGTAGACGGCCGCCTGGCCGTCACCCGTCAGGGTGTGCGCGTTGGACGTCACCTTGAAGAACTTGCCGGTGCCGCCGGACGCGTAGATCACGGACTTCGCTTGGAAGACGTGGATCTCGCCGGTCGCCAGCTCGTAGGCGACCACACCGGCGGACCGCTTGACGCCGTCGACCTCGGTGATCAGCTGGTCGAGGACGTAGAACTCGTTGAAGAACTCCACGCCCTCCTTGACGCAGTTCTGGTACAGCGTCTGGAGGATCATGTGGCCGGTGCGGTCCGCGGCGTAGCAGGACCGGCGGACCGGGGCCTCGCCGTGGTTGCGGGAGTGACCACCGAAGCGGCGCTGGTCGATCCTGCCCTCGGGCGTCCGGTTGAAGGGAAGGCCCATCTTCTCCAGGTCGAGGACCGAGTCGATGGCCTCCTTCGCCAGGATCTCGGCGGCGTCCTGGTCGACCAGGTAGTCACCGCCCTTGACCGTGTCGAAGGTGTGCCACTCCCAGTTGTCCTCCTCCACGTTGGCCAGCGCGGCGGCCATGCCGCCCTGCGCGGCGCCCGTGTGGGAGCGGGTGGGGTAGAGCTTCGTCAGCACGGCGGTGCGGCTGCGCTTCGTCGCCTCGATGGCGGCGCGCATGCCGGCGCCGCCGGCGCCCACGATGACGGTGTCGTACTTGTGGATCTGCATGAGTCGGTTACCTCAGCCCCGTGCCTAGCGGATGTTCGGGTCGAAGGTGAAGATCACCAGCGTGCCCAGCAGGATGGTGAACACCGTGGCGGTGTAGAGCAGGCCCTTGAGCCACAGGCGGGTGTTCGCGCGCTCCGCGTAGTCGTTGATGACCGTGCGCAGGCCGTTCGCGCCGTGCAGCATCGCGAGCCAGAGCATCGCGAGGTCCCAGGCCTGCCACCACGGGGAAGCCCAGCGACCCGCGACGAACGCGAAGCCGACCTTGGAGACACCGCCGTCGAGGACGAGCTGGATGAGCAGGTGGCCGATGACCAGGACGACCAGGACGATGCCGGACAGGCGCATGAAGAGCCAGCCGTACATCTCGAAGTTGCCGCGGGTGGACTTCGGGGTCTTCTTGGTGCGCTTGCGCGGGGCCTCGATGAGCGGCGCCGGGTTGTCGACGCTGTACGCGGAGAACTCTCCCGCGCCCTCGACGGGGCCGATACCGGAAGCGGCGGTCTCAGTAGTGGACATCTGCGTCAGCTCCCGAAGACTTCGCGGAATGCGTGACCGAGGACCGGGTACAGGGCCCCGGCCATCAGCACGACCCAGATACCGACGACGGACCAGAGCATCTGCTTCTGGTAGCGCGGGCCCTTCGACCAGAAGTCGACGGCGATGACACGCAGGCCGTTGAGCGCGTGGAAGAGGATGGCGGCGACGAGGCCGTACTCCAGTAGCGCGACGATCGGCGTCTTGTACGTGGACACGACCTTGTCGTAGTCCTCGGGGGAGACACGGACGAGAGCGGTGTCCAGCACGTGTACGAACAGGAAGAAGAAGATGAGGACGCCGGTGACTCGATGAGCCACCCAGGACCACATTCCTTCCCGGCCGCGGTACAGCGTTCCAGCCGGCACGGAAGAACCCTCCGGGAGCGGGGATTGGGGCCTGCCGGCTTCTGTGTCGGTCGGCCCGGCCGGGTACGGTCCACCGGCCCTGGCCATCGTAGCGACGAGTTGTCGGAACGTTTACAGCGGCCCTATCTATGTGATCAAACTGGCAATCAATCAGGCACGTTCGGGCTATTCCGGGCGGGTCGGGGACCCGGTTCCCCCAGAAGGCGTGTCAGGCGGCCCCTGGCCAGGCGGCGCAGCTCCTCCGACGTGATGAGCCGTTCCTCTTCGGGATCGTGTGTCAGTCGTGACCGTATTCCGGCGAGTACGTGGTCCAGGGCCTCGTCCGGGGAGAAGTCGTCCAGACAGACGACGAACACGTGTCCGAACCGGCTTTCGTAGGCCGCGTGAGCCGCGCTCAGGGCCGTGTGGGCGGCGGAGTACGCGCCGTCCGGGAGCGGCGTGAGGGACTCGCCGGCGAGGGCCTCGGCGAGGTCGGCCGGGGTGAGGTCGTACACCGCCTCGTCGGCCGCGGCGAGGAGGGCGTCCAAGTCCGGGTAGGGCCGGTGGTCGGCCAGCCGGTGGGCCCAGCGCAGGCTGTGGCAGCAGGTCAGGAGCGCCTGCACGGCGGAGTCGGCGGGCGCGGAGTTGAACGGCTCCAGGCGCGCCGGGGACGACGGCACGCTCTTCTGCTCGGGTAGGGCGACCTGGCCGGGGAGGCGTGGAAGACGGTGCGAAGGCAGCGTGGGTCCTCGGCGGTGGGATGTCGACGGGATGCCGTGACGTCCTGTGACCGTCACGTGTGGTGAGGCGGGGGAAGAAGTGATAGTTGTGCCGCCACGTTATCCACGATTGACGGGACCTGCCCGACGGATGCCCGAATTTCACCCGGACGGGAGAGTTTCGGAACCTGCGGTGGACGGGTGACGTGGAGAGGGGGACCGTGGAACATCCGGGGGTGTACGACGTGAGGTGTACGAGGCACCCGATGCGTACGACAGGGTGTGGGCCTCGATTACCCGAGCGAAGGGCGTGGTGCGGTGAGCACGGGCAGGCGACGACGGGCGCCGGTGCGGGACGGGAGGCGGCCGGTACAGATAGCGGTCGGCGTGGCGGTGGTGACGGGTGCCGTGGTGGCGACCGTCGCGCTGTGGCCGTCCGCCGACGCGGGCACGCCGACCGGGGCGAGCGTCACCCCGGGCCGGGCCTCGGCCACACCCCCGCCGTCCCCCACGCCGACCCGGACGTACCCCCTCTCCCAGACCCCTCGCACCATCCCCGCCGTACGTGAGCACACCCCGGCGCGCGGCCCCGGCTGGCGTCCCGCCGCGGGCGCCCGCGTGGTCGTCGACGACGCGGGCCTCGCCGACGAGGGGAAGCTGCTCGCAGGCGAGCTGAAACTGTCGTACGCCGGACAGACGGCGCCCAAGGACGGGGATGTCGAACTCGGTCTGAACACCACGAACGCCGACCCGGAGTCGTACACACTGACCGTCAAGAACCGCCGGGTCACCATCTCCGCGCCCGGCGAGGCGGGCGTCTTCTACGGCACCCGCACCCTCAAGCAGGAGGTGCACGGCGGCGGTACGGCGCCCGAGGGCGTCGTGCGCGACCAGCCCGCCAAGCCGCGCCGCGGGTTCATGATCGACATCGCGCGCAAGCCCTACTCCGCGGCCTGGATAGAGGACCGGATCCGGGAACTGGGCGATCTGAAGTACAACGAGCTGGGTCTGCACTTCTCCGACGACCAGGGCTTCCGCATCCAGTCGGACACCCACCCGGAGATCGTGTCGAAGGACCACCTCAGCAAGACGGACGTCCGCAACATCGTCGCCCTCGCGGAGAGCCGCCATATCCACGTCGTCCCCGAGATCGACTCGCCGGGCCACCTCGGCGCCGTGATCGCCGCCCACCCCGACCTCCAGCTGCGCAGCGCCTCGGGAACCGCCCCGCGCGGCACCGTCGACATCTCCAAGCCCGCCGCGGCGGCCATCGTCGACGACCTGCTGAACGAGTACGCCGGTCTCTTCCCCGGCCCGTACTGGCACCTCGGCGGCGACGAGTACCAGGCGCTGACCGTGGCCAGCCCGTCGACCTCCTTCCCGCAGCTGGCCGCCGCCGCCAAGCAGGCCTTCGGCCCCGGCGCCACCGTCGCGGACCTCACCACCGGCTGGCTCAACGACCGCGCCCAGGTGATGCGTGGACACGACCGGACCCTGCGGGCCTGGAACGACGGGTTCTTCCGCGGCGGCACGGTCCAGGCGGACAAGAGCCTGGAGGTCGCGTACTGGACCGGCAAGGAGCTCGGAGCGCGCCCGCCCGTCGAGTACCTGAGCGCGGGACGCAAGCTCATCAACTACAACGACGAGTACCTCTACTACGTCCTCGGTGAGCCGCAGACCTTCGTCTACCCGACCGGGCAGCGCATCTACGAGCAGTGGACCCCGCTCGTCCTGCGCGGCACCACCCCGGTCCCCGCGAAGTACGACGGCCAGATCCTCGGCGGGAGCTTCGCCGTCTGGTCCGACCTCGCGAACGCGCAGACCCAGGACCAGGTGGCGGCGGGGATCAGGATGCCGCTGCGCGCCACGATCCAGAAGCTGTGGGATCCGGGCCGGCCCACGCTGTCCTGGACGGACTTCAAGAGCCTGGCGAACCGGCTGGGCTGAGGCGTATCTTCCCTCTGATTCGTGTGCCGGGCGTGCCTCCGGGAGGGGCGCGCCCGGCTCTTTGTGCCGGCGCGGTCTCATGTGCCGGTGATCCGGGGGGTTTTCATGTCCAGTACGCCCATGCCCGTGCCCGGGGGCGCCATGGCGCCGCCGCACGGGGCTGCCTGGCTGCGCTCGCCGGTGGGCCTCGGGCGAGCGGTCGCGGTGCTGCTCGGCGTGGTCGTCGCCGTGGATCTCTTCGCGATCTGGGCGGGCGTCAGGGTGTACGACGTCACGGGCACCATCCTGGACGACGGGGCCGGCGAGGCGCTCCAGCGGGACGCGGTTCACGCGGACTCGGTCATGGCCGCGGTCGGCGTCGTGCAACTGGTCTCCCTGACCGCCACGGTCGTCGTCTACCTCGTCTGGTTCTACCGGGTGCGGATCAACGCCGAGGTGTTCGACCCGTTCGGGCACGAAATGGGGCGCGCCTGGACGGGCTGGGGCTGGTTCGTGCCGCTGGTGAACCTCTGGTTCCCGCGTCGCATCATGCTGAACATCTGGGACGCGAGCCGCCCCGCCGGCTCCCGCACCTCGCACGGGCTCGTCAACGCCTGGTGGGCGATGTGGATCAGCACGCTGGTCGTCGGCCGGGCCGGGTTCGTCAGCTACCGCGAGGCCGAGACCGCCGCGGATCTCTACGGCGCCGCGGGCGAGGTGTTGTTCGCGGACGTCACCGGCCTCGTGGCCGCCGTCCTCGCCGTATTCGTCGTCCTGCGGCTGACCCGGATGCAGAACGAGAAGGCCCTGCGCGGGCCGGTCCCGCCCGGTGAGCCGGTCCCGGCGCCCGTCAGGGACCACGGCTGACAGCCGGCGTTGGGCCGTTGGAGGCAGGTGGCGCGCCGGTTCGGCCGATTCCCTGGCCAACTCCCTTACCGCTGTGGTGTATTCGGCGCGGCCGAACCGAAACACCACCGGGGGGAAACCGGCATGGGCTACTGGGGCTACTACGTCGTGGGCAGAAGCGAGCGGCCGCTCGCCGAGCTGGACGCGCTGGGCGGAGCGCACGGGATGCTGCTGCGGACCACGGCGCCCGACGGCTGGCAGGTGTGGGAGTACCCGAGCGGTGACGGCGACGTCGCAAGCATGAACACGCTCGCCCGGGAGACCGGATCGCCCGCGCTCTTCGGGTACGTCATGGACAGCGACTGCGTGGTCGTCGAGGCCGCCGGGCCGGGGAGCGGCGCGTGGACGACCTGTCTGGCGCGGACGGCGATGGCCGCGCACCTCGGGCAGAGCGAGGAGGGGCTCACCGTCGACGACTACTTCCTGGAGCCCTCCGACGCCGCCGCACGGGCCGTCGCCTGGGCCGCGGAGGCAGGGCACACCGTGGTCGCCGAACCCCTGCTCGCCGTGCTGACCGCGGACGCCGATCCATTGGCCGAAAACCTACTCTTCCGGTTCCTCGACCGGCTCGGGGTGGTGCCCCTGTGACACTCCCGCTCCGAAGCACGCAGTAAGGGGAAATGCGTGCTCCGTAAGCGGGAGCGCGCTGTCGAGGGAGGCGTGATGAGCCTGGTGGACCTGATCGCTCAGGCCGACGAGCGTGGTCTGGCGGCGAGCGGACTGGCTTGTTTGGATCGGTGCGTGCCCCTGCTGGGCGGCGACGACGAGGTCCTGCGGCCGCTCTGGTCGAGCCTCGCGGACGGCGGCGCGGGCGGCGGTGCCTGGGCCGAACGGCTGGCCGAGGCGCGGGCGGAACTGGACTCCGCCGAGCCCGACTCCGGATCCGGCCCCGAGGCCGGGGCCGCGGCGGGTGACGAGGACCAGGCCGCCCTACTCGCCCGCCGTATGCTCGCCGCCGCTCCCGACGACCCCTGTACGTCCGCCCTGCGCCCCTGGGCCGACGCCTGTTCGGCGGCGGCCCTGCAGATCCACCGGCTCCTCGATGTCGCCGCCGACGGCGACGGTCCCCTCGTCGCGGCCGAACTGCGCCGTCAGGTCGCCGTCCTGGAACTGCTCGCGGGCCGCGGCGCGGGCGGACTGCGCCCGGCCCTGGAGGTGTCGACGGAGGGGCGGCGCGTCCTGCGCGCGGTGGTGTCGCGCCGGGCGCGCGGCCGGTCGTAAACCTGTTCCTCTGGGGGGTTCCTGTGACTGTCCTGGGGCCGGAGACGGGGGTCCTGGGCCGGTGTCGCGAAGGCGTCCGGAACGCGTGACGAATCCCGCCCGGAAGACGCTCTTCCGAGTGTGAACGCAACGAGTGCGAACCCGACCCGGGCGACCAGGCCCTCCGCCGCGACCAAGCCCGTGCGCTGGGCCGCGGACACCGTCGCGACGATGCGCGAGGGCGCCCGGCTGCGCCTGGACTACTCGGCGCAGAGCCTGTGGCGCGTCGACCGGCTGATCGAGGAGATACGCCGGGAGGGGGCGCCGTACGCCGCCGTCCACACCGTGCTGCGCGGCTTCGGCGCGTACGCCGGTGAGGTCATCGTCCGGTGCGCCGGCGCGGAATGGTGGGAGACGGGCGGCGAGCACTGGCTGCGCACCCCCGACGGGCGCCTGTGGGACCCCGTCGACGAGGCCCGCCGCTGCTACGAGGGCGACGGCTCACTGCGGCTGCTGTGCCGCGAGGCCGTGAGGTAGGGCCGGTCCGGCGGCGGCGCGCCGAAGGGCGGCGAGATTGCCCGTTCTTAAGGTACGCGACCGTTCCCAAACGGCGGGCTCCGGAGTGAACATGAGGACAACCGCCGGACCCGGGAGGCCTCGTGGCCGACAACCGCCGTTGGTGGGCGCTCGTCGTCATCGCGCTCGCCCAGTTGATGGTCGTCCTCGACATGACCATCGTGAACATCGCCCTGCCCTCCGCCCAGACCGACCTGCACATGTCGGACGGCAACCGGCAGTGGGTCATCACCGCGTACACCCTCGCCTTCGGCGGACTGCTGCTGCTCGGCGGCCGGATCGCCGACCTGGCCGGGCGCCGACTCACCTTCATGATCGGGCTGCTGGGCTTCGCCGCCGCGTCCGCGCTGGGCGGCGCCGCCGTGAACTCCGGGATGCTGTTCGGGGCGCGCGCCCTGCAGGGCGTGTTCGCGGCGCTGCTCGCCCCCGCCGCCCTGTCACTGCTCACGACCACGTTCAGCGACCCCGGGGAACGCGGCAAGGCCTTCGGTGTGTTCGGCGCGATCGTCGGCGCGGGCGCGGCGTTCGGACTGCTCGCGGGCGGCTTCCTCACCCAGTACCTGGACTGGCGCTGGTGCCTGTACGTCAACGTCCCCATCGCCCTGGTCGCGTTCGCGGGCGCTCTGGCGGTGCTGAGCGGCGGCGGCCGCTACGAGGACGCCCGCCTCGACGTGCCGGGCGCGGTGCTCGGATCCGCCGGAATGCTCTCGCTGGTCTACGGCTTCTCGGAGGCGGAGTCGAGGAGCTGGGGAGACGGAATGGTCCTCGGACTGCTGGCCGCCGGGGTCGTGCTGCTCGCCGCGTTCGGGTTCTGGCAGACCCGCGCCCGGGTGCCGCTGCTGCCGATGTCGGTGGTCAGGGACCGGCAGCGGGTCGGGGCGTTCCTCACCATTCTCTTCGTGACCATCGGGATGTTCGGGGTCTTCCTCTTCCTCACCTACTACATGCAGCGCGTGCTCGGGTACTCGCCGATGAAGACCGGGCTCGCCTATCTCCCCATCACCGTCGGCATGATCACCGGCTCCACGCAGGTCGCGGCCCGCCTCCTGAACCGGGTCCCGCCGCGCGCCCTCATCGTCCCCGGGCTGCTGCTGGCCGCCGGCGCGATGGCGATCATCGCGCAGGTCGGGGTGGCACCCGCGTACGCCTCGCACATCCTGCCCGGCATGCTGATGCTCGGCCTCGGCATGGGCACGGCGATGATGACCTCCATCTCGCTGGCCACGGCGAGCGTCGCCCCCCAGGACGCGGGCGCGGCCTCCGCCACCTTCAACACCGCCCAGCAGGTCGGCGGTTCGATCGGTACGGCGCTGCTCAACACGATCGCCGCGAGCGTGACGACCCGGTACGCGACCGCGCACGCGGGCCCCGGCGTCGACCGTCGCGCCCTCGCCTCCCGGGCCGCCGTGCACGGCTTCAACGTGGCCACCTGGTGGGCGATGGGAGCGCTGTTGCTGGCCGCGCTGATCGCCGGGATCGTGGTGGACGCGGACCGGATGCCGGCCCCGCGGGAGCGGCCGGCTCCGCTGCCCGAACCGGTGGACACCAAGGGCTGAACCGGCCCACCGGTGAACGCGTCCCGAGGGGCGCACGGGGCGCCTGACGGGCTGTGACATTTCTGTGGGACCCGACGCTGATGACCACGTGGGCGTCGACACGGCCGACCGTGTCGCACGGTGCGCATTCTGACCGACTCGGTGCGAACGAGGACAGCGTTGGGCCAGGGAGGGGAACCCCGCCGCGTACAGGCGTACGACGGTGAGCTCGGTGCGGCCGTGGCGCGGGCACAGCGGGGGGACGAGGCGGCCTTCGCGCTGGCGTACCGGATCGTGCAGCCCGGACTGCTCGGGTACGTGCGCGGGATCGTCGGGGACGAGGCGGAGGACGTGGCATCCGACGCCTGGCTGGAAATCGCCCGGGACCTCGGGAGGTTCAGGGGGGACGGGGCGGGGTTCCGCGGCTGGACCGCGACCATCGCACGGCACCGCGCGCTCGACCACCTGCGAAGGCAGAAGGTACGGCCCCGGGCGACCGGGCTCGAGAACGACGTCCTGGAACTGCCCGGCACCCACAGCACCAACGACCAGGCGCTGGAGACCCTCTCCACGGAGCGCGCCCTGGAACTGGTCGCGCGGCTGCCCCGCGACCAGGCCGAGGCCGTACTGCTGCGGGTCGTCGTCGGCCTCGACGGCCCCGCCGCCGCCCGCGTCCTGGGCAAACGCACGGGCGCGGTCCGCACCGCCGCCCACCGTGGCCTGAAGCGCCTCGCGCAGCAGCTCGGAGCCGAGGGGGAGCCCGGGATGTGACGCCCAACGGCCACTGGACGCCGGGGGATTCGGCGGGAGCGCCAGGAAGTGGCCGGCCGGGGACGGGCGGCGCCGACCGGGGCGCGAGCTCAAGGAGAAGTAGGGGCCCCGAATGGGCATTTCATGCGGTTGTTCACGTATTGGCCACATTGGTCGGCGACGGCGCGCATCGTCCCGGGCCGGTACACCGCGGAGACGGCCGGGGCCGCCACCCCCCACAGGAGAGGCCCCGGCCGTCGCGCGGTACGGGCCGCGCGGCGACCCGTACTCTCTACAGCGCCGCGGCTGCGTTTTCTGTCACACCTCGCTGTGTCACGAGTTAGTTGCATGCTGTACCAACATGGACGGGGAGTGGTTTCAGGCCGTAACGTGCCATTCGCGCCGGACCGCGGAGCAGGGTCACCCACCCAAGGACCCTGGGACCGCAACCATCAATTGAGTGACCACGATGGCGAGCAACCACGTCCGCGAAAGCGGCGCCGGTTCAGGCGCAGAAGGGGTGCGGGTGCTGGGGGACGACGCGGAGCTGACCGCCGCGGTGCTTGCGGCACAGGACGGGGACGAGACCGCGTTCCGGACTGTGTACCGCTCGGTGCACCCAAGGCTGCTCGGATACGTACGCACGCTGGTCGGCGACCCGGACGCGGAGGACGTCACGTCCGAGGCCTGGCTGCAGATCGCCCGTGATTTGGAGAGGTTCAGCGGAGACGCGGACCGCTTCCGTGGCTGGGCCGCCCGGATCGCGCGCAACCGCGCCCTCGACCACATACGCATGCGCGGGCGCCGCCCCGCGATCGGCGGTGACGAGACCGAGCTGACCGGCAAGGCCGGCGATTCCGACACCGCGGGCGAGGCGATCGAGGCGCTGGCCACCGACAGCACCCTCTCGCTGATCGCCCAGCTCCCTCAGGACCAGGCGGAGGCCGTCGTGCTGCGCGTGGTCGTCGGCCTCGACGCCAAGACCGCGGCCGAGACGCTCGGCAAGCGCCCCGGAGCCGTCCGCACCGCGGCGCACCGCGGTCTCAAGCGGCTCGCGGAGCTGCTCGGCGCGGATCCGGAATCCGCCGGCGGCCTCGGTGCCGTTCCCCCACAACGAGAGTCGCGCACACGCGCGGTGACGTCCGCGGGTGTGACGCATACGCGTTCGCGGACGCAGAAGGACATGTGATGGCCGACGAGCAGGACAAGTGGCTGGACCGTGACGCCGCGGAGCGTCTGCTGCGTGGTGAGCCGCTGGAAGCCGTCGACGCCGACACCCAGGGCCGGGCCAAGCGGCTCGCCGACGCGCTCGGCGCGCTGGCTCCCGAGCCCGCGCCGAGCAGTGCCGAACTCCCCGGCGAGGCGGCCGCGTTGGCCGCGTTCCGACAGGCGCGCGCGGGCCGTGACGGCGAGGTGGCCCAGCTCGGCCGCCGGGGGCGCCCGGGGGCCGCGGCGCACTCCGCCGACGCGGGGCTCGTCCGGCTGGGCCGTCCGGCGCCGGGCAGCCGGGGGACCCGTTGGGGCCGTCCGGTGCGCCTGGGGATCGCCGCCGCGCTGGCCGCGGGGATGATCGGCGGGGTCGCCGTCGCGGCCGGAACCGGAGTGCTGCCGACTCCGTTCCGTGACGACTCGCCGAATCCGGCGGCGACGATTTCCGCGGCGCAGACACCGCGACAGCCGCTCCTGTCACCGTCGCCGGGAGCGTCGAAGGCCTACGGATCCGAGGCGCCGATCCCGGGTGCCACCACGAGCGCGCCGGCCGATGCCGGCTCCGGCGACGACGAGGCCCAGGGTTCCGGCGCGCCGAGCGGACAGCCCAGCTCCTCCGACGCGGGCCGGCCGGCCCGCTCCCGCGAGTGGTGGGCCAGAACACGCGCGTACTGCCGTGACGTGCTGGGCGGCAAGAACCTGGAGTCCGGCCGCAGACGTGTCCTGGTGGACGCGGCGGGCGGCGGCAGGCGCGTGAAGAAGTACTGCAAGGGCGTCCTGGACCAGACGGGCGCCGCCGGGCGCGACGACCGGGGCGGCCAGGACCAGCAGGGTGACAAGGGCTCGGACTCCGGCTCCGGCCAGGGGCTCGGTGGCGGCTCGGGCACCGGGTCCGGTGGCGGGGACAACGGCGGTGACGGCGACGGCCACACAGGCTCGGGCGGCCAGGGCGGCCACCACGGCGGCAACGGGATCCTCGCCCCGTCACCGCACGCGGTCCTCGCGCCGCTGCGGCCGCACGCTTCGCCGTCCTCGACCGCTCCGACGCCGGACGCCGGCTCGACGTACAGCGCGCTGCCGCTGCTGACGGCCCTCTGAGAGAGCTTTCGGCCAACCGGCCCGGGTGCGTTCTGAGCCAAACCGGCTCCCGGAACCCCTCCCATACCCGCTCTGACCTGCGATTTCCTATGCCGTCAGATTTTTTTCCGCCCGGGTGTGACGTTTTCGGCCGCACCGACGCAGTAATGGGTGAGCCGACTGGTCATCGGCCGTTGCACCGAGCCGGGGTTCCCCCCGTACCCGGGCCTGGTGCACATCGGCGCGGGCGGGACACGTTCCCCCGGTCCCGCCCGCGCCCATCAGCCCTCCGGGCCGGCCGTCACCAGTAGACGACGACCTTGTCCCCGTCCCGGACCTGCGCGAACAGCGCCGCGATCTTCCCCTCGTCCCGAACGTTGACGCAGCCGTGCGAGGCGCCGTAGTAGCCGCGGGCCGCGAAGTCGGGGGAGTAGTGGACCGCCTGGCCGCCGCTGAAGAACATCGCGTACGGCATGGACGTGTGGTAGATCGTCGACACGTGGTAGCGCGATTTGAAGTAGACGCTGAAGACCCCTTCGCGGGTCGGCGTGTACTGCGAGCCGAACCGCACGTCCATCTCCGAGACCGTCCTCCCGTCGATCATCCAGCGCAGGGTGCGGCTCGTCTTGCTGACGCACAGCACCCGGCCCGTCATACAGCGCGGGTCGGGCCGCGCGGCGGGCTGTCCGCCGTACGGGTACAACTCCCACGCGGCCGGCTTGTGCGTCATCCCCCGCAGCCGCTGCCAGGTGACGGCGTCCAGCTCGCCGGTCCGCGGCAGCCCGCGCTTGCCCTGGAACCCCTTCACCGCGTCGACCGTGGGGGTGTCGTACGTCCCCGTCGGCGCCGGGATGAGCCAGGCCACCTGGTGCAGCCGGGCCTGGACCTCCCGCACGTCGTTCCCCTTGTCACCGCGGGACCAGAGGACCTTGGGGGCGGCGGACGGTGATGCGCCGCTCGGCTTGTCGTCCCCGGGCGTGGCCGAACGGTCCGTCTTCGAGGCGGACGGCGGCGTCTTCCCCCGCGTGCTCCCGTGCGTGCCGCCCTGGGTGCTCCCCTGCGTGTTCCCGTGTGCGTCCACGGCCTGAGCCGTGCAGCCGCTCACCGCGGCGAGCGCCACGAGGGCGGCCAGCGATCTCCCCATACCAGTCGTACGCATTCCAACCCCCGGTGCGTCGTCGTGTCCCCTGAGATGCTCCCCAGGCGCGCCCGGTTGCGAACGAGGCGCCATCCTGGGGAATGAAGCCTGTGGCGATGAAGCCTGCGGGTGATGAAGCCTGTGAGCAAGGTCCCAGCGCGGTTCTCTCCACCCCGCGCACGGCCGCCGCTACAGTCCGTGGCGGAGGTCGGTCCTACCGGTCGGTAACTTCAGTGGGAGGCACAGCAATGGCGCGCGAGTCGGAGTCCGGACTGCCCATCGAGCCGGTCTACGGGCCCGAGGCTCTGGAGGGCTGGGATCCGGCCGAGAAGCTGGGCGAGCCGGGCGGGTACCCCTTCACCCGTGGTGTGTACCCGTCGATGTACACGGGCCGCCCCTGGACCATGCGTCAGTACGCGGGCTTCGGCACGGCGGTGGAGTCGAACGCGCGCTACAAGCAGCTGATCGCGAACGGCACGATGGGCCTGTCGGTCGCCTTCGACCTGCCCACCCAGATGGGCCACGACTCGGACGCGTCGATCGCGCACGGCGAGGTCGGCAAGGTCGGCGTGGCCATCGACTCGGTGGAGGACATGCGGATCCTGTTCGGCGGCATCCCGCTGGACAAGGTCTCCACGTCGATGACGATCAACGCCCCCGCGGCCCTCCTCCTGCTCATGTACCAGCTGGTGGGGGAGGAGCAGGGCGTCCCGGCCGACCAGCTCACGGGCACGATCCAGAACGACGTGCTCAAGGAGTACATCGCGCGCGGCACGTACATCTTCCCGCCGAAGCCGTCCCTCCGGCTGATCGCGGACATCTTCAAGTACTGCCGGGCCGAGATCCCGAAGTGGAACACGATCTCGATCTCGGGGTACCACATGGCCGAGGCCGGTGCCTCGCCCGCGCAGGAGATCGCGTTCACCCTCGCCGACGGCATCGAGTACGTCCGCACGGCCGTGGCCGCCGGCATGGACGTCGACGACTTCGCCCCCCGTCTGTCCTTCTTCTTCGTCGCTCGTACGACGATCCTGGAGGAGGTCGCCAAGTTCCGCGCCGCCAGGCGCATCTGGGCGCGGGTGATGCGCGAGGAGTTCGGCGCGAAGAACCCCAAGTCGCTGATGCTGCGCTTCCACACCCAGACGGCCGGGGTCCAGCTGACCGCCCAGCAGCCGGAGGTGAACCTGGTGCGCGTCGCGGTCCAGGGCCTGGGCGCGGTCCTCGGCGGCACGCAGTCCCTGCACACCAACTCCTTCGACGAGGCGATCGCGCTCCCGACGGACAAGTCGGCCCGGCTGGCGCTGCGGACGCAACAGGTCCTGGCGTACGAGACGGACGTGACGGCGACGGTCGACCCCTTCGCCGGCTCGTACGTCGTCGAGAAGATGACCGACGACGTCGAGGCGGCCACCGTCGAACTGATGGCGAGGGTCGAGGAGCTGGGCGGCGCGGTGTCCGCCATCGAGCACGGCTTCCAGAAGGGCGAGATCGAGCGCAGCGCGTACCGGATCGCGCAGGAGACCGACTCCGGTGAGCGGGTCGTGGTCGGCGTCAACCGCTTCCAGCTCGACGCGGAGGAGCCCTACGAGCCCCTCCGCGTCGACCCCGCCATCGAGGCCCAGCAGGCCGAACGCCTCACCAGGCTCCGCGCCGAGCGCGACCGGTCGGCGGTGGACGCGGCCCTCGCCGACCTCAGGAAGGCGGCCGAAGGCACGGACAACGTCCTCTACCCCATGAAGGACGCCCTGCGCGCCCGCGCGACGGTGGGCGAGGTGTGCAACGCGTTGCGGGGGGTTTGGGGGACGTATGTGCCGAGCGATGTGTTCTGAGCTGGGCGGTTACTCCGTATGAGTGATCAGGGGCGGAGTTCAATCGGCCCCGGTTACTCTCGTGAAGAGTGAGCCCCTGAAAAGGAGGATGCCGTGGCCGTACTGCAACACGAGCTGACGCTGGGCGAAGCCGCCGAACAGCTCTCCCGTGCACTGCCTGGGCACCGCGTGGAGATTCTCCAGGGGAGGCTCACTGTGACACCGCCGCCGGATGGCCCGCACGGGCGGTCATTGACGAAGTTTTGCAGGGCGTTGGAGCGCGCAGGCATTGAGGGAAGCGGGGCTGAATGGATCCAGGGCATCGGCCTCTGGCTGCCCACGATGCCAGAGGATTTCGCGATCCCCGACCTCTCTGTTGTGGATGAGGACTTCGACGGCGCTCATGTGAAGAAGAACTACTACGCGCCCAATGTCTTCCGCCTCGTCGTCGAAGTGACCTCCTCCAACTGGTCCGACGACCTCGGTCCAAAGGTCGAGTGCTATGCCCAGGCGGGCCTTCCGGTCTACCTCATCGCGGACCGTAAGCACGACGAGGTCCTCCTTTACACCGACCCCACAGACGGCGCGTATGGCGACCCCGAGCGTTTCAAGCGAGGCCAGTCCGTCGCCCTGCCGCCTTCGATCGGTGTCAAGGTCACCTTGGACGTGGACACCCTCCTCGACGGCTGACCGTCCCGCCTCACGAAACTCCGAGGTGGAGTGTCGTACTCTCGTGCGACACTCCACCTCATGCTTGGTGTTATCGACCTCCCGACCTATCTCGCGGGACTCGTGCTGATCGTTCTGCTTCCCGGGCCGAACTCGCTGTACGTGCTGTCCGTCGCCGCCCGCAAGGGCATACGCACGGGATACACGGCCGCCGCGGGTGTCTGGTGCGGGGACACCGTACTGATGACCCTGTCCGCGGCCGGAGTCGCCTCGCTGCTGCAGGCCAACGCCGTGCTGTTCGGGATCGTGAAGTACGCCGGGGCCGGATATCTGACATGGCTGGCGATCGGGATGCTGCGCGCCGCGTGGGGCATGTGGCGGACCCGGCACGAGCGGGTCGCGGAGAACGAGGCGGCCGCGGGGCTGGCCGCCGAGGAGCGGCCCTTCCGGCGGGCGCTGGTGATCAGCCTGTTCAACCCGAAGGCGATCCTGTTCTTCGTCGCCTTCTTCGTGCAGTTCGTGGACCCGGGCTACGCCTACCCGGCCCTCTCCTTCGTCGTCCTCGGCGCCTTCGCCCAGCTCGCCAGCTTCCTGTACCTCACCGCGCTGATCTTCAGCGGGACGAAGCTGGCGGCGGCCTTCCGGCGGCGCAAGCGGCTGTCGGCGGGGGCCACGACCGCGGCGGGCGCCCTGTTCCTGGGCTTCGCCGTGAAGCTCACCCTGGCCAGCGCCTAGGCCAGGTCCTGGGGCAGATCCTGGGACAGGGCCTGGCCGAGGACGCCCAGGCGCGTCGCGTACTCCCGCAGCCCCGAAGCCGTGCCGCCCGCCCACCCCACGTAACCGTCGGGGCGGATCAGGAAGAGACCGGTGCCGTACGACTCGTGTGCCGGGATCCTGGCCGTGGGGACGGGCAGTGCCGGTGCCTGGGTTTCCGGGCCGGCCGCGACCAGGGTCCAGTGGGGGCCGCGGAAGGCGCCGAAGAGGCGTGTTCCGTCGGGGAGGGAGCCGTCCGGGGCGCGGTCGCCGGCCCTGAGGGCGTCCTTGGGCAGTCCCTCGCGGAGGTCCGCCGAAAGTGGCGAGTCCCGGTAGCCCAGGCCGAGTTGGCCCGTCGTCCGCACGCTGCGCCGGGCCTCGCCGCGGTGGATGGCCGTGGACAGGCCGAGCATCCGCGCGGCGACGGGCCGCCGTTCCTCCTCGTAGGAGTCGAGAAGCGCCTCGGGGGCGCCGCCGCGCAGCACCGAGCCCAGTTTCCAGCCCAGGTTGTAGGCGTCCTGGACGCTGGTGTTGAGGCCCTGGCCGCCAGCCGGGGAGTGGATGTGTGCCGCGTCCCCGGAGAGGAAGACCCGCCCCGCGCGGAAGCGGTCCGCCAGCGCCGCCCGCGGACGGAAGTCCGAGGCCCAGCGCACCTCGGTCACGGCCTCGGGGGCGAGGTGCGAGCGGGCGGCGACGACCTTCCGTACGCCCTCCAGGGACAGGTCGAGGTCGGTCCCCTCCGGGAACCGGGCGGCGAGCTGGAAGTCCTCGGTTCCGGCGAGCGGGCAGATCGCCAGGAAGCCGTCGTCGCCGTCCCGCGGCGGGAACACGTGCCAGTGGTCGCGGTCCAGGCCGGTGACGCGGACGTCGGCCACCAGCGCCGGATGCGGGTCGACCGTCTCGCCGGTCATAGCGATCCCGAGCGCGCGCCGCACGGTCGAGCGGCCGCCGTCGGCACCGACGAGGTACCGCGCGCGGACGGGGGCGCCGGAGGCGAACTCGGCCGTCACCCCGTCCCGGTCCTGGGTGACCGCCAGCAGTTCGCGCCCGAAGGCGACGCTCCCGCCCAGTTCCACGAGGCGCGCGAAAAGGATCTCCTGCGTGCGCCACTGCGGCACCATCAACGGCTCGGCGTAGGGCGAGTCGTCGCTCGCCTCGGCCGGGTCGAACATCCGGTGCTCACCCTGACGCTTCCCGTCCTGCCAGATCATCCCGGCCGGGTAGGGGCCACCGGCCGCACGGATCGCGTCGAGTACGCCGAGGTCATCGAAGACCTCCATCGTGCGCGGCTGGATGCCCTTGCCGCGCGACCCGGGGAACAGGCCGTCGGCCCGCTCCACCACGAGCGCGTCCACCCCGCGCCGGGCGAGGTCGACGCCGAGGGCGAGACCGGCGGGGCCCGCGCCCACGATCAGGACGTCCACGTCCACGTCCGCGTTCCGGCCCGCGCTCACGCCCGTGTCCGCCACCTGGGCCGTCATGACTCCACTCTCCTTAACGCTGTTAAGTGCTGGCGTTCTCCAGAGTTGCCTTAACGGTGTTAAGTTGTCAAGCGTGAGCACGGAACGACGAGCGCCGCTCGACCGCAAGCGCGTCGCGGACACCGCCCTGGAACTCCTGAACGAGGTGGGCCTGGAGGGCCTGAGCCTGCGCGCCATCGCCAAGGAGGTGGACGTCAAGGCGCCCGCTCTGTACTGGCACTTCAAGGACAAACAGGCGCTGCTCGACGAGATGGCGACGGAGATGTACCGCCGGATGACCGAGGCGGCGCCGGCGGACCCCGACGCCACCTGGCAGCAGCGGCTCCTGACGGCCAACCGCGCGCTGCGCGCCGCGCTGCTGAGCTACCGCGACGGCGCCAGGGTCTTCAGTGGCTCACGCTTCACCGGCACGCTGCACGCGGTCGAGATGGAAAAGACCCTGCGTCTGTTCACGGACGCGGGCTTCACCCTCGCCCAGGCGGTCCGGGCGGCCACGACGGCCTACCTCTACACCCTCGGGTTCGTCACCGAGGAACAGGGCGTCCAGCCGCTGCCCGGCGAGCGCCGCGAGGGGTACGACGTGGACGACCGCGCCCGCCGGATGGCCGACTTCCCTCTGTCGGCCGCGGCGGGCGCGGAGATCTTCGAGGACTACGACCGGCACTTCGAAGAAGGGCTGGCCCTGGTGATCGCGGGGATCGGGACGCGTTACGGGATCGGCTGAGGCCGGGGCTTCGCCAGCGCCGTGCGCAGTTTCGGCGTCAGCCAGTTCTCGACGTACCGGTTCAGCAGCCAGGCCAGCAGCAGCATGCTCGCCGCCGTCAGCAGGAACGTGGCGTACGACGGGATGTGCAGCCCCTGGTGGAGGGCCTTGATGACGACCCAGCCCAGGTGCTCGTGGACGAGGTAGAAGGGGTACGTCAGCGCGCCCGCGACCGTCAGCCAGCGCCAGTTGGCCCAGCGCAGCCAGCCCAGGGCGATCGCGGCGACGGCGACGTAGCCGAAGGTGACGACGAGGACGATGCCGTAGCTGGTGCGGTAGGAGAAGCCGTTCGCCTGCGGGGCGTGCCACAGCCCCTGCACCGCGTAGTGCTGGCCGATCAGCCAGCTCACCGCCACGATGCCCCAGGCGTACACGTCCTTGCGGTCGCGGTGCACCAGGTAGAGGCCGACGCCGCCGATGAAGTACGGCGCGTACTCGGGCATCAGGACGATGTCCAGCAGCGGCATCTTGGCGCCCTGGGCGATGGCGTAGGCCAGCGTCCAGCCGGCGCAGAACATGATCACGCGGCGGCGGTTCGCGCCGGGCAGCACGATGCACAGCGCGAAGAGGGCGTAGAAGCGGACCTCCGCCCACAGCGTCCAGCACACGCCCAGCACCCGGTCGACGCCGAGCGGATACTGCAGCATCGTCATGTTGACCAGGGTGTCGCTCGGCGAGACCGTCTTGAACGCGACCATCGGCAGCGCGAACACCACCGTCACCAGGATGATGGCGGCCCAGTACGCGGGCAGCAGCCGGGAGGCGCGGGAGGCGAAGAACGAGCGCAGCGGGCGGCCCCAGCCGCTCATGCAGATGACGAAGCCACTGATCACGAAGAACACCTGGACGCCCAGGCAGCCGTACGCGAAGTACCCGTGCAGCACGGGGAACTGGTGGCGCGGCGATGTGCCCCAGGCCTTCGCGACCTCGCCGTCACGCCCGCCGTAGTGGTACGCGGCCACCATCAGCGCGGCGACCAGCCGCAGTCCGTCCAGTGCGCGCAGCCGCGTCTCCCGGGGCTTGGCGGGCTTCGCGGGGGGCGGTGCCTCCGTGGGCGGCAGGACGGTGCGGGCCACGGTGCCCGTGGAGGCCACTTGGACGGCCTCGCGCGAGTCGATCACAGGTTTCCCCTCAGCGGGACTCATGGGACCCACAGCACACTAATCCGATTAATAAGGTTTACCTGGCCGTCCGAACGACGATTCGCCCGACGGCCGGTGCTCGTTCACCTGTACGTCGCTTCGGGTTCCCGGGCCGGCCCACGACGGCCCGGCCCGGGAACCCGATCAGCGACCCACCGCCCGCTTCAGCGAGCGGGCGCGGCGCGCCACCCGGCGCACGGTGGCGTTGCGCGGGATGAACGCCAGCTGCGCCGGGACCGCGCCGGGCAGCGCCAGCGAGGTGAGGCGCTTGCGCTTGAAGTAGCGCCGGGTGTGGTGGTTCAGATGCCGGGTCAGGTAGGCCTCGGTGGCCGGGCGCAGATCCGGGTAGATCTTCGGCTGCATGGCGAAGCCGACGGCCCGGACGAGGTCCGTCAGTTCCGCCACCTCCATGCCCTGGCGCTGCTCGTTGACCGCGGACTCGTCCGTCAGTTCGGGCAGCAGAGCGTCCACGATCGTGACGGGGACGCGGTTGCTGTTCTCGTACGGCGTGAGACGGTCGAGGAGGGGGCCGGTGCCGACGCGGGCGACCGGCAGGCCGTACAGCGCGGACGCGGTGAGCAGCGCGGTGGAGAAGCAGCCGACCACCAGGGCGGGGCGCATCCGCTGGTAGAGCACCTCGGCGAGGACCGGGGTGTCGAGCACGGTGAGGTCGGCGCCGAGCTTCTCGGCCTCCTTCTCCAGCAGGCGCGACCAGCGGGCCGGAGCCGAGGGGTGCGGCTTGAACACCACACGCGTGTGGCCGAGCGCGAGGGCGCCCTTCAGCATCCGTACGTGGAGGTTCTCCTCCTCCTCGGCGGTGAGGATGTCCAGCGCGGAGAGGTACTGGCCGAGCAGGAGGGCCGGTTCGTCGACGAAGGGCAGCTCGTCCCCGGTGTCGACCAGTTCGGCGAGCACCTTCGAGAACGCGTCCGTCGGCACGATCTCCGGCTCGACGCCGAACTCGGTGAGCAGCAGCGGCTTGAGGCCGGGGACGAGGTCCAGGTGGAGCAGACGGGTCACCCGCGTGCCGACCAGCGGGTCGATCTTGTTGCGGGTGGGGCCGTAGCTCATCAGGCCGTCCGCGTACACGGTGACGGGCGCGCCCATGAAGATCTGCGAGATGCCGAGTGCCGGGTTGACCTGGATCGACTCGACGGCCAGCTCGATGTCGTCGTCGCCGAGGTTCCAGGCGAGCCGCAGATGCCGCTCCCAGAGGGGAACGTCGTCGAGCCGCGGGGTCCAGCCGCCGGGGTGGAAGGGGGAGATGGTCTCGTTCCACGAGATCACGTCGTCGAAGCGGCCGCGCAGCTGCTCGAACCCGGGCATCTCGTCGAGGCCGGGCGTCGTCTCGGGCGTCGCCGCGTTGTTGGAGACGAGCAGGACGCGCCGGTCGGCGGGCCGGAAACAGTCGCTGTCCAGGGCCGCGGCGAGCGTGGCCGTGCCGTACAGCGTGGACGCCATGAAGATCTGGGTGGTCACGCGGCCACCCCCGTGGTGGGAGCCGGACGGCGGCGCAGCCGGCGCAGCCGTGTCGCGCGCTGGACGTCCATCGAGTCGAGGGCGTCGTCGAGCACGTCCTGCGGCATGTTCCGCAGGGCGACGGCACTCATCGACTTCAGTTTCCGTGCCACTGCCGGCTCGAACCTTTCGATGGATCCCAGATGATGGGAAATAATCGCGCAATACGTGCGCACGGCCTTGGGCAGGAGTTTTTCCGCGTCGCGGTCCGCGGCGGTTTCCGCCACCACCTGGTCGAACGCGCGAATGAAGTCGAGCTGGCGCACGTCTCCGATCTGGGTGAGAGAGGAGGCCACACCACGCCGGTAGAACACACCGAGAAGCCCCACCGTGGCGAAGGATTCCGCCTCCCGGTGCAGCTTCCAGATCCAGGGCCGGTCCTCGGCCGTCCGCAGGCCGTCGGTGAAGTGCAGCAGCCCCCGGTCGACCAGCCGGCGGTGGTAGATGCCCGCCCAGGCGTAGGCGTAGTCGACGGAGGTGGAGCGGTCGGCGGGCAGTATCGCGTCGCGGGGGTTCAGTACGACTCCGCGCCGGCCGTGCGGGACCCGGTGGATGGTGCGGGCCCGCGCGGTGCACTGGACATGGTCCGTACGGACGAAGTCGCAGCCCAACTGCTCGATGGAGGCGACGAGCTGCTCGTAATAGCCGGGGGCGAGCCAGTCGTCCCCGTCGAGGAACGTGAGGTATTCGCCGTGCGCCGCGTCGATGCCCGTGTTGCGCGCGGTCGCCAGTCCTCCGTTCTTCTCGTGTCTGACATACACCGCGCCCGGGAGCTCGCGCTCCGCGCGCGCGAGAATGTCCGGTGTCTCGTCGCGTGAACAGTCGTCCACGAGAACGAATTCGAAGTCCTTACGCGCGTTCGCGCGCAGGCTCTTCAAGGTGTCGGGTGCATATTGCTGCACGTTGTAGAACGGCACGATGACGGAGAGCTTGACCACCCATGTGACGTTAGGCGGCGGCCCGGCATTCGTCTTGACCGTTGGTGAGATGTCAGGTGAACGACGCGTGGCGAAGCCGTGAACCCAGCTGATTTCCGGCTGGATCGTGGCCCGATTCGCCATTCGTCGATGTGCTGTTAACCGTTTGTTGCATTCAGGTTGGGCCGCAACTCGGAATGGCTTCCTAGCGTCTTGGACGTGCCAGCAAGTACCAGGAAGTCCCTGCGGGTCGCCGTTCTCGCGGATTCCGACACCCGGTGGAAATGGGGTTCGCTCACCGCGAATCGCATTTCACCGGTCGAATCGGACATTCACCTCGACGGTTTTCTCCTGCGTGGCCGAGCCACCCCCACCGCCCGCCAGCTCGAAGAAGTCGGCGTCCGCGCGGATTCCCTCCAAGAGGTCACCGCCGTCGAGTTCCTGCGCGCCATGGAACGGGAGTCGTACGACATCCTCGTCGTCGCCCTCGTGGGCGGCGGTGTGCAGGCGATCCTGCACGGCCTCGCCCACGTATGGGACGGGCGGAGCAAGCGGCCCGTGGTCGTCACCGGCTATGTCGGCGTCGTCTACGAGAAGCTCGCCGACGGCCTGCTGCTGCGGCACGGCGCGGACCTCGTCCTCGCCAACTCCCGCCAGGACGCGGACCGGTTCCGGGCCGTGTACGAGGGAGTGGGCGCCGACGCCTCCTCGGTGACGGAGGTGGCACTGCCCTTCCTGGGCGGCGCCGCCTACGAGAAGCACGACCCGTACACGGTCGTCTTCGCCGCCCAGCCCTCCGTCCCGGAGAACCGCAAGGACCGTACGTACCTGCTGAACCGGCTGATCCAGCACGCCCGCCTCCACCCGGACCGCGAGGTGCTGCTGAAGCTGCGCTCCAAGCCGGGCGAACACACCACGCACATCGAGGAGCTGCCCTACCAGAAGCTGGCGCAGAAGACCGACCTGCCCGCCAACTTCCGGCTGGTGTACGGCCACATGGGCGAGGTGCTCGACCGCACCGACCTGCTGGTCACCATCAGCTCCACGGCGGCCCTGGAGTCCCTGCACCGCCGCATCCCCACCGTCGTCCTCAGCGACCTCGGGGTGCGCGAGGCGCTCGGCAACCACCACTTCGTGGGCTCCGGCTGCCTGGCCTCCTGGGACCAGCTCGACGCCGGGTACGAGCCGGCGCCCGACCCGGCGTGGGTGGCCCGGCAGGGTGTCGCTGCCGACGGCCGGTACGAGACGGCCTTCGACGAGGCGCGCGCCCGGATCACCGGCCTGCTGGCGGCCCCCGGACTGCTGCCCCTCGCCCCCTACTACACGCCCGTCACCGCCCCCGGCTACCTCCCCGGGATCCTCGCCCGCCACCACCTCGCCCCGGACGGCAGCCCGCTGCCCGGCGCCCCCGCGGCCGACAAGGAGCCCAGCCCCGTACGGCAGATCGTCCGCCGGGCGGCCCGCGGCGCCTACCGCCACGGAGTGCAGCGCGTGGCTCCCGTGATCCGGCGGATGGGGGAGCTGTGACCACCGTCGCTCCCTCCGACCCCTCAAGCCTTCCCCGTGTCCCTCGTCAAGGAGAACAGCGCATGACCAACTCGGAAGCGGGTCACGCGGCGCCGGTGCGCCGGGTGCTCGCGGTGATCCCCGCGCGCGGCGGCTCCAAGGGCGTCCCCGCCAAGAACCTCCTCCCGGTCGGCGGAGTGCCACTGGTGGCCCGCGCGGTGCGCGAGTGCAGGGCGACGCGGCTCGTCACGGACGTCGTGGTCTCCACCGACGACCAGGCGATCGCCGCCGCCGCCCGCGAGGCCGGCGCCGAGGTCGTCCTGCGCCCCGCCGCCATCGCCGGCGACACCGCCACCTCCGAGGCCGCCGTCCTGCACGCCATGGACGCCCACGAGGCCCTGCACGGCTCCCCGGTCGACGTCGTCCTGCTCGTCCAGTGCACCAGCCCGTTCATCACGCGGGAGGACATCGACGGGGTCGCCGGGGCGGTCGCCGAGAACGGTGCGGACACCGCGCTGACGGTGGCCAACTTCCACGGCTTCATCTGGCGCGACGCCGCCGACGAGTCCACCGAGGGCGGCAACGGCGTCAACCACGACAAGTCCTTCCGGCCCCGCCGCCAGGACCGGCCCCAGGACTTCCTGGAGACCGGCGCGGCCTACGCCATGGACGCCGCGGGCCTGCGCAAGCACCAGCACCGCTTCTTCGGCCGCACGGAGCTCGTCCGCACCGACCCGGCCCGCGTGCTGGAGATCGACGACCCGCACGACCTCGCCCGCGCCCGCGCGCTGGCCCCCCTCTTCGACGCGAACCGACCCGGTTCGCTGCCGACCGCCGAAGACATCGACGCGGTCGTCCTCGACTTCGACGGCACCCAGACCGACGACAGGGTGCTGATCGACTCCGACGGACGGGAGTTCGTCTCCGTACACCGCGGGGACGGCCTCGGTATCGCCGCCCTCCGCAAGAGCGGGCTGACGATGCTCATCCTGTCCACGGAACAGAACCCGGTGGTCGCCGCCCGGGCCCGGAAGCTCAAGATCCCGGTCCTGCACGGCATCGACCGCAAGGACCTCGCACTGAAGCAGTGGTGCGAGGAGCAGGGCATCGCGCCTGAGCGCGTGCTCTACGTCGGCAACGACGTCAACGACCTCCCGTGCTTCGCCCTCGTGGGCTGGCCCGTGGCGGTCGCGAGCGCCCACGACGTCGTGCGCGGCGCCGCACGCGCGGTCACCACCGTCCCCGGCGGCGACGGCGCGATCCGAGAGATCGCCAGCTGGATCCTCGGCCCTTCTCTCGACTCCCTCGACAAGTAAGGAACTTCTCCACCATGAGCACCAACTCCCGTCTGCGCACGTTCGGTTCGAAGACCGCCGGCCCCGGCCACCCCGTCTACGTCGTCGGCGAGATCGGCATCAACCACAACGGCGAGCTCGAGAACGCCTTCAAGCTGATCGACGCCGCCGCCGAGGCCGGCTGCGACGCCGTCAAGTTCCAGAAGCGCACTCCGGAGATCTGCACCCCGCGCGACCAGTGGGACATCGAGCGCGACACCCCCTGGGGCCGCATGACCTACATCGACTACCGCCACCGCGTGGAGTTCGGTGAGGACGAGTACCGCCAGATCGACGAGTACGCCAAGAGCAAGAACATCGACTGGTTCGCCTCCCC
Organism: Streptomyces sp. NBC_01450; assembly: GCF_036227505.1. NCBI lineage: Bacteria > Bacillati > Actinomycetota > Actinomycetes > Kitasatosporales > Streptomycetaceae > Streptomyces > Streptomyces sp. NBC_01450. Next base: position 4,709,146 of record NZ_CP109480.1, on the reverse strand, counting down.
GTGGGACACCGAGGCCGTCGCCTTCCTCGAGAAGTTCGACGTCCCCGCCCACAAGGTCGCCTCCGCCTCCCTGACCGACGACGAGCTGCTGCGCTCCCTGCGCGCCACCGGCCGCACGGTCATCCTCTCCACGGGCATGTCGACCCCGAAGCAGATCCGCCACGCGGTGGAGGTGCTGGGCTCGGACAACATCCTCCTGTGCCACGCCACGTCCACGTACCCGGCGAAGGCCGAGGAGCTCAACCTCCGCGTCATCAACACCCTCCAGGCCGAGTACCCGAACGTCCCGATCGGCTACTCCGGCCACGAGACGGGCCTGCAGACCACCCTCGCCGCGGTCGCCCTCGGCGCCACCTTCGTCGAGCGTCACATCACCCTCGACCGCGCCATGTGGGGCTCGGATCAGGCCGCCTCGGTCGAGCCGCAGGGCCTGACCCGCCTCGTCCGCGACATCCGCACCATCGAGGCCTCCCTCGGCGACGGTGTCAAGAAGGTCTACGAGTCCGAGCTCGGCCCCATGAAGAAGCTGCGCCGCGTCACGGGCGTCGTCGCCGAGTCCGAGATCGCCGCGGCCGCGGGCGAGCCCGTCACGGTCTGAGGTCCTGACCTCCAGAACCCCCCACGCGTTACCTCCCACCTCCCTACGACAACTCCTTACGACAGGACGGTCGTACGTCGATGAGCCCCCGCGCCGGATCCACCGGCCCCCACACTCTCGCCTTCGTCGAGAGTCCGGTACAGCTCCTGAACGTGCTGGAATGGGCACACACGTCTGCCCAACACGGCACGGCGCCCGGCGCGGGGCTCACCCTCGTCGTCCTGTCCCCCAACGACCCGATGACCCGTGGCCAACTGCGCCGCATGGCCGAACTGGCCCGCGACGAGGGCCACTCGGTCCGCTGGGAGGAGGCGCGCGGTGGCACCACGGCGCCCTTCCACACCATCGGCGGTCTCGCCCCGCTGCTGCGCAGGGCCCGCCGCATCGTCATGGGAGACCCGTTCTCCCGCTATGTACAGCTACTCCTGACCATCACCCGCGCCCCCGACCTGGTCGTGGTCGACGACGGAACGGCGACGATGGAGTTCGTCGCCCAGCTCGCCCAGGGCGAACGCCTGGTGCGCTGGCACCGGCGCGGTGGCCGCCCCGGTCCCCGGGACGTGCTGTTCGCCCCCGTCTCCGCCTCGGCCCGCCGCCGTCTCACGCCCGCCAAGGGCCGTACGGTCGAGGTCTTCTCCTCCATGCCCATCGACTCCGTCCCGGACGGTGTGCGAGTCACCGCCAACGACTTCTCCTGGACCCGCGCACGCTTCGGCCCGCCCCGCATCACCAAGGGCGCGGACCTGGTCGGCACCTCCTTGGTCGAGACCGGCGTGGTCGACCCGGACCGCTACCTGGAGGCGGTCCGCGCCCTCGCCAGGACCCACGGCGCGACCCGCTACTTCGCCCACCGCCGCGAGAGCGCCGACAAACTCCACCGGCTGGCCGCGGAGACGGGACTGGAGATCGTCCGTCCCGACCTCCCCCTCGAACTGATCGCCCGCCGTGGCCCCATCGGCCGCACGATCCTCAGCTTTCCCTCGACCGTCGTCCACACCCTGCCGCTGGCCCTGGTCGGCACCGAGGTCCGCGTCGCCGTCTGTGACATCGACCCGGCCTGGCTGACGGAGAACGCCTCTCCGCGCGCCCAGGGTTTCCTGTCCGGGGTGACGGGAACGGCACGGGACGTACACCGGTTGTCGGCGGTGACTTCGGCGTAGGCAGGCCGTGCACCGTCCGGCGAGTCACTACAGGAGACTGATGAAGTCGATCGATCCGGGTTTGAGGTCGAGGTCTCCAGGCTTCGCCGGGCCGTTCTCGTGATCGGCTCCGCGGAGGTGCTGCGGGCACTGCGGGCTCACGGAACGATTGCGTGGTTCCGGATCTCGGCCGGGGTGGATCCGCTGGATTCCCTCGTCCGTCCGCCATGGGTCGTCTGGCGCTACGCCGACCCGCAGGACCGGGTACGCCTGGCGATCCCGCCGGCCGTCGAGACGTTCGAGGGAAACGTCGGGTGGGTCGCGGACGTCTCGGCCGAGAACTGGTACCTCGAGCCACGGAGGGTGCGGGACGAACTCTCCGGAGCCGCTCCGGGGTACCCGGGTGTCCTGTCCGACCTCAAGCACGGGGACCAGGACTTCTGCATCCGTGCCACGCGGGATCTCGAACTTCTCCTGGCAAGGATCGAGAGGCTCCACGACTGAGTGCGCGGCGGCGGCCCGGTCCCGGCGGGACACAGGTACTCACCGGCACCCTGCTGATCGCCGCCGTCGCGCTCGCGGCGGGCTTCGCGATCAGCGTGATGATGCTGCCGATCGTGATTCGCGCGTCGGACGTCGTGCTGCGGCCGGTGCCGGGGACCTTGACCGAAGCGGCCGAAGCGCTCGGCGCACCGTCTGGCACGTCGCCCGGCCCACCGCCCGATCCGGGCTCGCCACCGCCGCCGTTCTCGGCACCGCGCGCGGACTACGGGCAGGGAGCCGGTCAGTGAGGTGCGCGGCTCGCCCGCTGCCCCACGTGCACCGCGAACGCCACCCAGGCGGACGGGGCGACCACGACCATGGGCCCCGTCACGTCTTTCGAGTCCCGGACGGCGACGGTACCGGGGATGTTGCGGGCGACTTCGACGCACTCGCCATTGCCGCTGCTGTGGCTGGACTTGGCGAACTCGAAGTGCGGCACGGCTCACAGCTCCTTGCGGATACGTTCGATCAGGGCGGTGGAATCGCGAAGAGCGAGTCCGCTCCGGGCGATCCGCTCGAATGTGGCGTTGTGGCGCGCGGCGTCGGCCTCGCTCTCCAGCCACAGGGTAGACGAGGTGGTGTCCATGTAGACCACGTCCATCGCGCCGGACTCGGCGAACGAGACGACACTGAAGGCACTGGTCATCCCGGGATGGGAACCGGCGAGAAAGGGGAGCACCTGAAGCCTGACATTGGGCAGACGGGACGCCTCCGCCAGGTGCGCCAGTTGTACGCGCATGACCTCGCGGCCGCCGACAAGCTGGCGCAGTGCGCCCTCGCCCACGGGGCTGTCCGACCCCGTCAACGGATCAGGGTCCCTGGATCGTCCCCTCGCCCCTCCGGGCGCGGACCTCGGCGGCCGCTCGGGGCCGGGTCGACAGGGAGTGGTGTCCAGGCGTCCTTGCGCATGATCTTGCTCAGGTCTGTGGGACCGTAGGGCACGGGAATGGGCTCGGACACCCCGAGCGTTCCCCTATGGGAGTTCGCGGGCAGCCCCGGCGGACTGGATCGAGAGAGGGTCGGCGGCCCGTATCAAGGGCTCGCGTCGATCCGTCGTCACAGGCCGTCACCGTAGTCGGCCGTCGCCCCGGTCGTGGCAGTCGGTCTTCGGTCCGGATGCGGCTCGGGCGGGATGTGAATACCGTCTGGCTCAAGATCCCATCGTCCGGAAAGACGGGCGAGCTTACCCATCCCCCCTGAAACCTATGCGTCGCGTGGCCAAGTTTCTTCCCCTGACGGGCTGAAGTTTTGTTGATCGTGGGTCAGTTGGCCACCCCGTCGCCCTACCCTTCAAAGGGTGAACCAATTGATGTCCCGAGAGTATGAGGCCGATGTCCCCGGGGGAGCAGCGCTCCCCGGCGCCCTGTCCGACGCCCTGCGTGCCGAGCTGATCGCGTTCCGTCGCGACATGCACATGCACCCGGAGCTGGGCAACCAGGAGTTCCGCACCACCGCGGCACTCAAGGCACGCCTGGAGCAGGCGGGCCTCAAGCCCCGCGTGCTCGACATCGGGACCGGGCTCATCTGTGACATCGGGCTCGACGCCGGTGAAGGCGACGGGGACGGGGAACGGGCCGGCGTGCGGACGGGCGCACGGGACGGTGCGGTCGACGGCGGACGCGGCATGCTCGCCCTGCGCGCCGACATCGACGCGCTGCCCATCCCGGACACGAAGAGTGACTGCGAATACCGCTCGACCGTGCCCGGCCGCGCGCACGCCTGCGGCCACGACGTGCACACGACCGTCGTCCTCGGCGCCGGGCTCGTCCTCGCCGAGCTGCACCGCCAGGGGCTGCTGCCGCATCCCGTACGACTGATCTTCCAGCCCGCCGAAGAGGTCCTGCCCGGGGGCGCGCCCGACGCCATCGAGTCCGGAGTGCTGGACGGCGTGGGGCGGATCATCGGCGTGCACTGCGACCCGAAGGTCGACGCCGGGCGGATCGGACTGCGCCACGGTCCCATCACCTCCGCCTGCGACCGGCTGGAAGTCTCACTCGACGGCGCCGGCGGCCACACCGCGCGCCCCCACCTCACCACCGACCTCGTCACCGCCGCCGCGCGTGTCGTCACCGACGTGCCGTCCCTCGTGGCTCGGCGTGTGGACGCCCGCAGTGGACTCGCGGTGACCTGGGGACGGATCGAGTCCGGGCACGCCTGCAACGTCATCCCGCAGCACGCCGAGCTCTCCGGGACCGTGCGCTGCCTCGACCTCGACGCCTGGCGACAGGCGCCCGACCTGGTGCACGCGGCCATCGACGAGATCGCGAACCTGTACCGCGCCAAGTCCGAGATCAACTACATCCGGGGCGTCCCGCCGGTCGTCAACGACCCGGCCGTCACGGAGCTCCTCCACGAGGCCATGACCTCGCGGCGCGGCCCGCACTCCGTCGAGGACACCGAGCAGAGCCTCGGCGGCGAGGACTTCTCCTGGTACCTGGAGCACGTGCCCGGCGCCATGGCCCGCCTCGGCGTCCGTACGCCGGGCGAGCGCACCACCCGTGACCTGCACCGCGGCGACTTCGACGCGGACGAGTCGGCCATCACGGCCGGAGTCGAGCTCTTCACCGCGGCGGCCCTGCTGGACGCGATCCGCTAGGCCCTGTCGCAGATGGCGCGCAAGTGACGTAGGGGCGCTCCGAAGGTCGACCCGGGCGATACGGTCATCGACCTGGTCGATGCCCCGATCGGCACCCCTTCGTCCGCTTGCGTCACCCGGGCGTAACGGCCGGCGCGCAAACGTAACCCGGCGGCGGCACGGTTCGATAACGGCCACGAGAAACACCGTTCCCCTCCCCTTCTACGCGCGTTACTGTGCGCCGAAATCGCTGCGTCGGCGGCGTGTTGGGGAAGCGGACCGGCGACGGCCGTGGGGATGAAGGGTGCTTGCTGTGCGTCTGATGTCTCGGAGGACCAGGTTCTCCCAAGCAGCGGTGGCCGTCTCGGTCATCGCCCTCGCGGCGGTCGGTTGTGGCAAGTCGAGCACCGACGCGAACAGCGACTCGAACAAGAGCTCGTCCAAGGGCTCGTCGGGCTACACCGGCAAGGGCATCGGTCTCGCGTACGACATCGGCGGCAAGGGCGACCAGTCCTTCAACGACGCCGCGTACGCCGGGTTCCAGAAGGCCGAGACCGAGTTCAAGATCAGCGGCCGGGACCTCGAGCCGACCGACGGCGAGTCGGACGCCGACAAGGTGCAGCGCCTGGAGCAGCTCGCCAAGACCGGCTACAACCCGGTGATCGGCGTCGGCTTCGCCTACGCGCCGGCCATCAAGACGGTCGCCGCGAAGTACCCGAAGATCACCTTCGGCATCATCGACGACGAGCAGGACAAGGCGGCCAACGTCGCCGACATGGTGTTCTCCGAGGAGCAGTCCTCCTACCTGGCGGGCGTGGCCGCGGCCAAGGCGACCAAGAAGAACCACATCGGCTTCATCGGCGGCGTGGACATCCCTCTCATCCACAAGTTCGAGGCGGGCTTCGACCAGGGCGCGAAGTCGGTCAACCCGAGCATCAAGATCGAGTCGCAGTACCTGACGCAGACCCCCGCCGAGGGCGGCTTCTCCAGCCCCGACAAGGGCAAGGACGCGGCGGCCGGCCAGATCGAGAAGGGCGCCGACGTGGTCTACCACGCGGCGGGCCTGTCCGGTCAGGGCGTGATCTCCGAGGCCGCCTCCAAGAAGGTGTGGGCCATCGGCGTCGACTCCGACCAGTACGCGCAGTCGGCGCTCGCCAAGTACAAGGACTACATCCTCGGCTCGGCGCTGAAGAACGTCGGCGGCGCGGTCTACAACCTGGTGAAGTCGGTCGTGGACGGCAAGCCCCTCACGGGCGTCGTGCGCGGTGACCTGAAGTCCGGCGGTGTCGGCTTCGCGGACACCAACCCGAAGTACAAGGCCATGACGGACGTCGTCGCGGCCGTGGACAAGGCCAAGCAGGACATCATCGACGGCAAGGTCACCGTCAACACGAAGTAACTCCGTCAGTCAGGCGGAGCAACTCCGTCGGTCAGGCAGACATCAACGACGCCCCGCCCCCGGACGCGCCCCCACGGGCACGCCGGGGGCGGGGCGCTGTCACGACACGGACGCGGCCATGACCGGCGTACCCCGGGATGTACTCCTGAGGGGCGGGTGTCCGTAGTAAGGGCGTGGGAGAGAGAGCCGGGTTACGGATATCCCTGAGGGCCCGTTCTGTGGGCCCGTCCCGCAGGTTCTGCCCACTGCGCGCCGCCGCTCTCCCGCACCCCCATACCCTCGCCCAGCCCCCTCCCCCTTTGCCTCCCGCAAGCGCCCCGCCGCATTCCGTAATCTGGACGGCAGCTGCGGCCACAGGTCGGTAACGGACCGGACAGAAGGGGTTTTCCGTCTGGTCTACGCGCGTTACGCTGCGGCGGAACCAGCGCCTGGTTTGGGCGCTTGCACAAAGGAGTCAAGTTCCATGCGCCGGGTGTCCCGAATCACAGTTGCGGGCGTTGCGACCGCTACCCTCGCCGTTGCTCTCTCCGCCTGTGGCGGAACGTCCAGCGACGCCACCAGCTCCAGCTCCAGCGGCGGCAAGTCCAAGGGTCTCGCCCTCGCCTACGACGTCGGCGGCAAGGGTGACCAGTCCTTCAATGATGCCGCCACCGTCGGCATGACGAAGGCCGACAAGGAGTTCGGCTACACCTCGCAGGCCGTCGAGCCGACCGACGGTGAGTCGGACGCCGACAAGGTGCAGCGCCTCGAGCAGCTCGCCAAGCAGGGCTTCAACCCGGTGATCGGCGTCGGCTTCGCCTACGCGCCGGCCGTCAAGGAGGTCGCGGCGAAGTACCCGAAGATCACCTTCGGCATCATCGACGACGAGCAGGACAAGGCGGCCAACATTGCCGACCTGGTCTTCCACGAGGAGCAGGCCTCCTACCTCGCCGGTGTCGCCGCCGCCAAGACCACCAAGTCGAACACCGTCGGCTTCATCGGCGGCGTGGACGTGCCGCTGATCCACAAGTTCGAGGCGGGCTTCAAGCAGGGCGTCACCGACACCAAGAAGGGTGTCAAGGTCAAGTCGCAGTACCTGACCGAGACCGCCGCCGAGGGCGGCTTCTCCAGCCCGGACAAGGGTGCGAGCGCCGCGCAGGGCCAGATCGACGCCGGCGCCGACGTCGTCTACGCCGCCGCGGGTCTGTCCGGCCAGGGTGTCATCCAGACCGCGGCCAAGGACAAGGTCTGGGCCATCGGCGTGGACTCCGACCAGTACAAGCAGGACGCGCTGGCGAAGTACAAGGACGCCATCCTGACCTCGGCCATGAAGGACGTCGCCGGGGCCGTGTACAACCTGGCGAAGTCGGTGCACGACGGCAAGCCGGAGACCGGTGTCGTCCGCGCCAGCCTCGCCACCGGCGGTGTCAGCCTCGCCGACTCCAACCCGGTGTTCAAGAACAACGCCGACCTGCAGGCCGCGCTGAAGAAGGCCGAGGCGGGCATCAAGGACGGCTCGATCACGGTCAAGACCTCCTGAACGCGCTCATGACTCCCGGCCAAGGTCAAGACGTCATCACCGGGCGATAAACACTCGCCATCACTGGACGTCGAAACCATGGCCAAGGCAACGCTGTAATGGCAGCGTTACGGCCACGGAACGGGGTGTGGGGAGGATGACCTTCCCGCACCCCGTTCGCGCGGCAGAATGCTCGGACCGGACCTGGCCGAATCAGATCGAGAACGTGATCGAACCCGATCGAGATCGACATCGAATCGAGTCCGGCCAGTCCGGGCACTATTTAAAGCAGGGGCGCTACGCGCGTAGATAGGCCCCTTTCTCAAGGAGAGTGCGCCATCGACGCGTCCAGCAGCCCTCCGCTCACCGCGCAGTCGACCGCGGTCGAGCTGGTGGGTATCACCAAGCGCTTCCCGGGTGTGGTGGCCAACCACGACATCCACCTGACGGTCCGCAAGGGCACGGTCCACGCCCTCGTCGGCGAGAACGGTGCCGGCAAGTCGACGCTGATGAAGATCCTCTACGGCATGCAGAAGCCGGACGAGGGCACGATCGCCGTCGACGGTGAGCAGGTCGGCTTCTCGTCGCCCGCCGACGCCATCGTGCGCGGCATCGGCATGGTCCACCAGCACTTCATGCTCGCCGACAACCTCACCGTCCTGGAGAACGTCGTCCTGGGCAGCGAGAAGCTGTACGGCATCGGTGGCGGCGCCCGTAAGAAGATCAAGGAGATCTCCGACCGGTACGGGCTGAACGTGCGCCCGGACGTCCTGGTCGAGAGCCTCGGTGTCGCCGAGCGCCAGCGCATCGAGATCCTCAAGGTCCTCTACCGCGGCGCCCGCATCCTGATCCTGGACGAGCCCACCGCCGTACTGGTGCCGCAGGAGGTCGACGCACTCTTCGACAACCTGCGCGAGCTCAAGTCCGAGGGCCTGGCCGTCATCTTCATCTCGCACAAGCTGGGCGAGGTCCTGTCGGTCGCCGACGAGATCACGGTCATCCGGCGCGGTACGACGGTCGGCACGGCCGTCCCCGCCGAGACGACCCCCCGCCAGCTCGCCGAGATGATGGTCGGCAGCGAGCTCCCCACCCCGGAGACCGCCGAGTCCACGGTCACCGACAAGGCCGTGCTCACCGTCAAGAACCTCACCGTCTACGCCAGCGGCGGCGCCTCCCTCGGCGAGGTCGGCGCGCAGCCCGAGACCGCGACCCCCGGCTCGGCCGGTGCGACGCCGGGCGCCGACGTGCTCACCGAGGCCACCGCCCCCGGCGCCGCCAAACGCGTCCTCGACGACGTCACCTTCACCATCCACGCCGGTGAGGTGATGGGCATCGCCGGCGTCGAGGGCAACGGCCAGACCGAGCTCATCGACGCGCTGATCGGCCTCAAGAACGCGGACTCGGGTTCCATCGGCTTCCTCGGCGACGAGATCACGGGGTGGGCCACCCGCAAGCGCCGTGAGAAGGGCATCGGGTACATCCCCGAGGACCGTCACCGCCACGGCCTGCTGCTGGAGTCCCCGCTCTGGGAGAACCGCATCCTCGGCCATGTCACCGAGGCCCCCAACGCGAAGGGCTTCTGGCTCGACATCAAGGGCGCCCAGGAGGACACCAGGCGGATCGTCAAGGAGTACGACGTCCGCACCCCCGGCATCGACGTCACCGCCGCCTCGCTCTCCGGCGGCAACCAGCAGAAGCTGATCGTCGGCCGCGAGATGAGCCACAAGCCGCGCTTCCTGATCGCCGCCCACCCCACCCGCGGTGTGGACGTCGGCGCGCAGGCCGCGATCTGGGACCAGATCCGCGAGGCCCGCCGCGAGGGCCTGGCCGTGCTGCTGATCTCGGCCGACCTGGACGAGCTGATCGGTCTGTCGGACACCCTGCGGGTGATCTACAACGGCAGGCTCGTGGCGGACGCCGACCCGGCGACCATCACCCCGGAGGAACTCGGCTCGGCCATGACCGGCGCCGCCTCCGGACACCTGGAGCACGTAGCGGAAAGCGCCGCCCCGGAGGACGAGGCCCGATGAAGAAGTTCGACAAGGAGCGCGTGCTCCTCGCGGTGGCCGGCCCGGTCATCGCGCTCGTCGCGGCGGTCGCCCTGACGTCGATCGTGCTGCTCGCCTCGGGCAAGAGCCCGTTCGAGCCGTACTCGCTGATGCTCGAACAGGCGACGTACTCCGACATCCAGGTGCTGATCCTCAACCAGGCCTCGATGTACTACGTCGCCGCGCTCGCGGTGGCCATCGGCTTCCGGATGAACCTGTTCAACATCGGCGTCGACGGCCAGTACCGCCTCGCCGCGATGATGACCGCGGTGGTCGGCGCGCACCTCGCGCTGCCGTCCTTCCTGCAGATTCCCGTGCTCCTGCTGGTCGCCATGCTCACCGGCGCCATGTGGGCCGGTATCGCGGGCGTTCTCAAGGTCACCCGCGGCGTCAGCGAGGTCGTCGCGACGATCATGCTGAACGCGATCGCCACCAGCGTCATCGGCTACCTCACCCTCTCCGACAAGTTCGGTGTGCAGCTCGGCAACAACATGACGACCGGTGTCATGAAGAAGTCCGGCTGGTTCCCCGGTATCAACCTCGGCTCGGACGTCGGCGAGATCTACGGCCTGGTCTTCCTCGCGATCCTCATGGGCGTCCTGTACTGGCTCGTCCTCAACCGCACCCGCTTCGGCTTCGACCTGCGCGCCACCGGCGCCTCCGAGACCGCCGCCGCGGCCTCCGGCGTCGACGCCAAGCGGATGGTGCTCACCGCGATGCTGATCTCCGGCGCGGTCGCGGGCCTCTCCGGCCTGCCGCTGCTGCTCGGCGACGCCCACACCTACAGCCTGACCTTCCCGACCGGACTGGGCTTCACCGCCATCACCATCGCCCTGCTCGGTCGCAACAGCCCCGTCGGCATCGCCTTCGCCTCCCTCTTGATCGCCTTCCTCGACAAGGCGTCCCCGGCGCTCGACTACGCGACCCCGGTGGCGTACGAGAAGGAGATCGCCACGATCATGCAGGGCCTGATCGTCTTCGCGGTCGTCATCTCCTACGAGGCCGTACGCGTCTGGGGCCTGCGCCGCCAGCAGAAGCGGGTCGGTGAGGAACTGGCCGCGGCCGCCGCCAACAACAACTCCCCGAAGGAGGTGGCTGCCCGATGAGCACCGCGACCGTCGCCAAGCCGCAGGCGCAGCAGCCCGGCAAGGGCAGCCGCCGATTCTCGCTCCCCGTACTCCTGCTGATCATCGCGGGCGTACTGATCCTGACCTCGGTCGTCCGCCTGATCACCGGCGCGGACGGCATCACCTCGACCGGACAGATGTCCACGGCGCTGCGCCTCGCGGTGCCGATCGGACTCGCGGGCCTCGGCGGTCTGTGGGCCGAGCGCGCGGGCGTCGTCAACATCGGCCTCGAGGGCATGATGATCCTCGGCACCTGGTTCGGCGCCTGGGCCGGCTACCAGTGGGGCCCGTGGACCGGTGTCGCCTTCGGCATCATCGGCGGTTGCCTCGGCGGCATCCTGCACGCCATCGCCACGGTGACCTTCAACGTCAACCACATCGTCTCCGGTGTGGCCGTCAACATCCTGGCGCTCGGCACCACGCGCTATCTGTCGAAGTTCACCTTCGAGGGCGTCCCGCAGGGCTCCTCCAAGCAGTCGCCCCCGGTCGACTCGCTCGGCACGTTCTCCATCCCAGGGTTGTCCAGCGGACTGGACACGCTCAACCACAAGGGCTGGTTCCTGATCTCGGACATCGCCGGTCTGCTCGCGGGTCTGATCACCGACCTGTCGCCGCTCACCGTCGTCGCGGTCGCCCTCGTACCGATCACCTGGTGGGTGCTGTGGCGCACGGCCTTCGGCCTGCGGCTGCGCTCCTGCGGTGAGAACCCGGTGGCCGCCGAGTCCCTCGGCGTCAACGTCTACAAGTACAAGTACATCGCCGTGATCATCTCGGGCGGCTTCGCCGGCCTCGGCGGCGCGTTCCTGTCGATCGTGGCGTCCAACGTGTACCTGGACGGCCAGACCGCCGGCCGCGGTTACATCGGTCTCGCCGCGATGATCTTCGGCAACTGGATGCCGGGCGGCCTGGCCCTCGGCGCGGGCCTGTTCGGCTACACCGACAGCCTCAACCTGCGCGGCGGCGGTACGAACGTCCACGCGCTGATCCTGCTGCTGGCGATCCTGCTGGTGTTCGGCGCGGCCTACCTGGTGTGGAAGAAGCGCTACACCCCGGCCGTCATCACCGCCGTGATCTCGGCGCTGATGTTCGTCTGGTACACCTCCACCAACGAGGTGCCCAAGCAGGTCGTGACCGCGACGCCGTACATCGTGACGCTGCTCGTGCTCTCGCTGTCCGCGCAGCATCTGCGGATGCCGAAGGCGGACGGCATGCCGTACCGGAGAGGACAGGGCAAGTGACGTCCGCCGGCGCCGGGTCCACGGCCGTCGACTGGGAGGCCCTGCGGGAGCTCGCGCGGGACGCCATGTCCCGGGCGTACGCCCCCTACTCGGGCTACCCGGTCGGTGTCGCGGCCCTCGTCGACGACGGCCGGACCGTCACCGGCTGCAACGTCGAGAACGCCTCGTACGGGCTCGGCCTGTGCGCCGAGTGCGGTCTGATCTCCCAGTTGCAGAACACCGGGGGCGGCCGGCTGACGCACTTCACCTGCGTCGACGGACACGGCGCGATCCTGGTGCCTTGCGGGCGCTGCCGCCAGCTGCTCTACGAGTTCGGCGGGTCCGATCTGCTCCTGGAGACCCCGGCCGGAATCCTGCCGCTCTCCGAGATGCTGCCGCAGGCCTTCGGGCCGGAGAATCTCACCAAGTAACGCCTGCGCGGCCCCTCCCGACGACCGGACGATGAACGACCGGTCGGGAGGGGCCGCGGATTTTCGGAAGTCTTCGGAAGGAAAGCCATGGCCATGGACGCCGTCTCCGTCATCCGCACCAAGCGGGACCGCGCCGAGCTCAGCGACGCGCAGATCGACTGGGTCATCGACGCGTACACCCGCGGCGAGGTCGCCGACTACCAGATGGCCGCCCTCAACATGGCGATCCTGCTCAACGGCATGAACCGTCGCGAGATCGCCCGCTGGACCGCCGCGATGATCGCCTCCGGCGAGCGCATGGAGTTCTCCTCCCTCTCCCGCCCGACCGCCGACAAGCACTCCACGGGCGGTGTCGGCGACAAGATCACGCTCCCGCTGGCGCCGCTGGTGGCGGCCTGCGGTGCGGCGGTCCCGCAGCTGTCCGGGCGCGGCCTCGGCCACACCGGCGGCACGCTGGACAAGCTGGAGTCGATCCCCGGCTGGCGCGCCCTGCTGTCGAACGAGGAGATGCTGCACGTCCTCGACACGACCGGTGCGGTCATCTGCGCGGCGGGCGACGGCCTGGCCCCCGCCGACAAGAAGCTGTACGCGCTGCGCGACGTGACCGGCACGGTCGAGGCGATCCCGCTGATCGCCTCCTCCATCATGTCGAAGAAGATCGCGGAGGGCACGGGCTCGCTGGTCCTGGACGTGAAGGTCGGCACCGGTGCCTTCATGAAGACCATCGAGGACGCCCGCGAACTCGCCTCCACGATGGTCGGCCTGGGCACCGACCACGGCGTGAAGACGGTCGCGCTCCTCACGGACATGTCGACCCCGCTGGGCCTGACGGCGGGCAACGCGCTGGAAGTACGGGAGTCGGTGGAGGTCCTGGCGGGCGGCGGTCCGGCCGACGTCGTCGAGCTCACCCTCGCCCTGGCCCGCGAGATGCTCGACGCGGCGGGCATCAAGGACGCCGACCCGGCGAAGGCCCTCGCGGACGGCTCCGCGATGGACGTCTGGCGCCGCATGATCGCCGCGCAGGGCGGCGACCCGGACGCCGCGCTCCCCACCTCCCGGGAGCAGCACGTGGTGACGGCCCCGTCCTCCGGCGTCCTTTCCCGCCTGGACGCCTACGACATCGGCATCGCCGCCTGGCGCCTGGGCGCCGGCCGCGCCCGCAAGGAGGACCCGGTGCAGGCCGCCGCGGGCGTCGAACTCCACGCCAAGCCCGGCGACACCGTCATCGCGGGCCAGCCGCTGCTGACCCTCCACACCGATACCCCCGAGCGCTTCGAGTACGCCCTGGAGTCGGTCGAGGGTTCCTACGACATCGCGGCCGCGGGCACGGACTTCAAGGCCACGCCGGTGGTGCTGGAACGTATCGCCTGACCTGCGCTTTCCTCGTACGGGTGAACGGGATCGGTGGACCTCCACCGGTCCCGTTCGGCATGCTGGACTCGGTGACGCACCGATTGGAGACCGCCATGACCGCACTCACCGTCGACCACGACCCCGAGCTGAGCTGGGACGACCTCGTCCGGTTCTGGGAGGAGATGGAGTGGCCGGAGGGCAGCAAGGTGGAGATCATCGAGGGGATCGTCACCGTGTCACCCGCTCCCGCATACCACCACAACGTGATCGCAGCGCGAATCCACCGCCGCCTGCTCTCCGGCATCCCCGAAGATTGGGAGGTCTTTCAAACCCTGGCCGTCGCAGTGCCCTCCCGGCGGGGCATGTTGATCCCCGACCTGGTCGTAGCGCCTGTGGTCGACGGGGAAGGCCTGAGCAGTCACATCCCTGCGGGCATGGCGGAACTCGTCGTGGAAGTCACCTCGAAGTCCAACGCCGTGCATGACCGCGTCAGTAAGCCCGCCGCCTACGCCGCCGGAGGCATCCCCCTCTACCTGCTCGTCGACCGATGGGCGGCCGGCGGCCCGACGGTGACGCTGTACGGCGAACCGACGGGCGACGTCTACCGCGTCCTGCACGCCGGAAAGTTCGGCGACGTGATCACCCTGCCGGAACCCTTCGACCTCACCCTCGACACCGCCGTGTTCCCCGTCGACTGACGTATCCGAGGGGCGGCGCCCAGTTCTGGTGCGCCGACCGCTCGCGTACGCCGGTTCATCCACCGTCAGCCGAGCACCGCCGCGATCAGCACCAGCGCCGGCACGGACAGGATCGTCGACAGCAGGATCGACTCCCTGGCCAGTGTCTCGCCGACCCGGTAGCGCGAGGCGTACGTGAAGAGGTTCTGGGCGGCGGGCAGCGCCGAGGTGACCACCACGTCGAGCAGGGGCGCCCCGTGCAGCCCGAACACGCCGACGGCCAGCGCCCAGGCCGCCAGCGGCTGGCCCACCGACTTCAGCGCGACGGACAACAGCACCGGGTGCCGGTCCGGGCCACGGCCGGGCAGCGTGCTGCCGCACAGCGAGATACCGAACGCCAGCAGCACCGCGGGCACCGACATGTTGCCGATCAGCGTGAGCGGGTCCATGACCGGTCCCGGCAACGTCAGACCGGTCGCCGACACCGCGACCCCGCTCAGCGAGCCGACCGCGATGGGATTGCGCAGGGGAGTGATCAGCCGCTGCCACAGGGGGCCCTTCTCGCCGTCCCCCGACAGATCGAGGACCGTGAGGGCGATGGGCGTGACCATGATCTGCTGGAAGAGCAGCACGGGCGCGACGAGCGAGGCGTCACCCAGCACGTACACCGCGATCGGGATGCCGAGGTTTCCCGAGTTGACGTAACTGGAGCACAGCGCGCCGATCGTCGTCCGGCCCACGCCCCAGCCGCGTAGGGCGCCGATCGCGACGAAGACGCCGGCCGCCGCGGCCGTGCTCATCGCCGTCACCAGGAGCCGGCTGGAGAAGATCACCGACAGGTCGGCCCGGGCGAGCGTGGTGAACAGCAGCGCGGGGGAGGCCACATGGAAGGCGAGCTTCGTCAGCACCTCCCGCCCGTTGTCCCCGAGGTAGCCGCGCCGTCCGATGACGTACCCGACCCCGATGACGACGGCGATGACCGCGAAGCCCGTCAGCACCCCCTGCACGGCGCCCCCTTCGCGTGGAGAAGGCCGTCGGGTATCGCGGGAGGCACTGATTCATGGGGCATACACCCAACCCTCTGGGCAGGGAGGGGTGCAGGTCAATGTGATCCTGCGCGGGCGCGCGCCTTGAACGGGTCCGCTCTTCCCGATGAGTTCCGTGTCCCCGGCCGGTCTACTGACCGTGGACGCCACGACACCCGCCGTACTCGTGCTGCCCGGCCCCCTCACCCGTGACCAGGTGCCGAGCCTCTGCGACGACGTGCGAGCCCGGTTGGAGTCGACCGCGGCCGGGGTCGTCGTCTGCGACGTCGCGGGGCTCGGCCCGCCCGGCCTGGCCACCGTCGACGTCCTGGCCAGGATGCAGCTCGCCGCCCGCCGGGCCGGGGGCCGTATCCGCCTGCGCGCCGCGGCCCCACCCCTCCTCCAGCTTCTCGAACTAGTCGGACTCCGCTTCGAGGTGGAGGGGGAGGCCGAAGAGCGGGAACCAGCGCTTGGTGTCGAGGAAGCAGTGGAAACCGGTGATGCGGCCGTCTGAGATCTCCAGGGCCTGGATCGCCCAGGCACTGAAGCCGCCCTCCTCCGGATCCGGCTTGTAGTGCGCGAATCCCGGCAGACCGTTCACCGCGACCGGCAGCAGGCGCGAACCCGCGCAGGAGGCGCCGAGGGTCGTCATGAAACCGGTGATGTCGCCCGTGCCGCGCAGCCACAGGTCGAACGGCGGCATCGTCATGATCGCGTCCTCGTGGAGCAGCGCGGTCAGGGCCGTCATGTCGTACGCCTCGAACGCGGCCACATAGCGCTCGAGCAGCTTCCGCTGCTCCTCGTCGAGCGGGTCGGAGATGGCGGCGGCCTCGGCGCTGTCGCTCTCCGCGAGGGTCGCGCGGGCCCGCTGCAGCGCGCTGTTGACCGAGGCGACCGTCGTCCCGAGCAGTTCGGCGACCTCGCTCGCCTTCCAGGCGAGGACCTCGCGCAGGATGAGCACGGCGCGCTGCTTGGGCGGCAGCTGCTGCAGGGCGGCCATGAAGGCGAGGCGCACCGACTCCTTGGCCACCGCGGCCTCGGCCGGGTCACTGACCGTGGGCAGCACGCGCGCGTCGGGCATCGGCTCCAGCCAGGTGTTGTCCGGGCGCGGGACGAGCGCCGCCTGGGCCAGGGGTGAGGGACCGCTCAGATCCATCGGACGAGCCCTCCTGTTGCCCGCGTTCAGCATGTCGAGGCACACGTTGGTGGCGATCCGGTACAGCCAGGACCGCATCGAGGAACGGCCCTCGAACGTGTCGTAGCTCCGCCAGGCGCGGACCATCGTGTCCTGCACCGCGTCCTCGGCTTCGAAGGAGGAGCCGAGCATCCGATAGCAGTACCCGGTCAGCTCGACCCGGTGCTTCTCCAGCCGCACGTCCAGGTCTGTGGTCGTCGCACCGTCGCTCATAGCCAACCCGCCCCTGTGGCCGTTCCCGTCGCGCCGTCGCCTCGTTGCGCCGGCACTTCGGAAGCTACCGCAGCCCACTGACAATGACCCCCGGAGTGGGAAAAAGCGGGGCTCAGACCAATTGCTTCACGGACATGAGCAAATGCCGGTACGCATCGCCCGTTTCGGCTCCGGCCCCGCTGAGCAGCGCCCGCCGCCCGGGTCCCAGCAGCTCACCTGACCCGGTGGCAGCACCCGGCAGATGTCCAGCAGCCGGCGTCCCAGCACGAGGATCCGACCGCCGGCCCCCGTCTCGACATCGATCTCGATCCGCGCCGCCGTTTCGAAGTCGAACCCCGAGATGCCCAGCCGCTGCGGCCCGGCCTCCAGAAGCAGCCCACCCAGCACCGGTACCGGTGAGCGGGTGGGCAGGGTGCGGGCCGTCCAGGCCACCGCCTCGGCGAGGTCGTCGCGATCGGCGCGGAACTCCATGAAAGATCCCCCTGTTCGGGCCAGTTGACCGGGTGGAGGCTAGGTGCCACCACTGACAACGGGGTCCGACCAGGGGGAACGGGGGAGCGGCTGGGACGCTCAGTGCGCCAGGGCCGGCTCGCGTCGGGCCTGGGTGCGGGCCGCGTGGGAGCCGAACACCGTGATCGTGACGACGCCGAGGACCGCGAACAGGCCGAGCGTCACCGTTCCGGCCCAACCGCCCGCGTGGAAGGCGATCGCGCCGAGCGTGCTGCCCGCGCTGGAGCCGATGTAGTACGCGGACTGGTAGAGGGCGGAGGCCTGGGCGCGGCCCTGCTTGGCGGTGTGGCTGACCGACGAGGACGCCACCGCGTGGCCCGCGAAGAAGCCCGCGGTGATCAGCACCAGGCCGAGCAGGACGAGGGGCAGGGAGTCGACCAGGGAGAGGAGCAGGCCGGAGGTCGTGGTGCCGCCCGCCAGGTAGAGGGAGCCGCGCCGGCCCAGGCGGGCGACCAGCCTGCCCGCCGTGGACGCCGACACCGTACCGACCAGATACACCAGGAAGATCGAGCCGATGATGCCCTGGGGGAGGGAGAAGGGGGCCTCGGTCAGGCGATAGCCGATCACCGTGTAGACCCCGCCGAAGACCATCATGAACAGCGCGCCGATCGCGTACAGTCGACGCAGCAGCGGGTTCGCGAGGTGGTCACGGACCGTACGGGCCAGTACCCCAGGCCGCAGCGAGCCGGGCGTGAAGTGCTTCGGCGCGGGCAGCAGGAGCCGGAAGGCGACCGCGCAGGCCACCGCGATGATCCCGATCGTGGCGACGGCCACCCGCCAGCCCCACTCCTGCGCGACCCAGCCGGTGATGACCCGGCCGCTCATCCCGCCGACGCTGTTGCCCGCCACGAAGAGACCGATCGCCGTGATCAGGGCCTTGGGGCGGACCTCCTCCGCCAGATAGGCCGTCGCGGAGGCCGGAAGGCCCGCCAGCGCCGCGCCCTGCACCGCCCGCAGCACGACCAGGGCGCCGATCGACGGGGCGAAGGGGACCAGGAGCCCGACCGTCACCGCGACCGCCAGCGACGCCGTCATCAACGTACGCCGTCCGAACCGCTCCGACAGCGCGCTCATGGGGAGGACGAACAGTGCCAGCGCACCCGTCGCCGCCGACACCGTCCAGCTCGCCTCGCTCGCGCTGACCCCGAAGTCCGTGGAGACGAGGGGGAGGAGGGCCTGCGTGGAATAGAGGAGCGCGAAGGTCGCCACACCCGCGAGGAAGAGTGCGAAGCTCATCCGGCGGTAGCCGGGCCCACCCGGGGTGAGACGGGAGTCGACGGTGGCGGCGGAGGACGTGACGGTGGAGGTGGCGGCCACGGTGGTGGACGCCCCGGTACTGGCGGAAGGCATGCTTCGAAACTAAAGAAGCGCCGCTCATCCGTCCAATGCATGGAATCGCCATAATCGTTCCCATGGCGCATCAGCAGAGGTCACAGGCTCACCTGTCACCGTCCAGTGACACAGAAGACAGCGCGGGCATGTCCAGGCTGCTCGCCCCACGCCTCGCGTACTTCGCCGGGGTCGCCCGCACCGAGCACGTCACGCGTGCCGCGCAGGAGATGCGGGTCCCCCAGTCGACCCTTTCGCGGGCCATGATCCGGCTCGAACAGGACCTGGGTGTCGACCTGTTCGCACGCCGGGGCCGCACGGTCTCCCTCACCCCCGCGGGCCGTACGTTCCTCTCCTCGGTCGAACGGGCCCTCGCCGAGATCGAGCGCGCCGCCGAGGAGGTGCGCGCGGACGCCGACCCGGCCACCGGCAAGGTCGCGTTCGGCTTCCTGCACACCATGGGGTCGGAGACCGTCCCCGGCCTGATCCGCGCCTTCCGCGCCGATCACCCGCGGGTCCGCTTCAGCCTCGTGCAGAACTACGGCGAGGCGATGCTGGAGGGGCTGCGCTCGGGCGAGCTGGACCTGTGCCTCACCTCGCCGGTGCCGGACGCGCCCGACCTGGTGGGCCGCCTCCTCGACGAACAGAAGCTGAGACTCGTCGTCCCGGCCGACCACCGCCTCGCCGCCCGCAAACGCATCCGCCTCGCCGAGGCCGCCGAGGAGACCTTCGTGACCCTCGAACCCGGCTACGGCATGCGCCGCATCACCGACGACCTCTGCCAGGAGGCCGGCTTCAAGCCCCGGATCGCCTTCGAGGGCGAGGAGGCCGAGACCCTACGGGGCCTGGTGGCCGCCGGCCTCGGAGTCGCCCTCCTGCCGCCGCCGGCCGTGGCCCGCCCAGGAGTCGTCGAACTGACGGTCACGGCCCCGCGAGCGGTCCGCGAGATCGGCGTGGCCTGGCTGGAGGGCCATCAGGACACGTCACCGGTGGCAGCCTTCAAGAAGTTCCTACTGTCGAGGAGGGGCCACCTGCTACCGGACTGAGGGGCAGACGCGCCCCGCTTTTAGGGGCGCGAGGAACTGCGCGACCAGCCCCCACTACGCCGCAGACAAAACCCAACCTAACGACGCAACGCCTTCCCGAAGCCGGAGGCGAGCGGCATCCGCAACCCCAACGGCGGCGGCGCGGCCAACGCGTCCTCCAGAGGGCGCGACACCCCGTGTCCGAACAACGCCCCCATCACGAAGTCCTCCGCCAGCGCGTGCACTTCGGACCGGTACTGGTGCAACCCGTGCCCGTCGGAGTGGACCTCGAACCGGCAGATGTCCCGGTTGGACTTCTTGGCCCGTGCCGCGAGCCGGAAGGACAACTCCGGGTCGGTGCGCTCGTCGTTGGTGCCGTGCACGATCAGCACGCGCCGCCCGGTGAGCTGCTTCACCGGTTCGGGTGGCGCCGCCACGTCGTCCTCCGGCAGCCAGGGGGCGAGCGCCAGAACGGAGTTGACGGCGCTGTGCCCGGCCGCACGCAGCGCCGCCCGGCCTCCCATCCCCACTCCGGCGAGGCACACGGGCACGTCTCCGTAGCGGCGTATCACCTCGTCGGCGGCCCAGGACGCGTCGCCGGCGAGATGCGCCTCGCCGCCGTTCCAGCCGCGGAAGCGGTAGTGCACGACGTGGGTGGCCAGGCCTTCCGTACGTCCCGCGCGCATGAGGCGGCGCCCGAGCGCGCGTACGGAGGCGGTCGCCAACATCGGGGACGGTCTGCGCGAGGAGACCTCGTCGCCGCCCGGGAGCAGCAGAACCACGCCGCTGACCCCCGTCGGCTCCGGGCCGATCGCCCTCCCCAGCCGGGCCCTGCGAACCGGCGTCGCTTGCTGTGCCATGACAGAACAGTGTCAGAAGTGACGGTGTACGCCACCCGTCCGCCGGGTCACCGTTACGTATCGACGGGCGGCACGACAGGAGATCTACGCGCGTAGGGGCTACAGTGCGAAAATGACGAGCCAGATCCAGAACACCCCGAGCTCGGAACAGATCCGCCGGGCACCCAAGGTCCTGCTGCACGATCACCTCGACGGGGGCCTGCGTCCCGGGACGATCGTCGAACTCGCCCAGGAATCCGGCTACTCCGGGCTCCCTGAGACCGACCCCGACAAACTCGGCGTCTGGTTCCGCGAGGCTGCCGACTCCGGGTCGCTGGAACGGTACCTGGAGACCTTCGCCCACACCTGTGCCGTCATGCAGACGCGTGAGGCGCTGGTGCGGGTCGCCGCCGAGTGCGCCGAGGATCTCGCCGAGGACGGGGTCGTCTACGCCGAGGTGCGCTACGCGCCCGAACAGCACCTGGAGTCCGGGCTCACCCTCGAAGTGGTCGTCGAGGCGGTCAACGAGGGCTTCCGGGAAGGCGAGCGGCTCGCCCGGGAGAACGGCCACCGCATCAGGGTGGGCGCCCTGCTCACCGCCATGCGGCATGCGGCCCGCGCCCTGGAGATCGCCGAACTGGCCAACCGCTACCGCGACTTGGGAGTGGTGGGCTTCGACATCGCGGGCGCCGAGGCCGGCTTCCCGCCCACCCGTCACCTCGACGCCTTCGAGTACCTCAAGCGCGAGAACAACCACTTCACCATCCACGCCGGCGAGGCCTTCGGGCTGCCTTCCATCTGGCAGGCGCTCCAGTGGTGCGGCGCGGACCGGCTCGGCCACGGCGTGCGGATCATCGACGACATCCAGGTCGCGGCGGACGGGTCGGTGAAGCTCGGACGGCTGGCCTCGTACGTCCGTGACAAGCGCGTCCCGCTGGAACTGTGCCCCAGCTCCAACCTCCAGACCGGCGCCGCCGACTCCTACGCCGAGCACCCGATCGGTCTGCTGCGGCGCCTGCACTTCCGGGCGACCGTGAACACGGACAATCGGCTCATGTCAGGGACGAGCATGTCGCGCGAATTCGAGCACCTGGTCGACGCGTTCGGTTATTCGCTCGACGACATGCAGTGGTTCTCTGTCAATGCTATGAAGTCAGCATTCATTCCTTTCGATGAACGGCTGGCGATGATCAATGACGTGATCAAGCCCGGATATGCAGAACTGAAGTCCGAATGGCTGTTCCAGCAGACCGCCTCCACCAGTGGTTCCTTGGGGTAACAGGGCTGATCGGAGGAGCGAAAAGCGGCCGGGTCTTCACTTGTTCTCCATGACTCGGCTGCTTTTCGATGTTTGCGGACGGTGGCTCTGCGTGTTTACGTTTTTGGACCGCTCACATCCCCGTCACACGGATCCAAGGACGCATTCAATATGAAGCAGTCTGCTGCCAAGACCCTCGGCGTCGCCGCTCTCGGTGCCGCATTCGCCGCCGTCGGCGCGGGCGCCGCGAACGCCGCCCCGGCCGTGCCGGACGCCTCCCAGGCGCTGGACACCGTCACCCAGACGCTGCCCGCGCAGAACGTCGCGGCGGCGCTCCCGGGTGCGGGGGAAGCGGTCACCCAGGGGCAGGGAGCGCTCGGCGCGGGGGCGGCCGCGGCCCAGCCCGCCGTTGCGAAGCTCCTCGCCGACGGACCGGCGGCGCCGGTGGCCGGACTGCTCGGCGGACTGCCGCTGCAGGGCCTGCCGACGCACGGTCTGCCGCTGAACGGGCTGCCGCTCGGCTGACACCTTCCGCTTGGCTCGGCCTTCGCCTGTACGAACGCCGGTGGGGCGCACCCCGATGGGGGTGCGCCCCACACGTGTGTCAGGGCCTACCAGGCCGTGCGGGCCTTGTCCTCGGAGGGGAACAGGATCCACAGCGCTATGTAGAGCAGGAACTGCGGGCCCGGGAGCAGGCAGGAAAGAACGAAGATCACACGCATCGTGGTCGCGGAGGTGCCGAAGCGCCGCGCCAGCGCTGCGCACACTCCGCCGATCATACGGCCGTTGGTGGGGCGGGCAAGGGCGGTCATGCTGGCTCCTTCGTGAACCGTGGCTGGATGCCGGGATGTTGGGGCACCGAGGTCTTCCTCGATGTCTTCAACGCTACGGTGACGAAGCGGGCGAAGCGTCGCTCTACGGGGCGATACCGACCCTGGGAATCGTCGGGGTCCGACCCTGAACCGTGTCCTCCCGGGGGAGGGCCGCGCGGCGCCGGGTCTCGGCCCGGCGGCGGAGCCTGGGCCTGGCGACCGGCACGATCGCGAGGTGGGCCAGGGCGACACCGACCGTGTTGAGCAGCAGGGAGTCCACGTCCACGACCTGGCCGGGAACGCCGGTCTGCAGGAGTTCGATTCCCAGGGAGAGCAGGGCGCCGGCGGCGACCGTGCGGACGAGGGAGCCGAGCGGGGACGCGGTCAGCCTGCCGCCGACCATGGGGAGCAGGACGCCGAGGGGGGCGAGCAGGCCGAGGCCCTCGCCTATCCGGCGGGCGGCTTCCGCCGGGCCGAGCGCGAGGTCGGCTCTGATGCCGGCGAACGGGCGGAAGTTGGCGGGGCTCACCCAGGGGACGTCCAGAGGGCGCAGGGTGATCCAGGCGACGAGCGCGAGATGTGCGACGAGGAGGAGAGCTCCTGCCGCACGGACGCGGGTCACGGCGCTGCCGCCGCCTTCGCCTTGACGTTGCACGCCTCCCAAGACGCTGGGGTCGGCAGGATCGGTTCCGGGTTATTGGTGAGCTTGGGGCTGGGGGGTGAGGGATGCGCCACACGTGCGGCGCGGAACGGGGGCGAGGAAACAGTTGCGCGAACGGTTACGTGGTGGAGACCGTTGTGGACGGGGGGGACTTGGCGGTGGGGTTGGCCCGGACGTCGGTGGGGCACTCGTAGCGGCGCAGCGGGGCGGTGTCGGGGCCGCCGAGGATGACCGAACCGTCGTCCTGCGCGGCGGCGGAGTCGGAGAAGGTGCAGATGATCTGGGCGAGGGCCGCGGGGGTCAGGTCCTGGGGCGGAGTGCTGAGGCGGAGCGCGTCCTCGGGGTCCTTGCGCCGGGGCCCGCTCACCGTCATCCCGCCGCGCACGTCGGTCGTGTAGCCGGCCTGCTGCTCGGGCGTGGAGGGCGTCTCGGCGAGCTCGTCGAGAAGCCCCTGCGCCACCAGAACCCGCCGCGCCCCCTCCGCCGTACCGTCGGGAATCCGCACCGACCGGTCGACCGTCACCAGTTGCCCGGAGCAGAGCAGGAAGACCTGGACCGGGATGCCACCGGACGTCTGGGTGGAGATGTCCGGGCCGGACATCGCGCACGGGACCCGGGACGGCGCGGGGCCGAAGTCGGTCGGGACCTGGGTGGAGCGGATACCGCAGCCCGCGAGCAGGACGGCGAGGAGAGGGAGGGAGAGGAGGGAGAGGGAGGCGAGAGGCGTCCGTCGGCGCCCCTCTCGGCCTCGTACCGCGGTCGTCATCCGGCGTTGCCCTCCGTACCGTTCCCGTTCCGCCCTCGCTCGTCGTCGGCGAGCAGCTCCGACGCGTCCTGCGGGAGGCGGAGCGTGAAGACGGCGCCTCCCTTGGGCGAGTTGGCCGCGGTGATCTCGCCACCGTGGATGTGCGCGTTCTCCAGGGCGATGGAGAGGCCGAGACCGCTGCCCTCGGAGCGGGGGCGGGAGGCGCTCGCCTTGTAGAAGCGGTCGAAGACGTGCGGGAGGACGTCCTCGGGGATGCCGGGCCCGTGGTCCTGGACCTCGATGAGGAGGTCGTCGGCCTCTTCGCGGACCGAGACACGGACCGGGCTGCCGCCGTGCTTGAGCGCGTTGCCGATGAGGTTCGCCAGGATCACGTCCAGGCGTCGCGGGTCGAGACGGGCCATGATGCCGCGCTCGGCGTCCAGGTCGACGGCGTCCAGCCAGGCGCGTGCGTCTATGCACGCGGTGATCTGGTCGGCGATGTCCACGTCGTCGAGGACCAGCCGGGCGGTGCCCGCGTCGAAGCGGGTGACCTCCATGAGGTTCTCGACGAGGTCGTTGAGGCGGCGGGTCTCGCTGACGACCAGCCGGACGGCCGGTTCGATCATCGGGTCGACGCTGCCGGTCTCCGCGTCCAGTTCCTCTTCCAGGATCTCCGTCACGGCGGTGATCGCGGTGAGCGGCGTACGGAGTTCGTGGGACATGTCCGCGACGAAACGGCGGGACGCCTCGTCGCGGGCGCTCATGTCCGCGACGCGTTTCTCGAGGGCCTCCGCCGTGTGGTTGAACGTGCGGGAGAGGTCCGCGAGCTCGTCCGTGCCCGAGACGCGCAGCCGGGTGTCGAGCTTGCCCTCGCCCAGACGGCGGGCCGCGATACCGAGACGGTGCACCGGCTTGAGGACGGTCGTCGCGGCGGCCTGGGCGAGCAGTGCCGAGCCGATCAGGGCCAGGCCGGTCGCGATACCCAGTGACCAGGCCAGCGAGTTGAGGTCCTTGGCCTCGGGCTCCAGGGACTTGAGCATGTAGCCGGTCGTCGTCCCGTCGATCACCCTCGCGCCACCCACCAGGTACGGCTTGTCGTGGTCGGTGATGCGCTGCCAGTACAGGTGATAGGCCGACTTGTTGTTCGAGGAGAGCGGCTGCTCCTTGTTCACGGCCTTCTGGAGGGACTTGGGTACGTCGTCCAGCGTGAACGTGTCCAGCGCGGAGTTGCCGATGACGGTCTTGCCGTTGTCGTCCTGGGCGACGAGGAGCACGCTGAAGCGCTGGCTGCTGTTGGCCATCTGGCCCGCCGTGCGCTGCAGTTCGTCCTGCGCCGGATGCATCGGCAGCATGCTCGCGTGGTTGCGCATCTCCTGCTGGAAGTCGCGCAGCACCGCGTCCTGCGTACGCGTCAGCACCGCCTCGCGGTTGAGCCAGTACGCGATGCCCGACGCCGACACGGCGGCCGTGAGCGCGACGAGTCCGAACACCACCACCAGCCGCAGTCGCAGGCTCGTGAAGCGCAGCCCCGCCAGGATCGCCCTGCGCGCCGCGGCCCAGCCGCGGAGCTCGTCGTGCGGTGGGGTCACTGAGGGGTGTCCAGTCGGTAGCCGACTCCGCGGACCGTACGGATCAGGGTGGGCGAGGACGGCACGTCCTCGATCTTCGCCCGCAGCCGCTGGACACACGCGTCCACCAGCCGCGAGTCGCCCAGGTAGTCGTGCTCCCAGACCAGCCGCAGCAACTGCTGGCGGGACAGGGCCTGTCCGGGCCGGCGGCTCAGTTCCAGGAGCAGGCGCAGCTCGGTGGGCGTCAGCTGCAGATCCTCGCCGTTCTTGGTGACCGTCATGGCCGACCGGTCGATGACGAGGGAACCGAACGTCGCCGAGTCGTTGGCCTCGCGCTCCCCGCGCCGGAGCACGGCCCTGATCCGGGCGTCGAGCACCCGCCCCTGCACAGGTTTGACGACATAGTCGTCGGCGCCGGACTCGAGCCCGACCACGATGTCGATGTCGTCGCTGCGCGCGGTCAGCAGAATGATCGGCAGCTGGTCCGTGCGCCGGATGCGCCGGCACACCTCGAACCCGTCGATGCCGGGCAGCATCACGTCCAGGACGATCAGATCCGGCCGCTGTTCACGCAGCAGTTTCAGACCGTCCTCGCCGGTGGCAGCGGTGGCCACCCGGTGTCCCTGGCGCGTCAAAGAGAGCTCCAGGGCCGTACGGATGGCGTCGTCGTCCTCGATCAGCAACAGGGAAGGCACGGACGTCATTCTGGCCCATGGTGAGGGAGTCTTTCGACAGTTGGAGCGCTCCCGCCCATCTCCCGCACAGAAGGGGGGCGTCCGAAGGGCATCCGCGCAGCCCTACCGCTCTCCTCTGAGACCTTGCTGTGATCGTGCCGTGACGCGCCTGGGGAGGGGGCCCTGTGACAGGTCTGTGACAGTCGGCGGACACGGCCATGAAGTGGCCCGGGCAAGCTTTTCGACACAAGCAAGAGAGCAAGACGGCACGACAGCACGACGGAACGAACAGAAGAACCGGAACTCCACGACGGGGGGCGCGAGATGAACACGCTGCACAGCACCAGCACTAGCGCAGTTGTCACGCGGCTCCACGACGTCAGGGGTTCGGAGAAGTCCGGTGCCGTGAGCGGGCGGGGGTGCGCTCGCGGCGCCGGGCGTCAGCACACCGCGTACATGACGGTGGTTGACGCCTTCACGGGGGAGAGCGGTAACGGGGGAGCTCACGGGGGAGCCGCGTACAGGGAGGCCACGGGGGAACGTCGCTCGGTGTCGGAGGCGGAGTTCACCGCCTACGTCCAGGAGCGCCGCGCCTCCCTGTACGCAACCGCCTACCACCTGACCGGGGACCGCTTCGAGGCCGAGGACCTGCTGCAGAGCGCGCTGTTCTCGACGTACCGGGCCTGGGACCGGATCAGTGACAAGGCCGCGGTCGGGGGCTACCTCCGCCGCACCATGACCAATCTGCACATCAGCGCGTGGCGCCGCCGCAAGTTGAACGAATACCCGACCGAGGAACTGCCGGAGACCGCCGGTGACACGGACGCGATGCGCGGCACCGAGCTGCGCGCCGTGCTGTGGCAGGCGCTGGCCCGGCTGCCCGAACTCCAGCGCACCATGCTGGTCCTCCGTTACTACGAGGGCCGCACGGACCCGGAGATCGCGGAGATCCTCGACATCAGTGTCGGCACGGTGAAGTCGAGCATCTGGCGGTCGCTGCGCCGGATGCGTGAGGACGAGGTCCTCAGCTTCGGCCGTGACGAGGAGGAGTCCTTCGGGGAGCTCGTCGCCTGAAGGTCTGTGGGGGGAAGTAGGTAACAGGTAGTACGGGGGAGCAGTACCGGGGGGAAACCAACGGGGTCGGGGGACCCCTGCGGAGTACGGGGGAGTACGGGGGATCACGGGGGAAACGAGAAAAGGTCCGGGCGGACGGGGGGTCCGCCTGGGCCTCTTTTCGTGTCCGGCCTCTTTTTGTGTTTCCGCGTGCGGTGCCCGCGACTACGCCGGTGTCGTGCAGCGTCCGGCGGCCGCCGCGGCCAGTCGGCCCAGGGCCTCGGCCTCGTCGCAGGGGTGGGCGCCCAGCGCGCTCTGCCGGGCCACGATCGAACGCTCGGCACGCATCAGACGCCAGCCGCGGCGCAGCAGGAACGGGACCGATTTGCGGCCCTCTCGCAGATCCCGCAGGAAGCGGCGGCGGAACGTGGTCACCGGCCCGCGGGACAGACACAGCGCGTCGGCCAGCAGGCCCAGTTCCCGGCAGCGCTCGACGATCTCGGCGGCGAAGATGCCCTCCGCGATGAACAGCGGCGTCCGCTCGATGTGCAGCGCCTCCGCGCCGGTACGGGCGCTCAGCGCGATGTCGTAGACGGGAACGGTCGTACGTCCCGTACGGCACAGCTCCTCGATCGCCGCGACCGCGATGTCCGCGTCCCACGACTGCGGATGGTCCCAGTCGATGTCGGGCCCCTCGACCTGGGGAAGCGTCGGGTCGGTGCCCTCTTTGTAGAAGTCGTCGAGGCGCAGCACGGGAAGCCCGGAGTCGGCCGCGAGAAGGGACTTTCCAGAGCCGGAGGGGCCGCAGAGCAGCACCACACGGGTGGGTATCGGAGGATGGGAACCCAATTCTCTGTACCTTCTGTGACTCGGCCGGGCCCCGCCGCGCTTCGGCAGGCCTCCGGGACATTATCCCGGAGGATTATCGGGGTTACGTCCGTATGTCTGTTGACCCGCACGTGACCCGCACGGGTGAACCCGCCGTCATCGCCGCCCGGAACGGCATCCGGGTCAACTACTCTGCGTGCGAATCCCGTTGCTCTCCGCCCGCAATTCGTTCACGCTCACCGAAGAGGACATCCGATGGCGCGACACGCACGTCAGCAGACCGCCCTGGCCCGCACCACCGCGCGCATCGCCGTCGCGGCCGGGGTGGTCGCCGCCGGTGCGGCCGCCGCGGCGACCCCGGCCGTCGCGGACGCGGCCCCCGCCGTGGATCTGATGCGCACCCAGCCCACCTCGCTCGGCAACCTCGACCCGCAGGCGGGTCTGGGCGCCCTGACCGGCACGGTGGGATATGCCACAGGTCCGCTCGCGGGCCTCAAGCCCAACCCGCTCGCCAGCACCGGGGTCGACCCGCTCGACAACGGGGTGGGCACCCAGCTCGCGGACTTCAAGCCGCTGACCTCGCGGGCGCTGACGGGGCCGCTGGCGCAGGCGCCGTCGGTGGGGAGTGTGCCGGTGGTGGGACAGGCGCTGGGGTTGCTGGGGGGTTCGTGAGTCTCCCCGCGCCCCGAAACAAGAAACGGGGCGCGGGGAAGTTACTCAGTAGGACGAGCCGGAGGCGCCGAGCGCGCCCGTCGGGTGCCAGACCGTCTTCGTCTCCAAGAAGGCCGTCAGGCGCTCGATGCCGGGCGTCCGTGAATAATCCACAGGCTGTGGACGGACGACCCGCTTCAGGTTGTCGGCCGCGGCGATCTCCAGCTCCTTCGCCAGTACGTCGTCCGCGCCCGCGAGGTCGATCGCGTTGACGTCCTGGTGTGCGGCGAGGGGAGCGGCGATCTCCGCCGTCTTTCCGGAGAGGACGTTGACGACGCCGCCCGGCAGGTCGGACGTGGCCAGTACCTCGCCCAGCGACAGCGCCGGGAGCGGGGACTTCTCGCTGGCGATCACGATCACCGTGTTGCCGGTCGCGATCACCGGGGCGATCACCGAGACCAGGCCCAGGAAGGACGACTCCTGGGGGGCGAGGACGGTGACGACGCCGGTCGGCTCCGGGGTGGAGAGGTTGAAGAAGGGGCCCGCGACCGGGTTGCCGCCGCCCACGACCTGGGCGATCTTGTCGGTCCAGCCCGCGTACCAGACCCAGCGGTCGATGGCCGCGTCGACGACCGAGGCCGCCTTGGACTTCGACAGACCCTCCGCGTCCGCGACCTCACGGACGAACTGGTCCCTGCGGCCCTCCAGCATCTCGGCGACGCGGTAGAGGACCTGACCGCGGTTGTACGCCGTCGCGCCGGACCAGCCGCCGAACGCCTTGCGGGCGGCGACCACCGCGTCACGGGCGTCCTTGCGGGAGGAAAGGGGCGCGTTCGCCAGCCACTTGCCCTTCGAGTCCGTCACCTCGTACACCCGGCCGCTCTCGGAACGCGGGAACTTCCCGCCGACGTACAGCTTGTAGGTCTTGAAGACGCTCAGTCGCTGCTGCTCGGTCTTGTCGGTCTTCTCAGACATCGAGGTACGCCTCCAGGCCGTGGCGACCGCCCTCGCGGCCGAAGCCCGACTCCTTGTAACCGCCGAACGGCGAGGTCGGGTCGAACTTGTTGAACGTGTTGGACCAGATGACGCCCGCGCGCAGCTTGCTCGCGACGGCGAGGATCCGGGAGCCCTTCTCGGTCCAGATGCCGGCGGAGAGGCCGTACTGGGAGTTGTTGGCCTTGGCGACGGCCTCGTCGGGAGTCCGGAACGTGAGGACGGACAGGACCGGGCCGAAGATCTCGTCGCGGGCGATGGTGTGCGCCTGGGTGACGTTCGTGAAGAGCGTCGGGGCGAACCAGTAGCCGGAGGAGGGGAGTTCGCAGGCCGGGGACCAGCGCTCGGCGCCCTCCGCCTCGCCCTGTTCGACGAGCGCGGTGATGCGCGAGAGCTGTGCGGCGGAGTTGATCGCGCCGATGTCCGTGTTCTTGTCGAGGGGGTCGCCGAGGCGCAGCGTCGACAGACGGCGCTTGAGCGAGTCCAGCAGCTCGTCGTGGATCGACTCCTGGACGAGGAGGCGGGAGCCCGCGCAGCAGACCTGGCCCTGGTTGAAGAAGATGCCGGTGACGACGCCCTCGACGGCCTGGTCGATGGGGGCGTCGTCGAAGACGATGTTCGCGCCCTTGCCGCCGAGTTCGAGCGTGACCTTCTTGTCCGTGCCCGCGACCTGGCGGGCGATCGCCTTGCCGACGGCGGTGGAGCCGGTGAAGGCCACCTTGTTCACGTCGGGGTGCTCGACGAGCGCGGCGCCCGCGTCGCCGTATCCCGGAAGGATGTTGACGACGCCCTTGGGCAGGCCCGCCTGGCGGCAGATGTCCGCGAAGAACAGGGCGGACAGGGGGGTCGTCTCGGCGGGCTTGAGGACGACCGTGTTGCCGGTCGCCAGCGCCGGGGCGATCTTCCACGCCAGCATCAGCAGCGGGAAGTTCCAGGGGATGACCTGGCCCGCGACGCCCAGGGGGCGGGGGTTCGCGCCGAAGCCGGCGTGGTCGAGCTTGTCGGCCCAGCCCGCGTAGTAGAAGAAGTGCGCGGCGACCAGGGGGAGGTCGGCGTCGCGCGTCTCCTTGATCGGCTTGCCGTTGTCGAGGGTCTCCAGGACGGCGAGCTCGCGGGAGCGCTCCTGGATGATCCGGGCGATGCGGAAGAGGTACTTGGCGCGCTCGGAGCCCGGCAGCGCCGACCACTTCTCGAAGGCCCTGCGGGCGGCCTTCACGGCGCGGTCGACGTCCTCGGGACCGGCCTGGGCGACCTCGGAGAGGACCTCTTCGGTGGACGGGGAGACGGTCTTGAAGACCTTGCCGTCCGCCGCCTCGGTGAACTCGCCGTCGATGAACAGGCCGTAGGAGGGTGCGATGTCGACGACGGAGCGGGACTCGGG
Source organism: Streptomyces sp. NBC_01450 (assembly GCF_036227505.1). Classification (NCBI taxonomy): domain Bacteria; kingdom Bacillati; phylum Actinomycetota; class Actinomycetes; order Kitasatosporales; family Streptomycetaceae; genus Streptomyces; species Streptomyces sp. NBC_01450. The sequence goes on along the minus strand of NZ_CP109480.1, from coordinate 4,677,781 downwards.
CGCCGGTGCGTACTCGAAAGCGGATGCGGATGCGGATGCCATGGTGATCAGTCCACCGTCACGTAGTCGGGGCCGGAGTAGCGGCCGGTGGCCAGCTTCTGACGCTGCATCAGCAGGTCGTTCAGGAGCGAGGACGCGCCGAAGCGGAACCAGTGGTTGTCCAGCCAGTCCTCGCCCGCGGTCTCGTTCACCAGGACCAGGAACTTGATCGCGTCCTTGGTGGTGCGGATGCCGCCGGCGGGCTTCACGCCGACCTGGACGCCGGTCTGGGCGCGGAAGTCGCGGACCGCCTCCAGCATGAGGAGCGTGTTCGCCGGGGTCGCGTTGACGGCGACCTTGCCGGTCGAGGTCTTGATGAAGTCCGCGCCGGCCAGCATGCCGAGCCAGCTCGCGCGGCGGATGTTGTCGTACGTCGAGAGCTCGCCGGTCTCGAAGATGACCTTCAGACGGGCGCTGGTCCCGCAGGTCTCCTTCACGGCGGTGATCTCGTCGTACACCTTCATGTACTTGCCCGCGAGGAACGCCCCGCGGTCGATGACCATGTCGATCTCGTCGGCGCCGGCGGCGACCGCGTCGCGGACGTCGGCGAGCTTCACGTCGAGGGCGGCGCGGCCGGCCGGGAAGGCGGTGGCGACCGAGGCGACCTTCACGCCGGAGCCGGCGACGGCCTCCTTGGCGGTGGCCACCATGTCGGGGTACACGCAGACGGCCGCGGTCGTGGGCGTCGTGCGGTCCGTGGGGTCGGGGTGGACCGCCTTGGCGCCGAGCGCCCGGACCTTGCCCGGGGTGTCCGCGCCTTCCAGCGTCGTCAGGTCGACCATCGAGATGGCGAGGTCGATGGCGTACGCCTTCGCGGTCGTCTTGATGGAACGGGTGCCGAGCGAGGCGGCGCGCGCCTCCAGGCCGACCGTGTCGACGCCGGGGAGCCCGTGGAGGAAGCGGCGCAGCGTGCTGTCGGACGCGGTCACGTCGCCGAGTGCGTGTGCGGGTGCAGTGGTGGGCATGGTCACGAGGGGAGCATATCTACGCGCGTAGCGGCTGTACAGCCCCTGGGGTGGGTGTGGGGGAGTGCACGCCGAGGGTTCGTCGCCCCCGCCGCCCCTACCCGTCCCATCCCCAGGGGCTCCACCCCTTCGACCCCGCCGGGGCTCCGCCCCTGGACCCCCGTGGCGACGCGGCGGCGTGGGGCGGGGGTGAAGGAAGTGTTCAGGGGGCGTCGGGCAGAATCGGGGGCATGACGACCCCGGATGACCAGCCACCCGTGCCGGACGCCTCGCGACCCGAGTCGAAGGACCGGATCTACCGGTCGCACGCCGGCATCGCGGGTGGCGTACTGCTGCTCGCCATCACGGGCTGGCTCGGCATCGACGCGCTGGTCTCGGGCCACGGCCGCACCCCCTGGCTGGCCCTCGCCGCGCTGATCCTCCTGGTTCCGCTGGTGGCCGCCTTCACCCTGCGCCCCGCCGTCTACGCCAACGAGGACCGGCTGCGCGTCCGCAATCCGTTCCGCGTCGTCGTGCTGCCCTGGAGCAAGGTCGGCTCACTGCGCTCCGGGTACTCCAACGAGGTGGTCGACACCTCGGGCGCCAAGTACCAGCTGTGGGCGATCCCCGTCTCGCTGCGTGCCCGCAAGGCCGCGGCCCGACGGCAGGCGCGCAACGCCGCCGCCGACAGCAGCGGCCGCACCTCCTCGGTGGCGAGCGGCTCCACGCGTTCCCAGCCAGACCAGGTCATGGACGACCTGCGCGAGCTCGCCGAGGCGCGGGCGGCCACGGAGGGCGCGCAGGGCGAGGTGAGCGTGCGCTGGGCGTACGAGGTCATGGGTCCCGCGCTCGCGGGGGCCGTGGTCCTGGTGATCCTGCTGGCGGTGGGGTGACGCCAGGGCGGTTCGGTGGACCGGTGTCCGTCGTCGCGCGGGGCGGGTCCTGACCTGTCGCCCCGTACGGCATCAGGCTGCCCGTGTTCCGGGCCCCGCTCGGCATCCAGGTCGCCCGCGTTCCGGACCCCGTACGCCGTCATGCGCCCGTGTTCCCGGCCCCGTTCGGCGCCGGGCCGCCCCCGAGGGGTGCCCGGCGCCGCTCGCTCGGGGTCAGCCCACCACGTCGACGAAGGTGCCCGCCGACACCGCCGCCGCGGTGTCGGCCGTGCCGGCGTAGGACCAGCGGTAGGAGCCGTCGGTGTAGGCGCGGACGGTGGTGGAGAGGGTGCCGCCGGCAGCGGTCGGCACGGTCTTGAGCGTGCAGTAGGTACTGCTGCCCTTGGGGCGGAACTGCAGGTTCACGGGCCGGCCGGCCTCGGCGCCGATGTACGTGCCGCTCGCCCAGTCCGCGTTGCGCACGCCGCCCGTGACGGTGAGGACGCGGCCCCACTTCACCGGCTTGGGAGTGGCCTCGACGGTCACCTGGCTGTCGCGCAGCACGGTGACGGTGGCGGCGCTGTCCAGGAACACGGCGTCGCTGTCGGGAGCGATCGCGTAGGCGCTGAGGTGCCAGTCACCGGCCTGCGAGTCGTCGGCCGGGGCGGTGCCGGGGGTCAGGGTGAAGGTCAGGGTGCAGGTGGTCGTGGTGGCGACCGTCGGACCGCAGGCCGCCGTCGAGGCCACGGTGCTGTCCGGGGTGCCGAACGGGCCGTGGTAGAGCGTGGCGTTGACCTGCTGGAGACCGGACGGGTCGGTCGCGGTGACCACGGCGGTGACGGTTCTCGCGCCGGTGCCGACGACGACGGGGTTGCCGTCGTTGACGACCACGCCGGTGATGTCGGTGTCGCCGAACCTCTCGTCCGCGTGCGCGGACGGAACGGCGAGGGCGGACAGAGCGACGACGCCACACGCAGCGGCGACAGCTGAACTGATACGCATGCGAATTCCCCAATGTGAATGCCGCGGCCTGTGAATTTCACACCGGCAGGCCCGAATTGACGTGTGCAGCGTACTCGTTGCCATGGGATTTCGGAACGTTTGTTTGAGGGCTGGGTGAGTCGCTGATTTCCCGGCGAATGGAATGCGCGCGAGTATCGAGTGCGCCGTTTCCGTGGAAAGCCGAAGGGGAAATTCGGTTCAAATTTCAGCGGACCTGGAGGCCACCTACGCGTACCGCCCCTCTTCGTGGCGGGCCGGGAGGGCGGGCGCCCTGGGGGGCGACACCCCGCCGGCGCGTCGGTGAATTCGCACTCTCTTGAGGTGACCTGATGGTCGACTGCATGAACGAGGGGCAACCTTCGCGTGAAATGTGTTTCACGTGTGGATCAAGTTTCTCTTTAGTCTCACTAATCTGCGTGTGCCGCATGACCGACGAATCCGCGTCGACTCATGCGGCTTCCTGATATGGGGATACGGGAGTGTGGATGGATGGCGGCAAGAATGGGGGGCGCGGCCGTACCGGGCACGCGCTGCCAAATAGATATAGGTGCAGATGGCACTTACTCGTGGCGGCTCACTGCCACGAACGGGCGGGTGGTCGCCGTGGCCGCGAGGACGTACCGGAACTACGGCGAGTGCCGTGCGGCGTTCGAGCGCTTGTGCGCCGACATCGGGAAATTACCCGGCGCGGTGCACCACACCGCGGAAGGCAGTGGATGGGTCTGGCGGCTGCGTGACGGCACCGGCGGCGCCGTGGCCGTGTCCTCGCGCGCCTATGAGCGGCACTCGACGTGCCAGGCCGCCTATGAACGTTTCCGGGCTCTTCTGGCCGAGCTCGGGTCGGGTGGGGTGATCCCGTGGGAAGACGCCGAGTGATGGGGCGACCCCGGGCGAACGGACGGGGCTGACGGCTCGACCACGTACGTGAGGGGCCGGGGTGCGCCACAAGAGCGCACCCCGGCCCCTCGGGTGTTCTCCTGTCGCCGCGTTCACGTCAACACCGGAAGTTGCCCCTCGGGGGCGTCTCGTTCACGTTCGTGTGTGCGTGCGTCCATCACGCGTCAGGAGTGTCGTCCCATGTGACAACGCGAATCTTTGAGCGATCTGTGGCTCCGGGGGACGACCCTCCGAGACGCCTGCACCCCGATCGGGGGCTGCCCGACCGCGTGTTCAGGGGCGTCCTGCGCGGCGGCGGCGGGCTGGTCCTCGCGATCATGCTGCTGGTCGGCGGCTTCCTGACGTACCGGGCCTGGCAGGCGCTGTCGGTCGCGAAGTGGGACTTCGTCACCACTGAGGCGTGGGAGCCCGAAGGCGGGCACTTCGGCATCGCGGCCGTGCTCGTCGGAACGGTGCTGATCGCCATGGTCGCCATCGTGTTCGCCGTACCGCTGGCGCTCGGCACCGCGCTCTACATCTCCGAGTACGCGCCGCCGCGGATCCGTCAGACCCTCATCAGTGTCGTGGACCTGATGGCGGCCGTGCCGTCGGTCGTCTACGGCCTGTGGGGCCTGTTCTTCTTCCAGGGGCACGTGGTCACCGTGTCCCGCTGGATCTCGACCTACTTCGGCTGGATCCCCCTCTTCAAGGTCGACGGCGCCGATCCGAAGGACCCGCTCGCCACCGCGACGGTCTACACCTCCTCCACCTTCATCGCGGGCATGGTCGTGTCGCTGATGGTCGCGCCGATCATCTGCTCGGTGGTGCGGGAGGTCTTCTCGCAGGCTCCGGTCGGTGAGCGGGAGGGCGCGTACGCGCTCGGCGCCAACCGCTGGGGCATGATCCGCAGCGTCGTCCTGCCCTTCGGCAAGGGCGGCATGATCGGCGGCACCATGCTGGGCCTGGGCCGGGCACTCGGCGAGACCATCGCCGTGTACCTGATCATCTCGCCGGTGTTCGTGATCCAGCCGCACATCCTGCAGAACGGCACCAGCTCGGTCTCGTCCCTGATCGCCCTGCGCTACGGCGAGGCGAGCCCCATGGGCATGTCGGCGCTGATGGCCGCGGGCCTCGCGCTCTTCCTGATGACCCTCGTGGTCAACTTCGCCGCTTCGTCGATCGTCGCCCGCAGCCGTTCCGGCGCGACGAGCGACTCCTGAGGAGACCGAGCCCGATGACCGTCACCGCTCCACAGAGCCCACCCGGCGACCAGGGGCCGGGGGCCGATCCGAGCCCCGCGGGTGCGCCGAAAGCACCGTCCCCGGCCCCGGCCACCCACCTGCCCGGCGCGAGTTCGACGCGCGGAGACTCGCGCCGCAACCTCTCCACGCTGCGCGCCACCGACGTGTACGCCATGGTCGGCGCCGGCGCCGCGTCCCTCGCCCTCACCTGGCTGATCTTCGACCGGCTGCTGCCCTTCAACGGCGCCCTGGGCTTCGTCGTCATCGCCTACGCGCTCTTCATCGCCCTGTACGCACTGCTGGTCTCCTTCGACGAGGACGGTCCCGCGGTCCGTGACCGGGTGGCCGCCGCGATCGTCCAGAGCCTCGGCCTGGTGATGCTGACCGTGCTGGCCTTCGTGGTCGTCTACACCCTCTACGAGGGGCGCGAGGCGCTGCCGCACCTGAACTTCTACACCCAGTCGATGGCCGACGCGGGTCCGCTGGAGCCCCTCAGCGTCGGCGGCATCGTGCACGCCATCGTCGGCACGCTGTGGCAGATCTCCATCGCCCTGGTGATCTGCATACCGACCGGGCTGGTGTGCGCGGTCTTCCTCAACGAGGTCCCGGGCGCCTTCAGCCGGTTCGTCCGCACCATCGTCGAGGCGATGACAGCGTTGCCATCCATCGTGGCCGGACTGTTCATCTACGCGACCTTCATCCTGAGCCTCGGTTTCGGTCAGTCCGGCCTCGCCGCCGGGCTCGCGATCTCCGTGATGATGCTGCCGATCATCATCCGCGCGGCGGACGTGGTGATCCGACTGGTCCCCGGCACGCTGCGCGAGGCGTCCTACGCGCTCGGCACCTCACGGTGGCGCACGGTCTGGCACGTGGTGCTCCCCACCTCGCGGTCGGGGCTGACCACGGCGGTCATCCTGGGCACCGCGCGCGGTGTGGGCGAGACCTCGCCGGTCCTGCTGACCGCCGGTTTCACCCAGGAGCTCAACACCGACCCGCTCCACGACCCGATGGTGTCGCTGCCGCTGGCGGCCTTCAAGCTCGTCGAGTCCCCCGAGCCCACCTACATCGCCCGCGGCTTCGGCACCGCGGCGGTGCTTCTGGTGCTGGTGCTCGTCCTGTTCGTCGCGGCCCGCGTCGTCGGCGGCCGTGGGCCGGGCAAGCTGACCCGCCGCCAGGAACACCGCCGGGTCAGGGCGTCCCGCCGTGACGCGCAGCGCTTCGACGTGTACGCAACCGCCGGCCGGCCGTCGGCCGGTCCCGCCTCGACCAGTTCCGCATCGACGAGGAGCACCCCGTGATATCCGCACCCGTCCGTCGTCCGCGCAGCGTGCGCGTGTACCAGGCGCTGGCGCTGGTCGTCGCACTGGTCTGCGCGCTCATGGCCGTACATCCGCCAGGTGCCTTCGCGGTCACCTACGTGAAGATCAGTGGCTCCGGCTCGACATGGAGCGCCAACGCCATCGAGCAGTGGCGCCGCAACGTACGCCAGCAGGGCATGACCGTGAACTACGCGTCGGTGGGCTCGTCGGTCGGACGTACCCAGTTCGCGAACGGCACGTCCGACTTCGGTGTGTCCGAGATCCCCTACGGCCTCAAGGAGTTCGGTACGACCGACACTCCGCCGCAGCGCAAGTACGCCTACATGCCGATCGTGGCCGGCGGTACGTCGTTCATGTACAACCTGAAGATCGGCGGCAACAGGGTCACCAACCTGCGGCTGTCCGGGGAGGTCCTCAGCAAGATCTTCACCGGCAAGCTCACGATGTGGAACGCGCCGGAGATCAGGGCGGACAACCCCAAGCTGGCCCTGCCTGCCCGCCGTATCGTCCCGGTCATCCGCTCCGACGGCTCCGGCACCACCGCGCAGTTCACCCTGTGGATGTCCAAGCAGTACGGCACCCTGTGGAACGACTACTGCCGTCGGGCGGGCAAGCCCACGCCCTGCGGTCTGACGTCGTACTTCCCGAACATCCCCGGCTCGGGCTTCGTCGCCCAGTCCGGCTCGCTCGGCGTCGCGGGCTACACCAAGCAGCCCCAGGCCGAGGGCGCCATCACCTACGTCGAGTACTCCTACGCCAGGAACGCGGGCTTCCCGGTCGTCAAGGTCCTCAACAAGTCCGGGTACTACGTCGAGCCGACCGCCTCCAGTGTGGCCGTCGCCCTGACCCAGGCGCAGATCAACAACGACTCGCGGTCCGCGAACTACCTCACCCAGAACCTGGACGGGGTCTACACGTACGGCGACCGGCGCACCTACCCGCTGTCCAGCTACAGCTACATGATCGTCCCGACCAAGGAGGAGATGGGGTTCACCAAGGCCAAGGGCGCCACGCTGAGCGCGTTCGACAACTACTTCCTCTGCGAGGGCCAGCAACTGGCCGACCGGCTCGGCTACTCGCCGCTGCCGATCAACCTCGTGCAGGCGGCCATGGAGCAGGTGCGCAGGATCCCCGGCGCCGTGTCGGACGACATCAACATCAAGAACTGCAACAACCCGACGTTCTCCAGTGACGGGAAGAACCTCCTGGCGCAGAACGCCCCGTATCCCGCGGCGTGCGACAAGAAGGGGTCGGACCAGTGCGCCACCGGCACCGGCGGCGCCAAGCAGTCCACCGCGCCGAGCGGCTCCGGTACGTCCGGCGGCGGCTCGGGCTCGGGTGGCTCCGGCACGACCGGCGGTTCGGGCACGTCCGGCGGTTCCGGTTCGACGGGCGGATCGGGCGCGACGGGAGCGGCCGGCACCACCACCGGCGGCAGCGGTACGGCGGGCGGCACCGGCGGTACGGACGGGACGACGGCAGGTGGCGTCGTCGACCCCGACACCGGCCAGGTGCTCGGCGGCGGCGGAGGCACCGGCGACACCTCGGTCGCCGCCAGCCCGGTCTCCCTCGGCACCGGCGACGCCCTCGGTCTGCGCACCGCGCTGATGGCACTGTCGGCCGTGCTCCTGATCGGCGTGGTCGTCGGTCCACCCCTGATCGGGCGCATGATGTCCCACCGCGCCCGCCGCAAGGGGGGTGTGGCATGACCGCCATGTCCCGGTCACGGCGGCGCGTCGCCGCCGCCGTGAGCGCGCTGCTGGCCGCGCTGGTCCTGGCCCTGCTCCCGCTGCCGTCCGCCACCACGTCCGCCGTGGCCGCGGACGGCACGGGGGAGGACTCCGCGGTCACGGTGACGGGGAAGCAGGGCAAGTACGACGACTTCTCCAAGCTGAAGGTGACCGTCCACCAGACGAAGAACCTGCGGTCGCAGGGGGTGCGGGTCACCTGGCAGGGCGGGGCGCCGACGATCGACGGACAGAACGCCGCCGTCAACTTCCTGCAGATCATGCAGTGTTGGGGCGACGATCCGGCCGGGCCCGACCGTGATCAGTGCGTCTTCGGCGGCGACGGCTCGATACTCGGGGCCGGAAACGGGCGGCTGGTCGGCACCGATCCGGGCGAGACCCAGTACCCCGGTGGCTTCGTCCCGTTCCGCCCGGTCGGTGACCTTCCCCCCACCAAGTCCTCCCACGACTTCACCTACTTCGGTCCGCTGGACACCAACGAGCAGCGGTTCGCCAGAACCTACGCCGACGGCACGGGCGAGGTGACCTTCGAGGCGCAGGACGGCATCCAGGCGTCCCACCTGGGCTGCGGCATGAACACGGCGCCCGCCGGGAGCGACCCCGCTGCGCGGCACTGCTGGCTGGTCGTCGTCCCGCGCGGCACGCACGACGCGGACGGCACCGAGATCACCAAACCGAACCAGGCGGGCAATTCACTGCAGAGCTCGCCGCTGTCCACGACGAACTGGGCTCAGCGGATGGTCGTCCGGCTGGACTTCCAGCCGGTCGACGCGTTCTGTCCGCAGGGCCAGCCGGAGCTGCCCACGGTCGGCTCCGAACTGATGACCGACGCCGTCACTTCCTGGCAGCCGAAGCTGTGCTCGTCCACGGGGAGCACGTTCGCCTTCACCCAGGGCGGCGAGGAGGAGGCCAGAGGCCAGGTCCTGAGCACGTCGGTCGACGCGCCCCTGCTGGGCTTCACCGTCGACCCGGTCGCCCGGCCGGACGACGGATCCAAGGTCGTGCACGCGCCGGTGGCGGTGTCCGGACTGGCGATCGCCTTCTTCATAGAAGGTCCGTCCGGCGTGGTCCAGGGAATGAAACTGAATCCGCGGCTCGTGGCGAAGATGCTCACCCATTCCTATGTGGAAGACGTGACGCTGGGTGCCACCCCTGATTATCTGAAAGGGAACAGCACTTCCCTCGTCGCGGATCCGGAATTCAAGGAATTGAATCCTGGATTCCCGCAGCTGAGCAATCACCAGCTGAGGAGCCTCATGGTCCCGTTGCAGTCCTCCGACACCACGCGGATGGTCTGGAACTGGCTCCAGTCGGACGCGGACGCCCGGGGCTTCCTCTCCGGGACGAAGGACCGATGGGGGATGCGGGTGAATCGCTATTTCCAGGACCTGAAGCTGGCGGAGAACACCACGCTGACCGACTACCCCAAGGTGGACCCGACGACCACGCCGGCCCTCGGCAACGGGACGCCCCCTCTCAGCTACGCGATCACCGACCTGGACCCTTACACGGCCGACCTGCACGACGGGGCCGTGCGAACCCGCCGGGGCAACAGCACCCGCACCATCCAGTGGCAGTCGGGGGACACCGCCCAGTCGCCGGCCAAGCTCATCAACGACGCGCCCATGTCGGGTCAGCGTGCCGTGATGGCGATCGTCGACGCCGCGTCGGCGGAGCGTTACGGGTTGACGACCGCGGCGCTGCGCAACGCGGACGGCAACTTCGTGAAGCCCTCGGCCGCCACGCTCACGGCCGACGTCGCGACCATGCGGCCGTCGTCCGAAGACGCATCGGTGCTCAAGCCCGACCCGGCGCGCGCCAAGGGGCAGGCGTATCCGCTGACGGCCGTCGCCTACGCCGCGGCCTCGGTGAACCAGGACGCGAAGGCTCGCAAGGCGTACGCCCAGTTCATCAGGTACGTCGCGGGATCGGGCCAGACGCTCGGCGTGTCGGCGGGCCAGCTGCCCTTCGGCTACGCGCCGTTGCCTGCCCAGCAGCGTCTGCAGGCCCGGACCGCCGCCGACGCCCTGGAGCGCGGCGAGACGGTGACCAGCCCTCCGTCCGACGGGTCGAACCAGGGTGGCACGGGAGGGCTCGGATCCGGAGCCGGCGGCGGAGGAACCTCCTCCGGCGGGGGCACCGGCGGAGCGTCCGCGGGCGGGACGGGCGGCGGCGCCACCCCCTCGGCCTCGGATTCCGCCGCCGCGGTGAACGGCTCCGCGCCACCCTCCTCCGGGCCGCAGCAGAATGTCGCGGAAGCCAAGGCGGGATTCACCCCCGGAGAGATCCTGGGAGTTATTCGCTGGATTCTTCTCGTCGTCCTGTTCCTGGGCGGGGCGGCAGGACTTTCGGGTCCGATAATGCTGCATTTCGCGCAGCGCCGGACTCCCTAGGAGGCGCCTAGGAAGTCTGCCCGTAACCTTTCTCTCACGGGGAATTGGTTGGTCGCCGCGCGGAAATCCTGGAATTGTTTGCGGTGGCCGACCGACGGGCCGGCAGGAAAAAGATCCGGATTTTGCTTGAACGGCCAGCCTTCGAAATCCAGAAAACAAGGGGTTCAGAAGTGAACGTCAAGTCTCGCGCCAAGGTCGGCGCTGCTTTCGGTGTCGCGGCTCTCGGTCTCGGCATCCTGGCCTCCCCCGCTTCGGCGGACCCGAGCCCGGTCACCGACTACCGTCAGCTGGCGGGTGTCGGTTCGGACACCACGCAGTACGTCATGAACGGCATCGGCGACGCCGTCACGAACACGGGCGGCAAGATCGTCGCGTCGTGGAACGCCACCGGCACCGCCACCGTGAAGACCAAGGCGACCGGCTGTGACACCGTCACCCGCCCGGACGGCTCCTCGGCCGGTATCAACGCGCTGAACGCCGACATCACCGCCGGCACCCACTGCATCGACTTCGCCCGCTCCTCGCGTGGCCCGGTGGACACCACCACCACGGACCTCACGTGGATCCCGTACGCCAAGGACGGTGTGACCTACGCCACCGACCTGGGCAGCACGCTGCCGACGAACCTGACGAAGGCGCAGTTGGCCGCGATCTACCAGTGCAACTCCACCGAGTTCCCGAACGCGCAGCCGCTGCTGCCGCAGTCCGGCTCCGGTACCCGGACCTTCTGGCTGTCGGCCATCGGGATCACCGAGGCGCAGGTCGGCTCCTGCGTCGACGGCACCATCCAGGAGCACAACGGCGCCGCGATCCTCAACGGCAACCAGCTCATGCCGTATTCGATCGCCCAGTGGATCGCCCAGGGCAAGGGCCTCTCCGACGTCCCGAACCGGCGCGGTGAGTCGCGTCTGCGCGGTATCAACGGCCTGGCTCCCACCACGGGCACGGGCTCCGCGATCGCGCTCAACACGGCCTTCGACCCCGGCTTCCTCCGCGACGTCTACAACGTCGTCCCGACCGCCAGCCTCTCCGACTCCGTCATCGCCGAGACCTTCGTCGGTACGGGCTCGAAGGTCTGCGCCGCCACTTCCACGATCGCGACCTACGGCTTCGGCGCCGTGTCCAACTGCGGCGACAGCACCACCGCGTCCCTCAAGGGCGAGCGGTGATCCGTGATCGTCAGCTGATCCTCGCGTGACGGCCGGGCACCCTCCAGGTGCCCGGCCCCACGCGCTGTCCCTGAAATCCGTCAACGTAATCCGTCAACCGTCCCCCGGGGGGCATCGCCGTGACAGTGCCACAACCATTCCGAAGAGCGGCCGCGATCGTGGCCGCCTGTGCCTTACTCGCCCTGGGCCTCGTGGTCCTGGCCATGTCCCAGTCCCAGCCTGCCCGGGCGGCGTCCGTCGGCGAGTTCACCATGACGCCCGCCGGCGGCAAGATGAGTGACCCGCAGCCCATCGCCGGCTCGATCGGGATCCCCGGCGCGTGTCCCGCCGCCACCATCGAAGACCTCAACTGGAACAGCGTCCTCGCCCTGTACGTCGTCAAGGCCGACGGCACCGAGGTGAAGGCGCTCAACGGGATCACCAGCAAGGCCCCCTACACCGCGGCGACCCCGGCGGTCTCGCTGGTCGCGGCGGACAACCCGGGGATGGTGGTCAGCAGTCTGGCGGACGCCATCACGGGCGACGGCACCTACGAGTTGCGCCTGCGGTGCGTGGACAACTACGACTGGGCCGTTCCGCCCGACTCGATCGTGCCGGGCGACCCGTACTGGACCCAGAAGATCACCGTCACCGGCGACAACTGGGTGGTCGGCGAAGGCGCGGAGGCCACCCAGGTCGCGCTGACCGCCTCCCCCGCCGTGGTCGCGCCCAGCGAGGAGACCACGCTCACCGCGACGGTGTCGCCCGCGGCGGCGGCCGGTACCGTCACCTTCCTGGAAGGCGCGACCACGCTGGGCCAGGCCACGGTCGCGAGTGGCAAGGCCGAGTTCAAGACGTCGACGCTCGCCGAGGGGGACCACGGCGTCACGGCCCGCTTCACTCCGGGGAACGCCGCCGAATGGGGAGCCTCGGAATCCGCGCCCTTCGAGGTGACCGTGCAGCTGCCGAGGTACGAGATGCGCGACGCTGCGGGGAAGGTGCTGGCCTACAACCCCGAGTTGCAGCGCGGCCAGACCGTGAGGGTCCTCATCCGCGGATGCCGGCCGAGCGCGATGTACTCGATGACCATGTTCCACAACGACGCCACCTTCCCCGCCGCCACGGCCGACGCGAGCGGGACGGTCACCTGGTCCACTCTGACCGTGCCGGACGACGCCGTGGCCGGGGCGAGCAACTGGGACTACAGCCCGGACTGCACCGGCGGCAAGAACCCCGTGCGTGCGGTGGACTTCACCGTCCCCGAGCCCTCCTCCGAGTCCCCGTCGGCGAGCCCGACCGACTCCCCGACGGACAACCCCTCCGACGAGCCCACCGACGGCTCCAGCAGTGAACCGACCGACGGCTCTTCGGGCGACTCGTCCGGCACCACCACGTCCGGCACCACCACGACCGGTGGCAGCGGCACCGGCGGCGACTCCACCTCCGGCGGGACCTCGCCCACCGGGGGCCTCGCCTCCACCGGCAGCCAGATCGCGCTGTTCTCCGGCCTCGGAGCCGTCATCCTCGTCACGGCCGGCGTCCTCGCCATGCGGTTCGGCCGCCGCGAGGGGCTGCTGAAGTTCGGCGACCCCCGCTCGTAGCGGCTCGGGAGCACGGGTGGCGGGCCCCCCATCCCGCCGCCCGCGCCTTCGTATCTCCACCACACACCTCTCCACAGGAGCGCTCCCCGTGACCGTGTTGTCCCCGCCCCCGCCGGCCGACGCGCCGCCGGTGCCGGCGCCCGAGCCCAGGTCCGCCGCGGGGCCGCCGCGGGCCGAGCGCCCCGGCTTCGCGTTCGCCGGGGCCGCGCTGTGCGTGCTCGCCGCGCTGCTGCTCGGCTTCGCCGCCAACCTCACCATCGTCGGCCACCTCCAGCACGCGCGTGACCAGCAGACCGCGTACGACGAGTTCCGCCGTCAACTCGCCCTCGGAACGGCACCGGTGGGCCAGCGGGGTTACGACGGCAAGATGCTGGAGCCCGGCGCGCCCGTCGCCCTGCTGCGCATCCCGGCGCTGGGCCTGAAGGAGGTCGTGGGGGAGGGCACCACCTCCGGGGTGCTGATGTCCGGCCCCGGCCACCGCCGGGACACCCCGCTGCCGGGACAGGCCGGCACCAGCGTGATCATGGGCCGTCAGTGGGGGTACGGCAGCCCGTTCAACGACCTGCACCAACTGCCCCTCGGCACCGAGATCCGGCTGACGACCGGTCAGGGCACCGCCACCTACAAGGTCTCCTCCATCCGCCGCAAGGGCGACCCGCTGCCGCCCACGCTCAAGGAGGGCCAGGGCCGGCTCACGCTCATCACCGCCGACGGCGCGCCCTACACCCCCTCCGGCACCCTCCGCGTGGACGCGACCCTGGCGAGTGCCGTACAGCCCGCCCCGCCCCGCCCGCTGACACTCGGCTGGATCGACGAGTCCGAGCAGGTCCTGGGCACGGAGAACGCCGCCTGGCTCTCGGTCTTCCTCTGGTCGCAGGGGCTGCTCGGCGCCGCCCTGCTCACCATGGCCGCGTACCGCGTGTGGGGCCGCTGGCAGACCTGGATCGTCTGCGTGCCCGTGCTGACCGCCCTCGGCCTCGCCGTCTCCGGCGCCACCACCCGCCTGCTGCCCAACCTGCTCTGACCGACGAGGAGTTCCACCATCATGTCCGACACGAACCCGACGCTCGTCGACGAGATCCTCGACCCGACGGTGAAGATGCGGAGCACCAGGGCGAGCAGGCCCGCCGTCTCCGGCCCCGGCGAGAGCAACCCGGCGACCCTGGAGGCCGACTCCCTCTCGGCCTGGTTCGGCGACCACAAGGTCCTGGAGCACGTGTCGCTCACCATGCCCGCCCGCAAGGTCACCGCGCTCATCGGCCCGTCCGGCTGCGGCAAGTCCACGTTCCTGCGGATCCTCAACCGCATGCACGAACTGATCGGCTCCGCCTCCCTCGCGGGCCGGGTGCTGCTGGACGGCGAGGACATCTACGACCGCGGCCGCCGCATCACCCACGCCCGCCGCCAGATCGGCATGGTCTTCCAGAAGCCGAACCCCTTCCCGGCGATGTCCATCTACGACAACGTCACCGCCGGCCTGAAGCTCGGCGGCATCAAGGCCGGCCGTGAGAAAAAGGACTGGCTCGTCGAGGAGTGCCTGACGAAAGCGGGCCTGTGGAAAGAGGTCCGGGACCGGCTCCGGCAGCCCGGCGGCGCGCTCTCCGGCGGCCAGCAGCAGCGTCTGTGCATCGCGCGTTCGCTGGCCGTACGACCGCGGGTCCTGCTCATGGACGAGCCGTGCTCCGCGCTGGACCCGACCTCGACGCGGCGCATCGAGGAGACGATCCACGAGCTGTCCGAAGAGGTCACCATCGTGATCGTCACCCACAACATGCAGCAGGCCGCCCGGGTCTCCGACCAGTGCGCGTTCTTCCTCGCCGAGCAGGGCACCCCCGGCGCCATCGTCGAACACGGCACCACGGACGCGATGTTCAACAACCCGCGGGACCCGCGTACGACGGACTACGTGAACGGACGCTTCGGATAGGACGAGCGGTCACACGAACGGAGGCGCCGGATGCCAGGCACCCTCCGAGCGACGAGCGAGGGACGATCCCGCCGCGCGGTGGCCCGTACCGCGGCCGTCCTGGCCGCTGTCGCCTCCGTCGCCCTCGCCGGCTGCGCCGTTCCCGGTGCGCCCGAGAAGGCGTTGGCGGGCCCACCCGCGTCCGTCCCGTCCACCGAGCGGACAGCCCCGGACGCGGCCGCGCCCACCCCACTCGGGACATCGGCCCGCCCCCGCACGCCCGAACCCACTCCCACTCCACCGTCCCGCGCCCCCGCTCCGGAGTCCTCGCCGTCCCCCAGCGCGCCCACCGTGTCGCCGACGACGAAGCTCCCGGACCTGTCGCGCACGCCACCCCCGTCCAACTCGCCGCGCTCCGGCACCACGCCCGCGAAGCCGTCACCGAAGCCGTCGTCTGCCGGTGCCGGTGCCGGTGCCGGGGCCGAGACGTTCGGTCGGCGCGGCCCGGACGGTTCGACCACCCTGCGCATCGGCTCCTGGTCGGCCCGGGTGGTACGCGGTGGGCAGGAGGCGGTGGACGCGTGCCGCGACGCCGTGCAGTGGACGGGGCCCGACCTGGGGACGGAGGACGGCTACGCGCTGCGTACCGCCGTCGTCGTCGGCCACGACTACTGCGGCTTCGAGCGGTTCGCCAAGCTGCCCGTGGGCACCGTCGTCACCGCCACGACGCCACGCGGCACGTTCGAGTACCGCGTGTACGCCCACTACGTCAGCCCCGGCCGCGGCACCCCGTCCCAGGGCCTGTACTGGGGCGACCTCACGCTCCAGTCCTGCGTCGGCCCGAACACGGGCTTCAGCTACCTCATGCGCGTGTGAGGGCGGCGCGGCCGGAGCCCGACACGGGGTCCAGTTGCCTGGGGGGCGGGCTGAACCCCGTGTCCGGCCCATGCGCGGCGTCCCGCTCATCGTGGTGATGGGGGCGCGGGACACCTGGCGGGCGGATGCGTCCAAGGGGGGTGAGGAGCACATCCGCGCTTCCCTCCAGCGTGAGACGCGCGGGGACGGAGCAGGCAGCCGAGGAGCATGCGACAGCCCAACTCCCCGTGAATCGAGAGACGTTCGAGTCCAGGTTTGGTGCCGTACGGACGCCGGCTCAGGGCGCGCTCGGCCACACCAGCGCCATGTACGCGCCGCAGTACGCCGAACCCAGCAGTGCCGCGGTCACGGCGAGGGCCCGGAAACGGGACGAGGCGCGGGACAGGTGGAGGGCCAGGGGGAGCAGGAGCGGGAAGGCCGGCATGAGGAAGCGGGCACGGGGGAAGTAGACACCGCCGCTGCCCAGCACGATCAGCAGCAGGACGCCGGTGAAGACCAGCAGGGGGAGCGGCTGCCGGTCCCAGACGCACAGGGCGTAGAGGACCACGGACACGAGCAGCGTGACCGTCACCGTCACCAGGAAGAGCTCCGGCGTGGAGTCCTGCACCAGGACCTCCCGCACCCGGCGCACGGTCTCCACGCCGCCGTCCCACTCGTTGTGCCACAGCCGCTGTACGGCGAAGTAGCCGTCCCAGCGGCCGAGCCGCACGCCCACCCAGCCGAGATACGCGAGCCACCCCGCCGGGGCGAGGGCCGCTGCCGCGAGCGCGCGGGGCGAGAAACGGTGCCGCAGGGAGAGCAGCGCCGTGACGGTGACCGCGGCCGCCGTCGCGATGCCGGTCGGGCGGGTCAGGCCGGAGAGCGACGCCAGAGTGCCCGCCCAGAGCCAGCGGCCGGTGAGCACCGCGTACAGCGACCAGGCGGCGAACGCCGTGAAGAGGGACTCCGTGTAGCCCATCCACTGGACCAGGCCGACCGGGAGAGCCGCCCACAGAAAGGTCAGCAGCAGGGCCACGCGCCGGCCGTGGAGATGGTGGCCGACGGCGAACACTCCCCACGCGGCGAGGAAGGAGGCGGCGATCGAGATCGCCAGACCCGTCGTGGCGCGCGTGCCCGGGGTCAGGACCGCGACCGCCTTGACCAGGTACGGGTACAGCGGGAAGAAGGCGAGGTTGTTCGCGTCGTACCGGGTGCCCAGGTGGTGGGTGTAGCCGTGGTGGGCGATGCCCAGGTACCAGTCCGCGTCCCACTTCGTGGCCAGGATGGGCCACACGCCGTGGTGCTGATGGTGCGCCCACTGGTTGAGGAGCAACAGGCCCACGAGGCGTACGGCCGCGTAGGCGAGGAGGGCGGGCGCCGCCAGGCGCAGATGGGTGCGGAGGGCGCACAGGGTGCCTGTGCCCGTACCCGTGCCCGCCCTCGTGCCCGTACTGGTGTTCGCGTTGGTGTTCGGGGGGAATGCGCCGGGAGCGTTCCGGGGTGGGGAGGATGTCGGCCGGGAGGCGGTCGAGGACACGCGGCAGCTCCTGGGGCTCGGCGGTGCGCTACCGCCAACCGTTCCTCGGTCGGATGGTGGCGCACCGGAGCGCTGCGTCAACTGCCGGGCGGAAATCACCCGTAAGTGGCTGAGTCCTGGACCTGGGCCCGCGCGGAGGCGCGGGATCACAGGCGCGGGGTCAGTGGCACGGGGTCAGGAACACGCGGTCAGATGCCGGCCGCCGCCGACAGATCCCGCTTGATCGCTGCGAGGAGCTCGGCCGCCCTCGCGTGGGCCGTCGGCAGCTCGGCGTGCGAGCCGACCGGGACCACGACCTCCAGGTAGCACTTCAGCTTCGGCTCGGTGCCGCTGGGGCGGACGATGACGCGCGCGCCGTCCAGCGTGTAGCGCAGTCCGTCGGTCGGCGGAAGCGTGTCCGTGCCCTTCGTCAGGTCCTCGGACCTGGTGATGGCCAGGCGCGCCAGCTCCGTCGGGGGCTGCTCGCGCAGCCGGCGCATCGCGTTCGCGATGACCGACAGGTCCTCCACGCGGACCGAGAGCTGGTCCGTGGCGTGCAGACCGTGCTCCACCGCGATGTCGTCGAGGAGGTCGAGCAGGGTGCGGCCCGCTTCCTTCAGCTCGGAGGCGAGTTCCGTGATGAGGAGGGCCGCCGTGATGCCGTCCTTGTCGCGTACGCCGTCCGGGTCGACGCAGTAACCGAGCGCCTCCTCGTAGCCGTAGCGCAGGCCCTCCACCCGGGCGATCCACTTGAAGCCGGTGAGGGTCTCCTCGTAGGACAGGCCCGCCTTCCCGGCGATCCGGCCGAGGAGGGAGGAGGAGACGATCGACTCCGCGAACGTGCCGCGCGCACCGCGGTTCACCAGGTGCTGGGCGAGCAGCGCGCCGACCTCGTCGCCGCGCAGCATCCGCCAGTCTGCGCCGTCCCGCACCGCCGCGGCGAGGCGGTCCGCGTCCGGGTCGTTGGCGATGATCAGGTCGGGGTCCGTCTCGCGGGCCTTCGCGAAGGCCAGGTCCATCGCGCCGGGCTCCTCCGGATTGGGGAAGGCGACGGTCGGGAAGTCCGGGTCCGGCTCGGCCTGCTCGGCCACCAGCACGGGCTCCGGGAAGCCGGCCCGGGCGAAGGCGGCGAGCAGGACGTCCTTGCCGACGCCGTGCATCGCCGTGTAGACGGTGCGGGCGGTGCGGGAGGAGTCCTGGGCGAGGACGGCGTCCGTACGGGCCAGGTAGGCGTTCAGGACGCCCTCGTCGAGGGTCTCCCAGCCGGACTCCGGGCGGGGGACGTCGGCGAGGCCGCTGACGGCGTCGATCTCGGCGGCGATCTCGGCGTCCGCCGGGGGAACGATCTGCGAACCGTCGCCCAGGTAGACCTTGTAGCCGTTGTCGCGGGGCGGGTTGTGGCTGGCGGTGACCTCCACGCCGGCCGCGGCGCCGAGGTGCCGTATGGCGTACGCCAGGACCGGGGTGGGGAGGGGGCGGGGGAGTACGGCGGCGCGCAGGCCCGCGCCCGTCATCACCGCGGCGGTGTCGCGCGCGAAGTCGGCGGACTTGTGGCGGGCGTCGTAGCCGATGACGACCAGGCCGTCCGTCTCGCCCTGCTTCTTCAGGTACGCGGCCAGGCCGGCGGCGGCGCGGATGACCACCGCGCGGTTCATGCGCATCGGGCCCGCGCCGAGTTCGCCCCGGAGGCCGGCGGTGCCGAACTGGAGGGTGCCGGTGAAGCGTGCGGTGAGCTCGGTGACGTCCTTGGCGGCGATGAGCTCGGCGAGTTCCTCGCGGGTTTCCGGGTCGGGGTCCTCGGCGAGCCACGCCTCGGCCCGTGCGATGAGTTCGTCCTGCACGTCGGGTGAACCTCTCTGTTTGTGGTGCCCTTGCTGTGTACCCGGCCAGGGTGCCTTCTCTCGCCCCGCCGCCCCTACCCGACCCATCCCCGGGGGCTCAGCCCCCGGACCCCCTGGGGCGACCGTCGGCTGCGGGTGGGTGGGGGCCGGTCGCGCAGTTCCCCGCGCCCCTGGGGCGGGGGCTTCGCCCCGCATCCCCCGTCCGCCGTTGTCTTTTGGTCGACGGCCGGTGGGGGCCGGTCGCGCAGTTCCCCGCGCCCCTGAAAGCCTCCAGCCCGTCCGGCGTTCGAGGACGAGGCCGTTCAGGCCGATCGGGGGTCTGGGGCGGAGCCCCCGGGTGGGGGACGGGACCCCTACAGGCGGTCCAGGACCTGGGTGAGGAGGGCGCCCATGCGGGTCGCCGAGTCGCGGCCCGCCTGGAGGACCTCCTCGTGGTTGAGGGGCTCGCCCGTCATACCGGCGGCGAGGTTGGTGACGAGGGAGATGCCCAGAACCTCCGCACCGGCCTCGCGCGCGGCGATGGCTTCGAGGACCGTCGACATGCCCACCAGGTCCGCGCCGAGGACACGGGCCATCCGGACCTCGGCCGGCGTCTCGTAGTGCGGCCCGGTGAACTGCGCGTAGACGCCCTCCTCCAGGGTGGGGTCGACCTCCTTGCAGAGGGCGCGCAGCCGCGGCGAGTACAGGTCGGTGAGGTCGACGAAGTTGGCCCCGACGATCGGGGACGTCGCCGTCAGGTTGATGTGGTCGCTGATCAGCACCGGCTGGCCGGGGCGCATGTCCTCGCGCAGACCACCGCAGCCGTTGGTGAGCACGATGGTCTTGCAGCCCGCGGCGACGGCGGTACGGACCCCGTGCGCGACGGCGGCGACCCCGCGACCCTCGTAGTAGTGGGTGCGGCCCAGGAAGACCAGGGCCCGCTTGTCACCGATCTTGTACGAGCGGATCTTGCCGCCGTGGCCCTCGACCGCCGGCGGGGGGAACCCGGGCAGCTCGGTGACCTGGAACTCGGCCTCGGGGGTGCCGAGGGCGTCCACGGCCGGAGCCCAGCCGGAGCCCATCACGAGCGCGACGTCGTGGGTCTCGGCGCCCGTGAGCTCCCGCAGGCGGGTGGCGGCGGCGTCGGCGGCGGCGTGAGGGTCGCCCTGGATGTCGTCCGGAAGAAGAGATGCGTTCACGCGCATGAGCGTAGCTGGTCCAGGCCTACGCGCGTAGATGAGGGAGGTCACGGTCTTGCGATCGTTGTCTTGTCGTTTCCAACGAAGGGGTGGGGAGGGGGTGGACCGTCGTTTCCCACGAAGGGTGCCCTTAGTGGAGGGCGCTGGAGGTGCGCCGAAGGGCGGCCCTCAGCAGGGGCGCTTGCGCAGTTCCATCACGTAGTCGTGGGGCGCGCCCGCCGACTCCGCCGCGTCGGCGATCTCACCGAGGTAGCGCGCGGAGGGGAGTCCGCCCTCGTACCCGTTCAGTACGTACACCCACGCGGGCTCCTCGCCCTCCAGGGTGTGCACGCGTACGCGCATCCGGCGGTAGATGTCGAGGCCCACGCCCTCCCAGCGGTCCATGGAGTCCTCGTCCAGCGGGGCGATGTCGTACAGCGCCACGAAGACCTGCGAGCGGGGGGCCTCGACGAGGGTGACCAGCGCGCCTTCCCAGCCCATGTGCTCGCCCCCGAACGTCAGCCGCCAGCCGTTCAGCCAGCCCGTGGCGCGCAGCGGCGAGTGGGGGGCGCGGCGCGTCATGAGCCGCGGGTCGAGATTGCCGGCGTACGCGGCGTAGAGCGACATGAGGTCGAGGGTACGGCAGGGAGCACAGGAGCCTCTTGCGTAACAGAACGCATAAGCGCATAACGGATGAGCACATAACGGAAGGGGCTCGGATACGGGCGGGCGCGGCCCCCGGGCGGAAGCACCTTGAAGCGTGCGGGACAATGGAGTACGTGACTCGGATCGTGATCATCGGTGGCGGACCCGGCGGATATGAGGCGGCGCTGGTTGCCGCCCAGCTCGGCGCGGAGGTGACCGTCGTCGACTGCGACGGTCTGGGCGGGGCGTCGGTGCTCACCGACTGCGTGCCGTCGAAGACCCTTATCGCGACGGCCGAGGTGATGACCACCTTCGACTCGTCGTACGAGGAGCTGGGGATCATCGTCGCCGACGACACCCCACCCATGGAGCAGGCCGCCCGGGTGGTCGGGGTCGATCTCGGGAAGGTCAACCGGCGTGTGAAGCGGCTCGCGCTCGCGCAGTCGCACGACATCACGGCGTCCGTGACCCGGGCCGGCGCGCGGGTGCTGCGCGGGCGGGGGCGGCTGGAGGGCATGCAGGCCCTGGACGGGTCGCGCAAGGTCGTCGTACGGGCCGCGGACGGGACCGAGGAGACGCTCGTCGCCGATGCCGTGCTCATCGCCACGGGCGGACATCCGCGTGAGCTGCCCGACGCGCAGCCGGACGGCGAGCGGATTCTGAACTGGACGCAGGTCTACGACCTCGACGAGCTGCCGGAGGAGCTCATCGTGGTCGGTTCCGGTGTCACCGGTGCCGAGTTCGCCGGTGCCTACCAGGCGCTCGGGTCGCGCGTCACGCTCGTCTCCAGCCGCGACCGTGTGCTGCCGGGCGAGGACCCGGACGCCGCCGCCGTGCTGGAGGACGTGTTCCGGCGCCGTGGCATGAACGTCATGGCCCGCTCCCGCGCCGAGTCCGCCAAGCGGGTCGGCGACCGGGTCGAGGTCACGCTCTCCGACGGCCGCGTCATCAGCGGCTCGCACTGCCTGATGGCCGTCGGCGCCATTCCGAACAGCAGCGGGATGGGTCTGGAGGAGGCCGGGGTCCGGGTCAGGGACTCCGGGCACATCTGGACCGACAAGGTCTCCAGGACCACGGCCCCGGGCGTGTACGCCGCCGGTGATGTGACCGGCGTCTTCGCCCTCGCCTCCGTCGCGGCGATGCAGGGACGTATCGCCATGTACCACTTCCTGGGCGACGCGGTCGCTCCGCTGAACCTGAAGACGGTCTCGTCCAACGTCTTCACCGACCCCGAGATCGCCACCGTCGGCTACACGCAGGCCGACGTGGACGCGGGCAAGATCGACGCCCGGGTCGTCAAGCTGCCCCTGCTGCGCAACCCGCGCGCCAAGATGCAGGGCATCCGGGACGGCTTCGTCAAGCTCTTCTGCCGCCCCGGAACCGGGATCGTCGTCGGTGGTGTGGTCGTCGCGCCGCGCGCCTCGGAACTGATCCATCCCATCTCGATCGCGGTCGACAACAATCTGACGGTCGAACAGATCGCGAACGCGTTCACCGTGTATCCCTCCCTTTCGGGCTCGATCGCCGAGGTCGCCCGGCAGTTGCACACCCGCAAGGCGGGCGACGAAGGCTGACGTCCCAGCCCGACTTCCCGCTGGTCACGGGGAGTTGTCGACCATTCGTACGGCATAGGCGGCACGAGTAGGCGCGTATACCACTTCGCCTACTGCCATGCGAACAACTTCTGTTATTCGGCGCAAACTGCTGAAAGCAGACGGTCGTTGGGGTTACTGTCAGTTTCGTGTTCGCTGCAGAACGTCGCCAATTGATCCTCGAAATGGTGCGAGCGAACGGGGCCGTGTCGCTCCGTGAGCTCGCCCGCGTCGTCCAGACCTCCGAAGTGACCGTACGGCGGGACGTGCGCGCACTGGAGGCAGAAGGACTCCTCGACCGCCGGCATGGCGGTGCGGTATTGCCGGGCGGGTTCACGCGGGAGTCCGGCTTTCCGCAGAAATCGCATCTCGCGACCGCCGAGAAGACGGCCATCGCCGATCTCGCCGCGGGTCTCGTCGAAGAGGGCGAGGCCATCGTGGTGGGCGCGGGCACCACCACGCAGGAGCTGGCGCGCCGGCTCGCGCGGGTGCCCGGGCTGACCGTCGTCACCAACTCCCTGCTGGTGGCGCAGGCGCTGGCCCATGCCAACCGCGTCGAGGTCGTGATGACCGGCGGCACCCTGCGCGGTTCCAACTACGCCCTGGTCGGCAGCGGCGCCGAGCAGTCCCTCCAGGGGCTGCGGGTCTCGCGGGCCTTCCTCTCCGGCAGTGGGCTGACCGCCGAGCGCGGCCTGTCCACCTCCAACATGCTGTCGGCGTCCGTCGACCGCGCGTTGGTGCAGGCCGCCGCGGAGGTCGTCGTCCTCGCCGACCACACCAAGCTCGGCACCGACACCATGTTCCAGACGGTGCCGACCGATCTGATCACCCGCCTGGTCACGGACGAGCCGCCCGCGCACGACGACCGAGCGGCCACCGAACTGCAGGCCCTGGCGGACCAGGGCGTACAGATCGCGGTGGCCGGGCAGTCGGGTGCCGGCGCGGGAGGAGACACGGCCCCGGCGGGGCGCCAGCCGCGCCGGGACATGCCCCTCCCCGGTCCGCGCCGCGGCCAGGTGCCGGGTGCGGGACCGCAGTTGCGCAGCGCTACCGTCCTGGGCGAGCAGTCCCCGGGAGAGCGGGCGCGAGTGGCGGATTTGCGCCGCCGCTGACCGATTCGACCGGCGTGCCCCGGCGCTGACGGGGCCGGGAGCGCGCGGTACCACCCACCCGGCCCGGGCTCACGGCCGTCGGGCGCGGATTCCGTGGGCCGTATGGCGTACGCCAGGCACCCTCCACTCGACCGTCACCCCGGCCGCGATACGGGGACGCGGCCCAGCTCACGGTCCATGGGGGCGGTTCGTCCGCGTATGCCCCGGCTTGCGACGGCTCCGCGTCCACCCGCAACCTGTCCCTGACACGGCGACGGGAGGCGGTGACGCACAGGTGAACGACGGATCGCGCCGTTCGCACCGGCGACGGATGCGGTACGTCGTGCTGGGAAGTCGGCCCGCCCGCGGAGTGGGAGCGGTGACACGGGCCCGTACGGCGGGGACGGCGATCCGGCGTGCCACGGGGCGCGACGACGCGCCGGTGAACCAGGGGCTGCGAGTGGCCGCGGCGTACGCATGGCGACTGCTGGTGCTCGGGGCGGCCGTGTACGCGGCCTTCAAGATCCTGGGCCGGCTGCAACTGGTCGCCGTGGCCCTGTTCCTCGCGCTGGTCGTGACCTCGGTGCTGCGCCCCCTGGCCGATCTGTTGGCGCGGCACATGCCACGGCCGCTGGCCGTCGTGGTGAGCGTGGTGGGCAGCCTGGTACTGGTGCTCGGGCTGCTGGCCCTGGTCGGCAGCCTGGTCGCGAGCGAGTCGGGCCGGTTGGGGCAGCAGTTCGCCGGGGGCATCGACCGGATCCAGCGGTGGCTGGAGGGCCCTCCCTTCCGCGTCCGCCCCACCGTGCTGTCGGATCTTCAGGGCAAGGTGACGAAGTACCTCTCGGAGCACCGCTCCACACTCATCAGCAGCGCGCTCAGCGGCGTCGGGCGGGCGGTGGAGGTACTGACCGGAGCGGTGCTCGCCCTGTTCTGCTCGCTGTTCTTCATCCACTCCGGGGACAGGTTCTGGCACTGGTTCCAGGGCCTGCTGCCCGAGAGCGCCCGGGATGGCTGGGGCCGCGCGGGACGCGTCGCGTGGCGGACGTTCGCCGGATACACCCGCGGCATCATCATCGTGGCCGCCACCAACGCCGTACTGGTCGGGATAGCCCTGTTCGCGCTGCGCGTGCCGCTGGCCCTGCCGCTGACCCTGCTGGAGTTCTTCGCCGCGTTCATCCCGCTGGTGGGCTCGCCCATCGCGCTGGCCGTCGCCACGGTCGTCGCGCTGGCCTCACGAGGGCCGGTCGTCGCGCTCGCGGTGCTCGCCCTGATCGTGGTCGTCGGCCAGATCGAGGGTCATGTCCTGCACCCGCTCGTGCTGAGCTGGGCGGTCCGGCTGCACCCGGTGGTCGTGGCCGTGTCCGTCATCGGGGGCGGCATCCTCGCCGGTGTGATCGGCGCGGTCGTGGCCGTCCCGATGGTGTCGGTCGCCTGGTCCGTGATCGGCGCGATGCGGGCCCGGCCCGAGCCGGACCATCCCGGCCGCTCACCCGGCTGACCCGGGCGCGAGCACCTGCTCGACGTCGCCCCTCCCCAGGGGGACGCTCTCCCGCCCCCGGGGAAAGCCGAAGCGCCCGGGGGACCGACTGCTCAGTCCCCCGGGCGCTTCGGATGCCGTACGGCCGTGTCTCAGTCCTTGATCTCGCAGATCACGGCGCCGGAGGTGATGGACGCGCCGACCTCCGCGCTCAGGCCCTTGATGGTGCCGGAGCGGTGGGCGTTGAGGGGCTGTTCCATCTTCATGGCCTCCAGGACGACGACGAGGTCGCCCTCCTTGACCTCCTGGCCCTCCTCGACCGCGACCTTGACGATCGTGCCCTGCATGGGCGAGGCGAGGGTGTCGCCGGAGGCCACCGGGCCCGACTTCTTCGCGGCGCGGCGCTTGGGCTTGGCGCCGGCGGCGAGGCCGGTGCGGGCCAGGGACATGCCCAGCGAGGACGGCAGCGAGACCTCCAGGCGCTTGCCGCCCACCTCGACGACGACCGTCTCGCGCCCCGGCTCCTCGTCGGCCTCCGTGTCCGCGGGGGCCGTGAAGGCGGGGATCTCGTTGACGAACTCGGTCTCGATCCAGCGGGTGTGGACCGTGAACGGGTCGGTGGATCCGGTCAGTTCGGGGCCGAAGGCCGGGTCCTGGACCACCGCGCGGTGGAACGGGATGGCCGTCGCCATGCCCTCGACCTGGAACTCCTCCAGGGCGCGGGCGGCGCGCTGGAGCGCCTGCTCGCGGGTGGCGCCGGTGACGATCAGCTTGGCGAGCAGGGAGTCCCAGGCCGGGCCGATCACACTGCCGGACTCGACGCCCGCGTCCAGGCGCACGCCCGGACCCGACGGCGGGGCGAACAGCGTCACCGTGCCGGGGGCGGGCAGGAAGTTGCGCCCCGGGTCTTCGCCGTTGATGCGGAACTCGAAGGAGTGGCCGCGCAGGACGGGGTCGCCGTAGCCGAGTTCCTCGCCGTCGGCGATGCGGAACATCTCGCGGACGAGGTCGATGCCGGCGACTTCCTCGGTGACCGGGTGTTCGACCTGGAGGCGGGTGTTGACCTCGAGGAAGGAGATCGTGCCGTCCATGCCGACGAGGAACTCCACCGTGCCGGCGCCGACGTATCCGGCTTCCTTGAGGATCGCCTTGGAGGAGGAGTACAGCTCCGCCACCTGGGCGTCGGACAGGAACGGCGCGGGGGCCTCTTCCACCAGTTTCTGGTGGCGGCGCTGGAGCGAGCAGTCACGCGTGGAGACGACGACGACGTTGCCGTGGGTGTCGGCCAGGCACTGGGTCTCGACGTGGCGGGGCTTGTCGAGGTAGCGCTCGACGAAGCACTCGCCGCGGCCGAACGCGGCCACCGCCTCACGGACGGCGGAGTCGTAGAGCTCGGGGACCTCTTCGAGGGTGCGGGCGACCTTCAGGCCGCGTCCGCCGCCGCCGAAGGCGGCCTTGATCGCGATCGGCAGCCCGTGCTCTTCGGCGAAGGCGACGACCTCGTCGGCGCCGCTGACCGGGTCGGGGGTGCCCGCGACGAGGGGGGCGCCGGCGCGCTGGGCGATGTGGCGGGCGGCGACCTTGTCGCCGAGGTCGCGGATGGCCTGCGGGGGCGGGCCGATCCAGGTCAGGCCCGCGTCCAGGACCGCCTGGGCGAACTCGGCGTTCTCCGACAGGAAGCCGTAGCCCGGGTGGATGGCGTCCGCGCCGGAGTCCTTGGCGGCCTGGAGGACCTTGGCGATGTCCAGGTAGCTGGTGGCGGGGGTGTCACCGCCCAAAGCGAACGCCTCGTCCGCCGCCCGGACATGCGACGCGTCCCTGTCTGGTTCCGCATACACGGCAACGCTCGCGATCCCGGCATCCCGGCACGCCCGGGCCACGCGGACAGCGATTTCGCCACGGTTGGCGATGAGCACCTTGCGCACGATGGCTCCCTCCTTGAAACAAGCCGAGTTTAGGGACTGCCGACACGACCTTTCGACCCGTCCCCAATGGTGAGCTTGCCCACACGGAGCGTGATTCGAGGCTCGCTCGACCCGCGAGATCCCTTGTCACACCGCGGTACGCAGCAATCCTTGGCTGAACCCTAGCCCTCCTGTGTGGCCAAGGTCTCTGTGCGGCCGTGCTGCGCCGCACAGCGTTTCTTTGTGGAGTCCCTACGAATGGCCCAATGATTCTTTGCCCGCGGCCGAACCCTTGTCCCGGCGTTTACCCGTTAGTAGCGTTCGGGAGGTCTCGAACATACTTGGGGTAACAGCACTCGGAAGTGGGTGGGGACCGGTGGTGCGCAGACCGGTGGCGTGGGTGGCGGCGATCGTGCTCTTCGTGGAGGCGATCGGCATCGCGCTGCTGAACTGGTTCCTCGGCGTGGTCGTCGACCGCCAGGACATGTCCCTGGCGGGTCTGGACTCGGACATGATGTCCGTCTCGTCGAAGGTCGGGGGGCTGCTCTTCGGCCTCTACTTCGCGCTGTGCGGCGTCGCCGCGCTGCTCGTCGCGGTGCGCGGCCGCGGGCCGGGCCTCTTCGGCCGCATCCTGCTGACCAGCGCCGCGGTGGTGCACGGTCTGCTCGGCGCGTTCACCGTGGGGCTGGTGGGCTGGGGCGCGTTCGTGTTCATGATGGTGGTGCTCGCGCTGATCGTTTTCACTCTGTTGGCGTTCGACCGCGGGGTGGGTCCCGCCGACGCCGCGCCGGGCGACGGCGCGGGCGGCAAGGACGGAAACGGAGACACGAACGGCGGAATGAACGGTGGTACGAACGGCGGTACCGGGGGATCCCCGGTCACGGCGCCCCCGACGCCGACCGTGTCCTGATCACTTCTCCCGCGGGGTCCACAACTCGGTGATGCTCACACCCAGTTCGGCCAGCAGGTGGCGCACCAGCGGCAGTGAGATGCCGATGACGTTGCCGTGGTCGCCGTCGATGCCCTCGATGAACGGGGCCGAGCGGCCGTCGAGCGTGAAGGCCCCGGCGACATGGAGCGGCTCGCCCGAGGCGACGTACGCGGCGATCTCGGCGTCGGTCGGCTCGCCGAAGCGGACCACCGTGGACGCGGTCGCCGACGCGTAGCGCTTGGCGGTCGTGTCGTAGATGCAGTGACCCGTCTGGAGGGTGCCGGCCCGGCCGCGCATGGCCTTCCAGCGCGCGGTGGCCTCCTCGGCGTCCGCGGGCTTGCCCAGCGCCTCGCCGTCCAGGTCGAGAACCGAGTCGCAGCCGATCACCAGGGCGCCCTGGACCTCGGGCCTGGCGGCCACGACGGAGGCCTTGGCCTCGGCCAGGGCGAGCGCGAGTTCGGCGGGGGTCGGGGCGGAGACGGCGTCCTCGTCGACGCCGCTCACGATGACCTCGGGGTCGAGTCCGGCCTGGCGCAGCAGTCCGAGCCGGGCGGGGGACTGCGAGGCGAGCACGAGGCGGCGGCGCGGCTGATCAGTCATGCGGTCAGGGTATCGGCGCGGGCGTGTCGTGCTCCATCGCCTCGTGTCACATCACGCCGAGAACGATCATCGCGAGCAGCATGGCCAACGCCATGAGGAGGCCGAGCCGCCGCAACATCTCCTGCATGTCGCGCAGTTCCTTCGGCGGCTCGTTCTCCGGGTCGGACCACAGCATGCCCTCGATCGTGCGGTGGCGAGGGTTCCGGGCGCCTGAGTACGCGTACTCAACTTGCGCGAACAGCCGCCGCACAAGCCCGCGCCGCTGGACCTCGACGGGGTGCGGGCCGACCCGGGAATCCGGATCGGCTACGGCCCCCTGACGGCCCTGGGCGGGCCGGTAGGCCCTAGGCGGGCCAGTAGGTGCGTGTCCATGCCGCGGGGCCCGGCTGGGGCAGGGGCTGGGTGGCTATGCGGGACGGGTCCGACCAGGAGTCACGGGTGCCGGGCGCGCCGGGCGGCGTGGTGGCCACCGCCGCGGCGCGCGCTCGGACCACCGCCAGGGCGGCGGCCAGCTCCTCCGGGGTCGGATTGCCCCGTACGACCTTGATCGTCATGTCTGCTCCCAAGGGTCCGGGGTTCTAGAGCGGGATGTTGCCGTGCTTCTTCGGAGGGAGTGATTCCCGCTTCGTGCGCAGCTGACGCAGACCCCGTACGACGTGGGAGCGGGTGTCGGACGGCATGATCACCGCGTCGATGTAGCCGCGCTCGGCCGCCGTGTAGGGGTTGAGGAGGGTGTCCTCGTACTCCTGGATCAGGCGGGCCCGGGTGGCCTCGGCGTTTCCGGTGCTCTCGGCGTCGGCGATGGTACGGCGGTGCAGGATGTTCACCGCGCCCTGCGCGCCCATCACGGCGATCTGGGCGGTCGGCCAGGCGAGGTTGAGATCCGCGCCCAGGTGCTTGGAGCCCATGACGTCGTAGGCACCGCCGAAGGCCTTGCGGGTGATGACCGTGATGAGCGGGACGGTCGCCTCGGCGTACGCGTAGATCAGCTTGGCGCCGCGGCGGATGATGCCCGTGTGCTCCTGGTCGACGCCCGGGAGGAAGCCGGGCACGTCCACGAAGGTGATGACGGGGACGTTGAAGGCGTCGCAGGTGCGCACGAAGCGGGCCGCCTTCTCGCTCGCGTCGATGTCCAGACAGCCGGCGAACTGCATCGGCTGGTTGGCGACGATGCCGACCGGGTGGCCCTCGACCCGTCCGAAGCCGGTGAGGATGTTCGGCGCGAACAGCGCCTGGGTCTCGAAGAACTCGGCGTCGTCCAGGATGTGTTCGATCACCGCGTGCATGTCGTACGGCTGGTTCGCGCTGTCCGGCACGATCACGTCCAGCTCGCGGTCCTCGTCCGTGAGGGCGAGGTCCGCCTCCTCCGGGAAGACCGGGGGCTCGCTGAGGTTGTTGGACGGCAGGTACGACAGCAGCTGCTTGACGTACTCGATGGCGTCCTTCTCGTCGCCCGCCATGTGGTGGGCCACGCCCGACACCGCGTTGTGGGTGCGCGCGCCGCCGAGCTCCTCGAAGCCGACGTCCTCACCCGTCACCGTCTTGATGACGTCCGGACCCGTGATGAACATGTGCGAGGTCTGGTCGACCATGATCGTGAAGTCGGTGATGGCGGGGGAGTACACCGCGCCGCCCGCGCAGGGGCCGACGACGAGCGAGATCTGCGGGATGACGCCGGACGCGTGGGTGTTGCGGCGG
Organism: Streptomyces sp. NBC_01450; assembly: GCF_036227505.1. Classification (NCBI taxonomy): domain Bacteria; kingdom Bacillati; phylum Actinomycetota; class Actinomycetes; order Kitasatosporales; family Streptomycetaceae; genus Streptomyces; species Streptomyces sp. NBC_01450. The sequence continues at coordinate 4,647,385 of NZ_CP109480.1, read as the reverse complement.
AAGATCTCGCCGTACATGCCGAGCGCGCTGACGCCCTCCTGGATACGGGCGCCGCCGGAGTCGTTGATGCCGATGACCGGACAGCCGGTCTTCAGCGCGAAGTCCATCACCTTCATGATCTTCTGGCCGAAGACCTCGCCCAGGGCGCCGCCGAAGACGGTGAAGTCCTGGGAGAAGACGGCGACCGGGCGGCCGTCGACCATGCCGTAGCCGGTGACGACACCGTCGCCGTAGGGCCGGTTGTTCTCCATGCCGAAGTCGGTCGAGCGGTGCTGGGCGAACTCGTCCAGCTCGACGAACGAGCCCTCGTCGATCAGCAGATCGATCCGCTCACGGGCCGTCAACTTGCCCTTGGCGTGCTGCTTTTCGACAGCGCGTGCCGAGCCGGCGTGCGTCGCTTCCTGCACGCGGCGCCGCAGGTCCGCGAGTTTGCCCGCGGTCGTGTGGATGTCGGGGTGGTGCAGCTCTTCCGGCTCGGACATCGGGGTGCGGCTCCCTGCCTGCTCAGTGGGAAAATGAGGGTGACGTGCTCAGGGGGTTGCTACTGACTCGTAGGGTAGTGGTGCCGATACGGTTCGGCAGTGCGGCGTTTACCACACTCCCCCTCTGGTTTCAGCGGGGACGAGATCTCCGGATCAGGCCGCGGAGAGACCGGGACCGGCCGTAGGATGGGTACCTCGCGGCGGGACACGCCGGAGGGGTGACATCACGAGAGTGATCGAGCGCCCGTGAACCTCAGCCCGGCAGGGCTGGAATCCGTCCCCTTCTCGCGGGGCGGAGGATGTCAAACCTAGGCTGGGTTGCATGACAACACCACCAGGTGCAGAAGGAAGCCCCTCCGACGGGCACGGTGAGTCGAGGTCGGACCGGTGGTCCGACCTCTCCCGTCCGCCGCTCAACGCCACCGCCCTGCGCCGGGCTCTGGTCCGCGAGGACGGGCTCTGGTGCGATGTCGAGGTCGTACAGCGCACCGGGTCCACCAACTCCGACCTCGTCGCCCTCGCCACGGGGGAGGAGAAGGCCGACGAGGGCGCCGTCCTCGTCGCCGAGGAGCAGAACGCCGGGCGGGGCCGCCTGGACCGCCAGTGGACCGCACCGGCCCGCTCGGGCCTCTTCTTCTCCGTCCTGCTGAAGCCCACCGGGGTCCCCGTCGAGCGCTGGGGCTGGCTGCCGCTGCTCACCGGGGTCGCGGTGGCCACGGCCCTGTCCCGGGTGGCGGGCGTCGACACGGCGCTCAAGTGGCCCAACGACCTGCTGGTCACCGTGGACGGCGAGGAGCGCAAGGCCGGCGGCATCCTCGCCGAGCGCGCCGGGAGCGACGCGGTCGTCGTCGGCATCGGTATCAACGTCACCCTGCGCGCGGACGAACTCCCCGTGCCCGGCGCGGGCTCCCTCGCCCTCGCGGGCGCCACGACCACGGACCGTGACACCGTGCTGCGGGCCGTCCTGCGCTCCCTGGAGCAGTGGTACGAGAAGTGGCGCGCCGCGGGTGGCGACCCCGTCGCCTCCGGTCTCCAGGAGACGTATGCCGCGGGATGCGCGACCCTCGGAAGGGTGGTGCGGGCCGAACTGCCCGGCGGCACGTCGATCACCGGGGAAGCGGTGGCGGTGGACGGGGACGGACGTCTGGTCCTGGCCACGGAGGAGGGCGTACAGCAGCCGGTGGGAGCGGGGGACATCGTCCATCTGCGGCCGGCGTGAGCCGAGGAGGCCGGCGGACCGTACTCAGCCGTGGGGCCCGGAACCGATCGTGGTGCCGAGCCCCGACCGGGCGTACGAGTCAGGAGTGAGCCAGCGCACACCTGCCGTAGAGTTGAGCGCGGTCGATACCTGACCGCGGCAGATCGGAAGGGCAGCAGGCGTGACCGTCGACGACACGGACTCCGGCACGGGTGCGCACCCCGCCCCCGACGGTGAGCCGGGGCGTACCGCAGGGTCGGTCACCGACCCGGCGCCCGCACGCGTCGACACCCACGATGCGGACGACACGAGCGGCGCGCAGGGCCCGCACGGCGCGAACGGGCGGGGGGACGCGGGCGCACGCGTGGACACGAACGGTGACACGACCGGTGAGAAGACCGGTGGGACGGCCGGCGAGAAGACCGGTGGCACGACCGGCGGGGCGGCCGGCGAGAGGACCGGTGGGACGACCGGGTGGATGGACGGACAGAGCCGCCTGGACGCGCAGAACCGGATGGACGAGCAGTTCGCCGACTCCGGCGAGAACCCCCTCGCGCTCCGCCTCGAAACGCTCATCCTCGGCGCCGAGCGCCGCTACACCCCCTTCCAGGCCGCCCGCAGCGCCGGTGTCTCCATGGAACTGGCCTCCCGTTTCTGGCGGGCCATGGGCTTCGCCGACATCGGCCAGGCCAAGGCGCTGACGGAGGCCGACGTGCTGGCGCTGCGGCGGCTCGCGGGTCTCGTCGAGGCGGGCCTGCTGAGCGAGGCGATGGCCGTCCAGGTCGCCCGCTCCACCGGACAGACCACGGCCCGCCTGGCCGAATGGCAGATCGACTCCTTCCTTGAGGGCTTGACCGAGCCCCCCGAACCGGGCATGACGCGCACCGAGGTCACGTACCCCCTGATCGAGCTGCTCCTGCCCGAGCTGGAGGAGTTCATCGTCTACGTCTGGCGGCGCCAGCTCGCCGCCGCGACCGGCCGGGTCGTCCAGGCCGGCGACGACGAGGAGATGGTCGACCGCCGTCTCGCCGTCGGCTTCGCGGACCTCGTCGGTTTCACACGGCTGACGCGCCGGATGGAGGAGGAGGAACTCGGCGAGCTCGTCGAGGCCTTCGAGACCACCGCCGCCGACCTGGTGGCCGCGCACGGGGGGCGCCTCATCAAGACCCTCGGCGACGAGGTGCTGTACTCCGCGGACGACGCCGGGGTCGCCGCCGAGATCGCCCTGCGCCTCATCGAGACGATGGCCAACGACGAGACGATGCCGGAGCTGCGCGTCGGCATCGCCTTCGGCACCGTGACGACCCGCATGGGCGACGTCTTCGGTACGACGGTGAACCTCGCCTCGCGTCTTACGTCGATAGCGCCACGGGATGCCGTCCTGGTGGACGGCGCCTTCGCGGAGGAACTGATCCGCACCGGGGACGCGCCCGCCTCCGAGGCGGAGGCCGCCGAGGCCGCGGCCGCCGCGGAGAAGGAGGGCGAGGAGCCGCCCGACTACCACTTCGCCCTCCAGCCGATGTGGCAGCGCCCCGTCCGTGGCCTCGGCGTGGTCGAACCATGGCTACTGGCCCGCCGCGACGGCGACCAGCCCTGAGGCCTGTCTCCTTCAACGCCCTCCGGTTCAACGCCCTCCGGCTCAACGTCCTGTGGGTCAATGCCCTCCGGCGGGGCCCGCCAGATCGTTCACGCAGATACCGACGATCGGCACGCACAGACCCGGCGCGCTCTGGCTGGGCGACGGGGCCGGGGCGCGGGTGGTGGGGCTCGGGGCCGATGGCTGTTGCGTACGTGGCTGCGACGGTACGGCGACGGGTGCGGTCGGGATGCCGGTCGTGTCCGGCACGCTTTCCACGGGGGCGCTCGCCCGGGCGGACGGGATCGCCGCCGCCGATGACGGTGCGGCCGTCGACGGTGCCGTGGGCGCCGGGCTCACACCCGAGGCCGGGGTCGCGCTCACCGCGACCTGTGCGGGGGTCGCGCCCTGGGACGCGGGATGCGTGGAGGGCGTGGCCCAGACGGTCGGCGCGGCGTCGAGCGCCTCGCCCGTGGCGACTCCGGGCCTCGGCTCGGCCTCCGTGTTCCCGGCCGCGCCGCCGACCATCGACTCCGGCGCCATCCGCGCCAGGCTCAACGCCCCCGCGGCCAGCGCGAGCCCACCCACGGCGAACAGCACCCGCCGGGGCCGCGGCTTACGGTGCCGCCCCCGTCCGGACCGCCCCCAGCCCGGACCGACCGCCTCGTCCTCCACACCGGCCCCACCGACCGCCACGGGGTGGGTCACCGCGCCGTCAGCCGCCGCCGGGCCCGTGGACGCGTCCCCGGTCGGTGGACGGCCGACCAGGGGCTCGGCGGTCGGCATGCGGCCCGCCGGAGCGCCGCCGGGTGCCGCGGGCCCCGCTGCGGGGCGGTCGGCCGACAGCCGGGCGATCAGCGGGTTGGCGGTCGCCGGACGCATGGTCCGGCGGGTTGCCGCGGCACCCGGGACCGGTGAGCGCCATGCCGTGGGCAGTGCGTACGGGGTCCACGGAGTGTCCGGTGGCTCCTTCGTCACGTCTGTTGTCGTGCCGTTCGTCATGGTCATCCCTCCCCGATGTGCCTGCGTCCCCCGAAGCGCCGGGCGGTGCGCAGGTTATGCGCGTTTTGGGGGCGTGGGGCGGGAGTTGGGCGGGATGTCACTCGAACGGGGAGCGGCGGGTGAAGGGAGGGGAGGGGAGGGTACGGGTTTCGCGGGGCGGGGGCGGCTGCGATGATCGGAGGCGTCGGGAGTTAACCCGCGTTAACCGTTCACCGGGAGGGCGTCATGGCGGAGCAAGGGGACGAGCGGCGGTTCGGGGAGTTCGTCGTCGTACGGCGGCACGAGCACGTCGCGGAGCTCGCCCTCGACCGGCCGAAGGCCATGAACGCCGTGTCCACGGACATGGCCCGTTCCGTCACGGCCGCCTGCGAGGCACTCGGCCGCGAGCGAGACGTGCGCGTGGTCGTGCTGACCTCCACCGCCGAGCGCGCCTTCTGTGTCGGCGCCGACCTGAAGGAGCGCAACTCCTTCAGCGATGCCGACCTGGTCCGCCAGCGCCCCGTCGCGCGGGCCGCGTACACCGGCGTCCTGGAGCTGCCGATGCCGACGATCGCCGCCGTGCACGGCTTCGCGCTCGGCGGCGGTTTCGAGCTCGCCCTGTCCTGCGACCTGATCGTGGCCGACCGTACGGCGGTGCTCGGGCTGCCCGAGGTGTCGGTCGGGGTGATTCCCGGAGGTGGCGGCACGCAGTTGCTGCCGCGGCGGGTCGGGGCGGCCCGCGCGGCCGAGCTGATCTTCTCCGCGCGGCGGCTGGAGGCGGCCGAGGCACGGGAGTTGGGCCTCGTCGACGAACTCGTGGACGCGGGCCGGGACCGTACCGAAGCCTTCGCGCTCGCCGCCCGCATCGCCGCCAACTCCCCCGTCGGCCTGCGCGCCGCCAAGCGCGCGCTGCGCCTCGGGCAGGGGCTCGACCTGCGCGCGGGCCTGGAGGTGGAGGACGCCGCCTGGCGGTCCGTCGCCTTCTCGGGGGACCGCGCGGAGGGAGTCGCCGCCTTCAACGAGAAGCGCAAGCCGCAGTGGCCGGGGGAGTAGTCCCCGGAGCTTCCCGGCGCCCTCCGGCCGGTACGGCCACTCGGACCCCTGTTCGCCCTACTAATGTCCCGAATCGCCGTGAATATCCCTAGCCTGGAGTGATGGGTGAGGACAGACGGCTGAGGGCCGTGGTGGAGCTGGCGCAGGGGATGGCGGCGGCGCACACCCCACGCGAGTCCTGGCGGGCCGCAGCGCTCGGCGCCTGCCACGCGCTCGCCGGGAGCTTCGCCGCGCTCTCCGTGTGGGAGCGCGAGCTCGGCCGGCTGCGGGTCCTGGCGAACGTGGGCGAACGCGCGCCGGACGAGGAGGAGTTCCCGGAGGCGGAGGCCTACCCCGTGCACCAGTTCCCGGAGATCACCGAGTTCCTGCACGAGCGCTGGGCCGGGGGCGGCGGCCCGAACGCCTGGGTGGAGACCGCGGGCGGGCCGGCGGCCGGTCCCGCCGGGTACTGCCACCAGCGCGTCGCGGCCCTGCGCAAGCGCGGCCGCGGCTGCTGCGTCGTCGCCCCGATCGTGCTGCACGGGCGGGCGTGGGGCGAGCTGTATGTGGCCCGCCCGGCCGCGGCCCCCGTCTTCGACCGGGCCGACGCGGAATTCGCGACCGTGCTGGCCTCCGTGGTCGCCGCCGGGATCGCCCAGACCGAGCGTCTGGAGGAGGCCCGGCGTCTCGCGTTCACGGACGCCCTCACCGGGCTCGCCAACCGCCGCGCCGTCGACGTACGCCTGGACGAGGCCATCGAGCTGCACCGGCAGGAAGGGGCCGCGGTCAGTCTCGTCGTCTGTGACCTCAACGGACTCAAGAACGTCAACGACACCCGCGGGCACGCCGTCGGCGACCGGCTCCTGGAACGGTTCGGGTCGGTGCTGTCGCTGTGCGGGGCGATGCTCCCGGGCACCCTCGCCGCCCGCCTCGGCGGTGACGAGTTCTGTCTGCTCGCGGTCGGGCCGCCGGCCGACGAGGTCGTCCGCATCGCCGACGAACTGTGCCGCCGCGCCGCCGAGTTGGAGCTGGGGGAGGGGGTCGCGTGCGGGGTCGCCTCGACCGCGGACCCGATCGGTCCGGTGCGCTCGGCGCGGCGGCTCTTCAGGCTGGCCGACGCCGCCCAGTACCGCGCGAAGGCGGTACGGGCCGCGAAGCCCGTCGTCGCCGGGCGCGAGGGGCCGGACGACCCGGTCGTACGCCTCGCCGACGCGCCCTCCCCGACGCGGGGCGAACGCCGCCGCTTCCGGGGGCGGCACGAGCACCCCCGTCCCTGAGTTCTCGCGGGCGTGTGTGACGTAGGCCGAAGTAAGGGGTCAACCGGGCACCCACTAGTGACATCATCGAATTCACTGCGTACGCTCCTGAATATGGATATGCACACTGTGGTGGTGGGGACGTCCGGAGTGACCGCGTCCGACGTACTCGCCGTGGCGCGCGACGGCGCCCGGATCGAGCTCTCCGGTGAGGCGGTGGCGGCCCTCGCCGCGGCCCGCGAGATCGTGGACGCGCTGGCCGCCAAGCCGGAGCCGGTCTACGGCGTCTCCACCGGGTTCGGCGCCCTCGCGACCCGGCACATCAGCCCGGAGCTGCGCGCCCAGCTGCAGCGCAACATCGTCCGCTCGCACGCCGCAGGGATGGGCCCGCGCGTGGAGCGCGAGGTCGTCCGCGCGCTGATGTTCCTGCGGCTCAAGACCGTCTGCTCCGGGCACACCGGTGTGCGGCCCGAGGTCGCCCAGACCATGGCCGACATCCTCAACGCCCGGATCACCCCGGTCGTCCACGAGTACGGCTCGCTCGGCTGCTCCGGCGACCTGGCCCCGCTCTCCCACTGCGCGCTGACGCTGATGGGCGAGGGTGACGCCGAGGGCCCCGACGGTGTCGTACGGCCCGCGGGCGAGTTGCTCGCCGAGGCCGGCATCACCCCCGTCGAACTGCGCGAGAAGGAAGGCCTCGCCCTCCTCAACGGCACCGACGGCATGCTCGGCATGCTGGTCATGGCCCTCGCCGACCTGGAGACGCTCTACAAGTCGGCCGACGTCACCGCCGCGCTCTCCCTCGAAGCCCTCCTCGGGACGGACAAGGTGCTCGCCCCCGAGCTGCACGCGATCCGCCCGCACCCCGGACAGAGCGCCAGCGCCGCCAACATGCTGGCCGTGCTGAAGGGCTCGGAGCTCACCGGCCACCACCAGGGCGACGCCCCGCGCGTCCAGGACGCCTACTCCGTGCGCTGCGCCCCGCAGGTCGCGGGCGCCGGCCGCGACACCCTCGCGCACGCCCGCACGGTCGCCGAGCGCGAGCTCGCCTCCGCCGTGGACAACCCGGTCGTGCTGTCCGACGGCCGCGTCGAGTCGAACGGCAACTTCCACGGCGCCCCGGTGGCCTACGTCCTCGACTTCCTCGCCATCGCCGCCGCCGACCTCGGTTCGATCGCCGAGCGCCGCACCGACCGGCTGCTCGACAAGAACCGCTCGCACGGCCTGCCGCCGTTCCTCGCGGACGACGCGGGCGTCGACTCGGGCCTGATGATCGCCCAGTACACCCAGGCGGCGCTGGTGAGTGAGATGAAGCGCCTCGCCGTACCGGCGTCCGCGGACTCCATCCCCTCCTCCGCCATGCAGGAGGACCACGTCTCCATGGGCTGGTCGGCCGCGCGCAAGCTGCGCACCGCCGTGGACAACCTCACCCGTATCGTCGCGATCGAGCTGTACGCGGCCACCCGCGCGATCGAACTGCGCGAGGGCCTCACCCCGGCTCCCGCCTCGCAGGCGGTCATCGAGGCCGTCCGCGCGGCCGGCGTCCAGGGCCCCGGCCCCGACCGCTTCCTCGCCCCGGACCTGGAGGCGGCGGACGCGTTCGTGCGCGGCGGTCACGTGGTCGCGGCGGTGGAGCCGGTGACGGGTCCGCTCGCGTAGCCTGCGTGTGTCGTACGTGGGCCGGGGGTGCTCCCCGGCCCACGGCACCGCGTCGCACACCCGCCCCTGAGTGTGCTACTGTCTCATTGATACGTTTTTGGTACCCATTTACTTTGTGCGCCTGATCGGAATCCTCCGCAGGCGCGTTTTGTTTTACCGGCATCTCCGGCATTTCCCGGTGCATCTCCGGATTGGGGCCCTACCTGTTCAGGAGAACAACATGGCTACTGGCACCGTGAAGTGGTTCAACTCGGAAAAGGGCTTCGGCTTCATCGAGCAGGACGGCGGCGGCCCCGACGTCTTCGCCCACTACTCCAACATCGCCAGCTCCGGCTTCCGTGAGCTGCTGGAGGGCCAGAAGGTCTCGTTCGACGTCGCGCAGGGCCAGAAGGGCCTGCAGGCGGAGAACATCATCCCCGCCTGATTTCGGGGACGCGCTTTTCCAGAGCCGGGGCCCGCACCTTCGGGGTGCGGGTCCCGGCTCGTGCTGTGAGTGCTTGTCAGTAGCGAGCGCTGTGCGTGCAGTCCGTGGGGCCCAGGAAGGAAATCCAGATCCAGCATGACTCGATCCGAACGTCCCGCCCGTAAGCGGCCGGCAAACGCACGTGGTGGCGCCCAGGCCGGCGGCTTCGCGAAGGGCGCGGGCCGCGGCGGCGGCCGTGGCAGTGGCAGCGGCAGTGGCAAGGGCCCGGCCCGCAAGGCCGTGGCGCCGCAGGAGTTCTCCCTGCCCGAGACCATCACCCCGGCGCTGCCCGCCGTCGACTCCTTCGACGCGCTCGACATGCCGGCGGCCCTCACCAAGACCCTTGCCGCGCAGGGCGTCACCGAGCCCTTCCCGATCCAGGGCGCGACGCTGCCCAACTCCCTCGCCGGACGTGACGTCCTGGGCCGCGGCCGCACCGGCTCCGGCAAGACGCTCGCCTTCGGACTCGCCCTGCTGGCCCGTACGGCGGGCCGCCGGGCGGAGTCCAGGGCGCCGCTCGCGCTCGTCCTCGTCCCCACGCGCGAGCTCGCGCAGCAGGTCGACGACGCGCTCACGCCGTACGCCACCGCCGTCAACCTGCGCGTGGCCACGGCCGTCGGCGGGATGTCGATCGGCCGGCAGGCCGGCACGCTGCGCCGCGGCGCCGAGGTGCTCGTGGCCACCCCCGGGCGGCTCAAGGACCTCATCGAGCGCGGGGACTGCGTCCTCGACCAGGTCGCGATCACCGTCCTCGACGAGGCCGACCAGATGGCCGACATGGGCTTCATGCCGCAGGTCACCGCGCTGCTCAAGCAGGTCGAGCCCGGCGGTCAGCGACTGCTCTTCTCGGCCACGCTCGACAAGAACATCGACCGGCTCGTGAAGATGTTCCTCACGGACCCCGTGGTGCACTCCGTGGACCCCTCGGCGGGTGCGGTGACCACCATGGAGCACCATGTGCTCCACGTCGCCGACGAGACCGACAAGAAGGCCGTCGCCCTGCGGATCGCGGCGCGCGACGGCCGGGTGATCCTCTTCGTCGACACCAAGCGCGGCGCCGACCGGTTCACCAAGCGGCTGCTCGCCAACGGTGTCCGGGCGTCCGCGCTGCACGGCGGGCGCAGCCAGCCGCAGCGCAACCGCACCCTGGACCAGTTCAAGAACGGCCAGGTCACGGCGCTCGTCGCCACCAACGTGGCGGCGCGCGGCATTCACATCGACGACCTCGACCTCGTGGTCAACGTCGACCCGCCCACCGACCACAAGGACTACCTGCACCGTGGCGGACGCACCGCCCGGGCCGGTGAGTCCGGCAGCGTCGTCACCCTCGTACTGCCCGAGCAGCGGCGGGAGATGACGCGTCTGATGGCGGACGCCGGCATCACCCCGCGTACGGCGCGGATCACATCCAGCGACGAGGAACTGGCCCGCCTCACCGGCGCCCAGGAGCCCTCAGGCGTCCCGGTCGTCATCGAGGTGCCGCAGCCGGCCGAGCAGCCGAAGAAGCGGTCGCGCCCGCGGGTCGGAGGCGGGGCGAGGCGCCCTGCCGGTACGGGTTCGGGTTCGGGGTCGGGTTCGGGTTCGGGTTCGGAGTCGCAGGGCCGTCAGCCGCGGCGTACCGCCGGTGGCACGGGTGGCGGCACGGGTGGCGGTACGGGGGGTGCGGGTCGCTCCGGCGGTCGCGGGCGTGCCCCGCAGCAGCGACGTACGGAGCGTGGCGGGCAGGGCGGCGGGCGGCGCGCGGCGTAGCCGCTCCGCTTGTGGCTCGGTTCACAGCTGCGGGCCGTGGGGGCTGGTCGCGCAGTTCCCCGCGCCCCTAGAGTGCGCCCCAAGGGGCGCACTCTAGGGGCGCGCTCTAGGGACCCGGGAACTTCTCAGTAGTCGTCGAAGTTGCCCAGGAAGCCCGGGTCGATCTTGTCGAGCTCCAGGCCGGTGCCCCGGTGGAGGTCCATGAGGTCCGACATGTGGACGGCGCGGCGGCGGGCCGCGGGCAGGTCGCGGCGGTTGGCGGCTGTCCACAGGACCGGGTCGAAGGTGATCCCGTGGGAGCCCGGCAGGGGCCCCGTCTCGGCGCGCCAGCCGGGCCAGCGCAGGGTGTCGTAGAACTGCTCCGGGGCGCCGTCCATCATCCAGCTGAGCCAAGGCCCGTAGCCCACGCCGAGTGCGTCCCAGCGCAGGGAGTCCGGCGCGAAGTACAGCACCTCGCCGGGACCGCCGGGGCGGTTCGCCCGTGCGGGTTCGGATCCGTTGACCACGAAGACCCCGCCGAGGACGTCATGGGCGACGACCAGCCCGGCCTCCGGCTGCCACGCCGGGTCGAACCGCTCGGGGATGTCGTTGACCTCGGCGAAGCTCGGCGTCCCCGGAGGCGCGTCGTCGTCGGGGCTGCCGTAGATGCGCAACCAGCCGCTGTCCAGCAGCACCCCGCCGCAGTTGAGCACGAAGGAGCCGAGCCAGGAGCGCGCGGTGAGTTGCAGCTGCAGCAGGGATCCACGGGCCTGCGCCGGGTCCACCGGCAGCACATCCATGGACACCCTGCTGTTGGAGATCGCCTCGGAGAGGAGCGGCCACGCGGGCTCCTCGACATCAGTCAGCTCGGTCAGGTCTCGCATGGGTATCCCGTGGGTTTCCGGGCCGGAGCGTCGCGCTCAGAAGGCCGCCGCGCGCTCCCGGCGCACCGAGTAGGTCACAAAGCCGGCGCCGAGGCCGAGGAAAAGGGTTCCGCCGACTACGTACGGCGTCGTGTTGACGCTTCCGGTGTCGGCGAGCCGGGTCCCGCTGTCGTTGGACGCGGTGTCGGCGGCCCCCGTGTCGTTCGCTCCGGCGTCGCTCGAATCGGCGGCGCCCGACTGGGTGTCGCTCGACTCCGTGGAGGCCTGCACCGCGGTTCTCGACGTGGTGTTCGTCGATATGGCACTGGCCTGAACAGGCTTTTCCGGAGTCGCGTTGGCGGACGGGACGAACCACAGGGCCCCCAGAAGGGTTCCCGCTGCGGTGGCGGTCAGCAACGAGCGACGAGCGGCGGACACGTAATATCGATCCCCTTGTGGCGCTGGCGAATTGGCCGTGTGGGCCGATGCTAATGAAAGGCGCGGGTCGTGGGAAAGTCGCGAGAGCCACGGGCCGTACGCTCCGTCTCATGAGTACTCCTGAGACATCACGATTTGTCCGGCTTCGCGTGGAGCTGGTACTGGAAGTCGACGACGCGAACGCCGTCTCCAAGGCCGCGCTGCGTCGGATCGCGGACGACTCCGCCATGCCGGCCGACGAGCGGGCCCATGCGGAGAACGCAGTGACGGAAGACACTGCGGAGGCCCTCGCCTATCTCGTCGATCCGTTCGACCTGGTCAGCGAGGTGCCCGGGGTCGATCTCGCGCAGGCTTCCTGGAGCAGTGAGCCGATCGACTACGACCCCGATTCGCCGGAATGGGACCTCGACGAGGATGATGGCGACGAGGATGACGACGAGGAAGTCGGAGTCGGCTGACGCCTCTTGGGGAAAACGTGACCCCGGGTGGCAACCGCCGCCCGGGGTTCTGTCGTCTCTGACGACGCACCGACCACCTCCGCACCAGTGATTCCGGTCCGGCTGTCGGTACCACTCGATCGGGGTCCGGCGGCTCCGTTCGATTCGGTTGACGCTGTGGATCGACGTGGTGTGACCCACATATCGGAAGTATGTGGAACGGGACGAACCGGTCGTAGCGTTAAGGGTTTTTACGGGGCTCATGTGGTTCCAGGTGATTCGGCGACGATGGAGAAGCGTGTGATGACGGACAGTAAGCGGCGCAAGCGACTGATGGCCGCGTCCGCACTGCTCGGCGGAGTGCTGGTGCTCTCTGCGTGCAGCAGTGGGGACGGCAGCAAGGCCAGTGCCTCGGACGGCGAGACCTCGCAGGCTCAGGCCGATGCGGCGGCGGCCAAGAAGAGCTCCCAGGCACAGATCAAGATCACGCCCGCGGACGGTTCCGACAACGCCTCCATCAACAACGCCGCGGCGGTCACCGTGAGCAAGGGCACGCTCCAGACCGTCACCATGACGACCGAGTCGGGCACGCCCGTCTCCGGTCAGATATCCGCCGACAAGAAGAGCTGGAAGCCCACGGCCCAGCTCGAGCGCGCCACCACGTACAAGGTCGCCGCCGAGGCCACCGACTCCGCGGGCCTCGTCGCCCACGAGAACGCCTCGTTCACCACGGTCTCCCCGGCCAACAGCTTCATAGGCAACTTCACGCCGGAGGACGGCTCCACGGTCGGCGTCGGCATGCCGGTCTCGATCAACTTCAACAAGGCGATCACGAACAAGGCCGCCGTGCAGAAGGGGATCACCGTCTCCTCCAGCAGCGGCCAGGAGGTCGTCGGCCACTGGTTCAATGCCAACCGGCTCGACTTCCGTCCCGAGAACTACTGGACCGGCGGCTCCACCGTCACCCTCAAGCTCAACCTGGACGGCGTCCAGGGCGCGAGCGGTGTCTACGGCGTGCAGCAGAAGACGGTCACCTTCAAGATCGGCCGCAACCAGGTCTCGATCGTCGACGCCCAGACCAAGACCATGAAGGTCACCCAGGACGGCAAGACGATCAAGACGATCCCGATCTCCTCGGGATCCCCGGAGCACAAGACGTACCAGGGTCAGATGGTGATCTCCGAGAAGTTCAAGGAGACCCGGATGAACGGCTCGACGGTCGGCTTCACGAACTCCGACGGCAAGGGCGAGTACGACATCAAGGACGTGCCGCACGCCATGCGTCTGTCGAACTCCGGCACCTTCATCCACGGCAACTACTGGGGCGCGAAGTCCATCTTCGGCGCGGTGAACACCAGCCACGGCTGTGTGGGTCTGTCGGACACCAAGGGTGCGGGCGACGCGAACACGCCCGCGGCCTGGTTCTACAACCACTCGCTGATCGGTGACGTCGTGGTCGTCAAGAACACCGGCGACAAGACCATCGCCCCGGACAACGGCCTCAACGGCTGGAACCTGAGCTGGTCCGCCTGGAAGGCCGGCTCGGCCGCCTAGGCTCGCCTCTGCGGCTAAACCGTCGCCGCTTTCGCGGACGTGGTTGCTCGCCGTAGTGGTTCCTCAATTGATGGTTGCGGTCTTCGTCGTTCGAACGTGACGGCTCGTTCGAACGTGACGGCTGCTCAGTACGACGGCCCGCGCCCCGCCAGGGGTGCGGGCCGTCGGCCTTGGCGGGTGCACAGGATTCCTCGGCGGCCCACAGGTGAATTCCTGGGCCGCCACAGTCTTCTCATCCTTCTCTTATGCGGGGCTTATCCCTCCATCACGCGCCGTACCTAGCTTTCCGCCATGTTCTTCACCTACCTGAGGCGCGAACTGCGCCGCCGCAGGAAGGCGGCGCTCGTCGTCGCCTCCGGACTCGCCCTGGGCATCGCCCTGGTCATCGTGGTCAGCTCCGTGTCGTCCGGCATGGAGAAGGCGCAGGGCAAGGTCCTCCAGTCGCTGTACGGACTGGGTACGGACATGACCGTCACCAAGGCGGCGGCGCCGGCGACGAGCACCAGCCAGCGTCCGCGCTTCAACTTCGACGCGAACGACAACGGCTCCACCAAGGAGCAGAGCAGCGACCGCGTCATGGTGCAGGGCTTCCAGACCCTGGCCTCCTCCACGGTCACCAAGGTCGACTCCCAGAAGGGCGTCGCGGACTCCGTCGGCGGGCTGAGCCTCCAGGTCATCAAGATCAACGGCCAGTTCACACGGGGTCAGTTCCAGCAGAACCAGAGCGGTGGCACGGGCCAGGGCGGCGGGCGCCCGAACGCCCAGCAGTCCCCGCAGGGCCGTGTCGAGGGTGGCGGCGCCAACTTCGACGTCAACAACTACTCGGTGTACGGCACCGACGTCACCAAGCCCGACCTCGGCCCGCTGACCTCCTCGAAGATCACCAGCGGTCGTACGTTCAAGACGTCCGAGACCGACGCCAAGGTGGTCGTCGCCGACGTCTCGTACGCCAAGGAGCAGAAGCTCAAGGTCGGCTCCACCGTCACCGTCAAGAGCGTCAAGTACAAGGTGATCGGTATCGCCACGCCCGACAGCGGTGACGCGGCGGCCAACCTCTACATCCCGCTCAAGCAGGCGCAGACGCTCAGCGGCTCCAAGGACAAGGTCACCACGATCTACGTCAAGGCGTCGGACTCGCAGCAGATCTCCAGCGTGAAGAGCACCATCCAGAAGAACATCTCGGGGACGACGGTCACCACCTCGGCCGACCTCGCGTCCACCGTCTCCGGCTCCCTCTCCACCGCCTCCAGCCTCGCCTCCAACGTCGGCAAGTGGCTGTCCATCGCGGTGCTCGTGGCCGCGTTCCTGGTCGCCGGTCTGCTCACCTCCTCGGCCGTCTCCCGGCGCGTGCGTGAGTTCGGCACCCTCAAGGCGCTCGGCTGGAAGTCGGGCCGGGTGACCCGACAGGTCGTCGGTGAGGCCATGGTCAACGGTCTGGTCGGCGGCGCCCTCGGTATCGCGATCGGCCTCGCGGGCGCCTACATCGTCACCGAGATCAGCCCCACCCTGCAGGCGCAGGTGGGCGGTTCGGGCGGCGGCGGAGGCCAGGGCGGCGGTGGCGGCTTCGGTGGCGGTGGCGGCTTCGGCGGTCCCGGCCGGCAGGCCGCGGCCAAGGCCCTCGACGTCACGCTCACCGCGCCCGTCAGCCTCGGCACCATCGCCGGCGCGGTGGCCCTCGCCGTCACCGGTGGTCTGATCGCCGGCGCCTTCGGCGGCTGGCGTGCCTCCCGGCTGCGCCCCGCGGACGCCCTGCGCCGCGTCGAATAGGCCCCTGGGCCCCGCCCCCTCAAGGGGGGTGCCCGCTGTCGCCCGCTGTACCGGGCACCCCCTTCACCTCATCCAGGAGTTGCACCATGTACGAACTCAGAGGCGTCACCAAGCGCTATACCCGGGGCAAGGAGACGGTCGACGCGCTCGCCGGTGTCGACCTGACCATCGCGGACGGCGACCGGCTCGTCATCCAGGGCCCCACCGGTGGCGGAAAGTCCACCCTCCTCCAGATGCTCGGCGGTCTCGACCGGCCCACCGCGGGCAGCGTCGAACTCGACGGCACGGACATGGCCAAACTGTCCGAGGCGAAGCTCACCAAAGTGCGCAGCGAGAACATCGGATTCGTCTTTCAGAGCTTCAACCTGATTCCCACGCTCACCGCCCAGGAGAACGTGGAGACCGCCCTCGTACCCCTCGGTGTGAAGGTGAAGGAACGGCGGCAACGGGCCGCCGACGCACTGGAGTCGGTGGGGCTCGCCGAGCGGCTCGGGCATCTGCCCGCCGAGCTCTCCGGTGGCCAGCAGCAGCGTGTCGCCATCGCCCGCGCCCTGGTCAAGCAGCCGAAGGTGCTGCTCGCCGACGAGCCGACCGGCAACCTCGACGAGTCCATGCGCGACGAGATCATGGAGGTGCTGGAGACCATGTGGAAGGAGCACGGGCTCACTTTCATCATGGTCACGCACGATTCCGCGATCGCGAAGAAGGCCCCGCGCCTCGCGACGATCCGCAAGGGAAAGATCTCCGTCAAGGAGAACGCGGGTGCTTAAAGAAGCACAAAAGGAGCGTGCGGGGGCTTAGCGGAACAACTCCGTCAACTCTTCACCCTCACCCCGCTATTGAGGGGGCGATCACCCCCCGGGCATACTTGCGTATTCCGGGGGGTGTACGTGCATGCGTACGAGGCTTCCCCCGACCGGATGAACGGGGATTCGTCCGGACCTGATCTCCAGGGGGAGACTTGCGCAGACAAGTGAAGAGAGCGTGCGCTGCGAGCGTCGCCGTAGCGGCGTCCGTGGCGCTGGCGGCGGGAATGACCAGCCCGGCGTCGGCGCGGGCGGAGCAGCGCACGGGGGGTGTCTCCGCGGCGGGGAAAGCCGCCGGGATCACGGCCAAGCACCGCATCACCCTGATCACCGGTGACCGGGTGGTCGTCGACGCCAAGGGGCGCGTCGTCGGTTTCGAGCGGGCCAAGGGCCGTGAGCACGTACCCGTGCAGATCCGCAAGGCCGACGGCCACACCCTGGTGGTGCCGGCCGACGCGCAGGCGCTGATAGCCGACGGCAAGCTCGACCGCCGGCTGTTCGATGTCACCGAGCTCAACAAGGCGGCGGTCCGCAAGTCCCAGCAGCGGGGCCTGAAGGTGATCGTCGGCTACCGGGGAACCGCGGCGGCCGCCAAGGCCGACGTCCGTGAGGCCGGCACGCTCCGCAGGAGCCTGAAGGCCCTGAACGCGGACGCGGTGCAGACGCCCCAGCGGGACGCGGCCGAGCTGTGGTCCGCGGTCACCGACGAAGGCAAGACGGCCTCCGGCATCGCGCACGTCTGGCTGGACGGCGTCCGCAAGGCGAGCCTCGACAAGTCCGTGCCGCAGATCGGCGCCCCCACCGCGTGGGCGGCCGGATACGACGGCAAGGGCGTCAAGATCGCCGTCCTGGACACCGGTGTCGACGCGAGCCACCCGGACCTCAAGACCCAGGTGATCGAGTCCAAGAACTTCTCCGCCGCCGCCGACGCCACCGACCACTTCGGCCACGGCACGCACGTCGCGTCCATCGCGGCGGGCACCGGCGCCAAGTCGGGCGGCAAGTACAAGGGTGTCGCGCCCGGCGCGAAGATCCTCAACGGCAAGGTCCTCGACGACACCGGCAGCGGCGACGACTCGGGCATCCTCGCGGGCATGGAGTGGGCGGCCGAGCAGGGCGCCGACATCGTGAACCTGAGCCTGGGCGGCCAGGACACCCCCGACGTCGACCCGTTGGAGGCCGAGGTCAACAAGCTCTCGGCCGAGAAGGGCATCCTCTTCGCGATCGCGGCGGGCAACGAGGGCCCCGAGTCGATCGGCTCGCCCGGCAGCGCGGACGCCGCGCTCACGGTCGGCGCCGTCGACGACAACGACAAGCTGGCGGACTTCTCCAGCACCGGCCCGCGCGTCGGCGACGGCAGCATCAAGCCGGACGTCACCGCGCCCGGCGTGGACATCACGGCGGCGGCGGCTCCGGGCAGTCTCATCGACCAGGAGGTCGGCGAGAAGCCCGCGGGCTACCTGACCATCTCCGGTACGTCGATGGCGACCCCGCATGTCGCGGGTGCCGCGGCGATCCTCAAGCAGGAACACCCGGACTGGACGTACACCGAGCTCAAGGGTGCGCTGACGGGCTCCGCGAAGGGCGGCAAGTACACGCCGTTCCAGCAGGGTTCGGGCCGGATCGCCGTCGACAAGGCGATCAAGCAGACCGTGATCGCCGACCCGTCGTCGGTGAGCTTCGGGATCGCGCAGTGGCCGCACACCGACGACACGGCGACGACCAAGCAGCTGACGTACCGCAACCTCGGTACGACGGACGTCACCTTGACCCTGGCGATCTCCGCGACCGACCCCAAGGGCCAGGCGGCTCCGGCGGGCTTCTTCGCGCTCGGCGCCAAGACGGTCACCGTCCCGGCGGGCGGCAAGGCCTCCGTCGACGTCACCGCGAACACGAAGCTCGGCGGCACCCTCGACGGCGCGTACTCGGCGTACGTGACGGCGAGCGGCGGCGGCCAGGCCGTGCGCACGGCCGTCGCGGTCGAGCGCGAGGTGGAGTCGTACGACGTCACCTTCAAGTACCTCAACCGCGCCGGTGAGACGCCCACGCACCTCACCGACCTGGAGGGCTACTCCGGCCTCGGCGAGGCCCGGGACTACACGTCGCAGAGCACGGCCGACACCGCGACCCTGCGCGTCCCCAAGGGCAAGTACGTGCTCAACTCCCTCTTCGTGAAGGACCTGGTCGAGGCGAAGGGCGGGGTCGACTGGCTGGTCCAGCCCCGGCTGAGCGTCACCAAGAACACCACGGTGACCCTCGACGCCCGTACCGCCAAGGGCGCCGACATCACGGTGCCGGACGCGGGGGCGAAGCCGCTGTCGGCAGTCGTCGACTTCTTCGACGACGCCACCGGCATCGGCACCGGCATCGGCCTGGACTCCTTCCAGGACGTGCGCGTGGCACACGTCGGCCCGGCGATCTCCTCCGGCCTCTTCCAGAGCTGGGCCGGACAGTGGACCAAGGGCGCGGGCACCGAGTACGACACCTTCACCGGCACCAAGACGACCAAGCTCCAGGGCGCGCACGTCAAGCACTACAAGGCGAGCGAGCTGGCCAAGGTGAAGGCGAACCTCGGGGCCGCGGCGTCCGGCAAGACGGGCGCGGTCACCGCGTACGGCTTCCTGCCCGACGACGAAAGCATGAGCCTCGGGGTCACCCAGAAGCTGCCGTCCTCGCGCACGCTGTACGTGTCGACCGGTGAGAAGATCCAGTGGTTGTTCGACTTCGAGCAGGACGCCGGCGTCGACGCCACCGGGATGCCGATCAGCGAGGCCTACTACACGGACGACTACCCGCAGATCCTCAAGGCGGGCAAGAGCTACACGAGGACGTTCAACACGGCCGTCTTCGGCCCGAAGATCAACGCGGACTACGGCGTCTTCCGGGACGGCAACGGCATCGCGGGTTACCTGCCGCTGTTCGCCGACGGGAGCGGTCACCCGGGCTCCTCGCTGTACACCTCGGTGACGACGACGCTGTACCGCAACGGCGCGAAGGTCGCCTCGAACGACGACCCGCTCATCGGGTTGAAGGAGTTCAAGGTCCCGGCCGCCGAGGCCACCTACAAGCTCACGAGCTCGGTCAAGCGCACGGTGAAGGTCGCCGCGGCCTCCACGCGGATCGACGTGAGCTGGACCTTCAAGTCCAAGAAGGCCGACTTCGCGAAGCTGCCCACCTCCACGGTCCGCTTCAACGCCACCACCGGCCTCGACAGCCGGGTCGCGGCCGGCAAGACGGTCACGATCCCGGTCTCCGTGCAGGGCTCGGCCGCGGGCAAGAACCTCAAGTCGCTGTACGTGTACGTCTCGTACGACTACGGCCAGACCTGGAAGCTGCTCAAGGTCAAGAACGGCAAGATCACCGTCAAGAACCCGGCGAAGGGGAAGGGCATCTCCTTCCACGCGAAGATCGCCGACAAGCAGGGCAACAAGTCGACGGTCTCGATCTACAACGCGTACTACGGAAAGTGACCGCTAGTACGTAGCCGAGGCCGCGGTATCGGCGCATCGCAACAGAAACGGGCCCTTCGAGAGTTCACTCTCGAAGGGCCCGTTCCTGTTGGTGGCGGACCCGCGTCGCTGCGGCTCGTCAGGACGTGATGCGCGGCAGCACGCGGGTGCGGGCGAGTCCGCCGAGCCAGGCGGCGGACGGCCTGGGGGTGCGTTCGAAGGTGTCGGGGTCGACGGCGATGAGGCCGAAGGTGGGCTTGTAGGAGCCCCATTCGTAGTTGTCGAGGGCGCTCCAGTGGAGGTAGCCGCGTACGTCGAGGCCGTCCTCCAGGGCGGCGGAGACTTCCTGGAGTGCTCCGGTGGTGTAGTCGACGCGGCGGGTGTCGTCGTCGGTGGCGATGCCGTTCTCGGTGACGATGAGGGGGACGTCGCCGACGATCCCGGCGGTGTGGCGCAGGGCGTGCCCGAGGGCCTGGGGGTAGTACTCCCAGCCGGTGAGGGTGCGTTCGGCGCCGTCGGGGGCGGGGAGCGGGCCGTCCGCGCCGATCCTCGTACGGGTGTAGGACTGGACGCCGATCCAGTCGTCGCCCCGGGCGGCTTCGATGAAGACGTCTTCGCGGGGGTGACTGTAGGCCGCGGTGACGGCTTCGGCTCCGGGGAGGGCCTGGTAGACCTGGTTGGCGATCGACCAGCCGACCTGGATGTCGGCGGAGATCGACTTCACCGCCGCCCGCGCCCTGTGGTGGGCCCGGATCAGCGCGTCCGTGGTCGGCCTGTCGAGGAGCGGGATGCCGGCGATGGGTGCCACCTCGGTGCCCAGTTCACGGAAGGCGACCGCGAGGGCGATCATGTTGGGCTCGTTGATGGTGCGGACGTGGCGTACGCCGGTGCCGATGACCGGCGCGGTCGCCCGTACGTAGCGTTCGAACAGGTCGATCGCGCCCTCGGCGGTCCAGCCGCCCCGCTCGGCGAACCAGCGCGGCACGGTGAAGTGGTGGAGGGTGACCATGGGGCGCAGACCTCGGTCGAGGGCGCCCTCGACCATACGGCGGTAGTGGGCGATCTCCGCCTTGGAGAAGTGGCCGGGGGCGGGTTCGATACGGGCCCACTCGATGCTGAAGCGGTAGTCGGTGAAGCCCAGTTCGGCGAGCAGGTCCATGTCCTCACGCCAGCGGTGGTAGCTGTCGCAGGCGTCGCCGCTGGGTTCCGGGAGGGTGCTGTCCGCCTCGTGCTCCCGGTGCCACCAGTCGCTGTTGACGTTGTTGCCCTCGATCTGGTGGGCGGCGCTGGAGGCTCCCCACAGGAAGCCGTCGGGGAAGGGGTGACCGGAGGAAGGGTTGTTCACAGCTGGGCCTTTCAGCTCGACATCGGGCCGGGCCAGACGGCCGAGGCGTCGTCCCGGTGGGGGTCGGGCAGCCGGACCGGGCGGACGGGGACGGCGCGGCTGTGTCCCTCGGTGACGGCCCTCCAGGGGGCGGGGTGGCCGGAGTAGCACAGGGTCGTCAGGGCGAAGACGCCGTCGGCGTAGACCTCGACGTACTCGCCGATGGTGAGGATGCGCAGCGTGGTGGCGGGTTCGGTCAGGGCGGTCTCGCCGAGCCGGGCCCCACCGGGGCCGG
The DNA here is from genome assembly GCF_036227505.1 of Streptomyces sp. NBC_01450. Taxonomy (NCBI): domain Bacteria; kingdom Bacillati; phylum Actinomycetota; class Actinomycetes; order Kitasatosporales; family Streptomycetaceae; genus Streptomyces; species Streptomyces sp. NBC_01450. Next base: position 4,626,077 of record NZ_CP109480.1, on the reverse strand, counting down.
TGACCCAGAGGTTCTTGCCGTCGCAGCCGACGACGAGGGCGGGCCGGTCGCCGTCCGCGGCCTCGGTGCGCAGGGTGATCTCGACGGGGCCTGACACGCCGATGGCGCCGACCGCGTTCAGGACGGGGCGGTCGGTCTCCTCGCCGAGCCAGGCGTTCAGACCGGGCCACCACTCCAGGCGGGGTGCCGAACCGTCGGCAACGACCAGGGACTTGGGCTGGGCGAGCATCCCGCGGCAGCGTTCCCCGGCGTCGGTGAGATCCACCCGGCGGGGCGTGGTGTGCAGCACGACGCGGGAGCCGTCGGGCGCGGCGATGACGCGAGGAGCGTAGGAGCCGGTCGGGCCGAGGGGGCCGCGCCGGGTCCAGGGGCCCCGCAGACTCGGGGCGGTCCACGCCTCGAAGCCGCGCGTCTGGCCGATGGAGCCGAGCAGCAGCCAGGACCCGTCGTCGAGGCGTTCCAGGACCGGGCACTCCAACTCGTCGACGTCGCCGGGCGAGATGAGCGGCGGGTGGACCGTCCAGTGCTCCAGGTCGTCGGAAGTGGCCAGCGCCACGCAGCCGCTGACCTCCACCGGCAGCGAGGCGTCGCTGGCACAGACGACCATGACCCAGCCGTCCGACGCGTCGTCGCGCACGACGAAGGGGTCGCGCCAGCCCATGCGCTCGCCGGTGCGGTACCAGCGCGGGTCGGCCTCGACGACCGGTCCGGTCCCGTGGCGTCGCCAGCCGGTGCCGTCGGTGCGGTCGGAGTGGGCGAGGCCGACGGACTGGAGCGGCCAGCCGCCCGGGGTGAGGCCGGAGACGCCGGTGTAGAACATCGCCATTCCGGCGCCGTGCCGGAAGGGGTGCATGGTCCACACCGCCTGCTGGTCGAAGCGGCCGGGCAGGCCGTTGCCGAAGGCGCTGCCCTGGGGCTGCCAGCGGACCAGGTCGGTGGAGGTGGCCCGGCCGTAGGAGGTCTCCATCCGCAGATGGTCGAACTCCGGTGTCCAGGGGCCTTGCAGGTGCAGCACCGCGTACGTGCCGTCCTCGTCGCGCAGGAGGGCGAAGTCGTTCACACAGAGGCCGGGCGGGGCGTATCGCATGCACAGTTCCTGTCGGCTCACAGCGCCCAAACGCGTGCGCTGATCATGGATCACAACGAGATCTCTTGGGAATCGGCCCAAGTAAATATGAACGCAAACGCTTGCGCAACAACGAAGGCGGGTTTACGGTCACGTCACCCACAGATCACATCGATGTGAAACCGACGGGAGAAATGCGCTGTGACGGTCAGCATCACCGATGTCGCCCGCGCCGCCGGAGTCTCGGCGTCCACCGTGTCCCGCGCCCTGCGCGGTCAGCCGGGCGTGTCCGACGAGGTGCGGGCACAGATCACGGCCGTCGCCGGCCGGCTCGGCTACACCGCGTCGCGTTCGGCATCCAGCCTGGCCAGCGGCCGCACCTTCACCATCGGGGTCGTCGTCCCGTACGTGGGCCGTTGGTTCTTCGGCACCGTGCTGGACGCCGCCGAGAAGGTGTTCAGCGCCGCCGGGTACGACGTCCTGCTCTACAACCTGGGCTCGCCGGAGACGCGCAAGCGTTTCTTCACCAAGCTGCCGGTCCGCAAGCGGGTGGACGCCGTGCTGTCGCTGCTGATCCCCGACGAGGAGGAGTCCGCCGCGCTGCGCTCGCTGGGGGTGCCGCTGGCCAGCACCGTCGGCGGTGCCCGGCCCGGGTTCACCGTGGTCGGCATCGACGACCGGATCGGCGCGGAGAGCGCCGTACGGCACCTGGTCAACCTCGGCCACCGCCGGATCGGCATGATCGCGGGGGCCAGCGGGCCGCTGCACTGGACCACCCCCGTCGAGCGGCGTCAGGCGTATCTGGACGTCCTGGCCGAGGCCGGAATAGAGCACGACCCGGCCCTGGAGGCGGACGGCGACTACACCGTCGAGGGCGGTGAGCGGGCCATGACCGAGCTGCTGGCCGCCGCGCGCCCGCCGACCGCGGTGTTCGCGCAGTCCGACGAGATGGCGATGGGCGCGCTGCGCGCCCTGCGCCGCCACCGGCTGAAGGTGCCCGACGACGTGTCCGTCATCGGCTTCGACGACCACGAACTCGCCGACGTGGTCGGGCTGACCACCATCGCCCAGCCGGTCACCGGCCAGGGCACCGAGGCCGCCCGGCTGCTGCTGCGGCAGCTGGACGAGCCGGCCGCCGAACCGCCGGGACATGTGCAGATGCCCATCCGCCTCGTCCTGCGCGAGACCACCGCCCCGCCGAGCCCGCGCGGACCACAGTGACCCCCGAACCCTTGAGCCGCAAGCCATTCAGCCCCGAGCCCTTGAGCCGCAAGCCCTTGAGTCGCAAGGCCGTGAGCCCCACACCCCCACGCCCCGAAAGCACTTCCGCACTTCGAAACCTCGCCACAGCACGGAGGCACAGTCCATGAGCTCGACCACCAGAAGGTTCCGCCGCACGGCCTCGACGGGGCTGGCCCTCGCCCTCCCCCTGGCGGCGCTGGCCGCCTGCGGCGGAGGCAGCGGCAGCGGCAACGCCTCCGCCGAGGAGGGCAGCGGCAAGGGCACCATCAGCGTCTGGGCGCACCAGGGCCAGAAGAGCGAGGCCGCCGCGCTGCAGGACGCGGTGAAGTCGTTCAACTCCTCGCAGAGCGAGATCAAGGTCGAGCTGAAGCTGATTCCCGAGAGCGACTACACCAAGACCATCACCGCCACGGACGCCTCCAAGCTGCCGGACGTGATGGAGTTCGACGGCCCGACCATGGCGAACTTCGTCTACAACAAGAAGCTCGCCCCGATCGACTCGTACGTCTCCGCCAAGACCCTGGCCAACGCCACCGACGCGAGCAAGGCGCAGGGCGAGATCAACGGCAAGCACTACGGGCTGGGCATGTACGACTCCGGGCTCGGCATCTACGGCAACAAGAAGCTGCTGGACGCGGCCGGGGTGAAGTACCCGACGAGCCTGTCCGACGACTGGACGGCGGCGCAGTTCACCGCCGCGCTCAAGGCGCTCAAGGCCAAGGACTCCGACGGCAAGACCCTCGACCTCCAGGAGAGCGGCGGCTACGCCAACGAGTGGGGCACCTATGGCTTCGCCCCGATCGTGTGGTCGGCCGGCGGTTCCCTCATCAAGGACGGCAAGGCGGAGGGTGCCCTCGACAGCCCCGCTGTGGTCTCGGCCATGAAGACCTTCCAGTCCTGGAAGACGTCCGTCGACCCCAACACGGACGGCAACGCCTTCGCCAAGGGCCGCGTCGCCCTGAGCTGGGTGGGCCACTGGATGTACCCCACCTACAGCAAGGCCCTCGGCGACGACCTCGTCGTGCTGCCGCTGCCCGACTTCGGCAACGGCCCCAAGACCGGTCAGGGCTCCTGGTCCTGGGGTGTCGGCGCCGACTCGAAGAACGCCAAGGCGGCGGGAGCGTTCATGGACTACCTCCTGGGCGACACCAACGTCACCGCGATGACGACGGCCAACGGCGCCGTGCCCGCCACCAAGACCGCGCTCGCCGCGAGCCCCCTGTACAAGCAGGGCGGCCCGCTCCAGCTCTTCGCCGACCAGCTCGCCAAGCCCTGCGGCGACAGTGACATCACCAAGTCCTGCGTCGCGGTCACCCGCCCGGTGACCGCCGGATACCCCGTCGTCACCTCGAAGTTCAGCGAAGCCCTGAACTCGATCTACGGCGGAGCCGACCCCAAGAGCGCCCTGGCCAAGGCCGCCCGCGCCATCGACCAGGACTTCTCCGACAACGCCGGCTACAAGATCCCGTAGGACCCATCGGCAGGGGCGGGCGCACGCAAGCGACGCCCGCCCCCGGCCGGGAACAGGACCCACCCGTGAAATCCGTCGAACCCGCGCACGCCGCGTCCCCCGACCCGGAGCAGGCCCCGCCCGTGACACCTGTGAAGCCCGCGAGGCCGGCGCGAACGGTGCGAAAGAACCGCGACTGGGTGCACGGACTGCTGATGTCCACCCCCGCCGTCGCCGGCCTCATCGCCTTCGTGGGCGTGCCGTTCGGCTACGCCGTCGTCCTCTCCTTCTACAACGTGCGGCTCGGCTCCCCGCTGGCGCCGTCGTTCTTCGGCCTGGAGCAGTACCGGCGCCTGTTCACCGACCCGGACCTGTCCGGCCCGTTCCTGCGGGCCCTGCTCAACAACCTGACCTTCGCCGTGGTCGTCGTACCGCTGCAGACCGGCCTCGCGCTGGCACTGGCGATCCTGCTCAACCGCAAGCTCAAGGCCATCGGCCTGTTCCGGTCCTTCTTCTTCATGCCGGTCGTCTTCCCCATGGCGCTGGTCGCCGTGATCTGGCGGCTGATCCTCAGCCGCAGCGACCAGGGCCTGCTCAACTCGACGCTGCACGCGGTGAGCTTCGGCCATTGGGGCGCCTTCGACTGGCTCGGCGACGGCGCCACCGCCATGGCCTCGATCATCGTGCTGTCCGTCTGGCAGGGCGTCGGCTTCCAGATGGTCATCCTCCTCGCCGGGCTCCAGCAGATCCCCACCGAGCTCTACGAGGCCGCCGAACTCGACTGCGCCACCCGCTGGCAGCAGTTCCGCCACGTCACCCTGCCCGGCATCCGCGACACCCTCGTCTTCGTCGTGATGCTCACCTCGGTGCTTTCCTTCCGCGTCTTCGACCAGGTCTACGTCCTCATCCGCGGCGGCGGACTCGACGAGGACGCCACCCGCACCGTGATGTACCAGGCCGTCACCACCGCCTTCGACCAGAACAACATCGGCCAGGCATCCGCGATCACCGTCGTCTTCTTCCTGATCGTCGTCGTCCTGACCCTCATCCAGCGCCGCGTCGTCCGGCCCGAGAACACCTGAAACGGGGCCTGACACATGACCCGCACGCCGCTGCGCCGCTTCCTCGACTACGCCGTACTCGGCGTCCTGGCGTTCATCTTCGTCCTGCCCGTTCTCTACCTGCTCATGGGCAGCCTCAAGCCCTCCGACGAAGTCCTGAACGGCCTGTCCGGCTTCCTGCCCACCCACCTGTCCTTCGACAACTACTCCGCCGTCCTGGACAGTCTCAACTCCGACAGCACCGGCTACTTCTGGCGCTTCATGGGCATCTCGCTGCTGCTGGCCTTCGTGGTCGTCACGGGCGGCCTGTTCGTCAACTCCATGGCGGCGTACGGTCTGTCACGGCTGAAGTGGCGCGGCAGGGAAGCCGTCTTCACCCTCGTCCTGCTCCTGATGCTGGTCCCCTTCGAGTCCGTGGCCGTCCCGCTCTTCTACATGTTCAACGGCCAGCGCAACACCCTCTTCATCCAGGCGATCCCCTTCATCGCCAACGCCTTCTCGATCTACCAGTTCCACACCTTCTTCCGCTCGATCCCGCCCAGCATCGAGGAAGCCGCCCGCCTCGACGGCGCCGGCCCCTGGCGCACCTTCTTCGCCATCATCGTCCCGATGAGCAAGCCGGCCTTCGCCTCCGTCGCGATCCTGACCTTCCTCACCCAGTGGGGCTCGTTCCTGTGGCCGGTGCTGATGGTCTCGGATCCGTCGGTGCGCCCTCTCCCCCTGGAGATGAGCGTCTTCCAGGGCCAGCTGCCCCCCGACTGGGGCCAGATCCTCGCCTTCGGCGTACTCCTGGTCCTGCCCGTCCTCGTGGTCTTCGCGTTCTTCCAGCGCTGGTTCGTCCAGGGAGTCGCCAGCTCCGCGGTCAAGGGCTGACTTCGCACCCGACCCTGCGAGCGCAGGAGTGGTGACACGGCGTAGCGACCCGTCGGAAGGAGAGCTTCCGACAGGCCCTCCGTGTTTGTGTGGGAGCTATGACCGAATCGACTGTCGAGTACGTCCGCTACCGCATTCCCGCGGAGAAGTCCGCGGAGTTCCTGGCCGCCTACACCCGGGCCGCGGCCCAGCTCGCCGCGGCGCCCAGTTGTGTGGACTACGAGCTGGCGCGCTGCGAGGAGGACTTCGAGCACTTCGTCCTGCGCATCACCTGGACCTCGACCGAGGACCACGTCCAGGGCTTCCGGAAGTCGGAGCTGTTCGCCGGCTTCTACGCCGAGGTCCAGCCCTACATCCCCTACATCCAGGAGATGCGCCACTACACGCCGACGACGGTACGGGGCACGGGTGCGTCGGTCCCCACGATCTACGCCTGGGCCGGGGGCGCCGAGGCCTTCACGCGCCTCACCGATGCGTTCTACGCCAAGGTCGTCAAGGACGACGTCCTCGCACCGGTGTTCGAGGGTCTGGCCCCCGAACACGCGATGCATGTCGCCCTCTGGCTCGGCGAGGTCTTCGGCGGCCCGCCCGCCTACTCGGAGAGCCAGGGCGGACACGGGCACATGGTCGCCATGCATCTTGGCAAGAACATCACCGAGGTGCAGCGCCGCCGGTGGGTCAACCTGCTCCAGGACGCGGCGGACGACGCGGGCCTGCCCACGGACGCCGAGTTCCGCTCCGCGTTCCTCGCGTACGCGGAGTGGGGGACGCGGCTGGCCGTCCACTTCTCCGCCCCCGACGCGACCCCTCCGGGGGACCAACCGGTACCGAAGTGGACGTGGGGAGCGACCCCGCCCTACCACGCCTGAAAGGCTCGCCCTCAAACGCCGGACGGGCTGAAGACGCCGGCCGGGGATCCGGGGCGGAGCCCCGGTCTGAGCCGGGGCTACTGGGGCGTGCTCGCGCCCGCGCGGGTCGCGTCCGTGCCCCAGCTGGCCAGCAACCGCAGCGCCTCCGCCGAGGCGGACCCCGGCTCCGCGTGATACGTGACCAGCCCCTGCTCACCGTCGTCCGGCAGCCGGAACGACTCGTACTGGAGTGAGAGATCGCCCACCAGCGGATGCCGCAGCCGCTTCACCCCGTGGCTCTTCTCCTTGACGTCGTGCGTGGCCCACAGCCGCCGGAAGTCCTCGCTCTTCACCGAGAGCTCGCCGACCAGGGACGAGAGTCGCGGATCGTCGGGGTGGCAGCCCGCGTCCATGCGCAGCAGGCAGACGATGTCGATCGCCTTCTGCTCCCAGTCCACGAACAGATCGTGGTATTCGGGCTTCAGGAACACCAGCCGCGCCCAGTTCCGCTCCTGCGGCGCCAGCTCCGACCAGTCACCGAACACGGCCGCCGCCATCCGGTTCCACGCCAGGATGTCCGTACGCCGCCCGCCGACGTACGCGGGGATGCCGTCCATCGAGTCCAGCAGCTGCCGCAGCGCGCCCCGTACCTGCTGCGGCCGCGCCGGCTGCTTCTTCTTGTGCGCCTTGGGCTTCGCGAGGTGGGTGAGATGCGCGTGCTCGGCATCCGTCAGCCGCAGGGCGCGGGCGATCGCGTCGAGTACCTCCGCCGACACGTTCCGTCCGTTGCCCTGTTCCAGGCGGGTGTAGTACGCCACGGACACCCCGGCCAGCTGTGCCAGCTCCTCGCGCCGCAGCCCCGGCACCCGGCGGTGCCGGCCGAAGTCGGGCAGTCCCACGTCCTCCGGCTTCAGCCGGGCCCGGCGGGTGCGCAGAAACTCGCTGAGCTCGGCACGCCGGTCCAGGGGCGGGGAGGGCTGTTCGTCCATACGTCCAGTATTCACGGTCGTACGCCGGTGAACCTGACCCCGCCAGTAGTAGGACCAGCGGACGTACGCAAAGCCGTGACCTGGGTGAAGGCTCCGCCGTGAGGCAGGCTGTAGAGCGTGCCCGGCGGAAGGCAGCCGGGCGCACGACCACTCCTTAGGAGAACCCCCGGCATGACCACTGTTGCTGCGTACGCCGCTCCCGCCGCCAAGGCTCCGCTGGAGCGCACCACCATCGAGCGCCGGCCGGTCGGCGAGTTCGACGTCCTGATCGACATCAAGTTCGCCGGTATCTGCCACTCGGACATCCACCAGGCCCGTGAGGGCTGGGGCGAGGCGATCTTCCCGATGGTGCCCGGTCACGAGATCGCCGGCATCGTCGCCGAGGTCGGCTCCGGCGTCACCAAGTTCAAGGTCGGCGACCGCGTGGGCGTCGGCTGTCTGGTCGACTCCTGCCGCGAGTGCGAGAACTGCAAGGCGGGCCTGGAGCAGTACTGCACCGGCAGCGGCGGCGTCGGCACGTACAACGCCCTCGACAAGAACGGCGAGCCCACCTACGGAGGCTACTCCGAGAAGATCGTCGTCGACGAGAACTACACCGTCCGCATCCCCGACGGCATCTCCCTCGACGTGGCCGCGCCGCTGCTCTGCGCCGGCATCACCACGTACTCCCCGCTCAAGCACTGGAACGCCGGCCCCGGCAAGAAGGTCGCGATCCTCGGCATGGGCGGCCTCGGCCACATGGGCGTCAAGATCGCGGACGCGCTCGGTGCCGAGGTGACCGTCCTGTCGCAGTCGCTGCGCAAGAAGGACGACGGGCTGAAGCTGGGCGCCGACCACTACTACGCCACCAGCGACCCGAAGACCTTCGAGAAGCTGCGCGGCACCTTCGACCTGATCCTGTCGACCGTGTCCGCCCCGCTGAACCTCGACGCCTACCTGTCCCTGCTCAAGACGGACGGCGCCTTCGTGAACGTGGGTGCCCCGGAGGAGCCCGTCAAGCTCAACCTCTTCTCGGTGATCGGCGGCCGCAAGACCCTCGCCGGTTCCGGTATCGGCGGCATCCAGGAGACCCAGGAGATGCTGGACTTCTGCGCCGAGCACGGCTTCGGCGCCGAGATCGAGCTGATCAGCGCGTCCGAGATCAACGACGCGTACGAGCGGGTGCTGGCGAGCGACGTCCGCTACCGCTTCGTGATCGACACCGCCACCATCTAGTCGCGGGTCACGTCTCAGTGGGGCGCCGATCGGTCGTACGACCGATCGGCGCCCTCGGCGTTTCCACCGTACGTACGGCGAGTCCGTCAGCGGCGGCCGGACCTGCCCAGCAGCCAGAGCAGATACGGGCCGCCCACCAAGGACGTGAGCGCCCCGACGGGAATCTCGAGCGGCGGCATCAGCGTGCGGGCCACCAGGTCGGCGCCGACCACGATCAGCGCGCCCGTCAAGGCGGAGGCGGCGAGGGGGAGCTGTGGGGTGCGCGTGAGGCGGCGGGCCAGTTGGGGGCCGGTGAGGGCGACGAAGCCGACCGGACCCGCCGCGCCGGTCGCGACCGCGGCGAGCACCACCCCGAGGACGGTCAGGCCCAGCCGGGTGCGCTGGACGCGGACGCCGAGCGCGGCGGCCGTGTCGGCGTCCAGGCCGAGCGGGCGCAGCGCGCGGCTCGCCCACACGAGGGCGGGCAGCGAGAGGAGGAGGACCCAGGCGAGGGGGCCGGCCTGCTCCCAGCCGCGCCCGTTCAGACTGCCCGTCAGCCACAGCTTGACCTGTTCGGCGGCGGCCAGTTCGCTGTCGGTCAGGTAGAGCTGGACGACCGCCGACAGCGCCACGCCGATGCCGACCCCCGTCAGTACGAACCGGCTCGGCTGCATTCCGTGCCGCCAGGCCAGTACGTACACCAGCGCGGCGGCCGCGAGACCGCCGGTGACGGCGACGGCCGGGAGCGCGCCGGGGGAGGCGACGGTTCCGGTGGCCAGCGCCAGTACGGTCGCGGCGGCGGCGCCGTGCCCGACGCCGATGACGTCCGGACTGGCCAGCGGGTTGCGTGTCACGGTCTGTACGAGCGCCCCGGAGAGCCCGAGCGCGGTCCCGACCAGCGCGCCGAGCACGATCCGCGGGACCCGCAGCTCGCCGACGACCAGGTCGTACGGGCCGCCGTGGCCGCGCAGCACCCGCCAGACCTCGCCCGGTGGGACATACGTCTGTCCCACGCACGCCGCGAGCAGCATCACGCCCGCGAGGAGCAGGAGGAGGACGGTGACGACGGCCGCGGCGCGCCGGTGCAGGAGGAGGGAGAGGCGCCGGTGGCGCAGGACGGCGAGTCCGGCCGCGTGCGGGTACGTGGTGTGAGGGGCTCTGGGCCCGGTGGGCGTCGGGCGTGCTGTGGGGGCCCTGGTCACGAGGCCACGCCCTTCCGCCGTACGAGTACGACCAGGACCGGCACGCCGACCAGCGCGGTCATCACCCCGGCCGGTACCTCCGCCGGGGCGCGCACCACCCGGCCCGCCACGTCCGCGGCGAGCAGCAGGCCGGCGCCGAGGAGCGCGGAGAGGGGGAGGGTCCAGCGGTGGCCGCCGCCCACGAGCCGGCGGGCGAGGTGGGGGACGGCCAGGCCGACGAAGGCGATGGGGCCCGCGGCGGCGACCGCGGCCGCGGTCAGCAGGGTCGCGCCGAGCGCCGCACAGCCTCGTACGAGCGCGACCCGGTGGCCGAGTGCCCGCGCGGTGTCGTCGCCGAGCGCGAGCGCGTCCAGGCCGCGGGCGCAGGCCAGTACGAGCAGCGCGCCCGCGGCGAGGAAGGGCAGCATGCGCCCCACCGTTCCCGCGTCGCGTCCGCTGAGCGCGCCCACCTGCCAGAACCGGAACTGGTCCAGCGTGGCCGAACTGGAGGTGAGGACGACGGTCGTGGCTCCCGCCGTCATCGCCGACAGGGCGGTTCCGGCGAGCGCCAGTTTCACCGGGGAGGCGCCGCCGCGTCCGCGCGAGGCGATGGCGTACACGACGCAGGCGGCGACGACCGCGCCGGTGAAGGCGTACCAGACGTACCCGCCGAAGCCGTTCGCCCAGCCGAGCGCGATCGCGAACACGACACCGGCCGCCGCTCCCTGACTCAGCCCCAGGATGCCGGGGTCGGCGAGCGGATTGCGGGTGACCGCCTGGAGTGCCGCCCCGGAGAGTCCGAGGGCGGCACCCGCGGTCAGTCCGATCGTGGTCCGCGGTACCCGCAGCGACCGTACGACCAGCGCGTCCGGTGAACTCCCACCGTGCACCAGCGCGTCGAGGACGGCGGACAGCGGGACGGGGCGGGTGCCGACGGCGAGGCTGAGGGCGGCGGCGGTGACGGCGAGGAGGAGGGCCACGACCAGCCAGCCAGCCCGCCGCACGCCTGCCGGGGCGGACGCGCGGCGGGCGGCAGACGTACGTCCGGTCACTTGCCGAGGGTGTCCGCGAGCTGTCGTACGACGAGCCGGGCGGCGGTGGGGCCGGCGTTGAGGTACCAGGGGTCGTCGTCGACCTTCACGGCGTGCCCGGCCTTGACCGCCTTCATCGACTTCCACAGGGGCCCGGCGAGCACGCTGCCCGCGTCGGTCTTGGCGGCGTCGCCCTGTACGGAGTAGAAGATCCAGTCCCCGTCCGCGGTATCGATGCTCTCCGCCCCGATGTCCTGCGAAATCGCCTTGAACTGCTGCGACTTGGGCCGGGAGAGCCCCATGTCGACGGCGATGGAGCCGGTGAACGACGACACCCCGAACATCCGCGTCCGGTCCGGTGTGAACCGCACCATGGACACGGCGGGATCGCCGAGCCGCTTCCCCCGGGTGGCGGCGTCGCTCACGATGCCGTCGAGGAGCTCCTGCGCCTTGTCGCCCTTGCCGACCGCGTCACCGACGAGGAGCAGGTCCCGCTTCCAGTTGATGCCGTTGCCGGCCGTGACGACGGTGGGGGCGATCTTCGACAGCTTCGGGTAGAGGTCGCCGAGCGAGTCGTTGATCAGGATCAGATCGGGCTTGGCGGCGGCGAGCGTCTCCAGGTTGGGCGCGGTACGGGTGCCCGCGTCGGTCATGGCCGACAACTGCTTCTTGTACGCGGGGAAGGCGTCGTTCAGATAGCCCGGCACCAGCCCGGCGTTGTCCGCGCGGGTCGTCACGGTGGGCACGATGCCCAGGGTCAACAGGTCGTCCAGCTGGCCGGTGCTGAGCGCGGCGATCTTCTCGGGCGCGCTCTTGATCTCCGACTTGCCCTCGAAGTGCCCGACGGTCCGCGGGAATTCACCGTCCTTGGCGCTGCCCGCGCCCATCCCGGCGGCGACGGCGCTCGGGGCGACGGAGGGGCCCTGCGAGGCTCCGCTCACGAGATTGCGGTCGCCGCCGGCGGTGCCCTTGCTCTGTGCGGAGCCGTCTTCACCGTCCCCGTTCCCGGACGAACATCCGGCCAGCAGACCGCCGACGATGGCAACGGCCAGGACGGCCTTCGACCCCAAGGTGCGCACAGGTACTCCGATCAATGACTAAGGCAAGCCTAACCTTAGACCCTGTGGTGCGGAGGAGTGTCGCGGGGGAGTGGGGACCTGCCCCAATGGAGGACACGCCGTGCCGGGTTCTAGGACATATCAGCCTGAAACGTGTGTTATTCATTCATGCACACACCTACGCGGCGCACCGTGCTCGGTGCCTCGATCGCGGCCGCCGGCTCGGGACTCCTGGCCGGCTGCTCCGGGTCCGACTCTCCCTCCGGATCCGGCTCGCACCCCGGGCCCGGCGAGCACCATGGGAGCGAAGTCGGCGGTCACGACGGCGGGCCCTTCGTCCCCAAGGGACCCAAGGGATACGTGAACCCGTCCGATCCGGAGGTCCTCGCCGTCGAGAGGAGACGCGATGGCGGCCCCCTCCGATCGTTCACGCTCCACGCCGTCGAGACCCACCTCGACCTGGGGGGACGCACCGTCAGATCATGGGCGTACGGCGACGAGCTGCCCGGTAAGGAGGTGCGGGTCACGGCGGGCGACACCCTCGGTATGAAGCTCTTCAACCATCTGCCCGTGCCCACGACGCTGCACTCGCACGGTATCCGCATGCGTTGCGACATGGACGGGGTACCGGGCCTGACCCAGCGCTCCGTCAAGCCCGGCGACGACTTCACCTACCGCTTCGCCGTGACGCACCCGGGCACGTACTGGCTGCACTCGCACTCGGGACTGCAGCTGGACCGCGGCCTGTACGCCCCGCTGATCGTCGAGGACCCCAGGGAGCCGTTGTCCTACGACAGGGAGTGGGTCGTCGTCCTGGACGACTGGGTGGACGGCGTGAGCGGCTCGAACCCGGACGGCGTGCTCGCCCAGCTGGTCGACGGCAAGGGCATGCGGGCGAACATGGACATGGGCGAGAGTGACGAACACGACGGCAACTCCGACCACGGATCCGGCCATGAGAAGCCCCACGGCCCCTCCCGCGTCCTGCACAAGTCCTACAGCCGCATCCTGCACAGCGAGGGAGGCAGCGTCGACTACCCGTTCTACCTCGTCAACGGCCGTCTCGCGCACGCTCCTTCGGTCTTCCGGGCCCGCAAGGGCGACCGCATCCGACTGCGGATCATCAACGCCGGCGCCGAAACGGCCTTCCGAGTGGCGCTGGGCGGGCACGAGATGACGATCACGCACACGGACGGCTACCCCGTCGAGCACGCGACCACGGACACGCTGCTGCTCGGCATGGCCGAACGTTACGACGTGCTGATCACCGCCAAGGACGGAGTGTTCCCGCTGGTCGCGCTCGCCGAAGGCAAGGGCGCCAGAGCCCTGGCCGTCCTGCGCACCAGCGGTGGGGACCTTCCCAGCCCTTCCGTGCACCCGGACGAACTCGACGGCAAGCTCGTCCCGGCCAGACGCCTCGTGCCGGACGACTCCGTGGCCCTCACCGACGACGAACCGGACCGCGAGCTGCGCATCAGACTGACCGGCGGGATGAAGAAGTTCGACTGGGCCTTCGACCACCAGCCGTACGACATCAAGCAACGCCACCCGATCCGCCAGGGCGAGAAGATCCGCCTGACCCTCATGAACGCCACCGACATGTGGCATCCCATGCACCTGCACGGCCACACCTTCGCCATCGTCGGCTTCGGCGCGCAAGGAGCCCGCAAGGACACCGCCCACGTAGTGCCGCACCACAAACTCGTCGTCGACTTCTACGCCGACAACCCGGGCCTGTGGATGCTCCATTGCCACAACCAGTACCACTCGGAGTCCGGCATGATGACGATCCTCGGCTACCGGAAGTGAGTGACCGCGCGCGGTGAACACGGAACATCGGCGCGCTGTCACCTGATCACGCGAAAGTCGGGGTGGGCCGGCCAGGCGGCCAGGAACTCCTGGTCGCCGGCGTGGCCGCCCCAGCAGCGGTTCGCGGCGGCAGGGGCGGTCGGGTCCTTGTTGTTCGCGTGTGGCAGGGCCGGGCTTGACGCACCATGAACGAAGTGGCGCCGGGCCCGGACCGGCGCCCCGGTCGGACTGGCTCGGGGGGAACGGATGAACGGCTGGGGTCGGCTCAGGGAAAGAACTCGGGCAGGCCGTCCGGCGGTCATGGTCGTCGTTCTGGTGGCCGCGGGAATCGGCCTGACCTGGTTCGCGGGAACGCACCTCGCCTATGCCACGGGCCTGGCGGGCACCTCGGGCCATCTCCGGGTCGAATCCTGCGTCTGGGAACACGTCGGGGGCCATCGGTACCCGCACTGCAGCGGAGTCTTCCGCTCCTCCGACGGCACCGTCGTGGACCCGGACGCCTCGATCGGCAAACGGCTGCCCGTCGGCGGCATCGTCGCGTTGCAGCGGGTGGCCTCCGGTTCCTACGAGCGGACGGGCCCCGCGTCCTCGTTCGGGTGGCTGGCGATCTCCTTGCTCGGCCTGATGGTGCTGCTCCTGGGAATCCTGGTCGTCTACGGCAAGGGCGGCGGGCGTCGAGCACCGCGCGGCCTCCTGGTACTGCTCGGCGCGCTGGGCGCGTTGATGCTGCTCAGCGCGCTCATCGGCGGGGTGGCGGGGATGACCGAGGCGTTCTGAGACCGGGGCCCCTTTGGGCGCCCACATCGTGCGGCCGGGCGATGTGCGGTCGACGATGACTGTGGAGGTGTGCCGCTGCCGGGGCGACTCCTGCCCACCCTGCCGAGCCGCGCCCGGTCCGATCGCTCCGATCCCCTTCCCCTACCGGAGGCCGCCATGGGGCAAGTTCTCGGTGATGTCCTGGGTCTCGCGGCCGCCGTCGCCGTCAGCCCGCTCCCGATCATCGCGATGATCCTCGTACTCGCCACACCTCGGGGACGGCTCAACGGAATCCTCTTCACCGTCGGCTGGATTCTCGGGCTCTCCGTCCTGGGCGCGGCGGTGCTGGCGATCGTCGGACCAGGGGGTTCCTCTTCCTCCTCCACCACCGGCAGCCAGCCGGCCACCTGGGTGGGCGTCCTCAAGCTTGTCCTGGGAGCGCTGCTCGTCTTCTTCGGCCTTCGGCAGTGGCGCCGGCGCCCGAAAGGCGAATCGGACGCGCAGCTGCCGAAATGGATGGCCTCGATCGACCGACTGACGCCGTTGAAGATCTTCGGACTCGGGGTGGCACTGGCCGCCCTCAACGCCAAGAACGCCCCGCTGACCATCGCCGCGGGCGCCTCGATCGCTTCGTCCGGACTTCCCGTCGAGGAGCAGATCGCGTCGTTGGCGATCTTCGTAGTGATCGGGACACTCGGACTGCTCGCCCCGCTGGGGGTCTTCTTGATCGGGGGAGACCGGGCGAAGACCACGCTCGGCGGCTGGAGGGACTGGGCCGCGCGGCACAACGTCGCCGTGATGGGGGTCCTGTTCTTCGTCATGGGGCTGAAACTGCTCGGCGACGGCATCTCCATCCTCACCCCCTGACGGCCCCCGCACGGGCCTTTTCCCGGGTGCGGACGACGTGCCCGGGGGATACGCTTTTGACGGCAAGGTCAGGTTCTCCGGGCGGTTTTGCAGACGCCGAGGCCTCATTCGCGATGATCGATTCTTCCTGCGGACCTCTTTGACGAGCGTGCTGCCTCAGGGTCCGCGGTTTCGCGATCCCTGAAATGGAGGTCGGGATGAGAGTTGTCGTTGATCTTTCCCGGTGTCAGGGGTACGCGCAGTGCGCGTTCCTGGCTCCGGACGCGTTCCGGATGCACGGCGAGGAAGCGCTGATGTATGACTCCAACCCCGACGACACCCAGCGCGAACAGGTGCTGCGCGCCGCGGCGGCCTGCCCGCTCCAGGCCATTCTGGTCGACCAGCTGGAGGGCCGGGAGACGCCGGTAGGGGCGTCGACGTCATGAGCACCGCCGACACCCTGCAGGGGTTCAAGCGTGACGGCCGCGTCGTGATCGTAGGGGCGTCACTGGCGGGACTGCGCGCCGCGGAGGCCCTGCGCGCCGAGGGGTTCACCGGGACGCTGACCATGATCGGTGACGAGTTGGGGGAGCCCTACGACCGCCCCCCGCTGTCCAAGCAGGTACTGACCGGATGGGTGCCGGCCGACGGCACCACACTGCCACGGCGCCGTGACATCGACGCGGAGTGGCTCCTGGGCGTCCCTGCCGACGGACTGGACCTGGTGAACAACCATGTGCGGCTCGCAGACGGCCGGACGATTTCCTTCGACCGCATGCTGATCGCCACCGGGGTACGGGCCCGGCCCTGGCCCGTCGAGGCCGAGGCGGCCCTGGACGGCGTCTTCGTGGTCCGCACGCGTGAGGACGCCGCCGGTCTGCAGCGGGCGGTCGCCGCCGGGCCCTCCCGCGTACTGATCATCGGCGCGGGCTTCACCGGCTCCGAGATCGCCTCCATCTGCCGCGAGCGCGACATCCCGGTGACCGTCGCCGAACTCGCGCCGTACCCACTGGTCGGGGGACTCGGCGCCATGATCGGCGAGATCGCGGCGGACATGCAGCGCTCCCACGGCGTCGACCTGCGCTGCGGTGTCAAGGTCACTCAGCTGGAGGGCGACGCGCAGGGGCGGGTTCGCCGCGCCCACTTCTCCGACGGCAGTTCCGTCGACGCCGACGTGGTGGTGGTGGCGCTCGGTGGCATCCGCAACACCGAGTGGCTGCGCGACTCGGGACTGGCGGTCGGCGTATGGGGAGTCGCCTGCGACGCGGGCTGCCGCGCCTTCGACCTCAACGGCCTGGTCACCGACGACATCTTCGTCGCCGGAGACGTGGCACGCAGCCCGAACCCGATCTACGAGTACCGGTTCATCTCGCTGGAGCACTGGGCCAACGCCGTGGAGCAGGCCGAGATCGCGGCGCACAACATGCTCAGCGCCCAGGCGGACCGCTGGCCGCACCTGTCCATCCCGACGTTCTGGTCGATCCAGTTCGGCGTCAACATCAAGTCCGTCGGTGTACCGACCTACGCCGACGAGGTCGTCGTCACCCAGGGATCCGTGGCCGACCACCGCTTCGTCGCCGCGTACGGGTACCAGGGCCGCGTCACCGCCGCCGTCAGCTTCAACAACGCGAAGTGGCTGGACCACTACCGGCGGCTGATCGAGACGGCGGCGCCCTTCCCGCCTCCCTGCCCCACGCCCGACCAGCCCCTCGACGCGAAACCGGTGCCCGTCGACTTCCCCGGCCCCACTCTGCTCGCGCAGGGCGCCACGGTGGTCGTCACCGGCCATGACCCGGGAGAGCGGCGCGTCACCGCCTTGCGGCAGCACCACCGGTAGGCCGCCATGCGGCAGCACCACCGGTGGGAGGGAACAGGAGGGAAAGCGACATGACCACGATCCAGACGCCCGACATCCTGCCTCGGATCCTCGACTACTCCGCCCGGGCCGACCCGTACCCGCTCTACGCCGAGCTGCGCAGGACGCCGGTGGCCCTGCAGGAGGACGGCAGCTATGTCATCAGCACCTACCGCGAGCTCGCCGACATCCTGCACAACCCCCACCTGAGCTCCGACGTCCGCAACCTGGCGCATCCGATGGCCGCGGCGGAGGCACGTACCACGCCGTCGTTCATCAACGTCGACCCGCCCGAGCACGACCGTCTGCGGCGCCTGGCGATGCGTCACTTCGGCCCCCCGCACACCCCGGGGCTGGTCAGCGGCATGGAACCCGACCTGAGGGCCATCGTCAGCGGCCTGATCGACGACTTCGAGGGCAAGCAGCGGATCGACATCGTCGACGACTTCGCCTACCCGTTCCCCGTCACCGTGATCTGCCACCTGCTCGGCGTGCCGCGCGAGGACGAACCACGGTTCCACGTGTGGGTGAACGCCATCATCGAATCGATCGACTACAACCCCAAGACCGACCCGCAGGAGAAACTGGACAACGGCGTGCAGGCCACCAAAGACCTGCGCCAGTACCTCGGCGGGCTGCTGGAACAACGCCACGGCCGGCCGGGCGACGACCTCCTGACCCGGCTGGCCAACGACGACGGGCCCGAAGGGCGGATGACCGACGCCGAAATCGTCAGCACCGCCAACCTGCTGCTCATCGCCGGTCACGAGACCACCGTCAACCTCATCACCAACGGCATGCTGACGCTGCTGCGCCACCCCGAGGTGCTGCAACGCCTGCGCGCCGAACCGGACCTGGTCGTACGGCTGGTCGAGGAACTGCTGCGCTACGAGCCCCCCGTGCACATCATTCCGTGGCGGGCGGCGTACAGCGACATCGCCGTCGGCGACACCGTCATCCCCAAGGGCTCGCAGATCATGCTCATGCTCGCCTCGGGCAGCCGCGATCCGGACCGCTTCCACGATCCCGACCGCTTCGACCCCGATCGTCAGGACAACCAGCACCTCGGCTTCGGCAGCGGCATCCATCTGTGCTTCGGCGGCCCCATGGCCCGGCTGGAAACCCAGATCGCCCTGACCGAACTGGTACGCCGCCTGGACGGCCTCAGCCTGGTCACCGACCCACCCCCGTACCGGCCCAGCCCCGTCCTACGAGGCCCCATCCACCTGCTCGTCGACCAGAACTGACGTTGAACCGACACCACGCGCTGACGAAGCCTCAGAGTCCCCCCACGTTCAGGGGCCGCTCCCAGGGCACGGCGGACGTCCCCGAGTCCGCGGCGGCATGACCGTGGGCGTGCCCCATAGTCCCTCGCCAAGCCGAAACTCATCCGGTGATACTCCCTACCCATGGGGCGTGGGTGATCTCGACAAGGACGCCCCGGCTGCCGAACGTTCTGGAGACACACCCGATGAAGCTCGCCAAGCGTCCCGTCCTGACCGCCACGGCGCTCGCCGCCGTGACCGCCGCCACCCTCTTCGGCGCGACGGCCGGCCAGGCCGCCGCCTCGCAGCCCGCCCGCGTCGACGCTCCCGCCGCGCTGAAGGTCCCCGACGGCAACCGGCTCACCGGCGTCTTCTCCGCCGCGGGCGTCCAGACCTACACCTGCGCCAACGGCGCCTGGACGCTCCTGGAGCCCGCCGCCACCCTCTGGGCCGAGAACGACCGCTCCCACCGCCCCGTCGCCCTCCACTCCCGCGGCCCCGTCTGGGTGTCCACGGTGGACGGCAGCGCCGTCAACGGGGCCGCCGTCGCCAACTCCCCCAAGACCGGCACCATCCCCGAGCTCCTCCTGAAGTCCACCGCCACGCGCGGCACCGGGGTCTTCGCCGACGTCTCCTACATCCAGCGCCTCAACACCCACGGCGGCGTCGCCCCCACCACCGTCTGCACCGGAACCGACCAGGTCAGCGTCCCCTACTCCGCCACCTACGCCTTCTACAAGCCCGCCAAGTGATGCGGTAACGAGCGATGGCAGGGGCCCTTGGGGCGATCTCAAGGAACCCCCGCCGCGCCCCTCCCCGTCCGCCAGGACCGCCTCGCAAGCGTGATCGCCGACGTTGACCTCGTACGCGCGACATGCCCACAATCCGCAGGCCCGCGAGGCTCGTTGGCGGACTGGGAGGGGCATCATGTACGGAGACCGCAGCCACTGGGAGACCCTTGCCGCGCTCGCGCGAAATCCCGCGGCGCCGGCCGAGGTACTGACCAGGCTGCTGTGCGAGGAAGCCATCGCGGCCTGGGACACGATCGCCTGGCGCGCTCTGCCGGACGAGGTGGTCGACGCCATCGTCAGGCATCCCGACCACAGGCTGCGGACGGTGTTCGTCGGGAACCCCGCGGCGACGCCGGAACAACGCGCCCGGCTCGTAGCCGATCCCGATCCGGGTGTCCGCCGTTTCCTGGCCATCGGACCCGAATGGTTCCGCATCCCCGCGCGGCCACTGCCCCTGTCCACTCAGCGGCGCCTGCTCGCCGATCCGCAACCACTGGTCCGCCGGAGCGCGGCCTTCTGCCGCCACGCGGCTCCGAGCCTGGTCGCGGGGCTCGCCGACCATCAGGACGCGGACCTTCGGCAGGCAGCCTGCCGCCAGTGGAGTTCACTTTCCGAGGACACCCGAAATCGCCTGCTGCGCGACGCCGATGACGAAGTACGTCAGGCGGCCATGATGGAGGCCTGCCGCGATGACGCGGACTGCACGGACCTCCTTCTCGACGCGGGAATCGGTCGCTTCGCCAGGCAGGACGTGATCCGGTACGGCGCCATGAGCACGGCGACCGCCGAACGGCTCGCGGCAAGCACCGAAGAGGAGGACCGGCGGGAACTGGCGGCCAACCTCAACGTTCCCATCGGCATCGTCCGGACGCTGGCGAACGACGACGCGCACAGTGTCCGGCTGGCGGTATCGGTACGACCCGAGCTGACGGAGACCGAACGTACCGCCATTCGCGTCACCATCGGCCCGTCCGACCGGCTCTACCCCGTCGAATGGGTTCGACTCTGCGCCGATCCCGACGTCTTGCGCCAATGCGCCAAGTCGGCCAACACCCTGCTACGACGCAGCGCCGCGTACAGCCGGCACCTGCCTTCCGACGCCGTCGACCTGCTCGCGAAGGACGACGACTACCCCGTACGGCTCCTGCTGTGCGAGAACCAACCGACCGTCGACGGCGAGGTGGTGCTGCAGACGTATCTGGACTGCGAGGTCATCACCAAGGGTGATCTGCTGCGCCATCCGAACTTCCCGGCCGCGGGCAGCGGACGACGCTTCGCCGACGACCCGGATCCAGAGAAACGGTGGCTGGTGGGGCTCGACGCCCAGGCGCCCGTCGACGCCGTGGTCCGGTTGCTTGCCGACCCCGACGATCGTGTCCGAGCCATGGCGGCCGCGCACCCCGCGCTGCCCGTCGACCTCATCCTCCGAAGCTGCGGGAACCCGGAGACCTCCTCCCATGCCCTCAGCAACCCGAGCCTTCCCACGGAAGTCATGCACCGACACCTCGACGATGCGGGCATCCCACGTTGACGGATGCCTCCCCGAGGGCGGTCGTCGGATTGCGGTGGAGGCACGCTCGCCTTAGCTTCAGGTCGTCGGATAGTCCGATAAGGCGGCATAAAATCTTTATGTCGGCTTCCCCCGTGGTGCCATCGAATGGAGCATTCATGTCGGTGATGACCGGTACTCAACCCCTACAGCAGTTCGGCCAGCAGATGGGCGGCTCGCAGCAGATCGCCCAGGTGGTCCAGCAGGCGATCCAGCAGGCGTGTCAGCAGACGAGCCAGCAGGTCGCGCAGCGACTGCAGCAGACGTTCCAGCAGATCCAGCAGATCCAGCAGCAGCTCCAGCAGCAGGGCCTGGCCCAGCAGGCACACCCGTACCTGGCTCTCGCGCTGCACCGCTCGCTGCACACGGGCATTCAGCAGGCTGTGGAACAGTCCGTTCAGCAGGCGCTGCCGACCGCGATCGTGGCGCTGCTCCAGCAGAGCCAGCAGGGTCACCAGAGCCAGCAGGGCCAGCAGGGCCAGCAGGGCCAGCAGTGGGGTGGTGGGTTCGGCCAGCAGTCGTTCGGCCAGCCGTTCCAGCAGTACCAGCAGCCTGGCTTCGGCTTCGGCCAGATGGGTCAGATGAGCCAGCCGTACGGTATCGGCTGACCATAGGGCGGCGTGATGCGGTGTGCCCGGAGCAGTCTCCGGGCACACCGCATCACCGTGGAAACGCGAGATCGTGGACGCGCGAGCCGCCCCGCCGCCGGATCAGGAGCACAACGACGACGTAGACGTGGTGAAGGTGGACGTGATGGTCAAGGAAAGGCCCGGAAACAGCAGCGAGAGCGGGGCCGAGGGTGCGGGCGTGGGCGGGCCCGGATCCGAGGCTGGGCGAACGGGGCCGAGCAAGAAGGGCGCGCAGTCACCGCTCCCGGTTAAGCCGCGCCGGGAGCGGTACATGGTGACACCGCTGCCGCAGCATCTGCTCCCGCCGGGAGTGCCCGAACTCAGCATGGACGCGGTGTGTGACCAACTGGACCGGATGCCCGAGGTCAAGGTGATCCGCAGACTCCGGCCGTCGGAGAAGGCCCAATCGGGCGGACTGCCTCCCTCCTGTCCGGAGATCGCGGTCATCGAGGCGGCCGAGGCCCAAGTGCCGGCGATGCGGTCGCTGCACGTGCACATCGAGCCGGACCTGCCGCTGTCCGGAATCGGACCCGCCGCCGTGCCGACCGCGGGGATCCTGCCGCTGCGTGATCCAGGGCTGGTCGCGGCGCTGGAAGAACCGGTGGCGATCTCGCTGCGTGTCAGCGGTCCGGACGGTGAACCGCTGGCCGGCGCGGGGGTGTTCCTGATCGGGGCGTCATGGCCGGGCCAGGGCCTCACCGGGGCCGACGGGACGGTCACCGTCATGCTGGCCACGGAGACCCCCCAGTCCATTCAGTCCCTGTATGTCCGGCCCGCGGGCGGATACGCGGACCGCTGGATCCATCGCCCGGACCTGTCGGTGACCCGGGAGAACCTGGTCACCCTGACCCCGCTGGCCAAGGTCTACCCAGGGCTGGAAGAGAGACAGCAGTACGGCTGGGGCCAGCAGGCCATGCGGCTGGACCGACTGCCTCCCACGTTCCGTGCCTTCGGGGTCAAGATCGCGGTCATCGGTTCGGGTGTCGCCGCCGAACACCCCGATCTCAAACAACGCGTGCGCTCCGGGGCCGATCTCGTACGCGGCACGGAAGAGGGCTGGGCCCACGACCCGGTGGGCACCGGTACGCACGCGGCGGGCGTCATCGCCGGGGCGGACACCGGCATGGGTGTCATCGGCATCGCGGTCGACGCGGAGATCGATGTCTGTCAGGTCGTGCCCGACGGCTGCTTCAGCGACATGATCGCCGCTCTGGACTACTGCATCGAACACGAGGTCGACATCGCCCATATCGCGGTGGCGACCCCGTACTCGTCGGCCCTGGTCTCACGCAAACTCGCCGATGCCAACGCGGCGGGTATCGCCTGTGTCGCCCCGGCGGGCGACACGGCCGGACCGGTCGCCTTCCCGGGCTCGCTGCCCACCGTGTTCACCGTGGGCGCCCTGGGAGTCTTCGGGTCCTACCCGCCGGACACCTCCCAAGCCACCCATTCGGGCCCGCAGCTGACACCGGAAGGGCTGTTCGCCGCGCCGTTCAGCTGCTACGGCCCCGGCGTCGACGCGGCTGCCCCCGGCGTGGCAGTCCTGTCGTGCTCGCCGCTCGGCGGATACACGGCTCTCGACGGCACCGGTACGGCGTCGGCTCACGTCGCCGGTCTCGCCGCCCTCGTCCTCGCCCACCACGAGGACTTCCACGGCCAACTGCTGCCCCGCGGACCCGGCCGGGTGCAGCGCCTGTTCGACATCATCGCCGGCAGCTGCCGCCCGCTGGCCGCCCCCGGCACGCTGGAGGCGGCCCGCGTCGGACGCGGCCTCCCCGACGCGCTCGTCGCCCTCGGCCTGGCCCTCGGAGTCCAACTCGCCCCGGCCTTGTCCCCGTACGCCTCGTCCATGGTCGGCTAGGCCCACGCCCACAACGACCAGCACACACAACGGCGCCCGCCTCAAGAGGACGGGCGCCGTTCCACTTGCCCGCGACGCCCCCGCCTCTTGGTCAGCTCGGCCGGCCGGCCGCCCGCAACGGGCACCCGGTGTCGACACGCGTGGCGAGTTCGGCCCGCAGGGTGGCGAGTTCGGCCATGCGGGCGTCGATGACCTGGATCTTCTGCTCGAACAGCACGGACAGTGCCGCCGCGGAGTCCGGCGCCTCCCGCAGCTCCTCGCCGTGCCGCGCGATCTCCGCCAGCGAGAACCCGAGCGTCTGCGCGGTGCGGACGTAGTGCAGCCAGGACACCGCCTCGGGCGGGAAGTCGCGATAACCGTTGGCCAGCCGCCGACCCGAGACGAGGCCGACCCTCTCGTAGAAGCGAATGGTGTCCCTGCTCATGCCCGCCTGCGCGGCCAGCTCTCCGATACGCATGCCCCTCCGTCGGTTGGTGGGCTTGACCTTGGACCGTACTCCACTGTTTACCGTGAGGCGTCGCCGTCCCGAGACCCGTCGGAGCCTCATCGTGATCCGGACCATCGCCCCCGAACGTCCCTCCTATCTTCGCGTCGTACGCGCGAGCGCCTGGTACGACCTCGTCGTCACCGCGGGCTTCGCGACGCCGTGGACGTACAGGCTGGTGCACGATGCGCTGTCGTCGTCGGGCAACGCACTCGGGCTGGGCGCCCTGCCCGAACTCGACCCCGTGCAGATCCTGTACGCGAATCTGATGGGCTCGGTCGTGGTCGTCTGGGCCGTCCTGCGCATCGTCCGGCCGCTGGCCGTGCACGGACTGCTCGACGGCATCGCGCGCACGCTGTTCGCGGCGTGGCAGTCGTACGCGCTGGCCCACGGTGCCACGCGGCTGCTGTGGCTGTTCTTCGGCGTCGAGGTGATGTTCGGCCTCGTCCAACTCGTGCCGTGGTGGCGAAACCGGACCACGAACCTGCTGAACACCCAAGCCGGCCCGGCCGTCGGACATCCACTCAACGCGGAGGGCCCGTCGCGGGTCATGCGTGCGGCAGCGGCTGCTCCGTCCAGACGGTCTTGCCGTCGTGGGCGTAGCGGGTGCCCCACCGCTCCGTGAGCTGCGCGACCAGGAAGAGTCCTCGGCCGCCCTCGTCCGTGCTGAGGGCCCGTCGGAGATGAGGGGAAGTGTGGCTGGCGTCGGACACCTCGCAGATCAGGCATTGCGTACGGATGAGGCGCAGGGTGACGGGGCCGGCCGCGTACCGGTAGGCGTTGGTGACGAGCTCGCTGGCGACCAGCTCGGTGGTGAAGGCCAGTTCCGTCAGCCCCCATTCGGCCAGTTTCGCCGTGGTCAGCTGCCTGGCACGGGCGGCGGCGGTCGCTTCCAGGGGCAGCTGCCATGCGGCGACATCCTGGCGGGGCAGCACCCGGGTACGGGCGATGAGCAGCGCGATGTCGTCGGTGGGGAGGTGCCCCTTGGGCAGCAGCGCTTCGACCACGGCATGGCAGGTGCTGTCCAGGGGATCGGCGGAGTGGGCGAGATATGCGTGCAGGTGCTCCAGCGCGGCGTCGATGTCGCCGTTGCGCGCCTCCAGAAGACCGTTGGTGTAGAGCGTGAGCAGGCTTCCCTCGGGAAGGTCGAGGTCGTACGTCTCGAACGGCAGTCCACCCAGTCCGAGCGGTGGGCCCGCGGGCAGGTCGAGCACGGTCACCTCGCCGTCCGGCGTGGTCACCACCGGTGCCGGGTGGCCGGCGCGTGCCAGGGAGCAGTGCCGGGAGACCGGATCGTAGACCGCGTAGACGCAGGTGGCCCCGATCATCTGCTCGATCGCCGACCCGTCGCCGTCGCTGTTCGCCTCCAGCTCGGCGGCCAGCAGACTGACCAGATCGTCCAGCCGCGCCACCACCTCGTCCGGTTCCAGGTCGAGGCTGGCGAGGGTGCGCACGGCGGCGCGCAGGCGGCCCATCGAGGCCGCGGCGTGGATCCCGTGGCCGACCACGTCTCCCACAACGAGGGCGACCCGGGCTCCTGACAACGGGATCACGTCGAACCAGTCACCGCCGATGCCCGGTTCACCACTCGCTGGGAGGTATCGGCAGGCCACCTCGACGGCCGGCAGATCGGACGCCGCGCTCGGCAGCAGACTGCGCTGCAGGGTCAGGGCGGCGCTCTGCTGCTGGGTGAAGCGGCGTGCGTTGTCGATGCAGACGGCCGCGCGCGAGGAAAGTTCCTGGGCCACGGCGGCATCGTCGTCCTCGAAAGGCTCCGAATGGCGCGATCGCCACAGGCTCACCACGCCCAGAACCAGACCGCGCGCGACCAGGGGCACCGCGATCAGCGAGTGAACTCCGAGACCCAGGGCGATCTCGACCCGGCGCCGGTCCATGGCGTACCACTCGGGGCGGAGGGACAGCAGTCCTTCGAGAACCGGGCGACGCTCGAACAGGCACCGCGCCTGCGGAGATTCCGGAAGCAGCGGGACCACATCGCCTTCCTGGAAGGGGACGCGGTGTTCTGGCGGTGAGAGGGCGGTTCGGAGCAGCGGGCCTGACATACCGGAAACCGGTTCGTCACCCAGTGTCACCGGCTTGAGGAGGTCCACCGAGCAGTAGTCGGCCAGGCCCTGGGCGACCACCTCGGCCAGTTCCCGAGCGGTCTGTGTCACGTCCAGGGAGGTTCCGATCCGGGCGCTTGCCTCGTTCAGCAGGGCGAGCCTGCGTTGGGCCCGGTGGCGGTCGGTCACGTCCTCGATCGTCTCGGCCACGCCGAGAATCCGGCCCGAAGGGTCTTCCATCCGGAACGCCGAGACGGACACGATCCGTTCCCGACCTGGATCGTGGCGCGCCCGGGCGGACTGCTCCGTGAAGATCAACGGCTCGCCGGTCTCCAGGACGTGCCGCACCCGCTCCTCGGCCGGACCCGCGTCCTCGTCGACCATGAACTCGCGGGGGAGACGGCCCACCGGCGCATCGGCCGGGACACCGCTCGCCTTTTCGACCGCACGGTTGACCCGAGTCACCGTCCGGTCCGGGCCGTAAGTGACCAGACCGATCGGGGACCGGCGGTACAGGCCGTCCAGCAGCGCACGGTCCCGCTGCCAGGCACTGACCTCCGCGGCGGGGGCTCCGACCAGGACCCACTCCTGACGGTCCCCGTCCCGCGTGATCGCGCGGGCCCGGAATCCCATCTCCACCCGCCGTCCGTCGCGGTGCCGGACGGGCAGGACCCCGAACCAGCCGCCCGTCCTCATGGCGTCCACGACGACGGACCGCGCGACAGGCAGGTCACGGGCGTCGACCAGGAAGTCCTGCCACGCCCGTCCGATCACTTCCTTGGCCGGATAGCCCAGCAACTCCTGTGCACGTACGCTCCAGCCGACCACGGTGCCCTGATCGTCGAGCGCGGCCGAGGCGCCACGCCTGAGGGCGAACGGATCCTCAGGACTCTCGCTGAAATGCATCGAGGGCGTCCCCATAGCCACCACCTTGCCTACGTGATTCCGATGTTCCTCCCCGCGCTCTCCGTTCGCGACCCCGTTCCTCTCGGCCCGGCGGTCCGGCGGAGTGGAGCTGCTTCTCGTGTCGCCCCTCATCGGTCCGGCGACCGTCCGTTAGGCTCACGTCGCCATAAAGGTCCCGATCTTCACGGAGGACAGCACGGCGGGGATCAATCGAAAGCGCCTCGTCAGAACGCTGACGTTTTGGCTGCGTCCTGCCTTCGCGCTGCGGGTCGTCAACCGGTTTCAGAAGATCGTGGGTTTCGACCGCTCGATGGCCCTGGCGTCCAGCGCCTTGACGGCATTGGTCCCGCTGTCCATCCTCATCGGCGCTGTCCTGGGCAACTTCGTGCACTACGACGCCGCAGAGCGGATCATCAAGCGCTACAACCTCAGCGGCGCAGGCGCCACGGCGGTCAGCTCGCTGTTCTCATCCGCCGAGGGCACCAGTGCGAGCGTGGGCATCTTCGGAGCCGTGTTTCTGACGATCTCGGTGCTGAGTTTCACGCGAGCCGTGCAGCGGCTCTTCGAGCAGACATGGGAACTCAAGCCCCTCAGTGTGCGCAACACGCGCAACGGCCTGTGGTGGATCCTCACCCTCGGCGGCTACGGGGTGGTCACCGCGACGGTCTCCGCGCTCCTTGGCGGGGGCGCACTGGGTCTGGCCGCCTCGGTGTGCCAGGTGCCGGTCACCGCCGCATTCCTTGTCTGGAGCGGCTGGATCCTGTCAGGGAAGCGGATCAGCCGGCCGGACCTGCTCCCCTTCGGCGTCACCGCCGCCGTTCTGACGGTGGCCTATTCCGTGGGCGCGACCATCTACATGCCGCGCCTGTTCAACTCCTCAGCCTCACGCTACGGGGTGGTCGGTGCCGTCTTCGCGATGATCTCCGCCCTCTTCGCAGCCATGCTCGTCATGGTCGCGTCGGCGGCACTGGGACGAGAAGTACGAGACGAGCTCAGCCGGATCCGTCAGGGCCACCGTCCTTCCGACCACGAGGTCCGCCGACAGTGGGACAGCGTGGTCGAGCAGGCACGGTCACGGTGGCGGACGGCACGGAAACAGGTCTCTCGTCATCAGATCAGGGGCTCGAACCACTGAGGGGCCGGGCCGAACGCCGTCATGCGGAAGCCACCACCTCGCCGGCCACGACCTGGGGAGGGTTGGGGAGCAGTGACGCGAGGTTGTCCCGCACGAAGTCCGCAGCCCTCGAGATCGATTCGTCGGCACCGGCCCGATCCTGGAAGACGCTGGTCGAGACCATCACTCCGTCCTCGGCGTCGATCCAGTAGTAGGCCACGAAGCCGGATACCTGACGCATGAGCGGCACGAATCCCTCGTTCACGAGACGTGCGGCCTCGGCCGAATCGGTCACCCCTTCGTACCGCCGGACTGCTGCGTACATCGCCAAACTCCTCACGGTGTTCTGGGTTCGCGCTCTGCTGAGACGTCGTACCCCCGCGACGGCCGCCCGGCCCATGAGGCGTCCGGCAATCACCTGAAGGGCCGCCTCGGGTGATCCGAACGGCGGCCTCCGGCCCGTCATACGGTCCCGCTTCCACGCCCGCGGGAAAGCGGCCCTGGCGAACCGCGGACTACTCCTCGATGGCCTGCCGCGCCGGCGCGATGCCCGTCGGGCAGGACGCTCCTCGGTTCGTCCCGAACGGGGTGCTCAGCTTGACGCCCGTCCCGCCGATCCCGCAGTAGCCGTCTGTGTTGCGGTCAAGATACTGCTGGTGGTAGCCCTCGGCCGGGTAGAAGGTGCGGCCCTGCGCGGGGAGGAGTTCGGTGGTGATCGTGCCGTAGCCGGACGAGGCCAGCACCTTCTGGTAGGCCTCGCGGGAGGCGCTCGCGGTGGCTGCCTGGGTGGCGGTGTGGGTGTGGATGGCGGAGCGGTACTGGGTGCCGACGTCGTTGCCCTGGCGGAAGCCCTGGGTCGGGTCGTGGGACTCCCAGAACACCTGGAGGAGACGCTCGTAGGAGATGAGGGCGGGGTCGTAGACCACGCGGACGGCCTCCGTGTGACCGGTCAGGCCCGAGCAGACCTCCTCGTACGTGGGGTGCTCGGTGAAGCCGCCCTGGTAGCCGACGAGGGTTGTGTACACGCCCGTCGGCAGCTGCCAGAACTTGCGCTCGGCGCCCCAGAAACAGCCCATGCCGAAGTCGGCGATCTCCAGGCCCTCGGGGTAGGGGCCGAGGAGGGGGGTGCCGAGGACGGTGTGCCGGTCGGGGACCGTGAAGATCGGCTCCGGACGGCCGTGCAGTGCCTGCTCGGCCGTCGGGAGCTGCGGGGTGCGGCTGTGCAGGAACATGCGGTCTCCACGGGGTCACAGGGGCACGGGTGAGCGGGGGGCGTGATCCAGAACGTGTGGAGACCGGTCGGAATTCCGGGGCGTCGCTCAGCGGGGCAGCGACGCCGGCGTTCCGCCGTTCGCCTCGTAGCCCGCCACCGCCAGGGCGCGGTAGAGCGCGTAGTCCGCCGCCGGATCGGGCGTGAGGGTCCAGGGGAGGGCGCCCACGTGGCCGTCCACGTGCACCAGCTGGTTCATGGCCTCCGCCCAGCGCTCGCCGCGGACCAGGAAGAGCACCAGGAGGTGACGCACGTGCGCCAGCATCGGGTCGTCGGGGCGGGCCGCGTGCACCGCGTAGAGCGCGCCGTGGACCGCCTTCGTGACGACCTCGCTCTGATAGAAGCCGCGGACCAGGTTCACCTCGGGGAGGTGCTCGAAGACCGCGAAGAGGGGCATGGCGGCCAGCAGCGAGCCCTGAGGGGCGCGGGCCGCCGCGGCCTCCGCGAAGGAGTACGCCACCTCGCGCGAGCCGTGCCACTTCTCGCACCAGTAGTGCAGCGCCGCCAGATGCGCGCCCATGTGGGCCGGCGCGCGGTCCAGGATCTTCAGCCAGAGCGCCTCGAACTCCGGCTGGGAGTAGGCGAGTCCGCGGGCCACCGACAGCTCGATGATGTACGGGATCGGGTCACCGGGGGAGAGGAGTGCCGCCTCGCCGCACGCCGTCCTCGCCTCCTCCATGATGATCCGGAACTCGTCCGTCCCCGGCGTCGACGTCCGCCACGCCTGCTGCACCAGGAACTCCGCGTGCACCGCCGCGCCGCCCGCGTCCTTGGGCTTCTCGGCCCGCCACACCCGCAGCCACTGCCCGCCCGGCATCTCGCTGACCCCGCCCGGGCGCTGCTGCAGCTCCAGGGACGCGGCGCCCGCGAAGGCCTGCACCCGCTGCCAGCGCGTCTCGCCCGAGATCTCCGTGCCCGCCAGGAGCTGAGAGGCCGCCTGGTAGTCCTGTGTGCGCTGCACCAGGTCCAGGACGTCCAGGAGGTCCCCGTCCGGTCCGGGCATGCGGATGTCCAGCTCCTCCTGACGCAGGAATCCGTAGTTCGCCGGGTCCGCCGCGTCCGGGTCGCTGGGCGAGACCAGCTGAATGCCGGTACGCCTGCGCCTGAAAACCGGCAGCAGGACCAGGCTGAACATGGCCAGCGCCATCAGGACCCAGAGAATCTCCATGCCTCAAGCGAACCAGACGGGTCCGACAATTGGCCAACCCGGTCCGGTCCCGGCGGCCACGAGGAGCCCTGCGCAGGCCGTGAGCCGCCATCAACCCCGCGGGCGCACTACGCTCAGGACCCATGAGCGACAGGCACATCAGTCAGCACTTCGAGACCCTCGCGATCCACGCGGGCAACACCGCCGATCCCCTCACCGGCGCGGTCGTCCCGCCGATCTACCAGGTCTCGACCTACAAGCAGGACGGCGTCGGAGGGCTGCGCGGCGGTTACGAGTACAGCCGCAGCGCCAACCCCACCAGGACCGCACTGGAAGAGAACCTCGCCGCCCTGGAGGGCGGTCGTCGCGGCCTCGCGTTCGCGTCCGGACTGGCGGCCGAGGACTGCCTGTTGCGTACGCTGCTCAGCCCCGGCGACCACGTGGTCATCCCGAACGACGCGTACGGCGGCACGTTCCGCCTCTTCGCGAAGGTCGTCTCGCGGTGGGGCGTCGAGTGGTCCGTGGCCGACACCAGCGACCCGGCCTCCGTACGGGCAGCCCTCACGCCGAAGACGAAGGTCGTGTGGGTGGAGACCCCCTCCAACCCGCTTCTCGGCATCACCGACATCGCCGCGGTCGCGCAGATCGCGCGCGAGGCGGGCGCCAGGCTCGTCGTCGACAACACCTTCGCCACCCCCTACCTGCAGCAGCCGCTCGCGCTCGGCGCGGACGTCGTCGTGCACTCGCTGACCAAGTACATGGGCGGCCACTCGGACGTCGTCGGCGGCGCGCTGATCGTCGGCGACCAGGAGCTCGGCGAGGAGCTGGCCTACCACCAGAACGCGATGGGCGCGGTCGCCGGGCCCTTCGACTCCTGGCTGGTGCTGCGCGGCACCAAGACCCTCTCGGTGCGCATGGACCGGCACAGCGAGAACGCCACCAAGATCGCCGACATGCTCACCCGGCACGCGCGCGTGACCCGCGTTCTCTACCCGGGCCTCCCGGAGCACCCCGGTCACGAGATCGCCGCCAAGCAGATGAAGGCGTTCGGCGGCATGGTCTCCTTCCAGGTCGAGGGCGGCGAGGAAGCGGCCGTCGAGGTCTGCAACCGCGCCAAGGTCTTCACCCTCGGCGAGTCCCTGGGCGGCGTGGAGTCCCTCATCGAGCACCCCGGGCGCATGACGCACGCGTCCGCCGCCGGCTCGGCCCTGGAGGTCCCCGCCGACCTCGTCCGCCTCTCCGTGGGCATCGAGAACGTCGACGACCTGCTCCAGGACCTGCAGCAGGCCCTGGGCTGAAGCCGGGTCGGAGCCACCTCATTGGCTCCTCCTCGGGGTCACCAGCCCGTCAGTGGTGGAGTCGTCTGCGACGGCGGCTCCACCCAGGGGCGGGCCACGGACGCCCAGACCACGAAGGCGACGGTCGCGGCGAACAGCAGCAGCCACATCACCCGCCGGGCCAGCGTCCTGCGGCGCAGCATCCGGCTCCCGCGGCGCACGATGTCCGCGTACAGGTCGGGCGGCACGGAGGGCTGCTTCTGCTCCAGCAGCCGCCGTACGGTCGCCTCACGCTCGGGCAGGTTCATGACGGCACCACCTTCGCCATGGCCGGCGCCGGTCCCCGCGGCGGGTGCAGCAGTGTCGTCATCGCCCGGGCGCAGATCGCCCGGACCCGTTCCACGGGGAGCCCGAGCAGGGCCGCCGTCTGTTCCTCGGCGACCCCCTCGTACATCCTCAGGACCAGGATCAGCCGCTCCTGGGGCGTCAGCCGGGCCAGGACGGCGACGGAGCCGGAGGGGGACGGGGAGGGACGGGAGCGCCCCAGGGCCCCGTACTGGTGCCACGCCCCGCGCGCGAAGCGGACGGCCAGCTGCTGGCGGGCCCGGTCGTACGGGTCCTCGCCGCGCAGCCGGTCCCAGGAGGCGTACGTGTGGGCGAGCGCCAGCGTCAGCAGGCGCCGCGCGCGCGGGTTGTCGTTCGGCGGCTCCGCCGTGAGCAGCGTGGCGGCATGCAGCAACCGCCCTGCCGCGCCCGCGACGAACGCTTCGAACTCCCGGGCCCGGCGGGCGCTTAGGAACGCACGCCGTTCTCGCACCACGCCTCCCGATCGAGGGCGACCCTGAAGG
Source organism: Streptomyces sp. NBC_01450 (assembly GCF_036227505.1). NCBI lineage: Bacteria > Bacillati > Actinomycetota > Actinomycetes > Kitasatosporales > Streptomycetaceae > Streptomyces > Streptomyces sp. NBC_01450. The sequence continues at coordinate 4,593,614 of NZ_CP109480.1, read as the reverse complement.
GACCAGGGGCCCCGGCCGTGTACGACGGGCCGCACCGCGTGCGACAAGGGCCCGGTCTCATATGAGGCCAGACGCGCCCCCGCGGTCAAGAGTCCGGCGGGCACACACGCGTGAAGGCTCGGGAAGCGGCCGGCGGGTCAGGAAGCCGGCTGCTCCCCCGCCGTGCCCCCCGTGGTGGCCATCCGGGACGAGAGCGCGCCGTTGAAGCGCGTGAGGAGCGCACAGAAGGCCTCGCGCTCCTCCGGCGCCCAATCGTGTGTCAGCTCGGCCATCAACTGCCGCCTGGAGGAGCGCACTTCGTCGAGACGGGACTGCCCGCGCGGCGACAGCTGGAGCACCACGGCGCGCCCGTCCTCGGGGTGCGAGGTCCGCTTGACGAGACCGGTGTCGACCAGCGGCGCCACCTGCCGGGTGACCGTCGAGGAGTCGATGCCCATGCTCGCGGCGAGCGCCTTGACGCCCATCGGGCCTTCCTTGTCGAGGCGGTTGAGCAGCAGGTATGCGGCACGGTCCATGGAGTTGCGGACCTGCCCCACCCCCCCGAGCCGGGTCTGTTCGGCACGGCGCGCGAACAGGGCGACCTCGTGCTGCAGCGTGTCGAGAAGACCGGTGTCACCGACGGTCGTCATGTCCATCGACATTTCTGGTGTTGTGGGCATGGCCGGGGGCTCAATTCATGCGTGGGGAGCTGGGTTGGGGGAAAGGGTACGCGGCCCGGACGCGGGTCGTACCGACGCTGAGTAAAACCGGTCTCGGCCCGTGGTCACACCAGGATCCCTCGGGTGTGAACTGCGAGACTGATGGTCATGAACTACAGCACGGCCGACTCCTTGTCCAAGGTGACTCTGGACGACGTGCGAGGCGCCCAGAAGATGCTCGCGGGCGTGGCGCGGACGACCGCGATGGAGGGCAGCAGGTACCTGTCCCAGCTGGTGGGCGCCCCGGTGCACCTCAAGTGCGAGAACCTCCAGCGCACCGGCTCGTTCAAACTGCGGGGCGCGTATGTGCGGATCGCGGGGCTGCTTCCGGAGGAGCGCGCCGCGGGTGTGGTCGCCGCCAGCGCGGGCAACCACGCGCAGGGCGTCGCCCTCGCCTCCTCGCTGCTCGGCGTGCGCTCCACGGTCTTCATGCCGACCGGCGCCCCGCTGCCCAAGGTCGCGGCCACCCGTGAATACGGCGCCGAGGTGAGGCTGCACGGTCAGGTGGTCGACGAGACGCTGGCCGCCGCCCAGGAGTACGCGGCGGAGACGGGCGCGGTGTTCATCCATCCCTTCGATCACCCCGACATCATCGCGGGTCAGGGCACGGTCGGGCTGGAGATCCTGGAACAGTGCCCGGAGGTGCGCACGATCGTCGTGGGGATCGGCGGCGGGGGGCTGGCCGCGGGCATCGCGGTCGCGGTGAAGGCGCTGCGCCCCGATGTGCGGATCGTCGGCGTGCAGGCGGCGGGCGCGGCGGCGTATCCGCCCTCGCTGGCGGCCGGACGCCCGCTGTCGATCGACAACCCGGCGACGATGGCCGACGGCATCAAGGTCGGACGGCCCGGCGACGTGCCGTTCCGGATCGTCGCGGAGCTGGTGGACGAGGTCCGTACGGTGTCCGAGAGCCACCTGTCGAGCGCGCTGCTGCTCTGTCTGGAGCGGGCCAAGCTGGTCGTCGAGCCGGCCGGAGCGAGTCCCGTCGCGGCGCTGCTGAGCGAGCCCGGGGCCTTCGAGGGCCCGGTCGTCGCGCTGCTGTCGGGCGGCAATGTGGACCCGCTGCTGATGCAGCGCATCCTGCGCCACGGCATGGCCGCGAGCGGCCGCTACCTCGCGGTCACGCTGCGGCTGACGGACCGTCCCGGCGCCCTGGCCACACTTCTCGGGGTGTTGTCAGTGGCGGACGCTAACGTCCTCGATGTGAGTCACGTACGGACCGACCCCCGGCTCGGGCTCACCGAGGTGGAGGTCGAGCTGCACCTGGAGACGAAGGGTCCGGAGCACTGCGCCGAGCTCGGCCGCGCCCTGCGCGAGGCGGGCTACAGGGTCATCGACTGACATCGTCCGAGGCCGGGGCCACCGTCCTCGAAGCTCGGAAAAATCTGTTGAGTAACGCGATACATCGCGTTACGGTGGGTGCCACGCCCAGCTCTCGCCGGGTCTCTCGCTGTGCTCGTCGCAGTCTGTGAGGCGGGACGAGACGGGCAAAGGTAAGCAGTTGCCGTGAAAATTCCCCAACGACGTGGAGAACTCACATGCCAGGCGCCATCTATGCCGAAGGTCTGGTGAAGACCTTCGGTGACGTAAGGGCTCTGGACGGCGTCGATCTCGATGTCCCGGAAGGCACCGTCCTGGGCCTGCTGGGACCGAACGGCGCGGGCAAGACGACCGCCGTCCGCTGTCTGACGACCCTCCTGCGCCCCGACAGCGGCAAGGCGTTCGTCGCGGGCGTCGACGTGCTCAAGCACCCCGACGCGGTACGGCGCAGGGTCGGCCTCTCCGGACAGTTCGCGGCGGTCGACGAGTACCTGACCGGCCGGGAGAACCTCCAGATGGTCGGCCAGCTCTACCAGATGAGGGCGAAGGCCGCGAAGGTCCGCGCGGCCGAGCTCCTGGAACAGTTCAACCTGACGGACGCCGCCGACCGCCCCGCGAAGACGTACTCGGGCGGTATGCGCCGCCGGCTCGACCTGGCCGCCGCGCTGGTCGTCTCACCGCCGGTGATGTTCATGGACGAGCCGACGACCGGCCTCGACCCGCGCAACCGGCAGCAGCTGTGGGAGGTCATCAAGCAGCTGGTCTCCGGCGGTACGACCCTGCTGCTGACCACGCAGTACCTCGAAGAGGCCGACCACCTCGCGCACGACATCTGTGTGGTCGACCACGGCCGGGTCATCGCGCGCGGCACCGCCGACCAGCTCAAGGCGCAGACCGGCGGCGAGCGCGTCGAGGTCGTCGTGCACGAGCGCGAGCACATAGCGACGGCCTCGGAGGTGCTCCGCGGCTTCGGCAAGGGAGAGACGACCGTCGAGGAGCACACCCGCAAGCTCACCGTGCCCGTCACCGGCGGCGCGAAGCTCCTCGCCGAGGTCATCCGCGAACTGGACACCCGCGGCATCGAGATCGACGACATCGGGCTGCGCAGGCCCACGCTCGACGACGTCTTCCTCTCCCTGACCGGACATGTCGCCGAGATGAAGGACGAGGAGAACGGCGTGGCGGGGGACGCGAGGGGCCGCAAGGCGAAGAAGGGCCCCGTGAAGAAGGACCCCGCGGAGAACGAAACCACGCAGACGGAGGCCACGAAGTGAGTGCCGTGACAGACACCGCCCCCGTGGCGGCGACCCCCCAGGGCGCCATCGTCCAGTCCGTGCGCGACTCCCTGGTCATCGCCAAGCGCAACCTGATCAGGATGTCCCGCATCCCGGAGATGTTGATCTTCGGACTGATCCAGCCGATCATGTTCGTGGTGCTGTTCTCGTACGTGTTCGGCGGCTCCATGAACATCGGTGGGACGACGGAGCCGTCCACCTACCGCGAGTTCCTGATGGCCGGCATCTTCGCGCAGACCGTCACCTTCGCCACCGCCGGAGCCGGCGCGGGCATCGCCGACGACATGCACAAGGGCCTCATCGACCGCTTCCGCTCGCTGCCCATGGCGCGCGGCGCGGTCCTGACCGGCCGGACCCTCGCCGACCTGGTGCAGACGGCCCTCACCCTGTTCGTGCTCGCCGTTGTCGGCCTGCTGGTCGGTTGGCGCACCCACACCAACATCGGCGAGGTCCTCGGCGCCTTCGGTCTGCTGCTCCTGTCCGGGTACGCGTTCACCTGGATCGGCGCACTCATCGGTCTCTCCGTGCGCACGCCCGAGGCGGCCACGTCGGGCGGACTGGTCTGGCTCTTCCCGGTCACGTTCATCTCGAACGCGTTCGTGGACTCCAGCAGGTTGCCCTCCTGGTTGCAGCCCGTGGCCGATTGGAACCCCTTCAGCGCCACGGTGCAGGCCTGCCGAAAGCTGTTCGGCAACCCCGGCGTCTCACCGTCGGACACCTGGCCCATGCAGCACCCCGTGTGGGCCTCGCTGCTCTGGTCGGTCCTGATCATCGTCGTATTCCGGACGCTGGCGGTGCGGAAGTACCGCTCGGCGACGGCGTGAAGGTGACGGTGTGATGGCGGTGGTGTGCGGGTGACGGTGGTTGCTCGCGTATGACGATGCCCCCGGCGCGCGGCCGGGGGCATCGTCATGGGGATTGCTCGAGGCTCAGCCCTTGTAGGGCTCGGCCTTGAGGATCTTCACCGAGGCGAGCTTGCCGTTGGGCAGCTCGTACTGGGCGTCCTCGCCGACCTTCTTGCCGTTCACGCCGGAGCCCAGGGGGGACTGGGGCGAGTAGGTCTCGATGTCGGCGCTGGCGTACTCGCGCGAGGCGAGCAGGAAGTCCAGCGTGTCGTCCTCGTCGCCGTCGAAGGCGATGGTGACGACCATGCCGGGGGCGACCATGCCGTCCGCCGCGGGAGCCTCGCCCACCTTGGCGTTCTCCAGGAGCTGGGTCAGCTGGCGCACACGGAGCTCCTGCTTGCCCTGCTCTTCCTTGGCCGCGTGGTACCCGCCGTTCTCGCGCAGGTCGCCCTCCTCGCGCGCGGCCGCGATCTTGGCGGCGATCTCCGTGCGCGCAGGACCAGACAGGTAATCCAGCTCGGCCCTGAGCTGGTTGTACGCCTCCTGGGTCAGCCAGGTGACGTTCTCGCTGGTCTGGGTCACAGGTGCTCCTCGTAGGTACTGGGAATACAAAGCATCGCCCTACCCAGAAGGATGTGCTTTCACGGGTGGGCGAAACCACGAGCCTAACAATTCCGCGGCAGAAGGGGGAGGACATAAGGCATCAGAATTCCGTCAACGCAGGTCAGCGCGTACGCGTCAAGGGTGATGCCGGGGACGGCGGCGGGTGGTGTCAGTCGGCGTGGCAGCCGAGCAGCTCCGCCGTGCCGCCGCGGGCGGTGGTACGGATCGTGACGACCTTGTCGATGCGGGAGGAGTCCTGGTCGAAACGGAAGTCCGCGCGGCCCACCTCGCTGCCGTTGTCGGCCTGCGAGCGCAGGGTGCAGTAGCCGTGGGCGCCCGAGTCCTTGCGCACCTCCAGATGCACCTCGACCGCGTTGTCCGAGACGGCCTTGAAGGTGATCACCTCGGCGCTGATCTTGTTCGAGAAGACGTAGTAGTACGCGAACCAGCCCATCAGGACGAGCAGAGCCACGCCCAGCACACTGCCGATGACCTTGAGTTTCCGGTCCGCGCGCTCGTCCTCGGAGCGGCCGTAGCGACCCTCGGGCAACTGCGTGCTCGCCGTGCTCATGATCGTCCTCTCGGGGAGGGGGTCCCGGAATTATTCGCCCCCCGATTCCGTCACTATAGAAGCCGCCCATCACGCCGAAACACGCCGGGCGCCGACTTGCCGACTGGCCGACTTACTGAGGATCGAGTCTTGACTGACCAGCTGCGACTGATGGCCGTGCACGCCCACCCCGACGACGAGTCGAGCAAGGGCGCGGCCACGATGGCGAAGTACGTGTCCGAGGGGGTGGACGTGCTGGTCGTGACCTGCACGGGCGGGGAGCGCGGCTCCATCCTCAACCCGAAGCTGCAGGGCGACAAGTACATCGAGGAGCACATCCACGAGGTACGCAAGAAGGAGATGGACGAGGCCCGCGAGATCCTCGGCATCAAGCAGGAGTGGCTCGGATTCGTGGACTCCGGCCTTCCGGAGGGCGACCCGCTGCCGCCGCTGCCCGAGGGCTGCTTTGCGCTCGAGGACGTGGACAAGGCGGCCGGAGAGCTGGTCAGGCAGATCCGCTCGTTCCGTCCGCAGGTGATCACCACGTACGACGAGAACGGTGGTTATCCGCACCCCGACCACATCATGACCCACAAGATCTCGATGGTGGCGTTCGAGGGGGCGACGGACACCGAGAAGTACCCGGAGTCCGAGTACGGCCAGGCGTTCCAGCCGCAGAAGCTCTACTACAACCAGGGCTTCAACCGCCCGCGCACCGAGGCGCTGCACAACGCCCTCCTTGAGCGCGGTCTGGAGTCGCCGTACGGGGACTGGCTGAAGCGGTGGTCGGAGTTCGAGCGCGCCGAGCGCACGCTGACCACGCATGTTCCGTGCGCGGAGTTCTTCGAGATCCGTGACAAGGCGCTGATCGCGCACGCCACGCAGATCGACCCCGACGGCGGCTGGTTCAAGGTCCCCATGGAGATCCAGAAGGAGGTCTGGCCGACCGAGGAGTACGAGCTCGCCACCTCTCTGGTCGACACTTCCCTCCCCGAGGACGACCTCTTCGCGGGCATCCGCGACAATGCCTGACATGAGCGCAAGCCTGGCACTGACGCACCTCGTCCCCCTCGCCAAGGAGGTCGACGAGAACAAGGTCACCCCCGGCGTCCTCGGCTTCATCGTCTTCGCGGCGTTGGCCCTGGCGGTGTGGGGCCTGATGAAGTCCATGAACCGGCACATGGGGAAGGTCACCTTCGAGGAGGACCCGGAGCAGCCCAAGAAGGGCGTTGCGGCCTCCGGCAAGGGGAGCGGCCCCGGTGCCGGTCCCGGCGGGAAGGCCTCGCCCGCCAAGGGCTGAGGGCTCAGGGCCGAGGGCGGTGCGCGGGCTCCGGTCGTGGGTGGCCGGAGTGCGTACCCACGGCACCGCCCGCCCCTGCGGTCCTACGGCGGTCCTACGGCGGCCCGCTCCAGCCTGCTGTCCATGCCGCACTGCAGGGCGTACGCGAGGCCGAGCGGGTTGCTCCACACGTCGGCGAAGTGTCGGGCGAGCCCGTGGACGATCTCGCCCGCGGTCTCCCGCCCGCCGAGATAGCGGGTGATGTACGCGTGGGCGTACTCGGCGGCGAACAGCCGTGGCATCTCGATCTGGGGCCCCAGCACCCCGCCCGCGCCCGCCTCGATGAGCGCGCCGCCCAGGCGTGCCGGCTCGGCGTCGGCGGGCAGCCCGGCGTAACAGGCGTTGAGGAACACCAGGGGACGTCGCGGGAGCGGGGGTTCGGCGACGCCGCGCTCGGTGAGGACCGTACGGACGTCGATGTCCTTGTGGTCGCTCAGCCGTACGGCGAACAGCGGGGCGCTGTCGTCGGGGACGGGTCTGAAGTGCCCGTGGCACCAGAAGTACATCAGCTGCTCGTCGAGCCCGCCGGAGCGCAGGGCGCCCAGCAGTTCGTCGCACCGGGTGCGTTCGACGCGGACGGTGCCGGTGGCGAGGGCGCTCTCGACCTCGGCGGCCCGGGTGGCGCCCTCCGGGTCGATGCCCTGGTCGTGATTGAGGCTCACCACCGGTAACGGGGGCGGCAGCCGGGCGTGCTCGTTGTCGGCGGGGTCCAGGAGGTCCGGGAGGGCCGGGAGGCTCGGGTGGTGGCCACCGGTCTGCTCGATCTGGTGCCGGTAGCCGAGGAAACGGCGGAAGGCGTCGCCGACGGGGCCTCCGGGCCCGCTCGCGGTGTCCTCGGGCAGCGCGAGCATCGGCCAGGGCAGGACCAGGTCGGAGTCGACGCGGATGCGCAACGGCTCCTCGCGGCTCAGCGCGCCGGTCAGGATCTCGCCGAAGCGCCGGGTGCCCTGGCCGCCGTCGCCGAGGAGTTCCCCGTACAGCAGATGGGAGCCCTGGCGGGCGAGCTCCTCGAGGATCCCGCGCAGCTCCTCCCGGGGCTCGGCGGTGAGATCCGGGCAGGTGGCGTACGGGAAGTAGGGGCGGCCCCCGACCGGGATCCCGCGTCCGTCGACGGGCTGGAAGTCGACCAGCTCCCGTTTCCACAGCGCCCGCAGATGCGCTGCGGCGGCAATGACGGCGGCCGGCTTCACATTCAGCTTCAGCGCGTGCTCGGTCGCGGACGGGGGCGCCGCCGGGCCGTACATCCGGGCCCTGATGTGGTCGTCGGCGTGGGCGTCGAGGGCGAGGACCAGGTCCGGGTGGCGGACGGTGAGGTCCGGGCGGCGGGTGAAGCCGCGGCTGGGGTCCTGGACGACCTGGGTGAGAAGTTCGCGGGCCATCGGGCTCAGGCCCTCCGTGCGGATGCGGGGCGGGGCGCGGTGGGCCGGTGCGGCCTCGGATCGGACGGGACCACGTCGATCTCGGCCTCGACCTGCTGGAGGACGGTCCCGGTGGCGGGATCCTCGACGGTGAAACGCAGCCGGTGCGAGCCGGGGCGGTGCGGGGTGAAGCGGAACTCCGCGCCGTGGGACCCCGCGCCGTAGGACTTCGCACCGACGACGGGGACGGCGTACGCGGGGTCGATCTCCGCGTGGCCGAGGGGGGTCGCGCGGGCCGTGAGCGGGGGAAGCGGGGCGGTGGACCACGGATGCGCGGGCCCGGGCACGACCTGGAGGGCGATACGGGCGGGCACGTCCGGGACGGGCACCTCGTCGAGCAGGGTCAGCCGGACGTGGGCCCTGGAGTCGTCCGGGCGGTCGCGGTCGCCGGGGCGGGGGAAGTCGGGGCGGGGTTCGGGCTGGGTGTCGCGGGCGGCGCGCGGGATCAGCGGATCGCCTGCCTCGGTCCATTCCACCGCGTCCAGCAGGGCGGCGGGGTAGCGGCAGGCCAGTTCGTACGGCGGCTCGCCGTCCGGGGGCGGTCCGGCTTCGGCGAGGTCCACCCAGGCCTCGCCCGCCTCGTCGCCGATCCCATGGAACACATGGCGGATCTCGGCCGCCCAGTCGCCGTTCAGGAAGCGGCGGGCGGGGGAGCGGAGCGCGTACTCGAGCATGGTCCAGGCCCGCCCGTGCGGGCAGTCCGCCTCTTCGAAGAGCGCCAAGGCCCTCTCGAACAGCCGGTCCGCCTCGCGCCGGCGCTCGTCCGGCCCGTCCGCGCCGTCCGTCCCGTCCGTCCCGTCCGCACGGGTCAGGGTCAGTGCGTGGTGGTGCAGTGTCCAGGCCGTCCCGAGCCGGTCGGAGACCTCATGGAAGCGGCGTAGGACGTCCGTGAACTCCTGCTGCCAGGGGAAGCCGGGTTCGTCCGCCCGCGCCACGGTCCACCACAGGTGCGCCCAGGCGGCGCCGCGCCGGTCGCCCGCGCGCTCGTGCAGCCGACGCGCCTCGGCGAGGGCTTCCGGGGCCGGGGCGCCCGACCGAGTGGCCAGCCGCGCGAGTTCGCCGCTCGCCCACGCCACGCCCCGCGCCTCCCCGACCGCCCGGAACGCCTCCCGCGCGGAGTGCAGCAGTCTCCGCGCGTCCTCGGTCCGGCCGCGTAATCGGCACATCCGCCCGTACAGGAAGACGGTCCACGCCTCGCCGTGCCGGTCGCCGCCGACCTGGTAGGCCTCCACGGCTCGCCTCAGCAGCGGTCCTGCCGCGCGCGGATCTCCCCGGTCGCAGTGCACGGCGGCCCGGGTGAGCAGCGCCCGGCCGTCGGCGCGCCGGTCGGAGGGGAGGGCGCGGAGGTGCTGGTCGGCCTCGCCGAGACGGCCCCCGCGGTGGGCGGTGACGGCCCGTTCGAGGAGGGCCGTGTGGTCGTCGGGGGCGTGGGCCGACGGTGGAGCGGCGCCCTCCTGGGCGTCCGCCGAGCCCACCAGCAGGAAGGACTCCGACTCGGCGAAGACGCTGATCAGGCCGGCGAGGAGGGACCCGTCCGCCGTCCCGGTGGGGATCGCGTCCATCGTGCCGCTGGGGATTTTGTCCGTCGTCCCGGCCGGGACTCCGTCCACCACCACGACGCAGGGATGCGCGACGAACACGCCCCGGCAGGCCTCGACGACGCGGTCCGCCGCCTCGCCCGGCGTCCGCACGGCCGGCTCGGCGAGTGCCTCCCGGGCCGCCTCCCCGCACGCCTCCAACAGGCGTGACAGCACGACCTCGGACGACCACTCCCCGGAGTCCGCCGCCACCCGTACGCGGTACACCGGAAGCCCCGTCTCGTCGGCGACCTCTCGTGCGAGTACGTTGAGAAACGCGGACGGGTCCGAGCCGGGTCCGCCGGTCACCACGAGGAGCCGTCTGGCCAGCAACTCCCTTCGCGCCGCAGCGAGTTCACGCGTGCGCCCGACGAACGACACCGAAGTCCCCCTCGTACCCCACCATCCCCACCGCGCTAGCGCGCCGCGGTCACCGGCACCCCCATGACCTCCCGGGCATGCCGGTTCGGCACCATTCTCAGGCGCCAAGCCTGCCATCCCGCGTCCAGGTCGACCCCCCGTTCCAGCAAGAGCTGGTACGCCTCCACGTAGTCGTCGAGTTTTCCGTCGCGCAGCGGATGGCCGGTGCGGGAGAGCTGCGCCAGTTCCTCCTGGGCGACGGCGCTGCCCACTTCGAGGCCGCCAGGGGAGGCGTACGGCAGAAGGGTGCACCTCAGGAACCTGGCCCAGTCCTCGCCGCGCCGGTCGCCGTACGAGGCGAACAGGCCCGCCGCCTCGTCGCACAGGGCGAGGGCCCCCGGCGTACGGGCGTTGCCGGCGTCGACCACCGCGAGCTCCAGGCAGGTCCACGCCTCGCCGTGGGCCACGCCGATGCGCTGGAAGTCGGCGCGCGCGTCCACCAGGAGTTGGCGGGCGAAGCCCGAGTTGCGCAGGGAACCGGTCTGAGCGGCCCGTTGGTCGCGGGTCACGCGCGCCGAGTGATGGCGGGCGCAGGCGAGCCCGTACACGTCCCGCATCCGGGAGAACATCGTGCGGGAGCGCTCGAGTTCACGGACCGCCTGGTCGAGATTGCCGGTCTCCTCCAGGGCCTGGCCCAGGTAGTAGACCGTCCATGCCTCGCCGCGCGCGTCCTCGTTCTCCCGGTGCCGGGAGACCGCCTGGCGCAGACCGTCGACCGCGGTGGAGGGGTCGCCGTCGACGAGGCGGGCGCGGGCGAGCTGGGTCAGGGCCCAGGCCTCGCCTCGGGCATCGCGTGTACGGCCGTACAGGTCGAGGGCGTCACGCAGTTCCCGTTCCGCGCGCGGCACGTCGCCCATCCGCAGGCCGAGCTGGCCGAGCTGGAAGTGGGCCCACGCCTCGCCGTGCACGGACTCGCCCTCGCGGTGCAGGACCAGGGCCTCGGTGAGCAGGTTCAGGGCGAGGGCGACATGGCCCCGGTCGCGCTCCACGGCGGCCAGCGCGTGCATCGTCCAGGCGCGGTCCGTCGCCAGCTCGGGGGAGGCCTGCAGGTCCATGGCCTCCTGGAGCTTGGCGGCCGCGTCGGTGAGGTTGCCCTGGTGGTGGAGGGTGATGCCCAGGGAGCCCAGGGCCCGGGCCGCGCCCGCGTCGTGGTGCGCCTCGAAGTAGAGGTTCACCACGGAGGACAGGGTGGTGTGGGCCTTGTCCAGTTCGCCGAGCTGGCGGGCCGCGATGCCGGTGCGCCACTGCACCGAGCGCACCAGCAGGCCCTGGTCGACGGCCTGCGTCAACTCGCTGATCTCGCCCAGGCGGTAGAGGTCGCCGCGCAGCAGGCAGTAGTCGCACAGGGCGCCGAGCAGGTTCAGTACGGCCGCTTGGTTCACGCCTTCCGCCTGGCGCAGGGCCGCCGTGATGAAGCTCGACTCGTCGTCCAGCCAGCGCAGGGCCGCGTCGAGGGAGGTGAAGCCGTGCGGTCCGAACTGATCCGCCCGGGTCGACGTCTTGCCGTCGACCAGGCGGATCACCGAGTCGGCCAGCTCCGCGTAGTTCACGATCAGGCGCTCCTGCGCCGCCGTCCGCTCGGCCGGCTCCTCCTCGTCCAGCAGCCGTGCCTGGGCGAAGGCCCGGACGAGGTCGTGCAGCCGGTAGCGGCTGCCGCGGACGTGGTCGATCAGGCCCGCCTGGGCGAGCGCGGTCAGGTGGCGGGTGGCCTCCTGCTCGTCCGTCGCCAGCAGGGAGGCCGCCGCGGCGGCGCCGAGCGAGGCGCGGCCCGCCAGCGCCAGTCGGCGCAGCAGCCGCCGCGCCGCGTCGGTCTGGTCCGTGTAGCGCAGCCACAGCACGCGCTCGACCGGCTCCACGGGGCCGTACGCGCCGAGGCCGGAGGCCAGTTGGCGCGGGGTGCGCGGGCCGAGGGAGGAGCCCGCGATGCGCAGGGCGAGGGGGAGACTGCCGCACAGCTCCCGCACCTGGTCGCAGGCTTCGGCGTCGTACGGGTCCGGCTTCTCCTGGGCCACCGCGTTCAGCAGTTCCTCGGCGCCCGCCGCGTCCAGCGCCTCGACCGGGAGCTGGTGCACCCAGGCGGGGAGGTCGGCGGGCAGGTCGAGCGGTTTGCGGGCCGTGACCAGGACCAGGCTCTCCGAGCGCTCGGGGACCAGGGTGCGGACCTGCTCGGCGTCGCTCGCGTCATTGAGCACGATCGTGACCGGCAAGCCCGTCAGGTGCTGGTGGTACAGCTCGCTGAGGCGTCTGACCTGCTGGTCCTGCGAGGAACGCTCACGGAAGAGGAGCTGCTCGCGGGGTGCGCCGAGCCGGTTGAGGAGGTGGAGCATGGCGTCGCGGGTGGTGAGGGGCGGCTCCTCGGTGCTGTCGCCGCGCAGGTCCACCACGCACGCACCGCGGAACTGGTCCTTCAGGCTGTGCGCCGCCCGGATCGCGAGGGTGCTGCGGCCGGAGCCGGGGGCGCCGTGCAGGACGACCACGGTCGGCTTCGTCTCGGTGCTGGCGCGGGCCGCGTGCACCCACTGCGCCACCCGGGACAGCTCGGTCCGGCGCCCGGTGAACGGGTCGGCCGGCTCGGGAAGCTGCCCGAACGACTGCTCCAGTACGTTGCGTCTGCGGGCGGCGGCGCTCTTGTCGGTGCGCCGCAGCTGGGGCGCGCCCTGTTTCGCAGCCGCGGAGGCGATGATGACCCGCTGCTGGTCGAGGAAGGGCCGGATTCCCCGTACCTCCAGCGCCGTCAGCCACTGGAGCCGCAACTGTTCCGGACCGCCCGGCTGGCCCAGGGCTCCCGCCCGGCGGCTCGCGGCGGGTACGTGCGAGGCGGTCACCTTGAGCACGGTGGCCGCCGCGCCCACCACGGCGACGGTCGCCCCCACGCCGACGGCCGTTCCGGCGCCCGTGCCCAGCGCCAGGTCCGCCGAGCAGGCGGCGACGGCGGCAACCACCGCCACCAGCAGGGGAGTTCCGGCGCCCTCGCGGGCGTACCGCTGCCCGAACGTCAGCTGCCCGGCATCCGCCTCGTCCAGAGCGCGGGTGTACGCCGCGTACTCGTCGGCGGCCGCCTCAGCCATGGTGTCGAGCGCGGCCCGGGCCCGCGAGAGCAACACGGCTCCGTCGCCGCGCCCGCCCGAGCGCCGCACCTCTTCCTCCACGGCCCGGGTCAACAGCCGCTCGGCTTCCGCCCGATGGCCTTCCCGCATGTCACGTCCCCCTCCAGCGGCAACTCCTTTGATTTCCAGTGTCCTTCGTGGGGGGCGTGAGCGCGAGGGCGCGACGCGATCAATGGGTGGTTGCGCCCGGCGCGTCAGGGGCCGGGTACTGCGGCAGGATGGACCCATGCCGAACCGACTGGCCCACGAGACGTCCCCCTACCTGCTCCAGCACGCCGACAACCCCGTCGACTGGTGGCCCTGGTCGGCCGAGGCCTTCGAGGAGGCGCGGACGCGGGGTGTGCCCGTGCTGCTCAGTGTCGGGTACAGCAGCTGTCACTGGTGTCATGTCATGGCTCACGAGTCCTTCGAGGACGAGGCGACCGCGGCCTACCTCAACGAGCACTTCGTCAGCGTCAAGGTCGACCGTGAGGAGCGGCCCGACGTCGACGCCGTCTACATGGAGGCCGTGCAGGCCGCCACGGGGCAGGGCGGGTGGCCCATGACCGTGTTTCTCACGCCGGAGGCCGAGCCCTTCTATTTCGGGACGTACTTTCCGCCCGCGCCCCGGCACGGCATGCCGTCGTTCCGGCAGGTGCTGGAGGGGGTGCGCGGGGCCTGGACCGATCGGCGGGACGAGGTCGCCGAGGTCGCGGGGAAGATCGTGCGGGATCTCGCGGGGCGGGAGATGAGCTTCGGGGACGATCGGGTGCCGGGGGAGGAGGAGCTGGCGGGGGCGCTGCTCGGGCTCACCCGGGAGTACGACGCCTCGCGCGGCGGCTTCGGGGGCGCGCCCAAGTTCCCGCCGTCCATGGTGATCGAGTTCCTGTTGCGGCACCACGCCCGGACCGGTTCCGAGGGTGCTCTCCAGATGGCGCGGGACACCTGTGAGCGGATGGCGCGGGGCGGGATCTACGACCAGTTGGGCGGGGGGTTCGCGCGGTACTCCGTTGATCGCGAGTGGGTTGTGCCCCACTTTGAGAAGATGTTGTACGATAACGCGCTTTTGTGTCGTGTCTATGCGCATCTCTGGCGTTCGACCGGCTCCGAGCTGGCCCGTCGTGTCGCCCTCGAGACCGCCGACTTCATGGTGAGCGAACTGCGCACGAACGAGGGCGGGTTCGCCTCCGCGCTCGATGCCGACAGCGATGACGGGACGGGCAAGCACGTCGAGGGCGCGTATTACGTGTGGACCCCGCAGCAGCTCCGCGACGTTCTTGGTGAGCAGGACGCCGAACTGGCCGTGCGGTACTACGGGGTGACGGAGGAGGGGACCTTCGAAGAGGGGGCGTCCGTGCTGCAACTTCCGCAGCAGGACGGGGTGTTCGATGCGGAGAGGGTTGCGGGCATGCGCCGTCGGCTGCTCGCCGCGCGGGCCGAGCGGCCCGCTCCGGGGCGCGATGACAAGGTCGTCGCCGCCTGGAACGGGCTCGCCGTCGCCGCCCTCGCGGAGACCGGCGCCTACTTCGACCGTCCCGACCTCGTGGACGCCGCGATCGCCGCCGCCGATCTCCTCGTACGGCTGCACATGGACGACCGCGCACGGCTGTCCCGTACCAGCAAGGACGGGCAGGTCGGGGCCAACGCGGGGGTGTTGGAGGACTACGCGGACGTCGCCGAGGGGTTCCTCGCGCTGGCCTCCGTCACCGGGGAGGGGGTGTGGCTGGAATTCGCCGGCTTCCTGCTGGACCAGGTGATCGTGCAGTTCGCCGATCCCGAGTCCGGGGCGCTGTACGACACCGCGGCCGACGCCGAGCGGCTCATCCGCCGGCCCCAGGACCCCACCGACAACGCTACGCCCTCCGGCTGGAGCGCGGCCGCCGGCGCCCTGCTGAGCTATGCCGCCCAGACCGGCGCCGCACCCCATCGGACGGCCGCCGAAAGGGCGTTGGGCGTCGTGAAGGCGCTCGGGCCGCGCGCTCCCCGTTTCATCGGCTGGGGGCTCGCGGTGGCGGAGGCGCTGCTCGACGGGCCGCGTGAGGTCGCGGTCGTGGGGCCCGACGGGCATCCCCTGACCAAGGCCCTGCACCGGACGGCGCTGCTCGGTACCGCGCCGGGTGCCGTGGTCGCCGTAGGCGCTCCGGAGAGTGACGAGCTGCCGCTCCTCGTCGACCGCCCCCTCGTCCAGGGCGAACCGGCCGCGTACGTCTGCCGTAACTTCACTTGTGACGCCCCGACGACCGATCCCGACCGGCTTCGCACGGCTCTGAGCGGCTGAAACGCAGATCATCCGCCTGTTCATCAACTGGTTGAAACGCGATGACTGTTCGAATTGTTCAGCAAATGATCCGACTGTGATGAAACATGCTCTTCACCAGAACAGCCTGCGCGCTTCACAGTTCACCCATAGTCTCTGCACCGTGACGCGGCGGATGTGACACTTCGTCGCGACTGGGGGTTTTGGGATCTGGGGGGATCTGTTGCTCACGTCTGTCTTTATTGCTGCCGTTTCACTGGCCTTGTTCTGGATGGCGGCGTTCACTCTCTGGTGGCAGATGCACGCGTGGCGCACACCCGAGGTGCTGGCGTCCACCCGCTTCAGCAGACCGGACGGCGATGACCGGCTGGCGTTCTCGCTGCTGCTGCCGGCCCGCCACGAGCAGGCCGTGCTCGACCACACCATCCAGCGGCTGCTGGAGTCGAGCCACACCGACTTCGAGATCATCGTGATCGTGGGGCACGACGATCCGGAGACCGCCGAGGTCGCCCGGCGGGCCGCGGCCCGCGACGAGCGGGTGCGGGTCGTCGTCGACCACCACGAGAAGAAGAACAAGCCGAAGGCCATGAACACGGCGCTGCCGCACTGCCGCGGCGACGTCGTCGGGGTCTTCGACGCCGAGGACCAGGTCCACCCGGAGCTGCTCGCCCATGTCGACCACGCGTTCCGCACGACGGGTGCGGACGTCGTCCAGGGCGGGGTCCAGCTCATCAACTTCAACTCCAGCTGGTACAGCCTGCGCAACTGCCTCGAGTACTTCTTCTGGTTCCGCTCGCGGCTGCACCTGCATGCGCAAAAAGGTTTCATCCCGCTCGGCGGCAACACCGTCTTCGTGCGGACGGACGTACTGCGGGAAGCGGACGGTTGGGACCCCGAGTGCCTCGCCGAGGACTGCGACCTGGGTGTACGGCTCTCCAGCGTCGGCAAGAAGGTCGTCGTCGCCTACGACTCCGACATGGTGACCCGGGAGGAGACCCCGGGCAGCCTGGTTTCGCTGATGAAGCAGCGCACCCGCTGGAACCAGGGTTTCCTGCAGGTCTACCGCAAGAGGGACTGGAAGCAACTGCCGGGCTTCGGGCAGCGGTTGCTCGCCCGCTACACGCTCATGACGCCGTATCTGCAGGCCGTCTCCGGGGTGGTCATCCCGCTCAACGTGGCCATCGCGCTCTTCCTCGACGTCCCCGTCGGGATCGCCTTCATCACCTTCCTGCCGGCCGTGACCGCCCTGGTCACCTTCGTCTTCGAGCTCGTCGGACTGCACGACTTCGGCAAGCAGTACGGGCTCCGCGTCCGGTTCGTCCACTATCTGAAGCTCGTGGTCGGTGGCCCCTTCTATCAGGTGCTTCTCGCCGGTGCGGCCGTCCGTGCCGTCTGGCGTGAGCAAAGGGGCCGCAACGACTGGGAGTTGACCAGTCATGTCGGTGCGCACCTCGCCGAGGCCGAAGCGACCCACTAGGGCCTGAGGCCTCCTGTCGGACGTCCCGTCCGGCGGGAAGGCCTTGGTTCCGTATGCCCTGGTGCCGCAGGCCTTGGGCCCGAACATTCAGCAACGTACCGAAAGTCCCGAGAGGACCTTCCCGCGTGACCTCGACACTTCCCGCGGTGACCATGCCCACGGTCCCCGCGAAGCGACCCGACGCGCCCGACATCGTCCACGACCACCCGCCGCTCCGGCGGCTGCGCACCTCGCGCGCCGACCTGCTGCTGTGCGGCGTTCTGCTGCTGGCGATCATCGCCGTGCAGGGCTGGAACATCACCGACTACCCGACCCTCAGCGACGACGAGGGCACCTACCTCGCCCAGGCGTGGGCCGTACAGCAGAGCAAGGGCCTCGCGCACTACACGTACTGGTACGACCACCCCCCGCTGGGCTGGATTCAGATAGCCGCACTGACCTGGATCCCCGCCCACATCAGCCCCTCGCTGATGACGGTCGGTTCGATGCGGGTCGCGATGCTCGCCGTCAGCGCCGTCAGCGCGGTCCTCCTGTACGTCCTCGCGCGCCGTCTCTCGCTGCCGCGCTGGGCGGCGGGCCTCGCGATGGTGCTCTTCGGGCTCTCGCCGCTGTCGGTGGTGCTCCAGCGCGAGATCTTCCTCGACAACATCGCGGTGATGTGGACGCTGCTCGCGTTCTGCCTGGCCGCGTCCCCGAGCCGCCACCTGTGGCACCACTTCGGGGCGGGCATCGCGGCCGCGGCCGCCGTGCTCACCAAGGAGACGATGCTCGTCGTCCTGCCCGCGCTCCTGGTCACCATGTGGCGCCACGGTCACCGCGACACCCGCAAGTTCGCCCTCACCGGAGCCATCACCGCCTGCGCCCTGATCGGCCTCGCGTATCCGCTGTTCGCCCTTCTCAAGGGCGAGTTGTTCCCGGGCGCGGGCCATGTCTCGCTCTGGGGCGGCATCACGTACCAGATGAGCCGGCCCGGCTCCGGCTTCATCCTCGACCCCGGCTCCGGCTCGTACGGCGTGCTGCACTCCTGGCTCTACTACGACCGGGTGCTGATCATCGGCGGTCTCGCCGGAGCGCTGCTGCTCCTGGCCACCTGGCGCTGGTCCGTCACCGCCCGGGCCCTCGCCGGACCCGCGCTCACCGTGGCGATCCTCGCCCTGGTGGCGCTGCGACCCGGCGGCTATCTGCCCGCGATGTACGTCATCCAGGCGCTGCCGTTCCTCGCGCTGGTCCTCGCGGGAGGCACCGCCAGCCTCGCCCATCTGGTGCTGCGCAGATGGCGGAGCGAGGCGGAGAAGTCGTACGTCACCTGGGGACGGCGGGTGACGGCGGCCGCGCTCGTGGCGGTCGCCGCGCTCTACGTCCTGCCCCGCTGGTACGACGGCGACCACACCGCCGTGACCGCCGACGCCAACGCCCCCTACCGGGCGGCGGCCACCTGGCTGAAGACCGAGGTCCAGAACCCGGCCGACACCCGGGTCCTGGTCGACGACGCCCTCTGGCTCGACCTCGTCCACGACGGATACCGGCCCGGGCTCGGCGTCATCTGGTTCTACAAGGCGGACCTCGACCCCGCGGTGACCAAGACGATGCCGCGCGGCTGGAGGGACATCAACTACGTCGTCGCCTCCCCGACGGTGCGGCGTGACGCGGTCGACCTGCCCAACGTCAAGGCGGCCATCGAGCACTCGACGCCGGTCGCCACCTTCGGCGAGGGCGCGGACCGGATCGAGATCCGGCAGATCGACGGCAGCACGGGAAACACCATGACGACGGCGACGTCCGGAGGCGGTCGATGAGCAGCTTCGAGAGCACTGTCCCCGGGGAGCTCGGCGATCCCGCCGTAAGGGCGGTCGAGGTGCCCGAACCGGGCGCCGTCACCATCGTCGTCCCGACCTTCAACGAGTCCGCGAACATCCGCGAACTCCTGCACCGGATCACCGAGTCGGTGCCCTCCCGGCTGCCCTGCGAGGTCGTCTTCGTGGACGACTCCACGGACGACACCCCCGAGGTGATCTCCCGGGAGGCGCAGGACTGCCCGTTCCCGGTGACCGTGCTGCACCGGGAGGAACCCGTGGGCGGGCTCGGCGGCGCCGTCGTCGAGGGGCTGAAGGCGGCGAGCTCGGACTGGATCGTCGTCATGGACGGCGATCTCCAGCATCCGCCCTCCCTGGTGCCGGAGTTGGTGGCCTCGGGGGAGCGGTCCGCCGCCGGGCTCGTCGTCGCCAGCCGGTACATCAAGGGCGGCAGCCGCGAGGGCCTCGCGGGCGGCTACCGCATCGCCGTCTCACGCGGCGCGACCTGGCTGACCAAGACGCTCTTCCCGCGCAGACTGCGCGGCATCAGCGACCCGATGAGCGGCTTCTTCGCGATCCGCCGCAGCGCGGTCACCGCCGACGTCCTCCAGCCGCTCGGCTACAAGATCCTCCTCGAACTCGCCGTGCGCAGCCGCCCCCGCCAGGTCACCGAGGTGCCCTTCGTCTTCCAGGACCGGTTCGCCGGCGAGTCCAAGTCGACCGCGCAGGAGGGCTTCCGGTTCCTGCGTCATCTCGTCGGGCTGCGCACCGCCTCGCCGGTCGCCCGGATGGTGGTCTTCGGCCTGATCGGCGCCACCGGCTTCCTGCCGAACCTCCTCGGCCTGTACGCGCTCACCGCCGCCGGCATGCACTACGTCCCGGCCGAGATCCTCGCCAACCAGCTCGGCGTCGCCTGGAACTTCCTGCTCATCGAGCAGCTGCTGTTCCGCGAGCGCCGCAAACACCGCACCTGGTGGGACCGGGTGGGCCGGTTCGCGCTGCTCGCCAACGCCGACCTGGTGCTGCGCATCCCGCTGATCGCCCTGTTCGTCGGCCACTTCGGGATGGGCGCCCTGTCCGCCACCGCGCTCGCCCTGGTGACGACCTTCGTCCTGCGCTTCGTGGGCACCGAGGCGCTGGTCTATCTGCCGCGCCGCAGCAATGAGGCCCCGGGCGGGAGCCGCACAACAAGGAGAGCCGCGTGAAACACCTGGTACGACCCAGACGCAGAACCTCACTGCTGGCCGTGGCGGGCCTGGCGGCCGGGCTGCTGCTCGTCTCGCCGCAGCCCGCCTCCGCCGCCAACCTCGTCACCAACCCGGGTTTCGAGACCGGCGGCACGGACGGCATGCCGTACTGCTGGGAGAAGTCAGGCTGGGGCGACAACGACTTCACCTTCTCCACCGTCGCCGACTCCCACTCCGGCGCCAAGGCCATGAAGGTCACGCTGACCCGGCGCGTGGACGGCGACCGCAAGGCCCTGATCACGGAGTCCGCGACCTGCGCGCCGGTGGTGACCGCGGGCAAGCAGTACGACCTCGGGCTCTGGTACAAGACGACGACGCCCGACGCCTCGATCACCCTCTTCCGGCACGACACCACCGCGGGCTGGCAGTACTGGACCGACCTCAAGACGCTGGACATGGCCGCGAGCTGGACGCAGGCCGGCGTCCGTACGCCCGCGGTCCCGGCCGGTACCGACCGCATCACCTGGGGCGTCTCGGTGTACGGCACCGGCTCGGCCACCACCGACGACTACACGATGGAACAGGTCTCCGACCCGATCCCACCGGCCACCTGCACCGCCACCGCCGACGAGTGCGCGAACGGCCGCTGGGACGTGCTGCCCACACAGAACCCGGTGCGCTCCATGCACTCCGTCGTCCTCAACAACGGCAAGGTGCTGCTGATCGCCGGGTCCGGCAACAGCGAGGAGAACTTCGACGCGGGCACGTTCACCAGCGCGGTCTACGACCCGGTGAACGGCACGTACAAGGTGATCCCCACGCCGAAGGACATGTTCTGCTCCGGTCACGTCCAGCTCGCCGACGGGCGGGTACTGGTGATGAGCGGCAACAAGGCGTTCCCGGTCGCCGGCGGGCACGGCTACGAGGGGTACAAGGACTCGTACATCTTCGACCCGGTCACCGAGACCTACAGCAAGACGAACGACCTGAACGACGGCCACTGGTATCCGTCGGCCACCGAACTCGGCAACGGTGACGTCATCTCGTTCGGCGGGCTGCGCGAGGACTCCACCGGCTCGGTGACGGCCGAGCGCTGGTCGGCGGCGCAGCAGCAGTGGCTGCCGTTCACACAGGTCAACCAGACGTGGTCGTACTGGGGTCTGTATCCGTCGATGATCCTGATGCAGGACGGGCGGCTCTTCTACTCGGGCAGCCATGTCTTCGGCAACGGCACGCCGGGCACGGGCTCGGCGATCTACGACTACGACGCGAACACCGTCACGGCGATCTCCGGGCTCCAGAGCAAGGACGAGCGCGACCAGTCCGCGAGCGTGCTGCTGCCCCCGGCCCAGGACCAGAAGGTGCTGACGCTCGGCGGCGGCAACATCGACTCCAACCCGGAGGCGAACCGGCTCACCGACATCATCGACCTGAAGGCCGCGAACCCGACGTACACCGTCGGCCCGCGGATCCCGCAGGGCACGGTCGACCTCGGCAACGGCAAGGTCGCCGAGACCGGCGACCAGGGCAAGATGTACGTCTCCGCGGTCCTCCTGCCGGACGGCAAGGTGCTGGAGACGGGCGGTGGCCTGCACAATCGTGCCAACCCCGTCTTCGAGGCGTCGATGTTCGACCCGGCGACCTCCACCTTCGACCCGGTGGCCGCCGACCCCGAGGCCCGCGGCTACCACTCCTCCGCGTTCCTGCTGCCCGACGGCCGGGTGATGGCCACCGGCGACAACCCGGGCAACGGCACCTGGAACCACAACGTGTCCCTCTACACCCCGCCCTACCTCCTCAAGGGCACCCGCCCGACGATCACCTCGGTGATCGACAACGAGTGGGTGTACGGGGACACGCAACGCATCACGGTCGACCGGCCCATCGTGAAGGCCGAGCTGATCCGCCCGGCCGCGGTGACGCACTCCTCCGACCCGAACCAGCGTTTCGTGGACCTGCCGCTGTCGGTGGACGGCAACAACGTCGACCTGAACGTGACGAGCAACCCCAACATGGCCCCGCCCGGCTGGTACATGCTCTTCGGGGTCGACGCCAACGGAGTGCCCTCGGTCGCCAAGTGGGTGCACCTCCAGGGCCCCGCCGCCCTGGCCACGGACACCGCCTCGGCGCACGTCCACTCCTTCGCCGACTCCCTGGAGGGCACGGTCACCAAGGGCGGCAAGAAGCGGACCTCACAGAAGGTCAGCACCACGATCTCCGGCTGCGACCGGCACTACGGCACGATCAACGTCTGCGTGCCGACCGTCTTCCCGGACGGCGTCAAGAAGACGACGGCCGCGCGCTGCGCCTGGCTGAAGACGAACGACTACGGACGCCTGAAGGTCAACGGCAAGGACGACCCACTGGGTCTCGATCCCAACAGGGACGGGCTGGCCTGCGGCGCCAAGGACCTCAGGCGTCGCTAGTCTGGCTTCCGAACTCGGCGAGGGCGCGCCCCACGATGGCTTCCAGGTCGTCGTGGTGCGCGCCTTTCCAGTAGGCGCGCCCGCACTCCTCGCACTGCGCGAACACGTCGTAGGACCGCTCGGTGCCGCCCTCCAGCTGGTCCACGACCTGCTCCTTGGTGGCCTCCTTGAGCAGGCCGTTGCAGGCGGTGCAGCGCGTCCAGGGTCGCAGCTCGGGTGCGAACCGGCCCAGCACGTCCCGGAGTTGGTCATCGGGCCGGGTGCTGTAGACGAACGCGCCCGCCCACAGCTCGCGGCGGCGCAGCAGCCCCCGGTCGCGGCTGAGCATCACGCGCCGTTCGGCGGCGGAGCGGGCGGCGAGGGCCGGGTCGCCGATGTCCGTCGACTCGTACGCCGTGTCGACCCCGAGGAGGCGCAGCCGGCGCGCGAGGGTGCCGAGGTGGACGTCGAGGAGGAAGCGGAGCGGGGCACCGGGCACCCGCTGCGGGCGCTCGACCGCCCGTACGTCGACGCTTTCGCCGGCCGCGGGGATGTGTGAGACGGGCACCTCGCCGCCGTCCACGACGAGAGCGCCCACCTCGGTCAGCGGGACGCCGAGCGACTCGACGACATGCCCGAGGGTGGAGGAGCCGTCGGTGACGATCGCCGTGGCGCCCGATCGCCGCCGGTGCGGGACGAAGAGCCCCAGCTCGGGGGCGAAGGCGACATGGATCTCCGGTCCGTTCACCGGGTCAGGATGTCATGCCGGAGAGCCCTCGCCTCAGGGGTTTTCGGTGGAGAGGCCGTGTTCCAGGACGTCCATCGTGCGGTCCACCAGGTCCTTGAAGTCGTCCCGGTGGTCGTTCTCCGCCCAGTACAGGGACGTCTCCATCAGGCCGCCGATGATCGCCATCGCGTAGACCCGCACCTCCAGGCTGTCCGGGTCCCGGCCGGTGCGTTCGCCGATCGCCTGGCAGAGCATGTTGCCGGTGACCGACATGCTCTCCATCATCCGCGAGCGCACCGCCGGGACCTGGACCATCAGATGGGTCCGCAACCGGGACACCTCGGGGTCGTCCTTGATGCCGAGCCGGATGGCCTTCTGCATCACGTACCTGAGGGTGTTCATCCATGGTTCGTCCTTGGGCCGGGCCCGCAGCTCCTCCATGATGAGCGGGTCGAACTCGTCCGTGAGGACGATGTCCTCCTTGGTGGGGAAGTAGCGGAAGACGGTCGACGGCGACACCTCGGCGCGCTCGGCGATCTGCTCGATCGTCGTCGCGTCGTACCCCTGTTCCCTGACGAGTGCGTACGTCGCGGTGCGGATCGCCTCGCGGGTCTTGATCTTCTTCCGCTCGCGGAGTCCCAGCTGAGGGGGGTCGGCGGGACTGAAGGGGGAGGGTGCGGCCGTCATGTTGCTCATTGTCCGGCATCCGCCACGACGGTTGCCATGGCCGGGTCCGCGTCCTCCTTCGTGGCGTGCGTGACCGGGGTGTTCGGCAGGAACGCCGCGGCCAGCAGGGCGGTGACGAGGGCCGCGACGCCGCACACCAGCAGGACCAGGCCCATGCCGTGGACGTACGCGCTGTTCGCGGAGGCCACGAGGTCGGCCGAGCCCGCCTTCTGAGCGACGATATGGGCCGCGACCACGGACTCCCCGGCGGTGTCGGCCGCCTTCGCGGGCAGCGCGGTGACGTCGAGACGGTCCCGGAAGGTGCTCGCCAGCAGGCTGCCGAGGAGGGCGATGCCGATCGCGCTGCCGACCTGGCGCGTCGTCATGAGGAGCCCGGAGCCGCTGCCGGCCCGGTCGCGGGGCAGGGCGCCGAGGGCGCCGTCCATCGCGGGGACGACCGAGAAGCCGAAGCCGAATCCGGTGATGGACAGCCACAGCGCGGTGAAGCCGTAGCCCGAGTCGACCGTCGTACGGCTGCCGAGCAGCGCGGCGAAGGCCAGCACCACCAGTCCCGCGCTGACCACCGCACGGGAGCCGAACCGGGCGACGACCGGCTGTGCGGCCCGGGCCGCGATGATCAGGCCGCCCATCATGGGCAGCAGCCGCAGGCCGGTGCCGAAGGCGTCGTGGCCGAGCACCGCCTGGAGATACGGCGGCAGCACGAACAGCAGGCCGGACAGGACGAACATGACCAGGGTCGCCGCGATCGTGTTGAACAGGAACCCGCGCTGGGTGAGCAGCGACATGTCGAGCATGGGGCGTTCCACGCGCCGCTCGCGCAGCACCAGGGCGGCGATCAGAACGGCGGCCCCAGCGAGCATGCCCACGATCAGCGGGTCACCCCAGCCGCGGCCGGGCGCCTCGATGATCGCGTAGATGAGGGCACCGAGGCCTGCGGCGGTGAGCGCGGTGGAGAGGGCGTCGACCTTGGGGGAGGCGGGGTCGCGGGTCTCGGGCAGCAGGAAGACGCAGGCGGCGATGCCGATCGCGGCCATCGGGACGTTGACCAGGAAGACCGAGCCCCACCAGAAGTGGTTCAGCAGCCAGCCGCCGATGATCGGGCCGAGCGGCAGACCGAGCGACGAGGCGGCGGAGATGATGCCGACGGCCTTGGTGCGCTCGTCGGGTCCGAAGAGCGAGGGCAGCACGGACAGGGCGAGCGGCATGACCAGCGCGGCGCCGAGGCCCATCACCGTGCGGGCCGCGATGACCCAGTTCACGTCGTCGGCCAGGGAGCCCATCACGGAACCGGCCAGGAAGATCCCGAGTCCGACGACCAGCATCCGCCGCCGTCCGAACCGGTCGCCGAGCAGTCCCGCCGGGAGCATCAGCGCGGCGAAGACGATCACGTACGCGTCCGCCATCCACTGCTGCTGGCCGGTGGTGGCGCCGAGTTCGCCCGCCATCGTCGGCAGGGCGACGTTGAGGATCGTCGTGTCGAAGCCGAGCGTGAGCATGCTCGCGACCAGGGCCCCGAGGGCCCACCAACGGCGCGGGTCGCGCCGTACGCCATCGTCCTGAGTGACAGTAACCATGAAATGAGAGTAACTGTCAAAAGAGGGTTGATGTCAATGGGGGTGCACTGTCAGGGCGCACGAAAATGGCCACGGCTGGTGAGCCGTGGCCATGAAGAGAGGAGGGGGGTGCGTTACCCGTGCTGGTACGCCACCAGTGAGATGCCCACGTAGTGCACGACGAACGCCGCGAGGGTCAGGGAGTGGAAGACCTCGTGGAAGCCGAACCAGCTGGGTGAGGGGTTGGGGCGCTTGATCCCGTAGATCACGCCGCCCGCGCTGTAGAGCAGTCCGCCGACGATCACCAGGACCAGGAC
Source organism: Streptomyces sp. NBC_01450 (assembly GCF_036227505.1). Taxonomy (NCBI): domain Bacteria; kingdom Bacillati; phylum Actinomycetota; class Actinomycetes; order Kitasatosporales; family Streptomycetaceae; genus Streptomyces; species Streptomyces sp. NBC_01450. The sequence continues at coordinate 4,568,063 of NZ_CP109480.1, read as the reverse complement.
GGCGATCCCGCCCGTGCGCATGAAGTCCGGAAGGAAGAAGACGGCCGCCCAGCCCATCGCGATGTAGCAGGGGGTGTAGAGCCAGCGCGGAGCGCCGACCCAGAACACCCGGAAGACGATGCCCGCCGCCGCGGCGGCCCAGATGCTCCACAGGAGCCACTGCCCCTTGGCGCCCGGGAGCAGCAGCATCGTCAGCGGTGTGTAGGTGCCCGCGATGATCAGGAAGATGTTGGCGTGGTCGAGCCTGCGCAGCACGCCGTCCATCCGCGGGCTCCAGTTGCCGCGGTGGTAGAGCGCGCTCACTCCGAACAGGAGGCAGGCCGTCAGGACGAAGATCCCGCAGGCGATGCGGGCGCGGGTGGAACTGGCCAGGGCGGTGAGCACCAGACCGGAGATCAGGACGGCCGGGAACATGCCGAGGTGCAGCCAGCCGCGGAGCTTGGGCTTGACCGGGTGCGACGGGGGGAGCGCTGCGGGGCTGCGGCCTGCGGCCGGCGAGTCCGTGGGCGCGTCGGGGACGGGCGCAGTCATAGGTGGAATCCTACCTACGGAACCGTAAGTTACGTGTCAGTACGGCGCACTGAACAGCACAAGAGTGGCCATGTTCTCACGAGCGTGGCGCAAGGCGACTTCCGCGCAAAAAAACCTTCAGCTGAACCCAACGTGTACGCAAAGAATCGCGGATACACGTGGCGATGGTCACTCCGCTCACGTGTGCGGCCCTCTGGACATATGGGCGAACCCGTCGGATGATCAAATGAGTGCGGTCGGCACCGGATGAGCGCCATGGGTTTCCCTACCCCGAAGCATCCGGGTCGCAGCCCCCACGGGGCCTCAACAAAAAACCCCTCATCTAGGAGCAATCGTGGCGCGCGACATCGCGGCTCCCTCCACCGTCCCCACCCAACACAAGGAACTGATCTCGTGGGTCAACGAGATCGCAGAACTGACCCAGCCGGACAACGTGGTCTGGTGTGACGGATCCGAGGCCGAGTACGAGCGCCTGTGCGAGGAGCTCGTTCACAAGGGCACCTTCAAGAAGCTCGATCCGATCAAGCGCCCGCATTCCTACTACGCCGCTTCCGACCCGTCCGATGTCGCGCGGGTCGAGGACCGGACGTTCATCTGCTCCGAGAAGGAGGAGGACGCGGGCCCGACCAACCACTGGAAGGCGCCCGACGAGATGCGGGCCATCTTCACCGGAGGAGGAGACGCGGGGGAGAAGGGCATCTTCCGCGGCTCGATGAAGGGCCGGACGATGTACGTCGTCCCGTTCTGCATGGGCCCGCTCGGCTCCGACCTCTCCGCGATCGGCGTCGAGATAACCGACTCCGCCTACGTCGCCGTGTCCATGCGCACCATGACGCGCATGGGACAGCCCGTCCTCGACGAGCTCGGCACCGACGGCTTCTTCGTGCGTGCCGTGCACACGCTCGGAGCGCCGCTGGCCGAGGGTGAGGCGGACGTACCGTGGCCGTGCAACTCCACCAAGTACATCTCGCACTTCCCCGAGTCCCGCGAGATCTGGTCGTACGGCTCGGGCTACGGCGGCAACGCGCTGCTCGGCAAGAAGTGCTACGCCCTGCGCATCGCGTCCGTCATGGCGCGTGACGAGGGCTGGCTCGCCGAGCACATGCTCATCCTGAAGCTGACCCCGCCCACCGGTGAGTCCAAGTACGTCGCGGCCGCCTTCCCGAGCGCCTGCGGCAAGACCAACCTCGCGATGCTGGAGCCCACCGTCTCCGGCTGGACGGTCGAGACGATCGGCGACGACATCGCGTGGATGCGGTTCGGCGAGGACGGCCGGCTGTACGCGATCAACCCCGAGGCCGGTTTCTTCGGCGTCGCGCCCGGCACCGGTGAGCACACCAACGCCAACGCGATGAAGACGCTGTGGGGCAACTCCGTCTTCACCAACGTCGCGCTCACCGACGACAACGACATCTGGTGGGAGGGCATGACGGAGGAGACTCCGGCCCACCTGACCGACTGGAAGGGCAACGACTGGACGCCGGAGTCCGGTACGCCCGCCGCCCACCCCAACGCCCGCTTCACCGTCCCCGCCTCGCAGTGCCCGATCATCGCGCCCGAGTGGGAGGACCCCAAGGGCGTGCCGATCTCGGCGATCCTCTTCGGCGGACGCCGCGCCACCGCCGTACCGCTGGTGACGGAGTCCTTCGACTGGAACCACGGCGTCTTCCTCGGTGCCAACGTGGCCTCCGAGAAGACCGCCGCCGCCGAGGGCAAGGTCGGCGAGCTGCGCCGCGACCCCTTCGCCATGCTGCCGTTCTGCGGTTACAACATGGGCGACTACATGGGGCACTGGGTCGACGTCGCCAAGGACAAGGACCAGGCGAAGCTCCCGAAGATCTACTACGTGAACTGGTTCCGCAAGAACGACGCGGGCAAGTTCGTGTGGCCGGGCTTCGGCGAGAACAGCCGCGTCCTGAAGTGGATCGTGGACCGCCTCGACGGCAAGGCCGAGGGCGTCGAGACCCCCATCGGCATCCTGCCGGCCAAGGGGGCCCTGGACACCAAGGGACTCGACCTCTCCGAGGCCGACCTCGACTTCCTGCTCACCGTCGACAAGGACGTGTGGCGCGAGGAGGCGGCGCTCGTGCCCGAGCACCTCAACACCTTCGGCGAGCACACCCCGAAGGAACTGTGGGACGAGTACCGGGCGCTGGTGCGGCGCCTGGGCTAGCCCCGACACGGATCTCCGCGGCCGGTCCGACTTGCCCTGACCTGCGATCGTCACGGCCGGCCGCGGTGACGGCATCACGAAAGGGCAGGGGCCCTCTCCGTACGAGGACGTACGGAGAGGGCCCCTGCTTGTCGTGCCCGGCATGGGAGTGCCGGAGGGCGACCGTCGCGGCCGGCAGGCGCGTGGCCCTGTCGCCGGCGTAGGGCGATACACGCCGCACATCGTGCAAAAAGGGTGGGTCTGTGGGCAATTCGCCTAGGGTGATCCCGTGCGCGGAATTCTGCTGGCCGGGGGTACCGGCTCAAGGCTGTGGCCGTTGACCCGTTCGGTGTCGAAACAACTGCTGCCGGTTTTCGACAAACCGATGGTCTACTACCCGCTTTCCACACTGGTGATGGCCGGCGTCCGGGAGATTCTGATCATCACCACCCCGGAAGACCAGGGCCAGTTCCGCCGGTTGCTCGGCGACGGCAGTCAACTGGGCCTGCGGCTGGAATACGTGACTCAGGAGCGCCCGGAGGGGATCGCCCACGCTCTCGTCCTGGGTGCCGACTTCATCGGAGACGAGCCGGTCGCGCTGATTCTGGGTGACAACATCTTCCACGGAACCGGCCTGGGCACACGGCTGGCCCGCTACGACGGTCTCAAAGGCGGCAGGGTGTTCGCCTATCAGGTCGCCAACCCCTCGGCCTATGGCGTCGTGGAGTTCGACGACGAGGGCCGGGTGCTGTCCATCGAGGAGAAACCGGCCCGGCCGAAGTCGCGGTACGCCGTGCCCGGACTGTACTTCTACGACAACCGGGTGGTGGAGATCGCGCACGGCCTTCGGCCCAGCGCCCGGGGCGAGTTGGAGATCACCGACCTCAACCGCGTCTATCTGGAGGCCGGGGAACTGTACGTCACCCGGCTCGACCGGGGCACCGCTTGGCTGGACACCGGGACCTTCGCCTCCATGGTTCAGGCGTCGGAATTCGTGCGGGTGATCGAGGAGCGCCAGGGCTTCAAGATCGGCTGTATCGAGGAGGCGGTCTGGCGGGCAGGCCTGATCGACGACGGCCGGCTTCGGGAGCTGGCCCAGCCGCTGCTCAAGAGCGGATACGGCCATTACCTGCTGGGTCTGTTGGCGGATTCCCCGCGCCTCGTAGCGCCCCCGCGGGGCGGCGGGGACGCCGGATCGCGTGGCGAGGAACTGCTGCGCAGCGGTCCGGGGGCTTTCGCGTGACGGTGTCCTTCTCCTGACTAAAGTCGCGCGGCGGATGTCCCGAAGACAGGGACGTCAAGTTCGGCAAGAACAGCTGTGTGGTGGAAGGAATCGGTTACGTGCGACCACTGGGAATTGAAGGGGCCTGGGTGGACACACCCACGGTCTTCGCGGACAGCAGGGGCCGATTCCATGAGTGGTTCAAGGACGAGAGATTTCACGATTCTCTCGGCCAGGGGTTCCGCATCGCGCAGGCCAACTGCTCTCGCTCCGTTCGCGGAACTCTCCGCGGTATCCACTATGCGTCGGTTCCGCCGGGACAGGCCAAGTATGTGATGTGCGTCAGCGGCGCCGTCCTCGATGTGGTGGTCGACATCCGCACCGGTTCCCCGACTTTCGGGAAATGGGAGGTGGTTCGGTTGGACGACACGACACACCGCAGTGTCTATCTCTCGGAAGGGTTGGGCCACGCCTTCATGGCGCTGGAGGACAACTCCACGGTCGTCTACCTGTGTTCGGAGGGCTACGCGCCGCAGCGGGAGTTCGGGATCAATCCACTCGACCCGTCGCTGGCCATCGCCTGGCCCGAGGATCTCGTACCGTGCCTTTCCGGCAAGGACGCGGCGGCGCCCACGCTGGAGGAGGCCCGACGGGCGGGCCTGCTGCCTTCCCTCGATGCCTGCAACGCGTATCGCAGAAGTCTCGCGGTCGCCGAGTCCCATTGAGCAGGAATTCCTGGCGCACGCTGCAATATTTCGGCTCATTGCAGCCACCCGAGTGATTTTGGACTATGCCAGGGGCTGATTCGCGATCATTCCATCACTGGAAGTGAACAATGTCGCTGTCGGTTGCCACGGTGGGGTGAGCGCATTCAGTGCGTGCGCTCCTTGTGTGGTCACTTCCCCAAGTTCCGCGAGGAAGGTTCTCAGTGAGCCGTAGAACAATGCGAAGTTCACGTGTTTCACGCGTGAAATCCGCGACCATGGTTTCGGTGGGCGCGCTTGCCGTCGTGCTCAATATCGCTCCGAGCGCGGTGGCTGTCGCCGACGCGATCCACCGGTCCGGCGTGAACAGCAGTGTGGCGCTGCCCAGCCCGAACGGCGCCGTGAGCGCCCACCATGACAAGGGCAAGGACGGCGGCAAGGGTCTGGCGGAGGGGGACAGGGCAGACGGGCACGGCGACCATGGGCCGCAGGGACCGCGCGGCCACACTGGCCCTCAGGGACCGCGTGGACACACGGGCCCCCAGGGTGTCCCTGGCGTTCAGGGGCCGAAGGGCGACAAGGGCGACAAGGGCGATAAGGGCGACAAGGGAGACAAGGGCGACCCCGGTCTGCAGGGCCCGCAGGGTCCTGGTGGCCTGGGCAGCGGTTCACAGGGTCCCCAGGGAGGCCCCGGTTCGCAGGGTCCCCAGGGAGGCCCCGGTTCGCCGGGTGGCCCGGGTGTGCAGGGGCCGCAGGGCTTCCAGGGCGTCCCGGGTGTGCAGGGCTTCCAGGGCGGTCCGGGTGTGCAGGGTGGTCCAGGTGTGCAGGGGTCGCAGGGTGACCCCGGTACGCAGGGTGGTCCGGGTGTCCAGGGCTCGCAGGGCTTCCAGGGCGACGCTGGTGTCCAGGGTGGCCCGGGTGTGCAGGGCTCGCAGGGTGACCCCGGTACGCAGGGTGGTCCGGGTGTCCAGGGCTCGCAGGGCTTCCAGGGTGACGCTGGTGTCCAGGGTGGTCCGGGTGTGCAGGGGTCGCAGGGTGACCCCGGTACGCAGGGTGGTCCGGGTGTCCAGGGTTCGCAGGGCTTCCAGGGTGACCCCGGCACGCAGGGTGGCCCGGGTGCCACCGGTCCGGTGGGTCCGCAGGGTGCCACGGGTTCGACCGGCCTGACCGGCGCGACGGGTCCGCAGGGTGACCAGGGTGCCACCGGTTCCACCGGCGCCACGGGCCCGCAGGGAACGCAGGGCGACACCGGGGCCACGGGTTCCACGGGTTCCACCGGTCCGGTGGGTCCGCAGGGCGCCACGGGTTCGACCGGTCTGACCGGTGCCACGGGTCCGCAGGGCGACCAGGGCACCACCGGCGCCACCGGCCCGCAGGGTACTCAGGGCGCCATCGGTGTCGGTGTGCAGGGTCTGCCGGGTGCGCAGGGTCTCCAGGGTCTCCAGGGTGTCCAGGGTGACGTCGGTGTCCAGGGTCCGCAGGGCTTCCAGGGTGACGCCGGTGTCCAGGGTCTCCAGGGTGTCCAGGGTGACGTCGGTGTGCAGGGTGCGCAGGGCTTCCAGGGTGACGTTGGTGTCCAGGGCGGCCCGGGTGTCCAGGGTGCGCAGGGCTTCCAGGGTGACGTTGGTGTCCAGGGCGGCCCGGGTGTGCAGGGTGCGCAGGGTGCGCAGGGCTTCCAGGGTGACGCTGGTATCCAGGGTCTCCAGGGTGTCCAGGGTGACGTCGGTGTGCAGGGTTCGCAGGGCTTCCAGGGTGACGCTGGTATCCAGGGTCTCCAGGGTGTCCAGGGTGACGTCGGTGTGCAGGGTCCGCAGGGCTTCCAGGGTGACGCTGGTATCCAGGGTCTCCAGGGTGTCCAGGGCACCGCTGGTGTCCAGGGTCCGCAGGGCTTCCAGGGCAACACCGGTGCCACGGGTGCCACGGGTGCCACGGGCCCGACGGGTACGCAGGGCGCCACGGGTTCGACCGGTGCCACCGGTGCCACGGGTCCGCAGGGTGACCAGGGTGCCACCGGTACCACGGGTGCCACGGGCCCGACGGGTGCGCAGGGCACCACCGGCCCGCAGGGTACTCAGGGCGTGCAGGGTGCCACCGGCACCACGGGTGCGCAGGGTGGCACCGGCCCGCAGGGTACTCAGGGTGTGCAGGGTACTCAGGGCGTGCAGGGTGCCCAGGGTGACCTGGGTGCCACCAGCGTCGTGACCGGTGCTCAGGGTCCGCAGTCGACTGCCCTCTGCCCCGCGGGGGGCCAGGCCCTCGGCGGCGGATACTCGACACCTGTTCCCGGCGCCGTCGTGAACCAGAGTGCGCCGGTCGGCGGCAGCCCTGCCACAGGGTGGCAGGCCACCACCAACGACGTCAGCGGTGTGACGGCCTTCGTGATCTGCGGCCCTGGCGCCCCGTAACACAAGCGAACAACGGCGGTGCGGTACCGACTGCCCGCCTCAGCTCGGAACGAGCGACGGTGCCCCGAGGCTTCGGCCTCGGGGCACCGCCCGCGTTCCGCCCGCGCTTCCGGCGTGGCAGCGCGCCCGACGTCGAATTCGAGGACATCGGCCGGAGCCGGTCCGGCTTGCCGGGAATGGGCCGCGTCCTTGAGTAGCGTGTGGGGCAGGTTCCGGTGACCGGGCATATCCCCGGTTCTGGACGCTGGGCGGCGAGAAAGACGGAGAGCCATGCGCATCCTTGTAACCGGCGGTGCCGGATTCATCGGTTCGGAATACGTTCGTCGACGGCTGAAATTCGACCCGACAGCGCGGATCACCGTTCTCGACAAACTCACCTATTCGGGGGTCGAGGCCAATCTGGCGCCGGTGGCGGAACACCCGGGTTACACCTTCGTCCGGGGCGACATCTGTGACCCGGACGTGGTCGACGAGGTGATGGCGGGCCAGGACGCGGTGGTCCATTTCGCCGCCGAGTCGCATGTGGACCGGTCGATCGACGGGGCCGGTCCGTTCGTCCGTACGAATGTGACGGGCACCCAGGTTCTTCTGGACGCGGCACACCACCACCGCGTCGGCCGCTTCGTCCACGTGTCCACCGACGAGGTGTACGGCTCGATCGGCGAAGGCTCGTGGACCGAGGAGTGTTCGCTCGCGCCGAACTCCCCGTACTCCGCCTCGAAGGCCGGTTCCGACCTGCTGGCGCTCGCCTACCACCGCACCCACGGCCTGGACGTCGTGGTCACCCGGTGCACGAACAACTACGGGCCGTACCAGTTCCCCGAGAAGGTCATCCCGCTCTTCATCACCAACCTGCTCGACGGGCAGGTGGTCCCCCTGTACGGCGACGGCCGCAACATGCGCGACTGGCTGCACGTCTCCGACCATTGCCAGGGCATCGACCTGGTCCTGCACGCCGGCAGGGCCGGGGAGGTCTACCACATCGGCGGCGGGACCGAGTTGAGCAACCACAAGCTCACCGGCCTGTTGCTGGACGCGGTCGGCGCGGGCTGGGACCGGGTCGAGCACGTGGCCGACCGCAAGGGTCACGACCTGCGCTACTCACTGGACGACAGCAAGATCCGCGAACAGCTCGGGTACACACCGCGGGTGGACTTCGCCGAGGGCCTGGCCGCCACGGTCTCCTGGTACCAGGCACACCGCTCCTGGTGGGCGCCGCTCAAGGAGAGGGCCGGGCTCCGGTGAGGCCCAGATGGCTGGTGACCGGCGCGCGCGGGCTCCTCGGGCAGGACGTGCTGGCCGAACTCGCCGCCCATCCGGACGCCGTGGTGACGGGACTGGGCCGTGATCAGCTGGACATCACCGACCCGGCCGCCGTCCGCGCGGCCGTCACGGGCCACCGTGTGGTCGTCAACTGCGCCGCCTGGACGGACGTCGACGGTGCCGAACGGTCCGAGGCGGCGGCCACGGCCGTGAACGGCACGGGCGTCCGCCACCTGGCAGAGGCCTGCGCGGACAGCGGCGCGCTCCTGCTGCACGTCTCCACCGACTACGTGTTCCCGGGCGACAGCCGTCGGCCCTACCCCGAGGACGCGCCGACGGGGCCGGTCAACGCGTACGGGCGCGGCAAACTGGCGGGGGAGCGGGCCGTCGCGGAACTACTGCCGCGCACCGGCTACGTCGTGCGCACCGCCTGGCTCTACGGCGCGCACGGCCGCAGCTTCGTGGCCACCATGCTCGAACTCGCGGGCCGGCGCGAGACCCTGGACGTGGTGGCGGACCAGCACGGCCAGCCGACCTGGTCCCGCGCGCTCGCCCGACAGCTGGCCGCCCTCGGCCGTGCGGCCCTGGCCGGGCGGGCACCCGCGGGCATCTACCACGGCACGGCGGCCGGCCGCACCACGTGGTACGGCCTGGCGTCGGAGACCTTCCGCCTCGCCGGCCTCGACCCGGCGCGGATCCGCCCGGCCGGCTCGGAGAAGTTCCCACGCCCGGCCGCCCGCCCGGCGTTCGGTGTCCTCGGCCACGACAACTGGGCCCGATGCGGCCTCGTACCCCTCCCACGGTGGGAGGACCAACTGACCGCGGCCCTGGCCGCGCCCCCCTTCGCCGCTCTGGTCACGGCGGCGCGTACGAACAGCGCGGGCCTGTTGGCCTGACCGGCGAGAGCACGGTCCCGAACATCGAGACGCCCTGCGGAACGTCAGGTTCCGCAGGGCGTCTCGGTGGTCCGCCTACCCGCCCTAGACCAGCAGCGGTCCTCCGCACCGCTCGGCGCCCTCCTTCATCGCGATGAGGTTGGCGACGACGTAGGAGATGTCGTTCTGGGAGTGCCACTCGGTCGGGAAGTAGGTGACCAGCCGTGACGACTGGAACTTGGCCTGGATCTCGGGCACGAAGGCACGGTACTGGTTGTCCGTGTAGTACCAGAACGAGTTCTCGTTGTAGAAGGCGACGTGGGTCGGGTCCTGGTACGCGCCGCGGCCGTCGGAGCTGGGCGTCATGGTGACGAGCATGCCGCCGGGCGCCAGCAGCCGGTACAGCTCGTTGATCAGTGGCACCTTCGCCGGCACGTGTTCGAGGAAGTCCACCGCCCGCATCAGACCGACCGAGTTGTCGGGGAGGTCGAGCTTTCCGGGCAGGGTCGCGACGATGTCGACGCCCTCACCGGGGTACTGGTCCACACCCAGGTAGCCGGGTGGCTTCCGGTGGGCCGCGCCGAGGTCCAGCGCGAGCAGTTCACGCCGGTGCGTCCAGGCGAGGGCGTTGGCCTCGATGTACTTGTCGTACAGAGCGACCGTCTCGCGCTGGATGTGCGCGTTGATCTGCGGATCGCGCTGGGTGTTCGCGGGGTGCATCCGCTGCAGGTAGAGACAGCGGGGGATGTGGTGGAAGTCGCCGATGTGGAACAGACGGCACATCAGGTCCTGGTCGTCGAGCACCGAGCGCGTGGCGTCGTACCCGCCGGCCTTCTCGTAGCTCTCCTTGCGGAACGCCCGCACGTGGTTCGGCGCGTACCAGATGTAGGAGACGTTGTGCGGTGTCGGTTCCATGGAGACGGCCTGGAGCAGCTTGCGGCCGTCGACGCGTACGTCCTCGTACTTCCAGCCGTGCGCCTCGTTGAAGCGGGTGTCGTCCCGCTTGCCCTCCTCGGTGATCTGCGCGGTGTTGCTGTAGACCAAGACGGCCTCGGGGTGCGCGTCGAACGCCTTGGCCAGCTCCGCCAGGCATGCCTTCGCCAGGAGGTCGTCGTGGTCGAGTTCGACGAGGATCTCGCCGCGGGCCAGTTCGCAGGCCCTGCGCTTCGCCGCCCCGACGCCGCGGATGCTGTCCGCGATCTCCACCCGGACCCGTTCGTCGTGTCGCTCCGGACGCCACCGGGCGCCGTTGTTGAGCAGGACGATCCACTCCCAGTCCGGACAGGTCTGCGCCTGCAGGGCCTTGAGGCAGTCATCGAGGAAGCGGGGCTGGTGGCTGGGTGTGAAGACGGAGAACCTGGGAGTTGCAGTCGACGTCATCCGGTGACACCTTCCTGGCTCGATGTCGGTGTGGGGCTTACGGCGTCCCGGAACTGCTCCGGGACCTGGGAGTACAGCGAGGGATCGGCCGCGACGGCACGGCGGAACTCCGCCTCGGCGTCGTCGTCACGGTGCTTCTTCGCCAGAATCCAGCCGAGTTGGAGATGAGCGGTGGCGGCCCGGGGTGTGGCGGCGATGGCACGCTTCAGGAGGGTGACAGCCCGGTCGGTGTCGCTCGACTTCAGCAGGATCGCCTCGTTGTAGAGGGCCGAGGCGTACTTCGGATCGATTTTCAGCGCCTTGTCGTAGGCCTCACGGGCTTCGGCTGTTCTGTCGTTCCGTTGCGCGATGACGCCCAGGTTGTACCAGGCCAGTTTGTTGCGAGGGTCGAGCCGCAGCACCCGCTGGTAGGTTCTGGCCGCCCCTTCGGGGTCCTGGTACTTCTCCTGCAGCAGGGCGCTCTGAAAAAGCGTATTGGCCTGCTGGGCTTTCGAGTTCGCCGAAGTGGCCTCGGATTCCGGGGTCGTCGCCGAGTGGGACTGAACTGCCCAGGCGGTCACCCCGGTCGCAACCGCGGCCGCACCGGTAAGCCCCGCCCACAATCGCTTACGTCTCATTTTTTCACATCTCGTAGAAATAGTGAGGGCCCAAAGACGTGGCCGACCGCAGGCCGCCGGCACCGAAATGGCCGTGGCGGTGCCGACAGTGCCGGAGTCCGAACCACCATCATTTCCACCGACGTTACGAGTTCTACGTGATGGTGCAGCCGTTTGGCAGGCAATTGCGGTGTGCAGTCCACCCGAATGCAGGCATCAAAGCCATGGGCGGGAAAAGGGGTGTGCCAATGGTCGGGGCGAGGCGTCAACGGCTGCTCGCGGGTGACGAGTTGCCCGGCACGACACGCGACAGTTCATGGCACCCGGTCCGCGCGTCGCTGCGGGTGCGCGCGGACCGGGGCCGTACGGGGGAGCCCGGGGGCTCGGTCTCTCAGCGGGCCGCGAGTTCGCGGGGTTCGGCGGCCGGGGCGTGGGCGTCCATGCGCTCGGCGGCCAGGATCGCGACCGCCGTGTCCGCTCGGGACGCGGCGACGACGAGGGTGCGGCCGGCGAGGGCGTGGGCCCGCTGGTGGAGCGCGACGACGTGCGGCTCGTGCGCGGCGGCGGCCGACGCGCGGGCCGGCGCCACTGCTCCCCGCAGCCGCGCCACCTGTTCGGCGAGCCGCTGGGCCGCCGTGTCCAGGTCGGCGGACGGCTCGATCGCGCGGATCTCGTCGGTCACCGCGAGGAGCGCCGCGAGGTGTCCGGCGAGCTGGATGTCCAGCTCCTCCTCGCGCGAGCGGTGGGGAAAGTCGGAGGGGGTGCCGGCCGTCGTGTGGACCGACTTGGAGCGGATCGGTTCGTACATGGGGACGGCCTCCTGTGGTCTTTCAGGAAACCATCCTAGCTTGGATTTCGTCTAAAGTTGAGCTGGTTCGCAAAAGTGGCGGAGATCCTCACGGAGAGTGAGTGATTTGGGATGATCGCGGACCGTTATGACTGGCTGTAGCCATCCAGGAAGTTCCCGATCCGGGTCACCGCGTCGGTCAGATCGCCCACGCTCGGCAGGGTGACCACCCGGAAGTGGTCCGACTCGGGCCAGTTGAAGCCGGTCCCCTGGACGACCATGATCTTCTCTCGGCGGAGCAGGTCGAGGACCATCTGCCGGTCGTCCTTGATCTTGAAGACCTTCGGATCGAGCCGGGGGAAGAGGTACAGCGCGCCCTTGGGCTTCACGCAGCTCACGCCCGGGATCTGCGTCAGCAGCTCGTAGGCGACGTCCCGCTGCTCCTTCAGTCGGCCGCCGGGCAGTACCAGGTCGTTGATGGTCTGCCGTCCGCTGAGCGCGGCGACCACGCCGTGCTGACCGGGCATGTTCGCGCACAGGCGCATGTTCGCGAGGATCGTCAGGCCCTCGATATAGGAGTCGGCGTGCGCGCGGGGGCCGGAGATCGCCATCCAGCCGACCCGGTAGCCCGCCACCCGGTACGCCTTCGACATGCCGTTGAAGGTGAGGGTGAGCAGGTCGGGCGCGATCGAGGCGGTCGGGGTGTGGGTGGCGCCGTCGTAGAGGATCTTGTCGTAGATCTCGTCCGAGCAGACCAGGAGGTTGTGGCGGCGGGCGATGTCGGTGAGCCCGCGCAGCATCGCCTCGTCGTACACCGCGCCCGTCGGGTTGTTCGGGTTGATGATGACGATCGCCTTGGTGCGGTCGGTGACCTTGCGCTCCACGTCCGCGAGGTCGGGCATCCAGTCGGACTGCTCGTCGCAGTGGTAGTGCACGGCGGTGCCGCCGGACAGGGACACGGCCGCGGTCCACAGCGGGTAGTCCGGTGCCGGTACGAGGACCTCGTCGCCGTCGTCCAGCAGGCCCTGCATCGCCATCACGATCAGCTCGGACACGCCGTTGCCGACGAAGACGTGCTCGACGTCGGTCTCGATGCCGAGGGTCTGGTTGTGCATCACGACGGCGCGGCGGGCGGCGAGCAGACCCTTCGCGTCACCGTAGCCGTGCGCCGTCGACACGTTCCGGAGGATGTCCTCCAGGATCTCGGGCGGGCACTCGAACCCGAACGCGGCCGGGTTGCCGGTGTTCAGCTTGAGGATCCGATGACCCGCCGCTTCCAGCCGCATCGCCTCCTCGAGCACCGGGCCCCGGATCTCGTAACAGACGTTGGCGAGCTTGGTCGACTGGATCACCTGCATGACGGTGAGCTTACGGCCGCGTAACGCTCGACGGGGCGTGTTTTCCACCACGTGAGACGTGACGTTTTGAGTCGCTTTCTTCCCGGGTTGTGCCGCAAGCCCTTGCGGTCCATAGAATCCGCGCCCATGTCCTGGCAAGATTCCGCTCCTATGTCCTGGCAGAACGGTGAGACCGAGACCGAGGCCGAGCCGAGGGTGTACCTCCCGAGTGGCGATGGCGAGACACCTCCGGCGTACGAGGCGTACGCGGATCCGGCGGCGGCGCACGGCTGGCAGGACGCGTACGACGGGCCGGGTGCGCCGGGTGCGCCGGGTGCGCCGAGTACGCGGACGGACGGCGACGACGGCGCCGTGGTGCGTGGCGAGGAGGGGCGTCGTGGCGGCTCGCGCCGCCGCCGCCGGGAGCGGCTTCCGCGGCGGGGGGTGGCGGTGGCCGGCGGCGTGGTGTGCGCGGCCGTTCTCGCCGCGGTGGTCGTGGGACTGTTCGACTCCGGGTCGTCCGGGGGCTCCTCGACCTCGGGGCGGAGCGACGGTGACGGCCGGGGCGCGTCCGCGTCCCCGGAGTCGACGGCTCCCACGGATGCCGCGACCGCCGGGGAAGAGGGGGCGGCGCCGGGCGATTCGCCGACCGCCTCCCGCGAGGCCGCCGATCCGACCTCCCCGGGGGCGTCCGCGTCCACCTCGGTGAGCCCGTCCACGACCGCGCCGCGGTCCCCGTCGGCCGAGACCTCCGCCACCCCCACTGCCACCGCCACCCCCAGCGCCACCTCGACCACCGGCCGCGGCAACGGCAACCCCGGCCACGGTCAGGGCGCCACCAAGCGGCCGAAGTAGCCGCCGGGTCCCCGGCGGGTTCTGCCCGGGACGCGGTGGGCCCCGCAGTGGCCTTCACCCCCGTTCGCTCGCCCGAGTAGGCGAAGCGCTCCGTCCCGTCATGCCGACCTGCCCATGGCCGGAAAGCGCTCCTTGTCCCCCTCGCCCCCTCGATTGACAATGCGCATGACAAAACTGGAAGTGGCCGGAAGATCTCCGGTCGCCCAAGTCGCAAGAGGGGACCCCCACATGAGAAAGCCTCTCGTCGCCGCGCTCTTCGCCCTGGTGATCACCGGGGCGGGCGTGGCACCCGCGGTCGCGGCACCCGCACCCGCGGCGGCGTCCGTGTCCGCGTCCGCGGTCAAGGCGGACACGAAGGCGGCGGCGCCGACCCTCCAGGCCGTCAGCCTCGCCGGGACCGTGGCGCTCAGCAACTGCTCCGGCTCCGTCATCCGCTTCCCCAACTCCGCGGCCAGTGACCCGGCGCTCGTGCTCTCCAACGGTCACTGCCTGGAGACGGGCTTTCCGGAGCCCGGCGAAGTGATCGTCGACCAGGCGTCCAGCCGTACCTTCGGCCTGCTCAACTCCGCGGGCACCCGGGTGGCGACCCTGCGGGCCAGCAAGGTCGCGTACTCGACGATGACCGACACGGACGTCACGATCTACCAGCTCACCAGCACCTACGCGACGATTCAGAGCTCGTACGGCATCAGCGCGCTGACCGTGCAGGACACGCACCCGACCGTCGGCACCGCCATCACGGTCGCCTCCGGTTACTGGAAGCGGCTCTACAACTGCAGCATCGACGGGTTCGCGTACCGCCTCAAGGAGGGCGACTGGACCTGGAAGGACTCGATCCGCTACACCTCCGCCTGCAACACCATCGGCGGCACCTCGGGCTCGCCGGTCATCGACCAGGCCACCGGCAAGGTCGTCGCCGTCAACAACACCGGTAACGAGGACGGCGAGACCTGCACGCTGAACAACCCCTGCGAGGTCGACGCGAGCGGCAACGTCACCATTCACCCGGGCATCAACTACGCCGAGGAGACCTACCAGATCCCGGCCTGCTTCACGACCGGCAACAAGCTCAACCTGAGCGCGAGCGGGTGCACCCTGCCCAAGCCGTGACCGCGGTGCGGCGGCGGGCGGTCACCGGGGAGTCCGGCGGACCGCCCGCCCCGCCAGCACGTCCGTGCGCCGCCCGTCCTCGATCACGAACCGCCCGTCGACCAGGACGTACGGGATGCCCGTGGGGAGTCTGCGCGGGTCCTCGAACGTCGAGCCCGCCGCGACCGTGGCCGGGTCGAACAGGACCAGGTCGGCGCGGTACCCCTCGCTGACCAGGCCGCGGTCGGGCAGCCGCAGCCGGGCGGCCGGGCGGCCGGTGAGATGGGCGACGCACTCCTCCAGGGAGAGGACGCCCAACTCCCGTACGTACTTCCCCAGATACTGCGGGAACGTGCCGTACGCGCGTGGGTGCGGCTTCTCGCCGCGCAGGACGCCGTCCGAACCGCCGGTGTGCACCCGGTGCCGCATGATCGTGCGGACGTTCTCCTCGTGCCCGACGTGCTGGAGGATCGTCGAGCCCAGCCGGTCGTCGAGGAGGAGACGGCGGGCGGTCGTCCAGGGGCTCTCGCCGAGCCGGTCGGCGGACCGGCGGACCGTGCTGCCGACGTACGACGCGAGCGCCGGGTCGTTGACTCCCGAGATCTCGATCGTGTCCCACTCGATGGGCACGCCGTGGCAGCCGTCGGCGCCGATCACCTCCATGTGGTGCCGGATGCGTTCGGCCGTCTCCTCGTCCTTCAGGCGCGTGAGGATCGCCTCCGGGCCGCCCTCGCTCGCCCAGCTCGGCAGCATCGCCACGAGGGTGGTGCAGCCGGGGGTGTAGGGGTACGTGTCGAGGCTGATGTCCGCGCCCGCGGCGAGGGCGTCGTCGAGGAGGGCCAGCAGCTCCGGGGCCCTGCCCTCGTTGACGCCGAAGTTCATGGTCGCGTGGGCGAGGTGGAGCGGGCAGCCGGCCTCGCGGGTGAGGGTCACCATCTCCTCGTACGCCTGCAGGGCGCCCGCCCCGTACGAGCGGTGGTGCGGGCAGTAGTAGCCGCCGTACTCCGCCACCACCCGGCACAGCTCGGTGAGTTCGGCGTCCTTCGCGTACATGCCGGGGGTGTAGGTGAGGCCGGAGGACATGCCGACGGCGCCCTCGCGCATCCCGTCGGCCACCAGCCGCCGCATCCGCTCCAGCTCCCGCGCCGTCGCCGGGCGGTCGTCCCAGCCGACGGCGAGCATCCGGACGCTGCCCTGCGGGATCAGATACGCGGCGTTCACCGCGATGCCCTCGCCGTCGAAGCCGTGGTCGAGGCGGTCCAGGTACTCGCCCACCGAACGCCAGCTGAAGTCGATGTCGTCACCGGGTCCGTTCCAGCCGGTGATCGCGCTGCGGATCTCCGCGAGGGTGCGGTCGTCGACCGGCGCGTACGACAGCCCGTCCTGGCCGAGGACCTCCAGGGTCACCCCCTGCGCCGCCTTGGCGCTGTGGTCCGGGTCGCGCAGGAGGGCGAGGTCGCTGTGGGCGTGCATGTCGATGAAGCCGGGGGAGAGGGCGAGGCCCTCGGCGTCCAGCACCCGCCGGGCGAGAGGCCGCAGACAGCCGGCCGCCGCCCCCTCCTTGAGCACGGTGGTGATCCTGCCGCCCTCGATCCCGACGTCGGCGCGGTACGAGGGGCCTCCGGTGCCGTCGACGACCTCGGCGTCCCGGATGACGAGATCCATCACAGGGACCTCCAGGAAACATTCGTCACAACGGCCTCCTAGAAGAACGTACGGACATAGTCCACGACCGTGCCGTCCGCCTCCACCAGCGGAATCAGCTGCCATTTGTCGAAGGACGTGCAGGGGTGGGACAGCCCGAGGCCCACCCAGTCCCCGACCTCCACATCCGCCTCCGGGTCCGTGCGCAGCCACGCGTGCTGGTCGGAGAGCGCGGTCACCGTCAGACCCGGCGCCGGCCGCTCGGCGCCGTCCCGCCGCACCACCTGGACCTCGGGCAGATCGAGGTCGTACGCCGCGTCGCGCTTGCCCGCGTTGGCGAAGGCCTGCTCGGGGGAGGGACGGGAGACGACCTGGGCCCAGAGGCGGAACGCGGGGTGCAGGGCGCCTTCCTCGGGGACCCGGGTGAAGGGGGTCAGGCGGCGGTAGTGACCGTCGTCGTGCGAGACGTACGCGCCCGAGCGCAGCAGCTTCAGTACGGGAAGGGAGAGGTCGGGGAGCTCGGAGAAGACGTCCGCGACGGCGTCGAACCAGGCGCTGCCGCCCGCGCTGACGACGATCTGCGCCACCCCTTCGAACCGGCCCGCCTTGTCGAAGTCCACCGCCAGCGCGGTCAGCCGCCGCAGCCACGCGTGCACGCGCTCGGGGTCCGCCCGCGGGACCTCGCCTTCGTACCCCGCCACGCCCACCAGCCGCAGCGTCCGCGTCGCGGCCACCGCGTCAGCGACCGCCGCGCACTCCGCCTCCGTACGGACACCGGTGCGGGCCCCCTCACCGGCGGCGAGCTCGACGACCACGTCCACCCGACGGGTGGAGCCGTGCAGCGCCGCGTCCATCAGCTCGACGCCGTGCACCGAGTCGACGTAACAGACGAAGCGGAACTCCGGGTCGGCCGCCAGCTCGGACGCGATCCAGCGCAGCGCCGCCGCGTCGACCAGTTCGTTCGCGAGGAAGATCCGCTCGATCCCGAACTCCCGCGCCACGCGCACCTGGTGGGGCACCGCGAGCGTGATGCCCCAGGCGCCGTGCTCGATCTGCCGCCAGAACAGCTGGGGGGCCATCGAGGTCTTGCCGTGCGGGGCGAAGGCGAGGCCGTGGCGGACGGCGTACGTCTCCATCAGTTCGAGGTTGTGCGTCAGACGCTCGGCGGAGAGGGCGAGGACGGGGGTGGTGAAGCCGCCGGTGAAGAGGTTGCGGCGCTGGGCGGCCAGCTCGCGGACGGTCAGGCCCTCGGCGTCCGGGGGAAGGCCCTTGAAGCGGTGGTCGACGCGGTCCGCGGCGAGACGGTCCGCCCCGAGGGCGGCGGCTTCAGAGGCGGTCATGGGACCTTCCCTTCAGGGGGGTTGCATCATGCGCAACGGTCATTGCGTATATCGCTTACTGCTGTCTAACATCCCAGCCAACGCAGGGTCAACGGTGCCGCCCGGTCCCCGTCGGCCGCGAGAGCGAGGAGCCCCAGACATCGTGACCCCCAACGGACCTGTCGACGCCCCGGACGTCGTGGATGTCGTCGCGCTCGGCGAGTCCATGGTCACGTTCCTGCCCACCCGGCCGGGACGCCTCGCCGACGTGCCGTCGTTCGAACGGGCGATCGGCGGAGCCGAGTCCAACGTCGCGTGTGTGCTCGCCTCGGCCGGACACACCGTGCGCTGGATCGGCCGGGTCGGCACCGACGGGTTCGGCGATCACCTCGTCGAGGCGATCGCCGCGTACGGCGTCGACACCTCCGCCGTACGACGGGATCCCGCCCGCCCGACGGGCATCTACTTCCGCACGGCGGGCGACCGGGCGAGCGACGCCCACGAGGTCGCGTACTACCGGGCCGGATCCGCCGCCTCCGCGATGACGAAGGACAACGTGGGCGTGGACGCCGTGCGGTCGGGCCGCGTACTGCACCTGTCCGGCATCACCGCGGCGCTGTCCGAGGACTGCCTCGGCCTGATGCGCGAACTCACCGCGCCGCGCGCGGGGCGCCCCCTCGTCTCCTTCGACGTCAACCACCGGGCCCATCTCTGGCACCACCAGGAACCGGGCAAGGTCCTGCTGGACCTCGCCCGCGGCAGCGACCTCGTCTTCGTGGGCGAGGACGAGGCCGAGGCGGCCTGGGGCGTCACCGGCGGCCCGGCCGCGATCCGCGCCGCGCTGCCCGAACCCCGGGCCCTGGTCGTGAAGCAGGGCTCCCGGGGCGCCACCCTCTTCCAGGGTGACGGCGAGGGCTTCCAGGGCGAGGGCGACACGGTCACCTTCGTCCCCTCCCTCAAGGTCGACGTCGTCGCCCCGGTCGGCGCCGGCGACGCCTTCGCCGCCGGGTTCCTCTCCGCCACCCTGCGCGCACTTCCCGCCCGGGACCGGCTCCGGCACGGCCACCTCATGGCCGCCGCCGCCCTCACCGTCCCCGGCGACCTCGCCGCGCCCCCCTCCCGCGAGCACGCCGACCGGCTGGCCGCACTGGACGACCGGGCGTGGGAGACACTTCGACTCGGCCCCGGCTGGACCGAAGCCGTCACACGGGCCCAGGAGGAGGTACGTACCCCATGAGCCAGACCGTCGACCGAGCGCTGAGCATCCTGCCGCTGCTCGCCGAGGGCCCCGCCGACCTCGGCCAGGTCGCCGACCGCCTCGGCGTCCACAAGTCCACGGCGCTGCGCCTCCTGCGCACCCTGCACGAGCACGGCCTCGTCTACCGCCAGTCCGACCAGCGCTACCGCCTCGGCGCCCGCCTCTTCGCCCTCGCCCAGGAAGCGGTCGAGAACCTCGACGTCCGCGAGATCGCCCACCCCCACCTCGTACGGCTCAACGAGAGCTGCGGCCACACCGTCCACCTCGCGGTGTACGAGGAGAACGAGGTCCTCTACATCGACAAGGTGGAGAGCCGCTATCCGGTGCGCATGTACTCGCGGATCGGGAAGCCGGTGGCCATCACGGTCGCCGCCGTCGCCAAACTCCTCCTCGCCGACCTCCCCGAACCCGAGCGCCGCGCCGTCGCGGACAAGCTCGACTACCCCATGTACACGGCCCGTTCGACCCCGGGCGCCGCCGCCTTCCTCAAGGAGCTGGCCACGGTGCGCGAACAGGGCTGGGCCACCGACCTCGGTGGTCACGAGGAGTCCATCAACTGCGTCGCGGCCCCCATCCGCGGCGTCGACGGACGCGTCGTCGCCGCGATGTCGGTCTCCGCGCCGAACGTCGTCGTCACCGCCGACGAACTCCTCACGCTGCTCCCGCTGGTGCGCCGTACCGCCGACGCCATCAGCCACGAGTACTCCGGCAAACCCTCAGCCAAGGAAGAGAGTTCCCGACGTCCATGACCGAGAAGACCGCGCTCACCCCCAAGACCCACACCACACCGCCCGCGAAGTTCTCGCACGGCGTGAAGAAGGGGAACCTCCTCCAGGTCGCCGGACAGGTCGGCTTCCTCCCGGCCGAGGAGGGCAAGCCCCCCACCCCCGCGGGCCCCACCCTGCGCGAACAGACCCTCCAGACCCTTGCCAACGTCCAGGCGATCCTCGAGGAGGGCGGCGCGAGCTGGGACGACGCGATGATGATCCGCGTCTACCTCACGGACGTCGACCACTTCGCCGAGATGAACCAGATCTACAACACCTATTTCGAGGAGCAGGGCCTCACCGCGCCCCCCGCCGCCCGCACCACGGTCTACGTCGGCCTGCCGGCCGGCCTCCTCATCGAGATCGACGCGCTGGCCGTACTCGGCTGACGCCGTCCGCGGGCCGGCCGGGCCGACGCTGAGCCGAGGCTCGCCTCCCTCCTCTCCCGCACCTCTACTCCCGCACCGCGTACGTCATCACGGCACGGCGTCCCCTTTCATGGGGCGCCGTGCCGTGATCCGCCCTGCCCGAAAGCCGCATGCCCCACTTACCCGAATGCAGAGGTCCTCCGCTCATGTCCTCAGCCCTGCCCCTGCTCGCAGCCACCACCACACCACCGGCCCCGCCCCACACCGGCGGCCTGATCGCCCTCATCCACGGCACCGCCGGTCTGCTCACCCTCGCCGCGCTCGGCATCGCCCTGCTTCTCGTCCTGATCATCAAGGCGAGACTCCAGCCCTTCGTCGCGCTGCTCGCGGTCTCCATAGCCGTCGGCCTCGGGGCCGGTCTCTCCGTCACCGAACTCTTCGGCACGGTCCAGCGCTCCGACGCCGTCTCCCTCATCGAGTCCGGCATGGGCGGCACCCTCGGCCACATCGCGATCATCATCGGGCTCGGCACGATGCTCGGCGCGATCCTCGAAGTCAGCGGCGGGGCCGAGGTGTTGGCGTCCCGGCTGCTGAACCTCTTCGGTGAGAAGCGGGCGCCCCTCGCCATGGGACTGACCGGCCTCATCTTCGGCATCCCGGTCTTCTTCGACGTCGGCATCTTCGTCCTCGCGCCGATCGTGTACGCGGCCGCCAAGCGCGGTGGCAAGTCGATCCTGCTCTACTGCCTCCCGCTGCTCGCGGGTCTCTCCATGACCCACGCGTTCCTGCCGCCGCACCCGGGCCCGGTCGCCGCCGCGGGACTGCTGCACGTCCAGCTCGGCTGGGTCATCCTCATGGGCATCGTCTGCGGCATCCCCGCCGTGCTCGCCGCCTGGGCCTGGTCCGCGTGGATCGGCAGGCGGATCTTCGTCCCCGTGCCGCAGGACATGGCCGAAGCCGCCGACGAGGCGAGGGCGGCGCTGGCCGAGGAGCAGCGGGCCGCCGGGGTCACTCCGCAGGAGAAGCCGGTGCCGCTCGGCACGGTCCTGGCCATCATCGGTACGCCGCTGGTGCTGATCCTGCTCGCGACCTTCTCCTCGATCGCCTTCGATCCCTCCACCGGCCGCTCGGTCATCACGTTCTTCGGCCACCCCTTCGTCGCGCTGACGATCGCTCTGATGCTGGCGTACTACCTGCTCGGCATCCGCCGCGGCTGGTCCCGCAAGTCGCTGGAGACGGTGTCCACGGCCTCGCTCAAGCCGGTCGGCAACATTCTGCTCGTGGTCGGCGCGGGCGGGGTCTTCGGCGCGGTCCTCAAGGGCAGCGGGGTCGCCCAGGCACTCTCCGACACCTTCAACGACGTCGGCCTGCCGGTGGTTGTCCTCGCCTACCTCATCTCCCTGGTCCTGCGCGTGGCCCAGGGCTCGGCGACGGTCGCCATCGTCACCACGGCCGGCATCGTCGCCCCGCTGCTGACCGAGGGCGACCACTCCCAGGCGTTCGTCGCGCTGGTCATCATGGCGATCTCGGCGGGCTCCATCTTCGCCTCGCACGTCAACGACGGCGGCTTCTGGATGGTGGCGAAGTACTTCGGAATCTCCGAACGGGACACCCTCAAGACCTGGACGATCCTGGAGTCCGTGCTGTCGGTGGCGGGCTTCGCGGTCGCGGCGGTGGTGAGCCTCTTCGTATAACAGCCGCGTAGCTATGTAGGGGCTGGCTGTGCCCGACACAGGATCTTCGACCATACTGCCCGCTGTGGAGCAGCGCATAGGTTCGAAGAGCCAGCCCCTGGACGCCGCCGCGGTGAACCCGGCGTACATCCCCGGGCTTACGTCACCCGCGAAGGCGGAGCCGAAGGACGCGGTCGTCGAGGAGGCCGAGTCCGAGGAGGCCGTGTCCGAGGAGGCGGCTGTCGAGGACGCCGCCCCCGAGGACACCGTCTCCGACGAGGCGTCCGCCGATGCCCCTTCCGAGCCCGAAGAGGAGGCCACCGCCGAATCCGGATCCGACTCGGGATCCGAACCCGAACCCGACCCCGACGGGCCGGAGTTCGAGGCGTCCGACCGGCGCGCCTCGATCAAGGCCGACCACAGCGGCGTACGGCTGCGCCTGGACGACCAGGAGGCGGAGTTCCGCTGGGACGAGATCGGCGCCGTCGAGACGGAGTCGCCCCGTTTCGGGAAGCGGTTCACCATCACGGTGCACACCCCGGACCGCCGCTGGTACCCGATCGAGATCGAGGCGACGGCCCGGGCGCGCTTCAAGGAGTGGGAGGACCAGCTGGACGCGGTCCTGGACGCCTACTTCGAAGACGGTGAGGATTCCGAAGAGGCCGCGGACGAGAGCACCCCATAGGGGTGAGGGGGGACTGCGCGCCCAGCCACAACGGGCCCGCAGTCCCCCCTCACCGCAGCGCCCCGGTGGTCAACTGCAGTACTGCGTCGCCTTCCCGATCGACCGGTACATGCAGTCCGCGTTCTCCAGCAACTGCAACACGGCGTCCCGGTTGCGTGAGGTCTCCCGCTCGATGACCTCGTCGGGCGGGTAGAACCCGCCTCCGGAACTGGACGTCGGATACATCTCGAAGGTGTAGTCGAAGATCTTCTGGGAACCCCAGAGATAGTCGTCGATCGACCCGTCGGTGATGTAGAGGTCGCTGGACTGCTCGGGGGTGTACCCGTTGCTGGCCGCCATCTTCTGGCCGACGGCCTTGAACGCGGCGGCGTCGTCCGCCGTCATGCCGGTCGCTGTGTCGGCGGTGGTGTACCCGAAGGGCCACAACACGAGTTCGCTGTACGTGTGGAAGTCGATGCCGGCCTTGATCTGCTGCTTCCCGCCGACGACCCGGCCGCGCACGAAGTCGGCGACGACCTTCACCTCGGGCGCGGATTCGGCCGAGGCGCCGCGGTAGGTCTCGGAGGACGTGGAACCGGACGAACCCCCGCAGCAGCCCCACTTGTAGTTCCAGTTGCGGTTGAGGTCCGTACCGACGTACGAGGAACCGGAGTTGGGCTGGCGGTTCTTGCGCCACGAGCGGTACGAGCCGGTCGCGATGTCGTACTCACCGCCGTCGGGGTTGAGGTCCGGGACGATCCAGATCTCGCGGCTGTTCACCATGTTGGTGACGCGGGAGTCGCTGCCGTATCCGGCCCCGAGCTCGCGCAGCAGATACAGCGCCATCTCCACGGTCAGGTGCTCGCGGGCGTGCTGGTGGAAGGTGAGGAGGACCTCGGGCTCGTTCTCGTCGGTGGCGACGTTGTCGCTGACCTTGATGGCGACGATGTCCCGGCCCTGGTACGACTTGCCGATCACCTGCTTGCTCATGATGCTCGGGTAGGCCGCGAGCCGCTGGTCGATCTCCGTGTTCGTCTCGGCGTAGTTGTGGTACTTCGAGTCGGCCGAGGGGAAGTCGAGGAGCCGGACGTCACCGGCGCCGTTCGACCGGTTCGGCGCGGACCCCAGCAGCGACACCTCGTAGCCGAGTCGGCGCAGCTCCTTGACCTGGTCGGTGCGGCCGGAGACGACGACGGTCTCCTCGTCGGCCTCGTCCACGGTGACGCCGGTCTGCTGGATGGCGGTGCGGGTCACCGGGGTGGTGCTCTGGTGGATCTCGTACTGACGGATGTCGTCGGCCGAGGGTGCGGGGGCCTTCGCTCCCGTCGCCGTGGCGTGGGTGGCGGTGGCGCTGATGGGGGCGGCGAGGGCGAGCGCGAGCAGGGTCGCGAGGGTAGCGGTGCGCCTGCCGCGTCTGTGAAGTCGCATGAAGTCTCCTTGGCGGAGTGGGGGGTGGAATCACTGCGACGTACGGAGTGCGGGTGTGGCGCTCATGGTGAGCGGTTGGCATGGTCAGGTCAAGAGTCGATAAAGGGTCGGTGGCGGAAACCGGTCATGCGGCGGGCCCCGTCGGCAGCTCCGCCCGACGGGGCCCGAGTCGTGAGAGAGGTGGGGGACCTCAGTCCAGGCCGCGCCACTTCGCACTGAGGGCGATCGCGCGGAGCTGCTTCAACGTGAGCGCGGGGGCGGTGCGTGTCGCGGCCGTCACCTGGCTGCCGGAGTTGAAGGCACTGACCACCACCCGGAACCCGTCGGTCCTGATGGTGTCGGCGGTCCACATGACGACGTGGGCGCCGCCCTTCTCTCCCGGCTTCTTGTGTGTGACGACCTTCGTGCCGTCGGCCAGCGTCTCGGCGCCCGTTCCGAAGAGCTGGTCCTCGACGTCCGACATGTTCGGCTGCACGTTGATCTGGACCAGGCTCCTGCCCTTGCCGTCGTCGAGGACGACATAGGCGTACCCGCTGTCCGGGCCGCTCTTGGCGACCACCTTGACGCCCTTGGGAAGCAGTGAGACGAGCGTCGAAGTGACCGCGCCGCCGTCGATGCCCTCGGGCTGTGATGAGGCCGCCGTCGGGGCCCTGGGATCCACCGGGATCGCGTCGACGACGTCCAGCCACGCGCCGGCCGTGGCGAGTGTCCTCAACCGGGCCGTGGACAACGGGGGTTCGGCACGGCTGACAGCCGCGCCCTTCTCGGCCGCGGCGTTCCACTCACTCACGCCGACGTGCTGACCCTTGGGGGTGACGAGGTCCGCCGTCCACAGCTTCGTGTCCGCGCGGCGGTCCGGGTACTCGTACCCCTGGACGATCTTGAGCGCCGAGCCGTCGGCCAGCCTGGTCACGGCGCAACTGTCGTGCGGTGTCAGGGCTTTGTCCGGGCATGCGACGGTCTGGCGGGCCTGTTCGCTGCCCGGCAGGACCCGGTCGAAGCCGACGGCGATGGCCGCCTTGCCCTTGCCGTCGTTGTAGACGACCTGGGCGTACGGGGGCAGCTTGTCGTCCGTGCCGCGTGCTTGCGCCGAGCCGAACTTGCCCCGGGGAAGCAGCTTCTCGAGGATGCCGATCAGTTGGTCGCCGGTGTACGACGCCTTGGGGGTGGCCGAAGCGACGGGCGTCTTCGCACTGGTGGCCACGGACCGCTGTCCGTCCCCGCCGCTTCCGGGCAGGAGCAGTGTCCCGCCGAGGCCCATGAGCGCGACCGAGGCCACGCCGCCCACGACGGCGGCCCTGCGCCGCAGCAGCAGTCGGTGGCCGCGCGCCTCGCCGGCGGTGACCAGGGCGCGCCGGTCGGTCTCGTAGGCCCCGCCGGCCTGGTGCAGGGCCCCGCCGAGCCGTTCCTCGAAACGGTCCTCGTAGTCGTAGTCGTGGTCGTGGTCGCGGTCGTCAACGGGCATGGCGAATCACCCTCTCTGCTCTCCGTAAGGGTTGTCTGTCGAAGCTGTGTGTCGGAGCGTCCGTACGGTCGTCGGCGCCTAGTCGGCGTCAGGGTCTGGCGTGCTCGCTGAGGGCGTCCCCGAGCAGTAGCCGCAGCCGGGCGAGGGCGCGGGTGCAGCGGGTGCGTACGGCGGCCGAGCTGACGTTCATGGCCTCGGCGGTCTCCTCGATGCTGCGGTCCTCCCAGTAGCGCAGCACGACCACGGCCCGGTCCTTGGCGGACAGCCGGCCGAGTGCCTCGACCAGGGTCAGCCGCAGGGGCGTGTCGATGCCGGCCGCGTGCGGGTCAGGCAGATCGGGGAACTCGTCCGTGGCGCGTTCCCGGCTGCTGCGGCGCCGCTGGTGGGCGAGGAAGGTACGGGTGAGGACGGTCTGGGCGTACCCGGCGGGGTTGCCGACGCGGGAGACCCGGTACCAGCGGACGTACAGGCGACCGAGGGTCTCCTGCACCAGGTCCTCGGCGAGATGGGTGTCCCCGCCGGTGAGCAGACACGCGGAACGGTAGAGATGCCCCGCCCGCGCCGCCGCGAACTCGGCGTAATCGTCCCTCCGGACCTGTCTCATTCCGCCCCCGTGTCTTCGGTACCGCCGCCTTCACTTCATTGATGCGCCGGCCCTACGGAAATGTTTCAGAGCAGATGGTCCGCCTTGCCGGCCTTGATGTCCCGGATGAGGGTGCGGAGGGCTTCGCGGGTGTCGGTGAGGTAGTGGTCTTCGGCGCCGGCTATGGCGATGTAGGCATTGCCTTGGGGGTCGGTGCCGAGGCGGAAGCAGTTGTTGCCTTCACCGCAGAACGGGTCTTCCCAGGCGATGTGGTCGGTCACGACGTCTCCTACAGTTCGTGGGCGATCTGTTGGATGAGGTCGCGTGACGCCGCTGGGGTCATCGCCGCAACGTCCATCCAGTCCAGATGGGCACGGTACTTCGTGAGCTGAGCCTCGGCATGGGTGAATTCCGGTCCGTGGGCCGAGTCCAGTTGCACGGTGTCGAGCCGGGGCACGGCCCCGTCTGCGAAGAGCACCGCGTGTCCCGCGCCGGGGAACCCGCCCTTGGACGTGGGGATCACACGGACCTCGATGTTCTCGCGCTCGGACTGGGCGCCCAGATGGCCGAGTTGCTGCCGGGTCGCTTCCGCCCCGCCGTACGGCATGCGCAGGGCCGCTTCGTGGACGTAGGCGATGTACGGGAGCGGGTCCGGCCGCTCGAAGACCTGCTGGCGTTCCATCCGATGTGCGACCCGCAGTTCGACCTCGAGCCGGGTCAGCGGCGGCAGGACGGCGGCGAAGACGGCTCGGGCGTATTCCTCGGTCTGGAGCAGCCCCGGCGCGTGCATGACCTGAGCGGTCCGGACACGGGTGGCGTGCCACTCCAGCTCCGCGATGTCCAGGAGCCCGGAGGGCAGCGTGCCCCGATGACGCTCCCACCAGCCGCGCTCCTTTCCGTCCGCCATGGCCACCAGGGCTTTGACATAACCCTTGTCCGTGCAGGCGTAGTTGCATGCGAGGGTGCGGACGCGCTCGGGCGAGAAGGGGCGGATGCCCGACTCCATGTTGGACAGCCGTGTCCTGTCGATACCGAGAAGACCCGCCGCGTACTCCGTGGTGGATCCCGCCGCCAGGCGCATCTTGCGCAGCTCGGCACCGAGACGCTTCTGCCGTTCCGTCGGGGTGGTTCTGGTTGCCATGGCGACAGTCTGCCTGCGTCTGGCGGGGCAGGTCCACGTCCAAAGGGGGTAATTATCCCCAAAGTGATGGACACAGTGACTCCGCAATCCCTACGTTCGGTAACGCGCCAGCCACTCTTGGCAGTTGGAAGTGCATCGCAGGCCCCTGCCCGCGACAAGCCACCGCTGCCCTCCCCCCTCAGGAGGACCGATGTCCCCATGCCCCCTCGCGACCGCCTACCCCGCCGACCCCACCCGGCCCAGCCCCGAAACCCTCGCGTACAGCCTCACCCTCCCGGCGGCGCTGGCCAGCCCGGCGCTCGCGCGAGCGGCCACGCGCGCGTTCCTCGCTGCGCACGACCTGCGCGACATCATGGACGCGGCACTCCAGGCGATCGGTGAACTGACCGCGGCCGCGTGTCAGTTCACCGAATCCCCCGACTTCTACCTGTCGCTCCGCTATCGGGGTGACGCCTTCCGCGTGATCGTCTACGACCGTCACCCACGCCACACCCACCCCCGCCTGGCCGCCGCCTGCGACGCCCGCCGCCGCGCGGCCCTGCGGGTCCTGGCCTGCGCATGCCGGGCCTGCGACGGCGACTGGGGCTTCGGGGAGTCGCGGGAGCCGGGCGGGGGGACGCGGATGTGGGCGACGCTGCCGCGGGCGAGCGCGGCTGAGTACGGATCGGAAGCGCCGTTCATCTCGCTGAGGGCTGTCCCGCAAATGATCTACGCCATGTCGGTTGACCAGCTTGGTTTCCGTCAGTTGGCGAGGCTGAGGTTGTGGAGTCGGGCGATGCCGAGCATGGCGTGGTGGCTGACCTGCCTGTTCTTCTGCGCCCGTCAGGGCGTGAGCAGGTCGGCGAGTTCTGTTCGGGAGGTGATGCCGAGCTTGGGGAACGCGCGGTAGAGGTGGTGGCCGACGGTGCGTGGGCTCAGGAACAGGTGCGTGGCGATTTCGCGGTTGGTGGCGCCGGTGGCCGCGAGGCGGACGACTTCGCGCTCCTGGGCGCTCAGGCGAGTCAGGGGGGAGTCGGTGGCGTCGGACGGGTCGTGGGTTTCGCCGGCTGCCTGGAGTTCCGTGCGAGCGCGGTGGGCCCAGGGTCGGGCGTTCAGCTGATCGAAGATTTTCAGTGCGGTGCGCAGTTGGTCGCGGGCGTCGATTTTGCGGCGCGAGCGGCGCAGCCATTCGCCGTAGAGGAGTTGGGTACGCGCCCGATCGAAGTCGTTGCCGTCGGTGTGCAGGTCCAACGCGGCCAGATAGTGCTGCTCGGCCTGTGTGTCCGGGCTGGTCAGGGCCGCGCAGCGGTGCGCTTGGGCCGTGAAGTGGAGCTGTCCGAGGTCGGCCGCCCATGTCATGAGCTGGTCCGCGGGTGCCCGCGCCCCTTCCGGATGTCCGGCGCGCACGGCCGCCTCGATCAGATCCGGCAACAGGTGCCGGGCCAGGAAGGGGTGGCCCGCCGCCTGCCGGGCCGCCTCCAGATGGCGCAGCGCGTCCTGCGCCCGCCCGAGGGCGAGGTCGAGCAGCCCCAACGCCCACAGCGCCTCCGCCGCGCCCCGTCCGACCTCGCGCGGGCGGGTGTACTCCAGTGCCTGTTCGGCCATTTTCCGGGTCTGCGCCTCCTCCCCTTGGACGGCGGCCAGCACCGCCAACAGGGCGCGCAGATGGGCTGCTCGGTGGTCCAGGTCGTAGCCGTCGGCCAGCCGGAGCGCTTCGGTGGCGTGTGCGTGCGCGTCGTCGAGCCGGCCGAGCGCCAGCTCCACCTGGGCGCGCAGATGCAGCGTGGTGGGCAGCCATCCACCGATGCCCTGCTCGCGGCAGTGGGCGACCGCCGTGGCGGCCAGTTCGTGCGCGGTCGCGTGATCGGCCATCAGGTGGCAGTAGATCGCGGTCACCAACTGGTCCATGAGCCCGACGTCGGCGAGGCGTCCGGCCCGTACGAGAGTGTCCAGGGCCCGGCGCGCGCCGGGCAGGTCGCCCGCCAGGAGGTGGGCGGGCACGGCCAGGATCGGCAGATGGGGTGTGCGGACGCCGATCTCCACCATGAGGGGTGCGTCGCCCGCGCAGAAGGCCGCGTGGATGGCGTCGGTCAGCAGCGGCGCGAGCTTGTCGGGGCGGTCGGCCGAGATCGTGTCCGCGCAGTCGGCCAGGATGCGAGCGGCCCGGCGGGGGCTGCCGTAGCCGAGCTCGACCACGGAGCGTACCCGGGCGAAGTCCGCCGCCATCCCTGGGTCCCGCAACGGCATTGGCACCTGGTCGGTGAGAGCGCGGCACCGTTCGTCCTGGCCGGCCTCGCTCGCCTTCTGCGCGGCGGCGATCAGGCGGCGGGCGTGCCGGTGCGGATCGGCGGTCAGGCGGGCGGCCCGCTCGTACGCCGCGGACGCGGACGCCATCGCCTGCCTGCTTCCGGCCCACTCGGCGACCCGTTCCAACTCCGCGGCGACCTCTTCGTCCGGGCCGGTCGTCGCGGCGGCCAGGTGCCAGGCGCGCCGGTGCGCGTGCTGGGCGCCGTCCAGGTCCGCCGCCAACGCCCGGTGCGCCGCGATCCGCCAGGCCAGCGGGGCCTGTTGGTAGGCGGCGAACCGGATGAGGGGGTGCCGGAAACGCAGTTTCTGCGCGGAGACGAAGACCAGTCCGGCACGCTCGGCGGGCTCTAGATCCCTGACCTCCCCGTCGAGCCGGCCCGCGGCTGCCAGCACGGTGGGAAGGTTCCCGGTGTCGTCGGCCGCGGCCACCGCGAGAGTGCGCTGGGTCGCGTCGGGAAGGCGGCGGATCTGCTGTGCGAACGCGTCCTGGAGCTGATGGGGCAGCTCGGGCCGCGCCTCGGCCGGCGCCAGCGGCCCCAGCTGTCCAGCGCGCTGCGCCGGGGTCAGCGCGGCGGCCAACTCCCGCAGCGCCAGCGGGTTTCCCTGCGCCTGGTCGAGGATGTGCTCGGCGACCGGGGGAGCGAGGCCGGGCAGCAGCGCCACGGCCGACCGCCGGTCGATGCCGGTGACGTGTACGCGCGGCAGCGCCTTCGATCCGCTCTCCGGCGAGGTGCCGCGGGTGGCGAAGAGCATGACGATGCCTTCGTCCCGCAGCCGCCGGGCGGCAAAGGTCAGCGCGTCCCCGGACGGCCGGTCGAGCCATTGCAGGTCGTCGACCAGGCACAGCAGGGGGTCGTCCGTGG
Organism: Streptomyces sp. NBC_01450; assembly: GCF_036227505.1. Lineage (NCBI taxonomy): Bacteria > Bacillati > Actinomycetota > Actinomycetes > Kitasatosporales > Streptomycetaceae > Streptomyces > Streptomyces sp. NBC_01450. The sequence continues at coordinate 4,537,408 of NZ_CP109480.1, read as the reverse complement.
CCGCCTCGGACAGCAGCGACAGTGTGGCGAGCCCCAGGGTGAGACGGTCCCGTACGGGCTCGTCGCTCAGGCCGAAGACGGCGCGCAGAGCCCCGGCCTGCGGTCCCGGCAGCCGGTCGAGTAGATCGAGCACCGGCAGGAAGAGCTGATGGAGCCCTCCGAAAGCGAGCTCCATCTCCGACTCGATGCCCTCGACCCGCAGCACGCGCATGCCGTCCGCGTGGGCGGCCGCATGCTCAAGGAGAGTGGTCTTGCCGATGCCGGCCTCGCCGTGCAGCAGCAGTGAACTGCTCGCTCCGCGCCGAGAGTTGGCGAGCAGCCGCTCGATGTGCCGTCGTTCGTCTGCGCGCCCCTGCACCGTCCGCCCCCCCGCCAGCAACCGAGCATCATGATCGACACTGTACGTCCGGGGAGGGGCGATGCCGCAACGGGCTGTCCTCAGGCGCCTTCGAGCACCGGCCAGATCTCGATGGTCTCCAAGGTGCCGAGCCCCTTGGCGAGTTCCACGGCTTCCTCACGGTCGGCCACGTCGATGACGAACCAGCCGCCCAGGGTCTCCTCGCCGGGGTGTGCGGGCCCGTCGGTCACCGTGGCGGGCGCTGCTTCGGTGGTCTTGCGCACGGTCGTCGCGGAGGCCGACTCGGTGTCCAGGGCATCGCCACTGATCAGTTTGCCTGCCGCCGCGATCTTGCCGATCCAGGTCTCGTACGCCGCTCGGTGAGCGGCCCGGTCGGTCCGGATCCGGTGGCGTGACTCATCGGTCTCGAAGATCACGAGTGCGTACTTCATGCGTTCCCTTTCGTTGCTTCGTTGCTTCGTTGCTTCGTTGCTTCGTTGCTTCGTTGCTTCGTTGCTTCGTTGCTTCATTGCTTCATTGCGTGCGGACACGGACGCCGACGCGGGCGAGTGCGCCGATTTCCAGCGCTGTCCACAGAGCTCCGTCCGGGCCCAGAGCGATCCCGTGTGGCTCCGAGCCCGGGGTCGGCAGGTCGTGCACGGTGACAGTGCCGTCGGGGGTGAGGGAGCCCACCCGGTTGCCGGCCCACTCGGTGAACCACAACGTGCCGTCGCTGCCGGTGGTGATGGCATGCGGCCGGGACGTGCGGTCGGGCAGCGGGAACTCGGTGATCCCGCCGTCGGGAGTGATCCGCCCGATCTGCCCTGCACCGATCTCGACGAACCAGACCGCCCCGTCGTGCCCGGCCGCGATGCCCACCGGGGCGGCGGACCTGGTCGGCAACGGGTGCAGAGTGACGGCTCCGTCCATGCCGATCCGCCCGATCGCGTCGGCCTGGTTCAAGGTGAACCACATCCCGTCGTCGGCGCCTGCGGTGATCGCGGAGGGGTAGCTCCCCGTGGCCGGCAGCTGGAACTCGGTCATTCGGCCGTCGGTGGTGATCCTGCCGATCCGGTCGGCGGCGGTCTCGGTGAACCACAGCGCTCCGTCCGGGCCGGCGGCGATTCCGAACGGACCGCACTCCGCGGTCGGCACGGTGAATTCCTCGACCTTGCCGTCGAGGGTGATCCGGCCGATGCGGTGCGCCCGGTGCTCGGTGAACCACAAGGCGTCGTCCGGCCCGACAGCGATGATCATCGGCCCGCAGTCCGGATCGAGTTGATGGTGCGTGAGTATCCCTCCGGGCACGAGACGCCCGATGCCCCCGCTGTGAACCAGCGTGAACCACAGCGCCCCGTCCGGGCCCGTGGTGAGCGCGTAGGGACCGCTGCCGCTCCCGGCCAAGGTGAACTCTTCGATGAAAACCGGCATCAGACCGGCTCTCCTCTCTTCATACGGCTCTCTTCATACGGCGCGCCCGCTGCCGCCCTTCATCAACCGTCCGTCTCCCCCGGGCGAAGGGGCCTCCGTCTCTCCGCCCTACGCCACCGGCGCCGAATACAGCATGCGGATCTCCGAAGTCCGGTAGCCGGCGCGGGCGAAGGCCGCGGCCATGGGGGCGTTGCCGGTGTCCGTGGTGGCTGTGATCAGTTCGGCACCGGACTCCGCGTGGATGAGGGTGATCTCGGTGAGGAGGTCGTCCACGTACCCATGGCCGCGGAACTCGGGGACGACGCCCAGGTAGCCCACGTTGCGGGCATACGGTGTCGCGGAGGGGAGGGCGAGGCCCGCGACCTGCCCGTCCGGGGTGTGGGCCACGCGCCACCACTCGCGCCGACCGGGGCAGCCGAGATAGAAGTCCATCTCGTCCCTGGCCGTGGCTTCGGCGCCCTTGACGGCGATGTTCCTGCGCGTCTCGTCGTCCAGGCTGCCGACGGCTATCCGACGGAACAGCCGGAGGAACTCCTCGTCCGAAGCGGGGGCGAACGTCAGCCGGCCCCTGGAGGCGGGGAGGCCGACGTCGGCCGTCCATTGCAGGCGCAGCCGTTCCACCTCGTGCGTGAGGCCTGCTGCCACGGCGGCCCGGCGCCGCCACTCCACGGCGGCCACCGCGGCCGGGGTGTCACGCCAGCCGACGGGCAGCGTCAGGTTGTACAGCGGAGTTCTGGGCGCACCGGCGTCGGCGAACGCCCGCAGCGCGGCGGTCAGCAGCCCGGCCGCCACCTCCGCGCGGTCGGGAAGCGTCGGGTCGACATGCAGACAGTCCAGGGCGACGGGGTGAGCGCTGTCCTGCTGCCCCCACCACAAGGAACGGCCCACGATCCGCCCGTCGTCCTCGGCGATCCAGGTCCAGTCCGGCCGGTACATCCCCTGCTTCAACTCGTCCAGGTAGCGGTCGGCGTCGATCCAGCCCACCGGTTCATCCACGATGACTGCTGCGACACGCTCTTGATCGGCCTCGGTCGTGGGGCGAAACAACACGTGTGCTCCTACTGCTTGGTGTACGTAGTGACAGTCGCGCCGGTGGCGAAGACCCGGAAGTCGGTCAGCGTGAAGGCGGCAGGGTCGAATGCCGCGTGGAACAGCGGAACGCCGGCCCCGAACACCACCGGGTGGCGGTGGACCACGAGCTTGTCGACCTCGTGCAGCAAGCGCCCGGCCAGCACCGGGCCGCCGCACAGCCAGACGCCCATGCCCGGCCGCCGCTTCAGCCCGCGGACGAACTCCGCCGGGTCCTCGGCGACGACATCGACGCCTGACGCGGGCCGTTTCAGGGACGAGGAGACCACGTACTGCCGCAGCCAGGGATACGGGCTGTCGGCACCGGCCGCCCGAGCGGACTCGTAGACGCCGCGCCCCATGACGACCGTGTCGAACAGCCTGTTCGCCGTGCTGACGACGCCCAGCGACCTGCGGGCATGGTCAGGGACGGTCTCGGGGTACTCGGCCAGAACGGCGGCCTTGAGATCGCCGTCGAAGCCGAAGGGGTCGCCCTGTCCGTCAGGACCGGCGGTGAAGCCGTCGACACTGCAGCCGACGAGGTACGTGAGCAGACGCATGCGGGTCCGATTCCGATCCGTTGCCACCAGGGACGAGATGACACTAGGCACCCCGATTCAGGAGGGCATCGGTCATCGCGACGTAACGTGATCCGCCTCGCCCGGGACGGCATCGGTAGCGGTGTCGGGGTCGGTACCGGCGGGGCCTCTGAGCGGACCGTATCCGCCCGACCGTGGCAAGAGCGGATCGAAGATCCGCCTCGTCGTCGATCGCCGCGGCCTGCCCATCTCGCTGGGAATATCGGCAGCCAGCATCCATGACGGCCAAGCCCCGCAATCGGTCGTGCAAGGCATCCCACCGATTCGCTCACGCCGTCGGAGACGACGCCGACGCCTGGTCAAGCTGCACGCGGACAGGGGATACGACTACTTCCACCTGCGGCGATGGTTACGCCCGCGGGGCATCGTCCCCGCATCGCTCGCCGCGGTATCGGGAATTCCACGCACCTGGGCCGACACGGCTGGGCCGTCGAACGCACCCTTGCCCGGCTCACCGGCTGCCGGCGCCTGCACCGCCGCTACGAGCGCAAACCCGACCACTTCGTCATCCGTCACGGGTGGATTCATCACATCGGCGCATTGTCAAACGCAACGCCGACAGGCGAGTGCCGGCCACCCCTGCATGGGGTGGCCGGCACCGTGTCCGGCCGAAGGGCGCCTTTCTAGCCGAGCCCGTGCACGTGCGCCCCCACCGAGTTCGACCACGCGTTGCCCGCCGCCGCGTCCCAGTTCGTCGACCAGGTCATCGCGCCGCGCAGGTCCGGGTAGGTCTTGGAGGGCTTGAAGGAGCCGCAGTTGGTGCCCTTGGCCAGGCAGTCCAACGCGTTGTTCACCACCGTCGGAGACACATAGCCGCTGCCCGCGCCACTCGTCGAGGCCGGCAGGCCCAGGCCCACCTGGGAGGGGGCCAGGCCGCCCTGGAGCTGGATGCAGGCGAGGGCCGTGAGGAAGTCGACCGAGCCCTGGCTGTACACCTTGCCGTCGCAGCCCAGCATCGAACCGCTGTTGTAGTACTGCATGTTGACGACCGTCAGGATGTCCTTGATGTTCAGGGCGGTCTGGAAGTACGCGTTCGACGTGGACTGCATGTCGATCGTCTGCGGGGCCATGGTGATGATGAGAGACGAGCCGGCCTTCGAGGAGAGCGACCGCAGGGCCTGGGTCATGTACGTCGCGTTGAGGCCGTTCTCCAGGTCGATGTCGACGCCGTCGAAGCCGTACGTCTGCATGAGGGAGTAGACGGAGTTCGCGAAGTTCGTCGCGGACGTGGAGTCGCTGATCGACACGGTGCCGTTCTGGCCGCCGATGGAGATGACGACCTTCTTGCCCGCGGCCTGCTTCGCCTTGATGTCCGCCTTGAACTGGTCGACCGTGTAGCCGCCGAGCCCGGCCGAGTCGAGGTTGAAGGTCACCGCGCCCGGCGTGCCCGTCGCGTCCGCGAACGCCACCGCGATGATGTCGTACTGGGACTGCACGCCGGAGATCTTCTGGACCGTCGCGCCGTTGTTGAAGTTCTGCCAGTAGCCCGTGACCGCGTGCTTGGGCAGGGTGCCGCCGCCACCACCCGAGGACGCCGTGGTCGTGCCCGTCACCGCCGTCGACTTCGCCGACTCGCCCGCCGCGTTGGTCGCCGTGACCTGGAAGGAGTACGAGGTGGAGGCCGCGAGGGACGAGACGGTCGCCGATGTTCCCGTCGTCGACTGGACCTTCGTACCGGCCTGGTAGACGTTGTAGCCCGTCGCGCCCGACACCGTGTTCCAGGAGAGGGAGACGGAGGAGGACGTGGTGGAGGGGACCGTCAGGCCCGTCGGAGCCGCCGGGACCGTGGGGGCCGGGTCGCCGCCTCCGCCGCCGTCGGGGCCGAAGACCGACAGGTCGTCGGCGTAGTACGGGGCCTGGCCGTACCACCCGTGCGTGTACACCGTCACCGAGGTCGTGGACGCGCCCGTGGTGAAGGTGGTCGAGAGCTGCTTCCAGGAGGCGGAGTCGGGGGTCCAGGTCGAGACGTCCGTGGTGCCGGTGCCCGTCACGCCCAGATAGGCGTACCCGCCCTGCAGCCACGCGCTCAGCGTGTACGTCGAGTTGGGCTTGACCGCGACGGCCTGGGTGCACTGGGCGTTGTCCTGCCCGACGGGCGTGCCCTTGAGCGCGGCCGATCCGCCGTGCACCGGCGAGGAGACGGTCGTACCGCTGCCCGCCGTACAGGTCCAGTTGCTCAGGCCCGACTCGTAGCCGCCGTTCTTGGCGTTGTTGACGTCCGCCGCCTGGGCCTGGCCGGCCAGGCCGGTGAGGGAGAGGACGGAGGCGGTGACGACGGCGGCGAGGGCGCCCGCCCATCTCCGTCGGGGCGGTCGGGGCATACGTATGACGCGGTCCACTGGGACCTCCGGTGAGGGGAGGGGAGGGGGGAGAGGGGATGCGGAACGGTGGCCACCGTCGGACGTTGCTGCGTACAAGTTGGTCCAGACCAATTCGGTTGTCAAGGCCTCTGGCGGGCGGCGGGGGCGATCGGGCCCTTCAATGGGCCCACAGGGTGGGCGACTTGTGGCATATTCGTCTCACTCTCCGTTGATCAAGCCCGTACCTTCCGTGAGTTGATCTGGGAGATTCGGTGTTGAGGCGGCCATGCCGTGGATATGGTGCTGATGCAAGAGGACGTCACAGGGGCCATCTGAGGCGGTGGTCGACCACCCCGCCACAGTGAACGGGGTGTGTGCAGCGTGCCGACCGCGATAGCCGTCACCAGTCCCGATCTGGTGCTCCCACCGCACGACCGGCAGACCCCACCCGCCGTGGTCCAGCCCCTCGACAGTCTCGAAAGCTCCCTCACGGGCATGCACGCCCTCATCGAGCAGCACGGATACGTCATCGCGCTCTACCCGGCCTCGGTCGAGGACGCGGTCACCCGGCGGCTGCACACCGTCCGCTCCGTCCTGGAGAGCGACCGCATCGCCCTGCTCGGCATCGACCTGCCGCCGCTCGGAGTGGCCTTACTGGCCCAGCAGTTGCGGCAGCTCTCGGTCTGCGACTTCAGTCCGGGCGTGCTCGCCTCCTCCGCCCGGCTGCTCGCCCACTACATCTACGCCGGCGCCCTGCTCGGCTCCGTCGCCAAGCTCGACCGGGTCCCGGTGACGCTGAAGTCGCACGCCAAGTCCTGGGTGCCGGGCGCCCAGTTCGCCGTACTGTCCCATCCGCGCCCGCAGCTGGCCCGGATCGGGCAGGACGAGCTGACCGGGCCCGAGTTCGCCACCCGGCTGCTCGTCGCCGCGGGCCAGCCGCCCTCCGACTGGGTCACCGCGACCCTCGCGCCCGCCTGGCGTGTGCAGGGCGTCGCGTCCGTACCGCTGCCCCAGGAGTCGGCGCGCTGGTGGGGCACCACCAAGCTCGCCGAGTTCGCCGCCGGTCTGTACGACGTCTCCGTGCTCTACCAGCTCGTGTCGTCCGTCCGCCGGGAGGAGTGCCACTGGTGCGGTCTCGAACTCATCGGCGACCGTTGCGGGTTCTGTGCCGCACCGCTTCCCCCGCCTCCTGAGCTTCCGGTGGCCACTGTGCGGGCAGCATCCCCAGTACGCGCTCTGCCCCGAGGCGACACATAAGCCACGTCCGTACGGCCGAACAACACGCTGATCAACAACAACACGCTGATCAACAACAAGCTGATCGACACGTCGAACAACACCAGGCACGACCGCTCGACCCCGCCGTCCCCGCCCCACGATCGAGGTTGTCCGCGTCATGAACTCACGTCAGCGCCGCGGCGTCATCCTGCTGGTCCTCTCGGTCCTGTGCGCCCTCGGCGCCTTCGCCGGAGTGCTCTCGGTGATCCGCGACGTGAACTCCAAGGTCGGCCCGGAGGTGGCGGCGTACCGCCTGAAGAGCGACATCGCGCCCTACAAGGAACTGTCCGCCGACCAGTTCCAGAAGGTCTCGATGCCCAAGCGCTGGCTGTCGAGCACCGCGGTCACGAACCTCGGCCAGATCCGCGGGAAGATCGCCGTCACCCAGCTGGAGAAGGGCTCCCTGCTCCAGACCGACATGATCGTGGACCGGCCCGCGCTGGAAGCGGGCCAGCAGGAGATCGCGATCATGATCGACGCGGCGACCGGCGTGGCCGGGAAGATCGACCCGGGCTCCCGGGTCAACATCTACGCCACCTTCAAGGCCGAGAACGACAAGCAGAAGGACCAGTCCAAGGTCATCGTGGCGAACGCCCGCGTCATCGACGTCGGCAAACTCACCGCCCTCGACCCCGGCCAGTCCAGCACCGACCGGCGCAACAGCGCCACCCAGGCCGTCCCCATCACCTTCGCGCTCGACACCGCCGACGCCCAACGCGTCGCGTTCGCCGAGTCGTTCGCCGAACACGTCCGCCTGGCCCTGGTCGCGGGCGGCTCCGACGCGACCGTCGCCCCCGGCGACCGTACGTACACCCTCGACGAGGACAAGTAGGAGGCCGCGCATGAAGTCCATCCCCACGGGGCTGCGCCGATGGCCCCGCACGAGGTCGATGAGTACGAGGTCGACGGCTACGGGGTCGATGAGTACGAGGCCGACGGCCATGAGGTCGATGAGTACGAGGTCGACGATCACGGGGCCGCGCCGATGACCATCCGTATCCTCCCGGCCGTCGGTGACATCGACTCGGCCCGCGCGCTCACCACCCTGCTGAGCCAGCTCGCCGACGCCGAACCGGCCCCGCCCGTCCCCGACTCGACGGCGCTCCTCGACACGCTGGCGCGGCTCGCCGCCGAGTCCCTCGACGAGCTGCCCGAAGTGGTCCTGGTCCACGAACGCATAGGCCCAGTCCCCGCGTTGGACCTGATCCGCGACGTGGTGATGCGCTTCCCCGCGGTCGGCGTCGTCTTCATCACCGCCGACACCAGCACCGGCATCCTCACCGCCGCCATGGACTCCGGCGCCCGCGGCATCATCGGCCTCCCGCTGGGCTACGACGCCCTCGCCGAACGCGTCCAGGCCGCCGCCGGATGGTCGCTCGGCATGCGCCGCCACCTCGGCAGCGGCACGCCCGAGCTGTACACGGGCCCCGGCGGCACCGTCGTCACGGTCACCGGGGCGAAGGGCGGCGTCGGCGCGACGGTGACCGCGGTCCAACTCGCCCTCGCCGCGAGGGCGTCGGGACACGACGTGGCCCTGGTGGATCTCGACCTCCAGTCCGGGGACGTGGCCTCCTACCTCGACGTGCAGTTCCGCAGGTCGATCGCCGACCTCGCCGGAATCAGCGACATCAATCCCCGCGTCCTCCAGGACGCCGTCTACACCCACGACAGCGGAGTGGGCCTGCTGCTGGCCCCGGCCGAGGGCGAACGCGGCGAGGAGGTCACCGACCGGGTCACCCGCCAGGTCCTGTCCGCCCTGCGCTCCCGCCACGACGTCGTGGTCGTCGACTGCGGCGCCCAGATGAACTCCGCGACCGCGGCGGCCGTCGAGATGGCCGACCAGGCCCTCCTCCTCGTCACCCCCGACGTCGTCGCCGTCCGCGCCGCCAAACGCATGGTCCGCATGTGGGACCGCCTCCAGATCCGCAAGGCGGAGGAGACGACCACGGTCGTCAACCGCTTCGCACGCGGTTCGGAGATCCAGCCCTCCCTCGTCGAACGCGTCACCGGCACCAAGGTCGCCCGCACCCCCGTCCCCGCCGCCTTCAAGGAACTCCAGTCCGTCGTCGACGCCGGCCGCCTCCAGGACCTGGACGCCCGCTCCACGGTCAAAGGGGCGCTGTGGGCGCTGGCGGCGGAACTGGGACTGGTGGTCGCCCAGGAGACCGGCGGGGGCGGCGGCAGACGCCGCAAGACCTCCTCGGACCGGGGCGCACTGGCCCTGCGGCGCAAGGGCGGCGACCGGGGCGCGGTCACCCTCGAATTCGCCGGCATGTTCCCCATCCTGCTCGTCGTGATGACGATCCTCTGGCAGTGCGTGCTGTACGGCTACTCGTACTCGCTGGCCGGGAACGCGGCGGACGAGGCGGCACGGGCGGCTACGGCGGCGTACGCGGTCAACGGTGATGTACCCGGGGCGTGCCAGACGGCCGGGAGCAAGCATCTGCCGGGCGCCTGGAGCGGTGCCAAGATCAGCTGCGGCGCGGCGGGCTCGGTGATGAAGGCCACCGTGAAGGTCGACGTGCCGCTCTTCTTCCCGGGCTTCGACGCCGGCTTCAAGGTGCAGGGGAACGCGGGCGCCGCGCTGGAGGGGAACAACGGATGAGGCCCCTACGGTGGCTGAGGCGTCGGCTCCGTGACGACCGGGGCGTCTCCATGCTGGAGTTCGCCGGGTTCCTGCCCATCCTGCTCGTCATCGGGATGGCCGCCATCCAGCTCGGCCTCATCGGCTACGGGATCAACCAGGCGGGGACGGGGGCGCGGGCGGCGGCACGGGTCGCCTCGCAGCAGGGTGGCCCCGCAGAGGGGACCGCCGCAGGTCACGCCGCCGTGAGTGGATGGCTGAAGCCGGACGTTCCCCCTCCCGCGAAGGGCGCGGACACGACCACCGCGACGGTCACCGTTCACGTCCCGTCCGTCATCCCCCTCTTCGGCCCCTACACCGTCACCCGCCACGCCACCATGCCCACCGACAACTGAACCGGAAACGGACAACCGACGAATGACCGGGAGGAGCTGAACCCATGAGTCTGCGCAGCCGACTCTCCACCCCCGACGAGTCAGGCCCCGCCCGCGAGGACGGACACCTCGTCGCCGTGTACCGAGCCAAGCTCCTCGAGGAGATCGACCTCGCGGAGATGTCGAGCCTGGCGGCAGCCGAACGGCGGGTACGCCTGGAGCGCGTGCTCGGCCACATCATCAGCCGTGAGGGCCCGGTCCTGTCCTCCGCCGAGCGCTCGCAACTGATCCGGCGGGTCGTCGACGAGGCCCTCGGCCTCGGTGTCCTCGAACCGCTGCTCGCCGACGCGTCGATCACCGAGATCATGGTCAACGGGCCGGACTCCATCTTCGTGGAGCGGGCGGGACGGGTGGAACAGCTCCCCCTCCGCTTCGCCTCCAACGACCAGTTGATGCAGACCATCGAGCGCATCGTCTCCACGGTCAACCGCCGCGTCGACGAGTCCAACCCCATGGTCGACGCCAGGCTCCCCACCGGCGAGCGCGTCAACGTCATCATCCCGCCGCTCGCCCTCACCGGGCCCACCCTCACCATCCGCCGCTTCCCCCGCGCGTACACCCTCCCCGAACTCATCGACCTCGGCTCGCTCGACGAGCAGATGCTGATGCTGCTCGCGGCCTTCGTACGAGCCCGTTTCAACCTCATCGTCAGCGGCGGCACCGGCAGCGGGAAGACGACCCTCCTCAACGCCCTCTCCGGCCTGATCCCCTCCCGAGAGCGCATCATCACCATCGAGGACTCGGCCGAACTCCAGCTCCAGCAGGAACACGTCATCCGCCTGGAGTCCCGGCCCCCGAACGTCGAGGGCAAGGGCCAGATCACCATCCGTGACCTGGTCCGCAACTCCCTGCGTATGCGCCCCGACCGGATCATCGTCGGTGAGGTCCGCGGCGGCGAGACCCTCGACATGCTCCAGGCCATGTCGACCGGTCACGACGGGTCCCTGGCCACCGTCCACGCGAACTCCGCCGAGGACGCCCTCATGAGGCTCCAGACCCTCGGCTCGATGTCCGAGGTCCAGATCCCCTTCGAGGCGCTCAAGGACCAGATCAACTCGGCCGTCGACGTCGTCGTCCAGCTCACCCGTCACGCCGACGGCTCCCGCAAGGTCACCGAGATCGCCCTGGTCGTCTCGCACGGCCGCGAACAGTTCCGCGTCGTCCCCGTCACCCGCTTCGTCCCCCGCCCGGCCGGCCCCGACCGCGTCGTACACGGCCGTTTCGAGCACCTCCCGCTGCCACGCGTGGTCGCCGAGAAGCTGTACGTCGCCAACGAACCGCTGCCGCCCGCCTTCGGCGTGGCCGAGGTCCTCGACGTACTCGACACGAGGCGGGCCATCGGATGACCAACCCCGACCCCGCCCCCGAAGGGAGGCAGCCATGAACGACCCCGCACTCCTCGCCCTCGGCGCCACCGTCCTGTGCGGCACCCTCGCCGTCGCGGGCGTCCACACGTACGCCTCGGGCCGTGCCCAGCGCCAGGCCCTCGTGGACCGCCTCTCCGGCGGCGGCCCGCTGCGCACCGCGGCCGGCCGCGTACGCCGTTTCGCCGCGGTCGACCGCCGGCTGCGCCGCACCCGCCTCGGCCGCGCCATCCATCTGCGCCTGTCGGCCACGGGCCTGGACGTGACGGCGGGGGAGTTCGCCACGTACGTCACCGCCGTCGTCGTCGCGCTGTGGCTGATCGCGGCATCGGTGCTGGCCCCCTTCTTCGGTCCGATCGCCGCCCTCGTGGGCGTGTGGAGCGCGGCCGTCTTCCTCAACTGGCAGCGCCAGAAACGCATCGAGGCCTTCATTGGCCAACTCCCCGACGTGGCACGCCTGCTGGCCAACGCCACCGCCGCGGGCCTGGCCCTGCGGACGGCGCTGGCGATGGCGGCGGAGGAACTCGAGGCCCCCGCAGGTGAGGAACTCGCGCACGTGGCAGACCAGTTGATGCTGGGCCGCACCATCGACGACGCCCTCGGCGAACTCTCCGAACGCCTCCCCTCCCGCGAGCTGATCGTCCTCGTCACGACCCTGGTCCTCGCCAACAAGGCGGGCGGCTCGGTCGTCAGCTCCCTGCGCAACCTCACCCACACCCTCGAGGACCGCAAAGAGACCCGCCGCGAGGTCCGCACCATGCTCTCCGAGGTCAACGCCACCGCCTTCACGGTCCCGATGCTCGGCCTGGGCTCGCTGCTCCTGATCAACTCCTCGAACGAGGGCGCCCTCGCCCGCGTCACCGGCTCCGGCCTCGGCCAGGCACTCGTCCTGATCTCGCTCGGCCTCTACACCGTCGGTTTCTTCGTCATCCGCCGCCTCGGCAAGATCGAAGTCTGAGAGAGGAGGGGTCACGTTGCTCGCACTGCTGCTCGCCCTCCTGACGGCCGGGGCCGTCGCGGGCGCCCTGCTGGGCATCCGCATGATCCGCGCCGACGCCAAACTCCCGAGCGACCTCGCGCTCGCCCTGGAGGTCGGCGGGACACGCGTCTCCACGGCGGAGTCCGCCGTCGACCGCCTCGGCATGCGCTTCGCACCCACGGTGCTGCGCCTGATGGGCCCCCGCCGCGTCGACGCCAAACGCCGCCGCATCGACATGGCGGGCAACCCCGGCGGCCTGACCCTCAACCGCTACGCCGCCCGCCGCGCGGTGTACGGGGTCTTCGGTGTCGTACTGGGCCTCGTCTTCCTCTCCAACGGCCAACTCCTGTTCGCCGTCCTCACCCTGACCTTCGGGCTCGTCGCCGCCGACGCCCTCATCTGGCAGGCCGTCCGCGAACGCAAGGAGGTCATCGACCGCACCCTCCCCGACTTCCTCGACGTCCTCGCCGTCGTGGTCTCGGCGGGCCTCGGATTCCGCCAGGCGCTGGACCGGGTCGCGGAGAAGTACGAGGGCCCCTGGGCGGACGAACTGCGCATCACCCTGCGCCAGATGGACATGGGCGTCAGTCGCCGCCAGGCCTTCGACGAACTGCGCAAACGCAACTCCTCCGAGCAGGTCGCCCAGTTCGTCTCGGCGCTCCAGCAGGGCGAGGAGCTCGGTTCCCCCATCGCCGAGACCCTGATCCAGCTCGCCACGGACATGCGCCGCACCGACGCCCAGAACGCCCGCCGCCGCGCCGCCAAGACCATCCCCAAGGCGACGATGGTGACCCTCGTCTTCATGCTCCCGGCGACGATGATCCTGATCGCCACCGGCATGTTCCTGGGGTCGGGCACGAACTTCGGCTCGATCCTGGGCCGCTGATGACCAGCCGCCGTACACCCATGCCGCGCCCGTCACCGCTCTCGACGCTGTCCACTCTCCCGCTGTGGCTGTCGCAGCCCCCGCCGTGGCTGACCCGGCTGTGGGCGCGGCGGCACCTCGCGAGCACCGAGGACGGCTACCTGGCCGACGACGCCCCGGCCCCCGGAAGCGTCCGCCTCCAGCTCAACGCCCTCCAGGCGCTGTGCCGCCAGGCCTTCGGCGTCCGCCTCGCCGCGATCGCGATCGGCGCCCCCTTCGCCATGACCAACGCCGTGAACGGCCCGCCCCGCTACACGGTGCTGGCCGCCGCCGTCCTCGGCGTCATGGGCTCGTACGCCATGCTCAGGGACTGGGACCGGTTCGGCCCCCGCCTCCTCGCGCACCCCGGCCTCATGGCCGTGGACCTGACCTTCGGCGCGGTCCTGCTCCTGACGGCGTCCCCCGCCTCCCCCCTCGCGTACGCGACGGTCTGCACCCCACTTCTGGCAGGCCTGCTGTACGGCTGGCGCGGCTCGGGCATCTTCACCGGCCTCCAGCTGATCGTGCTGGTGACGGTGTACAGGGCCTGGCAACACCACCCGGGGTCCGGCGCCAGCACCCTGCTCATCGCGGGCTTCTGCGTCGGCGCCGGCATCATCGGCGTCACCCTGCGAAACCTGATGTTCCGCTTCGGTACGGCGAGCCAGGCGCTGTCGGAGGCGAACTCCCGCCTGGCCGTCGCGGAGGCGGTGGAGTCCGAACGGGCCCGGCTGGCCCGCGAGATGCACGACTCGGTCGCCAAGACCCTGCACGGCCTGGCCCTGGCGGCCGAGGCCCTCGCCACCTCGGCCGCCGCCGGAGACGCGGACCCGCGCACCCTGGGACAGCAGGCGACGATCGTCGCGGGCGCGGCCCGCCGGGCGGCCGCGGAGTCCCGCGACCTCCTCTCCGACCTGCGCCGCCACACGGACCTCACGAGCGCGAACACGGACGTCCTGTCCGAACTCGACTCTCGGGTACGGGCCTTCGAGTCCCGCACCCACCTCCCCACGACCCTCCACCACCGGGGCGAGCCGCCGGTCCTCCCGTACGCCACCGCCCACCACGTCCTGGCGATCGTGTCCGAGGCGCTGGAGAACGCGTACCGTCACGCGGACGCGACGCGGGTGACGGTGGAACTCGACGTGTCGCAAGCCGAGTGCGCACTGCGCGTACGGGACGACGGAGTCGGTCCGCCCCCGTCCGTCGCCCTCGACGACCTGACCAGATCCGGCCACTTCGGTCTGCTCGGCATGGCGGAGCGAGCCGCGTCGCTGGGCGGCCGCATCGATCTGAACCGCTCCCCGCAAGGAGGCGCGGAGATCCACCTGACCCTCCCGCGCCGCTCTGCCGTCCCCCACCCTCCCCCCACCCCCCAAGAGGAGGCCGCACATGCCTGACCAGGCACTTCCCGGCCCGAACCTCCGCGTACTCGTGGCCGACGACAACCCCGTCGTCCGGGCCGGCCTGGCCGCGCTGCTCGACGGCCACCCCGACCTCGAAGTGGTCGCGAAGGCGGCCGACGGCGAAGAGGCCATCGAAGCCGCCACCCGACTGCGCCCGGACGTCGTCCTCCTCGACGTCCGCATGCCCGGCACGGACGGGCTGACGGCCCTTCCCGCCCTCTCCCTGCTCGCCCCCGTGATGATGCTGACCTACAGCCGCGAACCCGAGGTCGTGGCCGAGGCGTTGCGCCGGGGCGCGGTCGGCTATCTCGTCCACGGCGAGTTCACGGCCCCCGAACTGATCACCGCCGTACGGGAGGTACGGCACGCGAGGGCGACTGTCCCGGATTCACTCGGTGTTTCGTACGAACCGAACGATTCCTCTTCGCATCTGCAACCGCTTGTGGCACAGTCGTCAAAGGCCCGGTCCGGCTTCGCGGCGAGGCTCCGTCGCCGCGTGCCCGATCGGCTCAACTTCGGCCTGAGTTCAAGGGAGGTGGAGGTCATGGATCTCATCGCGTCCGGCATGAGCAACCAGCAGATCGCCGCCGCCTGCTTCATCAGCGAGAAGACCGTCAAGAATCACATCAACCGCATCTTCGCAAAGCTGCACAGTTCCTCGCGCAGCGAAGCGATCGCCCACTGGCTGGGCACGGCACGCGAGGGGTGGAGCCGATGACTCCACCGACGGGAAGTTGGGCCCCTGGGCCCACACGGAGTAGGCGCGGTCTCACGTACGGTGCTCGGGTTGGTAGTTGCGTCGCGCGGGAGGGCAGTGACGATGAACAGGTTCGACAGGTGGAAGCGGACCGTTGTCTCCCGGATGCGGGGCGAGGGGCGGGACGCGGGGGCGGGGTTCGTGGAGTACGCGGGCCTGATGATCATCATCGCCGGGATCTTCACGATGATCGACGGACTGGGGTTGGACGGCGCGATCTCGGGCGCGATCATGAATGCGGTCAACAGCGTCATCGGCGGCGGCTGACCGCCGTATACCTGCGGGGTGACCGGGGGCAGACCCTTCCCATCTACATCTGGCTGACAGGGATTCTGCTCTTCGCCGCCTTCGCCTTCTTCGCATTCGCCCAAGCAGCGTCCGCCCGGAATGGAGCTCAATCCGCGGCGGACGCTGCGGCGTTGGCGGCCGCGAGGGACTCGCGCGATGAGCTGATGACGGGCCTGGCAGGGGCGGTGGGCAAGAATGACCACTGGCTGGACTGGCTCAAGGGCGACCTGTTCAAGGGCACCGGAGCCGCAGCCGCGGCCAGCCAGCTGGCCGCCGAGAACGACTCGACAGTGCAGGGTTTCACCGCGACGGCGGTGAACGGATTTCCGGGCTACCAGGTAGAGATCGAGACCCAGTTCACGGTCGGAGACTCGATCATCCCGGGCACGGAAAGTCAGCACGCCAAGGCCCACGCCATCGCGGTCATCGAGCCGCGCTGCACCTTCGCCGCGGACGCCGATCCCACGAAGCCCGTGCGGCTGGACTGCGACGGCCAGACCGTCAACATCGACCCCGAAGATTTCCATTCGGACGAACTCCCCGACGCGTCCGTGCTGTTCTCTGTGCATCTGGCCGAGTGAGAGGAAGTCGTACCGATGAACTTTCGGCACACCATGAAGGGCCGCAGGGCGCTGAGCACGGTGGCGATCACGACTGGGCTGCTCCTCACGGTGGCCGGCTGCGGCGGGGGAGGGGACAGTGAATCCGACAAGGGGTCTTCGTCTCCGTCGGCTCACGCGACGAGCGGCAGCGGCGGTGCTACGACGCAGTCGAAGACGCCGGACGCCTCACCGCCGCTCGCGGAGGTCAAGGGCGAGAACGGCCTGGTGCTTGCGGTCACCTCCGCCAAACGCGACACAGGAGGTTTCGTGACCGTCGAGGGGACCGTCACGAACAACACCGGCACCATTTGGGTTGCCGCCGACTGGCGTGGCGACGAGAACGAGTTGAAGAGAAACGGTGGCTCCATCGCCGGCGCCAGTCTGGTCGACCAGAAGGGCAAGAAGAAGTACCTCATCCTCAGGGACACCTCGGGGCGCTGCCTGTGCACGCAGTTCACCGGCGGCGTCCGTCAGGGCGCGACCTCCGACTGGTTCGCCCAGTTCCCAGCCCCACCCGCCGACACCACCAACGTAGACTTCCAAGTCGGCTCCATGCCCCCCGCCTCCATCCAGATCTCCGACGGCGAGTGACCATGGCCCTCCCACCCCGCAGCGCAGCGACCACGCTCACGGCCCTCGCCGTACTGGCCGCGCTGAGCCTCACCGGTGGCCCGGCGCACGCCGACGGCACCGGTCCCAGTGCCCCGCCGGGCAGCGTCACCACCTCCCCACCCCCCACCGTCGACCCCACCAGCCCCGGCCTGAAGCTCGCCGACGGCGCCACGCTCGCGCCGGCCAAGGTGTTGGACATCAAGTCGGTCGTGGAAGACCTCGGCGGCGAGGAACGGCGCGAGGACACCAACTCCGACGTGACGTTCGCGTTGCAGGCCGAGGTGCTGTTCCCCAAGGACAGTTCGAAGCTGAACCCCGATGCCCGTTCCCGTATCCAGGCGATCGCGGACGAGATCAAGAACCAGAAGGCGACGACGGTCAGGGTGTTCGGGTTCACCGACAACCTCGGCTCGTACGCCCACGGCCTGGTCCTCTCCAAGAAGCGCGCGGAGATCGTCCACGACGAACTGGCGGCGGCGCTCGGCTCGACGGACGTCACCTTCGAGGTGCGCGGCTACAGCGAGGACTACCCGATCGCGGACAACACCTCGGAGGAGGGCCGCCGCAAGAACCGACGCGTGGAGGTGACGTTCCCGCGTGGCGCGGCGAGCGGTAGCTCCTCGGGAGCCCAGAGCTGAGAACGGGCGCCGCTACCGCCGACGCGTAAAGGTGTTGTCCGCGCGCCGGGGCCTCGGTAGGAAGGCTCCATGACTGTTCTCGGTGCTGTGTTCCGGCCCCAACTGCCCCCCGAACGTCTGCGTGCCGTCGCGCGAGCGGCGGACGAGGCGGGTCTGGAGGAACTGTGGCTGTGGGAGGACTGCTTCCTCGAAGGGGGTATCTCGGCCGCGGCGGCCGCCCTCGCCTGGACCGAACGGGTCCGGGTCGGCGTGGGACTGCTGCCCGTCCCGCTGCGGAACGTCGCCGTCACCGCGATGGAGGCCGCCACGCTGCACCGGATGTTCCCGGGGCGCGCGATCGTGGGCGTCGGCCACGGCGTACAGGACTGGATGGGGCAGGTCGGGGCGCGTGCGGAGTCGCCCGTGACGCTGCTGCGCGAGCACCTCGACGCGCTGCGCGCGTTGCTGCGGGGCGAGCGGGTCAGTACGGACGGCCGGTATGTGAAGCTCGACGGCGTCGCCCTCGACTGGCCGCCGACGGGGGCACCGGAGGTGCTCGCGGGCGCCACCGGGCCGCGTTCGCTCCGGCTCTCCGGCGCGGCTGCCGACGGCACCGTCCTCACCGCGGCCACCGCGCCGGAAGGGGTACGGCGGGCGCGGCGACTCATCGACGAGGGGCGGGAGTCGGCGGGCCGGACCGACCACCATCGGGTGGTCGTCTACCTCCACACGGCCACCGGGCCGGACGCGGCGGCCCGGCTGCGCGCCGAGATCGAGGCGAACGGTGAGGATCCGCTGCCGGAGCACGGCGTCGCCGGGGACGCTGGCGCGGTCGCCAAAGCCGTACAGCGCCTCGCGGAGGCCGGCGCCGACACCGTGGTCCTCCAGCCCACCGCCGACGAACCGGACCCCGAGGGCTTCGTGCGGTTCGCGGCCGAGGAGGTACGGCGGCTCATCGCGTAGGCCGGTCGTTGTCAGTACCCGCTGCCACACTCGTCGGCATGAGCGATGACGACGTACGACTGAGGGACGTGGTCGAAGCCGACCTCGACAGCTTCCTGGCCTACGAGCACGATCCCGAGGCGGCCCGGCGGTCGAGGTTCACGCCTCGGCCGCGGGAGGCGTTCATGGCGCACTGGAGGACCAGGGTCCTCGGCGACGACACCGTACTCGTGCGGACGGTCACCGTGAACGGTGAGCCGGCAGGAAACCTCGTCTCCTGGTGGGAGGGCGAGCGACGCTTCATCGGCTACTGGCTGGGCCGCCCGTACTGGGGCCGGGGGATCGGCACCAAGGCCCTGGCCCGCTTCCTCGAACTGGAGAAGAACCGCCCCCTGTACGCCGATCCCTTCACGGGCAACACCGCGTCCGTACACCTCCTGGAACGGCACGGCTTCCAGAGCCAAGGGACCGTCCGCCACGGCGACGACGAGCACACCCTGCTCGTGCTCCACGAGGAGTGAACCGGTGACCGGCCCCGTCCTCCCCGCCCCCTGGCAGCTCCCCTTCGAGCTCGCCTGGGAGGCCCTTCGCGCCGGCAGCCGTCCCATCGGCGCGGTCCTC
Source organism: Streptomyces sp. NBC_01450 (assembly GCF_036227505.1). Classification (NCBI taxonomy): domain Bacteria; kingdom Bacillati; phylum Actinomycetota; class Actinomycetes; order Kitasatosporales; family Streptomycetaceae; genus Streptomyces; species Streptomyces sp. NBC_01450. Next base: position 4,518,285 of record NZ_CP109480.1, on the reverse strand, counting down.
CTCGACGGGGCGGGGCGGCCCGTCGCCACGGGACGAAACCGCAGCCAGGAATCCACCGCCCCGCCCGGCCAGTTGGCCGGCACCGCGATCGCCCACGCCGAGGTCAACGCCCTCGCCCAGCTGCCCGCGGGCGGCCGTTACGAGGACCACCGCCTCTACACCACCCTCGAGCCCTGCCTGCTCTGCAGCGGCGCCCTCATCCACAGCCACGTCCGCCACGTCCTGTACGCCGCGTCCGACCAGTACTGGACGGGCATCGAGCACGTGCCCGGCGTCGGCGGGCAGATCGCCGCGCGCTGGGCCCACAGACAGGGCCCTGCCGCCGCGCCGCTCGCCGCGTTCAGCGTGCTGCTCATGGACCTGTGGGCCGTGCGGCACGCCCCGTCCGGCCTCCGCAACCAGGCCGACGACAGCTCGGTGGCCCTGGCGCGGCACTGCCTGACCGTCGACGGCATCCTCGACGCTCCGAGCGTCGAGACGGTCTACCGGCTGGCCTTCCCGCACCTGCACCCGCACCGACGATGCCCCGAAGGAAACCACCTCGCCTCCCCACCGCCCCGTTGAGAAGATCTCCCCATGACCATCACCCGCACCTTCGAAGCCCTCGTCGACGAGGCCGTGGCCGCGCCCGTCGAGGGCTGGGACTTCTCCTGGTTCGAGGGCCGTGCCACCGAGGAGCGGCCCTCGTGGGGCTACGCGCGGGCGATGGGGGAGCGGCTCGCGCACGCGTCCGCCGCGCTCGACATCCAGACCGGTGGCGGCGAGGTGCTGGCCTCCGCCCCGGCCCTGCCCCCGCTCACCGTCGCCACCGAGGGCTGGCCGCCGAACGTCGCGAAGGCCACCGCCCTGCTCCACCCCCGCGGCGCCGTGGTCGTCGCCTCTCCCGAGGACGCCCCGCTGCCCTTCGCGGACGGCGCCTTCGACCTGGTCACCAGCCGGCACCCGGTCACGACGCACTGGTCCGAGATCGCGCGCGTCCTGCGCCCCGGCGGTACTTATTTCTCCCAGCAGGTCGGCCCGGCGAGCGTGTTCGAACTCGTCGAGCACTTCCTCGGCCCGCAGCCGGAGGACGTCAGGAACGGCCGGCACCCGGACCGCGCCCGTGCCGCCGCCGAGGCCGCCGGGTTCGACGTCGTCGATCTGCGCGCGGAGCGGCTGCGCATGGAGTTCCACGACATCGGTGCCGTCGTCCACTTCCTGCGCAAGGTGATCTGGATGGTCCCCGGCTTCACCGCGGACCGGTACGGGACCGAGTTGCGTGCCCTGCACGAGCGGATCGAGGCGAAGGGCCCGTTCGTCGCCCACAGCGCCCGTTTCCTGATCGAGGCGCGCAGGACCCGGCGTACGTAGGGCGTGAGGGCGCAGCACCCCGGCGCTCAGACCCCCAGAGACCCAGACTCTCAGGCACCCAGACACCCCGGCACTCAGGCATGTGGTCCCGCCGTCACCGCCCCCACCACCAACTCCGCCCTCGCCTCCAGGATGTCGCCCACCCGTTCCACCTGCTCCGCCAGCTCCCGTTCCCGCGCCGCAGGCAGCCGTTCCAGCGGCTCCACGGTGACCGTCGTACGCCGCCCCCGGCGCCGCTGGTGCCAGACCCCGGCGACCACACCGTCGACGAGCAGGACGGGGAAGTTCCCGGCCTGGCCGCCCGCGAGGGCACGTGCGTAGGCCCGTCCGGGGAAGAGCGTCTCGCGGGGCTGTGCGGCGATGGCGTACGCGTCGAAGTAAGGAAGCAGCCGCACCCCGCGCACCGGTGTCCCCGGAAACTCCGTGTCGCCCGCCACGACCCAGGCCGGCCCCTCGAAGTCGACCTCCTCGATGACCCCCGTACCCGCCAGCGAGGCGAAGAGTTCCGTGGCCCAACCGCGGGGCGCCGCCGCCCACTTGGCGAAGTGCCCCGGCGTCGCGGGTCCGTACGCGCGCAGATAGCGCCGTACGAGCAGGGCGAGCCCCTCGTCGGCGGGGAGCGGCTCGAAGCGCGGGGGCCGGGTGTACGTCACCTTGCGGCCCCGGTTCGGGGCGAAAGACAGCGCGCCGCGCTGACCCGCCCGGTGCATGACCTGCCGCCAGCGCGGCCACATGCCCTGGAACGCGGGCATCACCAGGTCCCCGGCCCAGGGCCCGGTGCGAGCCACCACCTCGTCGCTCAGCTCGTCGACGGTCAGCCGGGCGCCGTCCAGGGCGTCCCCGATCGCCGCCACGACCTCGTCCGCCTGCTCCTCGGTGAGCCGGACGGCCGGCGCGAACGGGCTTCGGCCGGACGGGATCGCGGTCAACGCGGCAGTCCAGAGCGGGAGTTCCGCGGTGGGGAGTAGATGTACGGTGCCGCGCGGGCCGTATGTCTTCACCAGCGACCGGTCCTCCCAGAGCGCGGCGCGTACCTCTGCCCGTGTGACTCCGTCGGCGCGTACGCCCACCGAGACCTCGGCCGCCGACAGGACTTGTGCGTGCGCGCCGAGCATCGCGCCGACGATGTCGGCGACCGGAGTCCCGGCCCGCGCCGGAACGGCCAGGAACTGGCGCTCCGTTCGCCGCGCGCTCGCCTCGTCCCATGTGATCTTCAGAGTCATGCGGCGAAGGTAGGAGGGAATGAGGTCAGATCCTGTCCGCTGGAGCGTCCGGGAACCGGTTGACCGAAAACACCCTGATGCGTCCGGTCGGGGGCGAGATGTCCGTCCGTATGACGGACTTCTCCACGGACTTCTCCACGGGGTTTCCACATCGTTATCGGGGGTGGGTCGTCCGGCGTGTTCGCCTCACGTAAGTTCAGACCAAGGTAATTCGCGTGAGCAAAGCTGCGCGTGTGGCACCGCGCAGTGGAGGGGGCTGCGCGGTGCTGCGCCCCCTGCCTGGTGTGACGTCACCGGTCGTGCACCGTGACCTGCGCCCCGCGCCGCACACCCCATCGCTCCATCGTCCCGGCCTCCGCCTCCAGGATGTGGCGGGAACGTGGGCGGGGGCGTCCCACGCGCCCCGGCTTCATCGTCCGCACCGCGAGGACGCGGTACTTCCGGTCCAGATAGGCGACGTCGATCGCGAACCGCATCCCCAGGGTGTGCACCGCGCCGGCCGGCGAGAGCAGCAGGGCCCCGTCGATCCCGTCGCGCCCGAGCAGCCCACGGCGTCGGGCGTGGGCCGATACGGCGACTTCGAGCGGCACCGGTGCGGGGATTCCCGGGGTGGTGAGCGTGGCCATGGGTGCGAAGTTAGCGGCGCCGTCAAGCGGGCGACAGCGACGTGCGTCACTCTCCCGGAGTACGTGGGGGCGAGTCGGCGCGGAAGGCCCAGTTGTTCGCAAATCCTCCAGAACTCTCCGTTTACCTCTCCATCCCCCTTGAATCCGCTGCGATTCGGCCATGATCATGCCCTGAATCAGAGGTTCCGCAGCCACCGTGGCGTCGTCGGCCGATTTCGGAGAGTAGTTGTGGCACGCCGATGCACGCAGCATCACTTACGAAGGGTTATGGTGGAAACCCCCCCTCGGGCCGGTCCGTCTCCCCCCCACGGACCGGCCCGTTTTTTGTGCCCTCACGCGCCACCCCGTCGACGCCTCCGCCTGCGCCCCCGTGCGCCCCCCTGACCTCGGGGACCGGCCCTGGTAACTCAGCGCCGCACACCCCGGTTCCTTGTCGGACCACGGACACCCCTTGGAGGGGCGTTGGTTTCGCGGGGGTAGGCTTCGCCCCCGGGGACCGTCATATGGACAGGGGTTGCGCTGAGCGAGGCCGCTCTGCCGCGCCCGTCCGATCCGCACGGAGGGGCTGACAACACGTGAACCTGCGGGACAACCTGCGCCGGCTGCTGCTCAGGTTCTACACGCGCAGGGTGGAGGGCCACCTCGACCACGACCAGGTGCCCAAGCACATCGGGGTCATCATGGACGGCAACCGGCGCTGGGCGAAGGCGGCCGGCAGCACGGCCGCCCAGGGGCACCGCGCGGGCGCCGACAAGATCGAGGAGTTCCTCGGCTGGTGCTCGGAGACCGATGTCGAGGTCGTCACCCTCTGGCTGCTGTCGACGGACAACTTCGACCGTCCCGAGGACGAGCTCGTCCCGCTGCTCGGCATCATCGAGGGCGTCGTACGCACCCTCGCCGCCGACGGCCGCTGGCGCGTGCACCACGTGGGCACGCCGGACATCCTGCCCTCGCAGATGCAGACCGCGCTGAAGGAGGCCGAGGAGGCCACCGCGCACGTCGACGGAATACTCGTCAACGTCGCCATCGGCTACGGCGGCCGCCAGGAGATCGCCGACGCCGTGCGCTCCATGCTCCTCGACGCCGCCGACAAGGGCTCCTCGATCGAGGACGTCGCCGAGTCCGTGGACATCGACCTCATCGGCAAGCACCTCTATACGAGTGCCCAGCCCGACCCGGACCTGGTGATCCGTACCAGCGGCGAGCAGCGGCTGTCCGGATTCATGCTCTGGCAGACCGCCCACTCGGAGTACTACTTCTGCGAAGTCTTCTGGCCGGCGTTCCGCAAGGTCGACTTCCTGCGTGCCCTGCGTGACTACGCGGCGCGACATCGCCGTTACGGAGGCTGACCCAGGGGGGTGCGAGGGGTGCACGTCATCCGGAGTTAACGAACGCGTGGCCACATGCTCTTGCATGGCCGCGCATGTTCGAGGGCATAAGCCATGCAGGTCGACGCCCGAACCACGGGTGTCGTATCTCAGCGGACGGCACGGGGCCGTCCGCCCGGGAGGCCCTTTGCACCAGCCCGACCGTGCGGTCAGTACGGACGAGACGGAGGGCCGGTCTCCGGCCCGCGCAATGCGGCCAGGACCGGTCCAGCTCCTCTCCGTCGCTCCCCGACCTCATCCGAGGGGGTACGTCCTTCCGTGGTGACCAGCACAAAGCGCCACAAGCCTGACCGGCGCACCTATGTTCTCGACACCAGCGTCCTGCTGGCCGACCCGAACGCCCTGAGCCGCTTCGACGAGCACGAGGTCGTGCTTCCGATCGTCGTGGTGACGGAACTGGAGGCCAAGAGGCACCATCCGGAACTCGGCTACTTCGCCCGGCAGGCCCTGCGCCTGCTCGACGAGTTCCGGGTGCGGCACGGCCGCCTCGACTCCCCCATTCCGATCGGGGACCTCGGCGGGACCGTACGCGTCGAGCTCAACCACTCGGACCCCAGCGTCCTGCCCAGCGGGTACCGCCTGGGGGACAACGACTCCCGCATCCTCGCGGTCGCCCGCAACCTGCAGGCCGAGGGGTACGACGTCACCGTCGTATCGAAGGACCTGCCGCTCAGGATCAAGGCCTCGTCCGTCGGGCTCCTCGCCGAGGAGTACCGCGCGGAACTGGCCATCACGGGCTCCTCCGGCTGGACCGGAATGTCCGAACTGACCCTGTCCGGCGAGCAGGTGGACATCCTCTTCGAGGAGGGACACGCGTACGTCCCCGAAGCGGCCGACCTGCCGGTGCACACCGGTCTGACGATCCAGTCGGAGCGCGGCAAGGCCCTCGGCCGAGTCACCTCCGAGGGCAACGTCCGGCTGGTGCGCGGCGATCGGGAGGCCTTCGGCATCAAGGGCCGCAGCGCCGAGCAGCGCATCGCGCTCGACCTGCTGCTCGACCCGGACATCGGGATCGTGTCGATGGGCGGCCGGGCCGGCACCGGCAAGTCCGCGCTCGCGCTCTGCGCGGGGCTGGAGGCCGTGCTCGAGCGGCGCCAGCACCAGAAGGTGATGGTCTTCCGGCCGCTGTACGCGGTGGGCGGGCAGGAGCTCGGCTATCTGCCCGGCTCCGAGTCCGAGAAGATGAGCCCCTGGGCGCAGGCGGTCTTCGACACGCTGTCGGCGGTCACCTCGCGCGAGGTCATCGAGGAGGTCACGGCGCGCGGCATGCTGGAGGTCCTGCCGCTCACGCACATCCGCGGCCGCTCCCTGCACGACGCCTTCGTGATCGTGGACGAGGCCCAGTCACTGGAACGGAACGTGCTGCTGACCGTTCTGTCCCGCATCGGCGCCAACTCGCGGGTGGTTCTCACTCATGACGTGGCACAGCGGGACAATCTGCGCGTCGGCCGGTACGACGGTGTGGTCGCCGTCGTCGAGAAGCTGAAGGGTCATCCGCTCTTCGCGCACGTGACGCTGAACCGCTCCGAGAGGTCCCAGATCGCGGCGCTTGTGACCGAAATGCTGGAGGACGGACAGATCTGACCCGACTGGATGCATCTGACTCCATCTGGGGCCACCTGAATCCATCTGGCACCACTTGACCCGGTTGGTCAAAACGTGGTGGATGCACGGTAGTTGACGCCGCCCGGTGAAAGGCGAAGAGCCTAGCCGGGCGGCGTCTTCGTGCGCGCTTGTTTCCGTAAAATTCCCGGGGCAAACGGGGTGTGAGCTTTCACACTCAACGGGGAATTGCCTCGCGGCGTCGGGTTACGGCAGAGTCTCATTCCTGTCAGGCCCCGCATACGACACACGTGTACCCCCAGCGGTACCGCACCTCAGGAACAACCAGAACTCCATAGAGTCGTCGTATGCCGCCCGAGCACCACGCGGCGCTCCCGTCAAGGGAGTTGCCCACCGGGCCCGTGCCTCCCGTGACCCCGCAGTTGGGAGGCCAGCGTTCAAGGGCACGATTGCGTCCGCGAGGGTCACCTAAACGGGCGATGCTGGAAGGAAACCGTGTGAGCCGGATTTCGGTCCGGGGACTCGCAGTGGCCTCGGCCACCGCGGTCACCGCTGTCGGCGCCGTGAGTGGTGTTGCCTCGGGCAGCACTGGCCAGCCGTCTATCGACGCTGAGGCGACGGCGAGTGACTCGACCCTCCTCGCGGACATACCTGCGGGCCAGCAGGCCCAGGTGCAGACCGCGTCCCTGACGCAGCAGGCCGACGCACAGGCCGTCGCCGCGGACGCGAGCGCCAAGAAGGACGCGGAGGAAGCCGCCCGCAAGCAGGCGGCCCAGGACGCGATCGCCAAGCAGAAGGCCGCGGCGAAGGCCGAGAAGGAAGCCAAGGAGCGCAAGGCTGCCGCGGAGGCCGCCAGCCGGTCCGCGGCCCGAGGCCCCGTCAGTCTGGCCCCGCAGGCGTCGTACACCGTCGCCGAGGTCCAGGCCCTCGCGCGCCAGATCATCCCCAGCGGCCAGTTCCAGTGCTTCAGCAACATCGTGGACCACGAGTCCACCTGGAACTACCGGGCCCAGAACCCCTCTTCCGGCGCTTACGGTCTCGTCCAGTCGCTGCCCGGCAGCAAGATGTCGTCTGTCGGTGCCGACTGGGCGACCAATCCGGTCACGCAGATCAAGTGGGGCCTCAACTACATGAACGAGCGCTACGGCAGTCCCTGTGGCGCCTGGTCGTACTGGCAGGCCCACGGCAACTACTGAGCCGACGCCGCTCCGGCCGCTCAACCTTGCGAAGCCCCTCCCCGTCCTAGGGGGAGGGGCTTCGGCCATGTACGGTCGGAACGGAACCGACGACTCCAGGGGGGAGTGGTGGGGAGAAGCGGGGGAGAAGGACGGATCATGTCGCGAGTGCCAGGGTTGCTGGGCCGGCTCGGCGCCGGACTGACCGAGCTGGGTGAGCGGTTGGACAAGCGCCGCGCCGAGGTGGAGAAGGAGTCGGGGGGCTCGCTCGACCTGAGCGGCCTGAGCGACCTGCGCGATGAGACCGACGACCGCTCGCCGCGCAGCTTGACGACGACGGCGGTGGCGACAAAGGCGGACACGCATCCCTCCGCACTCCCTTCCGATGCCGCTCCCGACCGGGAACCCGAACCCGAATCCGCATCCGAATCCGAACCGGGGCCCGCCCCTCCACACACTCATGACACCCATGACACGCATGACACTCATGGACCGGGGACGGGCGCTCGGCCCGATCCCGTCACGGCCGTGCCGTGGGGTGTACGGGTCGCGGCCGAGGCCGGCTGGCGACTGCTCGTTCTCGCGGGCACCGTCTGGGTGTTGATGCGGGTGATCAGCGCCGTACAACTGGTCGTGCTGGCCTTCGTCGCTGCGCTGCTCATCACCGCGCTCCTCCAGCCCACCGTGGCGCGCCTGAAGCGACTGGGATTTCCCAGAGGTCTCGCCACCGCGCTCACCGCGATCCTCGGCTTCGTCATCATGGGGCTGGTCGGCTGGTTCGTGGTCTGGCAGGTCCAGGAGAACATCGACAACCTCTCCAACCAGATCCAGGACGGCATCGACGAGTTGCGCAAGTGGCTCCTCACCAGCCCGTTCCATGTGACGGACAAGCAGATCAACGAGATCGCCAAGAACCTGCGGGAAGCGATCGGCGCGAACACGGACCAGATCACGTCGGCGGGTCTGGAGGGCGTGACGGTCATAGTGGAAGCGCTGACCGGCATCCTCCTGACGATGTTCTCGACGCTCTTCCTCCTCTACGACGGCAAGCGCATCTGGGAGTGGACGCTGAAACTGGTGCCGGCGGCGGCGCGGCCGGGGGTGGCGGGAGCCGGGCCCCGTGCGTGGCGGACCCTGACGGCGTATGTGCGCGGCACGGTGATAGTGGCCCTGATCGACGCGATCTTCATCGGCCTCGGTATCTACTTCCTCGACGTCCCCATGGCCGTGCCCCTCGCCGTCTTCATCTTCCTCTTCGCGTTCATTCCGCTCGTCGGCGCGGTGGTGTCGGGGGCGTTGGCGGTGGTGGTCGCGGTGGTGACGCAGGGTGTGTTCACCGCGCTGATGACGCTGGCCGTCGTGCTCGCGGTCCAGCAGATCGAGGGCCACATCCTTCAGCCGTTCATTCTGGGGCGGGCCGTGCGGGTGCATCCGCTGGCGGTCGTGCTGTCCGTCGCGGCGGGTGGGCTGGTCGCCGGGATCGGTGGGGCTGTGGTGGCGGTGCCGTTGGTGGCGGTCACCAACACGGTGGTGGGGTACCTGCGTTCGTACTCCCGCGAGCCGGCACTCCGCCACGCGCCGGAGCCGCGGGGCGCCACGGCGATGGATGTGGCCCCGGTACGCCCCCCATCGCCGTAAGGATTCCACCTCACCCCGGGTGGGTTCTTTGTCTGCGGGCCCGGTGGGGGCTGGTCGCGCAGTTCCCCGCGCCCCTGAAGCGGGGGCTTCGCCGCCCCGCATCTTCAGCCCGTCCGGCGCTTGAGGACGAGGCCGTTCAGGCCGACGGGGGCGAGAAAGGCGAGGCCCCGTCCACCCGACCAGGGTGAACGGGGCCCGAGTGAAGAGGCGGAGGTTACTCCGCGAGGACCGCTTCGGCGTCCAGGGTCGTGGCGACCGCCTGGATCACGGAAGCGATCTTGAACGCCTCCTGGATCGTCTCCCGGTCGACGCCCGCCTTGCGGAGCACCTGCTCATGCGAGTCGAGACACTGACCACAGCCGTTCACCGCGGACACCGCCAGCGACCACAGCTCGAAGTCGACCTTCTCGACACCGGGATTGCCGATGACGTTCATCCGAAGACCGGCCCGCAGGGTCCCGTACTCCGGGTCCGACAGCAGATGCCGCGTGCGGTAGAAGACGTTGTTCATCGCCATGATCGCGGCGGCCGACTTGGCCGCGGTGTACGCCTCCGGCGACAGCTGAGCCTTCGCCTGGGGCGCCAGCTCCCGCAGCACCCGCGGCGACCGCGCCGCGATCGCGCACGCCAGCACCGTCCCCCACAGCTGCTGCTGCGGAAGGTCGGAGTTGCCGATGACCGAGCCGAGGTTGAGACGCAGGTCCTTCGCGTAGTCCGGTACGGCGGACTTCAGTTCGTCGAGGGCCATGGAGGGTTACTCACCCGCCAGGAGCGCCACCGGGTCGAGGGTGTTCTCGCCCTTGGTCCAGTTGCACGGGCAGAGCTCGTCCGTCTGGAGCGCGTCGAGAACCCGGAGGACCTCCTTGGGGTTACGGCCGACGGAACCGGCGGTCACCATGGAGAACTGGATCTCGTTGTTCTGGTCGACGATGAACACCGCACGCTTGGCGAAACCGTCCTCGCCCTCGATGCCGAGGTCCCGCATGAGCTCGTGCTTCGAGTCGGCCATCATCGGGAAGGGCAGGTCACGCAGGTCGTCGTGGTCCTTGCGCCAGGCGTGGTGCACGAACTCGGAGTCGCCGGAGAAGCCGAGCACCTGGGCGTCACGGTCGGCGAACTCGTCGTTCAGCTTCCCGAACGCCGCGATCTCGGTCGGGCACACGAAGGTGAAGTCCTTGGGCCATGCGAAGATCACCTTCCACTGACCCTCGTAGGTCTTGTGGTTGATCTGCTGGAACTCCTCGCCCTTCTCCAGCGAGACACAGGCGGTCAGATCGAACTCGGGGAACTTGTCACCGACAGTGAGCACGCGCTCTCCTTGCAGCAGGGAATGGCCCCTTTTGAGGGCGTTTCCCGGGGGTTGGACGCTCCTGATGCTGGCACAAGCTGCATTGATTACGGAAATAGCTACACTCGGTCGTGTTGATCGACTGTAGCTATCAGTGACTATGAGTAAGAGGTAAGGTCATGGCCGGCCCGCTGGGCAACGCAAGCTCCAAGGGCTCCATGAGCGGCAAGGGCCCCATGAGCGGCAAGGGAGTCATGAGTTCCAAGGGGAACGGGCGTCGTCAGCCCAGCCTCGCCCAGCTGCGTGCCTTCGCCGCCGTGGCCGAACACCTGCACTTCCGTGACGCCGCCGCCGCGATCGGCATGAGCCAGCCCGCACTGTCGGGCGCGGTCTCCGTCCTGGAGGAGACGCTCGGCGTGACCCTCCTGGAGCGTACGACCCGCAAGGTGCTGCTCTCACCCGCCGGTGAGCGCCTCGCCGTACGCGCGAAGGCGGTACTGGACGAGGTCGGCGCGCTCATGGAGGAGGCGGAGGCGGTACGGGCGCCGTTCACCGGGGCGCTGCGCCTCGGCGTCATCCCCACAGTCGCGCCCTACCTCCTGCCCACCGTCCTCAACCTGGTCCACGACCGCTACCCGGACCTCGACCTCCAGGTCCACGAGGAGCAGACGGCCAACCTGCTGGAGGGCCTCGCGATCGGACGGCTCGACCTGCTTCTGCTCGCCGTGCCTCTCGGTGTGCCCGGCGTCCTCGAACTCCCGCTGTTCGACGAGGACTTCGTGCTCGTGACCCCGCTGGACCACTCGCTCGGCGGCCGGGAGGGAATCCCCCGTGAAGCGCTGCGCGAGCTCAACCTCCTGCTGCTCGACGAGGGGCACTGTCTGCGCGACCAGGCTCTCGACATCTGCCGGGAGGCCGGGCGTGCGGACGCCCCCGTCACCACCACGGCCGCCGGACTGTCCACCCTGGTGCAGCTCGTGGCCGGCGGGCTCGGCGTGACCCTGCTGCCGCGTACGGCTGTCAGGGTCGAGACGACCCGCAGCAACCAGCTCCGCACCGGCTACTTCGCGGACCCGGCGCCGACCCGCCGGATCGCGCTGGCGATGCGCGCCGGGGCCGCGCGCGGCGGCGAGTACGAAGAACTGGCCGCAGCGCTCCGAGAAGCGCTGCGGCCGTTGCCGGTACGGGTGTTGGACCGGGACGCCTGAGCGTCCCGGTCCACGGGCCCGTCACTCGGTGCGCAGTCCGTCCGGCCGCATCAGCCGCAGCAGCGGCGGCAGACTGAGCAGGGTGACCAGCAGGACCACGCCGGCGCCGATGCCGGACATGGACAGCACGCTCACCCAGTCCAGGCGGACCGAAGTGTTGGTCATCTTCAGCAGCACCGCGCCCAGGGTCAGGCCCACCACCGATGCCAGCGCCATCCCCAGCCCGATCGGGATCGCCGTCTGCCACAGCACCGACAGGCTCAGCGTGCGCCGCCGGGTGCCGAAGGCGACCAGCGCCGACAGCAGCTTCTTGCGCTCGCGCAGCTGTTCCAGCTGCGACACCAGCAGACTCGCGCCGATCAGCAGGAGGACGCAGGTGGCGCCGACGAACAGTCCGGTGCGGATGGACCGGAACTGCTGCGACTGCTCGCTGGCCGCCAGGGTGAACACGTCCGCCAGCGGATCGAGCCGGGCGGCGGTGTTGCGCGCGTAGTCGTCGACGTCCGGCACCGAAGGGTCGAAGGTGACGAACACGTTCTGGCTCAGGCTGTCCGCCGCGTTCGCGGGCAGCGCGCCCGAAGTGATCAGCACTCCGCCGCGCACGGAACCGGTCGGATCCGCGCGAGTTCCGGCGGTCTTCAGGCCGGCGGGCACCTTCCAGGCCGCAGAGTGGGCCGGCGTCTCGTCGTACGACGGATCGAAGTAGAGGGTGCTGCCCGGTTCGATGAGCTTCTTCGTGTCGCTGTCGTAATCGGTGCCGCGGATCCAGAAGATGTCGCCGTCCTTGCAGGAGGCCAGGCGTGCCACCTCGCGCAGTTCCGCGCAGCTGCCGGCCGCCACCTCCATCTGGGTGTTCGGATTCTTCGGCCGGTCGCCGGCCGAGGACACCGAGATGACCGACGCATGGCGTACGCCCTTGGTCTGCGCGAGCTGCCGGCCGGCCTCGCCCAGCTGGACGCCGCTGCGCAGGGAGATCTCCATCTGGGCCCGGGTCACGTCGTTGGAGGTCTGCTTGGTGTAGTCGGTCTCGACCCCGGCGAACAGCATCTGCAGCGCGATCGCCCCGGCCACCGCGACGGCGATGCCGTTGACCATGCGGGCGGCCGTACCGCTGCTCAACTGCAGCCTGCGCACGGCCAGTTGCCAGGAGACCGAGCCGGAGTTCAGCCGGGCGACGACGGCCTCGACGACCCACGGCAGCAGCGCGGTGACGCCGACGAGCAGGAGTACCGTGCCGCCGATCACCAGCCACTGGTTGAAGTTGCCGTTGCCGTTGCCCTGGCCGACCATCGGGTAGAGCAGCCCGAGGCCGCCCAGCGGCAGCAGCAGCCGCCACCACAGCCGGCGCCGCGCCGGCTTCGCCGTGCGGACCACACCGAGCGGCTCGATGACGACGCCGCGCAGCGCGAACAGCGTCACCAGGACGGCCGCGGCCGGCACTGCGAGAGCGACGAGCACGGCCAGCGCGGGCGAGGGGTTGAGGTCGCTCGGGAACACGCTGGTGTCGCGTACGTTCATCAGGCTGGCCAGCTGACGTCCGACCAGGAAGAAGCCGGTGCCGAGGACGAGCCCGAGCAGCGCTCCGGCGAGTGCCTCACCGCCCGCGATCCGGCGCACCATCCGTCCGTCCGCGCCGACCAGCCGCAGCGCCGCGAGCCGGCGGTCCCGGCGCTCGCCGCCGAAGCGCACGGCCGCCGCGATGAACACGGCGACCGGCATCAGCAGCACGACGAAGACCATCAGGACGAGCAGGAGCAGCACCGGGTCCAACTTGTCCGGCTGGCTCCCCGGGGCGGGCCCGAAATAGTCGATGCGCTCGACGTCGGCGTTGCCCAGCCGGCTCGCCAGCCCGTCGATGCCCGCGTAGTAGGCGAGTTCGGCGGGCCCGAGGAGACCGGACTGCCCGATGGTGCCGGTGATCCGGTAGGGCAGGCGGTCGCGCAGCAGCTTGCCGCCGTCGGACTTGAGCAGCCTGTCCAGCGCGGGTGAGACGACCATGTCGCCCTTCGCGGGGAACTTTCCGACGCCCGGTGGCAGCGGGGCCCGGGCGCCCTCGGCCTCCAGGAGCCGGCCGCGTACGTCCTTTTCGCGGAACGTCGTGTCGGAGCGGGCGACGAGGAGCGTGTCGTCCGCCTTCGGCAGCTTCTTCGCGCTGTACGTGAAGTCCTCCCGGGAGCTGCCGCGATGGTCGCGTGCGGACAGCGCGTTCGGTATCGCCGTCGTCAGCAGCAGCAGCGCCACGCCGAGTCCGACACCGACCGCTGTCAGCAGTGCCCGGACCCACCCTTCGCGTCCGCCGGAGAAGGCGAACCGGACCCCCATGGCGAGGTCCTTGGACCACTGACGCATGCTCATACGATGCGCTCCATGTCCTTGGACTTGCCGTCCCGTACGACGATCTCGCGGTCCGAGTAGGCGGCCACGCGCGCCTCGTGCGTCACCAGCACGACCGCCGCGTTGGTCGATCGGGCCGCCTCCGTGAGCAGCTCCATCACGCGCTCGCCGTTGAGGGAGTCCAGCGCGCCGGTCGGTTCGTCGGCGAACAGCACCCGGGGACTGGTGACGAGCGATCGGGCGACGGCGACCCGCTGCCCCTGACCGCCGGACACCTCACCAGGTCGCTTCGCCGCGAGGTCGTCGACCTCCAGCCGTTGCATCCACGACAGGGCGGCCCGTTCGGCCTCCTTGCGCCCGGTCCCGTTGAGCCGCAGCGGGAGCGCGACGTTCTCGACACAGGTCAACTCGGGCACGAGCTGGCCGAACTGGAACACGAACCCGAACTCGCTGCGCCGCAGCGCACTGCGCTGGGCGTCGTTCATGGTCGCCATCTCCTGGCCGTTGTAGACGATCGAGCCGGAGTCCGGTGTCACGATGCCGGCCAGGCAGTGCAGCAGGGTCGACTTGCCGGAGCCGGAGGGGCCCATCACGGCGACGACCTCGCCCGGGTGGATGGAGAACTCGGCGCCGTCGAGGGCGCTGGTGGGGCCGTACGCCTTGCGCAGGTCGTGGGCCGCGAGCAGGGAGCCTGCGGGGGTCATCGGGTTACCGCCTCGGCGAGTTTGTCGAGGCGCGCGGCGGTGAGCTCGAGCCACCGCAGGTCGGCCTCCAGGTGGAAGAGGGCGTGGTCGCAGATCAGCTGGTCGGCGAGGTCGCCCTTGCGCTTGCGATCCGTCAGGATGCGCATCATGCGCAGGTGCTCGGACCGCTGCGTGTCGAGGACCTCGGACGCGTCCCGGTGGGTGAGCAGTGCGAGAACGACCTTCGTGTAGAGGGTCGACTGGAGATACGGCTCGGGCTTCTCCGGCGTCGCGAGCCACTGCTGTACGTCGGTGATCCCGGCATCGGTGATCGCGTACCGCTTGCGCTCCGGGCCGCCGCCCGCCTCGATCCCGTCGACCTCGACGAGGCCGTGCTTGAGCAGCCGCGACATCGTCGAGTAGACCTGGCCGTAGTGCAGCGGCCGGTCGTGACCGAACTTCTCGTCGAAGGCCCGCTTCAGGTCGTAACCGTGACGGGGCCCGGACTCCAGGAGTCCTAGGAGGGTGTGACCGATGGACATGCGGAGCACTCTACATACGGCGTATACACCGCACGTATACACACCGAGAATAGATCATGCCGAGCCCCACGTTCGCGCAGGTCACAGCCGATTGTCACGGTTCCGTCACCAGGCATTTCGGGGGCGCGGGGAACCGCGCGATCAACCCCCACCCGCCCGGGGCGGAGGCGGTGCCTACTCCTCCGGTTCCCCCGTCGCGGAAGCGGTCGGTCGCCCCCGCCGGGGAATCGGCCCCGCCCCACCCGGCAACCGCCCCGCCTCCGCGAGCGCCCGCCGCAACAGATACTCGATCTGCGCGTTGGCCGAGCGCAGCTCGTCCCCCGCCCACCGCGCCAGCGCCTCATGGACCAGCGGATCCAGCCGCAGCAGAACCTGCTTGCGCTGCTGCGGCCGACGCCGGGGGGTCGATTCCTCGGAGGGATCCGTCACTGGTGGAGGGACCCCGTGTTCAGGACGGGCTGCGGAGCCCGGTCACCGCACAACGCCACCAACGGGTTCGACACCATCGCCGCCTTCCGCTCGGGGTCCGGTTCCACGATGTCCCTCTCCCACTGCCTCGAGCTTCTCGGTGATCTCCTCGGCGTTGCCACGCAGCGAGAGACGTGCGAGTCCGCCGTCGATGCTGTGCGCGGTGAACTCCCGCACACGCGGATCGGGCATCCGCGGCACATCGGCGAGAGGGGTGGAGGTGCTGGGGTTCGAGCCGCTGGGAGTGGAGTCCTGTTCCGGCATGGGTCCCCGGTTTTCGTGCGGCGGAAGCCCGTACGGCTCCCGCCCGACCAAGGGCATCCAGGTCCTATCTAAGTGATATCACTTTACCCCGCATGGCAACCTTCCGCCCCTCTCGCTCGTCGGTTGAGATGGGGCGGATGCGCAGTCCTGGGCAGTACGTGCTGATTGTCACGTCCACAAAAGAGCGGATCGGCAGCCCTTTGTCATAGCGCGTGGTGTTAGTTTGCTGAGCTGACCTCAGCGGCGAACCTGTGTGGCGCACGAGCATGAACGCGACACGCGAGCGTGTGAGTGAACGCGGCAGGACACGCGTACAAGAGAGCGCGACACGAGAGCGAGCGGAGCGGACTCAGCCATGGGACGAGCGCAAGAGAGACGAGCGCGGCAGCACGGTGGCCGCCGCGCGGCGGCCATGCCCTCGTTCGGAGGGAAGCCCCGCCGCACCGGCATACGCCGGTTCGTGAACTGGAAGACGATCCTCGGCACCTTCCTGGGCGTCTGCCTACTCGGCATGGGCGCCTTCATCGTGCTCTACATGGTCGTCTCCATACCTCAGGGCAACGCCGACGCACAGCGTCAGAGCAACATCTACAAGTACAGCGACGGCAGCACGCTCGCCCGGACCGGCAAGGTCAACCGCGAGATCGTCGGCCTGGACAAGGTGCCCCAGGACGTCCAGAAGACCTTCGTCGCCGCGGAGAACAAGTCCTTCTACAAGGACTCCGGCGTCGACCTCAAGGGCACGGCCCGCGGTCTGATCAACACCCTGTCCGGCAAGGGCAAGCAGGGTGGTTCGACGATCACCCAGCAGTACGTCAAGAACTACTACCTCACCCAGGACCAGACCGTCACGCGCAAGCTGAGGGAACTGGTCATCTCGCTGAAGCTGGACCGCCAGCAGTCCAAGGACGACATCCTCGCGGGCTACATCAACACCAGCTACTACGGCCGCAACTCCTACGGCATCCAGGCGGCGGCCCAGGCGTACTACGGCAAGGACGCGAGCGAGCTTTCGGTCGAGCAGGGCGCGTACCTCGCCTCGCTGCTCCAGGCCCCGAGTCAGTACGACTGGGGTGTCGCCACGGACACCGGCAAGCGGCTGGTCACGGCCCGCTGGAACTACACCCTCGACAACATGGTCGAGGAGGGCTGGCTGCCCGCCGCCAAGCGCGCGACGATGAAGTTCCCGATCCCGCAGGACCCCAAGGGCGTGCCCGGCATGGAGGGCCAGACCGGCTATCTGGTGGACGCGGCCAACAGCGCGCTGGCCAACCGGCTGGTGGCGCAGGGCGCCGCCGCCGACTACGAGGACGCCAAGGCGCTGGTCGACGCGGGCGGCTGGACGATCACGCTCAACATCGACAAGAAGAAGCAGACGCAGCTGGAAGTCGCCGTCAAGACGAAGCTCACCGGCAAGCTGGACGCCAAGAAGCGCACGGTCGACGGTGACGTCGAGGGCGGGGCGGTCTCCGTCAGTCCCAAGACCGGCAAGGTCGTGGCGATGTACGGCGGCGAGGACTACTTCAAGCACTACGTGAACAACGCGACGCGCCGCGACTACCAGCCGGCCTCCACCTTCAAGCCGCTGATCTTCGCGGCGGCCCTGGACCAGCAGGCCAAGACGCAGGACGGCCGGGACATCACGGCGGACACGGTCTACGACGGCACCAGCGGTCGCTCCGTCGAGGGCAGCAGCATCGGCTTCGCACCGCCCAACGAGGACGACCAGAACTACGGCGACGTCACCGTCCAGACCGCGATGAACAAGTCCATCAACTCCGTCTTCGCGCAGATGGGCGTCGACGTCGGAATGGACGAGGTCCTCAAGGTCGCCGGCAAGCTCGGCATGGACACCAAGGGCATGCAGGCGGTGCCCGCGCAGACCCTCGGCACCATGGGCGCGAGTCCGATGGAGATGGCCGGCATCTACGCGACCCTCGACAACCACGGCCGGAAGGTCACCCCGGCCATCGTCGCCTCGGCCGAGCACAAGGACCGCTCGGTCGACTTCCCGAACCCGATCGGCGACCAGGTCATCAGCAGTGAGGCGGCCGACACCGTCACCTCGGTGCTCACCGGCGTGGTCAACGACGGTACGGCCCAGCTCTCGGTGGCCCAGGCGGTCGACCGCAACGGTCAGCAGGTCGCGGGCAAGACGGGTACGTCCGACAACAACAAGTCGGCCTGGTTCACCGGGTACACGCCGAACCTGGTCACCTCGGTCGGTCTGTTCGGAGAGGTCCCCAAGGACCGCAAGAACACCGCGGGCAAGGTGATCAAGCAGGGTACGCAGGTGTCCCTGAGGGGCGCCGCGGGCGGTGGCCGTGTCAACGGCGGTGGCTTCCCGGCCCAGATATGGGCGGCGTACACCTTCAACGCGATGGGCGGCGTCACCACGTTCGACCTGGACACCACCCAGGGCGCGGCGATGGCGCCCAGCACCACGCCGACGATCAGCGAGACGCCGAGCGAGACGCCGTCGCAGACCCCGACCACCGAGCCGCCGACGATCGAGACGCCCACCACCAGCGCCCCGCCGACCCCGACGTCCGAGCCCCCGACCACCCCGGCGACGACACCGGCGACCACGCCACCGACCCCGACCGACGAGATCACGCCAGAGGACCCGTTCAACCCGCTCGACCAGCAGTAACCGTCAAAACGGCCCGCCAGGGCCCAAGGAAAAGGGCGCCCGGTGACCCACCGGGCGCCCTTTTCGTGCCAACCGGACCGAAGCTCATGGTCGAGATGGTCGCGTATATCTGAAGGATTCCCTCCATGGGGCGATTTATTCCCGGGCGATTATCGGCCACAAAGGCCGAAACTTTAAAGTTCCATGAGAAATTCATTGACTCGGGTTGGGTGTCTGTTCCATTCTCCCGTCAACGGGGAGGGGATCTTGGCGACACCTTGCGCTGCGCACTGACCGGCTGACCGCGCTCAATTCTTGTCTGAATCCGCGAACTGTGAAATCGGTGTGCGGCCTATCAGGTATGCCCGGATTGTGGTCAAGGTGCCCTTTCCCTTTCAGGGCTCTCGTAGTGCGGGAGCCATGTGAGAAGGGGATATTTTGAGACTCAGAAGACGAGTGCGGGGACGGCTGGCCGCGTTGGTGGCCGGTACGTTGCTCGCGGGGGTGACGCAGGCTGTGGCCTGGGCTGATCCACCGGAGCCGGCGTCTTCCGCGATGGAGGCGGCGGCCGGGGCCCGGCGTGATGTGGTGCCGTCGGCCGAGCGGGCCGCGGTGCTGGGCAAGGGGTGGCAGGCGTCCGCCGACGTGGCGTGGACGACCTCGGGGGATGCGGACGGCTTCCATCTCCTGACCGCCAGTAAGAAGGACGGATACAGCTGGCGCACCATCGCATCGCTTTCCGAGCCGGGATTCGACGCCGACGCCTGGATCGGCAACACCTGCGTCACCGGTTCGGGTAAGCGGGCGGTTGTGGTCTATGCGCCGCGTACCTTCACCAACAAGCCCCAGCTGATGGCTCGGGGCGGATTCACCGCGGTGGTCGATCTGGCTTCCGGCCGGGTGACGAAGCTGGATCTCAAGGCGTCGCTGTCCTACTACAACCCGGGCTGCGGACCTGGTGAGACGGTGATCCTGACCCAGTCCGGCGGTGAGGACAGGCCCGGCACCCGCCTGTTCCGGCTGGACGCCTCGACAGGCGGAATCGGCAAGCCGATCCCGGTCAAGGGGCAGGTCACCTCGGCCGTCCCGGCCGCCGACGGTTCCATAGCCGCGGCCTCCGGCGCGGAGGTCATCAAGGTCGACGCCAGAGGCGGGCGCACGGCTCTCGCCCGTACCGACGGTGTGCCCTACCGCCTGACGCCCGACGCCGACGGGGGGATCACCTTCCTCGACAAGCGCGGTGCCACGTCCAAGGTGAAGCGCATCACGGCCGGTGCCGTCGCGCACCCCAACGTACGCACCACGCGGGCGGCCGTGCTGGCGCGGGGCCTGGCCACCGAGACCGGACTGACCCGCAGCGCGGGCACCGTGTATGTGACGGGCACGACCAGGCCGACCGGCATCCGCACGCCGGCCTCGGTGAAGAGGCTCGCGTCGACGCCGAAGGACGTCACCGTCTCCACACGCGGTGAGGCCGTCCTGACCCACACGGCCTGGGCCGACGGCAAGGGCACACTGCTGCAGCCCGGCGAGGCCACCAGGGCCCGTACGGTGAAGATGTCCCTGACCACCCGCGCCACCGGACGCAAGGCGTCCTTCACCGTCGATCCGGCGCATCGGGTGTCGGCGTACGCGGGCCAGGGCCGTGCCGCGTCCCCGGGACTGCGGTCCGGTTCCGCGGGCAGCGCCAGGACGTCGGTGGCCGCGACGGCCGCCGGTGACCCCAGCGACCCGGTGGAAGCGGAACGCACCTGCTCCGTGCCGCGCAACGATCCGCGCAACCAGGCCATGCAGCCCAAGCCGCGCCAGGTGGAGTGGGCGGTCGACATGGCGGTCAAGGGCTTGCTGAATACGCACATCTCGCGCCCGGCGAACTGGAAGAACCTGGGCATGCCCGCGTACATGCCGCAGACACTCTTCCTGAACCCGCCGCTCGATGGGGGCGGTCGCGCCATGGCGCAGGTCATGCTCGGGGTGACCACCCAGGAGTCGAACATGTGGCAGGCCGGCCGGGAGGCCGTGCCCGGGGTCACCGCCAGCCCGCTGATCGGCAACTACTACGGCATCAACCTCTACGACGGCGACCCCAGCAACGACTGGGACGTCGACTTCGCCAAGGCGGACTGCGGCTACGGCATCACGCAGATCACCGACCACATGCGGATGGCCGGCCGCGAGGACGGCCACGGCGGTGCGGCCTGGGACTACCAGAAGCAGCGGGCCGCCGCGCTGGACTACACCGCCAACATCGCCGCGGGCCTGCAGACCCTCGTCTCCAAGTGGAACGAGACCCGCGCCGCCGGCATGATCGCCAACCACGGCACCAGCGGCCGGCCGGAGAACTGGTACTTCGCCCTGTGGGCGTACAACTCCGGCTTCCACCCCAACGCCGGTGACGGCACGCCGTGGGGTCTGGGCTGGGCCAACAACCCCGCCAATCCCGAATGGGACGCCGGACGGCTGCCGTTCATGGAGAACGCGGCCGGCGGCGAGGACGCCAGCGCCGCGGCCCGCCCGCAGAACTGGCCTTACCAGGAGAAGGTCCTCGGCTTCGCCGCCCACCCGCCCTCCTTCCTGGAATCGCCCGGCACGCTGGTCCCCGCGTTCCGCCCCGCCACCTGGAACGGCACCAACTCGGCCGTCACCGTCAAGGGCAGCGCCCTCTACAACCGGGCCCACCTCAAAGCACCCGAGGACGCCTTCTGCGACTCCTCCAACAGCTGCGACCCGAGCCGGATCTCCGACGGCGCCTCCAACGACACCGCGAGCAGCGGCCCCTGCGGCCGTGACGACGTCAAGTGCTGGTGGAACAAGCCGGTGACGTGGAAGACCGACTGCGTCGACACCTGCGGATACGAGTTCGTCCGCTTCGGCGACACCACGCCCGAAGAGCCCGACGGCACGGCGTATCCGCCGAACTGCAGCACCAGCGGCCTGCCGGACGGCGCCCTCATCATTGACGACGTCCCCGCCGACACCCCTGTCGTCCGAGCGGGCTGCACCAACTCCTTCACGAACTCCGGCACCTTCAGCTTCAACTTCGCCAACAACTCGGTCGAGACCGTCTACCCGGCCAAGGTCGACCTCCACCAACTGGGCGCGGGCTTCGGCGGCCACTTCTGGTTCGGTCACACGCGCGCCGACGACACCAAGGGCCAACGGCTGAAGATCACCGGTGACTGGAAGCTCAACAGGGAGCTCGACAAGGACGCCAGGGTCTGGGTGCACCTGCCCGACCACGGTGCGCAGACCAAGCTCGCCAAGTATCAGATCAAGACCCGCAACGGCTGGCGCACCAGGACCGTCTCCCAGCCGGGTGACAGCAACCGGTGGGTGAAGCTCGGGATCTTCCGGACCAAGGGCATCGTGCCCGAGGTCAAGCTGAACACGATCACGTCCGACGGCACGGGAGACGAGGACATCGCCTTCGACGCCGTGGCGTTCGAGCCCGGCGACTGGGACTTCGTACCCGATATCGTCATCCCGGAGGGCGACCCCGACGCGCCCGACCCGGTGTGGGAGGACACGGACCGGCAGAAGCAGCCGAATCCCGAGGGCACGACGCTGGCGGCGAACAAGGAGCGCTGCGTCGCCACGGACCACGAGGGCACACGCCAGTGCGTGAAGCTCGACTACGACATCAAGAAGTACGGCGCCGGGAAGTGGCAGCAGTCCAAGAGCTCCAGGAGCGGCGTCGCCGCAGCCGCCGCCCCGCTGGTGTCGTGGTGCGACGACCCCACCGTCTCCGGCTACACCATCACGCGCCGCGAGGGCTGCAACAAGCTGGCCGTCGTGATCAGGTGGGAGCACAACGGCGAGACGGTGGGGACGGCCATCTTCGCGGTTCGCGAGGAGATCCTGCTGGAGAACAAGGCCGTGTTCCGTGAGCGGATGTTCATGAGCCCGCTGTCCCTCGACGCCTCGTTGGGAACCGTATCCCTGGACTACTGGGACGCGATCTGCACACCGGACTGCGACGAGGCCTACCAGGGCACCTGGGACGGTCTCACCATGTGGGAGCCCATTGTGGACACGCACTGGGCGTCGGCGACCAGGACGTTCACCTGGAACAACGCTGTGTCCGGTACGTCCCAGAAGTTCGACCGGGGTACGTTCCTCAACTTCAAGGCGGCTGCCCCCGAGGCGGCTGGAGCGGCCGCGACCATCAAGCCGTCCTGGACCTTCTGGGGAGAGGTCGAATGTGACAACAGCGTCGCCGTAACCAATTCGACCGGCTGCGTCTTCGCCAAGAACACACCGACGTGGCAGACCAACACCAAGCGCTATCCGGCCGCTGCCGCCTACTACTGGGTGCTGCGGGAGAAGCTTTCGGGCCATCCGGGCAGCAAGAAGTACAACAAACCGATGCACCGCATGACGGACAAGGTCCAGCAGGAACACAACCGCAACACGATTTGTAACAAAACCGGCGCCGGTAAGTGGACGGCCCACCCGGACGCCACCGGGGACACCCAGGGAGTGCAGTGCGACGAGTTCCCCTTCGCCGCCACCCTGGAGAGCGGAGGAATACCGACACCGGTCGTCAACGGAGGGATCTGCGCGCAGCTCTTCGCGCAGAAGCAGGACGACGGCACCTGGCGCCTCTTCGACGACGACGGGTACGACCCGCCCACGTGGAAGGAGATCTGCGGGCGTGCTTCCATGCCGGGCAAGCAGAACGGAGACGCGGGAAGAGGCCCGGGACTGTCGGGCTTCTTCACGAAGGCACGGGTGCAGAACGGCGGGGCGTTCTACATGGAGGTTCCGCAGATGGAGGGATGCAATCCCGATGACGTCTGCGTCATCCGTCCCTGACTCACCGCCCTTCTAGGGCGACGGACGTGGGGGGCCGCCGGCACGGCCGGTCCCCCACGGTGGGCCGTCCCGCGTCACGTCCAGACGATGTTGCTCGTACCGTCCGACTCGCGGACCGTCTCGGGACGGATCTCCCTGCCGATCGCCGTGACGACGGGCCGTCCGGTCTCCAGGGATTCGAGTGTCTCCTGGAACATCTCGGACAGGCTCTTCCAGCGCACGACCCCCCACAGTTCCAGATCCTGGTCGATCTCCAGGACGGCGCCGTACGTCGACCCCTCGCGATGGTCCACGACCAGCTGCGTGCCGACGTGCGTACTGCTGATGGGCACCCATTTCACATGAGCCGTCCGGCCCACGACGAAGTCCGCGTCGTCGTCCTCCTGGCTCCACGCCACGTCCTGCTCCATGTCCCGCTGGCCGAGCATCATGCGCTCGGCGTCGACCGGATAGTGGCCGCCCGGAATGAAGCCGCCGGGGCCGCTGTGCCGGAAGTGGGTCGACACGCCGTTGTGATGCTTCAGCCACGTCCGTATCTCCGGGACGAGCGAGAACCTGTTCTCGGCGATCGCATCGATCTCCGAGGCCGTCGCGGGCGGGTTCAACGTGCTGAAATCATCCGGCGCGTTGACTTCCAGCCACCGGTCGAGACGGTTCAGTACGTCTTGAAGCTGCACGGTTCGTCCTCACGTCTGGATGCTGCCTCCCCTACAACACCACAAGCGCGTGGCGCCCGAGGTGGAGTCGGATCGATTCCACCTCGGGCGCCACGCGCTGAATGCCCCGGCGCTCAGCCTCCGTTGACGTCGTGGGCGATCCGGTCGCCCAGTTCCTTGTCGATGTTGCGCCAGTACTGCAGCGCGCGGTCCAGGACCGGGCGGGAGACGTCCGCCTTCAGATGGCCGCTGACGTTCGAGACCAGGCGGTCGCGGGCCGCGTCGTCGAGGACCTGGCGGACCATCGTGCCCGGCTGGCCCCAGTCGTCGTCCTCGCTGTGCAGCTTGTAGGCCTCGCGCACCAGCTCGCCCGTGGCCTCCCAGCTCGCCGGGTCGCCGAAGCGCGAGAAGTCGGCCGCCGGGCCGCCGTAGGAGTTGGGCGCGTACGGGCGGGCCGCCTGCGACGGCTCGTAGCGCATCGGGCCGTCCTTGGCGTACGAGTTCATCGGGGCGTGCGGCCGGTTCGGCGGCAGCTGGGCGTAGTTCGGGCCGATCCGGTACCGGTGTGTGTCCGGGTAGGAGAACAGCCGGCCGAGCAGCATCTTGTCCGGTGACGGGCCGATGCCCGGGACCAGGTTGGACGGTTCGAAGGCGGCCTGCTCGATGTGGATGAAGTAGTCCTCGGGGTTCCTGTCGAGGGTCATCCGGCCTACGTCGATCAGCGGATAGTCCCCGTGCGGCCAGACCTTGGTCAGGTCGAAGGGGTTGAAGCGGTAGTCCGCGGCGTCCTCGAACGGCATGATCTGGACCTTCAGGCTCCAGGTCGGCGCGTTCCCGGAGTCGATCGCCTTGTAGAGGTCCATGCGGTGCAGATCCGGGTCTGTACCGGCCAGCTCGTCGGCCTCCGCCTGGGTGAGGAAGTCGATGCCCTGGTCGGTCTTGAAGTGGTACTTCACCCAGAACCGCTCACCGGCGCCGTTGATCCACATGTAGGTGTGGGAGCCGTAGCCGTTCATGTTGCGGTAGGTCTTCGGGATGCCCCGGTCGCCCATCAGATAGGTCACCTGGTGCGCCGACTCGGGCGAGAGCGTCCAGAAGTCCCACTGCATGTCGTTGTCGCGCAGCCCGTTGTCGGGGCGGCGCTTCTGCGCGCGGATGAAGTCCTGGAACTTGATCGTGTCACGGACGAAGAAGATCGGTGTGTTGTTGCCCACCAGGTCGTAGTTGCCCTGCTCGGTGTAGAACTTGAGCGCGAAGCCGCGCGGGTCGCGCCAGGTGTCGGGCGAACCCTGTTCGCCGGCCACGGTGGAGAAACGGGCCAGCATCTCGGTGCGTTTGCCCGGCTGGAAAAGGTCGGCCTTGGTGAACTGGCTGACGTCATTCGTTACTTCGAAGAATCCGTACGCGCCACTGCCCTTGGCGTGCACCACACGCTCGGGGACCCGCTCCCGGTTGAACTGGGCCATCTTCTCGATCAGGTAGTGGTCCTGGAGCAGGATCGGGCCGTCGCGGCCGACGGTCAGCGAGTGTTCGTCGCTCTCCACCGGAACGCCGACGTTGTTCGTGGTGTACGGAGCCTTCTGAGGTGTCTGCGTCACGAGCGTCCTCCCGTCACGAAAAAGGGTGGTTTGGTCGCTTCGCTCACCTCAGCAGTCAACTCCGCCGACGGGATGTCGGCAACCGGGCTGCCGTGGGGCGAGGTGGATCGCGTACCCCCTCGGCCCCCGGCCCATTCAGCCCCGGTTCAACTCGAACCAGACCACCTTTCCGGTGCTCAGCCGCGTGGCGCCCCACCGTCTGGCCAGTTTGTTGACCAGGTAGAGGCCACGCCCGCCCTCGTCCGTGGCGCGCGCCTGCCGCAGCCTGGGCAGCTGAGGCACGTCGTCGCCGACCTCGCAGCGCAGCACGTCCGTACGCAGCAGCCGCAGCGTCACCGGGCGTGACGCATAGCGCACGGCGTTGGTGACGACCTCGCTGACCAGCAGCTCCACGGAGTCGCTCATGTCCTCCATACCCCAGCGGGACAGCGCCCGGCGGGCCAGGCGCCGGGCCCGCCCCGGAGCCGCGTCCTCCGGCTCGAGGAACCAGTACGCCACATCGCTCGGCGCGATCCCGTCGAAGCGGGCGGCGAGCAGCGCGATGTCGTCGTCCCGGTCGCCCGGACCGAGCATGTCGAGCACCTCGTCGCAGAGCGCTTCCAGCGGCGGCGGATGGTCCGGGCCGGTGAGCTGTGCGGTGGCGGCGAGCTTCTCGCGCAGCTGCTCTATGCCCGTCCACACGTCCCTGAGCCGCGACTCGACCAGCCCGTCCGTGTACAGCAGGAGCGTCGCCCCGGCGGGCGCGTCCAGCTCGACCGCCTCGAAATCCACTCCCCCTACGCCGATGGGGGCGCCCGGCGGCACCCGCAGCACCTCGGCCCGGCCGCCCAGGTGCAGCAGCACCGGCGGCGGATGGCCCGCGTTGGCGATGGTGATCCGGTGCGCGACCGGGTCGTAGACGGCGTACAGACAGGTCGCCATGCGGTCGGTGCCCAGCCGCTGGGCCTGCTCGTCCAGGTGGTGCAGCACCTCCTGCGGGGGCAGGTCGAGCCCGGCGAGGGTCTGCGCGGTGGTGCGCAGCTGGCCCATGATCGCGGCCGAGGTCATCGAGTGGCCCATGACGTCACCGACGACGAGGGCGACACGGCTGCCGGGCAGCGGGATCGCGTCGTACCAGTCGCCGCCGACCCGCGCGGTCTCCGCGGCCGGCAGATAGCGCGAGGCCAGCCGTACGCCGGTGGGGCGCGGCAGCGTCTCGGGCAGCATGGTGCGCTGCAGCTCGTCGGCGATATAGGCCTCGCGGCCGTACAGCACCGCCTTGTCGATACCGAGCGCGCTGTGCGTGGCGAGCTGGGCCGCGACCAGCAGATCGTCGGTCTCGAACGCCATCCGCTCGGGGCGGCGCACGAAGAGCGCCGCGCCGATCACCCGGCGCCGCCCGCGCAGCGGGGCGAGGATCGCGCGCTGGCCGGTGGGCACGATCAGCTCGTCGCCGATCAGCTCGGGCAGCGCGGCCCGGGCGGCGGGCGCGTCCGCGAAGACCGGGCGCACGCCGCGCAGCACCTCGGCGAGGGCGCCGCCGGGGCGCACCTCGCACAGCTCGGCCGTCATCGCCGACAGCTCGTTCGGCTCCGGCCGCAGCGCGGGCATGAAGCCGTTCTCGGTGTCCCGCTCCTCGGGGATCCGGTCGGTGCGCCGCAGGCGCAGCACGAGAGGCCCGGTGGGCCGCTCGTCGCCGACCGGCAGCGGGTCGCGCAGATAGACGAGGATCGCGTCCGAGAAGGTCGGCACGGTGGCCCGGCACAGACCCATGACGATCTCGTCCAGGTCGATGCCGCGGGCGATCCGCCGGGTCGCCGCGCCCACGAAGCGCAGCCGGTCCCCGTCACGCCGCATCGGCATGGGGCCGGCGTGCGGCAGCCCCTGCCCGGTGCGCCGGTCCGTGCCCGCGGAGTTCCCGGACGGCCGGTCCGCCTCCGCGCCCGGCTGGGCCGGGATGCCTTCGGGAGCCGGGCGCGGGCGGTGCGCGTCGGGCTCGCTGGCCGAGGGCTGGGAGTGCTCGGGCCCGGGGGCGGCGGGTGGCGGCGTGGATGCGCCGGTGCCGGAGGGCGACGGCGTGTCGGTGCTCGCCGAGGCCTGGGTGCCGGACGATCCGTGCTGGCCGCGGGGCGTGCTCGGAGCGGAACCGGTGGAGGCGTCGCCGGTGCGGGCGGGTTGCGCGGGTAATGCGCCGGGCGCGCGCAGCGGCTCCGGGGTATGCAGGAGCGCCCCGCGGGGGTCCGCAGGGGTGGAGGGCCGGCCGGCGCCGCTCTGGCGGCGCTCGTGCGAGGTGGGGTGCTCCGTCACGCGTGTCGAATCCATCCGTCCGGGGCTGCGCGCCGTGCGTGCAGTTCGTCCCGCAGCCCCGATACCCGGAATGTGTGTCCCGGGAACGGAATCTGCGCGTCGTCAGGACGGGGCCTGCCCGTCGCCGACGTGAACACCGTCGTCGGGCCGAACGCCCTGTGCGGCCCGGCGGGCCGTCCGCCGACCGTACCGCTGTGGCCCTCGTACCCCTCGCTCACTTCCTGCCGCCCCTCGGTGACGTATGGTCAAGCTCAGCGCATACTGCGGGAGTTGCTGCTGTGCTCCCACCCGCCTCCCGGCCACCGCCCTCAATGACGATGCTGTGCACCGGCCTTGATTATTTGATGCGGAGGACGATCCTACGGTTGTACCACGGGGGCGCAGCAAGGGTCTCACGAGGACACGTGCGCGGGCGTACGGTCCCAGTCATCCGGCAGGGAAGGAACCGGCCAGGCCGGATCCGGACGCCAGTGCTGCCAGCCGTCCGAGAACGGAGCACCCCAGGCACGGATCACCTCCACCGCGCAGTGCCCTGCCTCTCTTACCTGTGCGGCCAGTTGAGTATCCATCAATCCGGCCCGTTGCGCCTGTGCGAACTCGTCTTCGTCGAGCCAGCGCCAACTGCGGTCCGGGTGCACGGAGATGTCCAGGAAGTGGTCCTCGGAGTCGACCCCGCCCTCCCAACGGGCGCGCGGAGCCTCCAGGTTCACGTACCAGTTCTTGAACCGCCAGCCCGGCTCCCAGAACAGCCACACCGACCAGGGCTCGCCGGGCCGCGCCAGCTTCAGCACTCCGGTGCCGAACCAGCGGTCCCGCTGCACCGTTCGCGCCTTTGTGTAGCGGGACTCCAGCGGTTCTCCGTGCACCGGTGTGCCGTCGGCGAGCACGGGCTTCACACACTCCGTGCCGGGCGCCATCCACACCGCGAGCAGTTCCTCGTCGTCGCGTACGACGGTCACGGGGCGGCAGATGTGGAGGCGCTCACCGGCGTTCTCCCGGTATCGCCACAGGATGTGACTCCCGGGGGCCCAGTACACCGTCGACCCGCCCGCCGCCACTCGCCTCACCGCTCCACCCTCTGCCATGACCAGATATTAGGTGCCCCAGGCATACGACGCTGCGGTGCGCGTCACGGTTCGCGCCAAGGAGCGAATGACGTAACGGAGGCGTCATCCAATGGCTTCCAAGGTCATACGGGGAGTGGACGCCGTTTACGGATGCGTCATCCTCAGGACATCGAGCGCCTCGTCCAGCTGCTCCAGGGTGAGGTCACCACGCTCCACGTACCCGGATTCCAGGACGACCTGGCGGATCGTGCGGCGTTCCGCCAGTGCCTTCTT
Organism: Streptomyces sp. NBC_01450; assembly: GCF_036227505.1. Classification (NCBI taxonomy): domain Bacteria; kingdom Bacillati; phylum Actinomycetota; class Actinomycetes; order Kitasatosporales; family Streptomycetaceae; genus Streptomyces; species Streptomyces sp. NBC_01450. The sequence continues at coordinate 4,489,208 of NZ_CP109480.1, read as the reverse complement.
GGCCACCTTGGCGGCCTCCTCGTAGCCGATGTACTTGTTGAGCGGTGTCACGACCGACGGCGAGGACTCGGCGTACTCGCGGGCTCGTTCGCGGTGGGCGACGATCCCGTCGACGGTGCGGTCGGCGAGCAGGCGCGAGACGTTGGTGAGCAGCCGGACGGACTCCAGGACGTTCTTCGCGATGACCGGAAGCATGACGTTCAGCTCGAAGTTGCCGGCGGCCCCGGCGACGGCGACCGTCGCGTCGTTGCCCATCACCTGGGCCGCGACCATCAGCACCGCCTCGGGGATGACCGGATTCACCTTGCCGGGCATGATCGAGGAACCGGGCTGGAGATCGGGCAGGCTGATCTCGGCCAGCCCGGTGCGCGGCCCGGACGCCATCCACCGCAGATCGTTGGCGATCTTCGTCAGCCCGACCGCGATGGTCCGAAGCTGCCCGCTCGTCTCGACGATCCCGTCCCGTGCGCCCTGCGCCTCGAAGTGGTCACGGGCCTCGGTGAGCGGCAGCCCGGTGGCCCGTGCCACCTCCGCGATGACGGCGGCCGAGAACCCGGGCGGTGTGTTGATCCCGGTGCCCACGGCGGTACCGCCCAGCGGCAGTTCGGCGAGCCGGGGCAGCGCGGCCCGGAGGCGCTCGACGCCGTACCGCACCTGCGCCGCATACCCCCCGAACTCCTGTCCGAGCGTCACGGGCGTGGCGTCCATGAGATGCGTACGCCCCGACTTCACGACATCCGCGAACTCCTCCGCCTTCCGCTCCAGGGCGGCGGCGAGGTGTTCCAGGGCCGGAACGAGATCCCTGGTCACGGCGGCGGTCGCGGCGATGTGGATCGAGGACGGGAACACGTCGTTCGACGACTGCGAGGCGTTCACATGGTCATTGGGGTGTACGTCCCTGCCGAGCCGCTCGGTCGCGAGCGTGGCGATGACCTCGTTCGTGTTCATGTTGGAGGACGTACCGGAACCCGTCTGGAAGACGTCCACCGGGAAGTGCGCGTCCCAGCGCCCCTCGGCGACCTCGGCGGCCGCCTCCTGAACGGCCTCGGCCACGTCCTTGTCGACCACCCCCAGCTTCGCGTTGACCTTGGCGGCCGCGCCCTTGATCAGAGCCAGCGCCTCGATGTGCGCGCGCTCCAGACGCTGCCCCGAGATGGGGAAGTTCTCCACGGCCCGCTGGGTCTGGGCCCGCCACTTCGCGTCCGCGGGCACCCTGACCTCACCCATGGAGTCGTGCTCGATCCGGTACGGGGCTGCCTGTTCGTCGGCCATCGACGATCACCTCCATTGGGGACAGCATCGCGGACGTGCCCCGTGTTCCCGGCCAGGCGGCACCCGTTTCCCCGGCCAGGCGGCACCCGTTTCCCCGGGCGGTCAGCTCCGTGCGCCACCGAGCGGGCCGGTGCACGCCGACGTTCCGCCGACCTTGGCGCAGGCCTCCGCCCCGTACGGGCTCGACGCGGCCAGCATCGGGCTGCTGTAGCCGTCCGAGGGATCACCCGGGTAGGCGGCCGACAGCTCGTCCTGGTCCGATCTGATCGAGATCTCCCGCGCCCCGCCGGTCTTGGTGCGGACCTCGGACCAGACCGTCGCGCACGAGGGGGAGAAACGCAGCAGCACGACCTGCCCGGCGCGCGCGACGGTGCTCTCCGTACGCGCGTCACGGCCGCAGGTCTCCGAGGTCGGGAACTGCCCCTGGCAGCCGTGGCCGCGACAGACGGCGCCCGCGGGGGCCACGGGCTGGTCGGGGTCGAGGACGTCGGCGGCGCCCGCGGTGACCACCACCGTGGCCGCCATCGCCGCGAGGGCGACGACGGCCCGGTTGGGCCCCCGGACGCGCCGGCCCCGAACCGGCGCGTCCGGAACCGTGGCCTGTGGGCCCGGGGCGCCCAGCGCCAGGGTCGCTGCCCTGGACTGGGCCCGGGACGCGGCGTCCCACAGGGAGAGAAGGGGACCCGGGTCGGTGTCCGCCAGGCGGCCGAGCGACTCGACCGCCGAGCGCGGCGGAAACTGATCACCGTTCAGGTAGCGGTGCCAGGTCGACTTGCTGTACGGGGTGACGGAGGCCAGCGCGGCCAGACTCAGTCCCGTCCGCTGCTTGAGGCTCCGCAGCCGCTCCATCAGCAGCTGCTCCTCGTCGAAGTTCTCCGTGTCGATGCGTTCTGTGTTGATATGTTCAGTGCAGATATGTTCTGTGTTAGTACGATCTGTATTGATGCTTCGTGTCTCGTCCAGCGAGTCGGGCAGCGGCTGTCTCTTGACCCTCACGTGGCTCTTCCTCTCGCTCCCTCCCCCTGCCGGGGTGACCGCCCTGATGTGTTCCCTCGTGCGGCGCCCGGTCACACCCCGATCGCCCGAATGCGAACCGAATATGAAGGGGAGTTGACCTGCTGTTTCGTCAGGGGAGTGGGGTCGTCGGCTGATCGATTTTTCCTACCGGCCGGCGGGGCGGACCTCGCCCCGCCGGCCGGCACCGGACCTCAGGGGGCGAGCGGCGGGGTGGTCGTCAGCACCAGCGGACGGCGTGGCTGTTGCGGACGTAGTGGGCGGAGACATAGCCCCGGCCGTGGGCGAGCTTGTACCAGCGCGGGTTGCCCATGACGTAGGAACCGCGCTTCTTGCAGACCAGGGTCACCGCGCGGCCGGCCGGCCGTGAGCCGACGATCCGGTAGCCGGTGCCCGGTCCGGACCGCACGCGCAGACGCATGTGGTGGGTCGTCACCCGGCCCTGGACGTGCCGGGTGTAGTGGTGCCGGGTGAAGTGGCGCCACGCGTGGGTGATCACGTGGTGATGGGGGTGGTGCCTCGCGGCCAGCGGCATGGTGTGCGAGGCGCGCTGGGAGCCGGGGAGGCCGGGGATCGAGAACTGCGGGGACGTCGGGTACCAGCTCGACGACGCGGCCGACGAGAGCACGGTGCCGGGAACGTGCGCGGCGGCCGGGGCGGCGGAGGCGACGGCTGTCACCGGGAAGACGGCGGCAGCCGCGATCGCGGCCACCAGGCCGTTGCGCAAAGTGCGACCAATCATGGGATTTCCCTCCGAGATGACCTGCGGACCACAGGCTGTGATCCGGTCATCACCGAGGGTTTCCGGCAAAGCTCGCAAAAATGCTGTCCCACCCGTTCCTGGGACGAAGTGGGACAGCATAGGGGCGTGGCGGGACGCGTCCGGGCAGGGAACAACTGCCTCCGGCGTCCCGGGACGCTATGCCAGCCCAGGCCCCCGCACCGGGATCGACGTGAACGTCGGGGCGGGCGCCGGGTCCTTGAAGAAGTCGTTGCCCTTGTCGTCGACGACGATGAACGCCGGGAAGTCCTCGACCTCGATCCTCCAGACGGCCTCCATGCCGAGCTCCTCGTACTCGACGACCTCGACCTTCTTGATGCAGTCCTGGGCGAGCCGCGCGGCGGGCCCGCCGATGGAGCCGAGGTAGAAGCCGCCGTGCGCGTCACAGGCGTTGGTCACCTGCGCGGACCGGTTGCCCTTCGCGAGCATCACCTTGGAGCCGCCCGCGGCCTGGAACTGCTCCACGTAGGAGTCCATGCGGCCGGCGGTGGTGGGACCGAACGAACCCGACGCGTACCCCTCGGGGGTCTTGGCCGGACCGGCGTAGTACACCGGGTGGTCCTTCAGGTACTGCGGCATCTCCTCGCCCGCGTCCAGCCGCTCCTTGATCTTGGCGTGCGCGATGTCGCGCGCCACGACGAGCGGACCGGACAGCGAGAGCCGGGTCTTGACCGGGTACTTCGTCAGCTCGGCGAGGATGTCGTCCATCGGCTGGTTCAGGTCGATCCTGACGACGTCGTCCCCGGCGGACTCCAGGTGCTCGTCCGTGGTCTCCGGCAGGAAGCGCGCGGGGTCGGTCTCCAGCTGCTCCAGGAACACGCCCTCGGCGGTGATCTTCGCGACGGCCTGACGGTCGGCGGAGCAGGACACCGCGATCGCGACGGGACAGGACGCGCCGTGCCGCGGCAGGCGCACCACGCGCACGTCGTGGCAGAAGTACTTGCCGCCGAACTGCGCGCCGATGCCGATCTTCTGCGTCAGCTCGAAGACCTTCTGCTCCAGGTCCTTGTCCCGGAAGCCGTGTCCGAGCTCCGAGCCCTCGGCCGGGATCTCGTCCAGGTAGTGCGCGGAGGCGTACTTGGCGGTCTTCAGGGCGTACTCGGCGCTCGTGCCGCCGACGACGATCGCCAGGTGGTACGGCGGGCAGGCGGCCGTGCCCAGCGAACGGATCTTCTCCTCCAGGAACTTCATCATGGAGGCCTCGTTCAGAACGGCCTTCGTCTCCTGGTACAGGAAGCTCTTGTTCGCGGAACCGCCGCCCTTGGCCATGAACAGGAACTTGTAGGCGCCGCCGTCGGTCGCGTACAGCTCGACCTGTGCCGGAAGGTTGGACCCGGTGTTCTTCTCCTCCCACATGGTGAGCGGAGCCATCTGCGAGTAGCGCAGGTTCAGCTTGGTGTAGGCGTCGTAGATGCCGTGCGAGAGGGCCTCTTCGTCGCCGCCCTCGGTGAGCACGTTCTGTCCGCGCTTGCCCATGACGATCGCGGTGCCGGTGTCCTGGCACATGGGCAGTACGCCGGCGGCCGCGATGTTCGCGTTCTTCAGCAGGTCCAGAGCGACGAACTTGTCGTTGCCGGACGCCTCGGGGTCGTCGATGATGCGCCGAAGCTGCGCCAGGTGCGCGGGCCGCAGATAGTGCTGGATGTCGTGGATGGCCTCCGCGGCGAGCTTGCGCAGCGCCTCCGGCTCGACCTTGAGGAACGTGCGCCCGTCGGCCTCGAACGTGGAAACACCCTCGGAGGTCACCAGCCGGTACGGGGTGGTGTCCTCTCCCTGGGGGAGCAGATCGGTGTACGCGAACTCAGGCATCTACGGCCCATTCCTCACTCGACAGAAAGCGGCGTGCCTCCATTGGCGGCGTGAACCAGCCTAAAACCTGGCGCCGACGGTGAGTCTGTGAGGTAAGGCTCAGTTGGTGTGAAGGGCTGGTTTTCCACAGGTCGCGAGAAGGGGTAGTCGCGATCTATCGCGTTTGGGTACCCTGCTGTCGTGGACCTTCAGAAGCGCACCGAAACCCGGGCCTCCGACGCCGAACTCCGGGCCTCCGACGCCGACCGTGACCGGATCGCCGACATTCTGCGCGATGCCCTCGCCGAGGGGCGCCTCACCGCCGACGAGCACGCCGAGCGGGTCGAGGGGGTGCTGGCCGCGAAGACGGTGGGCGAGCTGGACCAGTTCGTGCGCGACCTGCCCGCCGCGCGCGCGAGCCGCGCGGCCGACGCGTACGCGTCGGTGCCCAACCGTCCCCAGCCGGGCGCTGTCCCGGCGGAGGCCGACGAGAACGTGGTGGCGGTGTTCAGCGCCGCCATGCGCAAGGGCCGCTGGCGCGCCGGACGCCGCATCCACGCGTACGCCGTCTTCGGCACCGTCGACATCGACCTCAGCGAGGCGATCTTCGAGTACCAGCAGGTCGTGATCAAGGCGATATCGGTGTTCGGCAACGTCGAGATCAAGGTCCCGGAGAACGTCTCGCTGCGTGGCAGCGGCGGCGGAGTCCTCGGCAACTTCGAGACGCACACGATGGACGCGGGTGACCCCGACGCCCCCGTGGTCTACGTCGAAGGCCTCGCGGTCCTGGGGAACATCGAGGCGCGCCCCAAGCGCGGCAAGCTGGTCGCCGACATCCTCGACCGCACGATGGACCGGGTGGACAGGACTTTGCGCAAACACCTGGACCGTTGACGCCTGTGAACGCGACGGCGCGCGGGGCGTATTGGTCCAGCCGCCCGCGCCCCGTTTTGAACGACCGGCTCCGCTCTCGGGAACTCAGTGCATAGGCGCGCGCACAGCGGGTAGGGCTTGCTGCATCGCCTCTTGGAGGGCGCTGTGGGACTTCCCGCGGTGCCCGGCACGCCCGCGAAGCCGTCGTCAGGAGTAGACCGTGCTGCAACCGCCGCATCAGTCCCTGCAGGTAGCTGCCGTTCCGGCCCAGCGGGCGCCAGTGCGGGACAGGGATCAGGAAGCTCCATGGCACACGGAGGCGGTGTGCCGCCGGGACGAGGCCGGCCTGTTCTTCGCACCCTCCAAGGAGCCCACGGCAGCCCGGTTGTCCCGCGAGGAGGCGGCGAAGCGCGTCTGCGCCCGCTGTCCGGTGATGGTCGAGTGCCGCGAACACGCGCTGCTGCAACCCGAGCCGTACGGAGTGTGGGGAGGCCTGACCGCCGCCGAGCGCCGCGTGGTGCTCGCCCGCCGCCGTCGCCGTGACCTCGAACTCAAGAAGGCCGCCCGCGGCACGATAGCCGCGGCGGGCTGACCCACGCGCACACCGAAGGGGCCATCCCCCCGCACAGGGGCGGCCCCTTCGCCGTACACGCTTCTTCACGCGCCCCGTAGGGCATGCGCCCCCAAAGGGGCGCGGGGAACTGCGCGACCAGCCACAACGGACCCGCAGTGCCCCACAACCGGCATTTCCCGGCTGCCCCTGCGGGAGTTACTTGGCTCGGTCGAAGTCGATCGCGCTGTACGCCCGCAGCTTGCTCAGCCGGTGCTCGGACCGAATCTGCCGCACCGTGCCCGACTTGGACCGCATCACGATCGACTCGGTGGTCGCGGTCTCCGCCCGGTACCGCACCCCGCGCAGCAGCTCCCCGTCCGTGATCCCGGTGGCGACGAAGAAGACGTTCTCGCCGGAGACCAGGTCGTCGGTGAGCAGCACACGGTCGAGATCGTGCCCGGCGTCCACGGCGCGCTGCCGCTCGTCGTCGTCCTTGGGCCACAGCTTGCCCTGGATGGTGCCGCCCAGGCACTTCACGGCGCAGGCGGAGATGATGCCCTCGGGCGTCCCGCCGACGCCGAGGAGCAGGTCGATGCCGGTTCCGTCGCGCAGCGCGAGGATCGAGCCCGCGACATCGCCGTCGGAGATCAGCTTGATCCGGGCGCCCGTCTCGCGGATCTCCTTGATGATCCCCTCGTGGCGCGGCCGGTCGAGGATGACGACGGTGACGTCCTCGGGCGAGGACTTCTTGGCCTTGGCGACCCGACGGATGTTGACCGAGACGGGCGCGTTGATGTCGACGAAGTCGGCGGCCTCCGGCCCGGTCACCAGCTTGTCCATGTAGAAGACCGCGGACGGGTCGAACATGGTGCCGCGGTCGGCGGCGGCCAGCACCGCGATCGCGTTGCTCATGCCCTTGGCGGTCAGCGTGGTCCCGTCGATCGGGTCGACGGCGATGTCGCACTCGGGACCGGTTCCGTCACCGATGCGCTCCCCGTTGAAGAGCATCGGGGCCTCGTCCTTCTCACCTTCACCGATGACGACGACGCCGTTCATCGAGACGGTGGAGACGAGGTTGCGCATGGCGCGGACGGCGGCGCCGTCGGCGCCGTTCTTGTCGCCGCGGCCGACCCAGCGGCCCGCGGCCATCGCGGCGGCCTCGGTGACCCTGACGAGTTCCAGGGCGAGATTTCGGTCGGGGGCCTCGGAAGGCACCTCGAGTTCGGACGGCAGATGATGCTCGGTCATCGGAGCGCACCTTTCTGATACGACGACGGCCGGATGAGGGTGTGCCCCGACTCTATCGTCAGGCTGACAAAATGAGCAGGGGGCCCCACGGATGAGCAGGCCGGGGCACCTGCGACGATAGGGGGCGTGGCAGGTACGAAAGGCAAGCAGAGCGTCCGGGACATGCTTCTCTCCCTGGGCCTGATCGGGCTCATGGCGGGCGTGATCTACATCTTCATCCCGCACGACGACTCCGCGCCTCCTCTCAAGCGCGTCGACTACCGCGTCGAGCTGCTCACGGCACGCCGCGCGGCGTCGTATCCGGTGGCGGCACCCGTGGGCCTGCCGGCGGCGTGGAAGGCGACCTCGGTGCGGTACGACGGCACCCAGTTCGATGCCTGGCATCTGGGCTTCCAGGACCCCGAAGGTCAGTACGTGGCGGTCGAGCAGTCCACTCAGCCCGCCGCCGTCTTCATCGACTCGGCCAGCCAGGGCGCCAAGGAGACGAAGGCCACCCAGCGGATCGGTGCCGCGACGTGGCAGCGGTACGAGGGGGACAAGTACGACGCCCTCGTGCTCAAGGCCAAGGGGGCGACCACGGTGGTGACCGGGACGGGGTCGTTCGGGCAGCTGGCGAAGATGGCGGAGGCGCTGAAGACGTCGTAGCGCGCATGGACGTCGTAGTGCGTATGAGCGTGAGTCGTAGTGCGTAGGAGCATGAGAAGGGCCCCCGGCGCCATTGCCGGGGGCCCTTCTCGTGTCTACGCGCCGGGGCGTACGCGGGGGCTCAGACGGTCGTGATGACCTGGTCGAAGTCCAGGCGCGGGGAGCGCGGGAACCAGGCGTCCTCGCCCGGCTTGCCGATGTTGATGACCATCAGCGGGGTGTGGTCGTCGTCCAGGAACTCCTTCTGGACGCCCGCGAAGTCGAGGCCGGTCATCGGGCCGGCGGCGAGGCCGGCGGCGCGGATGCCGATGATGAAGTAGGCGGCCTGGAGGGCGGCGTTCAGCGAGGCGGCACCCTCACGGGCCGGACGCTCGGCGAAGAAGAGGTCCTTGGCCTGCGGGAAGTGCGGGAACAGGGTGGGGAGCTCCTCGTGGAACTCGTTGTCCGCGGAGAGGATCGCGACCAGCGGGGCGGTGGCGGTCTTGGGCTGGTTGCCCTCGGACATGTGCTTCACGAGGCGCTCGCGGGCCTCGGCGGAGCGGACCAGGGTGATGCGCAGCGGCGACTGGTTGAAGGCGGTCGGTCCGTACTTGACCAGGTCGTAGATCGCCTGCACCTGCTCGTCGGTCACCGGCTCGTCGGTGAACGTGTTGGCGGTGCGGGCCTCGCGGAACAGCAGGTCCTGGGCGGCGGGGTCAAGAACGAGAGACATCAGAAACCTTCTCGGGATGTGCGGTGGATCCGGGGGGATCGGTTGGCGATGCCGACACTACGGGGAGGAGGTTTAAGGTTCAACCAAAACTGGGGCAGGGTGATCCGCTTCACAGGGGATGAGGCTGGTGGGATCGCGATGCCTGTGGGCAATGGGAGCCGGCAGAGCGCGCGATCAGGCGGCGGCGAGGCCGTTGCGACGAGGACGTTCCAGGGTGCCGGGGCTCCAGGAGAGCGACGAGGCCGCCGTCACCGAGCGGGACGGCGGCCGGGTGTCGCTCGGGATACCACCGGGGCGGGGCGTGAGCCGGGTGTGGGCGCGGTCGGCCGGAGCCGAGGCGTCACCGGTCCCGGAAGGGGGCGACCGTCACTCGGAGTCGCGGCCCTCGTCTCCGTCGCCGCTGTCCGGCTCCTCCTCGGCCAGCGCCGCGTCCAGGCGGGCCCGTGCGCCCTCCAGCCAGCGGCGGCAGACCTTCGCCAGCTCCTCGCCCCGTTCCCAGAGCGCCAGGGACTCCTCGAGCGTCGTGCCGCCCGCCTCCAGTCGGCGTACGACCTCGATCAGCTCGTCCCGCGCCTGCTCGTACCCGAGCGCCTCGTCCACCTTGCTGGTCATGCGCCCACCCTATGCATCGACTCGTACCGTGAATTCACCCTCGGCGACCCGCGCCCGCAGCGCCTCGCCCTCCGCCACCTCGCCCGCGTCCCGGACCACATGACCGTCGGCCTTCTGCAGCACCGCGTACCCCCGCTGGAGGGTCGCGGCGGGGGAGAGGGCCACCACACGCGCGTGGGTGTGCGTCAGCTCCGAGTCGGCGCGGTCGAGCAGATGCCCGAGCGTGCGCCGCCCGCGGTCCAGCAGCGCGGCGACCTGATCGGCGCGCTCGTCGACCATCCGGTGCGGATCCTCGATCGAGGGCCGGGCCAGCGCGTGCGCGAGCCCACGCTCCTCCCGCTCGATGAAGGACCGCACGCTGCGCCGCGCCCGGTCCCGCAGCAACCGCACCCGCTCGTACTCCTCCCCGACGTCCGGCACGACCTTCTTGGCCGCGTCCGTCGGCGTGGACGCGCGCAGGTCGGCCACGAAGTCCAGCAACGGATGGTCGGGCTCGTGCCCGATGGCCGACACGACCGGCGTACGACAGGCCGCGACCGCCCGTACGAGCTGCTCGTCCGAGAACGGCAGCAGGTCCTCCACGCTGCCGCCGCCGCGCGCCACGACGATCACGTCCACGGCGTCGAGCGCGTCCAGCTCCTTCACGGCCTGCACGACCTGCGGCACCGCGTGCACCCCCTGCACGGGGACGTTGCGCACCTCGAAGCGGACGGCCGGCCAGCGGTGCCGCGCGTTCTCCAGCACGTCCCGCTCGGCCGCGGACGCGCGCCCGCACACCAGCCCGATGAGCTGCGGCAGGAACGGCAGTGCCTTCTTGCGCTCGGGCGCGAACAGCCCCTCGCTCGCCAGGGACTTCTTCAACTGCTCAAGGCGCGCGAGAAGTTCTCCCACCCCCACCGGCTTGATCTCCGTGGCCCGCAGCGACAGCTGCCCGCGCGGCGCGTACCACTCCGGCTTCGCCAGCACGACGACGCGGGCGCCCTCGCTCACCACGTCCGCCACCGCCTCGAACACCTGCCGGAAGCAGGTGACGCTCACCGAGATGTCGTACGACGGGTCGCGCAGCGTCAGAAAGACGACGCCCGCGCCGGGGCGCCGCGACAACTGGGTGATCTGCCCCTCGACCCACACCGCGCCGAGCCGGTCGATCCACCCTCCGATGAGCCGCGACACCTCGCCGACGGGCAGGGGGGCGTCCGCGGACGTGTTGAGAGCCATGCGCCCGAGGGTAACGGCCCCCACTGACACGGGGCGCGTACCCGTTTCCTGGCGCGGAGCGCCGGTCTCGTCGGCGGCTGCGGCGGTGGTCCGCGTGCCGGACATCGTGCCTTTCCGGGGGCGCGTCCGGGCACCCCGCCCAGCCGGCCGTCAGCCGCCCCGAGGAGGCGATCTTCGACCCGCCGGGCGCGGCCTTACGATGGGTGCCATGACTGCTTCGCCTGGCCGCCGTGTCCTGCTCGCCGCCCCCCGTGGCTACTGCGCGGGCGTGGACCGCGCCGTGATCGCCGTCGAGAAGGCCCTCGAGCAGTACGGGGCCCCGATCTATGTCCGCCACGAGATCGTCCACAACAAGTACGTCGTGCAGACCCTGGAGAAGAAGGGCGCGATCTTCGTCGAGCGGACGGCCGAGGTCCCCGAGGGGTCCATCGTCATGTTCTCGGCGCACGGCGTCGCCCCGGTCGTCCACGACGAGGCCGCGGCCGGCAAGCTCGCCACCATCGACGCGACCTGCCCGCTGGTCACCAAGGTCCACAAGGAAGCCGTCCGGTTCGCGAACGAGGACTTCGACATCCTGTTGATCGGGCACGAGGGCCACGAGGAGGTCATCGGCACCTCCGGCGAGGCGCCCGACCACATCACCCTCGTGGACGGCCCCGGGGACGTCGCCAAGGTCGAGGTCCGCGACCCGTCCAAGGTCGTCTGGCTCTCCCAGACCACGCTGTCGGTCGACGAGACGATGGAGACGGTCGACGCGCTGAAGGAGAAGTTCCCGCAGCTCATCTCCCCGCCCAGCGACGACATCTGCTACGCCACGCAGAACCGTCAGCTGGCCGTGAAGCAGATGGGCGAGGAGGCGGACCTGGTCATCGTGGTCGGCTCGCGCAACTCCTCCAACTCCGTACGTCTCGTCGAGGTCGCCAAGCTCGCGGGAGCGCGGGCGGCCCACCTCGTGGACTTCGCCGACGAGATCGAGGAGGGCTGGCTGGAGGGTGTGACGACGGTCGGTGTCACCTCGGGTGCCTCCGTCCCGGAGATCCTGGTCGAGCAGGTCCTGGAGTGGCTCTCCGCCCGTGGCTTCGAGGACGTCGAGATCGTCAAGGCGGCCGAGGAGTCCATCACCTTCTCGCTGCCCAAGGAGCTGCGCCGCGATCTGCGCGCGGAGGCGGCGGCGCTGGTGGAGCAGCGCACCGCGGCCGGTGCTTCGGCCCCCTCCGAGAAGTAACTGTCAGTCGTACGACGTAGCGTAGGGCCATGCAGATCTTCGGCGTGGACATCGGCGGATCCGGGATCAAGGGCGCCCCTGTGGACCTGGACCGCGGCGAACTGGCGGAGGAGCGCTACAAAGTGCTCACTCCGCATCCGGCGACCCCCGACGCGGTGGCCGACGGCGTGAAGGAGGTCGTCGGTCACTTCGGCTGGACGGGACCCGTCGGCATCACCTTCCCCGGCGTGGTCACCGGCGGCGCCACCATTCGTACGGCTGCCAACGTCGACAAGGCGTGGATCGACACCGACGCCCGCGTCCTGCTGGGCGACCGGCTGGGCGGTCTCCCGGTGACGGTGCTGAACGACGCGGACGCGGCGGGCGTCGCCGAGATGGAGTTCGGCGCCGGGCGCGACCGCCAGGGCACGGTCCTCATGCTCACCTTCGGCACGGGCATCGGCAGCGCGCTCTTCATCGACGGCGAGCTGGTTTCGAACACGGAGCTGGGACACCTCGAGCTGAACGGCCACGACGCGGAGAAGCGCGCCTCCACCAAGGCCAAGGAAGACAACGAGCTGACCTGGGAGCAATGGGCGCGCCGGGTCACGAAGTACCTCGCCCACGTCGAAATGCTCTTCTCTCCCGAGCTCTTCATCATCGGCGGCGGCGTCAGCCGCAAGGCCGACAGGTTCCTGCCGCTGATCGAGGGCATCAAGGCGGAGATCGTCCCGGCGCAGTTGCAGAACAACGCGGGGATCGTGGGAGCGGCGATGCGGGCGGCGAAGTCCGCGTAGGCCTTCCGGAGCGCGCAGGGCGGGCCCGGGAGCCCGGCGCCGGTGTGCCCGCGTCCGCCGGCCCGTCGGTGTCCGTCTGGCCGCCGCTGTCCGTCAGGCCGGACGGCGGCGCGGCTGGATCTCCGGACGGGCCGCCTGGGCCGCCCTGCGCTGGGCGGCCCTGCGGCGCATCAGGCGGACCTTCCGTACGGTGGTGATGACGCCGGCGACCAGCGTCCCCCCGTACAGCCATCCCGCCTGGGTCGCCAGCGCGGTGACCAGCCCCATCAGCTCGCCCCCCATCCCGCCGCCCCCGTCGGCGACGGGCAGCAGCCCGAACGCGAAGGCGATGGGCACGATGATGGGCGCGGTGACGAGGTCCCCCCGTCGCACCCACAGCGCGGTCAGCGCGCACACGGGCAGGAACAACATCCCGTAGACCACCAGCGACGCCCCGAACAGCAGCTGGTCGAGACAGGCGAGCGCGAACATCGTGGCCCCGCAGAACAGTCCGCCGCCGAGCCCGGTGAGCCGGGGGTTCGGCATCCGCCGTCGCGGCGGAGCGGGCCTGGGCACGGGCGCGGGCCGTCGCGCGGGGGGTGTACCCCTGCGTACGCCGTCGGCGGCGGCGCGCCCGGTCTGGGCGGGAAGAGGTGCGCCGCGTCGCGGTCTGTACTGAGGGGGACGCGTCCTGTGTTGCTCCACTGGACCAACTTAGGTCGGTTTATGTGTGGAATAGCCCCTCAGACACGCCGATGGGCCGACCTTGGCCATGCGTTCGACAGGTCGCCGGTAAGGGGTCTGGCACCCCGTAGACTGGTGGATCGGCCCGCGCACCTTCGCGGGCCTGTCGCCCACCCTCACGTACGGGAAGTCGCAACGTGTCGCTCACGATCGGAATCGTCGGTCTGCCCAATGTCGGCAAGTCGACCCTGTTCAACGCCCTGACCAAGAACGACGTGCTCGCGGCCAACTACCCGTTCGCGACGATCGAGCCGAACGTCGGCGTGGTCGGCGTCCCCGACGCGCGTCTGACGAAGCTGGCCGAGATCTTCTCCTCCCAGAAGATCCTCCCGGCGACCGTCGACTTCGTCGACATCGCGGGCATCGTGAAGGGCGCATCCGAGGGCGAGGGCCTGGGCAACAAGTTCCTCGCGAACATCCGCGAGTCGGACGCGATCTGCCAGGTCATCCGTGCCTTCAAGGACGAGAACGTCGTGCACGTCGACGGCAAGGTCTCGCCCAAGGACGACATCGAGACGATCAACACCGAGCTGATCCTCGCGGACCTCCAGACCATCGAGAAGGTCCTGCCGCGCCTCCAGAAGGAGTCGCGCATCAAGAAGGACATCGCTCCCAAGGTCGCGGCGGTCGAGGCGGCGAAGGAGATCCTGGAGAAGGGCGACACACTCTTCTCGCAGGGCATCGTCCAGGGCTCCGGCAACGAGGAGCTCCTGCACGACCTCCACCTCCTGACCACCAAGCCGTTCCTCTACGTCTTCAACGTGGACGAGGACGAGCTGGTCGACGAGGACTTCAAGGCCGAGCAGCGCACCCTGGTCGCCCCCGCCGAGGCGATCTTCCTCAACGCCAAGCTGGAGGCGGACCTCGCCGAGCTCGACGAGGAGGACGCCATGGAGCTCCTGGAGTCGGTGGGCGCCGAGGAGCCAGGCCTCGCCACCCTCGCCCGCGTCGGCTTCGACACCCTCGGCCTGCAGACCTATCTGACGGCCGGCCCCAAGGAATCCCGCGCCTGGACCATCAAGAAGGGCGCCACCGCCCCCGAGGCCGCCGGAGTCATCCACACCGACTTCCAGAAGGGCTTCATCAAGGCGGAGGTCATCTCCTTCGAGGACCTCGTCGACACGGGCTCGGTCACCGAGGCCCGCGCCAAGGGCAAGGCCCGCATGGAGGGCAAGGACTACGTCATGCAGGACGGCGACGTGGTGGAGTTCCGCTTCAACGTCTAGTCGCTGACCGGAAAACTCAACGGTCAGGTGGGGATGGCGAGATAGCCCCTCGGTGGTGACGGTCGGGGGCTGGTGTGGGGTGGTGGGGTTGTGGGATGTCAGGTGGCTGCCGGGGTGAGGGTGACGTCGTGGCCGAGGGCCTTGAGCTGGCGGACGAGGTCGCGGCTCTTGCGGCCCGGGTCGAGGTTGCGGGTGTGGAAGTCGGGGCCGAGGTCTCGGTAACGGGCGGTCGGGTCGTTCATGAGGTGCCAGACGGCGACCAGGATGGAGCGGGCGACGGCGACCAGGGCTTTCATATGGCCGCGGCGTTTGACGATCCTGCGGTAGCGGGCGCCGAGGAAGGTGTCGGTCCGTGCGGCGGAGATCGCTGCTTCGCCGAGGGCGCCGCGGAGCCAGGGATTGCCCTTGCCGGTGGGTCCGGAGGTGTTCTTGTTTCCGGACTGGAGGGTGCGTGGGGAGAGTTTCGCCCAGGACACGAGATGGCCGGCGGTGGGGAAGACGGTCATGTCCAGGCCGGTCTCGGCGAGGATGACCTGCGCGGTGCTGGGGCCGACGCCGGGGATCTCGTCGAGGCGCTCGGTGTCGGTGATCGGCATCAGGGTGCCCTGTCCGGGTCCTTCGTCGTCCTCGGTGGTGGACAGCTCGGCCAGACGCAGGGTGATGCGGGCGGTGAGCCTGTCGATCTGCACGGTGAGGTAGTCGATGGTGTCCAGCAGCATCCGGCACATGAAGGCGTGATGTTCTTCGAACCGGCCGGTCAGCGATTCGGCGAGGGTGGCGTGGCTGGCCTTGATGGTGCCGTGGGCCAGGTCCGCCAACGCCTTGGGGCTGCGTTCGCCCGCGATCAGTGCCTCCAGCATCGACCGGCCGGAGACGCCGAAGATGTCGGCGATCACGGTGGACAGCTTGATCTGGGCGTCCTCGAGGAGTTTCTCGGTGCGCTGCTTGTGGCGGGTGCGCTCATGGGTCATGACGGCCCGGGCCCGGGTCAGATCGCGCAGTTCACGGACCGGCTTCGGGGGTACGAACGAGGGCCGGAGCATGCCGCGTTCGGTGAGCTTGGCCAGCCAGACCGCGTCCAGGCGGTCGGTCTTGGGCCGGCCCGGGACGTTCTTGACGTCACGGGCGTTGACCAGCCAGCACTCCAGACCACGCGACTCCAGCAGAAAGAAGTACGGCTTCCAGTAGGTCGACGTCGCCTCCATCACCACCCGGGTGACGCCCTGGCAGATCAGGTGATCGGCCAGGTCCAGAATCGCGCCGCTGGTCGCGACGGTGTTGAAGACCCGCTGCACGCGCTTGCCGGGCTTGTCCTCATGCGGAACCCGCACACAGACCATGCCCGACGCCTTTGCGATATCGATCGCCGCGACACGGGCCACGAGCTCCTCGGCCTGCTCGATCTCCTCGACGCCACCGTCGTCGGTGTCCGCCATGCACAACTCCCTGGTATCGATCCGTACGGGCCGACGCCTGCTCAGGGGGCCGCGGGGGAAGCGAAAATCTGACCGGCGTGCTCGATGGCAACAGTGCGTGGCCCCTCTGCGGCCCCGGCACCAGACTGACCTACGGGCTCAACGTCCCAACGAGCTACCGGCGTCGGCGGGCAGGCGCCGCAGCCATGTTTTCACGCCGGCAAGGCGCACCCGAAGGGAACAGGGGGACTGACCTGCCACCACAACGCTGATCGCGAAGACGCGGATCGGAAGGGGCCCGGCTCTTCGGAGTCGAGCCCCTTCTTTTTCCAGGCGGATCCGGGGCGTGTGACCGCGGTGGCCCGCGCGCCGGGAGCCGGGCCGGGCTGTCGGTGGTGGGCAGTAATGTCGGTCCGGTGGGGAAACGTGAGCGGAGTCTGCTCGCCGAGGGCGTCGCACTGCACGAGGCCGCGCGAGGTGTGCTCGCCGATCACGCCCGCGCGCTCGAAGCGGTGCGCGCGGCGCTCGCACCGATCCACGCCGAACTCGTCGGCAAGGAGCTGGAGTCCATCCCTGTCTCCCGGCTGAAGGACGTCACCGAGGGGCGGCTGCGGCTCGGGGCGCTGGAGACGGCCGGGTTCGCGTCGGTGCGGGCGGTGTACGAGGCGGGGCGGTACGAGCTGCGGCAGCTGCCGGGGGTGGGCGCGCAGACCGCCGACCGGGCCCTCGCCGCGGCCCGGCAGCTCGCGCGCGCGGTGGAGGAGACCGTTTCCGTACGGATGGACGTCGACCGGCCCGAGCCCCGCACGACCGCCCTGGTGATCGCGCTGCGCACCCTCGTCGAGGCCGGTCCCGAGCTGCGCCGGGCCGTGGACGCGGCGACGCGGATCGACGAGCGGCTCGGGGCGCTGCTGCCCGCGGCCCGGCCCGCCGGCGGACGGCTGCGGATGGCGCTCGCGGGGCGGGAGCGGCGACGGAGCGCGCTCGACGCGGTCGCCGAACTGCGCGAGCTGACCGCCGACGCGGGCGCCCGTGACGTACGCCTGCTGCTCGCTCAGGCCTCGACCGACCTGCTGCGGGAGCCCGCCTCCGAGATCGAGGCGTGGGTCGACTTCGAGTTGCGCTCCACGGAGTACTACAGCCAGCTCGCCGAGGTCAGTGAGCACCGTTCGGACGTGGCGGCCGTCGAGGGCTTCCTGCCGTCGGAGGTCGCCGAGCGGGTGCACGCCCAGGTGCTGGACGACACCCGGCGCCGGGTCTCGCTGCGCGGCTACCAGGACTTCGGCGCCCGGTTCGCGCTCGCCCAGCGCCGGGTCGTCCTCGGCGACGAGATGGGGCTCGGCAAGACCGTGCAGGCCATCGCCGTGCTCGCCCATCTCGCGGCGGACGGGCACAGCCACTTCCTGGTCGTCTGCCCGGCGAGCGTACTGATCAACTGGACGCGCGAGATCGGCGCGCGCAGCACGTTGCGGGCCCTGCCGGTGCACGGTGCGGAGCGGCTGGAGGCCTACGAGGAGTGGCGGGAGCGCGGCGGTGTCGCGATCACCACGTACGACATGCTGCACCGGCTGCCCACCCCGGACGGCGAGGGGACGAAGCCGGGGATGGTGGTCGTCGACGAGGCGCACTACGTGAAGAATCCGGACACCCGCCGTTCCAAGGCGGTCGCGGCCTGGACGGGGCACTGCGAGCGTGTCCTGTTCCTCACCGGGACGCCCATGGAGAACCGGGTCGAGGAGTTCCGCACCCTCGTCCGCTACCTCCAGCCCACCCTCCTCCCCGCGATACGGCACGCCACCGCGGCCGCCGGTCCGCACGCCTTCCGCAAGTCCGTCGCCCCCGCCTACCTGCGCCGCAACCAGCGGGACGTCCTCACCGAGCTGCCCGCGCTGGTGGAGGTCGACGAGTGGGAGGAGCTCAGCGCCGCGGACCGGGCGGCGTACCTCAGGGCGGTCGAGGACGGGAACTTCATGGCGATGCGCAGGGCCGCGTACGCCGACGCGGAGAAGTCCGCGAAGCTGGGGCGACTGCGCGAACTGGTCGCCGAGGCGGCGGAGAACGGCCTGAAGGTCGTGGTGTTCTCCTACTTCAGGGATGTGCTGGGCACGGTTCAGCAGGTGTTGGAGGCGGGTCAGGACGGCCCGGGGACGGGGCAACGGGCGCGGGCGAGAGGCGTGTTCGGGCCGGTCTCCGGTGCCGTGCCCGCCGTGCGCCGGCAGCGTCTCGTCGACGACTTCACGGCAGCTCCCGGTCACGCGGTCCTCCTCTGTCAGATCGAGGCCGCCGGTATCGGACTCAACCTTCAGGCCGCGTCCGTGGTCATCCTGTGCGAACCGCAGGTCAAGCCCACGATGGAGCATCAGGCCGTGGCCCGCGCCCACCGCATGGGCCAGGTGCGGCCCGTCCAGGTGCACCGACTCCTCACCACCGACAGCGTCGACCAGCGCCTGCTGCACATCCTCAAGAACAAGACCCGTCTGTTCGACGCCTACGCCCGCCGCAGTGACACCGCCGAACAGAGCCCGGACGCGGTCGACATCTCCGACAGCGCCCTCGCCCGCCGCATCGTGGAGGAGGAGCAACTACGACTGGCGGGCGGCACGGGGTCGGGGCAGGGTGGTGTGCGGGAGCCGTGAGGGGCACGCCTGCGTGGACCGGCGGACGGGCCCTACCCCCGGGCCAACCCGGTCTTCACGCCCGCCCCGCACAGCGGTACCACCGCCGTACGTCCCCGGAGCACCCCCTCCCGTACCGCCGCCCAGCACGCCGCCCCCGTCGACTCGACGTACAGGCCCCGTGCCGCCAAGTCCCGCTGGGCGTGCTGGATCTGGTCCTCCGTCACCGTGAGGAACGTGCCGCCGAAGGCGCTTACGGTGCGCAGGATCTGGCGGGCCCGGGGCGGGCGCGGGATGGCGATTCCCTCGGCGAAGGTGGGGGCCATAGGGGTGACGCCGACCAGCTCTTGCGCGCCCTCGGCCCAGGCGTGCGCGAGCGGGGCCACCGCGGCGGCCTGGACCGCGTACAGCGCGGGCCGCCGGTCGATGAGCCCCGCACGGTGCAGCTCGACGACGGCCAGGGCGGCGCCGAGGAGCAGTGTGCCGTTGCCGACGGGGACGACGATGACGTCGGGCAGGCGCCCGCCCAGGTCTTCCCAGAGCTCGTGCACGTACGTCTTCGTGCCGTGCAGGAAGTACGGGTTGAAGACGTGCGAGGCGTAGAACGTGCCGGGCGAGTCCGCGGCTTCGCGGGCCGCTCGTGCCGTCGCCTCCCGGTCCCCGTCCACGACATGCACCCGCGCGCCGTGCGCCTCGATCTGCTCCAGCTTCTTCGGTGACGTGCCCTCGGGGACGTACACCGTGCAGGGCAGCGCGGCCCGCGCGCAGTACGCGGCGATCGCCGTCCCCGCGTTGCCGCTGCTGTCCGCGAGCACCTGCCGGGGCCCCAGCCGCAGTGCCAGCTCGACCAGCAGGACGGCGCCGCGGTCCTTGAAGGACAGGGTCGGCATCAGGAAGTCCAGCTTGGCCGAGATGCCCCCGTGCAGCTCCACCAGCGGGGTGCGGCCCTCGCCCAGGCTGACCGTGGGTGCGGCCAGCGGCAGGCACTCCGCGTACCGCCACAGTGAGTTCACGCGCCCGGTCAGGGAGGTGAGGGGTGCGGGGGTCGGTGCGAAGAGCAGGTCGAGCGGGCCACGGCAGACCGGGCAGCACCAGTCGAGCGAGCCGCCGGGGACGCGCGTACCGTCCGCCGGGCAGAAGCGATCCGGCAAAGGTGTCATGTGTGCAGGCTATGCGTGCGCCTCGACGTCAAGCCGACCCGAGGAAGACGGTCACCGCACGCAAGGTTTTGGGCCTCACTGCCACCCCGCCGTCGGGCGGCGGAGGAGGGGACGGTCGGGGCGACGGGGGAAACGGTGGGGGTGTGGAGGTGTGACGCGGGCTATAGCGGGGAGAAAGTGCCTGGGTAAAGCCCTCGGCAGGCATAAGTAATCACATCGAGTGATTCTCTGGCCTGCGCTTGCGTGGCACAACCCACGGTTGCCAGGCTGTTGCTGTCTGTACAACCTGATGGGAGCGGCCAGTGACTTTCGGTGAGCAGCCGGCGTATCTGCGTGTCGCGGGTGATCTCCGCAAGAAGATCGTCGACGGTTCGCTGCCACCACACACCCGCCTCCCCTCCCAGGCCAGGATCCGCGAGGAGTACGGGGTCTCGGACACGGTCGCCCTGGAGGCGCGCAAGGTGCTGATGGCCGAGGGCCTGGTCGAGGGCCGCTCCGGCTCGGGGACGTATGTGCGGGAGCGGCCGGTGCCGCGCCGGGTGGCCCGCTCCGGGTACCGCCCGGACAGCGGCGTGACCCCCTTCCGCCAGGAGCAGGCCGACCTGTCCGTGCGCGGCACCTGGGAGTCGCACAGCGCGCAGGCCGAGGCGAGCGGCGCGATCGCCGAGCGTCTCTCGATCCGGCCCGGCGACCGCGTCATGTGCACGAACTACGTCTTCCGGGACGGCGGCGAGGCGATGATGCTCTCCACCTCCTGGGAGCCCCTCGCCGTCACGGGCCGCACCCCGGTGATGCTCCCCGAGGAGGGCCCGCTCGGCGGCATGGGCGTCGTCGAGCGGATGGCGGCCATCGACGTGATCGTGGACAACGTCACGGAGGAAGTGGGAGCCCGCCCCGGCCTCGCCGAGGAACTCCTCGCGCTGGGCGGTGTCCCCGGGCATGTGGTCGTCGTCATCCAGCGGACGTACTTCGCCTCGGGCCGTCCGGTGGAGACGGCCGACGTCGTCGTACCGGCGGACCGGTATCGCATCGCGTATCACCTGCCGGTGAAGTAGGCGTAGGAGTTCACGGGCGGTCGGCGTCCGCGGGGCGCGGTCCGACCTCGTTCCCGGGCGGGCCGGCCGCCAAGTGCCCGGCGCGCGGCCTCGGTTGCAATCTGGCCTTTCTCAAATGCCCTGCTCGGGGCGGAGTTCGCGCTGTCTGGAGGGCGCACGGAGGGCGGTCGACGGCGCGTTCGTACGCATGCGCCCCCTCCGCCTTGGCTGGTTGCGTACCTCTTTGTGCAAAGGCGTATTCGCTGCGTAAAGGTTAGGCGTAGGCTCGGGCATATGCGGATTGCGGTTTCCTTAGCGTGCGAGGCACGGCGCGAGCCGGGGGCGGGAAGTGGAGGGGCTTGATGAACGAGGGCACGATCACTCTTCCCTGGCTCGTCATACGACAGGACGACAACGGCAATCGCTACCGCGTCGGGAGGTACGCGACCCGGGCCGAGGCCCAGAAGATCGCGGACAGCCTCGACGACCGCGGCCACAAGCAGCTCTACTGGGTCGAGCGGATCGCGCAGAACGGATCCAAGTGACGGTCCGCGTCCGGTGTGCCCTGCCGTAGGCTCCGGCGCATGGACGAAACGATCGTGGTGGTGGGCGGCGCCCTGCTGCACGACGGACGCCTCCTCGCCGCGCGCCGCAGCGCACCCCCCGAGCTGGCCGGCCGCTGGGAGCTGCCCGGCGGCAAGGTGGAGCCGGGTGAGGCTCCCGAAGCCGCCCTCGTACGCGAACTGCGCGAGGAACTCGGCGTCACGGCGGAGTCCATCGAGCGCGTCCCGGGAGAGTGGCCCCTGCGGACGCCGTACGTCCTGCACGTGTGGACCGCGCGGCTGCTCCCCGGCTCGGCCGATCCGGTGCCTCTCGAGGACCATGACGACCTGCGCTGGCTGACTCCGGACGAGCTCTGGGACGTGGACTGGCTGGACCAGGACATCCCCGCCGTGAAGGCCGTACTGCGGCGCTGGGACGCCTGAGACGGCCGAGATGTCGGAGGGACCGAGACGTCGGAGGGGCGCCGGACCCGCTGTCGTGTGCCCGCTCCTCTCTTTGGGGGACAGCGGTCTTTCTTGGGTGCAGCGGCCTTTCTGGGGTGCATCGGTCTTTCTGGGAGGCGCCGGCTGACGTGCGAGCGCGGGCGCCGGGGCGCGGCGCTGTGTGTGCGGCTTTCGGGAGCGGGAGAGCGCGAGTCGCGTCCGCGGCTCGGGGTCCCGTACGCCGTTCGTGCCACAGTGCGCCCACATGTGCGGTAAAGCGTCCCGGATATCGGGTATGTGCCCATTAACCCCACGAAACCGGACATGGGTGGGTTCCTGGCCTGGGAAGTGATCGGCGTGATCGACACCGAAGGCGACTACGCCGAGTGGAGCTTTCCCGCGGAGCCCGGTGCCGTCCGCACCGCCCGTGCCGTCGTCCGGGGCCAGCTGCGCACCTGGGGGCTGGATTCCCTCAGTGATGTGACCGCGCTGCTGGTCAGCGAGCTGGTGACCAACTCGCTGCGGCACGCCACCGGCCCCATCGGTGTCCGTCTGGTCGGACCCGCGGGACTGCCGGGTGCCCTTCTGGTGGAAGTCTCCGACCCGTTGCCCGACCCGCCCCGCGAACGGTCCGCCGACGCGGACGACGAGAGTGGCCGAGGGCTGCAACTGGTGGCGGGCTCGTCGCGGCGCTGGGGTACCCGGCCCGGGAACACTGGAAAGACGGTGTGGTTCGAACTGGCGGTGCCCGACTGAGGGTCCGTCGGCTGTCGTGCTGAGGGTGTGTCGGGCGGAGGGTGGGGCGACCGATCGCTTCAGGCCACCAGAGTTGTCCGGAGTCTTTGATTCGATGGGGCGCCACCTGGTTAGAAGACTGGGAGTATGTCGCGGCCGGTCCAAAAACCATCGGGACCGTGCTGTGATCGTGAACACCGTGTTGTGCGGCGCCGTAGTGCTGGATACTGCGGGCAGCCGCCCCCGGTGACCGGTGCCGGACGCGGTGAGCTGGAGGGGACGGATCGCGTGAGCGAGATACCAGCGAAGGCCACGGAGTCCGAGGACCCGTCGGACGGCGCGAGGGCGGAGGCCGCGGGGGGTTTTGCCGTGGCCGGAGCGACGGGCGGGGCGATGAGTGACGCCATGACCGAGCCGCGAGGCGACGCGAGAACCGAGCCGACGAACACACCATGGGGCGGCGCACCCTCCGGACCGAGCGGCGACGCGAGGCCCCGGGCGGCCGGCACCCCGACGGACACGGGTACGGGCGCGGGCGCGGATACGGGTACGGACTTGGGTGCGGACATGGACCGGGCCACGGCCGTGCCGCCTGGCGCACCGCACGCCGCATCACGCGGCGCATCGCACGTAGAGCCGTACGGAGAACCGCCCGGCGAGCCCCTGGGTGACACGATGTGGCAGAGCAGCCCGCCCGGTTCGATCTACGACTACATCAAGGTCGCCTCGTTCTCCATCGGCGCCGACGGCCTCGTCGACCAGTGGAGCCTGCGTGCCGAGCAGCTCTTCGGGATATCCGCGGAA
Organism: Streptomyces sp. NBC_01450; assembly: GCF_036227505.1. Lineage (NCBI taxonomy): Bacteria > Bacillati > Actinomycetota > Actinomycetes > Kitasatosporales > Streptomycetaceae > Streptomyces > Streptomyces sp. NBC_01450. The sequence continues at coordinate 4,465,793 of NZ_CP109480.1, read as the reverse complement.
CGCGCCCTCGGTATGGACCCCATCGAGGCGTTCTTCGAACCCGACCAGCGCGAACGCGGCCAGCGCAAGATGGCGGAGATCCTGGACGGCCGCGAGTGGACCGGTGTGGTCCCCTTCCGCGTGCCGGCCACCGGGGACGGCGAGCCGGGCGAGGAGGGCCTCGCCGAGGTCTATGTGATGCCCACCACGACGGAGGACGGCGAGCGGGCCGCCGTGTGCATCGTTGTGGACGTCCGGACCCTCCGCAGCATCGAGACGGACCTCGCCGCCTCGCAGGCGATTTTCGGTCAATCTCCGTTCGGCTTCCTGCTCATCGACACGGATCTGCGGGTCCGGCGCGCCAACAAGCAGTTCGCCTCGGTGTTCGGCGGAAACGTGGAGAGCCACCGTGGCCGTACGGTCCACGACTACCTGCCGCGTTCCGAGGCCGAGCGGGTCGCCGCGACGCTGCGCCGCGTCCTCGAAACCGGCGACTCCATCACGGACATGCACGTCACCGGTTTCATACCCGGCTCCGACGAGCGCCGGCACTGGTCCGTCAACCTCTACCGCGTGCACAGCGGCTCCGGCCGCCCCATCGGTATCGCCTGGCTCGGAACCGACATCACCAGCCGCCGCGCCGCGGCCCGGGAAGCGGCCGCCGCACGGCGCAATCTCGCCCTTCTGAACGAGGCGGGCGCCCGCATCGGCAACTCCCTCGACCTGGAGACCACCGCACGCGAACTCCTCGACGTCGTCGTGCCCGGTTTCTGCGACCTCGCCACCGTCGACCTCTACCAGGGCCTGCTCGCGGGCGACGAGACCCCGCGGGCGCTCGCCGACGGCAGCGCGGAACTGCGCCGGGTCGCCTTCGCCAGCGCCGTGTCCGACGCGCCGTTCATCGGCGGACCGGCGCCGGTCGCCGTGGGCGCGGTCCATCACTACGCCTTCAACTCGCCCTGCGCGGACGCCCTGCGCACCGCCCGCCCGCAACAGGTCCCCGCCGAGGACGGCGGCCTCATCCAGTCCACGCTGGCGGTCCCGATGGTCGCCCACGACACGGTGGTCGGCCTCGCCCAGTTCTCCCGTACGAAGGGCAGCGAGCCGTTCGGCGACCGCGACCGGGCGCTCGCGGTGGAACTCGCGGCGCGCGCCGCGGTCTGCATCGACAACGCCCGTCTGTACCGCCGCGAGCACGAACGCGCGCTGATCCTGCAGCGCTCGCTCCTCCCGCCGGGCGACCCGGAGGCCTCCGGCCTGGACATCGCGTGCCGGTACCTGCCCGGCAACGCGGCGACCGAGGTCGGCGGCGACTGGTTCGACGTCATCGAACTCCCCGGCCACCGCACGGCGTTGGTCGTCGGCGACGTCATGGGGCGCGGTCTGCGCGCGGCGGTCGCCATGGGTGAACTGCGCACCGCGGTCCGCACCCTGGCCCTCCTCGATCTCGAACCCGCCGAAGTGCTCTCGGCGTTGGACGAGATCGCCCGCGGCCTCGGCACCCCCGGCGGGGTCCAGCAGGCCACCCGTGCGGCCCGCCAGCCCCGCGACGCCGACCTCTCCGAGGTGTACCTGGCGACCTGCGTGTACGCGGTGTACGACTCCGTGACCCGCCGCTGCACCTTCGCCAACGCGGGCCATCTGCCGCCCGTGCTGGTCGAACCCGGCGAGAGCGCGCTGATGCTCGACGTGCCGCCCGGCATGCCCCTCGGCGTGGGCGGCGAGCCCTTCGAGGAGGTGGAGGTCGAACTACCCGAAGGCGCCCTGTTGGCGCTCTACACGGATGGACTGGTCGAATCGCGCGACCACCCCCTCGACGAGGGCCTGCAAGCCTTCGTCGGCGCGCTCACCGACCCCTCCCGGCCCCTGGAGGATGTCTGCGACCACGTCCTCAACACCCTCGACACCCACCACGGCGAGGACGACATCGCGCTGCTGATGGCTCGTGTCCAGGGGCTGCCCGCCGACTCCGTGGGCGACTGGACGCTGCCGCGCGAGCCGCGCAGTGTGGGGCGGGCCCGTGAGTACGCGCGCACCCAGCTCACCGCCTGGGAGCTGGAGCCGCTCGTCGACACCACCGAGCTCCTGGTCAGCGAACTCGTCACCAACGCGCTGCGCTACGGCGAGGGTGAGATCAGGCTGCGTCTGCTGCTCGACCGGACCCTGGTGTGCGAGGTCTGGGACGCGGGCCTCGTCCAGCCACGCCGGCGCCGCGCCCGCGACACGGACGAGGGGGGCCGGGGGCTGCAGCTCGTCGGTCTGCTCTCCGCCGCGTGGGGCTCGCGGCGGACACCGGCCGGCAAGACGGTCTGGTTCGAACTCCCGCTCCCGGACGGCGGTACGCCCCTCACGGACCCGGCGGAGGCATTGCTGAGCCTGTTCTGACCGCGCGGTTCCCCGCGCCCCTGAAACCTCCGCGCCCCCGGGTCCTCGGTCCGCCGAAGCTCGCCGCGGGGGCGTCCGGGGTGTCGTCCAGCAGGATCCCGCCGAGCACCGCACCGCCGACGCCCGCACCCTCGGGTCCGGCGTACGGATTCCCGTACGCCCGTACGTCCCGTTCCGCGAGTTGCTCCGCCTCCCGGGCGAGCGCGTCGGCGTGCCGGACGTCGACGAGGGCGCAAGGCGCGAGCGCGAGGCGGCGCTCCGCCTCCGAGAGACGGGTCCGGGCCTCGGCCCCGACCGCTCCCCGGTGCGTGGTGACGAAGTCCGAGGCGAGGGCGACGACACTGCGGGCCGGCAGCAGCGCGTGGTCGAGGAAGGGCCGGTCGACGGGAACGCGGTCCTCGGCCAGGAGCGGTGCTCCGGCGTCAACGACGCGACGGAGGGCGTCGAGCGGGTCGTAGGGATGGCCGCCGCCCGCGCTCTCCCGCCGCACGTCGGCGACGACCGACGCGGCATGCGCGATCCGTCCGGGCAGCGCACCGACGGCCGGGAGGCCGCGCGCCGCCGCGAGTTCGGCCTCCGCGTCGCGCAGCGCGCCGGGCAACCGGGCCGCCGCGGAGGCGAGTTCGCGGGAGAGCCGGAAGACACCGTCCAGGAAGAGGCCCGCCTGGTCGACGGCGCCTTCGGCGGCCCGCAGATGTGCCGACGCCCGCTCGCCCTCCCCCCGGTCGAGGGACCGACGGGCCTGGTTGAGGCGGGTGGTGGCGAACACGAGCCGGTCCTTGGCCTGTTCGACGTGGCCCGCGACGGGCAGGGACGCGGAGGGCGGGTACCGCTCGTGGAGCTCGGCGAGCGCCGCCTCCGCGGCCGGGGTGCGCGCGGCGAGCTCCCGGAAACGGGCCTCCGCCGACTCCAGCGCGGCGGGCAGGGTCCGTTCCAGGGCGCGCAGCAGGTCGAAGCCGGCCGCCTCCGCGTCCAGCCGCCGCCCCGCCTCCATGCAGCGGGCGGCGATCTCCTCCAGCAGCAGCCGCTTCACCAGGTCGTCGTCCGGCACGGTGTCGTCCAGTCGCTGCCGCAGCCGGAAGGACGCCGTCAGCTCGGAGCGTGCGAACGCCAGCGCCGCCGTGTACGTCTCGACGGCATCCTTACCGAACTGGGCCTCCGCCCAGCCGAGTTCCTCCGCACCGGTGCGCACGCAGTCGTCGATCTCGACGAGCGACTGCCGTGCCCGCCGGTCGAGTTCGGCGAACGGGGCGGGATGCGCAGTGGCTCCGCCGGGTGTCGTACGGGTCCGGGCCCGTCGTATGCGCCGGATGTACGAGTACGCCGCCAGCGCCCCCGCGGCGACCACCGCGACGAGGGGCAGCACGAGATCAGCGGTGCTCGTCCCACCCTGCCCGGGCGCGGCCGCCACCTCGTCGGCACCCGCCCGTGCGACGGGCAGCAGCAGCCACCCCGTCGCCAGCAGTCCGCCGAGCACGGCATGCGCCACCCGCGCGGCTATGTGGGACGTGGCTCGGCGCGGCCGGCTTCGACTCAGGGGCGACGTCACATTTGGGAGCGTATGACCGCTTGCCCGGAGGCGCGACCGGGATGCGCCGAGGCGGGGCCGCTTAGGGTACGAGGGATACGGGGGCGTACGGAGGGGGCGCGGGGGATGGACGAGGGGCGCACGGGGACCGAGGCGGAGCCGGCGGCGGAGAGCCCGGCGACACCGGCCGGGGCGGGGGCGGACACGGGAGCGGGCGGGCCGAGGGACGACGAGGGCCGTACGTCCTCGAGCCGTGTCCCCGGCTGGCTTCGAACGGTGGGCCGGGGCTGGCGGCACCCCCGACTGCGCTGGCCCAAACGGGTCGCGCTCGGGCTCGTTGCGGCGTTGGTCCTCTCCACACTCGCCACGGGCATCGCCCTGCGGGCCAACTACGCCGGAGACCCGGCCCCCGGTACCCGGACCAGGGACCGTGACGCCCTCTGGATGGGCCACGCCTGGGTGGACGGCCGGAAGAAGGACGCGGACGTCAAGGCGCTCGCGGAGCGGCTGCGGACGACCGGGATCCGGGATCTGTACGTGCACGCGGGACCGCTGGAACACGACGGGACCCTGCCCGAGTCGGCGTACCCGAAAGCGCGTTGGCTGGTCGAGGCCGTGCACCGCGAACTGCCCGGCGTCCGCGTCCAGGCCTGGCTCGGCGACGTGCTCGCCACCGAGGGGGAGGTCGGGATGCGTCTGGAACGGGCGGGCACCCGGGCCGCCGTCGTCCGCTCCGCCGGACAGGTCCTCGACGCCGGTTTCGAGGGCGCCCACTTCGACCTGGAGCCCCTGCACTCCGACGACTCGGACTACCTCTCCCTGCTCGACGATCTGCGCCGCGTCACCCGGGCCCACGACGCCCAACTCTCCATCGCCGCCCACCAGATCGACCCGCTCCCGAACCTCCACTCCGTCGCGGGCGTCTTCACGGCACACCCCAAGTGGTGGTCCCAGGCGTTCTTCGGGCAGGTCGCCCGCCGGGTCGACCAGATCGCCGTGATGTCGTACGACACCGCGCTTCCCCTGGAGAGCCTGTACGGCGGTTACGTCGCCGAGCAGACCGCCCTCGCCCTCGAAGTCACCCCGAAATCGACCGACCTGCTGATGGGCCTGCCCTTCTACTACGAGGACAACATGGACCACCACGGCTCGGCCGAGACGGTCACGGCGGCCGTCCGCGGCGCCCGCCTGGGCCTGTCGCGCACCGACCGCACCCGAGAACACTTCGGCCTCGCCCTGTACGTGGACTTCGCCGCCCGGGAGAAGGACTGGACGGCGTACGAGGAAGGGTGGGTCCGATGACCGTCACACGCAGGCCGCTCACGAAAGACGACCTGGCGCCCCTCGCCCGTGCCGCGCTGGGCCTGGCCCGGACGCTCACCGCTGTCACGCGTCTGCGCGGCGGCTCCAAGAAGGGTGTCTACCGGCTCTTCCTCGACGACGGTTCCACCGCGGTCGCCTACGTCTGGGACCCGGCCGAGGACTACTGGGACGCGGCCCCGGCCGACCCCCGCGACTCCTTCTCGCACGCCTCCGGACTCGACCTCTTCACCGCCGCGTACGACAGGCTCACCGCCCTCGGCATCCGCACCCCCCGCCTGCTGTTCACCGACCGCACGCACACACACGTGCCCTCGGACGCGGCCGTGGTGGAGGACGTACGCGGCGGCAGTCTGGAGGACCTGCTGCGCCGCGACCCCCAGGCCGCCGCTGGGCCCCTGCGGGAACTGGCCGAGGCCCTGCGCACCATGCACGCCCATCCGGCACCCCGCCACGGCAAGGTCGCCGTCGTCGACAACGGCGGCAGTGCGTACGGCGGTTCGTGCGAAGAGGTCGTCCTCGAACGGGCGCTGGCCGACCTGGCGGAGGCCGCCGCACGCGACGCCCGGATCGCCGCCGTACGCGAGGCCCTGCACGACCGACTGCACACCCTCGCGGGGGCCGTCCGCCCGCGCCGCCGCGTCGGCCTCGTCCACGGCGAACTCGGCCCGGACCACGTCCTCGTGGACGAACACGGCCACCCCGCCCTCATCGACATCGAGGGCCTGCTCTACTTCGACGCCGAGTGGGAGCACGTCTTCCTGCGCCAGCGCTTCCACGACGGCTACGACGCCTACGCAGCCCTGCGTGCCGACGGTCTCGACGAGGACCGGCTGCGCCTCTACCGCCTGGCCATGCACCTCTCGCTGGTCGCGGGCCCGCTCCGGCTCCTCGACGGCGACTTCCCGGATCCGGAGTTCATGCGGGCGATCGCGGAACACAGCGTCGGGCAGACCCTCACGCTGCTGGAGAACCCCGTGCCATGATCTGAGAGCGCGCCTGGTCGGCGTGCTGCGGGGGAGGGAGAGACGGTGCACCTGTATCTGGTGGGCTTCGCCGCGCTGGCCATGACCGGCACGGCGCTGATGGGGATCGCCGGGATCGTCACGGGCTGGGTGCCGCCCTGGCTGCGCCCCCGTGTCGTCCGGCCGAAGCTGTGGGGGTACGGCTCGGTCGTGGGGGCCGCCGGGATGTCCCTGTACATGTTCATCGGCCCGTTCCGAGGGCCCGACCTCAGCATGGCGCCCTTCGCGATGACCGGTATGGCCCTGTTCATCGTGGGGCTCGTGATGCAGATGGCCTCGCGGCGCCCCGGTGGCCCCGGCATCCCCGAACGCCGATGACAGGGCACTGGCTCTTTACGGCCGGTCTCGGCGAAGGCGTGGTCCTCGGACTCGCGACGGCCGTCGGGATCGTCGCCGTGCGCGGCGGCCGGGTGCCGGGGTGGGAGCGCCGTCCCGTCGTCCGGCGCCGCCTGTGGGGCCGGGGCGCGCTGCTGGTGACGGCGGCCGTCGCGCTCCAGTCGTTGAACCTGGCCTTCTCGGGCCCCGGCTTCCTCCAGTTCGCGGGCGCCCTCGTGAGCGGCGCGGGCCTGATCACCGGGGCCGCCCTGATGCACCGGGCGACCCGGGACCGCCGCCGCGGCCCCACCGCTCCTACGACGACGGATCCCGCCTCCTGATCTTCGACCCCAGCCACACCAACGGGTCGTACTTGCGGTCGACTGCCCGTTCCTTCAAGGGGATCAGGGCGTTGTCCGTGATCTTGATGCCCTCGGGGCAGACCTCGGTGCAGCACTTGGTGATGTTGCAGTAGCCGAGGCCGTGTTCCTCCTGGGCGGTGCGCTTGCGGTCCAGACCGGTGTCGGCGGCGGCGTCCAACGGGTGCATGTCCAGTTCGGCGACGCGCATCAGGAAGCGCGGGCCCGCGAACGCCGGTTTGTTCTCCTCGTGGTCGCGCACGACATGGCAGGTGTCCTGGCACAGGAAGCACTCGATGCACTTGCGGAACTCCTGCGAGCGGTCCACGTCCTCCTGCTGCATGCGGTACTCGCCGGGGCCGAGACCGGCCGGGGGAACGAAGGCGGGAACCTGCCGCGCCTTCGCGTAGTTGAAGCCGACGTCCGTGACCAGATCCCGTACGACGGGGAAGGCGCGCAGCGGTGTGACGGTGATCGTCTCCTCCTGCGTGAACACCGACATCCGCGTCATGCACATCAGCCGGGGGCGTCCGTTGATCTCCGCCGAGCACGAACCGCACTTGCCCGCCTTGCAGTTCCAGCGGACGGCCAGATCCGGGGCCTGGGTCGCCTGGAGCCGGTGGATGATGTCCAGCACCACCTCACCGTCATTGACCTCGACGGCGAAGTCCTCCAGGCCGCCGCCCTTCACATCCCCGCGCCACACCTTGAAGCGGGCCTCGTAGCTGCTCACTCGTAGAGCTCCTCTTCGGCGAGGTACTTGACCAGCTCCTCCTTCTCGAAGAGGGCGAGCAGGTCGGGGCGAATGGGTTCGGTGGTCTCGCGGCTGAGGTCGATCTGGCCGTGCACGGGGTCGGTGGCCGCCAAACCGCCCGTGGGATCGGTGAGTTGGCACACGAGATTGACGCGACGCCAGGACCGCTCCATCGTCGGGTGGTCCTCGCGGGTGTGGCCGCCGCGCGACTCCGTGCGCTCCAGGGCGGCGCGGGCCACGCACTCGCTGACCAGGAGCATGTTGCGCAGGTCGAGGGCGAGGTGCCAGCCGGGGTTGAACTGCCGGTGGCCCTCGACTCCCGCCCGCCGTGCCCGTACCCGCAGCTCCGCGAGCTTCTCCAGGGCCTGTTCCATCTCGGCCTCGCGGCGGATGATGCCGACCAGGTCGTTCATGGCCTGCTGGAGTTCCTGGTGCAGGGTGTACGGGTTCTCGGGCGGGCGTCCGGCGGCGGGGGCCCGGGTGCCGTCCCCCGGCGGAGCACTGCCGGTGGCGGTCTCCGGGCCCTCCGCCGAGAAGGGCCGCAGGGCCTCGGCGGCCGCCGTGTCGATCTGGACGTCGTCCACGGGAGGACGGTCGTCGGCGTGCTCGGCGGCGTACTCGGCGGCGTGCAGTCCCGCCCGCCGCCCGAAGACCAGCAGGTCGGAGAGGGAGTTGCCGCCGAGCCGGTTGGAGCCGTGCATACCACCCGCGACCTCGCCGGCGGCGAACAGCCCCGGTACGCCGCGCGTCGCCGCCGAGTCCGAGTCGACCGCGATGCCGCCCATGACGTAGTGGCAGGTGGGTCCGACCTCCATCGCCTCCGCCGTGATGTCGACGTCCGCGAGCTCCTTGAACTGGTGGTACATGGAGGGGAGCCGGCGCCGGATCACCTCGGCGGGCATACGGGTCGACACATCCAGGAAGACCCCGCCGTGCGGCGATCCGCGGCCCGCCTTGACCTCGGAGTTGATGGCGCGGGCGACCTCGTCGCGCGGCAGCAGCTCCGGGGGACGCCGGTTGTGGTCCGGGTCCTCGTACCAGCGGTCGCCCTCCTCCTCGGACTGCGCGTACTTCTCCTTGAAGACGTCCGGGATGTAGTCGAACATGAACCGCTTGCCGTCGGAGTTCCTGAGCACCCCGCCGTCGCCGCGCACCGACTCGGTGACCAGGATCCCCTTCACCGACGGCGGCCAGACCATGCCCGTCGGGTGGAACTGCACGAACTCCATGTTGAGCAGCGGCGCTCCGGCGAGCAGCGCGAGGGCGTGCCCGTCGCCGGTGTACTCCCACGAGTTGGACGTCACCTTGAACGACTTGCCGATGCCGCCGGTGGCGATGACGACGGAGGGCGCCTCGAGCACGAAGAAGCGCCCGGACTCGCGCTCGTAGCAGAACGCCCCCGAGACCCGGCTGCCGTCCTTCAGCACGCGTGTGACGGTGCACTCCTGATACACCTTCAGCCGGCTCTCGTAGTCCCCGGTGTCCTTCATGTCCTCCTGCTGGAGCGACACGATCTTCTGCTGGAGGGTCCGGATGAGTTCGAGCCCGGTCCGGTCGCCGACATGCGCGAGCCGTGGGTACTCGTGGCCGCCGAAGTTGCGCTGCGAGATCCGCCCGTCCTTCGTGCGGTCGAAGAGCGCACCCCAGGTCTCCAGCTCCCACACCCGGTCCGGGGCTTCCTTGGCGTGCAGCTCGGCCATCCGCCACTGGTTCAGGAACTTGCCACCCCGCATGGTGTCGCGGAAGTGGACCTGCCAGTTGTCGTGGGAGTTGGCGTTGCCCATCGCCGCCGCGATGCCGCCCTCGGCCATCACCGTGTGCGCCTTGCCGAACAGCGACTTGCAGATCACGGCCGTACGGGCGCCGCGTTCGCGCGCCTCGATGGCGGCGCGCAGTCCGGCGCCCCCGGCACCGACCACGACAACGTCCCACTCCTGCCTGTCAACCACGGACATCAGAAGGCCCCACCCAATCTAGAAGAAGCGCGGATCGTCGAAGGCGCCGGACGCGACGAGGTACACGTAGAAGTCGGCGAGTGCCACGCTGACCAGCGAGGCCCAGGCGAGCAGCATGTGACGGGCGTTCAGCTTCCCGACCCACTGCCACATCCGGTAGCGCACGGGATGTTTGGAGAAGTGCTTGAGCTTGCCGCCGACGATGTGCCGGCAGGAGTGGCAGGACAGGGTGTACGCCCAGATCAGCGTGATGTTGAGCAGGAAGACCAGGGTGCCCAGGCCCATGTGGCCCCAGCGGTAGTGCTCGTCGCGGAAGGAGAGCACGGTGTCGTAGGTCAGGACGCCTGCCACGAGGAGTGCCGCGTAGAAGAAGTACCGGTGGATGTTCTGCAGGATCAGCGGGAAGCGGGTCTCGCCGGTGTACTTCTTGTGCGGTTCCGCCACCGCGCAGGCCGGGGGTGACAGCCAGAAGCCGCGGTAGTAGGCCTTGCGGTAGTAGTAGCAGGTCAGCCGGAAGCCGAGCGGGAAGATCAGGATGATGACGGCGGGGGAGATGCCCCACCAGCTCCCGAAGAGGTCCGCGTTCGGGCCCGCGTGCATGGTCTGGCACCGGTCCGCCAGACAGGGCGAGTAGAACGGCGAGACGTACGGCGCGGAGTAGTAGTTCGAGTCCGCGAAGGCCCGCCAGGTCGAATAGACCACGAAGGCCAGCAGCCCGGCCGCGGTGGCGGCGGGCGCCAGCCACCAGCGGTCGGTCCGCAGATGCGGGGCGGCGATCGCGGCGCGCGTGCCGGTCCGTACGCCGCCGCTGTTCGGATGAGGTTCCGTACCAGTGGTCAAGGAGAGCTCCGGTCGGTGGGGTCAGGGGGCGTGCCGGTCGCGGGCGCCGAGACCCTCGTCGTCCGAGTCCGTCCACAGGGTGTTGTCGTACGGGGTGTCGGGGATGGCCACGAGATCGGGGCGCCGCGGCGAGGTGAGGCCGGGGGCCGTCTCGCGCAGCAGCGCGACGCTCTCGCGCAGATGGTCGGCGTCGGCACGGACGCGGCGCATCTCGAGCCCGCCGCTGCCGATTTGCTGCTCCAGGCGGCCCATCGACCGGTTCAGGTCGTCGAGGCAGCGCTGGACTGACATCAGGTCGTCTTGCACGGACATGACGTGACCTCGCTTCCGTGGGCCTTCTGGGCCCTGGGTGGCAACGTTCATGCGCCTGCGAGTGTTGCGCGTCACACCTGCCGGTGTGAAGGGACGTGCACCGATTGGCGGGCGTGCGCTGGGGCGCCGTCCCCTGGGGTGCGCCCCCTCAGACCCCCGCTTAGGCCCGAACGGGGCTCGTCCTCGAACGCCGGACGGGCCGGGTCGAGTCGCTCGGCGTTGCGCCGCACGGGTGCGCTTGCTCTCGCTCCTCGCGTGTCGTCACCGGTGTGCGAACCCTTTCCTCTTCAGTGGGTCCGTAGATCTGATCAGCTCCATATATCCGTAATGTACCGCCGAACGTGATCAGAAACCCTCGTTCGCCCACGGCGCGGCTTGTCCCGGAGGTAGCAGAGATGTCCCACGACGGCGTCGGACCGCGCGCGGTGATGCGCTCGGTCGCGTTCCTCACCGCGGGCGCGCTCGCGGTACCCGCCCTCGCCGCGTGCAGCGCGGACGAGGAGGTCGCCAAGCCCGTCGCCGCGCAGGACATCGCGCCCGCGACCCGCGACCTGATCCAGGACGGCGGCACCCTGCGCTGGGCGGTGGACGCCATGCCGCAGACCCTCAACACCTTCCAGGCGGACGCCGACGCCGGGACCTCCCGGATCGCCGGCGCCGTGCTGCCCGCTCTGTACCGCCTCGACGCCAACGGCACCCCCCAGCTCAATCCCGACTACCTCGAATCGGCCAAGATCGTCGAGAGCGAGCCCAAGCAGGTCGTGCTCTACAAGCTCAACCAGCAGGCGGTCTGGAGCGACGGCCGCGAGATCGGCGCCGCCGACTTCGCCGCCCAGTGGCGTGCCCTGTCCGGCAAGGACAGCGCGTACTGGACGGCCCGCAACGCCGGCTACGACCGCATCGAGAAGATCGAGCGGGGCAAGAGCAACCTGGAGGTCCGCGTCACCTTCAGCCGTCCGTACGCCGACTGGAAGTCGCTCTTCTCGCCGCTGTACCCGAAGGACGTGATGGGCACCGCGGACGCCTTCAACGACGGAGCGCGCCGCAAGCTCCAGGCCACCGCGGGCCCGTTCGCCCTGCGGAAGATCGACCACAAGAGCGGCGAGGTCCTGCTCGCCCGCAACCCGCGCTGGTGGGGCCGCCCCGCCAAGCTCTCCGAGATCGCGCTGATCGCCGTCCCGCGCGACAGACGGGAGGACGCCCTCGCCAACGACAAGGTCGACATGGCCGAGATCGATCCCGAGGAGGCCGGCCGGATCACGTTCGCCGCCCGCGACAAGGGCAGCGCCCCGTCGCAGGGGGCGGGTGCCCCGCTGCAGGGGCCGGGCGCCCCGTTGCAGGGGTCGGGCGCCCCGTTGCAGGGGTCGGGCGCGCCGCTGACGCCCGCGAAGGCGATGCGCGCCGGGGACTTCGTGGTCCGCAAGTCCCTCGAACCCGCCTACACCCAGCTGGCCCTGAACGGCTCCGAGGGTCCACTCGCCGACGAGCGCGTCCGCCGCGCCGTCGCCCGCGCCATCAACCGCGACGAACTCGCCAAGGTCGTCCTGGATCCGCTGGGCCTGCCCGCCGTCCCGGTCGGCAGCCACCTCGCGCTCTCCGGCCAGCCGGCCTACACCGACAACAGCGGCGCGCTCGGCGGTCAGGACACCAAGGAGGCGCAGGCGCTGCTGGCGGATGCCGGATGGGTGCCCGGGGGACCGGTGAAGCAGCAGCAGAAGAAGAAGGAGAAGGAGAAGGCCGCGGGGCCCGAGGGCAAGAAGGCGGACCCCGAGGGCAAGAAGGCGGACTCCGACGCGCTCCCGGACGACTGGACGTACATCGTCGGCGAGGACGACAAGAACGGCGAGGCCGACCGGGAGAAGGTCGACCGGGAGAAGAAGGACCCGAACGACCACTCGGACAAGCACGGGAAGCAGCACGCGGGCGACGAGGCCGGCAAACACCTCGACGGCAGGCAGTACGCCCCCAAGGACAACCGGCAGGGCGGGGCGCCCGGCGCCTACGCGCCCAAGGGCACGGCCGCCCCCGCGGGCGCCGCGGCCGGCGCGCTCGCCAAGGACGGCCAGGCGCTGACGCTGCGGTTCGTCCTGCCCTCGGGCCCCGGTTCGGAGTCGCTGCGCGCGGTCGCCGACCGGATCTCCTGGATGCTGGAGCGCATCGGTATCCATACGGAGACGTCCAAGGTGCCGGACGACAGCTACTTCAAGGACCACATCGCCTCCGGCCAGTACGACCTGGCGCTGTACTCATGGCCCGCCTCGGCCTTCCCGGCCACCGACGCCCGCCCGATCTACGCCAAGCCCGTCCCGGCCGCCGACGGCTCCCTCACCGTCGAGCAGAACTACACCCGGGTCGGCACCGACCAGGTCGACCAGCTCTTCGACCAGGCCATCGCGACGCTGGACGAGGACGAGTCGCGCTCCCTGGTCCGCAAGGCCGACGCCCGGATCTGGGCCGCCGCCGGATCGATTCCCCTCTATCAGCGGCCCCAGCTCATGGCCACCCGCCCGAACCTCGCCAACGCCGGCGCCTTCGGGTTCCAGACCCCGCTCTACGAGGACATGGGCTTCTTGAAGAAGGGCGCCCAGGGGGCACAGCACACACCGGGGAGCCCGACGGACAAAGAGGAGAAGGACAAGTAGTCCCTCCCTCAGATCGTCCTCAAGCCGATTGCCCGGCGCGCCCCCGCCGGGCAGAGTGTCTTCCCGACCGGTGATCACCGCTGGTCATGGGGGGACACGGGGGATACGGGGATGGTCATGGGCAAGCGTCTTCGCGTGAACGCAGGGGTCGCTCTCACCACGGCGGCGCTGCTCGCCGTCACCGCGGGCTGCGGCGGCGGTGACGGTGGCAAGGACCACAAGAACAAGAAGGACGACCGGGCCGTCGCGTGTACGCACGGCACCTACGCCTGGTCCGGCATCGAGCGCGGGCAGAAGCTGACCGGGCTCGCCGATCCGATCAGGCTGAAGAAGAGGACGGACTCCGTCTCGGTCCTCGTGAAGCCGGTGAAGGGCGTCAGCTACAAGCCCCATATGACGTCCACGGCGGCCGGGGTCCGCGCGGCGGACGCGATCAAGGCGCTGGGCCGGTATCTCAAGACGGACGAGCCGCTCGCGGACCCGACGGAGTCGGCGGAGCCGGCCGCGGTGGGGTCGTACATCGAGATGGACTCGAGTGATCTCAAGGGGGCGTATTACGGATGGTCGTACATCGATCTGGTCGAGGCCGACTTCACCTACACCTGTGCCGGCGGTGACGCCGGGCCGATCAAGGGCCATGTGCTGAGCTGGGCCGCCAACGGCAGCGGGTTCCTCTCCTGCGGCGATCCGCTGAGGGACGGCCCCGACAAGGCGGGCTCCGCCGAGCGCACAGCCGTTCGAGAGACCTGTCCGCCCGATTCGGCGGCCGCGAAAAGCGCCTGATCACAAGGCCGGGAACGCTGTCCGCGGCCTCCGCGGACCGGCCCGCGGAGGCCGCGCCCGTCAAGGCCACGTACCATGGGGTAAGGCCGTGGCGTGTCCAGCCCGGCAGGGTCCGCGTAGCACTGACGTACGCGCAGGCCGTCCACTCACTCCGGGAGAAGCGCCTCAATATGGCCACGCGCCACGACATCCGCAACGTCGCCATCGTCGCCCACGTCGACCATGGCAAGACCACCCTGGTCGATGCCATGCTCAAGCAGGCCGGTGCCTTCGCCGCGCACGCCGCCGAGTCGCTTGACGACCGCATGATGGACTCGAACGACCTGGAGCGTGAGAAGGGCATCACGATCCTGGCCAAGAACACGGCCGTGAAGTACCACCCGAAGGATGGTGGTGAGGTCATCACCATCAACATCATCGACACCCCGGGCCACGCCGACTTCGGTGGCGAGGTCGAGCGCGGTCTGTCGATGGTGGACGCGGTCGTCCTCCTCGTCGACGCCTCCGAGGGCCCGCTGCCGCAGACCCGCTTCGTGCTGCGCAAGGCGCTGCAGGCCCGCCTGCCCGTCATCCTGTGCATCAACAAGACGGACCGTCCCGACTCCCGTATCGACGAGGTCGTGAACGAGGCGTACGACCTCTTCCTCGACCTGGACGCCGACGAGGACCAGATCGAGTTCCCGATCGTCTACGCGTGTGCGCGTGACGGTGTCGCCTCCCTGACCAAGCCGGAGAACGGCACGGTCCCGCAGGACAGCGACAACCTGGAGCCGTTCTTCACCACGATCCTGGAGTCCGTCCCGGCCCCGTCCTACGACGAGTCCGCCCCGCTCCAGGCGCACGTCACCAACCTGGACGCCGACAACTTCCTCGGCCGTATCGCGCTGCTGCGCGTCGAGCAGGGCGAGCTGCGCAAGGGCCAGACCGTCACGTGGATCAAGCGCGACGGCACG
Organism: Streptomyces sp. NBC_01450; assembly: GCF_036227505.1. Classification (NCBI taxonomy): domain Bacteria; kingdom Bacillati; phylum Actinomycetota; class Actinomycetes; order Kitasatosporales; family Streptomycetaceae; genus Streptomyces; species Streptomyces sp. NBC_01450. Next base: position 4,450,643 of record NZ_CP109480.1, on the reverse strand, counting down.
ATGTCCAACGTCCGCATCACCGAGCTGCTGATGACCGAGGCGCTCACCCGCAAGCCCGCCGAGAAGGCGGGCCCCGGTGACATCTGTGCCGTGGCCGGTATCCCGGACATCATGATCGGCGAGACGCTCGCCGACCCCGAGAACCCGATCGCGCTCCCGCTGATCACGGTCGACGAGCCGGCGATCTCGATGACCATCGGCACGAACACCTCGCCGCTGGTCGGCCGCGGCGGCACCGGTAAGGGCGCCACCGCGAAGGCCGCCGTCAAGGACCGCAAGGTCACCGCCCGCCAGGTCAAGGACCGCCTGGACCGTGAGCTGGTCGGTAACGTCTCGCTCCGCGTGCTCGACACCGAGCGCCCGGACGCCTGGGAGGTCCAGGGCCGTGGTGAGCTCGCGCTCGCCATCCTGGTCGAGCAGATGCGCCGCGAGGGCTTCGAGCTGACCATCGGCAAGCCCCAGGTGGTCACCCAGATCATCGACGGCAAGGTGCACGAGCCGGTCGAGCGCATGACGATCGACGTGCCCGAGGAGCACATGGGCGCGGTCACGCAGCTCATGGGCGTCCGCAAGGGGCGTATGGACAACATGTCGAACCACGGCTCCGGCTGGGTCCGCCTGGAGTTCGTCGTGCCCTCCCGCGGCCTCATCGGCTTCCGGACCGAGTTCCTGACCGGCACGCGCGGCACGGGCATCGCCCACTCCATCCACGAGGGCCACGAGCCGTGGTTCGGCACGCTGACCACGCGTAACAACGGCTCGCTGGTCGCCGACCGTGCCGGTGCAGTCACCGCCTTCGCGATGACGAACCTCCAGGAGCGCGGTGTGCTGTTCACCGACCCCGGCACCGAGGTGTACGAGGGCATGATCGTCGGCGAGAACTCCCGCGCCGACGACATGGACGTGAACATCACCAAGGAGAAGAAGCTCACCAACATGCGCTCCGCCGCCGCGGACTCGTTCGAGGCGATCGTCCCGCCGCGCAAGCTCTCCCTGGAGCAGTCCCTGGAGTTCTGCCGCGACGACGAGTGCGTCGAGGTGACCCCGGAGGCCGTGCGCATCCGCAAGGTCGTCCTCGACCAGAAGGAGCGCGGTCGCTCCGCCAGCCGGGCCAAGCACGGCTGACCTCGGCCGTTCCGCAGTGATTTCGGGCACCTCGCATCCGCGGGGTGCCCGTTGCGTTGGGGGGTGCGTGGAGCGCGGCGCGCGGCTTGCGCGGCGGTACGGCGCTGCGATAGGGCGGGGAGCCGGGAGAGGGTAGGGAAAACCCTTCATTACGGAGGAGTAGGCCTCCAAAATGGCTGGTTCCCACTACCCTGCAATCACGTGGGTCCCGGCCGCACGGCACGTATCGAGGCCGTGGTCACACCGTCAGGGGATGTACGCGCTTGATCACGAACGGCCTTGTGGTGGAAGCCCGTTGACCGTATGCCGGGGCAGTTGCCCCCGCCGGTCCGGGGTGGGTGGGCACGCCAATGGCACCCCCACATGACGGCCACGATAGTCGCAACCTCTTTTTTCGCTCCGTGTGTCCGCAATGCGGACGGTCGAGACCGATAGATGTGTAACAAGTCCGTTTCGGAGGGATCTTTCAGCAAACCCTTTGTCCGGATTTTGGAAGAAGTAGGCGACAGGTGTGATCGAACCGAGACCTTGTGAGTGTGGTCGGGGTCTGGCCCATGGCAGATAGTTAGGCGCGTAGAGCTCGGATCAACGGGCCATACGCCTTCAGGTGGCGTCGGCTTGCGAGCGCGGGGGGCACCAGCACTTTCTCCGTCCGAAGTGTCGGCAATGTGACTAGTGCTCCCTTTTGCGGTGAACCAATGGACTCATGAGGAGGAACCCATGCGCGGTGCCAAGAGCGCCAAGTGGGTCGCGATAGCCGCGGTTGTGGCGCTGGGAGCGACCGCCTGTGGTGGTGGCGGTGGCGACAAGGGCGACGACAGCAAGGCCGCCGTCAACCCGGCCGGTAAGTTCTCGGTCGAGGTGGGCGAGCCGCAGAACCCGCTGCAGCCGGCCAACACCATGGAGTCCAACGGCAGCATTGTCATCAAGTCCCTCTTCTCGCAGCTCGTGAGCTACGACGAGAAGGGCAACATCGTCTACGTGAACGCGCAGTCGGTGGACACGAAGGACAACAAGACCTACACGGTCAAGCTGAAGTCGGGCTGGAAGTTCCACGACGGCACCCCGGTGACCGCCACGTCCTACGTCAAGGCGTGGAACTGGGCCGCCGCCCCGGCGAACAAGCAGACCAACAGCTTCTGGTTCTCCGACATCGCGGGCTACGACGAGGTCGCCCCGGCGAAGGGCAAGCCGAAGGCCACGGAGATGTCCGGTCTGAAGGTCGTCGACGACAGCACCTTCACGATCACGCTCAACAAGGCGATCCCCTACTACGTCTACAAGCTCGGCTACGAGGTCTTCTCGCCGCTGCCCGAGTCCTTCTACAAGGACCCGAAGGCCGCGGGCGAGCACCCGATCGGCAACGGCCCGTACAAGTTCGTCAGCTGGGCGCACAAGAAGCAGATCGAGGTCGCCAAGTTCGACGGCTACCAGGGTCCGGACAAGGCCAAGAACGGTGGTGTGATCTTCAAGAACTACACCAACCTGGAGACGGCCTACGAGGACCTGAAGTCGGGCAACGTCGACGTCCTGCGTCAGATCGCCCCGAAGGACCTGCCGGTCTACAAGTCGGACCTCGGCACCCGCGCGGTGGACAAGGCGTACTCGGCGATCCAGACGATCACGCCGGCCTTCTACACCAAGCAGTGGAAGGGCATCAACGCGAAGGTCCTGCAGGGCCTGTCGATGGCGATCGACCGCAACACGATCACCAAGACGGTGCTCCAGGGCACCCGTGAGCCCGCCACCGGCTGGGTCGCGAAGGGTGTCCTCGGCTACGAGCCCAACGCCGGCGGCGACGTCTTCACGTACAACCCGACCAAGGCCAAGCAGCTCATCAAGGACGGCGGCGGCGTCCCGGGCAACGCCATCACCATCCAGTACAACGCCGACGGCGGTCACAAGGAGTGGGTGGAGGCGGTCTGCAACTCGATCACCAACGCCACCGGTGTCAAGTGCGCCGGCGACTCCAAGGCCGACTTCCAGGCCGACCTGGACGCGCGTGACGCGCACTCGGTCAAGTCCATGTACCGCAGTGGCTGGGTGCTCGACTTCCCGATGAACGCCAACTTCATCCGTGACCTGTTCGGCACCAAGTCGGACGGCAACACGAGCGGGTTCTCGAACAAGAAGGTCGACGCCGACATCGCCGCGGCCGACACCGCCAGCTCGCTCGCGGACTCGGAGAAGAAGTACCAGGACATCGAGAAGGAGCTCGTCAACTACATGCCGAGCATCCCGCTCTGGTACTACAAGGTCAACGCGGGCTACTCGGACAAGGTCACCGGCGTCGACTACGCCCAGGACGGTGACCCGATCCTGACCGGCGTTCAGGTCAAGAAGTAACCGCAATCAGCCCGTGATCCCGGGTACGGCGCCGCCTCGTGCGCCGCACCCGGGGGGACGGCAGCGGCCGGGGGGCCCTTTCCATGCGCATCTCGTTCAGGGGTGCGCAAGGGAAGGGCCCGTCGGCTGTCGCCGTAGTAACTACATGGAGGCACGATGGGGCGCTACGTCGCACGACGACTGCTCCAGATGATCCCGGTCTTCATCGGGACGACCCTGCTGATCTTTCTCATGGTCTACGCCCTGCCCGGCGACCCCGTGCGAGGCCTGTTCGGCGACAAGGGCGGAAGCCCTGCCGTCATCGCCTCACTGAGACATCAGTACGGCCTGGACCAGCCGATCCTGGTGCAGTACTACCACTACATGAAGGACATGATCCTTCACTTCGACTTCGGCACGCAGATCGCGAGCGGCCGCCCCGTCACGGACGTCCTCGGTGAGGCGTTCCCGGTGACCCTCCGTCTTGGCGGGCTGGCCTTCGCCATCGAGTTGGTCCTGGGCTTGGTCCTGGGCGTCTGGGCGGGCATGCGCGCCGGGCGGTTCGCGGACAACGCGATCCTGCTGGTCTCGCTGCTGCTGATCTCGGTTCCGGTGTTCGTCCTCGGCTTCATCCTGAAGGTGGTCTTCGCCTTCCAGCTCAACTGGCTGCCGCCGAACGTGAACGACTCCACGAACTTCAACGAGTTGCTGATGCCGGCGTTCGTCCTCGCGACCGCCTCGCTGGCCTATGTGACCCGGCTCACCCGTACGTCGGTCGCCGAGAACATGCGCGCCGACTACATCCGTACCGCCGTCGCCAAGGGCCTGCCCAAGAGCCGTGTGGTGGGCGTCCACCTCATGCGCAACTCGCTGATCCCCGTGATCACCTACCTGGGCACCGACATCGGCGCGCTGATGGGCGGAGCCGTCGTCACCGAGGGCCTGTTCAACATCCAGGGCATCGGCGGCACGATCTACCAGTCCATCGTGCGCCGGGAGGGCACCACGCTCGTGGGCCTGGTGACCATCCTGGTCATCGTCTACCTCCTCGCCAGCCTGCTCGTCGACCTGCTGTACGCGGTCCTGGACCCGAGGATTCGCTATGCCTGACGTGACCAAGACCGACGTCCAGACGGCGGTGGCGACCGCCGACGGAGCGACCCCGGTGACGCCTGCGGTGAACAAGCCGGAGAAGTCCCGCAGCCTGTGGGGCGACGCCTGGAACGACCTCCGGCACAGCTGGATCTTCGGTGTGTCGGCGGTGCTGATCCTGCTGCTGCTGACCATCACCTTCTTCCCGGGGCTGTTCACCGACACCGACCCCATCAAGGGCGACCTGGCCAAGCACTTCCTGCAGAAGCCGAAGTTCGGCCACGTCTTCTCCGGGGACTGGCTGGGCTACGACCAGCAGGGCCGCAGCGTCTACGCCCGTGTCATCTACGGCACCCGGGCCTCCGTGGCCGTGGGCTTCGGCACCACCCTCGCGGTGACGGTCGTGGGTGGCCTGATGGGCATGATCGCCGGATACTTCGGCGGCGTCGTCGACTCGATCCTGTCGCGTCTGACGGACGTCTTCTTCGGCATCCCGTTCCTGCTCGCCACCATGGTCGTGCTGACCTCCTTCCCGGACCGCACGACCTGGGTCGTCATCGGCGCGCTGGCCGCCTTCGGCTGGACGCAGATCGCCCGCGTGATGCGCGGCGCGGTGATCACCACCAAGCAGGCCGACTACGTACACGCGGCCAAGGCCCTGGGCGCGAGCACCCCGCGGATCATGTTCCGGCACATCCTGCCGAACACGCTCGCCCCCGTGATCGTCGTCTCCACCATCTCGCTCGGTGTCTACATCTCCGCCGAGGCGACCCTGTCCTTCCTGGGCCTCGGCCTCAACGGCGTGTCCTGGGGCAACGACATCTCGGACGGCGGCAACCAGATCCGCGTGGCGCAGTGGATCATGCTCTATCCGTCGATCATGCTCAGCATCACGGTGCTGGCATTCATCATGCTCGGTGAGGCCGTCCGTAACGCCCTCGACCCGAAGCTGCGCTGAGGGAGGCGTACGTGACCATCATCGAAGACTCCGTCCCGGTGCCCGCCCCGCGTAAGGGCGGCACCGACGACGGGCCGCTGCTCGAAGTGCGTGACCTGCACGTCGAGTTCCACACCCGCGAGGGCGTGGCCAAGGCGGTCAACGGTGTCAACTACAGCGTCAGCGCGGGCGAGACCCTCGCCGTGCTCGGCGAGTCCGGCTCCGGCAAGTCCGTGACCGCGCAGGCGATCATGGGCATTCTCGACATGCCGCCGGCGAGGATCCCGCAGGGCGAGATCCTCTTCCGCGGCCAGGACATGCTCAAGATGTCCGGCGAGGAGCGCCGCAAGATCCGCGGCCAGAAGATCGCCATGATCTTCCAGGACGCGCTCAGCTCGCTCAACCCGGTCCTGTCCGTCGGCTACCAGCTCGGCGAGATGTTCCGGGTGCACCAGGGCCTCTCCAAGAAGGAGGCCAAGGCCAAGGCGATCGAGCTGATGGACCGGGTGAAGATCCCGGCCGCCGCGGCCCGTGTGAACGACTACCCGCACCAGTTCTCGGGCGGTATGCGCCAGCGCATCATGATCGCGATGGCGCTGGCCCTGGAGCCGGACCTGATCATCGCGGACGAGCCCACCACGGCGCTTGACGTGACGGTCCAGGCCCAGGTCATGGACCTGCTCTCGGACCTTCAGCGCGAGTACAACATGGGCCTGATCCTGATCACCCACGACCTCGGCGTCGTCGCCGACGTCGCGGACAAGATCGCCGTGATGTACGCGGGCCGGATCGTGGAGCGTGCCCCGGTCCACGAGCTGTACAAGCGCCCCGCGCACCCGTACACGCGGGGTCTGCTGGACTCGATCCCGCGCCTGGACCAGAAGGGCCAGGAGCTGTACGCGATCAAGGGTCTGCCGCCCAACCTGCTGCACATTCCGAAGGGCTGCGCCTTCAACCCGCGCTGCCCCAAGGCCCAGGACATCTGCCGTACGGACGTCCCGGCGCTGCTCCCGGTCAGCGAGCAGGACGGCACCGAGCTGGTCGGCCGCGGTTCGGCCTGCCACTTCTGGAAGGAGACGATCCATGGCTGAGCTCAGCAAGAACGACGAGCAGGAGGCCACCCCGAACGTCTCCGAGGTGGAGGTCGTCGACGCCCACTCCGAGGCGGAGGCGGTCGCGGCGATCGAGGCGCCCGTCGATCGTGGCGAGCCGATCCTTCAGGTGCGCAACCTGAAGAAGCACTTCCCGCTCACCCAGGGCATCCTGTTCAAGCGGCAGATCGGCGCGGTGAAGGCCGTCGACGGTATCTCGTTCGACCTGTACCAGGGTGAGACGCTGGGCATCGTGGGCGAGTCCGGCTGTGGCAAGTCCACCGTGGCCAAGCTCCTGATGAACCTGGAGCGGGCCACCGCGGGCGAGATCTTCTACAAGGGCCAGGACATCACCAAGCTGTCCGGGCGCGCCCTGAAGGCCGTGCGCCGCAACATCCAGATGGTCTTCCAGGACCCGTACACCTCGCTCAACCCCCGTATGACGGTGGGCGACATCATCGGTGAGCCCTTCGACATCCACCCCGAGGTGGCTCCGAAGGGCGACCGGCGGCGCAAGGTCCAGGAACTGCTGGACGTGGTCGGCCTCAACCCCGAGTACATCAACCGCTACCCGCACCAGTTCTCGGGCGGTCAGCGTCAGCGCATCGGCATCGCCCGCGGTCTCGCGCTCAACCCCGAGATCATCATCTGCGACGAGCCGGTCTCGGCGCTGGACGTGTCGGTACAGGCGCAGGTCATCAACCTGATGGAGCGGCTCCAGGACGAGTTCAACCTCTCCTACCTCTTCATCGCGCACGACCTGTCGATCGTCCGGCACATCTCGGACCGGGTCGGCGTGATGTACCTCGGCAAGATGGCGGAGATCGGCACCGACGAGCAGATCTACGACCACCCGACGCACCCCTACACCCAGGCGCTGCTGTCGGCGGTCCCGGTGCCGGACCCGGAGGCCCGTGAGCACCGCGACCGGATCATCCTGACCGGTGACGTGCCGTCCCCGGCCAACCCGCCGTCGGGCTGCAGCTTCCGTACCCGCTGCTGGAAGGCGCAGGAACGGTGCTCCACGGAGACCCCGATCCTTGCGGTGCCCGAGGTCTTCATGGGTGTGGACTCGCCGGCGGCCCACGAGTCGGCGTGCCACTTCGCCGAGGAGAAGGACGTCGTGCACGCGGCCTGAGCGCCACGCGTTCCGTGAACGACCGGCCGGTTCCCGGCACCGCCACCGCGGTGCCGGGAACCGGCTTTTTCGGGTGGGGGGAAGAACAGGTGGGGGAAATGCTGCACCACGTCGAACTGTGGGTGCCGGACCTGGGGCGCGCGGTCCGCTCCTGGGGATGGCTGCTGGAGCGCCTGGGCTGTGAGCCGTACCAGGAGTGGCCGCACGGCCGCAGTTGGCGCCGGGGCGAGACGTATCTGGTCCTCGAGCAGTCGCCCGCGCTGCGGGCGGGCTCCCACGACCGGCTGCGCCCCGGCCTGAACCACCTGGCCTTCCACGTGGCGGACCGGACCGAACTCGACGGCCTCGTGGCCGAGGCGCCCCGGCACGGCTGGTCCCCTCTCTTCACGGACCGCTATCCGCACGCGGGCGGCCCGGAGCACTGCGCCGCGTATCTGGAGGACGCGGACGGCTTCGAGGTGGAGTTGGTGGCGCGCGCCTGACCACGTACGGGTGGCCTGAATGTGCGGTATGTGCGTTACCGGCCGATATTGGCCGGTAATGGAACAGCGCCGCGGCGCTGGCGGCAGCGCACTCTGGGAGGCACTCCATGCGTGGAGCGACGCACGCCACATGGGCCGCGGGTGCGGCGGCGATGGCTCTCGTGGTGACGGCCTGCGGAGGCGGCGGGGGCGGCGGTGGAGGAGGTGGTGGCGCCGGGGTCCTCAGTTCCTCCTGGGGGGACCCGCAGAACCCGCTGGAGCCGTCCAACACCAACGAGGTGCAGGGCGGCAAGGTCCTCGACATGATCTTCCGGGGGCTGAAGCGGTACGACGCCAGGACCGGCGCGGCCCAGAACATGCTGGCGCAGAAGATCGACACCTCGGACTCGCAGAACTTCACGATCACCGTCAAGGACGGCTGGACGTTCAGCAACGGAGAGCCCGTCACCGCGCAGTCCTTCGTGGACGCCTGGAACTACGGGGCCAGTCTCAAGAACAACCAGAAGAACGCGTACTTCTTCGGGTACATCGAGGGCTACGACAAGGTCCACCCCGAGACGGGAACGCAGAGCGCGGACACGCTGTCGGGGCTGAAGGTCACCGGCGCCCACACCTTCACCGTCAAGCTCAACCAGAAGTTCTCGACCTTCCCCGACACCCTCGGCTACGTGGCCTTCGCACCGCTGCCCAAGGCGTTCTTCAGCGACCACGCGGCCTGGCTGAAGAAGCCGATCGGCAACGGTCCCTACACCGTCGACTCGTACACCAAGGGCTCGAAGATGTCCCTGCGGAAGTGGGGCGCGTACCCGGGGACGGACAAGGCACAGAACGGCGGGGTGGACCTGAAGGTCTACACCGACAACAACACCGCCTACACCGACCTGCTGGCGGGCAACCTCGACCTCGTCGACGACGTGCCCGCCGCCCAGCTCAAGAACGTGAAGAGCGATCTCGGCGGCCGGTACATCAACACCCCGGCCGGCATCATCCAGACCATCGCCTTCCCCTTCTACGACCAGGCCTGGGACAAGAGCGGCATGGAGAACGTCCGCAAGGGCCTGTCCATGGCGATCGACCGGGACCAGATCACCAGCACGATCTTCCGGAAGACCCGCACCCCGGCCTCCGACTGGACCTCACCGGTGCTCGGCAAGGCCGGCGGCTTCCAGGACGGGCTGTGCGGCGCCTCCTGCCGGTACGACCCCGCGCAGGCCAAGAAGCTGATCCAGGACGGCGGCGGACTGCCCGGCGGCCAGATCAAGATCTCGTACAACGCGGACTCCGGCTCCCACAAGGAGTGGATCGACGCCGTCTGCAACTCCATCAACAACGCGCTGGGCAACGACAAGGCCTGCGTCGGCAACCCGATCGGCACCTTCGCCGACTTCCGCAACCAGATCGGGCAGCACAAGATGCCGGGTCCGTTCCGGGCCGGCTGGCAGATGGACTACCCGCTGATCCAGAACTTCCTGCAGCCGCTGTACTACACGAACGCCTCCTCCAACGACGGCAAGTGGTCCAACAAGGACTTCGACAAGCTCGTCGACCAGGCGAACGCCGAGACCGACAAGGCCAAGGCCATCCAGCTCTTCCAGCAGGCCGAAGGGGTCGTACGGGACAACATGGCCGCCATCCCGCTCTGGTACCAGAACGGCAGCGCGGGCTACTCGGACAGGATCTCCAACGTGGCGCTCAACCAGTTCAGCGTGCCCGTCTACAACGAGATCAAGGTCAGCTGAGCCGTCCACGGGGTGAACGCCCGGGTTGCTGAAGCGAACCCGGGCGTGGGCCCCGTACTACCTCCGGAGCCCTCATGGGACGGTATGTGATCCGGCGTCTGCTCCAGATGATCCCGGTCTTCATCGGCGCCACGCTCTTGATCTTCCTGATGGTGAACGTGATGGGCGACCCCATCGCGGGCCTGTGCGGCGAGCGGCAGTGCGACCCCGCCACCGCCGCCCAGCTGCGCAAGGAGTTCGGCCTCGACAAGCCGCTGTGGCAGCAATACCTCACGTACATGGGCAATGTCTTCACCGGCGACTTCGGCACCGCCTTCAACGGGCAGCCGGTCACCGAGCTGATGGCGAGCGCCTTTCCCGTCACCATCCGGCTGACGATCGTCGCGATCATCTTCGAGATCGTCATCGGCATCCTGCTGGGCGTCGTCACCGGGCTGCGCCGCGGCCGGCCCGTCGACACCGGTGTCCTGCTGCTCACCCTCGTCGTCATCTCGATCCCGACCTTCGTCACCGGATTGCTCTTGCAACTGCTCTTCGGTGTCGAGTGGGGCTGGATCAGACCCTCGGTCTCCACGGACGCCACCTTCGGCGAACTGATCGTGCCCGGACTGGTCCTCGCCTCCGTCTCCCTCGCCTACGTCACCCGGCTCACCCGGACCTCCATCGCCGAGAACAAGCGGTCCGACTACGTCAGGACGGCCGTCGCCAAGGGCCTGCCCCGGCATCGGGTGATCACCAAGCACCTGCTGCGCAACTCGCTGATCCCCGTGGTCACCTTCATCGGCACGGACATCGGCGCGCTCATGGGCGGCGCGATCGTCACCGAGCGGATCTTCAACATCCACGGCGTCGGATACCAGCTCTACCAGGGGATCGTGCGGCAGAACACCCAGACCGTGGTCGGCTTCGTGACCGTCCTCGTCCTCGTGTTCCTGGTCGCCAACCTGCTCGTCGACCTCCTCTACGCCGTACTCGACCCGAGGATCCGCTATGCCTGAGCAGCCACCGCCGTACCAGCGGGACGGCGCCATCGCCGCGACCGGCGCGGGCGGTGCCATGGACCTCGCCACGAGCGAGGGCGCCACCCTGGAGAAGGTCCCAGGAGGACCGGAGGGCACGGGGCCCCAGGAGAAGCCCAGAAGCCTGTGGTCCGACGCCTGGCGCGATCTGCGGCGCAACCCCGTCTTCATCGTCTCCGGGCTCCTCATCGTGTTCCTGGTCGTCATCTCCCTGTGGCCCTCGCTGATCGCCACCCAGAACCCCCTCAAGTGCGACCTCGCCAAGGCCCAGGAGGGCTCGCAGCCGGGGCACCCCTTCGGGTTCGACGGGCAGGGCTGCGACGTCTACACACGGGTGGTGTACGGGACCCGCGTGTCGATCAGCGTCGGCGTCTGCGCCACCCTCGGCGTCGCGATCCTCGGCTCGGTGCTCGGCGGACTCGCCGGGTTCTTCGGCGGGGTGGGCGACTCGGTCCTGTCCCGGATCACCGACATCTTCTTCGCGATCCCCGTGGTGCTCGGGGGTCTGGTCCTGCTCTCCGTGGTGACCAGCAACACCATCTGGCCGGTCATCGGGTTCATGGTGCTGCTCGGCTGGCCCCAGATCTCCCGCATCGCACGCGGCTCCGTCATCACCACCAAGCACAACGACTACGTCCAGGCCGCCCGTGCCCTCGGCGCCTCGAACTCCCGCCTGATGCTGCGGCACATCACCCCCAACGCCGTCGCACCGGTCATCGTCGTCGCCACCATCGCGCTCGGCACCTACATCGCGCTGGAGGCGACGCTCTCCTACCTCGGCGTCGGCCTGAAGCCCCCCACGGTCAGCTGGGGCATCGACATCTCCTCGGCCTCCGCCTACATCCGCACGGCCCCGCACATGCTGCTGTGGCCCGCCGGCGCCCTCGCGATCACCGTGCTCGCGTTCATCATGCTCGGCGACGCGGTGCGCGACGCCCTCGACCCGAAGCTGAGGTGACGGCCGTGCTGCTCGAAGTGCGCGATCTGCACGTGGAGTTCCGCACCCGGGACGGGGTCGCCAAGGCCGTCAACGGGGTCGACTACGGCGTGGACGAGGGCGAGACGCTCGCCGTCCTCGGCGAGTCCGGCTCCGGCAAGTCCGTCACCGCGCAGGCCGTCATGGGCATCCTCGACATGCCGCCCGGGCGGATCACCGGCGGCGAGATCCTCTTCCAGGGCCGGGACCTGCTGAAGCTCAAGGAGGACGAGCGGCGCAAGGTCCGCGGCGCCGAGATGGCGATGATCTTCCAGGACGCGCTGTCCTCCCTGAACCCCGTGCTCAGCGTCGGCGACCAGCTCGGCGAGATGTTCACCGTGCACCGCGGGATGTCCCGCAAGGACGCCCGCGCCAAGGCGATCGAGCTGATGGACCGGGTGCGCATCCCGGCCGCCGCCGACCGGGTGCGGGACTATCCGCACCAGTTCTCCGGCGGTATGCGCCAGCGCATCATGATCGCCATGGCGCTGGCCCTGGAGCCCGCCCTGATCATCGCCGACGAGCCGACCACCGCCCTCGACGTCACCGTCCAGGCCCAGGTCATGGACCTGCTCGCCGAGCTGCAGCGCGAGCTCGACATGGGGCTCATCCTCATCACCCACGACCTCGGCGTCGTCGCGGACGTCGCCGACCGGATCGCCGTCATGTACGCGGGCCGGATCGTCGAGTCCGCGCCGGTCCACGACATCTACAAGGCCCCCGCCCACCCGTACACCAAGGGCCTGCTGGAGTCGATCCCGCGCCTCGACCAGAAGGGCCAGGAGCTCTACGCGATCAAGGGCCTGCCGCCCAACCTGATGCACATCCCGCCCGGCTGCGCCTTCAACCCGCGCTGCCCGATGGCCCAGGACATCTGCCGCACCGAGGTGCCGCCGCTGTTCGAGGTGGAGCGTGAAGGGGCGGACCGTGAAGGGGCAGACCGTGAAGAGGCGGACCATGAAGGCGGGACCCGCACCAGCGCCTGCTTCTTCTGGCGGGAGTGCCTCGATGGCTGAGGCGATCCTGGAGGTCCACGACCTGGTCAAGCACTATCCGCTCACCCGGGGGATCCTCTTCAGGAAACGGATCGGCGCGGTGAAGGCCGTCGACGGCGTCGACTTCCACCTCGGCCGCGGCGAGACCCTCGGCATCGTCGGCGAGTCCGGCTGCGGCAAGTCGACGGTCGCCAAGATGCTGGTCAACCTGGAGAAGCCGACGGCCGGGACGATTCTGTACAAGGGCGAGGACATCACCAAGCTGTCCGGCAGGGCGCTCAAGGCCGTACGCCGCAACATCCAGATGGTCTTCCAGGACCCGTACACCTCGCTCAACCCGCGCATGACCGTCGGCGACATCATCGGGGAGCCGTACGAGATCCACCCCGAGGTCGCGCCCAAGGGCGACCGCAGGAGACGCGTCCAGGACCTGCTGGACGTGGTCGGCCTCAACCCCGAGTACATCAACCGCTATCCGCACCAGTTCTCCGGCGGCCAGCGCCAACGCATCGGCATCGCACGGGGGTTGGCACTGCGCCCCGAGATCATCGTCGCCGACGAGCCCGTCTCCGCGCTCGACGTCTCGGTGCAGGCGCAGGTGATCAACCTGATGGAGCGGCTCCAGAACGAGTTCGACCTGAGTTACGTCTTCATCGCGCACGACCTCTCCATCGTGCGGCACATCTCCGACCGGGTCGGCGTGATGTACCTCGGGCGGATCGTCGAGACCGGCAGGGACGCCGAGATCTACGACCACCCGACGCACCCGTACACCCAGGCCCTGCTCTCCGCCGTGCCCGTCCCCGACCCGGAGGCCCGCGAGCGACGGGAGCGGATCATCCTCGCCGGAGACGTGCCCTCCCCGGCGAACATCCCCTCCGGCTGCCGCTTCCGCACCCGCTGCTGGAAGGCCCAGGAGCGTTGCGCGCTGGAGGTGCCGGCGCTCGCGGTGCCCTCGGAGTTCCGCCTCGTGGAGGGGCCGGCCGCGCACGACTCGGCCTGTCATTTCGCCGAGGAGCTACCCCTCAGGCGCTCCGCGCCGGGGCGGGCCGTACCGCCGGAGGAACCACCCGAGCGGGCGACATAACCGTGCAAACGCTGACGAACGTCGTTAACACGCAGGCAACTTGGCCGAAGCCGCACCGATATACGGACGCGTCAAGGTAATCAGCGTACGGCCGTGCGGGTGCCGTAGACGGGCCGGGGCGCGCCATGTCGCCCCGGCCTGTCGCACACCCCTTTGCGCCTAAGCCGGCGCCGCTCTCGCGGACGTGGCTGGGGTTTCGTCGGGGTTCCTCAATTGATGGTTGCGGTGCTCTGCGGAGATTCGTGGCTCAGCTCAGTTTGAGGGCGCGCCGCAGGAAGTCCACCTGGAGCAGCAGCAGGTTCTCCGCGACCTGTTCCTGCGGGGTCATGTGGGTGACGCCGGACAGGGGCAGCACCTCGTGCGGGCGGCCGGCGGCCAGCAGCGCAGAGGAGAGCCGCAGGGCGTGGGCGACCACCACGTTGTCGTCCGCGAGGCCGTGCACGATCATCAGCGGCCGGTGCGGCTCGGCGGGCGCGGACAGCCCGTCGTCCGTGATCAGCGAGCTCTTCGCGTACGCCTCCGCGGCCGCCGACGGATCACCGAGGTAGCGCTCCGTGTAGTGCGTGTCGTACAGCCGCCAGTCGGTGACCGGGGCGCCCGCGATGCCCGCGTGGAAGACGTCGGGGCGACGCAGCACGGCGAGCCCCGCGAGCCAGCCGCCGAACGACCAGCCCCGGATCGCCACCCGGGACAGATCCAGCGGGAACCTCTCCGCGAGGCCGTGCAGCGCGTCGATCTGGTCGTCGAGGGTGAGCGTGAGGTCGTCGCGGATCGCCTTCTCCCAGGCGGGGGAGCGGCCGGGGGTGCCGCGGCCGTCGGCGACGACCACCGCGAAGCCCTGGTCGGCGAACCACTGCGAGGTGAGGTGCGCGTTGTGCGCGGCCAGCACCCGGGGGCCGTGCGGACCGCCGTAGGGGTCCATGAGGACGGGGAGGGGAGTGACACCGTCGTAGTCAGTAGGCATAAGCAGGGCGCATGAAATTTTCCGTGCGCCCCCCTCGGTGAGGGTCACGCGCGGGGACAGACCGGGACTTTCGGCGTACGAAGGGACGGTCGCCACCGGCTTTCCGTCCCGCAGCACCCGCACCTGGGCTCCCGGCCGGTCCGGCACCGAGGAGACCAGTACGGTCACGCCCCCGCCGCGCACCGCCGAGTGCACACCGGGTTCCTGGGAGAGACGCTCGACACCGAGCTCGTTGACGCGGTAGACATGCACCTCGCCCGTCTCCGGGGCGGTGGCCGCCTCGCCGGCCGACGCCGAGATCAGCACATCGTCGTCCGAGACGTCCAGTACCGCGCGCACATGCAACTGCGGACCCGTGAACGGGCGTTCGCCGAAGGCCAGTACCCGTGCCCCGCCCTCGTCGGCGATCCGCACGAGCTGTCCCGCGGGGCTCCAGCACGGCACGCCAGGGAAAAGATCCAGCCATTGTCGATCTTCGTCGGCGTGCACCATCCGGGTCGTCCCGGTGTCCGGGTCGACCGCCAGGAACAGCTGGCTGCGCTGGTCCCGCGCCTGCACCAGAATCAGCGGCGCGCCCGCCGCTGACCAGTGCACATGCGCCAGATACGGGTAGCGTGCCCGGTCCCAGACCACCTCCGTGCGGGCCCCGTCGAGACCGATCACGAAGAGCCGTACGTCCGCATTGTCCGTTCCGGCGGCCGGGTAGCCGACCTGCTGCGGAGCGCGCTCCGGTTGTGCGGGATCGGAAATCCACCAGCGTCGAACGGGCGCGTCGTCGACCCGCGCGACCAGCAGCCGGTCTCCTTCCGGCGACCACCAGAAGCCGCGTGAACGACCCATCTCCTCGGCCGCGATGAACTCGGCCAATCCATAGGAAACCATCCCCGGCTCCGCCCCGGACTCCGGCTCCGCGAGCGCCCGGTCGTCCTCCCCCTCGGCGCCGATGACCCGCAGGGCGCCCCCGCGGACGTACGCGATGAACCTTCCGTCGGGCGAGGGGCGCGGGTCGATCACCGGCCCCGGGACCCGGAGTTCGCGTGCCGTACCGGCCCGCAGCTCCGCCGTGAAAAGCCGCCCTGACAAGGCAAAAGAGGCCAGCTCGACCGCCGTGTCGGTGGCGTAGCCGACGATCCCGGCGCCGCCCTCGCGACTGCGCTCGCGGCGCGCCCGCTCCGCCGCCGACAGACGCTCCGTGGCGCCGCCGAGCAGTGCCCGCGGGTCCGCCGCGACGCGCTCCTGCCCCTCCGCGGCGTCGAGGACCCACAGCTGATTCGCCCGGTCCGTACCGGAGGAGGACCTCAGGAACACGACCCGGGAACCGTCTGGGGAGACGGTGAACGCGCGGGGTGCGCCGAGGGTGAAGCGCTGCGTCCGGGCGTACCGGCGGGGGAAGGAGAGAGGCTCGGTGGTCATCCCCTGACCATATTGGCCATGCGCCCCCTTGTGCGGCTGTGCGCCGATCGATGCGCGCGTATGGATAGTTATGATCACTGGCGGTGTGTGGGTATGAACCCGCTGGCCGCTGTATGGATTTACCGACCCCCATGTCCGACCCCCCATGTCCCTGGGATCTTTGGAGGTGAGCCGCCGTGGCACTCTCGATTTCGGCGGTGGTGCTGCTGGCGATCATCGTCGTCATCCTGGTCAGGAAGTCCGGGTTGAAGGCCGGCCATGCGGTGGTATGTGTCCTGTTCGGCTTCTATCTCGCCTCTTCGACGATGGCCCCCACGATCAGCGATCTGACGACGAACGTCGCGGACATGATCGGCAGCTTCAAGTTCTGACGGGGAGCGTCGGCACCACGACCCGTGCCCGCCTCGGCGGTGGGCCGGGCGCCTCGTAGGGTGGGTTCCATGACGGAACTGCCCGACCGGCGTCTGCTCCTGGTGCACGCGCACCCGGACGACGAGTCGATCAACAATGGCGCGACCATGGCCAGGTATGCGGCCGAGGGCGCCCATGTGACGCTGGTGACCTGCACCCTCGGCGAGGAGGGCGAGGTCATCCCGCCCGAGCTGGCGTATCTCGCGCCCGACCGCGAGGGCGGGCTCGGCCCGCACCGGATCGGCGAGCTGGCCGCCGCCATGAAGGAACTCGGGGTCACCGATCACCGCTTTCTCGGCGGTCCCGGGCGTTTCGGCGACTCCGGGATGATGGGCCTCGAGAAGAACCACCGCGCGGGCGCCTTCTGGTCCGCCGACGTCGACGAGGCCGCCGCGTACCTGGTCGGGGTGATCCGTGAGGTGCGCCCCCAGGTGCTCGTCACCTATGACCCCGACGGGGGCTACGGGCACCCGGACCACATCCAGGCCCACCGCGTCGCCGTGCGCGCCGCCGAGCTGGCCGCCGACCCCGGCCTCTGCCCGGACCTCGGCGCGTCCTGGGAGATCGCCAAGGTCTACTGGAACCGCGTCCCGCGCACGGTCGCCGAGGAGGGCTTCCGGCGGCTGCGCGAGGCGCTGCCCGGGCTGCCGTTCGAGGAGTCCGCCGCCGTGGACGACGTACCCGGCGTGGTCGACGACACGGTGGTCACCACCGCGATCGACGGGACCGCGTACGCCGCCGCGAAGGCCGCCGCGATGCGGGCGCACGCCACCCAGATCGAGGTGGCCGAACCCTGGTTCGCGCTGTCGAACGCACTCGCGCAACCGCTGTTCACCACCGAGTACTACGAGTTGGTGCGCGGGGAGCGCGCGGGACCCGGTCGGGAGACCGACCTCTTCGCGGGGATCGGACAGGGTTCGGGGACCGGGCAGGGCTCTACGGGGACCGGGCAGGGCTCTACGGGGACCGAGCAGGGAAAGGCGGACGCGTGATGAGCATGTCGGGACAGCGGGGGAGCGCGCTCGCCCAGCCGCTGCAGCGGCCCTCGGCCGGGCGGATCGCGGCCTACCTGGGCCTGTTGCTGCTCGGCGCGGTGGTCGGGGCCGCCGGGACGCTGGTGCAAGCCGCCTGGTTCCCGGGCGGGTTGCTGCTCGCCCTGGCCGGCGGGGCCGGGCTCTTCCTGGGCGGATCGCGGGCGACCGGCTCCCGGGCCGGTGCCGTCGCGCCCGCCGTGGGCTGGATGATCGCGGTCGTCCTGCTCACCTCCACCCGCCCGGAAGGGGACTTCCTCTTCGGCGCGGGACTCGGCTCCTACCTCTTCCTGCTCGGTGGGATGGCTGTGGCTGTGATGTGCGCCACGCTTGGTCTGGGGCGGCAACCGGACGGCTCCGCCGTCCGACTTGGGAAGTGACGTACCGGTTCGCCGTAGCGGACAGGTGCGGGTCCCGTGCGAGTTTCCTGGGCGGGCGAGGTTTGCGCGCCGAATATGGCCAGTATGGTGGTGCGCGCCGCCGAGCTGCCCGAGATGAGGTCGAGTAAACGGGCGGCGGAGCCAACCGGGAGAACCTGCCTTGAGTCGTGAAACTGACAGTTCGTCCTCCGGGCCCAACGGGCGCGGTGGAGCCGCGTACCCGTCGGGGACGCCCCCCTACGGGACCCCCACGGCTTCCGAAAACGGTGCCGACGCGGGCCGTTCGGCCACCGGCACCCCGCCGGAGGAACGTAAGACCGAGACCACGCTGACGACACGGATCCGGATCAACATCCCCGGATCGCGGCCCATCCCGCCGGTCGTCGTGCGCACACCGGTCGGGGACGCCGAGTCGTCCGCCGAGCCCACCGGTCCCGCGGGAGCCCCCGCGGAGGCGCAGCGTGCCGTGAGTGCGCCCGTGGCAGCGGCCACGGCCACCGAGCCCTCGGCCGAAGCCGCCGCCGCGGGCGGTGCTCCGGCCAGGGACAAGACCAGCGACTGGTTCGCACCCCGCAAGTCCGGTGCGCCGGGCGGTGCTTCGGGCGGCGGGTCCACCAATGGGGCGGCCTTGCCTCCCGGTTCGGGACCCGCGGGTCCCGCGGCGCCGCAGGGCGCGGGCGCGCCGGGCGGCAACGGCACCGGCGGTACGCGGCCGGGTGCTCCCGGCGGCGCGAACGGCGCCGGTCCCCTGGGCGGCGCGGGCGGTGCCCGGCCGGGTGGGGCGAACGCGCCCCGTCCCGGGAGCGGCGGTACGAACGGTGCCGGACTGCCCGGTGCCACCGGCGCCGGACCCGTGGCCCCCGGTCACGGCGGCGGCACCGGCTCCTTCGACGTCTCCGCGGCGCTGGGGAACACGGCCTCCTTCCCGGCCATAGGAAGCGACGGTCCGGGTGGCCCCGGCGGACCGGGCGGTCCCGGAGCGGCGGGTGGCCCTGGAGGGCCGGGTGGCGAACCGCGCCGCGACGACCTCCCGTACTTCGCGGAGAACTTCTCGGACAACGGCCGTGGCGGCCCCGCGGGCCCGACGGGCGGTCCGGTCACCGGCGACGGACCGATGGTGCCGCCGGCCGGCCCGGGCGTGGCTCCGGGCAGCCTGGCCGCAGGGCGGCCCGGTGGCCCTGGTGGTCCCGGCGGGCACGGCGCGCCCGGCCTCGGCACGGGCTACCCCGGTGGCGGCCTCAGCGACGACACCGCGATCCTCACCCCGCAGAAGCCCGCGCCCGAGCCGGGCGGCCAGGGCTACGGCGGCCCCGTGGACAACGTCTCCGGGCACACCCTGACCAGCGGCATCCCCGTCGTGCCCGCCACCCAGAACTCTCCGTTCGGGCCGGGCGCGCACACCGACGGACCGCTGCCGCACACCCCGCCGAAGGCGCCCGAGCCGAAGCCCGCCGCCTCCTCGAAGAAGCCGGCCAAGAAGAAGGGCCGCAGCAAGCTGACGCTCCTGGTCGTCGGCGTGGTGTTCATCGGCGGTGGCGTCTACGGCGCCGGGCTGCTCATGAACCGCTCGGACGTCCCCAAGGGCACCACGGTGCTCGGCGTCGACATCGGCGGCGGCACCCGCGACGAGGCCGTCAAGAAGCTCGACGACGCCTTCGGGGCCCGTATGAACAAGGCGCTCAAGCTGTCGGTGGACGGCACCACGGTCTCGCTCAAGCCGGACCAGGCCGGGCTCCAGTTCAACGCCCAGGACACGGTCCGCGCCGCTGCGGGCAGCGACTACAACCCGGTCTCCGTGATCGGCTCGCTGTTCGGTCAGCAGCGTGTCGTCGAGCCGGCGATGCCCGTCGACGCGGAGAAGCTGCAGGCCGCGCTGGAGCGCACCGCGGCCGGTTCCGGTTCGGCGAGTGACGGCACCATCAAGTTCGAGTCCGGCAAGGCCGTCGCCGTGTACGGCAAGGCGGGCAAGGGCATCGACGTGGCGGCCTCGACCCAGGCCGTCGAGGCCGCGTACCGCGCCCAGGTGGAGACCGACGCCAGCACCCCGGTGAAGGTCGCCACCACGACCCGTCAGCCGACCATCTCGAACGCCGAGGTCGACCGGATGATGAAGGAGTTCGCCGAGCCCGCGATGTCCGCCCGCGTCACCATTCAGACCGACGCGGCACACAGCATCCCGTTCGGCGCCCTGTCACTGCCGAAGATCCTCGGCTTCAAGGCCGTCAACGGCAAGCTCGTGGAGACGTACGACCTCACGGCGCTCAAGGCGGCGTACGGCGCCACCTTCGACGGCGTGCAGATCCAGACCGCGAGCGGGAAGCGCGCTGTCACGCCGCAGGACGTCGTCACCGCACTGGGCAAGGCCCTGCGCGGCAAGACGGCGGCGGAGCGCGTCGGGGTCATCGGCGGCAAAGCGAGCTGACCTCCGGTCGTCCGGATGAACGGAGCCCCTGCCCGCACCGGGCAGGGGCTCCGTCGTCGCGTCACGGAGATCCGCACGGCATGACATCTGTCATGCGGCACTCAGGACCGCCGGCACTGCCGGGTACCGGGCCCTCGCGGCCACGATGGTGCCCATGACGACAACAGCGGCGCCCGCCACCGTCCCGGTGGTCGGGTTCGATCAGGTGAGCAAGAGCTACGGGAACGTACGGGCCGTCGACGGGCTGACGCTCGACCTGCACCCGGGTGAGACGGTCGCCCTGCTGGGTCCCAACGGCGCGGGCAAGTCGACCACGCTGGACCTGCTCCTCGGCCTCAAGCACGCCGACACCGGCGCGGTCCGGGTGTTCGGCGCCAGCCCCCGCGAGGCGATCGTCGGCGGCCGGGTGGGCGCCATGCTGCAGAGCGGCGGCCTGATGGACGAGGTCACGGTCGGCGAGCTGGTGAAGCTGGCCTGCGATCTGCACCCGAAGCCGTACAAGGTCAGTGACGTGCTGGCCCGCGCGGGTATCTCGCAGATGGTCGACCGCAAGGTCAACAAGCTCTCCGGCGGCCAGGAACAGCGCGTCCGCTTCGCGCTCGCCACGGCCGGCGCCAACGACCTGATCGTCCTGGACGAGCCCACCACCGGCATGGACGTCTCCGCCCGCCAGGCCTTCTGGGCCACCATGCGCGAGCAGGCCGACCAGGGCAGGACCGTCCTGTTCGCCACGCACTACCTGGAGGAGGCCGACGCCATAGCGGACCGCGTCCTCGTACTGCACCGGGGCCGCCTGCTCGCCGACGGCACCGCCGCCGAGATCAAGGCGAAGGCCGGCGCCCGCCGTATCGCCTTCGACCTGGAAGCCCCCATCGACGAGGCCCCGCTGCGCGCGCTGCCCTTCCTGACCTCGATCGACATCTCCGGGCACACCGTCCGCATCCAGTCCTCCGACGCCGACGCGACCGTACACGCGCTGTACGGGCTCGGCCTCTACCCCCGCAATCTCGAAGTCGCCGGGCTCGGGCTCGAGCAGGCCTTCGTCGCCATCACGGCCGCCGAGGAGGCGAAGTCACGGTGAACAGCCTCATCAAGCTCGAGATCACCCGAGCCCTGCGCAACAAGAAGTTCCTGTTCTTCTCGGTGGTCTACCCCTCGGCCCTGTTCCTGCTCATCGCGGGCAGCGCAGACAGCACCACCAAGGTGGACGGCACCGGGCTCACCCTGCCGACCTTCTTCATGGTCTCCATGGCCTCCTTCGGCGCCCTGACCGCCGTCCTGATGGGCAACAGCGAACGCATCGCGAAGGAACGCGAGAGCGGCTGGGTACGGCAGCTCAGGCTCACCACCCTGCCGGGCCGCGGCTATGTCCTGGCGAAGACCGCCAGCGCCGCCGTGATCAGCCTGCCGTCGATCGTGGTCGTCTTCGCGGTCGCCGCCGCCGTGAAGCACGTACGGCTGGACGCCTGGCAGTGGCTCGCGCTCACCGGCGCGATCTGGGCCGGCAGCCTCGTCTTCGCCGCGCTCGGCGTGGCCATCGGCTATCTCGCGAGCGGCGACGCGGTCCGCCCGATCACGATGATCCTGTACTTCGGGCTCTCGGTGCTCGGCGGCCTGTGGATGCCCACGACCACCTTCCCCGACTGGCTCCAGAAGATCGCGTCCTGGCTGCCCACGCACGCGTACGCTGCCCTCGGGCGGTCCATCGAGCTGGGCGACGCCCCGCACGCGAAGGACCTCGTCATCCTCGCCGTCTCCTTCCTCCTCTTCGCGGGCGGCGCGGCATGGCTGTACCGGAAGGACACGCTGAAGGCGTGAGCAGCGTCGGCATCGGGCAACGCCCGCAGAATCGCAGGCAGATGATGGTCAAGGCCGTCTGGACCGGCATCTGGCTCGTCTATCTGAGCGCGCCCGTCAGCGACCTGGTGCACGGCGGCCACAGCACCGGTGTCGTCGTGCTCGGCTGGTGCGGCCTGGTGGCCTTCGTCGGGTGGTACGGGGCGCTGGTCTTCCGCACCGGCCGCGGCGAGACGACGCCCTTCGTGCTCGTCTCGCTCGGGGTCCTCGCGGCCGAGGCCGCCCTGCTCTCCTGCACCCTGGGGCGGGAGTGGCTCGTCCTGTTCGTGTACGTCTCGATCGCGTCCGGCGCGGTGCTCCCGCTGCGGATGGCGCGCTGGGCCATCCCGGCCGTCTCCGCCGTGCTGACGGCGATCGCCCTGACCGTCCCGGGCGGCAAGGCGTATCTGGCGGGGCTGCTCATCCCGGCGTTCCTCGGCGGGTTCGCCATGACCGGCGTCCGCGAACTGATCCGCACGACGATCGCGCTGCGCGAGGCCCGCGCGACGGTCGCCCAACTGGCCGCGAACGAGGAGCGGCTGCGCCTGGCCCGCGATCTGCACGACCTGCTGGGCCACTCGCTCTCCCTGATCACCCTCAAGAGCGAGCTGGCCGGCCGGATGCTCCCCGACCACCCCGACAAGGCGGCCCAGCAGGTCGCCGACATCGAACAGGTCAGCCGGCAGGCCCTCGTCGACGTGCGCGAGGCGGTCACCGGCTACCGGCGGCCCCGGCTGTCCGGCGAACTGGCGGGCGCGCAGGTCGCGTTGACGGCCGCGGGCGTCACCGCGGAGCTGCCGGCCGAGCCGGATCTCACCGACGTCGCCGAGGAGAGCGAGTCCGCGCTGGCCTGGGCGCTGCGGGAAGCGGTCACCAATGTCGTACGCCACAGTGGGGCCCGGCGCTGCGCCGTGGAACTCCTCCGCCGCCAGACGCTGGACGGCCCGGTGCTCGAACTGAGCGTGGAGGACGACGGTTCGGGCGGTTCGGGCGGTTCGGGCCACGGTCCGGGCAACGGTCTGACGGGCCTGACCGAACGGCTGGAGAAGGTGGGTGGAGCCCTGGAGGCGGGCCGGGTGCGGCACGGCTTCCGGCTGGTCGCACGGGTGCCGACGCAGGCCCCCTTCGAGGCCGCCGATCACCCCGTAGGATCCGGTGCATGAGCCGCACGATCAAGGTCCTGCTCGCCGAGGACCAGTCGATGGTCCGCGAGGCGCTCGCCGCGTTGCTGGGCCTCGAGCCCGACATCGAGGTGGTCGCCCAGGTGGCCCGCGGTGACGAGGTGCTGGCCGCGGCCCGTGCCCACGACGTGGACGTGGCGCTCCTCGACATCGAGATGCCGGGCAGGACGGGCATCGAGGCGGCCGCCGAGGTCCACAAGGAACTCCCCGGCATCAAACTGGTCATCCTCACGACCTTCGGCCGCCCCGGCTATCTGCGCAGCGCCATGGAGTCCGGCGCCGACGCCTTCCTCGTCAAGGACGCCCCGGCCGCCCAACTCGCCGCGGCGGTCCGCAAGGTGCTCGCCGGCGAACGGGTCATCGACCCCACCCTCGCGGCGGCCGCCCTCGCCGAGGGCGCCAACCCGCTGACCGACCGCGAGCGCGAGATCCTCCGCGCGGCGGCCGACGGCTCCACCAACGCCGAACTGGCCACGGCCCTCCACCTCTCCCAGGGCACGGTCCGCAACTACCTCTCCACAGCGATCCAGAAACTGGCGGCCCGCAATCGCGCGGAGGCGGTCCGGATAGCACGGGAAAAGGGCTGGCTGTAGAACCCGAAGTCAGTTCCCTTCACGGCGCCTGGGCGAACTCAGTTCAACATCGCCCGAGCCGCCCGAGCCTGCCCCCGAACCTTCTCCGCCGTAGGCGGATCCACCGCGGCGACCACATCGGCGTAGGCGTCCAACTCCGCCGCCCCACCCAGGAAATCCCCCCGCTGCACCAGCAGCTGAGCCCGCTCGTACCGCAACCGCGCGGGATGCGACGGCAGCACCAGCGACAACTCCACGGCCCACAGGGCGACATCCGACCGTTCAGGCCGCGCCGCCGCCCAGGCCCGCACGTTGTTCAGGATCCGCACGACCACGTCGAGCGGAGGGGCGGGGACGAGCACCGAGGGATCGAGAGGCGCACCGGTGGCCCCCTGTACGAGCAGCTCCGCATCGGAGCCGCTCAGCACCCGCCCCCCGTCGAAGGGATCGGCGAGCACCTGTTGCTCGGCCGGTCCGAAGCCCACCACGAAGTGCCCGGGCAGGGCGACCCCGTACACCGGCGCGCCGGCCCGCCTGGCCACCTCCATCCACACCACGGAGAGCAGGATGGGCAGCCCGCGCCGCCGTCGCAGCACCGCGTGCAGCAGCGACGACTCCAGCCGTTGGTAGTCCCCGGGCGAGCCCCGGAACCCGCAGCGTCCGCCGAGCAGCTCGGCGAGCGCGCTCGCCCAGGACAGTGCCGTACCGGGCCGGAACGGCAGCTGACCGGCGAGCCGGTCGAGTTCGATCTGCGCCGCGTCCACTCCCGCCTCGTCCAGTGTTCCGTCCGCCGCCGCCCCGATCAGCAGACACAGCGCCGCCAGGTCGGGCCGCTCGGACCGGGCCTCCTCGGCGAACATCCGGCGGACGTCGGCGGCCCGCTCCGGCTCTGGGGGGTGGGGGGAAGGCATGGCGGTCTCGTACCCCTTCACGACGGTGGACGGCGGTCGCCCGCGGATGCCTGAGGCGCGCGGTAGTGGTGGTAGGCGTGATGCGCGGAGAAGCCCATTCCTGCGTACAGCGCCCGCGCCCCCGCGTTGTCCGTCTCCACCTGGAGCCAGGCCGCCGAGGCGCCCTCGTCCAGGGCACGGCGGGCGAGCGCGGTCATGACGACGGTGGCGAGGCCCCGGCGCCGCTGGGCGGGGTCGACCTCGACGGCCGAGAAACCGGCCCACCGCCCGTCGACGACACACCGCCCGATCGCGGCCGGAGGCTCCCCCTCCGGGCCGGGCACCGTCGCGAACCACACCGAGGGCCCGCTGCCCAGGACGCGCAGCGCGACCTCGCTCAGCCCCTTGCGCTGGTAGCGGCCCAGCCACGCCTCGTCGGCCGCACGGGAGAGGACGACCTCGGGGCCCTCGGAGACCTCACGGTCGGCGAGGGGCGCGAGCGCGCCGATCCACAGCTCGGCGCTCACCTCACGCGCCCAGCCGCGCGCCTCCAGCTCCGCGCACAGCAGCTCCTGCGCGCCCTCGGCCCCGGTCGCGGTCTGGACGTAGGCGGGCAGGTCACGGGCCGCGTACCAGTCGCGTACGTACGTCAGCGCCTCGTCGAGCGGCACGCCCGGGTCTCCGAGCGGCAGCACGGAATTCGCGCGCCGGGTGAACCCGGAGGCCGCCCGCAGCTCCCAGTGGCCGAACCGCTCGCTCTCCACCGGCTGCCAGGCCCGCGCGGCGACCCGCGCCAGCTCCTCGTACGAGGCCGCGGGGCCCCGCCGACGCGCCGGGGCGGCCGGTACGACCTTGCCCGCGACCAGCGAGGACTCCGGAATCCGGACGCTCTCGCCGCCCCGTCGTGTGATCAGCAGCACACCGTTGTTCCATGATGTGAGAACACCGACCGTGTCGGTGAACTTCTCACCTTCGGCGGCACCTTCGATATCTATGATCATCCGCCGAACAGAGACACGTTTGCCCACGTCAGCAGCGGTGATTCGGACCTCGAGACGCCCAGCCGCAGAGATTTCCACAGGTCAGTTCACCCCTCCTGTATGGATCACGCCCCGGAACGGAGATACTAGGTGCGGGCATCGACGACGCCGCGCTCCCGCGCGCCAGGCGGCGGAGCCTATGGAGGCCCGCCAGCGCCCTATCGAGGAGGAACGACAGCGTGACCTACGTCATCGCGCAGCCTTGTGTCGACGTCAAGGACAAGGCGTGCATCGAGGAGTGCCCGGTCGACTGCATCTACGAGGGCTCCCGGTCCTTGTACATCCACCCGGACGAATGCGTCGACTGTGGAGCCTGTGAGCCGGTGTGCCCGGTCGAGGCGATCTTCTACGAGGACGACACTCCCGAAGAGTGGAAGGACTACTACAAGGCGAACGTCGAGTTCTTCGACGAGCTCGGCTCGCCCGGCGGCGCCAGCAAGCTCGGTCTGATCGAGCGCGACCACCCCTTCATCGCAGCGCTGCCGCCGCAGAACCAGTAAGCGGCCGCACCTACGCGCCGCCTCGGTCCCGTACGGCCCGATTCCCTCGATCGCCGTACGGGGCCGAGGCGTTTGCCGTAGCAGCCCGTACCGGCCACAGGCACGCAGGCCGTGTGTGTACGGGTCGTACGAACGAGAAAGTGAGCCCGATCCCGTGTCCGCAGTCTCCGACCGGCTTCCCGTCTTCCCCTGGGACAAGCTGGAGCCCTTCAAGGCGACGGCCGCCGCTCATCCGGGTGGCATCGTCGACCTGTCCGTCGGCACCCCGGTCGACCCGGTGCCCGAGCTGATCCAGAAAGCTCTGGTCGCGGCCGCGGACTCGCCGGGCTATCCCACGGTGTGGGGCACGCCCGAACTGCGCGACGCGCTCACCGGCTGGGTCGAGCGGCGGCTCGGCGCACGCGACGTCACCCACCGGCATGTGCTCCCGGTCGTCGGCTCCAAGGAGCTCGTCGCCTGGCTCCCCACCCAGCTGGGCCTGGGCCCCGGCGACAAGGTCGCCTACCCGCGCCTCGCCTACCCGACGTACGAGGTCGGCGCGCGCCTGGCCCGCGCGGACTACGTGGTCTACGACGACCCCACGGAGCTGGACCCGACCGATCTGAAGCTCCTGTGGCTGAACTCCCCGTCGAACCCGACGGGCAAGGTCCTCTCCGCCCAGGAACTCACCCGGATCGTCGCGTGGGCCCGCGAGCACGACATCCTGGTGTTCTCCGACGAGTGCTACATCGAGCTGGGCTGGGAGGCCGACCCGGTCTCGGTCCTGCACCCGGACGTCTGCGGCGGCTCGTACGAGGGGATCGTCTCGGTCCACTCGCTGTCGAAGCGCTCGAACCTGGCCGGCTACCGCGCCGCGTTCCTCGCCGGTGACCCCGCGGTCCTCGGCGACCTCCTCCAGATCCGCAAGCACGGCGGCATGATGACGTCCGCGCCGACCCAGGCCGCGGTGGTCGCCGCCCTGGCGGACGACGTCCACGTCCGCGAACAGCGCGAGCGCTACGCGGCCCGCCGCAGCGCCCTGCGCGAGGCACTGCTGCGCCACGGCTTCCGGATCGAACACAGCGAGGCGAGCCTGTACCTCTGGGCCACCCGCGACGAGTCCTGCTGGGACACCGTCGCCCACCTGGCCGAGCTGGGCATTCTCGTCGCGCCGGGCGACTTCTACGGCGAGGCGGGCGAAAAATTCGTCCGCGTGGCCCTGACGGCGACGGACGAGCGGGTGGCGGCGGCGGTAGAGCGCCTGGCGCTCCGTTAGAGGCACCCCGGTGAGGCAGCGCCCCTTCAGGGGCGCGGGGCTGTGACATTTGCGGCTCCGCCGCGTGGGCGCGATCAGCCCCCACCGGCCCGCACGCCAGGAATCGACACACGCGAAGGGGTCCAGGGAAACTCCCTGGACCCCTTCGCCGTACAGCAGCCGTACAAGATCCGTACGGCCCGGCGCCTAGCCGATCGGCAGCCCCTTCAGCGGCAGCTGCCCCGTCGGCAGACCACCTTTGGCCACCGCGTCCGTCGGAAGACCGCCACCGGCGGTCTTCGCGGTGTCACCGAGCAGACCCCCGGCCTGTCCCGCCGCGTCCCCGGCCACCTTCTGCGCGGCCGGCGTCGCCGTCCTGGCGACGCTGCCACCGGTCTTGCCCGCGGCCGGGACGGCCTTCTTGAGGGCGTTGCCACCGGTCGTGCCCGCGAGCCCGGTGACGCTCTGCGTCGCACCGTCGACCGTGCTGCCGACGTGCGCCCCGTCCAGAGCGGTCAGCCCGCCGAGGCTGGGGGTGGCCGGGAGTTCGGCCACCGCGCTGGCGGAGCCGGCCGCACCGACCACGGGCGCCGCTCCCGCTGCGATGAGCAGCGCGGCACGGGCGATCCGGCGGGTCAGGGGGAGGGACATGATGCTCCTTAGACGGAAGAGAACGGTGAAGTGTCCACCCGTGCCCGGGAGTTGACCGACCGGCCGCCGACCGGCTGTCGGGCGACCCGTTGATCGTTCCGGGCTCGGACGCAGTGACTACCGCTCGAGACCCGCGAAGGTTGCGGTGGCCCAATGTAAAGAATTGGCAATGCGTCGCATTATCAGTTGTGGATAAAAACGGGCAAAGTGCGTCCGGTTCGGAAAGTCTGCCGAATCCTTACGGCCCTTTGTTTCCAAGGGATCCGGCGCATTCTGAAGTGAGCACGCGAAAACCTGGGCGCAGCGGCACCGCGCCGCGCCGGGCATCCCCCGCACGGGTGAAGACCCGTACTACTGCGCAGTGACGATGCGGACCTCGGCGGCGGACTGCGTCGTCGAGCCGCCCTTGGCGTCCGCCGCACGCCACTCGCCTCGCCTTTCCCCGGCCGTCCACTCCCGTCCCGCGTAGGAGACCCGTTGGATGTGCAGCGCCGAGGAGTTGGCCACCGCCCAGTGCGCCAGCTCCCAGCCACGCTGGCGGACGGTGGACCTGCCGGTGGGGTCCTTGCGCACGGGCACGGTCACGGTCCGGCCGGAGACGGTCGGCGAGGGGGAGAGTGACGAGGAGGGCGTCGGGGAGAGCGACGGGGACGCCGTCGGGGCGGCGGAGGAGCCCGCGGTGCTCACATCGGCTCCCGCCTCCTGCAGCACCTCGTGCCCGAAGTCCCGTACGAGCGCGGCGCGCACCGAGTCCGGGCCGCCGACCGGGGTCGCGCCCGGGCCGCCCTCGCAGGTCAGCGTGGCCGCCGCGTGGCCGGTCAGGGCCGCGGCCAGCAGCGTCGCGTCCGGCTCGTGCTTCGCGTACGCCTGCGGATAGCCGCTGCGCTGGACGCGCTGCGCGGCGTCGGTGAGCGGCAGCCGCGTATAGCCCGGCACCTTGGCCAGGTGTTCGTAGAACATGCCGGCCGCGTACGTCGGGTCCATGATCTGCTTCGTCGTCCCCCAGCCCTGCGAGGGGCGCTGCTGGAACAGACCGAGCGAGTCACGGTCGCCGTGCTGGATGTTGCGCAGCCCCGACTCCTGGAGCGCGGTCGCGAGCGCGATGGCCACGGCGCGCTCGGGCAGCCCGCGAGTGGTGCCGACGGCCGAGATCGTCGCCGCGTTCACCGCCTGCTCCGGGGTGAACTCGTACGACGCGCCATCGCTCTTGCCCGAGACGACTCTGCAGCGTGGCGCACCTGTCCCTCCCGTGAGGTACTGCACCGCGAGGTACCCCGCGAGGGCGAGCAGAACTGTGACGGCCGCCCCGAAACGGAAGAGGCGGCCGCGCCGGACAGGAGTGGGGGACGGCTCTGGCACGCGTACAAGGTACTGGAGGCGACTGTCGGTGAGGTGTGAGCTTGTGGACAACGCAGGTGCGGCAGCGGGCCGGCCACGGGGCGTTAGGGTCGAGGGCATGGCCGACACCACCCTTGACCTCACGCTGGACGCCGCCGAGCTCACCGCGCGTCTCGTCGACTTCCCGTCGGAGAGCGGCAACGAGAAGCCGCTCGCGGACGCCATCGAGGGCGCGCTGCGCGCCCTGCCGCATCTGACGGTCGACCGGTACGGCAACAACGTCGTGGCGCGTACGAACCTGGGGCGGCCCGAGCGCGTGATCCTCGCCGGCCACATCGACACGGTCCCCATCGCCGGCAACGTGCCCTCCCGCCTCGACGAGGACGGCGTCCTGTGGGGCTGCGGCACCTGCGACATGAAGTCCGGGGTCGCGGTACAGCTGCGCATCGCGGCCACGGTTCCCGCACCCAACCGCGACCTCACCTTCGTGTTCTACGACAACGAAGAGGTCGCCGCCCACCTCAACGGCCTGAAGCACGTCGCCGAGGCCCACCCCGACTGGCTGGCGGGCGACTTCGCGATCCTCCTGGAACCGACGGACGGCCAGGTGGAGGGCGGCTGCCAGGGCACGCTCAGGGTGTTCCTGAAGACCAAGGGGGAACGCGCTCACTCCGCGCGCGCGTGGATGGGCTCCAACGCGATCCACGCGGCGGCCCCGATCCTCGCCAAGCTCGCCGCCTACGAGCCGCGCACGCCGGTCGTGGACGGCCTCCGGTTCCACGAAGGTCTCAACGCCGTCCGGGTCGAGGGGGGCGTGGCCACCAACGTCATCCCCGACGCCTGCACCGTCGTCGTCAACTTCCGCTACGCGCCCGACCGCAGCGAGGCGGAGGCCGAGGCCTTCGTCCGCGACTTCTTCGCCGACTGCGACATCGACGAGTTCATCGTCGACGACCACTCCGGCGGGGCCCGGCCCGGCCTGACCCACCCGGCCGCCGCGGCCTTCCTGGCGGCCGTCGGCGGAGAGGCCCGCCCCAAGTTCGGCTGGACGGACGTCGCCCGCTTCAGCGCGCTCGGCGTGCCCGCGGTGAACTACGGGCCCGGCGCGCCGCTCCTCGCCCACAAGGTGGACGAGCGGGTGCGGGCGTCGGAGATCCCGGAGGCGGAGGAGCGCCTGCGGGCCTGGCTGACGTCCTGAGGCGGGCCCGAACCGCCCTGGCGCACGGCGGACATACGCATGTCCCCCCTCCGTAACCCGCGTAGATCTACCCTGGGGCTGAACCACTTGCAGGCGGAGGGAGCACACATGGCTACTGGCAACCCCGAGGGCAAGAAGCGGCCACCGGAGGAGCAGCGACTGGGGCCGGTGCTGCGCAGGCGGGACCAGGTCCAGTCGAGCACCACGGACCAGCGGCTGCTGGACGCGGGCGGCCCCTCCGACTGGGTGCACACGGACCCCTGGCGGGTCCTGCGCATCCAGTCGGAATTCATCGAAGGCTTCGGCACGCTCGCCGAACTCCCGCCCGCGATCAGCGTCTTCGGCTCCGCCCGGACGCCGGTGGACTCGCCCGAGTACGAGGCGGGAGTCGCCCTCGGCCGCGGCCTGGTCGAAGCGGGTTTCGCCGTCATCACCGGTGGCGGCCCCGGGTCCATGGAGGCCGCCAACAAGGGCGCCTGCGAGGCCAGGGGCATCTCCGTCGGCCTCGGGATCGAGCTCCCCTTCGAACAGGGCCTCAACCCCTACGTCGACATCGGCCTCAACTTCCGGTACTTCTTCGTCCGCAAGATGATGTTCGTCAAGTACGCCCAGGGCTTCGTGGTCCTGCCCGGCGGCCTCGGCACCCTCGACGAACTCTTCGAGGCCCTCACCCTCGTCCAGACCCAGAAGGTCACCCGCTTCCCGATCGTCCTCTTCGGCACGGCGTACTGGGGCGGTCTCGTCGACTGGCTCAAGAACACCCTGATCGCCCAGGGCAAGGCCTCCGAAAAGGACCTCCTCCTCTTCCACCTCACGGACGACGTGGAAGAGGCGGTCGCCCTGGTCTCGAAGGAGGCGGGCCGCTAGCGGCCCGAGGTTCCCCGCGCGCCTGAAGGCTTTCAGCCCGCCCGGCGTTCGAGGACGAGGTAAGTCACGCCAGACCCCGGCGGGCCACCGTCGGAGGACGGTGGCCCGCGATCGACGCCACCATGTCCAGGACCTGACGGGTCTCGGCGACCTCGTGGACGCGATACACCTGCGCCCCCAGCCACGCCGACACCGCCGTCGTGGCCAGCGTCCCCACCACCCGCTCCTTCACCGGCTTGTCGAGCGTCTCCCCGACGAAGTCCTTGTTGGAGAGGGAGACAAGCACGGGCCACCCCGTCTCCACCATCTCGCCCAGCCGTCGGGTCGCCTCCAGGCTGTGCCGCGTGTTCTTCCCGAAGTCGTGCCCGGGGTCGATCAGCACGGACTCCCGGGGCACGCCCAGGGACAGCGCCCGCTCGGCCAGTCCCACGGTCACCCGCAGGATGTCGGCCATGACGTCGTCGTAGGCGATCCGATGCGGCCGCGTACGAGGCTCGGCGCCCCCGGCATGGGTGCACACCAGCCCCACCCCGTACCGCGCGGCCACCTCCGCGAGCCGGGGATCCACGCCACCCCACGCGTCGTTGAGCAGATCCGCCCCCGCCTCGCAGACCGCCTCCCCGACCTCGTGCCGCCAGGTGTCGACGCTGATGATCACGTCCGGGAACCGCCGCCGCACCTCGGCGACGAAACCGACCGTACGGCGCGCCTCCTCCTCGGCGGTCACCTCTTCCCCGGGCCCGGCCTTGACCCCGCCGACGTCGATGATGGCGGCGCCCTCGGCCACCGCCTGTTCCACGCGAGCGAGCGCGGGCTCGTCGCGGAAGGTGGCTCCCTGGTCGTAGAAGGAGTCCGGGGTCCGGTTCACGATGGCCATGATCACCGGCTCGTGCGGGTCGAATTCGTGTCTGCCCAGCCTGAGCATCCCCTGTGACCTCTCCTGGTAAGTCCGGCTGCTTAGCCGCCTGCGACCTTAACTGTCAGACTCGCATGGCACGATCGGACCCTGACACTTTCAGCGCCGGACGGCTTCGGCACTCGTCAGACATTTTCAGCAGCTTCAGTACTTTCGCGCCGGCGCCCAAGCGTCGGCACCAGAGCGTGGGGACCTCAGCGATGTTCATGTTCTTGTTCCTGGTCGTCGCGCTCGCCGTCGTGGTCGCCGCGGTGACACTGTCCGTGGTGGGCGGCGGCGAGAGCGCCCCCCTTCCCGACGCCGAGCCCGATCGGCTGGTGGACCCGCTGCCGCAGGACCGGCCGGTGAACCGCGCGGACGTGGAGTCCGTGCGCTTCCCGCTCGCCGCCCGCGGCTACCGCATGGCGGACGTGGACGACGCCCTCGGCCGGCTCGGTGCCGAGCTCGCCGAGCGTGACGCCCGGATCGCCGACCTGGAGGCCGCGCTGGCCGGCGCCCGCGCCACCGCGACCACGTCGCTGCGCAAGCCGGCCGAGGGGGAGCAGCAGTGAGTGACGCGCTCGCCGGGCCCGACGGCGCGCTGCGCTGCCCCTGGGCCCTGTCCACCGAGGACTACGTCTCGTACCACGACGAGGAGTGGGGCCGCCCGGTCCACGGCGACGACGCGCTGTACGAGCGACTCTGCCTGGAGGCCTTCCAGTCGGGGCTGTCCTGGATCACCATCCTGCGCCGCAGGGAGGGTTTCCGGTCCGCCTTCGCCGACTTCAAGATCGCCTCGGTGGCCGCGTTCACGGACGCCGACAAGGAGCGCCTCCTCGGCGACGCGGGCATCATCCGCAACCGCGCCAAGATCGAGGCGACCGTCGCCAACGCGCGTGTGCTGGCCGACTGGGCGCCGGGCGAGCTGGACGAGCTGATCTGGTCCTTCGCCCCGGACCCGGCCACCCGCCCGGCGCCGAAGCGGCTGGCCGACGTCCCGGCCGTCACCGACGAGTCGACGGCCCTCTCCAAGACCCTCAAGAAGCGTGGCATCCGCTTCGTGGGCCCGACCACGGCCTACGCGCTCATGCAGGCCTGCGGGCTGGTGAACGACCACTTGGAGGATTGCGCGGCCAGGAGCGCCCCCTGAGGGGCGCGGGGAACTGCGCGACCGGCCACAGACGGCCCGCAGTTCCCGTACCGACCTCCGCCCGCCGAATCCAGCGAAGCGTTACCGCCCCAAGTACTTCGGCTTCTCCTTGTTGACGAACGCCTGCACCGCGATCACATGGTCCTCGGACGCCCCGGCCCGCGCCTGCAGCTCGTCCTCCTTCTCAAGGGTCTCGTCCAAGGAGTGGGTGAGCCCATAGGCCACGGCCTCCTTCAGCGCCGCATACGCGACCGTCGGTCCCGCCGCCAGCGCCCGCGCCACCTTCTCCGCCTCGCCGCGCAGCTCGGACGCCGGGACGAGCCGGTTGGCGATCCCCAGCTCGTAGGCCTCCTGCGCGGTGATGCTGCGCGGGAAGAGCAGCAGGTCGGCGGCGCGGCCCGGGCCGATCACCCGCGGCAGGGTCCACGACATGCCCGAGTCGGCGGTCAGCGCGACCCCGGCGAAGGACGTGTTGAAGGCGGCGGTGTCGGCGACGATCCGGTAGTCCGCGCAGAGGGCGAAGCCGAACCCGGCCCCCGCGGCGACGCCGTTCACCGCGGCCACCACGGGCTTCCGGGCGCCGGTGAGGGCGCGCACGATCGGGTTGTAGTGATCGCGCACGGTGGTCATCGTGTGCCGCGACCCCGACTCCTTGTCGGCGGCCAGCAGCCCGATGTGCTCCTTGAGGTCCTGCCCGACGCAGAACGCGCGGTCACCGGCGGCGGTGAGCAGGATCGCCCGCACGCCGTCGTCCGCCGCGGCGGCCTGCGCGGCGTCCCGGAGGGCGACCTTGGTCTCTGTGTTCATCGCGTTCATCGCCTCGGGGCGGTTCAGCGTGATCGTCGCGAGTCCGTCGCTCACCTCGTAGAGCACGGTGTCGGCCATGGTGGGTCCCCTCCGGTGTCGCGGCTCCGACGTACCGGCCGGTACGTCCTGGGTACGAGGACAGCATGGCGGAGATCACGGTCCGGGGCGTGGAGCGGACATGTGACCTGCGTCAAAGAATTCCGTGCCGTGGAAGTCGATGCGGCGGCGCAGTATCGCAGCCACATCGCCGAATTGAGTGGTTTTGCTCAAGCGCGTTGCGCAAGCGATGCCGACTGATGTTGGTCATCGGGTCCTGAGATGCGGGATAATGGCCTGGAAGCAATGTGTTCGATGCCGGTGACGTGTGTCCTATGAGGGGACGTGCGTGCCCTTCAAGGGGCCGTCGGCGACGATGAGCTGGTTTCAGGAAGGGGAACGAGCATGGCGGCCATGAAGCCGCGGACGGGCGATGGCCCGCTCGAGGTGACCAAGGAGGGGCGGGGCATCGTCATGCGCGTTCCGCTCGAAGGCGGCGGTCGGCTCGTCGTCGAGCTGACCCCTGACGAGGCTGACGCGCTCGGCGACGCCCTCAAGAAGGTCGTCGGCTGACGCGGAACGCGACCATACCTTTTCAGCTGCCCCGGCATCGTATTCGGTGCCGGGGCGGTGGTTTTCCCGGGGTGCGTCAGCGTCGTACCCCATGTATATCGATGCAGGTCAGAGATGTATTCCCGGTGCTGGCCGAGCGTGCGGTCAGCGCTTGACCCCGCACAGCAACCCGTCGCCCACCGGCAGCAGCGAGGGCACCAGGTCCTGGCTCTCACGCACCGCGCGCAGCAGTTCGCGCAGCCGGCCGACCTCGGCGGGCTGCGGTCCCGATTCGACCGTGCGGCCGTCCGCGAAGACACCCTCGAAGACGACCAGCCCGCCCGGGCGCAGCAGACGCAACGATTCAGCGAGGTAGTCCAGGCACTCCAGACGGTCGCCGTCGCAGAAGACGAGGTCGTAGCCGGCGTCCGCGAGCCGCGGCAGGACGTCCAGCGCGCGGCCCGGGATGAAGCGGGCGCGGTTGCTGGCGAAGCCGGCCGCGCGGAAGGCCTGCCGGGCGAACTGCTGGCGGTCCGGTTCCGGATCGACGGTGGTCAGTACCCCGTCCGGCCGCATGCCGTGCAGCAGATGAATTCCGGAGACGCCGGTCCCGGTCCCGATCTCCGCCACCGCTTTCGCGTCCACGGTGGCGGCGAGCAACCGCAGCGCGGCGCCCGTGCCGGGCGACACCGGGCGCAGCCCTGCCTCGTGGGCCCGGTCGCGGGCCCAGCGCAGCGCTTCGTCCTCGGCGACAAAGGCGTCGGCGAACGCCCAGCTCGTCTGCCGGTTGCCGGTAATGACCCTCTCCCTGTCCCCGTGATTGCCTGGGCGTGACTGTATCCGTTGGTGCCGGGAACCCGCAGATGGGACCAGGCGTTTAGAGGGGTGCGGAAACAGAGCGGGGGAAAGTCGATGGATCGGTACGTGGAACGGGGTGTGGAGCGGGGTGGCGATCACGTGCTGACGCGGCCATATGAGCGCGTATCAAATTCGCGTAAAACCGCTTATCCGGAGCTAACGGGCGAGGTGGCTATGGTAGGGGCTCCGCTGGACACCACCAGAGCCGACAGGGGAGGTGCGGCTGTGCCTGTGGATCGGGGCGGGGTGCTACGGCGCCTCCTCAGATCGACGGGTGAGCCGAAATCCGTGACCGACATCGCTGACAAGTTCCATGCTGCTGCCCCGGCGCAGACCGCGACGTTCACCACCGACGCGGAGCCGCAGGCGTGGACTCCGCCCACCTGGGAGGAGATCGTCAGCACGCACAGCGGCCGGGTCTACCGGCTCGCCTACCGCCTGACGGGCAACCAGCACGACGCCGAGGACCTCACCCAGGAGGTCTTCGTCCGCGTCTTCCGCTCCCTGTCGACCTACACCCCCGGCACCTTCGAGGGCTGGCTGCACCGCATCACCACGAACCTCTTCCTCGACATGGTGCGCCGCAAGCAGCGCATCCGCTTCGACGCCCTCGGTGACGACGCGGCCGAGCGCCTGCCCAGCCGCGAGCCCTCCCCGCAGCAGGTCTTCAACGACGCGCACTTCGACGCGGACGTCCAGCAGGCGCTGGACACCCTCGCGCCCGAGTTCCGCGCCGCGGTCGTCCTGTGCGACATCGAGGGACTCTCCTACGAGGAGATCGCCGCGACCCTGGGCGTCAAGCTCGGTACGGTCCGCAGCCGGATCCACCGTGGCCGTTCGCAGCTGCGCAAGGCCCTCGCGCACCGGTCTCCCGAGGCCCGTGCCGAGCGCCGCGGCTTCGCGATCACGGGAGTTCCCGCGCTGGGAGGAGGGGGCGCGACCGCGTGAGTGGATCCCGGCCCAACCCTACGGAGCGGCGTGTAGCCGACCAGCATCTTGGGGACCGACTCTCCGCCCTGGTGGACGGGGAGCTCGGTCACGAGTCGCGCGAGCGCGTCCTGGCCCACCTCGTCACCTGTGCGAAGTGCAAGGCCGAGGCGGACGCCCAGCGCCGACTGAAGAACGTGTTCGCGGAAGTCGCCCCTCCGCCCCCCTCCGAGAGCTTCCTGGCCCGTCTCCAGGGACTTCCCGGGGGAGGTGACTTCGACGGCGGTGACGGCTCACCGTTCGGCGGGGGCGGATTCGGCGGAAGACTCGCCTCCGGTGCCCCGGTGACCGGTGTCTTCGGAGTGCGCGGAGAGGCTTTCGGGTACGTGCCCGCGGCGCCGCACGGCGACGTGCTGCCCCCCGCCCCCGGACGCGGTTTCCGCATTCATGACGTCAGCCGTCACGAGACCGACAGATCGGCCTCGCGCGGGCTGCGCTTCGCGGTCGCCGCGGCCGGTGCGGTGTCGCTGGCCGCGGTCGCGCTCGGCGGGGTGTCGACCGGAGTGCCGGCCGACACCACGGACGCGCGCGGCGGTTCCGGCGGAAGCAATGTGACACCGGTGCGTACGCCGGGCTCGGGGGGCGCGACGGCTCCCGAGACTCAGCGCCGCCGCTCCGACGGGCCGCTGCTCGCCCAGGGCGAGCGTGCGCTCGGCGCGGCGCCCGCGGTACCGACCTCGGTGTCCGCGCCTCTGCTCCCCGGGGTCCCCGCTCCGGAGATCCGGGCAGAGGACGTCATGCACACGCTGACCACCCCCGTGGTGGCCGGTGCCGCCGCGATGTCCCCGCTCATACATCCGCTCACCGAGGCCCAGCCGATCGCGCGGACCTCCTGGTCGACGCCGCCCGGTCTCACGCCGCCCGGCCTCACGACTCCGGGCCTGCTCGCCGCGCCGGTCATCACCCCGTCCCCCTCTTCCTCCCCGTCCCCCTCCTCCCGTACCGCCCACTGACCGGCCCTCTGCGCCCCGGCCCCGGAACCTGGTTGAATCCCAGGGTGGACCGCGTCCGCCGGAGGGATTCCCGGACGCGGAGTCGGCAATCTGCGGTGACCGTCGGTGTGTTGTGCCGCGGGCCAGGTGTGGGGAGAGCATGAACGAGGGGAAGCCCACGAAGGCGAAGTGGTGGAGTCGACCCCGCCCGGTTCCGCCGGGGGCCGGCGCGGTGGGTCCGGTCGAGGGCGTCTTCGAGTCCGACGGGGACTACGAACTGGACCGGCCGTCGACGGCCGCGGCCTCGTCGGACGCCGTCTCGTCGGGCACGGCCGCTCCCGACGTCGTCCCATCGGGGTCCATTGCCGGGAGCGACACCGGCGACGGTGACTTCGAGTTGGCGCGTCCCGCGGCGGCTCTTCGAGAGAGCGTGCCGGGTGCGGAGCCGTCCGCGGCCGGTGGTCCTGCCGACGTGGTGCCCGCAGGCCAGGCCCCGGGCGCCGCCGTACCGGCGCAGCAGGCCCCCGTGGACCGTCCCCGGCCCCTGCACGACCCCGACCCCTACAGCACCCCGCCCTACGGCGAGCCGGGCCCCTGGGCGCCCGCCCCGCTCGTCCAGCACCCGGCGGCGACCTCCGCGCACGGCACCGCGATGCCTCCGGGCCCGCCCCCGGCCCCGTACACGGGCACCCACCACCCCGCGCCCACCCCATGGCAGAACTACGACCCCTGGGCAGCGCCCGGACCGCTCCAGCAGACCGGGGCGGCTGTCGAGACGAAGACTCAACGACGTAAGCGGGCGAAGAAGGCGCTGGCTCTCGGGGCCGTGCTGCTCGCCGTCGTCTCCGGAGGCGTCGGCGGCGCCGTAGGGGCCTATCTGGAGCGCAACGGCGGGGTCGGTGACATCACGCTGCCGCAAGCCGCCGAGGAGCCGTCCGGGCGGGCCCCGGACAGCGTGGCCGGAATAGCGGCCCGCGCGCTGCCCAGCGTGGTCACCCTGCATGTGCGCGGGTCGAGCGAAGAGGACACCGGCACCGGGTTCGTGCTCGACACCCGGGGTCACATCCTCACCAACAACCACGTGGTCCAGCCGGCCGGCAGCGGCGGCGAGATAACCGTGACGTTCAGCGGCGGCCAGAGCGCCAAGGCGACCGTCGTCGGGCACGACAGCGGCTACGACCTCGCCGTGGTCAAGGTGTCGGGGGTCGGTGGGCTCCGGCCGATGCCCCTGGGCAACTCCGACAGCGTCCAGGTGGGCGACCCCGTCGTCGCCATCGGCGCGCCCTTCGACCTCGCCAACACCGTCACCTCCGGGATCATCAGCGCCAAGGAGCGGCCCATCACGGCGGGCGGCGAGAAGGGCGACGGGAGCGACGTCTCGTACGTCGACGCGCTGCAGACCGACGCGCCCATCAACCCCGGCAACTCCGGCGGCCCCCTCCTCGACTCCCGGGCCCGCGTCATCGGCATCAACAGCGCCATCCGCTCCGCCGACAGCGGCACCGACGTCCAGGGCGGTCAGGCCGGTTCCATCGGGCTGGGCTTCGCCATCCCCGTCAACCAGGCCAAGCGCGTCGCCGAGGAGCTGATCAACACCGGCAGGGCGACCCACCCGGTGATCGGGGTCATGCTCGACATGGACTACACGGGTGACGGCGCCCGGGTCGGGACGAAGGCCGGCGGCGGCGCGCCGGTCACCGCGGACGGCCCCGGGGCCAAGGCGGGCATCAAGGCCGGCGACGTCATCACCGAGGTCGACGGACAGCCCGTCCACTCCGGCGAGGAGCTGATCGTGAAGACCCGCGCCCACCGTCCCGGCGACCGGCTCCGGCTGACCCTCAGGCGGGGCGGCTCACAGCGGACCGTCACCCTGGTCCTCGGCTCCGCGAGCGGCGGCTGATCTCTATGGACAGCAACTGACATGAACTTCACAGGAGCGACCCGAAGCCCGTTCTGAGCGGCGAACATCCGGGGAAACTCGTCGTGTACACGAACCCTGAAGCCCCGGGACAGTTCCGGACGGACGGGATCGACGGGTACCGTGGACCCGGCCCGGACCACGGAAGAACCCCGAGGGCCCGAGGACTGAGGACATCGCAAGGAGCTTCAGGTGTTCAATGACATAGGACCGCTCGAGCTGGTGACGCTCGTTGTCCTTGCCGTGCTCGTCTTCGGTCCGGAAAAGCTCCCGAAGATGATTCAGGACGTCACCCGCACCATCCGCAAGATCCGTGAGTTCTCGGAGAGCGCCAAGGCGGACATCCGTGAGGAACTCGGACCGGAGTTCAAGGACTTCGAATTCGAGGACCTCAACCCCAAGACGTTCATCCGCAAGCAGCTGGACAACGACGAGCTGGGGCTCAAGGAGATCCGCAACGGCTTCGATCTGAAGAAGGAGATGGCCGAGGTCACGGACGCGGTCCACAGCCGCGACACGGACTCGTCCTCCTCGTCTTCCCCGTCCCCGTCCTCGTCCTCCGCTTCGTCCGGCGGTTCGATCGACATGACGAAGAAGCCCGAGCAGAGCGACCCGGACGAGCGCCCGCCGTTCGACGCCGACGCCACCTGAGCCGTCCCGCGGACGTCTGACACGGCCTGAAAACGGCGCGTGCGCGCCTCACGCGCGGGGTGCTTTCCCTGCTGCTCGAAGCGGTGTGGCTATGCTGCCCAGTTGTTGTGCGGACTGCTGAGGACGCCCGAGGGGGGCGGGCCGCCCGGTCCGACGAGAGCAAGGAGGCGTCCGGGCAGATGGAGACGACAAGTCGGGTAGGCACGCAGGCGCCGGCCGCGGAAGGCGGACAGCAGGTCCCCTTCGCCCGCCGCACGGCCGACGGCTACCTGCTGGCGCCCTTCCCGTGGTACGGCCTCGACGAGGCCTTCACGGGGCCGCGCTGGCTGATGCAGGTCGGTACGTCGGCGGACGGTGCCGTCGAGCACGGTTCGATCGGGCACGGGGAAGAGCCCTCGGTGCGCGGCGAGTCGACGGAGGACAAGGAGCGGTTCGCGGTCGTGGTGACCGTCGCCGCGAGTCCCTCGCGCCGCAGCGCGGACGGGACGGGGCTCCTTGAGGCCACGTCGGTGTCCTCGGCGGCCTGGCTGGCCGGGGTGGGGCTGCTGTCCTTCACCTGGCCCGGCCAGATGGACCACACCCGGCGGGACGACTGGCTGGACCAGCAGACCGAGACGGCGTGGGCCCTCGCGGACGACCTCGCGGGGCCCGACTGGTCCTCGCTGTCCCTCCCCGTGGACGGCGTCCCCACGCCGTTCCACTACCGCGAGTTGGAGTTCGGCTGGGTCCTCGCGGGTTCCACCCAGATTGGGGTCCACGTGGGGGCGTACGGCCGGGGGATGAGCGCGTACGGGCTGGGCTTCGCCATGATCAAGGACATCGCGGCGTACGGGTGACGGTGCCCTGCCCTCCGGGAGGGGGACGAGGACGCGGGCCGATGTGGGACTTCGGCTCGTTCGGCGGCTGCGGGCCGGTTCTGGCTGGTCGCGCAGTTCCCCGCGCCCCTTTGGGGCGCTCCTCAGCGGGGCGCCCCTGTCTACGTGCTGCCGGGGAACGGGCTAGAACTTGTTCCTCGGGGTGATGCCCAGGGACATGCCGGACAGGCCTCGCTGGCGGCCGCCGAGCTTGCCGGCGATGGCGCGCAGGGCGGAGCCCGCGGGGGAGTCCGGGTCGGTCAGGACGACCGGCTTGCCCTCGTCGCCGCCCTCGCGCAGGCGGACGTCGATCGGGATGGAGCCGAGGACGGGAACGCTCGCGCCGGTGGTGCGGGTCAGGCCGTCGGCGACGCTCTGACCGCCGCCCGTGCCGAAGACGTCGACCATCTCGCCGCAGTGCGGACAGGGCAGGCCCGACATGTTCTCGACCACGCCCACGATCTTCTGGTGGGTCTGGACGGCGATGGAGCCGGCCCGCTCGGCGACCTCGGCCGCCGCCTGCTGCGGGGTGGTGACGACCAGGATCTCCGCGTTCGGGACCAGCTGGGCCACCGAGATCGCGATGTCGCCCGTGCCCGGCGGGAGGTCCAGGAGCAGGACGTCCAGGTCGCCCCAGAAGACGTCCGCCAGGAACTGCTGGAGGGCGCGGTGGAGCATCGGTCCGCGCCAGACGACCGGTGCGTTGCCCGGGGTGAACATGCCGATGGAGATGACCTTCACGCCGTGCGCGGACGGCGGCATGATCATGTTCTCGACCTGGGTCGGACGGCCGTCGGCGCCGAGCATGCGGGGCACCGAGTGGCCGTAGATGTCCGCGTCGACGACGCCGACCTTGAGGCCGTCGGCAGCCATCGCCGCCGCGAGGTTCACGGTCACCGAGGACTTGCCGACGCCGCCCTTGCCGGAGGCGACCGCGTACACGCGGGTGAGCGAGCCCGGCTTGGCGAAGGGCACCTCGCGCTCGGCCTGCCCGCCGCGCAGCGCGGTCGCCAGCTCCTTGCGCTGCTCGTCGCTCATCACGTCCAGGGTCACGTCGACGCGGGTGACGCCCTCGACCGCCGAGACCGCCTCCGTCACGTTCTTCGTGATGGTCTCACGCATCGGGCAGCCGGAGACGGTCAGATACACGGTGACCGCGACCGCGCCATCCGCACCGATCTCCACCGATTTGACCATCCCCAGCTCGGTGATGGGTCGCTGGATCTCGGGGTCGTTCACCGTCGCCAGTGCTTCGCGCACCGCGTCTTCCGTAGCCATAGGACGATGGTACGGTGCCCGGCCCCGGGCCCGGAAAGCCCCGTCAGCGGTCGTCTACGTCACGTCGTGGCGGCCGTTCTGCCCGGAATACGACGCGGCCGTCGGAGCGGTGTTCCTCCAGCTCCTTGATCAGGTCCTGGAATTCGGAGCGGATCCAGTCGCGGGTGGCGACCTCGCCGAGGCCCATGCGCAGGGCGGCGATCTCCCGCGTGAGGTACTCGGTGTCCGCGATCGACCGCTCGTTCTGCTTGCGGTCCTGTTCGAGGTTGACCCGGTCGCGGTCGTCCTGGCGGTTCTGCGCGAGGAGGATCAGCGGGGCGGCGTAGGAGGCCTGCAGCGAGAGCAACAGGGTCAGGAAGATGAACGGATACGGGTCGAAGCGCAGATGACGCGGCGCCGCGATGTTCCACACCAGCCACAGGATGATGACGACCGTCATCCAGACGATGAACCGTCCGGTGCCGAGGAAGCGCGCGATCCGCTCCGACAGCCGCCCGAACGCCTCGGGGTCCCACTCGGGCACCAGCCGGCGGCGCGGCGGCAGCGGCTGGTCGAGGCGGGTGCGGGGCCGGGTGGCGGCGGTCGCCCCGGTAGCGGCCCGTTCGCGGGTCTCACGGTCAGGTCCCATCGCGCCCCCCTTCGTCCACGCCTTCACGGGCGTCTTCCTGATCGCCTTCCTGGTCGTCTTCCTCGTCGTCTCCCCGGTCGTCCTCGCGGTCGTCCTCGAGTTCGCGCAGGCGCCCGTCCTGAGGTTCGTCCAGGTGTTCGTCCTGGGGGTCGTCCTCGCGCAGATGGAACTCGGTCTCGCGCCAGTCCTCCGGCAGCATGTGGTCCAGTACGTCGTCCACGGTCACCGCGCCGAGCAGCGAGCCGCTCTCGTCGACGACGGGCGCCGCGACCATGTCGTACGTGGCGAAGAACCCGGCGACGACGGGCAGCGCCGCGTCCGGCGCGAGGGTCTGCAGATCGTCGTCGAGTATCGAACTGACCAGCGTGTACGGCGGATCGCGCAGCAGCCGCTGGAAGTGCACCGTGCCGAGGTACTTCCCGGTCGGCGTCTCGTCCGGCGGGCGGCACACGTACACCTGGGCGGCGAGCGCGGGGGACAGGTCGGGGTTGCGGACCCGGGCGAGCGCGTCGGCGACCGTGGCGTCGGGCCGCAGCACGATGGGCTCGGTCGTCATCAGGCCGCCGGCGGTCCGCTCCTCGTACGCCATCAGCCGTCGTACGTCGGCCGCCTCGTCGGGCCGCATCAGCGTCAGCAGCCGTTCCACGTCGGCCTCGGGGAGTTCGGCGAGCAGGTCGGCCGCGTCGTCGGGGTCCATCGCCTCCAGGACGTCGGCGGCGCGCTCCTCCTTGAGCTTGCCCAGGATCTCGATCTGGTCGTCCTCGGGGAGCTCCTCCAGGACGTCGGCGAGGCGGTCGTCGGCCAGGGCGGCGGCCACCTCCCCGCGTCGTTTCGGCGACAGGTGGTGCAGGACGTTGGCCAGGTCGGCCGCGCGCAGCTGCTCGAAGGTGGCGAGGAGGCTCTCGGCGCCCTGTCCGTGCTCCTCCAGCGAGAACCCGGTGACGGCGGACCAGTCGACGGTCATCGTCTCGCCCTTGGTGCGCCGGAAGGTCCCGCTGCGGCCCCTGCGCACGAAGACGCGGCCGATCTCCCACTCCCGGCGGGCCGGCCGCTGCTGGACGGACACGTCGAGCACGGTCACCTCCTCGTCGGTCTCGACGAGCCGGACCCGTCGGTCGAGCAGTTCGCCGAAGACGAGCCGCTCGGTGGGCCGCTGTTCGAAGCGGCGCACGT
Source organism: Streptomyces sp. NBC_01450 (assembly GCF_036227505.1). Lineage (NCBI taxonomy): Bacteria > Bacillati > Actinomycetota > Actinomycetes > Kitasatosporales > Streptomycetaceae > Streptomyces > Streptomyces sp. NBC_01450. Next base: position 4,405,990 of record NZ_CP109480.1, on the reverse strand, counting down.
TCAGGACACCGGTGGTGATGACCTGGCCGGACTCGATGCCGATGACACGGGTCATGGGCAGGAAGATGCGCCGCCGGGTGGAGAGTTCCACGACCAGCCCGAGCAGCCGGGGCGGGCGGCGTCCGACACGGAGCATGGCGACCAGGTCCCGCACGCGGCCCACCAGGTCGCCGCTGGGATCGAAGACGGCGACACCGGCGAGGTGCGAGACGAAGATCCGGGGGGCGCTTGCGGCCATGCCCGCGCCTCCTTCTTTCCGTGTTGCTTTCTCCGTGTTGCTCCGGACGCTTGCCGGCTTTCTCCGTACGCGCGTTTGGTCCCGACGTGTCCGCTCAGGTGGGCTTCAGGCTAGCCCGTCCCGGTCGGATACGCCCTGGTGAGCGGTCCGGACGGACTGGCTCCGCCGGGCACGCGCGGCACCGGTACGCTGCCGTACGCCGTTGGGGACACCCGGCACGGCCACCCCGGCATGGGCACCCGCACGGACATGCGCGCGGACACGCGTATGGACACCCGCATGGACACCCGTATGAAAGGCAGCCCCACCTGTGACTGCGATTTCCCAGGGCCGTACCCGCAGGGCCGTACTGGTGGGCGCGATGTGCGCACTGGTCGTGACGGGGACGGGGCTGACGGGGTGCGGTAGTGAGGATCCGGACGCGGGCACGAACGGCGTGGGGAAGCTGTCCGCCACCGAGATCCAGTCGAAGACGCGCAAGGCCGCCACGTCCGCCGAGACGGTGAGACTCGCCGGGACCGTGGTGTCGAACGGGCGTACGTACAAGCTCGACATGCGGCTGAAGACCGACGGTGGCACCGGTTCGGTCACCTCGGAGGGCGCGAGCTTCCATCTGCTCCGGGTCGGCCGGCACCTCTTCCTCAAGGCCGGCGCCGAGTTCTGGAACCACCAGGGCGGCAAGAGCGGTGCCACCTCCTCGGCGGACACCGCGGCCGCCGACAAGCTCGACGGCAAGTACGTGAAGGTCCCGAGCGGCGACCCGGCCTACAAGCGCTTCATCAGCTTCACGGACAAGGACGTCCTGCTCGACGGTCTGCTGACCCTGCACGGCTCCCTCGCCACGGACGGCCACCACGAGCAGTCCGGCGTCCGCACCATCCGCATCACCGGCGACAAGGGCGCGGGCGGCACCCTGGACGTCTCCCTGAAGGGAACCCCGTACCCGCTGCTCCTGGTCCGCGCGGGGGACGCGGGCACGCTCAGCCTCAGTGACTGGGGCAAGGACTTCGCCCTGGCGGAACCCGCCAAGGACGAGACCGTGGACTACGGTCAGCAGCTGCCGACGTCGTAGTCCTACCTGCGACGTCCCCGCTTCCTGAACAGGAGGCGGGGCACGGCGGCCGGGATCGGCTGCCGGGTGGTCGCCGGCGTCGGCAGCGGCGCGGCGGCCAGCGAGCCGTCCGGCAGCGGGTGGGTGCCCGCCTGGGGCTCCAGGCGCAGCACCCGGCACTCGCGGGCCCAGCGGGCGGGCATCTCCTCGCCGTCGGGCGCGTTCAGGCGCTTGCCCTTGAGCTCGGCGACCGTCGCCTCCCACGCGGGGGAGCCGGGCGCGAGCTCGACCACCTTCGCGGTCCACGCGACCAGCCGCCCGCCCTTGTCCTTGCTGCGTACGGTGACGACCGCGTCGCCCCCGTCGACGAGCCCGGGCAGCGGCTGCTCACCCGGCCCGTCACCGACCAGGCAGGCCGCGCCGTCGTGCCACACGTGCCACAGGGCCCGGGTGGGCGCCTCGGCGCCCGGCGCTTCGTGCGTCGACGCGCCGCTGCCGCGTACCCAGATCAGCCCGGACTTCTTCGTGGCCTCCTCGACGAGGGCCCGGTCGAGCAGCTGTTCCGTCATGACCCCAGCCTATCCAGGGCTGCTGGGCGGTCACCCGGCGCGCTCAGAGCCAGCCGTTGCGCTTCAGGATCCGGTGGATCGACAGACACATCCCGACCGTGGCGGCGAGCACCAGCGGGTAGCCGAACTTCCAGTGCAGCTCCGGCATGTAGTCGAAGTTCATGCCGTACACCCCACAGACCATCGTCGGTACGGCGATGATCGCGGCCCAGGAAGTGATCTTGCGCATGTCCTCGTTCTGCGTGACGGACGCCTGCGCGAGGTTGGCCTGGAGGATGGAGTTGAGCAGCTCGTCGAAGCCGAGGACCTGCTCCTGGACGCGGGCGAGGTGGTCGGCGACGTCACGGAAGTACTTCTGGATGTCCGGGTCGATCAGCCGCATCGGGCGCTCGCTCAGCAGCTGCATGGGGCGCAGCAGCGGGGAGACGGCCCGCTTGAACTCCAGCACCTCGCGCTTGAGTTGGTAGATGCGGCCGGCGTCCGTGCCGCGCGGGGTGCCCTTGCGGCCCGGCGAGAAGACCTCGGTCTCCACCTCGTCGATGTCGTCCTGCACGGCGTCCGCGACCGCGATGTACCCGTCGACGACGTGGTCGGCGATGGCGTGCAGCACGGCGGAGGGACCCTTGGCGAGCAGCTCGGGGTCGTCCTGCAGCCGGTGCCGCAGCGCCCGCAGCGAGCCCTGCCCGCCGTGCCGGACGGTGATGAAGAAGTCCCGCCCGGTGAAGCACATGACCTCGCCGGTCTCCACGATCTCGCTGGTGGCGGTGAGTTCGTCGTGCTCGACGTAGTGGATGGTCTTGAAGACGGTGAACAGGGAGTCGTCGTAGCGCTCCAGCTTGGGCCGCTGGTGGGCCTGGACGGCGTCCTCGACGGCCAGCGGGTGCAGTCCGAACTCGCCCGCGATACCGGCGAACTCGGCCTCGGTGGGCTCGTGCAGCCCGATCCACACGAAGCCGCCGTCGCGGTGCACCAGCCGCATCGCCTCCTGGGGCGTCAGCGGCTCGGGGGTCCGGACGCGGGTGCCGTCGCGGTAGACCGCGCAGTCGACCACGGCGGAGTTGGTCCCGGGGGCGCGGGTGTGGTCGTACGAGCCACTGTCCTTGCGCAGCGAGGGACGGGGGCGGACCGCGGCACGCAGGTCACGAATCATCGACATGACGGGCTCCTTCGCAACGGAGGCGACCGACGACGGTTGAAACTACCCGGAATGGGGACGTCCTGACTGCGGATGTTTGGCACGTCCACAAAGCGGGGAGCACCGCACCGTCGCGGTGGCAGCTTCGCTACTGATTCAGATCAGACAGATCGGATGGATCAGGTGGGAACGAAGCGCTCTTCCGTGGTGCACCGGGACAACGCTGACACGTATGCACACGTTTGCAGGAGGAAGCAGCCGACAGAGCTACGGGAGCCAGGAAGCGGCTGGAACCAGCTACAGAACTTCAGCGACCGGAAGAGCGGGTGGTACTGCCTGGTCGACTTCGGTCCATTGCAGCCCCACCTCCTCCGGCCGGTCCCCCGTGAGGGACGATCCATCCCCCTTGGGGGAGCTGTCTCCCCCCGTGGGGAAGGCAGTCAGTCTCAGTGTGTCGGGGCTTGAGAGCGACTCCCCCAGTGCCTTAAGGGCCTGGGCGGTGCCTCCAGCGTGCTGCCCCGACCGGCGGCCAAGACTATCAGCGCACTGAAGCGTCAAGCCGCCGCTTTGCCCGTTACTGACGAGTTCTATGCTCGGCTCATGGCTGATGTTCTTCCTTTGGTCGAGGCCCGGCTGCGCTCCGCGCTGGGCGAACCCGACGCCCGGGCCGCGGTCACCTTCCTCGGCACCGACCGCATCGAGGTGCTGCGCTTCACAGAGGGTGACGTCGTCCGCTACGCCACGCTCGGTATGTCCGCCCAGCCCATGGCGGACCCCACGGCGGTCCTCGCCGACCCGGTGAAGGGCCCGCGCGCGGAGCTGATCCTGTCCGTCCGCCTGGGGGTCGCCGACACCGACAAGGTGCTCCGCCCGCTCGCCGTGCTCGCCGCGTCCCCGCAGGTCGAGGGGCTGATCGTGGCCCCCGGTGCCTCGCTCGACGTGGGCGGGGCGCTGTGGCCCGGCGCGCCGTTCACCTCGGTCCTGGTCGCGGAGTCCGGCGGCCTGGTGGAGGACCTGGAGCTGGACGCGCCGGCCGATCCCGTACGGTTTTTGCCGCTGCTCCCGATGACGCCGAACGAGGCCGCGTGGAAGCGCGTGCACGGCGCCGGGGCCCTCCAGGAACGCTGGCTGAACGGCGGAACGGACCTGCGTGATCCGTTGCGCAGGTCCGTTCCGCTGGACTGAGTACTTCTGGCCCGTCCTTTTCCGCCGACCTGAGGGAAGGTCAGTTTCCTGGCCGAAAACGGTCAGTTGGCAAACACGGTCACACTGTCCTCGGCGGCGTGCTTCGGCTGGAGCTCCTCGGCCTCGTGGGAGAGCGCGTCGCGTCGTACGAAGACCACGACCGCGCCGACCGCCGCGGTGACCGCGGCGACCACGAACGGGATGTGGATGTCGCTCCACTCCTCGATCTTCGGCGCGAAGTAGGGCGCGGCCGCGGCGGCGAACCACCGGACGAAGTTGTAGCCGGCGCTCGCCACCGGGCGCGGGGCGTCCGAGACGCCGAGCGCCAGCTCGGTGTAGACGGTGTTGTTCACGCCGATGAAGGCGCCCGACAGGATCGTGCAGACCACGGCCGTGGTGTGGTCGCCGTACCCGAGCACGAGCACGTCGGCGGCGAGCAGGACCAGGGAGCCGCCCAGCACCTTGAGCGAGCCGAACCGTGCCTGCATCCGCGGCGCCACGATCACCGAGAACACGGCGAGCAGCAGGCCCCAGCAGAAGAACACGGCGCCCGACTTGTAGGGGGTCATGTTCAGCACGAACGGGGTGAAGGCCAGCACGGTGAAGAACGTGTAGTTGTAGAAGAACGCCGACACGGCCGCCGAGGCGAGGCCGGGGTGGCCGAGCGCCTTGAGCGGGTCGAGCAGTGAGGTCTTCTTCGCGGGCTTCGGCTGCTCCTTCAGGAACGCCGTGATGCACAGGAAGCCGACCGCCATCAGGAACGCGGTGCCGAAGAACGGGTAGCGCCAGCTGGCGTTGCCGAGCAGCGCGCCCAGCAGCGGTCCGCACGCCATGCCGAGGCCGAGCGCGGACTCGTAGAGCAGGATCGCCGCGGCGCTGCCGCCCGCCGCCGCGCCGACGATGACGGCGAGGGCGGTGGACACGAACAGTGCGTTGCCCAGGCCCCAGCCGGCCCGGAAGCCGACGAGTTCGCCGACCGAGCCGGACGTGCCGGCGAGCCCCGCGAAGACCACGACGAGCGCGAGGCCGAGCAGCAGGGTCTTCTTGCCGCCGATGCGGCTGGAGACGAAGCCGGTCACCAGCATCGCGACCGCGGTGATCAGGAAGTACGAGGTGAAGAGCAGCGAGACCTGGCTCGGGGTGGCGTCCAGGCCCTTGGCGATGGACGGCAGGATCGGGTCGACGAGCCCGATGCCCATGAAGGCGACGACGGATGCGCCGGCGGTCGCCCAGACGGCCTTCGGCTGTCGCAGGATGCTGCCCGCGCCGGCGTCGAATGTGTCCCCTTCGGCGGGGCCTCCCGTGCTGTTGATCATGCTCGCTCCTCGACTGCGTGTGGAGAGATCGGTGGCCGTGGATCGGTGGCCAGATCGTTGGCGTATACACATAATAAGTTAGAAGTGCTAATTAATGCAAGCTGCATCTAGTTCCATCGGGTGACCGGCACACTCCGGACGGGTGATCGTCCTTGACGCGGCGAAAGACGGGGAGGACCGTGGGGCTCTATGAGGGGCGAACCCAGTTGCCCGAAGTGTGGTGGCCGGGTCAGGGCTCCCGGCCTTTTTGCCGACTCCTGGCAGTGCGATGTGCACGGAACCGTGCATCCGCTGCAGCCCGTGATCCCGCCCAGCGTCGAGGCCCTCGGTGTGGTGGTGCACCGTGCCCAGGTGCCGGTGTGGATGCCGTGGCCGCTGCCGGTCGGCTGGCTGTTCACCGGCGCGGCGTTCGCCGGTGACGATCGCAGCGGGGGGCGTGCGACGGCCGTGGCCTGCTCGGGCCCCGGACCGCTCGGCGGCATCGGGGAGCTGATCATCGTCGCCGAGGAGCTCGGCGTCGGCCTCGGCGCGCGCTACGCGGGCATCGAAGGACCCGACCCGGGGCCGTACATGAGCGTCGAGAAACCGCCGCAGGCGAAGGTCCTCGCCGCCGGCCGCCCGACCCCGCTCTGGCATGTGGCCGGCAGCCCCGACGACCGTGCCGTCTTCGCGGGCGAGGCGCTGGGGCTGTGGGTGTGGGCGGTGGTGTGGCCCGAGCAGTCGGGGCTGCTGATGTACGACGAGCTGGTGCTGACGGATCTGCGGGATGCGGGGGCGGAGATGGATCTGCTGCCGTGCGGGGCGTTGTCGCCGCGCATTCTGGAGCCGTAGCGCTCCGCCGTGGTGCGGGTGCCTAGGGTGGGTGCCTTGGGTGGGTGCCTCGGGTGGGTGGTGGCGTGCGGGTCGTTCTGGGCTGAGCGCGCAGTTCCCCGCGCCCCTGCCGGGGTGCTCGCGCGGTTCCCCGCGCCCCTGCCGGGGTGCTCGCGCGGTTCCCCGCGTCCCTGACGGAGTGCCGGCATCACGGCGTGCTCACAGCGTGCGCGTAGGGGGTGCTCGCTGGGTGCGGGTGTGACGGCGGTGCTCTGGAATCCCGTTATCCTTGAGCGGTCCCGTCCACCCCGTCACCGCCTGGAGTCCGCGTCGTGCGTATCGACCTGCACACCCACTCCACCGCGTCCGACGGTACGGACACCCCCGCCGAACTGGTGCGCAACGCCGGCATCGCCGGTCTCGACGTCGTCGCGCTGACCGACCACGACACCAGCCGCGGGTACGCCGAGGCACTGGCCGCGCTGCCCGAGGGGCTGACCCTCGTCACGGGCGCCGAGCTCTCCTGCCGCCTCGACGGCGTCAGCATGCACATGCTGGCCTACCTCTTCGACCCCGAGGAGCCCGGGCTGCTCGCCGAGCGCGAGCTGGTGCGCGACGACCGCGTGCCGCGCGCCCGGGCCATGGTCGCCAAGCTCCAGGAGCTCGGCGTACCGGTCACCTGGGAGCGGGTCGCGCGCATCGCGGGCGAGGGTTCCGTCGGGCGGCCGCACGTCGCCTCCGCGCTGGTCGAGCTGGGGGTCGTGGACAGCGTCTCCGACGCCTTCACCCAGGACTGGCTGGCCGACGGCGGGCGGGCCTACGTCCCCAAGCACGAGACCGACCCCTTCGAGGCGATCCGCCTCGTCAAGGCCGCGGGCGGCGTGACCGTCTTCGCGCACCCGGCCGCCGCCAAGCGCGGCCGGACCGTGCCGGAGTCCGCGATCGCGGACCTCGCCGCCGCCGGGCTCGACGGCATCGAGGTGGACCACATGGACCACGAGCCGGCCACCCGCGCCCGGCTGCGCGGCCTCGCCGCCGACCTGGGGCTGCTCGCCACCGGGTCCAGCGACTACCACGGCAGCCGCAAGACGTGCGTGCTCGGGGAGTTCACCACCGACCCCGAGGTGTACGGCGAGATCACCCGGCGGGCGACCGGGGCGTTCCCCGTGCCGGGTACCGGCGGAGCCTGAGGCTCGCCCGCACACCCCGGTTTCCTCCCGGCACCCGACGCCGTCCGTCGTGTGCCTCTGTTCCGCCCGGCGGAACACCCTTCCCCGGCGGCAACGGCCGACCTCGCCGTGCCGCCTTCCATACCTTCGCAAGGCCTCACTCACTCATGTTCGACGTCGCCGTCTTCGGCTCCCTCTTCCTCACCCTGTTCGTCATCATGGATCCCCCCGGGATCACCCCGATCTTCCTCGCGCTCACGGCGGGACGCCCCGCCAAGGTGCAGAAACGGATGGCCTTCCAGGCCGTCTGCGTGGCCGGCGGGGTGATCGTCGTCTTCGGTCTGCTCGGCCACCAGATCCTCGACTACCTGCATGTGTCCGTGCCCGCGCTGATGATCGCGGGCGGGCTGCTGCTCCTGTTGATCGCCCTCGACCTGCTGACCGGCAAGACCGACGAGCCCCAGCAGACCAAGGACGTCAACGTCGCCCTCGTACCGCTCGGCATGCCGCTGCTCGCGGGCCCCGGGGCGATCGTGTCGGTGATCCTCGCGGTCCAGAAGGCCGACACCTTCGCCACCCAGGTGTCCGTGTGGACCGCGATCCTCGCCATCCATGTCGTCCTGTGGCTGGTCATGCGCTACTCGCTGCTGATCATCCGTGTCATCAAGGACGGCGGTGTCGTGCTGGTGACCCGGCTCGCGGGCATGATGCTGTCCGCGATCGCCGTGCAGCAGATCATCAACGGGGTCACCCAGGTGATCCGGGCGGGCTGACCGTGAGCCTGTGAGAACGCGCAAAGCCCCGTACGGCATCGTGCCGTACGGGGCTTTGAAATCTGAAGGCGTCCGCCCAGTGGTGAACTGCTCCAATACCGGCCTGGACTGCTCCGAACTGTTATGAAGCGGACGATTCGGCCGGGCGGATCCACAGTCGCTGCCCGATGGCGGCGGCCTGCTGAACGATCCGGTTGACGGAGGCGGCGTCTACGACAGTGCTGTCCACGGGCGTGCCGTCGACATCGTCGAGTCGCATGATTTCGAAGCGCATGGGCTTCTCCCTTCGTCTGGTCATCCTCCTGAGGAGAACTACTTGTGTGGTGTGCGAGGCGTCGGTACCCCTGCTTCCGTTCGTATTCAACGGGGTGCGTGTTACAAACATTCCCTACGCTAAGGAAATTTTTCGAGAACCTAATTACTGTCGGGTAAGAAGTCTGAAGGAGACTGAACGGGGCCGGTTGTATTCGCAGCGTGACCGCCGGGACAATGGAGGCGATGAACGACGACCACGCGGCGCTCGGCGCCCGCATCGACCGCACGAACGAGCTGCTCCAGCGCATGCTTGCCGAGGTGGCGAAGACGCCCTCGACCCACGCGATCTTCGTCGACGCCGGATATCTGTACGCGGCCGCGGGGCGGCTCGTCGCCGGGACCGAGGACCGCCGCGCCTTCGACCTCGACGCCGAGGGCCTCATCGAGGCGCTCATCGACAAGGCCCGCACGATCTTCGCCGACAGCAGGCTGCTGCGCGTCTACTGGTACGACGGCGCGCGCCGCCGCATCCACACCGCGGAACAGCAGTCGATCGCCGAACTCCCGGACGTGAAGGTCCGGTTGGGCAACCTCAACGCCAACAACCAGCAAAAGGGCGTCGATTCCCTCATCCGCTCCGACCTGGAGTCCCTCGCCCGGCACCGCGCCATCAGCGACGCCGCGCTGCTCGGCGGCGACGAGGACCTGGTGTCGGCGGTCGAAGCGGCGCAGGGGTACGGCGCGCGGGTCCACCTCTGGGGCATCGAGGCGCCCGAGGGCCGCAACCAGGCCGAGCCGCTGCTGTGGGAGGTCGACAGTCAGCGCACGTTCGACCTCGAGTTCTTCAAGCCCTACGTGTCCCGCCGCACCTCCGCCACCTACGACCCGACGGCGGCGAGCCGGCCCACCCGCGAGGACGTGCGGTTCGTGGGCGCCCAGATCGCCGCGAAGTGGCTGGCCGCGCGGGGGCGCGAGGCGCTGGTGGAGCTGCTGCCCGGCCACCCCTACCTGCCCGGCTCGGTCGACCAGGATCTGCTGGTCGAGGCCGAGGGGCTGCTGCAGTACTCCCTGCGGGGCCAGGCGGACCTGCGCCGCGCGCTCCGGGACGGCTTCTGGGAGCACCTGCAGGCGCAGTACTAGTGCCGCGGTACTAGTGCCGCGGCAGGCAACGTTCGCCCCGTCGCGACGCCCGGCACGCCCTCTCGCCGCACCGGCCGAAAGCCCAAGTACGTCCAGTACGAGGACTTCCGGCCGGCACGCCGAGAGCGCGCACCGGACGCCGCTCCTTGACGGGCAAACGTTGCCTGCCGCGGCACTAGCTACCCGGCCCGGACTTCCTGACTACCCCTCCGCCCGGATCACTGCTCCGTCTGGTCCCAGAACTTGGCGAGGGCCAGAGCCGTCTGCTCGGGCTGGTCCGTGTTCGGGGAGTGCTCGGCTCCGCGTACGACCGTGCGCCGGGCCTTGAGCCGTACGGCCATGTCGTCCAGGAGCGGCACCGGCCAGGTGTCGTCGAACGCGCCGGACAGCACATGCTTGGGCAGGCGTACGGCGGCCAGCTCGGCGACGCGGTCGGGCTCCGTACACAGCTGACGGCCCGTCGCGATCAGCTGGGCCGGTCGCGTGGCCAGCCAGCGGCGCCGCAGGTCCTCACGGTCGTCCAGCCCCCCGTCGAGACTGCCGGTGTCGGTCTCCTCCGGCGGTTCCATCGCCTGGATGGCGTCCCACACCTCGGCCATGCCCATCACGGCAAGGGCGTCCCGGAGCAGTTTGACGCGTTGTTGCTGGGAGGTGGAGATCTGGGCGGGGCCCGAGGCCATGAGGGTGAGTGAGGCGAAGGGAGCCGGGTCGAGCAGGACGGCGGCACGGGCGACCAGTCCGCCGAGGGAGTGGCCGACGAGGTGCACGGGGGTGCCGACGGCCGCCGCCTGCGCGAGCACGTCCTTCGCCAACTCGGCCTGCGCGTAAGCCGTTTCGTCGTGCTCGGGTCCATCGCTCTCGTACTGTCCGCGGCCGTCCACGGCGACGGTACGGTACCCGCGCGCCGCGAGCGGCTCGTGCAGCGCGATGAAGTCTTCCTTGCTGCCGGTGAACCCCGGCAGCAGCAGCACGGTTCCCTTCGGCTGCGCCTGCGGCGCGGCGTCGAGCGCGGCGAACTCGCCGCGGGCGGTGCGGAGACGGTAGGCGCGGACACCGGCGGGCGGGGCGAAGGAGGGGGGCCTGCTCATACCCCGAGGCTATCGGGCGGGGCTTCGCCCCGTGCCCCAGGGACGCGGGGAACTGCGCGCCCAGCCCTCACCCACCCGGTCTGGAGAACGCCGATGGCCCGGCCCCACTGCACGTGGGACCGGGCCATCGGGCTTGGGATCAGCTCTCCGCGGGCTCCGCGGCAGCCGCCGCCTTGCGCGTGCGGCGACGCGGTGTCGCCACCTCCGGCGACGCTTCCGTGGCGACCGCGGGTTCCGCGGCGACCGCGGCCTTGCGGGTGCGCCGACGCGGCTTGGCCTCGGGCTCGTCAACGGCGGCCGACTGGGCGGGAATCGCCGCCTCGGCGGTCTCGGCGACGGCCTTGCGCGTGCGGCGGCGGACGGGCTTGGCCGCCACCGTTTCCGCGCTGTCCACGGCCGCTTCGGCGGGTGCCTCGGCCGTGGCCTTGGCCCGCGTACGCCGCGGCTTGGTGACGGGGGCCTCCGGCGCGGCCTCGACGGTCGCCTCGACCGTGTCCACCGCGGCCACCGCCGCCTTACGCGTACGGCGCGGCTTGGTGACCGGCGCCTCGGCAACACCCTCAGCCGTGGCGACCGCGACCTCCGCGGGCTCCGCGGCCTTGCGGGTACGGCGGCGCGGCTTGGCCTCGGGCTCGTCAACGGCGGCCGACTGGGCGGGAATCGCCGCCTCGGCGGTCTCGGCGACGGCCTTGCGCGTGCGGCGGCGGACGGGCTTGGCCGCCACCGTTTCCGCGCTGTCCACGGCCGCTTCGGCGGGTGCCTCGGCCGTGGCCTTGGCCCGCGTACGCCGCGGCTTGGTGACGGGGGCCTCCGGCGCGGCCTCGACCGTGCCCTCGGCCGTGTCGAGCACGGCCTCGGCGGCCTCCGCGGCCTTGCGGGTACGGCGGCGCGGCTTGGCCGGAGCCTCCGTGACGTCCTCGGCGACGGCTTCCACGACGGGCGCGGATTCCGCGACGACGGCCACGGTCTCGGCCTCGGCAGGGGCGGCCTCCGCCGTCTTACGGGCCCGGCGGCGACGCGGCTTCGCGACCGCCTCCGGCGCGGCCTCGACCGCGCCCTCGGCCGTGTCGACCACGGTCTCCGCGGTCTGCGGGGCCTCGCTCACGGTCGCCGACGGCTCGGTGACCGTGGCGGCAGCCGCCACCGTCTCCGCCGCTCCGTTGCGCGTACGGCGTCGGCGGCGCGGGGTGCGGGGCTCGGTGGCCTCCGCGGCGGCGGGCTCGGTGGTCACCTCCGGAGTCGGCGTCGTGGACGTCTCCTCCAGGGCGGCTCCGTTGCGCGTACGGCGACGGCGGCGCGGGGTGCGCGCCGGGCGCTCACGCTCCTGCTCCACGGGCGCCGGCGCCGACGAACGGCCACCGCGGCCGCGCGGACCGCCACGCCCGCCGGTCTCGCCGAGGTCCTCGACCTCCTCGGCCGCGAGTCCGGCGCGGGTGCGCTCGGAACGCGGCAGGACACCCTTGGTGCCGGCCGGGATGTTCAGTTCCTCGAAGAGGTGCGGGGACGTGGAGTACGTCTCCGGCGGGTTGTTGAAGCCGAGGTCCAGCGCCTTGTTGATGAGCTGCCAGCGCGGGATGTCGTCCCAGTCGACGAGCGTGATCGCGATGCCCTTGGCGCCCGCGCGGCCCGTACGGCCGATGCGGTGCAGGTACGTCTTCTCGTCCTCGGGGGACTGGTAGTTGATGACGTGGGTGACACCCTCGACGTCGATGCCGCGCGCGGCGACGTCGGTGCAGACGAGGACGTCGACCTTGCCGTTACGGAACGCGCGCAGTGCCTGCTCGCGGGCGCCCTGGCCGAGGTCGCCGTGGACCGCGCCGGAGGCGAAGCCGCGCTGCTGCAGCTGGTCGGCGAGGTCCGCCGCCGTCCGCTTGGTGCGGCAGAACACCATCGCGAGCCCGCGACCGTCGGCCTGCAGTATGCGTGCGACCAGCTCGGGCTTGTCCATGTTGTGCGCGCGGTAGATGAACTGCGCGGTGTTGCGGACCGTCGCGCCCTCGTCGTCCGGCGCCGTGGCGCGGATGTGCGTGGGCTGCGACATGTAGCGGCGCGCGAGACCGATGACCGCACCCGGCATGGTCGCCGAGAACAGCATGGTCTGACGGCGGGCCGGCAGCATGTTCATGATCTTCTCGACGTCGGGCAGGAAGCCCAGGTCGAGCATCTCGTCGGCCTCGTCGAGGACGAGCGCCTTGATGTGCTTGAGGTTGAGCTTCTTCTGGCCCGCGAGGTCCAGCAGTCGGCCCGGGGTGCCGACGATGACGTCGACGCCCTTCTTGAGGGCCTCGACCTGCGGCTCGTACGCCCGGCCGCCGTAGATGGCGAGAACGCGTACGTTGCGGACCTTGCCGGCGGTCAGCAGGTCGTTGGTCACCTGGGTGCACAGCTCGCGCGTCGGGACGACGACGAGGGCCTGCGGGGCGTCGGTGAGCTGCTCGGGCTGGGCCCGGCCCGCCTCGACGTCCGCGGGGACGGTGACACGCTCGAGGAGCGGGAGGCCGAAGCCCAGCGTCTTGCCGGTGCCGGTCTTGGCCTGGCCGATGACGTCGGAGCCCGAGAGGGCTACGGGGAGCGTCATCTCCTGGATGGGGAAGGGGGTGATGATGCCGACGGCTTCAAGGGCTTCGGCCGTCTCGGGAAGGATTCCGAGCTCTCGGAAAGTCGTAGTCAGGGTGCTGCCTCTTCTGTGTACGCGGTGCGAGGCGAGCGCGGGGGTCGTGTCGGGGACCGTGCCGGGGACGTCGACCGCACTTGACGGGCGGGCCGAGTGGCATGGGACCACTGCCGACGCTCGAGCTCTCGTGCCGCTGAGGGTTCCCTCCGGATGTCGTACGCAATGTGCCGTACGGACGAGGAGGGCTGTCGGGTCGGAGCCGATCGGGCCACCGACCGGGCATCCTCATTCGTGCGGCCCGTCGAATACTCGCCGGGCGCATTACCACCATACCCCGGAATCGCGCATATGCGATGGCCGGTTTGGTCACGTAGTCGTCGTCACACTGATTGATCAGGGACTTCCCTGTTGCGTCGAGCGGGCTATTGTGCGCTTCATGACGACGCCTGACAACGCCGCTGACCCGTCCGCCGAGGCCACCGACAAGACCACCCCCGCGGCCACCGGAGTCGCCGCGCAGAACTGGGACACGGCCGCCGCCGACCCCCAGTACCGCGCCGCGGTCGTGGACCTGCTCGGAGCGCTCGCGTACGGCGAGTTGGCGGCGTTCGAGCGGCTCGCGGAGGACGCCAAGCTGGCGCCGACGCTCAGTGACAAGGCGGAGCTGGCGAAGATGGCGTCGGCCGAGTTCCACCACTTCGAGCGGTTGCGGGACCGGCTCGCCGCGGTCGGCGCGGAGCCGACGCAGGCGATGGAGCCGTTCGTCGCCGCGCTCGACGGTTTCCACCGGCAGACGGCTCCCTCGGACTGGCTGGAAGGCCTCGTCAAGGCGTTCGTCGGCGACTCGATCGCCAGTGACTTCTACCGGGAGGTCGCCGCGCGCCTCGACGCCGACACGCGCGGGCTCGTACTCAGCGTTCTCGACGACACCGGGCACGCGAGCTTCGCCGTCGAGAAGGTGCGCGCCGCCATCGACGCGGACCCGCGCGTGGGCGGTCGGCTCGCGCTGTGGGCGCGTCGGCTGATGGGCGAGGCGCTGTCGCAGTCGCAGCGGGTCGTCGCGGACCGCGACGCGCTCTCGACGATGCTCGTGGGCGGTGTGGCGGACGGGTTCGACCTCGCGGAGGTCGGCCGGATGTTCTCGCGGATCACCGAGGCCCACACGAAGCGGATGGCGGCACTGGGCCTGGCGGCCTAGACCCCGTCTCCCCCGTCTCCCTGGTTTCCCCGGTCTCCTCGATCGTCTCGAGGCCCGTCGGTCTCAGGGGTTTCGCCGTCGCCCGCTTCGGTCACGCCGTCGCGGAGCGGCGGCGAAATCTTTCCGCGGGGCGCAGCAGGAGCGACAGCAGCGCGGCGGAGACGATCGCGGCGCCGGCGAGGATGACCAGGAAGTGGCCGGAGCCCAGCGCCGTGTGCGTCAGGAAGGCCCCGAACAGGGCTCCGGCGGCACCGGTCGACAGGACCAGGCCGCGGCTCGGCAGTCGGTGCGGCAGTCGGTACGCCGCCCCCCAGGCCAGCGCGAGACCGAGCATCGCGGCGCCGAGCGCTTCCAAGAACATGGTGAGGGTCCCTCCCGCACGGCCGGTGCAAATCGGTCGTAGCGGGTTTACCCCTGAGGCGCGGAACGCAATCCTCCCCTGTGGATGTTCTGTGCTCCATCCGTGGTGGTGAGACCACGTGTACGGGCCCGACACGACGTGCGCGGAGGGCTGCGCGGAAGGCGCGGTTCCGTACGTGCGAAGGGGCCCGGTGACAGTGTCACCGGGCCCCTTCTGCTTCCGCTCGCCTGAACTACAGCGCGCTGAACCCCACCTTGCGCTGCGTGGGCTCGCCGAGCTCCACGTACGCGAGGCGGTCGGCCGGAACCAGGACCTTGCGGCCGTGGTCGTCCACGAGGCTCAGCAGCGGCGACTTGCCGGCCAGAGCCTCGGACACCGCGCGCTCGACCTCTTCCGGGGTCTCACCGCTCTCCAGAACGATCTCGCGGGGCGCGTGCTGCACGCCGATCTTGACCTCCACGGCTTTGTCCCTCCGACGGTCAGTCATGTGCGCGTCTGTCCGCGCCGTACGCTGCACACATTAGCCCGGTGAGGGGACGTGCACGTTCCGGCCGAGAACGCCAAGAGCGAACAGCGGACGGGAACAAAGCGGCGGTCCGGCCTGCGTCAGTGGTGATCGGTGCCGTGCAGCGGGAAACCCGCGATGCCCCGCCAGGCCAGTGACGTCAGCAGTTGCACCGCCTGGTCGCGGGGGACGCTGCGGTCGCTGTGCAGCCAGGAACGGGCCACCACCTGGGCGAGGCCGCCCAGGCCCGAGGCGAGGAGCATCGACTCGGCGCGCGAGAGACCGGTGTCCTCCGCGATGACGTCGCAGATCGCCTCCGCGCACTCGTGCGTGACCTTGTCGACGCGCTCGCGGACCGCGGGCTCGTTCGTCAGGTCGGACTCGAAGACGAGCCGGAAGGCGCCGCCGTCGTCCTCGACGTACGCGAAGTAGGCGTCCATCGTGGCGCGGACGCGCAGCGAGTTGTCCGTGGTGGACGCGAGCGCCGTCCGTACCGCCTGCAGCAGGGACTCGCAGTGCTGGTCGAGCAGTGCGAGGTACAGGTCGAGCTTGCCCGGGAAGTGCTGGTAGAGAACCGGCTTGCTGACGCCCGCGCGCTCGGCGATGTCGTCCATGGCGGCCGAGTGATACCCCTGTGCAACGAACACTTCCTGGGCGGCGCCGAGGAGCTGGTTGCGTCGGGCACGGCGCGGCAGGCGAGTGCCCCGCGGGCGTGCCGCCTCTGTCTGCTCGATGGCTGTCACGCCGCCTCCCAAAATTGTCCACATGCGGTGTGCGCCGCGCCGCCATCGTACTTTTCGGTAACCCCGCTGTGCGCGGTGCGAGCGCAGAATTTCACGGACCGGACGCGTTCGATAACGACACAGAGGGTGACGAACGGGGTGAGAAGGGCGCAACACTACGCCGGATACCGCTGGTCAGCGGGGTCCGGTCACATGTGGTCATCCCCTGTAGTCGTCCTCGTTGAGCCGGACGACCCTGGCCTGCTCGGCGAGGTCGGCCTCATTGGCGTTGAGGGGGTCACCGGGGGGTTCCGGGTCGAAGTCGTCCGCCGGATCCAGTTCGCTGAGCTGCTCGGCGAGGTCCGCCTCGGGGGCTTCCGGGCCAGGGATCTCCTGGAACCGGTCGTTGAAGGTCTCGGGGTCTGTCGGGTCGACTGTCATGGTTCCTCTTCCCGAGCGGTGCGAGTGCGCTCCTGATGTACGGATCTTGATGTACGTACGAGTGCCCTCGATCGAAGCCTAGGAGACACCCGATCGAGGCGCTAGACGATCCGCGTACGAGCTGTGACAGCGAACACATGAACCACTGCGTGATCGTCTCGTAACATTGCCGCATGTCTTCGACCGAGCTGCCCGCCGCGCTGGCCACCACCGTCACGCCGAGGGTCGGGACCGTCCGGGTCGCGGAGGGGGAGCGCCTGCGGTCGGTCGGTCTGCCGGGGATCACCCTGACCGTGCGTTCGCGACCGCCCGCGCGCGAGGGACTGCCGCCCGCGCTGTACGTCCATGGGCTGGGCGGTTCCTCGCAGAACTGGTCGGCGCTGATGCCGCTGCTCGACGGGCTCGTGGACAGCGAGGCCCTCGATCTGCCCGGCTTCGGGGACTCGCCGCCGCCGGACGACGGCAACTACTCGGTCACCGGGCACGCCCGCGCGGTCATCCGTTATCTCGACGCGGCCGAGCGCGGCCCCGTGCACCTCTTCGGGAACTCGCTCGGCGGAGCGGTCGCGACGCGTGTCGCCGCCGTACGTCCCGATCTGGTCGAGACGCTCACCCTGATCTCGCCCGCGCTCCCGGAGATCCGCGCCCAGCGCAGCGCGTGGCCGACCGTGCTGCTCTCGGTGCCGGGTGTGGCGCGGCTGTTCACCAGGTTCACCAAGGAGTGGAGCGCCGAGCAGCGCGTCCGCGGGGTCCTGGCGCTCTGTTACGGCGATCCCGGCATGGTGACGCCCGAGGGGTTCCGCCACGCGGTCGAGGAGATGGAGCGGCGGCTCGCCCTGCCCTACTTCTGGGACGCCATGACACGTTCGACGCGTGGCCTCGTGAACGCGTACACGCTGGGCGGCCAGCACGGGCTGTGGCGCCAGGCGGAGCGGGTGCTCGCGCCGACGTTGCTCGTCTACGGCGGCCGGGACCAGCTCGTCGCGTACCGTATGGCCCAGCGCGCGACGCGCGCCTTCCGTGACTCCCGGCTGCTGTCCCTGCCGGACGCGGGGCATGTGGCGATGATGGAGTACCCGGAGACGGTGGCCTCGGCGTTCCGCGAACTCCTCGCGGAAACGGGCGAGTTGACCTCCCCGGCCGGCACCGACGCGGGGAGCTGAGGCGGGGCGTGGGACGTCACAGTCGCCGGGGGCGGGCAGGCAAGAGCGACACGGGGGAGATGCCGAGGATTCCGGCACCCGGCGCCGCACCGGGCACGGCTCAAGGGTCGGTGCCAGGTACGGGGCAAGGGGCGGTGCCGGGTGCGGGTCCGGCGGCGCCCTCGCCGCAGGGGGCCACGCGCGGCCCTCTCGGCCCACAACCACCGGGACCTCGACGCCCCGCGCCGGGCGGCACTTCGATCCCCGGTGCTCCCCGTCCTCAGGACGGCACACCGGCCCACGGCATCCCGCGCATGACGAACGGGACTCCGGCGCAGGGTGTGCCGCCTTTCCAGGACGGTACTCCGGCGCAGGGTGTTCCTCGTTTTCAGGACGGGACTCCGGCCCGCGGTGTACCGCGCTACCCGGACGGGACTCCCGCGCATGGTGTCCCGCGCTATCCGAACGGGACCCCGGCGCACGGCATACCCCGTATGTCCGGCAACGCGCCTGTTCGTGATGTGCCTCGGCTGCCGGACGGCACCCCCGCCCGTGGTGTGCCCCAGGCGCGTGCGGGACACCCCGAGCAGCGTGAACCCGGCGGGGGCTGGGGCGAGTTCAGGGGTGGCCCGCGGGCGGCGGGGGCCGCGTACGGCGGGCCTCAGGTCATGCCACAGGGTGCGCCCCAGGTCGGGCCGCAGGGTGTGCCTCAGGGGGGACCCGGGCCGCGCATCCCCCGGCAGCGGCAGGAGGCCGATGCCGGACTCGGGCCCGGCCCGGGGCCCCGGCAGGCTTATGTCGACGCCTTCGACGAGAGCGGGGGCAGGTCCGGGAGCCAGGAGCCGGGGGCCGAGGAGGCGGGCAGCGGCAAGAGCGTCAAGGGGCGGGCGTTCACCGGAATCGCCGCGGCCGCCGTCACCACCGTGCTCGCCGTCGTGGTGGCCGGGCAGGTGGCCACCGGCCGCCACGACGCCACCGCACAGACGCAGTCCGCCGGCGGCGGAGTGGACACCCGCGCGTCCGCCTCGCCCGGGGGCGCCGGGTCGGCCCCGTCCGTGACGCCGAGCGCGACACCGCTGACGTACGACCAGAAGATGGGTGTGAAGTACGCACTCGGTGCCACCCTCGAGGCCTCGGGGAAGTTCGAAGCCGTCCCCGGGTTCGCCAAGGCGCCCGGCAAGGGGCAGAAGTACACCTACCGGGTGGACGTGGAGCGGGGTCTCGGCCTCGATGCCGCCCTCTTCGCCCAGGCCGTGCAGAAGACGCTGAACGACAAACGGAGTTGGGCCCACAACGGCGCCCGTACCTTCGAGCGGATCTCCTCCGGCAAGCCCGACTTCGTGATCACCCTGGCCAGCCCCGGCACCACCGCCGAGTGGTGCGCCAAGTCCGGGCTGGACACGACCGAGGACAACGTGTCGTGCGACTCGGCCTCCACCGAGCGCGTGATGATCAACGCGTACCGCTGGGCGCAGGGCTCCAAGACCTATGGTGACGCGATTCACCCCTACCGGCAGATGCTCATCAACCATGAGGTCGGCCACCGTCTCGGATACGGCCATGTCACCTGCGACAAGGACGGCGAGCTCGCGCCCGTCATGCAGCAGCAGACCAAGTTCCTCGACCATGACGGAATCCACTGTCGGGCCAACCCCTGGCCCTACCCGGGGAGTTGACGGAGGGGTCACGGGGGCCACTGGGGCCACGTTGACATGCTCCGAAAGTTCGTTCATATTTTTGCGCATGTGGTCTAGTCATGCCGTCCGTCGCGCCGCCATCGAGCTGGCGCTGATTGGCGTGACCGCGCTCTGCGTCGCAGACATCCACTGTCGCTGACGCCCGCCCCTGGCGTGTGCGTCGTGCTTCCGCTTCCGTCGTGACGGTAAATGACCGTATCGGTCACCTGTTTTGCGACCTTGCGACCTTTTTTGACGACCTGACGCCGGGGTAGACGTCCGTTCATTTCCGTCTCACTCCTCGTCAATCTGTCTCATCATTCGAGAGGTCGTCTTCCGATGCGTCAACCGTCCGTCATAGCTCGCCGCGTGGCCGCGGCATCCGTCACCCTGGTCGTGGCAGCGGGCGCGGCCGCCTGCGGGCCGAAGGACAACGATGCCAAGGGCGCCGGTGGCGACTCCAAGCCGCAGAAGGGGGGCACGCTCACCGTCCTCAACGCGGGCCCGCAGGAGGACTTCGACCCGGCGCGCCTCTACACCTCCGGCGGCGGCAACGTCCCTTCCCTCGTCTTCCGTACGCTGACCACGCGCAACCGAGAGAGCGGCGCCGCCGGCGCCAAGGTCGTCCCCGACCTCGCCACCGACACCGGACGCCCGAGCAAGAACGCGACCGTGTGGACGTACACCCTGAAGAAGGGCCTCAAGTACGAGGACGGCACGCCGATCACCTCCGCCGACATCAAGTACGGCATCGAGCGCTCCTTCGCGGCCGAGCTCTCCGGCGGCGCGCCCTACCTGCGGGACTGGCTCATCGGTGGCGCCGACTACCAGGGGCCGTACAAGGACAAGAAGGGCCTCGCCTCGATCGAGACCCCGGACGACCTGACCATCGTCTTCCACCTGAACAAGCCCGAGGGCGAGTTCCCCTACCTCGCCACGCAGACCCAGTTCACGCCGGTCCCGAAGGCCAAGGACAAGGGCACGAAGTACGAGGAGCACCCGGTCTCCTCCGGCCCGTACAAGGTCGTCAAGAACGAGAACGACGGCGAGCGGATCACCCTGGCGCGCAACACGTACTGGTCCGCGGCGACCGACGCCGAGCGCAAGGCCTACCCGGACAAGATCGACGTACGGTCGGGTCTGGACTCCTCCGTGATCAACCAGCGGCTGTCCGCGTCGCAGGGCGCGGACGCCGCGGCCGTCACCACGGACACCAACCTCGGCCCGGCCGAGCTCGCCAAGGTGACGGGTGACAAGGCGCTGGCGGCGCGCGTCGGCACCGGGCACTTCGGTTACACCAACTACATCGCCTTCAACCCGAAGGTGAAGCCGTTCGACGACCCGAAGGTGCGGCAGGCGATCGCGTACGCCGTCGACCGTTCGTCGGTGATCAACGCGGCGGGCGGTTCGTCGCTGGCCGAGGCCGCGACCACCTACCTGCCGAACCAGAAGTCCTTCGGCTACACGCCCTACAACCACTTCCCGGCGGGCGCGTCGGGCAACCCGGCCAAGGCCAAGGAACTGCTGAAGGAGGCCGGTCACCCGAACGGGATCACCGTCACCCTCACGCACTCCAACGACAAGGACTTCGAGACCAGCCCGGAGATCGCGACCGCCCTCCAGGACGCCCTCAAGAAGGCCGGGATCACGGTCAAGCTCCAGGGCCTGGAGATCAACGACTACAAGGACAAGATCCACGGCGTCAAGAGCGAGCCGGGCTTCTTCCTCGCCCACTGGGGTGCCGACTGGCCCTCCGGCGGCCCCTTCCTGGCCCCGATCTTCGACGGCCGTCAGATCGTCAAGGACGGCGCGAACTTCAACACCGGCTTCCTCGACGACAAGTCCGTCAACGACGAGATCGACGCGATCAACAAGTTGACGAATCTTGACGAGGCCGCCGAGCGCTGGGGCGCGCTGGACAAGAAGATCGGCGAGCAGGCCCTGACCGTGCCGCTGTTCCACCCCGTCTACAAGCGTCTGTACGGCAGCGCGGTCAAGAACATCGTGATCAGCGACTGGACCGGCGTGCTGGACATCTCCCAGGTCGCGGTGAAGTAGCGCCGTGAGCGAGGCAATCGTCGCCTCTCAGGCCCCCGGGACGGACCTCGCGTCCGTCCCGGGGGCCTCGGGGGCCCGTCAGTTCTGGCGGCGGCTGCGCACGCAGCGCGCCGCCCTCGTCGCGGCGGCCGTCGTCGCGCTGCTCGTCCTGCTCGCGCTCGCCGCGCCGCTGCTCACGGCGATCGAGGGCCAGGACCCGACCACCTACCATCCGTCGCTGATCGACTCCGCGCGCGGCGGCGTTCCGGTGGGCTCGTTCGGCGGCGTCAGCGGCGACCACTGGCTCGGCGTCGAACCGCAGACCGGCCGCGACCTCTTCGCCCGGCTCGTGTACGGCGCCCGGGTCTCGCTGGGAGTCGCGCTGGGGGCGACCGTCGTACAGGTCCTCGTCGGCGTCGTGGTGGGCGTCGCGGCCGCACTCGGCAACCGATGGATCGATCAACTGTTGAGCCGGATCACCGACATCTTCGTCGCGATGCCGTTGATGATCATGTCGCTGGCCCTGCTGGCGATCGTGCCCAGCAGCTTCCCGCGGCCCTTGCTGGTCGCGCTCGTCATCGGCCTGATCGCCTGGGGCAACACCGCGAAGATCGTGCGCGCCCAGACCCTCACCCTCAAGGGGCTGGACTACGTCTTTGCCGCGCGGCTCAGCGGCTGGAACACCTGGCGTATCGCCCGCCGCGAACTCCTGCCCGGACTGGCCGCCCCCGTCATCACCTATGCCGCGCTCCTCGTGCCGATGAACATCTCCGCCGAGGCCGCGCTGTCCTTCCTCGGCGTCGGAGTGAAGCCCCCGATGCCGTCCTGGGGGCAGATGCTCACGGCCGCCGACGTCTGGTACCAGGCGGCCCCGCAATACCTGCTGCTGCCCGCCGGGGCGCTCCTGGTGACCGTGCTGTCCCTGACCGTCCTGGGCGACGGCGTCCGTACGGCCCTCGACCCGCGCGCGGCCTCGCGCCTGCGCGTGGGCACGGGCCGCAAGCGGGAGGCCAAGGCGGACGCGAACGCCCAGAAGGCCACGGCGGACGCGAGCGCCAGTAAGGCCACGGCGGACGCGAACGCCGATAAGGAGGCCAAGGCATGAGCGGCTTCGGAGGATTCGTCCTGCGCCGCGCCGTCGGCACCGTGATCACCCTGCTCGCCATCTCGGTGATCGTCTACGTCGTCTTCTACGCCACTCCCGGCAACGTCGCCCAGATCACCTGCGGCCCGCGCTGCTCTCCGGAACAAGTGCACCAGGTGGCCCAGCAGTTGAGGCTCGACGACCCGCTGTACGTGCGCTACTGGCACTTCCTGCAGGGCATCCTCGTCGGCCAGGACTACTCCACCGGCACCTCGGTGGAGCACTGCTCGGCGCCCTGCCTCGGCCTGTCGTACCAGGGCGACACCCAGGTCACCCAGCTGATCCTGGCGAAGCTGCCGGTCAGCCTGTCCCTCGTGTTCGGCGCGATGGTGCTGTGGCTGGTCCTCGGCGTCGGCACCGGCATCCTCTCCGCGTGGCGGCGCGGCCGGCTCACCGAGCGCGTGCTGACCGGCATCACCCTCGCGGGCGTCGCCACGCCGGTCTTCGTGATCGGCCTGGTGCTCATGATCGTCGTCTGCGGCCAGCTGCAACTGCTGCCCTTCCCGCAGTACGTCAGCCTCACCGACGACCCCGAACAGTGGGCCTGGAACCTGCTGCTGCCCTGGCTCTCCCTCGCCCTCATCGAGGCCGCCGCGTTCGCCCGGCTGACCAGGGCCGCGATGCTGGAGACCCTCGCCGAGGACCACATCCGGACCTTCCGGGCGTACGGCGTCGGCGAGCGGTCGATCATCGGGCGGCACGCGCTGCGCGGGGCGTTCGCGCCGATCATCGCGCTGAACGCCAACAACGTCGGCTCGGCGGTCGGCGGCGCGGTGCTCACCGAGACGCTCTTCGGACTGCCCGGCATCGGCCAGGCGCTGGTGCACGCGGTGAACGTCGTCGACCTGCCGGTGGTCGTCGGCATGGTCCTGGTCATCGGCTTCTTCGTAGTCATCGCCAACGCCGTCGCGGACGTGCTGTACGCGGTGGCCGACCGACGGGTGGTGCTCGTATGAGCTTGGTGGAAGTCACCGACCTGACGGTCGGGTTCGGATCGCTGCGCGCCGTCGACGGCCTGTCCTTCCGGCTGGAGAAGGGCGCCGCGCTGGGCCTGGTCGGTGAGTCCGGCTCGGGCAAGTCCACGGTCGCCTCGGCCCTCCTGGGGCTGCACCGCGGCACGGGAGCCGACGTCGGCGGCTCGGTGCGCGTGGCCGGCATCGACGTACAGGAGGCGTCCGACGCCGAACTGCGGCGGCTGCGCGGCGGGAAGGCCGCCATGGTCTTCCAGGACCCCCTGTCGTCCCTCGACCCGTACTACGCGGTCGGCGACCAGATCGCCGAGGTGTACCGGGTACATGTGAAGGCCTCCCGGCGGGCCGCACGCGCGCGTGCCGCAGAGGTGCTCGACCGCGTCGGCATCCCGGACGCCGCGCGCCGGGCGCGCTCGCGCCCGCACGAGTTCAGCGGCGGCATGCGCCAGCGTGCGCTGATCGCGATGGCGTTGGCCTGCGAACCCGACCTGCTGATCGCCGACGAGCCGACCACGGCCCTCGACGTGACCGTCCAGGCCCAGATCCTCGACCTGCTGCACACCCTGCGCGAGGAGACCGGCATGGGCCTGCTCCTCGTCACGCACGACGTGGGCGTCGCCGCCGAGAGCGTCGACGAGATCCTGGTCATGCGGCACGGGCGAGCGGTCGAGCACGGCCTCGTCGGCACGGTCCTGGGGGCGCCCGCGCAGGCGTACACCCAGGAACTCCTCGGTGCGGTGCCCCGCGTGGACGCGCCGCGCACCGCCTCCGAGGCGACGGAGGAGGTCGTTCTCGAGGCGAGCGGTCTGCGGCGCGAATTCGGGCGCGGGAAGCGGGCGTTCGCGGCCGTCGACGACGTCTCGCTGACGATCCACCGGGGCGAGACCCTCGGGATCGTGGGCGAGAGCGGCAGCGGCAAGACCACCCTGGGACGGATGCTCGTGGGGCTGCTGGAGCCGACGGCGGGGGAGATCAAGCCCGGCGGAGGCGTGCGCCCGGACGTCCAGATGGTCTTCCAGGATCCCGTCTCCTCCCTCAACCCGCGTCGCAGCGTGGGCGAGTCGATCGCCGATCCGCTGCGCGCGCGGGGGATGGGGGTGCCCCCGCTCGAGCGAAGCCGAGAGTGGGGGAGGGACGAGGGGCGCATTCGCGGGCGCGTACGGGAACTGTTGGAGCGCGTGGGGCTCGAAGCGGCGCACTACGACCGCTATCCGCACGAGTTCAGCGGCGGACAGCGCCAGCGCGTCGGCATCGCCCGGGCGCTCGCCGCCGACCCACGCGTCATCGTCTGCGACGAACCGGTCTCCGCGCTCGACGTCACCACCCAGGCCCAGGTGATCGCCCTGCTCGCCGAACTGCAGCGGGAACTCGGGCTCGCGCTGGTGTTCGTGGCGCACGACCTCGCGGTGGTCCGCCAGGTCAGCGACCGGGTCGCGGTGATGCGGCGCGGCCGGATCGTCGAGTACGGGCCCGCCGACGAGGTGTACGAGTCGCCGCGCGACCCGTACACCAAGCAGCTGCTGGCCGCCGTACCGGCGCTGGATCCGGAGGTCGCGGCGCAGCGACGGACGGCCCGGAGGCAGCTGACGGCGGTGTGATGCAACGTGACTGGTTGATCTCGTAGCGCGACGGAACGCGACCCGCACGGGAAAGTTACGACCGTTCACCCCTTTTGGTGGCGCGATGGACAACCGTCCGTCGCGCCACCGTCATGTCCGCATACGTTCTTCCCGCTGCGAGCCGCCGGGTCAACGGCGGCTCCCCATAGGGAGATCGGGGGTGCACTGGTGCGCATCGGACTGCTTACGGAGGGTGGCTATCCGTATGTGAGCGGTGACGCCGGACTCTGGTGCGACCGGCTCGTGCGCGGGCTCGGGCAGCACGAGTTCGACATCTACGCGCTCAGCCGCAGCGAGCGGCAGGAGGACGAGGGCTGGGTGCGGCTGCCACCGCAGGTCAGCCGGGTGCGGACGGCTCCGCTGTGGATGGCCGAGGACGACGGCGTGGTACTCGGGCGACGGGCGCGCCGACGGTTCGCCGAGTGCTTCGGGGAGTTGGCGGCGGCGGTGTGCGCCGCACCGGCGGTCCTCGACGGCTCGGAGGCCTCTGGCGGTACGGACGCCTCTGGCGGCGTGGAGGCGGACCGTTTCGGCAGTGCGCTGTACGGGCTCGCGGAACTGGCCCGTGACGAGGGCGGGCTGGTCGGGGCGCTGCGCTCCGAGAGCGCGGTACGCGCCTTGGAGCGCGCCTGTCGTGCGCCCGGCGCACTGCGCGCCGCGCGTACCGCGCGCGTGCCCGACCTGCTGTCCGTCGCCGCTCACATCGAGCGGGCCCTGCGCCCCCTCTCGCTGGACTGGTACGAGGCCGACGGGCTCGGCTCGGTCGACCTCTGCCACGCGGCGGCCGGCGGCGAGGCCGCCCTGCCCGGCCTGCTCGCCCTGCACTTCGCCGGAGTGCCGCTGCTGGTCACGGAGTACGGCGTGCAGCTGCGGGCGCACTACCTCGCCTCCTCCACCGCCGAGGAGTCCCCCGCGGTACGGGCGCTGCTCGCCGCCTTCCACGGCGCGCTGGCCGGCGAGGTCTACCGCCGGGCCGCGCTCATCACACCCGGCAACACCCACGCGCGCCGCTGGCAGGAGCGCTGTGGCGCCGACCGCGCCAAACTGCGCACCGTCTACCCCGGCATGGAGGCCGCCCGCTTCGCCGAGGTGGGCGAGCGGACCGATGGCTCCGGCTGCGCGGACCCGGACACCCTGGTCTGGGTCGGCCGCATCGAACCGGCCAAGGACCTGATCTCACTGCTGCACTCCTTCGCCGAGATCCGCAAGGAGGCGCCGAAGACCCGGCTGCGGATCGTCGGGGCGCCCGCCGACGGGCCGGAGGGCGCGCTGTACCTGGCCCACTGCAAAGCGCTGGCCGCCCAGCTCTTCCCCGACGAGGCGGAGGGCCTGCACGCGGTCGGCGACAACCCGGTGTCCTTCGAGGAGACCGGCGGGCCGGAGGTCCCGAGCCTCGCGGAGGCGTACGCGTCGGGCGCCGTGGTCGTCCTCTCCAGCGTCGTCGAGGGCTTCCCGATCAGCCTGGTCGAGGCCATGTTCTGCGGCCGCGCCACCGTGTCCACGGACGTCGGCGCGGTCGTCGAAGTCATCGGCGGTACGGGGCTGGTGGTGCCACCGCGCAATCCGCGGGCGCTCGCCGAGGCGTGCGTGGCGCTGCTGCGCGACCCCGAACGGCGCGCACGCCTGGGCGCGGCGGCCCGCGCGCGAGCCCTCGAACTCTTCACGGTCGAGCAGAACATCGCGGCATTTCACGGCATCTACCTGGAGATCGTCTCGCGCTCCCCGGTCCGGCGATTCGTCGTGGACGACGCGGGGGACCCCCTGCCGTTCGGCGTGCCGGCCGAGGCCCATGTACTCGGCCGCTGGACCGAGGCCCGCCTCATGGCCACAGGCCGCCCGCGCTGGGCGGCGGGGGCCCCGGTGCGCGCCACGGCTCCGCTGCCCGCGGGGGAGGGCGCGTGATGAGCGAACTCGTACGGGACGGCTCGGGTGGTGCGAGCGGCGGCTCGGGGGATGCCTCGGAGGGCGCCTCGGGGAGTGCGCGCAAGGCCGTCGGCGGCGGGCGCCGCGGTGCCGTGGACCCCGTCAGGGCGCTGATGCACCGGCACCGTGAACTCTGCGAGCGCGCCGTCGACCCCCTGGAGATCGCGGCGGGCCTCGAGGCGCACGGCGTGACCGATCGCACCGCCGCACGGTTCCGGCACCGGGACGTGTTCTCGCTCGCCGAGGAGATGTACGCGCGCGTGGCCCGCGACGCGGACCCGGCGCCGCGGCCGGCGGCCCCGGAACACCCCGGCGCGCGTGCCGGCTGGGCGGCGCTCGCCCTGCTGCCGGGCACCCTGTGCGCGGCGACCGTGACCGGGCTGCGGCTCACCGAAGGGCAGCTGCGCCTCGCGGTCGCCGCGGCCGGCACCCTCGCCGTGACACTCGGCCTGCGCGGCGCCCTCCGCCGGGGCCCCCTCAGCACCACGTACCGCACGACGAGCGGCACGCGCGCCTGGACCTGCTGGCTGATCGCGTACGCCCTGCTCGGCGACGGACTGCTGAGCGCCGGTGTGGAAGGCGGCCCCGACGGCCCCTGGCCCCCGACCACCGCACCCGTGCTGGCCCTCGCCCTGGCATGTGCGCCCGCGGCCTGGTGCGCGCACCTCTTCACCGTGCGCGCCCGCCGCAAACTGACCGCGAGCCGAGGCCTGGAGGAGTTCGCCGTCTCCGTGCGGCCCCTGCTCCTGGGGGTGTTCGCCTTGTTCCTCTGCGCCCTCGGCACGCTGCTCGCGCTGTGCAGGCAGGTACCGAGCGCGCCAGGCGTGTACGACGGACCCGGCGCGTACGCCGGAGCGGGTGCCCTCGGTGCGCTGCTCCTGCTCGCGCGCCTGCTCACGACGCGCGGCTTCACCCACGCCCCGGCCGTCGTCCTCGGTGCCGCGGGCGCGGCGGAAGTGACCGCCCTCGCCACGGTCTTCGCGGCCCGCCTCCCCGGCTGCTCGTTCGTGGCCACCCCTGTCGAGACCGTCGCCGACACCTGGGGTCCGGGTGCCGTCCCGACCCTGGTGTGCGGCGCGGCCGCCCTCCTCCTCCTGATCCACGCGACCCGCACCCTCACCCGGGCCTCGGCCCACGCCGCACCGGGCGGGACGCCATGAGCCGCGACCGGCGCCCGAGGGTCCAGCCCTCGCGCCGGGCGCACCTTCCCGCGGGGCCGACACCGCGGGCGCTCCGTCCGACCCACGGCACCACCCCGAAGGAGAACGCCAGATGATCACCTCCCGAACCGGAGAATCCGCCCCGGGAGCCGCCCGATGAGAGTCCTGCTGATCGGAGCCAACGGGTACCTGGGCCGTTTCGTCGCCGACAGGCTGCTCGCCGACCCGGCCGTGCAGCTCACCGCGCTCGGCCGGGGCGACGACGCCGACGTACGGTTCGACCTCGCCTCGGGCAGCCCCGGCGCCCTCACCCGCTTCCTGGACGCGGTGCATCCCGGGGTCGTCATCAACTGCGCGGGCGCCACCCGCGGCGGCGCCCGCGAACTGACCCGGCACAACACCGTCGCCGTCGCCACCGTCTGCGAGGCCCTGCGCCGCAGCGGTTGCGGCGCCCGCCTGGTGCAGCTCGGCTGCGGCGCCGAATATGGGCCGAGCCAGCCCGGCTCCTCCACGGCCGAGGACGCGGTGCCGCGCCCCGGCGGCCCGTACGGCGTCAGCAAGCTCGCCGCCACCGAACTGGTCCTCGGCGCCGGCCTCGACGCCGTCGTCCTGCGCGTCTTCTCTCCCGCGGGCCCCGGCACCCCCGCCGGATCCCCGCTCGGTCGCCTCGCCGAGGCCCTGCGCCGCGCCATGCAGTCCGGCGACGGCGAACTCAAGCTCGGCGGACTCGGCGTCCAGCGGGACTTCATCGATGTCCGCGATGTCGCCCGCGCCGTGCACGCCGCCTCGCTCTCCGCCGCGCAGGGCGTCATCAACATCGGCTCGGGCCGCGCCGTCCGCCTGCGTGACGCCGCCGCCGTCCTCGCCCGCGTGGCCGGGTACGGAGGCACGCTGCACGAACTCGACGGCCCGCCCGGACCCATGAGGCCGTCCATCGGCCACCCCCGCGCCGAACCGGATCACGGGGCCCCGGTCGCGTACCCCTACCCGGACGGCTGCGGCAGCTGGCAGCAGGCCGATGTGCGCACCGCACGCGACCGGCTCGGCTGGCGGCCCAGGATCAACCTCGAGGAATCCCTCGCCGACATCTGGATGGAGGCGGCATGCCGCATCTGACCAGCGCCGCGGCGGGCACCGCGAGCACGGACTTACAGGTCGGCCTCGGTGTCCCCGGCTATGCGCACCCCCTCGTCGCTCCGGCGCAATGGGGCGAACTCACCCGCCCCGGCGCCCCCGTGCACTGGGCGGTCCTGAACGTGGCGGGCGGTCCCGGCATCCGCCCCGACCCGCACTGCCTGGAGGCCGCCGGCCGACTCCGCACCGCGGGCGTGCGTGTCCTGGGGCACCTCGATGTGACGTACGGCGCACGCGCTTTCGCCGAGGTGATCTCCGACGCACAGAGGTATGTCGACTGGTACCGGGTCGGCGGGTTCCTCCTGCACCGCTGCCCCACCGAGCGCGCCGCGCTGCCCGAGGTCCGCCGGGCGGCCACCACGCTCCGCGCGCTCCTCGACGACGCCCACCTCGTCTTCGGTCACGGCACCCACCCCTGCCCCGGCTATGCCGAAAGCGCCGACCAGCTGGTGACCTTCTCCGGCGCCTGGAGCGACTACCGCTGGTCGCAGGTCGCCGAGTGGACCGCCGACTATCCGCCCGAGCGCTTCTGCCACTTCGTGCACGGGGTACCGCGCGGTCATCTCGACGAGGCGTTGCGTATCGCCCGCTGGCAGGGCGCCGGCACGATCTACTTCACCGACAGCACGGATCACGGCGGACGGGCCGACCCCTGGGAGACGATGCCCGGCTACTGGGACGACATCGTCTCGCGGATCGGAACGGGTGTCTCGGAATGAAGAAGGGCGTGGCAGTGTTACAGCGAGAACAACTGTAGTGATTGACCGACCAACGGAGTCCCCGTGTCGCTGCCACCCCTGGTTGAGCCAGCTGCTGAGCTCACCGTAGACGAGGTCCGCAGGTACTCCCGCCACCTGATCATCCCCGACGTGGGCATGGACGGGCAGAAGCGGCTGAAGAACGCCAAGGTGCTGTGTGTGGGCGCCGGCGGCCTCGGATCGCCGGCGCTGATGTACCTGGCCGCCGCGGGCGTGGGCACGCTCGGCATCGTGGAGTTCGACGAGGTCGACGAGTCGAACCTGCAGCGCCAGATCATCCACAGCCAGGCGGACATCGGCCGCTCCAAGGCCGAATCGGCCCGTGACTCTGTGCTGGGCATCAACCCGTACGTGAACGTGGTCCTTCACGAAGAGCGGCTCGAGGCCGAGAACGTGATGGACATCTTCAGCCAGTACGACCTGATCGTCGACGGCACGGACAACTTCGCGACCCGCTACCTGGTCAACGACGCATGCGTGCTGCTCAACAAGCCGTACGTGTGGGGCTCGATCTACCGCTTCGACGGTCAGGCCTCCGTCTTCTGGTCCGAGCACGGTCCCTGCTACCGCTGCCTCTACCCGGAGCCCCCGCCGCCGGGCATGGTCCCCTCCTGCGCCGAGGGCGGCGTCCTGGGTGTGCTGTGCGCGTCCATCGGCTCCATCCAGGTCAACGAGGCGATCAAGCTCCTCGCGGGCATCGGTGAGCCGCTCGTCGGCCGCCTGATGATCTACGACGCCCTCGAGATGCAGTACCGCCAGGTCAAGGTCCGCAAGGACCCGAACTGCGCGGTCTGCGGCGAGAACCCCACCGTCACCGAGCTCATCGACTACGAGGCCTTCTGCGGCGTCGTGTCCGAGGAGGCCCAGGAGGCGGCGGCCGGCTCGACGATCACTCCCAAGCAGCTCAAGGAGTGGATCGACGACGGCGAGAACATCGAGATCATCGACGTCCGCGAGATCAACGAGTACGAGATCGTCTCGATCCCCGGCGCCAAGCTGATCCCGAAGAACGAGTTCCTCATGGGCACCGCCCTGGAGACCCTTCCGCAGGACAAGAAGATCGTTCTGCACTGCAAGACGGGTGTCCGCAGCGCGGAGGTCCTCGCGGTGCTGAAGTCCGCGGGCTTCTCGGACGCGGTGCACGTCGGCGGCGGCGTGATCGGCTGGGTCAACCAGATCGAGCCGGAGAAGCCGGTGTACTAGGCGCCGGTGTACCAGGCGTACGGCTTTTCGGGAGGGGCCCGGCACCGCGTGTGCCGGGCCCCTTTCCGCTGACCTCTCACTCGCGGGCCGGGTGTTCATCGGCCGTGAGCCCCTTGCCCGGGTGTCCGTCGGGTGGGCCGCCGTTGGGCGGTCGTCCGCTCGTCGGGTGGGCCCGGGCACAGGCCCGCGCCCCTCCGCCGCACCCGCCACTACGAGGCGCAGACCTTCCCGTCCTTCGGCACCGTCCCGTCCAGCAGATAGCTGTTCACCGTGGAGTCGACACAGTCGCTCCCACTCGCGTAGGCCCCATGGCCCTCGCCCTTCCAGGTGAGCTCCACTCCGACGCCCTTGCCCAGCTCGTCGGCCATCCTGCGGGCGCCCTCGTACGGAGTCGCGGGGTCCCCGGTGTTGCCGACGATCAGGATGGGTGCGGCTCCCGGCGCGCTGACCTCCGGGTTGTCGTACTGGCCGGCCACCGGCCAGTCGTGGCACCAACCCGCCGTGTCCCAGCCCATGAAGTCTCCGAAGACGGGCGAGATCTTCTCGAACTCGGGCAGCAGCTTCTTCGTCTCCGCGGGAGTCGGCCGCTGCTTGTCGTCCAAGCACGATATGACCCGTTGGGAATGGGTCGTCGTGCCGTAGTGCCCCGAGGAGTCGCGATCGTTGTAGCTGTCGGCGAGGGCCAGCAGCTCCGAACCGTCACCGTCCTCGGCGCCGTTGAGCGCGCTGGTCAGGCGAGGCCAGCCCTCCTTGCTGTACAGGGGCAGGACGATGCCGGTGAGCGCCAGTGACTGGGTGAGCTTGCGGCCGTCGGCCGTCGGCAGGGGGTTCGCGTCGATCCGGTTCAACAGGTCCACGATCTTCTGGGAGCCCTGCTTGGGGTCCTGGCCGGTGGACTTGAGGTAGTCGTCCAGGGCGCGCTGGAAGCCCAGGGTCTGGTTCTTGGCGTGGCCGACCGTGTCGGCGCTCGGGTCGACGACGGCGTCCAGCACCAGACGGCCCACGTTCTTGGGGAACAAATGGGCGTACACGCCGCCGAGTTCGGTCCCGTACGAAAAGCCGAGGTAGTGCATCGTCCCGTCGCCGAGGACCTGGCGCATCAGGTCCATGTCGCGGGCCGTGTCGGTCGTGGAGACGTGCGACAGCAGCTTCCCGGCGGCCTTCGCGCAGCCCTTGCCGAAGTCGGCGGCGTCCTTGAAGTACGCGGTCTCCTCGGCCGCGTCGTCCGGGGTGGCGTCCACCGACTCGGCTGCCTGGATCGCCTTGTCGCTGCGACAGCGCACGCCCTCGCTGGCGGCGACGCCGCGCGGGTCCCAGCTCACCAGGTCGTAGCGCTCGTGGAGCGGGCCGACGGCACTCTCGTACGACGGCATCGTGGAGACACCCGAGCCGCCGGGACCGCCGAAGTTGAACAGGAGCGAGCCGATGCGCTTGCTCTGGCCGCCGGTCGCCTTCGAGCGGATCAGCGCCAGGCCGATCGTCTCGCCGTCCGGCTTCGCGTAGTCCAGCGGCACCTTGAGCGTCGCGCACTGCCAGCCGCTGCCCGGCGCGGAGGAGCCCTTGCAGCGGCCCCAGTCGAGCTTCTGCGAGGTGAGCGAGGAGGGCAGCCCCGAGGCGGTGTCGGAAGAAGGCGCCCCGGCTGAGGGCCGGCCGCTGTTCTTCCCCTCGTCCTCACCGCCCCCGGACGAGCCGCCGCCGCAGCCCGCCACCAGCAACGCGGCGGCCGCCGCGGCCGTCCACCGTGCGAAACGCGTCATGAACTTCCCCCCTCGCCCGTGGTCCGCCGGATGCCGCGGATCACATGCAGGCCATGGTAGGCGCCTGCGGCCGACGCCGTGGAGGCCTGTGGATAACCCTTTGACCTGCGGTTTTATGAGTACGGATGGGGGTTGGTGCTAGGCGCAGACGGTTCCGGCGGGCGGTACGGTCCCGTTCAGCAGATAGCCGTTCACCGCGTCGTGCACGCACTTGTTCCCGCTGTCGTACGCGCCGTGGCCCTGGCCCTTGTAGGTCAATTCGACGCCGACGCCCTTGCCGAGCGCGTCCACCATCTTCTTCGCGCCCTGATACGGCGTGGCCGGGTCGCCGGTGTTGCCGACCACGAGGATCGGCGCCGCGCCGACGGCACTGACGTCCGGGTGGTCGGCGGCGCCCGGGACGGCCCAGTCGGTGCAGCTGAGCATGCCCCAGGCCAGGAAGTCGCCGAACAGCGGTGAGGCGGCCCGGAACGCCGGCAGTGCGGCTTGCACGTCGGAGACCGTGTACCGCGGTTTCTCGTCGACGCAGTTGATGGAGATGTTGGCCGCGACGAGGTTGCTGTACTGGCCGTTCTTGTTGCGCCCGTTCATCGAGTCGGACAGCAGCATCAGTACCTTGCCGTCTCCGCTGTACGCCTGGTCGAGGCCCTCCGTCAGGTACTCCCAGAAGTCCTTGGAGTACAGCGCCTGGGCGATGCCGTTGGTGGCCTCGGTCTGGGTGAGCTGGCGCGGGAAGACACCGGGGATGGGCTTGCTGTCCAGGTCTTTCAGGAGCTTGGCGATGCGGTCCTTGACGTCCTGCGGGGTGTCGCCGATCGGGCAGGGCTCGGTCTTCGAGGTGCAGTCGGCCGCGAAGTTGTCGAGCGCGAGCTGGAAGCCCCTGGCCTGCCCGAGCGCACTCTGCTCCGGGTTCTGCCTCGGGTCGACGACCGCGTCGAAGACGGCACGCCCCACGTGCTTGGGGAACAAGTGGGCGTAGACGCCGCCGAGTTCGGTGCCGTACGAGATGCCGAAGTAGTGCAGTTTGGCGTCGCCGAGCACTTGGCGCATGAGGTCCATGTCGCGGGCCGCGTCGGTGGTGGGCACATGGGGGAGGGTCCGGCCCGAGTTCTTCTCGCAGGCCGCGTTGAACGCCTTGGTGTTGTTGAGGAGGTTCTTCTGCTCGGCTGGGTCGTCGGGGGTGGCGTCCTGCTGGAAGAACACGTCGAGCTGGCTGTCGTCCTCGCACTTCACCCCCGCGCTGCGACCGACTCCGCGTGGGTCGAAGCTCACCAGGTCGTAGCGGGTGCGCAGCTTCGTGTAGTCCTCGCCGAAGGCGGGCAGCGTGGTGACGCCGGAGCCGCCGGGGCCGCCGAAGTTGAAGATGAGGGAGCCGATGCGCTTGCTCTGGTCGCCGCTCGTCCGTGCCCGGATCAGCGCGATGCCGATGGTGGCGCCCTTGGGGTCGGCCCAGTCGAGGGGGGCTTTCATGGTGGCGCACTGCCACTGTGTGCCGCCCGGCAGGGGAGAGGGGGCGTTGCCGCCGCCCTCGGACTCGGAGGGGGCCGGGCAGTCCTTCCAGCTCAGCTTCTGGGCCGTCAGGTCCTCGCTCTTCGAGTTGTCGCTGCAGCCCGTCAGCACGGCGGACAGCACAGCGATGGAGAGGGCCAGGGCAGCGGCGCGCGGCGGAGACGGGTTCGGCATGCTCCCATCCTGCGGTCGTGCGGGGCGGGGCGCTCGGGGCGCGGGCCGTGCGGGTGAGGGCGTGCGGGGGCTCGTAAGGGAGGGCCCGCACGGGGCTCTAGAGGGCGCCCTTGCGGGTCAGGTGGTTGAAGAACAGCCAGCCCGGGAGCACCGGAAGCCACAGTGTCAGCAGCCGGTACAGCAGCACCGCGGGGGCGGCGACCTCCTTGGGGAGGCCCACGGCGATCAGACCGACCGTGAGGGTCGCCTCGACCGCGCCGACACCGCCGGGGGTCGGCGCCGCGGAGCCGAGCGCGTTACCGGCGAGGAAGACGACGGCGACGCTGGCGAGGCTGAGCGTGGTGGGCTGCTCGTGGCCGAAGGCGCGGATCGACGCGTCCAGGCACATCACGAAGCAGGCGGTCAGCAGCAGCATGCCGCCGATGCCGGTGATCAGCTTCTGGGGTCGCTGCAGCACGTCGAGCATGCGCGGTACGACGCCCGCGAACAGCGACCTCACGCGCGTGCTGACGAATTTGCGCAGGAACGGCACCGACGTCACGACCAGCACCAGTACGGCGACCGTCAGCAGACCGGCGATGACCGTGCGGGAGGGCGACAGGGACGGAGTCTTCTCGGTGCCGGTCAGATAGCCGAAGGAGAGCAGCATCAGGATGTGGCAGCCGAGCCCGAACAGCTGGGACGCGCCGACGCTCGCCACCGCGAGCCCCGGCCGCACCCCGGCACGCTGCAGGAAGCGCGTGTTGAGGGCCACACCGCCGACCGCGGCGGGCGCCACGATCTTCACGAACGAGCCGGCGACCTGCGCCGCGACGGCCCGCATGAACGGCACCCGCTCCGGGACGAAGCCGAGCAGGGCCATCGCCGCCGCGAAGTAGCTCAGCGCGGAGAACAGCACGGCCGCGGCGACCCAGCCCCACTGGGCGTTGTCGAAGAGGGTCACGAACTCGATGTGGGTGAGCTGTGTCAGCAGGAAGTACCCGCCGATGGCACCGGCGATGAAACTGATCAGCGTGCGCGGCCGTACCCGCTCCAGGCGGGCCGGTTCGACCGGCGCCTGCGGGCGGATCAGCAGCACCTGGTGGCGGATCTGGGTGAGGAGATCCTCCTCACGCGCTTCGTCCAGTGCCTCGTCGATCGCTCGCTTCTCGGCGCGCTGTTCCGCGCGTACGGCCTTCTTGTCGGGCTTCTCCACCGCGGCCTCGGTGTGCTGGACCTGCTCCGCACGGGCGAGCTTGTTCTGGCGGGAGGCCTCCAGGACCGCGTCGCGCTCGCGCTGTGCGCGTTCCCGGGCCAGTTTTCGCAGTGTCGCGCGCGTGGAGCGGGTCAGCGCGATGGGCTGCAGCAGGGGCAGACAGTTGGCGATCGCGTCCGGGCCGAGCACGCCCACGGCGGACGCCACCGTGCGCTTGGCGCCGACGCGCAGTCCCAGCGTGGTCAGCAACTGGGCGATGTCCATGCGCAGCAGCAGATCGCCGGCCGCGATCTCACCGCCGCGCAGATCGGTGAGGATCACCAAGCCGGAACGATCCACCAAGATCGCGTCACCCGCGAGCCTGCGGTGTGCGATGCGTCGCGACTGCAGAGCCTGCACCTGGTGCCAGGTGTCGCGCAGGAGATCGTCGGTGATGAGCTCGTCGGGCAGCGAGTCCAGCGTGCGGCCGCCGGTGTGCTCGTAGACGAGCATCACGGCGTCCGGGCCGAGCTCGGAGGTCGCGATCAGCTTCGGGGCGTTGGCCCCGGCCGCGATGGCCGCGTACGCGAGGAGCGCCTCCTGCTCCAGGGCCTGGCGCAGCGACTGGAGACTGCGGCGGGTGGCGAGGCCGCGCAGCGTCAGGTTGCGCCACACCCGGTAGAAGAATCCCTGCGCCTGCTGCTCACGGTCGACCACCGTGACGTCCAGGGGCGGGCCGTCCTCCAGGGTGACGAAGTAGCGTCGGCCGCGGTCGCCGTTCTCCGAGGTGTCCGGTGTGTCCTCGCGGGCCGCGCTGACGGGGTGGAAGCCGACGTGCCGCAGGCCCGCCATCAGCGTCCGCCCGGTCGGACGCACATTCGGTGAGCCGACCGCGTACAGCGTCCCGTAGGCGACGCTCCAGCCGATCAGCACCGTCAGGATGATCGAGAACGGCGTGGTGTAACCGGTGACCAGCATGGAGAAGGCGTCGAGGAGCAGCACCACCCACAGCACCGCGCGCCAGCGCGGTCTGCGGGACATCCCGACGGCCGTCATGTACGCGATGACCGGCGCCAGATAGCCGTGCACAGGGTCGGTCAGGGCATGGATGTCACCCGGCGAGGGCTGGGTGAGCGCCTCCTGGATGGAGCTCGGGGCGGCCTTGGCGACCCACAGGTCCGTGGCGAGTGTCACTCCGTGCGCGAGGACCGCGGCCAGGACGCCGTCGGCGATGCGCAGCCCGTCCCGCTTGATCAGTCGCTCGATCGCGAAGGCGACCGGCACCAGGAGGATCGCGATGCTCGATGCCAGACCCGCGATCTTGATCAGCAGATCGGGTGCCTGGCCGGTGCCCTTGTTGATGTCCTGTTCGAGCCCCGAGGTGGTGCCGTGCGCGAACCCGGCGATGGCCAGCAGTACGGCGATGGCGAGGACGCCGACCATGAGCCGCATCAGATCGGACGGGCGGTGCACGCGCGCGGGCAGCAGCGGTTCGTCGCCCTCGACCTCGTCGTTGTGGACGTCGTCGCCGCAGCCGTCCTCCGGATCGAGCCGCTGCTGGGCGCTTCCGTGAGTGTCAGGAACGGGTTCTTCGTCCACTGCCGTGGTGGGCTCGTCCGCCGCCTCGCCCGGGTCCTTCGGGTCGGTGTCGCCGGCGTCCGGGCGCGACGAAGCCGCGGAGGTGCTCTCCGCGTCTTCGGGGTGCACGCCCTGCTGCCTCATCGTCTCTTCTTGATCTCGTATCACCAGTCACCGCCCGCACGATGGTGGCATGCCCCACCGACACACGGGGGCATCAGGGTGCAAATACGGGGGCGCACAGTCTGCCCGAAGTGCGCCTTCGTGGCGAGGGATACCCACAGTCACCGCGCCGTCGCACTGTCGGTGGGATGGGGCAGGATGGGACGGATGAGCGAGGAGAGCCTTCCGACGGATGCCCTGCCGGAGTACGCGGAGCGGGTCCTTGAGGTCGCCGAGTCGATCCCGTCCGGGCACGTCATGACGTACGGGGACGTCGCCGAGTGGCTTCAGGAGGGCGGACCGCGTCAGGTGGGCCGGGTGATGGCCCTCTACGGAGGAGCGGTCCCGTGGTGGCGGGTCGTCCGCGCGGACGGCGCGCTGCTCCCGGGCCATGAACTCGAGGCGCTGGGCCGCTACCGCGACGAGGGCACACCCCTGAAGGAGGCGAGCAGAGCCTCCGAGGGACATCTGCCGCGCATCGACATGAGACGGGCACGATGGGACGGCGGCGAACGCGCGCAGGGTCACACCTGACAGCTTCCGCCATCGGACGGGTGGAGGGGGAGCCTGTGGCCCGTACGGGGGAAACGGGGCACGTCCGTGACATGCCGTACGTTCGAGGGCCGGGGGACGCACGTGGTGTGAGGGAAGAAGGGGAAGCCCTCCTTCCCTGGGGCTCACCGGCGTAGCGTCGACGGCACGCATCCCTCTCACCCCGCGGCCACCGCCCTGAACACGCGGTGCCCCTCCCACCAGCACAACCAGGACCGGCGAACCACGTGAGCTCCTCTTCTTCCACCAGGCGCCTGCCGCACCCTCAGGTGCGACAGGGGACCCGCGGCGCGTACCGACTGGTGCGCAGCGCGCCGGTTCGAGTGGGTCCCCCTCGTCTGGACGCAGAGCAGCACGCGGTGGTTGACCATGGTGCGGGCCCGCTGCTCGTGCTGGCGGGCCCCGGCACCGGCAAGACGACCACGCTCGTCGAGTCCGTGGCGGCCCGGGTCGCGCGGGGCGGCGACCCGGAACGCATCCTGGTGCTGACGTTCAGCCGCAAGGCGGCCGTCGAGCTGCGCGACCGCATGGCGCTGCGCATAGGGGCCGCCCGCGCGCCCCGGGCCACCACCTTCCACTCGTTCTGCTACGCCCTGGTCCGCGCCCACCAGGACAGCGACCTGTTCGTGGAGCCCCTGCGGCTGCTGTCCGGACCCGAACAGGACGTGGCGGTGCGCGAGCTGCTCGCGGGCCAGCCCGACCTGGAGCGGCTCGGCCTCGCCCACGTCCGCTGGCCGGACGAACTGCGCGCCTGCCTGACCACGCGCGGCTTCGCCGACGAGGTCCGCGCGGTACTGGCCCGCAGCCGCGAACTGGGCCTGAGCCCCGACGCCCTGACCGCGTTCGCCCGGCGCATCGGCCGCCCCGACTGGGGCGCGGCGGCCGCCTTCCTCGCCGAGTACCTGGACGTTCTCGACCTCCAAGGAGTGCTCGACTACGCGGAGCTCGTCCACCGTGCGGTGCTGCTCGCCGGGCGTCCGGGCGTCGCCGAACGCCTCGCCGCGCAGTACGACGCCGTCTACGTGGACGAGTACCAGGACACCGACCCCGCGCAGGTCCGGCTGCTCCAGGCCCTCGCCGGCGGCGGCCGCACCCTGGTCGCCTTCGGCGACCCCGACCAGTCGATCTACACCTTCCGGGGCGCGGATGTGAACGGCATCCTGGACTTCCCCGACGCCTTCCCGCGCGTGGACGGCCGCCCCGCGCCGGTCGAGGTGCTGCGCACCTCCCGCCGCTCGGGCGCCGCCCTGCTCAACGCCACCCGCCTGATCACCCAGCGCATGCCGCTGACCCGCCTTCCGGCGGAGAAGGTACGCGCACACCGCGAGCTGTCGCCGGTACGGGACGGCGGCGCCGTCGAGGTCTACACGTACCCGACGGCGGGCACGGAGCTGGACAACATCGCGGACATCCTGCGCCGAGCCCATCTGGAGGACGGCGTCCCCTGGGGCGACATGGCCGTCCTGGTGCGCGCCGGCTCACGCACGATCCCGACGATCAGGCGGGCCCTCACCGCGGCGGGCGTGCCGCTCGACATCGACGGCGACGACCTGCCACTGCGGCACGAACCGGCGGTGACGCCTTTGCTGACGGCACTGCGGGCGGTGGCGCGCGCCGAGTCGGGGACGACCTTGCCCCCGGGCGCCGAGAGCGACGTACCTGAGGATGCCGACGCGCAGGCCGCGCCCTGGCTGGACACCGAAACCGCGCTCACCCTGCTCGCCTCGCCCCTCGCGAGCATGGACGCGGCCGATCTGCGGCGCCTGGGCCGCGCGCTGCGCGAGGAGGAGCGCGCCGCGGGCAACCACGTACCGCCGCCGTCCGACGAACTGCTCGCCCGCGCATTGGCCGAGCCGGAGCGGCTCGTCGCGCACGACCCGGCGTACGCCCGGGGAGCCCAGCGCCTCGGTGCGCTGCTGCGCAAGGCGCGAGAGCGCCTGGCGGGCGGCGGGACGGCCGAGGAGGCGCTCTGGGACCTCTGGGAGGGGACACCCTGGCCGCAGCGCCTGGAGCGGGCCGCCCGACGCGGCGGCGCGGCCGGGCGCAACGCCGACCGCGACCTCGACGCCGTCTGCGCGCTGTTCGCGACCGCGGCGCGCGCCGAGGAACGCACCGGCGGGCGCGGCGCCCTCAACTTCCTCGAGGAGATCGAGGCCCAGGACATCGCCGCCGACACACTCACCCGCAGGGCGCTGCGCCCCGCCGCCGTACGCCTGATGACCGCGCACCGCTCCAAGGGCCTGGAGTGGCGCCTCGTCGTCGTCGCGGGCGTCCAGGAAGGCCTGTGGCCGGACCTGCGCCGCCGCGGCTCCCTGCTGGAGGCCGACCGGATCGGACGCGACGGCCTCGCCGAACCCCTCACCCCCGGAGCGCTCCTCTCCGAAGAGCGCCGTCTGTTCTACGTGGCCGCCACGCGCGCGCGTGAACGCCTGATCGTCACCGCCGTGAAGGCGCCCGCCGACGACGGCGACCAGCCCTCCCGCTTCCTCACCGAACTCGGCGTCGAGCCCAGGGACGTCACCGGCCGCCCCCGCCGCCCACTGTCCGTCGCCGCCCTGGTCGCCGAACTGCGCGCCACCACGGTCGACCCACGCGTCTCGGACACCCTCCGGCAGGCCGCGGCCCACCGCCTGGCCAAGCTCGCCGCCCTCGGCGACGAGGACGGCCGCCCCCTCGTGCCGTCCGCGCACCCCTACCGCTGGTGGGGCATGTACGAGCCGACCGAGAGCAAGGTGCCGCTGCGCGACCGCGACCAGCCCGTCGTGCTCTCCGGAAGCGCCCTCGACCAGCTCGCCAACACCTGCGCCCTGCAGTGGTTCCTGGGCCGTGAGGTGAAGGCGGACGCGCCCGCGACCGCCGCCCAGGGCTTCGGCAACGTGGTGCACGTCCTCGCCGACGAGGTCGCCTCCGGACGCACCCCCGCCGACCTCGCCGTCCTCATGGAACGCCTGGACTCCGTGTGGAACGCGCTCGCCTTCGACGCGCCCTGGAAGTCCGCGCAGGAGAAGGAGCACGCGCGCGTGGCGCTCGAACGCTTCCTGAAATGGCACGTCGACT
This sequence comes from Streptomyces sp. NBC_01450, assembly GCF_036227505.1. Taxonomy (NCBI): domain Bacteria; kingdom Bacillati; phylum Actinomycetota; class Actinomycetes; order Kitasatosporales; family Streptomycetaceae; genus Streptomyces; species Streptomyces sp. NBC_01450. The sequence goes on along the minus strand of NZ_CP109480.1, from coordinate 4,364,690 downwards.
CAAACGGCGTCCGCGCGGGACGCGTGCCGGTGGCCAGCGAGCACGACTTCGACGTGACCCTGGGGGCAGGCGACTACGAAGTGCGCATCCGCGGCTCCATGGACCGCGTGGAGACGGACACCGAGGGCCGCGCCTACGTGGTCGACTTCAAGACCGGCAAACACGCGCCCAGCGCCGCCGAGGTGGCGCACCACCCGCAGCTCGCCGTCTATCAGCTCGCCGTCCGGGAGGGCGCCGTCGACGACGCCTTCGACGGTGTACGTCCCGAGCCCGGCGGCGCGGAACTCGTGCAGCTGCGCCAGGGAGCCGCCAAGAAGAACGGCGGCGAGACGCTCCCCAAGATGCAGGCCCAGGAGCCCCTGGAAGGCGAGTGGGTCGGCGACCTGCTGGCCACCGCGGCCGGGAAGGTCCTCGACGAACGGTTCTCGCCGGCCACGGGACAACACTGCACACACTGCGCTTTCCGGGCATCGTGCAGCGCTCGACCCGAGGGACGCCACGTGGTCGAGTGAGGGGCCCAAGAGGACGCGACGTCAGCGAGTGATGTACGGCACCACACGTGTTGACCAGCACTTCTTTCGTCCCGGCGGCCGATGTGGCCTCCGCTGTCAGTGGGCGCCGCTAGCCTCTCCGACATGCCCGCCCGTATCACCGACCCCGAGCAGCTCAAGGAGCTCCTCGGCATCCCGTTCACCCCGGAGCAGACGGTCTGCATCACCGCACCGCCCGCTCCGCAGGTGATCGTGGCCGGAGCCGGATCGGGCAAGACCACGGTGATGGCGGCACGGGTGGTGTGGCTCGTCGGCACCGGACAGGTCGCCCCCGAGCAGGTCCTCGGCCTGACGTTCACCAACAAGGCGGCGGGTGAACTCGCCGAGCGCGTCCGCAAGGCGCTGATCAAGGCCGGAGTCACCGACCCGGACGTGATCGACCCCGACAACCCGCCGGGCGAGCCGGTGATCTCCACCTACCACGCGTTCGCGGGCCGCCTGCTGACCGACCACGGCCTGCGCATCGGACTCGAACCCACCTCCCGCCTGCTCGCCGACGCCACCCGCTACCAGCTCGCCGCCCGCGTACTGCGCGAGGCCCCGGGACCGTACCCGGCGCTGACCCGCTCCTTCCCCGACCTCGTCGGCGACCTCCTCACCCTCGACTCCGAGCTCGCCGAACACCTCGTACGACCCGAGGACCTGCGCGCCTACGACGCCGAGCTGCTGCGCTCCCTGGAGGGCGCCAAACTCACCAACGCCGATCTGCGGAAGGTCCCCGAGGCCGCCGCGGCCCGGCGCGAACTCGCCGAGCTGGTGGGCCGCTACCGCGCGGCCAAGCGCGAGCGCGACCTCCTCGACTTCGGCGACCAGATCGCCCTCTCCGCCACTCTGGCCCGCACCCGCCCCGAGGTCGGGGAAATCCTCCGCGACGAGTTCCGGGTGGTGCTGCTGGACGAGTACCAGGACACCTCGGTGGCCCAGCGCATCCTGCTCGCCGGCCTCTTCGGCGGCGGCACCGGCCACCCGGTGACCGCGGTCGGCGACCCCTGCCAGGCCATCTACGGCTGGCGCGGCGCCTCTGTCGCCAACCTCGACGACTTCCCCGAACACTTCGCACATGCCGACGGCCGCCCCGCGGCCCGCCAGGCACTCAGCGAGAACCGCCGCAGCGGCGGCCGCCTCCTCGACCTCGCCAACGGCCTCGCGGAGCCCCTGCGCGCCATGCACGCGGGCGTGGAGGCCCTCCGCCCGGCCCCAGGAGCGGAGCACGACGGGCAGGTCCACTGCGCACTGCTACGCACCCACGCCGAGGAGATCGACTGGCTCGCCGACTCGATCGCCCACCTCGTACGCACCGGAACGGCACCCGGCGAGATCGCCGTCCTGTGCCGCACGGCGGGCGACTTCGCCGAGATCCAGGGCGCGCTCGTCGCCCGCGACATCCCGGTCGAGGTGGTGGGCCTGTCCGGGCTGCTGCACCTGCCCGAGGTCGCCGACCTCGTCGCCGTCTGTGAAGTCCTCCAGGACCCCGGGGCGAACGCCTCCCTGGTCCGCCTGCTCACCGGCCCGCGCTGGCGGATCGGCCCGCGCGACCTCGCCCTCCTGGGGCGGCGCGCCCGCCTGCTCGTGTCCCACGCGCGTGTGGGCGCCGACGAGGACCCGGACCGCCGGCTCGCCGCGGCCGTGGAGGGGGTCGACCCGGCCGAGGTGATATCGCTCGCCGACGCCCTCGACACGTTCCTGGAGATGCCCATCGAGGCCGAAGGGGACGACGACGGTCTGCCCTTCTCGCCGGACGCCCGGGTGCGGTTCGCACGGCTCGCCGCCGAACTGCGCGACCTGCGCCGCTCGCTCGCCGACCCCCTGATGGACGTCCTGCACCGGGTGCTCGCCGTCACCGGCCTCGAGGTCGAGCTCTCCGCGTCCCCGCACGCGCTGGCGGCCCGCCGCCGCGAGACCCTGTCGAACTTCCTCGACGTCGCCGCGTCCTTCGCCGCGGGCGACGGCGAGGCCACTTTGCTGGCCTTCCTCGGTTTCCTGCGCACCGCCGCCCAGTACGAGAAGGGCCTCGACAACGCCCTGCCCGGCGGCGAGAACACCGTCAAGGTGCTCACCGCGCACAAGTCCAAGGGCCTGGAGTGGGACGTCGTGGCGGTCCCCGGCCTTGTCACCGGTACCTTCCCCAGCAGCCAGGGCCGCGAGAAATGGACCGCCCAGGGCAAGGTCCTGCCGCACGAGCTGCGCGGCGACGCCGACACCCTCCCCGACATCGAGAGCTGGGACGCGAAGGGCATCAAGGCCTTCCACGAGGCCATGAAGGACCACCAGCACACCGAAGAGCTCCGCCTCGGCTACGTCACCTTCACCCGCCCCCGCTCACTCCTCCTCGGCTCCGGCCACTGGTGGGGACCCTCCCAGAAGAAGCCGCGCGGCCCCTCGGACTTCCTGGACGCCCTCTACGAGCACTGCGCCGCCGGACACGGCGAGATCGAGGTCTGGGCCGAGGAGCCCGCCGAGGACGAGGAGAACCCCGCCCTGCGCCAGGCGGCCGCCGACCACGCCTGGCCGCTCCCGCTCGACGACGCGGCACTGGCCCGGCGCCGCGCCGCCGCCGAGACCGTACTCGCCCACCTGGAGCGTGTGGCGTCCCACGAAGAGCCCCGTCCCGGGGCGGAGGGAGCCCGGCACACGACCGAGCACGACCCCTCCCGGTACGACGATCCGGACTGGCCACCCCCGCCCGAGGACGACGACTCCGCCTACGGAGAGATGCCCTACGGGGACGACGACTTCCCCGACGGCGACGAATCCGACTGGGACTCCTGGTCCACCGACCGTCCCGAGGACCGGCCGACGGGACCCCCGCAGGAGCGCCCGACGGTCCCGCACCAGGCGCCGGCTCCGGGGGCTCGTTCGCATCCCGAGGAACCCGCGCGTCTCACCCCGGAGGAGGCCCGCACACTCGCCTCCTGGGACCGTGACCTCGACGCCCTGACCGGCGAGCTCCTGCGCGCCCGCGCGAGCGTCACCGACGTACCCCTGCCGGCCTCGCTCACCGTGACGCAGCTCGTGCGCCTGGCCGCCGACCCGGACGGCTTCGCTCAGGAGCTCGCGCGCCCGATGCCGCGCCCCCCGCAGCCCGCCGCGCGCCGCGGGACGCGCTTCCACGCCTGGCTGGAGTCACGCTTCGAAGAACTGCGGCTGCCGATGCTGGACCCGGAGGAGCTCCCCGGCAGCGACGCCGAGATCGCCGACGAACGCGACCTGGAGGAGCTCAAGGACGCCTTCGAACGCACTGCCTACGCGCACCGCACCCCCCACCGCGTCGAGGCGCCGTTCCAGCTCGCCATCGCGGGACGTGTCGTACGGGGCCGGATCGACGCCGTCTACCGGGCGGAGGACGGCGCCGGCACGACGTACGAGATCGTCGACTGGAAGACCAGCCGCACCGGCACCGCCGACCCCCTCCAGCTCGCCCTGTACCGCCTCGCCTGGGCCGAACAGCAAGGCGTGCCCCTGGACTCCGTCAAGGCCGCGTTCCTCTACGTCCGCAGCGGTGAGGTGGTCCACCCGGACGAGCTGCCGGACCGCGCCGCACTGGAACGCCTGCTCACACAGGCCCCAGCGGACCCACAGGAAGCGTCTCCCGGAGAGCCACCGGACGAAGATGTCTTTGTGGGCGGATAGGCTCGTGAGCATGAGCAAGCCCGTTGACAACGCCGTCAGCACCGTCCGCACGTACATCCAGAACCACCGCACGGCCTTCCTCGACGACCTCGCCGAGTGGCTGCGCATCCCCTCGGTGTCGGCCCAGCCCGACCATGCCGCGGACGTGGCACGCAGCGCCGACTGGCTCGCCGCCAAGCTTCAGGAGACCGGCTTCCCGACCACGGAGGTCTGGGCGACCGAGGGCGCCCCCGCCGTCTTCGCCGAATGGCCGGCCGAGGACCCCGGGGCCCCCACGGTCCTCGTCTACGGACACCACGACGTACAGCCCGCCGCCCGCGAGGACGGCTGGGACACCGACCCCTTCGAGCCGGTGATCCGCGGAAACCGCCTCCACGCGCGCGGTGCCGCCGACGACAAGGGCCAAGTGTTCTTCCACACACTCGGCGTCCGTGCCCACCTCGCCGCCACCGGACGCAGCGCCCCGGCCGTGAACCTCAAGCTCCTGATCGAGGGCGAGGAGGAGTCCGGCTCCCCGCACTTCCGCGACCTCGTCGAACGCCACGCCGACCGGCTCGCCGCCGACGCGGTGATCGTCTCCGACACCGGCATGTGGTCCGAGGACACCCCCACCGTGTGCACCGGCATGCGCGGCCTCGCCGAGTGCGAGATCGAGCTGCACGGCCCGCAGCAGGACATCCACTCCGGCTCCTTCGGCGGCGCCGTGCCCAACCCGGCCACCGCCGCCGCCCGCCTCGTCGCGGCCCTCCACGACGAGCACGCGCGCGTGGCCGTCCCCGGCTTCTACGAAGGCATCACCGAACTCACCGAACGCGAGCGTGAGCTCCTCGCCGAGCTGCCCTTCGACGAGGAGCGCTGGCTGAGCACGGCCAAGTCGACGGCCACGTATGGAGAGGCCGGTCACACCACCCTGGAGCGCATCTGGGCCCGCCCGACCGCCGAGGTCAACGGCATCGGCGGCGGCTACCAAGGCCCCGGCAGCAAGACGATCATCCCGTCCTCGGCCACCGTGAAACTCTCCTTCCGACTGGTCGCCGGCCAGGACCCGGACCACATCGAGAAGGCCGTCCGCGCCTGGGCCGCCGACCAGGTGCCCGCCGGCATCCGGCACGAGATCACGTTCGGGGCCGCCACCCGCCCCTGTCTCACACCGCTGGACCACCCCGCCCTGCAGTCCGTCGTCCGCGCCATGGGCCGTGCCTTCGAACAGCCGATCCGCTTCACCCGCGAGGGCGGCTCGGGACCCGCGGCCGACCTCCAGGAAGTCCTCGGCGCCCCCGTGCTCTTCCTGGGCATCTCCGTCCCCTCCGACGGCTGGCACGCCCCCAACGAGAAGGTCGAACTCGACCTCCTCCTGAAGGGCGTCGAAACCAGCGCCTACCTCTGGGGCGACCTGGCCGAGAACTGGCGCGAGGCACACTGAAAAGGCCCGTCTCCGCCCTTCCTGAAAGGCCCGCCGTCACCCCGAACAGCGCCCTTCGCACCCGCCCTGCTGAACCGCCCGCCGAAATAACCGTTCCACCGGGGGAGTTGGAAGCACCCGTGACCACCTGGACCGACCGAACCGCCGACCGTCCCATCTCGCTCACCGCCCCGAGCGGCATCGACCGGGCCGCCCACCACCGGCTCGACGAGGCCTGGCTCGCGGCGGCCTGGAGCCACCCCACCACCTGCGTCTTCGTGGTCTCCGGCGGCCAGGTGCTCATCGACGAGACGGCGGACGGCACCACCGAACTCGTCATGACCCCCTCCTTCGAGGCCCCGCTCACCGAGGCACACCGCTACTTCCTCGGCACGGACGACGACGGTGTGAGCTATTTCGCACTCCAGAAGGACGCACTGCCCGGCCGCATCGACCAGTCCGCCCGCTCGGCAGGCCTGCGTGAGGCGGGACTCCTGCTCTCCCCCCGCGACGCGGGCCTGATGGTGCACGCCGTCGCCCTGGAGAACTGGCAGCGGCTGCACCGCTTCTGCTCACGCTGCGGCGAGCGCACCGTGATCGCGGCGGCCGGACACATCCGCCGCTGCCCCGCCTGCGGCGCCGAGCACTACCCGCGCACCGACCCGGCCGTGATCATGGCGGTGACGGACGACGAGGACCGCATCCTGCTCGGCCGCCAGGTGCACTGGCCCGAAGGGCGCTTCTCCACGCTCGCCGGCTTCGTCGAACCCGGCGAGTCCATCGAGCAGTCCGTGCGCCGCGAGGTCTTCGAGGAGGCGGGCGTCACGGTCGGCGAGGTCGAGTACGTCGCCAGCCAGCCCTGGCCCTTCCCCTCCAGCCTCATGCTCGGCTTCATGGCCCGCGCCACCTCGTCCGAGATCAACGTCGATGGCGAGGAGATCCACGAGGCCCGCTGGTTCTCCCGCGAGGACCTGCGCAGCGCCTTCGAGTCCGGCGAGGTGCTGCCTCCGTTCGGCATCTCCATCGCCGCCCGCCTGATCGAACTCTGGTACGGCAAGCCCCTGCCGCGCCCGGGAGCGGCAGCCGCCTGACCGACGCACGCCACACCACTCGCGCGAGTGGCGCAAGTCACACAACAGGGGCGGTCCTTGAGTCAGACTCAAGGACCGCCCCTGTCACCGCCCCCGGAAACCGCCGGGGCCGCACCGATGGTGAACCGCTTACGCGCCGATCTTCTGCTTGACCTGCGCCAGCGAAGGGTTGGTGAGCGTCGAGCCATCCGCGAACAGCACGGTCGGAACCGTCTGGTTTCCGCCATTCGCCTTCTCCACGAAGGCCGCGGACTCCGGGTCCTGCTCGATGTTGATCTCGTTGTACGCGATGCCCGCGCGGTCCATCTGGCCCTTCAGTCGCGTGCAGTAGCCGCACCACGTGGTGCTGTACATCGTCACAGTGCCCGGCATGTGTCTCGCGCTCCTCTGCTGCTGGGGGTGCGTTGTCGCAGAGGTGGAACGTACGCGAGCGGGCCACCATTCCCGCCCCCGGGTACCCCGGCCCGGTACACGAGCGCGTCTGGCGGCCGCCGCGTGAGCAAGAGCACCCTCCCGCACCCGCCGCGTGAGCACGAGCACCCTCCGCGCCTGCCGCATTAGTACGACTGCAGAGGCCTCCCTGTGGACAACCGGCTCATCCGTCCCCGCCGACCTGGCAGCATGGCGGGGTGACAGCAGCAACGCACTCCACCCTCTTCCCGCAGGTACCGGACACGGCCGACGCGGTGCTCGACGGGCTCGACCCCGAGCAGCGCGAGGTCGCCACCGCCCTGCACGGTCCGGTGTGCGTGCTGGCAGGTGCCGGCACGGGCAAGACGCGAGCGATCACCCATCGCATCGCCTACGGGGTGCGTGCCGGGATCCTCCAGCCCTCCAGTGTGCTCGCCGTCACCTTCACCAACCGGGCCGCCGGTGAGATGCGCGGCCGGCTCCGCCAGCTCGGCGCCGGTGGTGTCCAGGCCCGCACCTTCCACTCCGCCGCCCTGCGCCAACTCCGGTACTTCTGGCCGAAAGCAGTCGGTGGCAGCCTGCCCAGGCTCATCGACCGCAAGATCCAGCTCGTCGCTGACGCGGCTGCCGCCTGCCGCATCCGCCTCGACCGGGGAGAGCTGCGCGATGTCACCGCCGAGATCGAATGGTCCAAGGTCACCCAGACCGTCCCCGCCGACTACGCGGCCGTCGCGGCCAAGACAGGCCGTCAGTCCCCCCGTGACCCGGCCGAGATCGCCCAGCTCTACGCCACGTACGAGGACCTCAAGCGCGACCGCGCCGTCATCGACTTCGAGGACGTCCTGCTGCTGACCGTCGCGATCCTCCAGGACCGGCACGACATCGCCGAACAGGTCCGCTCCCAGTACCAGCACTTCGTGGTCGACGAGTACCAGGACGTCAGCCCCCTCCAGCAGCGACTCCTGGAACTGTGGCTCGGCGAGCGCGACAGCCTCTGCGTCGTCGGCGACGCCAGCCAGACGATCTATTCGTTCACCGGTGCAACTCCCGACCACCTTCTCGATTTCCGCACCCGCCACCCCGGAGCCACCGTCGTCAAGCTCGTCCGCGACTACCGCTCCTCACCCCAGGTGGTGCACCTCGCCAACGGCCTTCTCTCCCAGGCTCGCGGCCGGGCCGCCGACCACCGCCTGGAACTGATCTCCCAACGCGCCCCGGGTCCCGAGCCCGTCTACGCCGAATACACGGACGAACCCGCCGAGGCCGAGGGCGCCGCCCGCCGCATCCGCGACCTCATCGCCTCCGGCATCCCCGCGGGCGAGATCGCCATCCTCTTTCGCACGAACTCCCAGTCCGAGATCTACGAACAGGCCCTCGCCGACGCCGGAGTGCCCTATCAGCTGCGCGGCGCCGAGCGGTTCTTCGACCGCCCTGAGGTGCGCAAAGCAGGCGCCGCCCTGCGTGCGGCCGCCCGCTTCGGCGCCAATGACTCCCTCCTCGACGACGTCGTCGACCTGCCCTCCCAGGTCCGCGCGGTGCTCTCCGGCGAGGGCTGGACCAGCCAACCGCCGGCCGGATCCGGCGCCGTCAGAGAGCGCTGGGAATCACTGGCCGCCCTCGTCCATCTCGCCCAGGACTTCGCCGCCGCCCAACAGGGCGCCACCCTCGGCGACCTGGTGGCCGAGCTCGACGAGCGCGCGAGCGCCCAGCACGCCCCGACGGTCCAGGGCGTCACCCTCGCCTCCCTGCACTCCGCCAAGGGGCTGGAGTGGGACGTCGTCTTCCTCGTCGGCGTCGCCGAGGGCATGATGCCGATCACCTACGCAAAGACCGACGAGCAGATCGAGGAAGAGCGCCGCCTCCTCTACGTCGGAGTCACCCGCGCCAGAGAACACCTCCTGGTCTCCTGGGCCCTGTCCCGCTCACCCGGCGGCAGACCCAACCGCCGACCCAGCCGCTTCCTCGACGGACTGCGCCCCGGCTCCGTCGCCACCGCGGGCCACAGCGCCGGCGGCGGTTCAGGAGGCATCGAGCGCGGCATCGGAAGCAGTGGAGGCACGGTCGTACGGCGGACGAGCCGGACCCCGGCCCGCTGCCGGGTCTGCGGCCGCACGCTGACCGACGCCGGCGAGATGAAACTGATGCGGTGTGAGGATTGCCCCTCCGACATGGACGAAGGCCTCTACGAGCGGCTGCGCGAGTGGCGGGCGGTTCAGGCACAGCGAAGTGGGCAGCCCGCGTTCTGTGTCTTCACCGACAAGACACTCATGGCGATCGCCGAGGCCGCGCCGGACGACGAGGGTGAGCTGGCGCGGATCCCTGGGGTCGGCGTGCGCAAGTTCAACCGGTTCGGGGCCGATGTTCTGGCCATCTGCGCTGGTCAAGAGCCTGCAGACGGTGGCGAGGGCGGCTGATGCAAACTCGTCGAAAAAATAGTTTGCGCATGCCCCAGCAATCCCCATAGGTTCTTAACCACGGCAGCAGCGGCCTTCTCCGAGGCCCTGGTTCCGTGCTGTACTTAATAGCCGTCGGACTGGCTCACCCCCAGTCCCCCAAGACGCCGAGAGGAGGCGATTCCAGTGATCAGCATCAACATCAGCTCCATCAGCACCGCCAAAGTGACCGATCGCTCGGTCGTCTCCACGTGCCTGCTCGGCGTCTCGAACCTGGGCACCGGTCTGTCCGGCATCACTGCCGTCCGGCCGGCCTCCCCTCTGTCTCTCGCGGTTCTTCCCATCCGTGAGCGCAATGAGCGACCGATGAAGGCACTGGAAGCGGCAGTAGTGGCAGAGGCCCAGGCCTATGCCTTCGCGGCAACCGGTGCCGGATCCCTGAAGCAGACGAAGCACCACCACACGATGTGGGCCTTCCGTGGGCCTGAACCCTGGAGTGATCCAGCCTGATTCTCCATCAGGCCGGCGCCTTCAGGGCCGCGGAACCCCACCCGGGATCCGCGGCCCTTCTGTTTGTCCCCGATCGGGGACGGCAGAGCGAAGGGGCCTCGGGACAAGAAAAGAACCCGGTACCAGCCGCCAACCGGCCAACCCGGCCGGCACGACCAGACGAGGAAGACGAACCGTGCAACTCGAAGCGCACGCCCCGTCCGTACCGCCTTCCGAAACGATCCCCCCGCCCGGCCTCACGGAGGACCCCACCTTGATCCCGCTCACTGCGCTCACCGCGCTCGACGACGCCATCGAGAACCTCGGCGTACCCGTCCCCTGCCGCTCCTACGACCCGGAGGTCTTCTTCGCCGAGTCGCCGGCCGATGTCGAGTACGCCAAGTCCCTCTGCCGCACCTGCCCGCTGATCGAGGCCTGCCTCGCCGGCGCCAAGGAGCGGCGCGAGCCCTGGGGTGTCTGGGGCGGCGAGCTCTTCGTCCAGGGTGTTGTCGTGGCCCGGAAGCGGCCGCGTGGCCGCCCGCGCAAGAACCCGGTCACGGCATGAACACCGCAGGAACGATCGATCGCCCCCTGACGCACGACCCCAAGAAACAGGCCCCGATGAAGCCGTCCACCAGCGAGCCCGCAGGCTCCGCCATCCCAGACTTCACCACCACCGGCGCGAACGACTCGCGTCAGAACAGGACCCGCGAGATGCAACTCATCCCAGAAGCCCTGGCTCGTGCGCATATGCACGAGCGACTGCACGAGGCCGACCGGGAACGCCTGGCCGCGCGCCTGGCCTCCGCCCGTCGGATGCAGCGTCGGGCCGAGCGCGCTTCCCTGCGTGCCCGGCGCGCGCTGGCCATGGCGGTCATGCACTAGCCGAAGGCAGTCGCGGCAGTATCAGTGAGCAGATCCTCGCGGGGGTCGGTCCGAACGGACCGGCCCCCGCGGTGCGTTGTGCCGGGCGAACCCACGGCCACGGCGTTATCGTCGCCGAGTGACGAGTCTTCCCGGGGACAGTGACAGCACCGGCTCCATGCCGCGGCCCGACACGGCCGAGGCCCCGCGCACCGTGTGCGCCCGCTGTGGCGCCCCGGCCGACGGCCCCCCGCTGACGTGGACCTGCTCCAAGGAGAACGGCACCCACCACTACTTCTGCGACAACTGCGCCCGCAGCAACCTCAGGGCGATCGAGGGACGGCTGGACTCGGCCTGGTGGTAGGCCACGGGCGCGCCACGTCCGCCGCTCGAAGGCGGCCCGAGTCATGCTCCGGCCGCTGATCCCTCCTCGTCCAGCAGCTCATCCGTCGGGTCCTCTCCCGGTACGAAACCCGGCAGCCATTCCTCCAGTTCGTCACGGAGCCGGACCGTCGCACCGAGCTGGCACAGGACTCCGATGGTGCTCAGGGTCACACGGTGTATCAGGAGGTACGACGGTGGCAGGTTGAGGAGCCTGCCCAGCTGGTGGGCGGGGGAGCGGGGGTCGGCGATGCGGGCGGCCTGACTGCGCATCCAGCCGCGGGTGAAGGTGAACTCGTCGGCCTGGGCCGGTTCGATGATCGGGAGGAGATAGTCCATGACCGCGTCGGGTTCGAGCTCTATGGACTCCTTGACGAAGCCCTCCTCACGCAGCAACTGGTAGACCGCTTCGGCCTCGCCCTCGAGAGTCATCCGGAGGGAGTAGCCGATCGTCGAGGGCAGACCGCCGGGAAGACGGTCGACCGTGCCGAAGTCCAGGACGCCCAACCGCCAGCCGCTCTTCTCGTCCGGCAGGAGACGGAAGTTGCCCGGGTGCGGATCGGCGTGCAGCAGTCCGGTGCGGGCGGGGCCCGAGAAGAGGAACCGGGCCAGCAGCTGGCCCGCACGGTCCCGCTGCTCCTGGGTGCCGTCGGTGATCACCTCCGACAGCGGTATCCCGTCGATCCACTCGGTCACCAGGACCTGGTCGCACTGGTGGACCACCGCCGGGACGAGCACGTCCGGATCGCCCGTGAACTCCGTGGCATGCGTCTGCTGGGCCTCTGCCTCCAGTGCGTAGTCGAGTTCCTCGGACACCCGGTCGCGCAGCTCCGTGATGAGCGGCTTGATGTCCATGCCGGGGATCAGCGGACCCAGGAGCCTGGCGAATCGGCTGAGCTGGGTCAGATCGGACAGCAGGGCCTCGCCCGCCCCCGGGTACTGCACCTTGACGGCGACCTCGCGTCCGTCGTGCCACACCGCCCGGTGCACCTGGCCGATAGAGGCCGCCGCGGACGGCTTGTCCTCGAACTCCAGGAACAGCTCGGACCAGTCCTCACCGAGGCGCTCCCGCAGAACGGAGTGCACCGTGCGCGTCGGCATCGGCGGCGCCGCCTCCTGGAGCTTCGTCAGTGCCGCGCGATAGGGCCCCGCGACCTCCTCGGGCAGTGCCGACTCGAAGACGGACAGTGCCTGCCCGAACTTCATGGCACCCCCCTTCAACTCGCCGAGGACCTTGAAGAGCTGCTCCGCCGTGCGCTGCTGCAGCTCGCGGCCGACGATCTCCGCGGACTTCCCGCCGATCCTCTTGCCCAGCCCCCAGGTCGCTCGCCCGGCGAAGCCGAGCGGTAGCGCGGCGAGTTTGGCAGTACGGGTGACCGCCTTCCGGGGAAGATCAGACATGCGCCCTCCAAGTCCCAGACAGCCGTGCCGCATGCGGCTGTTGCCCCGCCATTGTCTCGTGCGGTTGCCCGTCCTCGGCGGCGCGTTCCCCCTTCTTACTTTTCTCCGCGGCGCCGCACGGGCATGCGGGATGCGGCCACACCGGCTTCGCGTGCCAGTCGAAGCCCGGCGCGGAGGACTCCCAGCGTGCCCCGGCGCTGGAGGGGAGCCGTCCGTCGAGGAAGGCGAGCGCGTGTCCCGCCGCGAGTCCCGCGATGCCGGTCGCCAGAGCGAGGTCGCACGCCGGGACCTGGTGCGAGGTGCCGGAGCGCCACTGGGCGATCAGGCGTGGCCAGGTCGGATCCCGGTCGACGCGCTCCTGGTCCAGACAGCCCGCGCAGCCGGTCTCACCGGGCAGCACCAAGGGGCCGACGACCCCCGTTCCCTCCACGACTCCCGCGTACAGATGGGGTGTGCCGGAGGCGATCAGGGGTTCGGCGGTGGCGGGATCGGGGGCGTGCACCGCCAGGCCGTCCCGGGGCGCGAGGATCACCAGGGAGAAACCGAGCTCCTCGCCTTCGGCGGGCCGTGGTGGGCGATCCGGCGCCGCTCGGCGCACCGCCCGCCGGGCGGCTTCCTCCCGGCGCTCGCCGATGGAGGCCGGAGGCAGTCCGCCCGGTGCCACGTCCCAGGGTTCGACGCTGCCGACGTCGCGGACCTCTACCTGGCCCACACCCGCGCCGGCCAGTAGAGAGGCCAGGACGACTCCCACCCGGCCGGCGCCCCGCACCTGCACGCGCAGGGAGTGGCGGGCGGCCAGATGCTTCATCGCGTCGCCCGGCGAGCGGGTGACGAGGGACAAGGACGCGAGGTCGGGACGGAGCCGGTCCAGGACTGCCTTCTTCCCGCGCAGGGCGTCCGCGGCCGGGCCACCGCCGGTCGCGTCGTCCAGCAGACCGGAGCGGGCCAGCCGCTCCACAAGTGCGTCGACGTGACCGTCGGGCAGGCCCATCGCGCGTCCCAGGTCGCGAAGGAGCGGCAGCCCGCGCGTTCCGTTGAGGAGGTCGAGGAAGCTGCCTGTCGCCGTGTCCACCGGGCCCAGCACCATCGCGTGCGCGGGTGCCATACCGAACTGCACGGTGTTGAGATCCCGCCAGCCGCGCCGCAGCGCGGGCTTCACCATCGGATGCATGACCGACCCCCCGTACCCATAGGGCATCCCCGTGTGTCGGCGGGGTCCGTCCCGGGTCCGCCGATCGAATGCCAGCATGCCCGGCGCGGCCGAACCGTGCCGAAAGTTGTCCACAGGCGGTGGTGTTCGTCGTATGAATCAAGCGCACGGAGTGCGGATCGGCATCGAACCGTCCAGGGGACGGGACTTCCCCCATGTGCAGCGGGTAACGTCGGGGCGTGCCCGCCGACCCACTGCACCGCGCCGCAAAACCACAGCGCAGCACGACGAGCCCGCCGCCAAGCGGCTCGGGGGCGAGCCCGATCGAGGTTCGCAGGAGCGCGCGCCGGCGCAGAACGGTCTCCGCGTACCGCGAGGGCGACCGCACCGTCGTGCTCATCCCCGCCCGTATGTCCGAGGCGGAGGAACAGCGCTGGGTCAGCGTCATGCTCGACAAGCTGGCCGCCCAGGAGAGCAAACGGGTGCTCGGCGACGCCGAGCTGACCGAGCGCGCCGCGCGGCTGTCGGAGCAGTACTTCGACGGCCGGGCCCGCCCCGCCTCGGTCCGCTGGGTCACCAATCAGAACACGCGCTGGGGTTCGTGCACCCCGGCGGAGGGCAGTATCCGTCTTTCGCACCGCCTGCAGGGCATGCCCGAGTACGTCGTCGACTACGTCCTCGTCCACGAACTCGCACACCTTCTGGTGCCCGGTCACGGGCCCCGTTTCTGGCGGCTGCTGGAGGCGTATCCGCGTACGGAGCGTGCCCGCGGCTATCTCGAAGGGGTGGTCGCGGCCGAACGGCTGCCCCATCTGCCCGTGGCGAGCGACGAGTAGCGGGCGGGCGGCGACGCACCGTCCCCGCCGAGGGGCGATTGTGTACCGGGTCTGTACCGGCGGCGTTCACTCCCAGAGTTTCCCGTTAGCCTGACGCGACGCAATCGCACTCGGGATGGGGGACGGTCGTTACGCATGGCCAGGGAATTCCAACGCGGCCACAAGGCCAGGATCAGTGACCTCACCGCGGGCACGGATCTGTACGTAGGTGTGCAGATCACCGGTCCCGGACTGACCTTCGACATCAGCTGCTTCGGTCTGGACGCCGACGAAAGGCTCTCGGACGACCGGTACTTCGTCTTCTTCAACCAGCCGAAGACACCCGAAGAATCCATCCAGCTCCTTGGCGCCCAGTCGGGTGACACGGAGTCCTTCCGCGTCACGCTCGACCGGATCCCGGCGCAGATCCAGAAGCTGTCGTTCACGGCGACGATCGACGGCGCCGGGCAGATGTCGCAGATCGCCCCCGGGTACCTCCGTGTTGTCGCGGGCGGTGAGGAGGTGGCCCGGTATTCGTTCACCGGTGCGGAGTTCTCCACCGAGCGTGCCGTGATGCTGGGCGACTTCTACCTGAAGGACGTCTGGCGGTTCGCCGCCGTGGGGCAGGGCTTCGACGGCGGCCTCGACGCGCTGCTCAAGAACTTCGGTGGTGAGGTCGCCGAGGAGCAGCCCGCCGCGCAGGAGCCGCAGGCCGCCGCCGCACCGTCCTTCGCTCCGCCCGCTCAGGCCACCGCGCCCCCCGCGTTCGGCGCCCCGGCTCCGGCTCCCGTCCCCGCGCCGCAGCCCGCCGCACAGGGGTTCACGCCGCAGCCCGCCACACCCTCGGTGCACGCCGCGCCGACCATCATCGCCCCGCTGCACACCCCACCGGGCGGCCCCGTGCCGCCGCCGGGCCCCGCGCCGTATGTCCAGCCGCCCGGTCCGCCTGGTCCGCCCGGTCCGCCTCCGGGCTACGGCCAGCAGCAGCCGTACGGCCAGGTTCCGGGTCAGGCGCCCGGTCAGTACCCGGGTCAGCCCGGCGCGCCCTCCCCGTACGGTGTTCCGCAGGGCGCCCCGCAGAGTGGTGCCGGTGTGGCCGCCGCGCTGGGGGCCTACAAGGAGACGCCCACCGGGCAGCGGTGGACCCAGCAGAACAAGAAGCTCATCCGCGTGGACCTCGGTATCGGCGGCCAGCCCGTGCTGGCCCGCCAGGGCAGCATGGTGCTCTACCAGGGCAAGGTCGACTTCAGCTACAAGGGCGCCGGCTTCGCCGGGCGGATCGTGGGCAACGCGACCGGCCAGGAGATGCAGCTCATGCGCTGTACCGGCCAGGGGCAGGTGTTCCTCGCCGAGAACGCCACCCACGTGCACCCCATCGAACTCCAGGGCGACGCGATCTGTGTCTCCGCGGAGAGCGTCCTCGCCTTCGACGAGTCCCTCCAGTACGAGGTCCGGCGCATCGAGGGGCACGGCATCCCCGGAGGCGCGCTGTTCACCATGCAGTTCCAGGGGACCGGAACGATCGTCGTGAAGACGCACGGCGCTCCCGTCGTGCTGCCCGTGACGCCGACGACCTTCGCCGACTGCAACGCCGTCGTCGCCTGGTCCGCGGCCTCCCAGGTGATCGTGTCCAGCCAGGTACGGATGCGCCGCAACGCCTACCCCGGCGACACCGGGGAGAGCGTGAACCTCCAGTTCCGCGGCGCGCCCGGCAATTTCATCGTCGTCCAGCCGTACGAGGTCTGAGGGAGCCCGTCATGAACCAGCCACTCGCGGGCTTTGCCCCGGCACCCGTCACCGCCCGTATGGAAAACCACGGCAACCACATGCTGAAGGTCGCCATGCAGACCGGAAGCGACCTCTTCGCGCGCGTGGGCTCGATGGTCGCCTACGAGGGGTTCGTCCAGTACGAGCCCAACCCGCCCGCGGTACGCCAGATCGCGCGGGACTGGATGACCGGTGAGGGCGCGCCCCTCATGAAGTGCACCGGCGACGGCCTGCTCTATTTGGCCGACTACGGGGCGAACGTCGTCGTGATCAACCTCAACGGGGACGCGATCTCCGTCAACGCCACCAATCTGCTCGCCTTCGACGCGCACCTCACCTGGGGCGTCGAGCGGGTGAAGGGGCTCGCCAAGTTCGCCGGACAGGGCCTGTGGAACACCAAGATCTCCGGCCAGGGCTGGGTCGCACTGACCTCCCGCGGCACGCCGATCGTGGTCGACTGCGGCGGCGGCGAGGACGAGACGTACGTCGACCCGGACGCGCTCGTCGCCTGGTCCCCGAACCTCAAGGTGAAGGGCAAGCGCAGCTTCAAGGCGCAGTCGCTGATCGGACGCGGCAGCGGCGAGGCGTACCAGATGGCGTTCTCCGGGCAGGGCATCGTCGTCGTCCAGCCCAGCGAGGACAGCACCGACCGCCTCCGGATCCGGGGCTGAGGGGGAGCACGACATCATGCAGAGCCCGCTTTTCGGCTACAACGAGCAGCAGACCCAGGAGCGCTACAGCCTGCAGAACTCGCAGATGCTGAGGGTCGTCATGGAGGGTCACGACGACATCCTCGCTCGCAAGGGCACCATGGTCGCGTACCAGGGGCTCGTGGAGTTCGACGCCGAGTACCAGAACAACAGCCAGCACCGTGCGCGCGCGTACACCGGTGAGGGCCTCGACCTGATGCGGTGCCACGGGCAGGGGACGGTCTATCTGGCCAATCTCGCCCAGCACGTGCACGTGGTCGACGTGGAGCAGGACGGTCTGACCGTCGACAGCAGCTACGTCCTGGCGATGGACTCCTCGCTGCACCACGAGGTCATCGCCGTGGACAGCCAGTACGGCATCTCCGGCTCCGGCAAGTACCAGCTCAACATCACCGGCCGTGGCAAGGTCGCCCTGATGACCTCGGGGATGCCGCTGATGATGCAGGTCACGCCGGACAAGTACGTCAACTGTGACGCCGACGCGATCGTCGCCTGGTCCACCGGCCTGCGCGTCCAGATGCAGGCTCAGACGCACTCCTCCGGGGTGTGGCGGCGCCGCGGCAGCACCGGTGAGGGGTGGGAGCTCAGTTTCCTGGGCAAGGGCTTCGCGCTCGTCCAGCCCAGCGAGTTGCTGCCGCCGCAGAACGCGGTGATCGGCCAGGGGCTGCGTGCCCAGTACGGCATGGGGCAGCAGGGGGCCCGGGCGCAGAACCAGGGCAACGTCTGGAGCTGACCGGCCTACGGCCAGTCGGTCGTGCGACGGTCAGGTGACCGGGTGACGGTCCGGGAAACAAACGTAAGGGGCGATCGCCATGGCGGCCGCCCCTTACGCATGCCTCAGGCCGAGAGCCGTGCGCGGGTTGCTTCCAGGAGCCGTACGACCGAGGCGTCCGCCACGTCCGCGACCTCCTCGTAGGGGAACCAGCGCAGCTCCAGGGACTCCTCGCTGATCGCCGCCAGGGCCTCGGCCGGGGCGAGCGCGGCGTACTGGACGTCCAGGTGCCAGTTGCAGGGCGCCGGGATGGCATGCCGGTCCAGCGTCACGGGGCCGCCCGGCAGCAGGGTCAGACCCTCGATCCCCGACTCCTCGGTCGCCTCCCGCAGGGCGGCCGCCTCCAGCGTCGGATCGCCCGGCTCGCAGTGCCCGCCCATCTGCAGCCACATCCGCAGTTTGCGGTGCAGTGTCAGCAGGACGCGGCCGCCAGCGGGGTCGATGACCAGCGCGCTCGCCGTGACGTGCCCCGCCGTACAGGACTTCCACATGCCGTCGGAGTGCTCGGACAGATGGTCCAGGTAGACCTGGCGCAGCTCTTCCTGGTCCTCGTACTTCTTCAGTACGAGGACCGCGTCGTCGTGGAGGGTCACTCGGTGCCGTCGCCCTTGTCGTCGTCCTTGGGAGCGTCGTCCTTCTTCAGGTTCGGCTTGTCGGCGGAGCCGCTCGCCGCCTCGCCGAGCATCTTGTCGAGCTCGGAGAAGTCCAGCTGCTCACGGTGCACGAAGCCGTCCGGGTCGTCGAGGTCGGACGCGGTCGGCAGCATGTCCGGGTGGGCCCACAGGCCGTCGCGGCCGTCGACACCGCGCGCGTCGGTGAGCGAGGCCCACAGGCGCGAGGCGTCCCGCAGCCGGCGCGGGCGCAGCTCCAGTCCGATCAGTGTGGCGAACGTCTGCTCGGCGGGTCCGCCCGTGGCACGGCGGCGGCGCAGCGTCTCGCGCAGCGCGTCCGCGGAGGACAGACGCGGCTTCGCGGCCGCGTGTACGACCGCGTCCACCCAGCCCTCGACGAGCGCGAGCGCCGTCTCCAGACGGGCCAGCGCGACCTTCTGCTCCGGCGTGTCCTCCGGCTGGAACATGCCCTGCTGGAGGGCGTCCTGCAGCTGCTCCGGGTTCTGCGGGTCGAGCTGGCCGACCACGTCCTCCAGCTTGGCCGTGTCGACCTTGATCCCGCGCGCGTAGCCCTCGACCGCGCCGAACAGGTGCGAGCGCAGCCACGGTACGTGCGAGAAGAGACGCTGGTGGGCGGCCTCACGCAGGGCGAGGTAGAGCCGCACCTCCTCCTGGGGGACGCCCAGGTCCTTGCCGAACGACGCGATGTTCAGCGGCAGCAGCGCGGCCTTGCCGGCCGGGCCGAGCGGCAGCCCGATGTCGGTCGAGCCGACGACCTCGCCCGCGAGTACGCCGACGGCCTGCCCGATCTGTGTGCCGAACATGGCGCCGCCCATGGAGCGCATCATGCCGATGAGCGGGCCCGCCATGGCCTGCATCTCCTCCGGCAGGACATCGCCCATCGCCGCGCCGACCCGCTCGGCGACCGGGTCGACGAGCTCCTTCCACACGGGAAGGGTCGCCTCGACCCACTCCGCGCGGCTCCAGGCCACGGCGGAGGCGGCGCCGGACGGCAGGGACGTCGCGTCGTCCAGCCACAGGTCGGCCAGGCGTACGGCATCCTGAACCGCGGTGCGCTCGGCGGGGCCGACGCTCGCGTCCTTGGTGCCGTCAGAAGTGCCCTGGGAGACCGTCTGGCGGGCGATCTGCTTGGCCATGTCCCAGTTCACCGGGCCGCCCTCGTACGAGAGCATCTGGCCCAGCTGCTGGAACGCGGCCCCCAGGTCGTTGGGGTTCATGGAACCGAACATCGCTGCGAGCGGATTGTCGGCGCCGGGGCCTCCGGCTCCGGGCAGCCCGAAACCGAACGGTCCCTGACCACCGCCGCTCTGCTGGTCCTTCTCCTTGCCCTCGTCGCCGTTCTCCGGCTCCTCCGGCGGAAGGCCGAATCCGAATGGGGTGTCACTCACGGGATTCCTCGGCTGGTAAGGCCGCCGGTTCGTTCCGACGGCGGCTGCCCGACAACACCACCCAGCGTAGACACCCGAGCCCGATCGGGCCTCGGTGCTTCGCCGACTCTCGGCCTGCGGCAGGATGGATGCCACCTGGTACGGACGCGTCACGCGCGTCCGTTACTGAAGACAACCGCTGGAGACGCCCGGTGAGTTCCCCAGATCCACAGGTTCGCGCAGCGCGAAACCACTCAACCAGCTCGCCCTTGCGCGGGCCCGTCGTCGCGGTCACCGGCGCCGCGTCCGGCGTGGGCGCGATGCTGACCGAGCGGCTTGCCGCCAGCGAGGAGATCAAGCAGGTCATCGCCATCGACGAGCGTCGCGGCGAGTGCGAGGGTGCCCAGTGGCAGATTCTTGACGTCCGGGACCCCGCGATCGCCGAGAAGCTGCGCGGGGCGGACGTCGTGGTGCATCTCGCGCTCGACCTCGACCTGGAGACGGACGCGGCGGCGCGCACGGCGTACAACGTCCGGGGGACGCAGACCGTGCTGACGGCCGCCGCCGCGGCCGGGGTGCATCGGGTCGTGCTGTGCACCTCCGCGATGGTCTACGGGGCG
This sequence comes from Streptomyces sp. NBC_01450, assembly GCF_036227505.1. Taxonomy (NCBI): domain Bacteria; kingdom Bacillati; phylum Actinomycetota; class Actinomycetes; order Kitasatosporales; family Streptomycetaceae; genus Streptomyces; species Streptomyces sp. NBC_01450. Next base: position 4,344,244 of record NZ_CP109480.1, on the reverse strand, counting down.
CTGCCGGACAACGAACTGCCGCTCTCCGAAGACGCCGAACTGCGGGCGACCGCCGAGGCCACGGGGGTCGGGGACCTGCTGGAGATCGAGCGGCTCGCCCGGCGGGCGCCGCGCGCGCATCCGGGACTCAATGTCACCGTCGTACGGCCGGGGGTCCTGGTCGGTGGTGGTACCGACACCGCGCTGACCAGGTACTTCGAGTCTCCTCGGCTGCTTGTGGTGGCGGGGTCACGGCCTGCCTGGCAGTTCTGCCACGTCGAGGATCTGTGCAGTGCTCTGGAGTACGCCGTCCTGGAGAAGGTGGAGGGGGAGCTGGCCGTCGGGTGCGACGGGTGGCTGGAGCAGGAGGAGGTCGAGGAGCTCAGCGGGATCCGGCGAATGGAACTGCCGTCCGCCGTCGCACTGGGGGCCGCCGCGCGACTTCACCGGATTGGGCTCACTCCTTCGCCCGCCGGGGATCTCGCGTACACGATGTACCCCTGGGTGGTGAGTGGGAGCCGGATGCATGACGCCGGGTGGCGGCCGCAGTGGACCAATGAGGAGGTTCTCGCGGAGCTGCTGGAGGAGGTTGCCGGGCGGCACACGGTGGCTGGGCGGCGGCTGGGGCGGAAGGACGCGACGGCGGCGGGGGCCGCGGGGGCGACGGTCGCTCTTCTGGGTACGGCTGCGTTGGTTCGGCGGGCTCGGAAGGCTCGGCGGCGGATCTGAGTTTTTGGCGGGTACGTGCGGGTGCGGGCGCCTCTGTCCTGGGGGCTCCGCTCCCAGACCCCCGCGTAGGCCTGAACGGCTTTCGGCCTTCTGTAGGAGGCTCCGAAAGGTCACGCGCGTGTGCGGGGTGATCGGCGTATTTCGTGGGTGCCGTGGGGTGCGGCACGATGGGCGTATGGCACCTACCTTTGAGCATCCGGGTGAGCAGGGCGCGCAGGATCCGATTCGGTTGTTGGCGATCCGGGACGAACCGCTCTCCTTGGATGAGGTCTTCCGGGCCGTCGGGGACGACGCCGCCGGGGGGACCGCGTTCTTCGTGGGGACCGTGCGCAACCACGACGGGGGTGCCGACGTCGACGGGCTGGGGTATTCGTGTCACCCCAGTGCGGAGGCCGAGATGCGGCGGATCGCCGAGAAGGTGGTCGCCGAGTATCCGGTGCGGGCGCTGGCCGCCGTGCACCGGGTCGGTGACCTGGCCGTCGGTGATCTCGCGGTGATCGTCGCGGTGTCGTGTCCGCACCGCGGGGAGGCCTTCGAGGCGTGTCGCAAGCTGATCGACGACCTCAAGCACGAGGTGCCCATCTGGAAGCATCAGAAGTTCTCCGACGGCACCGAGGAGTGGGTCGGCGCGTAGCGCCGTCGTTGAGGGGTGGTGGTCGGGCGACGGGAGGGCGGGTCGGAACCTGTTGAGGGAGTCGGCCGGACGTGTGAGTCCGGCCTCACCGAGTTCTCACCTTTGCTCCGGTTGCGTAACCGACCCCCGGGCGTGAGCGTTAACAAGGCGGATGGTTAATCTGCTGATCAGTCAGTTGCGGTCGCTTGTGGGGTTGGGAGGTCGGCATGGCGTCGCTCGCCTGGTTGCTGATTCCGCTTTTGGCCGCGATCGGTGCAGGACTGTGGGGCAGTTGGGCCGGCCGGAACCGCAAGACGGCGGGAGACGGCATCGAGCTCGAGGGGTACGCGCGCTTCCGTGCGGCCATGGAGCGGTCCGAGGCCGTCATGGTGCGGCCCGGTGGCGGGGAGAAGTCGCACTCCGACGCGGTCTGAGGCCGGGGCCCTGAGGGGCCGCCCCGGCCCCGTACGGACGGCCCGGACAGTGCGCTGACAGCACCGTCCCGTACTGTCGTGACATGCCACGCCGCACCGCGACGATGCTCGCCTCCACTCTGATCCTGATCGCGCTCCTGTGCGCGGGAGTGTTCATCAAAGTGCCGTACTCGGAGATGTCACCGGGGCCGACGGTGAACACGCTGGGCGACCACGACGGCGAGCCGGTGCTGCAGATCTCCGGGCACAAGACGTACCCGACCACCGGGCACCTGAACATGACCACTGTCCGGGTCACCAGCGCCGACTACAACATGAACCTTGTAGAGGCCGTTTACGGGTGGCTCGGGCATGACAACAAGGTCGTGCCGCACGACACCCTCTACCCGGACGGCAAGACCGAGCAGCAGTCGACGCAGGAGAACGCCGAGGAGTTCAGCCAGTCCCAGGAGAGCGCCAAGGTGGCCGCCCTGAAGGAGCTGGGCGTCCCGGTGAAGTCCTGGGTGATCGTGTCGACCGTCGTCAAGGACTCCCCGGCCGAGGGGCGGCTGCACGCCGGTGACGTCATCAAGAGCGTCGACGGTACGGCCGTCAAGGCGCCCGACGACGTCGCCAAGCTGGTCACCAAGCACAAGCCCGGCGAGAAGGTCGTCTTCACGGTGGTGCCCGCCAAGGAGCAGGCCGCCGCCGAGAAGGCGGGCAAGACGGCCACCGCGACCACGGATGTGACCATCACCACGGCGAAGTCCAGCGACAGTGGCGCGTCCCGCGCCATCGTCGGCATCTCCGCCGGGACCGATCACACGTTCCCGTTCAGTATCGACATCAAGCTCGCCGACGTCGGCGGTCCCAGCGCCGGGCTGATGTTCGCGCTCGGCATCGTGGACAAGCTGACCCCGGGCAACCTCACCGGCGGCAAGTTCGTGGCCGGCACCGGCACCATCGACGACAACGGGACCATCGGTCCGATCGGCGGCATCGAGCTGAAGACGATCGGTGCGCGCGAGAAGGGCGCCCAGTACTTCCTGACGCCCAAGGACAACTGCGCGGCCGCCGCCAAGGACACCCCCCAGGGGCTCACCCTCGTCAAGGTCAACACCATCGACGACGCGATGAACGCCCTGAAGGACATCAGCTCCGGCAAGACCGCCGACCTGCCGAAGTGCACCACCAAGGGCTGAGGGACGGACCAACGGCGCAAGGCATGGGCCGTACGTCGCGATGGGGGCGCCCCGGAAGTCCGGGGCGCCCCCATCCACGTACACGAGGACGTCAGTCCGCGAACGTCGCCGACAGGGCCTCCGCGAGGCCCGGCACCAGGCCCGCGCCCGTGAGGACCTCGGTCGGCGCGTCCTTCTCGCGCAGACGCAGCGCCGAGTCGCGGGTGCCGTCACGCAGGACGCCGACCGTCATGCGGACCTCCTGGCGGTCCGGGTGCTCGGCGACCCACTTGGCGAGCTTCTTGTCGCTCAGGCCCTCCGGGACGGAGGCCTCCGCGGACGGCGGCAGCATCAGCCGCTCCACGGTGAGGGCGCAGCCGACCACGGCGTCGGGCCAGGCGATGGTGCCGAGGAACTCGTCCAGCGGCTTGTCGGCAGGGATCTCGTCCTGCTCGATGGGGGTGAGGCCGGTGGTCTCGGGCGCGTCCTGCAGGCCGAGCTGGGCCGCGAGGGCGGGCTCCTGGGCCCGCAGCCGCGCGGTGTCTACGAGGGCGAAGAGGCGAGCGGGCTGGTCCCAGCCGAGGCCGGAGGCGTACTCGTCGATCTCGAGTACGGCCCGGGTGAGGGGGCTCGCTGCCATGGGAGTGTTGGACATGGTCACAATCCTGCCTCGTTCGTACCCGGATCCGGGAACCGAGTAAAGCGTGAGTAAGTTGCATAGATGAGGCCCCACGATCACGGAGCCTGACGGATGGTCCGCGTTCGCGGGGACCTGACGGATCGACAGCGAACTTCGAGGTGCGCACCTTGGCTTTCCAGATGCCGGACCGCGGCGGAGGCCCGACGGGGCCACGGATCAGAGTGGGCCGACCGTCCCGGCGTGCCCGGACCCTGCTCATGACACTGGGCGTGCTGGCTGTGCTGGCCATGGCGTTCGTCATGTTCGCGGGGTTCTGGACGGACTGGCTCTGGTATCGGTCGGTTCACTACTCGTCCGTCTTCACGACCACCCTGTGGACCAAGATCGGGCTCTTCTTCGTCTTCGGCCTGATCATGGCGGCCTCGGTCGGCGTGAACATCTGGCTGGCGCACCGGCTGCGACCGCCGCTGAGCGCGATGTCGATGGAGCAGCAGAGCCTCGACCGGTACCGGATGGGGATCGCGCCCTACAAGAGGTGGCTGCTGCTCGGCATCACCTCCCTGGTGGGGCTGATCGCCGGCGCGTCGGCGTCGGGCCAGTGGCGTACGTGGCTGATGTGGGTGAACGGGGTCCCCTTCCACCAGAAGGACCCCCAGTTCCACCTCGACGTCTCCTTCTATGCCTTCGACCTGCCCTGGTACCGCTTCCTGCTCGGCTTCGGCTTCGCCGCCGCCGTGCTCTCGCTGATCGCCGCCGCGCTCACGCACTACCTCTACGGGGGGCTCAGGGTCACCTCCCCGGGCGCGCGCGCCACGGCCGCGGCGACCGGGCACCTGTCGGTGCTGCTGGGCATCTTCGTCGCCCTGAAGGCGGTCGCCTACTGGCTCGACCGCTACGGACTGGCCGTGAAGTCCAGCGACTTCAAGGCGACCGGCAACTGGACGGGTCTCAGGTACGTCGACGCCAACGCGTACCTGCCCGCCAAGACGATCCTGTTCTGCATCGCCGTCATCTGCGCGCTGTTGTTCTTCGCCACCCTGTGGCGGCGCACCTGGCAGCTGCCCGTCATCGGCTTCGGCCTGATGGTGCTCTCGGCGATCCTCATCGGCGGTCTCTACCCGGCGATCGTCCAGAAGTTCCAGGTCCAGCCGAACGAGCAGGCCAAGGAAGCGCCGTACGTCGAGAAGAACCTGAAGGCGACCCGCGAGGCCTACGGCATCGACGGCACCCAGGTCTCGGAGTACGCGGGCAAGAGCGACACCAAGGACAAGACCAAGCAGCGCGACGACGCCGACACCACGGCGAGCATCCGTCTGCTGGACCCGAACATCGTCTCGCCGACGTTCCAGCAGCTGCAGCAGATGAAGAACTACTACGCGTTCCCGACCAACCTGGACGTCGACCGGTACAGCAAGGACGGCAAGGACCAGGACACGGTCATCGGTCTGCGCGAGCTGAACCTGGACGGCATTCCGAAGAACAACTGGATCAACGACCACTTCCGCTACACGCACGGATACGGCGTGGTGGCCGCCAAGGGCACCACGGCGACCTCCGGTGGCCGGCCCGTCTTCACCGAGTCCGACCTGCCGTCCAAGGGCGACCTGGGGACGTACGAGCAGCGGGTCTACTACGGCGAGAAGACCACGCAGTACTCGATCGTCGGCGGTCCCCAGAAGGAGATCGACTACTCCGACGACAGCGGTGAGAAGACCACCAGCTACAAGGGCGAGAGCGGGGTCAGCCTCTCCAGCCCGGTCAACCGGGCCGCGTACGCCGTGGCGTTCGGCGAGCCGCAGATCCTCTACTCGGGCGCGATCGGCGAGGGTTCCCGGATCCTCTACAACCGCACTCCCAAGGACCGCGTCGAGGCGGTGGCCCCCTGGCTGACCATCGACGGTGACGCCTACCCGGCCGTGGTCGACGGCAAGATCCAGTGGATCGTCGACGCCTACACCACGACCAACGGCTACCCGTACGCCTCGCGCACCACCCTGGGCGACACGACGGCGGACTCACTCACCGCGACCAACAATCAGCGCGCGGTGGTGGCCCAGCAGAACCAGGTCAACTACATCCGCAACTCGGTGAAGGCGACCGTCGACGCGTACACCGGCGAGGTCAAGCTCTACCAGTGGGACACCAAGGACCCGGTCCTCAAGACCTGGATGAAGGCGTTCCCGAACACGGTGGAGCCGAAGACGGCCATCTCGCAGTCGCTCATGGACCATCTGCGCTACCCGCAGGACCTGTTCAAGGTCCAGCGCGAGCTGCTCACCCGCTACCACGTGAAGGACGCGCAGACGTTCCTCAGCGGCAGTGAGGTGTGGCAGGTCCCCGACGACCCGACCAACAAGTCGGGCAACGCGGTGCCGCCGTACTACCTGAGCATGCAGATGCCCGACCAGAACGCGCAGACGTTCTCGCTGACGACGACGTTCACTCCGAACGGCCGGGACAACCTGAGCGCCTTCATGTCGGTCGACTCCGAGGCGGGCACCAGTGACTACGGCAAGATCAGAATCCTGAAACTGCCGACGAGCGAACCCGTCGACGGACCCAAACAGGTCCAGAGCCAGTTCAACTCCCAACAGGACATCGCCGAGTCGATCAGACTTCTGAAGGGTGGGGACTCGGAAGTCGAGTACGGCAATCTGCTGACGGTTCCGCTCGACGGAGGACTGCTCTACGTGGAGCCCGTCTACGTACGCGGTGGCGACCTCAAGTACCCCTTGTTGCGCAAGGTGTTGGTGACCTACGGAGGCAACACCGCCTTCGAGGACACGCTCGACCAGGCGCTCAACAAGATCTTCGGAACGGACAGTACGACCAGTCCACCGGCGGACACGGGGAACACCCCACCGCCGACATCGAGCAACCCGACGGTCCAGCAGGCGCTCAACGACGCACAGAAGGCCTTCGACCAGGGGCAGGACGCCCTCAAGAAGGGTGACTGGACGGCGTACGGCCAGGCGCAGAAGGATCTTCAGGACGCGCTGAAGCGGGCCGAGGACGCTCAGACCAAGGCCGACAAGAGCACCGGCACCGGCAGCGGCGGCAGCAAGAGCAGCGACAAGGGCAGCAGTCCGAGCAGTAGTCCGAGTCCAAGTGGCGGCAGCAGTCCGAGCAGTAGTCCGAGCAGCAGCCCCAGTGGCGGTACGAGCTCGGGCGGCGGCTGACCCGACGGGTGGTCCGGCGGCTGGTCCGGTTCCTGGATCAGCCGCTGGTCAGAGCCCACCTCCGCGCCGTGGTACGGTTGCAACACAACGACGCGGGGTGGAGCAGCTCGGTAGCTCGCTGGGCTCATAACCCAGAGGTCGCAGGTTCAAATCCTGTCCCCGCTACTGAAAAGCGAAGGCCCGGATCCTCACAGGATCCGGGCCTTCGCTGTGTGCGCACACGTGTACTGCACCCGTATGACGACCTGAGAAGGACGCGTGCGCGGGGTGCGTGCGGCCACCATGGGCGACGCGCCGAAGACTGCGCCATCCGTGGGGAGTTGGGAAAATTGTGTTTGACTTGTCTCTCTGTGGGCATGTCGACAAAACGCTGAAGTGACCTCACTGACTGCGGTATACCAGGTGTACCCAGGTTGCAGGTGGTGCGACGATGGACGTTATGGGGGACAAGGCAACTCTGTTGGAGACAGGGCGTTTTGTGCAGTCTTCAGACCGGGACGAAACCGGCGAGGCTGCGGAGGAAGCACGTCAGCGGCTCGCCGCCGAGGCCGGCGACACCGAGGCGATGAGCGTCCTCGGAGCGATGCTGCTGCGCCGCGGTGATCTCGACGGAGCCGAGCCTCAGTTGCGCGCGGCCACCGCTGCCGGTGACCGCGCGGCCGCCAACAACCTTGGTGTCCTCCTGCACCAGCGCGGGTACGCCGACGAGGCCGCCGGGTGGTGGCGGATCGCCGCCGTCGCCGGGTCCGCCGCCGCCGCGCACGCGCTCGGGCGCTATCACCGGGAGCGGGGCGACGAGCCCGCCGCCGAGTACTGGCTGCGCCAGTCCGCCGAGCAGGGGCATGCCCTCGGGGCGTACGCGCTCGCCGATCTGCTGGAGCACCGCAGTGACGTCGGCGCCGAGCAGTGGATGCGGGCGGCCGCCGAGCGGGGGCACCGCGAGGCCGCGTACCGGCTTGCGCGCAGGCTCGACCGCAAAGCCGCGGACGCGGGCGAGGGCAGGGGCGACAACGGTGTCATCGGGGTCATAGGAGCCGCCGGTGAAGAGGCCGAGCAGTGGTACCGACAGGCCGCCGCGCGAGGGCACCGGCGGGCCGCGCTGCACCTCGGGGCGATCCTGGAGAAGCGGGGGCACCTCAAGGAGGCCGGACGCTGGTATCTGACGTCCGCCAAGGACGGAGAGGCGCGGGCCGCCTGCGCGCTCGGGTTCCTGCTGCGGGACGCGGGGGACACGGAGAGCGCGGCCGTGTGGTGGCTGCGGGCCGCCCAGGACGGGGACGGGAACGCCGCGAACGCACTGGGGGCGCTGCACGCCGAGCGCGGTGAGACGCAGACCGCGGAGCGGTGGTACCGGGCCGCCATGGACGCCGGTGATGTGAACGGCGCGTACAACCTCGGGCTGCTCTGTGCCGAGCAGGGGCGGACCGTGCAGGCCGAGCAGTGGTACCGGCGGGCCGCGTACGCGGGGCACCGTGAGGCCGCGAACGCGCTGGCGATCCTGCTGCTTCAGGTCGGGGACTCGGCCGGGGCCGAGCCGTGGTTCTCCAAGGCCGCAGAGGCCGGGAGCGTGGACGCCGCGTTCAATCTCGGGATCCTGCATGCGGGGCGGGGGACCGAGGACGACGAGGAGGCGGCGCTGCGGTGGTACGAGCGGGCGGCTGCCGCCGGGCACACCGAGGCGGCGCTGCAGGTCGGGATCGCGCGGCTGCGGGACGGGAACGAGCTGGAGGCGGAGCGGCATCTGAGGTGTGCGGCGGGGGGCGGCAGCGCGGAGGCCGCGTACCGGCTGGCCGCCGTGCTCGACGCTCGGCGGCCGCCGGCGCCCGCGCATGAGCTCGGGGAGCCGGCGCAGGAGAAGAGCGAGTGCGAGGAGTGGTACGAGCGGGCTGCCTCCCAGGGGCATCGGCGGGCGCAGGTGCGGGTCGGGATGCTCGCCGCGGCTCGGGGCGATGTGGTGGAGGCGGCTCGGTGGTACCGGTCGGCCGCGGAGGCCGGGTCTCGGAACGGGGCCTTCAATCTGGGGCTGCTGCTGGCTCGGGAGGGGAGCGAGCCGGAGGCCGCGTTGTGGTGGACGCGGGCGGCGGATGCGGGGCATGGGCGGGCGGCGCTTCGGCTTGCGCTCGTGTATGCGCGACGGGGGGAGCTTGCGGAGGGGCAGCGGTGGGCTGATCGGGCGGTTGCGCTGGGGCCTGCGGAGGTGGCTGAGCGGGCGGCTCGGTTGCGGGATGCGTTGCGGCAGGAGTTGTCCGCGTGAGCTGGTGATGGTGGGTGGTGGGGGCTGGCCTCGACTTGTCCTCGCCCCCGCCGCCCCTACCCGTCCCATCCCCGGGGGCTCCGCCCCCGGTCCCCCGGCGGGGCTCCGCCCCTGCACCCCGGCGGGGCTGCGCCCCTGCACCCCGTGCGGGTCGGCCTCCCCGGTCTCCCGTGGGGCTCCGCCCCAGCCCCCGCAAGACTCCGCAGGTGGGTGTCGGAGGGGTAGGAGCTATGTGATTTGCGCTGGTCCACCCGGGTGACGTAATGTTCAGTTCATCGACGCGGGGTGGAGCAGCTCGGTAGCTCGCTGGGCTCATAACCCAGAGGTCGCAGGTTCAAATCCTGTCCCCGCTACTTGAAGGCGAAGGGCCCAGATCATTGAGATCTGGGCCCTTCGGCGTTTTCGGGAACCGGGGAACCGGTAGTACGAAGCCCCGGCGTCCACGTGGACGCCGGGGCTTCGGGTGCTCAGGTAGGTCAGGCTGACGCGCAGTTGGGGCACAGGCCCCGGTAGGTCACCTCTACACCCGAGACCGTGAAGCCGAAGCGCTCCGAGTCGGGGAGGTCGGCGAGCGGGTTGCCGCTCGGGTGGACGTCGCGGATCGAGCCGCACTGGGCGCAGACCAGGTGGTGGTGCGGACGGTGCGCGTTCGGGTCGTAGCGCTTGGCGCGCTTGTCCGTCGCGACTTCCAGCACCTCGCCGAGCGAGACCAGCTCGCCCAACGTGTTGTAGACGGTCGCCCGGGAGATCTCGGGCAGCTTGGCGACGGCCCGCGCATGGACCTCGTCGGCCGTCAGATGGACGTGATCGCCGTCGAGGACCTCGGCCACGACACGCCGCTGCGCGGTCATTCGCCATCCGCGTCCGCGCAGTCGTTCCAACAGGTCACTCATACAGGCCAGCTTAACAGCATGGGGACCAGATTCTGAATAGGTGTGAATTTGGATGGGTGCTTGACTTAGACATTGTCCATTGTAGGATCGAGTTCGATATTGGCCAGGGGGGCAGGGCCGGGTAGGACCGGTCCGGAATGACGCAGGAGGCGTACGTGACGCAGGGACCGCTTACGACGGAGGCCGGCGCGCCGGTGGCCGACAACCAGAACAGCGAGACCGCGGGCGTCGGCGGCCCGGTGCTCGTTCAGGACCAGCTGCTTCTCGAGAAGCTCGCCCACTTCAACCGCGAGCGCATCCCGGAGCGCGTCGTGCACGCCCGTGGCGCCGCCGCCTACGGCACCTTCACGGTCACCGCGGATGTCACCCGGTACACCCGTGCCGGGTTCCTCTCCGAGGTGGGCAAGCAGACCGAGACCTTCCTGCGGTTCTCGACGGTGGCCGGCAACCTCGGCTCCGCGGACGCGGTCCGTGACCCCCGCGGCTTCGCGCTGAAGTTCTACACCGAGGAGGGCAACTACGACCTCGTCGGCAACAACACCCCGGTGTTCTTCATCAAGGACGCCATCAAGTTCCCCGACTTCATCCACACGCAGAAGCGCGACCCGTACACCGGTTCGCAGGAGGCCGACAATGTGTGGGATTTCTGGGGCCTCAGTCCCGAGAGCACGCACCAGGTGACCTGGCTCTTCGGTGACCGGGGGATTCCGGCCTCCTACCGGCATCTCAACGGGTACGGCTCGCACACGTACCAGTGGAACAACGAGGCCGGCGAGGTCTTCTGGGTCAAGTACCACTTCAAGACCGACCAGGGCATCAAGAACCTCACCCCGGAAGAGGCCGGCAAGCTCGCCGGTGAGGACCCGGACTCCCACCAGCGCGATCTGCGCGAGGCCATCGAGCGCGGCGAGTTCCCGTCCTGGACCGTGCAGGTGCAGATCATGCCGGCGGCCGAGGCGGCCGACTACCGCTTCAATCCGTTCGACCTCACCAAGGTGTGGCCGCACGAGGACTACCCGCCGATCGAGATCGGCAAGCTGGAGCTCAACCGCAACCCGGAGAACATCTTCGCCGAGGTCGAGCAGAGCATCTTCTCGCCGGCGCACTTCGTGCCGGGTATCGGGCCCTCGCCCGACAAGATGCTCCAAGGGCGGCTCTTCGCGTACGGAGACGCGCACCGCTACCGCGTCGGCATCAACGCCGACCACCTGCCGGTGAACCGCCCGCACGCCACCGTGGCGCGCACCAACTCCCGTGACGGCTCCCTGTACGACGGTCGCCACAAGGGCGCGAAGAACTACGAGCCGAACAGCTTCGGCGGCCCGTTCCAGACGGACCGGCCGCTGTGGCAGCCGATCGCGGTGACCGGCCACACCGGTGACACCGAGGCGCCGTCCCACTCCGAGGACGACGATTTCGTGCAGGCGGGCAATCTGTACCGCCTGATGTCGCAGGACGAGCGGGCACGTCTGATCGAGAACCTGGCGGGTTTCATCGCCAAGGTCTCCCGTGACGACATCGCCGAGCGTGCGATCAACAACTTCCGTCAGGCTGACGAAGACTTCGGCAAGCGGCTGGAGGCCGCGGTCCAGGCCCTGCGCGGCTGACAACCAGCACTGGATCGCTTGTCGTGGGCGGTGGGCCGGATCCCTCTGAGTGATGAGGGGATCCGGCCCGTCGGCATGTGCGGGCCCGGCCCCGGGAGCGGCACCCGGGGAGCGGTGTCTCGGAAACGGCGCCTGGGGGGTCTACGCGGGCACCCGCTGCCGCTTGGGAGCCCAGCAGCGGATGATGTCGCGGACCGAGACGATGCCGACCGGGCCTCGGCCGTCGAGCACGATCAGGTGTCGGAAGCCACCGTGCGCCATCGCCGCCGCGGCCTCCTCCAGGGTCCAGCCGGGAGCGGCGAAGACGACGTCGGTGGTGGTGTGGGTGCCTGCGGTCTCGGTGTCGGGGTTCTGGCCGAGGGCGATCGAGTTGAGGATGTCGCGTTCGGTGAGGATGCCGAGGCCGGAGGAGTCCTCGTCGTGGACGACGGCCGCGCCTACGCGGCGGGAGGACATCAGGCAGGCCGCCTGGCGGAGAGTGTGTGCCGGGCCGATGGTCAGGACCACCGTGCTCATGGCGTCGCGGACGAGCATGGGCTGGAGCCACCTCCTTGGTGAAGCGCCAAGAGAAGCGATTCACAAGTTCACAAGTGGGGGGACTCTCAGGGTCGCAGTTAAAGGGAGGGTCAACAAGAGGGCGTGCGATGGTTTCGGGGGCGCCCATGGGTCACAAGGGCGCACCATCGGCTCTTCAGTACCGCCTGGTTCAGAAGCCCCGGCACCTCGTCCGCTCAGTACCGCTGGTTCAGATAACCCAGCAGCTCGTCGTGGAGGGTGCCGTTCGACGCGGCCGCGTTGCCGCTGTGCGGGCCCGGGCGGCCGTCGAGGCCGGTGAAGGATCCGCCCGCCTCGGTCACCACGATCGCGTTCGCCGCCATGTCCCACAGCGACAGTTCGGGCTCCGCGCAGATGTCCACCGAGCCCTCCGCGACCATCATGTACGGCCAGAAGTCGCCGTACCCGCGCGTGCGCCAGACCGCCTTCGTCAGGTCCAGGAAGCCGTCGAGGCGGCCCTGGTCCTCCCAGCCGGAGAGCGAGGAGTACGCGAAGGACGCGTCGGCCATCCGCGAGACCTGGGAGACCTTCAGGCGGGTGGCCGAGGACAGGCTGCGGCCGGTGAACGCGCCGTGCCCCTTCGCCGCCCACCAGCGGCGGCCCAGCGCGGGCGCGGAGACCACCCCGACCACCGGCTGGTAGCCGCCCTCGCCCGCCTCCATCAGGGAGATCAGCGTGGCCCAGACGGGCACCCCGCGGACGTAGTTCTTGGTGCCGTCGATCGGGTCGATCACCCAGCGGCGAGGGCCCGTGCCCTCGATGCCGTACTCCTCGCCGAGGACCGCGTCGCGCGGCCGTGCCCGCTGGAGATGACCCCGGATCAGCTCCTCGGCGGCCTTGTCCGCCTCGCTCACCGGCGTCATGTCCGGCTTGGTCTCGACCTTGAGGTCGAGCGCCTTGAACCGGTCCATCGTCGCCGCGTCGGCGGCGTCCGCCAGGACATGGGCCAGGCGCAGGTCATCGCGATAGTCGGGCATGACTGCACCGTATATGGCCCACTCGCGCCACAGCCATACGGCCCGGGGGATCATCGGGCACGGGCATAGGCACGAGCATAGGTACGGGCATGGGGCTCGGGGCGCCTCGGGGCGCGGGTCGTACGGCCCGGTTGATCATCGCGGCGTGCGGGGGACGACGTACGCCCCTCGACGCCGCCGCAAACCCTTGACAGTGCCCCTGCGCGCGTCAAATCTGAGCTGCAGTGCCGCCCGCTCGCCCCCAGGGAGGCGAAAGATGCCTGCAGCGCGGGAATCCCTTCTGGATGCCGCCTATACGGCGCTCGCACACCGCCCGTGGTCCACGGTGCGGATGGTCGACGTCGCCGCCGTGGCCGGTGTGTCCCGCCAGACGCTCTACAACGAGTTCGGAAGCAAGGAAGGGCTGGCCCGCGCCCTCGTACGGCGGGAGGCCGACGGCTATCTCGCCGGTGTCGAGCGCGCGCTGGCCGCCCACGCGGACGCGCGCGAGCGGCTGGTCGCGACCGCCGAGTGGACCATGTCGGCGGCTCGGGGCAACGCGCTCGTACGGGCCATGCTGACCGGGTGCTGGAGCGAGCGGCTGCCGTCGCCCACGCTCTCTGCGGTGCCGTCGTCGTCCGTGGTACCCGCGCAGCGCAGGGCGGACGGTCCGTTGCCCTCGCCGGCCGACTTCGTGGCCCTCGTACGGGATCGGGCCGTCGCGGCGTTGTCCGGGCCCGGGGCGATGAGGGCGGACGTGGGTGAGTTGGCCGGGGCCTGTGAGCTGGTGGTGCGGTTGTCGCTGTCGTGTGTGGCGGCTCCGCCGGGGGAGGGCGGGGTGACGGAGCTGGTGCGGGGTGCGTTGCCGCGGCAGTGGAGATGACTCGTCTACCGGGGTGCCGGGGTGCCGGGGAGCGTGCGTCGGCGGGCGCGGCGTCGTTGTGGCTGGTCGCGCGGTTCCCCGCGCCCCTGAAGGGACGCCTCAGTGGGCGGAGCCCGAGAGCTGGAGGCCGATGACGCCGATGATGACGAAGCTGATGGAGACGATCTTGAGCGTCGACACCAGGTCGCCGAGGAAGACCATGCCGTAGATGGCGGTGCCCGCCGCGCCGATGCCGGTCCACACCGCGTACGCCGGGCCGACGTCGAGCTTCCGCAGGGCGAGGGTCAGCAGACCGAAGCTGCCGAGCGCGAAGACGCAGAAGGCGATCGTCGGCCAGAGTCTGGTGAAGCCGTGTGAGAGCTTCAGACAGACGGCGAAGCCGGTCTCGAGCAGTCCCGCCACAACGACCAGCAGCCACGCCATGTCTCGTCCTCCCGTGTCCGCACGTCGACTGCTTCGTCTGGCCTGGGTCCGGCTTGGTGCGATTATGCATTTACCGACCGGCTAAGCACTTACCGACGGGCCGCCCACGCAAACAACGCGGAGGTCACAAGGGGGCTCGAGGGACTCAGTCACCCTCCGTACGCTCCCGCGTGGCCAGGAGCCTGCGCAGGGAGTAGAGCCGGGCCGGGTCCGCGTGGCCGTCCGCCACCCACTGGTCCAGCGCGCAGTCCGGCTCGTCGTGGCTGCACGCGCGCGGACAGCCCTCGGTACCGGGTTCGAGGTCGGGGAAGGCGTGGATGACCCGGGACGGGTCGACGTGGTGCAGGCCGAAGGAGCGCACACCGGGGGTGTCGATGACCCAGCCCTCGTTGCCCGGCAACGGGATCGCGCGCGCCGAGGTCGTGGTGTGACGGCCGCGGCCCGTGACGGCGTTCACGTGGCCGGTGCTGCGCCGCCGCTCCTGCGAGACCAGCGCGTTGACCAGGGTCGTCTTGCCCACGCCGGAGTGCCCGACGAACGCCGTGATCTTGCCGTCCAACTGCTTGCGCACCCGGTCCACCGCCGCGCCGCTCTCCAGCTCCTCCCGGCTCGTCACGACGTAGGGGACGCCCAACGCCCCGTACAGCTCCAGGAGTTCGTCGGGCGGGGAGAGGTCCGACTTGGTCAGCACCAGCAGGGGCTCCAGGCCGGCGTCGTACGCGGCGACCAGGCAGCGGTCGATCAGGCGCGGGCGCGGCTCGGGGTCGGCGAGGGCGGTGACGATGGCGAGTTGGTCGGCGTTGGCGACGACCACGCGCTCGTAGGGATCGTCGTCGTCGGCCGTGCGGCGCAGCACCGAGCTGCGCGGCTCGATACGGACGATGCGGGCGAGGGTGTCCTTCTCGCCGGACAGATCGCCGACGATGGCGACGCGGTCACCGACGACGGCGGCCTTGCGGCCCAGCTCGCGGGCCTTCATCGCCGTCACGAGGCGGTCATCGACGAGGCAGGTCAGACGGCCCCGGTCGACGGTGACGACCATGCCCTCGACCGCCTCCTCGTGCTTGGGGCGGATGTTCGTACGCGGACGGTTGCCCTTGCGGTTGGGGCGCTGGCGGATGTCGTCCTCGTCGGTGTGCTTGCCGTAGCGGCGCATGATCCCGGTCCGCCCGTCAGTTCCCGAGCATTCCGGTCCACAGATCGGGGAAGTCCGGCAGGGTCTTCGCCGTCGTCGCCACGTTCTCGATCTGTACGCCCTCCACCGCCAGCCCGATGATCGCGCCGGCGGTCGCCATGCGGTGGTCGTCGTACGTGTGGAAGATGCCGCCGTGCAGTCGGCGCGGGCGGATGTGCAGGCCGTCGGCGGTCTCGGTGACGTCACCGCCGAGTTCGTTGATCTCCTTGGTGAGCGCGGCCAGCCGGTCCGTCTCGTGCAGGCGCAGATGGGCCACGCCGCGCAGGGTGGACGGGGAGTCGGCGAGGGCCGCGACCGCCGCGATGCCCGGGGTCAGCTCGCCGACCTCGCCCAGGTCCACGTCGATGCCGTGGATCGCACCCGAACCGGTGAACTCCAGACCGCTGTCGGTCAGTTCGCAGGAACCGCCCATCTCGGTGAAGATCTCCCGCAGCCGGTCACCGGGCTGGGTGGTGCGCGCGGGCCAGTCGGGGACGACGACCGTGCCGCCGGTCACCAGGGCCGCCGCCAGGAACGGCTGCGCGTTCGACAGGTCCGGCTCGATGATCAGGTCGCGGCCGAGCAGCGCGCCGGGCGTGACCCGCCAGACGTTGGGCTCGCCGCCCGACTCCGGGGTGTCCACCTGCGCGCCGACCGCGCGCAGCATGTCGACCGTCATCCGGATGTGCGGCATGGAGGGCAGCGTCGAGCCGATGTGGCGGACCTCCACCCCCTGGTTGAAGCGCGGCCCGGACAACAGGAGGGCGCTCACGAACTGGGACGACGAGGACGCGTCGATCTCCACCGGGCCGCCGTCCAGGGCGCCGCCGCCGTGCACGGTCAGCGGCAGCGCGCCGCGGCCGTCGTCGTCGATGCGGGCGCCGAGCAGGCGCAGCGCGTCGATCACCCCGTTCAGGGGCCGTTCGTACGACCGGGGGTCGCCGTCGAAGCGGATGGGGCCGTCCGCGAGGGCGGCGACCGGGGGCAGGAAGCGCATCACGGTGCCGGCGTTGCCGACGTCGACCGTGGCCGGGCCCTGAAGACCCGAAGGGATGACCCGCCAGGCCTCGCCGGAGGCGTCCGGGCCCGCGGCGACCGTGGAGCTGGACGCCACCGTCTCCTCGATACCGACGCCCATCGCGCGCAGCGCGCCCGCCATCAGCAGCGTGTCGCGGGAGCGCAGCGGGCGGCGCAGCCAGCCCGGCTCCGAGGCGAGCGCGGCGAGGACCAGGGCACGGTTGGTGACCGACTTGGACCCCGGCACGTGGACCGTCGCGTCGACGGCTCCGCTCGCGTGCGGGGCGGGCCAGAGGGCGGTGTGGGCGGGGTTCGCGGTCATGCGCCCACTTTAGTGGGTGGGGGTGGGGGGAGATCTTGATCAAAAGTGACGGAATGTGATCGAAGGTTGCTGGGGTGCCTCAGTACCCCAGGAGCCAGCGGCCGCCGCCCAGCAGTGAGCACAGGGACACCGCGTGGAACAGGAAGAGCCACAGGCCCGCCGGGACGTGGGTGAGGCGGGAGAGCTGGTCGGCGTCGGAGTCGCCGGCGCCGCCCCGGCTGCGCTTGGCCTGGAGTTCGAAGGCCGGACGGACGCCGCCGAGCAGCAGGAACCACACCACGGCATACGCGAACGCCGCCTGCACCTGGGGTCCGGCGAGCCAGGACACCAGCAGGAACATGCCGCCGGTGAGGATCACGGTGAGCGCCCCGTAGGCGTTGCGGATCATCACCAGCATCGCGACGAGCAGGGCCGTTGACAGCCACAGCAGCAGGGTGATGCGTTCCAGGCCCAGCAGCGCGGCGCCGCCGAGGCCGAGCAGCGGGGGAGCCGTGTAGCCGGCCGCCGCGGTGAGGATCATGCCGAGGCCGGTGGGCTTGCCGCGGCTGACGGTGAGGCCGCTGGTGTCGGAGTGCAGCCGGATGCCGCTGAGGCTCCGCCCGGTCAGCAGCGCCACCAGCCCGTGGCCGCCCTCGTGCGCGATGGTGATGGCGTTGCGGGAGACGCGCCATACGCCGTGCGGGACGATCGCCGCGAGAGCGGCGACCAGGGTGGCTATCACCACCCACAGATCGGGGTCCGGCTGGGTGCCGGAGACCTGGTCCCAGAGCGAGGCCAGCGAGGTGGATGCGGTGCTGTCCATTGTCTGCGGTGGCTCCCTCTGATGTCGCGGAATCTGGCAGTGTGACACGTATGTGCGGACGGTATGCAGCGAGTCGTAGGCCCGAGGATCTCGCAGGAATCTTTGAGGTCGAGAAGTGGGAGCCCGAGGAGACCCTGGACCCCGACTACAACGTGGCTCCGACCAAGGAGGTGTATGCCGTCCTCGACCGCCCACTTAAGGACGCGCAGAGCCCGAAACCGGTTCGCCAGCTGCGCAGACTCAAGTGGGGGCTCGTCCCGTCCTGGGCCAAGACGCCCGAGGGCGGCGCCCGGATGATCAACGCCCGCGCGGAGACCGTGCACGAGAAGCCCTCGTACCGCCGTGCCTTCGCCGCCCGGCGCTGCATCGTCCCCGCCGACGGCTACTACGAGTGGGTCACCGGGTCCGCCGAGCGCGATCTCGAGGTCGAGGGCAAGAAGAAGCGGCCGCGCAAGCAGCCCTACTTCGTGCTCCCCGCCGACGGCTCGGTGTTCGCGATGGCCGGGCTGTACGAGTTCTGGCGCGACAGGACGCTCCCCGACGGCCACCCCCAGGCCTGGTGGGTGACATGCTCGGTGATCACGACCGAGGCGGAGACCTCGCCGCTCGCGGTCGCGCCGGCCGACGGGCCGTACGCCCTCGCCGACATCCACCCCCGGATGCCCCTGATGCTCACCCCGGACCGCTGGGACGCCTGGCTCGACCCGGCCCGTACGGACGTCGACGGCCTGCGCGAGCTGCTCGCGCCGCCGCCCGCCGGGCTGATGCGCGCCTACCCCGTCTCCACGGCCGTCAGCAACGTCCGCAACAACGGGCCGGAGCTGCTGAAGGAGCTGGAGGGCCCCGAAGAGGGCACACTCTTCTGACGTGACGGAGCTCATGGAAGTCCGACGTGACGGAGCTCATGGAAGTCCGACGTGACGGAGCTCATGGAACTCCGACGTGACGGAGCTCACGCAAGTCTGACGTGACGGAGCTCACGCAAGTCTGACGTGACGGAGATCATGGAAGCGATCGAGACGACCGAGACGATCGAGACGGACGCCGGTACCGCCCGGGTCACCTGGCACCGCGCCGAGAAGCCACGCCTCGTGCTCGCCGTGAGTCACGGCGCCGGCGGCGGTATCGAGGCGCGCGATCTCCAGGCGCTGGCCTCGGTGCTGCCCGGGCACGGCGTGAGCGTCGCGCTCGTCGAGCAGCCCTGGCGGGTGGGCGGGAAGAAGGTGGCGCCCGCGCCGAAGACCCTGGACGTGGGATGGCGGGGCCTGTGGCCCGCGGTCGCGAAGCCCGGGCTGCCGGTGGTCGCGGGCGGGCGCAGCGCCGGAGCCCGCGTCGCCTGTCGTACGGCGACGGAACTCGGCGCCACCGCCGTCCTCGCCCTCAGTTTCCCGCTGCACCCGCCCGGCAAGCCGGAGAAGTCCCGCGCCGACGAACTCCTCGGCGCCGGCGTGCCCACCCTCGTCGTCCAGGGCGGCAACGACCCGTTCGGCAAGCCGGAGGAGTTCCCGAAGGGCTCGTACGAGCTGATCGAGGTGCCGTACGGCGATCACGGCTTCGCCGTGCCGAAACGGGCGTCGATCGACCAGGACGCGGCTCTGGAGATCGTCACCGACGGTGTCGTGGGGTGGATCGCGTCACTCGGGTGACGCCCGGGAATGTCGAGCGGCGGGCCACTGTTGTGCCGAGCAGACAGCACGGAGTGTGCTGAACCGTTCGAACGAGAGGAAGTCCGCCGCATGGGTTCGACCATCTGCCCGAACCGCAGCAGCAGCCCTGAGCTGGACTGGACGGTGCTGCATGCGGCGAAGACCGCCCCCGTTCGGGCGGCGGCGGGTGTGGATGTTCGTCTATCCTCCGATTCGAGTGGGACCGGTTTCGGTCCTGCCACGTCGCTGGAGGAGGTGGGTCCGGTCACTGGGACCGACGCAGGGACCGATCACGGCCAGGCGGAGCAGCCCGAGGGCCAGGGCACGAGCACGGAGTCGTCCGCCGAGCGCACCGCGCGCTTCGAGCGGGACGCGCTCGAATTCCTCGACCAGATGTACTCGGCCGCCCTGCGCATGACGCGCAACCCGGCCGACGCCGAGGACCTGGTGCAGGAGACGTACGCGAAGGCGTACGCGTCCTTCCACCAGTTCCGCGAGGGCACCAACCTCAAGGCTTGGCTGTATCGCATTCTCACCAACACCTTCATCAACTCGTACCGCAAGAAGCAGCGTGAACCCCAGCGCAGTGCGGCCGAGGAGATCGAGGACTGGCAGCTCGCACGCGCCGAGTCGCACATGTCGACCGGTCTGCGCTCCGCGGAGTCGCAGGCGCTCGACCACCTGCCCGACTCGGACGTCAAGTCGGCGCTGCAGGCGATCCCCGAGGAATTCCGCATCGCGGTCTATCTCGCTGACGTAGAGGGCTTTGCGTACAAGGAGATCGCGGACATCATGGGGACACCCATCGGTACGGTGATGTCCCGGCTGCACCGGGGCCGTCGCCAGCTGCGCGGCATGCTCGAGGACTACGCCCGTGACCGCGGGCTGGTCCCGGCCGGCGCCGGAGAGTCGAACGAAGCGAAAGGCTCGGGCTCATGAGCTGCGGAGAGCCGCACGAGACGGATTGCAGTGAGGTACTCGACCACCTGTACGAGTTCCTCGACCATGAGATGCCGGACGCGGACTGCACCAAGTTCGAGGTGCACTTCGAGGAGTGCTCCCCGTGCCTCGAGAAGTACGGACTCGAGCAAGCCGTGAAGAAGCTGGTCAAGCGGTGCTGCGGACAGGACGACGTGCCGACGGATCTGCGGGCCAAGGTCATGGGCCGCATCGACCTGATCCGCTCCGGACAGACCGTGCCCGAGCACGACGTCGCCGCGACACCCCAGGAGTCCTGAACTCCCCGGGGAGATCGTCCGGTTATCACCCGAACGTGCTAATCCGCGGGCTCCGAGCCCGCGGATTCGGCCATTGCCGCCCTCGTACCCGCCCCACCGCCCTAGGCTCCGGAGCCTGACCGGGGCAGGGGGCGACCGGGGGAGGGAACGAGGCGATGGGGTCGATTCCGACGGGGGCCCGTGTCTACGTGGTCTGTGTCGTTCTTGCCGCCCTCGCCTGCCTGGCTCCACCGCCGGCCGTGCACGCCTCCTGGTGGATCGTCGCCCTGCTCGCCGCGCTGTACGCGGGCTGTGAGCGGATCCCCTTCCCGCACAGCCCCAAGGGCGCCGCCGCCCGCGTCGCCGAGCGGAGTGCCCCCAGGGGACTGGGCACCTTCCTCCCCGTGCTGCTCGCCGGGGCCTTTCTGCTGCCGCCGCCCGCCGCCGCGCTCGTGGCGCTGCCGGGCGCGCTGCTCGCGCGCGTGGAGCAGCGACCGCGGTGGCTGCGCCGCGTCTGGCGCGCGGCCCAGCTCGCCGTCGCGATCTGGGCGGCGTCCCGGGTGCACTGGGCGCTGGGCGGTCAGGACGCGATCGCCGCGCCCCACTTCCCGAGCGCGCTCGTACCCGCCGGGGCCTCGGTGCTCACTTTCTGCGTGGTGCTGACCGCCCTCGACGGCGGGATCCTGGCGCTGGCCGAGCGGGTGCCGGTGCGGGGCGCCTGGCGCGGGCTGTTCTCGCGCTCCCTCGCCTCCGTCGCCGTGCACGGGCTCGCCGGGCTGATGATGGCGGTGCTGTGGCGCAGTCCGTACGGTCCTGTCGCCGCGCTGCTCGTCCTGCTGCCGATGTACGTGTCCTGCTGGGCGTTCGCCCAGTACCACCGGGAACGAGCCGCCCACCAGGCCACCATCCGGGCCCTCGTGCAGGCCGTCGACATCAAGGACGGGTACACGCGCGGGCACAGCGAGCGGGTCGGGCAGGCGTCCATGATGATCGCCCGTGAGCTGGGCATGGACGACGAGCGTGTGGAAGTACTGCGGTTCGCCGGGATCCTGCACGACGTGGGGAAGCTGGGCGTCCCCACGCGGCTCCTGCGCAAGGACGGGCCGCTGACGCCGGAGGAACGGCGGATCATCGAGCTGCATCCCGAGTACGGGCACGAGATGGTGCGCGGCATCGGCTTTCTCGGGGAGGCGCGGTCGGCGATCCTGCACCACCATGAGCGGATCGACGGGAGCGGGTACCCGTACGGGCTGGTGGGGCGGCAGATCCCGGAGTTCGCGCGGGTGGTCGCCGTCGCCGACGCGTTCGACGCGATGACGTCGACCCGGTCCTACCGGCGGGCCCGGCCGGTGGGGGCGGCGCTGGCCGAGCTGGAGCGGTGTGCGGGGGCGCAGTTCGATCCGGGGATGGTACGGGCCCTGGTGCGCGCGCTGGACCGACACGGGTGGCATCCTGCGGTGACCGCGGGGGTCTACCCACCCGCTCCGCCCGTTTCCAGTCGGACAGAGACGAACCCGACAAACAAAACCGGGTCCCCGACGAGCACGGACGGCTGCCCGACGGGCGCCGACGGGTCATTGACCGGTATGGACCGGGATCGGATGGGGTCCGGGGGGCAGCCGTCCGGTGTGGGGTGGGAGTCGATGGGGGGTGACCCGCCGGTGGGCGGCGTCGGTGGGCGGGGGCGTTCATGAGTGCCGTCGGGGTGGAGATTCCCGGGTACGGGATCGGCGGGCGAGCTCCGGTCACCCTCACCCTCGTGCACGCGGTCGCCCTGCTCCTCGCGGTGGGGTCGCTGGCCGCCGTCCTCTGGCAGGGTCTCGACGAACGGGGTGTCGCGCTCGCCTTCGGGATCCTCATCGCCGTGGGGGAGCTGACCCGTTGGAGCGGGGCGGAGGAGCGGGAGGCGGCGCCCCTCGCGGCCGCGGGAGCCCTCGCGTACGCGCTGCTGGGCGCGAACGCCGGACACCGAACCGACCACGGTGCCCCCGAGATCGTCGCCGTCGTCGTGGCGGCGGCCCTCATCGGCTGCGTACCGCATGTCGCCCGCGGCCGCGGACCCACCGCCGACCACCTCACCCGGCGCGTCCTCACCGTCGCCTTCGCCGCCGTGTGCTTCCAACCCCTCTACAACCAGGGAAGGTTGAGCGGGTGGGGCGGCCCCTCGTACGCCCTGCTGCTGGTCTCCCTGCTGGTGCTCACCGCACTGTGCGACGCCGTGCTCGCGGCGGCCATGGCGCACGCCCGCACCCGCTGGCCCTTCGGACCGCTGCTGCGGGACGAACTGCGGGCCATGCTCGGCATCGGGTCCGCGGTCTGCGCGACCGGAGCCGTAATGTCGCTCGCGGTGGCGGTCGTCGGACTGTGGGCGCTGCCCGTGTTCTCGCTGCCCCTGCTGCTCACCCAGCTCTCCGTCCGGCGGTACGCCGCCGTGCGCGTGACCTACCGGCAGACGATCGCCTCACTCGCGCGGGCGACCGAGATCGCCGGGTACACCCCCGCCGGGCACGCCCGTCGGGTCGCCGCGCTCAGCCGGGCCGTCGGCCGTGAGCTGGGGCTGTCCGAGCCCGATCTGACCGTCCTGGAGTACGCGGCGCTCATGCACGACATCGGACAGCTCAGCCTCGTCGACCCGGTGCCCGCCGGAGCCACCTCCGCGCTCTCCACCGACGAGCAGCGGCGTATCGCCCTCCTCGGCGGCGCGGTCGTACGCCAGACCGGAGTGGACGCCGAGGTCGCCGTGGTCGTGGAGCGGCAGGCCGATCCGTACCGGGAACAGCCGGTCACGGCACGGATCGTGCGGGCCGTGAACGCATACGAGGAGATGGCCCGGGAAGCAGGCCCGGGAGGACCCCTCACCGCGCTGGAGAAGCTGCGCCTCGCCACCGCCCGCGACTATCAGCCCGAGGTCGTGGAGTCGCTGGCCAGGGTCCTGTTGCGGGGCAGCCTTACCCTGCCTCAGGCTGGGTAACCCATGGGTAATGAGCGCCCGTCCGACGGTCCGTGGTTGGATGCGAGGAAGAGGGTGTTCGGGGGCACGGGCCAGCCCGGGGCTGCGCTGTCTTCAGGAAACTCTTCAAGGGACCGGCAGGCGGGAAACGCAAGGAACTGGCAGGCGGGAATCGTGAGGATCTTCGGCAAGGGACGGCACCGGCCCTCCGCCTCATGGCGGCAGGCCACCGATCGCGCGTTCACGCTGATCGGCGACGGCCGGTACGAGGACGCGGGAGCGCTGCTGACGCGCGCCGCGGACCTGGAGCCCTGGCTGTCCGAGTCCTGGTTCAACCTGGCCCTGCTGCACAAGTTCCGGCACGACTGGGAGCAGGCACGGGCCGCGGGCCTCAGGGCCGTCGCACTCCTCGAGCGGGAGGCGGGTGCCCCCGACTGGTGGAACGTCGGGATCGCCGCCACCGCCCTCCAGGACTGGCCGCTGGCCCGCCGCGCCTGGCAGGCGTACGGGCTGCGGGTGCCCGGTGGGGCCGCGGTGTCCGGGGAGCCGATGGGCATGGACCTCGGCAGTGCGGCCGTACGGCTGTCGCCGGAGGGTGAGGCCGAGGTCGTGTGGGGGCGCAGGCTCGATCCGGCCCGGGTGGAGGTCCTGTCCATTCCGCTGCCGTCCTCAGGGCGGCGCTGGGGCGAGGTCGTCCTGCACGACGGTGTCCCGCACGGTGAGCGGACGACCGCCGCCGGGCACGCCTATCCCGTCTTCGACGAGATCGAACTGTGGGCGCCCTCCCCGGTGCCCACCTGGGTGGTCCTCCTGGAGGCCGCCACCGAGGACGACCGGGACGCCCTGGAGCAGCTCGCGGCCGACGCCGGCTTCGCCGCGGAGGACTGGTCCTCGTCCGTGCGGCTGCTGTGCCGGATGTGTTCCGAGTCACGGATGCCCTCCGACGAGGGCGACGGTGAGCACCTCGATCCGCACGACCACAGCGAGCCCGGGCATCCCGGACCGCTCGGTCACCGCACCGACGGGCAGCTGTGGGTGCCCGAGCGGGAGTGCGGTCTCGCTGCGCCGGCCGCGCTGGTCAGGGGGTTGCTGGACGGGTGGGTCGCGGACAGCCCCGACTCCCGGGACTGGCGGGATCTCGAAGAGGTGTGCTGACGCTCTGCCCCCGCCGGCTCGTCGTGGCTGGTCGCGCCCACCCGGCGGAGCCGCATATCGCCACGGCCTCGCGTCCCCAAAGGGGCGCGTCCCCCGTACCCTGTATCAGCATCACACCCCTGTTTTGAGGAAGGCGTACGTCGGTCATGGCGCAGCAGGACACCGATCAGCAGCACACCGGGGTGCTCCCCGTGGACGACGACGGCTTCGTCATCGACACCGAGGACGGTGAGGAGCGCGAGGCGGCCTACCGCGAGCGTGGTACCTCGCGGCCGATCACGGTCGTCGGCAACCCGGTGCTGCACAAGGAGTGCAAGGACGTCACCGAGTTCGGGCCCGAGCTCGACCAGCTGGTCGCCGACATGTTCGCCAGCCAGCGCACCGCCGAGGGCGTGGGCCTGGCCGCCAACCAGATCGGCGTCGACCTGAAGGTCTTCGTCTACGACTGCCAGGACGACGAGGGCAAGCGGCACGTCGGTGTGGTCTGCAACCCCGTGCTGGTCGAGCTGCCCGCCGAGCAGCGCCGCCTGGACGACAGCAACGAGGGCTGCCTCTCCGTGCCGACCGCGTACGCGCCGCTGGCCCGCCCCGACTACGCGGAGGTCACCGGGCAGGACGAGAAGGGCAACCCGGTCAAGGTGCGCGGCACCGGCTACTTCGCGCGCTGCCTCCAGCACGAGACCGACCACCTGTACGGCTACCTGTACATCGACCGGCTCTCCAAGCGCGAACGCAAGGACGCCCTGCGGCAGATGGCCGAGAACGAGCCCCGCTACCCGATCGTCGCGAACGACCAGTGAGCGGCTCGACCGGCATCAACGGCTGAGTCACAGCAGGACGGTCGGGGCTCGCGCGCACGCGCGGGCCCGCCCGAGCGGCGCCTTGTCAGGGGAAGTCCCTGACAAGGCGCCGTTCGCATGTGCGTCGCACGTTCGATCCCTTGTGCTCCTCTAGTGATCCATATTCAGTCACGCAAGGGGAGATTCTCAGCACTGTGGGGTAGCGAGTGAAGCAAATCCGTTCCCAGAACGGTCAGTTGTGGTGCTGAATGGGATGTGCGGGGATACGCAACGGCGCACGCCCGGCACAGCGGGAGGGGCGCGGCGTCAACCGGCGGCTGAGAGGGGTTTGTTCGTGCATGCATTCTCACACGGCACTTCATCGACACCGACCGTGGTCGCGGTTCCACCGGCGCTCTCTCTCCCGGTGATCGAGTCCGCGTTTCCCCGTCAACTGCACCCGTATTGGCCGAGGCTTCAGCAGAACACACGTTCGTGGCTGAGGGAAAAACGGCTCATGTCGGCGGACAAGGTGGAGGAATATGCCGACGGCCTTTGCTATACGGACCTCATGGCGGGCTACTACATTGGCGCCCCCGACGAGGTCATACAGGCGATAGCGGACTACAGCGCGTGGTTCTTCGTCTGGGACGACCGGCACGACCGCGATGTCATCCACGGTCGAACCGCCGCCTGGCGGAGGCTCAGGCTCCGGCTGCATGCGGCTCTCGACTCCCCGAGGGAGCACCTGCACCACCAGGATCCCCTGGTCGCGGGGTTCGCGGACAGCATGGTGCGGTTGTACTCGTTCCTGACCAAGAAGTGGAACGCGCGCTTCGCCCGGCACTTCCATGCCGTGATCGAGGCGTACGACCGGGAATTCAGGAACCGTACCGGCGGCATCGTGCCCACGGTCGACGAATATCTCGAACTGCGGCGGCTCACCTTCGCGCACTGGATCTGGACCGACCTCCTGGAGCCGAGCGCGGGCTGTGAACTTCCCACCGCCGTGCGGAATCATTTCGCATATCGGCGGGCAGCCCTGCTGAGTCAGGAATTCGCCGCCTGGTACAACGACCTGTGTTCGCTCCCGAAAGAAATAGCGGGAGACGAGGTCCACAATCTCGGAATCAGCCTCATTCATCACGAGGGGCTGACGCTCGAAGAAGCGGTCAAGGACGTCCGGCGGCGGGTCGATGAATGCGTCACCGAATTCCTCGACGCGGAAGAGGACCTCAACCGGTTCGCCGACATCCTCGCGGACGGCACCGTGCACGGCAAGGAATTGAGCGTCGCCGTGAAAGCGTGCCTCGGCAATATGCGGAACTGGTTCAGCTCCGTGTACTGGTTCCACCACGAGTCCGGCCGGTACACCGTCGACAGCTGGGACGACCGCTCCACACCCCCGTACGTCAACAACGAAGCGGCAGGTGAGTCATGACCGTCGAGTCCGTGAAGCCCGCGCAACCCGCGGCACCGCAGCTGCCCGTCCCGCCCCTCGCCGGGGGCGGCCTGCCGGTCCTGGGTCACGGCTGGAAACTGGTCCGCGACCCGCTGGGCTTCCTCGCCCGGCTCCGCGACCACGGCGACGTCGTACGGCTCAAGCTGGGCCCCAAGACGGTGTACGCGCTCACCTCGCCGGCCCTCACCGGAGCGATGGCGCTCAGCACCGACTTCAAGATCGACGGACCCCTCTGGGAGTCCCTGGAAGGCCTGCTCGGCAAGGAGGGAGTCGCCACCGCGAACGGGCCCAGGCACCGCCGGCAGCGCCGCACCATCCAGCCCGCGTTCCGGCTCGACATCATCCCCGAGTACGGACCCGTCATGGAGGAGGAGGCGCGGGCACTCGCCGAGCGCATGGGCTCGGGCGAGCCGGTCGACTGCACCTCGGAGTCGTTCCGTGTCGCCGTGCGCATCGCGGCGCGCTGTCTGCTGCGCGGCGAGTTCATGGACGAGCGCGCCGAGCGGCTGAGCATCGCGCTCGCCACCGTGTTCCGCGGCATGTACCGGCGCATGGTGATCCCGGCGGGCCCGCTCTATCGGCTGCCGCTTCCGGCCAACCGCAAATTCGATCGGGCACTGGCCGATTTGCATCTCCTCGTCGACGAGATCGTCGCCGAGCGCCGCGCATCCGGTCAAAAGCCGGACGATTTGCTGACGGCATTGCTGGAAGCGAAGGACGAGAACGGCGAGCCGATCGGCGAACAGGAGATCCACGACCAAGTCGTAGCGATACTCACGCCCGGCAGCGAAACCGTGGCGTCCACGATCATGTGGCTGCTGCAAGTCCTCACCGAACATCCGGAACACGCCGCACGGGTGGCCGAGGAGGTCGAATCCGTCGTCGGGGACCGACCCGTCGCATTCGACGACGTCCGGAAGCTGTCGTACACCAACAATGTCGTCGTCGAGTCGATGCGGCTGCGTCCCGCCGTATGGATTTTGACCCGGCGGGCGGTGACCGAAACCGAACTCGGCGGCTATCGGATTCCGGCCGGTGCCGACATCGTCTACAGCCCGTTCGCCATCCAGCGCGATCCGCGTTCGTACGACGGGCATCTGGATTTCGACCCCGACCGCTGGCTTCCGGAACGGGCCAAGGACGTCCCGAAGTACGCCATGAGCCCCTTCAGTGTGGGCAACCGGAAGTGCCCGAGCGACCACTTCTCGATGGCGCAGTTGAGCCTGATCACGGCGACCGTGGCGTCCCGGTGGCGGTTCGAGCAGGTCTCCGAGTCCAATGACGCGACCCGCGTCGGCATCACCCTGCGTCCGTACCGGCTGTTGCTGAGGGCCCTGCCGCGGTGACCGCGCGGCGTCGTCCGCGGTGACCCCGTGTCCGTACCGGTGCGCGTTCAGGCAGCCCGCGGGCCCCTGAACGTGCGCCGGTACGCCTGCGGGGTCGTCCCCAGGCTCCGGACGAACTGGTGGCGCAGCGCGGCCGCGGTGCCGAACCCGGTGCGGCCCGCGATCGCGTCCATCGTCTCGTCCGACGCCTCCAGCAACTCCTGTGCCAGCAGCACCCTTTGGCGCAGCATCCAGCGGTACGGGGTGGTGCCGGTCTCCTGCTGGAAGCGGCGCGCGAAGGTGCGCGGGGACATGTGGGCGCGGCCCACGAGCGGCGTATCGACCGTCAGCTAGGGCTTCGTGACCAGCACCGTGACCGTCCACTCCTGAATGCCCTTGCACGACACCTTGCCCGGGGCGGTCGCGCAGAGCGGCCGGGACGAGGTGAGGTGGACGGTTCCCGCCGAGACCGCCTTGAAGGCGGAGCTCGCGTCGCCCGCCTGAAGGACGACGCCGCTGTTGGTGGCCTCTAGCCCGATGCCGCTGACCTTGACGGGGGTCCACGGCCGACTGGCGGTGCCGTCCAGGGTGAGGCGGAGTACGCCGCCGGCCGTGAGGCAGTACGTGTGTCCGGTGTCGGCGGCGTCGAGCTCCGCGGGTGCCGTGTCGCAGCCCTGGTGGCTCGTCGTGGGGGACGGCGACACGGTGCCGCTGCCGCCCGCGTCACCGCCGCTCTGTGTGCCGCAGCCCGCGAGCAGCAGGGGCAGGGCCGTGAGGGCGAGGATCCGATGGTGGGTCGTACGGCGCATGGGGTGGCACCTCCTTGTCGCTTGGACGTGCCACCCCCGCATCAGGATCCACACAGGGACACAGGGCCCTGGCCGCGACGCCGGCCAGGGCCCCACCGGTCAGCTGGTCGTGACGGCGGTGTCGTCCACGACGAAGCTGGTCTGGAGCGAGGAGTCCTCGGCACCGCTGAACTTCAGGGTGACGGTGGACCCGGCGAACGAGGACAGGTCGAAGGTCTTCTGCGCGTAGCCGGAGGCGGCGTTGAGGTTCGAGTACGTCGCCAGGGTGGTCGATCCAGCGGTGACCGTCAGCTTGTCGTACTGGCTGCTGGTGGTGGTCTCCGCGGTGTCGATGTGCAGGTAGAAGGTGAAGCTGGCCTTGCAGCCGGACGGGATCGTCACCGACTGGGAGAGCGTGTCGGTGTGCGTCGAGCCGTAGCCGTCCATCCACGCCTTGTAGGAACCGGCGTGCGCGGCCTCACTGCTGGAGTTGGTGATGACGCCACTGCTGGCGGTCCAGGTGGTGTTGCCCGACTCGAAGCCCGGGTTGCCGAGCAGCTGCGCCGAGGTGCAGGTGCCGCCGCCGGAGGAGCTGACGGTCCAGGTGAAGGAGGCCGAGCCGGAGGCGCCCGTGCTGTCGGAGGCGGAGACGGTGACGCTGTACGTACCCGCGGTGCTCGCGGTGCCGGAGATCAGGCCGGTGGAGCTGCTGATCGACAGACCGGTCGGCAGACCGCTCGCGCTGTAGGTGAGGGTCGCGCCCGCGCTGTCACTGGCCGAGATCTGCAGGCTGACCGAGCCGCCGGTGGTGGTGGACTGGCTGCCCGGGTTGGTGACGGTCACCGTGTTGCCGGTGCTGGTGCCCGAGGTGAAGGCGGCGGTGCCGTTGGGGGTGCCCCAGCCGGTCGGGCCGTCGTAGCCGGTGGCCGCGGTGCAGAAGTACGAGGGGGAGCAGGAGCCGTTGTTGCCGCTGGTCACGTCGTACAGGTTCGAGGTGTGGGAGTACGGGTACTTCGCCGGGTAGTCGCTGGAGCCCGGGGTGCCCGCGAGGGCGTACACACCCGCGATGATCGGCGAGGAGGCACTCGTACCGCCGTAGACCGCCCAGCCGGAGCCGCCGTAGGTGTCGTAGACGGCCACGCCGGTGGCGGGGTCGGCGACCGCGGAGACGTCGGCCTCCATGCGCTTGGAGCAGCCGGTGTCGGTCTGCCAGCTCGGCTTCGCGTCGTAGGCGGAGCAGCCGGAGCCGGTGCCCTCGGTGCTGCTGGTCTTCCACACGGACTCGGTCCAGCCGCGGGTGGAGGAGGAGGTGCTCAACGCGGTGCCGCCGACGGCGGTCACGTACTGGGACGTGGCCGGGTACTCGGCGCCGTAGGCCTCGTCACCGGAGGAGACGGTGATCGCGACGCCCGGGTGCTTGAAGTACGAGGTGTCCTCGCTGGTCTGGGAGGAGTCCTCGGAGCCGCCCCAGCTGTTGGAGACGAACTTCGCGCCCAGCGTCACGGCCTCGTTCTCGGCGGTGCCGAGGTTGGCGTCGGTCGCGGAGGTGGCCTCGACCAGGATGATGTTGCAGTTCGGGCAGACCGCGCTGACCATGTCGATGTCGAGCGCTTCCTCGCCCGCCCAGCCGGTGTCGTTGGTCGGCAGGGAGGTGGTCGAGCCGGTCTGGCTGACCTGCTTGAAGCAGCCGTTGGCCTTGGTACAGGCCGACAGGCCGAACTGCGAACGGTAGGTCGCGAGGTCCGACTCCGCGTTGGGGTCGTTGTACGCGTCGACCACGGCGACGGTCAGGCCGGAGCCGCCGGTGGAGGGCAGGTTGTAGGCGCTGTGCAGGTTGGCCGGGCTCAGGCCGGACACCGCGGCGGCGGCGTTCGGGGAGATCGCGGCGGCCAGCTTCTGCGTGATGTCGGTGCGGCGCTCGGCGAAGCAGGACGCGTGACCGGGCGTCGGGGCGCCGCACAGGTGTGTGGTCGGCACCTTCTGGCCCGCCTTGCCCGTGGAGTGCACGGCCTGCGCGGCCGGGGCGGTCAGGGCCTTCGCGTTCTGGGCGACCCGGGAGGGCTTGGCGGTGGTCGGCGCCGGCTGCGCGTTCGCGGCCGGGGCCGCCATGAGTCCGGCGACCGTGAGGGCGAGGGCGGGCGCGGCGGCGGTCAGAAGTCTTCGCAGTCGCCGGGCGGGCCTGCTGGGGGGTGTCTCACGCATGGGGTGCTGCCTCCATCGGTTTGAGGCCGGTGCCGTGCGGACCGGGGTAGGGCCGCGCACGGCTCCACAGCCGGAAGTGGGGCTTCTCGGCGTTGCTTGGCAGGCCCGTGACGCGCGTAGCGTGAGAGAAGTGCAGGGATGTCATGGGCATGCCAATGGAGTCGCCCTGTCGTGCCGCTGTACGTGACATGTCAGGACGGCCAGAACCTAGCCGGGGCCGATGACGCCCGGATAGCCGCGCCCGAAGAACTTTGCCGCTCCATAGGGGGTCCATGCACCGTCCATGGGCGGTCCATGGACGGTGCATGGACCACCCATGGACGAGACGCGGTGATGCCGGGCCGCACACGCGCGGCCCGGCATCACCGGTGTCGTACCGTCAGAAGACCCCGCACGGTGAGAAGTTCTCGTACCGCCAGAAGCCCTCGGACGGCCAGAAGCCCTCGTACGGTCAGAAGTCCTCGTCGAAGCCGACCGAGCCCTCCACCGCCACCTGGTACGCCGAGGGGCGGCGCTCGAAGAAGTTGGTCAGCTCCTGGACGCCCTGGAGCTCCATGAAGGAGAAGGGGTTCTCGGAGCCGTACACCGGGGCGAAGCCCAGCCGCTGGAGACGCTGGTCGGCCACGCACTCCAGGTACTGGCGCATCGACTCGGTGTTCATGCCCGGCAGACCCTCACCGCACAGGTCGCGCCCGAACTGCAGCTCGGCCTCGACGGCCTCCCTCAGCATGTCGGTGACCTGCTGCTGGAGCTGGTCGTCGAAGAGCTCCGGCTCCTCCTTGCGCACGGTGTCCACCACCTCGAAGGCGAAGGACATGTGCATCGTCTCGTCGCGGAACACCCAGTTGGTGCCGGTGGCGAGACCGTGCAGCAGACCCCGGCTGCGGAACCAGTAGACGTACGCGAAGGCGCCGTAGAAGAACAGGCCCTCGATGCACGCGGCGAAGCAGATGAGGTTGAGCAGGAAGCGACGCCGGTCCGCCTTGGTCTCCAGGCGGTCCAGCTTCTCCACCGAGTCCATCCACTTGAAGCAGAACTCGGCCTTCTCCCGGATCGAGGGGATGTTCTCGACGGCGTCGAAGGCGGCGGCGCGGTCCTGCGGGTCGGGGAGGTAGGTGTCCAGCAGGGTCAGATAGAACTGGACGTGGACCGCTTCCTCGAACAGCTGCCTGGAGAGATACAGGCGCGCCTCGGGGGAGTTGATGTGCTTGTAGAGGGTCAGCACGAGGTTGTTCGCCACGATCGAGTCGCCCGTCGCGAAGAACGCGACCAGCCGGCCGATCATGTGCTGCTCGCCCTGCGAGAGCTTCGCGAGGTCGGCCACGTCCGAGTGGAGGTCGACCTCCTCCACGGTCCAGGTGTTCTTGATGGCGTCCCGGTAGCGCTCGTAGAAGTCCGGGTAGCGCATGGGGCGGAGGGTGAGTTCGAAGCCCGGGTCGAGCAGGTTCTTTTCGGTGGAGCTCATTACTGGCAGGCCTCGCAGGACTCGGGGTTCTCAAGGGAGCAGGCGATGGCGTCCTCGTCGGGGATCGCCTGCACGGGGATGATCTTCTCCGGCTGAGCCTGCGCCTGGGCGGCGCGGGCGATACGGGTCGCCGGGCGGGAGCGCAGGTAGTACGTCGTCTTCAGACCCGACTTCCAGGCGTACGCGTACATCGAGGAGAGCTTGCCGATGGTCGGCGTCTCCAGGAACAGGTTCAGGGACTGGGCCTGGTCCAGGAACGGGGTACGCGCGGCGGCCATGTCGATCAGACCGCGCTGCGGGATCTCCCACGCGGTGCGGTACAGGTCGCGGACGTCCTGCGGCACCCAGGTGAAGCCCTGCACCGAGCCGTTGGACTCGCGCAGCGCCTCCCTGGTCTGCGCGTCCCACACGCCGAGCTTCTTCAGCTCGTCCACCAGGTAGGAGTTGACCTGGAGGAACTCACCGGAGAGCGTCTCGCGCTTGAACAGGTTGGACACCTGCGGCTCGATGCACTCGTACACGCCCGCGATGGACGCGATGGTGGCGGTGGGCGCGATGGCGAGGAGGAGGGAGTTGCGCATGCCCACGGCGGCGATACGTTCCCGCAGGGCCGCCCAGCGCTCCGGCCAGGTCAGCTCCACGTCGTAGTGGTCGGGGTGCAGGACGC
Organism: Streptomyces sp. NBC_01450; assembly: GCF_036227505.1. NCBI lineage: Bacteria > Bacillati > Actinomycetota > Actinomycetes > Kitasatosporales > Streptomycetaceae > Streptomyces > Streptomyces sp. NBC_01450. Next base: position 4,310,968 of record NZ_CP109480.1, on the reverse strand, counting down.
CACGGGCCGTACGGGTCTTCTCCCAGGCCGGGAGCGGGCCGCTGCGCTCCGCGAGGTCGGCCGAGGCCTCGTACGCGGCGAGCATGATCCGCTCGGCGATCCGGGTGGAGAGGGCCTTGGCCCGCGGGGAGTCGAAGGGGACGCGCAGCTTGAAGAAGACGTCCTGGAGCCCCATCGCGCCGAGGCCGACGGGCCGCCACTTCGCGTTCGACCGGCCGGCCTGCTCGGTCGGGTAGAAGTTGATGTCGACGACACGGTCGAGGAAGGTGACGGCGGTGCGGACCGTCTCGTCCAGCCGCTCCCAGTCGATGTCCCCGTCGATCACGAAGGCGCCGAGGTTGACCGAGCCGAGGTTGCAGACCGCCGTCTCCCCGTCGTCCGTGACCTCCAGGATCTCGGTGCAGAGGTTCGAGGAGTGGACGGTGTGGCCCGGCTCCGCCGTCTGGTTGGCGGTGCGGTTCGCGGCGTCCTTGAAGGTCATCCAGCCGTTGCCGGTCTGCGCGAGGGTACGCATCATGCGGCCGTAGAGGTCACGGGCCGGGATGGTCTTCTTGGCGAGACCGGCCGCCTCCGCCCTGCGGTACGCGGCGTCGAACTCGTCGCCCCACAGGTCGACCAGCTCGGGCACATCGGAGGGGGAGAAGAGGGACCACTGCCCGTCGGTGTCGACCCGGCGCATGAACTCGTCCGGGATCCAGTGCGCGAGGTTCAGGTTGTGCGTACGGCGGGCGTCCTCACCGGTGTTGTCGCGCAGCTCGAGGAACTCCTCGATGTCGGAGTGCCAGGTCTCCAGGTAGACCGCGGCCGCGCCCTTGCGCCGGCCGCCCTGGTTCACGGCGGCGACGGAGGCGTCGAGGGTCTTCAGGAACGGCACGATGCCGTTGGAGTGCCCGTTCGTACCGCGGATCAGCGAACCGCGCGAACGGATCCGGGAGTACGACAGTCCGATGCCGCCCGCGTGCTTCGAGAGGCGGGCCACCTGGTGGTAGCGGTCGTAGATGGAGTCCAGCTCGTCCAGCGGGGAGTCGAGGAGGTAGCAGGACGACATCTGCGGGTGCCGCGTACCGGAGTTGAACAGCGTGGGGGAGGAGGGGAGGTAGTCGAGGCGGCTCATGAGCCCGTAGAGCGCCGCGACCTCGTCCAGGGCCCGGTGCCCCGCTTTTGAATCGAGCGCAGTGTCCTCGGCCAGGCCCGACGCCACGCGCAGCATGAAGTGCTGGGGCGTCTCGATGACCTTGCGGGTGATCGGGTGCCGGAGCAGATAGCGGCTGTGCAGGGTCCGCAGGCCGAAGTAGCCGAAGCGGTCGTCGCCGTCGGTGTCGATCAGGGCGTCCAGCCGGGCCGTGTGCAACTGGACGAACTCCGCCGTGCGGTCGGCGATCAGGCCCTCGCGGTGGCCGGTGGCGATCGACTCGGAGAAGGACGTGACGCCCTGCGAGGCGGCCTCCGCCGCGATGCTGATCGTCAGCAGCCTGGCCGCCAGCCGGGAGTAGACGGGGTCCTCCGAGATGAGGCCCGCGGCCGCCTCGGTGGCCAGCTCGCGCAGCTCCGTGTCGTCCGCGCGCGCGGACCGGCCGCGCAGCGTGGCGGCGGCGACCCGGCTGGGGTCGGCGTCGGGGAGGTCGGCGGTGAGGTCGGTCAGGGTACGCAGCAGCGTGGTACCGGGACCGTCCGTCTCCACCGGGACCTGCTTCCGCTCCTGCTGTGCGAAAGCGGTAGCTGAAGCCGGGTCGGCTGGCGCGATGGTCACTTGGGGCTCTCCCTCGCTCGGCACGGGGCCTGGCGGAGGGCAGGGCAGCTCACGAGCGCACACGGCGTCGCGTCCACCGACCCATTCCGCGAGGCCCGGACGTCATGCACCCGGGCCGGATGGCCGGGCGCGCTGTCGGCAGGTCCTCGGACTGACGCGAGTGCGTGGGCGCGGATGCGCGAACACGTACAAGTACACCGTTGCGGGACAGTTCCGGATTCGCACCGGATTCCCCTGCGGCGACAGCGAGCATGAGCATACATCTTGTGCCGGGCCGCGGTGACACCCCCACATGTTGTGTCGCGCTGGTGTCAGAGTGTCAACTCATAGGTGAGGAGAGTGATGTCGTCGAGGTCGGGGATCGGGTTCCAGTCGCGGTCGGGGGTACGGGTGAAGCCGAGGCGTTCGTAGATGCGGTGGGCGGCGTGCATGGTGCGCTGGGTGGAGAGCACGACGCGTACGCAGCCGGCGGTGGCGCGTGCGTGGTCGACGCAGGCGCGGACGAGGGTCTCGCCGGCGCCGCGGCCGCGGGACTCACGCGCGACGGCGAGCATACGGATCTCGGCTTCGCCGGGGAGGGCTATGTCGGCCATGGGGCCGCCGTGCGGTACGAAGGTCACGGCGCCGAGGAGGTGGCCGTGGTCCACGGCGACGAGGACCTCCGCGGCGGCGGCCCGCTTCGCCACGTCCCGCAACTCGCCGAGGTACTCGTCGCTCTCCCCGAAGTCGAGCAGACCGTCGCCGAGGTAGGCCTGCGCGGTGATCTCGCCGATGCGGGCGTATTCGTGGGGGCGGGCGTGTCTGATGCGGATGTCCATGCCGGTGAGTGTGCAACAGGGCGCGGGAACGGGCCGCCGGATTTTCGTCCGACGGCCCGTGGGGGTTGTTGGTGCGGTTCTTCGGCTGCGGGCCCGGTGGGGGCTGGTCGCGCAGTTCCCCGCGCCCCTGAAAGCCTGGGGCGCCGGGGCGCAGCCCCGTGCCCCAGGGGCGCGGGGAACTGCGCGCCAAGCCCCCACCCACCCGCAGTCAACACACGTACCCGGGGGCCTGGGGGCGGAGCCCCCGGCTCAGTGGGCGGAACCGGCCGTGGCCGGGGGAAGCTCCGCCTCGACGCCCGGGTCGCCCGCGTCCGCCGTGTAGTCCTCCGGAGACGTCTCGTCGATGCCGTCGGGCGCCTTGAAGGCGCGGAGGGCGAAGGTGAGGACGACGGTGACCACGACGTTCAGGACGAAGGCCGTCAGACCGATGTAGCCGATCTCCCCGATGCCCGGGATCTCCTTGGAACTGCCGCCGAAGTGCTTCTGGGTGGGAGAGGCGACCCCGTACGCGGCGAGCGTGCCGTACAGCATGCCCACGGCCCAGCCCCCGAGCAGCGCCCAGCGGTGGAACCACCGGGTGAACAGGCCGCCGACCAGCGCCGGGAAGGTCTGGAGGATCCAGATGCCGCCCAGGAGCTGGAAGTTGATCGCGACCGTCTTGTCCATCGTCAGGACGAAGACCAGCGCGCCCACCTTCACCAGGAGCGAGACCAGTTTCGAAACCCTGGTCTCCTGTTCCGGGGTCGCGTCGGGCTTGATGAAGTCCTTGTAGATGTTGCGGGTGAAGAGGTTCGCGGCCGCGATGGACATGATGGCCGCCGGAACGAGCGCCCCGATGCCGATCGCCGCGAAGGCCACCCCGGCGAACCAGTCCGGGAACATGTTCTCGAAGAGCTGGGGGATGGCGAGCTGGCCGTTGGTGACCTTGACCCCGGCCGCGATCGCCATGAACCCGAGCAGGGCCAGCAGGCCCAGCATCAGGGAGTAGAGAGGAAGGATCGTGGTGTTGCGGCGGATCACCTCACGGCTGCGGCTGGAGAGCGTCGCCGTGATCGAGTGCGGGTACATGAACAGCGCGAGCGCCGAGCCGAGCGCGAGGGTGGCGTACGTCCACTGGCCCGCCTGGGCGGGCACGAGCCCGCCGGCCCCCGCCGCCGTGTACTTGTCGCCCGCGGCCTTGAATATCTCGTCGAACCCGCCCAGCTTGATCGGGATGTAGATGATGGCCACCGCGATCACTATGTAGATCAGGGTGTCCTTCACGAACGCGATCAGGGCGGGGGCCCGCAGCCCCGAGGAGTAGGTGTACGCGGCCAGCACACCGAACGCGATGAGGAGCGGAAGGTCCTTCACGAACCAGTTCGTGTTCTCGCCGCCGCCCACGCCCATCACGTCCAGGACGGCCTGGATGCCGACCAGCTGGAGCGCGATGTACGGCATGGTGGCGAGGATGCCGGTCACGGCCACGGCGAGGGACAGGCCCTTCGAACCGAAGCGGCCGCGCACGAAGTCCGAGGTCGTCACGTAGCCGTGCTTGTGGGAGACCGACCACAGGCGGGGCAGGAACGTGAAGATCAGCGGGTAGACGAGGATCGTGTACGGAACGGCGAAGAAACCGGCCGCGCCCGCCGCGTAGATCGCCGCCGGTACGGCGACGAAGGTGTACGCCGTGTAGAGGTCGCCGCCGAGCAGGAACCAGGTGACCCAGGTGCCGAACGAACGTCCGCCCAGGCCCCATTCGTCGAGGCTGTGCTCGTTGTCCGGCCTGCGCCAGCGCGCGGCCAGGAAGCCCATGACCGTGACGGCCAGGAAGAAGAAGATGAAGACGCCGAGCGCGACGCCGTTCACGCCGTCCTTCACTTCGCCGCACCCCCGCCCTGGGAAGCACGGGCGCGCTGGTCACGCTGCCACAGCTTGTACGCGCTCACGGTGAGTGCCGTGGAGATGAGCACCCACAGCATCTGGTACCAGTAGAAGAACGGGATGCCGATGAACGTGGGGTCGGTCTTGGCGTAGGACCCGACCCACAGCATCGCCACGAACGGGGCGATCAGGCACAAGGCGATGACCACCCGGATCGGCGTCACCACCGGCGGTTCGGTCTTCGGCGCTTCTGACACGTCTGACATGAGGCGGCTCCGTTTTTTCGCAGTTCACCCGTGCAATGCGCAGGCAATCTAGGCGACGGTGTCAGCCAAACGGAACCCCTCGTCCGTATCTCGGTCCGGGCAACGCGCCAGGTGCGCCGCCCCGCGGCCTGTTCCCGGGGTGTCCGAGAGTCACGCCACTCCCGCGGGGTGCCTGGGAGGGGCCACTCCCGCGGGGTGCCGAGGCCCGCTACTCCTGCGGGCGCTTGAGCCGCGCCACGAACTTGTACCGGTCGCCCCGGTACACCGACCGCACCCACTCCACCGGCTCGCCCTGCCGGTCCAGCGAGTGCCGGGAGAGCATCAGCATGGGCAGACCGACGTCGGTGCCGAGCAGGCCGGCCTCGCGCGGGGTGGCCAGCGAGGTCTCGATGGTCTCCTCGGCCTCGGCGAGATGGACGTCGTACACCTCGGCGAGCGCGGTGTAGAGGGACGTGTACTTCACCAGGCTGCGGCGCAGGGCCGGGAAGCGCTTCGCGGAGAGGTGGGTCGTCTCGATGGCCATCGGCTCGCCGCTCGCGAGGCGCAGCCGCTCGATGCGCAGCACCCGGCCGCCGGCCGAGATGTCGAGCAGCTCGGCGAGGGTGTCGTCGGCGGTGATGTAGCCGATGTCCAGGAGCTGCGAGGTGGGTTCAAGACCCTGGGCGCGCATGTCCTCGGTGTACGAGGTGAGCTGAAGCGCCTGGGAGACCTTGGGCTTCGCGACGAACGTGCCCTTGCCCTGGATGCGTTCGAGGCGGCCCTCGACGACGAGTTCCTGGAGGGCCTGGCGCACGGTCGTGCGCGAGGTGTCGAACTCGGCGGCGAGAGTGCGCTCGGGCGGTACCGGCGTGCCGGGCGGCAGTGTCTCCGTCATGTCCAGCAGGTGCTTCTTGAGGCGGTAGTACTTGGGCACGCGCGCGGTACGGATGGGGGCCCCACCCTCGTTCTCCGCACTGCTGACGTCGGTGCTCATGCTCTGCCTTCCCGGCTCCGGGTGCCGAAGCGACCGACATTCCGCCGGTCACGGCTCACATCGTGGCACGGCTTCGTATGCGAGTGTCCCCCCGCACGCTCCGTGATCCCCTCTATATACCGTCGGCGCACCCGTTGGTCTAGTCCATAGCGTGGACTCGGGGCGGCCGAGCGGCGTGCGAGGCCGGTGAACGGCCCCGGCTTTTATGTCACTTACCTACTTAAAGGTCCTTGCATATGTAGGTCCCATAACGGACGACCAGTCGGGCTTACACACCCTTGACACCCCTCTAGGTCTAGGCCAAGCTCCCCGTACTGGTCTACACCATTGGTCCAGTCCCAGTCCCACGGGCAGTACTCGGCAGCGCTTCGGCATGTGTCACCGCGGTGGGCAGGGGGGTTTATGGCATCCCTGAGGAGGGTGGCGTGAAGCGGAAGCTGGCAGCCGCGATCGGTATCGCGGGCATGATGGTCTCCATCGCGGCGTGCGGGAGCAGCGACAACAACTCCGGGGGGTCGGACAAGGGCGCGGACGCGAAAGTACTGACCGTCTGGCTCACGGTGGACGCGCAGAACAACTGGCCCGATCTGGTGAAGGCCGCCGACGCCGCGGTGCAGAAGGCGCACCCGGGCGTCAAGATCAACCACGAGTACTACGGCTGGCCGGACAAGAACACCAAGCTCGACGCGGTCCTCGCCACGGACAAGGTCCCCGACGTGGTCGAGATGGGCAACTCCGAGATGCTCGGCTACATGGTCAAGGGCGCCTTCGCTCCCGTCGACGCCTCGAAGTTCGACAACGCGTCCGGGTGGCTGGACGGCCTCAAGACGTCCGTCACCTACGAGGGCAAGACCTACGGTGTGCCGTACTACGCCGGTGGTCGCGTCGGTAACTGGCGCAAGGACGTGGCGGCTTCGGTCGGCGTGAAGACGACCCCGAAGACGTACCAGGAGCTCCTCTCCGACCTGGACAAGATCCAGAAGAAGGAGGGAAGCAAGTTCAGCGCCTGGTACCAGCCGACCCGTGACTGGTACGCCGCGATGTCCTTCGTCTACGACGCCGGCGGCGCCATCGCCAAGGACGAGGGCGGCCAGTGGAAGGCGAGCCTGTCGTCGCCCGAGTCCCTGAAGGGGCTGAACGAGTTCAAGACGATCGTCGACAAGTACATGCACGGCGACAAGACCAAGGACGAGTCCGACCGTTACATCGTCTACGGGCAGGGCAAGTCCGCCATGATCTTCGGCGCGGCCTGGGAGGGCGCGACCTCCGAGGACCCGAAGAGCGACAAGACCGGCAAGCTCAAGGGCAACCTCGAGAACTTCGTGATGCCCGGCCCGTCCGGGAAGAACCTCCCCGTCTTCCTCGGCGGCTCCGACCTCGCCATCCCGGTGAAGTCCAAGGCGCAGGCCCTCGCCGCCGAGTGGATCAACGCCTTCACGGGCTCCACGGGCCAGAAGGGCCTGATGGCCAAGGGCAACCTGCCCAACAACAAGACCGACCTCGCCACCCTCAAGAACGACCCGGCGACGGCGGTCCCGGCCACCGCGGCCGAGTCCAGCTGGTTCGTGCCGATGGCGCCGGGCTGGGGCCAGGTCGAGAAGGCCCAGGTCCTGCAGACCATGCTGCAGAACATCGGCACCGGCAAGAAGTCGGTGGAGGACGCCGCGAAGGAAGCGGACGCCGCGATCGACAAGGTCATCAACACCAAGTGACCTGAGCACGGGGCCCGGTGGGACCCCGGGGCACCTCCGGGGCTTCACCCGGGGCGGGCCCCGGGGTACGTCCGGGCACGTCCGGGGCGGTCCTGGGGGTCTCCTCGGGTACGCCTGCCGGGGCCTTGCCGGGCCAGCCGGGCCCGGGTTCCCGCCGCTCCCCGCACGGCCGCGCGGGCTTCGAACCGTGCACCACCGTGCGAGGTCCGGACCGCGTACGACCTGGGCGGCTTTCGCCGGGGTGCGGCCGTGCGGGGTTCGGGCCGTGTGACCGCGGGGGGCCGCTCCCGTGTACGACCCGTGTGGGGTTCGGGCTGGGCGTGACCGCGTCGGGTTCGGGCCCCGCACGGCCGCGAGGGTTCGGGCCGTGCGCGGCCGCGGGGTTCGCCCCCCGCGCGGACCGTGCGCCGGGCGGGCCACGTACGACCGGGCGAGGCGCCTGCCGCGTGCGGCCCGGGTGTGTTTTGCCTGTGTTCGACCGTGTGGGGCTTGCCCCGCGTACGACCCCGTGCGGGGCTTCGACCACGTACGACCTGAGGGACCGCTGAGGAGCGCGCGATGAGTGCCGCAGACACGACCACCCCCGCCAAGGTGCCGCCGCCGCGGCAGGCACCGCCACCGGCCGTCCCCAAGGCGCCTCGCAGACGGCGGACCTCGGGCGAGGCGGCTGTCCCCTGGGCCCTGCTCGCGCCTTGTCTGCTGATCCTCGCGCTGGTCATGGGCTATCCCCTGGTCCGCCTGGTCACCCTCTCCTTCCAGAAGTTCGGGCAGTCCCAGCTCTGGGGCTTCCAGCCGGCCGAGTCGGTCGGCTTCGACAACTTCAGCAAGGTGCTGGGCGACAGCGAGTTCTGGACGGTCGTCGTCCGCACGATCGTCTTCGCCGCCGGGTCCGTCGTCTTCACGATGGTCCTCGGCATGCTGATCGCGCTGCTCCTCCAGCGCGTCTCGGGCTGGGTGAAGACGCTGATCAACATCGCGCTCGTGGCCACCTGGGGCATGCCCATCATCGTGGCCACCACCGTCTTCAAATGGCTCTTCGACTCCGACTACGGCATCCTCAACGCGCTGCTGAGCAAGCTGCCGGGCGTCGACATGGTCGGCCACAACTGGTTCGCCAGCGGCCCCCAGGGCCTGGCCGTGATCATGCTCCTGGTGGTGTGGGGCGCGGTGCCGTTCGTCGTCATCACACTCAGCGCGGGGCTGACCCAGGTGCCGAGCGAACTGGAGGAGGCGGCCCGGCTGGACGGCGCCGGCGCGTGGGGCGTCTTCCGCTACGTCACGCTCCCGATCCTCAAGCCCATCGTCGTGATGCTCACGACGCTCTCCGTCATCTGGGACATGGGCGTCTTCCCACAGGTCTTCGTGATGCGGGGAGGCCACCCGGAGGCGGAGTTCCAACTCCTCACCACCTACTCGTACGACCGCGCGTTCGTCGTCAACGACTACGCGCAGGGGTCGGCGATCGCCCTGCTCACCGTGGTGTTGCTGCTGGGCGTGGTCGCCGTGTACATGCGTCAGATGCTGAAGATCGGAGAGGTCGAATGAGTACCCTCGCCACGGCGGGCCGGCGCCGGGGGAAGTCCAGACTCGGCTGGAACCTCCTCGGCCTCCTCGTCTTCGTCACCGTGGGCTTCCCCGTCTACTGGATGCTGAACACGGCGTTCAAGCCGGCGAAGGACGCCATCGACTCCGACCCGAGCCTGTTCCCCACGGGGCTCACGCTCGACAACTTCCGTCGCGCGCTCGACATCGCGGACTTCTGGGGCCCCGTCGGCCGGAGCCTGATCGTCTCCCTGTCGGTCGTCGTGATCGGCGTCGTGGTGGGGATGCTGGCCGCGCTGGCCATCTCCCGCTTCGCCTTCCGCGGCCGCAAGATCGTGATCGTCGGCATCCTCGCGGTCCAGATGGTCCCGCTGGTCGCCATGATCATCCCGGTCTTCCTGCTGCTCAACGACCTGGACCAGTACGACAAGCTCTCCGGCCTGATCATCACGTACCTGACCTTCGTCCTTCCCTTCACGGTGTGGACGCTGCGCGGCTTCATCGTCAACATCCCGAAGGAGCTGGAAGAGGCGGCCATGGTCGACGGCTGCTCGCGCACGGGAGCCTTCATACGGGTGGTCTTCCCGCTGCTCGCGCCCGGCATGGTCGCCACGTCCGTGTACGCGTTCATCCAGGCCTGGAACGAGTACATCTACGCCCTGATGCTCATGAGCCAGGACCATCAGACCGCCACCGTCTGGCTCGGCAACTTCACCACCAAGCACGGCACCGAGTACGCCCCGATGATGGCCGGCGCCACGATGATGGCCGTGCCGATCGTCGTGCTCTTCCTCATCGTCCAGCGCAAGATGGCCGCGGGGCTGACCGCGGGCGCCGTGAAGGGATAACGCCCCCCGATGACGACACTCGCCAGTGGTACGACCGCGTCCTCTTCCGACAGGAACGGCTTGGCGCGCGACGCGCTCACCGTCCTTCAGCCCGGTTTCACCGGAACCACCGCCCCCGACTGGCTGCTGCGCCGCCTCGGCGAAGGGCTCGCCGCCGTCGGCCTGTTCGGCCGGAACATCGCCTCCCCCGAACAACTCGCGTCCCTGACCGCCCAGTTGCGCGCGGAGCGCGACGACGTCCTGGTCGCCATCGACGAGGAGGGCGGCGACGTCACCCGCCTGGAGGTCCGCGCCGGCTCCTCCTACCCCGGCAACCACGCGTTGGGCGCGGTCGACGACGTGGAGCTGACACGGGCGGTGGCCTCGGCACTCGGCCACCGCCTCGCCGCCTGCGGGGTGAACCTGAACTGGGCCCCCTCCGCCGACGTCAACTCCAACCCCGACAACCCGGTCATCGGCGTACGGTCCTTCGGCGCCGACACCGACCTGGTGTCCCGGCACACGGCCGCCTACGTCACCGGGCTCCAGTCCGCGGGCGTCGCGGCCTGCACCAAGCACTTCCCCGGCCACGGCGACACGGCGGTGGACTCGCACCACGCGCTGCCGCGCATCGACGCCGACCTGTCGGTCATCGAGGCCCGCGAACTCGCCCCGTTCCGGGCCGCGATCGCCGCGGGCACGCGTGCCGTGATGAGCGCGCACATCCTGGTCCCGGCGCTGGACCCGGACCGCCCGGCCACTCTCTCCCGCCGCATTCTCACCGGCCTGCTCCGCGAGGAACTCGGCTACGAGGGCCTCATCGTCACCGACGGCATGGAGATGCGGGCCATCGCCGGGACGTACGGCATCGAGCGGGGCAGCGTCCTCGCCATCGCGGCCGGCGCGGACGCGATCTGCGTGGGCGGCGGGCTCGCGGACGACGAGACGGTACGGCGTCTGCGCGACGCCCTCGTCACGGCGGTGCGCACCGGGGAACTCCCCGAGGAGCGCCTCGCGGACGCGGCCGAGCGGGTACGGGCGCTGGCCCGTTGGACGGTGGCGGCCTCCGCGGCCCCACAGGAGGCCGAGCGGGAGCCGGCCGACGTGGGGCTCGTCGCCGCCCGACGTGCGCTGACAGTGACCTGCGCGCCGTCGTACGAGTCGGTGGGCGCACCGCCGTTCGTCGCCGCCTTCACCCCCGTGGCGAACATCGCCGTCGGTGACGAGACCCCCTGGGGCGTGGCCGCGGAACTGGCCCGGTTGCTGCCCGGCACGCAGACGGGCAGCTTCGCGGGGGAGGGGGCGGCGACGGAGGCCCTGGCCGCCGCGGGCCCCCGCCGCGTCGTCGCTGTCGTCCGCGACGAACACCGGCACCCCTGGATGGCGACCGCCCTGGACACACTGCTGCGGGAACGCCCCGAGACGATCGTGGTCGAGATGGGCATCCCCCAGGCCCCGCCCCGGGGCGCTCTCCACATCGCCACGCACGGCGCGGCGAGGGTGTGCGGCCGGGCCGCGGCGGAGGTCATCGCGGGGGAGTGAAGGCCGGCGAGAAGCAAAGAGGAGGGTGCCGAGCCCCAGCGGCCCGGCACCCTCTCTTTTTCGCCTCGTGGCCTTTCGCCTCGTGGTCTTATCGCACCCGCCGGGTCAGATCCCCTGCCAGTCCGGCTTGTTCGCGAACGTGTGCCGGAAGTAGTCCGCCAGCTTCAGCTTGGACGCGGCGGCCTCGTCCACGACGACGGTGGCGTGCGGATGGAGCTGGAGCGCCGAGGCGGGGCACACCGCGGCCACCGGCCCCTCCACGGTCGCCGCGACCCCGTCGGCCTTGCCCTCACCCGTGGCGAGCAGGACGAGATGCCGCGCCTCCAGGATCGTGCCGATGCCCTGGGTGATGACGTGGTGCGGCACCTGCTCGATGTCGCCCCCGAAGAACCGCGCGTTGTCGACTCGGGTCTGCTCGGTCAGCGTCTTGATCCGGGTCCGCGAGGCGAGTGAGGAGCAGGGCTCGTTGAACCCGATGTGCCCGTCGGTGCCGATCCCGAGCAGCTGGAGGTCGACGCCACCGGCCTCGGCCAGCGCCTTGTCGTACGCCTCGCACGCGGCCCGCACGTCCTCGGCGGTGCCGTCCGGCCCCATGAACGCGTCCACGTCCAACCCCAGCGGTTCGAGCACCTCACGCCGCAGCACCGACCGGTACGACTCGGGGTGCTCGGCGGGCAGCCCCACGTACTCGTCGAGCTGCGCGACGCGTGCCCGCGAGGTGTCCACGGCACCGGAGCCCACCTTCGCCGTCAGCGCCTGATAGATGGGCAGCGGCGTCGAGCCGGTGGCCACGCCGAGCAGAGCGTCGGGCTTGCGCCGGAGCAGCTCCGCCATGGCCTCGGCGATCAGCTCGCCGCCCGCCTTGGCATCGGGAACGATGACAACTTCCACGCTGGGCCTGCCGATCTGGAGAGGGGCTCGCCGGGAACCGTGAGAGAGCACATGTGGTGTAGACCAATCTAGCAAAGGTGGCCCACCCGTGGTCCGCCGCGGGTCCCCCCTGACTGACGGCGGTCGTCGCATCGGGCGACCACGACGCCGCCGACGCCTGGGCCGAACGGGCCGGGGCCGCCGCCGAGGCGGCCGAACGTAGCGGCACACCCAGTAAAGCCCTGCCCACGGGCGATGAGATGCTGATACCGATCCCCGAGATCCGCACCGCACGCACCACCCCGTATCGGCCACGGTCGACGCGTACGACCGGAACGTCCCCAGGAGGCCCCCATGACCGCGCCCACCCCGGCCCCCCGGACCGACGACGACCGCCCGGGTCGGATCATGGCCCGGGAGATGGCCGAGCAGCCCGACGTGCTGCGCCGGATCCTGGAGGAGGGCGCGCCGCGGATCCAGGAAGTGGCCCGGCAGGTCGCGGCCCGGGAGCCCCGCTTCGTGCTGCTCACCGCCCGCGGCACCTCCGACAACGCCGCCCTGTACGCGAAGTACCTGCTGGAGATCCAGCTGGGCCTGCCGTGCGGGCTCACCTCGATGTCGACGACCACGGCGTACGGCGCGCGGCCCGATCTCACCGACGTCCTGGTCATCACCGTCAGCCAGTCCGGCGGCTCCCCGGACCTGGTCGCCTCGACCCGGGCCGCCCGTGAGGCCGGCGCCATCACGCTCGCGGTGACCAACAACCCGGACTCACCGCTGGCGGCCGTCTCCGAGTACCACCTCGACATCATGGCCGGACCCGAGAAGGCCCTGCCCGCCACCAAGACCTACACGGCCTCCCTGCTCACCCTCTATCTCTTCGTCGAAGGCCTGCGCGGCGGCGACGGCGCCGCGGCCAAGGTGCTGCCCGATCTCGCCGCGCACCTCCTCACCCGGCAGGACGAGATCCGCACGCTCGCCTCCCGCTACCGCTTCGCCGAGCGCATGGTGATCACCTCGCGCGGCTACGGCTACCCCACGGCCAAGGAAGCCGCCCTGAAGCTGATGGAGACCAGCTACATCCCCGCCCTCTCGTACTCCGGCGCCGATCTGCTGCACGGCCCGCTCGCCATGGTCGACAACATCTCCCCGGTCATCGCGGTCGTCACCGACGGGAAGGGCGGCGAGGCGCTCCAGCCCGTGCTCGACCGGCTGCGCGGGCGCGGCGCCGACCTGGTGGTCATCGGCCCCTGGGCCCAGGTGGAACAGGCCTCGGCCGGGTTCGTCCTGCCCACCGAGGGCGTGGCCGAGGAGCTCCAGCCGCTCCTGGAGATCCTTCCGCTCCAGCTCCTGGCCTACGAGGTCACCATCGCCCGCGGCCAGGACCCGGACGCGCCGCGCGCCCTGGCGAAGGTGACGGAGACCCGCTGACCATGGCCGTCCGGCCTCATTGATGAGCCGATCCGGCCCCCACCGGGGCCGAACCGGGCTACTCTGCGTGGTGGATGCTGTTGGAAGTTGGATAAAGAGACAACAACAAACATCCGCCGACGCATGGACGCCGCACGTGGTCTAGTCCACAATGTGCTGGTAAGCCATGGATCGACGAAGCGTTGCTTACGACGAGGCGTTGATTCACGCAGACCTCCGTCTTCCCCGCACAGGAAGGCGGACCGAGGAACCGGCGCTCTCTGCCCTGACTGCTCCGGGTCCTCTCCTTCGGCCGACCGGGACCGCACAGCCCGTGGCCGTTGCTGCTCCGGGCTGCGGTGCCGGGAGGGTTGAGGGTCCCTCCCAGGCGCCGCGGCCCGCGGGTGTTTTCGGAGCCGGGCCGAACCCCCGGGTACGCTCGCACATGTGCCCTCCATGAACGACCTCGTCCGCCAGCACACCGCTCTCGGTGACTCCGATCTCGAGTGGTTGCATCTGCTGGTCTCGGAGTGGCAGCTGCTCTCCGACCTCTCCTTCGCCGACCTCGTGCTGTGGGTTCCCACCCGCGACGGCACCCGTTATGTCTCCGTGGCGCAGATGCGGCCCAACACGGGCCCGACCTCGTACCAGGACGACATGGTCGGCCACCTCGTCCCACGCGGCCGCCGCCCCCTGCTGGACGCCGCGCTGGACGAGGGCCGGATCGTGCGCGAAGGCGATCCCGAGTGGCGCGAGGAGGTGCCGGTACGGGTCGAGTCCATTCCGGTACGGCGGGAGGGGCGCGTCCTCGGTGTCATCGCGCGCAACACCAACCTCCTCACCGTGCGCACCCCGAGCCGGCTGGAGCTGACCTACCTCCAGAGCGCGTCCGACCTCGCCCAGATGATCGCCGCCGGCTCCTTCCCGTTCTCCGGCCAGCAGGTCGACATGGACGCCTCGCCGCGGGTGGGCGACGGGCTGATCCGCCTCGACGCGGACGGCATCGTCCAGTACGCGTCCCCGAACGCGCTGTCGGCGTACCACCGCCTCGGCCTCGCCTCCGACCTGGTGGGCCACCACCTCGGTGTGACCACCGCCGAACTCGCCCCGTCCCGCGGCCCGGTGGACGAGGCGCTGTCCAAGGTCGCCAGCGGCTGGGCGCCCCGCGAGTTCGAGATCGAGAGCGGTGACGGGGTTATCCAGCTGCGCGCGATCCCGCTCAAGCCCAAGGGCACCCGGGTCGGTTCGCTCGTCCTGCTGCGCGACGTCACCGAACTGCGCCGTCGCGAACGCGAGTTGATCACCAAGGACGCGACCATCCGGGAGATCCACCACCGGGTCAAGAACAACCTCCAGACGGTGGCGGCGCTGCTGCGGCTGCAGGCCCGGCGCATCGAGTCGGAGCGTGGTCGTGAGGCCCTGGAGGAGGCCGTACGGCGGGTCGGCTCGATCGCCATCGTGCATGAGACGCTGTCTCAGAACCTGGACGAGCGG
Source organism: Streptomyces sp. NBC_01450 (assembly GCF_036227505.1). Classification (NCBI taxonomy): domain Bacteria; kingdom Bacillati; phylum Actinomycetota; class Actinomycetes; order Kitasatosporales; family Streptomycetaceae; genus Streptomyces; species Streptomyces sp. NBC_01450. The sequence continues at coordinate 4,295,901 of NZ_CP109480.1, read as the reverse complement.
GTGGAGTTCGACGAGATCGCCGACCGGGTGCTCGCCATGGTCGCCGAGATCTCGCCGGGCAAGGTCACCGGCCGCCGCACCGGCCGCTTCGGCATACTCGACGCCGAGGTCGCCACCCCGCTCTCCATGGTCCTCACCGAGATCCTGCAGAACGCGCTGGAGCACGGCTTCCGCGAGGGCGACCGGGGCACGGTCGAGGTCTCGGCGGTCCGCGGCGGCACCAGCAAGGAGACCCGCCTGCTGGTCACCGTCCAGGACGACGGGGTCGGCCTCCCGGAGGGCTTCGACCCGCACCGCTCCGGCAACCTCGGTCTGCAGATCGTACGAACCCTGGTGGAGGGCGAGTTGGGGGGCACGTTCGACATGGTGGCGGCCCCGGAGCGGGGTACGCAGGTCATCCTGGACATTCCTGTGCAGGCGCACAAGTAGGAGCATCTGACGCACCGACAAGTCGGGAATCTGTCTATAAGTCAGGCGCCCGCTTACAAGTCGGGCATCCAAGCCCAAGTCGTGCGTTCACCCGTATGCGGTGCATGACGGTGGCAAGTGGCGCATGACAGTGGCCCCGGACCAGAAGGTCCGGGGCCACTGCTTACGCTGCTATGCGCATCGGGGGTACTGCGCGCTGCGGCTCGGGGGCGGGAGATGCGTACTCGCTGTACGCGCCGCCGGGCTCAGGCTCGTTACGGGGTGGGGTGTCAGGCGGTGGCCTGACGGGCCCGGTTGCGGGCGGCGCGACGCTTCATGGCACGGCGCTCATCCTCGCTGAGGCCACCCCAGACGCCGGAGTCCTGGCCGGACTCGAGCGCCCACTGCAGGCACTGCTCCATGACGGGGCAGCGGCGGCAGACGGCCTTGGCTTCCTCGATCTGCAGCAGCGCAGGACCGGTGTTGCCGATGGGGAAGAAGAGCTCGGGGTCTTCCTCGCGGCAAACGGCGTTGTGACGCCAGTCCATGGCTGCTACCTCTCCTTGGTATTACATGCACGTTGCTTGTGAATGTGAACGCTTTCACGAATCCCCCAACAAGTGAAGGGCCGACTTTCAGGTCTCCCTGACGTCGTCCTGTGATTTGAGGAGGGGTTCTGGCTCTCTGTGGGGCCGATGTTGCGGGCCGTCCCGATCGCCACGTAGAGACTCGCAAACCTCAGCGGCGGATACAACCCCTACCGGAAAGTTTTTTTTGATTCCTCGGTGTCGACTAGGTCACAGCCGTACTTCCATGGGGTGGACCCTGGTCTAAACGTTCGAGTGAAAGGACTTTGGGGTCTTCCACTCACACAATCACACGCAGTGCACGGCGTACGCCTGTGAACGTCACGCTTGTGCGCAGTCCGAGGTGGTCGCCGTCCATCTGGAGGGGGAGCGGCACCTTCGAATGCAAGGTGAAGTCGGTCAGGTCGTGCAGGGACAGGGCGTGCTTGCCATGGGGGCCGCGCTCGGGGGACGAAGTGAGCAACTGGGTGGCATACCGGGCAACCGCGCCCGTCGACATGCGGTTGAGGCCGAGTACGTCGAGCCCGGTATCGAACGAAGCCTTAGGTGACGCGTACACCGGACGATTGCCGAGAAACGTCCAGGGCGAGGTGTTGCAGATTATGGACAGCACAAGATCGGTGACCGGGTCCTGGCCGGGCCGCTCCAGTGTGATCATTCCGTGCCTGCGGTGAGGTTCGTCCAAAAACTGACGTACCACTTGGCGCAAATAGAGGGCATGGGTGGAACGCTTGCCGCGCTCGCGCTGCTGCTCGACCCGGCCGATCACCCCCGCGTCGAAGCCGAGCCCCGCGCAGAACGTGAACCAGCGGGAAGGGACGGCTTCGTCCTCGGTGCCCGGCGTGCCCGCGGCGAGACCGAGGCCGATCGCGCGCTCACGGTCCTCTCTGAGCGCGTCCAGCAGGGCGCCGGTGGCCTCCACGGCGTCGTTGGGCAGGCCCAGGGCGCGGGCGAAGACATTGGTGGAGCCGCCGGGGACCACGGCGAGACGGGGCAGACGGTCCAGGTCGGGGCCGTTGTGCAGCAGGCCGTTCACGACCTCGTTGACGGTGCCGTCGCCGCCGAGCGCGACCACCAGTTCTATGTCGTCGCTCTCCGCCGCCTGCCGGCCGAGGTCCCGGGCGTGCCCGCGGTACTCGGTGGTGACCACCTCGAGCTTCATCTCGCTCGCCAACGCGTGGATCAAGACATCGCGCGTGCGCGCACTTGTGGTGGTAGCTGCCGGATTGACCACGAGAAGTGCACGCATGCGATGCAGCGTACCTACCGAGGGGTACCGGTCCCAGACCGAGTTAGGGATCCGGTAAGAGATAGGGGCGTGAGTCTCGACACGGTGAGGTGCGGGAGGCAGCGGGGAAGCGGCCGGGGGTCCGGCGGTGCGCGGGTACCCGAGGGCTACCCTTCAGGGGTGAGCGCTGAGCAGATCCCCACCCCTGACGCCCCCGCCGCCGAGCCCCGTCCCGGACGGCTGACCGTCGCGGCCGCGCTGGCCGCGCTGGAGGGGCTGGTCCTCGCCGTGGGGGGCGTGTGGATGGTCGTCCGAGGGTTCACGGGTGACTCGGGGGACCGGCAGCAGGGTGTGACCCTGGGCGTGACGCTGATCGTGCTCGCGCTGCTGCCCCTGCTGGCCGCCCGAGGCCTGTTGCTGCGCCGCAGCTGGAGCAGGGGCCCCGCGATCATCACCCAGATCATGGCGCTGCCCGTCGCCTACAGCCTGCTCCAGGCGGACAGCGTGGCGATCCCGGCCGGAATCGCCCTCGCGGCGGTCGCGCTCACGGCGCTGGTCCTGCTCGTCAACTCCGAAACGACCCGGGCCCTGGGCATCCGCGGCCCCGGCGCCACCGAGGAATCCAAGTAGTTCCGGCGGTTCTCGGCGGCGCGTAAGGAGCCGAGGGGTCGGCTACTCCTCGACCAGGAGCTTTTCGCGGAGCTGGGCGAGGGTGCGGGCCAGTAGGCGGGAGACGTGCATCTGGGAGATGCCGACCTCCTGTGCGATCTGCGACTGGGTCATGTTGCCGAAGAAGCGGAGGAGAAGGATCCGCTTCTCTCGTGGGGGGAGGTCCTCGAGCAGGGGCTTCAGCGACTCCCGGTACTCGACGCCCTCCAGGGCCTCGTCCTCCGCACCCAGGGTGTCCGCGACCGCCGGTGACTCGTCGTCCGTGTCGGGAACGTCCAGGGACAGCGTGGAGTACGCGTTGGCGGACTCCAGGCCCTCCAGGACCTCCTCCTCCGAGATGGCCAGTTTCTCGGCCAGCTCGTGGACCGTCGGGGAGCGCCCGTGCTGTTGCGACAGCTCGGCCGTGGCCGTCGTCAGGGCCAGGCGCAGTTCCTGCAGGCGCCGCGGTACCCGCACCGCCCAGCCCTTGTCGCGGAAGTGTCGCTTGATCTCGCCGACGACCGTCGGAGTCGCGTACGTCGAGAACTCGACGCCGCGCTCCGGGTCGAAGCGGTCGACCGACTTGATCAGACCGATGGTCGCGACCTGGGTGAGGTCGTCCAGCGGCTCACCGCGATTGCGGAAGCGGCGCGCGAGGTGCTCGACGAGCGGGAGGTGCATGCGGACCAGCTGATTGCGCAGCTCCGCGTACTCCGCGCTGCCGTCCTGCAGCTTGCGCAGCTCGATGAACATCGCCCGCGCTCCGCTGCGGTCCTGCGGGTCGTGCTGGATGTGCTGGGCGCTCGGCCCGTGCTGCGTGCCCTGCACGCTCTGCACCTCTGGCTTGTCGTGTCGCTCGTGCTCGCTCATAGTCCCGCCCGTCACCAGCCGCCGTCCTTCCGAGGACGTGCTCCGCGCGGCAGCCTCCGGATCCCGTTGCCCGTCGTCCTGGCCGGAGGGACTCTCCTGCTCGTCCTCCGGGTGCGGCCGGGCCTGTTCGGGGATGCCGTCGACGTCTTCCACCGCGCGCTGCGGCCCGTCGAGGCCGTCGACACGTCCGGCGGGAAGCTCCCGTGTGCCGCGCTCTTCGTCCCGCACCGGCCCGTCCCCGTTCCTCACGCCGGCCCGGGTCCCGCGCCGCGCTGTTTGTAGAGGCTGATCGAAACGGTCTTGTCCTCGGCGACGGTGGAGTCGACCTTGCCCGCGAGCGCCGACAGGACGGTCCACGCGAACGTGTCCCGTGACGGAGCGTGACCGTCGGTGGTCGGAGCGGAGACCGTCACCTCGAGCGAGTCGTCGATGAGCCGGAAGACACAGCTGAGCACCGATCCGGGGACGGCCTGCTGCAACAGAATCGCGCAGGCCTCGTCCACCGCGATGCGGAGGTCCTCGATCTCGTCGAGGGTGAAGTCCAAACGGGCTGCGAGACCGGCCGTAGCCGTACGCAGCACCGACAGGTAGGCACCCGCGGCCGGCAGCCGGACTTCCACGAAGTCCTTCGTCGCGGGCTCGCCTGCGATCTGGGACACCCTCACCTCCAAGGTGGTACAAGCTCTTTCGAGCTCTTTCGGGGCCGAGGGTCGCCCCCCGGGGTAACGCGCTAGGTGGTTCAGCGGTGACGCTACCGCGCTCCCAAGTTTCCTGTCCTGGGGACCCCGCCCCTTGCTGTCACTCATAGTAAGCCCATGAGCACGGACAGTGGCTAGGGGTCTGCGGCCCCAAATAGGAAGAGCGCGCGCCGGGTTGACGTACCCAGGCGTCAGACGGTCGAACCGTCCGGGCCGTGGGTCACACCAGTACGTGGTCGACGAAGCACCAGCGCCAGCTCTCACCGGGCTCGAAGGTACGCATCACGGGATGTCCGGTCTCCTTGAAATGCTCCGTCGCGTGCCGCAGCGGCGAGGAGTCGCAGCAGCCGAGGTGCCCGCATGTCAGGCACAGCCGCAACTGCACCGGATGTGTACCGGCGGCCTGGCACTCCAGGCAGGTCTCGCTCAGGGGCCCGGGTTCTGGGTGCTGCAGCTCGTCGGCGTGCGTGCACTGTTTCATGATTGCCAGGTTACGTCGGGTGTGCGGGATGCCGCGCGAAAACGAGGGGCGGGCGGAAGACGATGCACGTTTTGCCACTGCTGTTGCTGGTCGCGGGAAGCGCCGCGGTCGCCGGGTACGCCCGTCGTACCCCGGTGCCGGCGCCGCTGTTGCTCGTCGCGGCGGGCCTGGTCGTCTCGTACGTTCCTGGAGTGCCCGGGTACGAACTCGACCCGGGGATCGTGCTCCCGCTGGTGCTGCCTCCGCTGCTGTACACGGCGGCCACCGACAGCTCGTATCTCGATCTGCGGGCGCATCTGCGGCCCATCGCGCTGCTGTCGGTCGGGTACGTGCTCTTCGCGACGCTCGCCGTCGGCTGGGCCGCCTACCTGATCGTGCCCAGCCTGCCGCTGCCCGCGGCACTGGTGCTCGGGGCGGTGGTGGCGCCGCCGGACGCCGTCGCGGCCACGGCGGTGGCGCGCCGGGTGGGACTGCCCTCGCAGATCACCACGATCCTGCAGGGCGAGTCCCTGGTGAACGACGCGACCGCGATCACCGCCTACAAGGTGGCCCTGGCCGCCGCGGTCGGCGAGGGCGCGACCTGGGCGGGCGGCATCCGCGAGTTCCTGCTCGCGGCGGTCGGCGGCGTGGCCGTCGGCCTCGTCCTGATGGTGCCGATCCACTGGCTGCGCACCCACCTGAAGGAGGCGCTTCTCCAGAACACGCTCTCCCTGCTGATCCCCTTCGTCGCGTACGGGATCGCCGAGCAGCTGCACGCCTCCGGAGTGCTCGCCGTGGTCGTCGTCGCGCTCTACCTCGGGCACCGTGCGTGGGAGGTGGACTTCGCGACCCGGCTCCAGGAGGAGGCGGTGTGGAAGATGGTCGCGTTCGTCCTGGAGTCGGCGGTGTTCGCGCTGATCGGACTGCAGCTGCCGGTCGTCCTCAAGGGCCTCGGCGACTACGACGGCGCCACCGTCGTCTGGTACGCGGTGGCCGTCTTCCTGGCCGTGGTCGCCGCCCGGTTCGTCTGGATCTATCCCGCCAGTTTCCTGCCCCGGATCCTGTCGGCACGTATCCGGGAGCGGGAGGGGGCCCTGACCTGGAAGGGGCCGTTCATCATCGGCTGGGCCGGAATGCGCGGGGTGGTCTCGCTCGCCATCGCCTTCTCCATCCCGCTCTCCATGGACGACCGCATCCCGTTCCCGGATCGCAACCTCATCCTCTTCCTCACCTTCACGACCGTCATCGGGACCCTGGTCGTGCAGGGGCTGACCCTGCCCCCTCTCATCCGCCTCCTGAAGCTGCCGGGGCGCGACGCCCAGGCCGAGACGCTCGCCGAGGCGAACGCCCAGGCTCAGGCGTCCCGGGCCGCCGAACGGCGCCTCGGCGAACTCCTCGAGGACAAGCGCAACGCCCTGCCCCCGCCGCTCGCCGACCGGCTCCGCTCAGTCCTGGAACGCCGCCGCAACGCCGTCTGGGAACGGCTCGGCGCCGTCAACCCGGTGACCGGGGAGACCGCCGACGACACCTACCGTCGCCTCTCCCGCGAGATGATCAGCACCGAACGCGAGGTCTTCGTGAAACTCCGCGACCACCGCTACATCGACGACGAAATGCTCCGCACGCTCCTGCGCAGACTGGACCTGGAGGAGGCGGCGGCCTACCGGGAGGCGGCGTGACGGCGTTCAGGAGAACGGCGTCCCGGTGATCACCGCAGCCACCGTCGTCCCCGGCGCGAACGCCCCCTCCTGCACCAAGACGACAAGTCCGTACAGCATCTTGGCGACATAGAGACGTTCCACGGGCAGGCCGTGGCGTTGTTCGAAGTCCTCGGCGAAGGTGTCGAGTTCGGGTGTGGTGCGGGCGTAGCCGCCGAAGTGGAAGCGGTCGTCGAGGGACCAGGCGCCGCGCCGGCCGCCGAAGGCGGACTCCTGGAGGGCGCTTATGTCGGCGCCCAGGAAGCCGCCCTTGAGGACGGGGATGCCCAGCGCCCGCTGGCCGGGGGCGAGGCCGGCGGCCAGGCCGGCGAGGGTGCCGCCGGTGCCGCAGGCGAGGGCGGCCACGTCGACACCGCCGTGGCCCCGCAGCTCCGCGCCGAGCTCCTGACAGCCACGTACGGCAAGGGCGTTGCTGCCGCCCTCGGGGACGACGTACGCGTCCTCGGCGTCCACCGAGCGCAGCAGGGCGGCCAGCGTCTCCGGCCGGCCCTTGCGGCGGTACGTCGATCTGTCGACGAAGTGCAGTCGCATGCCGTCGACCGCGCAGCGGGCCAGCGAGGGGTTGCGGGGACGGTCGGCCAGCTCCTGACCGCGGACCACCCCCACGGTCGTCAGCCCGAGGAGGCGGCCCGCGGCGGCGGTGGCGCGCAGATGGTTCGAGTACGCGCCGCCGAAGGTGACAACCGTGCGGCCCGCCGCCGCGCGGAGGTTCGGGGCGAGCTTGCGCCACTTGTTGCCGATCAGCTCCGGGTGGATCAGATCGTCCCGCTTGAGCAGCAGCCGCACGCCATGGCGCGCGAAACGCTCGTCCGCGACCTCACACAGCGGCGAGGGCAGTCGCGGCCGCAGACCGGTCGGGTCGAGCGCTTCGGGGACGTCCGGGGCGGCCGGGGTGTTCGGGCCGTCCGGGGTTGCGGGGCTGGGCACCCCACCATTGTCGGACACCTGTCCGGTATGCGGGCAGCGGCCCCGCACCCGCCCGTCACTTGAGGCGGTCGCGGACGCGCTCTCTCATCGAGGCCATCGTGAAGCCACGCGGGTCGACCTTGCCCGGCTGCCACTCCAGGTGGCCGATGACCGAGCGCTCCGTCCAGCCGTGGTGGCGGCAGATCGCGGCCGCGACCTTCTCGACGGCCTCCAGCTGCGCCTCGGGCCACGGATCCCTTCCGTCGCCGAGGTTCTCGCACTCGAAGCCGTAGAAGTGACGGTTGCCGTCGGTGTTCGCCTCGTTCTCCGGCGGGAGCGCCTTCTCCGCGATCACGGCACGCAGCACGTCGTCGTCACCCGAACCCGCGTGATTGGCCCGGCCGTAGCCCACGAGATGCACGACACCGTCCTTGGTGATGACGCCGTGACACAGCGGACCGGGCAGGTCCGAGCGGCCCTCTCGGCACATCGCGACGGTGTGCTCGCTGCCCGAGGTCACCGTGTGGTGGATCATCACGCCGTACACCGGACCCCATGGCCCCTTGTGATTGCGGTTGTGATGTTCCCAGTCGCCGACCTCGACGACGGTGACGCCTTCCTCCCTGAGCCGGTTCAGGAAACCGCCCGCGGACATGGGTGGGGCCATGACCGCCTCCTTCGCACTGCGCGCCGGCCACCGGTCGCGGCCGTCTCGTACCGCGGCCTGTACCCGGAACCGGAGGCTCCGGCCCAGCCGTTCGTACGGCGTGCGAGTCGATCCGGTCAGAGGTGCGGGCGCGTTCGACCAGCGCGTTCAGGGCGCTTTCGCGAGGCCCGTCAGGAGTGCAGGAACGCGTCCCCGTGCGCGGCGATGTGGCTCTCCAGCGCCTGGAGTGCCTGCTGGGTCGCCTCGGGGGAGCCGCTGCCGCGCCGCTCCGCGTAGTACGCCGCGCCCAGTCTCTTCAGGAGGTCACCGCCCGCACGCTGCGCCTGCACCTCGTCGATCTTCTGCTTGCCCTGCGTGAGCCCTCGCTGCGCCTGTTCCTTCGCGCGGTCCAGGAAGCCTGCCATCGCCGTCTCCTGTCATCGTCCGTCACCGCGTCAAACGGTTGGCCGGATCTCGGAGTTCCCGCGCGCAACGGCTCCGGGCTGTTCGACGGCGACGGCTCCAGCTGTTCGAGCGATCGACAAAAGTGGACCCTCTGCCCAATCCCCTGTGATCCATTCCCGCTCATTCGTGTAATAGCACCGGCACGCTCCGTGATGGAAGGCTGGTCGGCGCAGATCAGTGCACGACCGGGAGGGCAATTTTCATGTCGGTAGGCGAAGAGGTTCGCGCGGGTCAGGGCAAGCCGCAGCAGAGTCTCGGCACATCGGCCGCGCGGAACCTGGCCACCACCACCAAGTCCGCACCCCAGATGCAGGAGATCAGCTCACGATGGCTGCTGCGCATGCTTCCGTGGGTGAACGTGCAGGGTGGCACGTACCGCGTGAACCGGCGGCTCAGTTACTCCGTGGGTGACGGCCGCGTGACGTTCGTGAAGACCGGTGACCGTGTGCAGGTCATCCCCGCGGAGCTCGGAGAGCTGTCCGTGCTCCGCTCGTTCGAGGATCAGGAGGTACTCGGCGAGCTCGCCCAGCGGTGCCAGCAGCGGGAGTTCGCACCGGGCGAAGTGCTCGCCTCGTTCGGCAGTCCGTCCGACGAGGTGTTCCTGCTCGCGCACGGCAAGGTGGAGAAGATCGGCACCGGCCCGTACGGCGACGACGCGATCCTCGGTGTCCTCGCCGACGGCGCGTACTTCGGCGAGCAGGCGCTCATCGACCCGGACGCCATCTGGGAGTACACGGCCCGCGCCGTCACCGCGGTCACCGTGCTCGCGCTGCCCCGCCGGGACCTGGAGCAGGTCGCCGAGCGCTCCGACTCCCTGCGCGAACACCTCACGGAGCTGCGCGCGATTCCGGAGCAGCGCACGAACAAGTACGGCGAGAAGGAGATCGACCTCTCGGCCGGCCACACCGGGGAGCAGGACATCCCCGGCACCTTCGTGGACTACGAGGCCGCGCCGCGCGAGTACGAACTGAGCATCGCCCAGACCGTGCTGCGCCTGCACACGCGTGTGGCCGATCTCTACAACCAGCCGATGAACCAGACGGAGCAGCAGCTCCGCCTCACCGTCGAGGCGTTGAAGGAGCGCCAGGAGCACGAGCTCATCAACAACCGGGAGTTCGGACTGCTCAACAACTGCGAGTACGACCAGCGGCTCCAGCCGCACGACGGCGTGCCCAGCCCCGACGATCTGGACGAGCTGCTCAGCCGCCGGCGCGGCACCAAGCTGCTCCTCGCCCACCCGCGCGCGATCTCCGCGTTCGGCCGCGAGTGCAACAAGCGCGGACTGGTCCCCGAGAGCATCGAGGTCGCGGGCAACCGCATCCCGACCTGGCGCGGCGTGCCGCTGTTCCCGTGCAACAAGATCCCCGTCAGCGACACCCGTACGACCTCGATCATCGCCATGCGTACCGGCGAGGCCGAGCAGGGTGTCATCGGCCTGCAGCAGGCGGGCATCCCGGACGAGATCGAGCCGAGCCTGTCGGTGCGCTTCATGGGCATCAACGAACAGGCGATCATCTCCTACCTGGTGACGGCGTACTACTCGGCCGCGGTCCTCGTGCCGGACGCCCTCGGCATCCTGGAGAACGTCGAGATCGGCCGCTGGCGGTGACCTTCCCGACGCCGGCCGCCGTGTTCCCGCCCGACCGGGCGGGAACACCGGGGACGAGGCGGAGTCCGGCCGAGACCCTGGACGGGCGGGGCCGCATCGGCAAGCCCATGGACGGCAGGCCCGTGGACGGCGGTCCCAAGGACGGCGGTCCCAAGGACGGCGGTCCCACGGACGGGAGGCCCATGGAACGGCAGATCCCGCCCGGTCCGCCCGACGGGCAGGAGGCGACGAGCATCCTGGAGCACGCCCGGGCGTCCGTCGACCCCGAGCTGCGCAGGGCCATCGACTCGCTGCCGGGCTCCATGCGCCGGGTCGCGCTCTACCACTTCGGCTGGGAGCACGCGGACGGCACTCCGGCGGTGGGCAACGCGGGCAAGGCGATCCGTCCGGCCCTGGTGCTGACCGCCGCGGGAGCGCTCGGCGGTCAGCACACGTCCGCCGTGCGGGCGGCGGCCGCCGTGGAGTTGATCCACAACTTCACGCTGCTGCACGACGACATCATGGACCGGGACACCACCCGCAGACACCGCCCCACCGCGTGGACCGTGTTCGGCGAGGCCGACGCGATCCTCGCCGGGGACGCCCTGCAGGCGCTCGCCCAGCGGCTGCTCGCCGAGGACTCGCACCCGGCGTCCCAGGCCGCCGCCGCCCGGCTCTCGTCCTGCGTCGTCGAGCTGTGCGAGGGGCAGCACGCGGACACGGCCATGGAGAGACGCGGCCCCGCCGAGGTCACCCTCGACGAGGTGCTCGCCATGGCCGAGGCCAAGACCGGCGCACTGCTCGGCTGCGCGTGCGCGCTCGGCGGGCTGTACGCGGGGGCGGACGAGGAGGACGTCGACGCGCTGGACGCGTTCGGCCGGGAGGCCGGGCTCGCCTTCCAGCTGATCGACGACGTGATCGGGATCTGGGGGGACCCGAGCCGCACCGGCAAGCCGGCCGGGGCGGACCTCATCGCCCGCAAGAAGTCCCTGCCCGTGGTCGCCGCGCTCGCCTCCGGCACCCCGGCCGCGACGGAACTCGCCGAGCTGTACGGAGTTCCCTACGAGGAAGGGGAGCTGGAGCGCACGGTGCTGGCCGTCGAACGGGCGGGCGGCCGTGACTGGGCGCAGCTCCAGGCGGCCGACCGGATGTCCCGGGCGATGCACGAGCTGTCCCGGGCGGTCCCCGACCCGGAGGCGGCGGGCGGCCTCCTCGCACTCGCGGAGTTCGTGACGCGGCGCAACAACTGAACCGTCGAACCCGTTGAACCCGTTGAACCCTTCAGAAGGGCGGTCGAAGACCCCGGGGCCTTTGGGGCCGTACGGCACCTGACCTCCGTACGGCCCCGGGCTCCGGTCGGAACGGGTCCCGCGCATCCCCACGGTGCGCGGGGCCCGCCCCTCTCCGGCCCGGACAGGCCTTAGGCTGCAACAGCCGTACGTTCAACGGCGGTTGAGTCGAGAGGGTGGGACATGGGTGTGGCGATCCGGACGGCGGGCGAGGGTGATCGGGAGCTGGTCACCCGGTTGCTCGACGAGGCGTTCCACAACGACCCGGTGAGTGTCTGGGTCTTTCCGGACGTGGCGCACCGCCGCGCCAAGCACCCCGAGTTGATGGGGATGTTCACCGAGATCGTGTTCGCCGAGGGCCGTATCGACATCACGGAGGACGGCACGGCGTGCGCGCTGTGGCTGTCCGTGCCCGCCGACGCCGGCCACGCCGACGACGGTCCGGTACAGCTGCGCGAGGCCATCGATCCGGACAACGAGCGGGTCGAGCTGATAGGCCGGCTGACGGCCGGGATCCACCCCGAGGGCCGCGCCCACGAGTACCTGTGGATGATCGGTGTGGCGCCGGAGCGCCAGGGCGAGGGCCTCGGCACCGCGCTCGTCCGGTCGGTCCTCGACCGCTGCGACCGCGAGGGCCTGCCCGCCTATCTCGAGGCGAGCAACGCCCACAGCCGCCGGCTCTACGAGCGTCTCGGCTTCGACCTGACCGGGCGCCCCCTCGACCTCCCGGACGGCCCGCGGATGTGGCCGATGTGGCGCGAGCCGCAGCCCGAGCGGGGAGCCTGACCGGAGCCCGGCCACGGGGTCTTCGTGCGGACGTACAGCGGGAAGCGCTGAACCGTCTCCCGCTCTACCCTGAAGTCATGGGCACCGATGAGCATGTCTGCCCCGCCTGCCGGCAGCCGGTCACCACCGTCGTGCGGCGCCACAAGACGCTGGGCGCGTTCGTTCCCGTATGGGGTCCCGGCCCCTGCCACAACCCCGAGTGCGAGGCGTACGTCGGGGAGCCCCGGCCCGGAGTCGCCGCCTCCCGGCCCGTACGGCGGGCCGGATCCGCACCCGGCGGGGAGCCCCGGGAGCGCCGGGAGCCTCAGGAGCCCCGGGAGCAACGCGGGGAGCAGCCCGGGGAACAGCCCGGGAAGTCGGCCGCGGAAAAGTGATGCGTGCGCGCCCCGGCCTGGAGCGGGTCACCGAGATCGCCGAACGCGTCACCCGCTGCCCCGGCCCCGAGGGCGCCACGAACCACCCGGTGGTCATCCGCCCCATCCTGGACGCCGCCGCCCGGTACAGGCCTTAGCGTGGCGGCATGTCCGAACCCTTGTTGCACCTCACCGAGCGCTCCCTGTGGGACGCGGCCCGCGCGTCCGGCGCGTACGAGATGTCCACCCGTGGCCGCACCCTCCAGGAGGAGGGCTTCATCCACTGCTCGCTGCGACACCAGGTCCCCGGGGTCGCCTCCTTCCTGTACGGCGGGTACGACGGCCCCGACGAGCTGGTGCTCCTGGTCATCGACCCCGAGCGGCTGGACGTGCCGGTGCGCTACGAGGCGGTCAAGCCCGGGGGCGAGGAGTTCCCGCACGTCTACGGGCCGATTCCGGTGGCGTCCGTGGTGGACGTCGAGGTGTGGGAGTCCGCCTCCTAGAGCTGTCCGTCTCCTAGAGCTGTCCGTCGGATCAGCTGGGGGCCGGGAGGCCGCCCGTCGCCGGGTCCCGGCCGGTCAGGCAGTAGGTGCCGCCGACCGGGTCCCGCATGACGGTCCAGCGGGCGCCATGGCCGACGAGCACGGCACCGAGCCGCTCGTGGTGGGCGCGCACCGCCTCGATGTCCGAGCAGGCGATGTCGAGGTGGGCGGAGGCGGGACGGGCCGTGTCGAGGCGTTGCAGGAGGATGCGGAAGGGGAGCCCCGCGGGCGGCCGGAGCAGGTGGAATTCGGGGAACGCGCCGGCGTGCGACTCCCATCCGGTCAGGGCGCTCCAGAAGGCGACTTCGGCCTCGAAGCGGGTGGGCGCCACGTCGAGGCACACCTGGTCGAGGCGGCTGGTGGCGCCGGTGGGTCCCGGGACGACCGGCGGCCGCGCCGACTCGCCGTGCCACCGGACCGCGCAGAACAGTTGGCCGCCCGGGGACCGCAGAACGACCAGGCCCTCTTCGGCGGCGACGATCTCGGCGCCGAGCTGTCGGGCCGACTCCGCCAGCGCCCGTACGTCCTCGACAGCGAGGTCGAGATGGGCGCCGCCGTCGCCCGCGCCGACGCCCTGCGCTTTGACACCGGCATCGGTGCCGGACGGCAGCAGGGTCACGAACTCGCCCTGCTCACCGCGCGGTTCGGACAGTGTCGTCGCCGTGACGGCGGTCCAGAAGCCGCAGGCGCGGGCGAAGTCCTTCATGGGGCGGTCGATGAAGACGTAGGTCCATCGAATGGGTTGAGCCATGGGTCGTCTCCCGCTCCCTCAGACGCCGTGTGCGGCTCGTACCGTCTCCTGCCCGATCAGTCCGCGCAACGAGGTTTTCATCCGTGAGACGAAGGCGTCCCGCGCGTCGGGGGAGAGGACGTCCAGGGACAGATACGGGTTCAGGTCCTCCAGCTCCACGAGGAGCAGCTCGCCGTCGGGGGCCCGGCAGGCGTCGACGCGCTGGATGCCGTACGCGATGTCGTTCCAGTCGACGAACCGCTGGGCGAACTCCCGGTCGGGCCCGGTCGGCTCGTACGGCTCCAGGGCCCAGCGCTCGTCCGGGCGAGGGGCGTACAGGGCGTACTGGAAGGTGCGGTCGACGAAGTAGAAGGACACCTCGTAGCGGAAGTCGATGCGCGGCTGGACGAGGATGTCGCCGTACGACAGTTGGGGCAGCCGGTCGCGCGGTACGAACTCCAGGCCGATGGAGTCCGCTCCCAGCTTGGGCTTCACGACGTAGGTGTCGACGTCCGGCAGTCGGCCGAGGTCGTCGGCGCGGTCGATGGTCGGGATGACGGGGAACCCCGCCGCGGTGAGCTCCAGCAGGTACCCCTTCCCCGCCATGTCCCCCCTGCCGGACAGCTGGTTGTACACGCGGACGCCTTCCAGGACCGCCTGCTTGCGGAACGCGTCGTACTCCGCCTGGTAGTGCAGCACCGGCCCGCTGTTCCGCACGACCACGGCGTCGAAGCCGGTCATCAGCGCGGTCGCGTCCAGGGGGTGGCATACGGCGAGGTCGAACTCCTCGCGCAGCCGGGAGGTGAGGAAGATGTCCTCGTCGCAGTACCGCCGCCCCTTGGCCGGGTAGGCCAGGTCACTGACGTAGAGGACGCGGGGGCGCGCGGACGGCATCGATGACTCCTCGGACTACGGGACTTCAGACGTTCCGTTCCATGGGCGACGCGCTCCCACGGAACACACGGACGTAGTCTGCCTCCCGCCGGCCGAGGCGGGGGTGGCCGGGGTCAGGCGTCGGGGCGTTCGGTGAAGCGGAGGAGGTTGCCCGCCGGGTCGCGGAAGGCGCAGTCGCGGACGCCGTAGGGCTGGTCCATCGGTTCCTGGAGGACGTCGGCGCCGGAGGCACGGACGCGTTCGTAGAGGGCGTCGCAGTCGGCGGTCGAGAAGATGACGCCGCGCAGGATGCCCTTGGCGAGGAGTTCGGCCATGGCCTGTTTGTCGGCGGGGGAGATGTCCGGGCTCGCGGCGGGGGGTTCCAGGACGATCTGGACGTCCGGCTGGAGCGGGGAGCCGACCGTCACCCAGCGCATCCCCTCGAAGGCGACGTCGCCCCGGACCTCCAGACCCAGGACGTCCCGGTAGAAGGCGAGTGCCTTGTCATGGTCGTCCACGGCGATGAAGCACTGTGAGAGTTTCAGGTCCATGGCCCCACGCTAGAGGCGTGTACCCGGTTCCGCTTCAGGATTGCGGTGGCGGGTCGGGCGGGTGAGGCGCTGGGCCACGCACGGCGGGATCGGGGCGCCGTGGTCGTGCGGCCGGGCCCGGTACGCGCTCGGGGTCTCGCCGACCAGCTCCGTGAAGCGGGAGCTGAACGAACCGAGCGAGGTACAGCCCACCGCGAGACAGACCTCCGTGACCGTCAGGTCACCCCGCCGCAGCAGGGCCTTGGCCCGCTCTATTCGGCGGGTCATCAGATAGGTGTACGGCGTCTCCCCGTACGCCGCCCGAAAGCTCCGCTGGAAGTGCCCGGGCGACATCAGCGCGGTGCGCGCGAGCGCGGCGACGTCCAGCGGCTCCGCGTACTCGCGGTCCATCCGGTCGCGTGCCCGGCGCAGCCGGACCAGATCCTCCAGAGTCATTCGTCCAGAATGGCACGCGCCACTGACAGGGCACCGGTGACTCGGGGCGCCGGGCCGCATCGAGAAAAGAAGACCGCACCCGCTCCGTCATGGACGCCGTGCTCGGCGGCCTGCGGACCGGGTGCGGACAGGTAGGCGATGCGACCCGCGAAACCACAGGTCAGACGGCCTGGCCAAGGATCAAGCCTTCTTGGTCTCCCAGAAGATCTTGTCGATCTGGGCGATGTAGTCCAGCGCCTTCTGGCCCGTGGCCGGGTCCGTGGACGCCTTGGCGGCCGAGAGGGCCTTCAGGGTGTCGTTGACCAGCTGGTGCAGCTCCGGGTACTTCTCGAAGTGCGGGGGCTTGAAGTAGTCGCTCCAGAGCACCGACACGTGGTGCTTCGCGAGCTCGGCGCGCTGCTCCTTGATGACGGTGGCGCGGGCCTGGTAGTGCGGGTCGTCGTTGCCGGCCATCTTTTCCTGGACGGCCTTCACCGACTCCGCCTCGATGCGGGCCTGGGCCGGGTCGTACACACCGCAGGGCAGGTCGCAGTGCGCGCTGACCTTGACCTTGGGGGCAAACAGGCGGGAGAGCATTGAGCTGTCCTTCCTCGTGATCGTCTTCTCAGGTGGGACATTACTCCGTGGGAGACGTCTTTTCTCGAGTGCCCCCATGGGCTTAGGACAAAAGTCCAGGGTGAAACTGGGACTGGTGGAGGATGGACCGGGGAGGTGCCGGTGATGCCGGAGCTGTCGCAGGAGACCGAGCGTGGGAGGGCCGTGCTGCCGTTCGGGGCGGCCGAGGTGAGGGGGCCCTCCATGGTGCCCACGCTCCAGCACGGAGATCGGCTCGTCGTGCAGTACGGGGCCCGGGTCAGGCCCGGCGACGTGGTCGTTCTGCGCCATCCGTTCCAGCAGGACCTGCTGGTCGTGAAGCGGATCGCGGAACGGCGGGAGGGGGGTTGGTGGGTACTCGGGGACAACGCCTACGCGGGTGGGGACAGCACCGACTACGGGACGGTTCCCGAGGACCTCGTCCTCGGGAAGGTGCGATTCCGTTACCGGCCCCACCTGCCGGGTCAGCGCTCGCCGTTCGCACTCGTCCGCTGGGTGCTCGGCGCCGCCAGGCCGGTGCTCTCCGACCGGTCGGC
Organism: Streptomyces sp. NBC_01450; assembly: GCF_036227505.1. Lineage (NCBI taxonomy): Bacteria > Bacillati > Actinomycetota > Actinomycetes > Kitasatosporales > Streptomycetaceae > Streptomyces > Streptomyces sp. NBC_01450. The sequence continues at coordinate 4,278,990 of NZ_CP109480.1, read as the reverse complement.
CTCCAGGCGTTTGCGGGCCCGGTAGGCGGCCACGTTGGCGCGGGTCGCGCAGCGGTCCGAGCAGTAGCGCCGGGAGCGGTTCGTCGACGTGTCCAGGTACGCGTTGCGGCAGGGGGTCGCCTCACAGAGACCGAGGCGGTCCACGCCGTACGACGTGAGATGGAAGGCGAGTCCCATGGCGGCGATCGCCGCGTAGCCCGCCGTCGCGTTCGACGGGTGGTCCGCCAGGTGCATGTGCCACAGCGGGCGCCCGTCGTCGTCCCGGTGGTCGTGCCCGGAGATCTGCGGACTGACGGGGAACTCCAGGAGGAGTGAGTTCAGCAGGTCCACGGCCAGGGTCTCGTCGCCGCCGTCGGCCGCCTCGAAGACCGCGCGCAGCCGGCCGCGGACCGACCGGAAGCGGGTGACGTCCGCGTCCGTGGCGCGGCGGGCCGCCGAGGAGTTCCCTCCGAAGAGGTCCCGGACCGCCTCGACCGAGGTGAGCGAGTCCTTGCCCCGGGTCGGCTCCTCGGTGTTGACGAGGCGTACCGCGTAATCCGAGTAATAGGCCAGTTCCACTTGTAGTCCTTACGGTGGCGCTCTATCGTCGTGCGTGCGGTCAGGTAACGGCTGATTGCACTTCCAGGGTATTACGCGGGCGAGTGAAGACGAACGCAGAAGGGGCTTCCATGACCGTCGGCACCGGAATCGACAGCGACGAGACCCACGGCAACGGAGCCGACTGGCACGCCTGGCAGCGGAGCTGGGACCGGCAACAGGAGTGGTACATGCCGGACCGCGAGGAGCGCTTCCGGGTGATGCTCGACATGGTCGAGGCCCTGGTCGGCCCGGAGCCGCGCGTCCTCGACCTCGCCTGCGGCACCGGCACCGTCACGGCCCGGCTGTTCGGCCGCTTCCCGAAGGCCACCAGCACCGGCGTCGACCTCGACCCGGCGCTGCTCACCATCGCCGAGGGCACCTTCGCGGGCGACGAGAGGGTCTCCTTCGTCGCGGCCGACCTCAAGGATCCGCAGTGGGTGACCCGGCTGCCGTACGAGTCGTACGACGCCGTCCTGACCGCCACCGCCCTGCACTGGCTCCACAGCGAACCCCTCGCGGTCCTCTACGGTCAGATCGCGGAACTCGTCCGCGACGGCGGTGTCTTCATGAACGCCGACCACATGATCGACGAGTCCACGCCCCGGATCAACGCGGCCGAGCGCGCCCAGCGGCACGCCCGTATGGACCAGGCCAGGGCGAGCGGGGTGCTCGACTGGGCCGCGTGGTGGGAACTGGCGGCCCAGGACCCCGTGCTCGCCGCTCCGACCGCCCGCCGCTTCGAGATCTACGGGGAGCACGCCGACGGCGACATGCCGTCCGTCGAGTGGCACGCGCGCGTGCTGAGGGAGAAGGGCTTCGCGGAGGCCCGACCGGTGTGGCGCTCGCCGTCCGACTCGCTGGTGCTGGCGGTGAAGTAGGCCCCTAGGCCCCGTCCGGCGGGATCGAACGATGAAGGGGCGGTACGGGGATCCCGTACCGCCCCTTCATCGTTGTCCGTGGCTCAGAGCACCTTGGACAGGAACGACTGCGTCCGCTCGTGCTGCGGGTTCGTCAGGACGTCCCTGGGGTGGCCGGATTCGACCACCACACCGTCGTCCATGAAGACCAGCGAGTCGCCGACCTCACGGGCGAAGCCCATCTCGTGCGTGACGACGATCATCGTCATGCCGTCCTCCGCGAGGTCCCGCATGACGTCGAGCACCTCGCCGACGAGCTCCGGGTCGAGTGCCGAGGTCGGCTCGTCGAAGAGCATCAGCTTCGGTTCCATCGCCAGCGCGCGGGCGATGGCGACGCGCTGCTGCTGGCCGCCGGACAGCTGGGAGGGGTAGTGCCCGACCCGGTCGCCGAGCCCGACCCGGTCCAGCAGGCGCTGCGCCCGCTCCCGGGCAACGGCCTTGGACTCGCCCTTGACCTGGACCGGCGCCTCCATGACGTTCTCCAGCGCCGTCATGTGCGGGAAGAGGTTGAAGCGCTGGAACACCATGCCGATGTCCCGCCGCTGGGCGGCTACTTCGCGCTCCTTCAGCTCGTAGAGCTTGTCGCCCTTCTGCTGGTAGCCGACCAGGTCGCCGTCGACGTACAGCCGGCCGGCGCTGATCTTCTCCAGGTGGTTGATGCACCGCAGGAAGGTGGACTTGCCCGAACCGGACGGGCCGATCAGGCAGAACACCTCGCGCGGGTTCACCTCCAGGTCGATGCCCTTGAGGATGTGCGCGAGCCCGAAGGACTTGTGCACGCCCTCGGCCTTGACCATCGGGCCGCCACCGGTGCTCTTGGCGACGTCCTTGCTGAGACTGCTCATCGGGCCACCTCCGGGCGGCGGAAGGAACCGAACAGACGGAGGTTCTTCTTCAGGCGCTGCAACGGGGTCGGCGGCAGGTTGCGCGACGATCCGCGGGCGTAGCGGCGCTCCAAGTAGTACTGGAAGACGCTGAAGATGCTGGTCAGGATCAGGTACCAGATCGACGCCACGAAGTAGAGCTCGACGACCGCGAGCGAGGTGCTGGAGATGTCCTGGGCCCGCTTGATGAGTTCGTTGAACTGGACCGCGTAGGCGAGCGACGAGGTCTTCAGCATGTTGATGAACTCGTTGCCGGTCGGCGGCACGATCACCCGCATGGCCTGCGGGAGGATCACGCGACGCAGCGTCTTGCCCTGGGTCATGCCCAGCGCGTGCGAGGCCTCGGTCTGTCCCTCGTCCACGGACTGGATGCCGGCCCGGACGATCTCGGACATGTAGGCGGCCTCGTTCAGGCCGAGACCCAGCAGGGCCGCCAGGAACGGCGTCATCACCTGGTTCATCTCGTCCTTGTAGAACCCCAGGTTGAGGATGGGGAACACGAGCGCGATGTTGTACCAGAGAAGCAGCTGCACCAGCACCGGAGTGCCGCGGAAGAACCAGACGTAGAACCAGGCCACGGTGCTGGTGACCGGGTTCGACGACATCCGCATCACCGCGAGGATCACGCCGAGGACGAGTCCGAGCAGCATGGCGAGCACGGAGATGTACAGCGTGTGCCAGACGCCGGACAGGATCGTGCTGTCCGTGAGGTAGTCCGGGATGATGCTGTAGTTGATCTTCGCGTTGGAGAACGCGATCCCGATCAGCACCAGCAGCGCTACGATCACCGCGCCGGCCACCCAGCGGCCGTAGTGGCGCACCGGGATGGCCTTGATCTGCTCCGGCGGCACGGCGGGCGCCGGAGTCTTGTCGACAGTGTCAGTCACAGTGACTGCCCTTCAGTGTTGCGTCAGGCAGGGTCAGGAGCCGCCGTTGATCTTGGCCTCGGTCACCGCGCCGTCCGTGACGTTCCACTTCTGCAGGATCTTGGTGTACTCGCCGTTCTTGATGATCGCGTCCATGGCCGCCTGGAGGGCGTCCCGCAGCTGGGTGCTCTCCTTGCTGACACCGATGCCGTACGGGCCGGCCTCGATCTGGTCGCCGACGACCTCGAAGTCCTTGCCGCCGCCCGAGGTCTTGGCGTTGTAGGCCGCGACCGGGAAGTCGTTCAGGTCGGCGACGGACGCGCCCTGCTTCAGGCGGAGCAGCGCCTCGGGGTCGGTGTCGAAGGTCTGCAGCGTGATGGCCTTCTTGCCGTCCGTCTTGCACTTCGTGCTCTGCGTCTTGGCGATGCCCTCGGACGTCGTGCCCTTCTGCAGGGCGACCACCTTGCCGCACAGGTCGTCCAGGGTCTTGATGCCCTTGGGGTTGCCCTTCTGGACGAGGATCGAGGTGCCGGCGGTGAAGTAGTCGACGAAGTCGATGCCGTTGCCGGCCTTCTTGCCGGTGTCCGAGTCGATGCCGTTCTGGCGGTCCTTGGTGTCGTTCATCGCCGACATGATCGCGTTGAAGCGCTTGGACTGCAGGCCGACAATGAGCTGGTCGAACTTGCCGTTCTGGAACTCGAACTTCACACCCAGCTGCTTGCCGAGGGCGTCCGCGATGTCCGGGTCGATACCGACAGCCTTGCCGCTCTGCATGTACTCGACCGGCGGGTAGGCGATGTCGGAGCCCACCTTGACGACGCCCGCGTCCTTGATGTCCTTGGGGAGCTTGTCGGCGAGCGGGGCCGAGGAGGAGGGCGACGACGTGTCCGAGCTGCCGCTCTTGTCCGTCTGGTCACCGCAGCCGGTGAGGACCAGGGCCCCGGCGACCGCGATCGCACCGACCGCTGCTATCCGGGACTGGGCGGCGGTCGTACGACGGGTGGAGCTTGCGGTCATGGTGGGTTCCTCCGGCGGATGAGGGAGTTGCCGATGGGTCGACGAGAACACACACCTTTGGGTGTCGCGACCTCGTGTGATGACGGCATCTTGCCATTCGGACTGCGCGCTTCGAGGGACTCGCTATGTCAAAATCGGATAACGGGTGACCCCCGAACCGCCACGGACGGCTCCATCAGAGCCGGATCTTGTGCGGGAATCCCTCCTTCCGGCCGGAAGATCTTCGGAGCATCTCAGGATGCGGGCCGGCACTACTCCGCACTCGTGGTGTCTTGAGGTCAAGTCTTGGACTTGTCCACATATCCAGGTATGAGTCATGTCACCGGCGTGTGAGCTTCGCGGTATGGACTCGTCCCCGACCTGGTCCGTCCGGTAAGAAGGTTCTTTACACCCCTCATCCGGGGCCCAGGGCGCGTGTGCGGCGCGTCCGTCGCGTGTCCGCCCGTACGCAACCACGGCGGCAGGGTCACGCGGTGCCCGCCCACCCCTCAACCAGGAGTGGTCACCCTCAGACAATGAAGACTTAAGGGGTAAAACACAGTGGCAGCGGAGATCGTCAATCCTCGCAGCGACAGCAGTACGGGTCTTGAAGGCGACGTGGAGCCGGTCAATTCCGCCGGCTCCGTCGGCACCGTCGGTTCCGACAGTGTCGACTCCCTCGACTTCGACCCTGCCTTTGCGCTGCACCGTGGCGGCAAGATGGCCGTGCAGGCCACCGTGCCCGTCCGTGACAAGGACGACCTGTCCCTGGCGTACACGCCAGGCGTGGCGAAGGTGTGCAGCGCCATCGCCGAGCAGCCCGAGCTCGTCCACGACTACACGTGGAAGTCGTCCGTCGTCGCTGTGGTGACGGACGGCACGGCGGTCCTCGGACTCGGTGACATCGGCCCGGAGGCCTCCCTTCCCGTGATGGAGGGCAAGGCCATTCTGTTCAAGCAGTTCGGCGGGGTCGATGCCGTGCCGATCGCGCTGGACTGCACGGGCGTCGACGAGATCGTGGAGACCGTGGTCCGGCTCGCTCCCTCGTTCGGGGGCGTCAACCTGGAGGACATCTCGGCGCCGCGGTGCTTCGAGATCGAGCGCAAGCTCCAGGAGCGGCTGGACATTCCGGTCTTCCACGACGACCAGCACGGGACCGCGATCGTCACCCTGGCGGCGCTGCGGAACGCGGCGAAGCTGACCGGGCGGACGCTGGGTGATCTGCGTGCGGTGATCTCGGGGGCGGGGGCGGCCGGGGTCGCCATCGCCAAGTTCCTGCTGGAGGCGGGGATCGGTGACGTCGCGGTCGCGGACCGCAAGGGCATCGTCTCCGCGGACCGGGAGGACCTGACCGACGTCAAGCGGGAGCTCGCCGGGATCACCAACAAGGCGGGGCTCACGGGGTCGCTGGAGTCCGCGCTCGCGGGTGCGGACGTCTTCATCGGCGTGTCCGGCGGTACGGTGCCGGAGCCGGCGGTGGCGTCGATGGCCGAGGGGGCCTTCGTCTTCGCCATGGCCAACCCGAACCCCGAGGTGCACCCCGAGATCGCCCACAAGTACGCGGCCGTGGTCGCCACCGGGCGCTCGGACTTCCCGAACCAGATCAACAACGTGCTGGCGTTTCCCGGGATCTTCGCGGGGGCGCTGCAGGTGCGGGCGTCTCGGATCACCGAGGGGATGAAGATCGCGGCGGCGGAGGCGTTGGCTGCGGTGGTCGGGGACGACCTTGCCGCGGATTACGTGATTCCGTCGCCGTTCGATGAGCGGGTGGCTCCTGCGGTTACCGCGGCGGTGGCCGCGGCTGCTCGGGCTGAGGGGGTTGCCCGCCGCTGACGCGGCGCCCCCAGGGCCTCGCCGGGTTGCTCCCGGCGGGGCCCTGTTTTTTGTCCCGGATTGGCCCGTCCGGGTACCTTTCCTCGCCCCCGCCGCCCCTACCCGTCCCATCCCCAGGGGCTCCGCCCCTTCAACCCCACGACTCGCGCCGCCCCCGTGGGGGCGCCCCCCGCCAGAGGCTGGGCGCCCGGCCCTCCGCGGGGCTCCGCCCCTGCACCCCGCCGGGGGCTGGCGCCCCCTGGACCCCGCTGGGGGCTGGCGCCCCCTGGACCCCGCTGGGGGCTGGCGCCCCCTGGACCCCGCTGGGGGCTGGCGTCCCCTGGACTCCGCTGGGGGCTGGCGTCCCCTGGACTCCGCTGGGGGCTGGCGTCCCCTGGACCTGGCCGGGGGCTGGCGCTCCCTGGACACCGCTGAGGGTTGGTGTCCCCTGGATCCGGCTGGGGGTTGGCGTCGCCTGGATCCGGCTGGGGGTTGGCGTCGTCTGGATCCGGCTGGGGGCTGCTGCCCCCGGACCTGGCCGTGGGTTGGCGTTCTCTGGATCCGGCCGGGGCCGCCCCTCCGAACTCGGCCGGGGACTGCCGGCGACCGCCGCGTCGGCTTTATCCGCCTCGTCCTCGAACACCGGGCGGGCTGGAGTCTTTGGGGGCGCGGGGAACTGCGCGATCAGCCCCCACTGGCCCGCGGCCGAACGAGTGCGAGGGGCAGGGATGCGGGGCGAAGCCTCGCCCAAGGGGCGCGGGGAACTGCGCGACCGGCCCCTACTCGCCCGCAGCCGAACGCATCCGCCCCACCCAACCGTCCGCGCCCCACCCACCGTCCGCCCCACCCCACTCGCGATCCACCCCACCCACCATCCACCCCGGACGGAAAGGAAGCCGGTGTGACGTAGGGCGTGGGGGTGGCGGGACGTGTGTCACAGGGGGACGTGGTTCCGTCGGGCGGGGGCGGAGCCTATCGTCAAGGTCATGTTCGCTGCCTACGCCACCCGCATTGACCGTGACCAGCCGCTCAGTGGCCTGGAGTTGGGGGAGCGCCCGGCCCCCGAGCAGAGGCCGGGCTGGACCACCGTGAACGTCAGGGCCGCGTCCCTGAACCACCATGACCTCTGGTCCCTGCGCGGCGTCGGTCTCTCCGAGGACAAGCTGCCGATGATCCTCGGATGCGACGCGGCCGGCGTCGACGAGGACGGCAACGAAGTCGTGCTGCACTCGGTCATCGGACAGACGGGGTACGGGGTGGGTCCGAAGGAGCCCCGTTCCATCCTCACCGAGCGCTACCAGGGCACGTTCGCCGAACAGGTCTCCGTTCCGACGTGGAACGTCATCCCCAAGCCCAAGGAGCTCTCCTTCGAGGAGGCCGCCTGTCTGCCGACCGCATGGCTGACGGCGTACCGCATGCTGTTCACCAACGCCGGGGTACGGCCCGGCGACTCCGTTCTCGTCCAGGGCGCCGGCGGCGGCGTGGCGACCGCCGCGATCGTGCTCGGCAAGGCCGCCGGTCTTCGGGTCTTCGCCACCAGCCGCGACGAGGCCAAGCGCAAGCGGGCGGTCGAACTCGGGGCCGTGGAGGCCCTGGAGTCCGGCGCACGGCTGCCGCAGCGGGTGGACGCGGTCATCGAGACGGTCGGTGCGGCCACCTGGTCGCACAGCATCAAGTCGCTGCGGCCCGGCGGCACGCTGGTCATCTCGGGCGCGACGAGCGGAGACCGCCCCTCGCACGCCGAGCTCACCCGCGTCTTCTTCCTGGAACTCAAGATCGTCGGCTCCACGATGGGCACCAAGGACGAGCTGGAGGATCTGCTGTCCTTCTGCGCCGCCACGGGTGTGCGACCCGTCATCGATGAGGTGCTTCCGCTGGATCGGGCCCGGGAGGGGTTCGAGCGACTGGAGTCGGGTGACCAGTTCGGGAAGATCGTTCTTACGGTGGGATGAGGGGTGTAGCAGTTCGGGGTGGTCGCGGCGGGCTCGGGAGTTTCCGGGCCCGCCGTTTCGTGTGCCGCTGTCAACTCCGGTTGACGCCGACCCTGCTGTCAACGTAGATTGACACCATGACCGAAGCAACGGATCTCGCCGAGCGCGCGGGTGATCGCGATCCGCGCATCGGACTGCGGGCGGTCTCCGCGCTGCGGAGGCTGCTGGAGCAGTTGGAGGCGGTGCAGGTGCGCAGCGCGCGCAATCAGGGCTGGTCGTGGCAGGAGATCGCCGCGGAACTCGGAGTGAGCAGGCAGGCCGTGCACAAGAAGTACGGGAGGCAGTGATGTTCGAGCGGTTCACGAAAGACGCCCGGGCCGTGGTCGAGGGAGCGGTCGGGCACGCCGAACGAGCGGGTGCCGGGGCGGTGGACGAGGAGCACATGCTCCTCGCGCTCCTCGATCGGGAGGGCAGCCGTGGCTCGTTCGCCCTGGCCTCGCTCGGGGCGGCCGGCAGGCGTGGCTCGATGGAACGGGCGCTTGCCGAGGCGCGCCGACGGGGCGGGCTGTCCCGCGCCGAGGCGGAGGCGCTCTCCGGGCTCGGGATCGACGTCTCGGAGATCGTCTCCCGGGTGGAGGAGGCGCACGGGGTCGGGGCGCTGGGGCCCGGGAAGGGGGGTGGTGGCGGGCGGCTGTCCAGGCGTCGGCCGTTCGCACCGGGGGCCAAGGAGGTGCTGACGCAGTCCCTTCGTGTGGCGCTCGCCCGTCATGACCGGCACATCGGCGACGAGCATCTGCTGATGGCCCTGACCGCCCGGCCCGGTGTGCCGGCGGAGGTGCTCGCCGACCACGGGGTCACCTATGAGGCCCTGACGCGTGTGCTGTACGGCGGCGGGGAGGCCGAGGCGGGGTGAGCGACAGGCCTTGGAGGCCGGGGGTTTCCCCGGGATCCTCCGGCCGGAGCCCAGGGCTCTCCTCGGACCTCGAAGAGCCCTGGGCCGCGCAGAGTGTCAGCTCTTCGGCGTGCGCAACGCGGCCCCGATGTGTGCCGCCGCCGTCGACAAGTGACGGCGAGCCGCACGGAGTTGGTCCTCCGTCACTCCGTGATCGCGGGCCGCGTCACGGATGTCGTCGCGGAAGCGGTCCAGGAGGCGGTCGAGGTCACGGGCGGGGTCGCCGGTGGAGTCCTCGTGGGCCCAGGAGGGTGCGTAGTCGGCCGGGAAGTCCTCCGGAGTGTCCGTGTACTCGGCGTACTCGGGCTTCGTCGTCCCGGTGGCCGCCGTACCCGCGCGGCCGAAGCCGAAGTCCCTGCCGAAGTCCTTGCCGAAGGTCTTCCCGAAGTCGCCGAATTCCTTGGCCAGTTCACTCAGCCCCTCACGGACCCCGTTCGGCCAGTCGCCGCGCGCGAAGCGGTCCTGGACCTGCTCCTGGACCCGCTTGGCCATGCGCTGCATCTCCTCCTGCGCCTCCCTGGCCTGGCGCCGTGCGCGCTGCGCCTCGTCGCGGGCCCGCCGGCTCTCGTCCTTCGCGCGCCGGTTCTGCTCCTTCCACTCCTGCTTGACCCGCCGCATCTCCTCCTTCGCGGCCCGCCAGGACTCCTTGTCCCCGAAGTCCCCGAAATCACCCGCGGGCCCTTCGTGTTCGCCGGCGCCGGCGCCGCCCTTGCCGCCGCGCCGCGCCTCGGTGGCCGCCGCCCGCATCTCCCGGCGCAGATCGCCCGCCGCGCCCCGTACATCGGAACGGATCTCCGCGGCGAGCTCCGCGACCGACTCGCGGATCTCCAGCTCCAGATCGGCCAGTTCACCGCTGCGGTCGGCCAGCTCGGCGCGGCCCGCGTCCGTGATCGCGTACACCTTGCGGCCGCCCTCGGTGGTGTGGGTGACCAGCCCTTCCGCCTCCAGCTTCGACAGCCGGGGGTAGACGGTGCCTGCCGACGGTGCGTACAGCCCCTGGAAGCGCTCCTCCAGGAGCCGGATCACCTCGTACCCGTGGCGCGGGGCCTCGTCCAGCAGCTTCAGCAGGTAGAGACGCAGGCGGCCGTGGGCGAAGACGGGAGGCATGTCAGAGCACCTTCTTGTCGGTCGGGGTCCCCGGAGAAGCGGACGACCCGTCCTCGTACGGCTCGTCCTCCGTTGTCGGCCTGCGGAGCATGGCGATGGAACCGGAGACGGTCACTGCCTTCAACTTGCCGTTGCCCGCACCCAGTCGGCCGGTGATCTTCTTGGCGCCCCACTGGCCGCTGACCCGGAGGTCCTCGAAGGCACTGGAGACCGTGCCGCTCGTGGTGTTGGCCTCCACCTCGGCGTCCGCGGGGTGCGGGAGGCGGATGGCGATCTCCCCCGAGACGTTCGACAGTTGGACGTCGGTGGGGGTGCCCGTGGGGTCGATGTCCACGATCATCGAGCCGGTCACCGACTCGGCGCGCACGGAGCAGCCCGAGGCCTCGATCACGGTCAGGTCGCCGGAGACGGAGTTGAAGCGGAGGTCGCCGGTGACGGCCTGGGCCTCCAGGCTCCCGGAGACGGTGTCCACGCGGACGGGGCCGGCGATCCGTACGAGGGCCGTGTCGCCCGTGACGCCTTTGACCTCCACGCGGTCCTCCATCCCGGAGACCACGGCGGCGGCGCCGACCACGCCCACCTCGACGGGGGTGCCGGCCGGGACGGCCAGCGTGACGACGGCGCTGCGGCGCCAGCCCTTGCGGTCCAGCCACTTGAGGAAGCCCTTCCAGGGCAGGTCCTCGTACGCCACGGTGAGCGTGCCGTCCTGCAGGGTCACGAGCAGCGGCGGGCCCTCCAGCTCGGAAACCTCGAGCCGGGCGGAACCCTCGTCGGTCCCCACGACGTTCACCGTTCCATTGACGACGCGCACATGAAGTGCCGTCACCGGGTCGTCGAAGGTGAGCTTCCTCGGCTCTGCGACGGACCACTCGGACATGGTGCAGACCTCCCAACGAGCCGACCAGACCGGGCGCGCGTCTGGACTCGACGTAATCTGGACTCGACGCGCCATATCGCGTCTTCCCTCATTCACGATATATCGCGGTTGCGGAAAGTCAAGGCGCTCATTCGGGGGAAGCGGGGCCCCCGCGGTCGGGGTTCGAGGGTGAGCGGTGGGGGCTTGACGGGCAAAGCGCGTAATTCGACCCCTGGTCGATCTACCGTGTGTCCATGTCCACGACGCCCGACTCGTCCCCGGCCAAGGCCACCGGCGCCCTGCTGCTCTGCCGGGCAGGGCACGAGTCCGTCGGCCTGGCGGCCCAGCTGTTGCGCGAGCGGATGCTGCTCACCGGGGCGGGCCCCGAGTGGAGCGTGCTCGTTCCCGAGGGGAAGCCCTGGCTGCACGGCGTCGAGCCCGTCGACCGGGTGGTCACGGGGTGGGCCACCGCCCTCGCCGTCAGCGCCCCCTGGCCCGTGCTGGCCCTGTGGTGGGACGCGGACCGCAGCGGGCTCACCCTCGCGGCGGGCTTCAGGCGCTGTGTGGGCTACGAATGGCTGGAGAACGGCACCCCGGTCGGTGAGGACGAGGCGATGAGCACCTTCGCCGCGCGGCTCGGCCTCGACCCGGTCCTCGACATGCCGGCACTCGACCCACTGACCAGGCCGGACTCCGGGGCGGACGCCCGCGCGCGCATGCGGCGGCTGCTCTCGGTCCTCACGCGCGCGGGGGTGCTGCTTCCGGCCGGGCTGGGCCCCGGAGAGCGCGCCGACCGGCTCATCGAGGTGGCCCGTGTCCAGCCCGGTGCGGAGCAGATCGAGTGGAGCGGGTGGCGTGCGGCCGTCCGGGCGGAGCTGGAGGCGGCCGAAGGTGCCGGTACGGGTTCCCGGCGGCGCGGGCGCAGAGCCCGGGTCCTCGCGACCGGGCAGCTGGCCGCCGGGCTGCCGCTGACCCTATGGGGCGTACGCCGCCACAGTGCCGGCTGGATCGTCGCGGGGACGCTCCTGATGCTCCACGGGGCGCTCGGACTCGCGTACGACCATCTGCACGCCTTCGACTGACGCCCCCCCGCTCGCGACCGTCGGGGCCTACTCCTCGTCGTCCTCGTCGTCCAGCCGCGCCAGCCACGTCGCCAGCCGCTCCACCGGCACCTCGAAGTCCGGATTGAGGTCGACGAACGTACGCAGCTGCTCGGCGAGCCACTCGAAGGTGACCTCCTCCTCGCCGCGCCGCTTCTCCAGTTCCTCGATGCCACGGTCGGTGAAGTACATGGATGGTGCTCCGTCGGTGAAAGTGAAGGGGAACGCTGAGAAAAGGATAAGTGGGACCGCGATCCGGCTGGAGGGCCTCCGGCCGGATCGCCCCGGCCGCACGCCCGCCGCTCCGGCCCCGTGCCACCTCGACGTGGCGCACCACGGCAAGGCCACAGGGAAGGGCCCGGTCTCCGAAGCGGTTTCGGAGGCCGGGCCCTTCGCCGGAGTCGCGTTCGTCGAGGGCTACGCCTCGAACACCTCACGCACCAGCTGCTCCTGCTCGGCCTGGTGCCGCTTCGCCGAGCCCACGGCCGGCGACGAGGACGCCGGGCGGGAGATACGGCGCAGACGCTCGCCGTGCGGGACGTCGGCGCCGACGGCCAGGTCCAGGTGGTCGATCAGGTTGAGGGCGATGAACGGCCACGCGCCCTGGTTCGCCGCCTCCTCCTGGGCCCACAGGTACTTCTCGGCGTTCGGGTACTTGGCGATCTCCGCCTGGAGCTCGGCACCCGCGAGCGGGTACAGGCGCTCGATGCGGATGATCGCCGTGTCCGTGACGCCGCGCTTCTGCCGCTCGGCATCGAGGTCGTAGTACAGCTTGCCGGCGCAGAAGACGACCTTGCGGACCGCCGCGGCGTCGACCGAGTCGTCGCCGATGACGGGACGGAAGGCGCCCGTGGTGAACTCCTCCGTCTTCGACGCGGCGGCCTTGAGGCGCAGCATCGACTTCGGGGTGAAGACCACCAGCGGCTTGTGGTGCGGGTTGTGCACCTGCCACCGCAGGAGGTGGAAGTAGTTCGACGGGAGCGTCGGCTGGGCGACCGTCATGTTGTTCTGCGCGCACAGCTGGAGGAAGCGCTCGATGCGGGCCGAGGAGTGGTCCGGGCCCTGGCCCTCCAGGCCGTGCGGAAGCAGGAGCGTGACGCCGGACGTCTGGCCCCACTTCTGCTCCGCCGCCGAGATGTACTCGTCGACGACCGACTGCGCGCCGTTGACGAAGTCGCCGAACTGCGCCTCCCACATCACGAGGGCGTCGGGGCGGGCCAGCGAGTAGCCGTACTCGAAGCCCATGACCGCGTACTCGGAGAGCAGCGAGTCGTAGACGTTGTAGCGGGCCTGGTCGTCGGAGAGGTACTGGAGCGGGGTGAAGTCCTCGCCCGTGACCCGGTCGATCAGGACCGCGTGGCGCTGGCCGAACGTGCCGCGGCGGGAGTCCTGGCCCGACAGCCGGACCGGGGTGCCCTCCAGGAGGAGCGAGCCGATGGCGAGGGTCTCGCCCATGCCCCAGTCGATCGTGTCGTCCTCGATCATCGTCGCCCGGCGCTGCAGCTGCGGGAGCAGTCGCGGGTGCACGGTGACGTGGTCGGGGATGTTGACCTGGGACTCGGCGATCCGCTTCACGACCTCCTGGGAGACCGCGGTCTGCACGGCCACCGGGAACTGCGCCTGCGGGTCCGGGACCTGCACCTGGGCGGCCTGCGAGACGGCCTCGCGGACCTCGGTGAAGACCTTCTCCAGCTGGCCCTGGAAGTCCTGCAGCGCCTGCTCGGCCTCTTCGAGGGTGATGTCGCCGCGGCCGATCAGGGACTCGGTGTAGAGCTTGCGCACCGAGCGCTTCTTGTCGATCAGGTCGTACATCAGCGGCTGCGTGAACGCCGGGTTGTCGGACTCGTTGTGTCCGCGGCGGCGGTAGCAGATGAGGTCGATGACGACGTCCTTGTTGAACGCCTGGCGGAACTCGAAGGCCAGGCGAGCGACGCGGACGACGGCCTCGGGGTCGTCGCCGTTCACGTGGAAGATCGGCGCCTCGATCATGCGGGCCACGTCGGTCGCGTACATCGAAGAACGCGCGGACTCGGGCGCCGCCGTGAAGCCGACCTGGTTGTTGATGACGATGTGGACGGTGCCGCCCGTGCGGTAGCCGCGCAGCTGCGACATGTTCAGCGTCTCGGCGACCACGCCCTGGCCCGCGAAGGCCGCGTCACCGTGCAGGGCGACCGGCAGGACGGTGAAGTCGGTGCCGCCCTTGTTGATGATGTCCTGCTTGGCGCGGGCGATGCCCTCGATGACCGGGTCGACCGTCTCCAGGTGGGAGGGGTTCGCGGCCAGCGAGACCTTGATCTGCTCGCCGTCCAGGCCGGTGAAGGTGCCGTCGGCGCCCAGGTGGTACTTCACGTCGCCGGAGCCGTGCATCGACTTCGGGTCGAGGTTGCCCTCGAACTCGCGGAAGATCTGCGCGTACGACTTGCCGACGATGTTGGCGAGGACGTTCAGGCGGCCGCGGTGGGCCATGCCGATGACGACCTCGTCGAGGCGGGACTCGGCGGCCGAGTCGATCACCGCGTCGAGCAGCGGGATGACGGACTCGCCACCCTCCAGGGAGAAGCGCTTCTGGCCGACGTACTTCGTCTGCAGGAAGGTCTCGAAGGCCTCCGCCGCGTTCAGCCGACGCAGGATGCGCAGCTGCTCCTCGCGCTCCGGCTTGGTGTGCGGGCGCTCGATGCGGTCCTGGATCCACTTGCGCTGCTTCGGGTCCTGGATGTGCATGAACTCCACGCCGGTGGTGCGGCAGTAGGAGTCGCGCAGCACGCCGAGGATGTCGCGCAGCTTCATCAGGGACTTGCCGGCGAAACCGCCGACCGCGAACTCGCGCTCCAGGTCCCACAGGGTGAGCCCGTGCTCGGTGATGTCGAGGTCGGGGTGCTTGCGCTGGCGGTACTCCAGCGGGTCGGTGTCGGCCATGACGTGGCCGCGGACCCGGTAGGAGTGGATCAGCTCGAAGACGCGGGCGGCCTTCGTGACGTCGTCGTCGTGGCTGGCGTCGATGTCCTTGAGCCAGCGGACCGGCTCGTAGGGGATGCGCAGCGCCTCGAAGATCTCGTCGAAGAAGCCGTTCTCGCCGAGCAGCAGGTTCGCGACGATCCGGAGGAACTCGCCCGAGGCGGCGCCCTGGATCACCCGGTGGTCGTAGGTCGACGTGAGCGTCATGACCTTCGAGATGCCGAGCTTGTTCAGGGTGTCCTGGGAGGTGCCCTGGAACTCCGCCGGGTAGTCCATGGAGCCGACGCCCATGATGACCGACTGTCCGGGCATCAGACGCGGGACGGAGTGGACGGTGCCGAGGCCGCCGGGGTTGGTCAGGGAGACCGTGACACCGGTGAAGTCGTCCATCGTCAGCTTGCCGTCACGGGCGCGGCGGACGATGTCCTCGTAGGCCTGCCAGAACTCGAAGAAGTTCAGCGTCTCGGCCTTCTTGATGCCGGCGACGACGAGCTGGCGGTCACCGTTGGGCTTCACCAGGTCGATGGCGAGGCCGAAGTTGACGTGCGGCGGCTTGACGAGGGTGGGCTTCCCGTCCTTCTCCGCGTAGTGCCAGTTCATCGACGGCATGGCCTTGATGGCCTGCACCATCGCGTAGCCGATGAGGTGGGTGAAGGAGATCTTCCCGCCCCGGGCGCGCTTCAGGTGGTTGTTGATGACGATGCGGTTGTCGAAGAGCAGCTTCACCGGGACCGCGCGCACGGAGGTGGCCGTGGGCAGCTCGAGGGAGGCGTTCATGTTCTTCGCGACGGCACCGGCGGGGCCACGCAGCGTCACGTACTCGGGACCCTCGGGGGCCTCGGTCGCGGGCTCGGCCTTGGGCTTGGCGGCGGCCGGGGCGGCCTTCGCGGGGGCCGGGGCGACGGCAGCGGGCTTCGGCGCGGCCGGAGCGGGCACAGGAGCCGCGGGAGCGGCCTGGACCGGGGCGGCGGGCGCCGCGGGCGCGGCAGGGGCTGCCGGAGCGGCAGGCGTGGCGGGAACCGCCGTGGTGGTCCCTGCGGCCCCCGCGGCCGCAGTACCCGCCGGAGCCGAGGCGGCTGGCGCCCCCGGCTTGTAATCGGCGAAGAAGTCCCACCAGGCTCGGTCTACCGAATTCGGGTCCTGGAGGTACTGCTGATAGATCTCGTCGACGAGCCATTCGTTCGCACCGAACGCGGCCGCGGGATTCTTCCCGGCGGCTTGGTCATCGGTCGAGATGCTCGAGTTACTGGGGGACTGTGGCGACACGGCGGCAACCGCCCTCTTCCGCTTCACAAGGTGATGGACAGCGGGAATTAAGGCTACGCCCCTATGGCCGAGAAGGTCAGGCCGGACCGGTCCAACGTCGTGTAAGTCACATCGGAAAGCGTGTTTCGGGGACGGAAATGGCGGGAAACAAGCGGGGTTTCGGCCCGGAAGGGGTACGTCGATCCTGGGTCGCGGTACGACTCACGCGGCCCTCTGCCTGATCACACGTGTCCACGAGCACGGGACGACGGTGGATCTTGTGGCTCCGGTTCGAACTTTACGTCAACTTGGCAGAGAAGGAAGCCCTGGAAGGGTGACCTGGATCCGGCAGCCCCGCTGGGATTCGGCCACGCCGATCCGCCCGCCGTGCAGATCGACCGCCCAGCGGGCGATGGCGAGCCCGAGGCCCGTACCGCCGTCGCTGCCCGGGCCGTGCGGCGAAGGAACCCCGCCGCGGTTGAAGCGCTCGAAGACCCGGTGCCACTCCGACTGCGGAATTCCGGGACCCTCGTCCAGGATCTCCAGGGCCAGTGACTCCGGGCAGTCGCCGCGTCGTGCCTTGACCGTCACCCGGCCGTGCGGCGGGCTGTGCTTGACGGCGTTGTCGATGAGATTCGCCACGACCTGGTGGATCCGCTCCGGGTCCGCGTGCGCGGTCAGCTCCGGCGGGGACACGTCGAGGTGCAGATGGACGTCGGTACGGGTGTGGCTGCCGGAGCCCGAGGCGATGCCCGCGCGTGCCGAGGCGACCATGTTGGCCTCCTTGAGCACGCCGGACAGGTACGGCCACACCTCGAAACGGCGCTTGCGCAGGGGTACGACGCCGTTGTCCAGCCGGGAGAGGTCCAACAGCGTCTCGACCAGCCGGCCCAGCCGCTCCGTCTGCTGCAGAGCCGTGCGCATCGTCTCGGGGTCGGCGGCGGAGACGCCGTCCACCACGTTCTCCAGGACCGCGCGCAGGCCCGCGATGGGGGTGCGCAGCTCGTGCGAGACATTCGCCACGAGTTCCTTGCGCTGGCGGTCCTGGGCCTCCAGCTCGTCGGCCATGAGGTTGATCGTCTGGGCCAGGTCGCCCAGCTCGTCCCGCCGGTCGTCGCGCACCCGGCGGGTGTAGTCGCCGTGCGAGATGGACCGGGCGACCGTGTTCATCTCGTCCAGCGGCGCGGTGAGCGAATGGGCCACGAACTGCGTTATCAGCAGTGTGGCGATCATCGAGAAGACCGTGATGAAGCGCAGCTCCGTCTTGGTGTGCACCGCGATCATCGACAGACCCGTGGTGATGAGCACGGAGATGACGACCAGCGCGCCCAGCTTGGTCTTGATCGAGAAGGGGCGTACGGAGCCCCAGAACCCCTCGCCGCGGCCCGGCTCGCCGGTACCGCTCACGACACCTGTGGTCCTGCCCGCTTCACCGAGCCCGCTCATGACATCAGCCCCCTACATGAGGTCCCTGGTCCCCGCGGAGAGCCGGCTCAGGGAGTCGGGGTCTCCAGCGCGTAGCCCACGCCGTGGACGGTACGGATCCGCTCGGCGCCGATCTTCCGGCGCAGCGCCTTGATGTGGCTGTCCACGGTCCGCGTGCCCGAGGCGTCCGCCCAGTCCCAGACCTCGGCCAGCAACTGCTCGCGGGAGAGTACCGCGCGCGGAGTGTTGGCGAGACACACCAGGAGGTCGAATTCGGTGGGCGTGAGGTGCACGTCCTCCGAGCGCACCCGTACCCGGCGCTGCGCGTGGTCGATCTCGAGCTCGCCGAGGCGCAGGATCCCGGTGCGCGGCGTCGAGGCGGCCACCACGGCCCGCTCGACCCGGCGCAGCAGGACGTGCACGCGTGCGGCGAGCTCGCGCATCGAGAACGGCTTGGTCATGTAGTCGTCGGCGCCGACGCCGAGCCCGACCAGCATGTCGGTCTCGTCGTCGCGCGCGGTGAGCATCAGCACCGGCACCGGGCGCTGGGCCTGCACACGTCGGCAGACCTCCAGGCCGTCGAAGCCGGGCAGCATGATGTCGAGGATCAGCAGGTCGGGCTGCCAGGCCTGTGCTGTGTCGACGGCGGCCGGTCCGTCGCCCGCGGTTTGCACGAGGAATCCCTCGGCTCGCAGGCGGGCCGCGATGGCGTCGACGATCGTCGGGTCGTCCTCGACCACCAGCACCCGGCGCTGAGCGCCTGGCGTGGCCGCCGTGCCGTTGTGCGAGGTGTGTGTCTGCTCCATCGCCCGCCCCTGAAGTGTGCTTTCCGGAATCCGTGGGGTGATCCCATGACTGCGCTTGACGCTTGAATGATCTGCGCCAGGGAAGCAGGGTACGGGCAGTCACCTTCGCTCGGCTATCCAGGCCCGACCGCGAGATGGACGACGTCCGGAACGCCCCGGGCAACGGGGATCTCTTCGGTACGCACCTGTCGGAATCCGGCATTCCGCAGCGTTCCTTCAAATTCCGGAGAGGGCTGCGCCGACCACACGGCCAGTACCCCGCCCGGCTTCAACGCCCTTGCGCAGCTTGTCAGTCCGGCCGGTCCGTACAGCCCGTTGTTGTCCTCGGTGACGGTCCAGTCGGGCCCGTTGTCGATGTCGAGGCACAGTGCGTCGTACGTGGCGGAAATCTCATTGACGTGAGTGAGCAGGTCGGCTTTCACGACCTCGGTCCTGGGGTCGGCGAGCGCCGCCGCGGAGAGTTGTGACAGCGGTCCGTCGCGGTGCCAGTCGATGATGGCCCCTTCGCGTTCGACGACGGTGATGTGACCCCAGCGCGGGTTCGCGGCGGCGTGCGCCAGTGAGAACCCGACACCGAGCCCCCCGATCAGCACACGTGGCTCCGCCCGCCCGTCCAGGGCGTCCAGCGCGGCGTCGACGAGCAGCCGCTCCGAGCGACCGTCGGAGGTGTCCATCAGGAAGCACCCGTTGGCGATGATCTGCAGCAGCGCGCCATGTCGCCGCAACACGACCTCGCCGTAAGGGCCTTCCCGGCGATCGATGACCACAGGGATGTCGTACGAGGCAGTCATGGCGTCCATCCTGGCACTTTCACCAGGATGGGCAGCCGAATTAACCCTCGGGGGCTGAAGTTCGGCCCACGCCCGCACGTACGGGTTCGGGCGGCCGAGGTCCGCCTTCACGGGGTTGCCGTCGGACGCCCGTACGGGCCGGCTCGGACTCGTGTGCGGACACGGCGACCGCGGACGCCGTACGCGCTTGTCGGGTTGCTGTGAATCGCCTCTCGCGTGGCGTCCGTCATAGACAGCGGCGCCGCGAGCCCCCAAGGGTGGGGCGGGACGGAAGGAGCCCCTCACCTTGGACCGGAGCACCACCGCGACGGCGACGGCAGTGGCGACGACCACGGACCCGGCGGCCTCCTCGGCCGATACCGCGCTCAAGGACCCACAGACGGGCACGCTTCTACTGGACGGAGTGCCGCGACAGCGCGGCGCGACGGCCGCGCCGCCCGCCGCCCGCCCGGCGACGGCACCCCCCGTGGTCGCCCCTCTCACTCCTCCCGCTCCACCGGTTTCCCGTGCTCTCGCCCGGCTTCGGGTGCTCCGTCCCTGGCGGTTGCTGCCCACCCCCACCGGAACGCCGTTCACCTTCGGCTACGCGGCCGTGCTCACCGTCACCGCGATGGTCACCGACTACGCGGACCCCGCCCTCGTCCACGCCCTGCACCAGGGTTCCAGCACCGACGTCGCGCACCTCGTACGCGAGCCGGTGCTGGTGCTGCTGGCCAGCGCGCTGTGGATGGCGGGTGGGATCATCTCGCCGTACGCCATCGGATTCGTGGTGGTGCTGACCGCGCTGGAGCGGCGGATAGGCGGGCTGCGGGCCGCCGGTGTCTTCCTGCTCGGGCACGTCGTGGCCACGCTGGCCACCGAGGTGCCCGTCGGTCTTTCCGTGCTGGCGGGAGGCCTTCCCGACAGCTCCCTGCACCGCCTCGACTACGGCATCAGCTTCGGCGTCGCCACGAGCGTCGGCGCGCTCGCCGGGCTGCTGAGGCCCTGGCTGCGCTGGCCGCTGCTGGGCGCCTTCGGCTCGACGGTCGTCGGGGGCCTGATCGAATTCGCCGACCCGATGACGGACTGGGGGCACCTGATGTCCCTGGCGATCGGGGTGTCGACCTGGCCGCTGGTCCGCGGCTGGCGCCGCGCCCGTACGGCGGCGGCCACCGGCCCCATCGCCCCCGCCGCCGTACCCACGGCTCAGACGCCTGACAAGGTCGCCGCCTAGTACCCGTCGGGTCAGGTCGCGCGGGCCGCCGTCAGTCGCCGGGCCAGCTCCGGGACGCCGAGGCGGCGCTCCTGTTCCGCACTCGCCCCGTGGAGCTTGTTGGTGAGCTGGTACGGGTCGGCGCGCAGGTCGTAGTACTCGCGGAAGAGGACCTCGCCGCCGTTCACCCCGCCGGGCAGCCGGCCCTGCCGGTCGAGGCGGAGGTCGTAGTACTCCGTGTACTGCTCGGTCCTGCCGATGTATGTCGCCCAGCTGTGGATCGGCTGCTTGTCCTGACGGTTCCACCACCACTCGGCGAGCACATGGTCGCGGTCCCCGGTGCCGAGCAGCGAGTGGTCGTCGTGCGGGGTGTCCGGGGCGATGCCGGCCGCGTCGAGAAGGGTGGGCGCGATGTCGACGTGCGCGGTGAGCCGGTCGTCGGTCCTGGCCGTGCCGAGTCCGCCGCCCGGCCACGACAGGTAGAACGGCACCTCCAGGCTCGGCCGGTACGGCACCGACTTGCGCAGCCAGCCGTGGTCCGCCCAGAGCAGGCCGTGGTCGCTCGTGTACAGCACCAGGGTGTTGTCGAGCTGCCCGAGTGAGCGCAGCTTGTCGCGGAAGTCCCGCATCGCGTCGTCCACGGAGAGCAGCGTGCGCAGCTGCCGGGTGCGCAGCGCCTGTCCCTCGGCGAGCGTGTGGTGGGCCGAGGAACCGTGCAGGAACGGCGGCTTGTCGGACTTGTCGCTCTCGAAGACCGACGGCCGTCCGTTCCACTCCGGGACCTGGGTGTGCGCGTACTTCTTCTCCGGGATGTTCAGTTCGTGCGCGGCCCGGGTGGCGACGTACGCGAACCACGGCCGGTCGTCGGTCCGGGACCGTTCCATGAAGTCGAGGGCGTGGTTCTTGATGACGGTGGTGTTGTAGCCAGGGATGTTCCGGACGGTCCCCTGGTCGTTGTAGTGGCCGTTGTAGTAGCTGACCGGTTCCTGAAGCAGCCACTCGTCGAAGTGCGGCGGGTTGTCACCGGTGTGCCAGTAGTTGAGGTACTTGCCGAACAGCCCCGTCCGGTAGCCGGCGTCATGGAACCGGCGCTGCACGGTGGTGTGCTGGTCGAGGCGGTAGGGATGCCGGGTGTCGAGGACGCCGTGGTGGTGGGCGTACCGGCCCGACATGATCGAGGCGCGGGACGGGGCGCACAGGGGAGTGTTGGCGTGCGCCCGCTCGAAGGTCACACCGTGGCCGCCGAGCCAGTCGACGGTCTCGGGCGTCGCCCACTCCGTCTCCTTGGGCTGGTCGTCGGTGACGACGACCAGGATGTTGGGCCGTCCGGAACGATTGCCGCCGGGGGCGGCGGTCGCGGTGGCGGCGGGGGCCCGCCCGACGGCCGGTGCCGCCGGTGCCCGCCGCGTGGCCGCCTTCGCGGACCCGTCCTCGTCCGTCGCCGCCCGCACCGCCGCGGCCCCGAGCGCCGCCACGGCCGCCGCCCCGGCGCCCACGACCACCCGGCGCCGAGTCGACCCGCGTCCCTGTTCCTGCCCCTCGCCCACGTCGTGCCCCGCTTCCCCGTGTGTGGATCCACAGCCTGTGAATGAGCAGCCTGTGAATGGGCCTGCAGTGTGAAGGAGCCGGCTGTGAATGCGGTTGCGGTGGTGTGGCGGTGCTTTTGCACTCTCGCGAAGGCGTCGACCACGTCGACCGGGCGCGCTCGCACGGGAAGGGACGGCGGGCCGACGGCGTTGACCACACCACAGGTGTTCGCCGCGGGTCTACGGCGCAGTGGCGCCGACCAAGAGGGAAGCGTGACGCAAACCCCGCTGACCTGCACGGATCTCTCCGTGGAGAGCGATCGCTCAGAGCGAACAGGCCTCGGGGAACAATCCAGGGCTCACATGCATTGAGTCGGCATAGCTCAACTTGACTGCCTAGGGAGAGATAATGGCTTCGACGTCCACACCGCTCACCCTGCCCGTGTTGCCGCTCGACGACGAGGTCGTGCTGCCCGGGATGGTGGTTCCGCTGGACCTGAACGATGCCGATGTACGCGCCGCGGTGGAGGCCGCCCAGGCCGCCGCGCGGTCGGAGCCCGGCAAACCGAGGGTGCTGCTGGTGCCACGCATCGACGGGGCGTACCCGAGCACGGGCGTGCTCGGCACCGTCGAGCAGGTCGGCCGACTGGCCGACGGCGACCCGGGCGCGCTGATCCGCGGCCGTGGGCGCGTGAAGATCGGCGCCGGGACGACCGGTCCTGGTGCCGCCCTGTGGGTCGAGGGCACCCAGGTCGACGAGACCGTGCCCGACCCGCTGCCCGGCCATGTGACCGAACTGGTCAAGGAGTACAAGGCCCTCGCCACCAGCTGGCTGCGCAAGCGCGCCGCCTGGCAGGTCGTGGACCGCGTACAGGCCATCGACGACGTGTCCGCCCTCGCCGACAATTCCGGTTACTCCCCGTTCCTGAGCACCGAGCAGAAGGTCGCGCTGCTGGAGACCGCCGACCCCATCGCACGGCTGAAGCTCGCCACCGAGCAGCTGCGTGAGCACCTCGCCGAGCAGGATGTCGCCGAGTCCATCGCGAAGGACGTCCAGGAGGGCGTCGACAAGCAGCAGCGCGAGTTCCTGCTGCGGCGCCAGCTCGAGGCCGTCCGCAAGGAGCTGCGCGAGCTGAACGGCGACGCCAAGGAGGGTGAGGAGTCCGACGACTACCGGGCCCGCGTCGAGGCCGCCGACCTCCCCGAGAAGGTCCGCGAGGCCGCGCTCAAGGAGGTCGACAAGCTGGAGCGGTCCAGCGACCAGTCGCCCGAGGGCTCCTGGATCCGGACCTGGCTCGACACCGTCCTGGAACTGCCGTGGAACGAGCGGACCGAGGACGAGTACGACATCCAGGGCGCCAAGAGCATCCTGGACGCCGAGCACGCCGGTCTGGAGGACGTGAAGGAGCGCATCACCGAGTACCTGGCCGTGCGCAAGCGGCGTTCCGAGCGCGGTCTCGGCGTCGTCGGCGGGCGGCGCGGCGGCGCAGTGCTCGCCCTCGTCGGACCGCCCGGTGTCGGCAAGACCTCGCTCGGTGAGTCCGTCGCGCACGCCATGGGCCGCAAGTTCGTCCGCGTCGCGCTCGGCGGCGTACGGGACGAGGCCGAGATCCGTGGCCACCGGCGTACGTACGTCGGGGCGCTGCCGGGTCGTATCGTCCGCGCCATCAAGGAGGCCGGGTCCATGAACCCGGTGGTCCTGCTGGACGAGATCGACAAGGTCGGCTCCGACTTCCGCGGCGACCCCGCCGCGGCGCTGCTCGAGGTCCTCGACCCCGCCCAGAACCACACCTTCCGGGACCACTACCTGGAGGTCGAACTCGACCTCAGCGACGTGGTGTTCCTGGCGACGGCCAACGTGCTCGAAGCCATCCCGGAGGCGCTGCTCGACCGTATGGAACTGGTCCGGCTCGACGGCTACACCGAGGACGAGAAGGTCGTCATCGCACGTGACCACCTGCTGCCGCGTCAGCTGGAGCGGGCCGGTCTGGAGAAGGACGAGGTCGCGCTCGACGAGAGCGCGCTGCGCAAGCTCGCCGGGGAGTACACCCGGGAAGCGGGCGTACGCAACCTGGAGCGGGCCGTCGCACGACTGCTCCGCAAGGTCGCGGCGCAGCACGAACTCGGCGAGCGGAAGCTGCCCTTCACGGTGACCGACGCCGATCTGCGCGGACTCGTCGGACGGCCGCACCACGTGCCCGAGTCCGCCCAGGACCCGGCCGAGCGCCGCACCGCGGTGCCCGGTGTCGCCACCGGTCTGGCCGTGACGGGCGCGGGCGGTGACGTCCTCTTCGTGGAGGCGTCGCTGGCCGACCCGGAGACGGGCGCGGCCGGTCTGACCCTGACCGGTCAGCTGGGTGACGTGATGAAGGAGTCGGCGCAGATCGCGCTCTCCTTCCTCCGCTCGCACGGCGCCGAGCTGGAACTGCCGGTCGGCGACCTGAAGGACCGGGGCGTGCACATCCACTTCCCGGCGGGCGCGGTCCCCAAGGACGGTCCGAGCGCGGGCGTCACCATGACGACGGCGCTGGCCTCGCTCCTGTCCGGCCGCCTGGTCCGCACGGACGTGGCGATGACGGGTGAGGTCTCGCTGACCGGCCGTGTCCTGCCCATCGGCGGGGTGAAGCAGAAGCTGCTCGCCGCGCACCGGGCGGGTGTCACCACGGTCATCATCCCGAAGCGCAACGAGGCCGACCTGGACGACGTCCCGGCCGAGGTGCTGGAGAAGCTGGACGTCCACGCCGTCACGGACGTCCGCCAGGTCCTGGAACTGGCGCTGTCGCCGGCGATGAACGGCGCGACGCCGGAGGTTCCGGTAGCGGCGTGACGGACGCTGCCGGAAGGGAAGGCCCGGGTCCCGTGAGGGAGGCCCGGGCCTTCGCCGTACCGTCAGCCGTTTCCGTCTCACGAAGCCACGCACGGCGAGATCGCACGGGAAAGAGGGGCCGTGGGCAGCCGTTGGTCTACGCCTGAGAAATACTTACGGAGCTGGGGCCATGGCCGCCTTCGGCAAAAACTTTCGGAGTCGGGAAACCGGGTGAGGGGCAGACGTGCGCGAGGACGGGAACGGAGGCCGGCGTCCGGCCGGATCCGACGGGTCGGGCACGGGTGTGGACCGGCCCGCCGCGCACGGCGGCGCGGACCCGGAGTTCCTCTCCCTGGAGCGCGAGTTGACCGTGTTCCTGCGCCGTGCCCGTGCCAACCAGGGCGAGATGGCCCGCGAGGTCCATCCGGACCTGGAGTCCGCCGCGTACGGGCTCCTCGTACGCCTCGACGAGTGCGGTCGCCAGCGTGCGACGTCGCTCGCCGCCTACATCGGCGTCGGCAAGGCCACCATGTCCCGCCAGCTGCGCGCACTGGAGGAGCTCGGTCTGGTCGCGCGCGAGCCGGACCCCGCCGACGGCCGCGCCTGGCTCGTCCACCTCACCGAGGAGGGCCACGGCCGGGTCGGCCAAGTGCGTGAGGCACGGCGCGCCCGGTACGTGAGCGAGCTCGCCCACTGGGATCCTCGCGAGGTCGCGGAGCTGGCGCGGCTGCTGCACCGGCTGAACCTCGGCATGGAGAAGTAGCTCGGCACGGAGAAGCAGGAGGAGGCGGGCGTGGACCAGGAATTCCCCGCGCTGGAGCGGGAACTGACCGTGCTGCTGCGGCGTGCCCGGGCCAATTCCGGTGAGATGGCCCGCGAGGTTCATCCGGACCTGGAGTCCTCCGCGTACGGGCTGCTCTACCGCCTCGACGAGTGCGGCGGGCAGCGCGCCACCGAGCTGGCCGCCTACATCGGCGTCGGCAAGGCCACGATGTCCCGTCAGCTCCATGCCCTGGAGGAGCTCGGTCTGGTCGCCCGTGAGCCCGACCCCGCCGACGGGCGTGCCTGGCACGTCCATCTCACGGACGAGGGGCGCCGCCGCTTCCGTACGGTGCGGGAGGCGCGCCGGGCGCGGTACGTCCGCGAACTCGCGGGCTGGGACCCGCGCGAGGTCGCGGAGTTGGCCCGGCTGCTGCACCAGCTGAACCGGGTCATGGAGAAGTAACACTCCATTCCGTCCCACTCACCACTCCAGGAACGCCACCGTCGCGTCGTCATGCGTCTTGCTCCGCCTCAGCCACGTCCGCGCCTCGGCGTCGGCCCGCTCCAGCGTCCGTACGCGGTCCACGAGGGCCTGGGCGCCCTCCTTGCGGACGACGGTGAACAGGCCGCTCCAGTCGCCCTCCCCGAACTTCTCCACCCAGCGGGTCGCGCCGTCCGTCAGGGCGGCCAGGGCGCGGACCTCGGCCCGGGGCACGGTCCCCGTCACCGCCCGGGCCGCGACCGACGGATCGGCGGCGGCCGTGAAGAAGCCACCCTCCTTGTTGCGGACGGTCGCGTCGGCGATCGCGTCCGAGGCGAGGGAGGCGCGGGGGACACGGGCGAGGCGGTCGTCCAGGACCGGCGTCACCACGCCCGCGGGGGACTCCAGCAAGAGGGCCGAATCCGAGAGGACCAGGTACTCGACGAGGTCGGCGGACCAGCGGGCGAGGACCACGGTCGCCTGGGGCGTACGCGGGTGAGAAAGGTCACAGGTGTCGGAGTGAACCTCGGAAGTGCGCCGGATGGACCGGGAGAGGATCTCCGACAGGGGTAGATCCCGGCGGGAAACGGACAGTTCGATCAGGGCTCCGCCGAGGCGTGTGGAGAACCAGGGGACGGAATGCAGACAGCCGTCGTCGCCCGGCGGGGGTGTCACGCCATCGAGGACGACCAGTGATCCTCCTTGCCCTGACGCCGGAAGGCCGACCGATACGAAGTCCTCATTGGGGCGGGCCGGGTCACCCGGCTCGGAGACGAGTTCGGTGCGCATTCGGCCAGTCTGCACGAGCCCTTCACAAGGTCCACGAAAGGCTGGCAACGGTCGCGGGATTGGTGCGGACCAGCAGCTCAGCCGCCAGGTTTGGCATGGAATGATCGACTCCGGCAGGGCGTGGCGGCGAATACTGCCAAAGCGCGCCGCCGACGTCCAACCGGCCCGCCGCGCAAGGGGGGCGCACACGCCAGAGGAACTTGCCCGCCAACTCCCGTCCGGGGTTCACTCCTTCGGGTGGCGGGCCGGACGATGTGGGACCACTGCCCACCGGCACTGGGAGGGTCGGGAGCCGATGCGGACGCCCCTGCTCGAGCGAAGTCGAGAGCTCGGGGAGGGTGGACGCCCAGTTGACGGAAAGTCACCCGGGCCCTTGGGTACACGAGTCAGGAATGCGAGCACCGGTGCAGAAGATGCGGTCTCGGCGCGCAGGCAAGCAGTCGGCCTCCGGAGCCGGGCGGTCGGCCTCCGACGGGGGTGCGGAGCGCACGCCGGGTGCCGCGGGGCAGACCCCCGCGGGCAAGGGCCGCTCCGCCCATGTGCGTAATCGGCTGATCGTCGCCGTGGCGGTCGTCGCGGCCGCCATCGCCGGCGCCGGAGCCCCCACGGTCCTGGCGGCCTCCGAGCAGCTGAACGACTCCCAGAACCTGGTGACGCTCGCCGGACGGACCCAGCAGGCGCTGACGCTCGCCCACTCGCTGGCCGACGAGCGCGACGAGGTCACCTCGTACATCGCCGCGGGCCGGCCGAAGTCCAAGGCGCCCTCCGAGCAGCGCAGCGCCCGGGTCGACCGGCAGGTCGACGAGGTGCGGGCGGACGAGGACGCGCCCGCCGTCCTCCTGAAGGACCTGGACGGCATCGGCACCGCCCGCAGAGCGGCGCTCACCGGCAAGAGCACCGCTCTCGAAGCGCATGAGGCGTATTCCGAAGTCATCACCGAACTCCACGCGCTCGCCGAGGACCTGGCCGAGCAGCTGCCGCCCCGCGCGGGCTCCGGCTCGCACGCCCTCGCCGAGCTGGACTCCGCGGTCCAGCAGTCCGCCGCCGCCCGCGGACTGCTCCTCGCGGCCCTCAACGTCCCGCGCACCACCCAGACGGTCATCAGCCCGCTCACCGGCCTGGCGACCACCACCAGCGGCTCGTCCCCCGCCGACACCAAGCGGCGCGACGCGCTCAGCGCCGCCGCCCAGCAGGCCCGGCTCCGCTCGGACGCGGCCCTCGCGGACTTCCGCGAGACGGCCCCCAAGGACGCCAAGGACTCCTACGACTCCACGGTCACCGGACCGGACGTCACGACCGCGGACAAGTACCTCACCAAACTCACCGACCAGCCGACGCTCTCCGACTCCGAGCTCGACTCCAGTACGAACAAGGTGGACGCGGCGCTCTCCGCCCGCGTCGAGCTGATGCGCGGCGCCGAGGCCTCGCTCAACGACCACCGCACCAAGGACCTGGAGCGGCTGCGGGACGACGACGTCACCGCGCTGGAGGTCCGGATCGCCCTCATCGGCACCCTGCTGCTGGTCGCGGTCGGCGTCTCGATGGCGATGGCCCGTACGCTCACCCGCCCGCTGTCCGTACTGCGCCGGGGCTCGGCCCGCCTCGCCGCGGACCCGGGAGCGCAGGAGCCGGTGAAGTTCACCGGCCGCAACGACGAGTTCGCCCAGGTGGTCCGGTCCGTCAACGCGCTGCACGCGCACGCCGCCGCGCTCCACGAGCGGCTCACCACCCTCGAGTCGGACCGCAAGCACCTCATCGGGCAGCGCCAGATGATGGCCGACGAGCGCGACAAGCTGCGCGCGGAACTCGCCGACGCGGCCGCCCATCTGGAGCAGGTGCGCGGCACCATCCACGGCACCTTCGTCAACCTCGCGCTGCGCACCCTCGGTCTGGTCGAGCGGCAGCTCGGGGTCATCGAGGGCCTG
This sequence comes from Streptomyces sp. NBC_01450, assembly GCF_036227505.1. Classification (NCBI taxonomy): domain Bacteria; kingdom Bacillati; phylum Actinomycetota; class Actinomycetes; order Kitasatosporales; family Streptomycetaceae; genus Streptomyces; species Streptomyces sp. NBC_01450. The sequence continues at coordinate 4,250,287 of NZ_CP109480.1, read as the reverse complement.
GAGGAGCGCGAGCAGGACCCGGACCGCCTCGGCACGCTCTTCAAGCTGGACCACTTCGCCACCGTCATGCGGCGCCACAGCGAGAACCTGCTCGTCCTCGCCGGTCACGAACACGTCCAGCACCACGCGGGCCCCGTCCCGCTCGTCGACGTCGTACGTGCCGCGGTCAGCGAGATCGAGCGGTACGAGCGCGTCCGTATCGCCGTCCTGCCGCCGCACGCGCACCTCGCCGGGTTCGCCGCGGACGACCTCTCGCACCTGGTGGCCGAACTCCTGGAGAACGCCTCGTCGTTCTCGCCGCCCGACCTGCCCGTCGAGGTCTCCGGCTGGCTGCTGGAGAGCGGCGAGGTGATGCTCTCCGTGCAGGACGAGGGCATCGGCATGGCCGCCGACCGGATGGCCCAGCTCAACGCCCGTCTCTCCGAGTTCGATCCGGAGGACGCCTACGACCAGGAGAGCGGCGAGGGACTCGGGCTCGGCCTGTACGTGGTGGCGCGCCTCGCCCACCGGCACGGTGTGCGCGTACAGCTGCGGGAGCAGAAGCAGGGCGGCACCGCGGCCGTGGTGGTCCTCCCCGGGACGCTGCTCGCGACCGCGCCCGCCGTCACGGTCCCCACGGCCGCCCCGGTCGCCGGAGCCGCCCCCTCGGTCGCCCTCCCGGGTGCCGACGCGGAGGCCAACTCCAACGTCCTGCGCGGCCGTTCGGCCCTCACGGCACGGAACCAGGCGAGCCCCGCCGCTCCCGCCGCTCCCGCCGGTGACGAGGACCCTCTGATCGCCGCCGCGGAGCAGGCCGTACAGGCGGACACCGCCGCACAGGAGGCGGTACGCGCCCCCGAGCCGACACTCTCCGAGACCACCATGGAGCTCATGGCACCGGTGGTCTCGGCGGACGAGCCGGTGGCCCTGCCGGACGAGCCCACCGCGTCCGGGACGGCCCCCGCCCCGGACGTCGCCCTCCCCGCCCAGGCCACCACCGACCCGTACACCACCACCACCGACCCCTACGCCGGCACTCCCGACCCCTACGCCATCGGCCCCGACTCGCATGAACGGGTGTCGGACGAGGAGCCGGAGCGGGTCACCGACAAGGGTCTGCCCAAGCGGACGCCGAAGATCTCGGCGCCCGCGCCGGTCCCCCGGCCGCGCGTCGGCGGGGTGGACGCCGAGGCGCTGCGGCGCAGGCTCGGCGGCTTCCACCGGGGCGCGACGGACGGCCGCCGCGACGTGGAGGCGGAGATCGCCGAACAGACGGGCCAGACGCCCACCCCGCACGACACCGCACGGAACACCGCGTCGGACCAAGCACAGGGCGCGGTGCGACAGCAGGACGCAGTAGACGCATCGGGGGGCACAGTCGAGGAGGCAAGCAGTTGACCGCGCCCAGTACCTTCGGCCTGAGCAGTGAAGCCCGCAATCTGCACTGGCTGCTGACGAACCTCGTCGAGGAGGTGCCGGGCCTCCAGTCGGTCGCGGTCGTCTCCTCCGACGGTCTGCTGCTGCTCTCCTCCGACCCCGGGAGGAACGCGGAGGCCCGCACCGGGGCGGAGGCACGCCCCACCGGCCCCAAGGGCTCCTCCGCCGACCTCGCCACCATCGTCTCCGGCATCGGCAGCCTCACCATCGGCGCCGCCAAGCTGATGGACGGGGGCGGGGTGAAACAGACGATGGTCGCGATGGACGAGGGCAGTGTCTTCGTCATGTCGATCAGCGACGGCTCGCTGCTCGGCGTGCACGGCGCCCCGGACTGCGACATGAGCGTGGTGGCGTACCACATGGCGCTCTTCGTCGGCCGCGCCGGACACGTCCTGACGCCCGAACTCCGCAGCGAGCTACGCCAGTCACTAGAAGCCAAGCCGACGGGGAGTGCCCAGTGAGTTCTTCCTCCGCGCCCAAGCTCCCCATACGTGGCGGGGACCGCAAACCGGCCCGCGTGCGCCCGTACTCGCTCACCGGCGGCCGTACCCGTTTCGGGCACGTGCTGCTGGTCGAGACGTTCGTGGCGGCGCTCGAGGCCCCCGAGGAGCGCAAGGAGCTGACCAACGGCTCGCTCGCGACCCGGGTGATGCCCGAGATGCGGGCCATCGTCGAACTCTGCCGCCGGATGCGTACGGTGGCCGAGATCGCCGCCCTCCTCAGGATGCCGCTGGGTGTGGTCCGCGTCCTCCTGAGCGACCTGGCGGACCAGGGAAAGATCCGTGTGTACGGAACAGGTCACGGCCCGGGACAGCCGGACCGCGCTCTGCTGGAAAGGGTGCTGAATGGACTCCGTCGTCTCTGAGGGTGCGCCGAGAACGGCCTCCCCCGCCTCGGTTCCGATGCCGCTGGCCCCGGTGCCGCTGCCCGAGTCCGACGACAACCTCCAGGCCTGGCAGACCGACCGCACCCGCGCCCCGATCGCGACGAAGATCGTGGTGGCGGGCGGCTTCGGCGTGGGCAAGACCACGCTGGTGACCGCGGTCTCCGAGATCACGCCCCTCCAGACGGAGGCGCTGATGACCCAGGCCAGCGAGGAGACGGACGACCTCACCGGCACCCCCGACAAAGTGACCACGACCGTGGCCATGGACTTCGGCCGCATCACCCTCGACGACGACCTGGTCCTGTACCTCTTCGGCACGCCGGGCCAGCAGCGGTTCTGGTTCATGTGGGACGACCTGGTGCGCGGCGCGATCGGCGCGGTGGTCCTCGCCGACACCCGCCGTCTCAAGGACTGCTTCCCGGCGCTCGACTACTTCGAGAGCTGCGGACTGCCGTATGTCGTCGCGGTCAACCACTTCGACGGCAGCGAGCACTTCGACGCCGACGATGTGCGCGAGGCCCTCACGGTGCCCTCACACATACCTGTCATGATCATGGATGCCAGGCGCCGGATCTCGGTCGTCGAGACCCTGCTCGCATTGGTGGGGCACGCGCTCGACGTGAGCCCCGAATAGGACGTACACGGAGTTAGGACGCGCATGCGGAAGATACTCGTCGTCGGAGCCGGTCAGTCCGGACTCCAGCTTGCCCTCGGCCTCCAGTCGCACGGGTACGAGGTCACCCTGATGTCGAACCGGACGGCGGACGAGATCCGCACCGGGCGCGTCATGTCGACGCAGTGCATGTTCCACACGGCACTTCAGCACGAGCGCGATCTCCAGCTGAACTTCTGGGAGTCCCAGGCCCCGAAGATCGAAGGCCTCGGCGTCTCGGTCGCCGCCCCCGGCTCGCACGACCCCGGCCCGACCCAGCGCGCGATCGACTGGGTGGGCCGGCTCGACGGCTACGCGCAGTCGGTCGACCAGCGGGTGAAGATGGCCGGCTGGATGGAGACCTTCGCCCAGCGCGGCGGCCAGCTGGTCATCCACGGCGCCGCGGTCTCCGACCTCGACTACTTCGCCCGTACGTACGACCTGGTCCTGGTGTCGGCCGGCAAGGGCGAACTGGTCTCCATGTTCGGCCGGGACGCCGCCCGTTCCCCGTACACGGAGCCGCAGCGCGCCCTCGCCGTCGCCTATGTCCACGGTCTGGGCCCGCGCCCCGAGCACCCCGACTACGACGCGGTCCGCTGCAACCTGGTCCCCGGCGTCGGCGAGCTCTTCGTCATGCCGACCCTCACCACCTCCGGCCGCGCGGACATCCTCTTCTGGGAGGGCGTACCCGGCGGCCCGGTCGACGCCTTCAACGGCATCAAGGACCCCGCCGAGCACCTCTCCCTGACCCTGGAACTCATGGAGAAGTTCGTGCCGTGGGAGTACGCCCGGGCCACCAAGGTCGAACTGACCGACGCCAACGCGACGCTGTCCGGACGCTACGCGCCCACCGTCCGGGGCCCGATCGGCCGCCTCCCCGGTGGCGGCCTGGTCCTGGGCGTCGCCGACGTGGTCGTCGCCAACGACCCGATCACCGGCCAGGGCTCCAACTCCGCCTCCAAGTGCGCGGCGGCGTACCTCGCCTCGATCCTCGAGCACGAGGACAAGGAGTTCGACGAGACGTGGATGCGGTCCACGTTCGACCGGTACTGGGACACGGCTCAGCACGTGACGAAGTGGACGAACGCCATGCTGGGCGTGCCGCCGGAGCACGTCCTCAACCTGATCGGGGCCGGCGGGCAGATCCCGGCGGTGGCGCATCGTTTCGCCAACGGCTTCAACGACCCGGCGGACTTCGAGAACTTCTTCTATGAGCCCGAGAAGACGGAGGCGTACCTGGCCTCGGTCGCAGGAGCCTGATGGGTTTCTGACCAGCGGTTCGGCGGGCGTCATTGGTTGTTGTCGGTCGGTGTGGGCCGTCCTCGGACGGCCCACGGACGGCCCAGCATTTGTCGCACCGCACGTGGTGGGCATCCGCAGCCCAGTGGGGATGCCCACCACGATGTCTCATCGGCTGATGATCCAGCCGCCGTACGTGCCTGGGTGTCGCGAGCGAGGCGCAACGGGTCGCCGTCGTCGGTCCGGCCGGTGGCAGAGCCCTCGCCCGGCGGTTGTTTGCGGGAGAGCGTGCGCGCGGAGCTGGAGCGGCTGCGGGCCGAGGGCAGGGAGAAGGACAAGCGCACCCGCGAGCGGCACGCCCGGCCCGCGGCCCCGGATGGCGACGGGTCAGGGCCGGTGGCAGCCTGGATGACAACACCGTTCGTGTTCGCAGGAGGTGGAGTATCCGTGCAAAGCCATATGTCGCGCACCGGAAAACTGCTGAGCACCGCCGCGGCTGTCACCCTGTCGGCCACGCTCCTCCCTGTCGTGGCGGCCCCGCCCGCGGCCGCCGTGACCTGCGACCCGGCCGCCGCCAACCGGGCTCCGACTGCCGGGACGGTCACTCAGGCGAGGACTGCCGTGATGTGCCTGATCAACGCGCAGCGCACACAGCGCGGGCTGCCTGCCCTCACCATCAGCCAGGCCCTGACGAACGCGGCCCAGCAGCATGCTGTCGCGGCCGTCCAGCTGAAGTGGTGGGGACCGGGCAAGGACCCGCACCGCAACCCCCAAACCGGCTCGACACCGCAGAGCCGCATCCAGGCGGCCGGATACTGTCCCAACCCCCGCTCGTGGGAGTTCAACGAGATCACGTACACCGGGTGGGGCGGATCGGGAACTCCGCAGGCCGCCGTCAACTGGTGGATGAACAGCCCCGGCCACCGCGCCATCATCCTCAAGCCGTCGCTGCGCGAGATAGGCCCGTGGGCCCAGCCCGGCTCGGCGGACCGGGCCGGGGCCTCGTCGCCCAGCGCCGGCACCTACGTCGTGACGTTCGGACGCTGCCAGCGGTGAATCCCCCGTCGAGGTCTCTCGCATGTGCAGAACCGCGCCAGATCCCAGGGACGGCCCATGGCTCCTTTCGGGCAAGCTGGTTGGGGAGAACCAGCAGGTAGTGAGCCCGCGAGGCCGTGGGATGACTTCTCTGAGCCCGAGAAGACGGAGGCGTACCTGGCCTCCGTGACCGGGGAGCCGGTGGCCGGCCACGCGGTTCCCCGCGCCCCTAACGGGGCGCTGTCGCCGGCTTCGGCGGGGTGTACCGCGCCAGGGGCTCTCCGTCCGGATCCGGGCGGACCGCTCCCAGCAACGGGTTGGCGGCGATGGGGGAGACCTTGACGTCGGTACCCGGTCTCGGGGCCTGCACCACCAGGCCGTTGCCCACGTACAGGGCGACATGCGTGGCCCCGGGGAAGTAGAGCACCAGGTCCCCGGGGCGCAGCCCGCTCAGCGGAATGTGCGGCAACCGGGCCCATTGCTCCTGGCTGGTGCGGGGGATGGGCCGCCCGGCGTGCTCCCAGGCCTGTGAGGTGAGTCCCGAGCAGTCGTACGACCCCGGTCCCGTGGCCCCCCACACGTACGGCTTCCCGACCTGCTCGACCGCGTACCGCACCGCCTTCTCGCCCTCCGGGGTCGGCGGCCGCGTACTGCTGAGCGCCGCCCCCGAGGCCACGAGCTTCTGCTGCGCCTCGGTGGCTCCCGACGTCTCCAGCCGGGTGAGCTCGGCGAGCTGGCCGACGCTGAGCGAGGCGAGCAGTTTCTCGACGTCCTTCAGCCGCCCCTGTACCTCGTCGCGCTCCCTCTTCTGCCGCTCGGCGAGCGCGAGTTGACCGTCGAGCGCCTTGCGCGCCTCCCGCGCCAGCCCGTCGGTCCTCTTCTCCGTCCCCTCCAGCCGGCCCACGGTCTGGATCCGTTCCTGTGCCAGCTGCCCGATCACGTGCCCCTGGTCCAGGGCGTGCTGCGGATCACGGGCGAGCAGCAGCCGTACGTACGACGAGATCTCGCCGCTGTTCTGGTACTGCTGCCGGGCGAGCCGCCCCGCCGCCGCGCGGCTGTCGTGCAGTGAGAGGCGGGCCTTGGCGAGGTTCCCGTCGAGCCGGGCGACCTCGGCCTTCTGCTTCTTCAGCTTCTCCGCCGTGGCGTCGTACGTCTCGGTGGCGCGTTCGGTGTCCCGGTACAGCCGCTGAAGATCCGTCAGCAGTCGGCTCACGGAACGCCCTTCGGACCCTGGATCCGGCACGGCCGCCACCGCGGACGCGGACGCGAACAACGCTCCCGACGTCATCGCGGCCGTACAAGCCAGACGCACAAGCCTTCCTGACACGCCATCACCTCCGGTGCCGAGGTGGTACCTCCACCTCGCACCGGCAGGATCAAGCAGGCGCATCCCGAGTGCGCGCCGACTGACCGGTTCGGACCAAGAACCTCACTCGTCGGCGTGGGACTCCGGCGTGGCTCCCCCGCTCTCGGCGCCGGGCTTGGACCAGGGCCACTTCCGCCCGCTCCCCGTGCCGCCCGAGGGGTCGTACTCGTACTTCCACCTCTGATGCAGCCCCAGCCGCTTGCTCACCCGCGCCTGGACCCGCCGGTAGACGAGCACGGTCGGCGGCCCGCCGTCGGCAGCCGGAACCGGAACCCGGTACACCTTCGGCGGGTGTCCGGTCAGACCGAGCAGGACGGGCAGCACACGCCCGTCCAGCGGGCCGCCCTCGAAGGGGGTGTCTTCGCTCTTCACGCCACCAGTGTCACAAACGCACCCGTCACAGCAGTCGCGCGGCGTCACCGATCACCGGAAGAACCGCCCGGGCCAGCCCGCCCACGGCCCCTTCCGGCCGCTCCAGGGCGAGCGCGGCCCGCACCACCGCGGCGGTCTGCGCATCCCGCCCGGCACTGACCACGACCATCGCCACGAACTGCTCCACGAGCCAGTCCCGCAGTTCGTCCAACGGCGGCTCCTTGCCCCCGTCCAGCCAGCTCAACGAGGCACCCTCCACCGCCGTGATCCACATCCGCACGGTCATCCGCAGCAGTCGCCCCGGCTCCCGCACCCCCAGATGATCCAGAATGTGCTCCGCCGCGGCCCGCCGTACGCCGTCCACTATGGCCGTCGTCCGGGACGTCTCGACGACGCTCCCACCCTGCAGCAAGGCGCTGAACCCGGCGTCGTGCTGGTCCACGAACGCCAGATACCGATCCAGAGCCCTGGCCAGCCGCTCGCTCAGCGGCCCCTCGGGGGGCTCCGCGAAACAGTGCTCCAGAACCTCCGCGGCGGACCGCAGGGCGGCCTCGTACAGCTGCTGCTTGCCGCCCGGGAAGTACCGGTACACAAGGGGCCGTGACACGCCCGCCGCCTCGGCCACGTCATCGAGCGAGACCTCCTCGGGCGCCCGGTGCGCGAAGAGGGACAGCGCCGCTTCGAGGAGCTGCGAGCGCCGCTCCTCGACACTCAGCCGGCGGTATGCGGGGGGAGGAGCCTGCGAGGTCATATCGGCAGCGTAACGGCCAGGACACGAGCCCCCATCCACCCGCGGCCTCGATGCGACGCAAGGGGTCGTGGCGGTATGTCGCAAGCCCGTCGCTTACGTTCGGATCGAGCAGCGGCTCCCTTGCCCGGCCCACGTCTGATCCGGCGGCGACGGGCTCGACGTACCGTCACGGCCCCGACCCACGCACCGCAGGCGCCGCGTTCAGGCCAGCAGCCCCGACGCCTTCCACAGCCGTCGCCCGACCCCCCGCAGCACCCCGATGTCGTCCAGGAAGTCGGTCAGCCGCTTGGCCCCGGTCTGCATGACCTCCCGCCGATGCCCGCTCGCCCGCACCTGCGCCACGGCCTCCCGCTGGTCGAGTCCCACGTTCGTGTAGACCTCCGGGTTGATGAAGGCGACGGAGAAGACCCGCGCGAACTCCCCGGACGTCACCCTCGTGAACTCCTGCGACCACCGCGGCGCCGTCACCATCTGCCGCCGCAGCTCCTCCCGCGCGTACCGCACATGCCGCGCCTCCTCCACCACGTGGATGCGCGTGACTCCCCGTATCAGGCTCTGCACCCGCTCGTCCGGAAAGGTCAGCCGCTGCATCCAGTCCAGGATCTCCTCGCCGAGCAGAGTCGCCGTGAAGGATCCGGGCGTGGTCGAGATGGTCTTGAAGACCCGCCCGAGATTCAGATGCGTCCGGCTCACCGGGTAGTACGGCGTTCCACCGTGCGAGATCAGCCGGGCGAACATCTTCGAGTGCCGGCACTCGTCCTCGATCTCGGTCAGCGCGTAGCGCACATGCGCACTGGTCGCGGCCTTGTCGTAAATGTGCCGCACCAGCAACTGCATCAAAATGATCTCGAACCAGATCCCCAGCGAAGCCAGCGCCGCGGCCTCGTGCCGCGAGAGCAGTACCCGCTGCTCCTCGCCCATCCGCTTCCACAGCGGGGTGCCGTACAGCGACACCAGCTCCGGCGGCCAGAACCACTTGCCCTCCTCGAAGGGCGCGTCCCAGTCCAGCTCCTTGTCCGGGTCGAAGGAGTGCTTGGCGGAGGAGTCGAGCAGCCGCTCGGCGACCTGCTCCCGGTCCTTGAGCAGACCGAGCGCATCGCGCAGCGCATCCACTTCCGTCACGGTCGTCATGGCTGTTCCCACCTCGTCGTACGGGATTACTCCAGGGGTTACCGACGGTCACGACTTATGAGACTGCTTGTCAGCAAGCTCGTCAATCCCTTGCGCACGACTTGTTGACGCCGCGTCTACCTCATGTGAGCCTGCGTTGTATGCCGACGCACGAGCTGTACGCCAAGGACCCGGGAGACCCCCTCTGGCAGATACCGGCCTCAGGGGCGGCACGCTTCAGCTGGGAGTACGACGACGGCCGCGACCGACTCCTCGCCCTGTACCAGAAGGGCAAGGACAAACAGTGGGACGGCCAGAAACGGATCGACTGGGACCTGGAGGTCGATCCCCACGACGCCCTCGGCACCCCCGACGAGGCGATGACCCTCTACGGGACCCCGCACTGGGCGAAGATGACCGACCGGGACAAGGGCGAGCTGCGCAAGCACTACGCGTCCTGGCAGTTCAGCCAGTTCCTGCACGGTGAGCAGGGGGCCATGGTCTGCGCGGCGCGCATCGTCGAGTCGGTGCCCGACCTCGACGCCAAGTTCTACTCGGCCACCCAGACCATGGACGAGGCCCGCCACGCCGAGATCTACGCCCGCTTCCTGCAGGAGAAGATCGGCATGCTCTACCCGATCAACGACAACCTGCAGTCGCTCCTCGGCGACACCCTCCGTGACTCCCGCTGGGACATGCCGTACCTCGGGATGCAGGTCCTCATAGAGGGCCTGGCCCTGGCGGCCTTCGGCATGATCAGGGACACCACCGACAAGCCCCTCCCCAAGCAGATCCTCGCCTACGTGATGCAGGACGAGGCCCGGCACGTCGCCTTCGGCCGCATGGCGCTGCGCGACTACTACACACAGCTCTCCGACGCCGAACTCCGCGAGCGCGAGGAATTCGTCATCGAGGGCTGCTACTTGATGCGGGACCGGCTGCGCGGCGTCGAGGTCCTGGAGAACTTCGGCATTCCGAAAGCCGAGGCCGAGGAATACAGCGAACAGTCCGAATTCCTGCGCCTGTTCCGCCAGTTGCTCTTCAGTCGCATCGTCCCGTGCGTCAAGGACATCGGCCTGTGGGGCGAACGCCTCCAGCAGGCGTACGTCGACATGGGCGTCTTCGAGATGGGCGACTCCAACCTCGACCTGCTGATGGCCCAGGACGAGGAGGTCGCGGAGCGGCTGGACGCGGAGAGGTTCGCGGCGGAGGAGAAGGAACGGGTGGCGGAGGTGGAGGAGATGATCGAGAAGGGTGAGGACTCGTAAGGCGAACCACCAGAAACGGCCCGCTCAAACACGCGTGCGCGGGCCCACCCCGACCGGCATGCTCACACCATGACAGCCACCCCGAACCCCGAGTTCTCCCCCCACGCCCTGGCCCGCCGCAGCCTGGAGGGCCTGGCCCTGGGCGACGCCTTCGGCGAACGCTGGTTCCCCCTCTTCCGGGACCGCCCCCAGGCGTACGAGGAGATCCGCGCCCGGCGCACCCCCGAGGAACCGGAGTGGCACTGGACGGACGACACGGCGATGGCACTCGGAATCGTCCGTGTCCTCGACGAGCACGGCGAGATCCGCCAACCGGAACTGGCCCAGGCGTTCGCCCTCGGCTACGACGCCGACCCGGCCCGGGGCTACGGCTACGGCATGCGCCAACTGCTCCCGCGTCTCCTCCAGGAGCCGGACCGCTGGGCGGAGTTGGCGCGCGGCCTCTTCGACGGCGAGGGCAGTCTCGGAAACGGCGCGGCGATGCGGGTGGCTCCGCTGGGCGCCTGGTTCCGGCGCGACCTGCGCCTGGTGATCGCACAGGCGACGCTGTCGGCGGAGGTGACCCATGCCCACCCGGAGGGCATCGCGGGCGCGGTGGCGGTGGCCGTCGCGGCGGCGCTGTCCACTCGGCGGGACCTGAACATCGGCACGGTCGTCGAGGCCACGCCCGACAGCGCCGTCCGCGAGGGGCTGCGCCGCGCCGCGAGCCTCCCCTTCACCACCGAACCCTGGAAGGCCGCGGACATCCTCGGCAACGGCCAACGGGTCCGCGCCGACGACACCGTCCCGTTCGCGGTCTGGTGTGCCGCCCGCCACCCCGACGACCTGACCTCGGCCCTGTGGACCACGGCGGAGGGCTTCGGCGACGTCGACACGACGTGCGCCATCACGGGCGGCATCGTGGGCGCCCGTACGGGAGTGCGGCACGTGCCCGAGGACTGGCTGAGCCGCCGCGAGGCCGTACCCGGCGCTTCCTAGGGGCTGTCCGGCGGATCATGCCGCAGACGCGGGGTCTGGCACGCCCACCTGCGGCGTTGTCGTCGGTCGCCGACTCCCCCACTCTCGACTTCGCTCGAGCGGGGGGACCCCCCATCGCGTGGACTCCCTCCTCCGCGTTGCAGTTGGACGCACCAGACCCCGCTCACCTCGGCTGATCAGTCACCGCTGCTTTCCTGCGACTTGATCCGCCGGACAGCCCCTAGGCCACTCCCGTCCTCAGTTGTTCCAGCTCTCGTCGTACGGGTCGTGCGGGGTCGGGACCGGTTTGGCCGCGATGACGTCGAGGAACGGGATGCGGCCGTCGTTGACGGGGTCCTTGGTCTGCCTGGCGGTGTAGGTGCCGGTGACCTGGAGCCAGGTGTCGGGCTGCAGGACGGGCGGGACGTGGCCGGTCAGGCCGATCTTGACCGGTTGGGCGTCGGCGGCACAGCAGTTGAGGGCCATCCGGACCAGGTACGGGGTGCCGTCCTTGGCGAGGGCGACGAAGCCGGTGACCGCGACCCGCCGGTGGGCCAGGGTGCGCCCGTGGTCGTAGGCGGCGCGGCCCGCGTAGTCGACGACGCCGAGCGGGAGCGGGTCGGTGGCCGGCAGGGACGGGTAGGCGAGGGGCGCCTGCAGGGCCGTACCGGCGTGCATGGCGCTGTAGGAGCCGAGCGCGGGCGGGGAGACCAGGATCAGGGCGAAGAGGGGGAGGACCAGGAGCCAGGCGACACGGGGTTCGCGGTGGACGTGCCCGTGCCCGTGACCGTCTCCGTCCTCATGCCCGTCTCCGTCCCCGTCGCCGTTCCCGTGCCCGGTGTGGAGTTCGGCCTTCGAGGTCTTCGCCGGCCGCCGCTCGTACCAGACCGTCGCCAGCGCCGCCACGATCAGTACGACCCCGGCGGCCAGCAGCAGCGGCCGCAAGCCCGCCTTGACGTAGCGCAGGTAGAGGTCGGTGAGCCCGGCGTGCAGGACCGCCGCGCCGACGAGGAACAGGACCGCCGCCTGTGCCTGCCGGTTCACAGCAGTACCGTCCCGACGAGGACCGAGCCGAGGATGGCCAGGGCGAAGGTGGCGGGCGCGAACCGCAGGGCGAAGCCGCGGCCGAAGGTGCCCGCCTGCATGGCGAAGAGTTTCAGGTCGATCATGGGTCCCACCACGAGGAAGGCCAGCCGCGCGGTCAGCGAGAACTGGGTCAGCGAGGAGACGACGAACGCGTCGGCCTCGGAGCAGATGGAGAGCAGCACGGCGAGGACCGCGAGGGCGAGGATCGCCACCACGGGGTTCGCGGCCGCGGCGTGCAGCCAGGTCGCCGGTACGACGGCCTTGAGCGTGGCCGCCGCCATCGCCCCGATGACGAGGAACCCGCCGGCGTGCATCACGTCGTGCCGCACGGAATCCCAGAACGCGGCCCCCTTGCCGAGCCCCTCGTGCGAGGGCCGGGCCGGCGGTCGCAGCCAGTCCGCCCGCCCGAGTCGCTGCCACAGCCACCCCATCACACAGGCCACGAGCAGACTCGCCACGAACCGGGCGAGGACCATCTCGGGGTTGCGGGGGAACGCGACGGCGGTGGCCGTCAGCACGATCGGGTTGATCGCGGGCGCCGACAGCAGGAACGCCAGCGCCGCCGCGGGCGTGACCCCCCGTCGTACCAGCGCGCCCGCCACCGGCACCGACGCGCACTCGCAGCCGGGCAGCACTGCCCCGGCCAACCCCGCGACGGGCACGGCCAGCGCGGGCCGCTTCGGCAGCGCCCGGGCGAAGAACGTCGGTGGCACGAACACCGCGATGACCGCCGACAGCAGCACGCCGAGGACGAGGAAGGGCAGTGCCTGGACGACCACCGCGACGAACACGGTCATCCAGCTCTGCATCACCGGCGCCGACAGCGCCCGGCGGACGGGCCCCTGGGCCACCACCAGGACGAGCAGCACCATGACCAGCACGAGCGGCGAGTTGAACTGCCAGCCCTGGGATCCGGCCGCCTGTTCCCGTGGACCGTCCGGCGCGTCCTCGTCGCGGTGGTCGGCCCCGGGCGGGGCCGCTTTGGTGATGCTCACGGGCGAGGTACCTCCGGCAGGGCACGGGCTGGAATCTCGTGGGTGGGTTCCCCTCCCCATAAATACGCCCGTATCGGTACGGCCGTTCAGGCGGGGCCGCTCATTCCACGAAGACCGTCAGTGTGTCGGAGTCCCGCCAGCCGCGGTGGGGCCAGGGGGGCCGTGAGGCGGGCGATGCTGATCCGGGCGAGTTCGTACGCCGCTGCGGTAGAGGTCCTGACCGAGCGGCAGGTCGGCCCGACGCGTGTCCCGGTCCCCGTCCCGGAACCCGAGCACCGCCTCCATCACCGCCTTCGCGATCGGCGCCGCGTCCCCGCCCCCGCTGATGTCCCCACGGTCGGCCGCCGCGTCCTCGACGACGACCGCGACCGCCACCGCGGGCTCCATCGCGCCGTCCGCCTGGGCCCAGGAGATGAACCAGGCGTACGGCGTCCCCAGGTTGTCGATGCCGTGCTGGGCGGTCCCGGTCTTGCCGCCGACCGTCGCTCCGGGAATCGCGGCGTTGGTGCCGGTGCCCTCCGTCACCACGTCCGTCATGAGCTCGCGCATCCGTGCCGCGGTCGCCGGGTTCATCGCCTGGTGGAGCGTGCTCGGACCGGTCGTCGACACCGTGTTGTCGCTCCGGGTGGTCGTCTTCTCCACCAGATAGGGCGTTTTCACGGCCCCGCCGCCCGCGACGGCCGCCGAGATCATCGCCATCTGGAGGGGAGTGGCTCGGGTGTTGAACTGACCGATGGAGGAGAGCGCGAGCTGTGCCTTGTCGAGCGTCGTGTCGAAGTTGCTGGGGGCGACGGAGAAGGGGATCCGCAGGCCCCGGTCGTTGAAACCGAAGTCCGCCGCCGTGCGGGTCATGTCGCTCAGCCCCACGTCCACGCCCAGCTTGGCGAAGACCGTGTTGCAGGACCACTCGAAGGCGTACCGCAGCGAGGCGTCCTCGCAGCCCTCGGTCTCGTTCGTCAGCCGGGTCGTGGTGCCGGGCAGCCGGTACGGGTCGGGGGAGGTGGTGGACGTGTCGGGGTCCGTCACCACCCCCGAGTCGAGGGCCGCCGCGGCCGTCACCACCTTGAACGTCGAACCGGGCGGATAGGTCTGCCGGATCGCCCGGTTGAGCATCGGCTTGTCCGCCGCCCCGTTCAGCCTGTCCCACGCGTGCGCCACCGCCGCGCCCGTCCCGGACAGTTCCCCGGGGTCGTACGACGGTGCGGAGACCAGCGCGAGGATCCTGCCGGTGGCCGGCTCGACGGCGGCCACCGCCCCGCGTCGCGAACCGAGACCCCTGTACGCCGCGCGCTGTGCGGCGGGGTCGATCGTCGTGACCACCTTGCCGGCGGGGTTCTGGGCGTGCGTGGCCTCCTTCCACAGGGGGAACGGCGAGAGCAGCGGGTCGCTGCCGGAGAGAATGCCGTCCTCGGCGTTCTCCAGGAACGTCGTCCCGTACACCTGCGAGGCGAAGCCGGTCACCGGCGCGTACAACGGGCCGTCCTTGTAGGTCCGTTCGTAGCGGAGCTGCTGGCCGCTGTCCCTGGAGCCGGTGACCGGCCGGCCGGCGACGAGGATGTCACCGCGCGGCTGGCCGTAACGGGCGATCGTCTGACGGCGGTTGGCCGGGTTGCCGTCGTACGTCCCGGCCTGGAAGACCTGGACGCGGGTGGCGTTGAGGAGGAGGGCCAGCAGCAGCACCGCGCAGAGGGCGGCGGCCCGGCGGATGTACTTGGTCATGGCGCCGCCGTCCCGTCGTACTGGCTGCGCGCCGAGTCGCTGACGCGGATCAGCAGTGCCACCATGATCCAGTTGGTGACGACCGAGGAGCCGCCCTGGGCGAGGAACGGCATCGCCATCCCGGTCAGCGGGATCAGACCGGTCACACCGCCCGCGATCACGAAGACCTGGAGCGCCAGGATCGAGGCGAGGCCGATGGCGAGGAGCCGTCCGAAGGGGTCGCGCAGGGCGAGGCCGGCGCGGTAGCCGCGTTCCACGAGGAGGCCGTAGAGCAGGAAGATCGCGCAGAGTCCGAAGAGGCCCAGTTCCTCGCCCGCGGTGGCCAGGATGAAGTCCGACTTGGCGGCGAATCCGATGAGGATGGAGTGGCCGAGCCCGAGGCCGGTGCCCATCATCCCGCCCGCGGCGAACGCGAACAGGGACTGGGCGAGCTGGTTCGGGCCCTGGCCCGCGTCGATCGTGGCGAAGGGGTGCAGCCAGTCCTGCACCCGGCTGTGGACGTGCGGTTCCAGCCGGCCGACGGCCATCGCGCCCACACAGGCGAGCAGCAGGCCCACCGCGATCCAGCCGGTGCGGCCGGTGGCGACGTACAGCATCATCACGAAGAGGCCGAAGAACAGCAACGAGGTGCCGAGGTCCCGCTCCAGGACGAGGACCACCACGCTCAGCAGCCAGATCGCGACGATCGGGCCGAGGACCCGGCCGGTGGGCAGCTGGAGCCGCTTGAACCGCCAGACGGGGCGGCCCGCGTAGGCGAGCGCGTTGCGGTTGGCCGCGAGGTAGCCGGCGAAGAAGACCGCGAGCAGCACCTTCGCGAACTCGCCCGGCTGGATGGAGAACCCGGCGATCCGGATCCAGATCCGGGCGCCGTTCACGGCGGGGAAGAGGATGGGCAGGACCAGCAGGCCGAGCGCCGTGACGACCGAGACATAGGTGTAGCGCTGCAGGACGCGGTGGTCGCGCAGGAAGAGGACGGCCGCGATGAAGAGCGCGACGCCGAGCGTCGACCAGATGAGCTGGACGGGGGCGGCCCGGTCGCCCGGGGTCTCCAGGTCCAGGCGGTAGATCAGCACCAGGCCCAGGCCGTTGAGCAGGACGGCGATGGGCAGCAGCAGCGGATCGGCGTACGGCGCCCGCAGTCGCACCGCGAGATGCGCGAGGAGTGCGAGCACACCGAGCCCGGCGCCGTAGACCGCGGCGCCGGGCGGGACGGTGCCGTGCCGGGCGTATCCGACCGCGCAGTAGCCGAACACGGACAGCAGTACGGCCATGACGATCAGGGTGAACTCGATGCCACGGCGCCGGGGCAGGCGGACTGCGGGGGTGGGCGGGTCCGCTGCCACGGTCGGTCCCCGTGTTCCGGGAATTCCTGGCATTCCGGGCTGAATCATGTCCGGAACGTAGCAAGTGGCTGACCTGATGTCCCGTTATGTGGTGACGGACAGGCCGATCCGGTGGGCGCGCCCGGCGTCAGCACCAACGCGGGGACGCGCCGTCGTTGGCGATGCCTTGCGCCGGGCCCCAGGACCAGACGCCGTCGGTGATCAGGTACCAGATCGGGTTGCCGCCGACGCGCTCGCCCCAGGTCTTGCAGTAGATGTTGACGTGCTCGCGGTACGGTGCGATACGGGTGATCCGGCTGTCGCGGTCGGGTCGGTTGTGCAGCGCGAGGCCGTTACGGGCGGTGATGTGGCCCTGGAAGCGCCGGTTGTCGTTGAAGTCGAACAGTCCGTCATCGCGTGGGTCGTAGTCGAAGCGGACGCCGCCCAGACCGTCGTCGTCGAAGTAGGGGTCACCGAAGTAGGGGTCGCCACCGTTGTCCCAGTCGAGGCCGTCCCAGTCGCGGGTGTCGTCGATGATGCCGGGTCCGGTGCCCGCGGGCACGATGAGCGTGCCGGCGGCGAGGGCGGGGCCGGCGCTCGCCGCCGCGATGAGCGTGCCGGCGGCGAGCACCATCCCGGTGCGGGCGAGAGTGTGACGCAGGGACATGGAGACTCCTCCGAAAATATGACTTCTCTGACTGATCGCCACATTAGGAGCGGGCTCGGATACGCGCAGGCCGCACTGCGCCATCGGGGACGCGAGAGCGCTCAGCGTGCCCCGGTCGGCCCTTCCCCGCCGGTGCCGGAGGCGTCCCGCCCGTCCTGAGGAAGCGTCAGCATCGCGATCGCACCGCCCCCGGGAGCGTTGGCGAACAACAGCCGCGCGCCCAGCACCTCCGCCTGGCCGAGCGCGATCGTCAACCCCAGCCCATGGCCCTTCGAACCGCCCTCCGTACGGAACCGCTGCGGCCCGTGCTCCAGCAGATAGTCCGGATAGCCGCCGCCGTGATCCCGCACCGTCACCACCGGGCCGTCGACGGTCAGCACCACCGGGTCCGCCCCGTGCTTGTGCGCGTTGGCCACCAGATTGCCGAGCACCCGCTCCAGGCGGCGCCGGTCGGTCTCCACCCGGGCGTCACGCACGACCCGCACCTCGGTCTCGGTGCCCGACGCCCGCACCACCCGCTCGGCCAGCGGAGCCAGCGGCTCCGAGTCCAGCTCCAGCAGCTCCCGCCCGGCGTCCAGCCGGGAGATCTCCAGCAGGTCCTCGGTGAGCGTGCGCAGCGCGGCCACCCGGTCGCGGACCAGCTCCGTCGGCCGGCCCGGCGGCAGCAGCTCCGCGGCCGCGTGCAGCCCGGTCAGCGGGGTGCGCAGCTCATGTGCCACATCCGCGGTGAAGCGCTGCTCGCTCGTCAGCTTGCTCTGCAGCGAGGACGCCATCGTGTCGAGGGCCCCGGCGACCGCGGCCACCTCGTCCTGGGGGCGCGTCGGGCACTGTGTACGGGGATCCACGGCCGTACGGGGATCATTGACGCGCGCGTCCAGGTCGCCCGCGCTGATCCGCCGGGCCACCTGCGCCGTCGCGTGCAGCCGCCGGGTCACCCGCGTCACCGCGAACACCCCGACCAGCAGTGTCGCGCCGATCGCCAGCGCCGAGGACCAGACGATCGACCGGTCCAGGGCGTCGATGGCGTGCGCGCCCTGCGAGTAGTCGAACTGCACGGCGAGCGCCCGCCCGCCGCTCGCGGGTCCGGCCGCCCACATGGTGGGGTGCGGGTCGTTGTCCCCGACCATCGTGCCGCGGCGCCCGTCCGTCGCCAGCTCGCGCAGCGCCGCGGGCAGCCCCGGGAGATCCACCCCCGCGCCCGGCGGCAGCCGGTCGCCCGCCTGGTAGTCCGCGGTCACCTCCGCCAGCCGGTCGAGCGCCCGGCCGCGGGCCTCGCCGACGGTCTGGTTGGTCACCGAGACATGCACGAGGACGCCGAGCAGGGCGGCGAGGCCGCAGCACATCACCGTGATGAAGGCGGCGGCCTTCCAGGTGAGGGTGGCGGCCCAGCGGGGGAGGCGGCGGGGCAGCCGGAGGCGGCGCGGGCCCTGTCTCACGAGGCGCTCGCGGCGGGCGACAGCGTGGGGGAGGCCGATGAAGACGTCGAGGCAGACGGAGAGGCCGAGGGTGAGACCGGCGGGGCGGGGGGTGCCGAGGGGACGGGCGAGGCGGTGCCGCGCCTGGTGGGGCCGGGCGTGCCCACGCGGAGGATCTCGTCGCGGGTCGCCAGCATCGCGTGCTGGTGCGGGTCCCAGGTCCACACCGTGCGGTACTCGTATCCCGGCAGGGTCGAGGGCGAGCGGATGATCACGTCACGGCCCGCGACCTCGACGCTGATCGTGCTGTCCGTGGTGCCCATGATCTGGACCAGCTTGTGGTGCTCGAAGGTGTACACGCGCACCGCCAGCTGATTCTGCGGAAAGCGGATGCCGAGCACCAGGTCGTCCTTCCGGTCGCCGGTGAGATCACCGTAGTACGCCTGGAGGATCGGACACTTCCCGCCGAGTGTGTCCTTGCCGGTGCAGTACCGGAGCTGCTGGGCCGTCTCACGGTACGGGGCGTGGACGGCCGTGTACTCGTCCGGGTGGCGGCCCACCTCGGCGCGGAACACGGCGATCGGGTCCACCTTGTGGATGTCGTCGCCCGGCGCCGTGATGCCCGTGACCGTCTCGGTGTCCGCCTCGCCGTAGTCGAGGGCGGCCATCGACGCGGGCGGCAGATCGGGCCAGAGCCGGGACGGGCCGACGGCGGTGGGCGTCGCTCCCGCGCCCCGCAGGGCACCGGAGTCGCCACAGCCCGCCACGGCCGCCGCCAGCGCGGCGACGAGGGCGGCGAGCACGAGACCGCGGGGCCGGGTGGGGGTCACTGCTCTCCTGCGTCCGGGCCGGCCTCGAGCCGGGGCCAGGGGGACGGCTCGGTGCGCGAGGGCGGCGTGAAATCGACGAAACCGACGCCGTACACCATATTCGTAGGGAAGTCCTTTTTGTTCGCCGATGTGGCTGGTGCGGCTGATGTGGCTGGTGAGGATGCGAGGGCGTGAGGTCGTGGGATGCCCGACGGTGGCGGAGGAGCTGGACATGCTGGAGGTGCGGAGGTGCCGGACGTGCGGGCGGAGGAGAAGGGCTACTCCGCCAGCTCCTCCAGGAGGCGGGCCGTGGGCAGGCCGGCACGCAGGTACTCCACGAACAGCTCGTTGTGCAGGGCCCACGGCGAGCGGCGACTCCGTATCAGCCGGATCGCCTCGTCGGAGGTGTGCCCCGCGAGGACCAGCGCGTGCGCGACCACGAGCCCCGAACGGTTGTAACCGTGATAACAGCGCACCAGGACCCGCCGCCCGTCCTCCAGCGCGTCGTCAGCGGCCCGCGCGAGCCGGATCACCCCCGCGAGCTGCGTCCCGTCCAGGGGACCGTCCGGAATCGGCCACACATGGTGCTCGACACCCGGGTCGGGGCCGTGCCCCGGCAGCCGCAGCAGCGTCAGGACCAGGTCGAACTCATCCCTCACGACCGCGAATTCCGGCTCGCCGGTTCGCCCCGCGAACGCGTGCCCGCCCATCCACAGGCCAGGCACGATCTCGCTCCACGGGCTGCCCGGAGCGGGTACCTCGGGTTGCTTTCTGCGAGTCCGCAACAGCGCCTCCCACAACTCCCCCAACTGCTCACAAAGGTAACCGGGTTCTTGCCCCTGGAGCACCCCGCCTGTTCCCATGGACGTGGGGTGATGGTGCATGAACGGACTGCGCGTCATACCGACATGGCGCCACGGGCAGGAGCGCCTGTACGTGTGCCTGACCGACGGGAGGAACGTCGCCTGGTACGACCGTGAGGCAGCCCGGGTCAATCTGCTCAGCGAGGAGCGGCGCGAGGACGTGCTCGACGCGCTCGGCCCGTTCCTGACCGGCCCGGTGACGGTGGGACCCCCACCGGTCCCGACCCCCGCGGAGCTGGCCCGCCTGACCCTTCACCCGGACGACGACCTCGCGCCGAACCGGCCCGGCGAGGCGCTGATCATCGACCTCGACCGCGACCCGGGACCGGCGCGCCGCCTGCGGCCCGACCCGCGACGCCGTGCGCTCGCCGCCGAGCAGGCCGTCGGCGACGCCCTGGACCACCTCGAGGGCGCGGGCTGGCACACCCTCCACTCCATCCCGCTCCCCGGCGGCGACCGCATCGACCACCTGCTGATCGGTCCCGGCGGCATCTTCGCCGTGCGCGCCCTGAACGCCCGCAAGCAGCGGGTTCTCGTCACCGACCCCATGGTCACCGTCGGCCGCCGTGAGCCGAGTCCGCTGCTGCGCCGTGTCCGGGCCGACGCCGACCGGGCCTCGTACGCGCTGACCGCCGAGGTCCACGCCGTCCTGGCCCTGGCTGGCCCCGCCGACGTCGACGTCCTCGCGCCCCTTCGCGAGGTCCGCGTCCTCAAGGACACCGATCTGTCCTCGTTGGCCCGACTGGGGGGTGTTCTGAAGCCGGCGGACGTGGAGGCGCTGCACGCGATGGCCCGTGACCGTCACACATGGCTCCACACGTGACGCCCCGGACCTCCGGCGGTGGGTCGCCTTTCCGAACCTGGGGGCTCCGCCCCCAGACCCCCTGGTGGCTTCGTCGGCTGCGGGCGGATGGGGGCTGGTCGCGCAGTTCCCCGCGCCCCCTGCACCGGGGCTCCGCCCCGGATTCCCCGTGCGCCCGGTGGTTGTTCGGCTGCGGGTGGGTGGGGCCGGTCGCGCAGTTCCGCGCGCCCCCTGCACCGGGGCTCCGCCCCGGATTCCCCGTGCGCCCGGTGGTTGTTCGGCTGCGGGTGGGTGGGGCCGGTCGCGCAGTTCCCCGCGCCCCTGAAAGCCTCCGCCTGGCCCGGGTCTTCAGTCCGTCCGGCGTGTGAGGACGAGGCTGGGGGCCGATGCCCCACCCACCCCGGCCGGCCCGCGTTTTCAGCCCGTCCGGCGCTTGAGGACGAGGCCGTTCAGGCCGATGTGGGGGTCTGGGGGCGCAGCCCCCAGTGGGGTTGAAGGGGCGGAGCCCCTGGGGATGGGTCGGGTAGGGGCGGCGGGGGCGAGGCACCGCCGGGGCTACGGGAGAGCGTGGGCGTGGGACGGGGAGAGGAGGGGCGAGAGCAGGTCGCCATGCCGGTGCAGCCGCGCAGCGATGTCGTCCGCGTGGAAGACGAGCCGGCACGGATCGGCACAGGCCGCGATCTCGTCCCAGGTGACGGGGGCGGACACGGTGGGCGCGAGCCGCGCACGCAGCGTGTACGGCGTGGCCGTCGTCTTCCGCGCGGCATTCTGACTGTGGTCCACGAACACCTTCCCGGGCCGCAGACTCTTGGTCATCCGGTGCGTGACGAGCGCCGGCAACGCCCGCTCCGCCTCGACGGCCAGCTCCTTCGCATACGCACTGACGTCCGAGGACGCCGTCCGCACCAGCGCCGCCAGCAGATGCAGCCCCTTGGACCCGGACGTCTTCGCGTACGCCTCGATCCCGTCCACCGCCAGCCGCTCCCGCAGCCACAACGCGACCTCGCAGCACTCGACGACCGTCGCCGGCGCCCCCGGGTCGAGGTCGAACACGAGCCGGTCGGCCAGACCGGGCGCGTCCACCTGCCACTGGGGCGTGTGGAACTCGGTGACGAGGTTCGCCGCCCACATCAGCGAGGGGAGGTCCTGGACCAGGACCATCCGTGCGGGGCCCTCCGTCCGGGGGACCTCGGCGGTCCGGACCCAGTCAGGGGTGCCGGGCGGCACGTTCTTGGTGAAGAAGACCTGTCCGTCCGGCCCGTCGGGGTAGCGGAGGAAGGAGACCGGCCGGTCATGGAGGTGCGCCAGCACGGGCTCCGAGACGGTCGCGTAGTAGTGCAGCACCTCACCCTTGGTGAAGCCGGTCGCCGGGTACAGCACCTTGTCCAGACGGGTGAGCGCGAGCCGCCGTCCCTCCACTTCCGTGATCGGCGTCATACGACGAGAGTCGCATGAAACCGTGATCAAATGGCCGATATCGCACCACCGCTCGACCGCTCTCTTGCGGATGTGAGGTCGCGAACACCCGTCTAGCCTGGCTTTCAACGGCATCCCGCGAACCCGTGCCGACAAGAACCCGTGTCAGCAGGAACCACCAGGAAGGTGCCGCACGTGCGATCCATCTGGAACGGCGCCATCTCCTTCGGCCTGGTCAGCATCCCGATCAAGCTCGTGAACGCGACGGAGAGCCACTCGGTCTCCTTCCGCCAGATCCACCTCGACGACGGCGGCCGCATCCGGTACCGCAAGGTCTGCGAGGTGGAGGACCGCGAGGTCACCACCGGTGAGATCGGCAAGGCGTACGAGGACGCGGACGGCACGCTGATCCCCATCACGGACGAGGACCTGGCCTCGCTGCCGATCCCCACCGCGAGGACGATCGAGATCGTGGCGTTCGTGCCGGCCGAGCGGATCGACCCGCTCCAGCTGGACACGGCGTACTACCTGGCCGCGAGCGGCGTTCCCGCCACCAAGCCGTACGTCCTGCTGCGTGAGGCCCTCAAGCGCAGCCGGAAGGTCGCCGTCGCGAAGTTCGCACTGCGCGGACGGGAGCGGCTCGGCATGCTGCGAGTGGTGGACGACGTGATCGCCATGCACGGGCTGCTGTGGCCGGACGAGATCCGGTCCACCCAGGAGGTCGCCCCGGACGCGAGCGTGACCGTCCGCGACAAGGAACTCGACCTGGCCGACGCCCTCATGGACACCCTCGGCGAGGTCGACCTCAGCGAACTCCACGACGACTACCGCGAGGCCCTCGAGGAACTCATCGCCGCCAAGGCCTCCGGCGAAATCCCTGCCGCGCCCCCCGCCGCGGAGCGGCCCGGCGGCAAGGTGCTCGACCTGATGGCGGCCCTGGAGAAGAGCGTACGCGCGGCCAAGAAGTCCCGGGGCGAGGAGATCGGCGAGGCGACCGGCACGGAGCCCGGTGAGCCCGCCGAGGTCACCCCGTTGCCCTCCCGCAGGTCGGCCCGTACGGCGCCCAAGGAGGTCGGCGGGAAGAAGTCCACGTCGACCGCGAAGAAGACGGCGGCGAAGAAGACGGCCGCGAAGTCGACGGCGAAGTCGACGGACCACGCGGCCGGCAAGGCGGGGGCGGCCACCAAGTCCACGGCCAAGAAGACGGCGGCCAAGAAGACGTCCGCCAAGAAGGCCACGGCGAAGAAGACGGCCGCGAAGAAGGCCACCGCGCGGGGGCGCGCCTCGGCCTGACCGATCCCCTGGGACACCCGCGGCATCCGGGGCCCGTCACCTCGTACGGAGTGCGAGAGCGCGGCTGAGGAGCCGCGCTCTCGTGCCCGCCGAACCGAAACGAGTTGCCCAGCACAGGGCGAGCGGGGTCCGGCACACGCCGGACCCCGCTCGCCGACGCCGATCGGGCGCCGCACCGTGAGGCGACCTGATCGGTAGGACGGACCTACGTCTTACGGTCCTCGAGCTGGGGGTGCTGCTTGCTCTCGCGCTCCCCGTTCTGGAGCTCGAGCTCCCTGTCCCACCGTGGCGGTGGCGCGGGGGAGGGCGCCCAGGAATCGGCCATGATCCCCTCGGAGCTGAGTACGTCGTCCCCGTAGAGATCCCGCAGCCAGCTGGCCCGGTAGATGGTGTCGAGGTAGCGCTCGCCGAGGTCCGGACCGATGGCCACCGCGGTGAGGTCGCGTGCGTCGTGCCGGTCCAGCCAGTCCGTCGCGCCGCTGACCACCGTGCCCGTGGAGCCGCCGAACACGAATCCGCGCCGGGCCAGTCGGTGGCAGGTACGGACGGTGTCAGCCTCCTCGACTCGTATCACTTCGTCGACGTAGGACTCGTCGAGCAGCGGCGGGCGCATGCTCATCCCCAGGCCCGGAATCATCCGGCGGCCGGGCGGACCGCCGAAGGACACCGAGCCCACACTGTCCACCGCGACGACGCGCACCGGCCGGTGCCATTCCCGGAAGTAGCGCGCGCAGCCCATCAGGGTTCCGGTGGTGCCGGCCCCGACGAACAGCACGTCCAGCTGCGGGAACTGACGGGCGATCTCCGGCGCCGTCCTGCGGTAGTGCGCCTTCCAGTTGCTCGGATTGGTGTACTGGCTGAGCCACACGTACCGGCTGTCGGAGGCGCACAGCGCACGCACGTACTCGATCCGCGCGCCGAGATAGCCACCGTTGGCCTCCTGACCGGCGATCATGTGCACCTGGCTGCCCAGGGCCTCCATCATCATCCTGGTCGACAGGTTGCCGCGGGAGTCCGTCACGCACAGGAACCGGTAGCCCTTGCTCGCCGCGATCATGCTCAGGGCCACGCCGAGGTTTCCGGACGAGGACTCGACCAGGATCGACTCCGGGGTCAGGGCTCCGTCCCGCTCGGCGGCCTCCACCATCTCGACGGCGGCCTTCAACTTGATCGAGCCGGCGAAGTTGAAGCCTTCGCACTTCAGGAAGAGCGAGTGCCCGATGATCGACCGGAGGTCTACATAGAGATCGTCTTCGTTGAAGGCGTGGGGAACGGAAATGACGGGCACGACGGTCTCCTCTATCTGGAGCAGAGCACTTTCGGAATGTCCGTCCGACCGTGGGCGGGCCTTCTCGCTTCCGTGGGCGGGAGCCCGTGTCCATCCGGGTCGGACAGGGCTCTGCGTCAGGGGCCGCTGTCTGCTGCGGCCCGTGTTCGCGGCCGGCTCATCCGTACCGGCTCAGTTCGTGGAAGAAGTCGTCGACGACGTGCAGTTCTCCGCAGCGGGCCACTTCGTCGTAGACGTACTTGCCGACCGCGAGGTCGAGCACCCCGAGGCCGAAGGGCGAGAACACCACCGGCCGGTCCGCCGGCACGGTCACCCGCCCGGCCATCACGTCGTCCAGCGTGCCGTGCACGAACTCCCGGTTGCCCGTGAGCTGCTCGGCCAAATGGGGCGAGGTGTCGGCCTTCAGGCAGTGCTCGATGTCGTCGAGGATGTTGGTCGAGGCGAGCAGGATCTCCGGGGCGAGGTCGCGCAGCGACACATGGAGCACCACCGGGTTGTGGTCGAACCACGACACATCGCTGACATGGGGCTGCCCGGCGACGGTGGCGAAGACCAGCAGGTCGCTGTTACGGATCAGCTGCTCGGCGCTGTCGTGCACGGTGATCCGGCCGGTGGCGCCCGACTGTTCCAGGTAGCACCGGAAGCCCGCCGCGCTGTCGGCGGACAGGTCGTGCACGCCGATCTCGTCGAACGACCAGCCGCTGCCGGCCAGGAACGTGTGGATGTACCGGGCGATCAGGCCCACCCCGAAGAAGCCGACCCGCGTCGGTCGCGACCGGTCGCGGCTGAGCCGGTTGGCGGCCGCGGCGGCCGACGCGGCCGTCCTGGTGGCGCTGATGATCGAGCTCTCCAGGCAGGCGAACGGGTAGCCGGTGTCGTGGTCGTTGAGGATCAGCACGGCCGAGGCCCTCGGGATACCGGCCTTCACGTTCTCCGGGAAGCTGGAGATCCACTTCAGACCGTCCACCCGCACCTCCCCGCCGATCGAGGCGGGCAGCGCGATGATCCGGGAGGAGGGGCGGTCGGGGAACCGCAGGAAGTACGACGGCGGGTTCACCGAGTCACCGGCGCCGTGCACCCGGTAGGTCTCCTCGACCAACTCCACGATCTGCTTCTCGCGTCCGCGCAGCGCGCGCTGGACCTGGGCGCCGGGGATCACCGCGAACGGCGGCACGGTGACCGGCGCGGCGGGCGCGGACTCCGTTGCGGTGGAATGGATGGTGGTCATGGCGCGGTCACCTCGACGGTCGGAGAGCAGTCGGTCAGACGCACCGGGTCGGCCAGGGCGACGAGCACTTCGCGTGGTCCCTCGAAGGGCTCCCTGCTGTGCGCGGTGCGGATGTTGTCGACGAGCATCAGGTCCCCGGCCTGCCACGGCTCGCGCGCGGTGTGGGCCTCGTAGACGCTGTTGAGCGCCTCCACGACGTCCTCGCCGATCGGGTCGCCGTTGCCGAAGCGGGTGTTGAACGGCAGTCCGTCGGCCCCGTAGACGTCCATCAGGTACTCACGCACCTCGGGGGCCATCGTCCACTCGTTGAGGAAGGCGATCTGGTTGAACCAGCAGCGCCGGCCGGTGACGGGGTGACGCACCACGGCGCTGCGGCGCTGCCGGGTGCGCAGCCCACCGTCGGGCTGCCACTCGAAGGTGATGGCGTTGGCGCGGCAGTAGCTCTCGACGGCATCACGGTCCTCGGTGCCGAAGGCCTCGGCCACGGACGCCCCGATCTCGTCGTTGTAGCTGCGGGTGAGCAGCCAGCCCTCGCGCTCGAACCGCTCGGTCAACTCGGCGGGCAGCGCGTCGAGCACGGTCGGTGCGTCGGCGACCGCGGTCGCCCCGCCCTCGGTGGGCGCGCTGAGACAGGCGAACATCATCAGGCCGGGGAACTCGAGCGTGTAGCTCAGTTCGTGGTGCATGCACATGGGCTGGTTCGGCGGCCACTTCGTCGAGGAGTACACGCCGTCGGAGTAGGTCCGTCGGGGCGCGAAGACCTCCTTCTCGGTCATCAGACCGGTGGCGAGCTTCGAGAAGACGGCACCGGTCTCGGCCGCGTCGCGCAGCCCGAGGCCGCGGACCATGACGCAGCCGTGCTCGGCGACGACGGCGCGCAGCGCGTCGCGGTGCCCGGCTGCCCAGCTCGCCGCGCCACCGGTGGCCTCGGCCCGCAGGAGCGGAGGTCTGCCGGGCTGCAGTTCCACGTCGAGCAGCGACGCCGTGGAAGTGGACGACATCTCGATTTCCTTTCCTCAGCCACTCAGTCGGTTGTCACTCAGTCACTTGTCGATGGGTCACTTGTCGGTGAGCCACTTGTCCGTGGGTCACTCGTCGGTTGTCACTGGTCAGTTGTCACTCAGGAAGGAGCGAACAGTTCGGCGACGCGCAGAACGGCCTGTGCCGCTTCGGCCGGACGGGTGCGCGGGAAGTAGTGGCCACCGTCGGAGAGCTCGTGCAGGTCGACCTGTTCGGCCAGGAGCTGCCAGTCGTGGTGGCGGTGGTGGTGGTCCGCCGTGCTCGGGTCGTCGGCGGCGACGACCACGGTGACCGGCGCGGACAGCTTCGGTGTCGGCGGGCTGTCCAGGAGGTCGGCGAAGTAGCGGTGTGCGGATACGCAGTCGTGCCGGTAGGCGGCACCCACGTGTTCGGCGTGCCGC
The DNA here is from genome assembly GCF_036227505.1 of Streptomyces sp. NBC_01450. Classification (NCBI taxonomy): domain Bacteria; kingdom Bacillati; phylum Actinomycetota; class Actinomycetes; order Kitasatosporales; family Streptomycetaceae; genus Streptomyces; species Streptomyces sp. NBC_01450. The sequence goes on along the minus strand of NZ_CP109480.1, from coordinate 4,222,911 downwards.
GCATCCAGCTCGTCGAGTTCGGTGTACCCGCCGTCCGCGCTCAGCTTCGCGGCGATCGCGGCGTCGCTCAGTTCGGTCAGCTCGGCGATGGTGGCGCGCCGCTCGGCGGCGTTGCCGAGCAGTTGCGCGCCGAGGAACACCCGCTGGACGTCCACCCCGCGCTCCTGCAGCCTTCTGGCCGTCTCCACGGCCGGCGCGGCGCCCGAGGAGTGGCCCCACAGCAGGATCCTGGTCAGGCCACGCCGGACGATCTCGTCGACGACCTGTTCGACCACCCGTGTCATCGGAGCGAACGGCTCGCTCTCGGCGGCCATGTCGTGACCGGGCAGCTCGACGGCGTAGACCGCGGGCTCACCATCCGGCAGGGCCCTGGCCAGCGGCTGGAAGTTGACCGCGTTGCCGCCGGCGTAGGGGAAGCACACCAGGGCCCCGGCCTGCGCCCCGTCCGATCCCGACAGCCGGTGCAGCAGCCCCGGGCGTCGCTCGGACCCGCCGTCGACCAGCCCGGCGAGGTCGGCGAGGACCGGGTGACGCGTGACGTCCTTGAGGGACACCGCACGGTCCAGGGTGATCGCCAGCTTCACCGCCGACAGCGAGGTGCCGCCCCGGTCGAAGAAGTGGTCCAGCCGTCCGATCTGGTCCTGCGGGATGCCGAGCACCTTCGACCACGCGGCCGCCAGCCGATGCTCGGTCGGTGTGTTCGGCGCCTGGTAGTCGTCCTGGACGACGCCGAGTTCTCCGGCGAGCGTCTGCAGCATCTTCCGGTCGATCTTGCTGTTGGCGGTCAGCGGCAGGCTTTCGCGCCAGTGGAAGGCCGACGGGACCATGTACTCGGGCAGCGACTCCCCGAGCCGGGCGGGCAGCACGTCGCCGTCGAGGGCCCGCGGGCCGGAGTAGAACGCCACCAGGTGCTTGCTCTGATCGGCCCGCTCGGCGACCACCACCGCGCCGTCGCGCACCCCCGGCACCCGCAACAGGGTGTTCTCGATCTCGCCGATCTCGATCCGGAAGCCACGGATCTTCACCTGGGTGTCCCGGCGGCCGAGGAACTCCAGCTTGCCTCCGGGCTGCCAGCGGCCGTAGTCGCCGCCCCGGTAGAGCCGGGCGCCGTAACGGTGCGGATCGGCCAGATAGGCCTGTTGGGTGCGCTCGGGGTCGTTGATGTATCCGCGGCCGACGCAGACGCCGGAGAAGACGATCAGACCGGGGGCGCCGAGCGGCACCGGTGTGAGGTGCTCGTCGACGACGTAGACGTGCACGTTGTTGACCGCGCGGCCGAGCAGGATGCGGTCCGGCGCCCGGTCCATGACCTCGTGGTTGGTGTCGTCCGAGGTCTCGGTCAGCCCGTAGGCGTTGACCAGCTTGATCCCGGGCTGGACGGCGAACCAGCGCTCCGTGAGCTCCTTCTTCAACGCCTCGCCGGTGACCGACACGCACCGCAGGTCCGGCAGTTCGCGGGGGTGCTGCCGCAGGCAGGACTCGACGACGTCCAGATAGGAAGGTACGAGCTGGAGGACGGCGACCCGGCCGTCGACGACCTTGTCGACGAACCGCTGTACGTCGAGGATCACCTCCTGCTCCACCAGCAGTGTCCGCCCGCCGACCAGAAGCCCGGACACCAGCTGCCACAGCGAGATGTCGAAGCACTGGGGCGCGGTCTGCGCGACCACCTGTCCCTCGCCGATCTCCAGGTCGTCGATCTTGGCGTACAGGTGGTTGAGCATGCCCGCGTGCTCGCACATCGCGCCCTTGGGCTCGCCCGTGGAGCCGGAAGTGAAGTAGATGTAGGCGAGTTGGTCCGGTGCGACGGGCAGGCCCAGATCGTCGTCGGCATGGTCCTCGGCGTAGGCCGCGTCGATGAAGACCTTCCGGATCCCGGGCAGGGAGTCGAGGGCCTGGTCGAGGGTGGTGGTGCTGCCGTGTTCGGCGAGCACGAGGGCGCACTCGGCGCGCGAGAGCGTGGTCGCGATGCGACCGGCCGGGAAGTGCGGCTCGATGGGCAGATACACGCCCCCGGCCTTGAAGACCGCCAGGACCGCGGCCGGCCAGTCCAGGGTGCGCTCGGTCACCACCGCGACCACGCCCTCCTGGCGCAGCCCCCGTGCCAGCAGCGCTCGTGCCAGCCGGTTGGCCCGGGCGTTGAGCTCGCGGTAGGTCCATTGCCGTTCACCGTGTACGGCCGCGACGGCGTCCGGGTGTTCCCGCACCCGCTGTTCGAACAGCTCGTGCATCCGGCGGTCCGGCAGTTCCCGGCGCGGTCCGCCGAGCCCATCGAGCTGGAAGTGGAGTTCCTCGGGGGAGAGCAGACTCTGCCGCCCGTGCTCGGCATCCGGACCGGCGGCGATCAGCGCAAGTGCGGTGACGTGGTAACCGGCGATCCTGGCGGCGCAGTCCGCGTCGAGTACGTCGGTGCGATACCGCAGCCGCAGCACGAGCCGGCTGCCCTGCCCGGAGAACCCGACCCACAACACGGTGTCCTCGGCCAGGTCGCCACCGATGCCGCCCGGATCGAACACGGCCTCGAACGGCGGTTCCGTCAGGCCGAGTTCACGCCTGAGGTCGTCAACCGGAAAGCCCTGGTGGGCCAGGAGCTCGGACTCGGCCCGACGGGCGTTCAGCAGCAACGTCCGCCACGTCGCGGTCTCGGTCGTCATTCGGCAGGGCAACGGCCGGCCGCCGTCGGCGGGGACATAGCCGGACACGATCTCGCGCTCACCGGACAGCGCGGCGAGCACCTTGGCGTGCGCGGCCAGCAGCACCGAGTCGAGCGGCACTCCCAGATCCTGCGCCAGCCCGCGCAACGGTCCTACGACGTCCTCCGGGACCGTCGCCTCATGGTCGGCGACGCCCGTGACCGGATGGAGCGTCCATCGCGGCAGCGCGGTGAATCCACCGGCTGCGAGCTGACCGCGCCAGAACTCCCGATCGGCTTCCACGTGCACTCCCATCGAATCTTCCCGTCCGCTCACGGTCGCTCCGGTTCCGCCGGCCGCTGGTCGGGGCGGCGTCGCAGTCGTCGTTGTTTGCTCGGCAGTTCAGCGGGGCGGCCATCCTGTTCGGCCGGCTGGGCGGGCCGGCCGAGGCGGCCACGCTGTGCCTCGTATGCCAGTGCGGCGGGCTGATAGGGGGCATCGCGGGTTTCCACGGCGGGATTTCCGCCCCATCGAGCGCTCTCCGGGACTTCCTCGCCCTTCATGAGGAAGGAGTCGGAGGCGAGTTCGGCGCCGTCGCCCATCGTCACGCCGTAGTGGACGTGCGCGCCGACACCGAGGGTGCAGCCGTCGCCGAGCGTGCTGCGGTCGGACTTGAAGGTGCCGTCCTCCTGCGAGTGGCACTGGATCTTGCTTCCCGCGTTGAGCGTGCAGTCGTTCCCGATGGTGGTGAGCGTCCGCTCCGTCAGATAGCAGCCGTCATCGAAGACCCTGCTACCGATCCGGACACCCAGCATCCGCCAGATCACGTTCTTGAAAGGGGTGCCGTTGAAGACGTTGAGGTAGTGGTCAGGCACCTTCCAGAGGCGCTCGTGCCACCAGAAGTACGGTTCGTAGATGGAACACAACTGCGGTCGCAGTCCGCGGAATCCCGCGATGCAGCGCTCCACCAGCACGAAGTAGACAGGTGTGAAAGCAAGGCTGAATACCAGGAACGCGGCGATCAGTACATGCCCGTAGGAATCGTACACATCGACGTCCGCGAGAGCGACCACGGTGAGAACGAAGAAGTAGATCCACCGGAGAATCAGGAAGAGACCCATCGAGCTGAGGTTGTAGCGGTTCTTCGCGGCGAGACTGCGACGAAACTCTTCGCCGTTGCGGAGATGGTCGAACCGGGAGTCGCGCTCGACCGACCGGGGAATCTCGAAACACGGCGAGCCCAGCAGGCCCACTCCCTCGCGTACCTCGCCGTCGAGCGGAATCATCACCTTCGTCGCGAGGAGGCAGTTCTCGCCCGTCCTGGCTCCGGAGGGATAGGCGATGTTGTTCCCGATGAAGTTGCGTGGCCCGATCGAGGCCCGGGACACCCGAAAGGAGGTGCTCGAGTAGTCCGCGTTGACGATGGAGAGTCCGTCGGCGATCATCGTTCCGCTGCCGACGGAAACCATATACGGGGTCTCGTGCTGCACTTCCGTGCCGAAGTTCGACCCGGTCTGCTCGACCTTGGACAAGTCGTATCCCAGGCCGCGCAGATAAGGGACGACGTAGGAGCTGTCACCGAACAGCCATTTGAAGAACTTCAGGTTGGTCATGCGCGCGATCGCTCGGTGCGTCGAGTAGTGAAAGCCGTACAGCGGATAGACCTTGTCCGGCTGGATGAACAGGTTCAGCAGGCGCGGAACGGTGCACAGCACGGCCAGGCCGAAGACGACGAATCCGAAGAACAGCACGAACGACAGGACCAGCGCGTCGATGTAGAGACCCGACGAGGTGAATCCCCCTGAGCCCGGGCCCAGTCGGCTGTGCAGCGCCGGAATCAGGTCGAGCAGCAGGTACGCACCTCCGACGGTCAGTGGCACGTAGAGGAAGAACACCTGAAGGATGGTGAGGAAGCCGAAGCCGGCCCGGCGCAGTGTGCCGCACTTGACCGGTTCGATCCTCAGGTAGTCGTGCTCCGTGGGCTGTGCCGGGGATCCGTGCCAGCGCAGGCCGGCCGGGATCGCCTGGCCGCTGTACAGCGTGGACGTGTGGCCGAGTTGAGCGCCGTCGCCCATCGACGTGTCGATGTCGAGCACGGTCTTCTCGCCGATGAGCACGTCCCGTCCGAGGGTGACCCGGCCGGTCTGGATACGGCCGGCGTGCGCCCGGTAGCAGGGGAAGAACGAGTCCTTGCGGATCACGGCGCCGGCGCCGATCGTGAGCAGGTCGGGACAGGCCGGAACGTTGTGGGAGAGGATCGTGACCCCCTTGCCGATCCGGGCGCCCAGGGCGCGCAGGTACAGCACGTAGAGGGGGTTGCCGACGAAGAAGATCATCGGGTTGGCGTGGATCATCACCTTGACGATCCAGAAGCGCAGATACGTCAGTCCCCAGATCGGGAACTCGCGCGGTTTCCACCGGCCGATCAGAAGCCATTTGGCCAGGATCGGGAAGGTGCACAGAGCGACGAAGCCGATGCCGCCGAAGATGAGCGATCGCAGGTAGATGTGGATCGCGTCCGTCCCGGCGGAGACCCATGAATAGCCTCGGTCCGTGACGAGTCCGGCGAGGTAGGAATATCCCGCGAAGAACAGGAACTGCAGTGTTCCGCAGAGGATGTACCGCGCCGAGCCGGCCTTCGTCACCACCGTGGCCGGTACCGGGACCGACGACTCGCCGGGAACGGGCTCGGCTTCCGCGAGCCCCGCCGCCAGACTTCGGATCGTCGGGTACCGGTAGATGTCCTTCATCGAGGCGGAGGGAAGGTCCGCCCGCTTCCTGACCCGTGCGCAGAATTGGGCCATCACCAGTGAGTTGGCGCCGAGATCGTCGAAGAAGTGGCTCTCGACCGATACTCGCTCGACGCTGATGACGTCGGCCAACACCTCGGCGAGGTCTCTCTCGATGCCGCTCTTCGGTCCGGTGTTCCCGTGCTTGTCGAGTTCGTATTCACCCGGACCATGCATCAGGACTTCGACGGACTTCTCCTCCATACGAGCTCCTTGAGGACCTTTCGAATGCCGCCTGCCATGACGGTCGGCGCTCTGCACTCGCGCTTTTCGATGGCCGGAGCGAGTAATCCGGAAGTCATGAGATCGGATCTGTTGTCCGGTCACAAAACCGTTGACTCAGTCTTATCCGCCCACCCGTGGGGCTGCCACTCGAACCGGATCGTGTCGGCATGGCACTGTCCTTCGACGGCGTCAAGGGTTCTCGCTGCTGACGCCCCCGACGTCGGCGGCACAGAGCGCTCTCCACCCGTTTTCGCGCCTTGTCCACGACTCCGCCCGACGGCGAGGCGATGCGTTGCGCACGGGATTCGCCTTACTGCGTATGGGTGGCGCGTACCTGATGCGGAAGAGCGGGCGGCGACCGCCGACGGGGTCGCGGACGCGAAGGACTGCGAGGCGGTGGAGGACTGTGGGGAGATGGAGAGCCACGGGGATGCGGAGGACTGTGGGGATGCGGAGCGCTGTGGGGACGCGTGGAGCGTGCTGTGGGGCGCGGGGGTGTTGCCGGAGGTTCGGGATCGTCCGTTCCGCGTCGACCGGGCCCCTCCCGATGGCGCGGGGGCGTCCACGCAGGAGATCGCCGCCGCATCCCACCACCACCACGAGCCGGAGGCGCCCACGCGGTCGCGTGGGCGCCTCCGGCTCGGACCGGGATCCTGTTACCGCTGGGCAGGGGGCGCCGCGTGTCCCGAGGGCGCCTTCTTTGTGCCGGGTACGCGGACCAGGTCCACGTCGCGCGCCCGGACGTAGGCGATCCGGTGGCCGAACTGGATCTCGTAGTACTCCTCCCGGCCCGTCACCACCAGGCTCGGTGTGTCGCTGAAGGTCGACCGGTCGATGTAGGAGCCGACGGGCCGGGACTGCGCCACGTACCGCTGCCCCGCGAGGAGGTTGTACGGGAGTGGGGACTCGGACTGCTGCTCCACTCCCTCCGGGTAGGCCTCCTCCTCCGGGAGGGCACGCCCGAACACCGGGATCTCGCTCAAGCCCTCCTTCGGAGTCACGAACCGGCCGCTCGCGCCGACGGCCGTCGGATGGTTCTTCGGGTTCTTGAACCACGCCTTGCGGCCCAGGTACCAGATCGCCGTCCAGTCGCCACTGCGTCCGGCGACCGCGTAGCTCTGGCCCGCGGAGACCCGTGACCCCAGGTCGTTGACGTCGTCCGTGGAGTCCTCGCCGTCGGGGCGCCGGCCCGGGTCCTGGATCAGTGCCGCGTGCTCGTTCGGCTCGGTGTACAGGCGGACGGCGCTGGAGCCGTGCGGCGCGCACTTCACACCGCTCTTGACGCACCCCGTGAACGGCGGCTTGTGGGTGGCGAAGTCCGGCAGCACGGTCACCAGGTCGCTGTCGGGCCCGGCCGTGGCACGCAGGGGCGCGCCGAGGAGGTCGAAGTAGTGCCGCCAGTCCCAGAAGGGGCCGGGGTCGTCGTGCATGCCGGGGATGCTCGAGGCGGTCGGCGACGCCACGTTGTCATGGCCGAAGATGTGCTGCCGGTCGAGCGGGATGTCGTACTTCTTCGCCAGGTAACGCACCAGTTTGGCCGAGGTCTGGTACATCTGCTCCGTGTACCAGGCGTCGGGCTGCCTGAGGAATCCCTCGTGCTCGATGCCGATCGAGCGGGCGTTCACGAACTGGTTCCCGGAGTGCCAGGCCACGTCCTTGGTCCTGATGTGCTGGGTGACATGGCCGTCCTTGGAGCGGATCGAGTAGTGCCAGGACGCCTCCGTCGGGTCCTGCACGGTCTGACGCATGGACGGCAGGTCCGCCTCCGTGTCGTGGATGACGATGTACTCGATCTTCTGGTCCCTGGGCCGGTCGGCCAGATCGTGGTTGCCGTAGTCGCCGTTGTCGTCGTACTCGACGTACGGCGCGGCGAGCCAGTCGCAGGTCAGCTCCGCGGGGCACTCGACCTCCTTGGGCCGCCGTGCGGTCTCGGGGTGGGGGGTGCGGGGGCGCACGCCCGGGCTGGCGGGGAGGGTGACCTGCTGTCCGGAATCGGTGGTGCGTCGCGCGCCCTTGCGGATCAGCGCGAACACGTTGTTCGCGTACTCCGCCGCCGACGCGGTGTCTCCCGTCCCCGGGAAGCGCGCCACCGCCTCCCACCAGTCCGCGGGGTTGGTGCTGAGCGGCTTGCCGAGCTGACGTTGTGTCTCCGCGAGGAGCGCCGCACCTCCGCGTACATTGGCCTTGGCGTCGGTCCGCAGTCGCGCCACCGGGGCTCCGATCAGGCCGGCGGCCCGGCGCAGGTCCGCGGGCTGCGCGGAGCGTCCGACCGAGGAGCTCGCCCCGGGCGAGGCCGAGGGCCCCGCCGCGGCCGCGGGCGGCTGGGTACCTCCGCGGTGCGCATCCGACGGAGCCGGTGTCGGGGACTTGTCCTTGGCCTTGGCCTGGCGGGTGTCCACCAGGTGCATCGGCCCGTAGCCGCCGAGGACGCTCGGGGTGCCCGGCCGGGCGTCCCATCTCGACTGCAGGTAGGACACGCCCAGGAGCACACTGCGCGGTACGTGGTACTCGTCCGCGGCGTCCGTGAAGACGTTCTGCAGCTGGCGGTCGGCCGCCGTCCCGCCGGTGCACGCCGCCGGGCCGGCCAGCAGCGGCATCAGGAGCGCCGCGGAGGCGGTCATGCGGACTGTACGGCGGTGCTCGCGTGGGGAGTTGGGGACACGGGGGGCGACACGTCTTCTCATCGCAAGGGTCTCCAATCATGCTCGTCGCAATCAGGACAAAGGAGTTGCCCTCTGCATCACCCCCCGTACGTTTCCGTGCTCGACACGCCCCGTCGCGCCAAGCGTCACTGGTGTGGCCCAGCCACCCGGCAGAGGCCACCCGGTCGGCGGCAGAACGTCGGCCACGGCGGCGAGTCGGCGCGAGCCCTTCGCACCGCAGTCCGCACGGCAGTCCGCACCGCAGTCCGTGCGGCAGTCCGTCCCGTCGTAGCGCAGCGCGAGCCCCCGTACCTCGCGGGGCGGTACGGGGGCTCGGTGTGAGGGTTCGGCGTCGGGGTTCGGTGTGCGGGTCCGGCTCAGTCCTGGACCGGGTCCACCTGCCAGTCGGGGTGCCCCGGCATGGGCGGGGTGCGGTCCCCGTACAGCCACGGGGTCAGGAACGGCTTCAGGTCCTCGCCGGCGACCTCGGACGCGAGCGCGACGAAGTCTCCGGTGCCGGCCACCCGTCCCTGGTACTTCGTCACCCAGGACCGCTCGATCTTCTCGAAGGTCCCCTCGCCGACCTTCTCCCGAAGGGCGTAGAGCACCAGCGCCGAACCGTCGTAGCGCACCTTCTTGAACAGGGCCGCCTCGGTGCGGGGTTCGGCGGGCGCTCCGTCGTCGTGACGCCACTGGTCGTGGTGCTCGTACGCCGCCCGCATCACGGACTCGAGGCTTTCACCGTCGTGCGCGTCGGAGTAGAGACGATCGTAGAAACGGGCGTGCCCCTCGCTCAGCCACAGGTCGGACCACCGCCGGATGGCCACGCTGTCGCCGGTCCACTGATGGGTCAGCTCGTGCACGAGGTCGCGTTCGGCCTCGACCCGGTCACCCTGCAGGTCGCCCTTCGGTACGAGCGACAGTGACTGCGTCTCCAGCGCCACCGGCAGGTCGGTGTCTCCCACCAGTACGCCATAACGGGGAAAGGGGTACGGGCCGAGCCGCTGTTCCAGCCAGGTCAGGTGCGCGGGCGTGAGCGAGCGGTAGGCCGCGGTCTTGGTGACCAGGTCACTGGGGACCACGTCCCGGACGGGCAGCCCGTGCGGACCGGTGCTCTCGACGAACGTGAACTTCCCGATCGCCATCTGCACCAGCTGCGCGGCGACCGGCTGCTCGGAGTCGTACGTCCACCGGACCCGTCCGTCGGGCTGCGGGACGCGCTCGACGAGCCGCCCGTTGGCCACCGCGCTGACGCCCGGTGGAGTGGTGATGAGGAAGGTGACCGGCGCCCGCAGACTCGGATGGTCGTTCGTCGGGAAGACCATCTTGGCCCCGTCGGGCTGTGGATAGAGCACGGTTCCGTCGGGCGTGGGCACCCAGCCGTAGTCTCCGATCGCGTCGCCGCGGTGCCGTTGCTGCGTCGGGTCGGCGGTGTAGGCGACCCGCACGGTGAAGGTGCCGCCCTGGGGAATCGGTTTCGCGGGAGTCACGACGAGCTCGTCACCGTCGCGTACGGCCCTCGCCGGCAGGTCGTCGACGGTGACCGAGCCCAGCGTGTTGCCCGCGAAGTCGAGGTCGAAACGGGACAGGGCCTGCGTGGCGCTCGCGCTGATGGTGGTGCTGGCATCGAAGCGCGTCCTGGGCGCCCGCCAGTCGAAGGCGAGCGTGTAGCGGCGGACCGTGTACCCCCCGTTGCCGTCGAGCGGCAGGAGCGGGTCGCCGATGCCTGGGGCGCCGGGGGAGCCGGCGGAGGAGGTGGTCTTGGAGGGGGTGGTGGTGGCGAGGGTGCCTGGGTGGGCGGGGGAGGGGTGGTCTTTGTGAGGGAGGACGCCGACGAGGACGACGGCACCGCCGATCCCGATGACGCCGGTGAGGGCGAGGAGGAGGGGCGTGCGGCGGGTGCGCAGGCCCGGGAGACCACGGAGGCCACGGAGGCCCGGGAGACCACGGAGACCGTGGCGGTCGCGCGGGCCGCGGAACTGGTTCGGCTGCCGGGGGTCGTGGATCTCCATGGCCGCACTATGTCAGCAGGATCGGCTCATAACGGCCTATTTCGGCGCACACGCCTGTCGATCGTCTCGCGGTCGGTCACCTCGCGCGGGTCCGCTCGGCAAGAACCGGGGATAGGTCCCCGGTTGATCCGCTTGCATGCTAGCGTCAATGCGGGAAACGGGGAGTGGTCCCCGTTAGTGGGGAGGGCGGACGTGGCGGATACGGCGCTGGTGTTGGGCGGGGGCGGACTGACCGCGTACGCATGGCAGGTCGGCATGCTGGCGGGGCTGGCCGACGCGGGGGTGGACCTGGGCGGCGCGGACGTGCTCGCGGGCACGTCCGCCGGCTCACTGCTGGCCGTGGAACTGGCCGCAGGAGCAGCGCCGTCCGATCTGTACGAGGTACAGATCGCCCGGAAGCGAGCCATGATGGAGGTGGACTTCACCTTCGCCATGACGGTCAAGTACCTGTGGGCCGCGCTTGGTTCGCGCGATCCGAAGACCGTGGTCAAACGACTGGCCCGGCTTGCGCTGAACGTGCGCGACGTGACGGAGGCCGAGGTCATCGACGCGATCCGTCCCCAACTGCCGCTCCAGGACTGGCCGGAGAGGCCCGTGCGGCTATTCGCGGTGGATGCGCTCACCGGCGAGCCGACCGGCTTCAGCGCCGACAGCGGGATCGACCTGGTGACGGCGATGTCGGCCACGTGCGCGCTGCCGCCGCTGTTCCCGCCGATCACGATCGGGGCGGGGCGCTGGATGGACGGGGGCGTACGCTCCACGACCAACGCGGACTTGACGAGCGACTGCCGGCGGGTCGTCGTGCTGGCCCCGATCCCCAACGTGCCGGGGGCGACTCCGAGCGCCTCCGAGCAGGTGGCCTCCCTCGTGGCAGGCGGTACCCGGGCCGCCCTGCTGGTCCCGGACCGAGCGGCCCGCCGCGCGTTCGGCCGCAACCCATTGGACGCGTCCCGCATCCCGGGTGCGGCCCAGGCGGGACTACGACAGGCGGCCGAGTACGCCGAACAGATCCGAGCCGTCTGGCACGGCTGAGCGGCGACCGAGTTCGAGACCCGAGAGGGCCCGCCGAGCACGGTGGCCGGCGGGCGGTCCGGTGCGTCGGCGGGCCGGCGGACTGGTGACCTGGAACGTAGTCGTTGTCCCAGGTCCACGCGGTTCTCCGATGGGCCCTCAGTGCCTCGGCCGGCGACATCACAAGGAGAGCCGCACTCCCCCCCAGCCGGGGACCACCCGCCGCGGGAGCCTTGATGCGCCCGCCGGGCGCCCCAACGGGGCCCCTGGCCGGACGAGGACGAAGAGCCGTACCCACTGCCCTTCCACCCCCTGGAGCTGGGCGAAGACGCGCCGCGCGCGCTCTGCGGCTTCGTCCCTGATAGATCGCTGGCCTGTGACAAGATCGCGGCCGCGATTGATGTGAGCCCGGTCGCACCACGGACGCCGGACGGGCCACCCCCGCCTTCCTGTCCTCTCGAGAGGCATCGAGTCGAACAACTGTACGATAACGATTGCGGAACCGAGGGGAAATAGGTAAAGGTGTTACGGTTATTTCATTGGATTCGTTAGAGCTGCTCGCAGGAGTTGGTTCCCTACTGGAACGGCTGGAAAATGACCGACAAGACGACGCCGACGTATCTGGGCAGCGGCGACCCGGCGCGGCAGCGCACGGACTACTACCCCTCTTGGCTGGACAACCTTGCCGACGATGTGACGATGGAGGGCTCGGTTCTGAACGGGATCGTGCGCGGGGCCGAGGACGTTCGCACGGTGCTGGCCTATGCGCGCACTCTGTACGAGTACCAGGACTTCATCTACATCGGTGAGTATGGAGAGAATGGATTCGTCGAGGACTACACGTCGAAGGTGCGCGGTGAGCCGATCGCGAACATCGCCGTCGTCTACCGGAACCCAGAGGGGCAGACGCAACACCTTGTGGTGAACCACCGTCCGCTGCCGTCGGTCCTGCTTTTCTCTCGGTTGTTGGGCGAGCACTTTTCCGGGACACGGTACGCACAGTATTTCGCTGCCCCGTCGGCCGCTGCCGAGCGCGACTAAGGGCGAGATCTCATACCCATGTCGCAATCCATGCGCGTGCTCGTAGCCGAAAAGGCTGGCGACGCGCGCGGCGCCCGCCGGCCGTTCGCCTGGCTCCAGGCAAGTGGCTGCAAACAGTTGTCAGGGCCTCCCGGATCTGGAATACGGAAGCGACACAGTGACCGAGGTCCCCGACAGTGCGTGTGAGTGATCGCGCGGGGCATCGTCAGGACTCTTCGATCTTCCAAATAGACGATGACCTTTACAGCCTCGTGCCGGGCCGTATTCGGCTGTTTGGCCAACGAAAAGAGATGCTGTGCCGGGCGTCGCGAGCGTCAAAGGTCTTCGACCTGTGATCATGGAGCGCTCATCAAAAGTGATCGACGAGGAGCTCCGGGTCGCGGGGCCCGATGTGCCGCCGTCGTGGGACGCTCGCGGAAACGCGCTGTAGGTGATGTGGTGAACTGGTTGACCTCGCTGCCGGCGGTGGTGCTGGTTGTGGGCGGACTCTTACTTGCCTTACTGGTCGCGGCCGTGGCGCGGGTCGGCGTCCGGGTGCTCGTACCGCTCGCGGAACGGGATCGGGTGCCGCAGATTGCCACGCCCCTGATGCCGACACTCGGCGCTGCCTTCGCGATCTTTGCGGCACTCTCACTGGCCAGCGAGTCCGGCTACCTGCGTGCGGCCGAGGGGTTGGTGAGCGACGAGGCCGCCGCGGCCTCCCGCCTGGCATGGGCGGCGACAAGTCCGCGAGTCCAGTCGGAGCCGATCCAAGCGGCCCTGCTGGACTACCTGCGGACCACGCGTGCCAGGGAGTGGGAGGGCGCGGCAGCGGCGTCCGGTGACGACCCGGCCACCGCTCGCGCGATCGCACGGCTGGAGCGGAGTGTGCGCGCCGAAGCGGGCCGAGCCGATGTGGGAACCCCGACAGGTACGGAGCTGGTGGCTTCCCTGGACAGTGTCACCAGTAGTCGTCGCGCCCGCGTCGCGGCCGCCTCACGCGACGTTCCCGCGCTCTACGTCGTCACGCTCGTGGTCAGCGGACTGGCCTTGATCGTGAACTCCGGCGCACTGGTCTTCCGCAGCAGTCTGCGAACGTCACTGCTGATCGTAGGAGTTGCGTGTGTGGTCGGGCTGAGCCTGGCGTTGCTCTTCGCACTCAGCGCGCCCTGGAGCGGACCGTTCATCGTCAGTGGGCATCCACTCGACGCCGTCATCGGGGACCTGAAGTCCGGCTTCTTCGACGGCGGGCCGTAGGCCGCCCTCGCAGGACCACCAGCGGATCGTGGACGGTCGCTCAAGGCCGCCCGCGTTCACCGTCGTTGATGTCAGTCGGCGATGTCGGATTGGATGTGCCGATGGAGCGTATCGCGGCCGAGCACCTTCGCCGAGGACGCCACCGCGCGCCGCTGCCGGCGCAGGAGTCGCACCATCACTGCGCACACCACGACCGGCACGCTCACGAGCACAGTCCACCAGGGGATGCCGAGCCACATCGACGCCGCTCCCACGCCCACGCCGACGCAGATGTCGGTGAAGGCCAACCACCTGCCGTACGGCTCCCAGACGAAGGGCGCGTAGGCGGTCGGCCTGGCCAGGCGGACCGCGCCGAACAGCAGCGACTGGGCCGCGAGGAGTACGACGAGGACGCCCAGGGCGGCGTTCCCCTGGTGCTCGTCGCGGGGTGCGTCGGAGGTGTTCTGGCGGACGCCGTCCTTGCTGAGGACGACGATGTCGCGGCGCCAGCCGGTCGCGGTGACCTCGTCGCCCCGATGCAGCTTGTCGAAGAGCGGTCCGGAGTCGCTGAACCGCACGACCCTCTGCCAGGAGTCGTCGCCCTCGTCCTTGAGGGTCGCCTCGTAGGCCGTGACCTTTCCTGTGAACGTGGACTCGGCCTTCGTGACGGTGAAGTGCCAGGTGGTGAGGCAGTCCTTCGCCGCCACCTCCTGCGCGGTCGCCCGCGCGGGGCACGACTCGGCTGCCCGGTAGTGCTCGTAGCGCTCCTGTTGGCCCGGCACCCACACCGTGAACGCCAGGTAGCTCAACACCGCCCCTGTCAAAGACAGCACGATCAGCGCCACGCCCATGAGCCGCGCCCGGCCCGGCGACTTCCGGTCGGGACCGTCCTTCTTGCCCGCCGTGGCCGACGCCCGCTCTGTCATCGTTGACCTCTCCACGCGCTTTTCATGAGCGAAGCAGATCTAGCACCCCTTGCCTGCTACATCAACCCACCGTGTACCCCAGCTCCCATCCCGTCTGCTCGGCTTCGCCTGGGGCGATGGCGGACGGGATGGCAGCTCCCCGTGCACGCGCCACCCCTGGCCGGCACTCGCCAACGACGCCCTGTCCATCCTGGAGCCTGAGCGCCCCCACCGGAGACGTGGCCTGACCGGTGGCCGCTCTTGCGGGCTGGTGCGAGTCAGTGGTCGAAGTCGAACACCGCGGTGTCGCTGACTACTGCCACGTACGTACGTGATCTGTCGCAGCGAATGTCGAGCGATTCTCATCGCAGGTTGAGCGATGACGCGTTGGATCCTGGGCGCCTTACTTGATGTCGCCCGACTGCTCGCCGGAGTGGGAGCGCCGATGGGCCGCGACTCGTTCGCGGGTGGCGCATCGGCGGGAGCAGTAGCGGCGTTCGGGACCGCTGCCCTGGGTGATGAAGGCGTTCTGGCAGGTGGGTGATGCGCAGATCCTGCCGGGCGGGCGTTGACGGTCCCAGACGAGGACGGTCAAGGCCATGCAGGACGAGGCGAGGAGCCACTCGTCCCAGGGGGCGTTGTCGTCGCGGTCGAGGTGGGGATGCCAGGGGGTGCTGCCGCCGTGCGAGGTCAGACGGAGCGGTCCGGTGTGTTCCCGCAGGAGGCGGTTGAGGGTGGCTGCGGCGTCATCGGCGTGCTCGGCGGCGAAGACTTGCCGCAGCAGGGCGGCGGCTGCGCGCATCCCGGCGACGTCGCGGGTGGTGAGGTCGATGGGGTCTGTCTCACCGTATGCGCGGAGCACGTCGGCGACGTCGGCCGGGTCGGGGCAGTCGTCAGCGAGAGCGTTGATCAGGGCGGCGGTCCGCCGAGCCGTCGTCAGCACGGAGTGCCGGGTGGACCAGTCGTCGCTGTTGGGGGACACCCGTGGAATGTAACGCATCTTGCTGAGTTTTGAGTTACCTCCGTAACGTCTCGACGATGAAAAAGCGTTACTCACTCCGCCTCTATCTGGCCGGGGCAGTGGCAGCTCGTGCCGGGGACGAGATGTCGGGACCGGCGCTGATGCTGACAGGATTCGCCCTGGCCGGATCGACTACCGACGCGTCGTCGCTGCTCGCGGGCATCACGATCTCCGCCGCGGTAGGAGGGCCGGTGCTCGGTACGCTCCTCGACAGAACAGGACGGCCGGGACGCCTGCTGGCTGTGGCCCTCGTCCTGTATGCGGCGGGGCTGGGGATGATTCTCCTGGCACTCGGCCGTCTGCCGTTCGCTGTCACCATCCTGATCGCAGTGGTGACAGGGCTGCTGGGACCTGCCCTGTCGGGCGGATGGACGGCCCAACTGCCCCGTGTGGTGCTGGGCGACCACCTGCCCCGGGCGAACACCCTCGATGCCATGACGTTCAGCGTGGCGAGTCTGGTCGGTCCGGCTCTCGCCGGCGGCGTGGCAGAGGCGATGGGAGCCCCGACGGCCGTGGTGGTCTCCGCGGGGCTCATCGCCTTGGCGCTGCCCGCCGCGTGGATGCTGCCCGCCCGTCCTGGCCGGGCGCGGGGCGCTCGGACAACCTCGGTGGTCAGCGACCTGGCTGCCGGAATACGGGTCATCGTCGGAAGGCCGCCTCTGGCCCGAGCGACCCTCACCTCGGTCGTCTCCTGCATCGCCCGGGGCATGCTGACGGCGTGCATCCCACTCCTGGGCGAGCGCGTCCTGGGCGGAGCCGGCCGCGGCGCGGCGCTGCTCTCCTGCGCGGCGATCTCCGCCCTGGTCGCCAACGCCGTACTCACCCGGTTTCCGCGTTCGGTCGCCCCCGACACGATCATCTGGGCCGGTGCTCTCGTCCAGGCCGCCGCGTTGGTCTTGGCCACGTGGCCTCAGCCCGTCGTGCTCATCGTGGCCGTACTCATCGCGGGGATCGGTGAAGGACCCCAACTGGCCGCCTTGTTCGCCATCCGCCACCGGGAGACCCCAGAACACCTCCGCGCCCAGATCTTCACCACCGGCGCCAGCTTGAAAATCACCGGATTCGCCCTGGGGGCAGTGATTGCCGGACCGGTCGTGACCCGGTCCCTTCCAGGTGCTTTGGCACTCGCAGCGAGTGCGGCGTTCCTCGCAACACTGACTTTCTTCGCGATCCCGTCAGCAACCGTCAACTCGTCAGAGGACCGCGCGATGTCGAGTTGACCAGGACCGAACCTTGACCCCGGACAGCCGACCCTAAACGATCACTCAACCCTCGGTGAGAAAACCTGGAGGTCACCAACCTTCGATGACAACGCTCAACCTTCACCGCGAGGGATCGGTACGCTCGTTCGCGGTACCGCCAACGTGCGCTGGTGCCCAGAACATCGCGCATGAGTGGGGCCAGGGCGGTGCGGTGGTGGCGGAGTCGTAGGCCGTCCAGGAGCGGCATGCAGGCCGAGACGGCGGCTTCACGAACACGTAAGTCGGGGGCATGCGTGTGCGCGTGGGCCGCTTGGAACAGGAGTGGGCGAATCTCCTGGATGTGGACTGCTGGAGCGTAGTCGCGAAGCGGGAGTCCGTGGTCGCGGTTTGTGGGTCTGGGAGAATCACGGCTACGTACAGTGCTGCCGGAACCGTGGCGTCGTACAACGTGTTCTGGTGGCGCAGCACGCGGTCGAGGTAGCGCGGTGACCTCGCCCGCCCCTCCGGGGTGGCTTCGAGTAGCGCGGTCGGCATCCCGGGTGCCATGCCGTCTCAGTAATAAAGTTGCACAAGACTGATGCCGTCGCCGGCGGCGCGACTGGACCGAACTTTTCGCCGAGATGTTTTCGGCGTCTCATCGGACAGGTCGTTCGGGGATCCTCGGAAGAACCTTCTCGGCGATGTTGAGGAGAGCGCTGTCGTTCGGGAGGGCTCCGGACGTGCTCCACACGGTGATTTCGCAGTAGCCGCCTCGGTCATTACGGTCCAGGGCCACGGACAGCGTCCTGGCCAGGGGGCCTTGTTCGACCGGTCCGCCGGATCCACCACTTCCGAGATTGATCTCGAGCTTCATGGTGTGATCCGAGGAGAGGACCGCGGGCCGACCGAGAACCGTAAGCGTCTTGATGTCCTTCTCATCCCCGAACTTCATCAGCTTCACGTACTGGTCGGTCGTCAGCTCGTTGTAAGTGGCCGAGACATTCACGGTGTACGTGTCGAACGTGACCTCGGTCTCCGGTTGGGCGACCTTCCCATCAGTCAGAGGAGCGGTGTTGTTGGTACTGGAAGCAGTGGTCGCGGTCTCTCCAGGCGTTCCAAGGAGCTTGGCCAGGTCTGGCCGGTTGAGCGCCTTGCACAGCTCTTCACCGGTCACGGGCTGGGGCGTGTCCTTGTAGGCCTTCGGAAGCTCCTCGTGTGCCCCGCCCGAACACGAGGCGGCCTGCGGGGCGTTGTCGTCGGACGGCATGAAGCGTGGGGCCGCCCACAGCGCGGCCGCGAGTGCCCCGAACACGGCCACGGCCGCGACGGCCTGGCCCCATGCGTTGTGCTCCTTCTCCGGAGTGTCCGGGCTGGGACGCGGCCCAGTTCCGGCCTGGGGCTGGGGCTGGGGCTGGGGGGCAGCATCGACCGCCGCCCCGTCTGCGGAGGCTGTCGGACTCGGGTTCCGGCGTGCGCGCAGGGCCCGGATCACCGCGTAGACGCGTATTGCGGTGAACACGAGGAACACCACGCCGAGACCGGCCGCGACCCGATCGTGATCGCGGACGGCGAGATACATGATGCGTACGCCGAGAACAGACCCGACCGCGATGAGCAGGGGCTCGCGGACCCAGAACGGCAGGAGGCGCAGGAGGAAACCGAGCATCCGGCGATCTCACCAGGACAAGATCACATTCGCCATGATGGAAGCCACAGTTCCGGGTACGTGCAGGGCCTGCCGAAGCAAGAGACGCCAAGCCGACGATCCCGAGATCGGCTATCGGAACGACAGCGGGTGCAAGGGCTGAGCCAAGGCCAGTGCGTAGCAATGACAGAGAGCCGGACCCAGTAGCACTGGGTCCGGCTCTCAATGTCTGGCACTTTGGCTGGTCAGCGACTTGATCACGCTGGTCCGGCTTCTGTGCCCCCGGCAGGATTCGAACCTGCGCACACGGCTCCGGAGGGCATGCCGCTACAGGTCAGCGAAGGAGGTTTGACCTGCGAAGTTTCGCCTGGGGCCGCCGTGCCGCGCTGATCTCTATCGCATACCGTGCGCAGGGACCAGCGAGGCTCTGTCAGTGCCCTGATCTACCGTGTCGGTCATGGCACCTGCTGAGATCACGCGCGCGGGGATTCTCCAAGCGATTGCAGAGCACGATCGGATCGGACGGGACGCGTTCCTCGACACCTACGGGTTCCGTGCGGCTGCTTCCTACCTACTCGTTCACGAGGGGCGGGAGTACGACTCCAAGGCCATAGCTGGCGTTGCGCACCTGTATGACTTCGGCGAGGCCCTCAAGCCCTCGCAGTTCAGCGGTGGACTCAAGCATGCAGTGGCCTGGCTGAAACGGGAGGGCTTCACTGTCGTAGAGCCGCCGAAGACGTTTCTCAGGCGGGTAGGGGACGTGCGGCCGGCGCGTCGGGCAGGTGGCCGAGCAGTGCACCGTCCCGCGCTGCTTCTGTGGGCGATCGGTCAGGCCGTAGCTGGTGCACCCCGCATGCAGTCGTGGTCGACCACGCGCGATGCATTGGCACCCCTCCTCGAGAAATACGCCAAGGCCGAGGACGGCAAAGAGGGCGCCATGTACCCGTTTTGGGCGCTCGCGAACGATGACCTGTGGATCGTGGATCCCGTCCAAGACCTCACCCTGACCAGTCGGGGCCGCCGCCCAACTCTCGATTCGCTGAATCGCGTCGACCGTTCGGGCGGGCTACACGAGGACGACTACGAGCTGCTGCGTTCGCAACCCCAAGTTGCCGCCGAAGCCGCAGCAGGAGTCATCCTGCGCTACTTCTACCCCTTGCCGGCAGACCTGTTGGAAGACTTTGGCCTTCACGACCTGCTCGCTGGCAGGTGGGCCGATGCCCTGCGCCCACAACTTGGGGAGAGCTTCAAGGACCGGGATGCCATCTGGCGCACCTACGGCGGACAGAAGATGGCAGGCATTGGCTGCCTCGCCGACGGCATTCTGAGCACCTTCTCGGACGACAAGGGCCCCTATGCCGACGGCCGTCTGCCTGACACAGGCTGGATAGCCTACGTGGGCGACGGCCTCTCGGGGGATCAGCGGATCACGGATGGCAACGAACTCATGGCGGAGTACCAGTCCGCTGGTCGCCCCTTGCGCTACTGGCACAAGCCATTCCAGAAGCGGTTCAGCTTCGAAACCTGGGCCGTCATCGTTCAGCGTCGGTTGCGCTGGGGCGTAGGAGACGATGGCCAGTGGCGCCGCGAGTTTCTCTGGATTCTGGTCCCTGTGCCCTCCCCAGAGCGCGAGAGCTGGACTCCGGATGTGCTCGAGGCACTCGAGGCCGACACCGGCGCGCTTCGCGACGACACAGATAACTACCGTCCGGGCGACCTGGATCCCGAGGCGCGCGACACCACGGAGACCGACGAGGACGCCTACAAGCGTTTGGCAAAAACCGCAGAAGCCAACGCCGAGCGGCGGGAGCAGGCCAAGAAGCCTTCCCTCGTGGACCGCTTCTTCCGTGACCCAAGCGCCAGAGCAGCAGTCGTACGACGTAGCGGAGGCAACTGCGAAAGTCCCCAATGCGCCGGCCACCCCAAAGAACGCACCACCGCGGGAGAGCCGATCTTGCAGGTGGACCACGTACAAGACCTTGCCAAGGGTGGGGCTGACCTACCTTCGAACATGATCGCGCTGTGTCCCAACTGCCACGCGCTGAAGACCTACGGTGCCAATAGGGACAAGCTTCGACGGGTACTCGCAGTTACTGCCCGCCGGCTACATGCGGAAGCTCTCGGTTAGCGACGCGGGCGGACACATCGCCCGGGCTTTGAACTGCGCGACCTACGGGCCCATGTGGCCAAGCCACGGCTCCTCTCAGTGGACAGGGGCCGTGGCTTGATCACGCAGAGCCGGCAATGTCCCACGTCAACCGGAGAGGTATTCCATCACCGCTGCGGTGGCGATATTCATAACTCGACGTGATCTCACGCTACCGACGTATTTGGCTTCCTGGAGATCAGTCTCAGACGCTGCCAGGATCTTCCCGACAGTGTCGAACCCGAGCTCTTTGCATTTTCTCCGTGCGAAAGCAGTCAGATCCAACAGATCAACGCTTCGATCAAGCTGTGACTTGATGAACTCCTGCTGTACCTCGTCCATCTTTTCGACGTCGAGTTTTGCGATGCTCTCGTAGACTTCGTGGTTGGCCCCAAATTCGACAAAGCGCCTAATTGAAATGGAGCCCCTCAGTCGATTTGTGGCGGAGACGGGGTCAGCGTCGGGCGCGGTCCGTGTCCCGATATTCAGCATGTATCGAGTCCCGGTTAGGCCACGCGTTGCGACCACCCAGGTCCCGCCTTCGTGCAGAATTCCGCTGTAGCAAAGAAGGCGCAGAGCCTCTTTCACTGCAGCGGGGGCGTCACGATGGATCCACAAGAATACACGCTTGTCGGCATCTCCGGCCTGCCGTGACCCTTTGTGTAGCTTTGAAATGACTTCTTGCTGAAGGAATTCGCGCCCCCAATAGATCACCGCGCGGTGGCCAACGTAGCGATCGGCCAGAGCCGAGTGCTCACCCCAAATGGTGTCTCGGTAGTACTCTTTCATGACACGCTGGGCGTTATTCGTGTTCAGGGGCGAAGCGGCAGATACGGTCTTCAGTAGAGTCCGCGGGTTTCCGCTGGAGGCAAACGCCAGTGCGTCGAATACTGCCCCATGGCGACTGATAGCCTTTTCTAGTTCCGGATCCTGGCGAATCACAATCTCGCGCATCGAGGCGAGGTAGCCGGGATCGAGGATGTTGCGATTAACGTTGATCAATTCGGCGTCATGACTCATTTGGAATGAGTCGCCGAAGTAGGTGACGCCGGGGTAAACCGCAGCTTTTACCGAAAGGTATGGGCTGCGCAGATCGCGCATTACCGTGAAGAACTGTCGTTGCTGCTCAGGGATGAACACATGTGCTGCTTCGTCGATGAGTAGCACGATCCTTCCCACGCTGGCCTGATCGCACAGGTCTTCGACGGCATCTTTAATCATCTCCGGGTCGATACCGGAGTCTGCCTCAAGAGGTGCCGAGTCGTTCTTCCAAGCGTCCTCCAGGCTGGTCCAAAGGGTCTCAAGTCTTGAAGCAATAGCTTCGTCATCTGCCCCATTGGAGAGTGTTGCGAATACACTGCTCTTGTTCTGCAAAGCTCCCTTCTTGCGCGCCTCGCGAATGATCCTGTTACAGATCTTGGCAAGCATCCAATGCTTGAACCGTTCTGGGTCTGACGTCTGAAGCAGCCCGGCCTTATTGAATGTAACGTAAACGGCGAGCGTCTTTGATTTAGAGAACTCCTCGTCCATCTCCTTCTGTGCTACTTTCAGCAAGAAGGACTTGCCGACACCGCGCGCACCTTGTAGTACGACGGTCTTTTTGCTCTTCAAGACGTCGATCGTCTGGCGATCAAACTCCGTTTCGACAAAGAACTTGCCGACGTCCTCCAGAGTGAGGTCTTCCGTCCGAAAGTGCAGTTCGTTCTTACTCACGAGCGCGTCTCCTCCAACGGAAGACCTAGCAGTTGCCTGACGGATACAAGATGAGAGAAGTGATCCTCAAGGGAACCTTCGACGATGCTTTTTGAAGATTGAGAGAGATCCTTGTAGTACCTGACGACAAAGCAATGCATCGTCGCGCTGAGAGCAGATTCAGCAACCGATAGCCATTCCTTCGTGATGTCTTCTCGGTAAGAGATTTCGGAGGGGAGCATCTGGGAAGTTGAGACGTTACCGTGGATGTACTCAGAGCATCGTCGATATGCCTGTTTGAGATTGTCAAGCATCTCGTTTTGCTCGCCTATCGCTTCCGGGCAAAATTCCTCGAGGAACGGGCTGGAGTAGAGTCCACTCTCGGTTGAGGTAATTGCCTTCCAGCTTATGTCGAGCTTTCCGCTTACCCATTGGCGGCGTTTGAATTCATGGGAACTCAGGTAGGTAGCGCCTATCGTCACTTCAAGGAATGACCTTAGAGTGGAGAAAGCCTGCCGATAGAGGCCGCTCATCGCGGCGTAGAAGGCAAGTCCGAAGTCGCGATGAGCCGATTGAAACTGTTGGGCCTCTGGCTTTGATTTCAAGGCTTCGAGCCAAGCGGCCAGATCGGCCTCAAGGTGCAAGACTCGATTTATTTCGAGTTCATTGGATCCCGTTGATTGCTCGATATGGTCCATGCAGGACTTGTGTAGCTTGAGCATCATTTTTTCAACACTCGAAGCATTTTCGGCGCTTCGCTGCGACATAGTCTTAATGTAGCACTGCAATCACTGTCTGTCGTCGCTATTGGAGTCGTAGATCGAGCTCTACACGAAGTGCGGGCGAGGCCGGTCCGATCGAGGACCAGACCGGCTGACGCAGAGACCTCTCCCTGTCGTTCCGCGACCGTGCGACCCTTGGCATCAAGCGATAGAGCGACGCGAGAGGAGCGGAAGTGCCAGAGGCCAGTCCGCGCGGAACCTACCTGGTCATTGCGGAGGCGCTGCGAAACGAGATCGAAGAGGGAGAGGGCGTCGACACGTTGCCCTCGGAGGCTGACCTGATGCGCTCGCACAGCGTCGGCCGGAACACGATCCGTCGCGCTCTCAAGATTCTCGAAGCCGAGGGTCTTGTTGAGTCGGCTCCCGGGATCGGGTGGCGCGTCGTTCGGGGTGGCGATCGTCGGTCTCTTGTCGAGCGGATGACTGATGTGATCGCAGAGGACGCGCTCTCAGTGGGCGACACCTACCCATCCGAATCGAAGCTGTGTGAAAGGTTCGGGGCCTCCCGTACGGCCGTGCGCCGTGTCCTTGGCCAGATGGAGGGAAACGGCCTGCTCGCCACCGTTCACGGCAAGGGGCGAACCGTGCGCGCTCTCCCGACGCCCACCGTCCGGCCGTAGTCTTGGCCGCCATGGGACTGACTGAGTGGGCGTACTCGCTCTCCGAATCGCTGCTGTCCGATCCGCTCCCGCGCCGGTGGGCGCATTCGCTGGGGGTCGCCAAGCGCGCTCGCTCCTTGGGCCCGATCGTGGGCGACGATGCCGTGTTGCTGGAAGCCGCCGCGGTGCTGCATGACATCGGGTACTCGCCGGCGATCGCGACCACCGGCTTTCACCCGCTGGACGGCGCGCGGTTCCTCCGAGACCAGGAAAAGGCAGACGAGCGGGTCGTTCGTCTCGTGGCTCACCACTCTTGCGCCCTGCTGGAAGCCGAGGAGCGCGGACTGAGGCAGGAGCTTGAGGGGGAGTTCGAGCTTGAGCGGCCGGACCTGGTTGACGCCCTGCTGTACTGCGACATGACGACGACACCCGACGGGACGCAGACCACGTCGGCTGAGCGGCTGGACGAGATCGTGCAGCGGTACGGTCCGGACACGGTCGTCGGGCGGTTCATTCAGCGCGCGGCCCCCGAGATCCATGCAGCGGCGAAGCGTGTTGAGGGCCGCTTGGCGGAGGTCTCTGCCGACGATCAGCCGATGTAGGGCTCTCGCTGCGAGTCGTCGAGACCGTGGCGGATGCGCAGCATCATCGACGGGTGGATGTCCAATCCGTCAAGGTCCGCTGGGTTAACCCAGCGGACCTCTTTTGACTCGCTGCTCGTACGCAAGGAACCCCCGATGGGGTGGGCTCGGAAGCAGATGGAGAACTGTTGCCGGACCTCTCCGTCGTCGTACGCCAGCACGTGTTCGGGGTCGGTGTAGAGCCCCACGATGCTGTCTACCTCAACGTCAATGCCGGTCTCTTCCGCGACCTCACGGACGACGGTGTCACCGATGCGCTCGCCGATGTCGTGGCCACCGCCCGGCAGTGCCCACAGATCGTTGTCCGTCTTGTGGATGAGCAGCAACCGCCCCCCGTCGTCTCGGACGACCGCGGTGACCGAGGGCACCACCGAGTTGGCCTGAGGGGCGTTCGGGTCGCGGAAGTAGTCGATACGGCTCATCAGACAGTGCCTTCCCAATCGGCAGGTGAAGAGATCGGGCGGGCGGATTCCCAGACCTTCTCAACGCTCTCAGCGTAGGCGTCGAAGAGTTCACCGCCGGGCACGCGTTGCAGGTGCAGCACAGGCGCCATGTAGGCGCCGACGCCGTAGAGGTGTCCGTTCGCCAGCATCTCGTCATCGGCCCGGTAGATCGAGTTGTAGAGGGTCGTACTGTGCAGCCGGAACTCCACTCCGGGGAGACCGAAGAGCGGGCCGTAGTTGATGAGGGCGTTCCGGATCTTGCCTGCCATCGCCGCGCCGATCCCTTCGTCCTCGCCCCGCACTGCCACGGCTGGCGACGTGGGATCTCCCAGGGTGAAGCGGATGGGCACTCCGTCGGCTGACTTCTCTTTCACGATGCGGTGGAACGACGCGTCTTCCGTGAGCCAGAACCCGGAGTACACCAACAGGTCAAACTGACGGGTCGCCTTGGAGTAGAGGTTCGTCCAGAGGGTTTGCATCACGACGGACCGGTGTGGATAGAGCCTGACCAACTCCGCGTTGCCGGCGGCCGCGACCTCAGCTGAGGTGCGCTCGTCCGGCCACAGGTACGACACCTCGCACCTCAACAGCGATGCCGTTGCGAACTGGAAGCGGCGATATGGCTTGCGCTCAGGTTCGTTGATCCATCGCTCGACCGTCTTGGCCGCGACCCCGAGCCGTTCGGCGACCTCATCGAGCGTCAGGCCCAAGTCCACTATCGCGCCGCGCAGTCGCTCGTTTGCCACGTCAACCTCCGACTTCTTGGGACGACTTGGTTCGACTTCACGGTAGCTAAGAACGACCTGAGCCGTACATCCGCGAAGTCGATCGTCGTCGCTGCCGACGCCAGTCTGTAGGTACATCGAGCGCGAGAGGCCCGCAGACCTCAAACAGCCGAAGGGCTTGACGGGGCGAACCTCTCTCTGCAAGATGAGGAACACGTAATACATGTTCCTCTTGCTCGGGTCGCGTCAGTGAACCGAGCGAGCGCACGACCAGGAGCCCCGCGTTGGACGGGGGGAGGGCACCGGACAGTCGTCTGTTTCAGGCGATCCCTTGGCAGTCCGGATGGCAGACCGAAAGGTCAGGTCTCTGCCTACAACGGGGCCCTAGCGAGCTGTTCCTTGAACCGGCAGCCGCGTCCCCGAAAGAGACCACTCATCCACCGCAGCTTGCTGCGGAAGTCCGCAAGGCACAAAGGAGAAGCACATGAGCGACAGCAAGAGCGGCGCCGTCTTCAACTTCGGCGACAGCAACATCACGTTCGGCGGCTCCGTGGTCCTGGGGGACCAGGTGGCCGTGTCCGGTGGCATCGTCCACGGCGACGTGGTCATGGGCGCCGGTGCCAGCACCGAGAACGCCGACGACGAGTAGATCGCCGCACGAACATCGCCTCGGCCCCGCCGCGACGGTGGCGGATCGAATCCGCCCCGGGGCACTCACCCCCGCCGCGCTCGCGGCCTGGGGTTCACATCCGGGGCGGTCGCCTCTCGCCAAAAGACCGCGACCGTCCCGGCATCCCTTCGGTGTCAGGAGATCCCTATGCGTACGTACATCGGCCGCCAGCAGGCCGTTTCCCCCGAAGACTTCGCGGAGCTGGCGCTCGGCACCCCGGTTGAGCTATGGCTTGGGGTCGAGGGCGAGACGGACGAAGAGCGCGCGGCCCGCGAGGACGCGGCGCGCGACATCCTCGCCGAGAGTCCGAACCTCCCCGACGACCTGATCCGCATGGCCGCGGTGGTCATCGAGGAGAACCCGGACCTGTTCGACGTGGTCCCGCTGTCCCGCCCCGCCCGCCGCCGTCGCCCGGCACGCAAGGGGGTGGCGGCATGAGCGAGCTGCTACTCGCCGCCGCGGCCGGTGTGCCGATTGCGGCCGGATGGTCCCTGCACGTGCTGCGGCTGACCCGCCGTATCGAGAGCGCGCGTCGTGACCCGCTGACCGGTCTGTGGACGCGGGATGCTTTCACCGAGCGTGCGGAGCGCCGTCTGCGTTTGCGGCCGGTCGCGGTCTGCCTGGTCGACCTCAACAGGTTCAAGGAGATCAACGACACCCACGGCCATGCTGCCGGGGATGCGGTCATCCGTGTGACCGGCGAGCGGCTCGCAGCGTGGGCGGTCGACCACTCCGCGGTGGTGGGACGCCTCGGCGGGGATGAGTTCGCCGCCCTCGCCCCGGTCTCCAGCCACGCACATCTGACCAACACCCTCAACCGGCTCTCCGAGACGCTGGAACAGCCCGTGGAGACGGCGGATCGGGTCCTGGACGTCAGTGCCTCCATCGGTGCCGTCGGCGCCGATCCGCGTACCGACCTGGTGGCGTTGTCGGAGCTGCTGCGGCTCGCGGATGAGCAGATGTACCGGGCCAAGCGCTGTGAGGCGCCCTGGTCGAACGCGCTGAGCCTGGAGCCCGAGTGCCCGACCATCCACGGTCGTCGGGCCGGTCGTTCCGGTACGCACGGCGGGACGGAGGTCGCAGCATGACCATCACGACTCCCGCCTCCGAGGCGCCCGCGCCCGGGGTTCCGCCGTTGACGCGTCCGGAGCTGGGGCTCGCCGGAGTCGGCGCGCTCGCCGCCGCCGCGGTCGGCGCGCTGGGCCTGATCTCCTCCTTCGACGCCGTGTCCGCTGCCGCGGCGAGCTGGGGCTTCCGCTCCCCGTGGATGCTGCCGGTGGGTATCGACGTGTCCATCCCGGTGTTCACCGTCGCCAACCTGCTGCTGATCCGGATGGATATGGCGCTCGCCTGGGTGCGGTTCGTGCCCTGGGTGCTCACGCTCATCACGTGCGGGCTGAACATCGCGGCCGGACACTCCCTGTCGGCGAAACTCGCGCACGGCACGATGCCGCTGCTGTGGGTGGTGTTCTCCGAGATCGGCGCGCACGTCTACGCCGTGCGGATCGGCGCGGCCACCGGCCGCCGTATGGAGAAGATCCGGTTCTCCCGCTGGCTGCTCGCCTTCCCCTCCACGTTCGCGCTGTGGCGCCGCATGACGCTGTGGGAAGTCACCTCCTACAGCGCGGCCCTGGTGCTGGAGAAGGAACGCCAGTTGGCTCGCGCGGAGCTCCGCGAGCAGCACGGTTGGCGATGGCGGTCGAAGACACCGCGGCGTGAGCGCGTGATGCTGCGCATGGGCGACCTCGCCCCCGCCACCGAGCAGGACACCTCCGCACCGCCCCCCGAGCACAATGCGCCGGCACAACCGCCCGCGCCCAAGCCGCGCTCGCGCCGCCGTCCCAACGCGAAGGCTGTGGGCAAGGCGCAGCGCACCTTCGACGAGTTGCTCATCGAGGCTCGCGCGGCCACCGCTCAGTGGTTGGACGGGGAGCTGAACGCCGAGGCCATCCGTGCCGCGGTGCACTGCTCGGCCACCAACGCCCGCAGCCTGCGGGACGCGCTGAAAGCCGAGCGTGCCCAAGCCCCCGCGCTGCACGTCGTTCCGTGATGCCGGGGTCGTTCGGCAAGTGCTACGACCCCTCAGGCAGTCAGTTCGGCATCCCCACCTACCCGTGGCGCTACGCCCCCAAGGGACTCGCCACCCGCCGCCAACTGCGCGCCCGGGGCTTACGCCCGGGCGGCCAGCCGATCGCGGCGCAGGTCCTGCGCCCGCGGTACCGGCGCGGCCCGCTGACCGCCTACCTCTACCGCATCGACCGCGCCAAGCCCGTCCGGCCCATGACCGCGGCCAAGTGGCGCGCGCTCGCGAAGGCGATGCTCGCTCGCCGCACCTGCCCGGTCTGCCGGGCGGATGCCGGATACGTGATCCCCGGCTCGCTCGGCATGTGCGTGCCCTGCGCTTACCCCGACGACGAACAGTGCGCCGCCTGAACACCCCGACCACTCCGAGGAGTTCCGCCATGACCGCCCCGACGACCCTTCGCCTGCACTGGATCATGACCGTCCAGTACGGCCCCGAGACCTCGACGCTCAGCAACACGGCGGAGGTCGACGCCACCGTCTCCCGTACCCAGGTCTACCGCGATTTGCGGGACCACGTCGCCGAGCAGATCGGCACCCGCAGCTTCGTGGTCCTGTACTTCGCGCTGGAGCCCGACCAGCTCTGACCGCCCGTCCGCCATTTCCGCGGGGTCCGTCCGCCCACCTCCTACAGCGACGGCCGGACCCCGCCCTTTCCTCCCATTGGAAGGACCGTTTCAGTGAAGCACCCCGACGACGAGAACGAACTCTTCAACCGACTCGAAGCCGAACTCAGCACCACCTCCGGAGCCGACTCCGGGGGCGAGGTAGTCGACCTCGACAAGGCACGGACCGCCCGCGCCGAGTCGGCCGACCCGACCACCCGACCCGACGCCGACCCGTCGGCCAACTCCGGCCCCGACCAGTCGGGCACCGAGTCGGGCGACCCGACAGTCCGGGTGATGGTCGACCAGCCGTCGGTGAAGGCGGCCGGTCCGGGCTACCTGGGTCGGCTGCTCGCCGCACAGCGCCGCCCGGTCGTCCCGCTCTGGCTCAAGTCCGTGGCGGAGCTCAAGACAGCCACCGGGTGGGTGGCCCGTCACTACGCGCACTCGGTTGGCTATCACGCGTTGCGCTCCCCGGTCTACGCCGCCCGCCTCACCCTCCAAGCCCCCTCCGGGGCCGCGAAGTTCCTGGGTGGCACTATGCGGTGGGTGGCCGACCGTGAGGGCGAACCGGTCCGACTCGCGGCCGTCCGCCGCGAGGACGCGGCCGAGTACCTGAAGCTGTCGCGGCAGCGCGACGGACGCGTCCGACTCCGCACCCTCGTGAGCGTGCTCGCCATGTTCATCGGGCTCGCTACCGCAGTCGCCCTCTACGTCCTCGCCCCCGACTGGCTGCAAGCCGTCTCGGTGAGCGCCGTGGTGATGGCGCTCGGGGTCGCTGGCCGCAAGGCGGACGCCCCGGTCATCCACCGCGCGGTGGAGCTCCCGAAGGCGGTCAAGCTCACCAGTGACATCGTGCTGCGGGCGCTCGGCTCGCTCGGCATCCCCGCCATCAACCAGGCCCAGGGCAAGGGGCGGGACGGGTTCGAGTTCACCGCCCCCATCACCCGCGACGGCCCCGGCTGGCGGGCCGAGGGGAACCTCCCCTACGGCGTCACGGTGACGGACATCATCGAGCGGCGGGAGCGGCTCGCGTCGGGTCTGCGCCGCCCGCTGGGCTGCGTGTGGCCCGAAGCCGTGCCGGACCAGCACACCGGGCACCTCGTGCTGTGGGTCGGCGACCAGGACATGAACCAGGCCAAGAAGCCCGCATGGCCGCTGGCCAAGACAGGCACGGTGGACCTGTTCAAGCCCGTCGCCTACGGCACCGACCAGCGCGGACGCTGGGTCGACGTCACCCTCATGTACATCGCCGGGGTGATCGGTGCCATCCCGCGGATGGGCAAGACGTTCCTGCTGCGTCTCCTCCTGCTCATTGCGGCGCTGGACCCGCGGGCGGAGCTGCACACCTACGACATGAAGGGGACCGGCGACCTCGACCCGGTCGGCAACGCCGTCTCCCACCGCCACGCCGCGGGGGACGACGACGAGAGCATCGCGTACGTGCTCGCCGACTGGCGGGCGGTGCGGGAGGAACTGCGCCGCCGGGTGAAGGTGATCCGCTCGTTGCCGCGGGACATCTGCCCCGAGAACAAGGTGACCAGTGCTCTTGCCGACAAGCGCTCCCTGGGGCTGCATCCGATCGTGATCGCGGTGGACGAGTGCCAGGTGCTGTTCGAGCATGCCGAGCACGGCAAGGAGTTCGAGGAGATCGCAACCGACCTGGTCAAGCGCGGTCCTGCCACCGGCATCGTGTTCTTGGCGGCCACGCAGCGCCCGGACGCGAAGTCGCTGCCCACGGGCATCTCCGCGAACGCGTCGGCCCGCTGGTGCCTGAAGGTCATGGGCCAGACCGAGAACGACATGGTGCTCGGCACGTCCGCCTACAAGCGGGGCGTGCGGGCGACCATGTTCGCCTGGGGTGACAAGGGCATTCACTACTTCATCGGTGAAGGCTCGGACGCCCGGATCGTCGGTGCCGTGTACGTCGACGGCCCCGGCGCGGACGTCATCGCCGCCCGCGCCCGCAAGGTGCGTGAGGAGGCCGGACTGCTGTCCGGCTACGCGCTCGGGGAGGCCCCCGAGGTTGTCACGGGACCCGCGTACGACCTGCTCGCCGACGTCCTCGCGGTCGTTCCGGCGTCGGAGGCCAAGGTGTGGTCCGAGACGGTGGTTGCCCGGCTCGCCGATCTGCGGCCGGACGTGTACGCGGGGTGGGACCCCGACGCGCTCGCCGCGGCGCTCAAGCCGCACGGCGTGGCCACCATCCAGGTGGGGCGCCGGGTGGACGGCAAGGTCGTCAACCGGCGCGGTGTCGAGCGCGCCCACATCACGGCTGTGATTGCGGAGCGTGACGGAAAGCGAGACGCGGGCTGAGGCTCCGGGGCCGCTAACGATAGCGGCACACCCCGCTAACGTTAGCGGCCCCGCTAGCGCCCCAAACCTGCTGTGATCAGGCCGCTAGCGGATAGCGGCCCACCTGCGGAAACCCTGGAAACCGCCTGGAAGGGCCCGTCATGACCCCTGCCCTGCTCGCTATCACCCTCCTACTCGGTGTCACGCTGTGTTACATCGCGGTGTGTGCCGTCTCGCCGTTCGGCAACTGCCGCAAGTGCTCCGGCTGGGGCTTCCAGATGCGGACCGACCGCAAGGGCCGCATGAAGCGCGGCAAGGACTGCCGCCGCTGCCAAGCCACCGGCAAGCGCATACGCATCGGCCGCTGGCTCTACAACCGCGCCGCCCGCATCCACCGCGCCGGCACCCAGTGACCGCCCCACCGCACGCGCAACAACTGCACATCCGGCCGATGAAATGGAAGGCCGCGTGCGCCTACGTCGAGGAACACCACCGCCACCACGACCCACCGCAGGGGCATCAGTTCTCCCTGGGGGTCCTCACCCAGGACGGCCACCTGGTCGGCGTGGCCATCGTGGGCCGTCCCGTCAACCGCAACCTCGACAACGGGCTGACCATCGAGGTCACCCGCGTAGCGACGGACGGCACCACGAACGCATGCTCCGCCCTGTACGCAGCTGCATGGCGCACCGCCCGCAGCGCGGGCTACCGCCGCGCCATCACCTACACCCAAGACGGCGAAAGCGGCGCCAGCCTGCGCGCCGCAGGCTGGCGCAAGGTCGCTGACCTCGCCGCCCGCCCTGGCTGGGACGCTCCCGGCCGTCCCCGCCGCAGCCTCGGAACCGAAAACGTGGCCCGCGCCCTGTGGGAGATCACGACCCATGACGCGCCGCCGCTGCCGGAACTGAGTGACGAAACACGTGACGAAACACGCGGCACTCGCGGGCGTCGCAAGCGCTGCCCGGAGTGCAAGAGCCCGATCACGAAGGCCGCCACCGGACGGCCCGCCCGCTACTGCTCACCGGCATGCCGACAGCGCGCCTACCGGAGCCGCGCCCGCTGACCCCACCCCTCACGTACCGAAAGGAGACAACCCAGCATGGCCGTGACCCTCTCCCTGGTCCTGCTCTTCGGCTTCCTTCTCGCCCTGCTCCTGCGCTCCAAGACCCTCGGCGCGGGCAGCGCGTTCGTCGCCGTGATGTTCGGCTTCTACCTCGCCTCCACCGGCGCCGCCCACACCGTCAACGCCCTCATGAGCGCCGTCATCAACGCGCTCCCCAACCTGTGAGGAGCAGGCCGTGAACGAACCGATCGTGGCGCGCCACTGGCTCGCCCACGCCACCCCCAAGGCCGCGCCCGCGCTCGCTACCACCACCGTGCTCGCGCTCGCCCGGATCTGGAACGCTAACGGCGCCGAACACAGCATCGGCAACGCCGTACTCATGACCGCGCTCTCCCTCGGTGCCGCCGCGGCCGGAGCGTGCGCGAGCATCGGCCGCGCCGGAGACCCCGTGATCGCCGGGACTGCGTTCGCCGCATCCGGGGCGCTCGCCTTCGCGGGCGTCGCCGGATACGCCGACGGGCTCCCGCTGCCCCTGCTGCTGTGGTCGGTGGCCACCGCGGGCGCCTACGGACTCGCCGCCCGCTACTGGCGCACCGACCGCCGCGAACGCGTCGCCCACGAACGGCACGTGAGCGACCGCCGCGAGGAACGCGCCCACGTCGAACGCGTGGAGACCATCCGCGGCACGACACAGATCGAGGTCGCCCGCACCGGCGCCGCCTACGCCGAATCCCTCGCCGCCGCACTCACCGCCCGCGCCGCGCTCCCCGGATTCAACCCCAAGGCTCTGGAAACCGCAGGCCTGCCTCAACTGCCCGCCGCTGACACCTTCCAGGAGTGAGCATGCCCGGCAAGCCCCGGACCGCCGTTGAACTCTCCGACGCAGCCGCGGAAGCCGTCCGCGACCTCAACCACGCCACGCAGAGCGCCAAGGGTGATCTGGTCTACCCCGGCGACGCGTACAAGACCGTCGCGTCCCTCAAGCTCCTCACCCAGCGCCTGCCGCAGAGCTTCGACCAGCTCTCCGACTTCCTGGGAAGGCTCGCCAAGACCGGTGCCGTCACCGCGGACTACGGCGCACCGGACGACCACCTCGCCGAGGCCCGCTCCGCCCTCGCCTCCGCCGCGATCACCGCGCAGACCCTCGCCGAGTACCTGGACCGGGGCCACAGCGCCCTGGCGCCGCTCGGCTACGACAGCACCACCGAAGCCTGAATACGCCCGGGGCGGCCGCCTCTCGCCAAAGACCGCGACCGCCCCGGTTCTCCGTCCCTTCGACAGAAACAGGAGACCTCCAGCATGACCCATGACCGCAAGACCACGATGCCTCGCAGCGTGAATCCGGCCGGGCACCACCTGCGGACCGCCCTGGACCTCGGCGCAGCGGGCGTGCCGGTCCTGCCCCTGCGCTTGGGGAAGGTCCCGTTCGGCAACTGCCGCGCGTGCGAGGGCGGCGCCTGCGGCGGACGCCCCCACATGAAGAGCGCGGGCACCTGCCGCTGCCCGGCCGTGTGCCACGCCTGGGCCGCGGCGACCGCCGACCTCAGCATGATCGCCTCCCGTGCATGGGCGCCGGCATGGCGGCAGGCTGCGGCCGTCGCTTACCACCCCGCAGGCGCCGGGCTGACCGTCGTGGACCTCGACAACACGCAGGCGGTCGTATGGGCGCGGGAGACGCTGCCCGCCACGCGGATCGTTCCGACGACCCGCGGTGAGCACTGGATCTACCGCGGGGTCATGCAGTCGGCCAACGCGGTGCGGCCGGGCGTGGACATCAAGTCCCGGATGCAGTACGCCCGGTGGCTCGGTCCCGGCACCGGCACCATGACCGGTCTGCCGCCCGCCGTCCTCGCCCTGGTCGTGAAGGAAGAGACCACCCCTCCCCCGGGGGAGGTGGTCTTTTCCCTTCCCGCGGGCGTCACGTGGGAGCGGGCGGTGGCCACCGGCTGCCGTCACACCGAGCAGTACATCCGCACCGGCCTGGAACGGGGACTGGCCCTGGTGCGCTCGCGCACCGAATCCGGCGCCGCCTCACAGGCGTTCGGCGTCGCCCGGTTCCTCGGAGGCCAGCACACGCAGTGCCCCGGACCGTGCGGGCTGGACGCCATCGGGTGGCAGATCATCGCCGCGGCCGTCTCCGTCGGCGTCCCCGAGCCCTACGCCCAACGCGCGGTCACCAACGGCCTCCACGCAGTCGAGAGGGGCGCCGCATGACCGTTACCGCCAATTCCCCCAAGGATCCTGAGAACGCCATACAACGCCCGTCACGGGCGGCCGTAGGCGACCGAAAGGACGTCGCCGAAGGCGTCCGCACTGCCCTTGGCTCTGACCCGCAGCAAGGTGACGGCCGCCGCCCGGTGGCATGGCTGCGTATCACCGCACCCCCGGACTGGACGGTCACGCCCTCCGGCCGCTCGTGGTGCGCCTGCGGCCACGACCAGAGTGCCACCGGCCGCGCCGCCGTCACCGTGCTCGTGAAGATCCACGAACAACACCGCACCTTGTGCACGCTGTTGAGCCCCCTCGAAGGGAGGGCAGTCTCATGACCACACAGCCTGTGGACAGTCCCGACCTGTGGGCCGGACTGTCCGCCCTGGAAGAGCCGCCCGCGCCCGTGTGGGAGGACCCCGTTCCCCTCGCCGGACCGCGCAAGCTCACCGCGTTCCCCGTGGGCTCGCTGCCGGGCTGGCTGCGGGAGTTCGTGGCCGCGGTCGCCGAGGAGACTCAGACCCCCGTCGACCTGGCCGGATGCATCGCCCTGTCCGTGCTTGCCACGGCGGCCGGCGGCCGGTCGGTGGTGCAGGTGCGCGGGCACTGGCGCGAGCCCACCAACCTCTACGTCGTCGTCTCACTGCCGCCCGCCAACCGGAAGTCCGCCGTGTTCGGCTTGCTCACCGACCCCTTGTACGAGGCCGAACAGCAACTACGCACGCTGATCCAACCGGCCATCGTGGAAGCCGAGATGACTGCCCGCCTCGCCAAGGAAGCGGCCGATAAGGCCACCGCGAAGGCGGCCTCTGCGAGCGCGGACGAGAGGGACGAGATGGTCTCCACCGCAATCGCGCTGGCGCAGACCGCGGACGGCGTCACCGTGCCGGCCAAACCGCAGTTGCTCGCCGACGACACCACCGCCGAGACGGTCACCTCGCGGATGGCGGAGCAGGGCGGCCGGATCGCCGTCATGTCCGCGGAAGGCGACATCTTCGACATCATCGCCGGACGCTACTCCGGCAAGCCCAACATGGGCGTCTTCCTCAAAGGCCACGCCGGAGACCGGCTCAAGGTCGACCGGCAGACCCGCGAGGAATACATCGAACACCCCGCCCTCACCATGGGCCTGTGCGTCCAGCCGCAAGTGTTGGACGACATCGGGCGGCAGGACGGGTTCAAAGGTCGCGGTCTGCTCGGCAGGTTCCTCTACTCGGTTCCTGAGTCGTTGGTCGGCCGCCGCAAGATTGAACCCGACCCCATCCCCGATCAGGTCATGGAGACCTACCGGCGTCACGTCCTCGACCTGACGCTGTTCCTCGCTGAGTGGACCGACCCCGCCGTCATCCAGCTCACCCCCGAGGCGGTCGCCACCCTCACCGCCTTTCAGGCGCGGGTGGAACCTATGTTGGAAGCTCGCGGCGGCATCATGGGGCAGATCGGCGATTGGGGCGGAAAGCTGGTCGGCGCTACTGCCCGCATGGCCGCCCTGCTGCACCTCGCCGAGCACCTCACCAAAGGGCACACCGTGCCCGTGGCGGAAGCGATCGTGCGGGATGCAATCGCGCTGGCCGAGTACTTCATCAGCCACAGCCTTGCCGCGTTCGACTCTATGGGCGCCGACCGCATCGTCGAGCGGGCCCGCACCGTGCTGGAAGCCCTGCGCACCCACGGGTGGCGCGAGGTCAGCAAGCGCGACCTGATGGTGAAGCTCTCCCGCTCCGAGTTCCGCACCGCCAACGACTTAGACCCCGTGTTGGCCCTGTTGGAAGACCACGGTTACGTGCGCGCCCAAGCCGTCCATCGCACCGGAGGACGCGGACGGCCGCCCTCCCCCCGCTACCTGGTCCACCCCCGCCTGACCGACCAGACCGCCTGACCCCGCCACAGAAACCACAGAATCACAGAAATACCCCCGGCAAGCCCCTGACCAGTACAGACGGCCCTGTCAGAGGCCCGTGGTGCGCTGCCACAGAAACGAACCGAGAAGCCACAGAAATAACCGGGCACCGGTCGCACCGGTCCGGCCGCTTATTTCTGTGGAGCTTTCCGCGATTTCTGTGGCGGCCCGCACCATGCGGCATCGCCGCAGGTCAGACCTGCAATCCAGGGTTTCTGTGTATTCCGTGGTTTCTGTGGCGGCTCTCGGCTGGTCCCACCACCTTCCCTTGCTCTCTCGCCCAAGGAGGAGTCGTGGCCAAGCCCCGCGACGAGATGCTCACCATCCCCGAAGTGATCGAAGAGATAGGCGTACCGCGAGCGACGTTCTACCGCTGGCGGCAGTACAAGAAGGGCCCGAAGTCCATCAAGCTCCCGAACGGCGCGGTGCGAATCCGGCGCTCCGAACTGAGCCGGTGGCTCCAGACGCTGGAGGAGAGCGCGTGACGAAGGACACCGACAGCGGGGCCGAGCAGAGCAACCGCTCGGCCCCGGACGGGTTTTCGCTCGATGTCCGCCTGTGGAAAGTGTCCAAGGCGCAGAGCAAGACCCGCCCCTACCAACTCCGTTGGAAAGTCGGAGGAAAGGTCAGTAGCGCCACCTTCGCCACGGTGGCTCTCGCAGAGAGCCGTAGATCTGATCTGTGGCAGGCAATGCGCCGTGGCGAGGCATTCCGCATCACGGACGGTCTGCCTGAATCCGAGGTACGGGCCGAGGTCAGTGCGGAGCAAGCCCGTGAGGAACTGCCCTGGCTCGCGTTCTGTCGCGAGTACATGGCGATGCGCTGGCCGACCGCCGCGGCCAAGACCCGCGAGGGCATCGCCGATGGGCTCGCCGCGGTGACGCTGGCGCTGGTAGAGCAGGAACAGAAAATGCCGTCACCGGAGGAGCTGCGTCTTGCCTTCCGGTGGGCGGTCATTCCCAAGAACGCCGAACTTGACCCACCGGAGGAACTTGAAGACGCCTACGGGTGGATATCCAAGAAATCGCTTCTCGTCTCCTCGCTGGAAGACCCGAAGATTCTGCGCGATGTTCAGTATCGGATCTCCTTCAAACTGGACGGCACCCCCGCGGCGGGGGAGACCTCTCGTCGCCGTCGGCGCGCGCTCAACACCGCAGTTGAATACGCCATCGAGCGCAAGCTTCTGACAGAGAACCCACTCACCGCTATCAAGAAGGTGAAGAGTGCCTCATCGGACCGTGTGGATCCCCGCGTTCTCGTGAACAAGACGCAGGCTGCTCAACTCCTCGCCTCGGTGTCGTACGTCGGGACATGGGACCGCAAGAAGGGCCGGCGCCTGGTGGGCTTCTATGCGGTCATGTACTTCGCGGGGCTCCGCCCGAGTGAGGCTGTGGGGCTCAGGAAGGCTGATTGTTTCCTCCCAGAGAAGGGGTGGGGCGTTCTGACGCTTCACGACACGCACCCCGTGTCGGGCAAGCAGTGGACAGACAGCGGAGAGCGCCACGACAAGCGCGGCCTGAAGTCGAGGGAGGCCAAGGAAGACCGGCCGGTCCCGATCCCCCCGCCGCTCGTGGCCATGCTCCGCGCCCACGTGAAGGAGTTCGGCACGGCCAAGGATGGGCGGCTCTTCACGAACGAGCGGGGCGGTCTCGTGGGCAGCAGTACCTACTGGCGCGTGTGGCGGGACGCTCGGGAGTACGCGCTTTCGCCGGACCTTCAGGCGTCCATCCTCGGGGGGCGGCCGTACGACCTGCGGCACACCTGCATCACGACATGGCTAAATGCTGGCGTGCCCGTGGCCGAGGTTGCCCGGAGGGTCGGCAACTCGCCTGAGGTGATCCACCGCGTGTACGAGGGGTGTATCTACGGCCAGGACGAGATTATGAACGAGAAGATCGAAAGGGAACTTAACTGGCCTGTGTGACACGTTGGCCCGGTGAATGCTGGGGTACGGCACGGTGTCCCGGCATTCACCGGTCTATTCAGACGGACTGTCCTGACCACCCTCCTTGGCCTTGGCTCGCCGAGCCTTGAAAGCAATGAACTGAGCGGAGAGCACGTACAGGTAGTCGAGAAGAGCCTCAGCTAGCGCCAGACCATCCGCGGCGTCCTCACGGCTCACGGAGGTCCCGGTGAAGTGGGCGCCCTGGTTGCCGAGGACTCGCAGCTCTTGAGCCCATTCGAAGAGTTGCCCGTCGATCTTCCCTTCGTCTTTCATCTGCTCAAGCATTTTGAACAAGGGCTTGGCGCGGCCTCCGGAGCTGGCCATGCCTTGGTCGAGGCAGACGCCCTCAAGGGTTCTGCGCACCATGACTGCCGTGGCTGTATAGGCCTTGGATGAGAAGCACTGCCGTGCCTCTTCGTGTTCGCGACGCAGAGCCTCGGGCACGTTGAAACTCAGAGGTCTCTGCTGCTTAGGCCAGACGACTAGGGGCTCTCCGTCCCACCCGTCGCCCCAATCCTCTTCGATCATCACGAACGGGTCGCGGCAAGTTCCGCACCGAGCCAGCTCCAGCAGGTACGGCGGATCTATCTCACCGCCCCCGTTGGCCTCGCTGGTGACTGTGGCGAGCGTCGGCTTCTCGCAATGCGGGCACATCAGTGGAAAAGTGGTGCCAACCCGGGTCTCGTGGCTCATAGGGCTGCACGCTAGCGGTGTCGCGCCCGACGCGATGTGCCATCGGTCGTATCGGGAGCAGCTCTATCGCAGGTCTATCGCGATCAGTGCGCAACAACGACAAAGAGCGGGACCCAGTGAGACTGGTTCCCGCTCTTTTATGTCGGCATCCGCCCTGGTCAGCGCTTGCTTTCTGCTGATCCTCGGCGAGTGCCCCCGGCAGGATTCGAACCTGCGCACACGGCTCCGGAGGCCGTTGCTCTATCCCCTGAGCTACGGGGGCGTGTCGGGCGCGGTGTTCGCGGCGACGGGTAGAACCCTACCAGCTCTTTCGTGGGGGACCGGCATGGGTTTATGCGGGGGCGGGGCGGTGTTGCGGGGAGGGGGAGGGGAGGCGTCCGGAGTGGGCGTCCTTGGGATGGTCGGGACCCCCGCACGGGGGTGGAAGTGGGGAAAACCCGGACGGCGCGGTGGGCGCGGACCTACTCTCGAGTTGTGTCAGGCGCGTCCGGTCGGGTGCTTGTTGTGGACGACAACAAGGTCATCCGGCAGCTGATCAGGGTCAACCTCGAGCTGGAGGGCATCGAGGTCGTGACCGCGGCCGACGGTGCCGAATGCCTGGACGTCGTGCATCACGTGCAGCCCGATGTGGTGACCCTGGACGTGGTCATGCCTCGGCTCGACGGGTTGCGCACCGCCGCCCGGCTGCGTGCCGATCCCCGGACCCGGAATCTTCCCCTCGCCATCGTCAGTGCCTGTACGCAGCACGAGGTCGAGAGCGGGCTCGACGTCGGTGTCGATGCCTTTCTCGCCAAGCCTTTCGAGCCTGCCGAACTCGTGCGGCTCGTGCGGGAGTTGATGGAGCGACGGGGGAGTTGGAGTGGGGCCGGGGGTGGCGGGGGACGCCGGGGGGGGTGGTGAGGGCGGCGTGCCGTTTGGAGAGGGCGGCGGCGGTGCCTTCGACGGGGATGCGTTCGGTCCCGAGGAGCTTGGTGCCGAGGAGGCTCAGCGCGCTGGTCATTGAGCGCGCCGGTCATTGAGTGGGTGCCGCGCCACCGACCGGTGAGCTGAGGGGGCGGCGGCGCCCGGCTCCGTGGTCAGTCGGCCGTCCGGAGCCCTACGTGGGAGGTGGCAGTCGTGTGACTCCGCCGTGCTTCGGCGACGTCGCCGCACTTGCTTCCTATCGCCTCGCCGCACATTGACCCTGTCGTCGCACTCCGTTCGTGTCAGCGCGCCTCGTCCCTGTCGCCGCAGATCGTCCGTGTCGCGTCGCCTTGCTCCGTCCGTGGCATGGAGGGGCGTCTGGCGCGTCGGCCGGGTGATCGGGCCGTTGCCGTGAGTCAGTCAGTGGGGCCGTTCCCTCTGCCCGTCCACATCCCGGACCCTTGTTAAACCGACTCGCCTACCCACCCCCCTCCTCCCCTAGGCTTGTCCCGTGACCCCCGTCGAGCTCTCCCGTACCGTGCTGCGCGCGGTGCGCTGTGCCGTGGACGAGGGGGAGCTGAACGTGGTCGTGCCGGTACGGGCGGTGGTGACGTCGCCGGGGCCGGGTGGGTGTGGGGACTACGCCACGAACATCGCGTTGCAGTTGGCGCGGCCCGCCGGGCGGTCGGCACGGCAGGTCGCCGAGATCCTGCGAGCCCACCTCACCCGCAGCGACGGTGTCGCCGACGTCGCGATCACCGGGCCGGGGTTTCTCAACTTTCGCCTGGGGGGTGGCGCGGGCGCCGCTCTCGTACGTGAGATCCAGCTCCAGGGTGATGTCTACGGACACGGCGACGTCCTCGCGGGGCAGATCGTCCCGCTCCTGATCCCGTACGACATCCGGGCCGAGGTCGTCGCCAACGCGCTCGTACGGATCGTGGCCGCCCAGGGTGGCCGCGCGGAGGTGCAGCACCTGCATGCCCCGCGCATCCAACCCCCTCGTATCCATTCCTCGCGCATCCATCCCCCGCGCACCGAAACCCCGCGCACCGAGCTCACGCACCCCGAGGCGCCCCACGCCCACCCCTCGCGCCCCACGCCCACCCCCCTGCGCCCCACCCCCGCGCCCGAAGACCCCACCCCGCTCGGTGCCGATGCCGGCCGCTGGGCCCTGCTGTATCCCGCGTCCCACGACCGGCCGCGGATCAGCGTCGATCATCTGCTTCAGCGGGAGAGCAACCCTCTCTTCCGGGTCCGGTACGCGCACGCCCGCGCCCGGGCCCTCATCCGTAACGCCGCCGCGCTCGGCTGCACCGGCGACCCCGGTGACGTACCCGGTGACGTACCCGGCGTCGACGAGCTCGTCGGGGCCCTCGCCGGGTATCCGGCCGTGCTGACACAGGCGGCCCTGCACCGCGCGCCCGACCGGCTCGCCCGGCACCTCGTCACCACCGCCGACGCCCTCCTCGCCTTCCAGCACACCGTGCTGCCGCTCGGCGACGAGAAACCCTCGGCCGCCCACCGTGCCCGGCTCGCGCTCGCCGAAGCCGCCGGGACGGTGCTGGCCGGCGGCCTGTCCCTGCTCGGCATCAGCGCCCCTGACTATCTGTGACTGTCTGTGAGAGAAAAATGAGCCGTTCCGCACACCCCGCCGGGCCCCGTCACGCCGATGTCCTCACCGAGGGCCACTACAGCGCTCCGCCCGCCGACCTCAACGCCCTCGACC
This sequence comes from Streptomyces sp. NBC_01450, assembly GCF_036227505.1. Taxonomy (NCBI): domain Bacteria; kingdom Bacillati; phylum Actinomycetota; class Actinomycetes; order Kitasatosporales; family Streptomycetaceae; genus Streptomyces; species Streptomyces sp. NBC_01450. Next base: position 4,181,473 of record NZ_CP109480.1, on the reverse strand, counting down.
CCAAGGTGTGGGCGCACACGGTCAGCCGTACGGACGACGGCGTCGTCCGTGTGGGTGGGATCGAAGTCACCAGGCTCGCCGAGGAGTTCGGTACCCCTGCGTACTTCATGGACGAGGCCGACTTCCGCGAGCGCGCCCGCGCCTGGCGGACCGCCTTCGGGCACGACGCCGACGTCTTCTACGCCGGGAAGGCCTTCCTCTCGCGGGCCATCGTGCGGTGGCTGCACGAGGAGGGGCTCAACCTCGACGTGTGCTCCGGCGGTGAGCTCGCCACCGCCCTCTCCGCCGGGATGCCCGCCGACCGCATCGCCTTCCACGGAAACAACAAGTCCGCGGTGGAGATCACCGCCGCCATCGAGAGCGGGGTCGGGCGGATCGTGCTCGACTCCTTCCAGGAGATCGTTCGCGTCGCCCACATCGCGCAGTCCCTCGGCAAGCGGCAGCGGGTGCAGATCCGCGTGACCGTGGGGGTCGAGGCGCACACCCACGAGTTCATCGCCACCGCCCACGAGGACCAGAAGTTCGGGATCGCGCTGGCCGACGGACAGGCCGCGGAGGCGGTGCGGCGGGCGCTCTCGCTCGACGGGCTCGAGCTCGTGGGGATTCACTCGCACATCGGGTCGCAGATCTTCGACATGGCCGGGTTCGAGGTGGCCGCGCGGCGGGTGGTGTCGCTGCTCGCCGCCGTTCGTGACGAGCACGGGGTGGAGCTGCCCGAGATCGACCTCGGTGGCGGTCTCGGTATCGCGTACACGAGTGACGACGATCCCCGTGAGCCGCACGAGATCGCGAAGGCGCTGGGCGAGATCGTCACGCGGGAGTGCGAGGCCGCGAAGCTGCGGACGCCTCGGATCTCGGTCGAGCCGGGGCGGGCCATCGTCGGGCCCACCGCCTTCACGCTCTACGAGGTCGGCACCATCAAGCCGCTCGACGGGCTGCGGACGTACGTCTCCGTGGACGGGGGCATGTCCGACAACATCCGGACCGCCTTGTACGACGCCGAGTACAGCGTCGCTCTCGTCTCGCGCACCTCCGACGCCGAGCCCATGCTCGTCCGCGTCGTCGGCAAGCACTGTGAGAGTGGGGACATCGTGGTCAAGGACGCTTTCCTGCCCTCCGACCTGGCCCCCGGCGACCTCATCGCCGTACCCGCCACGGGTGCCTACTGCCGGTCCATGGCCAGCAACTACAACCACGCCCTGCGCCCGCCGGTCGTCGCCGTGCGCGACGGCGAGGCCCGGGTGATCGTCCGCCGGGAGACGGAGGAGGACCTCTTGCGTCTCGACGTCGGGTGACCGGCCGATCGGTGCGGGAATGACCGGCCGATGGGTGTCCGAATGACCGGCCGGTCGATGCGAGAACGACCGGGCGATCGTTGTCGGAATGCGCAGTCGGCCCAGGTGGAAGATCTCCTGCCACCAACGGTCAGAAAAATGAAATAGATGTCTCACGATCCGGACCATGGATAGAAACTCCCGTCCGGTGAGTGAGACTGGTCCAACCGTAGACGGTATGAGGAAACGAGGTCGGATGATGCGTACGCGTCCGCTGAAGGTGGCGCTGCTGGGCTGTGGGGTTGTCGGCTCAGAGGTGGCGCGCATCATGACGACGCACGCCGACGACCTCGCGGCCAGGATCGGAGCCCCCGTCGAGCTGGCGGGTGTGGCCGTCCGCCGGCCGTCCAAGGTGCGCGAGGGCATCGACCCCGAGCTCGTCACCACCGACGCCACCGCCCTCGTCAAACGCGGGGACATCGACGTCGTCGTCGAGGTCATCGGCGGTATCGAGCCCGCCCGCTCCCTCATCACCACCGCCTTCGAGCACGGCGCCTCCGTCGTCTCCGCCAACAAGGCGCTCCTCGCCCAGGACGGTGCCGCCCTGCACGCGGCGGCGGAGGAGAACGGCAGGGACCTCTACTACGAGGCCGCCGTCGCCGGTGCCATCCCGCTGATCCGGCCGCTGCGCGAGTCCCTCGCCGGTGACAAGATCAACCGTGTGATGGGGATCGTCAACGGGACGACGAACTTCATCCTGGACAAGATGGACTCCACCGGGGCCGGCTATCAGGAGGCCCTCGACGAGGCCACCGCGCTCGGGTACGCCGAAGCCGACCCGACCGCCGACGTCGAGGGGTTCGACGCGGCCGCCAAGGCCGCCATCCTCGCCGGAATCTCCTTCCACACGCGGGTGCGCCTCGACGACGTCTACCGCGAGGGCATGATCGAGGTCACCGCCGCCGACTTCGCCTCGGCGAAGGAGATGGGCTGCACCATCAAGCTGCTCGCCATCTGTGAGCGGGCGGCGGACGGGGGATCGGTGACGGCGCGCGTGCATCCGGCGATGATTCCGCTGAGCCACCCCCTCGCCTCCGTGCGCGGCGCGTACAACGCGGTGTTCGTCGAGTCGGATGCCGCCGGGCAGCTCATGTTCTACGGGCCGGGTGCCGGCGGCGCCCCGACCGCGTCCGCCGTGCTCGGCGACCTCGTCGCCGTCTGTCGCAACAAGCTCGGCGGCGCGACCGGGCCCGGCGACTCCGCGTACACCCAGCTGCCCGTCTCGCCCATGGGCGAGGTCGTGACGCGCTACCACATCAGCCTCGACGTGGCCGACAAACCTGGTGTTCTCGCCCAGGTGGCCACCGTTTTCGCCGAGCACGGCGTATCGATCGATACGGTGCGTCAGCAAGGACGACAAGACGGAGGCGGCGAGGCATCTCTCGTCGTCGTCACCCACCGAGCGTCCGACGCGTCCCTGAACGGGACCGTGGAGGCGCTGCGCAGCCTCGACACCGTGCGGGGTGTCGCCAGCATCATGCGGGTTGAAGGAGAGTAACCAGCAATGACCCACCAGTGGCGCGGAATCATCGAGGAGTACCGGGACCGGCTTCCGGTGTCCGACAGCACGCCGGTCGTGACGCTCCGTGAGGGCGGTACGCCGCTCGTGCCCGCGCAGGTGCTCTCCGAGCGCACGGGCTGCGAGGTCCACCTGAAGGTGGAGGGCGCCAACCCGACCGGGTCCTTCAAGGACCGCGGTATGACCATGGCCATCACCCGGGCCAAGGAGGAGGGCGCGAAGGCGGTCATCTGCGCCTCCACCGGCAACACGTCCGCCTCCGCGGCCGCGTACGCCGTGCGCGCGGGCATGGTGTGTGCCGTGCTCGTCCCGCAGGGAAAGATCGCCATCGGCAAGATGGGCCAGGCCCTCGTGCACGGCGCGAAGATCCTCCAGGTCGACGGCAACTTCGACGACTGCCTGACGCTCGCGCGCTCGCTGTCGGACAACTACCCGGTGGCGCTGGTCAATTCGGTCAACCCGGTGCGCATCGAGGGGCAGAAGACCGCCGCCTTCGAGATCGTGGACATGCTCGGCGACGCGCCCGACATCCACGTCCTGCCGGTGGGCAACGCGGGCAACATCACCGCGTACTGGAAGGGCTACACGGAGTACGCCGCCGACGGCATCGCCAAGCGGACCCCGCGCATGTGGGGCTTCCAGGCCTCCGGCTCCGCGCCCATCGTGCGTGGCGAGGTCGTCAAGGACCCGTCGACGATCGCCACCGCGATCCGCATCGGCAACCCGGCCTCGTGGAAGTTCGCGCTGGCCGCGCGGGACGAGTCCGGCGGTTTCATCGACGAGGTGACGGACCGTGAGATTCTGCGCGCCTACCGGCTGTTGGCCGCGCAGGAGGGCGTTTTCGTCGAGCCCGCGTCCGCCGCGTCCGTCGCCGGTCTGCTGAAGGCCGCCGAGCAGGGCAAGGTCGACCCCGGCCAGCGGATCGTCTGCACGGTCACTGGAAACGGGCTCAAGGACCCGGACTGGGCCGTTGCGGGCGCCCCGCAGCCGGTCACCGTTCCTGTGGACGCGGCCGCGGCGGCGGAGCGGCTCGGACTGGCGTAGGGCGGGAGGGCTCGGACCGGCGAACGACGGGGTGGGCAGGTGTGGCGTAAAGCCGCCTGGCGCACATCCGCCAGAAGCCGTCGGAGCTTGTCAGGGGCCTTCAGTGGCGGGCGGAATTCGCCAGAAGTTGGCGAAATCCGGCCGCTGTCCCGGCTATCCCTAGCGCAACCCGACAGGGGGTGCACGGGGGGCTTACGACACGCATCGTGCGCCTCCTGTGCGCCCTATGTCGCCACAGAACCTTCCTTCGATAAGCTGTACCGAACCCGCCCGCCGCATATGCCGCGGTGCCGCGCCGTCAGTGCAGTCAGGACAGTCACTGAGGTCTCCGGGTCTTCCGTACGTATCGCAGTCCCTCTCGCAGTTCATCCGAAGTACGCAGTTCCTCTCTCAGCACCTCGAAGCACATCGGAAATCTCGTACATCACGCAGCTCAAGGAGAGTCATCGAGCGATGGCCGGTCCAGCGTTCCGCGCCGCCGCCGTCCGGGTGCGCGTCCCCGCCACCAGCGCCAACCTCGGGCCGGGCTTCGACGCCTTCGGCCTGTCACTGGGGCTGTACGACGACGTGGTCGTCCGGGTGGCCGACTCCGGGCTGCACATCGACATCGCAGGTGAGGGCAGCGAGACGCTGCCGCGTGACGAGAGTCACCTCCTCGTACGATCCCTGCGCACCGCCTTCGATCTGCTGGGCGGACAGCCGCGCGGCCTCGAGATCGTCTGCGCCAACCGCATCCCGCACGGGCGGGGCCTCGGCTCCTCCTCGGCCGCCATCTGCGCCGGAATCGTCGCAGCGCGTGCCGTGACCATAGGCGGCGACAGCAAACTCGACGACACGGCGCTTCTTGAGCTCGCCACCGAGATCGAGGGCCATCCCGACAATGTCGCGGCCTGTCTGCTCGGCGGTTTCACGCTCTCCTGGATGGAGGCCGGAGCCGCGCGGGCGATCAGGATGGACCCTGCGGATTCCATCGTTCCGGTGGTTTTCGTTCCCGGAAAGCCGGTTCTCACCGAGACCGCGCGCGGTCTGCTGCCGCGCACCGTTCCGCATGTCGACGCCGCCGCCAACGCGGGCCGGGCCGCACTGCTCGTCGAGGCCCTCAGCCGGCGCCCCGAGCTGCTGCTGCCCGCCACCGAGGACCGGCTGCACCAGGAGTACCGCGCCCCGGCCATGCCGGAGAGCGCGGCGCTGGTGGAGCGGCTGCGGGCCGACGGCGTCCCCGCGGTGATCTCCGGCGCGGGCCCCACCGTCCTCGCGCTGGCCGACGAGGAATCCGCCGACAAGGTCGCTCATCTCGCGGGTCAGGGGTGGGCCGCCAATCGGCTGGACCTCGACGACGCGGGGGCGTGCGTCCTGCCGCTCGCCCCGGCGGGTGTCCATTAAAAGCGCGCGGTTGCCGGATTTGGAGAGGGGGAATGTTTGTTGGATCCGGTAGTGTTAACCTCAAGTCTGCACCCGACCCCACCATGGCGAGGTGCTTCGTGTCCCCGTCCGGGACAACCATTCTTCCGGGAGCCTCCCAAACTGCTTTGTGCCATGCATTGGGTGCTATGCGCTGAGCAGTGCTGAGCACGCTCCGGAACCGGCGTGACCGTGCCGATGACACCGCAATTCAGTGCCACGGCTCCGGAATCGTCATCACCAGATATGCCTTCCGCCTCTTTGGCGGACCACCGCCCCGGCACGGTCCACACAGCAAGGACCTAAGCCGGACAGCACAACCGGTCGCCGAGCCAGACAGGCCGACGTCCGCTCCAGGGAAGGACCCTTCGTGAGCGACACCACCGATCTGATGGGCGCACGTGTCGAGGAGACCGCTGCCGCGCCCGCCACGGACGCCTCTGCCGCGCCTGCCTCCGGTGCCGGCTCCCGGCGGCGCCGCGGTACCGGCCTCGATGGCATGGTGCTGGCCGAGCTGCAGCAGGTCGCGTCCGGCCTCGGTATCAGGGGCACCGCGCGGATGCGCAAGAGCCAGCTGATCGAGGTCATCAAGGAGGCGCAGTCGGGCGGGGGTGCCTCGGCCAAGGCCGCCGCGTCCTCCTCCGCCGAGGACGCCGCCGAGACCAAGCCGAAGCGCCGGGCTACCTCCAAGGCCCGTACGGGCGATGACGCCGCTCCGGCCGCCGAGAAGAAGGCCGCCGAGAAGGCCGTGGCCCAGCAGCAGATCGAGATCCCCGGCCAGCCGGCCAGTGACGACGCTCCCGCGAGTGAGCGTCGCCGTCGTCGTGCCGTGGCCGAGGCCGGCAGCCCCGAGTCGGTCACCGCCGAGGCGAAGAGCGAGCCGAAGGCCGCCGCTGTCGAGGCCTCCGCCGAGACCAAGGCCGACGCCGGTGAAGGTGTCGACGGCCGGCAGGGCCGCCGGGACCGTCGTGACCGCGGTGAGCGTGGCGACCGCGAGCGGGGCAGCCGTGACCGTGACCGCCGTGGAGGCAAGGCCGACGAGCAGCAGCAGGGCCAGGGCGGTGCCGGCCAGCAGCGCCAGGAGCGTCAGGACCGTCAGCAGCAGCAGGGCGGCGGCCGGCAGGACCGTCAGGACCGTCAGCAGCGCGACAACGGCCCGCAGGACGACGACGACTTCGAGGGCGGACGCCGCGGCCGTCGCGGGCGTTACCGCGACCGTCGGGGCCGTCGCGGCCGCGACGAGTTCGCCGCCAACGAGCCGCAGCTCGCCGACGACGACGTCCTGATCCCCGTCGCGGGCATCCTGGACATCCTCGACAACTACGCGTTCATCCGTACGTCCGGCTACCTGCCGGGTCCGAACGACGTGTACGTCTCGCTCGCCCAGGTCCGCAAGAACGGTCTGCGCAAGGGTGACCACGTCACCGGCGCGGTCCGTCAGCCCAAGGACGGCGAGCGCCGCGAGAAGTTCAACGCGCTGGTACGCCTCGACTCGGCGAACGGCATGGCGGCCGAATCCGGGCGCGGGCGGCCGGAGTTCAACAAGCTGACGCCGCTCTACCCGCAGGACCGGCTCCGTCTGGAGACCGACCCGGGTGTGCTGACGACCCGCATCATCGACCTCGTCGCGCCGATCGGCAAGGGCCAGCGTGGTCTGATCGTGGCCCCGCCGAAGACCGGCAAGACCATGATCCTGCAGGCGATCGCCAACGCGATCACCGTCAACAACCCCGAGTGCCACCTGATGGTCGTCCTGGTCGACGAGCGTCCGGAAGAGGTCACCGACATGCAGCGGTCGGTCAAGGGCGAGGTCATCTCCTCGACCTTCGACCGCCCGGCCGAGGACCACACCACGGTCGCCGAGCTCGCCATCGAGCGTGCCAAGCGTCTGGTGGAGCTGGGCCACGACGTCGTCGTCCTGCTCGACTCGATCACGCGTCTGGGCCGTGCGTACAACCTCGCCGCCCCGGCCTCCGGCCGCATCCTGTCCGGTGGTGTCGACTCGACGGCCCTCTACCCGCCGAAGCGCTTCTTCGGTGCCGCGCGCAACATCGAGGACGGCGGTTCGCTGACCATCCTCGCCACCGCGCTCGTCGACACCGGGTCCCGCATGGACGAGGTGATCTTCGAGGAGTTCAAGGGCACCGGCAACGCGGAGCTCAAGCTCGACCGGAAGCTCGCCGACAAGCGCATCTTCCCGGCGGTGGACGTCGACGCGTCCGGTACGCGTAAGGAAGAGATCCTGCTCGGCAGCGACGAGCTCGCCATCACCTGGAAGCTGCGCCGCGTGCTGCACGCGCTCGACCAGCAGCAGGCGATCGAGCTGCTGCTCGACAAGATGAAGCAGACGAAGTCGAACGCCGAGTTCCTGCTGCAGATCCAGAAGACGACGCCGATGCCGGGCAACGACTGACGACATCCGCACCGCCGAGGGCCGCTCCCGTCACACGCGTGACGGGAGCGGCCCTCGGCGTTTCGCCTGGGCGGAACCCGCGCCGCACTTCCCGCACGGGCGCCAACTGGGCGCGGCCGACCGGTTCTTGCTGTCGGGCAGGACCTGTTCGGCGTGCGGTCCGGTGCGCGACGAGTCGCGAGATCGCGGTGCCGGCGACGGCAAGGCCGACGAGATCTTTGCCACAGTCGTCATGATCGGTGCCGATTTCGAGCGATACGACATCTTCGGCTGAAATCGCAGGTGAGCGGGGTTTTCCCGAGCCCACTCGTCACACACTGTGCCCATAGCGCCACGCGGTGGGCGCGCTGCCTTGTGCAACCCTTTCCCCAGTTTCGCGGTCTGACCGTGCGGAGTGAACATGGGGCAATACGTGTCACGCCGACGGAATGGGCTTGGCCCTGGAAGCAGGGGGTAACCGACCGCAACGAGGACAAGAGGAGCACATGCCTGCCGAGAGCATGCCGGAACCCGGCACACCGGGCGAGCCCGGCACGAGCGTCCCGCGTCGCCGCGCGAAGGGCAGCCGCCGCAAGCCGCGCGGCACGCGAAGCAAGGCCCTGCTCATCACGGCCTGGACCGCGGCGGGCATCGTGGTGCTGGGGGGCACCGGCGCCGGTTACCTGTACTTCAAGCTCAACGGCAACATCAAGACCGTCGACATCGATCAGGCCCTCGGTACCGACCGGCCGCTGAAGGTCGACAACGGCTCCGAGAACATCCTGGTCCTGGGCTCCGACACCCGCTCCGGCAGCAACAAGAAGCTGGGCGGCGGCACCGACGACGGCAGTGCCCGCTCGGACACGGCGATGATCGTGCACATATACGAGGGCCACAAGAAGGCCAGCGTGGTCTCCATACCCCGCGACACCCTCGTCCCGCGCCCCTCCTGCACCGACGCCAAGGGCGTCACCCACGCCGCCGCGACCAGCGTGATGTTCAACTCCGCGTACTCCACCGGCGGGGCCGCCTGCGCGGTGAAGACCGTCGAATCCATGTCCGGTATCCGCATGGACCACTACATCGAGGTCGACTTCAGCGGCTTCCAGAAGCTCATCGACGACCTCGACGGTGTTCGGGTGACCACCACCAAGAACATCAAGGACCCCGACAGCCATCTGAACCTGACCGCCGGCACGCACACCCTCGACGGACAGCAGGCGCTCGGTCTCGTCCGCACCCGGCACGGCGTCGGCGACGGCTCCGACCTCGGCCGCATCCAGCTCCAGCAGGCGTTCATCAAGGCCCTGGTCAACCAGGTCAAGCACATCGGCGTGCTGTCCAGCCCCACGAAGCTGTACGACCTCGCCGACACCGCGACCAAGACCGTCACCACCGACTCCGACCTCGGCACGGTCAAGAGCCTCGCGTCCTTCGCCAACGGTCTCAAGGGCATCAGCTCGTCGAACATGAACATGGTGACGATGCCGGTCCAGTACGACAGCGCGGACGTCAACCGCGTCCTCGTCGACAAGGCCAAGGCGCGGCTGGTGTGGAACGCCCTGAAGAACGACCGGACGATCCCGAAGGCGGCCACGAAGGGGACGGCCACGGGCACCGCCAAGGGCGTCGTCAGCTCGGGCTGAAGCCGGTACGGAGCCGCGCCGAGGCCCGTACGAGGCTCGTACGAGCCCCGGCGCGAGCCTCGTACGAGCCCTGTCCGAGCCCCGTACGCGGGCTCGGGAATAGATCATCCTTGCCCCCGGTTTTGGGGGATGGCGACAGTGCTGGCAGACTGGTACGTCGGCTCCGGTTCACGCACCCGCATCCCGCGGCGGCGACCCGGCGCCCTCCCGAAACTAGGAGACACCTTGAAGCGCGACATCCACCCCGAGTACGTCGAGACGCAGGTCAGCTGCACCTGTGGCGCGTCGTTCACCACCCGTAGCACGATCTCCAGCGGTTCCATCCGCGCCGAGGTCTGCTCCGAGTGCCACCCGTTCTACACGGGCAAGCAGAAGATCCTCGACACCGGTGGCCGTGTGGCCCGCTTCGAGGCCCGCTTCGGCAAGGCTGCCGCTGCCAAGAAGTAGCGAGCCCACAGCGCCGGTCTTCGGTGTCCCCGGCACGGGGACGCCGGGACCGGCGCTTTGCGGTGCAGCCCCCATTCGTCTTACCTACGTCCCCGAGCCCATCATGGAGCTGGGGACAGTCCATTGGAGCCGGAGATGTTCGAGGCGGTCGAGGAACTCATCGGCGAGCACGCCGATCTGGAGAAGAAGCTCGCTGACCCGTCGGTCCACGCCGACCAGGCCAACGCGCGCAAGCTCAACAAGCGCTACGCCGAGCTGACCCCGATCGTCGCGACGTACCGCTCCTGGAAGCAGACCGGGGACGACATCGGCACGGCGAAGGAGTTCGCCGCCGACGACCCGGACTTCGCGGCCGAGGTCAAGGAGCTGGAGAAGCAGCGCGAGGAGCTCACCGAGAAGCTCCGGCTGCTGCTGGTCCCGCGTGACCCCAGCGACGACAAGGACGTCATCCTCGAGATCAAGGCGGGCGCGGGCGGCGACGAGTCGGCCCTGTTCGCCGGCGACCTGCTGCGCATGTACCTGCGCTACGCCGAGCGCGTCGGCTGGAAGACCGAGATCATCGACTCCACCGAGTCCGAGCTCGGCGGCTACAAGGACGTCCAGGTCGCCGTGAAGACCAAGGGCGGCCAGGGCGCCACCGAACCCGGTCAGGGTGTCTGGGCGCGCCTGAAGTACGAGGGCGGCGTGCACCGCGTGCAGCGGGTGCCCTCGACCGAGTCGCAGGGCCGTATCCACACCTCCGCGGCCGGTGTGCTGGTCACGCCCGAGGCCGAGGAGGTCGACGTCGAGATCCACGCGAACGATCTGCGCATCGACGTCTACCGTTCGTCGGGCCCCGGCGGTCAGTCCGTCAACACGACCGACTCCGCGGTGCGCATCACGCACATTCCGACCGGAGTCGTCGCGAGCTGCCAGAACGAGAAGAGCCAGCTGCAGAACAAGGAGCAGGCGATGCGTATCCTGCGCTCCAGGCTCCTCGCCGCGGCGCAGGAGGAAGCGGAGCGTGAGGCCGCGGACGCCCGCCGCAGCCAGGTCCGCACCGTCGACCGCTCCGAGAAGATCCGCACGTACAACTTCCCGGAGAACCGCATCTCGGACCACCGCGTCGGATTCAAGGCGTACAACTTGGACCAGGTGCTCGACGGCGACCTCGACGCGATGATCCAGGCCTGCGTCGACGCCGACTCGGCCGCGAAGCTCGCGGCCGCGTAAGGCCGAACGGCTGAACGGCTGAACGGCCGAACGGCCGAACGGCCGAACGCGGCTGCGTAAGGCCGTACTTGTAAGTCCCGCTCGTCAAGGCAAGCCCCGCTCGTCAAGTCGTACGACAACAGCTCAGCCCCGGAGGACCAGCGTGAACCTGCTGCTCGCGGAAGTGGCCCAGGCCACCCAGCGGCTGGCCGACGCCGGCGTGCCCTCGCCGCGCAACGACGCGGAGGAGCTCGCCGCCTTCGTGCACGGCGTGAAGCGGGGCGAGCTGCACACCGTCAAGGACGCGGACTTCGACGCCCGCTACTGGGAGGTGACCGCGCGCCGCGAGGCCCGCGAGCCGCTCCAGCACATCACCGGACACGCCTACTTCCGCTATCTGGAACTCCAGGTGGGCCCCGGGGTGTTCGTCCCGCGCCCGGAGACGGAGTCGGTCGTCGGCTGGGCCATAGACGCCGTCCGCGCGATGGATGTCGTCGAGCCGCTGATCGTCGACCTGTGCACCGGCTCGGGCGCCATCGCGCTCGCGCTCGCGCAGGAGGTCCCGCGCTCCCGCGTACACGCCGTGGAGCTGTCCGAGGACGCCCTCCAGTGGACGCGCAAGAACGTCGAGGGGTCCAGGGTCGACCTGCGCCAGGGAGACGCCCTGGAGGCCTTCAGGGACCTCGACGGCCAGGTGGACCTGGTGATCTCCAACCCGCCGTACATCCCGCTCACGGAATGGGAGTACGTGGCGCCGGAGGCCCGGGACTACGATCCCGAACTCGCCCTGTTCTCCGGCGAGGACGGACTCGACCTCATCCGCGGCATCGAACGCACCGCGCACCGGCTGCTGCGCCCGGGCGGCGTCGTCGTGATCGAGCACGCCGACACCCAGGGCGGGCAGGTGCCGTGGATCTTCACCGAGGAGCGGGGCTGGGCCGACGCGGCCGACCACCCGGACCTCAACAACCGGCCGCGGTTCGCGACCGCCCGCAAGGCGATGCCGTGAGCGCGCGCATCGTGATCCCCAGCCAGCAGTACGTGTACGAGGAGGCTCCCTAAATGGCACGGCGATACGACACCAACGACGCGACCGACCGCATCACCGGTCTGCGTGAGGCCGCGTCCGCCGTCCGCCGTGGCGAGCTGGTGGTCCTCCCGACGGACACGGTGTACGGCATCGGCGCCGACGCGTTCACCTCGGAAGCCGTCGCCGATCTCCTCGAGGCCAAGGGCCGGGGCCGCAACATGCCCACCCCTGTCCTCATCGGCTCCCCGAACACCCTGCACGGCCTCGTCACGGACTTCTCCGAGATGGCCTGGGAGCTCGTCGACGCGTTCTGGCCGGGTGCGCTCACCCTCGTCGCCAAGCACCAGCCGTCCCTGCAGTGGGACTTGGGGGACACCCGGGGCACGGTGGCCATCCGTATGCCGCTGCACCCGGTCGCCATCGAACTGCTGACGGAGGTCGGCCCGATGGCCGTATCCTCCGCGAACCTCACGGGACACCCGGCTCCCGAGGACTGTGACGCCGCGCAGGAGATGCTCGGCGACTCCGTCTCCGTCTATCTGGACGGCGGTCCGACCCCCGGCAACGTTCCCTCCTCGATCGTCGACGTCACCGGCAAGGTGCCGGTCCTGCTGCGCGCAGGTGCCCTGTCGGCGGAGGAGCTCCGGAAGGTCGTACCCGACCTCGAGGTGGCGAATTGACAGCCCCTGACGCGGGGCGTGGCATAGGCACGGGGATCACGGGGGCCAACGGGTCCCCCAGGGGGTCCTTCCGCATCCTCCACGTCAGCACCGGCAACGTGTGCCGCTCGCCGATCACCGAGCGGCTGACCCGCCATGCCCTCGCGGACCGGCTGGGCGACCCCCTGTGGGGCGGCCTCATCGTCGAGAGCGCCGGCACCTGGGGCCACGAGGGCGCCCCCATGGAGGCCAACGCCGAGACGGTCCTCGCGGACTTCGGCGCGGACGCCTCCGGCTTCGTCGGCCGCGAGCTCCTCGACGACCACGTCATCAGAGCCGACCTGGTCCTCACCGCGACCCGCGACCATCGCGCCCAGGTCATCTCCATGGGCCACTCCGCGGGCCTGCGCACCTTCACCCTGAAGGAGTTCACCAGGCTGGTCCGCGCCATAGATCCCGCCACGCTGCCTCCCCTGGAGGACGGTGTGGTCGAGCGGGCCCGTGCGCTGGTCCGTGCGGCGGCCGCTCTACGCGGGTGGCTGCTGGCCCCCACGGCGGAGGCGGACGAGGTCTTCGATCCGTACGGCGCGCCGCTGCCGTTCTTCCGTTCGATCGGCGATGAGATCAACGAGGCGCTGGATCCGGTGGTGACGGCGTTGACGGGGGTGCGGGCGCGCGCGTAGGCCGGTGTGGGCGTTTTCTCGTGGGCGCCCGATAGGGCGTAACACCGGGCGTCCCACCGGCCCCGGTTCTACATTGGACATAGCGCACCCCGCCGAGGTCCGGAGTCCACCATGCCGGTCACACAAACGCTGGAAGCGGATGTTCTGCGTCGGCAGGACCCGGAGCTCGCCGAGATCCTGATGGGGGAGCTCGCGCGACAGTCGACGACGCTGCAGCTGATCGCGGCCGAGAACTTCACCTCGAGGGCCGTGCTGACCGCTCTCGGGTCGCCGCTGGCGAACAAGTACGCCGAGGGGTATCCCGGCGCCCGCCACCACGGCGGCTGCGAGATCGTCGACGTCGCCGAGCGCCTGGCCGTGGAGCGCGCCAAGGCCCTCTTCGGCGCCCAGCACGCCAACGTGCAGTCCCACTCCGGATCTTCGGCCGTCCTCGCCGCGTACGCCGCCCTGCTGCGGCCCGGGGACACCGTCCTGGCCATGGGGCTGCCGTTCGGCGGCCACCTCACGCACGGGTCGCCCGCGAACTTCTCCGGCCGCTGGTTCGACTTCGTCGGGTACCGGGTGGAGGCGGAGAGCGGGCTCATCGACTACGAGCAGGTGCGCACGCTGGCCCGTACGCACCGCCCGAAGGCCATCGTCTGCGGGTCGATCTCCTACCCCCGGCACATCGACTACGCGCTCTTCCGGGCGATCGCCGACGAGGTCGGCGCCTATCTCATCGCCGACGCCGCCCACCCCATCGGCCTGGTCGCCGGCGGAGCGGCGCCCAGCCCGGTGCCGTACGCAGATGTGGTCTGCGCCACCACGCACAAGGTGCTGCGCGGCCCCCGCGGCGGCATGATCCTGTGCGGAAGCGAGCTGGCCGAGCGGGTCGACCGGGCCGTCTTCCCCTTCACCCAGGGCGGCGCCCAGATGCACACCATCGCCGCCAAGGCCATCGCGTTCGGCGAGGCCGCGACGCCCGCCTTCGCGGTGTACGCGCACCAGGTGGTCGCCAACGCGAAGGTGCTGGCCGAGGGGCTGGCCGCGGAAGGACTCGCCCTCACCACCGGAGGGACCGACACCCACATGCTGACCGCGGACACCGCTCCGCTCGGTGTCGACGGCCGCAGCGCGCGAGGCCGTCTCGCCGCCGCCGGTATGGTCCTCGACACCTGCGCGCTGCCCCACGGCGACGACCGCGGCCTGCGCCTCGGCACGGCCGCGCTGACCACGCAGGGGATGGGCGAGGCGGAGATGACGCAGGTCGCGAAGTTGTTCGCGGCGGTGCTGCGGGACGAGACCGACAGCAAGCGGGCGCGTGAAGAAGTGCGGGATCTGACCGGGAGATTTCCGCCCTATCCGGACGAGTGAGGGGTACGCGCACTCGTGTGCACAGCCACTCGTGCAACCATCGTCGCTACCCGGAAGTCCCCAACCATATGCGCGCATCGCTAGGGTGTGGGGCTGAGATGGCCAGCGAGACCTGTGGGGAAGCCCGTGCGTGAATATCTGCTGACGCTCTGCATCACGGCCGCGGTGACGTATCTGCTGACAGGGCCGGTACGGAAGTTCGCGATCGTGGCCGGAGCCATGCCGCAGATCCGGGCACGTGACGTGCACCGGGAACCCACGCCGCGGCTCGGCGGCATCGCTATGTTCTTCGGCCTGTGCGCGGGCCTGCTGGTCGCCGACCACCTGCGGAACCTCAACGCGGTGTTCTCGGACTCCAACGAGCCCCGCGCGCTGCTCTCCGGCGCCGCCCTGATCTGGCTGATCGGTGTCCTGGACGACAAGTTCGAGATCGACGCCCTGATCAAGCTGGGCGGTCAGATGATCGCCGCGGGCGTGATGGTCATGCAGGGTCTGACGATCCTGTGGCTGCCCATCCCGGGCGTCGGCCTGGTCGCGCTGACCCAGTGGCAGGGCACCCTGCTCACCGTGGCGCTGGTCGTCATCACGATCAACGCGGTGAACTTCGTCGACGGCCTCGACGGTCTCGCCTCCGGCATGGTGTGCATCGCCTCCGCCGCGTCCTTCCTGTACGCGTACCGCATCTGGTACTCGTACGGCATCGAGGCCGCCGCCCCGGCGACGCTCTTCGCGGCGATCCTCATGGGCATGTGTCTGGGCTTCCTGCCGCACAACATGCACCCCGCGCGGATCTTCATGGGCGACTCCGGCTCGATGCTGATCGGCCTGGTGCTGGCCGCCGGCGCGATCTCCATCACCGGGCAGATCGACCCGGACGCGATGAACCTGTTCTCCGGTTCGGAGCGCAACACCGTGCACCAGATGGTGCCCGTCTACATCCCGCTGCTGCTGCCGCTGACGATCATCGCGGTCCCGGCCGCCGACCTGGTGCTCGCCATCGTGCGGCGCACCTGGCGCGGTCAGTCGCCCTTCGCGGCCGACCGCGGGCACCTGCACCACCGGCTCCTGGAGGTCGGGCACTCGCACAGCCGGGCCGTCCTGATCATGTACTTCTGGTCGGCACTGATCGCCTTCGGAGCGCTCGCCTACTCGGTGAACTCGGCGTCCATGTGGATCGTGCTCGGCATCGCGGCGCTCAGCGCGGTGGGTCTCGTACTGCTCCTGTTGCCGCGCTTCACGCCCCGTGCCCCGCGCTGGGCCGAGAACCTGGTGCCGCCGCGCTACCGCCGCCGTCGCAGGGGCGCCCTGGCGGCCGAGGCGGAGGCGGCCATGGCCTCCCTCGCGTACGAGGAGCCGGCCTCCCACGAGAAGGCGGCCCAGGAGCGGGAAGAGGGCGTCCGTGAACACCGTTCCCCGGTCGTCACAGGTGTCTCAGGAGTCAATGGGGCGACGGCAATTGGCCCCCGTGGGCGCTTCCTGGAAGGGCGCAAAGCCGAATCTTCACGCTGACGCAAAGTAAGAATTCTGCAAGAGCGATCATCGGCAAACCGCGTCAATACCAGACAAGTTGCCCCCGATATTGCACAGACGCGCAGGTTCACTCTCATGTGTGACAGCGAGCACACCTTCTAGGTAAAGACCGCATCAAATAGTTTGTGATACGGTTCACGAGAACCCGGGATAGAGCCGAAGGGCCGCAGTGAGACGGCCCCTTGGCGTGAGGTTCTCTCTCAGCCCGGGACTACGCTCGTCCATGACGACACCCTGCCCCCGAAGCAAGCGGAGTTGCCGCCATGCCGTCCAATGACGCCCGGAACCTACTGCACACCGCTGTCCCCACAGCGGCTGTCGGCGTGATCGCCGTCGCCGTCAGTGGCGTGGTCGCGGGTGGCGAAGGCGCGCTCGGCGCAGGCATCGGCACGCTGCTGGCCATCCTCTTCATGGGGATCGGCCTCTACGTCCTGCAGTGGACGGCGAAAACGCTTCCTCAGCTGTTCCAGGCCATGGGCCTGATGCTGTACGTGGCCCAGCTCCTGCTGCTCCTGATCTTCGTGGCTCTCTTCAAGAACACGTCACTGTTCAATCCCAAGGCGTTCGCGGTCGGCCTCGTCCTCGCGACCGTCGTGTGGATGGCGGCGCAGGCGCGGGCGCACATGAAGGCCAAGATCTTCTATGTCGACCCCGAACCCGAGAAGAGCGAGAAGCCCGAGAAATCAGGGTCCTCGTCGTGAGGGGTAGGGGCGGGATAAAGCCATGTGGGAGATCCTGCTATCGTCCGGTGCCAACTGCGGCATCGCGGGCGCGGGCATCTGAGCTGACGCCTGCTCAATCGCGAGGCTTGATGCCCCACAGCCGCCCTCACATCCGTTACACCAGTCCAGTGCCGAACCGCGGCTGCGCGCCGCGCCGACACAACGAGGTTGCCGTACCTATGCGTCACGCCGAAGGAGCCCGTGGTGAGTGCTGACCAGACCCAGCTCGCCTTTGACTGGAGCTGTCGGATCATGTCCGACAACGGGTGTGGCTTTCCGGCTCCGGGCCTGCACTCGTTCCTCTTCAAGCCGATCGCCACGGTGGGAGGGTTCGAGTTCAACAAAGTGATGTTGCTCGCCCTGCTCGCCACGATCGTCGTCGTCGGCTTCTTCTGGGCGGCCTTCGGCAAGGCCAAGGTGATCCCGGGCAAGCTGCAGATGGTCGGCGAGGCCGGTTACGACTTCGTGCGCCGCGGCATCGTCTACGAGACGCTCGGCAAGCGCGAGGGCGAGAAGTACGTCCCGCTGATGGTCTCGCTGTTCTTCTTCATCTGGATCATGAACATCTGGTCCGTGATCCCGCTGGCGCAGTTCCCGGTGTCGTCGGTCTTCGCCTTCCCGTTGGTGCTCGCCGCGATCGTCTACATCCTCTGGGTCTCGGTCACGTTCAAGCGCCACGGCTTCGTCGGCTTCTTCAAGAACGTCACCGGCTACGACAAGTCGCTCGGCGCGGTGCTGCCGCTCGTCATGTTCATCGAGCTCATCTCGAACCTGATCGTGCGCCCCTTCACCCACGCGGTGCGACTCTTCGCCAACATGTTCGCCGGCCACCTGATGCTGGTCATGTTCACGGTCGCCTCCTGGTACCTGCTGAACAGCTGGATGATTCCGGCGGCCGGTGTGTCGTTCGTGATGACCATCATCATGATCCTCTTCGAGCTTTTCGTGCAGGTCGTCCAGGCGTACGTCTTCGTGCTGCTGGCCTGCTCGTACCTTCAGGGCGCGCTCGCCGAGCACCACTGAGCCACCGCCCCCCGCAAGCCCCAGAACGTCCGGTGGCCAACCCCCGCCGGTCCAAGAAAGAGAAGGAAGATTCAGCATGGCTGCCACTGAGACCCTCGCCGCT
The DNA here is from genome assembly GCF_036227505.1 of Streptomyces sp. NBC_01450. Lineage (NCBI taxonomy): Bacteria > Bacillati > Actinomycetota > Actinomycetes > Kitasatosporales > Streptomycetaceae > Streptomyces > Streptomyces sp. NBC_01450. The sequence goes on along the minus strand of NZ_CP109480.1, from coordinate 4,163,396 downwards.
GTCTCCGGTTCGCTCGGTTCCATCGGCTACGGCCTCGCCGCCATCGGCCCCGGCGTCGGCGTCGGCATCATCTTCGGTAACGGCACCCAGGCCCTGGCCCGTCAGCCCGAAGCTGCCGGCCTGATCCGCGCCAACCAGATCCTCGGCTTCGCCTTCTGTGAGGCGCTCGCCCTCATCGGCATCGTTATGCCGTTCGTGTTCGGTAAGTAATCACCCCTTACTGACACGAAACGACGAAAGGCACTGATGTGATCGCCAACCTGGTTGCGCTCGCAGCCGAGGAAGAGCAGAACCCGCTCATCCCGGCCGGCCCCGAGCTGCTTGTCGGCGCCATCGCCTTCGCCATCGTGTTCTTCTTCTTCTGGAAGAAGCTCCTCCCGAACATCAACAAGGTTCTGGAAGAGCGCCGCGCGGCGATCGAAGGCGGTATCGAAGAGGCCGACGCCATGAAGGTCGAAGCCCAGAGCGTGCTGGAGCAGTACAAGGCCCAGCTCGCCGAGGCACGGCACGAGGCCGCGCGTCTGCGCCAGGAGGCGCAGGAGCAGGGTGCCCAGCTCATCGCCGACATGCGGGCGGAAGGCCAGCGGCAGCGCGAGGAGATCGTCGTCGCCGGGCACACCCAGATCGAGGCCGACCGCAAGGCCGCCTCGCAGGCGCTGCGTCAGGACGTGGGCAAGCTCGCCACCGACCTGGCCGGCAAGCTCGTCGGTGAGTCCCTTGAGGACCACGCCCGGCAGAGCCGCGTCATCGACCGCTTCCTCGAGGATCTCGAGGAGAAGGCCGAGGCGACTCGATGACCGCACACGGAGCAAGCCGCGAGGCCCTCGCTGCAGCCCGTGAGCGTCTCGACGCGCTGACGGACTCGACGTCCGTGGACGCGGTCCAGCTCGCCGACGAGCTGGCCGGCGTCACCGCGCTGCTCAACCGCGAGGTGTCGCTGCGTCGGGTCCTGACCGACCCGGCGCAGCACGGCGAGGCCAAGGCCGAGCTGGCCCAGCGCCTGCTCGGCGGCCAGGTCGGCGGGTCGACCGCGGACCTGGTGGCCGGGCTGGTGCGCGCGCGCTGGTCGCAGCCGCGTGACCTGGTGGACACGCTGGAGGAGCTGGCGAGCATCGCCGACCTCACGGCCGCCCAGCGGGCGAACGCGCTCGACGACGTCGAGGACGAGCTGTTCCGGTTCGGCCGGATCGTCTCTTCGAACACCGAGCTGCGTGCCGCGCTGACCGACCGCACCGCCTCGAAGGCGGCCAAGAGCGAGCTGCTGCGCAGCCTGCTCGGCGGCCGGGCCAACGTGACCACCGAACGCCTGGTGACGCGCCTTGTGACCGCGCCCCGGGGACGTAGCCTGGAATCGGGACTCGAGTCCCTGTCCAAGCTCGCCGCCGAGCGCCGCAGCCGCATGGTCGCCGTCGTCACCTCGGCGGTCCCGCTGAGTGACGGACAGAAGCGACGCCTCGGCGCCGCCCTGGCGAAGCTCTACGGCCGTCCGATGCACCTCAACCTCGACGTGGACCCCGAGGTCGTCGGCGGGATCCGGGTGCAGGTCGGCGACGAGATCATCGACGGTGCCGTCGCGGACCGACTCGAGGACGCGCGCCGCCGCATCGTCGGCCAGTAGCAACTCAATACGCGTAACCACGTAGTACTTACGGCCCTGGTTGGGCCGTGCAGAGGATTCCTGGGGGCTGACCCCAGACCCCCCAAGAAAACTTCGGGCCCAACAAGGAGAGCAGGGAACCCAGATGGCGGAGCTCACGATCCGGCCGGAGGAGATCCGGGACGCGCTGGAGAACTTTGTCCAGTCGTACAAGCCGGACGCGGCCTCGCGCGAGGAGGTCGGTACGGTCACCGTCGCCGGCGACGGTATCGCCAAGATCGAGGGCCTTCCCTCGGCGATGGCGAACGAGCTGCTGAAGTTCGAGGACGGAACCCTCGGTCTCGCGCTGAACCTGGAAGAGCGCGAGATCGGTGCGGTCGTCCTCGGAGAGTTCAGCGGTATCGAGGAGGGCCAGCCGGTGCAGCGCACCGGTGAGGTGCTGTCCGTCGCCGTGGGCGAGGGCTACCTCGGCCGCGTCGTCGACCCGCTCGGCAACCCGATCGACGGCCTCGGCGAGATCGAGACCACCGGCCGCCGCGCCCTCGAGCTGCAGGCCCCGGGCGTCATGGTCCGCAAGTCGGTGCACGAGCCGATGGAGACCGGCTACAAGGCCGTCGACGCGATGACCCCGATCGGCCGTGGCCAGCGTCAGCTGGTCATCGGCGACCGTCAGACCGGCAAGACCGCGCTGGCCGTCGACACGATCATCAACCAGCGCGACAACTGGCGCTCGGGCGACACCAAGAAGCAGGTCCGCTGCATCTACGTCGCCATCGGTCAGAAGGGTTCGACCATCGCCTCCGTGCGTGGTGCCCTCGAAGAGGCCGGCGCGCTGGAGTACACGACCATCGTCGCCGCCCCGGCGTCCGACCCGGCCGGCTTCAAGTACCTTGCGCCGTACACCGGTTCGGCCATCGGTCAGCAGTGGATGTACGAGGGCAAGCACGTCCTCATCATCTTCGACGACCTCTCGAAGCAGGCCGACGCCTACCGCGCCGTGTCCCTGCTGCTCCGTCGTCCGCCGGGGCGCGAGGCCTACCCCGGTGACGTCTTCTACCTGCACTCCCGTCTGCTGGAGCGCTGCGCGAAGCTCTCCGACGACCTGGGCGCCGGTTCGATGACGGGTCTGCCGATCGTCGAGACCAAGGCGAACGACGTGTCGGCGTTCATCCCGACCAACGTCATCTCCATCACCGACGGCCAGTGCTTCCTGGAGTCCGACCTGTTCAACGCCGGCCAGCGTCCGGCCCTGAACGTCGGTATCTCGGTCTCCCGCGTCGGTGGCTCCGCCCAGCACAAGGCGATGAAGCAGGTTTCCGGCCGACTGCGCCTGGACCTCGCCCAGTACCGCGAGCTGGAGGCGTTCGCCGCCTTCGGTTCCGACCTGGACGCCGCGTCGAAGTCCCAGCTGGAGCGCGGTCAGCGACTGGTCGAGCTGCTCAAGCAGGCTCAGTACCAGCCGATGCCGACCGAGGAGCAGGTCGTCTCCGTGTGGGCCGGTACCACCGGCAAGATGGACGACGTTCCGGTCGTCGACATCCGGCGCTTCGAGAAGGAGCTGCTGGAGTTCCTGCACCGCAAGCACCAGGGACTCATGACCTCCATCAAGGAGGGCGGCAAGATGTCGGACGACACCCTGCAGGCCATCGCCGAGGCGATCGCGGAGTTCAAGAAGCAGTTCGAGACCTCGGACGGCAAGCTGCTCGGCGAAGACGTTCCGGCCGCGGCCAAGTGACGTAAGGAAGGGACCTGACTCATGGGAGCCCAGCTCCGGGTCTACAAGCGTCGCATCCGATCCGTCACCGCGACCAAGAAGATCACCAAGGCGATGGAGATGATCGCCGCCTCGCGCGTCGTCAAGGCGCATCGCAAGGTGAGGGCCTCCGCGCCGTACGCGACCGAGCTCACCCGCGCGGTCACGGCGGTCGGCACCGGCTCGAACACCAAGCACCCGCTGACCACGGAGGCGGAGACGGCGACCCGTTCCGCGGTGCTGCTCCTCACGAGCGACCGTGGACTGGCCGGCGCCTTCAACTCCAACGCCATCAAGGCGGCGGAGCTGCTGACCGCCCGTCTCGAGGCGGAGGGCAAGGAGGTCGACACGTACATCGTCGGCCGCCGGGGTCTGGCCCACTACAACTTCCGCGAGCGCGCGGTCGTGCAGTCGTGGTCGGGCTTCACCGACGAGCCCACCTACGCGGACGCCAAGAAGGTCGCGGCGCCGCTGATCGAGGCCATCGAGAAGGAGACGGCGACCGGCGGCGTGGATGAACTCCACATCGTCTACACCGAGTTCGTCTCGATGATGACGCAGACGGCGGTCGACGGCCGCCTGCTGCCACTGCGCCTCGAAGAGGTCGCGGAGGAGGCGCCCAAGGGCGAGATCCTTCCGCTGTACGAGTTCGAGCCGTCGGCGGAGGACGTCCTCGACGCCCTGCTGCCTCGGTACGTCGAGAGCCGTATCTACAACGCGCTGCTCCAGTCGGCTGCCTCCAAGCACGCCGCCACGCGCCGCGCGATGAAGTCGGCGACCGACAACGCGGGAGACCTGATCACCACGCTCTCCCGCCTTGCCAATGCGGCCCGCCAGGCCGAAATCACCCAGGAAATCAGCGAGATCGTCGGTGGCTCCGCAGCCCTTGCCGACGCGACCGCGGGGAGTGACAAGTAATGACGACGACTTCTGAGACGGCCGTTGCCACGGGCCGCGTCGCCCGGGTCATCGGCCCGGTCGTCGACGTGGAGTTCCCCGTCGACGCGATGCCGGACATCTACAACGCCCTTCACGTCGAGGTGGCCGACCCGGCCAACGCCGGCGAGAAGAAGATCCTGACCCTGGAGGTCGCCCAGCACCTGGGTGACGGCCTGGTCCGCACGATCTCCATGCAGCCCACCGACGGTCTGGTCCGCCAGGCCGTGGTCACCGACACCGGCACGGGCATCACCGTTCCGGTCGGTGACTTCACCAAGGGCAAGGTGTTCAACACCCTCGGTGACGTGCTGAACTCCGACGAGAAGTACGAGGGCGAGCGCTGGTCCATCCACCGCAAGGCCCCGCGCTTCGACGAGCTCGAGTCGAAGACCGAGATGTTCGAGACCGGCGTCAAGGTCATCGACCTTCTCACCCCGTACGTCAAGGGTGGAAAGATCGGTCTGTTCGGTGGTGCCGGTGTCGGCAAGACGGTGCTCATCCAGGAGATGATCTACCGCGTCGCCAACAACCACGACGGTGTCTCCGTGTTCGCCGGCGTCGGTGAGCGCACCCGTGAGGGCAACGACCTCATCGAGGAGATGTCCGACTCGGGCGTCATCGACAAGACCGCGCTTGTCTTCGGTCAGATGGACGAGCCCCCGGGCACCCGTCTGCGCGTGGCCCTCGCGGGTCTGACGATGGCGGAGTACTTCCGTGACGTCCAGAACCAGGACGTGCTCTTCTTCATCGACAACATCTTCCGCTTCACGCAGGCCGGTTCCGAGGTCTCGACCCTGCTCGGCCGTATGCCCTCCGCGGTGGGCTACCAGCCGAACCTGGCCGACGAGATGGGTCTCCTCCAGGAGCGCATCACCTCGACCCGTGGTCACTCGATCACCTCGATGCAGGCGATCTACGTCCCCGCGGACGACCTGACCGACCCGGCCCCGGCCACCACGTTCGCCCACCTCGACGCGACGACGGTTCTGTCCCGTCCGATCTCCGAGAAGGGCATCTACCCGGCCGTGGACCCGCTGGACTCCACGTCCCGCATCCTGGACCCGCGCTACATCGCGGCGGATCACTACGCCGCCGCGATGCGGGTCAAGTCGGTCCTGCAGAAGTACAAGGACCTCCAGGACATCATCGCGATCCTCGGTATCGACGAGCTCGGCGAGGAGGACAAGCTCACTGTCCACCGCGCCCGTCGCGTGGAGCGCTTCCTGTCCCAGAACACCCACGTCGCCAAGCAGTTCACCGGCGTCGACGGGTCGGACGTCCCGCTGGACGAGTCGATCGCGGCCTTCAACGCGATCATCGACGGTGAGTACGACCACTTCCCGGAGCAGGCGTTCTTCCTGTGCGGTGGCATTGAGGACCTCAAGGCCAACGCCAAGGAGCTCGGCGTCTCCTGAACCTCGTGTACCTGAGGGACTCCGGTTCCTGAGGAACTCGTGTTCGTGAAGGAGGGGGACGGGACCGCACCTCGCGGGGCGCGTCCCGTCCCCCTCCGTACGCCCATTAGACTTTGACCCAACACCCGGCGGCCATGCCGGGTGGTGACCCGAGGAGCCCACCTTGGCTACTGAGCTGCACGTCGAGCTCGTCGCCGCGGACCGCAGTGTCTGGTCCGGCGAGGCCACCCTGGTCGTCGCGCGTACCGCGTCCGGCGACATCGGCGTCATGCCCGGTCACCAGCCGCTGCTCGGTGTGCTGGAGTCGGGCCCGGTGACCATCCGTACGAGTGATGGTGGAACGGTCGTCGCCGCGGTGCACGGCGGTTTCATCTCGTTCGCCGACAACAAGCTGTCCCTGCTGGCCGAGATCGCCGAGCTGTCGGACGAGATCGATGTCCAGCGTGTGGAGCGGGAGCTCGAGCGTGCCAAGGCGGAGGGCGATGCCTCTGCCGAGCGCCGTGCGGACGTCCGCCTGCGGGCGGTGTCGGCGCGCTGAGGCGGCGCGCCGTGTGATGCTTTGACTCAGCCGCGGCTGGGACCGGATCACTCCGGCCCCAGCCGCGGCTGAGGCAAATGCGGAGGTTTTTTCTTTTCCGTTACCTAGGAGACGAGGAGGTCGGTGTCGATGGTCCTCGCTCTGACTGTGTGCGGATTGGTAGTGGCGCTTGTGGTGGTGGGGCTGTTCGTCTTCGGCCTCCGCCGCCGGCTGATCCAGCGTTCCGGCGGCACCTTCGACTGCAGCCTGCGCTGGGACGTCCCGGAGAAGAGCGACCCCAACGGCAAAGGCTGGGGTTATGGCGTCGCCCGGTACAACGGCGACCGCATCGAGTGGTACCGCGTCTTCTCGTACTCCCCCCGCCCGCGCCGCGTCCTGGAACGTTCGGCGATCGAGGTGGCCGGCCGCCGCACCCCGGACGGCGAGGAGGAACTCGCCTTGCTCTCCGACGCGATCATCCTGGCCTGCGTCCACCGGGGCACCCGTCTGGAACTGGCGATGAGCGAGGACGCGCTGACCGGTTTCCTCGCGTGGCTTGAGGCAGCCCCGCCCGGACAGCGAGTAAATGTGGCCTGAAAGGCCACATTTACTCGCTGGGTGGGGGTCCCCCGGACGAAGTCTGGGGGAGCGTCAATGTGACCTGAGGGCTATCCGAGCCCGCTGTTGATCGCGCTCACCAGTTCGCCGTTGCTGGTGTCTCCGCTGAACTCCCAGAAGAACGCGCCGCCCAGGCCCTGGCTCTTGGCCCACGCCATCTTCGTGCCGATGGTCGCCGGGGTGTCGTAGGACCACCAGTTGCTGCCGCAGTGCGCGTACGCCGTCCCGGCGATGGTGCCGGTGGCCGGGCAGGACGTCTTCAGCACCTTGTAGTCCTCGATGCCCTGCTCGTACGTGCCTGCCGCCGGACCCGTGGCCGTGCCGCCCGGCGCGTCCTGGGTGACGCCCGTCCAGCCGCGGCCGTAGAAGCCGATGCCGACCAGCAGCTTGCTCGCGGGTACGCCCTTCGACTTGAACTTGGCGATCGCGTCGGCCGTGGTGAAGCCGGGCGTCGGGATGCCGCTGTACGAGGTGAGCGGGGAGTGCGGGGCGGTCGGGCCCTGCGCGTTGAACGCTCCGAAGAAGTCGTACGTCATCACGTTGTACCAGTCGACGTACTGCGAGGCGCCCGCGTAGTCGGCGGCGTCGATCTTGCCGCCGGAGGTGCCGTCGGCCGTGGTGGCCGCGGTGACCAGGTTGCCCGTGCCGAACTTGGCGCGCAGGGCCTGCATCAGGTTCTTGTAGGCCGCGGCGCCGCTGGTGTCGCAGGACAGGCCACAGGCGTTCGGGTACTCCCAGTCGATGTCGATGCCGTCGAAGACGTCGGCCCAGCGCGGGTCCTCGACCAGGTTGTAGCAGGACTGCGCGAAGGCGGCCGGGTTGGCGGCGGCCTGGGCGAAGCCGCCGGACCAGGTCCAGCCGCCGAAGGACCAGAGGATCTTGATGTTCGGGTACTTGGCCTTCAGCTCGCGCAGCTGGTTGAAGTTGCCGCGCAGCGGCTGGTCCCAGGTGTCGGCGACGCCGCTGACGGACTGGTCGGCGGTGAAGGCCTTGTCGTAGTCCGCGTAGGAGTCACCGATGGCGCACTGGCCGTTGGTGACGTTGCCGAAGGCGTAGTTGATGTGCGTGATCTTGGCCGCCGAGCCCGAGGTCACCAGGTTCTTGACGTTGTAGTTGCGGCCGTAGATGCCCCACTCGGTGAAGTAGCCGAGCTTGACCGCGTTGCCGGTCGGGGGCGGGGTCGTACCGTCGCCGGTGGTGTGCACGGCGACCGCGCCGCTCACCGGACCGGTCTGGTCGGCGGTGTCACGGGCCTGGACGGTGTACGAGTAGTCGGTGCCGGCGGTCAGACCGGTGTCCGTGTATGAGGTCGTGGTCACGGTCGCGACCTTGGTGCCGCCGCGCAGGACGTCGTAGTTCTTGACGCCCTTGTCGTCGGTGGCCGCGCTCCAGGAGAGCTTCACCGAGGTGTCGGTGATCGCGGAGGCGGTGGGGGTGCCGGGCGTGCTCGGCGGGTTGTCGCCGGGGACGGTGGTGCCGCCGTCACAGCTTCCGCCGTTGAGAGTGCAGTTGGACGGGGATCCGGTGCCGGCGCCGTTGAAGCCGAAGGAGACGGAGGCGCCCGCGGCGAGGGTGCCGTTGTAGGACTTGTTCTTGGCGGTCCAGTGGGTGCCGGAGGACGTGACGTCCGCGTCCCAGGCCGAGGTGACGGACGTACCGGAGGGGAAGTCCCACGCGATCGTCCAGGAACTGATGCTGGTGGTACCGGTGTTGGTGACCGTCCACTTGCCTTCGAAGCCCGTACCCCAGTCCTGGGTCTTGGTGTACGTGGCGGTGGCGGAGGTGGCTGCCGAGGCGGGGCTCGCGAGCCCGACGAGGGCGGCGAGCGGAAGCAGCAGGGTGGTGAGGCCTGCCACGGTTCGCTGTCGGACTCTGGTTCTGAAGCGCATGATGCCTCTCCTCGGGGATGTCGTGGGCATGGCTAAGCGCAGTGCGGCGAGAATAGAAAGGTCTGGACCATAGGTCAATAGGTCTGGACCAGTGCGACCCCGAGTTGGGTCAGACCCCCAACTCCTGTGCCAGCACGGCCGCTTGGACCCTGCTCCGCAGCTCCAGCTTCCCCGGCAGTCGGCTGACGTGGGTCTTCACCGTCGCCTCCGCCATGTCCAGCCGGCCCGCGATCTCCGCGTTGGAGAGCCCCTCACCCAGGCAGGAGAGCACCTCCCGCTCCCGCCGCGTCAGCACGTCGAGGACGGCCGGGTCGGCGCTCGGCTCCCGTACCGGCTTCGCCGCGAACTCGGCGATCAGCCGACGCGTCACGGACGGGGCGATCAGCCCCTCGCCGCCGGCCACCGTCCGCACCGCCACCAGCAGATCCCGCGCCTCCGTCTCCTTCAGCAGAAACCCGCAGGCGCCCGCGCGCAGCGCCCCGAAGACGTACTCGTCGAGGTCGAAGGTGGTGAGTACGAGCACGTCGGCGAGCCGATCGGCGACGACCTGACGGGTGGCGGACACCCCGTCGAGCCGGGGCATCTGCACGTCCATCAGGACCAGGTCCGGCCGCAGTTCACGGGCGAGCGCGACCGTGCCGATGGCCAGCCCTGCCCGGGGCCGGGAGCGGCGGAGCGGCTCGCAGCAGGCCATCACGAGCAGCGGTACCAGTGACGCCCAGTGCTGCGGCCACAGCACGAGCGAGTCCGAGGCCTCCCGCGGCCCGAGGCCGACCAGCCACAGCAACAGCCCCCCGAGCAGCCCGATGTGACCAGGCCCTGACCGGGGCGCTGCGCCTCACGGCCGACGGCGTACTGGGGGAGCCGGAGAAGTCCTGATGAAAAGGAGCGGGCCCGCCGACCGGGTGAGGTCGACGGGCCCGCTCGCGTCGTCGGGGGCGGGTCAGCGCTCGCCGCCCGGGACCCACAGCACATCCCCGGTCTCCTTGTTCGCCGTGCGGGCGAGGATGAAGAGCAGGTCGGAGAGCCGGTTCAGATAGGTGGCGGTCAGCGGGTTCATGGTGTCCCCGTGGACCTCCAGCGCCGCCCACGTCGACCGCTCCGCGCGGCGTACGACCGTGCACGCCTGGTGCAGCAGCGCCGCGCCCGGGGTGCCGCCGGGCAGGATGAAGGAGCGCAGCTTCTCCAGCTCGTCGTTGAAGCGGTCGCAGTCCGCCTCCAGCTTGTCGATGTAGAACTGCTCGACGCGCAGCGGCGGGAACTTCGGGTCCTCGACCACCGGGGTCGACAGGTCCGCGCCGACATCGAAGAGGTCGTTCTGCACCCGGGTGAGGACCGCGACGACCTCCGCGTCGAGGCCGCCGAGGGCGATCGCCGTCCCGATCACCGCGTTCGCCTCGTTGGCATCCGCGTAGGCCGAGATCCGGGGATCGGTCTTGGCGACCCGGCTCATGTCCCCGAGAGCGGTGGTGCCCTGGTCGCCGGTCCTGGTGTAGATGCGCGTCAGATTGACCATGGGGCCAATTTAGACGGTCTCGCGAGGGGTGCCGACGTATGACTGAGCACTGCTTCGGCGCCTCTGCACCGTTCCTCTCAGGCGTTCGATTCCGTGCGCATGCTGCGCTCGGAATGAAAGGTGGTGAACCATGCTGGTGGGCAGGAAGCACCGCCTCGCGTTCACGCCGGGGCAGGTCGAGATGGCGGAGGCAGGCGCGTGAGGCGCCCGCCGTGTCGCTGGAGCGCGGCCGGAGGGCTGTAGACCGTGGAGTTGTCACTCCGGCCGCCACCAGTGACGGCCAATTCCTCGGCCGTAGCTTTGTCTCTCCTGGTGAGGCCGCACGGTACTCCCGCTCCAGCAACGGCTTGCCCGCACTCGGAAGGGATCCGAGAGGCGAAGAGCATGCCGGGCGAAGATGAGGGTCATCATGCGCAGGGTCCGTGCCGGCGCCAGGACTTCCCTGCGCAGAGCGCCCGTCAGATTGTGGACTCCTGGACAAAGGCTGGCATTCCTTCGAGCCGAGCGAGGTTCGTGTACACCGCCTGCGGTCGCAAGGAGCACGCCGACACAGTCGGCGCGAAGAACACACTGGCCCGCGGGCATGCGGTCACAGGGCGTGGAGACCTCGGCGTCAGCCGGTCCGTGAAGCGCCAACCAGCGTGAAACCGCAAGGAATTAACGCACCGACCGCTGAGGTCGGAATCCCCCTGGCTTCGGGCGGGGGAGGATCGCCAAGTCCGTCAGCTGAGACGTGACGACCGTCTCACGGCGTGAGACCGTGACACGCATTACTTACTCCTCACACAGGCCCTCACGAGCGCTAGTGTCCGCCCGAGAGGCAGACATAAGCAGCGCGTCAGGGGAGTCGCACAGTGGCAGGGAAGCTCGCCGTCATCGGAGCCGGACTCATGGGGTCCGGTATCGCTCAGGTGTCCGCGCAGGCGGGCTGGGACGTCGTTCTGCGCGATGTCACCGACGAGACGCTCACGCGCGGCATCGACGGCATCAAGGCCTCGTACGACAAGTTCGTGAGCAAGGGCAGGCTCGAGGCGCACGACGCCGACGCCGCGCTCGGCCGGATCACCGCGACCACCGATCTCGACGCCGCCGCGGACGCGGACATCGTCGTCGAGGCCGTCTTCGAGAAGCTCGAGGTCAAGCACGACATCTTCCGCGCGCTCGACAAGATCGTGCGGGACGACACCGTGCTCGCCTCGAACACCTCCGCCATCCCGATCACCAAGATCGCCGCGGCCACCGAGCGCCCGGAGCGGGTCGTCGGCGTCCACTTCTTCTCGCCCGTGCCGATGATGCAGCTGTGCGAACTGGTGCGCGGCTACAAGACGAGCGACGAAACCCTCGCCACCGCACGGGAGTTCGCCGAGTCCGTCGGCAAGACCTGCATCGTCGTCAACCGTGACGTGGCCGGCTTCGTGACGACCCGCCTCATCTCGGCGCTGGTCGTCGAGGCCACCAAGCTGTACGAGTCCGGCGTGGCCACCGCCGAGGACATCGACCTCGCCTGCAAACTGGGCTTCGGTCACGCCATGGGCCCGCTCGCCACGGCCGACCTCACAGGCGTCGACATCCTCCTGCACGCCACCGGCAACATCTACACCGAGACCCAGGACGAGAAGTTCGCCCCGCCGGAGCTGATGCGCCGGATGGTTGACGCCGGTGACATCGGGCGCAAGAGCGGGCAGGGCTTCTACAAGCACTGAATCACGCGAGTCATCAAGCATCACCCGTCACGGAAACCGCACGTGCCTCTGGGGTTTCACCCCATGAGGTGAATTCGGTATCGGTTCGCTCACAGACGGCAACCTCTGCGGCCTCAAGGCAGTCAGACGGTGCACACGCAAAACGCAGACTGACGCTGACGCAGACTACGAGACGCACTCTCGGGGAGCGCATATGTACATCAGGGGCGACCACGCCGAGCTGGTCGTCGGGGGCCGCCTCGACGTACGCAGCGCGGCGGACGCCCGTACGGTCCTGCACTCGGCCGTCGACGACGGAGCCGGCGACCTGGTGCTGGACCTGTCCGAGCTGGACTCCTGGGACGCCACCGGCCTCGGTGTCATCATGGGGGCCCACCGAAGGGCCGGGCGGTGCGGCCGACGGCTCGTGCTGCGCGGCGTACCACCACAGATGCAGCGTCTGCTGGTGGCCACCCGACTGCACCGGATCCTCGCGATCGAGGGCGGCATCGGAGTCGAGTCACTGCCCCGGGTGTGACCCGGCGCACGCGTCCTGAAACGGCGTACGAAAACGCACCTCGCGCACAATCCTCACGAGACTGTGACGTCTCGGGCGGCGCGGTACCCCGACCTGTCGGAGATACTGTGCGAAGGTTTAGGGTTCGGCTGCCCGCCACCCGAAACCCTACGAGCGGGCACCGGACCAGAAGCGACAGCGCGGTGTGCAGCAAGGCCGGGAGGGGCCTGGGTGTCACCGGACTCCCGGCGACAAGATCCGCACACGACGCTTTTGGGGGGCTTGGAACATGGACCCGAACAACCGGGGACCCGAAGAGTACGGCCATGACAACGACGGCCAGGCGCCTCGCTCGCGCCCGCCACGTGATGCGCTCACCGCCGACCTGGGCCAGCACTCGCCCGCACTCGCCCGTACCGTCCAACTCGTCTCGGGCGACTTCCTGCTCACCGTCAACCCTGTCGACGGCAGTGAGATAGAGGTCTGCCCGCCGGGAGAGCGACCGCAGCGGCCCACGAAGTTCAGCGCGGCCGAGCGCGCCGAACTGGCCCGCGCCGCCCTGCCGCCCGTACCGCCGGGACCCGCCCGGCCCCGACTGCCGCTCCTGGAGCGCCAGGAGGAGCGCGAGCGGCTCGTCCGCCTGCTGGCGCGCGGGCGTTCCGTACGTCTCACCGGCCCCGCGGGCTCCGGCCGCACCAGCCTGCTCGACGCCGTCGCCGACGACTGCGCGGACCTCGCCCCCGACGGCGTCGTCCGCCTCTCCGGATACCGGCGCACGGCGACCGACCTCCTGTACGACCTGTTCGCCGCGGTTCACCACGCGCCCCTGTACCGCCCCGAACGGGACGAACTGCTCGAATTCGTCCACGGGATCGGCGCGGTCGTCGTCCTCGACGACGTGGAGATCGGCGGCACCGCGCTCGACGAACTCCTCGACGCCACACCCGAGTGCGCCTTCGTCATCGCCGCGACCCCCGACGTCCCCGCGCCGTCCACCGACTCCCTCCTCGAAGAGATCTTCCTCAGCGGACTCGACCGCAGCGGCGGCCTGGAGCTCCTGGAGCGGACCGTCGGACGCGTGCTGACCGAGGATGAGGCGAACTGGGCGGGTGACCTCTGGTTCGAGTCCGAGGGCCTGCCGCTGCGCTTCATGCAGGCCGGCGCCCTGCTGCGACAGCGCGACCAGCTACAGGCCAAGGAGACCGCCTTCGACGACTTCGGCGTCTTCCAGGACGCCCCGGTCGACCTGCCGGTCGACGCGCCCTTCGAGGCCGCCGACGGCCACGACGTCCCGCTGCCCTCGCTCGCCGAGGGGGCCGCGCCCGCCGCACTGCTCGCCTCCCGGTTGAGCGGGTCGGCCCGTGCCACCCTGCGCTTCGCCATCGCGCTCGGCGGTGAGGTGCCGCACCAGACGCATCTGCCCGCCCTCGTGGACGACACCCACGCCGACGCCGCGCTCGCCGAACTGGCGGACTGCGCGCTGGTCTCCCCGGTCGGCTCCCGCTACCGGCTCGCCGCCGGTGTGCAGGCGCAGCTGGAGGCCGCCGGGTACGCCGGCGGGGTGGAGGAGCAGGCCCGCGCCGCGGCCCAGCACTACACCTGGTGGGCCGGGCACCCCTCGGTCACCCCGGAACGGGTCTGTGCCGAGGCCGACGCCGTGCTCGCCGCTCTCACCGTCCTGGTGCCGCTCACCGCGCCCCCGGCCGACGAGCAGGACGAGAGCGTAGCCGTACAGCTGGCCCGCACGGCCGCGCCCGCGTTCGCCGCGGGACTGAACTGGAACGCCTGGGAACGCGCGCTGCACTTCGGTGCCGAGGCCTCCGGGCTCACTGGTGAGGTCGGCGAACAGGCTTACTTCCACCACGAGTTGGGGATCCTCGCGCTCTGTGGCGGCGAGTTGGACCGAGCCCGTGCCGAGCTGGAGGCCGCCATCGGGCTGCGCGGCGCCCTCGCCGACAAGCGCGGCACCGTCGCGGGCCGTCGCGCCCTCGCACTGGTCGCCGACCGCTCCGGGGCCGTACTGCCCGGCGGGCGTACGGCGGCGGGCGAGGAGGTGCCCGACGCGCGGCACGAGGAGTCGGCGTCGCCGCCCGGTGGCGTACCTGCCGCGTTCGTACTGTCCGCCCCGGCCGGGGAGCCCTCGACGCTGGTCACCAACCGGGTCGAACCGGGCCCGGCGTCGAAGCGCGTGGGGGTCGGCAGCCGTCTGGTGACCGGCACCCGGCGCAACCTGGTGGCCGCGGGCGCGGGCGCGCTCCTCGTCGCCGTGCTCGGCACCGTGGTGACGCTCGGCGCGACCTCGAACAACAACACCGACAACCCGTCCGAGAAGGTCGGCGTCAACCCCTCGGCCAGCCAGGGCAGCCAGGACGGCAGCCTCGGCGCCGACAAGGCGAAGAAGGGCAGCGGGGACGACGGCGACGCGGCCGTGGTGACCGCGCCGACCGATCCGGGCCCCGACGGCACGTACGGGACCTCGGACGACCCGACGCCGCCGACGAGCACGAGCCGGCAGCCTTCGGACAGTCCGAGTGGGACGAAGGGGGGAGGCGGAGGCGGTACGTCGACGTCGCCGTCCACGTCGCCCTCCAAGACCCCGTCGAAGACGCCGACCAAGACGCCCTCGCAGACTCCGTCCAAGACGCCGACCCAGACGCCGTCGGACACCCCGTCGGGCACTCCGACGCCCACGTCGACGCCCACTCCGACGACGACGCCGACCACCACCGACACCGCCAGCGGTCCCGCCTCCAGCGTCCCCGCGAGCACCACTGCCAGCGCTCCGCAAAGCAGTTCCGCGAGTGTTCCGGCGAGCGGCGGTGCCGACGGTTCGCCCGGTGGCTCGGTGATCTGAGCACCGCGACACGAGTGAGGGCCGGGTCCGACATCGGACCCGGCCCTCACTCGTGACCGGTGAACTACATGGCCGATTGAGTCAAAGTCGTTCGAATCAGAACAACCGCAGCTTGTCGTCCTCGATGCCGCGCAGCGCGTTGTAGTCCAGGACCGTGCAGCCGATGCCGCGGTCCGTGGCGAGGACGCGGGCCTGCGGCTTGATCTCCTGGGCGGCGAAGATGCCGCGGACCGGCGCGAGGTGCGGGTCGCGGTTGAGCAACTCCAGGTAGCGGGTGAGCTGCTCCACGCCGTCGATCTCGCCGCGTCGCTTGATCTCGATGGCGACGGTCCGGCCCTCGCCGTCGCGGCACAGGATGTCGACCGGCCCGATGGCCGTCATGTACTCGCGGCGGATGAGCGTATAGCCCTCGCCGAGGGTTTCGATGCGGTCGGCGAGGAGCTCCTGGAGGTGCGCTTCCACGCCGTCCTTGATCAGACCGGGGTCCACGCCGAGTTCGTGCGAGGAGTCGTGGAGGACTTCCTCCATCGTGATGATGAGCTTCTCGCCCGCCTTGTTGATGACGGTCCAGACGCCCTCCTCGTCGCCGGAGCCCTCCTTCAGGGTGCAGGGCGGCGACATCCAGTTGAGGGGCTTGTAGGCCCGGTCGTCAGCGTGGATCGAGACGCTGCCGTCCGCCTTCACGAGGATGAGACGGGGGGCCGACGGGAGATGGGCGGTGAGCCGGCCCGCGTAGTCAACGGAGCAGCGGGCAATGACGAGACGCATGGTCCGCAACGCTACTCGACGGGCAGAGGTCCACGCGATTCGCCCTGGAAGACGCCTGTTCGGTCGTGGCTGATTGTGTGCCTAGTGGGAGTTCGCTATGTGCGCATTCTCCTGGTGCCGTCACCGTACGTTGCTTACCGTATAAACGGGAGGTCGCGATGCGTGTACTCAGAGTGTTGGACATCGCGAATGTCCCTTACCTGTCCGGCAACCCCCGAGGTCTGGGGGTGCGAGAGGAGAACCCATGTCGCTCGACGTCTCACCGGCCCTACTCGAGAAGGCCGAGCGAGGCGAGGTCGACGAAGCAGAATTCGTCGACTGCGTCCGGACCTCCCTGCCCTACGCATGGGAGATGATCAGCTCCCTGGTGGCTCAGCTGAAGGTGGACGGCGGCAACTTCGCCGACAACCAGACGCCTCCGCCGGACGAGCAGGCGCGTGGCCAGCTGCTGCGTGCGCTCGCGAGTGACGCGATACGCGGCGCGCTGCAGCGGCACTTCGGTGTGCGGCTGGCCTTCCAGAACTGCCATCGGGTGGCGGTGTTCCCACTGGACGCCTCAGTGGACGACACGCTGGCACGCTTCACCTCGGTGCGCAGTCAGCTGCTGAACCAGTCGCCGGAGTTCCGAGACTGCTGACGTGACGCCTTGATGCCGCATTGCTTGCCGCTCCGTACGCGGGAGGTGCATTTGTACGGGGCGGCAGGCTCCCCCCCGGGTCGCCGGGTCCCCTGGCCGACGGCGGGACGCGGATCGTGAGTGGGTGGGTGGGTAGGTGGGTGTGTGCGTCGGGTCGGGGAGACCGAGTTGTCCGGGCCGCGGGGCGGGACAAGCCGGTTGTGGGGCCCTGGAGAGCGTCGGTGGGCCCAGGGCGCCCGCACCCTCTCCAGGGCCCACGTCGTCCGCGGTGAACCGTCTCAGCCGAGGTGGGGGAGTACCTCGGTGCCGAGCCGGTGGACGTTCTCCTCTGTCGCCGCCAGATCGCCGGAGCCCTCGACGAGGAGGGCGAAGCGGGAGATACCGGTGCGCTCCGAGGTGGCGGCGAGACGGTCGGCGCACAGGCGCGGCGTGCCCACCGGGTGCAGCCCGCAGAGAAGTTCCGTGTACGCCAGCGGGTCCCGCATCGCGCGGGCGCGGCCGTCGACCGTCACATGCGCCTCCAGCCCCTGCCTCAGCCAGCCCGGCATCGCCTTGAGGAGCGTCTCGACGGCGTCGGTGCGACGGTCCGCGATCTGGCAGACGCCGGCGGAGACATGGGCCGCGCCGAGAATCTCGTCCGTCGAACGGCCCGCCACACGCGCCAACTGTCGCCACAGGGACACCATTTCGGCCTTCTCCTCGTCACCGACATGCATGCCGAGGAGCATCGGCAGCCCCCGCTCGGCGGCGAGCCGTACGCTCGCCGGCGAGGTGCAGGCGACGACGACCTCGGGGCCGGGGGAGCAGCTCAGCGCCTCCGACGGCCGGGGCACGACGGGCACTTCACGGAACCTGAACCGCTCGCCCCGCCCTTCCACGGACGGCTCGCGCAGCCAGCGCACCAGCAGATCGAGTGATTCCGGGAACCCCTTCTCGTACGCCTCGAGTCCCGAGCCGAAGACCTCCAGGTCCACCCAGGGTCCGCCCCGCCCCACGCCCAGCGTGAAACGGCCGCCGGTCGTCACATGCAGCAGCGCGGCCTGCTCGCCGAGGGCGACGGGGTGGACGGTGGGCAGTACGCTCACCGCCGTACCGACGCGGATGCGGCTGGTGCGGCCCAGCAGCAGGGCGGCGAGGGTGACCGCCGACGGGCACGTCCCGTACGGTACGAAGTGGTGTTCGGCCAGCCACACCGCGTCGAGCCCGGACTCCTCGGCGACCTCGGCCGTGCGCACCGCCCGGTGCAGGGCCTCCCCCTGGCCCTGGCCCGGGAACTGGGCCGCCAGTACAAAACTTCCAACGTGCATGGTGCTTTCCTGCTTCCTCGGCTCCGACGCGGAGCTCCCCCACCGGCATAACCGCCCGACACGTGCCTAGGACACGGCCTGTCGGAGGGATTTGCGGATTGTCTGCAGAATGAGCCGACGGGAGGGCGATCTGAGGGGGTTGGTGGAGTACGACTACCCCTGTGCGCGCCGCGTAGGCTGGAGAAGCCCCTGCTCCCTGTATAGCTCCGTGAGGTGTCCTGTGTCCCCGCGTCGCAACCGTCCCAAGGGTTCCGACTCCTCCGGCCGGAGCGCGGAGGACGACCGCTCCGGGCGGTACGGCGGCTGGCAGTCCACGGAGAGCTGGCAGGGCGAGGAGTGGAGCGTGCGTCATGTGGCGGGCGCCAGCGCCGAGGGCAAGACCTATCGCTGCCCGGGCTGCGACCAGATGATCCCCTCCGGCGTTCCGCACGTGGTGGCCTGGCCGGAGCACTCGGGCGTCGACGACCGCCGCCACTGGCACAAGGCCTGCTGGAACGCGAAGGACCGCCGCACCTCGAGGGTGCAGCGGCCCCGTAACGCGCCGAAGTTCTAGGCGACTTCAGGTGGGAGCGGCCTCACACGTCCCGGCGCTCCAGCAGTACGTACGCGCCGGCGATCGCCGCCGCCGTCACTCCGGCGAGCAGGCCGAGCTGTGCGCCGCCGCCTCCGTTCTCGCTGTCCAGCTCGAACACCTTGGCAAGGGCGTTGGGAGCGGCGTACTCCTGCATTTTCTCGCCGATCGTGCGCATGCTCTGGGACATCATCAGGAACGCGGGCATGATCGCGGGCACCAGCACGAGGCCGAGCATCGTGGTGATCGCGCCCGCCGAGTGCCGCAGCATCGAGCCCACCGCGAGCGACAGGACGCCGAGCAGCGAGACGTACAGCGCGCCCTTGATGACCGTGCCGCCCCACGAGACGTTCGAGGAACCGCCGTGCATGGCCGAGGTCATGAGGCCGACCAGGCCTATGGAGAGCGCGGAGACGATGAACGCCACCGCGAAGAAGATGATCAGCTTGGCGGTGAGCACCCGGTGGCGCTGCGGCGAGGCCGTGAACGTCGTCCGGATCATGCCCGTGCCGTACTCGGAGGAGACGACGAGGACGCCCAGCGTGATCAGGCAGATCTGGCCCAGGATCAGCCCGAAGAAGGCCGGGACCGTGTACGGCACGTCGCCGAAGTCGGAGTCCTGGGTCTGCGCGGCGACCAGGAAGCCGATGCCGACCACCAGGAGCACGAAGATGCCGAGCGTCCAGAGCGTGGAGCGCACCGACTTGATCTTCGTCCACTCGGAGGTGAGCGCGTGGCCGAGGTGGGTGCGGGTGACCGGGATCGGCGAGCTGTACGCCGTGCCGGGCGCCGCCTGCCAGACGGGGGCCCCGGCGGTCTGCTGCGGCATCGGGGGCGGGGGCGTGCTCATCGGGCGTCCTCGGGCTTGGTCAGGTCGGCGGCGGCGGGCGCGGCGGGCGCCGGGGGTGCGGCGGGCGGCTGCGCGGGGGTCTGGGGCGCGGGCTGGGCGTACGGGTTGACGTCCGCGGCACCCGGCGCACCCGGGATGCCCGGAGCGCCGTAGGGACCCGCCTGTGGGGCGCCCTGCGGCATCGCGAACGGCTGCCCGCCCTGCTGGGGCGGCGGCGGTGCGTACCAGCCCGGCTGGCCCTGGCCCGCGACCGGCAGCTGCGGCGGCGGCATGGCACCCGGCGGCAGCTCCTGCTGGAGCCCGGCCTTCTGGTCGATGGTCGAGCGGTAGTCGACGGCGCCCTGCGTCATCCGCATGTACGCCTCCTCCAGCGAGGCCTGATGCGGAGAGAGCTCCCACAGGCGTACGTCGGCGGAGTGCGCGAGGTCGCTGATACGGGGCAGCGGCAGGCCCATCACGCGCAGCGCGCCGTCCTGCTCGGGCAGCACCTGGCCGCCCGCCTCGGTGAGCGCGGCGGTCAGCTTCTCGCGCTGCTGCGGCTCGGTCTCCGGGGTGCGGACCCGGGCGAAGTCGGCCGAGTTGTGCGAGATGAATTCCTTGATGTTCTGGTCGGCGAGCAGCTGACCGCGGCCGATCACGATCAGGTGGTCGGCGGTCAGCGCCATCTCGCTCATCAGGTGCGAGGAGACGAAGACCGTGCGGCCCTCCGCCGCGAGCGCCTTCATCAGGTTGCGGACCCAGAGGATGCCCTCGGGGTCGAGGCCGTTGACCGGCTCGTCGAAGAGCAGCACCTGAGGGTCGCCGAGGAGCGCGGCCGCGATGCCGAGCCGCTGTCCCATGCCGAGCGAGAAGCCTTTGGAGCGCTTCTTGGCCACGTCCTGGAGCCCGACCACGCCGAGTACCTCGTCGACCCGGCGGGCCGGGATGCCCGACAGCTGGGCGAGGCAGAGCAGGTGGTTGCGGGCGTGCCGGCCGCCGTGCACGGCCTTGGCGTCGAGGAGCGCGCCGACCTGGCGGGGCGCGTTGGGCAGCTTGCGGTAGGGGAAGCCGCCGATGGTGACCTGCCCCGAGGTGGGGTTGTCGAGGCCGAGGATCATCCGCATCGTCGTCGACTTGCCCGAGCCGTTGGGCCCGAGGAAGCCGGTGACGGCACCCGGCCGCACCTGGAAGGAAAGGTTGTACACGGCTGTCTTGGCGCCGTAGCGCTTCGTCAGGCCGACTGCCTCGATCATTCTCCGCACCCATCGAAAGGTTCAGGACGTCGGGGCGCACGCCCCCGTAAGGGTTAGGAGAATATCGGGGCGCTGACGGTTCCACTCAAGAGAAAGTAAAAATGTGCAGGTCACGCGAGGGACGGGTGAGGTAAAGGTCTCACCTGAGCCTTACTCGCGCCCCTAGCCTTTGTCAGGTACCCGTCGTGCCTGGTCAGGCCGGAAACACAACCTTCACGCCCGACGGGGGAGCGAGCCGTCCAACGGCGGCAGGTCGTCGTACAGCCGCAGCTCGGCCGTGTCGTCGACGTACGGCAGGAAGTCCGTCTGCGGCAGTACCCAGCCCTCCTCGCCGAAGACGAGCGTGCCCCGCTCGCGCAGCGCGCGGTCGGCTCCCGCGCGCCGGACCCAGGTGGCAGGGTCGGGGCCGAGCAGCTCACGCAGCCGCGCGGAGCCGGCCAGCAGCGCGGCGAGCAGCTCCGCCTGGTCGCCGCCGCCCGGACGCGGCTGCTCGGTGGCCGGGTCGGCGAGCACCCCGTGCGCGCTGAAGTAGATGTACGCGCCGCCGAGCCGCTCCCCCGAGGGCATCGTCATCGCGAAGGCGTCGCCCGGGAGTATCGCCCGCCGGTAGTCGGGGAACTCGGTGTCGTCGACCGCCTTCAACTGCGTCGAGTCCAGCCAGGTGACGACGAGCGTGGTCTCGGCACGCGGGTCGACGTACGGCGTCCCCGCCACGTACCCCGCCGGACTGATGTGCCCCGAGCAGCCCACCCCGATGCCGCGCACCCGCACCGGCACCATCGGCACCGTCGCCGGGATACCGAGCCGGGTCAGCTTGTGGGCGACCTGGCCGGGGGAGGCGTTGGAGCCGACGGCGATCACCGGGTGGCGGTGCCCGGTGCCGACCTGGCCGAGGTCGGCGAGCGCCTCGTCGAGCCGTTGCTGCTCCTGGCGCTCCTCCACGTACCACTCGCCGAGCCGCAGCGGCCGTACGTCGAGCTGGAGCAGTTCACCGCCGGTCAGCAGCGAGGGTTCGGTGGTGGGACGGCCGGGATAGGTGAGCGGCTGCTTGGCGGGCACGTCGTCCAGGCCCAGCGCCTGCAGGCTTCGGTCCTTCGTCGTCACGGTGACGCCCTTCGGGGGTGGTCGCGCGATACGGGCAACAGACTTCCACGCGAGGTGTACCCGGGGCGGGGCCTGGTCTCCCCGCTTGAGCGGGGTTGGCCGGAACGGACACCGGGAATCATGCCGTCCCATTGTACGAGTGGGGGCGAAGTGGGTTACGGGGGACGTGAGTTGAGGTTAATGAGACGTGGGCGGGGTCGGGTGGGGTCCTCGGGGCGGGGCCGGGCGCATCCGCGCTTCCGTACGTCAGTTCGCTGGTGGATCGCCGGACGCACCGTCCACGCCCTGCTCCTGATGACACTGGGCGCGCTGGCCGCGCTGTCCGTCGTCATCGCGACCGCGTGGACGCTCACCGAGCACTCGCCGCGGTCGATGGCGCAGCGGTTCTCGAACGGGGAGCGGCTCTTCGACCTCAGCCTCGCGGTACTGCGGGCGAGCGTCGGTACGGACAGTCTCAACCCCGAGCCGGACAGCACCGCGCACCAACTGCTCGCCACGGTCGCCTCCGTCACCGGCTCCCTGGTGCCCGCGGTGCTGCTGGGCATCGTCCTGATCAAGATGTTCGCGCTGCGGCCGTTCGTCTGGCGGCAGCGGGCCAGCATCTCGCACGCCTGGACCGCGGACTTCCCCGGCTACTCACGGCGCCACGCCGACAGCGAGAACGCGATCATCGCCGTCCGCTTCTACAACCGCTTCGACAACCTGTCGGTCGTGGATCTGCGCGCCCGCGTCCATCTGCGCTACCTGGAACGCTCCCCGCACGACGGCAGCCTGGTCATCTACAAGCAGTGGCTGAAGGTCCTGGACGCGCAGGGCGAACCGGCCGACGAGCGGTACTGGCTCGCGGTCGAGCGCGGGGCACCGTTCACCGTGTGGATACCGGTCGACGCACCGGTGGCCGAACTGCCCTTCCGGCGCATCCAGGGCAAGGACCTGTCCGGCTCGTACGGCGTCAAGCTCCTCGTCCGGCTGACGGCGCGGACCGTGGGCCTGGGCACCGAGGTCGCCGACGAGCGCTGGTTCGACCTGGAGGCGGGCGACTTCGAACTCGGCCGCTTCGTGTCGCTCCAGCCCGACCTGGACAAGGACGTATGGCGCTGGGAGGGCTGGACGGACTTCGACGCCCTGGAACCCCACCCGAACGGCGAGAACCCCGGGCAGACCTAGGTGTCCGGAGGACTGGGCGTCCGGAGGACTGGACGTCCAGAGTTCTAGACGAGTCATTCCGATGTGGTCAGTGGTCATAAGCGATCAAGGATCGTATGACGGGCTGGCCGGTCTTGTGGTTGTGCCAGATCGCGGCGGCCATCGCGAGGATGCGTTGGGCGACGCGGACGGCGACACCTTCGAAGGTCCGTCCACCGTGCCGTTCCAGGTCGAGCTGGCCTTTGAGGGTGTCGTTGACCGACTCGATCAGCTGTCGCACCGACTTCAGGAGGCTCTCGCCCCTGCGCTTCTTCTCGCGCTTGAAAGAAGGACGCAGCAACTCCGCGCCCCGGAAGGCCAGATCGGCCTCGAACTCCTTGGAGGCGAAGCCTTTGTCTGCGATCACCAGCAGGCTCGGCCGGTCCGTGGACAGGTGCGGTTCGCGGTCCAGCATCGCCGACAGCACCTCCCGCTCATCCAGTTTCGGGTTCGCCAGTGCCCACAGGATGGGCATCCCGGTCGGGGTGCATACCAGGAACA
Organism: Streptomyces sp. NBC_01450; assembly: GCF_036227505.1. Taxonomy (NCBI): domain Bacteria; kingdom Bacillati; phylum Actinomycetota; class Actinomycetes; order Kitasatosporales; family Streptomycetaceae; genus Streptomyces; species Streptomyces sp. NBC_01450. The sequence goes on along the minus strand of NZ_CP109480.1, from coordinate 4,139,944 downwards.
GGCGCAGGCCCCAGAAGAACCGGGAGTGCGAGGCGCAGTACCCGTATCCGGCCCAGCCGGCCATGTCCGACCGCTTCACCGTCGGACGCGAGCGGCCGCACTCCACCGGTGTGGAGTCGATGATCCAGTGGTTGTCGAACCAGAAGTCCGTATCGACGGCCAGCAGTCGTATTGCCCTCTTGACCAGTGGCAACGCTGCCCGCAGCCGCTTGTTCCAGCCCGGCTGCCTGGGCACGTACGGGAACATCGCTCCCAGTCGGGAGTCCACGAACCGCAGCCAGCGCGACTCCGAGGTGAAGCCCAGCAGCGCCTGGGCGACGGCAAGGGTGACCAGCTCAGAATCCGTCAGCTGCGGCGGTCGGCCAAGCCATCGGCTACCTCCGATCTCGTCGTCGATCTTCACGTACAGTGCGGTCAGCAGGGCGTCTAGGTTGTTCGTCACACAACGAATCTTGGACGCCCTGTCTGCGTTCCCAGACACACCGTCAGCATTCGGAATGACTCGTCTAGGCGTCCCGCCTCTTCAGCAGCAGATAGCCTCCGAGGAGCGCCGCGACCACCCACAGCACCATGATCGCGAGGCCGCCCCAGGGTCCGTACGGGGTGTCGTCGCCGATCGGGGTCACCACTCGCATGATCTTGCTGCCGGCCTGGTCGGGCAGATAGCGGCCGATCTTCTTGGTCGCGGACACCGCGCCGAGGATGTTGGAGATCAGGAAGAAGAACGGCATCAGGATGCCGAGCGAGAGCATCGGGCTGCGCAGCATCGTCGCGACGCCCATCGAGAAGACCGCGATCAACGTCATGTAGAGGCCGCCGCCGAGCACCGCGCGCAGCACTCCGGGGTCGCCGATCGACGCGCTGTGCGTGCCGAGCGCCGCCTGTCCCAGGAAGAAGGTGATGAAGCTGGTGATCATGCCGACGGCGAGGGCGAGCCCCGCCGCCACCGCGACCTTGCTGAAGAGGAACGTGCCGCGCTGCGGGACCGCGGCCAGCGAGGTGCGGATCATGCCAGTGCTGTACTCGTTGCCGACCACGAGCACCCCGAACACGATCATCGCGAGCTGACCGAGGGTCATCCCCGCGAAGCTGATGAACGTCGGGTCGAAGGAGAGCCGGTCCCTGTCGCCCATCTTGTCGAACTCGTTCTTCGACAGCAGGGAGATCAGGATGCCGAGCGCGATGGTGACCACCGCGGCGAGGCTGAGCGTCCACACGGTGGACGCGACGGACCGGATCTTGGTCCACTCGGACTTGAGGACCTGGGTCGCCGCCATGCTCAGGTCTCCTTGTTCCAGCCGCCGCCCCACTGCTGGGACGGGGCCTCGGTGTGCGCGTGGTACTCCACCGACTCCGCGGTGAGCTGCATGAAGGCCTCCTCCAGGGAGGCCTGCTGAGGGCTCAGCTCGTGCAGCACGAGCTGGTGCTGCGCGGCCAGCTCACCGATGTGCTCGGACTTCGGGCCGTCCACCTCCAGCGTCCCGCTGCCGGCCTCGACGACCGTGATCCCCGCCCCGTGCAGGACGTCGAGCAGCCGCTCGCGCTGGGGGGAGCGGATACGGACGTACGACCGCGAGTTCTGCGCGATGAAGTCGGCCATGGAGGTGTCGGCGAGGAGACGTCCCTGGCCGATGACGACGAGGTGGTCCGCGGTCAGCGCCATCTCGCTCATCAGATGACTCGACACGAAGACCGTACGGCCCTGGCCGGCCAGCGACTTCATCAGGTTGCGGATCCAGTGGATGCCTTCGGGGTCGAGGCCGTTGACCGGCTCGTCGAACATCAGGATCCGCGGGTCGCCGAGGAGCGCGCCCGCGATGCCGAGTCGTTGACCCATGCCGAGCGAGAAGCCCTTGGCCTTCTTCCTGGCCACCGAGGTGAGACCCACGGTGTCCAGGACCTCGTCCACCCGTGCCCTGGGGATGCCGTTGCTCTGGGCGAGACAGAGGAGGTGGTTGAAGGCACTGCGGCCACCGTGCATGGCCTTGGCGTCCAGCAGGGCGCCGATGTACTTCAACGGGTCCTTGAGATGGTCGTAGTGCTTCCCGTCGATGCGTACGTCGCCCGCGGTGGGGCGGTCGAGGCCGAGCATCATCCGCATCGTCGTGGACTTGCCCGCGCCGTTCGGACCGAGGAACCCCGTCACGATGCCGGGTCTGACGGTGAAGGTCAGATGGTTGACCGCCACCTTCTCGCCGTACCGCTTGGTCAGCCCCTCGAGCTCGATCATGCGGCCACGGTAGGACGGGGTCCGGGGCTGTGCCACTTGGGCGGGAGTGTGTTCGCCGCCTGTTCACCGGTCTCCGACCGCTGCGCCATCAGGGCTTGTCGCGCCCACACGGCCCAGCCGCGAAATGCCACAGCCCCGCGACCCTTTCGGGGCACGACAACGGCCCGCATCCCGAGGAGGGGTGCGGGCCGGAGCCGATACCAGGAACTGGACCGGAACTACCGGGTCTGCTGGGCCGGAACCCCGCGGGAGATCGGCTCGTCCTCGGCCGGCGTGCTCGCGGCGGCCACCGCGGCGCCCGTGAGCGTCGCGAGCATCTCGCGGACGTTCGTGAGCTGCGCGTTGATCGAGTCGCGACGGTTCGTCAGCGCCGCCAGCTCGCGCTCGGATTCCGAGCGGATGCGGTCGGCCTTGGCGTTCGCGTCGGCCACGATGTCCTCGGCCTGGCGCTGGGCCGTCTCCACCGTCTGGCGGGCGCGGCGCTCGGCGTCCGTGCGCAGCTTCTCCGCCTCCAGGCGCAGCTGCTCCGCGCGGTGCTCGATCTCCGCGAGGCGCTTCTCGGCCTTGGCCTGACGCGACGCCAGGTCACGCTCGGACTGCTCGCGGCGCTTGGCGAGGTTCGTCTCGAAGTCGGCGGCGGCCTGCGCGGCCTTGGCACGGGTCTCCTCGAAGAGGGCGTCCGCCTCCTCGCGCTTGGACTGCGCGTCCTTCTGCGCCTCCTGGCGCAGCTGCGAGGCGTCGCTCTTGGCCTTCTCGACGATCCGGACGCCCTCGTCCTCCGCCTTGGACTTGCGGTCCGCGGCGAACGATTCCGCGTCGTTGCGGACCTGCTGGGCGGCCGATTCGGCGAGCTCACGGTGCTGCTCGGACGCGCGACGGGCCTCCTCGCGCAGATCCTTCGCCTCCTCCTCGGCGAGGCGGAGGATCTTCTCGACGCGCGCGCCGAGACCCGCGTACGACGGCTCCGCGTCGCTGACCTGGGCCTGGGCGTTCTGCGTCTCGAGGTGGAGCTCCTCGATGCGCTTCTCGAGAGCAGTGATACGGGCCAGAGCGCTGTCACGGTCGGAGACGAGCTTCGAAATGCGTTCGTCCACCTGAGCGCGGTCGTACCCACGCCGCACAAGCTCGAAGCCGTAGGGGGAAGTGTCGCTCATGGGGTTCCTGTCGAATGAGACCGGTGAGGTGATAAGGGGAATCCTAGGGGCCAAAGCGGTGTGTCATCGAGCGGATACGTGTTTGATCTGGAGAATGAGACTCCTTTTGGGTGGCTAACTGTCAGAGGGCTTGCCAGAACCTGTGGCAAAGATCCGCACAAAGCACGGAATGGGTGGTTCTGGCTATCCCTCTGATGACTTGCCACCCGAACGAGTCGCGCCGGCGGCAGCGCCCGCTTTGACCCCACCGTCCTTGCCTGCGGACGGGGCCTCAAAGGACTCCAACGCCTCCAGGACGTCCTGGACACGGGAGATCTCGGCGTTGATGTCCTCGCGCCGGCGGATCAGCACCTCGAGCTCGCGCTTGCCCTCCTCGACCGCGGCCCGCGCCTCGCGGATGGCCTCGGCCTTGATCTCCGTCGCCTCGGCGATGAGCGAGCTCTTCTTCTGCTCTGCCTCCTTGAGGAGCCCCTCGGCCTTCTTGACCGCGGCGATACGGACCTTGCTCGCCTCGGAATTGGCCTCCGAGACCAGGTCCTTCGCCTTCGCCTCGGCCTCGGCGAGCTGGTCCTCGGCGGCCCGCACCAGCGCGTCGCAGCGCTCGCCGGCCGTCTTCATCGTCTCGGCCGACTCACGCCGGGCCCGCTCGTGGAGTGCCTCGATCTCAGTGGTGATGCGGTCGCGCAGCTCCTCCGCCCGCTCCCTTATGGCGGTCGCGTCCCGGCGCGCGCCGATCAGCAGCTCGTCCGCGTCCGTACGGGACCGCTCCACCAGGGTGTTGCCCTCGACGGTCGCCTCGGAGACCAGCCGCTCGGCCTCGTTGCGCGCCGCGCCCACCATCGTGTCGGCCTGGGACTCGGCGTCCGCCGTGGTCTTCTGCGCGCTCTGCTGCGCCTCGGCGAGCAGCTTGTCCGCCTCGGACGCCGTCTCCGAGATGAGGGTGTCGACCTGCTCGGCCGCCTCGGAGCGCCGCTTGTTGGCCTCCTGGCGTGCCGCGTCCAGCGTCCGGTCCGCCTCCTCGCGGGCGCCGGACGTGAGCCGCTCCGCCTCCGCCTCCGCCTCGGCCTTGAGGCGCTCGGACTCGCTGCGGATCCGCTCGGCGTGCTGCTGCGCCGAACCGACCGTCTCCGCGGCCTCGGCGCGCAGCCGCTCCGCGTCCCCGGTCGCATCCGAGATGCGCCGCTCGGCCTTGGCCACGGACTCCGCGCGTACGCGCTCGGCCTCGGCGTTCGTCTCGTTCGTCAGCCGCTCCGCCTCGGAGCGCGCCTCGTTGATGAGCGTGTCCGCCTGCGTGGCCGCGTCCGAACGGATCCGGTTCGCGTCCTCCCGGGCCTCGGCGCGGCTGCGCGAAGCGTCCTGCTCGGCGTTGGCGATGGCGTCGGAGGCCTCGGTGCGCACCCGCTGGGCGTGCTCGGAGGCTTCCGAACGCAGCCGCTCGGACTCGGCGATCGCCTCCGAGACCGTGCGCTCCGCGAGGGACTTGGCGGCGTCCGTCTCCTCGGCCGCCTCGCGCCGGATACGGCTCGCGTCCTCGGCGGCCCGCTCCCGCTCCGCGTAGGCGTCGGCGCGGACCCGGTCCGCCTCCTCCTGCGCCTCGGTCCTGGTGCGGTCCGCCGCGTGCTCGGCGGCGCTGCGCAGACCGGTGATCTCCTCCTGGGCCTGCTCGTGCAGCCCCGTCACGGAGTCGCGCACCTGCTGCGCGGTCTGTTCGGCGCTGGAGACCATCTCGGTCGCGCGCCGGTCGGCCTCCTCGACCAGCCGTACGGCCTCGGCCTGGGCCTCGTCGACACGGTTGCGCGCGGAGGCGAGGAGCTCCTCGCTCTGCTCGCGGGCCCGCTCGCGCTCCTGGTCGGCCTCCTGGCGCGCGGAACCGAGGAGTTCCTCGGCCTCGCGGCGGCGCCGGGCGGCCTCCTCCTGGGCTGCGGCCAGCGTCTCCGCGCCCTCGGTCGCCAGCCGCTCGGCCGCGGCCTGGGCCTCCGCCCGTACCCGGTCGGCGCTGTCCTGGGCCTCCGACTTCAGCCGCTCGGCCTCCGCCGCGGCCTCCGACCGCAGTCGTACGGCGATGTTCTCGCCCTCGGCGCGCGACGCGGAGGCGTCCGCGGCGGCCTCGTTGCGCAGCCGCTCCGCCTCCGCCTCGGCCTGCGCCTGCAGCGTACGGATCCGCTCGGCGGCCTCGGAACGCAGCCGGTCGCTCTCCTCGGCGGCCTCGCGGCGGATCCGCTCGGCGTCCGCCCGAGCGTCGCTCAGTGCCTGCTCCGCCGAGGTGAGCCGATGCTCGGCCTCGGTGTGCAGCCGGGTCAGCTCCTCGGAGGCCTCCGTGCGACGGGCCGCTATGGCGCGTTCGGTCTCCTCGCGCAGCGCCTCGGCGGCCCGCTCGGCCTCCGCCTTGATCGTCTCGGAGAGCTCGACGGCCTCTTCGCGGTTGCGCTCGGCCTCCTTGCGCGTGCGCTCCAGGGTCTCCTCGGCCTGGCGGCGCAGCGTCGTGGCACGCTCGATGGCCTCGGTGCGTACCCGCTCGCTGTCGGTGGTGGCCGTGTTCCGGAACTCGTCCGCGTCCGCCTTGGCCTTCGCGAGCAGCTCTTCGGCGGTCTTGGCCGCCTCCTCGATCTGCTGGACGGCCTCGCGCCGGGCCTCGGAGCGGATCCGCTCGCCCTCGGCGTTCGCGTCGGAGCGCAGCTGCTCGGCCTCGCCGCGCAGCCGGCGCGCCTCCTCCTGCAGCTCGACGGTCTTGGCGCGGTACTCCTTGGTGTCGTCCTTCGCCGTGCCCTTGAGCTGCTCGGCGATGTCGTGCGCCTCGGCACGCAGCCGGTCCGCCTCGGTCTCCGCCTCGGTGCGGATCCGCTCGGCCTCCTCGGCCGCGGCCTTCCTGGTCGCCTTGGCGTCCTCGGACGCCTTGTTCAGGACGTCCTCGGCCGTACGGGCCGCCTTGGAGAGCTGGGAGGCGGTCTCCTCGGCGGTGAGGCTGCGCGCGGTCTCCTCGGCGTCCGCGACGATCTTCTCGGCCTTGGCCTTGGCGTCCGCGACGGCCTGCTCGGCGTCGGACTTGGTGGTCTCGGCCTCCTTGGTGGCCTCGCTGACCAGCCGGGCGACCTGCTCCTTCGCCGTCCGCGTGCGCTGCTCGTTCGCCGACTCGGCGCTCGCCAGAGCCTTGGCCGCGGCCTCCTTCGCCTCGGCGACGACCTTGTCCGCCTCGCTGCGCGCCTCGCGCAGCGCCGACTCGGCCTCCGTCATGCGCTGCTCGGCGGCCCGGCTCAGCTCGGTGGCCTGGCGGCGGGCGCTGTCCGACTCGTTCGCCGAGGAGCTGCGCAGCTGCTCGGCGTGGTCGGTGGCCTCCTGGGCCTGCGTCGACGCGGCGTTCAGCAGCCGCTCGGCGTCCGTGCGGGCCCGGCGCAGCAGCGCCTCGGCCTCCGAGCGGGCCGACTCGGCGTCGTTCGTCAGTCGCTGGCGGGCCTCGGCGGCGACCCGCTCGGCCTCCGCACGGGCGGCACTCAGCGCCTGGTCCGCCTCCGTGCGCGACTCCTCCAGGAGCCGGCGGGCCTGCTGCTCGCTGCGGGCGCGCAGCTGCTCGGCCCACGCCACGTTCTCGTTGACGTGCGACTCGACGGTCTGACGGCGCTCGGCCAGCTCCTGGTCGAGCTGCTGGCGGCGCGCGACCGCCTCCTGGTGCAGCTCGGCCTGCAGCCGGGCGGCCTGCTCGGCGTGCTCCTGGAGGATGCGCTGCGTCTGCGCCCGGGCCTGACTCATCTCGCGCTCGGCGTCGGCGCGCAGCTGATCGGCCTGGATCTGGGCATTACGGAGCAATTGCTCGGCCTGATAGCCGAGGTCGCCACCGCTCTCGTAGGCAGGCCGGGTCGCCAGACTGCGGCGCGCCTCGTGCAGCTTGGCGCGCAGCACCTCGACCTGATAGCCGAGGTCCTCGGCGTGCTGGACGGCCTTCTCCCGCTCGGTCTTCAGCCGTTCCATCTCGGCCTCGAACCGAGAGAGGTGGTCGACGTCAGCCGCCGGCTCTCGCTCCTGGCGTTCGTAGCCCCGCACTGCGCGGTCCCATCCGTCCCCTGGTCGCAAGTCTCTCCAAACGAACCCCGTCCATCCGCCGAACGGGGCCCCCGGGGAATGGTGTCAGATCAACAGCGGAGCACGGGCTGTCGCCCCGACGCTCGTCCCCCGAAACCTGGACCCCGGCCCTTGACCACGCCGCCCCCAGGACGGCATGACCTCAGGGCCCGTCGCCGGACAGGCCCTGGGCCGCCCCGAAAAGGCAGCGGCCGCCCCCAACCCTACCGGCCCAGATATACGGAGGTCAGTGCTCAGGTGACTCAACAGCCGCCGAAGTGACCAGTTCTGTCAGGACACCGTGGCAATCCTTGGGGTGAAGGAACGTGATTCGGGAGCCCATGGAGCCGCGCCGGGGCTCGTCATAGAGGACTCGTACGCCTTTTTCCCTGATATCGGCGGCATCGGCATCGACGTCCGCCGTACCGAACGCGATGTGATGGACACCTTCCCCGTTCTTCGCCAGCCACTTCCCGACGGCCGAGTCCTCGCGGGTCGGCTCCAGGAGCTGGAGGTAGGAGGCGCCGCCGTCGGACGTCTCATTGATCTTGAGCATGGCCTCGCGCACGCCCTGCTCCTCGTTGACCTCGGAGTGGAAGACCTCGAAGCCGTACGTCGCCCGGTAGAACTCGACAGTCGCGTCGAGGTCGAAGCAGGCGATACCGATGTGGTCGATTCGCGTCAGCATGGAGTCAGTGCAGCGCTCATACGGCGGTTACGCAACGTGCGCGCGATCACACTGACTGCCGGATGACGGGTGGCCTACCGCTCAGTACATTCAAGTAAACCCTCGTTCACTCCTCGGCTGTGCAGCCGGTAAGGGGATCGCACCTCATGTCTGGAACGAACAGCAGTACCTCGGTGATCGTCGCGGGCGCCCGAACGCCCATGGGACGGTTGCTGGGCTCGCTGAAGTCCTTCTCCGGGGCCGACCTCGGAGGCTTCGCGATCAAGGCCGCCCTCGACCGTGCGGGGATCGGCGGCGACCAGGTGCAGTACGTGATCATGGGCCAGGTGCTGCAGGCCGGGGCGGGGCAGATCCCGGCACGCCAGGCCGCGGTCAAGGCGGGCATCCCGATGAGCGTCCCGGCGCTCACGATCAACAAGGTGTGTCTGTCCGGCCTCGACGCCATCGCACTCGCGGACCAGCTGATCCGCGCGGGTGAATTCGACATCGTGGTCGCGGGCGGCCAGGAGTCCATGACGAACGCGCCCCACCTGCTCCCCAAGTCCCGTGAGGGCTACAAGTACGGCGCGATCGAGATGCTCGACGCCATGGCCCACGACGGTCTCACCGACGCCTTCGAGAACATCGCCATGGGCGAGTCGACGGAGAAGCACAACACGCGCCTGGGCATCGCCCGACCGGAGCAGGACGAGATCGCGGCCCTCTCGCACCAGCGCGCGGCCACCGCCCAGAAGAACGGCATCTTCGAGGCGGAGATCACGCCCGTGGAGATTCCGCAGCGCAAGGGCGAGCCCGTCGTCTTCAGCAAGGACGAGGGCATCCGCGCCGAGACCACGGCGGAGTCGCTGGCCAAGCTGCGCCCCGCCTTCACCCGGGACGGCACGATCACGGCGGGCACCTCCTCGCAGATCTCCGACGGCGCCGCGGCCGTGGTCGTGATGAGCAAGACCAAGGCGCAGGAGCTCGGTCTCCAGTGGATCGCCGAGATCGGCGCGCACGGGAACGTCGCGGGTCCGGACAACTCCCTCCAGTCCCAGCCCTCGAACGCGATCCTGCACGCCCTGAAGAAGGAGGGCCTCGACGTCTCCGACCTCGATCTGATCGAGATCAACGAGGCGTTCGCCGCGGTCGCCGTGCAGTCAATGAAGGACCTCGGCGTATCCACGGAAAAGGTGAACGTCAACGGTGGCGCCATCGCCCTCGGTCACCCGATCGGGATGTCCGGCGCCCGCCTCGTCCTGCACCTCGCCCTCGAGCTCAAGCGGCGCGGCGGCGGGGTCGGCGCGGCGGCGCTGTGCGGTGGCGGTGGGCAGGGTGACGCGCTGATCGTGCGGGTACCCAAGGCCTGAAGCCGTTGTCCCTTTCCGTACGACCCCGGTGCGTACGGATCTGAACGGAGCTGAACGGAGCTGTGATGCAGGACGTCTCCTCGCTGGTGGCCCAGGCCAGGGAAGGCAGGCCCCGGGCCGTGGCCCGGCTGATCTCCCTGGTGGAGGGGGCGTCCCCGCAGTTGCGCGAGGTCATGGCGGCGCTGGCCCCGCTGACCGGCAACGCGTACGTCGTCGGGCTCACCGGCTCCCCGGGGGTCGGCAAGTCGACCTCGACCTCGGCCCTGGTGACGGCGTACCGGCGGCAGGGCAAGCGGGTCGGCGTCCTGGCCGTCGACCCGTCCTCGCCGTTCTCCGGAGGCGCGCTGCTCGGCGACCGCGTCCGCATGTCCGAGCACGCCTCCGACCCCGGCGTCTACATCCGCTCGATGGCCACCCGGGGCCACCTGGGCGGTCTCGCCTGGTCGGCCCCCCAGGCCATCCGCGTCCTGGACGGGGCGGGCTGTGACGTGATCCTGGTGGAGACGGTCGGCGTGGGCCAGTCGGAGGTGGAGATCGCCTCCCAGGCGGACACCTCGGTGGTCCTGCTGGCCCCCGGCATGGGCGACGGCATCCAGGCGGCGAAGGCCGGAATCCTGGAGATCGGCGACGTGTACGTGGTGAACAAGGCCGACCGGGACGGTGCCGACGCGACCGCGCGCGAGCTGAACCACATGCTCGGGCTGGGCGAGTCCCGGGGGCCCGGCGACTGGCGGCCGCCGATCGTCAAGACGGTCGCGGCACGGGGTGAGGGCATCGACGAGGTCGTCGAGGCCCTGGAGAAGCACCACGCCTGGATGGAGGAGCACGGCGTACTGGCCGAGCGGCGCCTCGCCCGGGCCTCCCAGGAGGTCGAGACGATCGCCGTCACGGCGCTGCGGCAGCGTATCGGCGACCTTCATGGTGATCGCCGCCTCAGCGCGCTCGCGGAGCGGATCGTGGCGGGGGAGCTGGATCCCTACCGGGCGGCGGACTCGTTGGTCGAGGGCCTGACAGAGGCCTGAGACAGGGGTTCCCTCGCCCCCGCCGCCCCTACCCGACCCATCCCGAACCTGGGGGCTCCGCCCCCAGACCCCCGGGTGGGTTCGTCGGCTCCGGGCGGGTGGGGGCTGGTCGCGCAGTTCCTCGCACCCCTGAAAGCCTCCACCTGGCCCGGGTCTTCAGCCCGTCCGGCGTGTGAGGACGAGGCCGTTCAGGCCGATGCGGGGGTGCAGGACACGCATGGTGTCGACTTCCCGTGCCTGCTGTTACGTTAAGGCGCATGTTCCTCCTCTTGGCATAGGGCCCGCCCAGGCCCGCGACGAACACCGGTGGGTGTGTCGTCGCGGCACTCAGGCGACCCCTTTCCGCCTCGTTGTTGAGGAACCCCGAACATGTCTGCGCCCTCGCCGCGGCCCTCGTACGCCGCGTTCTTCCGCATTCCCCACACCCGCCACACCTTCACCGCCGCCCTCATCGGCAGACTCTCGTACGGCATGGTCTCGCTGGCCATGATGCTCAGCGTGACCGAGGCCACCGGCTCGTACGCCGCCGCAGGCACGGTCATGGCGCTGTTCGGCGCGACGAGCGTGCTCCTGTCGCCGGCGAGGGCGGCCCTGATCGACCGCCATGGCCCCCGCCGCGCCCTCATCCCGATGGCCTCGTTCTACGCCGTCCTGCTCGCGGCCCTCGCGACCGCGGCCTGGCGGCCCGGAACACCGGTACCCGCGCTCGGCGCCCTCGCGGTCGCCGCGGGCGCCTGTACGCCGCCCCTCGGCCCCACGGTGCGCGCCCTGTGGGGCGAGGTCATCGAGGACAAGCGGGTCCTGCAGCGGGCGTACAGCCTGGACGGGATCGCCGAGGAGATCCTCTTCGTCTCGGGTCCGCTGCTGGTGGGCGCGGTCGTCCGGTTCGCACCGCCGGCCGCCGCGCTCGCGCTCTGCGCCCTGCTGGTGTGGGCCGGAACCCTCGCCTTCGTCCTGTCGCCGGCCGTGGCGGGCGTACGTCCGGCTGTCACGAAGCCGACCCCGCGCCCGGGACACCGCTTCCGCGGCGGGCGCGCGCTCCTGCAGCCCGTCGCCGTCGCGGCGGGTGTCGGCCTGTCCGTGGGAGCCGTCGAACTTCTGGTGATGGCCTTCGCCGCACAGAGCCATCACGGGAACGACGTGGTGGCCTGGGTGCTCGCCGCACTGTCGCTGGGCAGCGCCCTGGGCGGCGTCCTGAACGGAGCCGTGGACTGGCGCACACCCGCACGGGTACGCCTGCCGCTGCTGGCCGGCGGCCTGGGCCTCGCCCTGCTGGGCGCGGGCCTCGCTCCCGGCCTCGGCACCCTGACCGTCGCGGTGGCCTGTGCCGGTTTCTTCGTCGCCCCGGCTCTCACCACGTCCTACCTGATCGCCGACGAGGCGGCCCCGCCCGGCCGCCGTACCCAGGCCGGTGCCTGGGTCAACGCAGCGGTGAACGCCGGAAGCGCGGGCGGCACCGCGGGAGTGGGCCTTCTGGTGGGCCACCTGCCTCTGGGCCTCTGCTTCGCCCTGTCGGGGGCGGTGGCGGTGGCGGCGGGACTCCTCTCCGTGCGCCAGGCGGGCCCGCGCCCCAGAAGGGCGCGGGGAACCCGGCGGAGCGTTACGGCTTACCCCGCTGCCCCCGCAGATGCTCCGCGATCGGCCGCAGCGACTTGTGCAGCTCCTCCAGGGCCTCCGGGGACAGCAGGTCCATGAAGTGCCTGCGTACGGACGCCACGTGGTGCGGGGCGACCTTCTTCATCGTCTCCATGCCATGCTCGGTGAGGACGGCGAACAGTCCTCGGCGGTCGGACTCGCAGTTCTCGCGCCGGACCAGGTCCGCGTTCTCCATGCGGGTGATCTGGTGCGAGAGCCGGCTCTTGGACTGAAGGGTGGCGGCCGCGAGGTCGCTCATCCGCAGCCGGAAGCCTTCCGACTCGGAGAGGTTCACCAGGATCTCGTAGTCGTTCATCGTCAGCCCGAACGGCTGCAGATCCCTTTCGAGCTGGTACGTCAACAGCCTGTTGACCTCCAGGTGGGTGCGCCAGGCGCACTGCTCCGCATCGGTCAGCCAGCGCGTGGCCGTCTCGGTCTCCATAAGTGAAGTCTACCTAAAATGTTGAAATGCGAACTAGTGAGGGTGGTGTGACTACGCGCACGCGTTCGACGTCACACTCCGCAGACTACCGCTCACAGACCGAAGCGACGCTGGAGGTCTCCGAGCTGTCCGGGAAGGCGCGGTGTGCCGGCTTGCTGACCGTACTGTCCCTGGTGGCCGGGTGCCCCGCCGCCGCCGGGCACGCCCGGCTCGTGCGGAACCGCCCCCGTGGCCTGCTCGGCCATGAGGACCTCCGTGGACTGCAGCAGCACCGTGCCGGCCCCTACGAACTCGAACTGATGCTCCTCTCCGGAGGCCCCGCCGAGGCCTGTCAGTGCACGTAGACCGCCCATGAGGCCTGTCATGTACCCGTGGTCGTAGTGATGGCACGGGGACGGGCAGTCGGCCCAGCCGACAAGCGCTTGCGGATCCACCCGGATGGGAGGCTCCATGAACACCACCGGACCGTTAGAGGCCGCCACGAACTTGCCGGTTCCGATCAGCGTCAGAAAGCCCGGCACGATCGACTGCTTGAGCGCCAGACTTGGCTGAAAAGCGAGCAGGTTGCCAGTGCGAATGGTCAGGTTGCCCTCGTCCAAGTCGTACGAATTCACGTCGAAGGCCCGGTCGGCGAGGAGCATCTTGCCCGAGCCCTCCGCCACCACCCAGTCGCTCGCGTGCAGAGGCGAATGGAAGGAAGTGCGCACGAGACGGTCCAGCCGGCCGTGCCCGATGCCGTTGAAGTCCATCGACCCGTAGTAGGCGATCATCTTGCCCTTCTGCAGGAACCACTGGCTCCCCTTGAGCTCCACGCAGAAGGTGTACTTGTTGACGTTGTCGTCGACCGGCAGGGTCATCGGGTCGTAGATCACCGGGCCGTCCGGGGTCCCGTACGCGCTCACAGCTTCTCCTCCGAGGCCTGGACGTACACCGCACCACTGCCGCTCAGCTCCAGCTGGAACGCCTCGCCCGAGCCGCGGCCCACCATGTCGCGCCAGCCGAGCGCCGTGGACAGCTTGTTGCGTACGTCACCGTGGTGCGCTACGTACGCCTGGGGGTCCACATGGATGGGGCGCTGGGGGGAGATGGGGACCTCGATCACGCCCCCGTGGGCCATCACGGCCACCGCGCCGTGCCCCTTGAGAGTGGTCGTGAAGAGCCCCTGGCCCGTCACCTGGCCGCGGACCATGCCCATGACCCCGCCCTGCGAGCCGAGGAACATCGTGCCCTGCTGGAGGGTGCCGTCGAAGGCCAGCAGCCGGTCCGCCTCGACGTACAGGGTGTCGCCCGTCAGGTTGATCACCTGGATGTGATGGCCCCCGTGCCCGAAGAAGACCGTGCCGCTGCCCTCGACGGTCATCAACGGGGTGGCCTCATTGGCGACCCGGCGGCCGATCATCGACATGACCCCGCCCTGGCCGCCCTGGACGTTGGGCGTGAAGGAGACGTCGCCCTTGTAGGCGAGCATCGCGCCGCGCTGACTGAACAGGCGCTGGCCGGGCAGGACCGTCGCCTCGATCATCTTGGAGTTCACTTCGCGGAACGGCATGTCACAGGTCCCCCGCGATCGTGTTGCGCTCGCTGGGCTGCACGTAGACCAGTCCGTCGCCCTCGAAACGGATCTGGAAGGCCTCGCCGCCGCCCTCGCCCATGAATGTGCGGAAGGTCACGCCGACCTGGAAGGACTGCCGCACATTGCCCTGGTGCGCGATGTACGCCCCCGGGTCGACCGTCAGCGGGTACTGGGAGCTGACGCGCAGCACCACCGCCGGGCCGTCGGACGTGATCGCCGCCTGGCCGTGGCCCTCGACGGTGGTCGTGAACAGCCCGTTGCCCTGGGAGGCGCCCCTGAGGCCCGTGAAGGACGTGCCCGTCCTCAGACCCGCGTCGGTCGCGAGCAGGTTGCTCGACTCGACGTACAGCTTGTCCCCCTGGAGACTCACCAGGTTGATCTCGGAGGCCCGGTCCGCGAACCAGCAGGTCCCGTGCCCCTTCACCTCCATCACCGTCATCTGCTCACCGGTGATGCGCCGGGTCACCATCCCGCGGATCCCCTCCCCACCGCCGCTCAGCTTCTTGAACGCCATCTGACCGTCGTACGCGACCATCGAGCCGTTCTTCGCCTTCACGGCGTCCCCGGTCATGTCGACGGCCAGCACCTTGCTGCCTTGAAGTCGGAACATCGCCACGTGGTGAAGGTAGCGGCAGGGCGGGGGCGCGGACAGGGCCCAGAGGTTGATCTCACCCCTGAGCGGACCCTTAGGGGCCAAGCGGACACATCGCCCCGTACCCCGGAGCGGGAGTACTCGGGCTCGGATGCCACAATGGTGGACGCTTGTGCTTGCGTTCACAAAGCGGCTCCCCGCCGAAAGCGAATCTCCCACCGAAGGTGACCCGTGGACATTAAGACCGCCACCGCCCTCCGCCGCCTCCGCCTGGTCTCGGCCCCCGAGGCCGTCTCCTTCCTGCTGCTGCTCCTCTGCTCGGTGCTGAAGCGGACCACGGACTTCAACGGGGTGCCCGTCATGGGCTCCATCCACGGGATCCTCTTCATCCTGTACGTGATCTTCTGGGCGGACGCCTGGAGCCGTGCCAAGTGGGCCAAGAAGACGGCGGCCCTCTACTTCGTCCTCTCCGTGCTGCCCACCGGCGGTTTCTTCGCCGAGCGCAAGCTCCGGCGCGAGACCGAGGACGCGGTCATCGCCTCCCGTGCCCGCCGTGAGGGAGTCGTGGAGTCCTCATGATCGTCGCTTTCTCCGTGACGCCTCTGGGTGTCGGCGAGGACGTGGGGGAGTACGTCGCCGACGCCGTCCGGGTCGTCCGTGAATCGGGGCTGCCGAACCGCACCGACGCCATGTTCACCTCCATCGAGGGGGAGTGGGACGAGGTGATGGACGTGGTCAAGCGCGCCGTCGCCGCCGTCGAGGCACGGGCGCCGCGCGTCTCCGTCGTCCTGAAGGCGGACATCCGGCCCGGTGTGACGGACGGTCTGACCTCCAAGGTGGAGACGGTGGAGCGGCACCTGTCCGCGTAGGCCTTCGCCGAGAACACCCGAAACCCCGGTCCTGTGGGCCGGGGTTTTTCGCGTCCGACCGTTTGAGCGATCGCTCAAACCCCGGTAATCTCAGGCGCGATCGATTGAGCGAACGCTCAAGAGTGGTCACTGATCTGGGGGTTCGGTAAATGGGGCTCTACGTAGAGACACATGTACGAGGCGATCTCGACGACCTGTGGGCACGGACGCAGGACCCCGCGCAGCATCAGCGCTGGGACCTGAGGTTCACCTCCATCGACTACCTCCCGCGCACCGAGGGTGAGCCCCAGGGCTTCCGGTACGCCACCCGGCTGCTGCCCTTCCTGACCGTCGCCGGGACGGGCGCCTGCGCCGGGGAGAAGGAGCGCCCGGACGGCACCCGCACCTCCGCCCTGCGCTTCGCCTCCCCGCACCCGCTCTCCCTCCTCGCCGAGGGCAGCGGCTACTGGCGCTACGTCCCCGACGCCGACGGCGTCCGCTTCCTCACCGGCTACGACTACCGCCCGCGCTGGGGCCGCTTCGGAGCCGTGGCCGACCGGCTCGTCTTCCGTCCCCTCATCGGCTGGGCCACGGCCTGGTCCTTCGACCGGCTGCGGATCTGGCTGGAGCGGGGCATCACGCCGGAGAGAGCGCTGCGCCACTGGCTCGCCGAGTGCGCGGTGCGCGGCCTCGTCCTCCTGGCCGCCTGCTCGGGCACGGTGTACGGCGCGCTCGTGGACGCGGCGGGCCCGCTGGCGCCGCTCGCCCTCTACTCGACCCCCGTAGTGGCTGTCCTCGCCGCCCTCCTGGCCCTCTTCACGCCCCCGCTGCCCGGCACCCCGGCCGCCCGCCGCTGCGTGCGCACCCCGATCGCGCAGGCCCGTGCCCCGCGCGTCCTCGCCACCCTGGAGCAGCGGTGACACCCTCCATCTTCCGCACCGCGATGGGCGCCGACTTCGACCGCCTCCACCCCGAGCTGCGGCGGCGCTTCTCCGTGGGCCTGGCCGGCGGGGAGGCCTGCACCGGCCACGGCGTCATGGAGCGCATCTGGCACGGGAGGAGCTTCGTGAAGCCGTTCCTGGCCCTCGGCGGCACCCGCAACATCCTCGTCCCGCGCGCCGGACGCAATGTCCCCTTCATGATCGAGAACGTGCCCTACGCCGACACCTTCGGCCGTGAGACGGTGAGCTTCGTGCGCACCTTCGACCTGCCCGGCCGCCCTCGCCGCTTCGACGCCCAGATGGTGCTGAGCCCCAAGGGTGACCGCGTCCTCGACTACCTAGGCACCCACCAGCACCTCGCCAGCGACCTGCACCTGAGCGCCGAGCCCGACGGATCCCTGCTGATCCGCTCCGGCGAACACCGCTTCCGGGAGGGCCCGGTGGACGTGCGCGTCCCCGAACTCATCGGCGCCGACGCCGAGGTGCGCGAGTCCTACGACGACTCCACCGGCCGCTTCCGCATCCGGGTCCGGGTCGAAAACCGGCGCTTCGGCCCGCTCTTCGGCTACGAGGGCACCTTCCGGGCGACGTACACCGACGTCCGTACCCGCGGGGTACGGCCCGGGCTGCGGCCCGTCCGCGAGGAGGCGCGCGCATGAGCGAGGCGACCCGGACGAAGCTGCTGGAGGGCGCCCTGAGAACGCTCACCGAGCAGGGGATCGCGAAGACCTCGGCCCGTACGATCGCGGCGACCGCCGGGGTCAACCAGGCCCTCGTCTTCTACCACTTCGGGTCCGTCGACGAGTTGCTGTCGGCCGCGGTCCGGTACGGGGCCGAGCAGCGGGTCGCGCTCTACCGGGAACGGCTCGCCGAGGTCGGGTCACTGGCCGAACTCCTCGCGTTCGGGCGGGAGATGCACGAGGTGGAGCGGGCCGAGGGGCATGTCGCCGTCCTCGGGCAACTCCTCGCGGGGGCGCAGACGGACGCACGTCTGGCGCCGGCCACCTCGGCGGGGCTGGACCTGTGGATCACGGAGATCGAGCGGGTCCTGGTCCGGGTCCTCGCACCGACCCCGCTCGGCGAGTTCGCGGATCCGGCCGGGCTGGCCCGTGCCGTCGCCGCGTCCTTCGTCGGCATCGAGCTGTACGAGGGGGTCGACCCCGGGGGCTCCCGGGCCGCTCTCGACGCCCTGGAGCAACTGGCCGCCCTGGTCACGGCCCTCGACACCCTCGGCCCGGTCGCCCAACGGGCCATCCGCCACCACCTGCGCCGCACCACGCGCGGCTGACCGGGGCGACGCGGGGCGGGCTATCGCTCCGGACCCGACGCCAGCGCCATCCCCAGCGGGGTGCGTTCGTACAGCACCTGGTGGCCGTAGCGGCGTGAGGTGAGCAGGCCTCCGGCGCGCAGGACCGTGAGGTGGGCGGAGACGGACGACGGGGCGAGGCGGAGGCGGTGGGCGAGGGCTGTCGTGGTGGTGGGTTCGTCCAGGGCCGTGAGGACGGTGGCCCTGCCCCGTCCCAGGAGTCGTACGAGGGCGTCGGGGGTGTGGTCCGTCGGTTCGGCCCACAGACCGCCGATGCCCCGGGCGGGGTAGGCGAGCGTGGGCTGCCAGGGAGGATCGAAGGAACTGACCACCTCCGGCCAGATGAAGACGCTGGGCACCAGGATCAGGCCCTGGCCCGCGAGGTCCCGCTCGTGCCGGCCCTTCCACTCGATGGTCAGCGTGTGGGAGCGCCAGCCGAACCGACGGTCGATCTCCGGCAGCAGCCCGCCCAGACCGACCTCCGCGAGCCGCCGCGAGTGGAACGCGACGTCCGCCTCCAGCAGGGCGCGCAGCCGCGGCCAGTCCGGCTCGACGAGCGCGTGCCAGGCCGTCTCCATCAGGTCGGCCAGCTCCTGGACCATGCGTATCGGGTCCTTCAACAGCGACCGGCCGCGAAACGATTCGAGGGCACCTGGAGTGTCCGCGAGTGACCTCGCGGTCTCCTCGCGGGCCGCCTCGGGGTCGGCCGCGCGGACCGCCGCGATCTCCTCCTCGAAGGTGGCGGCAGGACCGATCGGAGGCGGGCAGAGCCAGTCGGGGCAGTAGCCGCGCTGCGGCATCAGCAGCCACAGCGGTGTGAGGTCGAGTCCGTCGGCCGCCGCGCGGATACGGCGCAGCCAGTGCGCGTGGTAGCCGTGCCGCGCGGGACGGTTGAGCGTGCGGACCGCCTCCTGCGTCTCCCACAGGGGTGACACCGCGAAACGGCAGTTGAGGAGGTCGTCCTCCCCGAAGTGCAGAAGGGAAGGCAAGGAAGGACACCTCCTGAAGAACTGAAGATTCGGCTGGAGCCGAAACTCTACGGCCCGGCCCGACGGGTGAGCACGCTGTTGCCCATGCCGGAAGCAGAGATGAAGGGCACGACGTCGCTGCCCGATCCACCGAACGCCCCACCGGAAGTCCCGTCGAACGCGCCCGAAGCCACGGGCTACGGCCCCGTCTTCGCCGTACGGGAGTTCCGCGCCGTCTTCGCCGCCCACGCGTTCTCGCTGGTCGGGCTCATCGTCAGCGAGCTCGCCCTGTCCGTCCTGGTCTACGACCTGACGGGCTCACCGCTGATGAGCGCCCTGACGTTCGCGCTCGGCTTCCTCCCCTACCTCATCGGTGGAACCCTCCTCGCCGGCGCGGCGGACCGCTTCCCGGCCCGCCGGATTCTCGTCGTGTGCGACCTGGTGTGCGCGGGCTGCGTGGCCGTCATGGTGGTGCCGGGCGCGCCCATCGCCGTACTGCTGGCCATGCGCTGCGCCCTCGCCGTGGTCTCACCGCTCTTCCAGGGGGCGCGGACGGCGACGCTGACCGATGTTCTCGGCGAGGGCGATCTGTTCGTGCTGGGCCGCTCCCTGCTGCGGATCGTCTCGCAGGGCGCGCTGCTCGCCGGGTTCGGGCTCGGCGGCGTGCTGCTCACCGTCGTGTCACCGCGGGGTGCGCTGTTCATCACGGTGTGCACCTTCCTGACCTCCGCCGCGGTGCTGCGGTTCGGCACCCGGCGGCGGCCCGCGCGGGCCCGTCAGGGTGGTGCGCTGGTGAAGGACTCGCTCCGCGGTACCCGCCGCGTCCTCGCCGACCGGCGGGTACGGGCCCTGCTCCTGCTGTTCTGGGTGCCACCGATGTTCGCCGTCGCGCCGGAGGCGCTGGCCGCGCCCTACGCCGACGGGCTCGGCGTCGGATCGGCCGGGCTCGGCCTGCTGATGTGCGCCCTGCCGGTCGGCACGATCGCGGGGGAGCTGTACGCGGGATCGAGGCTGCGGCCCGCGACCCGCACCCGCCTCGCCCTCCCGCTCGTCTGCGTCACCCTGCTGCCGTACGTCGGCTACGTCCTGCGGCCGGACCTCGGCTGGTCGCTGGCCCTGCTGCTGCTCGCGGGCACCGGATCCGCGTACTCGCTGGGCCTGGACCAGTGGTTCGTGCGGGCCGTGCCCGAGGAACTGCGAGGGCGCGCGATGACCCTGAACACCGCGGGGCTGATGACCGTCCAGGGGGTGGGGATGGCGCTGTCGGGGGTGGTGGCGGAGTTCGCCGGGGTGCGGGCGACGGTCGCGGGCGCGGGGGTGCTCGGCACCGTCTGCTGTGTCCTGCTGGCGGTGGAGGCGCGGCGTACGGAGGGGGCCGCGACCCCCGCCGTCCAGGGGGCCGGGACCGAAAGGCGAGACGGGGCTGACCAGCATATGACCGGCGGGTAAGGTCTTATGCCGTGCCGAAGCCGCTCAGTCTTGCCTTCGATCCCATCGCCCGCGCCGACGAACTCTGGAAGCAGCGCTGGGGGTCCGTGCCGTCCATGGCCGCGATCACCTCGATCATGCGCGCGCACCAGATCCTGCTCGCCGAGGTCGACGCGGTCGTCAAGCCGTACGGACTGACCTTCGCGCGCTATGAGGCACTGGTCCTGCTCACCTTCTCCAAGGCCGGCGAGCTCCCGATGTCCAAGATCGGCGAGCGCCTCATGGTGCACCCGACCTCCGTCACGAACACCGTGGACCGGCTGGTGAAGTCGGGGCTCGTCGACAAGCGGCCCAACCCCAACGACGGGCGCGGCACGCTCGCCTCCATCACCGAGAAGGGCCGCGAGGTCTGCGACGCGGCGACCCGCGACCTGATGGCGATGGACTTCGGGCTCGGGGCCTACGACTCCGAGGAGTGCGCGGAGATCTTCGCGATGCTGCGGCCCCTGCGCATCGCCGCGAGCGACTTCGACGAGCAATAGACGAGCAATAGACGAGGAACAGAGAAAAGAGGCGCGTCGGAGCGGGGGTGCACGTAGATCGCGCAAATGGGGTCGTTACGCTCATCCCCATGAAGAAGAGCGTGCTGACCCGCTACCGCGTGATGGCCTACGTCACCGGTGTGCTGCTGGTCCTGCTGACCCTCGGTGTGATCGCCAAGTACGTGTTCCAGATGGACGGTGCCGTGGACTTCACCCGCGTCGTCGCCATCGCGCACGGCTGGCTGTACGTCGTCTACCTGGTCTTCGCCTTCGACCTGGGCGCCAAGGCGAAGTGGCCGGTGGGCAAGCAGCTGTGGGTGCTGCTCGCGGGGACCATTCCGACGGCCGCGTTCTTCGTGGAGCGCAAGGTCACCCAGGAGCTGGACTCGAAGGTCGCGGAGGACTCTCCCGCGGTCGTCAAGGCGTAACCCCTACCGCCACGGGAGTGGTCCGTGGCGGTTCGCCATCGACATTTACTAGGACGTCCTAGTAAATTCGAAGCATGGACGCTGACGCCATCGAAGAGGGCCGCCGCCGCTGGCAGGCCCGGTACGACACCTCGCGCAAGCGTGAGGCCGACTTCACCACGCTCTCCGGTGATCCGGTGGAGCCGGTGTACGGGCCGCGGCCGGGGGACAGGTACGACGGCTTCGAGCGGATCGGCTGGCCCGGTGAGTACCCCTTCACCCGCGGGCTGTACCCGACCGGCTACCGAGGGCGTACGTGGACGATCCGCCAGTTCGCCGGGTTCGGGAACGCGGAGCAGACGAACGAGCGCTACAAGATGATCCTCGCCGCGGGCGGCGGCGGACTGTCGGTCGCCTTCGACATGCCGACGCTCATGGGGCGCGACTCCGACGACCCGCGCTCCCTCGGCGAGGTCGGGCACTGCGGGGTCGCGATCGACTCGGCGGCCGACATGGAGGTCCTGTTCAAGGACATCCCGCTGGGCGACGTCACGACGTCGATGACGATCAGCGGACCGGCCGTACCCGTCTTCTGCATGTACCTGGTCGCGGCGGAACGGCAGGGCATCGACCCGTCGGTCCTGAACGGCACCCTCCAGACCGACATCTTCAAGGAGTACATCGCCCAGAAGGAGTGGCTCTTCCAGCCCGAGCCGCACCTGCGCCTCATCGGCGACCTGATGGAGCACTGCGCCGCGAAGATCCCCGCGTACAAGCCGCTGTCCGTCTCCGGATACCACATCCGGGAGGCCGGCTCCACGGCCGCGCAGGAGCTGGCGTACACGCTGGCGGACGGATTCGGCTACGTCGAACTGGGGCTCTCGCGCGGCCTGGACGTGGATGTCTTCGCCCCCGGTCTCTCCTTCTTCTTCGACGCGCACCTCGACTTCTTCGAGGAGATCGCCAAGTTCCGGGCGGCGCGGCGGATCTGGGCGCGGTGGATGCGGGACGTGTACGGGGCGAAGTCGGAGAAGGCGCAGTGGCTGCGCTTCCACACCCAGACCGCGGGTGTCTCGCTGACGGCGCAGCAGCCGTACAACAACGTCGTGCGTACGGCGGTGGAGGCGCTCGCGGCCGTTCTGGGCGGCACGAACTCGCTCCACACCAACGCGCTGGACGAGACGCTCGCGCTGCCGTCCGAGCAGGCCGCCGAGATCGCCCTGCGGACGCAGCAGGTGCTGATGGAGGAGACCGGCGTCGCCAACGTCGCCGACCCGCTGGGCGGTTCCTGGTACGTCGAGCAGCTCACCGACCGGATCGAGGCCGACGCGGAGAAGATCTTCGAGCAGATCAAGGAGCGGGGCCTGCGGGCGCATCCCGACGGACAGCACCCCATCGGTCCCATCACCTCGGGCATCCTCCGGGGCATCGAGGACGGCTGGTTCACCGGGGAGATCGCCGAGTCGGCGTTCCAGTACCAGCGGGCGTTGGAGAAGGGCGACAAGCGGGTGGTGGGCGTGAACGTCCATCACGGGTCCGTGACCGGGGATCTGGAGATCCTGCGGGTCAGCCACGAGGTGGAGCGGGAGCAGGTACGGGAGCTGGGCGTGCGGCGGGGCGGGCGCGACGACGCGCGCGTACGGGCCTGTCTGGACGCGATGCTCGCCGCCGCGCGGGACGGGTCGAACATGATCGCGCCCATGCTGGACGCGGTGCGGGCCGAGGCCACGCTCGGCGAGATCTGTGACGTGCTCCGGGACGAGTGGGGTGTGTACACGGAGCCGGCGGGCTTCTGACCCCCCTGGGGCTCCGCCCCGGCCCCCGTGTCGTCTTTTTCGACCGCGGGCCGGTGGGGGCTGGTCGCGCAGTTCCCCGCGCCCCTGAAAGCCTCAGCCCGTCCGGTGTTGGAGGAGGGCCGGGTCAGGTGGTGGGTGTCGCGCCGGTCAGGCCCAGGAGGAGCAGCTGGGTGAACGCGCGCACCCACTCCTCGTCGGCCGGCTCCGCACTGACGAGAGTGCGGTGCACCACCGCCCCCGCGACCACGTCGAAGATGAGATCCGCGGTGCGCGCGGCGACTTCGGGGTCGGACTCCGGAGGGAGCTCGCCGCGGGCGGTGGCCCGGGCCCGGCCCTCCACGACGAGCCGCTTCTGGCGGTCGACGATGGACGTGCGGATGCGTTCGCGCAGCGGCTCGTCACGGGTCGACTCGGCCACCACCGCCATCAGGGCCGTCGCGGTCTCGGGACGGTTCAGGAGCGCCGCGAACTGGAGCACCACGCCCTCGATGTCGGCGGCGAGGCTGCCGCGGTCGGGGAGTTCCAGTTCGTCGAAGAGGACGGCCACCGCGTCGACCACGAGCTCGCTCTTGCCCGCCCAGCGCCGGTAGAGGGTCGTCTTGGCGACCCCGGCCCGGGTCGCCACGTCCCCCAACGTCAGCTTGGACCAGCCCAGTTCGACCAGCGCCGCCCGCGTCGCCTCCAGGATCGCGGCATCCGCGGCAGCGCTGCGCGGGCGCCCCGTACGGGGAGCGGTAGTGCGACTCTGCATGTCAGGACCCTATCCGCCGCTCCCGGCGAGCAAATCAGGCGGTTGTGTGAAGCCGTGAGGGAGATCACCGGGGGGTTGCGGACAGGGGAGCCCCGGGACAGTTACGCTACGAGTCGTAGCGAAAGCTCGTACATGGTGACTCGTGGACGGGCGACAACCACTGGCGCCGGGTGGGGACCCGGCGCCCGGCAGTGCGGATCGAGTCGGGTCGCGTCGTAAAGCGGCCGGGCTTTCACAGCGCTTTTCACACGTGCGCGAGGAAGGGGGAGGATGTACTCATGCAGCCACGGAACATGTCCATGAGCGGAGTCGTCGACCTCGCCGCGGTGAAGGCGGCCCAGGAGGCCAAGGCGAAGGCGGAGCAGGCGCGCGCCGAAGCGGCCAGGCAGGGCGGCGGAGGCGGGGCCGTGTCTCCCGCCAGTCTCGTCATCGATGTCGACGAGGCGGGATTCGAGAGCGATGTCCTGCAGCGGTCCACCGAGGTTCCGGTCGTCATCGACTTCTGGGCCGAGTGGTGCGAGCCCTGCAAGCAACTGAGCCCGGTGCTCGAACGGCTGGCCGTCGAGTACAACGGACGGTTCGTCCTTGCCAAGATCGACGTCGATGCCAACCAGATGTTGATGCAGCAGTTCGGGATCCAGGGGATCCCGGCCGTGTTCGCCGTCGTGGCGGGGCAGGCGCTGCCGCTCTTCCAGGGGGCGGCCCCGGAGGCGCAGATCCGCGGGACCCTCGACCAGCTCGTCGAGGTCGCCGAGCAGCGCTTCGGCCTGACCGGCGTGACCGTCGACCCCGACGCCCAGCCCGACAGCGCCCCCGTGGCGCACGAGATGCCGGCGGGGCCCTACGACGTGCTCCTGGAGGCCGCTGTACAGGCCCTGGACGCCGGTGACTTGGGCGGTGCCGTGCAGGCGTACAAGAACGTGCTGAGCGACGACCCGGGCAACACGGAGGCCAAGCTCGGCCTCGCCCAGGCCGAGTTGCTGCAGCGCGTGCAGGGTGCCGACCCGCTCCAGGTGCGCAAGGACGCCGCCGAGAAGCCCAAGGACGTACAGGCGCAGATCGCGGCCGCGGACCTCGACCTGGTGGGCGGGCACGTCGAGGACGCGTTGGGGCGGCTCATCGACACGGTGCAGCGCACGGCGGGCGACGACCGCGATGCCGTACGGCTGCGGCTGTTGGAGCTCTTCGAGGTCGTGGGAGCCGACGATCCGCGGGTGATCGGGGCGCGCCGGGCGCTCGCCAGGGCGCTGTTCTGATCGGCTCCCGGACCGGGTCCCGACCGGTGTGCTGACCTGTTCCTAAACGCCGGGGCGTGTGATGCCCAGGTGAAAGATTTGCCGAGAGAGCGGCAGGTGGCCGCGCTTTATCAAATCTTGGTAAACGCGGCCGCTGTTACTGGGAGTAAGTCAGAGGCGTTGATCTGTCGGTTTCTGTCCGTGGATCAACTGTTTTGGTGTCACCCTCGACACCACCCAGAGTTGTCGACCGATACCGGCGGGTCGTTGTTCGGTTATCCGGCCGTTACTAGCCAGTAACGAACCCCCTTGTGCGGGCGGCCAGAATGCACCACGATCGGCGACGCTCGGTCCATTCCCCCCTACTCCGACAGCCAATCGGGTCAAGGGGTTTTCTGGGTCCCCACCGGGTAGGGGCGGCGGCAGTGGCGCCGGCCCTTGGGCAGGGGGGTCTTTGCCGTTCGGCGGAGCCTGTCCAGCAGGTTGTGCGTGATGTGTGTCAGGCGCGACCAGTGGTTGTCGCTCGGGGGTGATCGCCGGTGATTTCGGGCGCGGTTGGCGCTCGATGAGTACGGGCGCTCTCCTTCCCGAGGACGTAGCACTTCTCCCATCCCTGCCCGGCTGAGCCGCCGACATGGGTCAGTCAGGGCCAGGAGATGTACGTCCGAGAAGGAGGAAATATGGAGTCCCAGGTGCGTGGCGGGACCAGATGGAAGCGGTTCGCGGTCGTGATGGTGCCCAGCGTGGCCGCCACGGCAGCGATAGGTGTCGCCCTCGCGCAGGGCGCTCTCGCCGCGTCGTTCAGTGTGTCCGGCCAGTCGTTCAAGGTCACGGCCGACAAGCTCGTGGGTACGGGCTTCTCGCAGTACGGGGCCATTGACTCGGGGTACACCCTCGACGGCAAGAAGACGGCTCACCCGGTCGCGGTGTCGGCGTTCAGCAGCGCCGAGATCACGAACATGTGCCAGTCCGTGGTCACCCCGAACATCCCGCTGCTCGGCTCGGTGAGTCTGACGCTGAAGGCGGGTGGCGAGGGTACGCCGGTCCAGGCCGACAACCTCTACATCGATGTCGAGGACCTCAGCGCCGACGCGGTGTTCGAGGGCATCCGGATCGGTGTGGCCGGCAAGGACCTCAAGGGTGCCGGTATCAAGAGCGGCGACGCCGCGAACCCGTTCGGGTTCGGACAGGACGCCGACAAGGCCACGCTGACCGGCGTGAAGCAGACGGCGTGGGCGACCACCGCCGGTACGTTCAAGCTCAGCGGCCTGAAGATGTCGCTGTCCACGGGCGTCAAGGAGTGCTACTAGGCACTCCGGGGGCGGGCGGGGGAGCCGGCAGCTGTCCCGCCCGCCCCACCTTTTCCCGCAGTACGTGAACTTCTCAAGCGCGTACGTCTCACAGTAAAGCCGTTCCAGGGAGCCGTTTCCATGAGCGCCGAGTCACCCGGGCAGAGCGAGCACTATCTCCAAGTCTTCCGGCGGAACTTCCGCTCCTGGAGGGGCGATCGCCCGTTCTGGGCGGGCCTGTACGTCCTGCTCGCGGGTTTCCCCATCGTGTACTTCCCGTACGCGCACCTTCAGATCGGCCATCTGACGATGGCCATGGGCACCCCTGGCGGCGCCGGTTCCCTGATCATCGGCGTACTGCTCTTCGTGCTGGGCTTCAGCCTCTGGTTCCAGAAGCATGTACGGACCTTCGCCGGAGTCGCGGCGATCCTGCTGGGGCTGGTGTCCGTTCCGGTGGCCAACCTCGGCGGCTTCCTCGTCGGCTTCCTGCTCGCCATGATCGGCGGCGCGATGGCGGTCGCCTGGGTCCCGGGCGAGCCCGGCGAGGAGCAGGGCAAGACGGCGCACAAGAGCGAAGGTGGCGCCCCGGGCGCCCCCGACACCACCCCGAACACCCCGCACCTGCCCCAGGGCCCGGAGTTCACGGGCACCCAGCACGGTGCGGACAGCGCGGGTCCCGCGGTCGGCGACGGGCCGGGCGAGCCGAAGGACCTGTCAGGAATGAGCTCCGCCTACGGGGCGAACGGGAGGCACAGTGCCGGCTGACGAGGTGATCCGCGGGACCGAGGTGGACGAGTCCCGGGTGAGAACCGGGCCGCGCCACGCGGCCCCGAGGAAGCCGCTGTTCACCAGGTTCCACGTGCCCGCGGGCAAGGCCGTCGCCCTCGCGGCGATGCCGACCGCGGTTCTCATGGGGATGGGGTTCACGCCGACACTCGCGCAGGCCGACGACCACTCGTCCGCCAAGAGCCTGACGGCCGACGAGTACAAGAAGTGCGTCGAAGCCCTGGCCGACAAGGACACGTCGGCCAGCCCGACCCCCTCCGCGTCCGCCTCCTCCTCGGCGAGCGCCTCCGCGTCCGCCGACAAGCCGGAGTCGACCCCCTCGGCCAGTGCGTCCTCGTCGCCGGACAAGACCTCTTCGTCGGATTCAGGTTCCGACGACAAGGGCGGGTCCACGCCGACGCCGTCCGCGAGCAAGTCGGCGCAGAGCGGCGGCGGTGGCAGCACGGCGACGGCGACCCCGTCGGCGTCCGCGAGCAGCGGGGGCGACCTGCTGGGCGCCATCGGCGACGCGATCACGGGCGTCTTCACCGGCGGCAGCGACTCCACCGCGAGTGCCACCGCCAGCCCCACGCCGTCGGCCTCCGCCTCGGCGAGCGCGACCAAGGACACCGGCGACAAGAGCACGTCCGGCACGGTCGCGGGCACGGTCAAGGACACCACCGACAAGGTCACCGACACGGTCAAGGACACCGTGAAGGACACGACCTCCACCGCGACCAAGGCGGCCGAGGACACCACCAAGGCGGTCAAAGACGCGGCCACCTCGTCCCCGAGCCCTTCGGCGAGTTCCACCACGGACACGTCGGACTGCCCGATCGCCACGGACGACGAGGGCGGCATCGACAACACGATGGCGCTGCCGGACGACCCCTGGTACCTGAACGCCAGTTCGCTGCTCCTCAAGGGCGCGGACTACCAGGGCATCGTGAAGGTGAAGACCGCCAACGGCACCGTCAAGAAGGTCCTGAAGTACGTCATCTCCGACGGGACCGACATCGGCGACCTGCACCAGACGGTGAACGACGAACAGTCCGGCAAGACGTACCACGTGCAGGCCGGCAGCGGCACGACGTCCACCATCCGTGACGGCAAGACGGTGATGTACACGGAGAGCATCTCCGGCAACCTGCTCGGCCTGATCCCGATCACGTTCAGCCCGGACAACCCGCCGCCGCTGAACATACCGCTGATCTACTTCACCAAGGTGAAGGTCGTGCAGGCCGGCCAGTTCGGCGGCACGCTGACCATACCCGGGCTGCACCAGTACATCAGCTGACCGTCGCCCGCGGGCCCTCGCAGGCCCGCGCACAGACCGCTCCGGGAGCCGCACACGCTGAGGGCGCCCTCTGGCCACAGGGGGCGCCCTCAGTGCCGTACAAGACCCTTTACACACTGAGGGCGTCCCTGCCAGGCAGGGGCGCCCTCAGTGGCGTACGGGAACCGCGGGTCAGGCGGTGCGGCCGCTCTCGCCCAGGTGGTGGATCCGGACCATGTTGGTGGTGCCGGGGACGCCGGGGGGCGAGCCGGCGGTCATCACGACGATGTCGCCGTCGTCGAAGCGCCGGAGCTTCTGGAGCTCGTGGTCGACGAGGTCGACCATCTCGTCGGTGCTCTTCACGAACGGCACGACGTGCGACTCGACGCCCCAGCTCAGCGCGAGCTGGTTGCGGGTGCCCTCGTCCGTGGTGAAGGCCAGGATCGGCTGGGCCGCGCGGTAGCGGGAGAGCCGGCGGGCGGTGTCACCGGACTTGGTGAAGGCGACCAGGCCCTTGCCGCCGAGGAAGTCGGCGATCTCGCAGGCGGCGCGGGCGACCGAACCACCCTGCGTGCGCG
Organism: Streptomyces sp. NBC_01450; assembly: GCF_036227505.1. Classification (NCBI taxonomy): domain Bacteria; kingdom Bacillati; phylum Actinomycetota; class Actinomycetes; order Kitasatosporales; family Streptomycetaceae; genus Streptomyces; species Streptomyces sp. NBC_01450. The sequence goes on along the minus strand of NZ_CP109480.1, from coordinate 4,111,076 downwards.
GCTTCTTGCCGGGGACCAGCGGCTGCAGCCCCTTGGAGAGGAGCTCCTCCTCCGCCGCCACGACGATCTTCGACATCGTCTTGACCGTCTCGATCGGGTACGCGCCCACGCTCGACTCGGCGGAGAGCATGACCGCGTCGGCGCCGTCGAGGATCGCGTTGGCGACGTCGGACGCCTCGGCGCGGGTCGGACGGGAGTTGGTGATCATCGACTCCATCATCTGGGTCGCGACGATCACCGGCTTGGCGTTGCGGCGGCACAGTTCCACGAGGCGCTTCTGCACCATCGGGACCTTCTCGAGCGGGTACTCGACGGCCAGGTCACCGCGGGCCACCATGACGGCGTCGAACGCCGCGACGACAGCCTCCATGTTCTCGACCGCCTGCGGCTTCTCCACCTTGGCGATGACGGGGACCCGGCGGCCCTCCTCGTCCATCACCTTGTGCACGTCGTTCACGTCGTGGGCGTCCCGCACGAAGGACAGGGCGACCATGTCGCAGCCCATCCGCAGGGCGAAGCGCAGGTCCTCGACGTCCTTCTCGGACAGCGCCGGCACGTTCACCGCCGTGCCGGGCAGGTTGATGCCCTTGTGGTCCGAGATCACACCGCCCTCGATGACGACCGTCTTGACCCGGGCACCGTCGACCTCGACGACCTTCAGCTCGACGTTGCCGTCGTTGATGAGGATCGGGTCGCCCTTGGAGACGTCACCGGGCAGGCCCTTGTAGGTCGTGCCGCAGATGTGCTTGTCGCCGGGGACGTCCTCGACGGTGATGGTGAACTCGTCACCGCGCACCAGCTCGACGGGTCCCTCGGCGAAGGTCTCCAGACGGATCTTCGGGCCCTGCAGGTCGGCGAGGACACCGACGGCCTTGCCGGTCTCGGCCGCGGCGGCCCGGACCCGGTCGTAGCGGCCCTGGTGCTCGGCCTGCGTGCCGTGGCTGAAGTTGAAGCGGGCCACGTTCATGCCGGCTTCGATCAGCGCGACGAGCTGCTCGTGGGAGTCGACCGCGGGGCCGAGAGTACAGACGATTTTCGAACGGCGCATAGGGCGATCCTATCGGTTTGTTTCGCTACGGAATATTCCGTCTGGCGGAAGATACAAAGGGGCGCGCTGCCGCTCAGGTGAGATGGCACGATGCCGCCCGTTCGAGGTGGCGTGGTGCCGCTCAGATGAGGTCGTGGGACGCGCCCACGAGTGCGTAGGTCTGCGTGGCGATCTCCAGTTCCTCGTCGGTCGGCACCACGGCGACCGCGACCCGTGCGCCCTCGGGGGAGACGAGTCGGGGCCCGTCCCCTCGAGCCGCGTTCAGGTCGGCGTCGACCGCCAGGCCGAGTTCCTCCAGGCCGGCCACCGCGGCCTCGCGCACCGGGGCGGCGTTCTCGCCGACTCCGGCGGTGAAGGCGATCGCGTCCACCCGGCCCAGTACCGCGTAGTAGGCGCCGATGTACTTCTTCAGGCGGTGGATGTAGATGTCGAAGGCGAGCCGCGCCTGCTCGTCACCCTCGTCGACACGGCGACGGATCTCCCGCATGTCGTTGTCGCCGCACAGGCCGATCAGGCCGCTCTTCTTGTTGAGCAAAGTGTCGATCTCGTCCGTGGACATCCCGCCAACACGCGTCAAATGGAAGATGACCGCGGGATCCACGTCGCCCGACCGCGTGCCCATGACCAGTCCCTCCAGGGGCGTGAGCCCCATGGAGGTGTCCACACAGCGGCCGCCCCGTACGGCGGAGGCGGAGGCGCCGTTGCCGAGGTGCAGCACGATGACGTTCACGTCCTGCGGCGCCTTGCCCAGGAGCTTCGCCGTCGCCCGGGACACAAACGCGTGCGAGGTGCCGTGGAACCCGTACCGCCGGATGCGGTGCTCGTCGGCGGTCTTCACGTCGATCGCGTAGCGCGCCGCCGACTCCGGCATCGTCGTGTGGAATGCGGTGTCGAAGACGGCGACCTGGGGGAGGTCGGGGCGCAGTGCCTGGGCGGTGCGGATACCGGCCAGGTTCGCCGGGTTGTGCAGGGGGGCGACCGGGATCAGCCGCTCGATCTCGGTGAGCACGGTCTCGTCGACGACCGTGGGCTCGGTGAAGTGCTGTCCGCCGTGCACCACCCGGTGGCCGATCGCGGCCAGTTCGGGGGAGTCCAGGCCGAGGCCGTCCTTGGACAGTTCCTCGGCGACGGCCTTCAGGGCGGCGGAGTGGTCGGCGACGGGACCGATCGTCTCGCGGGTCTCGCCCGTGGTGAGCGCCGTGTGCTTCAGCCGGGAGGTGCCCTCGCCGATGCGCTCGACGAGGCCCATGGCGAGGCGGCTGCTGTCGCGCATGTCGAGCAGCTGGTACTTCACCGACGAGGAGCCGGAGTTGAGGACGAGGACGCGGGTGGCGGTCACTGCGGGGGTGCCTTCTGGGTAGCGGATGGTGGTGGTCATGCCCTGCTCGGAGTCTGGGCCTGGATCGCCGTGATCGCGACCGTGTTGACAATGTCCTGTACCAGCGCCCCGCGGGACAGGTCGTTGACGGGCTTGCGCAGGCCCTGCAGGACCGGCCCGACGGCGATCGCGCCGGCCGAGCGCTGTACGGCCTTGTAGGTGTTGTTGCCGGTGTTGAGGTCGGGGAAGATCAGCACGGAGGCCTGCCCGGCGACCTCGGAGTCCGGCAGCTTGGTCGCCGCGACGGTCGGCTCGACCGCGGCGTCGTACTGGATCGGCCCCTCGATCTTCAGGTCGTCGCGGCGCAGCCGCACCAGGTCGGTGGCCTCGCGCACCTTGTCGACGTCGGCGCCGGACCCTGACGTACCCGTCGAGTACGACAGCATCGCGATCCGGGGCTCGACGCCGAACTGTTCGGCGGTGGCGGCCGACTGGATGGCGATGTCGCAGAGCTGCTCGGCGTTCGGGTCGGGGTTCACGGCGCAGTCGCCGTACACCAGGACCTTGTCGGCGAGGCACATGAAGAAGACGGACGAGACGATCTTGGTGTCCGGCTTGGTCTTGATGATCTCGAAGGCGGGCCGGATGGTCGCGGCGGTGGAGTGCACGGAGCCGGAGACCATGCCGTCGGCGAGTCCCTCCTGCACCATCAGCGTCCCGAAGTAGTTCACGTCGGCGACGACGTCGTACGCCAGCTCGACGGTGACGCCCTTGTGGGCGCGCAGGACGGCGTACTTCTCGGCGAAGCGTTCGCGCAGCTCCGAGGTGGCCGGGTCGATCAACTGGCAGCCGCCCAGGTCGATGCCGAGGTCGGCGGCCTTCTTGCGGATCTGGTCGACCGGGCCGAGGAGCGTCAGGTCGCACACACCCCGGCGCAGCAGCACCTCCGCGGCGTGCAGGACGCGCGCCTCGGTGCCCTCCGGGAGCACGACGCGGCGCTTGTCGGAGCGGGCCTGTTCGAGGAGCTTGTGCTCGAACATCATCGGGGTGAGGCGGTCGGTGCTCGGCGCGGAGACGCGCCTGAGGAGGTCGTTGGTGTCGACGTGGCGTTCGAAGAGGCCGAGGGCGGTCTCCGCCTTGCGGGGGGTGGCGGCGTTCAACTTCCCCTCCAGGGAGAAGAGTTCGGCCGCGGTGGGGAAGGAGGTCCCGGCCACCGAGATCACCGGGGTGCCGGGGGCGAGGCGCGCGGCGAGGGTGAGGACCTCGTCGCTGGGTCGCTCGTTCAGGGTGAGCACCAGGCCGGCTATGGGCGGGGTGCCCGCGCTGTGCGCGGCGAGCGCGCCGACGACCAGGTCGGCGCGGTCGCCCGGGGTGACCACGAGACATCCCGGGGTCAGGGCGTTCAGGAAGTTGGGCAGCATCGCGCCGCCGAAGACGAAGTCGAGCGCGTCCCGGGCGAGGCCCGCGTCGTCGCCGAGGAGCACCGTGCCGCCGAGGGCCTGGGTGATCTGCGCGACGGTGGGCGCGGAGAGGGCGGGTTCGTCGGGCAGGACGTAGCAGGGGACGGGTAGACGGTGGTCGATCCGCTCGCTGATCGCGGCGCGGTCGGCCGGGGCCACCCGGTTCACGACCATGGCCAGGACGTCGCAGCCGAGACCGTCGTACGCCCGGTAGGCGTTGCGGGCCTCGGCGCGCACGGACTCGGCGGTCTGCCCGCGGCCGCCGACGACGGGGATCACGGAGGCGCCGAACTCGTTCGCGAGCCGGGCGTTCAGCGACAGCTCGTCCGGGAACTGGGTGTCGGCGAAGTCGGTGCCGAGGACGAGGACGACGTCGTAGTCGCGGGCGACGCGGTGGAACCGGTCGACGAGGGTGGAGACCAGCTCGTCCGCGCCCTGCTCGGCCTGGAGCGTGGACGCCTCGTGGTAGTCCATGCCGTACACGCTCGCCGGGTCCTGGGCCAGCCGGTAGCGGGCGCGCAACAGCTCGAAGAGCCGGTCCGGGCCGTCGTGGACGAGCGGACGGAAGACGCCCACCCGGTCGACCTGGCGAGTCAGGAGTTCCATGACCCCCAGCTCGACGACCTGGCGGCCGTCGCCGCGGTCGATCCCGGTCACGTAGACGCTGCGGGTCACGCGTGCTCTCCATCCGTTGTGGCGCTGGGTGGTTTCGGGGCTCGGAAAAATGGCCCACTGGGGTGAGCGGAACCCTCTTGACAATACCTCTGAGGGTAGCTAGGGCGCCCGCCAGGACAAACGTCCTGGTGGGGAGGAGGGAATCGTCGGTGCCCTCCGGCTCATGAAACAATCGAACCGGCTCACACGTACCAGCAGCGAGCAGGAGACACAGCACGATGCGTATCGGAGTTCTCACCGCAGGCGGCGACTGCCCGGGCCTGAACGCCGTGATCCGGTCGGTCGTGCACCGAGCGGTCACCAATTTCGGGGACGAGGTCATCGGCTTCGAGGACGGCTACGCGGGCTTGCTCGACGGCCGCTACCGCACCCTCGACCTCAACGCGGTCAGCGGCATCCTCGCCCTCGGCGGCACGATTCTCGGCTCCTCGCGACTGCAGCGCGACCGGCTCCGCGAGGCCTGCGACAACGCGCAGGACATGGCCCGCGAGTTCGGCATCGACGTGCTGATCCCGATCGGCGGCGAGGGCACGCTGACGGCCGCCCGTATGCTGTCGGACGCGGGGCTGCCGGTGGTCGGCGTCCCGAAGACGATCGACAACGACATCTCGTCGACGGACCGGACCTTCGGTTTCGACACGGCGGTGGGCGTGGCCACGGAGGCCATGGACCGCCTGAAGACCACGGCCGAGTCGCACCAGCGCGTGATGGTCGTCGAGGTCATGGGCCGGCACGCGGGCTGGATCGCCCTGGAGTCCGGCATGGCGGCCGGCGCCCACGGCATCTGCCTGCCCGAGCGCCCCTTCGACCCGTCCGACGTGATGGCGATGGTCGAGGAGCGTTTCGCCCGCGGCAAGAAGTTCGCGGTCATCTGTGTCGCCGAGGGGGCCCACCCCGTCGAGGGCACCATGGACTACGGGCACGGAGCCATCGACCAGTTCGGCCACGAGCGCTTCCAGGGCATCGGCACGGCGCTGGCGTACGAGCTGGAGCGGCGCCTCGGCAAGGAGGCCAAGCCGGTCATTCTCGGCCATGTGCAGAGGGGCGGCACTCCGACCGCGTACGACCGGGTGCTCGCCACCCGCTTCGGCTGGCACGCGGTGGAGGCGGCGCACCGCGGCGACTTCGGGCGCATGACGGCGCTGCGGGGCACGGACGTGCTGATGGTGCCGCTGGCGGAGGCGGTCACGGAGCTGAAGACGGTGCCGAAGGACCGTATGGACGAGGCGGAGTCGGTGTTCTAGGTCGCATGGACCCGGTGGGTACGGGCTCAGTACGTACTTCTCTGGAGCATGGCCCAGAACTGATCGACGATCCGGTCGAGGAAGTCGCGGCCGGAGTCGTCGGCGTCGGCGGCGGCCGATCCGTCGCCCCAGCTGAGCGTGGCGACCATCCGCCCCTGGTACTCCGTGTGCATCTCCTGGAGGGCGTCCTCCAGGAGGCGCCGGTCCAGCGGGATCATCTTCCCGAGCGGACGGACGTACGCCTGCCAGCGCGTCGTCACCGCGCTGCGCAGCAGCTCGGCGAGTTTGTCGTCGCGTCCGGTGACGGTGACGAAGTCCCGCAACGACAGTTCGAGGGTGTCGGCGAGGACGACCGACTGGCGCTCGTTGCCGCGCCACTCGTCGGCCTCCTCCATCCGCTGGTAGGCGAGGAGTTCGAGGCCGACGGCCCGTGCGATGTCCTCCTGGGCCAGCCCGCGTGACACGCGGTGCTCGCGCAACGTCCGCGGCGCGCCGATGAGTTCATCCGGTGAACACCACAACACACTCGCGAGTGCCGTGAGTTCGGGTCCATTGGGGGTGGTCGTCCCTCTCTCCCAGGCGACGACGAGGTCGGGAGTGACGTACGGCAGCCCGTACGAGACCCTCATTCCGTAGGCGACGTGCTCGGGCCCCATGTCGAGGGCAGCCCGCAGTCTGCGGGCGGCCGGAGCGTTGAAGGGCGGGGTGGGCTGATGGGGCTGCGGTCGCTGCACGCGCACAAAATATGGGGCCGGGGCGATGGTGACTACGGTCTGTTCGGCCACAATTACGGATCGTACGAACATACGGTTCTGCCCTCGCCGCCCCTTCCCGTCGGAGCCTCCCAGGGTTCCGGGGCGGGGTGCGGCGCGTCGAAAATCGCTTGATCCGGTCTCCTAGGGTGAAGGTATGACGATCACGCCACGCCTCGAGAAGATCACCCCCGGCAACTTCGACACCGCGATCGGACTGAAGGTCCGCGCCGATCAGGAGCACTTGGTCGCGCCGGTCGTGAAGTCGCTGGCCGAGGCGTATCTGCATCCCGGCGTCGCCTGGCCCCGCCTCATCGTCGACGGTGACCGGACCGTCGGCTTCCTCATGGCCTTCTTCGACATCAGCTGGGACGGAACCGAGACGGGCACCGACCGCCGCTCCGGCCTGTGGCGTCTGAACATCGCGGCCGGGGAACAGGGCAGGGGATACGGCCGCTTCGCGGTCGAGTCGGTGGCCGCCGAGATCCGGCGCCGGGGCGGCACCCGTCTCACGGTCACCTGGCACCCCGGCGAGACCGGCCCGGAGGGCTTCTACCTCGGGCTGGGATTCAAGCTGACCGGAGAGACGAGCGGGGGACAGACGGTAGGGGTGTTGGAGCTCGTCCAGGCGTTGGTGTGACGTCCGGGTCCAGGCGTTGGTGCGACGTCCGGGCCCGGCCCCCACCCGTTGAGCGCCCGCCCGGCTCTCACCCCTTGACCGCCCCGCCCAGCGCGAACCCCCCGCCCAGCCGCCTGGCCACCAGCACGTACAGCAGGATCACCGGCGTCGAGTAGATGACCGAGAACGCCGCCAGCTGCCCGTAGACCACCGTTCCCCGGTTTCCGAAGAAGTCGTTGATGCTCACGGACGCCGGCATCTGGTCCGGTGTCAGCAGCAGCATGAACGGGACGAAGAAGTTCCCCCACATCATCACGAACGAGAAGACCGTCACCACCGCCACCCCCGGCCCCATCAGGGGCAGCACGATCCGTAGCAGGGACTGGAGCGACGACGCCCCGTCCGTCCACGCCGCCTCCTCCAGTTCCTTCGGTACGCCGTCCATGAAGTTCTTCATCAGCCAGATGGCGAAGGGGAGTTGGGACGCGGCGAAGAAGAAGATCGTGCCCTGCGTGGTGTCGATGAGGTTCACGCGTACGAACAACGCGTACACCGGGACCATGATCGCCGTGATCGGCAGGCACGTCGCGAAGAGGATCGTCAGCAGGAAGGGGCGGTTCAGTCGCGAGCGGAACCGCGACAGCGGATACGCGGCCAGCGCCGCGCACACCACCGTGAGCAGTGTGCCGCCCCCGCACAGGATCAGGCTGTTGAGCAGCGGTGTGTAGGTGATGTCCGGTGTCAGGACCGCGTCGAAGTTGTCCAGCGTGAGGCCGTCCGGGACCTTCACCTTGAGGCCCGCGTGCGGGTCGAGGGCCGACAGGACCACCCAGGCCAGGGGGAGGGCGAAGGCGGCGGCCACCACCAGCAGGCCCGCGTCGGCGGCGAGGCGGTGGGCGGTGCGGCGGGAGCCGAGCGTGCGTGGCATCTCAGACCTCCGTCCGCAGCAGCCGCATGTACACCAACGAGAACAGCGAGCCGACCACCAGCAGGAGCAGCGCCACCGCCGTGCCGTATCCGATCATGCTCTTCTGGAAGGCCTGCTCGTACATGAAGAGCGGGAGCGTCTGGCTCCTGTTTCCCGGGCCGCCCCTCGTCATCACCCAGATCAGCCCGAACACCGACAGTGTCTGCAGGGTGTTGAGCATCAGGTTCGTGCCGATCGAGCGGCGGATCATCGGCAGCGTGATGTGCCACATGCGGCGCCAGCCACCCGCTCCGTCCACCTCCGCCGCCTCGGTGATCTCCTTCGGTATCTCGTTCAGGGCCGCCGAGTACACCAGCATGGAGAAGGCCGTCCCCCGCCAGACGTTCGCGAACGACACCGCCAGGATCGGCAGCGTGAACAGCCAGTTCTGGGTGGGGAGGTGGAGCTGTTCCAGGATCGCGTTCAGGGTGCCCTCCCGCCGGAAGAACGCGTACAGCAGGAACCCCGCCACCACCTCCGGCAGCACCCACGCCGTGATCACGATCCCGCCCACGACCGTCCGCACCGGCTTCGACGCCCGCTGCATCAGTGCGGCCAGCGCCAGGCCGAGTGTGTTCTGGCCGACGAGTGACGACAGGACCGTGAACACCAGCGTCAGCCAGACCGCGTTCAGGAACGCGTCGTCCTTGAACGCCGCCCGGAAGTTCTCGAAGCCGACGAACGACGAGTGGGCCTGGCCGGTGAGCTGGAGGTCGGTGAAGGCGATGTACGCGCAGTATGCGATCGGGCCCGCCAGGAACAGGAGCAGGAGGGCCACGGCGGGGGTGACGGGGAGGGCGCGGACCAGGGTGCGGCGCAGTCTCACTTCCTGATCACCTGGTTGTCGGTGACCGTCTTCAGCTCCTCGTCATAGCCGCCGGCCGCTTTGTCCACCGAGCTGTCACCCGTCGTCACGCCCTCCATCGCCTCCTGGATGGCCGTCGAGACCTTGGGATAGGCCGGGTAGGCGGGGCGGTAGTGCGTGCTGGCGACCAGGTCCGTGAAGAACTTGATGCCGGGCTGCGCCTTCACGTACCCGGGGTCGGAGGCCACGTCCTTGCGTACCGCGATGCCGGAGTTGGCGATGTACCACTTCTGCGCGTTCGCCTTGGTCTGCATCGTCTCGATGAACTTGAAGGCGAGGTCGGGGTTGGACGCCTTGGCGGGGATCGACCAGGTCCAGCCGCCGGACATGCTCACCTTGCCGGGGGCCTGGCCGGATTGCGTCGGCATGTACGCGAGGCCGAGTTTCTGCGACCACTCGGGCCACTCGTGTCCCGCGCCCTTCAGCCAGTCCTGCGGCAGCCAGCTGCCGTCCAGGTTGATGCCGAGCTTGCCCTCGGGCATCAGCTCGCCTCGGACGGTCGTGGGGAAGTTCGGGTCGAGGGCGTCCGAGACGTCGGGGCCCAGCTTCTCCTTGTAGACCGTGTGCACGAAGGTGAGCGCGTCCTTGAAGGCCTGGCTGCCCGCGATCCACTTCTTCGACGCCGTGTCGTACAGGGGGTCCGACGTTCCGTCGCCCGTCCCGTACAGCAGCATCTCGAAGCCCTGCATGGTGGCCGCCTCGCCCGCCGGCTTGCCCGTGTAGACGTTGAGCGGGGTGACGCCGGGGACCTTCGCCTTGATGGCGCGTGCGGCGGCCAGCACGTCGTCCCACGTCTTCGGCTGCCAGTCGGCGGGCAGGCCCGCCTTCTTGAAGATGCCCTTGTCGAACCAGAGGCCCCGGGTGTCCGTGCCGTCCGGGACGCCGTACGTCTTCCCGTCCTGCGCCTTCGCGGCCGACTTCGCCGTGTCGATGAACTGGTTCCAGTCCGGCCACTTGTCGAGGTAGGGGTCGAGGGGCTTCAAGTACCCGCTCGTGATGTCCGAGTTGATGAGGAAGGTGTCCTCGTAGACCAGGTCGGGGGCCGTCTTGGGGGATCGCAGCATCTGCTGGAGCTTGGTGTAGTACTCGGAGTCCGGGGCCTTGATCGGGACGAGTTCGACCTTCTTGCCGGGGTTGGCCTTCTCGAACTCCTTCTTCATCTCCCCCAAGTAGGTGTCCATGACGCGGATCGAGTTGTCCGTGGACTGCTTGAAGGAGATCTTCACGGTGTCCGGATCGCTTCCGGAGCCCGATCCGCAGGCGCTGAGCGCGGTCGCGGTGAGGAGAGTGACGAGGAGAAGCGGGGCGGCGGTGGGGCGCACGGGCACGACCTCCTACTGGCCGACGTCATTGGTGGCCGAGTTGTCTGCCCGGTGAACGTAAGAGCGTGGACTAGTCCACGTCAATGACCTTGCAGCGGCTCATGACCTTGCGACGGCAAACGGAGACGGGCCCGCGTGTGATGTCCCTGGGGGACATAGGTCCCACTGGGTCGCATGTCCTGCCGGACGGCCGGCGCCCCGCGCGATCAGCCCTTGACCCACCGGTACTGCAACTCCGGCCGCCCCACCTGCCCGTACTGCGGAGCGCGCGCCGCGCGTCCCGCCTCCACCAGGTGCTCCAGATAGCGCCGGGCGGTGATCCGGGAGATACCGACCGACTCCGCGACACCGGCCGCCGTCAGGCCCTCGGCGCTGTCCCGCAGCGTCCGGGTGACCCGCTCCAGCGTCGGTGCGCTGAGGCCCTTGGGGAGGGCGGCCGGGCTCGGGGCGCGCAGGGTGGCCAGAGCGCGGTCCACCTCGTCCTGGCCGCTCGCCTCGCCCACCGCCGCGTGGAACTCGGCGTACCGGACGAGGCGGTCGCGCAGGGTCGCGAAGGTGAAGGGTTTCAGGACGTACTGGACGACTCCGAGCGAGACCCCTTCCCGTACGACCGCGAGGTCCCGCGCGGACGTCACCGCTATCACGTCCGCGTGATAGCCGGCGGCGCGCAGGGAGCGGGCGAGCTGCAGTCCGTGCACGTCCGGCAGATGCAGGTCGAGCAGCAGCAGGTCCACCGGCGTACGGTCCAGCGCGCGGCGCGCCTCCGCGCCCGTGTGCGCCTTGCCGACCGCCGTGAAGCCCGGCACCCGGCCCACGTACATGACGTGCGCGTCGGCGGCGACCGGGTCGTCCTCGACGACGAGTACGCGGATGGGGTCGGCGGTCATACGTCGCCTCCAGGCAAGGCGTGCTGGGCGGACTCGGGCTCGGCTGCGGCCCCTTCGGTGGTGGCCCCTTCGGCGGTGGCCGGGGCCCGTCCTTCGGCGGCCCCGGGCGCGGGTTCGGCAGGGGCGCCCGAGGCCACCGTAGGCAACGGCAGCCGCACCTCGAACTCCGCCCCGCCCCCGTGCGCCTCCGCCACCGTCAGCGTGCCCTCGTGACGGCTCACGGCCTGCCGTACGAGGGCCAGCCCGAGCCCCCGGCCGCCGGGCCCCGCCGGTTTGGTGGACCAGCCGCGCTGGAAGACCGCCTCCGTGTGGGCGGGGTCGACGCCCGCGCCCGTGTCGGCGACCCGCAGGACCAGGCCGGAGTCGTCCGTGAAGGCCGTGACGGTCACCCGTGCCCCCACCGTCCCCTGCGCCGCGTCCATCGCGTTGTCGATCAGGTTGCCCAGCACGGTCACCAGGTCACGGGCCGGCAAGCCGGTCTGCAGCAGCCCGTCGTCGATACCGCTCTCCTCCGACACCACCAGTTCCACGCCCCGCTCGTTCGCCTGGGCCGCCTTGCCCAGCAGCAGGGCCGCGAGGACCGGCTCGCTGACCGCCGAGATCACCTCGTCCGTGAGCGTCTGGGCCAGTTCGAGCTCGGCGGTGGCGAATTCGACGGCCTCCTCGGCGCGCCCCAGCTCGATCAGCGAGACCACCGTGTGCAGCCGGTTCGCGGCCTCGTGCGCCTGGGAGCGCAGCGCCTGGGTGAAGCCGCGCTCGGAGTCCAACTCACCCATCAGGGACTGGAGCTCGGTCACGTCGCGCAGGGTGACCACCGTGCCGCGCCGCTCGCCGCCGGACACCGGGGAGGTGTTCACGACCAGCACGCGCGACGCCGTCAGATGCACCTCGTCCACCCGCGGCTCCGCCGACAGCAGGGCGCCGGTGAGCGGTGCGGGCAGCCCGAGCTCGGCCACGGAATGTCCGACGACCTCGTCCGTCACCCCCAGCAGCTCCCGCCCGCCGTCGTTCATCAGCGCCACCCTGTACTGCCCGTCCAGCATCAGCAGCCCCTCGCGCACGGCGTGCAGCGCGGCCTGGTGATAGTCGTGCATCCGGCTCAGCTCGGCCGCGTTCAGGCCGTGCGTGGAGCGGCGCAGCCGGGCGTTGATGACGTACGTGCCGATACCGCCGAGCACGAGAGCGCTGCCCGCGACGCCGACGAGGGCGGTCACCTGCTCCTGTACGCGCTGGGTGATCGCCTCGACTTTGATGCCCGCGCTGACCAGCCCGACGAGGTGGCCGTTGTCCAGGACCGGGGTGACGGCACGGACCGACGCCCCGAGGCTGCCCGTGTACGTCTCCGTGAAGGACCTGCCGTGCAGGGCAGGCCCGATGTGCCCGAGGAAGTGCTTGCCGATCAGCGTCTCGTCCGGGTGGGTCCAGCGGATGCCCTGCGGGCTCATGATCGTCACGAAGTCCACGCCGGTGTCCCGCTGCACCTGGAGCGCGTACGGCTGGAGGTCCTTCGTGGGGTTCGTGGTGCGGATGGCATCGCGGACGGAGGGCGCGTCGGCGATCGAACGGGCCACGGCCATGGCCTGGCGGCCCGCCGCGTCCTCGGCCTGGCTGCGGTCGCTGACGTAACTGAACAGCGCGTAACCGGCGACGAGCACGGCGATCAGCACGGCCTGCATGGCGAAGAGCTGGCCGGCCAGGCTGCGGGGTCGCGGGACGCGGGGGAAGCGCATGGACTCAGTGTGCCTCGCCCCTACCCGGCATCCGTCACCTGCCGTCTTGTATCCCGTCCGTACCCTTGTCTTCCGCCGTCGTTCGTTCGCGTTCGTTCGTATAAGCGTGAACTAATTGGCCTCTCCCCTCTCCGGAAAACCGGAAGGGGGATCTCCGACTCTGCGCCGCTATGCGGCGCTCCTTCGAAGTTTTCCTGCTTCAGCGCCGGCTGCCCGCCCGGACGTGCTCCGTTGGGGTCTTACGCCGGCTCCACAGGCCGACACCGCCAGCCCGGCGGCCAAGATGTTCCTCGCCGCGTTCGCGTCCCGGTCATGGACAACCCCGCACGCGGCACAGGTCCATTCCCGGACGTTCAGCGGCAGTTTCGCGACCAGATGGCCACACGTCGAGCAGGTTCGGCTCGACGGGTACCAGCGGTCCACTGCGATCAGGTCGCGGCCGTACCACTGGGCCTTGTATTCCAGCATGGAGCGCAACTTTGTCCAGGACGCGTCGGAGATCGCACGGGCGAGCGGGCGGTTCTTCAGCATGTTCCGGACTGCGAGGTCCTCGATCACGATCGTTTGGTTCTCACGAACGAGACGCGTGGACAGTTTGTGCAGGAAGTCCCGGCGCCGGTCGGCGATCCGGGCATAGATGCGTGCGACCCGGACGCGGGCCTTGTCGTGATTCTTGGAGCCCTTCTCCTTGCGGGACAGCTCGCGCTGGGCGTGGGCAAGCCTGACCCGGTCCTTCCGCTCGAACTTCGGGTTGCTGATCTTTTCCCCGGTCGACAGGGTCACCAGCGAGGTAATGCCGACATCGACGCCCACTGTCCTGCTGCCGGCCCGGAGCGCCTTCACCGAGGCGTCTTCGCAGAGCATGGAGACGAACCAGCGTCCCGCGCTGTCCTGCGACACCGTCACCGTCGAGGGCACCTGCCCCTCGGGCAGTTGCCTGGACCAGGCGATGTCCAGTGGCTCATGCATCTTCGCCAGGGTCAGCCGACCGTCGCGGTACGTGAAAGCCGAGCGGGTGTACTCCGCGGACTTACGGGACTTCTTCAGGGACTTGAAGCGTGGGTATGCGGAGCGCTTTTCGAAGAAGTTGGTGAAGGCGGCCTGCAAGTGCCGCAGTGTCTGTTGCAGCGGAACCGACGAGACCTCGACCAGGAAGGCGTGCTCCTCGGTCTTTTTCCACTCGGTCAGCAGTGCGGATGTCTGGACGTAGTTGATCCTGCGTTGCTCGGTGAACCAGGCGGTGGTGCGGGCCTGCAAGGCCAGGTTGTAGACCTTGCGCACACAACCGAACGTGCGCTTCAGCTGAGCCGCCTGCGCGTCGTTCGGATAGAAGCGGTACTTGAAGGCCCGCTTCACATGCTCGGTCATGCTCAAAAACTAGCATGCCAGTGTGTGAGCCACTCTCCGTTCGCTGGCTTGTGTACTAAATGAACGGAAGGGTGACCGCCCTCACAGGGCGGGAGATAGTCACCGCATCCCCCGGAGTGAGCCGCACACCGGGATCCCCCGAGTGAGCCGCGCCCCGGGACTGCCCGGAGAGAGCCGCGCACCGGGTTCCGCCGGACGTGAGCCGCACGCCGGATGATGCCGATGACGTCGTCAAGGAGGGCAGCCGTGGCCAGCACCCAAACGGCACCTGCCGCACCCGCCGCCAAGCGGGACCGCACCCACTATCTGTACATCGCGGTGATCATCGCGGTTGCGCTCGGCATCGCGGTAGGGTTCGCCGCGCCGGACTTCGCCAAGGAGCTCAAGCCGATCGGCACCGGCTTCGTGAGCCTCATCAAGATGATGATCTCCCCGATCATCTTCTGCACGATCGTGCTCGGCGTCGGTTCGGTGCGCAACGCCGCCAAGGTCGGCAAGGTCGGCGGTCTCGCGCTCGGCTACTTCGTCTGTATGTCCTTCGTGGCGCTGGCCATCGGCCTGGTCGTCGGCAACATCATCCACCCCGGCAGCGGGATGCACCTGACCGAGGCCGTCAAGGGTGTCGGGCACACGCAGGCCCAGGCCGCCGCCGAGGGGCCCGTCGACTTCATCCTCGGGATCATCCCGACCACCTTCGTCTCGGCCTTCACCGAGGGCCAGGTGCTCCAGACCCTGCTGATCGCCCTCCTCACGGGCTTCGCACTGCAGGCCATGGGCCGTGCGGGCCAGCCGGTGCTGAAGGGTGTCGAGCACATCCAGAAGCTGGTCTTCCGCATCCTCGGCATGATCATGTGGGCCGCGCCCGTCGGCGCCTTCGGGGCCATGGCCGCCGTGATCGGCGAGACCGGTATGGACGCGCTGAAGGCGCTGGGCACGATCATGCTCGGCTTCTACATCACCTGTGCGCTCTTCATCTTCATCGTGCTCGGCACGCTGACGAAGCTCGTCGCCAAGGTCAGCCTCTTCCAGCTGCTGAAGTACCTCGGCCGGGAGTTCCTGCTGATCGTCTCGACCTCGTCCTCCGAGTCCGCGCTGCCGCGGCTCATCGCCAAGATGGAGCACCTGGGTGTCAGCCGCCCGGTAGTCGGCATCACCGTGCCGACCGGCTACTCGTTCAACCTCGACGGCACGATGATCTACCTGACCATGGCCTCGCTGTTCATCGCCGACGCCATGGACCAGCCGATGAGCATCGGCCAGCAGATCGGCCTGCTGCTCTTCATGATGGTCGCGTCGAAGGGCGCGGCGGGTGTCTCCGGCTCCGGTATCGCCGTCCTGGCCAGTGGTCTGCAGTCGCACAAGCCCGCGCTGGTGGACGGCGTCGGCCTGATCATCGGCATCGACCGGTTCATGAGCGAGGCGCGTGCCGTCACCAACTTCGCGGGCAACGCCGTCGCCACGCTGCTGATCGGTACGTGGACCGGTGAGGTCGACAAGGAGCGGGTGAACCGGGTTCTCGCCGGTGAGCTGCCGTTCGACGAGACGACCCTGCTGGACAACACCGAGGACGACGCCACCGACGGCGTCGCGGACGTGCCGGAGCAGGGTGGCGAGAAGGAGCTGGCCAAGGCGTAAGCGCTCCGCTGGAAGAGGGGCTGCGGGTCGTTCGGAGGCTGCGTGTGGATCGTGGCTGGTCGCGCTCACGCGGCGGAGCCGCACGTTGACACGGCCCCGCGCCCCTGACGGGCGCGTCCCCGCACGGGGCTTATGAGTCCCCCAGACCGCCGGGCGGCCAGGTTCTCCCCCCGTAGACCTGGCCGCTCGGTGTTTTGCCGAAGAAGTGCGAAGAAGAACCCGGTGGCGCCGATTCGAACATGCCCTGGTCGAGGCCGCGCCGCATCAGCTCCGCGCAGGCCTCGCGCACAGGCGTGAGCCGCTCGCGGAGGAACCGGAGCTCACCGCGGCCGCGACGCGCTGAGCGCACCTCGCCCGCCTCGGAACCGTGACCGTCGGGGCTCCGTCTCGTAGAACATGCACTACCGTGCCGTGCCGGACTGACCGGCACGGCACGGCATGTTCTGCGGAGGACACCGAGTATGAAGATCGACTGGGACCGGCGGACATGCGCGCGCAAAGGCCATGTGACGTACGCGCCCGACGAGCCGGAACTGCGCCGGCGGCTGCGCGCCGAGACGAGCCTCGGCGAGACCTGGCGCTGTCTGCGCTGCGGCGACTTCGTGCTGGGCGAACCGCACGGAACCGGTCCCGCGGAGCAGGCACCGCTGGTACCGCGCGGCAAGGTGCTGCGGGACCTGTTCATCCTGCGCTTCCTGGCGATCGAACGGGCCGTGCGCGGGGTGTTCATCGTGGTGGTCGCGGCCGCGGTGTGGAAGTTCAGCAACAGCCAGGACTCGGTGCGCCGGCTGTTCGACCAGAACCTCGACGTCTTCCGGCCGGTCTTCAAGCACTTCCACTACGACCTCGACCACTCGCCGGTCGTCGGCACCATCCAGAAGTCCTTCGGCTACAAGCACTCCACGCTGGTCCTGGTGGCCGCGCTGCTGCTGGCGTACGCGCTGATCGAACTCGTCGAGGCGGGCGGTCTCTGGTACGCCAAGCGCTGGGCGGAGTATCTGACGGTGGTCGCCACCGCAGCCTTCCTGCCCCTGGAGATCTACGAACTCACCGAGCACGTCAGCTACTTGAAGGTCGGCACCCTGGTCCTCAACATCCTCGCCGTCCTCTACATCGCCCTCGCCAAACGCCTCTTCGGACTGCGCGGCGGACGTAGGGCGTTCGAGGAGGAGCGGCACAGCGCGTCGCTGCTGGAGGTCGAGGAGTCCGCGGGCGTGGCCGCCCACGTCTGACGGACCGGTATCTCTAGTAGTGGCCCAGCCGTGCCAGTTCCTCCGTGGTCAGCACCAGGTCCGCCGCGGCCGCCGAGTCGCGGATCGTCTCCGGGCGGCCGGAGCCCGGGATCGGGAGCACGGTGGGGGAGAGCGACAGCAGCCAGGCCAGGCAGATCCGTTGGGGGCTGACGCCGCGCTCGCGGGCCACTTCGTGGAAGGCGGCGAAGCCCTCGGGCGCCCGTTCGGAGGAGCCGTCCAGGGAGCTGCGGGAGATGCCGCCCAGCGGGCTCCACGGCAGGAAGGCGAGGCCCAGCTCGGCGCAGAGGCGCAGCTCGGGGTCGCTGTCGCGTACCGCGGGGGAGTACTGGTTCTGGACCGAGACCAGTCGGTCGCCGAGGATCGCGCGGGCCCGGCGGATCTGGTCGGTGTCCGCGTTGGAGAGGCCGACCAGCCGGACCTTGCCCTCGTCGAGGAGCTCGCGCAGGGCGCCGACCGAATCCTCGAACGGAACGGCGGGGTCGGGCTTGTGGAGCTGGTAGAGACCGATCGCCGCCACGCCGAGCCGTTTCAGGGAGGCCTCGGCCGCCGCCTTGAGGTGGCGTGGGGAGCCGTTCACCGTCCAGCCGCCGTCGGCCGGGCGGCCGCGCCCGCCCTTCGTGGCCACCAGGACGTTCGCCGTGTCGCCGCCGTACATCGCCAGGGCGCGGGCCACGAGCCGCTCGTTGTGGCCGGGCTCGGCCCCCGGCAGGTGGTAGGAGTCCGCGGTGTCCAGGAGGGTGACGCCCGCGTCGAGGGCGGCGTGCACCGTGGCCACGGCCCGTGCCTCGTCCGGCCGGCCCTCGATGGACAGGGGCATCGCGCCGAGGCCCACCGCGCTCACACGCAGGTCGCCGAGTGTGCGGTACCGCATGTCAGACGTCCTTTCCCAGCGTCTCGGCCACGGCCCGCGGCAGCCACGCCCGCGCGTCGCCGAAGGTGAACCCGAGACGGGTGGCCCGGGAGTTGTCCATGCCGTAGGAACGGCTGAAGGAGAAGGGGGAGACCTCACCCACCTCGACGGGCCGCAGGAGCGTCTTGCCGTCCGGGAGGTGCGCGGCGATCGCCTCGCACAACTCCTGGGTGGTCAGGCGCCCGTGGGAGGCCGCGTTGACCGGGCCCGTGAAGTCCTCGCCCGCCGCCCAGAACAGGAAGTCGGCGATCTCCTCGACGTGGATGTACGTCGCCGGGTGGTTCACGGGCGGTACGGCGATCGGCTCACCCGTGCGGATGCGCTCCGCGTAGTGCTGGAGGCGGCCGGTGAAGTCGTCGTCCCCGCCCAGGACGTGGGCCACCCGGACGGCCGTGTACGGGAACCCGGGCCCGGCCGCGAACACCGCCTCGGCCTGGCGCTTGCCCTCCCCGTAGTGACGGTCGAGGAACTCCGGCTCGTCCCAGGGGAGTTCGAGGTCGAAGGGCACGGTGGACGGGTCCACGGCGTCCTCGCGTACGAGGTCCGCCGAGTCCTCGTACTCGTACACCTCGACGGTGGACGTCATGACGTACCGCCGGGTGCGTTCCGCGAAGACCCGTCGCGCGATCCGCGCCTGCCGCGGTGTGTAGCAGACCTGGTCGACGACGGCATCGAAGGTGCGTGAACCCAGCGCTTTCTCCAGGGAATTCCCGTCATTGCGGTCCGCGACGAGATGGACCGCCCCCGCGGGTGGTGCGGAGGAGCCGCGATTGATGACGGTGACATGGTCTCCGGCGGCCAGCAGCCGGGCGATCAGCCGCTTTCCGAAATAGCGGTTCCCGCCAATGACACCTATCTCGCGCACGGCGTTCCTCCCCCTCGTACTTCCCGCGTCCACCGGGCTTCTGTGGTCATAATTCTCCCGGCATACGCCTCACGTCTGAAGGGGGAGACATGGGAGATCCGGCCGCGGCACCGAAGGAACCACGGCAGGCGCGCGCCGTCACCGACGAAACGTCGGTGGCCTTCGACGCGCTGGACCGGCAGATCCTGGAACTGCTGCAGAGCGACGGCCGGATCAAGCTCAGCGAGCTGGGCCGGCGCGTGCGGCTGAGCCCGGCGGCCGTCGCCGAGCGCGTACGGCGGCTGGAGTCCACGGGCGCCGTCACCGGTTACGGCGCCCATGTCTCACCGCCCCTCCTCGGCTACGGCATCCAGGCCTTCGTCCGCGTCAATCCGCACGGCGGCTACACCCTGCGCCACCCCAGGACCCTGGAGCTGATCTCCCGCCCGGAGATCATCGAGGTCCACCACGTCGTCGGCGAGGACTGCTGGATCCTCAAGGTCGCCGTGGCGGACACGATCCACCTGGAGGACGTCCTGGAACAGACCTCCGCGCTGGGGCGCACGACGACCTCGATCGTGCTGTCCTCACCGGTGCCGCGTAAGCCACTGCCGCCCTTGCGTTGACGTCGGCGTCAAGGAATACCGTCGACGCATGCGAATCGGCGAGCTGGCGGCGCGGGCCGGGACCACCACGCGGACTCTTCGGTACTACGAGTCACGGGGACTGCTGCCCGCGCGGCGGGGCGAGAACGGGTACCGGACGTACGACGAGCACGACCTGCGGCTGCTGCGGCAGATCAGGACGCTGCAGGACTTCGGGTTCGACCTGGAGGAGACCCGGCCCTTCGTGGAGTGTCTGCGGGCGGGGCACCCGGAGGGGGACTCCTGTCCGGCCTCGCTCGCGGTCTACCGGCGCAAGCTGGGCGAGCTCGACGCGCTGATCGACGAGTTGCGGGTCGTACGGGCCGAGGTCGGCGCGCAGCTGGCGCGGGCCGAGCGGGCGCGCGACGAGCTGGCGGCCGAGGCGGAGGTTCCGGGCGGCCCGGAACCCGTATGCGAACTGGGAGGGCGGACGCGGTGATCAAGGTGGCAGGCGTGGCTTCGGTGACGGACGCGGACTTCGAGGCGGAGGTGATCGGCGCCGAGCTCCCGGTGCTGGTGGAGTTCACGGCCGACTGGTGCCCGCCGTGCCGGCAGATGGGGCCGGTGCTCAGCGCCCTGGCGGCCGAGGAGGGCGAGCGGCTCAAGGTGGTCCAGCTGGACGTGGACACGAACCCGCTGACGACGAACGCCTACCGGGTGCTGTCGATGCCCACGTTCATGGTCTTCCGCGGCGGTGAGCCGGTGAAGTCGATGGTGGGCGCCCGGCCGAAGCGCCGGCTGCTGGAGGAGCTGTCCGAGGTGCTCTGACGTGGTCCGACGTGCTCGGACCACGTCGATATCCAGCGGAACTACAGGAAATCCCCCGGGCAATTGCGCTCGGGGGATTTCCTTGCGTATATTGAATGATTCGCGACTTCAGAAGAATTGGTCGCGGAGAAGTTCACTGAGCGCAGTATATCCGGCCGGGAGCGGAATTGTCAAACAGGGGCTCAAACGCAGAGGGCACCACAGGATTTCCCGACGATGAATTGCTGCACGAGCAGGAATTCATCGACGGGTTGTACGCACGCGTGGACGTGCTGCGGGGCGACACCGAGGCCTCCGTCGGCGACGCGCTCGCGCAGGGCAGCACGCCCATGCAGGCCAGGCTCGAACGGGACGTGCTGGTCGCCGAGCGCTCGGGCCTGCTCGCCGCGCTGAACGCCGTGGACGGCTCGCTCTGCTTCGGCCGGATCGACCTCACCTCCGGCGTCAGCCATCACATCGGCCGCATCGGCATCCGCGCCGGCGACACCGATCACACCCCCATCCTCATCGACTGGCGGGCCCCGGTCGCCCGCCCCTTCTATCTCGCCACCGGCCACACGCCGATGGACCTGCGCCGCCGTCGGCACATCACCACCGACGGCCGCCGGGTGACCGACCTGCACGACGAGATCCTCGACCTCGGCGACCACGAGCGCACCGGCCACGAGGACCCGACCGGCGACGCCGTACTGCTGGCCGCGCTGAACTCGGCGCGCACCGGCCGCATGAGCGACATCGTGCAGACCATCCAGGCCGAACAGGACCGGATCATCCGAGCCCCGCACAAGGGCGTGCTGGTCGTCGAGGGCGGCCCCGGCACCGGAAAGACGGCCGTGGCGCTGCACAGGGCCGCGTACCTGCTGTACGAGTACCGGGAGCTGCTGGCGAAGCGCGCCGTCCTGATCGTCGGCCCCAACCCGGCCTTCCTCGGTTACATCGGCGAGGTACTGCCCTCGCTCGGCGAGACGGGCGTGCTGCTCGCGACCGTCGGCGAACTGTTCCCCGGCGTCAGGGCGACCGCCACCGACACCCCGCGGGCCGCCGCCGTGAAGGGCCGCGCCGACATGGCCGAGGTGCTCGCCGCCGTGGTCCAGGACCGCCAGGCGCTGCCCGACCCGGTCATCGCGATCGAGCACGACCGGGACGTCCTGATGCTCGACGCCGGGCTCGTCCAGGTCGCCCGGGACCGTACCCGCGAGGCGAAACTGCCGCACAACGTGGCCCGCGAGTACTTCGAGGGCCACATCCTCAACACGCTCACCGACATGCTGGCCGAGCGCATCGGCACCGACCCCTTCGACGGTTCGAACCTGCTCGACCCGAGCGACATCACCCAGATCCGTGACGACCTCGCGGAGAACCCCGAGGTCTGGTCGGCCATCGACGAGCTGTGGCCGCGGCTGACCCCGCAGCGCCTGGTCGCCGACTTCCTCGCGGACCCGGAGGGATATGTCCCGGACGAGGACGCGGCCGCGATCCGCCGCCCGGTCACCCTGTCCTGGACCACCGCCGACGTTCCCCTCCTCGACGAGGCCGCCGAACTGCTCGGCGAGGACGACCGCGTCGCCCGCGCCCTCGCCGACCAGGAACGCCGCGCCCAGGTGGCGTACGCGCAGGGCGTGCTGGACGTGTCCTACGCCTCCCGTACCTACGAGTTCGAGGACAAGGACGAGGAGGACTCCGAGATCCTGTCCGCGCACAACATCATCGACGCCGAGCGGATGGCCGAGCGGCACGAGGAGGACGACCACCGCAGCGCCGCCGAACGAGCGGCGGCCGACCGGACGTGGGCGTTCGGCCACATCATCGTCGACGAGGCACAGGAACTCTCGCCGATGGCCTGGCGCCTGCTGATGCGGCGCAGCCCGACCCGCTCGATGACCCTGGTCGGCGACCCCGCGCAGACCGCCGAGGCGGCCGGAGTGGGATCCTGGTCGGAGATCCTCACCCCCTACGTCGAGGACCGCTGGGAGCACAAGCGCCTCGCCGTCAACTACCGCACCCCGTCCGAGATCATGGACGTGGCGGCGGGCGTCCTGCGGGCGCGGCACCCGGACTTCGAGCCGCCGCGCTCGGTGCGTTCGACGGGTGTACGGCCGTGGGCCCGCGTCGCCGGGGACGACCTGCCCGGCACCGTCGCGAAGGCCGTCGCCGAACTGACCCCCGCCGAGGGGCGACTCGCGGTGATCGCACCCCGCGAACTGCACACCTCGCTCGCGGACCGGCTGGAGGACGTGACGGCGGGGGAGGAGCCCGACCTGACCCGGACGGTCGTCCTCCTCGACCCCCGCCAGGCCAAGGGGCTGGAATTCGACTCCGTCCTCGTGGTCGAACCGGCGCGGTACGGCACGAGCGACCTGTACGTGGCGCTGACGCGGGCGACGCAGGCGCTGGGGATCGTGTACACGGGCGAGCTGCCTCAGGCACTGCGGGCGGCGACCGTCTGACCGCCGGGCGGGGCGAGGAGTCCACGAACCTCGCCCCGCCCCTCGTCGGCATCACCCGCGCGCGACCGCTGACGCCATGGTCGCCGGAGGCGTCAGGCGGGGCGGAGCCAGATCGTGGCGAGTGGAGGCAGGGTCAGCCGCAGGCTGGTGGGGTGGGCGTGGGCGGGATGGGGCTCGGGTTTGACCGGGTGGGGGTTGTGGACGTCGCTGCCGCCGTAGTGGGCGGCGTCGGTGTTGAGGACTTCGTGCCAGGCGGGTACGGACTCGGGGATGCCGAGGCGGTAGTCGTGGCGGACGACGGGGGAGAAGTGGGAGACGGCGAGCAGGGGGGTGCCGTCGGCGTCGTGGCGGAGGAAGGCGAGGACGTTGTCGTCGGCGGCGTCGCCGGTGATCCAGGTGAAGCCGGCGGGGTCGGTGTCGCGTTGCCAGAGGGCGGGTTCGTGGCGGTAGACGGTGTTGAGGTCGCGGACGAGGTCGCGGACGCCGCGGTGGTCGGGTTCGGCGGGGTAGGCGGGGTCCAGGAGCCACCAGTCGGGGCCGTGGGCTTCGGACCATTCGGCGCCCTGGGCGAATTCCTGGCCCATGAAGAGGAGTTGTTTGCCGGGGTGGGCCCACATGAAGCCGAGGTAGGCGCGGGTGGTGGCGCGTTGCTGCCACCAGTCGCCGGGCATCTTCGACACCAGTGACCGTTTGCCGTGGACGACCTCGTCGTGGGAGATGGGCAGGACGTAGTTCTCGCTGTAGGCATACACCATCGAGAACGTCATCTCGTTGTGGTGGTACTTGCGATGGACCGGCTCGTGCTGCACATAGCTCAGCGAGTCGTGCATCCACCCCATGTTCCACTTCAGCCCGAACCCCAGCCCCCCGAAGCCCCCGGGTCCGGTGTGGTGGGTGGCCCGGGTGACGCCGTCCCAGGCCGTGGACTCCTCGGCGATCGTCACCACACCGGGCGCGCGGCGGTAGACGGTGGCGTTCATCTCCTGGAGGAAGGCGACGGCGTCGAGGTTCTCCCGGCCGCCGTGTTCGTTCGGGGTCCACTGCCCCGGCTCCCGCGAATAGTCGAGGTAGAGCATCGAGGCGACCGCGTCGACGCGCAGTCCGTCGATGTGGAACTCCTCGCACCAGTACACGGCGTTGGCGACGAGGAAGTTGCGTACCTCGCGGCGCCCGTAGTCGAATTCGAGGGTGCCCCAGTCGGGGTGGGCGGCCCGCTGGGGGTCCGCGTGTTCGTACAGGGGGCGTCCGTCGAACTCGGCCAGCGCCCATTCGTCGCGCGGGAAGTGGGCCGGTACCCAGTCCATGAGGACGCCGATCCCGGCCCGGTGCAGGGCGTCGACGAGGTGTTTGAAGTCGTCGGGGGTGCCCAGCCGTGCGGTCGGGGCGTAGAAACCGGTGACCTGGTAGCCCCAGGAGCCGCCGAAGGGGTGCTCGGCGACCGGCATGAGCTCGACATGGGTGAAGCCCAGGTCGCGGACGTAGGCGGGCAGTTGCTCGGCCAGTTGGCGGTAGGTCAGGCCGGGGCGCCACGAGGGCAGGTGGACCTCGTACACCGACAGCGGTGCCTCGTGCACCGGACGGGCCCCGCGCGCCGCCATCCACTCCTCGTCCCGCCACACATGGTGCGAGGCGTGCACGACCGACGACGTGCGCGGCGGAACCTCGGTGCGGCGGGCCATGGGGTCGGCCCGCAGGGTGCGGGAGCCGTCCGGGCGGGTGATCTCGAACTTGTAGAGCTCGCCCTCGCCGATCGCCGGCACGAACAGCTCCCACACCCCGGAGGAGCCGAGCGACCGCATCGGATACCCGGTGCCGTCCCAGAAGTTGAAGGTGCCGGCGAGGCGGACCCCGCGCGCGTTCGGCGCCCAGACCGTGAAACGGGTGCCGGTCACGCCCTGGTGCACCATCGGCTCCGCACCCAGGGCCCGCCACAGCTCCTCGTGGCGTCCCTCGCCGAGCAGATGGAGATCGAACTCCCCGAGCGCGGGCAGGAAGCGGTACGCGTCCTCGGTGTCCTGAACCGTCCCCTCGTACGCCACGAGCAGCCGGTACGCCTCCGGGACCGCGCGCAGCGGCACCAGCCCCGAGAAGAACCCGTCCCCGTCGTCGTGCAGCTCGGCCCGCAGGCCGTCCGTCACGACGGTCACCCCGAGCGCGTACGGACGGAAGGCCAGGAAGGCCACACCGCCCGGCACCGGATGGGCGCCGAGCACCCCGTGCGGATCGTGATGCGTGCCGGAGAGCAGCCGCTCGCGGTCGCCGGGTTCCAGCCCGGCGAGGACGGGAGCGCCGTCGGCGACGGCGGGCTCGGCGACGTTCGGCTCGGCAGCCCGTGGTTCGGGAATCCTCGCCCCGGCCCCCTTCGCCGAGTCCTTGGAGTCCTTGGAGTCCTTGGAGTCCTTCGAGTCCTTCGCGGTCTTGCTCCCGGCAGGCTTCTGAGCAGCGACCTTCTTGACCACAGCCTTCTTGGCCGCCGTCTTCTTGGCCGCGGTCTTCTTGGCGGCAGCCGACTTCTTGGCGCCGTTCTTCTTCGGACTGTCGTCGGACGGGGGGCGGGGCGTCACGGGCAGGGCCTCCTCGGCGGGGTGAGGTGGGGAAGGTCAGGGGGATGCGGCGAGCCTGCGTATCGCCGCCATCGGCACCGGCAGCCAGTCGGGCCGGTGCCGGGCCTCGTACAGGACTTCGTAGATCGCCTTGTCCGTCTCGTAGGCGCGCAGGAGTACGGGATCGGCGCGCGGGTCGCGGCCGGCGACGTCCGTGTAGCCGGTGCAGTACGCGGCCCGGCAGGTGTCGGCCCAGCCGGACGCCCGCGGGATCGGGGTCCCGCCCGACCGGGCGGGGCCGAGAGCCTGGGGGAGCGCGTGGGCCGCGTAGTCGAAGGAGCGGAGCATCCCCGCTATGTCCCGCAGGGGCGGCTGGGGCATGCGGCGCTCGGCGAGCGGTTTCGACGGCTCGCCCTCGAAGTCTATGAGCGACCACTCCCCGGAGGGCGCGCGCAGACATTGGCCGAGGTGCAGATCCCCGTGGATGCGCTGAGCGGTCCAGGTCCGCCCCTCGCCGGCCAGGTCGGCCAGCGCTTCGAAGGCGGTGCGCAGACCGGGGGCGTACGGCCGCAGCGCGGGCACCGCCTGGGCGGCCGCGGCCAGCCGCTCGGTCATGGCGGCGACGAGCAGTTCCATCTGCACATGCCCCAGCGTGACCGTGGGCAGCGCACGGGCGAGGGCCGTGTGCACCTCGGCGGTGGCCCGGCCCAGCGCCCGCGCCTCCCCCGCGAAGCCCTCGCCGCTGGGATCGTCGTCCTTGGCCAGTCCGCTCAGCGCCAGTTCCCAGCCGTCCACCGCGCCCTGGACAAAGGGCTGCAGCACTCCCAGGACGTACGTCTCCTCGCCCAGGTCGGCGGCCATCCAGGCCGTCGGTGCCGGTACCCGCGGGCAGCCCTCCCGGGAGAGCGCCAGCGGCAGTTCCAGATCGGGGTTCACCCCCGGGACTATGCGGCGCAGCAGCTTGAGGATGAACGTATCTCCGAAGACCAGGGACGAGTTGGACTGTTCCGCGGTGATCAGGCGCGGGATCAGACCGCCCCGGATCTCCTGGTGCCGTTCCCGTTCGAAGCGCAGCTCGCCGATGCGGGCCCGGGTGCGCAGGGCCTCCAGGAGTACGTCGGCGGGGCGCGGGTCGTGCAGTGCCTCGTAGACCGTGTGTCCCGCCAGCGGCCCCTCCGTCACGTGTCCGATCAGCGCGGGCGCGAGGCGCGGCGGGAGTGCCTCGCGTACGCCGATGAGCAGCTGGTAGCAGTCACCGGGCTGGGGAGTGGCTCCCTGGGCGGGAGTGAGTGGCTGGTGCGCCCGCACGAGCAGGTGGAGCAGGCCCAGCTGACCCGTCGAGGGCAGCAGTTCGTTGGCCGTCACCAGGGAGAACCCGGTGACCGGACGTCCCTTGCCCGCGAACCAGCGCTGCCGTGGCAGCCATTGCCGCAGCAGCGGATCGAGCGACGCGAGCAACTCGGGGTGTGCGACGGGGGCCGTGACAGAGTGGGTTGCGGCTTCCGACATGACGTCGCGTCCTTTCCCCAGGGGCCCGGAGACCGGGGGAGTCGGGGTGTTACTGATGCGTGCCCAGGGCGGGACGGTGGAAACCGCCCCGCCGCGGTTCTAGACGGCGTCCTTGCGGAGCCGGAACCAGTAGAAGCCATGGCCCGCGAGGGTGAGCAAGTACGGCAGCTCCCCGATGGCCGGGAATCGCACCCCGCCGATGAGTTCGACCGGGTGGCGGCCGTTGAAGGCTCGCAGGTCCAGTTCGGTGGGCTGGGCGAAGCGGGAGAAGTTGTGCACGCAGAGCACGAGGTCGTCCCCCTCGTCCTCGGTCGAGGGGGCCTCGCGCAGGAACGCGATGACCGCCGGGTTCGAGGACTGCAGCTCGGTGTAGGAGCCGAGGCCGAAGGCCTTGTTCTGTTTGCGGATCTCGATCATGCGGCGGGTCCAGTGCAGCAGTGACGAGGGTGAGGACATGGAGGCCTCGACGTTGGTCACCTGGTAGCCGTAGACCGGGTCCATGATGGTGGGCAGGAAGAGCCGGCCGGGGTCGGAGGAGGAGAAGCCGGCGTTGCGGTCGGGTGTCCACTGCATCGGGGTGCGCACCGCGTCGCGGTCGCCGAGCCAGATGTTGTCGCCCATCCCGATCTCGTCGCCGTAGTAGAGGATCGGCGAGCCGGGCAGTGACAGCAGCAGGGCGGTGAACAGCTCGATCTGGTTGCGGTCGTTGTCGAGCAGTGGCGCGAGCCGCCGCCTGATCCCGATGTTGGCGCGCATACGCGGGTCCTTGGCGTACTCCGCGTACATGTAGTCGCGTTCCTCGTCGGTGACCATCTCGAGGGTCAGCTCGTCGTGGTTGCGCAGGAAGATGCCCCACTGGCAGCTGGACGGGATCGCCGGAGTCTTCGCCAGGATTTCCGACACCGGGTACCGGGATTCCCTGCGCACCGCCATGAAGATCCTCGGCATGACGGGGAAGTGGAACGCCATGTGGCACTCGTCGCCGCCCGAGGGGAAGTCGCCGAAGTAGTCGACGACGTCCTCGGGCCACTGGTTCGCCTCCGCCAGCAGCACCGTGTCCGGATAGTGCGTGTCGATCTCCTTGCGGACCCGCTTCAGGAACTCGTGCGTTGCCGGAAGGTTTTCGCAGTTCGTTCCCTCGACCTGGTACAGGTACGGCACCGCGTCCAGCCGGAACCCGTCGATGCCCAGGTCGAGCCAGAACCGCAGCGCGGAGACGATCTCCTCCTGGACGGCCGGGTTCTCGTAGTTGAGGTCGGGCTGGTGGGAGAAGAAGCGGTGCCAGAAGTACTGCTTGCGGACCGGGTCGAAGGTCCAGTTGGAGGCCTCGGTGTCGACGAAGATGATCCGGGCGTCCTCGTACTGTTTGTCGTCGTCGGCCCAGACGTAGTAGTCGCCGTAGGGCCCGTCGGGGTTGGTCCTCGACTCCTGGAACCACGGGTGCTGGTCGCTGGTGTGGTTCATGACGAAGTCGATGATGACGCGCATGCCGCGCTGGTGGGCGGCGTCGACGAATTCGACGAAGTCGGCGAGGTCACCGAACTCGGGCAGGACGGCGGTGTAGTCGGAGACGTCGTAGCCGCCGTCGCGCAGGGGGGATTTGAAGAACGGGGGCAGCCACAGGCAGTCGATGCCCAGCCATTGCAGGTAGTCGAGTTTCGCGGTGAGGCCCTTGAGGTCGCCGACTCCGTCGCCGTTGCTGTCCTGGAAGGAGCGGACCAGGACCTCGTAGAAGACGGCGCGTTTGAACCATTCGGGGTCGCGGTCCTTGGCCGGAGTGTCCTCGAAGGTGTCCGGGACGGGCTCGTTGACGATCATGTGGTGGGTGACCCTCCGATCTGCGGTGAGGACGGTCGCAGGACGGTGAGGATGTGCGCGGGGCTGTGCCCTGGCTCAAGACGCACATAGTTGGCCCTGCCCCAGTTGTAGGTCTCGCCGGTGAGCTCGTCGCGCACCGGCACGGACTCGTGCCAGTCCAGGCCGAGTTGCGGCATGTCCAACGAGACCGTCGCCTCCTGGGTGTGGTGGGGGTCGAGGTTGACCACCACCACAACCGTGTTCGATCCGCTCCCGTCCGTGACCGACTTCGAGTAGGCGATCACCGCGTCCTTGTCCGTGTGGTGGAAGTGAAGATCGCGCAACTGGCGCAAGGCCGGGCTGCGCCGCCGGATGGTGTTGAGCGCACCCAGCAACGGCGCGATGCTACGACCCTCCCGCTCCGCCGACTCCCAATCCCGCGGACGCAGTTGGTACTTCTCGGAGTTCAGGTACTCTTCGCTGCCCGCACGCAGCGGGGTGTTCTCACAGAGCTCGAATCCGCTGTAGACGCCCCAGGTCGGAGACAGCGTCGCGGCGAGCACCGCACGCAGCTCGAAGGCCGGCCGCCCGCCGTGCTGAAGGAACTCGTGCAGGATGTCAGGGGTGTTGACGAAGAAATTGGGCCGCATGTAAGCGGCCGCCTCCCCCGACAGCTCACCCAGGTAATCGGTGAGCTCCTCCTTCGTGTTGCGCCAGGTGAAATAGGTGTACGACTGCTGGAAGCCGACGGCCCCCAGCGTGCGCATCATCGCGGGCCGGGTGAACGCCTCGGCCAGGAAGATCACGTCCGGGTCGGTGCGGTTGATGTCCGCGATGACCCGCTCCCAGAAGACGACCGGCTTGGTGTGCGGGTTGTCGACGCGGAAGATCCGTACGCCGTGGCTCATCCAGTACCGCAGCACCCGCAGCGTCTCCTGGACCAGCCCCGGCATGTCCTGGTCGAAGGCGATCGGATAGATGTCCTGGTACTTCTTCGGCGGATTCTCCGCGTACGCGATCGACCCGTCCGCCCGGTGGTGGAACCACTCGGGGTGCTTCTCCACCCAGGGATGGTCCGGCGAGCACTGCAGTGCGAAGTCGAGAGCGATCTCCAGCCCCTCCCGCTCCGCCCGCCTCACGAAGGCGTCGAAGTCGTCGATCGTGCCGAGGTCCGGATGAACGGCGTCGTGCCCGCCCTCCGGAGATCCGATCGCCCACGGCACACCGACGTCGTAGGCCCCCGCCGAGAGCGTGTTGTCGGGCCCCTTGCGATAGGTGGTCCCGATGGGATGGATCGGCGGCAGATACACGACGTCGAAGCCCATCCGCGCGATGGCGGGCAGCCGTTCGGCGGCGCTGCGGAAGGTGCCGTGCACCGGCGGATCGAGATATCCGCTCTCCGAACGCGGAAAGAACTCGTACCAGGAGCCGTACAGCGCCCGCTCGCGCTCCACCAGCAGGGGCAACGGCTGCGAGCGGCTGACCAGCTCACGCAGCGGATGGCGAGCGAGGACCCTGTCCACTTCAGGGGTACGGGCGGCGGCGAGCCGGGCCGCCGCGCCGCGGCCGACATCCCGCAGCGCGTCCGCCGCGGCGAGGACGACCTCCCTTCTGCCCTTGCTCTTCGGCACTCCGGCAGCCGCGCGTTCGTACAGCCGAGCGCCCTCCTCCAGAACCAGTTCCGTGTCGATGCCCGCCGGAATCTTGATCCCGGCGTGATGGCGCCAGGTGGAGACCGGATCGCTCCAGGCCTCCACGGTGTACGTCCAGTGGCCGGTACTCGCGGCACGGACGGTGGCGCCCCAGCGGTCGGTGCCGGGGGCGAGTTCGCGCATCGGGGTCCAGGGGCCGGTGCGGCCCTCCGGATCACGCAGGACGACGTTCGCGGCGACGGCGTCGTGGCCTTCACGGAAGACGGTGGCCGAGACCTCGAAGGCCTCACCGACGACCGCCTTGGCCGGGCGGCGGCCTTGGAGGACGAGGGGCCGAACGTCGACGACGGGAATGCGTCCGACGCTCTCGCCGCCTTCGCCGGCCTGGTCGGAGGGTTGCTCCGGGGCGCGGGGGACGGCGTCGACCTTGCGTAGGGGGGGTGTGTCGGAGGTGGTCGTCGGGGGTGGCGACGTGTGGTGCGTGGCGGGCATGACCGCTCCTGTCCGCGTCAACGTGGGTGGGCGGATGACGGTGTGGGGAGGTGGGGCCTGCGGGGCGTACCGGGGGAGCCTTCCCACCCTATTCGGGTGAGCAATCCGGCAGGTTGCTAACTACTTACGCGTATGTCTACACACAGGACCGGCCTCGTTCGACGGGCGAGACCGGTGCCTGCTGCGGCGGTTCCTTATGAACGGCCGACCTGTAGAAGCCTGTTCGGCGAACCGAACCCCGCGCCGCGAATCTTCCCGGAGACGGCCCGCCCGACCAGCGCCTTGCCCACTTGGGCCGGGGTCGCCTTCGGGTGGTCGGCGAGATAGAGCGCCGCCGCGCCCGCGACATGCGGGCTCGCCATCGACGTGCCGGAGAAGGTCGCCTTCCCGGTGTCGCTCGTGTACGACGCCGAAGTGATCGCCACGCCGGGCGCGAACAGGTCGAGGACCGCACCGAAGTTGGAGAAGCTCGCCCGGGCGTCGGCCTGGTCACTGGCCCCGACCGTCAGAGCCTCCTTGACCCGGGCGGGGGAGTACAGCCCGGCGGGCAGTCCGTCGTTGCCCGCCGCGACCGAGTACGTCACTCCGGAGGCGATGGAGTTGCGTACGGCGGCGTCCAACTGGGCGTTGGCGTAGCCGCCCAGGCTCAGATTGGCGACCGCCGGCTTGTGCGCGTGCCGGGTCACCCAGTCGATACCGGCGATGACCTGCGCGGTGGTGCCGGACCCGGCGTTGTCGAGCACCCGCACGGACACGACCTTGGCCTTCTTCGCCACGCCGTAGGTCGTCCCGGCGATGGTCGCGGCGACATGGGTCCCGTGCCCGTTCCCGTCCCCGGCCGACTTGTCGTCGCCCACGAAGTCCCAGCCGTAACCGGCCCGCCCCCCGAAGTCCTTGTGCGTGATCCGAATCCCCGTGTCGATGACGTACGCCGTCACGCCCGCGCCCGCCGACTCCGGCCACGTGTAGCCCTTGTCGAGCGGCAGCGCGGGCTGGTCGAGCCGGTCCAGCCCCCAGGACGGCGGGTTCTTCTCGAAGTGGTCGAGCGTCACCCGGCTGTCCTGGACCACGGAGGCCACCCGGGAGTCCCCCGCGAGCCGCCGCGCCTGCTTCTCGCCCACCTCGACCGCGTATCCGTTGAGCGCGGTGCCGTACGTGTGGCTGATTCTCGCCCCGTACTTCTCGGCGATGCCCTTACCCGCCGATGACGGAGCCTTCGTACCCCCCTTGAGCGTCACGATGTAACTACCGCTGACGGAGCCGGGGTCACCGGCGCCGAGTATCCGCCCCTCCGGGGCGGCGTGCGCGGGCAGGGTGATGGCCGAAAGCACCGCGGCCGTCGTGACCGCGGTGAGGCATCCTGCCCAGCGCAGACGCCGCGTTCTCGTCTGTGCCATGACGTGAGTTCCCCTCCTCAAGTCGGCGTACGCCGACCGGGGCCGACCGGTACGTGATCGCGGCCGCGGGTACACCACTTGGCAGCCTCTCGTGTGGTGTGAAGCACCACAAGGCCGCCCATGCGGGCGGAATCGGCCATACCCTCCGGGGGTTGGGCGGAATGGGTGCGTCGATTTCCGGCCGAGGGCTCCGCCGGTGGGGCCGTTGGGGTGAGTTCGTCGGCTGCGGGCCGGTGGGGGCCGTTCGCGCAGTTCCCCGCGCCCCTGGGACGGGGCTGCGCCCCGTGATCCCCGCTTGGCCGATTCGTTTGCCTGCGGGCCGGTGGGGGCTGGTCGCGCAGTTCCCCGCGCCCCTGAGGCGGGGGCTGCGCCCCGCCCTGTCTGCGGGGTGTTCCCATCACCCGCAGTCGGCGGACTGCGGAAGGGGGCGTGGGGGTGTGTCGCAAGGCCGTCGCTTACGTTCGGATCGAGCAGCGGCTCGCTTGCCCGGCCCACGTCTGATCCGGCGGCGACGGCCTCGACACGCCCCCACGTCCCCGACCCGCCGACTCGATGCGCCGTGTTGTGGAAACACCCTCGCCGCTACCGTCGTGGGTGACGTACGTCCTGCCGCATACCCACCCTGCCGCATACGTCTTTCGTGAAGGTGGAACTCGTGAAGGCAATCCGCAGATTCACCGTTCGCCCCGTACTGCCCGACGCCCTTCACCCGCTCAGTGACCTCGCCCGCAACCTGCGCTGGTCCTGGCACGCCGAGACCCGTGACCTCTTCCAGTCCGTCGACCCCGAACGCTGGACCGCCGCCGACGGCGACCCCGTACGCCTGCTCGGCAACGTCCCTCCCCGGCGCCTCGCGGAACTTGCCGAGGACCGCCGCTTTCTGCGCCGCCTCGCCGCCGTCGCGGACGACCTGCGCGACTACGTGACGGGCGAGCGCTGGTATCAGACCCAGACCCGGATTCCCGATCTGCCCGCCGCCGTCGCCTACTTCTCACCCGAGTTCGGCATCACCGCCGCCCTGCCCCAGTACTCCGGAGGCCTCGGCATCCTCGCCGGCGACCACCTCAAGGCCGCCAGCGACCTGGGCGTACCTCTCATCGGCGTAGGACTTCTCTACCGGCACGGCTACTTCCGCCAGTCCCTGTCCCGCGACGGCTGGCAACAGGAGCACTATCCCGTCCTCGACCCCAATGAACTGCCTCTCGTACCCCTGCGTGAATCCGACGGAACCCCGGCCCAGGTCACCCTCGCCCTTCCCGGCAGCCGCGCCCTGCGCGCCCGCATCTGGCTGGCCCAGGTCGGCCGCGTCCCGCTCCTCATGCTCGACTCCGACGTCGAGGAGAACGACCTCGGCGAACGCGGGGTGACCGACCGGCTGTACGGCGGCGGCAGCGAGCACCGGCTGCTGCAGGAGATGCTGCTGGGCATCGGCGGAGTGCGCGCCGTACGCACGTACTGCAGGCTCACCGGCCACGCCCAGCCCGAGGTGTTCCACACCAACGAGGGCCACGCGGGCTTCCTCGGCCTGGAGCGCATCGCGGAGCTCGGCGAGGGGGACGACGGGCTGGACTTCGAGGCCGCGCTCGAATCCGTCCGCGCCGGTACCGTCTTCACCACCCACACCCCCGTCCCCGCGGGCATCGACCGCTTCGACCGCGAACTGGTCGCCCACCACTTCGGCCCGGACGCCGAACTCCCCCGCATCGACGTCGAGCGGATCCTCGGCCTCGGCATGGAGACCTACCCGGGTGGTGATCCGAACGTCTTCAACATGGCCGTGATGGGGCTCAGGCTCGGCCAGCGGGCCAACGGGGTGTCGCTGCTCCACGGGCAGGTCAGCCGCGAGATGTTCGCCGGCCTGTGGCCGGGTTTCGACCCCGACGAGGTACCGATCACCTCGGTCACCAACGGCGTGCACGCACCGACCTGGGTGGCACCGGAGGTCTTCCGTCTCGGCGCCCGCCAGATCGGCGCCCAGCGCACCGAGGACGCGATGACGGTCGGCGGCTCGGACCGCTGGGACGCGGTGGCGGACATCGCCGACCAGGAGATCTGGGACCTGCGCCGGGTGCTGCGCGAGCAGCTGGTGCTCGAGGTACGGGAACGCCTGCACGCCTCCTGGCGCCAGCGCGGCGCCGGTACGGCCGAACTCGGCTGGATCGACGGGGTGCTGGACCCGGACGTCCTCACGATCGGTTTCGCGCGCCGCGTCCCGTCCTACAAACGCCTGACCCTGATGCTGCGCGACCGCGACCGGCTGATGGACCTCCTCCTGCACGCCGAACGCCCGGTCCAGATCGTGGTCGCGGGCAAGGCGCACCCCGCCGACGACGGCGGCAAGCGACTCGTCCAGGAGCTGGTCCGGTTCGCGGACGACCCCCGCGTACGCCATCGCATCG
Source organism: Streptomyces sp. NBC_01450 (assembly GCF_036227505.1). Lineage (NCBI taxonomy): Bacteria > Bacillati > Actinomycetota > Actinomycetes > Kitasatosporales > Streptomycetaceae > Streptomyces > Streptomyces sp. NBC_01450. The sequence goes on along the minus strand of NZ_CP109480.1, from coordinate 4,076,531 downwards.
TCTTCCTCCCGGACTACGGGATGGCGATGGCGCAGAAGCTCTACCCCGGCTGCGACATCTGGCTGAACAACCCGCTCCGCCCGCTGGAGGCCTGTGGCACGTCCGGTATGAAGGCGGCGCTCAACGGCTGTCTCAACCTCTCCGTCCTGGACGGCTGGTGGGACGAGTGGTTCCAGCCGGACTTCGGCTGGGCGATCCCGACGGCGGACGGTACGGCGACCGACGACGACCGCCGTGACGACCTGGAGGCGGCGGCCCTCTACGAGCTGCTCGAACAGCGTGTGGCGCCGCGCTTCTACGAGCGGGGCCAGGGCGGGCTGCCCGACCGCTGGATCGAGATGGTCCGCCAGACGCTGACCCAGCTCGGCCCGAAGGTCCTGGCGGGCCGGATGGTGCGCGAGTACGTGGAGCGCCTGTACGCCCCCGCGGCCCGCGCGCACCGCTCCCTCGCCCCGGACACGGCTCGTGAACTGGCGGTCTGGAAGTCCCGCGTCCGGGCGGCCTGGCCCCGGGTCACGGTCGACCATCTGGAGGCCTCGGCCGCCACCACGACCGCCGAACTGGGCACGACCCTCTCCCTGCGGGTGCGCGTGGCGCTGGCCGACCTCGCCCCGGACGACGTCGAGGTCCAGGCGGTCTCGGGCCGCGTCGACTCGCAGGACCGGATCGCGGACGCGAGTTGCGTCCCGCTGAAACCGGTGGGCGGTCCGGACCCGGAAGGGCGATGGGCGTACGAGGGCCCGCTCTCCCTCGACCGCACCGGCCCGTTCGGCTACACGGTCCGCATTCTCCCCACGCACCGGCTGCTCGCGTCCGGCGCCGAGCTGGGCCTGGTGACGGTGCCTTCGGAGGAGGTGGGGGAGGAGGCCGGGGTCCTCATGCGCTGAGGGCGCGGCCTACGGTTCGAGCCGCGGCCTACGGTTCGAACCCCGCGCACATCCGGCGCAGTACCGTCCCGCAGCGCCGCGCGTAGGCCTGCTGGAGTCCGCGGGTCGCCGGCCCGCCCGCACGGGTGTACCACTTGGCCGCACGGCTGAAGGCGGTCACGGTCAGCCAGACCGTGCCGTCGCCCGTGCGGTCGACCACGAAGGCCTCCTCGCCGCGCTCGGGGTGGCCGGGCAGGGTGCCGTAGGCCCAGCCGGCCCGGCGGTACTCCTCGACCGTCCAGACCACACGGCAGGGGGCCTTGAGGGGGCCGAGTCCGACGGTGACGTCGACTCCGGGGGCCGCCTTGTCGGCGGTGGCGGTGATGCCCACGCCCATCGCGCGGTGCATCTCCCAGGTCATGACGGCCTCGGAGGCGGCGCGGAAGACGGCCTCGCCCTCGCCGACGCGGGTGCGCAGGTGCAGGGGGTGGAACCCCGGCGGGCAGCGGCCGTCGCGCGTCGCGCCCACGTCCTCGTAGGTGAAGGGGTTGTCCGGGGAGACCATGGGGACAGCGTAGGGCGGTACCCGGAGATGCCTTCTCTCCGGGTACCGCCCAAGGCGCCTGGGTGGGTTCCTGGGAACCCGGGGGCACTAGCTCACGTTGACCGCGGTCCAGGCCGCGGCCACCGTCGCGTACTCCGTGCTGGTGGAGCCGTACAGCGCGGAGGCCGCCGAGAGCGTGGCCGTGCGGGCGGCCTTGTAGTTGGTCGTCGACGTCATGTACGTCGTCAGCGCCTTGTACCAGATCTGCAGGGCCTTGGCGCGGCCGATGCCGGTGACCGTCGAGCCGTTGTACGTCGGGGAGTTGTAGGAGACCCCGTTGATCGTCTTCGCGCCGCTGCCCTCGGACAGCAGGTAGAAGAAGTGGTTGGCGACACCCGACGAGTAGTGCACGTCGAGGTTGCCGACCGAGGAGGACCAGTAGTTGGCGGAGCCGCCGTCCTTGCTGGGCTGGTCCATGTAGCGCAGCGGGGTGCCGTCGCCGTTGATGTTGATCTTCTCGCCGATGAGGTAGTCACCCACGTCGGAGGAGTTGCCCGCGTAGAACTCGACGCCGGTGCCGAAGATGTCGGAGGTCGCCTCGTTCAGGCCGCCGGACTCGCCCGAGTAGTTGAGACCGGCCGTGTTGGCGGTGACGCCGTGGCTCATCTCGTGGCCGGCCACGTCCAGCGAGGTCAGCGGGTGGGTGTTCCCGGAGCCGTCGCCGTACGTCATGCAGAAGCAGCTGTCGTCCCAGAACGCGTTGACGTACGCGTTGCCGTAGTGGACGCGGGAGTACGCGCCGACGCCGTTGTTCTTGATGCCGCTGCGGCCGAAGGTGTTCTTGTAGAAGTCCCACGTCTCCTGCGCGCCGTACGCGGCGTCGGCGGCCGCGGTCTGGTCGGTGGTGGACGAGGAGGCCGCGCCGGTGCCCCAGGTGTCGTCCGCGTCGGTGAACAGGGTGCCCGCGGAGGAGGAGGTGGTGTGCGACTTGTTGTACGTCTTGTGGCTGCCGCGGGTGCCGTCGGTCAGCTGGTACGTCGAGCCCGACAGGGTGGTGTTGAGCGTGACCGTGCCCGAGTAGAGGGTCTTGCCGGTGCCGGTCTCGATGCCCTGGTACTCGTAGAGCTTCTTGCCGGTGGCCGCGTCGGTGATGACGTGCAGCTCGTTGGGGGTGCCGTCGTCCTGGAGACCGCCGACGACCGTCTCGTAGGCGAGGGTGGGCTTGCCGGTGGCGGCCCAGATCACCTTGCGGGGGGCCCGGTCGGCCGTGGTCTTCTCCGAGCCGGCGGCCTTCGCGAGGGTGAGGGCCTGCTTCTCGGCCTTCGCGGTGGTGACCTGCGGCTTCAGCGAGGCGACCTTGATGGCCGTCTTCACGGCCTTGGTGACGCCCTCGGTCTTGCCGGCCTTGGACTCGTGGACGATCAGGTCGCCGCCGAGGACCGGAAGGCCGTTGTACGTGCGCTCGTAGCGGGTGTGCACCGTGCCGTCCGCGTCCTTGAGGACGTCTCTGACGACGAGCTTCTCCTTGGCGCCGAGGCCTATCTGCTGGGCGGTCTCGGGCGCGGCCGCGTCGGCCTTCTGGATCAGGCTCGTGCGTGCGGCGTTGGAGAGCAGGACCGTGGCGCCGGGGAGCTTCGCCTTGGCGGCGGCCGACTCGGTCTGGGCGGAGGCACCGGTGGTCAGACCGGTGGTGAGCAGTGCTCCGGCAGCCACAGCGGTGGCGATGGCCAGAGTGGTGCGCTTGTGACGCGCGTAGAGGGGGGTCACGCAATCTCCTCTTGTGGGGGCGACCGGACGGCGTGGGGTGGCCGTACGGAAGGTGTGAAGTTGCGGTGCGGGTGAGCCGTGCGGTGGAAGACTGACATCCAGGACGCGTACATGTCAGGAGGGCGATGAAATCTTGGCTGAAAAGCGTCCGTTGAATGAAGATCACTGTTCGTTGCGCGGATCTCGATCTTGGTCAAGCGGCAACAAAAGCGTGGTCATGGCACGGCAAAGAGGGCGCCACCCCGGGGTCGGACCCCGGGGCGGCGCCCTCTCGGTGCCGTGTGTTCAAGCGCGGCCTACGGGAACGTCAGCTTCCAGCTGTTGATGTAGCCGGTGTCCTGCGCGGCCTTGTCCTGGACCCTCAACTTCCAGGTGCCGTTGGCGACTTCGGAGGACGCGTTGACCGTGTAGGTCTCCTGGACGTTGTCCGCCGAGTCGGAGGAACTGAAGGCCTTCAGGGGGTACACCGTGCCGTCCGGGGCCAGCAGATCCACGACCAGGTCACCGCGCCAGGTGTGCACGATGTCCACGTCGACCAGAAGGTTCGACGGGGCGTTGCCGGTACGGCCGGTGACCGTGACCGAGGACGTGACGGCCGCCCCGTTGTCCGGAATCGATACGTCGCCGGTGTTCTCGAACGACGTACCGGTGCCACCGCCCGGACGCGAGCCGACCTTCACGGCCGCCCAGGCGTTCTGCACCGCCGTGTACTCGGCGCTCGTCGTGCCGTACAGCTCGCCCGCCGCCGCGAGCGTGCCGGTGCGGGCCGCCGCGTAGTTGGTGGTCGAGGTGAACTTCGTGGTGAGCGCCCGGTACCAGATCTGCAGGGCCTTGTCGCGGCCGATGCCGGTGACCGGAAGGCCGTCGGCGGTCGGCGAGTTGTAGCTGACGCCGTTGATGACCTTGGCGCCGCTGCCCTCGCTCAGCAGGTAGAAGAAGTGGTTGGCGACACCGGACGAGTAGTGGACGTCGAGACCGCCCACGCTGGAGGACCAGTTGTCCGCCGAGCCGCCGTCCTTGCTGGGCTTGTCCATGTAGCGCAGCGGGGTGCCGTCGCCGTTGATGTCGATCTTCTCGCCGATGAGGTAGTCACCGGGGTCGGAGGCGTTGCCCGCGTAGAACTCGACGCCGGTGCCGAAGATGTCCGAGGTCGCCTCGTTCAGACCGCCGGACTCACCGCTGTAGTTGAGACCCGCGGTGTTGGAGGTGACACCGTGGCTCATCTCGTGGCCCGCCACGTCGATGGCGGTCAGCGGGTCCGCGTTGCCGGCCCCGTCGCCGTACGTCATGCAGAAGCAGCCGTCGTCCCAGAACGCGTTGATGTACGCGTTGCCGTAGTGGACCCGGGAGTAGGCACCCACGCCGTTGTTCTTGATGCCGCTGCGGCCGAAGGTGTTCTTGTAGAAGTCCCAGGTCTCGGCGGCGCCGTAGTGGGCGTCGGCGCCCGCGGTGGCGGCGTTCGACGTGGTGCCGTTGCCCCAGGTGTCGCTGGTCTGCGAGAACAGGGTGCCGGTGCCGGACGTACCGCGGTTGAGGTTGTACGTCTTGTGGCCGCCGCGCGCGCCGTCGGTGAGCGTGTAGTTGGAGCCCGACTGTGTGGTGGTCAGCGTCACCTGCCCGCTGTACTGGGTGTTGCCGATACCGGTCTCGATGCCCTGGTACTCGTAGAGCTTCTTGCCGGTGGCCGCGTCGGTGATGACGTGCAGCTGGTTCGGCGTCCCGTCGTCCTGGAAGCCGCCGACGACCGTCTCGTACGCCAGGGTCGGCTTGCCGTCCGCCGCCCAGATCACCTTGCGGGGCGCCCGGTCGGCGTCGGTCTTCTTCGAACCGTCGGCCTTGGCGAGGGAGAGGGCCTGCTTCTCCGCCTTCGAGGCGGCGATGGCGGGCGTGAGCGAGGCGACCTTGAGGGAGGCCCGCGTCGCCTTGATGACGCGCTCGGTCCTGCCGGCCTTGGTGGTGTCGACCACCAGGTCGCCGCCGAGGACCGGGATCCCCGCGTAGGTGCGCTCGTAGCGGGTGTGGACCGTGCCGTCCGCGTCCTTGATGACGTCGCGGGCGACGAGCTTCTCGTCGGCCCCGAGGCCGAGGTCCTTGGCGGTCGCCGCCTTGGCGGCGTCCGCGTCGCGTATCAGCTCGGCGCGCTGCGAAGGCGTGAGCTGGACGGCGAGAGAACCTCGGTTGATCTTGCCGAGGGAGGACTTCTGGGGGGCCGCGCTCGCGGCGCCCGACTGGACGGCCGCGGCCAGCAGGGCGGAGACGCCGACGAGGGCGACGGCCGCGACACGGCGCTGAGTGGTGTGGGAGGTGCGTCTGTGGGAGGAACTGCTGCTCAACACTGACTCCTTCTGCGTGGCCACGGCTCGCGCGGCCAGTGGGGATCCGGGCGGGGTGGGTACCCGTCCGGGCAGAACAGGGCGGAACGCGGAACCAGTTGCATGGGGGTCTACGGCAGCGACACGGCGGGTGGTGCTGTGAGGTTGCTGTGAAGTTGCCGTGGGAAGAGTGGCAGCAGATCTCGCTTTCTGTCAGGACCGCGTCAGGAACTTGGCTGGAATTGGTTCGTTCTCCGGTTGGTCATGTTCGGTATACGAACCCGTCGACCGCCGCTTCGCCGGCCGCCCTGGAACCTCCGGGTTTGGCTTGTTCGTGAAGCCCCCGTGTCCTCACTTGAGGCCGCTGAGCATGACGCCGCGGATGTAGTACTTCTGCAGCAGCAGGAAGAGGATCAGGACCGGCAGGATGCTCAGGACGAGGCCGGCCATGACGATGGGCATCGAGCGGGTCGGGTCGACGTAGTCCTGCAGGAGCTGGATGCCGACGGGCAGGGTCATCACGTCCGGGTTGGCGGTCGAGACGAGCAGCGCCCAGATGTACTCGTTCCAGGCGTCGACGAAGGTCAGCAGCCCCAGCGTCACCACGACCGGCATGGTCTGCGGCACCACGATCCGCCACCACACGGCGAACTCGCCGGCCCCGTCGATGCGCGCGGCCTCGAGGACCTCGTCCGGGATCGAGACCATGAACTGGCGCATCAGGAAGATCCCGAAGCTGTTGACGAGGAACGGCATGGCGAGCGCCGCGATGCTGACGGTCAGGCCCGCGCCGCCGCGCCCGAACAGGTCGTTGCCGCCCGCCAGCGGCCAGTGCACCAGGATCAGGAAGTGCGGGATGAGGAAGAGGAACGGGGGGAACATCATCGTCGACAGCACGAGACGGAAGATGAAGTCCCGGCCGGGGAAGCGGAGTTTGGCGAGCGCGTAGCCGGCGAGCGACGACGTGAGCAGTACCGAACCGGTGATCGCGGCGGTGGCGATGACGCTGTTGCGGAAGAGCACCGGCAGATCGAGCTGGCCGACCGCCGCCCGGTAGTTCGACAGGTCGAACGCCTTCGGCAGGAACCGGTACGGCAGTGTGCCGTACTCGCCGGGCCCCTTGAAGGACGTCATCACCATGTCGAGGAACGGCACCACCATGAGCGCGGCGCCGGTCACGACCAGCAGATACGACAACCATGGGAAACGGCGGCGGATCATACGTCCTCCCCCTTGCGCCGGAAGAACCACAACTGCACCAGGGTGACCACCAGGACCACCACGAACAGCACGAAGGCGGCGGCGCTCGCGGTGCCCCAGTCGCCGTAACCGAAGGCCTGCCGGTACATCTCCAGCGCGGCCACATTGGTCGCGTCACCCGGCCCGCCCCTGGTCATCACGATGATCAGAGCGAACGACTGCAGGCCGGTGAGGAACTGGGTGATGCACACGAACAGCAGGGACGGTCGCAGCAGCGGCACCGTGATCTTCCAGAAGACGGTGACGGGCCCGGCGCCGTCGAGCGCGGCGGCCTCGTAGTACGGCTCGGGAATGGACTTCAGCCCGGCGGTCAGGACGAGGATCGCCGAGCCGACCGAGGCCCAGGCCTGGACGACCACGACCGAGGGCAGCGCGGTGTCCGGGTCCTGGAGGAACGCCACCGAGCCGAGTCCGAGGCCATTGAGGACGCCGTTGACGAGGCCGCCCGGCTCGTACATGTACTTCCACACGTTGCCGACGGCGACGACGGTCGTGACGATCGGCAGGAAGTACAGGGTGCGCCACAGCCCCTGGAACCGCAGCTTGTCGACGCAGGTGGCGACGAGCACGGAGCCGGCGAGCGCGAGGGCCACGGTGCCCAGGGCGAACAGCAGCGTGTTGGTGAGGATCGGCGCGAGGAACGTCGATCCGTCCGCGAAGAGGCGGGCGAAGTTGTCCAGGCCGACCGGATCGATGTCGCCGAGGGCGAACCCCGCCCAGTGAGACATCGACAGCAGCAGCGCGAAGCCGAGCGGCAGGATCAGGAGGACCGCGAAGAACAGCAACGTCGGCGCCAGGAAGAGATAGGCGACGACGGCCTGCCGACGCCGGCGCCGGGTCGGGCCGCGGCCGTCGACGGCGGGCGTGGCGGACCGTGGGCCGCGCACCCGCTCGGTCGTGTCCGGCGCCAGGGTGTTCACCATGAGCGCGACACCTCCTGGTCGATCTGACGACGGGTGGTGCGCAGTGCCTCGTCGACCGACCGCTGACCGGTCCACAGCGCCTCGATGTTCTTGCGCAGCAGCGACTTGGCCTGCTGCGCGCCCGGCACGTTCGGCTCCGGCACCGCGTAGGCCAGCGCGTCCAGGAACGGGCGCAGGTTCGGATCGGTGCCCTCGCTCAGGAGTGTCCGCATGTCGTCGGCGCGGCCGGTCAGGGAGCCGACCGACACCTGCAGGGAGCTCATCCGGGTCGCCGTCGCGCCCTTCCCGGCGCTCTTCACGCGCACCTTCTCGGTGTTGAGCCAGCGCAGGAACTCCCAGGCCTCGCGCGGGTGCTCACTGGCCGCGTTGACCCCCAGCATGAAGCCGGTGGAGAGCGTGGCGCGCTTGTCGTCCGCCTCGGGGACGGGCAGCGGCGCGACGCCGACATCACGGTAGTCCTCGCCCATCTGCTCCTTCAGGCTCCCGGTCCACCAGCCGGCGCTGACCACCATGGCCACCTGCCCGGACTGGAACGCCTTGTAGACGTTGACGCCGGGGTCGCTCGCGCCTTTGGCGACGAGGCGGTGCTCCAGATCGAACACGGCCCGGCCGGCCGGCGAGTCGATGGCGGTGCTCCTGCCGTCCGCGGAGACGAACCTTCCGCCGGCGGCGTTGAGCAGAGCGAGGGTCTGGCCGACGGTGGTGGAGTCGTCGTACGTCGACAGCCCGAACCCCTGGACCAGCGTGTTGCCGTACCGGTCCCGCTCGGTGGTGCGGTACGCCGTGTCCTCCAGCTCCCGCCAGGTGCGCGGAGGGCCGTCGACGCCGGCCTCACGCAGCAGCCGCTTGTTGTAGTAGAGGGCGTACGTCTGCACCTCGGTGGGGTAGCCGTAGACCCTGCCCCCCACCGACGAGGAGCCGACCGCGGCCTCGCCGTAGCCGCGGGTGATCTCCTCGGCGTGCTCGGAGGGGGCGGGTCGCAGGACACCGGCCTGGACGAGCTGGCCGTTCCACAGGCAGTACGGCTGGAGGATGTCGGTGCCCTGGCCCGCGGCCTGCCGGACCATGAACGTGGTCAGCAGGTCCGTGAACTCGACGGCCTTCGTCCGCACCTTGACCCGGTCGTGCGTGGCGTTCCACTCGTCGACCGGGCCCCGCAGGGCCTCCTTGAGCACCCCGCTCGCGTAGTGGGAGAGCAGGGTGAGCAGGATCGGGTCCCCGGGCCGCCCGGTGCCCCGGTGCGGCGCGGCGCATCCGGAGGCGAGCAGCGCCGAGGGGAGCGCGAGCGCGGCGTGACGGCGGCTCAGGCCGCCGCCGCGGCGTGACGGCGTCATCCGGCGGCCTCCCGGCGCATCACGCGGAACACCCGGGTCGTGGTGAAACCGCTCCTGCGGTACAGGTGGCCCGCCGGGGACTGCTCGCCGGTCCACAGGAACCACGCGGAGTGCGCACGGCGCGCCCGCATCCGCTCCAGGACCAGGTGGAGCAGGACCTTGCCCACTCCGGTGCCGCGCATCTCCTCCAGTACGCCGAACGGACCGAACCGCTCGTCCACCGCATCGAACGTGCCGTGCATCGCCCAGCCGACCAGGCGACCCGTTGGGTCCCGGGCGACGACGATGCGGTCGAGCGGTGTGCCCGCGGCCAGACACTGCCGGATCGTGCACGCCCAGTCCGGGCCGAAGTGGTTCCCGGCGAGCGCGAAGAGGTCCACCAGGTCGTCGTCGCACGGGGTGGCGAACTGGTAGCCCCGCGCCGTCAGTTCGTCCGAGCGGCACGCGACATCCTCCGGGATGCGATAGCCGACCAGGCCGCGGTCCATCGCCGCCGCCTCGTACAGCGTGCGAAAGCCCAGGGACTCGAGGAGCCCGGCGGCTTCCGGGTACGCCTCGGCGTCCAGGCCGGGCAGGACGTAGTTCGGGGTGTACGAGGAGAAGTCCACCCGGGTGCGGCCGTGGCCGTGCAGCCAGTCGAGGGCCTCGGTCAGCAGCAGGCGGCCGAGGCCGCGCCCGCGGGCGGCCGGGTCGACGAAGAAGAACGGGATCCAGCCCTGCCCCGGCTCCAGGTCGGTGCCGGCCATCGGCGTCAGACGGCGCACCGCGTAGGCGGCGCCGACGACACGGTCGCCGTCGACGGCGACCCGAAGCCCCTCCGGATCGAAGTTGGCGTCGAGCAGCACCAGGGAGCGGAAGCGGTCCGGGGTGATGGGGTCGGCCGGCGCACTGCGGCGCCATGCCTCCACCAACCGCGGGCCGTCGCCCGCGCGAAAGCCGCGAATCCCGGCCCGGGATGTCGTCGTGCGATCGGTCATCGACGGGGTTGTCCTTCCATACGCGGGTCGCGGTCCACGAGGGCGAGTCGGGCGACGCCGCCGGGCGGGGTGTCGGGACAGGAGGTCTCAGGCGTAGAGCAGCACGTCGTCGCCGGCCCACCGGCCGGGCGGCGCCGGCGGATCGCACAGCGGCAGCGGGTCGTCGCCCGCGTTGACGGTGCGCCGCAGCCGGTCGGACCCCCACAGCAGGTCGATGAAGTGACGGTGGCCGGTCCCCTCCGCGCCGCCGTCCTCGGTGCGCCAGGCGAAGGCGTCCGGGTACAGCCGTCGCAGTGTGGCGAGCATCGCGACGGCGGTACGTACGGGGGCGAACACCTCGCGGTCGGTGATGTGGAGCTGGACCCCGCGCAGCGGCCGTCCGGCGTGTTTGTGGAAGGTCGGTACGTAGCGCAGATCACGGAAGTGCACTCCGGGCAGGGCGAGTTCGGCGAGCGAGGGCGCGAAGCGCGCGTCGATGTACGGGGCCCCGACGATCTCGAAGGGCTGCGTGGTGCCACGGCCCTCCGAGAGATTCGTCCCCTCGAACAGGCAGGTGCCGGGGTAGACGGCGGCGGTGGCGGGCGTCGGGATGTTCGGCGAGGGCGCGACCCACGGCAGGCCGGTGGCCTCCGCGTCCATGGCGCGCTGCCAGCCGCCGGCCTCGATCACCGTCAAGTCGGCGGCCCGGCCCGCCGTTTGGGGCACGGTCGAGGCGTTGAGACACCGGGCGAGTTCGCCGCAGGTGAGGCCGTGCCGGACGGGGATCGCGGCGCGCCCGACGAAGCTGGCCCACGCCGGGTCGAGCGGCGGGCCCTCGCTGACGAGTCCACCGAGGGGATTCGGCCGGTCGGCGACCACGAACCGTACGCCCGTACGGGCCGCCGAGACCATCAGGTCGAACATGGTCCACACGTAGGTGTAGAACCTGGCCCCGATGTCCTGCAGGTCGTACACCAGGGCGTCGACGCCGCTGTCGAGCAGCAGTTCGTCGAGGCGCGCGCCGCCGCACCGGTAGGTGTCGTGGACCGGCAGACCGGTGGCGGGGTCCGTCCGAGCGGCCTCGCTCTCGCCGGCCTGGCCGGTCCCGTGCAGCCCGTGCTCGGGACCGAACAGGGCGGCCAGCCGCACGCCGGCCTCGAGCAGCGCGGGCGCGGCCGGGCGCAGGTCGGGCAGGACGCCGGTGTGGTTGGTCACCAGCCCGAGCCGGCCGGGCCCGGCAAGTCCGGGCGACGCGTGCAGTCGTGCGGTCCCGGTCGTCACCGCGACGCGGTCGTCCGTGCCCGCCCTTCGCCCCCGGGCGTCGGCGACATCTCGAAGCGATGATCCGAAATGTACGGGCATGTCGAGATTTACTTGCATGTCCGGAAATCTTGCCATGGCACACCGGCGGTTCGTGCGATCGCAAGGCACCGGAGTGCTCTCGTAGCTCCGCCACGGGAGCACTCCGGCAACGCGGCTGGGGGTCCCCCTCCGGGGGAGTGCGCGCCACGCCCCGCGAGCCCCGATCACCACTCCATACAGGACCTAGTGCCGTCGCTCACCGTGCCAGGAGTACCACAGCGCCGCGTACGCCCCGTCCGCGGCGACCAGTTCGTCGTGTGTGCCCAGCTCGGTCAGCAGGCCCTCCTCCATCACGGCCACCCGATCCGCGTCGTGCGCGGTGTGCAGCCGGTGCGCGATGGCGATGACCGTGCGCCCCTCGAGCACGGCGGCGAGCGCACGCTCGGTGTGGCGCGCGGTCGTCGGATCGAGCAGGGCGGTCGCCTCGTCGAGGATGAGGGTGTGCGGGTCGGCCAGTACCACCCGGGCCAGCGCCAGCTGCTGGGCCCGCGACCCGTCCGTCCGGTGGGCGCCGGGGCCGAGCTCGGTGTCCAGGCCGTCCGGCAGCTCCCGGACCCAGTGATCGGCGCCGACGGAGGCCAGCGCCGCCCACAGCGCCGCGTCACCGGCGTCAGGTTCGGCGATCAGCAGGTTGTCGCGGACGGTGCCCAGGAACACGTGGTGCTCCTGGGTGACGAGGACGACCTGTCGTCGCAGTTGCTCGGGATCGAGGTCGGCGATCGGTACGCGGCCCACCGTCACCGACCCGGACCGCGGCGCGTCGATGCCCGCGAGGAGCCGGCTCAGGGTGGTCTTCCCGGCGCCGGAGGGTCCGACGACGGCCAGCCGTTCCCCGGGCCGGACGGTCAGGTCGACTCCGCGCAGCACCTCGCCCCCACGGTCGTAGGAGTAGCGGACGCCCGTCACGTCGATCCGGTCGTCGACCGGGGTGGGCGAGCCGGACGCTGCGGCCCGCGGCGCCCCGGCCAGTCCCTCCACGCGGGCGAACGAGGCCGCGCTGCTCTGCAGTTGCTCCACCTGCATCAGGATCTGGTCGAGCGGCTCCCCGAGCTGGCGCAGATACAGGGTCGCGGCGACCACCGCCCCCAGGCTCATCGACCCCCGCGCGTGCAGCGCACCGCCCACCAGCAGGGCGGTGACCACGGGAACGACGTACGACACCTCCACGGCCGGGAAGAACACACTGCGCAGGAACAGGGTCCGCATCCGCCGCAGGCGGGACGTCTCCAGCGTCTGACGGCTCGCGGCGATCCGGTCGCGCCGCAGTCCGAACGCCTCCACCGTACGGGCGCCGGCCGCGGTGGCCGCGAGGATCTCGGCGACGTCCGAGGTGGCGGTGCCCTCGGCGAGATACGCGGTGCGCGCACGGCGCAGATACCAGCGCAGGGCGAACCAGATGCCGACAAGGCCGAGCACCCCGCAGGCGCCGAGCAGTGGGGCGATGACGAAGACCGCGCCGAGGATGAACAGCGCCTGGGCGCAGGAGATGAGCAGCTCGGGCCCGGTGTCGCGCAGCGTGTTGCCCACCACGGTGACATCGGCGGTGCCGCGCGCGGTCAGATCGCCGGTGCCGGCCCGCTCCACGACCGAGGCGGGCAGACGCAGCGCCCGCTCCACGAACTGCTCCCGCACCCGGGCCAGCGTCCGCTCCCCGAAGCGGTGTCCCACGTACCGGGCCCACCGCGCCAGCAGCAGCTGCGCCAGCGAGCACACCAGGATGACGAACGCCAGCCGGTCCACGACGTGCACACCGTCCCCGGCCCGCACGTCGTCGATGATCCGCCCGAGCAGCCAGGGCCCGACCAGCCCGGCCGCGGCCGCCAGCGCGTTCAGGCCGAGCACGGCGGCGAAGGCCCGCCCGTCCGCCCGGATCAGCCGCAGCGACGCCCGGCGCACCTCGACGGGCTCGGCGACCGGCAGGTGCGCGCTCATCGCAGGGCCTCCTCTGCGTCGAAGCCGTCGACGCCGTCGATCCCCTCGCCGGCGTCAAGAGTCTCCAGGTCGTCCGGGTCGTGCAGGTCTTCCAGCTCGTCCGCGTCGCGGGCCACCAGCGCCCGGTATCCCGGCTCCCCGTCGAGGAGTTCGCGATGGCCCCCGCTCGCCGCGACCTTGCCGTCGACCAGGAAGTACACGGTGTCCACCTGGTCCAGCATCAGCGGAGAGGTGCTGGTGACGACGGTCGTACGGCCCGAGCGCGCGGCGCGCAGCCGGGCCGCCACCGCCGCCTCGGTGTGCGCGTCGAGCGCCGAGGTGGGTTCGACGGCGAGCAGTACCTCGGGGTCGGCGAGCAGCGCCCGCACCAGGCGTACCCGCTGTCGCTGGCCCCCGGAGAGGCTGCGGCCCTGGGCGTCGACGGCCGAGTCGAGACCGTCGGGCAGACCGAGCACGATGTCGTCCGCGGCCGCCGCGCGCACCGCCCGGGCGATCGCCTCCTCGTCGTGCTCCCGGCGACCGGAGACCAGCTCGCGCAGGGTGCCCGCGAACAGGTCGGCCTCGTTGTCCGCGACCAGGATCCGTTCGCGCACCTGCGCCAGCGCGATCCCGTCGAGCCGTACGCCACCCCAGGTCACCGCCGATTCCGCGTACCGGCCGAGGCGGTCGACGACGGCCTCGGACTCCGCGGGAAGGGCTCCGACCAGTGCGGTGAGCCGCCCCGGCAGCACCCGCACCCCGGAGTCCGGATCGTGCAGCACCGCCGGGGAGGCGGGCGCGTCCCGGGCGTCGGGGCGGTCGGCGACGGGCTCCAGGGACAGGAACCGTACGACGCGCCGGGCGGCGACGACGGCCCGGCTGAGCTGGTAGCCGCTCTGGATGAGGAAGTACACCGGCATCACGAGGACCGCGACATAGCCGTACACGGACACCAACTGGCCGATGGTGATCTCCCCCTGGGCGGCCAGCCGGGCCGCGAGCCAGGTCACGACGGCGAGGAAGAGCGTCGGCAGTCCCGTGCCCAGCGCCTGGATCCAGCTGGTCGCCGCCCCGACCCGGTACCCCCGCACCCGCAGCTCCTGCGAGTCGCGGCGGAAGGTGTCCGCGAACAGCCCCTTGCCGCCGAGGCCGTTGAGGACGCGCAGGCCGCCCGCGAGGTCGCCGATCCGTGCGGTCAGCACGCCCTGCCGCTCGCGGTACTCGGTCTCCGCGCCCTGCAGTCGAGACATCAGCGGGCCGACGAGCCCGGCGGTCAGCGGCACCCCGAGGAGGATCACCACCGAGAGCTGGAGCGAGACCGACGTCAGCTGCGCGGCCACCACGCCGTAGGTGACGATCGCGGCGATGCCGGGACCGACGACGGTCAGCGACTGGCTGATCGTCTGGACGTCGCCGACGCCGATCGTGACGACCTCCCCGGCGCCGACCTGGCGGGCCAGCGCGGCACCCAGTCGCGCCGACTGCTCCACCACGACCTTGACCGTGCGGAAGTTGGCGTCCATCCGGACCTTGGTCATGGTGCGGTGCCGCAGGATGCCCAGCCAGGCGTTGAACACCCCGATGCCGAACACGGCGGCCGTCCAGCCGAGCAGCGCGCCCTGGTCGCCCGGCTCCAGGCCGTCGTCGATCGCGCGGGAGAGCAGATACGGCGGCAGCGCCAGGAGCACCATCCACACGGTGGCGAGCAGCGCGCCTGCCGTGCTCCGCCCCGCCTGCCGGGTGACCAGCCACCACAGGTACCGCCACCCGCCCCGACAGTCGGGCGTCCCGGGGTCCTCGTACGCATCGATCATCCGGCCCTCATGCCTTTCACTCGCCGTCCGCTGAACGAGTCACTCGCCGTCCGCTATACGAGGCTTTCGCGCCACGCCTGGTGCAGGTCCGCGAATCTGCCGGTGGACGCGACGAGTTCGACCGGGCTGCCGTCCTCGACGACCCGTCCGTGCTCCATCACCAGCACCCGGTCGGCGATCTCCACCGTGGACAGGCGGTGGGCGATGACCACCGCCGTCCGGCCGCGCAGGACCGTCGACATGGCGCGCTGCACCGCCCGTTCTCCCGGGATGTCGAGGGAGCTGGTCGCCTCGTCGAGGATGAGGACGGCCGGGTCGGCCAGCAACGCCCGTGCGAAGGCGACGAGTTGGCGCTGTCCGGCGGAGATACGGCCACCCCGCTTGCGTACGTCCGTGTCGTAGCCCTCGGGCAGCGCGCTGATGAAGTCGTGGGCACCGATCGCCTTGGCGGCCCGCTCGATCTCCTCGCGGCTCGCGTCGGAGCGGCCGATGGCGATGTTCTCGGCGACCGTGCCGGAGAACAGGAAGGCCTCCTGGGTCACCATCACCACCCCGCGCCGCAGTTCGGGCACGGACAGCTCGCGCAGGTCGACGCCGTCGAGCAGGACCCTGCCGTCGGTGGGGTCGTAGAAGCGGGCCAGCAGCTTGGCGAGGGTCGACTTGCCCGCGCCCGTCGAGCCGACGACGGCCACCGTCTGCCCCGCGGGGAGCGTGAGCGAGAAGGTGGGCAGCACCTCGCCGCCGGTGCGGTACGCGAAGCGGACGTCCTCGAAGACGACCTCGCGGCCCGGCTGCGTGGAGGCGAGCGCGGGCAGCCGCCTCGGTTCGGCCGGTTCCGGCACGGACGGCGTCTGGGCCAGCAGACCCGCGATCTTCTCCAGCGAGGCCGCCGCGGACTGGTAGGCGTTGAGGAACATGCCCAGCCGGTCGATCGGGTCGTACAGGCGCCGCAGATACAGCACCGAGGCGGCCAGCACACCCAGCGCCAGCGAACCACCGGCCACCCGGTACGCGCCCCACAGCACGATCGCCGCGACCGCCGTGTTGGCGACCAGCCGGGAGCCGACGACATAGCGGGCCATCTCCAGCAGGGCGTCGCCGTTGGTGTGCTCGTGGCGCTTGTTGAGCACCCGGAACTCCGCGTCGTTGGCCTCCTCGCGGCGGAACGCGCGCACCGGCCGGATCCCGTTCATCGTCTCCGCGAACTTCACGATGACGGCGGCGATCGCGGTCGAGCGCAGGCGGTAGATGCGGCCCGCGCGGCGCCGGTACTGCCGTACGAGGAGGTAGAGCGGCACGAAGGAGGCCACCGCGACCGCGCCCAGGCCCAGGTCCAGCCAGAGCAGCATCGCGGAGATGTAGGCGAAGGACAGGATCACCGTGATGAGTTCCTGCAGGCCCTCGCTGAGCAGTTCGCGCAGGGACTCGACGTCCGTCGTGGAGCGGGAGATCAGCCGGCCCGAGGTGTAACGCTCGTGGAAGTCGATGCTGAGCGCCTGCGCATGGCGGAAGATCCGGCCGCGCAGGTCGAGCAGCACGTCCTGGTTGACTCTGGCGGACGCGGCGGTGAAGGCGTACTGGAGGCCGCCGGCGGCGAGCGCGCACACCAGATAGCCGACCCCCACCGCGATCAGCGGGCCGTGGTCGTGCGCGCGGAACGCCGGTACGGCGCGGTCGATGGCGTACGCGACGAGCAGCGGGCCCGCCTGGATGGCGGCCTGCTGGAGCAGGAGCAGCACCATCGTCACCACCACGCGGGCCTTGAGCGGGGTGAGGAGGGAGCGCAGCAGCGCGGCGGTGGCGCCCGGGGGAGTGGGCAGGGCGTCGCGGTCGAACGGGTCCTGGTGCCGGTGGGACTCCCGCGCGTCCGGACGGTCCTTGCCGGGCTCCCCGCCGTCGGGTTCCGTGCCGGCTTCCCTGCCCGGCCCCCGGTCCGGCTCCTTGTTCGGCGCGGTCTTCGTGGGCGCCGTCATCGGTCGTCCTCCTCGTCACCTGACATCAGATGGGCGTATTCGGCGTTGCTGCGCAGCAGTTCGTGGTGGGTGCCGACCGCGGTGATGCGGCCGCCGGAGAGCAGGGCCACGCGGTCGGCGAGCAGGACCGTGGACGGGCGGTGCGCCACGATCAGCGCCGTCGTCTCGGCCAGCACGCGGCGCAGCGCGGCCTCGACCGCGGCCTCCGTGTGGACGTCCAGTGCCGACAGGGGGTCGTCGAGGACGAGGAAGCCGGGGCGGCCGACGACGGCCCGCGCGAGGGCGAGGCGCTGGCGCTGACCGCCGGACAGGCTCAGGCCCTGCTCGCCGACCTGGGTCGCGGTCCCCTGCGGGAGCGCGTGCGCGAAGTCGGCCTGGGCGACGGCGAGGGCACGGTCCAGGTCCGCTTCTCCCGCGGTGTCGGGGGCGCCCATGAGCACGTTCTCCCCGACGGTCGCCGAGAAGAGGGTGGGCTCCTCGAAGGCCACGGCCACGCGCGCGCGAAGCTCTTCGCGGGGCATCGCGGTGATGTCCTCGCCGTCCAGCGTGATCCGCCCGGCCGTCACCTCGTGCAGCCGTGGGACGAGGGCGGTGAGGGTGGTCTTCCCGGTGCCGGTCGCGCCGACCAGTGCCATCGATTCACCCGGACGGATGTGCAGATCGATGTGTTCGAGGACGGGGGGCGTGTCCGCGGGCGCGTCGGGATAGCGGAACTGGACTCCATGGAAGCGGAGTCCGCCCTCGCCCTTCCCGGCAGCGACCTCGGCCGTACCGGCGGCGACCGGTGACGTACCGGTGGACTCCGGCTTCTCGTCCATCACCTCGAAGTACCGCTCCGTCGCCGTCGCCGCCTCCTGGCTCATCGCCAGGAGGAAGCCGATGGACTCGACGGGCCAGCGCAGCGCGAGCGCCGTGGACAGGAACGCCACCAGCGTGCCGGCGGACAGGCGGCCGTCGGCGACCTGGATCGTGCCGAGGACGAGGGCGGCGCCGATGGCGAGCTCGGGGAGGGTGACGATGACGGTCAGGATGGCGGCGAGAAGGCGGGCCTTGGCCAGCTCCGTGCCGCGCAGGGTACGGGACAGCTCGCGGAAGGCGTGGGCCTGGCTGCGGTGGCGCCCGAAGCCCTTGATGATGCGGATGCCGAGCACGCTCTCCTCGACGACCGTCGTCAGATCGCCCACCTGGTCCTGGGCCCGCCGCGCCACCAGCGAGTAGTGCCGCTCGAAGAGCCAGCACACGACCATCAGGGGCACGGCGGGAGCGAGCAGTACCAGCCCGAGCGTCCACTGCTGGGCCAGCATGATGATGACGCCGATCAGGATCGTCACGGAGTTGACCAGCAGGAACGTCAGCGGGAAGGCGAGGAACTGGCGTACCAGCATCAGGTCCGTGGTGCCCCGGGAGAGCAACTGTCCGGAGGCCCAGCGGTCGTGGAAGGCGACCGGGAGCCGTTGCAGATGCCGGTACAGATCCGCCCGCATGTCCGCCTCGACCGCCGACAGCGGACGCGCCACCAGCCACCGTCGCAGCCCGAACAGCACCGCCTCCGCGATGCCGAGCAGCAGCAGGTACAGCGAACCGAGCCAGATGCCCGCCGGGTCGTGGTCGGCCACGGGACCGTCCACCATCCACTTCAGGACGAGCGGGAACACCAGCCCCGTACAGGAGGCGAGGATCGCGACGAAGGCGGCGCCGAACAGCCGCGTGCGCACCGGCCGCACGTAGGGCCACAGGCGCAGCAGGCTGCGTACGGTCGAACGATCGGCTCGGTCACTGGTCACTGCATCTGGTGTGGACATCACTCGCGAGCCTACGGTTCGGCACTGACAGTGCCCACCGAGTTTTGGCCGGTCGTGCACAGGTTGCGCACCGGTCGTACGACGGTATCAACCGATCGGTTGATGCCCCTTCGAGCGCGATGGCCGATGTGCCCGACGCCGCCCCGCCGGGACCCTCGAAGCATGTCAGCCACACCTGTCATCGAAGTCGGCGCACTGCGCAAGTCCTACGGCGGACGGGCCGTCGTCGACGGTGTCTCCTTCGCCGTCGAGGAGGGCGAGATCTTCGGGATCCTCGGCCCCAACGGCGCCGGCAAGACCACCACCGTCGAGTGCGTCGAGGGCCTGCGTGTCCCGGACGCCGGCCGGGTTCGGGTCACCGGCCTCGACCCGGTCGCCGACCACGAACAGGTCGCCCGCGTCCTCGGCGCCCAGCTCCAGGAGAGTGAACTCCAGGCCAAGCTCACCGTCCGCGAGGCGCTCGAACTGTACGCGGCTTTCTATCCGCACCCCGCCGACTGGCAGCCCCTCGCCGAACGCCTCGGCCTGACCGCCAAGCTCACCACCCGCTTCGCCAAGCTCTCCGGCGGCCAGAAACAGCGCCTGTTCATCGCGCTCGCCCTCATCGGCAGCCCCCGCGTCGTCGTCCTCGACGAACTGACCACGGGGCTCGACCCGCGCGCCCGCCGCGACACCTGGCAGCTCATCGAGGACGTACGGGCGAGCGGGGTCACCGTCCTCCTCGTCACGCACTTCATGGAGGAGGCGCAGCGCCTGTGCGACCGGATCGCCGTGATCGACCAGGGCCGGGTGGCCGCCCTGGACACGCCGTCGGGGCTGATCCGGCGCTCGGCCGGCTCCACCGTCATCAGCTTCACGCCCTCCGCGTCCCTGGACGAGGGTGACCTGAACGCGCTGCCCGCGCTCGTGTCGGTCGAGCACAAGGACGGCCGGATCACGCTGTCAGGCACCGACGAGACCGTCAACGCGGTCATCACGCTGCTCGCCCGCAACCACATCACCGCCCACCAACTCCGCGTGTCCGACGCAACGTTGGACGACGCGTTCCTGGATCTGACGGAGGTCACCGTATGAACACCGCCGTCCTGCGCGCCGAGTTGCGCCTCTTCCGCCGTGAACCGGGCGCCCTCTTCTGGATCCTGTTGTTCCCCACCCTGCTGCTGGTGATCCTGGGATCCATCCCGTCCTTCCGCCGGCACCACGCCGACCTGGGCGGCCTGCGTACGATCGACGTCTACGTCCCGGTGGCCGTGCTGCTCGGGATGATCGTCGGCGCACTGCAGTCGATGCCGCAGAACATCACCGGCTACCGCGAGCGCGGCATCCTGCGCCGCATGTCCACCACTCCGGTACGGCCGTCGGCCCTGCTGTCCGCGCAGATGCTGGTCTACGGCGGGGCGGCGCTCGTCTCGGCCCTGTGCGCGCTCGCGGTGGGCCGCCTCGCCTTCGACGTACGGCTGCCCGAGCAGGCCTTCGGCTATCTCCTCGCCCTGGTCCTCGCGATCCTGGCCGCGCTCGCGCTGGGCGCGGTGGTCTCGGCGCTGTCCCGCACGACGAAGATCGCGGGTGCGATCGGGTCGGCCGTGTTCTTCCCGATGATGTTCTGCGCGGGCGTGTGGCTGCCGGTGCAGTCCATGCCGGACACGCTTGCCCGGATCGTCGGCTACACCCCGTTCGGCGCCGCCGCGCAGGCCCTGAACCGGGCGGCGGCGGGGGACTGGCCGGGCTGGGCGCACCTGGGGGTGCTCGTGGCCTGGACGGTGCTGCTCACGGCGGGTGCCTCCCGCTGGTTCCGCTGGGAGTAGGCGAGGGCCCGTGCAGACTGGCGCCATGAACGCGGCGGACCGGCAGATCGAGCGGCGGCAGGACCAGTTCCACACCTGGGGCCCCTACGGGCTGCTCGTCGTGGGCACCGTCCTCGCGCTCTCGACCAGTGACCTGACGGCGGTCCCCGCCGCCGCACGGTACGAGCTCGGAGCGCTGATCGTCGTCGCGTTGGCCCTTCAGTTGTGGCACGGGCCCCGCCGGGGCCGCCGTACCCCGTCCCGCCGCGGGACCGTCTACTACGCCCTGCGCTGGGCGATCGCCTTCGCCCTCACCTGGCTGAACCCGTTCTTCGCGTTCTACGCGATCACCGGCTACTTCGACGCCGACGAGGTGATCCCCGGAACGCGTCGGCAGCGCCTCGGCCTGTTCGCCACCTCCATCCTGCAGGCGGCCTCGCTGTCCGGCGGCATGCCGCCTCGCAGCGCGTCCCAATGGGCGGTGTTCGCGGGGCTCCTGGCCGCCATCAACGCGCTGCTGATGGCGGTCGCCCACGTCGCCTTCCAGGAGGAGCAGCGCTCCCGTGACCGGGCCGCCACCATCACCGAACTCGAACGCGCCAACGCCGCCCTGCAACAGGCCCTCGACGAGAACGCCGCCCTGCACGCCCAACTCCTCGTCCAGGCACGGGAAGCCGGGGTCGCCGACGAGCGCAGGCGGCTGGCGGCCGAGATCCACGACACCATCGCCCAGGGTCTGACCGGCATCATCGCCCAGCTCCAGGTCGTGGCGAACGCCCCCGACCTGAGCATCGCCCGTACCCACCTCGAACGCGCCTCCGCGCTCGCCCGGCACAGTCTGGGCGAGGCCCGCCGCTCGGTGCACAACCTGGCCCCCGTGGCGCTGGCGGACGACGGTCTGCCGGAGGCGCTGAAGAAGACGGTGGCCGAATGGGCCGAACGGAGCGATGTGCGCGGCGAGTTCACCGTGACGGGAACGGCCGAGCAGCTCCACGAGGAGGTCTCGGCGACCCTTCTGCGCATCGCCCAGGAGGCTCTGTCCAACGCCTCCCGCCACGCGTACGCCTCCCGCCTCGGCGTCACCCTGTCCTTCATGGGCGACGAGGTGACGCTGGACATACGCGACGACGGCCGAGGCTTCGACCCCGTGGCGGTCCCCGAACGCACCGGCAGCGGCGGCTTCGGCCTCGACGGCATGCGGGCCCGCGCCGAACGCATCGCGGGCTCCCTCACGGTCGAGTCCGAACCGGGCCACGGTACGGCGGTCTCGGCTCGCGTACCGTTGATCCGCCATGACCGATGACGCCGCGATCACCCTCCTCATCGCCGACGACCACCCCGTCGTACGGGACGGTCTGCGCGGCATGTTCGAGTCCGCACCGGGATTCACGGTCCTCGGCGAGGCCGCGAACGGTGTCGAGGCCGTCGCCCTCGCCACCTCCCTCGACCCGGACGTCGTCCTGATGGACCTGCGCATGCCCGGCGGGAACGGCGTCGAGGCCATCGCGGAACTAGCGCGCCGCGGCGCCCGCGCCAAGGTGCTCGTCCTCACCACCTACGACACCGACTCCGACACCCTCCCCGCGATCGAGGCGGGCGCCACGGGCTATCTGCTGAAGGACGCCCCGCGGGAGGAGCTCTTCACCGCCGTCCGCGCGGCCGCGCAGGGCCGCACGGTCCTCTCCCCGGCGATCGCCTCCCGCCTGATCTCGGCGGTCCGCGCCCCCGCCTCGGCCCAGGACTCCCTCTCGGCCCGCGAACGCGAGGTCCTCGCCCTGGTCGCCAAGGGGACCTCGAACCGTGAGATCGCCCGCGTCCTGTTCATCAGCGAGGCCACGGTCAAGACCCACCTCACCCACCTGTACGCCAAGCTGGGCGTCAACGACCGTGCGGCGGCCGTGGCGGTCGCGTACGACCGGGGCATCCTGGGCTGACGCCGCCGGGCTCAGCCGACCACCCGCAGCAGCAGCACCGCCCGGGCCGGTACCGTGACCGTCCCCCCGGCCCGATGCACCACCCCCGGCGCCCGCGCCTGATCCTCCGCCGAGGTGTCCACCACGAGTTCGTAGCGTGAGGCCCAGGGAGGTCCCGGCAGGACGTAACTCACCGGACGGTCCCCGGCGTGCAGGATCGCGAGGAAGCTGTCGTCCACGACCGGCGCCCCTCTGGCATCGCGTCCCGGGATGTCCCGCCCGGAGAGGTACATCCCGAGCGTCGAGGCCGGCGCGTACCAGTCCCGTTCCGTCATCTCCGTCCCGCGGGGGGTGAACCACGCCAGGTCCCGCAGCCCGTCGACGGAATGGGCCCGGCCGGAGAAGAACGCGCGGCGCCGCAGCACGGGGTGCCGGTGCCGCAGCGCGATCAGACGGGAGGTGAGGTCGAACAGGGCACGCCAGGCCGGTTCGTCCAGCAGGCTCCAGTCGACCCAGCTGATCTCGTTGTCCTGGCAGTACGCGTTGTTGTTGCCGCGCTGGGTGCGCCCGAACTCGTCCCCCGCGACGAGCATCGGCACCCCGGTGGACAGCAGCAGCGTCGTCAGCAGGTTCCGCAACTGGCGTCGCCGCAGCCCCCGTATCCGCTCCTCGTCCGTATCCCCCTCCGCCCCGCAGTTCCAGGCCCGGTTGTCGTCCGTGCCGTCCCGGTTGCCCTCCCCGTTGGCCTCGTTGTGCTTGCGCTCGTAGGAGACGAGGTCGCGCAGCGTGAAGCCGTCGTGGGCGGTCACGAAGTTCACCGAGGCGTAGGGGCGCCGCCCGCCCCACGCGTACAGGTCGCTCGACCCCGAGAGGCGGTACCCCAGATCCCGTACGTCCGGCAGCGCGCCCCGCCAGAAGTCCCGGACCGCGTTGCGATAGCGGTCGTTCCACTCCGTCCACAGGGGTGGGAAGGCGCCCACCTGGTAGCCGCCGGACCCGACGTCCCACGGTTCGGCGATCAGCTTCACCCGGCGCAGGACCGGGTCCTGGGCGATGACCGCGAGGAAGGGGGAGAGCATGTCGACGTCGTGCATGGAGCGGGCCAGCGCCGCCGCCAGGTCGAAGCGGAAGCCGTCCACCCCCATCTCCGTCACCCAGTACCGCAGCGAGTCCGTGATCAGGCGCAGGACGTGCGGCTGGACCACGTGCAGGGTGTTGCCGCAGCCCGTGTAGTCGGCGTACCGGCGGGCGTCCGACTGGAGCCGGTAGTAGCCCCGGTTGTCGATGCCGCGAAGGGACAGCATGGGGCCCAGCTCGCCCGCCTCCGCGGTGTGGTTGTAGACCACGTCGAGGATGACCTCGATGCCGGCCGCGTGCAGCGCCCGCACCATGCGTTTGAACTCGCCGACCTGCTGCCCGGTCGTCCCGGAGGAGGCGTAGCCCGCGTGCGGGGCGAAGTAGCCGATCGAGTTGTAGCCCCAGTAGTTCTTCATCCCGCGCCGCAGGAGGTGGTCCTCGTGGGCGAACTGATGGACGGGCAGGAGTTCCACGGCCGTGACGCCGAGCCCGACCAGGTGCTCGATCGCCGCCGGGTGGGCCAACCCGGCGTAGGTGCCGCGCAGTTCCTCCGGGATGCCGGGGTGCAGCCGCGTGAAGCCGCGTACGTGCAGCTCGTAGATCACCGAATCCGCCCACGGGGTCTTCGGACGGTGGTCGTCCGACCAGTCGTCGTCATCGTGGACGACCACACCCTTGGGGACGTACGGCGCCGAGTCCCGGTCGTCGCGCACGGTGTCCGCGACCTGCTGCTGGGGCCAGTCGCGCACATGCCCGTACACCTCGGGCGGCAGGCTGAAGTCGCCGTCCACGGCACGGGCGTACGGGTCCAGGAGCAGCTTCGCCGGGTTCCAGCGGGCGCCGGTCCACGGGTCCCAGCGGCCGTGCACGCGGTAGCCGTAGCGGCGGCCGGGCAGCACACCGGGGACGAAGCCGTGCCAGATCTCGTGGGTCAGTTCGGTGAGCGGTACGCGTGTCTCATGGACCTCGCCGTCGCGCTCGTCGAAGAGACAGAGGTCGACGGCCTCCGCCCCGCCCGCCCACAGGGCGAAGTTGGTGCCCGCCGCGCCGTCGGGGCCGACGCGGAAGCGCGCCCCGAGCGGGGTCGGGGCGCCCGGCCACACGGACACGGCGGGCGACGGCGCCCGCTGGGCGCCGTTCAGTACGGGGGACGACTGCGCGGGCAGTTTCTCGCCCGTGGCACGGCCCTCCGGTACGGCCTCCTGCTCGGCTGCGCTCGACACCGTTCAGCCTCCTGCGGCTCGGTGGACGGCCCGTGGGCAAGCGCGCGGTGTCCCCGCCGCGGCTTCCCTTCGCGTCGTCCTCCCCACTGTTCTGCCCAGCGCTTGGCTCGCACTCACGTTTCCCCAGGGGTGCACACTCGTTGGGACCGCTGTGAAGCACGAACAGACACGCGCGCGGCACGCAGGGGCCGCACTGGCCGCCGTACTGACCTGGGCCGGCCTGCTCGCCGGAGCCGCCGGCTGCACCTCGCACGGGATGGAGGAGGTGCTCGGCAAACCCCCCGCCGCCGAGGACGTCATCCGGATCTCTCCCGACGACAACAGCAAGGGCGTACGTCCGCGGCAGGAGCTGCGGGTACGGGTGCCCGACGGGCGTCTTGAGTCCGTGCAGGTCGTCAAGGACCAGGACGCGCAGGAGTCCGCGGTGCCCGGGCACATCTCGTCCGACGGCCTGACCTGGGCGCCCGACGACCCGCGGCTCGCGCTGGCCGCCAAGTACACCGTGGATGTGCTGGCCATCGACGGGCACGGGCGGCGCTCCGCACGGCACACGACGTTCACGACGTTCGTCCCCGAGGAGCGGTTCATCGGATACGTGACGCCGGAGAACCGCTCCACCGTCGGCACCGGCATGATCGTCTCCCTCGCGTTCAACCGGGAGATCGAGAACCGGTCCGCCGTCGAGCGCGCGATCCACATCGAGGCCAGCCCCGCGGTGGAGATCCGCCCGCACTGGTTCGGCAAGAGCCGCCTCGACTTCCGGCCCGAGCAGTACTGGAAACCGGGCACGAAGGTCACCGTCGGGCTCAGGCTGCGCGACGTCGAGGGGGCGAAGGGCGTCTACGGACTCCAGTACAAGACCTTCTCGTTCACCATCGGCCGCAGCCAGGTCTCCCTGGTCGACGCCGCCACGCACACCATGGAGGTACGCCGCGACGGCGACCTCCTCGACACGGTGCCGATCACGGCGGGTGCCCCCGGCAAGACGACGTACAACGGGAAGATGGTCGTCATGGAGATGCTGGAGGTGACCCGGATGAACAGCCGCACGGTCGGCTACGGCGGCGAGTACGACATCCCGGACGTCCCGCACGCGATGCGCCTCACCGAATCCGGGACCTTCGTGCACGGCAACTACTGGGCCCCGGGCTCCTTCGGCAACAGCAACGTCAGCCACGGCTGCGTCGGTCTGCTGGACGTGAAGGGCGGCAGCTCCGACAGCCCCGCGGGCTGGTTCTTCGACCGCAGTCTCATCGGCGACGTCATCGAGGTCGTCAACAGCGCCGACAAGGAAGTCGCTCCCGACAACGGGCTCGGAGGCTGGAACATGAGCTGGAAGGAGTGGAAGGCGGGCAGCGCGGCGAAGTAGCCCGAAAGAGGCGCCCGCACGCGTCGTAGGGCAGGGGACTCCAGCGCGCCCCCACACGGCCGAACTTGGGACTGAACGGTGACAATCCCGGGGAGCCATCTCTCCGAGCCGTGTGATTAATTAGCGCGATACGCGCGGCGACGCGCTGGGGTGCGGGCCTGATCAGGCCGTGCGAGGGGAGAACAGACTTGAACGGGCGACCGATATCGGGGGCGTCGGTTGGAACGCGGGAACGGGGGAGCCGGGGGAACAAGGGAATCCTGGCGCTGCTGCTCGGCGTGCTGCTGCTCGCCGTGTCCGCGTGCGGCGGGGGAGGGGACTCGGACTCCGGGAACGGCAAGGGCAAGAGCGCGGGCAGCTCCGCCAAGGCGGACACCAAGGTCTCGCAGGCCGTGGTGACCATCGCTCCGAAGGACGGCACGAACGGCGTGGCCACCAGCGGGGCCCTCAAGGTCAGCGCGGCCAAGGGCAAGCTGACCGAGGTCACGGTCAAGGACGGCAAGGGCAACGCGGTCGACGGCGCGATAACCGGCGGGGGCGCCACCTGGACGCCTGCGACCCACCTCGCCTCCGCCACCAAGTACAAGGTCCACGCGGTGGCCAAGGACGCCGACGGCCGTGAGGCCGCCGAGGAGTCCGCCTTCACCACCCTGACCCCGAAGAACACCTTCGTCGGCACGTTCACGCCCGAGGACGGTTCCAAGGTCGGCGTCGGCATGCCCTTCTCGGTCCGCTTCACCCGGGGCATCACGCACCCGGACGCCGTGGAGAAGGCCATCAAGATCAAGACCGAGCCGGCCGTCGACGTCCAGGGCCACTGGTTCGGCAACGACCGCCTCGACTTCCGTCCCGAGCAGTACTGGAAGGCCGGTACGAAGGTCAGCGTCACCCTGAACCTCGACGGTGTCGAGGGCCGGCCCGGGGTCTACGGCAAGCAGGCCAAGACCGTGTCCTTCACGATCGGCCGCAGCCAGGTCTCCACGGTCGACGCCAAGACCCACAAGATGGTCGTCAAGCGCGACGGCAAGGTCATCAAGACCATCCCGATCACCACGGGCAAGCCGGGCTACGACACCTGGAACGGCCAGATGGTCATCAGCGAGCAGCTCCGGGTGACCCGTATGAACGGTGAGACGGTCGGCTACGGCGGCGAGTACGACATCAAGGACGTGCCCGACGCCCAGCGCCTGACCGACTCCGGCACCTTCATCCACGGCAACTACTGGGGCGGCGACGCCTTCGGCAACTACAACGCCAGCCACGGTTGCGTGGGCCTGCGCGACGTGCGCGGCGGCGGCGACCGCAGTGCGCCCGCCGCCTGGTTCTTCGACCACTCCATCACCGGCGACGTGGTGATCGTGAAGCGCTCGAACGACAAGACGGTCGCCCCGGACAACGGCCTCAACGGCTGGAACATGTCCTGGTCGGACTGGACCGCCTGATCCCTTCGCCTCGACGGGCCCGCTGTGCCAGGTCACCTTTGTGACCGAGCACACCGGGCCCGTTGTCGTTAGTCCCCGTTAACCTGCCCTCATGACTGTGCATCTCGAAGTGGCCGAAGGCGTCGGCACCCTGCGTCTTGACCGCCCGCCCATGAACGCGCTGGACGTCGCCACGCAGAACCGGCTCAAGGAGCTCGCCGAGGAGGCCACCCGCCGCGAGGACGTGCGCGCCGTGGTGATCTACGGCGGCGAGAAGGTGTTCGCGGCGGGCGCTGACATCAAGGAGATGCAGGCCATGGACCACGCGGCGATGGTCGTGCGGTCCCGTGCCCTGCAGGACTCCTTCAGCGCCGTGGCCCGTATCCCCAAGCCGGTCGTCGCCGCCGTCACCGGGTACGCGCTGGGCGGTGGCTGCGAGTTGGCGCTCTGCGCGGACTTCCGTATCGCCGCGGACAACGCCAAGCTCGGCCAGCCGGAGATCCTGCTGGGCCTGATCCCCGGCGCCGGCGGCACCCAGCGCCTGTCCCGGCTGATCGGCCCCTCCAAGGCGAAGGACCTCATCTTCACGGGACGGATGGTGAAGGCGGACGAGGCGCTGTCGCTCGGTCTGGTGGACCGGGTCGTCCCGGCCGACGAGGTGTACACCCAGGCACACGCCTGGGCCGCGAAGTTGGCGCAGGGTCCCGCGCTCGCGCTGCGCGCCGCCAAGGAGTCGATCGACGTGGGTCTCGAGACGGATCTCGAGACGGGGCTGGCGATCGAACGCAACTGGTTCGCGGGGCTGTTCGCGACCGAGGACCGCGAGCGCGGTATGCGCAGCTTCGTCGAGGAGGGGCCGGGGAAGGCGAAGTTCCTCTGATCCGCGCTTGTCCGCCGGTTCTCCGCATTACTGCCGGAGCCCCCTTCGCGCGGTGAAACTCACTCCCCAAGTTCCCCTGATCCGTTTGCAGTTGACGCGGTGTCTTATCGGTTGTCCCCCGAAGGGCTGGTTTATGCCAGCCTTAAGGGAACCTTAAGCCTGTCTCGGCGCGGACGATCGGCGATTGCCGCCAAGTGGGGCATTCTGGCAGGTCAGCTAGGCCCTGCCGAGCTCTGAACTGCCCGGGGCATATGCCGATCGAATGGTGCGGAATGGTCGATTCCGGGGGGCGTATTCCTCCGGAACGGCCCCGAAGCCCGCTCTGGGCGGCCATGATGGGGGGCATGGCGGGGCTGGAGGGTATCGAACAGCCGCGGCGGCACGGGAGTGCGACCGCGGCGCGCTGGTCGCCTGCGGTCGAGGACGAGCGGGCGCTCAAGGCGCTCGAGTTGTTCGGCAATCCGACGGAGGCCGAAGTCCCGCTGCCGTCCCGCCCCGAGTCCGCCGCCACCGCGCGGCGGCTCACCCAGGTCATCGTCCTGCGCCACTGGGGGCTCTCCCCGAAGATGACCGAGGATGCCGTGTTACTGGTCTCCGAACTCGTCGGCAATGCCGTACGGCACACGGGGGCCCGCGTCTTCGGGCTCCGGATGCGCCGCCGCCGGGGCTGGATCCGCGTCGAGGTCCGTGACCCCTCCCGTGGTCTCCCCTGTCTGATGCCGGTTCAGGAAATGGACCTGAGCGGCCGCGGCCTCTTCCTCGTCGACAAACTCTCCGACCGCTGGGGAGTCGACCTCCTGCCCCGCGGCAAGACCACCTGGTTCGAGATGCGCGTCGCCGACCGCTGACCGCTCGCCCCTCCCCGGCCCGCACGGCGACCCGTACACGCGTTAATCGGATCAATCGCCGGTTTTCGTACCATTACACTCTTAAATGGTGAGGGTGATCACGCCCGCTCACCCCCCTCAGCAGTCCCCCGACGCATGCCCCGACGTCGGCGTCCCGCGTGCGGAGCCGGATCCGCGCCGGGTGCCGGATCGGCGTGCGGCGCTGCGGTCGGGTGTCGCGCTCGCCGCCGGGACACTCGCCGCCGGGTGTTCCGCGACCGGCGCCGCCGCACACCCGGTCGCCGCCTCCCGCACGTCCGTCTCCTCCTCCGCGAATCCCTCCGCGAATCCCGCGGTCAAGCCCGCCGCCGCGCCCGCGCCCCGTCGCTTCCCCCGGCAGCCCGCTCAGATCACCCACGGCCCCCGCGACCGTCCCCGGGTCGCCCTCACCTTCCACGGCCAGGGCGACCCGGCCGTCGCCAGAGCGCTGCTCGGCGAGGCGGAGAAGGGCGGCGCCCGGGTCACCGTGCTCGCGGTGGGCAGTTGGCTCGACGAGCACCCGGACATCGCCCGCCGCATTCTCGACGGCGGCCACGACCTCGGCAACCACACCCTGCGCCACCTCGACATCAACGCGATGTCCGAGGCGGACGCGGAGGCCGAGATCCGGGGCTGCGCGGACCGGCTGCGACGGCTGACCGGGTCCATCGGCTCCTGGTTCAGGCCCTCCCGCAGCTCGAGCGCCTCCTCCCTCGTGGCGGGGGTGGCCCGCCGTGTGGGCTACCCGCACGTCCTCTCCTACGACGTCGACTCGCTCGACTACACCTCGCCGGGCGCCCCCGCCGTCACACGCCAGGTCATCGGCGGGGTCCGCGACGGATCCGTGGTGAGCCTGCACTTCGGGTACGCGGACACGGTCGCCGCGCTCCCCGCCGTCCTGGAAGAACTCGGCCGCCGCGGTCTGCGCGCGGTCACCACCACGGAGCTGCTGAGCTGATGCACCGCAACCGGAACCTCACGAAGCGCACCCTGCTCGCGGGCGCGGTACTCGCCGTGCTCGCCGTACTTCCGGGCTGCGACGGCGAGTCCAAGGACACCGCGCACGAGGCCGTCGGCACCCAGGCCGCCGTCAAACCGGCCCAGCCGAACCAGGTCGACGGCCTGCCCGGCATGCCGCCCGTGCTCGACCCGACGGACGTCTACACCGCCGACCGGCCGAACAGGCTCTCGCCGGTCGTCAAGGACTTCCCGTCCCGTGTGTACGTCCCCAACACCAACTCCAACACGGTCTCCGTGATCGACCCGAAGACGTACGAGGTCATCGAGACGATCCGGGTCGGCGCGCAGCCCCAGCACGTCGTCCCCTCCTGGGACATGAAGACGCTCTGGGTCAACAACGACCGGGGCAACACCCTCACCCCCATCGACCCGAGGACCGGCAAGGCGGGCAAGACCGTCGACGTGCACGACCCGTACAACCTGTACTTCACGCCCGACGGCAAGTACGCGATCGTCATGGCCTCCCTCGACCGCGAGCTGGTCTTCCGCGACGCGCACACCATGAAGCGCGTCAAGACCGAGCCGGTCACCTGCTACGGCGTCAACCACGCCGACTTCTCCCTCGACGGCCGCTACTTCATCGTCTCCTGCGAGTTCAGCGGCGAGCTGCTGAAGGTCGACACCGAGCGGATGAAGGTGGTCGCCCAGGAGAAGCTGCCCTTCCGCGGCGCCATGCCGCAGGACGTCAAGATGTCCCCCGACGGCAAGCGGTTCTACATCGCCGACATGGTGGCCAACGGGGTGTGGATCCTCGACGGGGACAAGTTCACGAAGCCGTCCTTCCTCCCGACCGGCAAGGGCTGCCACGGTCTGTACGTCAGCCGCGACTCGCGCGAGATGTACATCTCCAACCGGGGCGAGGGCACCATCTCCGTCTTCGACTTCACCCAGAACACGCTGACCAAGAAATGGCGCCTGCCGCACGGCGGCAGCCCCGACATGGGCGGCGTCTCGGCCGACGGCAAGGTCCTGTGGCTGTCGGGGCGCTACAACTCCGAGGTGTACGCCATCGACACCCGCACCGGCGTCCAGCTGGCCCGCATCCCGGTCGGCAGTGGCCCGCACGGCCTCGCGGTCTACCCGCAGCCGGGCCGCTACTCGCTCGGCCACACCGGCATCTTCCGCTGATCCACGCCCGGTTGACCCGCAGGGCGGTGACACGCCGCCGTACGGGTGACGATCCCCGGCCCGCCGCCGCAGAACCGAGATCGTGCTCCCCATGATCACAACTCGCCTGCGGCGCCGGGCCGCTGCCGTCGTCGCCTGCCTCTCGGCCGTCCTCGCGACCTCCGCCGCGACGCCCCCCGCGACCCCCGCCGCCCCGCTCGCCAAGGCCGCCGCGCCCGCCTGCCCCCAGTTCGACGACCCGGTCAAGGCCGCCGCCGACCGCCGTGTGCAGGTCGACCGCATCACCCCGGAGCCGGTCTGGCGCAAGACCTGCGGCACCCTCTACCGCAGCGACAGCCGGGGCCCCGCCGCCGTCTTCGAGCAGGGGTTCCACCCCAAGGACGTCATCGACGGGCAGTACGACATCGAGCAGTACGTCCTGGTCAACCAGCCCTCGCCGTACGTGTCGACGACGTACGACCACGACCTGTACAAGACCTGGTACAAGTCGGGCTTCAACTACTACATCGACGCGCCCGGCGGCGTCGACGTCAACAAGACCATCGGTGACACCCACAAGTGGGCCGACCAGGTCGAGGTCGCCTTCCCCGGCGGTATCGCGCGTCAGTACATCATCGGCGTCTGCCCGGTCGACAAGAAGACCAAGACCGAGATCATGAGCGACTGCGAGAGCAACCCGTACTACGCGCCCTGGCACTGACGCCTACCTGGCGATGAGCAGCGCCTCCGAACCCACGGGACGGTAGCCGGCCGCCTGGAACGCCCGCATGCTGCGGGCGTTCCCCGGCGCCACCTGCGCCCACAGCGGCTCCGTGGCCAGCTGCCGGGCCGCCGTCACCAGGGCCCGGCCCAGCCCCCGGCGCCGTACCCCTTCGTCCACCTCGACCGAGACCTCCAGCCGCCCCGCGATCCCGCGCCCCAGCACCAGCACACCGCCCTCCGCCGTCCACGCGCGCACGTCGTCGCGCCGCCCTCGGGCGTACACGATCCGCGGATGGTCGCCGTCCGTGATCTCCATCAGCGGGAGCGGCGGCTCACCGGGCAGGGGAGAGCCCACCAGCATCGCGTCGATCGTCTCGGCCGTACGCCCCGTGCGATCGAGGAAGGCCGCCAGGAACCGTGGGTTCATCGGCGCGGCGAGGGCGTCGCACGGTACGGCGGCCAGCGTGTCGTACACCCACCGCGGATCCTCGTCGGTGAAGACGACCGCGTGCGCGGTGAAGGCGAGCACGCCCGCGTCCCGGTCGGACGCCTGCGGCACGACGGTCGTACGGCCGTCGGAGGGAGGGAAGACACCCCGGGCCGCCGCGTCGAGAATGTCCCGAAGAGTCTCCACCACCGCGCTCCTTGAGTCTCCACCCACTGGAAGGCCCAGACTCGCAGACATGATCGACGACGGCACCGGACTTCTCACCATCGGCGAGCTGGCCCGGGCCACCGGACTGACCGTGCGCACCATCCGCTACTGGTCGGACGAGGGCGCCCTGCCGCCGGTGGCCCGCTCCGCGGGCGGCTACCGGCTGTACGACGCCGCGTCCGTGGCCCGCCTGGAGCTGATCCGCACCCTGCGCGAACTGGGCCTCGGTCTGGACGCCGTACGCAAGGTGCTGGCCGGCGAGACGACGGTCGCGGAGGTGGCCGCCGCCCATGTGACGGCGCTGGACGCGCAGATCAGGTCGCTGAAGGTGACCAGAGCGGTGCTGTCGTCCGTGGCGCGACGCGGTTCGACCGCGGAGGAGATGACGCTCATGAACAAACTGGCGCGGCTGTCGGCCGCCGAACGGAAACGGATCATGGAGGAGTTCGTGGAGGAGCTGTTCCACGGGCTCGACTCCGTGGATCCGGCCATCCAGGAGCGGATGCGCTCCATCGCGGTGGACCTGCCTCAGGAGCCGACCCCCGAGCAGGTGGACGCCTGGGTGGAGCTGGCGGAGATGGTCCAGGATCCGGAGTTCCGGGCGCAGATGCGCAAGGTGGTCGAGTTCAACGCGGCCGACCAGGACCACGCCGCGGCCGCCGGGCGATCCGTGTGGTTCCCCATGCGTCTGCTCCAGCTGGGGACCGAGGCCCGCGCCCGGGGAATCGCCCCCGAGTCGCCCGAGGCGGAGGCGATCCTGCGGGAGGTGTTGGGGGACGGCGACCCGGCCGCCGTGCTCGAACGCATGGAGTCGGCGTCCAACGACCGGCTCGCCCGGTACCGGGAGTTGCTGGCCACGGTGAAGGGTGCGGGGACCCCGTCCGCGCACCGGGAGGAGTTCGGCTGGGTGGTCGCCGCACTGAGGGCCGGCGCGGACCGTTAATCTGACCTCCGTCAATACAGCTGTAATGCACTACGAAGGGGCGGATCGGTGGCGGACATCGAGGAAGCACGCAAGCAGTTCGAGCGGATCGATACGGACGGTGACGGTTTCATCACCGCGGCCGAGTTCAAGAGCGCCCTCGCCCAGGGCGGCGACTGGAACGTCACCGACTCGGTGGCGGAGGCCATCATCGCCACCCGCGACCTCAACGGGGACAAGGTCCTCTCGTTCGACGAGTTCTGGACCCACCTGAACAAGTGACCCGGACCCCGCACAGGTGACCCGGGCACAGGGGCGCCCGCCGACCATACGGCGGGCGCCCCTTCGTCCCACCACCGCTGCCACACCGCACTCGCAGCCCGGCCACCGAGCAGCCGTGTGAACGACCCCGCGGGAGAGGCCGCCGCGTGCGCCGAGTTCCTCGACCGTCCAGGGGTGGGACGGGTCGGCGTGGACGGCGCGCAGGATGTGGAGCAGCAGCGTGTCGAGGGGTGACGTGACGATCGTGTCGGAGCCGGGCTGCGACTCCTCCAGCTCCATGCCGAGGCCGGTGGCGGCGGTATGAGCGGCGGTGCGGGAGGACTTGGGGACGGGTTCGGAGGTCGCGGGCAGCGGAGCCGGGCAGTACGTCAACGCCTGCTTCGACTTCACTGATGCCATCATCACCGTCCGTAGCCTCATCCGCCGCGCCTGGACCACCCACCGCCGGCACGACCGCCCCACCCGGCGACCATGACCCCACGCCTGTCCGTGCAAGCTCTGCTCGCGCAACTGGTCGAGTTGAGGGCGTCGACCCGGATTTCTCCGCGACCGATGGACACGGCAGGCGGGCCCGGTTCTGTGACGAAGGGGGGCGCTCCGTCGAATGTGGTCACGCCGGTGTGCCAGTTCAGCGATGAGCCTGTGATCGACCTTGAGTTGTGTGCCCCGTGCCACATATGAGTCCGCTGTGAAAATTGTGAATGACACGCGCCGTGGCCCACTGATACGTTCCGAGTGACCACAGGACCGAACATTGGTTCCTAGCGCACGTTTTCGACGGGGGGATGTTGCGCTATGTCTGCGTGTCACTTTGCTGCCGCACGCGCGCAGCTGCACCTCAGACCAGCCCGGCCGGTGACCACACGACCACCCGGCCCGCGTGACCGTCACGCTCTCCCTCCTTCACTGACGGCGCCGTTCGTTCCATCGCAGTTGAAAACCACAGCTCCGTAGAAGGAGACCCCACTTGAGACGCAACGCCATGCTGAGGCGTGCGCAATTACCGGTGACAGCAGCTCTCACCCTGGCTCTTTCCTCCGGTGTCGCCACGACGCAGGCATATGCTGCGGCCGGCCCGCAGGGGGAAGCCAAGGGCTGGTCGACACCGGCCGCGCACGACCCGGGGGGACCGAGCCTGGCGACCGAGTCCGGCGACCAACCCGCCGCCGTCCCGACGGACCGACGCTCTGACGTCCTTGGCAAGGACTACAAGAAGTCGTCAGACCAGGCCTTCACCACCTCCGGTGACGGAACCGGCTTCCACGTCCTCATCGCGGACGAGAAGCAGGGGTACGCCTGGAATACGGCGGCGACCCTGTCCGAGCCCGGCTTCGACACCGACACCTGGATCGGCAACGCCTGCCTGACCGAGTCCGGGAAGTACGCGGCCGTCGCCTACGCGCCCCGCACCTTCACCAACAAGCCCGAGCTGATGACGCGCGGAGCGTTCACCGCCGTCGTCGACCTGACCGACGGTCATGTCACGAAGCTGCCGTTCCAGGCCACCCTGGGCTACTTCTCCCCGGGGTGCGGCCAGGGCGAGGGGGCGGTATTCACGGCACTGACCAACGACCGGTCGGCGAAGAACCAGACCCGGCTGATCACGGTCGACGCGAGGACCGGGAAGGTCGGCACCAAGCAGACGGTCACCGGGCAGGTGACCTCGGCTGTGCCTACCGACCAGGGCATCGTTGCCGCCGCCGACAACCACATCGTGAGCGTCAAGGGCGGCAGGACCCGCGACATCGCCACCACGAAGGCATGGCCCTTCCAGCTCAAGGTCGACGCCGACAACGGTGTCACGTTCATCGACCCGGATCCCCAGGCGTCGAAGGCACGCGGCGCCGTGGCGGCGCGGAACACCGCCACGGTCTCGCGCGTCAGCGCCGAACAGATCAAGAAGGCCGACGGCCGGAGCAGGCCCGCCGGGCTCGCGCAGGGCAGGCTCGACGAGTTCGACCTCACCGCCACGCCCTCGGGCAGGGTGTACGTGACCGGTAAGGCCGCCTCCACCTCACGCGCTGCGGACGGCGAGCTGAACAACCCCGGCGGCATCGACAAGGACGCCCAGGTCTCCAGCCGTGGACAGGCCGTCGTCACCGCCCGCTGGGCGGACGGCAAGGACTCCCGGATCCGCCCGGAGGAGGCCCTGGAAGCCCGCACCGTCCGTACCACCGTGAAGGCCCTGGACACCCGCAAGACCGTCGTCCTGGACGCGCACCCCGGCTCCGAGCCCATCGGCGGGCAGCGCGAGGTCACACAGGGAACGCAGACGAGCCCGATCCTGCTCGCGCAGGGCGCGAAGACCCGGGTCAGGACGCTGGCGGCGGTCAACGACCCGGTCGAAGCCGACCGTTACTGCTCGGTCCCGCGCAACGACCCCACGAAGCAGGCCTTCCAGCCCACCCCCCGCCAGGTCGAGTGGGCCGTCGACCAGGCCATCGTCGGCAAGCTCAACAAGGGCGCGACACGGCCGGCGAACTGGAAGAACACCGGCATGGCGGCCTACGCCCCGCAGACGATCTTCCCGCTGACACCGCTCGCGGGCGGATCCGGCGAGGACTGGCACGTGCCCGCGCAGGTGATGCTCGGCATCACGGCGCAGGAGTCGAACATGTGGCAGGCCACCCGGCTGGCGGTGCCCGGCGTCACGGCCAACTCGCTGATCGGCAACTTCTACGGCGTCAAGTACGCCGCCGACGGCCAGCAGCAGGACCCCTGGGCGATCGACTTCGCCAAGGCCGACTGCGGCTACGGCATCACGCAGGTCACCGACGGCATGCGGATGCATGGCAAGGAGAAGGACGGCGAGCAGCCCAAGACCACGACGCAGCAGGAAGCCGCCGCGCTGGACTACGCCGCGAACATCGCGGCGGGTGTCAACATCCTCATCGGTAAGTGGAACGACACCCGCAAGGACGGCCTGACCATCAACGACGGCCATCCGAAGTACATCGAGAACTGGTTCTACGCGCTGTGGGCGTACAACGCGGGGTACTACCCCAAGTCGGCGCCGCAGAACGGCAAGTGGGGCGTGGGCTGGACGAACAACCCGGCCAACCCGCTGTGGAAGGAGAACCGGACCCCTTTCCTGGAGAGCGCCGACGGCAAGGACGACTACAGCCACGCCGCGCACCCGCAGGACTGGCCGTACGAGGAGAAGGTGATCGGCTGGGCCGCCCGTCCGATCTCCGCCATGTTCAAGCCGGGCGACATGCAGGCGGGCTACCGCGCCGCGTGGTGGAACTCCACCGACGCCCGCACCTCCGCCAAGCCGCCCATCTTCACCTTCTGCGGCTCGCAGAACGATTGCGTGCCCTCGAAAATCGGTGAAGGCGCCTCCAACGACGACGGCAAGGGTCCGTGCGCTCTGCCCGGTGACCCCAACAGCAACAACCCGCTGTATCTGAAGTGCTGGTGGAACCAGCCGGTCAGCTGGAAGAACTGCACCACCGAGGCCCGGTGCGGCAACCCGGTCCACCGGTTCGACGACACCTATCCCGAGCAGCCCGACGAGAACTCCTACCCGCCGCGCTGCAACACCGGCCTGCCCTCCGGGTCCCTGATCGTGGACGACCTGCCCAACGGCACCGTTCCCGCGGGCACTTCGGGACGTACCTGCACGGTGAGTTCGCAGGGCTCCTTCCAGTTCACCTTCGCCGGCGAGAACGGCACGTACTCGTCCAAGATGGATCTGCACCAGATCGGCGCGGGCAACAACAACCACTTCTGGATGGCGCGTACCCGCTGGCTGGCGACCGCCGACGGCAAGCGGCTGCAGGTCTCCGGCAAGTGGACGCTCAGCGGCAGCCAGCGCGGCTGGATGCGCGTCTTCGTGCATATGCCCGACCACGGCGCCCACACCCGGCAGGCCGCCTACCGGATCGGCGGCACCGACTCGCTCTCGCCCCTCCGGGTGCAACCGCAGCGGATTCGGCAGAACAAGTGGGTCGACCTGGGCGTGTTCAACTTCACCGGCACGCCGACGGTGACCCTCGACACCGACACCGACGACGGCACCGGCGACGAGGACATCGCCTGGGACTCGGTGGCCTTCCAGCCGCTGTCGGCCAAGCCGAAGGACTTCGTCGTCGCCATGGGCGACTCGTACTCCTCCGGTGAGGGCGCCTCCGAGGGCAACCGAGACTACTACCCTGAGACCAATTACCTGGACAAGCAGGACAACAAGACCCGCAACGCCTGCCACCGCTCCACCCAGGCGTGGTCGCGCCAAGCGACGATCCCAGGCCGGTCGGCGTCGATCGGAACCTCGGCCGACAGCTACGGCACCACCGTGGACTACCACTTGATCGCCTGCTCCGGCGCCCGTACCTACAACATGGTGCACAACGGCATCGTGCAGTCCAACGGCGGCGAGAAGACGCAGATCGACAAGGGCTACCTGGACCAGAACACCACCCTGGTCACCCTCTCCATCGGCGGCAACGACGCCCGCTTCTCCGCCATCATCCAGAAATGCCTGCTCGCGGTGAACGGCGGCAACTGCAAGGACAAAACCTTCGAAGACGGTGACACCGACAAGCAACTGGCCGGTCGGGACCGCAAGTTCATCGGGCAGCCGCTGGAGCAGGCCGCGGCCGGCATCATCAACGAGATCGTACGGCCGGACATCACCAAGGTCCTGGCGGAGATCCACGAGAGGGCCCCGAAGGCGAAGATCGCGCTGATGGGGTACCCGCCGCTGATCGAGGACCGGGGCGCGTGCCTGAGCATCACGGTGCCCGGGGTCGGGCAGATCGGTCTGTCCGCGTCCTCCTCGGACTGGCTCAACAGCGTGGCCGACACACTCGCGGCCGCCATGCAGCAGTCGGTGGACGACGCCAAGGCCACGGGCACCCAGGCATGGTTCTCCAACCCCAAGCAGAACTTCGCGGGCAAGGCCGTCTGCGGCAACCCCGAATCCGTCCACGGCATCGTCAAGACGCTCGTGGATTCGGACCAGCCGAAGCTGGACTACCCGGTCCTCGAGAACTACGGCCTGTCGGCCCAGTCCTTCCACCCGAAGATCGCCGGCGCCCGCCTGTACGCCGACTCCCTGGAACGCACCTTCACCGGCATGGGCCTGTAGCCCCGCCGTCCCTCAGGGGCCCCGCTCCCCGCGGGGCCCCACCTGACCCGAACGGACATCATCATGAGGAAGCTTCTGTCCACCGCCGTCGCCGGTGGCGCCACCGCCCTCGCGCTCGTCGCCCTGGCCGCCGCGCCGGCCTCGGCGGGGACCACCGACTCCCAGTTCGACGTGATCTTCCCTGGCGCCAAGCCACAGACCACGTACTACGTCCAGAACACCGCCACCCTCTCCGGCAGCATGACCGGGAAGTCGGTCATGAGCTGGCAGATCGTCGACGACCAGGTCATCGACAACTCCAAGCGGTTCACCAGCTTCAAGATCACCACGCGGATCGAGGAGCGCCTGACCAAGACCACCGAGGACCACGTCGTCACGTCGAAGACGTGCGACTTGACCAAGCTCGTCAACGACAACTACTCGTGGTTCCAGGTGGAGCCCGCGAACACCTGCGTCGCGCCGTCCACGGTCTACGACGGCGAGCTGTGGTGGTCGACGGACTCGACGATCGTCTACGACATCGAGGGCGACGACAAGGGCGCCATCACCAAGGAACTTGTCGGTTCGCCTCTGATCCACGGCTGACATCCGCACAACGCCGGGTCCTGAGTACCTGTACTCAGGACCCGGTCCTGCTTTCGAGAGAAACTTGTGCCCATGACCGATCCCGCGTCTCCAAGGCCCTCCGGCCTGCCGCAGTTCCGCGGTGGCGACGTGCTGCCCCCGCGAACCGGACGCCGGTGGCTGCCCCTGGCCGGGGACATCGCACTGGCCGCCGGGCTGCTCGTCCTCGACGGCATCGGGGCCGTCGCGGCCTTCCTGCTCGGCATCGACTACAGCGGCTGGAAGCCGTTCGATCCCGGCGCGGACAACTCCGACATCGCTCTCACCCCCAACTGGCTGTATGTGGGCATCGCCGGCGGTGTCATATTGCTGACCGCAGCACTGCTCTACCTGCTCCGCGCCATCGTCAGCGCCTGCCTGCAGGTACTCGTCGGCATCGTCGTACTGGTCATCGCCATAGGCGGCGCACAGATCGACGAAGACCGCGGCACCCGGGCCGACACGTCCGTGTCCGGCCACCTCGGGTATTCAGCGGAATTGGGTGATCCGACGCCCCGATGAAGATCGCGTAGGCCGGGAACCCGGTGGCCCCGAGGAGATCTCGGGACCACCGGGTCCCGCCGTTCGGAACCGAACCTACTGGCGGGTTACTTGCTCCCTGGCGTCCGAGCCAGGACTACGGGGCCGACTTGCCACGCAACCAAGATCGATCTCGCCGATACCGGCCGTGCCATTGGTCCCCGAGGCAGGCTTCCGCGCCCTGGGCGACGCCGTCGTACCCGGTGGCCCGCTGGTCGTCTACGGCTGGCTCGACCGGGCCCCCACGGAAATGCCCACCAACTGGCCGCTGACCGTCCACGGCTACGCCAACCCGCACGTCTCCCGGAACACCGAGGGGCGCCGCCGTGCCTCGCACTACATCAACTCGGGTCGCGCCGACGGCACCCTGCGGCCGGTGATCGCCGAGGTCTTCGACGGCCTGGAGGCCATGCCGGACGCGCACCGTCTGCCGGACGCGCACCGTCTGATGGAGAACAACACGCACACCGGCAAGATCGTGGTGAGGCCCTGACGGAGCCCCCGGGCCTCGGTTCGGGCGGCGGTCGCCCGAGCGCCGTACGTTCGCGGAATAGGTGGACGTGTACCGGGGTTGGCGATCACCGTCAGTCCAGTGGCGTCAATCCCGGAAGGGCCTGTCCATCATGAAGATCGGCATCATCGGAGCGGGCAATATCGGCGGCAACCTCACCCGACGGCTCACCGCCCTCGGACATGAGGTCTCCGTCGCGAACTCCCGCGGTCCGGGGACGCTCGGCGCGCTCGCCGGGGAGACCGGGGCGACCCCCGTCAAGGTCGAGGACGCGGCGCGCGGCGCCGAGGTCGTCGTCGTCACGGTTCCCCTGAAGGCGGTCCCGAACCTGCCGCACGGGCTTCTGGACCAGGCCGCCGAGGGCGTTGCCGTCATCGACACCGGCAACTACTACCCCAAACAGCGCGACGGCAGGATCGCCGCGATCGAGGACGAGGGTCTGACCGAGAGCGGCTGGACGGCCCGGCAGATCGGCCACACCGTCATCAAGGCGTTCAACGGCACGTACGCCCAGGACATCCTGGACCGGCACCGCCCGGCCGGTTCCCCCGACCGCCTGGCGCTGCCGGTGGCCGGTGACGACGAGGCCGCCAAGCGGGTCGTACGCGAGCTCATCGACGAACTCGGCTTCGACACGGTCGACTCGGGCGGCCTCGACGACTCCTGGCGCCAGCAGCCCGGTACTCCGGTCTACGGCCTGCAGGAGGGCGTGGACGAGGTGACCAAGGCACTGGCGCAGGCGCCCCGGGAGCGCTCCGCGGACTTCCGCGCGTAACGTCACACGATCCGCAGCGGAAGGTGCGGCCCGTCAGTCCCCTCCCGCCCACTCCCGCAGCGCGGCCTTGCTGGCGAAGTCCGCGACGTTCTTGTCCAGGGGCTCGTCGGTGTACTGGTGGAAACGCCACGACGCCTTGATGCGAGGCTTGCCCGCGGTCACGTAGTCGGCGATCCACAGGCCGTCCCCGGCGTACGAGGTGGTGTCGACGGTGAGCCAGTAGTTGCGGTTGGTGTAGAGGAGAACCCGGTGGTTCGGCCGAAGCTCCTTCACCGTCCGGATGAAATGGTCCTTCTCGGCATTGCTCGCGTGCGTGCCGTCACCGGTGGCCTCCCAGTCGACGGCGAGCAGGTCCCCGGCCTTCTCGGGGGCCTTGCCGACGAAGTACTCGGCCTGCGCGGTGATGTCGCCGGGCCACAGGAAGTGGTAGAACCCGACGACGCACCCGGCGTCCCGGGCCGTCTTCACCTGCGCCGCGAGTTTCGGGTTGACGTACGAACGGCCCTCCGTCGCCTTGACGAAGACGAACGAG
Source organism: Streptomyces sp. NBC_01450 (assembly GCF_036227505.1). Taxonomy (NCBI): domain Bacteria; kingdom Bacillati; phylum Actinomycetota; class Actinomycetes; order Kitasatosporales; family Streptomycetaceae; genus Streptomyces; species Streptomyces sp. NBC_01450. The sequence goes on along the minus strand of NZ_CP109480.1, from coordinate 4,034,415 downwards.
AAGCCTTCGGTGGAGAAAGAGGACGACTGATAGGCGCTGACGTCGATGCCGCGCAGCATGGGCGACTCCTCCGTGCATGGGGGGATGGACACGTACCGTCATGTCGGATACGTGCGGTGGCCGACTTCCCTTCAGATGCCCCCACTTCCCCCACCACACCCTCGAACACCGGCCCGGACACGGAACCTCCGCATCCGCCGTGCGGGGAACCCGCGCCGCGCGTGGCGCCGGGGAGGTCCCGGGGCTACGCGCCGCCGCCGGCGACGTGCACACCGTCGGCATCGCGGGCGTCGACGGCTATCCAGCCGACCCGGCGCTCGGCGCAGAGCAGGACGCGGGCCGCGGCGAGGATCTCCTCGTCGTCCTCGACCCCGAAGCCCTTGGAGACACCCGCATTCGGTCACAAGGTGCTGGCCAGTCATGTCACCCCGCTACGCAGGACGCTCGACGCGTTGGGCCCGGCCTGCGGAGTGACCGGCAGCCCCTCGAGCCCGGCGAGGTGCTTGAGGGGCTGCTGCGGAGCCTGGGGCTCGCGGCACCGGAGATCCCCGCGAACCACGAGGCCCAGGGCCGCTTGTACCGGACCCTGCTGGCCGGCCGGCGCCTGCTCGTCCTGCTGGACAACGCGGCTTCGGCGGAGCAGGTCCGCCCGCTGCTCCCGGGCAGCCCGTCCTGCTGCGTCGTCGTCACCAGCCGCAACCGGCTCGGCGATCTCGTGATCCGGGACGGGGCACACACCCTGCCGTTGGACCTCCTCCGGCCGGCCGAGGCCCACACGCTGCTGAGCGAGGTACTCGGCGCGGACCGGCTCTCCGCCGAACCGCTCGCGGCCGACGAGCTGATCCGGCTGTGCGGCAGTCTTCCGCTGGCGCTGCGTGTGGCCGCCGCCAGGCCGGCGGGCGATCCGGGCCTGCGCCTGGCCGATCTGGTCACCGAGATGTCCGAGGGCAACCGGCTGGAGGCGCTGAGGCCGGACGATGACGACAACTCCCCTTTGCGGACGGCCTCTTCCGCGTCGTACCGAGTGCTGGCTCCTGCCGCTCGCCGACTGTTTCGCCTGCTCGGCCCGTTCCCCTGTCCAAGATCCGGGGTCAGGGCCGTGACCCCGTCGACGAAGCCTCGGGCGAGATCGAGGCTGAGTGGTCAGCGGTAGATGACGATGAAGGAGGCCAGGAGCAGCGCGGCCGCGGTGGACAGCCCCAGGATGCGGTAGGGCTGCCATGCCGTCAGTGCCACGGAGGCGGCCCATACCGCTCCCACTACGACGGCCGGCCACTTGCCGGCTGTGCTCAGCGCGGCATTGAGCGGGAACGGTGCCAGCAGGAGCGTCGGCGGGATGACCGTCAGCCCGGGGCGGATACCCAGGAGCCTGTACGCCATGATCAGCCCGACGAGTGCGATGGCGAACGAGGCGGCGAACGAGAGGACCGGCCACGGCGTCAGGCACACACTGGTCTCATCGGCGCACACGCGGGCGTCGTAGGCGTACGCCTCCTGCACAAGATGGATCGACAGGTAGGAGAGAGCGGCACCGGTTGCGGCAGCGCCCGGGATGCGTATGGCCAGAGCCCCACCGGATGGCGCCACAGGTTCGTCGTGCCGCTGTATCGAAGTAGCGTCCACGACAAAATTCTCTCTGGTCGTGACGACCGGGGCCTGAGTACGCGTACTCAGGCCCCGATAGGGCGCTGGACCGACCGGTGACTACGTGGTGGCCAACAGCAAGTTCAGCGGCCACTCCGAGACGGAGATCCTGGACCAGTTGAAGGAAAAGGGGGCGCAGAAGCATGACTGACCGGGATCAGTGATTCAGCCACTGTCAGGCCCCGCCGGGACTTCCGTCTTACGTGCAACACCCCAACACCCTGGCCGACAGGCAGGCCGGCGCAGGCGTTTCCGTCGACACCATCGAAGGTCCGGCAGGTGGCGTCCACGTCAGCTGGAACGCCGGTGAATCCCTGACCGAGGCTGCCCTCGAGTTCATGCAGCCGGACCGGGTCGATCTCTCGGAACCGGTGATTGCGCACGGTACGCGGATCGTCCAATGGAAACGGCCAGAGGGTTATTCCAGACGAAGGGGCGCCGCCTGGCTTGGGACGATGCACCGCACGGGCGCAGCATCACGTACGGTGACAAGAGCCCGGCGTCGCACCAGTGGCTGTCCGCCCCTACAGCAGTCACGAGATCGGGGGCGTCAGTGTCCAGCCCGCCACGAGGGGTCCCTTGGGGCGACTCTGCAGGGAGTGGGATCGGCCGCAGGAGGCAGTGTGGAAGACCCACAACCCGCGTGGCACCTCTTCTTGTCGTCTGCGGTGCCCCTCCGGTGGTCAGCCGGTAGCCGGATGCCCTTGGACGACGTGATACGAGGTGGCACAGTCCAACCAGCCGCACGTGCTCTGATCAGGCAAAACATCACTCAGTAGCACGACCGGGCACCACGCAGCACGATCGCTCACGGTCTCGTCATGCGTAGGTCCCACTACCTGACGTTCACCGACTGCACTCAACACCCTGAGACGGCCTCAAGAGCGCCGCGTCGGTCCTGGAGTAGGCCCGTTGCCCACCCGTAAACAGCGACGTTCCCTGGGGAGTTTTCGGGGACTTTCACGTCTGTCCCGTGGGAGTTTCTGGGGACTTTCCGCCGCGTAAACAGGGAAGGCCCTGACAGCGCAGAAAGACACGAACGCGCTGGTCAGGGCCCGTCCTCTCAGCACTCGATGATGTTCACCGCGAGCCCGCCCCGGGCCGTCTCCTTGTACTTGACGCTCATGTCCGCGCCCGTCTCCTTCATGGTCTTGATGACCTTGTCGAGGGAGACCTTGTGGGAGCCGTCGCCGCGCATGGCCATGCGGGCCGCGGTGACCGCCTTGACCGCCGCCATGCCGTTGCGTTCGATGCAGGGGATCTGGACGAGGCCGCCGACGGGGTCGCAGGTGAGGCCGAGGTTGTGTTCCATGCCGATCTCGGCGGCGTTCTCGACCTGTTCGGGGCTGCCGCCGAGGACCTCTGCGAGGGCGCCCGCGGCCATCGAGCAGGCCGAGCCGACCTCTCCCTGGCAGCCGACCTCGGCGCCGGAGATGGAGGCGTTCTCCTTGAAGAGCATCCCGATGGCGCCGGCGGCGAGCAGGAAGCGCACGACGCCGTCCTCGTCCGCGCCCGGGATGAAGTTGATGTAGTAGTGGAGAACCGCGGGGATGATGCCCGCGGCGCCGTTGGTGGGGGCCGTGACCACGCGGCCGCCCGCCGCGTTCTCCTCGTTCACCGCCATCGCGTAGAGCGTGATCCACTCCATCGCGTGGGCCAACGGGTCGCCCTCCGCCCGGAGCTGGCGGGCCGATACGGCGGCGCGGCGGCGGACCTTGAGGCCGCCCGGCAGGATGCCCTCGCGGGACATGCCCCGGGAGACACACGCCTGCATCACACGCCAGATGGCGAGGAGGCCCTCGCGGATCTCCTCCTCGGTGCGCCAGGCCCGTTCGTTCTCCAGCATCAGGGCGGAGATCGACAGGCCGGTCTCCTTCGTCAGCCGCAGCAGCTCGTCGCCCGTGCGGAACGGGTATTTGAGCACCGTGTCGTCGAGCTTGATGCGGTCCTCGCCCACCGCGTCCTCGTCGACCACGAAGCCGCCGCCGACGGAGTAGTACGTCTTCTCCAGGACGAGTGCGCCGGAGGCGTCGTACGCGAAGACCGTCATGCCGTTCGCGTGGTACGGCAGGGCCTTGCGGCGGTGCAGGACCAGGTCGTCGGCGAAGGAGAAGGGGATCTCGTGCGTGCCGAGGAGTGAGAGACGGCCCGACGACTTGATCTGCTCCACGCGGTCGTCGGCGCCCTCCACGTCCACCGTTCGCGGTGACGCGCCCTCCAGACCCAGCAGCACCGCCTTGGGGGTGCCGTGGCCGTGGCCGGTCGCGCCCAGGGAGCCGTACAGCTCCGCCCGGACGGAGGCCACCGAGTCCAGCAGCTCTTCGTTGCGCAGCCGGCGGGCGAACATGCGCGCCGCGCGCATCGGGCCCACCGTGTGGGAGCTCGACGGGCCTATGCCGATCGAGAACAGGTCGAAGACCGAGATGGCCACGGGGACTCCTCACAACAGGGGTGGTGCATGGGGGCGGGCGCCGCGCACACCTCCAGTTCCAGTGTGCGCGGCGTCCTGGTGAATCGTACGTTCCGTGCGAATTTCTGTACGAAAGTGAACTTTCGCAGGAACTGGTTCTGTACTGCTTCGGGCGGTACTACTTCAGGCCGGGGTACAGCGGGTGCTTGTCGGCCAGGGCGGACACGCGGGTCTTCAGGGACCGCGCGTCGTAGGAGGGCTTCAGCGCCTCGGCGATGATGTCCGCGACCTCGGTGAAGTCCTCGGCCCGGAAGCCGCGGGTGGCGAGGGCGGGCGTGCCGATGCGCAGGCCGGACGTGACCATCGGGGGGCGCGGGTCGTTCGGGATGGCGTTGCGGTTGACCGTGATGCCGACCTCGTGGAGACGGTCCTCGGCCTGCTGACCGTCCAGCTCGGAGTTGCGCAGGTCGACCAGGACCAGGTGCACGTCCGTGCCGCCGGACAGGACGTCCACGCCCACGGCCTTGACGTCGTCCTGGACCAGGCGCTCGGCCAGGATGCGCGCGCCGTCCAGCGTGCGCTGCTGGCGCTCCTTGAAGTCGTCGGAGGCGGCGACCTTGAAGGAGACGGCCTTCGCGGCGATCACGTGCTCCAGCGGACCGCCCTGCTGGCCGGGGAAGACCGCGGAGTTGATCTTCTTGGCGAGCTCGGCGGTGGACAGGATCACGCCACCGCGCGGGCCGCCCAGCGTCTTGTGGGTGGTGGTCGTGACCACGTGGGCGTGCGGCACCGGGTTCGGGTGCAGGCCCGCGGCCACGAGGCCCGCGAAGTGCGCCATGTCGACCATGAGGTACGCGCCGACCTCGTCCGCGATCCGGCGGAACGCGGCGAAGTCCAGCTGGCGCGGGTAGGCCGACCAGCCCGCCACGATCAGCTGCGGCCTGGACTCCTTGGCGAGGCGCTCGACCTCGTCCATGTCGACCTGACCGGTCTCGTCGTTCACGTGGTAGGCGACCACGTTGTACAGCTTGCCGGAGAAGTTGATCTTCATGCCGTGGGTCAGGTGCCCGCCGTGCGCGAGGTTCAGACCCATGATCGTGTCGCCCGGCTTCAGCAGCGCGAACATCGCCGCCGCGTTGGCCTGGGCGCCGGAGTGGGGCTGCACGTTCGCGTGCTCGGCGCCGAAGAGCGCCTTGACGCGGTCGATGGCGATCTGCTCGACCACGTCGACGTGCTCGCAGCCGCCGTAGTAGCGACGGCCCGGGTAGCCCTCGGCGTACTTGTTGGTCAGGACCGAACCCTGGGCCTCCATGACCGCGACCGGAGCGAAGTTCTCCGAGGCGATCATCTCCAGGGTGGACTGCTGGCGGTGCAGCTCGGCGTCGACGGCGGCGGCGACGTCCGGGTCCAGCTCGTGCAGGGGCGTGTTCAGAAGCGACATCAGTCAGAAGTCCTTAAGAGCCGGAGAACTCGGTGTACTCGTCCGCGGAGAGCAGGTCGGCCGGCTCCTCCGCGACGCGTACCTTGAACAGCCAGCCGCCCTCGAAGGGGGCGGAGTTCACCAGCGACGGGTCGTCCACCACGTCCTGGTTGGCCTCCACGACCTCGCCGGTGACCGGCGCGTACAGGTCGCTGACCGACTTGGTCGACTCCAGCTCGCCGCAGGTCTCGCCCGCGGTCACCGTGTCACCGACCGCGGGAAGCTGGGCGTAGACGACATCGCCGAGCGCGTTGGCCGCGAACTCGGTGATGCCGACCGTCGAGACGCCGTCCTCGGCGACCGACAGCCACTCGTGCTCCTTGCTGTAGCGCAGCTGCTGGGGGTTGCTCATGGCCTGAATTCTCCTGTACGCGGGGGAGTGGGGATGAACGGGATGACCGGGTGGTCTTGGGATACGAGACGTGACACAGAGGCGTGCGTCACGTGGGCGCGCTGGACGGGGCCCTTTCGGCCCCGAAGCTACTTCTGGCGCTTGTAGAACGGCAGCGCCACGACCTCGTAGGGCTCATGGCTGCCCCGGATGTCCACGCCGACCCCGGCCGTGCCCGGAGCGGCGTGCGCGGCGTCGACGTACGCCATCGCGATGGGCTTGCCCAGCGTCGGGGAGGGGGCGCCGGAGGTGACCTCGCCGATCACCTTGCCGCCGGCGACGACCGGGTACCCGGCGCGCGGTACGCGACGGCCCTCGGCGACGAGCCCGACGAGTACCCGCGGGGGGTTCTCCTCGGCGCGGGAGGCGGCCTCCTGGAGCGCGGTACGCCCCACGAAGTCGCCCTCCTTCTCGAACTTCACGACCCGCCCGAGCCCCGCGTCGAAGGGGGTGAGCGCGGTGGTCAGCTCATGCCCGTACAGCGGCATGCCCGCCTCCAGGCGCAGCGTGTCGCGGCAGGAGAGGCCGCAGGGGACGAGCCCGACGGGCGCGCCCGCCTCCGTCAGCGCCTGCCACAGCTTCTCGGCGTCGGACGGGGCCACGAACAGTTCGAAGCCGTCCTCGCCCGTGTAACCCGTGCGGGCGATCAGCGCCGGGACGCCCGCGACGGTGCCCGGCAGACCCGCGTAGTACTTCAGCCCGTCCAGGTCGGCGTCGGTCAGCGACTTGAGGATGCCGGGGGACTCGGGGCCCTGCACGGCGATCAGCGCGTACGCGTCCCGGTCGTCGCGCACGAGGGCGTCGAAACCGGCGGCGCGCTCGGTCAGCGCGTCGAGCACCACCTGGGCGTTGGAGGCGTTCGCGACGACCATGTACTCGTTTTCGGCCAGCCGGTAGACGATCAGGTCGTCCAGGATGCCGCCGTCCTCCTGGCAGATCATCGTGTAGCGGGCGCGGCCGACGCCGACGGAGGCGATGTTGCCGACCAGCGCGTGGTTCAGAAGGGCCGCGGCCCCCGGCCCGGTGACCGTGATCTCGCCCATGTGCGAGAGGTCGAAGAGACCGGCCCGGGTGCGCACGGCGAGGTGCTCGTCGCGTTCGGAGCCGTAGCGCAGGGGCATGTCCCAGCCCGCGAAGTCGGTCATCGTCGCGCCGAGCGAGCGATGCAGGGCATCGAGTGCGGTGAGACGGGGTGCGTTACTGCTCATCGGTGGGGCTCCCAAGGCATGACGGCGAGGTCGTTCCTCCCCATCTGTCATCGGAACCTGAGAGGTTCATCAAGACCCCGCGAACGGAGGTCCTGACTTGCACCTTGGGTGGAGCCACTGGACAGTGGCCCGCTTTTCAGATGTGCCTCGCCCGCGCGGTAACGGGGCCTGAGAGATTCAAGGGAGGGACTTGCTCCTTCGGCGCCCGGGTACCCGAAGGTTCCCGGAACTCTCCCGCGCGGATTCAAGCGGCCGGTATGCAGTTGGCGGGCACATCATCGCACGCGTCGTCCCGATCACGGCAGTCCGCATCTGTAACCGGCCTGTGGCAGTCCGCGTACGGAAACGAGAGACACCGCGCATTACCTTCTCTTTACACTCGACGGGGATGGGACTCCACACCCAAGGGGAGGACGATCACGGTGAACAGGACCACGGCGTACGCCACGACCTCGGGCCTCGCGCTGCCCGAGCAGCCCGGCGCCCCGGCCGGGGCCCGGGAGGTCCGCGGAGCGCTTCCGGCGGCCGTCGTCCGCGACCTCAGGGAGCGCGCGGGACACTCTCCGCACGGTCTGTACTTCGGAGCGGCCGACGTCGTCGTGGTCACCGGGTTGCCCGGCAGCGGCAAGTCGACCCTGATGCGCCGGGCCGTCGAAGGCCCGCGCGTCGACTCCCAGGACACCCGGGACCGCTGGGACGAGCGGACGGCCGGATGGCTGCCGTACGCCGTCTACCGCCCCCTCGTCCGCCTCGCGCACTACGCGGGCCTGCGCCGCGCGCTGCGCTCGGGCGCCGGGGTCGTCGTGCACGACTGCGGTACACAGGCCTGGGTGCGGCGCTGGCTCGCCCGCGAGGCCCACCGCCGCGGCGGCACCCTCCACCTGCTGCTGCTCGACGTCACGCCCGGTACGGCGCTGGAGGGCCAGCGCGAGCGCGGCCGGGGCGTCTCCCGGTACGCGTTCGCCCGTCACCGGGGCGCGGTCGCGCGGCTGCTGCGCTCCGTCGAGCGGGGTGACCTGCCGGAGGGCTGCGGCTCGGCGGTGCTCCTCGACCGGGAGGCGGCGGACGTACTGCGGCGGATCGACTTCGGGTGACCGGCAGCGGAAGAGAGGGGCGGACAGTGGCCGGGAGCGCCGGATGGCGGCCGAGACCGGCCGAGAGCGGCTGTGAAGTCGTACAGGCCCACTAATCTTTCCAGCCAGGACACCAGAACAGTGGTTCACCGCAGGCGGTAGACAGGTAGACAGATGGACTTCTCCGACTTCCCGGAATTTCCGGCCTCAGCGCACCCCCACCCGCACGGCGGATGGCCGGGCAACGAACTGGAGGAGGTGCTCTCCGCGTCCCTCGGAGTGCCCACCGCCGGTGGCCGCATCGTCGAGGTCCTCGGCCGCAGCTTCGTCTGGGTGCCGCTGCCCAACGGCGGCGGACCGGACGCGGCGGCCCTCGACCTGCCCACCCTGGAGATCGAGGGCCAGGTGTACGTGCCGGTCTTCAGCTCCGAGGAGCAGTTCCGACAGGTCGTCGGCAGCCATCTGTCGTACACCATCGCGCCCGCCGTCGAGTTCGCCCGCGGGCTGCCCCCGCAGGTCGGCATCGCGATCAACCCGGACGGGGTGGTCGGCGTGCCGCTGCCGCCCCTCGCGGTCGCCGAGCTGTGCCGGGCCGGGCGCACCCCGCTGGACGGGCCCACGACCGGAGGCCGGGTGAGGCTCTTCGAGCCCGACTGGCAGGACGACCCGGTGGACTTCCTCGCCGCCGCCTCGGCCGAGTTCGCGGCGACGGGAGTCGTACTGACCGCCCGCCGCTGTCTCGCCAGCATCGAGGGCGATGACCCGGTCATGTTCGTCGGCGTCGAACTCTCCCTGTGGGAGGGGGACCTCCGGGCACTCCCCATGGACGCGCTCGCCCGCGCCCTCGCCCGGGTCGCGGTCAAGTGGCCGGTGAACCTGGTCCTCCTCGACGTCGCCCAGGACCCGGTGGCCGACTGGATGCGCGCCCAAGTGCGGCCCTTCTATCAGCAGGCTCAGTAGGAGCGCCCCGAAAGGGGCCCGGGGCTGTGACCGATTTGCGGCTCCGCCGCGTGGGCGCGAGCAACCACGACGGACCTGCCGCGACCCGAACACGGCAAGCCCCGAGCCCCCAACCGCTTCCCCAGCGGAGCGCATTCGCCGCTTAAGCTGGTTTCATGGCTCGGCCGGGGTTCGGCCGAGGTGTTGGTCGACGTCATGATTTCTTCGCGAAGGGGCGGTTGAGGGTGAGCGCGTCGGGCACGGCCGCGGCCGGTCAGGTCGAGCACATGCTGCGCCAGGTGACGCCCGGGCGTTACGACGCCTACGAGGCGCTCCTTCGCGCGCTCGCGACCCCGTCGTCCGGCCAGGTGTGGATGCTGCTCTGGCACGGCCAGGCCGGTTCCCCGGACGCCCAGTACGGGAACATGGAGGTGGACGGCTTCGGTTACGCGCCGTGCGTCACCTCCGCCCAGGAGCTCTCGGCCAGTGGCTGGAACCGGTCGTACGAGGTCGTCGACGGACTCGACGTGGCCCGCACCCTCTACCCCGACCACTTCGGACTCTGGCTCAATCCGCACGCCCCGGGCGGCGGGGTCGGCGTCCCATGGCTCGATCTGCGCAGAATCGCGGCGGGTCTGGAGCGCCAGCCCGCCGGCCCGCTGCGGCTGTCCGAACCCGGCATCGAGATCCCGCAGTTCTACGCCCTGCTCACCCAGAACGCGCATCGCACCACCGCCGTGCGCTCGCTGCGCCGTGCCTGGGTGCAGCCGGCGCTCGGGGCGCCGTATCTGGCCATCGGGCTCGACGTCTACGACACCTCGCCGCCCGCCGTCGACTCGGTGCGGGCGATGATGCAGCAGTCCATCGGCGCGGTTCCGGACGGGCTGCCCGTGTCGACCGTCGCGATGTCCGACGAGTACGACCCGGTGGCGATGTGGCTGCGCGCCAACGCGCGGCCGTTCTACGACCGCGAGGCCCACGCGGCCCCCGCCCAGGCTCCGACGGCGGGTGGGTACGGCTATCCACCGGCACCCGGCGGATACTGATCCGCGGTCCGGCGAATCGTGAAGGATCAGCGAGGGTCCTTCACCGAGGCTCTGCATTTCTTCGCGCGTAGATCACAAGGGATCGTCCGGTTAATGTCCGTATTCACCTCCGGCGTCCCAACTGCCCCGCGTCCGACCCCCGTTACCCGGCGTCCGGATAACGGAACCCTCCTGAAGGCATCACGTTTACGCATCCATTCGCCTTCAAGTCTGGCTACAGATCACCGAGGCGTTGAAGACTCCCGCTCCAGGGGGGTTAGCCCCTGTGTACGACGGACTGATCACGCCGCTACGAGCGGCACGTGTGGGCCGGCTACCGCCGGTTGAGAGGGGCCCCTGCCACGATGACGGCACCATTGCACGAGCCGACTGCCGAATCGGCCCCGAGCGCGGCCGAAGAAGCGGCGGTTGCCGCCGCCGGAGAGAAGGCCGTACAGGGGCGTTCCCTGGGCCGGATCGCCTGGGAGCGCCTGAAGAGGGACAAGCTCGCCCTGACCGGCGGCATCGTCGTGCTCGTCCTCATCGTGATCGCCCTGCTCGCGCCAGTGATCACTCACCTGCTCGGGCAGGACCCGGACACCTTCAACGAGAAGCTGATCGACCCTCTGTTCGGCACTCCCACGGGGTCATTGGGCGGCATCAGCGGTGACCACCTGCTGGGCGTCGAGCCCGTCAACGGCCGCGACATCCTCGCCCGCATCCTCTACGGTGCCCGCGTCTCGCTCCTGGTGGGCTTCCTGTCCGCCGTGGTCGCCGTCGTCCTCGGCACCGTCCTGGGCATCCTGGCCGGCTTCTTCGGCGGCTGGGTCGACTCGCTCGTCAGCCGCGTGATGGACGGCCTGCTGGCCTTCCCGCAACTCCTGTTCACGATCGCCTTGGTCTCGGTGATGCCGAACGACATGCTGGGCCTGTCCGGCTCCAACGTGCGCGTGTTCGTGATGATCCTGGTCATCGGCTTCTTCGGCTGGCCCTACATCGGACGGGTGGTGCGCGGGCAGACGCTCTCGATGCGTGAGCGCGAGTACGTCGAGGCCGCGCGATCGCTGGGCGCTGGGCGCTTCTACATCCTGTTCAAGGAACTGCTGCCCAACCTGGTCGCACCGATCATCGTCTACACGACGATGATGATCCCCACGAACATCCTCACCGAGGCTGCACTCAGCTTCCTGGGTGTGGGCGTCAAGCCGCCCACCTCGTCCTGGGGACAGATGCTGTCGAGCGCGATCGACTACTACGAGTCCGACCCCATGTACATGGTGGTCCCTGGTGTGGCGATCTTCATCACCGTCCTTGCCTTCAACCTCTTCGGCGACGGCGTGCGGGACGCGCTGGACCCGAAGGCCTCCCGCTGAACCGCCTTACCCCAAGCGTCCCGTGGCATTGACACGGGGTCTCTCATCAAAATCCGGAGGATCCGAGATCGTGACTACCCAACGCACCTCAGGGCGGCGGAAGCAGGCGTTGGCCGCTGCTGCCGCGGTCGCCGCGCTGCTGACCACGGCGGCGTGCGGCGGCGGTGACAGCGACGGCGGCGACAAGGGCTCGAAGACCGGCGCGGCCGGCTTCGACGCTGCCAACAACAAGGTCGCCCAGGCCTCCCTGGTCAAGAAGGGCGGCACGCTGCGGTTCGGCGGTGCCCAGGATGCCGACTCGTGGGACACCACGCGTGGCTACTACGGCTTCATGTGGGACTTCGCGCGCTACTACAGCCGCCAGCTGGTCACGGGCAAGGCGGAGCCGGGCAAGGCAGGCGCCGAGCTCACCCCGGACCTCGCCACGGGTCTCGCGAAGGTCACGGACGACGGCAAGACCTACACGTACACCCTGCGTGACGGCGTCACGTGGGAGGACGGCAAGCCGATCACGTCCAAGGACGTGAAGTACGGCATCGAGCGCGTGTGGGCGCAGGACGTGCTGTCCGGCGGTCCGACGTACCTCAAGGACTTCCTGGACCCCAAGGGCGAGTACAAGGGCCCCTACAAGGACACGTCCAAGGACAAGCTGGGCCTGAAGGCCATCACCACGCCGGACGACAAGACGGTCGTCTTCCACCTTCCCAAGGCCAACTCGGACTTCCAGGAGGTGCTGGGTCTGGTCTCGGCCTCCCCGGTCCGCCAGGACATGGACACCAAGTCCAAGTACAGCCTGCACCCGTTCTCCTCCGGCCCGTACAAGTTCGATTCGTACAGCCCCGGCAAGAGCATGACGCTGGTGCGCAACACGAACTGGAAGCAGTCCTCGGACCCGGTCCGCAAGGCGTACCCGGACAAGATCACCGTCCAGTTCTACTCGGACGCCAACCAGCTGGACCAGCGCCTGCTCAACGGTGACCTGGACCTGGACATCAACCAGACCGGCATGTCCCCGCAGGGCCGCACCACCGCCCTGAAGGAGCACAAGGCCAACCTGGACAACCCGACCTCCGGCTACATCCGTTACGCGGCATTCCCGCAGAGCGTGAAGCCGTTCGACAACGTCGAGTGCCGCAAGGCCGTGATCCTCGGCGCGGACCACGTCTCGCTGCAGACCGCGCGCGGTGGCCCGATCGCCGGTGGTGACATCGGCACCAACATGCTCCCGCCGTCCGTCCCGGGCGCCGAGGGCCAGAAGTACGACCCGTACAACATCGCCGGCGCCGACAAGAACGGCAACGTCGAGAAGGCCAAGGCGGCGCTGAAGGCGTGCGGCAAGCCGAACGGCTTCTCCACCACCATCGCGGTGCGCAACAACAAGCCGGTCGAGGTGGCCACGGCCCAGTCGCTGCAGGCGTCGCTGAAGAAGATCGGCATCACCGCGCAGATCGACCAGTTCGACGGTTCGCAGACCACCGGCATCATCGGCAGCCCCTCGAACGTGAAGAAGAAGGGCTACGGCATCATCATCATGGGCTGGGGCCCGGACTTCCCGACCGTCCAGGGCTTCGGTCTGCCGCTGTGGGACAGCAAGTACATCGCACCGAGCGGTAACAACAACTTCGCCCTGATCAACGACAAGACCATCGACGGTCTGTTCGACCAGTACGTCACCACGCTGGACGAAGCGGGCAAGACCAAGCTCTCGACCGAGATCAACCACAAGGTCATGGAGGGCGCGTACTACCTGCCCTTCACCTTCGAGAAGTTCATCAACTGGCGCGGCGACAACCTCGCGAACGTCTACACGACGGACAACTACAGCGGTACGTACGACTTCGTGAACCTCGGTCTGAAGTCCGCAAAGTAATCCCGGCACACCCGCCGTACGGCACGAAAGGCAGGTGAAGGCCGGCGCGGCGTGGCCGCGGGCCATCGGATGACCTCCGGTGGCCCGCGGCCCCGCGGCGGGCCGTAAGCTGTGCTCGCTTACCTCATCAGGCGGCTGTTCGCCGCCGCAGTGATGCTGGTGGTCATCGTCATGGTGGTCTTCGGCATCTTCTTCCTCGTCCCCAAGTGGGCGGGCGTGGACATCGCCTCGAGCTTCGTGGGCAAGCAGGCCGACCCGGCCGCTGTCGAGGCCGTACGGCAGAAGCTGGGTCTGAGCGACCCGATCTACTCCCAGGTCTGGGAGTTCTTCAAGGGCATCTTCGCCGGGCGCACCTACTCGGGCGGTGGCGACGTCACGCACTGCGCCGCGCCCTGCTTCGGCTATTCCTTCCGCAGCGAGCAGGCCGTCTGGCCGGTGCTCACCGACCGTTTCCCGGTGACCCTGGGGCTCGCGCTCGGTGCCGCCGTGCTGTGGCTGGTCTTCGGTGTCGCGGCCGGTGTGCTCTCCGCGCTCAAGCGGGGCAGCATCTGGGACCGTGGCGCGATGGTCGTCGCCCTGGCGGGTGTCTCCCTCCCCATCTACTTCACCGGTCTGCTCAGCCTGGCGATCTTCGCCTTCGGCCTGAAATGGATCAACGCGCAGTACGTGCCCTTCGACCAGAGCATCAGCGGCTGGTTCGGCGGCATGATCCTGCCCTGGATCACCCTCGCGTTCCTCTACGCGGCGATGTATGCCCGGATCACCCGCGCCACCATGCTGGAGATCCTCGGCGAGGACTACATCCGCACGGCACGCGCCAAGGGGCTCAAGGAGCAGGTCGTCATCGGCAAGCACGCCATGCGCTCCACGATGACCCCCATCCTCACCATGCTGGGAATGGACCTCGGCGCCCTCATCGGCGGCGCCATCCTGACGGAGTCGACGTTCAACCTGCCCGGCCTCGGCCGCGCGGTGCTCGACGCCATCCGGAACCAGGACCTGCCCATCATCCTGGGCGTCACCCTGATCACTTCTCTCGCGGTGCTCCTCGCCAACCTCGTGGTGGACATCCTGTACGCCGTGATCGACCCCCGCGTGAGGCTGTCATGACCGAACTCAGCAAGACCGGAGCAGCCGTGGGCGAGCCCACCGCCACGCACACCCCGACCGCCTTCCTCGAAGTGCGCGACCTGAAGGTGCACTTCCCGACGGACGACGGTCTGGTCAAGTCCGTCGACGGGCTCAGCTTCCAGCTGGAGAAGGGCAAGACCCTCGGGATCGTGGGCGAGTCCGGCTCCGGCAAGTCGGTGACCTCGCTCGGCATCATGGGCCTGCACACGGCCGGCCAGTACGGCAAGCGCAAGGCGCAGATCTCCGGCGAGATCTGGCTGAACGGCACCGAACTGCTGTCCGCCGACCCGGACTACGTACGCAAGCTGCGTGGCCGTGAGATGGCGATGATCTTCCAGGACCCGCTGTCCGCGCTGCACCCGTACTACACGATCGGTCAGCAGATCGTGGAGGCGTACCGCATCCACAACAACGTGGACAAGAAGACGGCGAAGCGCCGCGCGGTCGAGATGCTCGACCGGGTGGGCATCCCGCAGCCGGACAAGCGCGTCGACAGCTACCCGCACGAGTTCTCCGGCGGTATGCGCCAGCGCGCGATGATCGCGATGTCGCTGGTCAACAACCCCGAACTGCTCATCGCGGACGAGCCGACGACCGCCCTGGACGTGACCGTCCAGGCGCAGATCCTCGACCTGATCCGGGACCTGCAGAAGGAGTTCGGCTCCGCCGTCATCATCATCACCCACGACCTGGGCGTCGTCGCCGAGCTCTCCGACGACATCCTGGTGATGTACGGCGGCCGCTGCATCGAGCGCGGCCCGGCCGAGAAGGTGTTCTACGAGCCCCGGCACCCCTACACCTGGGGGCTGCTCGGCTCGATGCCGCGCCTGGACCGTGAGCAGACCGAGCGCCTCATCCCCGTCAAGGGCTCCCCGCCCTCGCTGATCAACATCCCGTCCGGCTGCGCCTTCAACCCGCGCTGCCCGTACGCGGATGTTCCCAAGGACAACGTGACCCGCACGGTCCGCCCCGAGCTGACCGAGGTCGGCGGACGGCACTGGGCCGCCTGCCACATGACCCAGGAGCAGCGGGAACGCATCTGGACCGAAGAGATTGCGCCGAAGCTGTGAGCGAGAAAGCCAAGGACGCGGAAGTGACCATTCCCGCACAGGCACAGGACGAAGGCGGCGCCACCCTCACCAAGGACGCCGCCCCGGGTGACGTGCTGCTGAAGGTCACCGGACTGCAGAAGCACTTCCCCATCCGCAAGGGCCTGATGCAGCGTCAGGTCGGTGCGGTGCGGGCCGTCGACGGCCTCGACTTCGAGGTGCGCTCGGGGGAGACCCTGGGTGTCGTGGGCGAGTCCGGCTGTGGCAAGTCCACGATGGGCCGGCTGATCACACGGCTGCTCGAACCGACCGCGGGCAAGGTCGAGTTCGAGGGCAAGGACATCACGCACCTCGGTGTGAGCGGTATGCGCCCGCTGCGCCGTGACGTCCAGATGATCTTCCAGGACCCGTACTCGTCGCTGAACCCCCGGCACACGATCGGCACGATCGTCAGTGCCCCGTTCAAGCTGCAGGGCGTCAATCCCGAGGGCGGGATCAAGAAGGAGGTCCAGCGACTGCTGTCGGTCGTCGGCCTCAACCCCGAGCACTACAACCGCTATCCGCACGAGTTCTCCGGCGGCCAGCGCCAGCGCATCGGTATCGCCCGCGCGCTCGCGCTCAACCCGAAGCTGGTCGTGGCGGACGAGCCGGTCTCGGCGCTCGACGTGTCGATCCAGGCGCAGGTCGTCAACCTTCTCGACGACCTGCAGCAGGAGCTCGGCCTCACGTACGTGATCATCGCGCACGACCTGTCGGTGGTCCGGCACGTCTCGGACCGGATCGCGGTGATGTACCTCGGCAAGATCGTGGAGCTCGCCGACCGCGACTCGCTCTACAAGGCGCCGATGCACCCGTACACCAAGGCGCTGATGTCCGCGGTGCCGATCCCGGACCCCAAGCGCCGGAACGTGAAGAGCGACCGCATCCTGCTCACGGGCGACGTGCCCTCGCCGATCTCGCCGCCGAGCGGCTGCCGCTTCCACACGCGGTGCTGGAAGGCCACGGAGATCTGCAAGACGACCGAGCCGCCGCTCCTGGAGCTGAAGCCCGGCCAGCAGGTCGCCTGCCACCACCCGGAGAACTTCGAGGACCAGGCCCCGCAGGACACGGTGCTGCTGTCCGCCGCCAAGGAGGCCGCGACGCTCGTGGCCGACGAGGTGCTGGCGGAGTCGGCGGAGACGTCGGCGGCGGTGGCCGCGGAACTGGAGACCACGGAGGAGACCCCGGAGGCCGCCACGGAGGAAACCTCCGAGGCCGCCACGGAGGAGTCCGCCGAGGCCGGCGCGGAGGAGTCCGCCGAGGTCGCTACGGAGGAAACCTCCGAGGCGGCTATGGAGGAAACCTCCGAGGCCGCCACGGACGAGACCACCGAGGCGGCCGCCGCGGAGGTCTCCGAAACGGTCGCCGCCGAGGAGTCGGACTCGTCGGAGGAAGACTCGTCGGAGGAATCGGGATCCGGCAGCCAGAAGTGAACGTCCGCGGCTGAACAGGGCGGTGTGAGTTCACCGACGCCTATGCCCCGGTAACCGGAGAAATCGGTTACCGGGGCATTTGTTCTGAACGCTGATCGTCAGGAGTCAACTGGCGAGTAGGGCATGACGATTAGGCAAAGTCATGAACATGACCGAACGGAAGAGTGCAGAGTCTCGCGTGTCCAACTGATCGGGAACGATCGGAACACGTACGAAAGGGACGTTCATGCCATTCTCCCGTTCGGCACGTTTAGGGGCCCTCGCGACCGCGGCGGCTTCCTTCCTCGTCATTGCCGCCTCCTCCGCCCCGACCCCGGGCGCCGACGGCATCGGCGACTCCTACTTCCCCCAGCTCGGCAACGGCGGCTTCGACGCCCGCCACTACGCCCTGGACGTGGCATACAACCCGGACACCGACCGCCTCGACGGCCGTACGACACTCACGGCCCGGGCCACCCAGTCCCTCTCCTCCTTCGACCTCGACCTCCAGAAACTGGAGGTCACGCGCGTCGAAGTGAACGGCAGACGCGCCGACTTCACGCGCGACGGGGACGAGATCCACATCACCCCGCACGGGGTGATCCGCAAGGGCAGGACCTTCACCGTCACCGTCACGTACGGCGGCGTCCCCGAGGCCCTCAGCGGTCCCATCGTCTTCGGTTCCGACTACGGATGGATGAAGACCACCGACGGCGTCTTCGTCGCCTGTGAGCCCAACGCCGCCTCCACCTGGTTCCCGTCCAGCGACCACCCCGCCGACAAGGCCACCTACGACATCCGGATCAAGGCGCCCAAGGGTCTGACGGGCGTCTCCAACGGGCGGCTGATATCGACGTACGACAAGGGCGGCAGCACGGTCACGCACTGGCGTGAGAACAGGCCGATGGCGACCTACCTCGCGACCGCGACCATCGGGAAGTTCGACGTCAAGACAGGGACGACACCGGCCGGGACGCCGATCTACGTGGCCATCGACCCGGTGCTGGCCAACAGCAACAGCGTCGACGTGTACGCCGTGACGGCCGAGGCCACCGACTACTGGTCGCAGGTCTTCGGGCCCTACCCCTTCGAGGAGACCGGCGCGATCGTCGACGACATGCCGGAGGCGGGGTTCTCGCTGGAGGTGCAGTCGAAGCCCGCGTACTCCGCCGTGCGCTCGGAGACGACCATCGTGCACGAGCTGGCCCACCAGTGGTTCGGCGACTCCGTGTCGGTGGAGCGCTGGAAGGACATCTGGCTGAACGAGGGCTTCGCGACCTACGCCCAGTGGCTGTGGTCCGAACACAAGGGGATCCGCTCGGCGCACGACTCCTTCCTCGCCGGCTACAACTCGCGCCCCGGGGACTCGGCCTTCTGGGGGACCGTCGTCGCCGACCCGCAGCGCGACACCATGTTCGCCTCGGCGGTCTACCAGCGCGGCGCGATGACCTTGCAGATGCTGCGCGAGCGCATCGGCGACACCGCGTTCTTCAAGCTGCTGCCCGCCTGGACGAAGCTTCACAAGTACGGCAACGCCAACACCGCCGACTTCATCCACCTCGCCGAGAGGATCTCGGGGCAACAGCTCGACGACCTTTTCCAGACCTGGCTGTTCACCACAGGGAAACCAGCCCTGTAGGCCTTTCTTTGTAAGGTGCGAGCCCCGCGACGGGTGAGAATGTCCGGGTGCTTCAGGAACTGTTCACCCCCTCCGTCCAGCATGTGCTCGACCTCGTGGGGATCTTCGTCTTCGCGATCTCCGGCGCTCTGCTGGCCGTCCGCAAGAACTTCGACGTGTTCGGCATCGCCGTCCTCGCCGAGGTCACCGCACTGGGCGGAGGGCTGTTCCGCGACATGGTCATCGGGGCCGTACCACCGGCCGCGTTCACCGACCTCGGCTACTTCAGCACCCCGCTGCTCGCCGCCCTGCTCGTGTTCTTCCTCCACCCCGAGGTGGAGCGTATCCAGGTCGCGGTCAACGTCTTCGACGCGGCAGGACTCGGCCTGTTCTGCGTCGCGGGCACCACGAAGGCGTACGAGTACGGCCTCGGCCTGACCCCGTCCGCCGCCCTGGGCCTGGCCACCGCGGTCGGCGGCGGTGTGCTGCGCGACGTCCTCGCCAACGAGGTGCCCTCACTGCTGCGTTGGGACCGCGATCTGTACGCCGTGCCGGCGATCGTCGGCGCCACGATGGTGGTCCTGTGCATCCGCTACGACGTGCTGTCCCCGTTCACCAGCGGGCTCGCCGCGGTCACCGCTTTCGTCCTGCGGTTGCTCGCGATGCGGTTCCACTGGCGAGCGCCGCGTGCTTGGCATCGCCGGTCGACGGCGACGGAGCCGGAGACTCCTTAGCGTGGGCCCCCGGCCCGATCTGCAGGGTCAGCCAACGGAAGACCTCCGTGATCTGCGGCCGCCACAGGGCCATGTTGTGGCCGCCCGCGCTGCGCGGCAGCAGCACCACCTGCACGCTCGTCGGCGCCTTCGCGATCGACTGGAGCGCCGCGCCCGCCTCGTAGCCGTCGTGAGCCTCGCCGGAGACGTAGAGGGAGACGGGGGGCGGCGTGCGGTAGGACTTGAGCAGCAGGTAGGGATTGTTCTCCCGGCGCAGCGTCAGGCTCCGCGCCGTGAGCGAGTTGCGTTCGCCGATCGGGTCGTTGTACCCGGACATGCTCACCGCGGCACGGTAGCGGTCGGGGTGGGCGATCGCGAGCTTGGCCGCGCAGTGCGCCCCCGCCGAGTAGCCGGCCACGCCCCAGCCGTCCGGCGCGGACTTCGCCCGGAAGTTGTCCACCACCATCTTCGGCACGTCGATGCTGAGCCAGGTGTCGGCGTTCACCTTGCCGGGGACGTTCGCGCAGCCGGTGTCGGTCTTGGCCAGCAGATTCGTGCGCGGTGCCACCAGGATGAACGGCGCGACCTGTCCGTCGCGCATCAGCGGCAGCAACTGCTCATGCGCCTTCAGCGAACCGAACCACGCCTTCGCGGAGCCGGGATAGCCGGGCAACAGCTCCACGACGGGGAACTTCCGGTTGCGGTAGGCCGGTTCGTTGTACTGCGGCGGCAGCCAGACGTAGACCTCCGCGTCCACGCCCGACACCTGGCCGTGCAGCTGGGTGACCTTCACCCCGCCCGCCTTGGACATACCGGGGCCGTCGGCCTGCGAGAACGTCTGGTGGACCTTGGGGAGCCGGTGCAGCGAGATACCTCCCGTGCCGTCACGGCCGAGGTTGGCGGCCGCCCGCACGTGGTTGCCCGTGCCGAGCAGGTCGGCCCAGTTGTCGTACAGGCTGTTGCTGTTGTTCACGAGCACGAAGACGAGGGTGATCGCGGTGCCCTGGGCGAACAGCAGCATCACCATCCGGGCCACGCTGCGCACCAGTGCGGGGCCGGGAATGCGCGACCACAGCACGAGGGGAACGATCAGGGCGACCGCGACCAGGACGATGGCGGTGAGGAGGAACGGCGTTCCGGTGAGGCTCACGGTGTGTGCGGCTCTTCCTGTGACGGGCTGGATCGAGGGTCTGCAGCTGCATCGGGTTCTCTGTCCTTGGAGAGGGGGATCCGATGCCGTTGGTTCACGGAAGAGTTCGGACACTTACTGAGAAATTGCCGAAACCTCACCCTCGAGTGAGCGGATTCACATGCCTGAAACAGAAAAAGCTACTGCTTAGTAATCACCTGTTGTACCGTTCGGGCATGTCAGAAGCAGCTACCGCACAGGCCGCGCGCGCCACGATCGGTGACAGCGAGTTCGACCGCGACACCGCGGTCACCCTGCGCGAACCCGGCGTCTACGACATCGACCTGTCCGCCGGGTGGACCATCATCAGCGCCGTCAACGGCGGCTATCTGCTCGCCGTCCTCGGCCGCGCCCTCGCCGACGCCCTGCCGCACAGCGACCCGTTCACCGTCTCGGCCCATTATCTGACCGCGTCGCAACCCGGCCCCGCGGTGGTCCGCACGGACGTCGTGCGGACGGGGCGGACCCTGTCGACCGGGCAGGCCTCGCTCTTCCAGTACGACGACGAGGGCCGCGAGGTCGAACGGATCCGTGTGCTCGCCTCGTACGGCGATCTCGACGCCCTGCCCGACGACGTCCGCACCACGGCGACACCGCCCGCGATCCCGGCCATGGAGCACTGCTTCGGGCCGGAGGACGGCCCCGCGCCCGTCGAGGGCAGCTCCGCCATCACCGAGCGGCTGATGCTCAAGCTCGACCCCGCGACGCTCGGCTGGGCCCTGGGGGCGCCGTCCGGCAAGGGCGAGATGCGCTCCTGGTTCGGGCTCGCCGACGGCCGGGACCCCGACCCCCTCTCGCTGCTCCTCGCGGTCGACGCGCTGCCGCCCACCGCCTTCGAGCTCGGCATCTCCGGCTGGGTACCGACGGTCGAACTGACGGTCCATGTGCGCTGCCGTCCGGCGCCGGGCCCGCTGCGGGTGTCGATCACCACCCGCAACCTCGCCGGCGGCTTCCTGGAGGAGGACGCCGAGGTGTGGGACAGCGCGGACCGGCTGGTCGCGCAGTCCCGACAGCTCGCCCGGGTCCGGCTCGGCTGAACGGCCGCCGGCCCGGGTGGGCCGCGAGCCGTCCGCGGACGTCGGTCCCTTCGGGGGCCGGCGCCACCGGGCCGAACGGCAGCTCCTGGTCAGGTCCTTACGTGGAACTCGGCACACGGGGTGGGGCGCCGGTACGCGCCATCCACCGCGACATAGAGGCGGTGTCGACCTCCGGAGTCCTGGCCCCTGAGTGATCCCGTGAAGCGGCGTCCGGGCGGTCTCGATGTCACAGTTCGGGTACGGCGCTCCCGCCTCGACATGTTCCTCGGGCTCAACGCGGGCGCCCGCACGGCGCTATCGGAGGCCGACGGCGAGAGCGGGTGGGTTCTGGGCGTACCCGTCGTACGGCGTCGCCCACGAGGCCCGCACGCCGCTGGCCTTCGTGGACACGGCCGAGGTGGTCCCACCGTCGGAGGTACGGGCGGGACCGGCCGGGACGGCGGCCGCGATCGGCGCGGTGCACGGCGGGGATCACGCCCCGCACGCGGGAAGTTGACCCACAGGTAACCACAGGTTCGGCACAGCGCGGCCCTACGTGGATCTGGTCCTCTGTCCACCACTCATCCCGCGCTCATCCGGCCTTCATAAACCGGACCACGTGACCTGACTGGGAGTTACCTCATGAACCGTCGTGCCCGACTCGTCCCCGCCGTGGCCCTGCTGGCGCTCTCGCCGTTGCTGGCGGCCTGCGGCTCGGGCGACTCGTCGTCCTCGAACAGCGGCAACTCGAACCAGAACTGTCAGCGGCCGTCGGGCATGCCGAGCGGGGGCCCGTCGGGCATGCCGAACGGCGGGGGCTCCGGGAGGCCCACCGGCTCGCCCTCGGGGACGCCGTCGAACATGCCCACCGGCAAGATGCCGTCCGGCGGTCCCTCGGGCATGCCGACCGGCGGCCCAGGCGGCGGCCAGGGCGGAGGTCAGGGGGGCGGCCAGGGTGGCTGTGGCGGCGGCCCGGGCGGTGGCGGCCAGCCCAGCCAGCAGGCGGCACAGGGCTGAGCCGGTCCCGGTCCGCTCGGGGGTGACGTACTCGATGTTCGGGTGCGTCACCCCCGTTCGTCGGTGAACGGGGGCGTCACCCCAGCCAGTTGCGGCGGCCGATGGCGATCAGCCGCATCTGGCGGGTCGCGACGCGGGCCACCCGCTCCCGCTCCTCCTCGGACGCCTCCAGTGCCTCCAGATAGAGCGAGGCCGTCATCAGCATCTGGTCGACGTACAGCCCCGCGAGCATCAGCAGATCGTCGTCGCTCCACCCCTCCGACTCGGGGTGCTTGGCCAGTTCGGCCTTCACCTCCTCGGCGAACCGCTCCAGTTGCTCCCTGATCGCCTGCCGCACGGGCTGGACCCCGCCGTGCCGCTCGCGCGCGATGAAACGGACGTGCGCGGGGTGGGTCTCGACATGGTGGGCGATCAGGTCGACCGCGCGCCCGATGCGTTCCTCGCTGTCGCCGGTCGCGGAGACCGTGTCCCCGATCATCGGGTGCAGACTGCCCAGCGCCTCTTCGACCAGTGCCACGCCGAGGTCCTCCGTCGAGCGGAAGTGCCGGTAGAAGGCGGTCGGCGCGACTCCTACGGCACGGGTGACCTCACGCAGACCCAGGCTGCTCAGACTCTGCTCCTCCAGCAGTTCCAACGCCGCGTCCAGGAGCGCCTGGCGGGTCTTCTGCTTCTGGGCCTGTCGGAGGCCGAGAGTGTGACTCATGCCATGCAGTTAACAACTGTTCTCCGTAATTGGAAAGCCGGGTGACGCGCTAGACTCTGGAGTCAGTGAACAAGTGTTACTACAACCGTTCACTGAGTCGCCAAGTCCCCGTAACAATCGGGGTTCACCGTCGAGAGGCACCTCATGCTGTTCCTCGTCGCCGCCCTCCTGCTGCTGGGTGTCGTCATGGGCTCCGTGGCCCACGCCCCGCTGCCCGTCACCCTCGTCGCCGCGGTCGTCATCGGCGTCTGGCTGGCCGTCTTCGCGGTCCGCGAGCGCAACGCCCGCCGGCGCCACACCTCCACCAACTGATCGTTGGGAGCTGACTCACGTCATGGAACTCACCGAGCGAACCGACCTCACCACCGCGCCCACGGCCGGTACGGCCACGCGCAGCGCGGCCACGGGCAGGACCGCCACCAAGGACGCCGACGGCATGGCCGTCGCCTCCTTCATCCTCGGCCTCCTCGGCCTGCTGGTCCTGAACGTCTTCCTGGGCCCGATCGCCATCGCCCTGGCCTCCGCCGCCCTCTGGCGCGGTACCGCCCGCCGCGGCCGTGCCTTCCTCGGCCTGGGTCTCGGCATCGCCGATCTCCTGGTGCTGGTGGCGTTCATGCAGTTCGACAGCACGGTGTCCTGGAACTTCTGAGCCGCCACCGAACGAGGCGTTGATCCACCGCGGAACGAGGGGCCGACAGGCGGTCACCCCGACGGGGGCCGAGGCCGTGCGCGGACGGCCCGTAGAATCGGGCCCATCATGGCTTACCTCGACCACGCCGCGACCACGCCGATGCTCCCCGAGGCGGTGGAGGCACTCACCGCCCAGCTGAGCATCACGGGCAACGCCTCCTCCCTCCACGCCGCCGGCCGCCGCGCCCGGCGGACCGTCGAGGAAGCCCGGGAAACCCTGGCGGAGTCCCTCGGCGCCCGCCCCAGCGAGGTCGTCTTCACCTCCGGCGGCACCGAGGCCGACAACCTCGCCGTGAAGGGCCTGTACTGGGCCCGCCGCGACGCCGACCCGGCCCGCACCCGGGTTCTCGCGAGCCCCGTCGAGCACCACGCGGTCCTCGACGCCGTCCACTGGCTCGGCGAACACGAGGGCGCCACGGTCGAGTACCTGCCCGTCGACTCCTACGGCCGCGTCCACCCGGACGCCCTGCGCGAGGCCATCGTCCGGAACCCCGACGACGTCGCCCTCGCCACCGTCATGTGGGCCAACAACGAGATCGGCACGGTCATGGCGGTCCGTGAACTTGCCGACGTCGCCGCCGAGTTCGGTGTCCCGCTGCATTCCGACGCCGTCCAGGCCTTCGGTCAGGTGCCCGTCGACTTCGCCGCCTCCGGCCTCGCCGCGATGACGGTCTCCGGCCACAAGATCGGCGGCCCGTACGGCATCGGGGCCCTGCTGCTGGGCCGTCAGTACACCCCCGTACCCGTGCTGCACGGCGGCGGCCAGGAGCGGCATGTGCGCTCCGGCACCCTCGACGTACCCGCCATCGCCTCGTTCGCGGTCGCCGGGCGGCTCGCCGCCGAGCAGCGCGAGTGGTTCGCCCGGGAGATCGGCGCCCTGCGCGACGACCTCGTCGACGCCGTACGCGCGGCCGTGCCCGACGCCATCCTCGGCGGCGACCCGGCGACCGGGGGCCGGCTGCCCGCCAACGCGCACTTCACGTTCCCGGGCTGCGAGGGCGACTCCCTGCTGCTCCTGCTGGACGCCCAGGGCATCGAGTGCTCCACGGGCTCCGCGTGCACGGCCGGTGTAGCCCAGCCCAGCCATGTCCTGCTGGCCACCGGCACCGACCCCGACCTGGCCCGCGGCACTCTGCGCTTCTCCCTGGGCCACACCTCCACGGAAGCGGACGTGGCGGCGGTGGCCAAGGCGATCGGCCCGGCGGTGGAGCGGGCGCGGACGGCAGGTCTGACCTGACACTCCCACGCCCGCCCGCGGGGCCGGACAGACCCTAGCTGTCCGTCACCATCAGGGAGGCCATCATGCCCTCGTCCTCGTGTTGCAGCAGATGGCAGTGGAGCATGTACATGTAGGTGTCGTCCGAGAAGTCGGTGAACTTCATCGCGATCTCGATGGAGCCGCCGCCGACCACCTCGAACGTGTCGTACCAGCCCAGTTGGACGCCCGTCGGATCCTCCCCGTTGATGGAGATCAGCTGGAACGGCACATCATGCAGATGGAACGAGTGTTCAAGCTGCGTGCTGTTCTTGACCGTCCACACCTCCTCGGCACCCAGGGTGGTGCTGATCATCGCCATCGAGGACATGCTCGTCCCGGCGGAGCCGTTGATCGTCATCGTCGCGCCGCTCTGGCCGAGCGTGATCGTCCGGGCGGTGAAGTCGCTGGTGTCGTACCGGGTGATGGTGTTGAGGGTCGGCAGGGTCTCCGGAGTGTCCGAGGCGTCCGGCGTGACGGTCAGGAACTCGTACGTCCCACTGCCGCCGCGCACCCAGCCCGTCGTCACCACGGCCTCCAGGGTCACCGCGTCACTGAGTTCCATCACGAACTCGGCGCGTGCGCCCGCCACCAGCCGGATCGACGCCACCTCGGTGGCCTCGGTCAGATACCCCTGGTCGGTGGCGATCTGGGTGAGCGTGCCGCCGTCGCTGCGCTGGACGGTGATGATGTCGGACGGCGAGGCGTTGAGCAGCCGGAAGCGGGTGCGCTTCTTGGTGGCGGTGAAGGAGAGCGTGGTGTCGTCGACGTTCGTGCCGTTGCACAGCAGCGGGAAGCTCAGGCCGTTACTGAGGTAGCCGGTCAGGTTGTACTTGATGTCTCCGGCGCTGTCGGTGGCCAGGCACTGCAGGATGATCGGAATGTCGTCGGTGCCGTAGGTGCTGGGCAGGGCCGCGGAGGCGTCGGAGTCGTCCTCGACGATGATCATTCCCGCGAGGCCGTGGGTGGCCTGCTCCGCCGTGGTGCCCAGGGCGTGCGGGTGGTACCAGAGCGTCTTGGCCTCGTCCTTGACCGTGAAGGTGGGCGACCAGGTCTTCCCCGCGGCGAAGGAGTTCTGCGGGCCGCCGTCCATGCTGGGCGGGACGTGCGCGCCGTGGAAGTGGACGGTGGTGTCCTCGGTGAGGCTGTTGGTGATGTTCAGCAGGACGGTGTCGCCGGAGGTCCACTTCATGGTGGGGCCGAGGAACGACTGGTTGTAGCCCGCGGTCGTGCTGGTCACCCCGCTGAGCACCTCGCTGGTGCCGGCCTTCGCCTCCAGGGTGAACGTCGTGGTGCCGTCCGTGGTGGTCCCCTCCAGGAGGTCGGGGATGGTCAGCGTGGTGCCCGCGGCGTGCGCCTTGTTCTGCGTCGCGTTCGTCAGTAAGGCGATGGCCGTGCCGCCGGCGGTCACCGCCGCGATGCCCGCTCCGGCCATCCCGCCGAGGAACTTGCGGCGGTGCATGCCCTTGCCCTTGGTCTTGGACTGGCCCTTGTCCTTGCCCGCGCCGGAGGCGGGCTGCGTGGTGTGCGTCATGGCGCTGGACTCTCGACCTAAGGGCTGTGTAAGGACTTGGGTCGAGTTAGGAGAACGCCGTCTTCGCTGTGAAATCCGATGACTAAAAGTCAGGATCGGCTCGCCGTCAACCCGCTTGGAAACAGCGAGAGTTGACGTGTCGCTGGTCACATCGGCCGCACGGGACGCAACGGACACACGCGTCCCGGAAGGGGCCTCACAGCATCACGATTCGGTGACCCGGGCCTGCCGCGCCCTTGTCTGTGACCACGCGGGGGAAGCGCTCTCTGTCGGCTACGCCCCGGCTGTGCGCGTCGGCTGCGCCGCGGTGCGCGCCTGTCGTACGAGCCGTATGTACCGGTCCCAGTCCCAGTACCGCCCGGGGTCCGTGTGATCCGTGCCGGGCACCTCGACGTGCCCGATGATGTGCGTACGGTCCACGGGAATGTCGTACCGCCCGCAGATCGCGGCCGTCAGCCGCGCCGAGGCCGCGTACATCGCGTCCGTGAAGGACGAGGCCTGCTCCACGAACCCCTCGTGCTCGATGCCGACGCTCCGCTCGTTGTACTCCCGGTTGCCCGCGTGGAAGGCCACGTCCAGCTCGCGGATCATCTGGGTGATGTGCCCGTCCTTGCGCACGATGTAGTGCGCGGCCGCGGCGTGCGCGGGGTCCTGGAAGACCTTCACGGCGCTCCGGTAGCTGCCCTGGGTGACATGGATGACGACCCGGTCTATCCCGTAGTCGTCGGGCCGGTCCGCACGCCGCCAGTTCGCCGACGAGGCGGCCACCCACTGCGCACCCCGGAAGTCGACGGCGCCCGCCACCCGGGGCTTTTCGACGCCGGGCAGTCGCCACCACAGATGCGCGAGCTCGCCGCGCGCGAGCACCGCCGTGCCCACGGCGGCCGCGGCCCCGCCGATCAGCAGCGTCCGCCGTCCGATCCGCCGGTCGTGGTCCCGGCGGGCACGCCCCTTGGTCCCGTTCGCGCCCACGCCGCCCCCGCTGCTCCCGGTGGATTCCCCGGCTCCAGTGATCCCCGTGGTGCCCACAGCCCCCGTGGCTTCCGTGGTTCCCGTGGTCCCTGTGCCGGCTGCGGTCTCCCTGGTTCCCACGCTTCCTGTGGCTTCGGTGGTTCCCGAGTCGCCTGTGTTGTCTTTGCTGCCTGTGTTCTCGGTGTTCTCCGCGGCCCCACTCATGGCGTCCGCCCCCGTTCATCGTGCCCGCCCGTCCCGCAGCGGGCTCCGTTGCGATCATCAACGGATACCCGCGGGCTTCGGTTCCCGCGGCCCCGTACTCTGGAGGGGCTATGACTGAGATCTCGCAGAGCCCCCGCCCCCTCCGCGTCCTCGCCGCCATGTCCGGCGGCGTGGACTCCGCCGTCGCCGCCGCCCGCGCGGCGGAAGCCGGTCACGACGTGACGGGCGTGCACCTCGCGCTCTCCGCCAACCCGCAATCGTTCCGCACGGGCGCGCGAGGCTGCTGCACCATCGAGGACTCGCGCGACGCCCGCCGCGCCGCCGACGTCATCGGCATCCCGTTCTACGTGTGGGACCTCGCCGAGCGCTTCCGCGAGGACGTGGTCGAGGACTTCATCGCCGAGTACGAGGCCGGGCGCACCCCCAACCCGTGTCTGCGCTGCAACGAGAAGATCAAGTTCGCCGCCCTGCTCGACAAGGCGCTCGCCCTCGGCTTCGACGCGGTCTGCACGGGCCACTACGCCCAGGTGATCGTCAGCGAGGACGGCACGCGCGAGCTGCACCGCGCCTCGGACATGGCCAAGGACCAGTCGTACGTCCTCGGGGTCCTCGACGACCGCCAGCTCGCCCACGCGCTGTTCCCGCTTGGTGACACGGTGACGACGAAGGACGAGATCCGCGCGGAGGCCGAGCGCCGGGGCCTGGCCGTCGCCAAGAAGCCCGACTCGCACGACATCTGCTTCATCGCCGACGGCGACACCCAGGGCTTCCTGGCGAACCGCCTGGGCAAGGCGGAGGGCGACATCGTCGACGAGTCCGGGGCGGTCGTCGGCTCCCACGAGGGCGCGTTCGGCTTCACGATCGGCCAGCGCAAGGGGCTGCGCATCGGCACCCCGGCCGCGGACGGCAAGCCGCGCTACGTCCTGGACATCTCGCCGGTGAACAACACGGTGACGGTGGGTCCCGCGGCGTCCCTGGACGTCAGTGGGCTGACCGCCGTCAAGCCCCGCTGGTGCGGCGCCGCCCCCACCGGGCCGGGCACCTACACCGCCCAGCTCCGCGCCCACGGAGGCGAGACGGAGGTCGCTGCCGAACTGGTCGACGGCGAGCTCGAGGTCACCTTCACCGAGCCGGTCCGCGGGGTCGCCCCCGGCCAGGCGATCGTCCTGTACGACGGCACACGCGTGGTGGGCTCGGCGACGATCGCGACGACCACGCGCGCGACGGCGAGCGTCTAGACGAGTCATTCCGATGTGGTCAGTGGTCATAAGCGATCAAGGATCGTATGACGGGCTGGCCGGTCTTGTGGTTGTGCCAGATCGCGGCGGCCATCGCGAGGATGCGTTGGGCGACGCGGACGGCGACACCTTCGAAGGTCCGTCCACCGTGCCGTTCCAGGTCGAGCTGGCCTTTGAGGGTGTCGTTGACCGACTCGATCAGCTGTCGCACCGACTTCAGGAGGCTCTCGCCCCTGCGCTTCTTCTCGCGCTTGAAAGAAGGACGCAGCAACTCCGCGCCCCGGAAGGCCAGATCGGCCTCGAACTCCTTGGAGGCGAAGCCTTTGTCTGCGATCACCAGCAGGCTCGGCCGGTCCGTGGACAGGTGCGGTTCGCGGTCCAGCATCGCCGACAGCACCTCCCGCTCATCCAGTTTCGGGTTCGCCAGTGCCCACAGGATGGGCATCCCGGTCGGGGTGCATACCAGGAACAGGCGCAGGCCCCAGAAGAACCGGGAGTGCGAGGCGCAGTACCCGTATCCGGCCCAGCCGGCCATGTCCGACCGCTTCACCGTCGGACGCGAGCGGCCGCACTCCACCGGTGTGGAGTCGATGATCCAGTGGTTGTCGAACCAGAAGTCCGTATCGACGGCCAGCAGTCGTATTGCCCTCTTGACCAGTGGCAACGCTGCCCGCAGCCGCTTGTTCCAGCCCGGCTGCCTGGGCACGTACGGGAACATCGCTCCCAGTCGGGAGTCCACGAACCGCAGCCAGCGCGACTCCGAGGTGAAGCCCAGCAGCGCCTGGGCGACGGCAAGGGTGACCAGCTCAGAATCCGTCAGCTGCGGCGGTCGGCCAAGCCATCGGCTACCTCCGATCTCGTCGTCGATCTTCACGTACAGTGCGGTCAGCAGGGCGTCTAGGTTGTTCGTCACACAACGAATCTTGGACGCCCTGTCTGCGTTCCCAGACACACCGTCAGCATTCGGAATGACTCGTCTAGGGGCTTTCCTGGCCCTCCGTGCACGGCGACTGTGTTGACCACCGAAGCGGCCCGGGAACACCCGGGCCGTCGGCGTGGCACCGGTGCGATTACGCCACTTCGACTTCGTAGAAGCAGAGATGGTCCTTGATCCGGGCGACCTCCGGCTTGGGGTCGGGGTAGGACCAGACGAGGTCGGGGGCGTCGGGCAGGGACCAGTAGGACGCGTCGCCCTTGAAGGGGCAGTGCGTGTGGGTGTCGGAGGTCGTCAGCAGGTCCAGGCGGACGTCCTCGGCCGGAAGGTAATAGCGCACGGGAGAGCCCGTCTCGCGCAGCACCAGGGGCCGGTCGCTCTCCGCCAGGACCTGGTCGCCGTGCACGACGCGTACGCGCTCCGTGCCTTCTTCGATCGTGATCGTGTGTCCATTGGCCATACCCGTACAGCGCGCGCGAGAGCCGGGTTCTTCCCTCGTACGGTAGGCACATGAATATCTGCGTCTTCCTCTCCGCCGCCGACCTCGACGACCGCTACACCCGTCCCGCCCGCGAGTTCGCCGAACTCCTCGGCAAGGGCGGCCACACGCTGGTGTGGGGCGGCTCCGACGTCGGGCTGATGAAGGTGGTCGCCGACGGGGTGCAGGAGGCGGGCGGACAGCTGCTGGGCGTCTCCGTGGACTTCCTGGCGGCCACGGCGCGGGCGGGAGCCGACGAGATGGTGATCGCCCGGGACCTCGCCGAGCGCAAGGCGCTGCTCCTGGCCAAGGCCGACGCCGTCGTGATCATGGTGGGCGGCGCCGGGACCCTCGACGAGGCGACCGAGATCCTGGAGCTGAAGAAGCACCGGAAGACCGAGAAGCCGGTCGTCCTGCTCAACACGGCGGGCTTCTACGACGGCCTGAAGGCGCAGTTCCGCCGTATGGAGGCCGAGGGGTTCCTGCCCTGCCCACTCACCGACCTGGTGTTCTTCGCCGAGGAGCCGGTGGAGGCGCTGGCCTACCTGGAGGCTGTGACACCAGCGGCTCCCGCCGCGGGCATCGGCCCCCAGTGATGCGAGCATGGCGTCCATGGCTACACATGTGATCACCGGGGCAGGGTCCGGCATCGGCGCGGCCGTCGCCCGCCGTCTGCACGCGCGCGGGGACGAGCTCGTGCTGCACGCGCGCGACGCGGGCCGCGCGAAGGAGCTGGCGGCCGAGTTCCCCGGGGCCCGGACCCTGGTCGGCGACCTGGCGGACCCGGACAAGCTCTCCTGGGCGTTCTCGCACCAGTCCCTGCCCGACCGTGTCGACTCGCTCCTGCACATCGCGGGCGTGGTCGACCTCGGCACCGTCGCGGAGCTGACCCCGAAGTCCTGGCGCCACCAGCTCAACGTCAACCTGATCGCCCCCGCCGAGCTGACCCGCCACTTCCTGCCGCAACTCCGTGTCGCCCAGGGCCACGTGGTGTTCGTGAACTCCGGCGCCGGCCTCGCCGCGCACGCCGACTGGTCCGCGTACGCCGCCTCCAAGCACGGCCTGAAGGCCCTCGCGGACTCCCTGCGCCACGAGGAGCACGCCAACGGAGTCCGGGTGACCTCCGTCTACCCCGGACGGACGGCGAGCCCCATGCAGGCGAAGGTCCACCAGCAGGAGGGCAAGGAGTACGACGCCTCGAAGTGGATCGACCCGGAGTCCGTCGCGACGACGATCCTGCTGGCCGTCGACCTGCCGCGCGACGCGGAGGTCAACGACCTGACCGTGCGGCCGGGACGATGAGCTTCACCTGGGGCCCCGCCACCGGGGTCGGATCCATGCCCGGCGACGACGCCCGCGAGGCCGCCAAGACCGTGACCGGGTCGTTCGAGGACTTCCCGTTCCTGGCCGAACTGCCCGCGCGGGGGCCCGGCGCGGACATGATCGGACGGACCGCCGGAATGCTGGTCGACCTCTACGCGCGCGTGGAGCCCAGCGGCTGGCGGATCGGGGACCGGCCCGGGCGCGACACCAAGCGGGCCAGATCCTGGCTCGGCGAAGACCTCGACGCGCTGGAGGAGTTCACCCAGGGGTACGAGGGGCCGCTCAAGGTGCAGGCCGTCGGCCCCTGGACGCTGGCGGCCGCGCTGGAGCTGCGGGGCGGCGAGGCGGCGCTCTCCGACCTCGGCGCCTGCCGGGACCTCGCCGGCTCGCTCGCCGAGGGGCTGCGTACCCACCTCGCGGAGGTACGGCGCCGGGTGCCCGGCGCCCAGATCGTGCTGCAGCTCGACGAGCCCTCGCTCATCGCGGTGCTGCGCGGCCAGGTGAAGTCCGCCAGCGGCTACCGCACGCATCGCGCCGTCGACCGGCAGCGGGTGGAGTCGACGCTGCGGGACGTCGTCGGGGTGCACACCGACGGCCCGGTCGTGGTGCACTCGTGCGCGCCCGACGTGCCGTTCGCGCTGCTGCGCAGGGCGGGGGCCGCGGCCATCTCGTTCGACTTCGCACTGCTCACCGAGCGTGACGACGATGTCATCGGTGAGGCGGTGGAAGGCGGTACCCGGCTGTTCGCCGGTGTCGTGCCGGGGACGGACGGTCCATTGTCAGACCCTGCCGGTAGCGTCATGGGTGTCAGGACGTTGTGGCGCAGGCTGGGGCTGCATCCGGGTCTTCTCGCGGAGGCGGTCACGGTCACTCCGTCGTGCGGACTCGCGGGCGCTTCCCCGGAGTACGCGCGCCGGGCACTCGCCCACTGCGCCCGGGCGGCGAGATCCCTCGCGGACAACCCAGAGTAACGGGAGGACAACACGGTGGCCGGCGACAAGGACGCACAGCCCAATTCCCTGCCCGCCGAGGCACGGGAGCGGCACGGGCAGCTCGCTGAGCAGATCGAGGAGCACCGCTTCCGGTACTACGTGAAGGACCAGCCGGTCGTCAGCGACGCGGAGTTCGACCAATTGCTGCGCTCGCTGGAGGCCCTGGAGGAGCGGTATCCCGAGCTGCGCACCCCCGACTCCCCGACCCAGAAGGTCGCGGGCGCGTACGAGACCGAGTTCACCTCCGTCCAGCACCGCTCGCGCATGCTCTCGCTGGACAACGCCTTCAGCGACCTGGAGCTGGCGGCCTGGGCCGAGCGGGTCGCCAGGGACGTGGGCACCTCGGAGTACCACTTCCTGTGCGAGCTGAAGGTCGACGGTCTCGCGGTCAACCTGACGTACGAGCACGGCCGCCTCACCCGCGCCGCGACCCGCGGCGACGGCCGCACGGGCGAGGACATCACGCCCAATGTGCGCACGATCGCGGAGATTCCGGACCGTCTCCAGGGCGACCGCGTCCCGGATCTGGTGGAGATCCGCGGCGAGGTCTTCTTCCCGATGGAGAAGTTCGAGGAGCTCAACGCCCGCCTGGTGGAGGCCGGCGACAAGCCCTTCTCCAACGCGCGCAACGCGGCGGCGGGTTCGCTCCGCCAGAAGGACCCCCGCGTCACCGCGAGCCGCCCCCTGCACATGGTGGTGCACGGAATCGGCGCCCTGGAGGGCTTCAAGAGCCTCACCCGACTCTCCCAGGCCTACGAGATGCTGCACTCCTGGGGCCTGCCGACCACGCGGTACGCGAAGGTGGTCGACGACCTCGACGGAGTAAGGGAGTTCATCGCGTACTACGGCGAGAACCGCCACTCCGTGGAGCACGAGATCGACGGGGTCGTCGTCAAGGTCGACGAGATCCCGCTCCAGGGCCGCCTCGGCTCCACCTCGCGCGCGCCCCGCTGGGCCATCGCCTGGAAGTACGCGCCCGAGGAGGTCAACACCAAGCTCATCAACATCCGGGTCGGCGTCGGCCGCACCGGCCGCGTCACGCCGTACGCGCAGGTCGAGCCGGTCACGGTCGCGGGCTCGGAGGTCGAGTTCGCCACCCTGCACAACCAGGACGTGGTGAAGGCCAAGGGTGTCCTCATCGGGGACACGGTGGTGCTGCGCAAGGCCGGTGACGTCATCCCGGAGATCCTCGGCCCGGTCGTCGACCTGCGGGACGGCAGTGAGCGCGAGTTCGTGATGCCCGCCGAGTGCCCCGAGTGCGGTACGCCGCTGCGGCCGATGAAGGAGGCCGACGTCGACCTGCGCTGCCCGAACGCACGCTCGTGCCCGGCCCAGTTGCGTGAGCGGCTCTTCTACCTCGCGGGCCGCAAGGCACTCGACATCGAGCAGTTCGGGTACGTGGCGGCGGCGGCCCTCACCAAGCCGCTGGAGCCGGCCGAGCCGCCGCTGGCCGACGAGGGCGACCTCTTCGACCTCACCATCGAGCGGCTGCTGCCCATCAAGGCCTATGTCCTCGACCAGGACAGCGGCCTGCCCAAGCGCGACCCGAAGACCGGCGAGGAGAAGATCGCCACGGTCTTCGCCAACCAGCAGGGCGAGCCCAAGAAGAACGCGATCGCGATGCTGGAGAACATCGCGGCGGCCAAGGAGCGTCCGCTCGCCCGGATCCTGACCGGTCTGTCGATCCGTCATGTCGGGCCGGTCGCGGCGGAGGCGCTGGCACGCGAGTTCCGCTCCATCGACCGGATCGACCAGGCCACCGAGGAGGAGCTCGCCACCACCGAGGGAGTCGGCCCGATCATCGCGGCCTCGCTCAAGGAGTGGTTCGCGGAGGACTGGCACCGCGAGATCCTGCGCAAGTGGCGGGCGGCGGGCGTCCGTACGGAGGACGAGGGCTCCGGCGAGGACGAGGGCCCCCGGCCGCTCGAAGGACTCACCGTCGTCGTCACCGGCACGCTCGAACACCACACGCGGGACGGCGCCAAGGAGGCCCTGCAGAGCCGGGGAGCGAAGGTGACCGGTTCGGTCTCGAAGAAGACGTCTTTCGTGGTGGTGGGCGACAATCCAGGCACGAAGTACGACAAGGCGATGCAGCTGAAGGTGCCGGTTCTGAACGAGGAGGGCTTCGCCGTCCTGCTCGAACAGGGACCGGAGGCCGCCGCGGAAGTCGCCCTTCCGACCGAGGAGTAGCGGTTGAAGGCCACCCGTTCGGCGCATATCAGATGCATACGGGTGGCCGGGTCGCATTCGGGCAACCGTCGTCGACCGCTGCCCGTAGAAGCCTTCTGCGGCCTACTGTTGAGATGTGCGCCTGCCGTGCCCAGCTGCGGTTGGGGCATCCCCTGCTCCGCAAGAGTCTGGGGAAGGGTTTTCAGACGCGGTGCCGTTGGCAGTTGTCGCCGGCAACGGGCCGCGTGGCGTGGGCACCGCCGGCTGTGAGAGGGACGGGAATGGAACCGACCGAGAGCGCCGCCCCGGACTCACGGCTGCGCCTACGCCGGATGACCGGCGCGTGGATGGCCGGACTCCGGACGGGGCGTTCGTCGGAGCGCCTCGGCACGGGCGGGCAGGGCTCCGCGCCACCCCTCACCGTAACCGCCCCCGCCCCGGGTGTCGGCCGACTCACCGCCGAGCGCGGCGGCGGCCTGCCCGGTCACGATCCCGAACGGCACACCTCCTGGCCCACGCTGCCCGCCGCGGTCGTCGGGGTGGCCGCGTTCGTTCTCGGCGGCGGCTTCTACCGGGCGTTCGGCGGCCACCACGCGCTCTTCCCGTCCGGCGCGGTCGGCTGGTCGCTGGCGGTACTGACCGGCGTCATCGTCGGCCATCTGGTCGCCCTCGGCCGCGCCCGCTGGTGGGGCGGCACGGGCTCCGGCGCCGCGCTGACGCTCGCGGTCCTGCTGCTGTACGGCTGGGTGGCCGCCGGGATGGTCAGCCTGACCGTCGTCGTGCTGGTCGGCGTCGCGCGCCGAGGCCGCTGGCGCCAGGGGGTGTTGCACGGCGCGGTCGACATCCTCGGCATCGGCGCCGGAGCGCTGGTCCTCGCCATGTTCGGACGGGTGCCGTCCGTGGAGGCGCCCTGGAACCCGGAGAGCTGGAACTTCTACGCCGCACCCGAGGTGGTGCTGGTCGCGACCGCCTATCTCGCGGTCACCCGCGTCCTGCTCTGGTACCTGCACGCGCCGGGCACCGCCGGTCTGCCGACCGCCACCCGTACGGCGCTGGTCAGGCAGGGCCTTGTCGCCGTCGCGCTGCTCGGTATCGCGCCACTGATCTGTGTGGTCGCGGTCGCGCAGCCGATGCTGCTGCCGCTGTTCTCGATCCCCCTCATTGCGCTCGACTCCACCCTGTGGATCGCCAGGGTCCGGGCCGAGGAGCAACTGCGCGACCCGCTGACCGGGCTGCCCAACCGCCAGTGGCTGCTCGAACGGACCTGGACGGCCCTGGACGACGCCGAGCGCATCGGTGCGCGTTCCGCCCTGATGCTGATAGACCTCGACCGCTTCCGTTCTGTGAACGACACGTTGGGGCACCTCGCCGGTGACCGGCTGCTCCTCCAGATAGCCGACCGGCTGCGGCTGGCGCTGCCGCGCGGGGCGGAGGCCGCGCGGCTGGGCGGGGACGAGTTCGCCGTGTTACTGCCCGTCGCCGACTCCACCACGTCGGCCACGCGGGTCGCCCGCACTCTCGTCGCCGCCCTCGGTTCACCGCTCGACCTCGACGGACTCACCCTCGTCCTGGAGGCCAGCGCCGGGCTCGCCGTCTTCCCCGATCACGCGCTCGACGCGGAGGGGCTGCTGCGGCGGGCGGACGTGGCGATGTACCAGGCGAAGCGGGACCGTACGGGGGTGGAGGTGTACGAGTCCAAGCGGGACTCGAACACACCGGACCGGCTCGGTCTGCTCGGGGACCTGCGCCGGGCGCTGGACGCCGGTGACGTGGAACTGCACTACCAGCCCAAGGTCCGCTTCGACGGACAGGTGGCCGGACTCGAGGCGTTGGTGCGCTGGGTGCATCCCGAGCGGGGGAAGGTGCCGCCGGACGAGTTCATCGCGATCGCCGAGTCGTCCGGGCTGATGCCGCACCTCACCGAATACGTGCTCGAGACGGCACTCGCCCAGGTCGCGCGGTGGCGGGCGCAGGGACTGCGCGTACCGGTCGCGGTGAACGTGTCCCCGCGGGACGTCCACACCCCCGGTTTCGCGGGCTCGGTCGCCGCGCGGCTCGCCCGGCACGGGGTCCCCGCGGGGGCGTTGCAGCTGGAGATAACGGAGCATGTGCTCCTCGAGGACCCGCAGCGGGCCGCGGACACGCTGGCCGCGCTGACCGGGCACGGCGTGAAGATGTCGCTGGACGACTTCGGCACCGGGTACTCCTCGCTCGTGCATCTGCGGCGGCTGCCGGTGAGCGAGCTGAAGATCGACAGGTCGTTCGTCGCACGGCTCGCCGTGGACAACGAGGACGCGGAGATCGTGCGGTGCACCGTCGATCTCGCGCATTCGCTGGGTCTGCTCGTCGTGGCGGAGGGTGTCGAGGACGACGAGACGTGGGAGCGGTTGCGGGATCTCGGGTGTGACGCGGTGCAGGGGTGGCTGGTCGCGGCGGCGATGCCTCCGGAGGAGGCGACGGCGTGGCTGCTGGCGCGGGGATCGCGCGGCTGGCAGCGGCCGCGGGCCGCGCTGCCGGCCGCGGAGTAGTTCCGACGGTTCGTGCGGTTCGTGGGGCCTCATCGCCGTCGGCGTCTGTTTGTTCGTCGTGGCTGGTCGCGCAGTCTCCCGCGCCCCTGACGGGGCGCCGCGGTCCCGTCAGCCGGGGGCTGAGGCAAACCTGGGCGCAGGCATCGGCCCCGGACCCATAGGATTGGGCCAAACCACACACTCTCACCCAGAGGATCGCTGCATGCCTGGCATCACGCGCGAGGAGGTCGCCCACCTCGCACGGCTGGCGCGTCTGGAGCTGAAGGCCGAAGAGCTCGACCAC
The DNA here is from genome assembly GCF_036227505.1 of Streptomyces sp. NBC_01450. NCBI lineage: Bacteria > Bacillati > Actinomycetota > Actinomycetes > Kitasatosporales > Streptomycetaceae > Streptomyces > Streptomyces sp. NBC_01450. Next base: position 3,996,515 of record NZ_CP109480.1, on the reverse strand, counting down.
TTCGCCGGCCAGCTCGACGACATCATCGGCGCGGTCGCCCGCGTCAGCGAGGTCGCCGACCAAGACGTACCGCCGACCTCTCACCCGCTGCCGCTGACGAACGTCATGCGCGCGGACGAGGTCCGTCCGTCGCTCACCCCCGAGCAGGCGCTCTCCGGCGCCCCGGCCCAGGAGCAGCAGCGTTTCAAGGTGCCGCAGATCCTGGGGGAGGACTAATCACCATGACGGACACCAACGTCAACATCATCAAGCTGACGGCGGCCGAGATCGCCGCGAAGATCGCCGCGGGCGAGCTCACGGCCGTCGAGGTCACCGAGGCGCACCTCGCCCGGATCGACGCCGTCGACGAGAAGGTGCACGCCTTCCTGCACGTCGACCGCGAGGGCGCGCTCGCGCAGGCCCGCGCCGTGGACGCGAAGCGGGAGCGGGGCGAGAAGCTCGGCCCGCTGGCCGGTGTGCCGCTCGCGCTCAAGGACATCTTCACCACCGAGGGCATCCCGACGACCGTCGGTTCGAAGATCCTCGAGGGCTGGATCCCGCCGTACGACGCGACGGTGACCGCGAAGCTGAAGGCCGCCGACGTCGTCATCCTCGGCAAGACCAACATGGACGAGTTCGCCATGGGGTCCTCCACCGAGAACAGCGCGTACGGCCACACCGGCAACCCCTGGGACCTCACCCGTATCCCGGGCGGCTCCGGCGGCGGGTCGAGCGCCGCGCTCGCCTCCTTCGAGGCCCCGCTCGCCATCGGCACGGACACCGGCGGCTCCATCCGTCAGCCCGCCGCCGTCACCGGCACGGTCGGCGTCAAGCCGACGTACGGCGGGGTGTCGCGCTACGGCATGGTCGCGTTCTCGTCCTCCCTCGACCAGGGCGGTCCCTGCGCCCGTACGGTCCTGGACGCCGCGCTGCTGCACGAGGTCATCGCGGGCCACGACCCGTTCGACTCCACCTCCATCGACGCCCCGGTCCCGCCGGTCGTCGAGGCGGCCCGCAACGGCTCGGTCGCCGGTATGCGCGTCGGTGTCGTCAAGCAGTTCCGCGGCGAGGGCTACCAGGCCGGCGTCGTGCAGCGCTTCGACGAGGCCGTCACCCTGCTGGGGGAGCTCGGCGCCGAGATCGTCGAGCTGGACTGCCCGTCCTTCGACCTGGCGCTGGCGGCGTACTACCTGATCGCGCCGTCCGAGTGTTCGAGCAACCTCGCTCGCTTCGACGCCATGCGTTACGGCCTGCGGGTCGGCGACGACGGCACGAAGTCGGCCGAGGAGGTCACCTCCCTCACCCGTGAGGCGGGCTTCGGCCCCGAGGTCAAGCGCCGCATCATGCTCGGCACGTACGCGCTCAGCTCCGGCTACTACGACGCGTACTACGGCAGCGCCCAGAAGGTCCGTACGCTCATCACGCGCGACTTCGAGAAGTCGTTCGAGAAGGTCGACGTCATCGTCTCGCCGACCACGCCGACCACCGCCTTCCCGATCGGCGAGCGCGCCGACGACCCGATGGCGATGTACCTCGCGGACCTGTGCACCATCCCGACCAACCTGGCGGGCAACGCCGCCATGTCGCTGCCCTGCGGTCTGGCCCCGGAGGACAACCTGCCGGTCGGCCTGCAGATCATCGCCCCCGCGATGAAGGACGACAGGCTTTACAAGGTCGGCGCCGCGGTCGAGGCCGCCTTCGTGGAAAAGTGGGGGCACCCGCTGCTCGAGGAGGCTCCGTCGCTGTGAGTAAGGCTCTGTCCAAGGCCAAGGGCTTCAAGAAGTCCAAGTCCGGCACGTACCTGTCCATCGCGACCACCGCGTTCGGTGCCGTCGGCGTCGCCAAGCAGGCCAAGAAGGCCCGCACGGAACACGACACGCTGCGCCTCATCGACGCGGCCGTGTCCGCCGCCGCCATCGTCACCGGCCTCGCCATCCTCTACCGGGAGCTCAGGCGCCTGGGCGACGACGACGTCCTGCTGGGCTGAGAGGGAAGTTTTCACCGTGACCACCACGACCGACGAGCTGGTGTCGTACGAGGACGCTCTCGCGACGTACGACCCCGTCATGGGCCTCGAAGTCCATGTCGAGCTCGGCACCAAGACCAAGATGTTCTGCGGGTGTTCCACCGAGCTGGGCGCCGCGCCCAACTCGCAGACCTGCCCGACCTGCCTCGGCATGCCCGGCTCGCTGCCCGTCGTCAACGCGACCGGCGTCGAGTCCGCCATCAAGATCGGCCTCGCGCTGCACTGCGAGATCGCCGAGTGGTGCCGCTTCGCCCGGAAGAACTACTTCTATCCGGACATGCCGAAGAACTTCCAGACCTCGCAGTACGACGAGCCGATCGCCTTCAACGGCTACCTCGACGTACAGCTGGAGGACGGCGAGGTCTTCCGCGTGGAGATCGAGCGCGCCCACATGGAGGAGGACACCGGCAAGTCGCTGCACGTCGGCGGCGCCACCGGCCGAATCCACGGCGCCTCGCACTCCCTGCTCGACTACAACCGCGCGGGCATCCCCCTCATCGAGATCGTCACCAAGCCGATCGAGGGCGCGGGCGAGCGCGCTCCCGAGGTCGCCAAGGCGTACGTCGCCGAGCTGCGCGAGCTCATCAAGGCGCTCGGCGTCTCGGAAGCCCGCATGGAGCAGGGCCAGATGCGCTGCGACGTGAACCTTTCGCTGCGCCCGCACGGCCGCGAGAAGTTCGGCACGCGCTCCGAGACGAAGAACGTCAACTCGCTGCGTTCCGTGGAGCGTGCGGCCCGCTTCGAGATCCAGCGGCACGCCGCGGTGCTCAACAGCGGCGGCACGATCATCCAGGAGACCCGCCACTTCCACGAGGACACCGGGTCCACGACCTCGGGCCGCGTGAAGGAAGAGGCCGAGGACTACCGGTACTTCCCGGAGCCCGACCTCGTTCCGGTCGCCCCGTCCCGTGAGTGGGTCGAGGAGCTGCGCGCGGGCCTGCCCGAGCAGCCGCTCGCGCGTCGCAACCGACTCCGTGAGGAGTGGGGTGTCTCGGCGCACGACATGCAGTCGATCCTGAACGCAGGTGCCATCGACCCGATCGTCGCCACGATCGAGGCGGGTGCGGACGCGGCGTCCGCCCGCAAGTGGTGGATGGGCGAACTGGCGCGCAGCGCCAACGAGTCGGGCAAGGCCCTCGAGGACCTGCCCATCACCCCGGCGCAGGTCGCCCGGGTGGCGCAGCTCGTCGCCTCGGGTGACCTGAACGACAAGCTCGCCCGCCAGGTCATCGAGGGTGTGCTCGCGGGCGAGGGCACCCCGGACGAGGTCGTCGACAAGCGCGGTCTGAAGGTCGTCTCGGACGAGGGCGCGCTGACCGCCGCCGTGGACGAGGCCATCGCCGGCAACCCGGGCGTCGCGGACAAGATCCGCGGCGGCAAGGTGGCCGCGGTCGGCGCCCTGGTCGGCGCGGTCATGAAGGCCACCCGTGGCCAGGCCGACGCGGCCCGCGTCAAGGAACTCATCCTGGAGAAGCTGGGCGTCAGCGAGGGCTGAGTACGAGTAAGTACCCACCTAGGGGGATGCATCGACTCCGATGCATCCCCCTAGGCATGCCCGTGGGTCACCCCGCCGACGACAGCGGCACCGTCGTCGGGCACGCCACCCATGAGACGCTGGCCGCTGCGACGGACGCCGAGGTGGCGGACGTACTGGAGGACGAGCGGGAGAAGGAGCGGCAGCAGGATGTACGCGATATCCCTGGGTGACGACGGCGCGGAACTGCGGCCCCTGGAGCCCTGGCACGCGGAGGAGTTCCTCGCGCATCTCGACCGGGGGAGGGAGTTCATCGGGCAGTACATCCCCTTCGGATCCAAGGCCACGGACGTGCCCTCCGCGCGGGAGACACTCCAGCGGTACGCCGACATGCGCGCCGGCGACACCGGGTCCCTGCACGGCCTGTGGCTGGAGGGGAAGCTCGTCGGCGGGGTGCTCTTCCTGAACTTCGACGCCGAGCACGGCAACTGCGAGGTCGGCTGTTGGCTGGAACCCGCCGGCACCGGACGCGGTCTGGTCACCCGGGCGATGCGGATCCTCATCGACTGGGCGGTCGAGGAGCGCGGGATCCATCGTGTGGAGTGGATCGCCGCCTCCGCGAACGTACCGAGTGTGAACGGCGCCCGGCGGCTCGGGATGACCCGGGACGCGGTGCTGCGGGAGAGCTACCCCCATCGGGGCGTACGCCTCGACATGGAGGTCTGGTCGGTGCTCGCGCCCGAGTGGCGGGCGGCACACGCGCGTGAGCAACGATGATCTTGGCCGCCGCTCACAACGATCATTAAGAGACTTCTCAGACTCCGTCCGTACGGTGCGGGTCATGGGAACCAAGACAGTGGACGAAGCCGTGGACGCGAACGGCACCGAGGCAAAGAGCGACGAGGAGACCGTGAACGCCACCAAGACCGACGAGGCGCCGGACGCCGAGGTCGAGGAGACCGGCGACACCGAGACCGAGGACCAGGACGACCTCGACGCCGAGGCACTGGAGGGCGAGGACGCCCCCGAGGCCGAGAAGGGCACCCCCGGTGTCGGCCAGGGCGCCGCCGCCGTCGTCTCCGCCGGCCTTGGCATCGTGTCCCTCACCGGCAGCTGGGTCGCCACCGTGGCCGCCGCCCGCGAGACCCTCGTCGGCCAGCTGGGGACCTCCTCGACCGCGAGCGTCGCCAAGCAGGTCAAGGAGGTCTACGGCGACGCGTGGGCGACCACCGCGCTGGTCGGCGGCCTCTTCGCGCTGGCCGCGCTGATCGTCGGCGTCGTCGTCCTGGTGCGGCCCGCCTTCGGGGCCCCCGGCAAGCCGCAGGCCGCCTGGATCAAGTCGGTCGCCTGGGCGGGCGTCTCGCTCGGCGTCATCGGCCTGGTCCTCGCCGTCGCCAAGTACTCCGACATCATTCTCGGACTGCCCTCCACCAGCTGAATCCCCAGCTGAATCCCCGGCTGGATCTCCGTACCTCTGAGGGGCCTTAGGGCCGCCGTAAGTCACTTACGGCCGCTCTAAGGCCCTTCGCGTGCGCAAGATGCGGAACTCTCCCGATGTGCCGCACCCCCCTGGGAGACGAAGGTTGAGGCATCGCAGGAAGCGATGACGAAACCGACTCTCACGAGGGACACGACATGTTCGAGTACGAGCTCCAGCAGATCCGATCCGACGAGCTGATCCGCGAGGCGCAAAACCACCGTCAGACGCAGGAAGCCCTCCGTGGCCGTCGCGCCGCCCGCCGCGCCGCCGCGCGTGAGTCCGGGCAGAACGACCCGGAGGGGAAGGCGCATAGCCCGCGTCCCCGCCGGCACCGGTTCGCCCGCGCCGCATGAACGTGGGGGCGGGGGGCGGCCGTACGGGGGTCGGCCGCCTCCCCGCGAGCGGGGCGGCGGTCGCCCGTCGCACGAAGGGGGCGGCGGCCGCCCGCTCGATAACCAGTGCCGCGGTGTCAGACCCCTGTGCGATGCTCGGGCCCGTGGAAACCAGGTCCGTCAGCCCCGTGTTCGTCGGCCGCACCGACGAACTCGGCATCCTGCACGACGCGCTCGCCCGTACGGTCACGGGGAGTACCTCCCAGGCGTTCAGCACGGGGGGAGAGCCACAGGCGTTGCTGCTGGGTGGTGAGGCCGGAGTCGGAAAGACCCGCCTGCTCGAGGAGTTCGCCACCGCGGCCGTCCGCGAGGGCGCCGTCTTCGTGTGCGGCGGCTGTGTGGAGATCGGCGCCGACGGACTGCCCTTCGCCCCGTTCTCCACCGCCCTGCGCGCGCTGCGCCGACTGCTCCCCGACGAGCTCGCCGCGGCGGCCGCCGGACAGGAGGAGGAGCTGGCCCGGCTGCTGCCCGAGCTGGGCGAGACCGGCCGCGGCGGGCGCCCCGACGAGGAGGGCATGGCCCGCCTCTTCGAGCTCACCGCCCGTCTCCTGGAGCGCGTCGCCGCCGACCGCACCGTCGTCGTCGCCCTCGAAGACCTGCACTGGGCCGACGCCTCCACCCGCCACCTGCTGGCCTACCTCTTCCGCACCCTGCGCAGCGGCCGCCTCGTCGTCATCGCCACCTACCGCGCCGACGACATCCACCGCCGCCACCCCCTGCGCCCCCTGCTGGCCGAACTCGACCGCCTCCGCACGGTCCGCCGCATCGAACTCGGCCGCTTCAGCCGCGCCGAGGTCGGCCGTCAGATCGCCGGCATCCTCGCCCACGAACCCGACCCCGCCCAGGTCGACGACATCTTCGAACGCTCCGACGGCAACGCCTTCTTCGTCGAGGAGCTCGCCGTCGCCGCCCATCAGGGCTGCCGCACCGGGCTCACCGACTCCCTGCGCGACCTGCTCCTCGTCCGCGTCGAGGGCCTCCCCGAGAGCGCCCAGCGCGTCGCCCGGATCGTCGCCGAGGGCGGCTCCACCGTCGAGTACCCGCTGCTGGCCGCCGTCGCCCGGCTCGCCGAGGACGACCTCATCGAGGCGCTGCGCGCCGCCGTCGGCGCCAACATCCTGCTCGCCTCGCCCGGCGGCGACGGCTACCGCTTCCGCCACTCCCTGGTCCGCGAGGCCGTCAGCGACGACCTGCTGCCCGGTGAGCGCTCCCGGTTCAACCGCCGCTACGCCGAGGCCCTGGAGGCCGACCCCACGCTCGTCCCGGCCGACGAGCGCGCCACCCGCCTGGCCAGCTACTGGTACCACGCGCACGACGCGGCCAAGGCCCTCCCCGCCGTCCTCGACGCCTCCGTCGCGGCCCGCCGCCGCCACGCCCACTCCGAGCAACTCAGCCTCCTGGAGCGGGCGATGGAGCTGTGGGAGGCCACCCCCGAAGCCGTACGGGACGAACTGCGCCCCATCGACTACGTGGAGGTCTTCCCACCCTGTGGCTGCGACCCGGAAACCACCCCCCTGCGCTACCTCGACCTGATGGCCGAGGCAGCCGTCGCGGGCCGGCTGTGCGGGGAGCGCGAGCGCGCCCTGAAGATCACCAAGCGGGCGCTGCGCGTCCTGGAGGACGAGGACGACCCCCTGCGCGCCGCCTGGTTCTGGATCCAGCGCTCCCGTCTGGTGCAGGCACAGGCCCGCGGGGACGGCTGGGCGGAACTCGCCACCGCCCAGGACCTGGTGCGCGGCCTGCCGCCGTCGGAGGTGCACGCCGAGGTGCTCTCCATGGTCGCCGCCTGGTGCATGCTGCACGAACCGGGCCCCGGCGTCTTCTCGGCCGCCGAGCGGGCCGTGGAGTACGCGCGCATGGTGGGCGCCCGGGACATCGAGCTGAACGCCCGGCTCACGCTCGGCGGCCTCATGGTCGACGCGGGCGACGTGGAGGCGGGCATCGCGGAGATGTACGAGGTCAAGGAGCGGGTGCTCCGGCACACCCCGACCATGGTCACGGGGCGCGTCCACATCAACCTGCCGTCCGCCCTGGAGTCCGTGGGCCGGTCCCGGGAAGCGGTGACGGTCCTGCGCGAGGGTATCGAACTCGCCCGGAAGGCGGGGCTGTTGGACACCGAGGCCTGGGCGTGGGGCAACCTCTCGGAGTCGCTCTACGCGCTCGGCCAGTGGGACGAGGCCGTCGAAGCCGCGCGCAACGCGCTGGGTGTCGGGCTCAGCGGCAAGCCCTCCGGAAGCGGTGCCATGCGCCTCGCGCTTCTCGCGCGCGCCCGCGGTGACCTCGCCGAGGCCGCACGCCAACTCGCCGCCGCCCGTGCCCACTTCGGCACCCACGACCCTATGCCGCAGTACTCGCTGCCCCTGGTCCACACCGCGATCGGCATCGCCGCCGGAGAGGGACGCCTCCTCGACGCCCGCGCTGCCCTGGTGGACACCCTCGACGCGGGCTTCCCGCCCGGCACCCAGCGCGACGGCTGGCCGCTGCTGCTCGCCGCCGCCACCGCGGAGGCCGACGCCCGCGGACTGCCCGTCGCCGAGGCGGGCCGCGCCGAGATACTGGAGCGGCTGCGCAAGGCCGCCAAGTCCCTGGCCACCGGAGCGCCCGTCTGGCTCGCCCACGAACAGTGGGTACGCGCCGAACTCCGCCGCGCCGAGGGCACGGCGGACCCGCACGAGTGGTCCGAGGCGGTCACCGCCTTCGAACCGCTGGAGCGCCCCTACGACCTCGCCCGTGTCCGTCACCGCCTCGCCGAGTCCCTGCTGATCTCGGGAGCGGACGAGGACGACCGGGCCCGCGCCACGGAGCTGCTGCGGCTGGCCGGGGCGGCGGCCGATCACCTCGGCGCCCGCCCGCTCGCCGACGCCGTGGCGCTTCTCGCCCAGCGGGCCCGCCTCGCCCTGGGCCGCGTCCCCGAGCCGTCGGCCCCGGCTTCCGCCGACCCGGTCGAGGCCCTCGGCCTCACCAGCCGTGAGCGCGACGTCCTGCGCCTCGTCGCCGCCGGCCGCAGCAACCGCCAGATCGCCGAGGAACTGTTCATCTCCCCGAAGACCGCCAGCGTCCATGTCTCGAACATCCTGGCCAAGCTGGACGTCTCGGGCCGGGGGGAGGCGGCGGCGCTGGCGCATCGACTGCGCCTGTTCCCCCAGGAGACCCCCACTGCCCGGACGGCGGGCTGAGGCATAGGCTGGCGGGGACCCGGGCCGAGGGAGGCGCCGTGTTCAACATGTTCGAGGAGCTCTTCGCACCAGGCCGCAAGCACACCGACGACGAACGCAAGCGGCTCGAACTGAGCCGCGTGGACCTGAACGACGGTGACCCGGGCCGCGGCCCCATAGACCTGTCCTCCGGCAAGGTGGTCGTACGGCTGCCCAAGCAGGAGGAGGGTCAGGAGCGAGAGCAGGAGCAGGACGGCGGGCGGGCCGAAACGGGGGAGGCACCCGTGCCGGAGCCGGACGGGTCCTGAGGCCGGGCGGCTACTTCACCTCCAGCTCCAGAATCCTGTCGTCGCCCTTCCCGGGGCTGCCGCGGCCGTCCGTCTCGCTCGTCACGAGCCAGAGCTTGTCGCCGCCCGCCGGGACCACCGTGCGCAGCCGGCCGTACTCGCCCTTCAGGAAGGCCTGCGGGGCGGCGGCGGCCTCCGTGCCCTTCAACGGGATGCGCCACAGACGTTGGCCGCGCAGACCCGCCATCCAGAGGGAGCCCTCGGCGTAGGCGATACCGCTCGGGGAGGCCTGGTCCGTGTGCCACTGGGCGATCGGGTTGTGGTACTTGGGGTCGTCGCTCTTGCCCTCCACCACCGGCCAGCCGTAGTTGTCGCCCGGCTTGATCTGGTTCAGCTCGTCCCAGGTGTCCTGGCCGAACTCGGACGCCCACAGCCGCTGCTTGTCGTCCCAGGCGAGGCCCTGGACGTTGCGATGGCCGTACGAGTAGACCACCGAGTTCTCGAAGGGGTTGCCGGGCGCCGGATCGCCGTCCGGCGTCATCCGCAGGATCTTGCCGCCCAGCGCCTTCGTGTCCTGGGCCTGCCCCCGGTCACCCGTCTCGCCCGCCCCCGCGTACAGCATCCGGTCCGGACCGAAGGCGATCCGCCCGCCGTTGTGGATCATCCCCTTGGGGATGCCCTTGAAGATCGTGTCCGGCGCCCCGAGCTGCTCGCCGGACCGCTTCTTCTCGTCGTACAGCATGCGGACGATGCGGTTGTCCGAGGCCGTCGTGAAGTACGCGTAGATCATGTGGTCCGAGGCGTACGTGGGGGAGAGCGCGATGCCGAGGAGGCCGCCCTCGCCCGCGGGGGCCACGCCGGGCACCTGGCCCAGTTCGGTCTTCCTGCCCGTCTTCTCGTCGACCCGCGTGATCGTGCCCTCGTCCCGCGAGGACACCAGCAGACCGCCCTCGGGCAGCGGCGCCAGGCCCCAGGGCGACTTGAGGTCCTCGGTGACGGTGCGCACCACCTTCACCGAGCCCTTGGCGGGCGCGGCCGTCTCGGTGGCCCGCGGGGCGGACGACGCCCCCGTCCCCGTACCGCTCGGCGACGGGCTCGGGCCGCCGATCGGCAGCCCTCCTCCACCACCGGAGGAACAGCCGGCCGTCACCACCAGCGCTACCGCGGCCAACGCGGCCTTCATCACTCGACGTTGCACGATCAGAGGTCCCTTCGACGCGGCGGTCCTACTGTTCATACACCGCGCGAGTCCCAGGGGTTCCCGATCCCGAACACCCGGTCTCTTCCGAGCGGGGCCTCAGTCCCAGGACCCCCGCGCCGCAGGCAGCGCCGCCACCTCCGCCAGATCCTCCGCCGTCAGCCGCAGCCCCGCCGCCCCCGCGTTCTCCGTGACCCACCGTTCCCGCTTGGCCCCCGGCACCGGGACCACGTGCCGCCCCTGGGCCAGCACCCAGGCCAGCGCCACCTGGGCCGGCGTGACCGCGTTCCCGAGCAGGCCGTGGCGCCGGGCGATGCGCCGCAGCCCGACGACGATGGGCTGGTTCGCGGCCATCATCTCGGCCGTGAAGCGGGGGTGGCGGGCGCGCAGGTCATCGGGCTCGAACCCCTCGCCGGGGGTGAGCGTGCCGGTCAGGAAGCCGTTGCCGAGGGGCATCGCCGCCAGGAAGCCCACCCCGCGCGCCGCACACCACGGCAGCAGCGCGTCCAGCGCCTCCGGCGACCACACCGACAGCTCCGCCTCCACCGCGCTCACCGGGAAGACCTGCTGCACCCGCTCCAGCTGCCGGATCGTTCCGTCGTGCAGCCGCGCCCCCGAACGACGGGCGGACCGGGCCCCCACCGCGCACAGCCCGAGCGAGCGCACCTTTCCGGCCGACACCAGGTCCGCCATCGCACCCCACGTCTCCTCGACCGGAATCTCCGGGTCCGCGCGGTGCAACTGGTACAGGTCGATCACATCGGTCTGGAGGCGGCGCAGCGAGGCGTCGCACGCCCGCCGCACATAGCCGGGACGGCCGTTGGCCACGATGTGCTGCTCGCCCACCAACAGCCCCACCTTCGTCGACACGAAGGCCTCGGAGCGCCGCTCCTTGAGCACCCGCCCCAGGAGCAGCTCATTGGTGAAGGGGCCGTACATGTCGGCCGTGTCGAGCAGCGTCACCCCCTGGTCGAGCGCCGCGTGCACCGCGCGCAGCGACTCCTCACCGCGCTGTCGCGAACCGGTGTAGGCCCAGCTCATCGGCATGCACCCGAGCCCGATCGTCCCCACATCGAGCGTCGCCGCGCCGATCGTCCTGCGCTCCACCTGGCCCTGACCCTCCTCTTTCCGGCACCCCAACCTAACCTCTGCGCGGCCAGGTACCTGGCATAGCCTCCTGACCATGACTTCCGATGTGTGGCTTCCCTTTCATGCCGACGAGATCGAGGGCCTCCCCGAGAGCCTCAGCTATCGCTTCTGGGACGGCGACCAGGAGTTTCCCGCGGATCCCGCGCACTGTGAGTTCTACGTCGTCCCCTATATGAAGGGGCCCGGCGTCGGCCAGCGGCCGCTGGCCGAAATGACCTCGCTGCGGGTCGTGCAGACGCTCTCCGCCGGGGTCGACCACGTCCTGTCGAGTGTGCGGCCCCTGGCCCCGGGCGTGCAGTTGTGCAACGCCCGGGGGGTGCACGAGGCGAGCACCGCCGAGCTCGCGCTCACACTGATCCTCGCGTCGCTGCGGGGCGTCCCCGAGTTCGTACGGGCGCAGGACAAGGGGGAGTGGCGCTCCGGCTTCCATCCGGCGCTGGCCGACAAGTCCGTACTGATCGTGGGCTACGGGTCGATCGGGTCCGCGATCGAGGACCGGCTCGCGCCCTTCGAGGTGGAGCGGGTGGCGCGCGTCGCGCGCTCCGAGCGCACCACGGCGCGCGGTCCGGTGCACCCACTCACGGAACTTCCCGCTCTGCTCCCCGAGGCCGACATCGTGGTGCTCGCCACGCCCCTCACCGACAGCACACGGGGCCTGGTGAACGCCGAATTCCTGGCCCGGATGAAGGACGGAGCGCTGCTGGTGAACGTCGCCCGCGGGGCCGTCGTCGACACCAAGGCGCTGCTCGCCGAGCTCGACAGCGGGCGCCTCACCGCGGCCCTCGACGTCACCGACCCGGAGCCGTTGCCCCAGGGACATCCCTTGTGGCAGGCGCCCGGCGTGCTCATCAGCCCCCATGTCGGCGGCCCCACCTCCGCGTTCCTGCCGCGCGCCAAGCGGCTTCTGGTCGCGCAGTTGAATCGTTTCGTGAACCGGGAGCCTCTGGGCAACGTGGTCCTTACGACGGGCGCGTAGCCGACTTCGGGCACCCTCCGCAGTCCATCGAATGCGGACGGTGTCCGTGCCGCCGCTGATCGTCACGGAGCGTAGAGGAACTATGTCCCTGAGTGACGAGACTGGTGTATCGTCCCGACAGGGGTTGCGCCGCGCACCGTTCGGCGCCGGGGATGGACATTCGGACTGCGAGGGGGGCGACGGGCGATGCACGGCCTATGGACCAACGATCCGACGCGGCGGGGCCGCCGACGACCCTGGCGCGCGGCCACGCGCAGACGCGGCCACGGCTGTCATGGTGGTCACGGTGGCCATCACCAGCGCAGGCACAGCGCCCGCAGAAGGCATGCGCACCCCGCGCACACGGGCCAGCGGGACCCCGCGCGGACCGGGTGGGCCCGGTGAGTTCCCCCGGGGCGCTGCTGTCCCGGCGGCCGATGTTCGCCGGTGGGACGGGCCTGATTCCGCAACTCGTGCTGGCCCTGGTGTGCGCGGGATACGCCGTCGGTTCCGCGCTCGGCTGGGGCTCCGCGAGCCTCGCGCAGTTCATGGGCGACTTCGGGCTGAGCGCCGCCGCGGGCACCGCGGCGGTCTCCTGCTTCCGCTACGCCCGCAGCCGCCGCAGCCGCTTTCGACCCGCGTGGCTGCTGTTCGCGCTCTCCTCGGCCATGGCCTCGCTGGGCAACGGAGTCTGGGGGTGGTACGAGGTCGTCCTCGACCGCCAGGTCCCGAGCCCCAGCTGCGCCGACCTCTTCTTCCTCTGCTTCGCTCCGCCCGCCATCGTAGGACTGCTCGTGCTAGCCAAGAGGCCCGTGACCAAGGCAGGTTGGATCTGCCTGGCGCTCGACTCCTGGCTGATCGGCGGTTCCCTGCTCACGCTGTCCTGGAGTCTCGCGCTCGCCCAGGCGGCGAAGTTCGACGGGCCGAGCGTCGCGCACACCGCGCTCTCACTGGCGTACCCGCTGCTCGACATCGCCCTGGTCAGCATGGTGCTCGCGCTGCACTTCAGGCGCTCGTCGGTGAACCGCTCCGCGGTGAACACCGCGATCGGCGCGCTCGCCCTGACCGTGATGTGCGACGCCCTGTTCACCTCGCCCCTCCTGCACAACAACTACCACTCCGGGCAGCTCCTCGACGCGGGCTGGTTCGCCGGCTCACTGCTCCTCGCGTACGCCCCCTGGGTCGGTCCCCGGCACGGGCAGCCCGACGCCGTCGGGCACGGCGCGGAGGAGCCCCATAGGGACAGGCACGCGCGCGTGGTGCACGAGCACATCCCGGGGCCCCGGCAGGCAGGGCGGCCCGGGGACCGGCAAGGGGGGCGCCAGGGCGGACCCGGGATCCCTCAGGGACCCCAGGAGCCCCAGGAACCCCAGGACGGAGGCCGCGACCGGTACCCGACCACCCGTCCGATCGCCGGATCACTGGCCGCGCTCACGCCCTACCTGGCCGCCGCCGTCTGCACGCTGGGCATCCTGTACAACGTCATGAACGGCCGCAGCGTCGACCGCGTCGTGCTCATCACCGCCGGGCTCGTCGTACTCGCCCTGGTGGTGCGCCAGGGCATCATGCTGCTCGACAACATCACCCTCACCCAGGAGCTGGCCCAGCAGGAGAACCACTTCCGCTCCCTGGTGCAGGGCTCCAGCGACGTCATCATGATCGCCGCACCGAACGGCATCCTGCGGTACGTCAGCCCGGCCGCCGCCGGAGTCTACGGCCGCAACGCCGAGGAGCTCGTCGGCTCCGAGCTCGCCTCCCTCATCCACCCCGAGGACCTCGGCTGTGTGGTGCACGAGGTGCGCCGCTTCCTGGCCGCCAGTCACCTGGAGGAGCCCACCACCCGCATCGAGTGCCGCTTCAAGTCCGGCGACGGCGGCTGGCTCAATGTGGAGTCCACCGTCAACCGACACCACGGCGGCCTCATCTTCAACAGCCGCGACGTGACCGAGCGGGTCCGGCTGCAGGCGCAGCTGCAGCACAACGCCGAGCACGATCCGCTCACCGACCTGCCCAACCGCGCGCTGTTCACCCGGCGCGTCCAGCAGGCCCTGTCCGGCCGCCGCTCCACCGACCGCGGCGCCGCCCTGCGCGGCACGGCCGTCCTCTTCATCGACCTCGACGGCTTCAAGGCCGTCAACGACACGATCGGGCACCAGGCCGGCGACGAGCTCCTCGTCCAGGCCGCCCGCAGACTCCAGGAGTCGGTGCGGCAGGGCGACACCGCCGCCCGCCTCGGCGGCGACGAGTTCGCGGCGCTCATCGTCGGCGACGGCAGCCGCGACCGCGGCGCGCGCGAGCAGCAGATCCTGGAGCTCGCCGACCGGCTGCGGATCAAGCTCTCCCAGCCGTACGCCATCGACGGCAACGATGTCCGGGTCGCCGCGTCCATCGGCGTCGGCTTCGCCGAACCCGGCCTGGGCGCGGGGGAGTTGCTGCGCAACGCCGACCTCGCCATGTACCGCGCCAAGGCGGCGGGAAAGGGCCGCGTCGAGCTGTACGCGCCCCAGATGCAGCAGGACGTCGTACGGAAGGCGGAGCTGGCCACCAGGCTGCGCTCCGCCCTCCAGGACGGCGAGTTCGCGCTGCTGCACCAGCCCGTGGTCTGCCTCGGGAATGGCCGGATCGCGACGGTCACCGCCCAGGCCCGCTGGCGCTCCTCCCAAGGGGTGCTCTTCACGCCCGCCGAGTTCCTGCGGGTGGCCGAGGACAGCGACAAGACCGCCGAGCTGGGCCGCTGGATGCTCGAGGAGGCGGTCGAGCAGGCCGCCGAGCGGGCCGCCGTGGGTGTCACCGTGCCCGTCGCCGTGCGGATGAGCGCCCGGCGTCTGCTGGACCGCTCGATGCCCCTCGGCTCCGTGGAGGCCCTGCTGACCCGGCATGGGCTCGCCTCCGGTGCCCTGCTCGTCGAGCTGGCCGACACCGACCCCCGGGTGTCCCTGGACGAGCTGGAGCGGCGGCTGAACGCTCTCAGGCGGCTCGGTGTCCGGATCGCCCTGGACGGATTCGGCAGCGGCTACGCGGCCATCACGGCGCTCAGGAGACTGCCCGTCGACGTACTGAAGCTCGACCGGAGCCTGGTCGAGGGCGTCGTCGAGTCCGCCCGGCTGCACAAGATCACCAGCGGGCTGCTGCGGATCGCCACCGACCTGGGGCTGCAGTCGGTCGCCGACGGCGTGGACCTGCCCGAGCAGGTCGTCGCCCTGCGCGCGATGGGCTGCACACACGGACAGGGCATGGCCTTCTCCGGGCCGCTCGACGAGTACCGGCTGCGCAGGGCGCTGTCCTGCGGCTACTACCCGGTGCCGCACGGCCCGGCCGAGCCCGCGTTCGCGGGCGGCGGCGCGGGGGTGTATACGGGTGGTGTGTCGGCGGTTTTCGGGAGCGGTACGGCCCTCCGCTCACATAATGAGACTCCCGTCCCACCCACTTGACAGTCAGTGCGTGCCGGGGGGAGGGTCAATGCCATGCGCACCCGAATTCTCGTACTTGGAAAGCGCGTCGGCTGAAGCTGGTGACCACCGGACCGACCCGGAACACCCAGCGACCGCACCCGGCGCGCTCCCCTCGCTTGCCTCACGGCACGAGGGGTTTTTTGTTGCACAGGCACCAGTCGTACACCGCACAAAACTCGCAAAAACCCTCAGCATCGAGAAGAGAATGCCGATGACCGAGCAGGCCACCGGGGCCCATCACCCGCAGCCGCGGCCCCGTTCCGGAGGACAGCAGTCCGCCCCCGAGCACGTCACGGGCGCGCAGTCCCTCATCCGCTCGCTTGAGGAGGTCGGGGCCGAGACGGTATTCGGCATTCCCGGCGGCGCGATCCTTCCGGCCTACGACCCGCTGATGGACTCCCGGCGAGTGCGGCACGTGCTGGTGAGGCACGAGCAGGGCGCGGGTCACGCGGCCACCGGTTACGCGCAGGCCACCGGCAAGGTCGGCGTCTGCATGGCGACCAGCGGCCCCGGTGCCACCAACCTGGTGACGCCGATCGCGGACGCGCACATGGACTCGGTGCCGCTCGTGGCGATCACCGGGCAGGTCGCGTCCAAGGCGATCGGCACGGACGCCTTCCAGGAGGCGGACATCGTCGGCATCACCATGCCGATCACCAAGCACAACTTCCTGGTGACCAAGGCCGAGGACATCCCGAGGACGATCGCGGAGGCCTTCCACATCGCCTCCACCGGCCGTCCGGGCCCCGTCCTCGTCGACATCGCCAAGGACGCCCTCCAGGCGCAGACCGTCTTCCAGTGGCCGCCCACTCAGGACCTGCCCGGCTACCGCCCGGTGACCAAGCCGCACGCCAAGCAGATCCGCGAGGCCGCCAAGCTGATCACCCAGGCCAAGCGGCCCGTCCTCTACGTCGGCGGCGGCGTCCTCAAGGCCAAGGCCACTGCCGAGCTGAAGGTCCTCGCGGAACTCACCGGAGCGCCCGTCACCACCACCCTGATGGCGCTCGGCGCATTCCCCGACAGCCACCCGCTGCACGTGGGAATGCCGGGCATGCACGGTGCGGTCACCGCCGTCACCGCGCTGCAGAAGGCCGACCTGATCGTCGCCCTCGGAGCCCGCTTCGACGACCGCGTCACCGGCAAGCTGGACAGCTTCGCCCCGTACGCCAAGATCGTCCACGCCGACATCGACCCGGCCGAGATCGGCAAGAACCGCGCCGCGGACGTGCCGATCGTCGGTGACGCCCGCGAGGTCATCGCCGACCTGGTCCAGGCCGTGCAGAAGGAGCACAGCGAGGGCCACGCCGGCGACTACGCCGCCTGGTGGAAGGACCTCAACCGCTGGCGCGAGACCTACCCGCTGGGCTACGAGCAGCCGGACAACGGCTCCCTGTCGCCGCAGCAGGTCATCGAGCGCATCGGACAGCTCGCCCCCGAGGGCACCATCTTCGCGGCGGGCGTCGGCCAGCACCAGATGTGGGCCGCGCACTACGTCCAGTACGAGCAGCCCGCGACCTGGCTCAACTCCGGCGGCGCCGGAACGATGGGCTACGCGGTCCCGGCCGCGATGGGCGCCAAGGCCGGTCAGCCGGACAGGACGGTCTGGGCGATCGACGGTGACGGCTGCTTCCAGATGACCAATCAGGAGCTCACCACCTGTGCCCTGAACAACATCCCGATCAAGGTCGCCATCATCAACAACGGCGCCCTCGGGATGGTCCGCCAGTGGCAGACCCTCTTCTACAACCAGCGCTACTCCAACACCGTGCTGCACTCCGGCCCGGACGCGGACGGCAAGCAGCCGAGCGCCGGCACTCGCGTCCCCGACTTCGTCAAGCTGTCGGAGGCCATGGGCTGCTACGCGATCCGCTGCGAGTCCCCCGAGGACCTCGACAAGGTCATCGCGGAGGCGAACTCGATCAACGACCGCCCCGTCGTGGTCGACTTCATCGTGCACGAGGACGCCATGGTGTGGCCGATGGTCGCCGCCGGCACCTCGAACGACGAGATCATGGCCGCCCGGGACGTCCGCCCCGACTTCGGCGACAACGAAGACGACTGAGACCGAGAGAGAGCCGAGTCCACCACCATGAGCACCAAGCACACCCTCTCCGTCCTCGTCGAGAACAAGCCGGGTGTCCTCGCCCGGATCACCGCCCTGTTCTCCCGCCGCGGTTTCAACATCGACTCGCTCGCCGTCGGTGTCACCGAGCACCCCGACATCTCCCGCATCACCATCGTGGTGAACGTGATCGAGGCGCTGCCGCTCGAACAGGTCACCAAGCAGCTCAACAAGCTCGTCAACGTCCTGAAGATCGTCGAGCTGGAACCCGGCTCGGCGGTGCAGCGCGAACTCGTTCTGGTGAAGGTGCGCGCCGACAACGAGACGCGCTCCCAGATCGTCGAGATCGTCCAGTTGTTCCGCGCCAAGACCGTGGACGTCTCCCCGGAGGCCGTCACCATCGAGGCCACCGGCGGCAGCGACAAGCTGGAGGCCATGCTCAAGATGCTGGAGCCGTTCGGCATCAAGGAGCTCGTCCAGTCCGGCACGATCGCGATCGGACGCGGGGCGCGTTCGATCACGGACCGCTCGCTGCGCGCGCTCGACCGATCAGCCTGATCCTTGGTACGGGGCGGTCGGTGATCGCCGGCCGCCCGTATACCGAGACCCGAAAACTTCCCTCCCCCCGCCCGCCGTACGGTGGGACGCAACACCGGCAATACCGGAAAACAAGGAGAACCCCAGTGGCCGAGCTGTTCTACGACGACGACGCCGACCTGTCCATCATCCAGGGCCGCAAGGTCGCGGTCATCGGCTACGGCAGCCAGGGCCACGCCCACGCGCTGTCGCTGCGCGACTCGGGTGTCGACGTCCGCGTGGGTCTGCACGAGGGCTCCAAGTCCAAGGCGAAGGCCGAGGAGCAGGGCCTGCGTGTGGTGACGCCGTCGGAGGCCGCCGCCGAGGCCGACGTCATCATGATCCTGGTGCCGGACCCGATCCAGGCGCAGGTCTACGAGGAGTCCATCAAGGACAACCTGAAGGACGGCGACGCGCTGTTCTTCGGCCACGGTCTGAACATCCGTTTCGGCTTCATCAAGCCCCCGGCCGGTGTCGACGTCGCCATGGTCGCCCCCAAGGGCCCGGGTCACCTGGTGCGCCGCCAGTACGAGGAGGGTCGCGGTGTTCCCTGCATCGCGGCCGTGGAGCAGGACTCGACGGGCGGCGCGTTCCCGCTGGCCCTGTCGTACGCCAAGGGCATCGGCGGTACCCGTGCGGGCGTCATCAAGACGACCTTCACGGAGGAGACCGAGACCGACCTGTTCGGTGAGCAGGCCGTGCTGTGCGGTGGCACCGCGGCGCTGGTGAAGGCGGGCTTCGAGACGCTGACCGAGGCCGGCTACCAGCCGGAGATCGCGTACTTCGAGTGCCTGCACGAGCTGAAGCTGATCGTGGACCTCATGTACGAGGGCGGTCTGGAGAAGATGCGCTGGTCGGTCTCCGAGACCGCCGAGTGGGGCGACTACGTCACCGGCCCGCGGATCATCACCGACGCCACCAAGGCCGAGATGAAGAAGGTCCTCGCGGAGATCCAGGACGGCACCTTCGCCCGGAACTGGATGGAGGAGTACCACTCGGGTCTGAAGAAGTACAACGAGTACAAGACGCAGGACGAGAACAGCCTCCTGGAGACCACCGGCAAGGAGCTCCGCAAGCTCATGTCGTGGGTCAACGACGAGGCGTAAGCCGTACGGCCGAAGGGGCCGGAGCATCCGCTCCGGCCCCTTCGGTCAACCCTGGGCAACGCCCGTGAGCGCGACGTTGTCCACCCCGTCCAGCCACGGACGGGTGATCCTTCCACGGAGGCGCAAGCAGGCCCCCGTAGCCGCACTACACTGCTGCACAACAAACGCGTCAGGCCCACAGCGTCGTGCGTCTTCCACGCGGCTCAAGCGACCCCGAAGAAGTGAAGGCACGCCCCACGCCGCCCGGACCTTCCCCGAGGCCGCGACAACCCTCCACCGCCTGCGGCCGTCGGGACGGCCGTCCGCATTGGACTTGTGAGGACTCACGTGAGCTCGAAACCTGTCGTACTCATCGCTGAAGAGCTGTCGCCCGCGACCGTCGAAGCCCTGGGCCCGGACTTCGAGATCCGGCACGCGAACGGCGCTGACCGCGCCGAGCTGCTGCCCGCGATCGCCGACGTCGACGCGATCCTGATCCGTTCGGCCACCAAGGTCGACGCGGAGGCCGTCGCCGCCGCGAAGAAGCTCAAGGTCGTCGCGCGAGCCGGCGTCGGCCTGGACAACGTCGACGTCTCCGCCGCCACCAAGGCCGGCGTGATGGTCGTCAACGCCCCCACCTCGAACATCGTGACCGCGGCCGAGCTGGCCTGCGGTCTCCTCCTCGCCACCGCGCGCCACATCCCGCAGGCCAACTCCGCGCTGAAGAACGGCGAGTGGAAGCGCTCGAAGTACACCGGCGTCGAGCTCGCCGAGAAGACCCTCGGTGTCGTCGGCCTCGGCCGCATCGGCGCGCTGGTCGCCCAGCGCATGTCCGCGTTCGGCATGAAGGTCGTCGCCTACGACCCCTACGTCCAGCCTGCCCGGGCCGCGCAGATGGGCGTCAAGGTCCTCACCCTCGACGAGCTGCTCGAGGTCTCGGACTTCATCACCGTGCACCTGCCCAAGACCCCCGAGACGGTCGGTCTCATCGGCGACGAGGCGCTGCACAAGGTCAAGCCGTCGGTGCGGATCGTCAACGCCGCGCGCGGCGGGATCGTCGACGAGGAGGCGCTGTACTCGGCGCTCAAGGAGGGCCGCGTCGCCGGCGCCGGCCTCGACGTGTACACGAAGGAGCCCTGCACGGACTCCCCGCTCTTCGAGCTCGACCAGGTCGTCTGCACCCCGCACCTCGGCGCCTCCACGGACGAGGCGCAGGAGAAGGCCGGTGTCTCCGTCGCCCGTTCGGTACGCCTCGCCCTCGCCGGTGAGCTCGTCCCGGACGCGGTGAACGTGCAGGGCGGTGTCATCGCCGAGGACGTCAAGCCCGGTCTGCCGCTCGCCGAGAAGCTCGGCCGCATCTTCACCGCCCTCGCGGGCGAGGTCGCGGTCCGCCTCGACGTCGAGGTGTACGGCGAGATCACCCAGCACGACGTCAAGGTGCTCGAACTCTCCGCGCTCAAGGGCGTGTTCGAGGACGTCGTCGACGAGACGGTGTCGTACGTCAACGCCCCGCTGTTCGCGCAGGAGCGTGGCGTCGAGGTCCGCCTGACCACGTCGAGCGAGTCCCCGGACCACCGCAACGTCGTCACCGTGCGCGGCACGCTCGGCGACGGCCAGGAGATCTCGGTCTCCGGCACGCTGGCCGGCCCCAAGCACCTGCAGAAGATCGTCGCCGTCGGCGAGTACGACGTGGACCTCGCGCTCGCCGACCACATGGTCGTGCTGAGCTACGAGGACCGTCCCGGCGTCGTCGGCACCGTCGGCCGCATCCTCGGCGAGGCGGGCATCAACATCGCCGGCATGCAGGTCGCGCGCGCCGCCGCGGGCGGCGAGGCCCTCGCGGTCCTCACCGTCGACGACACGGTCCCGCAGAACGTGCTGGGCGACGTGGCCGAGGAGATCGGCGCCACCTCGGCGCGCTCGGTGAACCTCGTCTGACGTTCGCTGTACGAAGGCTGGGGCCCGGTCACCTGGGGTGACCGGGCCCCCGTCATGCGCGGGCGTTCGGGGGCGGCTCGACCAGCCCCTCCCGGTAGGCGATGGCCACGGCCTCCGTGCGGCCCGCGGCGCCCAGCTTGGCGAGGATGTTGGAGACGTGCACGCTCGCCGTCTTCCCGGTGATGAACAGCTCCTCGCCGATCTGACGATTGGTGCGGCCACGCGCCAACAGCCGCAGCACGTCGCTCTCGCGGGCGGTCAACGCCGGGACACGGTCCGCGGCGGACGGCGCGTCGGCGAGACGACCGCGCCGGATCAGAGTGTCCAGCTCCTCGCGCAGCGGTACGGCGCCGAGCCGGACGGCGGTGTCACGCGCCGCGCGGGCCCGCTCGGCGGCCTCCTCCCGACGGTCCGCCACGAGCAGCGCCTCGGCCAACCGCCTTTCGCTGCGGGCCAGTTCATAGGGATCGCCGTAGTCGAACGCGGCGACGGCCCGCTCCCAGGCGGCCACATCGGGACCCGAGCGCGCGCGCAGCCACTCCGCCTCGGCGCGGGCGAGCCAGGCCAGCCCCTCCGGTCCCTGCCGCGACCCGTCCTCCCCCTTGGCGGCCGTACCGCGGGCCACCTCCACCAGCTCGGTCGCGATGTCCGCCCAGCGCAGGGCGCCCGCATCGTCGCCGTTCGTACGCAGCTCGACGGCGGCGTCCGCGACCGCCGACAGAGCCAGCGCCGCGAGCCGCACACCGATGTCGGGCCGCCCGCCGCCGGAGCCCTCGCTGAGCGCCGCGAGTGTCGTCCGCACGGAGGTCACGGCGCCCTCGGGGTCGCCGCGCAGGGCGGCGGCGTCGGCCAGCACGATGCCCGCGACGAGCGTGGCCATCCAGTCGAACGGCCCGCCGAGCAGAGCGCGGGCCCGCTCGGTGGCCCCTTCCTCGCCGCGCGCCAGGGATACGTACAACGCGGGCCCGACGGCGAAGCCGCCCGCCGGTGGCAGCCGTTCGGCGTCGACGGCGGCCGCCCGCGCGCACTCGTCCCAGCGGCCGAGGGTGTAGAGGATCAGGGACTGCAGGTAGCGCAGCTCCAGCGCGTACGGGGAGGAGGCGAGCCCGGAGCGGTTCGCCCGCTCGAGTCCCTCGGCGAGCCAGGTCAGGCACTCGTCCAGAGCCCCGGACTCGTAGGCCCCGATGGCGAGGTTGAACAGCGCGCGCATCTCGACGGAGACATTGCCGGCGCCCCGGGCCAGGTCACGGGCGCGCCGAAGCCGCTCCCGGCCCTCGGCCGTACGCCGGTTGCGGTCTTCGAGACCGACCAGGGAGATGATCAAGTCGGCCTGGGCGTCGGCGAGTCGGAGCTCCTCGGCGGTGTGCAGCGCCTGCCGGGCGACGCGTTCGGCGTCCTCGTCGTGGCCCATGTACCGAGCGGCCATGACATGGGTGGCCGCCGCCCACACCCAGGTGTACGACGGGGGCTCGGCCGGGATCATGGCCAGTGCCTCGCTGCTGTAGGTGAAGGCGGCCTTCAGACTGTCGACGCGCATCAGATTGCCCGCGAGGGTGTAGCGGACGCGGGCGGCGAGCTCCGAGTCCGCGTCCGATCCCGCCCTGGCGAGTGCGGCGCGGGTGAGGGAGACCGCCCGGTGGGTCTGCCCGGCGTGCGCGGCGGCCGCGGAGGCGCGCAGGGTGAGCGTCACCGGGTCGCCGTCCCGGGGGCGGGCGCCGGGGTCCACCGCCGGCCACAGTTCGAGCGCGGCCTCCACGTGGTGCAGCTCCTCGGCCGGTGCGCCGACCCGCTGGGCGTGGTCGGCCGCTTCCAGCGAGGCGGTCAGCGCGTCCGCGAGGTCGTGGCTCTCCCGCGAGTGGTGGGCGCGCTCGGCCGCGCTCTTCGCCGTATGACCGCGCCCGGCGAGGAGCTTGGCGAACGCGCCGTGCAGCCGGACCCGCTCGCCGGGCAGCAGATCGGTGTAGACGGCCTCACGGGCGAGGGCGTGCCGGAAGGAGTACGTGGCGTCCTCACCGGGGACCAGCAGCTGTCGTCCCACGGCCTCCCGCAGCGCCGACTCCAGCTCGTCCTCCGGCAGTTGTACGGCGTCACGCAGCAGGTCGTGCTCGACGCGCCGTCCGGCGACCGCCGCCGTGCGCAGTACCTGCTGGGCCGTGTCGGAGAGCTGCTCGATCCGGATGAGGAGGAGGTCGGCGAGGCCGCTGGGCATGGCGGGCGCCGCCGGGTCGAGGTCGCCAGGCAGCGCGGCGAGCAGCTCCTCCGCGTAGAAGGCGTTGCCCTCGGCGCGGTCGACGATACGGCGGACGGTGGTGTCGGAGAGGGCGTCCGTCCGCAGGGCGCGCACCAGGCGGGCGACTTCGGCGTCCGCCATCGGGCGCAGTTCGAGCCGGTCCACCGAGGGGAGCCGGACCAGCTCGGCGAGCAGGGGGCGCAGGGGGTGGCGGCGGTGCAGGTCGTCCGCGCGGTACGAGGCGAAGAGGACGAGGCGGTGGGTGGGGGAGCCGGGGGTCGGACTCTGCAGGACACCTCGGCTGAGGAGGAAGCGCAGGAGGTCTCTTGAGGACTGGTCCGCCCAGTGGAGGTCTTCGAGGACCAGGAGGAGCGGGGTGATGTCGGCGGCGTCCGCCAGCAGGCCCGCGACGCCCTCGAAGAGGCGCAGGCGGGTGCTGGTGTCCGTGTCCGTTCCGCCGCCGCCCGCGCCCAGCAGGCGGCCTACCGCCGGGTGCGCCGCGAGGGCGGCGGCGAACCGCTCGTCCCCTCCGAGCACGCCGAGGATCTCCGTGAACGGCAGATAGGGCAGGCCCACGTCGCCGAGGTCCACGCAGTGGCCGGTGAGCACCGTCATGCCGGTGCGGGTGGCGTGCGCGGCGGCCTCCGTCAGGACGCGGGTCTTGCCGACGCCGGCGTCTCCGGAGACCACGACGGCGCGGGGGGTGCCTTCGCGGGCGCGGTCCAGCACGCCGGTGAGCCGGGCGAGTTCGCCGTTCCGGCCGATGAACGGCGTACCGAATGTCTGTGCCACGGCCCCATCCTGACACGCACCAGCGACACCGCCCCGCCCCTTTTCCCTCGCCCCCGCCGCCCCTACCCGTCCCATCCCTACTTGGGGGCTCCGCCCCCAAACCCCCATCGGCCTGAACGGCCTCGTCCTCAAACGCCGGACGGGCTGGCTGGTGCGGGCCGGGGTCGTGGCTTTCAGGGGCGCGGGGAACTGTGCGATCAGCCCGCACCGGTCTGCGGGCAAGGCGCTGCGCGAGGGTGGGGTTTTGGGGCGCAGCCCCGTCTGAGGGGCGCGGGGAACTGCGCGATCAGCCCCCGCCTGCCCGCAGGCAAAACACTTCGGGAGGGCCGGGGGTCCGGGGCGCAGCCCTGGTGGGGTCGGTGTCAGGCGGGAGCCTGTTCGGTGGTGGGCGGGGCCTCGGCCCCGGTCTCCCGTACCCGAACTCGCCGCAACGTCGCGGACGCCAACACCGCCGCCCCCAACAACAGCACCGCCCCCGCGATCGCCGCCGCCTGCATCCCACTGGTGAACGCCTCCCGCGCGGCCCGTACCAGCGCGGCGCCCGTGTCGCCCGGCAACTGGTGGGCGACCGCCAGCGCGCCGCCGAGGGTCTCCTGGGCCGGCGCCGGGGCGCCGGACGGAATCTCGTGGCGGTAGACCGCCGTACCGATGGAGCCGAGGACCGCCATACCGAGCGCGCCGCCGAACTCGGCGCCCGTCTCCAGGAGGGAGGACGCGGCGCCCGCGTTGCCGACGGGGACGGTGCCGAGCGCCAGATCCATCATCTGGGACATCACGGTGACGATCCCCGAGGCGAGGACACCGGCGCCGGCGAGGACCAGCCACAGAGAGTCGGTTCCGGTGAAGGCCAGCAGACCGTAGCCGCACGCGCCGAGGACGAAGCCGCCGGAGACGACGTGGGCGCGGTGGACGCCCTTCTGCACCAGTTGCGCGGCGACCGGCGCGGCGACCCCGACCAGGACCGTCGGCAGCAGCGACCACAGGGCGGCCTCCATGGAGCTGTTGCCGAGGACCGACTGCAGGTACTGGGTGGTGAAGTACGCCGAACCCATCATCCCGAACGCGGAGACCAGGTTGAGGACGACGGCGGGCGCGAAGCCCCGGCCGCGGAACAACTCGGGGGAGATCAGCGGGGATTTCGCGGTGCGCTGACGGTGGACGAAGAGCGCGGCGAAGACGAGACCGACGACGATCGAGGCGCCGTACTCGAACGTCCAGCCCTCGGAGGGGATTTCCTTCACGCCGTAGATGACGGGCAGCACGGCGGCCATCGACAGCGGCACGCTGAGCAGGTCGAAACGGCCCGGTTCCGGGTTCTTCGACTCGGGGAGCAGGATCGGGCCGAGGACGAGCAGCAGCACCATCGCGGGCAGGTTGACGAGGAAGACCGAGCCCCACCAGAAGTGCTCGACGAGGACACCGCTCATCACCGAACCGAGCGCGATGCCGCCGGTCATGACGCCGGACCACAGCGCGATCGCCTTCGCGCGCTGCCCGGGGTCGGTGAACATCGTGCGGATGATGGCCATCGTCGACGGCATGAGGGTGGCGCCGCCGATGCCGAGGACCGCGCGGGCCGCGATCAGCATCTCGGCGCTGCCCGCGTAGGCGGCCAGGACCGAGGCGGTGCCGAAGGCGGCGGCGCCGATGAGGAGGAGCTTGCGGCGGCCTATGCGGTCGCCGAGCGAGCCCATGGTCATCAGCAGGCCGGCGAGCACGAACGCGTAGATGTCGAAGATCCACAGCTGCTGGGTACCGCTCGGCTCCAGGTCCGCGCTGATCGCGGGGATCGCGAAGTAGAGGACCGAGACGTCCATCGAGACCAGGAGCAGCGGAAGCATCAGAACGCCGAGGGCGGTCCATTCGCGGCGGCCGGCGAGGCCTTCGCCGGGTGCGGGAGTGGTGCTCGTCGAGTGCTTCGAGTGCGTCATGACAGCGACTGTACGGACGTCTTAAACGCTTGTCTAGTACGCTTGTTTAAAACGAGCGTCTGGGACGGTTGTCTGTATCGGGGGTACGCTGATCGGCATGGGACACCGTGAGGATCTGCTCGAAGGCGCCAAGCGCTGCCTGCTGGAGAAGGGGTTCGTGCGCACCACGGCGCGCGACATCGTGAAGGAGTCCGGGACGAACCTGGCGTCCATCGGCTACCACTACGGATCGAAGGACGCGCTGCTGACGCAGGCCTTCGTGGAGCTGGTGCAGGAGTGGGGCGAGAAGTTCGCCCCTCACCAGGAGCGCGAGGACACGCCCGGGGGTTCCGTGGAGCGGTTCCACAGCGTGTGGGGGCGGATGCTGGAGTCCTTCGAGGAGTTCCGGCCCGTGTGGGCGGCCAGCATGGAGATCGTGACGCAGGGGGAGCGGGTTCCGGAGCTGCGGGACCTCATGGCGAAGGCGCAGATCGAGGGACGGTCCGGGCTCGTCGCGATGCTCACGGGCCTGGACGAGGAGACGCTCGACGAGCGCACCGTCCAGTCCCTCGGCGGCTTCTACCAGGCGCTGCTCAACGGCCTGATGGTGCAGTGGCTCTTCGACCCGGCGAGCGCCTCCACGGCGGACGACCTCACGGAGGGGCTGCGCCGGGTGATCGAGGGCGCGACCAGGGCGCGGGACTGAGAAGCGTCACCCGGTCACGACTCCGGTCGGCGGGGTGCCGGACCCGCGATCGGCCCGGGCGTCGCGGTACGCCGGGACCAGCGCCACCAGCATCAGTACGGCGGTGACGGCGAAGGCCGACGGATACCCCGTCACCCCGGCCAGCACGCCGAAACCCGCCGCGCCGACGCCCATGCCACCGTCGTACGCGACGTTCCACAGCGCGGTGACGGTGCCGTATCCGGAGGCCGGGACCCGCGCGTACATCAGGGCCAGCGTGGCGTTCTGGGCGATACCGAAGCCGGTGCCGAAGACCGCGACCCCGACGAGGACCGCGACGGGACTGCCGGTCACCGCCGTGATCGACAGGCCCCCGGCCGAGAGGACAAGGCCGGGCACGACGAGTCGCGCGGGCCCGTGCCGGTCGCCGTACCGGCCCGCCGTCCAACGGGCCGCGGTCGACGCGGCCGGCTGCACGAAGAGGGCCACGGCGACGACCGTGCCGTACGCGGCCGGGACCGCCAGCGGCAGGAACGTGACGACGATCCCGGCGGCGAGGGCGGTGGTCGCGAAGACGGCCCCGGGCCGCATCAGACCGCCGGTGCGCAGCCCGGCCAGCACCCCCACCGGTTTCCCGGACGTTCGCTCCCGGTCCGGCAGGCCCGGTACGGCGACGATCGCGGCCAGCGCCGCCATGCCCGCGGCCACGGCGACCGGCCCGTACCCGACGTGCGCGGCGAGCCACACGCCGAGCGGCAGCGCGATCAGCGACGGCACGCCGGAGACCAGGCCCACCAGCGCGAGGCCCTCCCCGCGCCGCTCGGCCGGGATGAGCGACGCGGTGAGCGCGCCGCCCGCCACGAGCGTGAGCGCGAAGCCGAGGCCGCGGACGAGACAGACCGTCACGATCCACGCCATGCCGTCGGAGACGGTCAGGACCAGTGCGGGAGCGCCGAGCAGGGTGAGCCCGGCGATCAGCGCGACCCGGTAGCCGTAGCGGGCGACGAGGCGGGGAGCGGCCAGTTCGCGCAGGACCGTGGAGAGCATCAGGGCGCCGGTGGCCAGGCCCGCGCCCGACGCCGTCGCGTAACGGGGCACCACCGACAGGAGCAGGAAGAAGCTCACCGAGGCGCCGACCATGCTCACGAAACGGAGCACCAGGGGGCGGGTGAGGAGAGGGGGCCTCGAAGCCGTCGCCAAGACGCGGGGCGTGGTCGGTGTCATGGGAACGACGCTAGGCAGCCGGCGGCCCCCCGGTAAGCTCCAATTCCATGCCGTTGCAGTGGGCCGGTCTGTCACCCGAACTGCTCCTGTCCGTCGACCGGGAGAGCGGTGAGCAGTTGCGCGCCCAGCTCGAACGGCAGTTGCGGGACGCGATCCGCACGGGACGCCTCGGCGTCGGCGAGCGTCTGCCTTCCTCGCGTGAACTCGCCCGCGAAATGGGGTTGTCGAGGGGTTGGGAGTTGCTGCGGCTGGGGTGCACTCGAGCACGTTGTGGTGAGCGGGAGCGAGTACGGGTGGTAGGTGTCGCGTCAGGCACCTGGAGGGAACCGGTGTTCTTGTGTCGAATGCGTGACCTCTGCGGGTGGTGCTCGTTGGATGCGGTGTCGGGATCTTCGGGTGCGGCCGGGCGGGGGTGGAGGGGTGGGCGGGCTGAGGGAAGTGGCGGAGCCGTTCGTCGCGTCCGGTCCGACCGGTGTGGCGGTCCGGACCCGGCTCAAGCTCCTGGCCCCTGGGGACGAGAAGGTGCTGCGGCTGGTCGGTGCGTATCTGGGGTCGCTCGCCGCGAAGGATCTTGCGGCGCGGTGCCGGGACGGTCTGGAGCATTCCGCCGACACCTGGGCGGCTCGCAAGCGCGAGCTGACGCCTCTCTCGTCGTCACGCTGGGCCGGGACGATCACGAAGGCGTCGCACGACCAGTGGGCGCTGGCCCGCCGCTGCCAGCTGGCGCACGTCCAGAACCTGGAAGCGGGCATCAGGACCCTCACACACCGGCTGTCCCTTCCCGTCGGGCAGAAGGGCTCCAAAAAGACGCCCGGGGGTTACCGTTCGAGGCGGGAGTGGCATGCCAAGGCGCGTCGCCTGCACGTGCTGGAGGACCGGCTGGAGCAAAAGCGGGCCGACCGTGCGGCGGGGCGGGTGCGTGTCGTGCGCGGCGGTAAGCGCCTGGCCCGCACCCGCCACCACCTGGATGCCGCCCGGCTGACCGAGGCCCAGTGGCGTGAACTCTGGGAGGCCGAACGCTGGTTCCGCGCCGCCGACGGAGAGTCCGGCAAGCGCTACGGCAACGAGACCATCCGCGTCAGCCCCGAGGGCGAGGTGAGCATCAAACTCCCCGCGCCGCTCGCGCATCTGGCGAACGCCGGACACGGCCGGTACGTCCTCGCCTGGCGCGCCACGTTCGGGCACCGGGGCATCGAGTGGGCCGACCGCGTCGAGGCCAACCGGGCCGTCGCCTACCGCGTTCATCTGGACGTGGGCCGGGACCGCTGGTATCTGACCGCCTCCTGGCAGATCCCACCCACCCCGACCATCATCCCCATCCGTGCCGCGCTCGCCGACGGCGTGATCGGCGTGGACATGAACGCCGACCACCTCGCCGCCTGGCGCCTGGACGTCCACGGCAACCCGACCGGTGCCCCGCGCCGTTTCTTCTACGACCTGACCGGCTCGCGAGATCACCGCGACGCCCAGGTCCGCCACGCCCTCACCCGGCTGCTGCACTGGGCCCGGGCCTGCGGGGTGAAGGCCATCGCCATCGAGGACCTGGACTTCGGCGCGGACAAGACCCGTGAGAGGCACGGCCGCAGGAAGCGGTTTCGGCAGGTCATCTCCGGCATGCCCACCGGCAGGCTCCGCGCCCGGCTGACCTCGATGGCCGACCAGACGGGCATCGCCATCATCGCCATGGACCCCGCTTACACCTCCCGGTGGGGCGGCCAGCACTGGCAGAGGCCTCTTACCAGCAGCAACCGTAAGACGAGTCGCCATGATGCGGCAGCGGTGGCGATCGGAAGGCGCGCCCAGGGACACCCGATCCGGCGACGGACGGCACCGCCCCCGCACGACCAGAGTGATCGTGCGGGGCATCGGACCGTCCAGGCCCGACCGGAGGTCTCTGGGCGTGAGGGAACCCGCCCCCGCTTTCCCGGACCACGGACACGATCCGTGCCGCCCGGATGCGGAGCGAACGCGGGGGACCAGTGTGCCCAACACCGTCCGGGGCACACGGCTGAGCGCGGGTTCTGGCAACAGGACTCACTTCCGCTCAGTCTTTAGGAACGGTCTCGTCCAGGACTGCTACGCCCAACTCCAGTCCGAGGGCTACCTCGTGACCCGCGTCGGCTCGGCCACCCAAGTCGCGGCGTGCGCCCACGTACCACCCGCGCCCGCGCCGAACCGGAGCGCGCCCGAGCGGCTGATCGCCGACTTCCGGCACGGCGTGCCGGACCTCACCGGACCGAGCGGTCCTCGAAGGCGTCGGTGGGCAGCGGGGTGCCTTCGGCGAGCCGGGCGAGGATGTGCTCCCGGAGCCCTTCGTTGGCCTCCATCCAGACCTTGGTCAACGAAAGGTTCTTCGGGGGATAGCCGTCCATCGACACCCGGTGGATCGGGTAGTCCTCCGTGAGGACCAGGGCCGCGGCGTGCGCCCAGTACTCGAACAGCCACCGCTCCCCCCACCACAACTCGCCGAGATGCGAACCGGCCCCCGCCCCGAGGCGGCTCCACACCACGAGCTCATGACTCGGCGCCACGACGCTGATGGGGTCCAGTTGCAAATAGCGCAACGACCGCAGAACGGCCCGCAGCCCCTCCCCGTCACTCGACGGACGCATCCCGCCGAGCCACTGCCGCGACAGCGCGAGTCGCCGCGCCTCCACCTGACTGATGGTCAACTTCTGCTGAGGCGTGGCCATTCCGCGGTCCCCCACTCCCTGCCCGGCACACCGCCGCCCGAGCCCGCGGCGAGCGTTTCGACGGCACACCCTACGGCTGATCGCCGCGCGCGGGCATTACAGTCGCGACCCCTTCAACGCCATGTGCAGCAGCAGGCGGTCCTCGCCGTCGTCCAGGTCCAGGCCGGTCAGTTGCTCTACGCGGGACAGGCGGTAGTAGAGGGTCTGCCGGTGGATGCCCAACTCCGCCGCCGTGCGCCCGGCCTGGCCCGCGCAGTCGAGGAACACCTCGGCGGTGCGGGCGAGTTCACGGTGCGCGGGGGAGAGGAGGGCGCGGACGGCGGGGTCGTGGGCCGTCTCCGGGGGCAGAGCCGTGAGGAGGCGGTACGGGCCGATGGAGGCCCACTCGGCGACCGGGCCCAGGCGGGGCTCCGCGAGGACGGCGCGGGCGGCGGCGGACGCCTCCTGCCAGGCGGCCCCCAGCTCGGCGAGACCCACCCGGGCCCCGGCGACTCCGGCGGCCACCGTCGTCCCGGCAGTCCCGGCAGTCCCGGCGCTCCCGGCAGCCTTGGCCGCTCCGGACGCCCCCGCCCCCTGCCCACCGCCCCCGCGTTCTCCTTCCCCCTCGCGTACGAAGCGTGTCGCCGCGGTGAGCGCCGGAGTCAGTACGTCCGCCGAGCGCAGCCGCACGAGGAGGGCCAGGCTCTGGCCGGCGGCCCCCCACGGCACCGTGCACAGCGCGGTCGCGCCCGGCACCGTACGGACCGAAGGGGCGTCGTCCGGGTCGGCGGACGGCCAGGGGGCGACGCACACCACCGTGTGCAGGCCGTCGCCGCGTGGGCCGAGGGCGGTGCGCAGCTCGGCCACCGCCATCTCCCGTTGCCAGCCGCGCTCGGCGGTGAGGACCGCCCGCAGCTCGCGGGTGAGGTCCGCGCCCGCCTGCGCCTCGTCGGCGAGCAGGTCGCCGATGCGGGCGGCGACCTGCATGGCGGCGGAGAGCTGTGCCTCGGACGGGCCGGGGTCGTCCTCCAGCAGCCACACATAGCCGAGGACGACACCCCGATGGCGTACCGGAAGGCAGATCCGGCCCCGGTACACGCCCGCCTCGGGGGTGGGCGGGATGTGCACGGGCGCCGTCGCGCGCGTGATGCCGAAGCCCTCGAACCAGGTGCGGACCGCCGTCGTGGAGCGGCGCGTGAGGATCGAGCGGGTCCGTACGGGGTCCAGGGCCGACGCGTCGAGCTCGCCCTCACTGTCGTACGCGCCGAAGGCGATCAGCTCGAAGTCCCGGTTCTCCAGCGTCGCGGGCGCCCCGAGGAGCGCCGAGATCTCGTCGACCAGCTCCTGATAGCCGCCGTGGCCGCCCCGGTGGTCCCGGTGCTCTCTCTGATCCCTGTGTTCACCGCTCACCCGGGCATTCTCCCGCAATTCCGCAGGCCTTCATACATCTGTCTGAGATCCAGGGCACGGATGCGTGACAGCTGTCGATGGCTCAGGATCGGAGGGATCCTTAGGTTTCACGGTGGTTCTCCGTGCCGTACCCGAATGGTCGGGATGCGGCCTTCTGCTCGCCTTGTTGTGGAGGTGCCCCGTGCTGGGTCCCGTGATTCTCGCCGCGTCGCGCAGCGACCGGATGCGCCGCTTCGTGTCGGCGGCGCCCGGCACCAAGCAGGTGGTCGCCCGCTTCATCGCAGGTGAGAGCGTCGACCAGGTCATTCCGGTCGTCCAGGACGCCGTCGCCAAGGGGCTGGAAGTCACCCTCGACGTCGTCGGCGAGGACATCACCACCCGCGAGCAGGCCTTCGCGGCCCGGGACGCGTACCTGGAGCTCATCGAGCACCTGAAGGAGCTGGACCTCGGCACCAAGGCCGAGATGTCGGTCAAGCTGTCGATGTTCGGGCAGGCGCTGGAGGGCGGCCACGAGCTGGCCCTCGCCAACGTGCGCCCCGTCGTCGAGGCCGCCGCCGCCATCGGGACCACCGTCACCCTGGACGCCGAGGACCACACCACCCTCGACTCGATGTTCGCCATCCACGAGGAGCTGCGGAAGGACTTCCCGCAGACAGGGTGTGTCATCCAGGCCTACCTGTACCGCACCGAGGCCGACGCCCGCCGCCTCGCCGCGAGCGGCAGCCGCGTCCGCCTGGTGAAGGGCGCCTACAAGGAGCCCGCCGAGGTCGCCTACCAGGACAAGGCCGAGACCGACAAGGCGTACGTCCGTGTCCTGCGCGTCCTCATGGAGGGCGAGGGGTATCCGATGATCGGGTCCCACGACCCGCGCCTCATCTCCATCGCGCAGGAGCTGGCGCGCAAGGCCGGGCGCAAGCTGGACGAGTACGAGTTCCAGATGCTGTACGGCATCCGGAGCGAGGAGCACCTGCGGCTCGCCGCCGAGGGCCACCGTATGCGCGTGTACACCGCGTACGGCACCGACTGGTACGGCTACTTCATGCGCCGCCTGGCCGAGAAGCCGGCCAACCTGCTGTTCTTCGCCCGCAGCATTCTGACCCGAGGTTGAGAGATGGCTGTCACTGGCATTTTCCGCCGGGGGTCCGGCCCGTGGCGCAGCCACTGTCAGCTGCTGCGTCCCCGGGAAAGCACAGCGCCCGCTCGATCCTCACCAAGGGCTGATCCACGGGCCGAGCCCGAACCACCCGCTCATAAAGGAGTTACGGACACCATGGACGCTGTGACCCAGGTCCCCACCCCCGTCAACGAGCCGGTGCACGGCTACGCCCCCGGCTCGCCCGAGCGCGCGCGCCTGGAGGCCAAGCTCAAGGAGCTGGCGGAGAACCCGATCGAGCTGTCGATGACCATCGGCGGCGAGAAGCGGCTCGGCGGCGGTGAGCGTTTCGAGGTCGTGCAGCCGCACAACCACAAGGCCGTCATCGGCACCGGCGCGCACGCCACCCAGCAGGACGCGCAGGACGCGATCGACGCGGCTCTCGCCGCCGCGCCCGCCTGGCGTGCGATGTCCTTCGACGACCGCGCCGCGATCATCCTGCGCGCCGCCGAGCTGCTGGCCGGTCCCTGGCGCGAGACGCTGGCCGCCTCCACCATGCTCGGCCAGTCGAAGACCGCCCAGCAGGCGGAGATCGACTGCCCCTGCGAGCTCGTCGACTTCTGGCGCTTCAACGTCCACTACGCCCGCCAGATCCTCGCCGAGCAGCCGCCGGCGAACTCCCCGGGCGTGTGGAACCGCATGGACCACCGTCCGCTGGAGGGCTTCGTCTACGCGATCACGCCCTTCAACTTCACGGCGATCGCGGGCAACCTGCCCACCGCTCCGGCGCTCATGGGCAACGTCGTCGTGTGGAAGCCGTCCCCGACGCAGACCCACGCCGCCGTGCTGCTGATGCAGCTCCTGGAGGAGGCGGGCCTGCCCAAGGGCGTCATCAACCTCGTCACCGGTGACGGCATCGAGGTCTCCAAGGTCGCCCTGGAGCACCGCGACCTCGCCGGCATCCACTTCACCGGCTCGACCAAGACCTTCCAGTACCTGTGGAAGACGGTCGGCAACAACATCGAGAAGTACCGCTCCTACCCGCGTCTGGTCGGCGAGACCGGCGGCAAGGACTTCGTGGTCGCCCACCCGTCGGCGGACCGCGCGGTCCTCAAGACCGCTCTGACCCGCGGTTCCTTCGAGTACCAGGGCCAGAAGTGCTCGGCGAGCTCCCGCGCCTACGTCCCGGCCTCCATCTGGAACTCCGGTTTCAAGGAGGAGTTCGCGGCCGAGGTCGACTACCTGACCATGGGTGACGTCACCGACCTGTCGAACTTCATCGGCGCGGTCATCGACGAGCGCTCGTTCGCCAAGAACAAGGCGGCCATCGACCGCGCGAAGGCCGACCCGACGTGCACGATCGTCGCGGGCGGCACGTACGACGACTCCGTCGGCTACTTCGTGCGCCCGACCGTCGTCGAGTGCTCGGACCCGGAGAACGAGGTCTTCACGACCGAGTACTTCGGCCCCTTCCTCGCCGTCCACGTCTACGAGGACGACAAGTACGACGAGATGCTGACCCAGATGGAGTCGGCGTCCGACTACGCGCTGACCGGCTCGGTCATCTCGGGCGACCGCGCGGCGGCGGCGTACACGATGGAGAAGCTCCGCTACGCGGCGGGCAACTTCTACATCAACGACAAATCGACCGGCGCCGTCGTCGGCCAGCAGCCCTTCGGCGGCGGCCGTTCCTCCGGCACCAACGACAAGGCGGGCGCCCCGCAGAACCTGATGCGCTGGACGCTGACCCGCGCCATCAAGGAGACCCTGGTCCCGCCGACCGACTACACGTACCCGCACATGGGCTGATCAGCCCTTCCGAACCCGGGCCGGGAAGCCCGACCTCCGAGCGGACTTCCCGGCCCGTCTCCATGTCCGGGCGTCTTCGGACGTCTCCGGGCAGAATCTCCCCATGGCCCTGACGCGAAGCGAGACGGTCGAGACCGACGACGGAGTGCGTCTGTGGGCGCGGCGGTCGGGTGAAGGGCCCCCGCTCGTGCTGTGCCACGGCGGACCCGGTCTGTGGGACATGTTCGAGGACATGGCCGGATCACTGACGGACCGGGCCGCCGTGCACCGCTGGGACCAGCGAGGCTGCGGACGGTCCCAGCCGTACGCCGGGCCCTGGACGAGCGAGCGGTTCGTCGCCGACCTGGAGGCCGTACGCCGGCACTTCGGGCTGGAGCGGATGACACTGCTCGGCCACTCGTGGGGTGCGCAGCTGGTGCTGAGCTACGCGCTGGCCCATGCCGAGCGGGTGAACGCGCTGATCTATGTGAGCGGTACGGGGATCGGGCCCGACTCCGACTGGTTCGGCGACTACAAGGTGAACCTCCTCGCCCGGCTGGGCGAGCGTCCCGAACGCCTGGCCCGCTGGCGCGAGTTGACGGACCGTCCCCTTCGCTCCGAGGCGGCGGAACGGGAGTGTGCGGTGCTGCAGTGGTCCGCCGAGTTCGTGGACCGCGAGCGGGACCTGGAGCATGCCGGGCGGATGGCCGAGCCCTGGTTCGACATCAACACCGAGTGCAACAAGGCCTTCAACGCCGAGCGGAGAGGGACCTGGGGCACCCCGGAGCTGTACGCCGCCTGCCAAAAGCTCGACCTGCCCGTGGTCGTCGTCGACGGGGCGCTCGACATCCGCCCGCGTTCGGCGGTGGACTCACTGGAGCGGGCGCTGCCCCGGGTGCGCCGGGTGATCCTGCCGGAGGCCGGGCACCTGCCGTGGGTCGAGGACCCGAAGGGCTTTCGGGAGGCGGTGACGGCGGCGTTGCGGTGATCCGCCGTCCCTCGCCGTGGCGGGCGCGGCGTTACCCGGCGAACTCCGTCCGCTCCCACCACTCGTACACGGGCAGCCTGCCCTCCGGCGTGTCCGCGTGCCGTGGGGTCGCCCTGAAGTGTTCGTAGCCGGCGCGCCACTCGATCTTCACGTCCGTTCCAGGGGGCGGGACCGGGACGATTCGCTCGGGCAGATCGTCCGGGCCGCC
This sequence comes from Streptomyces sp. NBC_01450, assembly GCF_036227505.1. Taxonomy (NCBI): domain Bacteria; kingdom Bacillati; phylum Actinomycetota; class Actinomycetes; order Kitasatosporales; family Streptomycetaceae; genus Streptomyces; species Streptomyces sp. NBC_01450. Next base: position 3,960,307 of record NZ_CP109480.1, on the reverse strand, counting down.
CTCGAGCAGTGCTTTGGTCGTGTCGCTCATGACGACACCGTTCCCCCGGCGGAGTCCGATGTCGCATGCCGCGCGGAGGATCAGTCGTGTGGGCGATCCGCTTCCGAGCCGTCGGCGGTCGTCGTGCACGAACGGCTCCCCTGACCCCGGACGGGGCCAGGGGAGGGGTGGGTCAGTTCTCGCAGGTCGTACGGCCCTCGCGTGCGCGACAGGCGAGCGCCGCGAAGCCGCCGTCCGCCACGACCGGTACGGCCAGCGTGCCGCCGCCCCGGACGACGTGCGTCTCGCGCACCAGCCCCGACGGCCCGTCCGTCAGGGTCTCCACCAGCCAGCGACCGGCGCCCAGCCGCATCGGTACGTCGACCGTGCGGGCCGCGCCCGTGAACGTGCCGCCGATGAACCACCGGCCGTCGGCGGCGCGCCGGGCCAAGGCCGCCGAGCGGCCCGGGTCGCCGGTCAGCAGCCGGGTCTCCTCCCAGCGGGCGGGGAGCTGCTCCAGATAACGGCGGGCCTCGGGCCGCGCGTCGTACGACTCCGGGGTGCCGGAGAGGTTCTGGATCCCTGACTCGTACAGGACGCTCAGGCCCAGCTCACCCGCGTCCGAGGCGACGTTGGGGCGGTAGGGGCGGTGGAAGGCGCCCGGGGTGAAGTCCATGGAGCCGATGACATTGCGGGTGAAGGGGAGCGAGGCCAGCTGCACCGCCGTGTTGTTGCGCTTCTCCTCGCCGCCGACGCCCTCCATCGTCATGACCTGCGGCCAGGTGCGCTGGATGCCCTTGGGGATCGTCGAGCCGTGGAAGTTCACCATGAGATGGTGGCGGGCCGTGGACTCCAGCACGTCGTCGTACCAGCGCATCCGCTCCTGGGACTCCGAGTCCATGAAGTCGATCTTCACTCCCTTGACGCCCCAACGCGACAGCGTGGAAAGCCACTTCTCGCGCTCGACGGGATCGGTCAGCAGGCTGTAGTGCAGCCAGACGTGGATGCCGACGCCCTTGGCCGCCGCGTAGCGCACCAGTTCCGGCATCCAGCTGTCCGTCTGCCACTCGGGATCGATCACGTCCCAGGCGTCCGTCTTGAAGTACCAGCCCGCGTCGACCACTTCGTACGGCCAACCGCGCTCGGCCGCGTAGTCCACGTACTTCTCCTGCGCGGCCAGGCTCTGCCCCGCCTCCTTGCCGCCCGCCAGCCAGGTCCACAGCGCGGGGCCCGGCTTGATCCACGAGGTGTCGCGGACCCGGGACGCCGGGGCGAGGTCGTCGATGAACGTCGACTCGGTGACGGTCGCGAGATCGCCGGTGACGATCGCGCGCCACGGGGTGGTGAGCGCGCCGGTCGTCACGATCGGCTCGTCGTTCCAGAGACTCAGCCCGTACGTCGAGGAGTTCGCGGTGTGCGTCAAGTGGGCGCCCGCGTAGGTGCCGTTGACGTCCGACTCGGCGATCAGGGCGTAGTCGCCGTCGCTGCCGGAGGCGCCGCCCCCGTCGCCACCTCCCCCGTCCGTCCGGAACAGCCCCTGCATCATGTACGCGCCGGCCGGCGCCGACGCCGCGGAGTCGTAGCGGGTGAAGGGGAGCTCGTTGTCGGCGCGGTAGCCGCCGAGGAGGGCGTTCGCGCCGGTGGGGAGGGTGAAGGCGGAGGCCTCGCGCAGCACGTCGCCGTGGTTTCGCGGCAGGACGTAGCGGTAGGCGACGCCGTCGCGGGCGACCCGTGTCACCAGGTCGAGGCGGGCGCCGTCGGCGGTGCGGAAGCGGAAGCGGGCCTCGGTCATGCGGGTGACGCGGTCGCGGGACTTGCCGGTCGGACTGGTGTAGTGCCCGGTGATCGTGCGCTCGGAGCGTCCGGCGAGGGTCAACCCCCGCGAGAAGTCGCTCTGTTCGGTGACCAGGCCGAGGGGGGAGGGTTCCAGGACCGTTCTGCCCTCGCGTCTCACGGCGAGCGTGGGACGCCCGTCCGTCCGGTCGAGTGCGACGACCGCGGTCGGGGAGCCGTGCGGCCCCTTCACCTCCCAGGCGGCCCGCGCCGTGCCCTCGGCGCGGGCGGGGAGCGCCGCCACCGCCGTGGCGAGCAGGGTGGAACAGAGCGTCAACACGATGGTGCGGGCCCGTAACTGGACCGACATCAGGAACCCTCCTTCTCGCAGCCATCTCCTGTATTCATCCGATGATTGTGAGAGTGAGGGTGCGTGATGGGACTGTCAAGGCGTATGACCGCATCAGAGATGGGATCAATTGCTTCGGCCGGTCGGACGGGAGCATGCCGAGACCGTCGCCCTCACCCGGACGCGTCAACGGCGCACCTGACCTCTTCCGCCACCCGCGCCAGCGCCCCCCGTAGCCACCGGTGCGCCGGATCCGTGTCCAGCCGCACGTGCCACGCCTGGCCCGACGGGAACCTCGGCAGGTCCAGCGGAACCTCCAGCACCACCAGCGGCATCCAGCGCTCCGCCTCTCTCGCGACCTCCGCCGGGACGAGTGCCAGGGCGTCGGTGCGCAGGGCGAAGAAGCAGGCCGCGCCGTAGGTGGGGGCGGTGGCCAGGACGTCGCGGCGCAGGCCGAGCCGGGCGAGGTGTTCGTCCACCACGCTGTGCGCCCGGCCGCGCCGTGTGACCGTGATGTGCGGCAGCGCGGCGAACCGCTCAGGCGTCAGCGGCTCACCCGCGAAGTCCGCGCCGGCCCGTGCCACCGCCACCATCCGGTGCTCGTGCAGCGGCGAGGCGCGCACATCGTGCGGCAGCGGGTCGGGCAACTGGCCCACGTCCAGGTCGACATGAGTGCGCAGATCCGCCGGGTCCTCCTCGCCCTCGGGCAGCAGTCGCAGCCGTACGCCGGGTGCCTCCCGGGCCACCTGCGCGAGCAGCGGGGCGCCGAGGGACAGGGCGATCCCGTCGTTCGTGCGGATCCTGAACTCCCTTCGCAGGGAGGAGAGTTCGACGTCGGCCGACGGTCGCAGCGCCGCCACCGCGCCCGCCAGCGCCGCCTGCACCCGAGGCTGCATGTCCCGCGCTCGGGGGGTCAGGGTCAGCCCCCGCCCCGACGGGACGAGGAGCGGGTCGCCGACCACCCGGCGCAGCCGGCCCAGGGTGCGGCTCATCGCCGAGGCGGAGACGTTCAGTTCGGCCGCCGCGCCCGCCACGCTGCCCGCGCGCAGCAGGGCGTCGAGGGCGGGCAGGAGGTTCATGTCGGGGAGGGGGGCGGTCAGTCCGGAGCCGGAGGACGCATGCGCTGAATGCTGCATGGGGCGCAAGGCTACGTGAAGCAATCGGACCTTGTGTGCAGCAATGGGCACCCCGAACCTGGACCCATGACGGATTCTCACCGGCGCGGCACCGCGACCGCGCTCCTCGTCGCGGGCTGCTTCTTCATGGAGATGCTGGACGGCACGATCGTGTCGACCGCGGCTCCGCAGATAGCCCGGGACCTGCACACCGCCCCCGCCTCCGTGGGTCTGGTCATCACCGCCTACCTCGTCACTCTCGCCGTCCTCATCCCCCTCTCCGGCTGGCTCACCGCCCGCTTCGGCCCGCGCCGGGTCTTTCTCACCGCGATCACGGTCTTCACCCTCGCCTCGCTGGCCTGCGCACTCGCCCCGAACCTCGGCGTCCTTGTCGGCACCCGAGTGCTGCAGGGCGCCGGCGGCGCCATGATGGTGCCGGTCGGCCGACTGGTGGTCCTGACCGGCACCCCCAAGCGGGAACTGCCGCGCATGGTCGCGTACATCGTGTGGCCCGGGCTCGTCGCCCCGGTGCTCGCGCCCCTGCTGGGCGGCCTGATCACCACCTACGCCTCCTGGCACTGGATCTTCCTGCTGAACGTGCCCCTCGGAGCCGTCGCCCTCCTCGTCGCGCACCGCCTCATCGCACCGGTCCCGCGGGACGAGACACCTCCGCTGGACCTCGCCGGCACCCTGCTCACCTGCACCGGTCTCGCCGCCCTGACGTGGGCCGCGCACCTGCTCTCCGACCAGGCGGGAGGATCCGCCGCGCAGGTGGTGGTGGTCGGCGCGACCGCCGCCGTGGCGCTCACCGCGGCCGTACGGCATCTGCTGCGCACCCGGCACCCGCTGGTCAACCTCCGCACCCTGGACGTCCGGTCCTTCCGGGCGGCGGCGCTCGACGGCTCGCTCTTCATGGCCGTCGTCGCCGCCCTCCCCTTCCTCCTCCCGCTGCTCTTCCAGGAGGTGTTCGGCTGGAGCGCGGTGAAGTCGGGCGCGGTGGTGCTGTTCGTCTTCGTCGGGAACATCGGGGTCAAGCCCGCGACGACGTATCTGATCAACCGCTTCGGGTTCCGTCCGCTGCTGATCGTCTCCAGCCTCGGGCTCGCGGTCACCACGGGGGCCTGCGCGCTGTTCACCGCCGGGACGCCGGTCGCGGTGATCGCGGTCGTCGCGGTGCTCAGTGGTGTCGCCCGCTCGGTCGGTCTCAGCGGCTACGCGACCATCGCCTTCAGCGAGACCCCGCAGGAGCGCCTGCGTGACGCCAACGCCCTCTTCGCGACCTCCCACCAACTGGCCGCGGGGCTGGGCGTGGCCATCACCGCCGTCGCGCTTCGCGGAGGCGCGGCGCTGACGGACGGGACGCGCTCGGCGTACGCCGTCGCGTTCTTGGTGCTCGGCGTGCTGTGTCTCATTCCGATGGCGGGCGCCCTGCGGCTGCACCCCGCGGCGGGCGATGCCGCGCGAACTGTAGCCCCAGGTCAGGGGCGTGTGACCCAATCCACCGTCTCAGATAGTAGGAAGTCCGAGTAATTGTGGAGACAGATGCTCCATCCTCACTTAGTTTTGTAGGAGCCGAACGTCTCGCTAGACCAAGCGAATGGCGGTCGTGAGCCGGTGCCCCTGGCAGGCAACCCCTGCGGCACCGATCCCCGCCCCGGCGTCTCGTATCCCTTCCTCATCGCACTTCCGGTGGTCCCTTCCGGGCCGCTTTCCGGAGGCAAGGAGTCGATCCATCATGGCCGAGACGACCGTCCGCCGAGTCCGCCACGTGTCCCGCACGAGTGAGTCCGACCGTAAGAACGCGGCCGCCGCCCTCCAGCGCGCCCTCGACCGCAGGGACAACGGCGGCGAGACGGGTCACTGACCCGCCCGCACCACCTTTCGTACCGGGAGCCGCACCCGCACGGGGTGCGACGCGGGGTTCACGCCCCGCGCCGCACCTCGAAGTGGTCGATGCGCCTGCCGCTCTCCGCGAGCGCCGACACCTTGAGCCGGGGCGCCGTGCCCGCCTCCGCCTCCACGGAGAGGAAGGAGAAGCCGGCGTACCGCACCCGGGACCACTCCACCGTCTCCCGCTGCTGGTCCTGAGATTTGGTCCAGTGGAAGCTGCTCACGGGCTCGTGGCGGCCGACGTGCCCCTCGTAGCTGTCCTTCACTCCCGACGGGAAGCCGTACAGATCCTTGCCGCCGCCACCCGCGGTGACGTAGACGATCCCGTCCCGTGTCGGATCCGTCGAGCCGCCCACCGGCACCGAACGGCCCACCGCGCCCTTCTTGATGGCGTCCGTCCGCTCGTACACGTGGTTGTGCCCGTTGATCACCAGATCCACCTGGTGCCTGGCGAAGAGCGGCAGCCACTGCGCGCGCACCCCGCCGTCGGAGGCGTGCGCGGACGTCGAGTAGGCGCAGTGGTGGAAGAAGACCACGATGAAGTCCACCGTCGCCGAGGAGCGCAGCTCGCCCAGCTTCCGGTCCAGCCACTTCGTCTGCCGGCCGCCCGTGTAGCCCTGGTTGGCGGGAATCTCGTACGACACGTCGTTCGCGTCCAGCGCCACGATGCCGACGTTGCCGTAGGTGAAGGAGTAGACACCCGGTGCCGTCCGCGGGTCGAAGCCGCTGTCCGGGAGGGAGAAACGGGCCGCCTGGCCGCCGTACCCGTCCGGCGAGTACCAGGCCTCCATGTCGTGGTTGCCGGTCGTCACCATCCACGGCACCGACTTCGCCACCGGCTCGGTCTGCTTGAGGAACAGGTCCCAGTACCCGGGGTCGAACCCGTCCGACTTCTTGCCCTGTCCCGTCCCGTCCGCGTAGCAGATGTCACCCGCGTGGAGGTGGAAGGCGGGTTGCTGGCGCAGCAGCACCTTGTCGTTGGCGAGCGCGGCCGAGCTGACGCCCTGGTCGCCGAAGGCGGTGAACACGAACTTCCGGGGGCTCGCCGGCGCCGTACGGAAGGAGCCGATGGTCGAGCTGTGCGCCGGTGAGGTCGGGTCGAAGCCGTCGTGGCCGACGCCGTAGTAGTACGTCGTGCCGGGCCGCAGACCGTCCAGGGCCGCGTGCACGTAGTACTGCTCCAGTGCCGGCCGTACGCCCTTGACCCCCGGCGTGTGCAGGGCGCGGACCTCGGCCTCGATCTTCCGGCTCAGCTGCCCGGGATGCGTGCCCACCCGCAGATACGGCCTGCGGACGGCGAGCGGCACCTGCCAGGAGACGCGCATCTGGCTCTTCGGGTCGGCGCCGAAGGCGAGATGGCGGCCGAAGGGGGTGACGACGGAACCGTGCACCTGTCCGGTGACGCTCGCGCCCGTGGCGGAGCCGCGCGTCACCGTCCCCGACGGGGACGAGCAGCCGGCCAGCAGCCCGCCGCCCGCGAACGCGCCCGCCGACACCAGGGCGCGGCGCCGCGTGAGCCTCGTACGCAGGTACTCGTACTGCTCGGCCATGCTCATCCGGCTCGCGAGCTGCTGCGGAATGCCGAAGTCGGGAAGGTCCATGTCGGTGAAGTTCCCAGCACGTCCCAACGCCCGCCGTACTTACGGGTGAACGCACGTCGACGAAACGATCCGCGACACCCCGGCGGTGTCCGGATGGCGGACACCTCGTGTCATTCCATGGGACACGGAGTACGGTGCCTTCATGTCTCGCAGCATCAATCTCGCAGTGATCCCCGGTGACGGCATCGGCCAGGAGGTCGTGGCCCAGGGGCTGAAGGTGCTCTCCGCCGTCCTTCCGCAGGATGTGAAGCTGGAGACCAAGGAGTTCGACTTCGGGGCCAAGCGCTACTACGCAACCGGTGAGACCCTCACCGAGGCCGACCTCGACGCCCTCAAGCAGCACGACGCGATCCTGCTCGGCGCGATCGGTGACCCCTCGGTCCCGTCCGGCGTCCTGGAGCGCGGCTTCCTGCTCAAGCTCCGCTTCGCCTTCGACCACCACGTCAACCTGCGTCCGTCGAAGCTCCTTCCGGGTGTCGCCACCCCGCTGGCCGGCCAGCCGGAGATCGACTTCGTCGTGGTCCGCGAGGGCACCGAGGGCCCGTACACCGGCAACGGCGGCACGATCCGCAAGGGCACCGAGCACGAGGTCGCCACCGAGGTCTCCGTCAACACGGCCTTCGGTGTCGAGCGTGTCGTCCGCGACGCCTTCGCCCGCGCGCAGGCCCGCCCGCGCAAGAAGCTGACGCTGGTCCACAAGAACAACGTGCTGACCTTCGCGGGTCACCTCTGGACGAACGTCTTCAACAAGGTGGCCGAGGAGTTCCCCGAGGTCACCACGGACTACATCCACGTGGACGCCGCGACGATCTACCTCGTCACGGACCCCGCGCGCTTCGACGTGATCGTCACCGACAACCTCTTCGGCGACATCATCACCGACCTCGCCGCGGCCGTCTCCGGCGGCATCGGCGTCGCCGCGAGCGGGAACATCAACCCCTCCGGCGAGTTCCCCTCGATGTTCGAGCCCGTGCACGGCTCGGCGCCCGACATCGCGGGCCAGGGCAAGGCCGACCCCAGCGCCACCGTCCTGTCCGTCGCCCTCCTGCTGCGCCACCTCGGCTACGAGGCCGAGGCCGCCCGCATCGAGGACGCCGTCTCGGCCGACCTCGCCGAGCGCGTGGGCAAGCCCGCCCGCAGCACCGAGGAAATCGGCGACGCGCTCGCCGTACGAGTAGCCGGCTGACCCGCCGCGCCACTTACATCTCGTAGGAGCCGCCGGGTCGCATCCGCGCCCGGCGGCTTTTCCTATGCCCTCGCCGGGTGCCACCATCAACCCCTGGGCAACCCCCGGGCCGTGTTCACCCCGTTTCGTCCATGGCTGCGCGCACGCAATAATCGAACGCGGAGCCGCGGAATGAGGGAATGCTCGGACGTCCTAGCACTGGCCACTGGCAGTACAGGCGTGAGCGCGGCCCGTCACACACAACCGGTGAAGGACAACCACATGACGACGCCCACGATCGAGCTCAAGCCCTCTTCGCAGCCCCGCTCCGCGGCGGAGCGCGAGGCGATCCTCGCCAACCCCGGGTTCGGCCGCCACTTCACCGACCACATGGTGACGATCAAGTGGACCGAGGGCCGTGGCTGGCACGACGGCCAGCTCGTTCCGTACGGCCCGCTCTCCCTCGACCCCGCGAACATGACCCTGCACTACGCGCAGGAGATCTTCGAGGGCCTCAAGGCCTACCGCCAGCCCGACGGCTCCGTCGCCACCTTCCGCCCGGACAAGAACGCCCGGCGCTTCCAGGCCTCCGCCCGTCGGCTGGGCATGCCGGAGCTGCCCGTGGAGACGTTCATCGAGGCCTGTGACGTGCTGGTCCAGCAGGACCTCGACTGGGTCCCGACGCACGGCGGCGAGGAGTCGCTCTATCTGCGCCCGTTCATGATCGCGACCGAGGTCGGCCTGGGGGTGAAGCCCGCCAACGAGTACCTCTTCCTCGTCATCGCGTCCCCCGCGGGCGCGTACTTCCCGGGCGGCGTCAAGCCCGTCTCCATCTGGGTCTCCGAGGACCACGTCCGCGCCGTGCCCGGCGGCATGGGCGACGCGAAGACCGGCGGCAACTACGCGGCCTCCCTCCTCGCCCAGGCCGAGGCCGCGGCGAAGGGCTGCGCCCAGGTCTGCTACCTCGACGCGGTCGAGCACAAGTGGATCGAGGAGCTCGGCGGCATGAACCTGTACTTCGTGTACGGGGACAAGATCATCACGCCGTCCCTCACCGGCTCCATCCTGGAAGGCGTCACCCGCGACTCCCTCCTCACCGTCGCCCGCGACCTCGGCTACACCTCCGAGGAGGGCCGCGTCTCCATCGACCAGTGGCAGCGCGACGCGGAGAACGGCACCCTGACCGAGGTCTTCGCCTGCGGCACGGCCGCGGTCATCACCCCCGTCGGCACGGTCAAGCGCACCGGCACCGAGTGGCTGCAGTCCGGCGGCGAGCCCGGCGAGGTCACCCTGAAGCTGCGCGAGGCGCTCCTCGACATCCAGCGCGGCATCAGCGAGGACAAGCACGGCTGGATGCACCCGCTGGGCTAGAGGCACCTCTCGCCCCCCTGGCCCCCCCTCGCGCCCGTCGACCTCCGGTCACGCACGTCTCCCGTCTCCCACCGGTCCCCGCCTCCCCGACAGGGGTGCGGGGGCCGGTGGTTCGTTCGACGCGTAGCGGCTCTGTGACACGGGTATCCACAGATTCCACGGGGGGAGCGTGCCGCCCTCCCGTGTGCCCGCACGGCCACGGAGGGAGCGCAGGTGAGCGCAGGGTCGCCGATACCACGACTGCGCTGGCTGCTGCGCACCCTCCGTACCCCGCGCCGTCCCCAGAGCCTCACGGTCCTCGTCCTGCTGGCCGCCGTCGCCGCACTCCTCCTGTGGAGCAGCTCGCGGATGGACAACTACGAGGAGAACCTCACCCTCAACCTCGGCACCGACATCGTCGGCGTCGTCGTCACCGTCTTCGTGATCGGCCCGCTGATCAGCCGCGCCCAGGAGGGCCGGGTCCGCGAGCACACCCGGCTGGACTACGAGTGGTTCAGCGCCCAGGTCTACGGCTCGACCTCGAACGTCAAGGTCCTCGACACCTTCTCCAGCGTCTTCGGCCCGCAGTTCTCCGAGCGCCTCTTCCGTGGCATCAAGGCGGCCACCGGGCACGGCGCCCGCGTGCAGATCCTGCTCCTCGACCCCGACTCGCTCGCGGTCATCCTGCGCGGCCGTGAACTGGGCGAGCAGAGCGCCGACATCCGCCGCGACATCATGCGCAACCTGAGGACCCTGGACCGCTTCGCGCTCCGCCTCGACGAGAACTGCCGCCACCTCCTCGAAGTGCGCCTCTGCTCCACGTCCCCCGGCGTGACCCTCTACCGCTGGGACGACCGCTCCCTCGTCTCCTTCCTCACCGTCGGCCGCCTCTCCGGCGAGGGCGTCCAGCTCGAGGTCGCCGTCCGCTCCCCGCTCGGCGCCTTCGTCGAACAACGCTTCGACGAACTGTGGCAGCAGAGCAAGCCGATGGAGCGCTTCACCCATCTGCCGCTGACCCTGGTCGACGCGACCGACGGCCGCCGGGAGTTCAGCTGCCGCTTCGTCTACGCGGACGACTGTCTGTACGTCGCCGGGCACGACCTCGTGTCGTACATGGCCCGTCACCGCCTCGACCAACTCTCCGCGTACAGCCAGGCCTTGGGCGTGCGGGACGCGCACGAACTGATCGTCGTCGACGACGAAAGTGAGCTGCACGGGCTGCTCATGCAGCACTTCGCGGAGAAGTACGATGCGTCGGCGGCCGCCTTCGTCGAGTTGCGGCCGCCGGTTCTGGTCACGGAATAGAGGCCCCGGCACCTATGAGTTCAGCGCTCCACCCCGCTCCGCACACGAGCCCCCGGTCTCCGCACACGAGCCCCCGCTTTCGCGCCTTCACGCCCCGTGACCTGGACGGCCTGCTGAGGCGCGTGTCCCTGCCCCCCGCCGAGCGACTCGCCCTGCGGGCCGTGGCGGCCGTCCTGCCGTTCCGTACGAACACCTACGTGGTCGACGAGTTGATCGACTGGGCGGCCGTGCCCGACGACCCGATCTTCCGGCTGACGTTCCCGCAGGCCGAGATGTTGCCCGAGCCCGACCTCAAGCAGATGGCGGACCTGCTCGCCCAGGACGCCCCGAAGGCCGACGTCCTGCGCGCGGCCCACGAGATCCGGATGAAGCTCAACCCGCACCCCTCCGGCCAGCTCGACGCCAACGTTCCCGTGCACGAGGGGCAGCGGCTCACCGGCCTCCAGCACAAGTACCCGGAAACGGTGCTGATCTTCCCGCGCCAGGGCCAGACCTGCCACGCGTACTGCACGTACTGCTTCCGTTGGCCCCAGTTCGTCGGCGAGTCCGACCTGCGCATCGCGACCGACGACATCGCCGCCACGTCCGCCTATCTGCGTGCCCATCCGGAGGTCACCAGCGCGCTCATCACAGGCGGCGACCCGATGGTGATGAGCACCGAGGTGCTGCGCCGCTACGTCGAACCGCTCCTGGAGATCGAGTCCCTCCAGTCGATCCGCATCGGCACCAAGTCGCTCGCCTTCTGGCCGTACCGTTTCCTCACCGACCGCGACGCCGACGAAGTGCTGCGCCTGTTCGAGAAGGTCGTCGCGAGCGGCCGCCACCTCGCGCTGATGGCCCACTTCACCCATCCCCAGGAGCTGCGGCCCCCGGTGGTGCGCGAGGCGATGCGCCGGGTGCGCGACACGGGTGCCGTGATCCGCTGCCAGGGCCCGCTGGTCAAGGGGATCAACGACAGCGCCGAGGCGTGGGCCGGGCTGTGGAACGAGACGACCGCGCTGGGGGCGGTGCCGTACTACCAGTTCGTGGAGCGGGACACCGGTCCGCAGGGCTACTTCGGGGTGCCGCTCGCCCGCGGTCACCAGATCTTCCGCGACGCCTACGCCCGGGTGTCCGGCCTCGCGCGGACCGTGCGCGGCCCGATCATGTCGGCGATGCCCGGCAAGGTGTGCGTGGACGGGATCACGGAGGTGGCCGGCGAGAAGGTCTTCGTGCTCCACCTCATCCAGGCCCGCGACCCGGAGCTGGTGGGCCGCCCGTTCCTCGCCGCGTACGACGAGCACGCCACCTGGTTCACCGACCTAAAGCCCGCTTTCGGCGCGAGCCGGTTCCTGCCCGGCCTCGACCCGGTGTGACTCCGGCTTCGGAGACAGCGCCAGACAGACGAGGCCGCCGACCAGGCCCGACAGGACGAAACTGCAGTCCACTCCACCGGTGAGGGACAGCAGTGGCCCCTGGTACGACGGCAGTGACACGGCGAGGAGGCCGACGAACGCGCCCAGCGCCCATGCCACCGTCGCCTGGACGTTCCAGCCCGCGCGGTACCAGTAGATTCCGCCCCGGGCGCGGCGGTTGAAGACCTGGAGGGCGTCCGGGTCGTAGATTCCGCGGCAGCGGGCGAAGCCGATGAGGGTGATGACCGCCCACGGGGTGCCGATGGCGGTCAGCAGGAGCACGAAGGACGTCATCGCGGACTGCGCGTTCCAGGCGTAGTGGCCGACGAAGACACAGACGGTGGCGACGACGGCGACCGTGAACGTGGCCCGGGCGCGCGAGGCCTTCGGCAGGATCGCGTCCAGGTCCAGGCCCATGGAGTAGAGCATCAGGCCCGCGTTGCCGACCGACCCGGCGGACGCGGCGAGCAGCAGCGGGACCAGGTACCAGGTGGGGGAGGCGGAGACCAGCGGCCCCGCGTAGTCGAGGGCCGCGCGGGCCGCGTACGCCGTGAAGGTGCCGAAGAGCTGGGGGACCAGCAGCCCGGCGATCAGGCCCAGCCAGGTGGCGTGCAGGACCGTACGGGAGGAGTGCCGTGAGGGGGAGATGTAGCGCGTGTAGTCGCCCAGCAGGGTGATGAACGCGATCGGTCCGGACAGGCCCGCCGCGACCGCCGCCAGCAGCCAGGTCGGCCAGAACGAGCCCAGCAGATAGCCGCCGGTCTCCGGCAGCGCGGCGGTGGTGAAGTGCGGCGCGTAGGCGAGCACGCCGAGCGCGAGGAGCGCGGTCATGCCGACCGCGAGGACCCGGGACATCGTGAGCAGCACCCGGTAGCCGTACACCGCGCCCGCGACGGTGGCGGCGGCGAGGACGGCGTAGACGACGGCGTACGACAGTCCGTTCGCCGGCAGCCCGAACAGCCGGCCCAGCACGCTCACCATCACATCGCCGCCGATCCAGACGGTCAGCGCGGTGTAGCCGAGGGCGAGCAGCAGTCCGACGACCGAGCCGACCAGCCGTCCGCGCACGCCGAACTGGGCGCCGGAGGAGGTGGAGAGGTTCGTCGCGGTGCGCAGGGACACCAGCGCGAGCGGCGCGGTGAGCGCCGTGCCGATCACCGTGCCCGCCACGATCGCGCTCACCGACGACCACCAGTCGAGCCCGAAGGACGGCGGCAGCCAGCCGAAGATGATCACGCCCAGACAGAGGTTCGACCCCAGCAGGATCGAGACGAGGTCCTTGGGACCGCTGGTGCGTTCCTCGTCCGGGATGGTGTCGACTCCGCGCTGTTCGATCGGCATGGCTGGTCTCCTTCGACGGCCGCCCGAGAGTTAGAGCGACGTTCAATGTCTGTGACCAGATTCCGGATGTCAATCTTTCCGTTCCATGAATCTACGTTTAGAGTGGTGCTCTAAATCGAGGAAGGCAAGGAGGTGCCCGGACATGAGACTGACCCCCACGGAACGTGACCGGCTGCTGCTCTTCGGGGCCGCGGAGCTGGCCCGTGCCCGCCGCGCCCGGGGCCTCAGGCTGAACGTCCCCGAGGCGACCGCCCTCATCGCGGACACCGTCTGCGAGGCGGCCCGGGACGGGCGCCGGCTCGCCGAGGCGATCGCGGCGGCCCGCGCGGTGCTCGGCCCGGACGACGTCCTGCCGGGCGTCGCCGATGTCGTCACCGAGGTGCACGTCGAGGCCGTCTTCGACGACGGGTCCCGGCTCGCGGTCGTCGGCGACCCCATCGGGGGAGGGCTGGGGGAGCGGGCGCCGGGCGCACTGCTGCCGGGGCCGGAGCACGCCGAGCCCGCCGCGGTCGTGCGGCTGACGGTCACCAACACCGCGACCGTGCCCGTCTCAGTGACCTCGCACTTCCACTTCTTCGAGGCCAACCCGCGGCTGGACTTCGCGCGGGCGACGGCCTACGGGATGCGGCTCGCGGTCCCGGCCGGGTCCTCCGTGCGCTTCGGACCGGGCGAGAGCGCCGAGGTCGGGCTGCTGCCCATCAGCGGTGAACGGATCGCCATCGGCTTCGCGGGACTGGTCGACGGGCCGCTGGACGCGCCCGGAGCCAGGGAGGAGGCCCTGCGCAGGGCCGCCGCCTGCGGGTACCTCGGAGTCGGGGACGCCGGGGCCGCCGGAGACGGCGGGGACTCCGGAGACGGCGGGGACTCCGGGGAGACCGGGGAAACGCAGGGAGCTGAGTCGCGATGAATCCATACGAGTACGCCGCCACCCACGGCCCCCGCGCCGGCGATCGCGTCCGCCTCGGCGACTCCGGGCTGACCATCCGCGTCGAGTCCGACGCCCAGCGCCACGGTGACGAGTTCCTCGCCGGCTTCGGCAAGACCGCCCGCGACGGACTGCACCTCAAGGCCGCCGCCGTCCGCGATACCTGTGACGTCGTCATCAGCAACGTGGTGGTGATCGACGCGGTCCAAGGGATCCGCAAGGTCTCCATCGGCATCCGCGAGGGGCGGATCTGCTCGATCGGGCGGGCCGGGAACCCCGACACCCTCGACGGGGTCGACGTGGTGGTCGGTACGGGCACGTCGATCGTCTCGGGCGAGGGCCTCATCGCCACCGCCGGAGCCGTCGACACCCACGTCCACCTGCTGTCGCCGCGCATCATGGAGGCCTCGCTCGCCTCCGGCGTCACCACGATCATCGGCCAGGAGTTCGGGCCCGTGTGGGGCGTCGGCGTCAACTCGCCCTGGGCGCTGCGCCACGCCTTCAACGCCTTCGACGCCTGGCCGGTCAACATCGGCTTCCTGGGCCGGGGTTCGTCCTCCGACGCCGCCCCCCTCGTCGAGGCCCTGGCCGAGGGGGGCGCGAGCGGCTTCAAGGTGCACGAGGACATGGGCGCCCACACCCGCGCCCTCGACACCGCGCTGCGCGTCGCCGAGGAGCACGACGTCCAGGTCGCCCTCCACAGCGACGGGCTGAACGAATGCCTGTCGGTCGAGGACACCCTGCGCGTCCTCGAAGGCCGGACCATCCACGCCTTCCACATCGAGGGCTGCGGCGGCGGACACGTGCCGAACGTCCTGAAGATGGCGGGGGTCCCGAACGTCATCGGCTCCTCCACCAACCCCACCCTGCCCTTCGGCCGGGACGCGGTCGCCGAGCACTACGGCATGATCGTCTCCGTCCACGACCTGAAGACCGACCTGCCCGGCGACGCGGCCATGGCCCGCGACCGGATCCGCGCCGGGACCATGGGCGCCGAGGACGTGCTGCACGACCTGGGCGCGATCGGGATCACCTCCTCGGACGCGCAGGGCATGGGGCGCGCGGGCGAGACCGTACGCCGCACCTTCGCGATGGCCGGAAAGATGAAGGCCGAGCGCGGCGCCCCGACGGACGTGGACCACGACAACGAGCGCGTCCTGCGCTACATGGCCAAGCTCACCATCAACCCCGCCATCGCGCACGGACTCGCCCACGAGGTCGGCTCGATCGAGGTCGGCAAGCTCGCCGACATCGTCCTGTGGCGCCCGGAGTTCTTCGGCGCCAAGCCGCAGCTCGTCCTCAAGTCCGGCTTCCCGGCGTACGGCGTCGTCGGCGACCCGAACGCCGCCACCGACACCTGCGAACCCCTCGTCCTGGGGCCGCAGTTCGGGGCGCACGGCGCGACGCCCGCCGAGATCTCGGTCGCCTTCGTCGCCCAGGCCGCCCTCGACCAGGGCAACGACCTCATGCCGACGCGCCGGCGCCGGGTCGCCGTGCGCGGCACCCGCGGGATCGGCCCCGCCGACCTGCGCCTCAACTCCCGTACCGGATCCGTCGACGTCGACCAGCGCACCGGCCTGGTCACCCTCGACGGTGACCCGCTGCGCTCCGAGCCCGCCGACTCGGTCTCCCTCAACCGCCTCTACTTCCTCTGATGAAGGTGCACGTCATGACCCCTGCCGCCGACGGTTTCCGGATGCCCGCCGAGTGGACCCCGCACGAGCGCACCTGGATGGCGTGGCCGGGCCCCAACCCCACCTTCGACAACGCCGACGACCTCGCCGAGGCGCGCGCGGCCTGGGCGGCGGTGGCGTGCGCGATCCGCCGGTTCGAGCCGGTGACGGTCGTGTGCGGGCCGGGCCAGTCGGACGGGGCCCGGGCGCTGCTCGGCCCGGACGTCGACACCGTCGAACGCGAACTCGACGACGCCTGGATGCGCGACATCGGCCCCACCTTCCTCACCAACGGGAAGGGCGAACTGGCCGCGGTGGACTGGACGTTCAACGGCTGGGGCGCCCAGGGCTGGGCCCGCTGGGAGCACGACGCCAAGATCGGCGCGGCTGTCTCGGACCTCGCGGGGGCGAAGACGTACGCCTCGAAGCTGGTCAACGAGGGCGGTGCGATCCATGTCGACGGCGAGGGGACCGTGCTCCTGACCGAGACCGTGCAGCTGGGCCCCGAGCGCAACCCCGGCTGGACGCGCGAGCAGGTGGAGACGGAGATCCACGCCCACCTCGGCACCCGCAAGGCGATCTGGCTGCCGCGCGGGCTGACCGGCGACTATCCCCCGCACGGCTTCGGCACGCTCGGCCACGTCGACATCGTGGCCGCCTTCGCCCGCCCCGGAGTCGTGGTCGCGCACTCCCAGCCGGACCCGGCGCACCCCGACCACGAGGTGACCAAGGAGGTCATCGGCCTGCTCAAGGCCGCGACCGACGCGCGCGGGCGCCGCCTGGAGGTCGTCGAGGTCCAGGCCCCGACGGTCCTGGAGGCCGACGGCCACTGGGCCGACTACTCCTACATCAACCACTACCTCTGCAACGGCGGCGTGGTCCTCTGCGGCTTCGACGACCCGCGAGACGAGCTCGCGGCCGGCATCTTCCGACGGCTCTTCCCCGAGCGGACGGTGACACTGGTGGACGCACGTACGATCTTTGCCGGAGGCGGTGGCATCCACTGCATCACCCAGCAGCAGCCGAGGATCTGAACCAGGAGTCGCACGTGGCAGGGGACAGCGCGCCGCGGAGGAAGAACGCGCCTCCGCGCGAGGACGTGCTGGCCGCCGCCATGGACATGATCGCCGAGCGCGGTCTGGAGAAGCTCACCATGGCGGCGCTCGGCCGCGAGGTCGGTATGAGCAGCGGGCATCTCCTCTACTACTTCCACTCCAAGGACGAGCTGCTGCTGCAGACCCTGGAGTGGAGCGAGGGGCGGCTCGGAGCCGAACGCGGCCGGTTGCTCGCCGCGCGGGGCCCCGTCCGCGAGCGGCTCGACGCGTATGTCGACCTGTACGTCCCCGACGGCCACCGCGACCCGCACTGGACGCTCTGGCTGGAGGTCTGGAACCGCTCGCAGAACGCCGACGACGACGCCCGTGAGCGGCAGGTCACCATCGAGGGCGCCTGGCACCGCGACCTGGTCGCGCTGCTCGCCGAGGGTGTCTCGCGCGGCGAGTTCCGGCCGGTCGACCCGGACCGCTGCGCCGCCCGGCTGCGGGCCCTCCTCGACGGCTTCTCCATCCATGTGGCGATCGGACTGCGCGGCACGGACAGGGAGCGGATCCTGCTCCACGTAAGGGAATTCCTGGACGAATCCCTGAGCTGACCGTTCCCGGCGCGTATGTACGGGATCTGCGCACCGGCCGCGTCCAGCACTTCCCCGGCGCCTCGGAGCCGAAGGCGCGGCTCGCATCCTGAGACAACCCGTGAGCATCGGGACGGTATGTGCCAGACTGCCCCCGTGCTCTCGTTCGCCATGATTATTGGCAGCAGGCGCGCCGGTCCGCAGTGACCGCCACGTACCACCACGTACGGGCGGACATCGTCGTCCTCGACCCGCGCGCAGACCTCTCGCACCCGCGAGAGGTTTTTCGTTTTCCTGGCCCACCTCAAGCCGGGAAGGGAGCGCGAGGGATCATTGGAGGACGGTGGAGCCGGTCATTCCGGTACAGACCGAGATCCAACATCAGGAGCCGAACACCATGACCGAAACCAGCGAGCTCGACGATTCGTTCCACGTCTTCGACACGACCCTGCGCGACGGCGCGCAGCGTGAGGGCATCAACCTCACCGTGGCGGACAAGCTGGCCATCGCACGGCACCTGGACGACTTCGGGGTGGGCTTCATCGAGGGCGGCTGGCCCGGCGCCAACCCGCGGGACACCGAGTTCTTCGCCCGCGCCCAGCAGGAGATCGACTTCAAGCACGCCCAGCTGGTCGCGTTCGGCGCCACCCGCCGCGCGGGCGGCAAGGCGAGCGAGGACCCGCAGGTCAAGGCCCTTCTGGACTCCGGTGCCCAGGTGATCACCCTGGTCGCCAAGTCCCACGACCGCCACGTCGAACTCGCACTGCGCACCACCCTCGACGAAAACCTGGAGATGGTCCGCGACACGGTCGCCTACCTGTGCTCGCAAGGCCGCCGGGTCTTCGTCGACTGCGAGCACTTCTTCGACGGCTACCGCGCGAACCCCGAGTACGCGAAGGCCGTCGTCCGCGCGGCCTCCGAGGCGGGCGCCGACGTCGTCATCCTCTGCGACACCAACGGCGGCATGCTCCCCGCCCAGGTCCAGGCGGTCGTCGGCACGGTCCTCTCCGACACCGGCGCCCGGCTCGGCATGCACGCCCAGGACGACACGGGCTGCGCGGTCGCGAACACCCTGGCCGCCGTCGACGCGGGCGCGACCCACGTGCAGTGCACGGCGAACGGCTACGGCGAGCGGGTCGGCAACTCCAACCTGTTCCCGGTCGTGGCCGCCCTGGAGCTGAAGTACGGCAAGAAGGTCCTGCCCGAGGGCCACCTGCGTGAGATGACCCGTATCTCGCACGCGATCGCCGAGGTCGTCAACCTCACCCCCTCCACGCACCAGCCGTACGTCGGCGTCTCGGCCTTCGCCCACAAGGCGGGCCTGCACGCCTCGGCCATCAAGGTCGATCCGGACCTGTACCAGCACATCGACCCCGAGCAGGTCGGCAACACCATGCGGATGCTGGTCTCCGACATGGCGGGCCGAGCCTCGATCGAGCTCAAGGGCAAGGAACTCGGCATCGACCTCGGCGGCGACCGCGAGCTGGTGGGCCGCGTCGTGGAACGCGTCAAGGAACGCGAGCTCAAGGGCTACACGTACGAGGCCGCGGACGCGTCCTTCGAACTCCTGCTCCGCGAGGAGGCCGAGGGTCGGGCCCGCAAGTACTTCCAGGTCGAGTCCTGGCGCGCGATCGTCGAGGACCGCCCCGACGGCACCCACGCCAACGAGGCGACCGTCAAACTCTTCGCCAAGGGCGAGCGCATCGTCGCCACGGCGGAGGGCAACGGTCCGGTCAACGCCCTCGACCGCGCCCTGCGTGTCGCCCTCGAAAAGATCTACCCCCAGCTCGCCAAGCTGGAGCTGGTGGACTACAAGGTCCGCATCCTCGAGGGCAAGCACGGCACCCAGTCCACCACCCGTGTCCTCATCTCCACCTCCGACGGTGTGGGGGAGTGGTCCACGGTGGGCGTCGCGGAGAACGTGATCGCGGCGTCCTGGCAGTCGCTGGAGGACGCGTACACGTACGGCCTGCTGCGGGCCGGGGTCGAGCCCGCCGAGTAGATCCGCACAGGCAACGGCCGAGGCGGCCGCCGGGTCACAAGGCCGTCTCGCGCGACCTCTGCACGGGGTCACCGCCCCGGTCGCGCACGGGCGGGCGATCCAGCCGGAGAAGTCCGGCGGACCCCGCCCGCTGCGCCGAGGGGTGGGCCGTGGAACGGGTCAGCTCCTCGACTCCTTCCGCGAGATAGCCCACCCAGCTCGTGCTCTCGTCCTCCATGACGCGCTGGGCATCCAGTCGAAGGCGCTCGATCACCCCCAGCAGCGCGGCCTGGTCCTTGTCGCTGGGGGAATCGGTGACCCTGAGGAAACTCTGGGTCCATTCGCTCTGGGCCCTCTTGAGAATGTGCTGCAACGCCAATTCGCTCCTGATGTAGCGCGTCCAGGAAGCGGAGAAGCCGAAAATCCGGTCGAAGAGCACGCAGCCGGCGCCGGCGGCCAGGAAGACGAATCCCCATTCGGCCTGCACGGTCCCCGGACTCACCGTGTGGACCAAGGGCGTGAGGGTCCCGGCGATGCCCAGCAACGCGGTGAGGGCACGCAGTGAGCGCGACCAGCGGGCCGGGACGCGGCGACGCGCCAGGTACCAGCCGATCGCCTCGATCACCTCGCTCTCGGCGTGCCGGAACAGTTCCCACAGCACGTCCGCACGCGTCCGTGACCGGTCCAGGTCGGCGAGTTGGGACACCTGTATGTCCGCGGCTCGCTGTCTTTCGAGCATGCCCCCTGCCCTTCAGCCGTGACCAGTCGGCCCGTGTTGCCGACGTCAGCAAAGAGGCATCGTATGCGTAAGCGGCGGTGTGTGGCCCCATCGGCTCAAGTCGCCGCTCGCCGGCATCGCCACCCGGCGCGAGCAGCTCCCGACCGGCCCGGCCGGGGCAGCCCCGCACCCACAGGCTCCAGGGGCTCAGGAACCGGCGGATGCGGGCGCTGCGACAGCGGGGAGGGCGGTGGATCGAGCCCGTCTAGACGACCGGCCGGTTCCCGCCGTACCCGCGCGGGTGACCCGTCACTGCAGATGCCACTTCTGATTGGCCGCCCCGGTGCACGACCAGATCTGCGCCCGTGCCCCGTTCGCGGACGAGTTGTCGGTCACGTCGAGACATTTGGCGGCGGCCGTTTGGACGAGGTCTCCGGTCGACGCGTTGTACGACCAGCGTTGGGCGCTCGTGCCGTTGCAGTCGTACAGCTGGGCCTTCGCCCCGTCGGCCGTGGAACCACCGGCCACGTCCAGGCACTTGCCGAGCGCCTGGACGGTCCCGTCGGCCTGTACCGTCCAGCGCTGCGCCGTCGACCCGTTGCAGTCGTACAGCTGCACCGCCGTCCCGTTCGTCGTCGAACCGCCCGCCACATCGAGGCACTTGCCCGCGAGTCCCACGAAGGCCCCCGACTGCGCACCCCCACCGGCCTGTGTCCCGGCCCAGGTGAAGGTGGCGGACGTCTTGCCCGGCAGCGAGTACGTCGCGTGCTGCGTGCCCCAGTTGATGGTCATGGTCTTCGCGGACGAGGAGTCGTTGTAGGCGATCAGCGCCTTCGAACCGTCAGGATTGCGCCACGCCACGTTCGGCACCGCCGTACTCGCGGTCGAGGCCACCCGCTGAGCCCCCGGCCGCACGAACTTCGTCAGCTGCCCCATCGTGTAGTACTCGATCGTGTAGTCGACCTGCCCGCTCGCGCCGTCCCCGTTGTGGACGGTGATCAGCCCGGAGCACGTCCCGCACCCCCCGTTGTGCGGCCCCCGGTTCTGATCCACGGTCAGTGACCACTTCGTCACCGACTTCGCCCAGTTCCGCGTGTAGTCGACGATGTTGAGCATGTCCTCGCGCTGCTGGTTGGCGATCCAGGTGCCACCCGAGTGCTCGGTCCCGAAGGCGTCCACCCCCGGGTACTGGTTGTGCACGCTCGTCTGCTTGCCCACGTCCCCGCCGTACCCGTGCCAGGCGATCCCCCCGAAGTTCGGATGCGCGCGCACGGCCGCGTCGTCGACGGTCTGGGCGGCGTACGAGTCGTACACGTCCCAGTTCCAGTCGTGCGCCAGCACCTTCGTGGACAGCCCCGCGGCCTGCAGCTTCGGCAGCAGCTCACTCTTCGTGAAGTACGCGAGCCCCGACGCGTTCCAGCTCATCGACGGATACCCCGAGCAGCACGTCGGCTCGTTCTGCGCGGTGACGTACGAGACCGGCACCCCCTGGTCCCGGTACGCCTGGAGGTACTTCACGAAGTACGAGGCGTACGCCCCGTAGTCCTCCGCCTTCAGCCAGCCCCCGTTGAGCTGCCCGCTGTCCTTCATCCAGGCGGGCGCGGTCCACGGCGAGGCCATCACGGTCAGCGAGGGGTTCAGCTGGAGGGCCTGCTTGGTCAGCGGCACCACATCGGCCAGATCGTGCGCGATCGAGAACGACGAGAGGGACGGGTCGGTCTGCCCGGCCGGCACGTCGTCGTACGTGTACCCGTAGCGGGCGAGATCGGACGCGCCCATCGGATTGCGCAGGAACGAGAGCCCGATGCCCTCGGTCGGCGAGAACAGCTTGCGCATCGTCGCGTCCCGTGTGGCCGCCGACAGCGCCCCGCTGCTGTTCATCAGCCAGGCCGCGGTGTCGGTGAAGGACGCGCCGCCCCCGGTGAAGGTCTGGTAGCGGGTGTTCTCGTCGACGGTGATGTTCTCGCCGCTGCCACCGGCACCGGCCTGGAAGGCGAACGGCGTCTGGGCCTGCAGCCCGCGGACGACATGGCGTCCGCCGTCGTCGTCCGTCGTGGTCAGCCAGGCGGTGACGGGTTCGCCCGCGGCGTGCGCGGGCGCCGCCGTGACAGCGGTCAGCCCTGCGGTGGTGAGCAGTCCGGCGAGAAGAAAACGGACCGCCCGAGAGGATCTCCTCATGACGCGTCGCCCTTCTGGGTGTGGGGGAGGGGGCGTGCGAGCCGTGAGTAAATGACGGCTTCGGGCCCACGTCAAGAGGTCTCGCGTTCAAAGCGTGAAAGAACAACTGCCCTGCTCCGGCCCCACGTTGGCCGTGTACCTGTTCTGACGTGAAGCCTTGACGGCTTCCCGGGACACCAGTTAACTCACGGCGTGATCTAAGTCGTAAGAGACCAACCAGAGACGTCGTCAGGCATTCGCTCAGAGAACACCAGGGATTACAGGGACTACCTAGAGTCGAGGGAAGGTCCATGCGAAGAACCGCCCTGCTCGCCTCCGCCGCCATGCTCACCGGGCTGCTGCCGCTTCTGTCGGCCGGAGCGGCCACGGCCGACGAACCGGCCCCCGTCCCCGTCGACCGCTTCGAGGGCGAGGTCCCCTTCGCCGGCCCCCCTGCCGAGGGCCTCTTCACCTGGGGCGGCGACGCCGACGACCCGCCCGCGCTCGCGCTGACCACCCGCACCGACGCCCCCGAGGGCACCAAGGTCCTCGCGGGCACCTACGACATCAGCGGCTACGGCGGCTTCACCCACGACTTCGCCTTCGACCAGCCGGCCCACGACTGGTCGGCCCACAAGGGCATCCGTTTCTGGTGGGACGGCCAGAACAACGCCAAGAAGGTCGCCTTCGAGATCAAGGACGGCGGCGCCAACGGCGAGGCCTCCGAGCTGTGGACGACGTCCTTCACCGACGACTTCACCGGCTGGAAACAGATCGAGATCCCCTTCACCGACTTCACCTACCGCACGGACTACCAGCCCGTCGGCGGCATCGACCAGGTACTCGGCCTCACCCAGATGTGGGGGTACGCCCTCACGCTCCCGGTCGGCGTCAAGGGCCGGTTCGCCATGGACGACGTCGAGTTGTACGGCAAGGCCGACCAGTCCCTGCGCGCCTCCGTCACCACCGACTCCGCCGTCCACCCGGTGAAGGAGGGAGCGACGGCGACGGTGAAGCTCTCCGTCGCCACCACCGGAGCCGCCCCGATCGACGAACCCGTGACCGTCACCTACGAGAGCGCGGGCGGCACCGCCGAGCCCGGCAAGGACTACACACCGGTCAAGGGCGAGATCACCTTCCCGGCGGGCACGGCCTCCGGCGCCACCCGCACGATCCAGGTCCCGACGCTGCGTGACAAGTCCGCCGAACCCGCCGAGACGATCCCCCTGAAGCTCACGGTCACCGGTGCGAAGGCCCCCGCCGAGACCCCGCAGATCGTCATCGACGCCCACGGCCTGCCGTACCTGGACCCGAAACTGCCCGTGAAGAAGCGGGTCGCCGACCTCGTCTCCCGCATGTCCCTGGAGGAGAAGGCCGGGCAGATGACCCAGGCCGAACGCGGCGCGCTCACCGCGCAGGGCGACATCGCCACGTACGACCTCGGCTCGCTCCTGTCCGGCGGCGGCTCGACCCCGACGCCCAACACCCCCGAGGCATGGGCGAAGATGATCGACGCCTTCCAGCTCCGGGCGCAGGCGACACGGTTCCAGATCCCGCTGATCTACGGTGTGGACGCGGTGCACGGCCACAACAACCTCACCGGCGCGACGATCATGCCGCACAACATCGGCATCGGCGCGACCCGTGATCCCCAGCTGGCCCAGCGGACCGGCTCCGTGACGGCGGCCGAGGTGCGCGCCACCGGCATCCCCTGGGACTTCGCCCCCTGCCTCTGCGTCACCCGCGACGAACGCTGGGGCCGCTCCTACGAGTCCTTCGGTGAGGACCCCGCGCTCGTCGAGTCCATGGAGACGATGATCCAGGGCCTCCAGGGCGCCGCCAATGGCAAGGACCTGAAGGACAACGACAAGGTACTGGCCACGGCCAAGCATTTCGTCGGCGACGGCGGCACGGAGTACGGCTCGTCGACGACGGGCTCGTACACCATCGATCAGGGCGTCACGAAGGTCACCCGGCAGCAGTTGGAGGCCATCCACCTGGCGCCGTACGAGACGGCGGTCGACCGCGGCATCGGCTCGGTCATGCCGTCCTACTCCTCACTCGACATCCTCGGTGACGGACAGGGCCCGGTGAAGATGCACGCCCGCGCGGACATGATCAACGGCGTGCTCAAGGACCGGATGGGCTTCGACGGATTCGTCATCAGCGACTGGGCCGCCATCGACCAGATCCCCGGCGACTACGCGTCCGACGTCCGTACGTCGATCAACGCGGGCCTGGACATGATCATGGTTCCGTACGCCTACAAGGACTTCCGTACGACACTGGTCGACGAGGTACGGGCGGGCCGCGTCAGCGAGGCGCGGGTGAACGACGCCGTGTCCCGCATCCTCACCCAGAAGTTCAAACTCGGCCTCTTCGAGAAGCCGTACGCGGACATGAGCGGCGCGGCGCGGATCGGTTCCGCCGGGCACCGGGCGGTCGCCCGCGAGGCGGCGGCCAAGTCCCAGGTCCTCCTGAAGAACGCGGCCGGCGTACTGCCCCTGAAGAAGTCCCAGAAGGTGTACGTCGCCGGTTCGAACGCCGACGACCTCGGCAACCAGACCGGCGGCTGGACGATCACCTGGCAGGGCGCGTCCGGGAAGCACACGGACGGTACGACGATCCTTCAAGGCATGCGGAACGCCGGCGGTGACGTCACCTACTCGAAGGACGCCTCGGCACCGACGTCCGGATACGACGTGGGAGTGGTCGTCGTGGGCGAGACCCCCTACGCGGAGGGTGTCGGCGATGTGGGCAACGGCAACGACCTCGCTCTGACCCCCGCCGACCAGGCCGCCGTGGACAAGGTGTGCGCCGCCATGAAGTGCGCGGTCCTGATCGTCTCGGGCCGCCCGCAGCTCATCGGGGACCGCCTGGGCGAGATCGACGCCGTGGTCGCCTCCTGGCTGCCCGGCACGGAGGGTGACGGCGTGGCGGACGTGCTGTACGGCAAGCGCGTCTTCACCGGTCAGCTCCCCGTCACCTGGCCCAAGTCGGAGGCGCAACTCCCGATCAACGTCGGCGACACGTCCTACGATCCGCAGTTCCCCTACGGCTGGGGCCTGACAACACTCACCAAGGTCCCCGGCGGCGGCACGGCCACGCTCAAGGCCCTCGCTCTCGCGGCCCGGACGGCGGACCGGACCGGCTCGAAGCAGCTCGGCCGCGCCGTGGTCACCAAGGCCCGCCTCCTGGTCCAGCAGAGCGCGGGCTCGACCATCACCCCCGCGTTCGCCAAACCCTTCGCGGACGCCGACCACCTACTCCTGACCGCCCACTACGCCCAGGCACTGACGAAGCTCCAGGAGGCATACCGAGCCAGATGAGCCCACCGCCCCCTCGTGCCCGCGGGCACGAGGGGGCGCTGCGCTCATCTTCAGCCCGTCCGGCGTTTGAGGACGAGGCCGTTCAGGCGGATGCGGGGTGTCTGGGGGCGGCAGCCCCCAGCGGGGTTGAAGGGGCGGAGCCCCTGGGGATGGGAATGGGCAGGGGCGGCGGGGGCGAGAAAACCCCTCAGATCCCCCTCACCCCCCATCAGCCACAATGCCCATATTTACGCACGTTCAGGTAGCTTCGGAGATATGAAGGCCGCACTGATCCGAGGACTCCCCGGACTGCTGATCGCGCTGACACTCGCCGCCCTCACGGCACTCGCCCTCACCGCACCCCCCGCCCACGCGGCCACAGACGTAGGAACAGTCGCGGCAGCCCTCCGCAAGAGCCCCGTCTACGTGGACCCCGCAGCCTCCGCGCAACTCTCCAAGGCGGACGCGGACACCCTGGCCAAGAAGATCAAGAACGCGAACAAGCCCGTCTTCGTGGCCGTCCTCCCCGCGGACTTCCCCACCCAGAACCTCTTCCAGAACCTCCGCACCGACACCGGCATCACAGGCCTGTACGCCATCAGACTGGGCACCCGCTTCGACGCCCGCGCCGACACCGCGGTCATGCCCCGCACCGCCGTCCAGAACCTCGTCACCAGCGTCCAGGGCGAACCCACGAACACCCAGCTGAACAACTTCACGGACCGAGCCCTGACCAACATCAACGGCTCGGCCCCCAAGGGCTGGGGCTCGAGCGGCGGAGGTGGCGTCTCCACCGGCGCCCTGATCGCGGTGGCCGCGGTAGCCGTGGCGGGAGGCGCGGGCGCCTACACCCTCGTACGCCGCAACCGCCGCCGCAAAGCACAGGAACAACAGGAAGCACTGGACAAACTCCGCGTGGTCGTCGACGAGGACATCACCGCGTTCGGCGAGGAGCTCGACCGGCTCGACTTCCACCCCGCCGAGGCCGGCGCCGACGACGCGATGCGCGCCGACTACGAACGCGCGCTCGACGCCTACGAACAGGCGAAGTCGTCGATGGCCGCGGCCCGCCGCCCGGAGGACGTACGCGCCGTCACCCAGTCCCTGGAGGACGGCCGCTTCTCCCTCGCGCTCCTGTCCGCCCGCCGTGAGGGCAGGCCCCTGCCCGACCGCCGCGCTCCCTGTTTCTTCGACCCGCGCCACGGCCCGTCGGTCGCCGACGCGATCTGGACACCCGCCGGCGGCGCTCCCCGGGAGGTCCCGGTCTGCGCGGCGGACCAGGCCCGCCTCGCGGACGGCCGTGCCCCCGCGGTCCGCGAGGTCGACACCGACTACGGCCGCCGCCCGTACTGGGACGCAGGCCCCGCCTACGGCCCCTGGGCGGGCGGCTACTTCGGCGGCGGCCTCCTCCCCGGCCTGCTCGTCGGCACCCTGCTCGGCAGCATGATGGCCACCCCCTCCTACGCCTCCGACTACGGCTCCGGTTACGGAGACTTCGGCGGCTACGACGGCGGTGACGTCTCCGGCTCCGACTTCGACCCCGGCGACTTCGGCGGCGGTTTCGGGGACGGCGGTGGCGGCGGTGGCGGCGACTTCGGCGGCGGAGGAGGAGACTTCGGCGGAGGCTTCTGAATCAGAGGCCCCGAGGGAGTCCGAACCGAAGGCGTCCGAGACGAAAGCGTCTGAAACAGAGGCGTCTAAGACGAAGGCGTCCGAGCCGAAGGCGTCTGAAGCACGGCCTTCCGGGACGAAAGCTCCTGAGAAAGCTCCTGAGGCTCGATTTCCGCGAGGCGATCCATCAGCGCCCCCGCCAACCGCAACACCTCGCGCTCGGTCTCGCTCAGGATCCCGAGCGCCTCCGCCAGCCCACTCCCAGCTGATTTGGACTGAGGCCGCCCTCGCCCCGCTCCTGCCGCAGCCGCCGATTGAGCCGGACGACACCACGCCGGACTTCTCCTACTCCCTCGCCCTGTGGCTGGAGGACGCCGCCGCACTGCACACCGACGTCCTCGTCCTCGCGGTCGCCCTGACCCGCACCCTGGCCCGCCCCCAACGGACCGCCGACGTACACGGCCGCCTCACGGCATGTGTCCCGCTGCCCGCCCGTCTCGGGGCGATCGCGGTCGGCGCGGCCCTGGCGGTCGGGTCGGCCTGCTGTGTTCTGCCGATCCCACGCCGCCGCACACCGGCACCGAGCCCCGCGTCTCCGGCATGATCCGCCAGACAGGCCCTAACCCCGCGACCCCTGTCCACGAGGTCCCTGTCCACGCAGCCCCTCCCCGTTCGGTCCCATCCCACGCGGTGCCTCACTCCACGGATCCTTCCGACCCGACGCTTCCGGGGCCGCCGCACGCGGCACGACCAGCCCCGTCTCGTACGCCGTCACCACCGCCTGCGTACGGTCGCGCAGCCCCAGCTTGGACAGCACCCGGCTGACATGGGTCTTCACGGTCTCCTCGCCCACCTGAAGCCGCGCGGCGATCTCCGGGTTGGACAACCCTTCCGCCAGCAGCCGCAGCACCTCCGTCTCGCGCGGGGTGAGCACGCCGAGCGCCGTCCCCGTCGGCGCCCTGGGTTTGAGCCGGGCGAACTCGGCGATCAGCCGCCGGGTGATGACAGGCGCGAGCAGCGCCTCACCGGCGGCCACGACCCGTACCGCCTCGAACAGCCGCTCCGCCGTCACATCCTTCAGAAGGAACCCGCTCGCCCCGGCCGCGAGCGCGTCATACACATGCTCGTCCAGGTCGAAGGTGGTGAGGATGAGCACGCGCGGCGCGTCCCCGGCCTCCGGCCCCATCAGCTCGGCGGTGGCCTGGATCCCGTCCATGACCGGCATCCGTACGTCCATGAGGACCACGTCGGGACGCCGCTCCCGGCAGACACGCACCGCCTCGGTGCCGTCGCACGCCGTGCCGACGACGATGAAGTCAGGCTGGGTGGCGAGAAGTCCGGCGTACCCGGCACGCACCACCTCGTGGTCGTCGGCCACGACGATCCGCACGGCAGGGACCGGTCCCTCGGCTTCCGAGGCCTCTACGGCGGTCGTCATACGAGAGCCTCCTCCCGCACCGGCAGTCGCGCCTCGACCAGGAAGCCGCCCCCGCGCGCGGGGCCGGTGCGCAGGGTGCCGCCGACCGTGGCGGCCCGCTCCCGCATACCGAGCAGGCCGTGCCCGGCGGCCGGGGACACGGGCCCCGGCCCGTTGTCGCGCACACGGATCGCCAAGTCGTCCTCCGCGTAGCGAAGTTCGACGTCGACGGCGGCACCCGGTGCATGCCGGCGGGCGTTGGTGAGGGCTTCCTGGACAATGCGGTACGCGGTGACTTCGATGCCCGGGTCGAGCGGCGTGATCGGCCCGCTGACGATCAGCCGCGTACGGGAGCCAGAGGCGTCCCGGGACTCGTCGATGAGCTCCAGGAGCTGGCGCAGCCCCGGCTGCGGACGCCGGTTGACCCCCGTGTCGGCGTCCTCCCGCAGCACCCCGAGCAGGCGCCGCATCTCCGTCAGCGCGGTCCGCGCGGTGTCCCCGATGGCGAGCAGCCGGGAGGCACCGTCGGCCGGAAGCCCCGCCGTGGTCAGCCGGGCCGTCTCGGCCTGCACGGCGATCATCGAGATGTGGTGCGCGACCACGTCGTGCAACTCCCTCGCGATGCGCGCCCGTTCACCCCGCGCGGCATGCGCGAGGAGCGTGTCGGCGAAGGCCCGCTCCGTCGCGCTGTGGGCCAGCGCGGCGCTGCGGACGTGGTGCGTGATGCCCGTCGCGGCCGCCGCCGAGGCGAGCGTGGCCACCAGTACGGCCATCACCCGGGTGGTGAGGTCGTCTTGGCTGACGAGGGCCAGCACGACATACGGCACGACGAGTATTCCGCTGAGCCGGGGTGCCCCCGCCCGTCCCAGCCAGTACACCGAGGCCAGCTGGGCCGCCACGCCCGCCAGCGTGAGGGCACGGAACGGTGCAAGCGCCAGCACTCCCGCCGAGGTCGCGGCCACGGCGGCCCCGGCCCGCACGGGCAGGGCCCGGTCGGCGCCGAGAACGAAGGTGAGCGGCAGGGTGGTGCAGACGCCGAGCAGCAGGGCGAGCGACAGGTTCTCGCGCAGGCCCCCGAGCCGGATCAGGACCTCGGCGCAGGCGAGGAGCGCGAGGGCGACCGGGTAGGTCACGGAGGCCGGGAAGCGCCGCAGCAACTTCCGTACCCCCGCGATTCCTTCGCCGCGTCGCGCCGTGTCCTCGCCCATGCCGCCATTGTGCCGTCGACCGCGCCGCAGCGCGTCACCCTGGGGTTTCTCCCTCGTACGGGGGACCCGGCCGGCGATCCGTCCCTCGTGGCAGGGGCGCCGAAGACGGCTCCGTGGCGGGACGACGCCGAGGCCCGCCCGTCCCTAATCTCGCTGGCATGAGCGATGCAACGATCGAAGTCCAGGACCTGCGCAAGCGGTTCGGGCGGACCGTCGCGGTCGACGGACTCACCTTCACCGTCCAGCCGGGACAGGTCACCGGTTTCGTGGGTCCGAACGGGGCGGGCAAGTCCACCACCATGCGGGCCGTGCTCGGCCTGGACACTCCCGACGAGGGGCGCGCGCTCATCGGCGGCCGTCCCTACCACGCCCTGCGCTCACCGCTGTTGGAGGTCGGCGCGCTGCTCGACGCCGCCGCCCTGCACCCGAGCCGGCGCGGTCGCGACCATCTGCGCTGGCTGGCGCACTCGCACGGGCTGTCCCTGCGCCGGGTCGACGAGGTCCTCGAGCAGGTGGGAATGGACCAGGCCGCCCGCCGCCGCGCGGGGGGCTACTCACTCGGAATGCGGCAACGCCTCGGCATAGCAGCCGCGTTGCTCGGAGACCCTCCGGTGCTCCTGCTCGACGAACCGGTCAACGGCCTGGATCCCGAGGGCATCCAGTGGATCCGCGGCCTGCTGCGCCGGCTGGCCGGGGAGGGCCGCGCTGTCCTGGTCTCCAGCCACCTCATGAGCGAGCTGGAGGACACCGCGCACCACCTGCTGGTCGTCGGCCGCGGCCGCCTCATCGCCGACACCTCCGTCGCCACCCTGCTGGCCGCCGCGTCCGGCGACCGCGTGGCCCTGCGCACGGGCGCCCGAACGGAGGCGATGGAGCTGCTCACCCGGGAGGGCGGCACGGTCGCGGTCACCGGCGCCGACACCCTCACGGTCACCGATCTGCCCGCGGAGCGGATCGTCGCGCTGCTCGCCGCGGCCGGCGTCCCCTTCGCCGAAGTGGGCGCGCACCGGGCATCGCTGGAGGAGGCGTACATGGAGCTCACTCGGGACGCGGCGGAGTTCACGTCGGCTCCGGATCCGGCGGACGGCGAGGTGACCCGATGACCTCGACCGTCACTCCCTACCGCTCCCCGCTCAAGCCCGCCCGCGAGGGATTCGGGCGCCTGTTGCGTGCGGAATGGAGCAAGTTCTGGACGGTACGCGTGTGGGTGCTGGCGCTCGTCGTGGCGGCCGCGGTCACGGTCGCCATCTCCCAGCTGGCCGCGAGCGGCTCCGTCGACGGTTCCAACGAGCACCCGGTCACCGTCGGGCCCGACGGCACCCGTGTCAACGACACCTTCCACTACGTCCACCAGTCCCTCCCGGCGGACGGCAGCGTGACGGTCCGTGTGTCCGACCTGAAGGGCGGCGCCGGCAGGAACGCGGAGCCGTGGGCGAAGGCCGGCGTGCTGGTCAAGGCGAGCACGAAGGCCGGCAGCGCGTACGCGGCCCTGATGGTCACCCCCGACCACGGCGTCCGTCTCCAGTGGAACTTCACGCACGACAAGGCGGGCAGTGCGGCCTCCGGCACGGCCCCGCACTGGCTGCGCATGACCCGCTCGGGCACCCGCCTGACCGGCTACGAGTCCTCCGACGGCGCCCGCTGGACGAAGGTCGGCTCGGTCACCCTGCCGGAGCTGCCGAGGACGGCCCAGGCGGGCCTGTTCGTCGCCTCACCGCTGCACAGCAATCTGCGCCGCTCGTTCGGCGGCACGTCGGAGAGGGCGGGTGGCACGACCGCCGGGGCGACCTTCGACCACCTGGCCCTGAGCGGCGCCACCGCGACCGGCTCGGCCGCCTGGACGAGCACGGACGTGGGTGCCCCCGATCCGAACGACCCGAACACCCCGCAATCCGGCCCTGCCCGCGTGGAGCCGGGCACCACCTCCGTCTCCGCGACCGGCGTCTACACCCTCACCGGCCAGGGCGACATCGCCCCCGACGAGACCGGCGGCGACATCGTCCAGATGAGCTTCCAGGGCGTCTTCGTGGCCGTCCTCTTCATGGTGGCCCTGGGAGCCCTGTTCATCACCACCGAGTACAAGCGCGGCATGATCCGCACGACGTTCACGGCGACCCCGCGCCGGGCGCGGGTCCTTGCCGCGAAGGCGCTGGTGATCGGAGGTGTCACCTTCGCCGTCAGCCTGCCTGCCACGGCGATCACCTTCCCTCTGGCCCAACACACGATGCGCTCCCACGGCTTCGCGCCCCCCGCCTACCCCGAGCTGTCACTCTTCGACTCACCCGCCCTGCGGGCGGTGGTGGGCAGCGCGGCACTGCTGTCCCTGGTGGCGGTCCTCGCCCTCGCCCTGGGCGCGATACTCCGTAACAGCGCGGGCGCGATCACGGTCGTCGTGGTCCTCATGATCCTCCCGCAGATTCTCGCCTTCGCCCTCCCGCTCCCGATCGCGCACGGGTTGCTGAGCGCGACCCCGGCGGCGGCCTTCGCGATCCAGCAGGGCGTGACGTACTACCCCCAGGTGCAGCACAACTGCCTCCCGGAGGGCGGCTGTTATCCCATGTCCCCGTGGAACGGCTTCGCGGTCCTGTGCGCGTACGTGGCGGTGGCACTCGCTCTCGCGGCCTGGCGCCTGCGCAGGAGGGACGTATGAGGCGCGCACGACCGGCATCCCCCGCACTCCGCACACTCCCGGCACCCTCCGCACCCCCGGCACAGTCCACCCGTCTTACCCACCCCGCACTCCGCGCACTCCACGCCGAGTGGACCAAACTCCTTACGCTGCCCAGCAGTTGGCTGCTGCTGGCCGCGACGGTGGCCCTGACCTTCGGCGTGGGTACGGTCGCGGTGTCCTCGGTCAGCACCCGGGAGTGCGTGAGCGCCGCGGCCTGCCACGAGGACACGGTGAAGCTGGCCCTGACGGGTGTCTGGCTGGGCCAGGCGACCGTACTCGTCCTGGGCGCCCTGTCGATGGGGGCGGAGTACGGCACGGGCACGGTACGGACGACGCTGACGGCGATCCCGCGTCGGGCGACGGTCCTGGCGTCGAAGGCGGCGGTGCTGGCCGCGGCGACGGGCATCGCGGCCGGCACGGCGATCCTCGCCTCCCTCGCCACGGCCCGCTGGATCCTCCCGGGCAACGGCTTCACCCCCGAGGCGGGCTACCCCCTCGTCTCCCTCACCGACACCCCCACCCTCCGCGCCGCCCTCGGCTCCACCCTCTGTCTGATCCTCATAGCGTTCCTGGGCCTGGGGCTGGCGGTGCTGCTCCGCGACAGCGCGGCGGCGATCACCACGGGCCTGGGGATCCTCTACGTGGTCCCGCTCATGTCCGGCCTCCTGGGCTCACCCACCTGGAAGGATCGCCTGGAACGCTGGGCGCCCATACCGGCGGGCCTCGCCATCCGTGCGACGAAGGACCTCACCCGCCTGCCGATCGGCCCCTGGCCGGGGCTTGGGGTTCTGGCGGCGTACGCGCTGGGGGTGCTGCTGCTGGGCGGCGCGATGTTCACACGCCGGGACGCGTAGCCGGGAAATCCGTGGCCCGGAGGGCGCCTTCGCGAGGATGCCGCCGAGCTCGTCGTCATCGAAGGCCGGCCCGGTCATCGACCCGGTCCTGACCTGTTCGGCGTAGTCGGCGGCGCCCCTGTCGTACGACGCCCGGACGGCGGCGGGGCGGGCGGGATCAGTCACCCGGGTGACTGCGGGGGAGAGCCCGCGACCTCCGTAACCACCAGGGCGTATGCGGGCGGTGACGTCATCCCACGCGCGTGGCCCAGTGGTACCTCGGTACTACGGGCCTCACCTCATTGAGCTCCCGGGTACCACGGATCCCGGTCCGCGGGCCCCTAGACGAGTCATTCCGATGTGGTCAGTGGTCATAAGCGATCAAGGATCGTATGACGGGCTGGCCGGTCTTGTGGTTGTGCCAGATCGCGGCGGCCATCGCGAGGATGCGTTGGGCGACGCGGACGGCGACACCTTCGAAGGTCCGTCCACCGTGCCGTTCCAGGTCGAGCTGGCCTTTGAGGGTGTCGTTGACCGACTCGATCAGCTGTCGCACCGACTTCAGGAGGCTCTCGCCCCTGCGCTTCTTCTCGCGCTTGAAAGAAGGACGCAGCAACTCCGCGCCCCGGAAGGCCAGATCGGCCTCGAACTCCTTGGAGGCGAAGCCTTTGTCTGCGATCACCAGCAGGCTCGGCCGGTCCGTGGACAGGTGCGGTTCGCGGTCCAGCATCGCCGACAGCACCTCCCGCTCATCCAGTTTCGGGTTCGCCAGTGCCCACAGGATGGGCATCCCGGTCGGGGTGCATACCAGGAACAGGCGCAGGCCCCAGAAGAACCGGGAGTGCGAGGCGCAGTACCCGTATCCGGCCCAGCCGGCCATGTCCGACCGCTTCACCGTCGGACGCGAGCGGCCGCACTCCACCGGTGTGGAGTCGATGATCCAGTGGTTGTCGAACCAGAAGTCCGTATCGACGGCCAGCAGTCGTATTGCCCTCTTGACCAGTGGCAACGCTGCCCGCAGCCGCTTGTTCCAGCCCGGCTGCCTGGGCACGTACGGGAACATCGCTCCCAGTCGGGAGTCCACGAACCGCAGCCAGCGCGACTCCGAGGTGAAGCCCAGCAGCGCCTGGGCGACGGCAAGGGTGACCAGCTCAGAATCCGTCAGCTGCGGCGGTCGGCCAAGCCATCGGCTACCTCCGATCTCGTCGTCGATCTTCACGTACAGTGCGGTCAGCAGGGCGTCTAGGTTGTTCGTCACACAACGAATCTTGGACGCCCTGTCTGCGTTCCCAGACACACCGTCAGCATTCGGAATGACTCGTCTAGCGTGGCCAATGAGCAGTCATGCGGGGTCAGGCCCCCCGAGCGTGAGGGAAGATCGATGATCGAGGCACATCAGCTGACGAAGCGGTACGGGGAGAAGACGGCGGTCGACCGGCTCGACTTCGTCGTCAGGCCCGGCACGGTCACCGGCTTCCTGGGCCCGAACGGCGCGGGCAAGTCCACCACCATGCGCATGATCGTCGGACTGGACGCGCCGTCCGGCGGCAGCGTGACGGTCAACGGCAAGCACTACGCCGAGCACACCGCGCCGCTGCAGGAGGTCGGTGCGCTGCTGGAGGCCAAGTCGATCCACCCGGGCCGTTCGGCGTTCGACCACCTGATGGCGCAGGCCTACACCCATGGCATTCCGCGCCGCCGGGTGGAGGAGGTCATCGAGCTGACCGGTCTGCAGTCCGTGGCCAAGAAGCGCGCGGGCGCCTTCTCCCTCGGCATGGGCCAGCGGCTGGGCATAGCAGCGGCACTCCTCGGCGACCCGGCCACCGTCATGCTCGACGAGCCCGTCAACGGACTGGACCCCGAGGGCGTGCTGTGGATCCGCAACCTGCTGACCGGACTCGCGGCGGACGGCCGTACGGTCTTCGTCTCCTCACACCTGATGAGTGAGATGGCGCTCGTCGCCGACCACCTGATCGTCGTCGGCCGCGGCCGCCTGCTCGCCGACACCACCGTGCGGGAGCTGGTCCAGCAGGCCGGCGGTGACACCGTGACCGTGGCCTCGGACCGGTCGGCCCGCCTGCGCGAGGTCCTGGCCGGCCCCGGCGTCGAGATCACCGGCGAGGTGGGATCCGAGGAGCTGCACGTGACGGGCCTGTCCGCGCGGGCCATCGGCCTGAAGGCCGCCGAGCACGGCATCCCCCTGTTCGAGCTCAGCTCCCGGACCGTCTCGCTCGAACAGGCCTTCATGGAACTGACCCGCGACGCCGTCGAGTACCACGCCACCGCCACCGTCGAGACCCCTGGGAGGGCGGCATGAGCACCATCACCGTCACCGACAGCTCCGCGCCCGCACCGGTGCGGGTGGCACGTCCGGCGTACAAGGTCACCGGCCGACGCGTGCTGCGCTCCGAGTGGGCCAAGCTGTGGTCCCTGCGCTCCACCTGGATCACCCTCGGCCTGGGCCTGCTCTTCCTGGTCGCGTTCGGTGTGATCGCCGCCGCGCACTACAAGTCCCAGATCAACTCCGGTCAGCGGCTGCGCCCGGACGACGCCTCGGCCACCGCGCTCAGCCTCTCCGTGTTCGGCACGCACTTCGCCCAGCTGGCGCTCGGCGTCCTGGGGGTGCTGGTCACCGCCGGCGAGTACTCCACCGGCATGATCCGCTCCACGCTGGCTGCCGTCCCGCGCCGCCTGCCGGTGCTGTGGTCCAAGGCGGCGGTGTTCGGCCTGGTCGCCCTCGTCGTCTCCACCGTCGGCGTCTTCGTCGCGTTCCTGATCACCAGCGGGATAGTCTCCGGCACCCCCGCGGCCCTTACGCTCTCCCACTCCGGTGTGGTGCGCGGGCTCCTGGGTGCGGGCCTCTACCTCGGCCTGGTCGGCGTGATCGGCGCCGCCCTGGGAGCCCTCTTGCGCTCGGTCGCCGGCGGCATATCGGTTCTGGTCGCCACGCTGATGCTGATCCCCGGCCTGATCTCGCTGCTGCCCACGTCGTGGCAGGACAACATCAGCCCGTACCTGCCCAGCAACGCGGGCGAGTCGATGTTCGCGCTCACCCACGACTCGACCACCCTCGCGCCCACCGCCGGGCTCCTGGTCTTCCTCGGCTGGACCGTGCTCGCCCTGGTGGGCGCCGCCTACCGCCTCGTACGCACCGACGCCTGACGCCTGACGCCTGATCCTGACGCCCGACCTCCTGGCCGGCGCGGCACCCCGACCGGGTCACCGGACCCGGTGCCGCGCCGGCCGGCCGTTTCCCGAGCCGCGACGGACGTGCGGAGGGACGCGGACGGAGAGACGGAGAGGCGGACGGAGAGGCACACAATGGACAGGTGACACCCATGAACGCGGACCAGTGACCCCCATGAGCATCGACGGCACCTCCCCCACAGGGGCACCCTCCGACCTGCCCTTCGCGGAGGCGGAGCTCCCGTGGAACCACCCCCTGGCCCGTGGGCTGTCCCGGCTCGGCCGACGGCTCAAGCAGGGCGACCGGAACCGTCCGTGGATCCTGGACACGGGCGTGATCGTGGTCGTGGCGCTGATGTTCTGCGTGCCGGACCTGGTGCACGACGGCGACGGCCGACGACGGGCGTTCGACACCCAGGTCACCCACCTGCCCTGGCCGGTGACCGTCGCGCTGCAGGCCGGACTGGTCCTGCCCCTGCTGTGGCGGCGCCGGAGGCCGTCACTCGCCTTCGCCGTGATCGCCGCGGTGCTCCTCGTCCAGGTGGCTCTGGGAGTCTGGCTGCGCGCCGATGTCGCCCTGCTGATCGCCCTCTACAGCCTGGTGCTGCACGGACAGCTCCGGCGGCTGCCCATGGCCTGCGCCGTCACCGCGGCCGCCCTGGGGCTGGTCGCCCTGCGGCTGCCGTCCGCGGTGTCCGTCCTGGACGCGCTGTTCTTCCTGTTCAGCACCATCACGGCGGCGGTCGCGCTAGGTCTGGCGGTA
This sequence comes from Streptomyces sp. NBC_01450, assembly GCF_036227505.1. Classification (NCBI taxonomy): domain Bacteria; kingdom Bacillati; phylum Actinomycetota; class Actinomycetes; order Kitasatosporales; family Streptomycetaceae; genus Streptomyces; species Streptomyces sp. NBC_01450. The sequence goes on along the minus strand of NZ_CP109480.1, from coordinate 3,922,964 downwards.
CGGATCCGACGCGCCCAGCTCGCCGTCCTGCGCGACCGCGCGACCCGCCTGGAGATCGAACGCGACCAGCGCAGCAAGCTGGCCGCCGCCGCCGAACGCACCCGGGTGGCCCGCGAGATGCACGACATCGTCGGTCACAACCTCTCCGTCATCATCACTCTCGCCGACGGAGGCGCGTACGCGACCGACCTCGCCCCGGAACGTGGCAAGCAGGCCCTGCTGCTCATCGGTGACACCGGGCGCCAGGCGCTGGGCGAACTGCGCCGTATGCTCGGCGTGCTGCGCGAGCAGACCCAGACCCCCGCCGCGCCCCAGCTCAGCCCCCAGCCGGGCATGGCCGACATCGACGCCCTGTGCGCCCGGATCCGCGCCGCCGGTCCCCAGGTCGCCTACCGCACGGGCGGCGAACTGGACACCCTGGACCGCGGTGTCCAGCTGACGGTGTACCGCATAGTGCAGGAAGCCCTCACCAACGCCCTCAAGCACGCGGGCCACGAGACCCGCGTCGAGCTCGCCGTGAGCGTCAGGGACACGCGGCTGCACATCGACGTCCACGACACCGGACGGGGCGGCGGTACCGTCCGTCCCGGGCCGTCCCAAGAGGAAGGACACGGACTCGCCGGTATGAGAGAACGCGCAGCCCTCTACAACGGGACCGTCGCCGCGGGGCCCGCCCCCGGCGGAGGATGGACGGTGCGGGCCACCCTCGACCTCACGCCCCTGGCCGAGACCGACGTCATCCCACCGGCCGCCACGGGCGGTGCGGTGTGACCACCGTGCTCATCGTGGACGACCAGCCACTGCAACGCCTGGGTTTCCGGATGCTCCTGGAGAGCACCCCCGACACCGAAGTCGTCGGCGAGGCGGCGCACGGCGCGGACGCCGTGCGCAGGGCCGCCGAACTGCGCCCGGACGTGATCCTCATGGACGTACGGATGCCCGGCATGGACGGCATCGAGGCCACCCGTCGCGTGGTCGCCTCCGGGGACCGCTCCCGTGTCCTCATCCTGACCACGTTCGACCTGGACGAATACGCCCACGCGGCGCTGCGCGCGGGAGCCAGCGGCTTCCTTCTCAAGGACGCCCACCCCGAGGAACTGCTGGCCGGCATCCGCGCGGTCGCGGCGGGCGACGCGGTGATCGCCCCCGCGCTGACCCGCCGCCTCCTCGACGCCTACGCCAAACACCTGCCCCGGGACTCGTCGAGTCAGTCGGGTCAAAGGACGGCGGGCGACCCCCGGGTGCGCGCCCTCACCGAACGGGAGTACGAGATCTTCGTCGCCATAGGCCAGGGCTGGAGCAACAGTGAGATCGCAGAGCGCCTGGTCGTCGCGGAATCCACCGTGAAGACGCATGTCGGCCGGGTCCTGGCGAAGGTGGGAGCCCGCGACCGCGTCCAGGCGGTCATCCTCGCCTACGACCTCGGCCTCGTCCATCCGAATCCACCCGACTAGAACCTGTGCGGCCGGAGCCGCGGGGCGGCGTACGCGGGCATGCCCGAGCGCCCGCCCTCCCGCTACGGGGGAGTCAGAGGGCGGGCGCGCTCAGGGCACACTGGCGTCAGTCGACGGCTCAGGCGTTCTTGATCGCCGAGATGTCGAAGGTCAGCTTGATCTTGTCGGAGACGAGGACACCACCGGTCTCCAGGGCAGCGTTCCAGGTGAGGCCCCACTCGGAGCGCAGGATCTCCGCCTTGCCCTCGAAGCCGACGCGCTCGTTGCCGAAGGGGTCCTTCGCGGAGCCGTTGAACTCCAGGTCGATGGAGAGCGGCTTGGTGACGCCGAGGATCGACAGGTCGCCGGTGATCCGGTAGTCGTCGCCGCCCAGGGCCTCCGCCTTGGTGGAGCGGAAGGTCATCGTCGGGAACTCGTCGGTCTTGAAGAAGTCGGAGCTCTTCAGGTGGCCGTCGCGGTCCGCGGAACCCGTCTCGATGCTGTCCATCGTGACGTCGATCGTGGCGGTGGACTTGGACGGGTCCGTGCCGTCCAGGTGCAGGGTGCCCTCGAAGTCCTTGAAGTAGCCCTTGACGTTCGTCACCATGGCGTGACGGGCGACGAAGCCGATCTCCGAGTGGGACGGGTCGATGGTGTACTCGCCGGTGAGCGCCGCGAGCTCGGGGCTCACAGCGGCGGCGTCGGTCGTCGCGGCGGCGGGGGTGTCGGTGGATTTGCGGCCGAAGATGCCCATGACGTGCTCCTAGGGGGACGGGACGCGGTTTCGTCGGGAAGGCGGAAGCCGCGGCAGAGAGGTTGTTGAAGATTCAACGAGGTCAACAAGAGAGACACTAGACCTATTCCGTTCAACTTTCAACATCATCCGTCATGTGTGTACGACGTTACGTCGCGGTTCACCCACATGCTTCCCGTCCGTCACTCACCGCTCTCGCGCGGTGGCCGCATCTCCCGCGGTGCCGGGACGAAGCCGAGTGGTGCCCCCAACCTGGACGCTGGACGGAGATGGGGCCGCCGGTCGGTGTGCGCCGAACGGGTCTCGCTCAAGGCTCCGTGTCACTCTAGGGATGGCATGGGCTCCTCACGAATGTGAGCCGACTCTCAGCCCGTCGCTTTGTGCGACCTCTACAAGCCATATGCCCTCTGAGCAGTCAGATCGCCTGCATGCCGTCACGGTTCTGTTCAGGGGTACCAGGAAAACGGGCCGGAGACTGTACGGAGTCGACGGCCCGCTTTTCTTGTTCGACTTCGTATGGTCGCTACATGACCGTTTTGGATGAGGCCGCACCCTCAGGCGAACCCACGGACGCACGCGGGCGCGTGGCCGAACTGCACGCGATCCGCGGGGCGGCGCTGCGAGGACCCAGCGAGAAGGCGACCGAGGCGCAGCACGCCAAGGGCAAGCTGACCGCCCGGGAGCGCATCGAGCTGCTGCTGGACGACGGCAGTTTCCAGGAGGTCGAGCAGCTGCGCCGGCACCGGGCGACCGGGTTCGGCCTGGAGGCCAAGAAGCCGTACACCGACGGTGTCATCACCGGCTGGGGCACGGTGGAGGGCCGTACGGTCTTCGTCTACGCGCACGACTTCCGTATCTTCGGCGGCGCGCTGGGCGAGGCCCACGCCACGAAGATTCACAAGATCATGGACATGGCCATCGCGGCCGGGGCGCCGCTGGTGTCCCTCAACGACGGTGCGGGCGCCCGGATCCAGGAGGGCGTCTCCGCCCTCGCCGGATACGGCGGCATCTTCCAGCGCAACACCAAGGCGTCCGGTGTCATCCCGCAGATCTCGGTGATGCTCGGCCCGTGCGCGGGCGGCGCCGCCTACAGCCCCGCGCTGACGGACTTCGTGTTCATGGTCCGTGAGACCTCGCAGATGTTCATCACCGGTCCCGACGTCGTCAAGGCGGTCACCGGCGAGGAGATCACCCAGAACGGGCTCGGCGGCGCCGACGTCCACGCGGAGACCTCCGGTGTCTGTCACTTCGCGTACGACGACGAGGAGACCTGCATCGCGGAGGTCCGCTACCTCCTGTCGATGCTCCCGCAGAACAACCGCGAGAACCCCCCGCACGCGGCCTCGCAGGACCCCACGGACCGCCGTTCGGACGTCCTCCTGGACCTGGTTCCGGCGGACGGCAACCGGCCGTACGACATGACGAAGGTCATCGAGGAGCTCGTCGACGACGGCGACTACCTGGAGGTCCACGAGCGCTGGGCCCGCAACATCATCTGCGCGCTGGCCCGTATGGACGGTCAGGTGGTGGGCATCGTCGCCAACCAGCCGCAGTCCCTCGCGGGTGTGCTGGACATCGAGGCCTCCGAAAAAGCTGCGCGCTTTGTCCAGATGTGTGACGCTTTTAATATTCCGATCATCACCCTCCTGGACGTTCCCGGATTCCTGCCCGGGGTTGACCAGGAGCACGGCGGGATCATCCGGCACGGCGCCAAGCTGCTGTACGCGTACTGCAACGCGACGGTGCCGCGGATCTCGCTCATCCTGCGCAAGGCGTACGGAGGTGCCTACATCGTCATGGACAGCCAGTCCATCGGGGCCGACCTCACCTACGCCTGGCCCACCAACGAGATCGCCGTGATGGGTGCGGAAGGTGCGGCCAACGTCATCTTCCGCCGGCAGATCGCCGAGGCCGCCGACCCCGAGGCCATGCGCGTACGCATGGTCAAGGAGTACAAGGCCGAACTCATGCACCCCTACTACGCGGCCGAGCGAGGCCTGGTCGACGACGTCATCGACCCGGCGGAGACCCGCGAGGTGCTGATCCGCTCCCTGGCCATGCTGCACTCCAAGCACGCGGACCTGCCCTCCCGCAAGCACGGCAACCCCCCGCAGTAACCCTGCGGATCCTCCGCGGTACCGCCGCGGAAACCTCTCTCACGGAGACTGAAACCTATGGACACCCCTGACATCCGCGTCGAGAAGGGCCACGCCGAGCCCGAAGAGGTCGCCGCCATCACGGCCATCCTCCTGGCCCGCGCCGCCGCCCAGCCGGACACCACCCCGACCCACCGTGGCCGTGCGAAGGCCGGCTGGCGCCGCCTGGAGCGCGAGCCCGGCTTCCGCGCCCCGCACAGCTGGCACGGCTAGCCTCCGGCACCTCAGCAACAGGGAAGGGCCCGCTCTGTGAAGAGCGGGCCCTTCCCTTTGTCCCTTGGTCCCAGAGCGGAAGAAGGGGCCCTCTCCACCGAGTGGAGAGGGCCCCTTCTTGCCTGCTGCTTCCTTGCTGCTTCGCCGCGCGGAGGCGCTACCGCAGACGCGCCATCAGGGCGTGCTCGACGAGCGTGATGAGGGTCGACTTGGCGTCGGCGCGGTGCCGGGCGTCCGTCGTGATGATCGGCGCGTCAGGGCCGATCTGAAGGGCTTCCCGGACCTCGTCCGGGTTGTACGGCTGGCTGCCGTCGAAGCCGTTGAGGGCGATGACGAACGGCAGGCCGCTGTTCTCGAAGTAGTCGACCGCGGGGAAGCAGTCGGCCAGGCGGCGCGTGTCGACCAGTACGACCGCGCCGATGGCGCCGCGCACCAAGTCGTCCCACATGAACCAGAAGCGGTCCTGGCCGGGGGTGCCGAACAGGTACAGGATCAGGTCCTGGTCCAGGGTGATGCGGCCGAAGTCCATGGCGACGGTGGTCGTCGTCTTGTCTCCGGTGTGTGTGAGGTCGTCGATGCCCGCGGAAGCGGACGTCATGACGGCCTCGGTGCGCAGCGGGTTGATCTCCGAGACGGCGCCGACGAACGTGGTCTTGCCCACGCCGAAGCCGCCCGCCACCACGATCTTCGCGGACGTGGTGGAGCGGGAAGGCCCTCCGCTAGAGCTTGCGAAGTCCACTGAGCACCCTTTCGAGCAAAGTCACGTTTGGCTGGCCACCGGCGCTCTCGTCGCCGCCGGGCTGATGGATGGCGACCAGGCCCGCCTCCGCCAAGTCGGCGACGAGAATCCTGGCCACACCGAGAGGGATCGTCAGCAGCGCCGAGATTTCGGCCACCGACTTGATCTCCCGGCAGAGGTTGCAGATCCGCTGATGTTCGGGCAACTGGCCCTGCATCTGGTGCGGTTGTGCGGTGGTGTGCACCAGGGCCTCGATGGCGAGCTGGTAGCGGGGCCTGGTGCGGCCGCCCGTCATCGCGTACGGACGCACCAGAGGGTTGTTCGACGACCCCGCGGGCGCCGCCTCGGGGGTGCGTCGCTGCGGCTGCACAGGCTGGATGCGCGGCGCCGGCGGCTGGTCGTACGGCGAGGGACCGGGGCCCTGCGGTGTGTACGGCTGCTGACGCCGGTGGCTTGGCGCGGAGGGGAAGTTGTATCGGTTCGGGTTCTGTGAACCGTCACCCTGGCCCTGCCCCTGGCCGGGGCCGTACGACCAGTTGCCCGAAGACGAACCGCCTGGGGGTGTTGCCACTTTCTCCTCCTCCGACTGTACCGGGCGCCCATCACTGTGGGTCCGCGTCCCGAAACCTTACGGCCCCGGGACGCCAATCCGCACGGTCTGCCTGTTAGTTGAGAAGGCTCCCTTGGAGCTCCGCTCGAAGATCCGGGGTCAGAACCGTACCCGCACGGTCCACCAGAAGGGCCATCTCGTACCCGATGAGACCGATGTCCGCTTCGGGATGTGCAAGGACCGCGAGCGACGAACCATCGGAAATGGACATGATGAAGAGGAATCCTCGCTCCATCTCCACAACTGTCTGGTTCACGCTGCCGCCCTCGAAGATGCGGGAGGCGCCCGCGGTCAGCGAGGTCAGCCCGGACGCGACGGCCGCGAGCTGGTCGGCGCGGTCACGGGGAAAGCCTTCGGACATCGCCAGAAGGAGTCCGTCGGCGGAGACCACCACCGTGTGCGACACCCCGGGGGTGCTGTCCACGAAGCTGGTGATCACCCAGTTGAGGTTCTGCGCCGCCTGGCTCATCGGGCTCACACTAACGCTCCTGGTTGTAGGTGCTGTCAGGACCGAAGCCCTGGCCGTTCGTGTCACTACCTGCATTGCGTCCCTGCTGGACGCCGCGGCGCAGGTTGCTCAGCCTGCCCCGGATGTCCTCGGGAGCTCGGGAGACCTGGGGGCCGCCCTGTGGGGTCGTTTCCGCGGTTCCCTCGACCAGATTGGCCTTGGGCACCCGCCGGGGAAGACCGGACGAGGTGACCCCGCCCGCCTTGGGCTTCTTGAGCTGCTCGGCGCGCTGCCAGCGGTCGTCGTTGGACGTACGCCAGTCGCCGTCGCCGTCGCCATTGCTCGCGGTGGCCGCGGGCGGTGCCTGGATCCCCCGGGTGCCATGGTCCACGGGCCGCTGGCCGTTGGTGCCGCTCGCGGTGGATCCGCGGCGCGGCAACCCGGCGTCGGTCAGCTCATGGGCGGCGGAGGGGGTCGGTCCCGGACGGCTGAAGCCTACGCGGTCCTGCTCACTCACGTCAGCGGCCTGCGAAGATTCCGCCTCGGACGGGTAGCCGTTCCGGTACGAGTCCTGCTGCGGCCAGTCGTCCTGGGACGGCGCGTCGAAGGCCGAGAAGGTGTCCGAAGCGGAACTCCGGGCTCCCGTGTGCTCCTCCTGGACCGGCTCCGCGTACGCGGGTTCCGGGTAGCCGCCGTTCGACGGGAAGTACGTCTCGTCGTACGTCCCCTGCCGCGGTTCCTCGTACGCCGTCTGCTGGTCGTACGAGGCCTGCTGCTCCTCGTAGACACCCTGGCCGTTGTCGTACCCGGGCTGCGCGTTGCCGAACGAGGGCTGAGCGTCGTCGTACGCGGGCTGTGGGGCCTCGAAGTCGTCCTGGTACCTCGGCGCCTCGATGGCCTCCGGCTGGCCCTGTGCCTGGGCCTCCAGGGCCGCACGGCGCTCATCACGCATCAGGGAGCGGCCGACGGGGTCGAGCTCACGGATGTCGTCGGGGACCTCCGTGTAGCGGCTGTCGTCGAAGCCGAGTTCGGCGGCGGTGCGTATCGGCTGCTGGGCCTGGAAGGCCTGCTCCGGCTGGAAGCCCTGCTGCTCCGGGATGATCTGCGAGACGGTGAACTCGTCGCGCTGGAGGTGCTGTTCGCCGCCGCCACCACCGTGGGTGATCGCGTCGGGGAGCATGACGAGCGAGGTCGTACCGGCCTGCTCGCCGGAGGGGCGCAGCTGGACGCGGATGCCGTGCCGGTCGGACAGCCGGCCGACCACGAACAGGCCCATGCGCTGCGAGATCGCGGCGTCCACGGTCGGCGGGTTGGCCAGCTTGTGGTTGATGTCCGCGAAGTCCTCGGCGGTGAGGCCGATGCCCTTGTCGTGGATCTCGACCATGATGCGGCCGTCGGGCAGCCGGGTCGCGGTGACGCGGACCTTGGTCTGCGGGGAGGAGAACGTGGTGGCGTTCTCCAGGAGCTCGGCGAGCAGGTGCACGAGGTCGGTCACGGCGCGGCCGTGGATCTCGGCCTCCGGGACGCCGGAGAGCTCGATGCGCTCGTACTGCTCCACCTCGGAGGAGGCGGCGCGCAGCACGTCCACGAGGGGCACGGGCTGGTCCCAGCGGCGGCCGGGCTCCTCGCCCGCGAGGACGAGGAGGTTCTCGCCGTTGCGGCGCATACGGGTCGCGAGGTGGTCCAGGCGGAAGAGGTTCTCCAGCTGGTCCGGGTCGGCCTCGTTGTTCTCCAGGTCGGTGATCAGGGTCAGCTGGCCCTCGATCAGGGACTGGTTGCGTCGCGAGAGGTTGGTGAAGATCGCGTTGATGTTGCCTCGCAGGAGGGCCTGCTCGGCGGCGAGCCGTACGGCCTCGCGGTGGACCTGGTCGAAGGCGCGGGCGACCTCGCCGATCTCGTCCGTGGTGGTGATCGGGATGGGCGTGACACGGGTGTCGACGCGGCCCGGATCGGTGCGCGAGAGCTGGTCGACCAGCATCGGCAGACGCTGCTCGGCGACCCCGAAGGCCGCGTTGCGCAGCTGGCGCATCGCGCGGCTCATCTGGCGGGCCATGAGTCCGGCCAGGATGAAGGCGGCGAGCAGGGAGATCACGACGATGGCGCCGTTGATGTAGGCCCGGCGCTGGGCGTCGGAGGCGATGCTTCCGGCGTCGTTCACGGCCCGGTCGATCAGCTCGTTCTCGACCTGGCTGTAGCCCTGGAACTTGAGGGTGGCGGCAGCCATCCACGTCTTGGAGGTGATGCCCTGCGCGGCGAGCTGGGTGGGCGTGGCACCGCTGGCGATCGCCTGGATCATCGCGTCCATGGTGGGCGGCGCCACGAAGGTCCCGCCCGCGGCCTCGGTCTCGCTCTTGGCCGCGGCCAGCTGGCTCTTGCCCTCGGCGGTCTTCTGCTCCATGACCGCCTTGAGCCGGGCGGCGTCCGCCTCGGTACCACCTGAGACGTACTCCTGAAGGGCGATGCCCTCCAGGTACGCGTACGAGGTGAAGGAGGTGAGCTGCAGAGCGTGGTTCTTCGTGTCGGTGCTGGGCTTGACCAGCAGGTGGGTGCCGATCGAGCGCTGCAACGACTCGGCGCCCTTGGCCAGCGCGATGGCGTACACCGAACGGCCGTAGCTCGTGATGTTGCCCGTGCCGAGGCCGAGTTCGTTCGAGAACTCCATCAGCAGGTGCTCGACGGTGACGTAGCCCTCTTCGGTCTGCACCGGGTCCTTGGACTTGGTGAAGGCCGCCTTGCGGATCTGGTCCAGCTGGGGCTCGGCCTTCACCACCAGGCTCAGCCGGCGCTCAAGACCCTGCTTGGCCGGCATGCCGACGACTTCCTTGTGGAAGGCGTCGGCCATCTGGTCGGTGGTCGCGCGGACCTTTTTGACCGTGGCGTTGTTCCGGTCGTTCTTGAGCAGTGGCTCGGCGGACACGTCGCGCTCGTTGAGCAGAGCTTCGGCGTAGTCGCTGGCGGCCGCCACGATCTTCGCGACCTTCTCGGCGTCGCGCGCCTCCTGCCAGGTGTCGATCGAGTTCTTCACCTGGAAGCCGCCCATGATGAGGCCGACGATCACAGGTATGAGCAGAATCGCGTTCAGCCTGGTGGGTACGCGCCAGTTACGGGGGGACAGACGACCGCCGCTCGGCGCGGGCGCCGGCGTGGGCTCCGGGACGGGCACCTGCGCGGGCGCCGCTCCGCGCGGCGGCGGGGTGAAGTTGCCCCGTGCCGACGGCTCGGGACCGTTCTTGCTTCGCCTCACTCGACCAACAACCTCTCGGCGTCGGCACCTACGTTGTGCCGCGGTGTCTCCAGCGCCCTTGACTACTGGGCAGTTCAGCGCATTCCAGCACGTCAGGCAGCGCCCTTCCAAACACTCGGAACCGATCGTTCCGGGTGACGTATCCCCCAGATAAAACGGTCATAAAGAGCGAGCCCCGTCAAAAGACGGGGCTTTTGTGAGCGCAGCGACACTGAACGACAGCGATGCGTGTCGGTGCTCGCGGAATTCCATGTCGAAACGTTATGAACACTGTGGCCGACCGTGTCAAACGACACAGCCGGCTCCAATGTCCCTACGACAACTGTCTTACGAAGCTGTCGACTTGAGTGTTACCGCAGACGCGCCATGAGTGCGTGTTCGACGAGCGTGATCAGCGCGCTCTTCGCATCTGCACGGTGCCGGGCGTCCGTCGTGATGATCGGGGCGTCCGGTCCGATCTGGAGCGCCTCGCGCACCTCTTCGGGGTTGTAGGGCTGATGTCCGTCGAAGCCGTTGAGGGCGATGACGAACGGCAGGCCGCTGTTCTCGAAGTAGTCGACCGCGGGGAAGCAGTCGGCCAGGCGGCGCGTGTCGACCAGTACGACGGCGCCGATGGCGCCGCGGACCAGGTCGTCCCACATGAACCAGAAGCGGTCCTGACCCGGCGTACCGAAGAGGTACAGGATCAGGTCCTGGTCCAGGGTGATGCGGCCGAAGTCCATGGCGACGGTGGTCGTCGTCTTGTCTCCGGTGTGTGTGAGGTCGTCGATGCCGGCGGACGCGGACGTCATGACGGCCTCGGTGCGCAGCGGGTTGATCTCCGAGACGGCGCCGACGAACGTGGTCTTGCCCACGCCGAAGCCACCCGCCACCACGATCTTCGCGGAGGTGGTCGTCCTACCTCCGTCAGAGCTTGCGAAGTCCACTGAGCACCCTTTCGAGCAAAGTCACGTCCGGCGCGCCGCCGTTGTTCTCATCGCCGCCAGGCTGGTGAATGGCGACGAGTCCGGCCTCCGCGAGGTCCGCGACGAGGATCCTGGCCACACCGAGCGGCATGGACAGGAGGGCCGACACCTCGGCCACCGACTTGACCTCACGGCACAGGTGGCAGATCCGCTGGTGCTCCGGGAGCAGCCCCATCAGCTGCGTGGGGTCGGCCGTAGTGCTGATCAGCGCCTCGATGGCGAGTTGGTACCGCGGCCGGGTCCGGCCGCCGGTCATCGCGTACGGACGTACCAGCGGCTGGTCGCCCTCGTCCCCGTACGGCTGTGCGTACGGATCATGAGAGGCGGTGGGCGGGGTCATGAATCCTCCGGGCGGGACAGCAGGTCGGTCAGTCGTGCCGTCTGTTGGGGCCGGTGGGGGGATTGTGGCGGCCGGACGGTGATTTCGTGCAGTCTCTAGAACCAGGGCCCTTTAGTGGAGCAGACTTCCCTGGAGTTCGGCGCGCAGGTCCGGTGTGAGTACGGCCCCCGCCCGATCGACGAGCAGTGCCATCTCGTAGCCGACAAGGCCGATGTCGCACTCCGGGTGGGAGAGGACCGCCAGGGACGAGCCGTCGGAGACGGACATCAGGAAAAGGAAGCCGCGTTCCATCTCGACGACCGTCTGGGCCACCGTGCCGCCCTCGAAGATCCGGGAAGCCCCGGCGGTCAGCGAGGTCAGCCCGGAGGCGACAGCCGCGAGTTGGTCGGCGCGGTCGCGTGGGAATCCTTCGGACATTGCCAGAAGGAGCCCGTCGGCGGACACGACGACGGTGTGGGACACCCCGGGGGTGTTGTCCACGAAGTTGGTGATCAACCAGTTGAGGTTCTGTGCCGCCTGGCTCATCGGGCTCAACTAACGCTCCTGCTGGTGAGTGGGGCTGGGGAAGCTGCCGGTCTGGCCGGTACCGGCCTGTCGACCCTGCTGAATGCCCCTACGGAGATTGGTCAGCCGACCGCGTACGTCATCAGGCGCACGGGAGACCTGCGGACCAGTTTGGTGCTGTTGTTGCTGTGCCGTGCCCGCGACGAGGTTGGCTCGCGGGACGCGGCGCGGCAGGCCTGAGGTGGTGACCCCGCCCGCCGACGGTTGACGGACGCGTTCTGCCTGCCGGACGAGGTCGTCGTTCGGCGAGGTGCGCCAGTTGGCGGGGGCCGGTGCGGCGGCCGGCCGTTGCGGTGGTGCTGTGGGGGTCTGGTGGGGCTGCTGCGAGGGCTGCGAGCCGTTGGTGTGAACGCCGCCGTTCTGAGCGCCGTTCTGGGAGCCGTTGTGAACTCCGTTGGCGGAGCCGTTCTGGGCGCCGTTCGCCTGACCGTGGAACCAGTTGGTCTCCAGCGTGTCGTACAGCGGCGTACGTCCGTCACCGGGGCCTGTCGCCGGCGGCAGTGCCTCGGGCTGCTGCGGACGCGTGGGCCGCTGCTGCGGGGGCGCCGGGCGCTCGAACTGACCGGTGGACGACGGGTCCTGGGAGGCACCGTAGCCCGGCGCCGCGAACTGGCCGGTCGATGACGGGTCCTGGCCGTTGGCGTAACCGGGCCGGGCGAACTGGCCGGTGGACGACGGGTCCTGAGAGGCACCGTAGCCCGGCGCCGCGAACTGGCCCGTGGACGAGGGGCCCTGGGAGGCACCGTAGCCCGGGGTCGCGTACTGGCCCGTGGTGGACGGGCTCGGGGCGGCCGGAGCCGTGCCCGAGGAGCCGTACACGTCGGGGCGGACGAACTGACCGTTGTTCTGCCCGTTGTTCTGCGGCGCGTTCATGCCGGGGCGCGGGGCGTCGAAGTCGGGACGGGGGAACCCCGAGGTGGCTGCGGGACCCTGGCGGTCGTCGATCCGCGGCATCTCCGAGGTCGCGGTCGGGTCCTGCCGGTCGTCGATCCGGGGCATGCGCGAAGTGGAGTCGGGTTCCTCGTGACCGCGCGGGGCGTCGAGGGACGCGCGCGGCACCGGCGGCTGCGCGTTGTCGTCGCTCCAGCTCGGCCGGGACTGCTGCGGGCTGCCACCGGGCAGTTCGGCACGCGGACCACCACGTCCCGGCAGCTGCGGCCTGCGGCGGCCACCGCCCTTGTTGCCCGCGGGCTGCTGCGGGGGAGCGGCGGCGGGGCCGCTGTTGTCACCGAAGTCGAAGCCCTGGCGGGTTCCGGGGCCGTCACCGAAGCCCTGGGGGGCGTTGGTTCCCGCGGCTCCCAGGCCCTGCGGGCTCTGACCGAAGGCACCCGCACCGGCCGGGCTGCCCTGCTGCTGGTTGCCGGGACCCTGCGGTCCACGCGCGCCACCCGGGGCGCCGCCAGGGCGACCGCCCTGGTTGTTGCCGGGGAGCGCGGCCCGCGGACCCTGACCGGCGCCGACCTGTCCGCGCTGCGGCGGGGCACCGAGGAGACCGCCGCCACCGGCGGGGGCACCCGCCCCGAGGGACGGAGCGCCGCCCTGCCCGCCGCGGCGGGCCGCCGCGACACCGGCCGAGGCCTGTGCGGCGGCCGGACCACCGGAACCGCCCGGACCCGGCTTGCCCGGAGCCTTCTTGCCGCCCTGGGCGACATCGACGGGGAGCATGACGAGCGCGGTGGTGCCACCGGAGTCGGACGGACGCAGCTGGATACGGATGCCGTGGCGCTGCGACAGACGACCGACCACGAACAGACCCATGCGGCGGGAGACGGAGACGTCCACGGTGGGCGGCGAGGCGAGCCGCTCGTTGATCGCGGCCAGGTCCTCGGGGGAGAGGCCGATACCGGTGTCGTGGATCTCGATCAGTACGCGGCCGTCGGGCAGCGCGTGACCGGTGACCTTGACCTTGGTCTGCGGGGAGGAGAACGAGGTGGCGTTCTCGAGGAGCTCGGCGAGCAGGTGCACGAGGTCGTTGACGACTCGGCCGGCGACCTGCGTCGTCGGGACCGAGGCCAGCTCGATGCGCTCGTACTGCTCCACCTCGGAGGCGGCGGCGCGGAGCACGTCGACCAGCGGGACCGGGCGGGTCCAGCGGCGGCCGGGCTCTTCACCGGCGAGAACGAGGAGGTTCTCACCGTTACGGCGCATGCGGGTCGCGAGGTGGTCGAGCTTGAAGAGGGAGGACAGCTGGTCCGGGTCGGCCTCGCGGGACTCCAGTTCGGAGATGAGCGAGAGCTGACGCTGGATGAGGCCTTGGGAGCGGCGCGAGAGGTTGGTGAACATCGCGTTGACGTTGCCTCGCAGGAGGGCCTGCTCGGCGGCCAGTCGTACGGCCTCGCGGTGCACGTCGTCGAAGGCCGCGGCCACCTGGCCGATCTCGTCCCGGGAGTGCACACCGACGGACTCGACGGAGGTGTCGACGTCCTGCGGGTCGGACTCGGAGAGCTGCTTGACCAGCTCGGGCAGGCGGTCCTGGGCGACCTTGGTCGCGGTGTCCTGCAGTCGGCGCAGCGAGCGGATCATGGAGCGGGCCACGACGAAGGCGCCGACCAGCGAGACGCCGAGGACCAGCAGGATCAGCGCACCGGAGATGATTGCCTCCTGCTGGGAGGCGTTCTTCAGCTCACGGGCCTTCTGCTCCATCTCGTTGAGCAGCGTCAGCTCGATCTTCGACATCTGCTCGATCTTGGCAGTGTCGTCGTCGATCCAGTCCCTGTACGAGCGCTTGTCCTGGGTGCTCAGACCGCCCGACGAGCCGAGTACGCGGTTGGAGTACGCGTCGGCGGCCTGGATGGTCGGGTTGCCCTGGTCGATCGGCTTGGTGAGGTCTTCCGCCCCGGAGCCGTAGATGCTCGCGAAGCTGGTGCGCTCGGAGGCCTCGCTGTCCTGCGCGGAGTTCGCGTACAGCCGGTCGTTGTCGGAGAGCTTGCCGAAGGTGGTGTTGTTGTCCGGCAGCGCGGCGGCGATGACGGCGCGCTGGACGGAGGCGTATTCCTTGGCGGAGGAGAAGGCCGACAGGGCGCGGGTGCGCGAGATCATCTCCGGGTTGCTGGTCGCCTCGGCCATGTCCTGGGAGAGGCCGATCAGCTGGGTGATGAGGCGGTGGTACCCGTCGACCGTCTGCGAGGAGTTCTTGGGGTCGCTGTAGGCGCCGTTGCGGATGGTGCCCAGCTTGTTCAGCTCGCCGGCGATGGCCACGAGGCTGTCACGGACGCCGGTGAGCTGTCCGTTCGCGCTGGCGGTGTCGATCTCCTGGGTGCCCGCGATGAACTGCTGCTTGGCGACGTCCGTCGCGTCGCGGATCCCCTTGACCGTGATGTCGTTGGCCTTCGCGCCGTGCGCGAGAGGACCGGCCGACTGGTCGCGCTCCTTCTGGAGGGCGGCGGCGAGCTGGGTCGCCTGCTGGGTCATGTCGGTCAGCAGCTTCATGTTCTCGAGCTGCTGGATGTTGTCCATCGACTCGTTGATGCGCAGGGCACCCAGAGTGGTCGCGGCGACCACGGGGAGCGCGAGCAGCGACACCAGACGCGTGGAGATGCGCCAGTTGCGCAGAGCTATTCGAGAGCCGGGGCCGGTGGGGACCTTCGGCGTCGTGGGTGGTTGGTCGGGAGCCGTCGCGCCGGGGCGCGCGGAGCGCTCACCGCCGCCGAGTTCTGATTGTCCCGGGTTCTGGGCGTGCTGGGGCGAGGAACCGCGGTCGGTCCCGCCGTGCGCCTCCGGCTCCGCCGGAGCGCTGCCATCCCTCTTGAAACGTCCCTGCACTAGCGTCGCAACCTCTGGACCAGGCGCCCCTCCGCGAAAACGGCGGGACGGTGTCGGCGTCGTTCAGGGGCACAGATGCGCCCCCAGGTGTGGTCGTGAGTGACCGGCGCTGCTTCCCCTTCCCGCCGCCACTCGGCGCTGAGTCGCGCCCTCTGCGCGCCGGTTCGATCCCGCGGCGGTCCGAGGAATTCCAGCACAGTGCAGGATCTCCAACAAGGCCCGTGTACCAGGCTGTGACCACCGTGACACCTTGTGAGGGATGCGTTACGAGACGTAGAAAGTGATCTCGTACATAAAGGGCGTATGCGCACGAGCTACTGGCACACCAGGGGTGTCCCAGTCGCGATGATCAGGAGCGGAATGTTGGGTTCACTGAACCAATGTCCGTTTCGCCGGGGCGAGTTGGCGGCCTGAATTGACCGGTTTGCCCACTGGCGAGTGAGCAAACTCACACGGCGATCATGAGGTCTTCACGGCTTCGACAGGGAATTGCATGTTTAGCCTGGCGCTTTACAGGGATGGCAAATCCGACAACCTGCGCCGACCCGGCGGTCCTTGACCCCGCTCGGCGCCCGCCATGACGAGGTCGAATACAACAGTGAAGACGACGATGATGTTCCGCAACATAGCCAACCCGCGACGCACGACGCTGGCGCACCTCGAGGACGCCGACGCGCTGCAGGCGCCGGAGCAGCCGGAACACTCGGTCGACCTCCCCTCCCAGACCGCCAACCCCCGCCGCACCGTCCTGATGGAAGCCCCGGTCACGGCCGCCGCCGAGTAATACGCACGCGGACCGCCACCGACTCACCGCGCCGGCGACCGGCGGCGGCCCCACGGATCGCGGCCCACAGGCGACGCGGCCGGGAGCCGACTGGCGCACCCGGCCGGCGGTCGCCCGCCACACGCGGCCGACGGCCGTCGGGCACACCCGGCTCGCGGCCCACCGGCGTATATACGCGAAGCTCGCCCCCCTCCCCGCGTTAGCCTGGAGCGTCAGACTCCAGCCAGCTCAGTGAGGGGCGCAAGGATCCCGTGCGCATCGCCAGGTTCTCCATCGACGGCAACGTCGCTTTCGGCGCGGTCGAGGGCGACAAGCCGGACGAGCTCGTCCTCGACATCATCAAGGGCATCCCGTTCGCGGACTTCGAGCTCTCCGGTACGAAGGTCCCGCTGAGCAAGGTGCGGCTGCTGCCGCCGGTGCTCCCCAACAAGGTCGTGGCCTTCGGCCGCAACTACGCGGAGCACGCGAAGGAACTCGGCAACGAGGTGCCCGACGTCCCGTTCGCCTTCTTCAAGCCGTCGACCTCGGTGATCGGCCCCGGCGACGACATCCAGTACCCCTCCTTCTCCAGCGAGCTGCACCACGAGGCCGAGCTCGCCGTGGTCATCGGCCGGATGTGCCGGGAGGTCCCGCGCGAGCGCGTCAAGGACGTCATCCTCGGCTACACCTGCGCCAATGACGTCACCGCGCGCGACGTCCAGAAGCGCGAGAAGCAGTGGGCCCGGGCCAAGGGCTTCGACAACTCCTGCCCGCTCGGCCCCTGGGTGGAGACGGACCTCGACCTCACCGCGATCGCCGAGGGCATCACCATCCAGTGCACGGTCAACGGCCAACAGCGCCAGCTCGGCCGCACCAGCGAGATGATCCACTCCATCGAGGATCTGATCGTCAACATCACCGAGGCCATGACGCTGCTCCCCGGCGACGTGATCCTCACCGGCACCCCGGCTGGGGTCGGCCCCCTGAACGTCGGCGACGAGGTCGCCGTCACCATCGAAGGCATCGGCACTCTCACCAACAAGGTGATCAAGCGTGGCTAACGCGAACGTCCGCGTACGTTTCTGTCCGTCCCCGACCGGCAACCCCCACGTGGGCCTGGTCCGCACCGCCCTGTTCAACTGGGCGTTCGCCCGGCATCACGAAGGCACTCTGGTCTTCCGCATCGAGGACACCGACGCGGCCCGCGACTCCGAGGAGTCGTACAACCAGCTGCTCGACTCGATGCGCTGGCTGGGCTTCGACTGGGACGAGGGCCCTGAGGTCGGCGGCCCGCACGCGCCGTACCGCCAGTCGCAGCGCATGGACATCTACAAGGACATCGCGCAGCAGCTCCAGGACGCCGGCCACGCGTACCACTGCTACTGCTCGACCGAGGAGCTGGACGTCCGCCGCGAGGCCGCCCGCGCCGCCGGCAAGCCCTCCGGCTACGACGGCCACTGCCGCGACCTGACCGACGAGCAGAAGGCCGCCTACGTGGCCGAGGGCCGCACGCCCATCGTCCGCTTCCGGATGCCCGACGAGGCGATCACCTTCGACGACCTGGTCCGCGGCGAGATCACCTACCTCCCGGAGAACGTCCCGGACTACGGCATCGTCCGGGCGAACGGCGCACCGCTCTACACCCTGGTCAACCCGGTCGACGACGCCCTGATGGAGATCACCCACGTCCTGCGCGGCGAGGACCTGCTCTCCTCCACCCCGCGGCAGATCGCCCTCTACAAGGCGCTGATCGAGCTGGGCATCGCCAAGGAGACCCCCGCCTTCGGCCACCTGCCGTACGTCATGGGCGAGGGCAACAAGAAGCTCTCCAAGCGCGACCCGGAGTCCTCGCTCAACCTCTACAGGGAGCGCGGTTTCCTCCCCGAGGGCCTGCTGAACTACCTCTCCCTGCTCGGCTGGTCGCTCTCGGCGGACCGCGACATCTTCACCATCGACGAGATGGTCGCCGCCTTCGACGTCACGGACGTGAACCCGAACCCGGCGCGCTTCGACCTCAAGAAGTGCGAGGCGATCAACGCCGACCACATCCGCCTGCTCGATGTGAAGGACTTCACCGAGCGCTGCGCCCCCTGGCTGCAGGCACCCTTCGCCCCCTGGGCGCCGGAGGACTTCGACGAGGCGAAGTGGCAGGTGATCGCTCCGTACGCGCAGTCCCGCCTGAAGGTCCTCTCGGAGATCACCGACAACGTCGACTTCCTGTTCCTGCCGGAGCCGGTCTTCGACGAGGCGTCCTGGACGAAGGCCATGAAGGAGGGCAGCGACGCCCTGCTCCGCACGGCCCGCGAGAAGCTGGACGCGGCCGACTGGTCGTCCCCGGAGTCCCTCAAGGAGGCCGTCCTGGCCGCCGGTGAGGAGCACGGTCTCAAGCTCGGCAAGGCCCAGGCGCCGGTGCGCGTCGCCGTCACCGGCCGCACGATCGGCCTGCCGCTCTTCGAGTCCCTGCAGATCCTGGGCAAGGAGAAGGCCCTGCCCCGCATCGACGCGGCGCTGGCGAAGCTGTAACCGCACGTCGTACGACGAGGGGGCGGCGTCCGTTTTCGGACGCCGCCCCCTCGTCGTGTGCCGTGGCGCCGCGCCGGGCCCAACTCCCGCCCGTGGGGCGGCGTTCGAGGGAGTGCCCCTCGTCACCGGCGCGACAAGCGTCAACCGGCCGACATGGGAACCGCTCTCCGGGTTACCGTCGAGCCATGACCATCAGGGCCGTGATCTGGGACGTGGACGACACCCTCTTCGACTACACCACCGCCGACCGCACCGGTATGCACGGTCACCTGGCGGCCGAGGGCCTGCTCGACGGGTACGAGTCCGTCGAGCAGGCCCTCGCGCACTGGCGGGAGATCACCGACCAGCAGTGGGCACGCTTCTCGGCGGGGGAGACCTCCTTCGAGGGGCAGCGCCGCGACCGCGTCCGGGTCTTCCTGGGCGAGACGCTGACGGACACCGAGGCCGACGCCTGGTTCCAGCGGTATCTCACGCACTACGAGGCAGCCTGGGCCCTCTTCCCGGACGTCCTGCCCGTCCTGGACACCCTGGCCGCCAGCCACCGGCACGGGGTGCTGTCGAACTCCAGCCTCACCGTCCAGGACCGCAAGCTGCGCGTCCTCGGCGTGCGTGAGCGCTTCGAGGCCGTCCTGTGTGCCGCCGAGCTCGGCGTCTCCAAGCCGGACGCCCAGGCTTTCCACGCGGCCTGCGAGGCCCTGGAACTGGCCCCGCGACAGGTCGCGTACGTCGGCGACCATCCGGAGATCGACGGGCGGGGAGCCGCCGACGCCGGTCTGCTGTCGGTCTGGCTCGATCGCGACGGCGGCCGGGCCGCCGTCGACACGCCCGTCGGTTCGTTCGTCGGCCCGCACCGGATCGCCTCGCTGGCCGAACTCCCCGCGATCGTCGGCGCCGATACCCGTTTTGGAGCGCCGTCCACCTTCAGGTAATGTTCTTCCTGCGCCGCCGGAGAGCGGGCCGAAAGGTCCGGAACCGGAGGCGCAAGCTAAAACAAGATCCCCGCAGGGGATTCAGTTTCAGTGGCCTATGGTGTAATTGGCAGCACGACGGTTTCTGGTTCCGTTAGTCTAGGTTCGAGTCCTGGTAGGCCAGCTCGCAGAGCTTATCTGCACACGCGGAGACCAGCTCCGCAACGCCCCCGTTGTGTAGCGGCCTAGCACGCTGCCCTCTCACGGCAGTAGCGCCGGTTCGAATCCGGTCGGGGGTACAGATCCTTCCCAGGAAGGCAGTCAGGGTCGCACCCGCTGTCTCTCATGCAGGATCGCTAGGGCCCCCGTTGTGTAGCGGCCTAGCACGCCGCCCTCTCAAGGCGGTAGCGCCGGTTCGAATCCGGTCGGGGGTACTCGGTGGTCTAGACCACCGTTGGGCTATGGTGTAATTGGCAACACGACGGTTTCTGGTTCCGTTGTTCTAGGTTCGAGTCCTGGTAGCCCAGCTGGATCACTTGTGATCCTTGCCCCCGTTGTGTAGCGGCCTAGCACGCCGCCCTCTCAAGGCGGTAGCGCCGGTTCGAATCCGGTCGGGGGTACGTGAAGTCCGATGGACCTCCACTTCGGTGGGGGTCCATCGGCGTTTGCGGGTTCCGGTGCCGGCGGCCCCGCCCCTTGGGTTCACGGACTCCGCCGTCCTGGGCGCCGCCGCCCCGGACGGCGTACGCCTCACTCGATGCCGTAGCGCCGAGCCGACTCCTCCTCCTGGGCCAGCCGGTGCAGCGCTTTGAGGACCGGTTCGAAGAGAATCGCCGCCGCGACCGCCGTCTCGACCTTCTCCTCCTCCGAGGGGTGCTTCTCCAGGAAGTCCAGGTCGCGGACGGCCGCCTGGTGCATCAACTGCGCGTACGGTGCCATGAGTTCGGCGTCCCAGGCATAGCCGAGCCGGATCAGCGTGGCCACCGCCGACACCAGGGAACGGTGCACGGGGGAGAGGGCGCTCAGTTCCCGGGCGGTCTCCCAGCCCAGCGACTCCAGGAGCCGGTCCACCTCGCGGCGCGCGGAGCGGACGGCCGGGTCCCGCTCGTCCGGCTCGGGCTCCTGCGGCAGCGCCCACAGGGCGGCGCCCAGCCGGATCGTCCGGCCCAGGGACTCGTCGTCGACATGCCCGAGGATCTCCTTGGCCGTGGCCACGGAGACCCGCCCCGCCTGGATCAGCGCCCGCACCAGCCGCAGCCTGCGCAGATGGCTCTCGTCGTAGTCGGCCGTCGTCGCACTGACGCGGCGGCCCGGCGCCAACAGCCCCTCGCGCAAGTAGTACTTGATCGTCGCGATGGACACCCCGCTGCGCTCACTCAACTCCGACAGTCGCATCCCTTGCGCCCTTCCTTGGGTGGCGGCACTATCCAAACAGACGCCATCGGATAGTGCCGCTAACCAACAGGGGGAAGACATGTTCGGGAAGCCCGTGGCCGCAGGCCGTACCACCGCGGCAGCCGAAGGGGACGTGGTCGTCCTGCTGATCGGCATGCGCGTCAACCACTTCTGGGCGGTGCACCAGTGGGTACCGGTGTTCTTCGCCATGCTGCGCATGGTGCGGGACCTGGAGAAGGACGGCGGTCGAGGCCTGCTCGGCCGCGTGCTGCTGACGGCGTCACCGCGGACGTACTACGTCGTCCAGTACTGGGAGTCCAGGGAGAAGCTGTACGCGTACGCGTCGGCGCCCGACATGTTCCACCACAAGGTGTGGGCGATCATCAACCGCAAGGAGCGGGCGGGGAAGGTGCGTCAGCACGTGGGGATCTGGCACGAGGCGTATGTCGTGCCGGAGGGGTCGTACGAGTCGATCTACGCGGACATGCCGCCCTTCGGGCTCGCGGCCGCGTACGGGGCGTTGCCCGTGGAGAAGCGGGGGCGGCGGGCGGCGGACCGGTTCGCTCATCGGTCGCCCAAGGAGGGCGCGGAGGCCGGGGGAGCGACGGGTTGATCGGATGGTGCGGGCCGGCTGCGGCTGGTCGCGCAGTTCCCCGCGCCCCTGGCAGGGCGGGGAGGGGAGGTGTCCGGGGGATGAGCCTGCCGCGGCGTTGAGGCCGGTTCGTCCCCCGGTGTCGTACTGGAGGGGTGGCTCAGCCCGTGCGGCGGAGGGCCTCGGAGAGGCGGGCGGCGGAGTCGATGACCGCCTGGGCGTGCATACGGCCCGGGTGCCGGGTCAGGCGCTCGATCGGGCCGGAGACCGAGACGGCGGCCACCACACGGTTCGAGGGACCGCGTACGGGCGCGGAGACCGACGCGACGCCCGGCTCGCGCTCGCCGATCGACTGGGCCCAGCCCCGGCGCCGTACGCCCGAGAGCGCCGTGGCGGTGAAGCGGGCACCCTGGAGGCCGCGGTGCAGGCGCTCCGGCTCTTCCCAGGCCATCAGGATCTGCGCCGAGGAACCGGCCTTCATCGTGAGCGTCGAGCCGACCGGGACCGTGTCCCGAAGGCCGGACAGGCGCTCGGCCGCGGCGACGCAGATGCGCATGTCGCCCTGGCGGCGGTAGAGCTGGGCGCTCTCGCCCGTGACGTCGCGCAGGTGCGTGAGCACCGGGCCGGCCGTCGCGAGGAGACGGTCCTCGCCCGCGGCCGCGGCCAGCTCGGCGAGGCGGGGGCCGAGAATGAAACGGCCCTGCATGTCGCGCGCCACCATGCGGTGGTGTTCAAGTGCCACGGCGAGGCGATGTGCCGTGGGTCGTGCCAGTCCGGTCGCCGCGACCAGTCCCGCGAGGGTGGCCGGACCGGACTCCAGAGCGCTCAGGACAAGGGCTGCCTTGTCCAGAACGCCGACGCCGCTACTGTTGTCCATGCAACGATACTCGCGTCTCACTCTGTGAAACGCAAGTTCAATTTTCGGTGGAACGCGCCACCCTTGTAGACACAGCGGCCCGCGGACCAACGGGCCCGGTGGAGGGCGTCCGGACGAGGGGTACGGACGCCGCCGCCCCGGAAATCTCTAGTTGGGCCGGCGCCACACAGGCCGGCCGGAGGGAAAGCGATGGGTAGGACACTCGCGGAGAAGGTCTGGGACGACCATGTCGTCCGGCGCGCCGAGGGCGAGCCCGACCTCCTCTTCATCGATCTGCACCTGCTGCACGAGGTGACCAGCCCGCAGGCCTTCGACGGCCTCCGCCAGGCGGGGCGTCCCGTGCGCCGTCTCGACCTCACCATCGCCACCGAGGATCACAACACCCCGACCCTCGACATCGACAAGCCCATCGCGGACCCGGTCTCCCGGGCCCAGCTGGAGACGCTGCGCAAGAACTGCGCCGAGTTCGGTGTACGGCTGCACTCGCTGGGTGACGTCGAGCAGGGCGTCGTCCACGTGGTGGGACCGCAGCTGGGTCTGACCCAGCCCGGTACCACCGTGGTCTGTGGCGACTCCCACACCTCCACGCACGGCGCCTTCGGCGCGCTGGCGTTCGGCATCGGCACCTCGCAGGTCGAGCATGTGCTGGCCACCCAGACGCTGCCGCTGGCCCGCCCCAAGACCATGGCCATCACGGTCGACGGCGAGCTGCCCGAGGGCGTCACCGCCAAGGACCTGATCCTGGCGATCATCGCCAAGATCGGTACGGGCGGCGGCCAGGGCTACATCCTGGAGTACCGCGGCTCCGCCATCGAGCAGCTCTCGATGGAAGCCCGGATGACCATCTGCAACATGTCGATCGAGGCCGGCGCCCGCGCGGGCATGATCGCCCCCGACGAGACCACCTTCGAGTACCTCAAGGGCCGTGCGCACGCCCCCGAGGGCGAGGAGTGGGACGCCGCGGTCGCGTACTGGAAGACCCTGAAGACGGACGAGGACGCGGTCTTCGACGCCGAGGTGGTCATCGACGGCCCGTCGCTGGCGCCGTTCGTCACCTGGGGCACCAACCCGGGCCAGGGAGCGCCGCTTTCGGCGTCCGTCCCCGACCCCGCTTCGTACGAAGACGCATCGGAGCGCCTGGCCGCCGAAAAGGCCCTGGAGTACATGGGGTTGACCGCCGGACAGTCGCTGCGCGACATCAAGGTCGACACCGTCTTCGTAGGTTCCTGCACCAACGGTCGCATCGAGGACCTGCGCGCCGCCGCCGCGATCGTCGGGGGCCGCAAAGTCGCCGACGGCGTACGGATGCTGGTGGTCCCCGGCTCCGCGCGGGTCGGTCTGCAGGCCGTCTCCGAGGGTCTGGACGTGGTCTTCAAGGAGGCCGGCGCCGAATGGCGGCACGCGGGCTGCTCGATGTGTCTGGGCATGAACCCCGACCAGCTGGCCCCCGGTGAGCGCTCCGCGTCCACCTCGAACCGCAACTTCGAGGGCAGGCAGGGCAAGGGCGGCCGTACGCACCTGGTGTCGCCGCAGGTCGCCGCCGCCACCGCCGTACTCGGTCACCTGGCCTCCCCGGCCGATCTCGCCGACTCGTCTGCCGCCCGCACGCCCGCTGGAGTCTGAGAAGTCATGGAAGCATTCACCACGCACACCGGCCGGGCCGTTCCGCTGCGCCGCGGCAACGTCGACACCGACCAGATCATCCCCGCCCACTGGCTCAAGAAGGTGACCAGGGACGGTTTCGAGGACGGGCTGTTCGAGGCCTGGCGCAAGGACTCGTCCTTCATCCTCAACCAGCCCGAGCGCGCGGGCGCCACTGTCCTGGTCGCGGGCCCCGACTTCGGCACCGGCTCCTCCCGCGAGCACGCCGTCTGGGCGCTGCAGAACTACGGCTTCAAGGCCGTCATCTCGTCCCGGTTCGCGGACATCTTCCGCGGCAACTCGCTCAAGAACGGCCTGCTCACGGTGGTTCTGGAGCAGAAGACCGTGGACGCGCTGCAGGAGCTGACGGAGAAGGACCCCGAGGCCGAGATCACGGTCGACCTGGAGGCCCGCGAGGTGCGCGCCGAGGGCATCACCGCCGCCTTCGAGCTCGACGAGAACGCCCGCTGGCGGCTGCTGAACGGCCTGGACGACATCTCCATCACCCTCCAGAACGAGGGCGACATCGCGGAGTACGAGGCCAAGCGGCCGTCGTACAAGCCGAAGACGCTGCAGGTCTGACGCCCGGGACGCCTCGCGACTGAGGCACGGCTGATTTCAGCCACCGCAACACCCCTCTGTACCCCCAATCGTGGACGGTTGGGGGTACAGCTGTGTCTGCCCCCGGAGGCCCCCCGCGCACCCCTTCGAGGGGCTTCAACTCCCCTAGTTACAAAGGAGATTGCCTGGGTACGCGCTTCTTGGAGCCGCGGCTCTCCGGGGCGCTCAGGACCCTCTCCAGGGACGGCAGTTACCCCCTGGGCAGGCGACAACTCGCCCCAGATGGCACAATCTGTGCATGGAACACGACGGCCAACTCGAGCTCTATGCGGCAGTCGCGGCCCAACTGAAGGAAGCGCACACAAGAGTGCGCGCACTGCAAGTCCCGGAGGGCGTACGGATGGCGCTGACCCGGAAGCTGCTGGTCATTACGGCCGTGGCCAAGCACGATCTCGCCGACGCGACAAGGCGGCTGGAGCGGTTCACCACCGACCTCGACGAGGGTCGATTCCTCGAAGGGGATCGCTGAGGAACTCCGCGACAGTCCGAGTTCGTTGCGGCACAAGGGTGATTAGCCCGTTTCGTGTTTGATTTGCGGTATATATCTGCCTAACGTGCGAAAAAGCTTGAACGCATTCGTTCGGGCAATGTCTCCGAAGGGGAAGACGTGAACAAGGCGCAGCTCGTAGAAGCGATTGCCGACAAGGTCGGCGGGCGTCAGCAGGCCGCCGACGCGGTCGACGCCGTACTGGACGCGATCGTCCGTGCAGTTGTCGGCGGGGACCGGGTCTCGGTCACCGGCTTCGGTTCCTTCGAGAAGGTCGACCGTCCGGCTCGTTACGCCCGCAACCCGCAGACCGGTGAGCGTGTTCGGGTCAAGAAGACCTCTGTGCCGCGCTTCCGCGCCGGTCAGGGCTTCAAGGACCTGGTGAGCGGCTCGAAGAAGCTCCCGCGCGGTGGCGAGGTCGCGGTCAAGAAGGCGCCCAAGGGCAGCCTGACCGGGGGTGCCGCGGCGACGGTCAAGAAGGCCGCGGCCAAGAAGGCCACCGCCGCCAAGAAGGCGACTGCGAAGAAGACCACCGCCGCGGCGAAGAAGACGGCGGTCAAGAAGACCACCGCCGCCGCGAAGAAGACGACGGCCAAGAAGACGACCGCCAAGAAGACGACGGCGACCGCCAAGAAGACCGCGGCGACCGCCAAGAAGGCGACGGCCAAGAAGGCCCCGGCGAAGAAGGCGACCGCCAAGAAGGCCCCCGCCAAGAAGTCGACGGCTCGCAAGACCACCGCCAAGAAGACCACCGCCCGCTAGAAGCAGGGGCGCAGGGCAACTCACGCGCCGGGCCGGACTCCCACGGGGAGCCCGGCCCGCGGCGTTTCCGGGACCTGGTCGATGAGAAGGCCTGGTCGGAAGGCCTGGTCAGAGAGTCCGGCGAAGGTCCGTTCAGTCCGTTCAGAAGGTCTGGAGCGTCACCAGGGTGATCCGGCGGGCCTCGCCGTCGCCCTCGGTCTCGATGCGTACGCGCTGCCCCGGGCGCAGCAGCCTGAGCCCGCCGGCGTCGAACGCGGCGCCGTCGAAGGGCACCGGCGTGCCGTCGTCGAGCAGCACCTGGCCGCTACGGGTGTCGGGGTCGTACGTGTACGCGGTCGCCTGCATGCCGAAAGCCTATCCAGGGCTGGTGTGCGCCGCTGGTGGGCCCGGCGGACGCGGCGTCGGCGAACGGCGTTCAGGTGCCCGGTTGGCCCGGGATCAGGAGTTTCGCCGCCATCCTGGCCGTGCGGGGGCCCACTCCCAGTGCGAGCGCCGCGCGTAGATCTTCCCCGGTGTCGACGTCCTGGCGTACGGAATCCACCGCGGTGAGAACGAGTTCCGCGGCTCCCGAGGCGCGATGACGGGTTCGGGAATCGGTGCCGAAGGCGGGGCGCAATTCACGGCCGGGGGATGCGGCCAGCAGAGTGGTGCCGATTGCGGCCGCATCGGGGAGAAAAGCGCGCGGGAATTCGGCGGCGGCATCGAGTACCCGAGCCAATTCCAGGGGACGCAAGGCGGGCAGATCGGCGTTCAGTGCGGCCACGGCGCATTCGGGAGTCCGGGAGCGTACGGCCGCCGCCCCGTGCGCCAACGCGGCGTTGAGACCGCCACCCGGCTCGTCCGGGACGATCCACGCTCCCAGCGCGGCCAGCTCCCGCCCGGCCAGCGCGTCGTCCGTGACGACCGCCACATCGCCGACGGCCGCGCAGGCCAGCGCGGCCGCCACGGTGTCCTGCGCGAAGGCGAGGGCGAGTCCGGGGCGCACCGCGTCCGCGGCGGTGTCAGAGAGCCTGCTCTTGGCCCGCGCCAGGGCTTTGAGGGGGATCACCAAGGTCCACTGCACGAGCGCTCCGTTCCTCCCTTGTCGCGCCCATTGTGACCCGGCACCCGTGGCGGTCCGGACGTCGGGGCGTACGGTGTTCTCGACAGACCGGCGGCCTGGGGTGACACTTGTGCGGCCCCCCAGGCCCTAAGAGGAAGGTGCCCGCGTGCCCCGCCGCAGAATCGGCTTCTGGTACCGCTTCGCAGCGGTTCTCTGTAAACCGCCACTGGTGGTTCTGATCAAGCGGGACTGGCGCGGAATGGAGAACATTCCGGCTGAGGGCGGATTTATCACGGCGGTGAACCACAATTCGCATGTGGACCCGTTCGCGTATGCCCACTATCAGTACAACACCGGGCGTGTTCCGCGTTTCCTGGCCAAGGCCGGGCTTTTCAGGAAGGGATTCGTGGGGGCCGCGATGCGCGGCACCGGACAGATCCCCGTCTACCGCGAGAGCACCGACGCGCTGAGCGCGTTCCGGGCCGCGATCGACGCCGTGGAGCGCGGCGAGTGCGTCGCGTTCTACCCCGAGGGCACCCTCACCCGTGACCCCGACGGCTGGCCGATGACCGGCAAGACCGGTGCCGCCCGGGTCGCCCTGCAGACCAAGTGCCCGGTGATCCCGGTCGCCCAGTGGGGCGCCAACGAATTGCTGCCGCCGTACGCCAAGAAGCCGAACCTCCTTCCCCGCAAGACCCACCACGTTCTCGCGGGCCCCCCGGTCGACCTGTCGCGCTTCTACGACAGGGAGATGAGCCCGGACCTCCTGAAGGAGGCCACCGAGGTCATCATGGCCGCCGTCACCGCGCAGCTTGAGCAGATCCGCGGCGAAAAGGCCCCTGAGACGCCCTACGACCCGCGCCAGGTGCGGATCGAACAGCGCAGGCGTACCAGGGCCCAGGAGCGGGCTCAGGAGCGGGTACAGGCCCAGCAGGCACAGGCACAGCAGGAAGAGGGGCAGAGCACGTGAGCAAGCCGGTCAAGGCGGCCGTCTTCGGGACCGGATCGTGGGGTACGGCCTTCGGCATGGTGCTCGCCGACGCGGGGTGCGAGGTCACCCTGTGCGCGCGGCGCGCCGAGCTCGCCGAGGCGGTCAACTCCACGCATACGAACCCGGACTACCTGCCGGGCGTCGACCTCCCCGAGAACCTGCGGGCGACGACCGACGCCGCCGAGGCCGCGCGTGACGCCGACTTCACCGTCCTCGCCGTGCCCTCGCAGACCCTGCGCGGGAACCTCGCCGAGTGGACGCCGCTGCTGGAGCCGGACACGGTCCTGGTCTCCCTCATGAAGGGCGTCGAACTCGGTTCCGCGATGCGGATGAGCGAGGTGATCGAGGACGTCGCCAAGGTCGGCGCCGACCGTATCGCCGTGGTCACCGGCCCCAACCTGGCCCGTGAGATCGCCGCCCGGATGCCGGCCGCCGGTGTGGTCGCCTGCACCTCGGAAGCGGTCGCCCAGCGTCTCCAGGCCGCCTGCCACGCCCCGTACTTCCGCCCGTACACCAACACCGACGTGGTGGGCTGCGAACTGGGCGGCGCGGTCAAGAACGTGATCGGCCTCGCCGTCGGCATCGCGGACGGCATGGGCCTGGGCGACAACACCAAGGGCTCGCTGATCACACGCGGACTCGCCGAGACCACCCGCCTCGGTCTCGCCATGGGCGCCGACCCGCTGACCTTCTCCGGACTCGCGGGCCTGGGCGACCTGGTGGCCACCTGCTCCTCGCCGCTGTCGCGCAACCACACCTTCGGCACCAACCTCGGCAGGGGCATGACCCTCCAGGAGACCATCGCGGTCACCAAGCAGACGGCCGAGGGCGTCAAGTCCTGTGAGTCCGTGCTGGATCTGGCCCGCAGGCACGGCGTCGACATGCCCATCACCGAGACGGTCGTCGGCATCGTCCACGAGGGCAAGTCGCCGGTCGTCGCGGTCAAGGAGCTGATGGGGCGCAGCGCCAAACCCGAGCGCCGCTGAGGATCCACGCCGCGCCGCCGCCGGAAATCAACGCTCCGCAACGGCTCGTACGACGCTGAGCGACCACCCGTGCGACGTTGGACAACGGCCGCCGTGGGGCGCTGACCGAGCGCCGTACCAACGGGTACTCTCAACGCGATATGAGCACCGAGAACCTCCCCCAGAGCCCTGAGCAGCCGCCTCGCAAGCCGCGTGTGGCCGTTGTCTTCGGCGGCCGCAGCTCCGAACACGGGATCTCCGTGGTCACGGCCGGCGCCGTCCTGCGTGCCATCGACCGGACGAAGTACGACGTCCTGCCGATCGGCATCACCCGTGACGGCCGTTGGGCGCTCACCGCCGATGAACCGGACCGCATGGCCATCGTCGACCGGCGCCAGCCGGATGTGGAGCAGCTCGCCGAGTCGAACGAGGGCGGCGTGATCCTCCCCGTCGATCCGGCCAACCGCGAAGTCGTCTACAGCGAGCCCGGATCGGTCCCCAAGGCGCTGGGCGAGGTCGACGTCGTCTTCCCCATGCTGCACGGCCCCTACGGCGAGGACGGCACCCTCCAGGGCCTCCTGGAGCTCTCCGGGGTCCCGTACGTCGGTGCGGGCGTGCTCGCCTCGGCCGTCGGCCAGGACAAGGAGTACATGAAGCGGGTGTTCACCTCCTTCGGGCTGCCCGTCGGCCCGTACGAGGTGATCCGGCCCCGCGAGTGGCAGCGCGACGAGTCCGCCGCCCGCAAGAAGATCATCGACTTCGCGGGGGAGCACGGCTGGCCGCTGTTCATCAAGCCCGCGCGCGCGGGCTCATCGATCGGCATCACCAAGGTCGACTCCCTCGAAGGCCTCGACGAGGCGATCGAGGAGGCCCAGCGCCACGACCCGAAGATCATCGTGGAGGCGCTGCTGCGTGGCCGCGAGATCGAGTGCGGGGTTCTGGAGTTCGAGGACGGTCCGCGCGCGAGCGTGCCCGCCGAGATCCCGCCCGTGCAGTCGCACGCGTACTACGACTTCGAGGCGAAGTACATCGACTCGACGCCCGGCCTCGTGCCGGCCCCGCTGACCCCCGAGCAGACCGCGGAGGTCCAGCGGCTCGCGGTCGAGGCGTTCGAGGCCGCCTCCTGCGAGGGCCTGGTGCGCGCGGACTTCTTCCTCACCGAGGACGGCGAGTTCGTGATCAACGAGATCAACACCATGCCGGGCTTCACGCCCATCTCCATGTACCCGCAGATGTGGCAGGCGAGCGGCGTGGCCTACCCGGAGCTGGTGGACCGCCTGATCCAGGCGGCGCTGTGCCGCTCGACGGGGCTGCGCTAGAGCTGCGGGACCGGGGCTCCGCTCCAGGGCACGCGCCTTTGGGCGCACGCGTGTACGTCAGTCGGCGATCCCTTCGGGGATCGCCTTCTTGATGGGTGCGGCCAGGTCGACGAGCGAACCCGACCCGTCCCGCTGGACCCACTTCGTCGGCACGCTGACCTCGACGTACGCCCGGCGCAGACCCGAGGTGAAGCGGTACGACCCGTCGCCCTGCTTCTCCATGAGCCAGCCGACACCGTTCACCTCGCCGCTGAGCGCGTTCTCATCGCTCATCTTCGCGGGCCGTTCGACGCCGCAGCGCAGTATGATCGCCGGGCTTCCCCAGCCCGCGGTCAGCGCGGACCGGGGCTCGGGATCGTTCCGGTCGAGGCCGTCGATCTTCTTCGGCAGCACCTTGTCCAGGTTCTGGCACAGCTCGGTGACCTTCGCGTCCGGACTGGGAACCACGGCCGATGCGCCGTCGTCTGCTGAGGAGCAGCCCGTGGCGGCCATCAACAGAGCGAGAGCAGGCAGCCCGAAGAGAGCGGTGTGCCGGTGACAGGAGAAGTTCACCGGCCAAGGGTAGACGGGGGCTAGAGGTGCACCACCGGGCAGGTCAAGGTACGGGTGATGCCGTCCACTTGCTGGACTTTCGCGACCACCATGCGGCCGAGTTCGTCGACCGTGTCGGCCTGGGCGCGCACGATCACGTCGTACGGTCCTGTCACGTCCTCGGCCTGGATCACCCCCGGGATCTTGCTGATCGTTTCGGCGACGGTCGACGATTTGCCGACCTCCGTCTGGATCAGGATGTACGCCTGTACCACGGAACCTCCAGGGCGGCCACGAGGATCATGTGGGGAAAAGGAACGCCACGGTATCGCGTCGCCGCTCGCCACGGGGAGACCCGCGGTGGCTGGGGCTTGCGCGCCGGGGTGCACGGACTGCACAAGTTGACGGTCAACTCGACCGTACCGAGTACAGAGACGGCTCGCTACCGGGCACGGGTAGCGGCAGAGGGAGCAGTACGATCATGAAGGGCACCGTGGGCGAGTTGGGGGAGTTCGGGCTCATCAAGGAGCTCACTTCGCGTCTCACCACCACCCCGGCGGTCCGGGTCGGCCCCGGCGACGACGCCGCGGTGGTGGCAGCGCCCGACCGCAGGGTGGTGGCGAGCACCGACATCCTTCTGGAGGGGCGGCACTTCCGCCGCGACTGGTCCACTGCGTACGACGTCGGGCGCAAGGCGGCCGCACAGAACCTCGCGGACATCGCCGCGATGGGCGCCGTACCGACCGCGCTGCTGCTCGGCCTGGTCGTCCCGGCCGAACTCCCGGCCACCTGGCCCTCCGAGATGATGGACGGGCTGCGCGACGAGTGCCAGGTCGCGGGCGCGTCCGTGGTCGGCGGCGACGTCGTACGCGGCGACACCATCATGATCTCGATCACCGCGCTCGGCGACCTGCGCAACCACGAACCGGTCACCCGGGGCGGCGCCCAGCCCGGTGACGTGATCGCCGTGACGGGCTGGCTGGGCTGGTCCGCGGCCGGGCACGCGGTGCTCTCCCGGGGCTTCCGCTCACCGCGCGCCTTCGTCGAGGCCCACCGCCGCCCCGAGCCGCCGTACCACGCGGGTCCCGCCGCCGCCGGGCTCGGTGCGACGGCGATGTGCGACGTGAGCGACGGGCTGATCGCCGACCTGGGGCACATCGCCGAGGCGAGCAAGGTGCGCATCGACATCCGTTCGGGCGCGATCGACATCCCCTCCCAGATGAACGACATCGGCCAGGCCGTCGGCGTCGACCCCATCCAGTGGGTGCTGACCGGCGGGGAGGACCACGCGATCGTGGCGGCCTTCCCGCCGGACGTGAAGCTGCCCGCGCGCTGGAAGGTGATCGGCGAGGTCCTCAACCCCTCGGCGCTGCCCCAGGTCACGGTGGACGGCGCGCCCTGGACCAGCAAGGGCGGCTGGGACCACTTCGGCGACATCGAGTCGTAGCCGCCCACCCCGTCAGGCGGGGTATGCGCGGAGTTTGATGCCGGTGGCCGCCTTCTCGGTGAGCTTCTTGAAGAAGCCCGCCAGGAGGCGGGAGCTGAGCAGCCGGTACGCGCGGTCCCGGCTGCGGATGCGCCGTTCGGTCGGCGGCGCGAAGAACGGCCCCGCGTTGCCCGAGATCTTCTGGCAGCCCTTGGCGAAGTCCCGCACGCGGGTCTCGTACTCGGCGAAGGCGGTGCGGTGGTCGCCGCCCGCGAGGGCCAGCTCCCCGGCCAGGACGTACGCCCCGACGATCGCCACCCCGGTGCCCATGCCGCCCATCGTGGCCCCGTACCCGGCGTCCCCGAGCAGCACCACGCGGCCCCGGGTGAGCCGGTCGACATGGATCTGGGCGATCGCGTCGAAGTACAGGTCGTCGGCCCGCTCCAGAGCCTTGAGGACCCCCGGGGTCTCCCAGCCCATCCCCGCGAACCGCTCCGCCAGGATCCGCTTCTGCGCGGCCACGTCACGGCGGTCGAACTCCAGCTCCTGGGACCGGAAGACGAGCAGTGCGCCCGCCCGGTCCGGATCGCCGTCGTAGTTGCCGACGACCACCGCCCGTCCCGGTTCGCTGTACAGCTGCCCGGTGCGGTCGAGGCCCAGGTCGTTGGGGACTTTGAAGGCCGCCACGTAGTGGTCGAGGAAGCGCAGGTAGCGGGACTCCTCACCGAAGACGAGGCGCCGGGTGAGGGAGTGCAGTCCGTCGGCGCCCACGACGAGGTCGAAGCGGCGCGGGGCGCCGCGCTCGAAGGTCACGTCGACGCCTTCCGGGGTCTCGGTGAGGGTGGCGATCGAGTCCCCGAAGACGTACTCCGCCTTGTCCTTGGTGCGTTCGTACATGATCCGCGCCAGCTCACCGCGGAAGATCTCCACGTCGCCGCTCATCAGCTCGGCCGGCAGGTCCACGCGCGGGGTGCCGTCTGCGTCGACGACGGTCTGCCGGCCCATGTGGGTCTGATGGGCGTGGATCTCGTCCCAGATGCCCATGGCGGTCAGGACGGTCCGGTGGACGTGCCCCCGGAAGTCGACCGCGAATCCGCCGGCACGCAGGTCGGGTGCCTTCTCGACGACGGTGACGCGGGCGCCGTACCGGAGCAGGTTGAGGGCGACGGCGGGGCCCGCGACGCTGGCGCCGGAGACGAGGACGTGAAGGTGGGCGAGCTTTCGCGCCGGGTCGTCCGCCATGTTCTGTGTCGTGTTCGTTGTCATGGCCAGGAGCTTCGCGGGAGGCGCTGACCGTGCTCCTACCGTTCGCTGACCGTGTTCCCGGCCGCTGGTCAGCGCGGCTCCTGACGGTGGTGAGAGCCGTCGGTGAGTGCCGCCGCCCCGAGTGCGCGCCCCTGCCCAAAGGCCTTTTCGTACGCTTCAGGGGGCAGCTTTTCGCGGATGTCCCGCTCGATGCGTACGGCTTCGGGGTCGCCCAGCGGCGCGGCCCCGCGCAGACCGACGGCGGCGCCCAGCAGGACGGCGGCGCGCTCGGGGGAGCCGACGAGGGCCGCCAACGCCTCCGCTGACTCGGCGAGTTCCAGTACTCCGGGACTCTCGACGGCGAGGTCGGTGGCCTGGCGGGCGTAGTCGCGAGCCTCGTCGAGGCGCCCCTCCGCGGCGGCCGAGCGGCCCAGACCGATGAGGATGCGCACGGTCTCGCCGACGCTGAACCAGTTGGCCGCGCAGGACTCCAGGGCGCTCTCGTAGTGCACACGCGCGTGGCCGGTGTCCCCCGCGAGCCGAGCGGCGTCGCCCAGGCCCCGCAGGGCACCCGCCACCTTGTCGGCGAGGCCCACGGTGCGGGCCAGGGTCAGCGCCTGGCCGAAGTGCTCCTTCGCCGCGGCCAGTTCCCCCTGGTGCAGCAGCACGGTCGCACGGGTGCGCAGGAGGTCCGAGGTCTCCTCGGGGGCGGCCAACTCCCTGATGTACGAAAGCCCTTCGTCGAGCAGTTCGAGTGCGCGTCGGTGTTCCCCGCGCGAGTCGGCGAACATGCCCAGCGGGTCGAGACAGTTCGCCATGCCCCAGCGGTCCCCGGTCGTGCGAAAACCCCTCAAGGCCCGTGCGAACGACTCCTCGGACGCCGTCGGACGCCCCGCGAACTGCTCCTGGAAGCCCAGGCCGAGATCAAGAAGCGCCCGGCCCCACGTGTCGTTCCCGACCTGTGCCCGCACCCGGTCGTTGGCGTGGGGCCGAGGCCCGCCCGACACCGACCACAGCACCACGGCGAAGGGCAGCCGCAGCGGGCCGGGCAGTCCGGCCAGCAGGGCTTCCACCGTGCTTTCGGGCAGGGTGCCCGGTCCTTCAGGACCGGGGTGATTGCCTGCTCCCGCGGAGCGGGGCAGGGGAAGCCGAATCGCCGTCAGAGCGATTCGGCGTCGTGGTGCGTGGCGCTGAGGGTGGCCACGCACAGGCGGTGGTGACGGGGAGTTGAGATCCGGTGGTGAGTGACCGCCCCCGGAGCGGCAGCCGGGGCGGTCACTCACACGGGTGGTGTTGATCGATGGTGCGCGCGGGTGGGGAACGTGCGGGCTAGGTTTGCGGCATGGCACGGTTTCGGATGTATCCGACGAGCGAGCAGGCGGAGCGGATGCTGCTGCACTGCGCGCACGCCCGGTATGTCTGGAATCTGGCTGTCGAGCAGCACGGGCACCGGAAGCCGGGTCGCACGTCCGCGCCCGGTTTTGCGGAGCAGTGCCGCCAGCTCACCGAGGCCCGGCGTGACCATGAGTGGCTGGCCGCCGGGAACGCCGATGTGCAGCAGCAGGCCCTGAAGGACTTCGCCAGGGCCAAGAACGCCCGCTTCACCTCCGGCTTCGGTGAGCCGACCTGGCGCAGGAAGTACCAGCACGAGGGCTTTCGTGTCATCGGCACCGACCGTGTACCCGAGTACGGGCCGGACGGCAGCCCGAAACTGAACCAGAAGACCGGTAAGCAGGTCATGGGCCGCTTGGTGGTCGTGCAGAAGCTCAACCGGCGGTGGGCGCAGGTCAAGGTGCCCGCCTGCGGCTGGGTGCGCTTCCGCCTCAGCGCCCAGGGCAAGGGCGCGCGGCTTCCCGCTGCGAAGACGTTCCGGGTCACCTGCCGAGGCGGTCAGTGGCACATCGCGTTCGCGGTCGTCCCCGAGCCGACTCCCGCGCCCGGCACGGGCGAGGTCATCGGTATCGACCGGGGTGTGAAGATCACGGCGGCCCTGTCGGACGGGCGGAAGCTGAACTGCCCGCAGCTCACGGTCAAGGAGCGGGCACAAATCCGCAAGCACGAGCGCCGCGCGGCCCGGGCCCCCAAGGGCAGCGCTCTCAAGGCCGCCGCGTACGCGAAGGTCGCCGGACTCAAGGCACGCGAGGTGAACCGGCGCAAGGACTGGTGCGAGAAGACCAGCACCATGCTCGCCCGCACCTACGACCTGGTGCGGTTCGAGAAGCTGAACATCAAGAACATGACCCGCTCCGTGAAGGGGACGGTCGAACAGCCCGGCAGGAACGTCAGGCAGAAGGCCGGGCTGAACCGGGGCATCCTCGCTCAGGGCTGGGGCCTGCTGCGGCAACGCACGAAGCACAAGGCCCCGGGCCGGGTCGAGGACGTCCCGGCACCCTTTACCTCTCTGCGGTGCTCCGCCTGCGGGTGGATCGAGAAGAAGTCGCGCAAGAGCCAAGCCGACTTCGTCTGTGTGTCCTGCGGGTTCACCTGCAACGCGGACGAGAACGCAGCGAACAATGTCGCGGCAGGACAGGGCGGGTTTCCCCGCCCCCGGCGATCAGCCGGTGCCGGAGGGGCGACAGCGGCCACCGGCCGTTCGAGCGCCCGTGAACCTCAACCCACCCGGGTTGGAATCCCTGTCTCTTAAGAGGGGGAGGATGTCAAGTGATCCAGACGTTCCTGGTCGGCCAAGTCGTCGCCCTCGCCGGAGACCGCGTTGATCAGGCACAGGACGTACTCCTCGGAGAGACCCGCCGGGGCCGCGCAGCCGCCAGAACCAGGAGAGCTCGGTCATCAGCCGCAGGGCGTTCGCGTGGTTGGCGCGTACGAGACGGCGCAGGGCCGTGTCCAGGTTGCCGTGCTCGGCGGTCAGCCGTCCGGCCCGCATCCAGGAGGAGCAGGGTGAGCAGCGCGCGGGGCGGGGGCCGCCAGGGTCCAGGGGGCTGCCGTCCGTGGTGCGGATCTCGACGGGGCCCAGGATGCCGAAGCGTATTCGGTAGATTCTGGCAGGTCCGGAAGGCGGGGGCTACGCGCGCGTGGGACACCGAATGCGACAAAGGTGCACGAAGACGGCAATATGAGGACGGCAGCACGAGGGTGACGGCGTGAGGGCGAGACACGAAGACGACAAAAAACCGGCCCACCGTGAGGTGGACCGGTTCTTAAGCGAACCAGCAGTGGCCGCGCGCTAGCGTTACGTCAGCGCGAGACCTTGCCGGCCTTGATGCACGAGGTGCAAGCGTTCACGCGCTTCGGCGTCCCGCCGACCACGGTACGGACGCGCTGGATGTTGGGGTTCCAGCGACGGGACGTACGGCGGTGCGAGTGCGAGATGTTGTTGCCGAAGCCCGGCCCCTTGCCGCAGACGTCGCAGTTGGCAGCCACGGGTCACTCCAAAGACTTCAGATGCTCTTACGGTTGATCCCGGCATGCCGGAATCGAGATCTAGGATCTGAGTGGCGGTGCCAGGGGGAAGACCCGATCGAATCGGGCAACTGGAGCAGCATACAACGACTGCGTCCGGAGAACGAAACTACCATGACTGCCCCCGGGGTCCGCCCCGGCCCTCCTCGGGGCCCACTACCGGCAGTAACGCATTCTGGGTCTACGCTGCGAGCCACGTCCAGAAGCTCAAGGAGGCGCAGGTGCCGCAGACATTGGATGCTCTCGCGGTGCGCACCTGGTGCGGCCTCGCGCTGGAGGCGCTGGGGCGGGCGCGCGAGGAGATCGACGCCATCAATGTCTACCCGGTCGCGGACGGGGACACCGGGACGAATCTGTATCTGACGGTGGAGTCGGCGGCAGCGGCGGTGGAGGCGGTTTTCGCGGGCTACGAGACGGTCGCGGCCGTAGTTCCCACAGGGTCCGCTCCGACTGGGGCCGTTTCCACGGGGGTCACGGGGGTCACAGGAGTCGGCGTGCCCACTCTCGCCGACACCGTGCGGGCGATGGCACACGGGGCGCTGATCGGGGCCCGAGGGAACTCCGGGACGATCCTCGCGCAGCTGCTGCGCGGCATGGCGCAGGTACTCGCCGCCGACGGCGATGCCGATGGTGAGGCCCATGGTGAGGCCGCTCACACCGACGGACAGGCCCTCCGGCTGGCCCTCCGACAGGCCGCCGACTCCGCGCGCGAGGCCGTCGCGCACCCCGTGGAGGGCACGGTCCTCACGGTCGCCGCGGCCGCCGCCGAGGCGGCCACCGGCACGGAAGGCGACTGCGGCACGGTCGCGTGCGCGGCGTACGAGGGAGCGCGGGCGGCCCTCGTGGCGACCCCCGGCCAGCTGGCCGTGCTGGAGCGCGCCGGTGTGGTCGACGCGGGTGGGCGAGGGCTGCTGGCGGTGCTGGAGGCGCTGGCGGAGACGTTCACGGGGGAGTCCCCGGGCGCCGGACGGGTGACAGGCGAGATCCACGCGCGCGTGCATGGCACGGACGGCGTGCACGACACGGACCGTGTGGATGTGGACGGTGCGTGCGTGGACGGGCGGCCGGGCGACGACGGTCCGGCCTTCGAGGTGACCTATCTGCTGGAGGCGGACGACGCGGCCGTGGCGCGGTTGCGGGCCCGGCTCGACCGCCTCGGCGACTCGCTCGTCGTGGTCGGCGGGGACGGGCTGTGGAACGTCCATGTGCACGTGGACGACGCCGGGGCCGCCGTGGAGGCGGGGGTCGAGGCCGGGCGGCCGTACCGGATCAGGATCACCCACTTCGGGCTCGGCGACGCCCATACGGCGGGCGCGGCGGGGCGGCCGCCCCGGGAGCGGGCGCAGCGGGCCGTCGTTGCGGTCGTGCCCGGCGAAGGGCTGGCCGGGCTGTACGCCGAGGCCGGGGCGACCACCGTGCTCGCGCGGCCCGGGGAACCCCCCGCGAGCGGGGAGCTCGTCGAAGCCGTACGCCGGGCCCACGCCCGCGAGGTGGTGTTGCTGCCCAATGACGCTGACCTGCGTCACACCGCGGCCGCCGCCGCCGAGCAGGCCCGTACGGAAGGCGTCCGGGTCGCGCTGATCCCGACCCGCTCGGCGGTCCAGGGCATCGCCGCGCTCGCCGTCCACGAGTCCGAACGTCGCTTCGACGAGGACGTCGTCGCCATGACCTCGGCGGCGGGCGCCACCCGCTATGCCGAGGTCGCCGTCGCCGAGCGTCAGTCCTGGACCATGGCCGGCATCTGCCAGGCCGGCGACGTCCTCGGGCTCATCGACGGCGATGTCGCCGTGATCGGCTCCGACATCACCGCCACCGCCGAAACCGTCCTCGACCGCATGCTCGCCGCCGGCGGGGAGATGGTGACCCTGGTCCTGGGCGACGAGGCTCCCGAGTCCATCGCCGCCCATCTCGAAGCGCGGGTCCGGGAGTCGTACTTGGCCGTGGACACGGTGGTGTACCGGGGCGGACGACAGGGAGCGTTGCTGCTGATCGGGGTGGAGTAGCCGCGGGACGCCGGCTCAGGACCGCGGGTGTGTTCTTCGGCCGCGGGTGGGCGCAGTTCCCCGCGCTCCTTGAGGGGCGCCGGCGCGCATCTTTCAGCCCGTCCGGCGTGTGAGGACGAGGCCGTTCAGGCCGAAACGGGGTCTGGGGGGCGAGAGACCTCCCCGCCCCCACCCGTCACTCGTCCCGCTGCTTCTCCATCACGCCCAGCATGTTCTCCGCCTCGGCCCGACGCGCCTCCGCGGTCTCCCCGTCCACCCCCGCGTACGCGGAAAGCACCGCACGCGCGCGTGCGGCCGCGGCCAAGGGCCGGAGCAGGTCGGCCTCCAGCCACCCCGCCGCGAGCTCGGCCCCGGTACGCGCGTCGAGGGCGTCGTCTCCGAGGGACGCGAAGACGGAGACGGCCTGCGTGAAGTGGGCCAGCGCCTCCTCCGCGTCGTCCGGAACGGAACGGGCGACGAGGTCACCGAACTGCCGGTGGGTGTGACCGAGTTCGGCGACAAGGCGATGACGGGCCTCCGCGGCATCCGAGCCCTCCACAGCCTCGGCCCCGACGGAGGACGACACCGCCCGAAGCCCCTCCTCGCACTCCCGCACCGCCGCCGACATCAACTCCCGCGCCACGTCCAGCCCCGAGTCCGTGCGCAACGCGACCCACGCCCGGGCCCGCAGCGAGCGGATCAGCCCGTGGACGTTGCCGAGGGAACGCCACAGATCACCGGCGCGCGCGTACGCCTGCTCGGCCTGCGCGGGCATGTCGGCGTGGCCGAGCGCCTCGGCGGCGAGATGGGCGAGCATCGCGTGGTCGCGCTGTTCGGGCCAGTGCTCGGCGATGTCGGCGGCCCGCAGCCAGTGCTCGGCCGCCGCACGGTGTTCGCCGAGTTCGGTGAGACAGTCGCCGAGCCACCACCGCGTCTGCACGATCGCACCGTCGCCGTGCATGTCGGCGGTCAGATCGGGCAGCGCCGACTCCAGGATCTCCGCGGCCTCGGCCCACCGCCCCTGACGCAGCAGGAAACCGCCGAGCTGGTGCCGGGCCCAGGCGCCCAGCGTGGGCCCCTCGCCCGCCTCGTCGGCCCAGTGCGCGGCCTCCAGGGCGTGTTCCGCGGCCGGGCCGGACTGCCCGGTGGAGCCGAGGACCTCGGCGAGCTGAAGGTGCAGCTGCGCGTGCCCCATCGGCTCCAGGCGAGGCCCCGCGTGCTCCAGCGCCGCGCGCGCGGCCCGCTCGGCCCCTTCCGCGTCGCCCAGGTGCCCGGCGATCCCGGCGAGCCGGGACTCGTACTCCACGGCGAACCACGGCAACCCCGCCGCCACGAACGCCTCCGCGGCCTGCCCCAGCAGCTCCGCGGCGGCCTCGGCGTCTCCGGCGTGCGCCGCGAGCTCTCCGAGCATCGCCCGCGCCTCCGCGGCCCGCGAGGCCATCCGCACGTCCGAGACATGTGGCTCGGCCAGCGTCAGCAGTTCCCGCACGGCCGCCTCCGCGGCGCGCACGACCTCGTCTCCGGCGGCCCCGGAATCGGCCGCCCGGGAAGCCGTCGCCCCCGACTCGTCCTCGCTCGCGTCCTCCTGCACCAACCGCATCAATATCCGCGCCCGCCCCACCAGCACGGACGCCGCCTGGGACACCCCCGTCCCGCCGTCCGCGAGAAGGGCGAGCACGCCCTCGTGCAGCTCCGAGACGGTCGCGAGCGCCTCCTCGGGCCCGCCGGTGAGGGCGAGCACGTACGCGGCGCGGGCACGGGCCGCGAGCGCCTCGCCCGGGTCGCCCGCCTCGGCGTAGAGCTCGGCGGCCTCATGGAAGAGCTCGATGCCCTCGGGACCGCGCTCCATCGCCGCGTGGTCGGCGATCTCCGCGCGGTCGCGGACGTCCAGCTCCCGGCCCTCGGCGGCCCGTGCGACCGCCGCCCAGGCCTCGACGGCGTCCGGGCTCCGGGTCGCGGACAGCCGCCGGGCCTCGGCGAGCAGCGCCGAGAGCGAGGACGGGTCCGAGCCGACACCCGACTCCACGACGGCGGCCGACGAGTGCGCCGAAGCCGAAGCCGAAGCCGAAGCCGAGCCCGACCGTGGCACCTGCCGCGCGGACCGGGACCGCACCCCCAACGGCAACCGCTCCACCAACGGCCGCTGGTCCATGCGCCCACGAGCCCGCTCACTGACGTACGGCGTGCCGTTGCGCGCGTCGAAGAGCGCTGCCAGGGAAAGCGCCTCCCCGCGCGCGTGGACGGCGAGCCCGCTCGCGGTCCAGGTCCGGCCGGCCGGTCCCGGCACCGGCTGATCGCCGAGGCCGAGTTCGGTCACACGGTCCATGAGCAGGGCCGTCACGGCCATGAAGTCGAGTTTGCTGCGCGGGTCCCCGGAGTCGGTGAAGTAGGCGGGGCGCTCCGCGAGCAGTTCCAGGGCGCGCGCCTCGTTGCCGGAGAGCGCGCAGAACTCCACGTGGTCCGCGTACGCGCCGCGCATGCTCTCCATGGGGCGCACCAGCCGGAAGCCCCGCAGATGATGGGCACGGGCCTCGTCCGGGCGGCCCAGACGCAGCAGGGGGAGCAGCGAGGACGCCAGGACGGTGTGCGGCTCGTGGGCGCAGGTGTACTCGCCCTCCAGGACCGGCCGCCACAGTTCGAGTGCTTCCTCGTCGGCGTCGCGCTCCGCCTGCCACCACCCCTGGCTGTGCAGTTCGCACGCGTGGCAGTCGGCCATGGTGTCCCGGTCGGCGGCCAGCCAGGCGGTGTACGCCCGCTCGGCGCGCGCCAGGTCGCCCACGTGCGCGGCGACGCTGAACTCGGCGCCCCGCACGGCCCGTTCGGAGTGACCGGCGAGCCGGTAGCGGTGCTCCATCTCGCCGAGCCACTTCTCTATGGAGGCGAGCGGGATGTGCGGCTGGTCGAGCATGCCGGCCGACATCCACTTGAAGACCCAGTGCAGGGAGTGCGTCTCGTACTCGTCGAAGTCCTCGGGGCGCTCGTCCCACATGCGCAGCAGGCGCGCGAAGGGGACGAACATCTTGTCCTTCTCGGAGCTGTAGTTGTAGACCTTCAGCTGGTGTCCGAGCGCCTCGATCACGGCGAGCGGGATGTTCAGCTTCT
The DNA here is from genome assembly GCF_036227505.1 of Streptomyces sp. NBC_01450. Classification (NCBI taxonomy): domain Bacteria; kingdom Bacillati; phylum Actinomycetota; class Actinomycetes; order Kitasatosporales; family Streptomycetaceae; genus Streptomyces; species Streptomyces sp. NBC_01450. The sequence continues at coordinate 3,881,144 of NZ_CP109480.1, read as the reverse complement.
CGGCCTCGACGAGCAGTTGCTCCGAGCGCGCGTTGCGGGCGGGCCCCTCCGGCTGCTCCTGGTTGTCCGCCATCGCCTGGCGCAGGGTGTCGAAGTCCATGCCCATGGCCTGGCTCATCGCAGATCGTCCTTCCCGGGCTCGGTGTGGGTGGCCCACTCCAGGAGGCCGATGAACGCGCGGTTGAGGAGCGCGGAGTCGGCGGGCCGCAGGGGGCGCTGCGCCATGAGGAGGGCCTGTCCGTAGAGGGACTCCGTGGCGGTGCCTATCAGCTCCGGGTCGCGCAGTGAACTGATCCTTCGGATCAGTGGGTTGAGGTGGTTGAGGACCAGGCGGGCGCGGGGCGCGCTGCCGCGCAGCGAGCCGAGAATGCCCGCCCACAGGTCGTCGGCCTGTTCCTCGGCCTCCGCGCGGGCCTGCTCGTGGCGGGCCGCCCGGTCGTCCAGGTGCAGGGCGGGCACGGAGAGCGGGTGGAAGGCGCGCAGCACCACGTCGCAGCCCAGGGGGTCGAGCTTGGCCCGCGCGGCCATCAGGAAGCCCGAGAGAGCCAGTTCCTCGGCCGGGTCGACCGTGTCCAGGTGCGCCGTCACGGTGTCGGCGTCCAGCTCCGAGACGACCGCACCCGGGCGCACCGACGGCAGCGCCTCCACCAGCTCGCTGTCGTACGTGTAGCCGCCGTTGATCACTCCGATGCCCTGCGCGGAGGCGATGGGCGCGACCTGCCGGTACTCCTCCACGGTCCGCGTGAAGTGCACCACCGGGTGGCGCAGCGCGAACTCCTCCAGGGACAGCCGTCCGTCGGTCGTCTCGAAGGGCAGCCACGGCAGCATCGTGCGCAGCATCTCGTTGTCGTGCCGCGCCAGGGACTTCACGCCCAGGTGGTGCACCGACAGGAAGGCCGCCAGGCGCTCCGGGTCGCCCGCCGCGAGCCCCGTCAGCCACGACCGGATGCGCTCGCCCAGTGCCTCGCGCACGGTCGCCAGGGTCTCGTCCTCGTACAGCGACTCGCGCGAGGCGGTGGGCCGCAGACTGTCCGTGTCCAGGACACAGCGCACGAAGAACGCCCAGTCGGGCAGCAGCTGTTCGGCCCGCTCGGTGAGCAGCATGCCCTTCAGGTGCACCCGGTGGCTCGCGCGCTGGGCGGGGCTGACCGCGGACGGCAGGACGTACGCCACGCCACGGACCCCGGCGAGTGGCACGTTCAGGTCGATCGTGTCCAGCGGAGTGAAGCCGAACAGGTCGTGGCAGTGGCGGGCCAGGGCCACCCTGCGGGTGGTGGGGCTCGGGTAGGTGCGGTCCCAGGGTGCCGGGAGGTCCGCGATCGCCTCGTCGCCGACGCGTACGTCGTACGGCAGCAGCGAGCCGAAGTCCCGGGCCAGGGAACGGACCCGGTCCTCGGCGAGCCATTCGCCGGCTCCGGCGCGCGCCACCAGGTGCACGGTGGTCCCCGGTTCGGGACGGGCCTCGTGCGGCAGTGTGCGCACGGTGTACGAGCCGTCGTCGGTCGCGGTCCACTCCACGGGCGCGGCGTCGGGCGTACGCGCGCTGCGGCTGACGACGCGGATGCGTTCGGCGACCACGAAGCACGCCAGCAACCCGATGCCGAACTGGCCCAGGAAGTCGGAGCGCGCCGCCTGCAGGCCGTCCTCCCGCTTGGAACTGCGGCCGATCGTCGCGAGGAGGCTGTGCACGTCGGACTCGGTGAGCCCGACACCGGAGTCCTCCACACGCAGGGTGCCGCCCTCGGCGTACAGGCGCACGGCGGCCGGGGCGTCCGGCTGCTCGGCCCGCCGGGCGGTGATCGCGTCCACGGCGTTCTGCAGCAGTTCGCGCAGGTAGACCTTGGGACTGGAGTAGAGGTGATGGGAGAGCAGGTCCACCAGACCACGCAGGTCGACCTGGAAGGTGTGAGGTGACTGGGATGCCTGTGATGACTGTGAGGTCTGGGAGTCCATCGTCGCTGCGCCGAGGGTGGGGGGACGTGCGACGGCGCGGGGTCGGGCGGTCCCGGGGGACGGTGACCGCGAAGAGGGCCGGAGCGCGTCATCCTAGGCCCGGAACGAGCCGCCTGACCAGCGGATTTCCAAGACGTATACGGCAATGTCAGTGGTGTGGTGTGCAATGGATCTCGTGCCCGCGCTCGATGAACCACTGAAGAAGGTGCTCGGTCCCCCCACCGCGAAGGTGATGGCCGAGCACCTCGGCCTGCACACCGTCGGCGACCTGCTGCACCACTACCCGCGTAGATACGAGGAGCGCGGGCAGCTCACCCACCTCGCCGACCTGCCCATGGACGAGCACGTCACGGTGGTCGCCCAGGTCGCCGACGCGCGCCTGCACAGTTTCGCCTCGTCCAAGGCACCCCGCGGCAAGGGCCAGCGACTCGAAGTGACCATCACCGACGGCAGCGGCCGCCTCCAGCTGGTCTTCTTCGGCAACGGGGTGCACAAGCCCCACAAGGACCTGCTGCCCGGCACCCGCGCGATGTTCTCGGGCAAGGTCTCCGTCTTCAACCACCGCCTCCAGCTGGCTCATCCGGCCTACGAGCCGCTGCGCGCCGACAGCGACGACGCCGCCGAGACCGTCGACTCCTGGGCGGGCGCGCTCATCCCGATCTACCCGGCCACCGCCAAGCTGGAGTCCTGGAAGATCGCCAAATCCGTGCAGACGGTGCTGCTCAGCGCCCAGGAGGCCGTCGACCCGCTGCCGGACTCCCTCCGGGACGGTCGCGGCCTGGTCTCCCTCCCCGAGGCCCTCCTGAAGATCCACCGCCCGCACACCAAGGCGGACATCGACGACGCCCGCGCCCGCCTCAAGTGGGACGAGGCCTTCGTCCTCCAGGTCGCCCTGGCCCGCCGCCGCCACGCCGACGCCCAACTCCCCGCCGTGGCCCGCCTCCCCAAGCCGGACGGACTGCTGACCGCCTTCGACGCCAAGCTGCCCTTCACCCTCACCGAGGGCCAGCAGAAGGTCTCCAAGGAGATCTTCGACGACCTCGCCACCGAGCACCCGATGCACCGGCTGCTCCAGGGAGAGGTCGGCTCCGGGAAGACGATGGTCGCCCTGCGTGCCATGCTCGCCGTCGTCGACGCGGGCGGGCAGGCCGCGATGCTCGCGCCCACCGAGGTGCTCGCCCAGCAGCACCACCGGTCGATCACCGAGATGATGGGCGAGCTGGCCGAGGGCGGCATGCTCGGCGGGTCCGAGCACTCCACCAAGGTCGTGCTGCTCACCGGATCCATGGGGGCCGCGGCGCGGCGGCAGGCGCTGCTCGACCTGGTCACCGGTGAGGCCGGGATCGTGATCGGCACGCATGCGCTGATCGAGGACAAGGTGCAGTTCCACGACCTGGGCCTGGTCGTGGTGGACGAGCAGCACCGCTTCGGTGTCGAGCAGCGCGACGCCCTGCGCGGCAAGGGCAAGCAGCCCCCGCACCTTCTGGTGATGACCGCCACGCCCATTCCCCGCACGGTCGCGATGACCGTCTTCGGCGACCTGGAGACCTCGGTCCTCGACCAGCTCCCCGCCGGGCGTTCGCCGATCGCCAGCCATGTCGTCCCGGCCGCCGACAAGCCGCACTTCCTCGCGCGCGCGTGGGAGCGCGTGCGCGAAGAAGTGGAGAACGGCCATCAGGCGTACGTGGTCTGCCCCCGCATCGGCGACGACGTCGATGAACCCGGCGACCCGAAGAAGACCAGGAAGAAGTCCCCCGAGGACGAGGCCGAGAAGCGCCCGCCGCTCGCCGTCCTCGACATCGCCGACCAGCTCGCCAAGGGACCCCTCCAAGGGCTCAGGGTCGAGGTCCTGCACGGCCGTATGCAGCCCGACGACAAGGACGCCGTGATGCGCCGCTTCGCCGCGGGCGAGACGGACGTCCTGGTCGCCACGACGGTGATCGAGGTCGGGGTGAACGTGCCGAACGCCACGGCCATGGTGATCATGGACGCCGACCGGTTCGGCGTGTCCCAGCTGCACCAGTTGCGCGGCCGCGTCGGCCGTGGCTCCGCCGCCGGACTCTGTCTCCTGGTCAGCGAGATGCCGGAGGCGAGCCCGGCCCGCCAGCGGCTGACCGCGGTGGCGTCCACGCTCGACGGCTTCGAGCTCTCCCGCATCGACCTCGAACAGCGCCGTGAGGGCGATGTCCTCGGCCAGGCCCAGTCCGGCGTCCGCTCCTCGCTGCGGATGCTCGCCGTCATCGAGGACGAGGAGATCATCGCCGAGGCCCGCGAGGAGGCCGCCGCGGTCGTCGCCGCGGACCCCGAGCTCACCGCCCTCCCCGGCCTGCGCACGGCCCTGGAGGCCCTTCTCGACGAGGAGCGCGAGCAGTATCTCGACAAGGGCTGAGAGACTGGCCCTGACACACTCCGAGCGCAAAGGACCCTCATGACCCGCGTGATCGCCGGCCGGGCCGGCGGACGCCGTCTGGCCGTCCCGCCGGGTACCGGCACCCGCCCCACCTCCGACCGGGCGCGCGAGGGCCTCTTCTCCACCTGGCAGTCCCTGCTCGGCGGCCCGCTGGAGGGCGAGCGCGTCCTCGACCTGTACGCGGGCTCGGGCGCCGTCGGCCTGGAGGCGCTCAGCCGCGGCGCCGGCCACGCCCTCCTCGTCGAGGCCGACGCCCGCGCGGCCCGGATCATCCGCGAAAACGTGAAAACGCTCGGTCTGCCCGGCGCCGAAGTCAGATCGGGCAAAGCGGAGCAGATCATCCAGGGACCGGAGCCGGCGGATCCGTACGACCTGGTCTTCCTCGATCCGCCGTATGCCGTCTCCGACGGCGATCTTCGCGAGATTCTGCTCACACTACGGACGCAGGGCTGGCTCGCGGGCGAAGCGCTCGTCACCGTTGAGCGCAGCACCAGAGGCGGCGAATTCGGCTGGCCGGACGGTTTCGACGCGATCCGGGCCCGTCGTTACGGCGAGGGGACGTTTTGGTACGGTCGCGCCGCCGCTACGTGCGAAGACGCACGATGACCGGACCGGAGAGCGAGGGACCACAGTTGCGCCGCGCCGTCTGTCCGGGGTCATTCGACCCCATCACCAATGGACATCTCGACATCATCGCCCGCGCTTCCAGGCTCTACGACGTCGTGCACGTCGTGGTGATGATCAATCAGTCGAAGCAGGGCCTGTTCACCGTCGACGAGCGGATCGAGCTGATCCGCGAGGTCACCGCCGAGTTCGGCAACGTGCAGGTCGAGGCCTACCACGGGCTCCTTGTCGACTTCTGCAAACAGCGCGACATCCCCGCCATCGTCAAGGGTCTGCGCGCGGTCAGCGACTTCGACTACGAACTCCAGATGGCCCAGATGAACAACGGCCTCTCGGGTGTCGAGACGCTGTTCATCCCGACCAGCCCCACGTACAGCTTCCTGTCCTCCTCGCTCGTGAAGGAGGTCGCACAGTGGGGCGGCGACATCTCCCACCTGGTGCCGGAGGTGGTCCTGGAGGCGCTCAAGGGGCGGCTCGGAAAGAGCTGAGCGCCTGACAGTGCGTCACCCGGTGTCGGGCGGGGCGGGAGTGGTCGTACAGTCGACCTGTCCGTCTCCATCACAGCTGTAGAGAGTGGCGAGCACACGGTGGACGTGCAGAAGAAGCTCGATGAGATCGTCGCGGCGGTCGGCAGCGCCCGTTCGATGCCCATGTCGGCCTCGTGCGTGGTCAACCGCGCCGAGCTGCTCTCGATGCTCGAAGAGGTGCGCCATGCGCTGCCCGGCTCCCTCGCGCAGGCCGAGGAGCTGATCGGCGGCCGCGAGCAGATGGTCGAGCAGGCCCGCCAGGAGGCCGAGCGGATCATCGAGTCCGCGCACGCCCAGCGCGGCTCCCTGATCTCCGACACCGAGGTCGCCCGCCGCTCCCAGAACGAGGCGGACCGCATCCTCGCCGAGGCCCGCCAGGAGGCCGAGGAGGTCCGCGCCGAGGCCGACGACTACGTCGACTCCAAGCTCGCCAACTTCGAGGTCGTCCTCACCAAGACCCTCGGCTCCGTCGGCCGCGGCCGCGAGAAGCTCCTCGGCACCGGCCCCGGCACCGACGAGCAGGGCTACGAGGACGAGGACGCCCCCGAGCGCAGCCACGACCCGGAGACCCTGCGCAAGGACGCCGACACGTACGTGGACGTCAAGCTCGGCGCCTTCGAGGCGGTCCTCGCCAAGACCCTGGAGGCCGTCGGCAAGGGCCGCCAGAAGCTGCACGGCAGGATCGCCAGCGACGATCTGGGCGAGCTGGGCACCTTCGCGGAGGACGGGACGCCCGGCCACCACACCAGCGACGCCGACTACCTGGCCGGCCTCGCCGAGCTCTCGGAGACCCCCGAGCGACCGGCGCCGACCCCCGAGGTGCCGGCCCAGCCGAACTACGGACAGCAGCAGGACGCCTACGCGTACCAGCAGCAGCCCGACCCCTACGGCTATCAGCAGCAGTACGCCCAGCAGGACGCGTACGGCTATCAGCAGGCCGACCCGTACGCCGCCTACCCGCAGCAGCAGGGCTACGACCAGCAGCCGGCGTACGACCAGAGCGGGCAGCAGGCCTACCCGCAGCAGCAGCCGGCGGCCCTGGACCCGATGGCGAACGCCCTGGACGAGACCAGCCTCTTCGACACCACCATGATCAGCGCCGAGCAGCTGCGGGCGTACGAGCAGGGTCGCTGACCCCGGTCGGACACCGTCCCGCGTACTGGCCGGGGACCGGATTGGGCCGAGAGCGAAAGGTCCAGTATCCTGGCTCTTCGGTCGCGTGTACGTCCGCGATCAACGCTGCCCACGGAACTCCAGGGGTGGCATCCCCTTGAGTTTCGAAGATCGAAAGCAGGAATGGCTCTGAACACCCACCTCGACCACCGCAACCCTCTTGTGTTCGACACACACGAGCTGGGGCGGCGTCCTGGTGCTCTGCAGCGCTTGACCCGCACGATCGACGCCCCCAAGGATCTCGGGATCCAAGGAGTCATCGGAGTGCCGGAAGGCACCCCGGTGGAGCTCGAACTCCGCCTTGAGTCGGTCATGGAAGGGGTGCTTGTCACAGGCACCGCCCGTGCACGGGTCAAGGGGGAGTGCGTAAGGTGTCTGGAGCCGCTCGAGCAGCAGCTCGAAGCGGAATTCCAGGAGATGTTCTCGTACCCTGACGCCGACGACCGGGGCCGTGTGAAAGCGGAGCCGGCCGACGACGCCGAGGAAGACGAGGACAGGCTCTTCATCGAGGACGGCTTGTTCGACCTCGAACCCGTGCTGCGTGATGCGGTGGTGCTCGCACTGCCGATGCAGCCGGTGTGCCAGGACGACTGCCCCGGCCTGTGCTCCGAATGCGGAGCCCGGCTCGCGGACGACCCGGACCACCACCATGACGCCGTCGACATCCGTTGGGCGGCACTGCAGGGACTCGCCGGTTCACTCGAAGATGGCGAGAAGGACGAGATGAGCGGCGGCGCGCTTCCTTCAGCGCACGCCGACGAGAAGCAGGAGAAGTAGCCGTGGCTGTTCCGAAGCGGAAGATGTCGCGCAGCAACACGCGCCACCGCCGGTCGCAGTGGAAGGCTGCGGTCCCCACCCTGGTTGCGTGCGAGCGCTGCCACGAGCCCAAGCTGCAGCACATCGCGTGCCCTGCTTGTGGCACCTACAACAAGCGCCAGGTCCTCGAGGTCTGAGCGGCTGGTGAGAGGTCTGATGTCTGACGCCAAGGCGGACCCAAACGCCAAGAAAAAGGCGGACAACACAGCCTCGTCCCACACGCTTCTGGAAGGGCGGCTCGGGTACAAGCTCGAGTCCGCCCTTCTGGTGCGTGCGCTGACCCACCGTTCCTACGCGTACGAGAACGGCGGTCTGCCGACCAACGAGCGTCTGGAGTTCCTCGGGGACTCCGTGCTCGGCCTCGTGGTCACGGACACGCTGTACCGCACCCACCCCGACCTGCCCGAAGGCCAGCTGGCCAAGTTGCGGGCCGCGGTGGTCAACTCGCGTGCGCTGGCGGAAGTGGGCCGCGGCCTCGAACTCGGCTCCTTCATCCGGCTCGGCCGGGGCGAAGAAGGCACGGGAGGCCGGGACAAGGCATCCATCCTCGCCGACACCCTTGAAGCGGTGATCGGCGCGGTCTATCTCGACCAGGGTCTGGACGCGGCGGGCGAACTCGTCCACCGGCTCTTCGACCCGCTGATCGAGAAGTCCTCGAATCTGGGCGCCGGCCTGGACTGGAAGACCAGTCTCCAGGAGCTCACCGCGACCGAGGGGCTCGGTGTTCCCGAGTACCTGGTCTCGGAGACCGGTCCGGACCACGAGAAGACCTTTACTGCTGCCGCCCGCGTCGGAGGCGTCTCGTACGGCACCGGCACCGGCCGCAGCAAGAAGGAAGCGGAGCAGCAGGCCGCGGAGTCCGCGTGGCGTGCCATCCGTGCCGCTGCGGACGAACGCGCGAAGTCGGCCCAGGCCGCCGAGGAAGCGGCTCAGGCCGCTGAGCAGGCGGCCGAGGTCACCGAGGGGACCGCCGACACCCCCTCGGCTCCGACGAGCGACTCGGCCACGGCCTGATTCCTTCGTAGCACCTTCACAAGCATGCGGCCCCTGCCGCGGCGTCAGCGCCGCGACAGGGGCCGCATGCGTCGCGTCCCTGTGCGTCCGGGGCCCTCGTCCGGGTGACGCGAGCACGAGGTAACCTTCGGGCGTCGTTCCCTTGCCCGCCCCCGCGGAGGAGTCCCGTGCCCGAGTTGCCCGAGGTCGAAGTCGTGCGGCGCGGCCTGGCGCGGTGGGTCAGCGGGCGGACCGTCACCTCGGTCGAGGTACGCCACCCGCGCGCCGTACGGCGGCATCTCACCGGACCCGAAGGGTTCGCGAAGGCGCTCGCCGGCCAGCGCGTCGGACCGGCCATGCGCCGCGGCAAGTACCTGTGGCTGCCCCTCGAGGACTCCCCGTACTCCGTTCTCGCGCACCTCGGCATGAGCGGCCAGCTCCTCGTGCAGCCCGAGGACGCCCCGGACGAGAAGCACCTGCGCATCCGCATCCGCTTCGACGACATCCGGACGCCCGCCCCCGCCGGGGCGGAGGGTACCGAGCTGCGCTTCGTCGACCAGCGCACCTTCGGCGGGCTCTCCCTCCACGAGAACACTCCGGACGGCCTGCCGGACGTCATCGCGCACATCGCCCGCGACCCGTTGGACCCCCTCTTCGACGACGCGGCGTTCCACACGACCCTGCGTGCCCGCCGTACGACGATCAAGCGCGCCCTGCTCGACCAGTCGCTGATCAGCGGCGTCGGCAACATCTACGCGGACGAGGCGCTCTGGCGCGCCAGACTGCACTACGAACGCCCCGTGGCCGGCTTCACCAGGCCGCGCACCGCCGAACTCCTCGGCCACATCCGCGACGTCATGAACGAGGCCCTCGCCGTCGGCGGCACCAGCTTCGACAGTCTGTACGTCAACGTCAACGGCGAGTCCGGCTACTTCGACCGCTCGCTCGACGCGTACGGCCGTGAGGGCGAGCCCTGCCACCGGTGCGGGACGCCGATGCGGCGGCGAGCCTGGATGAACCGGTCCAGCTACTTCTGCCCGCGCTGCCAGCGCCCGCCGCGCGTCACGCCGTAACGGAGTTCTCGCGGGTCTCGTCGTAGTGCTCGCGGGCCTCCAGGACGTCGTCCATGCGGCCCTCCACGAAGCGGATGAGGGTCAACAGGCGCTCGGAGACCTCGTGACCGAGCGGGGTGAGCGTGTAGTCCACGCGTGGGGGGTTCGTCGGCTGCGCCTCGCGGTGCACCAAACCGTCGCGCTCCAGCGCGTGCAGCGTCTGGGAGAGCATCTTCTCGCTGACGCCGTCGACCCTGCGCCGTAGCTCGTTGAAACGGAACGTGCCCTCGTGCAGCGCTCCCAGCGTGAGCGATCCCCAGCGTCCGGTGACGTGCTCCAGCGTGGCCCGGGACGGGCAGCCGCGCGCGAACACGTTGTACGGGAGGTCCTGACACTCACCGCTCTCGGCGGTCTGCACGCTGGGTTCCATGGGGCCACCATACTCCGGCGCAGCGCTAACCACTAGTTTGCGCTATCGAATAGTTAGTGCTTACCTTTGGTTCGTCATCACCACCTGGAGGAGTCCCCATCGTGAGCACCCCTGTCCGCACCCCCGTTGTCTCCATCGCCCACCACTCCGGCTACGGACACACCGCCGTCCTCGCCGAGGCCGTTCGCTCCGGCGCCGTCGAGGCCGGTGCCCAGGTGTACCTGATCAACGTCGACGGGATCACCGACGCGCAGTGGGAGCTGCTCGACGCCTCGGACGCGATCGTGTTCGGCTCGCCCACCTACATGGGCACCGCTACCGGCGCCTTCCATGTCTTCGCCGAGGCGTCCTCGAAGCGCTGGTTCGGACGGGACTGGCACGACAAGCTCGCCGCCGGATTCACCAACTCCGGCTCCAAGAGCGGCGACAAGCTGCACACCCTGCAGTACTTCCAGATCCTGGCCGCCCAGCACGGCATGAACTGGATCAACCTCGGTCTGCACCCCGGCTGGAACAGCTCCTCGGCCTCCGAGCACGACCTCAACCGACTCGGCGTCTTCGCCGGCGCCGCCGCGCAGACCAACATCGACGAGGGCCCGGAAGCGGTCCACAAGGCCGACATCGCCACGGCGGAGCACCTCGGCCGCCGGGTCGCGGAGACGGCGCGGGTGTTCGCGCTGGGTCGCGCGGCGGTCGCCGACGCGGCCGCGTAAACGCTTGCGCAAACGTTCGCGTAAGCGCTCGCGCAAAGGATTGCGTAAGCGTTTACGCGAACGTTCACGCGGGCGCACCACGAAGCCGCGCCACCTCGTTCGTCGAGGGGCGCGGCTTCGTGGTGCTTCGTGGTGCTTCGTCGTGCGGTGAGGGGCGGGCCGTCCTGCTAGTAGCCGAAGTCCTGCGTCCACCAGGGGCCGCCGGTGCCGAGGTGCACACCCACGCCCAGGGTCTTGAAGTCGCAGTTCAGGATGTTGGCGCGGTGGCCGGGGCTGTTCATCCAGGCGTCCATGACGGCGGCGGCGTCGGCCTGGCCGCGGGCTATGTTCTCGCCGCCGAGGCTGGTTATCCCGGCCTTGGCCGCCCGGTCCCAGGGGCTGAGCCCGCTCGGGTCGGTGTGGTCGAAGAAGTCGCGCGTGGCCATGTCCTCGCTGAAGGCCTGGGCGAGGTCCGACAGGGCGCTGTTCGCCGCCACCGGACTGCAGCCGACCTTGGCCCGCTCGTCGTTGACCAGCTTGAGCACCTCGACCTCGGCCGCCGTCTGGGCGGAGACATCGATCGGAGCGGTGGTCGTGGGCGCCGTCGTCTTCCGGGCCTGGCCGGGCGGAGTCGCGGGCTTGTGCGGGTTCGCGGTCTTGCCCGGCTTGGTGGTGCTGGGCTCCTGGGAAGGCGCTGTCGTCGGCGCGGCCGAGGAGGTCGCGGGAGCGGCGGACGCCGAGGCGGAGGGCGACGCGGAGCGGTCGGAGCCACGGCTCGTCGACGTGCCCTCACGACCGTCCGCGCTCGCGCTGCCCGACGTACCGCCCTGCTGGGTCTCGTGGGTGGAGGGGGACCCTACGGCCTGCACGCTGTCGGAGTTGTTGCTGCCACCGCCGAGCGAGTAGTTCTCGGTGCCGGGCAGCACGCCCGAAGCGACGGCCACGGTGCCCAGTGCCACGGCCGCGGAGACGCCGAGCAGACCCGCGCGTACCGGGATCGCGGTCTTCCGCTTGCGGTGCGAGCGGGCAGCCGGGGTGACGGGGAGGTCGGCGACGGCGGCGTAGCCGTACAGATTCTCCGGGCCGTAACTTTCCGTAGCAGGTCCGCGGGTATCCGTGACCCCGGTGCCGCGGCCCGTGGCGTCGCGGCCGGCGGCAGAGCGTCCGTGGCGTCCCATCTCCTGGCCTTCCTCATTCTTGGTCAGCGATCCTCACCCGAAAGAGTGAGTTTCATATGAGACTCATTGGGTCGGGACGGTACCTCATGACGGGAGGGGAGGATGTGCTGCGAGAGACTTTGTCCGGTTAGCGTGCGCTCATGAACGAGGTTGTGCGGCTGGTCGTCTGGGTGCGCGGACGTGTCCAAGGTGTGGGTTTCCGCTGGTTCACGCGGGCCAAGGCGCTGGAGATCGGCGGCCTGAGTGGCTTTGCTCTCAATTTGGACGACGGACGGGTCCAGGTCGTAGCGGAAGGACCCCAGGCCGAATGCCAGGGGCTGCTCGACTGGCTCCAGGGGGACGACACACCCGGGCGTGTGGACGGAGTCACTGAGATCTGGGACACGCCCCGGGGGATCTACGACGGCTTCGCGATCCGGTGACGGGGACCCGCGCAACGCCCCTGGCGGAAGCGGTATGGCATGCCACCGGCACCTGCCAGAAGCAGAAATGACCTGGTGGTTGCCAAGAACGGCTCGGCGTGGCAGGCTCCCCGAAGAAGGATGATCTCCACGCCCCCCGGGCCCCGCAGGAGTCGCAGCGCCGCCGTCCGCAGGGCCGCGCGACAGCGGGTTGCCCGCCAATACGGGGCGTGATCGTGTTGACCGTCAAACTTTTTGGTGAGACGCTGAAAGCCCCGCGCACCTTAGCTGTTTGGCATGTGGAACCGCAGCAGGAATTTAGCAAGTGTCAAGCATCGCGGGTGCGATTCCCTCACGACCCACACCGCTTCGGTCGGTCACTCAGTGTGGAGGACCATCCATCATGGCAAAGGCGCTTCTCGGTTACGTCGGCGGTTCCGACCCGCGACTCATCGCCGAGATGCGACGGCTCCAGCAGCGCGTCCAGGACCTAGAATCCGAGCTCGTACGGATTCAGGCCGAGAACGACGCGCTCGCGGCTGCCGCTTCTCACGACTCGCTTCTCGAGAGCATCGACGTACCCCAGGCGGAGCCTGCGCTCACCTGATCACTGCACCGCACTACGACAGCAGTGGTTGGGTTGCCCGTGTCAACCGCTAAGTTGTCAGATTTGCAAGGGACGCCTCTTCGGCGTCCCTTCTTCTTTCCCCCGCGTGTCTTTCCCCCGTGCGCCCTCCCACTCTTTAACGTCTGGTGTGCCCTGCACGTTCATGGGTGAAACCGCGGGTTCATGGAGTGAGACCAGCCCGAAAGGTAGAGTCCGGCGGCGTGCACCTCAAGGCCCTGACCCTGCGCGGGTTCAAGTCGTTCGCCTCGGCGACCACGCTGCGGTTCGAGCCGGGCATCACCTGTGTCGTGGGCCCCAATGGTTCGGGCAAGTCCAATGTCGTGGACGCCCTGAGCTGGGTCATGGGTGAGCAGGGGGCCAAGTCGCTGCGCGGCGGCAAGATGGAGGACGTCATCTTCGCCGGCACCACGGGGCGGCCGCCGCTCGGCCGGGCCGAGGTGTCCCTGACCATCGACAACTCCGACGGGGCGCTGCCCATCGAGTACGCCGAGGTCACCATCACGCGGATCATGTTCCGCAACGGCGGCAGCGAGTACCAGATCAACGGTGAAACCTGCCGTCTCCTGGACATCCAGGAGCTGCTGTCCGACTCCGGCATCGGCCGCGAGATGCACGTCATCGTCGGGCAGGGCCAGCTCGACTCCGTCCTGCACGCCGACCCGATGGGCCGCCGCGCGTTCATCGAGGAGGCGGCGGGCGTCCTCAAGCACCGCAAGCGCAAGGAGAAGGCGCTGCGGAAGCTGGACGCGATGCAGGCGAACCTGGCCCGCGTCCAGGACCTCACCGACGAACTGCGCCGCCAGCTCAAGCCGCTGGGCCGGCAGGCCGCCGTGGCCCGCCGCGCCGCCGTCATCCAGGCCGACCTGCGCGACGCCCGCCTCCGTCTGCTCGCCGACGATCTCGTACGACTGCGGCAGGCGCTCCAGTCCGAGATCGCCGACGAGGCCGCGCTCAAACAACGCAAGGAAACGGCCGAGGCCGAACTGAAGAAGGCGCTCCAGCGGGAAGCGCTCCTGGAGGACGAGGTCCGCCGGCTCACGCCCCGGCTCCAGCGCGCCCAGCAGACCTGGTACGAGCTCTCACAGCTCGCCGAGCGGGTACGCGGCACGATCTCGCTGGCCGACGCGCGGGTGAAGAGTGCCACTTCGGCGCCCGCCGAGGAGCGGCGCGGGCGCGACCCCGAGGACATGGAGCGCGAGGCCGCGCGGATCCGTGAGCAGGAGGCCGAGCTCGAAGCGGCCCTGGAGGCGGCCGAGCACGCCCTGGAGGACACGGTCGCGCACCGGGCCGAACTGGAGCGCGAGCTCGCCGTCGAGGAGCGCCGCCTCAAGGACGTGGCCCGCGCCATCGCCGACCGCCGCGAGGGCCTGGCCCGCCTCAACGGCCAGGTCAACGCCGCCCGTTCACGGGCCGCCTCCGCCCAGGCCGAGATCGACCGGCTCGCCGTCGCCCGTGACGAGGCCCAGGAGCGGGCGTTCGCCGCGCAGGAGGAGTACGAGCAGTTGCAGGCCGAGGTCGACGGCCTGGACGCGGGCGACGCGGAGCTGACGGAGCGGCACGAGGCGGCCAAGCGGGCGCTGTCCGAGGCGGAGGCCGCGCTGAGCACCGCCCGTGAGGCGGCCACGGCAGCCGAACGCAGGCGCGCCGCGACCCAGGCCCGCCATGAGGCCCTCGCCCTGGGGCTGCGGCGCAAGGACGGCACGGGGGCGCTCCTGGGGGCCAGGGACCGCCTCACAGGGCTGCTCGGCCCCGCGGCCGAGCTGCTGTCCGTCACCCCCGGCCACGAGGTCGCGCTCGCCGCCGCTTTCGGCGCCGCGGCGGACGCCATCGCGGTCACCACCCCGGCCTCGGCCGCCGAAGCCATCCGTCTGCTGCGCAAGCAGGACGCGGGCCGGGCGGCCCTGCTGCTGGCCGGGGCGCCGGAGGAGGCGGGGATTCGGGAAACCATTCGGGAAACCAGGGGTATCGACGGCACCGGGCAGCACGGGACGGCGGGTGACAGCACGTCCCGCACGGTGCCCGGCGCCGGCCACCCCGGGGGGCGTGACGCATCCGGCGGTGCAGGCCCCTCCGCGGCCTCTGAGCACGACGCGACTCCAAGGGCCGTCCCGGGGGCCCGGACTCCGGACGTCACCACCGGTGACGTGGCCCCACAGACGGCCCCCACCGGGCCGCCGTACGCCGCCGACCTGGTCCGTGGTCCCGCCGAGCTCATGCCCGCCGTACGGCGGCTGCTGCGGGGGATCGTCGTGGTCGGCACCCTGGAGGACGCCGAGGACCTGGTCTACGCGCGGCCGGAGTTGACCGCGGTCACGGCGGAGGGGGACCTGCTCGGAGCGCACTTCGCGCACGGTGGGTCCGCCGGAGCGCCCAGCCTCCTCGAAGTACAGGCGTCCGTCGACGAGGCGGCGGCCCAGCTCGAGGAGCTCGCCGTGCGGTGCGAGGAACTCGGCGCGGCGCAGCACCGGGCCGCCGAGCAGCGGGGGGAGCGGGCCGCGCTCGTCGAGGAGCTGGGGGAGCGGCGGCGGGCCGCCGAGCGGGAGAAGTCGTCCGTGGCCCAGCAGTTGGGGCGGCTGGCCGGGCAGGCGCGCGGTGCGGCCGGGGAGGCCGAGCGGAGCACCGCCGCAGCGGCGCGGGCGCAGGAGGCGCTCGACCGGGCCGTGGAGGAGGCCGAGGAACTGGCCGAGCGGCTGGCCGTGGCCGAGGAGATGCCCGTCGAGGAGGAGCCCGACACCGCGGTACGGGACCGGCTCGCCGCGGACGGGGCCAACGCGCGGCAGACCGAGATGGAGGCCCGCCTCCAGGTGCGTACGCACGAGGAGCGGGTGAAGGGGCTCGCGGGACGGGCCGACGGGCTCGACCGGGCCGCGCGGGCGGAACGGGAGGCACGCGCGCGTGCGGAGCAACGGCGGGCCCGGCTGCGGCACGAGGCGACGGTGGCCGAGGCGGTCGCCTCCGGAGCGCGGCAACTCCTCGCGCATGTCGAGGTGTCGCTGAGCCGGGCCGAGGAGGAGCGCACCGCCGCCGACACGGCCAAGGCCCGCCGTGAGCAGGATCTTGTCGCCGCGCGCAACGAAGGCCGTGACCTCAAGGCCGAGCTCGACAAACTCACGGATTCGGTTCACCGCGGCGAGGTACTCGGCGCGGAGAAGCGGCTGCGGATAGAGCAGCTGGAGACGAAGGCGCTGGAGGAGCTCGGTGTCGAACCGGCGGGGCTTGTCGCGGACTACGGTCCGGGCCAGCTCGTGCCGCCCTCGCTCCCCGCCGAGGGTGAGGAACTGCCCGAGGATCCGGAGCACCCGCGCAATCAGCCCCGGCCGTTCCACCGTGCCGAGCAGGAGCGACGGCTCAAGTCGGCCGAGCGGGCCTACGCGCAGCTCGGGAAGGTCAATCCGCTGGCGCTGGAGGAGTTCGCCGCGTTGGAGGAGCGTCACAAGTTCCTCAGCGAGCAGCTGGAGGACCTCAAGAAGACGCGGGCCGATCTGCTGCAGGTGGTGAAGGAGGTCGACGAGCGCGTCGAACAGGTCTTCACCGAGGCGTACCGGGACACCGCACGTGAGTTCGAGGGTGTCTTCAGCAGGCTGTTCCCGGGAGGGGACGGGCGGCTGATCCTGACCGACCCCGACAACATGCTCACCACGGGTGTGGACGTCGAGGCGCGGCCCCCCGGCAAGAAGGTGAAGCGGCTGTCCCTGCTGTCCGGTGGGGAGAGGTCCCTCACCGCCGTCGCGCTCCTTGTGTCGATCTTCAAGGCGCGACCCAGTCCGTTCTATGTGATGGACGAGGTGGAGGCGGCGCTCGACGACACCAACCTGCAGCGGCTGATCCGGATCATGCAGGAGCTGCAGGAGGCCTCGCAGCTGATCGTGATCACGCACCAGAAGCGGACGATGGAGGTCGCCGACGCGCTGTACGGCGTCTCCATGCAGGGCGACGGTGTGTCGAAGGTCATCAGCCAGCGACTCCGCTAGATGCATGTAGCGCACACCGGTCATGACCTGGGCTTCTAGCTTCATTCAAGTAGTGAACGCATGATGACCTCTCGGGCCCGAAAAATTCACAGCTATCGAACTGTTGACTTCGAAACTTGAAGGCATAGTCTCTGCAGCGTTGCTTTTACCTTCAGGTGGTGGGCAGTGCGAAGTTATGCGGCACTGGTACCACCGAAGGGCTTGCCCCCACACCCCCCGGCAGCGAGGCCGGGTGGCCCGAGGAGTTACACGTGACCAGCACCGCGCAGGCGCCCCGACCAGGAGCCAGGACGGCTCACCCCGAACATCTCGGGCATGTCATCTTCATCGCGGCGGCGGCCGCCATGGGCGGCTTCCTCTTCGGTTACGACAGTGCCGTGATCAATGGTGCCGTCGAGGCCATCCGAAGCCGCTACGACATCGGCTCCGCGACCCTGGCCCAGGTCATCGCCATCGCGCTGATCGGCTGCGCCATCGGCGCGGCGACCGCGGGCCGCATAGCCGACCGCATCGGCCGCATCCGGTGCATGCAGATCTCCGCCGCCCTCTTCACGGTCAGCGCCGTCGGTTCCGCGCTGCCGTTCGCGCTGTGGGACCTCGCCTTCTGGCGCATCATCGGCGGATTCGCCATCGGTATGGCCTCCGTCATCGGCCCCGCCTACATCGCCGAGGTCTCCCCGGCCGCGTACCGCGGACGCCTGGGCTCCTTCCAGCAGGCCGCGATCGTCGTCGGCATCGCCATCTCGCAGCTGGTCAACTGGGGCATCCTGAACGCCGCCGGCGGCGACCAGCGCGGCAAGCTGATGGGCATCGAGGCCTGGCAGGTCATGCTCGGCGTCATGGTCGTCCCGGCCGTCCTCTACGGTCTGCTCTCCTTCGCGATCCCCGAGTCGCCGCGCTTCCTGATCTCCGTGGGCAAGGAAGAGCGCGCCCGTGAGGTGCTCAAGGAGGTCGAGGGCGACAAGATCGACCTGACGGCCCGCGTCGCCGAGATCGAGCACGCCATGAAGAGCGAGCACAAGTCGACCTTCAAGGACCTGCTCGGCGGCGGCTTCTTCTTCAAGCCGATCGTCTGGATCGGTATCGGCCTCTCGGTCTTCCAGCAGTTCGTCGGCATCAACGTCGCGTTCTACTACTCCTCGACGCTGTGGCAGTCGGTCGGTGTCGACCCCTCGCAGTCGTTCTTCTACTCGTTCACGACGTCGATCATCAACATCGTCGGCACCGTGATCGCCATGATCTTCGTCGACCGGATCGGCCGTCGGCCGCTCGCGCTCATCGGCTCCGTGGGCATGGCCATCGGCCTCGCGCTGGAGGCCTGGGCCTTCTCGTACGACCTCGTGGACGGCAAGCTGCCGGCCGCCCAGGGCTGGACCGCCCTGATCGCCGCGCACGTCTTCGTCCTCTTCTTCGCCCTCTCCTGGGGTGTCGTGGTCTGGGTCTTCCTCGGCGAGATGTTCCCGAACAAGATCCGCGCCGCCGCCCTGGGTGTCGCCGCCTCCGCGCAGTGGATCGCCAACTGGGCCATCACCGCGAGCTTCCCGTCGCTGGCCGACTGGAACCTCTCCGCGACCTATGTGATCTACACGATCTTCGCCGCGCTCTCCATCCCCTTCGTGCTCAAGTACGTGAAGGAGACCAAGGGCAAGACGCTGGAGGAAATGGGCTGAGCCTCCTGAAGAGGCCCCGAGACTCGAGGAGAAGGGCCAAGTCCCCGCTGCCCCTCTCCTCGTACCCGTAAGACGTACTGCCCCGGGTCACTCCCCGAGCCGGGGCAGTACGTCTTCGCAGAACAGGTGCAGGCTGCGCCAGCCCTCGTCGATCGGCATCCCGCCGGACAGCGGGTGCAGCACGTGGTTGTCGAGACCCTGCGCCACGCACTGGTCGGGCGTGAGGATCCGGTACACACCCTCCGCGCGCAGCTCCTCGACCGTCGTGGCCGCCGACTTCACCGCCGAGCGGATGTCACCGGACTGCCAGGAGGCGTACGTCCGCGCCTCGTGCAGGAAGTGCCCGCCGTACTCGGCCCACGCCCGGTCCGGGTCCTCGGCGATGTGCAGCAGCGGGGTCTCTGCGGCGGGCATCATGGTCCAGCCCTCGGTGCCGTACTCGACGAGCCGCTCCTTGTAGTACGCCTCCAGCTCGGGGAGGTGCGCGCTGGGGAAGAACGGGAGCCCGAGCCGGGCGGCGCGCCGGGCCGCGGCCCTGGACGAACCGCCGACCAGCAGCAGGGGGTGCGGATCGGAGAACGGGCGCGGTGTGACCCGTACCGTACGGTCCCGGTAGGTGAACTCCTCGCCGGTCCACGCCTTCAGCACCGTCTCCAGGAGTTCGTCCTGGAGTGCCCCGCGCCGCTTCCAGTCGACGTCGAACAGGGCGTACTCCTCGGGCCGGTAGCCGATGCCCGCGACGGTGACGAGGCGGCCGCCGCTGAGCAGGTCGAGTACGGCGATGTCCTCGGCGAGGCGCAGCGGATCGTGCAGCGGGCCGATGACCGCGGAGACGGTGACCGCGAGGTGGCGGGTCGCTCCGAAGACCGCGCCCGCGAACGCGAACGGCGAGGGCAGCCAGTTGTTGGCGACGCCGTGGTGTTCCTCGGTCTGCACGGTGGTGATGCCGCGGTCGTCGGCGTAGGCGGACATCTCGATGGCCGCCTTGTAGCGGGCGCTCAGCGACGCGGGGGTGGCGGCGGGGTCGACGAGGTTGAAGCGCACGACGGTTACGGGCATGGAAGCCCCCCTTCGGTGTGGAGGGGGACGGTAGCTGACGGGGCGTCAGACAGCCATAGTCGCGGAACCTTTCGCGGGCTGCGCCGCGGGCGCCACCGCGGGCTTCGGCAGCACCACGTACAGCAGGAAGGAGACCGCGATGGTCGCCACCCAGCCGAGGCCGTACTCGCCGACGGGGTTGTTCGACGCCAGCGGACCCGTGAACCAGTCGGACGTGGTGAACAGCAGGCCCGAGCCGAGCCCCAGCGCCCACGCGGCGACCGCGGCCGGGCCGAAGCCGCCCCGGTACCAGTAGGCGCTGGTGCGCGTGGTGTCGAGCAGGGCCTTGGCGTCGTACTCCACGCGGCGCGCCATGTCCGCGCCGAAGACGCCGACCCAGGCCGAGAACGCGACCGCGAGCAGCGACAGGAACGCGATGAACGAGCCCGCGAAGGAGGTCGCCACCAGCATCAGGACGCCGCCGAGGACCAGCGAGATCACGGCGTTGACCAGGACCGCCCACTGCCGCGGCACCTTGATGCCGAGGGTCTGCGCGGTGAAGCCCGCCGAGTACATCGACATCGCGTTGATCAGCAGAACGCCGACCAGGGCGATGAGCAGGTAGGGCACCGCGATCCACAGCGGCAGGGTCGCGCCGAGGAAGGAGACCGGGTCGGCGGTCGAGGCCAGGCCAGGCGTCGAGACCGCCATCACGGCGCCCATCAGGATCAGGGGGAGTACGACGATGCCGGCGCCGCCCACGCAGTTGCGGACGATCGCCGCCGACGAGGCCGTACGCGGCAGATAGCGCGTGAAGTCCGGCGCCGTCGGCGCCCAGCTGATGCCGCCCGCCGCGATCAGTCCGACCCCCGTGATCATCAGGGAGATTGGGCCCGCGGGCCGCCCGAAGACCCTGCCCCAGTCCGTGTCCGCGACGAGATGTCCGAGAACGAGCACCGAGAAGCCGGCGAAGAGCCACGTCGCCCACTTGCTGCACGTCCGGACGGCGCTGATGCCGAGGCCCGAGATCGCGAAGGTCGCGACCACGAAGAACAGCAGCGTCGCGACGATCAGGAACGTGTTGCTCCTGATGCCGAAGACCACGTTCAGGACGGTGAGCAGGGCGTAGGAGCCCGTCACCGCGTTGATCGTCTCCCAGCCCCAGCGGGCGATCCAGATCAGCGAACCCGGCAGCAGATTTCCGCGCTGGCCGAAGACCGCGCGGGACAGGGTCATACCGGGAGCGCCGCCCCGCTTGCCCGCGATGCCGACCAGACCCACCAGGCCGTACGACAGGATCGGCGCCGCGAGGCCGACGACCAGGGCCTGCCAGAAGTTGAGTCCGTAGGCGACGGCCAGGGTCGCGCCCATGGCCGGCAGCAGGACGGTGATGTTGGCGGCGATCCAGGTGGGAAGGAGTTCGCGGGTCTTCGCGTGCCGCTCGGAGTCGGGGACGGGCTCGATGCCCCGGGTTTCCAGAACGTGGTGCGCGTGTGTGTCGAGGGTGCCATCGGAGCGGTCGGTGGTCCTCATGGACATTAAGCATACTTTGTCTTGTTTTTATGCTTTTGTGATGCATGTTCTCGGAGGAAGCCACGGAATCCCTCCGATGACACGGAGAATCCCTCCGGAGAGGGGGATGGCTGATACTGGGGAGCGTTATGGAAACCGTCATCCTTGCTGTAGTCATCGCCGTGGTCGTGATCGGCGCACTCGGCGGGCTCCTCATCGGCAGTCGCCGCAGGAAGCCGCTGCCCCCGGCGCCCCCCACGACGCCCGACATCACCGCCCCTCCGGCCGAACCGCACGTCGGCGACGAGGCCGAGACCCCGCGCGACGAGGCGCGCCGGACGATAGAGGAGGTGGATCTCCCCGACGGCTCGGCGACGGCGCCGGTCGCCGTCGAGGAACCCTCGCCCATTGTCGAAGCTCCCGCGATCGAGATCCCGGAGCCGACCGCCGGGCGTCTGGTGCGGCTGCGTGCCCGCCTCTCCCGCTCGCAGAACGCGCTCGGCAAGGGGCTGCTCACGCTCCTCTCGCGCGAGCACCTCGACGAGGACACCTGGGAGGAGATCGAGGACACCCTGCTCACCGCCGACGTCGGCGTGCAGCCCACTCAGGAGCTGGTCGAGCGGCTGCGTGAGCGCGTGAAGGTGCTCGGTACGCGGACGCCCGACGAGCTGCGCAACCTGTTGCGCGAGGAGCTGCTGCTGCTCCTCGTCCCCGAGTTCGACCGGGAGGTCAAGACCGACTCGCCTCTCGACACCCCGGGCATCGTGATGGTCGTCGGTGTCAACGGCACCGGGAAGACCACCACCACCGGCAAGCTCGCCCGCGTACTCGTCGCCGACGGCAAGAACGTGGTGCTCGGCGCCGCCGACACCTTCCGTGCCGCCGCCGCCGACCAGCTGCAGACCTGGGGCGAGCGCGTGGGTGCCCGTACCGTGCGCGGCCCCGAGGGCGGCGACCCCGCCTCGATCGCCTTCGACGCGGTCAAGGAGGGCATCGAGGAGGGTGCCGACGTCGTCCTCATCGACACCGCCGGACGACTTCACACCAAGACCGGCCTCATGGACGAGCTCGGCAAGGTCAAGCGTGTCGTCGAGAAGCACGCCCCGCTCGACGAGGTGCTGCTCGTCCTCGACGCCACGACCGGCCAGAACGGTCTGGTGCAGGCTCGCGTCTTCGCCGAGGTCGTCGACATCACCGGCATCGTGCTGACCAAGCTCGACGGCACCGCGAAGGGCGGCATCGTGATCGCGGTCCAGCGCGAGCTGGGGGTGCCGGTCAAGCTGGTGGGTCTGGGCGAGGGCGCGGACGATCTGGCGCCGTTCGAGCCGGAGGCGTTCGTTGACGCCCTTATCGGAGAGTAGTCAGCCTACTGACGTTCAGCAGGTTGCAAGAAGCGCTCGCCCCCAAGGTGCAGTTGGAGGCGGGCGCTTCGTCATGTGCCAGTCACCTCGGCAGCGCCAACGGCAGCCGCAGCGGCCACGGCTACGCGCGCGACCGGTGCGCCACGTACGCCAGCGTCCCCAGCAGCAACCGTGCCTGCGGCGGCTTCGTCGCCGAGTCCAGGGCGGGGGAGCGCAGCCAGCGGACCGGGCCGAGGCCGGCGCGGTCGGAGGGCGGGGCGGTGACGTACGTACCGGGGCCGAGGCCGTGCAGGTCGAGGGAGGCGTCGTCCCAGCCCATCCGGTAGAGCAGCTCGGGGAGCTCGGCCGCGGCGCCGGGGGCGACGAAGAAGTGGGCGCGGCCGTCCGGGGTCGCGGTGACCGGCCCGGTGGGCAGCCCCATCCGCTCCAGGCGGACCAGCGCGCGGCGCCCGGCGGCCTCGGCGACCTCGATCACGTCGAACGCGCGGCCGACCGGCAGCATCACCGCGGCACCGGGGAACTCGCTCCAGGTCTCGGAGACCTCGTCGAGGGTGGCGCCGGCTTCGAGCAATGGCGCGAAGTCCAGCGGATGCGCCCCCGGTGCGGGGCAGTCGGTCTTGCCGCACGAGCACGCGCCCGCGGCGGCCCGGGCGCCGGGGACCACGTCCCAGCCCCACAGTCCGGTGAACTCGGCCACGGCGGTGCACTCCGACGAGCGGCCGCGGCGACGGGTGCCGGGCCGGCTTTCGCGCATCCCCCGACTGCTGCCGATCGTGAAGCCCATGCCCCCTCCAACGGGTCCGACGTGCCGATGGTTACGCGATGAACGCGACGCGTCACTCAGTGTGTTCATGTCCCCGGGTGTCGCGTGGCTGCCGACGCGATCCTGGCGGCGTCCGGAAGTGTCCTGGGTGGTGCGCCCGGCGGCGTGCGCCCCCGAATGCATCGTTCCGCCACTTCTGGCTGTCCTATGTCAAGTGAATCGCGTACAGGTGATCCGGAGTTCATTCGAAGGGGTGGCGAATGGTGGCGTTTCCGGGATCGCCATGGCTGGACGCGTGATCGTAGGATTACTTTGAGTGCACGAGTCCTGGGGACGTATGCACTCGTGGGTATGCCGGAGGCAAGTCGGCTTCCCGTTCGAAGGGTGAGAACTGCCGGACGTGCGGCCGTATTTACCGGCATTCTGATAGGGCTTGGCGCACGCAGCGTACAAGTGGTCTCAGGGATGGGGGCGTTCCAGTGGGCGGCAACGGCGGAAGCGGTATGAACGCTGACAAGCGCCCGAATGAGCTGTTGGGCTCGTGGTTCGTGCGCAGTGGCTGGTCGAAGGGCGAGCTGGCGCGGCAAGTGAACCGAAGGGCCCGTCAGTTGGGGGCCAATCACATCTCCACGGACACCTCCCGGGTGCGCCGCTGGCTGGACGGCGAGAATCCGCGCGAGCCGATTCCGCGGATCCTGTCCGAGCTGTTCTCCGAGCGGTTCGGCTGTGTGGTCGCCGTCGAGGACCTCGGTCTGCGCGCCGCCCACCAGTCACCGTCCGTGTCGGGTGTCGACCTGCCCTGGACCGGTCCCCAGACCGTGGCGCTGATCAGCGAGTACTCGCGCAGTGACCTGATGCTGGCGCGGCGCGGTTTCCTCGGCAGCTCGCTGGCCCTCGCCGCGGGCCCGGCCCTCATCGAACCCATGCAGCGCTGGCTGGTGCCCTCGCCCGTCGCGCCCCAGGAGGAGCCCGAGTCCCCGGCCGCCGCCCGCCGCCCCGGCCGGCTCTCCCAGCCCGAGCTGGACCTCCTGGAGTCCACCACGGTGATGTTCCGCCAGTGGGACGCCCAGTGCGGCGGCGGCCTGCGCCGCAAGGCGGTCGTCGGCCAGCTGCACGAGGTGACCGACCTGCTCCAGGAGCCGCAGCCCGGGGCGACCAGCAAACGCCTGTTCAAGGTCGCCGCCGAGCTCGCCGAGCTGGCGGGCTGGATGAGCTACGACGTGGGACTGCAGCCGACCGCGCAGAAGTACTTCGTGCTCGCCCTGCACGCCGCCAAGGAAGCGGGCGACAAGCCGCTGGGCTCGTACATCCTCTCCAGCATGAGCCGCCAGATGATCCACCTCGGCCGGCCCGACGACGCGCTCGAACTCATTCACCTGGCGCAGTACGGAAGCCGTGACTGCGCGAGCCCGCGCACCCAGTCCATGCTGTATGCGATGGAGGCCCGCGCCTACGCGAACATGGGCCAGCCCGGAAAGTGCAAGCGGGCCGTCCGGATGGCCGAGGACAGCTTCGAGGACCTTCACGAGTGGGACGACCCGGACCCCGACTGGATCCGCTTCTTCTCGCCGGCCGAGCTGCACGGCGAGAACTCGCACTCCTACCGGGACCTGGCCTATGTCGCGGGCCGCAGCCCCACGTACGCCTCGCTCGCCGAGCCCCTGATGCAGCGGGCCGTCGACCTCTTCGCCAAGGACGGCGAGCACCAGCGTTCGTACGCACTCAATCTCATCGGCATGGCCACCGTGCACCTGCTGCGGCGCGAGCCCGAGCAGAGTGCGGTATTGGCCAAGGACGCGATGGCGATCGCCAAGAAGGTGCGCTCCGAGCGCGTCAACACTCGTATCCGAAAGACGGTCGACACGGCCGTCCGTGACTTCGGTGACCTCGCCGAGGTCGTGGACCTCACCGAGCAGCTCGCCGTCGACCTTCCGGAGACCGCGGAAGCGGTCTGAGCCCGGGCCGCGCAAGCGGTCCGATCCCAGTACCCCGGCCACGGCCGGTCGTCCCGAACTGCCCGACTCGGCTCCCCCATGCCAGGTCATCGGACGACCAGCCGTGGCCGGTTTGTTTGCCTTCTGGGAAGGTTGCGCCACGATAACGATCGCTCCGCCCGGTATCAGGCAGTTCATGGACGCGTAACACACGAGGTGCCTTCGTCACTGCGGCGAAACATCGAGGGGCGTCGACGGAAACCGCGCTGCGTCAATCTCATGGCGCATAACCGGCCCACCCCTCATGACCGCTCAGGCTTCGCCCGCACGGGGCCGTACCAACGACGAGGAGACGCCGATGGCACCAGCCATCACGCTAGCCGCAGAAGCTCCCAAGCTCTCGGCCGCCAACACCGGGTTCATGCTCATCTGCTCCGCCCTGGTGCTGATCATGACCCCCGGCCTCGCCTTCTTCTACGGAGGCATGGTCCGTGTCAAGAGCACCCTGAACATGCTGATGATGAGCTTCATCAGCATGGGGATCGTCACGATCCTGTGGGTGCTGTACGGCTTCTCCCTCGCCTTCGGCACGGACAAGGGTTCGTTCATCGGCTGGACCTCGGACTGGGTCGGCCTCAGCAACATCGGCCTGACGGAGCTGTGGCCGGGCTACACCATCCCGATCTTCGTCTTCATGGTCTTCCAGCTGATGTTCGCCATCATCACGCCCGCGCTGATAAGCGGTGCGCTGGCGGACCGGGTGAAGTTCACGGCGTGGTCGCTGTTCATCGCGCTGTGGGCCACGGTCGTCTACTTCCCGGTCGCCCACTGGGTCTGGGGCACCGGCGGCTGGGCCTTCGACCTGGGCGTGATCGACTTCGCCGGTGGTACGGCGGTCCACATCAACGCGGGTGCCGCGGCGCTCGGCGTGATCCTCGTCATCGGCAAGCGCGTCGGCTTCAAGAAGGACCCGATGCGTCCGCACAGCCTCCCGCTGGTGATGCTCGGCTCCGGTCTGCTGTGGTTCGGCTGGTTCGGATTCAACGCCGGCTCGTGGCTCGGCAACGACGACGGCGTCGGCGCGCTGATGTTCGTCAACACGCAGATCGCCACCGCGGCCGCCATGCTGGCCTGGCTCATCTACGAGAAGATCCGCCACGGCGCGTTCACCACGCTGGGCGCCGCCTCCGGCGCGGTCGCCGGTCTGGTCGCCATCACGCCGTCCGGTGGTGCGGTCTCCCCGCTCGGCGCGATCGCGGTCGGCGCCATCGCCGGTGTCGTGTGCGCCATGGCGGTCGGCCTCAAGTACAAGTTGGGCTACGACGACTCCCTCGACGTGGTCGGCGTGCACCTCGTCGGCGGTGTCATCGGCTCCCTGCTGATCGGCTTCTTCGCCAGCGGCAAGGGCCAGTCCACGGTCGAAGGCCTCTTCTACGGCGGCGGTCTCACCCAGTTCTGGAAGCAGTGCGCCGGCGTCTTCGCCGTCCTCGGCTACTCCCTGGTCGTCTCGGCGATCCTCGCCTTCATCATCGACAAGACGATGGGCATGCGGGTCACCGAGGACGAGGAGATCGCGGGCATCGACCAGGCCGAGCACGCTGAGACCGCATACGACTTCAGTGGAGCGGGCGGCGGCATCGTCGGCGGCTCGGTTTCCGCCCTCGCGGGTACGCAGAGCAAGAAGGTGGACGCATGAAGCTCATCACCGCCGTCGTGAAGCCCCACCGGCTCGACGAGATCAAGGAGGCCCTGCAGGCCTTCGGGGTGCACGGTCTGACGGTCACGGAGGCCAGCGGTTACGGTCGCCAGCGGGGACACACCGAGGTCTACCGTGGTGCCGAGTACACCGTCGACCTCGTCCCCAAGATCCGCATCGAGGTGCTGGCCGAGGACGACGACACCGAGCAGCTGATCGACGTCATCGTGAAGGCGGCCCGCACCGGCAAGATCGGTGACGGCAAGGTGTGGTCCCTCCCGGTCGAGACGGCCGTCCGGGTCCGGACCGGCGAGCGCGGCCCGGACGCGCTCTAAACAGAAGATCAGAACAGGAGCCACTGGGTGACGAGTACGGAGATGCGCACGGAAGCAGAGGACTCGGGACCCAGCGGCTACGCGGCGGCCCGGCTGCGCCTCCTCCAGGAGGGGGCGCAGTCCGGGCCGCCGCGCCGTGCTGCCCTCGCCGAACTCACGGACGAGTGGCTGACCGGCCTGTTCGGCGCGGGAGCCGAGGGACTGCGCGGTGTCTCACTCGTCGCCGTCGGCGGCTACGGCCGCGGTGAACTCTCCCCACGCAGCGATCTCGACCTGCTGCTCCTGCACGACGGCGGTGACTCGGGCGCGGTCGCCGCCCTCGCCGACCGCGTCTGGTACCCCATCTGGGACCTCGGCCTGGCCCTCGACCACTCGGTCCGTACGCCGGGTGAGGCACGCAAGACCGCGGGCGACGACCTCAAGGTGCAGCTCGGCCTGCTGGACGCCCGCCACATCGCGGGCGACCTCGGCCTCACCGCCGGACTGCGGACGGCCGTCCTCGCCGACTGGCGCAACCAGGCGCCGAAACGTCTCCCCGAACTCCAGGAGCTGTGCGCGGAGCGCGCCGAGCGCCAGGGCGAGCTGCAGTACCTGCTGGAACCCGACCTGAAGGAGGCCCGCGGCGGCCTGCGCGACGCCACCGCCCTGCGCGCCGTCGCCGCCTCCTGGCTCGCGGACGCGCCCCGTGAGGGCCTCGCGGACGCCCGCCGCAGGCTCCTCGACGTCCGCGACGCCCTCCACCTGACCACCGGCCGCGCCACCGACCGCCTCGCGCTCCAGGAGCAGGACCAGGTAGCCGCCGAACTCGGACTCCTGGACGCCGACACCCTCCTGCGCCAGGTGTACGAGGCCGCGCGCGTCGTCTCGTACGCCAGTGACGTCACCTGGCGCGAGGTGGGGCGCGTGCTCAAGTCGCGCGCCGTGCGGCCGCGGCTGCGTGCCATGCTCGGCGGCGCCAAGCCCGCCGCGGAGCGCTCACCGCTCGCCGAGGGCGTGGTCGAGATGGACGGCGAGGTGGTGCTCGCCCGCGCCGCACGGCCCGAGCGCGACCCCGTGCTCCCGCTGCGTGCCGCGGCCGCCGCCGCACAGGCCGGGCTCCCGCTCTCCCTGCACGCCGTACGCCGCATGGCAGCCGTCGCGCGCCCACTGCCCACACCCTGGCCCGCCGAGGCCCGGGAACAGCTCGTCACGCTCCTCGGCTCGGGCCGTCCGACCATCGAGGTCTGGGAGGCACTGGAGGCCGAGGGTTTGATCACCCGGCTCCTGCCCGACTGGGAACGCGTGCGCTGCCGCCCGCAGCGCAACGCCGTGCACATCTGGACCGTCGACCGCCACCTGATCGAGACGGCCGTCCGCGCCTCCGAACTCACCCGGCGGGTGGGCCGCCCCGACCTCCTCCTCGTCTCCGCCCTGCTGCACGACATCGGCAAGGGCTGGCCCGGCGACCACTCCGTCGCGGGCGAGATCATCGCCCGGGACGTGGCCGCCCGCATCGGCTTCGACCGTGCGGACGTGGCGGTGCTCTCCACCCTCGTACGCCACCACCTGCTGCTCATCGACACCGCGACCCGGCGCGACCTGGAGGACCCGGCGACCGTCCGCTCGGTCGCCGAGGCCGTCGGATCGCAGGGCACCCTCGAACTGCTGCACGCCCTCACCGAGGCGGACGCGCTGGCCACCGGGCCCGCGGCCTGGTCCTCCTGGCGCGGATCCCTCGTCGCCGACCTGGTCAAGCGGGTCGCCGCCGTGCTCGCCGGAGACGTCCCCGAGGAGCCGGAGGCCGCCGCGCCCACGGCCGAGCAGGAGCGGCTCGCCATCGAGGCGCTGCGCACCGGCGGGCCCGTACTGGCACTGCGCGCACAGACCGAACCGCCCACCGAGGAGGAACCCACCGGCGATCCGGAGCCCCTGGGCGTCGAACTGCTCATCGCCGTACCCGACCAGCCCGGAGTGCTCCCCGCGGTCGCCGGTGTCCTCGCGATGCACCGCCTGACCGTGCGCACGGCCGAGCTGCGCGCGCTGGACCTGCCCGACGGCGTCGAGGGCTCGGTGCTGCTGCTCAACTGGCGGGTCGCCGCCGAGTACGGCTCCCTGCCGCAGGCCGCCCGGCTGCGCGCCGACCTCGTGCGCGCCCTGGACGGGTCCCTGGACATCGCGGCCCGGCTCGCGGAGCGCGACGCCGCCTATCCGCGCCGCCGGGGCACGATCGCGCCGCCGCCCAGGGTGACGGTCGCCTCGGCCGCATCCCGCCACGCGACGGTCATCGAGGTCCGCGCCCACGACGCTCCTGGCCTGCTGCACCGCATCGGCCGGGCCCTGGAGGACGCGAGCGTACGGGTGCGCAGCATGCACGTGTCCACCCTCGGTGCCAACGCCGTGGACGCCTTCTACGTCACCGGCCCCAAGGGCGCGCCCCTGCCGGCGGAGGAGGCGGTCTCGGTGGCGCGTGGGCTGGAGGAGATGCTGCGGGGGTGACCTCGCGGTCCTGTCCGTGTTCACAGAACGCGGTCCCTGTCCGGTATTCACACCGGGCAGGGGCCACCAACCCTTTTCGGGCAGATACCCTGGAGGGCAACCCAACCGCCCCCGACTCCGAGGACCGACGCCACCGTGTTCGATACCCTCTCAGACCGCCTGAGCGCGACTTTCAAAAACCTCCGCGGGAAAGGCCGGCTCTCCGAGGCGGACATCGACGCCACGGCCCGCGAGATCCGTATCGCGCTCCTTGAAGCCGATGTGGCCCTGCCGGTCGTCCGGACGTTCATCAAGAACGTGAAGGAGAGGGCACTGGGGAGCGAGGTCTCCAAGGCCCTCAACCCTGCCCAGCAGGTCCTGAAGATCGTGAACGACGAGCTCGTCACGATCCTCGGCGGCGAGACCCGCCGCCTGCGGTTCGCCAAGAACCCGCCCACCGTGATCATGCTCGCGGGTCTGCAGGGTGCCGGTAAGACCACGCTCGCCGGAAAGCTCGGCAAGTGGCTCAAGGACCAGGGCCACTCCCCGCTCCTGGTCGCCGCCGACCTCCAGCGCCCGAACGCCGTGGGCCAGCTCAGCGTCGTCGCCGAGCGCGCCGGTGTGGCCGTCTACGCCCCCGAGCCGGGCAACGGCGTCGGCGACCCGGTCAAGGTCGCCAGGGACTCCATGGAGTTCGCGAAGACCAAGGTCCACGACATCGTGATCGTGGACACCGCCGGCCGCCTCGGCATCGACCAGGAGATGATGCAGCAGGCCGCGGACATCCGCGACGTCGTCTCCCCGGACGAGATCCTCTTCGTCGTCGACGCGATGATCGGTCAGGACGCCGTCAACACGGCCGAGGCCTTCCGTGACGGCGTCGGCTTCGACGGCGTCGTCCTGTCGAAGCTCGACGGTGACGCCCGTGGTGGTGCCGCGCTCTCCATCGCCTCGGTCACCGGCAAGCCGATCATGTTCGCGTCGAACGGCGAGAAGCTCGACGACTTCGACGCCTTCCACCCGGACCGGATGGCCTCCCGCATCCTCGACATGGGTGACCTGCTCACCCTGATCGAGCAGGCGGAGAAGACGTTCAGCCAAGAAGAGGCCGAGAAGATGGCCTCCAAGCTGGCGTCCAAGAAGGGCCAGGACTTCACCCTGGACGACTTCCTGTCCCAGATGGAGCAGGTCAGGAAGATGGGCAGCATCAGCAAGCTGCTCGGCATGCTCCCGGGCATGGGCCAGATCAAGGACCAGATCAACAACCTCGACGAGCGCGACGTCGACCGCACGGCCGCCATCATCAAGTCGATGACCCCGGGCGAGCGCCAGGAACCGACGATCATCAACGGCTCGCGCCGCGCCCGTATCGCCAAGGGCTCGGGTGTCGAGGTCAGCGCGGTCAAGAACCTGGTGGAGCGCTTCTTCGAGGCCCGCAAGATGATGTCCCGCATGGCCCAGGGCGGCGGCATGCCGGGAATGCCCGGGATCCCGGGCATGGGCGGCGGCCCCGGCCGCGCCAAGAAGAAGCAGAAGGTCGCCAAGGGCAAGCAGCGCTCCGGCAACCCGATGAAGCGCAAGCAGCAGGAGGACGAGGCCGCGGCGCGCCGCGAGGCCGGTGCCCAGTCGGGCGGCGCCTTCGGTCTGCCCGCCGGGCAGCAGGCTCAGGACTTCGAGCTGCCGGACGAGTTCAAGAAGTTCATGGGCTGACGGTTCGTTTCCGTACGGGGTCGTTCTCGTACGTCACTGGGGGCGCCCCTCGCCGGAGGGGTGCCCCCAGTGGTTTTTCTGCGCATGCTGGCAGGCATTTCGTGTCGTAACGTCCTAATATGAGTAACCCTGTGCCGCCGCGCAAGGACCCTGACCAGCCGTGGCGTACCGAGGGAACGCCACCGGAGTCGACCGGTCCACCCTCCGGGAAGAGGAAGATGCCCGGCGGCTGGATAGGCCTGATCGCCGCTGCCGTGGTCCTGTTCGTGATCGCCGTCCTGGTGCTGTCCTTCTACAACGAGGGCAACGAGCCGACGATCTCGTACACGGAGTTCAGCAAGCAGGTGGACAGCGACAACATCGGCAAGATCTACTCCAAGGGCGACGCCATCCAGGGCGAGCTCAAGAGCGTCCAGGTCAATCCGGACGGCGGCGGGAAGTACACCAAGTTCAAGACCCAGCGCCCGTCCTTCGCGGACGACAAGCTCTGGCAGAACCTGGAGAAACGCCACGTCACGGTGACCGCCTCACCCGTGGTCCAGCAGCGCAGCTTCCTTTCCAACCTGCTGCTCTCCCTGGTTCCGATCGTGTTCCTGGTGCTGCTGTGGATCTTCTTCGCCCGACGGCTGCGGTCCGGCTTCGGCGGCCCGGGCGGCATGCTCCACCGCAAGGCACCCCCGAAACCGGTCGAACTGCAGCCCGGCGCCCAGCGCACGACCTTCGCCGACGTGGCCGGAATCGACGAGGTCGAGGGCGAACTGAACGACGTCGTCGACTTCCTCAAGAATCCGGACGCGTACCGCAGGATGGGCGCGAAGATGCCGAGAGGTGTGCTCCTCGCGGGTGCGCCCGGCACGGGAAAGACCCTGCTCGCGCGGGCCGTGGCGGGAGAGGCGGGCGTTCCGTTCTTCTCGGCCTCGGCATCGGAGTTCATCGAGATGATCGTGGGCGTGGGCGCGTCCCGGGTCCGTGAGCTCTTCGCCGAGGCCAGGAAAGTGGCCCCTTCGATCATCTTCATCGACGAGATCGACACCATCGGACGGGCCCGGGCCGGCGGCTCGGCGATGGGCGGCCACGACGAGCGCGAGCAGACCCTGAACCAGATCCTCACCGAGATGGACGGCTTCTCGGGCTTCGAGGGCGTCATCGTCATCGCGGCGACGAACCGTGCGGACATCCTGGACCCGGCACTGACCCGCCCCGGCCGCTTCGACCGGATCGTCAACGTCGCGCCCCCCGACCGCCGTGGCCGTGAGGCGATCCTGCGGATCCACACCCGCGAGATCCCGCTGTCCCCGGAAGTGGACCTGGCCCAGGTGGCCCGCACGACGCCGGGCATGACCGGCGCGGATCTGGCCAACCTCGCCAACGAGGCGGCGCTGCTCGCCGTCAAGCGCAAGCAGGACGAGGTGGCGCCGACGGACCTCTCCGAGGCGCTGGAGAAGGTGCAGCTCGGCGCGGAGCGTTCCCTCGTGATGCCCTACGAGGAGCGCCGCCGGACCGCGTACCACGAGAGCGGCCACGCCCTTCTCGGCATGCTGCAGCCGGGCGCCGACCCGGTTCGCAAGATCACCATCGTCCCGCGCGGGCGCGCGCTGGGCGTCACGCTCTCGACACCGGACACCGACCGGTACTCGTACACCGAGGAGTACCTGCGCGGTCGGATCATCGGTGCCCTGGGGGGCATGGCCGCCGAACACGTCGTCTACGGGGTCATCACGACCGGCTCCGAGAACGACCTCGAACAGGTCACCAACCTCGCTCGCGGCATGGTCGCCCGCTGGGGCATGAGCGACCGGGTCGGCCGTCTCTCCGCCCTCCCCAACGACGCCCAGCAGGCCTACGGCCTCGCCGCCGCGCCGGCCACCCTCGACTCCATCGACCACGAGATGCGGCGCATCGTCGACGAGTGCTACGAGGAGGCCTGCCAGAAGCTCCGCGACCACCGCGACCAGCTGAACGCCCTCGCGGAGGCGCTGCTGGCGAACGAGACGCTGGAGGAGGCACAGGCCTACCGGATCGCGGGTGTGACGCGCCTGAAGAAGGAGGAGGTGTGAGGCGGTTGCCCGCACGCCCTTTCAGGGGCGGCGGGGGCGCGACCCGGCGGCCTCAGCCCGTGCGTGCGATCAGGTACCGGAAGACGTTCGGCATCCACACCGTGCCGTCCCCGCGCTGATACGGATGCAGCGCCTCCGTCAGCTCCTTGCCGACCTGCACCACATCCGTCGCACCGACCGCCGCGTCGAACAGCCCGGTCGACAACAACCCCCGCACCGCACTCTCCACATCCGCGTACCCGAAGGGACACGCCACCCGCCCGGATCCGTCCGGCCGGAGCCCGGCCCGCTGGGCGACGTCCTCCAGGTCGTCCCGGCGAGGAGCCTGCCCGCTCCCCTCGCCCGGCAGCACCGCGGACGTGGCACACCGCTCCGGCGGCCCCCATCCGACCAGCACCACGGCCGCCCCCCGCTCAGCGAGCGGAGTCGCCGCCGACAGCAGCTCCCCGAGCTCCTCGGCGTCCCCCGGCGCGCACCCGATCGGCTCGAACGCGGTCACCAGCGTGTACGCGGCCGCCGCCGGGTCGGCGAGGTCCGAGGGGGACCCCTCCACGATCCGGGCGTCGGCACGCGCGCGTGTGCCCCACCCGTCCGGCAGCAACCGTTCCCGCGCGAGTGCCACCCGTTCGGGCGACGAGGAGTCGACGCCGGTCACCGCCGCTCCCCGGGAGGCCGCCATCAGAAGGGCCAGCCCGGTACCGCAGCGCAGGCCGAGGAGCCGTGTCCCGCAGCCCACTTCGAGCCGCTCGTAGACGGCTTCGTAGAGCGGCACCAGCATCCGCTCCTGGATCTCGGCCCAGTCACGCGCGCGTGCACACGGATCCACCCGGGGCGGCGCGGCCGCGTGAGGTAGGTGTTGCCGCACGAGCGTAGGTGTCATCGAAAGCGCCCCAATCCGCCGAGAGTTGCCGCTGCGCCCCGTTTCCCTTGCCCCCGTGCAGTGCGCTCGCTCTTCCCCCGTATGTCAGGTAACTCCGCACTCGTCGCGCCGTCCAGGGGTTGTGGCGCGCTGCTTGCGCGCCGTCCGCGCGCGGCACAAGAATTCACATACCGGCAACGTGTGCCCGTACCATCGCGCCATGGCAAAGGCACCCGTTCTCACGCCCCAGGCGGACGACTTCCCGCGCTGGTACCAGGATCTGATCGCCAAGGCCGAACTGGCCGACAACGGACCGGTGCGCGGCTCCATGGTCATCCGACCGTACGGGTACGGACTGTGGGAGCGGATGCAGGCGGAGATGGACGCCCGCATCAAGGAGACGGGTACCCAGAACGCGTACTTCCCGTTGCTGATCCCGCAGTCGTACCTCACCAAGGAGGCCGACCACGTCGAGGGCTTCGCACCGGAGCTCGCGGTGGTCACGCACGGCGGCGGCAAGGAGCTCGAGGAGCCCGCGGTCGTCCGACCCACCTCCGAGATGATCATCAACGACTACTTCTCGAAGTGGGTGCAGAGCTACCGCGACCTGCCGCTGCTGATCAACCAGTGGGCGAACGTGGTCCGTTGGGAGCTGCGGCCCCGCCTCTTCCTGCGGACGTCCGAGTTCCTCTGGCAGGAGGGCCACACCGCGCACGCCAGGTACGAGGACGCCCGCGACTTCGCCGCCCACATCCACCGCCAGGTGTACGAGGACTTCATGGTGAACGTCCTCGGCATGGATGTCGTCCCCGGCCGCAAGACCGCCAAGGAGCGCTTCGCCGGCGCCATCAACACCCTCACGCTCGAAGGCATGATGGGCGACGGCAAGGCCCTCCAGATGGCCACCAGCCACGAACTGGGCCAGAACTTCGCCAAGGCCTTCAACACCCGGTACCTGTCGAAGGAAGGCAAGCAGGAGCTGGTCTGGCAGACCTCCTGGGGCTCGACGACCCGCATGATCGGCGCCCTGGTGATGATGCACGGCGACGACAACGGACTGCGCGTCCCGCCGCGGCTCGCCCAGATCCAGGCCGTCGTCCTCGCGATCAAGGGTGACGAAGCGGTTCTGGCCAAGGTCCGCGAAATCGGCGACCGGTTGAAGGCGGCGGGTGTGCGCGTCCATGTGGACGACCGCACCGACGTCCCGTTCGGGCGGCGCGCCGTCGACTGGGAGCTCAAGGGCGTCCCCGTCCGCGTCGAGGTCGGCCCCCGTGACCTGGAGAACGGCACGGCGATGCTGGCCCGCCGTATCCCCGGCGGCAAGGAGCCGGTCGCCATCGACGCTCTGGTGGAACTGCTCCCCACCGTCCTCGAAGAGGACCAGGCGCTGCTTCTGAAGCAGTCGCGTGAGCGCCGGGAGTCCCGCACTTGCGAGGTGTCGACCATCCAGGAGGCCGTCGAGGCGGCCGTCGCCGGCGGCTGGGCGCGCATTCCGTGGGCCGAGCTCGGAGAACAGGGCGAGGCCGAGCTCGCCGAGCACTCGGTGACCGTACGGTGTCTGGTCGCCGAGGACGGGTCGGTGCCCGACGCCGACGACGCACCGGGTAACGTCGCGGTCGTCGCACGCGCTTACTGAGTAGGCCCCCAGGGAGGCCGAAACGCCTCTTGCGCATCTGATGACCACAGGTGCCCCGGTGTGCGGACATCGTCTACGCGTCGGGGCGTACGTGTTACTACGTACCGGCTTGGCGTGAGCTGTGAGGCTTCTCCGCAGATCAGCGCACCCGCCCTCGTCCGGACGCATCAGCGGCAACTGACGGGTACGTGCAAATTATTTGGGATGGCCCGGAATAGGAACACAGAGGCCCCCCGGCTCGTTGTCAT
Organism: Streptomyces sp. NBC_01450; assembly: GCF_036227505.1. Classification (NCBI taxonomy): domain Bacteria; kingdom Bacillati; phylum Actinomycetota; class Actinomycetes; order Kitasatosporales; family Streptomycetaceae; genus Streptomyces; species Streptomyces sp. NBC_01450. Next base: position 3,845,023 of record NZ_CP109480.1, on the reverse strand, counting down.
TACGTGAGCACGACACCACCTGTTCTCGCCGCAGAGCTGGCAGGGGCGTGGGCCGACATTCAGCGGCACCACTCCGAACTGCCCGATCTTGCCGCGCCAGAGTCCCTGATCGGAGAGTCGTCGTCCGCCTGCGGACACGAACTCTCCTTCGAACGACTGCTGCATGAGGCAGTCCATGGCATCGCAGCCGCCCGCGGAGTCCGCGACACTTCGCGCGCCGGCCGGTACCACAACCGCAGATTCCTCGCCATCGCCGAGGAGCTTGGCCTCGACCACCCGGAGGAGCCGCACCCCAGTAGTGGCTTCTCCCTGGTCACACTCAACCCCGAGGCGAAGCGGCGCTACCGCCCGACGATCGAGCGGCTGCAACGCGCCCTCAAGGCGCACACCGCCGCGACCGCCGCCGACACGGCCCGCTCGTTCCGGGGCCCGGCCGCCCGGCACGGCTCCTCCGGAGGAGGCGTCCGGGTCAAGGCGGTCTGCGACTGCGGCCGCAACGTACGGGTCGTCCCGTCCGTGCTGGCGCAGGCGCCGATCATGTGCGGAGGGTGCGGGCAGCCGTTCCGCATCCCCGAGGTCGTGGGCGCTGCGGCGAGCTGAGAAGACGGCTGCTCGTGGCAGCCGTACTCAGCCGGCCTCAGCCCCGCGCGGTGGCACCCGGCCCGAGCCGGGGCGCGCTGCCGACCTCGGCGGCGACCCCCGATGCCGGGCATCCGGCGCCGGGGGTCGCCGCGCGCTGCCCCGTGAAGGCGGCCCGTCAGGGTGTGGCACAATGGCTAGCTGTACTCGACAGCCGCACAGGACCCCTCTCTCCTCCGGCTGACGCGTCCATCGGGCACTCGGGTACCGCAACCCCACGCGGCCATCTCGCCGTGCCCAACCACGTCAAGACCAGGAGACACCACTTCCGTGGCAGTCAAGATCAAGCTGAAGCGTCTGGGCAAGATCCGTTCGCCTCACTACCGCATCGTCGTCGCCGACTCCCGTACCCGCCGTGATGGTCGGGCCATCGAGGAGATCGGTCTGTACCACCCGGTGCAGAATCCCTCGCGCATCGAGGTCGACTCGGACCGCGCGCAGTACTGGCTGGGTGTCGGCGCGCAGCCGACCGAGCCCGTTCTCGCCATCCTGAAGCTGACCGGCGACTGGCAGAAGTTCAAGGGCGAGCCCGCCCCTGCTCCGCTGCTCGTGGCCGAGCCGAAGGCGACGCGCCCGTCGTTCGACGCCCTGGGCGGCGACGACGAGGGCAAGGGTGAGGCCATCACCCAGAAGAAGAAGGCTGAGAAGAAGGACGAGGCCCCGGCCGCGTCTTCTTCGTCTGAGTCGACCGAGGCCTGAGCATGCTCGAGGAGGCTCTCGAGCACCTCGTGAAGGGCATTGTCGACAACCCCGACGATGTGCAGGTCGCCTCGCGCGACCTGCGCCGTGGGCGCGTTCTCGAGGTCCGGGTGCACCCCGACGACCTCGGCAAGGTGATCGGCCGCAACGGCCGTACCGCCCGCGCGCTGCGGACCGTCGTGGGTGCCATCGGCGGCCGAGGTGTCCGCGTCGACCTCGTCGACGTGGACCACGTCCGCTGACGTAACAGGCAGCACCGGCTCGGGCCGGGGAGGGCTTTCGAGCCGTCCCCGGCCCGTAGTCGTCTACGAACCAATGCCGTAGGCACATCGACAGGAGATCAAGCACAGTGCAGCTGGTAGTCGCTCGCGTCGGCCGCGCCCACGGCATCAAGGGCGAGGTCACCGTGGAGGTCCGTACGGACGAGCCGGAACTCAGGCTCGGGCCCGGCGCCGTCCTGCTCACCGATCCGGCCTCCACCGGACCGCTGACCATCGAGACCGGCCGTGTGCACAGCGGCCGTCTGCTGCTGCGCTTCGCGGGCGTACGCGACCGGAACGCCGCCGAGGCGCTGCGCAACACCCTTCTGATCGCCGAGGTCGACCCGGACGAGCAGCCGGAGGACCCGGACGAGTACTACGACCACCAGCTGATGGACCTGGACGTGGTCACCAAGGACGGGGTGGAGGTCGGGCGGATCACGGAGATCTCCCATCTGCCCTCACAGGACCTGTTCGTGGTCGAGCGGCCCGACGGGACCGAGGTCATGATCCCGTTCGTCGAGGAGATCGTCACCGAGATCGACCTGGAGGAGCAGCGGGCCGTCATCGACCCGCCGCCGGGCCTGATCGACGACCAGGCGGAAATCGTCTCCTCCAGGGACACGGAAAACGCCTCCTCCAAGGGCGACGAGGACTCCTCGGGGGCCGACGCCTGATGCGGCTCGACGTCGTCACGATCTTCCCCGAGTACCTGGAACCGCTCAACGTCTCGCTCGTCGGCAAGGCACGCGCGCGCGGGCAGCTGAACGTGCAGGTCCATGACCTTCGGGAGTGGACGTACGACCGCCACAACACGGTCGACGACACCCCGTACGGCGGCGGCCCCGGCATGGTGATGAAGACCGAGCCCTGGGGCGACGCCCTGGACTCCGTCCTGGCCGACGGCTACGAGACCGGCTCCCACGGGCCCGTCCTGGTCGTGCCCACGCCCAGCGGACGCCCCTTCACCCAGGAACTCGCCGTCGAGCTCTCCGAGCGCCCCTGGCTGGTCTTCACGCCCGCCCGCTACGAAGGCATCGACCGAAGGGTCATCGACGAATACGCGACCCGGATGCCCGTCTACGAGGTGTCCATCGGCGACTACGTGCTCGCCGGCGGTGAGGCGGCCGTACTCGTCGTCACGGAGGCCGTGGCGCGGCTGCTGCCGGGTGTTCTCGGCAACGCCGAGTCCCACCGGGACGACTCGTTCGCCCCCGGGGCCATGGCCAACCTCCTGGAGGGGCCCGTCTACACCAAGCCCCCGGCGTGGCGCGGTCGTGAGATCCCCGACGTGCTGGTCAGCGGCCACCACGGGAAGATCGCCCGCTGGCGTCGCGACGAGGCGCTGCGGCGTACGGCGGCCAACCGGCCCGACCTCATCGAGCGTTGCGACTCTTCCGTCTTCGACAAGAAGGACCGCGAAATGCTCTCGATCCTGGGCTGGCAGCCGGATCCCGGCGGTCGATTTTGGCGCAGGCCGGAGGCCGTGGAAGAATAGGCCGCTGTTGTCTGCGTAGACCGGGCGCCCCTGCCACAGGGGGACACGACGACCGTCCCGACGCGACAGCACCCTCTTGGAAAACTAGCTCCCGTTGATGACCTGTGGCATCAGCGAAGAAAGCAGACGAAATGTCTCACCTGCTCGACACCGTCGACAGCGCGTCGCTGCGCAGCGACATCCCGGCCTTCCGCCCGGGTGACACCGTCAACGTCCACGTCCGCGTCATCGAGGGCAACCGCTCCCGTGTGCAGCAGTTCAAGGGCGTAGTCATCCGCCGTCAGGGCGCCGGTGTCCGCGAGACCTTCACGGTCCGCAAGGTCTCCTTCTCGGTCGGCGTCGAGCGTACCTTCCCGGTGCACACCCCGATCGTCGAGAAGATCGAGCTCGTCACCCGTGGTGACGTGCGTCGCGCGAAGCTGTACTACCTGCGTGACCTGCGCGGCAAGGCCGCGAAGATCAAGGAGAAGCGCGACAACTGAGCTCGCGAAGGGGTTCACATGGACGCCGGATAACATCTGGCTCCGATGGACACCGAAGCACAGCACACGGAGCGCGACCGCTCCTCCCGCCCTGTCGAGTCCGAGGACATCTCGGACGTCGAGGGGCCGGAGGAACGGTCGCGTTTCGCGTTGGTGGCCCGGGTCGCGGACTGGCTCCCAGGTGGACGGTTCACTCTGACCGTGCTGGTCTGCCTGCTGTTCGTGGTGCTGTTCAGCAACTTCGTGATGCAGCCGTTCGAGATCCCCAGCGGTTCGATGGAGCGCGGATTGAGGATCGGGGACCGCGTTCTCGTAAACAAGTTGGCGTACCGTTTTGGTGCTGAGCCGCAGCGGGGCGACGTAGTTGTGTTCGACGGCACTGGGTATTTCGGGAACGCGGACTACGTCAAACGCGTCGTCGGTGTGGGGGGAGACCACGTGGTCTGCTGTGACAAGGACGGGAGGCTCCAAGTGAACGGCAGGTCGGTCGACGAGTCGACGTTTCTGTACCCGGGGAACAGCCCGTCCGATGTTCCCTTCGACGTCGTGGTGCCCGACGGCAGCCTGTTCCTCCTCGGCGACCACCGCAGCGACTCCAGCGACTCCCGCGACCACCTGGGGTCCCCCGGCGGCGGCATGGTCCCCGTCGGTGAAGTGATCGGCAGGGCCGACTGGATCGCCTGGCCCGCGGGCCACTGGACCCGGCTGCGGCGTTCCGCCGCCTACGCGCGTGTGTCCGCCGCGGACGGTGCCCATGGGTAACCGTGGCAGGCCGCGCGGAGTCTCCGACCACGCCGCCGACAACCTGCTGCCCACCGGCACCCGGCGCGCCGCCGGCGGCGCGGTCCGGCCCGGCCGTGCCGAGCGCCGCAAGCTCCAGCGCAAGGTCAAGCGGCGCCGACGGCGCTCCGCGGTCAAGGAGATACCTCTCCTCGTGGGCGTCGCGGTGCTCATAGCCCTTGTCCTCAAGACCTTCCTCGTCCAGGCCTTCGTGATCCCGTCGGGCTCCATGGAGAACACGATCCAGATCGGCGACCGTGTGCTCGTCGACAAGTTCACGCCATGGTTCGGCTCCAAGCCCGAGCGCGGCGACGTCGTCGTCTTCAAGGACCCCGGCAACTGGCTGGCCGGGGAGAAGACCACCAAGAAGAACGACCCCGTCGTCGTCAAGCAGGTCAAAGAGGGCTTGACGGCCATCGGTCTGCTGCCCTCCGACAACGACAAGGACCTGATCAAGCGGGTCGTCGCGGTCGGCGGCGACACCGTGAAGTGCTGCGACACCCAAGGGCGCGTGACCGTCAACGGCATGCCGCTCAACGAGACGTACATCCAGGCCGGGAACAAACCGTCGGACTTCTCCTTCGAAGAGACCGTGCCCAAGGGCCGTCTCTGGGTGATGGGCGACCACCGGGCCAACTCCGCCGACTCCCGCTACCACCGCACCGAGAAATACGGCGGTACCGTCTCCGAGAGTTCGGTCGTCGGCAGAGCCATGGTCATCGCCTGGCCCTTCGGGCACTGGACCCGTCTGAAGGAACCGGACACGTTCTCGTCCGTACCGAGCGGGTCGACAACCGCCCTCGGCCCGTCGCATAGGGTGGCGTCCGCGGATCTCAATCGATTGATCCCGCTCCCGAGCCCTGCGGAACTCCCGCTCGTTATGGGAGTGGTGGGCCTGCGCCGGATCCGGAGCAGGCGGCGGCACGGAGTGAGGAGTGGATGTGGGGGATTTGGCGGTCGGCGCACGATCCGGACATGGTGGCCCCGAGGAGCAGCCGGAGCGACCCGACGGATCGGCCACCCCGGCCACGAACGACGTCACTGGTTCCGGGAGTGACTCCGGGGACGGTGGCGGCGGTACGAAGGAGCAGGGCGAGCAGGAGCCGAAGCCCAAGAAGCCGCGTTCCTTCTGGAAGGAGCTTCCGCTCCTCATCGGTATCGCGCTCGTTCTCGCGCTGCTGATCAAGACCTTCCTGGTCCAGGCGTTCTCGATTCCCTCGGACTCGATGCAGAACACCCTTCAGCAGGGCGACAGGGTCCTGGTCGACAAGCTCACCCCGTGGTTCGGTTCGGAGCCCTCGCGCGGCGAGGTGGTCGTCTTCCACGACCCCGACAACTGGCTGGCGGGCGAGCCCACGCCCAACCCGAACGCCGTGCAGACGTTCCTCAGCAAGATCGGCCTGATGCCGTCCGCCAACGAGAAGGACCTCATCAAGCGGGTCATCGGTGTCGCCGGTGACACGATCGAGTGCAAGGGCAACGGCCCGGTGAAGGTCAACGGCAAGGCGCTGAACGAGACCTCGTACGTCTACGCCGGGAACACCCCGTGCAGCGTGGACGACCAGGGCGGCCAGTTCAAGGTGACGGTACCCAAAGGCAAAATCTGGGTCATGGGTGACCACCGGCAGAACTCGCTGGACTCCCGCTATCACCAGCAGGACAGTCACCAGGGCTTCGTGCCGGTGGGCAATGTCGTCGGCCGCGCCATCGTGATCGCCTGGCCGCCCACCCGCTGGGACACACTGCCGATTCCCGACACCTTCGACCAGAACCTCAGCGCCGCCGCTCCGGGCGCGCTCGGACTGGCCGGCGCGGTGCCGCTGGTGCTGTGGCGCAGGCGTCGGCTTACCGCCGGAAACCCGAGGGTTTCTGGTCGGGGTACCGCCGGGTAGGGTGCCGTCCCAGATCGCCGATCTTCCGCGGCCCGCAGGTGGGGCCGCGGGATCGATTCTCCGAGTTGGGGGAGCACTGGGATGAGCAGGACGTCAGGTCGTACGGACGAGGGCCGCGGGCGGCTCGGCAGCGTGCTGTCGGGGCTGGCCGTGGCCCTCGGCTGTGTGCTCTTTCTCGGCGGCTTCGCCTGGGGCGCGATCGAATACCAGCCGTACACCGTGCCGACCGAGTCGATGGTGCCGACCATCAAGGCGGGCGATCGCATTCTGGCCCAGCGGATCGACGGCGACGACGTCAAGCGCGGCGACGTCATCGTCTTCAAGCAGAAGAGCTGGGGCGACACGCTCATCGTCAAGCGGGTCGTCGCGGTCGGCGGTGACACGGTCGCGTGCTGCACGAACAACAAGCTGACCGTCAACGGCAAGCAGATCGACGAACCGTATCTCCCCAAGGGCCAGGCCGCGGAGTCGAAGCAGATCCCGACCATCGAGGTGCCCAAGGACCGGCTCTTCCTGCTCGGTGACGAGCGCAGCGGCTCACTGGACTCCACGGCCCACCTCACCGAGGCCTTCAACGGCACCGTCGCGCGCAGCGCGGTGAAGAGCCGTGTCGACGCCGTCGCCTGGCCGATGAACGGCATGTTGGCACGCCCCACGGGCTTCGAGAAGCTCGGCGGGATCTCGTCGCCGGGGCCGCTGCGGCTGGTCCTGACCGCCGTCGTGGTCGGCGCGGTGCTGGTGCTGGGCGGGGCGGCGTACGGGCCGATCGCGGGGCTGCTGAGGCGGCGCGGCCGGACGCGGACGGAGCTGGCCGGTGCCGCCTGAGGCGTCGTACGGGGGTTCCGTCGCGGACTCCGGCGCCGGCGGGCCACGGAAGGTGGCCCGGGTCGTGCTGCTCGACGCGGAGGACCGCATTCTGCTGCTGCACGGTCACGAGCCGGACGATCCGGCGGACGACTGGTGGTTCACGCCCGGCGGTGGCCTCGAGGGCGACGAGACGCACGAGGAGGCCGCGCTGCGGGAACTCGTGGAGGAGACCGGCATCACCGAGGTCGCCCTGGGCCCGGTGCTGTGGCAGCGGACCTGTTCGTTCCCGTTCGCGGGGCGCCGCTGGGACCAGGACGAGTGGTACTTCCTGGCCCGTACGACCCAGAAGGGAACCGTCGCCGCCGGGCTGACGGAGCTGGAACGGCGCAGTGTCGCCGGAGCGCGCTGGTGGACGTGCCGGGAACTGACCGAGGCACATGAGACGGTGTATCCGACCAGACTCGCCGAGCTGCTGCGCAGGCTGCTCGACGAGGGTCCTCCGGCCAGGCCCGAGATCCTCGACACCGAAATCGTCTAGGGGCTCGCGGGGCTGGCGCACAATAGGGGGACGCACGGCTGAAGGGGAACATGCCATGAGCGCCGAGGACCTCGAGAAGTACGAGACCGAGATGGAGCTGAAGCTCTATCGGGAGTACCGCGATGTCGTCGGTCTGTTCAAATATGTGATCGAGACCGAACGGCGCTTCTACCTCACCAACGACTACGAGATGCAGGTGCATTCGGTCCAGGGCGAGGTGTTCTTCGAGGTGTCCATGGCGGACGCCTGGGTGTGGGACATGTACCGACCTGCTCGCTTCGTCAAGCAGGTGCGTGTCCTTACGTTCAAGGACGTGAATATCGAGGAGCTGAACAAGAGCGACCTGGAGCTGCCGGGCGGCTGATGACGGGTGGCCGATGACAGACGGCCGGCGACGGACCGGGATCCCTCGCTGACGACGGACCAGGAAACCCTCGTGTGGGTGAGGGAGTTGTCCACAGTCGGCCGTTTGTCCACCAAGATCCAATAACGGGTCGAAGTGGCCTCAGTGTTGGCGCCGGAGGTGGTGCCGACATGAACACACCCGAGGCACGCAACGCACTGGGCAAGTACGGCGAGGATCTGGCCGCACGGCGGCTGACCGAGACCGGGATGACGGTCCTGGCGCGCAACTGGCGCGGCGGCAGGACCGGCGAGATCGACATCGTGGCCCGGGACGGCGACGCGCTCGTCGTCTGCGAGGTCAAGACGCGCAAGTCGGGGGCCTTCGAGCATCCGATGGCGGCCGTCACCCCGGCCAAGGCACAGCGCCTGCGTGGCCTGGCCGAGCGCTGGCTCCAGGAACACGGCGGGGCACCACCCGGCGGCGTCCGCATCGATCTGATCGGCGTCGTCCTCCCCGACCGTGGTGCCCCCGTGGTCGAGCACGCGCGGGGGGTGGCCTGATGGGATTCGCGCGTACCTGTGCGGTGGCCCTCGTGGGCGTCGAGGGCGTGGTCGTCGAGGTCCAGGCGGACCTGGAGCCGGGCGTCGCGGCCTTCACCCTGGTCGGTCTGCCCGACAAGAGCCTGACCGAGAGCAAGGACCGGGTCCGGGCGGCGGTGGTGAACTCCGGTTCGGCGTGGCCCCAGAAGAAACTCACGGTCGGCCTGAGCCCGGCCTCCGTACCCAAGGGCGGCAGCGGTTTTGACCTGGCCGTCGCCTGCGCGGTGCTGGGAGCCGCCGAGCGCATCGATCCCCGGGTGCTCTCCGACATCGTGATGATCGGCGAGCTGGGCCTGGACGGACGCGTGCGGCCGGTGCGGGGCGTGCTGCCCGCGGTCCTCGCCGCCGCGGACGCCGGGTACGAGCAGGTGGTGGTGCCCGAGTGCGCGGCCGCCGAGGCCTCGCTCGTACCGGGGATCTCGGTGCTCGGGGTGCGCAGTCTGCGCCAGCTGATCGCGGTGCTCACGGACGAACCGGTGCCCGAGGAGGACCCGGACGAGCAGGGCCGACCGGACCCGCTGATGGCGGGGTTGCGGATGCCGGGCACGGGCGCGGCCACCGGCATGCACAGCATGGGCGCGGCCCAGCACGGCCACGGCCATGACCTCGCCGACGTCGTGGGCCAGCACTCGGCACGGACCGCCGTGGAGGTCGCGGCGGCGGGTGGGCACCACCTTTTCCTGGAAGGTCCCCCAGGAGCGGGCAAGACGATGCTCGCCGAGCGGCTGCCGGCCATCCTGCCGCGGCTCACCCAGGGCGAATCCCTGGAGGTCACCGCCGTCCATTCGGTCGCCGGCCTGCTGCCAGCGGGCAGACCCCTGGTCGACATCGCTCCCTACTGCGCCCCGCACCACTCGGCGACCATGCAGGCCCTCGTCGGCGGGGGCCAGGGGATCGCACGGCCGGGCGCGGTGTCCCTGGCTCATCGAGGCGTGCTTTTCCTGGACGAAGCGCCCGAATTCAGCAGCCGGGCCCTCGACGCGCTGCGGCAGCCCCTGGAGGCGGGGCATGTGGTGATCGCGCGCAGTGCGGGGGTGGTGCGGTTTCCGGCGCGGTTCCAGATGGTGCTGGCGGCGAATCCCTGCCCGTGCGGCCGCTTCTCGCAACGGGACGACCTGTGCGAGTGTCCGTCCTCCGTGATCCGCCGCTATCAGGCCCGGCTCTCCGGGCCGCTGCTCGACCGTGTCGACCTGCGGATCGAGGTGGACCGCGTCACCCGCTCCGAGCTGACCGAGCGTGGTGCCCGGGGTGAATCCACCGAGACGGTCGCCGACCGGGTGCGCGCCGCCAGGGAGCGGGCCGCCGCGCGGCTGGCGGGCACGCCCTGGCGGACGAACAGCGAAGTGCCGGGACGGGAGCTGCGCAGCCGCTGGTACGCGTCCCTGGGCGCGATGGACGAGGCGGAGCGCAGCCTGGAGCGAGGTGCCCTGACCGCCCGCGGCCTGGACCGGGTGCTGCGTGTCGCCTGGACCGTCGCGGACCTGGTGGGACACGACCGGCCCGGCGCGACGGACGTCGCCCTCGCCCTGCAACTGCGCACCGGCGTCCCCCGTGGGGTGCCGATGGCGATCGGCGCGCTGTCGTGAGCCAGGAGGACGAGAGGCTTCAGCGGGCCTTCCTCGCGCGGGTGATCGAACCGGGCGACGAGGCGTGCGGGCGCTGGCTCCGTGCGGTCGGTGCCGCTGAGGCGGTCCGGCGGCTCGTCGCGGGCGGTGAGCAACCACGGGGAGTGACGGACAAGCGCTGGGCGGGGCTGCGGGCCCGGGCGGAGCGGGCGGACCCGGAGCGGGACCTCGCGGTGGCGCGGGAGGCCGGGACCCGGTTCGTGTGCCCCGGGGACCCCGAGTGGCCGGCGCAGCTCGACGACCTCGGCGACACGCGTCCCACCGGCCTGTGGGTACGGGGGCGGCCCAGCCTGCGGATATGGGCACTGCGCTCGGTCGCCGTGGTCGGAGCGAGGGCCTGCACCGAGTACGGCGCCCACGTGGCGGCCACGCTCGGCGCCGGGCTCGCCGAGCGTGGCTGGGTGGTGGTGTCGGGCGGTGCCTACGGGGTGGACGGCGCCGCGCACCGGGGTGCCCTCGGGGCGGGCGGTGCGACCGTCGCCGTGCTGGCCTGCGGAGTCGACCGGCCCTATCCGCGCGGACACACCGAGTTGATCTCCAGGATCGCCGAACAGGGGCTGGTCGTGGGGGAGTTGCCGCCCGGTGACCATCCCACGCCGAGCAGATTCATCCTCAGGAACCGGGTCATCGCCGCGCTCACCCGGGGGACGGTGGTCGTCGAGGCCGCGTACCGCAGTGGTGCGCTGGTCACGGCGCGGGCGGCGCAGCGGCTGGGGCGGTTCGCGATGGGGGTGCCGGGCCCCGTCACCAGTGGACTGTCGGCCGGGGTGCATGAGCTGCTGCGCGGGGAGGCGGTCCTGGTCACGGACGCCGCGGACGTCGCGGAGCTGGTGGGCGACATCGGCGAGCTGGCCCCGGACCGGCGCGGGCCCGTGCTGCCGCGTGACCTGCTGGATCCGGGCGCCGGACGTGTGCTGGCCGCGCTGCCGGCGCGCGGTCCGGCAGAGGCGGAGGAGATCGCCCGCGAGGCGGGGACCACCACGGACGACGCGGTCGGGAGACTGTACGAACTCCGATCACTTGGTTTCGTCGAACGACACGGCGACGGCTGGAAGTTGACACGCCAGGCCACGATCTCGGTCCGTGATGATCGTCGCGGGTGTTGACCGAGCGTGTTCGGCCGTCCGGGCGAACGCCGACAGCCTTGGCAATTCCCGCAGTTGATGTCCCTCGATGATCACGGAGGGCGACGAACATGCCCCCGAGGGGCGCACAGCGGAACGTATCTGCGCACGACTGATCCGCTCCCCTTCGCGCACTGCGACGCTCCAGTCACGCTACGCTCACGTGGATTCCGACGCAGGACAGGCAACTCGACATCAGCGCGACAGCGCACCCAGGTACCCCCAGTTCACGGCAGAACGGCACAAGGCGACGAATGCCCCAGCACACCTCCGGGTCCGATCGGGCGGCGATCCCCCCAGCCGCCCGCGACGGCGGTAGCGTGCGGCCGCCCGCTCCCTCGACGCTCGACGAGTTGTGGCGGTCGTACAAGGCGACAGGGGACGAGCGGCTGCGCGAGCAGTTGATCCTGCACTACTCGCCGCTGGTGAAGTACGTCGCGGGGCGGGTGAGCGTGGGTCTGCCGGCCAATGTGGAGCAGGCCGACTTCGTGTCGTCGGGGGTGTTCGGGCTGATCGACGCGATCGAGAAGTTCGACATCGAGCGGGAGATCAAGTTCGAGACGTACGCGATCACGCGGATCCGGGGCGCGATGATCGACGAGTTGCGGGCGCTGGACTGGATCCCTCGCTCGGTGCGGCAGAAGGCGCGCAATGTGGAGCGGGCGTACGCGACGCTCGAGGCGCGACTGCGGCGGACGCCGTCGGAGGGCGAGGTGGCCGCCGAGATGGGGATCGGGGTGGAGGATCTCCACGCGGTCTTCAGTCAGTTGTCGCTGGCCAACGTGGTGGCGCTGGAGGAACTGCTGCACGTCGGCGGTGAGGGCGGTGACCGGCTGAGCCTGATGGACACGCTGGAGGACACCGCGGCGGACAATCCGGTGGAGGTCGCCGAGGACCGGGAGCTGCGGAGGTTTCTGGCGCGGGCGATCAACACGCTGCCGGAGCGGGAGAAGACGGTGGTCACGCTCTACTACTACGAGGGTCTGACGCTCGCGGAGATCGGGAACGTGCTGGGAGTGACGGAGAGCCGGGTGAGTCAGATCCACACCAAGTCGGTGTTGCAGCTGCGCGCCAAGTTGGCGAGTTTCGGGCGCTGACCTCGAGCGGGGCAGGCTGCTGAATCGTCCCTGCCTGGTCACTCCGTCTCCCTGGCACGTTCCTTTCGGTGGTGGGAGTGGCTGCCGTTCGGGGCGGTCCGTCCGTAAAGTGGAGGGCGTGCCAAGGATTCGAGCGGCCTCCGTGGCCGAGCACCGGTCGATGCAGCGAGCCGCCCTGCTGGACGCGGCCCGGTCCCTGCTGTCCGAGGGCGGGACGGAGGCGCTGACCTTCCCGGCCCTGGCGGAGCGCACGGGGCTCGCGCGGTCCTCCGTGTACGAGTACTTCCGGTCCCGGGCGGCTGTGGTCGAAGAGCTGTGCGAGGTGGACTTTCCGGTCTGGGCCGCGGAGGTCTCGTCGGCGATGGCCGCGGTGGACGGGCCCGAGGGCAAGGTCGAGGCGTACGTCCGGCAGCAGTTGGCGCTGGTCGGGGACCGGCGGCACCGGGCTGTCGTGGCCATCTCCGCGAGTGAGCTCGACGCCGGGGCCCGGGAGAAGATCCGCGCGGCGCACGGCGGGCTGGTCGCGATGATCGTCGACGCGCTGCGGCAGATGGGCCACGCCGAGCCGCGGCTGGCCGCGATGCTGCTTCAGGGCGTGGTCGACGCGGCGGTACGGAGGATCGAGCTCGGGGCCGCGGAGGATCCCGGCACGATCACGGATGCCGCGGTGGGGATGGCACTACGGGGCGTACGGGGCTGAGCCCCTGTACGCCGGGTGCCCGGCGTCGGGGCAGGTCGCACGGCGTGGCCCCTGCGGAGTGCACCTTGGGGATTGAGGCCCCGCTTCCGATCGCACGTGCGCCTGCCGGCGTGGCGGCGAGTGCTCTTCCCGGCTTCTCAGCGCATGTGGGCCGGGGACCCGGACGGCTGTCTCCGGGCCCCTGTCAGCGGGAGCAGGCGGGACGGGCCCCTGTGCAGGAGCCAGGGCGGGAGCAGGGACAGGGGGTTCAAGTAGGTTCTGTCTCGGCGCAGGCCCCAGTGCAGGCATGACGTTCCACAGTGGGCGTCGCCCGGTTCGAGCGTGCCCAGTACCTCGCCCGCGGCCACCTCGTCGCCCTGGCGCACCGTCGCCCGTACGGGGGTGAAGGTCGTGCGCAGGGGCGGAGTGCCCGTGCCCGCGAGTTCGACGGCGACCACTCCACGGCCCGCGACGCGCCCCGCGAAGGAGACGCGGCCGGCCGCGACGGAGCGGACCGGGGCACCCGGGGGCGCCGCGAGGTCCACCCCGCGGTGGCCGCGGGCGTACGGCGTCGCCGGCGGGTCCCAGCCGCGCAGGACCGAGGGGCGCAGACCCACCGGCCAGAGACGGGCGAGAGGCAGAACCGTCGTGTCGGAGGCCGGTGGACCGGCGGGAGTCGGGGGCGCCGGACCGTTCGCCCGGGCCAGGGCTGAGGGGGTCAGCGCACCCAGAACGGTCACCGTCATTCCCAACAGCAACCCCAGCCACGTGCGCACACATCGTTTCGCTCGCATGCGAGAACGGTCCCGCATCGGACGGATCTTGGCCGGGATCTGTGGACCACCGGCCGGTTGTGGACAGCGGCGTCACCCCGCACCTCGCGGGTCCCGTACACTTCTCGTGGCGATCCGGGTCACCGGGTCGACTTCGCACGCCCCGACATCCGGTCATCAAAAGCCGGTGTCAGCGCCCCTCGGTCCCTCGTGGCAAGGCGCATCGCGGGCGTCAGGCGCGAGTGCCGTCCGGCACACGCGGCACAACCGAGAACACCAAGGAGAACGGCCATGGCCGTCGTCACGATGCGGGAGCTGCTGGAAAGCGGCGTCCACTTCGGTCACCAGACCCGTCGCTGGAACCCGAAGATGAAGCGCTTCATCTTCACGGAGCGCAACGGCATCTACATCATCGACCTGCTCCAGTCGCTGTCGTACATCGACCGCGCCTACGAGTTCGTCAAGGAGACCGTCGCCCACGGCGGCACGGTCATGTTCGTCGGCACGAAGAAGCAGGCGCAGGAGGCCATCGCGGAGCAGGCCACCCGCGTCGGCATGCCCTACGTCAACCAGCGCTGGCTGGGCGGCATGCTCACCAACTTCTCCACCGTCTACAAGCGTCTGCAGCGCCTCAAGGAGCTCGAGCAGATCGACTTCGAGGACGTCGCCGCTTCGGGTCTGACCAAGAAGGAGCTTCTCGTGCTCTCGCGCGAGAAGGCCAAGCTGGAGAAGACCCTCGGTGGTATCCGCGAGATGCAGAAGGTGCCCAGCGCCGTCTGGATCGTGGACACCAAGAAGGAGCACATCGCGGTCGGTGAGGCCCGGAAGCTCAACATCCCGGTCGTCGCCATCCTCGACACCAACTGTGACCCCGACGAGGTCGACTACAAGATCCCGGGCAACGACGACGCGATCCGCTCCGTCACCCTGCTCACCCGCGTGATCGCCGACGCCGTCGCCGAGGGCCTCATCGCCCGCTCCGGCGCCGGCAAGGCCGAGGGTGACAAGGCCGCGGGCGAGCCGCTCGCCGCGTGGGAGCGCGACCTGCTCGAGGGCGAGAAGAAGGCCGACGAGGCCGAGGTCCAGACCTCCGCCGAGACGGAGAAGGTCGCCGACGCCGAGCAGGCCGAGGTTGTCGCCGAGGCCGTTGTCGAGGCTCCGGCCGCCGAGGCCCCCGTCGCCGAGGCCCCGGCCGCGGACGCCGAGCAGGCCTGACCCCTCACCCCTTCGGGTAACGAACGGCGGGGGCACACCGAGCCCCCGCCGTTCGGCCCGTAGATCTTCAGACTTCGAGAGAGATTCCAGGAATCATGGCGAACTACACCGCCGCCGACGTCAAGAAGCTCCGTGAGCTCACCGGCGCCGGCATGATGGACTGCAAGAAGGCGCTGGACGAGGCCGACGGCAACGTCGACAAGGCCGTCGAGGCGCTGCGCATCAAGGGCCAGAAGGGCGTCGCCAAGCGCGAGGGCCGCTCCGCCGAGAACGGCGCCGTGGTCTCCATCATCGCTGACGACAACACCTCCGGTGTCCTGGTCGAGCTGAAGTGCGAGACGGACTTCGTCGCCAAGGGCGAGAAGTTCCAGACCGTCGCCAACGAGATCGCCCAGCACGTCGTCAAGACCTCCCCGGCCGACCTCGAGGCGCTTCTCGGCTCCGAGATCGAGCCCGGCAAGACGGTTCAGGCGTTCGTCGACGAGGCCAACGCCAACCTGGGCGAGAAGATCGTCCTGGACCGCTTCGCCCAGTTCTCCGGCGCCTACGTGACCGCGTACATGCACCGCACCATGCCCGACCTGCCCCCGCAGATCGGTGTCCTGGTCGAGCTGGACAAGGCCGACGCCGACCTCGCCAAGGGTGTCGCGCAGCACATCGCCGCCTTCGCGCCGAAGTACCTCTCCAAGGAGGACGTCCCGGCCGAGGTCGTCGAGTCCGAGCGTCGCGTCGCCGAGGAGACCACCCGCGCCGAGGGCAAGCCCGAGGCCGCCCTCCCGAAGATCGTCGAGGGTCGCGTCAACGGCTTCTTCAAGGAGGCCACCCTCCTCGGTCAGCCGTACGCGCTCGACAACAAGAAGTCCGTTCAGAAGGTCCTGGACGAGGCCGGTGTCACCCTGAAGCGCTTCGTGCGCATCAAGGTCGGCATCTGAGTCCGTACCGCGATCGACGCGCGGCCCCTATAGGGTCGGCAGCAGTCGTCCGCGTACGCCGACACGCGCGCGTGCGTGACGGACGACAGCAGATCTGACGAGGAGGCCATTGCCGCGTATGGGAGCCAACACCCCACCGGCAATGGCCTTCTTCGTATGTGCACCATGAGGAGATCTCCATGACCACCACCCAGGCCGACAAGGGCGAGAAGACCGACGACGGCAAAGGCGCGGGCCGCTTTCTGCTGAAGCTTTCCGGTGAGGCGTTCGCCGGCGGCGGCGGACTGGGCGTCGACCCCGACGTGGTGCACAAGATCGCCCGCGAGATCGCGGCCGTCGTGCGCGGCGGCGCCCAGATCGCCGTAGTCATCGGCGGCGGCAACTTCTTCCGCGGCGCCGAGCTCCAGCAGCGTGGCATGGACCGGGCCCGCTCCGACTACATGGGCATGCTCGGCACGGTGATGAACTGCCTCGCCCTCCAGGACTTCCTGGAGAAGGAGGGCATCGACAGCCGCGTGCAGACCGCCATCACCATGGGCCAGGTCGCCGAGCCGTACATCCCGCTGCGCGCCGTACGGCACCTGGAGAAGGGCCGTGTGGTCATCTTCGGCGCGGGTATGGGCATGCCCTACTTCTCCACCGACACCACCGCCGCCCAGCGCGCCCTGGAGATCGACGCCGAGGCCCTGCTGATGGGCAAGAACGGCGTGGACGGGGTCTACGACTCCGACCCCAAGACCAACCCCGAGGCCGTCAAGTTCGACTCGCTCGGCTACGGCGAGGTCATCACCCGCGACCTCAAGGTCGCCGACATGACCGCCATCACGCTGTGCCGCGACAACAAGCTGCCGATCCTGGTCTTCGAACTCCTGGCGGAGGGCAATATCGCGCGGGCCGTCAAGGGTGAGAAGATCGGCACACTCGTGGGTGACCAAAGCGGCCGGGGCTGACCGGGACCGACCCCGGCCGGGGACAAGCCCGGGCCGAGGACGGACCCTGACCGGGGGATGGACAATGTCCTGCCGGTCCGGAACCGTGCAGGAATAAGACGCGACGCAGCCGGCCGCCACCCCGACGAGGAGCAGCTGCCGGGCCTACTCAAGACACGCAGGAGCAAGTGGTGATCGAAGAGACCCTCCTCGAGGCCGAGGAGAAGATGGAGAAGGCCGTCGTGGTCGCCAAGGAGGACTTCGCCGCGATCCGCACCGGCCGTGCGCACCCGGCGATGTTCAACAAGATCGTGGCCGACTACTACGGCGCGCTGACGCCGATCAACCAGCTGGCCTCGTTCTCGGTGCCGGAGCCGCGCATGGCCGTGGTGACCCCGTTCGACAAGAGCGCGATGCGCAACATCGAGCAGGCGATCCGCGACTCCGACCTGGGCGTCAACCCCAGCAACGACGGCAACATCATCCGGGTGGTGTTCCCCGAGCTGACCGAGGAGCGCCGCAAGGACTACATCAAGGTCGCCAAGACCAAGGGCGAGGACGCCAAGGTGTCCATTCGCTCGGTCCGCCGCAAGGCCAAGGACGCCATCGACAAGCTGATCAAGGACGGCGAGGTCGGCGAGGACGAGGGCCGCCGCGCGGAGAAGGAGCTCGACGACACCACCGCGAAGTACGTCGCGCAGGTGGACGAGCTCCTCAAGCACAAGGAAGCGGAGCTGCTCGAGGTCTGATGAACGACTCTTCCTGGGGGGCGCCGCCACAAGCCGGGTTCTGGGGGCCGTCCGAGCAGGGGCCTGTCCAGGGGGCAGCCCCGGCGGGTCCCGCATACGATGCGCATAACGCGCAGCAGACTCGCCCCATGCCCATCGTGCCCGGCGTACCCGCACACGGCGGAGACCAGGATGACGACCGGGGGGCCGCTCGGCTGAGTGGCCCCCTGTTCCGCGACGACACACCACAGACGGGATCCCTCGGGACCCCGTCGCAGAAGCCGCAGGAGCCCATGCCCAGCCCCGCCCCACAGCCCGCCCCCGCACCGCAGAAGAAGAGTGCGGGACGCGACCTGGGCGCCGCGATAGGGGTCGGCGTCGGGCTGGGCGCGGTGATCGTCGCGTCGTTGTTCGTCGTCAAGGCCGTGTTCGTCGGGGTCATAGCGGTCGCCGTGGTGGTGGGCTTGTGGGAGCTCACATCACGGCTCGAGGAGCGCAAGGGCATCAAGGCACCGCTCGTCCCGCTGGCGGTCGGCGGTGCGGCGATGGTCGTCTCCGGTTACGTCCGGGGGGCCGAGGGCGCGTGGGTGGCGATGGCGCTCACCGCGCTGGCGGTCCTGGTCTGGCGGATGACGGAACCGCCCGAGGGCTACCTCAAGGACGTCACCGCGGGCGTCTTCGCCGCGTTCTACGTGCCGTTCCTGGCGACGTTCGTGGCCATGATGCTGACCGCCGACGACGGTCCGCGCCGCGTCCTGACGTTCCTGCTGCTGACGGTCGTCAGCGACACGGGCGCGTACGCGATCGGCTGGCGCTTCGGCAAGCACAAGCTGGCTCCGCGCATCAGCCCCGGCAAGACCCGCGAGGGCCTGTTCGGAGCGGTCACCTTCGCGATGGTCGGGGGCGCGCTGTGTCTGCAGTTCCTGATCGAGGGCGGCACGTGGTGGCAGGGGCTGATCCTCGGCCTCGCGGTCGCGGCCACCGCCACGCTCGGCGACCTCGGTGAGTCCATGATCAAGCGGGACCTGGGCATCAAGGACATGGGCACCTTGCTGCCGGGCCACGGCGGCATCATGGACCGGTTGGACTCGCTCCTGCCGACGGCGCCGGTGGTCTGGCTGCTGCTGGTGCTCTTCGTGGGATCCGGCTGACCCGCGCACACCTGAATGAGGGGCTCGTCGTCCACAGGGCGGCGGGCCTCTTTTCGTGGCGGGCTTCTTTTCTTCGGGTGTGGCCGAGGCGCCTTCGGGTGTGGCGGAGACGTCTTCGCGTATGGCCGAGGCGCCGGCGTCAGTGGTGGCCCAGCCCACCGCTGCCGAACGAGCCGCTGCCGCCCTCGTGCCAGCGTTGCCGCTTCTGCGACGAGCTCGTACGGGTCGACATATGGGTCAGCTCGTACGGGGTGAGAGCGTGCCCCCCCTTGGCCACCTTGGGTATCTCGGCGGGCTCCCGGATCTCCCGCGCCTCGCGGACCGGGCCGTCCTGCGGCACGTGCGGCTGCTCCTCCGGGCGTGGCAGGCGCGGTGCGCGGGTCCGCATACGGCAGCTCAGCCAGAAGCTGCCGGCCAGGAGCGTGATGAGAGCCACGGCGATCAGGAACAGCCCGAGGCTGAGCAGACCGCTGGGTTCCGCCAAATACATCGATGCATTACTCATACCAGGCAAATACCCTCAAATCGGCCAATGAACCAGCCGTCCCGACCGCGCCGGACGTCGGCTGGACCGTCGACGGTCAATCCAAAAGGGCGCCGTCAACGTAGTCATGTAGAGAGCCCCACCCCGGGGGTACGCCCCGGTCGGCTGGTTTCCGTACCGCGGGGATCTCGGCTGCGAGACGTGATTCCCGTACGTATGCGCGACACCTGCGACCGCGCCGCTCCTCCATGGGTCGCTCCTCCATGGAAGGAAAGGTGTATCCATCATGCGAGCACAACGCGTGACGCGTCTCGCCGCGGTGTCCGCGGTCGGCATTCTGATGGCCGGTGGCGCCGTGATCGGCGCGGCGGGCACGGCCTCAGCGGCAACCCCTGCCGTGCACACTCATGTGACCACGAACTGGTGCGGCGACCGTGGTGACCGGTGGGGCGGAGGCTGCTTCGATCACCGCTTCGATCACAACGGGTTCGGCTTCGATCACCGCTTCGATCACAACGGGTTCCGCTTCGGCGACCGCTTCGACCACCACGGGTTCTTCGTCAACCGCGGAGGTGTCCTGATCTTCGTGTTCTAGTACTCCCTCGCCACCCGGCCCGCTCGGTGACAGGGGTGAGCTGTGGCACGGCCGCGGTCCATCGGCGGCAGCCAGTTAGCCCACCTGGCGGGACGTGGCTGTGCCGATCAGCGGTCCGGGAGGTCTCCTGTGCTTCCATCGCGCCAGGAGGCATATGACATGGCTGACGAGCGACAGCAGGACACCCGCTCCCGACCCATCGCGTCCCAACGCCGCATGCCGGCCGCGGCCGCCCTTGCGCCCGTACTCACCGGTGTGCCTGCCGGGGCCCGAGCCCTGTCCCCGGGACCGGAGGACCGCTCCCCGGTCGAACCGGTGATGACCGAGCCGGCGGACTGGGCGGACGTGGGAGAGGCTCTGGGCCGGCCCGGTGGCATGAGGCGGTTCATGTACCACACGGGCTTGCCGCGCCGGGACCTCACGGTCTTCTCTCGCGGCATCCGGATCAACCCCGCGCTCGCCCTGGGCACGCAGGTGTCCTTCGTCCGTTACGCGGACCACAGCACGCTTTTGATGGGCGACGCGGTGGTCACCGAGCGCGAACTGCAGCACTTCAGCGACGTCCTGCAGGAGCACGGGATCATGCAGGCCGGCACCCACAAGCACCTGCTCGCCCACGAGCCGGATGTCTGGTGGGTTCATCTGCGCGCACACGGCCACGATCCCGTCACCGTCG
This sequence comes from Streptomyces sp. NBC_01450, assembly GCF_036227505.1. Lineage (NCBI taxonomy): Bacteria > Bacillati > Actinomycetota > Actinomycetes > Kitasatosporales > Streptomycetaceae > Streptomyces > Streptomyces sp. NBC_01450. The sequence goes on along the minus strand of NZ_CP109480.1, from coordinate 3,824,475 downwards.
CACGCGGTCTGCGCGCCGCGTTCGACCGCATCGGCACCCCGCCCGCCGAACCCACCACCTCTTCGCCGCCCGTCGACCTGGACACCGCCGCGATCGACGCCGTCATGGGCGTCAAGGGTGCCACCGACGGCGAGATCTACAGGTGCACCTATGTCCGCCGCGAGACCGTCGTCGACGGCCCTGTGATCCTGCCTCCGGGGCTGGGCGCCACCAGCTCCGTCAACTTCCAGCCGCTCGGCGGCGGGAGGGCCGCCCTCAGCGGTGGCCTGGTCGTGATCGCCGAGGAGGTCCGGGCCGTCCTCATGGCCCTGCGGCGCGGCGGCGTCGAACTCGTCGAGGCGCACCACCACAACCTCACCGATGAACCACGCCTGTTCTTCGTCCACTACTGGGCCGACGGCGATGCCGTCAGGCTCGCCCAGGCCATTCGCCGGGCCGTGGACACCACCAACGTCGTACCCATGCCCGGAGGAGCCGGCTGATGGCCGCGGACAACGAGAAGAACATCTGCCCGTTCGACTTCAGTGAAGCCCTGGAGTTCGACCCTGAGCTCGCGGACCTGATGGACCGCGATTCCCCCGCATACATTCGCCTTCCCTACGGTGATGCGGGGGCCTGGCTGGTCACCGGCTTCGACGCCGTCAAGCAGGTGACCACCGACCACCGGCTCAGCCGGGCCGCCATCATCGGCCACGACTACCCCCGTCTGACGCCGGAGCCGATCGTCTCGCCCGAATCGGTCAACGTGATGGACCCGCCGCACAGCAGCCGTGTCCGCCAGTTGGCCTCGCAGGCCTTCACGCAGCAGCGGGTCGAGGGGATGCGGAGCCGGATCACCTGGCTCGCGGACGCCCTGCTGGACAAGATGGAGGAGGACGGCCGGCCGGCGGACCTGGTTCAGTACCTCTCCGACCCGCTTCCCCAGCACACCATCCTGGACCTCCTCGGCATCGAACGGGACGAGTGGCCCCAGATGCAGGAGTCCGTGCGCCGGCTGCTCGTCGTCGACCCGGACAACAAGGAGGCCGCGGCGAGCGCCAAGGCCGACCTGACGGCCTACTTCGCCAAACTCGTCGAGCAGCGCCGGAACTCACCCGGCAAGGACATCATCAGTACGATGGCCGCGGCGCGGGACGGCAAGGACCAGCTTGACGACAGGGAACTGGCCGTCATGGCACTGACGCTGACACTCAGCGGCCAGGACACGGCGACGTGCCAGATCAGCGACATCGCCTACCTGCTCCTGACGCGTCCCGAGCTGATGGAACACCTCAGGCGCAGGCCGGAGACCCTGACCGACGTCCTGCAGGAGATGCTCCGCCACATCCCGTTCCGCAAGGGGGTCGGTATCCCCCGGCTGGCCCTTGAGGACGTGGAGCTGGACGGCGCACGGATCCAGGCGGGCGACTTCGTCCACGTGTCGTACCTGGCGGCCAACCGTGACCCGAAGCGCTTCCCGGACCCGCACGTCCTCGACCCCGACCGGCCGTACCAGCCGCACATGACGTTCGGCTGGGGCGGACACCGGTGCATCGCGGTGCCCTTGGCCATGGCGGAGCTGGAAGTGGCCATCGGGCGTCTCTTGCAGCGCTTCCCCGGGCTGCGGCTCGCGGTGCCGCCGGAGGAAGTGCGGTGGGACACGGAGACGATCCGGCGCTTCCCGATGGAGCTGCCGGTGACTTGGTAGCAGGGCCCGCTCTCGCTGTCCGGCCGACAGCGGGAGCAGGCACCGACGTCCATAGTTCACATGTTCGATCCCGGGGACGTGGAGAACTGACGGGCATCAGACGTGAGTGGGCCCCCTACCAGCACCTTTGGCGCTGGTAGGGGGCCCACTGTTCAGGAGCAGAGGTTCACGTGCCGGACGGCCAGGACGTGCCCCGCCGCGTCGATGAGGCGGCTGCGGGAGAGGTGTCCGCCGGCCACCGCATTGGTGATCGCCGTGGCGATAGCGGACGTTTGGGAGCTGACGTTGCCTCCCAGGTCGAACATGACCATGTCGGCGCCGGAGCGCAGGGCCTGGACGGCGGCGGCGGGAACGCTGAAGCCGGCGGCGGAGATGGCCTTGGCGCTGAGCGAGTCGGTGACCACCAGCCCCTTGAATCCCAGCTTGCCGCGCAGCTCGGAGCTGATGGCGGTGGGTGACAGGCTCGCCGGATTGGTGCCCAGTCCCGGCACGATGTTGTTGGAGACCATGATGGCCGGGGCACCGGCCTTGATGGCCGCTGTGAACGGCGGGATGCCCACCTTCTGCAGGGTGGACCAGGGCAGGGTGCGGGCCGGGCCGAAGTCGGAGTTGTAAGTGGAGCCGCCGAGGCCCGGGAAGTGCTTGACGACGGGTATCACGCCGCCCGCGCGCAACCCGTTCATGTACGCGACACCGGCCTTGGAGACCACCGAGGTGTTGCCGCTGAAGGACCGCCATCCGTCGGGGTTGGTCTTGCTGGGGGCCACGTTCCTGCCGTCGACGTCGACCACCGGCGCGAGGTCCATGTTGACCTGGGCGGCAGCCATCTTTCTGGCGACCTTCGTGACGTTCTGCTGGATCTGGGCCGGGGTCCAGTGCGCGCCCATGTACGCGGGCCAGGGCAGGGACCCGACGAGGTTCGACATGCGCTGGATGCCGCCGCCCTCCTCGTCGGTCATCACCAACAGGCCCAGTTTGCCGGGCACATGGGACTTCAGGGCGGTCAGCCGGGAGCCGAGGTCGGTCGGAGCCTTGCTGCCGAACAGCAGCACACCGCCCGCACCCGCGCTCACCTCGGAAGTGACGTCGGACACCGAGGTCTCCGACACCGGGACGGCGACGGTCAGCATGGCCAGCCGGCGGTTCGACCACCCGGCCAGCTTCGTGCTGTTGGTGCACGCGGTGGCGGCGGAGGTGAGGGCCGGAGCGAGGGACGAACGGGAGGAGGAAGGCGTGGCGGACGGGGCGAAGGCCGAACGGGAGAGGGAAGGCGTGGCGGACGGGGCGAGGGACACGCCGGGGCCACTGGAGTGCGGGGCCGCCTTGGGGGTGTCCGTGCCACAGCCCGCCAGGAGCATCGCCGCCACGGCGGCGGCCGTGCTCAGTCTTCGTGCGGTCGTGGCGCGGCCGGGGAGCCGCGGCGGTGGTGTCGCGCTTCTGCGGTCACGGTACGACAGGAGATCCATCGCCCGGCCTCCTTAGGGAAGGCGCGACGGTACCCGTCGCACTGAGAGCCGTATGAGCATGAGGTGGGCCTTCCGGCGCGTGAGAGGCGCACCAGCCCGGATTTGTGCGCTGGTCCACGGTCGGAATACCAGGATCTCGCGCCTCGGAGCCGGACGAAAGTCCAGCCGACGTGAGCCAGGGCGTACGTTCGAGCGTGCTTCACCCGAGTCGTGGCGAAGCTCACGTGGGACGGGTGTCGGCCCGAGGGCGCCCTCGGGCCGGGAAACGGCAGGTCAGGGCGGCTCCGAGCGCGGCCCGCAGATCGGCCGGCGCGCCGCCTCCTGGCCCGCCCGGCAACGCTCCGCGGCTGAGTACGTCCGCTGCCGCACCGGCAAGGGAAGCGACGGTGCCTCATCAGCACAGGCGGGCGTGCCAAGCCCCGAGTCCCACCGAGGCGTAGAAGTGGGAAGGGCGTGCATCCCGCGTTGCCGGGCGGAGGCGTACGGCTTCCCGGATTCCGTGGCCCGAGCGCTCAGCACCCACAACCGCGTGGATGAGGCGCTGGCAAAGGCCCTCGAGGCGGAGAGCTGGGCACCCGAGCAGGCACGAAACCACTACCTCGCACGTGAACTCGTCCTCACCTGGATCCGGAACCAGCAGGGCCGGCCGAGCCGCAACCTGGCAGACCTGGCCAACAGGATGCACCTCGTCTGAGCTGGGTACCCTCGGCTCTATGGCAGCGAACGCACACGAAGCGAAGATGGCGCATCCGCGCATGGCAGCGGGTGCGCTGTTCTTCGACACCGCGGGCCGGATCCTCATGGTGGAGCCCACGTACAAGGACTACTGGGACATCCCCGGGGGATACGTCGAGACCGGCGAGTCACCCTTGCACGCTGCCGTCCGAGAGGTTCGCGAGGAGCTGGGCATCACGCCACCCATCGGGCGCCTGCTCGCGGTCGACTGGGCACCGAACGAAGCCGAGGGCGACAAGGTGCTGTACCTCTTCGACGGCGGCCGGCTCAGCCAGGACCACCTTGCCCAGATCACCTTGCAGCCGGACGAGCTGAAGGGCTTTTCCTTCCTGCCCCCGGAACAAGTTGCCGAGCGCACGATCCCGCGACTGGCCCGGCGCATCCTCGCCGCAACGGAGGCCAGGAACCAGACGGCTCCGGTCTACCTGGAGCACGGCCAGAAGCCCGAAAGCCGAGCCGCATGATCGTCGGTAGCTCGACCATGATCGCGGTGCGGTAGAACTTTCCCTACTTCATCAAGGCCCGCGCACGGCGCGGGCGCGCGCCGCCTCTGCGGCGCGGCCTGCCTCCTGTCTCCGCCCCGGCTGGCCGCGCCCGGCGGCGCGCTACGTGCAGCGGGCAGGAGCGAGGAAGTCACCCGCGGGCAAAAGACATGCCTCCGGCGGGGGCGCTCAGGCTCCAGGATGGCGGGGGCTCCGTTCGCGAGTGCTGGCCGAGTGTGGCGTGCGCGGGAGCTCCCATCCCGTCTGCCGTCGACCCAGGCAGAGCCGAGCAGACGCGGCCCCTGGCGTCCAGGTCGTTCGTACAGTGGCGCGCTCCACCTGGACGCCAGGAACCACGCCCGCTCCACGGTGTGTGGGTCGACGGCAGACGGGATGGGAGCTGGGGTGAGTGGTGGGTGGAGGTTGTGCGCGAGGCTTGAGGAGGGGGGTGGATGCCACGGCCTTAAGCTCACAGTCCCGAGGCGAACCCGGGGACCTTTGTGCCCACCCCCCTTAACCGCGGACCTCAAGGGTTCTCCGACCGGTCTCGACGAGCAAGCTAGCAAGAGGCACTGACAGTGGACCTGTGACGGCTTCCAGGCTGGAAGCAGACGTGCCCCTGCCGTGCCCGATCGAGCGGGAGACACCGGGGAACGGCAGTTACTCGTGGACAGCGCCATCAGCGCGACAATCCCCGACCGATTTACCTGGTCAGGGGCCGTTCATCTGCGGTGGGTGTGGGATTTGAACCCACGGTGACATCGCCGCCACGACGGTTTTCAAGATCGCTGAAGGGTTGACTCGCCCATTGAGACTCCGCCGACCTCAGCACGGAAACCACCTGCCACACATGGCATCACCCTGCAAGAATGATCTGCGAAATCATTAGGGGGGACCGACGTGGCTAACGCACCGCACGCTTCTACGAGGCTCTGGCAGTCAATGAAGCACTTTGAGCCGCAGTTCTATGTGAAACGCATTGACTTTAAGGAGGGGTCTCCGTTCGAAGGGCAAAGCGTGGACCTTGCACCGGTAACACTTATTGCTGGAGCTCATGGGGCTGGTAAAACCACCCTCCTCTCCTTGATCGCGGAATGCTTGCAAGCCGGTTCTCGATACTATGACATCCCTCCCTTGATTCGCCCTCAGCGTAAAAGTGAAACATTTCTCGGAGGCCAGCACTCAGTCACGGTTCAGCATGGCGACCAAGAAGTGCAGGTAGATGCAGACTTGAGTCTCACTCGAGAGGCATCGCGAAAGCAATCGCGCATTGGTGGAGAATTCAACCCCATCTTCCAAGATGCTTACGATGTTTCCACGGACATTCAGATTTTTTTCCAAGACGTCAGTCTTAATTTTATGGAAACTGATCTAGCCGGAGACCCGTGGCGCCAGAAGAGGAGGGATCTAGACGCTCTGCGTGAGATTTTGGGAATTTCTTACGACGAGGTCACTTACTATCCGGTCGATGTGAGCGGTGCAGGCTTCCCGTTTCCATATGTCAGGGCAAGGCACGGAGAAAGATGGATCGACTCATTTCAGATGAGTTACGGAGAGTTGACGGTCCACATTCTCCGATGGAACATTCGCCATTGCTCCGAGAACGCCGTTCTACTACTTGATGAGCCTGAGGCCAACATTGCACCAAGAGGCCGGGCAGCGCTCTTGGATGAGATGGCAGCACTGGCGCGCTCCTCCAATACGCAGATTATCATCGCAACCCACTCCGCTGAGTTCATGGGGCGCGTTCCACTACCATGTATCCGAATGTGTGTACGGCTCGGTGATTCGAGAGCAATCCTTAAGCCGTCACGCCCCGCTGATCTTCGGGACGCTCTTGGAGTGGATCACCCGCTGCGCTTCTTTATGATTGTGGAAGACGAGGTAGCCGCAAGCGCCTTGAGCCTAATCTTGTCGGCCAACCAGTTCCCTTTCCTCAGTGAAACAGAGGTGCTGCAGGCTGGTTCCTGGAATGACGTAGTGGTGACGCTGCGATCTCTTTCCTCGTCTAGTCGCGTCCGGGCCGTGGCAGTAATAGATGGAGACCAGAGAGGTGCCCTCAAAACTTCAGATGCTTCGAGGGGTATTCTATTTCTCCCCGGCTCGGAGCCGCCGGAAAAGGTCTTTGTTCAGTACGCAGCATGTCACCCAGAAGAGCTAGCTCGGAGGCTAGGCTGCCCTATTCAGTCAATTAGTGTGTACATCGCGGAAATGCTCGGGGTCGACCATCATAGATGGCTGACACTTCTCGCTAAAAGAACTGGGCACGATTGGCGCTACTGCCTCCGAGTTGCTTTCGAGATTTGGCATTCCGACTCCAAAAACGCGGTGGAAACCAGCTCACTTGTCGAGCGGGTTGTGACAGCTCTGCAGCGCGGCTCCGGGCAGGCTGAGGGGTCGAACCAGTAAGAGCTGAGGTGAGCCAGAAGTCTGCCGGTGGTTCTTCCAGCGGGACGGATTTGTTCCAGGACTCAGGGCGTCCCGCGGCTCCGGCCCGGGTGCCGGGCCGCTCAGTCGAGGTTGGCCGAGGGTCTGGGTGGCTCCCATTGCCCGGTTGACCTGGCTGCTCTCGCCGCCCACCACGTCCGCCTTCACGAAGTAGTGATCGCGACACCTGAGCGCCCTGGGCCGTCCCTGGGCCGTGCGAGGCCGACCAAGGCTGACAGTAGGCACCCACGGGTGACCGCCCCCACCCCGCTCTGGCCTGGGCTGGTGGAGTTGATCTGCGACACTGGAAGGGTTATGCCTGCACCCGGAGAACTCACATTCGTCGCCCCCCGCGGAGCCAAGAAGCCGCCGCGGCACCTCGCCGACCTCACGCCCGCCGAGCGTAAAGAGGCGGTTGCCGCGATCGGTGAGAAGCCGTTTCGCGCCAAGCAGCTCTCGCAGCACTACTTCGCGCGGTTCGCGCACGACCCCGCGGAGTGGACGGACATCCCGGCCGCCGCGCGCGGCAAGCTCCAGGAGGCGCTGCTTCCCGAGCTGATGACGGTCGTGCGGCATCTGTCGACCGACCAGGACACCACCCGCAAGACCCTGTGGCGCCTGTTCGACGGCACGCTCGTCGAGTCCGTGCTGATGCGCTACCCGGACCGGGTGACCATGTGCATCAGCTCGCAGGCGGGCTGCGGGATGAACTGCCCGTTCTGTGCCACCGGACAGGCCGGGCTGGACCGGAACCTGTCCACCGGTGAGATCGTGCACCAGATCGTGGACGGGATGCGGGCCCTCAGGGACGGCGAGATCCCGGGCGGCCCGGCGCGGCTGAGCAACATCGTCTTCATGGGCATGGGCGAGCCGCTCGCCAACTACAAGCGGGTCGTGGGCGCCATTCGCGCGCTCACCGACCCCGAGCCGGACGGGCTCGGGCTCTCGCAGCGTGGGATCACCGTGTCGACGGTCGGGCTGGTGCCCGCCATCCACCGGTTCTCCGACGAGGGCTTCAAGTGCCGCCTCGCCATCTCGCTGCACGCCCCGGACGACGAACTGCGCGACACCCTCGTCCCCGTCAACACGCGGTGGAAGGTGCGCGAGGTGCTGGACGCCGGCTGGGAGTACGCGGCCAAGTCCGGACGTCGGCTGTCCATCGAGTACGCCCTCATCCGGGACATCAACGACCAGGCATGGCGCGGTGACCGGCTCGGGCGGCTGCTCAAGGGCAAGCCCGTGCACGTCAATCTCATCCCGCTGAACCCGACGCCGGGTTCGAAGTGGACCGCCTCGCGGCCCGAGGACGAGAAGGCGTTCGTCGAGGCGATCGCGGCCCATGGGGTGCCGGTGACCGTCCGGGACACCCGGGGCCAGGAGATCGACGGGGCATGCGGTCAGCTGGCCGCGACCGAGCGATAGTCTGATCCGCGGCAGTGCCCTTTCGGGCAGTGCCACCGGCCAGTGCCCGTCACCGTGCCAGTCAGTGCAATTCGATATTCCGACATCTTCATATTCCGACAGGGGAGCGCCACAGCGCTGAGAGTGCGGTAGCCGGAGCACCGGTGGGCCGCAGACCCTCTGAACCTTGCCCAGGTCATTCTGGGTAGGAAGTTCGGGCATCACTCAAGCTGTTGCGCCCTGCCCGGGAACCTTCCGAGGATCCCGGGCAGGGCCGCGTCTCTTCCTGGTCATCCCAGGAGGAATTCAGTGAGCATCAAGAGGACGACCACGGCCGTGGTCATCGGGCTGGGCCTCGTCACGCTGTCCGCGTGCGGGTCCTCCGACAGCGGCGGCGCCGGGGACCCCAAGACCGTCACGCTCGTCAGCCACGACTCGTGGGCCGTGTCGAAGAGCGTGCTGGGGGACTTCGAGAAGCAGTCCGGGTACAAGGTCAAGGTCCTCAAGGACGGCGACGCCGGGCAGGCCGTCAACAAGGCCATCCTCACCAAGGACAACCCGCAGGGCGACGTCTTCTTCGGCGTCGACAACACCCTGCTGTCCCGTGCGCTCGACAACGGGCTGTTCCAGCCGTACGAGGCCAAGGGCTCCGACCAGATCGTCCAGCAGTACCGGATCGACCAGGACAAGCACAGGGTCACGCCCATCGACTCCGGTGACATCTGCGTCAACTACGACAAGGCCTACTTCAGCAAGCACAAGCTGGCCCCGCCCACCTCGTTCGAGGACCTGATCAAGCCCGCGTACAAGAACCTCCTCGTCACCGAGAACGCGGCCACGTCCTCGCCCGGCCTCGGCTTCCTGCTCGGGACCGCCGCGAAGTACGGCGACGACAGCTGGCAGGACTACTGGAAGAAGCTCAAGGCCAACGGCGTGAAGGTGGTCGACGGCTGGGAGCAGGCCTACAACGACGAATTCTCCGGGTCCGCGGGCGGCAAGAAGGCCAAGGCCGACCGGCCGCTGGTCGTCTCCTACGCCTCCTCGCCGCCCGCCGAGGTGATCTACGCCGACCCGAAGCCGAAGACCGCGCCGACCGGGGTCGCGAGCGGCACCTGCTTCCGGCAGATCGAGTACGCGGGGCTGCTGAGCAACGCGAAGAACACCAAGGGCGGCAAGGCACTCCTCGACTTCCTCATCAGCGTCAAGTTCCAGGAGGACATGCCGCTGAACATGTTCGTGTACCCGGTCCGCGAGACCGCCCAGGTGCCCGAGGAATTCGTCAAGTTCGGCCCGCAGGCCGAGCACCCCGAGACCATGGCCCCCGCCAAGATCGCCGACAACCGTGACCAGTGGGTCAAGTCGTGGACCTCGCTCGTACTGAAGTAGCGCCTCGAAGGAGTCGCAAGGAGAGCGCGACGCGGATCGGGCTGATGGCCCTGCCCGTCGCGTTCTTCGCCGTCTTCTTCGCCTACCCCGTCGCCGCGATCGTCGCCCGCGGCCTCAAGATCGACGGGGTCTGGCGGTTCGGGCGGATCGGTGCGGTGCTCGCGCAGTCCGACATCCGGCACGTCCTGTGGTTCACCACCTGGCAGGCGCTCGCCTCCACGGCGCTCACGCTGCTGATCGCGCTCCCCGGCGCGTATGTCTTCGCGCGCTTCGACTTCAGGGGCAAGCAGGTGCTGCGGGCGGTGGTGACGGTCCCGTTCGTCCTGCCGACGGTCGTGGTCGGTACGGCGTTCCTGGCCCTCGTAGGCCGGGGCGGATTCCTTGACCACCTCTGGGGCGTACGGCTGGACACCACCGTCTGGGCGATTCTGCTCGCGCATGTCTTCTTCAACTACGCGGTGGTCGTACGGACGGTCGGCGGGCTCTGGTCGCAGCTGGACCCGCGTCAGGAGGAGGCCGCGCGGATGCTGGGCGCCTCCCGGTTCGCGGCCTGGCGCAGGGTGACGCTGCCGGCGCTGAGCCCGGCCGTGGCCGCCGCCGCGCTGATGGTCTTCCTCTTCACCTTCACCTCGTTCGGTGTGGTGCAGATCCTCGGCGGGCCGACCTTCTCCACTCTCGAGGTCGAGATCTACCGGCAGACCTCGGAGATCTTCGACCTCGCGACCGCGGCGGTACTGACGATCGTCCAGTTCGTGGCCGTCGGCGCGATTCTCGCCGTGCACGCGTGGACCGTACGCCGCCGGGAGACCGCCCTGCGTCTGGTGGCTCCGGAAGTGGCCGCGCGCCGACCGCGTGGGGCCGGCCAGTGGGCGCTGCTGGGCGGGGTCCTGGCGAGCATCCTCGTCCTGCTCGTCCTGCCGCTCGGCGTACTGGTCCAGCGGTCCCTGGACGCACCGGGCGGCTACGGATTCGCGTACTACAAGGCGTTGACCTCGGCCGACAGCGGCATCTTCCTGGTGGCACCGATCGCGGCGATCGGCAACTCGCTGGAGTACGCGCTCGCCGCCACCGCCGTCGCCGTCCTGATCGGCGGTCTGGCGGCCGCCGCGCTCACCAGGCGGACCGGGCACCTCGTACGGGGTTTCGACGCGCTGCTGATGCTGCCGCTCGGTGTGTCCGCAGTGACCGTCGGGTTCGGCTTCCTGATCGCGCTCGACGAACCGCCGCTGGATCTGCGCTCCTCGTGGATCCTGGTGCCGCTCGCGCAGGCGCTGGTGGGTGTCCCCTTCGTCGTACGGACCATGCTGCCGGTGCTGCGGGCGGTGGACGGGCGGCTCCGGGAGGCGGCGGCCGTCCTCGGGGCGTCGCCGTGGCGGGTGTGGCGGGAGGTCGATCTGCCGATGGTGCGGCGGGCGCTGATGATCGCGGCGGGGTTCGCCTTCGCCGTGTCGCTGGGCGAGTTCGGGGCGACGGTCTTCATCGCGCGGCCCGACAACCCGACCCTGCCGGTCGCCGTGGCCCGGCTGCTCGGGCGCGCGGGTGACCTCAACTACGGCCAGGCGATGGCCCTTTCGACGATCTTGATGGTGGTGTGCGCGGTGGCCCTGCTGCTGTTGGAGCGCATCCGCACCGACCGGACGGGGGAGTTCTGATGGCGCGGCTCGCGAAGCAGGCGACAGAGGCGACAGGGGCGACGGAGGTGGCGCAGGAGACGCATGAGCGGCAGGAGGCGCGAGAGCCGATGCCGACGCCGGCGCGTCCCCGGACACGTAACGCCCTGCTGAGGGTCGAGTCCGCGACCGTACGCTTCGGCGGTCGGCCGGTGCTCGACGCCGTCGGCCTCGATGTCGCCGAGCACGAGATCGTGTGTGTGCTCGGACCGAGCGGCAGCGGCAAGTCCACGCTGCTGCGCGCGGTGGCCGGATTGCAGTCGCTCGACGCGGGCCACGTGCTCCTGGCGGGACGCGACCAGGCAGGGGTGCCCGCGCACAAGCGGGGCGTCGGACTCATGTTCCAGGACCATCAGCTCTTCCCGCAGCGGGACGTGGGCGGCAATGTCGCCTTCGGGCTGCGTATGCACGGCGCGTCGAAGGACGAACAGGCCGTACGGGTCGAGGAGTTGCTGGAACTCGTGGGGCTGCCTGGGGCTCGTGCGCGCGCCGTCGCCGCCCTCTCCGGCGGTGAGCAGCAGCGGGTCGCGTTGGCCCGTGCGCTCGCCCCGCGCCCCCGGCTGCTGATGCTCGACGAGCCGCTCGGCCAGCTGGACCGCTCGCTGCGCGAACGGCTCGTCGTCGAACTCCGGCAGCTCTTCGGAGAGTTGGGCACGACCGTGCTCGCGGTCACCCATGACCAGGGCGAGGCCTTCGCGCTCGCCGACCGGGTCGTGGTGATGCGTGAGGGGCGGATCGCCCAGTCCGGCACGCCACTTGAGGTCTGGCAGCACCCGGCGGACGAGTTCGTGGCACGGTTCCTCGGCTTCGACAACGTGGTGGCGGCGACGGTGCGTGACCGGATCGCGGACACGCCGTGGGGGAGGCTCCCGGTGCCGGAGGGCACTCCGCAGGGACCCGGCACGCTCCTCGTGCGGCCCGCCGGTGTACGGCTGGTCGCCCCCGCGGACGGGCTGCGCTGCACCGTGGCCGCACGCACCTTCCGGGGCACCCACGTCGCCGTACAGCTGTTGCCGGAGGGCGCGCCGCGTATCGAGGCGGCGTGCGCGCTGCGGGAGGCGCCCGCGCCCGGTGACGAGGTCGGTGTGGTGTTCGAGGCAGCCGAAATCGTCGTGCTCGGGGAGCCTTCGGCTCCATAAGGTACAGATCATGACGCCACTCGCACATGACCGCTACTGCGACGCGCGGTTGGAGGTGCTGGGGGAGCGGGAGCCGCTGGACTTCTGGCTGGAGCGGGCGACCTTCGGGTAGCAGGCGCACCACCCGGACAGGCGTGTGGCCCGCTCCCTTCGAGAGGGGCGGGCCACACGTTTCACTCAGACGTACGGTGTGCGGTTCAGCTCGACTTCGAGGCGCCGCGGCGACGCATGCCGAAGAACACCGCTCCGCCGCCGACCACCACGAGGGCACCGGCGATACCGGCGATCATCGGCGTGTTGGAGTTCGCACCGGTCTCGGCGAGGTTGGAGCTACCGGCCGCGGGCGACGGGGCGTTGTCGCCCGGCGTCGCGGGAGCGGCGCTGCTCTCCGACTCCGACGGGTTCGCGGAAGGCGTCTCCGAGGAGGCGGGCGAGGACGGGGTCTCCGAAGGCTTCGGGGTCTCCGAGGCCGACGGCGACGGCGACTCGGTGGTCGCGCAGGCCGTGGACGGAGCGGTCACGTTCTCCTTGATGTCCGCGTCGACCTGGTTTCCGGCCTTGACGTGGACGCGGTACGTGGCGCCCGGCTTCCAGTCCTCGGCGAAGGTGATGGTGACACCTGCGCGCGAGCCCTGGACTTCCTGCTCGCCGACCTTCTTCGCGTCGGCGCCGTTGGACTCCAGGAACACGGACACGGTCGCCTTGGTGCCTGAGGCATCCACGTCCGTGACGGAGATGATGCCCTTGGCGCCGTCGCACTTGGCTTCGGCGGAGAACTCACTGATGTTGCAAGCAAGGGCGTTGCCGGCGGCACCGAGCGCGAGCGCGGCGGTGGCGGAGGCGACACCGAGGATTCGCACGGAACGTGCGGTACGGCGAGATATGGACACGATTGCCCTTCACAGAATGCGCAACTGCGGGGGGTTTAAGGGGGGTTCTGCTGTGTCAACAGGGCCCCCTCGGGCCTCACAGGTCTATAAGCGCCACCTAAGTGCTGTCAATGCATATGCCCTGCCGTGCCGTCGGTTTTGCCTTGTCATTAACCACCGAGGCGTTTGAGCGCCTCCGGTGCCTCCTCGATCCGGTCCACCAACGCGATCCGGGACTCCATGGACCGCTCGCGGGCAAGTGACTGGAGAAGAGGCCAAGTGGGATGTTTTACGGTCCAATGCGCACGGTTCACCAGAACCATGGGGGTGGGCTCGCCGCGCGACTCGTAGTAGTTCGGGGTCGCGTTGTCGAAGATCTCCTGTACGGTCCCGGCGGCGCCCGGCAGGAAGACGACGCCCGCGTTCGAGCGGGCCAACAGCCCGTCCTCCCGGGTCGCGTTGGCGAAGTACTTGGCGATGTGGGCGGCGAAGGCGTTCGGCGGCTCGTGGCCGTAGAACCAGGTCGGGATGCCGACGGAGGGGCCGCCGTCCGGCCAGCGCTCGCGCACGGCGAAGGCGGCACCCGCCCAGTCGCTGATGGAGGGGGTGAACGACGGCGCCTCGGCGAGAAGCTGGAGCGCCTTGGTGAGCATCTCGTCGTCGAACGGGGCGGCGTACGCGCCGAGGTTCGCGGCCTCCATCGCGCCGGGGCCACCGCCGGTGGCGACCATGAGTCCGGCGCGCGCCAGTTCGCGCCCCAGGCGTGCGGCGCCCTCGTACGCCTCCGTGCCGCGTGCCATCGCGTGACCGCCCATCACGCCCACCACTCGGGTCCCGACGAGGAGTTCGTCGAGCGCGTCCGACACCGAGTCGTCGTGGATCGCGCGCAGCATCGACGTGAAGACGTCGCCGTCGGCCTTGGTCCGCTGGAACCAGGTGTACGCGAGGGCGTCCGGGGTCGCCTCGTAGCCGGCGTCGAGCGACGCGAAGAGCTCGTCCGGGGAGTAGAGCAGCCCGCGGTAGGGGTCGAAGGGCAGCCCGGGTATGGGCGGGAAGACGAGCGCGCCCGTGCCTCGTACGCGTGCCGCCGCCTCGGGGGCCATCGGACAGCCGAGGAAGACGGCGCCCGCGGTGTCCACCGTGAGCAGGGCGTCCGTACGGTCCGTCAGATCCACGGCCTGGACGCGGAACCGGGTGAGCGAGCCGTGCTCCGAGACGACCTTGTCGAACTCGGCGAGGGACTCGATCTCGCGGTCATGGGCGGCATGAAGGGGGGTTGGCTGCACGCGGCCATGCTAGGGCCTCCCTTGAGGGGGACATGCGCGTCGGTGTCCCCCCGGGGGGGCTCAGCCCTGGACCGCCGCCGGGTCCATCCACATGACCTCCCAGGTGTGGCCGTCCGGGTCGTCGAAGGCGCGGCCGTACATGAAGCCTTGGTCCTGGGCCTCCCGGGTCCCCGAGCCGCCCGCGGCGAGGGCCTTGTCACAGAGCTCGTCGACCTTCTCGCGGCTCTCGGCGCTCAGACACAGCAGCACCTCGCTGGTCTTCGTCGGGTCCGCGATGTCCTTCTTCGTGAAGTCCGCGTAGCGCTGCTTGCTCAGCAGCATCGCGATGATCGTGTCGCTGATGACGACACAGGCGCAGTCGTCCGTCGTGAACTGCGGGTTGATCGTGTAGCCGAGCTCGGTGAAGAACTTCTTCGAGGTGTCGACGTCGTTCACGGCGAGGTTCACGAAGATCATCTGCTGGTACATGAGGGGTCTCTCCCGGTGCGGGTGAAGTGATGCGGTGCCGTTCGCAGAGGTAGACCGCTCCTGCGCGCGGAACTCATCGCTCGCCGGGAAAAAGCGGGAAGGAAGCGCGTACGTGTGCTCAGCGCGTCAGCGGCAGCGCCGCGAGTTCAGCGACCACCCAGGTCAGCGGGCCGAACACGGCGAGCAGCGCGCCCGCGCGGAGCAGCGCGGCGCCCCGCAGCACCGTGGTCGGTGCCCCCAGGCGCAGCAGCGCGGCCGTGGTGTCGGCGCGCGCGTGCTTGGCCTCGACCGCCGCGGTCAACAGGGTCGCGACGGTGCACCCGGCCACGAGCAGCGCCCCGAGCGTGCTGAGCGGACCGAACGAGGGGCGCGCCCCTGAGTACACGGTCGCCATGGCGTACGCGCCGGACGCGACCGCGCACACCACGCCGAGCGGGCGCCCGATGCGCCGGGCCTCCTCCTGGAGGACGCGCCCGGCCAGCAGCCGCAGCGCGCCGGGGCGTACGGCCTGGAGCAGCCGCCCGCACAGGTGCGTGATCGCGGGCGCGGCCAGCATCAGCCCGAGCGCGGTCAGGGACCAGCCGCCGAACACCCGGGCGGGGCCGCCCGTGAAGCGGCCGGGCAGCGCCAGGCCGGGTCCCGAACGGCTCGCGTACGCCTCCACGGCAAGGCCCGCCGCGAGGACGGCGATGCCCCAGGGCAGTCCCCCGGGGGTGGGCAGCGGAGGGGCGGGCTGCTGCGGATCCAGCGGGCGCCCCGGCTGGTCGGCGTACGGGCCGGACTTGGCGCGCGTAGGGGACGGCTCACGGGAGGAGTCGCCGTCGGCGCCCGGCCGTCGGGGACGGGCCGTCCTGGGGCGGGTCGGCCGGGGACTCCGCGGTCGCAGCGCCACCGCGCTCGCCAGGGAGGCGGCCAGCGGGACCGGGAGCAGCAGGGTCAGGGCCGCGGGCAGGGGCAGCGGCTGGTCGGAGGCGAGGAAGGCCGCCCCGTCGCCGTCGAAGGACATGCCGGGGAGGTCGCCGCGCAGGTGCAGGAAGACGAGCAGCGCGAGGATCGAGCCGAGCGTGGTCGACAGGGCGGTGGTGACCGCCGAGATCGCCATCAGCCGGCCGGGGCCGAGTCCGATCGCCGAGAGCCCGGGGCGCGGCCGGGTCCCCGGGTCCGTACGGGCGACCGCGACCGCGAAGTGCACGGTGGCGGCGGCGGGCGCGAGGCACCACAGGAGCCGGAGCAGCGCGCCGGCCGAGGGGTCCGGGTGCGCCAGCGCGTACCCCAGCGTGCACAGCAGCAGGAAGCCGGTGCCCGCCGAGGCGGCGACGACAAGGAGTCTGCGCAGCTGGACGACGGAGTGAGCCCCGCGGGCTAGACGGAGAGCGAGCACGCGGCCCGGCCTTCCGCCTCGACGACCGGGGGCAGATGGAGGGTGTTCACGCGCCGTCCGTCGAGCAGCGACACCGTGCGGTCGGCGAGGGCCGCGGTGTCCGCGTAGTGCGTGGCGAGGACGACCGTGATGCCGTGAGAGCGGGCAGCCGAGGTGAGGGTGCGCAGGACGTGGTCGCCGTCAGCGCGGTGCAGCGGGGCGGACGGTTCGTCGGCGAAGAGCACCTTGGGGGAGAGGGCGAGCGCCCGGGCGATGGCGACGCGCTGCCGCTCGGTCTGGAGCAGGGCGTGCGGGCGTTTGCGGGCGCAGTCGCGGATGTCGAGGCGTTCCAGCCATTCGAGGGCGGCGGTCTTGGCGGCCCGACGGCCGCAGCCGCGCAGCATCAGGGGCAGCGCCGCGTTCTCCCAGGCGTTCAGTTCCGGTACGAGGACGGGCGTGGGGTCGATCCAGCCGAAGCGGTCGCGGCGCAGCCGTTCGCGGGTGACGGGGTCCATGGTGTGCACCGGCGTGCTGTTGAACCAGACCTCGCCCTGCTGGGGCAGCACCTGCCCGGACAGACACTGGAGCAGGGTCGTCTTGCCGCTGCCGCGCGGGCCGCCGACGGCGAGGATCTCGCCGTCGCGGATGCCGAGCGAGACGCCGCTGAGCGCGGGCGAGCCGTTGTGCTTGACGTGCAGGGCGCGTGCCCAGAGCACGTCGTTGTCCGGCGGGGCCACCATCGCGTACACCTCGTTCAGATCAGATTTGCGCTGCCAATCCCCCGGACGGGGGAACGAAGGCAGGGCCGATCGGTCACTGGGCACGCTAGGGAGTCGGGGCCGTCAGGGCGGACAGCACGCGGCCCCGGGGCGCCCTTTCTCACTCGAACGGGCGGCACCGGGGCCGTTGTTGATCATCCGGGAGGAAGATCAGAGCTTCGTCCACGCCTCCGTCAGCACCTGACGGACGATGCCCTCGATCTCGTCGAAGGTCGACTGGTCGGAGATCAGCGGCGGCGACAGCTGGATGACCGGGTCACCGCGGTCGTCGGCGCGGCAGTAGAGGCCGTACTCGAAGAGCTTCTTGGAGACGAAGCCATAGAGCACGCGCTCCGACTCCTCGTCCGTGAAGGTCTCCTTGGTGGCCTTGTCCTTGACCAGCTCGATGCCGTAGAAGAAGCCGTTGCCGCGGACGTCGCCGACGATCGGCAGGTCGTGCAGCTTCTGCAGGGTCTGCAGGAAGTTGGCCTCGTTGTCGAGCACGTGCTGGTTGAGGCCCTCGCGCTCGAACAGGTCGAGGTTGGCGATACCCACCGCGGCGGAGACCGGGTGGCCACCGAAGGTGTAGCCGTGCAGGAAGGTGTTGTCGCCCTTGTAGAACGGCTCGGCGATGCGGTCGGAGACGATGCACGCGCCGATCGGGGAGTAGCCCGAGGTCATGCCCTTGGCGCAGGTGATCATGTCCGGTACGTAGCCGAACTTGTCGCAGGCGAACATCGTGCCGAGGCGGCCGAAGGCGCAGATGACCTCGTCCGACACCAGCAGTACGTCGTACTGGTCACAGATCTCGCGCACGCGCTGGAAGTAGCCGGGCGGCGGGGGGAAGCAGCCGCCGGCGTTCTGCACCGGCTCCAGGAAGACGGCCGCGACCGTCTCCGGGCCCTCGAAGAGGATCTGCTGCTCGATCTGGTCGGCGGCCCAGCGGCCGAAGGCCTCCGGGTCGTCGCCGAAGAGCGGGGCGCGGTAGATGTTGGTGTTCGGGACCTTGTGGGCGCCCGGGACCAGCGGCTCGAAGGGGGCCTTGAGGGCCGGCAGGCCGGTGATGGACAGGGCGCCCTGCGGGGTGCCGTGGTAGGCGACGGCGCGCGAGATGACCTTGTACTTGGTCGGCTTGCCCTGCAGCTTGAAGTACTGCTTGGCGAGCTTCCACGCGGTCTCGACGGCCTCGCCGCCGCCCGTGGTGAAGAAGACCTTGTTCAGGTCGCCCGGAGCATAGTTCGCGAGGCGCTCGGCGAGCTCGACGGCCTTGGGGTGGGCGTAGGACCACACCGGGAAGAAGGCCAGCTCCTGCGCCTGCTTGAACGCCGTCTCCGCGAGTTCGGTGCGGCCGTGGCCCGCCTGGACCACGAACAGGCCCGCGAGACCGTCGAGGTAGCGCTTGCCCTTGTCGTCGTAGATGTAGGTGCCCTCACCACGGACGATGGTGGGAACGGGCGCGTTCTCGTACGAGGACATGCGGGTGAAGTGCATCCACAGGTGGTCGTACGCGGTCTTGCTGAGGTCCTTGGTGCTCACGGCTATCGGGTTCCCCACATGTAGGTCTGCTTCTTGAGCTTCAGATAGACGAAGCTCTCGGTGGAGCGCACCCCGGGCAGGGCCCGGATGCGTTTGTTGATGACGTCCAGCAGGTGGTCGTCGTCCTCGCAGACGATCTCGGCGAGGATGTCGAACGAGCCCGCGGTCATCACCACGTACTCGACTTCCGACATGGCGGTCAGCGCGTCGGCCACCGGGTCGAGGTCGCCCTCGACATTGACGCCGACCATCGCCTGCCTGCGGAAGCCCACGGTGAGCGGGTCCGTGACGGCGACGATCTGCATCACGCCCTGGTCGAGCAGCTTCTGGACGCGCTGGCGCACGGCCGCCTCGGACAGGCCCACGGCCTTGCCGATCGCGGCGTACGGGCGGCGTCCGTCCTGCTGGAGCTGCTCGATGATGGCGAGGGAGACGGAGTCCAGCTGGGGACTGCCGTTCCTGGACTCGCGGGTGGAGTCCCTGGGGTCTGCGCTTCGACTGGCCACGAGCTCACTGTGCATGACGTCTCGACGGTTCCGCAAGGCTGTAGCGATGAAATTCGTTGTTTACGAGGCTGTAGCTTGCGGATTTCGCAGTCAAGGGGTGACTAGGGGTGTTGAAAACGTGGGGCCACGGATTAGGGTGGGTGTCTCAGCGATTGGACACCTGAACTTGGAGGGCCGGCAGTGAGCACCGAGCTGCGTCGTCTGCGCAATTACATCGACGGTGAGTTCCGGGATGCCGCCGACGGGCGGACCACCGAGGTCGTCAACCCCGCGACCGGCGAGGCGTACGCGAGCGCGCCGCTGTCCGGTCAGGCCGACGTGGACGCCGCCATGGCGGCCGCCGCCGCGGCCTTCCCGGCCTGGCGCGACCAGACGCCCGCCGAGCGCCAGAAGGCCCTCCTGAAGATCGCGGACGCGTTCGAGGAGCGGGCCGAGGAACTGATCGCGGCCGAGGTCGAGAACACCGGCAAGCCGATCGGGCTGACCCGGTCCGAGGAAATCCCGCCCATGGTCGACCAGATCCGCTTCTTCGCGGGTGCGGCGCGGATGCTCGAGGGCCGCTCGGCCGGCGAGTACATGGAGGGGATGACCTCCATCATCCGCCGCGAGCCGATCGGCGTCTGCGCGCAGGTCGCGCCGTGGAACTACCCGATGATGATGGCGGTGTGGAAGTTCGCCCCGGCGCTCGCGGCGGGCAACACGGTGGTCCTCAAGCCCTCGGACACCACCCCCGCCTCCACCGTCCTGATCGCCGACATCATCGGTGGCATCCTGCCCAAGGGTGTCTTCAACGTCATCTGCGGCGACCGCGAGACCGGCCGCGCGATGGTCGAGCACCCGACCCCGGCGATGGCCTCCATCACGGGCTCCGTACGCGCGGGCATGTCCGTCGCCGAGTCGGCGTCCAAGGACCTCAAGCGGGTCCACCTGGAGCTGGGCGGCAAGGCCCCGGTCGTGGTCTTCGAGGACACCGACATCGCCAAGGCCGTCGAGGACATCTCGGTCGCGGGCTTCTTCAACGCGGGCCAGGACTGTACGGCCGCCACCCGCGTCCTCGTCCAGGAGTCCATCCACGACGAGTTCGTCGCCGCGCTCGCCAAGGCCGCCGCCGAGACGAAGACCGGCCAGCCGGACGACGAGGACGTGCTCTACGGCCCGCTGAACAACCCGAACCAGCTCAAGCAGGTCGCCGGGTTCATCGAGCGGCTGCCCGCGCACGCCAAGGTCGAGGCGGGCGGCCAACAGGTCGGCGACAAGGGCTACTTCTACGCCGCGACCGTCGTCTCCGGCCTCAAGCAGGACGACGAGATCATCCAGAACGAGGTCTTCGGGCCGGTCATCACCGTCCAGTCCTTCACGGACGAGGCCCAGGCCATCGAGTGGGCCAACGGCGTCGACTACGCCCTCGCCTCCTCGGTCTGGACGAAGGACCACAGCCGCGCGATGCGCCTGTCCAAGTCCCTCGACTTCGGCTGCGTGTGGATCAACACCCACATCCCGCTGGTCGCCGAGATGCCGCACGGCGGCTTCAAGAAGTCCGGCTACGGCAAGGACCTGTCGGCGTACGGCTTCGACGACTACACGCGGATCAAGCACGTGATGACCTCGCTGGACGCGTAGTCCGTACAGAAACCGTGAACACTTAAGCGCTTAAGTGTTCACGGTTTTCCGAGGAGGGTGTCCCCGGCGGCGGATTCGCCGTCGGCGTCCGGGCGTAACCGCCCGGTAACGAGCCGGTCGACAGGGTGTCGGGTCGGCGTGCGAGTGCTCGACGCAGCGTCCATTGTTCGCGCCGAGTCGCAGAAGGCATGCTGCCGGAGTGCCAGAGATTCGGAAGACCTCGCCGATGTCCCGCCGGTTCCTGCTGAGCACCCTGGGCGGGGGTGCGGCGCTCGGGGCCCTCGCGGGCTGCGGTGTACCCGCCGCGTATGTGTCACCAGGTGACCGCGCCGGAGCCGACCTCTCGGCCCGCGACAAGCGGCTGACCTGGGCGAACTGGCCGCTCTACATAGACACCGACGACACGGACCACACAAAGCGGCCCACGCTGGACGCCTTCCGCAAGCGCACCGGGATCTCCGTCGACTACATCGAGGAGATCAACGACAACGACGAGTTCTTCGGCAAGATCAGCCCGTCCCTGATGAACCACCAGCAGACCGGCCGCGACCTGATCGTCATCAGTGACTGGATGTGCGCGCGCTTCGTCCGGCTCGGCTGGGTGCAGGAGATGGACCGGGCCAGGCAGCCGAACGTCGCCAAGTACCTCGACCCGCTGCTGAGCAGGCCCGCGTTCGACCCGGGCCGCAAGTCCACCGTGCCGTGGCAGTCCGGCATCACCGGCATCGCGTACAACCGCCGCAAGGCCGGCCGCGAGATCAAGCACGTCTCGGACCTGTGGGCCCCCGACCTCAAGGGCAGGGTCACCCTGCTCTCCGGTCTCGACGAGGCGTTCGCACTTCTCATGCAGGGCAACGGCGTCGACATCACCCGGTGGAAGGCCGACGACTTCCACACGATCTGCGACCAGGTCGAGAAGTACGTGCACAGCGGCCAGATCCGCCGCTTCACGGGCAACGACTACACCAAGGACCTGGTCAGCGGTGACGTACTGGCCTGCCAGGCGTACTCGGGCGATGTGATCCAACTCCAGGCGGACAACCCGGACATCCGCTTCGTCGTACCCGAGGAGGGCGCCGAGCTGTGGTCCGACTCCCTGATGATCCCCGACCTGGCCCGCCACAAGGCCAACGCCGAGAAGCTCGTCGACTACTACTACGAGCCCGAGGTCGCCGCCGAGTTGGCGTCCTGGGTCAACTACGTCTGCCCGGTCCCGGCCGCCCAGCACGTCCTCGCCTCCTCCAAGGACGAGGACACCGCCGCGCTCGCCGAGAACCCGCTGATCTTCCCCGACGCCACCATGCGGAAGCGGCTGGCGATCGCGCGCGACATCACGTCCACGGAACGCACGGAGTTCGCCAAGCGCTGGAACGCGATCGCGGGACTCTGACCGCGGTTTCAGGTCTGGGCGGTACGGCGTTCCCCCCGGCCCTCCTCGGCTCAGGCGAAGTGCCGGATGCGGGCGGCCGTTGCGGTCGCGTAGGGCAGCCAGTCGTTCACCGATCCAGTGGTGACGAACTCGGTGACGGCGGTCGCGAAGGTGTGTCCCAGGGCGCGTTGGGCGTCTGTGGGCCTGCCCAGCATCGGGCTGTCCGGGTAGGCGTCGAAGGTGTTGAAGAGGAAGGGCAGTTCGCCGCAGTGGGTGGCGCCCAGGGCGTGTGCGTCCTCGGCCGGCTGGTAGTCGAACTGGTAGGCGTAGGTGGCGTTGCCGCCGGCCGCGTGGTGGTCGGCGATCTGCAGCGCGCCGTCGCGGAACAGCTCATCGGTCTGGACCGCGGTGAAGATCTGCGCCGGCGTCGCCTGCGGAAGCCGGGCGGCATGCCGCCGGTAGACCTCGTGGGCGTCCTGTTCGCCGATCTGGCCGGCGAGGATGTCCAGCGCGCCGGTGGCGGTGAGGTTCTGGACGCGCGGGTCGAAGGCGAAGAAGGCCGTCGCTTCGTCCCGGGTGGTGCCGATCAGCAGAGCCTTGCCCTCCAGGGCGCCGTCCGCGAGAGCTCGCTGCCAGGTGCGGGGCACGCCGGGGCCGCCGAGCACCGGATACATCGGCGGGGCCGCGTTGCCCGGACGCGCGAGCTGTCCCGCGAGCCGGCCGTACGCGGACAGCAACTGCTCGACCGGCAGTGCACGCAGCGTCTTCGCGGTGTCCGTGCCGCTCTGGACGCCGAGCAGCCGCAGGTATGCCTCGGCGTTCTCGGCCGCGTTCTGCGGGTCCTGCGGGGGCAGGCCGAAGGGGCCGCTTTCCAGCAGTACCCGGGTGACGAGTCCCGTGGTCTGCGGGTCGAGCGCCAGCGACAGGGCGGAGTACGCTCCGGCCGACTGTCCGCCGACCGTCACGGTGCGCGGGTCGCCGCCGAAGGAGGCGATGTTGTCCCGCACCCAACGCAGCACGGCGGCCTGGTCCTGGGGGCCGGAGTTCGCGGCGCCGATCTCCGGCAGGTACAAGTAGCCCAGCGGTCCCACCCGGTAGTTGGCGGTCACCACCACGATGTCGCCCAGTGCGGCGAGGCGGCCACCGTCGTACCAGTCCCAGCCGCCGGAGCCGCTGGTGAAGCCGCCCCCGTGCCACCAGACCAGGACCGGGCGGGGCGCCCTGTCCTCCCGTGCCCGCCGCGGGGTGAAGACGTTCACGGTCAGGCTGCCGTCCTCGTTCCAGTCCGGCACGCGCTGTCCCATCACCTGCTCCAGCCGGGAGGCTGCCTGCGGGACTGCCGGTCCGGCCGTCGCCGCCTCCCGTACTCCCAGCCAGCCCGGGTGCGGCTGCGGCGGCGCGAAACGCAGCTCACCGACGGGCGAGGCGGCGTACGGGATTCCCCGGAAGGAGATCGCCTCACCCTCTGTGACGCCCCTGACCTTGCCCCGGTCCGTGTCCACGACCTGGCTCTCGGCACCTGTCATCGTGCTCACCTCTCCCATCTCGGCTGCTCTGAGACCGTTTCTATGCGGCCAGAGCGATCTGAGCCAGAAGAAGCACCTCCATGCACGAAAGAAAGCCATAGAATCCTGCTGCATGGAGAAAGTACGCCACAGTCTGGATGAGACAGACAGCCGGATCGCCGCCGCGATGCTGGCTGCCCCGCGCGCCTCGTGGCGTACGGTCGGCCGTGTCCTGGGCATCTCGGAGCGCACCGTGGTGCGCCGTGCGTCGCCGCTGTTCCACGACGGAACGCTGCGTGCCACAGCCGTGCGCAACCCCACGCACTTCCCCGATCTGATCCCGCTGGCCCTGCGCATCCGGTGCCGCCCCAACCGGATCACCGCCATCGCCGCCACCCTGGCCCGCCACCCCGACACCATCTGGGTGGACGTCCTCGGCGGCGGGGACGAAATCTGCACCATCCTGTTCCTGGACGGCCCGGACGCACGCAACGCGCTGCTGCTGCGCGACCTCCCCGCCACCCCCGCGGTCCAGTCGTGGACCTCTCATGTCCTCCTGCGGGTCTTTCCCGCCGCCTTCGACTGGAGCGGCGGCCTGCTGTCAAAGGCCGAGCTGACCAGCCTGCGGCCGAACGCGCCTGCGACACCCGGCCGTTCCGGCCTCCTGCCCCTCGACCACCAGTTGATCGCCGCGCTGACCGAGGACGGAAGGGCCTCCTACACCGACCTCGCGCGCCGCGCCGACACCACCGCCCTCACCGCCCGCCGCCGCCTGGAGGTACTGGTGGGCGGCCAGGTCATCCGACTCGCGACCGAGGTCGATCTCGCCCGGCTGGGCATCCGCACCGAGGCGCTGTTGTGGATCACCGTCGCGCCGGGCGGGCTGGAGGAGACGGGCCGGCAACTCAGCCGTCACCCACAGGTCCGTTTCGCGTCCGCCACCACCGGCCCGGCCAACCTCCTCGTGGCCGTCGCGGCAGCCGACCTCAACGCGCTCTACCACTTCCTGAGCGACACCGTCGGCGCCCTCGAACACGTCTCCACCATCGAGGTCACCCCCATCCTGACCGGGGTCAAAAGGACCGGGCTGGTCCGCCCCGGCAGCCTCTGAGTATTGAGCGTTTGGCGCATGATCTGCATCGCGGGCCGCCACCGTGGCGCACTTCATGCATCCATGACCACCGAACGTACGTGAATCGGCTGACGGCCCGTACAACGGTCTCGTCAGCGGACGCGGCGGACCAACGGTCGGCCGAGCACGGTCCCGGCCACTCGCGGCGTCCCTGACACGCTCCGAAACACTTCGAGATGGCATGGAGACGACGATGACCGATCACGGAGCCGATCTGCTGATCCGGGCCGATGCCGTGCACACCCTGGTGCCCGGCCAGGCCCCGCAGCGGGCGCTGGCCGTACGGGGCGACCGCATCGCGGCCCTCTCACCCGACCCGAACGGCCTCGACCACCTGGTGAGCGCGCACACCAGGGTCCACGACCTGCCCGGTGCCACCGTGCTGCCCGCCTTCGACGACACCCACACCCACATGATCTTCGCTGCGCTCGGCGCCCAGGACGTCCCCGTGCACCGGGCCCGCACCATCCCCGAGTTCCTCGACCTGATCCGGGAGCGGGCCGCGGTCACCCCCGAGGGCGAGTGGATCCGCACCACCACCAACTGGCAGGAACTGAACCTGGCCGAGCGCCGCCTGCCCACCGCGGCCGAACTCGACACCGTCACCGACCGGCACCCGGTCCTGGTCAAGCGCGGCGGCCACAACGACGTCGTCAACAGCTACGCGCTGCGCCTCGCGGGCATCACCGAGGACACCCCCGTACCGCCCGGCGGCACCATCGGCCGCGGCGCCGACGGCCGGCTGGACGGCCGGCTGGTCGACAACGCCCTGCACCTGGTCGAGCGGCTGGTCCCGGCCCCGGACCGGGCCCAGCGCATCGAGGGACTGCGGATCGCCTCCCGCGACTACGCCGCCACCGGCATCGGCACCGTGCGCGACTGCGCGGTCACCCCCGAGGACTACCGGGTGCTCCGGGCCGCCCGCGAGGCCGGAGCGTTGCACACCCGGGTGCGCGCGCTGATCTCGGCGCTCGGCATGACCAGCGCGGCCCAGGTGGAGGACCTGCTCGACGTCATGGAAGAGTGGCGCGACACCGCCGACCCGCAACTGTCGGTGTGGGGCGTGAAGTTCGGCCTCGACGGCGGCCTGGAGGCCGGTGCCACCGAGGAGCCGTACGCCTGTGACCACTCCTTCTCCGGGATGCTGATCTGGGAGCCGGACGCGCTGGTCGAGGCGGTCGAGGCGGTGGTCCGGCGTGGCTGGCGGGTCGGCACGCACGCCTACGGCGACCGGGCCGTCCGTACCCTCCTCGACGTCTACGAACGCGTCCTGGAGCGCAACCCCGGCCTGCCTGCCGGTTCGCTGGTCATGGAGCACGGCGGCCTCGCCGGCCCCGAGCAGCGCGCCCGCGCCGTCGCCCTCGGTATCCCGGTCACCATCCAGCAGCCGCTGCTGCACGACACCGCCGAGGTCGAGGAGGTTTTTTGGGGCCCGGAGCGGGTCGCCCGCCTCTTCCCGGCCCGCGCCTGGATCGACCTGGGTGCCCAGGTCAGCGCGGGCTCCGACTTCCCGGTCGGCCAGTTCGGCGCCATGCGCTCCGTGTGGGGCATGACCACCCGGCAGACCGTCATCGGCGTCAAGGGCCCCGAGCACGCCATCACCTACGACGAAGCCGTCGCCCTGCACACCATCAACGCCGCCCGCCTGTGCGGCGAGGAGCACCTGCGCGGCACCCTCACCCCCGGCCGCTTCGCCGACCTCACCGTCTGGGACCAGGACCCCGCCCACTGCCCCGGCGAGGCGCTGCGCGACCTCAACCCGACGCACACCTTCGTCGGCGGCCTCCTGATCACACCCGCAGACGCGCGGTAGGCCGGGCCGGGACGGCCGCCGTGCATGCCTTCGTATGCGGCACGGCGGCCGTCCAGGACATGTGCGAGAACGTCAGGAGTCGGCCAGCAGGCCCCGCGCGAACTCGTGTGCCGGCTCCTCCAAGGTGCGCCGCAGCTCGAAGAAGAGGTCCGCTGCCGTTGTGCCGGACCAGGTGGCCGGGAGGAGGGCGGCGGGCAGGCCCGGGTCGAGGTAGGGGAAGCGTCGCCAGGCTGTCAGGACGTGGACGTAGTCGACGAACGCGTCCCGGGACGCCGTGTTCTTCTCGGTCTCGGCCGCACGCGTGGCCATAGGCGTGAACCTGGCGACGAACTCGTCGTAGAGGCCCTGGAGTGCTGCCAGGTCCCACCAGCGGCTGACCTGTTCGGCGGGGTCCCCGAAGGCCACGTAGTCGCCGCGGAAGAGGTTGACGTACTGGTCCAGGCCGTGGCGGAGCAGGTGGTCGCGGGTGTCGTCGAGAGCGTGGGCGGGAGCGATCCAGACTCCCGACGCGACGGTGCCGAAGCCCAGCCACGTGAGCCGCGACCGGAGCTGGTGGCGGTGCTGCCGCTCGCTCTCCGGTACCGAGAAGGCGGCGATGACCCAGCCGTCGGCGGGGGCGGCGTGGCGCTCGAAGATACGCCGGTCACCGGTCTCGAGGACAGAGCGGGCGTACGGCGAGAGCGCGTAGCCCGCCCGGCCGTCGCGCCGCTCCGACACCAGGATCTCGCGGCGCTTGAGACGGGAGATCGACGAGCGGACCGCCTGGGCGTCGACGCCGAGTTCGGAGAGCAGCCGTATCAGGGTGCCCACCCCGATCCAGCCGCCGACCTCGCGCGCGTAGAGGCCGTAGACCGTCACGATCAGGGATCGCGGCGGTGCCGCCTGGGTCGGGTCGTCGTCGACGAGGTCGCTCATGGTCACGAAAGCGGAATTTTACCGGAGTCGGTCGACCGCCTCCGGGTACACCCCTTCGGCCAGCGCCGTGCGCCAGGCGGCCGGCCAGGGGGCGCTGCCGCCCGCTTCCTTGTCGGGGACGTGCACGGTGACGTAGCTGCCCCGGGCGGCACGTCGGCGTGGCCGGCCGTCGGAGGCTTCCCGCCACACTTCGAAGGCGAAGGTCATCGAGGACCGGCCGAGGCGGATGAGCTCGACCCGGGTCTCCACCGCCTCGCCGAACAGGAGAGGTGCCTCGAACTCCGCCTCGTAGCGCACCCTGGGCGCCACCGGGAAGTAGCCGGGGACGCCGTGCTCCCGCATCAGCGCGGCCTCCGCCGCCTCGGCGAACCGCACGACGGTGGTGTTGTGGTAGATCCCGGCGGCGTCGGTGTCCACCCATTCCACGCGGGCACGGTGGACACCGAACGGACGGCCCGGACGGCTCATCCCGTCGTCCGGCCGGGCGTCCACCGCAGGTGGACGGCGTCCCGGGGGGCCTCGCGCAGCAGCGCGAGGCGCGGGCGGACCGCGTCGGTGCGTGAGGTGGGCGGCTTGCGGCGGCCGGCCGCGAACTGCGTCGGCCACTGGGCGCCCGGGCCGCGGTACTCCTGCTCGGCGGCCGCCTGCAGGGTCCACTGCGGGTTGTAGAGGTGGGTGCGGCCGAGCGCGCACAGGTCGGCGCGGCCGGCGAGCAGGATCGAGTTGACGTCGTCGTACGACGAGATCGCGCCCACGGCGATCACGGCCGCCCCCGCCGGGGCGGCGACCTCGTGGCGGATCCGGTCGGCGAACGGGGTCTGGTAGGACCGGCCGAACGCGGGCTTCTCGTCCTTGGTGACCTGGCCGGAGGAGACGTCGACGGCCGCCGCTCCGTGGGCGACGAAGGCCCGGGCGATCTCGACCGCGTCGTGTTCGGTGTTCCCGTCGGGGGTCCAGTCGGTCGCCGAGATGCGTACGGTCACCGGGCGGTCGGCGGGGAAGGCGGACCGCACGGTGTCGAAGACCTCCAGAGGGAAGCGCAGGCGGTTGGCCAACTCGCCGCCGTACTCGTCCGTCCGGTGGTTCGCGACGGGGGTGAGGAAGGAGGAGAGCAGGTAGCCGTGGGCGGCGTGCACTTCGAGGAGGTCGAAGCCCGCGTCGCCGGCCCGCCGGGCGGCGGCCGCGAAGTCGGCGAGGACCGCGTCCATGTCCGCACGGGTCATCTCGCGCGGTACGTGGCTGCCCGCGCCGTAGGGGAGTGCGGAGGGGCCGAGCACCTCCCAGTTGCCCTCGTCGAGCGGCTGGTCGATGCCCTCCCACATCAGCCTGGTCGAGCCCTTGCGGCCCGCATGGCCGAGCTGGAGCCCGATCTTCGCCGTGCTGCGCTCGTGGACGAAGGCGGTGACCTCGGCCCACGCCTCGCGCTGCTCGTCGTTCCACAGGCCCGAGCAGCCCGGGGTGATCCGTGCCTCGGGTGAGACGCAGACCATCTCGGTCATGACCAGTCCGGCGCCGCCGAGCGCCTTGGAGCCCAGGTGGACCAGGTGGAAGTCGTCCGGTACGCCGTCCACGGCCGAGTACATGTCCATCGGGGAGAGCACGATCCGGTTCTTCAGTTCCAGGCCGCCGATCGAGAACGGCTGGAACATCGCCGGGGCCGTCTCCGGCAGCCCCTGTGCCTGCGCGAAGCCGCGCTCGATCAGCTCGGCGAAGCCGGGGTCGCGGTCCTTGAGGTTGTCGAAGGTGATCCTGCGGGAGCGGGTGAGCAGGTTGAAGCAGAACTGCGCGGGGTCCTGGCCGGCGTACATGCCGATGTTCTCGAACCACTCCAGCGAGGCCTGGGCGGCGCGTTGCGTGGACTCCACCACCGGACGGCGCTCGGTCTCGTACGCCGTCAACGCCTCGGCGACGGTGGGGTGTTCGTGCAGACAGGCGGCGAGGGACAGGGCGTCCTCCATCGCCAGCTTGGTGCCGGAGCCGATCGAGAAGTGGGCGGTGTGGGCGGCGTCGCCGAGCAGGACGACGTTGTGGTGGTACCAGCGCCGGTTGCGGACGGTGGTGAAGTTGAGCCACTTCGAGTTGTTGGTCAGGAGTGTGTGACCGGCCAGTTCCCCGGCGAAGATCTCACGGATCCGTGCGACGGCCCGCTCGTCGGAGACCCCGGGCGGGAACGCCGTGCCCTCGGTCGCGTCGAAGCCGGCGCGACGCCACACGTCCTCCTGCATCTCGACGATGAAGGTCGATCCGGCGTCGGAGTACGGGTAGCCGTGGATCTGCATGGTCCCGAACTCCGTCTGCTTGACGAAGAACTGGAAGGCTTCGAAGACCCGGTCGGTGCCCAGCCACATGTACTTGTTCGCCCGCCGGTCCAAGGAGGGGCCGAAGGCGTCGGCGTACTTGGTCCGCACGGCCGAGTTGAGCCCGTCCGCCGCGACCACGAGGTCGTGGGACTCGCGCAGTTCGTCCGGGTCCGGCGCGGTGGTCAGGTAGTGCACGGTGACGTCCAGCGCGGCGGCTCGCTCCTGGAGGATGTGCAGCAGGTCCTTGCGGGACATCGCCGCGAAGCCCTGGCCCCCGACCGTGAACGGGTGCCCGTTGAACTCGATGTCGATGTCGGTCCACCGGGCGAATCGGTTCTCCATCGCGTCGTGGACGACGGTGTCGGCGTTCTCGATGCCCCCGAGGGTCTCGTCGGAGAAGACCACCCCGAAGCCGAAGGTGTCGTCGGGGGAGTTGCGCTCCCAGACGGTGATCTCGTGGGAGGGGTCCAGCTGCTTCATCAGGGCGGCGAAGTAGAGCCCGCCCGGGCCGCCCCCCACGATTGCGATCCTCATGCCTGGTTCTCCTTCTCGATCAACTGGCGCAGCAGGTAGTGCTGGAGCTTCCCGCTGGTGTTACGGGGCAGGGCGTCGCTGAAGCGCACCGCGCGCGGGTACTTGTACGGCGCGAGCCGGGCCTTGACGTAGTTCTGGATGTCCTTGGCCTTGGCGTCGTCGCCTGCCACCCCCTCGCGCAGCACGACGAAGGCGCACACGACCGAGCCGCGTTCGGGGTCGGGCTTGGCGACCACCGCGCACTCGATCACGTCCGGGTGGGTGTCGATCGCGGCCTCGACCTCGGGGCCTCCGATGTTGTAGCCGGAGGAGACGATCATGTTGTCCGTACGGGTGCGGTAGCGGAAGTAGCCGTCCTCGTCACGGATGTAGGTATCGCCCGTGACGTTCCAGCCGTTGACGACGTAGGTCTCCTGGCGCCGGTCGTCGAGGTAGCGGCAGCCGACCGGGCCGATCACCGCCAGCCGTCCCTCGACACCGGGGCCGACCTCCTCGCCGTCGGGGCCGAGGACGGTGGCGCGGTAGCCAGGCACTGGTCTTCCGGTCGCTCCAGGGCGGATGTCGTCACCGGCGGCGGAGATGAAGATGTGGATCATCTCGGTGGCCCCGATGCCGTCGATGACCCTGATCCCGGTCTCGGCGTGCAGCTGCTGCCACACGTCGTCCGGCATGTGCTCCCCGGCGCTGACCGCGGTGCGCAGACTGCGCAGCCGGTCCGCCTTGCCGGACTTGAGGATCTGTTTGTACGCCGTCGGCGCGGTCGCGAGGACGGTGACCCCCGTCTCGGCGACGAGGTCGGCGAGCGGCTCAGGTGCGACGGCCTCGGTCAGCAGCGCGCACGCGCCGGCGCGCAGGGCGCAGACCACCAGGATGCCGAGGCCGAAGGTGAACGCGAGCGGCGCGGTGCACGACACGAGATCGTCGGGCCGCAGCCGGAGGGTGTGCCGGCCGAAGGTGTTGTCGATGGAGAGGAGGTCGCGGTGGAAGTGGGTGGTGATCTTCGGTACGCCGGTGCTGCCCGACGTGGGGCCGAAGAGGGCCACGTCGTCGGCGGCCGTGTCCACCGCGGTGAACTCCGCGGGCTTCGCCGCCGTCCGGCGGGTCAGGTCGTCGGGTGCGTCGCCGCCGTACGGCACGATCGTGAGGTCCGGCAGGACGGTGTCGCGTACGGCCTCGACGTCCCGTGTGTACCGGTGGTCGACCAGCGCGACGGCGGGGCGGGTCTTCTCCGCGATGGGGGTGAGCTCGCGCGCCCGCAGGGCCGCCATGGTCGTCACGACGATGCCGCCGGCCTTGAGGACGCCGAGCCAGGCCGCGACGGTCCACGGGGTGTTCGGGGAGCGCAGCAGCACCCGGTTGCCGGGTATCAGGCCGAGGTCCTCGGTGAGCACGTGGGCGACCTGGTTGGCGCGGCGCAGCAGTTCGCCGTAGGTCCACACCTCGCCCTCCGGTGTGCGCAGGGCGGGACGGTCGGGGCCGAAGGCGGTGGCGGGTACGTCGATGATCTCGGTGGCGGCGTTATGGCGTTCGGGGTACTGGAGTTCGGCTGTGGTGAATTCGAGGACCGGCCACAGGTGGCGCGGGGGGAGGTGGTCGCGGGCGAACGTGTCCGGGTAGGCGGAGGGCGCGAGGGCCATCGAGGGTTCCTTTCTGCGGGGTCCGTGCCGGGTGCGGGCGCGGGCCGTGCAGAGCACAGGAGTTCAGGAAGCGGTGCGGATCAGGCCTTCCTGGACGACGGTGGCCAGGTGGACTCCGGCGGCGGTGAAGAACCGGCCGGTGGCGAGGCCGCGGCCGGACTCGGCGGCGATGGCCTCCTGGGCGTAGAGGAGCCAGCCGTCCACCGGGCCGGGGCGGTGGAACCACATCGCGTGGTCGAGGCTGGCGGTGACGAGTCCCGGCAGGGTCCATGGCAGGCCGAGCACGCGCAGGACGGGTTCGAGGATCGTGAAGTCGCAGACGTAGGCGAGCGCGGCGAGGTCGCGCTGGGCGTCGGTCAGCCCGTCGACGGGCTTGAGCCGGTCGAACGGCCGTACCCACACCGCTTGGTGGGGGGTCCGCTCGCCCTCGACGGTGAGGTAGAGGGGGCCGGGGACGTGCCGCATGTCGAAGCTGCGGCCGCCGTCCCAGTACTCCCGCACCGCGTCGGTCATCGTGTGCGGTGGCTGGGGGGTCGGCCGGGACGCGGTGTCGCGGAGATACGACCCCGCGGTGGGCAGCGACTCGGGATCCGGTACGTCCGCGGGCGGCTGCATGGCGTACTCCCGCGAACCCGGCTCGCCCGCCGCGAAGTTGGCGAGGCAGACGTAGACGGGTTTGCCGTTCTGGAAGCCACGGACCTGCCGGGTGGCGTAGCCGCGGCCGTCGCGCAGCAGCTCCACCTCGTAGCGCACCTCGGCGCCGATGTCGACCGGCCGCAGGAAGTAGGAGTGCATGGAGTGCAGCGTCTTGTCCTCGACCGACCGGATGGCGGCGGCCGCGGCCTGGGCGACCATGTCGCCGCCGTACGCCTTCGGCCAGGGACAGGGCTGGGTGGTCGCGGTGAAGGCGCGGTCGAAGTGTTCGGGCTCGGCGGGCTTCAGCGTGACCGCCGCCGCGAAGGCCGCGGACGTCGGCTCCGTCCTCGTCATCGGTTCAGCCAGTTGCGCAGGTCGGCGTCCGCGACGTCGGGCAGGTTGACGACGATGTTCTCCGGTGTCCGGGTGGTCATCCACGTCAGTGGCCTGGACCGCGAGAGGTTGCACTCGATGTGCGGCATGAACGGCGGTACGAAGACCCAGTCGCCCTCCGCCATGTCGACGTAGTCCTCGAACTTCTCGCCGAAGTAGATGCGCGCCCGGCCCGACAGGACGTAGCCGCCGGTCTCGGCCTCGCCGTGGTGGTGGGTCACCGAGCGGTAGCCGGGCTCGTTGCTCACCTTTCCGAACCACAGTCTGGTGGCCGGGGTGTGCTGGACGGAGACACCGGAGACACGGGTCGCGCCGGCGGACTGGCCGGTGGCGCCGCCCTCCAGGCCGCCGCGCGTCACGAACGGCACGACCAGGCCGGACTCGTCGGCGTACATCGAGTTGTCGCCCTCCAGGGCGTACTTGGAGAAATCGGGTTCCATGATCAGCTCCTGGAATCGGTCAGGCGAAGGCGGTTGCGCAGGGTGCCGATGCCGGGGATCTCGGTCTCGACGAGGTCGCCGTCGGCGAGGAAGACCGGCGGGGTCATGCCCATCCCGACGCCGCCGGGGGTTCCGGTCAGCACCACGTCGCCGGGGCGCAGGGTGGTGAAGGTGGAGATGTAGGCGAGCAGGTCGGCCGCGTCGAACACGAGGGTGCGAGTGTTGCCGCGCTGGCGTTCGGTGCCGTCCACCCGGCAGATCACCTCGACGCCCGCGACCGGGTCGAGTGCGTCGGGGGTGACGACCACCGGACCGAGCGGGGTGGTGCGGTCCCATGCCTTGCCCTGGAACCACTGCAGGGTGCGCTTCTGCCAGTCCCGCACGCTGATGTCGTTGGCGACGGTGTAGCCGGCGATCGCCGCCCGGGCCGAATCCCGGTCCGCGCCGGTGAGTTCGGCGCCGACGACGACCGCGAGCTCCGCCTCCCAGTCCACGTCCAGGCCCTTCGGGAGGACCAGGTCGTCCTCGGGTCCGGTCAGCGAGTCGGCGTACTTGGCGAAGAGCGTGGGGTGGGCCGGCAGCTCCCGGCCCATCTCGGTGATGTGGTCGGCGTAGTTGAGGCCGCAGCACACCACCTTCCGGGGGGACGGAAGCGGCAGCACGGGGACGGCGCCGGGCAGGTCCTCGCCGACGAGGTCCGCGGCGCGGTCGAGCGCCGTGGTGGCCAGCAGGTCGGAGAGGTTGTCGGCCGGCAACGAGCGCCAGTGGTCGCCGTCGAGGACGGCGGCCGTCGTACGGCCGTTGTGAGCCACCGTGGCGAGTTTCATCGGAGTTCTCCCTGGGGCCTCGGGCAGCGATATAGCGAGATTTTCACGATCGTCGAAAACAGTCAATAGATGGGTTACGCTGCCTGCACTCACCCCGTCCCAGGAGGTACGCGCAATGACTCCGATCCCGGTGAACCCGCCCTCGCTCCCCGCGCCGAGCGGCTACTCGCACGGCACACTGAGCGGCAACACGCTCTATCTGGGTGGCCAGACCGCGCTCGACGAGCGGATGCGCATCGTCCCGGGCGGCATCGTCGAGCAGTTCCGGCAGGCGTTCGGCAACCTGCTCACCACGCTGCGCGCCGCCGGCGGGATTCCTGGGGACCTGGTGAGCATCACTCTCTTCCTCACCGACATCCCCGACTACCAGGCGCACGGCAAGGAGATCGGGAAGGCCTGGAAGGAGCTCGCGGGGGGCCCGGTCTTTCCGGCGATGGCCGGCATCGGCACGACCGCCCTCTGGCAGCCGGAGGCGATGATCGAGATTCTCGGCGTCGCCGTGATCCCGGACGAGCGGCTCATCCGCCCGCAGAGCTGAGGCGACGGCGTCAGGGGCCGGCCCGCAGGTACCGGGGCCGGCCCCTGACGCGTGAGGGCCGGCTGCCCGGCATTTCGACGAGCGGTACATCCCGGGGCGGCTGGGCATACGCGGATGCCGGCTCTGCTCCCGGGTGGAAGGGTGATGTCCTCCGTGCCGTTCGGGCGGGGGGGGGGGGGGGGGGGAAGGCGCACGGCGCCCTGGGCCGCCTGCGTCACTGGCCGCACCGTCGAGGCGGGCGGCGGTTTCTGAGCCCCGCCTGCCGGCCTTACATCGGCTCGCGGGCTCCCCGGGGCGCGCTGTCGCCTTCCATGGACGCCGGATTCAGCGACGTCAACAGTTTCACCAGCAGTGAGTGCACCTGCTCCTGCTCCTGTGGCGTCAGTGCCTCCAGGGCTTCGGCGTGAGTGGAGTCCATCGCGCTCCCGGCCTCCGCCGCGAGCCGCCGGCCGGCCTCGGTGGCGTGCAGCCGATGGGTGCGCCGGTCGCCGGGGGTGGTCCGGCGTTCCAGGAGTCCCCGCTCGACCAGCCCGTTCACCGCGGTTCCCATGGACTGAGGGGTGATCGCGGTCCTGCGGGCCGCGGTCGCACTGGAGACACCCGGATCGAGGATGGCCTGCATCAGGGCGTTGTTCTGGGCGAGGGTCAATTGGAACGGGCGCAGTGTGCGCTCGATCCGGGTCGCCATGATCTGGCCGATCTGCCAGGCCACATGGCCTGTGCGCTGGTCGGAATGGTTCACGTGGCGGATCCCTTTGTAAGTCAACTGATTATGATGTACAACAGACTATCAGTTGGCTTCTATTCTAGGAATCTGTTCGCGATGGCCCTTCGCTCCTCTTCCGCAAAGTCTCACAAGCATGCGCTGGATGTGGCCCATCCGCTCCCCCGCCCTGGAACCGCACGCGCCGTCCTGGGCCCCGTGGCGGTCGTCCTGCTGATAGGCACCGTGTTCGTCAGCGTCTATCTCGCCGCCTTCCACGCGCCACGCCCGCATGAGCTGCGCGTGGGCACGACGGAGGTCGGCACGCATCAGGCGCAGCTGCGCGAGGGCCTCGCGCGCGCCGTACCGGGCGGCTTCACGCTCGAGACGTACCCCGACGAATCCGCCGCCCGACGGGCCGTCCAGGACAGGTCCGTCTACGCGGCCTACCTCGGCAAGGGGAACCTGCTCTACGCCAGCGCCAACGGAGCCGGCGTCACCGCGACCGTGACCACCGCTTTCGGCGGCGTGGCCCGTGCGGAACACCAGCACCTCTCCGTCGAGGACGTCGCCCCGTCGGCGGCCGAGGACACCCGGGGACTCTCCGCCTTCTACGCGGCCTTCGGCCTGGTGCTGGCCGGATACCTCTTCGGCATGACGACCTACCAGCTCGCACCCCGGCTCACGTTCCGCTGGCGTATGGGCAGCCTGGCCCTGTTCGGAGTGATCGGCGGCATCATGGTCGCGCTCATCGGCGGGAGCGTGGGGTTCGGTGCGCTGCCCGGCGCCTCCCTGCCCCTGGCCCTCGTCGTCGCGCTGATGGGCGCCGCGGTCGGCGGCACGACGATGGTGCTCCTGCGACTCTTCGGCTCCGCGGGCGTCAGTCTTGCCTCGATACTCCTGCTGATCCTCGGCAATGCCAGCAGCGGCGGGGTCCTGCCGGCGGCGTACCTTCCGTCCTGGCTGCACCCGCTGTCCGAGGTTCTGCCCGTCGGGGTGGGCGTGCGCGCGATGCAGGGGCTGTCCGGGTTCCAGAACGACGGTCTGACCCGCGCCCTGGTGATCCTCCCGCTGTGGGTGCTCGGCGCCGCCGCCGTGCTCTACCTGAAGGACGTGTTCCGACGCGAGGGCCCGAGTGCCGAGCAGAACACGGCCGAGCCTCAGTACGCGGCAGCCCTTCCGGTCGAGGAGGCCGGGACCCGCGCCGAGCTGACGTGGCAGGCCGGGGCCCGCACCGAGCCGACGTGGCAGGCCGGGACCGGCGTCGAGGCGACGTGGCAGGCCGGGCCTGGCGGTCTGTCCGGTCTCGGCGGCAGCGGTTTCGACGAAGGGGCGCAGCAGCGCGCGACGTGGTTCGGGTGAGCGTGCTCCGGCCCGGGCGTAGCGACCCGCAGGGCTGTTCGGGCGGCTGATCGGGGCCGGTGCGCGAGTGCGATGCGCCGGAGCGTGCCCTTCGTCTTCGTCTTTGCCGGGGAGGCGCCCACGCGTCGTGTGCGGTTCCTCATCGTGTGCGGTCGACGTCCGTGGCCGCCGGATTCAGTGCTGCCAGGAGTTTCAGGAGCACTGTGTGGATCTGTCCCTGTTCCGCCGGTGTCAGCGCATCCAGGGCTTCGGCGTGGGTGGCGTGCACGGCGGCGTCGGCCTGTGCCGCGAGCCGCAGTCCGGCCTCGGTGGCGTACAGGCGTTGGGTGCGTCTGTCGCCGGGGGTGGTGCGGCGTTCCAGCAGTCCGCGTGCGACGAGTCCGTTGACGGCGGTGCCCATGGACTGGGGGGTGATGGCCGTTCGGCGTGCGGCGGTGGCGCAGATGACACCCGGGGTGAGGGTGGCCTGTGTCAGGGCGCTGTGCTGGGCGAGGGTGAGGTGGAGGGGGCGCAGGGTCCGCTCGACCCGGGTCGCCAGGATCTGGCCGATCTCCCACGCGATGTTCCCGGCGGGCCGGTCGAGATGGTGCAGGTTCACGTCGCGGGCCCTCTTTATAAGTCAACTGATGGTGGTGTGCCGGAGATTATCAGTTGGCTTCCATTGTGTGAGGATCGCCTCCTGTCGCCCGGCTTTGCCCGCTCTTTACAACCCGCTCTCCCGCTGCCTCGTCTCTTCGCACGATCCGTAACTCAGCCCGCCGGTTCACCGGACGGGCGGACCGACGAAAGAGAGCGATTCATGCGCCGAACTGTCCTCAGCACCATGGCACTCGCGTGCACCGCCGTGCTGGCGAGCACGGTGCCCGCGTTCGCCTCCGGGGCGAGCCCGGTACCGACGACGGTCCGTCCGACCGCCACCCCCGCCCCGTCCCAGGCGCCGACCGCCACCGCCGCCCCGAGCGCCGCCCCGAGCGCGGTGCCGAGCACCCGTCCGGGCTCCGGCACCCCGTCCCCGGTTCCGAGCGCCGGCCTGCCGACCCGGGCGCCGTCCCCGGGCCAGGTCTCCGTCGTACCGAAGGGAGCTCCCGACACCGGTGTGGCGCCGACGGCGTCGAAGTCCGGAGGCCAGGGCGGACTGATCGGCGGGAGTGCCGCTGCGGTGTTCGCCGTGGGCGGCGCGGCGGTCTTCGTCGTACGTCGCCGGCGGGCGACCGGGGAATGACCTCGCTCTCCAGGCGCGCCTTCGTCACCGCGGCGATGGCCTCACTGCTCGTGAGCTGCGGCGGCCACGGGACCGACTCGGCCGCACCCGGACACCCCAGCGGCACGCCGGTGCCTTCGCGGACCTCCGCGAAGGCCGCGCACGCCCTCGGGCGTTCGGTCCCGGTCGGGTTGCGGATCCCGGCCATCGGGGTCGACACCCCGGTCATGCGGCTGGGGCTGGCCGCGGACGGCAGCGTGCAGGTGCCCCCGATCACGGCGCACGACCGGGCGGGCTGGTACCGGCACTCGCCGACGCCGGGACAGACCGGCCCGTCGGTGATCCTCGGTCATGTCACGGTCGGCTCCTACGGGGACGGGGTGTTCCGGAACCTCGCACGGCTGCACCGGGGCGACCGGATCGTGGCGCGCCTGGAGAACGGCAGGACGGCGGAGTTCACGGTCGACGCCGTACGGACGGTCGCCAAGGCGGACTTCCCGGCGGACGAGGTCTACGGGGACGTGGACCGGCCGGAGCTGCGGCTCATCACATGCGGCGGCGCCCGTACCGGTGACGGATACCCCGACAACGTGATCGTCTTCGCCACGCTGAGCTCCGCGAGCCCCTGACCCACCACCGCCCCCGGATCGCGGGGGATCCCGGGCCGCTGGAACGTACGCCGGCGGCCCGGACTCCTCACCCACGAGTGCGGTACAAGACTCACGAGTGGCATCCATCCGGGCACCCGAGTGGTGTCCGAGCACCCCCACGACCATGGAGAGCGTTGAAACGGTCCCGCGAGAAGGCCGCGTCCGAGCTGTTCGCCGCCCTCTATCCGCGCCTCGCCGGCTGGTGCCGCCGTCTCGTCGACGACGACGAGACGGCCCACGAGATCGCCTCCGAGGCGTTCACCCGGCTCTGGGCCCGCTGGACCTCCGTGGCGGAGCCCCGAGGCTTCCTCTACGTCACCGCCGCCAACCTCGTCCGGGACCACTGGCGCAAGCTGGAGCGCGAACGCAGAGCCGTACACCGTGCCACCGCAGAGGTCGCCGTCCGCCCGCACACCGAACAGTCCGACCCGTCCGTACGCCT
The DNA here is from genome assembly GCF_036227505.1 of Streptomyces sp. NBC_01450. Taxonomy (NCBI): domain Bacteria; kingdom Bacillati; phylum Actinomycetota; class Actinomycetes; order Kitasatosporales; family Streptomycetaceae; genus Streptomyces; species Streptomyces sp. NBC_01450. The sequence goes on along the minus strand of NZ_CP109480.1, from coordinate 3,785,282 downwards.
GCTCGTGCAGTCGCTGCCGGAACGACTGCGCGTCCCGATCCTCCTGCACTACTACGCTGACATGCCGATCCGGGAGGTGTCCGTGCTGACCGGACGCAAGGAAGGAACCATCAAGGCCGACCTCCACGCGGCCCGCGAACTGCTCCGCGCCCACCTGAGGAGAAGCCTTGATCACACACTCTGACGAGGGCTCGGACTTCGAACCCGACGACCCGCTCGCCGTCATCCTGCGGCCCGCCTCCGACTACCTCGGCCCGCCCGCCGGTCGCTACGAGGCGATCCGTCGCGGTGCGGTCCGCCGCCGGCTGCTGCGCACCGCGGTAGGGGTCGGGTCGGTGTGCGCCGTCGCCGTCCTCGTCGCGCTGCCGGTCCGCCTGTCGACGTCCCAGGCGCCCACGTCCCCGACGGTCCCGCTCGCCCCGCCCTCCGAGGGCAGCCCGTCGGCCGTGCCCCCCACCCCGCAGGCGTCCCCCGAGTCCGTCAGCCCCAGTCCCACCCCGGGGAGACGGACGGCCGTTCCCACCCAGACGGCTCGGACGACCGGCCGCGCCACGACCCGCCCGGCCGTCCCCACCCCGGCGCCGTCCTCGACACCGACCACGCCCGTCGCCGAGCCGTCGATCGCGCCGAGCGGATCTCCACCCCAGTGACCGAGTGAACGACCGAGTGATCGACCGACGGATCGTCACTGCGTTGACTAATCAATGGAGTGTCGATACGGGGTGTTAATTTGGGGAAATGGCTCTGCGCAACGCGGTGATGGCCGCGCTTCTGGAGGGCGAGGCGTCCGGATACGACCTCGCGAAGGGGTTCGAGGCCTCCGTCGCCAACTTCTGGATGGCCACCCCCCAGCAGATCTACCGCGAGCTGGAGCGCATGGAGGGCGAAGGGCTCGTCCGCGCCCGCGTCGTGCAGCAGGAACGCCGTCCCAACAAGCGGCTCTTCTCGCTCACCGAGGCCGGACTCGACGCGATGCGCGCCTACACGGCCGAAGTCCCCAGCAAGCCGACGGCGATCCGGGACGAGCTGCTGGTCAAGGTGCAGTGCGTCGACATCGGCGACGCCGAGGCCGTACGGGCCGGGGTCGCCGAGCGCGTGGAACGGGCCGGAGCCAAGCTGGCCCGCTACCGGCGCGCGCAGGAACGCATGCTGGCCGGGCGCACCGAGGAGGAGTACCTCGCCACCGTCGAACGCGTGGGCCCCTACCTCACCCTGCTCGGCGGCATGACCCTGGAACAGGGGAACATCCAGTGGGGGGAGACGGTCCTGAGGAGGCTCGACCAGCGGGCCGAGGCCCTCGGCGCCAGGGCTCGCGGCTGAGGCTCCCGGTACCCCGCGGCCGCCCCGCGCGAAGTCAGCGGCCCGGGTCGTAGGCGAGTTGCTTGACCAGGCGCAGGGTCAGGGCGGTCTCGACGGCCCGGACACCGTCGAGGGCGCCGATCTTCTCGCTCAGATACGTGTACAGCTCCGCGCTGTTGCGGTAGACGGTCGCGGCGACGATGTTGGCCTGGCCGGTGGTCGCCGCGGCGAAACGCACCTCGGGATGCGCGGCGAGGGCCCGCCCGACGTCGGCGAGCGCGGCCGGCGCCACGGTGAGCCACAGCATGGCCTCCACGTCGTGGCCGAGGGGCTCCTGGTCGAACTGGACGTCGAAATAGAGCACCCCGGTGGCCCGCATACGCTCCAGACGCCGCTTGACCACGGACTCGGTCTGGCCGGTGGCCGCCTGGAGTTCGGTGAGGGTGGCACGCCCGTCCCGGACGAGCACGGCCAGCAGCGCCTCGTCGGCCGCCTCCAGCGTGACGGGTTCGGTGACCGGCTCGACCGGCGGTGGGCGTAGGGTCGCCCGCTGGTCGGGGGCGAGCCCGTCGGCCTTGTTGAGCCAGTCCAGCCGGCCGCCGTAGAAGGAGTGCAGCACACAGTGGGCGCTGACCGACACGACTCGGGGGGTGCGCTGCAACCGGTCGAAGAGCAGCTCGTCCCGGGCCTGCCGGCTGCGCGGTTTCATCGTGCACAGCACCTCGGTGCCTCCGGAGATCAGCGACACGTACGCGGTGTCGGAGCGCCGGGCGAGCGCGCCCGCCAGTTGCTCGGCCACGTCCGGGGTGCAGCGCAGCCGGACGATCCAGTTGGTGCGTCCGAGCAGGCTCTCGTCGACCACGCCGAGCACCCGCAGGCGTGCCGTGGTGCGCAACCGCCGCATGCGCCGGGCGACGGTCTGGTCGGAGACCCCGAGCACCTCGGCGATCCGGGTGAGCGGGGCCCGTCCGTCGATCTGCAGACACTGCAGCAGTTTCAGGTCGAGCGGGTCGAGCGCGCGGGACGGCATCGGCTCCGCCTCCTCCCGCTCCATGTGGACTCCCGAGGTCAATGATCGTGCACGACGGCGAGGCCCGGGACCCGCATGGTCCCGGGCCCGTAAGGGCGCCCGCTCCGTCCCCACGAAAGGACGCCCCTGGTGCCGGGGTCAGCCGCGCTGCCCCAGCCGGGGCTCCGCCGCCCCGGTCTCCTGAAGCGCCGCCGGGGCGGCGCCGGATCCGGCCACCGGGCCGGTGGCCGGCCGCCGCGGACTGCGCAGCAGTACGGCACCGACCGCCGCGGCGACCAGGGTCAGCACCGCGGCGATGATCAGGCACAGGTGGAGGCCGTCGAGGAAGGCCTCGGACAGGGCGCCCAGGGCGCGGCCCCGGTCGGCGCCCAGGTTCATGCCCGCGACCGCGCCCAGGCCGCCCGCGTCCACCGCGGAAGTGACGCTCCGTACCGTCGCGGCGGGCAGGCCGACGTCGGTGAGGTGGCCCGGCAGGGTGTGCACGGCCTTGGTGGACAGCACGGCGCCGAGGACGGCCGGGCCGAGCGCGCCGCCGACCTGGCGGAAGGCGCTGTTCCCGGCGGCCGCCATACCGGCCTGACGGAACGGTACGGAGGCGACGGCCGCGGCCGTCATGGGCGTGATGACGAAGCCCAGGCCGAGGCCCAGCAGGGCGAGCCGCCAGGCCAGCGAACCGAACGACGTTCCGGCGTCGATGGACGTCAGCGACAGCAGCGAGGCAGCGGTCACCAGCAGCCCGCCGGTGATCAGGACGCGCGGCGACACCTTGTGCATCAGCCGTCCGGCCGGTACCCCGACGAGGATGCACATCAGCGTGACCATCAGCATCCGGGCCGCCGCCTCCAGGGTGCTGAGCTGTTGCACCATGCCGAAGTAGAGGCTGAGGGCGAAGAAGAAGCCGATCAGGCCCAGGAAGCTGATCATGGCGACGAGCGTCGTGGCGGTGAAGGCGGGGCTGCGGAACAGCGTCAGGTCCAGCATCGGGCTGTCACTGCGCCGCTCCGCCAGGACGAACGCGACGGCCGCGACCGCCGCCGCCACCAGGGCCACGATCACCTTCACCTCGGTGAAGGAGCCGGCGCCGCCCTCGATGACGCCGTAGACCAGCGCGGTGATCGCCACCGCGGCGGTGATCTGGCCGGGCCAGTCCAGGCGCCGTGAGCCGGGGGCGCGCGAGTCGGTCACCAGCCGGGCCGCGACGGCCATCGCGAGGAGCGAGGCGGGTATGGGCAGCAGATAGATCCAGCGCCAGGAGAAGTGCTCCAGGATCAGTCCCGCGATCACGGGGCCGACGGCCAGGGCTCCCAACAGGGCCGTGGCCCACAGCCCGACGAACTTGCCGCGCTCGCGGTGGTCGGGCACGGCGTGGCTGATCAGCGCCAGCGTCGTGGGCAGCAGGGCGGCCGCGCCCAGACCGGCGAAGGCCTGGCCGACCCAGAGGACCTCGACCGACCGCGCGCACAGCGCGATCGCCGCTCCCACCGCGCTGAACGCGAGGCCCGCCTGGAAGACCTTCTTGCGGCCGTGGACATCGCCGAAGACACCGGCGGTCAGGATCAGCGCGGCCATGGGCAGCACGAACGCGTCCGAGACCCACGACAGTTGGGCGGTCGACGTGTTCAGCGCCCGCTGGATGGCAGGCAGACTCACCGAGACGGTGGTCACCGGCAGATACGCGACGAACACGCCCACGCAGGCCATGACAAGCGTGGCCGCCCGCCGTTCCCGCGGCTCGTGCGCCGTTGTCGTGACGTTCACGGAACTCCCTCTCCCCCTGCGGCGCACCGCACCGCGATCGCTCGATACGGCGCTCACCTTCGGGGCCGCCTGCGGGCCGGGGCCAGCCAGGGCGGGGGAAAACCTGGAAATTCGACATTCCGGACCCGGTTTCCCGGGATTTCCGTGATTGTTGTCAGGAGGTGTGAGGCCGCCGACCTGGCGACCCGCACGGCGGATAGGTTCGCGGGTATGACGACGACATCGCAAGAAGCCTTCCTGCGGGCCTTCCACGCCGAGCGGCCGGCGGTGACGGTGGACGCGTTCGCCGGTGGCCGTGCGCCGGACGGCCGGTCCAGCTACGAGATCTTGTGCGACCGGGTCGCCGGACACGGTCGGGTGCTGGATCTCGGCTGCGGCGACGGCCTGTTGCTCGAACTGCTCGCCCGGACCGGGGGACGGCGGCCGGCCGGGGTGGACCTTTCCCCGGAGGCGCTGGCGCTGGCGCGACGCCGACCGCTGCCCGCCGGGACGACGCTGTCGGAGAGCCGGGCCCAGGACCTTCCCTTCGCCGACGACACCTTCGACGCCTGCGTCTCCCACATGGCCCTGATGCTGATGGGGGAGGTGGAACAGGTCGCCGCGGAAGTGGCCCGGGTGTTGCGCCCCGGGGGCATGCTGGCCTGCGTGATCGGCGGCGGCGCCGTGGGCGGTGAGGCGTACGAACTGTTCATCGGGCTGTTGCGGTCCGCGATCGAGACGGCCCCCGCCGAGCAGCGCATCCCCGCCCTCGGGGACCGCAGGACCCGCAGCCGTGCGGGGCTCGACAGCGTCCTCGCGCCGGTGGGATTCGCTCCGGTCGACTGGGAGACCGTCCCCATCGACCTGAGCGGACCGGTGGAGCAGGTGTGGGACGCCCTGTCGGGTGTCTATGACATCGGCCCGCTCGACCCGGCCACCGTGGAGTCCCTGCGCGCGGCTTTCCTCACCGGGGCGAAGAATCTCACGGCGCCGAACGGGGTCGTCCCGTGCGGGATGAACGTGCATCTCGTGACGGCCCGTCTGACGGCGGATGTGACGGCGGATGTGACGGCGAGTCCGCGGTGACGGGCAAAAAACTGTTATCGCGGACGGCGTCCCTCCGTCTCCTGTGTGTCGGGACCCGACGAACGGCTGTGATCTGCGGCATAGCGCGCGGACAGGCTCGCCGGGGTGGGGGATCCTGCACTCCCGCCCGTGTGTTGCCAAGCGCCACGGGCGGTCACCGTGACACCGGAAGGGACGTACGTGGACGGGCGGCAGTGGCGCTCCACCATCGCGGCCGCGCAGGCCGGTGACCGGCGCGCGCTCGACGAACTCGTCGAGGGCTGGCTCCCCCTCGTCTACAACATCGTCGGCCGCGCCCTGAACGGCCACGCGGACGTCGACGACGTCGTGCAGGAGACCATGCTGCGCGCCGTCGACAACCTCGGCTCGCTGCGTGACCCGGACAGCTTCCGGTCGTGGCTGGTCGCCATCGCGATGCGGCAGATACGGGAGCGCTCGCGCCGCCGGACGGTCGAGCCACTGGCCGACGGTGCCGGCGAACAGGCCGCCGACTTCGCCGAACTGACCGTGTTGCGGCTCCAGTTGGAGGGGCAGCGGCGCGAGGTCGCGGAGGCGGTGCGCTGGCTCGACGACGAGGACCGCCAGTTGCTCTCGCTGTGGTGGCTGGAGGTCGCGGGCGAACTCACCCGGCGCGAGCTGGCGGCGGCGGTCGGGATCAGCAGGCAGCACGCGGCGGTGCGGGTGCAGCGGATGAAACAGCGGCTGGAGACCGCGCGGGACATCGTGCGGGCGCTCGACGGCCACCATCCCGGCGCGGGCAACTCCCCGTGCCCCGCCCTGCGGTTGGTGACAGCCCGCTGGGGCGGACGGCCCGACTCGGTGTGGCGCAAGCGGCTGGCCCGGCACATCCGGGGCTGCGCGTACTGTTCGGGCGCCCGCGAGGCCGTCGTACCGGCCGAGCGCCTCCTCGTCGGGATCGCCCTCGTCCCGCTGCCGGTCGGCTTCACGCTGTCGCTCGCGCTCGGCGGCAAGACGGCGGTCGCCGCCACCTCCGTCGGCTGGTCCGCCAAGATCCTCGGTCTGCTCACCAAGCCCGCCGTCGCCGTCACGGCGGGTGCCACCCTCGCGGCGGGCGGCCTGTACGTCGTCACCCGGACGCCCGCCGATCCGCCCCCGGCCCTCGCCTCGCCCACGGCGGCGAGCACCGCCCGCCCACCGTCGGGACGTACGGGCGAGCCGTCCCCCTCCCCGACCCCGACCGGGTCACCGTCCCCCTCCGCCTCCTTGTCGCCCTCACCGTCGCCCTCGAAGACCCGCGCCCAGCTGTACGGCACCGTCGTCGACGCCGTCGACAGCGCGCCCGCCGCGAGCGCGCTTCCGGTGGCGCTGCCCCGGCGCGCCGAGAAGGGCGTCACCGCCACCGGCGCGCCCGCCACCGGCCTCACCCACCGCGGCGAGACGGTCACCCTCAGCGGCCAGGGCTACTTCCGGGTCCGCTGGCAGGTCCTGCCTCAGCAACGTCCCGGCGCCCTGCTCATGCCGACCTGGACCGGGCTGAGCGGCAAGCTCTTCCACGTCGCCTCGGGCGGCGGTCATCGCATGGACGACGTCCAGCCCGGCTCGACGGACGGCACGACATGGATGGGCGGCCCGTCCGTGGGCTACGCCGTCCTGCCGTCCGGCACCCAACAGATGTGGCAGAACGAGTACTTCTGGATCGACGGCACCGTCACCCTCCACCAGAACGAGGGCCCCGCCGACTACAACCTCTTCGTCCAGACCTCGACCTGGGACAAGGTGACCGAGGACGTCACCACCGGTCCGGCCCAGGGCGCGGTCCGCTACGGCCTCGTCCGCGACAACGGCAAGGACACATCCCCGGTGCCGCAGTACCTGACCCGCTCGACCCCCACCGACCCGGCGACGGTGAGCCGGAGCTCGCGGGTCTCCTCGTGACTCCTCCACATCCATTCGAACCGGCCGCGTCGACTCAGGCCTTGCGCAGTGCGCACAGCGCGTCGATGCGGTTCGTCGTGATCGAATCCACCCCCATGTCGAGCAGCCGGCGCATGGAACGGCGGGTGTCGGGCGTCCACACGGAGAGCAGGTGGCCGCCGCGGTGGACGCGGGCCGTCAGGGCGCGGTCGACCAGGCTGAAGCGGTAGTTGAGCCAGCGCGGCCGTACGGCTTCGAGAAGGGCCGGGCGCGGCGGTGCGATGCTCGTCCAGGTCAGCGCGATCTCGGCGGCGGGGTCGGCGGCGCGCACCGCCAGCATGGCCGGGGCACCCGCGCAGTAGTACACCCGGTCCTGGGCCCCGCACTCGCGGACGACATCGACGATCCGGCGTACGGCGGCGCCGTCGGGCTCACCCGGCAGATCGACCAGGATCCGGCTGTCCTTGGTCGCCTCGATGGCCTCCGCGAGCGTCGGCACCCCGCCGTCCGTGAGTCCGTGCACCTCGTCCGAGGAGAGCGACGTGAGCGGCCGCTCCAGCTCCCACAGCCGTTTCAGCGTCTCGTCGTGCAGCAGTACGGGCACCTTGTCGCGGGTCAGCCGTACGTCGATCTCGACCGCGTCCGCGCCCAGTTGGAGCGCGGAACGCAGCGAGTCGAGGGTGTTCTCGCGGACGCGATAGGGGGCGCCGCGGTGGGCCACGGCAGTCACGGTGCGCATGGGCCCATTGTGCTGGTCGCTCAGGGAGCGAGCCACGCCGAGGCGTAGGTGTCGATCTCCTCGGCGAGGCGCGTCTTGCCGGCCGGGTCGAGGAAGGACGCCTCCACCGCGTTCTTGGCGAGCGCGGCGAGGCCGAGTTCGTCGAGGTCGAGGAGGCGGGCGGCGACCGCGTACTCGTTGTTGAGGTCGGTGCCGAACATCGGCGGGTCGTCGGAGTTGATGGTGACGAGGACCCCGGCCCGGGTGAACTCCTTTATGGGGTGCTCCTCGAGGGTGCGGACCGCGCGGGTGGCGATGTTGGAGGTCGGGCAGACCTCCAGCGCGATGCGGTGCTCGGCGAGGTGGGCGAGCAGCTTCGGGTCCTGCGCGGAGCTGGTGCCGTGCCCGATGCGCTCGGCGCGCAGCTCGTTCAGCGAGTCCCACACGGTCCCCGGCCCGGTCGTCTCACCCGCGTGCGGCACCGAGCGCAGTCCGGCCGCGATCGCCTGGTCGAAGTACGGCTTGAACTGCGGCCGCGGTACGCCGATCTCGGGCCCGCCGAGCCCGAAGGAGACCAGCCCCTCCGGTCGCAGCCGGTCGTCGGTCGCGAGCCGCAGGGTCTCCTCGGCCGCCTCGAGCCCCGCCTCGCCGGGAATGTCGAAGCACCAGCGCAGGACGACCCCGAACTCGGCCTCCGCCGCCTTGCGGGCGTCCTCGATGGCGTCCATGAAGGCGCGCTCGTCGATGCCGCGGCGGGTGGAGGACCACGGGGTGATGGTCAGCTCGGCGTAACGGACCTGCTGCCGGGCCATGTCCCGCGCGACCTCGTACGTCAGCAGCCGCACGTCCTCGGGGGTGCGGATGAGGTCGACGACGGACAGATAGACCTGGATGAAGTGGGCGAAATCCGTGAACGTGAAGTAGTCCGCGAGGGCCTCGGGGTCCGTCGGCACCTGGGAGTCGGGGTGGCGGGCGGCGAGGGTGGAGACGATGCGGGGGGAGGCGGATCCGACGTGGTGCACGTGCAGTTCGGCCTTGGGCAGTCCGGCGATGAAGGCGTGCAGGTCGCGGACGCCCTCGCGGGTGCTGAGCTGGTCGGTCAAGGGTTCCTCCCCAAAGCGGCGTCCCCGGAAGGTGGTGGAGGGGACGCGGGTGATCGGCTGATCGGTGACTCGGGGATCATCGTAGGCCGCCGCTCACGGGGCGCGGCCGCGGGCCGTAGCATGACGGCAGGTACAGACAGGGGAGGGGACCTCACACATGTCCGACGACGCGCAGGCGCCGCAGAACGCCGCCGCGAACCCGTGGGCGTCCCCGGACCCGTCGGCTCCGCCGCCGACGCAGATCGACATGCCGTCGGCCACCGGTCCCGAGGACGCGATACCCGGCGGTGACCCCCAGCCGGGTTCCCCGTCCAAGGACCCCCAGGACAACGGCGCCGCCGGAGCGAGCCCCGAGCCGAACCTCTGGGCCCCGCCCGCGGACCAGGCACCCTCCCGCGCGCCCGGTGCTCCCACACCCCCCTCGGTGCACAACCAGCCGACGGTCGTCGCCCTCCCCGGAACGGGCACCCCGAGCCACCCCCAGCCGCACCCTCATCCCCAGTCCCCGCCGCAGTCCTGGGACAACCCCTTCGCGTCCCCCGCCGCCGGGCCCCCGCCCCACCCCGTTCCCGGAGAGCCGGTTCCCCCGCCGCCCATCGCCCCCGAGGGCCCCGGCCAGGTCTCGTACGGATATGGATACGGCTACCCGGCCTACCCCGCGCCGGGAGCCGCCTACCCGGGCGCGCCCGGCTACGGCTGGCCGATGATGCCTCCGGCGCCGAGCAACGGCATGGGCACCGCCGGACTGGTGCTCGGCATCATCTCGGCCGTCGTGTTCTGTCTGTGGCCGGTGGCCATCATCCTGGGCATCCTCGCGGTGACCTTCGGCGTGCTGGGGCGCCGCAAGGCGCGCCACGGCGAGGCGAACAACCCCGGGCAGGCGCTGGCCGGGATCATCTGCGGAGCGGTCGGCATCGCGCTCGGCATCGCGATGATCGTGGTCTTCTTCGCCCTCCCGGACGACAGCGGCGACAGCGACCCGTTCAGCGGGGACGACGGCTACTCCACCTCACTCGTCGTGCCGCACCTCGGCTAGGGCCTGTCCGGCGGATCATGCCGCAGACGCGGGGCTTGGCACGCCCATCTGCGGCGTTGTCGTCGGTTGCCTACGCTCCGCGTCGACGCCCTCCTCCGCCTTGCAGCTGCACGCACCAAGCCCCGCTCACCTACGCTTATGAGAGACCGCCGCTTCTCTCCGACTTGATCCGCCGGACAGGCCCTAGGTCCTTCTGTTGGAGGCGTTCGCGCGCCTCCATCAAGGCGAATCCCAGCAGGTTCAGCCCGCGCCACCGCTCGGGATTCGCCGTCCGCTCGTCGTCCGCCGCGAGCCCGATGCCCCACACCCGGTCCATGGGGCTGGCCTCGACCAGTACTCGCGCGCGCGTGCCCAGCAGGAACGCCCGCAGCTCGGGATGGGCGGCGAACTTGTGCACGCTGCCCTCGACGACGATCCCGAAGCGCTCCCGCTGCCAGGTCGCCTCGTCGAAGCCGCGCACGAGCCGCCCCGCCTTCTTGGCGAGTGCGGGGCTGGACGCCTCGATCGCGCGCCGCTCCGCCTCCGCGTCCCCGAAGAGCCGTGCCTTGCCCGCCATCATCCAGTGCTCCGCGGTCGCGTAGGAGACACCGTCCACCACGAACGGCGACGGCCACCACTGGCTCAGGCAGCTCGCGCTCACCTGGCCGTCCGGTCGCGGGCGGTGCCCCCAGAAGTGCAGGTACTTGACTCTCGCCCCCGAGCGGACCGCGCTGACCAGCGCTTCCCAAGAATCGATCTTCGCCATGCACGCCACTGTGGCACGCACCACTGACATTCCGTCCCGCCTTTTCCATGGGGACTCGACACCTGGTCGACAGATTCCGTCGCGTAACCAAAAGGCAACAACGGAATCACTTGTTGGAGTCCCTTGGCTCTGTCAGGATCGGCACTCAAATCGAGCTGGAGCTACGCCCACCCCCGCGTCACCGGGGAGAACGGCGGAGGAGAGCGACATGCACAATCCGGGCCATCGCTTCCAGGCGCAGGACCGTTTCGCGGACGGCGCGCAGTACATCGCGGGCCGGCTGACCAAGGGCACTTCGGGCCGTACGCACGCGGTCGTCGACCCCGCCACCGGCGACGAGGTCTACACGTACGAGCTGGCGAGCACCGTCGACGTCGACGCGGCCGTCGCCGCCGCCCGTGAGGCGTTCCCCGGCTGGGCGGGCGCCACCCCCGGCGAGCGCTCCGACGCCCTGCACCGCTTCTCCGCCGTACTCGCCGACCGCGCCGAGGAGTTCGCCCGGGCGGAGTCGCTCCAGTGCGGAAAGCCCCTCAAGCTGACCCGTGAGTTCGACGTGCCCGGCACCATCGACAACACCGCCTTCTTCGCGGGTGCGGCCCGGCATCTGCAGGGGCAGTCCGCGGGCGAGTACTCCGGCGACCACACCTCGTACGTACGCCGCGAGCCCATCGGCGTCGTCGGCTCCATCGCGCCCTGGAACTACCCCCTCCAGATGGCGGCTTGGAAGATCCTCCCGGCGATCGCCGCGGGCAACACGATCGTGCTGAAGCCCGCCGAACTGACCCCGCTGACCTCGCTCCTCTTCGCCATGGCCGCCACCGAGGCGGGCATCCCGGACGGCGTGATCAACATCGTGACGGGGGCGGGCAAGGACGCCGGCGAGCACCTCGTCGGCCACCCCGACGTGGCGATGACCTCCTTCACCGGGTCCACCGCGGTCGGCAAGCGCGTCGCCGAGATCGCCACCTCGACCGTCAAGCGGCTCCACCTGGAGCTGGGCGGCAAGGCCCCCTTCGTGGTCTTCGACGACGCGGACCTGGACGCGGCCGTGAACGGCGCGGTGGCCGGCTCGCTCATCAACACCGGGCAGGACTGCACGGCCGCCACGCGCGCGTACGTGCAAAGGCCCCTCTACGAAGAGTTCGTGTCCAGGACGGCCGCCCTGATGGCGAGCGTCCGCCTCGGCGACCCGTTCGCGTCAGGAACCGACCTCGGCCCGCTGATCTCGCACGCCCAGCGCGACCGCGTCGCCGGATTCGTCGACCGGGCCCGCGGCTACGCGCGCGTGGTGACGGGCGGAGAGATCCCCGAGGAGCTCAAGGACGGCGCGTACTACCGGCCCACGCTCGTCGCCGACGCTCCTCAGGACAGCGAGATCGTGCAGTCCGAGATCTTCGGTCCCGTCCTGGTGGTGCTCCCCTTCGACAGCGACGACGAGGGAATCCGGCTCGCCAACGACACTCCGTACGGCCTCGCCGCCTCCGCGTGGAGCCGGGACGTGTACAGGGCGAACCGTGCGACCCGGGAGATCAAGGCGGGCTGTGTGTGGGTCAACGACCACATTCCGATCATCAGCGAGATGCCCCACGGCGGCTACAAGGCGTCCGGCTTCGGCAAGGACATGTCGGCGTACTCGTTCGAGGAGTACACCCAGATCAAGCACGTCATGTTCGACAACACCGCGGTCGCCAGGAAGGACTGGCACCGCACGATCTTCGGGGACCGGCCCTAGCGGGTGTTTGAGAAGTCCCGCACAGCACCCGCGGCGCCCGGCACGCACCCTCGCCGCACCGGCCAAAGACCCTGGTAGCTCCGCTACGAGAGCCTTCGTCCGGCACGCCGAGGGCACGCACCGAACACCGCAGGCACCGCACTGGACTTCTCAAACACCCCCTAGTCGATCCGGAGTCGGCCGCGCGTCGACTTCCGACTATCGCCGAGTGGCAGACCAGGCCGCCAGACCACGGCCGCGACCCTTCCGAAAGGGCATCACGAGCATGGAGCAGTACGAGCCCGACCGCCTCTCCCCGGCCCAACTGGCCGCCATGCGGCGCAGCTTCAGGAACGGCAGGGCGGCCCTCAGCCGCCGCTCGCTGCTGCGCGCCTCCGCGGGCGGCGCGCTCGCCGTCGGCGGGCTGGGTGCACTGAGCGGCTGCGGAATCCCGGCGGCGGGCAAGACCCAGGGCGGCGTCTCCGCCGAGGACCACTCGGCCAAGGAGAAGACGATCAACTTCTCCAACTGGACCGAGTACATGGACGTCGACGACAGCGGGAAGCACCACCCGACGCTCGACGCGTTCACCAAGCGCACCGGCATCTCGGTCAAGTACACCGAGGACATCAACGACAACGTCGAGTTCTTCGGCAAGATCAAGCCGCAGCTCGCCGCGGGCCAGGACACCGGGCGCGACCTGATCGTGGTCACCGACTGGCTGGCCGCCCGGCTGATCCGCTTCGGCTGGGTGCAGAAGCTGAACGCCTCCAACCTCCCGCACGCGTACCTCAACCTGTCCGCCCAGTTCCGCAGCCCCGACTGGGACCCCGGACGCGCCTACTCCTATCCCTGGCAGGGCATCTCGACCGTCATCGCCTTCAACAAGAAGGCGCTGAACGGCATCGAGGTGAAGTCGGTCTCCGACCTGCTCGACAATCCCAAGCTCAAGGGGCGTGTCGGCTTCCTCTCGGAGATGCGCGACAGCATGGGCATGACGCTGCTCGACATGGGCAAGGACCCGGCGAAGTTCACCGACGACGACTTCGACGCGGCGATCGCCCGACTCCAGAAGGCCGTCGACAAAGGCCAGATACGCCGCTTCACCGGCAACGACTACACGTCCGACCTCACCAAGGGCGACCTCGCGGCCTGTGTCGCCTGGGCGGGCGACGTCGTCCAGCTCAAGGCGGACAGCCCGGACGTCGACTTCATCATCCCGGACAGCGGCTATCTGACGTCCACGGACAACATGCTGATCCCCAACAAGGCCCGTCACAAGACGAACGCCGAACGGCTCATGGACTACTACTACGAGCCCGGTCCGGCCGCACAGCTCGCCGCGTACATCAACTACGTCTGTCCCGTCGACGGGGTCAAGGACGAGCTCGCGAAGCTCGACAAGTCGGCGGCGGACAACCCGCTGATCATCCCCGACAAGGCCATGGCCGCGAAGTCCCACGCCTTCCGCTCGCTGACGCAGAAGGAAGAGACGGCCTACGAAGAGAAGTTCGCCAAGCTCACAGGGGCGTAACGCCTCCGGCGGCTGAGCGGTTGCGGTGGTCCGGGCCGCCAGGGCGGTTGCCCGGCGCCCCAGGAGACGCGTGCCGGCTCCGCCGCGCGGCCCCCGACCGGCGGCGACCGCAACCCGCCCCGGACACCCCTACGACCCCGACATCCAGGGACCACACCATGACGACAGACAACGGCGGCGACGTCCGCCTCTCCGGGATCAGCAAGACGTACGGCTCCTTCACGGCCGTCCACCCGCTCGACCTGACCGTCCCCCAGGGCTCCTTCTTCGCCCTCCTCGGGGCGTCGGGCTGCGGCAAGACCACCACCCTGCGGATGATCGCGGGCCTGGAGGAACCTTCCTCCGGCACCGTCTTCCTCGGCGACCAGGAAGTGACCCACCTGCCGCCGTACAAGCGGCCGGTGAACACCGTCTTCCAGTCCTACGCCCTCTTCCCGCACCTCGACATCTTCGAGAACGTCGCCTTCGGCCTGCGCCGACGGGGCATCAAGTCGGTGAAGAAGCAGGTCGAGGACATGCTGGAGCTCGTCCAGCTCGGCGAGCAGGCCCGCAAGAAGCCGCACCAGCTCTCCGGCGGCCAGCAGCAGCGCGTCGCCGTGGCCCGCGCCCTCATCAACCACCCCAAGGTGCTGCTCCTCGACGAGCCGCTCGGCGCCCTCGACCTCAAGCTGCGCCGCCAGATGCAGCTGGAGCTCAAGCGCATCCAGACCGAGGTCGGCATCACCTTCGTACACGTCACGCACGACCAGGAGGAGGCCATGACGATGGCCGACACGGTCGCCGTGATGAACGCGGGCCGCGTCGAGCAACTCGGCGCCCCCGCCGACCTCTACGAGAACCCGCAGACCACGTTCGTCGCCAACTTCCTCGGCACCTCGAACCTCATCGAGGCCGCCGTCGACAGCAAGAACGGCGAGGACATCGTCCTGGCGGCGGGCGGCGGCAAGCTGGTCCTGCCGCAGGCGCGCTGTTCGGCGCCCACGACGGCCGGCGGCAAGGTCCTGGTCGGGGTCCGCCCCGAGAAGGTCTCCCTCACCCATGCCGACGACGCGGGCGAGATACCGGACGGCCGCAACCGGATCACCGGCAAGATCGCCGACTCCAGCTTCATCGGTGTCTCCACGCAGTACGTCATCGACAGCGCGGTCTGCCCCGAGTTCGAGGTCTACGCCCAGAACATCGACCGCGACGCCCGGCTCACCCCCGGCGCCGAGGTGGTCCTGCACTGGAACCCGGCGCACACCTTCGGCCTGGACGCCGCCCAGGACATCGACGCGGGCGTCGAGACCGTCGAGGAGGAGGCCGCCTGATGGCCAGCGTCACCGAGGCGCCACCCCTCGCGCCGCAGTCCACCGAGAAACCGCCCAAGAAGCGCGGCCGCCTCGTCCCGTACTGGCTGCTCCTGCCCGGCATCCTGTGGCTGCTGGTCTTCTTCGCGCTGCCGATGGTCTACCAGGCCTCCACGTCCGTGCAGACGGGCTCCCTGGAGGAGGGCTTCAAGGTCACCTGGCACTTCCAGACGTACTGGAACGCGCTGGCCGACTACTGGCCCCAGTTCCTGCGCTCGGTGCTGTACGCGGGCGCCGCGACGATCCTGTGCCTGCTGCTCGGCTACCCGCTGGCGTATCTGATCGCCTTCCGCGCGGGCCGCTGGCGCAATGTCGTGCTGATCCTGGTCATCGCGCCGTTCTTCACCAGCTTCCTGATCCGCACGCTCGCCTGGAAGACGATCCTCGCGGACGGCGGCCCGGTCGTCGGCGCCCTCAACACCCTGCACGTCCTGGACGTCACCAACTGGCTCGGCTTCACCTCCGGCGACCGTGTCCTGGCCACACCGCTCGCGGTGGTCTGCGGCCTCACGTACAACTTCCTGCCCTTCATGATCCTGCCGCTCTACACCTCGCTGGAGCGCATCGACGGACGCCTCCACGAGGCGGCGGGCGACCTGTACGCGAAGCCGTTCACGACCTTCCGCAAGGTCACCTTCCCGCTGTCGATGCCCGGCGTCGTCTCCGGCACGCTGCTGACCTTCATCCCGGCCAGCGGTGACTACGTGAACGCCGATCTGCTCGGCTCCACGGACACCCGGATGGTCGGCAACGTCATCCAGACGCAGTTCCTGCGGATCCTCGACTATCCGACGGCCGCCGCGCTCTCCTTCATTCTCATGGCCGCGATCCTCATCATGGTCACCCTCTACATCCGCAAGTCCGGGACGGAGGATCTGGTCTAAATGGCCTTCGTACGCTGGTTCAAGCGGAATCTCGTCGTCATCGGGGGACTGCTGACGCTGGGATATCTGCTGCTGCCCAATGTCGTCGTCACGGTGTTCTCCTTCAACAAACCGAAGGGGCGCTTCAACTACGAGTGGCAGCAGTTCTCCCTGGACGCCTGGCGCGATCCGTGCGGCGTCGCCGACATGTGCGGCTCGCTCTCGATCAGCCTCCAGATCGCCGTCTGGGCGACCATCGGGGCCACGATCCTCGGCACGATGATCGCCTTCGCGCTGGTCCGCTACCGCTTCCGGGCGCGCGGCGCGGTGAACTCGCTGATCTTCCTGCCGATGGCGATGCCCGAGGTCGTCATGGCGGCCTCACTGCTCACCCTCTTCCTCAACCTGGGTGCTCAGCTGGGCTTCTGGACGATCCTGATCGCGCACATCATGTTCTGCCTCAGCTTCGTCGTGACGGCCGTCAAGGCACGCGTGATGTCGATGGACCCGCGCCTGGAGCAGGCGGCACAGGACCTCTACGCCGGCCCGGTGCAGACGTTCCTGCGCGTCACCCTGCCCATCGCGGCCCCCGGCATCGCGGCGGGCGCGCTGCTCGCCTTCGCGCTCTCCTTCGACGACTTCATCATCACCAACTTCAACGCGGGTTCGACCGTCACCTTCCCCATGTTCGTGTGGGGTTCGGCGCAGCGCGGGACACCCGTCCAGATCAATGTCATCGGTACGGCCATGTTCATCGTCGCCGTACTGTTCGTCCTGGCCGGAATGGTCGTCAGCAACCGCCGCAGCAAGCAAAAGGCATAGTAAAAGGCATCGCGGAAGGCATAACCCACAAGAAGACTCGGTGGGTAATTCAGCTGTAGGGAGTTGAAATCATGGCCCCAAGCGCCATGACCCGTTGGACCACGTCTCTTTCCGAAGCCCAGCCGGTTCCGTACTGGCTGGACGACCCCGGCAAGCCCCACCCCGAGCCGGCCCTCACCGGCGCCGAGACCTGCGATCTGCTCGTCGTCGGCGGTGGCTACAGCGGACTGTGGACCGCGCTGATCGCCAAGGAGCGCGACCCGCAGCGTGAGGTGGTGCTCCTGGAGGGCCGCGAGGTGGGCTGGGCCGCCTCGGGCCGCAACGGCGGTTTCTGCGCCGCGTCCCTGACCCACGGCCTGGCCAACGGACTCACCCGCTGGCCGGACGAGATCAAGAAGCTGGAGGAGCTGGGCGCCCGCAACCTCGACGAGATCGAGGCGGCCGTCGCCCGCTACTCCCTCGACTGCGACTTCGAGCGCTCCGGCGAGATCGACGTCGCCACCGAGCCGCACCAGGCGGCCGAACTCCGTGAGTGGCACGAGGAGCTGCGGGAGAGGGGCCTCGCCGACGGCGTCGAGTTCCTGGACGCCGACGCGGTCCGCGAACAGGTCGACTCGCCGACCTTCCTCGCGGGCCTGCACGACCGCCGCGGCGTCGCCATGCTCCACCCCGCCAAACTCGCCTGGGGCCTCAAGCGCGCCTGTCTGCGGCTCGGGGTACGGGTGTACGAGCACACGCCCGCGCTCGCCCTGAAGGCGTACGGCGCCGGCATGGCCGTACGCACCCCGTACGGTTCGGTGCGCGCCCGCAAGGTGGCCCTCGCCACCAACATCTTCCCCAACCTGGTCAAGCGGGTACGCGCGTACACCGTGCCGGTCTACGACTACGCGCTGATGACCGAACCCCTGACCGCCGACCAGCTGGCGTCCGTCGGCTGGAAGAACCGCCAGGGCCTCGGGGACTCGGCGAACCAGTTCCACTACTTCCGGCTCTCCGCCGACAACCGCATCCTGTGGGGCGGTTACGACGCGATCTACCCGTACGGCGGCCGGGTGCGCGCCGAGTACGACGACCGCCCGGAGACCTACGCGAAGCTCGCCGGGCACTTCTTCACCTGCTTCCCGCAGCTGGAGGGCGTCCGCTTCACCCACGCCTGGGGCGGTGCGATCGACACCTGCTCGCGTTTCTCGGCCTTCTTCGGCACGGCGCACCACGGAAAGGTCGCGTACGCGGCCGGGTACACGGGTCTGGGGGTGGGCGCGACCCGGTTCGGCGCGGACGTGATGCTCGACCTGCTGGCGGGGGAGCGCACCGAGCGCACGGAACTGGAGATGGTCCGCAAGAAGCCCCTGCCCTTCCCGCCCGAGCCCTTCGCCTGGACCGGCATCGCGCTCACCAAGTGGTCGCTGGCGCGGGCCGACGCGCACGGCGGACGGCGCAACCTCTGGCTGAAGACGATGGACAGGCTGGGGCTGGGCTTCGACAGCTGAGCCGCCCCGCCGGGGCGTGCGCCGCGCTGAGTGATCTGCAGGCGTACGCCCAGCTCATCCACCGTGATCCGGCTCACCACCAACGCCTGGCCGAACCCGCGTAATGCCCGGACCGAACCTCCCTCTCTCCCGTGACGCGACCAGCGTCGATCCGAGGAGACATGGGAGGTTCCGCCATGACAGGGGCCAAGGCGGCGGTCGAGTGGCTGGCATCCGTGGAACCGGATCCGGAGGCCTGCCGCGGGGAATGGGAGCGCAATCCACGGGCGGTCGCGCTGTTGCCGGCCGGCAGACTCTGGGACGTACTGATCCTGCCGGGTGAGCTCGGCTATCCCACGCTCGACGTGCTGACCCGAGTGATAGACCGACTCGGCCCGGTGCTCGTCGACTTCGGCGACGCCCGGATGCGTTTCTTCGTGCCGCCCGGCACCGCGGCGCGATGGCTCGGCACGGGGGTGCGCACGGCGGGGCGCGGTACGTGGATCGTGGTGCCGTACCCGGGACGGACCACCGGCGGGGTCCGCTGGCTGATCCCGCCGGACGGCTCCGGCACGCTCCTCGATCCGGCGCTGCTGGAACTCGCCATGCACGAGGCGGCGGCGGGCATCGCGGGGCACTAGTGGTGCGGGGACGGACCCCGGTGACAGTCAGAGGTCTTGACAACAGGATTGGTCTGGACCAAATTGGGCGCGCTCCACCCTCCTGAATTCCCCCATGCCCGGAGGCAGTTGTGGATCGCACCGTACGCACCAGACCGTCCACGCGGCACAGGCTGCTCGCCGTGTGTACGGCCACCGTGCTGGCCGTACCCGGCCTCGTCGCCCTCTCGTCGGCCGCCCGTGCGGCCGACGCGGACCTGGTCGAAAACGGCGGGTTCGAGGCGGGGCTCGACGGCTGGACCTGCACGGCGGGCGCCGCCGTCACATCACCGGTACGGAGCGGCAGTTCGGCGTTGCGGGCGACCCCGGCCGGCAGTGACTACGCGCAGTGCTCCCAGACGGTGACCGTCAAACCCGACTCCCAGTACACCCTCGCCGGATACGTCCGGGGCAGCTATGTCTACCTCGGCGCGAGCGGCACCGGCACCACCGACGTCTCCACCTGGACCCAGTCCGCCCCCGACTGGCAGCAGCTCACCACCACCTTCCGCACCGGCCCGTCCACCACCAAGGTCACCCTCTACACCCACGGTTGGTACGGCACCGGCGCGTACTACGCCGACGACGTCTCCCTCGTCGGCCCCGGCGTCGACCAGGGGCAGCCCCCGGCCGCGCCCACCGGCCTGGCCGTCGGCACGGTCACGTCCTCGACCGTCGCCCTCTCCTGGTCGCCGGTCACCGGCGCGACGGGCTACGCCGTCTACCGCGACGGGGTGAGAGTCCAGACGTCGACCGGCACGTCCACCACCGTGAGCGGCCTCGCGCCCTCGACCGCGTACGCCTTCCAGGTCGCCGCGGTGAACGACGCGGGGGAGTCGGCCAAGTCGGCGACGGTCACGGCGACGACGTCCACGGGATCCGGAGGCTCCACCGGGCACGCCCTCGTCGGCTACCTCCACGCGAGCTTCGCCAACGGCTCCGGCTACACCCGCATGGCCGACGTCCCCGACAGCTGGGACATCATCGACCTGGCCTTCGGCGAACCGACCTCCACCACCTCCGGCGACATCCGCTTCACCCGCTGCCCGGTCACCGAGTGTCCGAGCGTCGAGAACGACGCCGACTTCAAGGCCGCGATCAAGGCCAAGCAGGCCGCGGGCAAGAAGGTGCTCATCTCGATCGGCGGCCAGAACGGCCAGGTGCAGTTGACGACGACGGCCGCCCGCGACACCTTCGTGTCCTCCGTCTCGAAGATCATCGACAACTACGGCCTGGACGGCCTGGACATCGACTTCGAGGGCCACTCGCTCTCCCTGGACGCGAGCGACACCAACTTCAAGAGCCCGACCACACCGGTGATCGTGAACCTGATCTCGGCCCTGAAGACCCTGAAGGCCAAGTACGGGTCCAAGTTCGTCCTGACGATGGCCCCGGAGACGTTCTTCGTCCAGCTCGGCTACCAGTACTACGGCACCGGCAAGTGGGGCGGCCAGGACCCGCGGGCCGGCGCCTACCTCCCCGTCATCTACGCCCTGCGCGACGACCTGACCCTTCTGCACGTCCAGGACTACAACTCCGGGCCGATCATGGGCCTCGACAACCAGTACCACTCCATGGGCGGCGCCGACTTCCACGTCGCGATGACCGACATGCTGCTGACCGGCTTCCCGGTCGCGGGCGACGCGAACAACGTCTTCCCGCCGCTGCGCCCCGACCAGGTGGCGATCGGCATGCCGGCGTCGACGAACGCGGGCAACGGTTACGTGACGCCGTCCGAGGTCACCAAGACCCTGGACTGCCTGACCAGGAAGACCAACTGCGGCTCGTACGCCACGCACGGCACCTGGCCGGGACTGCGTGGCCTGATGACGTGGTCGATCAACTGGGACCGCTACGGGAGCTGGGAGTTCCAGCGGACCTTCGACGGCTATTTCGGCTGAGGAGGAGCCACAGCGAGCGCAGCAGCACCGCGCACAGGCACCAGCCGGCCGCCACGTCCAGCGGCCAGTGGTAGCCCCGCCGGATCAGGCCGAAGGCGACGCCGAGATTCAGGGCGAGACAGGCGACAAGCAGAGCGCGGCGGGCCCCGGTGCTCCGCAGCCACGGCATCAGCACCAGGGCCGCACCGCCGTACGCGATGACGGCGGTGGCGGTGTGGCCCGAGGGATAGAAGCCCGTGCCCGGGCCCATGACCGGTGGGCCGGGCCGGGCGACCAGTTCTTTCAAAGGCACGATCAATGCCGGTACGACCGCCATCAGGGCCGCCGCCGCGAGGGACGGCAGCCACCAGCGGTCCCGCCCGGCCGCGCGGGCCCGCCACGCCACGTACCCGAGCACGACGGCCAGGACCGGCACCGCGACGGCCACATTGCCCAGGTCGGCGAGGATTTCGGAGGCCCGGTCGGGGTGGACGAGCGTGCGGCTGAGGCGTTCGTCCGCGCGGGCGAGGGGGCCGTGGGCCGCGACCTGCCAGGTGATCAGCGCGAAGACAAGGGCCGGAAGGCCGAGGAAGGCGAGACGTCCGAGGAGGAAGGTCGGCCGCCCCGGAACAGGGGGGGTAGTTCCGAGGCGGCCGTCCGGATCGGGTCGTCGCGCGCCCCGGGGGGTTTGGGGCGGGCGACTGTCCGATCGGTGAGGAGATCCGGAGCCGGAAGCTCCGGGTGTGTGCGCGAGGGCACGACCAGGGCGAAGCTGGGGAGGCCTCGACCCGGTGTCACCCACAGTCCCCTGTGGGCGGGGTGTATCTCTCATCTGGGTAGAACCTACGGCAGGGGATCGGGCTCCGACAGACGGAATCGCGTCCCGTCATGCACCCCGCACACGTTCTTCACACGCTCTGACCCCGGTCGCCGCAGCCCCGGAACCAAGCGGAATCCGCTCAGCGCGGCCGGCCGGGTCGCGGGGCTGGGACGGGTGGGGCCTCAGATACGGGCGAAGGCCTGCTCGATGATGTCGAGGCCCTCGTTCAGCAGATCGTCACCGATGACCAGCGGCGGCAGGAAGCGGAGGACGTTGCCGTAGGTGCCACAGGTCAGGACCAGCAGGCCCTCCTGGTGGCAGGCCTTGGCGAGCGCGGCGGTCGCCTCCGGGTTGGGCTCCTTGGTGGCGCGGTCCTTCACCAGCTCGATGGCGATCATGCCGCCACGGCCACGGACGTCGCCGATGACGTCGAACTTCTCGGCCATCGAGCCGAGGCGGGCCTTCATGACGGCCTCGATGTTCTTCGCCTTGGCGTTGAGGTCGAGCTCCTTCATCGTCTCGATCGCACCGAGCGCGCCCGCGCAGGCCACCGGGTTGCCGCCGTAGGTGCCGCCCAGGCCGCCCGCGTGCGCGGCGTCCATGATCTCGGCGCGGCCCGTCACGGCGGCGAGCGGCAGACCGCCCGCGATGCCCTTGGCGGTGGTGATCAGGTCCGGGACGATGCCCTCGTCCTCGCACGCGA
Organism: Streptomyces sp. NBC_01450; assembly: GCF_036227505.1. Lineage (NCBI taxonomy): Bacteria > Bacillati > Actinomycetota > Actinomycetes > Kitasatosporales > Streptomycetaceae > Streptomyces > Streptomyces sp. NBC_01450. The sequence goes on along the minus strand of NZ_CP109480.1, from coordinate 3,762,843 downwards.
ACCACTGGCCGGTGCGGCAGAAGCCGGACTGGATCTCGTCCGCGACGAAGACGATGCCGTTGTCCTTGGCGAACTTGCTGATGGCGGGAAGGAAGCCCTTCGCGGGCTCGATGAAGCCGCCCTCGCCGAGCACCGGCTCGATGATGATCGCGGCGACGTTGTCGGCGCCGATCTGCTTGTTGATCATGTCGATCGCCTGGGCCGAGGCCTCGGCACCGGCGTTCTGCGGACCGGTCAGCCAGCGGTAGCCGTACGCCACCGGCACCCGGTAGACCTCGGGCGCGAACGGGCCGAAGCCGTGCTTGTACGGCATGTTCTTGGCGGTCAGCGCCATCGTGAGGTTCGTACGGCCGTGGTAGCCGTGGTCGAAGACGACGACGGCCTGACGCTTGGTGTACGCGCGGGCGATCTTGACGGCGTTCTCGACGGCCTCGGCGCCCGAGTTGAACAGGGCCGACTTCTTGGCGTGGTCACCCGGGGTCAGCTCGGCCAGCGCCTCGGCGACGGCGACGTAGCCCTCGTACGGCGTGACCATGAAACAGGTGTGGGTGAAGTCCTGGAGCTGCGCGGAGGCGCGGCGGACGACGGCCTCGGCGCTCGCGCCGACGGAGGTCACGGCGATGCCGGAGCCGAAGTCGATCAGACGGTTGCCGTCGACGTCCTCGATGATGCCGCCGCCGGCGCGCGTGGTGAAGACAGGGAGCACCGAACCCACACCGGCCGCGACCGCGGCGGTGCGTCGGGCCTGCAGCTCCTGCGACTTCGGGCCGGGGATGGCGGTGACGACGCGGCGCTCCTGCGGAAGTGCGGTCATGAGGGGCTCCCTGATGATCTTGCGAACCGGACGGCCCCGCGGCGGACGGGGTGCGCCGGGCGGGGTGTTTTCGGACTCTTGACTTCTTTCTTCGCAGGCTAGGGCCGGGAACGGGGGGTCGGCATGCTCCATGTGGGCGTTGTCGGAGGATTCCGTTGTCCGCGGTGGACATAGAGGCCCTCGGGGTCGGTGATCCCATGCCGTCGCCGGTCCCCCGCCGCTGCGCCCGGGCAAGGCGCGGACCCGGCCGCGTAAACGGTGAACTCCCCCCGCAGGGGCACTAGATTGACTCGCGGACGAAGCACGGAGCGGCTGGTCAGGGGGCAGGGCGATGGACGGCGACGGGACACAGGACGCGCGGGGCGGGCATACCGGTGCGGTGCCGGGACCCGCCGTGCCGCCGCCACCTGGTAAGGCACCCGCGCCTGCGCCACCTGGAGTACCCCCCATGCCGAGGGGGACCCCGCCGCGGCCCGCGGGTCTGCCGTCCGTGCCGGAGCAGTCACCGGCCCCCCGGCCCACCGTCGCCGACTGGCTCAACAAGCCGCGCCCCGCCGCCGGCCCCGGGATCTGGCGGTACGGATACCGGGTGCGTCGCCCGTCGAAGGGGCGGGAGCGGCTCTCGCCGGTCACCGTCGTCGGGCTCGCGGTCCCGCTCGTGGTGGCACTGGTCGTCTGGTCGCTGTGGCGCCACGGCAGCGTCCCCTACATGTGGGTCGTGCTGAAGCTGTTCACGCCGGACGACTGGTGGTGGAGCGGCACCACCTCGCCCAAGGAGTGGCAGGGGGCGGAGGCCATCGAGGTCTACAACGGCGTCTTCTTCGGCGTGCTGGTGTACGCCATGGGCCGGCTGGGGAGCTGGCCCGAGGTCGTCCGCCACTACGTCACCGGGCGGCCCCAGCCCCTGCGCGCCGCCCTCGCCGCGCTGGGCGCGCTGATCGCGCTGACGTTCGTTTTCCCGAACGCCTTCCCCGGAGTCGGCTGGGACGCCCTGCCGGTCGTCGCCCCGCTGTTCTCCCTCGTCGCCCTGGTCTTCGGCGGCTACGACCTGTTCCAGTCGCAGCTGATCACCGACGGGCTCTACACGCTGATCACCCTGCTGGTCCTGTGGCCGTTCGCCCGGATCGGCGCCTGGCGCGGGTACGTCAGGGAGTGGCTCGCCGCCCGAGCCGCGCGCAACGCGGCACAGGAGGACGGCACCGCGAAGTTCGCGCCGGACCTGCCGGCCGCCCAATGGCCCGAACTCCGTGACGCCGGACAGCACGAGGCGGCGGAACTGCTCACCGCCGAGGTGCTCGGCGGCCGGATGAACGACGTGGACTGTGCCCGGGTGCGGCGCGCGTGGACCACGGCGAAGTGGGACGCCACCCGCCTGACCGCCTTCGTCGACACCGTGCTGCGACGGGGCGGAGCGGCCTGGACGCATCCCTCCGGGGCCCGCGACCTGCCCGCGCGCACCGCGGCGCACGACGTGCTCGTGGGACAGGTGCGCATCGGGCGGTGGACGACCGGAGACCGTACCCCCGAGGCCTACGACGGCGGGGGCGCGGCCCTCGACCCGGAGGCCCTGGGCACCTCCCTGCTCGCCGTCGGTCCTTCCGGCTCCGGGAAGACCCGGCACCTGGTCGGCCCCGTCGTCGAGTCGCTCGCCCTGCAGGCGCTCACCGGGCGGTGCGCCGTCGTCGCGGTCGCCGCCGCCGGGACGCCGCTCGGCCCGGACTCGGCCTTCGACGTCGTGGTGAAGATCGGCGACCCCGCCTCCGTCCACGACCTCGATCTGTACGCGGACTCCGAGGACCCCGACGAGGCGGCCTCCTTCCTCGCCGAAGGCCTGGCCGGGGACCTCGACACGGTGGCCGGCCAGCGGGCCACCACCGCGCTCGCCCAACTCCTCGGCCCCTACCGGGCCGTGCACGGCACGTTCCCGCCCATGGCCGCCCTGCGGGAACTCCTGGAAGGCGTACCGGCGGCCCTGACCGCCCTGCACGAAGCCCTTTCGGAGCCGCGGCACGCCGGGATGCGCCGCGAACTGGAAGCACGTATGCGGCAGGTCGGCAGCCCGGCCGACGCGGGCCCGGCGCTCGCCGACCGGCTGGCGCTCCTGGACCGGCCCGCCTTCGCCGACTTTTTCGGCGCGGGTGGCACGACCCGGGCGTTCTCGCTGCGCGCCGTGGCCCATCATCCGCTGCGGGTGCGGATCGACCTGCCCGAGCACGGCCACGAGGAGGCGGCCCGGCTGCTCGCCCGGCTCGTGCTCGCCCAGTTCACCGCCGTCGTACGCGGCGGGGAGCGCCCGCACTTCGCCTGCCTGGTCCTCGACGACGCCACCGGAACGCTGACCACCGACTCGGTACGCCGCATTCAGCGCCTGCGTTCCCAGAACGCGGGGGTGGTGCTCGCCCTGCGCACGATCGGCGACATCCCCGAGGCACTGCACGGGCCGCTGTACGGCGCCGTGGGCTGCCGGATGGCCTTCTCCGGCGTCACGACGTGGGACGGCAGCCGCTTCGCCCACGCCTGGGGCACGGAGTGGGTGGAGACCCGCGACGTGGCCAAGCACACCGTCTTCGCGGACCAGCCGATGACCCGGGCCATCCACGCCCTGCGCAAGCTGGTCACCGGAAAGGCCGTCACCACGGACGCGGTGACCATAAGGAAGGTCGAACGGGAGCGGTGGTCGGCATCCGAGCTGGCGCACGAGGTGCCACCGGGGCACGCGGTGCTGTCGCTCACCACGGTGACGGGAGAACACGCGCCGCCGTTGCTGGTGGATCTACGGAGCTGAGCCCCGCGACCGTCCGCGGGGGGCGGGACAGAGGCCGGGGGGCTGACCGCGGCGTCTGGACATAAGGTCACCGGCTGACCATACGGTGAGGCAGAATCGACATAGGTCGTTCATACGTTGCGGCCAAAAGTTTTAAATGATCACACTGCCCGTGACCGTCGAAGATCCTGTGAAGACCTGAAGGTCCCATGCGCCCCACGCTCGCCTCGCTCGTCCACCACTCCGCGCTCAAACTGACCGTGCGGGCGGGCGAGGACCGTCTGGACGTACCCGTCCGCTGGGCCCACGTCAGCGAGCTCGCCGACCCCGTGCCCTATATGGAGGGCGGGGAGCTGTTGCTGATCACCGCGCTCCAGCTGGACGCGGAGGATCCGGACGTCATGCGGCGCTATGTGAAGCGGCTGGTGGGGGCCGGGGTCGTCGGGCTCGGCTTCGCCGTCGGGGTCAACTACGACGAGATCCCGAAGGCCCTGGTCGACGCGGCGGAGGAAGAGGGCCTGCCACTCCTGGAGGTCCCCCGCCGCACCCCCTTCCTGGCGATCAGCAAGGCGGTGTCGGCCGCGATCGCCGCGGACCAGTACCGGGCGGTGACGGCGGGCTTCGCCGCGCAGCGCGAACTGACGAAGCAGGCACTGAACGACGGCCCCGAGGGGCTGCTGTCCGCACTGGCAGGACAGGTGGACGGCTGGGCGGCCCTGTACGACGCGTCCGGCGCCGTCGTCGCCACCGCCCCCGAGTGGGCCGGGCGCCGGGCCGCGCGGCTCACCCCCGACGTGGAACGACTGCGGGAGCGCCCCGCGCCCGCCAGCTCCGTCGTGGGCGGCGAGGACCGCGTAGAACTGCACACCCTCGGCACCGGGCGCCGCCCCCGCGCCGCGCTCGCCGTCGGAACGGCCGCCGCCCTCGGCACCGCCGAGCGCTACGCCGTGCACTCCGCGATCGCGCTGCTGACCCTCACCACCGAACGCTCCCGGTCACTGCACGCCGCCGAGCAGCGCATCGGGGCGGCGGTGCTGCGCATGCTGCTCGCCGGGCAGCCCGAGCACGCGCGGACCGTGGCCGGGGACCTGTACGGGGAGCTGCTCGACGCGCCCTTCCGGCTGATCCTCGCCGAGTCGGCGTCCGCGTCGGCGGCCCGGGCGCACGCCGACGGACACGCGCGGGTGGCCGCCGCGAAGCCGTCCAAGGCCCCCGTCGCGGCGGTGGACCCGACGAACGGCGACCCGCTCGGCGGGCTCGCCGAGATCGTCGAATCCGCCGCCGCCCGCTCCGGAGAGTCCGTGCTCGTCGTGCCCGACGGGGAGCGGCTGGTCGTGCTCGCCGTGGACGGGGGCGCGGCGGTGACGGCGTGCGGGGAGTACGCGGCCGCGCTGGACGCCGCGCGGATCGCCGGCCGGGAGCAGCCCGTGGGCGACGAGGACGAACTGGTCGTCGGGTTGTCGGCCCCCGCCGGGCCGATCGCCGCGGCCGCCGCCTACAAGCAGGCCGAGCAGGCGCTGTCCGTGGCCCGGCGGCGGGGGCGGTCGCTGGTCGAGCACGAGGAGCTGGCCGCGGGGTCCGTCCTGCCGCTGCTCGCCGATGATGCGGTGCGGGCGTTCGCGGACGGGTTGCTGCGCGCGCTGCACGAGCACGACGCCACCGGGCGGGGGGATCTGGTCGCCTCGCTGCGGGCGTGGCTGTCCCGGCACGGGCAGTGGGACGCCGCCGCCGCGGACCTGGGTGTGCACCGGCACACCCTGCGCTACCGGATGCGACGCGTCGAGGAGATCCTCGGCCGCTCCCTCGACGACCCCGACGTCCGCATGGAGCTGTGGCTGGCACTGAAGGCGACGGCGGCGGCGGGGGAGTAAGGACCCCGGGTGGGTTCTTCGTCCGCGGCCGACGGGGGCCGATCGCGCCGTTCGTTCAGGGGCGCGGGGAACTGCGCGGTCTTTTCGGGGGTCCGGGGCGGAGCCCCCGGGGACGGGACGGGTAGGGGCGGCGGGGGCGAGGAGAACCCGGCGGTCACCCCGACCGTGCCAAAGCGGAGTGCCGCGACCCGGTACTGCTACGTCCCGGACAAACGACCTCCCGCCACCCCGGCCCTACCGTGGACCACGAAAGCCAAGGACTCCTCAACCTCGGAAGGGCCGGGAATCGACATGACTTCCACCCACGCCTTCTGGCTCGCCGGCCGCCAGGCCACCGGTGAGACCACCTTCGATGTCACCTCGCCGTGGGACGGCCGGGTCGTCGGACAGGTCAGCGTCCCGACCGAGGCACAGGTCGAGGAGGCCGTCGCCGCCGCGTACGCCGTACAGGACGAGTTCGCCGCCACCCCCGCCCACGTACGCGCCGCCGCCCTCGACCACGTCAGCAAGCGCCTGGTCGAGCGCACCGAGGAGATCGCGCAGCTCATCTCCGCCGAGAACGGCAAGCCGATCAAGTGGGCCCGCGGCGAGGTCGGCCGCGCGGTGTCCGTCTTCCGGTTCGCCGCCGAGGAGGCCCGCCGTTTCAACGGCGGCGAGGCGCAGCGCCTCGACACCGACGCCGGCGGCCAGGGCCGCCTGGCCCTCACCCGCCGCTTCCCGAAGGGCGTCGTCCTCGGCATCGCGCCCTTCAACTTCCCCCTCAACCTGTGCGCCCACAAGATCGCCCCGGCCATCGCCGCCGGCGCGCCGATCATCCTGAAGCCGGCGCCCGCGACCCCGCTGTCCGGCCTGATCATCGGTGACCTGCTCGCCGAGACGGACCTGCCGGCCGGCTCCTGGTCGATCCTGCCGGTCTCCAACGACCGGATGCCCGCCCTCGTCCAGGACGAGCGGCTCCCGGTCATCTCGTTCACGGGGTCCGAGAAGGTCGGCTACGCGATCATGGACTCGGTGCCGCGCAAGCACTGCACCTTGGAGCTCGGCGGCAACGGCGCGGCCGTCGTCCTCGGCGACTGGGCGAGCGACGAGGACCTGGACTGGGCCGCGACCCGCATCGCCACCTTCTCCAACTACCAGGGCGGCCAGTCCTGCATCTCCGTGCAGCGCGTGATCGCGGACGCGGCGGTGTACGACCGGCTGCTGCCGCGCATCGTGGCCGCCGTCGAGGCCCAGGTCACCGGCGACCCCTCGGACGACAAGACGGACGTCGGCCCGCTGGTCAGCGAGGCCGCCGCCCAGCGCGTGGAGTCCTGGGTCGACGAGGCCGTCCGGTCCGGCGCCACCCTCCTCGCCGGTGGCAAGCGCGACGGCGCCTCCTACGCGCCGACCGTGCTCACGGACGTACCGGCCGAGGCGACGATCTCCTGCGAGGAGGTCTTCGGACCGGTCCTCACCGTGCGCAAGGTGGACGGGGAGGCGGAGGCCTTCGCCGCCGTCAACGACTCCAAGTACGGCCTCCAGGCAGGCGTGTTCACCCACGACCTGCAGGCCGCCTTCCGCGCCCACCGCGCGCTGGAGGTCGGTGGCGTGATCGTCGGCGACGTGCCGTCCTACCGCGCCGACCAGATGCCGTACGGCGGTGTGAAGCAGTCCGGTGTCGGACGCGAGGGCGTCAAGTTCGCGATGGACGACTACACCTACGAGCGGGTCCTCGTCCTGACGGGCCTCGCGCTCTAAGGACACAACAGCTCAAGGGCGCGACAGCCGACGGCCGGAACCCAACTGTGCGGGGGTTCCGGCCGTCGGCATGTCCCCCTGGTGGCCGGCCTGTCCGGACCCTCAGCCGGAGAAGCCGACCCGCGCGAGCCGCAGCGGGCCGCGCAGCCTGAGACGCAGGTCGTGCACACCGGAGGCCGCGAACTCGGCGCCGGTGGTGGTGTAGTCGTACGGGCCCTTCGTCGCGCCGAAGGTGACGGTCGCGAGGGACGGGCCCCCGTCCAGGGACACCTCGACGACTCCCTCGCCCGACACCTCGACGTCAACCCGCGTGACACCGGTTCCGAAGTCGCAGCTCCGGTAGACGAGTTCGCCCGTCGCGTCGGCCCGCGGTGTCACCGCGTCGCCCGACACCTTCGTACGGTCGACGATCTCGGTGTCCCGCTGTTCGTCGAAGTCGGCCGCGTTCAGGCCCGGTTCGCCCACCGGGCGGGGCGCGGCGGGCTCGCCCGCGAGGTCGAGCGTGGCGCGCAGGCGGATGTCCTCGCTGGACGCGCCCGCGAGGAGCTCGTGGGCGCCCGGCTCCAGACGGGGGCGGCCGACTGCCACGTCCCAGAACTCCAGTGCGGAGAGGGGGAGTTCGAAGGTCAGCCGGTCCGAGGCGCCGGGGGCGAGATGGAAGCGGCGGTGTGCCAGCAGCTCGCGGCGGGGGCGTGGCACCGACGGGTGCACGGTGCGCGCGTAGAGCTGGGCCACCTCGTCGGCGGGGGCCTCGCCCGTGTTGGTGACCGTGAAAGAGACCCGCAACGCCTGCTCCGTCGCGGTGGCCTCGAGATCGTCGTACGCGAAGGACGTGTAGGAGAGGCCGTGGCCGAACGGGAACAACGGGACGCCCTCGAAGTACAGATACGTCTGGCGGCCGCCGATCACGTCGTAGTCGAGCAGGTCGGGCAGGTCCGCGTCGGAGGCGTACCAGGTCTGCGGGAGGCGGCCCGCGGGGGAGACGTCGCCGGCGAGGACACGGGCCAGGGCGGTGCCCGCGGCCTGGCCGCCGTGTGCGGTCCACAGGACGGCCGGGAGATCGGTGGGGTCCACCGCGTAGGGGTACGCCGAGACCAGGGCGAGGACGGTGTCCGGGTTCGCGGCGCGGGCGGCGCGCAGCAGGCGCTCCTGGTGGGCGGGGAGCCGGAGGGTGGTGCGGTCCTCGGTCTCGCGCCCGTTGATGTGCGGGTCGTTGCCCGCCACGACCACGACGACGTCGGCCGCCCGTGCCACGCGGGCCACGGCGTCCTCGCCGCGCTCGGTGAACTCCAGCTCGAAAATCTCCGGGGCCTCGTCGGCAACCTTGACGCCGTCGGCGGCGACAGAGACGTGCCCATCCGTCCCGACGTGCCTCAGGAGGTGGCCGTTCGCATGGGATCCGGCGCGGGAACCCGCCGGTTCGAGGCGGAACGTCTCCTGGACGACCCAGCCGCCCGGCTGGTCGGCGGACGCGCGAAGGTAGCCGTCCTCGGCGATCGAGAGGTAGCGGCCGTCGGGGGCCCGCAGGGTCAGCAGCCCCTCGCCCCAGTCGATCAGCGCGAGGTCGGTGCCGGTGGCGTCGGTGGTGAGGGGCGGCAGGTCCGTACGGCCCGCGAGCAGGGCCGGGTCCAGCGCGCCCTCGGCGCCGCGCACCTCGTCGGCCGCGTCCCCGGCCGGGGGCACCGCCAGATACGTACCGGAGGAGGTCCTCAGGCGTACGCGGTCCACGCCCTCGGCGAAGTCGACGTGCTCGGCGCCGAAGCGCTCGTACAGGCCCTCCAGCGGTGTGCAGCGGTGGATGAGCGTGCCGCTGTACCAGTCCAGCTTGCACTCGTCGGCGAGGAGGCCGACGACGGCGACGCGCACGCCCGGGTTCAGCGGCAGCAGGCCGCCGTTCTTGAGGAGGACGATCGCCTGCTCGGCCGCCTCGCGGGCGAGCGCGCGGTGGGCCGGGGTGTCGAAGTCCGAGGTGCCGGCATGGGGGTCCGTGTGTGGGTCGAACTCGCCGAGCCGGAAGCGGATCGCGAGCTGACGGCGGACCGCCGTGTCGATGTCCGCCTCGCTCAACAGGCCCTTCTCCAAGGCCCCTCGGACCCGGTCCACGATCTTCGAACCGTCCGTGCCGTGGTCCGTGAAGCTGTCGACCCCAGCGAGGACCGCGGCGGCGGTCGCCTCCTCGTGGGTGTCGAAGTAGCGCTCGGAGTCGACCAGGTTGGAGGGGGCGCCCGCGTCCGAGCAGACCAGGAGCTCCTGGTCGGTCCAGGTGCGCAGGTGTTCCGCGAGATACGGGGAGACATGGTTGGGGCGGCCGTTGACCAGGTTGTACGCCGGCATCACGCCCGCCACCGCGCCCGCCTCGACGGTCGCGCGGAAGGCCCGCAGGTCGTACTCGTGCAGCACGCGCGGGCGGACCGAGGAGGAAGCGGTGTCCCTGTCCGTCTCGTTGTTGTGGGCGAGCCAGTGCTTGAGGACGGGAGCCGTGCGCCAGTAGTCGGGGTGGTCGCCGCGCAGGCCCCGGGTGTACGCGGTGGCGATCGCGGAGGTGAGCCTCGGGTCCTCCGAGTAGCCCTCCTCGTTGCGGCCCCACAGCGGGTGGCGCAGCAGGTTGACCGTGGGGGACCAGACGTTGAGGCCCACGCGGTCGTCGCGGGCGCGCATCGCGCGGACCTCGGCCGAGACCGCCTCGCCGACGCGGCGCACGAGTCCGTCGTTCCAGGTCGCGCCGAGGCCGACGGCCTGCGGGAAGACCGTCGCCGGGCCCATCCAGGCCACGCCGTGCAGCGCCTCCTGGCCGGTGCGGAACGCGGCCACCCCGAGCCGCTCCACGGCGGGCGCGTACTGGTGCAGGAACGCGATGCGCTCGTCGAGCGTGAGCCGCGCCAGCAGATCGTCGATGCGCTTCGCGAACGGCAGCCGCGAATCGCGAAAAGGCGGCGTAGGCGGCGTTTGTGCGGTCACGTGGTGATCCCTTTGCGATGGAGCGACAGGGTGCTTTCGAAGCGCTTCGATGCTGGTTCGCCCGAGGGGCGGGTGTCAAGACACCTCGACGCAACAACTCCGTTTCCTCATTGGCATTTCAGGCGCCCGATGAGGCTGATCCAGTCCTGTACACCTCCGAGGAATCTTGGAATCGGCTCTTGTGCACCCCCAGGTGTTCACTTAACCTCGCAGCAACATCGAAGCGCTTCGACTAGTGGGGCGGCTCCCTCGGGGGCACGCAGTCCTCCACGCAGTCCTTTGAGGACCGCTTCGGCTCAGCCAGTTCCACTCAAGACACCGCAGCCGACGGCTCCACCGCCGGGTGTCCTGCTGTGCGCCATGAAGGGTTGACGCAATGACGCCGAACGCCGCCACCTCCGCTCCCAGCCGGAGAAGCTTCCTCGCCTCCACGGCGGTCGCCGCCGCAGCGGTGGCGGGAGGGATGCCGCTGCTCGCCGCCTGCGGCGGTTCGGACAGCGGCTCGGGCGGGGGCACGTCAGCGGGCAAGAACGCCAAGAAGCTGCTGCCGGCCTACGTCGCGACCAATGTGGTGACCCCTGACATCGCCGCCAAGAACGGCTCCGCGGTCGGCTTCACCACCAAGCTCGACATCGCTTCCCTGAAGACCTCGGTGCCGAAGAAGCTCGGCAAGGGCGGCAAGGTCAGCATCATGTCGCCGTTCTGGGGTTCCCCGCCGAAGGGGGACAACGCCTACTACAAGGCGATGAACGATCTGATCGGTGTCGACGTCCAGTGGCAGAACCAGGACGGCAACACCTACGACCAGAAGCTCGGCGCGGTCCTGGCCTCCAGTGACATCCCGGACGTCGTGGTCATCCCCGGCTGGAACATGGGCGGCAAGATACCCAGCGCCATCATCGGCAAGTTCGCGGACCTCGGCCCGTATCTCTCCGGCGACAAGGCCAAGGACTACCCGAACCTGGCCGGGATCCCGTCCGACGCCTGGCAGCGCTGCATCTTCGGCGGCAAGCTGCGCGGGCTGCCCATGCCGTCCTCGTACGTCGCGAACATCGTGCCCCTCTACCGCAAGGACATCTTCGACAAGGAGGGGTACCAGGTACCCACCTCTGCCGATGAGTTCATGGCCCTGGCCAAGGAGATCACCAACGCCAAGGCCAAGCGCTGGGCCTGCATGGACATGAAGTGGACCGCCTTCAACGCCTGGGGCGTGCTCTCCGGCAGCGAGAAGGCGCTCGGCTGGAACATGGTGGACGGCAAGCTGATCTACCGCGTCGAGACCCAGGAGTACCTCGAAGCACTGGAGTGGACCCGCAAGCTGTTCGCCGCCGGGTACGTCCACCCCGACGCCAAGCTCGGCAAGAGCCAGTCCACCGACCCTGGTCCCAAGTTCGCCGCAGGCGAGTTCCTCATCTACAACCAGGACATCTCGCAGTGGTGGAGCCGCACCGCCGAACAGGCCACCCAGAACCCGGACTACAAGATCTGGGGCATGGACATCTTCGGCCACGACGGCGGCTCGCCGACTCTCTGGGCCGGTGAGCCGGCCAACATCTTCGCCTTCGTCAGCAAGAAGGCCTCCGAGTCCGTGATCCGTGACGTGCTCGCCGTCGCGAACGTCACCGCCGCGCCGTACGGCACCAAGGAGTACATGCTCACCAACTACGGCGTCGAGGGCACCCACTACACCGTCAAGAACGGCGTCCCCACCAAGACCGACCAGGGCAACAACGAGGTCCTCAACGCCTACGTCATGGTCGCGAGCCCCACCGCGACCATCGCCCACCCCGACTTCCCCGAGGTCGCCAAGGCGCAGGTCGAGTGGCAGCAGCGGATGGGCGCCTTCACCAAGAAGTCCTCCTTCTACGGCATGCAGATCACCGAGCCGTCCCGCTACACCAACCTCTCCAACGACTTCGAGCAGCTGGAGGACGACATCGTCCGCGGCCGCAAGAAGATCAGCGACATGCAGCAGGCCGTCTCCGACTGGAAGAGCAAGGGCGGCGACAAACTGCGCGACTGGTACAAGAAGCTGCTCGACGAGAACGGCTCGGCGACGAGCTGACCGGCACCGAGGCAAGGAGAACGGCCGTGTCCCACAGCACGGTGCCTCGGAGCGGGACCGAGGCCGACACGACAGGGAAGACTCCGGTGGCGTCCGGCGGCGCCACCGGCTCCCGGGAGAAACGTCCCTCCGGGAAGGTGAGCCTGCGGCTCAGGTTCAGACGCGACCGCGTCCTGCTCCTGATGACGCTGCCCGCGGTCCTGCTGGTCCTGCTCTTCAACTATGTGCCGATCCTCGGCAACCTCGTCGCCTTCCAGGACTACGACCCGTACATCAGCGACAACGGCATCGTCTCCATGCTGCACAGCCCCTGGGTGGGCATCGAGAACTTCCAACGGGTCTTCGCGGACTCGGCGTTCTGGGATGCCGTGCGGAACACCCTCGTGCTGTTCTTCCTCCAGCTCGTCCTGTACTTCCCGATCCCGATCGCGCTGGCGCTGCTCATCAACAGTGTGGTCAGGCCCAGGGTCCGGGCGCTCTCGCAGGCGATCCTCTACCTGCCGCACTTCTTCTCCTGGGTGCTGGTCATCGCCGTCTTCCAGCAGCTCTTCGGCGGCGCCGGAATCCTCTCGCAGCTGCTGCGGCAGCACGGGTACGACGGCCTCGACGTCATGACCGACCCCAACACCTTCAAGTTCCTGATCACCGCGGAGAGCGTGTGGAAGGACGCCGGCTGGGGGATCATCGTCTTCCTCGCCGCGCTGTCCTCGGTCAGCCCGGACCTGTACGAGGCCGCCGCGATGGACGGCGCGGGTCGCTGGCGCCGCATGTGGCACGTCACGCTGCCCGCGCTGCGCCCGGTGATCGCCCTGCTGTTGGTGCTCCGCGTCGGTGACGCCCTCACCGTCGGCTTCGAACAGATCCTGCTCCAGCGCGACGCCGTCGGACCAGGTGCGGCGGAGGTCCTCGACACCTTCGTCTGGTGGAACGGCGTCCGCAACCAGGACTTCGGCTACGCGGCGGCCGCCGGACTGATCAAGGGCGTGGTCAGCCTCGGCCTGGTCCTCGCCGCGAACAAGGTGGCCCATCTCATGGGCGAGCAGGGGGTGTACAAGAAGTGACCGCCGTCATCGACAAACCCGTGCGCGGCCCCGGCCGCTGGGCCGCGCCGCCCCGGCCGGTGTGGGAGGAGGAGCCCAGCAAGGCCGGCCTCGCGGGCAAGGGACTCGTGCTGACCCTCGCCTGCGTGGGGATCTTCTTCCCGCTGTGGATCGTCATCGTCACCAGCCTCTCCTCACGGAAGACCATCGACGAGGCCGGCGGCCTGGTGATGGTGCCCAAGGGCATCACCTTCGTCGCCTACAAGGAACTCCTCAGCGGCGGCCAGGTCACCCGCGCCTCCGTCATCAGCATCCTGATCACCCTCGTCGGCACGCTGTTCTCCATGACGGTGTCCGTCCTGTGCGCCTACGGCCTCTCCCGCATCGGCTCGCTCGGCCACCGCTGGATCCTGCTGGCGCTGCTGGCGACCATGTTCTTCAGCGCCGGTCTCATCCCGACCTATCTGCTGGTGCAGTCGCTGGGCCTGACCGACAGCTATCTCGCGCTGATCCTCCCGAGCGCGATCAGCGTCTTCAACATCCTGGTGCTGCGCGGCTTCTTCATGGGTATCTCGCAGGAACTCATCGACAGTGCCCGCATCGACGGCGCCGGTGAGCTCCGCATTCTGTGGCAGATCGTCATGCCGCTCTCCCGCGCGGTCCTCGCGGTGATCACCCTCTTCTACGCCGTCGGGTACTGGAGCGCCTGGTTCAACGCCTCGCTCTACCTCAACGACCAGGACATGATGCCGCTGCAGAACGTCATGATCCAGCTCGTGCAGAAGCAGGAGGCCCCGGTGGGCCTCGGCCAGGCCATCAAGACCGGCCAACTGTCCGGACTGGCGGTGCAGATGGCGGTCATGGTGATGGCGTTGCTGCCGGTGGCCGTGTTGTCGCCGTTCGTGCAGCGGCATTTCAAGAAGGGCATGCTGACGGGCGCGGTGAAGGGCTGACCGGCGCCTGTTGAAGAGGGCGCTTCGGTCGTTCGGTGGCCGCGGGTGGTTCGTGGCCGGCCGCGCCCACGCGGCGGAGCCGCATATCGATACAGCCCCGCGCCCCTCAGGTAACTCCCCTGACCGTCTCTCCGTAGAACGAGGTATGTCATGCACGCGTCCCGACTGAGCCGCCGGGCCGTTCTCGCCGGGACCGCGGCCGCCGCCGCGCTCACCACCGGGGCCCTCCAGGGCCGCGCGCACGCCGCCGAGGTCACGGCCGCCACCCCCTCCTACCGCTGGCGCAACGCCGTCATCGGCGGTACCGGATTCATCACCGGGGTGCTGTTCCATCCGGCCGTACGAGGGCTCGCCTACGCCCGGACCGACATCGGTGGCGCCTACCGCTGGGACGAGCGTGCCGCCCGCTGGACCCCGCTCACCGACCACCTCGGCTGGGACGACTGGAACCTGCTCGGTGTCGAGGCGCTCGCCGTCGACCCCGCGCACCCGGACCGGCTCTACCTCGCCCTCGGCACCTACGCCCAGTCGTGGGCCGGCAACGGCGCGATCCTCCGCTCCGAGGACCGCGGCGCCACCTGGACCCGCACCGATCTCACCGTGAAGCTGGGCGGCAACGAAGACGGACGCGGGACGGGGGAGCGGCTGCTCGTCGACCCGCGTGACAGTGGCACTCTCTGGCTCGGTACCCGGCACGACGGGCTGCTCAAGTCGTCCGACCGGGGAGCCACTTGGGCAGTCGTGAGCGGCTTCCCGGCCACCGCGAGCGCCTCCGGGCAGGGTGTCACCTTCCTCGTCGCCGTCGGCCGTGCCGTCTACGCCGGGTGGGGTGACGGCGACGGGACCGCGACCGCCGTCAACCTCTACCGCACCACGGACGGCACCACCTGGGAGCCCGTCCCCGGGCAGCCCACCGGCACCTCCGCCAAGGTCCCGATCCGCGCCGCCTACGACCGCCACACCCGCGAGTTGTACGTGACGTACGCCGACGCCCCCGGGCCCAACGGCCAGTCGGCCGGCAGCGTGCACAAGCTCGCCACCGCCACCGCCACCGCCACCGACCGATGGACGGACGTCACCCCCGTCCAGCCCGGCGGCAGCGACACCTTCGGCTACGGCGGGGTCGCCGTCGACGCCCGCCGCGTGGGCACCGTCGTCGTCTCCACCAACAACCGGTGGGCCGACGGCGACACCGTGTTCCGATCCACCGACGGTGGCCGCACCTGGGCGTCCCTCAAGGACGTGGCTGTCTTCGACGTGTCAGAGACTCCTTTCCTCGACTGGGGAGACGACCAGCCGAAGTTCGGCTGGTGGATCCAGGCGCTCGCCCTCGACCCGTACGACTCGAAGCACCTCGTGTACGGGACCGGCGCGACCCTCTACGGCACCCGCGACCTCAGACGCTGGGCGCCGCGGATCCGCGGTCTGGAGGAGACGGCCGTGCGCCAACTGATCTCGCCCCCGGCCGGGGAGGCGCATCTGATCAGCGGACTCGGGGACATCGGCGTGATGTACCACGAGCGGCTCACGGCGTCTCCGTCGCGCGGCATGGCGACGAACCCCGTGTTCGGGTCGGCGACGGGACTCGCGCAGGCCGCGGACAGGCCGTCGTACGTCGTCCGGGCGGGCTGGGGCGACCACGGCAACGGCGCGTACTCCCGCGACGGCGGGCGGACCTGGGCGCCCTTCACGGCCCAGCCCGACATCGCCAAGGACGCACCGGGGCCGATCGCCACCAGCGCCGACGGCGGCACGCTGCTGTGGTCCTTCGTGCACTGGGACGGCACGAAGTACGCGGCTCACCGCTCGGCGGACAACGGCGCGACCTGGTCCGAGGTCTCCTCCTTCCCGAAGGGCGCCACGCCGGTCGCCGACCCGGCCGACCCGACGCTCTTCTACGCGTACGACACCGACACGGGAACGCTGTACGCCAGCACTGACAGTGGCCGTTCCTTCACCTCCCGTGCCGGTGGACTGCCTTCCGGGGACAACCAGTTCAAGCTGGCCGCCGCACCCGGGCGGAGCGGTGACCTGTGGCTGAGCGTGAAGTGGAACGGGCTCTACCGGTCCACCGACGGGGGCGTCACCTTCGCCAGGATCGCCAGCTGCTGGGCCTCGTACACCCTCGGCTTCGGCAAGGCGGCCGACGGCGCCGACTACCCGGCCGTCTATCAGGTCGGCTCCACGGAGACGATCACCGCCGTCTACCGCTCCGACGACGCGGCCGAGACCTGGGTACGGATCAACGACGACGCCCACCAGTGGGGCTGGATCGGCGAGGTCATCACCGGAGACCCGCGCGTGTACGGCCGTGTGTACCTCGGTACGAACGGGCGCGGCATCCAGTACGGGGAGCCGATCTGATGCCGACACACAAGAATCCGACGCCGACCCGCCAGGGACCGAGTCTCGGCGATGCCACCCGCGGCCGCGTCCTCTTCGGCGGCGACTACAACCCCGAGCAGTGGCCGCAGGAGCTCTGGCCGCAGGACGTACGGCTCATGAAGGAGGCCGGCGTCAACTCCGTCACCGTCGGCGTCTTCTCCTGGGCCAAGCTCGAACCCACCCCGGGGGCCAGGGAGTTCGGCTGGCTGGACCGGCTCATGGACCTGCTGCACGACAACGGCATCGGAGTCGTCCTCGCCACCCCCACCTCCTCGCCCCCGCCCTGGATGGGCCGGCTCCACCCGGAGACGCTGCCCCGCGACGCGGACGGCCGTATCGAGTGGTGGGGCGGCCGCCAGCACTTCGCCCACTCCAGCGCCACCTACCGGCGCCACGCCGCCGCCATCACCGAGGACCTCGCCGCCCGCTACGCCGGCCATCCCGCCCTCACGATGTGGCACATCAACAACGAGTACTGCACCTACGACTGGGGCGACGAGGCGGCCGCCGCCTTCCGCCGCTGGCTCCAGGACAGGTACGGCACACTCGACGCCCTCAACACCGCCTGGGGCACGGCCTTCTGGAGCCAGGGCTACGACGACTGGGAAGGCGTCCTCCCGCCCCGCCACGCCCATTACATGAACAACCCCACCCAGGTTCTCGACTTCAAGCGCTTCACCTCCGACGCTCTCATGGAGTGCTACCTCGCCGAACGCGACATCGTCGCCCGACACACCCCGCACATCCCCGTGACCACCAACTTCATGCCGTTCTGGCAGGGCCAGGACGCCTGGGCGTGGGCCGAGCGGGAAGACGTCGTCTCCGTCGACATCTATCCGGACCCGCGCGACCCGCTCGGCGGCCAGTACGGCGCGCTCGTCCACGACATGACCCGCTCGCAGGCCCGCGGCGGACCCTGGATGGTCATGGAGCAGGCGGCGGGGCCCGTGAACTGGCGGGGCGTGAACCACCCGAAGCCCCGAGGCCTCAACCGTCTCTGGTCCCTCCAGGCCGTCGCGCGGGGCGCGGACGCAGTCTGCTACTTCCAGTGGCGGCAGTCCCGGCAGGGAGCCGAGAAATTCCACTCCGGGATGGTCAGCCACGCCGGGGAGCGGGGCCGCACGTTCCAGGAGGTCAAGCGGATCGGGGCCGAACTCGCCCTGCTGAGCGGGAAAGTGGCGGACACCCGGGTCGTCGGCGCCGATGTCGCCGTACTGATGGACTGGAACGCCTGGTGGGCGAGCCAGCAGGACGGGCGGCTGTCCCACGAGGTCGACCACCAGGCCGTCGTGAGTGCCTGGCACCGCGCGCTGTGGGAGGCGAACATCACCACCTCCTTCGCCCACCCCGAGCACGACCTGTCCGCGTACAGGCTGGTCGTCGTCCCGCAGCTCTATCTGCTGACGGACACGGCGATCGACAACCTCGTCGGGTACGTGCGCGGCGGTGGCACGCTCGTCTCCGGCTTCCTGACCGGCGTCGCCGACCAGGACGACCGGGTGCGGCCCGGCGGTATGGACGAGCGGCTGCGCGAGCTCTTCGGCATCCGCACCCTGCACGAGTGGTGGCCGCTGGACGCCGGCGAGAAGGTCGACGTCGAGGGCTTCCGCGGCACGCTGTGGTCCGAGGAGATCGAGGCCGCCGACGACACCTACGCGGTCGTCCCGTACAAGGGCGGTGAGCTGGACGGTCTTCCGGCCGTACTGCGCAAGGGCCGCGCCTGGTATCTGTCCACCCTCCCCGAGCCCGAGGCGCTGTGGCCGCTGCTCGCCGGGATCGCCGAGGACGCGGGCGTAAGGCCGCCGCTCGACCACCTCCCGGCGGGCGTGGAGGCGGTACGCCGGGGCGAACTGCTCTTCCTGCTCCACCACGGACGGGACACGGTGACCGTGCCGGTGCCCGGACGCCACCGCGACCTGCTGACCGGTGAGGACGTCGTCGACGCCGTGGAGCTGGGGCGGTACGGGGTCGCCGTACTGGAGAAAGCGCCATGAGCGAGCCCGCCGACGGCTCCACCGACGCCCCTGCCCACGGCCTCACGGACGCTCCCGTCCACGGCTCCACCGACACTCCCGTCCACGGCACCTGGGAGCCCGCCCCCGCCGCCCGCTGGGAGGACGCCTTCCTGAGCGGGAACGGCCGGCACGGCGTCATGGTGTTCGGCGATCCGAACGACGACCGGGTCATCGTCAACCACCACACCCTGGTCCGCCCGAACGGCAGCGAGGCCGCCCGGCCGCCCGAGCTCGCCGCACGACTGAAGGGCGTCCAGGACCGGTTGCTGGCCGGTGACGTCACCGCCGGGGAGGACTTCACCGACGGGCGGCCGCTGCTGTGGGTGCAGCCCTTCCACCCGGCGTTCCAGGTGCGGTTGCTCCGGACGCCACGGGAGTCGCCCGCCTACCGGCGCGAGGTCGACTTCACCACCGGTGTCGTCCGCGCCGAGTGCGGGGGCCGACGCAGCGAGGTCTTCGTTTCGCGCGCGGACGACGTCATCGTCCAGCACGTGACCGAGGCCGATCTCACCGCCGACGTGCTGCTCGACCACCGACTGCCAGGAGTTCCATCGGATTTGACGGTAGGTCACGGTTCCGTCCTCACCGCCGAAGGCGCTCTCCTCACCCTGCGGGCCCGCTATCCGGGCAGCGAGCGGGCGTTCACGGGGGTGACGCTCGCCGTGGTCACCGGCGGCCGGACGCGCACCGCGCCGCCCGGGATCCGCATCGAGGGCGCGCGTTCGGTGCTGCTGCTCACGCGGGTACGACGGCACAAGGGGGAGTGGGACGCGCTCGCCGAGGCCCGTGAGCTGCGCGTCCTGCTGCCCGACGGCGACGGCGACGAGGACATGTACGACGTTCTCCTCGCCCGCCACACCGCCCTGCACCGCCCGGCCTACCTGCGGGCGGGGCTGGAGCTGGGCGCCGACCCGGCCGAACGGGCGCTTCCCGGCTCGGAACTGGTCGGCCGCCCGAAGAGCCCCGCCCTGCTCGAACGGCTCTTCGCGGCCGGTCGCTACCACCTGCTGTCCGCCGCCGGAATGCTGCCGCCACGCCTGACCGGGCTGTGGACCGGCGACTGGGACACCGCCTGGTCGGGGGCCTTCACCACCGACGCCAACGTCAATCTCCAGACGGCGTCGGCCGCCGCGGCGGCGCTCCCGGAGGTGTCCGAGGCCCATGCCGCCCTGATCCACGGCCAGTTGCCGCACTGGCGCGACAACGCCCGGGCGGTCTTCGGCACCCGGGGCGTCGTCGCCCCCGCGCACACCGACGGCGAGTCCGGGCACATCTACCACCTCAGCCGCGAGTACCCCCTGCACGTGTGGACCGCGGGCGCCGACTGGCTGCTGAAACCCCTCGTGGACCACGACGAGACGCGCGGCGCACGCGACCCGCGCCTGGCCGCCGCGCTCGCCGAAGTGGCGTACTTCTACGAGGACTTCCTCACCCGGACCGACGAGAACGGCCACGTCGTGATCGTGCCGTCGTACTCACCGGAGAACCGGCCCGCGGGCGCGAGCTGGATCACCCTCAACTCCGCGATGGACCTCTCGGCGGCGCGCCACGCCCTGCGCACGGCGGCCGACCACCACCCCGGACCCGACGCCGAGCGCTGGCGCGCGCTCGCCGACCGGCTGCCGCCGCACCGCGTCAACGCCGACGGGGCGCTCGCCGAGTGGGCCTGGCCCGGCCTCGACGACACCTACGACCACCGGCACCTCAGCCACCTCTACGGCGTCTGGCCGCTCGACGAGATCAACCCGTACGACACCCCCGAGCTCGCCGCGGCGGCCCACCGCGCCCTCGCACTGCGCGGCGCCGAGAACGACTCCGCGCACGGCCACCTCCACCACGCCCTGGTGGCGGCCCGGCTGCGGGACGGGGAGCGGGTGGCGGGAGCCCTCGACAACGTGCTGGCCGGGGACTTCTTCCATGTCTCCCTGATGAGCGGCCACTACCCGAAGCGGCACGTCTACAACGCGGACGCCGCCCACACGCTTCCCGCCGTGCTCATCGAGATGCTCGTCCAGTCCACGCCCGGACGGCTGGTCCTCTTCCCCGCGCTCCCCACGGCGTACCCGAGCGGCCGGCTCCACGGCATCCGCACCCGGTTCGGCGCCGAGGTCGACCTGACCTGGAGCCCGGAGGAGCGCACGGCCGTCATCCGCCCCACCCGCACCACGCGGATCGATCTCAGGACTTCCGCCGGCGCGCGACCGCTCTCCCTGAGCGCCGGAGAAGACTGCGTCCTCACCCTGGGGCCGCAGTAGCACCCGCAGTTCCCCCCCACCCATGGAAGGGACACCATGGCAACACGGACACTCGGCAGGGCCGCCAAGGCCCTGCTGGCCCCCGCGCTCGCGCTCGGCGCCACCGTCGGCCTCGCCTCCGCCCCCGCCCAGGCGGCCGTCTGGAGCTCCTGCGAGCAGTACGGGAACACCAGCCTCAACGGGTACACCCTTTACAACAACATCTGGGGCTCCGGCGCGGGCAGCCAGTGCATCTGGGCGAACTCCGGTACGAACTGGGGCGTCTGGGCCAACCACCCCAACACCGGTGGCATCAAGTCGTACCCGAACGCCAAGAAGGTGATCAACAAGTCGATCACCTCGCTCGGCTCGCTCAGCAGCGGCTACAACGTCACGGTCCCGTCGTCCGGCGCGTACAACACGTCGTACGACATCTGGGACACCGCCTACAAGTACGAGGTCATGCTCTGGGTGAACAAGACCGGAGCCGTCGGTCCGCTCGGCACCTCGCAGGGCACCCTCACCCTCGGCGGCCACACCTGGACCGTCTACAAGGGCAACAACGGATCCAACGACGTCTTCTCCTTCGTGCGCACCTCGAACTCCAGCTCCGGCACCGTCGACGTCCTGCCGATCCTCAAGTGGATCAAGGACACCAAGGGATGGTTCGGCAACGTCACCATCGGCGACCTCCAGTTCGGCTTCGAGATCACGTCCTCGTCCGGCGGCCTGGACTTCGCGACCAACGGCCTGTCGGTGAGCAGTAGTTGACCGATTCCGCTGGTGACCGTCAGTGGCCCGGTTCTCGCGTCGCGCGGGGGCCGGGCCGTCGCGACACGAGCCGCGCGGCACCGGCGCATCCGGCGCCGGCCAGCGCGAATCCCAGCACGCTGGGGTTCAGATAGTCGGGAACGGTGTCGGTGACGTAGCTGTCGCCGTCCCCCGTCTCGCAGACGAACCGGAGGGGCAGATAGCGCACCGTGTAGTCGACGATGCCGGGGTCCTGCGCCCACTCCTCCCAGCCCGGCGTACGGCAGGGCCGCAGCGGTGCCGAGTCGGTGCCGTTCTCCTCCGCGTCCATGACCGCGCCGACCAGATGGAGCAGGCCCCACACGTACAGGACGGCCGCGGCGGCCCCCATGAGGGCGGCGAGGACACGCAGCCACGCCACGCGGTCGGCCTGCCGCAGGCCGATCCGGCCGAGGGTGCTGAAGCAGTACCCGACGAAGGCGAAGGCCGCGACCAGGCCTCCGGGGAGGAGCGGCAGGAGCAGGTACACCATCCGGTGACTTCAGCAGCCCGAGATCTCATCGGCCGTGATGGAGGCCACAGTTCCGGCAACAGTAGCGTCACGGATCATGCGGGGGAGGCCCGCCCGGCCTCCCCCGCATTCGCGTGGCTACTCCGCCACCGGCAGTCGCGCCCCGTCCCGCAGGAACAGCGGGATGCGGTCCAGCGGGGCGTCGACGGTGACGGCCGCGCCGCCCTCGTACGTCTCACCGGTCCACGCGTCGGTCCACCAGGCGCCCGCCGGAAGGTACGCCGTACGCACTGTCGCGCCCGCCGTGAGCACCGGCGCGACCAGGAGGTCGGAGCCGAAGAAGTAGGAGTCGTCGACCGACCAGGCCGCGTGGTCCTCGGGGAACTCGAGGAACAGCGGGCGCATCACCGGCAGCCCCTCCTCGTGGGCCTCCCGCATGACGTCCAGTACATAGGGCTTCAGACGCTCGCGCAGCCGCAGGTACTTCTCCAGGATCGCGCCGGCCTCCTCGCCGTACGACCAGACCTCGTTCGGGCCGCCGGTCATGTCGGGGCCCAGCGGCATCCCGGGGTCGCGGAAGCCGTGCAGGCGCATCAGCGGGGAGAGCGCGCCGAACTGGAACCAGCGGACCATCACCTCGCGGTACGCCGGGTCGTCGGGGTCGCCGCCGTGGAAGCCGCCGATGTCGGTGTTCCACCAGGGGATGCCGGAGAGCGCGGTGTTGAGGCCCGCGGCGATCTGGCGGCGCAGGGTCGGGAAGTCGGTGCCGATGTCGCCGGACCACAGGGCGGCGCCGTAGCGCTGGCTGCCCGCCCACGCCGAGCGGTTGAGGGTGACGATCTCGGTCTCGCCCGCCGCGAGCATGCCCTCGTAGAAGGTGCGGGCGTTCTCACGGGGGTAGAGGTTGCCGACCTCCAGACCCGGGCCCGCGTGATAGCGCAGGTTCTCCTGGAAGCCCGGCTTCAGCTCGGGCTCGCAGGCGTCCAGCCAGAAGGCCGAGATGCCGTACGGATCGAGGTAGTTGTCCTTGACGCGTGACCACAGGAAGTCGCGGGCCTCGGGGTTCGTCGCGTCGTAGAAGGCGACCTGGACGGTGGAGGCGACCTCCTTGTCGGGCCAGTCCGCGTGGGCCATCGGGCCGTACTGGGTGCCGATGAAGTAGCCGCGCTGCTCCATGAGCGGGTGGTTCTCGGAGAGCGGGGAGACCGACGGCCAGACGGACACGACCAGCTTGACGCCGAGTTCGGTGAGCTCGCGCCGCATCGCCGCCGGGTCCGGCCACTCGGCCGGGTCGAACTTCCAGTCGCCCAGGTGGGTCCAGTGGAAGAAGTCGCAGACGATGGCGGACAGGGGCAGGCCCCGTCGCTTGTACTCACGTGCCACGTCGAGGAGTTCGTCCTGGGTGCGGTAGCGCAGCTTGCACTGCCAGAAGCCGGCCGCCCACTCGGGCAGCATCGGCGTACGGCCGGTGGCGGCGCTGTAGCGGCGCTGGGCGTCGGCCGGGGTGCCCGCGGTGATCCAGTAGTCGAGCTGGCGGGCCGAGTCGGCGACCCAGCGGGTGCCGTTGCCCGCGAGCTCGACGCGGCCGATCGCGGGGGAGTTCCACAGGAAGGTGTAGCCCCGGCTGGAGGTGAGCACCGGGACGGTGACCTCGGCGTTGCGCTGGATCAGGTCCAGGACGGCGCCCTTCTGGTCGAACAGCCCGTGCTGGTGCTGGCCGAGGCCGTACAGCTTCTCGCCCTCGTACGCGGCGAAGCGCTGCTCCAGGCGGTGGTGGCCGTTTCCCGTCGGGGTGTACAGGCGTGGGCCGGGCCACCAGAAGTGGGCGCGCTCCTCGGCGAGGAGCTCCGTGCCGTCGGCCGTGCGGAGGAAGCGGATCTGACCCTCGGCGTCGACCTCGACGGTGAGTGCGCCGACCGTCAACCGGCCCTCGCCGTCCTGGATCTTGACGGTGCTCTCGGTCGCCTGCGGCTCGTCGAGGAGCGCGCCGGGGAGCCCTTCGAGGACGGGGCCGCCCAGGCGCGCGCGGACCCGGACCGCGTCCGGGCCCCAGGGCTCGATACGGACGGTCTCCTGACGGCCGCTCCACTCGAGCCCGCCGTCCCGCTCACGGAACGTGCCGACGGTCGGGGAGGACTGCGCGAGGCTGACCGCGCCTGACTTGGTCTGGTTTTCGACAGGCTGATTCACGGGGGCGCTCCTGAAGGAATGCAGACATGAGGAATGCAGACATGCAGACATGCAGACATGGGGGTGCCCGGGAGGAGGGCACGACGCTGGGGCTGTGGCAGTGCGGTGTGATGCGGAGTGATGCGGTGCGGGGTGGGGCAGGGAGTGGCCGGGCTCTTGGTCAGGCGGCGGTCGGCGCCGGGCCCGTGCTCGCCCGTACCGTCAACTCGGGTGCGATGAGCACGACTTCGTCCTTGCCGTGCCCTTCCAACTTGGCGATCAGATGCTCCACGGCGAGCCGGCCCATCTCCTGCGCCGGGATGGCGACCGAGGTCAGCCGCACCGAGGCCTGTGTCGCGACCTGGTCCGGGCAGATCGCGATCACCGACACGTCCTCGGGGACGGCCCGGCCCTGCTGGCGCAACAGTGCGAGCAGCGGCTCGACCGCGGACTCGTTCTGCACGACGAAGCCCGTGGTGCCGGGGCGCTCGTCGAGGATGCGGGCGAGGGTCAGGGCCATCGCGTCGTACCCGCCCTCGCAGGGACGGTGCAGTACACGCAGGCCCAACTCCCGCGAACGGGACCGGAGTCCGTCGAGGGTGCGCTCGGCGAAGCCGGTGTGCCGCTCGTAGACCGCGGGGGCCTCGCCGATGACAGCGATGTCACGGTGCCCCAGCAGCGCGAGATGCTCGGCGCACAGCGCGCCCGTCGCGCCGAAGTCGAGATCGACGCAGGTCAGGCCCGAGGTGTCGGCGGGCAGGCCGATCAGTACGGAGGGCTGGTCCGTCTGGCGCAGCAGGGGGAGCCGTTCGTCGTCGAGCTCCACGTCCATCAGGATCATCGCGTCGGCGAGCCCGCTGCCGGTGACGCGGCGCACGGCGTCGGGACCCTCCTCGCCGGTGAGCAGGAGCACGTCGTAGCCGTGCGTGCGGGCGTGGGTCGCCACCGCGATGGCGATCTCCATCATCACGGGTACGTACATGTCGGTACGGAGCGGGATCATCAGCGCGATGATGTTGGACCGGCTGCTCGCCAGGGCCCGGGCCCCCGCGTTCGGGTGGTAGCCGAGCTCCTGGATGCTCCGCTCGACCCGCTGCCGGGTGCCCGCGGAGATGGACCGCTTGCCGCTGAGGACATAGCTCACCGTGCTCGCCGAGACTCCGGCGTGCTGGGCGACCTCGGCGAGGGTGACCATCCAGCTCTCCAAGCATTGTGTGAAGCGCTTCGACAGTGCGCATTGCGGATAAGGGCGTGTGAGGGTGGCTCGACAGTAGCTCGACGGGTGGTGGGTGTCCATAGGTTGTCGAAGCGCTTCGACAGGATTCTTGCGGTGGGGATCGGGAGCCGTGGTCGTGCCGTGCGACGGCGCGTTCTCCGCGTCGCGCCTGGGCGTGCTTCCAGTGTCGTGCGCCGGTACGTTTCCCGCGCCGGACTTCGCCATGCGGCGGCAACCTTCTGAGGGTCGGTGGTCACTGAGAAGGCGTACGCAGACCGTTTTCCGGAAGGACCCCCGATGCAACACCGCCGACCGCGCCTGTCCAAGAAGGCGAAGACGATGCTCGCGGGAACGGTGGCGCTCGCGGCCGCCGCGGGTGTCACCGTCGCCCAGGCGGGTGAGGCCGGCAAGAAGTGCGGCGCCTTCGACACCGTCACGATGGGCAAGTACTACGTCAACAACAACCTCTGGGGGCAGGACGACGGCACGGGTACCCAGTGCGTCTGGGACACCTCGCGCTCCGGCGACACCATCGGCTGGGGCACGAACTACACCTGGACCAGCAAGGCCGGCAAGGAGAACAACGTCAAGTCGTACGCCAGTACCGTGCTCGGCTGGCACTGGGGCTGGAAGGCCGACAAGGCGGCCACCGAGCTGCCCGTCCGGGTCGGCGACCGCAAGCCGGTCAAGACCAGCTGGGAGTTCTCGGTCAGTTCCAGCCCCGGCACCATGAACGTCGCGTACGACCTGTGGCTGCACGCCAAGAACGACGCGGACTGGCAGGACCAGCCCACCGACGAAGTCATGGTCTGGCTCAACCGCCAGGGCGGTGCGGGCCCCCTCGGCACCAAGTACGGCAGCGTCAGCCTGGACGGCGCCATGTGGGACATCTACCAGGGCGACATCGGCTGGAAGGTGTACTCCTTCGTCCGCCGCACCAACACCACCAAGGCCTCCCTCGACCTCGACGACTTCACCCAGGCCCTGGTCCGCCGCAAGCTGCTCGGCAACGACAAGTACCTCTCCGGCATCGAGTCGGGCAGCGAGGTCTTCCGCGGTTCGGGACGGCTGGACACCAAGGCGTATTCGGTCGACATCGGCTGACATCGGACCAAACCCTTGGGGTACACGTTCACGCGAACGCGCGCGGACGTTCACGCGAACGCGCGCGAGGACTGGTGGGGTCACCCGTATTCGGGTAAATACGATCGAGTAGAACCGATCGGTAACGATGGTCCCCAAGATCCCTATGCGCGGCGAGGTGAGCCTCATGTCCGCAACACCCCACCAGCCCACCGTCACTGAACGTGAGGCACGTCAGGTCGCGGAGGCGGCCCGCGAACAGGACTGGCGCAAGCCCAGCTTCGCCAAGGAACTGTTCCTCGGCCGCTTCCGCCTCGACCTGATCCACCCGCACCCCATGCCCCCCGAGGACGACGTACAGCGCGGCGAGGAGTTCCTCGCCAAGCTGCGCGACTTCTGCGAGACGAAGATCGACGCGGCCCGTATCGAGCGCGAGGCACAGATCCCCGACGAGGTCATCGACGGCCTCAAGGACCTCGGCGCCCTCGGCATGAAGATCGACACCAAGTACGGGGGCCTCGGTCTCACCCAGGTGTACTACAACAAGGCGCTCGCCCTCGTCGGCTCCGCGAACCCGGCGATCGGCGCGCTGCTGTCCGCGCACCAGTCGATCGGCGTACCGCAGCCGCTGAAGCTCTTCGGCACGCAGGAGCAGAAGGACGTCTTCCTGCCGCGCTGCGCCCGCACCGACATCTCGGCCTTCCTCCTCACCGAGCCGGACGTCGGCTCCGACCCGGCGCGGCTGGCCACGAGCGCCGTCCCGGACGGCGACGAGTACGTCCTCGACGGGGTGAAGCTCTGGACGACCAACGGCGTCGTCGCCGATCTGCTGGTCGTCATGGCGCGCGTCCCGAAGTCCGAGGGCCACAAGGGCGGCATCACGGCGTTCGTGGTGGAGGCCGGCTCCGAGGGCGTCACCGTCGAGCACCGCAACGCCTTCATGGGCCTGCGCGGTCTGGAGAACGGCGTCACCCGCTTCCACCAGGTCCGCGTCCCGGCCGCGAACCGGATCGGCCCGGAGGGCGCGGGCCTGAAGATCGCCCTCACCACGCTCAACACCGGACGCCTGTCCCTGCCCGCCATGTGCGTGGGCGCGGGCAAGTGGTGTCTGAAGATCGCCCGCGAGTGGTCGGCGGCGCGCGAGCAGTGGGGCAAGCCGGTCGCCTTCCACGAGGCCGTCGGCTCCAAGATCTCCTTCATCGCGGCCACCACCTTCGCCCTCGAAGCCGTCGTCGACCTGTCCTCCCAGATGGCCGACGAGGACCGCAACGACATCCGTATCGAGGCCGCCCTCGCCAAGCTGTACGGCTCCGAGATGGGCTGTCTGATGGCCGACGAACTGGTCCAGATCCGCGGCGGCCGCGGCTTCGAGACCGCCGAGTCGCTGGCGGCGCGCGGCGAGCGGGCGGTGCCCGCCGAGCAGATCCTGCGCGACCTGCGCATCAACCGCATCTTCGAGGGCTCCACGGAGATCATGCACCTGCTGATCGCCCGCGAGGCCGTGGACGCGCACCTGTCGGTCGCCGGTGACCTCATCGACCCCGACAAGTCCTTCTCGGACAAGGCGAAGGCAGGCGCGAACGCCGGTGTCTTCTACGCCAAGTGGCTGCCGAAACTGGTCGCCGGACCGGGGCAACTCCCACGCTCGTACGGTGATTTCAACCGGCACGTGGATCTCTCCCCGCATCTGCGCTACGTCGAGCGCAACGCCCGTAAGCTCGCCCGCTCCACCTTCTACGCCATGTCCCGCTGGCAGGGCCGGATGGAGACCAAGCAGGGCTTCCTGGGCCGGATCGTCGACATCGGCGCCGAGCTCTTCGCGATGAGCGCGGCCTGCGTCCGCGCCGAACACCTGCGCCTCACCGGACAGCACGGCCGCGAGGCCTACCAGCTCGCCGACGCCTTCTGCCGCCAGTCCCGCATCCGCGTCGACGAACTCTTCGGCCGGCTGTGGAGCAACACCGACGACCTCGACCGCAAGGTCGTCAAGGGCGTGCTCGCGGGCACGTACGAATGGCTGGAGCAGGGCGTGATCGATCCGTCCGGGGAAGGCCCCTGGATCGCCGACGCGACGCCCGGCCCGAGCCGGAAGGAAAACGTCCACCGCCCCATTCGCTGACCCTTTCCCCAGGAATTCACTGCCGTCCCGGTTCGCCATTTCCACGCTTGCCGCACCGAATATGTGCGTCGACAATGAGGAGAATGGCGAACGGGGACGGCAGATGCGCCAAGGAATCGGGGAAGAACACGCTCACGGCCTTTCCGCGCAGCTGACGCGCGCCCGCGCCGAGGCCCGGCGGCAGCTGGACGAACCGGATCCCGCAGGGGCCCTGCGGACCGTCCGCAAGGAAGTGCGGCCGCTCGGGCAGAAGCTGCGCGAAGCCGCGCCCGAGACCTTCGAGGCGCACCGTGACGGCCTCGCGGTTCTCCTCAACGACTGCGCGCTGGCCCTGGTCGACACGGAACCGCGCCCGGCGGTTCCTTCCTTCGACGCCGTACGGATCCGGCGCATCGACCTCCGTGACGTCGACGGTCTGCTGGACGCCGGCCGGCCGGGGGAGCGGCCCGTCATCCAGCAACTCTTCCGCGGCGCGCTCGACGTGGTCGACGATCCCGTCCTGCGCGAGGTGATCAAGGCGAATCAGCAAGGCGTCCATATTCTCCAGCGGGCCAACCACTGGATACGGATGCTCGTGGACGCCGTTTAGAAATGGCCAGTCGCGCTCGGCTGCTGTGCTCAGTTGCGGGGGGAATCCCATGCCAGGTAAAGGTCTGGACGCCATCACCGGCAGGATCATGCGGGCGGGCGAGGGCCGTGTGCTGCGCCGGCTGCAGCGTGTCGTCGATCAGGTCAACTCCCTGCAGGACGAGTTCAAAGCCCTCTCCGACGAGGAACTCCAGTCCCTCACCCCGGAGTTCAAACAGCGCCACACCGACGGCGAGAGCCTGGACGACCTGCTGCCGGAGGCCTTCGCCGCGATGCGCGAGGCGGCCTGGCGGACCCTGGGCATGCGTCACTTCGACGTCCAGGTGATGGGCGGCGCGGCGCTCCACCTCGGCAACATCGCCGAGATGCAGACGGGGGAGGGCAAGACCCTCGTCGCCACCCTCCCCGTGTATCTGAACGCCCTGTCCGGCAAGGGAGTGCACCTCGTCACGGTCAACGACTACCTCGCCGAGCGCGACGCCGAGTGGATGGGCCGCGCCTACCGCTTCCTGGGCCTGACCGTCGGTGTCATCAAGTCCGAGTCGACACCCGCCGTACGCCGCGCCCAGTACGCCTGCGACATCACCTACGGCACCAACACCGAGTTCGGCTTCGACTACCTGCGCGACAACATGGCCTGGTCGAGGGACGAACTAGTACAGCGCGGCCACCACTTCGCGATCGTCGACGAGGCCGACTCCATCCTCATCGACGAGGCCCGCACCCCGCTGATCATCTCCGGGCCCGCCGACCAGCCCACCCAGTGGTACGAGGCGTTCGCGGGGCTCGTACGACGGATGAAGGGCGTCCGCGTCCAGGAGGAGCTCTTCACCCGGCCGGCCGAGAAGGAGGAGCTGGCGACGCTGCGGACCACGTACGACTACGAGTACGACCCCAAGAAGCGCACCGTCGCGATCCTGGACCGGGGCGTCGAGTACCTCCAGGACCAGCTCGGCATCGAGAGCCTGTACGAGTCCGACCACACCTCCCTCATCGGGCACCTCAACAACGCCCTGAAGGCCAAGGAGCACTTCAAGAGGGACAAGGACTACGTGGTCGTGGACGGCGAGGTGCTGATCGTCGACGAGCACACCGGCCGCATCCTCGCGGGCCGCCGCTACAACGAGGGGCTGCACCAGGCGATCGAGGCGAAGGAGGGCGTGACGATCAAGGACGAGAACCAGACCCTTGCCACGATCACCCTGCAGAACTTCTTCCGCCTCTACGAGAAGCTCGCCGGCATGACCGGTACGGCGATGACGGAGGCGGCCGAGTTCCACCAGATCTACCAGCTCCAGGTCGTGCCGATCCCGACCAACCGGCCTCCCAAGCGCGTCGACGACCCCGACCAGATCTACCGCACCGTGGACGCCAAGTACGCGGCGATCGTGGAGGACATCGCCGAGCGGCACGCCCAGGGGCAGCCGGTCCTCGTCGGCACCACCTCGGTCGAGAAGTCCGAGCTGCTCTCCGCGCTGCTCAGGAAACGCGGTGTCCGGCACGAGGTGCTCAACGCCAAGAACCACCAGCGCGAGGCCCAGATCGTGGCCCAGGCGGGCCGCAAGGGCGCCGTCACCGTCGCCACCAACATGGCGGGCCGCGGTACCGACATCATGCTCGGCGGCAATCCCGAGTCCGCCATAGCCGCCGAGCTGGAGCAGCGCGCACTCACCGAGGAGGAGCACCCCGAGGCCTGCCGCGAGGTGCGCGAGCGCGTCACCGCCGCGGTCGGGGCGGCGTACGAGGAGGTCAAGGAGCTCGGCGGGCTCTATGTGCTGGGCACCGAGCGCCACGAGTCCCGCCGTATCGACAACCAGCTGCGCGGCCGCTCGGGACGCCAGGGCGACAACGGCGCCTCCCGCTTCTACCTCTCCCTGGAGGACGACCTGATGCGCCTGTTCCGCGCCCAGGTCGTGGACCGCGTGATGTCCATGGCGAACGTCCCCGACGACATCCCCATCGAGAACAAGATGGTCACCCGCGCCATCGCCTCCGCCCAGGCCCAGGTCGAGCAGCAGCACTTCGAGTCCCGCAAGGACGTCCTGAAGTTCGACGAGGTGCTCAACCGGCAGCGCACCCTCATCTACGCCGAGCGCCGCCGCGTCCTGGCGGGGGAGGACCTGCGCGAACAGCTCCTGCACTTCATGGACGACACGGTGCGGGCGTACATCGAACAGGAGACGAGCGAGGGCTTCCCCGAGGAATGGGACCTGGAGCGGCTCTGGGGCGCCTTCAGGCAGCTCTATCCGGTACGGGTCACGATCGAGGACCTGGAGGAGGCGGCCGGCGACCGCGCGGACCTCACCGCCGACGACCTGACCGAGGCCGTCACCGAGGACATCCACGACCGCTACGAGGAACGCGAGACCGAACTCGGCGCCGAGGCCCTGCGCGACCTCGAACGCCTGGTCGTGCTCAACGTCCTCGACCGCAAATGGCGCGAGCACCTCTACGAGATGGACTACCTCCGCGACGGCATCGGCCTGCGCTGGACGCTCGGCCGGGAACCCATCGTCGAGTACGAGCGCGAGGGCTTCGACATGTACGGCGCGATGACCGACGCCATCAAGGAGGAGTCCGTCGGCTACGTCTTCAACCTGGACGCCTCCAGCGGTGCGTCCGGGACCCTCGAACGCCGCGACCGCGTCGAGGACCTGCACTTCACGGCCCCCACCATGGACACGGCGGAGGGTGTGGTCGAGGGCGACTTCGCCCCGGCCGACGCCGCCACGCCCGCCCCCGCATCGGCCGCGGAGCCGTCGGGCGGCGGCGCGCGCCCCGGCAGGTCCAGGGCGCGGCGCCGCCGCAAGCGGTGAGGAGAGCGTCAGCAGTACTTGTCGCTGGGGTCCCGCGTCGTCCACGAGCACGCGTCGACCTTGCTGCCGTTCGCCTTGGTGAGCGTGGCGGTGTCGCTGGTGTTGTTCCAGACGTACGCGCGGCGGTTCTGGTACTTGTCCGCCGCGGTGTCCCTACCGCTGCCCGTGTGCACCTTCATGGTCTTGCCCGCCCCGATCTTCACGTCGGGGAAGGTGTACCGGTGGTTCGAGACGTCCTTCAGGATCCAGCCCTTGAGCGAGATCGCCCCGGAACCGGTGTTCTTGATCTGCACCCACTCGGCGTTGAGGCTCGCGTTGGAGCGGTTGTCCGAACCGGGGCTGTCGAACCAGACGTGGTGGATGGTCACACCGCCGGCCGCCTGCGCCGGAGTGCCGAGAAGGAACGTGCCCGTCAGTGCCACGACGCTCGCGAGCGCGGGCAGGGCAGCGCGTATCCGCATGAGAACCCCCCAGGGTTTCGCCCCCCGGCCGGTCGTCCACCGGCCAGTGAGAATGATGAAGTGCTATCACATGATCTTCACGCGGGATTCACAAGGGGTGATTTCGCTTCCTCCGGTACGTCGGGGTGCTAATGGGGTCAGAAGAGAGGAGAAGAGGGGAGCCCTGTCCTGCGCGGGTCGCGATGCGGCCACAATGGGGGGATGAGCGACAGTCCAGCCCCCCTCGCTGATCCGCATCTCGTCTTCGACCCCGTGGACGGAGTCCGGGATGTCGTGATCCTCGGCTCCACCGGCTCGATCGGCACCCAGGCCATCGACCTCGTGCTGCGCAACCCCGACCGGTTCCGGGTCACCGGGCTCTCCGCCGCCGGCGGCAGGGTCGGACTGCTCGCGGAGCAGGCCCACCGACTGCACGTGCGCACGGTCGCGGTCGCGCGCGAGGACGTCGTACCGGCGCTGCGGGAGGCGCTCGCGGCCGAGTACGCACCCGGTGAGGCCCTTCCCGAGATCCTGGCCGGCGCGGACGCCGCCACCCAGCTCGCCGCCTCCGACTGCCACACCGTCCTCAACGGCATCACCGGCTCCATCGGCCTCGCGCCCACCCTCGCCGCCCTGGAAGCGGGCCGCACCCTCGCGCTCGCCAACAAGGAATCGCTCATCGTCGGCGGCCCGCTGGTGAAGGCGCTGGCCGAGCCCGGTCAGATCATCCCCGTCGACTCCGAGCACGCGGCGCTCTTCCAGGCCCTGGCGGCCGGGACGCGCGCCGATGTGCGCAAGCTGGTCGTCACCGCCTCCGGCGGACCCTTCCGGGGCCGTACGAAGGCGGAGCTGGCGAACGTCACTCCCGCCGAGGCCCTCGCGCACCCCACCTGGGCCATGGGTCCGGTGATCACCATCAACTCCGCGACCTTGGTCAACAAGGGGCTGGAAGTCATCGAGGCGCACCTCCTCTACGACATTCCCTTCGATCGCATTGAGGTGGTGGTGCACCCGCAGTCGTATGTCCACTCGATGGTTGAGTACACGGACGGATCGACACTGGCCCAGGCGACGCCCCCCGACATGCGGGGGCCGATCGCCATCGGTCTCGGCTGGCCCGGGCGCGTCCCGGACGCGGCGCCCGCCTTCGACTGGACCAAGGCGTCGAGCTGGGAGTTCTTCCCGCTCGACAACGAGGCGTTCCCCTCCGTCGGGCTCGCCCGGCATGTGGGGCAGCTCGCGGGCACGGCCCCGGCGGTGTTCAATGCCGCCAACGAGGAGTGCGTGGACGCGTTCCTGAACGGCGCCCTGCCGTTCAACGGGATCATGGAGACCGTCACCCGGGTGGTCGAGGAACACGGCACACCCGGAACGGGAACTTCCCTGACCGTGGCGGACGTCCTCGAAGCGGAGACCTGGGCACGCGCCCGGGCCCGTGAACTGACCGCACAGACGGCACGGACAGCACCAATGACACAGATGACAACCGCGGAGGCTCGTGCATGACGACCCTGATGATGATCCTCGGCATAGTCGTCTTCGTGGTCGGCCTGCTCATCTCGATCGCCTGGCACGAGCTGGGACATCTGTCGACGGCCAAGCTCTTCGGCATCCGCGTGCCGCAGTACATGGTCGGCTTCGGGCCGACCATCTGGTCGCGGAAGAAGGGCGACACCGAGTACGGGGTGAAGGCGGTCCCGCTCGGCGGCTACATCCGCATGATCGGGATGTTCCCGCCCGGCCCCGACGGCCGTATCGAGGCACGCTCGACCTCCCCCTTCCGGGGCATGATCGAGGACGCCAGGTCGGCCGCCTTCGAGGAGCTCCAGCCCGGCGACGAGACCCGCCTCTTCTACACGCGCAAGCCGTGGAAGCGCGTGATCGTGATGTTCGCGGGCCCGTTCATGAACCTCATTCTGGCCGTCGCGATCTTCCTCGGCGTGATGATGACGTTCGGTGTGCAGACCCAGACCACCACGGTCGGCAAGGTCTCGGACTGTGTCATCCAGCAGAGCGAGAACCGCTCCAAGTGCGCGTCGAGCGACGTGGCCGCGCCCGCCAAGGCCGCCGGGCTCAAGGGCGGCGACAAGATCGTCGCGTTCAACGGCAAGGCGATCGACGACTGGGCGGTGCTGCAGTCCGACATCCGCGCCAACCCCGGCAAGGACGTCACGATCACCGTTGAGCGGGGGGGCCAGAAGGTCGACCTGACCGCCCACCTGATCAAGAACCAGGTCAGCAAGACCGACGGCGACGGCGGCTATGTCGAGGGCAAGTACGTGTACGCCGGCTTCCTCGGCTTCACGCCCGCGTCCGGCATCGTCCAGCAGTCGTTCGGCCAGTCCGTGAACCGCATGGGCGACATGATGCAGAACGGCGTCGAGTCGCTGGTCTCGCTGCCCGGCAAGATCCCCGACCTGTGGGACGCGGCCTTCGGCGACGGCCCGCGCAAGGCGGACTCCCCGATGGGCGTGGTCGGCGCGGCCCGTATCGGCGGCGATGTCTTCACGCTCGACATCCCGGCATCGCAGCAGGTCGCGATGATGCTGCTGCTGGTCGCCGGCTTCAACCTCTCCCTCTTCCTGTTCAACATGCTCCCGCTGCTCCCGCTCGACGGCGGGCACATCGCGGGCGCGCTGTGGGAGTCGCTGCGGCGCAACGCGGCGAAGGTGCTGAAGCGGCCCGACCCGGGCCCGTTCGACGTGGCGAAGCTGATGCCGGTGGCCTATGTGGTGGCCGGGATCTTCGTCTGCTTCACGATCCTCGTACTGATCGCGGACGTTGTTAACCCGGTGAAAATCTCCTAGTCGGTCTCTGGGCAGGACACCGTTCGTGGCGGCCGGGCACCCTGGGTGCCCGGCCGCCATCCGTTGGGTGGGTTTAGGGGCGTGATGTGCTCGGGCGTGCGCCGGTGCCGTAATCTCGGAGCCTGGAGCCCACGATTCCGGGACCTTGATCCACAACTTGGGGTTGCACAGCAGATGACTGCGATTTCTCTCGGCATGCCGTCCGTTCCGACCAAGCTCGCAGAGCGTCGGAAGAGCCGGCAGATCCAGGTCGGAACCGTGGCCGTGGGTGGAGACGCACCCGTCTCGGTGCAGTCGATGACGACGACGCGTACGTCGGACATCGGCGCCACGCTGCAGCAGATCGCCGAGCTGACGGCCTCCGGCTGCCAGATCGTACGAGTGGCCTGCCCCACCCAGGACGACGCCGACGCGCTCGCCACGATCGCCCGCAAGTCGCAGATCCCGGTCATCGCGGACATCCACTTCCAGCCGAAGTACGTCTTCGCGGCGATCAACGCCGGCTGCGCGGCCGTCCGGGTGAACCCCGGCAACATCAAGCAGTTCGACGACCAGGTCAAGGAGATCGCGCGGGCCGCGAAGGACACCGGCACCCCGATCCGGATCGGCGTCAACGCGGGCTCGCTCGACAAGCGGCTGCTCCAGAAGTACGGCAAGGCGACCCCCGAGGCGCTCGTCGAGTCCGCCCTCTGGGAGGCGTCCCTCTTCGAGGAGCACGACTTCCGGGACATCAAGATCTCGGTCAAGCACAACGACCCGGTCGTCATGGTCAACGCCTACCGGCAGCTGGCCGCGGCCTGCGACTACCCCCTGCACCTCGGTGTGACGGAGGCGGGCCCCGCCTTCCAGGGCACGATCAAGTCGGCGGTGGCGTTCGGAGCGCTGCTCTCCGAGGGCATCGGCGACACGATCCGTGTCTCCCTGTCGGCCCCGCCCGCCGAGGAGGTCAAGGTCGGCCTTCAGATCCTGGAGTCGCTGAACCTCAAGCAGCGCGGCCTCGAGATCGTCTCCTGCCCGTCCTGCGGGCGCGCCCAGGTCGACGTGTACAAGCTGGCGGAAGAGGTCACCGCCGGTCTGACGGGTATGGAGGTCCCCCTCCGCGTCGCCGTCATGGGCTGCGTCGTGAACGGGCCCGGTGAGGCCCGTGAGGCCGACCTCGGCGTCGCCTCCGGCAACGGCAAGGGGCAGATCTTCGTCAAGGGCGAGGTCATCAAGACCGTGCCCGAGTCGAAGATCGTCGAGACGCTCATCGAGGAAGCGATGAAGCTCGCCGAGCAGATGGAGGCGGACGGTATCGCCTCCGGCGAGCCTTCGGTGTCGGTGGCGGGCTGACCCACGGGGCGGGAACCACGGTGTCCCGCCCCCCGCCGCCCCTACCCGTCCCCTCCTCACTTGGGGGCTCCGCCCCCAAACCCCCGACCGGCCTGAACGGCCTCGTCCGCAACCGCTGGCCAGGCTGAAGACGCCCGCAGCGCCCCGTCAGGCGCGCAGGGAACTGCGCGCCCAGCCCCCACGCACCCGCAGCCGAACCACTGCGGGCGGCCGGGATATCCGGGGCGCAGCCCCGGCCGAGGGGCGCGGGGAACCGCGCGATCGGCCCCACGCGCCCGCAGACAAATGACCCCGGACGGACGGGGACACAGGGCGAAGCCCGGGTCCAGGGGCGAGGGGAACCGCGCGGACCGCACCCGCCCGCCCGCGGCCGAAGCCCCGGCCGATACAAGGGGCGGCGAGGCACAACCTCGCCAGGTACAGTGCGGAGATCAGCAGACCGTATGGTGAGGCCCCCGCACGTGTTGACCCAGACCACCACCAGGGTCCTCGAACCGAGTGACCTGGACGCCGCGCTCGCCGTCCTCGACCGCGACCCGGTCGCCAACGCCTTCGTCGCGTCCCGGGTACAGGTCGCGGGCCTCGACCCATGGCGGCTCGGCGGCGAGATGTGGGGCTGGTACGAGGACGGCATGCTGCGCTCCCTCTGCTACGCGGGGGCCAACCTGGTCCCGATCTGCGCCACCCCACGCGCCGTCCGCGGCTTCGCCGACCGGGCGCGAAGGGCGGGCCGCCGCTGTTCCTCGATCGTCGGCCCCGTCGAGGCCACCGCCCAGTTGTGGCGGCTGCTCGAACCCAGCTGGGGTCCGGCCCGCGAGGTCCGCGCCCACCAGCCCCTGATGGTCACCGACCGGCTCCCCGCCGACATCGCCCCGGATCCGTACGTCCGCCGCATCCGCAAGGACGAGATGGAAACGATCATGCCGGCGTGTGTGGCGATGTTCACCGAGGAAGTCGGCGTCTCACCGCTCGCCGGTGACGGCGGCCTGCTCTACCAGGCGCGGGTGGCCGAACTCGTCGGCACCGGCCGCTCGTTCGCCCGCCTCGACCAGAACGGCAAGGTCGCCTTCAAGGCCGAGATCGGCGCCGCCACCTCGCAGGCCTGCCAGATCCAGGGGGTGTGGGTCGCCCCCGAGTACCGGGGCCAGGGGCTCGCGGCCCCGGGCATGTCCGCCGTCATGCGCTACGCCCTCGCCGACGTCGCCCCGCTCGTCAGCCTCTACGTCAACGACTTCAACACCCCGGCCCGGGCGACGTACCACCGTGTCGGCTTCCAGGAGATCGGCGCGTTCATGAGCGTGCTGTTCTAACGCTCGATAGGGGTACGGGGAACTCCGCGACCGTCCCCGACCGGGACGCACCGGAACCAGCCTCCCGTAGTCCCCGGCGCCATCCGGCGAAGCGCCCCGGTAGTCTCCCCGGCATGCTGCGCTTTCCCGGTCAGGGCCCCCGCAACCCCGACGACGTGGTCGTCGGCCCGCTGGATCTCGCGGCGCGCGTCGACGAGGCGCTCGCCGTGCAGGCCCTCGCCTTCGGGCTCGGCGCCGACGAGGTCGCCGTACGCCGGCAGATCGTGCTGCGTCACCTTACGTACCCGGGAGCCCGCGCACTCGGCGCCACGACGTCCGACGGACGGCTCGTCGGCTTCGTCTACGGCATGCCCAACGACCGCACCCACTGGTGGTCCACCGTCGTGGAGCCGTATCTGCGCGCCCAGGGTCACGACGCCTGGCTCGACCACTCCTTCGTGATCACCGAGCTGCACGTCCACCCGCACTACCAGAACCACGGCGTGGGCCGGTCACTGATCACCGGCATCACGGACAGCGCCACCGAACCCCGCTCGATCCTCTCCGCCATCGACACCGACAGCCCGGCCCGCGGCCTGTACCGCTCGCTGGGTTACGAGGATCTCGCGCGGCAGGTCCTCTTCCCCAGCGCACCCAAGCCGTACGCCGTCATGGGCGCTCCGCTGCCGCTGCGCAGACGCTGAGCGCCCGGGTCTGCCCTCCGGCCGGGCGACAACCGATTTCCACCGGGCTGGGCCGCCCGGCTAACCTCCTAGCCATCACCCTTACGCAGCAGGAGTCGAGAATCATGGCCCAGGTCCAGCGCATGTCCCGTTTGATGGTCAAGACACTGCGTGACGACCCGGCGGACGCCGAGACGCTCAGCCACAAGCTGCTCGTCCGTGCCGGCTACGTGCGCCGCAACGCCGCCGGTATCTGGACCTGGCTGCCGCTCGGCAAGAAGGTCCTCGACAACATCTCCCGGGTCGTACGCGAGGAGATGGACGCCATCGGGGCGCAGGAGGTCCTCCTGCCGGCCCTGCTGCCCAAGGAGCCCTACGAGGCCTCCGCCCGCTGGGAGGAGTACGGCGACCTCCTCTTCCGCCTCAAGGACCGCAAGGGCGGCGAGTACCTCCTCGGCCCGACCCACGAGGAGATCTTCACGCTCGTCGTGAAGGACCAGGTCGCGTCCTACAAGGACCTGCCGGTCATGCTGTACCAGATCCAGACGAAGTACCGCGACGAGGCCCGCCCGCGCTCCGGCGTGCTGCGCGGTCGCGAGTTCCAGATGAAGGACTCGTACTCCTTCGACACGACGGACGAGGGCCTCGCGGAGTCGTACGCGCTGCACCGCGCCGCCTACCAGAAGATCTTCGCCCGCCTGGGCCTGGACTACCGCATCGTGTCGGCCGTCTCGGGCGCCATGGGCGGCTCGGCGTCGGAGGAGTTCCTCGCGCCCGCAGCGGCCGGTGAGGACACCTTCGTGGACTGCCCGTCCTGCGACTACGCGGCCAACACGGAGGCCGTCACCTTCGCCCTGAAGCCGGTGGACGGTTCCGGTGTCGGCCCGGTCGAGGAGCTGGACACCCCCGACACCCCCACCATCGAGACGCTCGCCGAGCACCTCGGCGTCCCGGCCTCCGCCACCCTCAAGAACCTCCTCGTCAAGGTCGACGGCGAGATCGTCGCCGTCGGCGTTCCCGGCAACCGCGAGGTCGACCTCGGCAAGCTGGGCGAGCACCTCGCCCCCGCCGTCGTCGAACTCGTCACCGCCGAGGACTTCGAGGGCCGCGACGACCTCGTGCGCGGCTACGTCGGTCCGCAGGGCCTGGAGAAGATCCGCTACATCGCCGACCCGCGCGTGGCCCCCGGCACGGCCTGGATCACCGGCGCCAACAAGGTCAACACGCACGCGAAGAACGTCGTCGCCGGCCGCGACTTCGAGGTCGACGACTACCTGGACGTCGTCGTGGTGGAAGCGGGCGACCCGTGCCCCAAGTGCGGCACCGGCCTCAAGCTGGACCGCGCCATCGAGATCGGCCACATCTTCCAGCTCGGCCGCAAGTACGCCGACACCTTCCAGCTCGACGTCCTCGGCCAGCAGGGCAAGCCGGTCCGCGTGACCATGGGCTCGTACGGCATCGGTGTCTCCCGCGCGGTCGCGGCGCTCGCCGAGCAGTCGGCCGACGAGCAGGGACTGTGCTGGCCCAAGGAGATCGCTCCCGCCGACGTCCACGTCGTCGCCGCCGGCAAGGCCCTGCAGACCGAGCTGGCCCTCGACGTGTCGGAGAAGCTGGGCGCGGCGGGCGTGCGCGTCCTCGTGGACGACCGCGCCGGGGTCTCCCCGGGCGTGAAGTTCACGGACGCCGAGCTCATCGGCGTACCGCAGATCCTGGTGGCCGGGCGGCGCTCGGCCGAGGGTGTCCTCGAGCTGAAGGACCGCCGTACCGGCGAGCGCGAGGAACTGACCGTCGACGAGGCGATCGCGCGCCTGACGGCGTGACCGAGGCACTCGAAGTCTGTGATTGAAGCGGTCTCTCAGGGACTTCTTCCGGGGCGCATGAGCGCCTCACGGGCTTCCCTCGGGCTGCTCCCCGACCGTAGGACGTGACAGAGCGTCATTCGGAGGGGAGCAGCCTTGGCGGGCAGTCAGAGCCAGCCGGCGAACTCCAGCAGCAGTTCCGCGTCCTGCGGACGCCCGACCCGCCCCGCCCGTACGCCGGACTCGACCGCCCGGAACAGCGTCCAGCCCCGCAGCCGCTCCTGGTCCACCTCCAGGGACTCGGCGAGCCGCTTCACCCGCCGCCGCGTGATCGACGACCCCGAAGGGGACGCGATCAGGTCCTCCACCCGGTCCCGGACCAGCCGGGCCAGATCGAAGGCGCACTCGCCGACCACCGGGTCCGGGCCCACGGCCAGCCAGGGCATACGCTCCCCGGCGAGTACCTTGCTCTGCCGGAAGGTGCCGTGCAGCAGCCGCTCCTCGGGCGGGTCGGCCAGGAGTTCCTCGCGGGCCGCGAGCGCCGCGTCGACCAGAGGCGCGACCTCCGTGTCGGCGCCCGCCGCCGTCCGCATTGCCTCGGCCTGCCGCCCGGTCCGCTCGGCGACGGTCTCGAAGACATGGGTGGCCGGCGGTTCGACCCACAGCCGCCGCAGCGTCCCGGCCGCCTCCAGCAGAGCCTTCGCCTCCGGCAGCGAACGCACGGACAGATCAGGACGCAGGCGCTCCAACAGCAGTACGCCGTGGGTGTCGGCCTGCGCGTCGGCGGGGTTGAGGAGCTGCACGGCGCCCCGTCCGTCCCAGTGGGCGAGCGCGGCCCGCTCGCTCTCCGGACGGGCCCGCGGCGGCGCCAGCTTCAGGACGGCGGGCGTCCCGTCGGCCTGCCGGACGAGCAGGACGAGGCTGCTGCGGCCGCCGGGCGCCTGCACCCGTTCCACGGTCAACTCGCGTAGATCGACCGTCTGTTGCGCCAGCGCGGGCAGCTTGTCCAGCCACTCGCCCGTCCCGTCGGACCCGCCGGAGCCGTTGGACCCGTTCCGCTGCGTCTCGCCGAGCGCCCGTACCAGGCGCCGCGGCGGTTCGAAGGCCATGCGCGAGTCCATTGCGCGAGTGTTCCTTTCCAACTGGTTCAGGTCGTCCACGTCGTCCACCTCGTCCAGGTCGACCCCACCTGGCTGTCAGGGGCGTGTCACGAAGGTGACGGCGTCGCCGCGACCGGGGTGGCCGAGGGGGCAGCCCGCTCGGCGAGACCAGGGAAGGCTACGCTCTCCCCGCGCCAGCGCACCGCCCGCACCGCCGCCTCCCGCAAGGCCTCGGCGGCCATGCGCCGCCGGTCGCCCGAGGAGGCGCGTACGAGGTCGGAGTACACCCCGGCCACGCGCTCCTCCAAGTCGGCCGCGAGCCGTACGGCCGCGGCGGAGTCCCGTACGTCGAACGGCAGCGCGTACGCCGCGGCCGAGACCTCCGGCTTGCCGCCCACCTCCCGTACGGCGCGCGCCAGCTCGTCGCGCCGCGCCCGATGCGCGTCGTACGCCGACCGGGCCTCGCCCCGGCGACTGTCGTCGATCCTGCCGCCGACGACTCCGTACCCGTAGACGACGGCGTGTTCGGCGGCGAGCGCGGCCTGCAACGCGCCGAGCTCGGCGCCCTTCGTGTCCTTGGGTGTGCTCACTTGGCACCTTCCGTCAGCAGGAACGCGTGTGCGGCTCCGGCCGCGGCCACCGAGGCCAGCAGCCTGGCCAGCTCGCCCGGAACCGCCAACAGGGCCTTCGTCCGCTGGTCCGCCAAGGTGCGCTCGGCGGAGGCGAGATCGGCGAGGGCGTCCTTCTCGGCTGCGGGCACGGCGGGGGAGGGGCTGGGGTGCGCCGAGGCGGAGGCTGACGGTGAGCCGGAGGCGGAGGGGCGGCTGCCGGCGGTTCCGGCGCCCCCGAACGCCTTCGCGTGCCGTACGACCTCCGCCCGCAGTGGCTTCAGCCGGGCCGCCAGCGGGGGATGGGCGGTGATCACGGCGCCGTAGCGTGCCGCGAGCGACTCGCTGTCGCGGGCCGCGCGTGCGCGTGCGCGGTCCTCGGCCGAGGGTCTCCTGTCCGTGGTGTCGGTGGACGGCTCGGGGGCGGAACAGCCCACGAGCACGAAGGTGCCCGCGGCGGAGGCGAGCAGGCTCCTTCGGCGCGGCCCCGAGGGGGTGCGGGGCGGCAGGGTGAACGGCACGGCAGACGTCCTCGGGAGGCTCGTACGAAAGGGAGGGCGGCACGCCCGTGATCACGGTACCCGTGCCCCACTGGATAGCCCCCCAGCGGCTCTCCCCAACCCGTGTCCTCGCCCCCGCCGCCCCCGCTCGCATCTTCAGGACGAGCCCTTCGGGCGATGCGGGAGGCCGGGGCGGAGCCCCGGGGACGGGACGGGCAGGGGCGGCGGGGGCGAGGGAATGGTGGACGGCAACACCCTCCGCGACCGGATACCCTTTGACCAGACACGCGACCAACCCACAACAGCACACGCGGCCGAGGAGTCACCCGGATGAGCACCACCCAGAGCGAGAGGCTGCGAGAACTGCTGGAACCGCTCGTCAGCTCTCAGGGACTCGACCTCGAAGAGGTCGAAGTGGACTCGGTCGGACGCAAGCGTGTGTTGCGTGTCGTCGTCGATTCCGACGAAGGCGC
The DNA here is from genome assembly GCF_036227505.1 of Streptomyces sp. NBC_01450. Lineage (NCBI taxonomy): Bacteria > Bacillati > Actinomycetota > Actinomycetes > Kitasatosporales > Streptomycetaceae > Streptomyces > Streptomyces sp. NBC_01450. The sequence continues at coordinate 3,719,724 of NZ_CP109480.1, read as the reverse complement.
CGATCTGGACGCGATCGCCGATGTGAGCCGCGCGCTCTCGGCGAAGCTCGACGAGACGGACGCGATGGGCGAGGGCGAGTACACCCTCGAGGTCGGAACCCCCGGTGCCGAGCGCGAGCTCAAGGAGCACCGTCACTACGTACGCGCCACGGACCGCCTGGTGAAGTTCCAGCTGGGGGACGGTGGCGAGTTGGTCGCGAGAATCCTCGAAGTGGACGAAGAGGGTGTCGATGTCGAGGTGCCCGGCGTGAAGGGGCGCAAGCCCACCGCCAAGCGGCTCGCCTTCGAAGACATCGCCAAGGCCCGTGTCCAGGTCGAGTTCAACCGTAAGAACAAGAACGAAGAGAACGCAGAGGAGGCGTAGCCGTGGACATCGACATGAGTGCCCTGCGGGGCTTGGTACGGGAGAAGGAGATCTCCTTCGACCTGCTGGTCGAGGCGATCGAGTCGGCCCTCCTCATCGCCTACCACCGCACCGAGGGAAGCCGCCGCCACGCGCGCGTCAAGCTCGACCGGGAGACCGGCCATGTGACCGTGTGGGCGAAGGAGGACCCCCAGGACCTGGAGGAGGGGCAGGAGGCCCGCGAGTTCGACGACACCCCGTCGGGGTTCGGCCGGATCGCCGCGACCACCGCCAAGCAGGTCATCCTGCAGCGCCTGCGGGACGCCGAGGACGACGCGACGCTCGGTGAGTACGCCGGCCGGGAGGGCGACATCGTCACGGGTGTCGTACAGCAGGGGCGCGACCCCAAGAACGTCCTCGTCGACATCGGCAAGCTGGAGGCCATCCTGCCGGTGCAGGAGCAGGTCCCGGGAGAGACGTATCAGCACGGGCTGCGGCTGCGCTCGTACGTCGTCCGGGTGGCGAAGGGCGTACGCGGTCCGTCCGTCACCCTGTCCCGTACGCACCCCAATCTGGTGAAGAAGCTCTTCGCCCTGGAGGTGCCGGAGATCGCCGACGGGTCCGTCGAGATCTCCGCGATCGCACGCGAGGCCGGTCACCGTACGAAGATCGCCGTCCGGTCCACCCGTTCGGGTCTGAACGCCAAGGGCGCCTGCATCGGCCCCATGGGCGGCCGGGTGCGCAACGTGATGGCCGAGCTGAACGGCGAGAAGATCGACATCGTCGACTGGTCGGACGACCCGGCCGAGATGGTGGCGAACGCGCTGTCCCCGGCCCGTGTCTCCAAGGTCGAGGTCGTGGACCTCGCGGCCCGTTCCGCGCGCGTGACCGTCCCGGACTACCAGCTGTCGCTGGCGATCGGCAAGGAGGGCCAGAACGCCCGCCTCGCGGCCCGCCTCACCGGCTGGCGCATCGACATCCGTCCGGACACCGAGCAGCCGTCCGAGGAGACCGCCCGGCGCGGCGCGGACCAGCACCGGGAATAGTTCTGAGCCGCAGGTGGCTTAGATCACGTCAGTTATATGCGCGGCAACTGTTCGATTCTTGCCCCAAAGGGGTGAGGTCGCCGCGGGGAGGTAGACTTAAGAGTGTCTGGCCGGACGCGAGCCCGCGCATGCCCTGAACGCACCTGTGTGGGGTGCCGGGAGCGAGCGGCCAAGACTGATCTGCTGCGGATCGTGGCGGTCGAGGGTGAATGCGTCCCCGATCATCGCGGTACGCTGCCCGGCCGGGGCGTTTATGTGCACCCCGCCCTGGTCTGTTTCGACCTGGCGGTACGCCGCCGGGCGTTCCCTCGGGCGCTGCGTGCCCCGGGATTGCTCGACACAGCGGCGTTGCGCCTCTACGTCGAGCAGGCAACACCGTAAGGAGTGTCGTACGGAGCCCCCGTGCGGCCCTGGTACCCCGCGAGTTGGAAGTAGGTCGAGATTGCGATGAGCACTCGATGAGCACGCGATGAGTACGCCCATGAAGTAGCGACGGTCCGGACGCAACCCGGACCTAAAAGGAGCGAAGTGGCTAAGGTCCGGGTATACGAACTCGCCAAGGAGTTCGGGGTTGAGAGCAAGGTCGTCATGGCCAAGCTCCAGGAGCTCGGTGAATTCGTCCGTTCGGCGTCCTCGACGATCGAGGCGCCCGTTGTACGCAAACTGACTGACGCCCTCCAGCAGGGCAGCGGTGGCGGCAAGCCCGCCTCCGCACGCAAGGCTGCCCCGGCAAAGCCGGGTGCCCCCTCTCCGGCGCAGGCTGCCCGTCCGGCCGCCCCGCGCCCGCCGGCCCCGAAGCCGGCCGTGGCCGAGCGCCCCGCCGCTGCTCCGGTCACTCCGGCTGCGCCGGCTGCCCCGGTTGCTCCGGGTCCGCGCCCGACTCCGGGTCCCAAGCCCGCTCCGAAGCCCGCTCCGGCGGCTCCGGCTCCGGCCGTGCCCGAGTTCACCGCACCCCCGTCGGCTCCCGCGGCTCCGGCGGCTCCTGCCGCAGGTCCCCGTCCGGGTGGCCCGCGTCCCAGCGGCCAGGCTCCGCGTCCCGGTGGTGCCCGTCCGGCCGGTGGTCCCGGCCAGGGTGGTCAGGGTCGCGGCGACCGTCCCGAGCGCGGCGACCGTCAGGGCGCCCCGCGTCCCGGCGGCCAGGCCCCGCGTCCCGGTGCTCGTCCGGCCGGCCCGCGTCCGGGCAACAACCCCTTCACGTCCGGCGGCTCCACCGGTATGGCGCGCCCCCAGGCGCCCCGTCCCGGCGGTGCTCCGCGTCCCGGTGGCGACCGTCCCGGCGGCGCTCCGCGTCCGCAGGGCGCGGGCCAGGACCGTGGTCCCCGTCCCCAGGGCGGTCCCGGCGGCGCTCCGCGTCCGCAGGGCGGTCCGGGCGGTGCTCGTCCGACTCCGGGCGGTATGCCTCGTCCGCAGGGTGGCGCTCCGCGTCCCGGCGGTGGCCCCGGTGGCAACCGTCCGAACCCCGGCATGATGCCGCAGCGTCCCGCTGCGGGTAGCCCGCGTCCCGGCGGTGGCCCCGGTGGCCGCGGTCCCGGTGGCGGTGGCGGTCGTCCCGGTGGTCCCGGTGGCGGCGGCGGTCGTCCGGGTGGCGGCGGCTTCGCCGGTCGTCCCGGTGGCGGCGGTGGCGGTTTCGCCGGTCGTCCGGCCGGTCCCGGCGGTGGCGGCGGCGGTTTCGCCGGTCGTCCCGGTGGTCCCGGCGGTGGCGGCGGTGGCCGTCCCGGCTTCGGCGGTCGTCCGGGTGGTCCCGGTGGCCGTGGTGGCACGCAGGGTGCGTTCGGCCGTCCCGGCGGTCCGGCGCGTCGTGGTCGCAAGTCGAAGCGGCAGAGGCGCCAGGAGTACGAGGCCATGCAGGCCCCGTCGGTCGGCGGCGTGATGCTGCCTCGCGGCAACGGACAGTCCGTCCGCCTGTCGCGCGGTGCGTCCCTCACCGACTTCGCGGAGAAGATCAACGCCAACCCGGCGTCGCTCGTCGGCGTGATGATGAACCTCGGCGAGATGGTCACTGCCACGCAGTCCGTCTCCGACGAGACGCTGAAGCTCCTCGCGGACGAGATGAACTTCGTCCTCGAGATCGTCAGCCCCGAGGAGGAGGACCGCGAGCTGCTCGAGTCCTTCGACATCGAGTTCGGCGAGGACGAGGGTGGCGAGGAGTTCCTCGTCGCGCGTCCGCCGGTCGTGACCGTCATGGGTCACGTCGACCACGGTAAGACCCGACTGCTGGACACCATCCGCAAGACGAACGTCGTCGCGGGCGAGGCCGGCGGTATCACGCAGCACATCGGTGCGTACCAGGTCACGACCGAGGTCAACGACGAAGAGCGTCGCATCACCTTCATCGACACCCCGGGTCACGAGGCGTTCACCGCCATGCGTGCCCGTGGTGCCAAGTCGACCGACATCGCGATCCTCGTGGTGGCGGCCAACGACGGTGTGATGCCCCAGACGATCGAGGCGCTGAACCACGCCAAGGCGGCCGACGTGCCGATCGTGGTCGCGGTCAACAAGATCGACGTCGAGGGCGCGGACCCGGTCAAGGTGCGCGGTCAGCTCACCGAGTTCGGTCTGGTGGCCGAGGAGTACGGCGGCGACACGATGTTCGTCGACATCTCCGCCAAGCAGGGTCTGAACATCGACCAGCTGCTGGAGGCCGTGGTCCTGACCGCGGACGCCTCGCTCGACCTGCGGGCCAACCCGGAGCAGGACGCGCAGGGCATCGCGATCGAGTCCCACCTCGACCGCGGCCGTGGTGCCGTCTCGACGGTCCTGGTCCAGCGCGGCACGCTGCGCATCGGCGACACGATGGTGGTCGGCGACGCGTACGGCCGTGTCCGGGCGATGCTCGACGACAACGGCAACAACGTCGAGGAAGCGGGTCCGTCGACCCCCGTCCTGGTCCTGGGTCTCACCAACGTCCCGGGCGCCGGCGACAACTTCCTGGTTGTCGACGAGGACCGCACGGCGCGTCAGATCGCCGAGAAGCGCGCGGCGCGTGAGCGCAACGCCAACTTCGCCCGCCGGGGTGTCCGGTTCTCCCTGGAGAACCTGGACGAGGCCCTCAAGGCCGGTCTGGTGCAGGAACTCAACCTCATCATCAAGGGCGACGCGTCCGGTTCGGTGGAGGCTCTCGAGTCCTCGCTGCTCCAGCTCGACGTCGGCGACGAGGTCGACATCCGTGTCCTGCACCGTGGTGTGGGTGCGGTCACCGAGTCGGACATCAACCTGGCGACCGGCTCCGACGCGATCGTCATCGGCTTCAACGTCCGCGCCGCGGGCCGCGCGGCGCAGATGGCGGAGCGCGAGGGCGTCGACGTCCGGTACTACTCGGTGATCTACCAGGCCATCGAGGAGATCGAGGCGGCCCTCAAGGGCATGCTCAAGCCGGAGTACGAGGAGGTCGAGCTCGGCACGGCGGAGATCCGCGAGGTCTTCAAGTCGTCCAAGCTGGGCAACATCGCCGGTGTCCTGGTCCGCTCGGGCGAGGTCAAGCGCAACACCAAGGCGCGCCTCGTCCGCGACGGCAAGGTCATCGCGGAGAACCTCAACATCTCCGGGCTGCGTCGCTTCAAGGACGACGTCACCGAGATCCGCGAAGGCTTCGAGGGTGGTATCAACCTCGGAAACTTCAACGACATCAAGGTCGACGACGTCATCGCGACGTACGAGATGCGCGAGAAGCCGCGGGCGTAACGCAGTGGCTTGAGCTGGCCGGCGGTGAGAAGTTCACCGTCGGCCAGCTTGCCGTTTAAGAGATCGCGCAGTTCCCCGCGCCCCTTCTAGGGGCGCGGGCCTGTGACATAGGGGACTCCGCCGCGTGGGCGCGACAAGCCCCCACCGGTCCGCGGGCGAAAAACCCCGGCGAGCATCTCACCCGTTCGTTGTACGGTTCTGATGTCCCTGCCAAGCGCATTGGCAGGCCATCTATCCCGTACCGGCGGGACATCCGGTTACACATGTATGTGGGGACGCTGTCCTTCGATCTGCTCCTCGGCGATGTGCACTCGCTCAAGGAGAAACGCTCTCTCGTCCGGCCGATCGTCGCTGAACTCCAGCGGAAGTACGCGGTGAGCGTGGCGGAGACGGGCAACCAGGACCTTCATCGCAGGGCCGAGATCGGCCTGGCGGTGGTCTCCGGAGACACCGAGCACCTCACCGAGGTACTGGACTGCTGCGAGCGGCTCGTCGCGGCGCGACCGGAGGTGGAGCTGCTGTCGGTACGGCGCAGACTTCATACAGACGAAGACTGACGGAACAAGCAAGGCGAAGAAGGAGACGGACCAGTGGCCGACAACGCGCGTGCCAAGAGGCTGGCGGACCTCATCCGAGAGGTGGTGGCCCAGAAGCTGCAGCGCGGGATCAAGGACCCGCGGCTCGGCACCCATGTCACCATCACGGACACCAGGGTCACCGGGGACCTCCGGGAGGCGACCGTCTTCTACACGGTCTACGGGGACGACGAGGAGCGCGCGGCCGCGGCCGCGGGCCTGGAGAGCGCCAAGGGCGTGCTCCGCTCGGCGGTCGGCGCGGCGGCGGGCGTGAAGTTCACGCCGACGCTGACCTTCGTCGCGGACGCCCTGCCGGACACCGCCAAGACGATCGAGGACCTGCTCGACAAGGCACGGGCCTCGGACGCGAAGGTGCGCGAGGTCTCGGCGGGCGCCGCCTTCGCAGGTGACGCGGACCCGTACAAGAAGCCGGGCGAGGACGACGAGACGGACGGCGACGCCGCGGAATGACGCAGAAGACCAAGACGCCCGACGGGCTTGTCATCGTCGACAAGCCGTCGGGCTTCACTTCGCACGACGTGGTCGCCAAGATGCGCGGGATCGCCAGGACCCGCCGCGTCGGACACGCCGGCACGCTCGACCCCATGGCGACGGGCGTGCTCGTCCTCGGCGTCGAGAAGGCGACCAAGCTCCTCGGGCACCTGGCGCTCACCGAGAAGGAGTACCTGGGGACCATCCGGCTCGGCCAGGACACCCTGACGGACGACGCCGAGGGCGACATCACCTCGTCCGCCGACGCCTCCAGGGTGACCCGGGAGGCCATCGACGCCGGGGTCGCCAAGCTGACCGGCCGGATCATGCAGGTGCCGTCCAAGGTCAGCGCCATCAAGATCGACGGCGTGCGCTCGTACAAGCGGGCGCGCGAGGGCGAGGACTTCGAGATCCCGGCCCGCCCGGTGACGGTCTCCTCGTTCGCGGTGTACGACATCCGGGACGCCGTGGCCGAGAACGGCACGCCGGTGCTCGACCTGGTCGTCTCCGTGGTCTGCTCGTCCGGGACGTACATCCGGGCGCTCGCCCGGGACCTGGGCGCGGACCTGGGCGTCGGCGGTCACCTCACCGCGCTGCGCCGCACCCGCGTGGGCCCGTACAAGCTCGACGCCGCGCGCACCCTCGACCAGCTCCAGGAGGAGCTGACCGTGATGTCGATCGCCGAGGCCGCCGCGGCCGCGTTCCCGCGCTGGGACGTGGACGCCAAGCGGGCCCGGCTGCTGCTCAACGGCGTGCGCCTGGAGATCCCCGAGGAGTACGTGGGGGTCGGCGCCGTGGCCGTCTTCGACCCGGAGGGCCGGTTCCTCGCGCTGGTGGAGGAAGAGAAGGGCAAGGCGAAGAGCCTCGCCGTATTCGGCTGAGGCCGACGCCTCTTCCTGCTCGGGCACCTGCCCGTGGAGCGGCGGTCACGGGGTTTCGTGCCCGCCGCTCCACGGTCCCCCCTCGGTTCCCCCACCCAACTGTGTATCCATCCGCTCTGCCCTATTCACCCCTTCGGGCAGGCGCTCGGAGTGAACCGAGGGAGCGGAAGGGGGCGCGTTTCGTACGTGATCTGTTCCGCTGATCATTTGGCGCCTACCGTCGGGAAAAGGAGCACGGCGCGGGGAGGTTCGAGCATGGCGGGACGGGGCTCGCGGACCGGGAACGAGCAGACACCGGACGACGCCCGCAGCGCGCGGGACGCGTCCCTGGTGCGCGTCTGCGACCTGGCCGGACGTCCACGCGGCACGGGCTTCGTGGCCGACCACCAGGGCACGGTGATCACCAGCCACGAGGCCGTCGAGGGCCTGGCCCGCCTGGTGCTGCACGCTCCCGGTGACCGCAGCTGCGTGGTGACCTCCGACGCCGTGACCCCACTCCCCGAAACCGATCTGGCGCTCGTACGGACCGAGGGTCTCGGCCTCGATCCGCTCCCCGTCACCGTGCGGGAGAGAGTCGGGACCGGCACGTACGTACGGATCGCCGCGGGCGGCTGGCGCGAGGCCCGGGTACTGGGCAGCACCGCCGTGACGTACACGGCGACCGATCGCCGCCATCTCCTCGACGAGGCGATGGAGTTGGCGATCGGCACGGCGGGCGCGGACGCGCTCCGGCCGGCCGGCGGGGCGGCCGGGGGACCCGTCCTCGACGCCTCGACCGGTGCGGTGATCGGAGTGCTCGGCACGGCGCTGCACACCGAGCACCGGACGGCGGGTTTCGCGGTCCTCCTGCGCACCCCCGGCGTCACGGGGCCGCTCGCCGAACTCCTCGACCGCAACGCCGCCACCGTCCCCGCGTACGGGGCCGACCTCAATCCGGCAGGCGTACTCGAACTCACGGCGGCCTCGGTGGGCTCGGACGGCCGCGGGGCCGTGGCCTCGGCGGCCACCGGCGGCGCAGCACCCGCCACCGTCGAACGGGCCGCGGTCGTAAGGGAGTTCGCGGCCTTCGAGAGCGGCCCGGCCGCCGTTCTCGGACTCGTCGGCCCACCCGGCAGCGGCCGTACGACGGAACTCACGGCGCTCGCCGCCCGCCGCACCCGCGGCGCCGAGCCGGCTCCCACCCTCTGGCTGCGCGGCGCCGACCTCCTCGCCACCGACACCTCCGTCGCCGACGCGGCCACCCGGGCGCTGGAGCGGGCGGGGCGGATCCTGGCGGCCCCGGAGGAGGGCGCGCGCCAGGAGCCGTGGGTGCTGCCGTCCGGCAGGTACGAGGGAGAGCTCGGCGACATCGGTCCCGACCGGCTGGCCCGCCTGGCACGGGCCGCCGGACGGCCACTGCTGCTCCTCCTCGACGGACCGGAGGAGATGCCGCCCGACCTCGCCCACCGGCTGCCCGAGTGGACCGAGGGCACGGCCGAGTGGCTGCGGGCGAGCGGGGTGCGGCTGGTCGTCGCCTGCCGTGCCGAGTACTGGGAGCAGGCGGGGGCGGAGTTCCCGGCCCAGTCGCTGCACCGGTCCGGTGCCGACCCGCAGCCGTCGAGTCCGCCCTGCGTCCGGCTGGACGGGCTGACCGAGGAGGAGGCGCGGCTGGTCCGGTCGAGGGCCGGGATCCCCGAGGACGCGCTGGTGGCCGCCGACGCGCGGCATCCGCTGACGCTGCGGCTGCTGGCGGAGGTGTGGGCCACGCGGCCGGACGCGCCGACCCGGCCACTCGACCGCGAGGAGGTCTTCGCCGCCCATCTGGACCTGATGTGCCTGCGCGTCGCGGTCCGGCTCGCGGCGGCCAACGGGCTGCGTGGCACGGCCGTACGAAGGCTCGCCGCCCAGGTCTCCGGCCAGGTGCACGAGGCCGCGCGGCGCTGTCTGGGACCTGGGCAGGGCCGGCTGGACCGTGCGTCCTTCGAGGCCGTCTTCCCCTGGGACACCGCCCTCGGACGCCGCCCGGGCGGTACCACCGGCTGGGCCTCCGCCGTCCTCGCGGAGGGCCTCATGGTCCCCGCCGGGAGCGGCTACCGGTTCGCCCACGAGGAGCTCGCCGACTGGATCCAGGCCACCCACCTGGACCTGGACCCGGCCTTGGACGCCCTGGTCCACCGGCGCCGCGAAGCCTCGTGTGCCGAGCGTGTACCGGAGCAGTGGATGCCCGCCCGCCCGTCGGCCCACGCACGTCCCGTGACGGTGCCGCGCCACCGCATCGGCCCCGTCGTGCAGGCCCTCCTCCTGCTGGCCCGTCACCAGGGTGCCGGTGCGCTGGCCCGCCGCCTCGAAGACCTCGTCGAGGCCATGGACGACCTGCCGCCGGAGGAACACGCCCCGACCGGAGACGCCGCCCCGACCGGAGCCGCCACCCCCACGGGGGACGGCATCTGGTGGGCCACCCACCTCCTCGCCGACGTCCTGGTGCGCCTGCCCGACGCGACCCCGTACGTCAGCGCGCTGCGGCTGCTGGCCGAGCGGATCGTGGCGTGGCGCACCGAAGGCCGGGACGTGCCGGCGGAGTTCGGGCCCTCCTTCTGGGAGGCGCTGCCGCTGCCGGAGGCGGAGCGCTTCGATCTGCTCAGGCACCTGGTCGTCGCGGACGGGGCACCGCGTGCGGCGGGCCCGGCCGAGGACTCCCGCACCGCCTCCGGCGCCCACCGCCGCCGTCCCCCGGAGACCTCGCGCTACCTGGACGCCGTCGCCCGACTCCTCGCCGCCGACCCCACCGCCGTACAACCCCACCTCACGCCCTGGTTCGACGACGACCGTCCGCTGCCCGCCGCGCCTCACGCGACCGTGGCGACCGCCGCGCAGGCCCTGCTGTACGCGCACCGGCGGCGCGCCCTGGACGACCTCGCGGAGGCCCTCGTCGACTGCGCCCACCGGCGCGCGGACGAGCTGCTGGCCGCGCTCGCCGAGGAGGAGCCCTCGGCCGTGTGCCGGGCGGTGGACCGGTGGGCGCACGACGAGCGCCCGGCCCGGCGGGTGGCGGCGATGGCGTACGGGCTGCGCGCCGCGCCGCACGTGCGCGCCGAGGCCGACCGCGAGCTGCTGCGCTACGCGGCGCTGACCCTGCTGGCCCGCCCCACCGACCGCGCACTGCACGGCGGCGCGCTCGGCCTGCTCGTACGGGACCCGTGGACGCGGGCCCGGTACCTGCCGCAAGCGCTGGAGCGCTTCGTCGCGGGCGATCCGCGGCTTCCCGCCAGCGCCCTGGTCGCGGCCCTGAACACGCACCCCGATCCGGTGCTCGACGCCTTCCGGACCCGGCTGCGGCAGCCGGACGCGGACGCCGCGGACGCGCTGCGCACGCTCGCCGACGTCACCACGCCCGCGCTCGCCCGCCGCGTCGGCGTGCTGGTCAGGGAAGTGGTGGAGCTGTGCCCCGAGGCCGCCGCGCACGTGGCCGCGTACGTCGACCGCCGTCTCACACACGGTCCCGCGGCACGATCCGTCCTCTTCCCGCTGGTCACCGGTCTACTGGTCGGTTGTCCGGCCACCGTGCGGGCGGCTCTCGCGGCCGTCCTGGCGGCGCCGGGCGGCCGGGACTGCGGCCCGTTGCGGCGCGAGCTGCTGGACCTGCTGCTCGCGCACGAGCAGGACCCGGCCGTCCTCGGCACCCTGCTGCGGGCCGCCGCGGACGGCGCGGCCCGCCGGGGCGAGGAACCCACCCGTGAGCTGGTGCACCGTACGGGCCTGCTCCTCGTCCGCACCCCCGCCGGAGCCACCGGATTCGACCGCGGTCTGGTCGAGCTCGCCCGCCAGGTCCCCGGCTTCGCGACCCTGGTGGCAGGCTGGCTGACGGGCGCCCCCGAGGAGTGGGCCGGCGTGGTCGGCCCGAGCACCCGCCGCATGATCGAGAGCCTCTCCGGGATACGGGTTCCGGCCTGAACCGTGCGCGATGCGTCACACCCCGATGCCGATGCGAACCGAGCGCACGCGGCATGGCACCCTTAGAGCTGCGAATGAGGCAATCACGGACACGGGTTCGACAAGGAGCGGTCACAGTGCAGCGCTGGCGTGGCTTGGAGGACATCCCCGAGGACTGGGGGCGCAGCGTCGTCACCATCGGTTCCTACGATGGGGTGCACCGCGGACACCAGCTGATCATCAAGCATGCCGTGGACCGCGCCCGTGAGCTGGGCGTTCCCTCCGTCCTGGTGACCTTCGACCCGCACCCGAGCGAGGTCGTGCGCCCCGGCAGCCACCCCCCGCTGCTCGCCCCGCACCACCGCCGCGCCGAGCTCTGTGCCGAGCTGGGTGTGGACGCGCTGCTCGTCCTCCCCTTCACCACCGAGTTCTCGAAGCTGTCGCCCGCCGACTTCGTGGTGAAGGTCCTCGTCGACAAGCTGCACGCCAAGGCCGTCGTCGAGGGCCCGAACTTCCGCTTCGGCCACAAGGCCGCGGGCAATGTCGACTTCCTGCGCGAGCAGGGCAAGACGTACGACTTCGACGTCGAGGTGGTGGAGCTGTACGTGAGCGGATCCGCCGGAGGCGGCGAGCCCTTCTCCTCGACCCTGACCCGGCGGCTGGTCGCCGAGGGCGATGTCGAGGGCGCGCGCGAGATCCTGGGCCGCCCGCACCGCGTCGAGGGGGTCGTCGTCCGCGGCGCCCAGCGCGGCCGCGAGCTCGGCTTCCCCACGGCCAACGTCGAGACCCTCCCGCACACCGCGATCCCCGCCGACGGCGTCTACGCGGGCTGGCTGCACGTCGAGGGCGAGGCGATGCCCGCCGCGATCTCCGTCGGCACCAACCCGCAGTTCGACGGCACCGAGCGCACGGTGGAGGCGTACGCCATCGACCGCGTAGGCCTCGACCTGTACGGCCTGCACGTCGCCGTCGACTTCCTCGCCTACGTCCGCGGCATGGCCAAGTTCGACTCCATCGAGGCGCTGCTGGAAGCCATCGCCGACGATGTGAAGCGCTCGCGCGAGCTGATCGAGGCGTACGACGGGGAGTGACTCGTCGTACGGGGCAGGGGCGCCGGTGCTCTCAAAGGCACCGGGCGCCCCTTTTCACGTACTGAGCGTCCAGCGGCACGCCACCCGCTTCACGTACTGAGTGCCCGTCGGCACCCCGCCTGCTTCACGTCCGGAGCCGTGCCCAGTGGCACGCCACCTGTGCCTCGCCGCTTCCGTCCAGCACCTCCAGGTCCTCGCCCCGGCACGCGTCCGCGACGCTCGCCCGTTCGGCCTCCCCGCTCGCCAGGATCTGGCAGCGCGCGTGGAAGCGGCAGCCGGCGGGGATGCGGGAGGGGTCCGGGGGTTCGCCGGTGAGGACCACCGGCTCGCCCGGGGCCTCCGGGAGGACCGACAACAGGGCCTGGGTGTAAGGATGCCGGGGCGCCGTCAGGACCTTCTCCACCTCGCCCGTCTCCACGATCCGGCCCAGATACATCACCGCGACCCGGTCGGCGATGTTCCACGCCAGCCCCAGGTCGTGGGTCACCACCAGGGCGGACAGGCCGAGCTCGGCGCGCAGCCGCAGCAGCAGGGCGAGGATCTCGCCGCGTACCGACGCGTCGAGGGAGGCCACCGGCTCGTCGGCGACGATGAGTTCGGGCTCCAGGACCAGCGCGCCCGCGATGACGACGCGCTGGCGCTGACCGCCGGACAACTCGTGCGGGTAGCGCAGGAAGAAGCGCTCCGGCGGACGCAGACCCGCCCGGGAGAGGGCTTCGGCGACCGCCGCGCGCTCGTCGCCGCCGTACCGGTGGATGCGCAGTCCCTCGGCCACGGCGTCGTACACCGTGTGCCGGGGGTTGAGCGAGCCACTGGGATCCTGCAGGACCAGCTGGACGCGCTTGCGGTAGGCCTTGAGGGCGCGCGCGGAGTAGTCGAGCGGCTTGCCGTCGAAGGTGACGCGGCCGCCGGTCGGCGGGACCAGGCCGAGCAGGGAGCGGGCCAGCGTCGTCTTGCCGCAGCCCGACTCGCCGACCAGGGCGACGATCTCGCCGGGGCGGATGTCGAGGTCGACCCCGTCGACGGCACGCGCGCGGGCGGCGCCGTGGCGTCCGGGGAAGGCGATGTGCAGGCCCTCGGCACGGAGCAGGGGAGCCGCGGTCACGGCGGTGGTCGTCGTGGTCATGGGGCGCTGCTCCTCGCTTCTTGTGCCGGGGTGCCGCCCGGCTCGGGGACGGTCGCGCCGGCGTGCACACAGGCGGCCCGGTGCCCCGCACCCGCCTCCCGCAGTGCCTGATCCTCGGTCGCGCAGCGGTCCAGCGCCACCGCGCACCGGGGGTGGAACGTACAGCCGGACGGCAGCGCCGACGGGTCCGGTGGATCGCCCGGCAGTCCGCGTGGCGCGAACCGCGAGGCGGCGTCGCCGATGCGCGGGAACGCCGCCGACAGCGCCTTGCCGTACGGGTGCCGGGCCGCGTCGTACACCTGCCGGGCGGGGCCCTCCTCGACGACACGGCCCGCGTACATCACCGCGAGCCGGTCGCAGGTGTCGGCCAGTACCGCGAGATCGTGGCTGATCATGATCAGGCCCAACTCCTGCTCGGCGACGAGGTGTTCGATCAGGCGCAGGATCTGGGCCTGGATCATCACGTCGAGGGCCGTGGTCGGTTCGTCGGCGATGACGAGCCGGGGGTCGCAGGCCAGGGCCATGGCGATCATGACGCGTTGGCGCTGCCCGCCGGACAGCTCGTGCGGGTAGGCGTTCGCGCGGGCGGCGGGCAGGCCGACGTGCTCCAGCAGCTCGGCGGTCTTCTTCTTCGCGCCCGCCGGGGTGGCCTTCTTGTGGAGCAGGATCGGCTCGGCGATCTGGTCGCCGACGCGGTGCACGGGATTGAGGGAGTGCATCGCGCCCTGGAAGACGATCGAGGCGCCCGCCCAGCGGACCGCCCGTACCCGTCCCCACTTCATCGTGAGCACGTCCTCGCCGTCGAGCAGGATCTCCCCGCTCGTGCGGGTGCCCGCGGGCAGCAGCCGCAGCAGCGCGAGCGCCAGCGTGGACTTGCCGCAGCCGGACTCGCCCGCGATGCCCAGCTTCTGGCCCGCGTCGAGGGAGAGGTCCACGCCGCGCACGGCGGCCGCCCCGCCCGCGTACGTCACCTCGAGGTTCCTGACCTCCAGCAGACGCCGCTTCGTCGGAGTGCTCATCGGGTCACCCCCAGCTTGGGGTTGAGGACGGACTCGACCGCGCGCCCGCACAGCGTGAACGCCAGCGCGACCACCGCGATCGCGACCCCCGGTGGCACCAGGTACCACCACTTGCCCGCGCTGACCGCGCCCGCCTCCCGCGCGTCCTGGAGCAGCCCGCCCCAGGACACGACGGTCGGGTCACCGAGCCCGAGGAAGGCGAGGGTCGCCTCGGCGAGGATCGCGGAGGAGATGATCAGGGTGGTCTGCGCCAGCACCAGCGGCATCACATTGGGCAGCACGTGCCGGGACATGATGTGCCAGTGCCCGCCGCCGAGTGCCTTCGCCCGCTCGATGTACGGCCGCGACTCCACGGCCAGGGTCTGGGCACGCACCAGCCGGGCGGTGGTCGGCCAGGTGGTGACGCCGATCGCCAGGATGATCGTGCCGATCGAGCGCGACATCACGGTCATCAGCGCGATCGCGAGCACCAGCGTCGGCATGACCAGGAACCAGTCCGTGATCCGCATGATCACGGTCGCGTACCAGCCGCGGAAGTGACCCGCAGTGATCCCGATGAGCGCGCCGATGGCGACGGAGAGCACGGCCGCGAGCAGTCCGACGAGCAGCGAGACCCGGGCACCCCACACCACGAGTCCGAGCAGATTGCGCCCGAACTGGTCGGTGCCGAGCGGGAATCGGGCGCTCGGGCTCTCCATCGGGCCGCCCGGTGCGTCGGTCACGCTCTGCACGTCGGAGCCGACGGTCAGCGGCGCGGTCAGGGCGATCAGGGCGAAGAGGGCGAGGGCGGCGAGTCCGAAGACGCCCGCCCGGTGGGTGCGGTACTGCCGCCAGAAGCGGGCGGCGGAGTGGCGGCGGCGCTGCCAGGCGAGGGTGCGCGGGCCGACCGCGGTCACCTGCGGGGTTGCTTCGGTCGTCATCGGCCCGTCCGACTCGGTCGTGGTCATCGGCCCACCCGTGGGTCCAGCAGCGGATAGATCAGATCGGCCAGGGTGTTCATCACGATCACCGCCGAGGCGAAGACGAAGAACAGTCCTTGGACCAGCGGCAGATCGGGCACGCTCAGCGCCTGGTAGAAGAGCCCGCCCAGGCCGGGCCAGGAGAAGACGGTCTCGACGAGGATCACTCCCGCGACCGTCCGGCCGAGGTTGATGAAGATGAGGGTGACGGTCGGCAGCAGCGCGTTCGGCACGGCGTGGCGGCGCCGGACGAGATCGTCCCGCAGGCCCTTCGCGCGCGCCGTCGTCAGATAGTCGCTGCCCATCTCGTCCAGCAGCGCCGAGCGTGTGACCAGCAGGGTCTGGCCGTACTCGACGGCGACCAGTGTCACCACCGGCAGGATCAGATGGTGGGCGACATCGAGGACGTACGCGAAGCCCTCCTTGCCGCCGGACTCCATGCCGCCGGTCGGGAACAGGCCCGGGATCGGGCCCATGCCCACCGAGAAGACGATGATGAGCAGCAGGCCGAGCCAGAAGGACGGGATCGAGTACAGCGTCAGGGCCAGACCGGTGTTGAGACGGTCGCTCGTGCGGCCGCTCCGCCAGGCCGAGCGGGTGCCGATGAAGATGCCCAGCGCGGTGTACAGGACGAACGCCGTGCCGGTGAGCAGGAGGGTGTTCGGCAGTGCTTCGGAGATCTTGTCGATGACGGGGGCCCGGAACTGGTACGAGGTGCCCAGGTCACCGGTGAGCGCCTTGCCGCAGTAGTCGGTGAACTGCTGCCACAGCGGCAGATCGAGCCCGAACTCCTCGCGGTAGTGCGCGAGTTGCTCGGCGGAGACCTGTCGGCCGCCCGTCATGTACTTCACCGGATCGCCGGGGATGAGCCGGAAGAGGAAGAAGCTGGTGACGAGGACGGCCAGCAGCGAGACGGCCGCGCCGCCCAACTTGCCCGCCACATACCGTAGATATGCGGTGGTGGTGCGCGCCCGTGGCCCGCGGACCGACGGCCCGGCCTGAGCCGGACCGTCGGTCGCCTCGACCAGCGAGGGTGTTGCCTCAGCGGTCATGAACTACTCATTCGCTCGTACGTTCATGGGGTGCCCGTAGGCGTCGGGGAGACGGGATGGGCTACTCGCGGTCCTCGGCCGTGGCGCGGCGTCGCATCGCGAAGAACGCCCCGACGCCGACGAGAACGACGACGCCCGCGACGATGCCGATGATGACGCCCGTGGAGCTCGAACCGTCGGAGGACGCACCGGAGGCGTCGGCCGGAACCGCCGACCACCAGCTCCAGTAACCGTCCTGGCCGTAGATGTTGCCCGCGGCCTTCGGCATCGTCTCGATCGACTTGATCTGGTCGGTGCGGTAGGCCTCGACCGCGTTCGGGTACGCCATGACGTTCATGTACCCGGTGTCGTACAGCCGTGACTCCATCTGCTGGACGATGTCCGCCCGCTTGGCGGTGTCGTACTCGGCGAGCTGCTGGTCGTACAGCTCGTCGTACTTCTTGTCGCAGATGAAGTTGTCCGTCGCGCCGGTGTCCTTGGGGGTGGCGGGCAGGGCGGCGCAGGTGTGGATGGACAGCACGAAGTCGGGGTCCGGGTTGACGGACCAGCCGTCGAAGGCCAGGTCGTACTTGCCGGCCAGCCAGGGGTCGGTCACGTTGTCGAGGCAGTCGAGGGTGACGCCGATGCCCAGCTTGCCGAACCACTCCTTCACGTACTGTCCGACCGCCTTGTCGTTCGGGTCGGTGGCGTGGCACAGGATCCGGTAATCGATCGGCTTGCCGTTCTTCTCGACACGCTTGCCGTCGGCGTTCTTCTTGTAGCCCGCCGCGTCGAGGAGCTGGGCCGCCTTCGCCGGGTCGTACGCGAGCTCCTGGCTCGCGGACGGCTTCCAGTGGTACGTGGAGAAGCGCGGCGGGATGTATCCCGCGCCCTCGACGGCGTGTCCCTGGAAGACCTTGTCGATGAGGGTCTTCCGGTCGATGGCCATGAAGAGCGCCTGGCGCACCTTCTGGTTCAGCAGCGACTCGGCGCCGTCACCGAAGTGCTTGCCGTCCTTGGCCTGGGCACCGGGGTTGGTGGCGAGGGCGTAGAAGCGGCGGCCGGGGGCGTCGTTGACCTTGATGTTCGGCTCGCCCTTGAGGGACGCCGCCTGGGCGGGAGTCAGCGCGGGGGAGCCCGCGACGAAGGAGACCTCACCCTTGCGCAGGGCGGCCACCGCGGCGTCCTGGTCCTTGAAGTACTTGAAGACCAGCTCGTCGAACTTGGGGGCGCCACGCCAGAAGGTCTTGTTCGGCTTCAGACGCACATAGCTGTCGGGCTTGTAGTCGGTCAGGACGAACGGCCCGTTGCCGACGATCGGGAAGCTCTGGTCGTTGTTGAACTTCGAGAAGTCCTCGACCTTCTCCCAGATGTGCTGGGGGACGATCGGCACGTCGAGCGCGCCCATGGTGGCCTGCGGCTTCTTCAGCTCGATGACGAGCTGGGCGGGGCTCGGCGCGGTGACCTTCCTGAAGTTGGTGACGAAGCTGCCGTTGGCGGTGGCCGCGCCCTGGTCCGTCATCATCTTGTTGAACGTCCACGCCGCGTCCTCGGCGGTGGCCTGCTGTCCGTCCGACCACTTGGAGTTCGACCGGATCGTGTAGGTCCAGGTGAGCTTGTCGGCGGACGGCTCCCACTTGGTGGCCAGGCCCGGGATCGTGTGGTTGTCCGCGGGGTCGTAGTTGGTCAGGTACTCGTACATGAGCCGGTGGATGCTCGTACTGAGCAGGCGCGAGGCCAGGAAGGGGCTCAGCGAGTCGACGCTCTGCGCGACCGCGACGGTGAGGACCTTCTTGCTCGCCTTGGCCTGCTGGCTCGCCTTGGCCTGGGCCTGGGCCTGCTGTGGGGCCGGGTTGAGCGGGGTCGCGAGACCGGCGGTGAGAGTGAGCGCGGCGGCGGCTGCGGCGGCGAGGAGCCGTGGGCGCAGACGTCTTCTGTTGGGCTGATCGTGTCTGTTCATGGGTCGGTGACCTCGCGTCATCGCTCGCACGGGGATGGCTGGTTGACCTTCAGGATCAGGGTGATCGGGGGACGCCGGCGGGATTGATGTGTGTGTCTATCAGCGGGGGTCTCCGCACGTCAACGGCGCGTCAACCCCGTGTGGCCTGCGGAAATAACGAGTTGGCGTGAATTTCGTGCCTATTGGTTCAGACCGGTGAAGCCCCCCAGGTGACGGGCTGACGGCTCGTGACGCCCATGGATACGCGACGGACCCGCACCGTGAGAGTCGGTGCGGGCCCGGGTGGCAAATCGGCTTCGGCGACAAGGCCGGCGGCGATGTCGACTTCCTGCGGGAACAGGGCGAGACGTACGACTTCGATGTCGAGGTGGCGGAGCTGTACGTGAGTGGTACGGCCGGCGGCGGCGAGCCCTCCTCCTCGACCCTGCCCCGGCGGCTGGTCGCCGGGGGCGACGCCGAGGGCGCACCCGAGATCCTGGGCCGCCCGCACCGCGTCGAGGGCGTCGTCGTGCGCGGCGCCCAGCGCGGCCGTGAACTCGGCTGAACGGGTGCGCTCGAGGCGCGCCGTACACGGACGTCAAGGGGTCGGCACCGTGCGGGTGCCGACCCTCTGACGTTGCCGACCGGTCTGCTACTGCTGCGTCCAGCCGGGCGGTACGGAGCCGTGCTGTGGCGGGTTTTGCCGCGGATCCTGGGGTTGCGCCGACTGCTGCTGCTGCTGCCAGCCCTGGCCCGGTCCGGGCTGCTGCTGCGGGGGCTGCTGCCAGCCCTGCCCCGGCTGGGGCGTTACGCCGGGCTGGGAGTAGGGCTGCTGCGGGGGCGCGTACCCCTGCTGGGGCTGCTGGAACTGCAGGTTCGGGTTGCCGAAGCCCTGCTGCGTACGGGCGATGTCCTCGGCGATGAGCGCGGCGAGATCGAAGTAGGCCTCGCGGGTCTTGGGACGCACCATGTCGAGGTCCACCTCGGCGCCCGCCGCGAGGTGTTCGTCGAAGGGCACCACGACGACACCGCGGCAGCGAGTCTGGAAGTGCGCGACGATGTCCTCCACCTTGATCATCTTCCCCGTCTCGCGGACGCCGGAGATCACGGTGACCGACCGCTGGACGAGATCGGCGAATCCGTTCGCCGACAGCCAGTCGAGCGTTGTCGAGGCGCTGCTCGCGCCGTCCACCGAGGGTGTGGAGATAATGATCAACTGGTCGGCGAGCTCCAGGACTCCGCGCATCGCGCTGTAGAGCAGACCGGTACCCGAGTCCGTGAGGATGATCGGATACTGCCTGCCCAGCACGTCGAGCGCGCTGCGGTAGTCCTGGTCGTTGAAGGTGGTGGAGACCGCCGGGTCCACGTCGTTGGCGATGATCTCGAGCCCCGACGGCGCCTGCGAGGTGAAGCGGCGGATGTCCATGTAGCTGTTCAGCTGCGGGATCGCCTGAACCAGGTCGCGGATGGTGGCGCCCGTCTCGCGACGCACCCGTCGGCCGAGGGTGCCGGCGTCCGGGTTGGCGTCGATCGCCAGGATCTTGTCCTGGCGCTCGGTGGCGAGCGTGGCGCCGAGCGATATGGTCGTCGTGGTCTTGCCGACGCCGCCCTTGAGGCTGATCACCGCGATCCGGTAGCAGGACATCACCGGCGTACGGATCAGAGCCAGCTTCCGCTGCCGCTCCGCCTCCTCCTTCTTGGCGCCGAACTTGAAGCGGGACGGGCCCGTGTTGTTCTTGCGGGCCTTGGGCTGATTGCGCAGCAGCCGGTCGGAGGAGAGCTCCACGGCGGCGTTGTAGCCGAGCGGGGTGCCGGGCGTGGCCTGCTGCTGGGGGGCACCGGGCCCGGCCTGCGGGCCGACCGGGGCGGTCCAGCCCTGGTTGCCGTAGGCGGCGGGCGGGGCAGCGGGCTGCTGGTGGGGCGCGGGCTGCTGAGGCAGAGGTTGGGCCGGAGGCTGCTGCTGCGGTGCGGGCTGCTGGGCCTGAGGCTGCTGCTGAGGCAGAGGTTGGGCCGGAGGCTGCTGGTGGGGCGCGGGCTGCTGCGGCTGGGAGGGCTGCGGGTAGCCGTAACCGGCCTGCCCGGGCGGCTGCGGCAGCGGCTGGGCGGGGGGTAGGGGGTAGCCGTATCCGGCGGCCTGGGGCTGCCCGGCTTGCGCCGGGTATCCGGGCTGAGGCTGGGCCGGGCCGAATGAGCCCTGCGGAGAGGGCTGGTGCTCGGGCTGGCCGGGCTGCGGCTGGGCGGGGGGTTGGGGGTAGCCGTATCCGGCGGCCTGCGGCTGCCCGGCTTGCGGCTGTGCGGGCTGGGGCTGGCCTGGCTGGGGCGCCTGCTGCGGGTAGCCGTATCCGGCGGCCTGGGGCTGCCCGGCTTGCGCCGGGTATCCGGGCTGAGGCTGGGCCGGGGGCACCGGCTGGGCCGGGCCGAATGAGCCCTGCGGAGAGGGCTGGTGCTCGGGCTGGCCGGGCTGCGGCTGGGCGGGGGGTTGGGGGTAGCCGTATCCGGCGGCCTGCCCGGCTGCGGCCTGTGCGGCTGCGGCCTGCTGGTCCGGCTGCCCTGTCTGCTGCGGTACTCCCTGGACGGGGTGCGCGGGCACGTAGCCCTGCGGCAGCGGGGGAAGTTCGTGGTCGGCCTGGGGCGCTGCGGAGGCCTGCGCGGTGGGCGGCGCCTGTGGCTGCTGCCCCTGCGCCGCAGGCAAGGGTCCGGGAGAGGTGGGCGTCGGCGCTGTCTCCGGCCCTGCTTCCGCCGTCGCTGACGCGGCCTCGGTATCGGCCTGCGTGGGGGATTCCGCATTGGACCGGACGTTCGCCGTCTCGTCGTCCTCCGCACCGGACACGGACCCGGCGAAGTCACCCGACTCCGCCCCGTGGCTCCGCTCCTCCGCCGACTCCTCGTCGTCGTGGGCATCGCCGAACAGCCGCGCCGCCTCGGCGTCGGCGGCGGCATGGTTGAGCTCGGCCATCGGCTGCTCCGGCATCGGCTGCCCGGGGGCGGGCCGTTCGGGGACGCCAGCTGCCGGGGCAGCAGCCTGGGGCGGGATGCCCTGGGCGTCCTCGTCGACCGGCCGCAGCACGGGGAAGCCGGGCGCGGCGGGCGGCTGGGCCGGCGTCTGCTGCTGAGGCTGTCCGTAACCGCCCGACGTGTCCTGGCTCGGCTGGGGCGCGCCCGCTCCCGCCTGCTGGGGGTAGCCGTACCCGCCGAGTACCGCCGCGCCGCCGGCCGCTTGAGGGGTGCCCGGCGCGGACTGCTGCTGCGGAAATCCGTAGCCACCCGTGCCGTACTGGTTCGCGCCGGGCGCACCCTGCGCGGGCTGCTGCGGTGCGCCCTGGGCGTACGGCTGCACCGGTGACGGGGCGTGCGGTGCGGGAGTCTGGGGTGACGGGGCGTGCGGTGACGGGGCGTGCGGTGCGGGAGTCTGGGGTGACGGGGCGTGCGGTGCCGGAGCGTGCGGTGCGGGAGTCTGGGGTGACGGGGCGTGCGGTGCCGGAGCGTGCGGTGCGGGAGTCTGGGATGAGGGAGCGTGCGGTGCCGGGGCCTGGGGTGCCGGAGCATGCGGCGCGGAAGCCTGCGGCACAGGACCACCCGGCGGCCCGGTCAGTGGCCCGACGGGTGGTCCGGTCGGCGGTGGTGGCGCAGTCCGGCCGGCGTCCTGCTGGACGCCGGCCGTGGAGCCACCCTGCGTGCCTTGGGCGTACCAGGCGGGAGGCGTGTAGACGATTTCGAACTCGTCGGTGAGTTCCATTTCGTGATCGTCCCCATCCGAGGACGGGCTGCCGCCGTTGTACTCGGACCGATCCCTGTTCACTGCTTGCCTCCTGGTCAGCCGCTGCTGCTGAGCTGGTCATCGTCGCGGCCGGGCGGACCGAGTGGCGAGTCCCACGCGGCTGCGATTGTCACCGCATTACCAGAAGCCTAATCACTCGCGTCGCGGTAGGGAAAAGCGCCCATGGGCGCAGCCGGTTTGTACCCCGCTCCCGGAGACGACGACGCGTCAGTCCATACGGCGGGCCACGCCGAGCAGGCCTGTCTCCGCATCAGTGGGTTCGGTCATGACGAACTTGTGGTGCTTGCGGGTGCACCACAGGGCGACGCCGTCGTGAAGGGTCGGCATGTGCTGGAGATGCTCGTCCGGGACGCCCAGAGTGTCGCGTACGACCTCGGTCTCCTGGGGCGAGATGCGCTGGATCCCCACCAGATGGGCCCGAGTGAGCCAGAGTGGCGCATGCTCGCCGACGAAGGGCAGCACCGTCACCACGGCCTGCCACGGCAGTGAGGTCACCCGCCCCCGCGGCGGGCGGATGCCACAGTCCCGGATCAGCACCACCGGGCTCGAGACGGAGGGGCCCTGCGCAGGCACCCGCCCCACCGGATAGACCGTCACGCACTGCTGGCCGCCGCCCGCAGCCTGGGCCAACTGCTGCCAGGCCTGCGGCCGGCCGGTCTCCACGCCCACGCGCGCACCCGTCGCCGCGGCGCGCAGCGCCAGCACCTGAGCGAGCCAGAGGCCGCCCACGAGCACGACGTCGAAGGGGGTGGGGCGGGACAGCCCGAGCACGGCCGGCTGTGATTCCGCATCGGCGCCGATGATCACGCCGTCGTCGCCGATCGGCATGCTGATCGCCGCGAGCTCGTCGACGGTGACGACATGGCGGTTCCGGCGCGGCCCGCGCAGCCCGAAACCCGGGCTGAAGATGCGCCGTTGCTGCTGCGGCGTCTGCGGCTGCCGGATGATGGGGATCATGCCGGTGTCGGTGGGCGAGGCCACGTGCGCCGGCGTGCGCCCGGAGGCCCGGCCGTGCTGCCCCGGGTCCGTGGCCGTAGCGGGGTGGGACATCAGTACGTACCTCCGAGCGGCAGAGTGGCGAGGGCTCCGGGGACCTGCTCCCGGTCGAGGCGCACCAGACCGGCCTTCGCGGCACTCGCGGCCCGCTCCAACTCGCGCCCCACCTCCCCGAGTTCACTCTCACCACGGGCGGTGACGCGGATATGCCCGGTGAGGGAGACGCCCCGGCTGCCGGCCCTCCCCAGGGTCACGCTGAACGTCGTGGCGAGCACGGGGAGCGAGGTGAACCGCGTGATCAGCTCGGGCAGCGCCACACCGCCGTCCCCCAACTGCGGCCAGCGGGAGAGCCAGTACGTGGTGTGCCACCGGTCGTCGACCCGCCAGGACCGTACCGACTCGACCGTACGCCGCTGGGGCTGCCGCCCGTCCTGGGCGTGTTGCGCGTTGGCCCGCGGGTTCAGGCAGCTGGACGTCGCGAGCGCCTGCACCAGCTCGTTCTCGTCCAGGAGGGTCGCCTTGAAGCCGGCCCCGGTCAGCCGGCTCGCCAGCTGGTCCGCCACCCGCAGCAGTGCCCGCTGCGCCCCGGGAACGCCGTCCCCGCGCGCCTGAACCGCCTCCGGGCACAGCTCAGGGTCGAGCTTGAGGGCGACCCAGGTGAGCCGGAGCGCGGGAGAACCGGCCTTCGCCTGGAGCGGGCCGTACGACCGTGCGGCGACCGCCTGTTGGGGCAGATGCGGCGCGGGCGCCGGCTGGGTGTGCTGTACGACCTGCGCGGACGCGAGACGGATCCCGTCGACCTCCAGCGCGCCGTGGATCAGTTGCAGCGGCAGCTGCCGCCCGGCGGACTCGGGACGCAGCGGCTGGTCTCCCGGCTGCACGAAGAGCACGGCGGTCAGGAAGGTCCCATCGCCGATCATGCCGATCGAGCGGTCGTCACGGGACACGAAGCCGTACGTCCGCAGGGCGGGGTCGCACTCCAGGAGCGGGGCCAGCATCGCGTCCGTCCCGGGCGGCACGGGCAGCTTGGCGTCGCGTCGACGCTGCCTCAGCGCGCGCGTCGTCTCGAACCACTCGGGCAGCGGACGTCGGCCCCGGCGCAAAACCGCCAGGAGCAACAGCAGCGCCGCCACGGCACCGGCCGGGGCCAGCAGCCAGGACGTGTCGGCAACCCAGGCGGCCAGCATGACCGCCGCCGCGAGCTCCACCAGGATGAGCTGCTGCAGCCGCACCGGGCCCAGGCTGCCGGGGCGGGGCAGCGTGCGCGGCGACGCGGCGACGGGGGAGGCTGGAGCAACTGACGTACGTCTGCCGCTCGGACCTTCCTCTTGCTGCGGTGCGCGGCGTCCGCGCCGAGTGCTCGTAGCGCTGGTCATCCCCCGGGGCATCCCTTTCGCGAAGTAGTGGCCCTTCGTCGGACGGGATCCTCTGTCCGAGATCCCGGCGACGGGCCAGGGGCGTCGATGGCCCACATCATGTATGAGACTGACTCACGCTACCCGCTGCGGAACGCGAGACGACACAGGGGACACCGAAACCCCGGCTGGCCAGCCTGTCACGGACCGGCCCCGCATGGTGGAGGGCTGTGGTGAAGCTCTGTGAAGATGCGGGGTCGGCCGAACACCTGATGAACCGTCGTCCCGGAGCGCAGGGCATAGTTGGTGCCTGCGTGGCCGAAGTGGCCTTTCGAACACGATCGAGCAGTACAAAACGGGAGAAACGGGGACCATGGCAAAGCGTCAGGATGAGCTCGCCGCCTACACGTTCGCTCGCAAGCGCACCGTCGCGGCGTTCCTGGCGCCGTCGCCGGGCGGATCCGAGGAAGGCGCGCCGCGTCCCATCCGTACGGTGATGCCCAGTCTGGCGGTCGGCGTCGCACTCGTGGTGGGCTTCATCGGCTGGGGCGTGATCAAGCCGACGGCGCCCGCGGGCTGGGACGAGCCCGGTGAGTACATCATCGTCGACAGCGACTCCACGACGCGCTACGTCGTCCTCCCCGACGAGGCGTCGAACGGCAAGAAGACCCCGACGCTGCACCCCGTTCTCAACTACGCCTCCGCCAAGCTCCTCCTCGACAAGGGCAAGGGCAGCGTCCTCGAGGTCTCCGGCAAGGAGATCGACAAGAGCGGCATCCCGCACGGCGCGACCCTCGGTATCCCGTACGCCCCCGACCGGCTGCCCTCCAAGGGTGACGCGTCGAAGACGAAGACCTGGGCGGTGTGCGAGCGCCCGGCCCCGGGATCGGACGACGCCATCGACCGTGCCGTCTTCGTCCTCGACGCCGACGACGCCAAGTCGCTCGGTGACGCGGGCAAGGTCAACGGCCGCGAGGCCCTGTACGTCGTCGACCGCAAGACCTCACTGGAATACCTGGTCGACGGCAAGGGCAACCGCTTCCTGCTGGGCGGCACGTCGGGTCTCGACGACACCACCATGGCGCAGTTGCGCTCCGCCGTCATCGGCAGCGAGGCCGAGCCGCAGCCAGTGAGCCAGGAGTGGTTGCGCACCCTCAACGCCGGCGGGGTCATCGCCTTCCCGACGGTCCCGTCCGCCGGACAGCCGACCACGGTCCAGGGGCTCCCCGCCGATGCGAACACGGTGGGCCAGGTGCTCGAGGCGCAGGACGCGGGGGGCAAGCAGTACTACGTCGTCCTCAAGGACAAGGTCGCCTCCATCACGCCCTTCGTCGCCGAACTGCTCAAGCGGTCGCCCTCCGCCGTGGGGACCGATGCCGTCAAGGTCCCCACCCAGGACATCATCGCGGCCAACAGCGGCCAGGCGGACCGCTTCTACGCGGACAAGGGCTGGCCCGAGAGCGTTCCGCGGCAGGCCAACCCCGCGGCCACGGGGACCGACGAGGCCCGTACCACCTCGTGCAGCGTCTACAACGGCACCATCGGCACGGACAAGAAGCCGCAGCTCGCCGCCTGGGCCGGAACGACGTACCCCAAGAAGGTCATCGCCGATTCGCTGAGCGCCTACGTCTCGTCCGGCTCGGGGCTTCTCTTCCAGGAGGTCATCGGTGCGGCAGGGGGTGGCGGGGCGACGTACCTGCTGACGGACACGGGACTGCGGTACTCGCTGCCGGCGAACAACGACAGTGAGGCGAAGGGAAGCGGCAGCGGTTCGTCTTCGTCGTCCGCTTCCTCCTCGTCCTCGTCGGAGGGTGGGGCGAGCGAGACGGACAAGGCGCGCACGCGGCTGGGTTACGAGGACGTCTCCAACCCCGCGATCGTGCCGCAAAGTTGGGCGACATTCATTCCGAAGGGGCCCACTCTGGACACCGGTAGCGCGGCGCAGGAACAGAGCCAGTGACAGGCCAACGGACTGGCTGGCAGGCGCACTTGAGAGTAAGACGGTTCGTGGATCACGAGACGAACGCTCAAGTGTGTGAGCCGTGTAACTGATTGGTCCTGCCTGTGGATGAATGACAGGCTGACGATAGAGTGTTTGCAGCGCTCAATGATGCGAAGTTCCTCCGGGCACCAGGGCAGGTTTCCCGGATCAACGACAACATGGGGGAAGGTTCATCATGGCCGGCCAGTTCCGGGTAACAGAGGACGAACTCACAAAGCTCTCCGGTGACATCAGCACCGTCAGCGGTCAGCTGCAGGGCGAGATCCGCCGTCTCAACGGAGTGATCGACCAGATCGCCGGTGGTTGGCAGGGCCAGGCGGCCCAGTCCTACCGCCAGCTGCAGGACCGTTGGAACTCGGACGCGAAGAGGATGAGCGACATCCTCAACGACATCAAGGAAGCCGTGGACTCCACGCGGAGCAACTACTCCGCGTCGGAAGAGCAGCAGAACAGTGAGATCAGCAAGATCATGTCCGACTTCGGCTGATCAAGCCGCGCGGACTCCAGCTGTTCCTTTCGATCTCGATCGATCCCACCGGATCTTCATCGATCCCACCGGATCTTCATGGATCGTGATCGATCTCCACTGACTTCCTACGACTCTTCCTGAAAGGGAACGACGATGTCGATCCTCGTCAATTACGCAACCATCACCAACGCCTCCACGGACGTGAAGTCGACCGCCGGCCGCATCAAGCAGCAGCTCGACGACCTCGAGGCCGCGGTCAAGCGCGTCGCCAACTCCTGGGAAGGTGAAGCGCAGGAGGGTTACCAGCGCAAGCAGCGCGAGTGGGACCAGACCGCCGCTGACCTGCACGCGACCCTGTTGAAGATCTCCACCGCGCTGCAGAGCGCGGCCGAGAACTACCAGGCCACTGAGAAGAGCAACGCCTCGACCTGGGGCTAAGCCCGTCGGCGACCCGAGGGACATGAGATGAAGAGAATCGGCCCAGCGGACGCCACGGCGTCCGCTGGGCCGATCTCTGCTTCGGGGTCGTACACAGTTCCTGCGGGACCGCGCACAGTAAATCCCGCACTTCTTCTCACTCACCATCGACACGACCGTCACACAGACATGACCCAGCTTCGAAGGAAGCAAGGAAGCCCTGGGGGCCTGAACATGGGGGGCCTGAACGTGAAAGACCGGACAGTCCGTTCGCGCAGCCGCAACGGTGGAACCCGCGCACTGCAGCGGATTTTCGGCGTGCTCGCGGCGACCGGGATCTGGTGTGCGTCGGCGTCGGCGTCGGCGCCGCTGGCACTGGCGGACACGGCGGTGCCCACCCGCCTCACGGACTCAGGCGCCTCCGACTCAGGCGGCCCGGACTTCGGCCTGGCGGCCAGCACGGAATGCGTCTTCGGTGGCGACGTCATCAAGTCCACACCGTGGTCGCTCCAGCGGATCCTTTTGGACCAGCTGTGGGGACAGGCGAAGGGCAAGGGCGTCACGGTCGCGGTGATCGACACGGGCGTCGACGACTCCAACGTTCAACTGCGCAGCGCCATGGCTTCTGGCGGCAAGTCCTACGTCGGCGGTTCCACGGACGGCACCCAGGACCTCGAAGGCCACGGCACCAGGGTCGCGGGCATCATCGCCGCCCGCCCGATCAAGGGCACGGGCTTCGTGGGCATCGCACCGGACGCCAAGATCCTCTCCTTCCAGTACACGGGCGGTGAGGAGAAGCAGGGCAACTCCGGGACCATGTCGGCGGCCATCCGGGCCGCGGTCGCCGCGGGCGCGAAGATCATCAACATCTCCTCGGACACCGCGAACAAGAAGGACGACCCGACACTGCGGACCGCCGTGGAGGACGCGGTGGGCCAGGGTGCCCTGATCGTGGCGGCCGCCGGCAACGACGGAGCCGACGGCAAGTCCGCGAAGACCTACCCCGCCTCGTACGACGGCGTCCTGGCGGTGGCGGCCTCCGACCGCAACGACGAACGCGCCTACTTCTCACAGGCGGGCGACTTCGTGGACGTCGCGGCACCCGGGGTCGACATGGTCTCCACCGTCCCCAAGAGCGGGCAGTGCAGCGCCGACGGCACAAGCTTCGCGGCCCCGTACGTCGCGGGCGTAGCGGCCCTCCTGAAGGAGAAGCACCCGACGTGGAAGGCGGCCCAGATCGCCACCCGCATCGAGGAAACCGCCCAACGCCCGGGCCGCGAACCCAACCGCTACATCGGCTGGGGCGTGGTCGACCCGGTCGCCGCGCTGTCGGACGACTCCACGCCGGGCAACTCTCCGACGCCGGACCCGGTGGTCACGGCCGGTGCGGGCAGGGTCATCCCGATGGCCGTGACGATGGGCGAGAGCGAGGCGGAACGGGAACGCCGGATCGCCATTTACGTCCTGGGCACGGGACTTGCGCTGGCCCTCGTGATTGCGGGGAGCGGGGTGGCTGTGCGGGACTGGCGGAGTCGGCGGGGCGGACGGGCTGGACAGGCGGGCTAGGCGATGACTTGGGCACCCAGAGTCAGTGCTGACAACTTGGACAACAGGGGAGAGGACAACGGGGTATGAGCGACGGAATGCGGGTCGATCTGAGCGCGATGGATGAGGTCATCCGCAAGCTCTGGACGTTGCTGGACGATATGGACAAGGCGGGGGAGACGTCGCGGTACAACACGGAGATCCCGATGGATGCGTTCGGGAACTCATGCCTCTTCCTGGAGGCGGGCGATCTGCACGCAGCCCACAAAGACATGAAGACTGACCTTGAGGCCGCGATCAAGAGCCTGCACGGACTGATCGATAAGTTTGGCACGAGCACCTCCAAGGTCAAGGACAAGTACACCGAGCAGGAGTACGCGAACAAGCGACAAATGGGTGGAGACTCCGGGGGCTCGAACGGCAAGTGGGACCAGTAGTCCGGATCGAGGATCACCTACCAAGGAGGGTTCAAAATGGCCGGTGACAAAGACCTGCCCAAGCCAGTGATTGTGAATGAAACCTGCATCGCTGGACGACCTCAGACCAAGACTCAATTCGTCGAGCACTCGCTTAAAGAGCTCAAGCAGATGCTTGACCTCGCCAACCCGGGGACGATCGAGGACGTCGGCCGCCACTGGAGCAAGGTCAAGGAAACCCTCGCTGGGGGTAAAGACGGCGAGGGAATCGCTGACCGGCTCGACAAGGCAGTCGACAATGTCCTGGAGCACTGGGAGGGTGAAGCAGCCGCGAGTTTCGAAAAGAAGGCTCGTGAGATCACGCAGAGCATCAGGAACGCCGCTTTGCACGCCGACCTCAACAGTTCCCAAATGGCTGATGCGGCCGGTCAGTTGCGCGAGTACAAGTCGCAGTTGGACGACATCAAAGAGCCCAGCGGCTGGGCCAAGGTCGGTGATGCTCTCAGTGACTGGTCCTGGGACAACGGCGAATCGACGGCCAAGGACCTTCAGGACCGCAAGCTGACCGCCAAAGAAGTAGCGGAAATCAATGAGGGAAAGATCGGTGCAAGCCGAGAAGCCCAGCTCAACGGTGTTGCCGTCATGGAGAACCTCGCGGCTCAGTACATCCGGGTCACGGGAAACCTGAATAGGAATCGTATTCAGACCGATGACCGGGGAAATATCAAAGAGCCGAGCGGAAATGTGGAGTACCCGCCGCCTGTGACCCCGAGCGGCGTCGGAGCGTCCCGACCAAGCGTCTCGGGATCAGGTAGTAAGCCGTGGAGCGCTGGCCCGACCACGAGTGTCAAGCCAGCACCCACGGTGCCCCGTGACCCGGGTATCACCGGAGGTTCGCAGCTCCCGTCCGCCAAGACGAATGTGGACAGTATCTCTCCCGGTCTCACGGGGGCCGGTCCCGGCACGAGCACTGGTGTACCCAGGGGCGGTGCTGGCAACTTCGGCACCGGCGGAGGTCAGGGTTCCGGCATCGTGACTACTGGCGGAGCGTTTGGCCTCGGGGGCAGTACTGCCGGACGCGGCGGCATCGGAGCCGCGGGTGGTCGCGGTGGCATGGCCGGTGGCAGCGCGGCGGGTCGCGGTGCCGGAGGCCGAGCCGGTATGGGCGGCATGGGTGGCGGGGGCGCAGGTGCGGCTGGTCGCGGCGGTGCTGGCGCTGGCGGCCGTGGAGCCCTCGCAAGGTCCCGTGGCGGTGTGATTGGCGCAGCCAAGGGGGTCACTGGCAAGGGTGCCGGTGGCGGTGCTGGCCTGCATGGCAGTCGCGGCGGAACCCAGCGCGGCGCCATGGCGGGCGGGGCCGGCGGTGCAGGTGGTCGCGGCCGACGGTCCGAGGAAGAGAACAGCCAGGGCGACCGTCCCGACTACTTGGTCGAGGACGAAGAGACCTGGATCTCGGAAGAAGACCGCAACCGGAACGTACCGCGGACCATCGAGTAAGCAAGTAAGCGGGCCGGACGGAAAGTTGTCGTCTGCCCATGTATGAAGGCTGGCGCACCCAGCCATCGCTGAGTGAGGAGCAGGGAATTGGGTTTCAAACGAGTCTCGTCAATGGCAGGGGTCGTCGCTTTGACGGGAGCCTTGCTCCTCACCTCGGCCCCAACTGCCTCGGCTGACTATGTCAGAGACCAAGAGTGGGTCTTGGACGTATTCGCGATGAAAGACACCTGGGTAGAAACTCAGGGGGAAGGGGTGACCGTCGCCGTAGTCGATTCCGGTGTGGATGCCAGTCACCCTGATCTAACTGGTCAGGTCCTTGAGGGTAAAGACTTTACTGGCGGAGGTAACGCCCAGAAAGACTTGGACGGACATGGGACGAGTATGGCGAGCCTCATCGCTGGACACGGCCATGGAACGGGAAAAGCGTCGGGCATGGTGGGGCTCGCACCAAAGGCAAAGATTTTGCCTCTCCGTGTCATTGAGACACAGAAAGACCCTAATCGCGATGAGACCTGGGCCGCGGCGGTCCGATATGCTGTGGACCATGGTGCGAAGGTCATCAATCTCTCTTTTTCTAACGATGGCGGAAAGACTCTAAGCGACGGTCGTGAGGCCATCACGTATGCGCAAGCGCACGATGTCGTAGTTGTTGCATCCGCAGGAAACAATGGGTCTGTTGCCGTCGATGAGCCGGCGGCGCTGTCCGGAGTTGTATCTGTCGGCGCTGTAGACAAAGAGGGAAACCGCTGGGATGGCTCCAATACCGGAAAGGGGCTCACCCTCATGGCTCCCGGTGTTGGGATTCTCGCGGCGGATATGACTCGGTCGCAGCAGTACAGTTTGTCAACCGGCACATCGGATGCCACAGCCTACGTATCCGCTACTGCCGCCCTGGTCCGCGCAAAGCACCCCGACCTCACCGCAGGCCAGGTCATCAACCGCCTCATCAAGTCGGCCTCGTTCCTCGGCCACAAGGGACTGAAGGCACCTGACGAGGAGTACGGCTACGGGATTATCCGCCCCTACCAGGCGGTCACAATGGACATCCCCGCAGGCTCCAAGGAGAACCCTCTCGGCCAGCTCAAGTCGTCCGCCTCGACTTCCAGCGAGGCATCCAAGGGAACGGGCACCTCAACAGAGGCTAAAAAGGAGAAGTCCTCCTCCAGTAACATTCTCGTCCTTGCTGGCGGTGTCGCAGCCGTTGTGGTCATCGGCGCGATTGTCATCGTGGTAATCCGAAGCCGCCGCAACGGCGGTAATGGTGGCCCCGGTTCCGGCGGCGGCGTCTCTTCTCAGGGTTCAGGCTACCCGCCTGCCCAGCAGCCTTACCCCAATTCAGCTCCCGCCCAGGGGTATCCCGCTCCTCCGGGACAGTCCCCGCAGCACCCCAACCCCTATACCCAGCAGCCCCCGCGCCAAGGGCAGTAGGAGTAATTCCCCCTTGGAGGGGCTGTGAACTCGGAGCTGCCGGATCTGAATCCCCAATCCGCTGCCGATGAGATGACGTCGCATACCGTGAACCACTTCACCACCTTCTTGCTCGGGATTGCACTCGTCGCCCCTTGGCTGCTCCTCTTTATGCCGATCATGTCTGGCAAATTATTGTGGCTGACAGTGCTCGATCTGATTGGTACGCACGTGGGTCTCGTAGTCATGTTGCGCGGCTACCGCGATGACAATCGCGCTTTGAAGAGGTGGGGGCAGGAGCTCACGCTACAACCCTGCTGCTTTGTCTCGTGGTGCTCGCGATTTTGCAGTGACCCAGCTACGGATCATCCGCCTCTACAAGGCCTCCCGATGGATATCCCCTAGCGGCTCACGGTTAGTCTCCGCTCGGTCGGATCCAGCCGACCACCGAGGCGCCCGGAAACAACGACACCACAGCGAATCAGCCCGAGAATGAGAAGGGACTCTCCTCGATGGGCGCCATCGTCCTTATCGTCGGCATCGGAGCCGTGATTGCCGCCGTCGCAGTCTTCGCAGTAACCCGTAGTCGCCGCAACTCGGCGAACGGCGACCCCGTCAGCGGAACTTACCCGCAGAACATGGGCTACCCGCCCCAGCAGCCGATGTACCCGACAGCCCAACAGCCGTACCCCACCCCAGCTCCCAACCAGGGGTACGGGCACCCCGCTCCTCCTGGACAGCTTCCACAGCATCCCAACCCCTACGCCCAGCAACCTCCGTACCAAGGCCAGTAGAAGTACCTCACCCATCTAGCGGCGGCGGAGGGCACCTGGTCATCACGGTCCTCGTACTCCTGGGTGGCTCGGAAATGTCATCGGGATGCATCACAGCCGGCGCAGCAGAGACGGATGCCTACCAGGCGCTGATGCCCCTGAGTGCGGGTCATCAGCAGTCCTAGCCGAACCCTGCGCTGGGCGAGGTTCACCTGACCTCTCCAGGGCAGGGCGTAAACCTTTGCGAAGATGTGCACCTGGCACCCCCGACGTGCAGAGCCGCAGCTACCGCCTGGCAAAGTCGACGATTCCGCTTAGGGTTCGCGCGGCGTAAGGAGGGGAGCCGAAGGTTTGGTTCGGCGTGTCACGCGACAACACCAAGAGGGAGGATCTTGTGTCGGACGGGTTCTACATCGGCCACTCCGCGCTCGAAAGATTGAGCGGCGCTTTCAAGAAAGAGGCCGATGAACTCGGTGAGCAGTTGGCCAAGTTCAAGCCGAAGACGGATAGCGAGGCCATCCACGACGGGTTCGGCTTTCTGACGGAGTCAGAGGAAGTGACCACTGCGTACATTGACTTGGCCGACCACATGACCAAGGCGATCCAGGGGTTGCAGGACCATCTCTATGACATGGCCGGCAACCTTTCCGACAACTCCCACAACACTGGAGCCGCCGAGCGTGCCCTGGAGGATCTGTTCAAGGGGAAGAGCGCGTGAGTGACGAGTCGGCCGCGGAGACCATTTACGAAGCCGGACTCGAGCTCTGCAACCCCGGTGGCGAGCCAGATGTTCTGCGTGACGCGGCCAAGGCGTGGGGCGCGATGGGGGATGCCCTCGACAAGTTCGTCGTCCACATGGACAAGGTCATCGGCGATGTCCACGGCGACGATTGGCGGGGGCCAGCTGCTGATGCCTTCGTCAAGCATTGGGAAGAGGTCAAGAAGTCCGTTGAGGACGCTCAACCGACCTTCGATGAGGCGAAGAAGGGCCTGAACGAGGCAGCGGACAAGATCGAAGAGATCAACAGCGAGATCCATCAGATCTACCTGGAGATCGGTGTCACGATCGGTGTCTCCGTCGCCACCTCCTTCATCACCCTCGGTTTCTCCGCAGCCGCTGGTGCCGCGAACGCGGCCCGGCTTGCCGGGGAGGCGGCGACGGCCGCCGCGAGGCTCGGCAGGATCCTGGCCACGATCGCCCGTTGGTTCGAGAGGCTGCGGACATTTGAGCACTCGAGCAAGTTTCTGCAGTACGGCGTTCGCTTCGGCAGTACGTTCGCTGGCCGGACCGCGATCGAGTTCGGCAACGGAGTGACCACCAGCGTGATCAGTGGCAAGGGTCCCGAGTGGGAGAACAACCTGGTCGGTGGGATGGCTGGGGCAGGGATGGGAAAGGCTGCCGATGCCGCGCTCGGCGGGAGGCTCGGGGGAGGAATCGGCGAGTCGATCGGCACTGGTGCCATCGGTGGAGCGACGGGCAGCTTGGTCGGGGATGCCGCCAATTCTTACGGTCCGTGGGCAGACAAGGACGACGAGTTCGACTGGTCGCAGTCGCTGATCGGGGCCGGAGCCGGAGCAGCCGGCGGCGGCATCGGAGGCGGACTGACGCACGGTTCAGGAGCCGGGGAGGCGAACGGAACCGGAGAGGGTGCTTCCGTTGGGGTAGCCGACGGGAACGGCACAGCAGACGGTGCTTCCGGTGGAGCCGCCGACGCGGGCGGAGCGGACGGAGCTGCTGGGCCGAGTGGGGAGAGCGGCGAACAGGCGACGCCCGACACGGGAGCCGATGCCGAAGGGCTGACAGAGGAACAGCGGAACACGCTTCGCGACGAGGCCACGAACAGCCGAGTGGGCACGGAGACAGGCGCGGCCGGAAACCGGCTCAAAGAGGCGGACAGCATCGAGGACGACCTGGCCGAAGGGCAGCAGAAGACGGCCCAACAGCTCCGCGAGCACGCAAAGAACACGAGTCTGGTGGACGACTTCGGATGAACAGTTCGGACGGAATGGGAACAGGTGCCATGAAGGACGGCGGGCTCCGCATGCTCGGACCGGTCATCGTACTGGGCAAGGTGGTGGCCTGGGCGGCATGCCTCCTGGTGACGGTGCTCCTCGGGTGCTGGCTCTTCATGGTGAAGTCGACACTGCGTGACACTCTGGTGCTGGGCTGCGCGGTCGTACTCGCTGTTCTTGCCCTCTCGGCATGGGCGTTGAGACGCTCGTCGGGCAACCCGGACCCTGCGTTGGTTTATAGCGCCCTGGCCGACCGCGCATCGGCCACAGAAGAGCGCGGACCCAGGGCGCTCCCCGCGAGGTTGCGAGGCGCCTCCGCTCTGTTGAACGGAGAGGCCCTGTCGTTCTACGGCGGGGTTATGGTGCTGGTCCTCCCGCTCGCCCTTGGGGTGGGTACCCCCACGCCCACGGGCAAGGCAGCGGAGATCGCCTCTTCGGGCGCCGTTGTACGGGCGTTGCCGGTCGAGTCGGTGCGGGATGTCGTCGAGGACCGGCACAAGAACGGCAGCACGTACTACTGCACCGTGACGGTGACGTTGCCTCCGGCCAACGGAGCCGGAAGCGGGAAGCGCGTCGAATTCCGATCGGAATGGCCAGATCCCGCGGTGGTCGGCGAGAACGCCTACGTCGCCTACGCCCCCGACCGACCCGACCTGGGGGCCGTGGGTGACAACGACAGGACCAGTGTCGACCGTCAACTCTCCGGTCGCGCCATGAACAACTGGTGGACCTGGATTCTGAGTTCGGGGTGGCTGTTCCTCGTTGCGGCACTCTTCTTCGGCTATCTCACGAGCCGTAGGGACCAGCGATTTCCGCGGCGGCTGCGCGGTGACGAATGTGTACTGCGGGCGAGCATGTCCGGGTACGACGGTTATGGGGCGGGGAAGGCGCGCATCTGCCTGGACACTTCCACGGGCCCTGTGCAGCTGCATGTCCGTGGGGACAATGCCAGGTATGTGGACACAGCGGGGAGTGCGGAAGGGCATCTGGTCTGGGTGCCGGACCACAATCGGCACGGAGGCCGGAAGGGGCCGCATCGTACGGGCGCGGTCTTCGTCAGCGATGCCGGCTGGTTCATCCCGGGCGGGCTCGCCCCGGAGTATGAAGAGTCCGCGAGGGCGGCGGCGGATCACGTCGGCTCAACAGGCGAGAGCCAGCTGCTCGACCTTGACGGCGGTTGGATCCTCAGCATCCCGAACCGGCTGATGAACGTCCTCCTGCTCTGGACGCTCTGCGTCGTGGCGCTCACGCTTCCCGTTCCCTCGGCGGCTTGGCGCCTGGTCGTCGGAATCGCCGGCACGGTCGGTCTTCTGGTGTATGGCCTGTACGTAGCCGTAAGCCAAGACACGGCGGGGCAGAGGCAGCCGGGCAGCAGCCAGGGTGCCGTGGGGTCTGCTCCGTAACGTCGCCCATCGGCCCGGCTCGAGGGGTTAATCCGTGCACGTAGACGGCGTCGCCGGCGTCCGGCGTGACGTCCCCGTAGCAGCCGTAGTCGGAGTTCTTACGGGTGTTGCTGGTGTCGTTGCAGGTCTCCACCTTGTACGTGCAACGAGGCCACCGGACAGAGGCGGGCACCACAGGGTCAGCAGCGCCAGGATGCCGAGGTTTCCCGTGCGTAAAACCTTCACCGGCTTCTTGCCGGGAGGTCGCGGCGTTCGAGCCGGGGAGGAATCACGCCTTGCGGCCGCACAAGGTTGGCGATCAGGCCGTACGATCCAGCTGACCGTCCTTGACCCCGTTGAGGAATGCGGCAAACGCCTCGCCAGCGACGGCCAGGAGTGGCCCCGGGATCATCTTCGAGTCACGCACGCCGACCGTCTCGCCGGCCCCGAAGGCCACCTCGACGCAGTTATCGCCACCCGAACTGAAGCTGCTCCTGGTCCAGTTGGTGTCGCGCAGTTCAGCCTGGCCTATCACTCTTCCTCCTTGATGAGGTCCTGCAGGAAGTCGCGTGAAGACGGGATGTCCAGCGCCCTCGCACGCAGGTGATTGAAGGCGACGTCGTAGCGGCCCACATGCACATCCTCCTCCAGATACAAGGATGTTGTCAGTGGCTCGACCACCGCCAGAGGGTCACCGGCGTCGAAACGGAAGACGGTGAAAGCCCCGTCGATGCCGGCGTGTACTCCGGCCTTGAAGGGGAGCACCTGCAACTCCACTCCCGGCAGTTCCTCCGACATCGCCAGCAGATGACGCAACTGCTCGGCCATGACCCGAGGTCCGCCCATCTCCCGACGCAGGACCGCCTCGTCCAGCACACACCACATGGCCAAGGGGTTCTCACGGCGCAGCACGTGCTGGCGCTTCATCCGCAGCTCAACGAAGGTACGCACCTCCCTCGCCGTCCGCCACTTGCCACTTCCTTCGACAACAGCGTGCGCGTACGCGGGTGTTTGCAGGAGCCCGGGAACGAGCTGGACGGCATACCAGTCGGCGTGTACAGCCAGCTCTTCGAGTTCGAGGTAGTCGGCGAATGGATCGCGGACCGCGTCACGGTACTGATTGAACAGGTTGGTACTGCGGGGCGAGGACGCCATGGCGGCGAGGCGCCTGATCTCCTGGATGCGCTGCTCATCCGCCACGTCGTACGCCTGAAAGTACTTGTCCAGGGCTGACGACGGTACACGCTGCTTGCCATTCTCGATCTTGCTCAGCGCGGACGGCCCGGAGAGTCCCAACCTCTCCACGGCATCAGGCAAGTTGAGGCCCGCACGCTGTCGCAAGGTGCGGAGCGCCAGGCCGAGCCGGCGCCGCATCAGGTTGGGTCGAGCATCAGCCATGCATCGATCACCGCCTCTCTGGCGTGGACTCTACACAGCTCGAACAGTTCGGCATATGCCAGTTCAACGAGCTGTACGGAAAAATCGCCAACCAACTTGCCGAGAAACCTTTCTCGATGTCATGCTCCGAGTAGTTACTCTTCGAAATGGGTCGACTACTCCAAGCTCGCCCTCATCCCTCACTGGGAGCGGCCATGACGGCACCCTGCAGCGACCTCCGCACCGGCACCCACGACCCCCTCCGCCTCCCCTGCGAGTCCTGGCGCCGCCTCTACGGCCTGGCGTGCGTCCGCTGCGGCGGAGGACAAGGGCTCCAGCCCTGCGGTCACGCGTACACACAGCACCCCGATGGAGGCCGGCTCGGCTGGGCCGTACAGATCTGCGCCGATTGCGAGCGCCACTCCAAGACCACTGACGGCACAGCGAGTTGACACAATGATCAACCTGATCCTTCGCGCCCTCGACGCGCTTGCCGTCCTCTTCGCCCCGCGTGGCCGTCACCGCGCCGGACACACGCCACCCGACCCCGTACACCGCCGGGAACCGAGGCCTGCGCTCCGCAGAGCACCTGGCCCCTACGCCACCGACGCGCCCCTCGACGGCTCCGCCACCCCACCCGTCCGCCCCTACGTACTCACCACTGAACAGCGCGCCCGGCGCCGAGCCCTCTGGCTGGCGACGTACGACATCGACGTCGGCCCTCGCCGTATCCACGGAGTGGAGGTCGGCGGATGACCTTGTCGGAAATGGATGCGCCGGGAGGAGGGGGAGACCTCCCCGAGAAGTCCGATCCCCGCGCCCGCCTGCTCCCCTGGACCGGCTCCCTCGGCCAGCGCTGCTACCTCATCGAGGACGGCATCGGTGACGGCACCCTCTCCCGGATCGCCGATCGCGTGGAGACCGTACAACTCGGCCTCGCAGAACAGCTCCACGAACAGGCCTGGGAAGTGCTCGCCGTACCCGCCGCCCCGGATGCCGTCCGACGCCTCGCCGAGCAACTCGCCCAGGCTCTCGGCGACACGCTCCTCATCGCTGAAAGCCGAGGCGCACGACTCCGGCAGCCCGTCAAGCCGCCGCCCGCCCGTACTGCTGCCGCGCCCACCGACTGTGAGGGCCCGTAAGGCCGAGTTGCGGGGCAGCTCGAGGCCCAAGCGGTGAGCCACGAGGATGCTGCACTCGGCGCTGAAGCGCCACATCCTCGTGGGCGAGGCCAGGGCCCTCACCGCTTGATCAGGCGCTTCCCTGGAAAGGAGTCACACGCTCGGCCGATCACGTCTGCACCCGTGCCGGCGTTCACCGCTTGTCGGGCGAGCCATGGGGGAGCGGCCCCCGCTCCAGCGCCGCCTCCAGCCGGGCGTACTGATCCTCGCTCAGCCGGGGCCGGGAGGCGGGTCCCTTCGACCGTGGTCCCACCTCGCTCGCGGCCCGCCAGGCCCAGCACTAGTTAGGGGGTCGGCTCCGCGGCCACGGCGATCAGGCTCAGTATGCCCACGGGGATGGCGACCACGGCGGCGTAGCCCACCCGGTCGGCCACCTTCTGGCGCCGCGAGGGCTCCCGGCTGTGGGACTCCCCCCGCGGTTAGATGGCTTGGTACCCGAGGCCTGCGAGTACGGCCACGCGGGCCGAGACCTGCCAGAGCTCGCCCACGATGCCCCAGAACCCGACCCGCTGAAGCGTCTCCGGCTCAATCCCCTGTTGCGCGTCGAACTCGGTGCCGTCCGGGTAGTCGTGCCCGGTGTCCTTGAGGTGCACGTAGACGGCGTCGCCAGCGGTGCCGCCGTCCGGCGTGAAGTCCCCGTAGCAGTCGTAGTCGGAGTTCTTACGGGTGTTGCTGGTGTCGTTGCAGGTCTCCACTTGGTACGTGCCCGGGGTGCCGTAGTCCCCTGCGGACAGGGCGAGGTCGGCGGTCGCGCTGACGCACCAGAAGGCGGCCACGAGGGCGAGGATGCCGCCGCACACCCAGCCGAATACGCGCATCAGCCACCCACCAAGATGTTCGGCTCCTTCTCCAACAGCCCGGAGATACCGGCCCGTTCGGCAAGGGCCCTGCGCTGCGGATCGGCCTGGGCGCGTTCCTGCTCGTACTTCTCCCAGCCCGAGGGCTGTACGAAGAGCATGCCGTTGCTGCCCGGAACGATCATGACGCCGCCGAAGGCCGGGTCACCGGCGAACCAGGCGCCGCCCTCCTCGGCCTGTTTCGGCCAGCGGCGTATCGTCGAGGCGTTGACCGCACGCAGAGAGCTCGTAACACTCTCTGCGTCTCCGACGGTTGTCAGGGGCGAGCGCTCCAGCAGCGGAGGAACGAGCGGGAGGTGTCCCTCCCCCCGGGGGGCCTCAGGCCACGCTGCGGAGTACTACCAGCGCCGCGGTGCTCCCCAGGGCGCACGTCAGGGCGAGCGCCAACAGCTTGCCGCTGCGGCTGCGATAACTGCGCACGGCCGCCCATACTCCAGTGGCGCCGACGACAGCCAGAACTCCGGTCACCACACGCATAGCGACGTCGACGCCCGGCATGACAGCCGCTGCGACGCTGCCCAGGGCTACCATCGCGCTGAGGATGCCGGCGAACATTGCCGCGTTCCACCAGGTGCGAGATGACAGTCGCTCCCGGCTGCCGTCACCCATGTCATTCATCAGCATGTGTGGCAGGCTACGCGATCGCCCGGATCGGCGTAGCTGGCGGGAGGCTCGCTCATCCAGTACCCCTGCCAGTATGCGGCTGGCAGGTTGTGCACCGGTCAGAGTTTCCAGTCGTGGCCACTGTGACGAGCCTGGCGCTGTGCCGTGCCCGAGCGCTCTGCTGCCTCTTGGCGTTCTTGTTCGATCTCGGCGCGCTGAGCTTCGAGGTAACGCTCGGCCTCGGCGCGCTGCTGTTCACGCACTTCTGGGGACAGCTGCTCGTACTCCTGGCGAGCCTGTGCAATGCGCTCGCCGAGGGCATCGGAATACGCGCCCACGCGCAGGGCTTCGCGGAGGCCGACCCGCCCGGAGAGGACTTCCCGGGCCATCTCCTGGAGCGCACTGTTGCCGGACGGGTTGTCGGCGAGGCGCTGCAGCGACTTTCGTAGAGCACGGGCCCGTGTCTCGTCCCGCGCGATGTCCATCAGGTCTGCGTCGCCGATCTGGCGCTCTTCAGCCATGGCGTGGGTCCCTCCTTACTACCGGCAATCGACTACCGGTTACTGCCGGGAATTGCTGAGCGATGGGGCAACAGCGTCAGGCGACCGCAGGGTTGTCGTAATTTCCACCCACGGACGGGAAGTTCTGGAAGTGCCCGTAGATCTCGGCTCCCAGCGCTTCCAGGACTCCAACTCCGCCGTTGACGATGGTCTGCGCCTCGGCAAGCATCTTGGTTGCGTCGCCCCACATCTTGAGCAGCCGCGTGATCTCAAGGGCAGCCAGCCCATATCCAACGACGGCCCCGACTCCTGTCCAGGACAGTGCTGTACCCGCGGCCATTTCGATACCGACGATGATCAGGCCGTCGATGATCCCGCCGAGCACGCCCTTGATGGCTTCCGCCGTCGAATAGGCGGCGTTGGCCAGGCTCTCGTACGTGGAATGCAGGGAATCGAAGGTCTCGCGGCAGCCGGTGAGTTTCTTCGCCAGCTCGTCGAAGTAGTTATAGGCCGCATCCGCGGCGTTGCCGTCCCATGTCGAATCGAGAGAGGAGTTCCCCGACTTCAGGTTCTGCGCTACGCCTTCGCAGGCCTTGCCGATGTTCTGCCATACGGAGGCGCACTCGGCGAATGACTCCCAGTCGCCGGCGAACCACTGGATGGCTTCGTCCAAGGGGTTGAACCCGAAGACCGCGTTGTACGCCTCCATGATCCAATACGACGGGCTGACGAGGTCGCTGGCGTCGTTGAAGACGTCCAACAGGAGTCCCTGTGAGAACTCCTCGGGCTTCTTGGGGGCGGTCAGGTGGCTCGTGGGCTCGGATATGTCGGTAAACCCGGACATGCGGGGGCCTCTCGGGGGCTGGCGGAGTCAGCGCTTGCTGGGCGGGAAGGTGGCGTCCATGGACCGAGCCGTAGATTCGTCGGTCGCCTTGTAGTAGCTGGCGCTCTTCCTCATTTCCGCCTCTGCGGCGCGGAGCACCGACTCTGCCCGTGTCATGGCGGAGTTGACCTCCTCGACGACCGACCGGTGGGCACCGATGATCAATTCGATCAGTCCTTGGTCGGAGACGCCTACGTTCGTATTGTCCCGTTCATATTTCCTGGCTTGCTGAATGTCCTCAGCGGCTCTGCCTATTTGAGTTGCGTAGCTTTCCAGGTCGTCACCCTGAACCTTGAACCCCATCTGTTCACCTTTGTCCATTGGTCACAGCCGTTGCGACACGCTACCGCAAGCCACGCGGACGGATGTCGGCAGACCGCATCATGCAGCTCTGCTGCTTCGGGTGCCCTGTTGACTATGACCGGGGTGCGATTGCCGTCGGCGGCCGAACTTTGAGGCACTCTTGGGCCGTTGAAAAAGGATCACGGATTGTCCCCGGCGTTGACAACGGCCAACGATCCACCGGGCAGGCCCGTTAACGCGAGGATCCGCGCGTACGCTCCCGGTGTCCCTTGCGATCCGGAACACCCATGTAGCTGGTCTCTCGCTCGGTCTCACCGAGCCACAGTTGAGGGACCTGCTGCTGGATCGCAGTGACCAGCGCTACCCGGGAACCCGTAGGGACGGGGAGGCGGTAGCGCAGCCGCGGGTGGGTGGGGTGCAACGGTTCCTCATCTCGGACCAGGGGCCACAGGACCGGGTCGTCGCGGTCGATGGGCGTGTTGGGGCACAGCTCTATGGAGTGCACCTTCACACCGCCCCTGCCGACCTTGCTCCAGTGCAGCCCGACTCCGGCGAGGCTCTGCCAGGGGATGACGTTCTGGACCTTGCCGTTGCTGACCCACAGCCCCGTGTCGTCGATGCTCACGTTGGAGTGCCGACTCGACCAGGCGACGGTCAGGCTGGCGACGCTGATGAAGCCCATGAACAGCCCGATGACGATTCCCCCGATCCCCTTGGGGTTTGGTCCACCGTCTCCGAGCCCAGCGGCTATCGCAATGCCGCCGAACAGGAGCAGGGCACTGATCGCCGTGAGGACAATGCCGAGTGGGATCATCCGCCGCGAGGACCGCTGGCCGGTGCGCACGACAGTGGCGGTGGGGGAGGGGGAGAGTCCGTGGGGAAGCGACATGCGGTGGAGTGTAGAGAACGTCTCTGCGCCCCCACCAGGCCGGCCGAGCGTTGACCACTATGCTCCGCTGCTATGACAACGCATGGCGGTGAGGCGGCAAACAGCCCGGACAGGCCAGGCGAGCAGCCGCTGTCCCCCGGGCGGAGCGCGGAGGAACTGCGGGCGCAGTTCCAGGCTCAGGGCCGACCGGGGCTCGCGGAGGGTCGGCGGCGTGACGCGCGGCAGGTCCGTGCGATGTACGCCGCGTTTGCCGGGTTGCTGGCCGCCGTCTGCCTTGTTCTGATCGTCGTACGCCTCGGTGGGGGCGACGCGTTGGGTGTCTGGGTCGCCACCTATGCCGTGGGGGTGGTCTTGAGCGGTTGGGGTTTTGCGCTTGCCCGGATCGGCCACACGCGCTGGGCGATGACGGTCACCTGTATTGGGGCAGCGTTGGCGGGTCTCGGCGACAGTCCCGCTTTCCGCTGAGGTATACCGTCTTGGGTCTCAGGACCGGCCCAGGCTGCCGCCC
Source organism: Streptomyces sp. NBC_01450 (assembly GCF_036227505.1). Classification (NCBI taxonomy): domain Bacteria; kingdom Bacillati; phylum Actinomycetota; class Actinomycetes; order Kitasatosporales; family Streptomycetaceae; genus Streptomyces; species Streptomyces sp. NBC_01450. Next base: position 3,676,478 of record NZ_CP109480.1, on the reverse strand, counting down.
GGGCACCAGGTGGTGGCCCGACCGGCACCTGATGAGAAGTCACATCTGGCGGCGTTTCCTGGCGATGAGGCAGGCGAGGCCTCACGCGGCGGCTGCGGCGAGCAGGAGGCCGAGCGGTGAGAACCAGTCGACTCCGCAGTCGATTTCGTTGTTCCACCAGGCCTTGGTCGGGATGAAGGGGTCGGCCTCCATCATGTTCCCGATGGCGCTGGGTGATTGGCTCTCGGCGATGATGAGCGGGACGGCGTCGGTGAAGCCGAAGAAGGCGCCGAGCGCGGCGATGACGGCCCCACCGATATGGGCGCCATTGCTGCGGTGCCCCACCAAGCCGACCAGGCAGCCGACAATCGCTCCGTTGACCAGCGCGTGGGCCAAGTGGAGGGTGTGGGCCGTGGTGAGCGACTGCTCTTTGTACGTGGCCAGGATGAGACCGCTGTAGAGCAGCGAGACGATGACCGAAGCGAAGAATCCGAGGAAGACCGCGCCGACCGGAGGACCGCTTGCGTTCGGCTGCTGCCCGAAGGGGGCGCCTGGAACGGTGGCGCGGGGTGCATCGGATGAATCGGTTGCGCCTGCGGCGGTCCGAACCCCGGTGGCTGTTGTGGCGGGGTGGGTTGGCTGTACGGCTTGTAGGGGTTCTGCGGTGGCTGTGGAGGCGGCGGTGGCGGTTGGAACGGCGGCGGGCTCATTGATTTCTCACGGAGTGAACTGGCAGTAACCGCAAGCTACCAGTGAGATCAGGAGGGAGTCGTCGGAGCCAGAGCGGGCCGCGTGAAGGGTGCGCGGTCGGGAGGAGCGGTGCTGCGGGGCCGGCCCGGGTGGGGTTGGCCAGCCGTCACGTGTTCTGCGTGAGGTTCTTCCGGTACAGCGCGATGGCCTGCTCGGTCGGGTAGTTGGGGACGGTGACGGTTTCGCCGGTCTCCTTCGACACCACGATCTTGGCTCCGCCGGGTGGGGCGGGCTGCGGTCGGCCGACGGCGTCGGTGCGGGGCGGGAAGACTGCGTAGACCAGGTAGCCGATGTCGAACTCGTGGACCTGGAGTTCGGCGGGGGTGCCGTCGGGGAGTTTGGGCTGGGCGTAACGCGTGCGGACGATCCGGACGGCTTCGTCCGGAGTGGTGGGCGGCGCATCGGGAGCCATAGGTGTCCTGTTCGCTACTCGTGTTGTGGTCGACTGCTGCGTTGGCTATGTGGGGAACTCGCCGTACCAGCCGCCGTCGAGGAGGTACTTGGGCAGGTACTCCGATTCGACTTCGACGGTGAAACCTGAGTCCAGGGCCAGGCAGGAGATGGCCAGGGGGCCGAGGGCGACGAGTCCGTCGGAATCGCGCTCAAGCTTTTCGTCGCGGGTCCAGTAGTCCTTGTGCCATTCGATGGTCTTGGCCAGCTCGGTGGTGAACCTGTCCTGGTCGCCGCGCACCACCTGGGTCAAGAGATTCATGGGCGGGTACATGAGGTTCAGTACGGCGCTTCGCGAGGCGGGCCGGAGCACCTCGGGGTCGGTGCCGTCCACCGCGGCGAGCAGTTTGTCGCCGAGTTCCGGCCGCTTGAGCCAGTACGTCTGCAGCGCTTCGACCCAGGAGTAGATGTACTCGTCGAAGCCACCCGCTTCGCGCAGCAGGGAAACCGGCACCTGGCACAGGTCGTTCGTACGCTGCCTCTCACGGCACACGCAGGACAGCCAGAACGCAGTGAGCCAGTTCCCCGCGTGAACCCAGGGCCCGGTGCCGGAACGGAAGACGTGCTTTTTGTGGCCGACCTGGCACTCGATGGTCGGTGTCGTCGCGCGGGCCGCGACGAAGAGGGCGTGGCCGATCTGCATCGCGGTGACGCAGGCTTCCCAGGTCTCCAGCTTGTCGGCCTTGGGATCCCCCGAACAGCGGCTGTTGAGGGCGTCGGTCACCGAGCTCAGGGTCATGGAGAACCACTCGGGGTCCTCCTGAAGGTCCTCGAGCTCGTCCTCAAGTGCTGCCTCCAGGTTCTGCAGCACCTGGGGCAGGGCCCGTCGGGAATTCATGACGCGGAATCGTGATCATCTCGGTCCCTCTCGGGGATCAGGTGGGGAAGTCGCCGACGCGGCCGCGTTCCAGCAGGTACTTGGGGATGTAGCCGGACTCCACCTCGATGGCGATGCCACCGTCGTAGGCGAGGCAGGCCATGGCCAGCGGGCCCAGTGCGACGATTCCGCTCACCTGCGCAGCCGTCGACTCCTCTGCCGTCCAGTACTCCTTGTGCCATTCCAGGGCCTTGACCAGTTCGGCGTTGAAGCGGTCACCGTCGCCTCGGACCAAGCGGTAGAACAGATTGAGCGGGGGATACAGGACATGCAGCATCAGACTGCGGTCGGCGGCCTGCAGGACCTCGGGATCCGTACCTTTGATCGCGGTTACCAACTTGTCGCCGAGAGCGGGACCTTGTATCCAGTACGTCTGGAGGGTGTCGACCCAGTCGTAGATGTACTCGTCGTACACGGCTCCGGACTCGCGCAGCAGCGAGATCGGGACGTTGCTCAGCTCTGTGAGTCGTTCGCGTTCGCGACAGACGAGCGCCAAGTAGAAGGCGGTGAGCCAGTTGCCCGCGTTGGCGGGCGGCTGCCGACCGGTGGAGGGGATCGTGCGCAGCTTGCCTGAGATGAGGCATTCCACCGTGGGTTCCGATGAGGTGGCGGCCCGGAACAGGGCGGAGCCGATCTGCATGGCCGCGACCCATGCCTCCCAGGTCTCGATGCGTGCGGCGCGGGGATCGAGGGTGCAATGGTTCTTGGCGTTCGCCAGTGCCCGGTTCAGACCGGTGTTGAACGTGTCGGGCATGGTTTCGAGCTTCCGGACCCGCGCTTCGGTGTCGTCAACGAGTGCTTGCATGCTGAAAACACGGTCGGCAGGCACGTCGTGACGTGTCACTTGTGTAGTCATTCCTGCCTGTCCTCCGGTTTCCGGATGTCGAAGGGGGGCTTTCCCTCTGGTCGTGGACAGGAGCGGCGCTCAGTCGCTGGTTCTCCGCACCTTCTTCTCTGCTCGTACTCACGCATGGAAGGCACTAGAAACCATCCACGCCCAGTTCGGCGATGCCTGCGTAGAACCAGCCCCACACCATGCCGCTGGGCGTCTGCGGATCGAACAGGCCCGGGGCCAGCTTGTCCATTTCATCCAGGAACACCCGCACCACTGCCTCCTGGTCGTCTTCCACCGGATAGGGGTGCCAGCAGGCGTTGCTGTAGCGGTAGACGGCTTCAAGGATGCGAGTGAAGACATCGAGGTCCGGCGCGAGCGGCACCAACACCCGGTTCGTCGGGCCGTTCAGTCGGCTCCAGATGTGCACGGACCCCTCGTGGCGGTGCAGATACAGCTCGCCGTAGTCGCACGCGCCGAAAGTGATCAGGTCCGCGGCGGCCACACCGCTGGGGAGGCCGTCCTCGGACAAGGCGCCGTCGGCCGAGGGTCGCATGGCGTCGGCCGAATGGGCCGTGTACTCGGCCCCGTGGCATGCCCACCACGCGGGCAGGCCGATGTCCCGCAAGTGCCGTCTGCTACCTGGGTGTTCGAGCCTCTCGGGCAGGGCACTCTCCGCTATGCGCACCACGTGCCGCTCCCCGAAGGCGTCGTCGACCCGGGCCGCGCTGAGCGGACCCGTCGGCCGCCGCTGCACCGGTTCAGGGCCGGGCGGCGGTTCCTCGGACGACGTGGGGTCGATCCCTTCGCCGCGCGGCCAGTCCCGCAGCACCTCCGCGTCTGTCTCGAGCACCGCTATGCCGTACGTGTCCTCAACGAGATAGCGAGTCCTGCCGCCCTCGGCGGCGAACGCGACGGCGCCTTCCCAGCTCTCCGGGGCGGTCAGCGACCAGTCGTACAGTTCGGGCGCATCAAGCGCCTCCAGCGACAAGGGCGCTTCTGCCAGCGCCCCTTCGTCCCGGACCTTCACCCTCCGGCCCGTCTCCGCGTCGAGCCAGAGCGGGCCGCGCGGGTCGACCACCTCGACGAGCTCCCGACCCTCGTACAGGCGGCGGTGAACCTGGTAATAGTCGCCGTTCAGGCTCGGGTGGGCCATGAACCAGTTGGCCGGCCGCCACCACGCCCACACTGTTCGCCACGGCATCCCCGGCTCGGCCGTCGCGATCCGCTCGGCGTACTCCTCGTGGCCGGTCGCCTTCGCTGCGAAGTGCAGCCAGGAGGCGAACTCGGCAGACGCCACGTCCGCGCCTCCGAAGATCGCTTCGGCCTGTAGGAAGACCTCGCGCCCCACGCGCTCCGGGCCATTCGCAGCGGTGATGTGGTCGCGCACCGCCGTGCGGTCAGCGGTCAACAGCCGTGCAGGGTCGGCCAGTACGCCGTCCAGCTCCTCACTCATGCGGCCATCCTGTCACCCACCGCAGACACCACTCACCTGGGATCGGAGGCCTGAGCCGGTGTACGACGCCATGGCCCTGCGCGGGCCGTTGCACGATGTGGGCGTCAGATGGGCAAGGCGCCCTTGAAGCGGGAGTTGGGTACGTCTGGGCGGGTGGTGGCGAGCCACCCGTGGTCGTGCGTATCGTCCGCGAGCATGGGGCCGGGTTCGACCGAGAGGTTGTCGGCTGCCGTGAGTGCGGAGGGAACGCCCTCGGCGTATTCCTCGGCCTCGTCCTCGTCCTCCGCGTCTTCCCTGTATTCCACCTCGAAAGGCAGTGGCTCTCCTTGGAACTGTGGGGAGTCGTAGCTGCCGAAGCTTCGCACCCTGTGACCGTCACGGGCGACGTACCAGTTCTCTGCGGCGTTGTAAGGGTCGATGATGTAGAAGTGGGCCTCACCGCATCGTTCGCTGAGCTTGTCGGCCAATGCGAAGCTGTCGAGTTCGTCCAGGAACGAATTTCCCCACAGCAGGCGCCAGTTCTTGAACTCCAGGTTTGAACGCCAGCTCTCGAACTCCGGGGTGATGAAGACCCGGTAGGCGGTCTGTGTCTCACCCTGGGAGTCCTGGAACTCCACGTAGTCGGTGCTTCGGGTGGTGGCGGCCACGCCCATGACGGTGGTGACCGGCCGAAGGTCTTGTAGACCGAGAGCGGATACGGCGTCGTCGAGCCGGTCCGCCGGGAAGGCCAACCAGCGGCCGGCCTCCGACGGGACCTTCACCGGGAGTTCGTCCATGAGCTTGATCCGCACGAGGCGTTCCACGGCACGCCGGTCGACCTCGTCGAGGCACTCGGTACCGCCCAGGTCGACCAGGACCTTCAGGGCTTTGCTGCGCAGACGGCCCGGACCTTGCCGCCGGATCTCCCGCAGGCGTGGCAGTGCCTCGTCGCCCAGACGCTTCAGAACGGACTCGGCACTCCATTTCAGACGGGACGATCCGCCGTCTCCGACATACGGCAGCAAACTGTCGACCGCCTGTACGCCGAGGGCGACCAGACGGTTCTCCGCGGACTGCCACACGCTGCGATCACTGTCGGAGAGGTCCCGCAGAAGAGTGTTGATGTCACCCAGGAAGGTGGCCGACGGAATGGGCGAGGTGCTTGGTACGGAGATCGATTCGGGCATCAGACCCACTCATCGCCGTACGAGGCGAGGTCCCAGGTGCTGTCTTCGAACTCGTAACCCTCGAGAATGCTCGCCCAGACCGCACCGTGCGCGGCGTCGGCGTCTATCTGCCTGCACCATGCTTCCAGGCTCATCCGTGCGTCCTTGTGGTCGGGGGCGTACGGATAGTGCGTTCTGCGGAATTCGTCGAAGAGCCGGACCATCGCGAAGAACTGGGGGAGGCTGCTGCCCGCCAGAGGCTCGGCCATGCCGCCAGTGGTGTCTCTGAGGAGCTGACCGGTGGTGCCGTCCAGCAACAGCCTCGAGTACATCCACGAACCCAGCTCGTAGAACGGGCCGTCGCTGGGCGCCTCTCTTTGTGCGCGGAGATGACGAGGGACGTCCCGCCCATGGCCGGGCCAGGGCACTTCATGCAAGGGCCGGTCGCCGCGTGGGGTGATGGAGAGATGCAAGAAGTCGCGGATCTCGGGTAGGCCGGTCTCGGTTAGGAAGCGGCAGGCCTCCTCGTTACTCACCCCCGGGGGCAGCTGGGGCGTGCCCAGGCGGTGGCAGGAATCGGCGCCGAAAGACTCTTCGAGCCACTCCCGCAACCCATCTCCGCGAAGAGCGGCTGCCGCGCGATCGGGCAGAGGCCAGGTCGCGGACCGACAGTGAGCCGCTACCAAGGGCTTACTCGCAAAGGGCGGTTGGCGGAGTTGGTCTGTCTCATGCATGGTCACTGCGAAGAGCCCTTCCTTGCCTGCCAAGACCCAGGTGTCGTTGAAGCGGATGCCCTGGGTGACGGTGGAAGGGCAGCGGGGCGGCAGGGAGGGTACGGGCGAGTCGCTTTCCCAGCCGTGGTCGCCGTGGCGCGCAGAAACGGCGGGCAGGTCGTCGGGGCGGTTGCGGGCACTGATCCAGTCCCAGCCGCCCTCGGCGAGGGCATGCCTCACCGTGGTTGGTGCGGAGGTCCGTGCGCCAGTGATGGGGTCCCACTCCTGCCGTAGGTACCGATACTTGGGGGACGCGTGTTTCCCGGTGGTGGTGTCACGCGCGGTGATCACACGCAAGGCGGGTTCGGTCCCGGCGATTCCGAGTTCGTCGACCCTTCCAGCGTCGCGTGATCGCAGCCCGAACACTCCCATGGGTCGCCATCTCGACCACGCCGTGCGCCAAGGGAGCTCTATCCCCGCGTTGAGGAGCTGGTCGGCCAACTCCGTGCGCCCCGCGGAGAGCGCCGCGTGGTGCAGCCATGCCACCCACTCTCCCTGCGACGAGGGGACAATGCCCTGGACCTCCAGATAGTGCACGAGGGCGGCGGTGCTCCCGTACGGGACACCGCTGGGGTAGGCAACGGAGAGCGCTTCGTACAGTCCTGCCGGCGCGCATTGAGCGAGCAGTCGGCCGTTGTCCAGCACGCGGGTCAGGGCGCCCGCAAGAGCGGCATGCATGGGCACTGCCCGGCTGGCGTAACGAGCCACAGGTCCGCTCTGCGCCCAGGTGCCCCCGGTTGTACTACTGACCGCGGCCAACAACGCCTCGGCCATCTTTGCCTGAGTGGCTGCTTCCCAGGGCCAAGCCCGCCGCCATGCGTGTACGAGTGCATCGGAAACGAAACCTACTGCCGGGGTACCTGAATCATCCTCGGCCATCGAGAGGATCTCCGGTCGGCGGTTAGCCAGGGTGAGTAGTTCATCAGCAGTGGCAGGTGATTCAGCGGACGCGCACAACAGTTGCCATACCGCCAGCGGGATTTTGCGGGTTTCCGCAGCCGCCAACGCACTTAGCAACGGCTCGTCTTGCGGCCGCTCAACCGCCGGATCGACCGGTGACCGTTCGGGCAGGGCGATCTCGTACTCGTGATTGGGGGCCACCGGGATCAGTTCGGGGTCATGCTCAGCCATCACCCACACTTCGCGGGGGCCGAACCGCCTGAAGCCGGGAGCCAATGTGCCTGCCACGCGCGCGGGCTCGGAGGAAGTCAACAATTCCCCGGCGTACTGCACATTGGCAAGGAAGATCACCAGATTGCCACGATTCGAATCGTTCCGGCATGCCTCGCGCATGCGCAAGGCCACGGCGTCCGCCGTCAAACCCTGACAGTCGATCCATGCTGAATCACTGATCCGTCGTCGCACCTGAGCCAGGAAGTCTGTCTTGCCGACGGCTGTGGTGCCGGTGATGGAGAAGACCCGCCGTTTCCGGGCGGGCAGACTTAGCCAGGCCTCGATGTGTTCCCAATTCGGATCGAGAGTCTCGGGCAAGAGGGCACCCTTTCAGTGATACGGCGACAGCGAAGTGATGTAACGGATCGAGGCCGTTTTGCGGCTGGCAGATCAGCCCCAACGGGCCCATGTTTCTGCCGTACCCGGCATCTAGTCAAGTCGACCACTGGCCACGTCGTCACCTTCGGCCTTAGTCCCGGATTCTCTTAGCTACTCATGCTGCCAGCTTTGGCGTTTCCTTCCCATATGCCCTTCAGGTGGTTTACATAGTTATTGAAGTCGCCCGTGAACTTCTTCCTGGCCTCTTCTTTGGCCTCTTCCACGGTGGCGGTGGTGCCATCGTCCTTTGAAAGGTCTGCGTTATCATCAATTTGCCCTCTGCGGAATCCGACACCGTAGTGGATGCGAAGCGCGTTCTTTTTCTCCCCCTCTTGAAGCTGATCCTCGTCTTTTGGTTCCTCGATCTCATCGGAAATGTAACCCGAACAATCGTTTCCCGAGGCGTGACCGCAGGGTTCGCGCTCCGTGTAGAGGCTAACCGGCTCGAAAGGAGCCTCGCCAGCGGCTTCACGTTGCGCGTTAACAGATTTTATCCACTCCATTGCATGTGGTTCGGAGTGCACTCCGGCTCCCCAGGCGGAGCTCATTGGGAGAGAGCTGTCTACGACGTATCGAATCTCGTTATTGTTCTGGGGGTCTCGAACCTCGATCACCGCAAAATTCTTCCGGGACCAGTCTCCCTTGTGGTTGGTGAGCGATTGGAGCTCGTTCTGGACTGCTTCCGCCATCTCGCTGTCGGTTAGACCCTCCCCTTCCGAAATGCGTTGGTGGATCGCTTCAGTCAGAGCAGCCCTTCCAGGGATGGCTTTTCCGGCGTGGTAGTGGAGTCCGGCGGACTTGATGCCGGCCTTGTCCATCAGCTGCCCGATCACCTTGCGTGCGGCGTTCGACCGTTCGATCTTTTCCGGGTCGGTTGTGTGCGGAGTGAAGTTGGCAGGTGAATTCGGATTGTCTGCGTCAGGATCCAAGGCAACGCCCACCGCACTTGTGGCGTGGAAGCGCAAGTCCATGCGGGCCAAGGCAGCAACGACCGCGCCCTGCTGCCCCTCTGTCAGGTCTGCGAATCCGGTGAGCGCGTTGATGAGTGTGCTCTTACGAATGCCGCCCTGCTCATCAGCAAGACGATCCCCCAGCAGTGAGCTGAGCTCACCGTTATTGCTCCACTCGCCGATGCGGTCATATACCGGGGCCAGATCGGTCTGCGTTACGTCGTTGGTTTCCCGAAGATGAGCTTGGGACGGCTCGGGAAGCATGCCGTAGTGGGTGTCGTGTCGGCTTTGCGACGTGTCATAGGTGGCGCTGCCCTGGGGGCGCTCCGTGGTGTCATGGCCACCACCTGAATCGGTACCTGCCGGCGCGGTGGGAGCGCGACGATCGGCACTCGCCGATGTGGCATCCGGCTGTCGGCTCGCTTGGGAGTCCTGTGAGCCGCGATCTGGAGTCGACGTGACGGGCTGGCGGTTGGCGTCCAGAGGGCTGGCCAAGACGCCGTTGCTGCCGCTGTGCAGGGGGTTCGGGCTTGTGCGGTCCGCAGTGCGTGAGTTGGTGGTGCGACGGTCCGTGATCTGCTGGTGCCGAATGGACGTACGCAGGTCCGAGGGCGTGGTGGTCTGCTGAGGCGTGTCCCGGTTGGTTGTGGGGTCGTTCGGGGTGCTCGTCGCAGTCCGGGTGGGAGTCGTGGCCTTGTCCGGAGTGCCGATGTCGACGTTGTCGGGTGTGGTGTCGGTGGGCGGCTGCCCGTGCTCCGAAGGGGAGTCGGGCCGGGCCGGGCTCTCCGTGGTCGCGGTTGGCTGCTCGGACTCCTTGTCGGGGGTGCGGCCCTGCTCGTCGGGGTGGGTAGCCTCGTTCGGGCGTGACTGCTGGTCCGGGGTGCTCGGTGTCTCGGCCGGGGACAGGCGGTTCTGTTCCGAGGGGGTCTCGGGCGACTGCTGCGGCTGTTGCTGCGGATCAGCGTTGCTGTCGTCCGGGGACGGCTGCCGGCTTTCCGGGGTGTCCTGGGAGGGCTTCCGGCCATCAGGCGTGCTGTTCGGTTCGGACGGGGTGTTGCTCTGGCTCGGGGGTCGGCCGTTCCCGTTGGCAGGCTCGCCGTTCGTCGGGTCCGGCGTTGTGTTCGGGTCGGCCGTCGACGGCTGCGAGGGGTCCGCGTTGTTCGATGAGTCTGGGGTCGCTGGGCCCGCCGGCTTGGGGGAGTTGGTTCCCGTGTCGGTGTCGTCGGTCTGTTTCGGGGTGTCTCCCGAGGCGTCGTTCTGCGGGTTTTGGCTGTTCTCCGGCTGCCCGTTGTTCTCGGAGTTCTCCGGCTGGGACCCGTCGTCGTTCTGGTTCTCGGAGTTTTCCGCCTCGGGCGGAGTGGTGTCTATCGGGTTCCGGTCGGCGTCCAGCGGTATGTGCCAGACGTGTGCGGAGTTGTCGATGTGGAGCGGCTGGTTGCTGACCTCGCCGCTCTGGGTGTCGATCCAGACGATGTTGCCGTCGTGGTTGACGACGTTGAAGGCGTGGCCGCCTCCGCCGGGCCAGTCGACCTGGACGATGGCCGCTGAGCCGGGGCCGGATTGCTGGAGGACCGACGCGATGTTGTTGGCGGTCTCGGGGTCGTTGCCGGGACCGGCGTAGGCGTGGGCGGCGCCGGTCCAGCGGATCTGGTTCTCGTTCGCGTTGTTCTCGGGGGCGAAGGGGTCGGGGTTGCCGTGTTCGTCGGTGTCGGGGGTGCGGGGTGCTGAGACCTGGGGGTTTCCGTACCAGGTTTCCAGGAAGGAGCGGGAGCAGTCGGCGCAGTTGTTGCTGCGTCCGGGGACGGTGTTGCCGCCGTCGTTCTGGAGTTGTGACCAGGAGCCGAAGGGGTCGGGGAAGCGTTCCGGGGTGCCGTCTTCGTTGTGCGGGACGGCATCGGCCAGTGCCTGCTGGTCGGCGGGGTCGGGGTCGGTCAGGCCGCCGGGGTAGTGGTCCAGGTCGGCGCGGATGTCCTGCAGGCTGTCCTGCTGCGGGTGTTGCTGGTCGGTGGGGGTGCCAGGGTCGGTCTGGGGCGAGCCCGGCGGTTGCGGCGTGGCCGGGGTGTGGTGCGACGTCGGCGTCGAGGAACCCGGGGTGCGTATGACGGTGTGGACCGGGACCGCCGTCACTTGCTGATGCTGCTGTTGCTGCGGATCGTTGGGCGGGGTGTTCTGCGGCGGGGTGTTGGGCTGTGCGGCCGGCTGCTGCGGGGCGTTGGGCGTGCTGCCCGCGGGCTGCTGGGGAGGCCTGGCGGGAGTGGAGCCGGTGCCGGTGCCCGGCTGGTTCTGGGTGCCGGCTGTGCCGGGTGTGCCCTGGGTGGTGGGGCGGCTGGCGGGGCCGGGCTGGTTCGAGGAGTTGGGGGTGCCGCCGCTCGGTGTCGAGGAGCTCGGGGTGCCGCTGCTCGGTGTCGAGGTGCGCTCGGATCCGGTGCCGGTCGAGGCGGAGGGCGTCGTCGTGGGGGTGCTCGTGGACGGTGATGCGGTCCTGGGGGGAGTCGACTGGGCCGGGTTCTGGTTCGGGGTGGTCGTACTCGGGTTCTGGCCCGGGGTGTGGGTCCGGGTGCCGCCGGTCGGGTCCGCGGTGTTGCGGGGCGCGGTGCGGTCGCCCGGGGTCGTGTTCCGGGGGGTAGTGCCGTCGCCGGGCGTCGTGTTGCGGGGCGGTGTGCGGTCGCCCGGCGTCGTACCGGGCGTGTTCCGCGGTGTCGTGCTGTCGCCCGGCGTCGTGCTCCCGGGGGTGCGCTGGGTCGGTATTCGGCCGTCCGACGTGCCAGGGGTGCGACCGTCCGCCGTACCGGGAACGCGGCCGTCCGACGTCGGGGTCGGAGTACTCCGTGGCGTCGTCGTCGGAGACGTGGGGCTCGGGGTGGAGGCAGGTCCGGTTCCCGTGGGGGAGGGCGTACCGGGAGTACTGGTGGAAGGGATCCTCGCCGCGCCCGAGTTGGGGCTCGGACTGGTCGGGCTCGTGCCGGACGGGGTGCTGCCGGATGTACTCCCGCCGTGGTGAGAGCCGGCCCCGCCACCTGCGGTGGACGGCGCCACGGGCGACGTCGGTATGGCCGAGCCGCCATCCGCACGGCCCCCGGTACCCGCAGGGGACGGGTCGCTCGTCGTCGGCGTCGGCGCCGCGTTGGACTGGGTGGGGACGCTGGAGGCCAGGCTGTCGATCGAGGTGCCGATCGTGCCGCCGCCTGGCGAGGGCGACGTAGCGGCGGATGACGCGTGGCTGGGTGCGGACTGCGTGCTCGGCGACGAGAGGCCGGACACGGAGGAGCCGCCGCCGGAGTGGGAAGGGCCGGACGAACCGTTGGAGTCCGCAGCACCGGGTGACGTTCCGCTGGGCGTGGGGTCGTCGAAGTCCGACAGCGTCGGACCTGACAGCGATGGTGTCGGCCTCGAGGCCGACGTGTCCGAGGCGGAAGGATTCTGCCCAGACCCCGACCCCGACCCGGAGTCGGACCCCGAGCCGGAGCCGGAGCCGGAGCCGGAGCCCGAGCCGGAGCCGGAGTCGGACCCGGAGTCGGAGCCCGGACCCGCACCCACATCCGGCCCACCGACACCACTGCCGCCGGTGTCCGCGGATATCCCGCCACCTATGTTCGTGCCCGCGCCGCTGCCCGAACGCGTCGACGACGAGGAGTCCGACCCCGACGAGTCAGAGCCGTTGGAGCTGGAGTCGGAGGAGGAGCGGGGAGACGAGTCCGAACCCCCGTCACCACCGGATGCGTTGGAACCCCCGTCACCGTCCCCCGAGCCGTCCCCGCCATCAGCCCCCGACGTCCCCGGCGCTCCTGACGCCCCGTCATAACCATCGATGCGACTGTCGATGGCATGGTGAGCACGGCTGCCGGCCTTGGCGCCCAGGCTGTCGCGCACACCCTCGGCGAGGGTCTGCGGGGTCTGCTTGATGGCATCCCAGGCGCCGTCTTTGCCGGCCTTGACGGTCGTGGCGAGGTCGTAGCCCTGCTGGGCGCCGAAGCCGACGTTCACCGTCTGCCGGATCAGGTCGGTGATGATCGCCTCGATCGCGGAGACGGCGGGCTCCTTCATCGCCTCGACGATCGCCTCCAGGATGGCCTCCTTGAGCTCGTCGAGGAGGCGGCGCACGATCAGCCGGGTGGCCTGGGTCGCACCCAGCGCGCCGACCTCGGACAGGCCGAAGGTGAAGGGTGCGGCGGCCTGGGCGGCGAAGATCTCGATGGCCAGGGCGATCAGCTGGGCGATCACCGCCCATTTGGCGAACTCGACGAGGTAGGCGCAGGCCTCCAGCACGTTCGCGATGATGTGGGCGGCCTGGGCGGCGTTGGTGAGGTAGCCGTCGGAGCCGCCTCCGCCGTCGAACTTGGCGTAGGTCTTGGTGAACGCGTCGATCGAGTCGCCGGCGTTGTGGGCGGTCACCTGGCGGGCGCTGGCGTTCGCCGCCTCGTGCAGCGCGGTGACGTCGTCGCCGAACTTCCGCCACAGGGCGGCGGAGTCTCTGAGCTTGTCCTCTTCTGCCGTCGGCCAGTTGTAGCCGAGCATCTCGAGAACCCATTCGAGTTCGTCCGGCAGCATCATCGACACAGCAGAAAGCACCCCCGTCAGACGACACGGCCGTACAACTCCCTCACCGGTCAAGGGAATACGCACAGGAGTACGGCCGTCCGCAAAGTTTACGGACTCACCCGCAGGTGACTTCAGGGGATTGCTGTCACAAATCCGTTGCAGGTCCTGACGGTTGCCTCAAGAGACGAGACCGTTCACGACGTACGGCCCCGAGTGCGCTTCCGGTGTCTCTAACGTCGGGTCGGCCCGACGGAGGCCGCCTTCACGAACCGCAACAGGATCCCCGGCTGCGGACGTTGAGGGACGCGCGGCGGCTGTGGCTGTGGCTGTTGCGGGCATCCGTACGGCTGCTGCGGCTGCGCATGCGGTTGCTGCGGTTGGCCGTACGGCTGTTGCGGCTGCCCGTAGGGCGGTTGATTCGGGCGGCACTGCGATGGAGGCCTCGACATGCCTGAGAAACCCCGCAGTTGACTGAACGAACAGAGATCAACGCGAAGTTGACCGGCGCAGACTACCCTCCGTGGCCAGCCGGGTCGCCACCGCGGACGATCAGACGAAGTAGCTGACCAGGAATGACACCCCGGCTCCGATGACACCCACCCCGAGCATCCCGATCAGGATCGGGCGCGTCACCCCCCGTCCCGCCGCCTCCCAGGCCGCGTCGTACGAGATGCGGCTCTGGCCGAACGGTGCGTAACCCGTGGCGAGGCAGAAGACGCCGAGGCCGGTGAGGACCCAGCCGCCGAAGAAGGCGGCGAAGAAGCGCCAGCCCCGGGGCTTGTCGGTCTGCGTGTAGTCGCCGTCCGTGGAGGTATCCGTCGTAGGCGCGTCAGCCTGCTGCACGGACAGTTCGGTGCCCTGCGCGTACTTGTACCTCACCTGCACCGCGGCATTGACGTCCGTGCTCTTGCCGTCCTCGGACGCGAACGTGCCCTCGCAACGGACATTGAGGCGCTTCTTGCGGCTGCTGCGTGAGGTGTTGAGCGAGGAGTTCAGTTCGCACTGCTTCACCGTCAGAGTGCCATGCGTACCCGCCCATCCCGCCGCGTACGCCCCCTCGTACGCGCCCCATCCGCTCAGGGCGAGGCCCGCGAGAAGGAAGACCAGGCCACCGGCGCGCCCGAGGCGGCCGAAGGCTCTTCCGACGAGGCCGGCGAGGGAAAGGTTGGATCCTGCGCCTTGTCCTATGCCTTTCGTTCGGGCCATGACAATGCGGTCCTTCTCTTCTTCGGACTCTTCTTCGGACACTGGGGGTCAGCATGGCATTCGTACGTGACGGGAGATACTTCGGGTGTCCGAGAGGCGAGGGGCAGCGAGGAGAGGCCACATGACCAGGCAACCCGAGAACTCACCGAACCCGCACGGTTCTTCGCCGGACCGCGGTGTGCTGGACGAGGCGCTCGAACCGGGGCAGATACGTTCGCTGAACTCGGCCCTGCGCAAGCTGTCCGAGACCGACGCCGTGGGCAAGGACATGGAGGACGCGGCGAAGAGGCTGCTCTCCGGCCGCCTCGCCCTGCGCGACGCGCTGGACGACCCTGCGGTGGCACGCGCCCTGGGCGGAGGCATGGCCTCCCTGCGGGGTCAGTGGGACGCGCTCTCCGAGGAGGAGCGTGAGCAGATCAGGCACGAGGAGGCGGGGGCGAGCGGAAACCCCTCCTCCGGGCTGTCCGAGCCGAGGCGGCCGGAGGGTGGGGACTCGCAGTCCGGGAAGCAGAACCAAGGGCGGCACAGCGGCGGGTTCTCGCTTTACTGATCACGGATCACGGATCACGGAGCACGAAGCACGCCGTACGTGTCATGCCTGGCGCTGCCTGCGGTACAGCGCGATGGCCGCCTCGGTCGGGTAGTTGGGGACGGTGACGGTCTCGCCGGTCTCCTTGGAGACCACGATCTTGCTGCCGCCGGGCGGAGCGGGCTGAGGCCGGCCGGCGGCATCTGTGACCGGCGGGAATACCGCGTACACCAGGTACCCGATGTCGAATTCCTCGACGCGCAGCTCAGCGGGGGTGCCGTCCGGCAGCTTGGGCTGTGCATACCGGCCGCGGACGATGGCGAGGGCCTGCTCGGAGGTGGTCGGCGCTGCCGGGTTGTCCGACGTCACGGGTCGCTCTCCTTGTTTTCTCAGCGGATGTTCACTCAGCGAGGGTTCTCTCAGCGGGGGTTCTCTCAGCGAGGGCATTCTCAGCGGGGGTTCCCCGTGGGGATCTCCGCAGGACCGATCAGAACAACCCGTGCCACATCTGCTCGACGATCAGCGACCACCAGGTGTCCGCATGCGCCAAGGCGGAGGCATCGACGGCCACCAACTGCTCCTGCAGCGCCGCGACTTCCGCGCCGGCCGCGACCGGGTCAAGGCCCTGCATCCGCTGCCGTGTTGTGGCGAGCAGCGCCAGGGAGCGGGCGAAGGCGGCCGCCGAGACGTTGACGTAGCGGGCCGCGGCGGTGACCGGGTCCACGGCCCAGACCGCGCCGAGGCCGTCCGGTTCCGTCGTACCGGGCAGGCACTGCACCGCGATGACCGCGACCCCGTCGAAGCCGACCCGGACCAGGTGCGCCAGGGCGCCGATCTTCTCTTCGCCGGCGGGGCTGCGGCGTTCGCGCAGATTCGTGGTGACGTCGGTGAACAGGCCGCCGGCCGGAGGGGCGTCGGGCCGGTCGGCGGTGAAGAAGAGGGGAAGGCTGACGGGGAGACCCGCCCAGGTGAGCGTGGACTTGGTGGTCTCGGGCAGCGGGCTGTCGGCGATGTCGTCGGCGTCGTAGCGGCGTACGCCGTCCTGGCCGAAGACCTCGACGAGGTGGTGGCCGAGGGCCACGTCACGCATCGGCTCCGCGGGCGTCACCTGGGCGGGAACGGGGCTGCGGTGCGGGCGGGGCGGCGGCTGCTGGCCGGCGATCCGGTGCATCGTCTCGACCTGCTCGACCAGCGCCGCGATGCCTTCCGCACGCTCCTCGGGAAGGGCTCCATAGGTCTGCGAGCAGGAGAGCTGGGCGTTGGGGAAGGTGTTGAGGAGTTCGGCGGTGTAGCCGCCGGGGAGCAGGCTGGGACGCAGGTCGGTATGGACCGCGACGACATTGCCGACGGGTACGTTCATCCGCTGCAGCTCGGCCCACGCCTGGTACTCGGCGGGAGGCAGGCCCGGGCCGGAGTTGCGGAAGAGGGTGGTCTCCTCGCCGCCTGCCGGGTCGACGTAGGTGATGACGGCGGTGTTGCCGGGGCCGGTGACCGGACGGGCTCCTTGCGAAGAACCTCCGCCCTGTGCGTCGCCGCCGTGCTTCTGCCGGTACATCCGTACGACCTCGTCGACCGGCACCGACGGCCAGACCGTCAGCTCGCTGGTACGGCGGTCCACGACCCCGCACGCGTTGCCGATCCCGGCAGGTGGCCGACGCTCCCCGGGCATCGGATCGCGCTCGGGTGCCGAGGACGCGGCCCACACGACCCAGCCCAGGTCGAACTCCTGCATCCGGACCTCGCGGCGCGGCTCCGCCGAGCCTTCCGGGTTGAGCCAACGGTCGGCGAGGGCGAGCGCCTGCTCCTGGGTGGTCACGGGGAGGCTCCTTCGGGATGGCTGGTCGAACGTGTGGGGGACGGGGTGTTGCTACGAGGCTATCGCCGGGTCCGTCGGGTGGATGCGGAGGGCCTTGGCCCCGCGCTCGGTGGCGAGGAGGAGGATGCCATCGGGGGAGAGGTCGGCTGCGGTGAAGGGGACGTCGGAGATCAGCGCGGCCACGACTTCCTCGCTCGCCCGGTCCCAGACGCGCAGGTAGTCGGCGCCGCGGCTCAGGCCGAGCGGGGCGGCGGCCCGCTCTTCCTCGGAGGGGCGAAGGACCAGCCCGGGGTCGGTGTCGCCGAGGTCGTCCACTCCTACGAGGCCGTGGACGAGTACCGCGGAACGGGCCGCATCCTCAGGCTCGCCGACCGGATGCGCGCCAGGCGTGTCCGCGGGCACGACGAGAACGGCGACCGGGATGGTCGGCCCCTCGGGACGGGGCAGGCTGCCGACGGTCACGGCGCTGATGCCGGGGAAGGGCAGGCTCCACAGGGTTTGCCAGGGCAGATCGAGGCCGAGCCGATGGTGCACGGCGTAGGCATAGTCGGGCAGGCCGTCCTCGGCGAACGCGGTCTCCAGGAGGGCGGCGCGCAGCACGGCGGGTGCCTGGGTGCGGGTCAGCAGGGGTGCGGTACGCAGGTATGTACGGGCCGGTGCGCCGAGTTCTTCGGTCGGGACGGCTTCGATGGCGGCTCGCAGCGGTACCGGGTCGGCGTGTACGAACAGCCCTGGGTCCGTGAGGAGTTGGGGCAGCAGGCCCGCTTCCAGGGTGTGGCCCGCGATGTGGTCGCGTACGTAGGGGTCGGCCTTGCTCCAGTCCTGCTCCGGTACGGCCTCGAGCAGCGCCATCGCGATCTGCGTCTGGGCGGCGCGGACGCTTGGCAGGCCGGCGCGGATCTCGTCGCCGAGGGCCGGGTGGAGCAGCCGGAGGAGCGTACGCGTGCCATCCTCCTGCCCCGCCTCCTCTGCCGGCTGCTCTTCGGGCTGCACGAACGGCCCGGCGAGCAGCATCCCGCCCGCGACGGCGCGGCTCATGTCCTGTCCGGCGACCGCGCTCGCCAGTCGCGCCCACAGGTGGGCCGGTATGCCGTCGGCCTCGGCCAGGGCGAGTGGTGCCAGTATCAGCCGTAGCGTCTGCGGGTCGGAGCCGAGCCGTCTGGCGTGCAGGTCGAGGGCCTCGCCCACGGACGTCGGCAGCTGGCTCTCGTCGGCCGGGTCGAAGCCCTCGGGAGCCATCAGGATGCAGTGGACGGCGAGTTGGACGACCAGCGGGCTGGTCCCGGCCCGGCGGCCGATCGCCGCTCCCAGGGCGAGGCGGGCGGCGGGATCGACGGTGAACGGCAGCTCGGGTGCCCCGAACTCCGGGTTCAGCGCCGCCTGGGCATGCCGCACCAGGCCCTCGGGGTCGGCCCACTCCGGTGCGTCGAGATCGATGATCTGCGCGGTGCCGGGCGGCAGGCCTGCGGCCAGCTCGGCGGCCAAGGGGCGCGGCACCTCGGCCAGGAGCCGGACCGTCTCTGTGGCGGCCAGGGGGGCGAGCACCTCCCGTACGAGCCGTGTGGGCTCGCCCGCGGCCCGCACCGGACCGGCGCGGTCGACGTCCGGTACGACGACGGTCACCGGCTCGTCGAGTGCGGCCAGTTCGGCGTACACGTTCTCGGTGCTGGTGGCGTTCAGCTCGTAGTGGTCGGCGAGGAGCCACAGGACCTGGGCCGCGGTCAACCCGTCAGGGGCCGGCACCGCCGGGGCCGGCAGCTCCGGCGGCACCGTCGACGGATCCATCTCGTCCAGCGGCAGTCGCTTGCGGAACTCCGGCTCGCACAGCATCAGGAACCCGGTGAGCAGCCGCGAACGCCCGCTGCCGGAGCTGCCGGTGAGCACGACCACGCGCGGAGCGCCGGGCCCGGCCCCGCGCCACGCGGCGAGCGCGCGCAGCGCGGCGGCCCGGCCGCCTATGTGGGGATGCGGTGCGTAGTCCTCGGTCGAGCCGGTCATGGGTCCCCGTCCTCCGCCATCGCGGACGCCTTCGCGTACGACCCTGATCCTAGGTGCCGAGCGGAGGGTGACCGAGGCGGAGTCCGCCGCCCTGGTACTAGGGCCTGTCTGACAATTCCCGCCTGCCTGGCGACGCCATGCACGCTCCCCCACTGCCTCAAGGGCGTGGGAGGTGCCCCCACTCGCCGCACCGGCCCCAGACCCGAGTACATCCAGTACGCGGGACTGGGGCCGGCACGCCGAGAGCACGCACCTGACGCCGCCAGGCCGCCCTTCGGGCGACGACGGGAATTGTCAGACAGGCCCTAGGGCGTGACCCCACCATTGTGCGGCGCGGGCTCCAGGTCGAACTCCCCGTCCCGCGCTCCGAGTACGAACGCCCGCCACTCCGCTTCGGTGTACCGCAGCACGGTGCCGGGATCGAGGGACGATCGCATGGCCACCGCGCCCTCGGGCAGGTACGCGATCTCGACTCGCTCCTCGTGCTCCTCGGTACCGGGCGCGCTGTGCCACTCGGCCCCCGAGATGTCGAGGGCGTACAGCTCGTCCTTCTCCCGTTCCTTGCGCGCCTTGACGTCCTCGGTCTGAGTCTCGACCCCGTTGTCCCGTGCCTCAGTCATGCTGCTGAGCCTCTTCCTGACGTGCGAACGAAGTGTGCGGCTCACCCTACTTGCGAGGATGGTGCTCACGCTGCGGAAGGGGCGTGTCACCCACGGTCCACGGACTCGGGTCAGGGATCCTGCCGACGACGCTCATGGTGCACGCCTGTCGGGATCTCCACCTGACCGTCGTACTCGGCGGTCGTCTTCTGCCAGATGGCTTCCTCGTTGGCCTCGTTCCGCTCGTGCGCCACGCCCATCCTGGTGAAGGCGATCCCCATCCCCGCGAGTCGCTCCGCCAGGCTGCCCATCGACTGGTACACGCCGTCGCGCAGGCCCTCGTAGACGACGCCGAACTTCTCGCCGATGTCGTCGTCACCCCACGGCGGAGTGTCACCGCTGCCGCCCTCGAGGTGGGTCAGTCCCTGCTGCAGTCTC
This sequence comes from Streptomyces sp. NBC_01450, assembly GCF_036227505.1. Classification (NCBI taxonomy): domain Bacteria; kingdom Bacillati; phylum Actinomycetota; class Actinomycetes; order Kitasatosporales; family Streptomycetaceae; genus Streptomyces; species Streptomyces sp. NBC_01450. Next base: position 3,656,590 of record NZ_CP109480.1, on the reverse strand, counting down.
TTCGCGGCCTTGGCGAAGTCCTGGCCGACCGTGAACATGTTGTAGCCCTCGTTCTTGAGGACCTTGGGATCGGAGTTCATGAAGTCCGACGACACAACTGCCCCCCGTGACTGGCCTTTTCCTGTCGCAACGCCACTTTAGCGGTGTACCCGTACGCGAGGGGCGGCACCCACATGGGTACCGCCCCTCGCGTACAGCCGACTCTCAGAACCGCGTGGGAAGCCATCCGGTCTGGATGAGCTGCCCACCGCGCCGCCGGGTGTGGAAGTACCCACGCCCGGGCGGCAGTTGCGAGGGAGTGATGTTGCCCAGCAGCGCACCCTCCGTCCGGTCGCCGGAGAGCACGATGCCCTGGGCGCCGAGCTCGCGCATCCGCTGCATCACCGGCTCGTACAGCGACCGGCTCGCACCGCCCGAGGCACGCGCGATGATGACGCGCAGGCCGACGTCACGGGCGAAGGGCAGGTACTCCAGGAGCGGGGCCAGCGGGTTCATGCCCGTCGCCACCAGGTCGTAGTCGTCGATGATGACGAACGCGTCCGGGCTGCTGTACCAGCTGCGGTTGCGCAGCTGCTCGGGCGTGACGTCCGGGCCCGGCATCCGTCGGCTGAGCGAACCGGCGAGGCCTTCCAGCGTCTCCGACAGGGCGGGCGCCGACGCGCAGTACCTCGACAGGTGCGTCTCGGGCACACCCTGCAGGTGGGCGCGCCGGTAGTCACCCATGACGATCTTCGCCTGCTCCGGCGTGTACCGCTCGGTGATCTGCTTGATGAGCAGCCTCAGCATCGCGGACTTACCGGACTCGCTCTCACCGAACACGATGAAGTGCGGGTCCGCCTCGAAGTCGACGAAGACCGGCGCGAGCGACGACTCGTCGATGCCGATGGCCACACCGCGGTCCGGGTGCTCGAACCCCTTGGGCAGCCGCTCCGACGGCAGGAGTTTGGGCAGCAGCCGTACGGACGGGGCGTGGTTGCCCTGCCAGTTGTCGTTGATGCCGCGGATGAGGATCGACGTCGCCTCCGACAGGTCCTCGATCGCCGATGAGCCGTCGACCCGGGGCAGCCCGGTCATGAAGTGCAGCTTGTCCTGGGTCAGACCGCGGCCCGGCACGCTCGCGGGGACGTTCTGCGCGACCTTGCGGTCGATCTCCGACTCGGTCGGGTCACCGAGCCGCAGCTCGATGCGGTTCTGCAGCATGTCCTTGAGCGCGGGCCGCACTTCGGTGTAGCGGCTCGCGCTCAGGATCACGTGCACACCGAAACCGAGGCCTCGCGTCGCGATCTCGGTGACGGTGGACTCGAGCAGCTCGTAGTCCGTCTTGAAGGTGGCCCAGCCGTCGATGACGAGGAAGACGTCCCCCCAGAGCTGGTCGGGCAGCGCTCCCGCGGCCCGCCGCTGACGATAAGTCTGGATCGAGTCGACGTTGTTGGTGCGGAAGTACTCCTCGCGCGCGTTGAGGATCCCCTCGACCTCGCTGACCGTGCGGCGCACCTTCTCGGCGTCGAGACGGTTGGCGACCCCGCCGACGTGTGCCAGGTCCTCCATCGCGATCAGGCTGCCACCGCCGAAGTCCAGGCAGTAGAACTGCACTTCGGAGGGTGTGTGGGTGAGGGCGAACGACGAGATGAGCGAGCGCAGCAGCGTCGACTTGCCGGACTGCGGGCCACCGACGAACAGACCGTGACCGGCGCCGCCCGAGAAGTCCCGGTACAGCACGTCGCGCCGCTGCTCGAACGGCTTGTCCACCAGGCCGACCGGCACGTTGAGCCGGCCGAGAGCCGTGTAGTCGGGCGCGGTCAGGCCACGCTCCGGGGTGACGGCGAGCTGGGGGAGGAGCTGCTCCAGCGAGGGAGCCTCTTCGAGCGGGGGCAGCCACACCTGGTGGGCGGGCGGTCCCTGGTTGACCATCCTGCTGACGATGACGTCCAGGACGGTGTCGGCCAGTGCGTCGTCCACCCTGTTGTCGGCCTCGGGTTCCTCGACCACCGGCTGCGGGGGAAGCGCCACGCGCTCCGCCGTGAACAGCGCGGGCCGCAACTGGGTCGAGCGGTGCACCCGGGACGGGCCCTCGCCGTGGTACGGCCCCGACACGTACGCCGCCTTGAAGCGGACCATGGTGTCGGTGTCGTAGCGCAGATAACCGGAGCCGGGGATCGACGGCAGGTGGTAGGCGTCCGGGACTCCGATCGCCGTACGGGACTCGGCGGCGGAGAAGGTGCGCAGACCGATCCGGTACGACAGGTAGGTGTCCAGGCCGCGCAGCTTGCCCTCCTCCAGGCGCTGCGAAGCCAGCAGCAGGTGCACACCCAGCGAACGGCCGATACGGCCGATCTGGATGAACATGTCGATGAAGTCCGGCTTGGCGGTGAGGAGTTCGGAGAACTCGTCGAGCACGATCACCAGCGAGGCCATCGGTTCGAGCGCGGCGCCCGCCGCCCGGGCCTTCTCGTAGTCGTGCAGGTTGGCGTAGTTGCCGGCCGTGCGCAGCAACTCCTGACGGCGCTGCGTCTCACCCATGATCGAGTCACGCATACGGTCGACGAGGGTGAGGTCGTCCGCGAGGTTGGTGATCACGGCCGCGGTGTGCGGCATGTCCGCCATACCGGCGAAGGTCGCACCGCCCTTGAAGTCCGCGAGGATGAAGTTCAGCGTCTCCGAGGAGTGCGTCACCGCGAGACCGAGCACCAGCGTACGCAGCACCTCGGACTTGCCCGAACCGGTCGCGCCGACGCACAGGCCGTGCGGGCCCATGCCCTCCTGTGAGGCCTCCTTGAGGTCGAGCATGACCGGCTCGCCGGCCTCGCCGACACCGATCGGCACCCGCAGCCGCTCGTGCAGCGTGCGCGGACGCCAGGTGCGGGACACGTCGACGGTACCCGCGTCGCCGATGCCCATGAGATCCGTGAAGTCCAGGTTGGACAGGAGGGGTTCGCCCTCCTCCGCGGTGCCGACCCGGAAGGGGGCGAGCTGCCGCGCCAGCGACTCGGCCTGCGCCGCGTTCAGCACGTCCGGCTTGCCGGTGTACGCGGACTCGTGGCCGACGAACAGCCGCATCCGGTCCGCCTTCACGTAGGCCGTCAGGCCCGCGCGCAGTTCCTCCTCCATCTCACCGGGGGCGATCTCCAGGAAGGTGACGCCCTGGAGGCCTTCGGAGCTGGCGAGCTCGGAGTCCGGCGGCACGGTGCCGCCGTCGAGCACCACGATCAGGTGGGGCTGGTCGTAGACGGGGTTCGCGTCCCGGTTCCAGCGGGGACGGTCGTCCAGCTGGTCCGCCAGCGCCTCCTCCAGCTCTCCGAGGTCGTCGAACAGGAGCCGGGTCGCGCCCGCTCCGTCCTTGGCCTTCGGGTGCTGGCTGTGCGGCAGCCACTTGATCCAGTCCCAGTCCGCCGCCGCGGAGGGGTGTGCCACCACGGCGATCATCAAGTCCTCGGGCGAATGCAGCGTCGCCAACTGGGACAGAGACGCACGGGCGTTGCCGTACACCGTGTCGGTCTCTCCGCAGATCGTCATGTGGTAGAAGGCGCGCAGCGAGACGGAGACGGGCAGGTCGTTCAGACTGCCGTGCGCGTCGAGGAAGGCCTTCATGGCCGCCGCGGTCAGCGGCTCCAGCTCGTCCTTGGGTGCCGTCTCCGGCGCGACTAGCGGGGTGTTCAGCTGCTGCACACCGCGACCGATCCGTACGGAGGTGAAGTCCCCGTCGGTCGGGCGCCGCTCCCACAGACGTTTGCCGTCGGCCGCCACCGCCCACAGCTGCTCCGGGTCGGGATGCTGGAAGAGCTGACTGCGCCGCTGCAGTTCCGCGGTCTTGTGTACGTCCTTGCGGACCTGTTCGAGGTAGCGGAAGTAGTCACGCCGGTCCTGCGCCATCCCCGCGCCGCCGCCTTGCCGGGACTTGGCGAACTGGGCGATGGCCATGGCCAGCGTCGAGGCCAGCATCAGCCCACCGACCACCCTCATGTAGGAGGGCAGGTTGGGCATGAAGAAGAAGCCGACGGAACCCAGCATGCCCATCATGGGCAGCAGGTTCATCAGCATGCTCTCGTCGCCCTCGCGGGGGATCTCGGGCGGCGTCTCGAGCCTGACCTCGCCGTCCGGGACGACCGGGGGCACTATCCGCGGTGGCCGTTTGATGATGACGACGCTCACCGAATGCACTCATCCTTCGCGATTGATACGTCCTGGCACCGACGCCCCCGTGTACCGCGACGTACTTCTCGTTCGCGTAGGCGTCGTTCGCGTAGGCGTCGATCCTACTGACACGTCCAGGGCCCGAGGGAGCCAGACGCATGGAGATGCGGAGCAGGTCCTGGAAGAAATGAGGGAAGCAGACCCTGTGCCTCCCGAGGTAACGGATATGGTGGCGCTCCGCGTCGTACGAGCGGCGCGAAGAAGCTTTGTCTAGCAGGGGGAACTTCCAGGTGAGCACGGGGATTTCGACGGGTTTCTGCCGAATCACCATCGCAGCGCCGGACAGCCGTATCGATGTCGCGCTGCCGGAGGACCTGCCGATCCAGGACCTTTTTCCCGAGATTGTCAGGCTCTCGGGCCTGGTCCAGTCGGACACCAGCCCCGCCGGCTACCACCTCGTGACCCGCGAGGGCCAAGTGCTCGACGCGAGCCGTTCGTTGCTCGAGCACCGGGTCAGGGACGGTGAAGTGCTGCTGCTGCGCACATTCGCCGATTCGCTGCCGCCGGCCGTTCACGACGACGTGGTGGACGCGATCGCCACCACGGTCAAGCAGGACATCCGCAGCTGGAACGACAACCTGATGCGGGTGGCCGGCCTCGTCTCCGGCGCGCTGCTGCTGATCATGCTCGGCTTCGTCTTCTGGTTCGCGGATCCGATACGCCACGACATGCACGGCCTTCAGGGCATCCTCGCCGGCGTGGTCGCGCTGGCGCTGACGGCACTCGCCGGTGTGCGGGCCCGGGTGTACGACGACCGCGGCAGCGCCGTCGCGCTCGGCGTCTCGGCGCTGCCGCACGCGCTCATCGCGGGCTCCGGCGCCATCCCCCAGGACGCGGGTGAAGGCCCAGGCAGGCTGCAGTTCCTCGTCGGCTGCGTCGCCGTACTGCTCTGCTCCGTCGTGCTGATCATGCTGCTGCCGCAGGGAGACGCCCCGTTCGTGGCTGCCGCGCTGGCCGCCGCGATCGGCACGCTGGCCGTGTTCTGCGGTGTGCTCACGGATGCGCAGCCGCGGGAGATCGCCGCCGGTACCTCGGTCGTCGCGCTGGTGATCGTAGGCTTCCTGCCCGGATGGTCGGCCCGTTTCGCCAAGCTGCCGATCGGTTTCCGCAATCCGGAGGACCTGGCCAGGGCCCGTCGTGAGGGCGTGGAGGGCGACCTCGAGGCCGTCGACGTCCAGCGCATCGTCGCCCAGACCAGCCGGGGCCACGAACTGCTGTTCGGACTGGTCGGCGGCTGCGCCGCTGTCATCATCGGCGCAGGTGGCGCGGTGCTCGGCTTCAGCGACAGCGGCTGGGCCCAACTGCTGGCCTTGTGCACCGGCCTCGCCGCGATGCTGCGGGCGCGCCTCTTCCGGTACACCGCCCAGGTGACGTGCCTTTTCGTGGCCGGTATCGTCACGCTCGGTCTGCTGGTACTCGGCCTCGCGATCTCGCCCCCGGCCGGGATCATCATCGAATTGGTCCAGGGCAACTCCGGCCCCGTCGACATACGGACCCTGTGGCTCGGCGCCTCGGTCGGGGCCGGCGTGCTGCTCCTGATCGCGATCGCCCTGATCGTGCCGCAGAAGGGGCTCTCTCCCTTCTGGGGCCGCATGCTGGATCTCGCGGATTCCCTGGTGCTGCTCTCCCTGATCCCGGTCTGCCTGGCCGTCCTGGACGTCTACAGCAAGGTCCGCGGCGGCGTCTGAAGGCCGTCCGTCGGCTGTGGGGCCGCGACGGAGAACCGGCCACTTCCAGGCTGGTACGCTGTGTGACGGCCGTTTGTGTACGCACCCCCGGAGCCCATGGCTCTGGTGGCCGCGCCCAGCGGATCCCCGCCTCCCGAGTAACGGAAGCTCCCCTGAGATGTGGACCAGGGGCACTCGGTGGCACATTTAAAGACTACGAGGAGTACGCGTGTCGCTCGACGCCGCTACGAAGAAGCAGCTCATCAGCGAGTTCGGTCAGAAGGAGGGCGACACCGGCTCCCCCGAGGTCCAGGTCGCCATGCTCTCGCGCCGCATCTCGGACCTGACCGAGCACCTCAAGACCCACAAGCACGACCACCACTCCCGTCGTGGTCTGCTGATCCTGGTCGGTCAGCGCCGCCGGCTGCTGCAGTACCTGGCCAAGAAGGACATCCAGCGCTTCCGTGCGCTGGTCGACCGCCTGGGCATCCGCCGCGGTGCGGCGGGCGCCAAGTAAGACGCCGTGAAGGGAGCGGTTCCCACCTCTTGGGAGCCGCTCCTTTTGCTGTACGTGCCGCTGCTGTAAGTGCTGCCGTACGTCTCTGTACGTGCGGAGTGTCACCGACGCTTTGTAGTGTGGTAGCACAACGCAATACGCAGGACACAGCACGTACGACACAGCGTGATGACTCCGTACCCGCCGGGTAGGGAGCGTCACGTCAACGAACGAGGAGACGCGCACCGCACCGCCGCCGGTCCTCGGTAGTGGCCCCCGGGGAATGAGATCCCGGGTGCTTCGATCGAAGACCGGCCCGCACCAGACGGAGCGCCTCTCCGCCACCGTCCCCCTGCCACACGGGCAGACGGGACGAAGACGAGGAGAAAACGCTAGTGGAGAACGAGACCCACTACGCCGAGGCCGTTATCGACAACGGTTCCTTCGGCACCCGCACCATCCGCTTCGAGACGGGCCGCCTGGCCAAGCAGGCCGCCGGCTCCGCCGTGGCGTACCTGGACGACGACACCATGGTGCTGTCGGCCACCACCGCTTCCAAGAAGCCCAAGGAAAACCTCGACTTCTTCCCCCTCACGGTGGACGTCGAGGAGCGGATGTACGCCGCCGGCAAGATCCCCGGCAGCTTCTTCCGCCGTGAGGGCCGTCCCTCCGAGGACGCGATCCTCACCTGTCGTCTGATCGACCGCCCGCTGCGCCCGTCCTTCAAGAAGGGCCTGCGCAACGAGATCCAGGTCGTCGCCACGATCATGGCGCTCAACCCCGACCACCTGTACGACGTCGTGGCGATCAACGCCGCCTCCGCGTCCACGCAGCTGGCCGGTCTGCCCTTCTCCGGCCCGGTCGGCGGCGTCCGCGTCGCGCTGATCAACGGCCAGTGGGTCGCGTTCCCGACGCACACCGAGCTCGAGGACGCCGTCTTCGACATGGTCGTCGCCGGTCGCGTCCTGGAGGACGGCGACGTCGCGATCATGATGGTCGAGGCCGAGGCCACCGACAAGACCATCCAGCTGGTCCAGGGCGGCGCCGAGGCGCCGACCGAGGAGGTCGTCGCGTCCGGTCTGGACGCCGCGAAGCCCTTCATCAAGGTTCTGTGCAAGGCACAGTCGGACCTCGCCGCGAAGGCCGCCAAGCCCACCGCCGAGTTCCCGATCTTCCTCGACTACGAGGACGACGTCATCGAGGCCCTGACCGCCGCGGTCAAGAGCGAGCTCGCCCAGGCGCTCACCATCGCCGGCAAGCAGGACCGCGAGGCCGAGCTGGACCGCGTCAAGGACATCGCCGCCGAGAAGCTGCTCCCGCAGTTCGAGGGCCGCGAGAAGGAGATCTCCGCCGCGTACCGTGCGCTGACCAAGAAGCTGGTCCGCGAGCGCGTCATCAAGGACAAGGTCCGCATCGACGGCCGTGGCGTCACGGACATCCGTACGCTCGCCGCCGAGGTCGAGGCCATCCCGCGCGTGCACGGCTCGGCGCTGTTCGAGCGTGGCGAGACCCAGATCCTGGGCGTCACCACCCTCAACATGCTCCGCATGGAGCAGCAGCTGGACACCCTCTCCCCGGTGACCCGCAAGCGCTACATGCACAACTACAACTTCCCGCCGTACTCCGTCGGTGAGACGGGCCGCGTGGGCTCCCCGAAGCGCCGCGAGATCGGCCACGGCGCGCTCGCCGAGCGCGCGATCGTGCCGGTCCTGCCGACCCGCGAGGAGTTCCCCTACGCGATCCGTCAGGTGTCCGAGGCCCTCGGCTCCAACGGCTCGACCTCCATGGGCTCGGTCTGCGCCTCCACCATGTCGCTGCTGAACGCCGGTGTGCCGCTGAAGGCCCCCGTCGCCGGTATCGCCATGGGTCTGATCTCCCAGGAGATCGACGGCCAGACGCACTACGTCGCCCTCACCGACATCCTCGGTGCGGAGGACGCCTTCGGCGACATGGACTTCAAGGTCGCCGGCACCAAGGAGTTCGTGACCGCCCTCCAGCTCGACACCAAGCTGGACGGCATCCCGGCCTCCGTCCTGGCCGCTGCCCTCAAGCAGGCCCGTGACGCCCGCCTCCACATCCTCGACGTGATGATGGAAGCGATCGACACGCCGGACGAGATGTCCCCGAACGCCCCGCGGATCATCACCGTCAAGATCCCCGTGGACAAGATCGGTGAGGTCATCGGCCCCAAGGGCAAGATGATCAACCAGATCCAGGAGGACACCGGCGCCGAGATCACGATCGAGGACGACGGCACCATCTACATCGGTGCCGCCGACGGCCCGGCCGCCGAGGCCGCCCGCGCCACGATCAACGGCATCGCCAACCCGACCATGCCGGAGGTCGGCGAGCGCTACCTGGGCACCGTCGTGAAGACGACGACCTTCGGCGCGTTCGTGTCGCTGCTCCCGGGCAAGGACGGTCTGCTGCACATCTCGCAGATCCGCAAGCTCGCCGGCGGCAAGCGCGTGGAGAACGTCGAGGACGTCCTCGGAGTGGGCCAGAAGGTCCAGGTCGAGATCGCCGAGATCGACTCCCGCGGCAAGCTCTCCCTCATCCCCGTGATCGAGGGCGAAGGCGACGACGACAAGAAGGACGACACCGACCAGTGACGTCTCGTAGCTCCACGGCGACGGCCCGCACCTCCTCGGAGGCGCGGGCCGTCGCCCGTACCCAAACCCTCATCAAGGGCGAGAACGGCATCGGTACGGTCCGCAAGACCACCCTCCCCGGCGGCCTGCGCATCGTCACCGAGACCCTCCCCTCCGTACGCTCGGCCACCTTCGGGATCTGGGCGCACGTCGGCTCCCGCGACGAGACGCCGACGCTGAACGGCGCCACGCACTACCTGGAGCATCTGCTTTTCAAGGGCACCTCCCGGCGCAGCGCCCTGGACATCTCCTCCGCCATCGACGCGGTCGGCGGCGAGATGAACGCGTTCACGGCCAAGGAGTACACGTGCTACTACGCGCGCGTGCTCGACACCGACCTCCCGCTCGCCATCGACGTCGTGTGCGACATGCTCACCGGTTCGCTGATCGAGCAGGCCGACGTGGACGCCGAGCGCGGCGTGATCCTCGAAGAGATCGCGATGACGGAGGACGACCCGGGCGACTGCGTGCACGACCTGTTCGCGCACACCATGCTCGGCGACACCCCCCTCGGCCGCCCGGTCCTCGGCACGGTCGACACGGTCAACGCGCTCGGCGCCGACCGCATCCGCCGCTTCTACAAGAAGCACTACGACCCGACGCACCTGGTGGTCGCCTGCGCGGGCAACGTCGACCACAACAAGGTCGTACGTCAGGTCCGCGCCGCCTTCGAGAAGGCGGGCGCCCTCAAGGAGACCGCCGTCGAGCCGATCGCCCCGCGCGACGGCCGCCGCGCCATCCGCACCGCGGGCCGCGTCGAACTCCTCGGCCGCAGGACCGAGCAGGCCCATGTCGTCCTCGGCATGCCGGGCCTCGCCCGCACCGACGAGCGCCGCTGGGCCCTGGGCGTCCTGAACACCGCCCTCGGCGGTGGCATGTCCTCCCGCCTCTTCCAGGAGGTCCGTGAGAAGCGCGGCCTGGCCTACAGCGTGTACTCGTACACCTCGGGCTTCGCCGACTGCGGCCTCTTCGGCGTGTACGCGGGCTGCAGGCCGAGCCAGGTCCACGACGTGCTCAAGATCTGCCGCGACGAGCTCGACCACGTCGCCGAGCACGGCCTCTCGGACGACGAGATCGGCCGCGCCATCGGTCAGTTGCAGGGCTCCACCGTCCTCGGCCTGGAGGACACCGGCGCGCTGATGAACCGTATCGGCAAGAGCGAGCTGTGCTGGGGCGAGCAGATGTCCGTCGACGACATGCTGGTCCGGATAGCGTCGGTCACCCCCGACGAGGTCCGCTCGGTCGCCCGCGACATCCTGGGACAGCGGCCCTCGCTGTCGGTCATAGGCCCGCTCAAGGACAAGCAGGCCTCCCGTCTGCACGACGCGGTCGCGTAATTCCCGTCTCGGTAAGGAACGAAGCAATGAGCAAGCTGCGCGTGGCGGTCCTCGGTGCCAAGGGCCGGATCGGGGCCGAGGCGGTACGAGCCGTCGAGGCCGCCGAGGACCTGGAGCTGGTGGCCGCGCTGGGCCGCGGTGACGAGCTGGAGGCGCTGGTCGCCACCGGCACCCAGGTCGTGGTCGAACTGACCACCCCGGCCTCGGTGATGGGCAACCTCGACTTCTGTGTCCGGCACGGCATCCACGCCGTGGTCGGCACGACCGGCTGGACCGACGAGCGACTCGCGCAGCTCAACGCCTCGCTGGCCGAGTCCCCGGAGACCGGCGTGCTCATCGCGCCCAACTTCTCCATCGGGGCCGTACTGACCATGAAGTTCGCCGAGGTCGCCGCGCCGTACTTCGAGTCCGTCGAGGTCGTCGAGCTGCACCACCCGAACAAGGTGGACGCCCCCAGCGGCACCGCCACGCGTACCGCCCAGCTCATCGCCGCGGCCCGCAAGCGCGCGGGCAGCGCCCCGCAGCCCGACGCCACGGCGACCGCCCTGGACGGCGCCCGCGGCGCGAACGTCGACGGCGTCCCGGTGCACGCGGTGCGCCTGCGCGGGCTCCTCGCCCACCAGGAGGTCCTGCTGGGCGGCGAGGGCGAGACCCTCACCATCCGCCACGACTCCCTCCACCACAGCAGCTTCATGCCGGGCATCCTGCTCGGCGTCCGCCGCGTGGTGACCACGCCGGGCCTCACCTTCGGCCTGGAACACTTCCTGGACCTCGGCTGAGCCGAGGGACGCACAACAGATAGCCGGCAGACATGCGCGCGAAGATCACCTACGCCGTCACGGCCGCCGTCCTGGTCGTCTACTTCGTCCTGGTCGGCAGCCGAGGCGTGCTGCTCATCCAGAACGGCACCCTGATCACCGTCACCTTCGGTGTCGCGGTGCTGATCCTGCCGGTCATCGGCATCTGGTTCCTGTGGAAGATCACCGAGTTCGTCCGCAAGGCCAACCGGCTCGCCGCCGAGCTCGACGCCGAGGGCGGCCTGCCCGTGGACGAGTTGAAGCGCACCCCGGGCGGCCGTATCGACCGTGACTCGGCCGACGAGGTCTTCGCCAGACGCAAGGCCGAGACCGAGGACGCCCCGGACGACTGGCGCAGCTGGTTCCGCCTCGCGATCGCCTACCACGACGCCCGTGACACCCCGCGCGCCCGCAAGGCGATGCAGCGGGCGATCGCCCTGCGCGAGGACAGGCCCCCGGCCGAGGCCTGAGCGCCAGGGCGAACCCGAGAAGCACGAGGCGAGTGCGACGAGAAGCAGCAGGACGGGAAGCACGTCGAAGGGGCCGGTCCGCACTCCGCGGACCGGCCCCTTCGACGTGCTACGACCGCCGGGGGATCAACTCCGCCGGTACTCGTCGGCCCACACCTCGACGGCGTCCGCCGCCCGGTCGAACGCCTCCGCGCGCGCCAGGAAGTCGGAGTTGTGCGAGGTGAGCAGCGGCGGCACGGTGTCCGCCGCACGACCCTCGCGTACGAGGACCAGCGCCTGTCCCTGCACGGTGCGCGGCAGCCCGAGCCAGCGCACCGGCTGCTGGACGGTGCGTACGGCGACGACCTGCTCCCAGGACGCCGTACTCGTGTACAGGAAACCCACGCGGCGCAGCCCCCGCGGGCTCACCCAGACACCCATCCGCAGCAGCCGCAGCGCGCACAGGATGACGAGCAGGGAGCCGACGAAACAGAGCAGCGCCGCGGAGCGGCTCCCGGTGAGCGCGATGATCACGGCCGCGACGAGCACGTAGGAAGCGAGCAGCAGGACGAGCGCGGCGAGCGCCACCCGCCAAGGCCCGGGCCGGTAGGGGCGCCGCCAGTGGCCGCGGTCGTCGAAGGGCAGGGCGACTTCGCCCGCCACCTCGTCAAAGTCACGGTCCGCCGTCAGGAAGGGCAGGGGCACGACTGTTCCTCACTCAATCCACGCATGGGCTGTGCCCGGTGAGGCTATCGAGCGGGGTCCCCGCTCACCACCCTTGGGGGGCCATGGGGGTGCCCCCACGGCATTTGGGCAGCGGGGGAGGGTCAGCGGCCGTTGGAGGCTTCGGAATGCTGGGTCGTCGCTGACGACTGGTCCAGCGAGAGGGACGGCATCCCGAGAACCAACGCGCCCACCAGCCCGGCGACCACGGTGAGCCCCAGGAGCCAGCGGCCGAATATCTCGCCGCCCGACGCGCGCCCACGCGGTGGGGGAGTGACATTGCTGCGGAACTGGTCGGCTTCCGCGATGAAGGCGAACGGTACGGACTCGCGCCGACGGAACATGGGTGTTGCTTCTCCTCTGGAGGCTCGAACGAATCGCTGTCACCGGTACAGACGAGCGAAAGGCCCAAGAGGTGCCCGGAATCACCGAATTCGCTGAAGTTCGCCGACGAATGTCGCGGCACGGCACCGAACGCACCGTTGTCAGTTTCGGCCCGTAGAGTGGGCGCCGCCCGAGAGACGTGATGGGAAGGACCCTCCGCACCGTGACCGACACCCCCGCCGACGACCTCAAGCCCAGTTTCCGCAGCGATGTCACCGTCGAGCTGGTCAAGCACACCGCGTCCGACTCGGACGTGCTGTTCGCCGCCCGTGTCTCGACCGTCGGCGAGCAGTCCCTCGAGGAGCTCCAGAAGGACCCGGAGCGCTCCAAGGGCCTGCTGAACTACCTGATGCGGGACCGGCACGGCAGCCCCTTCGAGCACAACTCGATGACCTTCTTCGTCAGCGCCCCGATCTTCGTCTTCCGCGAGTTCATGCGGCACCGCGTGGGCTGGTCGTACAACGAGGAGTCGGGCCGGTACAGGGAGCTCCAGCCGGCCTTCTACGTCCCGGACGAGTCCCGCAAGCTGGTCCAGGAGGGCCGCCCCGGCAAGTACGTCTTCGTCGAGGGCACCCAGGCGCAGCAGGAGCTCACGGGCCGCGTGATGGAGGACTCCTACCGACAGGCGTACGAGGCCTACCAGGAGATGCTCGCCGCCGGTGTGGCCCGCGAGGTGGCGCGTGCCGTCCTCCCCGTCGGCCTCTTCTCCTCGATGTACGCCACGTGCAACGCACGCTCCCTGATGCACTTCCTGGGCCTGCGCACCCAGCACGAGCTCGCCAAGGTCCCGTCCTTCCCGCAGCGGGAGATCGAGATGGTCGGCGAGAAGATGGAGGCGGAGTGGGCCAAGCTCATGCCGCTCACCCACGCGGCCTTCAATGCCAACGGGCGCGTGGCGCCGTAACGCGCTCCCTCACGCCGTCCGGCACACATGTGCGGATGGACCGAGCGAGGTGTCCGTATTGCGGCATTTCGAGAAGTTCATCTAGCCTGATCAAACGGACCCGGCACTGCTTGAACCCCCGAGCAGGCAGTGCCGGGCTCCGCATTTGTCGCGCTTTGTCGTGTCCCCCGAGGGCAGACCACGCCCTGAGCAGCGAGTAGCGTGTTACCCATGGCTCCGACCTCCACTCCGCAGACCCCCTTCGGGCGGGTCCTCACCGCCATGGTCACGCCCTTCACGGCGGACGGCGCACTCGACCTCGACGGCGCACAGCGGCTCGCCACCCACCTGGTGGACGCAGGCAATGACGGCCTGATCATCAACGGCACCACCGGTGAGTCCCCGACCACCAGTGACGTGGAGAAATCGGATCTCGTACGAGCCGTACTCGAGGCGGTCGGCGACCGCGCCCACGTTGTCGCGGGCGTCGGTACGAACGACACCCACCACAGCATCGAGCTCGCCCGCGCCGCCGAGAAGACCGGCGCGCACGGCCTGCTGACCGTGACGCCGTACTACAACAAGCCCCCGCAGGAGGGCCTGTACCGTCACTTCTCGGCCATCGCCGACGCGACCGAGCTGCCGGTGATGCTGTACGACATCCCCGGCCGCAGCGGCGTACCGATCAGCACCGAAACTCTCGTGCGGCTGGCCGAGCACCCGCGTATCGTCGCGAACAAGGACGCCAAGGGAGACCTGGGCCGAGCCAGCTGGGCCATCGCCCGCTCCGGACTCGCCTGGTACTCGGGCGACGACATGCTGAACCTGCCGCTGCTCTCCGTGGGCGCGGTCGGCTTCGTCTCCGTCGTCGGCCACGTCGTCACCCCGGAGCTGCGCGCCATGCTGGACGCGTATGTCTCGGGTGACGTACAGAAGGCCACCGAGATCCACCAGAAGCTGCTTCCCGTCTTCACCGGCATGTTCCGCACCCAGGGCGTCATGACGACGAAGGCCGCGCTTGCCCTGCAGGGACTGCCCGCAGGACCGCTGCGTGCCCCGATGGTCGAGCTGTCGCCCGAGGAGACCGCCCAGCTCAAGATCGATCTTGCTGCCGGCGGGGTAGAGCTCTAAATACAGACTTCACAACTGAATACGCACGACAACGCAGGCCACGGGCCTGCACCCCACACAGACAACTGCTACTGCACGAACGTCATGCGCGCCACGTGCCTTGCCAGGTACGTGGCGCGTGTGGTGAGGAGAGTCTTTTGAGTCATCCGCATCCTGAACTCGGCCCGCCGCCGAAGCTTCCCCAGGGAGGCCTGCGGGTCACCCCGCTCGGTGGCCTCGGCGAAATCGGCCGGAACATGACGGTCTTCGAATACGACGGCCGCCTCCTGATCGTCGACTGCGGAGTGCTCTTCCCCGAGGAGGAGCAGCCCGGAATCGACCTGATCCTGCCGGACTTCACGTCCATCAGGGACCGCCTCGACGACATCGAGGGCATCGTTCTCACACATGGCCACGAGGACCACATCGGCGCCGTCCCGTTCCTCCTGCGCGAGAAGCCGGACATCCCGCTGATCGGCTCCAAGCTGACCCTCGCCCTCATCGAGGCGAAGCTCCAGGAGCACCGCATCCGCCCCTACACGCTCGAAGTCGCGGAGGGGCACCGCGAGCGCATCGGCCCCTTCGACTGCGAGTTCGTGGCGGTCAACCATTCCATCCCGGACGCCCTCGCGGTCGCCATCCGCACCCCCGCGGGCATGGTCGTCCACACCGGCGACTTCAAGATGGACCAGCTCCCGCTGGACAACCGCCTCACCGACCTGCACGCGTTCGCACGTCTGAGCGAGGAAGGTATCGACCTCCTCCTCTCCGACTCCACGAACGCCGAGGTTCCGGGGTTCGTCCCGCCCGAGCGCGACATCTCGAACGCGCTGCGCACGGTCTTCGCCAGTGCCCGCAAGCGGATCATCGTGGCGAGCTTCGCCAGCCACGTTCACCGCATCCAGCAGATCCTGGACGCGGCCCATGAGTACGGCCGCCGGGTCGCCTTCGTCGGCCGCTCGATGGTCCGCAACATGGGCATCGCCCGGGACCTGGGTTATCTGAAGGTCCCGCCGGGCCTGGTGGTGGACGTCAAGACGCTCGACGACCTCCCGGAGCACGAGATCGTCCTCGTCTGTACGGGCTCGCAGGGCGAGCCGATGGCGGCCCTGTCGAGGATGGCCAACCGGGACCACCAGATCCGGATCGTCCAGGGCGACACGGTGATCCTGGCCTCGTCGCTCATCCCGGGCAACGAGAACGCGGTCTACCGCGTCATCAACGGCCTCACCCGCTGGGGCGCCAACGTCGTCCACAAGGGCAACGCCAAGGTGCACGTCTCCGGCCACGCCTCCGCGGGCGAGCTGCTGTACTTCTACAACATCTGCAAGCCGCGGAACCTGATGCCGGTCCACGGCGAATGGCGCCACCTGCGCGCCAACGCCGAGCTCGGCGCCCTCACCGGCGTCCCGCACGACCGCATCGTGATCGCCGAGGACGGAATCGTCGTCGACCTCATCGAGGGCAAGGCCAAGATCTCCGGCAAGGTCCAGGCGGGTTACGTGTACGTCGACGGCCTCTCGGTCGGGGACGTGGGCGAGCCGGCGCTCAAGGACCGCAAGATCCTCGGCGACGAGGGCATCATCTCGGTCTTCGTGGTGATCGACGCCAGTACGGGCAAGATCACCGCAGGCCCGCACGTCCACGCGCGTGGTTCGGGTATCGACGACTCCGCCTTCGGAGATGTCGTCCCGAAGATCACGGAGGTCCTGGAGCGCTCGGCCCAGGACGGTGTGGTCGAACCCCACCAGATGCAGCAGCTCATCCGCCGCACGCTGGGCAAGTGGGTGTCGGACAACTACCGTCGCCGCCCGATGATCCTGCCGGTCGTCGTCGAGGTCTGACCCCTCGCACACGCCAACTCCGGAGCGGGGCCCCTCGATTTGCATCGGGGCGCCCCGC